>NZ_JAPEMA010000001.1:0-4800000 GCF_026343185.1 Streptomyces sp. NBC_00091 | reverse complement strand
ACGCGGTCCGATAATCGCCTTGCCGGGGCGACGAGTTGTCAGTCCGGACGGGGGCATAACGGACTCCGTAACCGCCCGGTGATGTGCGGGGAACAAGGCGGCCGGTAGCGTCCGCGATATGGACAACCAGGGCGGAATCACGGTTCAGCGGGCACTGGAGCTGCCGGGGCTGCGCAGCGGGCTCCCGGAGGTGGTGGCCTGCGCCGACCGGCTCGGGCGGACCGTCCGCTGGGTGCACGCGGGCGAGGTGCCGAACATCGCCTCGCTGCTCAAGGGCGGCGAGCTGCTGCTGACCACGGGCCTGGGGCTGGGCACCCGGCCCGCCGAGCAGCGTGCCTTCGTACGCCGTCTCGCGGACCGGGGGATCGCCGCGCTCGTCGTGGAGCTGGGCCCGCGCTTCACGCGACTTCCCGCCACGATCGTCGAGACCGCGAAGGCCGCCGGTCTGCCCCTGGTCCAACTCCACCGCGAGGTCCCCTTCGTGGCGGTGACGGAGGAGGTCCACACCGAGATCGTCAACGGCCACTACGCCCTGCTCCAGCGGGCCGAGGAGGTCCACCGGCGCTGTACCGAAGCCCTGCTGGGCGGCGGCGGGATCCCGCAGGTGCTGCGCATCCTGGCCGACTTCACGGCCAACCCGGTCTTCCTGGAGACCCCGGACGGCCAACTGCTGTACGCGGCCGGGCCGGTGTCCGGGGAGGCCGCGGCGGACCCGCTCCAGGTGTGGGAGGGGCTACGGGGCCAGCGCGCGGCCGAGCCCCCGGCGAACGCCGTCGTGGTCGACGTACCCGGCGGCGGCCACGGCACGGGGTCGGTCCGGGCGCGGGTGGTGCTGGTGGGGGTATCGGCCCCGCTGCTGCCGGTCCACCGGATGGCGGCGGAACGCACGGCGGGGGTCCTGGCGGTCGTCCTGATGCAGGCGCGGCAGGAGGAGGAGCTGGCCGCGCGCGGCCGGGGCGACTTCCTGACGGACCTGGCGGAGGGCCGGATCTCGGCGGAGGACGCCCCGGCGCAGGCGCGGGTCCTGGGCTTCCGGCCGGGCGCGGGGCCGCTGCTGCCGATCGTGATGCGGCTGTCCACGGAGCTGGGGGCCTCGGGGAACTGGGCGGTGCTGGCCCGGGCGGTACTGGAGGAACTGTCGTCGGTCGGGGTTCCGGTCCTGCTGGGCGTGCGCCCGGTGGAAGGCCGCGTCCCCCTGCTGGTCTCGCTGCGCGCGGAGTCGGAGCGCACGGCGGTCGCCGACCGGGTCGCGGCCGCGCTGCGGGCGGGCGTCGAACGGGCCGGCCTGGACCGCGCCTCCGCCCCGCCGGCGGTGGTCGTCGGCGTCGCGGGCGGCTGGGCGGCCGCCTCCTCCGGCCTGCGGCACGCCGCCGAGACGGCCACCGCCGCCCACGGCCTGCCGGCCCGGCCCTGGTACGACGCCCGCCGCCTGGACATCGACCTGCTGCTGTGGCGCCTGCGCGAGCACCCGGACCTGGCGGCCTTCGTCGACCGGGCGATCGGCGCGCTGCGCGTCCACGACACCACGTCCCGCCCCCCTCTCCTCCCGACCCTGGAGACGTACCTGGCCCACGCGGGCCGCAAGGCGGAAACGGCCCGCGAGCTCCACCTGAACCGCCAGACCCTGTACAACCGCCTGGCCCGCATCTCGGAACTCCTGGGCACGGACCTGGACGACCCGGAGACGGTCCTCTCCCTAAGCCTCGCCCTCCGCGCCCGCCGCCATACCGTTTCTCCTTCTTGACGCGGCCCTCGCACCGCTCGGCGCCGGGGCGCCTCTCGGGCTTCGGCCCGCTGCGCCGGACTCCGTCCGTCCCATTTCCCGACGCGGCCCTCGCACCGCTCGGCGCCGGGGCGCCTCTCGGGCTTCGGCCCGCTGCGCCGGACTCCGTCCGTCGGACCTGAGGCGGGGCCACAGGCCCTGGCCGGGCCCGGCCCTCGTCCGTGGGCGGTGGGGCCGCTGCGCGGAGCTGTCCCCTACCCGCCCTTCCACCGTTCCCCGGGCTCTGCCCGGACCCGCGCCTCAAACGCCGGCGAGGCTGGAAAATCCAGCACCGCCAGGCGGAAATCCAGCCTCGCCGGCGTTTGAGGCGCGGGGGTCTGGGGGCGGAGCCCCGGGGAACGGGCGAAGGGCGGGGAGGGGCCAGCCCCGCGCAGCGGCAGCCCCGGCAACGGCGCCGCGGCCGGACCGGACCGTGCAGCCCGCCGGAGGCTAGCGGCGGCGTTCCATCAGCTCGTCGTACACCGACAGCACCTGCGCCACCGTGTCGTCCTCCGACGGCCACGTCGCGGCCTGGGCGCGGCCCGCGACCGCGAGGGCCGCCCGCCGCTCGGGGTCGTCCAGGAGCGCGGCCACCGCGCCCGCCAGCGCCCCGGAGTCCCCGTACGGCACCAGCACCGCCGCGTCGCCGACCAGCTCCGGCACTCCCCCGACCTCGGTGGCCACCAGCGCCACCCCCGCCCGCAGGGCCTCCTGCGCCAGCAGGGACCGGCCCTCCCAGCGGCTCGGCAGCACCGCCACGTCCGCCGCGGCGAGCAGCCGGTCGGCGTCCCGGCGCCGGCCCAGCAGCCGCACCGGAAGCCCCTCCTCCGCGATCCGCCGCGTCAGTTCGGGCCGCAGCGGGCCCTCCCCCGCGATCACCAGCAGCGGCAGCGGCTCCAGCACCCGCCACGCCCGCGCCGCGTCCAGCAGGACGGAGTACCCGCGCCGCGCCACCAGGCTGCCGACGGCGATGACCAGCGGGCGTTCCACCACGCCCAGTTCCGCCCGGGTCTTGCCCGCGTCGGGCAGCGCCGCCGCCGCGGCCGGCACGGCCACCGCCGCCAGCCGCGCGTCCCGCGCCCCTCGCCGCCGCGCGAGGTCCACCTGGTCGGAGGAGGAACCGAGCACCACCGCCGCGGCCCGCGCCACGTGCCGTTCCAGGAGCCGGCTCAGCCGCCCGAGCGGCCCCGCCGGCTCCGGCGCGCTGCCGTGCCAGGTCACCACCAGCGGCGCGCGCCGCCCGCCGCCGCCGCGCAGCGCCAGCGCGGCGCGCATCCCGGCCCGGACCCCGTGCGCGTGCACCACGTCGGCCCCGGCACAGGCGGCCCGCAGGGCGCTCGCCGCGTCGGGGGTGAACTCCGCCCCCGCGCCGGTGAAGTCGTACTCCCCTTCCGCCGCGGCGGGGGCGCACACGGTCACCCGTACCCCGCGCGCGGCCAGCCCCGTCGTGAGGGACCGCACGTGCGCACTGCTGCCCGCGCCCGCACCGCCGAGGACCTGGACGGTACGCAGCGGGGGCCGCCCGTACGGCTGTGCGGGGACCGGGAAGGAGGCCGGGGAGCTGCTCACGGGCCGAAGCTCCAGGGTGAGGGAGTCAGAGACGTCGCCCAGGATGCCAGTCCGCACGCGCGTTCCGGGACCATACGGGTGCGGATACGGTACGAGATACCGCAGTACGCCCCCCAGCCTCACCCACACGGGCTAGTAAAAGGTCATCACGCTGACCCGGCCGCCCGAGAGCGGCCCGCGCTCACGCGTCCGCGCGGGCCGCCGCCAGCAGCTCCTCGGCATGGGCCCGCGCCGTCTGCGAGTCCTCCTGGCCCGCCAGCATCCGCGACAGCTCGCGGATCCGGTCCTCGCCCTCCAGCACCGTCACCCCGGAGCGGGTCACCGATCCGTCGACGGTCTTCTCCACCAGGAGCTGGCGGTCGGCGAAGGCCGCCACCTGCGGCAGGTGCGTGACGACGACCACCTGCGCGGACTTGGCCAGCTTCGCGAGCCGACGCCCGACCTCGACGGCCGCCTTGCCGCCGACGCCCGCGTCGACCTCGTCGAAGAGGTACGTGGGCACCGGGTCGGACCCGGCGAAGACGACCTCCACGGCCAGCATGACCCGCGACAGCTCACCGCCCGAGGCGCCCTTGGCGATCGGCCGCGGCTGGGCGCCGGGGTGCGGGGCCAGCAGCAGTTCGACCTCGTCCGCGCCCGAGGGCCCGTACGCGACCGCGCGACCGCCGACCTCGACGCCCTCGGCGTCCTCGGTCTGCCGGATGTCGAAGGTCACCCGGGCGTGCGGCATGGCGAGGGAGGCCAGCTCGGCGGTGACCGCGGAGGCGAACCGCTCGGCGGCTTCCGTGCGCGCGTCCGTCAGCGCCTGTGCCAGCAGCGACAGTTCGCCGCGCAGCGCGTCCCGCTCGGCGGTCAGCTCCGCGATCCGCTCGTCGTCGCCGTCGAGCTCCAGCAGCCGGGCCGAGCCCTGCTGGGACCAGTCCAGCACGGAGTCGATCGAGTCCCCGTACTTGCGGGTCAGCTGGGTCAGCGCGGCCCGCCGCTCCTCCACGGCGGCCAGCCGCAGCGGGTCGGCGTCCAGGTCGTCGGCGTACCCGGCCAGTTCCCCGGCCACGTCGCCCAGCAGGATGCCCAGTTCCCCGATCCGGTCCGCGAGGGCGCCGAGCACGGGGTCGTGGGAGCGTACGGATTCCAGCGCGCGGTGCGCGCCGGCGACGAGGGTGTTCGCGTCGACGCCCTCCGGGTCCTCGACGTCGCCGGCCAGTGCCGCGTGCGCGGTCTGGGCGGCGGAGGCCAGGGACTCGGCGTGCCCGAGCCGTTCGGCCTCGGCCGCGAGCTCGGCGTCCTCGCCGGGCAGCGGTTCCACGGCGGCGATCTCGTCCAGCCCGAAGCGCAGCAGGTCCGCCTCCTGCGCCCGCTCCCGGGCGCGGGTGGTGATGGTCTCCAGCTCGACGGTGACGGTCCGCAGCCGCCGGTAGGCGCCGGCGTACTTCTCCAGGGGGACGGCGACGGCGTCGCCGGCGTACCGGTCGAGGGCCTGGCGCTGGCGGGCCGGGCGCAGCAGGCCCTGCTGGTCGGTCTGGCCGTGGACGGCGACGAGGTCGTCGGCGAGTTCGGAGAGCAGGCCGACGGGCACGGAGCGGCCGCCGACGTGGGCGCGCGAGCGCCCCTCGGCGGACACGGTCCGGCTGATCAGCAGGGCGCCCTCGTCGAGCTCGGCCCCAGCCTCCTCGGCGCGTACGGCCGCGGGCGCGTCCGGGCGCATGACGAGGCGCCCCTCGACCACCGCCGCCTTGGCGCCGATCCGCACCAGCGCCGGGTCGGCCCGGCCGCCGAGCAGCAGCCCGAGGCTGGTGACGACCATCGTCTTGCCCGCACCGGTCTCGCCGGTCACCGCGGTGAAACCGGGCGACAGCTCGACCACCGCGTCGTCGATGACCCCGAGCGACCGTATCCGCATCTCCTCAAGCACGGGACGACGATACCGAGGTTTCACCGGTGCCATGTGACCTCACCCGCCCGAAGTTTCTCGAACGGATGTGCTATTAGGGTGCTACTAGTGCGGCGCGCCGCGCCACCCCGACACCGGCAGCGCGAACTTCGCCACGAGCCGGTCCGTGAAGGACGCGTGGTGCAGCCGGGCGAGCCGCACCGGCACCGTGCCCCGGCGGACCTCCACCCGCGCCCCGGCGGGCAGCTCCAGCGTCCGCCGCCCGTCGCACCACAGCGCCCCGTGCGGGGTGCCGTTCTGCACCTCCACCGCCAGCACCGAGGTGGGCGAGGTCACCAGCGGCTTCGCGAACAGCGCGTGCGCGCTGATCGGCACCATCAGCAGCGCCTCCACCTCCGGCCAGACCACCGGCCCGCCCGCCGAGAAGGCGTACGCCGTGGAACCCGTCGGCGTCGCGCAGACGATGCCGTCGCAGCCGAAGCCGGTCACCGGGCGCCCGTCGATCTCCAGCACCACCTCGAGCATCCGCTCCGCGGACACCTTCTGGACGGCGGCCTCGTTCAGCGCCCAGTCCCGGTGCACCACGTCCCCGTTGGTCCGTACGAGGACGTCGAGGGTCATCCGCTCCTCGACCTCGTAGGCCTTCGTCACCACCCGGTCCACGACCTTGTCCAGGTCGTCGCGCTCGGCCTCGGCGAGGAAGCCCACCCGGCCCAGGTTGACGCCCAGCATGGGCACCCCCGAGCCGCGCGCGAACTCCGCCCCGCGCAGCAGGGTCCCGTCCCCGCCCAGCACGATCAGGAGCTCGCACCCGCCGAGCACCTTGGGCGTGCACTCGGCGACGAGCTCCACCTCGGGCGGCAGCGGCAGGTCCCGCGCCTCGTGCTCCAGGACCCGCACCCCGATCCCCGACCGCAGCAGCCCCTGCACCACGAGCTCGGCGCTGCGGATGGCCGCGGGCCGCCCGGTGTGCGCGACCAGGAAGACGGTCCGCGGCCCCGTGGGCTCCGCCGCCTCCCCCGGACCCTCCGGTTCCACCCGACCTGCTGAACCCGCTGAACCTGCTGACACATCTGTCACTGCGGCCCCTCCGCCACTGCACGGTCGACATCCCCCGGGTCGAGTGCCGGTGCCCCCGCCCGAAGCCACAGAAAGTACTCCACGTTCCCCGACGGCCCCGGCAGCGGACTCGCCGTCACCCCGAGCACACCCAGCCCCAGCTTCCAGGCCTGCGCCGCGACCTCCCGCACCGCCTCGGCCCGCAGCTCGGCGCTGCGCACCACACCGCCGCTGCCGAGGCGGTCCTTGCCGACCTCGAACTGCGGCTTCACCATCAGGACCAGGTCCGCGCCCGGCGCCGTGCACCGTACCAGCGCCGGCAGCACCAGCCCGATGGAGATGAAGGACAGGTCTCCGACGACCAGGTCCACCGGGATCCCGTCGATCAGCTCGACCGTCAGCTCGCGCACGTTCGTACGGTCCTTGACGGTGACCCGCTCGTCGCTCTGCAGCGACCAGGCGAGCTGCCCGTAGCCGACGTCGACGGCGACGACGTGGGCCACGCCCGCGCGCAGCAGCACGTCGGTGAAACCGCCGGTCGAGGCCCCCGCGTCCAGCGCCCGGCGGCCCTCGACGGCCAGCCCCTGCGGCTGGAAGGCCGCGAGCGCGCCGGCCAGCTTGTGGCCGCCGCGCGAGACGTAGTCGGGGTCGCTGTCGTCCTTGAGGACGACGAGGGCCGCGCTGGTCTCGACCTGGGTGGCCGGCTTGGTGGCGGTGGTACCGCCCACGGTCACCCGGCCCGCGGCGATCAGCTGGGCCGCGTGCTCGCGCGAGCGGGCCATGCTGCGGCGTACCAGTTCGGCGTCCAGGCGGCGGCGTGCCACTCCTGCCACGTTCGGTTCAGCTCCTGTTTTCGTAAGGTCCGGGGACGGGCGGTGCGTCCAGCGCGTCCAGCGCCTCGCGCAGTCCCCTGTGCACATCCTCGTACACCAGGGCGTGCCCGTCCGCCGCCAGGTGGTCCGCGTCCGCCAGCCGCTCCAGCCCCGCGTCCACCCCGGCGTGGCCGGTGGGGGTCCGTACGAGGCCCAGCGGCGCGGGCCCGGCGGGCTCGCCGCCCGGCTCGGCCGGCTCGGCCGGCTCGGCGCCCGGCCCGGCCGCGGGCTCCTGGGGGACGTCCGGAACGCTCCCGGACACTGCGTCGGTCATGCCACGACGCTACCCCGAAGCGCGGCCGTCACCACCCGCGGCTCTGCGGTACGGTCGTGATCACCATGGCTACGATCCAGGAGTGCCGCACGGCACTCGACCGACTCTCCGACAACCTGGCGGGGGCCGACGGCGACGTACGCGGCGCGACCGCCCTCGACCGCTCGCTGAGCTGCCACATCACGGACCTCGACGAGACCTTCTCCGGCCGCCTCGACGGCGGCCGGATCCGGGTGGAGGCGCTCACCCCCGGCCCGCCCCGCGCCAAGGCCGAGATCCGGCTGGCGATGACCGGCGACGACCTGGTCGCGCTGGTCGGCGGCGAGCTGAAGTTCGCCAGGGCCTGGGCCTCCGGCCGGGTCCGCCTCGAGGCCGGCTTCCGCGACCTGCTGCGCCTCAAGAGCCTGCTGTAGAGGAGCCGGCCGCGGCCTAGCCGCTAGACCGCGGCCTTCGTACGGGCGTGCCGTCCGGCCGGGACCACCAGCGGCGTTCCGGTCTCCGGGTCGTCGATGATCTGGCAGCGCACCCCGAACACCTCCTCCACCAGCTCGGCGGTGACCACCTCGGCCGGCGGGCCCTCGGCGACGACCACGCCCCCGCGCAGGGCGATCAGGTGCGTCGCGTAGCGGGCCGCGTGGTTGAGGTCGTGCAGCACCGCCACCAGGGTCCGGCCCTGGTTCTCGTGGAGTTCCGCGCACAGGTCGAGCACGTCGAGCTGGTGCTGGATGTCCAGGTAGGTCGTCGGCTCGTCCAGCAGCAGCAGGGGGGTCTGCTGGGCCAGCGCCATCGCGATCCACACGCGCTGGCGCTGCCCGCCCGACAGCTCGTCCACCGCCCGGTCGGCGAGCTCGGCGACCCCGGTGGCGGTCATCGACTCGACGACGATCCGCTCGTCCCGCTCCGACCACTGGCGCAGCAGCCCCTGGTGCGGGTAGCGGCCGCGCGAGACCAGGTCGGCGACGGTGATGCCGTCCGGCGCGATCGAGGACTGCGGGAGCAGCCCCAGCGTCTTCGCCACCTTCTTCGCGGGCATCGAGGCGATGGCCTGCCCGTCGAGGAGCACCCGCCCGGCGGCCGGCTTGAGCATCCGCGACAGCGCCCGCAGCAGCGTGGACTTGCCGCAGGCGTTGGGGCCGACGATCACCGTGAAGGAGTTGTCGGGGATCGCCACCGACAGGTCCTCCGCGATGACCCGCCGGTCGTAGCCGAGGGTGACGTTCTCCGCGCTCAGCCTCTGCACTTGCCCACTCCTCGTATCAACCGGCTTGTTCATATACGTCCCGCCTTGCGCTCCATGACGAGCAGCCAGAGCAGGTAGACACCGCCGACCAGCCCGGTGACCACGCCCACCGGCAGCTGGTCCGCGCCGAAGGCCCGCTGCGAGGCCAGGTCCGAGGCCAGCAGCAGCACGGCGCCCATCAGCGCGCCGGTCAGCAGGTTCGCCCCGGGCGAGCGCGACAGCCGCCGGGCCAGCTGCGGCGCCGCCAGCGCGACGAAGCTGATCGGCCCGGCCGCCGCCGCGGCCGCGGTGGTCAGCAGCACCGCGGCCAGCATCAGCAGCATCCGGGTCCGCTCCACCGGCACGCCCAGGGCGTACGCGGCGTCGTCGCCCATCTCGATCATCCGCAGGGCCCGGCTCTGCCCGAGGACCAGCGGGAACAGCACCGCGCAGGTCACCAGCAGCGGCCACACCTGCGCCCAGTCGCGCCCGGCCAGCGAACCGGTCAGCCACACCATCGCCCGGGTGGCCTCGATGATCTGCGCCTTGGCGATCAGGTACTGGATGACGGCCACGAGGACGGCGGAGGCCCCGATGCCGACGAGCACCAGCCGGTACCCGTGGATCCCCTGCTTGTACGCGAGGAGGTAGACGGCGGCGCCGGCCAGCAGCCCGCCGGCCACCGCGCCCAGCGCGACCTCGGTGGCACCGCCCTTGAAGACGACGATCACGACTAGCGCGCCGACGGCCGAGCCGTACGCGAAGCCGAGCAGGTCCGGCGAGCCGAGCGGATTGCGCGAGACGGACTGGAAGACCGCCCCGGCCATCCCGAGGGCCGCCCCGACGAGCACCGCGACCAGGACCCGCGGCAGCCGCAGGTCGTTGACGATGAAGTCGTCCGCGGGGGTTCCGTTGCCGAGCAGGGTCTGTACGACGTCCCAGGGGGCGATCTCGAAGTCGCCGGTGCCGATGAGCACGACGGCCAGCAGCAGCGTCGCCGCGGCGAGCACCACCCCGGTGAGCAGCGCGCGCGGCTCGACGCGCAGCGAGGTACGGGCGGGTCCGCGCAGGGCCCGGAGCCGGGGCTTCGGGGCAGCGGGGGTCGCGGTCACAGCTGGGCCATCCTCTTGCGCCGAACCAGGTAGATGAAGACGGGTCCGCCGATGAGCGCGGTGACGATGCCGACCTGGAGTTCGGCGGGCCGGGTGACGACCCGTCCGACCACGTCGGCGCCCAGCAGCAGCACGGGCGACAGGACCGCCGAGTACACGAGCACCCAGCGCATGTCGGGCCCGGTGATCAGGCGGACCAGGTGCGGGATCATCAGCCCGACGAAGACGATCGGCCCGCACGCGGCGGTCGCGGCCCCGCACAGCAGGGTGATGGCCGCCATGGCCAGGATCCGGGTCCGCGTCAGGTGCGCGCCGAGCGCCCGCGCGGTGTCGTCGCCCATGGCCATCGCGTTGAGCGGCCGGCCCAGCGCCAGCGCGAGCACGGCGCCGGCCGCGAGGAAGGGGGCGACCTGCTGGACGGTGTCCGTGGTGGCCGAGGCCAGCGAGCCCACCGTCCAGAACCGCAGCTTGTCCAGCGCCTTGCTGTCCATCAGCTGCACGGCGTTGATGTAGCCGACGAGCGCCGCGCTGGCCGCCGTACCGGCGAGCGCCAGGCGCACCGGCGTCGCGCTGCGGCTGCCGCCGAGCACGTAGACGAGGACGGAGACGACGGCGGCGCCGAGGAAGGCCCACCAGACGAACTCGGTCAGCGTGCTCGCCCCGAAGAAGCTGATCGCCGAGACCACGGCCGCCGCGGCGCCCGCGTTGACGCCGAGGATGCCGGGCTCGGCCAGCGGGTTGCGGGTCAGCGCCTGCATCACCGCGCCGGACAGGCCCAGCCCGAGCCCGACCATCACCCCCAGGACGGTGCGCGGGACCCGCAGGTCCCGTACGACCACGTCGTTGGTGGTGCCCGTGTAGTGGAACAGGCCGTGCCAGACCTCGCCGAGCGGCATCGGCTTGGCGCCCACGGCGATGCTCGCCACCGCGACCAGGGCCAGCACGGCGAGGGCGATCAGCAGACCGAGGGTGCGCGCGCCGTGACGTGGACGGGCCACGGGCAACGGGGGCGCATCCGGCTCGGTTTCGGGGGGACTCTCAGCCAACACGAAAGTTAGGTTAGCCTACCCTGCACCCTCCCCGATCATCCGAACGGCCCGGCTCAGAACCCGAGCTTCGCCAGCGCCTTCTCCACGTCGTGCGGGTAGACCCCGTCCCCGGCCCGCGACCAGGCCGCCGCGCACAGCGCCCGCAGCCCGTCGACCGGATCCCCGGCCGGCCCCCCGGACTCCCCGACCGGCAGCACGTCCAGGGAGCCGTCCGCGTGCACCGCGCTCCAGCCGCCGCACCGCCAGCCACCCGCGTGCTCCACCACCTCCGGCTGCCCCGTCAGCAGACCCCGCAGGTCCCGGTCCACATACGTCGGCCGGTGCCTCGGCTCGGCCCGCAGCAGCTGCACCGCGTCCGTCACCCCGGTCAGCACCAGCAGGGAGTCCACCTCCCCGTTGAAGGCGCCCTCGATGTCGGTGTCCAGCCGGTCCCCGACCACCAGCGGCCGCTCCGCGCCCGTCCGCAGCACCGTCTCCCGGTGCATCGGGGGCAGCGGCTTCCCCGCCACCTGCGGCTCCGCGCCCGTGGCGATCCGTACGACCTCCACCGCGGCCCCGTTGCCCGGCGCGATCCCGCGCGCCCCCGGAATCGTCAGGTCCGTGTTGGACGCGTACCACGGCACCCCGCGGTTGATCGCGTACGAGGCCTCCGCGAACCGCCCCCACGCCAGATCGGGCCCCCCGTACCCCTGGACGACCGCCGCGAGACCCTCCTCCTCGGCGGACTCCACCGGCACCAGCCCGCGCTCGCGCAGCGCCACCCGCAGCCCCTCACCACCGACGACCAGCACCTTCGACCCCGGCTCCACCTGCTCCGCGATCAGCCGGGCCACCGCCTGCGCGGACGTGATCACCTCACCCGCCTCGGTGGGGATCCCCAGCTCGCTCAGGTGCTCCGCGACCGCGTCCGGGGTCCGCAGCGCGTTGTTGGTGACATAGGCGAGGTGCATCCCGCCCTCCCGGGCCACGGCGAGGGACTCCACCGCGTGCGCGATGGCGTGCCCGCCCGCGTACACCACCCCGTCCAGATCCAGCAGCGCCGTGTCGTACGCCTGGTGCAGACTCCGCTCACTGCCCGCGGGACTGGTCCTGCTCTGCCGGGTCATCTGGCCGCTCCTTTTGAACCGTTACAACAACACTCGAGACCGTCAGTTTCCTACGATCGATCTTGTCCGAGTTTGCGCTACCCCGTCACTCCCCCGATCATCCCGCATGGCGAGAGCGTCTTACCATGCACCAATGACCACACCTGGCAACGCGGAGCACGGGCTGCGCCTGATCCCCTTCCACGGACTGCGCTACGTCCCGGAGCGCGTCGGCAGCCTGGCGGCAGTGACCTCACCGCCATACGACGTGGTCGTACGCCCCGACGGAGTCGACTACCTCGAATCCGCCGACCCGCACAACATCGTCCGGCTGATCCTGCCGCAGGCCGAGACCCCCGCCGCCCGCGACGAGAAGGCCGCCCGCACCCTCCACGACTGGCTCGCCCAGGGCGTCCTCAGCGCCGACCCCGAGCCCGCGCTCTACGTCTACGAGCAGCGCAAGGCCGGCCTCCTCCAGCGCGGCATCATCGGGGCCCTCGCCCTGTCCGCCGCCGAAGCCGGCATCGTCCTGCCCCACGAGGACGTCATGCCGGACGTGGTCACCGACCGGGCGGGTCTGATGCGCGCCACTTCGGCCAACCTGGAACCCCTCCTCCTCACCTACCGGGGCGACGGCCCGGCGGGAGCGGCCGGGGTCGTCGAGGACACCGCCGCCCGCGAGCCGCTGCTGTCCACGGTCACCGAGGACGGCTTCCGCCACAGCCTCTGGGCCATCACGGACCCCGCCGAACTGGCCGTCGTCACCGCCGACCTCGCGCACCGCCAGGCCCTCATCGCCGACGGCCACCACCGCTGGGCGACGTACCTGCGCCTCCAGGAGGAGCACGGCTCCCCCACCCCGTGGGACTTCGGCCTGGTCCTCCTCGTCGACACCGCCCGCTACCCGCTCCAGGTCCGGGCCATCCACCGGATGCTGCGCCGGCTCCCCCTCGCGGAAGCCCTGGCCAAGCTCGAGGGCTCCTTCCGGGTCCGCCCGGTCGAGGGCCCGCTGCCCCTGGCACTGGAGGCCCTCGCGGACGCCTCGGAGCGGGGCAACGCCTTCCTCCTCACCGGCGACGGCACCTTCCACCTGGTCACCGACCCGGATCCGGACCTCATCGAGCGCACCGTCCGCCACGACCGCCCCGAGGCCTGGCGCCGGCTGGACGCGACCGTGCTGCACGCCTCACTGCTCGACGCCCTGTGGCAGATCCCGGACGCCCCCGACCACATCGCGTACATCCACGACGGCGCCGCCACCGTCGCCATGGCCGAACGGCACGGCGGCACCGCGGTCCTGCTGCACCCCGTACGCGAGGAGGTCGTCCGGGACCTGGCCCGCCAGGGCGTCACCATGCCCCGCAAATCCACCTCCTTCGGCCCGAAGCCGGCCACCGGCCTCGTGCTGCGCAGCCTGGACTGACCGCCACCGCACCCCGGACATGCGGAAGGGCGGCACCCCCGAGGGGGTACCGCCCTTCCGTTCGTCCGGACGCTTACGCCTTGTCGCGCTCGTCGTCTTCCATGACCAGGATCTCGTCGGTCACGTCGACATCGGCGTCGCCGACGGACTCGTACTCCTCGTCGTCCTCGTCGTAGTACTCGGCCTGGTCGGCGGCGCGCTCGGCGGCGGCCACCTCGGCCGGGTCCTCGTCCTCGTCCTCGTCGCCCTCGTCGCCCTCGTCGCCCTCGTCCTCGGCGTCGTCGGCGTCCTCGAACTCCGCGTCGTCCCCGGCCGCCGCGGCGTCCACGAACTCCACGCCGTCGATCTCGGCCAGCCGGTCGGAGGCGTCCGTCGCCCCGTCCTTGTCGGCCTCGAGGGTCTTCGCGAACCACTCGCGGGCCTCGTCCTCACGACCGGCCGCCAGCAGGGCGTCGGCGTAGGCGTACCGCAGACGCGCGGTCCACGGCTGCACGGAGCTGGAGGCCAGCTCGGGGCTCTGCAGGGTCACGATGGCGGCGTCGAGCTCGCCCATGTCCCGCCGGGCACCGGCCGCGACCAGACGCATCTCGACCTGGGCGGCCTTGTCCAGCTTCTGCACCTCGGGCTCACCGGCCATGGCCAGCGCCCGCTCCGGACGGCCGAGGCCGCGCTCGCAGTCGGCCATGACGGGCCACAGCTCGACGGAACCGGTCATCCGCTTGGCGGCGCGGAACTCCGCGAGCGCCTCGCTGTACTTCTGCGTCGCGTACGCGGCGAAGCCGGCGGCCTCGCGCACGGCGGCGACACGGGAGGCCAGCCGCAGGGCGATGCGGGAGTACGCGTACGCCTGCTCGGGCTCCTCGTCGATCAGCCGGGCCACCATGACCAGGTTGCGCGAGACCTCCTCGGCCAGCCCCTTGGGCAGGCTCAGGAGCTCCTGACGCACATCGGCGTCGATCTCGTGCCCGGTGACGTCGTCGTCGATCGGAAGCCGCTTGACCGGGTCCCGGTCGCGGTCCGCGCGGAAGTCGCGGTCGCCACCACGGTCGTCACGGCGGAAGCCGCCACGGTCGCCACCACGGTCATCACGGCCACCACGGAAGCCACCACGGTCGCCGCCCCGGTCGTCACGACGGGGGTACGACGGGCGGTCGCCCCCACGGTCGTCACGGCGCGGGTAGGAGGGACGGTCGCCACCACGGTCATCGCGACCGCCACGGAAGCCGCCGCCACGCTCGTCATCACGACGCGGGTACGAGGGACGGTCGCCGCGGTCGTCACGACGGAACGAGGGACGGTCCCCACCACGGTCGTCACGACGCGGGAACGAGGGACGGTCGCCCCCACGGTCGTCACGGCGCGGGTAGGAGGGACGGTCGCCGCCACGGTCATCGCGACCGCCACGGAAGCCGCCGCCACGCTCGTCATCACGACGCGGGAACGACGGGCGGTCGCCGCCACGGTCGTCACGACGGGGGTACGAGGGACGGTCGCCGCCACGGTCATCGCGACCGCCACGGAAGCCGCCGCCACGCTCGTCATCACGACGCGGGTACGAGGGACGGTCGCCGCGGTCGTCACGACGGAACGAGGGACGGTCCCCACCACGGTCGTCACGACGCGGGAACGACGGACGGTCGCCACCACGGTCATCACGACGCGGGTAGGACGGACGGTCCCCGCCCCGGTCATCACGACGCGGGTAGGACGGACGGTCCCCACCGCGGTCATCGCGACCACCACGGAAACCACCACGGTCGTCATCGCGACGGGGGAACGACGGACGGTCGCCACCACGGTCATCACGACGGGGGAACGACGGACGGTCGCCACCACGGTCATCACGACGCGGGTAGGAGGGACGGTCGCCACCACGGTCGTCACGACCGCCACGGAAACCGCCGCCACGCTCGTCATCACGACGCGGGAAGGACGGACGTCCACCACGGTCGTCGTCACGGCGCGGGTAAGAGGGGCGGTCGTCACGACGGAACGACGGGCGGTCGCCACCACGGTCATCGCGACGCGGGAAGGACGGACGGTCCCCACCACGGTCATCGCGACGGGGGAAGGACGGACGGTCGCCACCACGGTCGTCACGACGGGGGTACGAGGGCCGGTCACCACCACGGTCATCGCGACCGCCACGGAAACCGCCACGGTCGTCATCACGACGCGGGAAGGACGGACGGTCGCCGCCGCGGTCGTCACGACCACCGCGGAAACCACCACCGGCGGGACGGTCGCCACCGCCGGCGGGACGACCACCACGGTCGTCACGACGGAAGCCGCCACCGGTCGGTCGGCCGCCACGGTCGTCGCGGCGGAAACCACCACGGTCACCGCCACGGTCGTCACGGCCCCCGCGGTAGCCGCCCCTGTCACCGCCGTCGTTGCGCCGAGGCTCGCGCTCCGGACGATCGTCGGGAGAGTTGGACATGGGTGTGACTCCTGTCTTCGGGGTACCGCTAGTCATTCTCGCGCAACCAACCCATGGCCGCGCTTCGGCGTAAAGAGGTACAAAACAAAAAAGGACCCTTGGTCCAGCGTTGAACGCTGGACCAAGGGTCCTTTGAAAGATTGTTCGGCGGCGTCCTACTCTCCCACAGGGTCCCCCCTGCAGTACCATCGGCGCTGAAAGGCTTAGCTTCCGGGTTCGGAATGTAACCGGGCGTTTCCCTAACGCTATGACCACCGAAACCCTATCGGTTTCGAGCGAACAAGCACACTTTGTAGTTATGTTCTAGCTCTAGAAACCAGCAACCGTTCGTTGCTTCAGAACTAACACAGTGGACGCGAGCAACTGAGGACAAGCCCTCGGCCTATTAGTACCAGTCAGCTCCACCCGTTACCGGGCTTCCACATCTGGCCTATCAACCCAGTCGTCTACTGGGAGCCTTACCCTCTCAAGGAGGTGGGAATACTCATCTTGAAGCAGGCTTCCCGCTTAGATGCTTTCAGCGGTTATCCCTCCCGAACGTAGCCAACCAGCCATGCCCTTGGCAGGACAACTGGCACACCAGAGGTTCGTCCGTCCCGGTCCTCTCGTACTAGGGACAGCCCTTCTCAATATTCCTACGCGCACAGCGGATAGGGACCGAACTGTCTCACGACGTTCTAAACCCAGCTCGCGTACCGCTTTAATGGGCGAACAGCCCAACCCTTGGGACCGACTCCAGCCCCAGGATGCGACGAGCCGACATCGAGGTGCCAAACCATCCCGTCGATATGGACTCTTGGGGAAGATCAGCCTGTTATCCCCGGGGTACCTTTTATCCGTTGAGCGACGGCGCTTCCACAAGCCACCGCCGGATCACTAGTCCCGACTTTCGTCCCTGCTCGACCCGTCGGTCTCACAGTCAAGCTCCCTTGTGCACTTACACTCAACACCTGATTGCCAACCAGGCTGAGGGAACCTTTGGGCGCCTCCGTTACCCTTTGGGAGGCAACCGCCCCAGTTAAACTACCCATCAGACACTGTCCCTGATCCGGATCACGGACCGAGGTTAGACATCCAGCACGACCAGAGTGGTATTTCAACGGCGACTCCACCATGACTGGCGTCACGGCTTCAAAGTCTCCCACCTATCCTACACAAGCCGAACCGAACACCAATATCAAACTGTAGTAAAGGTCCCGGGGTCTTTCCGTCCTGCTGCGCGAAACGAGCATCTTTACTCGTAGTGCAATTTCACCGGGCCTATGGTTGAGACAGTCGAGAAGTCGTTACGCCATTCGTGCAGGTCGGAACTTACCCGACAAGGAATTTCGCTACCTTAGGATGGTTATAGTTACCACCGCCGTTTACTGGCGCTTAAGTTCTCAGCTTCGCAACCCCGAAAGGTCACTAACCGGTCCCCTTAACGTTCCAGCACCGGGCAGGCGTCAGTCCGTATACATCGCCTTACGGCTTCGCACGGACCTGTGTTTTTAGTAAACAGTCGCTTCTCGCTGGTCTCTGCGGCCACCCCCAGCTCAGGAAGCAAGTTCCTTCACCAGTGATGGCCCCCCTTCTCCCGAAGTTACGGGGGCATTTTGCCGAGTTCCTTAACCATAGTTCACCCGAACGCCTCGGTATTCTCTACCTGACCACCTGAGTCGGTTTAGGGTACGGGCCGCCATGAAACTCGCTAGAGGCTTTTCTCGACAGCATAGGATCATCCACTTCACCACAATCGGCTCGGCATCAGGTCTCAGCCTTATATGAGGGACGGATTTGCCTACCCCTCGGCCTACACCCTTACCCCGGGACAACCACCGCCCGGGCTGGACTACCTTCCTGCGTCACCCCATCGCTTACCTACTACCACCTTGGATCGCCGGCTCCACCACTTTCCTTTCCCCGAAGGGTCCGGAACGGCTTCACGGGCTTAGCATTAATGGATTCGATATTGGGCGTTTCAAAGCGGGTACCGGAATATCAACCGGTTGTCCATCGACTACGCCTGTCGGCCTCGCCTTAGGTCCCGACTTACCCTGGGCAGATCAGCTTGACCCAGGAACCCTTAGTCAATCGGCGCACACGTTTCTCACGTGTGTATCGCTACTCATGCCTGCATTCTCACTCGTGAACCGTCCACAACTAGCTTCCGCTGCTGCTTCACCCGGCACACGACGCTCCCCTACCCATCACAGCGGGCGTTGGCCCTATTGCTGCAATGACACGACTTCGGCGGTACGCTTGAGCCCCGCTACATTGTCGGCGCGGAATCACTTGACCAGTGAGCTATTACGCACTCTTTCAAGGGTGGCTGCTTCTAAGCCAACCTCCTGGTTGTCTCTGCGACTCCACATCCTTTCCCACTTAGCGTACGCTTAGGGGCCTTAGTCGATGCTCTGGGCTGTTTCCCTCTCGACCATGGAGCTTATCCCCCACAGTCTCACTGCCGTGCTCTCACTTACCGGCATTCGGAGTTTGGCTAAGGTCAGTAACCCGGTAGGGCCCATCGCCTATCCAGTGCTCTACCTCCGGCAAGAAACACACGACGCTGCACCTAAATGCATTTCGGGGAGAACCAGCTATCACGGAGTTTGATTGGCCTTTCACCCCTAACCACAGGTCATCCCCCAGGTTTTCAACCCTGGTGGGTTCGGTCCTCCACGAAGTCTTACCTCCGCTTCAACCTGCCCATGGCTAGATCACTCCGCTTCGGGTCTAGAGCGTGCAACTCAATCGCCCTATTCGGACTCGCTTTCGCTACGGCTTCCCCACACGGGTTAACCTCGCTACACACCGCTAACTCGCAGGCTCATTCTTCAAAAGGCACGCAGTCACGACCCATTGGGTAAACCCAATGAGCGACGCTCCCACGGCTTGTAGGCACACGGTTTCAGGTACTATTTCACTCCGCTCCCGCGGTACTTTTCACCATTCCCTCACGGTACTATCCGCTATCGGTCACCAGGGAATATTTAGGCTTAGCGGGTGGTCCCGCCAGATTCACACGGGATTTCTCGGGCCCCGTGCTACTTGGGAGATTCTTAAGCAAGCCGCTGATGTTTCGTCTACGGGGGTCTTACCCTCTACGCCGGACCTTTCGCATGTCCTTCGACTACATCAACGGTTTCTGACTCGCCGACCGGCCGGCAGACCGATCAAAAGAATTCCCACAACCCCGCATGCGCAACCCCTGCCGGGTATCACACGCATACGGTTTGGCCTCATCCGGTTTCGCTCGCCACTACTCCCGGAATCACGGTTGTTTTCTCTTCCTGAGGGTACTGAGATGTTTCACTTCCCCTCGTTCCCTCCACATGCCCTATGTGTTCAGGCATGGGTGACAGCCCATGACGACTGCCGGGTTTCCCCATTCGGACACCCCCGGATCAAAGCTCAGTTGGCAGCTCCCCGGGGCCTATCGCGGCCTCTCACGTCCTTCATCGGTTCCTGGTGCCAAGGCATCCACCGTGCGCCCTTAAAAACTTGGCCACAGATGCTCGCGTCCACTGTGTAGTTCTCAAGCAACGACCAGCCACCCATCACCCTGCACCTCGAAAGGAACAAGTTCACTGGGGCCGGCATCGCGAAGATAAGACCTTACGGCCGTACCCTCAGATACCCAACAACGTGCCAGGCACGACCCTCCATCAGTGAGTCACTTTCCACGCCGAAGCAGTACTCGTGATCCATCTGGAAGACCGTGCCAAATAATCAACGTTCCACCCATGAGCTGACCGTGCAGAACATTTGTCTGCAATCGGTACTGTGCTCCTTAGAAAGGAGGTGATCCAGCCGCACCTTCCGGTACGGCTACCTTGTTACGACTTCGTCCCAATCGCCAGTCCCACCTTCGACAGCTCCCTCCCTTACGGGTTGGGCCACCGGCTTCGGGTGTTACCGACTTTCGTGACGTGACGGGCGGTGTGTACAAGGCCCGGGAACGTATTCACCGCAGCAATGCTGATCTGCGATTACTAGCAACTCCAACTTCATGGGGTCGAGTTGCAGACCCCAATCCGAACTGAGACCGGCTTTTTGAGATTCGCTCCACCTCACGGTATCGCAGCTCATTGTACCGGCCATTGTAGCACGTGTGCAGCCCAAGACATAAGGGGCATGATGACTTGACGTCGTCCCCACCTTCCTCCGAGTTGACCCCGGCGGTCTCCTGTGAGTCCCCATCACCCCGAAGGGCATGCTGGCAACACAGGACAAGGGTTGCGCTCGTTGCGGGACTTAACCCAACATCTCACGACACGAGCTGACGACAGCCATGCACCACCTGTATACCGACCACAAGGGGGGCACTATCTCTAATGCTTTCCGGTATATGTCAAGCCTTGGTAAGGTTCTTCGCGTTGCGTCGAATTAAGCCACATGCTCCGCTGCTTGTGCGGGCCCCCGTCAATTCCTTTGAGTTTTAGCCTTGCGGCCGTACTCCCCAGGCGGGGAACTTAATGCGTTAGCTGCGGCACCGACGACGTGGAATGTCGCCAACACCTAGTTCCCAACGTTTACGGCGTGGACTACCAGGGTATCTAATCCTGTTCGCTCCCCACGCTTTCGCTCCTCAGCGTCAGTAATGGCCCAGAGATCCGCCTTCGCCACCGGTGTTCCTCCTGATATCTGCGCATTTCACCGCTACACCAGGAATTCCGATCTCCCCTACCACACTCTAGCTAGCCCGTATCGAATGCAGACCCGAGGTTAAGCCTCGGGCTTTCACATCCGACGTGACAAGCCGCCTACGAGCTCTTTACGCCCAATAATTCCGGACAACGCTTGCGCCCTACGTATTACCGCGGCTGCTGGCACGTAGTTAGCCGGCGCTTCTTCTGCAGGTACCGTCACTTTCGCTTCTTCCCTGCTGAAAGAGGTTTACAACCCGAAGGCCGTCATCCCTCACGCGGCGTCGCTGCATCAGGCTTTCGCCCATTGTGCAATATTCCCCACTGCTGCCTCCCGTAGGAGTCTGGGCCGTGTCTCAGTCCCAGTGTGGCCGGTCGCCCTCTCAGGCCGGCTACCCGTCGTCGCCTTGGTGGGCCATTACCCCACCAACAAGCTGATAGGCCGCGGGCTCATCCTTCACCGCCGGAGCTTTCAACCCCCGCCCATGCAGGCAGGAGTGGTATCCGGTATTAGACCCCGTTTCCAGGGCTTGTCCCAGAGTGAAGGGCAGATTGCCCACGTGTTACTCACCCGTTCGCCACTAATCCACCCCGAAGGGCTTCATCGTTCGACTTGCATGTGTTAAGCACGCCGCCAGCGTTCGTCCTGAGCCAGGATCAAACTCTCCATGAATGTTTACCGGTAATCCGGTGCACACACACGTTGAGCGGGCACGTCATGTCGGAATAAGACCGACGCGCCACAACGTCCTCGCTGTGTTTGTTGCCTACGAGTACCCGAAGGCCCCGCAGGTCTTTTTCAAAGGAACCTCATCCACCGAAGTGGACGGGGTATCAACTTCTGGCGTTGATTTTTGGCACGCTGTTGAGTTCTCAAGGAACGGACGCTTCCTTTGTACTCACCCTCAGTAACACTTACTGGGGCTTTCCTCCGGGCTTTCGTTCTGTTCTGTTCTTGCGTTTCCGACTCTATCAGATCCTTTTCCGTGTCGTTCCCGACTCGGTTTCGAATTCCGATGGCCTTCGGAGGGGCCTTGCCTTTCGGCGTTGTCGCTACGTTAACGCTTTTCCCTTGCGGCTCATAATCGAGCCGGCCGGCAGAGAATTCGGGCATGCCGAATAGGACCCCGCCAGGGGTAAGTCGTAGGTAGTGGTTTGGCCGCTCTGGGGGTCTGCGGAAGGCAGTGCCCCGTTCAAGCGGCTCGGGCTACGTTAGGCGTCCCTCAGGGGCGAGTCAAGTTGGGCGGCGGCGTGGCGCGTGGGGGCGGTACGGGCTGACGGTGGGGTCGCCGGTGATCCAGTAGCGGTAGGGGTGGACCGCGCCGGCGCCGCTGACTCCGGTGCGGGGGCCGTTGCCCACCAGGTCGGGCGGGGTGGGGGTGCCCGCGAGGAGGGACAGGGGGGAGTCGGGGCCCCCGCAGAGGTCCGCGCCGTCGAGGGAGCGGTCGACGTCCAGGGCCGTGGCCAGACGGGCCGGGCCCTTGGCCAGTTCATGCGGGTTTCTGGCTGAAAGCCGACGTTTCGCGGCCAGCTCGGCGCCCACGGTCACCTCCCCCGCCCGCAGCAGCACCCCGCTCGCGTGGCCCGGCGGTCCGCAGACGAGGTTGAGGCTGAACCACATGCCGTAGATGAAGTAGACGTACGCGTGTCCGGGCGGTCCGAACATCGACGCGTTGCGCGCGGTGCGGCCCCGGTAGGCGTGGGAGCCGGGGTCGGCCGGGCCCTCGTACGCCTCCACCTCCGTGATGCGCAGTTCCAGGGGGCCGTCCGGAGTACGGCGGACGAGGATCCGTCCCAGCAGGTCGGGGGCCACGGTGAGGACCGGCCGGTCGAAGAAGGACCGGGGAAGGGGCGTACGGTCGGGGCGCGCGCTCATCCGGTCGAGCGTAGTGGAAGGCGCGCCCGTGCAACCGGGGCCTAAGGTTCCGCGTTGGTAAGGGGTAGTCGCGACGTAGTCGCCGGATCTGGTTGCCAGATCCTTGGATCCGTATATCCGTATAGGGGAGATTGAGCATGGGGTTCAGGAAGCTGTTCGCGAGCCTGGGTGCCGGTGGTGCCTCGGTGGACACGATCATCACCGAGCCGAACGTCGTGCCGGGCGGGATCGTCCAGGGCGAGGTCCGGATCCAGGGCGGGTCCGTCGAGCAGCAGATCGAGGGGCTCTCCGTCGGGTTGCAGGCGCGCGTGGAGGTGGAGGGCGGCGACAACGAGTACAAGCAGGACGTCGTCTTCACCAAGCAGCGCCTGGGCGGTGCCTTCAAGGTGCAGGCCGGCGCGCTGCACGTGGTGCCCTTCGGGCTGGAGATCCCGGCGGAGACCCCGATCACCCACTTCGGGGGCCAGCCGCTGCACGGGATGAACATCGGGGTCAGCACCGAGCTGGAGATCGCGCGCGCGGTGGACGCGGGCGACCTGGACCCGATCAACGTGCACCCGGTGCCGGCGCAGCAGGCGATCCTGGACGCGTTCCGGCAGCTGGGCTTCACCTTCCGCAGCGCGGACATGGAGCGGGGGCACATCCGCGGGACGCGGCAGACGCTGCCGTTCTACCAGGAGATCGAGTTCCTGCCGCCGTCGCAGTACCGGGGGCTGAACCAGGTCGAGCTGACCTTCGTCTCCGACGGGCACGAGATGGACGTCGTGCTGGAGATGGACAAGAAGCCGGGGCTGTTCAGCGAGGGCAGCGACACCTACCGCTGCTTCCAGGTGGGGCTGCAGTCGTACCAGGGGACCGACTGGGCGGCGTACCTGAACCAGTGGATCGCCTCGGTCGGTTCGCAGCGCAACTGGTTCTAGGCTCGGGCCCGTACGCGTTTCCGAGCAGGAGGTACAGCAGTGGCCGAGCAGAGCAGGGCTCCTCTTCCGCACGACTTCCACCCCGAGGTGCACGCCTTCTCCGTGAGCAGCGCGGATCTCGCGCCGGGTGCGGAGCTGGGCGAGGCCCAGGTGCTGCGGGGCGGGAACGTCTCTCCGCAGCTGCGGTGGGAGGGCTTCCCCGAGGGCACGAAGAGCTTCGCGGTGACCTGCTTCGACCCGGACGCGCCGACGGGCAGCGGGTTCTGGCACTGGGTGCTCTTCGACCTGCCGGCCTCGGTCACCGAGCTGCCGGCCGGTGCGGGCGGCGGGAAGTTCGAGGGGCTGCCGGCCGGTGCGGTGCACGTGCGCAACGACTACGGGACGAGGGACTTCGGCGGGGCGGCTCCGCCGGCCGGGGAGCGCCACCGGTACGTCTTCACGGTGTACGCGGTGGATCAGGAGAAGCTCGGTCCCGGCGAGGACGCGTCCCCTGCCGCGGTCGGGTTCAACCTGCGCTTCCACACGCTGGGGCGCGCGCAGCTGATCGGTGAGTACGAGGCGCCGGCCGGCTGATCGTTCTCCCGGTGTTTGCCCGGTCCTGGTCTAAAGACGGCCAGGACCGGGCATTTTTATTGCGTTGTCCCGCGTGGCGCGCGCGGCCAGAGTGGTTGCGGGCCTTGCCGCCAGGGTGGTCGCGGGCCTGCACACGGGAGGTGGGCGAGATGCGGGACACGCTGGTACTGAACGCGAGCTTCGAGCCGCTGTCGACGGTGACGCTGAACCGGGCCGTGGTCCTGGTGCTCCAGGACAAGGCCGTGGTCGAACAGTCGCATCCCGAGCTGCGTGTGCGTGCGGCCACGATGGAGCTTCCGATGCCGCGGGTGATCAGGTTGTGCAGGTACGTACGGGTGCCCTTCCGAAGACATGCTCCCTGGTCACGGCGGGGGGTGCTGGTCCGGGACCAACACCGGTGCGCGTACTGCGGGAAGCGCGCGACGACCGTGGACCACGTGCTGCCGCGGGCTCAGGGGGGTGGGGACACCTGGCTGAACACGGTGGCGTCCTGCGCCGAGGACAACCACCGCAAGGCGGCGCGGACTCCGGAGGAGGCGGGGATGCCGCTCCTCCGGAAGCCCTTCGTGCCGTCCCCGGCGGACGCGATGCTGCTCGCCCTGGGGGTGCGTGGGCAGGAGCCGCTGCCCGAGTGGCTCGGGCGTTCGGCGTAGTCCCGCCGCTGCTCGCGCCCTGCTCCGGCCGCTGATTTCGCCGCGCTGGGCGACGTATTTTCCGTACGTCGCTCAGCGGAGCAGCAGCTGGACGATGGCCAGGATGCCGACCGCGACGATGACCCCGCGCAGGACGGTGGGCGACAGGCGGCGGCCGACCTTGGCGCCGATCTGGCCGCCGACGGTGGAGCCGACGGCGATGAGGAGCACGGCCGTCCAGTCGAATTCCGCGACGAAGAGGAAGAAGACGGCCGCGATGCCGTTGACGAGCGCGGCGAGCACGTTCTTGACGGCGTTGATCCGTTGCAGGTCCTCGTGGAGCAGCAGGCCCATGAGGCCGACGTAGAGCACGCCCTGTGCGGCGCCGAAGTAGCCCCCGTACGCGCTGGAGAGCAGCATTCCGGACAGCAGGGCCGGTCCGCCGTCGGGGTGGCCCGGATCGCCTCCGGCGGCTTCCTGGCGGCGGCGCAGGGCTGCGGCGAGGCGGGGCTGGAGGACGACGAGCACGAGGGCCAGGCCGATGAGGACGGGCACGATCGTGCTGAAGGAGTCCGAGGGCAGGGTCAGGAGCAGAATGGCGCCCGCGAGCCCGCCGACGAGGGAGACGGCGCCGAGCCGCACGATGCGGGCGCGCTGGCCCTGGAGTTCCTTGCGGTAGCCGATGGCTCCGCTGATGGAACCGGGCACCAGGCCGAGGGTGTTGGAGACGTTGGCGGTGACCGGGGGCAGGCCGGTGGCGAGCAGCACCGGGAAGGTGATCAGGGTGCCGGAACCGACGATGGTGTTGATGGTGCCGGCGCCGATTCCGGCGGCGAGGACCGCGAGCGATTCCCAGATGGACATGGACATGGACGGAGCCATCCCCTTTGCGTGAGTGAGTCGCCTCCCCGCCATGAAGGTCGAGGGGCCTCACTGATCATGCACGAAGGGGAGGGCCGCGTCAGTCGATGGGGGGCTGTTCGCGCCGGTCGGCGGAGCCGCCGGCCTCGGGGGCGCCCTTGCCGGGGTCCTGCGGGTTGAAGCCGGTCGAACCGCCGCCCAGGGGGCCGAAGTTGCCCATGGCGCCCGAGAGGCCCTTGAGCGCGTCTCCGATCTCGCTGGGCACGATCCAGAGCTTGTTGGCGTCGCCCGAGGCGATCTTCGGGAGCATCTGGAGGTACTGGTAGGCGAGGAGCTTCTGGTCGGCGTCGCCGGCGTGGATGGACTCGAAGACCGTGCGGATGGCCTGGGCCTCGCCCTCGGCCTTCAGGGCGGCGGCCTTGGCCTCGCCCTCGGCGCGCAGGATGGAGGACTGCTTCTCGCCCTCGGCGCGCAGGATCTCCGACTGGCGGACGCCTTCGGCCTGGAGGATCGCGGCGCGCTTGTCGCGGTCGGCGCGCATCTGCTTCTCCATCGAGTCCTGGATGGAGGTCGGCGGCTCGATGGCCTTGAGCTCGACGCGGTTGACGCGGATGCCCCACTTGCCGGTGGCCTCGTCGAGGACCCCGCGCAGGGCGGCGTTGATCTCCTCGCGGGAGGTGAGGGTCCGCTCGAGGTCCATGCCGCCGATGATGTTGCGCAGGGTGGTGACGGTGAGCTGCTCGATGGCCTGGATGTAGCTGGCCACTTCGTACGTGGCGGCGCGGGCGTCGGTCACCTGGTAGTAGATGACGGTGTCGATGTTGACGACCAGGTTGTCCTGGGTGATGACCGGCTGCGGCGGGAAGGGGACGACCTGTTCCCGGAGGTCGATCCGGTTGCGGATGGAGTCGATGAACGGAACGACGATGTTGAGGCCCGCGTTGAGGGTGCGGGTGTAGCGGCCGAACCGCTCGACGATGGCTGCGCTGGCCTGCGGGATCACCTGGATCGTCTTGACCAGGGCGATGAAGACCAGAGCCACCAGGATGATCAGGACGATGATGATCGGTTGCATGCGGTTCCCCGTGCCCTTCCGGCTGTCTGTGCTGCCCCGTTGAGCGGAGTCTCGCAGACCCCGGGGCCGCGGGTGGGCTGCTTGCTCACATGACGACCGCGGTCGCTCCGTCGATGTCGACGACGTCGACGGACTGGCCGGGTTCGAAGATGGTGTCCGAGTCGAGGGTGCGGGCGGACCAGATCTCGCCGGCCAGCTTGATGCGGCCGCCGCTGCCGTCGACGCGTTCGAGTACGACGGCGGATCTGCCCTTCAACGCCTCGATGCCGCTGCGGTGTTGGGGCCGCTGGTCGCGGTGTCGGTTGGCGATCGGCCGGACGACGGCGATCAGCGCGACCGACACGATCACGAAGACCAGGACCTGGGCCACCACTCCCCCGCCGACCGCCGCGGTGACGGCGGCGGCCACCGCGCCGACGGCGAACATGCCGAACTCCGGCAGTGCGGTCAGGACGAGGGGGATGCCCAGTCCGACCGCGCCGATGAGCCACCACACCCATGCGTCGATGTCCACATGGTCATGGTAGGTCGGGTGGGCGCGGTCCGGACAGGGCGCGAACGGTTCGCGGAGGAGACGGCCTAGCGCAGGGGGAGGCCCTGGGCGGTCCAGCGGTCGTGTTCGTTGCGCTCGACGACCAGCGGGAGGCCGAAGCAGATGGAGAGGTTGCGGGAGGTCAGCTCCAGGTCGAGGGGACCGGCGGCGACGACCTTGCCCTGCCGGATCATCAGGACGTGCGTGAAGCCCGGCGCGATCTCCTCGACGTGGTGCGTCACCATGACCATGGACGGGGCGAGGGGGTCGCGGGCCAGGCGGCCGAGGCGGCGTACGAGGTCCTCGCGGCCGCCGAGGTCCAGGCCGGCGGCGGGCTCGTCGAGGAGCAGCAGCTCGGGGTCGGTCATCAGGGCGCGGGCGATCAGGGTGCGCTTGCGCTCGCCCTCGGAGAGGGTGCCGAACTTGCGGTCGAGGTAGTCCGACATGCCGAGGCGGTCGAGGAACGCGCGGGCGCGCTGCTCGTCGATGTCCTCGTACTCCTCGTGGAAGGTCGCGGTCATCCCGTAGGCGGCGGTGAGCACGGTCTGCAGGACGGTCTGCCGCTTCGGGAGCTTGTCGGCGAGCGCGATGCCGGCGACGCCGATGCGCGGGCGCAGCTCGAAGACGTCGCTGCCGGGCTTGCCGAGGGTGCTGCCGAGGATGGTGGCGGAGCCCTTGGTGGGGAAGAGGTAGCTGGAGGCGAGGTTCAGCAGCGTGGTCTTGCCGGCACCGTTGGGGCCGAGGATCACCCAGCGCTCCCCCTCCTTCACCGACCAGGAGACCTGGTCCACCAGCGCCCGGCCCTCGCGGACCACGGATACGTCCACCAGCTCCAGAACATCGCTCATGAGCGTGTTGTCACCCCTTGCAGTCACGGTTCTCTGTGCGCCGGCAGGCGCAGCCCCAGGGGAAAACCTACGCCACTCCCGGAGGGGTCCGGGCGCCAGGCCGGGTCCGGGGGCCGATCCGTAAAGTGGGGGGATGCTTTTCGAACCACGTTCAGGGCGGCTGGCCGCCTGGGGGAACGCTCTGCTGGCCGGTCTGGTCTCGCCCGACGAGGCGGCGCTGTCGATCGTGGGTGAGGACGCCGTGCACCGGGTGGCCGGGCTGCCGGGGGAAGCGGGGCCGGTCGGGCTCACGCTGGCCCTCGGGCGGCTGCGGGCGCTCGGGGTGAGCGGGCTGCGGGTGGCGCTGCCGGTGGCGGGGCATCCGCTGGGGCTGAGCGGGCCGCCGGAGTTCAACGCGCGGGCGCTGGAGGCCGAGGAGGCGGTGGTGTGCGCGGGGGCCGCGCTGGGTCTCGTACCGGAGGTCACGGAGGCTGGCCCGGCCGGCGACGTGCACGTCTCGGTGGTGTGGCACTGCCTGCCGGTGCGGGAGGCCCCGCCGGCGGACGTGCCCTCGCTCGGCGAGGCGGAGCGGGAGCTGGCCGAGGCGCTGCGCGAGGCGACGGTGGTGCTGACCCGGCTGGACGTGGCGGCGTCGGGGCCGGTGGCCGAGGCGGCGCTGTCGGCGTACCGGGCGCGGGCGGAGGCGGGGCGGGAGGTGCTGGCGCCCGGGTATCCGGCGCGGGCGGTGCGGGTGCTGGCGCTGGCGCAGCGGGTGGACCTGATGGTGTCGCTGGCGTACGAGCGCGGGCACGGGGGCGCGGTGGCGGCCTCCGAGATGGCGGCGCGGGCGGAGGCGCTGCGGCCGGTGGAGCGGGTGGCGCGGCGGGCGCTGGTCGCGGCGTACAACGCGGCGGTGGAGGAGCGGGGCCGGTAGCCTCCTGCGGCGCGCGAACGGCCCCGCTACCCCGGGGAGAGAGAGGGGGGAAGCGGGGCCGGTGGTGGCGCGGGTCAGGCGTTGACGCCGCTGTTGCCGAAGGCGGGGTTGAGCAGGCCGATCACGTTGACGGAGTTGCCGACCACGTTCACGGGGACGTGCACGGGGACCTGGAGCAGGTTCCCGGAGGCCACGCCGGGCGAGTTCAGGGCCTCGCCCTCCGCGGACGCACCGCCGTGCGCCGAGGAGACACCCGCGCCGGCGGCGACGAGGCCGCCCGCGATCATGGTGACGGCTGCGGCCTTCTTGAAGTTCTTCACGTTCTCGTCCTCCAGTACGTCTGCCGCGACCAGCCGTCGCGGCACGCCATGGAGAACGGCCGCGCCTCCCGTCGGGATACGCCATGTGGGCTACATACACCCGACCGTATGAATCTCAGCTGAGCCCATTACCCGACCCGCTGGTCCGTGATCCCGTGCCTGACCGCCCACAACGCGGCCTGTGTCCGGTCGGAGAGGTCGAGCTTCATCAGGATGTTCGAGACGTGCGTCTTGACCGTCTTCTCGGACAGGACGAGGGCCCGGGCGATCTCCCGGTTGGAGCGGCCGTCCGCGATGAGGCCCAGGACCTCGCGTTCGCGGTCGGTCAGCGCGCCGGGCCGGCCCGCCGGGGCTCCCCGGTCGTCCTGGGCCGCGAGCAGGGCCTCGGCCACCTCCGGCTGGAGCAGTACGTACCCCGCGTGCACGGAGCGGATGGCTCCGGCCAGGGCGTCGGGGTCGATGTCCTTGTAGACGTACCCGGCGGCGCCGGCCCGCAGGGCGGGGACCACGGTCCGCTGTTCGGTGAAGCTGGTGACGATCAGGACCCGGGCCGGGTTGCCCAGGTCCCGCAGCCGCCGCAGGGACTCGATGCCGTCGGTGCCCGGCATCTTGACGTCCATGAGGATCACGTCGGGCCGCAGCTCCTCGGCGCGGGCGGTGCCCTCCGATCCGTCGGCGGCCTCGCCGACCACCTCGATGTCCTCCTGGACCTCCAGGAAGGTGCGCAGGCCGCGCCGGACCACCTGGTGGTCGTCGACGAGCAGGACGCGGATCCGGCCGTGGCCGGGGGTGTCAGCCACCGGGGACCTCCATCTCGATCGTGGTGCCCGTACCGGGCTCCGAGCGGACTTCCAGCCGGCCTCCGGCCCCGGCAGCGCGGTCCCGCATGGAGACCAGTCCCAGGTGGCGGCCGGCCTTGCGGACGGTGGACGGGCAGAAGCCGCGGCCCCAGTCCCGTACGCGCAGCAGGGCACCCGCGCCCGGGGTCCGGGTGAGGGTGACCTCGACGCGGTCGGCCCCGGAGTGGCGCAGGGCGTTGTGGAGGGCCTCCTGGGCGACGCGCAGCAGCGCCTCCTCCTGGGCCGCGGGCAGGGCCCGTACGCCGTCACAGGTGAAGGTGACGCGCGCGGTGTGGGCGCGGTCCAGTACGCGGACGTGGTCGCGCAGGGTGGCGACGAGGCCGTCCTCGTCCAGTGCGGCCGGGCGCAGCTCGGTGACGGCGGCGCGCAGCTCGTCGGCGGCCTCCGCGGCGAGGGCGGCGACCTGCTGGAGCTCCCCCTTGGCGCGGGCCGGGTCGCGGTCCACGAGGGCGGCGGCGGCCTGGGCGGTCAGGCGCAGGGAGAACAGCTTCTGGCTGACGGCGTCGTGCAGCTCGTGGGCGAGGCGGGAGCGTTCCTCGGCGATGGTCAGCTCGCGGCTGCGCTCGTAGAGGCGGGCGTTGGTGAGGGCGATGGCGGCGTGCTGGGCGAGGAGGGAGAGGAGCTCCTCGTCCTCGTCGGTGAATCCCCGCTCGCCGCCGGGGGCGCCGCGTTTGTTCGCGAGGAAGAGGGCGCCGAGGTTCTCCTCCCCGTCCCGGATGGGCAGGCCGAGGAAGTCGGACAGCTCGGGGTGGGCGGCGGGCCAGCCCCCGAAGCGCGGGTCCTGGCGTACGTCGGCCAGCCGCTCGGGGGTCTCTTCGTGGAGCATCGCGGCGAGGATGCCGTGCTGTCGGGGCAGCGGGCCGATGCGGCGCCACTGCTCCTCGCTGATGCCGTCCACGACGAACTGGGCGAAGCCTCCGTGGTCGTCCGGGACGCCGAGGGCCGCGTACTCGGCGTCCAGCAGTTCGCGGGCGGAGGCGACGATCGTGCGCAGGACGTCGTGGACCTCCAGCCGGCGGCTCATGGCGAGCAGGGCGGTGCTGACGGCCGCCAGTCCTCCCGTAGCGGGTCCGTTGTGCATGGGGTCACCGTACCGGCGGCTCTGACCTGCGGGATCGGGCTTCGGGCGTAGGACCGGGGGCCGAGGGTGTACGGCCTGGGGAGGGGGCGGCGGGCCCGCTTCTCTGCCTTGGGGAGGAGGGCTGCCAGCGGGCGCCTCCTCCGAAAGGCGGAGCTCGGTCACCTATTGAATTGCGGTCGCAACTCTGGGTGAGACCGTTACGTGCCCGATGTGAGCCCGGGCATAGGACGCACATCACTTACGAAGCTGCGTAGTGGACGCGTAAAGGCCCTGTCAGTGCTGTTGCGCCTAGCGGCGGGGGACGAAATGCCACGTGGCCGGGGGGCCCTGATCCACTAAGCGGGATCGTACGTCACACCTTTGCCAGGCCATTTTGCCGCCGCTAAGAATGGCTGCCGTCGCACAGCGCCGCGGATCCCCGATCGTCGCGGCGCTTTCCTGCGGCCCCCGCTATTCGAAGAGGTTGCCCCGCATGTCTGCTTCCAGCACTCCCGGTCACAGTCGTCTGACGAAGGCGTACAAGCTGTCGATCGCCGGTGTCGCCACCCTCGGTGCCGCCGCCCTCGCCTTCTCCGTCGTCCCCGGCGGTACCGCCACCGCGGAGACGCAGACGATCTCGGCCGCTCCGGTTGCGTGGACCCAGTCGGTGCAGCAGCACGTCGGCGCCCAGCAGGTCGTCGCCGACCAGAAGGCCAAGGACGCGGCGAAGGCCAAGGCCGAGGCGCAGGCGAAGAAGGACCGCGAGGCCAAGGAGGCCGCCAGCCGTTCCGCGGCCCGCACCCCGGTCTTCGCGAACAACCTGGACGGCTGGATCAAGGAAGCCCTCTTCATTATGAAGAAGGAAGGCATCCCCGGCACCTACGCCGGTATCCACAAGAACATCATGCGTGAGTCCAGCGGCAACCCGATGGCGATCAACAACTGGGACATCAACGCCCAGAACGGCATCCCCAGCAAGGGTCTGCTCCAGGTCATCTACCCGACCTTCAAGACGTACCACGTCAAGGGCACCAAGTTCGACCAGTACGACCCGGTCGCGAACATCGTCGCCGCGTGCAACTACGCCGCCGACCGCTACGGCTCGATGGACAACGTGAACAGCGCCTACTAGGCGCCCCTCGTCCCCCCATGCGCCTCAGGGCGGCCCCCGGAGTTCCGGGTGCCGCCCTGAGGCGTTTCACGTGGGTGCCTGCGGTCCGGCTACTTGCGCATGACCTCGGGCTCGTGGCGGCGCAGCAGGCGGGCCACCACGAAGCCGCAGATCACACCGAGGAGCACCAGGACGGAGATGTCCAGGAACCACTGGCCGGCGGTGGGGTCCCACAGCGGGTCGGTGTTGGTCGGGTTCTCCGGGTCCCACGGCGCCATGAGCTTGCCGAGGTTCAGCGTGGTGCCGGCCGCGGCGACCGACCAGCGCGACGGCATCAGGTAGGCGAACTGCTCCAGCCCGATCTTGTCGTACAGCTGGAAGAGCACGCCGGTGAAGACGACCTGGATGATCGCGAACATGACGAGCAGCGGCATGGTCTTCTCGGCGGTCTTCACCAGCGAGGAGATCACCAGGCCGAACATCATCGCGGTGAAGCCGAGCGCGGTGACCGCGATGCACAGCTCGACGGCCGGGGACATGAACAGGCCCTCGGCGGGCAGCTTGCGCGGGGTGAAGGCGATCGCGCAGATGATCACACCCTGGATGGCCGTGATCACGCCGAGGACGATCACCTTCGACATGAGGTACGCGGACCGGGACAGGCCGGTCGCGCGCTCACGCTCGTAGATGACGCGTTCCTTGATCAGCTCACGGACCGAGTTGGCAGCGCCCGAGAAGCACATGCCGACCGCGAGGATCAGCATGATCGTGCCGGCGTCGCCGTTGAAGCGGGACGGCGCCACCGGCGGGGCCAGGCCGAACTTCGCGGGGATCAGCGTGGAGACGATGCCCAGGACCGCGGGCAGCAGCAGCATCAGGGCCAGGAAGCCCTTGTCGGAGACGATCACCGAGACGTAGCGGCGGATCAGCGTCCACAGCTGCGATCCGTAGCCCTGCGGCTTCGGCGGGTTCATCTGCTGCGGCGAGGGCATGGCCACGGACTGCGGCGCGACCGCGTCGAGGTCGGCGGCGTACAGCTGGTAGTGCTGCGAGCCCTTCCAGCGGCCGGCCCAGTCGTAGTCGCGGTAGTTCTCGAAGGCGGAGAACACGTCGGCCCAGGTGGTGTAGCCGAAGAAGTTCAGCGCCTCGTCCGGCGGGCCGAAGTAGGCGACGGACCCGCCCGGGGCCATGACCAGCAGCTTGTCGCAGAGGGCCAGCTCGGCGACGGAGTGGGTGACGACGAGGACCGTACGGCCGTCGTCGGCGAGCCCGCGCAGCAGCTGCATGACGTCGCGGTCCATGCCCGGGTCGAGGCCGGAGGTCGGCTCGTCCAGGAAGATCAGCGAGGGCTTGGTGAGCAGCTCCAGGGCCACGGACACGCGCTTGCGCTGACCACCCGAGAGCGAGGTGATCTTCTTGTCCTTGTGGATGTCGAGCTTGAGCTCGCGCAGCACCTCGTCGATGCGGGCGGCGCGCTCGGACTCGGCGGTGTCGCCCGGGAAGCGGAGCTTGGCCGCGTACTTCAGGGCGGTGCTGACCTTCAGCTCCTTGTGCAGGATGTCGTCCTGCGGGACCAGGCCGATGCGCTGGCGGAGCTCCGCGAACTGCTTGTACAGGTTGCGGTTGTCGTAGAGGACGTCGCCCTGGTCGGCGGGCCGGTAGCCGGTGAGCGCCTTCAGGAGGGTCGACTTGCCGGAGCCGGAGGGGCCGATGACGCCGATGAGCGACTTCTCCGGGACGCCGAAGGTGACGTCCTTGAGGATCTGCTTGCCGCCGTCGACCGTGACCGTGAGGTGGCGGGCCGAGAAGGAGACGTCACCGGTGTCGACGAACTCCTCGAGCCGGTCGCCGACGATCCGGAACGTCGAGTGGCCGACGCCGACGATGTCGTTCGGGCCGAGCATCGCGGTGCCGGACTTGGGAAGCGGCAGACCGTTGACGTAGGTGCCGTTGTGGCTGCCGAGGTCGTGGATCTCGAAGCGGCCGCCGGTGGAGCGGAACTCCGCGTGGTGGCGCGAGACCTGGAGGTCGGAGACGACGAGCTCGTTCTCCAGGGCACGGCCGATGCGCATGACGCGGCCGACGGCGATCTGGTGGAACGTCGTCGGGCTGCGGTGGTCGCTGTAGCCGGGGCCCGCGGACTGCGCGGGACCGCCCTGCTGCTGCGGCACGTACGGCTGCTGGTGCTGCTGCTGTTGCTGGTGCTGCTGTTGCTGCTGGGCCGGCTGGTCCCAGGCGGGCTGCTGCTGTTGCGGGGCCGGGGCCTGGTACGCCGGGGCCTGCGCCTGCTGCTGCGCCTGCGCGGCCGGGGCCTGGTAGGCCGGCTGCGGCGCGGCCGCAGCGGCCGCTGCGCTCGGATTCAGCCGCGGGCCGTCCGTCGCGTTGCCCAGGTGCACCGGCGTCCCGGGCACGAGTTCCGTCTGCTGGACCCGAGCGCCGTGCACGTAGGTGCCGTTGGTGCTGCCGTGGTCCTCGATGGCCCAACCCCGGCCGTTCCAGCTGATGGTGGCGTGCCGCCACGACACCCGGGCGTCGTCGATCACCATGTCTCCCTGGGGATCGCGCCCCAGCGAGTACGACCTGGACGGATCGAGCGTCCAAGTCCTTCCGTTCAATTCCAGTACGAGTTCCGGCACTCCAGCCCCACTTAAGTCCCCCGAGAATCTCCCCGACGTCAGGGAGTCCGACGTCAGGGAGTCTAGGGATGGCGAACATCCGGGGGAACTATTTCAGGCCTGCGGCCACATGTGGAATCGGGGCCTTCTCCAGGCGTCCGCGTACGGCTGTTGGCGGGGTCGAAAGTCACCCGGAGAGTGAGATACGGGACTTCTCGTCCGGCGGTCCCGCCGTATACGGCCGTCCGAACCGGTGCCGTGGCGCGGCGCGGCGCGGCCGGTCGGGGTGCCGCTGCGCGGGGCCGGCCCCTCCCCGCCCTTCCACCGTTCCTCCCCCAGCTACCGCTGGGAGGTGCCCCCAGGGGCTCCGCCCCGGACCCCGCCTCCTGGGCGGCTCCGCCCCCAGACCCCCAGCGCCTCAAACGCCGGCGCGTTCAGAATATGGGCGGGGGTCCGGGGGTGGGGGGTGGGGAAGATACGGTGTGGGCACCATGAGCGCTTCGCAGACCTCCGACGTCCCCACCCTCCTCGTCAAGATCTTCGGCAAGGACCGTCCCGGGATCACCGCCGGGCTGTTCGACACCCTCGCCGCCTACTCCGTCGATGTCGTCGACATCGAGCAGGTCGTCACCCGTGGCCGCATCGTCCTGTGCGTCCTCGTCACCAAGCCCACGGCCGGCTCCGAGGGCGAGCTGCGGGCCACCGTGCACAGCTGGGCCGAGTCGCTCAAGCTGCAGGCCGAGATCCTCTCCGGTACCGGTGACAACCGGCCGCGCGGCAGCGGCCGCTCCCACGTCACCGTCCTCGGGCACCCCCTCACCGCGGAGTCCACGGCCACCATCGCCGCCTCGATCACCTCGACCGGCGGCAACATCGACCGTATCTTCCGGCTCGCCAAGTATCCGGTGACGGCGGTCGAATTCGCCGTCTCCGGCGTCGAGACGGGTCCGCTGCGCACCGCCCTGGCCACCACCGCCGCGCAGATCGGCGTCGACGTGGCCGTGGTGTCGGCGGGGCTGCACCGCCGGGCGCAGCGGCTGGTGGTCATGGACGTGGACTCGACCCTGATCCAGGACGAGGTCATCGAGCTGTTCGCCGCGCACGCGGGCTGCGAGGCCGAGGTCGCCGAGGTGACCGAGCGGGCCATGCGCGGTGAGCTGGACTTCGAGCAGTCCCTGCACGCCCGGGTGGCGCTGCTGGCGGGGCTGGACGCGTCGGTGGTGGACAAGGTCCGTGCCGAGGTGCGGCTGACGCCCGGTGCCCGGACCCTGATCCGGACGCTGAAGACGCTGGGCTACCAGGTGGGTGTGGTCTCGGGCGGCTTCACGCAGGTGACGGACGACCTGCGGGAGCGGCTGGGGCTGGATTTCGCCTCGGCGAACACCCTGGAGATCGTCGACGGCAAGCTGACCGGCAAGGTCACCGGCGAGATCGTGGACCGGGCGGGCAAGGCCCGGCTGCTGCGCCGTTTCGCCGCCGAGGCCGGGGTGCCGCTGGCCCAGACGGTGGCGATCGGCGACGGCGCCAATGACCTGGACATGCTGAACGCGGCCGGGCTGGGTGTGGCCTTCAACGCCAAGCCGGTGGTCCGCGAGGCGGCTCACACCGCCGTGAACGTGCCCTTCCTGGACGCGGTGCTGTACCTGCTCGGCATCACGCGCGAGGAAGTCGAAGCGGCCGACCTGGCCTGAGGCCCCGCCGCGCAGGCGGTCCGCCCCGCACGCCCGGCCGGATTCCTCCGGCCGGGCGTGCGTCGTCCCTGGTCCGCGCGCGAGGCGGAGTCCAGGAGCCTGCGATCCGAACTGGCTTTCGGTCCCGTCCACTTGAGATCAATTCTCCGACCGCGCTGCCGGATCACGACAGCGCCGATCGGTCAGCCTTGATCGTTCAAGGGGACGACGATGACTCGCAGTGTGCTCATCACCGGAGGCTCGGGCGGCATCGGCCGCGCCTGCGTGGAGAGGTTCGCCTCGGAGGAGGACTGGACGGTCTGGTTCACCTACCGCAACGGACGGGAGCGGGCCGAGGAGCTGGTGCACGAGCTGGCCCTCACCGGCCGGGCCAAGGTCGAGGCCTTCCCCTTCAGCCAGGGGGACTGGGACGAGCACGAGCAGCTGCTCGAGCGGCTGCCGGGACCCGTCGACGTCCTGGTGAACAATGCCGCCGTCGGATCGAAGACCATCGAGCACTACACCGACGGCGGACCGCAGGACAAGGCAGCGGCCTTCTTCCAGATCAACGCGGTGGGCCCGCTCTGGCTCACCGAGCAGCTGCTGCCCGGGATGCTGGAGCGCGGCTTCGGAAAGATCATCAACATCTCCAGCGTGGGCGGCGGAATCTTCCAGTTCCCCGGCTTCCACCCCGCCGACGGAATGAGCAAGGCCGCTCTCACCTACATGACCCGCCACCTCGCCGCCGAGCTGGTGCACACCCCGGTCCAGGTCTTCGCCCTGTGCCCCGGCGCGGTCGAGACCACGATGTTCCAGGCCAGCACCCTGGACAAGCTCACGCCCGAGGAGCGGGCCGCCCTCTCGGCGCGGCTCCCCCAGGGGCGCCTGATCACCTCCCAGGAGATGGCGGAGCAGGTGTGGTGGCTGGCGGGCGCGCACTCCGCGCCCCTGCACGGCGCCGTCATCGACGCCTCCATGGGCCTCGGCGTGCACCCGGGCCTGCTCACCGGTGCCGGTGTCGACAGCGGGAGGGCCTGATGGTCTCCCGCCAGGCCGCCCGGCTCCTCGCCGACACCCCGGCGATCGCCGAGGCCCACTTCCGCGCCGAGGCCGAACCGTACGACGCGCGCACCCGCCCCGACGGCTACCTCAACCTGGGCACCGCCGAGAACCGGCTGCTCTGGGACCTGCTGGAGGGCCGGCTGGCCGCGCTGGCGCCCATGACCGAGGCCACCACCCGGTACGCGCCGCTGCACGGCACCGACGTACTGCGCGAGCGCGTGGCCGGGCTGCTCTCCGCGACCTGCCGTACCCCGCTGGACGCGGAGGACCTGGTGGTGATCAGCGGGGCGACCGGGGCGCTGGACGCCATCGCCTCCGTACTGTGCGACCCCGGCGAGGCCATCGTGGTGCCGGCCCCCTACTACGGGGCCTTCGACACCGATCTCGGCGGCCGTTCGGGCGCCGTGATCCTGCCCGCCCCGCTCTCCGCCGCCGACGGGTTCCGGCTGACGGCCGAAGCGGTCGACCGGGCTCTGAAGGAGGCCCGGTCGCGGGGGATCACCGTACGCGCCGTCGCGCTCTCCTCCCCCTCCAACCCCATCGGCGAGGTGCACCCGCCGGAGGTGCTCGCCGCCCTGCTGCGCGTGGTCCGCGCGCACGACGTGGACCTGATCTCCGACGAGATCTACGCCCACGCGGTCTTCGGCGAGCACGCCTTCACCAGCGCCGCCGACCCGGCCGTCAACCCCGACTGGGCCGAACGCACCCATGTGGTCTGGGGCTTCGCGAAGGACTTCGGGCTGCCCGGCCTGAAGACCGGCGTCCTGCACACCCGCGATCCCCGGGTACGGGCGGCCGCGCGGGCCATGGCCTACTTCGCGCCCGTCTCCACCGCCACCCAGGAGACCCTCGCCGGGCTGCTCGCCGATCCGGCGTGGGTGGCCTCCTTCCTCTCGGCGGGCCGGCGGCGGCTGGCCTCCTCGTACGAGCACCTCGTCGCCCTGCTGGAGGAGCACGGGATCCCGTACGCCCCGGCCGAGGCGGGGTTCTCCGTCTGGCTGGACCTCGGCCGGTGGCTGCCCGGCACCGGTTTCGAGGCCGAGGAGCTGCTGTGGCGGGAGCTGTTCGAGAAGGCGAAGGTCAGCATCCTGCCCGGCGGGGCGTTCCGTTCGCCCGAGCCCGGCTGGTTCCGGCTGTGCCACACCGTCGAGGCCCCGCTGGTCGCCGAGGCGGTCCGCCGGATCTCCGCCCACCTGGGCTCCCCCTCCTCCCCCTCCCCTTCTCCCATCGCATCGAACGGATCGCGCCCATGAGCACCGCCCCCGGCCCCCTCGACCGCTGGTACGAGACCGCCGGCGTACGCGGCGGAGTACGGCGGATCTTCCACGCCGAGGCGGAGCAGGGCCGGATCTTCTTCCCGGACGCCCTGGTCCCGCACCTGTCCCACCCCGAGGTGAAGGCGCTGGCCCCGCAGCGGGTCCGGGAGATCTCCGTACGGCACCTGTACCAGTTCCTGCACTCGACCACCCATCTGGAGACCCGGGTGGTCAACGGGGCCGCCGAACCGGTCGCCAACGGCAACTCCGGCCTGCACTTCCCCACCGCGCTGCGGATGGACGCCTTCAAGGTGTACTGCGACGAGGGCTACCACGCCCTGTACAGCCTCGACCTGGCCGACCAGGTGGCCGCCGTGACCGGCATCGCCGTACCGGACGTCGACTACGGCGGCTTCGTCACGGCGCTCCAGGACACGGGCCGGCGGCTGCTGCCCGAGGACCCGGTGCTGGCCGGGCAGTTGCAGGCGGTGGTCTTCGAGACGCTGATCACGGCCGTACTCAACGAGGTGCCGCAGGACCCGACCGTGGTGAGCACCGTGCGCGAGCTGATGCGCGACCACGCCAAGGACGAGGGGCGCCACCACCGCTTCTTCTCCGCGTTCTTCCTGGAGCTGTGGGCCCGGCTCGACGGGCGGCGCCGGGTGCTCGCGGCCCGTGCGCTGCCCGCCATGATCCGGGCGGCGCTCGACTGGGACCTGGAGCCGGTGCGGGTGTCGCTGCGGCTGGCGGGGCTGGACGACGACCGGGTCGAGGCCGTCCTCGCGGACAGCTACGGCGGCAGTGCGGGCGTGGACCGCATCCAGACGATCTCCCGTTCCACCCTGCGGCTGTGCGCCCAGGTCGGTGCCTTCGACCTGCCCGGTGTCACGGACGCGTTCGCCGCCCACGGACTGCGCGCACCGGAGGACATCGATGTCTGACGCCGTGACCTACTCCAACGCTGTGACCTACTCCAACTACTTGCGCCTGCCGGAGCTGCTGGCGCTCCAGGTGCCGCTGGCCGACGGGGTGGCCGACGAGCTGCTGTTCATCACCGTCCACCAGGTGCAGGAGCTGTGGTTCGGCCAGCTGCTGCGGGACCTGGGCGATGCCCGTGACCGGATGCTGGAGGGTGATCCGCGCGCGGCCCGGGCGAAGCTGGCGCGGGCCGTGGCCGTCACCCGGGCGTCGGTCTCCGCGATCCATCCGCTGCGGGCCATGCCGCCGCGGGAGTTCCACGCCTTCCGCGGGGCGCTGGGCGGCAGCAGCGGGCAGCAGTCCGCGCAGTACGTGGAGATCGCGGCGCTGTGCGGCGCCGACTGGGTGGGCGGGGAGTACGGCTCCCGGGTGATCTCCGGGCTGGGCCCGCAGGAGCGGGAGCGGCTGCGCGGGCGGCTCGGGGAGCCGACCCTGTGGGAGGCGTTCGTGGGACTGCTGTCCAAGGCCGGTTTCGCGGTGGCGACGCGGGAGGACCGCTGGGAGGCGTACGCGCGGCTCGCGGCGCGGCCGGAGGAGGGCGATCCGGCGGAGTGGGCCGGGCTGGCGGAGCTGGCCGAGGCGCTGGTCGACCACGACGAGATCTGGACCGAGTGGCGGGCCTGCCACGCCCTGCTGGTGGAGCGGCAGATCGGGGGGCGGCCGGGGACGGGCGGCAGCAGCGGGACGGCCCATCTGCGGGCTTCCGTGTACCGGCGCTTCTACCCGGAGCTGTGGGAGGCCCGGGAGGCGGGCCTCCCGGAGCTGCCGGCCCGGTGCCCGATGGGGTGAGCGCGTACGGGAGCCCGGGGCGCGGGCCCCGGGCTCCCGTACGGCGCTCAGTGCTCCTTGGGTGTCCAGTAGTCCAGCAGGGTGCCCACCCCGTGTTCCACGGACTTCCACGATCCGGTGAAGGAGAGGATGGCCAGCGCGGCGGTCGGGAAGCCCGTACGGGTCATCCGCGCCAGGGTGTCGCCCTCGGCGCGCCCGCAGAGGACGTCGGCCAGGGCGTGCATGCCGGGGTTGTGGCCGATGACGAGCAGGTCGGACACCTCGTCGGGGGTCTCGTTCAGCAGGGCGATGAGCTCGCCCGGGGAGGCGTCGTAGAGCCTCTCCTCGTACGTGGTCCTCGGCCGGTACGGGAGTTCCTGGACGGCGAGCTTCCAGGTCTCGCGGGTGCGGGCGGCGGTGGAGCAGAGGGCCAGGTCGAAGGTGATGCCGGTCTCGGCCAGCTTCAGTCCGACGGCGGGCGCGTCCTTGCGGCCGCGTTCCGCCAGCGGGCGGTCGTGGTCGGACACCTGCGGCCAGTCGGCCTTGGCGTGCCGGAGGAGGGCGATCCTGCGGGGTGTGTCGGCGCTCATGGCTCCCAGCTTCGCACGAAACGAGCCACGGGGCGCAGGGTGTTGAGGGGCCGTCCCCCGGTGCTGGGGCGCGCCCCGGCGCACGCGGGTCAGCCGACGGCGCGCAGCAGCTGCTGGGTGACCTGGACCAGCGCGGAGGCCTCTCCGGTGGCGGCGTGGGCCTGCCCGGAGCCGGCGAGGAGCAGCAGGAGGAGGCCGAAGGCGAGCGCGGGCAGGGCCAGCGCCCACCAGTGCAGCCGGGCCTCGCGGCCGGCAGTGCGGGGGCGGGGGCCGGGGATGTGCGTGGGGGCCGACATGGCCGCCTCCGTGGGTGCGCGGGTGGGACGGGCTCGCTCCTTCGAATCTATGGATCCGAAGGTGCGGTTCCCATCCGGGGCACACCCCAGTCGACCCTGAACCTGGCCCCCTAGGGGATGGTGGGGTTATCCCCACCGTGCCCGGGTGTCAGGGGGAGGCGATGGTCGCGATGACGGCGATGACCACGGTCACGAGGAGCATCGCGCCGAGCACGAGGCCGAGCTTCTTGTGGCCGTTCTGGGGGTTGGGTTCGAGTACGGGCGACATGCCGTTCAGTCTCGCATGCCGCATTCGTCCTCGATCGTGCGGTCCCGCCCGGCCAGGACGCCGAGGGCGATCTGCGGGACGAGCAGGCCCGCCATCAGGGCCAGCGGCAGGTCCCAGCCGCCGCTGTGCTGGTAGAGGGTGCCGATGACCAGCGGTCCGGGGATGGAGATGAGGTAGCCGGTGCTCTGGGCGAAGGCGGAGAGCTTGACGACCCCGGCCGGGGACTTGGCGCGCAGCCCGATCATCGTGATGACCAGGGGGAAGGCGCAGTTGGAGATGCCGAGCAGCAGGGCCCATGCCCAGGCTCCGGCGGCGGGGGCGAAGTAGAGGCCGAGGTAGCCGGCGAGGCCGAAGGCGCCGAGGACGGCGGCGATGGGGCCCTGGTGGCGCATCCGTCCGGCGAGGCCGGGGATGACGAAGGCGAGGGGGACGCCCATGACCATGGTGACGGCGAGCAGGACTCCGGCGGTGGAGGCGGAGACCCCGGCGTCGCGGAAGATCTGCGGGAGCCAGCCCATGGTGACGTAGGCGCCGGTGGCCTGGAGGCCGAAGTAGCAGGCGAGGGCCCAGGCGGTGCGGCTGCGGACCACGGAGGGGCCGGGGTCCTCGGTGGTGGCGGCGGGCGCCGCTGCCTTCTCGCGGCGGCTGGCGGCGGCGATGGGCAGCCAGGGCAGTACGGCGGCCACGGCGAGGGCGGCCCAGATCAGCAGGCCGGTGCGCCAGCTGCCGCCGAGGGCGTCGGTCAGCGGGACGGTCGCGGCGGCGGCGAGGGAGGTGCCGGCGGCCAGCGCCATGGAGTAGAGGCCGGTCATGGTGCCGACCCGGTCCGGGAAGTGGCGCTTGACGATCACCGGGAGCAGCACGTTGGTCAGGGCTATGCCGGCCAGGGACAGGGCGCTGGCGGCGAGGAATCCGGCGGCGTCGTCCGCGAAGGGGCGGATCAGCAGGCCGGTGGCGACGGCGGCCATGCCGGCGCAGACGACGGCGGCCGGGCCGAAGCGGCGGGAGAGCCGGGGCGCGGTGACGCCGAAGACGGCGAAGCAGAGGGCGGGGACCGAGGTGATGAGCCCGGCGACGGCGCCGCTCATGTGGAGGCCGGTGCGGGCCTCCTCGAAGAGGGCTCCGAGGCTGGTGATGGCGGGCCGCAGGTTGAGGGCGGCCAGCACGATGCCGACGATGAGCACCGGCCCCAGCCACGTGGGGGCGGTCTGGGCGGGGGTGGGGGCGGGCCGGGCGGCGGAGCCGCGCACGACCGCGGGGCGGTTCATGGTCTGGATGTCTTCGTCGGGCATCCAGCCATCATAGAATCATGGGATGATTGGTTGTCCAGTCTTGCCCGGTCTCGTCCAGTCGACCTCGAGGGGATTCCACCCGCCATGCCGCTGACCTCGCCCCGGCGATCCGCGCTCGTCGATCAGGTGATCGCCCAGCTGAGGAACCAGATCACGTCCGGTGAATGGCCGGTCGGGAGCCGGATCCCCACCGAGCCCGAGCTGGTGGAGCTGCTGGGCGTCGCCCGCAACACCGTGCGGGAGGCGGTCCGCGCCCTCGCGCACAACGGGCTCCTGGACATCCGCCAGGGTTCGGGTACGTACGTGATCGCCACCAGCGAGCTGGCCGGGGTGATGCACCGGCGCTTCGCGGGGGCGGACCCCCGGCACATCGCGGAGCTGCGCTCGACCCTGGAGTCCTCGGCGGCCCGGCTGGCCGCGGAGCGGCGGACCGGGCGGGACCTCGTACAGCTGGACGCGCTGCTGGCGCGGCGCGAGGAGGCGTGGGAGAGGGGGGACGCGGAGCTGTTCGTGGCGGCGGACGTGAGCCTGCACATGGCGGTGGTGACGGCCTCGCACAACGAGGTGCTGATCGAGCTGTACGCGGACCTCGGCGACCTGGTGGCGGACTGGCTGCGGGCGGACGTCGGCACCGAGCTGCACGCGGCGGACCACCTGGACCACGCCCGGCTGATCGAGGCGATCCGGCGCGGGGACGCGGACACGGCCGCGGCGGAGGCGGCGGGCTACCCGTTCGTCTGCATGGGCAGGGGTTCCCGCTAGACCGTCAGGGCACGTCGGCCGTTCAGGGGGTGCGCTGGTGGCTGACCCAGGCCGTGCGGACCTCCTTCCAGCACCGGCCGGTGAGCCGGGTCCGGCCGGCCGGGTCCAGGGGCACGAGGGCGCCGTCCCCGTCGACGTCCCACCAGCGCTCGCACTCCACGTGCAGCCGGAGCAGGTCGGTCTCGGGGTAGGCGTTGTGGCAGGTCGCGACCACCGTCGAGCCGGTGATCTCGGTGTCGCAGTCGGAGCCGAAGAGCTCCCGGGCGGCGGGGCGCGGGGGCTGTACGGGTGGTTCGGCGGGGATGTCGGCGAGGTTCACGACGGCCCGGGCCGCCGCTTCGGGGCCGGACGCCGGTTCCCGTTCGCCGGGCTGGGCGGCGGCTCCCGGACCCAGGAGAGCGGTCAGGACCACTGAGGTGACCAGCAGCGATACCGCTCGGCTCGGCCTCGCGCGCACGCCCGTACCTCCTCCCCGAACGCGCCGGGAAGATCCCGACGTGGTCATTTTGCAGCCATCTGTCCTGGTTTTCGACTCGGGAAGATCCGGTCGGACGTCGAAAATCAGATCGAACGGGGCCGGGCGAGGGCCTTACGGCTGCCGCCGCGGCGCGCGAAAACGGCGGTGGCCGCGCCTTCCGGGAGGAAGGCGCGGCCACCGCCGTACGGAGCCGGTCCGGGGATCAGGCACCCATCGCGTGCAGGCCGCCGTCCACGTGGACGATCTCGCCGGTGGTCTTCGGGAACCAGTCCGACAGCAGGGCCACGACGCCCTTGCCGGTCGGCTCCGGGTCGCTCATGTCCCACTCCAGCATGGAGCGGGAGTTCCAGACGTCCGCCAGCTCGCCGAAGCCCGGGATGGACTTCGCGGCCATGGAGCCGATCGGACCGGCCGAAACCAGGTTGCAGCGGATGTTCTCCTTGCCCAGGTCGCGGGCGAGGTAGCGGCTGGTGGCCTCCAGGGCGGCCTTGGCCGGGCCCATCCAGTCGTACTGCGGCCACGCGAACTGCGCGTCGAAGGTGAGGCCGACGATGGCCGCGCCCTCCGCCGGGAACAGCGGCTTGCAGGCCATGGCCAGCGACTTCAGCGAGAACGCCGAGACGTGCATGGCGGTGGCCACCGACTCGAACGGGGTGTTCAGGAAGTTGCCGCCGAGGGCGTCCTGCGGGGCGAAGCCGATCGAGTGGACGACGCCGTCGAGGCCGCCGAGCTCGTCGCGGACGAGGCCCTCCAGTCGGGCCAGGTGCTCGTCGTTGGTGACGTCGAGCTCGATGACCTTGACCGGCTTGGGCAGCTTCTTGGCGATGCGCTCGGTCAGCGACGGGCGCGGCCACGCGGTGAGGATGACCTCGGCGCCCTGCTCCTGGGCCAGCCTGGCGGTGTGGAAAGCGATGGACGACTCCATCAGCACCCCGGTGATGAGGATGCGCTTGCCCTCGAGAATTCCGCTCATGGTGATCAGTGACCCATGCCCAATCCGCCGTCAACGGGAATGACGGCTCCGGTGATGTACGCGGCGTCGTCGGACGCCAGGAAGCTCACGGCTGCCGCGATCTCCTCGGGCTGCGCGTAGCGGGCGAGCGGGACGTTCGCCACGATGCCCGCGCGCTGCTCGTCGGTGAGCACCTTCGTCATGTCGGTGTCCACGAAGCCGGGGGCGACCACGTTGAAGGTGATGTTGCGGGAGCCCAGCTCACGGGCCAGCGAGCGGGCGAAGCCCACCAGCGCGGCCTTGGAGGCGGCGTAGTTGGCCTGGCCGGCCGAGCCCAGCAGGCCCACGACCGACGAGATCAGGACCACGCGGCCCTTCTTCGCCCGGAGCATGCCCCGGTTGGCGCGCTTGACCACGCGGAAGGTGCCCGTGAGGTTGGTGTCGACGACGGACGCGAAGTCCTCCTCGGACATCCGCATCAGCAGGGTGTCCTTGGTGATGCCGGCGTTGGCCACCAGCACCTCGACCGCGCCGTGCTTGTCCTCGATCTCCTTGTAGGCCTGCTCCACCTGCTCGGAGTCGGTGATGTCGCAGCGCACCGCCAGTACACCGAGCGAGGTGAGCTCCTGCGGAGGCTCGCCCGAGCGGTACGTGATGGCGACCTTGTCGCCGGCCTGTGCGAAGGCGCGGGCGATGGCGAGGCCGATGCCCCGGTTTCCTCCGGTGACGAGAACCGAGCGGCTCAACGGATCACCCTTTCGCTAGCTGTCTGAGTACCAAAAACCTATAGGCCGGGCACGACATCCGGAGAATCGGGCTCCGACAGGGCCTCACGACGGGCTCTGTCGAGTCCCTACAGAAAGATGTAGGCACACAAGCCCCGGGCGCGACATGATCGGGGCGACCGGCCCCGACCCCGGGAGGACTTCCGTGGCCCATTCCATCGACGCGGCTTTCACCGCGCTGCCCCTGCGGGCGCTCGCCGACGCGGCGCTCGCCCGGGCCCGCGCGCTGGGCGCCGACCATGCCGACTTCCGGCTGGAGCGGATCCGCAGCGCCTCCTGGCGGCTGCGGGACGCCAAACCCTCCGGCGGCTCCGACACCACCGACCTCGGCTACGCGGTCCGGGTGGTGCACGGGGGCAGCTGGGGCTTCGCCTCCGGTGTGGACCTCACCATGGACGCCGCGGCCAAGGTGGCCTCGCAGGCCGTGGCCATGGCGAAGCTGTCCGCCCAGGTGATCAAGGCCGCCGGCTCGGACGAGCGGGTCGAGCTGGCCGAGGAGCCGGTGCACGCCGACCGGACCTGGATCTCCGCCTACGACGTGAACCCCTTCGAGGTGCCGGACGCCGAGAAGTCGGCCCTGCTCGCGGACTGGAGCTCGCGGCTGCTGGCGGCCGAGGGCGTCGCGCACGTGGACGCCTCGCTGCTCGCCGTCCACGAGAACAAGTTCTACGCCGACACCGCGGGCACCTCGACCACCCAGCAGCGCGTGCGCATCCACCCGCAGCTCACCGCGGTCGCCGTCAACGGCACCACCGGCGAGTTCGACTCCATGCGCACGATCGCCCCGCCCGCCGGGCGCGGCTGGGAGTACCTGACCGGCACCGGCTGGGACTGGAACGCCGAGCTGGAGCAGATCCCCGCCCTCCTCGCCGAGAAGATGCGGGCCCCCAGCGTCGAGGCGGGGCGCTACGACCTGGTCGTGGACCCGTCCAACCTGTGGCTCACCATCCACGAGTCCATCGGCCACGCCACCGAGCTCGACCGGGCGCTGGGCTACGAGGCGGCGTACGCGGGGACCTCCTTCGCCACCTTCGACCAGCTGGGCAAGCTCAAGTACGGCTCCTCGATCATGAACGTGACCGGTGACCGCACGGCGGAGCACGGCCTGGCCACCATCGGGTACGACGACGAGGGCGTCGAGGCGCAGAGCTGGGACCTGGTCAAGGACGGCACCCTGACCGGCTACCAGCTGGACCGGCGGATCGCGAAGCTGACCGGCCTCGGGCGCTCCAACGGCTGCTCCTACGCCGACTCCCCCGGGCACGTGCCCGTGCAGCGGATGGCGAACGTCTCGCTCCAGCCGGATCCGGGCGGGCTGTCCACCGAGGACCTGATCGGCGGGGTGGAGCGCGGGATCTACGTCGTCGGCGACCGCTCCTGGTCGATCGACATGCAGCGCTACAACTTCCAGTTCACCGGGCAGCGCTTCTTCCGGATCGAGAACGGCAAGCTGGCCGGGCAGCTGCGCGACGTCGCGTACCAGGCCACGACCACCGAGTTCTGGGGCTCGATGGAGAAGATCGGCGGCCCGCAGACCTATGTCCTGGGCGGCGCCTTCAACTGCGGGAAGGCCCAGCCGGGCCAGGTCGCGGCGGTCTCCCACGGCTGTCCGTCCGCCCTGTTCCGCAACGTGAACATCTTGAACACCACCCAGGAGGCCGGACGCTGATGTCGATTCGTACGAAGCCCCACGAGATCGTCGAGCGGGCCCTGGAGCTGTCCACCGCCGACGGCTGCGTCGTCATCGCGGACGAGGAGTCCAGCGCGAACCTGCGCTGGGCCGGCAACGCGCTCACCACCAACGGCGTCACCCGCGGCCGGACCCTGACGGTCATCGCCACGGTCGGCGGCAGGGAGGGAACGGCCTCGGGGGTCGTCTCGCGCTCCGCCGTCACGGCCGCCGACCTGGAGCCGCTGGTACGGGCCGCCGAGGCGGCCGCGCGCTCCGCCGCGCCCGCCGAGGACGCCCAGCCGCTGGTGACGGGCACCCCGGCCTCCCCGGACTTCCGCGACGCCCCGGCCGAGACCTCCTCGGCGGTGTTCGCGGACTTCGCCCCCGCCCTGGGCGAGGCCTTCGCCCGCGCCCGCGCGGGCGGCCGGGAGCTGTACGGCTTCGCCAACCACGAGCTGACCACCACGTACGTCGGCACCTCGACCGGCCTGCGGCTGCGCCACGACCAGCCGAACGGCACCCTGGAGCTCAACGCGAAGTCCCCGGACCGCTCCCGCTCCGCCTGGGCCGGCCGGGCCACCCGCGACTTCAAGGACGTGGACCCCACCACCCTGGACGCGGAGCTGGCCGTACGCCTGGGCTGGGCCGAGCGGAAGGTCGAACTGCCCGCCGGACGGTACGAGACCCTGCTGCCGCCGACCGCGGTGGCCGACCTGCTGATCTACCAGATGTGGTCGGCGGCGGCCCGGGACGCGGTGGAGGGCCGGACGGTCTTCTCCAAGCCCGGCGGCGGCACCCGGATCGGGGAGCGGCTCTCCGAGCTGCCGCTGACCCTGCGCAGCGACCCGAACGCGCCGGGCCTGGAGTCCGCGCCGTTCGTGATCGCGCACAGCTCGGGCGACGACGCCTCGGTCTTCGACAACGGCCTGCCGGTACCGGCGACGGAGTGGATCCGGGGCGGCGAGCTGGCCCGGCTGACCACGACCCGGCACACCTCCGCCCTGACCGGGCTGCCGCTGTCCCCCTCCTTCGGGAACCTGATCCTGGACGGGGGCGGCGACAAGTCGCTGGAGGAGATGGTGGCGGGCACCGAGCGGGGTCTGCTGCTGACCTGCCTCTGGTACATCCGCGAGGTCGACCCGGCCACCCTGCTGCTCACGGGCCTGACCCGGGACGGGGTCTACCTGGTGGAGAACGGGCAGGTCACGGGCGAGGTGAACAACTTCCGGTTCAACGAGTCGCCGGTGGACCTGCTGTCGCGGGCCTCGGAGGCCGGACGGACCGAGAAGACCCTGCCGCGCGAGTGGGGCGACTGGTTCACCCGGGCCGCGATGCCCGCTGTCCGCATCCCGGACTTCAACATGAGTTCGGTCAGCAAGGGCGTCTGATCCACCTAGACTGAGCTCGGCATTTTCGGACATCGTGAGGAGTCGAGAAACCGTGACGGACATCGTCGACGAACTGAAGTGGCGCGGGCTGTTCGCCCAGTCCACCGACGAAGAAGCGCTGCGCAAGGCGTTCGCGGACGGTCCGGTCACCTTCTATTGCGGCTTCGACCCGACCGCGGCCTCGCTGCACGTGGGACACCTGGTGCAGGTGCTCACCGTGCGCCGGCTCCAGCTGGCCGGACACCGGCCGCTGGCGCTGGTCGGCGGGGCCACCGGGCAGATCGGCGACCCGCGCCCGACCGCCGAGCGCACCCTGAACGACCCGGAGACGGTCGCGAACTGGGTGACCCGGCTGCGTACGCAGATCGAGCCGTTCCTGTCCTTCGAGGGCGAGAACGCCGCGGTCATGGTCAACAACCTGGACTGGACGGCGGGCCTGTCCGCCATCGAGTTCCTGCGGGACATCGGCAAGCACTTCCGCGTCAACAAGATGCTGACGAAGGACTCGGTCGCCAAGCGGCTGGAGTCCGAACAGGGCATCAGCTACACGGAGTTCAGCTACCAGCTGCTCCAGGGCATGGACTTCCTGGAGCTGTACCGGCGCTACGGCTGCGTGCTCCAGCAGGGCGGCTCCGACCAGTGGGGCAACCTGACGGCCGGCCTCGACCTGATCCACCGGGTCGAGCCGGGCGCGCACGTGCACGCGATGGCGACCCCGCTGATGGTCAAGGCGGACGGCACCAAGTTCGGCAAGTCCGAGAGCGGCGCCGTCTGGCTCGACCCGGAGATGACCACCCCGTACGCCTTCTACCAGTTCTGGCTGAACGTGGACGACCGGGACATCTCCACCTACATGCGGATCCTGTCCTTCAAGTCCCGTGAGGAGCTGGAGGAGCTGGAGGCGCAGACCGCGGAGCGTCCGCAGGCGCGGGCCGCCCAGCGGGCGCTGGCGGAGGAGCTGACCACGCTGGTGCACGGCGCGGACCAGTGCGCCGCCGTGATCGCCGCGTCGAAGGCCCTGTTCGGCCAGGGCGAGCTGGCGGAGCTGGACGAGGCCACCCTGGTCGCGGCCCTCTCCGAGCTGCCGCACGCCCGGGTCGCCGAGCTGGGCCCGGTCGTGGACCTGTTCGCGGAGACCGGCCTGGTCGCCAGCAAGTCGGCCGGCCGCCGGACCGTGAAGGAGGGCGGCGCCTACGTGAACAACGCGAAGGTCACCGCCGAGGACGCCGTCCCCGCCCGGGAGGACCTGCTGCACGGGCGCTGGCTGGTGCTGCGCCGCGGCAAGAAGAACCTGGCCGCGGTGGAGGTCACCGGCGCCTGACGGGCGCGAAGGCGAGGGGCCGGCGCGGACGCGAAGTCCGCACCGGCCCCTTCGTCATGGGTGGAGCGGCGCTCGCGGGCCGCTCTAGGCCCTGTCGTCAAAGTCCCTCCCCCAGCTACCGCTGGGAGGTGCCCCCAGGCCCGCGACGCCCGGCACCGCACCTCGCCGCGTTGTCGGAGCACCCAAGTACGTCCAGTACTCGGGAGCTCCTCCGCCTTGCGATGCACGGCACCGGACGCCGCGGGCCTTACCGGCGCTACTTTGACGACAGGGCCTAGGCCGTCCGGCGCCTGCCGCCCCGGAGGGCCATGTAGATCATGTCGCCCAGGCCGACCACGACCACCGCTCCGGCAAGCTGCAGCAAGTGCCGGATCCAGTCGATGCCCCGGGTGTCGTGGACCCCGATCCACGTCGCGACGGCGTTGCCGAGGACGCCGCCGACGATGCCGAAGACGGTGGTCAGCCACAGGGGTTGGTGCTGCTTGCCAGGCAGGATGGCCCGGGCTATCAGGCCCAGTACGAATCCGACGATGATCGCCCACAACCAATGCATGTCGAGCCTCCTCCTGGCGCGTTGTGCGCATGTGGGGCCAGTCTCGACGCCGGCGGCGAACGGCGCATTTCGGACAGCCCCGTTCGGGGGACACCCCCTCTCCCCGCCTCCGGACCGGCGGCGTACGGTGGAAGGGTCCGGACCGGGGAGTGTCCGGCGGGCGGATCGGGTGGTGGAGCATGCAGCGGACGAAGCGGAACGGGCCCGAGGTCTTCCGGATCACGGGGGCCCGGATGGGACTCGCCGACGATGTGCGGGGGCGCCAGCGCCGGTACGTCATCTCGATGGGCATCAGGACCCTGTCGGTGGTCGCCACGGTGGTCCTGTGGAACGTGGAGCGCCACGTGGCCATGGTGACGCTGGCCGCCGGCCTGCTGCTGCCGTACATCGCCGTGGTCATCGCCAACGCCGGGCGCGAGTCGACGCCCTCGTTGCCCTCGCACTTCGTGCCCGCCCCTGTGCGCCCCGCACTGGACCCGGGAAACCTCAGTAAAAGCTCAGATCAATCATGAAGTTCCGGTGCACGCCGCCGGGTCCTGCGTGACATACTGCCTACGCGCTCCGCATCCCCCGTCGGAGCGACGGACCGACGCCGGGCAGCTCCCCCCGTGGCTGCCCGGCGTCGCCCTTCCGTTTGTAGGGTTGAGGCTGTGACTTCCCCTGATACGAACGCGCCCCGCACCGACTCCGACGCCACCTGCTCCGCCAAGGGCTGCCGTGACGCGGCGGTCTGGGTCCTGGCGTGGAACAACCCGAAGCTGCACACGCCGGAGCGGCGCAAGACCTGGCTGGCGTGCGAGGAGCACCGCGAACACCTCTCCCAGTTCCTGGGGGTCCGCGGTTTCCTCAAGGACGTCGTGAAGCTGGACGAGTGGGTCCAGCCCGAGGGCTCGGAGCGCGAGCGCTAACCCCGCGCTCCGGCGTCAGCCGCCGATCGCCGACATGGGGCGGTCGGGCTGCAGGAAGGACGGGTCGTCGAGACCGGACCCGGCCTTCTTGCCCCACATCGCCACCTTCCACAGGCGGGCGATCTCCTCGTCCGGGGCGCCCGAGCGCAGTGCGGACCGCAGGTCCGACTCCTCGGTGGCGAACAGGCACGTACGGATCTGGCCGTCGGCCGTGAGCCTCGTACGGTCGCACGCGCCGCAGAAGGGGCGGGTGACGGAGGCGATGACCCCGACGGTGGCGGGGCCGCCGTCGACCACCCACCGCTCGGCGGGGGCGGAGCCGCGCTCTTCGGCGCCCTCCTCGGTGAGGGTGAAGCGGGTGCGCAGGGACTGCAGGATGTCGCCGGCGGTGATCATGCCGTCGCGCTTCCAGCCGTGCTGGGCGTCCAGGGGCATCTGCTCGATGAAGCGGAGCTCGTACTCGTTCTCCACGGCCCAGGCGAGCAGGTCGGGGGCCTCGTCGTCGTTCAGCCCCGGCATCAGGACGGCGTTGACCTTGACCGGGGTCAGGCCGGCCTCGCGGGCGGCGGCCATGCCGTCGATGACGTCGTGGTGGCGGTCACGGCGCGTGAGGGTCTTGAAGACCTCGGGGCGCAGGGTGTCGAGCGAAACGTTCACCCTGTCCAGGCCGGCGGCCTTGAGGGCCTGCGCGGTGCGCTTGAGGCCGATGCCGTTGGTGGTCAGGGACATCTTGGGGCGGGGCTCCAGGGCCGCGCACTGCTCCACGATCCCGACCAGGCCGGGCCGCAGCAGCGGCTCGCCGCCGGTGAAGCGGACCTCGGTGATGCCGAGGCTGGTCACGGCGATGCGGATCAGCCGGACGATCTCTTCGTCGCTCAGCAGATCGGACTTTCCCAGCCACTGCAGGCCCTCCTCGGGCATGCAGTACGTGCAGCGCAGGTTGCACCGGTCCGTGAGCGAGACGCGCAGGTCAGTGGCCACGCGGCCGTACGTGTCGAGAAGCATTGTGGGCCCCCTCCCCTGTCCGGATCTAGAGGTTCTGTGAGATCGAGCCTACGCGACCTGCGTGTCGGGAAGAGGTGCCCGAATGAACGAGACGTAACGCGGCCGCATCGTAGGGAAGTACGACGCGGCCACGCACGGTGTTCGGACGATCTCAGTGCGCCCCTGTTCCGGTGAGGGAGCGCACTTCCAGCTCGGCGAACTTCTGCGGGTCGGCTTCCTCCTTGGACAGGACGGTTCCGAGCCAGCCGAGGAGGAAGCCGAGGGGGATGGAGATGATCCCCGGGTTCTCCAGCGGGAACCAGTAGAAGTCGGCGTCCTTGAACATCGAGGTGGGCTTGCCGGAGACAACCGGCGAGAAGAGCACCAGGCCGACCGCCGAGACCAGGCCTCCGTAGATCGACCACAGCGCGCCCTGGGTGGTGAAGCGCTTCCAGAAGAGGCTGTAGAGGATCGTCGGGAGGTTGGCGGAGGCGGCGACCGCGAAGGCGAGGGCGACCAGGCCGGCGACGTTCATGTCGCGGGCGAGGGCGCCGAGGAAGATGGCGACGGCGCCGATGACCACGGTGGACCAGCGGGCGGCGCGCACCTCCTCCTTCTCGGTGGCCTGGCCCCTGCGGATGACGTTGACGTAGATGTCGTGCGCGAAGGACGAGGAGGAGGCCAGGGTCAGGCCCGCGACCACCGCGAGGATGGTGGCGAAGGCGACCGCGGAGATCACCGCGAGCAGGATCGCGCCGCCGGTGGAGTCCGCGCCGCCGCCGATCTCCTGGGCCAGGAGGGGTGCGGCGGTGTTGCCGGCCTTGTTGGAGGCCAGGATGTCGGCCCGCTTGAGCAGGGCCGCGGCGCCGAAGCCGAGGGCGATCGTCATCAGGTAGAAGGCGCCGATGATGCCGATGGCCCAGTTCACGGACTTGCGGGCGGCCTTGGCCGTGGGGACGGTGTAGAAGCGGATCAGGATGTGCGGCAGGCCGGCGGTGCCGAGGACCAGGGCGAGGCCGAGCGAGATGAAGTCCAGCTTGGTGAGCGAGTCCTTGCCGTACTTGAGTCCGGGCTCCAGGAACTTGGTGCCCTGGCCGCTGTTCTCGGCGGCCTGGCCCAGCAGCGCGGAGATGTTGAAGTCGAACTCCAGCAGCACCAGGAAGGTGATCAGCATGGCGCCCGCGATCAGCAGGACCGCCTTGATCATCTGGACCCAGGTGGTGCCCTTCATGCCGCCGATGGTCACGTAGACGATCATCAGTACGCCGACCAGTGCGACGACGGCGACCTTGCCGCCGTCGCTGCTGATGCCCAGGAGCAGCGAGACGAGCACGCCCGCGCCGGCCATCTGGGCGAGCAGGTAGAAGATCGAGACCACGATGGTGGAGGTGCCGGCGGCGGTGCGGACGGGCCGCTGGCGCATCCGGTAGGCGAGGACGTCGCCCATCGTGTAGCGGCCGGAGTTGCGCAGCGGTTCGGCGACGAGCAGCAGGGCCACCAGCCAGGCCACGAGGAAGCCGATGGAGTAGAGGAAGCCGTCGTAGCCGAAGAGGGCGATGGCTCCGGCGATGCCGAGGAAGGACGCGGCGGACATGTAGTCGCCGGAGATGGCCAGGCCGTTCTGGAAGCCGGTGAACTGGCGGCCGCCGGCGTAGAAGTCGGCGGCATCCTTGGTCTGGCGGCCGGCCCAGACGGTGATGATGAGGGTGGCGACGACGAACAGGCCGAACAGGGTGATGATCAGGGGGCGGTGCTCGGTCGCCCCGGCGGCGACCGTCAGCTGTGGGATCGCGCTCATGCTCCGGCCTCCATGCGCTTCTTGATGGCCTCGGCCTTGGGGTCGAGCTTGGCGGCGGCGTGCCGCGAGTACAGCCAGGCGATCAGGAAGGTCGTCAGGAACTGGGCGAGGCCGAGGACCAGCGCGACGTTGATGTTGCCGAAGAGCTTGGTCCCCATGAAGCCGCCCGCGTAGCTGGACAGCAGGACGTAGAGCAGGTACCAGGCGATGAAGGCCACGGTGAGCGGGAAGGCGAAGGACCGGTAGGAGCCGCGCAGTTCGGCGAATTCGGGGCTCTGCTGGACGCGCGTGAACTCTTCGGCCGACAGGTTCGCCGGGGCCGGTCCCGCGCCGCTTGGCGGCGGCGCTGCTTCGGTGGTCACGGGGGGTTCTCCTTGTGACGCGGGTGCGGTGGGGACGACGGACAAAACAACCTCCGTGTGGGGGGACGGTGGTGCTGATCCCCCCTGTCAACGGCACGGCCGGCGCGTCGCGACGGTTCAACACCCACTGATTCTTTGAGAACTTCTTTCTCGAACTGATGGCGCAGAAGGGAACGTCAACGCTAGGTTCGCGTGTCATGAACCCGTCCGACGCGACCGCGTGCGGACGGCTTTTTCACGGATGATGTGGAGAACCCATGGCTCATCTGGGACACGGCCGCCGGCGAGCTCTCGCCGTTCCGGTCGGCCTGGCGCTCACTGCCTCGCTCGCCTTCCTGCCCTCGGTGGCGGCCTCGGCCGCACCGCTGGGCAACACGGCGGACTCGGCGACGGCCGCGACGGCCGCCACCACCGGCCCGAAGCTGTCCTACGTGGCGAACCTGAACGTGTACGCCACGGCGACGGCGGCGAAGAAGGCCATCGAGCGGGCCGGTGGGACCGTGGTGATCGCCCACGAGCAGATCGGGGTCATCGTCGCGCACTCCCAGAACCCGGAGTTCGCCAAGCAGCTGCGGGCGCAGCGCGGCCTGTTCAATTCGGTCGGCGCCACCCGCACGGCCCCCCTCCAGGCGGTGCAGACCACCGAGGAGGGCACGACGCAGCAGCTGAGCGCGGCGGACGCCGCCAAGGCCGCCGCGCAGGCCGAGCCGGGGCAGGAGCCCCTGGAGTCCAACCAGTGGGACCTGCGGGCGATCAAGGCCGACGCGGCTCACCAGATCAACGATGGCAGCACGGACGTCACCGTGGGTGTCATCGACACGGGTGTCGACGACACCCACCCCGACTTGGCCCCGAACTTCTCCAAGGAGCAGTCGGCCAACTGTGTCGGCGGCGTCGCGGACACCACCGAGGGCGCGTGGCGCCCGTACGCCGACGGCAGCGACCACGGCACCCACGTGGCCGGCACCATAGCCGCGGCCCGCAACGGGGTCGGCATCAGCGGTGTCGCGCCGGGCGCCAAGGTCGCCGGTATCAAGGTGAGCGAGCCGGGGACCAGCCTCTTCTACACCGAGGCGGTCGTCTGCGGCTTCATGTTCGCCGCCGAGAAGGGGATCGAGGTGACCAACAACAGCTACTACGTCGACCCGTGGAACTACACCTGCAAGAACGACGACGACCAGAAGGCGCTGGTGGAGGCCCTCGCCCGGGCCACCAAGTACGCCGAGCGCAAGGGCGTGCTCAGCGTGGCCTCGGCCGGCAACTCGAACCACGACCTGGCCGGCGACTCGATCCTGGACGACACCAGCCCGAACGACACCACCCCGGTTCCGCGCACCATCGACCCGAAGGTCTGCCTGGACCTGCCCACCCAGCTGCCGGGTGTGGTCACGGTGAGCGCGACCGGCGACAAGGGCTTCAAGTCGTACTACTCGAGCTACGGCCTGGGTGTCGTCGACGTCGCCGCCCCCGGTGGCGACAAGTGGCAGGTCCCGGCCACCCCGGACGCCAACGGCCGCGTGCTGTCGACCGTCCCCGGCGGCGGCTACGGCTACAAGCAGGGCACCTCGATGGCCGCCCCGCACGTCGCGGGCGTCGCGGCCCTGCTCAAGAGCGCGCACCCGACGGCCACGCCCTCGCAGCTCCAGGCCATGCTGAAGGCCCAGGCCACCAAGGCGGACTGCCCGGCGAAGGTCTACGACGGCACCGGCAACCTGATCGACGCCACCACCTGCCAGAGCAAGTGGGGCCAGACGGGCTACTACGGCGCGGGCGTGGTCGACGCGCTCAAGGCCGTCAAGTAACCACGCACGAGTGAGCGGGCCGGGCGGGGAACATCCCGCCCGGCCCGTTCGCGTTCGCGTTCGCCGGTCAGGGCTTGATCATGACCTTCAGCGCGCTGCGGTCGTCCATCGCGCGGTAGCCGTCCGGGACCTCGTCCAGGGACACGGCCCGGTCGAAGACGGGGGCCGGGTCGATCGCGCCGCTCAGCACGTCCTCCAGCAGCTCCGGGATGTAGGCCCGGACGGGCGCCACACCGCCGCGCAGGGTGATGTTGCGGTCGAACATCACGCCGAGGTCGAGGCCGGTGCCGCTGCCGTGCGGGACGCCGACGTAGCCGATGGCCCCGCCGTCGCGGGTGATGTTCACGGCGGTGCGCATCGACATCTCGGTTCCGACGGCCTCGATGACGGCGTGCGCGCCCTGGCCGCGGGTCAGCTCGCGGACGGCGGCCTCGGCGGCCTCGCCGCGCTCGGCGACGACGTCGGTGGCCCCGAAGAGCTTGGCGATGTCCGTACGGGCGCTGTGGCGGCCCAGTGCGATGATCCGGTCGGCGCCGAGCCGCTTGGCCGCGAGGACGCCGCACAGCCCGACCGCGCCGTCACCGACGACGGCGACGGTGGAGCCCGCGCGGACGCCGGCGCCCAGGGCGGCGTGGTGGCCGGTGCCCATGACGTCGGACAGCGCGAGCAGCCCGGTCAGCAGGTGGTCGTCGGAGGCGGCCGCGGCGGGCAGCTTCACCAGGGTGCCGTCGGCGTGCGGGACCCTGACCGCCTCGCCCTGGCCGCCGTCGTGGCCGACCGAGCCCCAGAAGCCGCCGTGCGGGCAGGAGGTGTACAGGCCCTCGGAGCAGTAGTCGCAGGTGCCGTCGGACCACATGAACGGGGCGACGACGAGGTCCCCGGCGCGCAGGCCGGAGACGGCGGAGCCGGTCTCCTCGACGATGCCGAGGAACTCGTGCCCGATGCGCTGCCCGGGCCGGCGCTCGGCCTCGCCGCGGTAGGCCCACAGGTCGCTGCCGCAGATGCAGGCGCGCAGGACGCGGACGACGGCGTCCTCGGGGCGCTGGACCGCAGCGTCGGGCACCTCCTCCACGCGGATGTCGTACGGGGCGTGGATGACGGTGGCGCGCATGGTGGTGCAGCCCTCCGGGGGGATAGTTCAGTCTTGGCAGTGTCTGCCTTGTGTGGCTTCCCTACGGTACGCCCGGGCGGCGGTGATCGCGCCCACGGCCAGCAGGTACTGGGCCGCGAGGTAGGTGGCCATGATCCAGAAGTCGGGGCGCGGCAGCTGGGGCCACTCGGCGACCCCGGTCGCGATGAGGGTGTCGGAGAGCAGGAACAGCGCCCCGCCGGCGCCCGCCACCCGGCCCAGGGCGCTGGAGCGGTAGGCCATGGCGGTGAGCAGCAGGCTGTATCCGGCGACGGGGATCCGCAGCCCGGCCGGCAGGTCCGTCCAGAGCAGCGTGACGGTCCCGACGAGCGCGAGGGCGTACGCGCCCCCGAGCGCGGGACTGGTCCCGCGCCGGCCGAAGAGGACGAGGTAGCAGACGTGCCCGGCGGCGAAGGAGCCCATGCCGGCGAGGAAGGCGGGCTCGGCGTCGAAGAGCAGGGCCAGGTCCCCGCCCCAGCCGAACAGCAGGGCGGCGATCAGCAGGCGGGGCACTCGGCGGGTGCCCCCGTATCCGGCGCAGCAGACGTAGGCCACCAGCAGCGGCATCAGCAGCGGCTTGGCGAGCACGTGCCCGAGGTGCCAGCCGGCCAGCAGCGAGCCGAGGTCGGCGGCCGCGGCCGCGCCGAAGGCGGCGAGCAGCACCTGTCCGGTACGGGTGGCGGCCACCGGCCGGACCGCCCAGGACGGCGTACGGGTCTCGGCGGCGCTCACGCGGCGGGCTCCCGCTCCAGGGCTGCCTCGGCCGGGGCCGGCTGCCAGCCGGGCCCCCGGAACACCCGCCCGGCGCGCTCGCGCCAGCTGCCGGCGGCGCGTACGTCGCGGGCGATGGCGGCGTACTCGTGGGTGGCCACGCGCAGCGGGTTGTAGGTGCTGATGTTCTTGGTGAGGCCGAAGACGGGCTTGTCGGTCTCCCCCACCCAGGAGCCGAACATACGGTCCCAGACGATGAGGATCCCGCCGAAGTTGCGGTCCAGGTAGCCGCCCTGGGAGGCGTGGTGGACGCGGTGGTGGGAGGGGGTGTTGAGGACGTACTCGAAGGGCCGGGGCAGCTTGCCGATGCGCTCGGTGTGGATCCAGAACTGGTAGACGAGGTTGACGGAGTAACAGAACGCCACGGCGGCCGGATGCACCCCGAGGGCGATCATCGGCAGGTAGAAGGGCCAGGAGGTGGCACTGGTCCAGGGCTGGCGCAGCGCGGTGGTGAGGTTGAACTTGCGGCTGCTGTGGTGGACGACGTGGCAGGCCCACAGGATGCGGATGACGTGGTGCCCGCGGTGCTGCCAGTAGTAGCAGAAGTCCTGCGCGAGCAGCATCAGGAGCAGGGTCCACCACAGCACCGGCACCCGCAGGGGGGTCAGTTCGTACACCGCGGTGTAGACGGCGACGACCGGGATCTTCCAGAGCAGGTCGAAGACGAGGCTGCCGAGTCCCATGCCGACGCTGGTGACGGCGTCCTTGGTCTCGTACCCGGCGGAGTCCTCGTCGGGATGGATCCGGTAGCTCACCAGCTCGATGACGGTGAGCAGCACGAAGGCGGGTATGGACCACAGCACGACATCGGGCAGGTTCGGCATGTCCGCACCATAGAGGCGCCTTCGGGGGCGCCGCTAGGGGTTGTTACCGATCGGTATCCATCGGGGTTACCGGCGGTACTCGGGATAGGGTCCGGGCCGGGAGAAGACCTGGGGGGAGACCGGGATGACAGGACTGGAGACGGCCGTCTTACGGGCGGCGACCACGGCGGCCGGGATGCTGCTGAAGGCGCACCTCGGGCACGTGCCGGGGGCCGGCCTCACCGACAGGGCGGTGCGCCCGGCCGCCCGCCGGCGCCGGCCGGCGCAGCTGGGCGAGCCGGAGATCCGCCGGCTCGCCGCCGGACTCGCGGACCGGCTCGGGGCCGCCGCGGACCGGCTGCCGGAGCACGAACGCCTGGCCGCGCTGGACGCGGTCGCCGACGCCTTCGCCTTCGCCGGACTGGGCACGGTCGACGCCGACGCCCTCTTCGCGGCGGACCTGGACCCGGCGGCGCTGGCGGCCGCCCTGCCCGTGCCGCCCGGGGCCGGCCTGAGCCCCGCGGCCGAGGCCGCCTGCCGGGACCTGATCCGGCTGGCCTGCCTCCACGCGGTGGAGTACCTGACGACCCTGCCGGGGTTCGGGGCCCGGGCCGATGTGGAACTGGTCCGCAGGACCGGCGAGCTGGCCCGGGCGGTGGACCGCCTGGGCACCACCGGCACGGGGGCCGCGTACGCCTTCGAGGAGCGGTACGCCCACTACGTCGCCGAGGCCCACGGCCGGCTCCAGCTGTTCGGCCTGACCACGGGCCGGGCCCGGGAGGAATGGCCGCTGGACCTCGCCTACATCAGCCTCGCGGTCAGCGGCGAGCAGCAGCAGCTGCTGCCGGGCGAGCCGGGCATGCACCAGTCCACCGTCAAGGCGGAGCAGGCGCTCGGCGCGGCGGACCGGGTACTGCTGCGCGGCCCGGCGGGCTCGGGCAAGAGCACCCTGGTCCAGTGGCTGGCCCTGAACGCGGCCCGGCAGACGGGCGGGCCGTGGAGCACCTGTGTGCCGTTCGTCCTGCGGCTGCGGTCCTTCACCACGGCCGAGAACCTGCCGCTGCCCGAGGAGTTCCTCAAGTCCTCGGGCGTTCCCCTGTCCGCCCCGCCCGGCTGGGTCGAGGACCTGATGCTCAGCGGCCGCGCCCTGGTCCTGATCGACGGGGTGGACGAGGTCCCGCAGCGGCTGCGCACCCGCACCGAGACCTGGCTGCGCTCGCTCGTCTCGGCCTTCCCGAAGGCCCGGTACGTGGTGACCACCCGGCCCTCGGCGGTGCCGGAGGACTGGCTCGCCGGGCAGGGGTTCACCCCGCACTCCCTGCTGCCGATGGAGCGCGAGGACGTGGCGGCGTTCGTCGCGCACTGGCACCGGGCGGCCCGGGCGGAATGCGGAGCCGGCCCCGCCGGGGAGGACCTCGACGCGTACGAGGCCGCGCTGCTGGAGGCGGTGTCGGCGCGCCGGGACCTGGGCCGGCTGGCGACCAACCCCCTGATGTGCGCCCTGCTCTGCGCGCTCAACCGCGACCGCCGCATGCAGCTGCCCCGGGCCCGCAAGGAGCTGTACGACGCGGCGCTGGACATGCTGCTGGTCCGGCGGGACACGGAGCGGGAGATCGCCGGGGTCGAGGGGGTCTACCTCACCCGGGACGAGCAGATCCTGCTGCTCCAGCGGTTCGCGTACTGGCTGATCCGCAACGGCCAGGTGGAGGCGGGCCGGGAGGAGGCCGTCGAGCTGGTGGCGCAGTGGCTCGAAGCGATGCCGCAGGTGCGCGAGCAGGGCGGCCCGGAGCAGGTGTTCGCGCACCTGCTGATCCGCAGCGGGCTGCTGCGCGAACCGGTGAAGGGCTCGGTGGACTTCGTCCACCGCACCTTCCAGGACTACCTGGGCGCGAAGGCGGCGGTGGAGTCGCGGGACTTCGGCGTGCTGGTGAAGAACGCCCACGACGACACCTGGGACGACGTGGTCCGCATGGCGGTGGGCCACGCCCGCCCCGACGAGCGCACCCGTCTGCTCCGGGGCCTGCTGCGCCGAGCGGACAAGGTCAAGGGCGCCCGAAGCCGTCTGGTCCTCCTGGCCGCCGCCTGCCTGGAACACGCCCCGGAACTGGACCCGTCCCTCCGCGGCGAGATCCAGTCCCGGACCGCCGAGCTGCTGCCGCCGCGCACGCCGGAGCAGGCGGAGGAGCTGGCGAAGGCCGGGGAGCTGGTGCTGGAGCTGCTGCCGGGGCCTGAGGCGACTCTCGAAGACGAGGCGGCTGCGTGCATCCGGACGGCGGCGCTGATCGGCGGACCGCGGGCCATGGGGGTGATCGCCCGCTTCCGCCATGACGCCCGCACCAGCGTGGGGTGGGAGGTGGCACGGAGCTGGCAGCACTTCGACGCCGCACCGTTCGCCGACGAGGTACTGGCTGACACCACCCTCGGCAGGATCATGGTCATGGTCCGCACGCCCGAGCAACTGGCCGCCCTCGCCGGGCTGCGGCACGTGGAGAGCCTGCACATCAGCGATGCCGAGGGAGTCCCGGAGCACTTGGCCGACCTGCGTCTGAAGAGCGTCGTGCTGTTCCAGAACGGGCTGACAGACCTCGGAGCGCTGACCGTTCACGAGGAACTCAGCTACCTGGGCCTCTACCGCTGCCCGAACCTGTCCGGGCTGGCACCGCTCACGGCTCTCCCGCAGCTCAAGAGCCTGATGCTGGCGAACCTGCCCGACGGACTGGACTTCTCGCCCCTGGCGGAACTGCGCGCACTCGACTGGCTGTCGCTCGCCACGCGGACAGGCGTGCGGCGCGTGTCGGACCTCCCGGCCCCTCGAACCCTCACCACGCTCGTGGTGGACGACCCCGACGTTCGGCTCGACTCCCTGGAACCATGGCCGGGCCTCAAGGCCCTGACCCTCATGAACGCCGCGCACGTGGCCGATCTGACAGCACTCACGCCACTGCCCGGGCTCCACACCCTCGGCCTGATGGACCAGCAGGATCTGGATCCCGCGGTCCTGCTCGGCCAGCCCCAGCTGACCGAGCTGCACCTGAACAACTGCCATTGCCCGGAGGGGCTGGAGGCACTCCGGGACCTCCCCGAACTGAGACGCCTGACCCTCGCCGGCTTCAGCGGCGGCCACTACGACCTCTCCCCGCTCACCGAGCTGCACCAGCTGGAAATCACCCTCGGTGCGAAGATCGAGATCGAGGGGGCGGGAGGGATCCCGCCCGAGCGGATCCGGCGCCTGAGCCCCTGGTGATCCGCCCGGCGGGAGCCGCTCGTCACCAGACCCGGACCGACGCCCCTCGGGCGAAGGCCGGGCTGGTGGCTTCCGGCGGGATCTGCGTCAGGGGCTCGGCTATCTCCGAGACCAGCGGGCCGTGTTTGGCGGCCAGGGTGTCCAGGAACGCGAGGTCGAAGCCGTAGACGCGGGCCGCGTTGCCGCCGGCCATCGCGGCGACCTCCTCGCGCGGCAGGCCCGCGTACGCGATGCGCAGGCCCTCCCGGGAGTACGGGGTGGTGCCCTCGTCGTGGGGGAAGTCGCTGCCCCACATGATCTTGTCGAGGCCGATCCGTTCCCGCAGCGGGACCTCGTGGGGGCGCATGAAGCTGGCCCCCACGAAGCAGTTGTCCCGCCACACCTCGCTCGGGCCCCGGCCCATCGATTCGGCCAGGCCCGCGCCGAACTTGGCCTCCGCCGTGGACGCCGCCGCGACCAGGCGGCCGTGGTAGTAGTCCAGCATCTCCAGCACCCCGGGGATCCAGCCGGAGCCCTGTTCCGTCAGGACCAGCTTCAGGCCCGGGTGGCGGCGGAAGGCCCCGCCGAAGATCAGGTGCCACAGGGCCCGGTGCGAGAACCAGGTGGTCTCCACCATGAAGACGGCCCGGGCCGCCGGTTCGTCCCCGAGCGGGGGCGAGGCCGAGCCGCCGTGGTGGTTGACCGGGACGTCCAGTTCCGCGCACACCGCCCAGATCGGGTCGTAGGCGGCCGAGTACAGCTCGGGGACCGGTGAGCCCGGTGGGACGCCGGGCAGCAGAATGCCGCCTGTGAGGCCCGCGGCCTTGGTGCGGCGGATCTCCGCCACCGCCGCGTCCACGTCGTTGAGGAGGATCTGCGCCACCCCGGCCCGCCGCCCCGGCGCGTCCGCGCAGAAGTCGGCCAGCCACCGGTTGTGCGCCTGGAGGCCGGCCCAGCGCAGCTCGTACTCCTCGGCCGTGGGCGGCTGGGCCATCAGCGAGGCCTTGGGGAAGAACGGCGGGATGGTGTTGGGGAAGAGGACCTCCGCGACGATGCCGTCCGCTTCGAGTTCCGCCAGCCGGCGCCGGGAGTTCCAGTTGAGGTCCGCCGTGTCGGCGAGGAGGTCCTCGTACGGGTTCACGTACGTGGCGGCCCACGCGTCGAAGGCCTCGTGGTGGCGCTTCTCCAGGTACGGCCGGTAGTCGAGCAGGTCGGCGCCCGCGTGGCAGTCGGCCGAGATGACGGTGTAGCGGTCTTCGGTCATGAGGAGACCCCGAGGACCGGGAAGTCGTGGTCGGTCAGCCAGTGGCGGCCCACCTCGCGGGAGCGGGCCCAGGAGGCCTCGACCGCGGCCTGGTCCGGGGACTGGCCGAGCTCGGCCGGGGTGGGGCCGATCCGGCGGGCGATCGGGGCGAGCGCGGCCGTGTCGAAGCCGAACACCTCGGCGGCGGCGAGGCCCAGCATGCGGCGGGTCTCGGCGACCGGGATGTCGTGGAAGGTGTTCTTCAGCCAGTTGCGGGTGTTCGGCCAGGTGCCCTCGGGGTGCGGGAAGTCCGAGCCCCACAGGATGTTGTCCACGCCGATCTCGTAGCGCTGGGCCAGTTCGCGCCGCTTGGTGTTGGTGGCGCAGATGAAGACCTGCCGGTCCAGGTACTCGCTCGGCGGGCGCTTCAGCTCCGCGAAGGGGGAGAGCTTCTTGCCCCCGTGCGCGCCGAGGTAGAGGCGGTCCATGAACCAGAGCTGGTTCGGCAGCCACCAGCAGCCGGATTCCGCCACGCCGAACCTGAGGCCCGGGTGGCGCTCGAAGACGCCGGACCAGAGCAGGAACCACAGCGGGCGGGCCGGCCACCAGGTGACCTCGGAGACGTAGATGCCCAGGTGGTTCCCGTACTCGTGGCGGGGCGCGGCCCCGGAGTGGGTGACGATCGGCATCGCCGTCTCGGCCGCCGCCGCCCACACCGGGTCGTAGCGGCGGTCGTGGTAGGGGGCCTGGTCCACCCACATGGAGGGGATCATCAGGGCGCCGAGGCCGGACTCCTTGGCCCGGTGGATCTCCGCGACCACCTTGTCCGGCTCGCCGGTGATGGGGAGGAGGGCGACCCCGCAGTGCCGTTCGGGATTCTGCGAGACGAACTCCGCCAGCCAGCGGTTGTGGGCCTGCGCCCCCGCCATGCCCAGCTCGGGGTCCTGGTCGCCGGACAGGCCGAGGCCCACCCCGAAGGGGGCGGCCGTCTGGCTGTCGACGGCGTCCGCGTCGGGGAAGACGACCTCGGCGGCCACTCCGTCGCCGTCGAGTTCCTTGAGCCGCTGCGTGGTGTCCCAGCCGCCCTTGAGGCCTTCCTCGTGGTCGTGGAACCACTTCTCGGCGAAGGCCTCGTTGCGCACGCCGAGCCGGGTGGCCTCCTCGCGGCGGGCGTCGCGCTGGCCGAGGAACTCGTCGAACTGGGGGTGGAAGCGGGAGTCGAGGTAGGGGCGGTACCGCTCGGTGGGCAGTCCCGCGTGGCAGTCGGAGGAGATGATCAGGTACGGGTCTTCGTACGCGTTCACTGCGGGGCTCCTCAGTCGAGGATGAAGTGTTCGAGGTAGGCGGGGTTGGCGCGGTCGAGCATCGACCGCGACCGGGCGCGGATCTGCCGGTCGCTGTGCTCGCTCGCCGGCAGCATCCAGAAGCGGTCGGCGCGGATGCCGTCGACGACGTGCTCCGCGACCTCCTCGACCGGGGTGAACTCCACCTCGTGGCCGGCCTGCTTCATGGCGGCCTCGTACTGGTCGAGGCTGCGGTACGGGGACCTGCGCGGGCGCTCCTTCGCGTAGCGCCCGGGCCGGTTGCGGTGCGACTCCCACAGGCCGGTGCGCAGCATGTGCGGTCCGGGGAAGAGGACGGAGGCGCCGACGGCCGCGCCCTCCGCCCGGAGGTGGGCGTACAGGGACTCGGTCATGGTGACCACGGCCGCCTTGGTGACGGCGTACACGGAGGCGGTGGGCAGGGGGGCGATGCCGCCGTCGCCGGAGGAGGTGTTGACCACGTGCCCGGGGGTACCGGCCGCGATCATGCGGGGGACGAAGGCCTGGATGCCGTGGAAGACGCCCCAGACGTTGACGGAGAAGGCCCACTTCCAGTCGTTGGGCTCGTGCTCCCACATCCGGCCCTCGGCTCCGGATCCGACGCCCGCGTTGTTGCACAGCACGTGCACGGCGCCGAAGGCGTCGTAGGCGGCGTCGGCGAGGGAGAGCACGGAGTCGCGCTCGCTGACGTCGACGGTCCGGGCGAGCACCCCGGCCCCGTCCGCGGCGAGTTCGTCGGCGGCCTTGCGCAGGGCGGCCTCCTCCACGTCGGCGAGGACCACCTTGAGCCCCTCGGCGGCGAAGCGGCGGGCCATGGCGAGGCCGATCCCGCTCGCGGCGCCGGTGACCACGGCCACCTGTCCTGCTTCGAGCCGCATGTCACACACTCCCCTCGGGCGGGCCGTCGAGGATCTGGAGCGGGTCGTCGTAGCGCTGGTGGATGTACGGGAGCAGGGCCTGGGCGCTGACCCGCTCGACGACCCGGCCCTTCTGGTCGGTGGTCTTCTCGCCGATGGTGAGCTCCACGAGGCGGCGTACGGGGAGGTCGGCGACGGGGTCGAACATCGACTCGCGGAGCACCACGTCACCGGTGATGTGCTCCAGCTTGCGGACCTTCTCGTTGCGCGTGCAGTGCACGAGCACCGGGTCGGCGTCCAGGCCCGAGCCGTCCACCGCCGGGAGGAACTTGAAGTAGAAGTCGGTCTTCACCGCCGGCCCCGGCAGCGGCAGCTCGCGGTCGACGGCCCCGCGGACCTCCACGAAGGCGATCCCGTGCCGGGCGAGGGCGGCCCGTACGACGAGCCCCTCGCGCTCGACGGTGACCTCGCCCAGCTTCTTCGGTTCGCCGAAGACCTCGCGGCCGCCGATCAGGGCGCGCTCGTGGGTCATCGGCATGACCAGCGGGTACCAGCCCTCGACCCCGGCGTGCCGGGCGGCGACGGCCACCGAGCCGGCGCCGAGCGGGTAGCCGGGCAGGTCGACCTTGCTGATGTTGGCCCGTACGAGGGGCCGTTCGGCGGGCTTGAGCGGCGGGGGCAGGACCGCCGCGACCACGTCGGGATCGCTCTCCCAGACGGCGACGACTCCGGTGGACCAGATGTCGGGGAGCTTGGAACTCTTCTCGCGCGACGCCGCGATCTCGGCCTCGGTCCGCGCTCCGTACCGTACGCGTGCCATGTCTCGCACCACCTCTCGTTCGGTTCTGTAACACAGTTACACCGCCACCGATGAAGGGTAAAGACCCCTGCACACAAGAGAACTGACGGATCGACAGATGGGTGGCCGGATCCATGGGCAGAAGCGCGCTGACCCGCGAGGAGGTGCTGGAAGTGGCCGCCGCCCTGGTCAGGCGGCACGGGCCGGCCGCCCTCACCATGCGGGGGCTCGCCGCCGAGCTGGGCACGGCGGTGACCTCCATCTACTGGCACGTCGGCAACCGCGAGCAGCTGCTCGACGCCCTCGTGGAGCGGACCGTGGAGGAGATGGGCGCCATCCGGCCGGCCGGCCGCGCCCCCGCCGAGCGGATCCTGTCGGTGGCCCGGATCCTGCGGCGCGAACTGCGCGAGCGCCCGCACCTGATCGCGATGGTCCACGAACGCGGGCTGACCGAGCGGATGTTCCTGCCCGCCCAGCGGGCCCTGGTCGACGAGGTGCACGCCGCCGGGCTGCGGGGGGCGCGGGCCGCCGACGCGGTGCGCGCGATCCAGTTCCAGATCGTCGGCTTCCTGCTCGTCGAGCGCAACCGCGAGCGCTCCCCCGCCCAGTCGCCGGGCGAGGGCGAGCTGTGGGACCCGGACGCCGCCCCCGGCGACCCGGCGCTCGCCCGGGCCCTGGCCCGCCCGGCGGACCCGGAGCGGCTGTTCCTGCTGTCGGTGCGGGCCCTGACGGAGGCCCTGCTGAGACCGGTCGGGTAATCGGTTTGCCCCGGCGCGGGGGCCCGTGATGGGATCGGTCGCGCGGGGGCGGCTCCGCGGCGTGCATCCTTCTCACTCCTCCAACGAATCCGCGCGCCCACTCTCCGCCCCCGCTTTGTCGTTCCCGGAAGGGGAGTTCACCCGTGTCTGCCATCGAGTCCGTCCTGCTGCGCCGGCTCCGGACCGTCTACGTCGACCAGCCGCCGGCCGCCGCGTCTCCCGGCCACGAAGGGGTGCGCCCCTTGGAGGGCGAGCTCCTGGAGCGCGGCCACGCGCTGAGCCCGGAGCTGCACGCGGCGCTTTCGGTGCTCGCGCCGACCGACCTCGCCGAGGAGCGGCTGCGGCTGCTCGCGCTGGTGGACGAGCTGATGGGCGCCGACCGGGCTCACAAGCCGCTCTTCCGCCGCTTCCCCTTCTCGGTCCCGCACGACACCGAGCGCTGGTACGTCAGCCGCGTCTTCGCCCTGCTGCTCCAGGAACCCGAGCAGCCGTGCGTGCTGTGCGGCGAGACCGGCACGGTCCACCCCGTCGCCCCCTGCGCGCACCTCGTCTGCCGCTCCTGCTGGGACGGCGCCGACTACACCGGCTGCCCGGTCTGCCACCGGCGCGTCGACGCCGCCGATCCCTTCCTGCGCCCGGGCCTCGTCGGCCGGGCCGCCCGCGCCGCCCGGGCGGGACTCAAGGACGAGGATCCGCCGGCGGGCCCGCTGCGGCTGCTCCGGCTCGGCACCGGCCTGGCGGACGACTGCGCCCGGGTGGTCGCCTCGCTGCTCGCCCGGCAGACCCCGCTGTCCCCCGAGGACCGTGACGACTTGGACCTCCTGCTGCCCGCCGCCCCGGCGGACCTCGGCTGGATCCCCGAGGAGATCCCCGTACGGGAGACCAAGGCGCAGGTCCTCGGCACGCTGCTCGGCGACTGGCGGACCGAGGACGCCGCCCGTCCGCTGCTCGCCACCCGGCTCACCACCGCCACCGACGTGCTGCGGCTGCTCGCCGTGCTCTCCCGCGGGGACGCGGGCCTGCTGCCGCTCCCCCGGTTCACGAGCCCCGGCCGGCCGCTGCGCCGGGAACTCCTCGCGGTGCTCGACGCGTTGAACCCCCAGTACCTGGTCGAGGACCTGCTGCGGCACCCGGTGGCCTGGAAGCGGGCCGCCGAGACCCTGCACCCCTTCGAGCGGTACGCCCGGCACCCGCGGGCCGCGCTCGCCTTCGCCGTGCTGCGGGGCACCACCGTGTCCGCCGCCACACGGCTCGGTGCGGCGCTGCTGGAGACGGCCGCCGCGCACCCGGAGGCCGTCCGCGTGGACGGGGACCGGATCCGGCCCGTCACCTGGGCCGGCCGGCTGGAGCAGGCCCTCGCCGAGGGGGACGCGGGGGCGGCCGTCGCGCTCGCCGGGCAGCGCCCGGGTGAACTCGTACGCCGCCTCGACCACCTGCTGCGCCTGCACCCGGGCGAGGAGCCGCTGCCCGAGCTGGAGCAGGCACTCGAACGGGGGCTTCCCAAGGTGGGCGCGGGCCCCCTGCTGTCCGCGCTCGGCGCGCTGCGGACGCGCGCCGAGGACCGTGCGGGCGGGCGCCGGGTGTTCTTCCCGCGCGGCCAGGTGGCGCGGGCCCAGGTGGCGTGGGAGGAACGGGATCCGCTGCCGGCGCCCCTCGTCGGGGCGGTCGTGGCCCGGCTGGAGGGCGAGGTGCTGCGCCGGTTCGGCGCCGCCGAGGGGGAACCGTACGAGCTGGCCGTCCTCGACTCCGGACTCGCGGACCTGACCGTGCCCTTCGGCGAGCGCACCGCCGCCAAGGCGCTGGTGGCCGTCCCGCGCGGCAGTACACAGACCCTGCCCGAGGGCGAGGTGCTGCGGCTGTTCCTGCACTGGATGCAGCCCGCGGGCGACCGCACCGACCTGGACCTGTCCGTCGCCTTCTTCGACGCCGGCTGGAAGTTCACCGGCGTGTGCGACTACACCAGCCTGCGGCACGGGCCGCTCGGGGCCGCCACCCACTCGGGTGACCTCACCTCGGCGCCCGCGCCGGACGGCGCCACCGAGTACGTGGACCTGGACCTGGCCGCCCTCGCATCGAGCGGGGACGTCTACGCGGTCCCGCTGGTCTTCAGCTACAACAACGTGCCCTTCGACGAGCTGCCGGACGCCTTCGCCGGCTTCATGGCCCTGCCGGCGGACGGCCCGCGCGGTTCCTCGTACGACCCGCGGACCGTGCGCCAGCGCTTCGACCTGGCGGGCGAGTCCCGGGTCTGCATGCCGATGGTCGTGGACCTCACCGCCCGCCGGGCCCTGTGGGCGGACATCCACCTGCCGGCGTCGGGGGGCTTCCAGAGCGTGGCCTCGCACGGGGAGCGACTGGCGTCCGTGGCCCGGGACGTGTGGGAGCACTTCGACTCCGGGACCCGTACGACCCTGTGGGACCTGGCGGTGTGGCGGGCCGCGGCCCGCTCCCGCGAAGTGGCCGTCGTACGCCGGGCACCCCGTACGGGGCTGACCGACGAGCTGTGGCTGTACCGGGCCGGGGAGGACGAGCCGGTGGCCGGTTTCGCCGCCCGGGTCGCGGCGCTGGAGCCGCCGCAGGCCCGGCTGCCGCGCGAGGACGCCGACGCGGCCGCCGCCGAAGTGGCGGCGGGCAAGCGGGTCTTCCTGGCGACGGTGTACGGGGGCGCGGCTCCGTCCGGGGCGTCGGGGACGGCGTACCGGCTCTTCCCCGGGCCCGCCGAAGTGGCCGGATCCTTCTCCTCGGTGAGCGCCGGGGACCTGGTGGCGGAACTGGCGACCTGACCGGGGCCTGGCCGGGGGCGGGGCTGGACTGAAAGGGCATCGGGCCACGGCTGTCAGTCCGTGCCGATATCCTCTGTGACCATGCCTTACGACCGTACGACCGCAGAGGCGGAATGGCCGACCGCGTACCCACAGGGGTACGCGGTCGTCGACGTGGAGACGACCGGGCTCGCTCGCGACGACCGGATAATCTCCGCAGCCGTCTACCGGCTCGACGCTCAGGGCAACGTGGAGGACCACTGGTACACCCTGGTCAACCCGCGCCGGGACCCGGGCCCCACCTGGATCCACGGCCTGACCAGCGCGATGCTCCAGGACGCTCCGCTCTTCGAGGACATCGCCGAGGAGTTCGCGGGGTGGCTCGCCGACCGGGTGCTCGTCGCGCACAACGCCATCTTCGACTGGCAGATGATCGCCCGGGAGTACGCGCGGGCCTCCGCGACCGCGCCGGTGCGCCAGCGGCTGTGCACCATCGCCCTGTCGAAGGAGCTGAACCTCCCGCTGCCCAACCACAAGCTGGAGTCCCTCGCCGCGCACTTCGGCGTGGTCCAGCAGCGCGCCCACCACGCGCTCGACGACGCCCGGGTGCTGGCGGAGGCCTTCCGTCCGTCGCTGCACGCGGCCGCGCGGGACGGCGTACGGCTGCCCCTGCTGGAGTGCCGCCCGCTGACGGAGTGGTCGGACTCCCCCGCCGCGCCCCGCGTCGGCTACCAGTCCTCCTACGGGAGCGGCGGCAGCTGGCGGGCCTCGCGCAAGCGGCCGCCGTGCCCGTACCCGAACCCGGGGCGCTTCGAGGACGGCAAGCCGCTCAGGCAGGGCATGCGGATCGCCTTCTCCGGCGACACCTCCGTGGACCGGGAGCTGCTGGAGGACCGGGCGGTGGAGGCGGGCCTGCACATCGCGACGAGCGTGTCCCGGCTCACCAGCCTGCTGGTGACCAACGACCCCGACTCCGCGACCTCCAAGACCGTCAAGGCCAAGTCCTTCGGGACCCCGGTCGTGGACGAGGTGGCCTTCACCCAGCTGCTGCGCGACGTGGCGGCGGCCGAGGAGAAGTAGCGGCGTTGCTCCGGCCGGGTGCAGGGGCGGCGACTCACCCCGGTGGATCTTGCTCCGGTCGGCCGCCCCGCAGAGCATGCGGCGCATGGCACGTTGTGAGGTCTGCGGAAACGACTACGGGATGTCCTTCGAGGTGCACGCGCAGGGCGCGGTGCACGTCTTCGACTGCTTCTCCTGCGCCATCCACCGCATGGCGCCCATCTGCGAGCACTGCCGGGTCCAGATCATCGGGCAGGGCGTCGAGGTCGAGGGCCAGTGGTTCTGCGGCGGGCACTGCGCCCGGGCGGAAGGGAAGGTGGGCGTCGTCGACCACGTCTGATCCCCCGGCCCCCCTTTCGTGCGGCCCCGGAAGGCCACCCGGCCTCCGGGGTCCTGTCCGCTGCGGGTACCGTCGTGGGCGTGTACCGCTTTGTGCTGACCCGGCAGTGGGTGTGCCTCACCCTCATCGCCCTCGTCCTCATCCCCGTGATGATCAAGCTGGGGTTCTGGCAGTTCCACCGCCATGAGCACCGGGTCGCCCAGAACGAGCTGATCGCGAAGAACCTGTACGCGGAGCCGGCGGCGGTGACCGGGGTCACCTCGCCGGGGCACACCGTCCCGAGGCCCGACTACTGGCGTGCCGTCACCGCCACCGGTACGTACGACTCCGCGCACGAGGTCGTCGTACGGATGCGCACCTCGAACGACGACAAGGTCGGCTTCCACGTGGTGACCCCGCTGGTGCTGGGCGACGGCCGGGTCGTGCTGGTCAACCGGGGCTGGGTGGCCGGCGGCGACGACCCGCGCGCCTACCCGCCGGTGCCGGCCGCGCCGTCGGGCGAGGTCACGGTGACCGGGCGGCTCAAGGCCGACGAGACCAGCGGCGGCAGCGGTATCAAGGACCGCAAGGGCCTGCCCGACCGCCAGGTGATGCTGATCAACAGCGAGCAGCAGGCGGCGTACCTGGGCAGGCCCGTGCTCGGCGGCTACCTCGAACTGACCGCGCCCGCGCCCGCGCCCGGCCCGGCGGACGGCGGCCCCGAGCCGGTGGCCGAGCCCGACCACGACTCGATCGGCCCGCACATGGCGTACGCCGTGCAGTGGTGGCTGTTCGCCGCGGCGGTGCCGGTGGGGTGGGTGATCCTGGTGCGGCGGGAGAAGCGCGACCGCGAGGAGGCGGCGGCGAAGGCCGTGTCGCCGGAGCCCGCTTCGGCGTAGGTTGTCCGGCATGGATCTTGGACTGAAGGACCGTGTCTACGTCGTCACCGGAGCCACCCGGGGCCTCGGCTTCGCCTCCGCGCGGGAACTCACCGCCGACGGGGCGAAGGTCGTACTGACGGGCAGGGACGCGAAGCGCGCGGCGGACGCCGCCGCCGAACTGGGCCCGAACGCGGTGGGCGTGGCCGCGGACAACTCCGACCCGGGCGCGGCGGCGCGGCTGGTGGCCACCGCCCGCGAGCGGTTCGGGCGCTTCGACGGCATCCTCATCAGCGTCGGCGGCCCCGCGCCGGGCTCCGCGGCGGACAACACCGACGAGCAGTGGGCGGCGGCGTTCGAGACGGTCTTCCTGGGCGCGGTCCGCCTCGCCCGGGCGGCGGCGGCCGAGCTGGGCGAGGGCGGGGTCATCGGCTTCGTGCTGTCGGGCTCGGTCCACGAGCCGATCCCCGGCCTCACGATCTCGAACGGCCTGCGGCCGGGGCTGGCGGGCTTCGCGAAGTCCCTGTCGGTGGACCTCGGCCCGCGCGGGATCCGCGTGGTCGGCCTGCTGCCGGCCCGGATCGACACCGACCGGGTGCGGGAGCTGGACGCGCTGTCCGGCGACGCGGACGCGGCGCGCGCGGGGAACGAGTCCCGCATCCCGCTGCGGCGCTACGGCACGCCGGAGGAATTCGGCCGGACCGCCGCCTTCGTCCTCTCCCCGGCGGCGTCGTACCTCACCGGCCTGATGCTCCCGGTGGACGGCGGCTCCCGCCACGGCTTCTAGCCACCCCCTTCTCCACGCGCCGCTCGCGCGGCGGCGGTCAGGCCACGCGTTGCGCGGGGTGGGGGGTGATCTTCAGGCGGGCTTCGGTGGGGAGGGCGGGGAGGCCCGCCGAGGTGCGGGCGTGGGTGAGGACCGGGCCGGCGAGCGCGGCCAGCGCATCGGCGGGGACGGCGTGGGGTTCCAGTTCCAGCGCCACCCGCAGGGTCGGGGCCCCGCGCCGGCCCCGCAGCGCGACCCGGCACCGGGCGACCCCGTCCAGCGCCGACACCTCGGCCGCCACCGCCGACTCCAGCGCGCGGCCCCGCAGCACCGCGAAGCCCCCGTCGCCGGTGTCCACCGCCAGCGCCGCGAGCCGGGAGCGCCGCAGTTGCGCCGTCAGCCACCACAGCGCCAGCAGCACGCACAGCGCCAGCGCGGCGAACACCACCCACCACCAGCCGCCCTCCAGGTGCCAGCGCCGCCGCAGCAGCGGGGCGTTCGGGCCGCCGAAGGGCCAGGACGCGGTCAGTACCGAGATCCCGGCCGCCAGCAGCACCAGCCCGGCCAGCGCCAGCAGCGCCCGGTTCACCGCGCCGAGCAGGGGCACGCCGCTCACCTCCTGACCCGGACCCGGGTCCGCGGCGGGTGCGCGAGGCCCAGTTCCCCGATGCCGACGGCGAGCACCTCGTCCAGGTCGGCCCGTACGTCGTCCAGTTCGCGGAAGTGCGAGGTGGCCCGGATCCCGACGTGGGTACGGCCCACCCTGACCCGCACCGAGCGGACCCCGGAGACCTCCATGGCCCGGTCCCGCAGGATCAGGGCGACGGCCCGGCGGCCGATGCCGGCCCGCACCCCGGGATCCGCCGCCATCGGCAGCAGCCCGCGCCGTCCGGGAGCCAGCGCCAGCAGCAACAGCACCGCTCCGGCCAGGGCCAGCAGGCCCCCGGCCACCAGTACCTCCGTGTCGGCCGGGGTGTGCCGCTCCAGCAGCCGGGCGAGTTCGCGGCGCCAGCGCATCCCGGGCCGGTGTGCGCGTACCGCGGCCAGGTCGTAGAGGAAGAGCCCCGCCACCGCGAGCACCACGAGCGCGCTGAGCGCGGCCGGGACCCGCCGGACGGACCGGAACCGGCGCGGCGGCGCGCTCACCGCAGCCGCCGGTCCCGCCCGGCGGGGGCCGGCCGGGTGTGGGTGGAGTGCAGGTGCTCGATGTCGATGTCGACCTCGGGGACCGCCATCGCCGCGCACTGTTCGATGCGCCGGGCGACCTGGCGGCGTACGGCCGCGCACTGGGCGGCGAGGTCGGAGGGGTAGTCCAGCTCCAGGCTCACCCGGACCCGCGCGATGTCGTGGTGGACGGTGACCGTCGCGTGCGGGACGGCGCCCGGCAGTGCCTCGAGCGCCTCCCGGGCGGCCTGCGCCGCGATCTTGGCGACGACCCGGTCGGCGATCCGGGTGGCCCCCCGCTCGGCGGGCGGCACCCGGGGCGGAGTGGCACGCGGCGCGGCGGAACGCGGCGGCGCAGGACGCGGTGCGGGCCCGGGCGGAGTGCTCATCGGCGCCTCACCCGCGCCGGTCGTCGCGGCCGCGGGGCCGGAACAGGTCGCCCGGTTCCAGGTCCCCGTCGAGGAACCGGCCGACGAGGAAGCCGATGGCGCCGAGCGCCGCCACCAGCAGGAAGGCCCCGAAGCCGCCGAAGTACCCGGCGAACGCCAGAGCGATGCCGGCGAAGAGGCCGGCGACGGCCATGCTCATGGTGTGGCTCCTCTCCGCTACTGGAGCCGGGATTCCGGTTCGTCGTCGGGCTCGTCGGGGAGTTTGACGTCGCTGACGGCGATGTTGACCTCGACGACTTCCAGGCCGGTCATCCGCTCGACCGCCGCGATGACGTTCTCGCGGACCGACCGGGCGACCTCGCGGATCTCCACGCCGTAGTCGACGACGATCTCCAGGTCGAGGGCCGTCTGGACCTCGCCGACCTCCGCCTTGACCCCGCGGGCCGCGGCGGACTTCGCCCCGCCGGGCACCCGGTCGCGGACGGCCCCGAAGGTACGGGAGAGTCCGCTGCCGCTGCCCATGGCGTGGACGCCGACCACCTCGCGGGCGGCCAGCCCGGCGATCTTCTCGACCACCCCGTCGGCGATGGTGGTGCGGCCGCGGTCTGCGGGCTCCTTGGCGTAGCCCCCTGATGCGGATTCGGTCATGGGACGTCCTTAGAAAGGGGAGTCTCCCGACCACGGTAAGCGCGCACCGGCGCCGACGCGCCGGTGACTACGCCGGTCGGCCGGAACCGTCGTCGGGTTCCGGCCGGCCGGGCAGCGTACGGGGCCTCAGTCCGAGAGGCCCGCCAGGTCGCGCAGGCGGCGGGCCTGGGCGGCGCGCTCGGCGGCGCGCTGGTCGTCGTAGGTACGGGACGGGGCGGCGCGGAGCAGCGCCTTGGTCTCGATGACGGCGTCGCGCGCCGGGGCCAGCAGGGCGGTGGTGAGGTCCTGGACCGCGGCCTCCAGTTCGTCGGCCGGGACCACCAGGTTGGCCAGGCCCACCCGCTCGGCCTCCTCGGCGTGCACGAAGCGGCCCGTCGCGCAGATCTCCAGCGCGCGGGCGTAGCCGACCAGGTCGGTCAGCGGCTGGGTGCCGGCCAGGTCGGGGACCAGGCCCAGGCTGGTCTCGCGCATGGCGAACTGCACGTCGTCCGCGACCACGCGCAGGTCGCAGGCGAGCGCGAGCTGGAAGCCGGCGCCGATCGCATGCCCCTGTACGGCGGCGATGGAGACGATGTCATTGCGCCGCCACCAGGTGAAAGCCTCCTGGTACTCGGCGATGGTGGAGTCGAGCAGTTCGTCCGAACCGCGCGCCAGATCGAGGAAGGACGGCTCGCCCTCGAAACCCTCGGGGGTGAACGCCTGCCGGTCGAGCCCGGCGGAGAAGGACTTGCCCTCGCCGCGCAGCACGACGACCCGGACGGTGCCGGGCAGCGACCGTCCGGCCTCCGCCAACGCCCGCCAGAGCGCGGGAGACTGGGCGTTTCGCTTGGCCGGATTGGTCAGCGTCACCGTGGCGACCGTGTCGTCGATGGTGAGCCGTACGCCATCCTTGTCGAGCAGAGCCATCTGGTGCCTCCGGTGTGCAGTCGTGGCCTCTTTCCCGGCCTAAGTGACTGCACAGTAACCACCCAGCCGACCACAGGGCCGACCGGGGGTCACCGAAGGAACCGTGCATGGAGCAGGATGAAACGGACAGCATGGATCAGACAGCATGAAAGAGAACGGAGCTGTCGAGCGGTCTTCGGCACCCGGTCCCGGCCTGGCGGCCAGGATCAGGCCGCAGCCGCCTTCTTGCCGCGTGTCGCGCCACCGCGACCACGCAGCGTGACTCCGGACTCGCTGAGCATCCGGTGGACGAATCCGTAGGACCGGCCGGTCTCTTCGGCCAGCGCCCGGATACTCGCACCGGAGTCGTACTTCTTCTTCAGGTCTGCCGCGAGCTTGTCGCGCGCGGCGCCGGTAACCCGGCTGCCCTTCTTCAGAGTCTCGGCCACCCGTGCCTCCTCATGGGAAGTGCGCTCTGGACTTCTCATGATCACCCCTCCCCGGCTTCCTGGCCACCCATTCAGCAAGGTCGGTACGACGGCATTTCTCGACCGGTGGACGCCCGAGCAGAACGGAATCTTCTCTTCCGCCGCATGACCTCCGTCACATTTCTCCGTCACCGCGGGGAATCACCAGGTCAGGGGCCGGACGCCGAAAACAGGCGACCCCGGCCGCGCATCCGGGAGGATGCGGCCGGGGCCGATGTACAGAGCGCGACGGTACGAGACCGTCTCACTCAGATGATGGATCACGTCTGAGCCGAATGATCCATAAGGAACTGGATCACCCGTCAGGCGAGGGAGACCAGGTCCCGGTAGTCCGGGCCCCACAGGTCCTCGACCCCGTCCGGGAGCAGGATGATCCGCTCCGGCTCCAGGGCCTCCACCGCGCCCTCGTCGTGCGTGACGAGGATGACCGCGCCCTTGTACGTGCGCAGCGCGCCCAGGATCTCCTCGCGGCTGGCCGGGTCGAGGTTGTTGGTGGGCTCGTCGAGCAGCAGCACGTTGGCCGAGGAGACGACCAGGGTGGCCAGGGCCAGCCGGGTCTTCTCGCCGCCGGAGAGCACGCCCGCCGGCTTGTCCACGTCGTCGCCGGAGAACAGGAAGGAGCCGAGCGTCTTGCGTACGGCGACCAGGTCCAGGTCGGGCGCGGAGGAGCGCATGTTCTCCAGGACCGTGCGCTCCGGGTCGAGCGTCTCGTGCTCCTGGGCGTAGTAGCCGAGCTTGAGGCCGTGGCCGGGCACGACCGTGCCGGTGTCGGGCTTCTCGGTGCCCGACAGCAGGCGCAGCAGGGTGGTCTTGCCGGCGCCGTTGAGGCCGAGGATGACCACGCGGGAGCCCTTGTCGATGGCCAGGTCGACGTCGGTGAAGATCTCCAGCGAGCCGTACGACTTCGACAGGCCCTCGGCGGTCAGCGGGGTCTTGCCGCAGGGCGCCGGGTCCGGGAAGCGCAGCTTGGCGACCTTGTCGGAGACGCGGACGGCGTCCAGGCCGGCGAGCAGCCGGTCGGCGCGCTTGGCCATGTTCTGCGCGGCGACGGTCTTGGTCGCCTTGGCGCGCATCTTGTCGGCCTGCGAGTTCAGGGCCGCGGCCTTCTTCTCGGCGTTCTGGCGCTCGCGCTTGCGGCGCTTCTCGTCGGCCTCGCGCTGCTGCTGGTAGAGCTTCCAGCCCATGTTGTAGACGTCGATCTGGGACCGGTTGGCGTCCAGGTAGAAGACCTTGTTGACCACGGTCTCGACCAGGTCGACGTCGTGGGAGATGACGATGAAGCCGCCGCGGTAGGTCTTCAGGTAGTCCCGCAGCCAGACGATCGAGTCGGCGTCGAGGTGGTTGGTGGGCTCGTCGAGGAGCAGGGTGTCGGCGTCGGAGAAGAGGATCCGGGCGAGCTCGACGCGGCGGCGCTGACCACCGGAGAGGGTGTGCAGCGGCTGGCCGAGGACCCGGTCGGGCAGGCTGAGGGCGGCCGCGATGGTGGACGCCTCCGCCTCGGCGGCGTAACCGCCCTTGGTCAGGAACTCGGTCTCCTGGCGCTCGTACTGCTTCATCGCCTTGTCGCGGGTGCCGCCGGAGCCGGTGGCGATGCGCTCCTCGTTGGCCCGCATCTTCTTGATCAGTACGTCGAGCCCGCGCGCGGAGAGGATCCGGTCGCGGGCGAGTACGTCGAGGTCGCCGGTGCGCGGGTCCTGCGGCAGGTAGCCGACCTCACCCGATCGGGTGATGGTGCCGCCGGCGGGCTGGCCCTCGCCGGCGAGGCACTTGGTGAGGGTGGTCTTGCCCGCTCCGTTACGGCCGACGAGGCCGATGCGGTCGCCCTTGGCGATGCGGAAGGAGGCGGACTCGATGAGGACGCGGGCGCCGGCGCGCAGCTCGATGCCGGTGGCGGTGATCACGGAAATACTCCAGGGCGGTGGGGACGGCGGAAGGGGGGCAGGACGCGCGTTGCTTCGACGCCGCTAATCCGCGAGGAGATTTGCCATGGGATTCATTCTACCGGGGGTGCGCAACCACTTTTCGGGGCCTCCTGTCCCCCGTTCGGCCCACGGGCCACGCGGGGCGGCCGGGGCACGTATCAGGATGAACGGGTTGATACTCGCCGCAGGGCGCAGACGTGGGCCCCTGGCTGCACGAGGAGAGGGCGGTGCGGCATGCAGTTCGACGACAACGCCAATCTGGACACGTCCGAGGTCAAGGATGTGCGCGGCAGCCGCATCCCGGGCGGCCGGGCCACGGTCGGCGGTGGCCTCGTCGGTCTGATCGCACTGGTCCTGGGGCTGCTCTTCGGGGTGGGCCCGGAGCAGCTGGGCCTGTCGGACGGGAGCCCGGAGCCGGCGGCGACCTCCTCCTCGGCCGCCCAGGTGCAGCAGACCTGCAAGACCGGGCAGGACGCCAACACCCGCGAGGACTGCCGGCTCGTCGCTGTGGTCAACAGCACCCAGGACTTCTGGAATCAGGAGTTCAAGAAGCGCGGCGGCCAGTACGCCCCGGCGTCGACGGTCTTCTTCACCGGCCGGGTGAACACCGCCTGCGGGGCGGCCACCTCGGCGGTCGGCCCCTTCTACTGCCCCGGTGACCGGCAGGTCTACCTGGACCTGGGCTTCTTCAACGAGCTGCGGACGAAGTTCGGGGCGAGCGGCGGGCCCTTCGCCCAGGCGTACGTCGTCGCGCACGAGTACGGGCACCACATCCAGAACCTGACCGGGACGCTCCAGCGCTCCCAGGACGGGCGGCAGGGCGCGAACAGCAACGCGGTCAAGGTCGAGCTCCAGGCCGACTGCTACGCCGGGGTGTGGGCGCACAACGCGACGAGGACCCCGGACGAGTCGACCGGGCGGCCGCTGATCACGAGCCTCACCGACCAGGACATCCGCGACGGGCTGGACGCGGCGGCCGCGGTCGGCGACGACCGGATCCAGGAGAAGTTCCAGGGCCGGGTCACCCCGGAGTCCTGGACCCACGGCTCGGCCGAGCAGCGTCAGCAGTGGTTCTACCAGGGCTACCGCACGGGCGACATGGCCCAGTGCAACACCTTCCGCTGACTGTCGGCGGCGCCTGCCATGCTGTGACGTGGGTCACCGTCACGAGAGGGAGTGATCGTCATGGCAGGCGTTCCGTCCATCTGTCCCACGCTGCTCTACCGCGATGCGAAGGCGGCCATCAGGCTGCTGACCGAGGCCTTCGGGTTCAGCCAGGTCGCGGTCTACGAGGGCGAGGACGGCTCGGTGATGCACGCGGAGCTGGCGTACGGCAACGGCGTGGTGATGCTGGGCAGCCAGGGCCGCGGCGGCGCCTTCGACAAGGCCATGGCGGGCGCCGGGCCAACCGGGGTCTACGTCGTGGTCGACGACGTGGACGCCCACCACCGGCGGGCGGCCGAGTACGGCGTGGAGATCCTGATGGAGCCCACCGACCAGGACTACGGCTCCCGGGACTACATGGCCCGGGACGCCGAGGGCAACATCTGGAGCTTCGGGACGTACGCCCCGCAGGTCTGATCACCCGCCGCCGGTGTGGACCTGGAAGGCGGCCCGGCGGACCGCCTTGGCCAGGGCGGGGTCGGGGTGGGCGGCGGCCAGCGCGACCAGCACCTGGACGGTGCGCGGGTGGCCCACCGCGCGGACCTCGTCCAGCAGCCGGGGGACGGTGGTGCGGACCGCGGAGTCGAGGTGGCGGGCGAGCAGGTCGGCCTCGCCGTGGTCGGCGATGGCGGCGGCCGTGTCCACCCAGAGCCAGGTGGACTCCTCGGGGGTGAGCACGTCCTGGGCCTCGTCGGGGTCCACCCCGTCGTGCTCCGCGAGCCAGAGCAGGGCGTACGGCCGCAGCGCGGGCTCCTGGACGGCCGCGCGCACCTCGCGCTCGGCGGGGGCGCCGACCACGCGCAGGGCCTCGAAGGCCAGGCCGCGCAGCAGGGCGTCCTCGCCCCGGGCGGCGTGCAGCAGCTCGCTGACGGCGTGGCCGACGGGCCGGGCGGCGAGCCAGGCCTGGTACTCGGCGCGGGCCGGTCCCGGGGTGAGCCGGGCGCAGCCGTGCAGCATGGCGGCGGCGGACTGCTCGATGTTGCCGGCCGGGCTCTGGGCGGCGACGCAGATCTGCTCCAGCTTCACCCACACGGCCCAGCTGCCGAGGGGGGTGAGGGTGGCCTGGGCGGGGCCGAGGGTGACGGCGTCCACGGCGGCGAGTCCGCCCAGGGCCCAGCGCAGGAGCCGGGCGAGCGGGAGGGGGCGGGGTTCGCCGGGGACGGCGGAGCCGGTGGCGGGCTCCGCGTCGTAGGGGACCTCGCAGCGTTCGTCGCGCAGTTCGGTGACCCGCTGGCCGAGGAGGTCCAGCAGGTCCGGGACGGTCACCGGGCCCGCGGACAGCTGGAGCAGCGACAGCAGCTGGGGCATGGCCTCGACCACCTCGGCGACGGCCGAGGGGGTGAGGTCGGCCGGGGCCGGGTGGACGAGCGACCAGGCGTCGAAGAGGGCGACCCAGCCGCGCAGCACGGCGGTGTCGTCGCGGTCCCAGGCGCGCAGCCGCCAGCCGGGGCGGGCGTGGCCGCCGTGCACCTCGACGAGGCCGGAGAGGCGGGCCCGGTCCCAGCCGACCCGGATCTGGCCGTGCGTCAGGCGCAGCTGGGCCGCGGCCCGTTCGACGTCGGCGGCGGGCAGCGCGCCCGCCGGGGCGGGGCGGCCGCCGTCGCCGGCCCCGAGGTTCAGCTCGGCCCAGCGGGCCAGCCGTACCGCGTCGGCGAGGGAGGCGCGGGCGCGGTTCGCCAGGTCTGCCGTGGCGGGGGTGCCCGCCGGGGGCCGGAGGGCCGGCCGGGTTCGCCGGTCGGTCACCGCTTTGCGCGCCGTGGCGACGGAGCGCGGGGAGACGAGTCGGAGTCTGGAGTCGCGAGCCAACTGCTCATCAGGCTTTCGGGACGTCACGGAAGCAGTCTCGCCCGTCACTGGCCGAAAGCCCAAACGGAACCGGTCATTTCCACAGGTCATGGGGTGGATGAACCGGGACGAACCCCCCACCCTGCCCCGTCCGCCACAGGCCCTTCACCCCGGCGCCACATCACACCTCACGTGAGCAGGTCACACGGGCGCGTCACATGAGGGGGACCAGGAAGCGCCGCAGCGCCTCCTCGTACCGCTCCGGGTCGGCGTTCCACATCGCCCCGTGCCCGGCGTCCATGACGGTGTGCAGGGTGACGAGGTCGGGCCGGGCGTCGGCGAGCCGGCGGGAGGGCTCCCAGGGGGCGATCGTGTCGGCCGGCCCGTGGAAGAGCAGTACGGGGACCCGCAGCGCGCCGGGGTCCGCGCCCGGGGGCCGGTGGTCGGCGCGCAGCCCGGCGCGGCCCTCGGCGGCCCGGACCGCGAGCGGGAGCAGCGGGCCCGGGGTGCCCCGGGCGGCGGCGAGGGCGCGCAGGGTGGCGTGCCAGTCCAGGACGGGCGAGTCCAGCACGACCCCGGAGACCTTGCCGGCCAGGGCCGAGCGCTCGAGGGCGCGCAGGGCCATGGCGGCCCCGGTGGACCAGCCGTACAGGACCACGCGCCGGGCTCCGTAGCGCACCGCGTAGCGGATGGCGGCGTCCAGGTCCCGCCACTCCGACTCGCCGAGGTGGCCGAGGCCGTCCGGGGAGGCGGGGGCGCCGAGGTCGCCCCGGTAGGCGAGGTCGAGCACCGGGAGCCGGTGGCGGTGCAGGAAGGGCATGACCACCATCGGGTGCTCCCGGCCGGAGCCGAGCCCGTGGACGGTGATCACCCAGGTGCCCCGGTCCCCGGGCACGAACCAGGCGGGCAGCGGGCCGAGCTCCCCGGGGACGTCCACGTCGGCGTGGTCCAGGCCAAGGGCGGTGCGCGGGTTGCCCAGGTGCACCTGGGGGGTGAGGACGACCCGGGTGCCGGGGGTCAGGCTGCCGTGGGTGACGGAGAGGAGGCGGCGTACGACGGTGTCCGGGTCGTGCGGGACGTCCGTGACGACGGAGCCGACCACGGCGTGCACCCCGGGCGCGTCCAGTCCGTGGATGCCGGGGCGCAGGGAGGCGAGCGAGCGGGTGAGAACCACCCGGCCGGCGGCGGTGGAGTGGACGCTCAGCCGGGGGCCGCCGGGCAGGGGGCGGCCGGGTTCGGACCGCAGGGCGGCGTCCGCGGCGTACCTGCCCGCCGCGACGGCGGCCGCTCCGGCGCCGATCAGAGTCGTGGTGACGGCCGCTGCCGTCGCTGTGGCGGTACGCACGGCTCCAGTGTCGGGTCGCGGGGGCGGACGGGCCACCGGAGGAGACCCGGAGGGGATCTGGAGGAGATCCTTCCGGCCCGGGGCGCGGGGGTGGGTCGAGCGCGGGCCGAGGACGGTCCAAGCGGAGTGATCTACCTCTCTTTCCGGGGCCCGGCACAGGGGGCCTACCGGCCAGAGGGCGCTGGCGGAGCGTTCCGTTCACCCGCCTTTGACGTGCATGAACCGGGATGGCTACGAAAGAATCGGGACGAATGGCCCGATCGTGTGGCGCGTGGGGACACCGCGCCGCCCGTGTCAGTTCATCTTCCGTTCACCCAGGTTGCCTACGGTCGCCGAGCCACTGACGTCAAACAGAAGCCTGGGTAAATGGAGCACATAACGCTTCTCCTCGGGATCGTGATCATCACCGCTCTCGTGTTCGACTTCACGAACGGTTTCCACGACACAGCCAACGCGATGGCCACCACCATCTCGACCGGCGCCCTCAAGCCCAAGACGGCGGTGGCCATGTCCGCCGTGCTCAACCTGGTCGGCGCGTTCATGTCCGTGGAGGTCGCCAAGACGATCTCCAAGGGCCTGGTCAACGAGGAGGGCATCCAGCCGGAGGTCATCTTCGCCGCCCTGGTCGGAGCGATCCTCTGGAACCTCGTCACCTGGCTGGTCGGCCTGCCCTCCAGCTCCTCCCACGCCCTGATGGGCGGCCTGATCGGTGCCGCGGTCGCCTCCGCCGGCCTCGGCGCGGTGAACGGCGACGTCGTCGTCACCAAGGTGCTCATCCCCGCGGTGGCCGCCCCGATCGTGGCCGGTGTGGCCGCGATGCTGGCCGCGAAGCTCACGTACAAGCTGAACGGCCAGGTCGGCGAGAAGACCTCCACCAAGGGCTACAAGGCCGGCCAGATCGCCTCGGCCGGTCTGGTCTCCCTCGCGCACGGCACCAACGACGCGCAGAAGACGATGGGCATCATCACCCTGGCCCTGGTCGCCGGCGGCGCGCTCGCGCCCGGCTCCAACCCGCCGGTCTGGGTCATCGTCTCCGCCGGCCTGGCCATCGCCATGGGCACCTACCTGGGCGGCTGGCGCATCATCCGCACCATGGGCAGCGGCCTGACCGACCTGCAGCCGCAGCAGGGCTTCGCCGCCCAGACCTCGGCCGCCAGCGTCATCCTGGCCTCCTCCACCCTCGGCTTCTCCCTCTCCACCACCCACGCCTGCTCCGGCGCGGTCATGGGCGCGGGCCTGGGCCGCAAGGGCGGTGTGGTCCGCTGGTCCACCGCCACCCGCATGTTCGTCGCGTGGGGCCTGACCCTGCCGGCCGCCGCCCTGGTCGCCTCCGGCGCCGAGCTGGTCATGCGCACCGGTGACGCCGGCATCGCCGCCGTCGCGGTCTTCCTGGTCGCCTCCTGCGTCGCCATCTGGGTGATCTCCCGCCGCCAGGTCGTCGACCACACCAACGTCAACGAGGCGGCCGCGGCCACCTCCGAGACCGAGCAGCCCGGCGTCGTCACCACCGCCATGGCGGCCGTGGCCGTCCCCCCGGCCGCGGGCACCACCGCCGCGGTGACCGACGAGGACCTCAAGGCCACCATCCCCGCCGCGACGGCGGCCCCGACGACCCCCGCGGCTCCGGCCGCCGCGGTCTGACCCCGAGAACGACAGAGGAAACGGCAGTATGAAGATCGACTGGGCAGCACTCGGCTCCGTCTTCGGGGTCAGCCTCTCCGCCACCGTCGCCCTCGTGGCCCTCTTCGCCCTGGGCCTGGTGGGCCTCTCCAAGCACGAGGCCGCCACCGAGCAGGGCGGGGCCGCCACCCTGGCCCGCAGCGGCGCGTACGCCTGCTTCGCGCTCTGCGCGGGCGCCGTGGCCTACGGGATCTACCTGATCGTCACCTGAGACCGCCACACCGCGTACGAAAGCTCCCTCCGGCATTCCCCGGAGGGAGCTTTCGCGTACCCGCGCCCCTTCTCCGCCCTCCGTCCCACCAGGTCAACGGCAAGTTGACGGGCGTTCGCGGAGCGTGGTGGACTGCCCGAGCCAATACGGCGGCATGGAGAGGAAGTCCGGTGCGAATCCGGCGCGGTCCCGCCACTGTCACCGGGGAGCGCACGCGGCGCGTGCGCCCCGGGAGCCAGGAACTCTCGCCGCCGGACACGTCGAACCAGGGCGCGGACCCTGAGTGAGGACATACCTGCCACCATGCGTGCCGACCGCGTCTTCGCGTACGGCGTCACGGCGGGGCTGATCGGCGACCGGATCCTCGGGGATCCGCGCCGGGGGCACCCCGTGGCCGCCTTCGGACGAGCCGCCGCCGCCGTCGAAGGCGCCCTGTGGCGCGACGACCGCGCCCGGGGCCTCCTGCACACCCTCCTCTGCGCGGGCGGCGCCGCCGCCGCCGGCGCGCTCGGCGCGCGCGCCGTGCGCTCCCGGCCCGCGGCCGCCCGTATCGCCCTGACCGCCGCGGCCACCTGGGCCGTGGTCGGCGGCACCTCGCTCGGCCGGGAGGCCCGCGCCATCGGCGGGGCGCTCGCCGCCGGGGACGCCGAGGTGGCCCGGGAGCGGCTGCCCCACCTGTGCGGGCGCGACCCGCACGCGCTGGACGAGCAGCAGATGGCGCGGGCCGTCGTGGAGTCCGTCGCCGAGAACACCTCCGACGCCGTGGTCGGGGCCCTGGTGTGGGGCGCCGTCGCCGGGGTTCCCGGGCTGCTCGCCTTCCGCGCCGTCAACACCCTGGACGCCATGGTGGGCCACAAATCGCCCCGCTACCTGCGCTACGGCTGGGCCTCCGCCCGGCTGGACGACCTGGCCGGCTGGCCCGGGGCCCGGCTGACGGCGCTCGCCGCCGTGGCGGCCGGCCCCGACCGGCGGGGAGCCGTACGGGCCTGGCGCGCCGACGCCGCCGCCCATCCGAGCCCCAACGCCGGCCCGGTGGAGGCCTCCTTCGCCGGTGCGCTCGGCGTCCGCCTGGGCGGCACCCTGGCCTACGGGGGCCGGGTCGAACACCGGGCGGTGCTGAACGGCGCCGCCGGGCGGCCGGTGGAGGTCGCGGACATCGAGCGTGCGGTACGGCTGTCGCGGCGGGTGACCTGGCTGGCGCTGGGGGCCTGTGTGGCGGCCCGGACACTGGCCGCACGCATGGGGAAGGGCTGCCACATGAGGAGGGCGGGGGCATGAGCGGCGCGAAGCGCGGCGGCGGACTGCTGGTCGCGGGCACGACATCGGACGCGGGCAAGAGCGTGGTCACGGCGGGCATCTGCCGCTGGCTGGCCCGGCAGGGCGTGAAGGTGGCCCCGTTCAAGGCGCAGAACATGTCGCTGAACTCGTTCGTGACGCGGGAGGGCGCCGAGATCGGCCGGGCCCAGGCCATGCAGGCCCAGGCGGCCCGGGTGGAGCCCACCGCACTGATGAACCCGGTCCTGCTCAAGCCGGGCAGCGACCGCAGCAGCCAGGTGGTGCTGCTGGGCAAGCCGGTGGGCGAGATGAGCGCCCGCGGGTTCTTCGGGGGGTCTGGGGGGGCGTCCCCCGGGAAAGCACTGCACGGGGGGCGCCAGGAGCAGCTCCTCGGCATCGTCACGGACTGCCTGGAGCAACTGCGGGGCACGTATGACGCCGTGATCTGCGAAGGGGCGGGCAGTCCGGCCGAGATCAACCTGCGCCGGACCGACATCGTGAACATGGGCATCGCGCGGGCCGCGCGGTTCCCGGTGGTCGTGGTCGGGGACATCGACCGGGGCGGGGTCTTCGCCTCCTTCTTCGGGACGACGGCACTGCTGTCCCCCGAGGACCAGTCGCTGATCGCCGGATACATGGTCAACAAGTTCCGCGGCGACGTGTCCCTGCTGGAGCCCGGCATGGAGATGCTGCGCGGTCTGACGGGGCGCTCGACCTACGGGGTGCTGCCCTTCCGGCACGGGCTGGGCATCGACGAGGAGGACGGCCTGCGCGTCTCCCTGCGGGGCGCGGTACGGGAGTCCGTGGTGGCCCCGCCGGTCGGCGAGGACGTGCTGCGGGTCGCGGTGTGCGCGGTGCCGCTGATGTCGAACTTCACCGATGTCGACGCGCTCGCCGCGGAGCCGGGCGTGGTCGTGCGGTTCGTGGACCGGGCCGAGGAGCTGGCCGACGCGGACCTGGTCGTCGTACCGGGCACGCGCGGCACGGTGAAGGCGCTGGAGTGGCTGCGCGAGCGGGGGATCGCGGACGCGCTGGCGCGGCGGGCCGCCGAGGGGCGGCCGGTGCTGGGCATCTGCGGCGGCTTCCAGGTCCTGGGCGAGCACATCGAGGACGAGGTCGAGTCGAAGGCGGGATCGGTGGCGGGCCTGGGGCTGCTGCCGGTGCGCGTGCGCTTCGCCGTCGAGAAGACCCTGGCACGGCCGGTCGGGTCGGCGCTCGGTGAGCCCGTCGAGGGGTACGAGATCCATCACGGCGTGGCCGAGGTGCTGGGTGGGGAAGCGTTCTTGGACGGCTGCCGGGTCGGGTCGGTGTGGGGCACCCACTGGCACGGCTCGCTGGAGTCGGACGGCTTCCGCCGGGCCTTCCTGCGGGAGGTGGCCTCGGCCGCCGGCCGCCGCTTCGTCCCCGCCGCGGACACCTCCTTCGCCGCCCTGCGCGAGGAGCAGCTGGACCTGCTGGGCGATCTGATCGCGGAGCACGCGGACACGGATGCCCTGCTGCGGCTGATCGAGGGCGGGGCCCCCGTCGGCCTCCCCTTCCTCCCGCCGGGCGCGCCGTGACCGGCGTGGCCCTGCGGGGCTTCTCCCCCACCCCGCCCCTTCCCGAAACTGGGGCTCCGCCCCGGACCCCGCGCCTCAAACGCCGGCGAGGCTGGATTGCGCAGCAATCCCAGCCCGCGCGGCGTTTGAGCGCACGGGCGCGAAGCGCACGTCCGGGGGGCCGGGGGCTTGCCCCCGGTTTCGGGAAGGGGCGGGGTGGGGGAACAGCCCCGCGCAGCCGCCCCCGCACCCGCGCCTCGCAGCCGACCGCACCCCACGAAGGAGTGAGCAACACGTGAGCACCCCCTACCCGTTCACCGCGGTCGTCGGCCAGGCCGACCTCCGCCTGGCACTGCTGCTGAACGCCGTCAGCCCGGCGGTCGGCGGCGTGCTCGTACGCGGCGAGAAGGGGACCGCCAAGTCCACCGCCGTGCGCGCGCTGTCGGCCCTGCTTCCGCAGGTGGACGTCGTACCCGGGTGCCGGTTCAGCTGCGCGCCCGCCGCCCCCGACCCGGCCTGCCCGGACGGCCCGCACGAGGCGGGTGCGGGCACCGAACGTCCCGCCCGCATGGTCGAACTGCCCGTCGGCGCCTCCGAGGACCGGCTCGTCGGCGCCCTCGACATCGAACGGGCCCTCGCCGAGGGCGTGAAGGCCTTCGAGCCGGGGCTGCTCGCCGACGCGCACCGCGGGATCCTGTACGTGGACGAGGTCAACCTCCTCCATGACCACCTGATCGACCTTCTGTTGGACGCCGCCGCGATGGGCGCCTCGTACGTGGAGCGCGAGGGCGTGTCCGTGCGGCACGCCGCCCGGTTCCTGCTCGTCGGCACGATGAACCCCGAGGAGGGCGAGCTGCGGCCGCAGCTCCTGGACCGGTTCGGGCTGACCGTCGAGGTCGCCGCCTCCCGCGAGCCCGCCCAGCGCGTCGAGGTGGTGCGCCGCCGGCTCGCGTACGAGGACGATCCCGCGGGCTTCGCGAGCCGCTGGGCCGGGGACGAGCACGAGGTGCGCGCCCGGGTCGTGGCGGCGCGGGCCCTGCTCCCGAAGGTGGTGCTGGGTGACACCGCACTGCTCCAGATCGCCGCGACCTGCGCCGGGTTCGAGGTCGACGGCATGCGCGCCGACATCGTGATGGCCCGTACCGCGACCGCCCTGGCCGCCTGGGCCGGGCGGACTTCCGTCGGCAAGGCGGATGTCCGGCAGGCGGCGCTGCTGGCCCTGCCTCACCGCCGCAGGCGGGCCCCCTTCGACGCGCCCGGGCTGGACGAGGACAAGCTGGACGAGATCCTGGACCGGTTCCCCGACGAGGAGCCGGAACCGGAGCCCGAGCCCGAGGGCCCGGACGACGGCGGCCCCGGCGACGGCGGCCCGGACGGGGACGGCGGCGGGGTGCCCCCGCAGGGCGGCGGGCCCGAGACCGCGCACGCCCCCGACGCGCCCGAGGAGGCGGCCCCGGAGACCGGGGACGCCCCCGAGCCGCAGCCCTCCGCCCCCCAGGGCGGAGCCGGCGGCGCCGAGCAGGCCGCCGTACGGGCCGCCGAGCCGTTCCGCACCAAGATGCTCAGCGTGCCCGGCCTCGGCGAGGGCGCGGCCGGGCGGCGCTCGCGCGCCCGCACCGCGCACGGCCGTACCACCGGCGCCCAACGCCCCCGGGGCCAGCTGACGAAGCTGCACCTGGCGGCCACCGTGCACGCCGCCGCCCCGCACCAGAAGGCGCGCGGGCGCAGCGGGTGCGGCCTCGTCCTGCGCAAGGACGACCTGCGGCAGGCCACCCGGGAGGGCCGCGAGGGCAACCTCGTGCTCTTCGTCGTCGACGCCTCCGGCTCGATGGCGGCCCGGCAGCGGATGGGCGCCGTCAAGGGTGCGGTGCTGTCGCTGCTCCTGGACGCCTACCAGCGCCGGGACAAGGTCGGCCTGATCACCTTCCGCGGCGCCGGCGCCGAACTGGCGCTGCCGCCCACCTCCTCGGTGGACGCGGCCGCCGTCCGGCTGGAGCGGCTGCCGACCGGTGGCCGCACCCCGCTGGCGGCGGGGCTGCTCAAGGCGCACGAGGTGCTGCGCATCGAGCGGCTGCGGGACCCCTCGCGCCGGCCGCTGCTGGTGGTCGTCACCGACGGGCGGGCCACCTCGGCCGGGGCCGTCGGCGGGGACCCGCGCGAGCTGTCGGGGCGCAGTGCCCGGCTGCTGGCCGCCGAGGGGGTCGCCTCGGTGGTCGTGGACTGCGAGTCCGGGCCGGTCCGGCTGGGGCTGGCGGGGGCGCTGGCCGCCGACCTGGGCGGGCCCGCCGTGACCCTCGACGGGCTGCGGGCCGACTCGCTGGCCGGGCTCGTGAAGAACGTACGTACCGCATCAGAGACCTCCAGGAGGGCCGCGTAATGCCGCAGGGACAGCCGACCGTCGTACCGGACGACGGGCTCACGACGCGTCAGCGCCGCAACCGTCCGCTCGTCTTCGTCCACACCGGCCCGGGCAAGGGCAAGTCGACGGCCGCCTTCGGGCTGGCGCTGCGCGCCTGGAACCAGGGCTGGCCGATCGGGGTGTTCCAGTTCGTCAAGTCGGCGAAGTGGAAGGTCGGCGAGGAGAACGCGCTCAAGGTGCTGGGCGCCTCCGGTGAGGGCGGCCCGGTCGTCTGGCACAAGATGGGCGAGGGCTGGTCCTGGGTCCAGCGGGACGCGCAGCTCGACAACGAGCAGGCGGCCAAGGAGGGCTGGGAGCAGGTCAAGCGGGATCTGGCCGCCGAGACGCACCGGCTGTACGTGCTGGACGAGTTCGCGTACCCGATGCACTGGGGCTGGATCGACGTGGACGAGGTGATCGAGGTGCTCCGTAACCGTCCCGGCACCCAGCACGTGGTCATCACGGGCCGCAACGCCCCGGAGAAGCTGGTGGAGTTCGCGGACCTGGTCACCGAGATGACCAAGGTCAAGCACCCGATGGACGCCGGCCAGAAGGGCCAGAAGGGCATCGAGTGGTGACGTCCGTGAACGTGCCGCGGCTGGTCATCGCCGCGCCGTCCTCCGGCAGCGGCAAGACCACCGTGGCGACGGGCCTGATGGCGGCCTTCGCGGAGCGCGGCCTGGCCGTGTCCCCGCACAAGGCCGGGCCCGACTACATCGACCCCGGCTACCACGCCCTGGCCACGGGCCGGCCGGGCCGCAATCTGGACGCCTTCATGTGCGGGCCGGAGCTGGTCGGCCCGCTGTTCGCGCACGGCTCCGCCGGGTGCGACCTCGCCGTGGTCGAGGGCGTGATGGGGCTGTACGACGGGGCCGCGGGGCGGGGTGAGCTGGCGTCGACGGCGCAGGTGGCGAAGCTGCTGCGGGCGCCGGTGGTGCTGGTGGTGGACGCCTCCTCGCAGTCGCGGTCGGTGGCGGCGCTGGTGCACGGCTTCGCCTCCTTCGACCCCCAGGTGCGGCTCGGCGGGGTGATCCTCAACAAGGTGGGCTCCGACCGGCACGAGGTGATGCTGCGGGAGGCGCTGGAGGAGGCCGGGATGCCGGTCCTCGGCGTCATGCGGCGGGCTCCGCAGGTGGCGACGCCTTCGCGGCACCTGGGCCTGGTCCCGGTGGCCGAGCGGCGCTCCGATGCGCTCGCCGCGGTGGCCGCGCTGGCCGAGCAGGTCCGTCAGGGCTGTGACCTGGAGGCGCTGCTGGCGCTGGCCCGCACGGCGCCGCCGCTGGACTGCGCGGCGTGGTCGCCCGAGGGCGCCCCGGCCGGGGCTCCCCCGGAGCCGGTCGGCGGGAGGCCGGTCGTCGCCGTCGCGGGCGGGGCCGCGTTCACGTTCTCGTACGCCGAGCACGCGGAGCTGCTGCAAGCGGCGGGCGCGGAGGTCGTCACCTTCGACCCGCTCCGGGACGAGGCGCTCCCCGACGGCACCGCCGGGCTGGTGATCGGCGGCGGGTTCCCCGAGGTGTACGCCCCCGAGCTGTCGGCGAACGAGCCGCTGCGGGCGGCCGTCGCGGACTTCGCCGCGGCCGGCGGGCCGGTCGCCGCCGAGTGCGCCGGGCTGCTCTACCTGGCCCGTTCCCTCGACGGGAAGCCGATGTGCGGGGTGCTCGACGCCGATGCCCGGATGTCGGAGCGGCTCACGCTCGGCTACCGGGAGGCGGTGGCGGTGTCGGACAGCGCGCTCGCCGCCGCCGGGACGCGGCTGCGGGGGCACGAGTTCCACCGGACGGTGATAGAGCCCGGCGCCGGGACCGTCCCGGCGTGGGGGTTCACGCATCCCGAACGCCGCGTCGAGGGCTTCGTACGGCAGGGCGTGCACGCCAGTTACCTGCACACGCACTGGGCGGCGCAGCCCTCGGTGGCCCGGCGCTTCGCGGAAGCCGCGGCAGCGCACCGGTGACCCCCGCCCCCGGCCCGGGATCAGTCCGCGAGACCGACCACGAGCCAGATCCCGGCCACCCCGCCCACCGTGCACATCAGCGTGGACAGGGCGGGGTGCTTGTGGTGCGCCTCGGGGAGGATCTCGGCGGCCGCCAGGTACAGCAGGGCGCCGCCGAAGAATCCGAGGTACGCCCCGAGGGGTTCCTCCGGAAGGGTGAACAGCAGGGTGGACGCGGCGCCCACGACCGGCGCCGCGGCGTCCGCGAAGAGCATCATCAGGGCCTTGCGGCGGGCGTTGCCGTACAGGCGGGTGAGCGTGTACGTGTTGAACCCGTCGGCGAAGTCGTGGGTGATGACGGCCAGCGCGACGGCCACGCCCATCCCCCCGCCGACCTGGAAGGCCGCGCCGAGGGCCACCCCGTCGGCGACGCTGTGGCCGACCATCGCGGCGGCCGCCGTGAGCCCGACCTGCGGGACCCGGCCGCCGCTGTCGCCGTGCCCGTCCGCGCCGCCGCCGTTCTCGGCGCCGTGCGCGGCCTGGCGTACGGCGAGCAGGCGCTCCACCACGTGGGCGACGAGGAAGCCGCCCACGAAGAGCAGCAGGGCCAGCGGGACGCCGAAGACCTCGCTGCCGGCGGCGTGCATCGCCTCCGGGAGCAGGTCCAGGCCCACCACGCCGAGCATCAGCCCGCCGGCCAGGCCGAGCACCAGGTGGCGGCGGTCGGTGACGCGTTGCGCCGTCCAGCCGCCGGCCAGCGTCATCAGGAACGCGCCCAAAGCCACGATCACCGCCATGTGCCCCTGAATACCGACTGGCGGGCGCGTGCGCACTTCCGCGCGCGGGCGGCGGGAGACACCGTGTTGACGAAAGACGGACGAGGTACGGAGGAAGGATCCCGGTGGGCGAGTACGTGACGCGGCTGGTGGTCGGGGTCGGCGGGCGTGCGGGGGTCTCCGTGGCGGAGGTCTGCGCGCTGGTCGAGGAGACGCTGCGGGGGGCCGGGCTGGCCACCGGGGCGGTTTCGGCGCTGGCCACGGTGGAGGCGAAGACCCGGGAGCCGGGGATCGCGGGTGCGGCGGAACGTTTCGGCGTACCGCTGGTCGGCTACTCCGCCGAGGAGCTGGCACGGATCCCCGTACCGCATCCCTCGGCGGCGGCGCGGGACGCCGCCGGTACGGCCTCGGTGGCGGAGGCGGCGGCGCTGGCGGGCGGCGGGGAACTCCTCGTGCCGAAGCGCCGGTCGGTGGCGGCGACCTGTGCCGTGGCCACCGCCCAGGAGCACGACCTGCGCCACCACGGGGACGCGGAGGTGGCCGACGCGGGCGGCGCGCTGGTGGACCTCGCGGTGAACGTACGGTCGGACACGCCGCCGGAGTGGCTCAAGCAGCGGATCGCGGCCTGCCTCGGGGACCTCGCGGCGTACCCGGACGGCCGGGCGGCCCGCGCGGCCGTGGCGCGGCGGCACGGGCTGCCGGTGGAGCGGGTGCTGCTGACGGCGGGGGCGGCGGAGGCGTTCGTGCTGATCGCGCGGGCCCTGGGGGCCGTACGGCCGGTCGTGGTGCATCCGCAGTTCACCGAGCCGGAGGCGGCGCTGCGGGACGCCGGGCACCGGGTGGAGCGGGTGGTGCTGCGGGCCGAGGACGGCTTCCGGCTGGACCCGGCGGCGGTGCCCGAGGAAGCCGACCTGGTGGTGGTCGGCAACCCGACCAACCCGACGTCCGTGCTGCACCCGGCGGGCACGCTGGCCGCGCTGGCCCGGCCGGGGCGGATCCTGGTGGTGGACGAGGCCTTCATGGACGCCGTCCCGGGCGAACGGGAGGCCCTGGCCGGGCGGATGGACCTGCCGGGGCTGGTGGTGCTGCGGAGCCTGACCAAGACCTGGGGGCTGGCGGGGCTGCGGATCGGCTACGTCCTGGCCGAACCGGAGGTCATCACGAAGCTGGCCGCCGCGCAGCCGCTGTGGCCTGTGTCGACGCCGGCGCTGGTGGCGGCGGAGGCCTGTGTGGCTCCGGAGGCGCTGGCGGAGGCGGAGGCGGCCGCGCGGCGGATCGCGGTGGACCGGGAGCATCTGCTGGCCGGGCTCACGGAGTTCGAGGAGGTCACGGTGGCGGGGGTGGCCGAGGGGCCGTTCGTCCTGATCCGGGTGCCGGGCGCGGCGGAGGTCCGCACCCGGCTGCGCGCCCTCGGCTTCGCGGTCCGCCGCGGGGACACCTTCCCGGGGCTGGACCCCACCTGGCTCCGCCTGGCGGTCCGCGACCGGGCCACGACGGGCCGCCTCCTCCAGGCCCTCGACCACGCCCTTGCGCTGGCCGCGCGTTAACGGGGGCCTTGGGGGTGGGTGCCAGGGCCGGGGGCGGGGACGGGGTGGGGTGTCGTCCGGGACGGGCTTCGATGTTCGGCGCCCTGGGCTGATTGGTCTGCCGGGCGGTGCCTCGCGCCGAAATCATCTCGTTTTAGTCCCGGACAACACCCCACCCCGCCCCCGCCCCCTCACGTACCCTCCAGCCCCGCCGGCGTTTGAGGCGCTGGGGGCCGCAGCCAAACCAGCCTCGCCGGCGTTTGAGGCGCGGGGTCCGGGGCTGGCCCCGGGGAACGGGCGAAGGGTGGGGCGGGGACCTGTTCCGCGCAGCGGGGCCGGCGGGGCGTGCCTAGGATGGCGGGATCGGCGACAGGGGGGCGGCACATGAAGGCGGCGGCGCGCATAGGCATCGGCCTCGCGGGGCTGGCGGTGATCGGCGGGAGCGTCTACGCGGTACCGCGGCTCCTGGACAACGGCGCCCCGCCCGAGCAGCGGCTCCAGGGGAAACCCGGGACGGCGAAGGCGGCTCCGGCCGGACGGCGGTTCACCCTCGTCGCCACCGGCGACATCATCCCGTACCCCTCGATCATCCAGCGCTCGGCGGACGACGCGGGCGGCAAGGCCGGGGAGTACGACTTCCGGAAGATACTCGCGGGCGTCAAACCCCTGGTGGCCGCCGCCGATCTGGCGATATGCCACCACGAGATACCGTACGGAAGGCCCGGCGGCCCCTACACCGGCTACCCCGCCTTCAAGGCCCCCCACCAGCTGGCCGACGCCCTCAAGGACGCCGGGTACGACAGCTGTTCCACCGCTTCGAACCACACCCTCGACGACGGCTACGACGGCATCACCCGCACCCTGGACCACCTCGACCGGGTCGGCCTCGCGCACGTCGGCTCGGCGCGGAGCGCCGACGAGGCCAAGGCCCCGGCCGTGCTGTCGGCCGGCGGCGCGAAGGTCGCCCAGCTGGACTACACGTACGGGACGAACGGCATACCGCTCCCGGCGGGCAAGCCCTGGGCCGTCAACCTCATCGACCAGGGCCGGATCATCGCCGACGCCCGCGCGGCCCGCGCCGCCGGCGCGCAGGTCGTCGTCCTCAGCGTCCACTGGGGCACCGAGTGGCAGACGGCGCCCGACCAGCAGCAGCGCGATCTGGCGCAGGCGCTGACCGCCTCGCGCGGGGCGGACGGGCTCCCCGACATCGATCTGATCATCGGGACGCACAACCACGTGCCGCAGCCCTACGAGAAGATCAACGGCACGTGGGTGGTCTTCGGCATGGGCGACCAGGTCGCGAGCTTCTACGAGGCGGAGAAGGCGCGCGGCAACATGTCCTCGATCCCCCGCTTCACCTTCGCCCCGGCGGCCGCGCACCCGGGCCGCTGGGAGGTGGTCAAGGCCGAATACCTCACGCAGTACGCGGACATGGGGCCGCCCTTCCGCGTCGTCTGCGCCTCCTGCGCGGCCGAGGACACCGGCCTCGACCCCGCCAGGCGCGCCGCGTACGCCCGCGTCGACAAGGAGGTCACCGCGGCCGTGACCTCACGCGGCGCGACCGGCCAGGGGCTGGAGCGCGCTGCCCGTTAGCTCCTGGAGCGCCGGGTCACGACGAGCGCGCCCGCGCCGATGCCGAGCAGGAGCAGGGCGCCGCCGGCGACGTACGGGGTCACCGAACCGGCGCCGGTCTCGGCGAGGTTGGCCTGCGTGGCCCCCGTCGCGGTCTGCGGCTTGACGTCGGGCTTCGCGGACGCGGGCGTGCTCGGGCCGGGCGCGGGACCCTTCGGGGTTTCGCAGTGCGCCTCGGCCAGGACGACCTCGCCGTCGACCTCCGCCACGTTCAGGTTCAGCGGGTTGACCGACACCTTCAGGCGCAGCGCGGCCGCGGCGGCCGTGGTGGAGGTGGTCTGGGTGCCGGAGAGTTCCAGGGAGACCTGGCCGACGCCGGGGACCTCGAGCTTGGTGGCGGGGCCGCCGGCGGTCAGGGTGACCTTCTTGCCGAGCGCGGTGACCGTCCCGAGGACGTTCGAGGAGGCGACCGGCTTCTTGCCCGCCTCGCAGACGGCCTTGGAGGTGACCTTCTCCACCTCGACCAGGGAGAGCGCCGGCAGGCCGGGGACGTGCACCCGGGCGTGGGCGAGGTTCGCCTCGGCCACGGCGCGGGTCTTGTCGGCGGTCGCCTTGGAGGTGGCGACGTCCGCCCTGAGGACGCTGACCGGCTGCCCCTGTTCGACCCCGTCGAGGGTGACGGTGAGGGCCGTCTTCTCGGCCGTGGCGGGGGCGCTGACCTCGTTGAGGGTGGCCTTGAGCGGTACGTGCACGGCCTTGTTGAGCAGGCCCACGTCCAGTCCGGCCCGCAGGACGACGGCGCCGGAGCTGCCCTCGCTCCCGGCGCCGCCGCCCGTGGCGAGGGCGGGCGGCGCGGCGAGCAGGGCTACCGCTCCCGTGGCGAGCAGAACGGCCGCGGGCATGCGGAAGGTGTTGCTGTTCAAGATGGTGGAACCCCCAGGGAGATGGGTGCCGTCGCGGCGCCAATGGGGGACATCGCGCACGCCGACGGCTTCGACGTTCGAAATCCTTACGCACGGAGAGTGAACGGTCAGCAACCTGAGGTGAGTTCACCCCAAAGGGTGGTTTCCATGCACGTATTCGATTTGCCGCGCCACACCCGCCACACGAGTCCTCCGCCGCCCCGTCCCGGGCGGGGGCTACGCCCGGACCACGCCGTTCACGACCACCCGGTCCGGCTGCGCCAGGGCCCGTACGTCGGCCCGCGGATCGGCGCCGTAGACCACGAGGTCGGCCGGAGCCCCCTCGGTCAGACCGGGCCGGCCGAGCCACTCGCGCGCCGCCCATGCCGTTGCCGAGAGGGCGTCCAGCGGCGGGATCCCGGCCTTCACCAGCTCGGCGACCTCGGCCGCGACCAGGCCGTGCGGCAGGGAACCCCCCGCGTCCGTGCCGACGTACACCTGGATGCCCGCGTCCCAGGCCGCCCGGACGGTGTCGTACCGCCGCTCGTGCAGCCGCCGCAGGTGCGCCGACCAGTTCGGGAACTTCGCCTCGCCGCCCGCCGCCAGCTTCGGGAAGGTCGAGATGTTCACGAGGGTCGGCACGATCGCCACGCCGCGCTCCGCGAACAGCGGGATGGTGTCCTCGGTGAGCCCCGTGGCGTGCTCGACGCAGTCGATGCCCGCCTCGACCAGGTCCCGCAGCGAGTCCTCCGCGAAGCAGTGCGCGGTGACCCGGGCGCCCAGCCGGTGCGCCTCGGCGATGGCCGCCTCGACCTCGGCGCGCGGCCAGCAGGCCGTCAGGTCGCCGACGCCGCGGTCGATCCAGTCCCCCACCAGCTTCACCCAGCCGTCGCCGCGCAGGGCCTCCCGGGCGACGTACGCGACGAGCTGGTCGGGCTCGATCTCGTGGGCGTAGTTGCGGATGTAGCGGCGGGTCCGGGCGATGTGCCGGCCCGCCCGGATGATCTTCGGGAGGTCCTCGCGGTCGTCGATCCAGCGGGTGTCGGAGGGGGATCCGGCGTCACGGATGAGGAGGGTGCCGGCGTCCCGGTCGGTGAGGGCCTGCTCCTCGGCGGTCCCCGCGTCGACGGGGCCGTGGGCGTCCAGGCCCACGTGGCAGTGCGCGTCGACCAGGCCGGGCAGGGCCCAGCCGGTGACGGTGGTGACCTCGCGGGCGGCGGTCGGCCGCTCGTAGGAGATCCGTCCGCCCACGACCCACAGCTCGTCGCGGACCTCGTGGGGCCCGACGAGCACGCGTCCCTTCACATGGAGCACACCGTTGTGATCATTCATGTCGGCACTGTACGTGCGCCCTGGGTACGCTCGACCGGAAACCCCGGACGAAGAGAGCACCACCGTGACCCACCCCCTCCTGGACCTCCCGCCGCTCACCGCCGAGCGCTTCGCGTCGATCGAGCAGGGGGTCGCCCGGCTCCTCGGCACCCGGCAGGACGTGGTGATCACCCAGGGCGAGGCGCTGCTCCCGCTGGAGGGGTGCATCCGCTCGGGGGCGCGGCCGGGTTCGACGGCGCTGAACATCGTCACCGGGCCGTACGGGACCACCTTCGGCAACTGGCTGCGCGACGCCGGGGCGCGCGTGGTGGACCTGGCGGTGCCCTTCGACACCGCGGTGACCGGCGAGCAGGTGGCCCGGGCCCTGGCCGCGCACCCGGAGATCGACTTCGTCTCGCTGGTGCACGCCGAGGCGGCCACCGGCAACACCAATCCGGTCGCGGAGATCGGCGAGGCCGTACGGGCCCACGGGGCGCTGTTCATGCTGGACGCGGTCGCCTCGGTGGGCGCCGAGCCGCTGCTGCCGGACGCGTGGGGCGTGGACCTGTGCGTGATCGGCGCGCAGAAGGCGATGGGCGGCCCGGCGGGCGTTTCGGCGGTGTCGGTCTCGGACCGTGCCTGGGCCCGGTTCGCCGAGAACCCGGCGGCTCCGCGGCGCTCGTACCTGTCCCTGCTGGACTGGAAGGAGCGCTGGATCGACGGCGGGCGCAAGACGCTGCTCCACGCGCCCGCGCAGCTGGAGATGCTGGCGCTGGAGGCGTGCCTGGACCGGATCGCGGGCGAGGGTCTGGCGGGCGTGCTGGAGCGGCACGCCGCGGCCGCCCGGGCCACCCGGGCGGGCGCGGCGGCGCTCGGCATCGCCCCGTGGGTGGGCCTCACCGCGCAGGCCGCCCCGGTGGCGACCACGCTGCGGGTCGCGGACGCCTCGCTGGTGGTGGCCAAGGCCCTGGCGGCGGACCCGGCGGCCCCCCTCGCGGCGGGCGGCGGGGCGCTGGCCCAGGAGATGGTCCGGGTCAACCACTACGGCCCGGCGGCCTCGCCGGAGGCGGTCGGGGCGGCCCTGGGGGCGCTGGCCCGTGCCCTGGACGCCGATCCGGCGGCGGCGCTGGCGGCGGCCTCGGCGGCCTGGGGGTAGCTTCCGGGTCCGCCTGCCGGTCAGCCGGCCAGCACGTCCAGCAGCCGGTCCACGTCCGCCTCGGTGTTGTAGAGGTGGAAGGAGGCCCGCAGGGCTCCGTCGCGGGCGGAGGTGTGGATCCCGGCGGCCGCCAGGTCGGGCTGCCGGTGGGCCAGGCCGGGTACCGAGACGATGGCGGCGTCGCCGGGGACGGGCTCATGGCCGAGGCGGGAGAGCCCGGCCCGGTAGCGGGCGGCGAGGGCGGTGTCGTGGGCGTGGACGGCATCGATGCCGATCCGCTCCAGCAGCGCCAGCGAGGGCTCGGCGGCGTGGTAGGGGAGGAAGGCCGCGGACTCGTCGAAGCGGCGGGCGTCCCCGGCCAGTTGCCGCATGGGGCCGTAGACGGCGTCCCACTTGGACTCGGCCGCCACCCAGCCGGCGTGCAGCGGGGTCAGTCCGGGCTGGGCCTCCTCCGAGACCGTCAGGTACGAGGCGCCGCGGCCGCCGAGCAGCCACTTGTAGCCGCCGGTGACGGTGTACTCGTACGGCGAGGCGTCGAAGGGCAGCCAGCCGGCGGCCTGGGTGGCGTCCACGAGCATCCGCGCCCCGTGCGCGGCGGTCGCCGTACGGACCGCGGCGAGGTCCGCGGTGCGGCCGTCGGCGGACTGGACGGCGCTCAGTGCGACGAGGGTGGTGTCGGGGCGGACGGCTTCGGCGAGGGATTCCAGCGGGGCGAAGCGGACCTTGAGGTCGCCGCGGAGCACGAAGGGGTTCATGACGGAGGCGAAGTCCCGCTCGGGCACCAGGATTTCGGCGCCGGCGGGCAGGGAGGCCGCGATCAGGCCCACGTGGACGGCGACGGACGAGCCGACGGCGGCGCGCCGCGGGTCGACCGAGACCAGCCGGGCGAAGGCGGCCCGCACCCGCTCGACGATGCCGAAGTCGCCGGCCCCGGCAGGCAGTCCGGCCCCCGCCGCCTCGGCCAGCTCCCGTACCGCGGCGACGGCGGAGCGCGGGAGCACCCCGGCGCCGGCGGTGTTGAGGAAGGTGGTGGAGTGCGCGAACTCGGCGGCGCACACGCGGGACACGTGGGAGAGCGGAAGATCCATGCCGTCCACTCTGCGCGGACACCAACTAAAAGTCCATTGCCGAGTTTTGCGTACGCAACCAAAGCGATACTTATGGGATGGTGGCCGGGGCGGCTCAGCTCCAGTCGATGTCGGCCTGGCTCTCCAGCGGGGCACGTTCCTCCATGGATTCCGGTACCACCAGGGTGTCCGCGTCCGTCATCACGGCGGGGAAGCGGATGTGGGCCTGCTTCTGGACCTCCGTGAGCTTGACCTGGAACACCCGGAACTCGTCGAGTTCCAGGGCTTCCGGCAGGACGATGTTCTGCGCCAGCAGGAAGGCCTTGGCCTTGAACGTGCCGTGTTCGGAGTAGGCGATGACCTTCCAGAACGCGCGCGGGAGCCGCACGCCGCGGAATTCCCGGTCGTCCTCCTGGAAGACCGGCCCGCCGAACACGCTGACCCTGAGGTCGTCGACCTGGACGTCCTCGAACACCGCGTCCTCCAGCTTTCCCCAGATGCCGCCGCGCAGGCTCTGGTTGAAGTCGTCCATCTGCGGAGCGATGTTGGTGTAGAAGAAGGAGTCCTTGTTGGCCCGCTGCGCCTCGGGCAGCGGACCCCAGCAGAGGTCCGCGCGGCGCGCTATGTGGCCCCGGTCGAGGCGGTTGACCTTGCCACCCTTGTCCTTGTACAGGTCGTTGTCGACCTGCACCCCGGACGGCAGGCGCGGGTCCTTGAAGAAGTTCCTGGGACGGTCGAGCGCCTTGAGCGCGCCGCCGTCTATGTTCCAGGCCACCCAGATCGCGAAGCGCCGCAGCTTGCTCAGCGCCAGCGAGAAGTGGGTGTACGGAATCACCTCGGAGCCGTCGAGCAGTACCGCGGTGTCCTTGATCGACGGGTTGAGCGACGGCGTGCCGACCGGTACGACGAGGAAACCCGGGTCGTACCCGGTCAGGGATTCCAGCGAGGCGGTGGACGGCGCCTCCAGGGTGACCTTCAGCTGCTCGAACACCGCGCGCGGGAAGCAGGCGAGCGCCCGGTCCACGGGATCGGATTCGTCCTCGCCGCCGAAGTGCAGGCCGGCCAGTACGTCCGATGGCTTGCCCGAGCGCGTCTTGAACATCCAGGCCGAACCGGAGTCGCCGAAGGTGCTGATCTCACCGCCGGACGGCGGGTGGCGGGGGTCGGGGCCGATCTCGAAGCACTCGATCTCCTTCGTCCCGACCGGCGGCCCGTAGGGGACGCGGACCTTGACGAAGGGACGGGTCACGATCCCGTGCGTGACGCCGGTGGTCCGCCCGGACTTGACGACCTTGTCGCCGATGTGCGGCTCGCCCAGCTGTTTCGGCGTGACCCCGAGGCCGAGGATGTCGGTCTCGACGCCGCGGTCGGTGATCGTCGACACCGCGCAGTCGCCGACCGTGCCGAGGTGGGCGCGCCTCAGGGCGCCGAGGCGGTTCGCTGCGAAGCGGCTGTCGTCGTCCGTGCCCGGCTGGACGATCTGGTCGCCCGCCTGACCCTCCCCGCCGTTCAGGACGTGCCAGTTGCTCAGCAGGCAGGTGGCACCGTCGTTCTTGTCGAAGACGATGCATCCGAGGGTCCCGGCGTGCAGACGGACGCTCCCGACGCTCACTCCCGGACGGACCGGGTCGACGCGCTTCTGCCGCTCCGGCGTCTGGGCCTCGGCGACGACGAGGAAGTGCGGCTGGTAACTGCGCTCGATCACGTCGGTGTGCAGCGTGAGGCCGTCGCCGATGTCGATGGCCTCGGGTATCTCCGTGGTGCCGAGCTCCCTCATCCCCTCTGGACGCACCTTCGTGTCGACCGTGAACTGGAGGGTGAGTTCCTTGGTCCGCTTCCCCTTTTCCGTCTCCTTGTAGCCGATGCCTATCGAGGAGATGTTCGGGTCCTTGAGATAAGCGGACCCGTGGGTACGGATGTACTGCTTGGCCAGGCCGATGAGCCTGTCCTGCCCGTCCGCCGGTGTGGCGGCACGGGACTTGGCGGACGAACGCTTCTTGGCGGTCATCGGGGCCTCCTTCCGCAAAGGAGTCGGGTCCCCGAGTTGGTTGAAACCGAAGCGAACTGACGCACTGCGAGCAGGCCGGTGCCTGCGCCGTGCGCGTGTACGTCCAGCCTACGGCCGGGCCGCCGGGCGGGCGCGCCGAGCGGCCCGGGGCGCTACGGGCGGTACGGCGGGGCGCCCGGTACGGCAGGTACGCGGGCGCCCCGGACGGGAGGACGCAGGCTCAGGCCCCCGGGACGGCGCAGGCCCCGTCGGGCTCGCAGGCCTCGGCGCCGGCGGCCGGTTCCACGACCTCACGCCCGGCCCAGGCCTGCTCCAGCGCCCGGGTGAACACCTCGGCGGGCTGGCCGCCGGAGATGCCGTAGCGGCGGTCGAGGACGAAGAACGGCACCGCGTTGGCGCCCAGTTCGGCCGCCTCGCGCTCGTCGGCCCGCACCTGGTCCGCGTAGGCGGAGTCGTCGGCGAGCACCGCGCGGGCCTCGGCCTCGTCCAGCCCGGCCTCCACGGCGAGGGCGAGCAGCACCTCGGGGTCGAAGACGGAGCGCTCCTCGGCGAAGTTGGCGCGGTAGGCGAGGTCGAGCAGCTCCTCCTGCCGGCCGCGGGCGGCGGCCAGGTGCAGCAGGCGGTGGATGTCGAAGGTGTTGCCGTGGTCGCGGCCGTCCGTCCGGTACTCCAGCCCCTCGGCGCGGGCGCTGGCGGCGACGTGCTCCTCCATGCCGCGCGCCTCGTCGAGGGTGCGGCCGTACTTCTTGGCGAGCATCTCCAGGACGGGAGCGGTGACGCCCTTGGCGCCGTTCGGGTCGAGCTCGAAGGACCGGAAGACGACCTCCACCTCGTCGCGGTGCGCGAACTCAGCCAGCCCCTTCGTGAACCGGGCCTTGCCGATGTAGCACCAGGGGCAGGCGATGTCGCTCCAGATCTCGACGCGCATGTTCCTTCTTCTCTCCAGGTCGACCAAACGGTTTCTTCTTCAACCAACCCTGGTCCCGTCTCATTCCCCGGACGCCGGACCGACCTCCAGCCAGAGCGTGCGGTGGGAGCCGGACGGGGTGGCCGCCGGGTCCCGGCGCCAGCCGTGGGAGGCGTAGAAGGCCTGGGCGCGCAGGTTGTGTTCGTAGACCTCCAGGCGGACCCGCGCTATCCCGGCCCGGCGCCAGACGGCGAGGCAGGCGGCGTGCAGGGCGGCTCCGGTGCCCCGGCGCCAGTGGGCGGGGTCGACGTGGAGCTGGGTGAGGGTGGTCTCGCCGTCGGCGGTGCGGAAGGCCGCCACCCCGGTCAGCTCCCCGTCCCGCTCCGCGCACAGGACCTGGCCCTGCGCCTCGGGGCGGGCCACCGCCCGCGACCAGCCCTCGCGGGTGCGCGCCAGCTCCGCGTCACCCGCGTAGGCCTCCTCGGGGACGCGGCCCCGGTAGTAGGTGGCGCGGGCCCGGGTGTGCAGGGCGGCGATGGCGTCGAGGTCGGTCGGGAGCGCGGTCCTGATCATGGGAAGGGGAACGCGCCGGGAACCCTGTCGGTTCCCGGCGCGTCCGTGCCGTGCCTGTGGCGGCTACTTCTTCAGCCAGGCCGCCATCATCTTCTGGGCGACCGGCGCGGCCAGCTTGCCGCCGCCGATCTCGGAGCGGTCGGTGTCCGAATTCTCGACCACCACCGCCACCGCGATCTGCTTGCCGCCCGCCTTGGCGTACGAGGTGAACCAGGCCAGCGGCGGGATGCTGTTGTTCACGCCGCGCTGGGCGGTACCCGTCTTGCCGCCCACCTCGGCGCCCGCCACCTGCGCGGGCTTGCCGCCACCCTCGGTGGCCACGGTGCGCATCGCGTCCTGGAGCATCGAGGCCGTCTTCGGGCTCATCACCTGCTCCTTCTTCGGGTCCTTGAAGTCCTCCAGCACGTTGCCGTCGGCGTCGGTGACCTCGGAGACCATGTGCGGGGCGACCAGCTTGCCGCCGTTCTCGATCGCGGCGGTCACCATGGCCATCTGGAGCGGGGTGGCCTGTACGTCGAACTGGCCGATACCCGTCTGCGCGACCTGGTCGACCGACATCTTCTTCGTGGGGTACTTGCTCGGCGGGTTGGTACGGACCGGAGTGTCGATCTGCGTGTTGAAGCCGAGCTTCTCCGCCATCGCCCGCATCTTGTCCTGGCCGAGCTTGGAGGCGAGCTCCGCGAAGACGTTGTTGCAGGACAGCTTGAGGGCGGTGCGGGGCGAGACGTTGTTGCAGGCCTCGTTGCCCGCCTCGCTGGGCAGCGGTGTGCGGGTGCCGGGGATCGTGTACGCGCCGGGAACGCCCGTCGGCGTGTCGATGCTCGTCACCAGGCCGTTCTCGATCGCCGCGGCGAGGGTGACCAGCTTGAAGGTGGAGCCGGGTGCCTGCGGCTTGCGCAGCGCCACGTTCTCCATGGCCTTGCCCTGGTCGGCGGACAGCTGCTCCCAGGCGTCCTTGTCGTTGGCGCCCGTGATCCGGCCCGGGTCGAAGGAGGGGTTGTTGACCACCGCGAGGATCTGTCCGGTCGCCGGGTCGATGGCCACGGCCGCGCCCTGCTTGCCGTCAAGCGCGTCGAAGGCGGCCTTCTGCACGCCCTTGTCGATGGTCGTCAGGACGTTGCCCGGATCGGCCCGCTTGTTGGTGAGCATGTCCATCATGGTCTTGAGCCGGGTGTCCGAGCCGTTCAGGATGTTCTTGTAGACACCCTCCAGCATGGTCGTGCCGTAGGCCTGGGAGCTGTAGCCGGTGACCGGCGCGTAGAGCGGGCCGTCCACGTAGGTCCGCTTGTAACCGAAGTCCTTTCCGCCCGTCTTCGTCGAACCGGTGATGGACTCACCGCCCACGATGATGTTCCCCAGCGGGTTCTCGTACTGCCCGATGAGGTTGCGCCGGTTGTTCTTGTCGTCTGCGAGGGCCTGGCCTTGGTATGCCTGCACCCAGGTGACCCGCACCAAAAGGGCCAGCACCAGAAGCAGACAGAAGACCGACGCACGCCTGATCGTCTTGTTCATCCCCCAGAAGGACGTACCAGCGCCCCCGCCCGTTCCGCTCTGCCCCGATTGTGGCCCGGTTCTCAGCCTTTCCTCATGATGAAGCCCCCCTCGTAGGCGGCGATGACGGCCTGGGTGCGGTCGCGGGAGCCGGTTTTGGCGAGGACCGCGGCGACGTGCGTCTTGACCGTCTGCGGGCCGACGCCGAGGTGCTCGCTCATTTCGTGGTTGGACAGTCCGGTGGCCATCAGCCGCAGGACGTCGGCCTCCCGGTCGGTGAGCCGGGCCGCCCAGACGGGCGCCGCGGGCGCGGTGGCCGCCGTGTGAGCGGCGGCCAGGGAGCGGACGGCGGCCGGGAAGAGCAGCGAGTCCCCCCGGGCGACGAGGCGGACCGCTCCGATCAGCTCGTCGGGGTCGGCCCGCTTGAGGAGGAACCCGCAGGCCCCGGCACGCAGCGCGTCATAGACGTAGGCGTCGTTCTCGAAGGTGGTGACGACCACGATCCGGGGCGGGTCGGCCATCGCCCGCAGGATCTGCTCGGTGGCCCGGATGCCGTCGATCTCCGGCATCCGGACGTCCATCAGCACCACGTCGGGGGCCAGGGAGCGGACCAGCGGGACGGCCTCGGCGCCCGTGGCCGCCTCGCCGACCACCTCCATGTCTGGTTCCGCGTCGAGGATGACCCGCAGGGCGGTACGGACCATCCGCTCGTCGTCGGCGATGACGATGCGCAGCGGCGGGCGGCTCATCGGCCGGCTCCGGTGGCACCGCCGAGCGGCAGGGACGCGCGCAGCCGCCACCGGCCCTCCTGCGGCCCGGCCTCGAGGCGGCCGCCGAGCAGGGCGGCCCGCTCGGCGGCGCCGCGCAGTCCACGGCCTCCGGTGGTGCGCCGCTGCCCGTCCTCGGGGGCGGGCGTGGCCTGGGCCAGCGGGTTGGTCATGGTGATCTCCAGTTCACGGTGGTCGTCGGGGGTGTGGACCCGGATCAGCAGGGCGATGGGGCCCAGGCCGTGGCGCAGGGCGTTGCTCAGGCCCTCCTGGACGATCCGGTAGGCCTCGCGGGAGGCGATCGCCGGGAGCTGCTCCCAGTCGCCGGCCGGGCCGGGGTCCTGCTGGACGGTGATGGTGGTGCCCCCGGCCCGGGTGCGGGCCAGCAGCCCGTCGAGGTCGGCGGCCAGGGTGGGGGCGGGCGCCGCGTCCGCCCGGGCCGGGTCCCCGTCCCGCAGCAGGCCGAGCACCGTGTCCAGCTCGCCCACGGTGCGCCGGGTGGTCTCCTCGATCGCGGCGAGCGCCTCCCGTACGAACTCCGGGTCGCGGTCGAGCACCCGCCGGGCCGCGCCCGCCTGGAGGGTGACGGCGCTCAGCGCGTGCCCCACGGCGTCGTGCAGCTCCCGGGCCAGCCGGTTGCGCACGGCGAGGTCGGCCGCCCGCTCCTCGGCGGCGGCCAGCCGGTCCGCCGCGGTCGGCCCGAGGAGTACGGGTGCGAGCCGGGCCAGCAGCGCCCCCGCCCCGGCGGAGCACAGGAGGACCAGGGCCATCAGCCCCACCCCGAGCACGGGGGCGACGTAGGGGTCCGCCTTGCTGCTGAACCAGCCCAGCCCGAGGGGGGACTCGCGCAGGGTGCCGGAGAAGGGCAGCACCATCAGCACCACCGCCATGGGGGTCGCCGCGAGGCTCATCCCGCTGATCACCGCCCCGACCCCCAGGTGCAGGGTCCACCAGGCGGAGGCCCGCCACCGGGCCGCCCAGGACCGGGCGGGCCCGTCGGCCAGCCGGTCCCCCGGCACCCCGCACATGGCCCGCACCGCGGCCACCGACAGCGGCCGGACCAGCCCGAGCAGCCCGGTGACGGCGGCCAGCGGCAGCGCGGCGGCATAGGCGGCGAGGGTCAGGGGGAGGGAGGCCAGGGCATTGACCCCGCCGGCCGCGACGCCGACCCCGACCTGGGCCAGCAGGAAGTACGGCATCAGCAGGGCCCCGCCGAGTATCAGGTGCACCCAGCGCAGCCGGGCCCCCGCCCCCGCCAACAGCCCGGGCCACCGGCGCACCGCCCCGCCCGCCCTCACCTCGCCGAAGCCGCTCACGGCCGTCCCCCCTCCATCCATGCCTCTCCCCCTGTCGGCTCTCCCGCCCCGCCGGCGGCCCGGGCGCCCGCCTCAGCACTCCCGGCGGGAGTGGAGGTACCGGGCGAGGACGGCGGCGGCCAGCAAGCCGGTGATCATCTGGCCAGCGTAGGTCAGCAGGGTCGCCGCGGTGGGCTGATCCGCCACGCCGGTGTCCGGCCCCAGGAGGGAGGCGAGCAGCATCCACGCCCCCCAGCTCAGCGCCGCGCCCGAACCGATCCACGTGAGGGCCAGCGGCCACCCGGCCCGGCGCTCCCCGCCCCGCGCCAGCAGCAGCGCCCCGGCTCCGGCGCCGAGCGCGCATATCGCATGGGCCCCGGACACCAGACCCGTATCCACCGAGTACTGCGCCACCCGCTGGGCGGGCAGTCCGGCGCTTCCCCCGAACGCCCAGTACAGGCACACCCCGCCCACCGCGACCCCTGCCGCAGCGGCGACTCCCGCCCCCACCCCCGTGGGAGACGGGAGCCGCTGCCCCAGCGGGCCCCGCCAGCGCCCGCCCCAGCGCTCTCGCGCATAGGGGACGAACAGCCCGGCCAGGGCGATCGCCTGGATGATGAAGCCTCCGTAGACCACGGTGAACACCCACGGATCGAGGAAGGACGCCTGGGCCGCCTCCGCCGCCTCCCCCACCTCGGCGCCCAGTGCCTTGGCGACGAGTTGGGCCGGGAATCCCATGACGATCGGGGCGAGCAGCCCGGAGGCCACGAAGACCGGGACGGTCAGCAGCCAGCCCGGCACCCGCATGCCCCAGGGCTGGGTGAGCACCAGCACGATGAGGATCACGGTGGCGTCCATCGCCAGGGTCACCGCATTCGCCACGGCGAAGAAGGCCTCGTGCTCCAGCAGCACGCTGCCCGCCGGTATCCCGACATGACTCCCGGCCACCCAGGCCGCTTTGAGGGTCAGGTAGGGCAGGGTGGCGGCCAGTCCCGCCACCCGCAGGATCCGCCGCGCGGTCCCCAGCTGCGGGGCCGACGGCTGCGTCGCGTTCGTCACGTGCACGGCTCGTGTGGTCATGGCTCAACCGTCGCGTGCGCGGCGCCCCGCCACCTCCCCCACGAAGGTGAACCGCCTCCCCCACGCGGGGGAGGCGGTTCACAGGCCCCGGTTCACAGGCCCCGGTTCACCCGCGCGGTCTCGCATCCGCCGTCTCGCATCCGCCGTCTCACATGCGCCGCGTCACGACCGACAGCCGGTCCCGCGCCTCGAAGAGCGCCGCCTTGATCACCCGCTCGTGCCCCTCCGTCAGCCGCGCCACCGGCACCGAGCAGCTCACCGCGTCCCGGGCCGGCGTCCGGTACGGCACCGCCACGCCGAAGCAGCGCAGCCCGAGCGTGTTCTCCTCCCGGTCCACCGCGTACCCCTGCTCCCGCACCAGCGCCAGCTCCTCCACCAGCTGCTCCCGGTCCGTGATGGTGTGTTCCGTGACCGACTCCAGCCGCTTCGGCAGCAGCGCGCGCACCTCCTCGTCGGTGTGCGTGGCCAGCAGCGCCTTGCCGAGCGCGGTCGAGTGGACGGGCAGCCTGCGCCCCACCCGGGTGAAGGGCCGCAGGTAGTGCTGGGACTGGCGGGTGGCGAGGTAGACCACGCTCGTCCCGTCCATCCGCGCCAGGTGGATGGTCTCGGTGGTGTCGTCGGAGAGCCGGTCCAGGGTCGGCCGGGCCGCCGCCACCACCTCGTCCCCGTCGATGTACGAGCTCCCGACCAGCAGGGCCCGTACGCCGATGCCGTACCGCGTGCCGGTGGCGTCGGTCTCCACCCAGCCCAGGTTCACCAGCGTGCGCAGCAGCATGTAGAGGCTGGACTTCGGCAGGGAGAGGTCGCTCTGGATGTCGGCGAGGCTGTGCAGGCCGGGCCGGGCCGCGAAGTGCTCCAGCAGCAGGACCGTGCGCACCGCCGACTTCACCGGCGCCGCCGTCGCGGGGGCCCCCGGCTCGGCCTCGCCGGCCGTCTCGGCTGTCGTCATACGCCTACTTCCCCTCTGGTCGGCTCTGAGCGCCTCTTGTCACCCGGTGGACGCGGAAATAGAGTCCGCAGCAGCAGTGATCATTCATCCACCGGAACGGCGTTCAGAATACTGAACGGTCCAGGAGGTAGCGGGCCATGGCAGCGACACCAGTCTGGAGTGTGGACCCCCGCACCGGGAAGCAGCGCGAACAGGTTGCGGTGGAAGCCACACCCGAGGAGGTGGACCGGGCCGTGCGCGCGGCCCACGCCGCCCGCGGGGCCCTGGCGGACGCCGGCCTGCGGGCCGACTTCCTGCGGACCGCCGCCGAGCTGTTCGACGAGGCCGCCCCGCTCGTGGTGGAGGCCGCCGACGCCGAGACGGCGCTGGGTTCCGGACGCCTCACCGGCGAGCTGGCCCGCACCACCGGCCAGCTGCGGGCCTTCGCCGACGCGGTCGAGGAGGGCTCCTACCTCGACATCCGGATCGACCGCGCCGACCCCTCCCTCAGCCCGCCGCGTCCCGAACTGCGCCGCTACAAGGTTCCGCTGGGCGTGGTCGCCGTCTACTCCGCCTCCAACTTCCCGCTGGCCTTCTCGGTGCCCGGCGGGGACACCGCGAGCGCGCTGGCCGCGGGCTGCCCGGTGGTGGTCAAGGCCCACCCCGACCACCCGGCCACCTCCGAGCTGTGCGCCTCGCTGCTGCGCCGGGCGGCCGTGGCGTGCGGGCTGCCGGCGGAACTGGTCACCGTGGTCCACGGCTTCGACGCCGGGCTGGAGCTGATCCGCCACCCGCTGGTGGCCGCCGCCGGGTTCACCGGTTCCATCCGGGGCGGGCGGGCCCTGTTCGACGCGGCCGCCGCCCGGCCGGTGCCGATCCCCTTCCACGGCGAACTCGGCTCCCTCAACCCCGTCGTGATCACCCCGGCGGCCGCCGCCGAGCGCGCCGAGGAGATCGGCGGCGGGCTCGCCGGCTCGGTCACCCTGGGCGTCGGCCAGTTCTGCGTCAAGCCCGGCCTGGTCCTGGTGCCCGAGGGCCCCGACGGCGACCGGCTCACCGGCGCGCTCGCCAAGTCCCTCGGGGAGAGCGGGCCCGGCGTCCTGCTCGACCACCGGATGCGGGACAACTTCGTCTCCGGGGTCCGCGAGCGGGCCGCCCTGCCCGGCGTCACCGCGCCCGTCACCCCGGGCCCGGGCGGGGAGCACACCGTCGGCGCCGGCTTCCTCAGCGTGCCGGCGTCGGACCTCCTGGAGGGCGGCGCCCACGAGGTGCTCCTCGAGGAGTGCTTCGGCCCGGTGACCGTCGTCGTGCGGTACGCCGCCCAGCGCGAGGCCGCCGAGGTGCTGGGCCGGCTCGGCGGGAACCTGAGCGCCACCCTCCAGCTGTCGGCCGCCGAGACCGAGGGCGCGCCGGGGCCGGCCTCCGCCCTGATCGCGCAGGTCACGGGGCTGGCGGGGCGGATCCTGGTGAACGGCTGGCCTACCGGGGTCGCGGTGGCTCCGGCCCAGCACCACGGCGGCCCGTACCCCGCGGCCACCTCGCACTCCACCTCCGTCGGCGGCACCGCGATCGAGCGGTGGCTGCGCCCGGTGGCCTACCAGTCGGTGCCGGACGCGCTGCTTCCGCCAGAGCTGCGCGAGGCCAATCCGCTGGGCCTGCCGCGCCGGGTGACCGGCGCCTGAGCCGGGACGCCGGGCGGGCGGGCGGGGGCCGGGCGGGCGGGCGGCGGGGGCCTGCCGCGCGGGGTCCCGGGCGGCGGCCGGGCGGGCGGTAATCGCCTTGCCGCCCCGCCCTCCGCGGGGCAGGCTGCGCCGCATGCCGAAGCCGCAGGGGTTCACGTACGACGTGTACAGCGACAACACCGTCCGCATCACGCACCGGGGCCGCGCCGCGGGCACCCTGCGGGGCGCCCGGGCCGCCGCCTTCCTGGCCGAGGTCGAATCCGGTGACGCGCAGCTGGTGATGGCCCGCTGGACCGGCGCCTACAAGTTCGGCAACGAGCGCACCGCCCGGAACCACCCGCGCAACCGGCGCTGAAATCTCGGCCGAGGGTAAGGGAACGGCAAAGCGGTTCCGGTCGTTCTCCGGGCATGACCGTTATGACCCCTGGTTCCAACCTGCCGCTCAACACCGTCCGCGTGACGGTGGACGTGGCTGCCCCGGTGCGGCTCGACGTATCGGGGCTCCTGCTCGCGGCGGACGGCAAGGTGCGTTCCGACGCCGATTTCATCTTCTACAACCAGCCCTCCGGGCCCGGTGTCAGCCACCGGTCCGGCGGCGGGTCGGCACCGGACTCGATCACCGTGGACACCGGCGCGCTGCCGCCCGGCATCGAGCGGATCGTGGTCACGGCCAGCCCCGACGCGGCCGGGCAGACCTTCCAGGGCATCGAGCCCACCGCCACCGTGCGGGACGCGGCCGGCGGCGCGGTGATCGCCACCTTCACCCCGCCGCAGCTCGGCGCGGAGACCGCCCTCGTGGTCGTCGAGGTCTACCTGCGCGGCGGCGTGTGGAAGGTGCGCGCGGTCGGCCAGGGGTACGCCAACGGCCTCGCGGGCATCGCCACCGACTTCGGGGTCTCCGTGGACGAGGAGCCGGCCCCGCCGGCCGCGGCCGCGCCGGTCGCCCCCTCGGCACCGTCGGCGCCCCCGGTGCCCGCCGCCCCGCCGACGGCCGCACCCGCCGCACCCGCCGCGCCCGTGGGCAGCGGGAAGATCAACCTCGACAAGGGCCGGGTCAGCCTCCAGAAGAACCAGACCGTGTCCCTGGTCAAGGGCGGCAAGCCGCTGCTCTCCCAGGTCAAGATGGGTCTCGGCTGGGAACCGGCCTTCCGCGGCGCGAACATCGACCTCGATGCCTCCGTCATCGCCTACGGCCCGCAGCGCAACCACATCGACAGCTGCTACTTCAGCAAGCTGTCCATCCTGGGCGGCGCCATCAAGCACTCGGGTGACAACCTGACGGGTGAAGGCGCCGGGGACGACGAGGTGATCGTCGTGGACCTCGGCCGGCTGCCCGCCGAGGCCACCGGGCTGGTCTTCACGGTGAATTCCTTCTCCGGTCAGAAGTTCACCGAGGTCGCCAAGGCCTACTGCCGGCTGATCGACGCGGCGAGCGGAGAGGAGCTGGTCCGCTTCGACCTGACCAGCGCCGAACCGCAGACCGGGGTCATGATGGCGAAGCTGATCAAGCAGTCCTCCGGCGAATGGGAGATGACGGCCATGGGCGAGTTTGTGAAGTCCCGCACAGTGCGCGGGATGGTCAAACCGGCCTCGCAGGCACTCTGAGCAGGTGGGCGGGCATATGCCGACACCGCCGACCGTACCGGCGGCCATTCGGGTGATGGATGCCACGCGTAATCCGGAGGTGGCTGTCAGTGCTCGCCCGTAGCCTTGGAACCATGCAGAAGACACTCCAGCCCGCGGGTCCCGCGCGCCCGTCCGCCGCCGAGGCGAACGAGGCGATACGGCACCTCGTCGAGACCCGGGTGGACGGGGAGTGGCCCTCGGAGGCGTACGAGTTCCTGCTCGAGGAGTGGGCCGCCGCCTCCCGCGCCGAGGAGATGGCCGCCGCCAAGTGAGCGGCATCGCCGGGGCACCGCGCGTGCCCCGGCGATGTCTTCCCCCTCGGCGGGAGCTCCGCCGAGGGGGCTCGCGCGTCAGCGCGGGGAGCGCCGCCAGGGGCCGGTGACGGCCAGCATGATGCCCGGGTCCTGGATGTTGGCGTACAGGGTGCGCCCGTCGGGCGAGAAGCAGACCCCGGTGAACTCCGAGTACTCCGGCTTCTCGGCCGTGCCGATGTTGAGTTCGTTGCGCGCCAGCGGGTAGACGCGGCCCGACTCCGTGGCTCCGAACAGGTGTTGCAGTCCCTCGCCGTCCTCGGCGATGACGAGCCCGCCGTACGGCGACACGGTGATGTTGTCGGGGCCGTCGTAGCCGCCGTCGGCGGCCGGGTCCCCGTTGACCCCGATCAGGACGACGAGCCGGACCGTGCGCCGCTTGGGGTCGTAGAACCACACCTGGCCGTCGTGCGCGGCGCCCGGGCTCTCCTCACGCGCGTAGGAGGAGACGAAGTAGGCGCCCCCGTCGGCCCACCACATGCCCTCCAGCTTGCGCGCCCTGGTCACGGCGCCGTCCGCGAACTGCTTGCGCACCGGCAGGGTCCGCGCGTCGCGGTCGGTCACCTCCACCCAGTCGACCCCGTACACGGTGCCGGTCTGCGTCGCGCGCGAGAGGTCGTCGACGAAGCGGCCCTTGCTGTCGAAGCACTTGGCGGCCGCGAGCACCCCCGCGTCGGCGGCGAGGGTACGCAGCCTGCCGCGCCCGTGCCGGAAGCCGTGCGGCGGGGTCCAGCGGTAGAACAGCCCGTTGGGGCCGGAGGCGTCCTCCGTCAGGTAGGCGTGCCCGTGGCGCGGGTCGATGACCACGGCCTCGTGGTCGTACCGCCCGAAGGCCTTGACCGGCTGCGGGTCGCGGTTGGCGCGGCGATCGTGGGGATCGACCTCGAAGACGTAGCCGTGGTCCTTGGTCATTCCGTTCTTGCCGGCGAGGTCGGAGTTCTCCTCGCAGGTCAGCCAGGTGTCCCAGGGGGTGGCCCCACCCGCGCAGTTGGTCGACGTGCCCGCGATGCCCACCCATTCGGCCACCTCGCCGCCGCGCCGGACCTCGACGACGGTACAGCCGCCGGACGCGGCCGGGTCGTAGACGAGGCCCTCCGTGAGCGGTACGGGGTGCGCCCAGTTCTTGCGCGGCCCCTTCAGCTCGTGGTTGTTGACGAGGAGGGTGACCCCGCGGTGCCCCTCGAAGGCGGCGGTCCCGTCGTGGTTGGACGGGGTGCTCTCACCGGAGTCGAGCGTGGTGACCCCGCTGTGGGTGATCACGCGATAGGTGAACCCGGCGGGGAGGGCGAGCAGTCCGGCCGGGTCCGGTAGGAGCGGCCCGTAGCCCGGGGCGTGCGGGTGGCCGTGCGCGTCGAGCGCGTCCGGCCGGGGGTCGTCTGCGGCCAGCGCCCCGGGTGCGGTGGCCAGGGCGCCGACCGTCCCGGTGAGTGCGACACCCGCACCGGCGATCACGGTGCGGGCGGTGAAGTCTCTGCGGCTGAGGGGCATCGGGTCTCCAGGGGTGGGGAGGTGGTGCGCGCCTGACGTACGGTCGTCGGCGCACACGCTCCCGCCCGTACGTGAACGGCGACTGAACTACCCGGAAATGCGGGACGAGTCCTTACCCGTTGCCGGAATGGCGAACTCCGGCACCAGGAAAGTCCTGTTGTACACCCCCGCCCCCCGCGCCCCGCATCACCGGGCCGCAGGTCAGGGCTGCCGGGAGCGGGCCTTGAACGCGGCCTTCCGCGCCTCCTTCGCCGCCTTCTTGTCCGGATGCAGCCGCCCCATGGCCTCCAGGACGTACGCGGTGGCCGGGTGCTCCACCCGCCACACCCGCTCGAAGAAGCCGGTGTGGTGCTCCGTCAGGCTCTGCATCAGCAGCGGCAGTTCCTCGGTTTCCCCGTCCGCCGCGAGCTGGGCCGCGATCGTGTCCACCGTCAGCCAGAACACCATCGTCTCGTCCGGGGCCGGTACGTCGGCCACCCCGTGCTCGGCGAGCCAGACCCGGGCGAGCCCGCCCAGCTCCGGGTCGTCCAGAACGGCGCGGAGCGCCGGCTCGGCCTCCCGCCCGGCCGGGGCGAGGGCCTGCTGGCAGCGCAGCCGGCGCAGCGGGGCGCCCTCGTCGTCACCGCGGGCGGCGGCCAGCAGCTCGGCGACGGCGGCCGGCAGCTCCCGCCCGGCCAGCCACTGCTCGATCTCGGCCTGCGCCCCGCTCTCCGGGTAGAAGGCGACGGCGTCGAGCAGGGTTTCCGCGCCCTTGTCGGCCAGTTCCCCGATGGCGGGGGCCTCGACCCCGGCCTCGAGCATCCGGGCGCGGACGCCGTACAGGCCGAGCGGGGTCAGCCGTACCATCCCGTACCGGGACACGTCCTCGTCGTCGTCCGCACCGAGTGCGCCGTCGGCGGCGGCCTCGGCGTCGGCGGATTCGTCCGCCTCGGCCATCAGCGCCTCGTCCACGGGCCGGTACTCGACCAGCCCGATGGGCTCCAGCTGCCGGAACTGGTCGTCGAGGCGCATCATCGCGTCCGACACCTGTTCCAGGACGGCGTCGGTCGGGTCGCCCATGTCGTCGGGCACGATCATCGACGCGGCCAGCACCGGCAGCGGCACCGGGCCGTCGCCCGCCCCGCCCTCGGAGACGGTGAGCAGGTAGAGGTTGGCGAGCACCCCGTCGAGGAAGTCCGCCTCTCGCTGGGGGTTCCAGTCGAGGCGGTCGAAGTCGATCTCGCCGCCCGCGTCCAGGGCGTCGACGAGGTCGTCCAGGTCGGGCACGGCCGCGTCCGCGAGGACGGTGTCCAGGGCGGCCAGCCACAGGTCGAGCACGTCGCCGGGCGCGCCGCCGGCCACCAGGGCGAGGTCCTCCCCGGGGGTTGCGGTGCCGTACTCGGGCTCGCCGCCCTCGGCGCCGTCGCCGCTGTCCTCCTCCGGCTCGGTCACGTCGACGAGGCCGGTGTCCACGGCCACCCGCCAGGCCTGGCTCGCGTACACGGGGGCGTCCTCGTCGGCGGCGTCGAGGCCGAGGGCCGCGACGGCCTCGGGCAGCTGGCCGGCGACGAGTTCACCGCCGACGTCGACGCGGGTGTCGGGTCCGGCCCAGCGGGCGAGGCGTACGGCGCGGGCGAACAGCGGGGCGACGAGGGCGTCGCGGGCCAGCTCCGCATCGGAGTGCAGCCGTACGGGCGGCAGCGTGGAGTGCGGCTCTGCGGACATGGGGTGGTTCTCCTCGGAGGGGACGCGCGGGGCGGTGGGGCGGGGCAAGGCGGTGAGCAGGGCAGTGGGGCAAGACGGCGGGGCAAAGCAGTGGGGCAAAGCGGTGGGGCGACGGCCGGGCGACGGGGTGCCGCCGCGGCTGTGGCCGAGGACACACGCGGACAGGCCGTCAGGCCCGGTGCGGCGACCCAGCGTAGACGTATTCCGGGCAGGCGCGGCGGCCATCGTCTTTGGTTCATCCCACAGTCAGCTGTCGTATTCCCTGGAAGCCTTGACAACTTCCCTGGTCACCCAGGAAATTGACGCGCGTAGATGTATAGGGGACGTCAAGTCCCCCCTCTTCCTCCTCCACACACCGGAGTTCCCGCCCATGCGCTCCTCGCATCCCCGTTCCGCCGCCGTCGCGGCCCTCGTCGCCACCGCGCTGGCCACCGGCCTGCTCGCGGGCACCGCCGACGCGGCCGAAGGCGCCGTGTCCGCCGATCCGATACGCATTCACGACATCCAGGGCACCACCCGGATATCCCCCCTGAACGGCAAGCCGGTCGCCGACGTCGCGGGCATCGTCACGGGCGTGCGCACCTACGGCTCGCGCGGCTTCTGGATCCAGGACCCGGACGCCGACGACAACGCCGCCACCAGCGAGGGCGTCTTCGTCTTCACCGGCTCCGCCCCGGCCGTCGCCGTCGGCGACGCCGTCAAGGTCTCCGGCACGGTCGGCGAGTACATCCCCGGCGGGGCGAACTCCGGCAACCAGTCCGTCACCCAGATCTCCAAGCCCACGGTGACGGTGGTCTCCTCCGGCAACGCGCTGCCCGCGGCCACCGCGATCACCGAGTACACCGTCCCGGCGCAGTACGCCCCGGCGGGCGACCCGGCCGCCGGCGGCAGCATCAACGGGCTGACCCTGGAGCCCTCGCGCTACGCCCTGGACCACTACGAGTCCCTCGAGGGCATGAACGTCCGCATCGGCACCTCGCGCGTGGTCGGCGCCACCGACCCGTACGCGGAGCTGTGGGTGACGGTGAAGGGCTGGGAGAACGCCGCCAAGCGCGGCGGCACGGTCTACGGCTCGTACGAGTCCCAGAACACCGGCCGCCTCCAGATCCAGCAGCTCGCGCCGCTCGCGCAGCAGCCCTTCCCGGTGGCCAACGTCGGCGACAAGCTGACCGGCACCACCGAGGGCCCGCTGGACTTCAACCAGTTCGGCGGCTACACGCTGGTGGCGCGCACGCTCGGCACGGTCAAGGCGGGCACCCTCGCCCCCGAGAAGACCAAGGCCCAGTCGCCCGGCGAGCTCGCGGTGGCCACGTACAACGTGGAGAACCTCGACCCGACCGACCCGCAGGAGAAGTTCGACAACCTCGCCAAGGCGGTCGTCGGCAACCTCGCCTCGCCCGACATCCTCGCCCTGGAGGAGATCCAGGACGACAACGGCGCCAAGAACGACGGCACCGTCTCGGCCGAGCAGACGCTGACGAAGTTCACGGACGCGATCAAGGCCGCGGGCGGTCCGGCGTACCAGTGGCGCTCCATCAGCCCGGAGAACAACAAGGACGGCGGCGAGCCCGGCGGCAACATCCGCCAGGTGTTCCTGTTCAACCCGGCGCGGGTCTCCTTCACCGAGCGCGCGGCGGGCGACGCGGCCACCGCGACCGGGGTGACGACGGAGAAGGGCAAGGCCGCCCTGACCCACTCCCCCGGCCGGATCGACCCGGCGAACCCGGCGTGGGCCGACAGCCGCAAGCCGCTGGCCGGCGAGTTCGTCTTCCGCGGCCGCACGGTCTTCGTGATCGCCAACCACTTCGGCTCCAAGGGCGGCGACGAGGGCCTGGCCTCGCACCACCAGCCGCCGGTGCGCAAGTCGGAGGAGAAGCGGCTCCTGCAGGCGCAGGCGCTGAACGGCTTCGTGAAGCAGCTGCTCGCGGTCGACAAGAACGCGTCCGTGCTCGCGGTCGGCGACATCAACGACTTCGAGTTCTCCGGGACCACGAAGGCGCTGGAGGACGGCGGGGCGCTGTACGCGGCGATCAAGTCGCTGCCGAAGGCGGAACGTTACTCCTACGTCTACCAGGGCAACGCGCAGGTGCTGGACCAGATCCTGACCAGCCCGTCGATCAAGAACTTCACCTACGACAGCGTGCACATCAACGCCGAGTTCTCCGCGCAGAACAGCGACCACGACCCGCAGGTGCTGCGCTTCCGCCCGTAGTCACGAACCCAGGAGGGCCCGGCCGCCGCCACGGTCTGGCCCTCCTGTCAGAATCCGGCCATGATCTTCCGTACCGCGACCCGCCAGGACCTGCCCGCCGTACTCGCCCTGCTGGCCGACGAGGAGCAGGTCCTGGACCCGGCCTCGGTCGTCGTCGGCGAGGCGCACGAGCGGGCCTTCGCCGCCATCGACGCGGACCCGCGCAACGAGGTGCTGGTCCTGGCGGACGGGGAGGCGGTCCTGGGCTGCCTCCAGCTGACGTACGTCCCCGGCCTGGGCCAGGACGGCCAGGAGCGGGCCCTGGTGGAGGCGGTACGCATCCGCGCGGACCGGCGGGGCGGGGGTCTGGGCGCGGAGTTGATGCGGCTGGCCGTCGAGCGGGCCCGCGCGCGGGGCTGCGGGCTGGTCCAGCTGACCAGCAACAAGCGGCGTGCCGCCGCGCACCGGTTCTACGAGCGCCTCGGCTTCGCACGCAGCCACGAGGGCTTCAAGCTGCTTCTTCGGCCGTAGCTGGTCCTTGCCGGGCGAGGTCGGGACTTTCGGCCCTGGCGTGACGCTGGACACACCGCTGCCAAAATCTGCCGGTTGTGGTGTTGAGTGTCTGCACGCCCGATCTTGCCCGCCTTGTACCGCCCGCACTCCCGGGAGGACCGCGTGTTCCCCTCCATCTCCCCCGCCCAGGAAATCGGGCTCGCCGTCCTGTTCACGGCGGCCCTCGTCTGGGTCCTCGGCCTCGGCCACATGCTGTGGAACAGCCGCTTCCACCACCCGGAGCCGGGCCCCCTCGAGAGCCTGCCGGTGATCCCGGCCCAGCGCACCGCGGCCGCGCACCCGATGGAGTCGGTGGAGCTGACGGAGGCGGAGCAGCAGGCCTTCGAGGGCCTGATCCGCAGGATCGCCCTGCCCTGACCCCCGGCCCGGCACAGCAGAGCACGACACGGCAGAGCATGACACGGCAGAGCACGACGCCCCTCACCCCCGCCGGGGGTGAGGGGCGTCGCCGTTACCGGCCCGTACGGGTCAGTTGTGGCTGTGCAGGACCTCGTTGAGGCCGCCCCAGTTCGCCTTGTACGGGCGGGCCTCGACGGCGCCGGTGACCGAGTTGCGGCGGAAGAGGATGTTGTCGGCGCCGGAGAGCTCCAGGGCCTTGACGACCTGGCCGTCCGGCAGGGTGACCCGGGTGCCGGCGGTGACGTAGAGGCCGGCCTCGACGACGCACTCGTTGCCCAGCGCGATGCCGATGCCCGCCTCGGCGCCGATCAGTGTGCGCTCGCCGATCGAGATGATCTGCTTGCCGCCGCCCGAGAGGGTGCCCATGGTGGACGCGCCGCCGCCGATGTCGGAGCCGTCGCCGACGACGACGCCCGCCGAGATGCGGCCCTCGACCATGGAGGTGCCGAGGGTGCCGGCGTTGAAGTTGACGAAGCCCTCGTGCATGACGGTGGTGCCCTCGGCGAGGTGCGCGCCGAGGCGGACGCGGTCCGCGTCGGCGATGCGCACGCCCTTGGGGGCGACGTAGTCGGTCATGCGGGGGAACTTGTCGATCGAGGTGACCTGGAGGTGCAGGCCCTCGGCGCGGGCGTTGAGCCGCACGGTCTCGACCTGGTCGACGGCGACCGGGCCCAGGGAGGTCCAGGCGACGTTGGTCAGCAGGCCGAAGACACCGTCCAGGTTCTGGCCGTGCGGCTTGACCAGGCGGTGGCTCAGCAGGTGCAGGCGCAGGTACGCGTCGTGCGCGTCCAGCGGCTTGTCCTCCAGGGAGGCGATGACGGTGCGGACGGCTACGACCTCGACCCCGCGGACCGCGTCCGAGCGGATGGCCTTGGCCGCGGCGGCGCCCAGCAGCTCCACGGCCTGCTCGGCGGTGAGGCGCTCGGTGCCGGCCGGGCCGGGCGCGTCGGCCAGCTCGGGGGCGGGGAACCAGGTGTCGAGGACGGTGCCGTCGGCGGTGATGGTGGCAAGTCCGGCGGCGACGGCGCCGGTGGTACGCGTAGCAGTCATGCCCGAAACCTAACCGGCGACGGCCCGAGGTCGCGAACCGGTCTCATGTGCCGGTCGCGCGGCGTGTCGCTCCGCGCGCCGCCCGGCGGCGCGCGCCTCCCCGCGGTGGCGGAGCAGCACCACCGCCCCGGCCCCGGCGGCCAGGGCGGCGCACAGCGGCCAGAGCAGCCCGGGGGCCGCCGCGTACAGGGCCCCGCCGGCGGGCGGGGCGAGGACGGTGCCGCTGACCGAGACCCCGGCGTACAGGCTCTGGAAGCGCCCGACGGCGTGCTCGGGGGCCTGGTCGGCGACGTACGCGGTGGCGGTGGTCTTGTAGAGGATCTCGCCGAGGCTGAGCAGCACCATCATGGCGACGGCGGTCGCCACTCCGGCGCCGAGCAGCAGCGCCGCGTACCCGGCGCCGACGAGCACCAGCCCGGTCCCGATGACCGCCAGCGGCGGCCGGGCGCGCAGGGCGATGGCGGCGGGCAGCTCCAGCAGCAGGATGACGGCCCCGTTGAGGGCGATGACCAGCCCGAAGGCGCGCACGTCGAGGCCGTGGTCGGCGAGGAAGACGGGGAAGGCGGAGTACTGCTGGCGGTAAACCACGTCCACGACCAGGATCGCGCCGAGCAGCACCAGCACGGAGGGCCGCGCCTTCAGGGCGGCCCACACCCCGCCGCGGCCCAGACCCCCGTCCGGGGCCGGGGCGGGGGTGCGGGAGGCGCCGCGCGCCGGGACGACGCGGGCGGTCCAGAAGGCGAAGAAGAGGGTGCCGAGGCCGTCGCCGACGAAGAGCCAGTCGTACGAGATCCCGGACGCGACCAGGGCCCCCAGCGGCGGGCCGAGGGTGAAGCCGCCGTTGGAGGCGCACCGGACGACGGCGAAGGCCTGGCGGCGTCCCCCCTCGGGCACGGTGACGGCCACCAGCGCCGAGTTCGCGGCCCGCACCACGCCGGCGGCGTACTGGACCAGCGGCAGGGCGGCGTACAGCAGCGGGGTGGGCGACAGCGGGAAGGCCGTCAGGAGGGCGCCGCCGAGGGCGGAGGCGGCGAGCAGCACCCGGCGGTGGCCGAAGCGGTCGCCGTACCAGCCGCCGGTGAAGTTGCCCGCGACCAGCCCGATGCCGCCGATGCCGGTGACCAGGCCCGCCTGGGCGGCGCCGAGGCCTCGCGGGCCGGTCAGGTAGAGGAAGACGAAGACGAAGGTGAAGCTGACGACGGCGTTGACGAAGACCCCCGCAGCCAGCAGCCACACAACCCTCGGTACGTCCTTGAACCCTTGCAGCACACCCGTGTCCCCCATGTCCGTTCCCGGCGAATCCCAGTGAGTTCCTTTTGGGAACGGACTATGTCAGCATGACAGCCTTGGGTCAACGGACAAAGGAGTTCCCATGGCCCAGCGCACGCACCTCGGCGACGCGGACTGCTCCATCGCCCAGGCCCTCGACGTCGTGGGCGACTGGTGGACGCTGCTGATCGTGCGGGACACCGCACGCGGCCTGTACCGCTTCGACGAGCTCCAGCGCGAGCTCGGGGTGTCCCGCAAGGTGCTCGCCGAGCGGCTGAAGCTGCTGGTCGAGGCCGGGGTGCTGACGCGCGAGCCGTACCAGGAGCGCCCGGTGCGGCACGAGTACCGGCTGACCCCGCGCGGGCGGGGGCTGCTGCCGGTCCTGGTGGCCCTCCAGGACTGGGGCGACACCTGGGTCCTGGGAGAGGGAGAGATGACGGCGACGACCGAGGAGTCCTCGAAGGAGGCCGTACGGGTCCACGCGCTGCGCGGCACCCGGCTGCCGGAGCTGCTGCTGCCGGACCGTTCCGGCGAGCTGCGCGACCCGGTGGCGGACACCCCCTTCACCGTCCTGTACTGCTTCCCCGGCGCGTACGCCCGGGCCGAGTCCTACCCGCCCGGCTGGGGCGGGATCCCGGGCGCGAAGGGCTGTACGTTCGAGTCGTGCACCTTCCGCGACCAGCTCGCGGAGTTCACCGCCGCCGGCGCCACCGTGCACGGGGTCTCCACGCAGCGGCCGGACGAGCAGCGGGAGTTCGCCGAGCAGGAGCGGCTGCGCTTCCCGCTCCTGTCGGACGCCGGGCTGGACCTGGTGACGGCCCTGCGGCTGCCGACGTTCCGCGCGGCGGGGGTGAGCCGGATCAAGCGGCTGACACTGGTCCTGGACCGGGACCGCACGGTGCGCGAGGTGATCTACCCGGTCCGGGACATCGAGGCGAGCGTGACGGCGGCCCTGGCGGCGGTACGCTCCGCGGGCTGAGCGAGGCGGGGCCGCAGGGCCCCCGCCCCAGACTCCCCCGGTGCCTCAGGACCCCGGCCGCAGCACCCGGGCGAGGACGTCACGGGCGTACGGCTCCTCGTACGCGGCGCCCGTCAGCAGCACCTGGAGGCTGATGCCGTCCATCACCGCCACCAGCGCCCGCGCCGTGACCGGGTCGGTGTGCTCCGCCAGCGCCCCGGCCACGGACTCGCACCACTCGGCGGCGACCGGCCGCAGCGCGGGCCGGCGCAGGGCGGCGAGGTAGAGCTCGTACTCCAGCTCCGCCCGCCCCCGGTCCACCGCCAGGGTCTCGCCCAGCAGCCGCGCCAGCGCACCCGCGAGGTCCTCGCCCTCGCGCACCGCGAGCGCGGGGGCGTAGGCCTCGTTCGCCTGGCGCAGGGCGGCGACCAGCAGGTCGTCCAGGGTCTTGAAGTGGTAGGTGGTCGAGCCCAGCGGCACGTCCGCCTCCGCCGCGACACTGCGATGGCTCAGCCCCGCGATCCCCTTGGCCCCCACCACCCGGATCGCGGCGTCGATGATCCGCTGCCGGCGCCCGGGGTCGTACCGGCGCACTCCGGCGGCCATCAGTGGGCCGCCCCGCCCAGGTTCAGCAGCACCACGCCGCCGATGACCAGCGCGATCCCGGCGATCTTCGCGGCGGTGGCCGCCTCGCCCAGGAACACCATGCCGATCGCGGCGATGGCGGCGGTGCCCACCCCGGCCCAGATCGCGTACGCGGTGCCCACCGACATCGACTTCAGGGTCTGCGCGAGCAGGGTGAAGGCGATGACGTAGCCCAGCAGCGTTCCCAGCGAGGGCCACAGCCGGGTGAAACCGTCGCTGTACTTCATCGCGGTGGTCCCGGCGACCTCGGCGGCTATGGCCGCGGCAAGCATGACGTAAGGCATGCGCACGAGAGTACGCACCGATGCGTACACATGTACACATGCAGACCCCGGGACACCCGCGCGCCGCGGGACTACGGTGTCCCCCTCAGGGGACAGGGGGCCGCTCATGGCGCAGCATTGGACCCACGCGGGCGGCGGCTGGCTGCCCCCGCAGCGACCCCGCCCCGGCGTGGTGCCGCTGCGCCCCCTGGGGCCCGGGGACATCCTCGCGGGCGCCGCCACCACCCTCGGCCGGTACGGCGGCCCGCTGTGCGGCGCGCTGCTCCTCGGCCAGCTGCTGGCCGGGCTCCTGGTCACCGCGGCGGCCGGCGCCGCCACCCTGGCGTCCCTCAGCCGCAGTTCCGGAAGCCGGGTCTTCGTCTGGACCCTCTTCCCCGCGGCGGCCCTGTTCCTGCTGTTCACCTGCGCGCTGGCCACCGCCCTGATCGCGGTGCTGCTGCGCCCGGCGGTGCTCGGCCGCGCCGTGACCGCGCCGGGGCTGCTGCGGGCGGCGCTGCCCCGGACCCCGGCCGTGCTCGGCGCGCAGCTGCTGGCCCTGCTGGCGGCGGCGGGCCCGGGCGCGGCAGCCGTCGCGGCCGGGCTGCCACCGCTGGTGCTGCTCCCGCTCGTCCCGGTCGCCGTGTGGCTCGGGGTGCTGTTCGCCCTGGCGCCCACCGCCGCCGGGTACGAGGGGCTGGGCCCCGTGGCGGCGCTGCGGCGCTCGGCCCGCCTGGTGCGGGGCGCGTGGTGGCGGACCCTCGGCGTCACGGCCTCGGCCGTGGCGTTCACCGGCTCGGCGGGGTACGCGCTCCAGGCGTGGTTCGGCCTCGCCGGGGCGCTGGCGGCGCTGGTACTGCTGCCGGCGTTCCCGCAGCTGCCCGCCGGGCTGCTGTACGTGGACCGGCGGATCCGCCGCGAGCACCTCGCCGAGACGCTCGCGTCGGAACCGGACCCGGACCCGAAGCCGGAGCCGGGCCCGAAGCCGGTCAGCCCAGCGTGAACCAGGCCGCGCGCGCCTTCTTCCACTCCGGGTGCGTCAGGTCCTTGGCCTCGGTGCCGTCGCCGTAGAGGTCGGCGGCGCCGTTGTCGGTGACCAGCTGCACCCGCGCCCCGGGGGCCGTCAGGTCCGGCACCTCCACGACGGCCTCCCAGCCGCCGGGGTCGGTGGTCGGCAGGTCGGCCCGCTTGACCGGGGCGTGGCCGGGGATCCCGTCCCACTGGTAGAGCGCGTAGGGGTCGGAGTTGTCGTCGGCCGCCCAGGAGCCGGCCAGGATCAGGTACTGGTCCTGCGCGTTCTTGCGGACGTCCCGGACGGCCAGCCCGCCCAGGTCCAGCTCGACGCCGGGCCCGAAGACCGCCCTGGCGCCGGTGGCCAGGACCTGGTCGAAGTTGGTGACCGGCACCAGCAGCGCCTTCCCGCCCGGCACGGCCGGGGCGAGCGGGGCGCGGAAGCCCAGGTAGGCGGTGGTGGTGGAACCGGGAGCGAACTCCAGCCCCTCCACGTTGAACCCGTCGATCTGCTTCGGCGCCTCGCCGGCCGCCGTGCCCGCCGCGAAGCCGTAGCGGCTGCCGTTCGCCGTGTCCCAGGCGACCAGGTCCTCGCGCAGGCCCTTGTAGTCGGCCTTGAAGGTGATCTCGGTGGCGGCGCCGGAGCCGGTGATCCGCGTGGTGAAGACGGTGTTCCGCTCGGCCTTGTACTTGCCGTCCTTGTTGTTGCCGAGCGAGCCCGTCCAGTAGACGGTGTCGCCGACCCGGGCGGCGGCCTCGATGTCCGCTTCCTTCTTCAGCCCGAGGGCGGGCCCGAGGTCCCAGGTCCTGACGGGGGCTCCGGAGCGGGAACGGTCGTACAGGCGCAGTACGTTGGACTCGTCGTCGGCCACCAGCGCGTAGCCGCCGCCCACGTCCACGGCGGCCGAGGCGTCGGAGGAGCCGGTCAGGTAGCGGGTGGAGGGGGCGCCCGACACCCGCGCCGAAGCCGCGTACGACAGGACGGCCGTGGCGGTCTTCCCGCCGCGTCCGGTGACCTTGAGGGTCAGGTCGGTGTAGCCCTGCTCGCGGGGGCGGACGGTCAGCTTGCGGTCCCAGTCCCGGGTGCGTTCCTGGCGTACGTCGGCCACGTCCGCGACGGCCGGGTTGCTGGAGGAGACCACCTCCAGCCGCAGGAAGCCGGTGGGGACCCCGGCCTGTGCCAGGTCCACCGTGACAGCCGGGTCGCCGAAGGCGCCCACCGCGCCGCTGAGGCGGGTGGCGGACAGGGTGATCGTCGGGTTGTCGTACCCCACCGCGTACGCGGGCGCGGTCAGCCCCGCGAGGAGCAGCGCCGCGGCCCCCGCGGCGCCCACGGCACCGCGGCGGCGTGCCGGTGAAATGCGAACGGTCACAGGTGGGGTCCTCTCGTCGTGCGCCGTCACCGTGTGACGGCCGTCGAGAAGATTCGGCCACCGTGGCCAACTCCCGGTGCACGTCACCCGTCGGCCCGGAGAACAGGGAGGGCCCCCGGCACGACCGTGCCGGGGGCCCTCACATGTACGCGTCGGTCAGACGTTGAAGCCGAGCGCGCGAAGCTGCTCACGACCGTCGTCCGTGATCTTGTCCGGGCCCCACGGGGGCATCCAGACCCAGTTGATGCGGAGTTCGTTGACGATGCCCTCCGTCGCCGACTTCGCCTGGTCCTCGATGACGTCCGTCAGCGGGCAGGCCGCCGAGGTCAGGGTCATGTCGAGGGTGGCGATGTTCGCGTCGTCGATGTGGATGCCGTAGATCAGGCCCAGGTTGACGACGTCGATGCCCAGCTCGGGGTCGACCACGTCGTAGAGGGCCTCGCGGACCTCTTCCTCGGTGGCCGGCTTGATCGACGCCTCGGGCGTCGCGTTCTCGGTCATGCCGTCTTCCTCTCCGCGTCGCCCAGCACCTGGGCGGTCGCGTCCTTCCACGCCATCCAGCTCAGCAGAGCACACTTCACGCGCGCCGGATACTTGGAGACGCCGGCGAACGCGACCGCGTCCTCCAGCACCTCCTCCATCTCCTCGTCGGGCTCTATCTTGCCCTTGGACTGCATCAGCTCCAGGAACACGCCCTGGATCTTCTGCGCCTCGGCAAGCTCCTTGCCGACGAGCAGCTCGTTCAGCACGGACGCGCTGGCCTGGCTGATGGAGCAGCCCTGGCCCTCGTAGGAGACGTCGGTGAGCGTCTCCCCGTCGTACTTCACGCGCAGCGTGATCTCGTCACCGCACGTCGGGTTGACGTGGTGCACCTCGGCGTCGCCGTCGCGCAGGCCACGCCCGTGCGGGTGCTTGTAGTGGTCCAGGATCAGCTCCTGGTACATCGAATCCAGCTTCACAGCGCCTCGTCCTCGTCAGCCGAAGAAGTTCCGTACGTGCTCCAGCCCGTCGATCAGCGCGTCGACATCGGCGGGAGAGGAGTACAGGTAGAAAGACGCTCGCGTCGTCGCCGGAATTCCGTAGCGCAGGCAAACGGGGCGCGCGCAGTGGTGTCCCACGCGGACCGCGATGCCCTGCTCGTCCAGCACCTGGCCGACGTCGTGCGGGTGGATGTCGCCGAGCACGAAGGAGATCGCCGCGCCGCGGTCCTCGGCCGTGGTGGGGCCGATGATCCGCAGGTCGGGCACCTCCGCGAGGCGCTTGATCGCGTACTCGGTGATCGCGTGCTCGTGAGCGGCGATCTTGTCCATGCCGATCGCGGTCAGGTAGTCCACGGCCGCACCGAGGCCGACGGCCTGGGCGATCGGGGGCGTACCCGCCTCGAACTTGTGGGGCGCCGGGGCGTACGTCGAGGCGTGCATCGACACGGTCTCGATCATCTCGCCGCCGCCGAGGAACGGGGGCAGGTCCTCCAGCAGCTCCTGGCGGCCCCAGAGGACGCCGATGCCGGTCGGGCCGCACATCTTGTGGCCGGTGAAGGCCACGAAGTCGGCGCCGAGCGCCTGCACGTCCAGCGGCATGTGCGGGGCGGCCTGGGAGGCGTCGATCAGCACCAGGGCGCCGACGTCCTGGGCGCGCCGGACGATCGCCTCGGTCGGGTTGACCGTGCCCATGATGTTGGAGACCAGCGTGAAGGAGACGATCTTCGTCTTCTCCGTGATGACCTCTTCGATGTTGGACAGGTCGAGCCGGCCGTCGTCGGTGAGGCCGAACCACTTCAGCTTCGCGCCGGTGCGCTGCGCGAGCAGCTGCCACGGCACGATGTTGGAGTGGTGCTCCATCTCCGTGATGGCGATCTCGGTGTCGCGGTCGACCCGGTAGGGCTCGTCCGCCCAGCCGAGCATGTTCGCGACCAGGTTGAGCGACTCCGAGGCGTTCTTGGTGAAGATCACCTCGTCGCGGCTCGGCGCGTTGATGAAGGCGGCGACCTTGTCGCGAGCGCCCTCGTACAGCGCCGTGGCCTCCTCGGCGAGCACGTGCACGCCACGGTGGACGTTGGCGTTGTGCTGCTCGTAGTACTCGTTCAGCGCGTCGAGCACCTGGCGCGGCTTCTGCGAGGTCGCCGCGTTGTCCAGGTAAACGATCTTCTTCCCGTCGTGGACCACACGATCCAGCAGGGGGAAGTCCTTGCGGATCGCCTCGATGTCGAGGAGGCCAGGCAGCTGTGTCACGCGGTCGCGCCACCCTTCGTGCTGTACGACTCGTAGCCTTCCGCCTCCAGCTTGTCGGCGAGCTCGGCACCGCCGGACTCGACGATGCGGCCTTCCGAGAAGACGTGGACGAAGTCGGGCTTGATGTAACGGAGGATGCGCGTGTAGTGCGTGATCAGCAGGGTGCCGACCTCGCCGGTCGCGCGGACGCGGTTGACGCCCTCGGAGACCTGGCGCAGGGCATCGACGTCCAGACCGGAGTCCGTCTCGTCGAGGATCGCGATCTTCGGCTTGAGGAGCTCCAGCTGGAGGATCTCGTGGCGCTTCTTCTCACCGCCGGAGAAGCCCTCGTTGACGTTGCGCTCGGCGAAGGCCGGGTCCATCTGGAGCTGCTCCATGGCGGACTTGACCTCCTTCACCCAGGTGCGCAGCTTGGGGGCCTCGCCGCGGATGGCCGTGGCGGAGGTCCGCAGGAAGTTGGAGACCGAGACGCCGGGGACCTCGACCGGGTACTGCATGGCGAGGAAGACGCCGGCGCGGGCGCGCTCGTCGACGGACATCTCCAGGACGTCTTCGCCGTCGAGGGTGACGGTGCCACCGGTGATCGTGTACTTCGGGTGCCCGGCCAGCGAGTACGCCAGCGTGGACTTGCCGGAGCCGTTCGGACCCATGATGGCGTGCGTCTCACCCTGCTTGACGGTGAGGTCGACGCCCTTGAGGATCTCGCGGGCGCCGTTCTCGGCCTCGACGGAGACGTGCAGGTCGTGGATTTCAAGCGTTGCCATGGATACCTCAGGACTCCTGGGTGAGGGAGACGAGCACGTCGTCCCCTTCGATCTTTACGGGGTAAACGGGTACGGGGCGGGTCGCGGGCAGACCGGACGGCTTGCCGGTGCGCAGGTCGAAGGACGACCCGTGCAGCCAGCACTCGATCATGCAGTCCTCGACCTCGCCCTCCGAGAGCGAGACGTTCGCGTGCGAGCAGATGTCGTTGATCGCGAACACCTCGCCCTCGGTGGAGACGATGGACACCGGCGTGCCGTCGAGCTCCACCCGCTTGGGGGTGTTCTCCTCCAGCTCGCTCAGCGCACAGGCCTTGAGGTAGGTCATCAGACCGCCGCCGACAGCTCGGCCTCGATCTTGGCGAGGAGGCGCTGCTCGATGTCCGCGACACCGATCTGCTGGACGAGCTCGGCGAAGAAGCCGCGCACGACCAGGCGGCGGGCCTCGTCGGCCGGGATGCCGCGGGACTGCAGGTAGAAGAGCTGCTCGTCGTCGAAACGGCCGGTGGCGGAGGCGTGGCCGGCGCCGACGATCTCGCCGGTCTCGATCTCCAGGTTCGGCACCGAGTCGACCCGCGCGCCGTCCGTGAGGACGAGGTTGCGGTTCATCTCGTAGGTGTCGGTGCCCTCGGCGGTCTTCTCGATGAGCACGTCACCGATCCAGACGGCGTGGGCGTCCTGGCCCTGGAGCGCGCCCTTGTAGACCACGTTCGACTTGCAGTGCGGGGCGTCGTGCGTGACCAGGAGGCGGTGCTCCTGGTGCTGGCCGGCGTCCGTGAAGTACAGGCCGAGCATCTCGGCCTCGCCGCCCGGGCCCGCGTAGCTGACGCGCGGGTGCAGGCGGACCAGGTCGCCGCCGAAGGTGACGACCACGGACTTGAGGCTCGCGTCGCGGCCGATCAGGGCGTTGTGCTGCGAGGTGTGGACGGCGGTGTCGTCCCAGTCCTGCACGGACACGAAGGTCACCTTGGCGCCGTCGCCGACGAGGATGTCGACGTTGGCGGCGCGCACGCCGTCACCGGTGTGGTCGATCACGATGATCGCCTCGGCGAACGGCTTGATGTCGAAGACGGTGTGACCGAAGGTCGTACCGCCCTCACCGTGCAGCGCGACGCGGATCGGCTCTTCGAGCACGGTCTCCTTGGGCACGGTGACGACCGTGGCCTTGGCGAACGAGGAGAACGCCTGCGCGGAGACCCGGTCGACGGGCGCGCCGGCCTTGCCGATCCGCTCGTCGTCGCGCTCGACGGACTCGACCGTCACGCCCTCGGGCGCGTCGATCTGGGCCTTCATGGTGCCGTTGGCGACCGCGGTGCCGTCGTGCAGACCCTTGAGGCGGGCCAGCGGGGTGAACCGCCACTCCTCCTCGCGGCCGTGCGGAACCGGGAAGTCGGCCACGTCGAAGGACGGGGGCGCGCTCATCCGGGTGGCGACGGTGGACTCGGCGGCCACCGCGATCGCGCCGGCGGTGGTGGAGCCCGCCGGAATGTTCTGAGCCTCAGCCATGGCTGTCGTCTTGCTCTCTTCCTTCGTCAAAGAATGTGCTGCGGACGGGGCGGTCGGGACTAACCGACCGAGCCCTCCATCTGCAGCTCGATCAGCCGGTTGAGCTCCAGCGCGTACTCCATCGGCAGCTCCTTCGCGATCGGCTCGACGAAGCCGCGCACGATCATGGCCATGGCCTCGAACTCGGTGAGGCCGCGCTGCATCAGGTAGAAGAGCTGGTCGTCGGAGACCTTGGAGACCGTGGCCTCGTGGCCCATGGAGACGTCGTCCTCGCGCACGTCCACGTAGGGGTACGTGTCCGAGCGGGAGATCGTGTCGACCAGGAGCGCGTCACACAGCACGTTGGACTTCGAGCCGTGGGCACCCTCGCCGATCTCGACCAGGCCTCGGTACGAGGTCCGGCCGCCGCCCCGGGCCACCGACTTGGAGACGATGTTCGAGGAGGTGTTCGGCGCCATGTGGACCATCTTGGAGCCGGCGTCCTGGTGCTGGCCCTCGCCCGCGAAGGCGATGGACAGGGTCTCGCCCTTGGCGTGCTCGCCCATCAGGTAGACGGCCGGGTACTTCATGGTGACCTTGGAACCGATGTTGCCGTCGATCCACTCCATGGTCGCGCCCTCGTACGCCACGGCGCGCTTGGTGACCAGGTTGTAGACGTTGTTCGACCAGTTCTGGATGGTCGTGTAGCGGCAGCGGCCGCCCTTCTTCACGATGATCTCGACCACGGCGCTGTGCAGCGAGTCCGAGGAGTAGATCGGGGCGGTGCAGCCCTCGACGTAGTGGACGTACGCGTCCTCGTCGACGATGATCAGCGTCCGCTCGAACTGGCCCATGTTCTCCGTGTTGATACGGAAGTAGGCCTGGAGCGGGATGTCGACCTTGACGCCCTTGGGGACGTAGATGAAGGAGCCACCGGACCACACGGCCGTGTTCAGCGAGGCGAACTTGTTGTCGCCGACCGGGATGACCGTGCCGAAGTACTCCTGGAAGAGCTCCGGGTGCTCCTTGAGCGCGGTGTCCGTGTCGAGGAAGATGACGCCCTGCTCCTCCAGGTCCTCGCGGATCTGGTGGTAGACGACCTCGGACTCGTACTGGGCCGCGACACCGGCGACGAGGCGCTGCTTCTCCGCCTCGGGGATGCCGAGCTTGTCGTACGTGTTCTTGATGTCCTCGGGCAGGTCCTCCCAGGAAGCGGCCTGCTTCTCGGTGGAACGCACGAAGTACTTGATGTTGTCGAAGTCGATGCCCGAGAGGTCGGAGCCCCAGTTCGGCATGGGCTTCTTGTCGAACAGCTTGAGACCCTTGAGGCGGAGCTTCAGCATCCACTCCGGCTCGGACTTCTTCGCCGAGATGTCGCGGACGACATCCTCGGACAGACCCCGCTTGGCAGCGGCGCCGGCCGCGTCGGAGTCGGCCCAGCCGTATTCGTAGGTGCCCAGGCCATCGAGCTCAGGGTGAGCAGTCTCCGTGGTCATGCGGGGTTCCTCCCGGCCGTACTTGCAGATACTGATGTGTCGGTCTGTGTGGCGCTCGCGCTACGCGGAATGAACGTGGTGCACACCCCGTCGCCGTGGGCGATCGTGGCGAGTCGCTGCACATGTGTCCCGAGCAGACGGGAGAAGACCTCGGTCTCCGCCTCGCAGAGCTGCGGGAACTGCTCGGCGACATGTGCGACCGGGCAGTGGTGCTGGCAGAGCTGTTCACCGCTGTGCGGACCGGGAGCGCTCTTCGCCGTAGCAGCGTACCCGTCCGCGGTCAACGCCCTGGCAAGGGCCTCCGTGCGGTCCGCCGGGGCGGCCGCGTCGACGGCTTCCCGGTAGCTCCGCGCCTGCGTCTCCATCCGGGACCGGGCGAAGGCGGCGACGGCCGCCTCTCCCTGCTCGCCTCCGCCGACGGACTGCGCGATCCAGCGCAGGGCGTCCGCGGCGAGCACGTCGTAGGACTGGTCGAAGGCGTCGCGGCCGCAGTCGGTCAGCGCGAAGACCTTGGCGGGCCGGCCCCGGGTGCGCGTGCCGTACACACGCTGCTCACGGGATGCGACCACGTCGTCGGTGACGAGCGTGTCGAGGTGGCGGCGGACGGCGGCCTGGGTGAGGCCTAGACGCTGCGCGAGGTCGGCGACGGTGGACGGACCGTGGTCCAGGATGGACCGCGCGACCCGGTTGCGGGTTGACCGCTCCCCGGTCGCGAGCTCCCCCTGGGGGGCCTCGCTCATCCGTTCGCCGTTTTTCACAACGCCATTGTTGCGTAATTAAGTGAGCCCCGACAAGCCGTGACGGAGGCCACGCCTGGTGGCCTCTATCACTAAGGGTTACCTTATTTATCTACGGAGAGTTATTCAGTAGACAGCATTCCGCTTTCTCTCCGGGCCCCGCCGGTGAACCAGCAGACGGAAAAGGTCACCGAAAGCCGCTGGGCCATCCAGGGCCGCCAGGCTGAAAAAGAGCCGCGTTCGCGACACGGTGCTCGAATTCGGCGGCCCCTCACCCCGCCCACCCCAGGACCAGGGCCCCCTTCCCGGGCTCCGTAGACTCACTCACCATGAGCAACGACCCCGCCGTGGAGATCCGCGGACTGGTGAAGCGGTACGGCCCCAAAACGGCGGTGGACGGCCTGGACCTCACCGTCCCGCGCGGCTCCGTCACCGCGGTACTCGGCCCCAACGGCGCGGGCAAGACCACCACCGTGGAGACCTGCGAGGGCTACCACCGCCCCGACGCCGGCACCGTCCGCGTCCTCGGCCTCGACCCGGTCGCCCGGGCCGAGGAGCTGCGCCCGCGCATCGGCGTGATGCTCCAGTCCGGCGGGGTCTACTCCGGCGCCCGCGCCGTCGAGATGCTGCGCCACATGGCGAAGCTTTACGCCGACCCGCTGGACGTCGGCACCCTCGTGGAACGCCTCGGCCTCGGCGGCTGCGGCCGCACGCCCTACCGCCGGCTCTCCGGCGGCCAGCAGCAGCGGCTCGCCCTGGCCATGGCCGTCGTCGGCCGCCCGGAGCTGGTCTTCCTGGACGAGCCCACCGCCGGCCTCGACCCGCAGGCCCGCCGCGCGACCTGGGAGCTCGTACGGGAACTGCGCGCCGACGGGGCCACCGTCGTCCTCACCACCCACCACATGGACGAGGCCGAACAGCTCTCCGACGAGGTCGCCATCGTGGACGCCGGCAAGGTCATCGCCCACGGCAGCCCCGAGCAGCTGTGCCGGGGCGGCGCCGAGAACACCCTGCGCTTCACCGGACGCCCCTCCCTCGACCTCGCCTCGCTGCTGAAGGCCCTGCCCGACGGCACCCAGGCGGCCGAGCTCACCCCGGGCGCCTACCGGCTCACCGGCGACGTGGACCCGCAGATGCTGGCCACCGTCACCTCCTGGTGCGCCCAGCACGGGGTGATGCCGGACAGCCTCTCCGTGGAACGGCACACCCTCGAAGACGTCTTCCTTGAGCTGACCGGTAAGGAGCTGCGCGCATGAGCGCCGGTACGTTCACCCCCCGGCCCGGGGCCGCGCCGGTGTCCCGGATGATCCTCGCGCAGACCGCGCTGGAGACCCGGATGCTGCTGCGCAACGGGGAGCAGCTGCTGCTCACCGTGATCATCCCGGCGCTGCTGCTGACGCTCTTCTCCGCCGTGGACATCGTGGAGACGGGTGCCGGGAAGCCGGTCGACTTCCTGGCCCCCGGCATCCTCGCGCTCGCCGTGATGTCCACCGCCTTCACCGGCCAGGCCATCGCCACCGGCTTCGACCGCCGCTACGGGGTGCTCAAGCGGCTCGGGGCCTCCCCGCTGCCGCGCTGGGCGCTGATGGCCGCCAAGACCCTGTCGGTGCTGGTCACCGAGGTGCTCCAGATCGCCCTGCTGACGGTGATCGCCTTCGCGCTGGGCTGGTCCCCGCACGGGAACCCGCTGTCGGTCGCGGCGTTGATCCTGCTCGGCACGGCCGCCTTCTCCGGGCTCGGGCTGCTGATGGCGGGCACCCTCAAGGCCGAGGTGACCCTGGCCGCGGCCAACCTGGTGTTCCTGCTGCTGCTGGTCGGCGGCGGGGTGATCGTGCCGCTGGAGAAGTTCCCCGGCGCGGTGCAGGCGGTCCTGGGGCTGCTGCCGATCTCGGCGCTGTCCGACGGGCTGCGCGAGGTGCTCCAGCACGGGGCCGCGCTGCCGTGGGGCGACGCGGCCGTGCTCGGAGGCTGGGCGGTACTGGGCCTGGGGGCCGCGGCGAAGCTCTTCCGCTGGGATTGACTCCTCACCTCCGCGAGCGGAGGTGATTCCTGGCTCACACCGCTCGACCCTCCAACGGACGGCCGAGTCTCACGTGATCAACACCAACCGGGTTGAGACCCGCCCGGTTACTCACTGCCACGGTACCATCACTCGACTACTGCATTCACGCAATCAGTGACGCCGGGGGGCGGGCATGGCGCAGCGGGAGGCCGTTCTACGGCTGGACGAGCAGTGGGCGCGGATCAGGTCGGGAGCGGCGCACGCCGGCCCCGCCGAGAGCGAGCGGCTGCTGCGCGAGCTGATCGGCGCGCTGCGCGAGCCCGCCCGGACCGACCCCGAGTGCGCCGCCCGGCTCGGGCTGCGCCTGGGCGACCTCGCGGCGCGCCGGTTCGCGGGCGGGGACCGGGCCGGGGCGCTGGCCGCCGTCGAGGAGGGGCTGCGGTATGCGCAGGGAGCCGCGCCGCACGCGCCGGAGTACGCCCGGTGGTACGCCCGGGGTCTGATCAACCAGGGGGTCTGGCTGGCCTGGCCGCTGAGCGACGGGGCGCGGCTCCCCCGGCATCCGCTGGGCGGGGGCGGCGCCGCGAGCGGACCGAGCGCGATGGAACGGGCGGCCGGCGAGCGCGCCCGTGACCTGACCCGGGCCGCCGTCGAGGTCTGGGCGGGCCTGGACCAGGACGACCCGGTCAACCGGCGGGGGCTCGCGCAGGCCAAGGTGTTCCTCGGGGACCGGCTCGCGGAGCTGGGCTCCGCCTCCGAGGCGGTCGCCTGGGCGGTGGACGCGGAGTCCGGGTTCCGCCGGCTGCTGCTCGCCGCCCCCGGGCCCGAGGAGGCTCAGGAGGCGGAGGAGGCCCTGGACCACATCGGCCGCCAGCTGGAGCTGCGGCTGCGCTTCCTGGGCTTCGACTCGCTGGCGGGACTGCGGGCCGAGGGGCTGCTGCCGGAGCGGCTGCTGCCGCAGGCGGTGGTGGCCGCCCGGATCCAGGGCGTGCCCGAGGCCGTGATCGGGACCCGGCTGGGGCTGGACGCCGAGCAGGTCGCCACGATGCTGGAGGTCACCCCCTGGGTCGCGGTGTGGCGGGTGGAGGTGCGCGGGCCCGACGGGCTGTGGAGCGTACGGCCCGAGCCGTGGCGGGGCTCGGCGGAGGTTCGGGGGCTCACGGCGCGGGAGGTGGGGGACGGGCTGGTGCGGGAGTTCGCCCGGTCGCCGCAGTATCCCGGCGAGGGCGGCCGGTGGCGCGTCCTCGTGTGGTGGCACGAGGAGGGCGATCCCGCCGGGGCCAGGTTCCGCCTGGTCGTCGGGCCCGACGCACCAGCTGCCACCCCCTCGTGAAACTTTGCACAAGGCGCCGCATACGATAGGCGCCGTGTTGAACCCATTCGCATACATCGCCGACCGCTGGACGCCGTCACCCCGGACCGTCCGGCGGGCCGCGTCCGCCGCGCTCCTGATGAGCATGGCCATCATCGTCACCGGTGGCGCGGTGCGGCTGACCGGATCCGGTCTCGGCTGCGACACCTGGCCCAAGTGCACCGACGACAGCCTGGTCGTGACGCAGGCCCAGGGCTTCCACGGCGTCATCGAGTTCGGCAACCGGATGCTGACGTACGTGCTCAGCGCGGCCGTCGGCTGGTTCATCCTCGCGGCGCGCTCGGCCAAGCCCTGGCGGCACTCGCTGACGAAGCTCGGCTGGGTCCAGTTCGTCCTCGTGGTGTGCAACGCGATCCTCGGCGGCATCACCGTCCTGACCGGTCTCAACCCGTACAGCGTCGCCGGGCACTTCCTGCTCGCCACCGGCCTGATCGCGGTCACCACCGTCTCCTGGCAGCGCACCCGTGAGGGCGAGGGCGCCCCCCGGCCGCGCGTGCCCGGGCCGGTGCGCAAGCTGTCGTGGGCGCTGATCGCCACCACCCTCGTGCTGATCGCGGCGGGCACGGTCGTGACGGGCTCCGGGCCGCACGCCGGTGACAAGAGCGAGATCAAGCGGATGCCGTTCGACTGGGCGGCCACCGCCCACGTGCACGCGATCGCCGCCTGGCTGGTCTGCGCGCTCGCCGTCGCCATGTGGCTGGTGCTGCGGGTGGTGGACGCTCCCCTCGACACCCGGGCGCGCGCCCGCGACCTGCTGCTCGTGCTGCTCGCCCAGGGCGCCATCGGGTACGTGCAGTTCTTCACGCAGCTGCCCGAGGTGCTGGTCGCCGTGCACATGCTCGGCTCCTGCCTGGTGTGGATCGCCGTGCTCCGCGTGGCCCTGAGCCTGCGCGAGCGCTCCGCCGACCGGGCCGAGGTCCCGGCGCGGGACGAGGCGCAGCTCTCGGCGGTCTGAGGCGCCCGTCCGGCAGGGCGTCAGGCGCGGCGGCCGGTGCGGTGTCCGGTGCGGTGTCCGGTGTCGTCAGCCGCGCTCGTCGAGCCGGTAGACGCGCCGGGCGTTGCCCGCCGCGAGCATCCCCGCGACCCGTTGCGCGTCCTGCCAGGACCAGGCCCCGTCCGCGACCCAGCCGCCCAGGACCCGGCCCAGCGCCTCGCGGAACACCAGCGCGCCGACGGCGTGCAGCTCGGGCAGGTTCCGGCCGCCGCTGGAGTACAGCAGCTTGCCGAAGGGCGCGAGTTCCAGCAGCTCGGCCAGTACGGGGCCGGCCCGCGCCCCCGTCCGCGCGAGGGCCGGGCCGAGGTCGGCGTGGACGTGCGGGTACGCCGCCGCCAGCCGGGCCGTGTGCCGGTGGTACGGGTACCCGCCGAACAGCACCAGCCGCGCCCCGACGCCCGCGGTGGCCCGTACGAACCCGGTCAGCGGCTCCGGGTCGGCCCCGCCGGTGTGCAGCTGGAGCGGCAGCCCGGAGGTCACCGCGCTCCACAGCAGGTGCCGCAGGAGTACGGGGTCCCGTAGCGCCCCTCCCCTGGTCCGGGCGGCCAGCCACCGCCCGGCGGCCCCGCGCACCTCACCGGGCCCGGGCGGCTCCGGGGCGCGGGCCAGGGCGGCCGCGCAGCCGGTGCGGGCCCCGCAGCGGAAGGCGACGGCTCCGGCGGCGGCGTGGTGGACGGCTCCGGCGAGGTTGGCGAGGAAGGCGGCGACGGTGCCGGAGGTGTCGGCGGCCTGCTCGGCCAGTAACTCCAGCCGGACCACCTCGAAGGCCTCCGCGTCCCCGGCGAGGGCCAGTTCCTTGGGCCCCGTGAGGTCCCCGGGGGCTCCCGTGTCGACGAGGTAGGACCCCACCCCCGAGCCGCGCAGCAGCCTGCGCGCGCTCTCGGCGGCCCCCAGTTCGCGGCGCCGGGCCAGGTAGCGGGCGGGCGCGCAGTGCGGCTCCAGCCCCAGCAGGGGCGGGCACCAGCGGCGTACGGCGAAACCGGTCTGGGTGTCGAAGAAGGTGGTGCCGGCGGCGGGCGGGCCCGCCGTACGGATCAGCTGGGCCTCGAAGGTGGCGAGTCCCAGCTCCGTACGGAGCACTCCGTGGCAGTGCTGGTCCACCAGGGGCGGCGTTTCGATCATCCGGGCATCCCGTTGCGGACGTGAGGAAGGGGCTTCCACACGTCCTAACGGGTGAGCGGGGTGTGAGGTGTTGCTCGCGCGCTTGACCGAGCGGGCACCCGGGGGGTCAGGCCGCCGGGTTCGCGGGGCCGCCGAGCTGGATGCCGGCCATCCGCGTCCACTCGTAGGGGCCGGTCTTCACACGGGCGGCGAACTCCCCGTCGAACTCCTCGTGGAGGGTCAGCCCGGCCTTCTCGGCGGCGAGCTGGGCCACGGCGTACGTCGGGGCCACCAGGTCGCCCCAGCCCCCGTCGGTGCCCACGAGCACGATCCGGGTGCCGGCCTGGCCGATGTGCGCGAGCTGGCCCTCGGCGCCGCCGTGCTGCTTGGCGAACGCGCCGATCTGCCGGGCCAGCTTCGCGGCCGTACGGCTCTGCTTCTTGTCCGCGGGCGCTGCGGCCCCGGCGGTGTCTGCGGTGTCTGGGGTCTCTGCCATGGACGGCATGCTACCGGCGAGTAATCAACGGAGGAAGGGATCCACGGCCACGGCGACGAAGAGGAGCGACACATAAGTGATCGACCAGTGGAACAGCCGCATCTCCTTGAGCTTCGCGCCCGTCACCCCGGCCTTGGCCCGGGCGCTCAGCGCGTGCGCCTCCCACAGCCACCAGCCGCCGGCCAGCAGCGCGACCGAGGTGTAGAACCAGCCGGTGTACCCCAGCGGGGTCAGCAGCAGCGAGACCGCCACCATCACCCAGCTGTAGAGGACGATCTGACGGGCGACGGCCTTGTTGCCCGCCACCACCGGCAGCATCGGCACGCCGACCCGCGCGTAGTCGTCCTTCACCTTCATGGACAGCGGCCAGTAGTGCGGCGGCGTCCAGAAGAAGATGACGAGGAAGAGGATGACCGCGGCCCAGGAGACCTCGTTCTTCACCGCCGACCAGCCGATGAGCACCGGCAGACAGCCGGCGATCCCGCCCCAGACGATGTTCTGCGCGGTGCGCCGCTTCAGCAGCATCGTGTAGACGACCACATAGAAGAGGAGCGCGCCGAGCGCGAGGGCTGCCGACAGCCAGTTGATGAGCAGGCCGAAGAACAGGGTCGAGATGACCCCGAGCGAGATGCCGAAGACCAGGCACTCACGCGGGCTCACCATGCCGGTCACCAGCGGCCGCTGCGCCGTGCGGTCCATCAGCGCGTCGATGTCGCGGTCGATGTACATGTTCAGCGCGTTGGCGCCGCCCGCGGAGAGGTAGCCGCCGAAGCAGGTGGCGAGCACCAGCCACAGCGAGGGCACCCCCTGCTCGGCGAGGAACATCACCGGCACTGTGGTGATCAGCAGAAGTTCGATGATCCGAGGCTTGGTCAAAGCCACGAAAGCCATGACCCGGGCCCCGAACGGCCGGTGACCGGGGCTCGTCCCGAGCACCCCCGCTGGACGGGATTCGACGGCCGTCACGCACACCCCTGAGAGAGAATCCAGCAAGCTTCCGACGCGGCCCCTTCAGTAAATGAAAGGGCGGTAAAGGCTTGCGCGTACCACGCCACTGTAGACGTAGCTCTTACCTCGCCCCGCGCGGGGGTCGACTCGTGTTGGGCCGATCGGACCGACGGCCGCGTCCGCGGCCGCCGGATCCCAGGTGAACACCGGGCGCCGGGACGGCGACGCACTGCCTGCACTCGAATAGCCGCACGCCCCGGCGGGGGTAGGCTCGGAATCGCGCCGGTGTCACCGTTCGTCACCGGGAAAACAACATGTGGAGAGGAGCCCTGGCAACGGTGAGCACCAAGCCGACCACCACAGAGCTCGAGTGGACCGAACTGGACCAGCGGGCCGTCGACACCGCCCGCATCCTGGCCGCCGACGCGGTCCAGAAGGTCGGGAACGGCCACCCCGGTACGGCGATGAGCCTGGCACCCGCCGCGTACACGCTTTTCCAGAAGGTCATGCGGCACGACCCGGCGGACCATGAGTGGGTCGGCCGCGACCGCTTCGTGCTCTCCGCGGGGCACTCGTCCCTCACCCTTTACACCCAGCTCTACCTCGGTGGCTTCGGCCTGGAGCTGGACGACCTCAAGGCGTTCCGCACCTGGGGCTCCAAGACCCCCGGACACCCGGAGTACGGCCACACCGAAGCCGTCGAGACCACCACCGGCCCGCTGGGCCAGGGCATCGCCAACGCGGTGGGCATGGCCATGGCCGCCCGCTACGAGCGCGGCCTGTTCGACCCGGAGGCCGCCGCGGGCACCTCCCCGTTCGACCACATGATCTACGCGATCGCGGGCGACGGCTGCCTCCAGGAGGGCATCTCCCACGAGGCGTCCGCGCTGGCCGGCCACCAGAAGCTCGGCAACCTGGTGCTGCTGTGGGACGACAACCACATCTCCATCGAGGGTGACACGGAGACGGCCGTCTCCGAGGACACCATCAAGCGCTACGAGGCGTACGGCTGGCACGTCCAGCGCGTCGAGCAGCAGGAGAACGGCGACCTCGACCCGAAGGCCCTGTTCGCCGCCCTCCAGGCCGCCAAGGCCGAGACCGGGCGCCCGTCCTTCATCGCGGCCCGCTCGATCATCGCCTGGCCAGCCCCGCACGCCCAGGGCACCGAGGCCTCCCACGGCTCGGCCCTCGGCAACGACGAGGTCGCCGCGACCAAGCGCGTGCTCGGCTTCGACCCGGAGCAGACCTTCGAGGTCTCGGACGCGGTCATCGCCCACACCCGCAGCCTGGCGGACCGCGGCCGCGAGGCCAGGGCCGCCTGGGAGAAGGACTTCTCCGCCTGGCGCACCGCCAACCCGGAGCGCGCCGCCGCCTTCGACCGCATCGAGGCCAACGAGCTGCCCGCGGGCTGGGAGGACAAGCTCCCCGTCTTCGAGACCGGCAAGGGCGTCGCCACCCGCGCCGCCTCCGGCAAGGTCCTCGAGGCCCTCGGCGCGGTCATCCCGGAGCTGTGGGGCGGCTCGGCCGACCTGGCCGGCTCCAACAACACGACCATCGACAAGAACTCCTCGTTCCTGCCGGTGGGCAACCCGCTGCCGGAGGCCGACCCGTACGGCCGCACCATCCACTTCGGCATCCGCGAGCACGCCATGGCCGCGGCCATGAACGGCATCGCGCTGCACGGCCACACCCGCATCTACGGCGGCACCTTCCTGGTGTTCTCCGACTACATGCGCAACGCCGTCCGCCTCTCCGCACTGATGCACCTGCCGGTGACGTACGTGTGGACGCACGACTCCATCGGTCTCGGCGAGGACGGCCCGACCCACCAGCCGGTCGAGCACGTCGCCGCGCTGCGCGCCATCCCGGGCCTGAACGTGGTCCGCCCGGCGGACGCGAACGAGACCGCCATCGCCTGGCGCGAGATCCTGCGCCGCCACACCAAGGTGTTCGGCAAGGGCGCCCCGCACGGTCTGGCGCTCACCCGCCAGGGCGTGCCGACCTACGAGCGCGACGAGAACGCCGCCAAGGGCGGTTACGTGCTGTTCGAGGCCGAGGGCGGCCCCGCCCAGGTCGTCCTCATCGGCACCGGCTCCGAGGTCCAGCTCGCCGTCGCCGCGCGCGAGGCGCTGCAGGCCGAGGGCGTCCCGGCGCGCGTGGTCTCGATGCCCTCCGTCGAGTGGTTCGAGGAGCAGGACCAGGAGTACAAGGACAGCGTTCTGCCGCCCTCCGTCAAGGCGCGAGTCGCGGTCGAGGCCGGCATCGGCCTGACCTGGCACCGTTACGTCGGGGACGCGGGCCGGATCGTCTCGCTGGAGCACTTCGGTGCCTCGGCCGACGGCGCCGTCCTGTTCCGCGAGTTCGGCCTCACCGCCGAAGCCGTCACCGCAGCCGCCAAGGCCTCCATCACCGCCGCCGCGCGCTGAGACCGGCACCTGAACCAGTAGGAGATGTAATTCCCATGGCAGACGCACTCAAGCGCCTCTCCGACGAGGGCGTGGCGATCTGGCTGGACGATCTGTCCCGCAAGCGCATCACGTCCGGCAACCTCGCCGAACTCATCGACCAGCAGCACGTGGTCGGTGTCACCACCAACCCGTCGATCTTCCAGAAGGCGATCAGCAGCGGCGACGGCTACGAGCAGCAGCTCACCGACCTCGCCACCCGCAAGGTCACCGTCGACGAGGCGATCCGCATGATCACGACGGCGGACGTCCGTGACGCCGCCGACATCCTGCGTCCGGTCTACGACTCGACCGAGGGCCAGGACGGCCGCGTGTCGATCGAGGTCGACCCGCGTCTGGCGCACAACACCGCGGCGACCATCGCCGAGGCCAAGCAGCTCGCCTGGCTGGTGGACCGCCCCAACACCCTCATCAAGATCCCGGCGACCGAGGCCGGCCTGCCGGCGATCACCGAGGTCATCGGCAAGGGCATCAGCGTCAACGTGACGCTGATCTTCTCGCTGGAGCGCTACCGCGCGGTCATGGACGCGTACCTGGCGGGCCTGGAGAAGGCGAAGGCCGCCGGCCTGGACCTCTCCAAGATCCACTCGGTCGCTTCCTTCTTCGTGTCCCGCGTGGACAGCGAGATCGACAAGCGCCTGGACGGCATCGGCACCGACGAGGCCAAGGCCCTGAAGGGCAAGGCGGCCCTCGCCAACGCCCGTCTGGCCTACGAGGCGTACGAAGAGGTGTTCGGCAGCGAGCGCTGGGCGGCCCTGGACAAGGCGCAGGCCAACAAGCAGCGTCCGCTGTGGGCCTCGACCGGCGTCAAGGACCCGGCGTACAAGGACACCCTGTACGTGGTGGACCTGGTCGCGCCCGGCACCGTGAACACCATGCCCGAGGCGACCCTGGAGGCCACCGCCGACCACGGCGAGGTCTCCGGCGACACCATCCGGGGCACCTACGAGCAGGCGCGCGCCGAGCTGGACGCGGTCGCGAAGCTCGGCATCTCGTACGACGATGTGGTGCAGCTGCTCGAAGACGAAGGCGTCGAGAAGTTCGAGGCGTCGTGGAACGACCTGCTGAAGTCGACCGAGGCGGAGCTCAAGCGCCTCGCCCCCGCGGAGGACTGAGTATTTTGTCGGTGAACGGAGCGAACCCGCTTCGTGACGCACAGGACCGGCGGCTCCCGCGCATCGCGGGGCCGTCCGGCCTGGTCATTTTCGGCGTTACGGGTGACCTGTCGCGCAAGAAGCTCATGCCCGCCGTCTACGACCTCGCGAACCGCGGCCTGCTGCCTCCGGGCTTCTCGCTGATCGGTTTCGCCCGGCGTGAGTGGCAGGACGAGGACTTCGCCCAGGAGGTGTACGAGGCCGTCAAGGAGCACTCGCGCACCCCCTTCCGTGAGGAGGTCTGGCAGCAGCTGGTGCAGGGCTGCCGGTTCGTCCAGGGCGAGTTCGACGACGACGCGGCCTTCGAGACGCTGAAGTCGACCATCGAGGAGCTCGACAAGGCCCAGGGCACGGGCGGCAACTTCGCCTTCTACCTCTCGGTGCCGCCGAAGTTCTTCCCCAAGGTGGTCCAGCAGCTCAAGGACCACGGCCTGGCGCAGAAGGAGGGCTCCTGGCGGCGTGCCGTCATCGAGAAGCCCTTCGGCCACAACCTGAAGAGCGCGGAAGAGCTCAACAAGGTCGTCCACGAGGTCTTCCCCCGTGACGAGGTCTTCCGGATCGACCACTACCTCGGCAAGGAGACCGTCCAGAACATCCTGGCGCTCCGCTTCGCCAACACCATGTTCGAGCCGATCTGGAACCGGTCGTACGTCGACCACGTGCAGATCACCATGGCGGAGGACATCGGCATCGGCGGCCGGGCCGGTTACTACGACGGCATCGGCGCGGCCCGCGACGTCATCCAGAACCACCTGCTCCAGCTGCTGGCGCTGACGGCGATGGAGGAGCCCGGCTCCTTCCACCCCAAGGCGCTGGTGGCCGAGAAGCTCAAGGTGCTGGCCGCCGTGGAGCTGCCGGAGGACCTGGGCAAGCACACCGTGCGCGGCCAGTACTCGGCGGCCTGGCAGGGTGGCGAGAAGGTCGTCGGGTACCTCGAAGAGGACGGCATCGACCCCAAGTCGAAGACCGACACCTACGCGGCCATCAAGCTGGAGATCAACAACCGCCGCTGGGCGGGCGTCCCGTTCTACCTGCGCACGGGCAAGCGCCTGGGCCGTCGGGTGACGGAGATCGCGGTGGTCTTCAAGCGTGCGCCGTACCTGCCGTTCGAGTCGGGCGCGACCGAGGAACTGGGGCAGAACGCCCTGGTCATCCGGGTCCAGCCGGACGAGGGCGTGACGGTCCGCTTCGGCTCCAAGGTGCCGGGCACCTCCATGGAGGTACGGGACGTCACGATGGACTTCGCCTACGGCGAGTCCTTCACCGAGTCCAGCCCCGAGGCCTACGAGCGGCTGATCCTGGATGTCCTGCTGGGTGACGCGAACCTCTTCCCGCGCCATCAGGAGGTCGAGCTCTCCTGGAACATCCTCGACCCGATCGAGGAGTACTGGGACAAGCACGGCAAGCCCGCGCAGTACCCGGCGGGAACCTGGGGACCGGTCGAGGCGGACGAGATGCTCGCACGAGACGGACGGAGCTGGCGCCGGCCATGAAGATCGACCTCACGGAGACCACCTCCAGCAAGATCAACGCCGCGTTGGTGCAGGCGCGCCGGGACATCGGCACGCCGGCCATCGGCATGGTCCTCACGCTGGTGATCGTGACCGACGAAGAGAACGCGTACGACGCGCTCAAGTCGGCGAACGACGCGTCCCACGAACACCCCTCGCGGATCGTCGTCGTGGTCAAGCGGGTCAGCCGCTCCCCGCGCAGTCGCCGCGATGCCCGGCTCGACGCGGAGCTCCGCGTCGGGGCGGACTCCGGCACCGGGGAGACGGTCGTACTGCGCCTGCACGGCGAACTGGTCGACCACGCCCAGTCGGTCGTGCTCCCGCTGCTCCTGCCGGACGCCCCCGTGGTCGTCTGGTGGCCGGAGGGTGCTCCCGCGGACCTGGCGGGCGACCCGCTGGGCGCGCTGGCGCAGCGCCGGATCACGGACACGTACTCCTCCGAGAACCCGATCGAGGCCCTGGCCCTGCGGGCGCAGGCCTACGCACCGGGTGACACGGACCTGTCCTGGACCCGGATCACCCCGTGGCGCTCCATGCTGGCTGCCGCGCTGGACCAGCAGACGGTGTCGGTGGTCTCGGCGACCGTCGAGGGCGAGGACGAGAACCCGAGCTGCGAGCTGCTGGCCATGTGGCTGGCGGACCGCCTCGGGGTTCCGGTCAACCGGACCCTGTCAGGGGGGCCGGGGCTGACCGCCGTACGCCTGGAGACCAAGGACGGCCTGATCGTCCTGGACCGCGCGGACGGTGCGCTGGCGACGCTGTGCATGCCGGGGCAGCCCGACCGTGCGGTGGCGCTCAAGCGCCGCGACACGGCGGAACTCCTGGCGGAGGAGCTGCGCCGGCTGGACCCGGACAACACGTACGAGGCCTCGCTGAAGTTCGGCGTCGCCCGGCTCACGACGTCCGCCCCGGCCCCGAAGCCGTCTCCGGCCAAGGCCGAGGCGGCGGAGGCCCCTGTGGCCGAGGCCCCTGCGGCGAAGCCGGCCCCCAAGCCGGCCAAGCGGGCGGCGGCCAAGTAGCACCGGACCGCTGCGCGGAGCGATCCCCTACCCGCCCTTCCACCGTTCCCACCTCAGTCGCCGGTGCGGCTGGAGGTGCCGCGCAGCGGCACTTCCAGCCCGCCCGGCGTTTGAGGGCAAGGGGGGTCCGGGGGCTCGCCCCCGGTTTCTGGGGGCACCTCCCAGCGGTAGCTGGGGGAGAAGGGGCGGGGTGGGGAGCGGCTCCGCGCAGCGGCATCCGCACCACCCCCAGAACTACCAAGAAGGCGGCAGCACATGGGTATGACGACTCCCCAGGTCGTCGTCCACCGGGACAAGGAGCTGATGGCGCAGGCCGCAGCGGCCCGGCTCATCACGAAGATCGTGGACGCGCAAGCGGCCCGCGGCTCGGCCTCCGTCGTCCTGACCGGCGGCCGCAACGGCAACGGCCTGCTCGCGGCCCTCGCCGCCGCCCCCGCGCGGGACGCGATCGACTGGTCCCGGATCGACCTCTGGTGGGGCGACGAGCGGTACCTCCCCGCCGACGACCCCGAGCGCAACCACACCCAGGCCCGTGCGGCCCTCCTGGACGCCGTCCCGGTGGACCCGGCCCGCGTGCACGTCATGCCCGCCTCCGACGGCCCGTACGGCGCCGACGTGGACGCCGCCGCGGCCTCCTACGCCGCCGAGCTGGCGAAGGCCGCCGGGCCCGAGGACCACGGCCCGGTGCCCCGTTTCGACGTGCTGATGCTGGGCGTGGGCCCGGACACCCACGTGGCGTCCCTGTTCCCCGAGCACCCGGCGGCCCGCGAGACCGAGCGCACCGTCGTCGGCGTCCACGGCGCCCCGAAGCCTCCGCCGACCCGCGTCTCGCTCACCCTGCCGGCGATCCGCGCGGCCCGCGAGGTGTGGCTGCTGGCGGCCGGCGAGGACAAGGCCGGGGCGGTGGCCATCGCCCTCGGCGGCGCGGGCGAGGTCCAGGCTCCGGCGGCGGCCGCCTACGGCCGCAGCCGCACCCTGTGGCTGCTGGACCGCGCGGCGGCGGCCAAGCTGCCGACCGGCCTGTACCCCCCGGCCTCCGCCTGACGGCAGAGGCAGACGCAGACGCAGACGGCGAAGGGCCCCGCACCGGACGGTGCGGGGCCCTTCGTGCATCCGGCCTCAGCGGCCGCGCAGCTCCCGGTACGTGGCCACAAGCGCCCGCGTCGACGGGTCGAGGCTCTCCACGTGCGAGCCCTCCGTCAGCGCCGGCTCCACCCGCTTGGCGAGGACCTTGCCGAGCTCGACGCCCCACTGGTCGAAGGAGTCGATGTTCCACACCGCGCCCTGGACGAACACCTTGTGCTCGTACAGCGCGATGAGCTGGCCCAGCACCGCCGGGGTCAGTTCGGCGGCGAGGATGGTCGTCGTCGGGTGGTTGCCCTGGAAGGTCTTGTGCGGGACGAGCGCCTCGGCGACGCCCTCCGCCCGGACCTCGTCGGCCGTCTTGCCGAAGGCGAGCGCCTGCGTCTGGGCGAAGAAGTTCGCCATCAGCAGGTCGTGCTGCGCCTCCAGCGCCGGCGGCAGCTCCGCCACCGGGCGGGCGAAGCCGATGAAGTCCGCCGGGATCATCCGGGTGCCCTGGTGGATCAGCTGGTAGTAGGCGTGCTGCCCGTTGGTGCCGGGCGTGCCCCACACCACCGGGCCGGTCTGCCAGTCCACCGGATTGCCGTCCCGGTCCACGGACTTGCCGTTGGACTCCATGTCCAGCTGCTGCAAGTAGGCCGTGAAGCGGGAGAGGTAGTGGCTGTACGGGAGCACCGCGTGCGACTGCGCGTCGAAGAAGGCCCCGTACCAGACGCCCAACAGGCCCAGCAGCAGCGGGGCGTTCTGCTCCGGCGGCGCCGTGCGGAAGTGCCGGTCCATCTGCGCGAAGCCGCCCAGCAGTTCCCGGAAGGAGTCCGGGCCGATGGCGATCACCAGCGAGAGCCCGATGGCGGAGTCGAAGGAGTAGCGGCCTCCGACCCAGTCCCAGAACTCGAACATGTTGGCCGGATCGATGCCGAACTCGCCGACCTTCTCGGCGTTGGTCGACAGCGCCACGAAGTGCCGTGCCACCGCGGCCGCGTCGCCGCCCAGCCCCCCGAGCAGCCATTCCCGCGCCGAGGTGGCGTTGGTGATGGTCTCGATGGTGGTGAAGGTCTTCGAGGCGATGATGAACAGCGTCTCCGCCGGGTCCAGTTCGCGCACGGCCTCGTGCAGGTCGGCGCCGTCCACGTTGGACACGAAGCGCAGGGTCAGCCCGCGGTCGGTGAAGGCGCGCAGCGCCTCGTACGCCATCGCCGGGCCCAGGTCGGAGCCGCCGATCCCGATGTTGACCACGTTCTTGATGCGCTTGCCGGTGAACCCGGTCCACTCCCCCGACCGGACCCGGTCGGAGAAGGCCGCCATCTTGTCGAGGACCGCGTGCACCGCGGGGACGACGTTCTCGCCGTCCACCTCGACGACCGCGTCCGCGGGAGCGCGCAGCGCGGTGTGCAGGACCGCCCGGTCCTCGGTCGTGTTGATCTTCTCGCCGCGGAACATGGCGTCCCGCAGCCGTGCCACGCCGGTGGCCGACGCCAGTTCGCGGAGCAGCGCGAGCGTCTCGTCGGTCACGAGGTGCTTGGAGTAGTCGATGTGCAGGTCCCCGACCCGCAGGATGTAGCCGGTTCCCCGCTCCGGATCCGTCTCGAACAGATCCCGCAGATGCGTCTGCCCCAGCTCGTCCCGGTGCTTGCCGAGTGCGATCCACTCGGGCGTCCGGTTGAGCCTCGTACGGCTGTCTGCGTTCATCTCGGACATCAACCCACTTCTTCCGTCCTGTTGTGCCCCGCCACCTTCCAACCTAAGGGATTCGAAGGGGGACAACGCACACAAAGGGGCCCGGCCCGCGGGATTCGCTCTCCCACGGGCCGGGCCCCGAGTCACTCTCGAGTGTGGCCCCGACGTCTGCCGGGTCTCGGATCCCGACTCAGATCTCGCCCCGGAGCTTGGCGAGGGCCTCGGCGAGGATCGCCTCGCCGTCGGCGTCCGTGCGGCGCTCGCGTACGTACGCGAGGTGCGTCTTGTACGGCTCGGTGCGCGGCGGCGCGGGCGGGTTGTCCCGGTCCTGGCCGGCCGGGAACCCGCAGCGCGGGCAGTCCCAGGTGTCCGGCACCTGCGCGTCGCTGGCGAAGCTCGGCTGCGTCTCGTGCCCGTTCGAGCACCAGAAGGAGATGCGCAGGCGCGGCGCGGATTCGCCGCGCTCGGCCTCGCCCATCGGCCCGGCTCCGACCCGACTTCCACGAATCGCGTTGCCACTTGCCACGGTCGTAACTCCCTGCGTGATGGTGCCGCCGAGCGTGAGGGTATACCCGCTGGGGGCGCCCCAGTTTACGTAAAGCCCAACCCGCGTGCAGCAACCGGAGGGATCATCCCCACAAGGGAGTGGGGAGCAGAGGCACTTGTTCCGCAACCAGGACGCCGCACTCAGGATAAGGCCGTCACGGTGGCCGGGGCCGCCGGAATGGCCGGAACCGTCAGGTGCTGGACTTCATGAGCAGGCCGAGCGCGACGATGCAGGCGAACCACAGCAGGCCGATGACGACCGTGATGCGGTCCAGGTTGCGCTCCGCCACGGAGGAGCCGCCGACCGAGGACTGCATGCCGCCGCCGAACATGTCGGAAAGGCCGCCGCCCTTGCCCTTGTGCATCAGCACGAGCAGCATCAGCAGAGCGCTGAAGACGATCAGGGCGATCGAGAACCCCATAACCACGGCGATTCCTACTTTCTGGGCTTTCGGCTGCTGCTGGGAGGAAGCGAGGGCCGGCAAGCTGCGTCAGCAGCCCCCGGCCCCCGCAAGGGTACGACGGATCCGCCCTACCGCATACTCACTGGTCGCGGAAGCGGACGATCTTGACGAACTCGTCGGTGTCCAGCGCCGCGCCGCCGATCAGGGCGCCGTCGACGTCGGGCTGGGCCATGATCGCGGCGATGTTGCCGGACTTGACCGAGCCGCCGTACTGGATGCGGACCTTGTCGGCCAGCTCCTGGGAGTACAGCTCGGCGAGGCGGCCGCGGATCGCCCCGCAGACCTCCTGCGCGTCCTCGGGGGTGGCGACCTCGCCGGTGCCGATCGCCCAGACGGGCTCGTACGCGATCACGATGGACTCGACCTGCTCGGCCGGGACGTCCTTGAGGCCGCCGTCGAGCTGGGCCAGCGTGTACGGGACCTGCTGGCCGGCCTTGCGGATGTCCAGGCCCTCGCCGACGCACAGGATCGGGGTGATCCCGTTGCGGAAGGCGGCCTTGACCTTGGAGTTGCAGAGCTCGTCGGTCTCGCCGTGGTACTGGCGGCGCTCGCTGTGGCCGACGGCGACGAAGGTGCAGTTCAGCTTCGCCAGCATCGGACCGGAGATCTCACCGGTGTACGCGCCGGAGTCCTGCGCCGAGATGTCCTGGGCGCCGTACTTGATCTTCAGCTTGTCGCCGTCGACCAGGGTCTGGACCGAGCGCAGGTCGGTGAAGGGCGGGAGCACCGCGACGTCGACGGCGTCGTAGTCCTTGTCGGCGAGCGCGAAGGCGAGCTTCTGGACGTGGGCGATGGCCTCGAGGTGGTTGAGGTTCATCTTCCAGTTGCCCGCCATCAGCGGGGTGCGGCCGTTTGCGACAGAGGTCATAGGGGTTCAGCCCTCCAGGGCGGCGAGGCCGGGGAGCGTCTTGCCCTCGAGGTATTCGAGGCTGGCGCCACCACCGGTGGAAATGTGACCGAAGGCGTTCTCGTCGAAGCCGAGGATGCGGACCGCGGCGGCGCTGTCGCCACCGCCGACCACGGTGAAGGCCCCGCTGTTGACGAGCGCCCGCGCGATGGCGGTGGTGCCGCCCGCGTAGTCCGGGTGCTCGAAGACGCCCACCGGGCCGTTCCAGAAGACGGTCTCGGCGTCGGCGATCTTCGAAGCGTACAGCTCACGCGTCCTGGGGCCGATGTCCAGGCCCTCCTTGTCGGCGGGGATCTTGTCCGCGGCGACGGTGACGAACTCGGCCGGGGTCTTGCCCTTGAGGTCGGGGAAGTCCGCGGAGGCCAGGATGTCGACGGGGAGGACCAGTTCGACACCGGTGTCCGCGGCGCGCTGCATGTACTCCTTGACGACGTCGACCTGGTCCTTCTGAAGCAGGGAGATGCCGACCTCGTAGCCCTTGGCGTAGAGGAAGGTGTACGCCATGCCGCCGCCGATGAGGATGCGGTCGGCCTTGCCGAGCAGCTCGTCGATGACGGCGAGCTTGTCGGAGACCTTGGCGCCGCCGAGGACGACCACGTAGGGGCGCTTGACGTCGGCGGTGAGCTTCTTCAGGACGCCGACCTCGGTGGCGATGAGGTGGCCGGCCGCGTGCGGGAGGCGCGCGGGCAGGTCGAACACCGAGGCGTGCTTGCGGTGGACGGCGCCGAAGCCGTCGCCGACGTAGACGTCGGCCAGCTCGGCGAGCTGGTCGGCGAAGGCGCCGCGCTCGGCGTCGTCCTTCGAGGTCTCACCGGCGTTGAAGCGCAGGTTCTCGATGACGGCGACCCGGCCGTCGGTGAGGGCCTCGACCGTCTCCTTCGCGGAGGCGCCGACGGTGTCGGTGGCGAAGGCCACCTCCGCGCCGAGCAGCTCGCCGAGCCGCTTGGCGGCCGGCGCGAGGGAGAACGCCGGGTCCGGGGCGCCCTTGGGGCGGCCCAGGTGCGAGGCGACGACCACGCGGGCGCCCGCCGCGGCGAGCGCGGCGATGGTCGGCTGGACGGCGCGGATCCGGCCGTCGTCGGTGATCTCACTGCCCGCGAGCGGCACGTTGAGGTCGGCGCGGACGAAGACCCGCTTGCCGGCGACGCCCTCGGCGAGCAGTTCGTCGATCGTCTTCATGTGTTCCTACTCCTTTGGAGACCTTCACCCGGAGGGCGAGGACGGGGAGGGCGAGGCAAGCAACAGGGCCCGTACGGCGCCTCATCGCGCCGAGCGGACCCTGTGCTCACATCGTGGTGCCTTGCCCTACGCTTTTGCGCTGACGGCCTTAGAGCTGACCGCCGACGAAGACGGTGAGGTCGACGAGTCGGTTGGAGTAGCCCCACTCGTTGTCGTACCAGCCGACGACCTTGACCTGGTTGCCCTGAGCCATGGTCAGGGAGGAGTCGAAGGTGCAGGAGGCCGGCCAGTTCACGATGTCGGAAGAGACGATCGCGTCCTCGGTGTAGTCGAGGATGCCCTTGAGCTGGCCCTCGGCGGCCTTCTGGAAGGCGGCGTTGATCTCGTCCTTGGAGACCTCGCGGTCGAGCTCCAGGACCAGGTCGGTGACCGACCCGGTCGGGACCGGAACGCGCATCGCGATGCCGTCGAGCTTGCCCTTGAGCTGCGGCAGGACCAGCGCGGTGGCCTTGGCGGCACCGGTCGACGTCGGGATGATGTTCTCGGCGGCGGCGCGGGCGCGACGCAGGTCCGAGTGCGGGAAGTCCAGGATGCGCTGGTCGTTCGTGTACGCGTGGACCGTCGTCATCATGCCCTTGACGATGCCGAAGTTCTCGTCGAGGACCTTGGCCATCGGCGCCACGCAGTTGGTGGTGCAGGAGGCGTTGGAGATCACGTGGTGGCTGGCCGCGTCGTACTTGTCGTGGTTGACGCCCATCACGATGGTGATGTCCTCGTCCTTGGCCGGAGCCGAGATGAGGACCTTCTTCGCGCCGGCGGCGATGTGCTTGGCCGCGTCGGCCCTCTTCGTGAAGATGCCCGTCGACTCGATGACGATGTCGGCACCCAGTTCGCCCCAGGGGAGCTTCGCGGGGTCGCGCTCGGCGAAGGTCTTGAAGGTCTTGCCGTCCACCGTGATGGTGTCGTCGGTGTGGGAGACCTCGGCCTTGAGGCGGCCCAGAATGGTGTCGTACTTGAGCAGATGCACCAGGGTGGCGTTGTCCGTCAGGTCGTTGACACCGACGATCTCGATGTCCGCTCCCTGCTCGAGAAGAGCCCGGAAGTAGTTACGGCCAATTCGGCCAAAACCATTGATGCCTACGCGGATCGTCACGAACCGATCTCCTCGTTGGTACGCCGGCCTGTCCCGCCGGCGAGCTGTATGGGATGTCCCCGACCGCTTACGACCCTACCTCTCTGTGAGCTTTTGAGTGACATCGGTCGGAGCCTGACACTCCCCCTGCTTGGCGGGGGGAACCCCGCGAAGCCCTGTACCAGTGGCTCCGGCACAGGGACCCGGGGACTTTGGTCCTGTCACTCAGCGTGAGCGGAAACGGGGTCGTACGTCAGTGGTCCAGGGACCGCAGGGCCTTGCCGAGGACAACGGCGCGGTCCGCCGCCGCGGGCAGGTGTTCCAGCCCGAAGCCGAGGAGGACCGTGTCACGGGTAGTGACCGCCGCATGGGACTTGAACAGCTCTCCGGTCCTGGACCAATCGCCCGGAACATCGGGACTTCCGGCAGGTCCTGCCTGCGCGGCCCAGGTCCCGAGGGAGGTCTCGAAGCCCTCGACGGGCTGGTCGGCGCCGCCCACGGACACCCGCGCCTCGTCCGCGAAGACGCCGCGGCCGCCCGAGCCGGGGTCGGTGACGTAGGAGAGGGAGACCTCCACGGTCTTCCCGGCGTAGGCGCTCAGGTCGAAGGAGACCTGCTTCCATCCGCCGGAGGAGCCGGTGAAGCTGTTCCACGCTCCGCTGCTGCCCTTGGGGGTGCAGCCGCCGGCGTCCAGGGTGAGGTAGCGGCGCAGGAACGGGTGACCGCCCAGGAAGAACCCGGCCCCGCACTCCGCCGGGACTGTGGCGGAACTCAGCCCTCCCGCTTCCGGGAGTGTGGTCCAGTCGTCCCCGCCGGCCGTACGGGCCTCCAGGGCCGCGTGGTCGTAGCCCTCCTCGGTGTTCCAGTTGAGGGCCATCTTCAGCTGCGGCTTGTCGGCGGCGCCGACCTTGGTGAGGTCGATGGTGCGCGTGAGGCGCTTCCAGTCGTCGTCGTCATGGGTGGCCGCGGCCATCCCGCTGCCCGCGTAGGGGGCGTACGGGTTCACGACCCCGGCGTACTGGCCCGCCTGCGCGCTCTTGAACTGCGGGAACTGCGCCGGGGGCAGGGTGTCGGAGGTGACGGTGTAGGCCCCGGGGGCGTTCAGCGGATTGCCCGCCGCGTCGCCGAGGGCGCCCTTGGCCCCGGTGAGGGAGCCCGCGCCGGTGAATCCGGCGGGGCCGTTGACCGAGGCCCGGCCGTAGGCGCCGAGGTAGTACTGGCTGAAGTCGTTGGTCACGGCGCGGCCGACCTTGGCGTTGCCGCCCGCCAGTTCACCGGCCTCGATCAGGGAGCCGCCCTCGTTGAGGAAGTCGCGCACGGCGAGCTGGGTTTCGCCGCCCGGGGCGCCGGCCCCGGTGTAGTGCACGGCGGTACGGAAGTGCGAGAGCACCCCGAGGTGGTGCGGGACGCCCTGCGTGGCCACGTCCCACACGGCGGCGGACTTCCCGTTGGCCCGCAGCGCGTCGACGTAGCTCTGGGCGTGCTGGGCCTTGGCGCCCTCCTCGGCGATCACCAGCACGTCCGCGCGGGGGCGCTGCGCCACGGTGTACGTGAAGTGCTCGCTGGAGACCTCCTTGCCGGAGCCGTCGCGGCCGGTGAACCAGACCTCGACCTTGTCGCCGGGCTTGGCTCCGTCCACCTTGGCCCGGTACTCGTCGAACCAGTTGTTGTCCTCGCCGCCGTAGACCTCGCCGCCCTTCCAGGCCTTGAGGTCCTCGTCGTGCGTACGGCCGCCGTTGATCCGGTACTTGAGCTCCTTGTCCTTCAGCGCCTTGCGGGCCGTGACGGCGACCTCCTGGTCCTCGCCGCGGGCGGCGTAGGAGGTGGTGAAGGGGTCCGTGGTGAAGTCGGCGGCGCTCAGGCCGACGGCCGAGGAGGGCCGGTCCGGGTGGGCGGCGCTCTCGCCGACGGACAGGGCGAAGGGGATGTTCTTGGCGAACTCCGCCTGGATGAGCTTCTCGTCGTCCGGGAAGTTGAAGATGGAGGGGCAGTCCTCGGGCTTCCACCGGTCGCCCGGGTCGACGGCGGCGGCCGTCTGGCAGGTGCTCATCTCCGGGGTGAACATCATGATGCCGTTGGCATTGGCCGCGTGCCCGTCGGCCTCGCCGTTGGTGGTGTAGAGCTCGGAGGAGACCTGCGGGTAGTAGCCGGGGACGGCAGGGTTCTCGGGGGTGCCGGCGAGCGCTTCGTAGGCCACGTCGTCGGGGGTGGGGGTGGCCACCTGCCAGCCCACGCCGTAGAGGATCAGCTCGGCGGCGGAGTGGTAGTTGATGGCGTACTCGAAGCCGATGCGCTTCTCGAAGGCGTCGAGGGCGAGGGTCTCGGGCTCGGACTGGGCCTTGGGGCCGCGGTAGGTCTCGCTCGACGGGCTCGCGGAGGAACCCTCGTTGTCGTAGCCCCACTTGTAGGCGAAGTTCCGGTTGGGGTCGACCCCGTCGACGGCGGTGATCTTCCCGTCGCCGTTGTTGTCGCGCAGGTTCTTGCGCCACAGCCGGTTGCCGTCCGGGGAGTGGGTGTAGTCGTACCCGTCGGGGTTGGCGGTGAGCAGGAACCACAGGTCGCTGGAGTCCACCAGCTTCGTGATCCGCGCGTCCTTGCCGTAGCCGTCGAGGGTGTGGTGCATCAGCCGCCGGGTCATCTCGGGGGTGATCCACTCACGGGCGTGCTGGTTGGACATGTACAGCACGGACGGCTTGTCCCCGTCCTTGGTCTTGCCGGCGTCCTTGCCGACCTTGAGGGCGAGGACGTCCTTGCCCTGGACGGTCTTGCCGATGGAGACGACCTTGGTGAGCCCCGGGTGCTCCTGCGCGGTCCGCAGGATCTCCTCCTGGAGGCCGCCCTTGCCGCTGTACGGGCGGAAGACCCCGTCCCCGGCGGCCTTGGCGCGGGCCAGTCCCTGGGCGGAGATCTTGCGCTCGGCGAGCCTGACCCCCTGGGCGGCGAGCTCCTTCGCCTGGTCCCCGGTGAGGAAGAGTTCGACCCTGGCGGTCCCGGTCTCGGGGGCGCGCTCGGAGAGTTCGTGGGCGTCCTGGCCGGCGGCGAGGACGAGCGGGACCTGTTCGCGGGTGATGTCCGCGTCGTAGGCCCGTACCTCGTCGGCGCCGGACGGCGCACCGGACGCGGGCCGGGCCTGGGCAGCGGCGGGTAGTGCGGCGAGTGTGGTTCCGAAGACGAGTGCGCTTGCGGCGAGGATCGATCTCGCGCGGTGCCTCATGTGCCCCCCTGGGCGTCGTCTGCCACGAAAGCGTTCGGACGCCAGGCTCACGATCCGGTGATGCCCATGTCAATGGGACAAACGGGAACGGAGCGGGCCCGCACGGGGTGAACGTGCGGGCCCGTCACGGCGTACGTCCGGGAGGTGCGGGTCAGCCGGCCATGTTGTCGGCCAGCTCCTCGCTGAGGTCCAGGTTCGACTCGGTGCCCGGGATGCCGAGGTCCTGGGCCCGCTTGTCGGCCATCGCCAGCAGGCGGCGGATCCGGCCCGCGACGGCGTCCTTGGTCAGCGGCGGGTCGGCGAGCGCGCCCAGCTCCTCCAGGGAGGCCTGCTTGTGCTCCATGCGCAGCCGGCCGGCCGCGGCGAGGTGCTCGGGGACCTCCTCGCCGAGGATCTCCAGCGCGCGCTGCACCCGGGCTCCGGCGGCGACCGCGGCCCGCGCCGAGCGGCGCAGGTTGGCGTCGTCGAAGTTGGCGAGGCGGTTGGCGGTGGCGCGCACCTCGCGCCGCATCCGCCGCTCCTCCCAGGCCAGCACCGAGTCGTGGGCTCCGAGGCGGGTCAGCAGGGCGCCGATCGCGTCGCCGTCGCGGACGACGACCCGGTCCACGCCGCGCACCTCGCGGGCCTTGGCGGCGATGGAGAGCCTGCGGGCGGCGCCCACCAGGGCCAGGGCGGCCTCCGGGCCGGGGCAGGTGACCTCCAGGGAGGAGGACCGTCCCGGCTCGGTGAGGGAGCCGTGGGCCAGGAAGGCACCGCGCCAGGCCGCCTCGGCGTCACAGGTGGCCCCGGAGACCACCTGCGGGGGCAGGCCCCGGATGGGGCGTCCGCGGCCGTCCACAAGGCCCGTCTGGCGCGCCAGCTGGTCCCCGCCCGCGACGACCCGTACGACGAAGCGGCTGCCCCGGCGCAGTCCGCCCGGGGCCATCACCACCAGGTCGGAGGAGTGCCCGAAGATCTCCAGGATGTCCTTGCGCAGCCGCCGCGCCGCGACCCCGGTGTCCAGCTCCGCCTCGATGACGATGCGGCCGCTCACCAGGTGCAGGCCGCCCGCGAACCGCAGGATCGCCGAGACCTCCGCCTTCCTGCAGCAGGTCCGGGTGACGGGGAGGCGTGAGATCTCATCCTTCACCGCGGGCGTCATCGCCATGGGCCGATCCTTCCATGCATCCGAAAAATACGGTCGTACGCGGCGGCCAGCAGCTCCGGGTCGTGCTTCGGAGAGCCGTCCTGCCTGGCCACGGGCGCCAGCTCGACCGCGGCACCGAACCGTTTCGCGGCATCGGCGAGGGACTCGCGGTCGGGCACGGCGGCCTCGTCGGCCAGCACCACGTCCAGGGCGAGTTTAGGGGCGTGTCGGGCCAAAACCTCCAAATGACGCTGCGGAGAGAAGCCCTCTGTTTCACCGGGCTGCGGAGCGAGGTTCAGCGAGAGGACCCGCCGGGCCTTCGTCTGGACCAGCGCGTCCAGCAGTTCCGGCACCAGCAGGTGCGGAATCACGGAGGAGAACCAGGATCCCGGGCCGAGCACCACCCAGTCGGCGTCGAGCACGGCGGCGACGGCCTCCGGCACGGCCGGCGGCCCCTCCGGCACGACCTGTACGGAGAGCACCTCGCCCGGGGTGAGGGCCACGGTGGCCTGCCCCCGGACGGTGTCGACCTCCTCCGGGCGCGCCGGATCGTGCCCCTTGACCAGGGCCTGGAGCTCGAGCGGCACCGCCGACATCGGCAGCACCCGGCCCTGCGCGCCGAGCAGCTTCCCGACCAGGTCGAGGGCCTGGACGGGGTCGCCGAGCTGCTCCCACAGGGCGACGATCAGCAGGTTGCCGACGGCGTGCCCGTGCAGGTCGCCCTCGGACTGGAAGCGGTGCTGGATGACCCGGGCCCAGGTCTGGCCCCAGTCGTCGTCCCCGCACAGCGCGGCCAGCGCCTTGCGCAGGTCGCCGGGGGGCAGCACGCTCAGCTCCTCCCGGAGCCGGCCGCTGGAGCCGCCGTCGTCGGCGACGGTGACCACGGCGGTGAGGTCACCGGTGATGCGGCGCAGGGCGGCGAGGGAGGCCGACAGGCCCTGGCCGCCGCCGAGCGCGACCACCTTCGGCGTGGCGCCGCGCCGGCGGCCGGAGCGGCGTGCGCCCGCCTCGCCCCGGGTGGGGGCGAGGCGGCGCAGGCGGCTCAGCCGCGGGGTCCGTGCGATCACTCGCGCCCCATGTCCCGGTGGACGACGACGGTCTCGACTCCCTCGGAGGCGAGGCGGGCGGCGAGCTTCTCGGACATGGCCACGCTGCGGTGCTTGCCGCCGGTGCAGCCGACCGCGATGGTCACGTAGCGCTTGCCCTCGCGGCGGTAGCCGGTGGCGATCAGCTGGAGCAGCTCGGTGTAGCGGTCGAGGAACTCCTTGGCTCCGGGCTGGCTGAAGACGTAGCCCGACACCTCCTCGTTGAGCCCGGTGAAGGGGCGCAGCTCGGGGACCCAGTGCGGGTTGGGGATGAAGCGGCAGTCGACGACGAGGTCGGCGTCGACGGGCAGGCCGTACTTGAAGCCGAAGGACATGACGGTGGCCCGCAGCTCGGGCTCCTCGTCGCCCGCGAACCGGGCGTCCATCTTTGCGCGCAGCTCGTGCACGTTCAGGCTGGAGGTGTCGATGACCAGGTCGGCGTCGCCGCGCAGCTCGCGCAGCAGGTCGCGCTCGGCGGCGATGCCGTCGACGATGCGGCCGTCGCCCTGGAGGGGGTGCGGGCGGCGGACCGACTCGAAGCGGCGGACCAGCGCGTCGTCGGAGGACTCCAGGAAGACGATGCGCCGGGTGACCCCGCGGGCCTCCAGGTCGGCGAGGGACTCGCGCAGGGCGTCGAAGAACTGGCGGCCGCGGACGTCGACGACGACGGCGATGCGCGCCACGTTGCCCTGGGAGCGGGCGCCGAGTTCCACCATGGTGGGGATCAGCGCCGGCGGGAGGTTGTCGACGACGAACCAGCCGAGGTCCTCCAGACACTTGGCCGCCGTACTGCGGCCGGCTCCGGACATCCCGGAGATGATCACCAGCTCGGGAATGGCCGCCTCGGCGTTGTCGCCGGGCTCCAGCGTCGTGCCCGTACTCACCTGTGCTCCGTCTCGGTCGTGCTCGGTCGTGTGCTCGGTCGTGCGTTCGGTCTCGTGCTCGGTCATGGCGCGGTCCCCCGTTCGGACGATGTTTCCCCCAGCCAACGCTGGGAGGGGCCCCCACCCGTAGGCGCGGGGGCCTCGTCCTCAATGATCTCTCCTGTCGCCGTGTTGACGGCAGGACCCGCGGGAACCGCCCTGGCCAGGGCGGCGGCCACGGTCTCCGCCGTCTTGCGACCTATGCCCGGGACCTCGCAGATCTGGTCGATTGTCGCCTGTCTCAGCTTCTTCACCGAACCGAAGTGCTTCACCAGGGCCAGCCTGCGGCTCTCGCCGAGGCCCGGCACCTCGTCCAGCGGGCCCGCCTTCAGGCGCTTTCCGCGCTTGTTGCGCTGGTACTGGATCGCGAACCGGTGGGCTTCGTCACGTACCCGCTGGAGCAGGTAGAGGCCCTCGCTGGTACGGGGCAGCACGACGGGGTCGTCCTCGCCGGGCAGCCAGACCTCCTCCAGCCGCTTGGCGAGCCCGCACACCGCCACGTCATCGACCCCGAGCTCCTCCAGGGCCCGCTTGGCCGCCGCCACCTGGGGCTGCCCGCCGTCGACGACGACGAGCTGGGGCGGGTACGCGAAGCGCCTGGGCCGCCCGTCGTCCTCGGGCCCGCCCTCGGGCTCGCCCTCCTCGGGGGCCCACTCGCCGGTCTTCAGCTTCTCCTGGAGGTAGCGGCGGAAGCGCCGGGAGACCACCTCGTGCATGGAGCGGACGTCGTCCTGCCCCTCGAAGGACTTGATCTGGAACCTTCGGTACTCGCCCTTGCGCGCCAGTCCGTCCTCGAAGACGACCATCGACGCCACGACGTCGTCCCCCTGGAGGTGGGAGATGTCGAAGCACTCGATGCGCAGGGGCGCGCTGTCCAGCTCCAGGGCCTCGGCGATCTCCTCCAGGGCGCGGGAGCGGGTGGTGAGGTCGCTGGCGCGCTTGGTCTTGTGCAGGGCGAGGGACTGCTGGGCGTTGCGGTGGACGGTCTCCATCAGGGCCTTCTTGTCCCCGCGCTGCGGGATGCGCAGGCTGACCTGGGACCCGCGCCGCTCGGCGAGCCACTGGCCCAGCGCGGGCGCGTCCTCGGGGAGCGCGGGCACGAGCACCTCCTTGGGGACGGACTCGCCCTGCTCCTCCCCGTACAGCTGTTGGAGGGCGTGCTCGACGAGCCCGGCGGTGTCCACGGCCTCGACCTTGTCGGTGACCCAGCCGCGCTGGCCGCGGACCCGGCCGCCGCGGACGTGGAAGATCTGCACGGCCGCCTCCAGCTCGTCCTCGGCGACGGCGATGAGGTCGGCGTCGGTGGCGTCGGCGAGCACGACGGCGTTCTTCTCCATCGCGCGGCGCAGGGCCCCTATGTCGTCGCGCAGCCGGGCGGCCTTCTCGTACTCCATCTCCTCGGCGGCCTCGTGCATCTGCTTCTCGAGCCGGGAGAGGTACGTCCCCGTCCGTCCCGCCATGAAGTCGCAGAAGTCCTCGGCGAGTTCGCGGTGCTCCTCGGGGGTGACCCGGCCGACGCAGGGCGCGGAGCACTTGCCGATGTAGCCGAGCAGGCAGGGGCGGCCGATCTGCGCGGAGCGCTTGAACACGCCGGCCGAGCAGGTCCGCACCGGAAACACGCGCAGCATCAGGTCGACGGTCTCGCGGATCGCCCAGGCGTGCCCGTACGGGCCGAAGTAGCGCACGCCCTTCTTCTTGGGCCCGCGCATGACCTGGACCCGGGGGTATTCCTCGTTCATCGTCACGGCGAGCGAGGGGTAGCTCTTGTCGTCCCGGTACTTGACGTTGAACCGGGGGTCGAACTCCTTGATCCAGGAGTACTCGAGCTGGAGCGCCTCGACCTCGGTGGACACCACGGTCCACTCGACGGAGGCGGCCGTGGTGACCATGGTGGCGGTACGGGGGTGCAGGCCGGCGATGTCCTGGAAGTAGCTGGCCAGGCGTTGGCGCAGGCTCTTGGCCTTCCCGACGTAGATCACCCGGCGGTGCTCGTCGCGGAACTTGTAGACCCCCGGGGAGTCGGGAATCTGCCCGGGCTCGGGACGGTAGCTGGAAGGGTCGGCCATGCCAACCACCCTACTGGCGCGCTCCGACAACAACCCGTACCACCGTGACCCACGCCCCGGCCCCACCGCCCCATCCATCCCCGCCGCCCCAACCCAGCCTCGCCGGCGTTTGAGGCGCGGGGTCTGGGGCGGAGCCCCTGGGGGCACCTCCCAGCGGTAGCTGGGGGAGGAACGGTGGAAGGGCGGGTAGGGGACCAGCCCCGCAGGGCCCGGCCCCGCAACGGCGGCCGGACCCTACGGGGGGGCGGGGCTACGCCCCGGCGGCGGAGCGGCGCCGCAACAGCAGGACGACGCCCCCGGCGGCGCCCAGCGCCAGCGCCCCGGCGGTCACCGCCACCGGCGAACCGCCGGACTCCCCGCCCGGGGATTCGAAGCCCCCCGCCCTGCCCCCGTCGGCGTACGCCGACCCCGGCAGCTTGTCCCCGTACGCCTTCGTCACCCTGGCCCGGTACCCGGCCACCGTCGTGCCCCGGTCGCCCACGGCCCGTACGGCGTCCTCGTCCAGCGGCAGGACCCGGTCGCCCTGGGTGACGTACCAACCGTCGATCTGCGGCTCGCGGAACACCGTCCCGCCGGGGAGCTTCGCGGCGCCGAGCCGCGCGTAGCGGAATTCGTCGTCGCCGGTGGCGATGTTCACCACCTGCCAGCCGGCCTCCGTCCTGGCGGTCCACAGGGCCGCCTGCTGGCCGTCGGAGGAGACCGCCCGGCTGGCCAGGAACTCCAGCCGGGCCACCGGCGCGCCGGCCTTCCCGGCGACGAAGTCCGGGGAGAGGTGGCTCACGGGGATCGCCTCGCCCTCGATGCGCGGCTGGGCGGCGGTGAGCGAGACCTTCCCCTCGCGGGCGAAGAACCGGGAGAGGGTGGCCAGGGTGTCGGGGGCCGCGGCGGCCTCGTGGGCGGCCGCCCTGTTCTCGGCGGTGGCGGTCTGGGGCTGCGGTACGGGGCCGGCGGCGAAGGCCTGCCCGCCGAGGACGAGTACGGAGGCGGCCGCGAGGACCGCGGCGGAGGCGGAGGCGCGCAGCTTCATGGCGCTCACGCCCCGATCCGGTAGAGGGAGTGGGTCCAGGAGAAGGTGCTGTTGTCCACGTACCAGGCGTGGGAGGCCCAGTTGTAGCGGTCGCTGGACGGCCAGGGGTCGCCCCAGTAGACCCAGCTGTTGGCGGTGTCGTAGCCGTAGATCACGTGCATGTGGCCGCCGCCGTTGGACCACTGGATGCGGGTCTCGACCGGGCGGTTGTTGTTGATCTCGGTCTGCACGGTGGAGTACTGGAGCCATCCGGTCACGTAGCTGCCGGAGTTGATGCCGGCCCAGCGCAGGGCGGTCTGGACGTTGCCCAGGGTGGCCTGGTTGTTGGGGCATTCGGTGCCCTGCTGGCGGTTGAAGGCGGCGTTGCAGAACTGGTTCTGGCTGTAGTTGCGGCCGAACCAGGTGGCGATGGTGTTGCCGCCGGCGGCCCAGCACCAGTTGTTCTTCTGCTGTGCCTGCATGGTGATGTCGAGCCGCTTGTACGCCAGCGCCGCGCTCTCGGTGCCGGTGCCGGTGCCGGTACCCGCGTCGGCGGCGGTGGCGGTACCGGCGCCGACGGGCAGCAGGACGAGGAGCAGGGCGGAGAGCAGGGCGGCCAGGGGCAGCCGTCTGTTTCTGTTGCGCATCGCGTTCCTCCCGAGGTGGGGACCCGAGGTGGGAAGTGGGGGGGAGCGCGTCCGGACGCTGTGGAGGAGCATCGGGGTGTTGTCGCGATCAGGTCAACACGCTTCAATACGCGGTGACATTGCAGTGTGAACGGTGGGGCTGCGGTGTGAACGGTTACTGCCGTTCCACCTGGTCCCCCCGAACCACCGGCCCGGCCCCCCACCCCGGCGCGTGTGAACGTTCACAGAGGAGTCGCGATGCGGCCGACCCGCGACCCGGCCGAACTCGGTCAACTGCTGCGCGGCGGCCCCTTCCACCTCGCCCTGCGCGCCGCCCTCGCCGCCCGCGGCCTGCCCCTGCACCGGGTGCAGCACCGGCTCGCGGCGCGCGGCATCAAGCTCGGGGTGACCAGCCTCAGCTACTGGCAGCAGGGGGCCCGCCGGCCGCGCCACCCCGAGTCCCTGCGGGCGGTATCCGCCCTGGAGGAGATCCTGGAGCTGCCGGACGGCGCCCTGCTGCGGCTGCTGGCCGACCCCGCGCACACCGGCGGGCCGGGCCGCCCGGCCGCCCGCTCGTACCGGGCGCTGGTGAGCGTCGGCGCGGCGGTGGAGCAGCTGCTGGCCGGGATGGACCTCCCGGCGGACGGCGGTCTGCACTCGGTCGGCCACCACGAGCGGGTCCGCATCGGTCCCGACGGTGAGCTGCGCGGGCGGGAGTCGCAGCAGATCGTCCGGGCCCACCGCGACGGCGTCGACCGCTACCTCGCCATCCACCACGGAGACCCGGGCTGCGACGCGACGCGGGTGGAGGTGGCGGCGTACGAGAACTGCCGCACGGGCCGGGTGCGCTGCCACCCGGAGGCCCGGGTGGTGGTGGCGGAGCTGCTGTTCGACGCGCGGCTGCGGCGCGGGGACACGTACGTCTTCGGATACGGGATCGAGGACGGCACGGGCGGGCGCAGCGCGGAGTACGTGCGCGGCTTCAGCTACGCGGGCGGGCAGTACATGCTCCAGGTCCGCTTCGACGAGGCGGCCCTGCCGGTGCGCTGCCGGCGCTTCGCCCGCACCGGCCCCGAGGCCCCCCGCACCGCCCTCTGCGACCTGACCCCGAGCGGCCGCCACCGCGCGGTGCACCTGGTGGAGCAGACGGTCCGCCGCGGGATCCTGGGCATCGCCTGGGACTGGGATTGAGTTCCCGGCTCCCGGTGGCGGCCCCGGCTAACCGGCGATCAGCCTGCCGTTCTCCGTCTTGACCGGGACGGCCGGCAGCGGGTCGGTGGCCGGGCCGCGCAGGACCTTGCCGGTGGTGACGTCGAAGCGGCTGCCGTGGCAGGGGCAGTTGCCCTCACCCTCGACGATCTTGTCCAGGACGCAGCCGGCGTGGGTGCACTGGGCGCTGAAGGCCTTGTACTGGCCCTCCGCCGGGCAGCTGACGACGACCTTGCGCTCGCGGAAGAGCTTCGCGCCGCCGACCGGGACGTCGGTCACGGCGCCGAGCTCGACCGGCTCCTTCGGGACGGCGGGGCTGCCGGCGCCGCTGTTGGTCTCCGTCGAGCACGCGGAGAGCGCAGTCCCCGCGCCCACGGTCCCGGCGAGCGCGGCTGCACCCTTGAGGACGGTACGGCGGGCGGCGGACTGCGACGCGGACATGCGGTTCTCCTGGCACGAGGTGGCGGGCCCCGGGGCGGGGTCCACCCGACGATACCGGCGTCCGATGGGATACCTTCCCCCGCGTGATCGTCGTCGGTGGAGAAGCCCTGATCGACCTCGTGCCCGTCGACCGGCCGCCGGGCGCGCTGGTGCCCCGGCCCGGCGGCGGGCCGTACAACACCGCGCTGGCGCTGGGCCGGCTCGGGGCCGAGGTCGCCTTCTGCTCCCGGGTGTCGGCGGACGGCTTCGGCGAGAGCCTGCTGGCCGGACTGCGGGCCGCCGGGGTGGACCTCTCGCTGGTGCAGCGCGGGCCCGAGCCGACCACGCTGGCCGTGCCCTCGCTGGCCCCGGACGGCTCGGCCGCGTACGGCTTCTACGTCGAGGGGACCGCCGACCGCCTCTTCGTACTGCCGCCCGCGCTGCCCCCGGGCGTACGGGCCCTCGCGCTCGGCACCTGCTCGCTGGTGCTGGAGCCGGGCGCGTCCGCGTACGAGGCGCTGCTGCGGCGGGAGTCGCGGCGCGGGCTGCTGACCCTGCTGGACCCCAACATCCGCCCGGCGCTGATCGCGGACGCGGCGGCGTACCGGGAGCGGTTCCTGGGCTGGCTGCCGTACGTGTCCGTGCTCAAGCTGTCGGAGGAGGACGCGGCCTGGCTGGGCGGCCGGGTCGGGGACTGGCTGGCGGCCGGCCCGGCGGCGGTGGTGCTCACCCGGGGCGCGGCGGGCCTGACGGTGTGGACCTCGGACGGCGCGGAGCACAGCGTGGCCGCCCGCCCGGTCGCCGTGGCGGACACGATCGGCGCGGGCGACACCGTCAACGCGGCGCTGCTGCACCGGCTCGCGGGGGCCGCGGACCCGGGCTCGGCGCACTGGCCGGACGTACTGGCCTACGCGGCCCGCGCGGCCGCGCTGACCTGCACCCGGGCGGGCGCCGAGCCCCCGTACGCGGCCGAGCTGGAGCTCAGCCGATAGCGGCCCACAGGGTCCGGGCGACGGCCGGGGCGAACTCCTCGACCGGCTGGACCACCTCGGCGCCGGAGAAGTGCAGGAAGAAGGCCCGCTGGAAGCAGGCGCCGAGCAGCAGCGCCGCGGCGGACCGGGGGTCGGCGTCCTCCCGGAGCCGGCCGGCGGCGAGTTCGCGGCGCAGCCGCCCGTCCAGGGCGTCGAGGACCACGTGCGGTCCGGCGCCGATCTCCTGGACCCCCTCGCGGTGGCGGGTGAGCAGGGCGGGCTCGGCGAAGAGCGAGGCGGCCATCGGCATGGCCTCGGCGTAGAAGAGCGAGGCGTGGCGGGCGATGTCGGCCAGCGCCTCCTCGACCCCGCCCTCTCCCGGGTCGGCGGTGAGGGCGGTCATGAGCGGCCCGGCGTTCGGGGTGCGCTCCATCAGCACGCGCACGAACAGCTCTTCCTTGTTGGCGTAGTGCTTGTAGAGGGCGGCCTCCGAGCAGCCCGCCTCGCGGGCGATGGCCTTGGTGGTGGTGTTGGCGAGGCCGATGGTGCGCATGAGGGTCTCGGCGGCGTCCAGCAGCCGCTCGGGGGTGGGGCGGCTTGACTTCGGGGTGGGCATTCACTCACCCTAGTGGACACAAGGGTGAGTGAATACTCACCCACCACTTTCCACGGGGGTCCACGATGAAGATCACGGTGTTCGGAGCCACGGGCGGCGTCGGCCGGGAAGTGGTCCGGCAGGCCCTGGGAGCGGGCCACGAGGTGACGGCGGTGGTACGCGACCCGGCCCGGCTGGACGTGCCCGCGCACGACCGCCTGCGGGTGGCCGTGGTGGCCGACCTGACCGACGAGGACGCGCTGGTTCCCGTCCTGGCGGGCCGGGAGGCGGTGGTCTCGGCCCTCGGCCCCGCCAACAACAAGCAGGCCCGGCTGACCCCGATCGCCGGACCGGCCCTACGGGCCATCGTCTCCGCGATGGACCGGGCCGGGGTGAGCCGGCTGTCCGCGGTCAGCGCCGCGCCGCTCGCGCCGGACGCCCCGGAGGACGGCGCGCTCGTGCGCTGGGTGGTCTACCCGCTGCTGCGGCGGGCCCTGCGCGATCTGTACGCGGACCTGGCGGTCATGGAGGCCGCGATCGGCGCGAGCCGGGCCCAGTGGACGGTGGTCCGCCCGCCGCGCCTGCTGAACCGGCCCCGCACCGGGACCTACCGCCGCGCCCTCGACGCCAACGTCCCCGGCGGCAAGGTCATCGCCCGGGCCGATGTCGCGGACGCCCTGCTGACCACCCTGACCGACCCCTCGACGGCGGGCCACGCCCTGGGCGTCGCCGCCTGACCGGGGGTCGGGCCGCGCGGCGGGGCTGATCTCAGCCCCGCCTGGGGGTCCCCAGACGGAGTCTGGGGGAGTTTGAGGCGCGGGGTCTGGGGCGGAGCCCCTGGGAACGGTGGAAGGGCGGGTAGGGGACCGCTCCGCGCAGCGGCACCCCGACCCGCCCGTACCCGGGTTCCGCTACGCCTTGCGGGCGCGGACCGTCTTCTTGGCCGGGGCGGCCTTCTTCGCCGCCGCACGCTTCTTCACCGTCACCGGCGCCGGCGGCGCACCGGCGTCCGACACCCGCTCCGCCCCCAGGATGTCGCGCAGGAACTTGCCGGTGTGGCTGGCGCCCACCGACGCGACCTGCTCCGGGGTGCCCTCGGCCACCACCAGGCCGCCGCCGTACCCGCCCTCGGGGCCCATGTCCACGACCCAGTCCGCGGTCTTGATGACATCCAGGTTGTGCTCGATGACGATCACCGAGTTCCCCTTGTCCACCAGGCCGGACAGCACCTTGATGAGCTTGCTGATGTCCTCGAAGTGCAGGCCCGTCGTCGGCTCGTCCAGTACGTACACCGTCCGGCCCGTCGACCGCTTCTGCAGCTCCGAAGCCAGCTTCACGCGCTGCGCCTCACCGCCCGACAGGGTCGGCGCGGACTGGCCGAGGCGGACGTACCCCAGCCCCACCTCGTTCAGCGTGCGCAGGTGCCGCGCGATCGTCGGCACCGCCTCGAAGAAGTCCAGCGCCTCCTCGATCGGCATGTTCAGCACTTCGGCGATGGACTTGCCCTTGTAGTGCACCTCCAGCGTCTCCCGGTTGTACCGGTCGCCGTGGCACACCTCGCACGGGACGTACACGTCCGGCAGGAAGTTCATCTCGATCTTGATGGTGCCGTCGCCGGAGCAGTTCTCGCACCGGCCGCCCTTGACGTTGAAGGAGAAGCGGCCCGGCAGGTAGCCGCGCACCTTCGCCTCCATGGTCTCCGCGAAGAGCTTGCGCACGTGGTCGAAGACGCCCGTGTACGTCGCCGGGTTGGACCGCGGCGTCCGGCCGATCGGCGACTGGTCGACATGGACGACCTTGTCGACCAGGTCGTCGCCGTCCACCCTGGTGTGGCGCCCCGGCACCGACCGGGCGCCGTTCAGCTCGCGGGCCAGGTGCGTGTACAGGATGTCGTTGACCAGCGTCGACTTGCCCGAGCCGGAGACACCGGTCACCGCCGTGAACACGCCCAGCGGGAACGCCACGTCGATGTCCTGGAGGTTGTTCTCCTTCGCGCCGCGCACGATCAGCTTTCGCTCACCGTTCACCGGGCGGCGGACGTCCGGGATGGCGATCGACTTCTTGCCGGCCAGGTACTGCCCGGTCATCGACTCGCCGTTCGCCAGCAGATCCTTCAGCGACCCGCTGTGCACGATCTTCCCGCCGTGCTCGCCCGCACCGGGGCCGATGTCCACGACCCAGTCGGCCACCTTGATGGTGTCCTCGTCGTGCTCGACCACGATGAGCGTGTTGCCCATGTCCCGCAGCCGCACCAGCGTCTCGATCAGCCGGTGGTTGTCCCGCTGGTGCAGGCCGATGGACGGCTCGTCCAGCACGTACAGCACGCCGACCAGGCCGGAGCCGATCTGCGTGGCCAGCCGGATGCGCTGGGCCTCGCCGCCCGACAGGGTGCCCGCGGCGCGGTTCAGCGAGAGGTAGTCCAGGCCCACGTCCACGAGGAAGCGCAGCCGCTCGTTGACCTCCTTGAGGACCCGCTCGGCGATCTTCTTGTCGCGGGCGTCGAGCCGCAGCTGCCCCAGGAACTCCGCGCACTCGCTGATCGACATCGCGGCCACCTCGGCGATGGACCGCTCCATCACCGTCACCGCGAGCACGATCGGCTTGAGCCGGGTGCCCTCACAGGTCGGGCAGGGCACCTCGCGCATGTAGCCCTCGAAGCGCTCGCGGCTGGCGTCGCTCTCGGACTCGGCGTGCCGGCGCTTGACGAAGGGCACGGCGCCCTCGAAGGCCGTCGTGTACGCCCGCTCGCGGCCGTACCGGTTGCGGTAGCGGACCTCGATCTGGGTCTTGTGCCCGTACAGCAGGGCCTTCCTGGCGCGCAGCGGCAGCCCGGCCCACGGGATGTCGGTCCGGAAGCCCAGCTCCCCGGCGAGCGCGCCGACCAGCCGCTGGAAGTAGTCCTTGGTGTGGCCGAGCGACCACGGGGAGACCGCGCCTTCGTCCAGGGACTTGTCCTCGTCCGGGACGATCAGCTCCGGGTCGACCTCCATGCGCGTACCGATGCCGGTGCACTCGGGGCAGGCGCCGAAGGGCGAGTTGAAGGAGAAGGAGCGCGGCTCCAGCTCCTCGAAGGAGAGGTCGTCGTACGGGCAGTAGAGGTGCTCGGAGTACATCCGCTCACGCTCGGGGTCGTCCTCGGCGAGGTCGACGAAGTCCAGGATCACCATGCCGCCGGAGAGGCCCAGCGCGGTCTCGACGGAGTCGGTGAGCCGGCGCTTGGCGCTGTCCTTGACGGTGAGGCGGTCGACGACCACCTCGATGGTGTGCTTCTCCTGCTTCTTCAGCGTGGGGGGCTCGGAGAGCTGGATGGTCTCCCCGTCCACCCGCGCCCGGCTGTAGCCCTTGGTCTGGAGGTCGGCGAAGAGGTCGACGAACTCGCCCTTGCGCTCGCGGACCAGCGGCGACAGCACCTGGAAGCGGCTGCCCTCGGGGAGGGCGAGCACCTTGTCGACGATCGCCTGCGGCGACTGCCGGGAGATCGGGCGGCGGCACTCGGGGCAGTGCGGCTTGCCGATGCGGGCGAAGAGCAGGCGGAGGTAGTCGTAGACCTCGGTGATGGTGCCGACGGTGGAGCGGGGGTTGCGCGAGGTCGACTTCTGGTCGATCGAGACGGCCGGGGAGAGGCCCTCGATGAAGTCGACGTCGGGCTTGTCCATCTGCCCCAGGAACTGGCGGGCGTAGGAGGAGAGCGACTCGACGTAGCGGCGCTGGCCCTCGGCGAAGATCGTGTCGAAGGCCAGGGAGGACTTGCCCGAGCCGGAGAGTCCGGTGAAGACGATGAGGGAATCGCGGGGCAGGTCGAGCGAGACGTTCTTCAGGTTGTGCTCGCGAGCGCCACGAACGATGAGACGGTCGGTCACGCCGGTCCGCACCTTTCTTGAGAGAAGCGGGGGCCACGGGCCCCGGCTGTCCAGGGTATGGGGGGCGCCTCTGCGGTGGAGTGGGTCTGGACTTCCGAGCGTATAGCACGCACATTCGATTTACGGCACTCGCGAGACCGCTTCACCCGATCGTGTGGCGCGGGCCCCTCGACCACTACGCTCGGACTCATGACTGATCATGTGCACGACCTGCCATCTGTACGTGAAGCCACGGACCGGCTGCTGACCGCGGTCGCGAAACTGGACAACGCCTCCCTGTCCGAGGAGTCACACCTCCCGGGCTGGACCCGCGGCCACATCCTGGCCCACCTCGCACGCAACGCAGACGCCCTGGTGAACGTCTTCGAGGGCCGCCCCATGTACGAGAGCGGCACCGCCCGCGACGCGGACATCGAGCGCGACGCCGGCCGGCCCCTGGAAGAACACCTGCGGGACCTCCGTGATTCCGGGGCCCGCTTCCTCGCCACCACCGAGCGCGACCAGGACTGGTCGCGCACGGTCGAGCTGCGCAACGGTGTCACCGACCTCGCCTCGAACGTGCCCTTCCGCCGCCTCGTCGAGGTCGAGCTGCACCACGTCGACCTGAACATCGGCTACGAGCTCTCCGACCTCCCGGAGGAGTTCACCTACCGGGAGATCGCCTTCCTCGCCGACCGCTGGTCCGGCCGCCCCGAGGTCCCGCCGGTCACCCTGACGACGTACGGCGACCGCGTCTGGCACACGGGCGGCACCGAGGGCACCCCGGTGACCCTCAGCGGCCCGGCGGACGAGCTGGTCGGCTGGCTGGCCGGGCGCGGCCTCGCGGGCGCGCACCTCGCCGTCGAGGAGGGCGAGGGGCTGCCCGAGCTCCCCCCGCTCTAGGGACACCCCTCCAGGACCGAACACACCTAGGATCAAGAGATGACGTACAGCGGAGCGGTCAAGGTCGGCGGTCCGGCCGACGTGCACGAACTCGCGGACCTGATGATTTCCAAGGTCGCGGTCGGTTCCATGAACAACAACGCGTACCTGCTGCGCTGCCGGGCCACCGGCGAGCAGCTGCTGATCGACGCGGCCGCCGAGGCGGACACGCTGCTGCACCTGATCGGTGACGACGGCATCGCGTCCGTCGTCACCACGCACCAGCACGGCGACCACTGGAGCGCGCTCCAGGCCGTCGTCGACGCCACCGGCGCGCGCACGTACGCGGGCGCCCACGACGCGGCGGGCATCCCCGTCGCCACGGACGTCCTGGTCGAGGACGGTGACACCATCACCGTCGGACGGGTCTCCCTGACCGCCCGCCACCTGGTCGGGCACACCCCCGGCTCGATCGCGCTGATCTACGACGACCCGCACGGGCACCCGCACGTGTTCACCGGCGACTGCCTCTTCCCGGGCGGCGTGGGCAACACCTGGGGCGACGCGAAGGCCTTCGCCAGCCTCATCGACGACGTCCAGCACAAGCTCTTCGAGCAGCTGCCGGACGAGGCCTGGGTCTACCCCGGCCACGGCAACGACACCACGCTCGGCGCCGAGCGGCCGCACCTCGCGGAGTGGCGCGAGCGCGGCTGGTGACCACGGTCAACCCGACCGCGGGGCCATGCACTCCTTCCGGTCGACCTTGACCGAACGCATGTCCTGGGGGCGCGGGTTGGGGTAATTGCTGCACCATGCATCAACACCCCTCCCCGTCCCCCGCCCCTTCCTCCGCCCCTTCCTCCCCCTCGATGCTGCGGCTCGCCTCCGCCTCCCTGGTCGGGACCGCCATCGAGTTCTACGACTTCTTCGTCTACGGCACGGCCGCCGCCCTGGTGCTCGGCCCGCTCTTCTTCCCCTCCTTCTCCCCGCTCGCCGGAACCCTCGCCGCCTTCGGCACCTTCGGCGTCGGCTTCCTCGCCCGCCCGCTCGGCTCCGCCCTCTTCGGCCACATCGGCGACCGCTACGGGCGCCGCCCGGTGCTGCTCGGCTCGCTGCTCCTGACCGGCCTCGCCACGGTGGCCGTCGGGTGCGTGCCCTCCTTCGCCTCCATCGGCATCGCCGCGCCGGTCCTGCTGCTCCTGCTGCGCTTCCTCCAGGGGCTCGGGCTCGGCGGCGAATGGGGCGGGGCGGTGCTGCTGACCGCCGAACACGCCCCGGAGGGGCGGCGCGGGCTGTGGTCGAGCTTCCCGCAGATGGGCCCGGCCGTGGGCTTCCTGCTGGCCAACGGCCTGACGCTGGCGCTCTCCTGGGCCCTGAGCGACGCGCAGTTCACCGCGTGGGGCTGGCGGGTGCCGTTCTGGGCGGCCGGCGTGCTGGCGCTGGCCGGGCTGTGGCTGCGCCGGTCGGTCGAGGAGACCCCGCAGTTCCGCGCGCTCGCCGAGACCGGCCGGCAGGCCGACGCGCCGCTCGTGGAGGTCGTACGCGGCCACTGGCGGCTGCTCCTGCTGACCGGCGGGGCGATGGCGGTCGGGTACGCCGTCTTCTACGCGGTCACCACCTGGTCCCTCGCGTACGCCACCGGGCGCCCCGGAGTGGACCGCACCGTGATGCTGGCCATCGTGATGGCGGCGGTCCTGCTCAAGGGGCTGGTCACCCCGCCGCTGGCGGTGCTCGGCGACCGTTGGGGGCGGCGGCCGATGTGCCTGGCCGGCAGTGCGGCGTGCGCGGTGTGGATGTTCCCCTTCGTGGCCCTGCTGAGCACGGCGGACCCGCTGCTGATGACGCTGGGCTGCGTCGGCGCGCTGCTCGGGATGGTGACGATGTTCGCCGTGGTGGGCGCCTACCTGCCCGAGCTGTACGCCCCGCGCATCCGCTGCACGGGCGCGGCCGTCGGCTACAACCTGGGCGGCGTGCTGGGCGGTGCGCTCACCCCGATCGTGGCGACGGCCCTGGCGGACGGCTCCGGCCCGCCGTGGGGCGTGGCGGTGTACCTGACGGTGGTCTCGCTGGTCAGCCTGGGATGCTTCGCCCTGCTCCCGGAAACCAGGCCGGCGCTCGCCCGGGCGGCGGGGCCCGAGCCGGCGGTGGTGTGAATTCAATGCCGCCGAACGCACACCGACGGCAAGTTGACGGGATATCGGACCCGTAAGAGCCGGATGGTGTATTCATATGCACGGAGCGCGCCTCATGCCGGGCCTAACTCCCGCAGCCCGTGCAGGAATTCACCTGAAGGGCCAGGTCTTACATGCGCTCTGCCGGGCCAAGTTCGTGAGAGACGGCAGAGCGTCAAGATGGCGGGTGCAGCGCATGGAGAGGCGGTCGGTGTTCGGCTCATACCGCCAGCAGGCGGCAGCGGACCGCTGGCGGCTACCGGCCAGCCGTGCGTGCGGCCATCAGCCCACTCCCCGGTGCCCGAACCAGGCGCCGGCGGACGAGCCGGACCAGACCGGCCTGACGTGGCGAACGCATCGCACCGAGGACCCTTCATGACGCCCGCACCCGATGACCCCTCCGTTCCGGCGGCCCAGCCCGGCCAGCACTTATCCGTGGGCCCCTTCGTCCCCCAGTACGGGCCGCAGCAGCAGGTCCTCTTCCCCCAGCCCTGGCAGACCCCCGGATATCTCGCCGCGGAATTCCACTCGGATCTGCGGGCCCTGCGGGACTCCCTCGCCGGCATGTCCTCGAAGCTCGACGGGATCCGGGATTCCTCCGACCGGATCATGGACCACGAATCCCGGCTCAGGGCGCTGGAGAGCCGCCGCTGGCCGATCCAGGTGGTCACGGTCGTCATTGCCGGACTGGCCGCCGCCGCAGCCGTCGTGGCGCTCTTCCTGAAGAAGTAACCCTGCCCGGCCTTCGTGCGCACCGTGGCGCACGAAGGCCGGGCATCGCCGTTTCGAGCCAGTTCCGCAGAGTGGAGAACCCAGCCATGTCCACGCCGCCCCCCGGCCCCTTCCCCCAGCCGCCCACCCGTGAATGGCAAGAGAAGTGGGTGGACGCCGTCCTGGCCACCAAGGGCGTCACCGCGCCCCGGGCGGCGCTGGAGAACATCGCGCCGTTCGTCGTCCGCCCCAAGGACTCGCTGACGAATCCCGAGGACGAACCGGACGGCGTCCGCCGGCTGCGGCCGGACCGCTACCGGTGGGTGCGCACCGACGCCGGCCGGATGATGCTGGCCACGGTGAACATGCACGGCGTCGGAGGCGTCGTCTGGGAGCACAACGAGCGCATCAGCTCGGAATGGCACTCCGTCGCGAACCCCGCCCAGCCCCACGGCTCCCCCGCCCCGTCCCGCGTGAAGCCGTGGGCGCGGCTGACGGAGGACGGCTCCGAGCGGACGTTCACGGCGCTGGAGAGCACCGCCGCCACCCGTGACGCGCTGGTCGGCAGGGTGGACCGGGCCGCCAACTCGCTGGAGAACCACGACGGGATGCGTACGTACGACCTGCTGGAGGACCTGGCGCTCAACGGCCAGGTCGAGCCCTGCATGTACGTGGCACAGCATTTCGGCCTGAGCGAGGAGCCACCGGAGCAGCCGGACGGCCGCTCGCGCTACCCGTCGTCGTACTGGGGCTGGATGGCCGTGCGCGGGAACAACCGGACGAAGTACCGCCAGGCCCTCTTCGAGGTCTCCTCCTCCGAGGTGCTCACCGGTGTCCCGTTCAAGAAGCTGGGTCAGGACGACACCCGTATCTCGGTCAATCCGAGCTTCTGGCTGGCCGCCCTCTCCGAACTCCTCAACCAGGAGTACGCCGCCGCCGAGGAGGCGGGAAACACCGACAGCCGGGCGCACCGCGCGAAGGCGATCGCCTCGGTCGAGTCACACCTGGTGATCGGCTCTTCGGCGCCCGAGCGCCTGTTCCGCATCGTCCAGGGCAGCAATCGCCGCGACCACGTCCACCCGCCGCTCGAATTCGGGCCCAATGACCGCGGGCGGGCCCTGGGACGCGGTGTGCTCGGCGCCTATTCCGCCCAGGGACTGCTCGACGACCGGACGGCCGACGTGCTCGCCGGACTCGCCCCGGTGGCCGAGCTCCCCCAGCTGCCCGCCGACGCGACGACCGCGGAGCTGCGCGACATCCGGTCGATGCGGCTGCTGACCGAGCTGTTCCCCGTGCAGTCCCAGACGGCCAAGCGCGCCCAGATCCGGTCCGCGCTGGGTGAACCGGCGGCGTCCCAGCTCGTCGGCAAGGACATCAACCGACGGGTCCGGGCGTGGTCCGCGCTGACCTCGGAGTCCTTCCCCAGCCCGTGGAACCCCCGTGTCGCGGAGGTCCTCTCGCGGGCGCACGGCTACAAGGGCGTCACCCTGTCCGGCCGCCGGCTTCCGGACCTGCTCGCCTCGGCAGACACCGATCGCGAAGCGTTCGAGGAACTGCTCCTCTTCCGGACTCCCCACTGGCTGGCCTCCTTCGACATCATCGACGCCGACCGCGGATCCATCGTGGGCCAGCGCGAGGACGACGAGGGCAAGGAGGCCCAGAAGGTCCGCCGTACCGTGTCGAACGTCCTCGAGGCGATGCGCAAGAACCCCGTCACGGCCGTGGGCCTGCTGCGGGAGATCTTCGCCGCCATGAACGAGGGGGACCGCAGGGTCCGCCAGATCGACGCGGCGGGGGCCCCGACGAGCGGCACCGCCACCCGGGCGTGGTTCAACCGGACCTTCACGAAGGAGTCCGGCACGCGTGCGTACACCAAGCGGGGCCCCGCCGGGAGCAACGGCTCCGACCCGCTGGCGACCGACGCGGACGGGGCGCCGGGGTCCGGGGTCCTCACCCCGTCGGGGTCCGCCGAGGCCCCGGACGAGACGCCGACGCAGGCGCTGCGCCGGCTGACCCAGGAGCTGGAGCGCCAGGTCACCACCGCCGCCGAGATCGTCACCGACCTGGCCGAGAACGTCAAAGAGGTGCGGGAGGCGGCCACGGCGGCGGGCCTGGACCACGCGATGGAGTCGACGGAGGCGGACCAGCTCGCCTCACGGGTGCTCCGGATACTCCGCAGCCTCCGGGAGATCCCGGAGACCATCTCCGACCTCGGTCCGATGTAGCCGGGGCGAGCGGTACGGGCCCGGGAGCAAGCTCCCGGGCCCGTACTCGTGCTTCTGGCGACCGTCAGCCGGTCAGGCGTCGACGCTCTTCGTCTCCGCGGCGGCGGTCTCGGCCGCCGCCTGCTTCTTCGAGGCCATCAGGCTGGTGATGGTGGTGATCACCAGGACACCGCAGATGACGCCCAGGGAAAGCGGGATGGAGATCTGCGGGACGTGCACGCCGGACTCGTGCAGGGCGTGCAGCACCAGCTTGATGCCGATGAAGCCGAGGATCACGGACAGGCCGTAGCTGAGGTGGACCAGCTTCTTGAGCAGGCCGCCGATCAGGAAGTACAGCTGGCGAAGGCCCATGAGGGCGAAGGCGTTGGCCGTGAAGACGATGTACGGGTCCTGGGTGAGGCCGAAGATCGCGGGGATCGAGTCCAGGGCGAAGAGCACGTCGGTGGTGCCGATGGCGAGCATCACGACCATCAGCGGGGTCAGGACGCGCTTGCCGTTGTTCTGGATGAAGAGCTTGGTGCCGTGGTAGCGGTCGGCGACGCCGAACTTCTTCTCGATCGACTTGAGGAGGCGGTTCTCCTCGAACTCCTCTTCGTCCTCGTCCTTGCGGGCCTCCTGGATCAGCTTCCAGGCGGTGTAGATCAGGAAGGCGCCGAAGATGTAGAAGACCCACGAGAAGGTGGTGATGATCGCGGCGCCGGCGGCGATGAAGATCGCGCGCAGCACCAGGGCGATCAGTACGCCCACCAGCAGGACGCGCTGCTGGAGGTGGGACGGTACGGAGAACTTCGCCATGATCAGGACGAAGACGAAGAGGTTGTCCACGCTCAGGGACTTCTCGGTGATGAAACCGGCGAAGAACTCCTGGGAGGCCTGGCCGTTGCCGAAGAACAGCAGGCCGAGGCCGAAGAGGGCGGCGAGCACGATCCAGACGACGGTCCAGATGCCCGCTTCCTTGATCGAAACGTCGTGCGGTTTGCGGCCGATGAGGAAATCGGCGCCGATGAGGATGCCCAGACCGGCAATGGTCAGCACCCAGAGGGTCAACGAAACGTCCACAGAATTCACGCCTCCGGCGGATGGCTCAGCACATGGTCAGCGTCATCGCTGCCGGAGGTCTCTTCCACCCGACGGCTTGCAGGCCGTGGGCCGACGCCCCGGGACCGACTTGAACAAAAAAGTGGTCCGTATTGACGGGTACGCCGCGCAGGAAACAGCAGGAATACTCCCCTCCGCGGTCGCCAGCTTACCCGCGGAGGGGGTCAAAGGTAAAGGGCTTCCCAAGGAGTGGTCACCTGTCGGTCATGGACCGCTCACTGCCCGGCGGCGCGCCGGGCCTCCCTCACCCGGTCCAGTGCCTGGTCGATGACCCTGCTGCCCGCCGGGGGCAGGTCCGGCTCGAAGGTCCAGGCGTGCTGGACCCAGGGGTCGGCGAGGTGGTTGTCCGGCACCGGCGACAGCCGCATCAGCGAACGCCACAGCGGGTCCAGCAGCGGCCCGTACGCGGAGGCCTCGTCACGGTCCGCCACCATCAGCAGGTGCACCCCGACCGCCGGGCCCTCGTCGGCCAGATAGCGCAGCTGGGTGACGGCCCGGTCGTCGAAGCCGTGCGGGAAGTCGTGCACCACCAGCAGCTGCTCGGCCCGGTCCACATCCGGCGGCAGCTCCTCGGGGGCTCCGGCGCGCACCGCCATCTGTACGAGGTCCACGCGCCGGGTCAGCTGCGCGAGGGTCCGGGTGACCCCCTCGGCGCCGGCGGCGGGTGGCGCCGCGAGGACCCCGGCGCGGACCAGCGGGGCCAGGGAGGCGGCGCCCGCCCCGGCGGCGTCGATGACGTGGACGGAGAACCGGTCCGCGGGGTGGACCGCGAGGAGCCGCACGGCGTGCGCGACGGCCATGTCCATGGCGGCCCGGCGCAGCCGGTCGGTGTCCATGGCCATGGCGGCCTCGGAGCCGGTGCGGCCGTTGTCGATCCACAGGCCGCGCTCCAGCGGGACCCGCATCAGCATCGGGATCCGCAGGCCGGGCTGCTCGGGCAGGCTCAGGTTGCCCAGGCGCAGCGCCAGCGGGCCCTCCTCGGGTACGCCCTGGCCGTGCCAGACGGGGTTGTCCCAGCGGGCGTACGCGGCCGGCAGCGCGGGCTCGACCACCTCGGACTCGGCGACCAGCTGGGCCAGGTCCCGGTCGAGGACGGCCCGGGCCTGCGCGACCAGGTCGTCACGGCGGGCCCGGGCGGTGTCGCGGGCGGTGTCACCGGCGCCGCCGATGCGGTGGCGCGGGTCGGACAGGGCCTCGTCCAGCTCGCGGTCGAGCCGGGAGTCGGCGAAGTCGACGGCGCTGCGGTAGGCGGCCACGGCCCGGGCCAGGTCCTCGAACATGCCCCAGACCTGGTTGTAGAGCCGCTCGTCCATGGACCAGCCGCTGGCGTCCCCGGCGACCGGGACCGGCGGCCGGCCGGGCTCGGCGGCGGGCGCGGGGCGGGGCGCCGGCTCGGGCGCCTCGGTGCTGGTGCGGCGACGGCGCGGGTGCGCGTAGTCGATGGTGGGCGGGCCCGCGGCGGGCGCGGTCTCCCCCGGGGCGGCGGGCGCGGGGCCGGGGGTGCCGGCGTAGGGGGCCCCGGAGACCGGGACCGGGCCGGACGGCTCGGGGGACGGCTCGGGCGCCTGCGGGCCGGGGTGCCGGTCGGCGCGCAGGTCCCGGGTCTGCGGGGCGGGCGCGCGGTCGCCCCCGGCGGTGCGCGCGGTCTCGCCGCCGGCGGTGCGTGTGGCCCCGCCGCCGGCGGTACGCGCGGCCCCGCCCAGGGCGGCGCCGGCCAGCTCGGCGGCCTCCGGTGCGGCCAGGCCGCCGTCGGCGAGCAGGGCGCCGAGCCCGTCGGCGTACCCCTGGCCGACGGCCCGGACCTTCCAGGCGCCCTGCCGCCGGTAGAGCTCCAGGGCCACCACCGCGGTCTCGGCGTCCAGCCCGGTGAGGGTGAAGCCCGCGAACTCCGCCCCGCCCGGCGCGGCCACCGCGGCGTGCGGGGCCTGGACGGCGCCGAAGCGCAGCTGCCCGCCGGGCGGCAGGACGAGCAGGACGCCGATCCGGTGGACCTCCGCCGCGACGGCGTCGAGGTCGAGGGCCAGGGTGTGCCGGTCGGCGAACTCCCCGGGCACCTGAAGCCCGGGGGAGGCCGGGGCGCCCGGATGGGCCAGGGCCCCGGGGCCGGAGAGCCGGCCCTGCTCGTCCGCCAGCGATGCCAGGGCGAGCACCGGTGTGCCCGCCGAGACCCTGACCTCCACCCGGCTGTGGGGCACGGGGTGGTTCTGCCCCCGGACCAGTTCGGCCGTCATCGTGCAGCCCCTCCCCCGTGCCTTCTGCTCTGTTCTCTTGTCCGGTACTGCTACAGGTGCGGCAGGATCGCCGGCATCAGGTCCTGGAAGGTCCGGCCGTTGGCCGGGTTGCCGAGGGCCGTCATCTGCCAGCCGCTGCCGGCCCGGGACACCTTCGCCATGATCTGCGCGGTGTACTGGCCGCCGCCGTCGAGGGTGTAGCGGGCCAGCTCCTGGCCGTTGGTCTCGTCGACGATGCGGCAGAACGCGTTCTGCACTTCCTGGAAGGTCTGGCCGGTGAACGAGTTCACCGTGAAGACGATCTGGTCGATGTGGACCGGAACCCGCGCGAGGTCGACGAGGATGGCCTCGTCGTCCCCGCCCTGGCCCACGCCGCCGACGAGGTTGTCGCCGGTGTGCCGGACCGAACCGTCATCGCTCTGCAGGTGCCGGAAGAACACCACGTCCACCGGCTGCTTGTCGGCGAAGAGCACCGCCGACGCGTCCAGGTCGATCTCCCGGGTCCGCGAGCCGAACAGCCCCCGGCGCTTGGCCGCCTGCCAGCCGAGGCCCATCCGGACCGCGGTCAGCGTGCCGCCGTCCGACTTCTGCAGACTGATGGCCTGACCCTTGGTCATGTTGACCGTCACGCGCTGTCCCCTCTCCATAGCCCGCCCCGTAAAGGGCCCGCAGCGTGAACTGCGGCTGGTTCCACACCCTACTGACCGCCCCCGGGTCAGGCGAGGCCCGCTTCCCTCATCTGCCGAAGCTCCTTCTTCAGCTCGCTCACCTCGTCGCGGATCCGGGCCGCGACCTCGAACTGGAGCTCTGCCGCCGCCCCCCTCATCCGCTCGGTCATCTGCTCGATGAGCGCGGCCAGTTCCGCGGCCGGGCGGTCGGTCGCCACGACGGCCGCCGCGCCCTTCGCCGCCTTGCCGCCCTTGCCCGCCTTGGCCGGGGCCGCCGCCGCGCCGCCCAGCGCCGGAACCGGGGCCTTGGCGCCCTTGCCGTCCTTGGCCTGCCGGTATCCACTGCCGAGGAGCTCCTCGGTGTCCAGCTCCTCGCGGGCGATGGTGGCGACGATGTCGTTGATCTTCTTGCGCAGCGGCTGCGGGTCGATCCCGTTGGCCGTGTTGTAGGCGACCTGCTTCTCGCGGCGCCGGTTGGTCTCGTCGATGGCCTGCGCCATCGCCGGGGTGATGCTGTCCGCGTACATGTGGACCTGTCCGGACACGTTGCGCGCCGCGCGGCCGATGGTCTGGATCAGGGAGGTCCCCGAGCGCAGGAAGCCCTGCTTGTCGGCGTCCAGGATCGCCACGAGCGAGACCTCGGGCAGGTCGAGGCCCTCGCGCAGCAGGTTGATGCCGACCAGGACGTCGTACTCGCCGGCCCGCAGCTCGCGCAGCAGCTCGATGCGGCGCAGGGTGTCGACGTCGCTGTGCAGGTAGCGGACCTGGATGCCCATCTCCAGGAAGTAGTCGGTCAGGTCCTCGGCCATCTTCTTGGTGAGGGTGGTGACCAGGACCCGCTCGTCCTTCTCCACCCGCTGCCGGATCTCGTGGACCAGGTCGTCGATCTGGCCCTCGGTGGGCTTGACCACGACCTCGGGGTCGACGAGGCCGGTGGGGCGGATGATCTGCTCGACGAAGCCGTCGCCGCGGGAGAGCTCGTACTTGCCGGGGGTGGCGGACAGGTAGACCGTCTGGCCGATGCGCTCCTGGAACTCCTCCCACTTCAGCGGCCGGTTGTCGAGCGCGGACGGCAGCCGGAAGCCGTGGTCGACCAGGGTCCGCTTGCGCGAGGCGTCGCCCTCGTACATGGCGCCGATCTGCGGCACCGTGACGTGGGACTCGTCGATGACGAGGAGGAAGTCCTCGGGGAAGTAGTCGATGAGGGTGTTGGGCGCGGAGCCGCGCTCTCGGTCGTCCATGTGCAGCGAGTAGTTCTCGATGCCGGAGCAGGAGCCGATCTGGCGCATCATCTCCAGGTCGTAGGTGGTGCGCATGCGCAGCCGCTGGGCCTCCAGCATCTTGCCCTGCTTCTCCAGCTCGGCGAGGCGCTCGGCCAGCTCGGCCTCGATGCCGCGGACCGCCTTCTCCATGCGCTCGGGGCCGGCGACGTAGTGGCTGGCGGGGAAGACGTACAGCTCGCGGTCCTCGCTGATGACCTCGCCGGTCAGCGGGTGCAGGGTGGACAGCGCCTCGATCTCGTCGCCGAACATCTCGATGCGGACGGCCAGTTCCTCGTAGACCGGAAAGATCTCGATGGTGTCGCCGCGCACCCGGAAGGTGCCGCGGGTGAAGGCCACGTCGTTGCGCGTGTACTGGATGTCGACGAAACGGCGCAGCAGCTGGTCCCGGTCGATCTCCTCGCCCACCTTGAGGGGGACCATCCGGTCGACGTACTCCTGCGGGGTACCGAGGCCGTAGATGCAGGACACGGAGGCGACGACGATCACGTCGCGCCGGGTCAGCAGCGAGTTGGTCGCGGAGTGGCGCAGCCGCTCCACCTCCTCGTTGATCGAGGAGTCCTTCTCGATGTAGGTGTCCGACTGCGGAACGTAGGCCTCGGGCTGGTAGTAGTCGTAGTACGAGACGAAGTACTCGACGGCGTTGTTCGGCAGGAGCTCGCGGAACTCGTTCGCCAGCTGGGCGGCCAGCGTCTTGTTCGGCGCCATCACCAGGGTGGGGCGCTGGAGCTTCTCGATCATCCAGGCCGTGGTCGCGGACTTGCCCGTGCCGGTCGCGCCGAGCAGGACGACATCCTTCTCACCTGCGCGGATGCGCTTCTCCAGCTCGGCGATGGCCGCCGGCTGGTCGCCGCTGGGCTGGTACGGGCTGACGACCTCAAAGGGTGCCACCGTGCGTTCGATCTTCGATACGGGCCGCATGACTCCACCGTACGACCCCCCACTGACACTCACGCCTCTCCACGGGGCCGCAATGCCCGCGACAGGTCCGGCGGGCGGAGCGGACCTCCTCCTTTCCGGTCCTTTTGTCGTAGTTCGGTGGCGGTCGGTGATCTTCGAGCCCATGATCGCGGTGAACGCTCCGCCGTGAAGTGCATCGCCACAACGTCTGCCGCTCCGCACCCGTCTGACGCAGGAACAGGGCTCACGACCCGAGGAGAACGCACATGTACGTCCGACCCGCCGCAGCGGCCGCCGCCGCATTCCTGGGCTTCACCCTGACGGTGCTGGGCGGGACGGCCGCGCCGGCCGCCACCGGCCCCGGCGCCCCCGCAGGCACGACGGGGGTCCTGGGCCCCGTCGTGTACGCCCACCGGGGGGCCTCCGCGTACGCCCCGGAGAACACCCTCGAAGCGGTCGACCGGGCGAGGCGGCTGGGCTTCGACTGGGTCGAGAACGACGTCCAGCGGACCAGGGACGGCGAGCTGGTGGTGATCCACGACGACACCCTCGCCCGCACCACGGACGTCGAGCAGGTCTTCCCCGACCGCAGGCCCTGGCGGGTCAGGGACTTCACGGCGGCCGAGATCGGGCGGCTGGACGCGGGGAGCTGGTTCGGGCCGCGGTTCGCGGGCGCCCGGGTGCCGACCCTGCGGGAGTACATGGAGCGGGTCCAGGAGAACCAGCAGCGGCTGCTGCTGGAGATCAAGAAGCCCGAGCTCTACCCGGGGATCGAGGCGCAGACGCTGGAACTCCTGGAGAAAACCGGCTGGCTCGACGAGAGCCACGTCTCCCAGCGCCTGGTGGTGCAGAGCTTCAGCGCCGACTGCGTACGGATCGTGCACGGTCTGCGCCCCGACCTGGTGACGGCCTTCCTGGGCACCCCGGCCGTGGCCGACCTGCCCCGGTACGCCGAGTTCACGGACCGGATCAACCCGTGGCACACGACGATCTCGGCCGACTGGGTGACGGCGGTGCACGGTCTGCTGGGGGCCCACGGCAAGGCCATGGAGGTGGACACCTGGATCGTGGACGACGCGGCCACGGCCCGCAAGGTCCGGGACATGGGTGTGGACGGGATCATCACGAACGCCCCGGACGTCGTACAGAACGCCGTGATCGGCTTCTGAGCCGCAGGCGGCGGCGCTGTCGGTGGGGGGCCGTACCGTGGAGGCGTGGACAGCACCGAGCGGCCCCGCGGGCCGCACCTCGAATGGACCGTCGTCCCCAGCGACATCGGGCCCCTCCTCCTGGCCGCGACCCCCGAGGGTCTGGTCCGGGTCGAGTTCCACGCGGGCCCGGACCGGGCCGGCCGGATGATCGCCTCGCTGGTCTCCCGGCTCGGCGCCGACGCGTGGCGGCCGGACCCGGGCGAGGAGGTGCTGCTGGCCGAGCCGATACGCCAGCTGACCGCGTACTTCGCCGGTTCGCTGCGGCGCTTCGAGCTGCCGCTGGACTGGCGGCTCAGCTCCGGCTTCAACCGCCAGGTGCTGCTGGAGCTCGACCGGTCGGTGCCCTACGGATCGGTCGTCGGGTACGGGGAGCTGGCCGCCCGGGCCGGGCAGCCGGGGGCGGCCCAGGCCGTGGGCAACGCCATGGGCTCGAATCCGCTGCCCGTGGTCGTGGCCTGCCACCGCGTGGTGGAGAACGACGGCGGTATCGGGGGCTTCGGGGGCGGGGTGGAGACCAAGCGGATCCTGCTCGCGCTGGAGGGGGTCCTCCCGCAGCCCCTGTTCTGACCTGCCCGTTCTCCCTGCCCGTTCTCCCGCCCCGGTGACAGCCGTGCCGGCCGGGTACGGGGCGGAGCGGGCCCGCGATACCCGGTTCCCCAGCGGGGCCGGCGGTGGGAAACTGCCGAGCGTGACCACTCCTGCCGCACCAGGCCCCGCTCCGGCCCTCCTCCCCCCGCCCCCGCGACGGGGGTGTCCGGCGTGAGCGCCTCCCCGGAAACCCCGCCCACGGCCGTCCCGGCCGCCGCCGGGGCCCCCGCGCCGGTCGACGCGGCGGCGCTGCCCCGGCTGCAGCGCCGGATCTCCACGGTGCTGATCGCCAGCCAGATAATGGGCGGCCTGGGCGTGCCCATCAGCATCGCCCTGGCCCCCGTACTGGCCACCGAGATCAGCGGTACCGAGGCCCTGTCGGGCTTCGCCTCCACCGCCGCCGTGATCGGCACCGCGCTGGTCTCGCTCCCGCTCGCCGCCCTGATGACCGCGCGCGGGCGCCGGCCGGGGCTGGTGGTGGCGTACGCGATCGGCACGCTCGGCGCGGCCCTGGTCGTCCTGGCCGCCTCGGTCAAGAGCTTCCCGCTGCTGATGCTCGGCATGGCCGCCTTCGGCGCGGCCTCCTCCGCCAACCTCCAGGCCCGCTTCGCCGCCGCCGACCTCGCCGCTCCGGACCGGCGGGCCCGCGCGATCTCGGTGGTCGTCTGGGCGTCCACCCTCGGGGCGGTGCTCGGCCCCAACCTCTCCGCGCCGGCCAGCGACAGCTTCGCCGGTACGTCCATACCCCAGACGGCGGGGCCCTTCGTGTGGGCCGCCGCCGTCTTCGTGCTCACCGGCACCCTGATCGCCGTGTTCCTGCGGCCGGACCCGCTGCTGACCGCCCGGGCACTGGCCGGGCCCGGCGAGCAGTCCCGTCAGGCCCGCTCGCTGCGGGCCGGGGTCGCCGCCGTCAAAGCCTCCCCGCGGGCGCGGCTCGCTCTGGTCACCGTCGCGGTGTCACACACCACCATGGTCTCGATCATGGTGATGACCCCGGTCGACCTCGGCCACCACGGCGCCGGCCTCAAGCTCGTCGGCCTGGTGATCAGCGGCCACATCGCGGGCATGTTCGCCTTCTCCCCCGTCATGGGATGGCTCGCCGACCGGCTCGGCCGGCTCTCCGTGATCGGGCTCGCGGCCGGGCTGCTCTCGATCGCCGCCCTGCTCGCCGGCACCGCCGCCGGGAACCACGCGCAGAGCGCGGCCGGCCTCTTCCTGCTCGGCCTCGGCTGGTCCGCCGGGATGGTCTCCGGCTCGGCGCTGCTGACCGACTCGGTGCCCCAGGCCGCGCGGGCCGCCGTACAGGGCCTGAGCGATCTGACGATGAACACCGCGGCCGGTGTGGGCGGCGCGGCCGCCGGGCTGGTCATGTCCCAGGCCGGCTACGGCTGGCTCAACGCGATCGGTGCCACGCTGCTCCTGCCGATGGCGGCGCTCGCCCTGTTCACCGCCCGGCGGCACCCCGCGGCCGCGAAGGCCGGGGCGCGCCCGGAGGCCTGAGCCCGGCGGTCTCAGCAGTTGATGTGGTAGGCCTTGCGCAGCGTCTCGTGGACCGTCCAGGTGGTCTTGTCGCCCTCCCGGAGCACGCAGGCGGAGCCGGGGCCGACCTCCAGGGTGGCGCCGCCCTCGACCTCGATGGTGGCGCGGCCGCTGACCACCACGAACAGCTCGTCGGCCTCGGTGTCGGTGACCACGCCGGGGGTGATCTGCCAGATGCCCCGGACCTGCGAGCCGTCCGGCGACTCCCACAGCACCTTGCCCGTCACGACCGGGTCGCCGGAGACGATCTGCGCGGGATCGAGCTCCTCGGCCTCCAGTTCGGCGTCCGGTACGTCCGCGACGGACACGGCGAAGGAGGCGGGGGTGGCGGGGGCGCGGTCTTCGGTGCTCATGGTGCGCCAGCCTATTGCGGCCCTCCGGGGCGGCGGGGTGACCAGAGCGTCCAGCAGGGGCGCGCCGGACGAGTCATAGCGTCGAGCCCGTGCGCGCCGGCGGGTTTCGGCCGGTGCGGCGCGCGCGGACTCGGACAGCTTCGCGCCGGAGCGGGGAGGGCGTGTTTGGGGGCGCGAATCCCGTGCCAGGGATGGGGGCATGCCACATCACAGAGCATCCGAGGTCCCGGTCCTGTCGGAAGAGGTACGCGAGGCGCTGGCCGCGCGCCGGCCCGTCGTCGCCCTGGAGTCGACGATCATCGCGCACGGCCTGCCGCGTCCCCGCAACCTGGAGGTGGGCCTGGAGCTGGAGGCGCTGGTCCGCGCGGAGGGGGCGGTTCCGGCGACCATCGCCGTGGTGGACGGGGTGGCCCGCGCGGGTCTCGACAAGGCGGTGCTGGAACGGATCGCCGCGGGCGAGGGCGTGCGCAAGCTCGGCCACCGTGACCTGGCGCCCGCCCTCGCGACGGGGGCGACCGGGGCGACGACGGTGTCGGCGACGGCCCTCCTGGCCGCGCGGGCGGGACTGCGGGTGTTCGCCACGGGCGGGCTGGGCGGCGTACACCGGCAGTGGACGCGCTCGCAGGACGAGTCGGCGGACCTGTCCCTGCTCGCCCGGACCCGGATCACGGTGGTGTGCGCGGGGGTGAAGTCGGTCCTGGACGTACCGGCCACGCTCCAGCGGCTGGAGACGCTGGGGGTCGGTGTCGTCGGCTACCGGACGCGGCGCTTCCCCGGGTTCTACCTGGCCGACTCCGGCGAGCCGGTCGACTGGACGGTGGAGGGGCCGGAGGAGGTGGCGGCGGTGATGGCCGCTCAGGACGCCGTCGGCGGGCCCGAGTCGGCGCTGCTGGTCGCCAATCCGGTGGCGGAGGCGGAGCAGCTGGATCCCGGGCTCCACGACCGGGTCCTGGCCGAGGCCCTGGCCAAGTGCCACGAACGCGGCATCACGGGGCAGGCGGTGACACCGTTCCTGCTGGGGTTCCTGGTACGGGCGACCGGAGGGGCCTCGCTGGAGGCCAACCTGGCGGCGGTACGGGGCAACGTGCGGCTCGGGGCCCGCATCGCCGGGGCCTGGGCGGCCCGGGCATGACGGCCGCAGCGGAGGCGGCGCGGACGGCCGGGGCGCTGCTGGTCGTCGGAGACGTGGTGACGGACGTGGTGGCGGTGCACCGGGAGCCCCTGGCCCCGGCCACCGACACCGCCGCCCGGATCCGCACCCTGCCGGGCGGGGCCGGGGCCAACGCGGCCTGCTGGGCGGCCCGTACGGGCAGCTCGGAGGTACGCCTCCTCGCGCGGGTGGGCTGCGAGTCGGCCCGCTGGCACGAGCGGGCCCTGGTGGACGCGGGGGTGCGGCCCCGGCTGGTGGTGGACCCGGCGGAGCCGACCGGGACGGTGGTGGCGCTGGTCGGCGCGGACGCGGAGCGGACCTTCCTGACCGACAGCGGGGCCTCGCTGCGGCTGTGCCCCGCCGACTGGGTGCCCGCGCTGCTGGACGGCGCCGGGCACCTGCACCTGTCGGGGTACCTGTTCTTCTCGGACAGCAGCCGGGAGCTGGCCCTGGTCGCGCTGCGGGCCGCCCGGACCCGCGGGGTGCCCGTCAGCGTGGACCCCGCCTCGACGGGGTTCCTGGCCGCGCTGGGGCCCGAGCGGTTCCTGGCCGCCGTGGCGGGGGTCGGCGTACTCCTGCCGAACGAGGACGAGGCCCTGCTGCTGGCCGGCCTGCGGGCACCGGCCGGGGCGGCCCGGGCGGCGGTGGAGCTGAGCCGGCGGATACCGCTGGTGGTGGTCACCCGGGGCACCGGCGGGGCGCTCGTCGCCGAGGGCGGCCGGATCACCGCCGAGGTCGAGGCGGAACCGGCCGACGCGGTGGACACCACGGGCGCCGGGGACGCCTTCACCGGCGGGTTCCTCGCGGCCCGCCTGTCGGGGGCCACCCCGACGGACTCGGCCCGCGCGGGCTGCCGAGCCGCGGCCCACGCGGTCACCCGCCTGGGCGGGCGCCCGTAGCTGCCCCCGGCCGGGGACGGGGACGGGGTGGGGTGCCGTCCGGGACTAAAACGAGATGATTTCGGCGCAAACGCCCGCCCCACAAACCAAGCACGGCCAAGGCTCCGAACATCGAAGCCCGTCCCGGACGGCACCCCACCCGGTCCCCGGCCCCGGCCACCCCCGACGGCCCACCCCCGACGGCCCGGCCAGGGCTACCGCAGCCCCGTCCACGCCGGGTGGCGGGGGTCGTCCGCCCGGACGAGGACGTCGGCGGCCGACGCCGGGTCGGTCTCCTTCGCGTAGCGGGCGAACGCGGGCAGCGTCCACCGCGCGGACTCCTCCGTACGACGGGCCAGCGCGCCCGCGGAGAGGCTGATGTGGACGCTGAGGTCGAAGGGGAACCAGTGCCCGAGCAGCAGCGGCCCGTGCACGATCAGCACGCCGCCCGGCGGGAGTTCGACGTACGGACTCCGCGTGGCCCGGTCGGTCGCGGGGTCCCACAGATCGGGCAGCACCCGGCCGGTGCCGCCCGGGTCCGTCGGGCCGAAGACCTCCCGCCACAGCGCGCCGGTGTCGTACCAGCCGCCGAGGTACGCGTCCACGTCCTCGCGTCCGAACTCGAAGCGGAGCGAGGCGGGGCGCAGGAAGCCGCCGGCCGCGACCACCAGTACCGAACGGCCGCGCAGGGTCAGCGCGTCGGCGAGTTCCCCCGCGAGCGTGCCGGTACCGGCGGCGGGCGCCCCGTCGATGCCGACCCGTTGCCACGTGCCGGGTTCGGAGGCGGCGCCCGCCGTGTCGTCGAGGTGGCCGGCGAGCCGCTCGGCCATCCGCTGCCAGGTGATCGCTTCCAGCTTCACGAACCCATTGTCAGTGGTGGGTCCTAACGTTTTTCACGAGGGATCACCGGTGGACAGGAGCCGGCGGCCCGGCTCTTGGGGAGGGGTCTGTCATGGCTCGGGAAACGACGTATCTGGAGCTGTCGCAGGAGGACGGCGCGGCGCACAAGTTCTACGAGGTGACCGTGGACGGCACCGCCGTCTGCGTGCGCTACGGCCGCATCGGCGCGGCCGGCCAGCTGCAGAGTTCCTCGTTCCCGACGGCCGAGAAGGCCCGGGCGGCCGCGGCCAAGAAGATCGGCGAGAAGGTCCGCAAGGGGTACGCCCCGGCCGTTCAGGGGGCGCGTGCCGCGCGCTCGGTGACCCGCCGGCAGGTGGCTTCGGCGCCGTCGACGGCCCGCGCGGTGGCGCCGGTGCTGTGGCGCTTCCGCACCGGCTCCTCGGCCTTCGGCATCCATGTGGACGAGGACCGCTGCTGGGTCGGCAACCAGGCGGGGGACGTCTACACGGTGAGCCACGGCGGCGAGGTGCTGGCCCGCTACTCCCTGCCGGACGGGGTGAAGTGCCTGGTGGCGGACGAGTTCTGGATCTACGCGGGCTGTGATGACGGCACGGTGTACGACCTGTCGTCCAAGGTGCCGTTCGGGGCGTACGCGATAGCCGCCGATGTGGACATCTACTGGCTCGACATCCACGAGGGCGTGCTCAATGTCTCGGACGCGAACGGCGGCCTGACGGTCATCGACCACGAGGACGAGCACCAGTGGTCGCGGAAGTCCTCCGGGAACGGCGCCTGGATGGTCCGGGCGGACGAGCGGGCCGTCTACCACGGGCACAGCAGCGGTGTGACGGCCTACGCGGCCGACGGCACCGGCGAGCTGTGGCACACCGCGACGCCCGGCGGGGTGCTGTTCGGCTGGCAGGAGGAGCACGCCGTGTACGCGGGCACGGTACGCAACACCGTGCAGCGCCTGTCGAAGGCGACGGGCGCCGTCGAGGCCAGCTACCCGTGCGACGCGGCGGTGTACTCGTGCGCGACCTCGCCGGACGGCCGCCATGTGTTCGCCGGCGACTCCTCCTCCTCGGTGTACTGCTTCGACGCCGACGGACGGCGGCTGTGGAAGCTGGGTACCGGCGGCGGATCCGCCCTGTCGATGCAGTACCTGGACGAGCGGCTCTACCTGGTCACCACGGACGGGTCACTGGTGTGCGTGGACGCGAGCGAGGCGGCGATCGCCGCGGCCCGGCAGGGCTCCGTCCCGACCGCCGTGGATGTGAAGTCGGCGGCGGCCCTGCCGGTCTTCACCCCGGCGGCCTCCGCCTCGGCGGTGGCCACGGTCTCGGTTGCCTCGGTCCCGGCCGGCGGTGTGGTGGTCGAGTGCGTCCAGCAGGCGGGACGGATGCGGGTGCAGGTGGTCTCGGAGGGCTTCGACCACGGGTGGAACGTGCAGTTCCCGCGCGGTATCCGGGAGGCCGGGGCCCGGTACGTGGTGGACGGGCTGCACCCGGCGAGCGGGGGCTTCTACCGGGTGCGCGGGGAGATACGCCGGCTGGTCTGAGCGGCGCACGGGGGGTGTCCCGGGCAGAGGCAGGGTGCCGCCGCGTGCGGGGCCGGGGCGGGTACCGACCAGGGGTCGTCCTCGGTGAGCGCGCAGGTGACCTGGAGGACGACCGGTTCGGAGCCGAGGTTGCGGCCGAGGTGTACGTTCGCGGCGCCTTCCGGTTCGACGAAGGTGGCCCCCTCCGGGTGCACCTCGACGGTGCCGTCGGACAGGATCCGGGTCAGGGTCCCGGACTTGACCACCGCCATGAGCGGTACGTGGTGGTAGTGCCAGCCCGTACAGCCGCCGGGCGCTATGACGACCTCCCGGCCCGTGAGGTCCGAGAGCACCGCCGCTCGCGGGCGCCGCACCGTCGCCTGACGTCCACCCATGTGCTCCTCCTTGCCGACGGCTCACGGTAGGGGGACCTTACGACATCCGGTCGGATTTAATGAAAGACCAACAACCCTTCTTCATAAGGTGATATAGGCCCGGGCGGGCGGTATCACAACGGCATGAGTCTCGTGGTCTTCGAGTCACAGAAGCAGATCCACTGCGCTGCCTGCCGGCGGGGCCCGCTCCGGCGTCTCGTCCGCGAGTCCGGAGTGCCCCGGTGCCTGGACTGCGCCGATCTCGGCCATCTCGTGTACCTGCCGCGCGGGGACGCGGCGCTCACCCGCCGCGCCCGGGAGGCCAGTTCGCTCCACGCCGTCGTGGTGCGCCGGCACAAGGGCCGCCGCCGCTACGAGCGCCAGGGGCTGCTGGTCGAGGACGCCGCCCTGGCCCGCGCCGAGCGCGCCTGCCTGGCCGATGCCGACGCGCGGGCCCGCCGCCGGGAGCGCGACCGGCTGCGCCGCGCGGCCGAGGACGTCCGGTTCGCCGCGGCCTTCGCCGCCGAGATCCGGCGGCTGTTCCCCGGATGCCCTGCCGAGCGCGCGCAGGCGATCGCCGGCCACGCCTCGGTGCGCGGCAGCGGCCGGGTCGGGCGTACCGCCGCCGGCCGGGCGCTCGACGAGCATGCGGTGTCGGTGGCGGTACGGGCGGCCGTGCGGCACACCGACACCGAGTACGACGCGCTGCTGATGGCGGGGGTCCCCCGGTTCGCGGCCCGGGCCCGGCTGGCGGCGCGGATCGACGCGATCCTGGACGGCTGGCGCGCGGAGGTCAGTTGAGCCGGAAGCGGCGGTACAACAGCACCCCGCCGAGCAGCAGCGCGCCGCCGCCGGGCACCAGGTAGCCGAGACCGTCGGAGCCGGTGTGGGCGAGGGCCGAGGGGTCCTGCGGCGGGGTGGAGGGGGCGGGAGGGGTCACGGGCCGCTGGGACACGTGCGGCTGGGCGACGGGCGGCTGGGGCGGCTTCGCGCCGCTCGGCGTCTCGCCGTTCACGGAGGTGTTCCCGTGCGAGGCGTTGCCCGCGCCGACGACGCTCACCGAGTTCCCGCTGACGTTCACCGGCAGCTCGACGGGGAGCTGGATGCCGTTGCCGGACAGCAGCCCCGGTGAATCCTTTCCGCGCCCCTCGGCCACCGCCCCTCCCCCGTGCCCGGACCCCGGTTTCGACGGATGGGAGGGCCGCGGGTCCGGATTCCCTCCGTCCGGCGCCCCGTTGGTACAGCGGTTCCCCGCGGCGGGGTTGAGCAGGCCGACCACGCTCACGGTGTTCCCGCACACGTTCACCGGGGCGTGCACGGGCAGCTGCACCAGGTTCCCCGAGAGCAGCCCCGGAGAGCGCTCGGCCTGCCCGCCCGCCTCGGCGTCGGCGTACGCGAGGCCGCCCACCCCCGCGACCGCCAGTCCACCACCCGCGACCATCGCCGCGATCAAGCCATTCCGACGACTGTGACGCATCAGTTTTCCTGCCTTCCGGAGGGGTTCAGGGGCATCGCGCCCGCACCGGAAACAACGCGGTAAACCCATTCGGGTTATAGAGCCGGTAGGCATTTCACTCCATCGTGTACTGGGTAGTCCCTACTTCATGACTGAACGACCGCTCCTCCTGCTCGACGTGGACGGCCCGCTCAACCCGTTCCGGTCCCTCTCCGCCGGCCTGCGCGGCTATACGAGCCACCGGATGCGGCCGGAGGTCTGGCTCGCCTACCGCGACCCGGAGTCCCGCAAGGCCCGGCGCGGTGTCAGGGTCCGCCTGCACCCCTCCCATGGCGCCCGGCTGCTGGCCCTGCCCTTCGACCTCGCCTGGGCCACGGCCTGGACGCACCAGGCCAACACCCTGATCGCCCCGCGCATCGGGCTCCCCGCCGATCTCCCCGTCATCGACTGGCCGGAGCTCTTCGCCGACGACCCCGACGGCCTCTTCTGGAAGACCCGCCCCCTCATCGACTGGGCGGCGGGCCGGCCCTTCGCCTGGGTCGACGACATGATCACCCCGCAGGACCGCGCCTGGGTCTCCTCCCACCACCCGGCGCCGAGCCTCCTCCTGCGCATCCACCCCCGCCACGGCCTGCGCGACCGCGACTTCGCCGCCCTGTCGGCCTGGGCGGGCGAGGTCAGCGGAGCAGGGCGGTGACCGGGTCCTGGCAGGGGGTGGCGGTGGGCCACCAGTCGGCGGTGTCCGGGCGGGACTCGTAGGCGTACCAGAGGCCCTCGCGGCTCAGGCGGAGCTGGCGGGTGCGGGCGGTGAGGCGGTTGTGCTCGGGGCGGAAGGAGCCCTGGCCGGCGGCGAGCAGGGCGGGGCGGGCCCGGTCGAAGGGGCCGGCCGGGGGGTCCCAGGGCTCCTCGAGGACGGTGAGCGCGGGCAGGCCCCCCTGCCGCCAGGCCGCGGCGGCGCGGGCCAGGTCGGTGGTGGTGCGGCCGGTGGCCCGGGCCAGGTCCCGGTAGAGGGTGCGGGCGGCGCCGGTGAGGCCTGCGGTGGGGTGCGCGGAGGCCAGCCGGACGGCGTCCTGCCAGAGGGTGAGCCCGGCGATGGGGTCCTCGCCCGTGGTGAGCAGGGCCAGCGCGCGGGCGGCCGCGTCGGTGGCGAGCTGGTCCAGGGCCAGCGGATCCGGCGCGGCCGGGTCGCCGGGGTAGGCGGGGGGCAGGCCCACGGCGGCGGGTGCGGCAGGCGGGGCCGGCAGCGGGGGCAGGCTGGTGCGGGCCAGCGCCGCGCGGGCCGGTACGCCGGGGAAGCCGGGTGCGGCGTCGGGCTGTTCGCGCGCGGCGTGCGCGGCATTGCGCCGGGCCAGCTCCTCGAGGAGCTCGCGCTCGCCCCGCCCGCGCAGGAGCAGCAGGACGAAGGGGTCGGCGTCGAGCAGCCGGGCCGCCCGGTAGCAGAGGGCCGCGGCGTGCTTGCAGGGCGGCCGTGCCGTGTCCGGGCAGGAGCAGCGCGGCACGAGCTCGCCCGCACCGGGCAGGACGGTCTCCGCGAGGGATTGCGGAACCTCCCGCTCCAGCAGGGCGGCGAGGGCCGTCGGGTCGGCGGCCACCGCCTCCAGCAGCGCGGCCCACTCGGCGTCCGGGAAGGCGGTCAGGGACAGTTCGGTGCGGTAGGGGCGGGCCCGGCTGCCGCGGACGTAGGCCACGATCCGGCCGGGGGTGATCGTGACCGCGTCGACATGGCCCTCGGTGGCGTACGCACGGCCGCGCTCGAGGCGGGCCGCGTCCTGCGCGCGCTCCTCCAGCGCGGCCACCCAGGCCCGGCCCCACCAGGTGGCGGCCTCCACCCCGGCGGGCACGGTCTCGAAGGTGCGGCGGCGGTCGTCCCGCGCGGTGATCATGCGGGCCTCCGCAGGGAGACGAGGTCGGCCAGTTCGCGGTCGGTCAGCTCGGTGAGCGCCGACTCGCCGGAGCCGAGGACGGCGTCGGCCAGGGCCCGCTTGGCCTCCAGCAGTTCGGCGATGCGGTCCTCGACGGTGCCTTCGGCGATGATGCGGTGGACCTGGACGGGCTGGGTCTGGCCGATGCGGTAGGCGCGGTCGGTGGCCTGCTCCTCGACGGCGGGGTTCCACCAGCGGTCGTAGTGGACGACGTGTCCGGCGCGGGTGAGGTTGAGGCCGGTGCCGGCGGCCTTGAGGGAGAGCAGGAAGACGGGGACCTCGCCGGACTGGAAGCGGTCGACGAGTTCCTCGCGGCGGGGCACGGGGGTGCCACCGTGCAGGAGCTGCGAGGGGATACCGCGGGCGGCGAGGTGCTTCTCCAGGATCCGGGCCATGGTCACGTACTGGGTGAAGACCAGGACCGAGCCCCCCTCGGCCAGGATCGTGTCCAGCAGCTCGTCCAGCAGGGCGAGTTTGCCTGAGCGGTGCGCGATGCGGGGCTCCGCCCCCTTCGGGCTGAGCTCCTTCAAGTACTGGGCCGGGTGGTTGCAGATCTGCTTGAGCGAGGCCAGCAGCTTCATGATCATGCCGCGCCGCTCGATGCCCTCGCTCGCCTCGATCACGGCCATCGCCTCGTCCACCGCCGCCTGGTAGAGCGAGACCTGCTCCCGGGTCAGGGACACCGGATGGTCGGTCTCCGTCTTCGGGGGCAGTTCCGGGGCGATGCCGGGGTCGGACTTCTTGCGGCGCAGCAGGAACGGCCGGACGAGGGCGGCCAGCCGGGCCACCGCCGCCTCATTGCCCCCGTCCTCCTCCTGCTGGTGCTCGACCGGGCGGGCGTGGCGGGCCCGGAAGGCGGTGAGCGGGCCCAGCAGTCCCGGGGTCGTCCAGTCGAGCAGCGCCCACAGCTCGGAGAGGTTGTTCTCGACCGGGGTCCCGGTGAGGGCCACGCGGGCCGGGGCCGGGATGGTCCGCAGTGCCTTCGCGGTCGCCGAGTGCGGGTTCTTGACGTGCTGGGCCTCGTCGGCGACGACCATGCCCCAGCTCTGCTCGGCCAGCCGGGCGGCTGCGGCGCGCATCGTTCCGTACGTGGTGAGGACGAAGCCGCCGCCCAGGCCGTCGAGGCTGCGGCCGGCGCCGTGGAAGCGGCGCACGGGGGTGCCGGGGGCGAACTTCTCGATCTCCCGCTGCCAGTTGCCCAGCAGGGACGCCGGGCAGACGACGAGGGTGGGCTCGGGGCGGTCCCGGTGCAGGTGCAGGGCGATCAGGGTGACCGTCTTGCCGAGGCCCATGTCGTCGGCGAGGCAGCCGCCCAGCCCGAGCGAGGTCATCAGGTCCAGCCAGGCCAGCCCGCGCAGCTGGTAGTCCCGCAGGGTGGCCTTCAGGCCCGCGGGCGCCGCGACCGGGGCCAGTTCCCCGGTCAGCCGCTCCCGCAGGGCGGCCAGCGCCCCCACCGGGACGGCCGGCACCGCTTCCCCGTCGACCTCGGCGGTGCCGGTCAGTACGGTGGCCAGCGCGTCCACCGGGTCCAGCAGCCCCAGCTGCCGCTTGCGCGCCTTGCGCACCAGCTCGGGATCGACCCGCACCCACTGGTCGCGCAGCCGCACCACGGGCCGGTGGGCCTGCGCGAGCGCGTCCATCTCCCCCGGGGTGAGCCGGTCCCCTCCGAGGGCCAGCTCCCAGGAGAAGTCGAACAGCGCGGCCGCGTCGAAGAAGGCGGTGCCGTCGGTGGCGGAACCGGGCGCGGCCGGCCGTACGACGGCGGTCGCGGAGAGCGTACGGGCCAGCTCGCGCGGCCAGTGCACCAGGACCCCGGCCGCCGCCAGCCTCGTCGCGGCGGCGCCGAGCAGGTCCTCGAGCTCCTGGTCGGACAGTGCGAGGGCATCGGGCACCGGCTGGTCGAGCAGGCGCAGCAGCGGGGGCCACACCCGGGCGGCCCGGCGCAGCGCGAGCACGGCGTCGATCCGGGCGCGCGGGCCGAATCCGGCGGCGGCGGTCCCCGCCCACAGCAGCCCGGCATCGGTGACCAGGGTCGGGTCGGCGAGGCTGTGCACCTGGACCACGGCGGCTCCGGCGCGGCGGACGTCCTCCGGCTCGGCCTCGTCGAACAGGCGGAAGGAGGACAGGTCGAGCCGGAGCGAGATCCCCACCCCGGCGTCGGCGCCGGCCGCGACCTGCGCGGCCCACTCCTTCATCCCGGGCACCCGCTGCGGCTCCAGGGCGGCGAAGGGCCGCCCCGCTGCGAAGGGCGCGGCGGGCGTACGGGGCAGACCGTCGGCGACGGCGTCGAGGAAGGCCCGGACCAGGGCCTCCGGCTCGGGCAGTGCGAGCGGGCGGCGGCCGGCGAGCGGGGTGGCGTACCCCTCGTACGGCAGGGCGGCCGCGACGGCGCGCAGGTATCCGATGTCCTCGGCGTCCAGCGGCCCGGCACGCCAGGCGTCGACCCCCTCGGCGGTGAGCCCGGGCAGCAGGCGGCCGCGCGCGGCGAGGGCCAGCGCCTGCGCGGCGGCGGTGCCCCAGGCCCGGGTGGCCGGATGGGCGGCGGGGCTGTGGACCGCCCGTACCAGCACGGGCAGGGCGGCGGCCACCGACAGCGCCACGGCGGGCACCGTACGCGTGCGGACGCCCTCGCCGTGCGGCCGGACCACCTTCAGCGGCTGCGGGGTCCCGATCTCGGGAAGCGGGTCCCCCTCGGGGCACCAGAAGACCACCCGTCCCTCCCGGGGTACGGCGGCGGGGAGGAACACGGCGGCGCGGCGCAGCAACGAAGGCTGCGGCGGCGGCTGCGCGGTCATGGTCCCCCCTCCCTGGTGCCCGGCTCCGCCCGGTCATGGCGGATCCACTGCCGCCGAGTCTAGGCGTGCCCACTGACAACCCCCGCTGACCTGCGCTGATGCCCTTCCCCTCCGACCTCGGGCGCGGTCAGCGCGCCCAGCGGCCCAGCTCGCTCGCGAAGCCGTACTCGGGCCGGCCCGCCGTGGCGCTGGTGCGCCAGGGAACGCCGTCGTCGTCCAGGCGCAGGGTGCCGGACCCGCCGGGTCCGCTCCAGCGCAGGTCGAGGGACCAGTCGCAGTCGCAGCCCGTGGCGTCCGCCTGCACCCTCAGCACGGCCGGCTCGGACGCCGAGACGCGCAGCGGCAAGGCCGGGGCGGGGACCCGCACCCCGGAGTCGTTGCCCGCGACGGGCCGGGCCAGCGGCCTCGGCGCGTCCAGGTTCACGGCGAAGCCGGCCGGGGTGAGGCCCCCTCCGCAGCCCTGGGACATCCGGTAGACGTTCCAGGCCGGCGGGGTCCGGCGCGCGGTCACCCGTACCTCCAGGCCCTGGAGCACCACGGCCCCCTCCCCGGTCCCGTGCAGGGTGACCTCCACGATCTGGGTCCCGGCGTGCACGGCCCGCTGCGCCCGCGCCCAGGCGGGCGCGTCCGCCTCGACGGGCGGTGCGGGGACGGAGCCCGGGGCCCGCTCGGAGAGGTAGGCGTGGTCGCAGCCCGCAGCCCACACGTGGGACCGTACGGCCGCCGCGAGCGGTGTGGTCACCGAGCCGGCCGAGGCGGCCGGTGAAGGCGCCCCCGAGCCCCCGGAGGGACCGGCCGAGGGTGTCGCCGGAGTGGCCGGAGCGGCCGTATCCGGCGGGACCGCCGAGGCCGTCGGCCCGCTCGGCCCGGCCGTGCCCGGCGCCGGCGCGGCCGACCGGGCGGGGGACCCCGTCGCCGGCCCGGGGCTCCCGGCCGGTCCCGCCCGCGGGGTCCGGGTCTCCGGCCCGGCGGCCGCCAGTACCGCGACGGCCACCGCGACCGCCACCACCCCGGCGGCGGACACCCCCACGGCGCGCCGCCGGTACCAAGGCCCCGGCCCGCCCGGACCCCCCTGCCCAGCCCCTGCCTCCGGCCCCGGCCCCGGATCTGCGGGCGCCCCGGGCTCCGCCGCCGGGCTCGCCTCCGCCGTGCCCCGGGACGCCGCCCTGCGGCGGGCGTCCGCGAGCAGCCAGGCCCGGTGCAGGTCCACCGCCTCCTCCCGCGCGGCCCCGCAGGCCCGGGCGAAGCGGTCCACCACCGCGAAATCCGCAGGCACCGCCTCCCCCTTGCAGTACCGGTGCAGGGTCGAGGTGCTGGTGTGCAGCCGGCGCGCGAGCATCCCGTAACTCAGTCCGGCGCGCTCCTTCAGCTCCCGCATCAGCCGCGCGAAATCCTCGGTCTCCGGCTCACCCACCCGGCGCTCCCCCGTCCCATGACTCCGTTCCATGCCAGGGGTGTTCCCCCAGGTGACGGTGCGTACAGCCGTTCCAGTGTCCCGAATCCGCCGCAGTGCGCGGTCCGGCACCCCGGGCCGGGGAAGGCTGTTCGGGCAGTCGCACCTCAACCGCATCTCGTACGGGGAGAATCCGTGTTCCGACGCTCCAGCACCTCGGCCCTCGCCACCGCCGTCCTCGCGGCGGCCGCAGCCCTCACCCTCACCGCCTCGGCCACGGCCGTGGCCGCCACAGCCCCCGGGTTCCTCGGGGGCGCCGACCTGCCGCCGCACCCCTCCTCCCCCTGGTACCCGGGAGAGGTCACCAAGGGGCTGCCCGAGACCGCGCCCTTCTGCCTGGAGGGGGTGCTTCCGGCGGCCGGCAGCTGGCACCGCGCCTTCGGTACCGAGTTCGACACCGGCGCGGTGCAGGCCTCCGTACGGACCGCCTCGGCCGCCGCCGGCGCCAAGCTCGCCGCCACCCTGGAGCGCGAGGTCGCCGCCTGCGCCGCGGACTGGCTGCGGGCGACGCCGGGCGGGACGGCCTCCTGGCAGGACTACGGGAGGCTGGCCGTCGAGGAGGGCGCGCACGTCTACGGGGTCGACACCTCGGTCCCGGACTCCGAGCCGGGCGTTCACCTGTTCGGGATCGGACGCGACGGCTCCACGGTGACCGTCGTGCAGTGGAGCCAGATGGGCCACCTGACCGACGCCCCCGTACCCGCCTTCAAGAAGACGACCACGACGGCCGTCAACAAGCTCAACCCTTAGGACTCCACACACCGCGTGGGAAGATGGAACCGAGGCCTCCACCCAGGGTGAGGCGATGCCCATGCGTACCGGAAACGAGCCGGTGACCGCCCGCAGTCCGCTGCGGCTGCGGTTCTGGCTGAGTCTGTGGGGGCTGATCTGGGCCGCCGCCGGGACGGCCGCGTTCTCGGTGGCCGGCCGTCCCGGGTGGGCGGCGGCCTGCGCGGTGCTCGCGCTGCTGGCCGCCGTGGACCTGGCCGTCGTCGTCCGGCACATCCATCAGGGCCCGCACTACCAGCCGGGCCCGGACGTCCCCCCGTACGAGCCGCCGCGGAGCCGCTGACCCGCCTCAGTTCTCGAAGCGGGCCGCCGCCAGGTACTCGGGCTGCGGGTCGAGGGCGGCGGCGAGCCGGAAGTGCCGGCGGGCCTGCGCAGGGCGCCCGGACCGCTCGTGGGTGCGGGCGAGCGCGAAGTGGGCGAAGGCGTTGTCCGGCTCCCGCTCCAGCACCAGCTCGAACTCCAGCTGCGCGGGCCGCAGCTGCGCCGCCGCGAAGAAGGCCCGGGCGCGCAGCAGCCGGGCGGCGGTGTTCTCGGGGTGCGCGGCTATGACGGAGTCGAGCAGCCGGACCGCACCGCGCGGGTCACGCGCGGCCAGGAGCTGCTCGGCGGCCCGGTAGTCGATGACGTGCGTCTCGGGGCTCGCAGAACCAAAGGATCCAGGACCGAAGGATCCGGAACCAGAGGATCCAGAACCGGAGGGTCCCGGTCCCGAGGGTCCCGGTCCCGAGGAGGGCGGCGGCGGGGGCGTGGTGTCGGACACGGTGTCTTTCCTTCCCTCTACGCGCGCCTTCAACGCGCTCCGCCGCTCCCCCTATTCCGGCTGTTCCGCGGGCGCGGCGGACTCCGCGGGCTCCGCCGACCCCGCACGCTTCGCGGCCCGAGCGGTGAGCTCGTCCCACACCGTGCGCACCTGGGGCTCCAGCGCCTCCAGCGGCCCGTCGTTGTCGATCACGAGCGTGGCCACCGCCAGCCGCTGCTCCCGCGTGGCCTGGGCGGCCATCCGGGCCCGGGCTTCCTCCTCGGTCATCCCGCGCAGCGCGGTCAGCCGTGCCAGCTGCGTCTCCGGGGCCGCGTCCACGACCACGACGAGGTCGTACAGCGGCGCGAGGCCGTTCTCCGCGAGGAGCGGTACGTCGTGCACCACGATGGCTTCGGGCCCCGCCGCCCCCTCCAGCTCGGCGGACCGGGCCCCGACCAGCGGGTGCACGATGGCGTTCAGGATCTGGAGCTTCGCCGGGTCGGCGAAGACGATCGCCCCCAGCTTCGGCCGGTCCAGCAGGCCGTCGGCGGTGAGCACGGACTCCCCGAAGGCCTCCACCACGGCCGCGAGCCCGGGCGTGCCCGGCTCCACGACCTCCCGCGCGATCCGGTCGGCGTCCACGACGACCGCCCCGTACCCCGCCAGCAGCCGCGAGACCTCGCTCTTGCCGGCACCGATTCCGCCTGTCAGGCCCACTTTCAGCATGCTCAGCACCCTAGCGCTGTGACCGGCAAGGTTCACCGGGTCGCGACGCCCGGAAAACCTTTCCGGCCACAGCACTAGGCGCTGTCCGGCCGCCGGCAAACAGCCGCCGGCGGACAAGGCGACGGGCGTCCTACGCCTCGCCCTCGCGCTCCGCCAGGAACCGCTCGAACTCCCGGCCGATCTCGTCCGCCGACGGGATCTCGGCCGGCTCGGCGATCATGTTCCCCCGGGTCTCGGCCCCGGCCGCGGCGTCGTATTGGTGCTCCAGCCCCTGGACCAGGCTGACCAGCTCCTCGTCGCCCTCCCGGATCTGGCGGTCGATCTCCGTCTGCGTCCGGTGCGCCTCGGTGCGCAGGGCGTGCGCGACGGCCGGCAGCACCAGCCCGGTCGCGGCCGTGATCGCCTCGAGCGCGGTCAGCGCGGCATCGGGGTACGGGGAGCGGGCGACGTAGTGCGGTACGTGCGCCGCGACGCCGAGGACGTCGTGCCCGGCCTGGCCGAGGCGGAACTCGATCAGCGATTCGGCGCTGCCCGGTACCTGCGCCTCGTCGAAGGGGCTGCGGTGGCCGGGCATCAGGTCGGTGCGGTTGCCGTGCGGGGTGATGCCGACGGGGCGGGTGTGCGGCACGCCCATCGGGATGCCGTGGAAGTTGACCGAGAGGCGGACCCCGAGCCGCTCCACGATCTGCCGGACGGCGACGGCGAAGCGCTCCCACTCCACGTCCGGCTCGGGGCCGGAGAGCAGCAGGAAGGGCGCGCCGGTGGCGTCCTGGACGAGGCGCACCTCCAGGCGGGGTTCCTCGAACTCCGTCCAGTGGTCGCGCTGGAAGGTCAGCAGCGGGCGCCGGGCCCGGTAGTCCACCAGCCGGTCGGCGTCGAAGCGGGCCACGACCTGGTGGGGCAGGGTCTCGAGGAGCCGTTCGACGATCTGCTCGCCGGCCTCGCCCGCGTCGATGTACCCCTCGAAGTGGTAGAGCATGACCAGCCCGGCCGAGTCCTGGGCGAGCGCCAGGTCGGCCACCGCCAGACCCTTGGCATCCCATTCGTACAGACCCTGTGGATCAAGCACCGTCACCACTCCTCCCTCGCGCCGTGTTCTTTGCCAAGAACGTCCAAGGCGGCGCCACCATTCCCCAGTTGGGCTCATTAACAGAAACGCAACGCGACGAACCCAACGCGCTGGGCCAACGCGGCGAGGCCCGCCCCCCGAAGGGGACGGGCCTCGTCGTTCAGCTCAGCTCACACCGGAGTGCGATGCGCTGCGATCAGCTCTGGCCGCCGGCCAGCTTCTCGCGGAGCGCGGCCAGGGCCTCGTCCGACGCCAGGGCGCCGGAGGTCTCGTCCGCACCCTCGGAGGAGTACGAACCACCCGAGACGCCCGCACCGGCGTTGCCACCGGCGGCCGGGGCGGCAGCGCCCTCGGCGGCAGCGGCCTCGTCGGCCTCGCGGCTCTTGATGACCTGGGCCTGGTGCTGCTCGAAGCGGACCTGCGCCTCGGCGTACTGGCGCTCCCACGTCTCGCGCTGGGTCTCGTAGCCCTCGAGCCAGTCGTTGGTCTCGGGGTCGAAGCCCTCGGGGTAGATGTAGTTGCCCTGGTCGTCGTAGGACGCGGCCATGCCGTACAGGGTCGGGTCGAACTCGACCGACGCCGGGTCGGCACCGAAGGACTCGTTGGCCTGCTTCAGGGACAGCGAGATCCGGCGACGCTCGAGGTCGATGTCGATGACCTTGACGAAGATCTCGTCGTTGACCTGGACGACCTGCTCCGGGATCTCCACGTGGCGCTCGGCCAGCTCGGAGATGTGGACCAGACCCTCGATGCCCTCGTCCACGCGGACGAACGCACCGAACGGAACCAGCTTGGTGACCTTACCCGGGACGACCTGACCGATCTGGTGGGTCCGGGCGAACTGCTGCCACGGGTCCTCCTGCGTCGCCTTCAGCGACAGGGAGACGCGCTCGCGGTCCATGTCAACGTCGAGAACCTCGACGGTGACCTCCTGGCCGACCTCGACAACCTCGGACGGGTGGTCGATGTGCTTCCAGGACAGCTCGGAGACGTGCACGAGACCGTCGACGCCGCCCAGGTCCACGAAGGCACCGAAGTTGACGATCGAGGAGACGACGCCGGAGCGGACCTGACCCTTCTGCAGGGTGGTGAGGAACGTCTGGCGAACCTCGGACTGGGTCTGCTCGAGCCAGGCACGGCGGGACAGGACCACGTTGTTGCGGTTCTTGTCCAGCTCGATGATCTTCGCCTCGAGCTCCTTGCCCACGTAGGGCTGGAGGTCGCGGACGCGGCGCATCTCGACGAGGGAGGCCGGCAGGAAGCCACGGAGGCCGATGTCGAGGATGAGACCACCCTTGACGACCTCGATGACGGTACCGGTGACGATGCCGTCTTCTTCCTTGATCTTCTCGATCGTGCCCCAGGCACGCTCGTACTGAGCGCGCTTCTTGGACAGGATCAGGCGGCCTTCCTTGTCCTCCTTCTGGAGAACCAGGGCCTCGATCTCGTCGCCGACCTTGACGACCTCGTTCGGGTCGACGTCGTGCTTGATCGAGAGCTCGCGGCTCGGGATCACGCCTTCGGTCTTGTAACCGATGTCGAGCAGGACCTCGTCCCGGTCGACCTTCACGATGACGCCGTCGACGATGTCGCCGTCGTTGAAGTACTTGATCGTCTCGTCGATCGCGGCCAGGAAGGCTTCCGCGTTACCGATGTCGTTGACCGCTACCTGCGGAGGGGTGGTGGCGGTGGTCTCGGTGCTGCTCGTCATGTGGGAAAGGGCTCCGGTTACGGACAGAAAGTCGTAGGTACTGCTACGCCGGGAGCCCTTATCGGCATCTGCCGAAGAAGCCGGACAGCCAAGGAAGCCCCTGATTCCCCGAAGGGAGGAAGGGCCTCGAAAACCGAGGGGACATCAACAGATGCAAGCGCAGCCTGCTAGGTCTGAGGAGCACAGGCTCGCAGCGCAACTTGTAGCATACGGGGGCAGCCGGACAGGGTCAATGCGCGAAGGCGCACACCGCGGGCAGATCACCGCATAACCGGCGCAATTCGTGGGCGGGGACCCGGTGATGGGCAATCCGCACACGTGTCCCGGCCGGCCGAACCCTCCAGCCATCCGCAGACTACGACGACGGGCCCCATGAACCAAGAGGACTACGCCCCCGAAGACGCGTACGAGGCCGACAGCGCGGCCGAGGACGACGCCGAGGCCACCCGGCGTGACGCCGGCGAGGCGGAGAGCAGCCGCGCGAGCCGCGGCTGGTGGGACCGCAACGCCGACGAGTACCAGAACGACCACGGCGCGTTCCTGGGCGACGACCGCTTCGTCTGGGGGCCCGAGGGCCTCGACGAGGCGGAGGCCGCACTGCTGGGCCCCGCCGCCTCCCTCAAGGGCAAGGACGTCCTGGAGATCGGCGCCGGCGCCGCCCAGTGCTCGCGCTGGCTCGCCGCCCGGGGCGCCCGCCCGGTGGCGCTCGACCTCTCCCACCGCCAGCTCCAGCACGCCCTGCGCATCGGCGGGGACGTCCCGCTCGTCGAGGCCGACGCCGGGAGGCTGCCCTTCCGCGACGGCTCCTTCGACCTCGCCTGCTCCGCGTACGGGGCCGTCCCCTTCGTCGCCGACCCGGTGAACGTCATGCGGGAGGTGCGCCGCGTCCTGCGTCCCGGCGGCCGCTGGGTCTTCTCGGTCACCCACCCGATCCGCTGGGCCTTCCCCGACGAGCCCGGCCCCGAGGGGCTCTCGGTCTCCGCCTCCTACTTCGACCGGACCCCGTACGTGGAACAGGACGAGCGGGGGCAGGCCGTCTACGTCGAGCACCACCGCACGATCGGCGACCGGGTCCGGGACGTGGTGGCCGGCGGCTTCCGCCTGCTGGACCTGGTGGAGCCGGAGTGGCCGGAGTGGAACAGCCAGGAGTGGGGCGGCTGGTCCCCGCTGCGCGGCAACCTGATCCCGGGCACCGCGATCTTCGTCTGCGAGAGGGACTGACCCCGTTGAACCGCCAGCTCCGCCAGGCCGCCCTCGACTCCCTTCCCGTACGGGAGGCCGTGCCCGCGCTCGTGTCGGCGCTGGACGCCCGGGGCACGGCGGTGCTGTGCGCCCCGCCCGGCACCGGCAAGACCACGCTCGTGCCGCTGGTGCTGGCCGGGCTGGTGGGCGGGGGTCCACGGCGCCGGGTGGTCGTCGCCGAGCCCCGGCGGATCGCCGCCCGGGCGGCGGCGCGCCGGATGGCGTGGCTGCTGGGCGGGGCCGTCGGCGGCCCGGTCGGCTTCACCGTGCGCGGGGAGCGGGTCGTGGGCCGGGACACGGTCGTGGAGGTGGTGACCACCGGGGTGCTGCTCCAGCGCCTCCAGCGCGACCAGGAGCTGGCCGGGGTGGACGTGGTGGTCCTGGACGAGTGCCACGAGCGGCACCTGGACGCCGACACCGTCGCCGCCTTCCTGCTGGACGTACGGGAGACCCTGCGCCCGGAGCTCCGCCTGGTGGCGGCTTCGGCGACGACCGACGCGGCGGGCTGGGCCCGGCTGCTGGGGGACGCTCCGGTGGTCGAGGCCGCCGGGGTCGCCCACCCGGTGGAGACCGTGTGGGCGCCGCCGGCCCGGCCGGTGCGGCCGCCGCACGGGATGCGGGTGGATCCGGCGCAGCTCACGCATGTGGCCTCGGTGGTCCGCCGGGCCCTGGCGGAACGTTCCGGCGACGTGCTGTGCTTCCTGCCCGGCGTGGGTGAGATCGCCCGGGTCGCCGGGCAGCTGGGCGGGGTGGACGCGGAGGTGCTCCAGGTGCACGGCCGGGCGCCGGCCGCGGTGCAGGACGCGGCGCTGACCGCCTCGGCGCACCGCCGGGTGATCCTCTCCACCGCCGTCGCGGAATCGAGCCTGACCGTGCCGGGCGTACGGGTGGTCGTGGACTCCGGGCTGGCCCGTGAGCCCCGCGTGGACCACGCCCGGGGGCTGGGCGCGCTGGCGACCGTACGGGCTTCCCGCGCGGCGGGCCGCCAGCGGGCGGGCCGGGCCGGGCGGGAGGCGCCGGGGGCGGTGTACCGGTGCTGGGCCGAGGCGGAGGACGCCCGGCTGCCCGCCTTCCCCGCCCCCGAGATCCGGATCGCGGACCTCGCGCAGTTCGCGTTGCAGGCCGCCTGCTGGGGTGACCCGGAGGCCACCGGGCTGGCCCTGCTGGACCAGCCGCCGGCCGGGGCCATGGCCGCCGCCCGGGAGGTGCTCGCGGCCGTCGGGGCGGTGGACGCCGCCGGGCGGCCGACGCCGCGCGGGCTGCGGACCGCCCGGCTGGGGCTGCACCCGCGGCTGGCGCGGGCGCTGCTGGACGGCGCCGGGACGCTGGGCGCGCGGCGGGCCGCGGAGGTGGTGGCGCTGCTGAGCGAGGAGCCGCCGCGCGAGTACGGGGACGACCTGGCCGGTGCCTGGCGGGCGGCCCGGCGGGGCGGCGACGCGTACGCGGGCCGCTGGCGCGCGGAAGCCCGCCGGCTGGAGCGGGCCACCGCTGCCGAGGACCCCGCGGGGTCCGCGCCCCCGGGCAGCGGCCCGCTCTCCGACGACGCCGCCGCCGGGCTCGTGGCCGCGCTGGCGTTCCCGGAGCGCGTCGCGAAGGCCCGGGGCGCGGGGGCGTTCCTCATGGCCTCCGGGACCGGGGCCGAGCTCGGTGACGGGTCGGGGCTGCGCAGCGCCGCCTGGCTGGCCGTGGCCGTCGCCGACCGGGCCCCGCACTCGGCGTCCGCGCGGGTCCGGCTGGCGGCGGTCGTCGACGAGGACACCGCCCGGGCCGCCGCTGCGCACCTGCTGGCCTCCGGGGAGGAGGTCCACTGGGAGGGCGGGGACCTGGTCGCCCGCGCCACCGAGCGGCTCGGGGCGATCGAGCTGGTCGCGCGCCCGCTGCGAGACCCCGCTCCGGCGCTGGTGCGGACCGCCCTGCTGGACGGGCTGCGCGCCGAGGGGCTGGACCTGCTGCGCTGGTCCGCGGACGCGCGGGCGCTCCGGGCCCGGCTGGGCTTCCTGCACCGCACGCTCGGCGGCGCCTGGCCGGACGTAGCGGACGACGGGGCCCTGCTGGAGCGGGCCGACGACTGGCTGGAGCCCGAGCTGTCGCGCGCCCGCCGCCGCGCCGACCTGGGCCGCATCGACGCCGGGCAGGCCCTGAACCGGCTGCTGCCCTGGGCCACCGGGGAGGCCGCCCGGCTCGACGAACTGGCCCCCGAACGGATCGAGGTCCCCAGTGGTTCCCGGATCCGCGTCGACTACACGGCCGAGCAGCCGGTGCTCGCGGTGAAGCTCCAGGAGCTGTTCGGGCTGGCCGAGACCCCGCGCGTGGCGGGGGTGCCGGTGCTGGTCCACCTCCTGTCGCCGGCGGGCCGGCCGGCCGCCGTCACCGCCGACCTCGCCTCCTTCTGGCAGGGCGGCTACCGCGCCGTCCGCGCCGAGCTGCGCGGCCGCTACCCCAAGCACCCCTGGCCCGAGGATCCGGCGACGGCCGAGCCCACCCGGCACACCAACGCCCGGCTCAGGCGCTGACGCCCCCGTCCGCCTCCCCGCCGCCGCCCCTGGCGCGCCGTCCCCGGGCTTCCAGCCAGAGGGCGGCCGCGAGGAGCGCCATCCCGCCCAGGGCGAGGCCGGCCGGCGCGTAGGTGTGCAGCGCGAGGACCTTCGTACGGTTGGCGGAGACCAGGTCGACGGTGTACTTCGCGTAGTCCTCGCGCATCGTGACGTGCCCGGCGAAGGCGGTGAGCCTGCCGTCGGGGGCGCCGGCCGCGATGCCGCCGCGCATCTCCTGCTGGATGTCCTGCTCGGCGTTGACGGGCGCGCCGGTCACCGGGTCGACCCAGAACCTGGCCTTGACGGTGTACCAGAGGGTGGTGCCGGTGCTCTGCTCGATGGTCGCCGGGTCGATGCCCTCGATCGGCATCTTCTTCGGCATGGGGACCTTGGTCCACGGGACGGTCTGCTCGAAGTAGTAGACGTCCATGCCCCGGTAGGTGCGCGGTCCGACGTAGTGGATCGGCGACGCGGTGCGGGTCTGCGCGTCGAAGTAGAGGTAGTCGCGCGGCTCGGTGAAGAAGGGCCATTTGAACTCGATGCCCTCGCGCTTGACCGGGTCCCCGTCGACCATCTCCCCGGTGGCGTGCACGGGGTCCTGGGTGTGGGCGTCGAAGATGTAGCGCTCGGGGATCCGGGAGACCATCTTCCCGTCCGGGCCGATGATGTGGGTGAGCGTGTCCCACACGACCACGTCCTTGCCCGCGTCGGCCTCGATCTCCTTCGACGCCTCGACGTTGCCCTTGAGGGTCTGGACGATCGTGACCTTGTCGACCTTCTTGGGCTGCATTCCGCCCGCGTAGTCGAGGAGGGTCGCGTCCTTGGCCTCCAGGACCACCTCCTGGTACTGGCTCGGCGGGATCTTGGCGAGCCGGGGGTACGCGTACCAGCGCAGCAGCGGCGAGAGGGCCGCGCAGAACACGGCCAGGGCAAGGAGCACGAGGCTCGCTCTGCGTCGCACGGCCGGGCCTCCTCTACTTTCCGGGCGCGGCGGGCGCGGTGGTGAGCAGCGGCCTGGGTGAGGTCGTGCCTTCCGGCGCCCCCGCCGCCGTGACGGCGAGGACGAGGACCAGCGCGGCGGCCAGCCCGATGGCGGCGGCGGCGAGTGCGCGCATGGCGGGGCCTCCGGAATCTGATGGGGCGTCAGGGAGGCGTACCGTAGCAACGCGGGGGTGAGATGAGAACCGTCTGGACCCGTAGTCGCCGCCGGGGTGCGGGCGGCGACTACGGGTCGGGACTACGGGCCTCGCGGCGGGACGCCCGCTAAGGGGCCGGGGTGGGCGTCGGAGTGGGGCTCGCCTTCGGCGCGGTGGGGGACGCCGTGGGGGCGGGGGCCCGCGTGGGGCTGGGGCTGGACGTCGGAGTCGGGGTCGGCGTCGGGGACGGCGTGGGCTTCGAGGTGGGGGTGGGCGTGGGGCTCGGCGTGGGCGTGGGCTTCTGACTCGGCGTCGGGGTCGGACTCGGCGTCGGCGTGGGCTTCGGGGACGGAGTCGGGGTCGGCGTCGGTGTCGGGGACGGGGTGGGCTTCGGGGACGGCGTCGGGGACGGCTCGGGCTTCGGCTTCGGGTCCGCCGGCCGGCCCGCCGGGGCGCCCGCGCCCGTACCGCCACCGCTCGCGTCCGGGACCTCGTGCGCCCCCTGGAGGTAGTACGTGAACCAGGACCGCACCGTGCGCAGGTACTCCCCGGACTGGTTGTAGGAGAGCACGGCCCGGTCCAGGTCCGCCGACACCCGCAGGTCCCGGCTGCCCGCGCACAGGTAGCGCCCGGCCGCCAGCGCGGCGTCGTGGATGTTGTTCGGGTCGCGCCGCCCGTCGCCGTTCGCGTCCTGGCCCCACGCCGCCCAGGTGGACGGGATGAACTGCATCGGCCCGACGGCCCGGTCGTAGCGGGCGTCGCCGTCGTAGGCCCCGCCGTCCGTGTCGGAGATGTTCGCGAAGCCGTTGCCGTCGAGCACCGGGCCCAGGATGGGGCGCAGGGTGGTCCCGGCGGTGTCGACCTGTCCGCTGCGCGCCTGCCCCGACTCGACCTTGCCGATCGCCGCGAGCAGCTGCCAGCGCAGCCCGCACCCGGGGTCGTTCGCCGCCAGCCGCTGCTCCGCCTGCCGGTACGCGGCGAGCACGCTCGCCGGTATCCCCTGCGCGCCCTCCACCACCGGCTGGGCCACCGCCGCCGCGGCCGGCGCAGGCGTCGGCACGGGCGCGGGCTGCGCTCCGGCGGCCGGCTGCCCCTCCACCGGCAGGACGACGGCCGGCGGCTCGGGGCTCACCAGCGGCGGCAGTTCGGTGAAGTAGGTGGAGTCACCGCCGCTTCCCGCGGCCACCGGAAGCGGCTGTTCGGCGCCCTCCCCGGCCGCCGCCGTCCGCTCCTGGTCGGCGCCCGCCGGGGCCTGTGAGGCCGTCATGGCGGCCGCCACCAGCGCCGAGACCAGAGCCGCGGCCGCTCCCCTGCGCAGCCCGCGTCCGAATATTCGTGCCGCCATGAGCGGACCCCTCCCCTAGACGTCCGCGTGACCCTACGTCAGCTCCCTGCACAGGGCACGGACTGCGGCGCGGAATTCACCACATCCCCACGTGCCTGCGCAGCTCGCGCATACTGTCCGGACGCCGAAAGCCCGAGGAGACACCGTGCCGTTCACTCTCAGCCACGCGGCCGCCGTACTTCCGGCCATACACCGGGCCGGGAGGGCCCGGGGGCCGCTGGTCGCCTCGGCGCTCGTCCTGGGGTCGTTCGCACCCGACACCTTCTACTTCGCCGACGCGATCGTGCGGGGCGTCATGGGCTACGGCCACTTCGCGCACTCCCTGCCCGGGGTGGTCACCGTGGACGCCGTCCTGACCGCGCTCCTCGCGGCCTGCTGGCTGCTGCTGCGCGAGCCGCTGATCGCGCTGCTGCCGTCCGGCTGGCGGGGCAGGGCGCACGCCTTCGTCCGCGGGGAACGCTGGCGGGGGCGCCGGCTGCCCGCGCTCGCGCTCTGGTTCTACCTCTCTGCGGTCGCCGGCTCGCTGACGCACGTGGTGTGGGACAGCTTCACGCACATGGACCGCTGGGGGACGAACGCGCTGCCGGACCTGGGCCGGCCCCTCGCCTTCGGCCTGCCCCTCTACTCCTACCTCCAGTACGGCTCCTCGGCGCTCGCCGCCTGCGCGCTGCTCTGGTTCGCGGTGACCGGCCTGCGGCGGCTGCCGGTCTCGCCCGCGCCCGCCTCCGTACCGGTGCTCGGCCGCGCGGAGCGGTGGGGCGCGCTGGCCCTGGTCGGGGGATGCGTGGCGGTGGGGATCACGCTGCGGGTGATCCGCTTCTTCACGTTCTTCGACCGGGTCCGCACCCCTCTCGACATCATCCCGACCGTCTGCTTCGGCGCGGGCGGCGGCCTCGCCGTCGGGCTGCTGCTCTACGGGGCCCTCGTGCGCCTGCGCCACCGCCCCGACCGGGACCGCCCCCGCCCGGACCACCACACGCGAACGCCCGTCCCCATCGCGTAGCGGGGACGGGCGCTCGGGCACGGGCAGGCGCGGGCGGATCAGTGCGCGGCGGACTCCCAGTCGCCGCCGACGCCCACGGACACGTCCAGCGGGGCCCGCAGTTCGACGGCCGCGGCCATCTCCCGGCGGAGCAGCTCCTCGACGCGCTCGCGCTCGCCGGGGGCGATCTCCAGGACGATTTCGTCGTGGACCTGGAGCAGCATCCGCGAGGTCAGCCCGGCCTCGGCGAGGGCCTTGTCCACGCGCAGCATGGCGACCTTGACGATATCGGCGGCGGTGCCCTGGATCGGGGCGTTGAGCGCCATCCGCTCGGCGGCCTCCCGGCGCTGGCGGTTGTCGCTGTTGAGGTCCGGCAGGTAGCGGCGGCGGCCGAAGACCGTCGCCGTGTAGCCGGTCGCCCGGGCCTCGTCGACCACCCGCTCGAGGTAGTCGCGGACCCCGCCGAACCGCTCGAAGAAGGTGTCCATCAGCCCGCGCGCCTCGGCGGGCTCGATGTTCAGCTGCTGCGCCAGACCGAAGGCGGACAGTCCGTACGCCAGGCCGTACGACATGGCCTTGATCTTGCGGCGCATCTCGGCGTCGACCTGGGAGCGCTCCACGCCGAACACCTGCGAGGCGACGGTGGTGTGCAGGTCCTCGCCGGACACGAAGGCCTCGATCAGGCCCTCGTCCTCGGAGAGGTGGGCCATGACGCGCAGCTCGATCTGGCTGTAGTCGGCGGTCATGAGGGACTCGTAGCCCTCGCCGACGACGAAGCCGCGGCGGATGGCACGGCCCTCGTCGGTGCGCACCGGCACGTTCTGCAGGTTGGGGTCGGTGGAGGACAGCCGGCCCGTCGCGGCGACGGTCTGGCTGAAGCTGGTGTGCACCCGGCCGTCGGCGGCGATCGCCTTGACCAGGCCCTCGACGGTCACCCGCAGCTTGGCCTGCTCCCGGTGGCGGAGCATGATCACCGGCAGTTCGTGGTCGGTCTGCGTGGCCAGCCAGGCCAGCGCGTCCGCGTCCGTGGTGTAGCCGGTCTTGGTCTTCTTCGTCTTCGGCAGGTCCAGCTCGCCGAAGAACACCTCCTGGAGCTGCTTGGGCGAGCCGAGGTTGAACTCGTGGCCGACCGCCGCGTGGGCCTCCTTGACCGCCTGCTGCACGGCGCCCGCGAACTGCTGCTCCATGCCCTCCAGGTGGTCCCGGTCGGCGGCGATGCCCGCCCGCTCCAGGCGGGCCAGCAGCTCGGAGGTGGGCAGCTCCATGTCGTGGAGCAGCTCGACCGCGCCGACCTCCTCCAGCTTCGCCGTGAAGGCGTCGCCCAGGTCCAGGACCGCGCGGGCCTGCGCCATCAGGGCGTCCGCCTCGGCGGTCTCGTCGGCGCCGAAGGCCAGCTGACCGTCGGCGGCCGGGGGCGCCAGCTCCCGGTGCAGGTACTCGTTGGACAGCACGTCCAGCGCGAAGGAGCGCCGGCCCGGCTTGACCAGGTACGCGGCGAGCGCGGTGTCCATGGTGACGCCCGCCAGGTTCCAGCCGTGCTCCGGGAAGACCCGCATCAGGCCCTTGGCGTTGTGCACCACCTTGGGGCGCGCCGGGTCGGCGGCCCAGGCGGCGAAGGCCCGGTCGTCGGCCTCGTCCAGCGCGGACGGCTCGAACCAGGCGGCCGCGCCGCCGGCCGAGGCCAGCGCGATCTCGCTGACGTTGCCCGTGCCCAGCATCCAGCTGTCGACGGTGGAGACGCCCAGCGGGCCGCCCGCGTGGGCCTCGAGCCACGGCGCGAGCTCGCCCGCGCCCAGCACGGAGGCGTCCAGCTCCACAGCCGCCGCGGCCGGAGCCGGGGCCTCTTCCTCGGCCGCGCCCGGGTCCACGGCCAGCAGCCGCTCGCGCAGCGAGGCGTTGCGGATCTCCAGCACGTCCAGTACGCCGAGCATGGCGGACCGGTCGTACGGGAGGCGAGCCAGGTCCGCGGGGGTCTTGGGCAGCTCCACGTCCTTGACCATCTCGGTCAGGACCCGGTTGAGCTTCACGGCCTCCAGGTGGTCCCGGAAGTTCTGCCCGGCCTTGCCCTTGACCTCGTCGGCCCGCTCCACCAGCTCCGCGAACGACCCGAACTGGGTGATCCACTTGGCGGCGGTCTTCTCGCCGACGCCCGGGATGCCGGGGAGGTTGTCCGACGGGTCGCCGCGCAGCGCCGCGAAGTCCGGGTACTGCTGCGGGGTGAGCCCGTACTTCTCCTCGACCTTCGCCGGGGTGAAGCGGGTCAGCTCGGAGACGCCCTTCGTGGGGTACAGCACCGTGGTGTGCTCGGAGACCAGCTGGAAGGAGTCCCGGTCGCCGGTGACGATCAGCACGTCGAAGCCGAGGGCCTCGGCCTGCGTCGCCAGCGTCGCGATCACGTCGTCGGCCTCGAAGCCGTCGACGGCGAACCGCGGCACCTTCATCGCGTCGAGCAGCTCGCCGATCAGCTCGACCTGCCCCTTGAACTCGTCGGGGGTCTTGGAGCGGTTCGCCTTGTACTCGGGGAACTCCGTCGTGCGCCACGTCTTGCGGGACACGTCGAACGCCACCGCGAAGTGCGTGGGCGCCTCGTCGCGCAGCGTGTTCGCCAGCATCGACGCGAAGCCGTAGATGGCATTGGTCGGCTGGCCCGTCGCCGTCGTGAAGTTCTCCGCGGGCAGCGCGAAGAACGCCCGGTACGCCAGGGAGTGCCCGTCCATGAGCATCAGGCGGGGGCGGTCCGCTGCGGTCGGCTGGTCGGTCTTCTTCGATGCTGTCTCTGCCACGCCCCCGATCCTAGGTGCCCCCACCGACAATCCCGACGTCGGCGGCGGCGGCGTTGTCGGCGGAGCGTGACAGGATCGGACGTGTACGCGAAACAGCTCGAAGGGGAGCGACATGGCCACCAAGCCGCCCGCAGGTGATCCGGTACAGGACGCGCCGCACATCGGCCCCCCTCAGCATGCCGCGGCGGGCCTGCCCGCGATCGCGCACACCCTGAAGATCGCCCAGGAGCAGATGGGCCTGCGCCGCACCGCGCGAACCCTCCTCAAGGTCAACCAGAAGGACGGCTTCGACTGTCCGGGCTGCGCCTGGCCCGAGGGCGACAAGCGGCACACGGCGGAGTTCTGCGAGAACGGCGCCAAGGCCGTCGCCGAGGAGGCCACGCTGCGCCGGGTCACCCCGGACTTCTTCGCCGCCCACCCGGTGTCCGAGCTCGCCGCCCGCAGCGGCTACTGGCTCGGCCAGCAGGGCCGGCTCACCCACCCCATGTACCTGCCGGAAGGCGCGGACCGGTACGAGCCGGTCAGCTGGAAGCAGGCCTTCGCGATCATCGCCGAAGAGCTGCGGGCCCTGTCCTCCCCCGACGAAGCCCTCTTCTACACCTCGGGCCGCACCAGCAACGAGGCCGCGTTCCTCTTCCAGCTCTTCGCCCGCGAGTTCGGCACCAACAACCTGCCGGACTGCTCCAACATGTGCCACGAGTCCTCGGGCTCCGCGCTGAACGAGACCATCGGCATCGGCAAGGGCAGCGTCTCCCTCGAAGACCTCCACCAGGCCGACCTGATCATCGTGGCGGGACAGAACCCGGGCACCAACCACCCCCGCATGCTCTCCGCGCTGGAGAAGGCCAAGGAAGCCGGCGCGAAGATCATCTCGGTGAATCCGCTGCCCGAGGCCGGCATGGAGCGGTTCAAGAACCCGCAGAGCCCCCTCGGCATGCTCAAGGGCACCGCCCTCAACGACCTCTTCCTCCAGATCCGCATCGGCGGCGACCAGGCCCTCTTCCGCCTCCTGAACAAGCTCGTCCTCGAGACGGACGGCGCCCTCGACGAGGCCTTCATCCGCGAGCACACCCACGGCTACGAGGCCTTCGCGGCCGCCGCCAAGGACACCGACTGGGACGAGACCCTCACCGCCACCGGCCTGACCCGCCCCGAGATCGAGCGCGCCCTGGCCATGATCCTGGCCTCGAAGCGCACCATCATCTGCTGGGCCATGGGCCTCACCCAGCACAAGCACTCCGTCGCCACCATCCGCGAGGTCGTCAACCTCCTCCTGCTGCGCGGGAACATCGGCCGCCCCGGCGCCGGCGTCTGCCCCGTCCGCGGCCACTCCAACGTCCAGGGCGACCGCACCATGGGGATCTTCGAACGCCCCGCCCCCGCCTTCCTCGACGCCCTCGACAAGGAATTCGGCATCACCTCGCCCCGCGAGCACGGCTACGACGTGGTCCGCTCCATCCAGGCCCTGCGCGACGGCAAGGCCAAGGTCCTCTTCGCCATGGGCGGCAACTTCGTCGCCGCCACCCCCGACACCGCGGTCACCGAGGCCGCCATCCGCCGCGCCTCCCTCACCGTCCACGTCTCCACCAAGCTCAACCGCTCCCACGTGGTCACCGGCCGGCGCGCCCTGATCCTGCCCACCCTCGGCCGCACCGACAAGGACGTCCGGGCCGGCGCTCCCGGCAAGAAGGGCACAGCGCAGTTCGTGACCGTCGAGGACTCCATGGGCATGGTCCACTCCTCCCGCGGCAACCTCGCCCCCGCCTCCCCCCACCTGCTCTCCGAGCCCGCCATCGTCGCCCGCATGGCGCGCGCCGTCCTCGGCGCGGCCTCCACGACCCCGTGGGAGGAGTTCGAAAAGGACTACGCGGCCATCCGCGACCGGATCGCCCGTGTGATCCCCGGCTTCGAGGACTTCAACGCCCGCGTCGCCCACCCCGGCGGCTTCCAGCTCCCCCACGGCCCGCGCGACGAGCGCCGCTTCCCGACGAAGACCGGCAAGGCCAACTTCACCGCCGCCCCCGTCGAGTACCCGCACCTCCCGGCCGGGCGGCTGCTCCTGCAGACCCTGCGCAGCCACGACCAGTACAACACCACCATCTACGGCCTCGACGACCGCTACCGCGGCATCACCGGCGGCCGCCGCGTGGTCCTGGTCAACCCCGAGGACGCGGCCGAGCTCGGCCTCGCCGACGGCTCGTACACCGACCTGGTCGGCGAGTGGAAGGACGGCGTCGAGCGGCGCGCCCCCGGCTTCCGGGTCGTCCACTACCCCACCGCGCGCGGCTGCGCCGCCGCCTACTACCCGGAGACCAACGTCCTGGTCCCCCTCGACTCCACCGCCGACACCAGCAACACCCCCGCGAGCAAGTCCGTCGTCGTGCGCTTCGAACCGGCCTGATAGAACGGCCCCAGCACACACTGGTTAACGATCGTTGACGAACGGAGCAGGCCCATGGGCGAGCAGCATGCCGTGAAGTTCCCCCAGGAAGTCCTCGACGAGTACGCGGCCCTGGGCATAGACCTGCCCGCGCTGTTCTCGGCGGGCGACCTCGGCGAACGCATGGAGATCCGCATTCTGGAGGCCTCGGCCGACCGCGTCGTCGCCACGATGCCGGTCAAGGGCAACACCCAGCCCTACGGACTCCTGCACGGCGGCGCCTCCGCCGTACTGGCCGAAACCCTCGGCTCGATCGGCGCGATGATGCACGGCGGCATCAAGAAGATCGCCGTCGGCGTCGACCTCAACTGCACCCACCACCGGGGCGCGCGCACCGGCCTGGTCACCGGCGTCGCCACCCCCGTCCACCGGGGCCGCTCCACCGCCACCTACGAGATCGTGATCTCGGACGACCAGGAACGCCGCGTCTGCACCGCCCGCCTCACCTGCCTGCTGCGCGACACGGAGTCTTAACAAGCAGGCCGGTACGAGCCGTTGTGCAGCCCACGGCGCCGGTCTAGCGTTCCCGCATGGGATCCGGACCGGCGCCGCGGAGCGCCACGGCCTCACACTCGGCGACGGCGCTCCTGGCCGCCGCCCTCCTCACCCCCGCCCTCACGGGCTGCGCCGGCCCCACCCGCGACCGCGCCGCCCGCGAAGCCGGAGCCCGCTGCGCCGAGCGCCACCGCTCGGGCACCCCGACCGAGGGCCCCTGGCAGTGAGCGGCGGCATCGGCCCGGTGGAGCCGGGAGAAGGCACCCAGGGCCACCAGAGCCCGCGTACGGGGCCCCGTACGCCCCGGACCGTCGCCGCCGGACGGATCCGCGCCTTCTACGCCCGCCACCGGCGAGCCGTCCTCACCGTGGCGGCGGCCGCCGTGCTGGCCGCGGGCGCCGCCCGGGTCTACGCCACGCGGCCCGCCCCGCCCGTGGCTCAGGCCCCGCCCGCCCCCTCCCAGGCCCTGTCCCTCACGTACGGGGAGCCGGTGGAGCCGCCCCCTCCCGGCGTCGCGTTCGCCTTCACTGTCCGTGTGCGGACCGGCTCCGGGCCTGCTGTCACGGTGGAGCGGATCGGCCAGCCCTCGCGGGCGCTGAGCGTGACGATCCAGCCACCGCTCCCTGTCACGGTCCGGGCGGGAGAAGTCCGCGAGCTCATGGTCTTCATCGAGGCAAAAGACTGCATGCATGTAGCACGGAATTCCGGCCTCCCATTTTTGGAAGTGACCGTGAGTAATGGATTCCAGAAAGAGGATCACAGTTACATCCCCGGTGACCGATATGCCAGGGATCTTTCCGTCGCCCTGACCAGGGCGTGTCCCGAAGATCGAGACACGGGCACCACAGCACCGTCATGAGTAAAAACCCCCAGAGTCCTGGCATGACAGGACTCAAACCGCCCCATGGTCCTGCCGCGTCTCAGCATCCGGACAAGACGAACCGGCCTGAATTCCCCCGTTCCACCCGCCGTGAACCGCTATGTATTACGCCGTGGCATAACAAGAGAGTCACATCATTGGCCTGGGCCCTCCATATCCCCCGAAGAGCCGCCTAGAGTCACGGCCAGTTACCGCGACCGCCGGATTTCTTCAGTTCGGTTCCCCGCGTTCGACTCGACGCGTCCCACGGGGGACGCGGCGCCAGGAAAGGACTGATCGTGCGTTCTCGTCAGCTCATCGCCGTGACCGCCGCCCTCGCCGCGGGCGCTCTCACTCTCACCGCCTGCGGCTCGCGCGACGACAAGGGCGGATCCACCGGAGACGGTGGCACGACCGTCGTCATCGGCGTCGACGCCCCGCTGACGGGCGACCTCTCCGCCCTCGGTCTCGGCATCAAGAACTCCGCCGACCTCGCCGCCAAGCAGGCCAACGAGAAGAAGTACGTCAAGGGCATCACCTTCAAGGTCGAAGCCCTCGACGACCAGGCCCAGGCCTCCTCCGGCCAGCAGAACGCCACCAAGCTCACGGCCAACAAGGACGTCCTCGGCGTCGTCGGCCCGCTGAACTCCTCGGTCTCCGAGGCCATGCAGAAGGTCTTCGACGACGCCAAGCTGGCCCAGATCTCCCCGGCCAACACCAGCCCGTCCCTGACCCAGGGCCCCAAGTGGGCCGAGGGCCAGAAGACCCGCACCTACAAGAGCTACTTCCGCACCGCCACCACGGACGCCATCCAGGGCCCGTACGCGGCGCAGTACCTCTTCAACAAGGCGGGCAAGAAGAAGGTCTTCATCATCGATGACAAGAAGACCTACGGCGCAGGCCTCGCCGGAACCTTCAAGGGCGAGTTCACCAAGCTCGGCGGCGCCGTCGCCGGCGAAGGCCACATCGACCCGGAGTCCAAGGACTTCTCCGCGATCGTGACCCAGGTCAAGAGCTCCGGCGCCGACGTCGTCTACTACGGCGGCGAGTACCCGGCGGCCGGCCCGCTCAGCAAGCAGATCAAGGCCTCCGGCGCCAACATCCCGCTCGTGGGCGGCGACGGCATGAAGGACAAGAAGTACGTCGAGCTCGCCGGCGCCGGCGCCCAGGGCGACCTCTGCACCTCGGTCGGCGCCCCCGTCGAGAGCCTGGCCTCCGCCAAGGGCTTCGTCGAGAACTACAAGAAGGCCGGCTACAAGGACGACTACTCCGCCTACGGCGGCTACTCGTACGACTCCGCCTGGGCCATCATCGAGGCCGTCAAGAAGGCCGTCGAGGGCAACAACGGCAAGCTGCCCTCCGACGCCCGCGCCAAGGTCCTCGAGGCCGTCCAGGGCGTCTCCTTCGACGGCGTGACCGGCAAGGTCTCCTTCGACGAGTTCGGCGACGCCACCAACAAGCAGCTGACCGTCTACAAGGTCGAGGGCGACGACTTCAAGACCGTCGAGTCCGGCACCCTGGGCGGCTGACCTCCCACCGGCTGACCCCCTAGCCCTCACCCCTCATTTGCCGCGCGGGGCGCGCACCATTGCGCCCCGCGCGGTGTCACATCCGTCGAAAGACTCGGAGGACCTGCGGTGCACGAACTGCCGCAACAGCTGGTCAACGGCCTGCTACTGGGATCCATGTACGGGCTCGTCGCCATCGGCTACACGATGGTCTATGGCATTGTCCAGCTCATCAACTTCGCCCACGGCGAGATCTTCATGACCGGTGGGTTCGGAGCCCTCACGGTCTGGCTGATGCTCCCCGGCGGCACCACCATGTGGGTCGCTCTGCCCCTCATGCTCATAGGCGCGATCATCGTCGCCACCCTCATCGCCGTCGGAGCCGAACGCTTCGCCTACCGGCCCCTTCGCAGCGCACCGCGACTCGCGCCGCTCATCACCGCCATCGGCCTCTCCATCGTGCTCCAGCAGGTGGTCTGGGCCTGGTACCCCGACGCGAAGTCCTCCGTAGTCTTCCCCGAGATCCCCGGCGGCCCCTTCCACCTCGGCAGCATCACCATCCAGACCGGTGACGTCTTCCTGCTCCTCGCCGCCCCCATCTCCATGGCCATCCTCGGCTTCTTCGTCAAGAAGACCCGCACCGGCCGCGGCATGCAGGCCACCGCGCAGGACCCCGACACCGCCAAGCTCATGGGCATCAACACCGACCGCATCATCACGATCGCGTTCGCCCTCGGCGCCACCTTCGCCGCCGTCGGAGCCGTCGCCTACGGCCTCAAGTACGGCGAAGTCAACTACCGCATGGGCTTCATCCTCGGCCTCAAGGCCTTCACCGCCGCCGTCCTCGGCGGCATCGGGAACATCTACGGCGCCATGATCGGCGGCCTGGTCCTCGGCCTCGCCGAAACCCTCACCACCGCCTACATCGCCGACGTCCCCGGCATGAGCCAGCTCGGCGGCCAGTCCTGGGGCAACACCTGGGCGTTCGTACTCCTCATCCTCGTGCTCCTCTTCCGGCCCCAGGGCCTGATGGGTGAGCGCGTGGCGGACAGGGCGTGAGATCCATGACGACTACCACCACAGACACCACGCCGCAGACGACGGCGAACGGCCGCAAGGGAATCTCCCTCCCCGAGAAGACGGCCCGCGCCCTCGCCACCGCAGGCGGCGCCCTCACCGTCCTGTCCTGCTTCCTCGCCTGGACCTGGACCTCCGCCTTCCCCGGCGACCTCACCGTCTACGGATACCCCGGCGGCCTCCAGTGGCTCGTCCTCGTCGGCGGCGCCCTCACCACCCTCTTCGGCCTCTCCTCCTACGGGATCAAGGGCCTGCGCTGGCTCACCCCCGCCGGAGCCGACGCGGCGATCAAGCTCTCCGCCCTCGCCGCCCTCTACACCAGCCTCTACACCACCAGGTCGATCTCCAGCACCCTCGGCGGTCTGGTCAACCTGGAGCCCGGCGGATTCATCGCCCTCGTCGCCACGGTCATCGCCTACCTCGGAGCACGCTCCCTCCCCTTCGAGCGCCCCGCACTCGAACCGGCGGACCCCGATGACAGCTGGTGGGAGCAGAGGAAGCACAGGCAGCGCAACAAGCTGGCCGTCACCAAGGCCGCCTACGCCAGCGGCACAGCCGCACCGGCCCGCGCCCTCCCGGCCTACGCCGAGATCCTCATCATCGCCGCGGTCCTCGCCGTCGCCCTCGGCGTCTTCACCTTCGGCGTCACCACCTCGTACCAGGAACTCTTCATCGGCTTCCTGTTCACCGCCGGCTTCGGCTTCGCCGCCATCAACAAGGCCGGCCTGGTGGCCCGCTTCACCGCCCTCACCGCCAAGCACCGCAACGTCGCCCTCATCGGCGCCTTCGTCGCGGCCGCCGCCTTCCCCCTCACCCAGACCGACGACCAGTACGCGACCCTCGGCGTCAACATCCTCATCTTCGCCACCGTCGCCCTCGGCCTGAACATCGTCGTCGGCCTCACCGGCCTCCTCGACCTCGGCTACGTCGCCTTCCTCGGCGTCGGCGCCTACACCGCGGCCCTGGTCTCCGGATCCCCCAACTCCCCCTTCGGAGTGCACTTCCCCTTCTGGGCCGCGATCCTCCTCGGCGCCGCCGCCTCCATGGTCTTCGGCGTCCTCATCGGAGCACCGACCCTGCGCCTGCGCGGCGACTACCTCGCCATCGTCACCCTGGGCTTCGGAGAGATCTTCCGGATCTCGATGAACAACCTCGACGGCGTCTCCGGCCCCGACCTCACCAACGGCCCCAACGGCATCGCCGGCGTCCCCAACGTCAACCTCTTCGGGTTCGACTTCGGCGCCAGCCACAGCCTCGCCGGATTCACCGTCGGCCGCTTCGCCAACTACTTCTTCCTGATGCTGCTGATCACCCTCATCGTGGTCATGGTCTTCCGCCGCAGCGCGGAATCCCGCATCGGCCGCGCCTGGGTCGCCATCCGCGAAGACGAGACCGCCGCCGAAGCCATGGGCATCAACGGCTTCCGCGTCAAGCTCGTCGCCTTCGCCCTCGGCGCCACCCTCGCCGGCCTCGCCGGAGCCGTACAGGCCCACGTGAACTACACCGTCACCCCGGACCAGTACGTCTTCGCCAACGCCGTCCCCCCGAACTCGGCGTTCCTCCTCGCCGCGGTCGTCCTCGGCGGCATGGGCACCATCTCCGGCCCCCTCGTCGGCGGCGCCCTCCTCTTCCTGATCCCCAACAAGCTTCAGGACTTCGGCGACATCCAGCTCCTCGCCTTCGGCATCGCGCTCGTCGTCCTCATGCGACTGCGCCCCGAGGGCCTCATCCCCAACCGGCGCAACCAGCTCGAACTCCACGCGGACCTCGAAGCGCCCACAGTCCTCGGCAAGACAGGGGCCTGATCCATGACCACCACCACGACCGAAACGACGACCGAAACGGTCCTGGACGCCCGCGGCGTCACGATGCGCTTCGGCGGCCTCACCGCCGTCAAGAACGTCGACCTGACCGTGCGCAGCGGCGAGATCGTCGGCCTCATCGGCCCCAACGGCGCCGGCAAGACCACCTTCTTCAACTGCCTCACCGGCCTCTACATCCCCACCGAGGGCGAAGTCCGGTACAAGGGCACGGTCCTGCCCCCCAAGTCCTACAAGGTCACCGCGGCCGGCATCGCCCGCACCTTCCAGAACATCCGTCTCTTCAACAACATGACGGTCCTGGAAAACGTCCTCGTAGGCCGCCACACCCGCACCAAGGAAGGCCTCTGGTCCGCCCTCCTGCGCCTGCCCAGCTTCGGCCGCGCCGAAGAAGCCAGCCGCCAGCGGGCCATGGAACTCCTCGAGTTCATCGGCCTCGACCACAAGGCCGAACACCTCGCCCGCAACCTCCCCTACGGCGAACAGCGCAAGCTCGAGATCGCCCGCGCCCTCGCCAGCGACCCCGGCCTCATCCTCCTGGACGAGCCCACCGCCGGCATGAACCCGCAGGAGACCCGGGCCGCCGAAGAACTCATCTTCGCCATCCGGGACAAGGGCATCGCCGTCCTCGTCATCGAGCACGACATGCGCTTCATCTTCAACCTCTGCGACCGCGTCGCCTGCCTCGTCCAGGGCGAGAAGCTCATCGAAGGGACCGCCACCGAGGTCCAGAGCGACGAGCGCGTCGTCGCCGCCTACCTCGGCGAACCCTTCGAAGGCGCCCCCGGCGCCGAAGAGGTCGCGGAGGTCGAGGCCGCGGAGGCGCACAGCACCACCAGCACGGACGGAGAAGCCAAGTGACCGCACTCCTCGAGGTCGAGGACCTCCGCGTCTCCTACGGCAAGATCGAAGCCGTCAAGGGAATCTCCTTCACCGTCAACGAAGGCGAGATCGTCACCCTCATCGGGACGAACGGCGCCGGCAAGACCACGACCCTGCGCACCCTCTCCGGCCTGATCAAGCCGCGCGGCGGCCAGATCAAGTTCCAGGGCAAGTCGCTGAAGAAGGTCCCGGCACACAACATCGTCTCGCTCGGGCTCGCCCACTCCCCCGAGGGCCGGCACATCTTCCCGCGCATGACGATCGAGGACAACCTCCTCCTCGGCGCCTTCCTGCGCAGCGACAAGGAAGGAATCCAGAAGGACGTCCAGCGCGCCTACGACCTCTTCCCGATCCTGGGAGAGCGCCGGAAGCAGGCGGCGGGCACCCTCTCGGGCGGCGAGCAGCAGATGCTGGCCATGGGCCGCGCGCTCATGTCCCAGCCGAAGCTGCTGATGCTCGACGAGCCCTCCATGGGCCTCTCGCCGCTCATGATGCAGAAGATCATGGCGACGATCGCCGAGCTCAAGGCCGCCGGCACCACGATCCTGCTCGTCGAGCAGAACGCCCAGGCCGCGCTGTCGCTGGCCGACCAGGGCCACGTCATGGAGATCGGCAAGGTCGTCCTGTCGGGCCCGGGCCGCGAGCTCCTCGTCAACGAGGACGTCCGCAAGGCCTACCTCGGCGAGGACTGACCCCGCCGTCCCGCAACGCGTGAGGCCCGTCTCCCCTCGGGGGGAGACGGGCCTCACGCGTGTCCGTACCTGCTTGACCTACTTGCCGGCGTTCTGCTTCTTCTCCTCGGCGTCCTCGATGACCGCCTCGGCGACCTGCTGCATGGACATGCGGCGGTCCATGGAGGTCTTCTGGATCCAGCGGAAGGCCGCCGGCTCGGTCAGCCCGTACTGGGTCTGCAGGATGCTCTTGGCGCGGTCCACGAGCTTGCGGGTCTCCAGGCGGGCGGAGAGGTCCGCGACCTCCTTCTCCAGCGCCTTCAGCTCGGCGAAGCGGGAGACGGCCATCTCGATGGCCGGCACGACGTCGCTCTTACTGAAGGGCTTCACGAGGTACGCCATGGCCCCGGCGTCCCGGGCCCGCTCGACGAGGTCGCGCTGCGAGAACGCGGTGAGCATCAGCACGGGGGCGATGGACTCCTCCGCGATCTTCTCGGCCGCGGAGATCCCGTCCAGGACGGGCATCTTCACGTCAAGGATGACGAGGTCGGGCCGGTGCTCGCGCGCGAGCTCAACGGCCGTCTGGCCGTCCCCGGCCTCACCGACGACGGAGTACCCCTCCTCCTCGAGCATCTCTTTGAGATCGAGACGGATGAGCGCCTCGTCCTCGGCGATGACGACGCGCGTCGTCAGCGGCGGAACGTGCGACTGGTCGGCGTCGGGCGTGGGCGTCGACTCGTGCTCGGCGGTCACGGGGGCTCCTCTTTGCGGGGCATAACAGCTCCCCCGAGCCTACCCAGCTGCGGTAAGGTGGTCTCGCAGCGGGTCGGGGTTAACCTTCGATTCACTGGGCCCCGGTAGCCCAATTGGCAGCAGGCGATGGATTCAAAACCCATTCAGTGTCGGTTCGAGTCCGACCCGGGGCACTTTTCCTTCCTTTCCAAGGTCACGTGAAATCACGTGACCTTCACCTTTTTCGGCGAACAGTCCAAAAGTGCAACACGCAGGCGATTCGGTCGCGGCAGTGTCGACCGTATGTACGATCTGACAACTCGGCAAAATGCGCTGGCCCTCCTCGCCGACGGACACAGTCTGAATTCCGTCAGCAAACAAACGGGAATATCTCGGGCGGCCATCCGCGCGTGGCAAGTCCGCATCGATCCCCTCCCCCGCCTCAATCAGTCGGCGCCCTGTTCGGGCCCCGCCGACCCAGCCGCGTACGCCTACCTCCTCGGCCTCTACCTCGGCGACGGCTGCATCAGCCCCCACCCCCGCGGAGGGCACTACCTCCGCATCGCGTGCGCCGACGCCTGGCCCGGGCTCATCGAGGAGTGCCGCGCCGCGATCCTCACCGTGCGACCGACCGACAAGGCCTATGTGTTGCAACGCCAGGGCTGTGTGGCCGTCACCAGCTACGGACGGCATTGGACATGCCTGTTCCCGCAGCACGCGCCCGGAAAGAAGCACGAGCGGCGGATCGTACTCGAAGGCTGGCAGCAGCAGATCGTGGACGCCCATCCCTGGGAGTTCATCCGGGGGCTGATCCACTCCGACGGGTGTCGGATCACCAACTGGACCGTCCGGAACGGCAAGCGGTACGAGTACCCCCGGTACTTCTTCACCAACAAGTCCAGCGACATCACCGGGCTCCTCACCCGCACGCTGGACCGGCTCGGCGTCGCGTGGAAGCAGGCGAACGTCCACAACACATCCGTCGCCCGCAGGGAATCCGTCGCGCTCATGGACGCCCACGTGGGGCCGAAGCACTGAGAGCCTTGAGTCTCCAGTGGGTGGAGACCGCAAGGTGGGGGCATGGACGGTGCGACGGAGTTGTATTCGATCGGGGAGCTGGCCCGGAGGACCGGGCTGGCGGTGCGGACGATCCGCTTCTACTCCGATGAGGGTGTCGTCGTGCCGTCCTGTCGAAGTCGTGCCGGGTACCGGCTGTACGACCTCGACGCGCTGGTGCGGTTGGAGCTCGTACGGACGCTGCGCGAGCTGGGCGTGGATCTGCCCACGGTGCGGCGGGTGCTGGATCGGGAACTGTCGGTGGCTGAGGTCGCCGCGGTGCATGCCGATGCGGTGGAGGTGCAGATCCGGGCGTTGCGGTTGCGTCGGGCGGTGTTGCGGCTGGTGGCCGGGCGGGGGTCTGGGCCTGAGGAGGTTCTGTTGATGCACAGGGTGACGCGGTTGTCGGTCGAGGAGGGCCGGCGGTTGGTGGAGGTGTTGGTGGAGGGGGCGGATCCGGAGGTGGCGGGGATGGTGCGGGCCGCTACGCCGGAGCTGTCGGAGGATCCGTCGGTGGAGCAGTTGGCGGCGTGGGTGGAGCTGGCGGAGTTGGTGGGTGATGAGGGGTTCCGGGTGGCTTTCCGGGGGGCGCCCGGGGTGGAGGGGCCGGTGGATGCGCGGGTGGAGCGGTATTGGCGGTTGGTGTGGGTGGTGAACGGGTGGGAGGTGGTGCCGGGGTATGAGCGTTAGGGGAGGTCGCTGTTGCCGCCGAGGTTGTCGATGAGGCGGCGGAGGGTGTTGATGGTGGCGGCGTAGTCGGTTTCGGGGACTTCGGTGCGCATGCGGTGGTGGACTTTGAGGTTGCGGGTCTTGGCGCGTTGGCGGCCGGCTTCTCCGGTGGGGGTGAGGGTGAGGCGGCCTTCGGTTTCGGTGGTCCAGCCGCGGTCGGCGAGGTCGGTGTGGACGGCTTCGAAGTCGGTGTTCTGGTCGTCGAAGGGGGTGAGTTTGGTGGTGAGGGTGGTGCGGGTCCAGTGGCCGGGGGCGCCGGCGAGGTGGTTGAGGATCCACCAGTGGGGCTGGGTGAGGTCTTCTTCGGCGAGGGCGGTGCGGAGGTTGCCGACGATGATGTCGCGGGCGGCGCCGGTCCAGTAGCCGATTGCCTGGGCGGCGATGGTGTCTTGGGGGTATTCCTTGATCGTCATGCTGCGACCGTAGGACCTCGAGCTAGGTTGAGGTCAAGCGGTTACGACGATGAGGGGATTTCGCGGTGAGTGAGAAGGCTCGGAAGCTGTTCGACGCGCTGGATCTGAACCATGACGGGGAGTTGACGCGGGCCGAGGTGATCTCGGCCTTGCATGCGAAGGGGCCCACGTTGGCCGCGCGGGGGGATCTGCCGTTCTGGGGGTTGGGGGATGCGGATGCGTCGTCGGCTCTGTTCGATGCGGCGAACAAGGATGGTGACGAGGTGTTGACCTTCGAGGAGTTCGCGGCGGAGGTGGACCGGCGGTTCGGCTGGTCGTAGGGGCAGGGCGGCCTTACTCGCGGCGCGCGAGGCCCCGCAGGATGGTTCTGATGTGGGCTTCGGCGTCGGCGGGGTCGAGGGGGGCGTGTGCGACGAGGAGGCGGTACCAGAAGGGGCCGAAGATCAGGTCGGTGGCGTGGGTGAGGTCGGTGTCGGCGGGGATCTCCTGGCGGGCGAGTGCGCGGGTGAGGAGGCCGGCGACGAGTTCGCGGCGGGTTCGGGCCCAGGCGCGGAAGGCTTCGGCGAAAGCGGGGTCGAGCTGGGCTTCGGCCATGAGTCCGGTGAGGGCTTTGGTGCGGACGGGGTCGCGGCCGATGCCGTAGAGGTCGGTGGTGAAGGCGGTGAGGTCGCCTTCGAGGGTGCCGGTGTCGGGTTCGGGGACGCGGGTGGCGGTTTCGTGGGCGTAGGCGTCCATGACGAGGGCGGGCTTGGATTTCCACCAGCGGTAGACGGTGCTTTTGGCGACGTTGGCGCGCTTGGCGACGCCTTCGATGGTGAGGGCGCCGTAGCCGTTCTCGACGAGTAGGGCTGCGGTGGCTTCGAGGACGGAGTGGTGGGCGTCTTCGTTGCGGAGCCGGCCGCCGGTGCGGGGCGACGGGTTTTGGGGAGTGGTTGACACGGCATCACGATAGCCCTACCGTTTATCGAAACGCTGCGTAGCGTTTCGATAAGTCGTGAAGCTCGTGAAGCTTCGGTCGTTCCAGGGGGTTGAGTCATGAGCAGGATCGTGATCGCGCACGGGTACGGGATGAGCAGTGGTGAGCACTGGTACGCGTCGGTGGCGGAGGAGTTGTCGGGCGAGGGGCACGAGGTGCGGGTGCCGGATTTCCCGGAGCCGTCCGCGCCGGATGCCGGGGCGTGGCTGAAGGAGCTGGCGGTGCAGGTGGAGGGGGTGCCTGCGGGTGAGACGGTGCTCGTGGGGCACAGCCTGGGCGGGGTGAATGTGCTGAGGCTGCTCCAGGAGCACGACACCGGGACCGAGGGGCCTTTCGCGGGGGTGGTGTTCGTGGCGTCGATGGCCGGTGAGGTGGGTTATGACGCGCTGGCGCCGTTCTTCTCGCCGGAGTTCGACTGGGTGCGGATCCGCGCGGCGGCTCGGGGGTTCCGGGTGCTGCATGCGGCGGATGATCCGGTGACGGGGGCGGCGACGCCGGAGCATGTCATGCGGTTCGTGACGGAGCTGGGGGCCACGGCGACCGTGACCGCGTCGGGCGGGCATTTCCCGAGTACGGGTGAGAGCCGGTTGGAGCTGCCCGACGCGGTGCGGCTGATACGTGAGGTGCTGTAGCGGTTTCGGGGGGTGCGGTTAGCGGACCGGGTCGCCGATGTGGTGGATGCGGACGAGGTTGGTCTTGCCGGTGACGCCGGGGGGCGAGCCGGCGGTGATGACGACGATGTCGCCGGGGACGCAGCGTCCGATCCGCAGGAGTTCTTCTTCGACCTGGGCGACCATCGCGTCGGTGGAGTCGACGTGGGGGCCGAGGAAGGTTTCGACGCCCCAGGTGAGGTTGAGCTGGGAGCGGGTGGCGGGGTCGGGGGTGAAGGCGAGGAGGGGGATGGGTGAGCGGTAGCGGGAGAGCCGGCGGACGGTGTCTCCGCTCTGGGTGAAGGCGACGAGGAATTTGGCGCCGAGGAAGTCGCCCATTTCGGCGGCCGCGCGGGCTACGGCTCCGCCCTGGGTGCGGGGCTTGTTGCGGTCGGTGAGGGGCGGGAGGCCCTTGGCGAGGATGTCCTCTTCGGCGGCTTCGACGATGCGGGCCATGGTGCGGACCGTTTCGACGGGGTATTTGCCGACGCTGGTCTCGCCGGAGAGCATGACGGCGTCGGTTCCGTCGATGACGGCGTTGGCGACGTCGGAGGCTTCGGCGCGGGTGGGCCGGGAGTTCTCGATCATCGAGTCGAGCATCTGGGTCGCGACGATGACGGGCTTGGCATTGCGCTTGGCGAGTTTGATGGCGCGCTTCTGGACGATCGGGACCTGCTCCAGGGGCATTTCCACGCCAAGGTCGCCGCGGGCGACCATGATGCCGTCGAAGGCGGCGACGATGTCGTCGATGCTCTCTACGGCCTGGGGCTTTTCGATCTTCGCGATGACGGGGAGGCGTCGGCCTTCCTCGTCCATGATGCGGTGGACGTCGTCGATGTCGCGGCCGCTGCGGACGAAGGAGAGGGCGATGACGTCGGCGCCGGTGCGCAGGGCCCAGCGGAGGTCTTCGATGTCCTTGTCGGAGAGGGCGGGGACGGAGACGGCGACGCCGGGGAGGTTGAGTCCCTTGTGGTCGGAGACCATGCCGCCTTCGATGACGCGGGTGTGGACGCGGGGGCCGTCGATGGCGGTGACTTCGAGGGTGACGCGGCCGTCGTCGACGAGGATGCGTTCGCCGGTGGTGACGTCGGCGGCGAGGCCCTTGTAGGTGGTGCCGCAGGTGTGGCGGTCGCCTTCGTGGTCCTCGACGGTGATGGTGAATTCGTCACCGCGTTCAAGGAGTACGGGTCCTTCGCGGAAGCGGCCGAGGCGGATCTTCGGGCCTTGAAGGTCGGCGAGGATGCCGACGCTGCGGCCGGTCTCGTCGGAGGCCTTGCGTACGCGCTGGTAGCGCTCCTCGTGTTCGGCGTAGATGCCGTGGCTGAGGTTGAGGCGGGCGATGTCCATTCCGGCTTCGACCAGGGCTTTGATCTGGTCGTATGAGTCGGTGGCGGGGCCCAGGGTACATACGATTTTCGCTCGGCGCATGAGGCGAGGGTATGCCCTACTGAGGGGTAGGAAATGAGGTGTGAATGTCTCCTCAACAACCTTTGGGCAAAAGGTTGTTGACACTTATTGAATGTGCATGGGGGTGCTCTGATGAGCACCCCCCGGGGGTCGGCTCAGAGCTGGGGCGGGGTCATCGTGAAGCGGGCGTTCACCTGGGCGAAGACGGTCTGGCGCTGGGGTTCCAGATCGAGGGGCGGGGCGCCGGCGTCCTCGGCGGAGCCGTAGGCCATCGAGCGGAGCATGCCGGCGGGGGCGGCCATGGCGACGGGGACGGCGTTCTCGGCTCCGAGGTCGGCGAGCTCGACGAGGGCGGCGAGGTTGGAGCCGAGGGCCCGGGCGTATTCGCGGGCGCGCTGGACGGCTTCGAGTACGGCTTGGCGGCGGGCTTCGCCGTGGGCGGGTGAGGTGGGGCGCAGGGCCCACCAGGGGCCGTCGACCTGGGTGAGTTCGAGGTCGGCGAGGCGGGTGGTGAGTTCGCCGAGGGCGGTGAAGTCGTTCAGTTCGGCGGTGATGTGGACGCGGCCGTGGTAGGCGCGGACGCGTTCGCCGCGGCCGTGGCGGGTGAGTTCGGGGGTGATGGAGAAGGCGCCGGTTTCGAGTTTTTCGACGGGTTCGCCGTAGCTCTTGACGAGGTCGAGGACGGCGTTGTTGCGGCGGGTGAGGTCTTCGAGGGCCGTGCGGCGGTCGGTGCCGCGGGCGTTGACGGTGATGCCGATGCGGGCGATCTCGGGGTCGACTTCGATCCGGGCTTCGCCGCGGACCGCGACGCGGGGGACTTCGGGGGTTCCGTAGGGCTGGTGCGTGGCGTCCTGAGTCATGGATTCACTCTCGCACCGTCGCCCGTACGGGTGTGGTCATCGGATCGAAACCTGATGGGGGTGTTGCGGCTTGTTACTGGTGAGTCAGAATCTACGCGCGTTGTTCACGGCTCGATATACACCTCACAAGGGGAGATGGCATGGCGTTTGACCGTAGGGCGTTCATGGGGGCCTCGGCCGCGACGGGTGCCGCTGTGGCGATGGCGGGGGCCACGAGCTCCCCGGCCGCTGCCGCTGCCGCGAAGTCGGGGGCGCGGACCTACGCGTTCACCGTGATGGGTACGACCGATCTGCACGGGAACGTCTTCAACTGGGACTATTTCACGGACAAGGAGTTCGACGACAAGGCGCACAACGACGTCGGTCTGGCGAAGATCTCTACGCTGGTGGAGCAGGTACGCACGGAAAAGGGGCGGTGCAACACCCTGCTGATCGACGCGGGTGACACCATCCAGGGCACGCAGCTGTCGTACTACTACGCGAAGGTGGATCCGATCACCGCGCGGCGGGGTCCGGTGCACCCGATGGCGCAGGCGATGAACGCGATCGGCTACGACGCGGCGGCGCTGGGGAACCACGAGTTCAATTACGGGATCCCGGTGCTGCGCAAGTTCGAGGAGCAGTGCGACTTCCCGCTGCTGGGGGCGAACGCGCTGGATGCGAAGACGATGCGGCCGGCGTTCCCGCCGTACAGCATGCACCGGCTGCGGACCCCGCACGGGCGGGATGTGAAGGTGGCGGTGCTGGGGCTGACGAACCCGGGGATCGCGATCTGGGACAAGGCCAATGTGCAGGGGAAGATGACGTTCCCGGGGCTGGAGGAGCAGGCGGCGAAGTACGTGCCGCGGCTGCGGTCGATGGGCGCGGACGTGGTGATCGTGTCGGCTCACTCGGGGTCGAGCGGTACGTCTTCGTACGGTGACCAGCTGCCGTACGTGGAGAACGCGGCCGGTCTGGTGGCGGAGCAGGTGCCGGGGATCGACGCGATCCTGGTGGGGCACGCGCACACGGAGATCCCGGAGTACCGGGTGAAGAACAAGGCGACCGGCAAGGACGTGGTGCTGTCGGAGCCGCTCAAGTGGGGTCAGCGTCTGACGCTGTTCGACTTCGAGCTGACGTGGGAGCGGGGCCGCTGGTCGGTGGCGAAGGTGTCGGCGAAGGTGCTGAACTCCAACACGGCCGCCGAGGACCCGAAGATCACCGGGCTGCTGTCGGACGAGCACCGCAAGGTGGTGGCGTACGTCAACCAGGTGATCGGGACGTCCACGCAGGCGATGTCCTCCGCCGAGGGTCCGGTGAAGGACGTGGCGATCATCGACCTGATCAACCACGTGCAGGCGGAGACGGTGAAGGCGGCCCTGGCGGGCTCGGAGTGGGCGGCGCTGCCGGTGCTGTCGCAGGCTTCGTGTTTCTCGCGGACGGCGGCGATACCGGCCGGCCAGGTGACCATCAGGGACGCGGCGGGGCTGTACCCCTTCGAGAACACCCTGGAGGCGCGGCTGCTGACGGGTGCGCAGCTGAAGGACTACCTGGAGTACTCGGCCCGGTATTTCGTGCAGACGGCTCCGGGTGGTGTGGTGGACCCGGCGAAGCTGACGAACTCCGAGAGCATCCCGGACTACAACTACGACGCGGTGTACGGGCTGACGTACGACATCGACATCGCGCAGCCGGTGGGTTCGCGGATCACGGGGCTGTCCTTCCAGGGGAAGCCGTTGGATCCGGCGGCGCAGTTCGTGTTCGCGGTGAACAATTACCGGGCCTCGGGCGGTGGGGCGTTCCCGCACGTGCCGAAGGCGAAGCAGCTGTGGGCGAACTCGGACGAGATACGCAACACGATCATCCAGTGGGTGAAGGCGAAGGGCACGGTGGACCCGGCGCGGTTCGCGTCGGTGGACTGGCGGCTGACGCGGGCGGGCGTGCCGGTGTTCTAGCCGGTTCGCGGTGGTGTGCGGCCGGGTCCTGTGGTGGTGGGGTCCCGGCCGCGTGCCGTTCTGGCCGGGCGGTCAGGGGTGTTCGACGAGGGGGCGCAGGGCCACGGTGGGGTGGGGGCGGGTGTGGTCGCGCTGTTCGAGGCCGAAGGTGGTGAAGGCGGTGCGGTGGGGCTGGGGGTAGGGCTCCTTGCCGGTGAGGGTGTTCAGGATGGCGGCGCTGCGCCAGGCGGCGAGGCCGAGGTCGGGGGATCCGACGCCGTGGGTGTGGCGTTCTCCGTTCTGGACGAAGACGCTGCCGCTGACGGAGGGGTCGAGGATCATCCGGTAGCGGTCGTCGATGCGGGGGCGGCCGGAGGAGTCCTTGCGCATGTAGGGGTCGAGGCCGGCGAAGAGGCTGGTGAGCGGTCGTTCCTTGTAGCCGGTGGCGAGGACGACGGCGTCGGTGGTGAGGCGGGAGCGGCTGCCTTGCTGGGTGTGTTCGAGGTGGAGTTCGACCTTGGTGGTGGCGACGCGGCCGGCGGTTCGGACGGTGACTCCGGGGGTGAGGACGGCGTCGGGCCAGCCGCCGTGGAGGGTGCGGCGGTAGAGCTCTTCGTGGATGGCGGCGATGGTGGCGGTGTCGATGCCCTTGTGGAGCTGCCATTGGGCGGGGACGAGCCGGTCGCGGACGGGTTCGGGGAGGGAGTGGAAGTAGCGGGTGTAGTCGGGGGTGAAGTGTTCGAGGCCGAGCTTCGAGTACTCCATGGGGGCGAAGGAGGGGGTGCGGGCGAGCCAGGTGAGGCGTTCGCGGCCGGCGGGGCGGGCGCGCAGCAGGTCGAGGAAGACCTCGGCTCCTGACTGGCCGGATCCGATGACGGTGACGTGTTCGGCGCCGAGGATCCGCTGGCGGTTGTCGAGGTAGTCGGCGGAGTGGATGACGGGGACGGTGGGGGCTTCGGCGAGGGGGCGCAGGGGTTCGGGGACGAAGGGGGCGGTGCCGATGCCGAGGGCGAGGTTGCGGGTGTAGGTGCGGCCGAGGGCTTCGGCTTCTCCGTCGGTGTCGAGCTGGGTGTAGTCGACTTCGAAGAGGTCGCGTTCGGGGTTCCAGCGGACGGCGTCGACCTGGTGGCCGAAGTGGAGTCCGGGCAGTCGGCCGGCGACCCAGCGGCAGTAGGCGTCGTATTCGGCGCGCTGGATGTGGAACTGCTCGGCGAAGTAGAAGGGGAAGAGCCGTTCCTTGTGCTTGAGGTAGCTGAGGAAGCTCCAGGGGCTGGCGGGGTCGGCGAGGGTGACGAGGTCGGCGAGGAAGGGGACTTGGAGGGTGGCTCCGTCGATGAGGAGTCCGGGGTGCCAGCGGAAGTCCCTGCGCTGGTCGTAGAAGGCGGTGGCGAGCCGGTCCGCGCCCTGCTGGGGGAGGCCGTGGGCGAGGGCGGCGAGGGAGAGGTTGAAGGGGCCGATGCCGATTCCGACGAGGTCGTGGGGTGCATCGAGCTGGTCGCTCATCGGTGGGTTCTGCCTTCCAGGAGGGTGACGAGGGTGTCGAGGTCCTGCGCCGTGGTGTGGGGGTTGAGCAGGGTGGCCTTGAGCCAGAGCCGGCCGTCGGCGGTGGCCCGGCCGAGGACGGCGGTGCCGTCGTGGAGGAGGGTGCGGCGCAGGGCGGCGAGGTGGTCGTCGTCCGTGGGGGTGGGCCGGAAGAGGACCGTGGTGATGGTGGGGTGCGCGTGGAGTTCGAAGCCGGGGTGTGCGTCGAGGAGTTCGGCGAGCCGGTGGGCTGCGGCGCAGGTGCGGTCTATGAGCCGGGCGAGGCCGTCGCGGCCGAGTGAGCGCAGGGTGGCGGCGATCTTGAAGGCGTCGGGGCGGCGGGTGGTGCGCAGGGAGCGGCCGAGGAGGTCGGGGAGGCCGGCTTCGGTGTCGTCGGTGGCGTTGAGGTAGTCGGCCTGGTGGGCGAGGGGGGCGAGGAGGGTGGTGTCGGGGACGACGAGGAGGCCCGCGGCGACGGGTTGCCAGCCGAGTTTGTGCAGGTCGAGGGTGATCGACCGGGCGCGGTGGAGGCCGGTGAGCTTGGCGCGGTGGCGGGGGCTGAGGGCGAGTGCTCCGCCGTAGGCGGCGTCGACGTGGAGTTCGGCGCGGTGGCGGTCGCAGACGTCGGCGAGGGCGTCGAGGGGGTCGATGAGTCCGGCGTCGGTGGTCCCGGCGGTGGCGGTGACGAGGGCGGGTCCGGGGGTGTGGGCGAGGGCCGCGTCGAGGGTGGCGGGGTCGAGGGTTCCGGTGGGGGTGGGCAGGGCGGTGGCGGGGGGCAGGCCGAGGAGCCAGGCTGCGCGCGGGACGGAGTGGTGGGCGTTGGCTCCGTGCAGGACGGCCAGGCGGGGGCCGTGGCGTTCGCGGGCCAGGAGGAGGGCCAGCTGATTGGCCTCGGTGCCGCCGGTGGTGAGGAGGGCGTCGGCGCGGGGGGTGTCGTAGAACTCGGCGGCGAGGGCTCGGGTGAGCAGGGCCTCGACGGCGGAGGCGGCGGGGGCCTGGTCCCAGGAGTCGAGGGAGGGGTTGAGGGCGCTGACGGCGAGGTCGGCGGCGGCCGCGACGGCGAGCGGCGGGCAGTGCAGGTGGGCCACGCACAGGGGGTCCGCGGGGTCGGCTGCGCCGGCGGCCAGGGTGTGCACGAGGGTGCGGAGGGCTTCGTGGTCGCCGGTTCCGTGGGCGGGGAGTACGTCGCCCAGTGCGGCCGCGACACGGGCCGCGACGGCCTCGGGGCCGCCGGCGGGGAGGGGGCCGCGGCGCTCCTCGGCTCCGGTGCGCAGCGCGGTGAGGACGGTGTCGAGGAGCGGCCGTAGTGCGTCGCCGCCGTCACGTCCGCCGGCGAGCGGGGGCGCGGGGGCCGGCTCGGTCATGGGTCCTCCGGGGCTGTGCGGTCGCCGAGGGTCGGCGGGGCACCCGGCCGGTACAACGATCCGACCCGAATGGGGTAACCGCCGGGGTTTGTCCGGGGGCGATTTCCCTGGCCGGGGGTGGGGAGGGGCCGGGCGGGCGCGGCCGGGGGGGGGCCGGCTTGGAGCGGCGCGGGCCGGGCCGGGGCGGGGCAGGGCGGGCGCGGGCCGCCGCCGGGCGGGGCTGAGCCGCGGGCCCGGGCTGGGGCCGGGCGGTTGTCTGCGGGTGGTGGGCCGCTGCGCGGGGCTGGTCCCCTACCCGCCCTTCCACCGTTCCCCGGGCGCCGCCCGGACCCCGGGCTCAAACGCCGGCGAGGCTGGAGGGGCGGGCGCTGCCCGGACCCCGGGCTCAAACGCCGGCGGAGCTGGAGGGGCGGGCGCTGCCCGGACCCCGGGCTCAAACGCCGGCGGAGCTGGAGGGGCGGGCGCTGCCCGGACCCCGGGCTCAAACGCCGGCGGAGCTGGAGGGGCGGGCGCTGCCCGGACCCCGGGCTCAAACGCCGGCGGGGCTGGAACAGCCTGGGGCTCGGGGCGGGGGCGGGGTATGGGTGAGCGCCGCAGTTGCCAGGTCAGTACCAACTGCGGCGCTCGTATGGGGGGCCAGGGGCCGGGTCAGCGGGTGGCGAGGAGGGTGAGGGTGTCGATCACGCGGTTCGAGAAGCCCCACTCGTTGTCGTACCAGGCGACCACCTTGATGTGGCGGCCGTCGACGCGGGTGAGCTCCGAGTCGAAGATCGACGAGGCGGGGTTGCCCGTGATGTCGGACGACACGAGCGGGTCGTCCGAGTACTCCAGGACGCCGGCCAGCGGTCCCTGCGCCGCCGCGCGGTACGCGGCGAGTACGTCCTCGCGCGTCACGTCGCGGGCGACGGTCGTGTTGAGTTCGACGATCGAGCCCACCGGGACCGGCACGCGGATCGAGTCGCCCGACAGCTTGCCGTCGAGGTTCGGGAGCACGACGCCGATCGCCTTGGCGGCGCCCGTCGTGGTCGGGACGATGTTGACGCCGGCGGCGCGGGCGCGGCGGGGGTCGCGGTGCGGGCCGTCCTGCAGGTTCTGCTCCTGCGTGTAGGCGTGCACCGTGGTCATGAAGCCGTGCTCGATGCCGGCGAGTTCGTCCAGTACGGCGGCCAGCGGCGCGAGGGCGTTGGTCGTGCAGGAGGCGTTCGAGACGATCGTGTGCAGGTCCGGGTCGTACGCGTCGGTGTTGACGCCGAACGCGAGCGTGACGTCGGCACCGTCCGACGGGGCGCTGACGAGCACCTTCCGCGCGCCCGCCTTGACGTGGTCGCGGGCGGCCTCGGCCGAGGTGAAGCGGCCGGTCGCCTCGAGGACGATGTCGACGCCGAGCTCGGCCCACGGCAGCTGTGCGGGTTCCCGCTCGGCGAGCACCGTGATGCGGCGGCCGTCGACGACGAGGGTGTTGCCCTCGACGGTCACCGGGCGGCCGAGCCGGCCGGAGGTGGTGTCGTAGGCGAGCAGCCGGGCGAGGGTGGCGGGCTCCGTGAGGTCGTTGACGGCGACGACCTCGAGGTCGCTGTCGCGTTCGAGGAGCGCGCGCAGCACGTTGCGTCCGATGCGGCCGAATCCGTTGATGGCGATGCGAGTCATGAGCGATGTCCCTTCGGTTCGCCCTCAGGTTCGCGTCTGGGGTCCGTCCGTGACAGCGGCGAGATCGCCACTGTTCGAAAGGATCCCGCCAAGGGGTCCGTCCGGCGGGTTATTCGCCCTGGGTGAAGGTGCGCCGGTACTCGCTCGGGGTGGTGTCGAGGATGCGCTGGAAGTGCAGGCGCAGGTTCGCGCCGGTGCCGAGGCCGACGTCGGCGGCGATCTGCTCGACGCTGCGCTCGGACCGCTCCAGCAGCTCGCGGGCCAGGTCGATCCGGGCGCGCATGACCCACTGCATCGGCGTGTAGCCGGTGTCCTCGACGAAGCGCCGCGAGAAGGTGCGGGGCGAGACCGCCGCGTGCTGGGCGAGCGACTCGAGGGTGAGGGGCTCGCCGAGCCGGTGCAGCGCCCACTCGCGGGTGGCGGCGAACCGCTCGCCGAGGGGTTCGGGGACGCTGCGCGGCACGTACTGTGCCTGGCCGCCGCTGCGGTAGGGGGCCGCGACGAGGCGGCGGGCGGCGTGGTTGGAGGCGGCGACGCCGAGGTCGCGGCGCAGGATGTGCAGGCACAGGTCGATGCCCGAGGCGGCGCCGGCCGAGGTGAGGACGCTGCCCTCGTCGACGAAGAGGACGTTCTCGTCGACCTGGACGAGCGGGTGTTTCGCCGCGAGCGCCCGTGCGTAGTGCCAGTGGGTCGTGGCCCGTTTGCCGTCGAGCAGGCCCGTGGCGGCGAGTGCGAACGCGCCGGTCGAGATGGCGGCGAGCCGGGCGCCCCGGTGGTGGGCGGCGATGAGCGCGTCGATGACGGCCTGCGGCGGGTCGTCGCGGTCCGGGTGGCGGTAGCCGGGGACGAAGACGATGTCGGCCCAGGCGAGGGTGTCGAGCCCGTGGGTGACGTAGTACGAGAGGCCGTCGCCGCCGGTCACCAGGCCGGGTGCCGCGCCACACACGCGGACCTCGTACGGCATGCTCGCGCGGGTCGTGAAGACCTGGGCGGGGATGCCGACGTCGAGCGGTTTGGCCCCCTCGAGCACGAGAACGGCGACGCGGTGCGGGCGGGAGGAGGACACGGGACAAAGGGTACGCGGACGGGTGGGCCCGTCGGGCGGCCGCGGGGTGGCGCCGACGCCCGACGGGAGGTGTCCGGAGGGGTGGGTCAGGCGCCGCGGACCCGCAGGGCGCGGGCGAGGTCGTCGAGCTGGTCGACGAGCTTGCGGCGCAGCAGCGGGAGGATCGCGGGGTCCTCCAGGCAGGCGTGCCCGGCCTGGAGGTTGGCCTCGTCGACGGCGTAGGCGGGGAAGGCCCAGCGGCCGGCGGCCTCCCCGATGGCGGGTCCGCGGCGGGCTGCGAGGGCGACGGCGTCGGGGTAGTAGCGCGGCACGTAGTCCCGTACGAGTTCGGTCTGTTCGGGCTGCCAGAAGCCCTGGGCGGTGGCGCTGAAGAGGTAGTTGGACAGGGTGTCGTCGTGGAAGAGGCGCTGCCAGGCGGCGGCCTTGGCGGCGGCGGTGGGCAGGGCGGCGCGGCAGCGGGCGGCGCCTTCCTCTCCGGTGGCGCTGGGGTCGGCGGCGAGGGCGGTGTCGATGGCCTTCTCGTCGACGGCGCCGAGTACGGCGAGCCGGGCGAGGATGCGCCAGCGCAGTTCGGGGTCGAGTGCGGGGCCGCCGGTGACGGTGCCGTCGGCGAGCCAGGCGGCGATGGTGTCGGGCTGGGTGGCGCTGTCGATGAGGGCCCGTACGGCGGCGAGCCGCAGTCCCGGTTCGGCTCCGTCCTCGGTGCGGTGCAGGAGGGCGCGGGTGATGGAGGTGAGGGTGGTGAGGGCGGCGGTGCGCTCCTCGGGGGCGACGTAGAGGTCGGCGACGTGGTGGCGGGCGAAGGCGAGGACGCCCTGGACGATGGCCAGGTCGGCTTCCTCGGGCAGGTGGGCCTCGGCGGTGGCCAGGTAGGCGGCGGGTTCGAGTTCGCCGTCGCGGACCATGTCGCGCAGGGAGCCCCAGACGACGGCGCGGGTGAGGGGGTCGGGGATGCGGGAGAGGCCGCGCAGGGCGGTGTCGAGGGAGGTGTCGTCGAGGCGGACCTTGGCGTAGCCGAGGTCGCCGTCGTTGAGGACGAGGAGGGCGGGGCGGGGGCCGGCGGCGGAGAGGACCTCGTCGGTGGGGACGTCGAGGTCGAGGAGTTCGGTGCGCTCGAGGTGCCCGTCGGGGGTGAGTTCGTAGGCGCCGGCGGCGATGCGGTGGGGGCGGCTGCCGTGGCGGTCGACGGTGAGGGTCCACCCCGCAGTGCTGTCGGCGCTTTCCTCGATTCGTGGGGTGAGGGTGTCGATGCCGGTGGTGCGCAGCCAGATCTCGGCCCAGGCGTGGACGTCGCGGTCGGTGTGGGCGGCGAGGGAGTCCACGAAGTCGGCGAGGGTGGCGTTGGCGAACTTGTGGCGGGCGAAGTGGGTGTTGATGCCGGCGAGGAAGTCCTTCTCGCCGAGCCAGGTGACGAGCTGGCGCAGGGCGGAGGCGCCCTTGGCGTAGGAGATGCCGTCGAAGTTGAGGAGCGCGGAGGCGGTGTCGGGGACGTCGTCGGGGCCGGGGGCGACGGGGTGGGTGGAGGGCCGCTGGTCGGCCGCGTAGCCCCAGGGCTTGCGTTCCATGCCGAATTCGGTCCAGGTGCCGGTGAAGCGGGTGGCTTCGGTGAGGGTCTGGTAGCCCATGTATTCGGCGAAGGACTCGTTGAGCCAGATGTCGTCGAACCAGGCGAGGGTGACGAGGTCGCCGAACCACATGTGGGCCATCTCGTGGGCGATGACCATGGCGCGGCGCTGGCGTTCGGTGTCGGTGACGGCGGAGCGGAAGACGAACTCGTCGCGGAAGGTGACCAGGCCGGGGTTCTCCATGGCGCCCGCGTTGAACTCGGGGACGAAGGCCTGGTCGTAGGAGTCGAAGGGGTAGGGCTCGGTGAACTTCTCGTGGTAGCGGTCGAAGCAGGCGGTGGTGATGGAGAGGATCTCGTCGGCGTCGGCGTCGAGGTGGGGGGCGAGGGACCGGCGGCAGTGGATGCCGAAGGGCAGTCCGGCGTGTTCGGTGGTGACGCTGTGCCAGGGGCCTGCGGCGACGGCGGCGAGGTAGGTGGAGATGGCGGGGGTGGGGGCGGACTGCCAGACGCCGGCGCCGTCGCTGTTGGTGCGGTTGCCGAAGTGGGTGGCGACGCCGTTGGTGAGGACGGTCCAGTGCGCGGGGGCGGCGACGGTGAACTCGAAGACGGCCTTCAGGTCGGGCTGGTCGAAGGCGGGGAAGACGCGCTGGACGTCGTCCATGAACATCTGGGAGTAGACGTACGTTTCCCCGTCCGCGGGGTCGGTGAAGCGGTGCAGTCCCTCGCCGGTGCGGGAGTAGCGCATGCGGGCGTCGATGCGCAGCTCGTGGGGGCCGGCGGTCAGGCCGGTGAGCGGGAGGCGGTTGCCGGTGAGGGCGGCGGGGTCGAGGGGCCGGCCGTCGAGCGTGGCGGAGCGCAGTTCGTCCGGCTTCAGTTCCACGAAGGTGTCGCCGTCGGCGCGTGCGGTGAACCGGATGGTGGTGGAGGACTCGAAGGTCTCGTCGCCGTGCATGAGGTCGAGGCCGACGGCGTAGTTGTGGACGTCGAGGAGCTGGGCTCGGAGCTGCGCTTCGTTGCGCGTCAGTGCGGACATGGGGCCCATGCTGCCCGAAGGCGTCGGCGGGCCCCAGCCCTGGCACCGGGCGGGCGGGTGAGCGGGTGAGCGGGCCGTGGGGGGCCTACTCCTCGCCTGCGGCGATGGTCTCGTGGTGGCGGATGACCTCGGCGATGATGAAGTTGAGGAGCTTCTCGGCGAAGGCCGGGTCGAGCTTGGCGCTCTCGGCGAGCTGGCGCAGGCGGGCGATCTGGCTGGCCTCGCGGCCCGGGTCGGCCGGGGGCAGCTGGTGCTTGGCCTTGAGGTGGCCGACCTGCTGGGTGCACTTGAAGCGCTCGGCGAGCATGTGGACCACGGCCGCGTCGATGTTGTCGATGCTGTCGCGCAGGCGGGACAGTTCGGCGGTGACGTTCTCGTCGATCTCGTCGATGTCGCTGTTGTTCATGGTTCCCGAGAATACGTGGCGGGCGTCGCCGGCACCTCTGTCGGCCGGTCCGTGAGACGCGGAGCGCACGGTGGCCTCGCAGGGCCTCACACGGGCAGGGTCGCGGTGACGAGCCAGCCGCCTTCGGGGGCGGGGCCGGCGGTGAGGGAGCCGCCGAGGGCTTCGGCGCGTTCGGCCATTCCGGCGAGGCCGTAGCCGCCGCCGCGGGCCTTCTCGGAGAGCCTGGCGGGGTGTCCGCCGTCGTCGGCGACGCGTACTTCGAGCCCGGCGGGGACGGTGCGCAGGCCGATGCGGACGGCGGTGGCGGTGGCGGCGTGCTTGCCGATGTTGGTGAGGGCTTCGAGGACGATGCGGTGGGCGGTGGCGGCGACGTGGCCGGGGAGGCGGGTTTCCAGGCCCTGCTCGACGTAGAGGACGACGGGCGGTCCGGTGGCGGAGAACCGTTGGGTGAGTTCCCGGATGTCGGCGAGGCCGGCGACGGGGGCGGTGTCGGGGGTGTGCGCGGCGGGGGCGGCGGCGCTGGTGCCGTCGTTCTCGCGGAGGATCTTGACGAGGCGGCGCATGGAGCCGAGGGCCTCGCCGCCGGCGGTCTCGATGCGGCCGAAGATCTCGGCGGCGCGGTCGGCGCCGACGTGGGTGAAGCGGGCGGCGCGGGCTTCCACGACGATGCCGGTGACGTGGTGGGCGACGAGGTCGTGGAGCTCGCGGGCGAGCTCGAGGCGTTCGGCGGTGCGTACGGCGCGCAGTTCGCGCACGCGGTGCTCGGCCTGGAGGCGCAGGAGGAGGGAGTACGCGGCCACGACGACGGCCAGGACGGAGAAGAGCAGGGTGAACCGGCCGGGGCTGGAGTCGCGGACGGGTGCGGCCATGCAGCCGAGGCCGAGGAGGGGGCCGAGGACGGCGGCGGTGCGGGCGGGGGCGCGGAGCAGGACCTGGGAGAGGAGGACGAGCAGGGCGATGGCCTCGCCGGCGCCCCAGACGATGACGGGGCGGTTGCCGAAGATGAGGAGGAGGGTGACGGTCCAGGTGGTGGCGGCGGCGAACCAGGCGCGGGCGAGGAGCGGGATGCCGGGCCAGGGGGCGGCGCTGAGGCAGACGAGGAGGCCGGAGGCCCAGACGGCGGCGTGCGGGGGGCTGGGCTGGCGGGCCAGGACGACGCCTTCGAAGGTGACGAGGGCGAGGAGTACGAGGCAGAGCAGGAGCCGGATCCAGTCGGCGGCGCGCGGATGGCGGCGGGCCCACGTCGCGAGGGGGCTCACCGCGCTCCCCCGCGCCCCGGCCCGCGGGGCCTGACCGGCCCGGGCCGCCGGGCCGCGTCCGGCGTGCCCGTGGCCGAGTGCGGTCCGGCGGCCCGGCGGGGGGCGGCCGGGCCGCGGAGCGCCGCGGGAAGACGTACGGGCCGACGCGCGGGCGCCGCGGGAAGACGTACGGCCCGACGCGCGGGCGGCGCGGGAAGACGTACGGGCCGGCGCGCGGGTGGTGGGGCGGGCTTCGGGGTCACGCTGCCGTGGCGGCGAGGCCGCTTTCCCAGGCCCAGGCGGCGATCTCGACGCGGTTGCGGGCGTCGAGCTTGGCCTGGACGTTGGCCAGGTGGGTCTTGACCGTGGACAGGGACACGAAGAGCTCGCCCGCGATCTCGGCGTTGGTCAGCCCGCGCGCGAGGCAGCGTACGACTTCCCGTTCCCGTTCCGTGAGGGGCTCGGCGGGGCGGCGGGCGGCCTGGGCGGCGGGGATGCGGGGGGCCATCTCGCGCAGCAGCCGGACCGTGATGGCGGGTGAGACGAGGGAGTCGCCGACGGCCGCCGCCCGGACGGCTTCCACCAGCATGGCCGGGCTCGCGTCCTTCAGGAGGAAGCCGGACGCGCCGCCGTGCAGGGCCGCGTGGACGTACTCGTCCAGGTCGAAGGTGGTGACGATGACGATGCGCGGGCTGTCCCGTCCGGAGAGCCGGCGGGTGACTTCGAGACCGTCGAGCTTCGGCATGCGGATGTCGAGGAGGAGGACGTCCGGCCGGTGTGCGGCCACGGCGGCCAGGGCCGCCTCGCCGTCGACCACGTCCGCGACGACCTCTATGTCGGGCTGGCTTTCGAGGATCATCCGGAATCCGGTCCTGACCATGTCCTGGTCGTCCGCGATGACCACTCTGATCGCCATGCGCTGCCTGCCCCACTGTCGCCCGCTGCCGCCGCCGGATGCCTCCCATGGGACCCGTGCGCGCTCCGGCCCGCAACCGCAGGGCGGACCGGGGGCGGGGTTCGGGGCGGGCGGCACACCAGTCGACGTTAGGCACGTCCGGGACATGGCGCCTCGCCCTTCCGGCCGGTTCTGGTCCGGCCGGAAGGACGAGGGAAGGGGTGTGCGGAGGGGGCTACAGGGTGGCCGCGGCGGCCTTGATGTCCGCGGCGAAGGTGGAGACCTCGGTGTACACGCCGGGGTAGCCGGCCCGGGCGCAGCCCTCGCCCCAGCTGACGATGCCGACCTGGACCCAGGCGTTGGCGCTGTCCCGGCGGAACATCGGGCCGCCGGAGTCGCCCTGGCAGGTGTCGACGCCGCCCTGGTCGTAGCCGGCGCAGATCTCCTCGTTCGGGACGAGGGAGCTGCCGTAGGAGCTCTGGCAGGAAGCGTCGGAGACGAAGGGGACCTGGGCCTTGAGGAGGTAGCGCTGCTGGCTGCCGCCTTCGCGGGCGGCGCCCCATCCGGCGACGGTGAACGTGCCGTTGTCGTAGGCCTTGGTGTCGGCGATCTTGAGGGTGGGCAGGTTGACCGGCTGGGCGAGCTTGATCAGGGCCCAGTCCTTGCCCTGGCCGTTGTAGCCGGGGGCCTGGAGCACCTTGGTGGACTTGACCTTGATGGCGCTGGAGCTCCTGAGGTCGACGACCCCGGCGGTGGCGGTGATGGAGGTGTTGTTGCCGGAGCCGTCGACGCAGTGGGCGGCGGTGAGCACGATCTGCTGGGTGTAGAGAGCTCCGCCGCAGCCCATGGAGAGCCGGACCATGAAGGGGAACTCCCCTTGCGCGGCGCGGGTTCCGCCGACGACGGGGGTGGGTGCGGCGTTCGCGCCGGCGGGCTGGAGGCTGACGGCGGCGAGGGTGACGGCGCCGACGGCGAGGGTGCGCTTGAGGATTCTGCCAAGGGTGGTCACGGTCAGCACACTGCCTTTCGTGGGGGGTTGGGCTGTGCGTGCCATCGGGTGAATGACGAGTCCATGACACATCCGTTCCGCGACTGCCATCAAGAGCGCGATTTCGGACAACTTCCGTCCGGCGAAGGCGAATCACCATTCATCGGGCGGCCACGAAAAGTTTCCTACCGGCCAGTAGACATGGGGTCGGTTCTGGCCAACTCTGGTCACGTACATGCCAAGCCGTGACCGAGGAGCGCCCCCCATGCGCAGCACCCGCCGCACCCGCACGACCCGTACCGCCGCCGCCACCGTGGCCGTAGCCGCCGCCGTGATGACCCTGCTGCCGGCCACCGCCGCCGAGGCGGCCACGGCACCGGCCCCCGCGCCGGTCTCCGTTTCCGCCTACGCCTCCGCCTCCGCCCCCGGCGGCAACGCGGCGATCCTCGGCATCGACTACGCCACCTGGCAGCGCGACGTGGCCGCCGTCATCGACGCCGCCCGTCCCGCCATCGAGCAGCGGATCGCCGCTTCCCCGGCCGGCGAGAAGCCCGCGATCGTCCTCGACATCGACAACTCCTCGCTGGAGACGGACTTCCACTGGTTCTGGACGTTCCCGACGCCCGCGATCGAGAAGGTCCGCGCACTGACCCAGTACGCGAACCAGCGCGGCGTGGCGATCTTCTTCGTCACCGCCCGCCCCGGGATCGTGTACTCCCTGACCGAGTACAACCTGAAGGCGGTCGGCTACCCGGTGACCGGGCTCTACGTCCGGGACCTGCCCGACCTGTTCGGCCAGGTCAGCGCGTACAAGACGGCCAAGCGCGCCGAGATCGAGGGGCGCGGCTACACGATCATCGCCAACATCGGGAACAACGAGAGCGACCTGGTCGGCGGGCACGCCGAACGCACCGTCAAGCTGCCCGACTACGGCGGCAAGCTGTCCTGACCCGGCGCGCGCCCGCGCCGCCGCAGGACCTGGAGCCGGCGGTGTCGGCGCGGGCGATGGACAACATGATGGGCTTGCTGCGGTTCAGCGAGCGGATGTAGCGGGTAGTCATATAGCAGCGCACGAGTGAGGCTCCGGGCCCGACCCCTCGCCAGGGGGCCGGGCCCGGAGCCGTTCCCGGGCTAGTCCGTCGTCTTCGGTGCCGGGCACACCTGCCAGGCGAGGTGGTAGAGGGTGCTGACGCTGGCGTCGGTGGAGTCCATGGCCATGAAGCTCGTGGACGTCTGCGGGTTGGAGGTGCCGGCGTTCACGCGCAGTTCGGTATTGATGTTGAAATTGCGCTTTTCACCGCACGGGGCCCAGACCAGGTCGGCGTATTCCGTCTTGTCGCTCGTCTGCCAATTGTCGTTGAGCGGTCCGCTGAACTGGTGAGTCCGCTGGGCTGTCTGCGGCATTCCCTGGAAGTAGTAGCTCGCCCTTTCCTGGCCCCACGCGCCGGGCTGGAGGAATGCGAATCCCCGGTAATCGGCCTGGACGATCGCATAGGTGAAGCCGGAGGGCACGTGGACGCGGAGATTGAGCTGGCAGTTCTTGCGGAAGGCGGTCGGCGGGGCGCCGGGGCCGACCTGGGCGAGGTAGTCGCTGTAGGTGACCGTGAAGGCGGTGTTGTCGGGGGCGACGGCCACCTCGGCGGTGCCCTCGCGGCAGCCGGAGCCGTTCACGGTGGCGAGTTCGATCACGATCTTGTCGGGCGGGACCGTGATCGGTCCGCCGGCCTGGGCGGGTGTCGAGGCGGCGATCAGGGCGGCGGCCGCGCCGCCGATGAGCAGGGTGCGGGTGCGGGTGCGGGACAGGGGGTGAGACATCGTTGTCACTCCTGGCCGTCGGGTCGGGCTTGTTCGGATCGGCACAGCCGGCGCTCGCGCGTCCGTGTCAGGCCGCGGGACATTCCTTCCACTCGAAGTGGTAGACCGTGCTGACGCTGCCGTCCGTGGAGTCCATGCTCATGAAGCTCAGCGCCTGCGGGCTCGACGTGCCCCCGTAGACCCGCAGTTCGGTGTTGACGTTGAGGTTGCGCTCCTCGCCGCAGGGGGCGAAGACCAGGTCGGCGTACTCGGTCTGGTCGCTGGCCTGCCAGTTGTCCGTGAACGGGCCGTTGAACTGGTGGGTGGTGCGGGCCGTCTGGGCGGCGCCCTGGAAGTAGTAGTTCGCGCGCTCCTGCCCGTACGCCCCGCGCTGGAGGTGCGCGAAGCCGCGGTAGTCCGCGCGGGCGATGGCGTACGTGAACCCCTGCGGCACGTGGATCCGCAGGGCCAGCTGGCAGTTCTTGCGGAACTCGGTGCCGCTGGAGCCGGCGCCCGTCTGCGCGAGGTAGTTGCTGTAGGTGACGGTGAACGCCGTGTTGTCGGAGGCGGTGGCGACGTCCGCGGTCCCCTGGGGGCAGCCCGAGCCGTTGACCCCGACCACGTCGACCGTAATGCGGCCGGGCGGCGGAATATCGGGGGAATCCGCCTGGGCCTGTGCGGGCAGGGCCATGGCCGACAACACCGCGATCGCGGCGCCGACGGCCATTCTGTGGAGCGGCATCTTCGGTTCTCCATTCCTGCGGACGGGCGAGGAATTCGGCGTGGACATGCCACCACAGCCGGTGCGGGGCTGGGAAGGACGCGATACGGCCAACGCCCGCCGGCCGCGTTTCCTGGCCGGATCCCGCGAGCCCCCGATTCGCGCCGCACCGCGCCCATCAGCCCCGCCACCCCGTCCCGCCCGAACGGACCCCGCACCGCGCGCACCGGAAGATGTCCAGAACCCCCGACCGGGCCCGGCCCCCCGGCCCGCTAGGGCTTCGCGCCGTACACCGGCTGCGGCGGCTGCGACTCGGACAGGAGTTTCGCCGCGGCCTCGCCCGCCTCCGCCGGGGACCAGCGGGCGCCGCGGTCCGTGGTGGGGCCCGGGCGCCAGCCCTCCATCACCGTGATGCGCCCGCCCTCGGCCTCGAACACCCGGCCCGTGACCCCGGCCGAGGCGTCCGAGCCCAGCCACACCACCAGCGGGGACACGTTCTCCGGGGCCATCGCGTCGAAGGCCCCCTCGGCCGGGGCCGCCATCGTCCCGGCGAAGGCCTCCTGCGTCATCCGGGTCCGGGCCGCCGGGGCGATGGCGTTGACCTGGACCCCGTACCGGCCCATCTCGGCCGCCGCCACCAGGGTCAGGCCGAGGATGCCCGCCTTGGCCGCGCTGTAGTTGCCCTGGCCGACGGAGCCCAGCAGCCCCGCACCCGAGGAGGTGTTGACCACCCGCGCGGCCGGCCGCCGCCCGGCCTTCGCCTCGGCCCGCCACCAGGCGGCGGCGTGCTTCAGCGGCAGGAAGTGCCCCTTGAGGTGGACCCGCATCACCGCGTCCCAGTCGTCCTCGCCGAGGTTGACCAGCATCCGGTCCCGCAGGAAGCCGGCGTTGTTGACCAGGGTGTCCAGGCGGCCGAAGGCGACGACCGCGCGGTCCACCAGGGAGGCCGCGCCCTCGTCGGTCGCGATGTCCCCGCCGTGCGCCACGGCCTCCCCACCCAGCGTCCGGATCTCCTCCACGACCTGCGCGGCCGGGCTGTCGGGCCCCGGCAGCCCGTCGAGGCCCACCCCGAGGTCGTTGACGACCACCCGCGCCCCCTCCGCCGCGAAGGCCAGCGCGTGGGCCCGGCCCAGCCCCCGCCCCGCGCCCGTCACGATCACCACGCGTCCGTCCGCAATACCCATCTCAGCTCTCCTTGTTGACCGTTGCCGCATCCAGAAACGCCGGCCGCTCCCCGCCGCCGTGCACCAGCAGGCTCGCGCCGCTCACATATCCCGCCCGGTCCGAGGCGAGGAACACCGCCGCCTCCCCCACGTCCGAGGGCTCGGCCAGCCGGCCCAGCGGGACGGTGGCGCCGACCGCCGCGATGCCCGCCTCGTCCCCGTAGTGCAGGTGCGCCAGCTCGGTCCGCACCATGCCGAGGACCAGCGAGTTGACCCGTACCTCGGGCGCCCACTCCACGGCCATCGAGCGGGCCAGGTTCTCCAGGCCCGCCTTGGCCGCCCCGTAGGCCGCCGTCCCCGGGGAGGGCCGGGTCCCGCTGACGCTGCCGATCATCACGACCGAGCCCCGGCTCTCGCGCAGCCACGGGTACGCGGCCAGCGAGGCCGTCATCGGCGCCACCAGGTTGAGCTCGAGGACCCGCGCGTGCCGCTCGGCCCCGCCCTCCCCCAGCAGCCGGTACGGGGTCCCGCCCGCGTTGTTCACCAGGCAGTCGAGCCGCCCGTACCGGTCCGCGACCGCCCCGAAGAACCGCTGGACGGCGGCCGGATCGCGCAGGTCCACGGCGGTGAAGGCGGCGCGGCGGCCCTCCGCAGCCACCGGCCCCCCCGGCGGCCGGCGGGCGCAGACCACCACCTCGGCCCCCGCCGCGAGGAACGCGCGCGCGATCCCGGCGCCCACGCCCCGGGTTCCGCCGGTGACGACGGCAACCCTCCCCTTGAGCTCCATCGGCTGCTACCTTCCTCACCTAACAAATGTTTGGTGGAAAGGTAGCTGATCCGCTCATGGGTGTCTCCACCTCCGGCCCGGACAAGGGCATCGCACTCGTCACAGCCGACTACCCGCCCGTCAACGCCCTTCCCGTGCAGGGCTGGTACGACCTCGCCGACGCCCTGCGCGCGGCCGGCCGCGACCCCGGGGTCCGCTGTGTGGTCCTGGCCGCCGAGGGCCGCGGCTTCAACGCCGGGGTCGACATCAAGGAGATGCAGCGCGACACCGGGCACGGCGCCCTCATCGGCGCCAACCGCGGTTGCTACGAGGCCTTCGCCGCCGTGTACGAGTGCGAGGTGCCGGTGATCGCCGCCGTGAACGGCTTCTGCCTGGGCGGCGGCATCGGCCTCGTCGGCAACGCCGACGCGATCGTGGCGAGCGACGACGCCGTCTTCGGCCTGCCCGAACTCGACCGGGGCGCCCTCGGCGCCGCCACCCACCTGGCCCGGCTCGTCCCGCAGCACCTGATGCGCGCCCTCTACTACACCTCGCGCACCGCCACCGCCGCCGAACTGCACGCGCACGGCTCCGTCTGGAAGGTGGTCCCGCCCGCCGAGCTGCGCGGCGCCGCCCTGGAACTGGCGGCCGAGATCGCGAAGAAGGACGGCCACCTGATCCGCCTGGCCAAGGCCGCCATCAACGGCATCGACCCCGTGGACGTCCGCCGCAGCTACCGCTTCGAGCAGGGCTTCACCTTCGAGGCCAACCTCAGCGGTGTCGCCGACCGGGTCCGCGACACCTTCGGGAAGGGCCGCACCTCCGAGAAGGGACAGGGAGACACCGTATGACGGACAAGAGCATGACCCCCGAAGAGGTGGTCGGGCAGCTGCGCAGCGGCATGACCCTCGGCATCGGCGGCTGGGGTTCCCGGCGCAAGCCGATGGCGCTGGTGCGGGCGCTGCTGCGCTCCCCGGTCACGGATCTCACCGTGATCTCGTACGGCGGCCCGGACGTCGGGCTGCTGGCCGCGGCCGGGCGGATCCGCAGACTGGTGGCCCCCTTCGCGACCCTCGACTCCATCGCGCTGGAGCCGAACTTCCGGGCCGCCCGCGAGAGCGGCGCCTTCACCCTGACCGAGTACGACGAGGCCATGTTCATGTGGGGCCTGCACGCCGCCGCGAACCGGCTCCCCTTCATGCCCGTCCGGGCCGGGCTCGGCTCCGACGTGATGCGGGTCAACCCGGAGCTGCGCACCGTCACCTCCCCCTACGCCGACGGCGAGGAGTTCGTCGCCGTCCCCGCCCTGCGGATGGACGCGGCCCTGGTCCACCTCAACCGCGCCGACCGTCTCGGCAACGCCCAGTACCTGGGCCCGGACCCGTACTTCGACGACCTCTTCTGCGAGGCCGCCGACGCCGCGTACGTCTCCTGCGAGCAGCTCGTGGAGAGCGCCGAGCTGGCGAAGTCCGGCCCCCCGCAGTCCCTCCTCGTCAGCCGGCACTCCGTCACCGGGGTCGTGGAGACCCCGAACGGCGCGCACTTCACCTCCTGCGCGCCCGACTACGACCGCGACGAGGCCTTCCAGAAGCTCTACGCGTCCACCCCCTGGCCCGAGTTCGCCGCCCGCTTCCTGGCCGGCGGGAACGAGCACGACTACCAGACCGCCGTCCGGACCTGGCACGAGGAGCAACAGTGACCACCGCGACCGCCACCCGACAGGAATACTGCGTGATCGCCTGCGCCGAGGCCTGGCGCGACAACGGCGAGGTGCTCGCCAGCCCGATGGGCCTGATCCCCTCCTTCGGCGCCCGGCTCGCCAAGCGGACCTTCTCCCCCGACCTGCTGCTCACCGACGGCGAGGCCATGCTGGTCGGCCTCGACGGCACGGCCGAGGGCTGGCTCCCCTACCGCCGCCATCTGACGATGGTCACGGGCGGCCGGCGGCACGTGATGATGGGCGCCAGCCAGCTCGACCGGTTCGGCAACCAGAACATCTCCTGCATCGGCGACTGGGAGCGGCCCTCCCGCCAGCTCCTCGGGGTGCGCGGCGCGCCCGTCAACACCCTGAACAACCCGGTGAGCTACTGGGTGCCGAAGCACTCCCCCCGGGTGTTCGTCGAGCGCGTCGACATGGTCAGCGGGGTGGGCTACGACCGCGCGGAGGCGGCCGGGGTGACGCGCTTCCACCGGCTGCCCCGGGTGGTCAGCGATCTCGGGGTCTTCGACTTCGCGGGCCCGGACCGCTCGATGCGCCTGGCTTCCCTCCACCCGGGCGTCACGGTCGAAGAGGTCCGCGCGGCCACCGGCTTCGAGCTGGCGGTCGCGGACGAGGTCGCGTACACCCGCGAGCCGGCCGCCGAGGAGCTGCGGCTGATCCGCGAGGTGATCGACCCCAAGGGCCTGCGCGACCGGGAAGTACGGGTCTGACCCGGTGGGGACGGCAGCGAGGGAGACGGTGATGGAGACGGCGTTCACCAAGCTGGTCGGGGTCCGGTACCCGATCGTGCAGACGGGCATGGGCTGGGTGGCGGGCCCGCGGCTGGTCTCGGCGGCGGCCGGGGCGGGGGCGCTGGGGATCCTGGCCTCGGCGACGATGACCACGGAGCAGCTGCGCGCGGCGGTCCGGGAGGTAAGGTCCCGTACGGACGCGCCGTTCGGGGTCAACCTGCGGGCGGACGCCGGGGACGCGGCCGAGCGCGTACGGCTGATCATCGACGAGGGCGTACGGGTGGCCTCCTTCGCCCTCGCCCCGTCCCGGGAGCTGATCGCCCGGCTCAAGGACGCCGGGGTGGTGGTGATCCCCTCGATCGGGGCGCGCCGGCACGCCGAGAAGGTGGCGGCCTGGGGCGCGGACGCGGTGATCGTGCAGGGTGGGGAGGGCGGCGGGCACACCGGGGACGTGGCCACGACCGTGCTGCTGCCCCAGGTGGTCGACGCGGTGGACATCCCGGTGATCGCAGCGGGCGGCTTCCACGACGGCCGCGGCCTGGTCGCGGCCCTGGCCTACGGGGCCGCGGGCATCGCCATGGGCACCCGCTTCCTGCTGACCTCCGACTCCACCGTCCCCGACGCGGTCAAGGCCGAGTACCTGAAGGCCGGCGTCAAGGACGTCACCGTCACCACGGCCGTCGACGGGCTGCCGCACCGGATGCTGCGCACCGAGCTGGTCGCGGCGCTGGAGCGGTCGGGCCGTGCCGGGGCGCTGGCCAGGGCGGTCCGGCACGCGGCGGGCTTCCGGAAGCTGTCGGGCCTGAGCTGGGCGGGGATGGTGCGCGACGGCCTGGCGATGAAGCACGGCAAGGACCTGTCCTGGAGCCAGGTCCTGCTCGCCGCGAACACCCCGATGCTCCTGAAGGCGTCCATGGTCGAGGGCCGTACGGACCTCGGTGTCATGGCATCGGGCCAGGTCGCGGGGGTGATCGAGGATCTGCCGTCCTGTGCGGAACTCGTCTCGCGCGTCATGGCCGAAGCACAACAGGCACTGGAAGCACTGCACTCGCTCCGCACCCTGCCACCACCAGGGTGATCCCCCTTCTCCGTTTCAGGAGTCGCATGATGAGCCGTGCCCGAATCCGCCTGGCGACCGCGGCGGCCGCCGCCGTCCTCGCCATCGGGACCCTGCCCGCCGTTTCCGCGTACGCGGCGCCGGCCGGCAGCGCCGCATCCGCCGGACAGGCCCGCCAGCACCGGCAGCCGCACGACCGGTACCCCGCAGCGGAAACGATCCGTCAGATCCCCCTCCAGGCCGCCGTCAACCTCCGGGACCTCGGCGGCTACTCCACCTACACGGGCGGCCGGGTCCGCCAGGGGCTGGTGTACCGCTCCGACGCGCTGAGCAAGCTGACCCAGGCGGACATCACCACCGTCTCGGGTCTCGGCCTCACGAAGGTCGTCGACTTCCGCATCCCCATGGAGCTCCAGTACGACGGCGCCGACCGGCTGCCGCAGGGGCTCACCCCCACCGCCCGCCCGATCAGCGACCTGGGCCTGTACGGCACGCTGGTCGGCGCGATAGCCACCGGCGATCCCGTGAAGCAGGAGCAGATGCTGGGCGGCGGCCGCGCCGAGGCCTACATGCGGGACATCTACCGCACCTTCGTGACCAGCCCCGAGAACCGGGCGCAGTTCGCGGCCACCCTGCGGGAGATCGCGGACGGGAACCAGGGTCCGCTGCTGTACCACTGCACCTCCGGCAAGGACCGGACGGGCTGGATGAGTTACGTCCTGCTGCGTTCGCTGGCCGTGCCGCAGGAGACGGCCGAGAGCGACTACCTGGCCTCCAACACCTTCCGGGCGGCGTACGACGCCCAGGTGCGCGCGGGCCTCAAGCAGTCGGGGCGGATGCAGAACCCGGACCTGCTGATCCCGCTCCAGGAGGTCCGCCAGGACTACCTGGACGCGGCGACCGCGCAGCTGGAGGCCGACTACGGGAGCTTCTACGGCTATCTGACGGACGGTCTCGGCCTGGACCTGCGGACGCTGGCGAAGCTCCAGAACAAGCTGGTCCGGTAGCCGCCGGGCCCGGAACGGCGGAACGGCGGAACGCCGGGCGGCGCGCGATGCGTGCCACCCGGCGTTCCGGTGCTGCGGGATCCGTGCTGTGCGAGGGGTCAGACCGCCCGGCGGCGGCCCTGGCCGCCCGTCCCGACGCGGCTGCGCGCGGAGGCCGCGGCCGCGCCACCGGAGGCGGAGCCACCGCTGCGGCGGGCCTGGGCGGGGGCACCGCCGGTGCCCTGGCCGCCACCCTGACCGCGACGGGCCTGGCCCGACGCGGAGGCGGGGGCCTGACCGGACGCGGAGCCGCCGGAGCGACGGCCGCGGCCGCCCGCCGCCGGGGCGCCGCCCGTGGCGGAGCCGCCGCGCGGGCCGCCGGAGCGACGGCGCGAGGAGCCCGAGCCCGAGCCGGAGCCGTTGCGCGGCTTCGGCGGGGCGGCCTGCGGCACCTCCAGCACGACCGGGATGCCGGAGGGCACCCGGGCGCCGGTGATCCGGGCCAGTTCCTCGTCGGAGGACTTGATCTGCGCCGTGCGCGGGGTGATCCCGGCGTCCGACATCAGCCGGGTCATGTCCCGCTTCTGGTCGGGCAGGACCAGGGTGACCACGCTGCCGGACTCGCCGGCGCGGGCGGTACGGCCGCCGCGGTGCAGGTAGTCCTTGTGGTCGGTCGGCGGGTCCACGTTGACGACCAGGTCGAGGTCGTCGATGTGGATGCCGCGCGCGGCCACGTTGGTGGCGACCAGCGCGGTGACCTCACCGGTCTTGAACCAGTCCAGGGTCCGGTTGCGCTGCGGCTGGGAGCGCCCGCCGTGCAGGCCGGAGGCGCGCACACCGTCCGCGAGGAGCTTCTTGACCATGCGGTCGACCCCGCGCTTGGTGTCCACGAACATGATCACCCGGCCGTCGCGAGCGGCTATACGCGTGGCCACGGCCTTCTTGTCGGTCTCGTCCATGACGTACAGGACGTGGTGCTCCATCGTGCTGACCGCACCGGCGGACGGGTCGACGGAGAAGGCGACGGGGTCGGTGAGGAACATCTTGACGAGCTTGTCGATGTTCTTGTCGAGGGTCGCCGAGAACAGCATGGTCTGGCCGCCGGACTGGACCTGCTTGAGCAGGGCGGTGACCTGCGGCATGAAGCCCATGTCGGTCATCTGGTCGGCCTCGTCGAGGACGGTGACCGAGACCTGCGAGAGGTCGGCGTCACCGCGGTCGATGAGGTCCTTCAGGCGGCCGGGGGTGGCGACGAGCACCTCGGCGCCGCGGCGCAGGGCGCCGGACTGCCGGTTGATCGACATGCCGCCGACGACGGTCGCGATGCGCAGGTTGACGGACGTGGCGTACGGGGCCAGGGCGTCGGTGACCTGCTGCGCCAGCTCGCGGGTCGGTACGAGGACCAGCGCGAGCGGCTGCTTCGGCTGGGCGCGGCGGCCGGCGGTACGGGCCAGCAGCGCCAGGCCGAAGGCCAGCGTCTTGCCGGAGCCGGTGCGGCCGCGGCCGAGCAGGTCACGGCCGGCGAGCGAGTTCGGCAGGGTGGCGGCCTGGATCGGGAAGGGCTCGGTCACGCCCTGGGCTGCGAGGGTCTTCAGCAGCGCCTCGGGCATGTCCATGTCCTCGAACGCGGCCACCGGCGGGAGGGCCGGGGTCAGCGGTTCGGGCATGGTGAATTCCTGCGGCCGGGGGGCGGGGGCGGACTTCTGCCGTCCCGCGCCAGCCTTCGGACGCCCCTGGGCCGCACCTCGACCCCGGGTGGGGCGGCGGCTGGGTCGTGCGGAGCTGGAGCTGGTCATGCGAGAAAGCCCTCCTGAAACCGGCACCCTCCTGAAACCGGCAGGTGCAACAAAGGTCGAGACAGCAGACAAGCCGGGGCCCGCACCTCACGGTGCGGACCCCGGCATGCTGAAGAACTTAGGCGGGGAGGATGTTCTCCGCCTGGGGGCCCTTCTGGCCCTGGGTGACGTCGAAGGTCACGCGCTGACCCTCGGTGAGCTCACGGAAGCCCTGGGTGGCGATGTTCGAGTAGTGGGCGAAGACGTCCGGGCCGCCACCGTCCTGCTCGATGAAGCCGAAGCCCTTTTCCGAGTTGAACCACTTCACGGTACCGTTAGCCATTTGAATCTCCTGAATAGGCGGCAAGGGCCCCATCCGGGAGATTCCGGGAAAAACAATAAAAGCGCCTGCGGAAGTCCGTAGGCGCACATAAAGTTCATGGGTACCACAACTGCAACGCCCCCAAAGCTAGCACACCTCGGGCGGGTGGTGCTGCGACCTGGGTCACCACTCCTCCACGGCCCCTGCCGCCGTCGTCGCTACAGCCGCTCGATGATCGTCACGTTGGCCTGTCCGCCGCCCTCGCACATGGTCTGGAGGCCGTAGCGACCTCCCGTGCGCTCCAGCTCGTGCAGCAGGGTGGTCATCAGCTTCACGCCCGTCGCCCCCAGCGGGTGCCCCAGGGCGATGGCGCCGCCGTTGACGTTGACCCGGTCGGGGTCGGCGCCCGTCTCCTTCAGCCAGGCCAGGACCACCGGGGCGAAGGCCTCGTTGATCTCGACCAGGTCGATGTCGTCCAGGGTGAGGCCGGTCTTCTTCAGGGCGTACGCCGTCGCCGGGATCGGGGCCGACAGCATGCGGATGGGGTCCTCGCCGCGCACCGACAGGTGGTGGATGCGGGCCCGGGGCGTGAGGCCGTGCTCGGCGACCGCCCGCTCGGAGGCGATCAGCATGGCCGCCGCGCCGTCCGAGACCTGGGAGGAGACGGCCGCCGTGATGGTGCCGCCCTCGACCACCGGCTTGAGCCCGGCCATCTTCTCCAGGGTGGTGTCCCGGCGCGGCCCCTCGTCCACCCGGACCTCCCCGTAGGCGACGGTCTCCCGGGCGAAGCGGCCCTCGTCGATCGCGCGGATCGCCCGCTGGTGGGAGCGCAGGGCGAACTCCTCCATGTCCCGCCGCGAGATCTCCCACTTCCGCGCGATGAGCTGCGCCCCGTGGAACTGGTTCACCGGAGCGTCCCCGTACCGCGCCCGCCAGCCGGCCGATCCCGCGTAGGGGCCCTCGGTGAAGCCCAGCGGCTCCGCGGCCTGCCGGGAGGCGAAGGCGATCGGGATCATCGACATGTTCTGGGTGCCGCCCGCGACCACCAGGTCCTGGGTTCCGGACAGGACCCCCTGCGCCGCGAAGTGCACGGCCTGCTGCGAGGAGCCGCACTGCCGGTCCACCGTCACCCCCGGCACCTCCTCCGGCAGGCCCGCCGCCAGCCACGCCGTGCGGGCGATGTCGCCGGCCTGCGGCCCGACCGTGTCGAGGCAGCCGAACACCACGTCCTCCACCGCGGCCGGGTCCACCCCGGAGCGCTCGACCAGTGCCTTCAGTACGTGGGCGCCCAGGTCGGCGGGGTGCACGGCGGACAGGCCGCCGCCCCTGCGTCCCACGGGGGTGCGTACGGCGTCGACTATGTAGGCCTCGGGCATTGCGGGCTCCTCAACGGGTCAGGGGCGTACGGCGATCCCGTCCAGCACCATCGACAGGTACTGGCGGGCGATCTCCTCGGGGCTGTGCTGGCCGCCCGGCCGGTACCAGGACGCCGCGACCCACACCGTGTCGCGGACGAAGCGGTAGGTCAGGCGGATGTCGAGGTCGGCGCGGAAGACCTGGGCGGCGACCCCCCGCTCCAGCGTCCCGAGCCACGCCTTCTCGAACTTCTGCTGCGAGTCGGAGAGGTAGTGGAAGCGGGGCTGCGCGGAGAGCGTGCGGGCTTCCTTCTGGTAGATGGCGACGGCGGCGCGGTGCCGGTCGATCTCCCGGAAGGACTCGGTGACGAGGGCCTCGATGGTCTCCCTGGGGCCGAGGCCGGCGGCGAGGACGGTGTCGTACCCCGCCCACAGCTCGTTCAGGAAGGCCGAGAGGATCTCGTCGAGCATCGATTCCTTGGAATCGAAGTGGTAGTAGAGGCTGCCGGCGAGCATCCCGGCGGCGTCGGCGATCTTGCGGACGGTGGTGGCGTTGTAGCCCTGGGCGGCGAAGACCTCGGCGGCGGTGCCGAGGAGTTCCCGGCGGCGCTCCGGTGAGGGTGTCACCTGCGGCTTCTTGTTCGTTGGCACGCGCCCATTCTCGGCCTACGCGTGCTGGCTGCTGACCGAGACGGTCTCGCCGGTCATGTACGAGGAGTAGCCGCTGGCCAGGAAGACGATGACGTTGGCGATCTCCCACGGCTCGGCGTACCGGCCGAAGGCCTCGCGGGCCGTCAGCTCGCTCAGCAGCTCCTCGCTGGTGACCTTCACCAGGTGCGGATGCATGGCCAGGCTCGGGGCGACCGCGTTGATCCGTACGCCGAACCCGGCGGCCTCCAGTGCCGCGCAGCGGGTCAGTGCCATCACCCCGGCCTTGGCGGCGGCGTAGTGGGCCTGGCCGGTCTGGGCGCGCCAGCCGATGACGGAGGCGTTGTTGACGACGACTCCGCCGCGGCCGGCGGCCTTCAGGGAGCGCAGCGCGGCGCGGGTGCAGCGGAAGGTGCCGTTCAGGGTGACGTCGAGGACCCGGCCCCACTGCTCGTCGGTCATGTCGACGAGGGCGGCGGTGCCGCCGAGGCCGGCGTTGTTGACGACGACGTCGAGGCCGCCGTGCAGCCGCTCGGCGTGCGCGAAGAGGGCCTGGACCTGTTCCTCGGAGGTGACGTCGCAGGGCAGGGAGGCGACCTTGCCGGCGCCGAACTCGGCGGCGAGGGCGTCCTCGGTCTCCTTGAGCCGGCGGGCGTGGGCGTCGCTGATCAGGACGGCGGCGCCCTCCTCCAGGAAGCGGCGGGCGGTGGCCCCGCCGATGCCGGCTCCGGCGGCGGCGGTGATGACGGCGGTGCGGCCCCGGAGCAGCCCGTGGGCGGGGACGTACGCGGGCGCGGTCATGCCCGGGCCTCGGTGCGGAACTCCTCGACGCTGGTCATGGCCGTACGTTAACCTACCAAACACTTGTTAGGGAAGGCCGGCGGACCCGCTCGGCGGCATGGACGTAGCCGCCGTGAAGGGTGCCGCCATGAAGGAGGCGAACAGCAGGTGAACCTCGACCACGCACCCGAGGTGGAGGCCTTCCGGGCCGAGGCCCGGGACTGGCTCCGCGCGCACGTCCCGGCCGTCCCCCTGCCCTCGCTGGAGACCGGGGAGGGTTTCGCGGCGCACCGGGAGTGGGAGGCGCTGCTGCACGCGGACCGCTGGTCGGCGGTGTCCTGGCCCGAGGAGTACGGGGGCCGGGGCGTGGACATCGAGCGGTGGCTGGTCTTCGAGGAGGAGTACTGGGCGGCGGGCGCGCCCGGCCGGGTCTCGCAGAACGGCATCAGCCTGCTGGCCCCGACCCTCTTCGACCACGCCACGGCGGAGCAGCGGGCGCGGGTGCTGCCCTCCATGGCGAGCGGCGAGGTGGTCTGGGCGCAGGCCTGGTCGGAGCCGGAGTCGGGCTCCGACCTGGCCTCGCTGACGTCGCGGGCCGTGCGGACGGAGGGCGGCTGGCTGCTGTCGGGGCAGAAGACCTGGTCCTCGCGGGCCGCCTTCGCCGACCGGGCCTTCGGCATCTTCCGCACCGATCCCGGGGCGCCGAAGCCGCACCAGGGGCTGACGTACCTGATGTTCGACCTGCGGGCCCCGGGGGTGACGGTACGGCCCATCGGCCGCCTCGACGGCAAGCCGGCCTTCGCGGAGCTGTTCCTGGACCGGGTGTTCGTCCCCGACGAGGACGTGATCGGGGAGCCGGGGCAGGGCTGGCGGATCGCGATGTCCACCACCGGCAACGAGCGGGGGCTGACCCTGCGCTCCCCCGGCCGGTTCCTGGCGGCGGCCGACCGGCTCGTGTCGCTCTGGCGGGCTCAGGGAGACCCGGCGGACACGGCGCTGCGCGACCGGGTGGCGGACGCGGTGGTCGGGGCCCGCGCCTACGAGCTGTTCACCTGGGCGGGCGCCTCCCGTTTCGCGGCGGGCGGGAGCATCGGCGCCGAGTCCAGCCTGAACAAGGTGTTCTGGTCGCAGTACGACATCGCCCTGCACGAGACGGCCCTGGACCTGCTGGGCGCCGACGCGGAACTGGCGCAGGGCGTGTGGGCCGAGCCGTGGATCTTCTCGCTGGCCGGGCCGATCTACGCGGGCACGAACGAGATCCAGCGCGACATCATCGCCGAGCGGCTGCTCGGCCTTCCGAAGGGCCGCCGCTGATGCGCTTCCTGCTGACCGAGGAACAGTCGGACTTCGCCCGTACGCTGCGCTCCCTGCTCGGCGCGGCGGAGGTCCCGGCGACGGTACGGGCCTGGGCGGCCGGGGAGCACGGGCCGGGGCGGGCGCTGTGGTCCCGGCTCGCCGGGACGGGGCTGTTCGCGCTGGCCGCGCCGGAGGCGTACGACGGCCTGGGCCCGCTGCCGGTGGAGCTGGCCCTGGGCTTCGTGGAGCTGGGGCGGGCGGGTGTCCCGGGCCCGGTGGTGGAGACGGCGGCGGCGTCGGTGCTCTTCGCCGAGCTGGGCGACGAGGTGCTGGCGAAGCGCTTCCTGCCGGGGCTGGCCGCGGGTGGGGCCACGGCGACGCTGACGCTGCCGGGCGGGTCCCCGTACGCCCTGGACGCGGACGCGGCGACGTACCGCTTCACGGTGTCGCAGGCGGGCGAACTGCGGCTGGCCGGCGGGCACGGGGAGCTGCTGGCGTCCACGGACCCGGCCCGGCGGCTGTACCCGCCGGCCCCGGGCGGGGAACTGCTCGCCTCGGGCCCGGCGGTGACGGCGGCGGGGCGGGCGGCCCTGCGCTGGGCGCGGCTGCTGACGGCGGCCCAGTGCCTGGGCGTCGGCGAGGCTCTGCTGGCGCGGACGGTGGAGTACGCGAAGCAGCGCACCCAGTTCGGGACGCCGATCGGCGGTTTCCAGGCGGTCAAGCACCGGCTGGCGGACACCCTGCTGGCGCTGGAGTTCGCCCGGCCGCTGGTGTGGGCGGCGGCGCTGTCCCTGTCGCGCCGGGACGTGGCGGCGGCGAAGCTGACCGCCGGCGAGGCGGCGTACGCGGCCGCGCTCACCGCCCTCCAGCTGCACGGCGCGGTCGGCTACACCGAGGAGCTGGACCTGTCGCTGTGGCTGCGCAAGGCCCGCCCGCTGCGCGACGCGTGGGGCAGCCCGTCGGCGTGCCGGGCGGAGGTGGTGCGACCGGAATTGGCGAGCGGTGTGTCAGAGGGCGGTGCGAGGATGGCGGAGCGCTCCGGGAGACGCCCCGGGGCGCGGACATGAGCAGGTTTCGAGCGGTCGGAGGCGGCATGGCCAAGGAATTCCAAGTGACGTACGACTGTGCCGATCCGGGCGCGCAGGCGGTGTTCTGGGCCGAGGCGCTGGGCTATCGCGTCCAGCCGCCGCCGGAGGGCTTCGCCGACTGGGCGACGGCGCTGACGGCGCGGGGCATACCGCCCGAGCACCACAACGACCGGTCGGCCATCACGGATCCGGACGGCAAGGGGCCGCGGGTGTTCTTCCAGAAGGTCCCCGAGGGCAAGACGGTGGCGAAGAACCGCCTGCACCTGGACCTGCGTTCGGCCCCCGGCCTGACCGGTGACGAGCGGATGGCCGTGCTGGAGGAGGAGGCCACCAGGCTGGAGGGGCTGGGAGCGAAGCGGCTGTACCGGCTCGATTCCGATGGCGTGGACGAGGGGATCATCGTGATGACCGACCCGGAGGGCAACGAGTTCTGCCTGGACTGAGGGCTTGCCGGACACCCCCCTAGACGACGGCCACGCGCAGGGTGACGACGTAGGGCTCCTCGACCGTCCCGTCCGGGAAGAGGGACAGCAGCCGGGCCCGCTCGGCGTCCGTGAACTCCCGGGTGCGGGACTCGCCGAGGAGGAGGAAGGCGGAGTGGCTGGCGTGGTTGGCCAGGTGCGCCTCCAGCGGGATCCGCCGCGACCAGCGGACCTTCCGGGTGGTGACCTCGAGCCCGTCCAGGGACTCGCGTGAGGGCAGCCCGATCACTCCGAGGAAGTCCCGGATCCGCTGGTCCTGCGCGGCGATCCAGGGCACTTCGGTGTCCAGGTCGTTCCACCACAGGGCGAGGGCCCCGCCGGGGCGCAGCACGCGGCGGACCTCGGGGACGGAGCGGTCGGGGTGGGTCCAGTGCCAGGCCTGGGCGTACGTCAGGAGGTCGAAGCTCGCCGTGGCCAGCGGGAGGCGGTCCCCGTCGCCGCGCACGACCGGGATCCCGGGGTGCGCCCGGCGGAACTCGGCGGCCATCCCGTCCCCGGGCTCGACGGCGAGCACCCGTGCCCCGCGTGCGGCCAGCAGCGCGGTGGCGATCCCGGTGCCGGCCCCGACGTCGGCCACGCGCGCCCCGCGCAGCGGCCGCCCGGCCAGTTCCTCGACGGCGTCGAACAGCGCGTCGGGGTAGCCGGGCCGGTTCGCGTGGTAGAGGGCGGCGGCGGCATCGAAGGACCTGGCGCGTGTCGTCATGCCGCCATTCTTCGCGACCCCCCGGCTCCCGAGCGAGCCCATTGCACCCCGCCGGCCACCGCCCCGCCGGCCACCGCCTCAGCGGTACTCGCGGACCACCTCGATGCGGCCCACGATGTGCGCGTTGAACTCGGGGAGGTCCTCGGCCGGGACCCACAGTTCCAGGATCGTCTCGCCGCCCGCCCGCTGGACCGGGTAGCGCTCCAGGAAGGCCGAGTCCACCTCGAAGCGGGTCACGAAGCCCGCGCCGTCGTGTTTGACGTTCCAGTCGCGGGCGATGCGGATCGCGTAGTCCTCGTTGAGCACCGGGTAGAAGATCGGCTGCTCCGGCAGGCGGGGCGGCCAGGCCCGCCAGTCGAGGGCGCGGACCAGGTCGAGCTCGACGGGGCCCGTGGGGCGCCAGAGGGTGGTAGTGGGTGTGGTGGTGGACATGGCGGCGACCCTACGAGGGCCCCGCGGCCTTGGCCAGCGGTTTCAGGTGCGGGGGCGGCGCAGGGAGAGGGTGGTGAGGGTGGCGGTCTGGAGCAGGAGGAGGGCGGCCGTGGCCGTGGCCTCCCAGAAGGGTTCGGCCGGGCGGGGGCCGAGGGACCAGGCCGGGCCGTCCGGGTCGACGGTCACCGCCAGCCGGGCGCCGGCCTGGAGGTCCAGCGCCACGGGCCCGGGCAGGTCACGACCCGCCTCCGTGCGCAGGCGCAGCGAGGGGGTCTGCGTCGAGCCGTCCTGCGTCATCGTCCGCGAGGCCACCACCGCCGTCTCCTCGCGGCCCCGGTCGTGGAGGGTGTGCCGATCCCAGGTGATCCAGCCCATCGCCGCGATCCCCACCGCGAAGAGCGCGACGGCGGTACGGGCCACGAACTCCGCGCCGGTGCCGTGCGGTACGGCGGCGCCGATGACGAAGACGGCGAGCAGGACCGGGATCCAGGCGCCCTCGGGCCCCCGCAGCAGCAGGACCGCGCCGAACTCCGCTGCCAGTACGAGGCAGTTGCGCAGGATCGCCCCCGGCACCCGCCGGACCAGTTCAGCCATGCACACATCATGCCGGGAATATCGTGGTGCGCACCCTCCCCGGCCCCGACTAAGATCGAACACAAGGCGGGGTCGTAGCACAGAGGTAGTGCGCCTACACAGCATGGAGGAGGACGCCGGTTCGAATCCGGCCGCCCCGCCCCCTTACTTCATCGCGGCCAGCCAGGCCGCCGCGCCTGCCAGGGCCGCCTTCGCGGCCGGCAGCGGCAGGCCCAGGAAGCCGTGGAAGACCCCTGGGTGGAGCCGGACCTCGCAGTCCACGCCCGCCTCTCCCAGCCGGCGCGCGTACGCCAGTCCCTCGTCCCGCAGCAGGTCGCAGTCCGCGAGGACGATCAGCGTGCGCGGCAGCCCGGCCACCTCGGCCGCCCGCAGCGGGGAGACGTGCGGGTGCGCGGGGTCGCCGCCGTACTGGTCCCAGTACCAGGCCATGTGCGCGGCGGTGTGGAAGTACCCCCGCCCGTACGCGGCCACCGACTCCGAGCCCATCGAGGCGTCCAGCGGCGGGTACACCAGCAGCTGCCCGGCGACCAGCTCCGGCGCCCGCAGCGCGGTCACCGCCGCCAGGTTGCCCCCGCTGGAGTCCCCCGCCACCACCACCCGCCCCGGATCGCAGCCCAGCCGGCCCGCTTCGGCCCGCGCCCACAGCAGCACGGCAAGCGCGTCGTCGGCCGCCGCCGGCCAGGGGTGTTCCGGGGCGAGCCGGTAGTCGGCGGAGACGACCACCGCCCCGGAGGCCACGGCCAGTTCACGGCACAGGGCGTCATGGGTGTCCAGCCCGCACATCACCCAGCCGCCGCCGTGGAAGTACACGGCGAGCGTCCGCCCCGCCGTCCCGGGCGCGGGGTCGTAGACCCGGACCGGGACCCCCGCGGCGGCGGTGTCGTACACCGAGGCCACCTCCGGCCCCTCCCGGCCGGCCGCGCCCACCGCCGCCCGCAGCACGGCCGCGTCCCCGGGCCCCGGGAAACCCGCCGCCATCGCGTCGCACAGCCGCCGCGCGTCCGGAGCCAGCCCGTCCCGGGTCATCGGGCCGTCATCCCGCCGTCGACCGCGAACTCCGCGCCCGTCACGTACGAGGACGCGTCCGAGCACAGGAACAGCACCAGTTCCCCGACCTCCCGCGGCTGCCCCATCCGCCCCAGCGGCACGTGCGACCAGTCCCGCCCCGCGACCGCGCCGGCCACCATCGGGGTGTCGATGGCCCCGGGGTGCACCGAGTTGACCCGGATCCCGTCCCCGGCCAGGTCCAGCGCCGCCGACCGGGTCAGCCCGCGCAGCCCGAACTTGGTGGACCCGTACGCCGCGTGGCCCGGGATCCCGACCAGCCCGGCGATGGAGGAGACGTTGACGATCGACCCGCCCCCGGCGGCGCGCAGCACCGGGGCCACCGCCTGGATCCCGAGGAAGGGGCCCAGCAGGTTGACCCGCAGCAGCTCCTCGAAGCCCTGCGCGCTCTGCTCCTCGACATGGGCGGTGCGCCACAGGGCGGCGTTGTTGACCAGCGCCGAGATCGTCCCGAAGGCGGCCACCGCCTCCCGTACGACGGTGGCCCAGCCCTCGGCTTCGGCCACGTCGTGCCGTACGTACAGCCCCTGGCCGCCCAGCGAGGCGGCGACCGCCCGGCCCTCCTCCTCCCGGACGTCGGTGACGACGACCCGCGCCCCGGCCTGCGCGCACAGCCCGGCCTCGGCGGCGCCCTGGCCGCGTCCGGCGCCGGTGATGACGACGACCTTCCCGTCCAACGAGTTCACCTCAGGCCTCCAGGGAGTTAGTTCTAATAGGAACACTTCTAGCAGTCATGGCCAGCAGAGGGAAGGACGCCGCGGGGACCGGTCGTAGACTGCGCTGCGTGGCAGACGAGACGGCAGACGAGACGACGGCAGAGACGAACGGGCGCACCCTCCCCGCGACCAGCTGGGCGGTGCTCGGGCTGCTCTCCTTCGGCGAGGAGCTCTCCGGCTACGACCTGAAGAAGTGGTCGGACTGGTCGCTGCGCTTCTTCTACTGGAGCCCGTCCTTCAGCCAGATCTACAGCGAGCTCAAGCGGCTGGAGAAGGCCGGCTACGCCTCCTCGCGGATGGTCGCCCAGGACACCGGCACCCGCGACAAGCGCGTGTACCGGATCACCGACGAGGGCATGGCCGCCGTACGGACATGGGCGCGCGAGGCGCCGGTCGACCCGCCGGTCCTCAAGCACGGGCCGATGCTGCGGCTGTGGCTGGGCCACCTGCTGGAGCCGGAGCAGATGCGCGAAGTGCTCCTCCAGCACCTGGAGTTCGCGGAGAACATGCGCCGCCGCGCGGTGGCGGACGTCGAGGGCGCCAAGGACGAGGCGGCCTGGGCGTACCCCACGCTCACCCTGCGGTGGGCCGAGCGGTACTACACCTCCGAGCGCGACCTCGCGGCCGCCATGCTGGAGGACATCGACGCACTGGAGGCGGCGCGAGCGGAGTCCGGGGGCCCCGGCAGCCGCCCGTAGGCGCGCTTGCGCGCGCGGCGGGCACCGTGCGCGCCTGAGCGGCCGTTGTCGGCGGCGCACGCTTTGATGGACGTATGGCGACGAACAACTGGGCAGCGTTCGAGAAGGCAGAACCGGAATTCGCGGCGGCCGTCCGGGCCCGCTTCGCGCAGTACCCGCACCACGTCCTCGCCACCCTGCGCAAGGACGGCTCCCCCCGGGTGGCCGGGCTCAACGTCGAGATCCGCGGCGGCGAGCTGTGGCTCGGCATGATGGCGGGCTCCATGAAGGCGAGGGACCTCCAGCGCGATCCGCGCTTCGCCCTGCACACCAATCCGGGCGCGGGCCAGGCGATGCCGGACGGGGACGTCCGCGTCTCCGGGCGGGCGGTGGAGATCGTGGACCCGCCCGAGCTGCACCGGTACGCGGAGGAGACCGACTCCCCGCACCCCTTCCACCTCTTCCACGCCGACCTGACCGAGGTGGTCCACATCGGCGTCGACGGCGAGGAGCTGGTGGTGCGCTCCTGGACCCCGGCGCAGGGGATGCGGGTACTGCGCCGGGGCAATGACGACGAGCCGCCGCGCGAGGTCCCCGCTAGCTGAAGCGCGGGACGGCGGCGGGGGTGGGGACGGGGGCAGGGGCGGGGACGGGGACGGGGGCGACCGGGGCGAGGACGGCCGGGTCCACGTCCACCCAGCTGCGGTCGATGTTGATCGTCACCCCGCCGTACGAGGCGTCGTGGTCCCCCCTGAACTGGTGGGCCCGGCGCGGGCCGGCCCACAGCGCCTTGCCCTGGGGCAGGCCCATGTCGGCGTCCGTGACGGAGGCCGCGCCGTTCCACTGGGCCACCCACAGCACGTCCGGCATGGCCTGCGGGGCCTGGTGGTGGTGGGCGCTGAGCGCCTTGGCGCCGGAACTCGCCGAGACGTAGGCCGCCGAGCGGTAGCCCAGCTCGTGCAGCCGTACCGTCCAGGCCGTGAGGTAGGCGACGACCGGCGGGTCCCAGGTGGTGCGGTCCCCGTAGTGCTCCAGGTCGTTGTAGAGCGGCGTGCCCTCGGCCAGGCCGAGGGAGCGGGCCGCCTGGGCGGCGCCGTCGGCGGCCTCCCGGCCCTGCTCGTTCGCCTCGGAGGGGTCGGTGGACAGTCCCGTGGTCGCGCTGTGCCAGGGCTGCGGGCCCACCCAGATCGGCATCAGGTGCCAGCCCGCCTCGGCCTGCCTGCGGATCCAGGCGGCCGTCAGCTGCGGCTGGGCGCAGGCGCGGGCGCGGCCGCCGATGTAGACGCCGATCGCGCCGAAGGGGGAACCGGCGCGCCAGGCGTCCATGGAGCGCTGGGGCGGGGCGGTGCAGGCGTCGAAGCCCTGGCCGGTGAAGGCCTGGCCGGTGAAGGCCTGCCGGCCGGACCGGGGCGGGGCGGCGGCGACGGTGGCGGCGACCGGCTCGGCCGCTCCGGGGTGCCCCGGTACGCCGACGGCCCGCGCCAGCAGCTCCCGTACGGCGTCGGGTTCGGCCCCGTACGAGAGCGTGGCCATCACCCCCGGGCCGCGCAGGGCGTACCGCACCTCGCCGCTGTCCCCCTCGGCGGGCGGCGGCGCGGACCCGCCGTCCACGGTGAGGGTGGGGACGTCGGCGCGGGGCGGGGCCCCGTCGAGGGGCTCCAGGTGCAGGGTGTCGGCGCGGGTGGCGACGGCCCGGCGGCCGGAGCACTCGGCCTGGGTGCCGGCGTGCCCGAGGTAGAGCGTGGGCCGGTCCAGGCGCAGGCAGGCGGCGGGGTCGCGGTCGAGGTCGACGACCCTCCAGCCGGCGGGGAGGGCCAGGCGCAGCCCCCGGTAGTCGACGGCCGGCCCGTCGCCCGCGGCGGTGGCGGCGGGGGCCGCGGTGGGGGTGGCGGTGGCGACGGCGGGCGACAGCGGCATCAGCAGGGCGGCGCCCAGCAGGCAGCGCAACAGCGTTCGGGAGGGCATGGCCCCCACAGGTACCGACCCCCACCCCCCTCGACCGCGCCGCGACACCCCCGGAGTGCCCCGTACGGCCCACCCGGTTGCCCTGCCCGGACCCCCGCCTCCCCTCACGGCCGCTCCGACGGCGCGCTCGGCGCCGGCTCCTCGAGTACGGAGTCCAGCGCGGTGGCGCGTACGCCGAGCACGCGCTCGGTCTCGGAGGTGTCGAGGAGCAGCTCCCGGTCGTACTGGCAGGCGATCTCGGGGAGTTCGGCCATCACCGCGTCCGCGGCGACCACCGACTCCCTCCGCACCCACCTCCACCGCCGCACGGGCCTCACCCCCACCGCCTACCGCACGGCCTCCCGGATTGTCAGTGGCGACGCCTAACGTGGACGGGGTCGGAGTCACTCAACGAATCCTGGGGGGAAAACATGAAGCACGCACTCGGTGTCGCGGTCGCGGCAGTGCTGGTGGTGGGTGTCGGAGCAGGCCAGGCCTCGGCGCAGGAGGAGCTGATCGGCTATCCGGGACCGGACGGGCTGATCTGGGTGCAGGAGCAGACCGGCGACGGCGGCTTCGTCTCGGGCGGCCTCGCCTCCTGGCTGGACACCCACACCACCTTCGCCTGCGAGGGCGGCGGCAGCATCGAGGTGTCCTTCCACCTCGACAACCATCCGGACCGCGACCCGGCCCCCTTCACCCTCGACTGCCCGGCCGGCAGCCCGGCCCGCATCACCGTCCCCCTCGGCACCGGCCTCTCCGGCGGCTTCGGCGCGGCAGTGGCCGCCTCGTCCCCGTCCATACGCTGGGGCGCCACGGTGGTCCAGCCCGAGTAGCCTGGGGCCCACGGGACGGATCGGACGCGCGGAGGCGGCGTGAGGGGCGGCGAGTGGACCAGCACCTCGATGCCCTACCTGACTCCGCGCGCCGCCGGGGCGACTGACGCGTGGACCGCGGAAACCCAGGAGTCGGGCCGCCGGGGGACCCAGCGCATCGTCCACGCCGGGGAGACAACAGCCCCGGCCGGTGTTGCGGCGATGCTCGGCCTGGCGGCTGGGAGCACGGTCGTGTGTCGTCGCAGGATCATCGAACTCGACGGCGAACCGACCGAGCTGACGGACAGCTACTACCCCACGGACATCGCCGCAGGCACCCCGCTGGCCGGAACGGCGAAGATCCGGGGTGGGGCCGTGACGCTACTGGCCGCCCTGGGGCACGTCGGCGTGCGGGTCATCGAGACGGTGACAGCGCGGATGCCCGGCGTCGAGGAGTACGAGCAGCTCCGCCTCGGCGAGGGCGAACCGGTGCTGCAACTCGCCCGCACCACCTACGACTCGGCGGACCGCGCGATCCAGGCCGACGTGATGGTCATGCCGGGAGGACGTCAGCAGGCGCGGTACGAGATCAGGCTTGACCCTTCACAGCCTGGGTGAACGGAGCCCACGCGGCGGCCGGGAACACCAGGACCGGGCCAACGCCCGCGTGCATTGACATGACTACACAACGCCACCGCGCCCGCCACCCCTGGTCGGGGACGTGGCGGGCGCGGTGTCAGAGTTCCGTACGTCGTTGTACGGACCGTATGAGGGGTCCCGCCATTCGCGTGACGGGGGGTGCTTCGGGGCTACACCATCAGGGAGCGGTCCGTCGGCTTGACCGGGTACGGGAGGGTGCTGGTGCCGGTCAGGTAGCGGTCCACGCCGCGGGCGGCCGAGCGGCCTTCCGCGATGGCCCACACGATGAGCGACTGGCCGCGGCCCGCGTCGCCGGCGACGAAGACGCCGTCGGCGTCCGTGGCGTACGAGGCGTCGCGGGCGATGTTGCCCCGCGCGTCGAGGCTCACGCCGAACTGCTCGACCAGACCGTTGGCCTGGTCGGTGCCGGTGAAGCCCATCGCCAGGGTGACCAGCTGCGCGGGGAGGACGCGCTCGGTGCCGGGCTTCTGGGTGAGCTTGCCGTCGACGAACTCGACCTCGATCAGGTGCAGGGCCTGGACGTTGCCGTCCTCGTCGCCCTCGAAGTGGGTGGTGGAGACGGAGTAGATCCGCTCGCCGCCCTCCTCGTGGGCCGAGGTGACCTTGTAGAGCATGGGGAAGGTCGGCCAGGGCTGCCCGGTGGGGCGGTCCTCGGACGGCTTCGGCATGATCTCCAGCTGGGTCACCGAGGCCGCGCCCTGGCGGTGGGCGGTGCCCACGCAGTCCGCGCCGGTGTCGCCGCCGCCGATGACGACCACGTGCTTGCCCTCGGCGGTGATCGGCGGGGCCAGGAAGTCGCCCTCCTGGACCTTGTTCGCGAGGGGGAGGTACTCCATCGCGAAGTGGATCCCGCGCAGGTCCCGCCCGGGAACCGGCAGGTCGCGGGAGACGGTGGCGCCCGCCGCCACGACGACCGCGTCGAACCGCTTGCGCAGGTCGGTGGCGGTGATGTCGCGGCCGACCTCGATGCCGGTGCGGAACTTGGTGCCCTCCGCGCGCATCTGCTCGATGCGGCGGTTGATGTGCACCTTCTCCATCTTGAACTCGGGGATGCCGTAGCGCAGCAGGCCGCCGATGCGGTCGGCGCGCTCGTACACGACCACGGTGTGGCCGGCCCGGGTCAGCTGCTGGGCCGCGGCGAGGCCCGCCGGGCCCGAGCCGATGACGGCCACCGTCTTGCCGGACAGGCGCTCGGGCGCCTGCGGGGTGACGTCGCCGTTGTCCCAGGCCTTGTCGATGATCGAGACTTCGACGTTCTTGATCGTGACGGCCGGCTGGTTGATGCCGAGGACGCACGCCGACTCGCAGGGAGCCGGGCACAGCCGCCCGGTGAACTCCGGGAAGTTGTTCGTCGCGTGCAGGCGCTCCGAGGCGGCGGTCCAGTCCTCGCGGTACGCGAAGTCGTTCCACTCGGGAATCAGGTTCCCGAGCGGGCAGCCGTTGTGGCAGAACGGGATGCCGCAGTCCATGCAGCGGCCGGCCTGCTTGCTGATGATCGGGAGCAGCGAGCCCGGGACGTAGACCTCGTTCCAGTCCTTCAGCCGTTCGGCGACGGGACGGGAGCAGGCGGTTTCGCGCGGGGTGGTGAGGAAGCCCTTCGGGTCAGCCATTGGTCGCCGCCTCCATCATCTTCTCGGTGGTCTCGGACTCGGAGAGTCCGGCCAGCTCAGCGGCGTCCTTGGCGGCGAGCACTGCCTTGTACGTGGTCGGGATGATCTTGCTGAAGCGGGCCGCCGAGACGGACCAGTCAGCCAGGAGCTTCGCGGCCACGGTCGAGCCGGTCTCCTCCTCGTGGCGGCGCACCACATCGTGCAGCCACTGCTTGTCGGCGTCCGAGGGGGCCTCCACGGCCCCGGCGTTGCCGACGTTGACCTGGCGGGGGTCGAGGTCGATGACGTACGCGACGCCGCCGGACATGCCGGCCGCGAAGTTGCGGCCCGTCTCGCCGAGGACGACCGCCGTACCGCCGGTCATGTACTCGCAGCCGTGGTCGCCCACGCCCTCCGAGACGACCAGGGCACCGGAGTTGCGGACGCAGAAGCGCTCGCCGGTGCGGCCGCGCAGGAACATCTCGCCGCCGGTGGCTCCGTAGCCGATGGTGTTGCCGGCGATGGTGGAGTACTCGGCGAGGTGGTCGGCGGCGCGGTCCGGGCGGACCACGACGCGGCCACCGGAGAGGCCCTTGCCGACGTAGTCGTTGGCGTCGCCCTCCAGGCGGAGGGTGATGCCCTTCGGCAGGAAGGCGCCGAAGGACTGGCCGGCGCTGCCCGTGAAGGTCAGGTCGATCGTGTTGTCGGGCAGGCCCGCGCCACCGAACTTCTTGGTGACCTGGTGGCCGAGCATGGTGCCGACGGTCCGGTTGATGTTGCGGATCGCGACCTGGGCGCGGACCGGCAGGGCCGCCTCGGCGGACTCGGCGTTCAGCGCGTCGGCCGCGAGCTCGATCAGCTCGTTGTCGAGGGCCTTCTCCAGACCGTGGTCCTGCTCGATCAGGGCGTGGCGGACCGCGCCTTCGGGCAGCTCGGGCACGTAGAAGAGGGGCTCGAGGTCGAGGCCCTGCGCCTTCCAGTGCGTCACGGCGTTGCTGGTGTCGAGGAACTCGGCGTGGCCGACGGCCTCCTCGATCGTGCGGAAGCCCAGCTCGGCGAGGAGCTCGCGCACCTCCTCCGCGATGAACTCGAAGAAGTTGACGACGAACTCGGGCTTGCCGGAGAAGCGGTCGCGCAGGACCGGGTTCTGCGTGGCGATGCCGACGGGGCAGGTGTCCAGGTGGCAGACGCGCATCATGACGCAGCCGGAGACGACGAGCGGCGCGGTCGCGAAACCGAACTCCTCGGCGCCGAGCAGCGCGGCGATGACCACGTCGCGGCCGGTCTTGAGCTGGCCGTCCGTCTGGACGACGATGCGGTCGCGCAGCCCGTTGAGCAGCAGGGTCTGCTGGGTCTCGGCGAGGCCGAGCTCCCAGGGGCCGCCCGCGTGCTTCAGGGAGGTCAGCGGGGACGCGCCCGTTCCGCCGTCGTGGCCGGAGATGAGGACGACGTCCGCGTGGGCCTTGGAGACACCCGCGGCGACCGTACCCACGCCGACCTCGGACACGAGCTTCACGTGGATGCGCGCGGCCGGGTTGGCGTTCTTGAGGTCGTGGATCAGCTGAGCCAGGTCCTCGATGGAGTAGATGTCGTGGTGCGGCGGCGGGGAGATCAGGCCGACGCCCGGGGTGGAGTGCCGGGTCTTGGCGACCCACGGGTAGACCTTGTGGCCGGGCAGCTGGCCGCCCTCGCCGGGCTTGGCACCCTGCGCCATCTTGATCTGGATGTCGTCCGCGTTGACCAGGTACTCGGAGGTGACGCCGAAGCGGCCGGAGGCGACCTGCTTGATCGACGAGCGGCGCGCCGGGTCGTACAGGCGGTCCGGGTCCTCGCCGCCCTCACCGGTGTTGGACTTGGCGCCCAGCTGGTTCATGGCGATGGCGAGGGTCTCGTGCGCCTCCTTGGAGATGGAGCCGTACGACATGGCGCCGGTGGAGAAGCGCTTGACGATCTCGGAGACCGGCTCGACCTCGTCGATGGAGATCGACGGGCGGTCGGACTTGAAGCCGAAGAGGCCGCGGAGCGTCATCAGGCGCTCGGACTGCTCGTTCACCCGGTCCGTGTACTGACGGAAGATGTCGTACCGGCGGTTGCGGGTGGCGTGCTGGAGGCGGAAGACCGTCTCCGGGTCGAACAGGTGCGGCTCGCCCTCGCGGCGCCACTGGTACTCGCCGCCGATCTCCAGCGCGCGGTGCGTGGCCGCGATGCCGGAGGCCGGGTACGCCTTGGCGTGGCGGGCGGCCACTTCCTTGGCGACGACGTCCAGGCCGGCGCCGCCGATCTTGGTGGCGGTGCCGTTGAAGTACGTACGGACGAACTCCTCGTTGAGGCCGACGGCCTCGAACACCTGGGCGCCGCGGTAGGAGGCGACGGTGGAGATGCCCATCTTCGACATGACCTTCAGGACGCCCTTGCCGAGGGCGTAGATCAGGTTCTTGATGGCCTGCTCCGGCTCCAGGCCGGACAGGAAGGTACCGGCGCGCAGCAGGTCCTCGACGGACTCCATGGCCAGGTACGGGTTGACGGCCGCGGCGCCGTAGCCGATGAGCAGGGCGACGTGGTGGACCTCTCGGACGTCGCCGGCCTCGACCAGCAGGCCCACCTGGGTGCGCTGCTTGGTGGCGATGAGGTGGTGGTGCACGGCAGCGGTGAGCAGCAGCGACGGGATCGGCGCGTGCTCGGCGTCCGAGTGGCGGTCCGACAGGACGATCAGGCGGGCACCGGCCTCGATGGCCGCGTCGGCCTCGGTGCGGATCTCCTCGATCCGCGCGGCCAGCGCTTCGCCGCCGCCGGAGACCCGGTAGAGGCCCGAGAGGGTGGCGGCCTTCATGCCCGGCATGTCGCCGTCGGCGTTGACGTGGATGAGCTTGGCCAGCTCGTCATTGTCGATCACCGGGAAGGGCAGGGTGACGCTGCGGCAGGACGCGGCGGTCGGCTCGAGCAGGTTGGACTGCGGGCCGATCGAGGACAGCAGCGAGGTGACGAGCTCCTCGCGGATGGCGTCCAGCGGCGGGTTGGTGACCTGCGCGAACAGCTGGGTGAAGTAGTCGAAGAGCAGCCGGGGGCGCTCGGACAGGGCCGCGATCGGCGAGTCCGTACCCATGGAGCCGAGGGCCTCGCCGCCGGTGCGGGCCATGGGCGCGAGGATGACGCGCAGCTCTTCCTCGGTGTAGCCGAAGGTCTGCTGGCGGCGGGTGACCGAGGCGTGGGTGTGCACGATGTGCTCACGCTCGGGCAGGTCCGTCAGCTCGATCTCGCCGGTCTCCAGCCATTCGGCGTAGGGGGCGGCGGCGGCCAGTCCGTCCTTGATCTCGTCGTCCTCGACGATCCGCTTCTGGGCGGTGTCGACGAGGAACATCTTGCCGGGCTGCAGGCGGCCCTTGCGGACGACCTTGGACGGGTCGATGTCGAGGACGCCGACCTCGGAGCCGAGGACGACGAGGCCGTCGTCGGTGACCCAGTAGCGGCCGGGGCGCAGACCGTTGCGGTCGAGGACCGCGCCGACCTGGGTGCCGTCGGTGAAGGTGACGCAGGCCGGGCCGTCCCAGGGCTCCATCATCGTGGAGTGGTACTGGTAGAACGCGCGGCGGGCCGGGTCCATGGAGGCGTGGTTCTCCCACGCCTCCGGGATCATCATCAGCACGCTGTGCGGCAGCGACCGGCCGCCGAGGTGGAGCAGCTCCAGGACCTCGTCGAAGGAGGCCGAGTCGGAGGCGTCCGGGGTGCAGATCGGGAAGATGCGGTCGAGGGCGCCGTCGCCGAAGACGTCCGACGCCAGCTGGGACTCGCGGGCCTTCATCCAGTTCCGGTTGCCCTTGACCGTGTTGATCTCGCCGTTGTGCGCGACGAAGCGGTACGGGTGGGCGAGCGGCCAGGACGGGAAGGTGTTCGTCGAGAACCGGGAGTGGACCAGGGCGAGCGCCGAGGCGAAGCGGCGGTCGGAGAGGTCCGGGAAGAAGGGCTCCAGCTGGCCGGTGGTCAGCATGCCCTTGTAGACGATGGTGCGGGCGGAGAGCGACGGGAAGTAGACGCCGGCCTCGCGCTCGGCGCGCTTGCGCAGCACGAAGGCCTTGCGGTCCAGCTCGATGCCGGTGCTGCCGTTGCTGACGAACAGCTGCGAGAAGGCGGGCATCGTGGCGCGGGCGCCGTTGCCGAGCAGGTCCGGGGTGACCGGGACCTCGCGCCAGCCGAGGACCGTCAGGTTCTCCTGGGCGGCGATGGCCTCGATCTGCTCCACGGCGACGGCCTGTGCGGTGCCGTCGGCGGGGAGGAAGGCGATGCCGACGGCGTACGCGCCGGCCTCGGGAAGCTCGAAGTCCGCGACCTCGCGCAGGAAGGCGTCCGGCACCTGGGACAGGATGCCCGCGCCGTCGCCGGAGTCCGGCTCGGAGCCGGTGGCGCCGCGGTGCTCGAGGTTCCGCAGGACGGTCAGGGCCTGCTCAACGAGGGTGTGGGTGGCCTCGCCGGTGAGGTTCGCCACGAATCCGACGCCACAGGCGTCCTTCTCGTTGCGGGGGTCGTACATGCCCTGCTGGGCGGGGCGACCGTCCATGGGCGACCAGGCGGTGTTGCTGAGGCCGGTCGCGGAGTGCGTGGATGCGGAACGCATCGGCTCTCCCGTCGTCGTCGTGGCATATGTGCATAGCCGAGGGACGACGTTGGCCCTCTGCGAAATTTCGTGCAGGTTACATGATGACGTTAATTCCGAGAACCGGATATCACATTCCAGCATGCGGACACTGCTCGAGGCAGAAAGAAGGGACCTTCACGGGGTCGCAGACGCTTCTACGCGGAGTTCTGCTGGCACAACACGGGTCGAAGGTCCCGGCGCGAGCGGGCATCATTGCCCGGCGCCCTGGTCTGATGCCCAGCGGTCACGGAATCGAAACCACCGGGTAACGGACTACTTATGCTGCGTGCTGCATAGTGTCTCACTCCCGCGCTCGTTAGCCTACGGCGCTGCCGATCCAGGTTCCCAGGATGTACGTCACACCCGCGGCGGCGCCACCCAGGACAAGCTGGCGCATACCGCTGTACCACCAGGACCGGGCCGTGACCCGCGCGACCACCGCACCGCAGGCGAAGAGCCCGGCGAGCGCCAGCAGCACGGCCGGCCACAGGGCGGTCGCACCGAGCAGGTAGGGCAGTACGGGCAGCAGCGCGCCCAGCGCGAAGGAACCGAAGGACGAGACGGCGGCGACGAGCGGCGAGGGCAGGTCGTCGGGGTCTATGCCGAGCTCCTCGCGGGCGTGGATCTCCAGCGCCTGCTCCGGGTCGCGCGACAGCTGCATCGCGACCTCGCGGGCGAGGGCGGGCTCGACCCCGCGCGAGACGTAGAGCTCGGCCAGCTCCTCCATCTCGTCGACCGGGTGCTTGCGCAGCTGCTGCCGTTCCACGTCCAGCTCGGCGAGGACCAGCTCGCGCTGGGAGGCGACGGAGGTGTACTCGCCGGCCGCCATCGAGAAGGCGCCGGCCGCGAGGCCCGCCAGGCCGGTGATCACGATGACCTGCGGGGCGACGGCGCCGCCGGCCACACCGGTCATCAGGGCGAGGTTGGAGACGAGCCCGTCCATGGCTCCGAAGACGGCCGGCCGCAGCCATCCGCCATTGACGTCCCGGTGGGTGTGGTTGTCGCGGTGTGCGGTGTGCAGCGGCGCTTCGATGTCGATGATGGACATGCGGCGTATCTCCCCTTTTGTGCGAGCGGGTACGCGAAAGCGACGCGCGGCTGTGCCCGGCCCGGGACACTCCCCCTGAACACCTCGAAAGTACGCACGATTCCTGCCTCCCGCCAGCAAGGAAGGCCGTACTTACCTGGGCTTTCGCGGGTCGGCGACCGGGTGACGGGGGCGTTCGGGGGGCGTTTCGCGGCGAGCGACAAACCTCATGCCGTGGCACAAATCCCCCAAGGGCTCATCATGAGTCCCACCAAATGGAGAGGCGCGCCATGGAGCTGATTGCATGCAATCCGCAGGTCCTCCTCGAACGGGCCAGGGGCGCCCTTCTCGGCCTCGCGGTGGGTGACGCGCTGGGCGCCCCCGCCGAGAACATGAAACCGTCGGAGATCCGGGCGAAGTGGGGCCGGATCGAGGGCTTCGTCTCGGAGGACCCGGCGGGCACGGACGACACCGAGTACGCCATCTTCTCGGGCCTGCTGCTCGCCCGGCACGGCTCGGCCCTCACCGTCGCGCACGTCGAACGGGCCTGGCACCACTGGATCGCGGACCTGGACGAGGGCCCGTTCCGGGGCGCCGGATTCTCCGAGCGCGGCACCCTGGAGAACCTGCGGCGGGGCCTGGCGGCCCCCATCTCGGCGCAGCACCGCCACGCCTGGTCGGACGGGCTCGCCATGCGGGCGGCCCCCTTCGGGGTGTTCGCGGCGGGCCGCCCGGCGGAGGCGGCCCGGCTCGTCGCCATCGACGGCACGGTCAGCCACGACGGGGAGGGCATCTACGGCGGCCAGGCCGTCGCCGCCGGGGTCGCCGCGGCCATGGCCGGCGGCTCCCCCGTCTCCGTGGTCTCGGCGGCCCTGTCGGTCATCCCGTCCGACTCCTGGACGGCCCGCTCGCTGCGCCGCGCGGTGACCGCCGCGCCCCGCGGGGAGCGGGCGGTACGGTCGGCCGTGGTGATCGGCGGCTACCCGTGGACGGACCTGGCGCCGGAGGCGGTGGGCCTGGCCTTCGGGGCCTTCGCGGCCTGCGCGGGCGACTTCCCCTCCTCGGTGCTGACGGCCGTCAACATGGGCCGGGACGCCGACACCACCGCCGCGGTGGCGGGCGCCCTGGCCGGCGCGCTCTCCGGGGCCGCGGCGATCCCGGCCGACTGGGCCTCGGCCATCGGGCCGGTACGGGGCAGCTGCCTCCCCTCGATGCGGGGCTACCACGTCCTGGACATCGCGGACCTCCTCACCCCGGAAACCGAGCCCCCGCGATGACCCCACCGACCCCCTCCCCAAACGCCCCCACCACCCCCGCCCCAACAGCCACCCCCAGCCCACCCGCCCCGGCCCCGGCCCCGCCCCCGGCCCTGGCGACCAGCCCCCGCGCGCCCGCACCGGCCCCGGCCCCGCCGGCCGGCCCCGCCGGCCCCGTGCCGGCCCCTCCCCCGGCACCGGCCCCCGCACCGCCCACGCCAAGGCCCGCGGCCCCGTCAGGCCCCGGAATCGAGGGACCCCGCGGCCCCGGCCGGGCAGCGGAGCCCGCAGCCGCGTCAGGCCCCGGGCGGCCGGACCCGGCGGCAGCGCACGCACCGGGGCCGACGGCACCGTCAGGCCCCGCCGGCCGGGGGCCCGGGGGCTCGCCCCCGGTTTCGGGAAGGGGCGGGGTGGGGGAACTCCCCCCGGCGGGAACCGACCCCGCCGGGCCGCGCACGCAGCCCCGTACCGCCACGGCAGCGGCAACAGCAGCGCGCGCCGGCGCCGCGGGAGCGCAGCCCCCCACGGCCCCGGCGGCAGCCGGACCCTGGCCGGGCGACGGGCCGCGCACGCGGCCCCGTACCACCCCGACGGGCGACGCGCCGGGCGCGCAGAGCGCCCCCCGGCCCCCCGCAGGGGCCCGGCGGATCGAGGGGCTCCTCCTCGGCCTCGCCGCAGGCGACGCGGCCGGCTGGCCCGCCGCCCGGCACCGCGCCAGCCGGATGCCCGAGTGGACCCGCCGCCTCACCCGCGAGCTCGACACCTTCGCCGAGCAGAACGCCACCACCACCCTCCCCGTCCCCATCGCCCTCAACCAGCCCCCCGAACCGCTCCGCCTCGGCCCCTCCGACGACGCCGAATGGGCCGCCTTCGCCGCCGAGTCCGTCCTCACCGCCGCCGGAGCGCTGCTCAGCGACCTCTCCCGGTCCCGCCGCATGCGCGCCGCCATCGACCTCGCCTGGAACGCCCTCGCCTCCGAGATCGCCGCGGCCGCGGACCGCGCGCCCGAGGTCGAGTCCGCCGTCCTCCCGCTCCGCGCCCGCATCTCCGTACGCGCCGGCCTCGGCAACCTCGCCGCCGGCCTGCGCCCGCCCGCCACCGGCCACGACAACCCCCACTACTTCGACGACGCCGCCTGCGTCCGCGCCTGCGTACTCGCCGTCGTGCACCCCGGCGACCCCCACGCGGCCGCGGACCTCGCCGAGTTCGACGCCCGCTACACCCAGGACGGCGACGGCGTCCACGGCGCCCGCGCCATGGCCGCCGCCATCGCCTCCGCCCTCGCCGGAGCCGACACCACCGCGGCCGTCGACGCCGCCCTGGAACAGCTGCCCGCCGCCACCGAGATCGGCCGCAACGCCCGGCACGCCGTCAAACTCGCCCGCGCCGACGCGGGCACCGAGGGCGCCGGCGCCTTCGCCCTCGTCCCGCTCCTCGAGCACCAGATCGTCGACCACGTCTACAGCTACGGCATCGCCGCCGCCGAGACCGTCCCCGTCGCCCTCGCCCTCGCCACCGCCGCCCGCGGCAAGGTCTGCGAGGCCGTCCCCGCCGCCGCCTGCCTCTCCCGCGTCGCCGACTCCGCCCCCGCCCTCGCCGGCGCCCTCACCGGCGCCCTCGGCGGCGGCGACTCCCTCCCCGCCGCCTGGCGCGAGGCCTGCCGCACCCTCTCCGGCTGTGCCCTGCCCCGGCTGGCCGGAACCGACCTCGTCGAACTCGCCGCGCTGCTCACCCGTACGGAACTCACCTCACCGAAGGGATGATTCGGGCATGACCCTCACACTGGAGGACCGGTTCTCGGGCGCTCTCGTCGGAGCCGCCGTGGGCGATGCCCTCGGCGGGCCGGTGGAGGGCTGGTCCCCCCAGCAGATCGTCGAACGGCACGGCGGCCGCGTGCACGGCATCGTCGGCCCCTGGTACGAGGACTGGCGCACCGCCCGCCCCATCGCGCCGTACCACAAGGGCGACGGCCACGTCACCGACGACACCCTCATGACGCACGCCCTGGTACGGGTCTACGCGACCGTACGGGACCACCTGGACGCGTACGCGGTCGCCGACCACCTCGTGCCGGACCTGATGGGCACCCCCCGCTGGATCCCGGAACTGGAGGCCGAGGCCCTGCCCCTCCAGCGGATCTTCCTCGCCGAGAAGTGGATCGTGACCCGGCTGCACTACGCACACGCGGACCCCCGCGAGGCCGGCACCGGCAACATCGTCAACTGCGGGGCGGCGATGTACATGGCGCCGGTCGGGCTGGTCAACGCTGGCAATCCGGCCGCCGCGTACGCCGAGGCGCTGGACGTCGCGGGCGCGCACCAGTCCTCGTACGGGCGGGAGGCGGCGGGCGTCTTCGCGGCGGCCGTCGCGGCGGCGTGCGCGCCGGGGGCGACGGCCGCGTCGGTGGTGGACACCGCGCTGTCCCTGGCCAAGGACGGCACCCGCGCGGCCATCGCGGCGGTACGCGAAGTCGCCCTGCGGCACCGGGAGTTCGAGTCCGCCCTGGCCCCGCTGCGGGAGGCGGTGGCCCCGTACGACTCGGTCGGCCCGGACTACCGCGCGCCCTCGCTCGGCGCCCGGCGCCCCTCGCGCCTGCACGCCATCGAGGAACTCCCGGTCGCCCTCGGCATGCTGCTGGTCGCGGACGGGCGGTACGAGACCTCGGTGCTCGGCGCGGTCAACTACGGCCGCGACTGCGACTCCACCGCCACCATGGCCGGGGCGATCGCGGGAGCCCTGGGCGGGGAGTCCGCGGTCCCCGCCGCCTGGGCGAAACAGGTCGCGGAGGCCAGCCGGCTCGACCTGCACGCCCCGGCGGTGGCGCTGGCCGCCGTGGCCCGGGAGGTCTTCGCCCGGGACCGGTCCCGCCGGCGCGCGCACGAGAGCGCCTTCACCGCCATCGCGTCCGCGCGGTGACGGGCGCTCCCGCCGGGGGGCCGGCCGCCGCCCGGGACCTCGTACGGCTCACCTGGGTACAGCCCGAGGACCTGCTCGGCCACGAGCTGCGCCAGGCCGCGGAGGACGGCCGGGACCCCGGGCCGGCGCTGCGCACCTGGCTCGCGGCGGGCGGCCGGGAGGCCCCCGCCCGGGCCGGGGCCTCCCCCGCCCCGGCCCCGCCCGCCCTGCGCACCCTCGCCACCCGCCTGCTGGACGACCTCGCGGGCCTCCCCGTCCCCTCGGCGGCGACGGAACCCACCGCCTGGCCGGCCCTCCGCGCCACCTGGCCCGCCGCCCCGGAGCCCGGGCGGGCGCAACCAGGGGCCGGGCCCGGGGCCCCGCGGCCCGCACCGCAGCCTCCGGGAGCCGGGCCGGTGGCCCCGGCGTCCGGGCCGTCCCCCGGCCCCGGCCCTGCCGCGCGCCCCCGGAGCGGCCTGCCGCAGGCGGCGAGCCCCGGCGGGCCGCACGCCGAGCCGGGCCCGCCCGGCGGCGTGGATGCGGGGCTGCGCCGCAGGCTGGAGGCCGCGTGGCTGGGGCGGGCCGTCGGCTGCGTGCTCGGCAAGCCCGTGGAGAAGCTCCCCCTGGAGGGGATCCGGGCCCTCGCCCGCGCCGCCGGCAACTGGCCGCTCGCCGACTGGTTCACCGCACGCGGCGTCCCCGCCGCAGTACTGGCCGCGTACCCGTGGAACCGCCGCTCCGCGCCCACCTCCCTCGCCGAGAACATCGACGGCGCGCCCGAGGACGACGACCTCAACCACCCCCTCCTCGGTCTGCTCCTGCTCCGGCGGCACGGCAAGGGCTTCACCACCGCGGACCTCGCCCGCCTCTGGCTCGACGAGCTGCCCGCCGGCCGCACCTTCACCGCCGAGCGCGTCGCCTACCGCAACCTCCTCCAGGGGCTGGAGCCCCCGCTCACCGCCACCCACCACAACCCCTTCCGCGAGTGGATCGGCGCCCTGATCCGCGCCGACGTCCACGGCTGGACCAACCCCGGCGACCCCGCGGCGGCCGCCGAACAGGCCTGGCGGGACGCCACCCTCACCCACACCGCCAACGGGGTCTACGCCGCCCTCTTCACCGCCGCCGCCATCGCCGAGGCCGCCACCGGCCGGGCCGACGTGCACCGCGCGCTCCGGGCCGGGCTGGCCGTCGTACCGCCCGGCTCGCGCCTGGCCGAGGCCGTCCGCACCGGGATCCGCACCGCCGGCGAGGAGTCCGACTTCGACCGCGTCGTGGACCGGCTGCACGCCTGCTACGGCCACTACCACTGGGTGCACGCCCTCCCCAACACGGCCCTGATCGCGGCCGCCCTCACCCACGCCGACGGGGACTTCACCCACTCCGTCTGCAAGGCGGTCTCCGGCGGCTGGGACACCGACTCAAACGGCGCCACCGCGGGCTCCCTCGCCGGGATCCTGGCCGGCTCCCCCGACCGGCTCCCGGACCGCTGGACCGCGCCGCTCAAGAACCGCCTCGCCACCACCGTCGCCGGTTTCGACGGCGTCGGCTTCGACACCCTCGCCCACCTCACCGCCCAGGAGGCAGCCCGATCATGACGGCCATCGCCGTGCTCGGCAGTACGAACATGGACCTCGTCGCCTACGTCCCCAAGGCCCCCCGCCTCGGGGAGACCGTCACCGGACGGGAGTTCCGCACGGTCCCCGGCGGCAAGGGCGCCAACCAGGCGGTGGCCGCCGCACGCCTCGGCGGGGAGGTGGTGATGATCGGCGCGGTCGGGGCGGACGAGTTCGGCGTACGGCTGCGGGCCGCCCTCGCCTCGGCCGGGGTCGAGACCGCCGCGCTGCGCACCGTCGAGGGCGCCAGCGGCACCGCACACATCACCGTCGACGACGAGGGTGCCAACAGCATCATCGTCATCCCCGGCGCCAACGCCCGCGTCACCGGCCTCGAGGCGGGCGACGCGTCGCGGATCGGCGCCGCCGACTGCCTGCTGCTCCAGCTGGAACTCCCCCTGGAGGCCGTCCTCGCCGGCGCCGTCGCCGCCCGCGCGCAGGGTGTCCGTACGATCCTCACCCCGGCCCCCGCGCAGCCCCTGCCGGCCGGGCTGCTCGCCGCCACCGACCTGCTGGTCCCGAACGAGCACGAGGCCGCCGCCCTCACCGGGCTCACCGATCCGCACCGGGCCGCCGAGGCGCTGCTGCGCGAGGTGCCGGAGGTGGTGATCACGCTGGGTGTGGCGGGCTGCCTGTACGCGGCCCGGGGGCGCGAGCCCCTCACCGTGGCCGCCCTCCGGGTCCGGGCCGTGGACACCACCGCCGCCGGGGACACCTTCGTCGGGGCGCTCGCGGTGGCCCTCGGGGAGGGCCGGGCCATGCCCGAGGCCCTGGCCTGGGCCTCGGCCGCCGCCGCGCTGTCCGTCCAGCGGCCCGGTGCCCAGGACTCGATGCCGACCCGCCCCGAGGTCACCCGGGCCGTCCGGGGCCAGGCCGCCCCCGAGGCCGCGTCATGACGACCACGCCCACACCCACGCCCCCGACCACACCCACCCCCGGCCAGGGCAACGGCCCCCTGGCCGGGCTGCGGGTGCTCGACCTCGCCACCCTGTTCGCCGGACCGCTGGCCGCCACCCTGCTCGGGGACTTCGGGGCCGAGGTGGTCAAGGTCGAGCACCCGCAGCGGCCCGACCCCTCCCGGGGGCACGGGCCCGCCAAGGACGGGATCGGATTGTGGTGGAAGCTGCTCGGGCGGAACAAGCGGACGATGACCCTCGACCTGTCCACGCCCGGCGGCCGGGACACCCTGCTGCGGCTGGCCGCCACCGCCGACGTGGTCGTGGAGAACTTCCGCCCCGGCACCCTGGAGCGCTGGGGGCTGGGCTGGCCCGAGCTGTCCGCCGCCAACCCCCGGCTGATCCTGACCCGCGTCACGGCCTTCGGCCAGCAGGGCCCGTACGCCCACCGCCCGGGCTTCGGCACCCTCGCCGAGGCGATGAGCGGTTTCGCCGCGATCACCGGCGAGCCGGACGGCCCGCCGACCCTGCCGCCCTTCGGGCTCGCGGACTCCATCGCCGCGCTGACCACCGCGTACGCGGTGATGACCGCGCTCGCGGGGCGCGACCGCACCGGGCGCGGGCAGGTCGTGGACCTGGCGATCATCGAGCCGATCCTCACGGTCCTCGGCCCGCACCCGCTCTGGTACGACCAGCTCGGCTACGTCCAGCCCCGCACGGGCAACCGCTCCACCAACAACGCCCCCCGCAACACCTACCGCAGTGCGGACGGCCGCTGGCTGGCGGTGTCCACCTCGGCCCAGTCCATCGCGGAGCGCGTGATGCGGCTGGTCGGCCGGCCCGAGCTGATCGCCGAGCCCTGGTTCGCGACCGGCTCCGGGCGGGCCGCGCACGCGGTCGTGCTCGACGAGGCGGTCGGCGGCTGGATCGGCCGGCACAAGGCCGACGAGGTGGTCGCCGCCTTCGAGGAGGCCGAGGCCGCCGTCGCGCGGGTCTACGACGTCCGGGACGTGATGGCCGATCCGCAGTTCGCGGCCCTCGACACGGTCACCGAGGTCGAGGACCCCGAACTCGGCCCGCTCCGGATGCAGAACGTCCTCTTCCGGCTGTCCGAGACCCCCGGCGGGATCCGCTGGGCGGGCCGTCCGCACGGCGCGGACACGGAAGCCGTCCTGACCGAGCTCGGCCTGACCGGGGCCGAGATCGCCGCTCTCCGCACGGAGGGAGCCCTGTGATCCTGACCTGGCTGTACGCGCCCGGGGACCGCCCGGAGGTGGTAGCGAAGGCGCTGCTCTGCGGGGCCGACGCCGTCATCGTCGACCTGGAGGACTCGGTGTCGGCCTCGCGCAAGGAGTACGCCCGCGCGGCCACCGCCGAGCTGCTCACCGAGCGGCCCCCGGTCCCCGTCCACGTCCGCGTCAACGCCCTCGGCTCCCCCTGGGCGGGCGCCGACCTGACGGCTCTGGCCCGGCTGCACGGGCTCGCCGGGCTGCGGCTGCCCAAGATCGACGCGCCGGAACAGATCACCCGGGTCGCGGACCGCACCGGAGGGGTGGCCCTGTACGCCCTGCTGGAGTCCGCGCTGGGCGTGGAGAGGGCGTACGAGATCGCCCGCGCCCACCCCTCCCTGCAAGGGGTGACCCTCGGAGAGGCGGATCTGCGTGCCGACCTCGGCGTCAGCGCGGAGGCCGGGCTCGACTGGCCGCGTTCCAGGGTCGTCGTGGCGGCCCGGGCCGCGGGACTGGTGCCCCCGGCCCAGTCGGTGTTCCCGGACATCCGGGACCTGGAGGCGCTGGCCGTCTCCTGCGCGCGCGGACGCTCGCTGGGGTTCCTCGGCCGGGCGGCGATCCACCCCCGCCAGCTCCCCGTGATCGAGCGGGCCTACCTCCCCGGGCCCGAGGAGGTCACCGCCGCCGAGGAGATCGTCACCGCCGCCCGCGCCACCCCGGGGGCCCTGGCCCTGCCCGACGGCCGCTTCGTCGACCCGGCGGTGGTGGCGGCCGCCCACCGCACCCTGACCCTGTCCCGCCGCACACCTTCTTGACGCGCCGCACACCCTCTGACGCGCCGCTCGCGCGGCTCGGCCGTGGCCGGCCTCCCCTTCTTGACGCGCCGCTCGCGCGGCTCGGCCGTGGCCGGCCTCCCCTTCTTGACGCGCCGCTCGCGCGGCTCGGCCGTGGCCGGCCTCCCCTTCTTGACGCGCCGCTCGCGCGGCTCGGCCGTGGCCGGCCTCCCCGGCTTCGCGCCGCTGCGCCGGCCTCCGGCCGTCGGACCCGAGTGGAAGGGCGGGTAGGGGACCCAGCCCCGCGCAGCGGCCCACCACCCGCAGACGACGGTCGGACCCCAGCCCGGGCCCATGGTTCCCCGGGCGCTGCCCGGACCCGCGCCTCAAACGCCGGCGGGGCTGGAAAATCCAGCCCCGCCGGCGATTGAGGCGACGGGCGCGCAGCGCCCGTACGGGGTCCGGGGCGGAGCCCCGGGGAACCGTGGAAGGGCGGGGAGGGGCAGGCCCCGCGCAGCGGCGCCCCCGGGGCACAGGCCGGGTACGCCGGAGGGGGCGCCGCAGTACGCGCGGCGCCCCCTCCGGTACGACTCGTTCAGCTCTTGTCGGCCTCAGCGGCCTTCGTCAGGCTGGTCGGCTTCGCCTCGGCACCCTCGGCACCCTCGACGGGCTCGGCGTCGGCCTTCGCTTCCGCACCCGCCGGCACGGCCTTGGCGTCCGCGCCGCCCTCACCGGAACCGCCGGAGGCAACCGGCTCCACGACCTCCTCGCGCCCCGGCCGCAGCTTCGCCGAGAGCACGAAGTAGACCACCGCGAGCACGAAGCACAGGATCGCGGTCCACACGTTCAGCCGCATGCCCATGATGTGGTGCGCCTCGTCGACCCGCAGGTACTCGGTCCAGACGCGCCCGGCGCAGTACGCGGCCACGTACACGGCGAAGGCCCGCCCGTGCCCGAGCTTGAAGCGCCGGTCGGCCCAGATGACCAGGGCGGCGACGCCGAGGCACCACAGGGACTCGTACAGGAAGGTCGGGTGGTAGGTCCCGGCGACCCGGTTGGGGCCTTCGCTGATCTTCACCGCCCAGGGCAGGTCGGTGGCCCGCCCGTACAGCTCCTGGTTGAACCAGTTGCCCCAGCGGCCGCAGGCCTGGGCGATGGCGATGCCGGGGGCCAGGGCGTCGGCCCAGGCCGGCAGCGGGATCCCGCGCAGGCGGCAGCCGATCCAGGCGCCCACCGCGCCCAGCGCGATCGCGCCCCAGATGCCGAGGCCGCCCTCCCAGATCTTGAAGGCGTCGACCCAGTTGCGGCCCTCGCCGAAGTAGAGCTGGTAGTCGGTGATCACGTGGTAGAGGCGACCGCCGACGAGGCCGAAGGGCACGGCCCACACGGCGATGTCCGCGACCGTGCCCGGCTTTCCGCCGCGCGCGATCCACCGCTTGTTGCCGAGCCAGACGGCGACGAAGACGCCGATGATGATGCAGAACGCGTAGCCGCGGAGCGGGATCGGTCCGAGATGGATCACGCCGGTCGACGGACTGGGGATGTAAGCAAGGGTCATGGCAGACCTGACGCTACCCTGCCGGGCGGTACGGACCGCAACCCGCCCGGCAAGCTGAAACCAAAACCACACACGGCGCGGCCGCCGCTCAGCCTCCCGAGGCGACTCCCGAGCCGGACCGGGAGCCCGCGCCGGTCCCCGAGACGGTCCCCGAAGCGGAACCCGAAGCGGAACCGGAACCGGCCGAGGGGGCGGTCCTGGTCCCCGCCCTCGTCCCGCCGCCCGCCGGGGCGGAGGCGGACGGGGAGGCGGAGGCGGACGGGGAGGCCTTGCCCGTACCGGAGGCCCCGGCGCCGGAGGTGCCCTCGACCTTCTCCTTCAGCTTCTGCGGGGTCAGCGGGTTCGCCTGGTCGGAGAAGATGTCCTTGCCGTCGAGGAGCACGGTCGGGGTGCCCCGGAACTTCCCGGCGCGGAAGGCCTCGTGGGACTTGCCCACCCAGCTGTTGTGGGTGCCGTCCTCCACGCAGGAGCGGAAGGCCGGGGTGTCGAGCCCCTCCACCTTGCCGGCCAGTTCCAGCAGCTTGGCGTTCTTGCCGTAGGCGTCGTCGGTCTCCTGCGGCTGGTTCTGGAAGAGGACGTCGTGGTACGCGGGGAACTTCCCGGCGTCCTGGGCGCAGGCGGCCGCATTCGCCCCCTTCAGGGAGCCGGTGCCGCCCATGTTCCCGTCGATCAGGGCCACCAGGTGGTACTCGACCTTGAGCAGCCCCTTGGCCTCCAGGTCGTGGATCGTGGTGCGGTAGTTGTCCTCGAAGGCCTTGCAGGCGGGGCAGCGGAAGTCCTCCCACACCGTGAGGGTGGACTTGGCCTCGTTCTTGCCCGTCTGGATGGCGAGGGCGTCCTTGCCGGTGGCTCCGGACGGCGCGGCCACCGGGCCCGCCTCGGCGGACTTGTCGCCCTTGCCGGCGTTGGCCGCGATCACGCCGACGACGGCGGCCAGGCCGAGCACGCCGACGACCGCGCCGGCCACCACGAAGGTCCGCCGGCGCTTGTCCCGGGTCTTCTGCCGCTCGCGCTCCTGCTGGAGTCGCTCCCGGGCCGATCGTTTCGTCGCATCGCGGTTCGCACCGTCGTTCTTCTCGCTCACGTTCGGCCAAACGAAGCGGGGAGGCACTCGCGTGCCTCCCCGCTGCCGTTTCCACCCGATCGGGCTACAGAACCCCGTCCTGGGCCCGCTCGGGGTCAGGACCTGCGTACGCCTTCCGCAAGCTCGCCCGCCAACGCGCGCACGGCGTCCAGCCCGGCGGGCAGGTCCGGCGCGTCCAGCAGCAGCTTCACGAAGGCCGAGCCGACGATCACACCGTCGGCGAAGCCGGCGACCTGCTTGGCCTGTACGGCGTTGGAGACGCCCAGGCCCACGCAGACGGGCAGCTCGGTCGTGGTGCGGGTGCGGCGCACCAGCTCCTGGGCCTCGTCGCCGACGGACTCGCGGGTGCCGGTGACGCCCATGAGGGAGGCCGCGTAGACGAAACCGGAACCGGCGGCGGTGATGGTCGCCAGGCGTTCGTCCCGGCTGCTGGGGGCCACGACGAAGACGGTCGCCAGACCGTGCTTGGCCGCGTGCTCGCGCCACAGCGCGGACTCCTGGACCGGCAGGTCGGGCAGGATGCAGCCCGCGCCGCCGGCCGCCGCCAGCTCGGCGGTGAACCGCTCGACGCCGTAGCGGTCGATGGGGTTCCAGTACGTCATGACCAGGATCGGGACCCCGGTGGCCTCGAAGGCCTCGCGGACGGTGCGCAGCACGTCGGCGATCTTCACGCCGCCGCGCAGGGCGATGTCGTCGGCGGTCTGGATGACGGCGCCGTCCAGGACCGGGTCGCTGTGCGGCAGGCCGATCTCGACGACGTCGGCGCCGCCCGCGATGACGGCCTTGACCGCTTCGATGCCGCCGTCGACGGTCGGGAAGCCGGCCGGGAGGTAGGCGACGAGGGCGGCGCGGTCCTCGGACTTGGCCTTGGCGAGGGTGTCGCCCAGCAGCTGAAGGTTTCCGGTGCTCACTTCGACTCCCCCTCGGTGCCTTCTCCGTCGTACAGCCCGAAGTAGCGGGCCGCCGTGTCCATGTCCTTGTCGCCGCGGCCGGACAGGTTGACCACGATCAGGCCGTCCTTGCCCAGTTCCTTGCCCAGGTCGAGGGCGCCCGCGAGGGCGTGTGCCGACTCGATGGCCGGGATGATGCCCTCGGTGCGGGAGAGCAGGCGCAGGGCCTGCATGGCGGCGTCGTCGGTGATGGCGCGGTACTCGCCGCGGCCGGTGTCCTTGAGGTAGGAGTGCTCGGGGCCGATGCCCGGGTAGTCCAGACCGGCGGAGATGGAGTAGGGCTCGGTGATCTGGCCCTCCTCGTCCTGGAGGACGTAGCTGCGGGAGCCGTGCAGGATGCCGGGCTCGCCCGCGGTGAGGGTGGCGGCGTGCTCGCCGGTCTCCACGCCGTGCCCGGCGGGCTCGAAGCCGACCAGGCGGACGTCGGCGTCCGGGATGAAGGCGTGGAAGAGGCCGATGGCGTTGGAGCCGCCGCCGACGCAGGCGGCCACGGCGTCGGGCAGCCGGCCGGCGCGCTCCAGGATCTGGCGGCGGGCCTCGACGCCGATGACGCGGTGGAAGTCGCGGACCATGGCCGGGAAGGGGTGCGGGCCGGCGACGGTGCCGAAGAGGTAGTGGGTCTGGTCCACGTTGGCGACCCAGTCGCGGAACGCCTCGTTGATGGCGTCCTTGAGGGTCCGGGAGCCGGACTTCACGGCGATGACCTCGGCGCCGAGCATGCGCATGCGGGCCACGTTGAGGGCCTGGCGCTGGGTGTCGATCTCGCCCATGTAGATGGTGCAGTCGAGGCCGAAGAGGGCGCAGGCGGTGGCGGTGGCCACGCCGTGCTGGCCGGCGCCGGTCTCGGCGATGACGCGGGTCTTGCCCATGCGCTTGGTGAGCAGCGCCTGGCCCAGCACGTTGTTGATCTTGTGCGAGCCGGTGTGGTTGAGGTCCTCGCGCTTGAGGAAGATCCGGGCGCCGCCCGCGTGCTCGGCGAACCGGTGCACCTCGGTCAGGGCGCTGGGCCGGCCGGTGTAGTTGACCATGAGGTCGTTGAGCTCGGCGGCGAAGGCGGGGTCTCCCTTGGCCTTCTCGTACTCGACGGCGACCTCGTCCACGGCTGCGACGAGGGCCTCCGGGATGAACTTGCCGCCGAAGTCACCGAAGTAACCCTCGGCGTTGGGGACGTGACCCTCCGGGTCCGGGATGAAGAACGAGCTGGTGGACATGCCACTACTCCTACGGGTACGGAATGCGAGGTTTCGCTCGGCGGGGGCTGGATGCACCGTATTGCTCCGCCGGTCCGCGGCCCGCGCACCCCGCGCTGCGGGGACGGGTGCCGTACGGGACGGGCCGGCCCGCGCCCACGAGGGGGCGGGGCCGTACGCGACCGCCCGCACCCGGTACCTCAGGGGTACCGGGCCGGGGAGGCCGTCGTCAGAGCGCGGATCCGCCGCGCCATCGCATGCCGTTGACCTGTCCGGGCTCGGAGCCGATCACGTAGCGCACCCGCCTGCCGCGCACCCGGCGGGCCGGGGCGCGGCAGCCGCGTGGGCGGCAGCCGCGCGCCAGCGGCGCGTGCGCCGTCGGCACGCCGGCCGGGCCGTGGCCCGGGCGGGTGCGGACGGAGGAGCGGACGGGAGGCATGGGAGTGGTCAGCTCCGGCCGTGGCGCAGGGCGGGGTGGGCCCCGGCGGCGACGAGGTCGGCCACGGCCGCCTTCGGGTCGCGGCCGGTGACCAGGGACTCTCCGACGAGGACGGCGTCGGCGCCCTCGTTGGCGTAGGCGATCAGGTCGTGCGGTCCGCGGATGCCGGACTCGGCGACCTTCACGATGTGGGCCGGGATCTCGCCGACGATCCGCTCGAAGGTGGAGCGGTCGACCTTGAGGTCCTTCAGGTTGCGCGCGTTGACGCCGATGATCTTGGCACCGGCCTCGACGGCGCGCTCGATCTCCTCCTCGTCGTGGACCTCGACGAGCGGGGTGAGGCCGATGGACTCGGCCCGCTCGATGAGGGAGACGAGGGCCTCCTGGTCCAGGGCCGCGACGATCAGCAGGACGAGGTCGGCGCCGTAGGCGCGGGCCTCCCACAGCTGGTACGCCGTGACGATGAAGTCCTTGCGCAGGATCGGGATGTCCACGCGGGCGCGGACGGCCTCCAGGTCGGCCAGCGAGCCGCCGAAACGGCGCTGCTCGGTCAGGACGGAGATGACCGCGGCCCCGCCGGCCTCGTAGTCGGCGGCGAGCCCGGCCGGATCCGCGATCGCGGCCAGCGCGCCCTTGGAGGGGCTGGAGCGCTTGACCTCACAGATCACCTTGACGCCGTCGCCACGCAGGGCGGCGACACCGTCCTTGGCCTGGGGCGCCTTGGCGGCACGCTCCTTGAGCTCGTCGAGGCTCACGCGGGCCTGCCGTTCGGCAAGGTCTTCGCGGACCCCTTCGATGATCTCGTCGAGCACACTCACGCGAGCGGCCCCCTTCCGGGTTGATGACGGTCGGCCGCCTTGCAGACACGTACCACTGCAAGGTCAGCACTCAAATGGTATCCGCAGGTCGCCACGGCCTCCGCACGGACTTCTTGGTTTCCCATGGACTGGACGTCGGAATATGGGCTTCCCGTAGTTCCGCGCCGGGCCCCCGCAAGGGGTCAGGGGGCCAATACGGATCCGAACGGGAGGTTCCGGACAATCGAGAAGGCCAGGACCAGGGCCCCGATGCCCCACCAGTAGACCGGTCTCAGGACGATCCGGGGGGCCGGGGCGCCGCGGAAGGCGCGCAGCAGCCACAGCGCCATGAAAGCGGCGAAGACCAGGTACCCCGCCACCGCCACGGCATTGGCACCCAGGGCGGCCGTCAGGTCCCCGGTGGCGAAGGCGTGCGCGCTGCGCAGCCCGCCGCAGCCGGGGCACAGCACCCCGGTCAGCCGGAAGAGCGGGCAGACCGGGTAGTGCCCCGGTTCGTTCGGGTCCACGGCGCCCAGGTACGCGAAGGCCGCCACGGCCCCGGCCAGGGTGAGCGCCGGGGCGGCCAGGCGCCGGGCCCGGGAGGCCCGTACGGGCGCCGGGGCGGGCGGCAGGGGCTGCCGGGGCACGGCGGGCGGGGTGCTGGTGCGAGGGGCGTCCACCCGCTGATTCTCTCCGGTCATGACAAAAGGCGCAGCCCGACGGGCCGCGCCTTTCGGAGTGCGGGCCGGCGGACCCGCGCTGTCGCGCTCAGACCTTGGCGGGAACCCGGTTGGCGGCGATGACCTCGGCGAGGTCGCGGTGGGTGGCCTTCGGCGCGCCCATGCCCGCGGCGCGCATCGCCATGCCGACGACACCGCCGAGCGCGACGACGACGAAGCCGGCCCAGAACCCGAGCGGGTTCGCCAGCACCATGAAGGCGCCGGAGACGCAGAAACCGATGAAGGCGATGACGACACCGGTCCAGGCGGCCGGGGTGTGTCCGTGGCTCGTGCCCGCCATGAGTTGCTCCTCGTTGCTCTGTCACACGTGCTGTGTCGCACGCTCTCTGTCATTGTCCCGCACGGGACCGCCGGTTTCTCCAGTGGGTGGGGATCCGCGGCGGGCGCCGTCTCAGTCCGTGGGGTCCTCGCCGCGGTCCAGGGCCTTCCACAGGTCCTCCGGCCGGTCCGGGTCCACCGGGGCGGGGGTGCGCGTACGGGGGCTGCCGTCGCGCTCGTAGCGGCCTCCCATCGCGGGCCAGCTCCGGCCGAAGCGCAGCGCCAGGAGCCCCGCGAGCAGGATCAGGGCCGCTCCGGAAGCCGTGATGTACGGCCAGGCCGTATGGGTCAGTTCCACCACCCGGGCGGCGGTGTCGGCCGTCGCGGTGGCGGCCCGCTCGTCCAGCGCCCGGCGGTCGTCGGCGGCGGCCACCGCGGACAGGGCCGCGCCGAGCCCGCTCAGCGCGAGCAGCCCCGACACCAGCAGCCGCCCGCGGCCCCGTACGGCGAACACCGCGACCAGGGCGGCGAGGCCGACGATGGCCAGGGCCGCCGGGAGACCGGTGACGGCCCGCCCGTCCGCGGTCAGCGGCAGCGTTCCGCCCCCGACGGCGGCGCTGCCCCGGGCCCAGGTGCGGCCGGAGGCGAGCAGGACGACGGTGGCGCCGAGCGCGCCGAGCAGCAGGGCGATGGCCACGGTGCGGCGGCCGGCGCTGCTCTCGGGGGGCTCGGCTTCGATGCGGGGGTGGGGTACGGCACTCACGTACCCCACTATCCCCTACGTCCTCAGGCGCGGTGGAGGCGGTTCGCCGCTCCCACGGCGCGGAGCACGGCGGCCGCCTTGTTGCGGCACTCGAGGTCCTCCAGCTCGGGCACCGAATCCGCGACCACACCCGCTCCGGCCTGCACGTACGCCGTACCGTCGCGCAGCAGCGCGGTGCGGATGGCGATGGCCGTGTCGGAGTCCCCCGCGAAGTCGAGGTAGCCGACGCAGCCGCCGTACAGGCCGCGGCGGGAGGGCTCCAGCTCCTCGATGATCTGCATGGCGCGGGGCTTGGGCGCGCCCGAGAGGGTGCCGGCGGGGAAGCAGGCGGTGAGCACGTCGAAGGCGGTCTTGCCCTCGGCGACCCGTCCGGTGACCGTGGAGACGATGTGCATCACGTGGGAGTAGCGCTCGATCGACATGAAGTCGACGACCTCCACCGAACCCGGCTCGCAGACCCGGCCCAGGTCGTTGCGGCCGAGGTCGACGAGCATGAGGTGCTCGGCGCGCTCCTTGGGGTCGGCCAGCAGCTCCTCGGCGAGGTCGTTGTCCTCCTGCGGGGTGGCGCCGCGGTGGCGGGTGCCGGCGATGGGGTGGACCATGGCCCGGCCGTCCTCGACCTTGACCAGCGCCTCGGGGCTGGACCCGACCACGTCGAAGCCGTTCTCGAAGCGGAAGAGGTACATGTACGGGGACGGGTTGGTCGCCCGCAGGACCCGGTAGACGTCCAGCGCGGAGGCCTCGCAGGGGGTCTCGAACCGCTGCGAGGGCACCACCTGGAAGGCCTCGCCGGCCCGGATGCGCTCCTTGATGTCCTCGACCGCGACCTGGTACTTCTCGCCGCCCCAGAGCGCGTCGAAGGGGGGCAGCGCGGACTCCGGGAGCGCGGCGGGGACGTAGGGCGCGGGCCGCGCGAGGTCGGCCTCCATCGCGTCCAGGCGGGCCACCGCGTCCGCGTACGCCTCGTCCGCCCCGGTGTCGAGGGCGTTGTGGTTGATCGCGTTGGCGATGAGCAGGACGGTGCCGTCCCAGTGGTCGAGGACCGCCAGGTCGGAGGTGAGCAGCATGGTCAGCTCGGGCAGCCGCAGGTCGTCCTCGGTGTGCTCCCCGATGCGCTCCAGGCGGCGCACGATGTCGTAGCCGAGGTAGCCGACCATGCCGCCGGTGAAGGGCGGCATCCCGCCCGCGAGGTCGCGGGGAGTGTGCAGGGCCTCGACGGTGACGCGCAGGGCCTCCAGGGGGTCGCCGTCCGTGGGGACGCCGACGGGCGGGGTGCCGATCCAGTGCGCCTGGCCGTCCTTGACGGTGAGGGTGGAGTCGCTGCGGACGCCGACGAAGGAGTACCGGGACCAGGAGCGGCCGTTCTCGGCGGATTCCAGCAGGAAGGTGCCGGGGCGCTCGGCGGCCAGCTTCCGGTAGAGCCCGACCGGGGTGTCCCCGTCGGCCAGCAGCCGACGGCTCACGGGGATGACGCGGCGGTCGGCCGCGAGCTTGCGGAACGTCTCGAGATCCATGCGGTGGGGACCCTTACTGGCTAGCAGCGTCGCTGAAGAGGACATCGGCGTCGAAGCACGTGCGGGCGCCGGTGTGGCAGGCGGCCCCGACCTGGTCGACCTTCACGAGCACGGTGTCGGCGTCGCAGTCGAGGGCGACGGACTTCACGTGCTGGAAGTGGCCTGAGGTGTCCCCCTTGACCCAGTACTCCTGACGGCTGCGGGACCAGTAGGTGCAGCGGCCGGTGGTGAGGGTGCGGTGCAGGGCCTCGTCGTCCATCCAGCCGAGCATCAGCACCTCACCGGTGTCGTACTGCTGGGCGATGGCCGGTACCAGGCCGTCCGGGGAGCGCTTGAGGCGGGCGGCGACTGCGGGGTCGAGGGAGGACGTACTCATGGGCCCCATTGTGCCGCGCGGAAGGACCTGTTACGGATCACCGTCCGCCTGATGGGCAGCCGCGGGGCGGGTTCCGGTCGTAGGGTGGCCCGTATGTCTACCCATGCGAAGCGTGAACGCCTGCTGCTGGCGGACCTTTTGGAGGCGGCGGGACCGGAGGCGCCGACGCTGTGCGACGGCTGGACCTGCCGGGACCTGGCGGCGCACGTGGTGGTGCGCGAGCGCCGCCCGGACGCGGCGGGCGGGCTGTTGCTGAACGTGCTGAAGGACCGCCTCGACCGGGCGATGGCCGAGTACGCGGCCAAGCCGTACGAGGAGCTGATCCAGCTGATCCGCACGGGACCGCCGAAGCTGTCCGTGTACGCGCTGAAGCAGATCGACGAGGCGGCGAACGCGGTGGAGTTCTACGTCCACGCGGAGGACGTGCGGCGCGCCCAGCCGGACTGGTCGCCTCGGACGCTGGACCCGGTGTTCTCGGACGCGCTCTGGTCCCGGCTGGAGAAGCTGGCCCGCCTGACGGGCCGTCGCTCCCCGGTGGGCCTGGTCCTGCGCCGCCCGGACGGCCGCACGGCGGTGGCGCACAAGGGCGTACCGGTGGTGACGGTGACCGGGGAGCCGGGCGAGCTGACGCTGTTCTGCTTCGGCCGCCAGAGCTCCGCCGCCGTGGAGCTGGACGGCGAGAAGGAGGCCGTCGCCAGGCTGACGGTGGCCCAGCTGGGCATTTGAGGCACACCCGCCGTCGGGACCCGGCCGGGCCCCGACGGCGTGGCGGCTCAGCGGACCGGGAGGCCGGCTTCGCGGAGGGTGGCCTTGACCTCGGAGATGCGCAGGTCGCCGAAGTGGAACACCGAGGCCGCGAGGACCGCGTCGGCGCCCGCCGCGATCGCCGGCGGGAAGTGCTCCAGCTTGCCGGCGCCGCCCGAGGCGATCACCGGGACCGTGACGTGCTTGCGTACGGCCGCGATCATCTCGGTGTCGTAGCCGTCCTTGGTGCCGTCGGCGTCCATGGAGTTCAGCAGGATCTCCCCGGCGCCCAGTTCGGCCGCGCGGTGCGCCCACTCGACGGCGTCGATGCCGGTGCCCCGGCGGCCGCCGTGGGTGGTGACCTCGAAGGAGCCGGATTCGGTGCGGCGGGCGTCGACCGACAGGACCAGGACCTGGCGGCCGAAGCGCTCGGCGATCTCCTGGATCAGCTCGGGGCGGGCGATGGCGGCCGTGTTCACGCCCACCTTGTCCGCGCCGGCCCGCAGCAGCTTGTCCACGTCGTCGGCGGTGCGGACGCCGCCGCCCACGGTGAGCGGGATGAAGACCTGCTCGGCGGTGCGCCGGACCACGTCGTAGGTGGTCTCGCGGTTGCCGGAGGAGGCGGTGATGTCGAGGAAGGTCAGCTCGTCGGCGCCCTCGGCGTCGTACAGCTTGGCCATCTCCACCGGGTCGCCGGCGTCGCGCAGGTTCTGGAAGTTGACGCCCTTGACGACCCGGCCGTTGTCCACGTCCAGGCAGGGGATCACCCGTACGGCGAGGGTCATGCCGCGTCTCCCTTGTACGCCTCGACCTCCACCTCGACGACCATGCTGGGGTCGACGAAGCCGGAGACGATGATCATGGAGGCGGCGGGGCGGACCTCGTCGAAGAGCTCCTTGTGGGCGCGGCCCACCTCGTCCACGTCCCGGGCGTGCGTGAGGTACATCCGGGTGCGGACCACGTGCTCGGGGCCGAGCCCGGCCTGCGCGAGCGCCTTGAAGGCCACGCCGAAGGCCGTGATCGCCTGGTCGTACGGGCCTCCGCCGTCGGCGGCGGTGCAGCCGGAGACGAGGACGAGCCCGTTGGGGAGCTGCACGGCGCGGGAGTAGCCGATGACGTCCTCGTAGGGGCCGCCCGAGGAGATGCGGCGGATGTCGGAGGAGCTCATGCGCGGACCGCCTTCAGTGCTTCTTCCAGGGTGAAGGCCTTGGCGTACAGGGCCTTTCCGACGATGGCGCCCTCGACGCCGAGGGGGACGAGCCCGGACAGGGCCCGCAGGTCGTCCAGGGAGGAGATGCCGCCGGAGGCGACGACGGGCCGGTCGGTGGCGGCGCAGACGTTCTTCAGCAGCTCCAGGTTGGGGCCGGTCAGCGTGCCGTCCTTGCCGATGTCGGTGACGACGTACCGGGCGCAGCCCTCGGAGTCCAGGCGGGCGAGGGTCTCGTAGAGGTCGCCGCCCTCGCTGGTCCAGCCGCGGCCCTTGAGGGTGGTGCCGCGGACGTCGAGGCCGATCGCGATCTTGTCGCCGTGCTCGGCGATGGCCTTGGCGGCCCACTCGGGGGTCTCCAGGGCGGCGGTGCCGAGGTTGACGCGGGTGCAGCCGGTGGCCAGGGCCGCGGCGAGCGTGGCGTCGTCGCGGATGCCGCCGGACAGTTCGACCTTGATGTCCATGGCGCGGGTGATCTCGGCGACCAGGGCGCGGTTGTCGCCGGTGCCGAAGGCGGCGTCCAGGTCGACGAGGTGCAGCCATTCGGCGCCGGAGCGCTGCCAGGCGAGGGCCGCTTCGAGCGGGGAGCCGTAGGAGGTCTCACTGCCGGACACGCCGTGGACGAGGCGCACGGCCTGACCGTCGCGGACGTCGACCGCGGGGAGGAGTTCGAGCGTGGGTGCGGTCATCACAGGGTCTCGATCCAGTTGGTGAGGAGCTGGGCTCCGGCGTCGCCGGACTTCTCGGGGTGGAACTGGGTCGCCCACAGGGCCCGGTTCTCCACCGCCGCGACGAACCGCTCGCCATGGGTGGCCCAGGTGACCCGGGGAGCGCGGATCGCCGGGTTGGTGACCTCCAGGCTCCAGTCGTGGGCCGCGTAGGAGTGCACGAAGTAGAAGCGGGCGTCGGCGTCGAGGCCGGCGAAGGCCTGGCTGTCGGCCGGGGCCTCGACGGTGTTCCAGCCCATGTGGGGGACGACCGGGGCCTTCAGCGGGCCGACGGTGCCGGGCCACTCGTCGAGGCCCTCGGTCTCGACCCCGTGCTCGATGCCGCGCTCGAAGAGGATCTGCATGCCCACGCAGATGCCCATGACGGGGCGGCCTCCGGAGAGCCTGCGGCCGATGATCCAGTCGCCGCGGGCGGCCTTGAGGCCCTGCATGCAGGCGGAGAAGGCGCCGACGCCGGGAACGAGGAGACCGTCGGCGTCCATCGCCTTGTCGTAGTCGCGGGTGATCTCCACGTCCGCACCGACGCGCGCGAGGGCGCGCTCGGCGGAGCGGATGTTGCCGAAGCCGTAGTCGAAGACGACGACGTTCTTCTTAGCGCTCATTCCCAGATTCCTTGGATTCGCAGGACTCCCGCGGCCAGACACATCACGGAGCCGAGGGCGAGCAGAATGATCACCGACTTGGGCATCTTCTGCTTCTGGAAGGAGTAGACGCCCCCGGCCAGGAAGAGGCCGAGGACGATCAGGATGGTGTTGAGGCCGTTCACGGCTAGAGGGCGCCCTTCGTGGAGGGCAGGATCCCGGCGGCGCGCGGGTCGAACTCGGCGGCGTAGCGCAGGGCCCGGGCGAGGGCCTTGAACTGGCACTCCACGATGTGGTGGGCGTTGCGGCCGTACGGGACGTGGATGTGCAGGGCGATCTGGGCCTGCGCGACGAAGGACTCGAAGATGTGCCGGGTCATCGTCGTGTCGTACTCGCCGATCATCGGCGCCATGTTCTCGGGCTCGGTGTGCACGAGGTAGGGGCGGCCGGAGAGGTCCACGGTCACCTGGGCGAGGGACTCGTCCAGCGGCACGGTGCAGTTGCCGAAGCGGTAGATGCCCACCTTGTCGCCGAGGGCCTGCTTGAAGGCGGCGCCCAGCGCGAGGGCGGTGTCCTCGATGGTGTGGTGGCTGTCGATGTGCAGGTCGCCGTCCGTCTTGACCGTGAGGTCGAAGAGGCCGTGGCGGCCGAGCTGGTCGAGCATGTGGTCGTAGAAGCCCACGCCGGTCGCGACGTCGACCTGGCCGGTGCCGTCGAGGTTTATCTCGACGAGGACCGAGGTCTCCTTCGTGGTGCGCTCGACCCGTCCGATGCGGCTCATGCCTGCTGCTCCTTCTTCAGTGCGCGAACCGCTTCCAGGAACGCGTCGTTCTCGGCCGGCGTGCCGGCGGTGACCCGCAGCCAGCCCGGTACGCCGTTGTCCCGGACCAGGACGCCCTGGTCGAGGATCTTCTGCCAGGCGGTGTGGGAATCGTCGAACTTTCCGAACTGGACGAAGTTCGCGTCGGACTCGGTGACCTCGTAGCCGATGGCCCGCAGCTCGATGACGAGGCGGTCCCGCTCGGCCTTGAGCTGCTCGACGTAGCCGAGCAGGGTGTCGGTGTACTCCAGGGCGGCCAGCGCGGTCGCCTGGGTGACGGCGGACAGGTGGTACGGCAGGCGTACGAGCTGCACGGCGTCGACCACGGCGGAGTGCGCGGCGAGGTAGCCCAGGCGCAGGCCGGCGGCGCCGAAGGCCTTGGACATGGTCCGGGAGACCACCAGGTTGGGGCGGCCCTCGATCAGCGGGAGGAGGGAGTCCCGGTGGGAGAACTCCACGTACGCCTCGTCCACGACCACCAGCGACGGCTTCGCGGCCTGGGCGGCCTCGTACAGGGCGAGGACCGTCTCCGCCTCGACCGCGGTGCCCGTGGGGTTGTTGGGCGAGGCGATGAAGACGACGTCGGGGGCGTTCTCGGCGATCGCCCGCTCCGCCGCCTCCACGTCGATGGTGAAGTCCTCCCGGCGCGGGCCGGAGATCCAGCCGGTGCCGGTGCCGCGCGCGATGAGGGCGTGCATGGAGTACGAGGGCTCGAAGCCGATCGCCGTGCGTCCCGGGCCGCCGAAGGTCTGGAGCAGCTGCTGGAGGACCTCGTTGGAGCCGTTGGCGGCCCAGACGTTCTCCTTGGCGACCGGGTGCTTGCCCGTACGGGTGAGGTAGGCGGCGAGCTGGGTGCGCAGTTCGACCGCGTCCCGGTCGGGGTAGCGGTTGAGGGTGCGGGCGGCGTCGGCGACGCGCTCGGCGATGCGCCGGACGAGCGGCTCGGGCAGCTCGTACGGGTTCTCGTTGGTGTTCAGCTGGACGGCCACCTCGAGCTGCGGGGCGCCGTACGGGGTCTTGCCGCGCAGTTCGTCCCGGATGGGGAGGTCGTCGATTCCGATACCGGTCACGGGGTCGGCACCTTCCATCCGCTGTGCTGGTCCTGTTCGCCTCCGGCAAAACGTGCCTTGATGGCCGCGCCGTGCGCGGGCAGGTCCTCGGCCTCGGCCAGCGTCACCACGTGGTGGGCGACCTCGGCGAGGGCGTCGCGCGTGTAGTCGACGATGTGGATGCCGCGCAGGAAGGACTGCACGGACAGGCCCGAGGAGTGGCAGGCGCAGCCGCCGGTGGGCAGGACGTGGTTCGACCCGGCGCAGTAGTCGCCGAGGGAGACCGGGGCCCAGGGGCCGACGAAGATCGCGCCGGCGTTGCGGACCCGGGCGGCCCAGGCGGCCGCGTCCGCGGTCTGGATCTCCAGGTGCTCGGCGCCGTACGCGTCGACGACCTTGAGGCCCTCCTCGAGGTTGTCGACCAGCACGATCGCGGACTGCCTGCCCGCGAGGGCGGGCTTGATCCGGTCGTGGATGTGCTTGGAGGCCGCGACCTGCGGCTCCAGCTCGCGCTCGACGGCGTCCGCCAGCTCGGCGGAGTCCGTGACGAGGACGGCGGCGGCCAGCGGGTCGTGCTCGGCCTGGCTGATCAGGTCGGCGGCGACGTGCACCGGGTCGGCCGTGGAGTCCGCGAGGACCGCGATCTCGGTGGGGCCGGCCTCGGTGTCGATGCCGATCTTCCCGGTGAAGTAGCGCTTGGCGGCGGCGACCCAGATGTTGCCGGGGCCGGTCACCATGTTGGCGGGCGCGCACTCGTCGGTCCCGTACGCGAACATCGCGACGGCCTGGGCGCCGCCGGCCGCGTACACCTCGTCCACGCCGAGCAGCGCGCACGCGGCGAGGATCGTCGGGTGCGGCAGACCGCCAAACTCCTTCTGCGGCGGGGACGCGAGCGCGATCGACTCGACGCCCGCCTCCTGGGCCGGTACCACGTTCATGACCACGGAGGACGGGTACACGGAGCGGCCGCCCGGGGCGTACAGCCCCACGCGCTCGACCGGAACCCACTTCTCGGTCACCGTGCCGCCGGGGACCACCTGGGTGGTGTGCTCGCTGCGGCGCTGGTTGCGGTGCACGATCCGGGCACGCCGGATGGACTCCTCCAGGGCGGCGCGGACGGCCGGGTCCAGCTGCTCCAGGGCGGCCTTGACGGCCTCCGCGGGCACCCGGACCTGCGAGAGCTCGACCCCGTCGAACTTCTGCGCGTACTCGATCAGCGCCGCTGTGCCGCGATGATGGACGTCCTCGCAGATGGGCCGCACTTTCTCCAGGGCGGCTTCTACGTCGAACTCGGCACGGGGCAGCAGATCGCGCAGGGCGCCGCCCTCGGGGAGGGCGTCACCGCGCAGGTCGATACGAGAGATCACCCCACAATTCTCTCAGACCGTCTCCCACCGCCGTCCGCCCGTATCACTGGCTGATACACACCCCGGATGTCACTGCCGCCCCTTAGCGTTCTTCCTACACGTAAATGACAGCGGGGGGCTGCCATGACCGAAGCGCACGAGGACGGGCGGCCGGAGGATCTCACCGACGCCGAGCAGCAGATGTGGGAGACCTTCCGGGCGGGCACCGTCTGCGACCTCGGTGCCCACACCGCGGACCTGGACGATCCGCACGCGGGCCGGGTCTGGGGCCCCGAGCGGCGGGTCCGGGCGGAGGTCGTGGCCCACCTGCTGCTGGCCGGGCCGGCTCCGGTCCCGGGCCGGGTGGGGTGCCTGAAGCTGCGCGGCGCGCAGATCACCGGGCGGCTGGACCTGTCCGGTGGCACGGTCGCCCCGTACGTGGAGATCCGCTCCTGCCGCTTCGACGGCGAGATCCAGCTGTCCGAGACCCGCTTCGGCACGCTGCGGCTGGACAACTGCGCGATACCCCGGATGGAGGCGGCCCGGCTGCACACCGAGGGGGACCTGCACCTGGCGCGCTGCCGGGTGGCGCGCGGCATCCGGCTGACCGACGCGCAGATCGGCACCGACCTGCTGATCAGCCACGCCGTGATCCACCGGGACGGCAGGGGCCGGGCGATAGCCGCCGACGGGATGGCGGTCGCGCAGGACCTCCAGGCCGACATGCTGGAGACCGACGGCGAGGTGAGCCTGCGCGCGGCGAAGGTCGGCGCCTCGATGAGCCTGCGCGGCGCCCGGCTGCGCAACCGGTACGGCCGCCGCGCGCTGAACGCCCCGACCCTGACCGTCGAGCGGACCCTGTACCTGACCTCCATCGGCCTCGCCTCCCCGACCAGCGACCCGGACCGCCCGTACGACTGGAGCCAGACCCCCACGCGCGACGGGCCGACGCAGCACTTCGAATGCCGGGGCGGCCTGCGCCTGGACGACGGCCGCTTCGGCGACTCCGTCGACTTCTACGGCGCCCGCTTCGACCTCCGCCCCGACCAGGAGATCTCGCTGCGCCGCATCCAGACGCCCGAGCTGCGCTTCGTCGGCGACGCCCCCGAGCGGGGCCGGGTGGTGGTCTCCGGCGCGAAGGTGGTCAAGCTCGTCGACCGCTCCACCAGCTGGCCGGGCCGCGGCCGGGTCTCCATGGAGGGGTTCGTCTACGAGAACCTCGCGCCCCGGGGCCACTTCCCGCTCTCCCGCCGCCTGGAGTGGCTGGAGGCGGCCACCCCCGAGTACTCGCCGGAGCCGTACGAGCGGCTCGCCGCCGTGCTGCGGGACGGCGGGGAGGACCTCGGCGCCCGCGAGGTGCTGGTGGCCAAGCAGCGCCGCCGCCGGGCCACCCTGTCCCCGGCCGCCAAGGCCTGGGGGTACCTCCAGGACTGGACGGTGGTCTACGGGTACCGGCCGGGGCGGGCGGCGCTCTGGATGGCGGTCCTGTGGGCGGCGGGCACCCTGCTGTTCCTGCGGCACCAGCCGGCGCCGATCAAGGCGGAGGAGCACCCGCACTGGGACGCCGCCCTGTACGCGCTCGACCTGCTGCTCCCGGTGATCGATCTCGGCCAGCAGGGCCAGTGGAAGGTGGAGGGCGGCTGGCAGTGGGGTTCGGCGGTGCTGGTCCTGCTCGGCTGGATCCTGGCCACGACGGTGGCGGCGGGCGCGTCGCGGCTGCTGAGGCGGGGGTGACGGCCCGGGCCGTCCGGCCACTACCCTGTGCCTCGTGACCACCGTTCGCCTGCCCCTCTTCCCGCTGAACTCGGTTCTGTTCCCGGGCCTCGTGCTGCCGCTGAACGTCTTCGAGGAGCGGTATCGCGCCATGATGCGCGAGCTGCTGAAGACCGGGGAGGACGAGCCGCGCCGGTTCGCGGTCGTCGCGATCCGCGACGGCCGGGAGGTCGCCCCGACCGCGCCCGGGCTGCCCGACCAGACGGCCCTGCCCGAGCGGGGCCCGACGGCCGGCTTCGGCCCGGACCCGATCCAGGCGTTCCACCGGGTGGGCTGCATCGCGGACGCGGCGACGATCCGGGAGCGGGAGGACGGCAGCTTCGAGGTCCTGGCCACCGGCACCACCCGGGTACGGCTGCTCTCGGTCGACGCGTCGGGGCCGTTCCTGGTCGCGGAGCTGGAGGAACTCCCGGAGGACGCCGGTGACGGCGCGGGCGCCCTGTCCGAGGGGGTCCTGCGGGCCTTCCGCAGCTACCAGAAGCGGCTGGCCGGGGCCCGCGAGCGCTCCCTGACCTCGGCGCCGGACCTGCCGGACGAGCCGTCGGTGGTCTCGTACCTGGTGGCGGCCGCCGCCGTCCTGGACACCCCGGCGAAGCAGCGCCTCCTCCAGGCCCCGGACACCGCGACCCGTCTCGCGGAGGAGCTGAAGCTGCTCCGCTCCGAGACGGCCGTGATCCGCCACCTCCCGTCCCTCCCGGCGGTGGACCTGACCCGCGCCCCCACGAGCCCGAACTGACGTGACTCCTCCCCCTCATGAATGAGGGAGCTTCTCGCTATGCCGGGTTGGCATCGCGACGGACCAGCCCGGCCCGTAGAACGTTGAGTGCGCCCACCGTGTCCGCGTGCGCCTGGTGGTCGCACGAGACACAGTGGAACTTCTCCTGTGTGGGCCGGTTCTCCTTATCGACGTGCCCGCATTCGGGGCAGGTCCGAGAGGTGTTGCGGGGGTCCACGGCGACCACTTCCCGTCCGGCGCTCTCAGCCTTGGCGTGCAGGATCGTCAGGAACACCCCCCATCCGGCATCCGAGATCGAGTGACTGAGTCCGGCCTTCGCGGCGGCCCCGTTGGGCAGGAAACTGCCCGGCGTCTCGGGATCACACCTCGGTGCGGGGGCCCTGACCATGTTGCGGATCTTGAGGTCTTCGTGCGCAATGAAATCGTGTTCCCGCACGAGACCGAGCGCGGTTTTGTGCGCGTGGTCGAGCCGCTGGCGGCGGACCTTGCGGTGCAAGTCGGCAACCTTCTGGACGGCACGGCGGTGGTTGGCGGTGCGCTTGTCCCGGCGAACACGCGGGAACCGGGCGAGGGCCTGTTGCGCGGCTTCGAGCTTCGCGGCGGCGCGGCGGCCGTGGCGGGGGTTGGCGACATGCTCACCGTCGGAGGTGGTGAGGAAGGAGGCTATGCCCATGTCGATGCCGACCAGGGAGCCGGTCGCGGGCAGCGGCTCGGGCTGCGTCTGCTCAGCCGTCAGGATGACGTACCAGCGTCGGCCTTCGCGCTTGACGCTGACGGTCTTGACCTTGCCGATCACTGGCCGGTGCTGGTTGACCTTGACGTGCCCGACGCCTTGGAGACGGACGCGCGTGACGGGGTCGTGCGGGGTGGCATCCCAGCGGCAGCCGTCGCCGTCCTCGGGGAAGTCCACTGTGTCGAACCAGTTCACCCCCCGAAAGCGCGGGTAGCCCGGGGCGTCCCCGGCCTTGACTCGCCGGAAGAACGCGGCGAACGCCTTGTCGAGACGGCGCAGCGTCGCTTGCTGCGAGGAGAACGACCAGCGGCCCTGACGCTCCGGGTCGAACGCCCGGATCTCCTTGAGCTGCGCGGACTGCTGCCCGTACTTGACGCTCGTCTTCGAGACGTGCCGGTAGGCATCCCGGCGTTCCTGCAACGCACCGTTGTACAGGGAGCAGTGGTCACGCAGCATCTCGCCGAGCGCGATCGTCTGACCCACGGTGGGCCGCATGAGGAACTTGTACGCACGGATCATCCGGCCCACCCCCTCCCAAGCCGGTTCGCTTGACCATAATACAGTTGGCAGATGTCACCACGCTGGGAACTAGACCCCGATATCCGCCGAGGAAATCACGTCGTCTACAACCTCCATGCTCACTTGGTGTTTGTCACCAAGTACCGGCGTGAGGTCTTCAACGACGACATGCTGACCCGCTGCGAAGCGATCATGCGGGACGTCTGTGAGAAGTCCGAGGCCGAGCTACGCGAGTTCAACGGCGAGGGCGATCACGTACACCTGCTGGTGCACTACCCGCCGAAGATCGCCCTGTCCAAGCTGGTCAACAGCCTCAAGGGCGTCAGCTCCCGATACCTACGCGCCGAATACACCGGACGGATCAACCGCATCGGCATGGGCTCGGTGTTCTGGGCGCCCTCGTACTTCGTCGGCTCCTGTGGCGGCGCGCCGCTGAGCATCGTCCAGGAGTACATCGAGAACCAGAAGCGGCCGGTCTGACCGTCAATACGGAGCCGCAGAGAACTCCGGCTTCGCGGCTCCGGGCCAACGATCGCATTCCCGCACGGCCTGAAGGCCGGGATTCCCTGCGAAGATCCGGTGATGACGAAGAAGAAGCCGGCGGGCACTCCCGCCATCGCCGCCCTCACGGCGGCCGGGGTCACCTTCACGACCCACGCCTACGAGCACGACCCCGCGCACCCCTCGTACGGGGAGGAGGCGGCGCAGGCCCTCGGCGTCTCCCCGGACCAGGTGTTCAAGACCCTGGTCGCCGACGTGGACGGGGTCCTGACGGTCGCGGTGGTCCCGGTCTCGGGGGCCCTGGACCTCAAGGCCCTGGCCGGCGCCCTGGGCGCGAAGCGCGCCGCGATGGCCGACCCCGCCCTGGCGGAACGCACCACGGGCTACGTCCGGGGCGGCATCTCCCCGCTGGGGCAGCGCAAGCGGCTGCGTACGGTCCTGGACGCCTCCGCCGGCGCCCTCGCCACCATCTGCGTCTCCGCCGGCCGCCGCGGCCTCGAGGTCGAACTCTCCCCGACGGACCTCACCACCCTCACCGAAGCCACGGTGGCCCCGATCGCCCGCCCGTAGGGGCCCCTCCTTTTTGACGCGCCGCTCGCACGGTGCGGCCCTGGCGGGCCACGCCTTCTTCACGTTCTTCACGCGCCGCTCGCGCGGCTCGGCGCCGGGGCGCCTCTCCGGCTTCGCGCCGCTGCGCCGGACTCCGTCCGCCGGCCCAGGGGCGGGGCCACGGGCCCGGGCTGAGGTCCGGCGGTCGTCTGCCGGTGGTGGGCCGCTACGCGGAACCGTCCCCTACCCGCCCTTCGCCCGTTCCCCGTGGCTCCGCCCCGGACCCCGCGCCTCAATCGCCGGCGGGGCTGGTTTTGGCTGAGCTCCGCTCGCAAGTACCGCCCGGTGGGCGCTTCCGGCCCCGCGCGGCGCGGGGCGCCGTGTACCAAGCCCCGCCGGCGCTTGAGGCGCGGGTCCAGGCAGAGCCACACACCCCAGCCCCGCCGGCGCTTGAGGCGCAGGTCCGGGCAGAGCCCGGGGAACGGTGGAAGGGCGGGTAGGGGACTTGCCCCGCGCAGCGGCCACCACCCGCAGACGGACAACCGACCCCAGCCCGGGCCCGGGGCCCCGCCCCGGCCCCGACGGACGGAGTCCGGCGCAGCGCCGCGAAGCCCGGGAAGCGCGCCAGCGCTGAGCGGTGCGAGGGCCGCGTCAAGAAGGCGGGGCGGGCTTCGCGTGGACGTGGGCCGGGGGGTAGGTGCCCTCGGGGTGCCAGTCGGCCGGGGGTTCGGGGTCGCGGGGGCCCCATACGGCCGTCAGGGCGAGGTGGACGGCCACGGCGGCCATCGGCCAGACCAGCAGCGCCCCCTGCGCGAGCAGCTGCAGCGGCGCGTCGAACGCCACCCCCTCGCCCGCCTTGGCGGCAGCGGCCGGGACATCGGTGCCCGGGCCCAGCCACAGGCCCAGCCGCCACCCCACCAGCGAGGCGAAGCACGCCCCGAAGGCCAGCCCGATCACCAGCGGGACGCCCCCGCGCCGGCGCCACAGGAACACGCCGAGCGCGCTCAGCACCCCGAGCCCCAGCGCCAGCAGGAAGAAGGTGCCGTCGGCGCCGATCCGCGCCTCGCTCTCGGTGTTGCGCAGGAAGACGGCCTCACCGTTGGAGACGTACTGGACGCGCGGCGCGAGCCACGTCCACAGCAGCCCGAGCAGCGCCCCGGACACGCCCACCACCAGGGCGACGGCAGCCCCGTCACGGATGTCCGCCGGTGTGACGGCGGCCTCCGGTTCGGGGAGGCGGGGCACGGTCGGCTGCGGGGTCACGGCTTCGGTCACCCCCACATCGTGCCAGGTAGGTCCGGCGCCGGCGTCAGCGGACCGCCGCCCGCCGGTACGCCCAGGTGGCGAGGGCCAGGGACAGCACCCCGACGGCCCCGCACACGCCGAGGTCGAGGACGACGGCCGCCCAGTCGGGGTGCGGGGCGAAGGTCTCCGCGAAGGCCTCGACCCCGTACGTGGACGGCAGCAGGTCCCGCGCCCACACGATGACGTCGGGCATCCGCTCCGCCGGCAGCACGCCCAGCAGCAGCGCCGCGGACATGCCCAGCTGCCCGGCCAGCGTGGCCAGCTCCTGGCGCGGCGCGAGCAGCCCCAGCGCGGCGCCCAGCCCGGCGAGCGCCGCCCCGGCCAGGGGCACGACCGCGGCCAGGATCCACAGCCCGCCCATCGGCAGGCCGAACAGCACGCATCCGAAGACGGCCGTCACCAGCGTCCCCGGAAGGGTGAAGGAGGCGTACGCGGCGGCCGCGCCCAGCACCACCGAGGCGGGCGGCACCGGCAGGGTGGCGTAGTGGTCGAGCCCGCCGCCGGCCCGCAGCTGCCCGAAGTACTGCGCGAGCAGGTTCAGCGCGACGAAGGCGACGACCAGCACCGAGGAGCCGGCGACGACGGCCCGCGCCTCGGAGCCCCCGTCCACCACGCCCCGCATCAGGATCATGATCCCGACGGACTGGAAGGTGGCGACGAACAGCAGCGGTATCCGGGCGACCCGCGCCCGGGACAGCTGTGCCCGGTAGACGGCGGCCAGGGCGGGGAAGAGCCGCGCCCTCGGGGCCAGGACACCAACGGCAGCGGTGGTCACGACTTGACCAGACCCTTCATCCGGCCGCCCAGCGCCAGGTAGACGTCCTCCAGGCTCGGCGTGGCCAACGTGAAATCGTCGAGGGCCGCGAAGGCCGGGCCGCCGGTGACGGCGGCGACGGCCGCGCGGGCCTCGTCCTGTCCCAGCCGCAGCACCCAGCGGCGGCCCGACTCGGCGGCCAGCGGGGCCAGCTCCGCGACCGCGGGCACCTCCAGCGGCGGGGCGGTGCGCCAGACCAGCTCCAGGCGGACCTCGTCGGAGACCTGGGCCTTGAGCCCGGCGGGGCTGTCGCAGGCGATGACCTTGCCCTGGTCGACGACGGCGACCCGGTCGAGGACGGTCTCGGCCTCGATGACGTTGTGGGTGACGAGCAGGACGGTGGCCCCGTGCCGCAGCCGCCGCCGGTCCACGGCCGCCCAGACGGCCCGCCGGGCCACCGGGTCCATGCCGGTCGTCGGCTCGTCGAGGACCAGCACGGGCCGCTCCCCCACCAGCGCGGCGGCGAAGCAGGCGAGGCGCCGCTGTCCGCCGGAGAGCTTCTTCAGGGGCCGCCCGGCGATCTCGGTCAGCCCGAGTTCCCCGAGTACGTCGTCCCGCGCGGCCCGCGCCTCGCGCAGGCCGAGCCCGCGCAGCCGGCCGGTGGTCTCGGCGGCCAGCGCGACGGTGAGCTCGTCGAGGGCGGTGGACTCCTGCCCGAGGTAGGCGAGCAGCCGGGAGGCCCGTTCGGGGTGGCGTACGAGGTCGTGGCCGAGCAGGGTCACCGAGCCGGAGTCGGGCCGCATCAGCCCGGTCAGCTGGCGGACCAGGGTGGACTTGCCGGCGCCGTTGGGGCCGAGCAGGCCGAAGATCTCGCCGCGCCGGACCTCGAGGGAGATCCCGTCGTTGGCACGGGTCTCGGGCAGGGCGGGGGCGCCGCGCCGGCCGCGTACCGCGGGGTACGTCTTGACCAGGTCACGCACCGCGCAGACCACGTCCGAAGCGGCTCCGGCGGCCGCTGCCGTGGGTTGTCCTGCCTGTGCTGTGCCCGTACTCACGAGGGAGCAGCCTACGCGGCTTCCGGCCCTACTCGGCCGCCGGGGTCACCGGCGCCCCGGCCGCGGGGGCGGGTGGCGCGCCCACGTGCTCGGCGGCGGCGCGGACGTCGATCTCCCGCCAGAACCCGGCACGGATGGCGTAGCGGTCGTGTTCGTCGATCTGGTCGTCCTTGTGCGCGAGGAGCCCGAACCGGGCGGCGTAACGCAGCAGCTCCCCGTCGATCCGGTGCGGGACGCGGGGGTACATGGTGGCCAGCTTCTGCAGGTGGACGGTCTCGGGGAGGCGTTCCATCCAGCGCCGGGCGAAGACCTGGCCGACCTCGAAGGGGTCGCCGCCGACGGTGGTGATGTCCTCCTCGCGGTCGGCCCAGCGCTGCTCGGCGCTGGTGAGCTGGGCGAGGGTGGGCAGCGAGGCGGTCTCGGCCGGTTCGCCGAGCGGTCCGGCGCGGTCGATCCAGCCCTTGTCGGAGGACCAGCGCAGGGCGCTGCCGGCCGGGCTGGCGGCGTGGTGGCCGGCGGGCGCGGGGGCGTGGCCCTGGGCGGGGGCGCGCAGGGAGGCGAGGTCCTTCGGGGTGGGGACGGGTTTGGCGCCTTCGGCGGTGGCCCCTTCGGCGGAGGGGGCCGGTACGGGTGCTCCGTTCGGGCGGCTCTCGGAGGTGGCCGGGGTGCCGTTGCGGGCGGCCTCGGCGAGGGCCGCCTCGGGCAGGGGCGCGGAGAGGATCGCGGCGATCTCGGGGCGCGGGGCGGGTGGCGGGGGGCAGAGTCCGGCGAGGTCGCGGGCGCGGACGGCCCGGGTGATCCAGGCGCGGTCGAGGACGCGGCGTTCGTCGGCTTCGGCGACGAGGTCCTCGGACTGGTTGTAGTCCCCGTCGGCGGCCTGGACGGCCCACAGGTGGACGGCGACCCCGTGTTCCTTGGCGGACATCAGCCCGGGCAGCAGGTCGCCGTCGCCGGTGACGAGGACCACGTCGGAGCAGGCCCGGTTGCGGGCCAGTTCGGTGAGTTCGGCGTGCATGGCGGCGTCGACGCCCTTCTGCGCCCAGCGGCCGTCGCTGCGGGTCAGGGCGCCGAGCCGGACGGTGACGCGGGGCATGACGCGCAGCCGCCGGTGCTCGGGCTGGGGGACCCGGTCGGGGGCGCCGTCGAACCAGTAGATCCGCAGCAGGGGCTGCTGGGTGTCGGCCTCGGCGCGCTCGCGCAGCCCCTGGATGAGGGCCGAATGGTCGACGGTGATGCGGGAGCGGGAGGGCTCCCCTGCGAGGAGGCTCGCGGCGGCGCCCAGCAGGTATCCGGCGTCCACCAGGACGACGCAGCGGTCCACGCGTTCCACCCTCTTCCGTGGGGGTCCTCGACAGGTTTTCCCCGAGTCTGCCCGACCGCAAGGGTGGTTACGGCCGGAACTCGATCATCGGCGTGGCGGATCTCCCGGGGGGCTGTGGAAGGGGCCCTCACTACGCGCAGTAATGATCCAAAATGCGTGGTTTGTGGGGGTGTGTGAGTGTGAAGGCGGCCCTGGCCCCTACACCCCCCACGGAGGCATTCCATGGCCAAGAACAAGAACCAGAAGCAGCCGGCGAAGCAGCAGCCTCGCGCGTCCGCCCAGGAGCGGAGTTCGACGGAAGCCTCGCCGGAAGAGCGCACTTCGCAGTCGCCGAGCCCGCTGGACATGGCCCACAAGAGCAAGCAGAAGAAGTTCGGCCACAACTGACGCCTCCGCGCGATGACGGAAGGGCTCGCCCGGCAATGACGCCGGCCGAGCCCTTCCGTACGCCGGTACGGGAGCCCGTATCGGGCCCCGTGCGGGCTAGCCGGCCAGGCAGGAGGGGCCGAGCAGCACCTTGAGGTCGCCGAAGAGGGCGGGGTCGGGCTGGACCCGGTGCCGGTCCAGGCGCAGCACGGTGGTGGTGCGCGGCCCCTGGAGCTTGATCCGCACTTCGGTGTTGCCCTTGTGGTGGCGAAGGATCTCCCCGAGACGGGTGACCATCGGCGGGGTGACCTTGACGGTGGGGATGGTCAGGACTACCGGGGCGTTGGTGCCGGCGGAGCTCAGGTCGGGGACCATCATCTCCATGGCGACCAGGCGGGGGACGTCCTCGCGCTTGTCGAGGCGGCCCTTGACGAAGACGACGGTGTCCTCGACCAGCTGGGTGGAGACGAGCTGGTAGGTCGCGGGGAAGAACATGCACTCGATGGAGCCGGCCAGGTCCTCGACGGTGGCGATGGCCCAGGCGTTGCCCTGCTTGGTCATCTTGCGCTGGAGGCCGGAGATGATGCCGCCGATGGTGACGACGGCGCCGTCGGAGTGCTCCCCGCCGGTGAGCTGGGAGATGCCGGCGTCGGTCTTGTCGGAGAGGACGTGCTCCAGGCCGAAGAGCGGGTGGTCGGAGACGTAGAGGCCGAGCATCTCGCGCTCCTGGGCGAGCAGGTAGGACTTCTCCCACTCGACGTCGGAGAACTCCACGTCGAGCCCGAAGCCGGGTTCGTCGCTCGCGCCCTCGTCACCCATTCCGCCGAAGAGGTCGAACTGTCCCTCGGCCTCCTTGCGCTTCACGGCGACCACGTTGTCGATCATCGGCTCGTGGTGGGCGACCAGGCCCTTGCGGGTGTGGCCCATCTCGTCGAAGGCGCCGGCCTTGATCAGGGACTCGACGGTGCGCTTGTTGCAGACGACGGCCTCGACCTTGTCCAGGAAGTCGGGGAAGGTGGAGTACTTCCCCTTGGCCTTCCTGGTCTTGATGATCGACTCGACCACGTTCTGGCCGACGTTGCGGACGGCGGTGAGGCCGAAGAGGATCACGTCGTCGCCCTGGGCGGCGAAGTTCGGCTCGGACTCGTTGACGTTCGGCGGGAGCACCTTGATGCCCATGCGGCGGCACTCGTTCAGGTAGATCGCGGACTTGTCCTTGTCGTCCTTGACCGAGGTGAGCAGGCCGGCCATGTACTCGGCCGGGAAGTTCGCCTTGAGGTAGGCGGTCCAGTAGGAGACCAGGCCGTAGGCGGCCGAGTGGGCCTTGTTGAAGGCGTAGCCGGCGAAGGGGACCAGGACGTCCCACAGGGCCTGGATGGCCTGGTCGGTGTACCCGTTCTTGCGGGCGCCCTCCTGGAAGATGGTGAAGTTCTTCGCCAGCTCCTCGGGCTTCTTCTTGCCCATCACGCGGCGCAGGATGTCGGCCTCGCCGAGCGAGTAGCCGGCGATGATCTGGGCGGCCTTCTGCACCTGCTCCTGGTACACGATCAGGCCGTAGGTGACCGCGAGCACCTCTTCGAGGGGCTTCTCCAGATCCGGGTGGATCGGGGTGATCTCCTGCTGCTTGTTCTTGCGCAGGGCGTAGTTCGTGTGCGAGTTCATGCCCATCGGGCCCGGGCGGTAGAGCGCGGACACGGCGGAGATGTCTTCGAAGTTGTCGGGCTTCATCAGGCGCAGCAGGGAGCGCATGGGCCCGCCGTCGAACTGGAAGACGCCGAGGGTGTCGCCGCGGCCGAGCAGTTCGAAGGTCTTGGGGTCGTCGAGCGGGAGGGCCAGGAGATCGATGTCGATCCCCTTGTTGGCCTTCACCATCTTGACGGCGTCGTCCATGATCGTGAGGTTGCGCAGGCCGAGGAAGTCCATCTTCAGCAGGCCGAGCGACTCGCAGCTCGGGTAGTCCCACTGGGTGATGGTCACCTGGTCGGTGTGCCGGACCCAGACCGGTACGTGGTCGGTGATCGTCTCGCTGGACATGATCACGCCTGCGGCGTGCACGCCCATCTGGCGGACCAGGCCCTCGACGCCGCGGGCGGTGTCGATGACCTTCTTCACGTCGGGCTCGTTCTCGTACATCCCGCGGATCTCGCCGGCCTCGCTGTAGCGGGGGTGCGAGGGGTCGAGGATGCCGGAGAGCGGGATGCCCTTGCCGAGGACGTCGGCGGGCATGGCCTTGGTGAGCCGGTCGCCCATGGCGTAGGGGTAGCCCAGGACGCGCGCGGAGTCCTTGATCGCGTTCTTGGCCTTGATGGTGCCGTAGGTACCGATCATGGCGACCTTGTCGGCGCCGTACTTCTCGGTCACGTACCGGATCACCTCGACGCGCCTGCGCTCGTCGAAGTCGATGTCGACATCGGGCATGGAGACGCGCTCGGGGTTCAGGAAGCGCTCGAAGATCAGACCGTGGGTGATCGGGTCGAGGTCGGTGATGCCCATGGCGTACGCGACGATCGAGCCGGCCGCGGAGCCGCGGCCCGGGCCCACCGCGATGCCCTGGTTCTTGGCCCACATGATGAAGTCGGCGACCACGAGGAAGTAGCCGGGGAAGCCCATCGAGATGATCGTGTCCATCTCGTACTCGGCCTGCTTCATCCGGTCGTCCGGGATGCCTCCGGGGTAGCGGCGGTTCATGCCGCGCATGGTTTCCTCGCGGAACCAGGTGACCTCGGTGTAGCCGTCCGGGATGTCGAACTTCGGCATCAGGTTCCGGAAGCCGAACATGCCCTCGGTGTCGACCTGCTCCGCGACCAGCTTCGTGTTGGCGCAGCCCTCCTGCCAGGCGTCCGAGGAGTCGATCGCGTACATCTCGTCGGTCGACTTCAGGTAGTAGCCGGAGCCGTCGAAGCGGAAGCGGTCCGGGTCCGAGAGGTTCTTGCCGGTCTGGATGCAGAGCAGGGCGTCGTGGGCGCCGGCCTCGCTCGCGTAGGTGTAGTGCGAGTCGTTCGTCACCAGCGGCGGGATGCCGAGCTTCTTGCCGATCTCCAGCAGCCCGTCGCGGACCCGGCGCTCGATCTCGATGCCGTGGTCCATCAGCTCCAGGAAGTACCGCTCCTTGCCGAAGATGTCCTGGTACTCGGAGGCCGACTTCAGGGCCTCGTCGAACTGGCCGAGGCGAAGGCGCGTCTGGAGCTCGCCGGAGGGGCAGCCGGTGGAGGCGATCAGGCCCTCCGACCACTTGCTGATGGTCTCCTTGTCCATGCGCGGCCACTTCGTGAGCCAGCCCTCGGCGTACGCGTCGGAGGACAGCCGGAAGAGGTTGTGCAGGCCGGTGGCGTTCGCCGCCCAGATCGTCTTGTGCGTGTAACCGCCGGAGCCGGAGACGTCGTCCCGCTTCTGGTGGGGCTGGCCCCACTGGATGCGGCGCTTGTTGCGCCGGGACTCGGGGGCGACGTACGCCTCGATGCCGATGATCGGGGTCACCCCGGCCTTCTTCGCCGAATGGAAGAAGTCGTAGGCGCCGTGCAGGTTGCCGTGGTCGGACATGGCGATGTGCGTCATGCCCATCTCATTGCACGCGTTGAACATGTCCTTCAGCCGCGCGGCACCGTCCAGCAGCGAGTACTGGGTGTGGACGTGCAGGTGCGTGAACGGCGTCTTGGTCACGGTGGGGGCCTCCGGGGGAGAGAGGGGCGGCAGCTTTGAATCCTACGTCCCACCAGTGACAGAAGACGGGCACCGACCGGTACGGTCGGGCGTTGCAGAACCAGGAACACCAGCCCGACGTCCAGTCGGTCAGAAGCTGTACCACCCCGTGCACCAGGAGGCATCCGCCATGGCGGTTCCCGAGACGACCGACGAGCAGCGCGCCGAGCAGATACTCGATGTGTTCGACACCGCATTCGGTGAGCTGCTCGCCGCCGACCCCGCCGCCTTCCAGGTCAAATTCCGCAAGATGGCGGCCTCGGCCTTCGCGTTCTACCGGGGCACGGCCTGCCTCTTCTACGCCGACCTGGAGCGCGAGCGGCACGGCGGCCCCTACCTGGACGACCGGACGGGCCGGGTGTGGATCCACGGCGATCTGCACGCCGAGAACTTCGGCACGTACATGGACGCCAACGGCCGGCTGGTCTTCAACGTGAACGACTTCGACGAGGCCTACGTCGGCCCCTTCACCTGGGACCTCAAGCGCTTCGCCGCCTCGGTCGCGCTGATCGGCTACACCAAGGCGCTCAGCGACGAGCAGATCAGCGGGCTCGTACGGACCTACGCGGTGGCCTACCGGGAGCGCGTGCACCAGCTCGCGGCCGGCGCCAAATACGAAGAGGTGCCCTCCTTCACCCTGGACACCGCCGAGGGCCCGCTGCTGGAGGCCCTGCGCGACGCCCGCTCGCGCACCCGTTTCTCCCTGCTGGACTCGATGACCGAGATCCGCGACCACGAGCGCCGCTTCACCTCGGGTGGCGGGGCGATCGAGCTGGACGCGGCCACCCGGTACAAGGTGCTGGCCGCGTTCGACGGGTACCTGGAGACCCTGCCGGAGGAGTCCCTGGTCCGGCCGGACTCCTACCGGGTCAAGGACGTGGTGGGCCGCCGGGGCGTGGGCATCGGCTCGGCGGGCCTGCCCTCCTACAACATCCTGCTCGAGGGCCACAGCGACGCCCTGGAGAACGACGTCGTGATCTACCTCAAGCAGGCGCAGACCCCGGCCGTGTCCCGGCACATCACCGACCGGGCGGTCCGGGAGTACTTCCAGCACGAGGGGCACCGCACGGTGATCTCCCAGCGGGCCCTCCAGGCGCACGCCGACCCCTGGCTGGGCTGGACGGAGCTGGACGGCTCCGGGCAGCTGGTGGCGGAGGTCTCCCCGTACGCGGTGGACCTGGACTGGTCGGACCTGGACGACCCGGAGGAGATCGCGGCGGTGGTCGCGGACCTGGGCCGGGCCACGGCCACCATGCACGCGTCGGCGGACGAGGCCGAGAGCGGGCAGTCCCTGGTGCCGTTCTCCACCGAGCGGGCCATCGACGCGGTGATCGCCGCCGACGAGGAGGGCTTCCCCGAGCTGCTGGTCGACTTCGCCCACGCGTACGGGGCCCGGGCGCGCGCCGACCACCAGATCTTCGTGGACCTCTTCCGCAACGGCCGGATCATGCCGTAGGCCCTCCGGGTCCGGGAGCCGTGAGGGGGCGCCCCGGGCCCTGCGGGCCCGGACCCGGCCGCCCGTGGGCCGCCTGGCCGACAAGACACCCCTCCCGCCCTCTCTCACAGAAAGCCATGGCAAACTCGCGACGATGGACATATCAGGGGTGAGGATCCGGGGGCTGCGGGCCGCGCTGTTCAGCGCGCTCGTCGTGCTGCTCTCGGCCGGCTCCCACGTGCTCATGTCCCGGGTCCCGCTGCCGCCCGCGCTGGTCGCCGGCGCCTTCGCCGGGGTCTTCGCGATCGCCTACGCCCTGGCCGGCCGGGAGCGCGGCTTCGGCCCGATCGCCGGGCTGCTGGTACCGCTGGAGCTGGCGGCCGACACCGTCTTCACCGCCGGGCAGCACCTCTGCTACGGCCCGGCGGGCGGGCCGGTCTCCGGGCCGCTGCGCGCGCTGGGCCTGGACGAGCTGTGCGGCGGGGCCCCGGTGGGCGGGCCGCTGACCGAGGTGGCCGGGCCCGCCGGGGATCCGGCGGCGCTGCTGGCCTCGCCCGGGCCGTTGACGCCCTGGCTGCTGCTCGGCGCGCACGTCACCGTCGGGCTGCTGGCCGCTGCCTGGCTGCGGCACGGCGAGCGGGCCCTGGCCCGGCTGCTGCGGGCGGTCGCCGCCTTCGCGTTCCGGCCGCTGCTGCTGGCGGTGGCCTCGGTGGCGGCGGTCCCCGGGCGGGCCGGGCGGGCGCTGCGCCCGGTCGTCCCCGGCGCGGTGGCCCGTACCCGCTTCCCCGCGCATTCCGTGGGCCGGCGGGGGCCTCCCGTACGTACGGCGCTCGCGAGCGCCTGAGACACGTACGCGGTCCCCCCTCGTCCCTCCCCGTCCCACGGAGATCACCATGAGTGCACGCAACAACCAGCAGAACAAGGCCGCCGCCCGCGAGAAGCTGCGCATCGAGCGCGAGCGGCAGGCGAAGAAGGACAAGACCCGCCGCCAGCTGATCGTGGCCGGCACGGTCGTCGCCGTCCTGGCGCTGGCCGGCGGCGTCGGCTACGCGGTCGTGCAGGCCAACCAGCCCGGCTACTGGGACAAGGCCGCCGAGGCCGAACTGGTCAAGCCGAAGAACACCACGGGCGAGGACGGCCTGACCGTGGTCATCGGCAAGCCCGAGGCGAAGAAGACCCTGGAGCTGTACGAGGACTCGCGCTGCCCGGCCTGCGCCTCCTTCGAGCAGTCGGTCGGCGAGCAGGTCAAGAAGGACGTGGACGCGGGCAAGTACAAGCTCCAGTACTTCGGCGCGACCTTCATCGACAACGGGGTCAAGGGCGAGGGTTCCAAGAACGCCCTGAGCGCGCTGGGCGCGGCGCTGAACGTGAGCCCGCAGGCCTTCCTCGACTACAAGGGCGCGCTCTACTCGAAGGAGCTGCACCCCGAGGAGACCGTCGACAGCTTCGCCAAGGACGACTACCTGCTGAAGGTCGCGGACACGGTCCCCGCCCTGAAGGAGAACGCCGAGTTCAAGAAGGCCGTCCAGGACGGCACCTACGACCGGTGGGCGATGGACATGTCGAAGGCCTTCAACAAGTCCGGGGTGACGGGCACTCCGACGCTGAAGATGGACGGCAAGAAGATCGACACCCCGGCGACGCCGGCGGCGTTCACCGCGGCCATCGACAAGGCCCTGGCGGGCTGATCCGGACACACCGGACCGAAACCGCCGCGACGGGCGGGCGAACTCTCAGAGTTCGCCCGCCCGTTGTCATTTCGAGGCTGTTCCCAGCCACATACCGATCAGTAATATGATCGCCCGTGACCAGTCATCTCACCCCTTCACACCCGCGCCGCCGTACGGTCGTTCTGGCCGCCGCGGCCACGGCCGCACTCGCGCCGATCACCACCCTGGGCGCCCCGGCGGCCCACGCGGCCGAAACCGCTCCCGCCTTCCTGCACGGCGTCGCCTCGGGCGACCCGCTGCCCGACGGGGTCCTGCTGTGGACCCGCGTCACCCCGACTCCCGAGGCGGTACCCGGCTCCGGCCTCGGCCCGGCCGTCGCGGTGGGCTGGGAGGTGGCCGAGGACAAGGCCTTCTCCCGCCTCGTCGCGAGCGGCTCCGTCACCGCGAGCGCCGCCTCCGACCACACGGTCAAGGCGGACGTGCGCGGACTTCGGCCGCAGACCCCGTACTGGTACCGGTTCACCGCCGGCTCCGCCGTCTCCCCGGCCGGCCGCACCCTGACCGCCCCGGCCGCCGGCACGACCACGCCCGGCGTGCGCTTCGGCGTGGTCTCCTGCGCCAACTGGGAGTCCGGCTACTTCTCCGCGTACCGGCACCTGGCCGCCCGCACCGACCTGCACGCGGTGCTGCACCTGGGCGACTACATCTACGAGTACCAGACCGGCGGTTACCCCGAGGCGAAGTACGTCGTACGCCAGCACGAGCCGAAGCACGAGATAGTCTCGCTCGCCGACTACCGCACCCGGCACGGCAAGTACAAGACGGACACGGACCTCCAGGCCCTGCACGCGGCGCACCCGGTCGTCGCCATCTGGGACGACCACGAGTTCGCCGACAACACCTGGTCCGACGGCGCCGGGAACCACACCCCGGGCGCCGAGGGCGAGTGGGCGGCCCGCGCGGCCGCCGCCAAGCAGGCGTACTTCGAGTGGATGCCCGTACGCCCCTCCATCGCGGGCACCGTGTACCGGCGGCTGCAGTTCGGCACCCTCGCCGACCTGCACCTGCTGGACCTGCGCTCCTTCCGCTCGGAGCAGGCCAAACTCGGCAGCGGCTCGGTGGACGACCCGGAGCGCAGCATCACCGGGCGCGCCCAGCTGGACTGGCTCAAGTCCGGCCTGGCGGCCTCGAACGCGACCTGGAAGCTGGTCGGCACCTCGGTGATGATCTCGCCGGTGGCCTTCGCCTCGCTGCCCGCGCACCTGCTGAAGCCGCTCGCGCACCTGCTGGGCCTGCCCGAGGGCGGAATCGCGATCAATGTGGATCAGTGGGACGGCTATACGGACGACCGCAAGGAACTCCTGGGCCACTTGAAGGACCGGAACATCAAGAACACGGTGTTCCTGACCGGCGACATCCACATGGCGTGGGCGAACGACGTCCCGGTCAACATGGCGACGTACCCGGGCTCGGGGACGGCGGCCACCGAGTTCGTGGTGACCTCGGTGACCTCCGACAACATCGACGACATGCTCCACGTGGCCCCGCACACCCTCTCGGTGGTGGCGGAGGGCGCCATCAAGGCGGCGAACTGGCACGTGAAGTGGCTCGACATGGACTCGCACGGCTACGGCGTGCTGGACGTGACGGCCGAGCGTTCACAGATGGACTACTACGTGGTTTCGGACAAGCGGCGGCAGGACGCGAGCTCCTCCTGGGCCCGCTCGTACCGCACCCTGAACGGCACCCAGAAGGTGGAACGGACCTACGACCCGGTCCGCTGACCCTTCGTCAAATCTCCTGTGGAAGGGGGCTCCTGGTGCAGACCAGGAGTCCCATCCGCCACACAGGCAACAAATCTTTAACCTCCGGGTACTTGCCAACTGAATGACATGCACACATAAACTTCCGGCCAGCGTGAGGAAATCCCTCACCCCCCACCACGCTTGCCGAGGAGTCAACGTGCGCGCTGTTGCCCGCATATCCCCCCTTCTCCGCCGCCGCCTCATGGGCACGGCCGTCCTCGCCTCCACCCTGGCCTTCGCCCCGCTGACCGCCCCCACCACGGTCGCAGCCGCCTCCCAGACCGACGCCGAGGCCTGTGTCGAGCAGGGCGACGCCCCTGCCAACGCCCGCGTGTCCCGCCCCAAGGACGACCACGCGGCCGAGCCCAACGAGGTCACCGAGGCCCAGGTCAAGGCCATGGACGCCGACCTGAAGAAGAAGCTCGGCCAGATCCAGCTGTCCCCGCAGCAGGTCTACGGCGTCGGCGCCGCGGCCACCGCCACCACCATCCCGGTGTACGTCCACGTCATCACCTCCGGCACCGCCGGAAACCTGACCGCCACGGACATCAGCAACCAGCTCAACGTCCTCAACGCCGCCTACAGCGGCCAGGGCACCGGCAACACCGACTCCGGCTTCCAGTTCTCCCTGGCCGGAACCGACTACACGGACAACGCCGCCTGGTACAACGTCTCCAGCGGCAGCCAGGCCGAGAAGGACATGAAGAACGCCCTGCGCAAGGGCGACAAGAACGCGCTCAACATCTACACGGCCAACCTCGGCGGCGGCCTGCTCGGCTGGGCGACCTTCCCGAGCTCCTACGCCTCCCAGCCCAAGATGGACGGCGTGGTCCTCCTCAACACCTCGCTGCCGGGCGGCTCCGCCGCCAACTACAACGAGGGCGACACCGCCACCCACGAGGTCGGCCACTGGATGGGCCTCTACCACACCTTCCAGGGCGGCTGCACGGGCAGCGGCGACTCCGTCTCCGACACCCCGGCCGAGAAGAGCCCGGCCTACGAGTGCCCGACCGGCCGCGACTCCTGCGCCAGCAAGGCGGGCGTCGACCCGATCCACAACTTCATGGACTACACGTACGACTCCTGCATGTACCAGTTCTCCGCGGGCCAGGTCTCGCGCATGAAGAGCATGTGGACGGCCTACCGCGGCTGATCCCCCGGCTCCCCGTACCAAGACACTGCCCCCGGCGCTCCGGCGCCGGGGGCAGTGCCCTTTTCACGTCACAGGGTGTCGAGGAAGGCCAGCGCGACCTTCCAGGCCTCCTCGGCGGCCTCGGCGTCGTAGTCCTCCAGACCCGGGTCCGTGAACAGGTGCCCGGCGCCCGGGTAGCTGTGGACCTCCACGTCCGCCCCGGCCCGCCGCATCCGCAGGTACCAGGACGTCAGCCAGTCGTGCGTCTCGTACGGGTCCGGGTCCGCGATGTGCAGCTGCACCGGCAGCTCGTCGGCCGAGGCGTCCTCCTCCAGGTCCGCCGTGCCGTGCAGGAGCAGCAGGCCGCGCGCCTTGTCGTCGGCCAGCGCCAGGTGCTGCGCGACGGAGCCGCCGAAGGAGAAGCCGGCGTACACCAGGCCCTCGTCGGAGAAGGGGGCCGAGGCCAGCACCGCCCGCTTGAGCAGCTCTTCGCGGCCCACCTCCTCCTGGTGGGCGGCGCCCTCCTCGAACGTCGCGAACGTACGGCCCTCGAAGAGGTCCGGCACCTGGACCCGGTGCCCGGCCGCACGCAGCCGGTCGGCCGCCGCGTGCACCGCGGGCCGCAGCCCGTACGTCGAGTGGAAGAGCATGATGTTCATGCCTTCCATCGTGCCATTCGGCGGGAAAGGAGGAGTCCGGGGGCGCCCCGTGGATACGTTCTCCAGCATGGAGATGGAGAACGTCCTGCGTCCCGTCACGGTCGTCTGCGCCGTACTGGTCCTCACCCTGCTCGCCGGGTGGCTGCTCGACCTGCTGCTGCGCAAGGCCGACGCCCGGCACACCGAAACCCCGCTGTGGGGCCTGCTGCGCCGCTGCGGCCTGCCCTTCCGGCTCGTCCTCGGTACGGCGGCGCTCCAGGCCGCCTACCGGCCGGCGGGCATCCTCCCGGCCCACTCGGCCGCCGTGGGCCACGCCCTGACCCTGGTCCAGATCGCCTCGACGGCCTGGCTGCTCGTCGGCATCGCGGCGGCCGTCGTCGAGGCGACCTACGCCCGCTACGCCGCCGACCACCCCGACGAGGCCCGGGTGCGCCGGGTCCGCACCCAGGTCACCCTGATCCAGCGGGTGCTCACCGCCCTGGCCGTGGTGGTCGCCGCCGCCGCGATGCTGCTGACCTTCCCGCCGATGCGCACGGTCGGCGCCTCGATGCTGGCCTCCGCCGGGGTCCTCGGCATCGTGGCCGGCATCGCCGCGCAGGCCTCCCTCGGCAACCTCTTCGCCGGACTGCAGATCGCCTTCGGCGACACCGTGCGCATCGGGGACACCGTGGTCGTGGACAAGGAGTGGGGCAAGGTCGAGGAGATCACCCTGACCTTCCTGGTGGTCCGCACCTGGGACGAGCGCCGGATCACGATGCCCGTCTCGTACTTCACCAGCAAGCCGTACGAGAACTGGTCGCGCGGGGGCGCCCAGATGACCGGCACGGTCTTCTGGCACCTGGACCACTCGGCGCCGATCGCCCTCATGCGGGACAAGCTCGCGGAACTCCTCAAGGACATCCCCGAATGGGACGGCCGCACCGGCAGCCTGGCCGTCACGGACACCACCCCGCACACCATCGTGGTACGCGCGGTGGTCACCGCGAAGGACGCCGACGACGTGTGGACCCTGCGCTGCGCGGTCCGCGAGCAGCTGATCGCCTGGCTGACCGCCCAGCACCCCTACGCCCTCCCCCGCGTCACCACCACCGAAGCCGCCCCGCGCGGCTAGGGGGTGTCCGGCGGATCAGCGCCGGGCCGGGTGGCAGGGTGGGGGCGTGGATCAGCTCGCCCTGCTCTTCGTACTGCTGCTCGGGGCCGTCGTCACCGTTCCGCTCGGGGACCGGCTCGGGCTGCCCGCGCCCGTACTGATGACCATCGGCGGGGCCGTGCTGGCGCTGGTGCCGGCCGTGCCCAATGTCGGCGTACCGCCCGAGTACATCCTGCCGCTGGTGCTGCCGCCCCTGCTGTACGCCTCCGTGCAGCGCACCTCGTGGCGGCAGTTCGCGGCCAACGTGCGGCCGATCCTGCTGCTGGCCGTGGCCCTGGTGTTCGTGACCACCGCCGCCGTGGCCGGCGTCGCGCACGCCGTCGTCCCCGGGCTGCCGCTGGCGGCCGCTCTCGCGCTCGGCGCGCTCGTCGCCCCGCCCGACCCCGTCGCCGCCACCGCCGTGGCCGGGGCGCTCGGGCTGCCGCGCCGGATGGTGTCGATCCTGGAGGGCGAGGGCCTGTTCAACGACGTCACCGCCATCGTGCTCTACCACGTGGCCGTCGCCGCCGCCGTGAGCGGCAGCTTCTCCTGGCCCGAGGCCCTGGGCGAGTTCGTGCTCTCCGCGGTGGTCGCCGTGGCCGTCGGGCTCGCGCTGGGCTGGGCCGCCAACCACCTGATGGGGCGGCTCGGGGAGGCCACCCTCCAGATCGGGCTGACGCTGCTGGTCCCGTTCGTGGCGTACGTGGTGGCGGAGGAACTCCGGGGCTCGGGAGTGCTGGCCGTGCTGACGACCGCCCTGTTCCTCGCCGAGTACGCGACGGACGCCGACGACGTGCTGGGGCGCCTCGCCGGGCACACGTTCTGGGAGATCGTCGACACCCTGGTCACCGGGGTGGCGTTCGGCCTGATCGGGCTGGAGCTGCACAACGTCTTCGGGGTCGCGAAAGGCCGCGAGTGGGAGATGGCCGGCTGGGCGGCGGCGGTGGTCGCGGTGGTGGTCGGCGTACGGCTGTTCTGGCTGCTGCCGGCGGGCTGGCTGGCGAAGAAGCTGCACCGGCGGCGCGACTACGACGAGGAGATCCCGCTGAGCTGGCGGGAGAGCGTGGTGATGTGGTGGGCCGGGATGCGCGGGGTGGCCTCGGTGGCCCTCGCGCTGGCCCTGCCCCTCCGGACGGACTCCGGGGAGCCCTTTCCGGCGCGGGACGAGATCGTCTTCATCGCCTTCGCGGTGATCATGGCGACCCTGGTGTGCCAGGGGCTCACCCTGCCGTGGCTGGTACGGCGGCTGGGGGTGGAGGCGGACGCGGACGCGGAGCGCGAGACCGAACGGCAGCTGGCGCTGCGCGCGGCGAAGGCGGCGAAGCGGCGGCTCAAGGAGATCGAGCAGGTCGAGGACCTGCCGGAGGACCTGGTGGAGACCCTGTACCGGCGCGCGTACGACGTCGGGGCCAGGATCAGCCCCGACCTGGTCGACGAGGAACGCCGGGAGGCGTACGCGAAGCGGGTGGAGCGGATCCGGGACGTGCAGCGGATCCAGCGGGAGATGATGTCCGCCGCCCGGCACGAGATCCTCTCGGCCCGCAGCGAACCGGGCTCCGACCCCGAAATCGTCGACCGCGTCCTCCGCCACCTCGACGTCCGCAGCCTGCGCAGCCCGTGAAACGACCCGCAGAGGGCCAGCGGCCTCAGCCAAAATCCAGCCTCGCCTGGGGACCGGCTCCCAGCAATCGGCCCGCAGAAGGCCGGCGAGCGCAGCCAAAACCCAGCCTCGCCTGGGGGCACCTCCCAGCGGTAGCTGGGGGAGTTTGAGGCGCGGGGTCTGGGGCGGAGCCCCAGGAGCCCGGGCGCAGCCCGGGGCCGCTTGCGCGACGGCGCCGCACGGACCCCGGCTACCGGCCCGGCAAGGGCTTCCGCATGGCCCGGTGCGGAATCCCCGCGTCCTCGAACTCCGGCCCGTACGCCTCGTACCCCAGCCGCTCGTAGAAGCCCACCGCATGCGTCTGCGCGCCGAGATCCACCGCGGCCAGCCCCCGCCGCCCGGCCTCCGCCTCGATCGCGCGGACCAGCGCCACTCCGACGCCCAGCCCGCGCGCGGACTTCCGTACGGCCAGCCGCCCCAGGGAGCCGACGTCCGGGGAGCCGGTCTTGCCCAGGGCCTCGGGCCCGTACAGCAGCCGGCCGGTGCCCAGCGGCCGGCCGTCGGCCCCGACGGCCAGCACGTGCACCGCGACCGCGTCGTACGCGTCGTACTCGATCGACTCCGGCACGGACTGCTCGACCACGAACACGTCGGTCCGTACGGCGTAGCACGCCGCCAGGTCGGCCTCCGAGGCCGCGACCCGCACCGAGACGGTGGTCACTGGCTCTCGGCCCGGATCACATCCAGCGCGTGCTGGAGGTCGGCCGGGTAGCCGCTCTCGAACTCCACCCACTGGCCGTCGGACGGGTGCTCGAAGCCGAGCCGCACCGCGTGCAGCCACTGCCGGGTCAGCCCCAGCCGCTTGGCGACGGTCGGGTCGGCCCCGTAGGTCAGGTCGCCGACGCAGGGGTGCCGGTGCGCGGACATGTGCACGCGGATCTGGTGCGTACGCCCCGTCTCCAGCTTGATGTCCAGCAGCGAGGCCGCGCGGAAGGCCTCGATCAGGTCGTAGTGGGTGACGGAGGCCTTGCCCTCCTGGATCACCGCCCACTTGTAGTCGGCGCTCGGGTGGCGCCCGATCGGCGCGTCGATCGTGCCGCTCATCGGGTCCGGGTGGCCCTGCACCAGCGCGTGGTAGCGCTTGTCGACGACCCGCTCGCGGAACTGGTTCTTCAGGGAGGTGTAGGCGCGCTCGGACTTGGCGACGGCCATCAGGCCGGAGGTGCCGACGTCGAGGCGGTGCACGATGCCCTGGCGCTCGGACGCGCCGGAGGTGGAGATCCGGTAGCCCGCGGCGGCGAGGCCGCCGATGACGGTGGTGCCGGTCCAGCCGGGGCTCGGGTGGGCCGCGACGCCGACCGGCTTCATGATGACCACGATGTCGTCGTCGTCGTGGATGATCTCCATGCCGGGCACGGGTTCGGCCACCAGCTCGACCGGTCGCGCCGGCGCGGGCATCTCGACCTCGAGCCAGGCGCCGCCGTGGACGCGCTCGGACTTGCCGACGACGCTGCCGTCGACCGAGACCTTCCCCTCCGACGCCAGTTCGGCCGCCTTAGTCCGGGAAAAGCCGAACATACGGGCGATGGCGGCGTCGACGCGCTCGCCTTCGAGGCCATCGGGAACGGGCAGGGTGCGGATCTCGGGAATCGTACTCACCTGTCGAGTATGCAGGACTCGACAGAAGAGCATTCCCGCGCGAGCCCGCGATCAGTCCTTGTGGACGGTGCCGTCCGGGTCCAGACCCTTGAACGACAGCAGGACGATCAGGATCCCGCCGCACACGATCGCCGAGTCCGCGAGGTTGAACACGGCGAAGTGGGCGGGCGCGATGAAGTCGACGACCGCCCCCCGGAACACGCCCGGCGAACGGAAGATCCGGTCGGTGAGATTGCCCAGCGCGCCGCCCAGCAGCAGGCCCAGGGCGATCGCCCACGGCAGGCTGTACAGCTTGCGGGCCAGCCGCACGATCACCACGATCACGGTCGCCGCGATGCCCGTGAAGATGATCGTGAAGGCCTCGCCGAAGCCGAAGGCGGCGCCGGCGTTGCGGATGGCGGAGAACTTCAGCAGATCGCCGATGATCTCGATCGGCGGCTGGTGCTCCAGCTTGGCCACGACCAGCATCTTGCTGCCGAGGTCGAGCAGGTACGCGAGCACCGCCACGACCAGCAGCGCGGCGATCCGCCTGCGCCCCCGGGGCACGGCGGGCTCCGACTGCGGCTCGGCGTCGTCCCCGACCTCCGGCGTACCGATGATGCGCTCCGCCTCTGCCACGTGAGTCCCTCGAACTAGCTCGAACCAGGTACAGGTATCTGGATCCCTACGAGACACGAGAGTACGTCAGTGGGTGTAGGTCCTGGCTAGGAGGTGTTCCGTAATTCAGACGGCGTCAATTCAGGCGGCGTCGATCTTGAGGTTGTGGAGTACGGCGACGGCGCGGGTGGTGTCGTTGATCGTGTCGCCGCACCTGCGGTGCTCGCGTAGTACGCGGTAGTCCCGCCGGTCCACGGGCCACAGGGGGTGCGGCCGACACGGTACTGACCGTGCTTCCGTGATGACTACGCCAGAAGGATGGTGGGTGTCCACCCTGGGCAGCCGCTGCGCAACCGTCCGAGCAGCACGGGGCTCTGTCACCGAAAGCACGTGGGGCCGGCGCCAGGCTGGTGTTCGCGGAAGCCCGGCAGGAACCACTCGAACGCTCGGTCGCACCACCGATACCTGGCAATGTCGAACGGTAGTTGGCCGGACTCGGGCCATGCGAGCAGCTCGGAGGCGTCGGATCGCAGGGGGTTCTCTGGATCTCCTCGAGGCCGGCCGCCCTGGTCATAGGCTGATGGTCGGCATGGCTTCGTCATCGGGGGTGGTGCGTGGAGCGCGGTGAGCTGATCGCGGAGCGGTACGAGCTGATCAAGCGACTGGGACGGGGCGGCATGGGGGAGGTGTGGGCCGGCAGGGATCGGGTGCTGCACCGGGATGTGGCCGTCAAGATACTGGTGCTTGACGACGGGGTGCAGGTGGATCTGCCGCGCCGTTTTGAGCGGGAGGCGGTGGCCGCCGCGCAGATCGGTCATCCGAACGTGGTCGCCCTGTATGACCGCGGGTTCCACGAGGATCTGTGGTTCCTGGTCATGGAGCGGGTCGAGGGAGCCAATCTCGCTGAACACATCCGCGACGGGGGGCCGATGGCCGTGGCCCGCGCGCTTCAGATCGCCCAGGACATCTGTGCGGCCCTGGTAGCTGCCCACCAGGCTCAGGTCATCCATTACGACATCAAGCCTCACAACGTGATGATCACCCCGGACGGCAGGGTCAAGGTCGTGGACTTCGGCATCGCCGGATTCATCCAGGGTGCCTTCACCCTTGCCCGTTCCTCACAACTCGCCCCTGCCGGCACTCCGGAGTACGGCGCGCCTGAGCAGTTCCTCACCGAGCGCGGCGACGCACGCTCCGATTTGTACGCCCTGGGCAGCGTTCTCTTCGCCCTGTTGGCCGGCCGGGCGCCCTTCACGGGTCACAATGGTCTCGCGATCGCGCAGCGGAAACTGGTTGAGGAGGCTCCGAGGCTCAACGCGCTCGGCCTGAACGTGCCGCCAACAGTGACCCAGCTGGTGTCCGACCTGCTGGAACGTGACCCGGACCGGCGCCCCCAGACGGCCATGGCGGTCCATGAACGGCTGGTCGGACTCCGGTCCTCCCTGAATGGCACTCCCGGCATCTCTGACGCGACAACCGTGACCGCCGGACCACGTCACACTCTCATTCCGCCGCCTATCAGGCAGGAGCCTGCTCACGGTTATGCCTTTGAGGTCGCCTGGACCGGCCAGGAGCCGGTCACCGACTACGCTCGCCCGATCTGGCAGGCCTCCGTGTCCACACCCCTCGCGGTGATTTCTGGCGCGATCTGGGCAGCCGACTCTTTCGCGCTGGCCGGGGCAGGAGCCTTCCCCTTCGGGTCGAAGGGCGAGAACGGGGTGGGGGACGGCCTCTGGGGGGTCCTGGGCGTGGTGTGGATCATCGCCATGGCGGGAACGCTCGTGGGCATCGCCGCCGTGGCGAGCGTGATCGGAGCGAAGAGGCACCACCGACGCATGCTCCCGAACCGAACTCCATGGTCCCTCACCGTCGCCTCGCAGGGCATCGTCACCACGGGCTCATTCGGTCGCACGGTGACCTGGGGCCGGATACAGACGGTCACCGTGGACCGCATAACATCAGAAAAGGCGGCGTACACCTATACCGGACTACGCATCCGCTTGATCCAGAAGCCCAAGGCCAACAGCAGCGTCTATCCCGCGGGCTGGTTCTACCGCAACCGTCCTAACACCAAATGGGACGACACACTCCCGCTCTGTGTCCTCGGCCCGCTCTCCGAACAGCAGTACTTCGAGCTCACCAAGACTCTCGCCCGCTACGCCGGCAGCCGTTGGCGACCCGGTAATGGTCCACTCAAGCTGTCCAGTTCCTAGAGTCCATCCCACAGCACGGGGGATTGTCGGATTGAGCATCGTCCCCGGCCGGCCCGGTCGAGTTCCCAGTGGCCAGCAATTGTGCGGCAAAGCGGGCTTCCCTGGTTCGACGTCACGCCCCTTCCTCGGACGGTTGCACAGTGGCTGCCCGGGGTGGACACACGCCATCGTTCTGACGTAGTCATCACGGAAGCGCGGTCAGAACCCCGACACAGACGGGGGCGGGGAAGTGGGCGCGGCTGCTGCTGAGGTCGTGCTGGACGGTGGCCTTGAGTCGTGGTGCTACCACCTTCTGGCGTCTTCCTGTCGAGGAATTGCGGTGGTCGTAAACCCCATTCATAGGGCGGACTACTCGCTTAGTGTGCCGTAGAGCGACTGATCGGTGACGGGAGGTGACGGTCATGCAGGCTGCCCGGACGCAGCGGAAGTTCCGGGGGAAGAACAAGGCCCCGAAGTGGAAGAAGCCCGACGACGGACAGGTGTCGGTAATGGTGCTGCCGCTGGCCGTCACCGACCCCGCCGACCTCGCCCGCATTGAGAAGCTGTTCAGCGCGATGAGCTCGATCAAGCGGGCCGTCCAGCGCGATGCCCGCGCCAAGGTCGATGCCTACTGGGCCGCCAAGCACGAGCGCGACCGCGACGGGGCGAAGGCCGTGCGGCAGCGCCTCGGGCTGTCCCGTGAGGCCCTGGAGCGGTGCGCGTACGAGCATCTCGAAGCCTCGGGGCATTTGAAGCACCACGCCTCGAAGGCCTTGGCGATGCACGTGGCCGACGAGGTGTGGAACGGTGTCCAGCGGCACCTGTTCGCCGACAACACGGGTAAGCGGCACGGCCGTCCGAAGACGGGCCGCTGGCACGACTTCACCCGCATTCCCGGCCGCGCCCGCTCCCACACCACCGAACGCAAGTGGGAGACCTTCCGCCTGGTCGGCACACTCCACGGTCACGTCATGGCCTACGGCGACGGCGGTCGGCACACCCTTCAGCAGCCGCGCCGGATGCCAGTGCCGGCCGCGCCGTCCGGCATCGTGCCCACCGGCAACACCACCGCGTCAGGAAAGCCGGGCACCCGCAAGGCGACCTGGTGGGACCACACCGGACCGCTCGCCGTGGTGTTCGCGGGCGGACCCGACTCCGGCCGGGGTGACCTCGTTCTCCCTGTGCGTATCCCGCAGCGGCCGGGCCAGTGGGCACGTGTCGAACACTTCCTCGCCAACCCCGGCCGCTGGCACAAAGTGGATCTCGTACGCCGCCGCAAGGCATCCGCGCCGGGCGGCTGGGTGTATGAGGCGCACCTGATGGTCCTCGGCCCCGGCTACACCACTCCCGCCGTACGACAGATGCGTGAGCAGGCCGCCGCCCTGGACCGCATCGGCGGAGTGGACGGCAACGTCTCCAACATCTCCGTCGTCTCCTTCCCCGCCAGCATCACACCCATCGATGGCGCCCCTGCTTCCACGGAGATCACCCTCAGCCCCGAGGAACGGGCGCTGCTGGAGCGGGAAGCGAAGAAACGGCGGGGCCGTGCGCGGGCGCTGGAGCGCTCCCGACGGTCGACCAACAGGGCGCAATATGGCCTGTCGAAAAAGCAGGCCCGGCGGGCGGAGCGCCGGGCGGCCAAGGGTCTTGAGCCGAAGACCGTCAGCATGCCCGGTGGTGCGCGTGCCGCCCGCGCCGATGGCGTACCGAAGCAGGCGTTCCGCCGAGACCGGCTCTCCACCGGCTACGGGGAGCTGCGCGCCCGCCAGGCCGAAGCCGCCACCGGTAGTGCGGAGCACCGACGCCACCACGCCCGCCACCTCGCCCGGCAGATCATCGCCACCCACGGCCCCGTCCTCGTGGTCGAGGACTGCGACATCCGCACCTGGTACCGGCTCTGGGGCAAGCGGCTCTCCCAGACCACCCCCGGCCTGCTCATCGCCGCCCTTGAGCGTGAATGCCAGGCTGCGGGCGGCCGTCTCGTCCGGGCCTCCACCTGGTCCACCGCCCTGTCCCAGCACTGCCTGTGCGGTGAGCGGGTCAACAAGTCGCTGCGGGAACGCGAGCACAAGTGCATCGCCTGTGGCCTAGTCGGCAAGCGCGACATGGTGTCCGCAGCCCTGGCGGCGTTCGTCCGCATCACCGACGTGGACGACCCCAAAACCGCGTACCTGGACACCACCGCGTCCCGGCACGCACAGATCACCTTCGCAGACGGGCTGGAAGAAGCCCTGCGGGAGTCAACCACACCGTGCCAGACCACCCCTCGGGGTGCTGGTCGCGTGGCAGTCCCACGGCAACGCCGTGGAACCTCTGCTCCCCGAACCGCCGGACGGCGGCCCCGAGCGACCCCAGATGAGCCACGCCCCGTGCGTGACCACGCCGGAAAGCCCGGACACCGCCCCGGCTGCAACCCGCAGCTCACCCTCTGGTGAATTACGGATCAAGTCTTAATGCCTTCGCTCCTGCTTCTGCTTGCAGTCCACGCACAGCGTCGCCCGCGGGAAGGCCTGCATCCGCGCCTTGCCGATGGGCTTGCCGCAGTTCTCGCAGAGCCCGTACGTGCCCGCTTCCAGCCGCTCCAGGGCCCGCTCGGTCTGCTCCAGCATCGAGCTGGCGTTCGCGGCGAGGGCCAGCTCGGACTCCCGGGTGATGTTCTTGGTGCCGGTGTCGGCCTGGTCGTCGCCCGCGCCGTCGCCCGAGTCCCGCATCAGGCCCGAGATGGCCACCTCGGAGGCGTCCAGCTCGGCCCGCAGCCGCAGCACCTCGCTCTCCAGCTCCGCCCGCGCCTCGGCGACCTCGGCGGGCGTCCAGGGGTCCTCCCCGGCCCGTACGGCGAGCTCGCCGGGTGCGGTGGCCGCCGTGGCCCGTGCCTTGGGGAGCCCGCTGGTGGCGGCCGCGGCCGTCTTCCTGGCCGTACCCGCAGTCTTCTTGGCAACCACTTTCCGAGCTCCCGTCTTCCGCGCGGCCGGGGCCGCCCCCTCGGACGCGGCCGTCTTGGCCGCGGTCGTGCCGGTGGTGCGCTCGGCTGCCGCCGCCTTGGACGGGGCCCGCTTGGCCGGAGCCGCCTTGGCCGGAGCCTTCGTGGCCGCGGCCTGCTTGGCCGGAGCCTGCTTGACGGCGGCCGTCTTGGCCGGGGCCGCCTTGGCCGGGGCCGCCTTGTCCACGGCCTTCTTGGCCGGAGCTTTCTTATCCGCGGCCGCCTTGGCCGTGGCCTTTCCGGCCGGGACCGTCTTCGACGGGACGGGCCGTACCGCCCCGTCCGCCGGAGGCTTCTTGGCGGGAGGCGTGGAGCCTGGCACAGCAGCCACCTCCTGTGTCGCCGTCTTCTTCGCCACCATGGCCGCGGCCCCTTTTCACATGCTGTGATCTTGTTCGCAGATCGTGCCGGAACGATAAATCGCCTCCGACCCCACGGCAACGGGGCACGCGTCCGTCGAGGTCAACCTGCATCCGTTGTGCCCAGCGGGGAGCCCCGTAATCCGCCCCACCCGCCCCAGTGGATCCAGGACCGGTCCGTCAGCCCATCCGGGTCATGCCGCGACCCGCCCCGCGACCCGTGCCCCGCCGCGGTAAAACCGGTCTGCCGACCAGCGCCCCGGCCCGTACACTGGGCGCAGCGAAAGGCATGGATGGGGACGAGTAGCGTCGGACGCAGCCAGGAGCGACCCGGGGACGGTGAGAGCCCGGGGGCGAGCGCGATGCGAAGGATCACCCCGGAGCCGCCGGAAGAAAGCCCGCACGGATTCCCGTACGGCGAGTAGAACCGGCTTCGCACCCCAATGAGGGGGCCGACGGACCTGTCCGGAGGCCAAGGAGGGTGGTACCGCGGGAGCAGCCAAGGCTCTCGTCCCTCCGGACGGAAGTGACACACCGCCGGAGGAAGAGTTCAGCCTCATGACCACACCGCCGCAGTACCGCCCGGTACCCGCCCAGGTCGACCTGCCCGCCCTCGAGCACGCCGTCCTCGACTTCTGGCGCGAGAGCAAGACCTTCGCCAAGACGCTGGAGCAGTCCGAGGGCCGCCCCGAGTGGGTCTTCTACGAGGGCCCGCCCACCGCGAACGGCATGCCCGGCGCGCACCACATCGAGGCCCGCGTCTTCAAGGACGTCTTCCCCCGCTTCCGCACCATGCGCGGCTACCACGTGGCCCGCAAGGCCGGCTGGGACTGCCACGGCCTGCCCGTCGAGCTGGCCGTCGAGAAGGAACTGGGCTTCAACGGCAAGCAGGACATCGAGGCGTACGGCATCGCCGAGTTCAACGCCAAGTGCCGCGAGTCCGTGACCCGCCACACCGACGCGTTCACCGAGCTCACGACCCGCATGGGCTACTGGGTCGACCTGGACGACGCCTACCGCACCATGGACCCCGAGTACGTGGAATCGGTCTGGTGGTCCCTGAAGGAGATCTTCAACAAGGGTCTGCTCACCCAGGACCACCGCGTCGCCCCCTGGTGCCCGCGCTGCGGCACCGGCCTGTCCGACCACGAGCTGGCCCAGGGCTACGAGACGGTCGTCGACCCCTCGGTCTACGTCCGCTTCCCGCTGACCAGCGGCCCGCTCGCCGGCGAGGCGGCCCTCCTCGTCTGGACGACCACCCCCTGGACCCTGGTGTCCAACACCGCGGTCGCCGCGCACCCCGAGGTCACGTACGTCGTGGCCACGAACGGGACCGAGAAGCTGGTCGTCGCCCAGCCGCTGCTGGAGAAGTCCCTCGGCGAGGGCTGGGAGGCCACCGGCGAGACCTTCACGGGCAAGGAGATGGAGCGCTGGACGTACGAGCGCCCCTTCGCCCTGGTCGAATTCCCCGAGCCGGCCCACTACGTCGTGAACGCCGAGTACGTCACGACCGAGGACGGTACGGGTCTGGTCCACCAGTCCCCCGCCTTCGGCGCCGACGACCTCGCGGTCTGCCGCGCGTACGGCCTGCCCGTCGTGAACCCGGTCCGCCCCGACGGCACCTTCGAGGAGGAGGTCCCGCTGGTCGGCGGCATCTTCTTCAAGAAGGCCGACGAGAAGCTGACCGCCGACCTCGACGCGCGCGGCCTGCTCTTCAAGCACATCGCCTACGAGCACAGCTACCCGCACTGCTGGCGCTGCCACACCGCGCTGCTCTACTACGCGCAGCCGTCCTGGTACATCCGCACCACCGCCGTCAAGGACGCGATGCTGCGGGAGAACGAGAAGACCAACTGGTTCCCCGACTCGGTCAAGCAGGGCCGCTTCGGCGACTGGCTGAACAACAACATCGACTGGGCGCTCTCCCGCAACCGCTACTGGGGCACCCCGCTGCCCATCTGGCGCTGCGAGGAGGACCACCTCACCTGCGTCGGCTCCCGCGCCGAGCTGAGCGAGCTGACGGGCACGGACCACTCCGCCCTGGACCCGCACCGCCCGTACATCGACGACGTCACCTTCACCTGCACGGCCGAGGGCTGCTCCCTGACCGCCGTCCGCGTGCCCGAGGTCATCGACGCCTGGTACGACTCGGGCTCGATGCCGTTCGCGCAGTGGGGCTACCCGTACAAGAACAAGGAGATCTTCGAGAAGCGCTACCCGGCGCAGTTCATCTCGGAGGCCATCGACCAGACGCGCGGCTGGTTCTACACCCTGATGGCGGTCGGCACCCTCGTCTTCGACAAGTCCTCCTACGAGAACGTGGTCTGCCTGGGCCACATCCTCGCCGAGGACGGCCGCAAGATGTCCAAGCACCTGGGCAACATCCTCCAGCCGATCCCGCTCATGGACCAGCACGGCGCCGACGCCGTGCGCTGGTTCATGGCGGCCGGCGGCTCCCCGTGGGCGGCGCGGCGCGTCGGCCACGGCACGATCCAGGAGGTGGTCCGCAAGACGCTCCTCACCTACTGGAACACGGTCGCCTTCCAGGCCCTGTACGCCCGTACGTCGAACTGGGCGCCCTCCGCCGCCGACCCGGCGCCGGCCGACCGCACGGTCCTGGACCGCTGGCTGCTCTCCGAGCTCCACACCCTCGTCACCGAGGTCACGGACGCCATGGAGGCCTACGACACCCAGCGCGCGGGCAAGCTGCTCTCCTCCTTCGTGGACGACCTCTCCAACTGGTACGTCCGCCGCTCGCGCCGCCGGTTCTGGCAGGGCGACAAGGCCGCCCTGCGCACCCTGCACGAGGTCGTGGAGACGGTCACCCGCCTGATGGCCCCGCTCACCCCCTTCATCACGGAGCGGGTCTGGCAGGACATGATCGTCCCGGTCACCCCGGAGGCCCCGGAGTCGGTGCACCTGTCGTCGTGGCCGGTCCCCGACACCGCGGCGATCGACCCGGCGCTCTCGCAGCAGATGCTGCTGGTCCGCCGCCTGGTCGAGCTGGGCCGTGCGACGCGCGCCGAGTCGGGCGTCAAGACCCGCCAGCCGCTCTCGCGGGCGCTGGTCGGCGCGGTCGGCTTCGACGCCCTGTCCCCCGAGCTCCAGGCGCAGATCACGGAGGAGCTGAACGTCTCCTCCCTGGCCTCCCTGTCCGAGGTCGGCGGCTCGCTGGTGGACACCACGGCGAAGGCCAACTTCCGGGCGCTGGGCAAGCGCTTCGGCAAGGGCGTGCAGGACGTCGCGAAGGCGGTGGCGGCCGCCGACGCCGCGGCCCTGTCGCTGGCCCTGCGCTCGGGCTCCGCGGTCGTCTCGGTGGGCGGTGAGGAGGTCTCCCTCTCCCCGGAGGAGGTCATCATCACGGAGACCCCGCGCGAGGGCTGGTCGGTGGCCTCGGACTCCGGTGCGACGGTCGCCCTCGACCTGGAGATCACCCCGGAGCTGCGGCTCGCGGGCCTGGCGCGGGATGCGATCCGCCTGATCCAGGAGGCCCGGAAGAACTCCGGCCTCGACGTGGCCGACCGTATCGCCCTGCGGTGGTCCTCGGAGTCCGCGGAGGTCGTCACGGCCCTCACGGACCACGCCGAGCTCATCGCGGACGAGGTCCTCGCCACCGACTTCGCCTCGGGCGAGGCCGACGCCGCCTATGGCTCCGCCTTCACGGACGAGTCCCTGTCCCTGACCTTCCGCCTCCGCAAGGCGTAGCCGTCAGGCTCCTGTGGCCCGGTCCCCTGCCCTGGGGTCCGGGCCACAGCTGTTTCTCTCCCCGCCCCGCCCTTCCACCGTTCCCGCCTCAATCGCCGGCGGGGCTCCAGACACGGCGCTCCGCGCCCGCGCCTCAACGCCGGCGGGGCTGGAAGATCCAGCCTCGCCGGCGTTTGAGGCGCGGGGTCTGGGGCGGAGCCCCAGGGAACGGGCGAAGGGCGGGTAGGGGACCGCCCCGCGCAGCGGCACCCCCGCACCCGGCCCCCGCACCGGCACGGGACCCGCCCCGGGTACGGGAACGGGCCGGGCCCGGTGCCCCCGTGGGGGTACCGGGCCCGGCCCGTGAAGCGACTGCCGACAGACGCGGCGGCGGCGCCTAGTTGTCGTCCTCGTCGATCAGGAAGCCCCGCATCGGCGACGGCGCCTGCATCGGCTGCGGCGCAGCCGGCCGCACCGGAGCCATCGGCTGGGTCATCGCCGGGGACATCTGCTGCTGGCCGCCGTAGGACGGGCCGCCGGCCATCGGGGAGGGACCGCCCATCGGGGACGGGCCGCCCATGGACGGGTTGCTCATCGAGTGGCCCATGGCACCGGCCGGAGCCATCGAGGGCGACGGCGACGGCGGCAGAGCCGGACCGGCCGGGGTGCGCGGCGGCGCGAGGGAGTCGTCGGCCTGGGTCTCCAGCTGGCGCAGCTGCGACTCCAGGTAGGACTTCAGTCGCGTACGGTACTCGCGCTCGAAGCCCCGCAGGTCCTCGACCTTGCGCTCCAGCGTGGCGCGGGCGGACTCCAGGGAGCCCATCGCGACGCGGTGCTTCTCCTGCGCGTCCCGCTCCAGCGCGTCGGCCTTGGCGCGGGCGTCCCGCTCCAGGCCCTCGGCGCGGCTGCGCGCCTCGCCGACGATCTTGTTGGCCTCGGAGCGGGCCTCCGCGATCGCCTGGTCGGCGGTCTGCTGCGCGAGCGACAGGACGCGGGCGGCGCTGTCGCCACCGGGGCCCTGCTGCGGGAGCTGCGGCTGCTGCATCGGCTGCATCTGCTGACCCATGGGCTGCATCTGCTGCCCCATCGGCTGCATCTGCTGGCCCATCGGCTGGCCGAGCTGGTTCTGGCCGCCCATGGACTGCTGCTGCATCTGCTGCTGCATGGGCTGCTGGCCCATCTGCTGCTGCTGCGGCGCCATCGGGTGCTGGCCACCCATGGACTGCTGCTGCATGGGGCCGCCCATCGGGCCCGGACCCTGCGGTCCGTGTCCACCGGGGCCGGGCGGCAGCTGCGGCTGGCCGCCCGGAAGCTGCGGCGGGCCCATCTGCGGCTGCTGCTGCTGCGGCGGGCCGGATATGGCCGCCGGCACGGGGGCGCCCGGGCCGCGCTGGTCCTGGGGTTCCGGCTTGCGCATGTTCTGCTGCTGCTGGTTCTGCGCGGCGGCACGCGTGGCGGCGGCCAGCTTCGCGCGCAGGTCCTCGTTCTCGCGCAGCAGACGCGTCAGCTCGGACTCGACCTCGTCGAGGAAGGCGTCGACCTCGTCCTCGTCATAGCCTTCTCGCAGGCGGACGGTCGTGAACTGCTTGTTCCGCACGTCCTCGGGAGTCAGCGGCATGTCTTCTTCACCTCTACGTAGTCGTCGGCAGTCGGCAGGACCGTATCTGGACTGTCCCCGCGCCTGCGGGGAAGCTCATCGTTCACACGCTTCTCGCAGCGGTGCTCACGAAACTGATGAGGATGTAAACGATGATCATCAGAACGAAGAAGGACAGGTCGAGTGCCACGCCCCCGAGACGCAACGGCGGGATGAAACGCCGAAGAAGCTTGAGCGGTGGATCGGTGACAGTGTAGGTGGCCTCCAGAACGACCACCATCGCCTTGCCGGGTGTCCATGAACGTGCGAACTGGAACACGTAGTCCATGACCAGTCGGAAGATCAGCACGATGAGGAAGCACATCAGCGCGATGTAGACCACCTGCAGTGCGACGCCCATCCCGTGCTTCCCTCTCCCCTGCTACCGCTCTGTTCCCGGCCCCGTATCTGACGGATCGGTCTAGCTTTGGTTGAAGAACCCGCCCTCCGCGATGCGGGCCTTGTCCTCCGCCGTGACATCGACGTTAGCAGGAGACAGCAGGAACACCTTCTGTGTCACGCGTTCAATACTGCCGTGCAGACCGAAGACAAGACCGGCGGCGAAGTCCACGAGACGCTTCGCGTCCGTGTCGTCCATCTCCGTGAGATTCATGATCACCGGAGTGCCCTCACGGAAGTGTTCCCCGATGGTACGGGCCTCGTTGTAGGTCCGGGGGTGCAGCGTCGTGATGCGGTACGGCTCCCGCTCGGAGACGACCTTGGGCATGATCACGGGGGCGTTCTTCTCCAGGTTGGTGCGGTCAGGTGTGATGGATGCCACGGGGGCAATTCGCGCGGGACGTCCGTTTTCTGACGGAATTGGGAGGGGTTCCCGCGGAGCCGGGGGCTGTACGACTCGTACCGGTTCGTCCGATACGGGCGTTTGGTGCACCGGCTGCTGTCTGCGATCCCGGTCCCGTGCCCGCTCCGGCTCCGGCTCGGGCTCGAACTCGTCATCGGGGTCGTACCCCGGGTTGTCGTACCGGTCGTCCTCCACGAGGCCGAGGTAGACCGCCATCTTGCGCATCGCGCCGGCCATTCTCCGAGTCCTCCGCTCTGTGGTGGATCGCCCTGTCCGCAGGTGTCGAGTGTCCGTCAGCAAAGTAGCTGTGTCACCAAAGTCACCAACTGCCCGCGATCCACGTGGTCTGTCCGCTCATCTGCGGAAATGACCATATTTTCTGCTGTGGTCCGACTTTCTTCGCGACGTTACCCGAGCCGGGGTCTCGCGCCGAGTACCGCAGTGCCGACGCGTACATGTGTCGCACCCGCCCGCACGGCCTGTTCCAGGTCGGCGCTCATTCCGGCCGACACCATCGTGGCAGCCGGATGGGCCGCGCGCAGGCTTGATGACAATTCCATCATCCGCTCGAAGGCGGCCTGTTCGCGTCCCGCGTAGGGACCCGCCAGGGGGGCGACGGTCATGAGACCGTCGATCCGCAGCCCCGGCGCGCCGGCCACGAGGTCCGCCAACTCGGCCATGAGGTCGGGCGCGGCGCCGCCCCGGGCTCCGCGCTCCCCCGTTTCGGCGTCGAGCGCGATCTGTACGAGGCAGCCGAGTTCGCGCCCCTGGCTCTCCGCCGCCGCCGACAGCGCCGTGACGAGCTTCGGCCGGTCGACCGACTGCACCACTTGCGCGTATCCCGCCACGGAACGGACTTTGTTCGTCTGCAACTGGCCCACGAAATGCCAGCTCAGCGGCAGATCCGCGCAGGCGGCGGCCTTGGGGGCGGCGTCCTGGTCACGATTTTCCGCAACATGACGGACACCCAGGTCCGCCAGCAGTCGTACGTCGCTTGCCGGGTAGGTCTTGGTGACCACGATGAGGGTCACCTCGTCCCGCTTGCGTCCGGCCGCCGCGCAGGCGGCCGAGATACGTTCCTCCACCCGCTCGAGGTTCTCGGCGAGCTCGGCCTTACGATCCGTCATTGCTCTTTTCCTACCGGGGGTCCGGGGGTTGTCCCCCGGGAAGACACAGTGTCCAACCAGACATATCCGGCAAGGCGCCCGGTCACCCGGTCGCGGCGGTACGAGAAGTGGTCCCGCGACTCCAGTGTGCAGACCGGCGAACGGTGCGCGTGCGCCACCCCCGCCTCGGCCAGCTGCGCGTGCACCCCGGCGACCACGTCGACGGCCGGTGTCCCCCAGCTGGTCTCGGCCCACGCGGCCGGCACCACTTCGGCGACGGCCTCCCGCATCTCGGCCGGAACCTCGTAGCAGTGTCCGCAGACGGCCGGTCCGGTACGGGCGACCATGCGCGCGGGGTCGGCGCCGAGGGCCACCATCGCCTCGACGGCGGCGGGCACCACCCCGGCGACCAGCCCGGGCCGCCCGGCGTGGGCGGCGCCGGCGATCCCGGCGACGGGGTCGGCCAGCAGGACCGGAGTGCAGTCGGCGGTGAGCACCGCGAGGGCGAGCCCCCGACGGGCGGTCACCACGGCGTCCACCGCCGGGATCTGCTCCCCGCCGCCCCAGGGGCCGTCCACCACGGCCACGTCCCGCCCGTGCACCTGGTTCATCCAGACCACCAGGTCCGCGTCGATGCCCAGGGTTTCGGCCGCGATCGCCCGGTTCGCGCGAACGGCGGCCGGGTCGTCTCCGACCGCGCCGCCGAGATTGAGCTCCTCGTACGGAACGGCGCTCACCCCGCCCCACCGGTCGGTGAAGGCGAAGTGGGCGCCGTTCTCGCTGTGCTGCCCCAGTGTCACTTCAAGAAGTCCGGTACATCCAGCTCTTCGGCCGGGCTGTCCTGGTAGGGCCGGGCCGTCGGGACCTGCGGCGCGGGAGCCACGGCCTCGACCGGGATCTCCACCGGCGCCGGGGGCTCCTCACGGGGGGTGACCGTGCCGAGTCCGCCGAAGGCCGGGCGGACCGGCTCGGGCGCGCGGACCGGCGCCGGGGCCGGCTCCTCGCGCTTGGTGGACGCCGCGCCGATCACGTTGTCCCGGCGGGCCGGGGGCTGGCCCCCGTCGAAGCCGGCGGCGATGACGGTGACGCGCACCTCGTCGCCGAGGGCGTCGTCGATGACGGCACCGAAGATGATGTTCGCCTCGGGGTGCGCGGCCTCGCTCACCAGCTGCGCGGCCTCGTTGATCTCGAACAGGCCGAGGTCCGAGCCGCCGGAGATGGAGAGCAGTACGCCCCGCGCCCCGTCGATGGACGCCTCGAGCAGCGGCGAGGAGATCGCCATCTCGGCGGCGGCCACCGCGCGGTCGTCGCCGCGGGCGGAGCCGATGCCCATCAGGGCCGAGCCGGCCTCGGACATCACGGACTTGACGTCGGCGAAGTCGAGGTTGATCAGACCCGGAGTGGTGATGAGGTCGGTGATGCCCTGGACGCCGGAGAGCAGGACCTGGTCGGCCGACTTGAAGGCGTCGAGCACGCTGACCTGGCGGTCCGAGATGGACAGCAGCCGGTCGTTGGGGATGACGATGAGGGTGTCGACCTCTTCGCGGAGCTCGGCGATGCCGTCCTCCGCCTGGTTCGCGCGGCGCCGGCCCTCGAAGGTGAACGGCCGGGTGACCACACCGATCGTCAGGGCGCCCAGCGAGCGCGCGATGTTGGCGACGACGGGTGCGCCGCCGGTGCCGGTGCCGCCGCCCTCGCCGGCGGTGACGAAGACCATGTCGGCCCCCTTGAGGACCTCCTCGATCTCCTCGCGGTGGTCCTCTGCCGCCTTGCGGCCGACGGCCGGGTTGGCTCCCGCGCCGAGGCCCCGGGTGAGTTCACGGCCGACGTCGAGCTTGACGTCGGCGTCGCTCATCAACAGCGCCTGGGCGTCGGTGTTGATGGCGATGAACTCGACGCCCTTGAGACCGACCTCGATCATTCGGTTGATGGCATTGACACCACCGCCGCCGACACCGATGACCTTGATGACTGCGAGGTAGTTCTGCGGTGCTGCCACGTCGAAGGCCTCTCGCCTCGAGTTACGTGTCGCCGCCTCGCGGGCCTGCGTTGCGACGACTGATGCCGAAATGTGGGACGGTCCGTACGCGCCGACCCGAACCCTCACCCTGAAGTTTAGGGTTAGGGGTGTGTCTGTTCCTTGGACTCTTCCGAACAGGACACTAAGTCGACAAGTAGCGCGTGTTCAACGAACACGCCGAACCTCCCGTTTTTCTTTTCACCCTATGTGATCACCCGTATCGGTGGCCAACCAGGGTGCGTCGGTGTTCGACCTGACGTCAACTCCCGGACACCGCAGGTGCCGTGGGAACGCTCACGTCGAAGTGGTCAGCCTTGGGCGAGGCTTTCAGCAGAGCCGTCAGGGCCCGGCCTTTGGCCTCACCCAGTTCGCCGCTCCCCCATACGACCGTGCGGCCCTTCGTCAGCTCCAGCACGACCGAATCGTACGACCGCACCTTGATCTGCAGCGTCTCTTTGGCGATGGCCTCGGGGAGGCTTCCGGCGATGCCGACGGCCTCGCGCAGCAGCCGTTCGCCGTCGAAACGGCGGGCGCTCGGCGAGCCCTCCGCGGCCAGTTCGAGGACCGGAACGCCGCCGGGTGCCTGCCGGACCGTGTCGAATCGCACACCGGAAGCGTCCACTTCGACGAACTCCGCGTCCTTCTTGATGAGCAGGACCGGCTTGCGTTCCGTCACCTTCAGCGCGATCCCGTGCGGCCAGGACCGCACCACATCGACCGAATCGATGCGGGGCAGCCGGCCGCGGAGCCGGCTCGCGATCTCGTCGGTGTCGACGCTCACCAGGGGTGCGCCGACGGGCACCGCCGCGGCGGTGAGGACCTGCTCGGGGGTGAGCACCTGGGTGCCGGAGGCCGTGACCTTCTCGACGCGGAGCCAGGAGGAGCCGTAGAGCGCCCAGGTGACGCCGGCGGCGAGGAGCACCGCGGCGACGAGGCAGACCAGCACGGGGACCCGGCGCGCCCTCGCGCCACCGGGGCCCCGCGGGCCGGATCCCTTCGACGACTTGGGCGGCCCGGGCGGCTTGGGCGAACCCGCGCCCTTGCCGCCCCGGCCCGCCCGGCCGGACGGGCCGGATGGGCCGCGCTGTGCCGTCGTCGCTCCGGCCACTCCTGTGCCTCCTGGGTCAGCGGTTAGCGCGGGCCGCGATTGCCTCGTAGACCAGGCCGACGAGGAGTTCGTCGGCGTCCCGGCGGCCGAACTCGGAAGCCGCGCGGGACATCTCGTACAGGCGGTGCGGATCGGACAGCACCGGCAGGACCTGGCCGAGCACCCACTCGGGGGTCAGTTCCGCGTCGTCGACGAGCAGGCCGCCGCCGGCCTTGACCACCGGCTGGGCGTTGAGCCGCTGTTCGCCGTTGCCGATCGGCAGCGGTACGTAGGCGGCCGGCAGCCCGACGGCGGAGAGTTCGGCGACGGTCATCGCACCCGCGCGGCACAGCATCATGTCGGCGGCGGCGTACGCGAGATCCATCCGGTCCACGTACGGTACCGGCACATACGGCGGCATCCCGGGCATGTTGTCGACACGCGGCAGTTCGTTCTTCGGGCCGACCGCGTGCAGGATCTGGATCCCGGAGCGCTGGAGGACCGGAGCGACCTGCTGGATCACCTCGTTGAGGCGGCGGGCGCCCTGGGAGCCGCCGGAGACCAGCAGCGTCGGCAGGTTCGGGTCCAGGCCGAAGGCGGCGCGCGCCTCGGGGCGGACGGCGGCCCGGTCCAGGGTGGAGATCGACCGGCGCAGCGGGATGCCCACGTAGCGGGCGCCGCGCAGCTTGCTGTCCGGGGTGGACACCGCGACGGCGTGCGCGTAGCGGGAGCCGATCTTGTTGGCCAGTCCGGGCCGGGCGTTGGCCTCGTGGACGATGATCGGCACCCCGAGCCGCTTGGCGGCGAGGTAGCCGGGCAGGGCCACGTAGCCGCCGAAGCCGACGACGCAGTCCGCCTTGGTCCGCGTGAGGATCTCCTCGGCGGCCTTGATCGTGCCGCGCAGCCGTCCTGGGACGGTGATCAGCTCGGGGGTGGGCTTGCGGGGCAGCGGAACGGCCGGGATGAGCCCCAGCTCGTAGCCGCGCTCCGGCACCAGACGGGTCTCAAGGCCGCGTTCCGTACCGAGGGCGGTGATGCCCACGGTCGGGTCCTGCCTGCGCAGGGCGTCCGCGAGGGCGAGCGCGGGCTCGATGTGGCCGGCGGTCCCCCCACCGGCGAGTACGACATGCACCGAAATTCACCGCTCTCCGGACGGACGCCTCTTGACGCGCCGTCTCATCGACTTCCATATCGGCCCGCTCCGCTTCCAGCCCGTTCTGGGCTGTCGCATCGCGAGCGCCGCTCGCGCCGCCGGCTCCTCCCGCGCGAAGGCGATGAGCAGTCCGACCGCGAACATGGTCGGAAGCAGGGCCGACCCTCCGTAGGAGAACAGCGGGAGGGGGACCCCGGCGATCGGCAGCAAGCCGAGCACCGCACCGATGTTGATCACGGCCTGGGCCGTGATCCAGGTGGTCACGCCTCCCGCGGCAAACCGTACGAAGGAGTCCTCCGTGCGTCCGGCCACGCGGATACCCGCATAGCCTAGAGCCGCGAACAGGGCGAGCACCGACAGCGTCCCCGCCAGGCCCAGTTCCTCACCGGTGATGGCAAAGATGAAGTCGGTGTGGGCTTCGGGGAGTTGCCCCCATTTTTCCACACTGGCACCCAGGCCGGAACCGAACCATCCACCGGATGCGAGTGCATAGATTCCGTGCACGGCTTGCCAGCAGAGGTCGTTCTTGCCCGGTTCTGTCGCCCCGAGGCAGGCGAGCCGGTCCATGCGGTGCGGGCTGGTCTTGATCAGCAGTGCGACGATCACACCCGCGAAGGCCAGCACGCCCACGAACAGCCTCGTCGGGGCCCCGGCCAGCCACAGCAGCCCGAAGAGGACGGCTCCGAGGATCATCGCGGTGCCCATGTCCCCGCCGAGCATGATCAGTCCGAGCAGCAGGAAGGCCACCGGGACCAGCGGCACCAGCAGGTGCTTCCACTGGCTCAGCAGCCCCTTGTCGCCCTTGCGGGCCAGCAGGTCGGCGCCCCACAGGATCAGCGCCAGCTTGCCGAACTCGCTGGGCTGGAGCATGAACGGACCGCCCAGGGAGATCCAGTTCTGGTTGCCGTTGATCGAGACCCCTATCCCGGGGACCTGGACCAGGACCATCAGGAACAGGGTGCCGGCGAGCACCGGATAGGACAGCGCCCGGTGCAGTTTGACCGGCATCCGGGAGGCGGCGAAGAGCAGGACGCCGCCGATGAGGGCGGCCAGGAACTGCTTCTTGAAGAAGTACGCGTCGCCCAGGCCCAGCTGGAGCGCCTTGATCATGGACGCCGAGTAGACCATCACCAGGCCGAGCACGGTGATGAGCAACGAGCTGCCGAAAATCAGGTAATACGCCGTAAGGGGGCGGTCCCAGGCCTTGCTCAACTGCCGCTGCGTACGCCGCAGCCCCGCCAGCGGCCCGCGCCCGGCGGGGCGCTTGGCACCGGCTGCCGGACGCTTGCGGCCCTGCGCCTTGACGGCGGCGGGCCGCCGCCCCGGCAGCATCTGCTTGGCCGGCATCTGTGACCTTCCCCTCCACTCGTACGAGGCGAGCAGCCGGCCGGAGGGAACCTGTACCGGCGTCCTCGGCCTAGGCCGTGTCCGCGGCGCTCCCGGTGGCCAGTTCGCGCACCGCGTCGGCGAACGCGTCCCCACGCTTGTTGTAGTTCGCGAACATGTCCATCGAGGCACACGCGGGTGCCAGCAGGACCGTGTCTCCGGGCTCCGCCAGGCGGGCCGCTTCCCGGACCGCTGCGAGCATCGCCCCAGTGTCGGTCCGGTCGAGGTCGGTCACCGGGACCTCGGGGGCGTGTCGCGCCAGCGCCTCGGCGATCAGCGCCCGGTCGGCGCCGATGAGCACGGCGCCGCGCAGCCGCTTCGCGGACCTCTGGACCAGCTCGTCGAAGGTGGCTCCCTTGGCGAGGCCTCCGGCGATCCAGACGACCGGCTCGAAGGCCGCCAGGGAGGCCTCCGCGGCGTGGGTGTTGGTGGCCTTGGAGTCGTCGACGTACCTGACCCCGTCGACCTCGTCCACGTACGCGACGCGGTGCGCGTCGGGGCGGAAGTCGCGCAGCCCGTCGCGGACCGCCCGCGGCTCCACGCCGAAGGCGCGGGCCAGGGCCGCCGCGGCGAGCGCGTTGGCGATGTTGTGCGGGGCGGGCGGGTTGACGTCGTCGACGTGCGCCAGCTCCTGGGCGTTCTTCTGCCGGTTCTCCACGAAGGCCCGGTCGACGAGGATCCCGTCGACCACGCCGAGCATGGAGGGGCCGGGGGCGCCGAGGGTGAAGCCGATCGCCCGGCAGCCCTCCTCGACGTCGGCTTCCTCGACCAGCTTCTCGGTGGCCGGGTCGGCGGCGTTGTAGACGCAGGCGACCGTGTTGCCCTCGTAGATGCGGCCCTTGTCGGCGGCGTACGCCTCCATGGAGCCGTGCCAGTCGAGGTGGTCCGGGGCCAGGTTGAGCACGGCCGCCGAGTGGGCGCGCACCGAGGGCGCCCAGTGCAGCTGGTAGCTGGAGAGTTCGACGGCGAGGACGTCGTACTCCTCCTCGCCGGTCACCACGTCGATGATGGGCGTGCCGATGTTGCCGACGGCCGCGGTCTTCAGACCGGCCGCCTTCAGGATCGAGGCCAGCATCTGGGTGGTGGTGGTCTTGCCGTTGGTCCCGGTGATCGCCAGCCACGGCGCCGGTTCCCTGCGGGGCTCACCGGACGCCGCCGCACGCCGCTGCGCGCCGGTCTCGCGGAGCTGCCAGGCGATCTCGACGTCGCCGACGACGTCCACGCCGGCCTTGGCGGCCGCCAGGAAGAGCGGGCCGTCGGGCTTCCAGCCGGGCGAGGTGACGACCAGCTCGGTGCCCTCGGGCAGGGTCTCGGCGTCGTTCAGGCGTACGGAGATCCCCGCCGCCTCCAGCTCCGCGGCCCGGGCCCGGTGGCCCTCGCTGTCCCCGCCGTCGACGACGGTCACAACGGCACCGAGGCCGGCCAGGGCGCGGGCGGCGCTGATGCCGCTCACGCCGAGACCGGCGACGGTGATGTTCCTGTCCTGCCAGGAGGTCACTTGTCTGCTGCCCATCCCGCGTAGAAGAGACCGAGACCCACGATCACGCACATGCCCTGGATGATCCAGAAGCGGACCACGACAAGGACTTCGGACCACCCCTTGAGTTCGAAGTGGTGCTGGAGCGGGGCCATCCGGAAGACTCGCTTGCCGGTCATCTTGAAGGAGCCGACCTGGATGACGACCGACATCGTGATGAGCACGAAGAGGCCGCCCAGGAGCGCCATCAGGAACTCCGTGCGGGAGCAGATGGCGAGGCCCGCGAGCGCGCCGCCGAGCGCGAGCGAACCGGTGTCGCCCATGAAGATCTTGGCGGGCGAGGTGTTCCACCACAGGAAGCCGAAACAGGCTCCCATCAGGGCGGAGGCGACGACCGCGAGGTCCAGCGGGTCGCGCACCTCGAAGCAGGCGTTGGGGTTCGTCAGCGTCGCCGCGTTGGCGCAGGACTCCTGGAACTGCCAGACGCCGATGAAGGTGTAGGCGCCGAAGACCATCACGGCGGCGCCGGTGGCGAGGCCGTCCAGACCGTCGGTCAGGTTCACGCCGTTGGACATGGCCAGGATCATGAACAGGGCCCAGACCACGAACAGCACCGGGCCGATGGACCAGCCGAAGTCCGTGACGAACGACAGCTTCTCCGAGGCCGGGGTCAGTCCGCGCGAGTCCTTGAACTGGAGCGCGAGCACCGCGAAGGCGATGCCGACGATCAGCTGGCCGGCCATCTTGGCCTTGGCCCGCAGACCGAGCGAACGCCTCTTGACGATCTTGATGTAGTCGTCCAGGTAACCGACCAGGCCCATGCCCGCCATCAGGAACAGCACGAGCAGGCCCGAGAAACTCGGCTCCTCGCCCGTGATGACCTTGGTCAGGGCGTACGCGATGATCGTCGCCAGGATGAAGGAGATACCGCCCATGGTGGGCGTGCCCTTCTTCCCCGCGTGGCCGCGCGGGCCGTCGTCACGGATGAACTGGCCGTAGCCCTTGCGGGCCAGCAGCTTGATCAGCAGCGGGGTGCCGATGACGGTGAGGAACATGCCGATGACACCGGCGAACAGGATCTGCCTCATCGGTCGGCGACCCCGCCCTCGCGCTCCAGCAACGCCAGCGCGACCCGCTCCAGGCCGACCGACCTGGAAGCCTTCACCAGCACGACGTCCCCCGGGCGCAGCTCACTGCGCAACAGGTCGACCGCCGCCTGCGCGTCGGACACGAGCACCGACTCCTCACCCCACGAACCCTCGTTATATGCGCCCAGTTGCAGCCAGGACGCTTCCCTGCCCCCGACTGCCACGAGCCTGCTCACGTTGAGCCGGACGGCAAGCCGCCCCACCGCGTCGTGCTCGGCCAGCGATGCGTCGCCGAGCTCGGCCATGGGGCCGAGTACCGCCCACGTACGTCCCCCGTCCGCCTTGCCGGCCTCCCCCATCGCGACGAGTGCGCGCAGGGCGGCCCGCATGGACTCCGGGTTCGCGTTGTAGGCGTCGTTGACGATCGTCACGCCGTCCTCGCGCTCGGTGACCTCCATCCGCCACCGGGACAGCGTGCCCGCTCCGGAGAGCGCTGTGGCGATCTCCTCGACCGGCATGCCCAGGACATGGGCGACGGCGGCCGCGGCGAGCGCGTTCGACACGTGGTGCTCACCGTACAGCCGCAAGGTCACATCGCTGCACCCGGTCGGTGTGTGGAGTGTGAAGGAGGGCTGCCCCGCGGGCGTCATCCGCACCTCGGTGGCGCGTACGTCGGCGTCCTCGGCCTCTCCGAAGAGCACCGTACGGGCCTTCGTGCGGGCGGACATGGCACGCACCAGCAGGTCGTCGGCGTTGAGGACGGCGACCCCGCCCTCTGCCTCGGCCGGCAGGGCCTCGACCAGCTCCCCCTTGGCCTGGGCGATGGCCTCGCGGCCGCCGAACTCGCCGATGTGGGCGGTGCCGACGTTCAGGACGAGGCCGATGCGCGGCGGGGTCAGGCCGGTCAGGTAGGCGATGTGGCCGATCCCGCGGGCGCCCATCTCCAGGACCAGGTGCCGGGTGTCCTCGGTGGCCTTCAGGGCCGTGAGCGGCAGGCCGATCTCGTTGTTCAGGGAGCCCGGCGTCCACACGGTGGGCGCGTGGTGCTGGAGCACCTGGGCGATCAGGTCCTTGGTGGAGGTCTTGCCGGCCGAGCCGGTCAGGGCCACCACGTCGGTGCCGAGACGTTCGACGACGGTGCGGGCGAGGGCGCCGAGCGCCTTCTCCACGTCGGGCACGACGATCGCCGGTACGCCGACGGGCCGGGCGGCGAGGACGGCGACGGCTCCGGCGGCGACGGCGCGCTCGGCGTAGTCGTGGCCGTCGACGTGCTCGCCCTCGAAGGCGGCGAAGAGGCTGCCGGGCTCCACCTGGCGGGAGTCGATGACGACGGGTCCGCCGGTCCGCACCGCCGGATCCGGTATGTCGTGGGGCCGCCCGCCGGTGATGTCGGCGATCTCGGCGAGGGAAAGGGCGATCACTGGTTCACCTCGGCCTGTCGGTCGCTGCGCTGCTGGTTCTCGATGGCCGCGCGCAGCACGGCGCGGTCGTCGAAGGGGCGTACGACGCCCGCGGTGTCCTGGCCCTGCTCGTGGCCCTTGCCGGCCACGAGCACGGTGTCTCCGGCCTCGGCGCGCGCGACGGCGGCGGCGATGGCCGCGGCCCGGTCGGCGTCGACGAGGACGGTGCCGCGTTCCCCGGCGGGCACCGAGACGGCGCCCTCGAACATCGCGGCGAGGATCCTCAGGGGGTCCTCGGAGCGCGGGTTGTCGGAGGTCAGCACGGCGGTGTCGGCGTACCGGGCCGCCGCGGCGCCCATCGGGCCGCGCTTGGTGGTGTCGCGGTCGCCGCCGCAGCCGAGGACGATGTGCAGCCGGCCGGTGGTGACCTCGCGCAGGGCGCGCAGCACCGACTCGACGGCGTCCGTCTTGTGGGCGTAGTCGACGACGGCCAGGTACGGCTGTCCCGCGTCGACCCGCTCCAGCCGGCCGGGGACCCCGGGGACCGCGGCGACGCCGTCGGCGGCGGTCTGCGGGTCGAGTCCGGCGGCCGCGAGCGTGACGATCGCGGCGACGGTGTTGGCGACGTTGAACGGGCCGGGCAGCGGGGCGGTGGCCCGTACGCGCTGTCCTGCGGGCCCGACCAGGGTCAGGGTGGAGTCCATGTGGCCGCTGACCACGTCCTCGGCGCGCCAGTCGGCGGCCGGGTCGCCGGCGGCGGAGAAGGTGACGACCGGGATCGGCGACTCCTTGGCGAGGCGGCGGCCGTACTCGTCGTCGATGTTGACCACGCCGAGGCGGGCCCGGCGCTCGGTGAAGAGCTGGGCCTTGGCCTGGAAGTAGTCCTCCATGCCGGTGTGGAACTCCATGTGCTCCGGGCTCAGGTTGTTGAAGACGGCGACGTCGAAGACGCAGCCGTCGACCCGGCCCAGGACCAGGGCGTGGCTGGAGACCTCCATGGCCACGGCCTCGACGCCGCGTTCGCGCATGACGGCGAACAGGGCCTGGAGGTCGGTGGCCTCGGGGGTGGTCCGCTCGGACTTGATGCGTTCGTCGCCGATGCGCATCTCGACGGTGCCGACGAGTCCGGTGGTACGTCCGGCCGCGCGCAGCCCGCCTTCGACGAGGTACGCGGTGGTCGTCTTGCCGGAGGTGCCGGTGATGCCGAGCTGGAGCAGGGCCTCCCCGGGGCGTCCGTAGATCTCGGCGGCCAGCTCGCCCATCCGGCCGCGCGGGTCGGCGACGGCCAGGACCGGCAGGCCGGTCGCGGCGGCGCGCTCGGCGCCCTCCGGGTCGGTCAGCACGGCGGCGGCGCCGAGGGCGGCCGCCTGGGCGGCGAAGTCCGCGCCGTGCAGCCGGGCGCCGGGCAGGGCCGCGTACAGGTCTCCGGGTCGCACGGCACGGGAGTCGTGCGTGATGCCGGTGATCTGAGCGGCGCCGGACTCGGGCAGACCCAGCAGGGTGGCCAGCTCGCCCAGCGGGGTCGGGCGGGCGGACACGGGCCGGGGCGCTCCCGGCGGCGCTGCCGGGGCGTCTTTCTGGGCGGTTCTGGGCTGATCAGCGTGGGGCACGGCGGTGAGCGTACCGGGCGCGGCGGGCCGCTCGCGAAGCGAGGGCCCTGCCGGGGCTCCGGCGGCCGTCTGGTTCCCGGGTTTCGGGGTGATCGATGTCACTGATGGTGCCTCACGCTTTTCTGGCCGGACGGCCGGTTCACTGTCCGGGCTGCGGACTGGGCGGTGCACTGTTCTGGGCTGCGGGCGCAGGGCCCGCGTCGTAGGTCACGGGCAGGCCGGCGGGGGCCGCTCCGGTGGGTGCGACCTGGAGGGTCTTGAGGGCGAACTCCATCACCGTCTTGTAGATCGGGCCGCAGATCTGGCCGCCGAAGTAGCTGCCCTTGGTGGGGTTCTGGATGGCGCAGTAGACGGTGACGCGGGGGTTGTCGGCGGGGGCGAAGCCGGCGAAGGAGGCGGTGTAGCCCTTGTAGCGGCCGGTGGCCGGATCCACCCGGTTGGAGGTGCCGGTCTTGCCGCCGACCCGGTAGCCGGGGATCTTCGCCCTGGTGCCGGTGCCCTCCTGGTCGTCGACCACGGACTCGAGCATCTCGGAGAGGGTCCTGGCCGTCTCGGGGCTGATCACGCGGGCCTGCTCGGGTGCCGGGGCCGGGGTGAAGCGGCCGTCGGGGCCCTTGGTGCCGCGCACCAGGGTCGGGGTGATCCGGACCCCGCCGTTGGCGATGGTGGAGTACACGGAGGCCGCCTGCATGGCGTTGAGGGACAGGCCCTGGCCGAAGGGGATCGTGTACTGCTGGGAGGTGGACCAGGCCTCGGGCCTGGCGAGGATCCCGCGGGATTCGCCGGGGTAGTTCAGGCCGGTGGGGCGTCCGATGCCGAATTTGTCCAGGTACGAGTACAGGACCTTGTTGGCCTCGGTCTGGGTGGCGCCGAGCTGGCCGGTGGCCAGGATGGTGCCGATGTTGGAGGACTTGGCGAGGACCCCGTTGAGGGTCAGGTACCAGGTGGGGTGGTCGACGTCGTCCTTGAACAGCCGGTCGCCGCGGTGCAGCCGGTTGGGGACCTCGACGTGGGTGTCGGGGCGGGCCTTCTTCTCCTCCAGCACGGCGGCCATCGACATCACCTTGGCGGTGGAGCCGGGCTCGTACACGTCCTGGAGCGCGGCATTGCCCATGGCGGCGGACCTGGCCTTCGTCAGGTCGTTCGGGTCGAAGCCGGGGGCGTTGGCCATGGCCAGCACCTCGCCGGTGCGGGTGTCCTGGACGATGACGTAGCCGCGGTCGGCGCCGGACTTCTCGACCTGTTCGCTGATGGCGCTCTGCGCGGCCCACTGGATGTCGCGGTCGATGGTCAGCTCGATGTCGTCGCCGGGTACGGCGGGCTTCTCGCTGGATCCCGCGGTGGGGACGCGGCGGCCGCCGGACTGGGCGTAGGTCAGCTCGCCGTCCTTGCCGGCCAGCTTCTTGTCGAGGGAGGACTCCAGGCCGCCGCCGCCCTTGCCCTCGGCGTTGACGTAACCCAGTATCCCGGCGGCGAGGTCGCCGTTCGGGTACACGCGCTTGCTGCTGACCTCGTTGAACACCCCGGCGATGACGTTGGCGCCGGGGCCGTTCTTCTTCTTGTCGGCGGCCGCCTTGTCGGCGAAGAGCTTCTTGAGGTCCTTGATCTGGTTCCAGACCTGGGGGGTCTGGCGGCGGGCCAGGATCACGTAGCGGGTGTTCTTGGTCTGGAGCCGTGCGGTGAGTTCCTTCGGGTCCGCTCCGAGGATGGGCGCGAGGAGGGCCGCGGCCTGTTCGGGGGCGTCGGGGGCCTTGCTCTCCTGCGGGGTGAACATCTTCGGGTCGGCGGTGATGTCGTACGCGTCGACGCTGGTGGCCAGGGCCACGCCCTTGCGGTCGGTGATCTCCCCGCGCTCGGCGGCCAGGGTGTGGCTGGCGAAGCGGTTCTCGGTGGCCTTGGCGGAGTACGCGGAGGCGTCGACGGCCTGCACCTGGAGGAGCCGGACGACGAAGGCGAGCATGACGAGGGTCAGCCCGACGCTGACCAGGCGCAGCCGGGGTTTGGGGCTGCCGAGCCGGATGGTGTGCCGGGTGCGCCCCTGCCCTGGCCGGGCCGTCGCCCGGGCCCGCGCCGGCCCCGGCACCCGCCGCGGCGGCTCCTTGGGGCTCACCGCCACCCTCCCCGGCGGGGCCTGCGGGTGCCCGACGGGCCTGCGCCCCAGCCCCTGGGGCCCCGCCCCAGACCCCGCGCCTCAATCGCCGGCGGGGCTGGGATTCCCGCCTGGTGGTGCTGGAGCGCACGCAGCGCACTTCCAGCCCCGCCGGCGTTTGAGGCCGTGCCTGGAGCCGCGCCCGCGGGATGCGCGCAGCCCCACCTGGGGTCCGGGGCGGAGCCCCGGGTCCTTGGAGCCGCGCCGGCGATTGAGGCGCGGGCGCGGAGCGCCGTGTCTGGAGCCGCGCCGACCGGATGCGCGCAGCCCCACCCGGGGGCCGGGGCGGAGCCCCGGGTCTTATGAGCCGCGCCGGCGTCTGAGGCTGGGGGTCCCCCCGGACGGAGTCTGGGGGAGGTGGAAGGGCGGGTAGGGGACGGCCCCGCAGGGCAGCGGTCCCGTGCGGGGCCGGGGGAACGGAGCGAGGGCGGGGCGGGGAGGAGCCCCGGAGGGGTCCGCGTCACGACGTCACCTGCCTGGGGTCGGAGTGGGCTGCGGGGTGCCGCCGGAGGCCGCGGCCGGGGTGTCGGGGTTCTGGGCGGCGGCCGGCGGCGGCGCCGGGGCCTGGGAGGCCGGGGCCGGGGCGGCCGGCGGCGGGGCCGGGGCCTCCGCCGGGGAGGGGGTGCCCGCGGTCCTGCCGTCGGGGCCGAGGAAGACGGGGCTGCCCCCCGGCACCAGCCCCAGCTCGCGCGCCCGCCGCTGAAGCGCGTCCGGCGCCGAGTAGCCGTCGACGTCCCGCTGGAGCGCCTGCTGCTCGTCCGTCAGGACGGTGGTCTCCTTCTTCAGCCGGCTCAGCTGGAAGGAGCCCTGGTTCAGCGCCGAGTTCAGCAGCAGCAGGCTGATCAGCCCGCCCGCGAGCAGCGCCACCACCAGCAGGACGAACGGCATCCGCGCCGCCCCGCCGCCCCCCGGCCGCACCCGGCCGCCCCCGCGGGCCTTGGTCACAGTCGCGCCTCGCGGATGCGTTCGACGCCCCGGAACCGGGCCGGGGCGGCCCGCCGGTTCTCGGCGATCTCCTCCTCGGTCGGCAGCTCCGCGCCCCGCGTCAGCAGCTTCAGCTTCGGCTGGTACTTCTCCGGTACGACCGGCAGCCCGGGCGGGGCCGTCGAGGTGGCGCCGGCGGCGAAGACCTGCTTGACGAGCCGGTCCTCCAGGGAGTGGTACGAGAGCACCGCGATCCGCCCGCCGACCGCGATCCGGTCGACCGCCGCCGGAATGGCCCGCTCCAGCCCGGACAGCTCGCCGTTGACCTCGATGCGCAGGGCCTGGAAGGTCCGCTTGGCGGGGTTGCCGCCGGTGCGCTTGGCCGCCTGCGGCAGGGCGTCGCGGATGAGCTCCACGAGGCGGGCGCTGTTCGAGAAGGGTTCCTTCTCCCGTTCGCGCACGACCGCCGACACGATCCGCTTGGCCTGCTTCTCCTCGCCGTACTGGCGCAGGATCCGCACCAGCTCGCCCGGCGCGTACGTGTTGAGGACCTCGGCGGCGCTGATGCCGGTCGTCTGGTCCATGCGCATGTCCAGCGGAGCGTCCTGCGCGTACGCGAACCCTCGGTCGGCCTCGTCGAGCTGCATGGAGGAGACGCCGAGGTCGAAGAGGATGCCCTGGACGGTCGGGATCCCCAGGCTGTCGAGCACCTCGGCGAGGTCGGCGTAGATCGCGTGGACGAGGGTGGCCCGGTCGCCGAAGGGCGCGAGGCGTTCCCCGGAGAGCCGCAGGGCCTCCTTGTCGCGGTCGAGGCCGATCAGGTGCGCCTCGGGGAACCGGGTCAGCAGGGCCTCGCTGTGGCCGCCGAGGCCGAGGGTGCAGTCGACGACGACCGCCCCCGGCCTCTCCAGCGCCGGGGCCAACAGGTCCAGGCACCGCTGGAGCATCACCGGGACATGTCGGGACTCGCTAGTCAAAGCGCCCTCTCAGATAACGGCGCGGCAGGCATACGCCGCGCCGCGCACGCGGAGTGTTACCAGGGGGCCGGGCGGCCGGTGAGGGCCGGGCTCCGGCCGGTTCGCGCCACTTTAGTGCAACGGTCGCCGCGGTCAACGAACCGCCCCGCGCCCGGTGCGCCCTCCCCCGAGCGAAAGCCCAAATGCCGCGAATCACCCGAACAGCGGCCTCCACCTCACCCCTGTGGGTTAGCTCACAACAAGGCTTGTTGACCTTCTTTGTCCATCCTCACTCAATGCCGCACCGCGCTGTGACCACTAACGTCATAACCATGACGACTTCCGCATCCCTGCCCGCCCACTCCGCTCCCGAGGCATCCAGCGGCGAATCCGTCACGGACCGGCTGGTGGAGGCGAACCGTCAGTACGCCGCGGAGTTCAGCGACCCCGGCATGGACGCCCGCCCCGTCCTGCACGTGGCCGTCGTGGCCTGCATGGACGCCCGTCTCGACCTGCACAAGGCGCTGGGCCTGGAGCTCGGCGACTGCCACACCATCCGCAACGCCGGCGGGGTCGTCACCGACGACACCATCCGCTCGCTCACCATCAGCCAGCGGGCCCTGGGCACCCGCGCGGTCATACTCATCCACCACACCGGCTGTGGCCTCGAAAGCCTGACCGAGGACTTCCGGCACGAGCTGGAGGACGAGGTCGGCCAGCGCCCCGCCTGGGCCGTGGAGGCCTTCCGCGACGTTGACCAGGACGTCCGCCAGTCGATGCAGCGGGTCCGGACGAACCCCTTCCTGCCCTTCAAGGACGATGTGCGAGGCTTCGTCTTCGACGTGCACACCGGCCTCCTGCGGGAGATCGATCCGGCCAGCTGAGTGACAGAGCGCCGGACGCCGTCAAGAATGCGGGGAGACGTCACCCGGAACTCGTCCGGGCCGGTGTCCGTGTTTCGGGGTGGGCCGGTTCATGCGCCAACAGCGTCGGCCCTGAGAAAGGGTCGAGGAGAACCAGGTGACCACGTACGACGACCGAGCGAGCCTCGCTGATCTGACCAGCACGGCCGAGCGGGTCCGCCGGTCGGTCGAGAGCGTGATCGAGGGCAAGCCCGAGGTCGTCCGGATCGCGCTGACCGTGCTGCTGGCCGAGGGCCACCTCCTGATCGAGGACGTCCCCGGCGTCGGTAAGACGATGCTGGCCAAGACGCTTGCCAAGTCCATCGACTGTTCGGTGCAGCGCATCCAGTTCACCCCGGACCTGCTGCCCTCCGACATCACGGGCGTCAGCATCTACGACCAGCAGCGCCGCGAGTTCGAGTTCAAGCCCGGCGCGATCTTCGCGCAGATCGTCATCGGCGACGAGATCAACCGCGCCTCCCCCAAGACCCAGTCGGCGCTGCTGGAGTCGATGGAGGAGCGCCAGGTCACCGTCGACGGCACCACCTACACCCTGCCCAGCCCGTTCATGGTCGTCGCGACCCAGAACCCGGTGGAGATGGAGGGCACCTACCCCCTCCCCGAGGCCCAGCGCGACCGCTTCATGGCCCGCGTCTCCGTCGGCTACCCCAGCCCCGAGGCCGAGCTCCAGATGCTCGACGTGCACGGCGGGCTCTCCCCGCTCGACGACCTCACCGCCGTCGCGCACGCCCACGACGTGGTCAAGCTGATAGAGGCCGTCCGCGAGGTGTACGTCGCCGCGCCCGTACGCCGCTACGTGGTGGACCTGGTCTCCGCCACCCGCAGCCACCCGGACCTGCGCCTGGGCGCCTCGCCCCGCGCCACCCTGCACCTGCTGCGCGCCGTGAAGGCCTCCGCCGCCCTGGCCGGCCGGGACTACGTCCTGCCCGACGACGTGCAGGCACTGGCCGCGCCCGTCCTCGCGCACCGGCTGCTGCCCACCGCGCAGGCCCAGCTGAACCGGCGCACCGCCGAGCAGGTCGTCCACGACATCCTCCAGCGCACCCCCGTCCCCGCCGCGCACGCCCGCGGCGAGATGCCGCCCGCCGCGGGCCCCCGGAGCTTCTGATGAGCGCCGGTGCCCCGCACGGCGCCGGCGGGCACGTGAGGGATCCCGGGGGGCTGCGCGCCTCGCTGGCCGGGCTGACCACCCGCGGCCGCTCGTTCCTGGCCGCCGGAACCGCCGCCGCCGTCTGCGCGTACGTCCTGGGCCAGGGCCAGCTCCTGCGGGTCGGGCTGCTGCTCGTCGTCCTGCCGCTGATCTGCGTCCTCGCCCTGCACCGCACCCGCTACCGGGTCACCGCCGGCCGCCTCCTGACCCCGCCCCGGGTGCCCGCCGGCGGCGAGGCGCGGGTCCAGCTGCGGCTGGAGAACGTCTCCCGGGTGCCCACGGGGCTGCTGATGCTCCAGGACCGGGTGCCGTACGTCCTGGGGCCGCGGCCCCGCTTCGTACTGGACCGGGTCGAGTCCGGCGGCCGCCGCGAGGTGTCCTACCGGGTCCGCTCCGACCTGCGCGGCCGCTACCCGCTCGGCCCCCTCCAGCTGCGCCTGACCGACCCCTTCGGGCTGGTCGAGCTGACCCGCTCCTTCAGCACCTACGACACCCTCACGGTCGTCCCCCGCACCCAGCCCCTGCCCCCGGTCCGGATGACCGGCGAGGCCGGCGGCTACGGCGACGGCAGCCGCCGCTCGCTCGCGCTGGCCGGGGACGACGACGTGATCCCGCGCACCTACCGGCGGGGCGACGACCTGCGCCGGGTCCACTGGCGCTCCACCGCCCGCTACGGCGAGCTGATGGTGCGCCGCGAGGAGCAGCCCCAGCGCAGCAAGGCCACCGTCCTGCTGGACACCCGCGACCTGGCCTACGAGGGCGCGGGCCCCGACTCCGCCTTCGAGTGGGCGGTGTCGGCCGCCGCCTCCACCCTGCTGCACGTCCTCGAGCAGGGGTTCTCGGTGCGGCTGCTGACCGACACCGGCGACTCGGTCCCCGGCGAGGGCGGCGGGGGCTTCTCCTCCGGCGGGCCGGAGTCCGCCGAGGCGGCCGGGCTGATGATGGACACCCTCGCGGTCGTCGGCCACTCCGGCGGGAGCGGGCTGGGCCGCGCCTACGAAGCGGTCCGCGGCGGCGGAGCGGGCCTCGCCTCCTCCGGCGGCGACGGCCTGCTCATCGCCTTCTTCGGCGACCTCGACGACACACAGACGGAAATGGCGGCCCGGATGCGGCAGCGCAGCGCGGGCGCGGTGGCGTTCGTACTGGACTCCGCGACCTGGGCCGGAGCGCCCTCGCGGGCGGAGGAGCGGCTGCGCAGGCTGCGGGACGCGGGCTGGACGGCGCTGGCCGTCCCGCCCGGCGCCGCCTTCGCCGAGCTGTGGCGGCAGGCCGGGAACGCTCCCCTCGGCGCGCAGACCTCCGGAGGCCGGGGATGAGCGGGCGGACACGAGTGACGCTCTTCGGAATGCTGGCGACGCTGCTGACCTCCTGGTCACTGGCCCCGCTGGTGGAGTCCTCGGGCTGGCTGCTCCAGGCGGCGGCCCTGCTCGGGGTGCAGGCCGCGGTGGGGGCCGGGGCGCGGCGGGTGCCGCTGGCCCGGTCGCTGACCGTGGCGGCGCAGCTGCTGGTGTCGCTGCTGCTGCTCGCCTTCCTCTTCGCGGGGAAGGCCGAGTCCACCGGGAGCGGGCCGCTGTCCTTCCTGGTCACCGACTTCGGGTCGCTGTTCCAGCAGGGCGTGCGGGACGTGGGCGAGTTCGCCATACCGGCCCCGCTGACCGACGGCATCCGGCTGCTGCTGCTGGCCGGGGTGCTGCTGATCGGGCTGCTGGTGGACGTACTGGCGGTGACGCTGCGGACGGCCGCGGCGGCCGGGCTGCCGCTGCTGGCGCTGTATTCGGTGGCCGCCGGGCTGTCGACGGGCCAGGGCGGCGCCTGGTTCGCCTTCCTGCTGGCCGGCGCGGGCTACCTGTTGCTGCTGCTGTCGGAGGGGCGCGACCGGCTGGCCCAGTGGGGCCGGGTCTTCGGCGCGGCCCCCAGCACCCGGGTGTCGGCGGCCTCGGGGTACGGCGGCGGCTCGGGCGGCGGCGGCCGGGCCGTGGCCCCCGTACGCACCGGGCGCCGGATCGGCGTGGTCGCGCTGGGTCTGGCGCTGGCGGTGCCGGCCGCGCTGCCGGCGCTCGGCGGCGGGCTGCTGGGCGCCCCGGGCGACGAGTCGGGCGCGGCGGGCCGGGGCGGCGGCACGATCTCGGCGGTGAACCCGCTGGTCTCGCTGCAGAGCAGCCTGAACGCGCAGGACAACCGGGTGGTCCTCAAGTACCGCACGGACAGCCCGCAGCTCGGCGAGCAGTACCTGCGGATCCTGGCGCTGGACGAGTTCAACGGGGTCAAGTGGGAGGCCTCCGGGCGCCCGCTGACGGACGTCCCGGAGCGGCTGCCGAACCCGTCGGGGCTGAGCGAGCGGGTGCGCGGGAGCGCGCTCGAGGTGCGCACCACCGTCTCGGCGGCGGAGACGTACGCCCAGCGCTACCTGCCGATGCCGTACCCGGCGACGCAGATCGACATCGCCGGGAAGTGGCGGTACGAGCCCGCCGGCCGGACCCTGGTCGGGGACCAGCTGGCCAAGGACCGCTTCCAGAACGTGCAGGGCGCGCAGTACACCGTACGGAGCCTGCTGCTGCGGCCCACGGCCGCGGAGCTCCAGGCCGCCCCGAGCGCGAACCCCCTCGTACAGGCGGAGTACACCAAGCTGCCGGACAACCTGCCGCCGGTGGTGGCGGAGACGGCGCGGCGGGTCACCCAGGGCGCGCAGGACGACTACACGCGGGCCGTGAAGCTCCAGGACTTCTTCGCGGTGAACGGCGGCTTCCGCTACGACACGAAGGTGTCCTCGGGGACGGGTTCGCAGGCCATCGCCCGCTTCCTGGAGGACAAGGAGGGCTTCTGCGTCCACTTCGCCTTCTCGATGGCGGCGATGTCGCGCACGCTGGGCATCCCGGCGCGGGTGGCGGTCGGTTTCACCCCGGGCGAGAAGCAGTCCGACGGCAGCGTGAACGTCTCGATGCGGGACGCGCACGCCTGGCCCGAGCTGTACTTCGAGGGCGTGGGCTGGACCCGCTTCGAGCCGACGCCCCGGTCGGGCATCTCGGTGCCGGACTACAGCCGTACCGAGGCCCCGGCCCCGCAGCCGTCCGCGCCGTCCGCGCTGCCCTCGCAGTCCGCGTCGGCGGCGGCGCCCGCGCCGTCGCAGAGCGAGGCGTGCCCGCCGGAGCTGAAGAAGCTCGGCGAGTGCGGCGGGCCGGCCGCCCAGCAGGACACCGGTGCGGGCTCCGGCGGCGTGCCGGTGGGCGCGGTCCTCGGCTGGACCGCCGCCGCGCTGGCCGTGCTGGGGCTCCCGCTGCTGCCCCTGCTGTGGCGCCGCCGCCTCCGGGACCGGAGACTGTCCTCCCCCGATGTCCTGGCCGCCTGGCGGGAGCTGGGCGACAGCGCCTGGGACGTGAACATCCCGCCCGACGAGGCGCTCTCGCCGCGCCGGGCGGCGGGGCGGGTCGTGGTCCTGGGCCGGCTGGACGGGGACGCCGCCGAGGCGGTGCACCGGGTCGCGGGCGCGGTGGAGCGGGCGCTGTACGCCCCGCCCGGCGCGGACGTCTCGTACCCGGGGCTGGCCGCCGACGTACGCCTGGCCCGTGCGGCCCTGCTGGCCGCCGTGGGGCGGTGGGCCCGCCTGCGGGCGCTCCTGCTCCCCCGCTCGGCGGCGCGCGTGACCGCCGCCCTCTCGCTCCGCGCCTCCGCCGCCTCGGCCCGCGCGACAGCCCTCACCACCCGCCTCCGCCTCCCCCTACGGAACCGCGGCTGACCCGACCGGGCCGCCGCTGCGGCGCGAGCGGCGCGTCAAAAAGGCCAACGCCGGTGTGGTCGGGCTCGTTCCCCCCGAGTCCGACCGCACCGGCGTTCGCCGTACCGCTCCCGGCCAGGGGCCCGGTCCGCTCCGCGGCCCCGTGTCCGCGGTGCGGGCCGAACGCCCCTGTCCATGGCTCCAGTCTGCTGTCTTCGCAGGTGGGAGCCCATCCGTACGCGTACTCATCTGTGCGCCTGAGTACGGATACTCAGTTCTACGCCGTCCGCGCGCCGGACGGCACCGCCGACCGGGGGTCAGCGGCTCCCGCTGACCCGGCCCCGCAGCAGCAGCGACAGCGCCGAGTGCACGTCGTCCAGCGAGCGCTCGCTCTGGAAGGCCTGCCAGTCCAGCGCCGCCACCAGCACCATCCCCACGAGCGCCGCCGCCGTCAGCGGCACGTCGATCTCGGAGCTGAGCTCACCCCGCTCCACGCCCTCCCGCAGCACCGACTCGACGACCGCGACCGCCTCGCCCCGCACCACCATCAGGGTGGACTGCCAGGCGCGGTTGGTCCGCCAGAGTTCGGCGACGTACAGCTGGGTGAAGGCCGGGTACCGGTCGATGAAGACCAGGCCCGCCCGGATCATCCCGTCGAGGGCCTCGATCCGGCTGCCGCCGCGCGCCTCGGTCTCGTCCGCGGCGGCCCGCAGCGAGGCGGTCAGCAGCCCCACCCCGTGCCGCAGCAGCTCCTCGAAGAGGTCGGTCTTGCTCGCGAAGTTGTAGTAGACGGTGCCCTTGGCCACGCCCGCCCGCTCGGCGATCTCGTCGACCGTGGTCGCGGAGAAGCCCTGCTCCGCGATGAGCGTGACGGCCGCCTCGTAGAGCTTCTGGCGCGTGGCCTGCCGGCGGCTGCCGCCGGCAGTGGTGCTGCTGCTTTCCATGGCGCTGATTCTCACAGGTCAACAGCCCCTTACAGGCTCAGTTCGGGGTGCAGCCGGTCCATCGTCCACACCTGCTTGCCGCGGGCGGCGAGCGCGGTGAGGGCCAGGGCTCCGGCCGTGAAGGCCACCAGGACCGCGCAGCCCTGCCACACGGGGGTGAGGTCACCGCCGGTGATGAGCCGGCGCAGGCTCTCGACGATGTACGACATCGGCAGGTACGGGTGGACGTCGTTGAAGAAGTCCGGGCTGGTCTGGACGGGGTAGGTACCGCCGGCCGAGGTCAGCTGGAGCATCAGGACGGCCAGGACCAGGATCCGCCCGGCGGCGCCGAACTTGGCGTTGAGCCACTGGACGATCGCCGCGAAACAGGCGGTGACCAGGACCAGGAAGCCGATGGTGAGGGCCGGGCGGGCCATCTGCAGGCCGAGGTCCGGGGCCCAGTGGAGTACGGACATCAGCGCGCCCACCTGCGCGGCGCCGAGGCCGACCACGGGCAGCCAGCCCGCGAGCGCGATCCGCCAGGGCGAGGCGCCCGCGGCCAGGGCCCGCTTGTTCATGGGGGCGATCAGCATGTAGGCCACCATCGCGCCGACCCAGAGGGAGAGCGGGATGAAGTACGGGGCGAAGCCGGTGCCGTAGTTGGGCGCCTTGTGCAGGGCCTGGTTGGCGAGCTGGACCGGGTCGGCCATGACCTGCGTACGGGCGTCGCGCTGCTTCTGGTCGTAGTCCGGGATCTTGCCGACGCCGTCGTGCAGGCCTCCGGCGAGCTGGCCGCTGCCGTCGACCAGCTTGAACATGCCGCCGTTGAGGCTGTGGGCGCCGTCGCCGAGCTTGCCGACGCCCTCGCCGAGCTTGCCGGAGCCGCCGGCGGCGGTGCCGATGCCCTTGTGCAGCTCGACCATGCCGTCGGCGACCTTGTGGGCGCCGGCGTTGAGGGCGTTGGCCTGGGCGACGGCCGCGTCGAGGTCGCCGGCGAGGCCGGGGGCCTTGTCGGCCAGTACGCGGGCCTTGTTCTCCAGGTCGGTCAGCTGGCTGCGGAGCTTGGTGATGTCGCCGTTGGAGTTGCCGAGGACGGTGCTGACGTCGCCGCTGAGCAGGGCGGCTTCGGCGGTGGTGTCCCGGGCCTTCTTCGCGTCGGCGCAGTACGCCGGGGCCGGCTGGGTGGCGGGGGTGACGCAGTACTTCGTGTAGAGGGCGTCGGTTTCGGTGGCGGCCCGCTTGGCGAGGGCGGCGGCGCCGGGCGCCTTCTCGACGGCCTTGGCGAGGTGGTTGTTGACGACGTGGGCGGTGTCGGCGACCAGCTTGGCGGTGTCCGCCAGGTTCTTGGGGTCCTTGACGAAGGGGCGGGCCTTGTCGGCGGCGCCGCCCACCCGGTCGGCGACCTTCTGGGTGCCGTCCGCGACCTGCCGGGAGCCCGTCTCCAGCTTGCCGGCGGCCTCGTTCAGCTTCTTCAGGCCGCCGGTGAGCTCGCCGGACTTCTCCTTGGCCGTGTCGAGGCCGTCGGCGAGGTCCTTCGCGCCCTGCTGGGCCTTGCCCGCGCCGTCCTTGAGCTTGTCGGCGCCGTCGGCGGCCTCGGCGGTCTTGTCGTGCAGGTCGGAGAAGGAGACGAAGATCTTGTCGAGGAAGCCGCGGGAGGCGTTGGTGGACGCCGCCGAGCGGACCTCGGAGAAGACGGTGCGCGAGATCGAGCCGACGATGTAGTTGTTGGCGTCGTTCGTCTGGACCTGGAGGGCGCCGGTGGTGGGGTCCTCGCCGGAGCTGGAGGCGATCCGCGTGCTGAAGTCGGCGGGCATGGTGAGGGAGAGGTAGTACTTCCCGTCCTCCAGCCCCTCGGCCGCCTCGGCCGCGCTGACCTCGCGCCAGTCGAAGGTCTTGCTCTCGCGCAGCTTGCGGGTGATCTCACCGCCGGCGTCGAGGCGCTTGCCGTCCACGGTGGTGCCCTTGTCGGCGTTGACGAGGGCGACGGGCACCTTGTCGAGCCGGCTGTACGGGTCCCAGAACGACCAGAGGTACAGGGCCCCGTAGAGCAGGGGCAGCAGGAGCAGCGCGACGAGAGCGGCCCGGGGCAGCTTGCCCCGCCCGAACCGCTTCAGCTCAAGCGCGGCCAGTTTCGGCGAGCGCATCGTCCGCCCCCTTCGTGTCTTCGTCGTTCTCGGTGTCTGCGGTGTCTGCCGTGTCTGCCGTGTCTGCGGTGGGGCCGGCGGGCGCCGCGGGCTCCGCCTGTGGCTCGGCGGTGGTGTCCGGGTCCGTGTCCGTGTCCGTGTCGTTGTCCGGGGCCTTGCCGGTGGCGGTGTCCGCGTCCGCTTCGGACGCGGGTCCGCCGGGCAGGCCCCAGGTGATCTTCGGACCGTCGGCGCGCGCGGCGGCCGGCTTCGCGGGCCCGGCGGCGGCCTGCCCGGTGTGCTTGCCCGCCTGCTTGTTCCCGGCCTGCCCGACCGGCGGCTCCCCGGTCCCGGTGTCCGTGACCGTGCGGAGCACCGTCACGCCCTCCGGGGCCTCGCTGCACACCGCGAGGACGGTGGTCCCCCGGTCGGCGATCGAGCGGAGCAGCGCCCAGGCCTCGGTGCGTTCGGCGTCCGAGAGCTTGAGGTCGAGGTCGTCGAGGGCCAGCAGCCGGGGGCTGCCCAGCAGGGCGATGGCGACGGACAGCCGTACGGCCTCCAGCCGCTCCAGGTCGCGTACGGAGGTCCGCGGGCCCTTGGGCAGGGTGGCCGGGTCCAGTCCGACGGCGGCCAGGGCCTCGTCGATCCGGGTCCGCGCGGCGGCGCGGCGGTCGCCGCGCGGGCGCAGCAGGGCGCGCACGGGGGCGTCGTAGCGCCGCTGGAGCATGGCTCCCTCGCGCAGCTGCTCGGCGACGGTCAGGGCCTGGTCGAGGTCGTTGACCCCGGGGACGGGGCCGAGGGCGGAGATCCGGCGGACCGCGGCCATCTTCTTGGGCAGCCGGTGGCGGCTGATCTCGGCGTGGCCCTCGGTGGCCTTCATCCGCCCGGTGAGGGCGAGGAGCAGGCAGGTCCGGCCGCTGCCGGAGGGGCCTTCGACCGCGATGAGCGAACCGGGCGCCGCGTCGATCCCCACGCCCCGGAAGACCCAGCCGCGCGGGCCCTTGAGTCCGAAGCCCTCGGCCTTGACGGCCGCGCCGTGCGGGCTGTCCACGCCGCCCTCCTTCTTTTGAACTGACCGGTCAGTTCAAAAACTAGCAGGTTCGGGGCCAAGGGCCGGGCACAAGGGGGGTATTGGGTACGAAATCGCAGGTCAGCGCGATTGTCAGTGGGGGCCGTCAGGATGGATCCACGAACGGAAACCACCAGCAGCAAGAGCGCTGAACACCACGCAACGACAGGAGGTTCGTCATGGCCACACCGTCCCCGTCCCCTGTCCATCCCGTCCCGCGCAGGGCGGCCGCACCCCCGGCCGCCCTGGACCTGCTCGCCAAGGCCCGCGACGGCCTGGCCGAGGCGGCCCTGCTGCCCCGGCCCAATGAGCGGTACGCCACCGCCCACCTGGCCGCCCTGCGCGCCGCCGCTGCCGTACTCGCCGCGCGCGGGCGGCCCGAGCCCGTGCGCCCGAGGCGGCGGCCCCGGATCCGCAGCGCGTGGGAGGTGCTGCCGGAGATAGCGCCGGAACTGACCGAGTGGAGCGCGCTGTTCGCCTCGGGCGCGGCCCGCCGGGCCCGGGCCGAGGCGGGGATACGGGACGCGGCGACCAGCCGGGACGCGGACGACCTCGTACGGGAGGTGGGGATGTTCCTGCGCCTGGTGGAGCGGATGCTCTCGCTGCGGCCCGTCGCGCAGGTCCTGCCGCAGCCGCGCCCGGAGCGTCCGAACGCCGGATGAGCTGCCCGGTCGGCTGAGGCAATAGGGTGGGGCACGCACCGCTCCCCACCCTTACGCGCCGAGGAGTCATCAGCCGTGTCGGACACTTCCCGCCCCCGTGCCTCTCTCCGCACCGCCGTGGTGTGGGAGGTCCTCAAGGAGGCCCTCGACCGCCGAGTGAAGGCGACCGGGCGGGACGTGCTGGAGGTACTGGACACCGGCGGCGGCACCGGCAAGTTCGCCGTGCCCGTGGCCCGGCTGGGCCACCGGGTGACCGTGGTCGACCCCAGTCCGAACGCGCTGTTCGGGCTGGAGCGCCGGGTCGCCGAGGCCGGTGTCGCCGACCTGGTGCGCGGGGTGCAGGGCGACGCCCAGGGCCTGCTGGACGTCGTCGAGCGGACCGCGTACGACGTGGTGCTCTGCCACGGTGTGCTCGAGTACGTGGACGACCCGGCCGAGGGCGTGGCCAACGTGGTCGCCGCCCTGCGCCCCGGCGGCATCCTCAGCCTGCTCGGCGCCGGCGTCGGCGGGGCCGTGCTGGCGCGGGCGCTGGCCGGGCACTTCACCGAGGCCCGCACCGCGCTCACCGACCCGGCCGGGCGCTGGGGCGCCGGCGACCCGGTGCCGCGCCGCTTCACCGCCGAGCAGCTGAGCGCGCTCGTCGGCGACGCCGGCCTGGAGGTCGGCGCGGTCCACGGGGTGCGGATCTTCGCCGACCTGGTCCCCGGAGTGCTCGTGGACACCGAGCCGGGGGCTGTCGAGGCGCTGCTGCGTCTGGAGGAGGCCGCCGCCGAGCTGCCCGCCTTCCACGCGGTCGCCACGCAGCTGCACGTCCTTGGCGAGAAGCCCGCCTGATCTGCGGGCTTGCTCGGACGGGGTCCTGCGGATCCCCTCCCATCCGGCGCGCCGACACGTATGATCGGGTGCACCGGTCGGCATGGCGGACTGCTCATTGGGGAATAAGCGCCTCGATGGCCGCCTTGGCGACGGTGGTTTGTCATACGCAGTGGTTTGCAGAATGTGGCGTAGAGGGCGGGTATCACGGGGGCGATTCCCCGCCTATCCTGAAGGGGACCCCTGGTCGCTACCCCCCGCGACCGACGGATGAGGAGGACTCCCGTGCCGCTCTCGGAGCACGAGCAGCGAATGCTCGAGCAGATGGAGCGAGCGCTGTACGCCGAAGACCCCAAGTTCGCGACAGCGCTTGAGGGCAGTGGACTGCGCACGTACACCCGGCGACGGGTCTACCAGGCAGTCGTAGGCATTGTGGTGGGTATCGCGCTCCTCATGACCGGTGTGATCTGGCAGGAAGTGCTCTGGATCAGCGTGGTGGGATTCCTCGTCATGCTGGCCTGTACGGTCCTCGTGGTCACCGGTTGGCGCAAGGCACCCAAGCCTGGCGAGCAGCCCGTCTCCGGAAGCGCAGGCGGTTCGGCCCGTGGCCGCAGCCGGCAGCGTCGGTCGATGATGACCCGAATCGAGGAACGGTGGCAGCGCCGCCGTGACGAACAGGGGCAGTAACCAGCCCCGTACACATTCCGTCGGTGAGGGGACGGCCGCGCGCTCGCGGCCGTCCCCTCACCGTTTCTGCCTGCCGGATCACCCGTGCTGCGGCATCCTGGGCAAATGAGTGTGCTCCCCCTGGTCTTCACCAGCGGCTGGGCCAGTGGGATCAACGCGTACGCCGTGATCCTCCTGCTCGGCATCTTCGGCGCGACCGGACTGACCGACGAGGTACCGGCCTCGCTCCAGCGCACCGATGTCCTGGTCGTGGCGGGCGTGCTGTTCCTGTGCGAGGCCGTGGCCGACAAGATCCCGTACGTGGACTCCCTGTGGGACACCGTCCACACCGTGATCCGGCCCGTCTCCGGCGCCGTGGTCGGCGCCCTCCTGGCCGGGCAGAGCGGCTCGCTCTCCGACCTCGCCGCCGGCGCGGTCGGCGGATCCACCGCCCTGGCCAGCCATTTCGTCAAGGCCGGCACCCGGATGGCGGTCAACACCTCGCCCGAGCCGTTCAGCAACATCGCGCTGAGCACCGCCGAGGACCTGGGCGTGGGCGGCATCGTCACCTTCGCCATGTTCAATCCGCAGGCCGCCGCGATCATCGCGGCCGTGCTGCTGGTCATCGGCCTGGCCCTGCTGGTCTACCTGTGGAGCCGGATCCGCCGCTTCCGGCGACGGCGCGCCCAGCGCCGTGAGGAGAAACGGCTGGCAGCGGCGGCCCGCGCCGTCGGCGGGGCACCGCCCGGCTGAGCCGCTGACCTCGCTCGATAGGCTCAGCCGCATGGCAAGAATTGCGGTGATCGGCGCCGGCATGGGCGCGATGGCGACGGCGGCCCGGCTGGCCGTGGCGGGGCACCAGGTGACGGTGTACGAACGCGGGACCACCTACGGGGGCTCCGTCGGCCGGTTCCAGCGGGACGGCTTCGCCTTCGACACCGGGCCGGGGCTGCTGCACCTGCCCGCCGTCTACCGCGACCTGTTCGTGAAGACCGGCAAGCGGCCGCTCGAGGACTGCGTCGACATGGTCCAGCTGGACCCCGCCGTCCGGCACGTCCTGGACGGCGCCGCCGTCACCCTCCCGGGCGCCTCCCGGGGCGGGGTCGCCGCCGCCCTCGACGAGACCTTCGGCGCGGGCGCCGGGGAGCGCTGGAACGCCCTGCTGGGCCGGGCCCGCGACACCTGGGACGCCACCCGCCGCCCCCTGCTGGAGGAGCCGCTGCGCCCCGACTGGCAGGTGCTGGGCAGCGACCCGTACCCGGCCCTGCGCGGGAGCGGCCTGCTGCGCCGCCGTACGCCGACGCTGGCCGAGGTGGCCCGGCGCGAGCTGGGCGGCGGGCTCGGCGAGCTGCTGGCCGGACGGGTCCAGGCGTACGGGCTGGACCCCGACGCGGCGCCCGCCGCGGCGGCCGCGCTGCCGTACATGGAGCAGACCTTCGGCAGCTGGTACGTCATGGGCGGCATGCGCGAGCTGGCCACCGCCGTCTACGAGCGCTGCCGGGAGCGGAAGGTGGAGTTCGTCTTCGGCTCGCCCGTACGCGCGGTCCTGAGCCGCGACGGCAGGGCGGCCGGGGTGCGGCTGGCCGACGGTACCGAGGTGGCCGCCGACTCCGTCGTCTGCGGGATCGACCCGAGGCAGCTGCCGAGCGGCTCCGTGCCCCGGCCGCGGGGCGGCGTACCGGCCAAGGGGGCGGAGCTGCCCGGGCGGCTGACCCTGCTGCTGGCCCTGCGCGGCGCCCGCCCGGCGGACGCCGTCCACCGCACTCTGGTGCACTCCCCCGGCTCGGCGGGCGTCCGGCTGGTCACGGTGCTGCGCCCGGACGACCCGGCGACCCGGCCCGACGCGGACCACGAGGCGGTCACCGTCAGCGCCGTGTGCGGCCCCGCGGGCGGGGCGCCGGTCCCGGACCCGGAGAAGCTGCTGGACCTCGCCGCACGGGCCGTCCCGGGGCTTCGGGGGCGCCTGCTGTGGCAGGAGGTGCGCACCCCGGCGGACGTGGAGGCGGCCACGGGCGCGCGCGGCGGATCGGTGCCGGCGCCGGCCCTGCCGGGGGACGGCGGGCGGCTGCTGTACCCGGCCAACACGACGGCCCTCCCCGGGCTGTACCTGGCGGGCGGCTGGGCGCACCCCGGCGGCGGGCTCGCGCACGCCGGGATGACGGGGGCCCTGGTGGCCGGGCTGATCGTGGAGGGGGCGGAGTTCCGGGGCTCGCAGTGAGCCCCGTCCCGGGACAGGGCCCGGGCCCTCGCCCCGCCCCGGTCCGGCGTCAGTGGCGGTACTGGCCGTACTCCCCGTTGCCCTGGTACGGGTACCCCTGCGGCGGCTGCTGCGGGTCCTGCTCCGGGTAGGGCTGCGGGGCGGCGTCGGTGGCGCGCTGCTGCGGGACCCAGACCCCGCCGGGCGGGGTGTCCATGGAGTACTGCTGCTGCGCCGGGTCGGCGTACGGCTGGTAGCCGGTGCCGTCGTAGGGCGGGGCCGGGGAGACCTCGCCGCCGGTGCCGATGTACGGGTCCGAGTAGGCGGCGTAGACCTGCTGCTCGCCCCCGGGGTAGCCGCCGGAGTAGTCGTAGCCGCCCTGTCCCTGCTGCGGGTCGTAGTAGGCCGCGTACTGGTGGGCGTCCTGCTCGGGCGTGGCGTACGGCGAGGCGAAGGGTGCCCCGGCGGCGGGCTGCTGGGACTGCCCGGGCTGCTGGGGCTGCTGGGGGACGAAGCTCTGTATCCCGTACGAGCCGGTCTCCTCCGGCACCGGCTGCGGGGTGAACACCGCGTCGGCGGGCCCGGTGTCCCCGGCGGGGGCCTGGCCCTGGGAGGCGTACTCCAGCCCGGTCACCTCCAGCGCGGGCTCCGGGCGCGGTCCGCTCCCGGAGCGGCGGCGTCTGCTCTGCGCCTCCTGCGGTGCGGGCGCTCCGCCGCGGCGCAGCGCCCAGCCGGCCACGAAGCCCTTGCGGAAGGAGAGCGTGACCAGGGTCTGGCCGACGGCGAACGCGGTCGCGCCGGCGGCGATCACGAGCACCGACGGCAGTACCACCCCGGCCACCACTCCGACGAAGCCGGTGAAGGCGAGCAGGCGCCAGCGCAGCCGGGCCTTGTACTGCATCAGGACCTCGGCAAGCAGCCACAACGCGACGAAACCGAACGCGATGTAGAGGACCGTCATTCCCATGCAAGGCCCCTCTCGGTACGGCCGCCCGCGCGGGAATCGGGGAGACGGCCGATCAGGCCCGCTGGTGCAGGCCCAGGTTCTCGTAGATTTCGAGAGTCGCCGTGGAATTGTTCAGCGTGATGAAGTGCAGTCCGGGGACACCCTCGGACAGCAGCCGCGCGCAGAACTCCGTGGCGAACTCGATGCCAATGGAGCGTACAGCGGCCGGATCGTCCTTGACGGCGAGCATGCGCTCTTTGACGTCCTCGGGGAAGACCGCGGTGCTGAGTTGGGGCAGCCGGTCGAGCTGCTTGATGCCCACAACAGGCATGACCTCGGGGATGATCGGGGTCTCGCAGCCGGCCTTCTCGACGCTGTCGCGAAGCCGCAGATAATTCTCGGGATCGAAAAACATCTGGGTGATGGCGTAGTCCGCACCGGCGCGGCACTTGTCCACGAAGTGCCGGATGTCCGTGTCCCAGTCCTCCGAGCGGGGGTGCATCTCGGGGAAGGCCGCGACGCCGACGCAGAAGTCGCCGGACTCCTTGAGCAGGCGCACCAGGTCGGCCGCGTAGTCCACGCCCTCGGGGTGCTTGACCCAGGGGCCCATGGGGTCGCCCGGCGGGTCTCCGCGCAGGGCGAGCATGTTGCGGATCCCGGCGTCGGCGAACTGGCCGATGACGTGGCGCAGCTCGGCGATGGAGTGGTCCACCGCGGTGAGGTGCGCGACGGGCGTCAGGGTGGTGTCGGCGGCAATCTGCTGGGTGGCGCGGACGGTGCCGCCCCGGGTGGAGCCGCCGGCTCCGTACGTGACGGAGACGAAACTCGGGGAGACCGCCTCGATCCGGCGGAGCGCGTTCCAGAGGTTGCGCTCGCCCTTCTCGGTCTTGGGGGCCCAGAACTCGAAGGAATACGAGCTTCCGGACGCGAGGAGGTCGCGGACCGTGTGTGCACGATCCGACCAGGTGGAAGCGGTACCAAGGGCCATACGGGCAGGTTAGACGCGCCCCGGCGGACGCCGAAGCGCTGTCCATCCATTGGACACGTTTTTGGACACTAGGCCAGGCGGGCGCGGATCAGCTTGGAGAGTTCGGCGGCGGCCGCCTGGGGGTCCGAGGCTTCGGTGATCGCCCGTACGACGACGACGCGGGTGGCTCCGGCGTCCAGCACCTCGTCCAGATTGGCGCGGTCGATGCCGCCGATCGCGAACCAGGGGCGGTCCTGCTCCAGGGAGGCCGTGTACCGGACGAGGTCGAGGCCGGGGGCGTGGCGGCCGGGCTTGGTGGGGGTGGGCCAGCAGGGGCCGGTGCAGAAGTAGTCCACGCCGGGCTCGGCGACGGCGGCGTCCACCTCGGACTCGGCGTGGCAGGAACGGCCTATCAGCACTCCCCCGCCCAGGATCGCGCGGGCGGCGGGCACGGGGATGTCGCCCTGGCCCAGGTGCAGGACGTCGGAGCCGATGGCGTGCGCGACGTCGGCGCGGTCGTTGACCGCGAGGAGCTTGCCGTGGCGGCGGGCGGCTTCGGCGAAGACCTGGAGGTGTTCGAGTTCCTCGCCGGCCTCCATGCCCTTGTCGCGGAGCTGGACGATGTCCACGCCGCCGGCCAGGGCGGCGTCGAGGAACTCGGGGAGGTCGCCCTGCCGCTTGCGTGCGTCCGTGCACAGGTAGAGCCGGGCGTCGGACAGCTGCTGCATGGGAGTACCCCCGTGGTGGTGGCGGTGTGCGGGCCGACGGGATCGGCCCGCACACCTGTGGATCAGCCGGTCAGAGGGCGAGCGCCTGGGCGCGGCGCTTGACCTCCGTGCCGCGATTCTCGCGCAGCGCCTGCACGGGGGTGCCGGGCAGGGTCGGGTCCTCGGTGAAGAGCCACTCCAGCATCTCCTCGTCGGAGAACCGGTCGTCACGCAGCACGGTCAGCAGGCCGACGAGCCCCTTGACGACCTTGTCGCCGTCGATGAACTGCGCCGGAACCTGCAGGGCGCGGTTCTCGCCCCGGCGTACGGCGATCAGCTGTCCTTCCTTGACCATCTGGCGGACCCGGGTCACCTCGATGTCGAGCATCTCCGCGATGTCGGGGAGGTACAGCCAGGAGGGGACAAGGGCATCGATCTTTGCGTCAATCTCGGTCACGGGCACAAGCCTGCCACCTCGGGCGGGCTGCCGGTACCCGGCCCCGTCCGTCCGGGGCCGGGGCCCCGTCAGACCAGGGCCGACTTCAGCGGAACACCCGGGTCCGCGACCTTGGCCGGATCGACGCGGACGGCCGTCTCGATCAGCTTGCGGCCCTGCGCCAGGTCCCGGGGGCGGCCCACGGCCAGGACGGCGACCAGCGCGCCCCCGCGCAGCCAGCACACCGACCAGGTGGGGGCGGCCGGGTCGCCGCGCCACAGCAGGGTGTCGGCCCCGCCGTGGTGGCCCGCGTACTGGACGAACCGGCCGAACTGCTCGGACCAGAAGTACGGCACGGGGTCGTAGGCCTGCACGGCCTCCCCGGCGATGATGTTCGCCGCGACCGCCCGGGGGCCCTGGAGGGCGTTGTCCCAGTGGTGGACCAGCAGCCGCTTGCCGTAGCGGGCCGACGGGAAGGAGGAGCAGTCGCCGACCGCGTAGACCCCGGGCAGGGAGGTGCGCAGGTACGCGTCGGCGGTGACGGAGCCGTCGGGGCCGAGCTCGATCCCGGTGCCGGGGAGCCAGTCGGTGGCGGGCCGGGCGCCGATGCCGACGACGACGGCCGCGGCGGGCAGCTCGCGGCCGTCCGCCAGCCGGACCCGGCCCTCCTCGATCCCGGCGACCTTCGCGCCGGTGAGCAGCGTGGCCCCGGCCTCGGCGTACCACCGGGCCATCGGGGCGGTGACCTCGGCGGGCAGGGCCCCGGCCAGGACCCGGTCCGCGGCCTCGACCACCGCCACGGCGCAGCCGGCCTCGCGGGCCGCGGTCGCGAACTCGGCGCCGATCCAGCCGGCCCCGACGACCACCACCTCGGGGGCCGCCGCCAGTACCGGGCGCAGCCGGGCGGCGTCGTCGAGGGTGCGCAGCAGGTGGACGTGCGGGATCCCCTCGGTGCCGGGCAGGGTCAGCGGCCGGGCACCGGTGGCCAGCACGAGGACCTCGTACGGGACCGGGCCGGCCTCGGTGTCGATCTCGCGCGCCGGCGCCCGCAGCCCGGTGACCTCGACGCCCAGCCGCAGGTCGATGCCCAGGCCCTCGAAGTCCACCTCGAAGGCGGAGTCCTCGGCCTTGCCGAGCAGTACCGCCTTGGACAGCGGGGGCCGGTCATAGGGCTGGTGCGGTTCGGCGCCCAGCAGGGTCACGGGGCCGTCGTAGCCCTGCTCCCGCAGGGCCACGGCGGTCTGCACGCCGGCCATTCCGGCGCCGGCGATCACGACACCGGGCTTCGTCTGTTCGGTCTGTTGGCTCACGCGGCCCAGCCTAATGAACTGACGTACCGTCAGGAATAGAGGGCGGGGAGGCAGCCTTACCCGGCTCCGGCGCCGGGGTTAGTCTGGCCACCGTACCTATCGCGGGAGTCCGGGCGCACCGGGCTGAGAGGGAGGCTGGACGGCCTCCGACCGTACGAACCTGATCCGGGTCATGCCGGCGAAGGGAGGGGCTGGACGCCCATGCACTCATCTCGGAAGGGATCCGGAAAAGGATCCGACGTCCTCGTCATCGGGGGCGGCATCATCGGCCTGGTCACGGCCTGGCAGGCGGCCCGGCGAGGGCTGCGCACCGCGCTGGCCGACCCGGACCCCGGCGGCGGCGCCGCCCGGGTCGCGGCCGGCATGCTGGCCGCCGTCACCGAACTGCACTACGGCGAGGAGACCCTGCTCGGCCTCAACGTCGCCTCCGCCGCCCGCTACCCGCAATTCGCCGCCGAGCTCACCGAAGCCAGCGGCGGCATGGACCTCGGCTACCGGGCCTGCGGCACCCTCGCCGTCGCCCTCGACGCCGACGACCGCCTCCACCTGCGGGAACTGCACGCCCTCCAGCGCCGCTGCGGCCTGGAGTCCGAGTGGCTCACCGGCCGCGAGTGCCGCCGCCTGGAGCCGATGCTGGCACCCGGGGTGCGCGGCGGGCTGCGCGCCGACGGGGACCACCAGGTGGACCCGCGCCGGCTCGCCGCCGCGCTGCTGGCCGCCTGCGAGCGGGCCGGGGTGGCGATCCACCGGGCCCGCGCGGAGCGGCTGCTCGTCACCGCCGACCGGGCCACCGGGGCACTGCTCGACGACGGCACGGAGCTGCTCGCCGACCAGGTGGTCCTGGCCGCCGGCTCCAACAGCGGCCTGCTGGCCGGCGTACCGGCCGAGGCGCTGCCGCCCGTACGGCCGGTGAAGGGGCAGGTGCTGCGGCTCGCCGTACCCGCCGCGTACACGCCGTTCCTGTCCCGGACGGTACGGGCCGTCGTGCGCGGCAGCCACGTCTACCTGGTGCCGCGCGAGAACGGCGAGCTCGTCGTCGGAGCCACCAGCGAGGAACTCGGCTGGGACACCACGGTCACCGCCGGCGGGGTCTACGAGCTGCTGCGCGACGCCCACGAGCTGGTACCCGGCATCACCGAGCTCCCGCTGGTCGAGACCCTGGCGGGACTGCGCCCCGGCTCCCCCGACAACGCGCCGCTGCTCGGCCCGACCGACCTGCCCGGCCTGCACCTGGCCACCGGGCACTACCGCAACGGGGTGCTGCTGACCCCGCTCACCGGCGACGTGATGGCGGAACTGCTGGCCACCGGCATCGTGCCGGAGATCGCCCGCCCCTTCACCCCGCGCCGTTTCTCCCCCACGCGTCAGGAGTCGTACGCATGACCATCTCCGTCAACGGCGAGCCGCGCGAGGTCGCGGCCGGCACCACCCTCGACGCGGTGGTCGCCACCCTCACCACCGCCCCCTCCGGCGTGGCCGCCGCGCTCAACGAGACCGTCGTCCCGCGCGGCCAGTGGCCGGCGACGCGGGTGGACGAAGGCGACCGGGTCGAAATCCTCACCGCGGTCCAGGGAGGCTGACCACCATGGCTGACGACGACTTCACCCTGGGCGGCCGGACCTTCTCCTCCCGGCTGATCATGGGCACCGGCGGGGCCCCGAGCCTGGACGTCCTGGAACGCGCCCTGGTCGCCTCCGGCACCGAGCTGACCACGGTGGCCATGCGCCGCCTGGACCCCACGGTGCAGGGCTCGGTCCTGTCCGTCCTGTCCAAGCTGGACATCGCCGTGCTCCCCAACACCGCGGGCTGCTTCACGGCCGGCGAGGCCGTGCTCACGGCCCGGCTGGCACGGGAGGCACTGGGCACGGACTGGATCAAGCTGGAGGTCGTCGCGGACGAGCGCACCCTGCTCCCCGACGGCGTCGAGCTGCTGGACGCCGCCGAGGTCCTGGTCGACGAGGGCTTCACGGTCCTGCCGTACACCAACGACGACCCGGTCCTCGCCCGGAAGCTGGAGGACGTGGGCTGCGCGGCGATCATGCCGCTGGGGTCCCCGATCGGCTCGGGGATGGGCATCCGCAACCCGCACAACTTCGAGCTGATCGTCGAGCGCGCCGGGGTCCCGGTGATCCTCGACGCGGGCGCCGGCACCGCCTCCGACGCGGCCCTGGCGATGGAGCTCGGCTGTGCGGGAGTGATGCTCGCCTCGGCGGTGACGCGTGCGCAGCAGCCGGTCCTGATGGCCGCGGCGATGCGCGACGCCGTCTCGGCGGGCCGCCTGGCCCACCGCGCGGGCCGCATCCCCCAACGCCGCTTCGCCGAAGCCTCCTCCCCGACGCAGGGCCGCGCGGCTCTGGACCCGGAGCGGCCGGCGTTCTGAAGGGGCGGGGCGGGGGTCGGGAGGCGGGGTGCCGGCTGGGCAGCCACCGCCCACCCCCACCCCTCGAGGGGGAGATAGCGGGCCCGCGCCGCAAGCCCCGCACCCCCTCCACGTCACGGCTGCGCTGCAAGCATGGACACCCCGGCCGGGCGTAGTGGAGGGGCTCGTAGAATCGCCGGGTGGATACGACCCTGGATGACCCCCTCGTCGGGCGCGTGCTCGACGGCCGCTACCGCGTCGACGCCCGTATCGCGGCCGGCGGCATGGCCACGGTCTACCGGGCCTTCGACACCCGCCTCGACCGGGTCCTGGCGCTCAAGATCATGCACCCGGACCTCGCCGCCGACGCCGCCTTCGTCGACCGCTTCATCCGTGAGGCGAAGTCCGTGGCGCGCCTCGCGCACCCGAACGTCGTCGCCGTCTTCGACCAGGGCACCGACGGGCCGTACACGTACCTCGCCATGGAGTACGTCTCCGGCTGCACCCTGCGCGACGTGCTGCGCGAGCGCGGTGCGCTCCAGCCCCGGGCGGCGCTCGACATCCTCGAGCCGGTGCTCGCCGCCCTCGGCACCGCCCACCGGGCCGGTTTCGTGCACCGGGACATGAAGCCCGAGAACGTCCTGATCGGCGACGACGGCCGCGTCAAGGTGGCCGACTTCGGCCTGGTCCGCTCCGTGGACTCGGCCACCAACACCACCGGCTCCGTCCTCGGCACCGTCTCCTACCTCGCGCCCGAGCAGATCGAGGACGGCGTCACCGACACCCGCGTGGACGTCTACGCCTGCGGTGTCGTCCTGTACGAGATGCTCACCGGCTCCAAGCCCCACACCGGCGGCACCCCCGCCCAGGTGCTGTACCAGCACCTCAACGAGGACGTGCCGCCCCCCTCGGCCGCCGTCCCCGGGCTGTCCGCCGCCCTCGACGAGCTGGTCGCGCACGCCGCCGCCCGCAGCCCCGAGCTGCGCCCCTACGATGCCGCGGCCCTGCTCGGGCTGGCCCGGGAGGCCCGGGCGCGGCTCGGCGAGGCCGAGCTGGACGCCGTACCGCCGCAGGCGCGGGCCGCGGAGCGGTCCGCCGCCGAGGACCGCACCAGCGTGATCCCGCGCCCGGTGGGGCAGCCGCAGCCCGTGCACCACACCTCCCGCCTGGAACGCCCCCAGCCCCAGCACCAGCACCACACCCCGGCCCCGCACGCGGCCCCGGGACGGCGGGGGCCCCGGCGCGGGGTGATCCTCACTGTGGTGGGGATCCTGCTCGCGCTGGGCCTCGGCACCGGCGTCTGGTACATCAACTCCGGGCAGTTCACCAAGGTCCCCAACCTCCTCGGCAAGACGGAGGCCCAGGCCCGGTCGGAGCTGTCCGCCGCCAGCCTCGGCGTCAAGAAGGTCGACCGGAAGTTCAGCGAAGCCTTCGACCGCGGGACGGTCATGGAGAGCGACCCCGGCAGCGGCGAGCGGATCCGCGGCAACGGCACGGTGTCCCTGACCGTCTCCCGCGGCCCCGAGGTGGTCAGCGTGCCCGACCTCAAGGGCAGGCCGCTGGAGGAGGCCAAGGCGGAGCTGTCGAAGGCGGGGCTGGCCCCCGGCATCGTCACCCAGGCGTTCAGCCAGGACGTCGCCCAGGGCTCGGTGATCAGCACCGACCCGGCGGGCGGGCAGAAGCGGGCCCCCGACACCGCGGTCGCCTTCGTCGTCAGCAAGGGCCGCCCCGTGCCCGTCCCGAACGTCACCGGCAGGTCCCTCGACCAGGCCCGGGCCGCCCTGGAGGGCCTCGGCCTGAGGGTGGAGACGGCCGCCGAGCAGGTCAACTCCGCCTCGCCCGCCGGTACGGTCGCCAACCAGTCGGCCGCCGCCGGCACCCAGGCCGCCGCGGGCGACACGGTCACGCTGACCGTGTCCAAGGGGCCCCGCCAGGTCCAGGTGCCGGACGTCACCGGCCAGGATGTGGACGTGGCCCGCAAGACCCTGGAGGCCCTGGGCTTCAAGGTGAAGGTGGACCGCCCCTTCCTCTCCTTCAGCAGCACGGTGGAAACCCAGTCGGTGCCCGGTGGCCAGGGCGCGCCCGAGGGCAGCACGATCACCGTCAAGACGAAGGGGCTGTGACGAGCCAGTGATACGCAATCCCGTGGGCGGGCACGTCCCCGTCGCCGGCGGGCTGGCTTCGGTCGGCCTCACGTACGCCCGGGAGATGGGCGCGGAGGCCGTGCAGGTCTTCGTGGCCAACCCGCGCGGCTGGGCCACTCCGACCGGCAACCCGGCGCAGGACGAGCTGTTCCGTGCCCGGTGCGCCGAGGAGTCGATCCCGGCGTACGTGCACGCCCCGTACCTGATCAACTTCGGCTCCCACACCGAGGCGACCGTCGAGAAGTCGGTGGAGTCCCTGCGCCACTCGCTGCGCCGGGGCCGGGAGATCGGCGCGCTCGGGGTGGTCGTGCACACCGGCTCGGCGACCGGGGGCCGCCCGCGCGAGGCGGCGTACGCGCAGGTCAGGGAGCACATGCTGCCGCTGCTGGACGAGCTGACGCACGAGGACGACCCCTTCCTACTGCTGGAGTCCACGGCCGGGCAGGGTTCCTCGCTGTGCTCTCGCACCTGGGACTTCGGCCCGTACTTCGACGCGCTCGACCACCACCCGAAGCTCGGGATCTGCCTGGACACCTGCCACATCTTCGCGGCCGGGCACGACCTGGCCGAGCCCGGCGGGACCAAGCAGACGCTGGACCTGCTGGTGGAGAGCGTGGGCGCGGGCCGGCTGAAGCTGATCCACGCCAACGACTCGAAGGAGGGCGTCGGCGCCCACAAGGACCGGCACGCCAACATCGGCCAGGGCCACATCGGCCGGGAGGCCTTCGCCGAGCTGTTCTCGCACCCCGAGACGGACGGCGTGCCGCTGATCATCGAAACGCCGGGCGGCAAGGAGGGGCACGCGGGCGACGTGGCCCTGCTCAAGGAGCTGCGCGACCTCCACTGATCTGTTGAGGAATACCCTGGGGGGGTATACGGTTCTGTCGTAGCGGCAGGACCGTCACCGGGCGTTTCCCTCAAGCCTTCAGGGGGTTGTCATGGAGCACGCACACGCGAACCACGAGCACCACCAGCATCACCAGGACTACGGGCAGGACCACACCCACGCCCACGCCCACGGCGGCAAGGTCAGCTGGGCCATGGCGGCCAAGGCCACCCTGCACTGCCTCACCGGCTGCGCCATCGGCGAGGTGCTCGGCATGGTCATCGGCACCGCGCTGGGCTGGGGGAACGTCCCGACGATGATCCTGGCGATCGTCCTCGCGTTCTTCTTCGGCTACGCGCTCACGCTGCGCGGCATCCTCACCGCCGGCGTGGACCTGCGTACGGCCATCCGGGTGGCGCTGGCCGCGGACACCCTGTCGATCGCGGTCATGGAGCTGGTCGACAACGGGGTGATCGCCCTGTGGCCCGGCGCCATGGACGCCCACCTCTCGGCGCCGCTGTTCTGGACGGTGCTGGCGATCGCGCTCGCCGTCGCCTTCGTCCTGACCACCCCGGTCAACAAGTGGATGATCGGCCGCGGCAAGGGTCACGCGGTCGTCCACCAGTACCACCACTGACGGCGGCAGGGGCGGGCGGGCGGGGCGGCTACAGCTCCGGGCCGTCGCCCGGTTCCTCCTGGTACGAGTAGCGCTGCTCGCGCCAGGGGTCGCCGATGTTGTGGTAGCCGCGCTCCTCCCAGAAGCCCCGGCGGTCGGCGGTCATGTACTCGATGCCGCGGACCCACTTGGGGCCCTTCCAGGCGTACAGGTGCGGGACCACGAGCCGCAGCGGGAAACCGTGCTCCGCGGTGAGCAGTTCGCCACCCATGTGGGTGGCGAAGACGGTCCGCTCGGAGGCGAAATCGGCCAGTCTCATGTTGGAGCTGAAGCCGTACTCGGCCCACACCATCACATGCGTGACCTGCGGGGCCGGCGGGGCCAGGGCCAGGACGGTACGCGCCAGCACGCCGCCCCATTCGGCGCCCAGCATGCTGAACTTGGTGACGCAGTGCAGGTCGGCCACGACCGAGTCGAACGGCAGGGCCGCGAACTCCTCGTGGTTCCAGCAGTGCTTCTCGCCGTCGGCGGTCGCGCCGAAGACGCGGAACTCCCAGCGGTCCGGCTTGAACTTGGGCACGGGACCGTAATGGGTGACCGGCCAGCCCCTCTGCAACCGCTGCCCCGGAGGGAGCTCGAGCTGCTCTGCTCCCGGAGATTCCCGGCTTTCCGGCTGACCCATACCTCCATGGTGACAGACGTGGCGGGGTGGTCACGACCAGGTACGACCCGATTCGGGCAAGTCACGGCAACTCCCACTAAGGAGGCACTTACTGGACGGCCCAGGACGGCAGTGCAAGGATGCGCGCACTGCCCAGTCACCTAGCTGACATTGCTTGGAAGGAGCCTCTGCGATGCAGGGCGACCCCGAGGTCCTCGAATTCCTCAACGAGCAGCTGACCGGCGAGCTCACGGCCATCAACCAGTACTGGCTGCACTACCGCATCCAGGACAACAAGGGATGGACCAAGCTCGCCAAGTACACGCGTGAAGAGTCCATCGACGAGATGAAGCACGCGGACAAGATCACCGAGCGCATCCTGATGCTCGACGGTCTGCCGAACTACCAGCGCCTCTTCCACGTGCGCGTCGGACAGACGATCACGGAGATGTTCCAGGCGGACCGGCAGGTCGAGGTCGAGGCGATCGACCGCCTCAAGCGCGGCATCGAGGTCATGCGCGGAAAGGGTGACATCACCTCCGCCCGCCTCTTCGAGGAGATCCTGGCGGACGAGGAGCACCACATCGACTACCTCGACACCCAGCTGGAGCTGATCGAGTCCCTCGGCGAGCCGCTGTACATCGCCCAGCTCATCGAGCAGCCGAGCTAGCCGTCGGCCCTCAGGCCTCAGGCCTCAGCCGTCAGGCCGCTTCCGCCAGCGCGGGCGCGGGCGCCGCCTGCGGGTCGGCGGCGAGGACGGCCGCGGCGTTGCCCTTCTCCAGCAGTTCCCGGCGGGGGCACGCGCCACGGCCGAGGATGCCCTGGATGGTGCGCACGCAGGAGCCGCAGTCGGTGCCGGCCTTGGTGGCCGAGGCGATCTGGCGGGGGGTGCAGGCCCCGGCAGCCGCGTGTTCCTTGACCTGCTTGTCGGTGATCCCGAAGCAAGAGCAGACGTACACGCGGTTCACCTCCCTGGTGCGGAACGGTTCGGCGGGCCATCCCCTATTCGGTGAGGCTTACCTAACCGTACCCAAAGTTAGGGTCCCCTAAAAGACCCGGGTACGACAGTGGGGCGCGGATCACATCGATCCGCGCCCCACTGTCATAGGAAGCTACATTCCGGAGATCGCCTACTGGTCGCGGTACATCTCGGCGACCAGGAACGCCAGGTCCAGGGACTGGCTGCGGTTGAGCCGCGGGTCGCAGGCCGTCTCGTAGCGCTGGTGCAGGTCGTCGACGAAGATCTCGTCGCCGCCGCCCACGCACTCGGTGACGTCGTCACCGGTGAGCTCGACATGGATGCCGCCCGGGTGGGTGCCCAGCGACTTGTGGACCTCGAAGAAGCCCTTGACCTCGTCCAGCACGTCGTCGAAACGGCGCGTCTTGTGGCCGGAGGCCGCCTCGAAGGTGTTGCCGTGCATCGGGTCGGTGACCCAGGCGACGGTGGCACCGGACGCGGTGACCTTCTCGACCAGCTCGGGGAGCTTGTCGCGGACCTTGTCGGCGCCCATGCGGACGACGAAGGTCAGCCGGCCCGGCTCGCGCTCGGGGTCCAGGCGGTCGATGTAGGTCAGCGCCTCGTCCACCGAGGTGGTCGGGCCGAGCTTGATGCCGATCGGGTTGGCGATCTGCGAGCAGAACTCGATGTGCGCGTGGTCCAGCTGGCGGGTGCGCTCACCGATCCAGACCATGTGGCCGGAGGTGTCGTACAGCTTGCCGGTACGCGAGTCCGTGCGGGTCAGCGCGCCTTCGTAGTCGAGCAGCAGCGCCTCGTGCGAGGCGTAGAACTCGACGGCCTTGAACTCGGCCGGGTCGGTGCCACAGGCCTTCATGAAGTTCAGGGCGTTGTCGATCTCCCGCGCGAGCTGCTCGTAGCGCTGCCCGGACGGGGAGGACTTCACGAAGTCCTGGTTCCAGGCGTGCACCTGGCGCAGGTCGGCGTAACCACCGGTGGTGAAGGCGCGCACCAGGTTCAGCGTCGAGGCCGACGCGTGGTACATGCGCTTGAGCCGCTCCGGGTCCGGGATGCGGGCCTCTTCGGTGAAGGCGAAGCCGTTGACGGAGTCGCCGCGGTAGGTCGGCAGGGTGACGCCGTCGCGGGTCTCGGTGTCCTTGGAGCGCGGCTTGGAGTACTGGCCCGCGATGCGGCCGACCTTCACGACGGGCACGGAGGCCGCGTACGTCAGGACGGCGCTCATCTGGAGCAGCGTCTTCAGCTTGGCGCGGATGTGGTCGGCGGACACGGCGTCGAAGGCCTCGGCGCAGTCGCCACCCTGGAGCAGGAACGCCTCGCCCTTGGCGACGGCTCCCAGACGGGCGCGCAGCTGGTCGCACTCACCCGCGAAAACGAGGGGAGGATACGACTCGAGGTCCGCGACGACAGCGCGCAGGGCCTCGGCATCGGGGTACGAAGGCTGCTGCGCCGCGGGAAGGTCTCGCCAGGTCGCCTTGGCGGCGGGGGCTTGGGTTTCAGCGTTCACGGTCACCTCGTACACATTACGGCGTCATTCGCCCCGTCCAGCGCGGTGCCCACCAGATGAGACGGTGTCGTTCGCAGGCGCAGGGGCCCCGAATGAACGGAATGCAAGGTTCACATGTCGGTATAGATCGGATGCAGCGGGACGGCGTCCTCTTGGGCTAGGGTGCCTCGCATGTACGCACAGACCAACCTGAACTGGTGGTGGTCCGCTCCCGGCGGCCCACCTCTCGTGCGTACCCACTGACACGAGTGACGCGAAGGCCGCCCCACGGGGCGGCCTTCGGTGTTTCCGAGACCACGGCCGCCCCTCCCGCTCCCACCCGGAAGGACGCCACCCCATGTCCCAGCCCCAGCCCGAGTCCCAGCCCCAGCAGCTCCCCCTCGGTCCCCTCGGCCTCTTCGACCTCGGCCGGCTGCTCGACGAGAGCGCCCCGCCCTTCGCGCTGCTGCGCCGGCGGACGCCGGGCCGCGACCACGACACCGTCGAGGTGCTGCTCGGGCCCGTCCACGAGGCCGAGCGCCTCGCGGACCTGCCCGTACGGGAGCTGCCCACCCTCGCGCTGGTGCCGTTCCGGCAGATCCGCGAGCGCGGGTTCGACGTACGCGACGACGGCACGCCGCTGGCCGTGCTGGCCGCCGAGGAGGCGTACGAGATCCCGCTCGCCCTGGCGCTGGCCGCGCTCCCCGACCACCCGGTGAGGGTCGACGGCGGCGGCTTCGACGTCCCCGACGAGGACTACGCGCGGACGGTCGAGCGGGTGATCCGCGAGGAGATCGGCCGCGGCGAGGGGGCGAACTTCGTGATCCGGCGCACCTACGAGGGCCGGATCGAGGGCTTCGGCCGGGCCGACGCGCTGGCGCTGTTCCGGCGGCTGCTGGAGGGCGAGCGGGGCGCGTACTGGACGTACGTGGTCCACACCCCGGAGCGCACCCTGGTCGGGGCGAGCCCGGAGGTGCACGTCCGGATGACGGGCGGCACGGTCGTGATGAACCCGATCAGCGGCACGTACCGCTACCCGGCCTCCGGCCCCACCGCCGAGTCCCTCCTCGCCTTCCTCGCCGACCGCAAGGAGACCGAGGAGCTGTCGATGGTCGTCGACGAGGAACTGAAGATGATGTGCACGGTCGGCGACATGGGCGGAGCCGTGGTCGGCCCCCGCCTCAAGGAGATGTCCCACCTCGCGCACACCGAGTACGAGCTGCGCGGACGCTCCTCGCTGGACGTCCGCGAGGTGCTGCGGGAGACCATGTTCGCGGCGACCGTGACGGGCTCGCCGGTGCAGAACGCCTGCCGGGTGATCGAGCGGTACGAGAGCGGGGGCCGCGGCTACTACGCGGGCGCGCTGGCGCTGCTCGGCCTGGACGCGGCGGGCGCCCAGACCCTGGACTCCCCCATCCTGATCCGCACCGCCGACATCGCCCCGGACGGGGCGCTGCGGGTACCGGTCGGGGCCACCCTGGTCCGCCACTCGGACCCGCTGAGCGAGGTGGCCGAGACCCACGCCAAGGCCGCCGGGGTGCTGGCGGCGCTGGGCGTACGGGCGGCCGCGCCCCGGCCGGCCTTCGACGGGGCCCGGCTGGCGGACGACCCCCGGGTCCAGGCGGCCCTGGCCTCCCGGCGGGCGGACCTGGCCCCCTTCTGGCTCCGGATGCAGGAGCGGCCCGCCTCGGTGGGCGGCCACGCCCTGGTGGTGGACGGGGAGGACACCTTCACGGCGATGCTGGCCCAGGTGCTGCGGGTGGCCGGGCTGGAGGTGACCGTACGCCGCTTCGACGATCCCCGGCTGCGGGAGACGGCCCTGGCCTGGGAGGGCCCCGTCGTCCTGGGCCCGGGCCCGGGCAACCCGGCGGACTCGGGCGACCCGAAGATGCGGATGCTGCGCGCGCTGGCCGGGGAACTCCTCGCCTCGCACCGCCACGGCCTGCTGGGGGTCTGCCTGGGCCACGAGCTGCTGGCCGCCGAGCTGGGCCTGCCGCTGATCCGCAAGGCGGAGCCGGCGCAGGGGGCGCAGACCCGGATCGACCTGTTCGGGGCCGAGGAGGTGGTCGGCTTCTACAACACGTACACCGCGCACTGCTCGGAGGAGCTGGCCGCGGGCCTGGCCTCCGCCGGCGTGGAGGTCTCCCGGGACCGGGCCACGGGCGAGGTCCACGCGCTGCGCTCCGCGGCGCGGGGCTTCGCGGGGGTCCAGTTCCACCCGGAGTCGGTCCTCACCCTCCGCGGCGTCGACCTCGTCCGCGACCTCCTGGCGGGGGTCGCCGTACGCGCGTAGCCGGCGGGGGGCTGTGTCCCCGACCCGCCCTTCGCCCGTTCCCTGGGGGCTCCGCCCCCAGACCCCGCGCCGCAATCGCCGGCGAGGCTGAAAGATCCAGCCTCGCCGGCGTTCGAGGCGCGGGTCCGGGCAGAGCCCTGGGGGCACCTCCCAGCGGTAGCTGGGGGAGGAACGGTGGAAGGGCGGGTAGGGGACAGCCCCGCGCAGCGGCCACCACCCGCAGACGGCGGCCGGACCCCAGCCCGGCCAGTGGCCCCGCCCCGGCTCGTCAAGAAGGAACAAGCGTGTTCTCGGAGCGCCGCCCCGCGAGGTAGTCGGCCACGTTGCGGACCGTGGTCTCGATGATCTGCCCCACCGCGTCGCTCGTGTAGTACGCCTGGTGCGAGGTCACCACCACGTTCGGGAAGGTCACCAGCCGGGCGAGGGTGTCGTCCTCGACGGCCTCGAGGGACTTGTCCATGAAGAAGACCCCGGCCTCCGCCTCGTACACGTCCAGGCCGACCCCCGTGAACCGCCCCGCCCGCAGCTCCGTGACCAGCGCGTCCGTGTCGATCAGTCCGCCCCGGCTGGAGTTCACCAGGATCACGTCGTCCCGCATCGCCCGCAGCGCGGCCGCGTCGATGAGGTGCTGCGTGGACTCCAGCAGCGGCACGTGCAGGCTGATCAGGTCCGATTCCGCGAACAGCACGTCCTTGTCCACGTACTTCATGCCCAGCTCCGCACAGGCCTGGTTCTGCGCGACGTCCCAGCCCAGCAGGTTCATGCCGAAGCCGTGCGCGATCCGGGTGAAGGCCTCCCCGATCTTGCCGGTGCCGAGTACGCCCGCCGTGCGGCCCCGCATGTCGCGGCCCATCAGCCCGTTCAGGCGGAAGTCGAAGTCCCGGGTGCGGTTGGAGGCGCGCACGATCCGCCGGTTCACGGCCATCGCCAGGGTCCAGGCGAACTCGGCCACGGAGTAGGGGGAGTAGTACGAGACCCGGCTGACGGTCATGCCGAGCTGCCGGGCCACGTCCAGGTCGATGTTGTTGAAGCCCGTGGAGCGCTGCGCGATCATGCGGGTGCCGCCGGCCGCGAGGGTGCGCAGGACCCGGCCGTGCAGGTCGGCGTTGACGCTGGAGGAGACGACCTCGTACCCGGCGGCGATGGGTGCGGTGTCCTCGCTCAGGAAGACGTCGAGGCAGCGGACCTCGTGCTGCCCCTCGAAGGCGCGCTCCAGGAGCGGCTTCTCGTCGGCGGTCACTCCGAAGGCCAGGATCTCCACGCTCGCTCCCACAGGAAGGTCGGACCACGGGTCGTTTGTCACGATACGACCCGTGGCCCGCCCCTGCCCTGCAAGCGGCTGCGGCTGCCGCGCGCTCAGCCGAAGAAGACCCCGACCTCCTCGTACAGCGCGGGGTCGACCGTCTTCAGCTTCGAGGTGGCCTCGACGATCGGCACGCGCACGATGTCCGTCCCCTTCAGCGCGACCATCTTGCCGAAGTCCCCGTCGCGCACCGCGTCGATCGCGTGCAGTCCGAAGCGGGTGGCCAGCCAGCGGTCGAAAGCGCTCGGGGTGCCGCCGCGCTGGACGTGCCCGAGGACCGTCGTACGGGCCTCCTTGCCGGTCCGGGCCTCGATCTCCTTGGCCAGCCACTCACCCACGCCCGAGAGCCGGACGTGCCCGAAGGAGTCCGTGGTGGCGTCCTTGAGCACCAGCTCCCCGTCCGTGGGCATCGCCCCCTCCGCGACCACCACGATGGGCGCGTAGCTCGCCTTGAAGCGGGAGGTCACCCAGGCGCAGACCTTGTCCATGTCGAAGCGCTGTTCGGGGATGAGGATGACGTTGGCCCCGCCGGCCAGGCCCGAGTGGAGGGCGATCCAGCCTGCGTGCCGGCCCATGACCTCGACGACCAGGACCCGCATGTGGGACTCGGCCGTGGTGTGGAGCCGGTCGATGGCCTCGGTGGCGATGCCCACGGCCGTGTCGAAGCCGAAGGTGTAGTCGGTGGCCGACAGGTCGTTGTCGATGGTCTTCGGTACGCCGACGCAGGGAACGCCGTACTCCTCGTGCAGCCGGGCGGCCACGCCCAGGGTGTCCTCGCCGCCGATCGCGATGAGCGCGTCGACCTCGAACTTCGCGAGGTTCTCCTTGATGGCGCGGACGCCGTTCTCCGTCTTGAACGGGTTGGTGCGCGAGGAGCCGAGGATGGTGCCGCCCCGGGGCAGGATGCCCCGGACGGCAGGGATGTCCAGCGGGACGGTGTCCCCTTCGACCGGCCCCCGCCAGCCGTCCTTGAAGCCGACGAACCCGTATCCGTACTCCTGCACGCCCTTGCGGACGACGCCCCGGATCACCGCGTTGAGTCCGGGGCAGTCGCCGCCGCCCGTGAGCACTCCGACCTTCATCTCATTCTCCTTGCGTGGATACCCGTGGCTTCAGCCGGAGGAGAAACGGCCCCCCGGCTCCGCACCGCACAGCGGCGAAATACCGCTGAGTGAGGCTGTGACCTGACCTTGTGTTCGGTTCGTGACCGCCCCTACCGTCCAAGGCATGGGGGCTACTTCTGTGAAGCGGGCGTTCAAGTACCGCTTCTATCCGACCGACGCGCAGGCAGTGGAGCTGTCGCGGACGTTCGGGTGCGTGCGGAAGGTCTACAACCTGGCCCTCGCTGCCCGTGCCGAGGCGTGGACAACCCGTAGGGAGCGGGTGGGCTACGGCCAGACGTCGGCCATGCTCACCAGCTGGAAGAGGGCCGAGGAGCTGGCGTACCTGGCCGACGTGTCCTCGGTTCCACTCCAGCAGGCGCTTCGGCACTTGCAGAGTGCCTTCACGGCGTTCTGGGAGAAGCGGTCGCATTACCCCCGCTTCAAGTCGAAACGGAAGTCGCGCGCCTCGGCCGAGTACACGCGCAGCGCGTTCCGCTACGCCGATGGCCGGCTGACGCTGGCGAAGATGGCCGAGCCGTTGGACGTGGTGTGGTCCCGTCCCCTGCCGGCGGGGGTGGAGCCGTCCACAGTCACGGTCTCCCGCGACCGCGCCGGGCGCTGGTTCGTGTCGCTGTTCTGCCAGGACGGACCCGCCCCGATGCCCGCCACGACGAACGCCGTGGGCATCGACGCCGGGCTGACAGCCCTGGTCACACTGTCGACCGGGGAGAAGATCCCCAACCCAAAACACGAGCGCCAGGACCGGGAGCGTCTGGCCCGAGCCCAGCGGGCGCTGTCGCGGAAGGAGCAAGGCAGCAAGAACCGGTCCAAGGCCCGCCTCCGGGTGGCCCGCATCCATGCCCGGATCGCAGACCGCCGCCGGGACCACTTGCACAAGCTGACGACTCGACTCGTGCGCGAAAACCAAACGCTCGTGATCGAGGACCTCACCGTCAAGAACATGCTCAAGAACCACAAGCTCGCCCGCGCCATCACCGATGCGGCGTGGCGCGAGCTGCGGTCCATGCTGGAGTACAAGACGGCTTGGTACGGGCGCGAGCTGATCACCGTGGACCGGTGGTTCCCCAGCTCCAAGCTGTGCTCGGCCTGCGGGGCAATCGCCGAAACAATGCCCCTGGACGTCCGTGAATGGACGTGCGGCAACTGCGGGACGACCCACGACCGGGACGAGAACGCAGCCGTGAACCTTCTGGCCGCCGGGCTGGCGGTGTCCGCCTGTGGAGCGGGCGTAAGACCTCGACGGGGTTTCTCCCTGGCGCGGCAGCTCGTGGTGAAGCAGGAAGCCCCACCCGCAAGGGTGAGAATCCCCTCCCGTTGAGGGAGGGGAGGAAGTCAAGGAATCTCCCTTCGCCATGACGGTCACACTAGTGGTGACCCAGATCACAGCAGGGGCCGCGCGGGGTCAATTCCGGTGGAATTACGAGGCGTTGGATACGCGTGTTCACTCGTACGGGGAACTAAGTACGACTGGGGCGACCCCTTACGCGTCGTCGAGCCCGCGCTCTATCGCGTACCGGACGAGCTCCACCCGGTTGTGCAGCTGGAGCTTGCCCAGGGTGTTCTGGACGTGGTTCTGGACCGTGCGGTGGGAGATGACCAGCCGCTCCGCGATCTGCTTGTACGAGAGCCCCTTGGCCACCAGCCGCAGCACCTCCGTCTCCCGGTCGGTCAGCTGCGGGGCCTTGGGCTCGTCGGGGGCGGCCGGCGCCGGGTCGGTGGCCAGGCGCCGGTACTCCCCGAGGACGAGGCCGGCCAGGCCCGGGGTGAACACCGGGTCGCCGGCCGCCGTGCGGCGGACCGCGTCGATCAGCTCCTGGGCCCCGGCGGACTTCAGCAGGTAGCCGGTGGCCCCGGACTTCACCGCCTCCAGGACGTCGGCGTGCTCACCGCTGGCCGACAGGACGAGCACGCGCAGCGCGGGATCGGCGCCGACCAGCTCCTTGCACACCTGGACCCCGGGCATCCCGGGCAGGTTGAGGTCGAGGACCAGTACCTGCGGGCCGGCCGCGCGGGCGCGGCGTACCGCCTCCGGGCCGTCGCCGGCGGTGGCGACGACGTCGAACCCCGCGGCGGCCAGGTCGCGGGCCACCGCGTCCCGCCACATCGGATGGTCGTCGACGACCATCACCTTGATGTCGCTGAGTGCGCTGCGGTCGTCGTTCACTGGGTGCTCCCCCTCGGTACTTTCAGTTCCACTTCGGTGCCCTGTCCGGGGACGGACACCAGATCGGCGCTGCCGCCGAGGTCGCGCAGGCGTCCCCGGATGGACAGGGCCACGCCCATGCGCCCTTCGCCCTCCGCCTGGTCGAGCCGGCCGGCCGGGATGCCCGGGCCGTCGTCCCGTACGGTCACGATCACCTCGTCGCCCCAGTCCTCGACCAGGATCCAGGCGCTGGCCCCTTCCCCGGCGTGCTTGCGCACGTTGTCGAGGGCCGCGCCGACCGCCGCCGCCAGCTCCCGCGCGGCGGGCGCCGACAGGAGCACCGGGGTGCCGGGCTCGGCAAAGCTCACCCGGGACCCGGCGTGCGGGGCGAGCAGGGAGCGCAGGTCCAGCTCGCCCTCGTCGGCACCGGGCTCCTCCACCTCGTACGTGTCCACCAGCGCGCCGAGCGACCCGTCGCGCGAGACCCGGGAGGGGTGGACCAGCCCGCTGGAGACCAGCGTGCGCAGCGCCACCTCCTGCTCGCCCGCCATCCGGCCGAGTTCGGCGGCCTCGCCGCCCAGCTCGGTACCGCGCCGCTGGACCATGGCGAGGACCTGGAGGACCCCGTCGTGGATGTCGCGGGCGAGGCGTTCGCGCTCGCGGGTGGCGGCCTCGATCTCCAGGGCGCGGGCGAGGGTGGCTTCACTGGCCCGGGCGACCTCGACGACGTACCCGATGGCTATGGAGGCGACCCAGACCAGCAGGACGTTGTGCAGGGTGTCCCGGGTGGGGTCGCCGCCGTGGACGGCGATGTTGGCGACGGCCACGAAGGTCGAGGCGAAGCCGGCCCAGCGCCAGCCGCCCTTGAGGGCGAAGGCGAGGACCGAGCCGCCGGTCCAGATGCTGGGGAGGGTGGGGCCGCCCGCCGTGATCCGCTCGTGGGTGTCGGCGAGCGGGGTGAGCAGGATGCCGGCCAGCGCGACGGTGAGGTCGGCGACGAGGAAGCCCTTGGTGCAGCTGGCCGCGTTCGCCACCCTGCGGTGGGTGGCCAGCGTCCAGACGGCGAGGCAGGCGAGGTAGCCGGCCGCGGTCCAGGGGTGGTCGAACTTCCGGTACGCCGCGGCGAACAGGAGGACCGCGTAGACCATGGTGAGCAGCCGGTAGACGGTCAGGGCCTGCCACAGCGGCTGCTCGACCGACATCCGTACGACGCGCTCGCGCTTCGCCATCTCCCCCACCCCGTCTGCTGTGGACGCGGCCCCCGCGCCCCGCCCTACTCCGTGCCCGTGCCCGTCTCTCCCTTGGCCCTGGCCTTCTCGGCCTTCTCGGCCTTCTCCGCGTCCGCGATCTGCCGCTTGGCGGCCGTGGCGTAGATGTCCACGTACTCCTGGCCGGAGAGCTTCATGATCTCGTACATGACCTCGTCGGTCACCGAGCGGAGGATGAAGCGGTCCCCGTCCATGCCCTGGTAGCGGCTGAAGTCCAGCGGCTTGCCGATCCGGATGCCCGGGCGCATCAGCTTCGGGACCACCTTGCCGGGCGGCTGGATCTTCTCGGTGTCGATCATCGCCACCGGGATCACGGGGGCCCCGGTGGCGAGCGCCACCCTGGCCAGGCCGCCGGGCTTGCCGCGGTAGAGGCGGCCGTCGGGTGAACGCGTCCCCTCGGGGTAAATACCGAACAGCTCCCCGCGCTCGATGACCTCGATGCCGCTCTTGATGGCGGCCTCGCCCGCACCGCGCGCGCCGGAGCGGTCCACCGGGAGCTGGCCGACGCCCTTGAAGAAGGCGGCCGTCAGCTTGCCCTTGACCCCGGGGGAGGTGAAGTACTCCGCCTTCGCGATGAAGGTCACCTTGCGGTCCAGCACGGCCGGCAGGAAGAAGGAGTCGGAGAAGGACAGGTGGTTGCTCGCGAGGATCGCCGGCCCCTCAGCGGGAATGTTCTCGAGGCCCTCCACCCAAGGCCTGAAGGCGAGCTTCAGGGAACCCCCGATGGAGAACTTCATTGCGCCGTAGATCAACTCGAAAGCCTTCCTGTGTCTGTCGGACAGACCTTATCCCCTGGCTCCGTCCGGAGCGCCCGACGGCCCTGGTCGGTGCCATCCCGGTCGCGTACGGTGAAGTCACACAGCGCAACGCACCCCCCACCCTTCGAAGGAGACCCTGGTGCCCGTCCTCCCTGGAGCAGAGCCGTTCCGCCACGAGGGCGGAGAGGTGGGCGTGCTTCTCTGCCACGGCTTCACCGGTTCGCCTCAGTCGCTCCGCCCGTGGGCCGAGTACCTGGCCGAGCGCGGGCTGACCGTGTCGCTGCCGCTGCTGCCCGGACACGGGACGCGCTGGCAGGACATGCAGCTCACCGGCTGGCAGGACTGGTACGCCGAGGTCGACCGCGCGCTGCGGGAGCTGCTGGACCGGTGCGAGCAGGTGTTCGTCTTCGGGCTCTCGATGGGCGGCGCGCTGACGCTGCGGCTGGCCGCCAAGCACGGGGACTCGATCAGCGGGATCGTCCTCGTCAACCCCGCCAACAAGGTGCACGACCCGCTGGCCGTCGCCCTTCCGGTGGCCAAGCACTTCATCCGGTCGACGCCGGGGATCGCCAGCGACATCGCCAAGCCCGGTTCGGACGAGGTCGGCTACGACCGGGTCCCGACCCGGGCCGCGCACTCGCTGCGGAAGTTCTTCCAGCTGGTGGACACCGAGCTGCCGCAGGTGACGCAGCCCGTGCTGCTGCTGCACAGCCCCCAGGACCATGTGGTCCCGCCGGTGGACTCGGCGCGGATCCTGGCCCGGGTGTCGTCGACGGACGTCACCGAGACCCTGCTGGAACAGAGCTACCACGTGGCGACGTTGGACTACGACGCGGAGCGGATCTTCGCGGACAGCTATGCGTTCGTCGGGCGGCTCGCGAAGAGTGTCGGCAGGGAGGGGGCGGCCAGCGGTGGCTGAGCACGAGGAGTCCTCCGGGGGCGTGCCCCCGCTGGACGAGGAAGCGGCGTGGGCCGCGATCGTCGCCGGGTACGGACAGGAGCCGCCGGACCCGCCGGGGGCGAGACCGTTCCGGCCGATCGAGAACCTGATGCTGCCGGAGGAGGACGTCAAGCCGGAGCCTCCGGCGGCGGCTGAACCGGAGCCCGAGCCGGAGCCTGAGCCTGAGCCGAAGCCCGAGGCGGGGCCGGGGCCGGGGCTGGGCAGCTCGGTGACCTTCGCCCCGGGCGTGGGCCCCCGGGACCACACCCCGGCCGAACCCGCGGACGAGGGCCACTTCGTCCCGCCGGAACCGGAGCTGCCGCCGGCGGACACGACGGCGAAGTTCGCGTGGCTGGCGGTGGTCGGCGGGCCGGTGCTGCTGTTGCTGGCGGTGCTGCTCCAGTGGGACATGACGTGGTGGCTGACGACGCTGGGCATCGGCGGCTTCCTGGGCGGCTTCGCCACCCTGATCGCCCGCATGTCGCACGGCGACGACGATGACGACGACCCGGGCCGCGGCGCGGTGGTGTAGGGCCCCGTCCGTGCGGCGCGGGCGGGCCATCTCCCCCTCGAGGTGCCGGGCCCGGTCGGTGTTTGCCCACCCGCCCCCGTCTGCGGGTCCGGGGGCCGGTGGGCGGGGTCGTGGCTGGGCGGTGTCAGGGAAGGTTTGGGGGTTTCCCGTCAGTCCCATCGTCCTTCCGGTTCGGGCCGGCCTGTCAAGGGCGCTCCCTTCGGTCGCGTCACTGCGTGATCGCCTTCGGCGACCCTTGACAGGCCGTCCCGCCCCGGAAAGACAAGGACTGCCGGGAAACCCCCAAAAGAACGGCACGGTCCAAGGGGAAGGGACGGCCCCGTCAGCGAAGAGGCGAGGGGCTTCCCGTTGCCACGCCGGGCATCCGGGCATGTCCAGCCCTGCCCCAGAGCCGGGGGCCCGGGCGCGACAGACCGCTACGCGCTTCTCCCGTCTCAGCGGCCGACGGCCGTCTTGGGCTGATACCTGCACCACATGTCGATCAGGAGCCCATTCGGCAGCGGTAGGCGCATCAGATCGCTACGCGCTCCTCGGATCTCGGCGGCCGCGGCACGTCTGTGGCCTTGCCTCTCAGGGGCTGATGAGACAGCTGGTGAAGCCGTCGCGGACGAGGGACTCGTATGCGGCGTGCACGTCCTCCGGTACGTCCTGGTCAATGGCGAAGCCTTGCTTCGGATACTCGATCACCCGTTGCAGGTCGCCGACGATCATGCTGATCACGGATTCCTCGTCGCCCATGCATTTGAGGTAGGTGTCGAAGGACAACGGGTCGGAAGCGCACACTACTTCGATGTCAGGCCACTGCTCGCGGCAGGTGGCGAAGGCCCGTCGCTCCATGTACGGCATGCTGATCAGCAGCACGGAGCGGGGCTGGACCCCGGAGGCGGTGAGCGCCTCACGCGCGAACGCGATGTTCTGCCCGGTGTTGGCGGCCTTCGGCTCCAGCAGCATCGCGTGGGCGGGTACGCCGAGCGCGAGGGCGTGTTCGTGGAAGTGCACGGCTTCGCCACGGGGGAACACGCTGCTGGTGGCCGCGCTGTTGCCGCCGGTGAACACGAGGGTGGGGAAGAACCCGGTCTCGTACAGGTGGGCGGCGTAGGTGCTGACGCCGAGGTCGTTGCAGCCCAAAGCAATGGCCGCGTCGCACGGGCGGAGTTCGTGACGCATGTGGTGGTAGTCCCAGATCAGCTGGGCGGCCTGCCGCTGATCCTCGGTGATTCCCTGCGGTCGTTCGTCTGCCACTCGCTGCTCCCTGGTCGGTGGTGTAGGGGTTTGAAGGCTCCCTCGCACGTCCGTCTGATGGACTCGATGCTACGTAGTTGATGTCCGAGGTCGGACTGTGCGGCGATCTGTGCGGCTTCGTCGAGAAGGCGGAGCCCGTCGTCACGGGTGGCGGGATCGGTGCGCAAGATGTGGGCTTGAGCGGTGGTGAGCTGTACCCGTTGCATCGGGGACCGCACGGTGCCCGTGCTACAAGCGACGTCCAAGAACCGGAATGCCGCGGTGAGGTCTCCGGCGTCGCGGCGGGCGAGGGCGAGTTTTTGGTGGGCCACCGACCAGTCGTCGGGTTCGGCGAGGTTCTCGAAGTCACGAGTCGCGGCTGTCATGACACGCGTCGCGTAGTCGTGCTGACCGTCCTTGCTCAGCGCGGTTCCCACCCACAAGCGGGCACTCGCACGGTCGCGAGGAGAAAGCCGGTCGTCGACGGCCAGGGTTTCGTAGGCGCGAGCAGCGGCCTCCAGCTTGCCGGACATCTCCATGACGACCGCGAGGGACAGGTCGATCTGGGCTACACGGCGGGGGACGCCGAGGTGTGTGAAGACGGTGCGCGCACCGACATAGGAGTGCTGGGCGGACCGCAGTCCGACGGGAGTTCCCCGGTATCGCTTGAGGTCGCCGAGCAAGGTGGTCGAGCGGGCGAACAGATACAGGCCCTTCTCGTCCAGCTCGGCGGTCTTGAAGCGGCTCAGCCACCTGCTGAGCAGGCTATCGGCGAACGTGAAATCCTGCTGAGAGAGGGCCACCATGACCCGGTCCAGGTCATCGGCCCAGGATTCGTACTCCCAGGCCAGCGGACCTGTGGGTGTCACCCGTCGGCCTGCGGTTTCCGTCCCGGGGCGTCCGGCCTCGGACAGGAACGTCTCGAACCGCAGATGGGCGGCCGCATCCGCACGGGCCAAAGCTGTGTCGAGGATCGCCTGGGTGTCCGGACGGGGCTCGGTCAACGCCTGGAGCTTCTCCCATTTGGAGATCGTCCGCACGCCGACACCGAGGTGTTCGGCAAACGCTCGGACGCTCAGCCGCAGAGCCAGCCGAAGTGCTTTGGCCTCCAGCCCGGTCCAGTGGTGCACGGTCGCCACGCGTCGCTCCCTTCCCACCGCCATCGAAGCACGCCAGACCGACGAGGGGGGACACAAGTGCAGCGGAAGTGCAACAAGCGGTCATTCCCGCACGGTTGGGACAAGTCCAGGCTGAGGGGTGACATCACCTACCTCTGGAGGAGTTGACCCGTGACCGACCGCATCACGCACAGCTGCATCTGCGAGATGCTGGGCATCGAGACCGCGAACGTGCCCGTCGAGAGGGTGGCAGCCAGGTTCGAGCCCAGCACCGGCCTGCTCGACCGTGCTCAGGCCGGCTGGGAGCGCTTCCTTGACACCTTCGAGGGGGCATCCAATGAGTGAGCAGTACGAGTACGTCCCCCACCGCCTCCTCCGCCGCCGCGTCCGCGACATTGCCTCCGGTGTTGAGGGCGAGCTGATGGCCGTGATCAACGAGAACGTCTCGGACACCGCCCTGGAGCACTGGATGGAGCTCGCCTACATCCGTGGCGCGTCCGGCCGCGAATTCACCACTGCCGTCGCCAACGTCGAACCTGCCAACGACCAGCCCAGGACGGCCGCCGGTCGCTGAGATCAGAGAAGCGCGTAGCGATCTCACGCGCCCGTCGGCTTCCCACAGCACTCTGATCAACATGTGGTGCAGGTATCAGCCCAAGACGGTCGTCGGACGCCGAGATCTGAGGAGCGCGTAGCGATCTGCTGCGCCTGGGTGCTTTGTAGGGGGCTCTGGTCAGCATTTGGCGCAGCTAGTCGAGCCCCCGACCCTGGACCCGGCCCCTGAGGGCCCGGATGCCTGGCGGGCCGGCCCCCGGCCCCTCGCCTCATCCCTGACGGACCTGTCCCTTCCCCTTGGACCGTGCCGTTTCTTTGGGGGTTTCCCGGCAGTCTTTCGTTTTTCCGGGGCGGGACGGTCTGTCAAGGGTCGCCGAAGGCGATCACGAAGTGACGCGACGAAGGAGCGCCCTTGACTGGCCGGCACGTCGCGGAAGGACGATGGGACTGACGGGAAGCCCCCGCCCCTCCCTGAGACCGGCCGAGGGGATCCGGCTACCCGGCCACCCACCCGCAGACGGGGGCGGGTGGGCAAACACCGACCGGGCCCGGCACCTCGAGGGGGAGATGGCGGGCCCGGAGCGTGGTCAGCCCGCCGGGAGGCGGAGGGTGGCCAGGACCGGGAGGTGGTCGGTGGCCGAGCGGAGGTCGGGCGCCGTGACCCCCGGAAGCCCCGCAGGGACTCCGCAGGCCAGGACCTCCACCCCCCGCGAGGCGAACACCGCGTCGATGCGGCGGCTTGGCGCGGACGCCGGGAAGGTGTCGCCGCCGCCCCACGGGGACACCGTCCAGCAGTCCTGGAGGGACTCCGACAGCCGGCCGAAGGCCGGACCGCCCGGGGCCTCGTTGACATCGGCGGCGGCGATCGCGTGCGGCGCCCCCAGCGCGGCCACCCGGTCGAGGAGGAGGTCCGCCTGGGCCCGCCGCTCCCCCGGGTCCAGCGACAGGTGCGCGCTGACCACCCCGACCCGGGCCGCCCCGAAGCGGACCACGGCCGTCGCGAAGCCCCGGCGGTGCCGTCCGGGGGTGAGCGGGAGCAGGACGTCCTCGGTCCGCTCCACGAAGGCCCGTAGCGAGCACAGCAGCAGCGGCCCGGCCGCCGTCGCTCCCCCGCTCAGCACCACGAGGTCGGTCTTGGCGGCCAGCCTGGCCGCGTGTTTGCGCCAGCGGAAGAACCGCGGCGCCTCCTGGACGAAGACCAGGTCGGGCGCGCAGGCCCGGATGACGCGGGCCAGCGCCTCCTCGTCGTCGCGCAGCGAGCGGATGTTGTAGCTGAGGGCCCGGATCACGGCTGAACCGTCGGGCTCGGTCACAGACTTCGGCAGCATGTGAGGCAACATACGCAGCTGCCCGCCGCTCCCACAGGGGGCACGGCGGGCAGTCGAGGCACGAAGAGGGGCTCAGCCCTGACGGGCCAGGTCCGCCGCGCCGACGAGCCCGGCCTTGCCGCCGAGCTGCGCGGCCAGCACCTGCGCGTGCGGGCGCCACGCGCCGCCGACCAGCCAGCGCTTGAAGGACTTGCGGATCGGGTCGAGGACGAGGTCGCCCTCGTCGGAGACCCCGCCGCCGACGATGAACGCCGACGGGTCGAAGAGCGAGGCCAGGTCGGCCAGGCCGGCGCCGGCCCAGCGGGCCAGCTCGCGGAAGGCGTCGACGGCCACCAGGTCACCGGCGCGGGCGGCCTCGCTGATGTGCTTGCCCTCGATGCCGTCGGGGGTGCCGTCGCCGAGCGCGAGCAGGATCGCCGCGTTCTCGGGGGTGGCGTTGGCGCGCTGCTTCGCGTACCGGACGAGCGCGCGCCCGGAGGCGTACTGCTCCCAGCAGCCCTGGCTGCCGCAGCCGCACAGCAGGCCGTCGGGGACGACCCGGATGTGGCCGAACTCGGCGGCGACGCCGAAGCGTCCGCGCCGCAGCTTGTTGCCGATGATGATGCCGCCGCCCAGGCCCGTGCCGAGCGTGATGCAGATGACGTCCTCGTGGCCCTGGCCTGCGCCGAAGCGGTACTCGCCCCAGGCCGCGCAGTTCGCGTCGTTCTCGACGACGACCGGCAGGCCGATGCGCTGCTCGACCTTGTCCTTCAGCGGCTCGTGCCGCCAGTTGATGTTCGGCGCGAAGAGCACCGTCGCACGCTTGTCGTCCACGTATCCGGCGGCGCCGATGCCGACGGCGTCGATGGTGTGGCTGCTGCTGACCTCGGAGACGGCGGCACAGATGGCCTCCGTCACGCCGTCCGCGGTCGGCGGGGTGGGCACCTTGTACGTCTCAAGGATGGTGCCCTCTTCGTCGACCACGCCGGCCGCGATCTTCGTGCCGCCGATGTCGACGCCGATGGTGAGTCCCATTAGTCCCTCGGTTTCCGGTCAAACCCCGCCACGGCCCACCGTACCCGAGGCCGGCGGAGGATCAGTCGAGATCGATCCGCTCGGCCGGGCCCTCACCGGGGCCTTCGTCGCCGCCGTCGGCGGGCTTGCGGGGCGCGGGGGGCTCGTCCCGGGTCCAGCGGCGCTCGTGGCCCTCGACGGCCGAGCGGTAGGCGGCGAGGAGTTCGGAACCGGCCGCGGCGAGGTGGCCGAAGACCTCCGGGTTGCGCTCGACGACGGGCTTCGCGGCGGTCTTGGCCTGGTTGACGAACTGGCGTACGGCGTCCTGGGCCGCGGCGCCGAGGAGCGGGTTGTTCAGCGAGGAGACCTTGTCGGCGACGGCTTCGAAGAGCTTGAACAGCTCCTCGGCGGCGGTTCCCGTGCCCGGGCCGCCGCCCTGCTGCGACCTGTGGCGTTCCTTCTCGGCGGCGAGGTCCTCGGCGCAGGCCTGCGCCCAGGCGTCGTCGTCGGTGGGGCGGTCGGTGGCCTCGCTCATGGCGGACTCTCCTGGCGGCAGCTGCGGTAGGTCTACCTCCGACGTTACCCGAACGGCGGTACGGGTCTCAGCGCTCCCGGGGCCACAGTCGCGGGTCCGGGGTGAAGCGGACGCGGAGCACTCCCTCGGCGAGGGCGGCGCCGGAGACGGTGCAGCGGCGCAGGGCCGAGGGGAGCGGAACGATCCTGCGGTGCGGGCCCACCGCGACCAGCAGCTCGTCGCCGCGCCGGATCAGGTCGAGCTCGGCCTTGCGGGCGCCGGGCAGCGGGATCGCCCAGACGAGCACCCCGTCGGCGGCGAGCCGGTCCTCGACGGTCCAGCCGGGGCCCGGCCGGGTGGGCGGCGCGGGGGCGATGCCGGGGGCGGAGCCGAGGACCTCCAGGTCGTCGGGGTCCTGCGGGTCCCGGCCGAGGTGCACCAGCCCGTGGACGGGGAGGTCCTCGCCCCACTCGGCCAGGAACTTCCCCTGCTGGGCGGCGATCCCCGCCGCCCAGGGGTCGGCGGCCGCGGAGCCCGGCGGCACGAGCCGGTTGGCGACCAGGGCCTCGACGCGCAGCTCGTGCAGGGCGAGCCCGAGCACCCCGGTGCGCAGGGCGGTGCCGGCGGCGGGGCCGGGCTCGGCGACCAGGCGGACCCGGGTGGTGGGGGCCTCGACGACGGCCTGGACGGCGGCCAGCTCCTCGTCCCAGCGCGCGGCGGTCTCGTACAGCCACTGGGCCGGCATCGGGACCCCGGCGAGCTGGGCCAGTACGGGGCGCAGCGCGCGGGCCGCCTGGCGCTCCGCGGGCAGCAGCCGGGCCAGGTAGCGGCGCAGCTGGGCGGGGAGGGCGAGGGTGGCCACGGCCTGGTGCAGCGGGGGCATGTCCACGACGACGAGGTCGGTGGCGGGTGCGGCGGCGGCCCGGCGCAGGGCTCGGAGCAGGGCGAACTGTTCGGCGCCTGGCAGCTCGGTGAGTTCCTCGGCGCCGAGGGGGCGGCCGCCGAGCATCCCGATGAGGGAGGCGCCGCGTTCCTGGAGGGCGGCGAGTTCGGTACGGAACTCCTCGCCGGAGTCGATGCGGGCGAGGCGGAGCCGGGGGTCGGGGCTGCCGGCGCCCTCCCCGAAGGGGGCGTCGGCGGACAGCAGCAGCACCCGCTGCCCGTCCCGGGCCGCGGCGAGCGCGGTGGCGGCGGCGACGGTAGTGCGCCCCGCCCCTCCGGGACCGGTGACCAGCAGGGTCTGCATGCCTGTGCCTTTCGTTCCTTCTTCGACGCGGCCCTCGCACCGCTCGGCGCCGGCCCGCGGGCCGGCGCCGATGGGACCCAGGCCGTCTAGCGGGATTCGACGCGCTTCTTCAGGCCTGCCAGCGCGCGGTCGATGATGACCTTCTCCGCCTTGCGCTTGATCATGCCCAGCATCGGGATCTTGACGTCCACGGTCAGCTGGTAGGTGACCTCCGTGCGGCCGCCGTCCAGGGGGGCCAGCCGGTAGGAGCCGTCCAGCTGCCGCAGCATCTGGGACTTGTCCAGGGTCCAGCTGACCTCGTCCGCGCCCTTCCAGGTGTACGCCAGGGTGTGGTCGTCCTTGATCGCGCCGGCGTCCAGAAGGAGGCGGACCTTCTCGGCGCGGCCCTCGGCGTCGGTGGACAGCACCTCGGCCTCCTTCACCTCGCCGGTCCACTCGGGGTAGCGGGCGAAGTCGGCGATCACGGCCATGACGTCGGCCGGCGCCGCCTCGATCGTGATGCTCGAGCTGGTGTGTTCCGCCATCGCGGTCGCTCCTCCGTGCGGGTACCTCCCAGCGGTGGCTGGGGGAGAGTTTTCGAGGAAGTGTGCGGCCTGCGCCGCCGCGTGCAGGCTACCGTGCGTGTGGAGGTCACCACTCCAGGGCCCAGGGCCTTCCGGTGGCGGCGAAGTGCCCGACGTTCACGCACTCGGTGCCGCCGATCCGGGCCCGTCGCGCCAGCGGCTGGTGGACGTGCCCGAAGAGCGCGTACCGCGGCCGGGTCCGGCGGATCGCGGCCAGCAGGGCCTCGCTCCCCCGCTCGAAGCGGCGCGCGACCGTGTCGTAGCAGAGCTCGGGGACCTCCGGCGGGATGTGCGAGCACAGCACGTCCACCTCGCCCAGGGCCTCCACCTTCGCGGCGTACTCGTCCTCGTCGACCTCGTACGGCGTGCGCATCGGCGACGGCAGGCCGCCGCCGACGAAGCCGAAGACCCGGCCGCCGATCTCCACGCGCTGCCCGTCGAGCACGGTGGTGCCGGGTCCGGCGTACTCCTGCCACAGTCCGGGGATGTCGACGTTGCCGTACGTCGCGTACGTCGGGCTGGGGAAGGCGGCGAACATCTGCGCGTACTGGCGGCGCACCGCGTCCTCGATCAGCCGCTCCCTGTCGAGCCCGTCCCACAGCCTGCGGCCGAATTCGCGTGCTTCGGCGAAGCGCCGGGCCGTTCGCAGTTCGACGATGTGGTCGGCGTTCTCGACGCCGAAGAGGTCGGGGAAGATGCCGCGCGAGTGGTCGGCGTAGTCGAGGAAGAGCACCAGGTCACCGAGGCAGACGAGCGCGTCGGCGCCGTCGCCGGCCCGCGCGAGCGCCTCGGTGTTGCCGTGTACGTCGCTGACGACGTGGACCCGCGTACGACTCTTCCTGCCACCCATGACGCTCACCCTAGGGGGGCCCGGGTCCGGCAGGGTAGAGGGAGGGTCGTAGGCGGCCGGACCTGCGGTTACTTCCGAGTCGCGAACACGGTCGACTACTGTCGGCAGCGTATTGGCAGGTCTTGCGGCGCATCACGATGTACAGAATGTGACGCACGGAACATCTGGCCGGTTCCCTCTATCCGGAACCCACTACCGGTGGGTAACGTCCGGTCGGTCCACACGGTGGCGATGGCGCCCAGAGGAGCAGCAGTCTTGCGCGAGTTCAGCCTTCCGGCCCTGTACGAGGTCCCGTCGGACGGGAACCTGACGGATCTCATCCGCCGCAATGCCGCCCAGCATCCCGACACCGCCGTCATCAGCCGCAAGGTCGACGGCCGGTGGCAGGACGTGACCGCGACGCAGTTCCTCGCCGAGGTGCGGGCCGCCGCCAAGGGCCTGATGGCGGCGGGCATCGAGCCCGGCGACCGGGTCGCCCTGATCTCCCGTACCCGCTACGAGTGGGTGCTGTTCGACTTCGCGATCTGGACCGCGGGCGCGGTCACCGTCCCCGTGTACGAGACCAGCTCCCCGGAGCAGGTCCAGTGGATCCTCGGGGACTCCGGCGCCGTCGCGGTCATCGCGGAGAGCCCCGCGCACAGCGCGACCGTGGCCTCCCTGCGCGACCGGCTGCCGGAGCTGCGCGAGGTCTGGGAGATCGACCAGGACGCCCTGGCCACCCTGAAGGCGGCCGGCGCCGAGGTCACCGACGCCGAGGTGGACGCGCGCAGCGCCCTCGCCGTCGCCGACGACCCGGCCACGATCGTCTACACCTCGGGCACCACCGGCCGCCCCAAGGGCTGTGTGCTGACCCACCGCAACTTCTTCGCCGAGTGCGGCAACGTCGTGGAGCGCCTCAGCCCGCTCTTCCGCACCGGCGAGTGCTCCGTCCTGCTCTTCCTCCCGGCCGCGCACGTCTTCGGCCGCCTGGTGGAGGTGGCCGCCGTGCTGGCGCCGATCCGGCTGGGCTGCGTACCGGACATCAAGAACCTCACCGACGAGCTGCAGTCCTTCAAGCCCACGCTGATCCTCGGCGTGCCGCGCGTCTTCGAGAAGGTCTACAACTCGGCCCGGGCCAAGGCCCAGGCCGACGGCAAGGGCAAGATCTTCGACGCGGCCGCCGAGACGGCGATCGCGTACAGCCGCGCGCTGGACACGCCCTCGGGCCCGTCCTTCGGCCTGAAGCTCAAGCACAAGCTGTTCACCAAGCTGGTCTACTCCAAGCTGCACGCGGTCCTCGGCGGGCGCGGCGAGTACGCGATCTCCGGCGGCGCCCCGCTGGGCGAGCGGCTCGGCCACTTCTTCCGCGGCATCGGCTTCACGGTGCTGGAGGGCTACGGCCTGACGGAGACCTGCGCGGCCACCGCCTTCCTCCCCTGGGACAAGCAGAAGATCGGTACGGTCGGCCAGCCGCTGCCCGGCTCCGTGGTGCGCATCGCGGACGACGGCGAGGTGCTGGTGCACGGCGAGCACGTCTTCAAGGAGTACTGGAAGAACGAGGCCGCGACGGCCGAGGCCATGACCGACGGCTGGTTCCACACCGGCGACGTCGGCACCCTCGACGAGGACGGCTACCTCAAGATCACCGGCCGCAAGAAGGAACTCATCGTCACGGCGGGCGGCAAGAACGTCGCCCCCGCGGTGATCGAGGACCGGATCCGGGCGCACGCGCTGGTCGCGGAGTGCATGGTGGTCGGCGACGGGCGGCCGTTCGTGGCCGCGCTGGTCACCGTCGACGAGGAGTTCCTCGGCCGGTGGGCCGCGGAGAACGGCAAGCCGGCCGGGGTGACGGCGGCGGAGCTGCGCGAGGACGCGGAGCTGATCGCCGCCGTCCAGAAGGCCGTCGACGACGGCAACGCGGCGGTGTCCAAGGCGGAATCGGTGCGGAAGTTCCGGATCCTGGGCTCCCAGTTCACGGAGGAGTCCGGCCACATCACGCCGTCGCTGAAGCTCAAGCGCAATGTGGTGGCGAAGGACTTCGCGGACGAGATCGACGCCCTGTACCGGGGCTGACAGCCCTCCCTAGGGCTGGGCCAGGATCCGCTCCATGTTCCGCTCGGCGAGTGCCGTGATCGTCACGAACGGGTTCACGCCGAGCGAGCCGGGGACCAGTGACCCGTCGAGCACGTACAGCCCCTGGTAGCCCTTCACCCGCCCGTAGGCGTCGGTGGCCTCGCCGAGGACGCAGCCGCCGAGCGGGTGGTAGGTGAAGTTGTCGGCGAAGGCCTTGTTGTCGCCGAAGAGGTCGTGCCGGTAGACGGTGACGTTCCGCCGGTTGATGCGGTCGAAGAGGTTCTTCGCCGCCTCGACCGACGGGGTGTTCTGGTCCCGGGTCCAGTTGAGCCGCGCCGAGTCGCTCGCGGCGTCGTAGCTGAAGCTGCCGCGCTCCGGGTTCCTGGTGATGGCCAGGTACATCGAGATCCAGTGCTCGATGCCCATGGGGAGCGGGGCGATCTCCGCGAAGACGGGGTTGGCCGCGTTGTCCCAGTCGTCGATGCCCAGGGCGGGCATGGTGGCCTGGTTGCAGCCGACCGTGTCCCAGAGGTGGTTGGCGCGGGCGGTCATGACGTTGCCGTTGTGGCCCCAGCCGAGCCCGACCTTCTCGCTGAGCGCGGGCAGCGTGCCGGTCTCGCGGGCGCGCAGCAGGATCTCGGTGGTGCCGAGGCTGCCCGCCCCCAGGAAGAGCTGCTCGCAGCCGAGTTCGCGGACCTGGGTGACGCGGCCGGTGAGGTCGCTGGTGCGTACGGTGAGGACGTAGCCTCCGGCCGGGTCCTGGCGTACGCCGACCACGCGCTGCATGGTCTCGATGGTGACGTTTCCGGTGCCGAGGGCGGCGGCGAGGTAGGTCTTGTCGACGCTCTTCTTGCCGTGGTTGTTGCCGTAGATGACCTCGCCCGCGAGCGCGGAGCGGGTGGCGGTGCCGGCGGCCTCGCGCTTCATGTACTCGAAGTCGTAGACGTTGGGCACGAAGGTGGTCTTCAGGCCGGTGTTGTGGGCGTGTTTGCGGGAGGTCCGGGCGAAGCGGTACCACTCCGTGGACTCGAACCAGTCGGGGTCGATGCCGTTGACGCCGAGCATGGCGCGGGCGCGGGGGAAGTAGGTGCCGTACATCTCCTCGGCGTCGACGCCCGGGAACACCTCGGAGAAGTAGGAGCGTCTGGGGGTCGGCGCCATGCCGCCGTTGACGAGGGAGCCGCCGCCCACCCCCCGCCCCACGTACACGGACATGTCCCCGTAGTTCACGCGGTCGAGGACGCCGGGGTACGGGCTGATGTCGCGGTTGACCACGTCCAGCCAGAGGAACTGGGCGAGGGGGGCCTCGGTGCGGTTGCGGAACCACATGGAGCGGTGGTCGGGCGCGGAGGTGGAGGGGAACACCTTGCCGTCGGGGCCGGGGGTGTCCCACAGCCGGCCCATCTCGAGGACGACGGTACGTACGCCGGCCTGCCCGAGGCGCAGCGCGGCGACGGCGGAGCCGTAGCCGGACCCGACGACGACGGCGGGCGCGTACTGCGCGGTGCCGGCCGGCGCCGCCGCCTCGGCGGAGGAGAGCCCGATGCGGGTGATGCCGAGGGCGGCGGCGGTACGGAGGGCGGCGAGGCCGAGTTGACGGCGCGTCAGGTTCGGTGTCATGGCCGCATCATGAGCGGATTCCGCTCAACCGGCCATAACTCGCACTGCCATGCATGTGAGTAACAGTCAGACATGTCTCGACCGTAGTCACTCCGTGCCGATGGGCGCCCGGTTGTACGTGAGTACGCCCGCGATCACCGGCGGTGAACGATAATCCCCCACCCCTTCACGTGCCGCTTGCGTGGCTGCCGCTGCGCGGGGCTGGCCCCTCCCCGCCCTTCCACCGTTCCCCGGGCTCTGCCCGGACCCGCGCCTCAAGCGCCGGCGGGGCTGGAAGTGCGCTGCGCGCACTCCAGACCACGCCAGGCGGAAATCCAGCCTCGCCGGCGTTTGAGGCGCGGGGTCCGGGGCAGCGCCCCGGGGAACGGGCGAAGGGCGGGGCGGGGAGTGGCCCGCGCAGCGGCTACAGCAGCGCGCGCAGGCGGGCGGCCAGGAGGTCCCAGCGCCACTTCTCCTCGACCCAGGCGCGCCCGGCGGCGCCCATGCGGTCGCGCAGTTCCGGGTCCTGGAGCAGCGCCACGACGCGGTCGGCCGCGTCCTCGGGGGCGCCGCCCCGGACCACCCAGCCGGTCTCCCCGTCCAGCACCGCGTCCGGCGCCCCGCCCGAGTCGCCCGCGACCACCGGCAGGCCCGTCGCCGAGGCCTCCAGGTACACGATCCCGAGCCCCTCGACGTCCAGCCCGCCCCGCCGGGTCCGGCACGGCATCGCGAAGACGTCGCCCGCGCCGTAGTGGGCCGGGAGTTCCTCCCACGGGACCGCGCCCGTGAAGACCACGGAGTCCGCGACCCCGGCCGAGGCGGCCAGCGCGCGCAGGTCCGCCTCGTACGGCCCGCCGCCCACGATCAGCAGCACCGCGTCCGGCACCGCCGCCAGGATCCGCGGCATCGCCTCGATCAGGGTGTCCTGCCCCTTGCGCGGCACCAGCCGCGAGACGCAGACCACCACCGGCCGCCCGGTCAGGCCGAGGCGGGCCCGGACCTCGGCGCCCCCCGACCCGGGGTGGAAGGTCTTCTCGTCCACCCCCGGCGGGAGCTGGACCATCCGCGCCGCCGCCGCCGGCGTCACCGCCGAGGCGATCCGCGAGCGCGTGTACTCCCCGAGGTAGGTCAGCGTGTCCGTGCCCTCGCCGATCCGACGCAGCAGCTGCCGCGCGGCGGGCAGTTGCGCCCAGCCGGCCTCGTGCCCGTGCGTGGTCGCGACGATCCGCCGCGCCCCCGCCCGCCGCAGCGCCGGGCCCATCAGCCCGAGCGGGGCCGCCGCCCCGAACCACACCGACTCGCAGCCGTGTTCGCGCAGCAGGGACACCGCCCGCCGCGTCACCCGGGGTGTCGGCAGCAGCATCGTCGTGCGGTCGCGCACCACCGGGAACGGCTGCTCCGCGTCGAAGGCCGCGGTGGCCTCGCGGCCCTCCGCGCCGTGCTTCCAGGTGGAGGCGTAGACGACGACCCGCTCGGGGTCCAGCCGCAGCGCCATGTTGTGCAGGAAGGCCTGGATGCCGCCCGGGCGCGGCGGGAAGTCGTTGGTCACGATCAGCGTCTTGTGCATCCCCGCCAACGTACCCGACACCAGGGGGGTGTCTTGTGGGTCAGGCCGGGCTCGCGACGCCTGGCACCGCACCTCGCCGCGTTCTCGTCGGTCGACAATGTCCCCCAGCTACCGCTGGGAGGTGCCCCCACCGCATTGCCTCCCTCCTCGGCCTTGCGATGCACGGCACCTGGGGGCACCTCCCAGCGGTAGCTGGGGGAGCCGCTCCCTGATCCGGCCTGACCCACAAGACACCCCCTACCGGAGCTCTTCCCGCAGCGCCTGCTGCCAGGCGTGCGTCAGGTCGGGCAGGTTCGTGCCCAGGGCCTCGTCCAGTGCGGCCGGGAGGGGTTCGCGGGCCGCCAGCTCGTAGAGGCGGGCCAGGGCCGGCTCGCCCCAGCGGCCGGCGATGAGGCGGCAGGCCAGCCAGGCGCCCCCGTACGCCCGGGCCACCGCCTGCGGGTCGCCGCCGAAGGCGAAGGCCTCGTCGGCCGGGAGCGCGCCCGGCACTTCGCCCCGCCGCACGGCGCGCGCCAGTTCGGGCGCGCCCTCGGCCGGGGTGGTGGGGGTCCCCCGGTACGCCGCCCAGTCCGCGAAGCCCTCGGACAGCCACTGCGGGGTCCCGGCCGAGGTGGCGGCCCGGGTCGCGACGTGGGTGACCTCGTGGGTCAGGACGATCCGCCGCCCGGCCTCCGAAAGCTCCTGGTACCCCTCCGGGTTGACCACGACCCGGTCGGCCGGGGCCGGCCCGCCCCCGGTGGCGCCGGTGGTGACGGCTCCCAGGCCCCGGTAGGTGTCGGCCGGCCGCCCCAGCAGCGCGGCCATCGCCTCCAGCGTGCCGGGGGCCAGGACCACCACCCGGCCCGCCCACGGACCCGGCCAGGCGGCGCTCACCGCAGGCACCGCCCGGTCGGCCTCGGCGGCGAGGGCGGACAGCGCCCGCGGGTCACGGCCGACGCCGAGGACGAGGGAGCGGGCGCCCCGTACGACGGCCACCTCGCCCTGGTCCCACAGCTGGGCCACCGCCCCCGGGGCGGGCCGGTCGGCGGTGACCCGCCAGCCCGCGCCGTCCCGGGCCAGCTCCACCTCGCGGGCCGAACCGGCGGGGGCGCTGTCGTAGCCGGCCAGCCGGTAGCGCAGCTCCGCGCGCGCGAGGGCCCGTACTCCGTCCCGCCGGACCGAGGTGACCTCGTAGGACCAGCCTTCCAGGGGGATCCCGGCGAGCCGTACGGGCGGAGCCACCGACCAGTCGGCCACGGCCCGCCGGACCGCCCCGTCCGCGGAGCCGCCCGGCGCCGGGTCCGCGCAGCCGGCCGCCGCCGGCGGGCACAGGGCGAGCGCGAGCAGGCGTACGACGGTACGGCGGCGGACCGGGATCATCCGCCGATCGTACGCACGGCCCGCCTCAGGGCCGTGTCACCGAGGACACCGGCATCATCCCGACGGGGTCGTACCGCACCCGCGCGCCCGGGTACGGGGCGTGCACCACCTGGCCGTTGCCGACGTACATGCCGACGTGACTGGCGTCCGAGCGGTACGTCACCAGGTCCCCGGGCTGGGCCTGCGAGAGCGGCACCTGCCGGCCCGCGTACCGCTGGGCCTGCGAGGTGCGCGGCAGGGCGACGCCGGCCTGGCGGTACGACCACACCATCAGCCCGGAGCAGTCGAAGCCGGAGGGGCCGGTGGAGCCCCACACGTACGGCCGTCCGACCGCCGCCCTGGCGGCCATCACGGCGGCCATGGCGCGGCCCGAGGCCCGGCCGGAGCCGGAGGGCGGCTCGGGCAGCACCTCGGAGCGGCCGCCGGAGCGGGAGGCCCGCTCGAAGTCGGCCCGCTCCTCGGTGGGCATGGCGTTGAGCAGCCGGCGCGCGGCGGCGAGCTTCGCCGTGACGGAGCGCTTCTGGGTGGCGACCTCCGTGCGCAGGGCTTCGAGTTCGGCGAGCTTGCGGGAGGCCTCCTGGCGCTGCTGGCCGATGCGCCGCTGCTCCTCGCGGAGTTCGCCCAGCTGCTGGGTCCGGCGGCCGCTGAGCCGGTTCAGGACGGCGGCCTTGTCGAGGTAGGCGCCGGGGTCGTCGGACAGCATCAGCTCGACGGTGGGGTCGAGGCCGCCGGAGCGGTACTGGGCCCCGGCGAAGGTGCCGAGGACCCCGCGCATGGTGTTGATGCGGTCCTGGCCGCGGGCCACCGCGTCCTGGGCCCGGCCGATCTCGGCCCGCAGCGCGTCGGCCTTCTCGCCCGCCTCGTTGAACCGTTCGGTGGCCTGTTCGGCCTCTTCGAAGAGCCGGTCGACCTGGGCGCGGGAGCCGGAGGGTTCCTGGGGGAGCCCCGGCGACGCGAGCGCGGGTGCGCCGGTCATCGCCACGGCGGCGCTGGCCGCGGCGGCGGTGAAAACGGTGACCTTGGTGTTCCGGTCGAGGCCGCTGAGCCCGGTCCGGCGATGGGACGCCACGTGGAACCGCTCCCTTCCGCTGCGCGGGGCCCGGGTCCGCCCCCCGTGGGCGGCCGTGTACCGGGGTTCCGCGCTGGCAGACAGTAGCCGCGCGGACACACCCCGACCAACGGCCGCCGGAGGGCACACAGGGGGGCGCCCCGCCTCAGACGCAGGTCATGGGCGGGGCGCGAGGGCGCGGGGGGTCCGCGCAATTCGCCCGGATGGGCGGTGTACGGCGTGCCGGGCGGACGCGGGGATCAGACGCGGACGCCGAACTGGAAGGGCATGTTGTCCATCGACTCGTACTTGACCCCACCGCGCGGGTTGGAGGCGTGCAGGGTCATGTTGTTGCCGGCGTACAGGCCGACGTGGTGCAGGTCGTCGTAGAAGAAGACCAGGTCGCCGGGCTGGAGCTGGCTGCGTCCGATGCGCGTGCCGTCGTTGGCCTGGGTGTAGGTGGTACGGGTGATGCTGACGCCGGCCTGCCCGTAGGCCCACTGGGTCAGCCCGGAGCAGTCGTAGGCGCTGGGGCCGGTGGCGCCCATGATGTACGCGCTGCCGAGCTTGGTCTTCGCGGCGGCCAGTGCGGCCCCGGCGCGGCCGGAGGCGCTCGCGGCGGGGGCGGCGCTCTCGCTCGCGGCGCGGCCGGCCTTGCTCTCCTTCGCCTCCTCGTCCTTGAGCTGGCTGCGCTCCTGCGCGGTCAGCGTGTTGAGGAGGGCCTGGGCCTCGGCGAGCTTGTCCTGGGCGGCCTTCTTCTTCTCGCCGAGTTCCTTGCGGGTGGCGTCGAGGTCGGCGAGCTTGCCGGTGGCCTCCTGGCGCTGCTGCGCGAGGGCGCGCCGCTTGGCCTGGATCTTCGATATCGCCTCGAGCTGCTTTCCGCTCAACTGCTGGAGCGTGGCGGCCTTGTCGAGGTAGGTCTCCGGGTCGCCGGAGAGGAGGAGCGCCACGGAGGGGTCGACTCCGCCGCCGCGGTACTGGGCTGCGGCCATCGAACCGAGGGTGTTGCGCAGGTCGTTGAGCTCGCCCTGGCCGCGGGCGACCTGGTCCTGGAGCTGCGCGATCTCCTTCTCGAGCTTCTCCTGGTGCTCCCGGGCCCCGTTGAACTTCTCGGTGGCCTGCTCGGCCTCCTCGTAGAGGGCGTCGACCTTGGTCTTGACCTCGTCCTTGGTGGGCTTGTCCGGGGCGGCCATGGCCGACTGGGAGGAGAGGGCGACCGCCGCGGCGGCGGTGGCGGTGAGCACGGTCACGCGCGTGCGGGTCGGCTGCTTGGGTCGACGGTGGGACGCCACGGGGGCGAGCTCCTTCTTCCTAGAGCCGCCGAAAACGGACAGGGGCACACACTCGGCGGCACCTCCGCCCGCACCCGAATGGGTGAACTACCGCACGAAGGTTTGAGCAGACCTTAGTGACACGCCGCTGATCACTTCAAACCCCCGGCGGCAAAAACCCGCGGGCATTCCGCTTCCTTTACCCAGGGCCCACGCTGCGTACCGAGGGACTGACGGTACGTCTTCCGCTTGCACCGTCAATCCCGGCATCACGCCCAGCAGTTACGAAACGCGCGAAAGCCGCTTCAGCAGCAAAGCGGACGTCACCGGCCGGGCTCCCGCCTTCGCCACCCCGTCGGCCACCTCACGGTCGGTGGAGACCACGACCACCGGCCGGCCGGGCGGCTCGGCCCGCACCAGCTGGCGGATCAACTCGTCCGCCGTCACCCCGGCCTTGGAGAACAGCACCCGCACCCCGCGCGGCGGCGCGAGCAGCACGGGCGCCGCCAGCTCCGCCCCGTCGAAGACACAGGTCATCTCCGCACCCGTCTGCGCGGCCAGCATCGACAGCCCGCCCAGCAGCCGCAGCCGCTGCTTCTCCAGCGGCATCGTCGGATAGCCGGTCTTCGTCACGTTGTAGCCGTCGACCACCAGATGGGCCTGGGGAAGCGCCAACAGCTGGTCCAGCAGCGCCGGATCGGTCTCCGACAGCGCCCGCGCCGCGATGTCCTTGGGGGTCATCCGGCCCGGCTCCACCGCGTCCACGGTGTCGGCCGGCCGCGTGGAGACGGGCGGCAGCGCCAGCTCGCGGCGCAGCCCCGCCGCCGCGTCCAGCACGGTGTCCAGCAGCAGCCGCAGCCGCATGTCCTCGATGCTGCGCCCCTCGCGGGTGGCCCGGCGCGAGGTCTCCAGCGCCGACTCCACCTCCGCGAGGCGGGACTTCAGCCGCCGGGACTCGCTCTCGGCGGCGGCCACCTGCGCGGCCGCCTCACCGCGGATCCCGTCGATCTCGGCGCCCAGCTTGCGCAGGGCCGCCTCGCCCCGCTTGACGTCGCTCAGGGCGCTGCGCAGCTTGCGCTGAAGCGATTCCGCTTCCTTGCGCGCCGCGTCCAGTTCGGCCCGTACCTGCTCACCGCCGGTGCGCTGGGCGTCCTTGAGCTGGGCCAGCTCCTCGCGCAGCCGTTCCAGCTCTCGGCGGGTCTCGTCGCCGACCCGCTCGGCGTCGGCGCGCTGCGCCTCCTCGCCCGCCGCCGCCACCAGCTTGACCCAGCCGGCCGGGCGCAGCACGTACGCGGCGGCCGCCACGTCCAGCGGGTCCGCGGCGGCGGGCGGGGCCCCGGACTCCAGGGCTCCGGTCAGCTCCGGCTGCGCCTCGCGCAGCTTCTCCGCGATGCGGCTGCGGAAGACCCCGTCGGTCTCCACGGCGGCGGCCATGGCGTTGCCGGCGAACTTGGCGCGCCGGGTCGGGGTGAAACGGGCGTACTGGCGCAGCTGCGCCGGTAGGTCCGCGACCGTCAGACCGCCGAAGGCGTCCGAGACGATCGCGACGACCCGGCGCCGCACGCCTTCCGGCAGCGGGCGGTCGAGGACCTCCGCGGCGTCGCCGGCCGCGTCGGCCGGCCTCGCGCCGCTTGCTGGCTCCACAATCCGTCACCCCTACCGTGATCTACTGTGGGCCCGGCTCCCTCAGGAGTCCGCGCCCGGCCTGTCCACGAGCTCGATCTGGTCCACCGCGTTGCACCACCGACAGCGGACCGACTCGATGGTCTCACTGACCACCTCGCGCTCCTCGACCTTGGGCTCCCCGGCGAGATCGAGGTGGACGTACTCCACGACCTTCGACGATCGGGTGACATCGAACCGCGTGAGGTTGCCGCACAGGGTGCAGCGCCACCGGGTGGTGTCGGTCGGCAGGGGAACCGTCATCAGGCCGCTCTCTCCTTCGTAGCTCATTCAATTAAAGCCCTACGCGGCGGTCGGCGGACCGCAGCACGTAACCCTACGGCCTGGCACCACCCTCAGGGGGGTCCGCCTGCGTCATGCTCTGTCGCATGATCGTAAAGTGGCGGACCCTGTGCGAGGCCGCCCGGGGCCCCGTGGTCACGTACGCGCTGATCGCCGCCTGCTGCGTGGTGTTCTTCCTGGGCCCGGCATCTGGCCTGAACCCGGCCTTCGGGACGGGCGACCGGCTGACGCGGACGGGGACGGCGTACTTCCGGCACTGGGGCGTGGTCCCGGACGAACTGTTCTCGGGTGCGGTGCGCCCGCTGCTGACCCCGCTCACGGCGCTGTTCGTCCACGGCAGCTGGCTGCACCTGCTCGGGAACCTGCTGTTCCTCTACGTCTTCGGCGCGATGACGGAGGAGCGGATGGGCCGGGCGCCGTTCCTCGTCTTCTACGTCTGTACGGGATACCTCGCGCTGGCGGCCTACGCGGCGGCCAACGCGGCCTCGGACCAGACCCTGGTCGGGGCGTCGGGGGCGATCTCGGCGGCCCTCGGGGCCTTCCTGTGCCTCTTCCCGCGGGCCCGGGTGACGAGCCTGTTCCCGTTCCTGCTCTTCCTGCCGCTGCGCTTCCCGGCGTGGATCGTGCTGATGTTCTGGTTCGGCCTCCAGTGGCTGGCCGCGCACCGCGCGGGGAGCGGGCCCGGAGTCGCCTACCTGGCCCACGTGGTGGGCTTCTCGCTCGGCTTCCTCTACGCCTGGGTGCGCTACCGCCGTAGGAGGTGTTCCGCAATTCAGGGATAGTCGAGGTGATGGCTATAAACACCATCCATTGGGCGAACTGCTCGCCTAGTGTGCCGTAGGGCGACTGGTCGGTGACGGGGGGTGATGGACGTGCAGGCTGCCCAGACGCAGCGGAAGCTACGGGGGAAGAACAAGGCCCCGAAGTGGAAGAAGCCTGAGGACGGGCGGGTGTCGGTGATGGTGTTGCCGCTGGCCGTCACAGACCCCGCCGACCTGGCCCAGCTGGAGAAGCTGTTCGGAGCAATGTGGAGCATCAAGCGGGCCGTCCAGCGTGATGCCCGCGCCAAGATCGATGCGTACGTGGACGACCCCAAAAGCGCGTACCTGGACACCACCGCGTCCCGGCACGCCCAGATCACCTTCACACAAGGGCTGGAAGAAGCCCTGCGGGAGTCAACCGCACCGAGCCAGACCACCGTTCGCGGTGCTGGTCATGCGGCAGTCCCACGGCAACGCCGTGGAACCTCTGCTCCCCGAACCGCCGGACGGCGGTCCCGAGCAACCCCGGATGAGCCACGCCACGTGCGTGACCACGCCGGAAAGCCCGGACACCGCCCCGGCCGCAACCCACAACTCACCCTCTGGTGAATTGCGGATCAAGTCTTAGAGTGAGGAGACCAGTGACTGACTGACTGACTGACTGCCTGCCGGCGAGGGAGACAACCAACCGTGATCACCGCGATCGTGCTCATCAAGACCAGCGTGGACCGCATCCCCGAGATCGCCGAGGCCATCGCGCAGCTGGACAGCGTCAGCGAGGTCTACTCCGTCACCGGCACGTACGACCTGATCGCCCTGGTGCGCGTGGCCCGCCACGAGAACCTCGCGGACATCATCCCGGGCCGCATCAGCAAGATCCCGGGCGTCGAGGCGACGGACACCCACGTGGCGTTCCGTACGTACTCCCAGCACGACCTGGAAGCGGCCTTCGCCATCGGCCTCGACGCCTGAGCCGCTACACCGCCGGTACGCAGCGCCCTTCCTCGGTGCGGTACTGCCACTTCGCGCCGTCCGCGACGAGTTCCTTCACCGCGCGGACGAAGCGCTCCACGTGCTCGTCCGGCGTCCCCGCCCCGAAGCTGACGCGGATCGCGTTCAGCGACCGCTCCCCCGGGGCCGCCTCGGGGGCTCCGCATTCGCCCTGGGCCTGCGGCTCGCTGCCCAGCAGGGTCCGTACGAGCGGGTGGGCGCAGAAGAGGCCGTCGCGCACGCCGATCCCGTACTCGGCGGACAGCGCCGCCGCGAAGTGCGAGCTGTTCCAGCCGTCGACCACGAACGAGATGACGCCGACGCGCGGGGCGTCGTCCCCGAAGAGGGACAGCACCCTGACGGCCGGGACCTCGGCCAGGCCCTCGCGGACCTTGGCGATGAGGTGGCGCTCCCGGGCGACCAGGCCCTCGAAGCCGGCCTCCGCCAGCGCGCGGCACGCGGAGGCGATGGAGTAGACGCCGATGACGTTCGGGGAGCCGGCCTCGTGGCGGGCGGCGGTGGTGTGCCACTCCACGTCCACTCCGCCGTCCTCGCGGCGGGCGACCTTGCGGGAGGCACCGCCACCGGCGAGGTAGGGCTCGGCCTCCTGGAGCCAGTCGGCGCGGCCGGCGAGCACGCCCGAGCCGAAGGGGGCGTACAGCTTGTGCCCGGAGAAGGCGACCCAGTCCACGTCCAGCTCCCGTACGGAGACGGGGTGGTGGGGGGCGAGCTGGGCGGCGTCCAGGACGATCCGCGCGCCGTGGGCGTGCGCGGCGGCGGCGAGTTCCTTGACCGGCCACAGCTCACCGGTGACGTTGGAGGCGCCGGTGACGCAGACCAGCGCCGGGCCGTAAGGGTCCCGGTCGGCCAGGGCCCGCTCCAGGGTGGCGACGGCCTCGCCCGGGGTGCGGGGGGCGTTGAGGTAGGTGACCTGCGCGTCCGTCCACGGCAGCAGCGAGGCGTGGTGCTCGGTCTCGAAGACGAAGACCTGGCAGCCGCCGGGGAGCACGGCGGCGAGCAGGTTGAGGGAGTCGGTGGTGGACCGGGTGAAGACCACCTGGTCGGCGGGGCGGCAGTCGAGGAACTCGGCGACCGTGACCCGGCTCTGCTCGAAGAGGTCGGTGGACAGCTGCGAGAGGTAGCCGGCGCCGCGGTGGACGCTGCCGTAGTACGGGGCGTACGCGGCGACGTCGTCCCAGACCCGCTGGAGCGCGGGGGCGCTGGCCGCGTAGTCGAGGGCGGCGTAGGTGACCTCGCCGCCGGTGACGAGCGGGACGGTGACGTCCCGGCCGAGCACCGGCAGCGGCTCGGCACAGGCGGGGCCCTCAGTGGCGACGGCGGCAACGGCGGGGGTGGCGGTGTTAAGGGATGCGGACATGGCGGTATCTCCCGGCAGGCAGGGCTGAATGGCTTCGGTGTGCCCGTACGCGGGTACGGCTCGGCGGCCGACCGGAGGGGTACGGGAAAGCCCCGGACCGAAAGGGGGTACACGGAAGTGACCCTGGTCCGAGGGGTGAAGAAGGGGCGGAGTCGCCCTATCGCATTCGCTTGCTCACGGAAAACGCTCCTCGAGAGACCAGGACCCCTGGTGTCGAGGGATCCGCGCTTGCCGTAGACCTTTGTGTCTACGACCTGGTCATCACCCGGGGCACCCCGCCACGGAAGGAGGGTTGCCGGACAGCAAGCCGGGGCCAAAACGCTGTCACTCGTGACCTTGGGAAGCATCCTGCCACAAGATCCCCCCGGCGCCAGACCCCGGTCCGCATGCTGGGACCGAGGTCTGGCCGGAAAGAACAGTCCGCTACGCGTTGCTCGCGGCCACCCAGCGCTCCAGCGCCGCCCGTGCCGCGCCCGAGGCCCAATCCTGGACGCCGTGCTCGCGCCGCTCGGCCGCGAGCGGCCTCACGGGCTTCGCCCGGCTGCGCCGGCCTCCGGCCGACGAGACCGCCGGACCGCAGGCCCCGGACACCCGACGCGCTACGCGTTGCTCGCGGCCACCCAGCGCTCCAGCGCCGCCCGCGCCGCGCCCGAGTCGATGGACTGCGCCGCCCGGGCGATCCCCGCCGCGATCTGCTCCTCCAGGGTGCCCGTACCCGGGTCCAGGGCGACCAGGGCCGCCGCCGCGTTCAGCAGGACCGCGTCGCGGACCGGGCCGGGCTCGCCCGCGAGGACGCGGCGGGCCACGTCCGCGTTGAACGAGGCGTCCTCGCCCCGCAGCTGCGCCACGTCGACGATCGGGATGCCGACGTCGCGCGGGTCGAAGGGCAGCTCCGTCACCGTGCCCTCGCGGACCCACCACACCCGGGAGGTGGCCGTCGTGGTCAGCTCGTCCATGCCGTCGTCACCCCGGAAGACCAGCGCCGAGGAGCCGCGCTCCGCGAGGACGCCGGCCACGATGGGGGCCACCCGGGGGTCGGCTACGCCCGTCGCCTGGGCGCGGACCCGGGCCGGATTGGTCAGCGGGCCGAGGAAGTTGAAGGTGGTCCGGATCCCCAGCTCCTTGCGCGCCGCGGCCACGTACCGCAGCGCCGGGTGGAACTTCACGGCGAAGCAGAAGGTGATGCCGGCCTCCTCGGCGACCTCGGCCACCCGCGCCGGGGTCAGGTCGAGGTTGACGCCGAGCTTCTCCAGGACGTCCGAGGAACCGCTCGCGGAGGACGCGGCCCGGTTGCCGTGCTTGACCACCTTCGCGCCGGTGCCGGCGACCACGATCGAGGACATCGTCGAGATGTTGACCGTCTTCGCCCCGTCGCCGCCGGTGCCGACGATGTCCACCGTCCGGCCCGGCACCTCGATCAGGTTGGCGTGGGCGTACATGGCGCGCACCATGCCGCCGATCTCCGCGACCGTCTCTCCCTTGGCCCGCAGCGCGACCGCGAAACCGGCGATCTGCGCGTCCGTGGCCTCGCCCCGCATGATCCTGTCCATGGCCCAGGCGGTGTCGTCCGCGCCGAGGTCACGGCCGCTGAGCAGGGCATCCAGGACGCCCGGCCAGCCGCGGCCCGCCACGCTGTCGCCGCCTGCCGGGGTCACAACGTTCATGGTCCGCTCCTGCTGCTCGTGGGCCGCGCCCGTATGCACCGCCCACGTCGAATGGTAGTGATCTCAGCCTATCCAGCTCCTATCACAGCGAAGAGCCCCGTCCAATGACTGGACGGGGCTCTCGCTGTGGCGACACCAGGATCGGCCGGAACCGATCCCTCAAGCGGTCGTGCCGGAGATCAGTGGTGGCCGTGTCCGGCCTGGATCTCCTTGTACTCCTCCACCGTGGGCTTCGGAATCTGGTGGTTCTCCGCGTAGAAGCCCTTGCTGAGCTTCGCGCGCAGCTTCTCGCCGCGGGTCACCTTGCGCTCGACACCGTTCTCGTCGACCGTCGGGCCGATCTCGACCGGCTTGTACTGCTCGTGCGCGGTGAGCGTGTGCAGCTTGCCCTGCGAGAGCGGCTCGTGGATCTCGACGAACTCACCGTGCGGCAGGCGCTTGATGATGCCGGTCTCGCGACCGTGCAGCACCTTGTCGTGGTCCCGGCGCTGGAGGCCCAGGCAGATCCGCTTGGTGGCGATGAAGGCCAGGACCGGGACGAGGAAGAAGCCGATCCGGACGAACCAGGTGATCGAGTTGATCGACAGGTGGAAGTACTGGGCGAACATGTCGTTGCCGCCGCCGATGAGGAGCACGATGTACTCCGCGATCCAGGCGACACCGAAGGCCGTACGGGTCGGGACGTTGCGCGGGCGGTCCAGGATGTGGTGCTCGCGCTTGTCGCCGGTGACCCAGGACTCGATGAACGGCCAGACGGCGATCGCGCCCAGGACCAGCGGGAAGAGCAGCAGCGGGATGAACACGCCCAGGACGAGCGTGTGGCCCCACAGGTTGATCTCCCAGCCCGGCATGGCTCGGATGAGGCCTTCCGGCATACCCATGTACCAGTCGGGCTGCGCACCGGTGGACACGTGGTCCGGGCGGTACGGGCCGAGCGCCCAGATCGGGTTGATCGAGGCGATCGCCGCGATGGCCGCGATGACACCGAAGACCAGGAAGAAGAAGCCTCCGGCCTTGGCCATGTAGACCGGCAGCAGCGGCATGCCGACGACGTTGTTGTTCGTCTTGCCGGGGCCGGCGAACTGGGTGTGCTTGTGGAAGAACACCAGGATCAGGTGCGCGACCAGCAGGCCCATCATGATGCCGGGCAGCAGCAGGATGTGCACCGAGTAGAAGCGCGCGACGAAGTCGCCGCCCGGGAACTCGCCGCCGAAGAGGAACATCGACAGGTAGGTGCCGACGATCGGGACGGAGAGGATGGCGCCCTGCATGAAGCGGACACCGGTACCCGAGAGCAGGTCGTCCGGCAGCGAGTAACCGGTGAAACCGGTGAACATGCCGAGGACCAGCAGCAGGAAGCCGAAGATCCAGTTGACCTCACGCGGCTTGCGGAACGCGCCGGTGAAGAAGACGCGCATCATGTGCACGACCATGGCCGCGACGAAGATCAGCGCCGCCCAGTGGTGGATCTGGCGGATCAGCAGACCACCGCGGACGTCGAAGCTGATGTCCAGGGTCGAGGCGAAGGCCTCGGACATCATGACGCCCTGCATGGGCACGTACGAGCCGTGGTACACGACCTCGTTCATGCTCGGGTGGAAGAACAGCGTCAGGTACACACCCGTGAGGATGATGATGATGAAGCTGTAGAGGCAGATCTCGCCCAGCATGAAGGACCAGTGGTCCGGGAAGATCTTGCGCATGTTCGCCTTGGCGAGACCGTAGATCCCCAGGCGGCCATCCGCCCAGTCGGCTACGCGCTCGCCGCGCGACGCATTGCGCGCGTTGGCGTTGTTGTCTGAGGTGCTCATCCGCGCTCCCAGAATGCAGGACCGACGGGCTCTTCGAAGTCGCCGTGCGCCTCGAGGAAGCCTTCGTCATTCACGCCGATCCGCAGCTGCGGAAGCGCGTGACCGGCCGGGCCGAAGATGACACGGGCGCCGTCGGAGAGGTCGAAGGTGGACTGGTGGCACGGGCAGAGCACGTGGTGCGTCTGCTGCTCGTACAGGCTGATCGGGCAGCCGACGTGGGTGCAGATCTTGGAGAAGGCCACGATTCCCTCGTGGGACCACTCCAGTTCCTGCTTGTCCTTGATGTCCTCCGGCTGGATCCGGACGATCATCAGGGCGGCCTTGGCGATCTGGACCTGGAAGTCGTGCTGCTCCTCCTCCAGGCCTTCCGGCATGGCGAAGGTCAGCGAACCGACCAGGACGTCCTCGGGACGCAGCGGCTCCATCGTGTTCTGGTTGATGAGCAGCTTGCCCTTGGACCACAGGGTCTTGCGCAGCTTGTCCTCGGGCAGGGGGCCCAGGTCGCGCAGGATCACGACGGCGGAGAGCGGCAGCAGGGCCAGCGCACCGAGCATCGTGTTGCGGATCAGGGGGCGGCGGCCGATGCCGGACTCGTTCGCGCCGTCCGCGAAGTCCTGCATGACCTTCGCCTTGACCTCCGGGGAGGCGGCGATCTCGTGGCGCTCGTCGGCGACCTCGACATCGGACATCAGGGTGCGGGCCCAGTGGACCGCGCCGGCGCCGATGCAGAAGAGGGCCGTGCCCAGGGTCAGGCCGAGCGCGAAGTTCAGCGCGCTCACCTTCCCGATGGGGAAGATGTAGACGATCTTCTCGACCGGGATGCTCACGAACGAGGCGATGAAGCCGACGGTGGCCAGCATCGACAGCGTGAACAGCATCGCGACCGTACGCTCGGACCGCTTGGCGGCCTGCTCGTCGATGTCCTGGATGCGCGGCTTGTGGACCGGGAGGCCCGGGTCGGCGAACGGGTCGTCCGCGACCGCTACGGCACCGTGGTGCGCGTCGCCCTGCTCGCTCGGCAGGTGCTTGTCTTCGGGAATGTCTTGGCTACTCATGACTTCTTGGCCTTAGCGGTGTGGGCCGCGACCCAGACGGCGACAGCGATCAGCGCACCCAGACCGAAGATCCAGCCGAACAGACCCTCGGAGACGGGGCCGAGGCCACCGAGCTTCAGGCCGCCAGGGCTGACCGACTTCTCGCCGTTCACGTTCTGGAGGTACGCGATGATGTCCTTCTTCTGCTTCTCCGGCATGGTGGCGTCGGGGAAGGAGGGCATGTTCTGCGGGCCGGTGAGCATGGCCTCGTAGATGTGCTTCGGCGAGACGTCCTCGAGGTTCGGGGCGTACTTGCCGTTCGTCAGCGCGCCGCCCTCGCCGGTGAAGTTGTGGCACTGCGCGCAGTTGTTGCGGAAGAGCTCACCACCAGCGGCGATGTCGGCACCAGCCGGGTCGTACTGCTTCTCGGTCGGCGTGATCGGGCCGGCACCGAGCGAAGCGATGTACGCCGCGAGCTGGTCGATCTGGGCCTGGGAGTAGATGTTCGGCTTCTTCGGCACCTGGGCGCCGGGCTGCTGGGCGGGCATGCGGCCCGTGCTCACCTGGAAGTCGACGGCCGCGGAGCCGACGCCGACCAGGCTGGGGCCGTCAGTGGAACCCTGACCGCCGGTTCCGTGGCAGCTTGCGCAGCCCACGGCGTAGAGCTTCTTGCCCTCCTCGATGGCGAGGGACTGGGCGGTTTCGTCGGCCTGCGCCTTGCCCGCGGGCGCGAAGGCGGCGTACAGCCCCCCAGTGACCGCCAGCGCGAAGAGTAGAACGACGACCGCCGCCAGCGGATGGCGTCGTCGTGCGGAGAGCTTTTTCACGGATTACCCCGGTGTCAGGATCTTCTGCGTCGGTGTTTCTGGATGGAGTGCCGAGCGGGGCCCGGCGACGTGTTCGCTACTTGATCAGGTAGATCGTGGCGAAGAGGCCGATCCAGACGACATCGACGAAGTGCCAGTAGTAGGACACGACGATGGCCGACGTGGCCTGTTCGTGGGTGAACCTCTTGGCCGCGTACGTCCGGCCGAGGACCAGCAGGAAGGCGATGAGACCGCCCGTCACGTGCAGACCGTGGAAGCCGGTGGTCAGGTAGAAGACCGAGCCGTACGGGCCGGACGAGAGAGACATGCCCTCGTGCTTGACCAGCTCGGTGTACTCGAACACCTGGCCGCCAATGAAGATCGCACCCATGACGAACGTGATGATGAACCACGTCCGGAGCTTCTTCACGTCACCGCGCTCCGCGGCGAATACGCCGAGCTGGCAGGTGAGGGAGGAGAGCACCAGGATCGTCGTGTTCGTCGCCGAGAAGGGCAGATTCAAGGCCGAAGCCTGTTCTGTCCAGTACTCGGCGCCCGTCACGGATCGCAGGGTGAAGTACATCGCAAAGAGGGCCGCGAAGAACATCAGCTCGGAACTCAACCAGATGATGGTTCCGACGCTGACGAGGTTCGGCCGGTTGACCGTCGGGTGCGCGTGCCCGGTATCTACTGTCGTTGCTGTCGCCACGACCGACATTATGTCGGTCGCTTATCCCGCCCTCACCCCGGGGGGTGCCGTTCGGAGTGTCAGGGGGGTGTGCAAGGCCCGAACGGCCCATCAGATCGCCGATCGCGAGGCTGTCGGAACCGATGTTGACAGCCGGTCGGACGGAGTAGCATCCCGCGCATCATCAGCGTGATTCACGGACACGTGGAGGAACGAAATGCGGGCGACTGCGCGGGTTCTGGTCTACAGCGACGACGCGGGCACCCGGGAGCAGGTGCGGCTGGCGGCCGGCCGCAGGCCGGCTCCGGACCTGCCGCCGGTGGAGTTCCTGGAGTGCGCCACGCTTCCAGCGGTCCTCAAGGAGCTGGACGCGGGCGGCATCGACGTGTGCGTGCTGGACGGCGAGGCGGTTCCGGCCGGGGGCATGGGCGTGTGCCGGCAGATCAAGGACGAGATCTTCCGGTGTCCCCCGGTGCTGCTGCTGATGGGGCGGCCCCAGGACGCCTGGCTGGCCACCTGGAGCCGCGCGGACGCGGCGGTCACCCTTCCGGTGGACCCGGTGGAGTTCCCCGAGGCCCTGGCGGGGCTGCTGCGGTCGCGGCTGTCCCTGGACGCCTGAGGCGCGGGAGACGCCCGGGACATGAGGCGGGCCCGCGGGCGGCCCTGTGGCCGTCCGCGGGCCCGTACGGCCTTCTGCGGGGCTCTCAGACGGTGGGACGCAGGCGCGCCTGGTCGATGGGGCTGCGGCCTTCCTGGGTGCCCTTCAGGAGGGCGCTGCCCTCACGCCATTCCTTCCACTCCATGTTCCAGTCGCCGTAGCCGTTGCCGAAGGTGTCCATGTCGTCGCCGATGCTGTTGATCACCCTGACGATGTCGCCCTCGGTGATGTTCTCGTAGAACCAGGCGGCGTTGCCGGTGCTCATGCCGGTGCAGCCGTGGCTGACGTTCTCGTAGCCCTGGGAGCCGACCGACCACGGCGCGGCGTGCACGTATTCGCCGCTCCATGTCACCCGGGTGGCGTAGTAGACGGGCAAGTTGTAGTACTCGCTGCCGCCGATGCCGACGGTGTCGCCGCGCATCTGGACGAAGTACTGCTTGCCGAGCACCACCTTGACCCCGTTGCGGGTGGAGAAGCCGGGCTTCCCGGTGGTCACCGGGATGGTGTTGATCACTTCTCCGTTGCGCTCGAAGGTGAGGTAGTGCGAGGAGGCGTCGGTGGTGACCTCCACCCGGTCCCCGATCTCCAGCGTCAGCGGCTTGGACGCGGCCCCGTGGAGCTCGTCGGAGACCTTGATGCCCTCCAGGTTGCTCCGTACGGAGACGGTGGAGTGGGCGGGCCAGTAGTCCTTCGGGCGGAAGTGCAGGTGCTTGTCGTCCACCCAGTGCCAGGCGCCCTCGACCCCGGGCGGCGCGTCGACGACGAGGGCCCGTTCGACGAGGGCGCGGGCGGCCTTGTCCTTGACGGGTTCGTTGAGTTCGGCCGTGAGGGGCTGTCCGACCCCGTATTTGCCCTCCTCCGGGCCGAATTCGACGTCCAGGACCTTCTTGGCCGGGGTGGTGCCGAAGACCAGCGTGCGCTGCCCCGGGGCCCCGCGCTGGTCCTCCGTGCTCACGGTGACCGTGTAACGCACGCCTGCGGCCATCGGGACGATGCTGTGCCAGCGGTCGCCCTTGGCGGAGAGTTCGCCCGCCAGGCGGCGCCCGTGGGTGTCCACGGCCATCACGTCGGTGATCCGCGCCTCGGCTCCCTTGGCGGTGACCTCGAGCGGCTTGTCGGGGTCGGCGGGGCGGCCGCCCGAGGCCTGGTTGAAGGCGACTTGATCGCCCGCGTCGTACGGGCGGGCGGACAGCGGGTTGTTGTCGCCGGACCCGCATGCGGTGGCGCCGGCCCCGAGGGACGCGACCAGCAGGGAGCAGCTGAGTACCGTCCAAAGACGCGGTGAGTGGCTCATGAGCCCAACGCTATGAAGATATGACAAATCCAGCGCGCGGGGTGACTGCAAACGAGGGGCCCGGACTCCTCCGAAAAGGTGTCCGGGCCCCTCAGGCACCGCGGCGGGCCGCGGCGTACAGCTTGCTGCTACTGGTTCTGGTTCTCACCGCGGTAGTACTCGTACACCCAGCCCCACAGGCCGATCAGGATGATCGGGGCCGAGAAGTACATGAGCCACCAGCCGAAGATGACGCCCATGAACGCGAACGCGCCACCGATCGCCAGCGAGAGCGGCTGCCAGCTGTGCGGGGCGAAGAACCCCAGCTCGCCCGCCTCGTCGGCGACGTCGGCCTCCAGGTTGTCCTGGGCCATCTCGTCCACGCGCTTGGCCGTGAAGGCCAGGTAGTAGCCGATCATGGCACTCAGGCCGAAGGCCAGTGCGAGAGCGGTGGTGCCGACCGGCTCCTTCGACCACACGCCGTACACGACGGTCATGATCAGGATGAAGACAGCGAGCCAGAGGAAGAGCTTGCCCTGGATCTTCACTTGCCGGCCTCCTTGCCACCGGTGACGGCCTTGGCCGGGGTGTGGTCCTCGAGGTGCTCGAGGGCCGCGATCTCCGGGTGGTGCAGGTCGAACGCCGGCGATTCACTGCGGATGCGCGGCAGGGTGAGGAAGTTGTGCCGCGGCGGCGGGCAGGACGTCGCCCACTCGAGCGAACGGCCGTAGCCCCACGGGTCGTCGACCTCGATCTTCTTGCCGTACTTCGCCGTCTTCCAGACGTTGTACATGAAGGGCAGCATCGACAGGCCGAGCAGGAACGAGCTGATCGTGGAGATCGTGTTCAGCGCGGTGAAGCCGTCGGCGGCGAGGTAGTCCGCGTAACGACGCGGCATGCCCTCGGCGCCCAGCCAGTGCTGCACCAGGAAGGTGCCGTGGAAGCCGATGAACAGCGTCCAGAAGGTGATCTTGCCGAGACGCTCGTCCAGCATCTTGCCCGTGAACTTCGGCCACCAGAAGTGGAAGCCGGAGAACATCGCGAAGACCACGGTGCCGAAGATGACGTAGTGGAAGTGCGCGACGACGAAGTACGAGTCGGAGACGTGGAAGTCCATCGGGGGCGAGGCCAGGATGACGCCGGTCAGACCACCGAAGGTGAAGGTGATCAGGAAGCCGACGGCCCAGAGCATCGGGGTCTCGAAGGACAGTGAGCCCTTCCACATGGTGCCGATCCAGTTGAAGAACTTCACACCGGTCGGTACCGCGATCAGGAAGGTCATGAAGGAGAAGAACGGCAGCAGCACACCGCCGGTGACGTACATGTGGTGCGCCCACACCGTCACCGAGAGGCCGGCGATCGCGATCGTCGCGGCGATCAGACCGATGTAACCGAACATCGGCTTGCGCGAGAAGACCGGAATGACCTCGGAGATGATGCCGAAGAACGGCAGCGCGATGATGTACACCTCTGGGTGTCCGAAGAACCAGAAGAGGTGCTGCCACAGCAGTGCGCCGCCATTGGCCGCGTCGAAGATGTGCGAGCCGAACTTCCGGTCGGCCTCCAGCGCGAAGAGCGCGGCGGCGAGGACCGGGAAGGCGAGCAGGACCAGGACACCGGTCAGCAGCACGTTCCAGGTGAAGATCGGCATGCGGAACATCGTCATGCCAGGGGCGCGCATGCAGATGATCGTGGTGATGAAGTTGACCGAGCCGAGGATCGTGCCGAAGCCCGAGAAGGCCAGACCCATGATCCACATGTCGGCGCCGATGCCCGGCGAGCGGACGGCGTCCGACAGCGGGGAGTAGGCGAACCAGCCGAAGTCGGCGGCACCCGAGGGGGTGACGAAGCCGGCCACCGCGATGGTCGAGCCGAAGAGGTACAGCCAGTACGCGAACATGTTCAGCCGCGGGAACGCCACGTCGGGCGCGCCGATCTGCAGCGGCATGATCCAGTTGGCGAAGCCGGCGAACAGCGGGGTCGCGAACATCAGCAGCATGATCGTGCCATGCATGGTGAACGCCTGGTTGAACTGTTCGTTCGACATGATCTGCGTGCCCGGACGGGCCAGCTCGGCGCGCATGAAGAGCGCCATGATCCCGCCGATGATGAAGAACACGAACGACGTGACCAGGTACATCGTGCCGATGGTCTTGTGGTCGGTGGTGGTGAGCCACTTCACGACCACGTTGCCCGGCTGCTTGCGCCGCACCGGCAGCTCGTTCTCGTACGAGTCAGCTGCGGCGGCACCCTGGGATTCGTTGAGGATGCTCACAGTTTGTTCACTTCCGCATTCCGGGCCGGGTCAGTCTGCTTGATGCCGGCCGGAAGGAAGCCGGTCTGCCCCTTCTCCGCCAGGTCCTTCAGGTGCTTCTTGTACTCCGCCGGGGAGACGACCTTCACGTTGAAGAGCATCCGGGAGTGGTCGACACCGCAGAGCTCGGCACACTTGCCCATGAAGGTGCCTTCCTGGGTCGGCGTGACCTCGAAGACGTTGGTGTGACCGGGGATGACGTCCTGCTTGAACAGGAAGGGCACCACCCAGAAGGAGTGGATGACGTCGTTCGACGACAGGATGAAGCGGACCTTCTCGCCCTTGGGCAGGTAGAGGGTCGGCCCCGGGTTGTTGGTGTCCGGGTTCCGGTCGCCGGGAACGCCCTTCTGGTAGACGCCTTCGGCGCCCGCGGGGAAGGCCTTCGTGAAGCGGTCCGGGAGGGAGGCGAGCTCCTTCGGAACCTCGCCCGCCTTCGGCGTGGCGGCATCGCCGTCGACGTTCTCGACGTAGTTGAAGCCCCAGCTCCACTGGTAGCCGATCACGTTGATCGTGTGCGCCGGCTTGGCGGAGAGGGAGAGCAGCTTCGACTCGTCACGCGCGGTGAAGTAGAAGAGCACCGAAACGATGATGAGCGGGACCACGGTGTACAGCGCCTCGATGGGCATGTTGTACCGGGTCTGCGCGGGGACCTCGATCTTCGTCCGGCTACGCCGGTGGAAGATGACGCTCCACATGATCAGGCCCCACACCAGGATGCCCGTGATGAGAGCGGCCGCCCAGGATCCCTGCCACAGGGAGAGGATGCGAGGCGCCTCCTCCGTGACCGGGGTGGGCATTCCGAGGCGGGGGAAGTCTTTCCAGGTGTACGAGCAACCAGTGGCGGTCGCCAGGACCACGCCCGCAGTCAGCGCCTGCAGCAGCTTCCGCCGCATCGGGCGCCGCGGCGAGCGGTCGGAGCCGTAGGGACTCACGTAGCGCCTTCCCGAGAGTCTCGGCCCGCGCGGCCGGCCGCGGCCGTGTTCGGGTCGGTCGCCGGCCCTGACGCAGGCAGGGGTTTGGATGTTTATGCGGACCAAACCCTACTGGACGCTATTTGGGGTCGCGCGGGGAGGGTGCCCAACGCGCCGCTACTGCCCCCGAAGGGATGGATCCGCCGTCCGGGGGACAGCCCGTACGGCCCTGAATGGCGGGCTCCGGACGACATCTGACGGCCCCTGAACCCGGCCCGCGCGGGGCGGGGGTTAGCGTGGCCGGATGCCCTACTTCGACACCGCGTCCGCCGCTCCCCTGCACCCCGTGGCCCGACAGGCGTTGCAGGCCGCCCTGGACGAGGGCTGGGCGGACCCCGCCCGGCTGTACCGGGAGGGGCGGCGGGCCCGGCTGCTGCTGGACGCGGCGCGCGAGGCGGCGGCCGAGGCGGTGGGATGCCGCGCCGACGAGCTCGTGTTCACTCCTTCGGGGACGCACGCGGTTCACACGGGCATGGCGGGGGTACTCGCGGGGCGCCGGCGCGTCGGCGGCCATCTGGTCGTATCAGCGGTGGAACACAGCTCCGTACTCCATGCGGCGGACGCCCACGCGGCGGCCGGGGGCACGGTGACGGAGGTTCCGGTGGACCGGCTCGGCGCGGTGAGCCCCGCCGGCTACGCGGACGCGCTGGGCCCGGCCACCGCTCTGGCCTGCCTCCAGTCGGCCAACCACGAGGTGGGCACGGTCCAGCCGGTGGCCGAGGTGGCCGAGGTCTGCGGGGCGGCCGGGGTCCCGCTGCTGGTGGACGCGGCCCAGTCGCTGGGCTGGGGCCGGGTGGAGGGCGCGTGGTCCGTCCTCGCGGCGAGCGCCCACAAGTGGGGCGGCCCGCCCGGGGTGGGGCTGCTCGCCGTCCGCAAGGGGGTCCGCTTCTCCCCCCAAGGCCCCGCCGACGAACGGGAGTCGGGCCGCTCCCCCGGCTTCGCCAACCTGCCCGCCGTCGTCGCGGCGGCGGCCTCGCTGCGGGCCGTACGGGCCGAGGCGGACGCGGAGGCGGCGCGGCTGCGGATCCTGGTGGACCGGCTGCGGCGGCGGGTGGTCCGGCTGGTCCCGGACGTGGAGGTGGTCGGGGACGCCGACCGGCGCCTGCCGCACCTGGTCACCTTCTCCTGCCTGTACGTCGACGGCGAGACCCTGCTGCACGAGTTGGACCGTGCGGGTTACTCCGTCTCCTCCGGCTCCTCGTGCACCAGCTCCACGCTGACCCCGAGTCACGTGCTGCGGGCGATGGGGGTGCTGTCGGAGGGGAACGTACGGGTCTCCCTGCCGCGGGGCACCTCCGCGGACGAGGTCAACGGCTTCCTGGAGGTGCTGCCGGGCGCGGTGGCGGGGGTGCGGGAGAAGCTCGGCGTCTCGGAGCCGGCCGCGGTGGCGCCGGTGGCCGACGCCGTGGAGGTCGACGCCCTCGGGCTGCGCTGCCCGCAGCCCGTGATCGAGCTGGCCCGGGCCATCGTGACCGTCCCGGTCGGCGGGACCGTCACCGTCGTCTCCGACGACGAGGTGGCCCGGCTGGACATCCCGGCGTGGTGCGCGATGCGCGGCCACACGTACCTGGGCGAAAGCCCCCGCGGAGAGGGCGTCGCCTACGCGGTCCGCCGCGACGTATGACGTGGATGCGTCGCCCTCTTCACGCGGGCCTCGCACCGCGCGGCGCCGGGGCGCCTCTCGGGCTTCGGCCCGCTGCGTAGGGGCTGGGTCCCCTACCCGCCCTTCCACCGTTCCCCGGGGCTCCGCCCCGGACCCCGACCCGCTGGTGCGGGTCACGACACGGCGCTCCGCGCCCGCGCCTCAAACGCCGGCGGGCCTGGAAGTGCGCTGCGCGCACTCCAGGCCCCGCCGGGCAACATCCAGCCTCGCCGGCGTTTGAGGCGCTGGGGGTCCCCCGGACGGAGTCTGCGGGAGGGTCTGGGGGCGGAGCCCCAGGAAACGGGGTCCGGGGCAGCGCCCCGGGAAACGGTGGAAGGGCGGGTAGGGGACAGCTCCGCGCAGCGGCCCACCACCCGCAGACGGACAACCGCGCGAGCGGCGCGTTAAGAAGGCAGGTGCGCGCGGACTTCGGCGGCGGCGGACTCGCCGTAGGCCTTGGTGAAGCGCTCCATGAAGTGCGCCCGCGCCAGCGTGTACTCCTGGGTGCCCAGGGTCTCGATCACGAGGGTGGCGAGCATGCAGCCGATCTGCGCGGCCCGCTCCAGGCCGACGCCCCAGCCCAGCCCGGTCAGGAAGCCCGCGCGGAACGCGTCGCCGACGCCCGTCGGGTCGACCTTGGCCGTCTCCTCCGGGCAGCCGACCAGGATCGGCTCCTGCCCGACCCGCTCGATGCGCACGCCCTGCGCGCCGAGCGTGGTGACGCGGGTGCCGACCTTGGCGAGGATCTCCCCGTCCGTCCAGCCGGACTTCGACTCGATGAGGCCCTTCTCGTACTCGTTCGAGAAGAGGTACGTCGCACCCTCCATCAGGGTGCGGATGTTCTCGCCGTCCATCCGGGCGATCTGCTGCGAGAAGTCGGCGGCGAAGGGGATCCCCCGCGTACGGCACTCCTCCGTGTGGCGGAGCATCGCCTCGGGGTCGTCGGCGCCGATGAGGACGAGGTCCAGCCCGCCCACGCGGTCGGCGACGGCCTTGAGCTCGATCTGCCGGGCCTCGCTCATCGCGCCCGTGTAGAAGGAGCCGATCTGGTTGTGGTCGGCGTCCGTGGTGCAGACGAAGCGCGCGGTGTGCAGCACCTCGGAGATCCGCACGGACTCGGTGTCGACGCCGTGCCGGTCGAGCCACGCGCGGTACTCGTCGAAGTCCGAGCCGGCCGCGCCGACGAGGATCGGGCGGCTGCCGAGCTGCCCCATGCCGAAGCAGATGTTCGGGCCGACCCCGCCCCGTCGGACGTCGAGGTTGTCGACGAGGAAGGAGAGGGAGACCGTGTGGAGCTGGTCGGCGACGAACTGGTCGGCGAAGCGGCCCGGGAAGGTCATGAGGTGGTCGGTGGCGATGGAGCCGGTGACTGCGATGCGCACGGCGTGGACGCTCCTGCGGAGGACGGCGAGGGGACATTCAAAGCTACCCGGTCCGCGGCCCTCGTCCGACCCGGCGAAACTACCCCGTAGTAGGACTTCCTTCGCCCAGGATGGCGTGCCTACGGTGCCCCCATGACCTATACCGATGGCTTCGGGCACACGGACCACGCCGCGGACCCGCGGCCCGGCTTCGCACGGCTGCTCGGTGACTGCGCCCGCATGGCCCCGCACTGGGCGGTCGAGCAGGAGCCCCGTCCGGTCCGGGTGGCGCCCTCGCAGATCCACGGCGTGCGCGTCCCGCCCGCATCGGCCCGGCTGATCGCCTCCACCGCCGCGTACGGGGACTAGGGGGCACCCCCAGGGAACCGGTTTCGCGGCCGCTGCGTCACACCCGCATCACGTAACGGCGGGACACGCTAAGGAGCGATGCGGTGACCAGCGAACAACCCGACACATCACGCGCCACACGACGGCGGCCCTCCTGGGCCGTCGGCTCGATCGCGGCCGCCGTCCTGCTGGCCGGCGGCGGTACGGCGTACTGGGCGTCGACGGCGTACGGCGACGCCTCGGGCGGCGGCACCCGTACGAGTGACAGCGCGGCCGTCGCGCCGCGCGCGGCGGGCTCCCCCTCCGGCCCCGGCATCGCCCCCGGGGAGCCGGATCCGTCCGGCGGGCCGGTGACCTACCGGGCCGACGTGAAGCTGCCCGAGGGGCCGGCCAGCGCGCCCTCCTTCGCCGCGACCGGGGAGGTCACCTCCGACGAGGTGGCCCGGCTCGCGAAGGCCCTCGGGATCTCCGGCGCGCCCCGGCTGGTCGGCGACAGCTGGCAGGCCGGCGAGGCCGCCGACGGTTCGGGGCCCCGGCTCACGGTGACCCGTAAGGCCCCCGGCACGTGGAGCTTCTCCCGCTTCCAGGCGGGCGGGACGGGCGGACCCGGCGGGTCCGGGGACGACTGCGTGCGCGGCAAGGACACCTGCGGCCCGGCCACCCTCCCCCAGGAGGGCACGGGCGCCGGCGCGGGCACGGCCACCGGCACCGACGCCGCGAAGCCGGTCTCCGAGCAGGACGCCAAGACCGCTGCGGCCCCGGTGCTCGCGGCCGTCGGGCAGGGCGACGCCAAGGTGGACGCCCACCTCACCCAGGGCGCGGTCCGGGTGGTGAGCGCCGACCCGGTGGTGGGCGGGCTCCCCACCCAGGGCTGGTCCACCAGGCTCAGCGTGGGGACGGACGTGACGGTGGTCGCGGGCAGCGGCGAGCTGAAGGCCCCGGTCCGCGTGGGCGAGCAGCCGGTGGTCAAGGCCGCCGAGGCCCTGGAGCGCCTCAACGCCGCGAGCAAGGGCGGCGGCGACGGTACCGGCCCGGGCCCCAGCGGCTGCGCGACCTCGGTGCCCCTGACCCCGGACACCCCGACGGGTGCGACGGACACGCTGCCCTGCAACCCGGAGCCGCGCCCGATCAAGCCGCCGCGGACCGAGAGCGTACGGGGGGCCGTACTGGGGCTGGTCCCGGGGACGGTCGACGGCGGGCGGGGTCTCGTACCGGCCTGGCTGTTCGAGGTCGCGGGGTCGCAGGGCAAGCCGGGCCGCACGGTGACGTCGCCCGCCGCGGCCGGTGACGCAGGCACTCCGGTGCCGCCGCAGGCGCACACGGTGCCCGGGTTCTCGTACGCGCAGGCGGACCGGACGCTGACCGTGAACTTCTGGGGCGGGGTGTGCAGCACCTACGCCCTGGAGGCGCGGGAGGAGGCCGCTTCGGTCCTGGTGAAGATCACGGAGACCCCGAACAAGCCGGGCCAGGCCTGCATCATGCTCGCGCAGGAGATGGCCCTGACGGCGACGCTCCAGCAGCCGCTCGGCGACCGGAAGGTGGTCGACGCGACGTCGGGCAAGCCGCTCCCCCGCCAGTAGGAGGGCGGCAGGACGCACAAGGGCCCGGGTGCCGGTCGTTTCCGACCGGCACCCGGGCCCTCGTCGTACAGGCTTAGCTGTCGTACAGGCTTAGCTGAACGAGTCGCCGCAGGCGCAGGAGCCGGTGGCGTTCGGGTTGTCGATGGTGAAGCCCTGCTTCTCGATGGTGTCGACGAAGTCGATCGAGGCGCCGTGCAGGTACGGGGAGCTCATCCGGTCGGTCACGACCTTGACGCCGTCGAAGTCCTTGACGACGTCGCCGTCGAGGGAACGCTCGTCGAAGAAGAGCTGGTACCGCAGGCCGGAGCAGCCGCCGGGCTGGACGGCGACGCGCAGTGCGAGGTCATCGCGGCCTTCCTGCTCCAGCAGGGTCCTGACCTTCTCGGCGGCGGCGTCGGACAGGAGGATGCCGTCGCTCACAGTGGTCTTGTCGTCCTGTACGGACATCTGCATTCACTCCCGAAGTGGGCGGCTCCCCGCCAGAGGCTGGGGAAACGTCGGACTCTTGCCGTCGATGGCAACCAGCGGGACCGCGGTTTCATTCCGGTCCGGCGCCTTGTTTTCTCAATTCATGCTCGCACACCCGGGCGGGGCGGTGGACCCCGCGACGAGGACCGGTGGAGTGGCGTGTGCCGCACGGGGGCGAATGCGTCACATCGACACTATGGCCATCGTCAAAGTGACGTGAAGCGGTTATGATAGATAACGTCAAATAGACGAGAAGTCGAATCAGCCCCCCGCAGTCCCAGAAATCCTTGTCGCAGAACAGAAAGGGTGCGTGTCGTGACCACCGCCCAGCCTTTGGACGTCCAGCCGACGCCCCTTGCCCTGCTGCTGCTCGGCCGTGAGGCCGATCCCAAGAGCGAGCGCGGGGTGGAGTGCCCCGGCGACCTTCCCTCGCCGTCCGACCCGGACCTGGTGGAGCGCGCCCGCGCCGCCAAGGAGAAGCTCGGCGACAAGGTCTTCATCCTCGGTCACCACTACCAGCGTGACGAGGTCATCGAGTTCGCCGACGTCACCGGCGACTCCTTCAAGCTGGCCAAGGACGCGGCCGCCAAGCCGGAGGCCGAGTACATCGTCTTCTGCGGCGTGCACTTCATGGCCGAGTCCGCGGACATCCTGACCTCGGACGACCAGAAGGTCGTGCTGCCCGACCTCGCGGCCGGCTGCTCGATGGCCGACATGGCCACCGCCGAGCAGGTCGCGGAGTGCTGGGACGTGCTGACCGAGGCCGGGATCGCCGGCTCGACGGTCCCCGTCTCGTACATGAACTCCTCCGCCGACATCAAGGCCTTCACCGGCAAGCACGGCGGCACGATCTGCACCTCGTCCAACGCGAAGAAGGCCCTGGAGTGGGCCTTCGAGCAGGGGGAGAAGGTGCTCTTCCTCCCGGACCAGCACCTGGGCCGCAACACCGCCGTCCGCGACATGGGCATGTCCCTGGACGACTGCGTCCTGTACAACCCGCACAAGCCGAACGGCGGGCTGACGGTCGAGCAGCTCCAGGGCGCCAAGATGATCCTGTGGCGCGGTCACTGCTCGGTCCACGGCCGCTTCTCGGTCGACTCGGTCAACGACGTCCGCGCCCGCATCCCCGGTGTGAACGTCCTGGTCCACCCCGAGTGCAAGCACGAGGTCGTGGCGGCCGCGGACTACGTCGGCTCGACGGAGTACATCATCAAGGCGCTGGAGGCGGCCCCGGCCGGCTCCAAGTGGGCCATCGGCACCGAGCTGAACCTGGTCCGCCGTCTGGCGAATCGATTCGCCGCGGAGGACAAGGAGGTCGTCTTCCTCGACAAGACGGTCTGCTTCTGCTCGACGATGAACCGCATCGACCTCCCCCACCTGGTGTGGACCCTGGAGTCCCTGGCCGAGGGCAACCTCGTCAACCAGATCCAGGTCGACAAGGAGACGGAGAGCTTCGCGAAGCTCGCGCTGGAGCGGATGCTGGCGCTGCCGTAGCGGCTGCCGTCAGCGTCGTACGCACGAAGGGGCGCCCCCCGGCCGGGGGGCGCCCCTTCGGCGTTCACCGGATCAGACCGTGACCGGGTCGTCCTCGTCCCGCGACGACGGGGCCGGGGGCGGGACCACCGTGAGGCGGGCCGTCCGCTTCGCCCGGCGGCGCTCCTTGCGGAGCTCGATCATCGCGTAGAGGGTCGGCACCAGCAGCAGGGTCAGCAGGGTCGAGCTGACCAGGCCGCCGATCACCACCACCGCGAGCGGCTGCGAGATGAAGCCGCCCTCGCCGGTGACGCCCAGCGCCATCGGGAGCAGGGCGAAGATCGTCGCCAGGGCCGTCATCAGGATCGGGCGGAGCCGGTGGCGGCCGCCCTCGACGACCGCCTCGACGACGCCCAGGCCCTGCGCCCGGTACTGGTTGACCAGGTCGATCAGGACGATCGCGTTGGTCACCACGATGCCGATGAGCATCAGCATGCCGATCATCGCCGGGACGCCCATCGGGGTGCCCGTGACGATGAGCAGGCCCAGCGCGCCGGTGGCGGCGAAGGGGATGGAGACCAGCAGGATCAGCGGCTGGACCAGCGAGCGGAAGGTCGCCACCAGCAGCATGAACACGATCGCGATGGCCGCCAGCATGGCCAGGCCCAGGGAGCCGAAGGCCTCGTCCTGGTCGGAGGAGACCCCGCCGATGGAGGCGGTGGCCCCCTCGGGCAGGTCCAGGGCCTTGAGCTTGGTCTGGAGCGCGGAGCTGACCGCGCCCGTGTTGTCGCCGACGGGCTTGGCGGTGATGGTGGCGGCGCGGGCGCCGTCGATCCGGGTCATGGCGACCGGGCCGGGGACCACCTTCACCTCGGCGATGTCCCCGAGCCTGGCCGGGCCGACCGGCAGGGCCTGGAGCTCGGCCACGGTGGTGGCGGGCCGGTCGGAGCGGACGACGATGTCCCGCTCGGTGTTGTCCAGTACGGCCTTGCCCACCGGGTTGCCCCGGACGGCCTGTGCGACGAGCGCGCCCAGGGCGGCCTGGTTCAGGCCCGCCTCGGCGGTCTTCGGGGTGGCGGTGACCGAGATCCGGGGCACCGACTGGGCCAGGTCGCTCTGGACGTCGGTGACGTCCTTCAGGGTGGCCACCTCGGCGCGCACCTGCTCGGCGGCCTTGGCGAGCACGCCGCCGTCACCGGCCTTGACGACCACGCTCAGGTTCTGGCCGCCGAAGCCGCCTCCCGCCGAGATGGAGGTGTCGCCGATGCCGTCGAGCCCGGCGAGGGCGTCCTGGATCCGCTTCTTGACGGCGTCGGACTCGCCGGCGTCCTTCAGCGTGACCTGGAAGGAGGCCTGGTTGGAGCCGGTACCGCCGCCGAAGGCCGCGAGGAAGCCGGAGGAGCCGACGGTGACCTGGTGGTCCTTGACGCCCTCGACGGAGGCCAGGGCCTTCTCCACCTTGCGGCTCGCCTCGTCGGAGGCGGCCAGCGAGGTGCCGGCGGGCAGTTCCTGCTTCACCGTCAGGACGTCCTGGTCGCCCTGGTCGAAGAAGTTCGTCTTCAGCAGCGGGGTCATCCCGAAGGTGGCGACGAGGACCACGACCGCGATCGCCACGCTGGTCAGGCGGCGCCGGGTGGCGAAGCCCAGGACCCGTACGTAGAGGCGCTGGAGGCGGCTGTTCGCCTCCTTCTCCTCGGCCTCGCGGCGGGCCTTGTCCGGGTCGGGGGAAGTGCCCTTGGGGGCCCGCAGGAACCAGTACGACAGCACCGGGACGACCGTGAGCGACACCAGCAGCGAGGCCAGCAGGGCGGCGGTCACGGTGAGCGAGAAGGAGCCGAAGAGCTCGCCGATCATGCCGCCGACGAGGCCGATCGGCAGGAAGACGGCGACGGTGGTGAGCGTGGACGAGGTGACCGCGCCGGCCACCTCCTTGACCGCGGTGGTGATCGCGGCCTCGCGCTCCTCGCCGTAGCCGAGGTGGCGCTTGATGTTCTCCAGGACCACGATCGAGTCGTCGACGACCCGGCCGATGGCGATGGTGAGGGCGCCCAGCGTCAGCATGTTGAGGGACAGGTCGCGGGTCCACAGCACGATCAGGGCGAGGACCACGGACAGCGGGATGGAGACCGCGGTGACCAGCGTCGAGCGGATCGAGGCCAGGAAGACCAGGATCACGATGACGGCGAAGGCCAGGCCGAGCAGGCCTTCGGTGGTCAGGCCCGAGATGGAGCGGGCGACGGCCGGGCCCTGGTCGCTGACCACGGTCAGCTCGGCGCCGGAGCCGAGCGTGGAGCGCAGCTCGGGGAGCTTGTCCTTGACGGCGTCGGAGATGGCGACGGCGCTGCCGTCCTTGTCCATGGTGAGGACGAGGGCGAGGCTGGGCTTGCCGTTGGTGCGGGTGATGGAGTCGGCGCGGGCCGGCTCCTGCTTGACGGTGGCCACGTCGCCGAGGCGGACGGCGGGCTTGCCCGGGCCGGCGGTCAGCCGGAGGTCCTCCAGCTGGGCGAGGGAGGTGTAGCCGGAACCGACGCGGACGGTGCGGTTCTTGCCCTCCTCGTCGAAGGAGCCGGCGGGGACGGTGGTACCGCCCGCCTTGAGGCCTTCGGCGAGCGCGGCGCCGTCGAGGCCGGCCGCGGCGAGCTTCGCGCGGTCGGGTGTGATGGTGACCTGGAGGTCCCGTACGCCGTCCACGCTGACCTGGCCGACGCCCTCGATGTCCTCCAGGACGGGGACGACGGAACGGTTCAGCTGTTCGGCGAGCGCCTGCTGGTCCTTGTCCGAGGTGACGGCGAGGACGACGGTGGGGATGTCGTCGGTGGAGCCGGCCACGACCTGCGGGTCCACCTCGGCGGGCAGCCGGACGCGGGCCCGGTTGACGGCCTGCTGGACGTCGGCGACGAGCTGCTTGGTGCCGCTGTCGCCGTAGTCGAAGGTGGCCCGGATGAGGGCGTTGCCCTCGCTGGCGGTCGAGGTGATGCCGGTGATGCCGTCGACGCCCTTGAGGGTGTTCTCGATCGGCTCGACGACCTGCTTCTCGACCACGTCGGGCGAGGCGCCCTGGTACGGCGCGAGCACGGAGACCATCGGCAATTCGATGGAGGGCAGCAGCTGCTGCTTGAGCTGCGGGATGGCTATGGCGCCGAAGAGGAGCGCGACGATCGACACGAGGCCGACCAGCGCTCTCTGGGCAAGGCTGAAGCGGGACAGCCAGGACATGGGTGTGGGATCTCTCTGCTGGTCGTTCGCGAGGTCCCATCAGCCTTTCGTACGCCCGGGCCCCGCTGCGTCGCTCCCAGGTGCCGTCCTTATCTGCGGCATACCGCGTCCGCAGTAGTCCGTGCTACTGCGGATCCGGCCGTGTTTCGCTGCCGGGGTGCACCGCCGGGGTGCACTGCCGGGTCCGCCGCCGGGTCCGCCGCAGGTCAGTCGGCGCGCGGCCGGACCAGTCCCGATTCGTACGCGATGACCACCAGTTGCGCCCGGTCGCGGGCCCCGAGCTTGGCCATGGCCCGGTTGACGTGGGTCTTCACGGTGAGCGGGCTGACCTCCAGCCGGGTGGCGATGCCGTCGTTGGAGAGGCCGCCGGCCACCTGTACGAGGACCTCGCGCTCTCGGCCGGTCAGGGTGGCGAGCCGTTCGGCGTGGGCCGAGCCGGTGGCGGGGGCGTCGGCGTGGCCGCCCTGGGCGAGGAAGCTGGCGATGAGCCCTTTGGTGGCGGCCGGGGAGAGCAGCGCCTCGCCGGCGGCGGCGACGCGGATGGCGTTGAGGAGTTCCTCGGGCTCGGCGCCCTTGCCGAGGAAGCCGGAGGCTCCGGCGCGCAGGGCCGAGGCCACGTACTCGTCCACCTCGAAGGTGGTCAGCATGACCACGCGGACGTCCGACAGCTCCGGGTCGGCGCTGATCATGCGGGTGGCGGCGAGCCCGTCGGTGCCGGGCATCCGGATGTCCATGAGGACGACGTCGGCCCGCCGTTCGCGGGCGAGGGCGTAGGCCTGGGCGCCGTCGGAGGCCTCGCCGACGACCTCCATGTCGGCCTCGGAGTCGACGAGCACCTTGAACGCGCTGCGCAGCAGCGCCTGGTCGTCGGCGAGCAGGACTCGGATGCAGGCGGGGCCGGCGTCGGCGGGCTCAGTCATACGGCCCAGAGTAGGCGGACCGTACGCGCGTCCGAGCCCCCGCTCCGGCCGGAGACCGGAGCTCAGCCGAGGGCGAGGACCAGCAGGACGGTGGTCGCGCAGACCTCGCACAGGGCGCCGAAGACATCGCCGGTGACCCCGCCGAAGCGGCGGACGCAGCGGCGCAGCAGGAGTTCGGCGGTGAGCAGGGCCGCGAGGACCGCCACCGCGTGCTGGGCGGCGGCGAGCGGGCCCGCCGGGAGCGCGGCCAGGGCCGCGGCCGCCACGACGAGGGCGCTCACCAGGGCCGCCGCCCGGAGCGGGACCACGCCGGCGACGGCCGCGCCGAGCCCCTCGGGCCGGGCGGCGGGCACTCCCTGCCGGGAGGCCAGGGTCATGGCGAGGCGGGCGGCGACGGCGGCCAGTACGGCGGCGAGCGCCCCCCGGATCCAGCTGTCGGCGTACGCGTTCGACAGGGCGGCCACCTGCACCAGGAAGACGACGAGCAGGGCGATGACCCCGAAGGGGCCGATGTCGGACTGCTTCATGATCCGCAGGGCGTCCTCGGCGGGCTTGGCGCTGCCCAGTCCGTCGGCCGTATCGGCCAGGCCGTCGAGGTGGAGCCCGCGGGTCAGCGCCGCGGGGACGGCTACGGTGACGGCCGCGGCGAGCAGCGGGCCGCCGCCGAGGAGCAGCAGGAGCGTGCCGGGTACGGCCGCGAGCAGTCCGACGACCAGGCCGGCGAGCGGGGCGCAGGCCATGCCGGTGCGGGCGGCGGGCCGGTCCCAGCGGGTGATGCGCGCGGGCAGCACGGTCAGCGTGCCGAAGGCGAAGCGGATCCCGTCGGAGAGGGAAGCGCGTTCGGGGGGCGGCAGCGGCAGTGGATCATCGGTCGAATCTGTCATCGGCGCGAACGCTACCCGCTTACGGTGGGCGGTAAATTGCTCATTACATGCCATATCGGGAGCTGGTGTCGTGGGTCACTGGTGGGAACGCAACATCATCGAGCCGGGCAAGCTCCCCCTGCTGCTGGCCCTGCTCTCCTTCGTGCTGTCGTTCCTGGTCACACGCGTGATCACGCGGCTGATCCGGGCCGGGAAGGGCCCCTTCAAGAACATCACCCCGGGCGGTCTGCACGTCCACCACGTGGTGCCGGGGGTGATCCTCGTGATCATCGGCGGGTTCGGCGCGGTCGGCAGCGGGACGCACACCTTCGGCGCGGGCCTGTCGGCGGTGCTCTTCGGGCTGGGCGCGGGCCTGGTGCTGGACGAGTTCGCGCTGCTCCTGCACCTGGACGACGTCTACTGGAGCGAGCAGGGCCGCAAGAGCGTGGAGATCGTGGTGCTGACGGCCGCGGTGGTGGCGCTGGTGCTGGGCGGCTTCCTGCCCTTCGGGGTCAACGAGCTGTCCCCGAAGGAGCGGCACAGCCGCGGCCTCGTCGTCATGAACACCGCCACGAACTTCTTCCTGGCCCTGATCGCCCTGTGGAAGGGGAAGCCGCGCACCGCGATCTTCGGGACGGTGATCCCCTTCGTGGCGCTGATCGGGGCGGTGCGCCTGGCCCGGCCCGGTTCCCCGTACGCCAAGCGCTTCTACGCCGCACGCCCGCGCGCGCGGGCCAGGGCGGGGCTGCGGGCCTTCCACCACGACCGGCGCTGGGCGCGGCCCAGGCGCAAGTTCGAGAACTTCATCAGCGGGCTCTCCGACCCGGACAAAGGCGCCGCAGACCAGGCGGAGCGGCGCGAGTGACGCGAGTGACGCGAAGGGCCCGCCCCCGTGCGGTACGGGGGCGGGCCCTTCGTCGTCGGTGTGCCCGGGCCCGTCTCAGCCCGGGATGAGGCCGTCGTCACTGAGCATCTGCCGCACCTCGTCGAGGGTGGCGTCGGGTGCGGGCAGGATCAGCTCGGACGGCTCCAGCGCCTCGTCGGGCAGCGGGCTGCCCAGACGCCGGACGGCTTCGAGCAGTGCGCCCAGCGTGCGCCTGAAGCCCTCCTGGTCGCCGCTCTCCATCTCCTCGAGGAGTTCGTCGTCCAGCTTGTTGAGCTCGGTGAGGTGCTCGTCACCGAGCTCGACCTGCCCTTCCCCCATGATGCGGACAATCATGACGGGCCCCTGTCCTACTGCTTGTCGAACCGGTGCTGGGTCTGCGACGGCTGGGCGGTGCCCGGGGCGCCGCCCTCGATGGCCTGCTGCTGGGCGGACGGGCCGCCCGCCAGCTCGGCCTTCATCCGCTGGAGCTCCAGCTCGACGTCGGTGCCGCCGGAGAGGCGGTCCAGCTCGGCCTGGATGTCGTCCTTGGAGCCGAGGCCGCTCTGGTCGTCCAGGGCGCCGGAGGCCAGCAGCTCGTCGATCGCGCCGGCCCGGGCCTGGAGCTGGGCGGTCTTGTCCTCGGCCCGCTGGATGGCCAGGCCGACGTCGCTCATCTCCTCCGAGATGCCGGAGAAGGACTCCGCGATGCGGGTCTGCGCCTGGGCCGCGGTGTAGGTGGCCTTGATGGTCTCCTTCTTCGTACGGAAGGCGTCCACCTTGGCCTGGAGGCGCTGCGAGGCCAGCGTCAGCTTCTCCTCCTCGCCCTGGAGGGTCTGGTGCTGCACCTCCAGGTCGCTGACCTGCTGCTGGAGGGAGGCACGGCGGGACAGGGCCTCGCGGGCCAGGTCCTCACGGCCCAGGGCGAGGGCCTTGCGGCCCTGCTCCTCCAGCTTGGCGGACTGGCCCTGGAGCTGGTTCAGCTGCAGTTCCAGGCGCTTGCGGGAGGTCGCCACGTCGGCGACGCCGCGGCGCACCTTCTGAAGCAGCTCCAGCTGCTTCTGGTACGAGTAGTCGAGGGTCTCGCGCGGGTCCTCGGCCCGGTCAAGGGCCTTGTTCGCCTTCGCGCGGAAGATCATCCCCATACGCTTCATGACACCGCTCATGGGCTTCGCGCGCCCCCTTCTAGACGGACTGTGCTCCAGGTCACCGACAGGACCCACAGTACGGGCCCTGTCTCTATTACCGCACTGTTCGAGTACGGATGCGCTCCTCCTCGAGGACGACTACCCCAGTGCCGTATCAGGCGTGAGGAGTAGGTGATCCCCGAGGCCCGCACAGGGAAGACGCCCGCCGTTGCCGGATCGTTCCCCGCCGAGGTGGGGCCCGTGGCCCCGACCACGTAGGGTTGGGTTTGTGTTTGGTAGCCGCTCCTCCAAGGAAGAGAAGGCCGCCGCCACCGACAAGGTGAGCGCCGACCTCTCGCAGCCCCGTGACCCGCAGGCCCCGAAGGGCCGCCCGACGCCGAAGCGTGCTGTGGCCCAGTCGCAGCGCAAGGCCGTGGTGGCCTCGACCGGCAACCGCAAGGAGGACGCCAAGCGAGCCCGCGAGCGTCGCCGTGAAGAGATGGCCAGGCAGCGCGAAGCGCTGGCCAACGGTGACGAGCGCTATCTGCCCGCCCGTGACAAGGGGCCCGTGCGCCGCTTCGTCCGCGACTTCGTGGACTCCCGTTTCTCGATCGCCGAGATGTTCCTGCCGCTGGCCGTGATCATCCTGGTGCTGAGCATGATCCGGGTCCCGTCGATCCAGAACATCGCCCTGATGCTGTGGCTCGGCGTGATCGTCCTGATCATCCTCGACTCCATCGGCCTGTGGTTCCGGCTCCGCAAGGCGCTGAACGAGCGCTTCAAGGACGAGCCCCGCCGCGGCGCCGTCGCGTACGGCCTGATGCGCACCCTCCAGATGCGCCGCCTGCGCCTGCCCAAGCCGCAGGTCAAGCGCGGGGAACGGCCCTGACCGGAGCGACGCCCGGAGCATCAGGGGCATCGCCGGGGGAGGGCTTCTCGGGGGGAGCCCGGCTGTGGCTGGAGGGCCTGGGCGGACTGCGCAACGCCGTCCGCCAGGAACTCGTGGGCCGGCAGGTCGAGGAACAGATCACGCACCGCTTCCCGGTCGGGCAGCGGCTGCGCGTCCTCGACGTCGGCATGGGCCAGGGCACCCAGGCGCTGCGTCTGGCCCGGGCCGGACACCGGGTCACCGGCCTGGAGCAGGACGCCGCCATGCTGGCGGTCGCGCACGCGGCGCTGGCCGCCGAGCCCGCCGGGATCCGCGACCGGGTCGAGCTGGTGGAGGGCGACGGCCGTGAGACGGGCGCGCACTTCGGACCGGGCAGCTTCGACGTGGTGCTGTGCCACGGGGTGCTGATGTACGTGTCGGAACCCGACGCGATGCTCGCCGGGCTGGCCCGGATGCTGGCGCCCGGCGGACTGCTGTCGCTGCTGGTGCGCAACGGCGACGCGCTCGCGCTGCGGCCCGGGCTGTCCGGGGACTGGCCGGGGGCGCTGGCCGCCTTCGACACCGTCGACTACACGAACCGGCTGGGCCTGGACGTACGGGCCGACCGGCTGGCCGATCTGACGGCCACGCTGTCGGGCATCGGCGCGCCCCTGCACACCTGGTACGGGGTCCGCGTCTTCACCGACGGCACCGAGGCCGGGGCGGAACTCCCCCCGGACGAGGAGCTGGAACGCCTGCTGGCCGCCGAAGAGCGCGCCGGGCGGACCGACCCGTACCGCGGGGTCGCCGCGCTGCTGCACCTGTGCGGGGTCCGGGGCTGAAGCCGGCCGGGCGTCCCGCCGTGGGCGCCTGCGGCTACGCGCCGGGGCTCCGCCCCGCACCCCGCGCCTCAAACGCCGGCGGGGCTGGAATTGCCCTCCGGGCAATTCCAGCTCGCCAGGCAGGCGGGGCCTGAGCCGGCGCCGAGGGAGGCCCGAGCCGGGCTGGAGCCCGGCCCAAGGGCGGGCACACCCTCATCCCCCGGCCAGGGATCAGGCCTCGGCGGCCGCGCGCAGGCTCATCACGTAGATCTGGGTGTCGTCCTCGAAGAGGGTCACCTTCTCCGCGCCGCCGTCCAGGAGCTCCTTCCAGACCTCGCCGATCCAGGACTCGGCGTCCCCCTGGGTGGTGAACTCCTCCGGTTCCACCGCCGGGCTCGTCTCGGTGCCGTCGGCCTTCTCGAACCGCCACGTCCACACCATGTCCGCCTCCGTTGCTCGTCCGCGATCTCACGCTTCTCGCCTTGAGTGTGCCCGCAGAGTAGCCGGGCGCGCAGCACTACCGGCGACGCGGGAGGATCTCTGTGTGGAACTCACTCTGCTCGGCACCGGTACCCCTGAAGGACTGCCCCGCCCCGGCTGTCCCTGCGCCGCCTGCGCGGTCTCCGTGGGCACCCGGTCCCGCGGCGCGACCTCCGTCCTCGTGGACGGGGCGCTGCTGCTCGACCTGACCCCCGGGGCGGTGCTGGCCGGGGCCCGCGCGGGGCATTCGCTGGCCGGTGTGCGGCAGGTGCTGCTGACGCACCCGCACGACGGGCCGGCCGTCGAGCTGCCGCCCGGGCTGCCGGCCGCCGGGCGGGTGCCCGACGGGCGGGAGCTGGCGGTGATCAGCGGGCACCGGGTGCGGGCGGTGCCGATGGACGCGCCGGGCACCGGGTACGAGGTCACGGGCCCGGACGGGAGCCGGCTGCTGTACCTGCCGCCTGGCGGGGCGCCGGGCGGCACTCACAACGGGCCCGCGCAGCGCCCGTACGACCTGGTCCTCGCGGACGTGCTCGGCCGGCCGGAGGCCCTGGCCCGGCTGCGGGCGAGCGGCGCCGTCGGCCCGGCCACCGACGTGATCGCCGTGCACCTGGACCACGACACCCCGCCGGGCCCGGAGCTGGAGCGCCAGTGCGCGGCCGCCGGGGCGCGGGCGGTACCGGACGGGACCACGGTGGTGGCCGGCGAGTACCACGCGGTACCGGACGTGCCGCGCCGCACCCTGGTGCTCGGCGGGGCCCGCTCCGGCAAGTCCTTCGAGGCCGAGCGGCGCCTGGCGGCCTTCCCCGAGGTGATCTACGTCGCCACCGGCGGCACCCGCGAGGGCGACGCGGAGTGGGCCCAGCGCGTCGGCCTCCACCGCGAGCGGCGCCCGGCGACCTGGCGGACGTTGGAGACCTGCGAACTGGTGCCGCTGCTGGAGCAGGCCGGCCCGCCCCTGCTGATCGACTGCCTGGCGCTGTGGCTCACCGACGCCATGGACCGGGCCGGGGCGTGGGACGACGCGGTGTGGGCGGCCGGGGGTCGCAAGGAGCTGCGCGAACGGATGGAGGACCTGGTGGCGGCCGTCCGCGCGTGCCGCCGCCCGGTGGTGCTGGTGAGCAACGAGGTGGGGGCCGGCGTGGTCCCCGCGACCGCGTCGGGCCGGCGGTTCCGCGACGAACTGGGCCGCCTGAACAGCAGGGTGGCGGGCGAGTGCGAGCACGTACTCCTGGTGGTCGCGGGACAGGCGCTCGTCCTCAAGGAACAACCTCGGTGAAGCGGAGCCGGGACACCCCCTGAGGGAGGGTCTGAACGGCTGTAATCTCTGCCAGATGACCACGCTGAATCTCGACGACTTCTCCGATCTGATCGAACGCCCCGACGGGGGTGTCCGACGTGACGCCGAGGAGCGTCGTGAGCGGCTGGCCGTGCCGCCCGGCGCCCTGGGCCGGCTCGACGAGCTCGCCGAATGGCTGGCCGCCGCGCAGGGCCGGGTGCCGGTCAGGCCGATCGAGCGGCCGCGCGTCGTCCTGTTCGCCGCCGACCACGGGATCGCCGCCGAGGGGGTCTCCGCCCGGCCCGCCGGCAGCGCCCACGAGCTGGTGCGCGCGGTGCTGGACGGGACCAGCCCGGTGTCGATCCTGGCCGGGCGGTTCGGCGCGGGCGTGCGCGTCGTGGACGCGGGCCTGGACTGCGACCCGGAGCTGCTGCCCGAGGACGTGGTCCGCCACCGCGTACGCCGCGGCAGCGGGCGGATCGACGTGGAGGACGCGCTGACGGCCGAGGAGGCCGAGGCCGCGCTGCGCCTCGGCATCCGGATCGCCGACGAGGAGGCCGACTCTGGTACGGACCTGGTCGTCCTCGGTGATCTGAGCGTGGGCGGCACCACGGTGGCGGCCACGCTGGTGGCCGCGCTCTGCGGGACGGACGCCTCCGTGGTCACCGGCCGCGGCGGGCTGCCGATCGACGACCTGGCCTGGATGCGCAAGTGCGCCGCCATCCGCGACTCCCTGCGCCGGGCCCGCCCGGTGCTGGGCGACCAGATGGCGCTGCTGGCGGCGGTGGGCGGCGCGGACGTCGCCGCGATCACCGGTTTCCTGCTCCAGTGCGCGGTACGCCGTACGCCGGTCATCCTCGACGGGGTCGTCTCGGCGGCCTGCGGGCTGGTGGCCCAGCGGGCCGCCTTCCGCGCCCCCGACTGGTGGCTGGCCGGGCAGTCCAGCGGGGAACCGGGGCAGGCCAAGGCCCTGGACCGGATGGCACTCAACCCGGTGCTCGACCACGGCGTCACAGTAGGGGAAGGAACCGGGGCCCTGCTGGCGCTCCCCCTGGTCCAGGCGGCCGCCGCACTCGCTGCGGAACTGCCGGAGAAGGCGGAGAAGGCGGAGAACGCAGAGAAGGCGGCTGCGGAACAGCCGACGGACTGAAACACCGGGCACTACGGGCCTGACCAGTCCGCAGTGCTCGCACTGCGCTGCGGACGGTGACGCCCCATATCATCGCTTTTCATGGGAGAGGTCCGCTTGACCAGCGTAGAAACCGACCGGAGCCTCGCTCAGGCTTCCGGCAAGGGGTCCAACAGCAAGAAGGAGCAAGGAGGGGAACCCGCCGCGAAACCGGAGACCCGCAGGGGCACTCCCCGGTCGCGGCGCGGTGCCGCCTTCGCGGTCTGGTACCTGCGGTCCGTCACCTTCGTGAACTTCCTGAGCGCGGTGTGGCTCTCGCTCGGGCAGGACCTGCGCCGGCACAACACCGCCGACTTCTACACCCCGTACCTGCTGACGGCCGGGTTCGCCTCCGGGCTGTTCTCGCTGCTGCTCGCGGTCACGATGGGCCGCCGCAAGCGGGCCGCCTGGATCCTGAACCTGGTGGTCGGCGGCATGCTGCTGCTGGCCTTCGCGGTCGCCGCCTTCGCGCCCTGCACGGGCGGCGAACTGAGCCTGTGCTACCCGGAGTTCCGCGACCACGCGCAGAACTGGGTCTCGCTCGGCCTGACGGCCGCCTTCGTCGGCGCCCTGCTGCTGGGCCGCCACGAGTTCTACGCCAAGGGCGACCGCTCCAACCCGAAGCTCGCCACCGCCGTGGCCGCCGTCGGCCTGCTCCTCACCTCGCTGATCGCCGCCCTGCTGGTCGGCGCCACGAACACCGACGCGGACCGCGCCGACGCCACCTTCCTGACGCGCTGGCGGTACGGCGTGATGCGGCTGATCACGCTGGCGCCCGACGACAAGGTGTACAACGCGATCACCACGCCCGCCTGGGTGGACGTGTTCATCAACGTGATGTCGATGCTGCTGCTGCTCGCCGTGCTGTTCGCGGCGTTCCGCTCGCGGCGCGCCGTCGACCCGCTCACCCCCGAGGACGAGGAGCGGCTGCGGGCGCTGCTCGCCAAGCAGGGCGACCGCGACTCGCTCGGCTACTTCGCGCTGCGCCGCGAGAAGTCCGTGATCTGGTCCCCGACCGGCAAGGCCGCCGTGACCTACCGCGTCGTCGGCGGGGTCTCGCTGGCCTCCGGCGACCCCATCGGCGACCCCGAGGCCTGGCCGGGCGCGATCGAGCCGTGGCTGGCCGAGGCCCGCGAGCACGGCTGGGTGCCGGCCGTGATGGGCGCGAGCGAGGAGGCCGGGCAGATCTACGCCCGGCACGGCCTGGACGCCCTGGAGCTGGGCGACGAGGCCATCGTGGAGACCGACGAGTTCACGCTGGAGGGCCGCGCCATGCGCACCGTCCGGCAGGCCTACAACCGGGTCAAGCGGGCCGGCTACACGGTCCGCATCCGCCGCCACGCCGACATCCCGGCCGAGGAGATGGCCGTACTCCTGGAGCGGGCCGACGACTGGCGCGACGGCGCGACCGAGCGCGGCTTCTCCATGGCGCTGGGCCGTCTGGGCGACCCGGACGACGGCCAGTGCGTGATGCTGGAGTGCACCGACGGCAAGGGCGACCTGCGCGCCGTGCTGTCCTTCGTGCCGTGGGGCCCCAAGGGCCTGTCCCTGGACCTGATGCGCCGTGACCGGGATTCCGAGAACGGCCTGATGGAGTTCATGGTCATCGAACTGCTGGAGCGTTCCAAGGAGATCGGCGTCACACAGGTCTCGCTCAACTTCGCGATGTTCCGTTCCGTCTTCGAGCGGGGGTCCAAGCTCGGCGCGGGTCCGGTGCTGCGCATGTGGCGCTCGCTGCTGAGCTTCTTCTCCCGCTGGTGGCAGATCGAGTCCCTCTACCGGGCCAACGCCAAATACCGCCCTATCTGGGAGCCGCGGTTCATGCTCTTCGAGAAGAGTTCCGACCTGCTGCGGATCGGTATCGCGGCGGGCAGGGCCGAGGGCTTCCTGGAGGCGCCCGGCCTGCCCAAGTGGCTGCACCGCAAACACCTGGAGACGATTCGTTGACGTCGTGGAAGACGGAGGTCCGGCAGTTCGCCCGCCGCGAGTGGGGTCCCCTGCTGCGGACCGTGCGCGACGCGCTCGTCCGTGACAAGTGGCGGGCCGCACCGATGACCATCGGCGCGGTCTGCCTGACCTCCGTCTTCCAGATCGTCCAGAACACGTCCTGGGGTTTCCAGCCGGTCCAGAACCTGGGCTCCGTCAAGGCCGTCGACCCCCTGTGGCTCGCGCTGCTGCGGACCCCGCTGTCCCTGTTCGTACCGGCCCTCGACCTGCCCGTGTGGGGGGCGCTCGCGCAGATCCTGCTGGTCTTCGGGATCGCGGAGATCTGCATCGGCTGGTGGCGCACCCTGCTGATCGGCTACGTGGCCACGCTCGCCGGGACCACCTACGCCCGGATCGGGCTCTCGCTGGGCCCCGACCACCCCTTCGGCCTGCCGGTGTCCGACCGGATCGTCAACGACACCGGCCCCTCGGCCGCGGTGGTGGGCCTCGCGATCTACGTCTGCTGGCGCTACCGGGCGTACCTCACGGGGGCCGTGGTGATCCTGGTGATGATCGGGGAGGTGCTGGTCAAGAACAACCTGGCCGGCAAGGAGCACCTGGCGGCCATCGCCGCCGTCATGGCGGTGTGCGTGGTCCGCGCCCGGTGGGGGCCGGCCCGCTCCCGGGCCCCGCTGGGCCCCCGGCCGCCGGCTCCCCCGACGGCTCCCCCGTCCTCATCCCCGCCGTCGTCCCCGTCCTCGTCCCCGTCCTCGTCCCCGCCGTCTCCGCCGGGGCCCGCCCGGACGTAGGCCGTACCGTATCGGGGTGACGACAGACCTCGGGCCCTTCGCACCCACCCGGCAGTGGATGCGGGCCCATCCGCTCGCCACCGACGCCGTGCTCGCCTTCGGGGCGCTGGTCTCCATGGTCGTCGGGTCCTTCGCCGACCCGCACGGGCCGCACGGGCCCACCTTCGGGACCCGCACGCCCGACCCGTTCTCCCTGCTGCTGATGCTGCTCGGCGCGGCCGCCCTGGTGCTGCGGCGCCGGCGGCCCCGCGCGGTGCTCGCCGTCACCTGCGGGCTGTCACTGCTGGAGCTGACCACCGGGGAGCCGCGGGCGCCCGTCGCCATGAGCGCGGTGATCGCCCTGTACACGGTGGCCGCGCTCACCGACCGGCCGACCACCTGGCGGATCGGGCTGCTGACGATGGCGGGGCTGACCGGGGTGGCCATGCTGGCCGGTCCGATGCCCTGGTACGCGCAGGAGAACATCGGGATCTTCGCCTGGACCGGGATGGCCGCGGCGGCCGGGGACGCGGTGCGCAGCCGGCGGGCCTTCGTCGACGCCATACGGGAACGGGCCGAGCGGGCCGAGCGGACCCGTGAGGAGGAGGCCCGGCGGCGGGTCGCCGAGGAGCGGCTGCGGATCGCCCGGGACCTGCACGACGTGGTGGCGCACCACATCGCCCTGGTCAACGTGCAGGCGGGGGTGGCCGCGCACGTCATGGACAAGCGGCCCGACCAGGCGAAGGAGGCGCTGGCCCACGTACGCGACGCCAGCCGTTCGGCGCTGAACGAGCTGCGCGCCACGGTCGGGCTGCTGCGGCAGTCCGGCGACCCGGAGGCGCCGACGGAGCCCGCGCCGGGGCTGGCCGTACTGGACGAGCTGCTGGACACCTTCCGGCACGCGGGGCTGCCGGTGCGGGCGACGGTGCAGGTGGGGCCGGAGGGGGCGGCGCTGCCCGCGGCCGTGGACCTGGCGGCGTACCGGGTGATCCAGGAGGCACTGACCAACGTGCGCAAGCACGCGGGCCCGGGCGCGCAGGCCGAGGTCAGCGTGGTGCGGGTGGGGGCCTCGGTGGAGGTGACCGTACTGGACGACGGGGGCGACTCGGCGGACTCCGCGCCGGGGCAGGGCGATCCGGGCGGGGGCCACGGACTGCTCGGCATGCGCGAGCGCACCGGCGCCCTGGGCGGCTCCTGCTTCGCGGGACCGCGTTACGGGGGCGGCTTCCGGGTACACGCGATCCTGCCGGTTTGAGGGGGCGGGGGGCGGCCTCCCCTGGGCGGTCTCAGGGAGGGTTTGGGGGTTTCCCGTCAGTCTCATCGTCCTTCCGTGTCGGGCCGGCCGGTCAAGGGCGCTCACTTCGTTCGCGTCGCTTCGCGATGGCCTTCGGCCACCCTTGACAGACCGTCCCGCCCCGGAAAAACGAAGACTGCCGGGAAACCCCCAAAAGAACGGCCCGGTCCAAGGGCAAGGGACGGGCCCGTCACAGTCCAGTCGAGGAGCCGGGCACCGGCCCGCCGGGCATCCGGGCACCTTGATGGGCTGGCCCAGGACCGGGGGCCCGGCCACCCGCACCAAATGTTGACCAGAGCCCCCTGCGGAGCGCCCAGGCGCGTCAGATCGCTACGCGCTGCCGATGGTTTGGCGTCCGACGGCCATCTTGGGCTGGTCATTGGCGGGTTCGACGTTTGCGACGGCGGTGGTGAACTCTCGGCCGGACGCACCCCGGATGTAGGCCAGTTCCATCCAGCGCTCGTAGGCGACGGAGTCCGACACGTTTTCGTTGATCACGGCCATCAGCTCGCCTTCGGCGCCGGATGCGATGTCGCGGACCCGGCGGCTGAGGAGACGGTGCGGGACGTACTCGTACTGCTCACTCATCGGATGCCTCCTCGAAGGTGTCGAGGAAGCGTTCCCAACCAGCACGAGCACGGTCGATTAGTTCCTGACTGGGTCCAGTCACGGCCTCGGGCGTGGCCAGAGGCCGTCGTGCTCGCATCGCGGCCCCACCACCGAGAATCGGCAACCTCCGTTCGTAGCCCTCGCCGAATACCCGGCGGGCCCGGTCGTGCTCGTCCGAACACACGACGGCCAAAGCAGCCACCAGCTGTTCCAGTGAGGTGAATCGGTCAGGCGGAGTCAGCACGACCCCACCCCTGGAGAACGCCCAAATGTCCAGTGGAGGACTCTTGAACACGGCTTTGAGTTCAGCTATGGCCGACGCCGGTGTGAGACCACATCAGCTGGCTGATCGGGTGGGGGTATCAGGGAAGACGGTCACTCGTTGGTTAGCGGATCCCGCGCTGGTGCCGCATGCTCGAAACCGTGCAGATGTGGCTCGGGTGTTGGGAGTTGAAGAGCGCATGATCTGGCCCGAAGCAGTGACCAGCCGCGTGAAGGTCGGGCAGGACAAGGAGCTGGTCCACTCGTACCCTTACCGCTCCGCGTGCCCTTCCACGACGTGGGCGAAGCTGGTCGCGGAGACGACCACCGACATGCTGCTGTCCGGGTACACGAACTACTTCTTCTGGACCATGATCCCCGACTTCACCGGGATCATTCGGAAGAAGGCCGGGAACGGATGCCGCGTCCGCTTCCTCCTGGGCGACCCGAACGGCGAGACCACTCGACAGCGCGAGGCGATCGAGGACGCGGCCCTGACCGTCTCCACACGCATCCGCATGACCCTCGAACAACTGGACCGGATCGGACCCTTGGACGGCCTGGAAGTCCGCGTCAGCGCCCCGGAAGACGCCACCAACCACGTCGGCCTCAGCGTGTTCCTCTTCGACTCCGACGCCCTCGTCACGCCCCACCTCGCTCGCGTCATCGGACACGACTCGCCCATGTTCCACCTGCGCCGACAGAACAAGGAGGGCATGTTCGACCGCTTCTCCGGCCACGCCGAGGAACTGTGGGAACGAGGCACGCCGTACGCGTTCGACCAGCCCAAGACGGCCGCCGGCCGCTGAGGACGTCTTCCGGTTGGTCCGTGCCGAGGTGATCTGGCTGGGCTCATGTCCTTGATCAACTTCAGGTAGGGTCCAGCTCGCTACAGGAAGTCGGAGACCTTGGGGGAGCTCCGCGATGAAGCGTTGGATGAAGTGGGCATCCGTCGCGGTGGCGGGGGTTCCGGTGGTGCTCGCGGTGGTGGCCTGCGCCGGGGAGCGTTGGCTGGAAGGGCAACACCGTCACTTTCCCGTACCACCGAGCAAAGGTGACCTGCCAGAAGATGTAGGTCCTGAGAGACCCGGCGCCGTGACCGGCGCTGTGCGCGAGCGATGAGTGCAGCTCGGTGGCGTCTGGAGTGGAAGTCGGGAAGGCTGGGGCGCATGGTTTCGGTATTGCAGAACGTGGCGATTGACTGTGCGGATGCCTATGAGCTGGCCCGGTTCTGGAGCAGTGTGACGGACCGTCCGATGCATCCGGATGTCAGACCGGGCGACCGGGAGACTCAGGTGCTGCTGGCGGAGGGCCCGGTGCTGTACTTCAACCAGGTGCCCGAGGCCAAGACGATCAAGAATCGGATCCATCTGTGTTTGCGCCCTGAGACCTCGCGCGATCAGGAGGTGGACCGGCTACTGGGCCTCGGTGCCACCTTTGTCACTGATCACCGGAATCCCGATGGTTCAGGCTGGGCAATCCTTGCCGATCCCGAAGGTAACGAATTCTGCGTTCTGCGCAGTGAGTCCGACCGAGCTGCCATGAGTTCCTGACGCTGAGGCACCGTCGTCCTGGCCGGTTTCGTACGACGGCCGGTCGCAGCCACTCATTGATGCCCGCCCCAGCCCTGACGGCGACTGGGCGTAGCGTGCCGGCTTGGGTTCGGAATGAACGGAGAAGAGAAATCGCAAGCTTTGCGCTCGCTCGCACCGCGTCGCTGGCAGGGCCACTCGGCGTCGGCTTGGTGCTCGGCCTGCTGGGCCCCATTTCCGAGAAGTCGGACAATCCTGTAAGCGTGGTCGTGAACGCCGTCCTCTACGGCGGGTGGTCATGGGCCTGTTATGCGTTCCTGGTGGGTTATTTCCGCCGGTCCAAAATCGAGTCGGCTCTGCTTGCGCCTTTCGGACTGGCCATCGGAGTGACCACTTACTACCTGTTCAAGGATCTCAGCCTCGCCACTCCGGCCGGGATGGAGGTCGACACCTCGAGTGGAGGATCACTCTCTAAAATCATGGTGTGGGGAACGCTGGCGTTTACATTCGGGGCGCCTGTCGGATTCCTCGGCAACGTGGCGCGGATTCCGGGACTTGGCGGCCTCTTCTTTCGGCTTCTCATTCCGGTCATCGCATTTTACGAGACTTCCATGCGGCTGGACGGGGAGGCTCGTGGGCAGAGTGCAGTTGTCTTGAATACCTGGCACACCGTTCGGTTCATCGCGGCCGTGGTTGCGTTCACTCTGGTCGTGCAGGTTATCTGGAGTTGGTGGCGCGATCACCGGCAAGCGCGTGAGTTGAGATACTGAACTTGATTGGGTGATGTCGGAGCTCGCCTGACAGCTCCTGGCCGGTTCCGGTAGCCCTGGACCGTGAGATACGCGCAGGACGGCGGGTTGACCGACGTCGGGAGGGCCGCGCGGGAGCGGATCCGGCTGCAGGCCGTGGAACGCTTCGGAGGCGGGGAGAAGAACCGGGAAGCAAACAGCAAGTGGTGAGGCTGGAGCGGGAGTTGGAGCGCGGGCCGCTCTCCCACGGATGGCCGGACCAGCGGTGAACTCTGGCTCGGGTGAAGACGCTGATCGGCCGGCTGTTCCACGTCTCGTACACGGTGGAGGGCACGTGGCGGCTGCTGAAGCGGCACGGGTGGTCGTGGCAGCAGCCGGGCGATCGAGCGTGACGATGCGGCTGTCGAGCTGTGGAAGCAGGAGGTCTGGCCGCAGGTAAAAGCGCCGCGGCGGCCCGTGGGGCCTCTACCGGGGCCGCAAGGGCGAGAAGAAGGGCTTCACCTGGCGGGACTACCGTGACCTGATCGTCCGCGCGCACATCCATCTCGCCGGTCCGCTCGTGCTGGTCTGGGACGACCTCCGCGCGCACCTGATGCCGCAGGCTGACCGTCTTCCAGCTGCCCTCCTACGCACCCGACCTCAACCCACAGGAGGGCATCTGGGCCCTGGTCAAACGGACCATCGGCAACCTCGCTGCCGCAAACCTCGACCAGATGGCCAAGGCCGTTGAAGCGAAGCCTCAAGCAGATCCAGTACCGGCCGCACTTGGTCGATGGCTGCCTCGCCGGAACCGGTCTGACCATGGATATCTGACCACCGGTTGGCCGTCGGCAATGTGTGGTGGCGATTCAGTGCTGCACTATCGACTTGGTCCGACGCTGGTAGGACAACGCGCATACGCCGAGGGACAATCCCATAGAGAAAAAGTTAACGAAGCCGATAATGAAGACCCACGGGGACATACCGGCCAAGTTTGCCGTGGAGAGCCCACCGGTCGCAATCACCACCAGGCCGAGGCCTCCGTAGGGAGTGAGGGCCACCGCCGAGGCCCATCCGGGTGCAAGGGGAAGCCATCGCGGGACCCGCCGTCCCCGCAGCCCGGGTACCCAGCGCGGGAAGATCTGACCCCATGGTCGGGTGAGAGCTCCGAGGAGCGTGATGCCCAGAAGGATACCCACGGCCGTGAAGTCGATCCCGTGTTCCTCCAGCCATACAAGAACCTGGGGAGCCCCGTTCTTGGTGAATTCCTCGGCGATACTCATGCCCACCGGCTTGCCCGCCGTTCCGCCCCATGACCAGTAGAGCTTCATCGCCACATAGGGAAGGCAGCCGATGGCGCCCGCAATCGCTGCCCGCCTGATGGTCAGCGGCGGGCCGATGTACGACATGCTGGATTCGGTGCGTCGACGCATGTCATTACCCTGCCGAGGGACAAGTGCTCCGCGCATCCACCCAGGGCACAAGGTGTTCCTCCCCCCTGCGGGGGAGATACGGAACCACCACGACCCCAGCCCACCCCAGTGACCCCAGCTGACTCGGCCAGCCTCTCGGGCTCAGTCAAGCCGCCGCCCTGCGCGTATCTCGCAGCCACAGAACTAGACCTACGGGCCGTCAGGTGCAACGGCCCGACATCACCCAATCAAGTTCAGTAGCTCCCCCGGATCCTTCAGCACGCCTTGCGCCACGGGCCCAGTTCGAGCTTCTTCTCCAGGGAGCTGAGCTTCAGGCGGCGGGACTGCTTGCAGAAGCGGGAGGCGGGGAGTTCGTACTCGACGTGGAAGACGGCCTTGCCCGCCTTGATGAAGGGGGTCAGCTCCTCGCACTCGTCGTACTGGGCGCACTGCTCGTTGACCGCGAAGTCGAACTCGCCGACCAGCTGCGGGATCTGGTCGAGGTCGTTCTTGAGTCCGACGGCCAGTCCCCGCTCGTGGGCGAGGCGGGCGATGAGCCGGTTGTACGTCAGCTGGTCCCCGGCGGTCAGCGGGAAGCCGGACTTGTTGCGGTAGGCGTCCATGTTGTCGGGCTCGACCGCGTCGAAGCCCTTGTCCCGGCACATGTCGAAGCGTTTGGCGATCAGCGGCTCCAGGGTGGCGGTCTGCCGGATGTCCAGCCAGCGTTCCCCCTCCCAGCCGTTGCCCTCGCCGAGCAGCGCCTTCGGGAAGGCGTCCGCGTCCGGCCGGAAGTCCTCCCAGGCGCCGGTGGACAGGTAGCAGATGGTCCGGCGGCCGGCCTTCTTCAGCGCGGCGACCTCCTCCTTGGCGGTGGTGAACCCGTCGACGTCGTACACCGGTACGTCGACGGAGGTGTCCAGCCTTCCGGTGAGCTGCCACTGCCAGGCCGTACCGGGGCGGGGCTGCCAGCGCTCCCCCGGCACCGGGGCGGGCCAGAGGCCGGGGGCCTCGTCGTCGTCCGGTTCGGCGGTGCAGGCGGTGAGTAGCAGCAGTGCGGTGGCGCAGGCCCCGGCGAGGGCGGTGGTGAAACGCTTCATCCGGACGCCTCCAACGCGTACGGGAGGGTTCCCCACGGGTGTGCTCCGGTGCCGGGGACCGCGCAGTGCACCCCGGCGTGGCGCTGGGCCGCGAGTTCGGCGGCGGGCGCGTCCGGCGGGACGGCGTAGACGAGGTGGCAGAACAGCTGCGCGGGATGGTCGGCGGTCCACGGCGGCGGTGTGGAGGCGGCGTCGCGGTAGGCGTCCCAGGGGCCCTCGAAGGTGACGAGCAGGTCGGCGAGCCGGGCGTACCCGGGGTGCGGGTGGACGCCGTGGTTCAGGACGAGCGTACGGGCCCCCGCGGCCCGGGCGGCGACGGCGAGCCGGCCGTAGTGGGGCAGTAGGGCCGGGTCGGCGGAGGCCTGGTCGAGGAAGGACCCGTCGGCCCCGTACCAGTCGCGGTGGCGCAGCAGGTCCTGGACGACGGCGGCGTGCGGGCGCCGCCCGTAGTCGGTGTCGGTGTACCCGAGGACGGGCACGCCGGCGTCCCGCAGTCGCGCGGAGACGGCGGCGAACCGCTCGTCGGGGGCCTGGCCGGGCCCGCTGTCGGGGTTGAGCACCACCGAGTGCAGCTGCCCGGCGGAGCGGATGAGCCGCTCCCACTCCTCGGGCCGGTCGGCGGGGTGCTCGTAGAGCGGCACCAGCAGCATGGGGTCCTTCGTCTTCTCGTACGGGGTCACGGGTGGTCGGGGCGCGGGCGGGCCGGCGGCGGGTCAGCGGTGTGCGGTCGCCCGGCCGAGGAGCAGGCAGACCAGCACGGTCAGGGCCGTGGCGGCGGTGGCGGCGACCGCCAGCTGGACCAGGCGCGGCTGCCCGATCCCGGCCAGCAGGGCCAGGCTCTGGGCGAAGGCCGCGCCGGCGCAGACCACCGCGGCGGGCCGGACCGAGCCGAAGGACTGCAGGAGCAGCCCGGTCCACATCACGGCGCCGAGCAGCAGCAGGGTGGCGACGCGCAGTCCGGTCAGGCTCGGGGCCTGCGGCCACAGCACGGTCCCGGTGACGCCCAGGGCGAGCAGCACCAGCAGGTAGACGGCGAGGCAGCGGGCCAGGGTGAGGAGCATCCGGCGCCGGAACGCGCGGGGCGAGCGGGCCGCGCGGAGCCCGGCGAGGCTGCCGCTGCGGAAGCGGTGGAGCAGCCATTCGGCGGGGCCCATGCTGAGGGTGAGGGCCACCGCGGAGGGGGCGGCGACCGCCTCGGCGGGGCCTCCGCTGAGGACCTCCCCCAGCGCGGCGTACAGCACCAGCAGGCCGGTGCCGAGGCCGAACACCCCGTAGGGCACCGAGTCCCCGATCCGGGGCCCGCGCCGGGTGTGCTCCTCCTCGGCGCCGCGCAGCATCCGCCAGCGCACCGGACCGCCTTCGCCCGGGTGGCGCTCCGCCCAGCGGTGGATCCTGCGCACCGCGGCCCGTACGCCTTCGGCCAGCGGCAGCTCCCGCAGGGCGAGGGCGCAGGCGGCGACCAGGGACACCACGAGCAGGGCGACCCGTACCGGTACGGGCAGGCCGGTGGAGAGCGCGAGGACCGCCCCGACGGCCATGGGGCCGAGGGCTGCGAGCAGCACCCGCTCGCGGCCGAGCACCAGCAGTACGGTGGCGGCCCCGACGTACAGGGCCTGGCCGGCGGCGAAGGCGTACGAGAAGGGCGGCCCGCCGGGGACGGCGAAGGCGGCGGCGGTGCCGAGCAGTGCCCCGGCGGGGGCTCCGGCGAGCAGGGTCCGCCCGGCGGCGGCCCGGTCGCCGAGGCCGAGCCAGGAGTAGGCGCGGTGGGACAGGCTCTGGTCCCAGACCCAGCCGATGAGGGCGCCGGCGAGCAGGGTGAGGGTGCCGGCGGGCAGTCCGAGCCGGTCCGGCGGGCCTTCCAGCAGGGGCGCGCCGAGGACGTAGGCGAGGCCGGGCAGGGCGAAGATCAGCCCGCGCAGCAGGCAGGCGGTGAGGGAGACCTTCCAGGGGTCGGGGAGCCGGTCGGGCTCCGGGAAGGAGCGGGGCACGCGGGTGTAGAGCTCCTCGGCGAGGGCGAAGGAGTCGTGGCGGCCGTAGGTGAGCCGGATGTACTCGTCGGTCATCCCGTCGGATTCGAGGATGGCGGCGATCTCGTCGGGGTGGACGGCCGCCGCGACGAACACGTCGAGGCGTTCGGCGAGTTCGTCCATGGGGTCGGCGGCCGGGGCGGCCGGGGCGCCCGCCCCGGCGGCGCGGGGCCGGGGCAGGGCGGGCAGGGTGTCGGTGCGGCCGGTGGGGGCCGGGTGGCCGATGTGGACCCAGGAGCCTTCCGGGCCGGGGGGCTTGAGCCAGAGGGATCCGCTCACCACAGGCTCCCGTCGGCTGCGAGTTCTTTGTTCCAGGGGTCCTTGTGCCAGGGGTCGGCGAGGCGCTGGGACCAGTCGTCGCCGGTGTGGAGGGGCACGGCGGGCTGGCCGGCACGCTTCTCATCGGCGAGGCCCCGGTAGATGTGCCGGAAGCCGTCGACGGACTGGTGGAGGGTGAACTTCTCGACGACCCGTTTGCGGGACATCCGGCCGAGTTCGGCGCGGCGTTCGTCGTCGCGGAGCAGGGCGAGGGTGGCGCGGGCCATGGTTTCCGGTTCGCGGGGCGGGACGACGAGGCCGGTGTCGCCGACGGCCTCGCGGACGCCTCCGACGTCGGTGGAGACGGTGGTGCGGCCGCAGGACATGGCCTCGATGATGCTGAAGGGGAAGCCCTCGCTGATGCTGGAGAGCATGACGACGGAGCCCGCCGCGTAGGCCTTGGCGACCTGGTCGATGCGGCCCTCGTACGAGATGCCGTCGCCCACGCCGAGCTCGGCGGCGAGTTTCTCCAGGCGCAGCTTGTACTCCTCGCAGCCGGCCGGGACGGGGCCGAAGAGGCGCAGGCGCAGGGCGGGCAGCTCCTCGCGCATGAAGGCGTAGGCGCGGATCAGGGTTTCGAGGTCCTTGATCGGGTCGATGCGGCCGCACCAGCTGAGGGTGGGGACCTCGGGTTCGGGGCCGGCTTCGGGGAAGGCGTGCGGGTCGACGCCGTTGTAGACGGTGCGGATCCGTTCGGAGTCGGCGCCTCCGCGTTCCTCCCAGCGGCGGTTGTACTGGTTGCACGGGGTGATCAGGTCGGCCTGCCGGTAGCCCTCGGAGTTCAGCTCGCGGTAGAAGCCCAGCATCAGGGCCTTGACGGGCCAGCGCTGGGCGGCGCTGCGGTAGCCGAGGTAGCGCTCGCGCAGGTAGATGCCGTGCTCGGTGAGGAGGAAGGGCACTCCGTCGAGGCGTTTGGCGGCGAGGGCGGGGAGGGTGGCGAGGCCGCTGCTGACGGCGTGGGCGACGCAGTCGGGCGGGATCCGTACCGACAGCGGGCGCAGGGCGTGTTCCAGCAGGTCGGTGGCGGTGAGCGCGTCGTGGATGGTGGGCCGGGCGGCGGCGGTGAGCAGGCCGGGGCGGGTCCATACGTCCATCAGCAGGCGCAGTACCGATTCGGAGCGCAGGGCCGGGGCGAGCCGGCCGGCCCGGGCGAGGCCGGCGAGTTCGCCCAGGGCCTCGGAGAATCCCCCGCGCTCGGCGTCGATCAGGGAGAGCAGGAAGGTTTCGTAGGTGTCGGTGAAGCGGCGGTGGGCCTTGCCCCGCAGGGCCCGGCGGCGGGTGCGGGGCGGTGTCGGGCCCCAGAGCGGGACGGAGGTGTGCCGGTAGACGTTGCGGGGCAGTTCCCAGGTGACCGGCTCGCGTCCGGAGCCGGTCAGGGCTATGACGTTGAAGTCGACCTCCGGCATACCGCGCACCAGTTGGTCGCACCAGGTGCTGACTCCCCCGTGGACGTGCGGATAGGTGCCTTCGGTGAGCATGGTGACATGACGCCCACGGCTCATGCGGTGTGTCCCCCCAGGACGGAAAAGGGGCCGGCGCCCGTGGTCGTTGGCGGAGCGCCGGCTCTGGGTGTTACGAGTGCTGCGGGTCGTACGGGCTGTTCGGGGCGTACGACGGGTGGGAGCGGGTCAGAGGAGCTTGAGGGTGACCGCCGACTGGAGCAGCTCGGGAGCCGTCCAGGCACTGCGGGCTCCGGCGTAGGCGGTGCCGAAGTCGGTGGTGCCGAGCAGCATCTGCTTCTTCGTCCCGTTGGGCGCGGTGACGGGGGCTACGACGCCGGAGGGCGCCTTGACGACGACGTCCTTGCCGATCTTGTAGGCGGTGACCTGGCCGGCGGCGATGGCCTTGTCCCAGGCGGCCCGGCGCTGGAACTCGACGCCGCTCTCCCGCATGCTCGGGTTGACGATCGGCGCGCTGGGCGCGTAGAGCGAGCGGTAGGTGTCGAGTACCTGGTTGAGCACCGGGTACAGGGTGCGGTCCTCGGCGAGGTTGGACTGGTGGACGTAGTGCGGGCGCGGGTCGTTGGCCAGTACGTGGCGCAGGGCGGTCCGCGCCTCGGCCGGGACGATGTAGTCCACGTAGCCGGTGGCGGTGTTCAGCGGGGCCGGGAGGCAGGTGGAGGTCGCGGGGTTGTCCTCGCAGACGCCGCTGCCGCCGTCGGCGCGGCTGGTGTAGATCCAGTTGTACTCGTCGGCCATCTCCGCGTTGGTGCCCGTGTTGTAGTACACGTTCATCGGGTGGCGGGGGACGGTCAGGGCGGCGCCGACCGCGCGCTGCGCGGGCTCGCGGGAGTTGTCGCTGCCCGCCCACTTGACCCCGTTGTCGGCGAGGGCGCCCGCCAGGTTGGGGTTGTCCTGGGCCATCTGCGGGAGGGTCTTGAGGCCGGAGTGCTCGCCGGTGACGAGTTCGGTGCGGTCGGTGGTGATGCCCTTGGAGGCGGCCCAGTTGTTGTTGTCGCGGATCTGGGCGGAGATCTCGGCGCGGCTCATCCAGTTGATGGCGCCCTGGGCGTTCTTCGTGCAGGTCCAGGGGACGGTGGTGGTGTCCTGGACGCAGCCGAGGAAGGGGTGCGTGTAGGTGTGGTTCATCCAGCGGTACTTGGCCCGGTCGGCGACGAGCTGGGCGGTCAGCGCGTCGGCGTTGCCGTTCTCGGCCTTCCACTCCTCGCCGGCGCCCGCGTTGAAGAGCATGTCCAGCTTGAAGCTCTTGGAGGTCTGCCACTGCGCCGCGTACTGGGCGTCGGCGGCGGTCATCCGGATGGTGCTCTCCTTGCCCTCGCCGCCCGCGCAGGCGTAGTCGCCGGGCGTGCAGTTGAGCTCCTTGTTCCAGCGGGCGTCCGGGGCGAACACGTCGTCTACGTGGACCGCGAAGTAGTTGCGCTCCTGCCCGAGGTGGACGCCCTGGGTGAGCCATTCGACGATGCCGCGGGCCAGCAGCCGGAACTGCTGCTGGTGCTGGTTGTAGCCGAAGGTGACGACCAGTTCGCTGCGTCCGTCGTGGGTGTACTCGCCGACCAGCGAGGCCCGTCCGCCGGCGACGGGCGCGTCGACGTAGCTGGTGTAGCCGGGGCGCGGCTTGCCCATGAACCCGTAGCTCTCCGGGACCAGGGTGGAGTTGTCCTCGAAGGTGACCTGACCTCCGAGGTAGGCGAAGGGGCCCGTCTTGCCGGCGGCCGTGACGGCGGCCTGGGTGCCGTCGAGCTGCCCGCTGTAGCCGCCGTTGTCCGTGTACTCGAGTCCGACCCCGGGGTGGGCCCAGGTGTAGGCGTCGACCTGGCGGATCCCGTACGTCGTCTCGTACGCGGTGAGCGCCGCCATCTCGGCGGAGCCGGCGCCGAAGGGGTTCTCGTTGGGCAGCACGACCCCCTGGAACTTGGCCCGGGGCCGGCCGTCGACCGTGTCGCTGAGGAACGCCGCGTTGATGACGGGGCGCCCGGCGGCGGCCAGGTCGATGCGGGTGAACGGGACCCCGGTGTCCTTGAGCTGTGCGGTGATCGCCCCGACCGAGCTGCCGCCGTCGTCGACGACCAGCACCTTCAGGTCGATGCGCGGTGTCACGACCGCCGCCTGGGCGGTCGCGGCGGGTGCTGCCACGGACATCAGGGCTGCTGCGGCCATCGCCGCGGCGACCCTGTTCATCCGGTTCTTGTTGACCATTTCGGCCTTTCCCCCCGCAGGCGTCCCTCGGCAACGGCCCTGGGCGGACGGCCGGGCCGGGGAGGCTCTGTGGAAATCATGCAAAAGGACCCCGCGTCCCCTTGCGAGAGCGACTCGAGTCTCTCGGACCTCGTCAGGTCTAAAGGGCAAACCTGGAGCAGAGTCCACAGATGGGTGAACCTGATGACCCGTTGATCGAACAACTTGACAAACCTTCGAGTGACGTACGGATGAGTACCTGCGCGTAGGCTCATTTCCGGCGGCCACCGGGCCCGAATACGATCGCTGCGGAGCGGCCGGTGACCCCGACGCGACCCAAGCGCCCACTAACACAAACGGAAGCGAGACTTCACCACCGTGACTGCTCTGACTCTCAGCACTGCCGGCGCGGCGACGCTGCGCGCCGACGCCCTCGTGGTCGGCGTGGCAAAGGGCCCGAAGGGGCTCGTCGTCGCCGCAGGCGCCGAGGCCGTTGACAAGGCGTTCGACGGAAAGCTGGCCGCCGTGCTCGACTCGCTCGGCGCCACCGGCGCCGAAGGCGAGACCACCAAGCTGCCCGCCCCGGACGGCCTCAAGGCCCCGGTCGTGCTGGCCGTCGGCCTGGGCACCGCGCCGGAGCAGGACGAGTCCTTCGACGAGGAGGCCCTGCGCCGCGCCGCCGGCTCCGCCGCCCGCGCCCTGCACGGCTCCAAGAAGGCCGCCTTCGCCCTCCCCCTGGACGACGCCTCCGCCGTCACCGCCGTCGCCGAGGGCGCACTGCTGGGCGCGTACGCCTTCACCGCCTACCAGGGCGGCGAGAAGAAGGGCTCCAAGAACGGCGGCCCCAAGCAGCCGCTGGCCGAGGTGGCCCTGCTCGGCGCCAAGCCGCGCGACAAGGAGCACAAGGCCGCGGCCGAGCGCGCCATCGTCGTCGCCACCGAGGTCAACGTCGCCCGCGACCTGATCAACACCCCGCCGAACGACCTCACCCCCGAGGCCTTCGCCGCCGTCGCCTCCGCGACCGCGAAGGAGAACGGCGTCAAGGTCCAGATCCTCGACGAGAAGGCCCTGGTCAAGGGTGGCTACGGCGGCATCATGGGCGTCGGCAAGGGCTCCGAGAACCCGCCGCGCCTGGTGAAGCTCTCCTACACCCACGCCAAGGCGGAGAAGACCCTCGCCTTTGTCGGCAAGGGCATCACCTACGACTCGGGCGGCATCTCCCTGAAGCCGGCAGGCCACAACGAGACGATGAAGTGCGACATGTCCGGCGCCGCCGCCGTCTTCGCCGCCGTCATCGCCGCCGCCAAGCTGGGCCTCCAGGTCAACGTCACCGGCTGGCTCGCGCTCGCCGAGAACATGCCGTCCGGCTCCGCCACCAAGCCCGGTGACGTGCTGCGCATGTACAGCGGCAAGACCGTCGAGGTCCTGAACACGGACGCCGAGGGCCGCCTGGTCCTGGGCGACGCCCTGACCAAGGCCTCCGAGGACAACCCGGACGCGATCGTCGACGTCGCCACCCTGACCGGCGCGATGGTGCTGGCGCTGGGCGACCGCACCTTCGGGATCATGGCCAACGACGACGCCTTCCGCACCTCGATCCACGAGATCGCGGAAGAGGTCGGCGAGGCCTCCTGGCCGATGCCGCTCCCCGAGGACCTGCGCAAGACGATGGACTCCCCCACCGCCGACATCGCCAACATGGGTGTCCGGATGGGCGGCGGCCTGGTGGCCGGCCTCTTCCTCCAGGAGTTCGTGGGCGAGGGCATCACCTGGGCCCACCTGGACATCGCGGGCCCGGCCTTCCACGAGGGCGCCCCGTACGGCTACACGCCCAAGGGCGGCACCGGCTCCGCCGTGCGCACCCTGGTGCGGCTGGCCGAGCGCACCGCCACCGGTGACCTGGGCTGACGTACCCGCCCCGTCGCACCCGCGCCACACGTATCACCCCGTGAGACGCGCTCTGTGACGCACACCGCGCCCCGGGACCCCGATCGAGGTCCCGGGGCGCGTTCGCTCTGGAAGAAACCTCGAGAATCAGTAGGTTTCTACGCACGGGTAACCCCTATCTCGGGCAGAACGACGGTGCACACCAGGGGCCCGGCGTCCCGCGTTCCCCCGACAAATGCGAAGATGGGTTCTCGGCAGGACAGGGCCCCCACCACAGGGCCGAAGAAACAAGCGGCCGATTACCAGCCGCCGCCCGGTCACAGAGGACCGGTGCCCGGCGCACATGCATGGAGGACGTGACGTGGCGAACGACGCCAGCACCGTTTTCGACCTAGTGATCCTCGGCGGTGGCAGTGGCGGTTACGCCGCGGCGCTCCGCGCATCCCAGCTGGGTCTCGACGTTGCGCTGATCGAGAAGAACAAGCTCGGCGGCACCTGCCTGCACAACGGCTGCATCCCCACGAAGGCTCTGCTGCACGCCGGTGAGATCGCCGACCAGGCACGCGAAGCCGGACAGTTCGGCATCAAGGCCTCTTTCGAGGGCGTTGACATCGCCGGTGTGCACAAGTACAAGGACGAGGTCATCTCCGGCCTGTACAAGGGCCTGCAGGGGCTGGTCGCCTCCCGCAAGGTGACCTACATCGAGGGTGAGGGCCGCCTCTCCTCCCCGACTTCCGTCGACGTCAACGGCCAGCGCATCCAGGGCCGCCACGTCCTGCTGGCGACCGGCTCCGTGCCGAAGTCGCTGCCGGGCCTGGACATCGACGGCAACCGCATCATCTCCTCGGACCACGCCCTGGTCCTGGACCGCGTGCCCCAGTCCGCGATCATCCTGGGCGGCGGCGTCATCGGCGTCGAGTTCGCCTCGGCGTGGAAGTCCTTCGGCACCGACGTCACCGTCATCGAGGGCCTCAAGCACCTCGTCCCGGTCGAGGACGAGAACAGCTCGAAGATCCTCGAGCGCGCCTTCCGCAAGCGCGGCATCAAGTTCAACCTCGGCACCTTCTTCGAGAAGGCCGAATACACCGAGTCCGGCGTCCGCGTCACGCTCGCCGACGGCAAGACCTTCGAGGCCGAGGTGCTGCTGGTCGCCATCGGCCGCGGCCCGGTCTCCCAGGGCCTGGGCTACGAGGAGCAGGGCGTCGCGATGGACCGCGGCTACGTCCTGGTCAACGAGTACATGCAGACCAACGTGCCGACCATCTCGGCCGTGGGCGACCTCGTCCCGACCCTGCAGCTCGCGCACGTCGGCTTCGCCGAGGGCATCCTGGTCGCCGAGCGTCTGGCCGGTCTCAAGACCGTCCCGATCGACTACGACGGTGTCCCGCGCGTCACGTACTGCCACCCCGAGGTCGCCTCCGTCGGCATCACCGAGGCCAAGGCCAAGGAGATCTACGGTGCGGACAAGGTCGTCGCCCTGAAGTACAACCTGGCGGGCAACGGCAAGAGCAAGATCCTCAAGACCGCGGGCGAGATCAAGCTCGTCCAGGTCAAGGACGGTGCCGTGGTCGGCGTCCACATGGTCGGTGACCGGATGGGCGAGCAGGTCGGCGAAGCCCAGCTGATCTACAACTGGGAGGCCCTGCCGGCCGAGGTCGCGCAGCTCATCCACGCGCACCCGACCCAGAACGAGGCCCTCGGCGAGGCCCACCTGGCCCTGGCCGGCAAGCCGCTTCACGCACACGACTAATCGTCACGGGCGCGACGACCACTTCCGCACTTTCGTTAGGAGCAACTGAAACCATGTCGGTTTCCGTAACCCTTCCGGCGCTCGGTGAGAGCGTCACCGAGGGCACTGTCACCCGCTGGCTGAAGGCCGAGGGCGAGCGCGTCGAGGCCGACGAGCCGCTGCTCGAGGTCTCGACCGACAAGGTCGACACCGAGATCCCCTCCCCCGTCTCCGGCATCCTGGCCTCCATCAAGGTCGCCGAGGACGAGACCGTCGAGGTCGGCGCCGAGCTGGCCGTCATCGACGACGGCTCCGGCGCCCCGGCCCCGGTCGCGGCTCCCGCCGCCGAGACCGTCGCCGCTCCGGCCCCGGTCGCCGAGGCCCCGGCCGTCCCCGCACCGGCCGAGACCCCGGCTGCCCCCGTTGCCGCCGCTCCGGCTGCTTCCGGCACCGATGTCGTGCTCCCCGCGCTGGGCGAGTCCGTCACCGAGGGCACCGTCACCCGCTGGCTGAAGGAGGTCGGCGAGTCCGTCGAGGCCGACGAGCCGCTGCTCGAGGTCTCCACGGACAAGGTCGACACCGAGATCCCCGCGCCGGTTTCCGGCACCCTGCTGGAGATCCTGGTCGCCGAGGACGAGACCGCCGAGGTCGGCGCCCGTCTGGCCGTCATCGGCGTCGCGGGCGCGGCTCCGGCCGCCGCCCCGGCCGCCGCTGCCCCGGCTCCGGTCGCTCCGGCTGCTCCGGTCGCCGCTCCGGCTCCGGTCGTGGCCGCCCCGGCCGTGGCCGCTCCGGTCGCCGCCCCGGCGCCGGTGGCCCCCGTGGCCGCTCCGGCTCCGGTCGCCGCTCCGGCCCCGGTCGCCGCTCCGGCTCCGGTCGCCCCGGCCGCTCCCGCCGCCGTCTCCGGCGACGAGGGCGCGTACGTGACCCCGCTGGTGCGCAAGCTCGCCTCGGAGTCCGGCGTCAACCTGTCCACGGTCACGGGCACCGGCGTCGGTGGCCGCATCCGCAAGCAGGACGTCCTGGCCGCCGCCGAGGCCGCCAAGGCCGCCGCTGCCGCCCCGGCTCCGGCCGCCGCTCCCGCCGCGAAGGCTCCGGCCGCCGCGGTGTCCGAGCTGCGCGGTCAGACCGTCAAGATGACCCGCATGCGCAAGGTCATCGGCGACAACATGATGAAGGCCCTGCACTCGCAGGCGCAGCTCAGCTCCGTGGTCGAGGTGGACATCACCAAGATCATGAAGCTGCGCGAGAAGGCCAAGGCCGGCTTCCTCGCCCGCGAGGGCGTCAAGCTGTCCCCGATGCCGTTCTTCGTCAAGGCCGCTGCCCAGGCGCTGAAGGCCCACGCGGTCGTCAACGCCCGGATCAACGAGGACGAGGGCACCATCACCTACTTCGACTCGGAGAACATCGGCATCGCCGTGGACTCCGAGAAGGGCCTGATGACCCCGGTCATCAAGGGTGCCGGTGACCTCAACCTGGCGGGCATCTCCAAGGCGACCGCCGACCTGGCCGCCAAGGTCCGCGGCAACAAGATCACGCCGGACGAGCTGTCGGGCGCGACCTTCACCATCAGCAACACCGGCTCGCGCGGTGCGCTGTTCGACACGGTCATCGTGCCCCCGAACCAGGTCGCCATCCTGGGCATCGGTGCCACGGTCAAGCGCCCGGTGGTCATCGAGACCGCCGAGGGCACGAACATCGGCATCCGGGACATGACGTACCTGACCCTGTCCTACGACCACCGCCTGGTGGACGGCGCGGACGCGGCCCGGTACCTCTCCGCCGTCAAGGCGATCCTCGAGGCCGGCGAGTTCGAGGTCGAGCTCGGTCTCTGATCAGACCGAGAGGATCCAAACGAGGTAGAGCTCAGGCCTCTGAGGCCGAGGGGCTCGTAACCAGCCTCACTGTCGGCGCCCCCGCCCGGGTCAAGTCCCGGGCGGGGGCGCCGTCGTTGTAACGAGCCTCACCCTGAGTCCCTGACGAGGAACGCATCGCAGCAGGCCACGACCGCCGTATTGTTACGCATCAGGCCCCGCGTGCCCGCCCCCACAGGAGTTGAAGCGCCGATGATCACCCCACCCGTCGTGCACTCGCTGCGCGAGCAGATCCGCGAGCACATCGTGGAGGGGATCGTCAGCGGGCGCTGGAAGCCCGGCGAGCGGATCGTCGAGCGGCGGATCGCCGTCGAGCTGGAGGTCAGCCAGACGCCCGTACGGGAGGCCCTGCGCGAGCTGGAGACCCTGCGGCTGATCGAGTCGGCGCCGAACAAGGGCGTCCGCGTACGGAACCTCTCCGCGGCCGACCTGGAGGAGATCTACCCGGTCCGGGCGGGCCTGGAGCAGATCGCGGCCGAGCTGGCCGCCCCGCGCCTCGCGGTCGACTGCTCGGCCCTGGAGCCGCACGTGGCGGCCCTGTGGGAGGCCGACCGCGTCGAGGACGGCACGGCGCAGGTGCGGCACACGGTGGGCTTCCACCGGGAGATGGTGCGGGCCGCCGGGAACAGCGTGCTGCTGCACACGTGGGAGAGCCTGGGCATCGAGGTCTTCACCGCGCTGTCCATCCGCTGGCTGGGCACCGTCCAGAAGTCCTACGCCGAGGAGCACGAAGCCCTCGTGGCGGCGTTCCGCAGCCAGGACCCGGAGATCGGGCTGCTGGTGAAGCGGCATGTCCTGGGGTGCGCACCCCGCGCCTGACCTGCGGTTTTTAGCGATCCTCCAGGGGATCGCAAGCGGTTTCACGTCTACTGCTGAAACCGGCACGGCGTGCCTTCGTTCATGGCACGGGGTGCCGACTTTTGCCCTGGCGACGAATAATCGTCACTTTTATTTGATCGATCATCGATCAGCGATTTACAGTCACTGCGGACCCCACCCGGGTCCAACGACCCTGTCCTGCCCGTCAGGGTTCTCTTCACCACCTCCTCTCCTTTGTCCGGAAGGCGGCGCACACCGATGTCCGACCCCGTAGGAAAGCTTCCGAGCGAGCTCGACCAGCTCCCGGACCGCGACACCGAGGAGACCGCCGAATGGGCGGCCTCCCTCGACGCCGTCGCCAAGGCCGCCGGTACGCGCCGCGCCGAATACCTGCTCCGCCGCACGCTCCAGCACGCCGAGGCCGCCGGCCTCGCCCTGCCGAAGCTGCTGGAGACGGACTACGTCAACACGATCCCCACCTCCGCCGAGCCCGAGTTCCCGGGTGACGAGGAGATGGAAGCCAAGATCACCGCCTGGAACCGCTGGAACGCGGCCGCCATGGTGACCCGCGGCTCGAAGTACGGCGTCGGCGGCCACATCGCCACCTTCGCCTCCGCCGCGTGGCTGTACGAGACCGGCTTCCAGCACTTCTTCCGCGGGAAGGAGGCCGACGGATCGGGCGACCAGCTCTACATCCAGGGCCACGCCTCCCCCGGCATCTACGCCCGCGCGTTCCTCGACGGACGCGTCTCCGAGCAGCAGCTCGACAACTTCCGCCAGGAGTCCGGCGGCAACGGCCTGCCGTCCTACCCGCACCCGCGGCGCCTGCCGTGGCTGTGGGAGTTCCCCACGGTCTCCATGGGCCTCGGCCCGCTGTCGGCGATCTACCAGGCGCGCTTCAACCGCTACCTGCAGAACCGCAGCATCAAGGACACCGCCAACTCGCACGTCTGGGCCTTCCTGGGCGACGGCGAGATGGACGAGCCCGAGTCGACCGCCGCCCTGGCCCTGGCCTCCCGCGAGCAGCTCGACAACCTGACCTTCGTCATCAACTGCAACCTGCAGCGCCTCGACGGTCCGGTCCGCGCGAACTTCCGCGTGGTCCAGGAGCTGGAGGCCCAGTTCCGCGGCGCCGGCTGGAACGTCATCAAGTCGCTGTGGGGCTCCGCCTGGGACGAGCTGTTCCAGCTCGACACCACGGGCGCCCTGGTACGCCGCCTGCGCGAGGTACCCGACGCGCAGTTCCAGACGTACGCGACCCGCGACGTGGCCTACATCCGCCAGCACTTCTTCGGCGCCAACGCCGAGCTCGTGCAGCTGGCCGGTGTGCTCTCCGACGCGAAGATCGCCGAGTGCTTCCACAGCTCCCGCGGCGGCCACGAGCCCCGCAAGGTCTACGCCGCGTACAAGGCCGCCCTGGAGCACAAGGGCGCGCCGACGGTCATCCTCGCGCAGACCGTCAAGGGCTACACGCTGGGTGCCGGGTTCGAGTCGAAGAACGCGAACCACCAGATGAAGAAGCTGACGATCGACGAGTTCAAGGACATGCGTGACCTCCTTGGCCTCCCGATCCCGGACAGCGCCTTCGCCGACGGCGTCGTCCCCTACGGCCACCCGGGCGCGAACAGCCCCGAGGTCCAGTACCTGAACGAGCGCCGCGCGGCGCTCGGCGGCCCGGCCCCGGCCCGCAAGGTCAAGCACGTGGCCCTGCCGGCTCCGGCGGACCGTTCCTTCGCCCCGCTGCTCAAGGGTTCCGGCAAGCAGGAGATGGCCACCACCATGGCCTTCGTCCGCCTCGTCAAGGACCTGATGCGGGACAAGGAGACCGGCAAGCGCTGGGTGCCGATCGTCCCCGACGAGGCCCGTACCTTCGGTATGGAGTCCCTCTTCCCGTCGGCCGGCATCTACTCGCCGCTGGGCCAGACGTACGAGCCGGTCGACCGCGACCAGCTGATGTACTACAAGGAAGCCAAGGACGGCCAGATCCTCAACGAGGGGATCACCGAGGCCGGCGCCATGGCCGACTTCATCGCCGCCTGTACGTCGTACGCGACGCACGGCGAGCCGATGATCCCGTTCTACATCTTCTACTCGATGTTCGGCTGGCAGCGCACCGCCGACCAGATGTGGCAGCTCGCCGACCAGCTCGGCAAGGGCTTCATCGTCGGCGCCACGGCCGGCCGCACCACGCTGACCGGTGAGGGCCTCCAGCACGCGGACGGCCACTCGCACCTGATCGCGTCCACGAACCCGGCGTCGCTCAACTACGACCCGGCCTTCGCGTACGAGATCGCGGTGATCGTCAAGGACGGTCTGCGGCGGATGTACGGCGAGCAGCCCGAAGACGTCTTCTACTACCTGACGGTCTACAACGAGCCCAAGGTGCAGCCCGCGATGCCCGAGGGCGTCGAGGAAGGCATCCTCAAGGGCCTGTACCGCTTCAACACGGCGGCCGACCTGGGCGATGCCGCCCCGGCCGCCGACGCCCCCAAGGTCCAGCTGATGGCCTCGGGCACGGCGATCCACTGGGTGCTGGAGGCGCAGCAGCTGCTCGCCGCCGACTGGAACGTGGCCGCCGGCGTCTGGTCCGCCACCTCCTGGGGCGAGCTGCGGCGCGACGCGCTGGAGTGCGACGAGGCGCTGCTGCGCGGCGAGGTGCGCACCCCGTACGTCACCCGCGCGCTGGAGGGCGTCACCAGCCCGGTGCTGGCCGTCTCCGACTGGATGCGTCAGGTCCCGGACCAGATCAGCCAGTGGGTCGAGCAGGACTACACCTCGCTGGGTACCGACGGCTTCGGCCTGTCGGACACCCGCGAGGGTGCCCGCCGCCACTTCGGTGTCGACGCCCAGTCGATCGTGGTGGCCGCGCTGGCCCAGCTCGCCCGCCGCGGCGAGGTTCCGGCGTCCGCCATCAAGGAGGCCCGGGAGCGCTACGGCCTCTGAGCCGCCCGCGACGCAAGTGCCGAAGGCCGGTGTCCACCCCCACGGGGGTCGGACACCGGCCTTTGGCCGTATGAGCGGTGGCGGCGCGGGGACGCACCCGTGATGCTTGAGCAGTGATGGACGAGACGGAGTTCTGGGAGATCGTCGACCGTACCCGCGAGGCCGCCGAGGGCGACCCCGAGGAGCACGCCGAGCTGCTCGTGGAGCGGCTGGCACAGCTCGACCCCGACTCCGTACTGGACTTCGCGCGGCACTTCGAGTCCCGGTACAACCGGGCGTACACCTGGGACCTGTGGGGCGCGGCGTGGGTGCTGCTCGACGGGGCGAGCGACGACGCGTTCGACTACTTCCGGTGCTGGCTGATCGGGCAGGGCCGGGAGGTCTTCGAGGGCGGGGTGCACGATCCGGACCACCTGGCGGAGCTGCTGGGTGACTTCGACGAGGAGATCGACGGGGACGGCGAGGAGCTGGGGTACGCGGCCGACGAGGCGTACGAGCAGCTCACCGGGGTGGTGGCCCCGGAGCTGGGCGTTCCGTTGCAGGCGGAAGAGCCGGAGGGCACTCCGCTGGACTTCGAGAACGAAGCCGTGCTGGCGGAGCGCTTCCCCCGGCTCTGGGAACGCTTCAGGGGCTGATGTGCCCTAGTAGTGCGTGCCGCCGTCGATGCGGATCTCGGTGCCGGTGATGAAGGCGCCGTCCTCGGAGCCCAGCATGGCGACGACGCCGGCCACGGTCTGGGGGCCGGCGAAGCCCTGGCCGATGGCGGGGGCGAGCTTGGCGAACAGGCTCCAGTCGGTGTCCTCGGGCAGGCCGGGGCCGGTGCCGGTGGTCATGCCGCTCTCGATGGAGCCGGGGGCCACGGAGACGAAGCGCAGGCCCTGCTTGCTGTACTCGGCGGCCAGCGCGTGGGTCATGGACTGGATACCGCCCTTGCTGGCCGCGTAGGCGGACATGTAGGGGTGGGCGAAGCTCGCCGAGGTGGAGCTGAAGTTCACGACGACCGGCTGCTCGCCCGCCAGCAGCGCGGGGAGCGACTCGCGGATCATCAGGAAGGTGCCGGTCAGGTTGACCCCGATGACCTGGTTCCACAGGTCGAGGGTGGTCTGGTGGGTGTGCGCGGAGCGCAGGATGCCCGCCGCGTTGACCAGTACGTCGACACCGCTCCCGCCGAGGGCGTCGACGGCGGCGGCGACGCCCGCCTTGACCGCGGCCTCGTCGGATATGTCGAGGACGGCGGTGGTCAGCCGCTCGTCGTGCCCGGCGGTGGCCGCCTGGTCGGCGGTGGCCTTGAGGCCGGCCTCGTTCACGTCGACGGCGTGGACCCGGCCGCCCTCGGAGAGAATGCGGTGGACGGTGGCCTGGCCGATGCCGGAGCCGCCGCCGGTGATGAGGACACGACGTCCTTCGTAACGGTTCATGGGGCGAGCGTACCGAGTCTGTGACACGTTTTGCCAGACTGGCAGGGAATGCATTCATCAGGTATTCCGGGCGGTACTCTTCACCCGTGAGATCTCCCCGTCCGTACTCCCCTCAGAGCGGCCCCGGAACCCCGTCGCTGACCGAGCGCCGCAAGGCCGCCACCCAGCTGGACATCGCCCGCGCCGCCTGCCAGCTCTTCGCCGAGCACGGCCCCGACGGCACCACCGCCGAGGACATCGCCCACCGCGCCGGGGTGGCGCTGCGCACCTTCTACCGCTACTTCCGCAACAAGCAGGAGGCCGTGGCCCCGCTGCTCGCGGGCGGCGGTGACGCCTGGCGCGCGCTGCTCGCCGAGGAAGACCCCGGCACCCCCCTCGCGGAGGCCCTGGAGCGTGCGGTGACCCGCTCGCTGAGCGATTCGAAGGCCGTCGAGGAGGGTCTGGAGGTCACCCGCGGTCTGCTGCGCGCGGCCGGCTCCGACGAGGCCCTGCGGGCCGTCTGGTACCGGGTGAACCAGGACTCCGAAGAGCGCCTGGTCCCGGTGGTGGCCCGGCTGGCCGGGCCGGAGGCGGACGCGATGTCGGTGCGCTTGCTGGCGGCGGCCGCCACGGACGCGATCCGCGTCTCACTGGAGCTCTGGTCCGCCGGCGACGGCCCGGTCTCGGGCCCCGGCTCCCCCGCGGACCTCGCGGTCCGCGCCCTGCGCACCCTCACGTCCGCCATGCCCCTGGTGCGCTAGTCCCTCCAGCCGCCGTCGTACCAGTTGCCGCCGTGGTTCCAGCCGTCGTCGTCGTGCCAGTTGCCGCCGTGGTTCCAGCCGTCGTCGTCGTGGCCCCAGCCGTCGCCGCCCCAGCCGTCGCCGCCGCGACCGTCACCGCCGCGCCAGTTGCTCCAGTCGGAGTCGTGCCAGTTGTCGTGGTTCCAGTTGTCGTTGTCCCAGCACCGGTCGCGGTCGTTCCAGCCGTCGTTCCAGCGGTAGTCGCTCCAGCGGGAGCCGTTCCAGTCGCAGCGGTCGCCGCCGTCGTGCGCCGAGGCGGTACCGAGCGGCAGCAGGCCCAGGGTGAGGCCGGCGGCTCCGGCCGTGAATGCCATTGCGATTCTGCGGCGCATTTCCATGCACCTCCGAACTTACGTGGGCAAAGGGATTTCCCCCTCTTTCCATGTAAGCAGGGAAGGCCCCCCGCTGCTCTCGGAAGAGAGCGGCAGGGGGCCTTCTGTACTGCTGTGACCTGGGGTTTTACAGGTCGAAGTAAAGCTCGAACTCGTGCGGGTGCGGACGCTGCGCGATCGGGGCGATCTCGTGCGTGCGCTTGTAGTCGATCCAGGTCTCGATCAGGTCCGGGGTGAAGACACCGCCGGCGAGGAGGTACTCGTGGTCCTCCTCCAGGGCCTTGAGGACGTCCTCGAGGCTGGTCGGGACCTGCGGGACGCTCGCGTGCTCGTCGGGCGAGAGCTCGTAGAGGTCCTTGTCGATCGGCTCCATCGGCTCGATCTTGTTCTTGACGCCGTCGAGGCCCGCGAGCAGCAGCGCCGCGAAGGCGAGGTACGGGTTCGAGGACGGGTCCGGGGCGCGGAACTCGACGCGCTTGGCCTTCGGGTTCGAGCCCGTGATCGGGATGCGCATCGCGGCGGAGCGGTTGCGCTGCGAGTACACCATGTTGACCGGCGCCTCGAAGCCCGGCACCAGGCGGTGGTAGGAGTTCACCGTCGGGTTGGTGAACGCCAGCAGCGACGGGGCGTGCTTGAGGATGCCGCCGATGTAGTAGCGCGCGGTGTCCGACAGGCCCGCGTAGCCGGCCTCGTCGTAGAACAGCGGGTCGCCGTTCGCCCACAGCGACTGGTGCACGTGCATGCCCGAGCCGTTGTCACCGAAGATCGGCTTCGGCATGAAGGTCGCGGTCTTGCCGTTGCGCCAGGCGACGTTCTTCACGATGTACTTGAAGAGCATCAGGTCGTCGGCCGCGGCGAGCAGCGTGTTGAACTTGTAGTTGATCTCGGCCTGGCCACCGGTGCCGACCTCGTGGTGCTGACGCTCGACCTGGAGGCCCTGGGCGTCCAGCTCGAGGGAGATCTCGGCGCGCAGGTCGGCGAAGTGGTCGACCGGGGCTACGGGGAAGTAACCACCCTTGTAGCGGACCTTGTAACCACGGTTGTTCTCCTCGGAGCCGGTGTTCCAGGCGCCGGCCTCGGAGTCGATGTGGTAGAAGCTCTCGTTCGCCGTGGTCGCGAAGCGCACGCTGTCGAACACGTAGAACTCGGCCTCGGGGCCGAAGTACGCGGTGTCGGCGATGCCGGTGGAGGCGAGGTACGCCTCGGCCTTCTTCGCGATGTTGCGCGGGTCGCGGCTGTAGGCCTCGCCCGTGATCGGGTCGTGGATGAAGAAGTTGATGTTGAGCGTCTTGTCCTTGCGGAACGGGTCCAGACGCGCGGTGCTGATGTCGGCACGCAGCGCCATGTCGGACTCGTGGATCGCCTGGAAGCCGCGGATCGAGGAGCCGTCGAAGGCGAGCTCCTCGTTCGGGTCGAACGCGCGCCCCGGGATGGTGAAGTGCTGCATCACACCAGGCAGGTCGCAGAAGCGGACGTCGACGAACTTGACGTCGTTCTCCTCGATGTACTGCTTCACTTCGTCGGCGTTCTGGAACATCCAACTCCTCCTACTCCCGGCCCGGGGCAGGGACGGGCTTTATAGCTCGTGGCGCGTCAGTGCGGTGCCGCACGCTGACCCGACCATAAGCAGACGGGATTTCCCAAGCATGACCCATTTGTTTCGCACAAGTTAACCAGGGTCCGGTCCAGGTCCCGTGGAGGACCACCGGTACCGTGGTGGAGTGGACAACAGGCAAGCAATCGGTTCCTGGCTCTCCGGCCCCCGCGCGGCAGCCGAGGAGATGGGCGTCGACTTCGGCTATCCGGGCCAGCAGCTCGGCCTGCCCCAGTCGGGGCCCGGCTCCGTGGCCCGTTTCGGGCGCCGGCTCGGGGCCGTCGCCATCGACTGGATCGGCTGCCAGCTGATCGCATACGGGCTCATCACGCACGGCGACCTGGCCGCCACCGGGAACTGGACGCTCGGGCTGTTCGTTGCTCTGACCCTCCTGACCGTGAGCACCGTGGGATTCACCCCCGGCAAGCGGATCCTCGGACTCCGGGTGATCGCGCAGAGCGGCGGCCGTCTCGGCGTCCTCCGCGTACTGCTCCGCACCGCGCTGCTCGTCCTCGCCATCCCGGCGCTGATCTGGGACCGGGACGGGCGCGGACTGCACGACCGGCTGGCGGGCGCGGTCCAGGTCAGGATCTAGCCGCCAGGCCCCTCGCATGGGATGCCCCCGAAGCGCTCGGCTCGGGGGCATTTTCATGCCTGTATGCAATCCATATCCAAGCTTCCCGGAAGAAGCCCCCCATGGGAGGAAGATTCCCAGCGCGAGGCCGCCAATCACGGATCGTGCTTCCTAGCCTGCAGGCACATGAGCGACCCCGGGCGTGCGCCAACACCCCGGGGTCTGGCCAGTCTGGGAGGACTGACATGGGCAAGGCTCGCACGCCTGCGAACGGCACCGCAGCTCGGACCGACGACGCCCTGCGCGCCGTCGACTACCTGCGCGTGTCCACTCGGTCGCAAACCAAGGGGTACGGAATTGCCTATACCGGCAGAAACACCTCTCGCTACATCGCGGCGAAGGGCTGGGCGCACGTAGGCACGTACATCGATCAGGGCGTCAGCGGCACCCTCGGGGCGCACGCGCGGGACGCACTCAAACGTCTGATGGCCGATGCCAGACAGAGCCCGCGGCCCTTCGACATGGTCGTCGTACACGAGACGAGGGCAATCGGCCGTACCGGGCCGTCCTTCTGGCACTGGCTCTCGGAACTCGAAGGTCTGGGCATTCTCGTGGCCGTCGCCAACGAGGACTACGACACTTCGACCGGCGCCGGGCGTTCACGACTGCAGCAGGGCGCGCAGTACGCCATCCAGGAGCACAGGAACATCCGGAGCCGCACCCAGGGCGGCATCCAGGAGAAGGCCGCAGAAGGAGGCCACCCCGGAGGGACACCGCGATACGGCTACCGCATCCTCAATGTGGGCAGCCGGGGCGAGCAACGCCTGGTGCTCGACGACTGCGACGGCGGAGACAACTGCTCACCGTCCGGCCCCTGCACCACGCGCCACGAGGCACCGGCCTTGCGCCGGGCGAGGCAGCTCGCCGTCGAAGAACACGGCAGGTGGGGCCGCGTCGCACTGACCCTGAACCGCGAGGGGTTCCGCACGCGATCAGGCAAGCCCTGGAGCGAGGCCAATATCAGGGCGCGGCTCATGGACGAGGACTTGCTGAGTGCCCGCTTCGTCTTCCGAAAGCCATTCCGGGCCGAGACCGGGCCGGACGGCGCTCCCGTTTGGGGAGAGAGCCTGGTGATCCCGCTCGATCCCGTCTTCACAGAGCCCGAAGTCGTCGAGCTCCGGGGCGCGGTCGCACGGCAGCCAAAGGCACCGCCCGTTCTGTGGAACTGCTACACGCTCAGCGGGCGCATTGTGAGCCCATGCGGAAAGCACTATGTCGGTGGCAGTCCGGCCGGCGAGAAGTCGCCCCACTATGTCTGCGCGGGGAAGCGAGCCTCGTACGCCGGCGCCCCGGTCTGCTCCTGCCCGCAGATCTATGCCACCAGCGTCGACGCATGGGCGTGGGAGAAAATCTGCACGCTTCTTGGAGATGAGCGCTTGACGGACCTGGCTCGGGAGCGACAGCGAGAGGTGATGGCCCTTCTCGATGTCCGGATCAAGATGACGGGACCTCCACCACCCATGCGGCGAGGTCTGGTCTGTCCCGTTGCCGAGTGGTTCCGCCGGGAGGGCAGGTTGGTCCCGATGGTGACCGACGAAGTCTGGTCCCGTCTGACCGGCATGAAGCTGTTCCCCAGGGGGGCGACGGTTGCTCGTCAGAAGGGTGGCCTGGCGCCCCGCACCGTGCTGGAAGCCTTCTTGGAAAAGGCGAGGACGGATGCACGATGGGCAGAGCTGGATGCCAAACACGGCTCCACGGGGTTGCGCGGCCATTGGCGGCGCTGGACGGACTCAGGCCTGTGGGAAGCTCTCATGAACGCGTTGGAGGGGTGCCAAGGCACCCCTCCAACGAAGCCTCACCCCTTGCCCGCCATGGAAATGACCGCGCAGGTCACTTCCGATGCGGTCATCGCGGTCGCTGACCTCGCATGCCCCGCCCGCCAGGCATCGGGCCCTTTGGCACCGGCATGTTGCTCATGAGGTCACCCATGGCCCGGAGCTTGTCGTTGACCTGCGTGATCTGCGGTCCGGCCAGGACGCGCGGCAGCTTCAGCAGCGTCGTACGGACCTTCTTGAGCGGCACCTCGCCCTCGCCGGTGCCCACGATGAAGTCGTGGACCGGGATGTCGGGCATGATCCGGGCCAGCTTCTTCTTCTCGGCCGCGAGCAGGGTCTTGACCCGGTTCGGGTTGCCCTCGGCGATCAGGACCACGCCCGCCTTGCCGACGGCCCGGTGGACGATGTCCTGGTTCCGGTTCATCGCGACGGCCGGGGTGGTCGACCAGCCCCGTCCCACGTTGTCCAGTACGGCCGCGGCAGCGCCCGGCTGCCCCTCCATCTGCCCGAAGGCAGCCCGCTCGGCCCGTCGTCCGAAGACGATCGCCATCGCGAGGAACGCCACCAGGAAGCCCAGGATGCCCAGGTAGACCGGGTGGTCGATCAGGAAGCCGATCGCAAGAAAGACACCGAAGGTGACGATTCCCACGCCCGCGACGATCAGACCGACCTTCGGGTCGGCCTTGCGCGTCATCTTGTACGTCAGGGCGATCTGCTTCAGTCGCCCGGGGTTCGCAGCAGTCTCTGCGTTTGACTTCCTCGCCATAAGGCGAAGTTTACGTGTCCTGCGGGGTCCGGGTAGCCGCGGCCTCGAGTACGTGCTCGGTTTCCACCCGGTCCTTGGCCCTGCGGCGATCCTCCAGGACGGCCGTCCAGGCATTGCGCCGGGCACCGCTCATGAGCAGCGATTCGAGGCCGCGGAAGGCCTCACTGAAGGACGGAATGGCGATGGCGCGGACTGGCGCGGCCTGCATGATGTCGACCCCTACTCTCGGTGCTCGCATCGATGGCGTGTGCGGTGCGTGGATCCAGCGTCACTGACTGGTGTTACCAGGGCATGACCGGTCGGTCAAATGTGATGGACACGTTGCAAACACAGACGCGGCCCGCCGGACTCCTCTCACAAAAAGAGCCTAGGGGCCGCGTCGATGCGGTGTTACTGATTGGTAAGTATTGTGCGTGAGTTCACACGCACACAGAGTCAGACGGCTGCGTCAGACCGCCGCGCGCTTCTCCATCGCCTGCGTGTAGAGGCGACCCGCCCGGTACGAGGACCGGACCAGCGGGCCGGACATCACACCGGAGAAGCCGATCTCCTCGGCCTCCTTCGCCAGCTCGACGAACTCGGCCGGCTTCACCCAGCGCTCCACGGGGTGGTGCCGCGGCGAGGGCCGCAGGTACTGGGTGATGGTGATGAGCTCGCAGCCCGCCTCGTGGAGGTCCTTCAGCGCCTGGCTGACCTCCTCGCGCTCCTCGCCCATGCCGAGGATCAGGTTCGACTTGGTGACCAGGCCGTACGCGCGCGCCTTGGTGATCACCTCGAGGGAGCGCTCGTAGCGGAAGCCGGGGCGGATCCGCTTGAAGATCCGGGGCACCGTCTCGACGTTGTGCGCGAAGACCTCGGGGCGGGAGGCGAAGACCTCCTCCAGCAGCTCCGGGACCGCGTTGAAGTCGGGGGCCAGCAGCTCGACCTTGGTGTGGCCGGCCTCGCGGCCCGCCGTCTGCTGGTGGATCTGGCGCACGGTCTCCGCGTACAGCCACGCGCCGCCGTCCGCCAGGTCGTCGCGGGCGACGCCGGTGATGGTGGCGTAGTTCAGGTCCATCGTGACCACGGACTCGCCGACGCGGCGGGGCTCGTCCCGGTCCAGGGCCTCGGGCTTGCCCGTGTCGATCTGGCAGAAGTCACAGCGCCGGGTGCACTGGTCGCCACCGATGAGGAAGGTGGCCTCGCGGTCCTCCCAGCATTCGTAGATGTTCGGACAGCCGGCTTCCTGGCACACCGTGTGCAGTCCTTCGCCCTTCACCAGGGCCTGCATCTTGGTGTACTCGGGGCCCATCTTCGCCCGGGTCTTGATCCACTCGGGCTTGCGCTCGATGGGGGTCTGGGCGTTACGGACCTCGAGGCGCAGCATCTTGCGTCCGTCGGGTGCGACTGCGGACACGACCGGCTCCCTGTGACTTCGATTCTTCGGCGCCCACCAGGGTACGCCCGTAATTCGTACGCTCTTACGTCCGGCCAACCTGCGGGGGGCCGGACCCATTCCCCGCCCGCTAGCCGGCCGCCGCGGGCTCTATGTCGCGGGGCTTCAGCTCCGCGTGCTCCAGCACGTCCTTCAGGTGGCGTTCGACGACCGGCAGCACCTCGGCGATGGTGACCTCGCGCCCCAGCTCGTACGAGAGCGAGGTCACACCGGCGTCCCGGATCCCACAGGGGATGATCCGGTCGAACCAGACGTTGTCGGGGTTCACGTTGATCGCGAAGCCGTGCATCGTGACGCCCTTGGCGACGCGGATGCCGATGGCGGCGAGCTTGCGGTCCTCGCGGCGCTGGCCGGCGTTGGACGGGGCGTACTCGGGGCCGTGGAGCCGGGCGTCGAACTCGTCGTCGCCGGTGCGCGGGTCCACCGCAGGCACGGCGAGGTCGAGGGTGAGTCCGCCGGTCTTCGGACGCTCCTGGATCGGGTCGCCGAGCACCCAGACCCCCGAGCGGCCCTCGACGCGGGTGGTCTCCAGGCCGAACTCGGCCGCGGTGCGGATCAGGGCCTCTTCGAGGCGGCGCACGTGGGCGACGACGTCCACCGGGCGGGGCAGCTTCATGATCGGGTAGCCGACGAGCTGGCCCGGGCCGTGCCAGGTGATCTTGCCGCCGCGGTCCACGTCGACGACGGGGGTGCCGTCGAGCGGGCGCTCGCTGGGGTCGGTGCGCCGGCCGGCGGTGTAGACCGGCTCGTGCTCCACCATCAGGCAGGTGTCGTCGATCTCGTCCGCGAAGCGGGCCGCGTGCACCCGGCGCTGCTCTTCCCAGGCCTCGGTGTACTCGACGGATTCCGGCCCGAAGCCCAGATGGACAAACCGAAGCTCAGTCACCGCAGCGCCTCCTCGTTGAACCTGCTGTGTGCACGTATCGCACCCCGGTCAAGAGTACGGCTGCCCCCGCGCGCCCCTTCAGACCCCCGGTCCGGGCTGCGGCGGCGGGCCCGGGAGCTGTCTGGGGCGCCTGCGCCCGGCGCGCGGCCGGTCCGGGTCCTCGTCGGCCCTCGGCAGCCTGCGGTGGCCCTCGGAGTGGTCGTTGACCCAGCCGCACACCCCGCACGCGTAGCGTCCGTCCAGTCCCGCGATGTAGGTGCCGCAGCGGCGGCACTCCGCCTCGGTGAGCTCCGGAGCGGGCAGCGGGGCGGTGGACTCCGCGTTCGGATCGGGGGGATGCGCCCCGGGGGGCCGACGGGTCATGTGGCGCAGCGTACGCGGACGGAGTGGGTCGGTCCGTAAAGAGCCCTACCCATTCTGCACACGATCGGATGAATGTGGGGCAGAGAGGGCGGTGTGGGCGGAGTTGGCCGCTACATTCACGCCGTTCACAGGGCCGGGACTCCGGTCCGTCACGTACGGAAACCGTGGAGCCGATGACCGATCGACCTGCCCAGCGTGTCCCCAACCGGCAGCTCGCGGCGCTGATCGCGGAAGCCGGGTTCTCCAACGCCGGGCTCGCCCGCCGTGTCGACCAGCTGGGCCTGGAGCACGGTCTGGACCTGCGGTACGACAAAACCTCCGTGACCCGGTGGCTGCGCGGCCAGCAGCCCCGCGGCACCACCCCGGCGCTGATCGCGGAGGTCTTCACCCGGCGCCTCGGGCGGCGGCTGTCGGCGCAGGATCTGGGCCTGGACGCGTGCGCGCCCGTGTACGCGGGGCTGGAGTTCGCGGCCACCCCGGAAGAGGCCGTGGACATCGCGAGCGGGCTGTGGCGCAAGGACTCCGGCTCGCACGCCGAGCTGCGCAAGATCGCCTTCACCCCGGCCGGTCTGGTGGTGCCCAGCCGGGACTGGCTCATCGGGCGGGCCGACGAACGCGTGGGGCGCGGCGCCGACCCCGCCGCGAACCGGGTCCCGGCGCAGGGCCGCGCCTCGGTGCCCCGGCAGCGGCAGATCGACCGGGGGCCCGGACAGCGGGTGACCGGCGGGGACATCGCGGCGCTGCGGTCGGTGAGCGAGCTGTTCCGGACCCTGGACCACACCTACGGCGGCGGGCACGCCCGCCAGGCCCTGGTGCGGTACCTGGAGCACGAGGCGGAGCCGATGCTGCGCGGCACCTACGGGGAGACCACCGGGCGGCGGCTGTTCTCCGCCGCCGCCGACCTGACCCGGCTCGCGGGCTGGACCTCGTACGACATCGCCGCGCACGGGCTGGCCCAGCGGTACTTCGTGCAGGCGCTGCGCCTCGCCCAGGCCGCCGGGGACCGGCCGTACGGGTCCTACGTGCTGGTCACCATGAGCCGTCAGGCGGTCTACCTCGGGCACGGCCGGGAGGCGGTGCAGCTGGCCCGGGTCGCCCAGCAGGGCGTGGGCTCGGGCCCGCCGCCGGTGGTGCAGGCGCTGCTGCACGCGTCGGAGGCGCGGGGGCACGCGGTGCTGGGCGAGGTGCGTGCGGCGACGGCCTCGCTGGTGCGGGCCGAGCGGGCGCTGGGCGCGGCCCGGCCCGGGGACGACGTACCGCACTGGGCCCGGCTGTTCGACGAAGGGCAGCTGGCGGACGAGTTCGGGCACTGCCACCGCGACCTCCAGCAGTACCGGGCCTCGGCCCAGCACGCGGAGCGCTCGCTCCAGCTGCGGGCGCCGGGGTTCGCGCGCTCGCGGCTGTTCTGCCGGGTGGTGCTGGCCACGGCGCGGCTGGGGCTGGGCGAGCTGGAACAGGCGTGCGCGCTGGGCGCGGAGGCCGCGCAGCAGGCGATGGAGATGCGGTCGGTGCGTGCGGTGGAGTACGTACGGGACTTCGAGCGGCGGCTGGAGCCGTACCGGGACGCGGCGGCGGTGCGGAGCTATCGGGACCGGGTGGCGGCCTTGTCGTGAGCCTGCGGCGCCGCTGCCGGGGCTCTGCCCCGGACCCCGCGCCTCAAACGCCGGCGAGGCTGGATTGCCCTGCGGGCAATCCAGCCGCCGGCGGTTGAGGGCCCGGCCACTACGGCGTCGTGCTCAGGCCGCTACCGGAATGGCGGGCTCCGGGGCGGCCGGGAGCGGGATGCCGAAGTCGCGCAGCAGGGCGGTGGCGGCGCGGCGGGCGGAGTGCAGGGCGCCCTGGACGGTGTTGGAGTCGCGGTGGTCGCCGCAGACGTAGAGCCCGGCCAGGACGCGTACCGGGCGCCGCAGGTCGTAGGGCGGGGGCATGGCCGGGACGGCCTCCGGGGTGTGGTGGACGGCCAGCAGGTCCCAGTCCCGGGTCGAGGTCTCGTACAGCCGGGCCAGGCGGGCGGCGACCGTCCGGGTGGGCGGCGGCGGGCCGTGCACGGTGGTGGTGACCAGGCTGCGGCCGGCGGGGGCTCGGGTGGGGTCGACCGCGCTCATCACCGTGGTGTGGGCCAGCGGCCACTTCGGGTCGGCGTCCAGGAGCAGCGAGCCGTCCCAGGGCAGGGGTGCGGGGGTCGCGTGGTGGATGACGGTGACCTCGTGGAAGGCGGGTACGCGCAGCCCGGGGAGCAGTTCGGCGGCGGCCCGGGCGCCGGTGGCGAGCAGGACGGAGCGACAGCCGAAGTCCCCGTGCTCCTCGGTGGTGACGAGGTTGGTCGCCACCGACCGCACTCGGATCCCGGTGCGTACGGTGCCGGGCGGCAGGGCGGCCGCGAGCAGGCCGGGCAGGGTGGCCGCGCCGCCCTCGGGCACGGCGAGGCGGCCTCTGGCGAAGGTGCGCAGGGCGAGGTCGGCGACGCGGCTGGAGGTGGTGAGCTCCGGGTCGCGCAGCAGGGCGGACAGCAGGGGCCGCAGGACGCCGGTCACGGTGCGCGGCGGCAGGCCGCGGGAGCCGAGGGCGGCGAGTGCGGTGCGTTCGGGCCGGGCGAGCACCCGTTCCTGGGGCAGGGCCGCGAGCCGGCCGAGCGCGGCGCTGAAGCGGGCCTGGTCGAGGGAGCCGCTGGCCAGTGCGCGGGCGGGGGTGAGGGCCCCGGCCCGCTGCTGCCTGCCGTCGGCGCCGTGCACCAGGACCCCGGGGGCGAAGGGGCGCAGGGTCAGCCCCGTGAGGCCCGGGGTGCGGGCCGGTTCGGTGTACGAGGTGTTGAGGAGCTGGCCGACCCGGTCGAGCCGGAATCCGTCGGCCGCTTCGGTGGCCATGCGGCCGCCGGGGTCGTCGGCGGTCTCCAGGACGCTGACGGTGACCCCTGCCGCGATCAGGTGGTGCGCGGCCGCGAGTCCTGAGACTCCGGCTCCTACGATGACGACGTCCGCGTGATGTGCGGCATGGTGTGAGCTGCTGAGCACGTGCCCCTCCCCGAGGTCGGCGCGGCTGTGTGGGGAACCTCCTTCCCCCAACGGGCTCCGGGAGAACCCGAGTCCGGGTTGGGATTGCGCACAATTCCGGTCGCACGACGGTCGCACATGGGTCACGAACGGTCGCACGCGGTCGAGCGGTGCGCCTGCCGCTACGCCAGCGCGGCCCTGATGGAGTCCTCGATGCCGGGGTGCGTGAAGACGAACCCCGACTCCATCAGCCGGACGGGGCGGGCCCGCTGACTGCCCAGCACGTCCTGGGAGAGCTCGCCGAGCACGAGGCGCAGGACGGGGGCGGGGACGGCGAAGAGGGCCGGGCGGTGCAGTACGCGGCCCATGGCGGCGGTGACCTCACGGTTGGTCAGGGGCTGCGGCGCGGTGAGGTTGAAGGGGCCGGAGAGGCCGGGGGTGTCGATGAGGTGCCGCAGGGCGGCGATCTCGTCGTGCAGGGAGATGAAGGACCAGTACTGGCGGCCGCTGCCGAGCCGCCCGCCGAGGCCCGCCCGGAAGAGGGGGAACATCCGCCCCCAGGCCCCGCCCCCGGCGGCGACGACCAGCCCGGTGCGGGCGAACGCCGTCCGGATGCCGGCCTCCCGGGCCGGGGCGGCGGCCGCCTCCCACTCGACGCAGACGGAAGGCAGGAAGCCGGCGCCCGCGGGGGCGCTCTCGTCGACGGCGCGGTCGCCGGTGTCGCCGTAGTACCCGACGGCGGAGCCGCAGACCAGCACGGGCGGCGGGCTGTCGAGGGCGGCCATGGCGCGGGCGACGGCCGCGGTGCCGAGCACCCGGCTGTCGCGGATCTCCTTCTTGTACGCGGCCGTCCAGCGGTGGTCCCCGACCCCGGCCCCGGCCAGGTGCACGACGGCGTCAGAGCCGCGCAGCCCGTCGGGGTCGACGTACCCGGTCCGCGGATCCCACCGAGCCTCGCCGGGGGCGGCGGGGGCGCGGCGCACGAAGCGGACGGTGTCGTGGCCGTCGGCGTGGAGGGAGCGTACGAGGGCCTTGCCGATGAGTCCGGAGGATCCGGTGATGGCGATGCGCATGCCGCCAGTGTCCCTGCCGGGCGGGGTGGCGGGGGCGGGCCGGGGGCGGGGTGGGGTGTCGTCCGGGACGGGCTTCGATGTTCGGCGCCCTGGCTCTGCTTGGTCTGCCGGGCGGTACCTCGCGCCGAATTCATCTCGTTTTAGTCCCGGACGACACCCCACCCCGCCCCCGCCCCTGGCCCTGGGGTTTCAGCCCCGCCGGCACCATCCAGCCTCGCCGGCGTTTGAGGCGCGGGGTCCGGGGCGGAGCCCCAGGGGTCCGGGGCGGAGCCCCGGGGAACGGGCGAAGGGCGGGTAGGGGCCAGCCCCGCGCAGCGGCCCCGGGCCCCCGGAGGGTCAGGCGCCGAGGCGGGCGCCCACCGTGTAGGTGACCGCCATGGCAACGGCGCCGCCCGCCACATTGCGGAGTACCGCCCTCGGCACGGCCGCCCCGCCCAGCCGCGCACTCACCACCCCGCACAGCGCGAGCGCCATCAGCACCGCCACCACCGTCACCGGCACCCGCTCCGACGGCCCCGGCAGGACGACCGCCAGCAGCGGCAGCAGCGCCCCCGCCGTGAAGGCGACCAGGCTGGCGAAGGCCGCGTGCCACGGGTTCGCCAACTCGTCCGGCTCGATCCCCAGCTCCACCCGCGCGTGCGCCCTCAGCGCGTCCCGTTCCGTCAGCTGCTCGGCGGCCTCCCGGGCCAGCTCGCGGCTCAGGCCCCGCGCGGCCAGCAGTTCCGTCAGCTCGTCCAGCTCCGCCTCCGGCTCCTGCGCCAGCTCCTGCCGCTCCACCTCCAGCGCCGCCCGCTCGGAGTCCCGCTGCGAGCTGACCGACACGTACTCCCCCGCCGCCATCGACAGCGAGCCCGCGAGCAGCCCGGCCACGCCCGCCGTGAGGATCGCGGCGCGCGAGGTGGTGGCGCCGGCGACGCCGACGACCAGGCCCGCGGTGGAGATGATCCCGTCGTTGGCGCCGAGCACCCCCGCCCGCAGCCAGTTCAGCCGGGTACTGATCGCCGCGCTCTGCGTATCCGTCACGGCACCACTGTCGCGGCCCGCACCCGGCAGGGCCACCCGGCGTGCGCGGCCCCGGACCCCGTACCAGGGTGGAGGGGTGAGACGCCGACGGGAGGAGCCGGGCTGGCTGCAGGGGGCGCCGCCGCCCCGCTGGGCCCGGTTCGCGCCCGCGGTGGCCATGGCCGCGCTCTGCCTCGCCCAGTGGAGCACCCCCCGCACGGTCGAGCTGGGCTACTTCCTGGCGGCCCTTCCGGCCGTGGCCGCCTTCGCGTACGGGGCCGCCGGCACCGCCGTCTTCGCCGCTCTCGTGCTGCTCCTGCTGGGCGTCCCCGAGCTCGGCATGGGGCACGCCCGCGGCACCGACCTGGCCACCGTGGCCACCGTCGGCCTGCTCAGCGTGGTGATCGCCCTGGTGCGGCGGCGCCGGGACGCCCAGCTGGTCAGCGTGCGGACGGTCGCCGAGGCGGCCCAGCTGGCGGTGCTGCCGCCGGTGCCGGAGCGGGTGGGCGCGGTGCGCTGCGCCGGGCTGTACCGGGCGGCGCAGCGGGGCACGCTGGTCGGCGGCGACCTGTTCGACGTACGGGCCGGGCCGTTCGGGGTGCGGGCGCTGGTGGGGGACGTGCAGGGGCACGGGCTGGCCGCGGTCGGGACGGTGGCCTCGCTGCTCGGCGCGTTCCGTGAGGCGGTGCTGGACGACCCGGAGCTGGCGGCGGTCGCGGCCCGGCTGGACCGGCGGCTGGCGGCGGACGCGGCGGCGGGGTTCGTGGCGCACCCGGAGCTGTTCGCGACGGCGGTGCTGCTGGAGTTCCCGCCCGGGCTGGACCTCGTACGGGTCGTGTCGTGCGGGCATCCGCCGGTGCTGCTGCTGCGGGGTTTCGCGGTCGCGGAGGTGACCGTGGAGCCGGGGCCCCCGCTGGGGCTGGGGCTGGGCTGGGCGGCCCTTCCGGCGATGGCCGAACTCCCGCTGCTGCCGGGCGACCGGCTGCTCGCGCACACGGACGGGGTCACGGAGGCGCGCGACCGGGGCGGGAACTTCTACCCGCTGGCCGTCCGGGTGCCGGTGCTGGCGGGCGACCCGGCGGGGCTGGTCCCGGCGGTGTGGCGGGACCTCGCGGCCTTCACCGGGGGCGGCCCGCGCGATGACGTGGCGCTGCTGCTGCTGTCGCCCGAACAGCGGTTGACCCGTGGTCCGTCGGCTCCCTAGATTCGAGTGACGTGTACTCTGCGTAACCGATCGTGACGTACGGGAGTCGCCATGCGCATGCTGCTGCTCAGAGGAACCTTCCGGGCGAGAGGCCTCCAGCCGGACGGCGACACCATCGCCTTCACTCCGGACGACGTGGCGGACTGGAAGCTCGTGCCCGGCGCCCACCGGCTCCAGCCGAAGGCCGACGGCCGCGTCGCCATCCGGCTGGAGGCCATCGACGCGCTGGAGACCCACTACGGGGACAACGAGTCGGGGGTGCAGCACCAGCCGCGACCGCTGGCGCACCAGGCCACGAAGGAGCTGCTGACCCAGCTCGGCTTCGACAGGAACTTCGACCGCGATGACGATCAAGTCGAAACCATCTCCAGCACCACCCCCGAGACCGTGCCCGGCTTCATCCTCACCGGCGGCGTCGACGTCTACGGCCGGTGCGTGGCCCTGGTCGGCACCAGACCGCCGGTCTTCAACGGCTACGAGATCGACGTCGATGTGGAGCTGCTGAAGAAGACCGTCAACTACCACCTGGTCAAGCAGGGCCTGGTCTACCCGACCTTCTACACCGGCTTCCCCGACCACCTGCGCAGCGCGCTGACCGCCGCCGCCCGGGAGGCGAAGGGGGCCACACCCCCGAAGGGCGTGTGGGCCAAGGACGTGACCCGCGACGGGGTGAAGATCGTCGACATGACCTCGCTCACGGCCGACGACGGCGCCGTGATCCTCCCGAAGCTGTTCCGCCGGCTGAAGGACTACCTGGACCTCAAGCCGGCGAACAACTCCCTGGCCTGCTTCCCCGCCTTCCTCGGCGGGGCCGCCGACAAGTTCTACCTCCAGGGCGAGCCCAACCGGCGCACCGGCCTGCAGAACATCGTCAAGGTCAGCGACGACAACATCGTGAAGATGACCCACCCGGTCGAGGACATCACCTTCGACGAGGAGTGACCGGCGGCGGGCCCTGCGGTCCGCCGGGGCTCCCGGCCCCGGCGGACCGGCCCGCGCGTCAGCTGTTGGCGGCGATGAAGGCCCGCACCATCCGGCAGGTGAGGTTCGACGGGCGGTGGATCCCCACCCGCACCGCCATCGTCCGTATCTTGCGGTTGGTCGCGCGCTTGGCGTCGTACGTCCCCGAGTCGAGCAGGGAGATCGCCAGCCGCATCGCCTTCAGACGGCGGTTGTGGCTCTCGTACCACTCGCGGGGCAGGCCCGCCGGCAGCGGCTTCTTCTTGGGCATCGAAATGATCGCGGCAGCGGCCATCTACAGCCTCCCAAACGGTAGTTGGCTTCCTGTCGTTCTCCTTCGATTTTACCGGGGGGCACTGACAAAAGCCCCTGGCCAGACGGAGTCTGGCTACGCTTGCCGGCATGGAGATCTGGATCAATCCCGCCTGTTCGAAGTGCCGGAGCGCGCTGACCCTGCTGGACGCGGAGGGCGCCGAGTACACGGTGCGCCGCTACCTGGAGGACGTACCGTCCGAGGCCGAGATCCGCGAGGTGCTGGGCCGCCTCGGGCTGGAGCCGTGGGACATCACGCGCACCTCCGACGCCCTGGCGAAGGAGACCGGCGTACGGGACCTGCCGCGCGAGGCGACGGACGTGGCGCGCGGACGCTGGATCGCCCACCTGGCCGCCCACCCGAAGCTGATCCAGCGCCCGATCATCACGGCCGAGGACGGCACCGCCGTGGTCGCCCGCTCGGAGGAGGCCGTCCGCGAGGCCCTCTCCCGGACCCGGCCTAGGCCTTGAGGCGCTCGCGCAGTTCTTCGAGGTCGGTGAGGAACCAGGTCTGGCGGCCGCGGTTGCATTCGTAGACGAAGTCCCGCAGGGCCGAACTGTCGGCCGTGTGGCGGGATATGTCACCGAGGACGACCAGACCCATGCGGTATTGCACGAATTTCTGGACGATGTCGCCGGCGACCCGGGTCCGCAGCCGGAAGAATTCCCCGGCGAACCGCTCGACGGGAACGACGACCCACTGAGCACCCTGATAGGAAGCGTTTCCTATGAGATCCAGTGCGTCGCTCTCGCCGCCGATCACCTCGCCCTCGGGGGCGCACATGAAAACGGGCACGTCGTGGATCGTCTGCAGGATGCTCATGGAAGTCGAGGCTAGGCGCTGGCCCGGGCCCGGTCGACGCAATTACCGACCGGGGGGGGTGGTGGTGGTCAGGACCTGAACATGAGGTCCTCGATCGCACGGAGATCGGTGTTCCAGTACGAGACCCGGGGATTGGGCCCGACGTTGAGGGAATCGACCTCACCGGACAGCGAGATGTCGAGGGAGGCCACGTCCCTGTTGCTGTTGAGGGCCCGGTCCTGGTAGCCGAGGGCGAACGAGGTGACGGTGAAGGTCTCCTGGCCCCCTCGGAAGAGGAACACGCCCGCGTACCCCTTCTCCTTCGGCCCGATCGTGGCGATCGCCTTCGGCTCCGACCCCATCGCGGCGACCGGCTCCCCGGCGTCCGCGCCGAAGCGGACGTAGGGGTAGTGGTAGAGGGTGCAGGGCTTGTCGCTCATGTTGGTGGCCGTGATGAGGAGGTGCTGCCCCGAGTCCTGCCGCCAGAACGACGTCGCGATCGAGAGGTCGTTGTCGTTGCAGGCCTCGGCGGTGGTCTTGCCGCCACCACCCGGGCTCTTCGAGGCGCCGGTCGCACCCCCGCCGCCGGGCTGGGTGCTGGTGGGGGTGGGGACGGGGGTGGTGGTGGGGGTGGTGGTCGCGCTCGGAGTGGCGGAGGGGGTGGGGCTCTTGCCGTCGTCCGTACCGCCGGACTCACAGGCCGTGGATGAGAGGAGCGCGGCAATCGCCGCGGCCCCAAGGGCGTAGGTCTTCCATCTGTTGCGGGCAGCGCGCACGTTTAGCCCCCGTGTGGTTTACATGCTTCGAATGGTGTGGTCGACCATTCGGTTATTCCCACGGTGAATTGGCCGAATTCCCTTAGCTCGGGAACGTTACGGATTCAGGACATGAAGGTCAGCATTCCGTTCGCGGGCGTCCGGCGCCGGTAGTAGGCGATGGCCGACACCGTCAGCAGCGGAGCCCAAGCGAGCAGCGGAAGGTAGCAGGCCAGCAGGAGCACCAGCTGGGCCGGTGTGTCCGTGACGCTGCCGGCGGCCAGGTTCGCGGCCATGACGTATCCGACCCAGCCCCACAGACCGAAGAGCGCGGTCGCGCCCGCCAGCGCCGGGATCACCGCCGCGAGGGGGGGTACGTTCCGGCCGCCGAGCAGGGGGATCCAGCGCGGGACGGTCTCGCCCCACGGCTGCACCAGGCCGAGCGTCAGCAGCGCGAGGGCCTCGGAGACCACGGTCAGCGAGAGTACGTACAGCGACTCCCCGACCGTCCTGACCGGTTCCGCGGCCACCGGGAGTCCGGCGACCAGGGCGATCCGCCAGAGCCCGGACGGCAGGGTGACCAGGGGGACGGCATGGGCGGCAAGAGCGGCCCAGCGCGGTACGTCGGGCAGTGCGTTGATTCTCGGCATGCCGCCCATGCTGGCCGCGGCGGTGCCGCCGGCACGTCGGTCTGAGGGCTCTGTCTCCTCCCCCGCGCGGGGGAGGAGGGTCAGGTGGCCAGTCGGCGGGCGATTTCCCCGGCCGCCGTCAGCGGCAGCGCGTGGTGAGAGACGCCGGGCAGTACGTCGACCCGCGCATCCGGCAGTGCCTCGCGCGCGGCCCGCGCGGCCCGGTGGGGGTCGTGGCAGCGGGCCCGGCCGGCGAAGAGGACGTCGACCGGCAGCTCCCGGAGCCCGGCTGGGTCCGGGCGCGACCCGGTGACGGGCCGGACGGTGGGGAAGTCGGCCGTCTCCTCCTGGAGCCGCGTCCAGGCCGGGTCGAGCACCGCCCCGCCGCTCTCCCAGGCCAGGAAGGAGCGGATGCGCGCCGGGGTGGGCCGTACCAGCATGGGCAGCGCGCGCAGGACGTAGCCGGGGCGCAGCCCGGTGAACACCTGGGTCGGGTCGAGCAGGACGAGCCGGTCCAGCCGCCCGGCCCGCCGCGCGGCGGCGTGGGCGGCGGCGTGGGCGGCGATCCAGGCCCCGTAGGAGTGCCCGGCCAGGGTGACGGGGCCGCCGCCGAGGCCGTCGAGGAGGGCGTCGAGCCAGCCGACGAGGTCTCCGGGGGTCCGTACGGCCCGCCCGGGCGCCGGGACGCTGAGCCCGGGGTCCCCCACCAGGTCCACGGCATGTACCCGGTGGCTGCGGGCCGCCCCGGCGGCGACGCAGGCACCCCACACGGTGGAGGTGGCCCCGCCGCCGGGCAGCAGCACCAGCGGCGGCGCCCCGGCGGGACCGCAGCTGTTGACGCGGGTGACTCCGTACGGGGTGGGGATCTCGACGCCCTCGACGGGACCGGGCCAGCGGCCGAGCATGTCGTCGTAGGCGGCGCGGAAGGACGTCCGGGACATGGCTGGCTCCAATGCCTCGCTGGGCGATAATCTCGCTCAGCGAGAGATTCTAGGCCGGAGGCGATGTGGACGACAACCTTGGACTGGTGCACCTGCTGCGGGCGGTGACCGTCGAATTCGGGCTGCGCCAGGCGGAGTTCGCCGCCGCCAACGGCATGCACCCCACCGACGTGCGGGCCTTGATCTGCCTCCTGGACGCGGCCCGCGCCGACGAGCCGGCCACGGTGGGCCTGCTGGGCACGCGGCTGGGCCTCAACTCGGCGGGCACCACGGCCGCGATCGACCGCCTGGAGCGCCTGGGCCACGTGGAACGCGTCCGTGATCCCCTCGACCGCCGCCGTGTCCTACTGCGGGTCCGGCCGGAGGCGGTCCGCCTGGGCCAGGAGTTCTTCGGCCCGGCGATCGACGCCCTGCTCGGGGCCCTGGCGCCCCTCTCCCCCGCCGAACGGGACACGATCCGCCGCTTCCTGACGGCAGCCCACGAGGCGTTCAGCGCCTGAGGGGGCAGTCGGCCCACACGGTCTTGCCGACCACCCGGTCGGCGACCCCCCAGGCGGTGGCGACCGCCCCGACGAGCAGCAGCCCGTAGCCGCTCTCCCGGGGCCGGGGCCGCTCGTTCCGCCGCCCGTCGGACACCTCGACCCGCACCACCGCGTCGAGCCGGGTGACCCGCAGCTCGAAGTCCCGCCCGGGCACCCGGCCGTGCGTCACGGCGTTGGCGGCGAGCTCGGCGATGACGAGCCCGATGCCGTCGGCCGCCGCGCTACCGTGCGGAATCCCCCAGGCGTGCAGCTGCACGAGGGCGAGATGGCGGGCGAGGCGGGCGCCGCGCGGGGTGGCACTGAACCGCTGCACGAAGACGAGACCTTGCAGCGCGGCGTCCAGCCCGGTGACCAGATCCGCCCATGCGCGGTCGAGCTGGGGGAGGACGCCGGCTAGCCACTGGGCGTCGTCGTCACCTGACGCGTCATGCATGACATCCCACCATTCGTTCGAGTGCTCAATCACCTTGCGTGAGGCCAGAGTTACGGAGTGGGAGCTACGATCGAAAGCGTTCGGGTGACCGATCTGCGCTTTGGTCGGAGCGGCATATTCCGGCTCGTTTGACCTGCGAGAACGCGTCGGGTCCGGTCGTGACCAACCGCATGGGAACGTGGGAAGGGGGCGCGTCTGTGGACTCGGATCCACGCCGCCGATTCGCCGAAGAACTCAAGAGCGCCAGGGAGCTCTACCCGGAACGCCGACTGACCCAGACGGACACGGCCCGTCTGGCGCGTACGTCGAAGAGCACGGTCAGCCGCTTGGAGTCAGGGGAGGGGCCGATCCCGCCGGAACTGCCGGCGGTACTGGACCAGATCTTCAAGACGGACGGCTTGTTCAAGCAGCTCTACGAGGAGGCTGTGGCACAGAGCTTTCCGGCAATGCACCGACGTCGCATGAAGCTGGAGCGGAAGGCAATCGCCATCTGGGAGTGGTCCCAGCACGTCGTGCCAGGGCTGCTCCAGACCAGCGACTACGCCCGCGCCATCCTCTGCAAAGGGGACCCTCGCGCCAGCGAGGCCGAGATCACGAAGGCCGTACGCGCCCGGCTCACGCGACAGGACATCCTCCGGGGAGCCGCTCCTCCCGAGGTGCGGGTGGTGCTGTGCGAATCCGTACTCCACCGCCACTTGGGCCATCGCGATGTGATGCGAGGTCAGCTCAGCGCGCTTCTTACACACATGGAGCACCCCACCATCGGCATCCGCGTGCTCCCTCTTGACGCAGAGGCCCACTTGATGATCACGAGCTCGGCGAGCTTCCTCACAGCCCCCAGCCACATGACCGTCGTTTGCGTGGAGGCGTACCGTAGTTCCGAAATCATCGAAGACCTCGAGCATGTGCGGGCAGCACAGCGTGCCTTCGAGGACCTGATGGGCGAGGCCCTTCCCGCGCGGCGCAGCGCGGACCTCATCAGACAGCAGATGGAGAAACTCACGTGAAGATGCATCCGCCCCCGGAGCAGGACGGCTGGATAAAGTCCAGCCACAGCGGGGCCGACCAAGGAAACTGCATCGAGGTTGCCGTCGGCGCGGGCACCATTCGCATCCGGGACTCCAAAGTGACGGGCGGCCCCGAGCTGGCGGTGGCGCCCGCCACCTGGGACACGTTCCTGGACGGGATCACGGCAGCCGGCTGACCCTGGGCGGTCTCAGGGCTGGTTTGGGGGTTTCCCGTCAGTCCCATCGTCCTTCCGGTTCGGGCCGGCCCGTCAAGGGCGCTCCTTCGTCGCGTCGCTTCGCGATGGCCTTCGGCCACCCTTGACAGACCGTCCCGCCCCGGAAAGACAAAGGACTGCCGGGAACCCCCCAAAAGAACGGTCACGGGGCATGGTTGGAGGGGCGGGTACCTCAGCGATGAGGCGAGGGGCTTCCCCTTGCCGCGCCGGGCATCCGGGCCCGTCCAGCCCTGGCCCAGGGCCGGGGGCCCGGGCGCGGCAGATCGCTACGCGCTTCTCCCGGCTCAGCGTCCAGCGGCCGTCTTGGGCTGATACCTGCACCACAAGGGCCTAGCGGCGGAGGTAGGCGAGGACGGCCAGGACGCGGCGGTTGTCTTCGGTGGAGGGGGCTATGCCCAGCTTGGCGAAGATGCTCGCCGTGTGTTTCGCGACGGCGCTCTCGCTGAAGTGGAGGGTGGCGGCGATGGCGGCGTTCGAGCGGCCCTCCGCCATCAGTTCCAGGACGTCGCGTTCCCGGGAGGAGAGGGCGGAGATGGTGCCCCGGGCGTCGCCGCGCGACAGGAGCCGGGCGATCACCTGCGGGTCCAGGACGGTGCCGCCGGCGGCGACGCGGCGTACGGCGTCGACGAACTGGCCGGTGTCGGTGACACGGTCCTTGAGCAGGTAGCCCACGCCGCCGTCGTCGCTGGCGAGCAGCTCGTTCGCGTAGAGCTGGTCGACGTACTGGGAGAGGACGAGGACGGGCAGGCCGCGATGGTGCCGGCGGGCTTCGAGGGCGGCCTGGAGGCCCTCGTCGGTGAAGGTCGGCGGCAGGCGGACGTCGACGACCGCGACGTCCGGCTTCTCCTCCAGCAGGGCGCGCAGGAGGGAGGGGCCGTTGTCGACGGCGGCGACGATGTCGAAGCCGTGCTCCCGGAGCGTGCGGACCAGGCCGTCCCTCAGGAGGAAGAGGTCTTCGGCAAGGACGACGCGCACGGGATCTCCAGGGTCACTGTGGTCGGTCCGCCCTGCGGGCTGTGCAGGGCGAGGCTCCCGTCGAAGGTAGCCAATCGCCTCCGGACGCCGAGCAGTCCGGTCCCCCGGGCGGGGTCCGCCCCGCCGCCGCCGTCGTCGGTCACGGTGATGCGCAGCCGTAGGCCGTCGTGGGCGAGGGCGATGTCGACGCGGTCGGCGCCGGAGTGCTTCGCCGCGTTGGCCAGGAGCTCGTTGACCGCGAAATAGCCGGCGGATTCCACCGCGGCCGGCAGCCGCCCGGTCAGGCGGGCCTCGACGTGCACGTCGAGGAAGCTGTCGAGGGCCAGTGAGCGCACGGCGTCGCCCAGGCCGCGGTCGGTGAGGACCGGCGGCTGGATGCCCCGGACCAGGTCGCGCAGGTCCTGAAGGGCCCGCGCGGAGAGCTCGCGCACCTCCAGCAGCGCGGCGCGGGCGGCCGGCGGATCCTGCTCGAGCAGGCGGGTCGCGCTGTCGAGGCGCATCCCGAGCGCGACGAGCCGGGCCTGCGCCCCGTCGTGCAGGTCCCGCTCGATGCGCTGGAGTTCGGCCGCCTGGCTGTCCAGTGCGACGGTCCGCGTGTCGGTCAGCTGCTCGATGCGGCGGGTGAGTTCGAAGCTGCGGGGCGCGGCGAGGAGCAGCCGGCTCCAGCGGGCGTGCAGGCGCAGGACGGTGGGGGCGAGGAGGAGGCCGGCGGCCGTGAGGGCGAGGCCCAGGAGGAGTGCCGCGACCATCGTGGCGGTGCTGTGGACGGGGACGAAGGCGTACCAGTTGCCGTCGCCGAGCAGCCGCCACACGAAGGGCTGGACGAGCGCCCCGAACACCCCGTACACGACGAGGGACGGCGGTACGGCGACCAGCAGACCGCCCACCAGGGGCTCCAGCCACGCCCAGGCGAGTTCCCGCCGGAATCCCGCGTCGGCCAGGACCGCGCGGGCCCCGGCCATCCGCGGGAGCGGGTCCGGCGGGCTGATCCGCACGCCCGACCACCGGGTGGCCCGGTCGCGGGCACGGTCGGCGTACCGGCGCAGCGCGGCCGCGGCCGGCGGCAGCGTCCAGTGGCCGAGGCCGAGGCCGAGGGCCAGCAACAGCGACGTGCCCACGGCGGCCACCGCCAGGCCCAGCAGGCCGGCCAGCTGACAGCGGCCGACGGCGGCGAAGCGGCAGCGGAAGGTGTTCGAACTCATGTCCCGTGCACGGTAGCCGGTACGGGATCCGAGGCGCGCCGAGCGGCCCAGGCCAGGGCGACCACCAGGCAGGAGAGCCCGAAGCAGAGCATCGGCAGGACCGCCCCGGACTCCTCGTCCATGAAGAGGAGCAGCCCGAGGTTGACGAGCGTGTGGAAGCCGCCCGCGAGCAGCAGGCGGTACGCGCCGCCCGTGCCCTCGAGTGCCACGCCCAGTACGACCGACATGGCGACGGTGGCGAGGAGGAAGCCCGCGGCGTAGGCCGGGGCCTGCGCGAAGACCGGTACGTGCCAGACGCCCCACACCAGGCCCACCGTCACCGACGCGGCGAGCGTCCCGAGCCGGGTGCGCAGCAGCGGCTGGAGGAAGCAGCGCCAGCCGATCTCCTCGGCGCAGGCCCCCACGAGCTGCGCGGCCGCGATCAGTACGAGGGGGTGGTGCAGGGCTCCGGGGGGTGTGAGGCCCGCGGAGCCGGAGGCCAGCCCGTACGCGAGCACGGTGAGGGCGACGATCAGCCCGGCGGCGCCGAGGAGGGCCAACGCGCGACCGGCGGCCTGCCGTTCGCCCCCGCCCCGCAGTAGTTCGCGGGTCCACTTCCACCGGTACAGGGCGACCACGCCCACCCCGAGGGCAGGCCCGAACTGGGTCAGCTGCACCACCTCGGTGGGCACGCCGGTCCCGGGCTGTATCGCCCCCAGCGCCCCGGCCGCCACGAAGGCCACCGCGGTGAACACCCCCGCCGCGCCCCACATCCCGCCGCGTCCCGCCGGTTCCACGCACTCCACCGCTGCCATGACCGCCCCGCCCGTCTGCTCGTATCCCTACACGGACGACGATGCGGGGTCGCGCGGCTCCGGCCACTGCACCTGGCCCCCGGGCGGGGGTGTACCCAGGTGCACCCCCGCCCGGCGACGGCTCAGCGGCCGACGGCCTCGAGGTGCCGGTGGAGCTCCTTGTGCCCTTCGGGGGTGGGGTGCACTCCGTCGACGAGCAGTCCGGGGTTCTCGCTCAGCGGCTCCCACATGTCGAGGTAGTCGACGTGGTGCTCCTCGCACCAGGCCCGCAGGGACGCGCGCAGGGCCAGCGCCCGGGCCCGCGTGAACCGCAGGCCCTCGTAGTCCGCGGTGCGTTCCTCGTCGAGCCAGACCGGTCCCAGGACGACGAGGCGCGCGCCCAGCCCATGGGCCAGGGCCGCCAGCGAGTCGAGGCTGTCCGCGAGGTGCGCGAGTCCGTCGGCGTCGGGGTCGGAGAGCGGCTGGGCGCTGTCGTTGATGCCCGCGGCGAGGAGGATGGTGTCGGGCCGGCGGGGAGCCAGCAGCGGGGGCGTCTGCTCGCTGACGTCCGCCAGGGTGCTGCCGGGTATGGCCAGGTTGAAGACCCGGTGGTCGACCTCGTTCCCGGCGATGTGGGCGGCCGCCAGGTGGGCCGCCCACCCTCCCTGCGGATCGCAGCGGCCGTAGGCGATGCTGTCGCCCACGATCACGATGCGCGCCGCCGGGCGCAGCGGTTTGGCGTCCAGGTAGGCCCAGGCGCTCTCCCCGGAGGAGAGGACCACCCGTCGGCGGACGTAGTCGTCGACCTCGTAGGCGTCGGCCGCGGCGAGCTCCTCGTCGGTGAGGTGCAGGACGGCTCCCTCGACCACGGCGCCGATCCTGCGCTCCAGGATCAGGTGTACGTCGAGGCCGCTGGCGGCGATCACGGCCGGGTCGGTGATCCGCAGCGGTCTGGTCGTATGGCCGGCCAGCGACGCGGGGAAGCTGGGCACGGCCCGGCCGAAGAGGGCGGTCTGGACCTTCGGGTCCATCAGCGTGCCGAAGGAGAACAGGGTGTGGGGGCGCGTCTGGCTCACGGTGAGCTACGTGGCCTTTCTTCAGGAAACGATCACCTCACCCTAACGACCGGCCAACGGCCCACCCCCTAGGGTGACCCCAGAGCCATAAGGGACGAATCGCACCAAAGGACCCGCCATGACCGAGCAGTCGAAGCCCACCCCCAGCGGGTATCCGATCGCGCCGCCGCGGCGGGGGGCCGACTGGATGTTCGGCGGGGTCTACGGGACCGTGCTGGCCAGCGGGCTGCTGGCCGCGCTGGACCAGAAGGGCGGGGAGTACACCCCCTTCTACGACGCCAGCTGGGTCCTGGTCACCGCCGCCACCGCCGCCCTCGCGCACGGGTACGCGCACCACATGGCCGGCCACCAGGCCGGCTCCGTCACGCACCGGTGGCGGCTGCTGGCCCGCGCCCTGTGGAACGAGTGGCCGATGATCGCCGCCACCCTGCCCACGGTGCTCCTGCTGCTGCTCGCGGGGATCGCGGACTGGGACCCGTACGGGGTGACGGCCGTCGGGCTCGGCCTGAACACCGCGCTCCTCTTCGCCTGGGGGGCCTTCGTGGCGATCCGGGTCGGCTACCGGATCCCCTCGGCGCTGCTCATCGGGCTGGCCGACGCCGCGATCGGGCTGGCCATCATCGTGGCCAACGCGCTGATCAAGTGACTAGCTGCTCCTCCGCCGCCGCCAGGATCTCCGTCAGCCGGGCCCCGAACTCCGCCCCGCGCGGGTCCGGGGTCCCGGTGCGGGCGGCGGTGAGCAGCGCGTCCAGGGCCCGCCCGTAGGCGCCCGGTACGTCGCTCCAGTCCGGCAGCGCGAAGACGCCCTCGGCCCCGCGCAGTTCCAGCCCCACCCCGGCGGCCGCGCGCGGCGCGCCCAGGCTGAGTACGGCGGTGCTGGCGGCGCCGGAGGCGTGGCGCAGGGCCAGCTGGACCAGGTCGGAGGGGCCCCGGGTGGCGGTGACGGCGGTGACCTCGCCCAGGACCGGGATCAGGACGGACAGCGCGTGCGGGCCGACGTCCCACAGCCCGCCCTTGGCCTTGCGCCAGGGTGAGTCGGCGTACGCGCTGGGCTCGCCGGCGGGCGGGAAGACCGCGCCGAGCCAGTGCGCGGAGGCGGTGAACCACCCGGAGCGCCCGGCCTGTTCGAGGACCCACCCGGCGGTGGGTTCGGCGAAGCGGAGCGTGAGGAACACGACGGAGGCGACCCGGTGCCTGGCTGCGGCCGCGGCCACGGCGCGGGCGTCCTCCACCGTCGTGGCGACGGGCTTGTCGAGCAGCAGGTGGCAGCCGGCGGCGGCCGCGCGCACGGCGAGCGGGGCCTGTACGTCCGGCGGCAGGGCGAAGGCCACGACGTCACAGTCCGCGAACAGCGCGTCGGGGTCTTCGTACACCTTCACCCCGTGCGCACGGGCCAGCTCGGCGGCGGCTTCGGGACGGCGGCCCCATACTCCGGCGAACTCGGAGCCGGTGTGCGCGGCGAGGGCGGGGGCGTGGGTGCGGCGGGCCCAGGGACCGGTGCCGAGCAGGCCGACGCGGGGAAGGGGCCGGCCGGGGGCCGGCTCGGAGCCCTCACCGGCAGAGTTCAAATCGTACGAAATGCTCACCAGCTCAGTCTGCCCCACTCGGACGGGTGTGCAGCCTCCGACCCGCACAAGCCACCCGACCTGCGGCGCAACCCCCGGTAACACGGGGTTCACACACGGGCAACGGATGAGAAATCGCCACGGGGGACGCTGCCGTCAACAGACACAGAGAACAAGCCACCCGCAGCACCCGCAGAGTCAGGATGGTCCCGTGAGCTACAAGGCTGAGTACATCTGGATCGACGGCACCGAGCCGACGGCGAAGCTCCGCTCCAAGACGAAGATCCTGGCGGACGGGGCGGAGCTGCCGGTCTGGGGCTTCGACGGTTCGAGCACGAACCAGGCCGAGGGTCACGCCTCGGACCGTGTGCTCCAGCCGGTCTTCTCCTGCCCGGACCCGATCCGCGGCGGGAACAACCTCCTCGTGCTCTGCGAGGTCCTGAACATCGACATGACCCCGCACGAGTCGAACACCCGCGCCCTGCTGCGTCCGGTCGCGGAGAAGTTCGCCGGGCAGGAGCCGATCTTCGGCATCGAGCAGGAGTACACCTTCTTCGACGGGACCCGCCCCCTCGGCTTCCCGGTGAACGGCTTCCCGGCGGCGCAGGGCGGCTACTACTGCGGTGTCGGCGCGGACGAGATCTTCGGCCGCGACATCGTCGAGAAGCACCTGGACCACTGCCTGGCGGCGGGCCTGGAGATCTCCGGCATCAACGCCGAGGTCATGCCCGGCCAGTGGGAGTTCCAGGTCGGCCCCGTCGGCCCGCTGGAGGTCTCCGACCAGCTGTGGATCGCGCGCTGGCTGCTGTACCGCACGGCCGAGGACTTCAACGTCTCCGCGACGCTGAACCCGAAGCCGGTGAAGGGCGACTGGAACGGCGCGGGCGCGCACACCAACTTCTCCACGAAGGCGATGCGCGAGAACTACGACGCGATCACCTCCGCGTGCGAGGCGCTGGGCGAGGGCAGCAAGCCGATGGACCACGTCAAGAACTACGGCGCCGGCATCGACGAGCGCCTGACGGGCCTGCACGAGACCGCCCCGTGGAACGAGTTCAGCTACGGCGTCTCCGACCGCGGCGCCTCGGTCCGCATCCCGTGGCAGGTCGAGCGGGACGGCAAGGGCTACATCGAGGACCGCCGCCCGAACGCGAACGTGGACCCGTACGTGGTGACCCGCCTGATCACGGACACCTGCTGCACCGGCCTGGAGAAGGACGGCCTGGTCTGATCCCGGCCCCGCCACCTCGACCGCGCCCGCCCTCCCCTCCGGGAGGGCGGGCGCCGCCGATCTGAGCATGGGACGGATCTGCCCAGGATGCGATACGGGTGACCGGACTGGACTGGCGGAAGCGGCTGACCGACTGACACTTTGTCGGGTATGTGACGGCCTGACGAAACCTTGATGACGGAATTTGAGATTCCGATCCAGCAGGTGAGACGAGACCTGCCCTGGGCCCCTCGCATCTGCTTGAATGGCGCCCATGGCCAGCTATTCGCACTCCTCGACGGGTCGCAGCGACCTCGAGCCGTTCTGGCCCTCCCGTCAGGATCACGATTTCGACCGGGTGTGTTGCCGCGCGAAGAACGCGCCGGCCCTCTAAAGCCTTCCGGGACCTCCCAACGAGCCGCCCCGGGGCCTTCGGTCTGCGCGGTACGACAACGACGACGTGCGCACGTACGTCTCCTGCCGACCACTCCGCGTGAAAGAGCTGACCACTCATGGCGAACACCCGTTCCCTCACTTCTGCCGCTTCCGCCGCTGCGACCTCCGCCCCGCTGAACTTCCCGCCCAGTCCGCGCCATCGGCTGCGGGCCGTGGACCGGGACGAGGTCGCCCGGGTGGTGGACCTGCTCCCGCCCGGGGCCACCTGGCTGCCCGCACCCCAGCACACCCTGCCGGCGCTCCCGGGCCAGCCGCCGATGGTCGGCTACCTGGTCCTCGTACCGGCCGACCAGCAGCCGATCGCCTTCGCCCCGCAGTCCGTTCCCGCCCCGTCCACCCCGCCCACCCCGTCCGCGCCGGAGTCCGGGGCGGCCACCGGTGACGCGCTCGTCCGGATCCACGCGGCGCAGCGCACCGCCGAGGTGGACGGCAAGGTCCTGGACCTGACCTACCTGGAGTTCGAACTGCTCGCCCACCTGGTGGCCCACCCGCACCGGGTGCACAGCCGGGACCAGCTGGTGACCACGGTGTGGGGCTACGGCCACGTCGGCGACGGCCGGACCGTCGACGTCCACATCGCCCGGCTGCGCCGCAAGCTGGGCGCGGCGCACCGCAGCGCGATCCAGACCGTACGCCGGGTGGGCTACAAGTACGCGCCCTGAGCGGACATGACACAGGGCCCGTACCCCCCGCGCGAGCGGGTACGGGCCCTGCTGTCGGCGGCGGCCCCGGCTACGCGGCGGCGCGCCTGCGGCCCGCGACGAACCCGGCGGCCAGGTCGATCACGAGGAACGCCGCCAGGCTGATCCCGAGCAGCGGGACGAACCAGCCCACGACCGCCGTCACACAAGCGAACGGCAGCAGCACGGTCACCGGCAGCCTGCGCCAGGCGCCGCGCGGCTGGGCACGGCCGACCGAGAGCCGGCTTTCCTTGGTGGGCCGGCGCATCCACCACATCCGGTAGCCCCACACGACGAGGAACATCACCGCGACGGCGAGTGCGGCCAGCGCGATCTGGTTGGCGATCCCGAAGGTCAGACCCATGTGGAGGTCGATGCCGAAGCGGGTCAGCTGGGCGAGCAGCGGGTAGTCGGCGAAGCGCAGTTCGTCCATGACCCGGCCGTCGGCCGGGTCCACCGCGACCGAGTCCAGGTGCACCGGCAGCGTCTTGTCGGTTTCCTTGACGACGTAGCCCTTGCCCTTGGCGGGCAGGGTCACGCGCAGGCTCTCGGTGACCCCGGCGGCCCGGGCGGCGGCCACGGCCTTGTCGATGCCGACGTCGGTGACGGGGGCCGGCGGGGGCATCTCCATGCCATCCGGCATGACGTGGCCGGCGTGCTCGTCGCCGCCGTCGGGGCCCGCGCCGGGCTTCAGCTTGGCGGCGACGGAGGGGGTGGCCCCGCCGAGCCGGTCCTGGAGCTGCCCGATGTTCTCACCGGCGTAGTTCGACCAGGTCAGGCCGGTCACGGAGAGGCCGACGAGGCCGGCGGCGGCCCACAGGCCGACGGCGCCGTGCCAGGACAGGGTCTTGCGGCGGCCGCTCGCCTTGCGGTCGGGCAGGACCAGGTCGGCCTTGCGGGCGCGGCGGCGGCCGATCCACAGGGCGAGTCCGCCCAGCGCGACCACCCAGAGCCAGCTGGCGGCGAGTTCGCTGTAGTTGCGGCCGAACTCCCCGAGCTGGAGGCTCGCGTGGAACTCGCTCAGCCAGGCCCGCAGCGGCAGCGCGTCGCCGGAGGTGGTCAGCTGCCCGCGCACGTCGGCGGTGTAGGGGTCGACGAAGACGGTGAGGGTCTCGCCCTCCCCGAGGCCCGGGTTCTCCATGATCACCCGGGTGGTCGCCTCGGCCTCGGGCGCGGGCCACACGCCGAGCACCTTGCCCTCGGGCGCGGCGCCCTGGGCGGCCTTGACCTGGGCGCTGAGCGGCAGGGCCCGCTCGCCGACGCTGTCGACGGTCAGCTCGTGGGAGTAGAGGATCCGCTCGGCCTGCCAGGAGCCGGCGTACAGCAGGCCGGTGGCGGCGGCCAGGAAGAGGAACGGGGCTATCAGCAGCCCCGCGTAGAAGTGCATGCGCAGGAGCAGCGGCCGCAGCGCGGCCCAGCCGCCGGTGCGCCGGGTGGAGGTGGGTGGTACTTCGGCGTCCCGCTCGGGGGCGCCCTGAAGTTCGTCAAGGGACATGTCGGTCCTCGGGTTCGGCGAAACAGGGGGATCGGCCCCAGGTCTCGCCCCTCGCCCGGGACTGCGCCGGTCAGGCGCGCGCGGGGTGCGGAACGGGCGTCGCCGAAGCGGCTCCGGCCGCCCTGCGGGCGGAGCTGTGGCGACACGGCCTCGGGGCCGTGGTGCGGGTGTCTCGCCGCCCGGGCGGGCCCCGGCGGACCGCGGTGTGGGCGTGTACGGCTCCGCGCAGGCGGCGCGGGCGTTCGTACGGAGGGCAGTGCGCGGGCGGGCCCGGTACGGGGGCCACCCGGGTGCGCAGCAGCGCGAGCGCGCGGGCGAGCGGCCGGGCGGCCAGCAGTGCGGTGGCGCCGAGGGCCCCGGCCAGCCGGAAGACGGCGGCCTCGCCCCAGGCGAGCCAGGCGGCGCAGAAGACTCCGGCGAGTACGTGCGCGGCGATCATCCCGAGGCCGCCGTGCCCGGCCATGCCGGCCATGTCGCCCATCCCGCCGGCGATGTCGCCCATGCCGGACATGCCGTGCGCGGCGCCCGTCCCCGCGGTGCCGTCCGGCCCGGTGGCGACGGCAGTGGCGGCCACGGAGGCGTCCATCGCCGTGCCCTGCACGTGGTGGTGCCCCGGCATGGGCTCGGGTGCGTAGGCCACCGCGGTGGCGGCCGGCCCGTGCCCGGTGGCCTGACCGGCGGAGAAGGCGAGGTGCAGGATCCCCTGTACGGCGAGCAGCGCGGCGGTGATTCCGGCCGGTCCGCAGCGCCGTCCGGCGGCCGCCCAGGCGAGGGCGCCGGTCACGGCGAAAGCGGCCAGAAGACTGCTGAAGGGGACATCCGTCCCGGACATGTACGAATGCCCCACGGCACCCAATGCCACGCACACGGCCGCGAACATCGCGGCCCGCATGCCGCGCATCGGAGCGCGGGGTGGGGATTCAGACATGTTCCGGTCATGTTCTCACGGGGCCCGCCGCCGACCGCAAGAGGGCCGTATCCGATCATGGACGGGTGAATCCATCGCCATGTTCATGGTCATTGCCGCTCGGCGCGGTCTACACGGTCGGAGTCCAGCTCGGGGCCCACGCCCTCGAACGACTGGTTCCGGCCGAACGGGAGCGGGTGCTGCGCGGCTGCTCGACGAATGTCGACAACCTGGACTCCGGCCGCTGGGAGACGCTGCTGAGCAGCGCACTGGTCGTCGAAGAGCCGATGCCGCTGCCGTACGCCCTGCTGCTGATCGCGGTGCTGGGCTACGCGGAGTACGCGTACGGGGCGTGGTGGACGGCCGCCGTCTTCCTCTTCGGGCACGCCGCGGCGACCCTCCTCGTCTACGGCGTGCTGCGCCGCACCGCCGACCGCGAGACCCGCCGGGCCCTGGACGTCGGCACGAGCTACGGGTTCAACGCCGTCCTGGGCGCCCTGACCTCGGCCCTGCCGCGCGGGGCGGTGCGCACCACGGCCCGGGCGGGGCTGCTGGCCCTGGCGGTGCGGCCGGTGCTGCGGCGCGAGCGGACCTTCACCGACGCCGGCCATCTCGTGGCACTGGGGCTGGGGATCGGGCTCTCCCTCGCCGTCGATTGTCTTTCCGGATCGAAACATCGGAAAATCTCTCTTGCCTGACCCAATTGCCTCGAATGGCAAGGGTTGGCATGAATGACACGAGTAAGCCACCCCCTGCACGATCTCAGCCCGAGCATCCCGCTGGAGCCGCCACGATGACCGCCACTCCCTCCACCACCGTCGCCAACCTCCGCGACCTCGGTGGCATCCCGCTCACCGGCGGCCGCACCGTCCGCTCCGGCCTCGTCCTGCGCTCGGGCGCGCTCGACCGGCTCGACCCCGACGCCGACCCGGCGGTGGCCGCGCTGGGGCTGCGTACCGTCATCGACCTGCGCAGCGACGCCGAGCGGGCCGACCACCCCGACCGGATACCCGACGGGGTCCGGCTGCTGGTGCGCGACGTGCTGGCCGACAAGATGAGCGAGGCCGAGATGCCCGCCGCCGCCCAGCTCAAGGACCTCCTGTCCGACCCGGTGGTGGCCGAGGAGCACCTGGGCGGCGGGAAGGCCCAGGCCCTGTTCGGATCCGTGTACCGCTCCTTCGTCAGCACCGGCTCCGCGCACGCCGCGTACCGCACGCTGCTCACCGAGGCCGCCGACCCCGCGGCGGGCCCGCTGCTCTTCCACTGCACGGCCGGCAAGGACCGTACGGGCTGGGGCGCGACGCTGATCCTCTCGCTGCTCGGCGCCGACGAGGACACCCTGATGGCCGAGTACCTGTCGGTGAATCCCGCGGTGAAGCAGGCCTTCGCCCCGATGATCGAGGGTTTCACCGCCGCCGGCGGGGACCCGGACATCGCGCTGGCGCTGATCGGGGTGTTCCCCTCCTACCTGGAGGCGGGCCTGGACGAGGTCCGCGTGCGCTACGGCTCGATGGAGAAGTACGTGCACGAGGGCCTGGGCGTCTCCGAGGAGACGGTCGAGGCGCTGCGCGCCCGTCTGGCCGCCTGAGAATTCGCCCGAACGTGTGCGCGGAGGCGGGTGACCATCCGACGATTCGCTCGTTCTGCTGAACGTGACTGCGCCGGATACCGCCACCCGCCCCCTGCCCCCCGACGTCGAGCAGGCCGAGGCCGCCATCGTCGAGCACTACCCGCGGCTGGTGCGCCTGGCCTACCTGGTGCTGCCGCCCGCCATGGGCCGCAACCGCCGGGTGCTCACCGCCCATTCGCTGACCCAGCGGGCGCTGCCGCGCGGACGGCGGGGCACCGACCCCGCGGCCGTGCAGGGCGGGGTGCCGGCCCAGCGCGGCGGGCTGGGCGGGCCCGAGTCCGGTTACCCGTACGTCCGGCTGCGCGTGCTGCGCTCCGCCCTGGAGGCGGGGATCCCGCTGACCTTCCGGGCGCTCCCGCTGCGCGGGCAGCTGCCTGCGCTGCTTCCCCAGGTGTGGGGGCTGCGGCTGTTCCCGCGCGCGGGCGGGGCCGAGGAGCTGGCCCTGGACCAGTGGCTGGCCACCCTGAACGGCCCCGGCCGCGCGGCCTGCGTCCTGCGGGCGCTGGAGGGGCTGGCCGAGCCGGACGTGCTCCGGGTGCTCACCGAGGCCGGGGTGGCCGATCCCGCGGCGGCGGTCGCGGAGTCCGGGGACCCGGCGCACGACGGGCTGTTCGCCTCCCCCGAGTTCGACCCGTGCGTGCTCCAGGCCCGGCCCACCGACCTGCTGCGGCGGCGCCGGCTCGCGCGGGCCGGGCTGGCCGCCGCGGCCGCCCTCGCGGTGTGCGGGACGCTGCTGGCGCTGCCGGGCGGGGGCTGGGGCTCCGACGGGCCCGCCGCCCCGCTGTACGCGCGCAACGCGGCGGCGGAGCAGGCCCTGGACCCGGGGCAGCTGGTACGGGTCGCGCCCACGGTGTGGCGTACGTCCTCCCGTACGGACTACTCCGCCTGGCCGGCGCGCGGCGACCGCGTCGGGGACACGGAGCTGCTGCGCCGGGCGCTCGCGGTGTGGGCCCGGCCCGGCAAGGAGGTGGGGGTCTCGGCCACCCCCGGCACCCCGTCCGGGCCGCCGATGGGGCCGCCGCAGCTGCTGTTCGCGGGTGCGGTCGACCAGGCCGTGGTGGTGCTGCTGTACGACGGGCTGCGCGTGGTCCGGTACGCCGAGCCCCTGCGCGGGACGGCGGGCGCGGCCCTGGACTTCGCCCGGACGGACGGGGCCTCGGCGGACACCGCGACGGCGCTCGTGCTGAGCCGGGTCGACGGCAACGTCCGCTATCTGACGGCCCCCTGGGTGACCGGCGCCGCCCTGCGCGACCTGCTCAAGCCCGGCGAGGAGCCGACCGCGCTGAAGCTCACCCCGGACGGGACGACCCCGCCGGTGCTGGGCCCCGCCCCGGGCGGGGAGTGCTCCAGCTGGAACGCGCTGTCCCTGGCCGGCGACGGCGCGACCCGGCTGGTGACCGACCTGGGCGAGCTCACCCCGGCCCGGCTGACCTCGGGCGCGCCGGGGGCCGCGCGGGACGTGACGGAGGCGGCGGAGCTCGGGGAGTGGTCGAAGACCGCGTGCCTGCTGCCCTCGGTCCGCTCGCACGGGGTGCGCGCGGTCAACGCCTGGACGTACGCGAAGCAGCCGCTGCCCGAGGGCGACGGGACGGCGACCTGGCTGTGCACCCGGGCGGAGACCTGGCAGGGCACGGCGGACCGGGTGCAGGCCCAGTTCCTGGCCCCGGGCGCGCCGCTGGCGGCCCAGGCGGCCAGGGCGGAGGGGTCCCCGGCGTGCGGGCCCCGGGAGCCGCGGGTGCTGGCCGGGGTGCGGTGGAAGTCCCGCGCGGGGCAGTGGTACGTACTGGCGGCGGGGAGCGCGCAGTTCACCTCGCTGTCGGCGTCGGGCGGCGGGGTGAACGGCACCGCGAACGGCAACCGGCTGGCCCTGAAGGCGCCGGAGGGCGCGGAGGTGGACCTCTCGGGCAAACTGACGGACGGCACGAAGGCGGGGGCGCTCCGCTAGGTTCGGGTGGGTGGGGCGGCGCCGGTGGGGATTCGGCGGTGCGAGGGGGTTTTCCTCGCCGGTACCCATCAGTACATTGACGCCATGTCTAATAGGCCGCCCGCGCCCGCCCCCGTGGCGTCGGAACACATAGACCTCGAGCCCCGCGACGTGTCCTTCTCCTGGGAGGACACCCCCCTGCACTGGCTGCCCGGCGAGCCCTTCGCCGGGCACACCATCAACGTGCTGCACCTGCTGCTGCCCGCCGGTGAGCGCTGGTTCGTCCACGTCTACAAGCAGGTGCTCCCGTACATCACGGACGAGCGGCTGCGGGCGGACGTCATCGGGTTCATCGGGCAGGAGGCGATGCACGCCGCCGCGCACGACGAGGTACTCCCCCACCTCAAGCGCCTCGGCCTCGACCCGACCCCCTACACCGCACAGGTGGACTGGCTCTTCGAGAAGCTGCTCGGCGACCGGACCCTGCCGCCGGGCCGGGCCCGCAAGTGGTGGCTGATGGAACGGGTCGCGATGATCGCGGCCATCGAGCACTACACGGCCTTCCTGGGCGACTGGGTGCTCAACGCGAAGGAGCTGGACCGGCGCGGCGCCGACCCGATGATGCTGGACCTGCTGCGCTGGCACGGCGCGGAGGAGGTCGAGCACCGCTCGGTGGCCTTCGACCTGTTCATGCACGTGGACGGCAACTACCGCCGCCGGGCCCGGACCTGGGCCAGCGCCTTCGCCGCCCTGCTCTTCCTGTGGCAGCGCGGCGCCCGCTTCTTCATGGAGAACGACCCCGCCCTGCCGGGCGCCAAGGCCTCCTACGGGCAGTTCCTGCGGGCCGGCCGCAAGGGGGTCCTGCCCTCGGCGGGGGCGATGGCGCGGTCCATCCCGACCTACCTCTCGCGCACCTACCACCCCTCCCAGGAGGGCTCCACCGCCCAGGCGCAGGCCTACCTGGCCTCCTCCCCCGGCGCCAACGGCGGGGTGCGGCCGTGAGGCGGGCCCTGGCCGTGGCGGCGGTGACGGGGGCCGCCGTACTGACCCGGCGCGCGCTGCTCAGGCGGATCGGCCGCTCCCCCCTGTGGCCGCTCCCGGCGCTGGAGAACCCGGTGTCGGGGTACTCGCCGCGGCGCCGGCTGCGCGCCGTGGTCGTCTCGCGCACGGAGCCGGCCGAGGGGGTGCTGCGGCTGGTGCTGGAGTCGGACGAGCTGCCCGCCTGGACCCCGGGCGCGCACGTGGACGTGACCCTGCCCTCGGGGCTGGTCCGCCAGTACTCGCTGTGCGGGGACCCGGCCGAGGCCGGGCGCTGGACGATCGCGGTCCGGCTGGTCGAGGACGGCCGCGGCGGCTCCCGCGAGGCGCACGCCCGGCTGGTGGAGGGTACGGAGCTGGAACTGCGCCCGCCGCGCAACCGGTTCGAGCTGGCGCCCGCGCCCTCGTACGCCTTCGTCGCGGGCGGCATCGGGATCACCCCGATCCTGCCCATGCTCCGGGCGGCGACGGCGGCGGGCGCCGACTGGACCCTGCTGTACGGGGGCCGTTCGCGGGCCTCGATGCCGTTCCTGCCCGAACTCGCCGCCTACGGGGACCGGGTGACGGTCACCGCCGAGGACGAGGCGGGCCTGCCGGACCTGGCCCCGCTGTCCGGGATCCGGCCGGGCACCCTGGTCTACTGCTGCGGCCCCGAACCCCTGATGCGGGCGGTCACGGCGGCCGTCCCGGACCCGGGGGCGGTCCGCCTGGAGCGGTTCGCCGCCGCCGCGCCCGCCGAGGCGCGGGCCTTCACGGTCGAACTCGCCCGTACGGGGCGGACGGTCGAGGTCGCCGCGGACGAGTCCGCCCTGACGGCGGTGCGCCGGGCCCTGCCCAACACCCCGTACTCCTGCGGGCAGGGCTTCTGCGGCACCTGCCGCCAGGGGGTCCTGGCGGGCGCGGTGGACCACCGCGACGAACTCCTCACGGACGGGGAGCGCGCGGACTCGATGCTGCTGTGCGTCTCCCGCGCGGCCGCGGAGCGGCTCACGCTGGACCTGTAGCGGCAGCCCTTCACCCCGTACGGCCCACCCCGGCACGGGAAGTAGGGTGTCGGCATGACAACCGGGGTGCGTCGCAGGATGGGTGTCGAGGAGCGGCGGCAGCAGCTGATCGGGGTGGCCCTGGAGCTGTTCAGCCACCGCTCCCCCGACGACGTGTCGATCGACGAGATCGCCGCGGCGGCCGGGATATCCCGGCCGCTCGTCTACCACTACTTCCCGGGCAAGCTGAGCCTGTACGAGGCCGCGCTGCGCCGGGCCGCCGACGAACTGGCGCAGCGGTTCCTCGAACCACAGGAGGGCCCGCTGGGGGCCCGGCTGCTGCGGGTGATGGGCCGGTACTTCGCCTTCGTCGACGAACACGGGCCCGGTTTCTCGGCGTTGATGCGGGGCGGCCCGGCGGCGGGCAGCAGCCGGACCAACGCGATGATCGACGAGGTCCGGCAGGCCGCGTACGAGCAGATCCTCTTCCACATCGGCGTGCAGGACCCGCCGGCCCGGCTGGAACTCGTCGTGCGGTCCTGGGTGTCGCTGGCGGAGTCCACGGCCCTGCTGTGGCTGGACGGGCGGCGGATTCCCCGGGGCGAGCTGGAACTCCAGCTGGTCCACGACTTCGCGGCCCTGGCGGCGGTGAGCGCGGCGTACGACGCGGAGATGGCGGGGATCCTCGTACGGATCCTGGCCGACGAGCCGGCCGACGGGCCGTTCGGGGAACTGGTCGGACGGCTGGCGGCGCTGGTTCCGGGGCCCCGCGCGGGCGAGTGAGCGGACGCACTGCGGCCGTGCGGCCTGCGCCGCGGCCCGGCTGGCGATAATGCCCGCGTGATCATTGACGACGGGATGTTGTTCCGGGCGGCCGGGGAGAAGGACGCCGGCACGCTGGTGAAGCTGTACGACCAGGCCGCCCGGTGGATGCGCCAGCAGGGGATCGACCAGTGGAAGCCGGGTGAGAAGGACGTCGCGCACTTCCGCGCGAGGATGCGCGACGGCGAGGTGTGGCTCGCCGAGGACGCCGACGGGCGGATCGTGGGGGCGTACGAACTCTGGTGGTCCGACGAGGACGCCTGGGGCGTCCAGCCGCCGGTGGCGGGGTACGTGCACCGGCTGATGGTGGAGCGCGAGGCCGCGCCCCCGGGGGCGGGGCTGCGGATCCTGGAGCACGCCGAGCACCGGATCGCCCGCACGGGCCGGGAGCGGGCGCGGCTGGACTGCGTCGCCACGAACCCGAAGCTGCTGGCGTACTACCAGGGCGCGGGCTACCGGGTGGTCGGCGAGTTCCCCTCGAAGCAGAGCAAGGACGGCCGGGTGTACGGGGTGATCCTGCTGGAGCGGCGCCTCGCCGTCTGAGGCACGGCGGGGGCGGTCGGCGACGACAGCGGCGGTGCCGGAAGAGCTCCGGCACCGCCGCGTTCGTCGGGGTGGGGGTCAGCCGCGCTTGAACACCGCGACCGTGCGCGCCGGGGTGGTGAACTCCCCCGTCGCCGGGTCGTACGCCGAGCGCTTCACCGCCGGGTCCGAGCCCCCCGCCTGGACGGGGTGCAGGGCGTAGCCGGTGCCCGCGAGGGCGGGGACGCGCTGCGCCTGGCCGGTGGGGGTGGCGTTGAAGACCACCACCAGGTCGCCCAGGGCCATGGTGAGCACGCCCGGGGTCTCCTCCCGTCCCGAGAGCGGGAAGGACAGGCGTTCCTGGACCGCCTCGGCCGTGGTGAGGGCGAAGGCGGCTTCCGTCGTACGGATCCTCAGCAGGTCGCGGTAGGCGGCCGAGGCGCCGTCGATCTCGGCGCAGCCGGGGGCCGGGCCGGTGAGCAGGGGCTTGGCGTAGGGCCACTTGGCGCGGTTGTCGGCGGCGGGCGGCAGGCCCCGGCCGAAGCCGTTGCCGTCCCGGCAGTCCCAGTGCAGGGCGTTGAACCAGTCGCCGCTGTCGAAGGAGTTGCGGTCCAGCGACTTCGAGCGGAGCAGGTCGGTGCCCGCCTGGGACAGGGCCGGGCCCTGGGAGAGGGCGGCCGTGGCCATGGCCAGGACCTGCATGCGGGCCCGGTCGGCGGTGGGGGTGCCGGTCGGCAGCTTGTAGGCCAGGGCGTCGTACAGGGACTCGTTGTCGTGGGCGTCGGCGTAGGCGAGGGCGTCGCCGGGGGCCGCCGCGTAGCCCGCCGGGGCGCCGTTGTAGTCCACCTCGGAGCCCTTGGTGCGGCGGCCCGCGGAGTCCGTGAAGGCGTACGAGGCGAGGTTCCCGGAGAGGCCCACCTTGAGCAGGTCCTGGGCGTGCAGCAGGCGGGTGCGCTGCTCGGCCGGGGTGCCGTTGGCGGGGGACCCGTTGGGGGCGGTGAACAGGCCGGAGGCGAAGCCCTGGACGCGGGGGTCCTCGTCGAAGGGGCCGCCGCCGCGCACGGCGTCGCGGGCGCGGTCGGAGAAGGTGGCGATGCCGGTGCCGGCCATGTTCTTCTGGGTGGCCTGGACGAAGCGGGCGTCGTCGGCGACCTCCCCGAAGTTCCAGCCCTCCCCGTAGAGGACGATGCGCTTGCCGTCGACCCCGTCCTTGGCGACGGTCAGCTCGTCGAGGGCCTTGCGGACGGCGAGGATGTTGGCCTTGGGGTGGTGGCCCATCAGGTCGAAGCGGAAGCCGTCGACCTTGTACTCCTTGGCCCAGGTGACGACGGAGTCCACGACGAGGCGGCCCATCATGGCGTTCTCGGGCGCGGTGTTGGCGCAGCACGTGGAGCTGGCGACGCTGCCGTCGGCGAGCAGGCGCTGGTAGTAGCCGGGGACGATGCGGTCCAGGACCGACTTGTCCGACTGCCCGGAGGCCACGGTGTGGTTGTAGACCACGTCCATGACCGTGCGCAGGCCGGCCCCGTTCAGCGACTGGACCATCCTGCGGAACTCGGTGGTGCGGGCGGTGCCGTTCGGGTCGCTCGCGTAGGAGCCCTCGGGGACGGTGTAGTGCAGCGGGTCGTAGCCCCAGTTGTAGGCGTCCTTGGCCGCGGCGGCGGCCACGCAGGCCTGCTGCTCCTCGGAGTCGGGGGCGTAGACCTTCAGGTCGCAGGCGGGTTCGGTGCGGTCCTTGGGGTTCTCCGGGACGGTGCCGATGTCGAAGGCGGGCAGGAGGTGGACGTACGAGGTGCCGGAGGCGGCCAGGTCGCGCAGGTGGCGCATGCCGGCCGACCCGGTGTCGGTGAAGGCCAGGTACTGGCCGGGGTGCGTGCTGGTGCGGTCCGCGACGGAGAAGTCGCGGATGTGCAGCTCCTGGATCTGGGCGCCGGCGAAGGGGACGGGCGCGGGCTTGCGCAGCTCCTTCCAGCCGGGCGGGGCGAGCTTCGGGTCGGCCAGGTCGACGGCCAGGCTGTGGGTGGAGTCGGTGGTCAGGGCGGTGGAGTAGGGGTCGGTGACCAGGTTGCGGACGATCTGGCGGGTGCTGGGGGCCCAGACGGTGACGGCGTAGCGGTAGGGCTTGCCGGTCCAGGAGCGTTCGCCGCGCAGCGACCAGACGCCGGTGGTGTCGTCGCGGCGCATGGGGTGGGTGCGGCCGTCGATCTCGAGGGAGACCTGCTGGGCGGTGGGGGCCCAGACGGAGAGGGTGGGGCGGCCGTCCTTGAAGACGGGGCCGAGGGCGGCGTCGTTGGCGTACAGGTCGTCGAGTACGCCGGCGAGCTGGACGCCGGTGGCGGCGAGGACGGCCCCGTTCGCGGCGCGGGCGCTCGCGACGAGCTGGCCGCGCAGGGCTTCGCGTACCCGGTCGCGGTCGCGGGGGTCGACGGTGAAGGCGGTGTACGCCGCCAGGTGCGGGAACTTCTGCTTCTGGGCGGCGGTGAGCTGGGACCGGGTCAGGCGCAGCCACTGGGCGCCGCCTTCGCGCAGGATGCCGTCGCCGGCGGTGATCCGGCCTTCGCGGGAGGCGAGGAGCTGGAGCGAGGCGGCCGTCTGGGGGGCGTTCCAGGCGAGGGTGTCGCGGTCGATCCAGACGGCCTCGGCCTTGGCGAGGTCCAGGGCGGCGGCGGAGCCGGCCGGCTGCGGGAGGAGGTACTTCTCGCGGCCGCCCAGCATCCACACCTCGTGGCCGGTGGCCTTCAGGTCGAGGGACTGGTCGGAGGGGAGGTCCTTCTCGTCGCCCTTGTGGAGGATGTAGCTGAGGCTGGTGGCGCCGGGGGCGAGGGGGACCTCGTAGACGGCGCCGTAGGAGTCGGTGCGGACGGGCTGGAGCGGCCTGGACCAGTCGGTGGGGTTGGCGGCGCCGGTCCACACGTGCAGGCCCCAGCCGTCGTAGGAGCCGTCGGGGCGCTGGTAGTGCAGGACGGCCTTGGCCTGGTCCTGGGGCGGGTGGGCGGGGCGGTCGGTGCGGGCGGGCTCCTTGCCCTGCTCCAGCCAGACCTCGCCGGTCTTCGTCACGTCGAGGGTGCGGTCGGCGGCGACGTCCTTGTTGCCGTCCTTGTCGATGACGAGGTAGCCGAGGGAGGAGGCGCCGGGCTTGAGGCGGACGTACGCGAAGGCGCCGTACGCGTCGCGGCCGGTGAAGGGGTGTCCCTCGGGCCAGGGAGTGGCCTCGCCGTCGGCGAGGTCGCCCCAGGCGTACAGCCGCCAGTTCGTGTAGTCGCCGTCGGGGCGGTTGTAGTGGACGACCGCGTAGTCGCGCTGGGTGGCGGTGGGGGGCTGCACGGGCGGGACCTGGCCGGAGACGGACCCGGCGAGGGCGCTCGCGGTGCGGCCGGCGGAGTCGACGGCGACGGCCTTGTAGCGCAGGGGCGTACCGGCGGAGGTGGTGGCGTCGATGGTCTGGGTGACCTTGTACGGGGCGTGGTCGGCGGAGCCGAGGACCTGCCACTTCCCGGTGCCGGTCTGCGCGGCGAAGACGACCCGGTTCAGGGAGCCGGGGCCGCCGCCGGTGACCTCGGCGGACAGCTCGACGGTGCCGGTCGCGCCGGGGGCCGGGGCCTTCAGGGTGAGGGCGGGCTTGGCGGCGGGGGCGGGCAGGGGGGCGGTGGCCTGGAGGACGACCGTGCCTAGGGCGGGCAGGTTCACGGTGAGCTTGCCGGCCGCCGAGGCGGTGACCGGGCCGGTGACCGCGTAGGGGGTGCCTCCGGGGCCGGTGGCTCCGTACAGGGTGCGGTACCGGGCGCCGGCGGGGGCGTCGATCTCCACGGTGCGGGGCGCGGCGCCGTTGTTGGCGGCGACCAGGTACTCGGTACGGCTGCGGGCGTCGGTACGGGCGAAGGCGTAGACGGAGCCGTCGGAGAAACGTTCGCTCTGGACGCCGTCCCGCAGGGCCGGGTGGTCCTTCGTCAGCTTGGAGAGAGCACCGATCTGCTGGTAGAGCGGGTGCTCCGGATCGTAGGCATCGCTCGCGTGTGTGCGCACCGTTCCGAGCTGGTCGTCGTCCAGGTAGTCGGCGACCCGAGAGGCGAACAGCGGCTGCCGGGCGTCCTTGTCGCCGCCCGCGCCCGTGAATCCCTGCTCGTCGCCGGAGTAGATCACCGGATTGCCGCGGGAGAGGAACATCAGCTCGTTGGCGAGCCGGTAGCGGTCGAGCAGCTCCTGCTCCCCCGCCCCCGGCCGGTCCTGCTTCAGGAAGGAGGCGAAGCGGCCCATGTCGTGGTTGCCGAGGAAGGTCACCTGCTCGTAGGCGTTGGCCTTGTCGGTGGTGTACCGGTAGTCGTCGGCGAGTACGGAGCCCAGCCGGCCGGCCGGCGCGCCCTGGGAGGCGTACGCGCGGATCGCGTCCTGGAGCGGGAAGTCGAGGGTGGCGTCGAGGCGGCCGCGGGTCACGTATGGGGAGGTGACGGCGGTGTCGGCGGAGTAGACCTCGCCGAACATGAAGAAGTCCTTGCGGCCGCGCTTGGCCGCGTACGCGTCGAGGGCGGTGGCCCACTGGGTCCAGAAGCCGGTGTCGACGTGCTTGACCGTATCGATCCGGAAGCCGTCGATCCCGTACTCCCGGACCCACTTCTCGTAGATCTTCTCCATGCCGCTGACGACCTCGGGGCGTTCGGTCCACAGGTCGTCCAGGCCGGAGAAGTCGCCCTGCTGGGAGGACTCTCCGGCGAAGGTGGAGTCGCCCCGGTTGTGGTACATCGCCGGGTCGTTGAGCCAGGCGGGGACCTTGAGGTCCTTCTTGGCGTCCGGGACGAAGGGGGTGCGGGGGAAGGTGCCGGGGCCGGTCGCGGGGAACTTCCCCTTCCCGGCCGCGTAGGCGGAGTCGTCGAAGGGGACCCCGTCCTTCGTCAGGTACGGGAAGGCCCCCTTCGACAGGTAGTCGTGCGAGCCCTCCCGGTAGTCGACGACGTCGGCGGTGTGGTTGGTGATGACGTCGAAGAAGACCTTCATCCCCTTCCCGTGCGCCTTGTCGATGAGCCGTTCCAGGTCGGCGTTGGTGCCGAAGTGCGGGTCGACCTGGGTGAAGTCGGTGATCCAGTAGCCGTGGTAGCCGGCGGACGCGTCGGCCCCCTTGCCCTGCACCGGCTGGTTCTTGAAGATCGGCGCCAGCCAGATGGCCGTGGTGCCGAGCCCCTTGATGTAGTCGAGCCGGTCGGTGAGCCCCTTGAGGTCCCCGCCCTGGTAGAAGCCCTTGTCCGTCGGGTCCAGGCCGGTCTCCAGCCGGCTGCCGGTCAGCCCGCCCCGGTCGTTGCGCGGGTCGCCGTTGGCGAACCGGTCCGGGAGCACGAAGTAGAACTGCTCCCGGGTCAGGTCGTGTCGGGCGGGCTCGGCGGCCAGTTTCGCGTCCGAGGGCGGCGGCGGGGCCCCGGCGGCGGCAGCCGCGGGGAAGGCGGGCAGGAGCGTCACGGCCAGTGCGGCGGCGACGGCTCCTGCGGCGGGGCGTATCAAGGGGATCTCTCCTTGGTCCGATGTGCTGGGGGGGGGTCAGTTGCGCCAGGTGTCGGTGAGCGTGACCTGGCCGTTGGCCGGGACGGTGGCGGTGCGGTTGGCCCCGCTCTCCCAGGTGACGTTCCCGGAGGCGTCCTTGCGGACGTACTTGTAGGAGAAGGAGGTCCCGGCGGGGAGGGTGACGTCGAGCTTCCACACGGGGTAGGCGGCCGGGTCGAGCTTGAGGGCGCCGGCGGTGTTCCAGGCGCCGAGCTCCGGGCGGTCCCCGGTGACGTGGATGTTCTGGCCGGGGGCGGTGGTGGCGTTCACGGCGAAGGAGGCCCCGGCATCGGCCGCCGGAGGAGTCCCCGTACACGTCCGGGCGTTCACGTGCAGGGCGAGGGCGGTCCCGGCGCCGAGGGTGGCGGTGAAGCGCCCGCCGCCGTCCACGGTCACGGCGCGACCGCTCTGCACGTCGCAGTAGTTCCCGGCCGGCAGCGAGGTCTGGAAGGTGCGGCTCAGGGCCGTCCCTTCGTGGTTGATCGCCACGTACGCCTTGGTGCCGCGCCCGAAGGCGATCTGGTCGCCCCCGTTGTCCCACCAGTCGGTCACGGACTGCCCCCGGGCGGCGTTCCGGAAGCCCACCATGGAGGAGATCTCCCGCCAGGCGTGCTGGCACTTCCACCCGTCGGCGTAACAGGCGCTCACCGCACCGCCGTTCGGGGGCCCGGCGTCCTTGTCGGTCCACTCGTAGCCGGAGTGCACGTCCGGGGAGCCGTAGGGCCAGGCCAGCATGAAGACGCCGGCCAGGGTGTAGGCGGAGCCGCTCTTGTAGGTGAGGGTGTCGCCGACGCGCTCGGTGTCGTGGTTGTCGACGAACACCCCGGCCTGCCCGCCGGGCATGTACCCCCAGGCCTCCCCGAAGTTCTTCAGGTAGGCGAGGTTCTCGCCCTCGAACACCCTCTTCAGATCCCGGGCGTACCGGAACTCCTGCACGTCCCCACTGCCGAGGTACTCGCTCGGGGAGACGGCCTCCCCGGCCCCGTGTATCGCCTCCTGCTTCCAGTACACGCCCGGATTGCTCAACCGGGACTTGATGTCGGCGAGGTCCGCGGCGGGCATGTGCTTGGCGGCGTCGACCCGGAAGCCGTCGACCCCCAGCGAAAGCAGGTCGTTGAGGTATCCCGCGATCCGCCCGCGCACGTACTCCTCACCGGTGTCCAGGTCCGCCAGCTGCACGAGCTCGCAGTTCTGCACGTTTCCGCGGTCCTGGTAGTTGGAGATCGTCGCCCGGCAGTCGTCCATGTCGGAGCCGGAGTAGATGCCCGGGTAGTTGTACTTCGTATACGCCGAACCGCCCGTTCCGACCCCATCGCCCGCGGCCATGTGATTGATGACGGAATCGGCGACGACCTTCACCCCGGCGGCGTGACAGGCGTCCACCATCCGCTTGAAGGCGGCCCGGTCCCCGAGCCGCCCGGCGATCTTGTAGCTGACGGGCTGGTACGAGGTCCACCACTGGGCCCCCTGGATATGCTCCTGCGGCGGCGAGACCTGGACGTACCCGTACCCGGCGGGCCCGAGGCTGTCGGTACAGGCGGCGGCAACAGAGTCGAACTTCCACTCGAACAGCACGGCGGTGACGTCCTTGTCACCCGGGGCGGCGGCCTGCGCGTGCGGCGCCTGCGCGCCGAGGGCGGCGACGGCAAAGGCCGTCGCCGCCAGCAGGGATCTACCGGTGCGCGCGGATCGGGACATGTGGGGATCCTCCTGGCGGGAGAGGTGTGGGGGGTTGCACGCGACCGTAGGGGGCGCCCCGAAGTGTTGCAAGACCTTGCGCAAGAGATTGCAGAATTGTTTCCGGAGACCACGGACAGCAAGCGGATCTCACCGCACACCTCTGACATTCGTCACTTTCCTCCCTCCTGAACTCGCCCGAGCCTGAAAGGAACGAGCGACGAACGACGGAGCAGGGGGGTGTCCGTGACGGCGACGGAGAAGGTGACGGGAGTCGTGACCGCCAGGCCGAGCAGGGCCGGCATCGCGCGCGTATGGGCCGGGTCGCTGATGGCGGTACTGGTGCGGCGCCCTCCAGTACCGGGACCGCGGCATTCGGCGGGGCTGCGGCAGCTGGTGCTGCCGCTGGTGGCCATGGAGATCGTGGTGGCCTTCCTGCTGTCCTCGATGCTGCCGCCCGTGGCCCGCCCGGCGCACGCGGCGTTCGAGGCGCTGCTGGTACTGGCCGGGCTCGGCCTGGTGGCCGCGGTGCTCCGGCATCCGCACGAGGTGGACGCGGAGCGGGTGGTCCTGCGGACCGGCTTCCTCGGGGACGTGACGCTGCCGCGCTCGGCGGTCCGCTCCGCGTCACCGGTGGTCCGCACCGTCCCGGGCCGGGGCCCGCGCCCCGTACCGGGCGAACCGGGGGCGGTGGCCTGCTCGGTGGACGCCTCGCTGAACGTCGCCGTACACCTCGACCCGCCGGTCCGCCTCGACCTGGGCGCAGCCGGCCTGGTGGACGCGGCAACGGTGTACACCTCGGCAGACTCCCTGCCCGCCCTCTCGGCAGCCCTCCGCGCAACCCCACCCACGCCCAGGTGACGACGCGACCAAAGAAGTAGGACTTTGGTACCGGTCCAGCTGGGCCCGTAGCCCGATTCGCCGAGCTCCGGCAATGAATAGCGTCACAGCATGCGAATAGGACTACTTGGCACCGGAAACGTCGCTCGAGCACTGGCCCATGGCTGGAGCGCCGCACAACACGACGTGCTCCTCGGATCACGCCGGCCGCAGGACCGGACCGACCTCGGTCTCCCCGTGGCCGGCCTCAGCGAGACGGCCGCTCACGCAGAGGTACTGGTCAACGCCACCCCGGGGACCGTCTCCGTGGAGCTGCTGCGCTCCATCGGGGCACCGGCCCTGGCCGGCACGTTACTGATCGATGTCGGGGTCGGCCTCTCCGACGACTTCACCGAACTCTCGCATCCCAACAGCAGCCTGGCCGAACAGATCCAGGAGGCCTTCCCCCTGACCCCCGTCGTCAAGACGCTGTGCACCATGGACTCCACCGTGATGACCGCCCCGGACGGTCTCGACGGCCCGAGCACCGTCTTCCTCTCCGGCGACGACGCCGAAGCCAAACGGACCACCGGCCGGCTGCTCACCGACCTCGGCTGGCCGCCATCGTCCCAGCTGGACATCGGCGGTATCGCCACCGCACGCGGACAGGAGCACTTCGCCCTGCTCTTCAGCGGCATCGCGGTCGGTCTGGGGGCCCACACGTTCAACATCAAGGTGGTCACCCCGCCTTCCGCCTAGAAGCTGTCGTCGCAGCCGTGGCCGCCCCGGCCTGTGCCGGGACGGCCACGGCTGGACGACCGGACGGTGCCGGACGGTGCTCAACGGGACCGGGGGCCCTTGTCAGTGGAGTGCGCTTTCCTGTCCGTCATGGACCTCACGCAATCGATGCTCAACGACCTGCTGGACCGGATCGACGCCCCGGGCGGATCCCTGTACCTGTCGCTGGACACCGACCCGCACATGCTCGTAGACAGGCTGGCCGACCGTTACGGGGCACCACGGACCCTGGTCCTGGACGGCTTCACGGATCCGACCGTGGACGAGTCCCGTGGCGCGGCCCTCCTCGCTGTCCTCGAAGGCCGGGGCGAGACGATTCGGGCATGGGCGTACGGAGGTCAGTGGATCGGCGCCGGGACCGCTCGGGACGCGCAAGGCGTCGTCCGGCCGGTGCTGGCGGCCGTGCCGCGGCGGGTAGAGGTGCCGGCCACCGGGGGGACGGGCTGGGACGCGGACTGGGACGAGGACTGGGTCGAGCAGCTCGTGGCCATCACCTCCTGGACCTCGCCCCCGCAGCGGCCGGACGTCGACTGGGCGCGGATCGAGGCAGAGGTGGGCACGCGCCTTCCCGGCGACTACAAGCGCATGGTGGAGATATTCGGGGAAGGCGCCTTCGACGGATTCCTCACTCTGAACCAGGAGCCGTGGACCCACCTACGCGAGGACGGCCTGCTCATCTGGGCAAGCACCGAGCACGAGAACCTCTACTGCTGGCAGACCGACGACAGCACCGACCCGGACCGCTGGTCCGTCGCCATCCGGAGCTTCGACGACGGCTTGGCCCCCTTCGACTGCTCGGCCGCGGAGTTCATCTGCCGCATCCTCCTCGACCCGCACCATCCGTACACGATGGCCCACTACTTCGACACCCACTGGTTCATGAACTACCGCGACAAGGACTGACCCATGCCCTCCGTCTCTCCGTCGGTGATCCGACAGAGAGACGGAGGGCATGGGTCAGCTGCTACAGGCCGGCGTTGGGGTCGACGCCGCCGGTGCACGTGGCACCGCGCTCTCCGAATTGCGCGGGAGAGCTGGAGTTGCTGCTGTATCCGCCGGGGCGGATCGTGCCGTCCAGGTAGAACTGCTTCTTGTCGGCGCTGCAGTGGTAGACGGCGACGCTGACCGGCAGGTTGTTCACGTACGAGCCGATGCCGTCGAAGAAGCCGGTCTCGCCGTAGTGGCCGAGGAAGATGCAGCCCCGTGTGCTGGTCGAGGTGACATCGAGGTCGGGGTACTGGGAAGCTCAGGTCGCCGTGGCCGCCGAACCACGTGATCGCACGGGCGGGCCCCAGGAGGGGGAGCGCCCCAGGTGCAGGAGGATCCGGGTCAGGGCGTCGGAGTCGGCGGGCTCGGGGTGGCTCGGGGCGAAGGCGGCGCCCGGCTGCGTGCGGTGGGCGCCGTCGCGGACGGCCAGCGCGATGGGGAGGGCGGCATCCAGGATGTCGGGGTCCAGGGCGAAGGACAGATCGAGGGCGCGGGCGACGTCCCAGGTGTGGACCACGTAGTCGAGGAAGTGGAATCCGATGGCCCGGACCGCCGGGAAGGCTGCGCCCTCCCCGAATTCGGGGAGGGCGAACTCCTGCTCCTCCGTGCCGACTTCGGCGAATGCGGCCAGCACCGCCTGCGCGGCGGCAAGGTACTGCCCGACGGCCTGCGGCCCCGGCGCCTCGGCCTTCCAGTGCGTCAGGTTGACACCGTCGGCCCTCGCCGCCGCCGCGAAACCCCGATGCTGGGCCGCCATGTGCGCGAGCAGCTCGCCCAGGTTCCAGGCCGAGCAGGGGGTGGGGCGGGTGAGGTCTTCCAGGGCCACCCGGCGGACCACGGCGATGCTCTCGCGTACCGCACGTTCGTTGAAGGCCTTGACCACCTCTAATTCCATACGCATGCGCTTACGATAAGCAGATGCCCATCATGAGTCAACAAGTATCTTCTTCTCCATGACTGGGAACACCGCACCCGAAGGTCGCCCTGACCTGGCGGCGATGATCGTCCCTCTGGGCCGCGCACTCGTGGCTGCCGAGTTGCCGGTGCTGCGCGAACACGGGGTGGCCATGTGGGCGTACGCGGTACTGCTCGGGCTCGACAGCGAACCGGTACGGACGCAGGCCGCGCTGGCGCGGGACATCGGCGCCGACAAGACCCGGATCATCGGCGTCCTCGACGACCTGGAAGAGCGCGGACTGATCCGGCGGCAGCCCGATCCGGCGGACCGGCGGGCGCGCGTACTCTCCCTCACCCCCGAGGGGCGCCGGGTGCGCGACGCGGTCCAGTCAGCGATCCAGCAGCGCGAGGAACGGCTGCTGGCCCGCGTGCCGGAGGAAGACCGACGCGGCTTCCTGAACACCCTGCGGGCGCTCGCCGCGCTGCCCCCCTCCGAGATCAGCGGGGACTGACGAGCCGGCCGCACCGAGCTCGGCGAGCGCGGTGTCAGTTGTCGATGGCCTGGTAGAGCGTGGTCCAGAAGTCGTGGATGAGCCGGGCGGAGTCCGGGGTGGACATCCCGACCTGGGTGAGCAGGATTCCGGTGAGCTGGTTGTCCGGGTCGGCGTAGGCGGTGGTGCCGGTACCGCCGTCCCAGCCGAACTGGCCGATGGGCGTGTGGTCGCCACGATGGGTGCGCACCGCCATCCCGAAGCCCCAGCCGCCCTGCTGTGCCTGGCCGACCGTGATGTGGGCGATGTTCCTGTACATGGCGGCCCGGTCAGCTTGCTGCTCGGGCGTGAGGCGGTTGGTGGTCATCAGCTCGACGGCGGGCCGGGACAAGATCCGTTCACTGCCGTGCACGCCTTGGTTCAGCAGCATCTGGAAGTAGGCGTGGTAGTCGTCGACGGTGGAGACCAGTCCGCCGCCGGCGCCCTGGAATGCCGGAGGCCGGCTGCTCCTTCCGCCTTCCGCCTCGTCCCACACGAGGAACTCTCCGGTCTGCGGATCGGGCCCGTACAGGGGCGGCAGTCGGTCGATCTTGCCGGCGGGCACGTGGAAAGCGGTGTCCTTCATCCCCAGCGGATCGAGGATGCGTTCACGCAGGAACGTCTCCAACGGCTGCCCCGTGACCCTGGAGACGAGCACGCCGAGCACCTCGTTGCTGAGGTCGTACTGCCACCGCTCGCCGGGCTGGTACGACAGCGGCAGCTCGCCGAGGCGACGCATCCACTCGTCCGGGTCGGGCGCCGGCCCGGATGCCACGCTGTAGTCAAGGCGCTCGAAGGTCGCGGCCCTGATCGGGGAGGCCAGCAGATCGAAATCCATTCCGAGACCGAACGTGGAGGTCAGCAGGTCCCGTACGGTGATCGGCCGCCGGGCCGGCACGGTCTCCTCCAGCGGGCCGTCGGGCCGCTTCAGCACCCGCCGGTCGGCGAGTTCGGGCAGCCACGGGTCCACCGGCTCGTCGAGGCGCAGCCTGCACTCGTCGAGCAGGACCATCGCCGCCGCCGTCGTGACCGGCTTGGACGTGGACGCCATCCGGAAGATCGTGTCCCGGCGCATCGGCGCGCCACCCTCATGGCGCATCGTCCCGATCGCTTCGACGTGCGTCTGGCCGCCGCGGCTGACCAGGGCGACCAGCCCGGGAATCTTCTTGGACTCCACATGCCCTGCCAGCACCTCGCGCAGCCGGCGCAGCCCTGCTTCGGAGAAGCCGCTGTTGCTTGCACTCATGATGAATCTCCTTGTCCACCGGCCCCCTTCGCGGCGGCCATGTGATGAGCGTGCACCCTGACCCAAGGTCAAGGTCAACCTCCTCGCGGCCACGGGCTGACCAGCACCGATCCCAGGCTTCCCAGCCTCCAGGCGGAGTTGGCCACTGGAGATGCGCGCTACCCTCGCCCCTGTGATCACCCGCAACCCGTACCTCGATGTGAGCGCCAAGGAGGTGTGCTGAGCCGATGGCAAACGGGCTCACGATCGGTCAGGCAGCGGCGTTCGTCGGCGTCACGATCAAGACCGTGCGGCACTATCACCGGCTCGGCCTGGTAGCCGAGCCGGAACGTGATGGTTCCGGCTACCGGCGTTACGTGTCGGCCGACCTCCTCCGGCTGGTCCAGGTCCGGACCCTTGCCGCGGCCGGCGTGCCGCTGGCCGAGATCGGCGACCTGCTCGACGCCGATCCCGAGCGGTTCGCCGGCGCCCTGGACGACGTCCATCGTCGGCTCACCGAACAGATCGAGGACCTGACCGCGCGACGCGACACCCTGCACCGGCTCGCCCATGGCGACCGGGCCCTGCTGCCCGACCGGGCCTGCGCGGTCTTGGACCGGCTCACCGGTCTCGGCTTCGGCCCCGAGTACGTGGCCACTCAACGGGAGGCCCTGGTACTGGCCCGGGCGCTGGTCCCGGAGGTCTTCGACACCTTCCTGACCAGGCTTGAACACGGGCTCGACGATCCCGAGTTCGTCGACCTGACCAAGCGCGGCTTGGCTGCGGCGTCCTGGGATCCCGACGACCCGCGGATCGAGGAACTGGCCTCCGCCCTGGCCGACAAGCTATTGGCCGACCGCACCCTGCTGACGACGCCGACCGGATCCCAGAACCGGTCCGACGCCTCCGCCCGGTACGGACTGGTCAACCACCACCGGGAAGCCCAGGCACCATCCATCGCCCGGTTGAACACCCTGGTCGAGGCGAACCTGCGCGCCGCCGGCATCGACATCCCGCACCAGTGACGGCCGCCCAGCAGAGCGGGCAGCTTCACGCCTTGATCGCCTTCGTAGTTACGCCTGGCGCGCGGCCGGTCGCGCAGCCCTCTGCCGTCAGTCCTGGTCCAGCGCTTCGAGCGCTTTGACCACCAGGGCCCTGGCACGCGCGCCGTACACGGCCATCGAGCGCAATTGTTCGAAGGCCTTCAGGTAGACCTCGATCTCGGACGGTTGCGTGACGTTGACTTCTGCAGACAGCAGCTCTACCGACACGAGGGTGTCGTCGTAGACGTGGAATGTCTCTACAGGCCACATCGTGCGCGGGCTTACCGAGGTCGGGATCACTCCGAGTGAGACAGTCGGTAGGGCCCCGGCGGTCAGCAGGTGGCCGAGCTGGGCCGCCATGGAAGCCGGGTCACCCAATCGGTAGTACAGGGCTGCTTCTTCGACAATCAGGACGGCGCGGCGGCCGGGTTTGCGGATGACCCTGGACCGCTCGACGCGGGCGCGTGCCGCTTCGAGTCCGCTGTCGGGGTAGCCGCGGAAGGAGGCGATGGTGCTGAGCAGCGCGCCGGCGTACCCCTCCGTTTGAAGCAGCCCCGGTACGAGGGTGGAGGAGTAGATCCGGAACAGCTGGGTCTCTTCGAAGAACTGGACCCAGGACTCCTGAAGCTTCTTCAGGCCGCCCCTCACCTGGTGTCGCCACTCGTTGTACAGGGTTTCGGCGTTCAGGGACTGGGCGATGAGGTCAGACGCTTCGTCCGGCAGGCCGCAGGCCTGGCACCAGTGGCGTATGTCCCGGGCCGATGGAGCCGTGCGGGCGTTCTCGATGCGAGACGTCTTGGAGTGGTGCCAACCGCAAGCCGAAGCCAGTTCTGCAAGGGTGAGCCCCGCGCCCTTGCGCAGGTCGCGAAGCCGTGCGGCGACGGCTTCGCGGGCGGCCTGCGCAGAGGACGAGGGGGAATGGGGCATTGGCTGTGGGACCAGTCAGATCTTGTACTCGTCATGAGGGACAGCCCGCGCCCAGACGGCTTCGAAGGCCTGGGCACACAGCTTTGCCGGGACCGGATCGTTGGTGATCTCCTCACCCAACGACGATCCATCGCCGGAGAAGTGATTCCAGTGGACCCACTTGCCGTCGAAGAGCCAGAAGTCGTTGCCCGGCAGCGCGAGGTCCGAGGCTCGGCGACGTGGAAGCCAGCGCACCTGCTCACCAGCCGCAACGTTGGTGAACGTCCCGTCGTAGAGGAAGCGCGTGTACTCGCTGACCGGTTCGGAAACGACCCGCGCCCTGCGGATCACAGCGCCACGCCCCACGGTCTCCGCGATCAGGTCCAGCCAGGGACGCCACCAGGAACCCCTGTCGGCCGGATCGTGCCGGAAGCCTTCCCGCCATTCCGCGAATGGACCCACCTCGTAGTCGACCGCGTAGGAGTCGCGCATCTCCAGGTGCACAGCGTGGGCGCAGCCGGCCATCAGGTCATCGAACGTGGGACTCGAGGGCATCGCAGGCCTCCCTGATGCTGTGCAGCATGCGGGCGGGGATCCGGACGACGGCTTCCCCTTCGGGGATGCCCTTGGCATGACCGGGGATTTCGGTCGCCGCGCACTCGGCTTCCAGCTCTGGACTCGGCTTCCACCCCTGAAGCACTAGCTCCTCGTGCTCCAGATCAGCCCAAACGGTCGGGCTCTGCTTGTCTCCGGTGTTGGGATCAACACCGACGAACACTAACGCCATGTCAGCCTCCGATTGCAGCCCGTGCACTTCTGTGCATCACAGTCCTGGCTGGAGTAGTAACCGTCAAGTCCCCAACTCGGCAAAAGCCACTGACTGATGAGCTGTGTGCACAAATCTGCACATCGCTGGTGCGCCGCACCGTGGCGTCGCCACTCTGGGTCTCACCACCCGCTGACGACGGCAGGGAGCGACCCGTGATCGGCATCGACACCCCGGACGGCCCTGTGCCGAGGGCGGCCCCCGTGCCCGTGCCCAGTGCAGACCTACTGGCCCGGGCCCGTGCCGGCTGGGAGCGCTTCGTCGCCTCCCTCGAGGAGGCGTCCGATGAGTGAGTGCTACGAGTACGTCCCCCACCGACTCCTGCGCCGCCGCGTCCGCGACATCGCTTCGGGCACCGAGGGCGAGCTGATGGCCGTGATCAACGAGAACGTCTCCGGCACCGGCATCGAGCACTGGATGGAACTGGCCTACATCCGAGTCGCATCCGGCCGCGAATTCACCACCGCCGCCACCAACATCGAGCCCGCCGGCTGACGCGCCACACGTGGCCACCCAGTGCTGGTGCCAGACCAGCGTGTAGCGCCAGAAGAGTCGTCGGCGGAGCCGCGCACCGGGCAGTGTGTGGCGGGCGTCGCGAACGATGTCGGGGAAGCTCATGGTCGCCGGTTGAGTCAGCGCAGTCATCGAGGCCGGCCGTGGTGTCTTGCGGCCCTTGTTCTTGAACCATGCCATGGCGACATTCGCCGGAATGGCAGCGGCACCGAGGACGTGATCAACGGGAGAGTGGGCCCGGGCGAGGCCGACGACGACCAGGGTTCCGCCAGGCGCCAGGTGCTGGCGGAAGAGGGTGAGAGCGTCATTGAAGGGCAGGTGGTGGATCGTTGCGACGCAGGTGATGACGTCGTACGAGCCTGGTGGTATCGCGCTCACCGCGTCTCCGACAACGAAGGTCACCTGCGTTCCTGGAGTGGTGACCTCTCGTGCTCGAGCGACGATTGCGGCGTCCGCGTCGATGCCGTGCACTGCCTGGGCGCGACCGGCGAGGAGTCGGGCCAGGTCGCCGGCCGCCGGCCGCCGAGATCTGCGAAGCGCGTAGCGATCTGTCGCGTTTGGGTGCTCTGCAGGGGGAGCTGGCCGCTGTCTGGTGCGGGTATTGGCCGCACCTCGGCACGGGATGAGTCATCTGAGGGCCCGGATGCCCGGCAGGCCTGGGCCCGGCCCCTCGGCTCATCGCTGAGGCGCCCGTCCCTCTCTTCCTGCCCCGTGACCGTTCCTTTGGGGGCTTCCCGGCAGTCCTTTGTCTTTCCGGGGCGGGACGGTCGGTCAAGGGTGGCCGAAGGCCATCGCGAAGCGACGCGACCGAAGGGAGCGCCCTTGAGGGACCGGCCCGCCCCGGAAGGACGATGGGACTGACGGGAAACCCCCAAACCGTCCCTGCCACCGCCCAGGTGAAACCCCGCCCCGAAGCCCCCGTCCGACGCGTTGGCTCTGCCGGGCCGAAACCCCATCCGCCCACCGGCCCGCAGACGGGGAGGCCGGTGGGCAGCCGCCGACCGGCCGCCGGCCCCTCGAGGGGGAGATAGCGGGCCCGCACCGCGAAGCGACGTACCAGCGCACCCGCACCCGCACCGCGACCCACCCGCGCCGGGCCTACGCCCCCGCCACCGGCCCCGTCGAGCCCCTCACCACCAGCTCCGGCTGGAAGACGTACTGCGTGCGCCCAGCCCAAGACGGCCATCGGTCGCCGAGATGTGCGGAGCGCGTAGCGATTGTGGACCGTCCCGTTCTACGGGGCGCGCGATGTTCCGCTGGGGGCGTGAGGGGGGGCGCAGAGTGTCGAAACGATACAGCCGCGGGCATTGGAGTGAACGCCCGTTCCCAGCGGTGCTCCCGGGAGGTTGGACCGGTCGGCGCGCAGATCGACCGGCGCGTCTTCCATAGATCCTTAGGGGAGTCATGCGCATTCGTTCTGCTGTCACCGCGTCCGTCCTGGCTGTCGGCGTCCTGCTGGGCGGGGCCGGCGCCGCCCTGGCCGACGGCGGGGTCGAAATCGACTACTTCAACGGCGGTCGCGCGGGCCACTCGTCGAACTGCTCCTCGTTCGCCGCGGTGCCCCACAACCTCCCGGCGTTCGCCGGCCCCGTCTACAGCTCGACCTGTGCCAAGGAGGGCGAGAAGGAGTGGGCGAAGGGGTCCCACCTGGGCGCCTGACCCGGGGCGGCTCGCGCCGCGGCGGCGGCCCGACAGCGACGTCGGCCGCCCCCGCGGCGTTTTCGCTCCCGAGAGGGCCTCAGCCGGGTGCAGCGTGAGCTAGGCCGGCTCGACGTTGCCGACGGCGGTGGTGAATTCGCGGACAGCGCTCTGTCGGACGCGTTGGCTCTGCCGGGCCGAAACCCCATCCGCCCACCGGCCCGCAGACGGGGAGGCGGGTGGGCAGCCGCCGACCGGCCGCCGGCCCCTCGAGGGGGAGATAGCGGGCCCGCACCGCGAAGCGACGTACCAGCGCACCCGCACCCGCACCCGCACCGCGACCCACCCGCGCCGGGCCTACGCCCCCGCCACCGCCCCCGTCGAGCCCCTCACCACCAGCTCCGGCTGGAAGACGTACTCCGTGCGCTGGACCGGCGTGCCCGCCACCGCCTCCAGGAGCGCGCCGACCGCGGCCGTGGCCATGGCGCGGACGGGCTGGCGGACCGTCGTCAGCGGGGGGTCTGTGAAGGCGATCAGCGGGGAGTCGTCGAAGCCGACCACCGACACGTCCTCCGGCACCCGCAGCCCCCGCTCCCGGGCGGCGCGGATGACCCCGAGCGCCATCATGTCGCTCGCGCACACCACCCCCGTGCAGCCCCGTTCCAGCAGGGCGCCGCCCGCCGCGTGGCCGCCTTCGACGGTGAACAGGGTGCGCTGGACGAGTCCCTCGGCCACCGCACCGGGCCGCGCCGCCAGGAAGCCCTGCTCCTTGCGCGCCGAGGGGACGTAGCGGGTGGGCCCGATGGCCAGGCCGATCCGCCGGTGTCCCAGCTCCTCGAGGTGCCGTACGGCCATGTCGGCGGCCGCCCGGTCGTCCGGGGAGACGAAGGGGGCGCTGATCGCCTCGTTGAAGCCGTTGATCAGGACGAACGGCAGCCCCCTGGCCGACAGCCGCTGGTAGCGGGCGGGGTCCTGCGAGGCGTCGGCGTGCAGGCCGGACAGGAAGACGATCCCCGTGACCCCCCGTTCCTCCAGCTGCTCGACCAGCTCGTCCTCGGTGGCCCCGCCCGGGGTCTGCGTGCAGAGCACCGGCGTGTAGCCGTGTCCGGCCAGGGCCTGCTCGATGACCTGCGCGAACGCCGGGAAGATGGGGTTGGTCAGCTCGGGTATCAGCAGCCCCACGAGGCCGTTGCTGCGGCGTTTGAGCCGCACCGGCCGCTCGTAGCCGAGCAGGTCCATGGCGGCCAGGACCCGGTGCCGGGTGCCGGCCGCCACGCCCGCCTTGCCGTTGAGCACACGGCTGACGGTCGCCTCGCTGACCTGGGCCTGCGAGGCGATGTCCGTCAGCCGCAACGGGGAACTCACCCCTGCCACCACACCGCCGTGTCGGCGGGCAGGACCTCGGGGTCGGCGAGGTCCCCGCTGGCGAGCAGTACGGAACCCGGCGCGGCTATGCGTACGGCCTCGCCGGTGGTGTTGACGGTGCACACGAACGAACCCCGGCGGAACGCCAGGACCCCGTCCGCGGACGGCAGCCACTGCACGGCGTCCCCCGCCCCCAGGTCCCCGTGATCCCGCCGGATCCGCAGGGCGGCGCGGTACAGCTCGAGCGTCGACGCCGGGTCGCCGGTCTGCGCGGCCACGCTGAGCCCCACCCACTCGGCGGGCTGGGGCAGCCAGCTGCCGCCGGCGCCGAAGCCGTACGGGGCCTCGTCCCCCGACCACGGGATCGGGACGCGGCAGCCGTCGCGCAGCCCGTCCTGCCCGTTGGCCTTGAAGAACGACGGGTCCTGGCGCACCTCGTCCGGCAGGTCGGTGACCTCCGGCAGGCCGAGCTCCTCGCCCTGGTAGACGTACGCCGACCCGGGCAGGGCCAGCATCAGCAGCGCGGCCGCCCGCGCCCGCCCGAGGCTGCCGAAGCGGGTCCGGTGGCGGACGACGTCGTGGTTGGACAGCACCCAGGTCGTCGGCGCTCCGACGGGCCGCATCGCGTCGAGCGATTCGTCGATGGTGGCACGCAGCGCGTCGGCGTCCCAGCCGGTGCTCAGGTAGTGGAAGTTGAAGGCCTGGTGCAGCTCGTCGGGGCGCAGGTACATCGCCGTCCGGTCGGCGCTCGGCGTCCAGGCCTCGGCGACGCCGATGCGGTCGCCCGCGTACTCGTCGAGGACGGTGCGCCAGGAGCGGTAGATCTCGTGGACCCCGTCCTGGTCGAAGAAGGGCAGCACCTGGTTGCCGAGGAGCTTGAGCTGCTCGTCGCGGCCGAGGTCGGGCAGTCCGGGGGCCTTGACCAGGCCGTGCGCGACGTCGATCCGGAAGCCGTCGACGCCCAGGTCGAGCCAGAACCGGAGCACGGAGCGGAACTCGTCCTGGACGGCGGGGTGGTCCCAGTTGAAGTCGGGCTGTTCGGGGGCGAACAGGTGGAGGTACCACTCGCCGTCGGCGACGCGGGTCCAGGCGGGGCCGCCGAAGATGGACTCCCAGTCGTTCGGCGGGAGTTCCCCGGTCTCGCCCTTGCCCGGCCGGAAGTGGAAGCGGTCGCGCAGCGGGGTCCCGGGGCCCTCCCGCAGTGCCTGCTTGAACCATTCGTGCTGGTCGGAGCAGTGGTTGGGGACGAGGTCGACGATGATCCGCATGCCCAGCCCATGAGCCTCGCGGATCACGGCGTCGGCGTCGTGCAGGGTGCCGAACATGGGGTCGATGGCCCGGTAGTCGGCGACGTCGTAGCCGGCGTCGGCCTGCGGGGAGGCGTAGAAGGGGCTGAGCCACACGGCGTCGACACCCAGGTCGCGCAGGTGGGGCAGCCGGCTGCGGATGCCTTCGAGGTCCCCCATGCCGTCCCCGTTGGAGTCGGCGAAGCTGCGCGGATAGACCTGGTAGATCACCGCGTCTCTCCACCAGCCGGGCTGGGTCCCGGTCGGGGTGGCGAGTGCGTCGGCGAGGTGCTGGGTCATGGTGTCCTTGGAGAGATCGGGCCGGGGGTGAGAGGGGGCGGGCGCGGGGTGGTCAGCCCTTGGTCGCGCCCGCCGTCATCCCGGCGACGAGGTGACGCTGGGCGAAGAGGAAGAAGACGGCCGCCGGAATCGCGATGAGGACGGAAGCCGCGCTCATGGCGCCCCAGTTGGAGGTGTACTGCGTGACGAAGGTCTGGAGTCCGCCGGCCAGGGTGAGGTTCTCCTCGCCGACCATGAAGGCGGAGGCGTAGGCGACCTCGCCCCAGGCGGTGATGAAGGCGTAGAAGCCGGTCACGGCGAGGCCGGGCTTGGCGAGGGGCAGGATGAGGCGCCAGAAGGTCCCGAAGGGGTTGAGCCCGTCCACCCGCCCCGACTCGTCGATCTCCACCGGGATCGTGTCGAAGAAGCCCTTCATCATCCAGGCGCAGAACGGCACGGCGATGGTGAGGTACGTGATGATCAGGCCGAGCGGCTGGTTGAGCAGCCCGAGCTCGCCCATCAGGTTGTAGAGCGGGACGATCAGGATGGCCATCGGGAACATCTGCGTGATGAGCAGGGTCCACATCAGCGGCTTCATGCCGGGGAACTTGAAGCGGCTGACCGCGTATCCGGTGGTGGCGGCGATGAACACGCCGAGGACGGTGGTGACGCCGGCGACCAGGACGGAGTTGGCGAACCAGCTGAGGAAGTGGCTCGACTCCAGCAGGTACTGGTAGTTGCCGAGGGTCGGTTCCTTCACGAAGTCCGTGCTGATCGCGTACTTGGCCGGCTTGAGGGAGGTCAGCAGGATCCACAGCACGGGGAAGACGGCGATCACGGACGCGACGACGAGCGTGGCGTGCAGGCCGAAGGAGGCGAGCGGGGAGCGGCTGCCCCTAGTACGGGCGGTCTTGCCGGCGGCGGTCTGGGGGGTCACGGTGTTCACCACACCTCTCCCTGCTTGCGCAGCGAGCGCCGGTAGACCAGCGCGAAGATCATGAGCAGGGCGAGGATGAGTACGCCCCACGTCGCGGAGCCGGCGAAGTCGCGGGGGCTGGCGATGAAGGCCTCGCGGAAGGCCTGGGTCACCAGGATCTCGGTGGAGTCGCCGGGCCCGCCCCGCGTCAGCAGGAAGATCACCGGGAACATGTTGAAGGTCCAGATGGTGGAGAGCAGGATCACCGTCATGCTCACGGCGCGCAGGCCGGGCAGGGTGATGTGCCGGAACCGCTGCCAGGGGCCGGCGCCGTCCATCTCTGCGGCCTCGTACAGCTCCGCGGGGATGGACTGCAGTCCGCCGAGCAGGGCGACCATCATGAAGGGGATGCCGAGCCAGACGTTCACGGAGATGACGGCGAGCTTGGCCCAGGTCGGGTCGTCGAGCCACGGGACGGCCGCGATGCCGCCGCCGTCGAGGATCTTGTTCAGGATGCCGTTGTCGCGGTTGAAGAGGAACCGCCAGGCGAAGACGGAGACGAAGCCGGGGACGGCCCAGGGCAGGATGAGCGCCATCCGGTAGGCGGCGCGGCCGCGGAACTGCCTGTTGAGCATGGTGGCCAGGGTGAGGCCGAGCACGAAGGTGACGGACACGCACGCGACGGTCCACACCACCGTCCACACCAGCCGCTGCCAGAAGACGGGGTCGCCGAGGACCGTCGTGTAGTTGTCGAGCCCGACGAACTCGTACGTGGCCTCGATGTGGCGCACGCCGATGGTGCGGGCGACGTTGCGCTCGTTGGCGTCGGTCAGCGACAGGTAGACGCCGCGTACGAGGGGCCAGCCGACGATCACGCCGAGGACGAGCACCACCGGGGCGACCATGGCCCAGGCGTACCAGTGGGTGGCGAGGGCGCGGGTGAGGCCGCGGTTGCTTCTGGCAGTCGTGCGGCTGGGGCCGCGGGCGGCGAGGGTCGTCTCGCCGTCCGCGGCCTTCGCCACCGACCGGCTGGTGTCAGCAGCCATGGTTCGTACTACTTCCAGCCCTTGAGGATCTTGCGGAATTCGACGCCGGCCGCCTTGGCCGCTTCTTCGGGGGTCGAGGTGCCGGTGACGGCCTTGGTGTACTCGACCTTCAGCGGCTCGAAGAGGGAGCCGTTCTCCGGGATCCAGGCGCGCTCGACGGCCTTGTCGACGGCCGGCTTGAAGAACTGCACCATCTCGCTGGCCTTGACGTCCGGCTGCTCGTAGGCGGCGGTGCGCGTCGGCAGCAGGCTCAGCTCCTTGGCGGACTGGACCTGGACCTCCTGGGAGGTCAGGTACTCCACGAAGGCGTGCGCGGCGGTGCGGTTCTTGGAGCCCGCGTAGACGGCGAGGTCGTGGCCGCCCTGGGGGGCGCCGGCCTTGGCGGAGCCGGCCGGGACGGGGGCGACGCCGAGGTTGGCCTTGTCCTTGAACTGGTCGCCGGCGTAGCTGTCCGCGACGGCCCAGGGGCCGTTGATCATCATCGCGACCTCCCCGGACTTGAAGGCGGTCTGCATGTTGGTCCAGCCGTCGGTGGCGTTGGTGACCGCCGCGCCGGAGGTGACCAGGTCGCGGGCGGCCTTGAAGCCCTTGACGCCGGCGGGGTTGTCGACGGTGACCGTCTTGGTCTTGGCGTCGACGAGGTCGCCGCCCTCGCCGTAGATGAAGGGGAGGAACCAGTAGGAGTCGTCGCCGCGCAGGTAGAGGCCGGTCTTGCCGGTCTTGGCCTTGATGGCCGTGGCGGCGGTCTTCAGCTCCTCCAGCGTCTTGGGCGGCTGGACGCCGGCGTCGGCGAGCATCTTCTTGTTGTAGAAGAGGCCGAGGGTGTCGATGACCTGCGGTACGGCGAAGGTCTTGCCCTCGAACTTGCCGCTGGCGGCGGCCTGCGGCAGGAACTCGGCGTCGATCTTCTTCGCGGTGTCGGCCGGGACCTCGTCGAGGTAGCCGAGCGAGGCGAAGTCGGCGACCCAGCCGACGTCGGCGCGGATCACGTCCGGGGCCTCGGAGCCGCTGCTGAAGGCGTTCTTGACCTTGTTCTGGGCGTCGCCGTAGGGCACGTTGACGTACTTGACGGTGACCTTCGGGTGCTTCGCGGTGAAGGCCTCGGCGATCTTCTGGAAGCTGGCCTTCTCGGCGTCGTTCGAGGTGTCCCACCAGGTGACGGTGCCGGTCAGCTCGCCGCCGGCCTTCGTCTCGCCACCGTCGTTGGTGTCACCGCCGCAAGCCGTCGCCGCGAGTGCCAGGGTCGCGACCAGCGCGGTGGCCGCTATGCCACGCCGCATATGAACTCCTTCGATGATCCCGGCCGCGCCCTCGCGGTCCCGAGTTGCGAGGAACGTAACAAGCCTGAAAGCCGACGGAAAGACCTTGCGGCAATTTTCTGCAAGCGGAGGCGATCGTTACATCCGTGTGTCCCTACGGTTGCCGCAGCTTGCTGTTAGTTCGATGGCGCTTCGATCGCACAGGCCCGCAACCAGGGGGCGTGTACGCGCGTTGACCCCGTTATGAACCACGAGTTGACGGCCGCCCCGCTTGCAAGAGCTTCCAGCAACCCGACCGTGAGCGAAGACTGGTGGCGCGATGCCGTCATCTATCAGGTGTACGTCCGCTCCTTCGCGGACAGCGACGGCGACGGCGTCGGGGACCTGCGCGGGGTGCGCGAGCGGCTCCCGCACCTGGCCCGCCTCGGCGTGGACGCGGTGTGGCTGACCCCCTTCTACGTGTCCCCGCAGGCGGACGGCGGCTACGACGTCGCCGACTACCGGGCCGTCGACCCCCTCTTCGGGGACCTCGCCGACGCCGACGACCTGGTACGGGCCGCGCACGCGCTGGGCCTGCGGGTGATCGTGGACGTGGTGCCGAACCACACCTCCGAGGCCCACCCCTGGTTCCGCGAGGCCCTCGCCGGCGTGCCCGGCGCCCGGGAGCGGTACCTGTTCCGCCCGGGGCGGGGCGTCGACGGATCCGAGCCCCCGAACGACTGGGAGTCCGTGTTCGGCGGCCCGGCCTGGACCCGCGTAGATGGGGGCACCTCCCGGCCGGAGGCTGGGGGAGGCGACTGGTACCTGCACCTCTTCGCCCCCGAGCAGCCCGACCTCGACTGGGAGCACCCGGAGGTGGCGGAGGAGTTCGCCTCGGTGCTGCGCTTCTGGCTCGACCTCGGGGTGGACGGCTTCCGCGTGGACGTGGCCCACGGCATGGTCAAGGCACCCGGCCTGCCCGACATCGGCCGCGGCGCCCAGGCCACGCTGATCGGCACCGAGCCGCTCCCCTTCTTCGACCAGGACGGGGTCCACGAGATCCACCGCTCCTGGCGCCGCCTGCTCGACTCCTACGAGGGCCCGCGCATCGGGGTCGCCGAGGCCTGGGCGCCGACCTCGGAGCGGCTCGCGCTGTACGTACGCCCCGACGAGCTGCACCAGGCCTTCAACTTCCGGTTCCTGAACTGCCCCTGGGACCCGGCCGCCATGCGGACCGTCATCGACGAGTCGCTGGCCGCCACCGCCTCCGTCGGCGCCCCGACGACCTGGGTGCTGTCCAACCACGACGTCGTACGGCACGTCACCCGGTACGGGGGCGGGGCGCAGGGCCTGGCCCGGGCGCGGGCGGCCGCGCTGCTGATGCTGGCGCTGCCCGGGTCGGCGTACGTCTACCAGGGCGAGGAGCTCGGCCTGCCGGAGGTCACCGACCTCCCGGACGAGGCCCGCCGGGACCCGGCCTTCCGCCGGACGTCCGCCGCGCGGACCGGGACCGGGGCGGCGCGGCCCGGGGCGGCGCGGCCCGAGGCCGACGGGCAGGAGGGGCTGCGCGACGGGTGCCGCGTACCGATCCCGTGGTCGGGCGAGGAGGCCCCGTACGGGTTCGGCGCCGGCGGCAGCTGGCTGCCGCAGCCCGCCGGCTGGGCGGGGCTGAGCGTGGCCGCGCAGACCGGGGACCCGCACTCGACGCTGGAGCTGTACCGCGCCGCCCTCGAGCTGCGCCGGGCCATGCCGGGCCTGGGCGCACCCGCGGCGGGGCAGGGCGGGCCCGGCGACGAGTGGCCCGGAACGGGGGCGGGGCCCGCGGTCTTCACGCGGGGCATGCGCTGGCGCCCCGCGCCCGAGGGCGTCCTCCTCTTCACCCGCCCCGGTTTCGCCTGCACCCTCAACACCCGCCCCACCTCGGTGGAGCTGCCCTCCCCCGGCCGGCCCGTCCTCTCCAGCTCCCCGGTCGAGACGGACGGCCGCACGGTCCGTCTTGCCCCCGATTCCTGCACGTGGTGGGCGATGTGAGCCCGCTACCGGTACAGTCCAATCCCGTGACCGCACGGCTAGCCGACATCGCAGCCCAGGCGGGGGTCAGCGAAGCCACAGTCAGCCGCGTGCTCAACGGCAAGCCCGGTGTGGCCGCCGGCACCCGTGAATCCGTGCTGGCCGCGCTCGACGTGCTCGGCTACGAGCGGCCCGTGCGGCTGCGCCAGCGCAGCGCGGGGCTCGTCGGTCTGATAACCCCCGAGCTGGACAACCCCATCTTCCCAGCGCTCGCGCAGGTCATCGGCCAGGCCCTGACCCGGCAGGGGTACACCCCGGTGCTGGCGACGCAGACGCCCGGCGGGTCCACCGAGGACGAACTGACCGAGATGCTGGTGGACCGCGGGGTCTCCGGGATCATCTTCGTGTCCGGGCTGCACGCCGACACCACCGCCGACATGGGCCGCTACGACCAACTGCGCGGCCAGGGCGTCCCGTACGTCCTGATCAACGGTTTCTCCGACAAGGTGCGGGCCCCCTTCGTCTCCCCCGACGACCGGGCCGCGATGCACCTCGCCGTGACCCACCTGACGGCGCTCGGGCACACCCGGATCGGGCTCGCGGTCGGGCCCAAGCGGTTCGTGCCGGTGCTGCGCAAGATCGAGGGCTTCCGGGCCGCCGTGCAGGAGCGGCTCGGGCTCGGCGAGGCCGAGGTGGAGGAGCTGATCCAGCACTCCCTGTACACCCTGGAGGGCGGTCAGGCCGCCGCGACCGCGCTCATCGGGCGGGGCTGCACGGCGGTGGTGTGCGCGAGCGACATGATGGCGCTCGGCGCGATCCGGGCCGCCCGCCAGCAGGGGCTGCGGGTGCCGCAGGACGTGTCGGTGGTCGGCTTCGACGACTCCCCCCTCATAGCGTTCACCGATCCGCCGCTGACCACCATCCGCCAGCCCGTGCAGGCCATGGGGCAGGCGGCGGTGCGGACCCTGCTGGAGGAGATCGGCGGCACGCCGGCCCCGCACAGCGAGTTCGTGTTCCTGCCCGAGCTGGTGGTCCGCGGGTCGACGGCCTCGGGGCCGGGGCAACGGCGTACCCCCTAGGGAGGGGTAGTCCGTAGGGCTGAGGAGAGGCGCCGAAGACCGTCCCGAGGGATGATCGGAGCCGGGAACGCATCTGGCAGACTCTCTCCCCATGGGTGAAGCGAGCGTGAAGACACTGGAAACTCGGACGGACGTCTCGTCACCCATCGTGACCGAGGACGAGACCCGTCCGGAGCCGGATCGCCCCCTGCTGACCCGGCTGCGCGTCCCGCGCCGGCCGCGGATCTGGTTCGAGATCCTGCTGATCGCCGTCAGCTACTGGACGTACTCGCTGATCCGCAACGCCGTGCCCGAGCAGAAGGCGGCCGCGCTCGCGAACGCCGACTGGATCTGGAGCGTGGAGCGCGGTCTCGGCATCGCCGTGGAACAGTCCGTCAACCACGCCGTGAACTCGGTGACGTGGCTGGTGGTGAGCATGAACTACTACTACGCGACGCTCCACTTCATCGTGACCATCGGCGTCCTGGTGTGGATCTACCGTTTCCATCCCGGGCGTTACGCCGCCACCCGCCTCATCCTCTTCGCCACCACGGGCGTGGCCCTGGTCGGCTACTACCTCTACCCGCTGGCGCCGCCCCGCCTGATGAACGGGCAGCAGTTCATCGACACCGTGCTGGTGCACCACACCTGGGGCTCCATGGCCTCGGGGAACCTCAAGCAGATGTCGAACCAGTACGCGGCGATGCCGTCCATGCACATAGGGTGGTCGCTCTGGTGCGGGCTGACCATCTTCGCGGTGGCCTCCGCCCCGTGGGCCCGGCTCCTGGGGCTGCTGTACCCGGCGGCGACCCTGGTCGTGATCGTGGCCACCGCCAACCACTTCTGGCTCGACGCCGTCGGCGGCATGATGTGCCTGGCCTTCGGGTACGCCGTCTCCCACGCCTGGTACGGATCGCTGCCGCACCGGCTGCCGCGCCAGCCGGTGCACACCGGTCCGCACCCCGCCTCGGCCCTGCTGAACCGCTTCCGGCGGGCCTAGGCCTAGGCCCTGTCGTCAAAGTCCCTCCCCCAGCTACCGCTGGGAGGTGCCCCCAGGCCCGCGACGCCCGGCACCGCACCTCGCCGCGTTGTCGGAGCACCCAAGTACGTCCAGTACTCGGGAGCTCCTCCGCCTTGCGATGCACGGCACCGGACGCCGCGGGCCTTACCGGCGCTACTTTGACGACAGGGCCTAGCCCTCCTGGTGGGTGATCCGTCCGCCCGACATGGTCAGGCGGACGGGGGCCTGGGCCAGCTCGTCGGGGGCGGCGGTGACCGGGTCGAGGGTGAAGGCCGTCAGGTCCGCACGGCAGCCGGGCGCGATCCGGCCCGCGACGGCATGCTCCCCGGCCGCGAGCGCCGCGTGGGAGGTCATGCCCTCCAGTGCCATCAGCCCGGTCAGGAACCGGCCGCCGGATGCCGCGCCGCGGGGGCGCAGGGCGGTGGCGAGGACCTGGCGGGCGTCGTGGTGGGCGATGGGCCAGTCCGAGCCGAGGGCCAGCACCGCGCCCGCGTCGCGCAGGTCCCGGCAGCGCCAGGCGCGGCCGGCGCGCTCGTCGCCGAGCCGCTTGGACCACTCGTCGGTGTGGTCGGCCCGGGTGTACGCGGTGTGCGGGGGCTGCATGGAGGCGATCACCCCCAGCTCGGCGAACCGCTTCAGCTGGTCGTCGGGGACGGTCTCGATGTGCTCGATGCGGTGCCGCGTGCGGGCCCGCTCCCCGAGGGCCGCGACCGTGTCCAGGACGTGCCGGACGGCGGCGTCGCCGATGGCGTGGGTGGCGGTGCGGACCCCGGCCGCGTCGAGGACCCGTACGGCCCTCGAGTACTCCTCGGGGTCGGGCCAGAAGGCCTCGGTGCCCTGGCCGTGGCAGTCGGCGTGCTCCAGCCAGGCGGTGCCTCCCTCGACCGTGCCGTCCATGAAGAACTTGACGCCGCCGACCTGCCAGTGGCGGCCGCGCGTGCCCTGGAGCTCGATCAGCCAGGCCAGTGCCGCCCCGTCGGCGCCGGGCATGCACCAGGGCGCCAGGCGCAGCCGGAGCGGCAGGTCCGCCTCGTACTCGACGGTGGCGAGGAGGGCCGGTACGTCTCCGTCGCCGAGGTCCATGACGTGGGCGCCGGTGAGGCCGGTGGCGGCCATGGCGCCGAGCAGTTCGAGGAGGCGGCTGCGGCGCTCCGCGGGGGCGGGCTTGGGGGCGAGGGCGCCGACCAGGGACATCGCCGCGTGCTCGATGAGGTGCCCGGTGGGCCGGCCGTCGCCGTCGCAGACGATCTCGGAGCGCTGGGTGAAGGCGCGCGGGCCGGTGATCCCGGCGGCGGCCAGGGCCGGGCCGCTGGCGAGGGCGGAGTGGCCGTCGTAGAGGCGCAGGAAGGCGGGGGCGCCGTCGACGGCGTCCTCGATGAGGGTCCGGTCGACGGGGCGGCCGCCGAAGGCGTTGTGGTCGAGGCCGAAGCCCAGGATCCAGCCGCCGGTGCGGTCGGCGCCGCGCAGGGCGGCGCGCAGCTGGTCGAGGTCCCGGACGGCTGAGAGGTCGGTGCCGGTGGCCATCTCGACGCCCCAGACGGGGTGGCTGTGGGCGTCGGTGAGGCCGGGGGTGAGGGTGGCGCCGCCGAGGTCGAGGACCCGGGTGGCGGGGCCGCGCCAGTCGCGTACGTCGGCCTCGTGGCCGACGGCCACGATCTCGCCGCCGCTGACGGCTACCGCACCGGCTTCGGGGCGGGCGGGGTCGAGGGTGCGGACGCGGGCTCCGGTGAGGACGGTGTCGGCAGCGGGCACGGCTGTTCTTCTCCTTCGGATCCGGAGGGCTGGGCTACACCCAGCTCTTCGAGGTAGGCAGTGGCGGAGCAGCCAATTCCGGTGATCGCGGGATCATATGTGCGGAATACCGGAAACTCCGTGAGTATCGGTATACGCCAGTAGGGTTAACCCACCCAGCCGAGGCCAGGCAGCAGGAGGGGCGATGCGCCGTGCGTACCGATTCCTCCTCCGCCCAACCCTGCGACAAGTGCACGCCCTGACGGAGATGCTGCGCGACCATGGCTCGCTCTACAACGGGGCTTTGCAGGAGCGCCGGGATGCCTGGCGACACTCTTCGCGGACCAGCGTCAAGTACGGCATGCAGTCGGCACAGCTCAAGGAGATCCGGACAGCCGACCCGGAGCATCAGGGCCGATGGTCGTTTTCGTCCCAGCAGGCCACGCTCCGGCGCCTGGACAAGGCGTTCGCCGCCTGCTGCGGGCGGCGGGTTTCGCCGAGCCGCAGGTGATGCCGCTGCTGACCGGCCTGGAGAACCTGGTCCTGGGCTCGGCGCTGGACCTGGCGGCCCCCGAGGCCATGTGGGAGCCGTCGCCGCAGACCCCGCTGCTGGCGGGCGCCCTGGTGGCGGTCGGCCCGGGCCGGGCGGACGCGGCCTTCGACTTGGCGCTCGCGGCGTTCCTCTCGTACGCCCGCACCCTGCGGGGCGGTGCGGCGGCCGGGACCGCCTGACCGCTGGGGGTGGCCGGGCTACCCGCCGTAGAACAGTTCGTCGACCACCGCGCGGGCGCGGCGGGTGATGCGGCGGTAGTCGTCCAGCATCTCGCCGACCCGGCCCTCCGGGTAGCCCAGGTAGCGGCCGACGGCGGCCAGTTCGCGGGCGTCGGAGGGGAAGGTGTCCCCGGCCCGGCCGCGCACCAGCATGACCGCGTTGCGGACGCGGGTGGCGAGGACCCAGGCCTCGTCGAGGATCTGCGCCTCCTCGGTCGGGATCAGCCCGGCGGCGTGGGCGGCGGCCAGGGCCTCGCGGGTGCGGGTGGTGCGCAGGCCCGGTTCGGCCCAGGCGTGCCGCATCTGGAGCAGCTGGACGGTCCACTCGACGTCGCTGAGCCCGCCGCGGCCGAGTTTGGTGTGCAAGGTGGGGTCGGCGCCGCGCGGCAGGCGTTCGGACTCCATCCGGGCCTTGAGGCGGCGGATCTCGCGGACCGCGTCCTCGCCGAGGCCTTCGGCCGGGTAGCGCAGCGGGTCGATCAGCTCGATGAAGCGGCCGCACAGCTCGGTGTCGCCGGCGACGGGCTCGGCGCGCAGCAGGGCCTGGCTCTCCCAGGTCAGGGACCAGCGCCGGTAGTAGGCGGCGTAGGAGGAGAGGGTGCGTACCAGGGGCCCGGAGCGGCCTTCGGGGCGCAGGTCGGCGTCGATGAGCAGCGGCGGGTCGGCGGTGGGCAGCTGGAGGAGCCGGCGCATCTCGGCGATGACGGTCTGGGCGGCCTTCGCGGCCTCCTGTTCGTCGACGCCCTCGCGGGGTTCGTGGACGAAGAGCACGTCGGCGTCGGAGCCGTAGCCCAGTTCGTGCCCGCCGAAGCGGCCGACGCCGATGACGGCGAAGCGGGTGGGGAGGGTCTCGCCCCAGTGGTCGCGTACGGCGGCGCGCAGGGCTCCGGCGATGGTGGCGGCGGTGAGGTCGGAGACGGCGTCGCCGACCCGGTCGACGAGGGCTCCGGGGTCCTTCTCGGCGGGGCTGTCCTCGGTGCCGTAGGAGGCGATGATGTCGGCGGCGGCGGTGCGGAACAGCTCGCGGCGGCGCACGCCGCGGGCGGCGGCGACGGCGGCTTCCCCGCTGTCGGCGCGGCCGACGGCGGCGAGCACCTCCTGTTCGAGGGCCTCGTGCGTACGGGGCTCCAGGCCTTCGGGGTCGCCGAGCAGGGCGACGGCCTCGGGGGCGCGCAGGAGGAGGTCGGGGGCGAGGCGTCCGGCGGAGAGCACGCGGGCGAGGTTCTCGGCGGCGGCGCCCTCGTCGCGCAGCAGGCGCAGGTACCAGGGGGTCTTGCCGAGGGCGTCGGAGACCTTGCGGAAGCCGAGGAGTCCGGCGTCCGGGTCGGCGGAGTCGGCGAACCAGCCGAGGAGGACCGGCAGCAGGGTGCGCTGGATGGCGGCCTTGCGGCTGACGCCGGAGGCGAGGGCTTCGAGGTGGCGCAGTGCGGAGGCCGGGTCGGCGTAGCCGAGGGCTTCGAGGCGCTGGCCGGCGGCGCGCGGGGAGAGCCGGGTCTCGCCGGGGGCGAGCTGGGCGACGGCGTCGAGCAGCGGGCGGTAGAAGAGCTTTTCGTGGAGGCGGCGGACGACGGAGGCGTGCCGGCGCCAGGCCTTGTTGAGTTCGGCGACGGGTTCGGTGCGCAGGCCCATGGAGCGGCCCAGGCGCCGCAGGTCGGACTCGTCCTCGGGGACGAGGTGGGTGCGGCGCAGCCGGTAGAGCTGGATGCGGTGTTCCATGGCGCGCAGGAAGCGGTACGCGTCGTGCAGCTGGGCGGCGTCGGCGCGGCCGACGTAGCCGCCGGCGGCGAGGGCGTGCAGGGCGTCGAGGGTGGTGCCGGAGTGCAGGGTGGCGTCGCTGCGGCCGTGGACGAGCTGGAGCAGCTGGACGGCGAACTCGACGTCGCGCAGGCCGCCGGGGCCGAGTTTGAGTTCGCGGTCGACCTGGGCGGCGGGGATGTTGTCGACGACGCGGCGGCGCATCTTCTGGACGTCGGCGACGAAGTTCTCGCGCTCGGCGGCCTGCCAGACGAGCGGGGTTATGGCGGCGACGTACTGGGCGCCGAGGTCGGTGTCGCCGGCGACGGCGCGGGCCTTGAGGAGGGCCTGGAACTCCCAGGTCTTGGCCCAGCGCTGGTAGTAGGCGAGGTGGGAGGCGAGGGTGCGGACGAGGGGGCCGTTCCTGCCCTCGGGGCGGAGGTTGGCGTCGACGGGCCAGATGCTGCCTTCGACGGTGGTCTCGGAGCAGATCCGCATGAGGTGGGAGGCGAGGCGGGTGGCGGCCTGGAGGGCCTTGCCCTCGTCGGCTCCGGGGGCGGCGTCGCCGACGAAGATCACGTCGACGTCGGAGACGTAGTTGAGCTCGTTGCCCCCGCACTTGCCCATGGCGATGACGGCGAGGCGGCACCGGGCGGCGTCCTCGGGGGCGGCGGCGCTCGTGATGCGCAGAGCCGCGCGGAGGGTGGCGGTGGCGAGGTCGGCCAGCTCGGCGGCGGTCTGGGCGACGTCGGTGGTGCCGCAGACGTCGCGGGCGGCGATGGAGAGCAGGCAGCGGCGGTAGGCGATGCGCAGGGCGACGGGGTCGTGGGCCTCGGACAGCCCGTGTTCGAACTCGGCGAGCCCGGGGTGCAGGTCGGCGGCCTCGTAGGTGACCAGGGCCTGCCAGTCGCGGGGGTGGCGGGCGAGGTGGTCGGCGAGGGCTTCGGAGGCGCCGAGCACGCCGAGGAGGCGGTCGCGCAGGGGTTTGGCGCTGACGAGGGTGTCGAGGAGCAGGGGCAGCTCCTCGGGGGTCTGGGCCTCGGCGAGGCGTACCAGCCCGTGCAGGGCGAGGTCGGGGTCGGCGGTGGCGCCGAGGGCGTCGAGGAGGACCGGGTCGGCGCGTACGGAGGCCAGCGCGTCGGCGTCGAGGAGCCGGGCCGCGTGGGTGGGGTCGGTGAACCCGCTGCGCAGCAGCCTGATGAAGGTGCTGCTCCTGCGTCCCGGGACTGTCATCCCGCCGCCTCCCGAGTGCGTCGCTGCCGTGTGGTCCGGCCGGCCTGGGAGCGAGCCTAGCCGGAGCAGGCGTTCGACTCACCGGACGCCGTGGCCGATATCATGAGGCGGATTATCGGATTATCTGTTTACTTGTAGATCTATGCCTGAGGGGGCCCGGTCCCCATCCGACCGGCCGCGAGGAGCCCCCATGTCCGACGGACCCGTCCGCTCCGTCGCGACGCCCTCCTCCGGCCGCTCCGCCACACAGGACCGAGAGCCGTCCTCCACCACCGCCGGACCGCTCCCCCAGCAGCGCGGGGCCACCGGGGCGGACGGCGGGCCCGGCCCGGAGACCGCCGGGGGCCGGGGCCACCCGCTCGCCCGGAAGATCGTCAAGGTCGTCGGCTTCTGCGCGGCCACCGCCGCCGGCAGCATGCTCATACTCCGGGGCAACGAGGCCCTCGCCGGCCTCGACGCGCCCACCACCGCCGATTCCAGGGCCACCACCGCCACCGCCGCGGACGCCCCCGACCCCGGCCGGGTGCTCCAGATCGTCGCCCACCCCGACGACGACCTGTACTTCATGAACCCGGACCTGCGGTACTCCATAGCCGCCGGCCACCCCGTGACCTCCGTCTACCTCACCTCCGGCGAAGCCGACGGCATCAACGCGGGCGCCGCCCAGCAGGCCTCCACCCCGCCCAACAAGCCGGCCTACGCCGAGGCCCGCCAGAACGGCATCCGCGCCGCCTACGCCAAGATGGCCACCGGCGACCGCAGCAGCGCCTGGAAGCGCACCGTCGTCCCGACCAAGGGCGGCGGGCAGGCCGAGGTCGACATCCTCGTCGCCAAGCCCGAGGTGAACCTGGTCTGGCTGCAGCTGCGCGAGGCGGGCAACGTCTACGCGGACGTCCCCGACAGCCTCCACGGCCTGTGGGACGGCCGGGTCCCGCACCTGGAGTCGGTGCTCGCCTCCGGCAGCCCGGTCAGGCACGGGTTCACGTACACGAAGGACCAGGTCGTCCGGACCATCGAGGGCATCCTCGAGCGGTACCGGCCCACCACCGTCCGCGCCCAGGACCCGACCCCCGGCCGCTTCCAGGACACCAAGCGCTACACCGACCACCAGGACCACTTCTACGGCGCCCGGTTCGTGCAGATGGCCACCGAGGCCTACGCGCGGGAGGTCAAGGACCGCCCGCACTTCGCGGTGCAGAACTACGTCGGCTACTTCAACGGCTCCCTCCCCAGCGCACTCGACCCCGGCGAGGCCAAGGAGAAGCTGGACATCCTGGGCACCTACGCCTGGCTCGACAAGGAGAACCACTGCGGCAGCGACGCCGGCTGCGGCGACCTCAAGGTCGCCGACCACCCGTCGGGCAACCGCTGGACGCAGTCCATCAACTACGCGCGCGGCACCGGCACCTCCTGGCTGGCCTCCGATGGGGACCGCGGCCTGTGGGCCTTCACGGTGCTCGACGGGCAGGTCGCCCTCTGGCACCGCAGCGGCCTGATCGGCGGCTGGAGCGGCCCCCGCCTGCTCCCCGGCACCGGCATGGACCAGGGCGTCTCCACCGCCACCCTGGCGGACGGCCGGATAGCCGCCTTCGGCACCCGCACCTCCTTCGGCACCAGGCCCGCCGACTACCTGCGCGAGGTCGTGTACGCCGTCCAGCGGGCCCCCGGCTCCGCGGAGTTCGGGGAGTGGCGCTCGCTCGGCACCCCGGAGGGCGCCGACGACGCCTGGACCTCCGACATCAGCGCGCCCGCCGTGTCCGTCGACGGCGCCGGCGCTCTGGCCGTGTACGTGCGCGACGGGGCCTCCACCCTGCGCGGCCGCGTCCAGCGCCCCGACGGGGAGTGGGGCCCGTGGGAGGGTCACGGCGGATCCGACCTCCAGGGCACCCCGGTCACCGCGACCGACGGGGCCGGGCGGCGGATGGTCTTCGCGACCACCACGAAGTCGGTGACCGGCTGGGCGCAGCCGCAGCCAGGCGCCCCGCTCGGCCCGGCCACCCCCACCGGGCTGCCGGACACCACGCTCGCGCTGACGGCGCACGGGCGCGAGGGCGGGATACGGCTGTTGTTCCGCAAGCCGGGCTCGGGCAATGCCCGCACCGCCCTGGTGACGGGCGACGGCGGGCTGAAGGTGAGCGGCCTCACGGACCTCGGCGGGCTCCAGGGCTTCGGCTCGCTGACGGCGAGCGGGCACCTGCTGGCGGGCCGCTCGGCGGGCGGGCAGCTCGGCTCCGACCTCGGCCCGGACGGGGCGTGGCAGCGCTCGCCGCTGATGTTCGTCGGGGCCCCGTCGAGCACGATGACGGGGAAGAACCTGGTCAGCCTGGCCGTGGTTGGCCTCGACGCGCGGCTGTACGTCACCTCCTCGGCGGACGGTTCCGACGCGCACCTGGCGCCCTGGCAGCCGGTGGGACCGCGCAACAGCGCCCCGTAGGAACGCGGAAACCCCCACCAGCCAGACATTTCCCCCTTTTGACTACCAACACCCCGTAACACCCCGCACCAGGGCCTTCCTTGCCCGGCGGGGTGCGTCAACCGCGTCCACGATCCGGGCAGATGGGCGGCGGAGGGGCCCGGACAGGGCACAATCACAACCGGTCGTTTCCGGAAAGCATGCGTCATCGGCGAAATCGGTGAACCAACTCCCCCGATTTGGCCTCTCACTGACTGAACTGCGGTTCTTCCTGCCCGAAGCGACCTCAAGAGGCGTGACCATGCCCCTTTCCCGCCGCCGCTTCCTCCTCGCGGCCGTGGTGCCCATGCTGACCCTGGGCGCCTCCGGTGTCATCGCCGTCGCCTCCGGCCAGCAGACCGCGGCCGAGACGAGCCAGGGGAAGAACCCGGCCGCCGCCCTCCCCGCCAGCACCACCTCCGGCACGGTCGTCCAGATCGTCGCGCACCCCGACGACGACCTGTTCTTCATGAACCCCGACCTCAGCCGCTCCCTGCTGGCCGGAGTCCCGGTCACCACCGCCTACCTCACCTCCGGCGAGGCCGACGGCCGCAACGAGGCCCGCGGCGGCGAGGCCAAGGACCCCGAGCAGCCGGCCGACCGCGCCCACTACGCGGAGGCCCGGCAGAACGGCATACGCTCCGCCTACGCGCAGATGGCCACCGGCGACCGCACCAGCGCGTGGAAGCGCACGGTCATACCCACCGCCGGCGGCGGACAGGCCGAGCTCGACGTCCTCGTCGCCCGCCCGCAGGTCAACCTGGTCTGGCTCCAGCTGCGCGAGGCCCGCAACCCGGCCGCGCAGAACCCGGACAGCCTGCGCGGCCTGTGGAACGGCGAGATACCGGCGCTGGGTGCCCAGCTGACCACCGGCACCCCGGTCAAGCAGCAGTTCTCGTACACCAAGGACCAGGTCGTCCAGTCCATAGCCGGGATCCTGGAGCGGTACCGGCCGACGACGATACGGATGCAGGACCCGACGCCGAACCGGTACGCGGACACCGGCAAGTACACCGACCACCAGGACCACATGTACGGGGCCCGCTTCGTACAGGCCGCCACCGCGCTGTACGCCGAGCGGGTCGCGGACCGGCCGCGGTTCTCGGTGCAGAACTACCTCGGCTACCACAACGGCACCCTCCCCCACGCGCTGGACCCGCAGACCGCCGAGACGAAGATCGGCTACCTGAAGACGTACGCCTGGCAGGACCGCACCGACTACTGCGGCTCCCCCTCGGGCTGCGGCGACCGCAAGGTGGCGGGCAGCCCCACCGGCCGCCACTGGGCCCAGTCGCTGCGCTACGCCCGCGCCGACAACACCTCGTGGCTCGCCGAGGGCACCGCCGGCCGGCTCTGGGCCTTCGCCGCGCTGGACGGCCGGATGGCCGTCTGGAACCGCGACCGGGCCGGGGCCTGGACCGGGCCCGCCCTGCTCCCCGGCACCGGCATCGACCCCGGCGCCACCACCGCCCGCCTCCCCGACGGCCGCATCGCGGTCCTCGCCACCCGCACCACGCTCGGACCCCGGCCGGCCGACTACCGGCGCGAGGTCGTGTACGCCGTCCAGGCCGCGCCCGACGGCCCGTTCGGGGCGTGGCTCTCCCTCGGCACCCCCGAGCCCGGTGACGAGGCCGGCACCTCGGCCATCAGCGCCCCCTCGGCCGCCGTCGACGCCGGGGGCCGCCTCACCGTCTACCTCCGCGACACCCGCCGCACCCTGCTCGCCCGCGTCCAGGAGCCGTCGGGCGGCTTCACCGACTGGCAGCGCCTGGGCGGCGAGGACCTGCAGAGCGACCCGGTCTCGGTGGTCGACACCGCCGGGCGGCGCCACGTCTACGCCACCACCACCCAGTCGGTGCTGGCCTGGACGCAGCCCGCCCCCGGCGCCCCGCTCGCCGGGCCCTTCCCCACCGGGCTCCCCGCCACCACGGTCCCCCTCTCGGCGGCCCGGGACGGTGCGGGCGTGCGGCTCTACTTCCGCCGCCCCGACTCCGGGGTGGTCCGCAGCGCGCTGGTCACCGCGGGGCCGGGCGCCCCGCAGGTCTCGAGCGTCTCCGAGTCCGGCGGCCGGGCGGGCTACGGCGCGGTCGGCGTCGCGGGCCGCCTCGTGACGGGCCGCGCGGACACCGGCACCATCGCCGCCACCACCCTCGGCGGCCCGCCCGCCTGGACGGAGTCCCGGATGCTCTACGCGGGCGCCCCCTCAGCGGTCCTCGACCCGGCCGGCACCACGACCACAGCGGTCCTGGGCCTGGACGCCCAGCTCCACACCACGACGACCGCCCCCACCACCCCCCGTCCCACCTGGCACCCGGCGGTCGTCCCGCCCCCGGCCTGACCCCGCCGATATCCTGGGAGCGGCATCGGGGGCTTTCCCGTCACGGAGGGCAGCACGATGAACCGGCACCGCCACCTCACGCTCCTCGCCGCCCCGCTCCTCGCCTCCTCGGTCGTCCTCGCCCCCGCCCTCGCGGCCCCGGCCGCCTCGGCGGCCCTGCCCGCCGCCTTCTGCGAGCTGGTGCCGGGCGCGTCCGGCGGGCAGGGCGGGGAGACCTCGTACGACCTGCGGCTGAGCGGGTTCGCGCCGGGCCAGTCGGTCACGATCGACGGACCGCGGACGAACCTGCGCACCCGGGTGGACGACCAGGGCTCCTTCGACAAGCAGGACGTCCGCTACGGCAAGTACAGCGTCAGCTCCAAGGGCGGCCGCATCGGCTGCGCCACACCGCCCCGGGAGAAGCACGACGGCGGCAGCGGCAAGCAGAAGGTGCAGGTCACCAAGGTCGAGGTGCTCACCCTCACCAAGTCGGGCACCGTGGTCGACTGCACCAAGCCGGTCAAGGCCGCGTTCGACGGCAAGATCACCGCGGTGGGGAAGGGCGACGTCCGCTACTTCTGGACCTTCGCCTCCAGCAACGACCGCATAGGCGAGGGCACAGTCACCTTCGCCCTCGGCACGACGCAGAGCCACTCTCTGCTCAAGGTGGTCGAACTGGTCTCCTCGAACGGAAACCTGGTGACGACGTTCGTGACCTTGCACGTCCCCTCCGCGAACATGACCGAGCGGAGCGAGGATGTGAGCCTCACCTGCGCGCCGCAGCAGTGACTCCGGGCCGCCGGTCGGTGACCGGCGGCCCGGAGGGGTCCGGCGGAAGCCCTACAGCACCGGCAGGTTCTTGCGGAGTTCGAAGGCGGTGACCTCCGAGCGGTACTCCTCCCACTCCTGCTTCTTGTTGCGCAGGAAGAAGTCGAAGACGTGCTCGCCGAGGGTTTCGGCGACCAGCTCGCTGCGCTCCATCAGGGCGATGGCCTCGCCGAGGTTCTGCGGGAGGGGCTCGATGCCCATCGCGCGGCGTTCGGCGTCGGAGAGGGCCCAGACGTCGTCGTCGGCGCCCGCCGGGAGTTCGTAGCCCTCCTCGATGCCCTTGAGGCCCGCCGCCAGGAGGACGGCGTACGTCAGGTAGGGGTTGGCTCCGGAGTCGATCGAGCGGACCTCGACCCGGGAGGAACCCGTCTTGCCCGGCTTGTACATCGGGACGCGGATCAGGGCCGAGCGGTTGTTGTGGCCCCAGCAGATGTACGAGGGGGCCTCGCCGCCCGCGCCGGCGCTGCGGGAGGAGCCGCCCCAGATGCGCTTGTAGGAGTTGACCCACTGGTTGGTGACCGCGGCCGTCTCCGCCGCGTGCTTGAGCAGGCCCGCGATGAAGGACCGGCCGACCTTCGAGAGCTGGTACTCGGCGCCCGACTCGTAGAAGGCGTTGCGGTCGCCCTCGAAGAGGGAGAGGTGGGTGTGCATGCCGGAGCCCGGGTACTCGGAGAAGGGCTTCGGCATGAAGGTGGCCTGGACGCCCTGCTCCAGGGCGACCTGCTTCATCACCAGGCGGAAGGTCATGATGTTGTCGGCCGTGGACAGGGCGTCGGCGTAGCGCAGGTCGATCTCCTGCTGGCCCGGGGCGCCCTCGTGGTGGCTGAACTCGACCGAGATGCCCATGGATTCGAGCATGGTGATCGCCTGGCGGCGGAAGTCCATGCCCACGTTCTGCGGGGTGTGGTCGAAGTAGCCGGAGTTGTCGGCCGGGACCGGACGGGTGCCGTCCAGCGGCTTGTCCTTGAGCAGGAAGAACTCGATCTCCGGGTGGGTGTAGAAGGTGAAGCCCAGGTCGGAGGTCTTGGCCAGGATGCGCTTGAGGACGTAGCGCGGGTCCGCGAAGGACGGGGAGCCGTCCGGCATCAGGATGTCGCAGAACATCCGGGCGGTCCCGGGGGCCTCGGCGCGCCACGGCAGTATCTGGAAGGTGCTCGGGTCCGGCTTGGCGATCATGTCGGACTCGTAGACCCGGGCGAAGCCCTCGATCGCGGAGCCGTCGAAGCCGATGCCCTCGTCGAAGGCCTGCTCCAGCTCGGCGGGGGCGACCGCGACGGACTTCAGGAAGCCCAGCACATCGGTGAACCACAGGCGCACGAAGCGGATGTCGCGCTCCTCGAGCGTCCGGAGGACGAATTCCTGCTGCTTGTCCATGCCTTCATCCTCGCAGTTCAGACGATCTGTGCACCACCACCCCAAAGGGACGGGGAGCGCAGTCGGGCCCGTCCAGTATCGCCAGTGGTGGTTTCCGCCACATTACGCACCCCCCAAGGCCGATGGCACCCCCGCTCTGACCCAGGGCCCGTCATGAGCATTACCATCGGCGCCCATGGGGGGCTGGGAGCACACGCGCAGCGGGCGCCACGGGCGTCCCCTCCGTCGCGCCTCCCTCCTGCTGCTGATCGTCTTCGGGGTGGCGGCCGGCGTGGCGTTCCTGTGCGCGCGGCCCGCGGCGGAACCCGGACGGGTGCACGCCGGGCACGGCGCGCACGCCACCTGCGTGTCCCCGTACGACCTGCCGGGCTGTTCCCCGCTCTCCCACGTGACCCGGGCCGTGCTGCCCGCCCCGCCGCCCGCCGTGGCCCTGCCGCGGAGCGGACCGGCGCCCGCCGCCCGCCCGGGCTCCGCCGCGGGGCCGGTGCGGCCGCCCGGGACCCTCGCGCGCGCCCCCGGCCTGCACGTCCTGCAAGTGCTGCGGACCTGAGCGCTCCGGCGCACCAGACGGCACCACCGGCTCCACACCCACACCCCCCTCAGCAGAAGGAACCAGGGCACATGGCCAGCAGGACGTCAGACAAGAACTCCCGCCAGAACCGCATAGCCGAGATGCGCCGCGCCGACCGGGCGCGCGAGCGGCGCAACAAGTTCCTGGCGATCGGCATCTCGACGGCGATCGTCGCCGGACTCGTCGGATTCGGGTCCTGGCTGCTGATCGAGCAGAAGCAGAAGGAGAAGGACGAGCTGGCGGCGCGCAAGGCGCCGGTCTCCGGCGAGCAGACCTGGGACGCGAAGAACCTCGGCCGCAACCACGTCGAGACCCCGGTCAAGTACGAGATGAACCCGCCCGTCGGCGGCGACCACCACCCCCGCTGGATGAACTGCGACGGCGACGTCTACAAGAACCCGATCCCCGAGGTGAACGCCGTCCACTCGCTGGAGCACGGCGCGGTCTGGGTGACGTACAACGACAAGGCCGCCAAGGGCGAGGTCGACAAGCTCGCGGAGAAGGTCGGCAAGACCCCGTACACGCTGATGAGCCCCGACAAGGAGCAGGCCGGGGCGATCATGCTCAGCGCCTGGGGCAAGCAGCTGACGGTCGACACGGCGGACGACCCGCGCGTGGCGCAGTTTTTCACCAAGTACGTGCAGGGCCAGCAGACCCCCGAGCCGGGCGCCGCCTGCACCAACGGGCTGGCCGAAAAGTGACCCGTACGTACTGGGTGGCGGGCGCGGCCGTGGTCCTGGCCGTGCTGTTCGCGGTGGGGGCCACGGTCGCCACCGCGAACGGCCCGGACGGCGGCCGCGGCGGCTCCGCGGCCGCCGCCCCGGCCCTCCACTCGCCGGACGCGGGCTTCGCCCGGGACATGGCGGTGCACCACCAGCAGGCGGTGGAGATGTCCTTCATCGTCCGCGACCGCACCCAGGACGAGGCCGTGCGCGCGCTCGCGTACGACATCGCGAACACCCAGGCCAACCAGCGCGGCATGCTGCTGGGCTGGCTGGACCTGTGGGGGCTGCCGAAGGTGGTGGCCGACGAGCCGCCGATGTCCTGGATGGCGTCCGCGCAGGGGCACGGGGGATCCGCGGGCCACGGGGGGCACGCCGCCGCCAAGCCCGGCGCGCTGATGCCCGGCATGGCCACCAAGGAGGAGCTCGGGAAGCTCGGCGCGGCCGGCGGCCGGGACGCCGAGGTGCTGTACCTCCAGCTGATGACCGACCACCACAAGGGCGGCGTCGCCATGGCCGAGGGCTGCGCCCGCCAGTGCGGCACCCCGGCGGAGAAGGCCCTGGCGCAGGGCATGGTCGAGGCGCAGCAGTCGGAGCTGACCCTGATGGCGGACATGCTCCGCGGGCGCGGGGCCGCGCCGCGCGGGTGACGCGACCGCTCCCGGAGCGGGTGGGAGGGCGTGCGCGGACCGCCCTCTCACCCGTACGGCCCTGTACCCGTCACGCCGGGTCGCGTACTCCGGACGGCCGAATGAGGATGGGGACGCCGAGGCGGGCGCGTTCGCGTCCGCCGCGACGGCCGCTCGTTCGGGAGGTTTACGCGATGACCACCGCCGGAGACATCATGCACCCCGGGGCCCAGTGGATTCCGGCCACCGAGACCCTGGACCGGGCCGCGCAGCTGATGGCCCGACTGAACGTGGGCGCGCTGCCCATCAGCGACAAGACCGAACGGCTCTGCGGCATCCTGACCGACCGCGACATCGTGGTGGGCTGTGTGGCCAAGGGGCACAACCCGGCGAGGGTGACGGCCGGCGACATGGCCAAGGGCACCCCGCGCTGGATCGACGCGGGCGCGGACGTCAGCCAGGTGCTGGAGGAGATGCAGAGCCACAAGATCCGCCGGCTGCCGGTGATCCGGAACAAGCGGCTCGTCGGCATGATCAGCGAGGCCGACCTGGCCAAGCACCTCTCCGAGGAACAGATAGCGGGCTGGGCGCACGAGGTCTACGCGAAGGGCTGACACCCCTCTCTAGTGCTGTGGCCGGAAAGGTTTGCCGGGTCGCGGTGTCCGGTGCGGTGCATCGCAAGGCGGAGGACCGCGTCTCGTACTGGACGTACTTGCGCGGTCCGACAACGCGGCGAGGTGCCGTGCCGGGCGCCGTGACCCGGTGAACCATTCCGGTCACAGCACTAGGGCGTGTGCAGGACCGCCCGTGCCACCTGGTGCGGGCGGTCCAGCATGACCAGGTGCCCGGACGGTTCGGCGACCTCGAAGCGGGCGCCGAGCGCGTCGGCCAGCGCCGCCTGGCGGCCGAGCCAGCGCAGGGCGGCGCCGCCCGCCGAGCCGTCGTACCCGGCGAGGACGGTCGCGGGGGCGGTCAGCGGGCGCTCCCCGCGCAGGGCGAGCAGCTCGGCGGCCATGTCGGGGTAGCGGGAGTTCTCCAGCAGGGCCCCGCGCCAGACCCGGCCCGTGCGGTAGCAGCGGCGTACGAGGTCCCGCGCGGCCGGGTCCCCGGCCCCGCCGGCACCCCCGCCGGCCCGGGAGGCCCGGACGGCGCCGCGCCGCAGTGCGGGCCCCAGCGCGGCCGGCAGCCCGGCGGCGGTGACGGCCCGGCCGAGCGCGCGGGCGGCGCCGGTGCGCAGCGCGGCGGGCAGCACCGTACGGGGGGCCTCCTCCACGCTGGAGTCGACCAGGACCAGGGCGGCGGTGCGCTCCGGGTGGAGGCGGGCGAAGGCCTCGGCGTGGAAGCCGGCGAGGGAGTGCCCGACGACGGTGACGGGTGCGCCGCCCAGGCCCAGCGCGTCCAGCAGGCCGGCGATCCGGCGGGCCTCCCCGGCGGTGCTCGGCGGCTCGGTCGCCGGGGCGCTCAGCCCGTGCCCGGGGCGGTCGAAGCGGATCACGGTGCGGCCCCGGGCCGCGAGCAGTGCGGCGACCGGGTCCCAGTCGAACCAGGCCATGGCCAGCCCGGCGCTCAGCACCACGGCGGGCCCGGCGCCCTCGACCACCACGTGCAGCGGGACCCCCTCCACCCGGACGAACCGGTCCGGGCGGCTCACGTTCGGCGCTCCTTGTGGACGGAGTGGGCCAGCAGCCCCAGCCAGAGCGCGACCAGCAGCACCTGGAGCCGCTGCCCGGCGCCGAGCGCCCAGGTCCCGCGCCCGGCGGTGAACAGGGAGATGGCCGTCAGGGTCCAGACGGTGGCGAGCAGTTCCATGACGACCAGGGCGGGGCCGTAGCGGGCGAGGGGCGCCAGCCGTCCGTAGCGCCGGGCGGCGACGGTGAGGGCCACTATCCCGAGGAGAGCTCCGGTCATGGCGAGGCTGCTGCTGACGGCGTGGGCCTGATGGGTGGCCGGGACCAGTCCGGCGGTCTCGCGGGCGGCGCACTCGGGGTCGGCGGTCGGCTGGCAGCTGAGCGGCAGCCAGGCGTCGGCGGCGGTGGCCGCGCCGAAGAGGGTGACCCCGGCCCAGCCGGCGACCGCCCAGGGGCGGCGGGATTCGGGATGGCGGACGAGGCGCGCCAGGGCGAGCAGCCCGCCGAGGAAGACGAGCAGGCCCGCGGTGAAGTCGGTGGCCCGGAAGAGGCCGCCGAGGGGCTGGTCCTGGGCGGCGAGTTCGCTGACGTAGGTCTCGATGGGGTTGAGGCCGGTGGAGAGGACGACTTCGAGCACCCATGCGGTGTAGGCGGCCGCGCCGAGGCCGACGAGGAGGGCGACGGGCCAGGTCCTGGGCCGTTCGCCCCTTTCGGGGCGGTGTGTACGCATGGGGTGAATGATCCTCAGCAGATCCGGCGTTGGCGTGCGGCGCCGCTCGCGGCGCCGCTGCTGGGGATCGCCGGGATGCGCGCCCTGGGCCGTCCGGCCGAGTCCCACACCGGGAGAACGTGTGCGCGGACGGCCGCGTTCCCCGGGCGGGTCTCCCGATTCCGGCACATCGGCCGATTTCCCGCCGCCCGTGCGGGGCCGGGGGCCAATCCGGTTGGAGGGGGCCGGAGGGCGTGGCAGGCTGCCGACATCGTCCGTACACCGCGTTCCGCGCTCCGTACGCCGCACTCCAAGGACGCCGCCAGGTATGAGCACGCCCCCGAACCCGCCCGACAGCCCTTCCGGTCCGCCGACCGAGCCCGAGGGCACGCCCATACCCGAGGCGGCGAAGACGTCGCTGGAGAAGACCCCGCGGGCGCAGGCCCCGGAGCCCGCACCCGAGCCGGCGGGACCGTCGCTCGAGAAGGCCGCCCCGCCGGCGGAGGCGCCGCCCGTGGAGGCGCCGCCCGCAGAGGCGCCGCCCGCGGAGGCGCCGCCCGCGGAGGCGCCGCCCGTGCAGGTTCCGCCCGTTGAGGCACCGCAGGCGCAGCCCGCCGGGCCGGCCGAGGAGTACAACCCCTTCGCGGCGCCCGCCCCGGACGCGCCCCCGTCGGGGTTCGCACCGGTCGCCCCCGCGCCGCCCGGCCCGGCCGCGCCGCCCGCCGGTGCCTGGGGGCAGCCCGGCCAGGCGCCGTACCCCGGCTACCCCGGCTACCCCGGCTACCCCGGCCACCCCGCTTACCCCGCCTACCCGGGGTACCCCGGCTTCCAGCCCGTGCCCGCCGCGCCCTCCAACGGGATGGCCGTCGCCTCGCTGATCCTGGGCATCGCGGCCGTCCCGGTGGCCCTCATCCCGTTCGTGTTCTGGGTCGGCGCCCTCCTCGGGCTCACCGGCCTCGGCCTCGGCATCGCCGCCCTGGTGCGCGCCCGGTCCGGCGCCCCGCGCAAGGTGATGTCCGTCGTGGGCGTCGTCCTCGGCGTGCTCAGCCTCGGCGCCACCGTCGGCGGCTGGTTCTTCACCGTCGCCCTCATCGACACGGCCGTCGAGCACTCCGTCGACCGCCGGGCCGTCGACCCGGACTGGGACGAGGAGTACGAGGACCCCGACTACTACGAGGACGACGAGGAGTACGCGGACCCGTACCCCACCCCCTCGACGGGCCCGGGCATGAGCACCCCGCTCCCCTTCGGCCGTACGTACAGCTACCCCAACGGCATCCAGGTGAGCCTCGGGGAGCCGCGGAAGTACACCACGGCCAACGAGTGGGTCGAGGTGGGCAACGCGGTGCAGGTGCCCTTCACCATCACCAACAACTCGGACAAGCCCCACCGCGTCATCCACTCGATTCCCGAGGTCCGCGACGACAAGGGCAAGGCCGGCAAGCTCGTCTTCGACGGCCGGATGCCGAAGCGGTTCGAGGGCGTGATCCAGCCGGGCGAGTCGGCCGCCGGCAGCGCCGCCTTCGAGGTCCCCGTGGGCACCAAGAGCATCAGCGCGGAGCTCTCCCCCGGCGTCCTGCTGCCCCCGGCGAAGTTCAGCGGGCCCATCGGCTGAGCCCCGTACCCGTAGGGGAATCCGTACCGGAACGGCCGGGGCCCAGGACATCGCGTCAGAAAGACGATTAGACTGGGTTCCGTGCCCCAACTTCGCCTGGCTCTGAATCAGATCGACTCGCGGGTCGGCGACATCGCCGCCAACGCCGACTCGGTCGTCCACTGGACGCGGCACTCCGCCGAGCAGGGCGCCCACCTCGTGGCGTTCCCGGAGATGACGCTGACCGGGTACCCCGTCGAGGACCTGGCCCTGCGGGCCTCCTTCGTCGACGCGTCCCGCACCGCCCTGGTCGAGCTCGCCCGGCGACTGGCGGACGAGGGGCTCGGCGGGCTTCCCGTCGTCGTCGGCTACCTCGACCGCAGCGAGCGGGCCGCCCCGCGGCTCGGCCGCCCGGCCGGCTCCCCGGAGAACGCGGCCGCCGTGCTGTACGGCGGCGAGGTCGTCCTGCGGTTCGCCAAGCACCACCTCCCCAACTACGGCGTCTTCGACGAGTTCCGCTACTTCGTGCCGGGCGACACCCAGCCGGTGGTCCGGGTGCACGGGGTCGACGTCGCGCTCGCCATCTGCGAGGACCTCTGGCAGGAGGGCGGCCGCGTCCCGGCCACCCGCTCCGCCGGGGCCGGGCTGCTGATCTCGATCAACGCCTCCCCGTACGAGCGCAACAAGGACGACGTACGTCTCGAACTGGTCCGCAAGCGCGCCCAGGAGGCCGGCTGCACCCTCGCCTACGTGGCGATGATCGGCGGCCAGGACGAGCTGGTCTTCGACGGCGACTCGATCGTCGTCGACGCCGACGGCGAGGTCATCGTCCGCGCCCCGCAGTTCTCCGAGGGCTGCGTCCTGGTGGACCTGGACCTCCCGGCCGCGCCGGCCGACGCCCCCGGGGGCGTGGTCGACGACGGCTTGCGCATCGACCGCGTGATCCTCTCCGAGGAGCCGGTGGAGGCGTACGAGCCGGTCGTGACCGGCGGCTACGCCGACCGCCTGGACGACGACGAGGAGGTCTACGACGCGCTGGTGGTGGGCCTGCGCGCGTACGTCAGGAAGAACGGCTTCCGCTCGGTCCTGATCGGGCTCTCCGGCGGCATCGACTCCGCGCTCGTCGCGGCCATCGCCTGCGACGCGATCGGCGCGCAGAACGTGTACGGCATCGCCATGCCCTCGAAGTACTCCTCGGAGCACTCCAAGGGCGACGCCGCCGATCTGGCCGTACGGACCGGGCTGAACCTCCGGACCGTCCCGATCGAGCCGATGTTCGACGCCTACATGGGGGCGCTGGGCCTGACCGGCCTGGCCGAGGAGAACCTCCAGTCCCGGCTGCGCGGCACCATGCTGATGGCGGTCTCCAACCAGGAGGGCCACATCGTGCTGGCCCCGGGCAACAAGTCCGAGCTGGCCGTCGGCTACTCCACGCTCTACGGGGATTCCGTCGGCGCCTACGGTCCGATCAAGGACCTCTACAAGAGCGACGTCTTCCGGCTCGCCCGGTACCGCAACCGGGCGGCGGCCGAGCGGGGCGAGACCCCGCCCATCCCGGAGAACTCGATCGTCAAGCCGCCGAGCGCCGAGCTGCGCCCGGACCAGGTGGACACGGACTCGCTGCCGGACTATCCGGTGCTCGACGCGATCCTGGACCTGTACGTGGACCGGGACCAGGGCCTGGAGGCGATCGTCGCGGCCGGCTTCGACCGGGAGCTGGTCGTCAGGACCCTGCGGATGGTGGACACGGCGGAGTACAAGCGCCGCCAGTACCCGCCGGGCACCAAGATCTCCGCGAAGGGCTTCGGCAAGGACCGCCGCCTGCCGATCACCAACGGCTGGCGCGAGCAGGCGTAGGGTCCCCCGCCCGCGCCGCCCGCGCCGGCCCGGCGGCTACTTCCGTACGGTCACCCGGGCGGCGACCGGGAGGTGGTCGCTGCCCGTGCGCGGCAGGGTCCAGGAGGCCTCCGGCTTCACCCCGCGGACCATGATCTGGTCGATCCGGGCCATCGGGAACTGCGCGGGCCAGCTGAAGCCGAAGCCGTCGCCGGCCGCGCCCTGGGTGGAGCGCATCTGCGAGGTGACCTCGGACAGGGCGCGGTCGTTCATGGTGCCGTTGAGGTCGCCGAGCAGGATGACGTTCTTCAGCGGTTCGGAGGCGAGGGCCGCGCCGAGCGCGTCGGCGCTGTTGTCGCGCTGGTTGGCGGTGAAACCGGCGTTGAGCTTGACGCGGACCGAGGGCAGGTGGGCGACGTAGACGCCGATCTCGCCGAAGGGGCCGGCGACGGTGGTGCGCATGGCCCGGGTCCAGCCCAGCCGGATGTCGACGGGCTTGCTGGAGGTCAGCGGGTACTTGCTCCACACGCCGACCGTGCCCTCGACCGCGTGGTACTTGTACACGCCGTCGAGGGCCTTCTCGTAGACGGGGACGGCGCTCGCCTTGAGCTCGGTCAGGGCCAGCACGTCGGCCCCGGACTTGGCGACCGCCTCGGCGGTGCCGCGCGGGTCGGGGTTGTCGGCGTCGACGTTGTGGGTGGCGACCATCAGGTTGCCGCCGGGGCCCGACTTGTCGTTGACCAGGCCGCCGAAGAGGTTCACCCACACCGCGGCGGTCAGCAGTATCGAGATCAGGGCGGTGGCCGACTTGCGGATCACGGCGATGACCAGCAGGACCGGCACGACCACGACCAGCCAGGGCAGGAAGGTCTCGGTCAGGCTGCCGAGGTTGCCCACGTCGTTGGGCAGCTCGGCGTGGAAGATCATCACCAGGGAGATCAGCGCGGCCACGCCGGCCGTCACGAGGCCGCGCTTCCAGATGCCGCGGTCGCGGCCCAGCTCGGCCAGCCGACGCTTCAGGCCGGATCGGGAGGGCCCGGGCTCTGAGCCGCCGTTCCCCGTCTCCGTCATGTACGCCTGTGCCATGCCATGTCCTCGCTGCCGTGCTCGCGCTCCGTCCCCGCCCCTTGACCCTAGGCGATGTACGAAGTCTTCCGTGCCGTCCTCGCGGCCGTACGACCAGGAGGACGAACGGCCGTGCGGCAAGGGTTCCGCTTGTCACGAAACGCGCACATTGGCTCCTGCGCGCCTGGAGGCGGGCCAGGAGTGTGACGTAGCGGTCAGCGCGTCGCGCCCGCCCCACTTCCGCCCCGGGCGCAGGGAGTGCCACCATGGTGGGTGAGTCCGGGGACGCCGTGAGGGCGCCTCGAGATGACACAAGGAGCAGTTGCAATGACGCATGCCGTTTCGCCTGCCCGCGAAGCCGCCTCCCCCACCCTGTACGGAGGCACGGGCAACCGGCGGATCACCGTCCGCGACCTCACCCTCGCCAAGGAGCGCGGCGAGAAGTGGCCCATGCTCACCGCCTACGACGCCATGACGGCGTCCGTGTTCGACGAGGCCGGCATCCCGGTCATGCTCGTCGGTGACTCGATGGGCAACTGCCACCTCGGCTACGAGACCACCGTCCCCGTGACGATGGACGAGATGACCCTGCTGTCGGCGGCCGTCGTACGGGGCACCAGCCGGGCCCTGATCATCGGCGACCTGCCGTTCGGCTCCTACCAGGAAGGCGCCGTGCAGGCGCTGCGCAGCGCGACCCGGCTGGTGAAGGAGGCCGGGGTCGGGGCGGTCAAGCTGGAGGGCGGCGAGCGTTCGCTGCGCCAGACCGAGCTGATCGTGCAGTCCGGCATCCCGGTCATGTCCCACCTGGGCCTGACCCCGCAGTCCGTGAACGCCATGGGCTACCGGGTGCAGGGCCGCACCGACGAGGCCGCGCACCAGCTGCTGCGCGACGCGAAGGCGGCGCAGGACGCGGGCGCCTTCGCGGTGGTCCTGGAGCTGGTCCCGGCCGAGCTGGCCGCCGAGGTCACCCGGTCCCTGCACATCCCGACGGTCGGCATCGGCGCGGGCTCGGAGTGCGACGCGCAGGTGCTGGTGTGGACCGACATGATGGGCCTGACCGGCGGGAAGATGCCGCGGTTCGTGAAGCAGTACGCGAACCTGCGCCAGACCATGGGTGACGCGGCGAAGGCCTTCGCCGAGGACGTGGTCGGCGGATCGTTCCCGCAGCCGGAGCACGCCTTCCACTAGTCCCTGCGGCGACGCCGCCGACAGCCCGTCGACCGTTTGTCGGCGGGCTGTCGGTCGGCTGTCGGAGCTTTGTCAGTGGCGCCTGGTCCCATGGTGGACATGACGCGAAACGACAAGAACGCCCACGCCGTGGAAGTGCGGGGGCTGGTCAAGCACTACGGCGAGACCAAAGCCCTGGACGGGGTCGACCTGGACGTCCGCGAGGGCACCGTGCTCGGTGTCCTCGGTCCGAACGGCGCCGGCAAGACCACCCTGGTCCGCTGCCTGTCCACCCTGATCGTCCCCGACGCCGGCACCGCGCGGGTCGCCGGCTTCGACGTGGTCCGCCAGCCCCGGCAGCTGCGCCGCACCATCGGCCTGACCGGCCAGTACGCCTCGGTCGACGAGAAGCTCTCCGGCTGGGAGAACCTCTACATGATCGGCCGGCTGCTGGACCTGTCCCGCAAGGACTCCCGGACCCGCGCGGACGAGATGCTGGAGCGGTTCTCCCTGACGGAGGCCTCCAAGAAGGCCGCGATGTACTACTCCGGCGGTATGCGCCGCCGGCTCGACCTGGCCGCCTCGCTGATCGGCAACCCGGCCGTCCTCTACCTGGACGAGCCGACCACCGGCCTGGACCCCCGTACCCGCAACGAGGTGTGGGACGAGGTGCAGCGGCTGGTCGCCGAGGGCGCCACGGTGCTGCTCACCACCCAGTACATGGAAGAGGCCGAGCAGCTCGCGAGCGAGCTGACGGTCATCGACCGCGGCAAGGTCATCGCCAACGGCAAGGTCGACGAGCTGAAGGCCCGCGTCGGCGGCCGCACCCTGCGGATCCGGCCGGTGGACCCCTCGGACCTGCCGGGCATGGCCCGTTCGCTGGCCGAGGCCGGTCTGGACGGGGTGGCCGGCTCGCAGGCCGTGCCCGACGAGGGGGCGCTGCTGGTGCCGATCCTGAGCGACGAGCAGCTGACCGCCGTCGTCGGCCTGCTGGCCGCCCGCGGGTACGCGATCGCCGACCTCGGCACCTACCTGCCCAGCCTGGACGAGGTGTTCCTGTCCATCACGGGCGAGAAGCCCGCCATCACCGAGATCCCCGAGGAGGTCGCGGCATGAGCTCCGTAACCACGACGAAGCCCGCCACCACCGCGGCCGCCCCGGCGGTGGCCGGGACACCGGCCGGCGAGGGCCGGATCGGCCTGCGGGCCAACCTGCGCCACATCGGCGCGCTGGTCCGCCGCAACGCCCTGCAGATCAAGCAGGACCCCGAGTCGATGTTCGACGTCCTGATCATGCCGATCATCTTCACGCTGCTGTTCGTGTTCGTCTTCGGCGGCGCGATCTCCGGCAAGGGCAACCAGGGCCAGTACGTCAACTACGTGGTCCCGGGCCTGATGGCGATGATGGGCATGAACATCGCGATGGGCGTCGGCACCGGCGTCAACGACGACTTCAAGAAGGGCGTGATGGACCGCTTCCGGTCCATGCCGATCGCCCGGTCCTCGGTGCTCATCGCCAAGATCGTGGTCGAGCTCGGCCGGATGATGGTCGCCATAGCGATCCTGCTCGGCATGGGCTTCATCCTCGGCCTGTCGATCAAGAGCTCGGTCCTGGACCTGTTCCTCGCCATCGGTCTGTCGGCGGTCTTCGGCGCCTCACTGATGTGGATCTTCATCCTGCTCGGTCTCACCCTGAAGACCGCCCAGGCGGTCCAGGGCATGGCGATGATCGTCCTGATGCCGCTGCAGTTCGGCAGCTCGATCTTCGCGCCGCCGACGACGATGCCCGGCTGGCTGCAGAGCTTCACCGACTACAACCCGCTGTCCAACCTGGCCGACGCGGCCCGCGCCCTGATCAACGACACCCCGCTCGGCAACTCGGTGTGGATCACCCTGGCCTGGTCGGTCGCCATCACGGCGGTCACCATGCCGATCGCGGTCCGCAAGTTCCGCCAGAAGACCTGATCCGGGAAGTCGGTCCGCTCCGGATCGCGTCCCGGGACGGGCTCCTGACGGGGGGCCGGATCAGATGAGGGCGGTGGCCTCCTCCATGGTGAGGCCGCCGCCTTCGGCGTACGCCGCCTCGTACGCGGTGTCGCCCAGCTCGGCCCGCGCCCGTTCCTCGGCGAGGGCGGCGTCCTCGCGTTCCGTGCTGACCGGGAAGTGCTCCGGCGGCAGGTGGGCCCGGTAGGCGCCGATCAGCCGCGCGGCCTCGTACGCCCGCTCCGGGCCGCCGAGGCCGGCCAGGGCCACCGCGGCCGTCAGCAGGTACAGGGCGGGCAGGTACGGGGCGACCATCAGCGCGAGCGGGTGCCGGACGGCCTCCGCGGCCTCCCGGGCCAGCAGCAGGGCGTTCTCGTGCTTGCCCTCCAGATTGTCCAGCCAGGCCGTCGAGGCGAGCAGGAGCACGTCGAAGACGGCGAAGGCGCCGAGGGCGAACTCCTCGCGCAGCACGTGGACCTGGGCGCGGGCTTCGGGGATCCGGCCGGTGCGGCCGAGGATGCCGGTGAGGAACATCCGGGCGGCGGGCCCGGCCTCGTTGCCGAACTGCTGCACGGTGGCGAGGATTTCCCTGAGGATCCGCTCGGCCTCCTCGATCCGGCCGTTCTCCACGAGGCAGCCGGCCATCCGCACGCGCAGCACCGTCACCTGTGCCTTGGCGCCGAGGCGTTCGGCGTACTCGATCGCCTCGCGGTAGTCCTGGGCGGAGAGGGCGTAGTCCCCTTGCTTCTCCCGGGCTTCGGCGCGGGCCGACAGGGCTTCGGCGCAGCCCCAGTCGTCGCCGAGTTCGCGGAAGAGGGCCAGGCTCTCGTCGGCGTCGCGGGAGGCGTCGCCGGCCCAGTCGGCGCGGTTGGCGAGGATGTTGGCCCGCAGCTGGAGGGCGGAGCCGAGCTCCCAGCGGTAGCCGAGTTCGCGGGCGGTGTCGACGGTCGCGTCCACGACCCGCTTGAGCAGGCCCGCGTCCCCCGCGATCATGACGGCGTAGATCCACAGGGAGGCCGGTGCCCGGCAGGTCTGCGGGAGCCCGGGCCGGTACGTGGCGAGCACGCCCTCGACCCGGGCGCGGACCTCGGGGGTGTCCCAGTCGGTGTTGGTCTGGTCCCGGGCGGCCAGCCGGACCAGGTGCAGGGCGCGCCAGCCCTCGGCGAGGACCTCCCCGGAGTACGGCGGCGGCGTGTCGATGAGCCGCTCGTACACGGGCTCGGCGGGGACGTAGGGCGGGGTGAAGGGGTCGGGGCCGAGCTCGGCGGCCGCCTCGGACCAGTGCCGGGACTCGGCGCGCAGGTCGTGCATGTGCCAGTACCAGCCGAGCGAGTGGACGAGGCACAGCACTTCGCCGACGTCGCGGGTGGCGACGGCCCGGCGCAGGGCGGTACGCAGGTTCTCGTGCTCGGTGGCGAGCCGGTCGGCGGCGGCGCGCTGGCCGTGGCCGCGGAGCAGGGGTTCGGCGGTGCGGGCGAGTTCGCGGTAGTGGACGAGGTGGCGGTGCCCGGTGTCCTCGCGGTCCGCGCCGGCCTCGGCGAGGCGCTCGGCGGCGTACTCGCCGACGGTCTCCAAGAGGCGGTAGCGCATGTCGCCGGCGGGGCCGGGCGCGGCCACGACGAGGGACTTGTCGACCAGGGCCGCCATGGCGTCGGCGACGTCGAGGCCGCCCGCGCCGCAGACGGCTTCGGCGGCGTCCAGGTCGCAGCCGCCGGCGAAGACCGACAGCCGCCGCAGTACGGCCCGTTCGGGCTCGTCGAGCAGGTCCCAGGACCAGTCGACCACCGCGCGCAGCGTCTGCTGGCGGGGCAGGACGGTACGGGCGCCGCCGGTCAGGAGGCGGAAGCGGTCGTCGAGGCGGTCGGCGATCTGGCGCGGGGTGAGCAGCCTGAGGCGGGCGGCGGCCAGCTCGATGGCGAGCGGCAGACCGTCCAGGCGGCGGCAGATCTCGGCGGCGGCGGCCGGATCGGCCGCGACGCTGAAGCCGGGCCGCGCGGCGGCGCCCCGGTCGCCGAGGAGCCGCAGCGCGACGGGGTCCGGCAGGGGCTCGACGGGGCGCAGGAACTCGCCGGGCACGCCGAGGGGTTCGCGGCTGGTGGCCAGGATCTGCACGCCGGGGCAGTGGGTGAGGAGGCGTTCGGCGAGTTCGGCGGCGGCGCCGATGACGTGCTCGCAGTTGTCCAGGAGCAGCAGGATCCGGCGGCGGGAGCAGTGCTCGGCGAGCCGGTCGAGGGGGTTGTCCCCGGCCCGCTCGGTCAGCGCGCGCAGCTCCTCGGCGGCGGCGCCGCGCAGCTTGGTCTCGCGGGCCCCGAGTGCGGCGAGGGCCGCCTCGGCGACGTCCTCCGGATCGTCGACGGGCGCCAGCTCCACGAGCCACACCCCGTCGGGCCAGCCGTCGCCCGTGGCGTGCGCGTGGGTCTCGGCGGCCTCCTGCGAGAGCCGCGTCTTCCCGGCGCCGCCGGGCCCGAGCAGGGTCACGAGCCGGGCCCGGGCGAGGTCGTCGCCGATGACGCGGATGTCCTCCTCCCGCCCGACGAAGGTGGTGAGCCGCGCCCGCAGATTCCCGACCGGGGCGACAGCCGCCCGCCCGGCGGGGGCGGGGGCCGGAGCCTGGGTGGCGGGCCGGGTGCCCGGGGCAGCAACGCCCGGGGCGGGGTCGGCCGAAAGGCGGCCCGCCGCCCCCTCGGGCACGCCCGGGGCCGGAGCCGCCGGGGCGGCGCGCCAGGGGCCGGCGGCACGCGAGCCGGCGACGTCGGCCGGATACCGCCCGCCGGCATCCTCGGGCCCGGCCCCGACCGGGGCGACGGCCGCCCGCCCGGCGGGGGCGGGGGCCGCCCCCTGGGGCCCGGGCCCGGCCTGGGCGGCGGGCCCGGCGCCCGGGGCGGGGGCCTCCGGGGCGGCGGGCCAGGTGCCCGGGGCGCCAACGCCCGGGGCGGGGTCGGCCGAAAGGCGGCCCGCCGCCCCCTCGGGCACGCCCGGGGCGGGGGCCGGGGCTGCGGGCCCGACCGGGGTGGGCGTGCCGGGACCGGGCGGGGTGGGTGGGGAGAGGAGTTCGGTGTGCAGGGCGCGTAGGGCCGGGCCGGGGTCCGTGCCGAGGCGGGTCGCGAGGTCCCGGCGGACGGTCTCGTAGGCGGCCAGCGCCTCCGCCGGGCGGCCCACCGCACGCAGGGCCCGGATCCGCAGCACCTGCAAGGGCTCGTCCAGGGGCTGCCGCGCGCACAGCTCCGACAGCTCCGGCAGGGCCCGTTCCGCTTCGCCCAGGGCCAGGGCCGCGCCCAGACGGCCCCGGCGCGCGTCCATCCGTACGGCCTCCCAACGCGCGGACTCGGCCGCCGGATCGGGGAGGGAGGCCAGCGCCGGGCCCCGCCACAGCGCGAGCCCCTCGTCGTACAGGGCCGCCGCCCGGGCGGGCTCCGTGGCGGCCGCGGCGGCGCGCACGAGCCGCTCGAAGCGGTACAGGTCCACGTCCTCCCGCTCCGCCTCCAGCAGGTACCCGCCCTCCGCGGAGCGCACGGCCGCGTGCCCCAGCACCCGCCGCAGCCGCCCCACCAGCGCCTGGAGCGCGGCGAGCGCATCGGCCGGCGGGTCGGCGTCCCACACCTCGGCGACCAGCAGCGCCACCGGTACGGCGCGCCCCGGCCGCAGCGCGAGCGCGGTCAGCAGCGCCCGAAGGCGCGCTCCGCCGACGGCGACGGTGCTCCCGTCGTCGCGGATGGCCTGGGCGGTCCCGAGAATCGCGTAGCGCACCGGCCCATTGTCCCCGCCCCCACGGCCCCACCGGTCCTCGGCCCGGGATAGGTTTCGCCGCATGGGTCATCAGGGCGGCCGCGGCGAGCGGCAGATCAGTTCCGTGTTCCTCGGCATCGTCGCCGTCATGGCGGTGACCGGCTGGGCGGTGTGGACGGGGTACGCGGCGAGCCCGGGGCTGGCGGTGTTCCTCTTCGTCACGGCGGCGTGGGTGGTCTCCCTGTGCCTGCACGAGTACGCGCACGCCCGCACCGCCCTGCACGGCGGCGACATCACGGTCGGCGCCAAGGGCTACCTCACCCTGAACCCGCTGAAGTACACGCACCCGCTGCTGAGCATCGTCCTGCCGGTGATCTTCGTGATCCTGGGCGGGCTGGGCCTGCCCGGCGGGGCCGTGTACATCGAGCGCGACCGGATCCGGGGCCGCTGGAAGCACAGCCTCGTCTCGGCGGCGGGCCCGCTGACCAACGTGGCCTTCGCGGTCGTGTGCACAGCGCCGTTCTGGCTGGACGCCCTCGACGGGGTCCCCTTCGCCTTCCGCTTCGCGCTGGCCTTCCTCGCGCTGCTCCAGGTCTCGGCGGCGATCCTGAACTTCCTGCCGGTCCCGGGCCTGGACGGCTACGGGGTCATCGAGCCCTGGCTCTCCCACCGGGTCCGCCGCGAGCTGGCACCGCTGGCGCCGTTCGCCCTGATCGGGGTGTTCGCGCTGCTGTGGATCCCGGAGGTGAACGCGTTCTTCTTCGACGTGGTGCGCGGCATCCTGCGCGCGCTCGGCGTCTCGGACCTGGAGACGTACTGCGGCCGCGACCTCTACCGCTTCTGGCAGGACTCGGACGGCTTCTGCACCGACACCCGGAACTAGCGGCGGGCTACGCGGCCTTCCGCGCCTTCTCGGCCTTGGCCTTGCGTACGTAGAACCAGGCCATGTTGGACGTCACGCCGGCCAGCAGCACCCACACGATCCCGAGGAAGCTGCCCTCCACGAAGGCGACCACGGCCGCGGCCACGGCGAGGGCGCAGACGACAACGGCGAACACGGCAAGGCGGGGCATCCGGAACAGCTCCTCGGGAACACACGACGGGGTTGAGCCCCTCCAGTGTCCCCCATCCCGCCCGGACCCCGCCGCCGGCGCGGGGTCCGGGCGGGGCGGGGTCCGGGCGGGACTGGGTCCGGGCGGGGTGGGGATCAGACGTCGGTGAGGCGCAGGCCGGCGTGGGCCTTGTAGCGGCGGTTGGTGGAGATGAGGTTGGCGACCATCGCCTCGACCTGGTGGGCGTTGCGCAGCCGGCCCGAGAAGACTCCGCGCATGCCGGGGATGCGGGCCGCGAGGGCCTGGACGAGGTCGGTGTCGGCGCGGGACTCGCCGAGCACCATCACGTCGGTGTCGATCTCCTCGACGGAGGTGTCCTGGAGGAGGACCGCCGAGAGGTGGTGGAAGGCGGCGGTGACCCGGGAGTCCGGGAGCAGGGCGGCGGCCTGCTGGGCGGCGCTGCCCTCCTCGACCTGGAGGGCGTAGGCGCCCTGCTTGTCGAAGCCGAGGGGGTTCACGCAGTCCACGACGAGCTTGCCGGCGAGGTCCTCGCGCAGGGCTTCGAGGGTCTTGGCGTGGCCCTCCCACGGCACCGCGATGATCACGATGTCGCTGCGGCGGGCGCATTCGGCGTTGTCGGCGCCCTCGACGCCGAGGCCGAGCTCCTCGGCGGCGGTGTGCGCGCGGTCGGCGGCGCGGGAGCCGATGATCACCTTCTGGCCCGCCCGGGCGAGCCGGTAGGCGAGGCCGCGGCCCTGGTCGCCGGTGCCGCCGAGGACGCCGACGACGAGGCCGGAGACGTCCGGGAGGTCCCAGGGGTCCTTGGCCGGCGGCTTCTGCGTGCTGTCTGAGGAAGTCATGGGGGCGAGGGTACTGCCGAGTAGCCGATACGAGGAGAGCCGCGTGGGGGCGGCGGGCTTCACCCACGGGGTCCCGTCGATGGTGCAGGATGCCGCCATGGATGCCGTGAGGGTGGCGCTGCTGCGCGAGGTGCTCGCCGGGACGCAGTGGCCGGGTGACGCCCGGCGCTTCGCCGGCTCGCTGCGGCGGTCCGTGTCGCCCTGCGGCGGCGGGCTGCTGCTGGTGGGGACCGAGCAGTACGAGCCCTGGCACCTGGCGGCGCACCTGGTGGACGAGGCCGCCTGGTCGGGTCTGCCGGAGCTGGCGCCGACGCTCGTACGCCACCACGTGCTGCCGGACGAGCCGCCGCACCTGTCGGTGGGGCTGAGCCGGCTGGAGGCGGCCCGGCGCGGTCACACGGTGCTGGTGGTGGCTCCGCGGCGGCCCGGCGAGGGGCTGCTGGAGCGGGTGCACGACGCCCGGCGCGCGGGGGCGACCGTACTGTCTCTGGACGGCGGGGACCCGGATCTGGGCACCCTCGCCCACGACGCGCTGTCGGTGCCGGCCGCCACCGCCATGGGGGCACCTCCCAGCGGTAGCTGGGGGATGGACCTGGACACCGTGCAGCACCTGGTCAGCGCGGCGGCCGGGGAGAACGGCCCGCCGGTGCGGCGGGGCCCCCGGCGGCTGCGCGACCGGCTGGCGCGGCTGGCCGACCAGCTGACCGCACCGCCGCCCAGCCGCTGGTAGCGGACGGGGTCAGGGGGTGGCGCTGCCGCCTTCCCCTTCCTCGCGGGTCTTGTCGTTCCACTTGGGGTCGTTCTGCCATTCGAGGTTGCGTTCCTGCGCCGTCTCCATGGCGTGGGAGGCCTCCTCGCGGGTCGTGTAGGGGCCGAAGCGGTCCTTGGCCGGGCACTCGGGGCCTTCCTCGACCTTCTTGTGGACCAGGCAGTAGTACCACTCGCCCGGTTTCCCCACCTGGCGCTTCTTGAACAGGGCCATCGTCTTCGGGCTCCTCTCGACACCGGTTCCCGGTACCGCCTTCGATACCGTTCGATACCGCTCCTCGTCGCCATGCTGCCCCATCGCCGCTGGTTACACTCGCTTGCATGTCTGGCCAGTCGCTGCTCGTTCCAGGCGAGCTCTCTCCCGTCCGTTCCGTTCCCGGAAACATCCGCCGGCCCGAGTACGTGGGCAAGCCCGCGCCCACTCCGTACACCGGTCCGGAGGTGCAGTCGGCCGAGACCATCGATGCCATGCGCATCGCCGGCCGGATCGCCGCCCGGGCGATGGAGGAGGCCGCGAAGCACATCGCCCCGGGGGTGACCACCGACGAGCTGGACCGGGTCGCGCACGAGTACATGTGCGACCACGGCGCCTACCCCTCGACGCTCGGCTACCGGGGGTTCCCGAAGTCCCTGTGCTCCTCGCTCAACGAGGTCATCTGCCACGGGATCCCGGACTCGACCGTCCTGCGGGACGGCGACATCGTGAACCTCGACGTGACCGCGTACATCGGCGGGGTGCACGGCGACAACAACGCCACCTACCTGTGCGGCGAGGTGGACGAGGAGTCGCGGCTGCTGGTGGAGCGCACCCGCGAGGCCCTGAACCGCGCCATCAAGGCGGTCAAGCCCGGCCGCCAGATCAACGTCATCGGCCGGGTCATCGAGTCGTACGCGAAGCGGTTCGGGTACGGGGTGGTCCGGGACTTCACCGGGCACGGGATCAACTCCTCGTTCCACTCGGGCCTGATCGTCCCGCACTACGACAGCCCGCACGCCACCACCGTCATCGAGCCCGGCATGACCTTCACCATCGAGCCGATGCTGACGCTGGGCACCCACGAGTACGACATGTGGGAGGACGGCTGGACGGTCGTCACGAAGGACCGCAAGCGCACGGCGCAGTTCGAGCACACCCTGGTGGTGACGGACACGGGGACGGAGATCCTCACCCTGCCGTAGGCGTGACGGCCCCGGATCGGGGGGATGTATTTACCGACAGCGCGTCGGGAACACATTGACTTAGGTAAGCCTAAGTAGGAAGATCGGGCGTGGCGGCGCCGTGTCGCCGGGCCCGGTTCCTCTCCTCCGGAGGTCAGTCTTGGACGCCTTCTCCACGGTCATCCGTGTCGCCTCGCACGAGCAGCACACCGAAGCCGAGACCTCCACGTTCATGAGCGACCTGCTCGGCGGGCGGCTGGGCGTGGACGCGTACACCCGCTACACCGAGCAGCTCTGGTTCGTGTACCGGGCACTGGAGGACGGGGCCGACTCCCTCCGGGACGACCCGGTGGCGGGGCCCTTCATACAGCCCGAGCTGATGCGGGTCGCCGAGATCGAGCGCGACCTGGCACACCTGCTCGGCCCCGGCTGGCGCGACGCGGTCCGGGCGCTGCCCGCGACCGAGGCGTACGCCGCCCGGGTCGCCGAGTGCGCCGCCACCTGGCCGGGCGGGTACGTCGCCCACCACTACACCCGCTACCTGGGCGACCTCTCCGGAGGCCAGATCATCCGGGACAAGGCGGAGCGCACCTGGGGCTTCGAGCGCAAGGGCGACGGCGTGCGGTTCTACGTCTTCGCGGACATCTCCAACCCGGCCGCCTTCAAGCGCGGCTACCGGGAGCTGCTGGACGCGATCGCCGCGGACGACCTGGAGAAGCAGCGCATCATCGACGAGTGCAAGCGGGCCTTCGACTTCAACGGCGCGGTCTTCCGCGAGCTGGGCGAGGAGTTCCCGCTGAGCGCGTAGGTCAGCCGAGCCGCCGGACGGCCTGCGCCGCGGCCCGCTCCACCGAACCCCTGCCGTGCACATGCACCAGCGCCAGGTGGAAGAGGGCCGGGGCCAGCGGCGCCCAGCGGTGGATCCGGTCGGGGCGCAGCAGGTACCGGATCACCTCGGCGGTGCGGAAGGGGACGTACTCGATGCTCTGGTGTTCCCAGCGGTCGGGTACTCCCCTGCTCATGCGTGCCTGGAGCTGGTCGCCGGTCAGGTCGTTCAGGCGGGCGTAGAAGTGGGCGCCCCAATGGCGCTTGTCCACGTCCAGGACGAAGCCCAGCAGGGAGAGCGAGTATTCGTGCGGCTCCAGTGAGAGTTCTTCCCGCATGCCGCGGCGGGCTGCGGCGTGCAGGTCGGGGGCGTTGCGGCCGGCCGAGTCGATGTGCCGGGAGAGCCCCTCGTTGACGGAGGAGTTCCACAGCCCCGGCGCCATGCGTACGCGGTCGCTGCGCTGGCTCACCACCAGCAGGTGGTCGGAGGTGACCACGGCGACGTTGAGGCCGAAGCTGCACTGGAGGAAGGCCGGGGCCGTCAGAGGCCGGTCGGGATCAAGATGGCGGGCGCGCGGCGTGCTCCCGTCCGGGAGCCGACGGTCCAGCTGCTGGGCCGCGAGGAAGGTGTAGTAGTCCGTCGGACGCAGCCGCAGGTGGATCTCGGCCTGCTCGTCGAGGGCGGTCCGGGAGGCTTCGACGGACTCGACGGCGTAGCGGGGTCCGTTCCACACCGGTGCCCGCTCGCCCGTCGCCCGGGCCCGCTCCTCCTCCGCCTCTATCTCGTCGCGCCAGGCCGTCATCTCCGCGGGCAGCTCGACGTCGCCGTCCAGTACCTGGATGTGGACGGATTCGGGTGCGATCACGGTCTCGCCGTCGCCGTCAACGATCAGGGCGGAGGTGCGCAAGGGGCCGAGGGAGAACGTGGACCAGGCACGGCCGCCTTGCCGGTCCCGGTAGATGATGCTGCGCACCATGCCCGCCGAGCGGCGCCTGACCTTGAACCACGCGTCCTGCAACCACTGTTGGAACAAGGTGGCGAACACGACCCCGAGCACCGCGCCCACCACTCCATTGCCCAGGTCTATGCCGCTCATTCACGGCAGCCTAGGCCAAATGATCAGCTCTGGGGCGTAGTTGGGGCGGACGGGAGTTCCGGAAACGGCCTAGGAGACGTCTGCGAAGCGGACCCGGCCGCCGATCTCGACGGTGCCGTCGGGGCCGGGGGCGGTGAGGATCTGGGAGCCGGCGCCCTGGGTGATGTTCAGGGCGCGGTTCAGCTGGGCCGTGAGGAGGATCGCCGCCGAGCCGGTGGCCTCGTCCTCGACGATGACCCCGTCGGGGCGGCGCGGGAAGCCCCGGGCGCGGATCCGGCCCGCGGGCTCGTCCTCCCAGGCCCAGGCGTACAGCCAGCCCTCGCCGGGCGGCGGGGCGGGCAGCGCGTCGACCTCGGCGGGGCTCGCGTACTGCTCGGTGTGCTTGCCGGTGACCCACTCGGGGCGGGCCGTGATCCAGGTGAACTCCCCGTCGTCGCGGGCCCACACGGACCCGGCCGGCGGCTGGAGCTCCTCGATGTCCAGCAGCCAGGCGACCCCGACCAGCGGATGCCCGGCGAAGGACATGCGCGTGCCGGGGGTGCGGATGTCGACGACCCCGCGCTCGGGGTCGTCGACGAACACCGTCTCGCTGTAGCCCAGTTCGGCGGCGAGGGCCTGCCGGGCAGCGTCGTCCGGGCAGGTGCGGCCGTCGCGGACGACTCCGAGCAGGTTGCCGTACCGGCCGTCACCCGCGCAGAAGACCCTGATCACGTCTAGATCGTTCACGCTGGCATTGAAGCACGGCGCGGTGTCAGGGCTCCGTCAGCCCAGGACCGTACGCCGGCGGCGACCGAGGTAGACGGCGCCCGCGCCGGCCGCGACCACGGTGGCGGAGGCGCCGAGCAGGGCGCCGGCCGGGACCTCGGAACCGGTGGCGGCGAGGTTGCCGCCCGCCGACCCGCCCGCCGAGCCGCCCACCGAGCCGCCGCCCACGGAACCGCCGGCCGAGCCGCCCGTGGTGGTGGTGCCGCCGGTGGTGCCCGTACCGCCCGTGGCGGTACTGGTGGCGCTGGGCGTCGGGAGGGTGGCGTCCTTGTCCACGGCCACGGAGAGGGTCACGGGGTCCATGGGCTGGCCCGGCTTGTACTTCTCCGGGACGGAGTTGCCGTTGGCGAAGACCGCCGAGCCCTTCTCGGTGAAGACGGCGGGGACGGATTCGAGGGTCAGCAGACCGCCCTTGGTCTTGTAGTCACCCTTGGACAGGTCGAGCGTGGCGAACGGGATGTCCTTGCCGGTGCCCGTCGCCGTCTTCGCGTCGAGGATCAGGGTGCCGGTCTTGCCCGCGGTCTCGATCCGGATGTTGCCGAAGGTCAGGTCGAGTCCGTGGGCGGCGTACTCGAAGCGCACGGCGCCTTCGAAGGCGGCGTTCAGCTTCTGCTTCTCGGCATCGAGTTCGCCCTTGCCGAAGGAGAAGTCGAAGGTCTTGCCGTTCTTGGTGGCTCCGCCGCTGGTCGTGATCCCCTTCTCGCCGACGTAGTCGTGGAAGGAGGCCATCACCCCCCACGTCAGCTTGCCCCGGAGGATCTTCTGCGGGCCGTCGGCGGACGGGGTGGGGGCCGACGGGGTGGAAGGGGTGGGGGCCGACGGGGACGGGGAGGTGGGGGTGGACGCCGAGGGGGACGGGGAGGGCGGCTTCTGGAACTCCAGGGCCGCCGTGAGCTTGTCGCCCTCACGGCCCTCGTAGGGCCCCGAAAGCTGCTCGGCGAGCTCCTTGGTGAGGGTGGTGGTCAGGCCGCTCATGTTCATCCCGCCGAAGGCGACGGTCGCCGCCGGGACGTCCTTGGTGAGCGTGCCGTTCCTGGTGATGTCGACCGTCAGCTTCTTGGTGCCCGTGTCGAAGCGGAAGTTCTCCATCTTGATGACGAAGCCGTGCGCCGCGCTTTCGAAGGTGGCGCTGCCCTTGAAGGCCGCCTTCACGACGTGGCCGCCGTCCTTGTCGTACTGGCCGGTGGCCGAGCCGAAGCGGAAGGTGCCGTCCGCGTTCTGGGTGGCACCGTCCGCCGTGGTGATCTTGCCCTGCGCCATGCCCGTGACGTAGGCGCGGAAGCTCGCCAGCACCCCCCAGTCGAGGGTGCCGCCCACGACGGGTATCGGCGCGGCGGCGGCCTGGGCGGCCGCGGCTGCGGGGGCCGCGCCCTCGGCCGCGGCGGGGAGGGTGAAGGCGGTGGCGCCGAGGGCGGCCGCGGTCAGCACGGCGGCCGCTACGGCGATCGGGCGGCGGTTGGACGACATCGCTGAGGACTCCTGGAGGCACGTGACGAACAGGAAGGAAGGGAAGGAGAAGAAGAGGGGCTACGGCGCCGTGTCGGACGCCGCCGCGCGGCGCCGGCGCGCGACCAGCAGGGCGGCGCCGCCGGCCAGGACCAGTACGGCCACGCCGACGGCCACGTACAGCCCGGTGTCCGGGGACTGCCCCGCGCGGGCGGCGGTGGCGGGGGCCGGAGCGGCGGAGGGCGAGCCGGACGGGGGCGCGGGGGCGGCCGGGGCGGCGGTGGAGCCGAGGTCGGGCAGGGCGGGCAGCGGGGCGCTGCCGTCCAGGGCGATGGCGAGCGAGACGGGGTCCATCTCGGTGCCGGCTTTGTACATGGAGTTGAAGGCCTGCGCTCCGCCTTCGGTGAGGGTGGCCGGGGCTTCGGTCAAGGTGGCGAGCTTCCCCTCGGTCTTCAGGCCCTTGGCGTCGAACGCGACGAGCGCCACGGCGGTCTTCGTCTCCCCGCCGGTGGTCACGTCGGCGGACAGGACTCCCTTGCCGTTCTCCACCGTGACGCCCACCCTGGCGAGCTTGAGGTCGAGATGGGCTCCGGTGAACCGGACCGTACCGGCGAACTCGGCGGCGAGCGTGCCCTTCTGGCCGTCGTACGTACCCTTGCCCCGCGGGAAGCGGAACAGCGCGCCGCCGTCCTGGGCGCCTTCGTCGAGGGTCCACTTGCCCTGGCCGACGGAGCCGGTGACGTACTCGCGGAAGGTGCGGCGCACGCCCCAGTCGACGGCGGCGTCGGCGAAGGCCCCCTCGGCCTGCGGGCTGCCGGCCGGGGCGGCCGTCGGCTGGGCGGGCGGGGAGGACTGACCGGCGGCCGGGGCCGCCTTGACATCGGCGGACAGGGAGACCGGGTCGAGCTGCGCGCCGGCCTGGTAGTAGCCGGCGAAGGCCTTGGCGCCCTCTTCGGTCAGGGTGGCGGGGAGGCTGGTGAGGGCGATCGGGCTGCCGCCGCCCCTCATGTCGATCCCGCCGAGGCCGAGCGTGGCGAAGGGCACCTGGGACTGGCTGCTGACCGCGCCGGTGTCCTTGGCCTTGCTGGACACGTCCAGGTAGAGGGTGCCGCTGCCGCCGGAGATGCGGACGGTCGGACGGCTGACGGTCATGTCCAGGTCGTAGGCGCCGTCGGGCTTCTGGTGGCCCTGGAAGGTCACTCCACCGGAGAAGGCGGCGGCGAACTCCCCCGAGGCGGGGTCGTAGGAGCCGGTCGCGGAGTGGAAGCGGAACAGGCTGCCGCCGACGGTGGCGGCTCCGCTCTTCAGCTGGAAAGCGCCTTTCGCCACCGGGCCCGTGACATAACTCTGGAAGGAGGATTTGACGCCCCAGTCCAGCCGGCCCCCCTGCACGGTACGGTTCTCCGCCCGGGCGGCGGCGGCCGGGAGCAGCGCCCCGAGCAGGGCCGCCAGCAGGACTACGGCGAACGCGCGGGCGCGTCGTGCGGACATGGGTGTCCCCTCCAGAGTCGGGCAAGCCCAGGGGCTAGTAAGCAAGGTTAGGCTAACCTAAGCTAATCCGGTCGGGCGGGGAACCCCTCGGGTCGACACAACCCAGCCTCCGCTCCCAGCCGGACGATCAGGACGGTGCCTTCGTGCCTACGCCCGCCGCGTCAACCCGCTTCCCCCGCCTGACCGTTGCCCTGACGGCGGTCACGGCCACGCTCACGCTCGCGCTCGCCGTGACGGGCTGCGCCGGTACGGACGCCGCCCCCGCCGGCTCCCCCTCCGCCGCCCGCTCCGCCCCCGTCCTCCCGGACCGGGTGGAGCCGATCGCCGCCCCCGCGCAGCCGGTGCTGCCGGTGACCGTCCCCTCGGCCGACGGGAAGCAGGTCACCGTCACCTCGGCGGACCGGGTCATCCCGCTGACCGGCAGCCTCAACGAGATCGTGCAGACCCTCGGCCTGGGCCGGCAGGTCGTCGCCCGGGACATCACCGCCACCTTCGAACAGGCCTCGGCGCTCCCGGTGGTGACACGTGGACACGAGGTCTCCGCCGAGAGCGTGCTCTCGCTGCGCCCGACGCTGGTGCTGGCGGAGACCACCACCGGCCCCGCCGAGGCGGTCCAGCAGATCCGGGACGCGGGCGTCCCGGTCCTGGTGGTCGCCCCCGCCAAGGCGCTGGAGGACGTACCGAAGCGGATCGACGCCGTCGCCGCAGCGCTGGGCGTCAAGGAGGCGGGCGCGCAGCTGAACCAGCGCACCGCCGAGCGGATCGCCGCCGCCCGCAAGGGCGTTCCGGCCGCGTCCGCGAAGAAGCCCCGGGTGGCCTTCCTCTACCTGCGCGGCACCGCCTCCGTCTATCTGCTGGGCGGCTCCGACTCGGGCGCCGGCTCGCTGCTGGAGGCGGCGGGGGCGGTGGACACGGGCAAGGAGTCCGGGCTGGGCAAGGACTTCACCCCGATCACCAGCGAGGCGCTGGCCGCCGCCGCTCCCGACGTCATCCTGGTCATGACCAAGGGCCTCGATTCGGTGGGCGGGGTCGACGGCCTCGTCAGGATCCCGGGCGTGGCCCAGACCCCGGCCGGACTGGACCGGCGGGTGGTCAGCGTCGACGACGGCGTCCTGCTGGGCTACGGCCCCCGTACCGACCAGGTGCTCTCCTCCCTGGTCACTCAGCTCTACGGCAAGGGCGCCTGAGGTGGCCGTCTCCTACGAACCCCCTACCGGTGCGGGCCAGGCCGCCGAAGACGAACCTGCCCTGCGGGCAACTCAGCCTCGCCTGGCGGACAGCGCCAGCCGAAATCCAGCCTCGCCGGCGCTTGAGGCGCGGGTCCGGGCAGCGCCCGGGAAGCGGCGCAGCCGCAAGGTCCTCGCCCTCACCACCGCACTCGTAGCCGCACTGCTCCTCCTGACCCTGCTCTCCGCGGGCGTCGGCGCGTACGGGATCCCCACCGGGGACGTACTCGCCTCCGTCCAGCACCGCGCGGGCCTCGGCGGCGCCCCCCTCGACCGGGTCGGGGAGAGCGTGCTGTGGAACGTACGCCTCCCCCGCGTCGCGCTCGCGCTGCTGGTCGGCGCGAGCCTCGGCTGCGCGGGCGCCCTGATGCAGGGGGTCTTCGGCAACCCGCTCGCCGAGCCCGGGGTGATCGGCATCTCGGCGGGCGCCGCCGTCGGCGCGGTCGCCGCGATCGGGCTGGGTCTGACCTTCCTCGGCAACTGGACCGTCACCGCCTGCGCCTTCGTCGCGGGACTGGTCACGGTCGGCTCCGTCTACCTGCTGTCGCGCAGCGGCGGGCGACCCCCCAGGACGGAGGTCGTCACCCTGATCCTGACCGGTATCGCCGTCAACGCCTTCGCGGGCGCCCTGATCGGCCTGTTCGTCTTCTTCGCGGACAGCGGCCAGGTCAACCAGATCACCTTCTGGCAGCTCGGCTCCCTCGCGCAGGCCACCTGGCCCAAGGTGCTCGCCGTACTGCCCTGCGCGCTCGCGGGGCTGCTCGCCGCCCCCTTCGCCGCGCGCAAGCTGGACCTCCTCGCGCTCGGCGAGCGCCCCGCCCGCCACCTCGGGATCGACGTCGAGCGGCTGCGCCTGGCCCTGATCCTGGTCGTGGCCCTGCTGACGGCGGCCGCCGTCGCCGTGGCCGGGGTGATCACCTTCGTCGGCCTGCTCGTCCCGCACCTGCTGCGGATGGCGAACGGCCCGGGGCACCGCTTCCTGGTGCCCGGCAGCGCGCTGGCCGGGGCCGTGGTCCTGGCCGGGGGCGATCTGGCCGCCCGGACCATCGCCCAGCCGGCCGAGCTGCCGCTCGGTGTGCTGACCGCCCTGATCGGCAGCCCGTTCTTCTTCTGGCTGCTGCGCCGCACCCGCCGCAAGCAAGGAGGCTGGGCATGAGGGCCAGGCTCGGCGGGCTCCTCGCCCGCAACCGGCGCGCCGTCCCCGAGCGCCCCGCCCCCGGGGCCGCCGTCGCGGAGGCCACCGCCCTGCACGTGCGGCTCGGGGAGCGCGAGGTGCTCGCCGGGATCGAACTGGCCGCCCGCGCGGGCGAGGTGCTCGTCCTGGTCGGCCCGAACGGAGCCGGGAAGTCCACCCTGCTCGCCGCCCTCGCCGCGGACCTGCCGGCCGCCTCGGGCAGCGTACGGATCGACGGGCGCCCGGTGGGCGACTGGTCGGCCCCCGAGCTGGCGCTGCGCCGCTCGGTGCTCCCCCAGGCGGCCGTACTGTCCTTCCCCTTCCCCGTCGCGGAGGTGGTGCGGATGGGCCGCGCCCCCTGGGCGGGAACCCCGCTCGCCGACGCCGACGAGGAGTCGGTGGCCGAGGCGATGGCCGCCACGGAGGTCACCCGTTTCGCCGATCGGCCCTTCTCGGCCCTCTCCGGCGGCGAGCGGGCCCGGGTCGCGCTGGCCCGCGTACTGGCCCAGCGGGCCCCGCTGCTCCTGCTCGACGAGCCCACGGCGGCCCTGGACCTGCGCCACCAGGAGCTGGTGCTGCGGATCTGCCGGGAGCGGGCGGCGGCCGGGGACGCGGTGGTGGTGGTCCTGCACGACCTGGGGCTGGCGGCGGCGTACGCGCACCGGGCCGCGGTGCTGCACGACGGGCGGATCGCGGCGGCCGGGCCCCCGGCGGAGGTGTTCGAGGACGGGCTCCTCAGCCGGGTCTACCGGCAGCCGGTGGAGGTGCTGGCGCACCCGCGTACGGGCGCCCCGCTGGTGGTCCCCGTTAGGGACGCGAACACCGCGGAGGGGGCCGCGGGCCAGGCCGCAGAAGGGTTACCGGCGGACGGAAACCGCTGCGCCGTACGGAATGCGAACGGGGACTTGACTCCCGCTTGACTCTCGCTTGAGGCGGCCATGGAGGGGCCGTGACGGCCTTGTGTCCGGGGCCGAAAGGTGAGAGCTGAATCACTGGACGAGTGGGTATCGGTGAGGTAAGCCTCGGTTAAGTTAGGTCCGCCTCACCGGCCTGTCCCACCGGCCTGCCTCACCGGCCTGTCCCCAGCCTTCACCCCGCCAGGAGCCCCCATGCGCCCCGCCCGCCTCACCGTCCTCACCGCGGCAGCAGCCGTCGCCGCGCTCACCGCAGTCACCGGCTGCGCGGAGAAGAGCGACAAGAGCGGTTCCGGTGCGATCCACGTGAACGCGACCGACAGCGCCTGCGAGGTCTCCCCGACGGAGTTCCCCGCCGGCAAGATCACCATCGAGGTCGAGAACAAGGGCTCCAAGGTCACCGAGCTCTACGTGCTCTTCCCGGACGACCGGATCGTCGCCGAGCGCGAAAACATCGGCCCCGGCACCAAGGCCACCATCACCGCCGAGATCAAGGCCGGCGAGTACGCCTTGGCCTGCAAGCCCGGCATGAAGGGCGACGGCATCCGCACCCAGGTCAAGGCCACCGGCAAGGGCGGCACCGAGAAGCGCAGCCCCGAGCTGGACGCCGCGGTCGCCGCCTACCGCAAGTACGTCCAGGAGCAGGCCGACGAGACCCTCCCGAAGGCCCAGGTCTTCGCCGACGCCGTCAAGGCCGGCGACGTGGAGGCCGCGAAGAAGGCGTACGCCCCCTCCCGCATCGGCTGGGAGCGCACCGAGCCCGTCGCCGAGTCCTTCGGTGACATCGACCCGAAGGTCGACGTGCGCGAGGACGGCCTGGAGGCCGGCCAGGACCCGGCGAAGGACTGGACCGGCTGGCACCGCCTGGAGAAGGCCCTGTTCCAGGACGGCAAGATCGGCGACGCGGAGAAGAAGCTCGCCGACACCCTGATGGCCGACCTCGCCGACTGGCAGAAGAAGGTCGGCCAGGCGGAGATCACCCCCACCTCCATGGCCAACGGTGCCAAGGAGCTGCTCGACGAGGTCGCCACCGGCAAGGTGACGGGCGAGGAAGAGCGCTACAGCCACACCGACCTGGTCGACTTCAAGGCCAACGTCGAGGGCGCCCAGAAGTCCTACGAGCTCCTCAAGACGGTCACCGCGAAGAACGACCCGGAGCTCACCAAGCAGCTCGACACCCAGTTCGCCGCGATGAACACCCTTCTGGACAAGTACCGCGCCGACAAGACCACCTACGAGTTCACCTCGTACGACAAGGTCGGCGAGGCCGAGCGCAAGGAGCTCTCGGACGCCGTCAGCGCGCTGGGCGAGCCGCTCTCCAAGCTGGCCGCCGCGGTCGTCAAGTAGTCCGGAACCAGGCAGAGGCGGGAGATCTTCATGACTGACGACCAGGTGTCGCAGGAGTCCGGGGACCCGGCGGGCGTGCCCTCGCGCCGCTCCGTGCTCGGCTGGGGCGGGGCCGGTCTCGCGATCGGCGCGGCCACGGCCGGCGGTGCGGTCGCCGCGTTCGGCAGCGGCTCCGACATGGCGCCGGCGGCCTCCGCCGGGGCGGCCGTGCCCTTCCACGGCGAGCACCAGTACGGCATCGCCAGCGCCGTCCAGGACCGGCTGCACTTCGCGGCCTTCGACGTGAAGACGAAGAGCCGCGAGGAGCTGGTCCAGCTCCTCAAGGAGTGGACGGCCGCGGCCCGGCTGATGACGGCCGGCCTGCCGGTCGGCGACGTGTACGAGGGCCTGCCCGAGGCCCCGCCCACCGACACCGGCGAGGCCCTCGGCCTCAAGCCCTCCCGCCTCACCCTGACCATCGGCTTCGGCCCGGGCCTGTTCGCCAAGGACCGCTTCGGCCTCGAGGGCAAGCGCCCCGAGGCCCTGGTGGACCTGGAGCTCTTCCCCGGCGACAACCTGGACGCGGCCCGCTCCGGCGGCGACCTGTGCGTCCAGGCCTGCGCCGACGACCCGCAGGTCGCGGTGCACGCCATCCGCCAGCTGGCCCGCATCGGCTTCGGCAAGGTCGTGGTGCGCTGGTCGCAGCTCGGCTTCGGCAAGACCTCCTCCACCACGCCGGAGGAGCAGACCCCGCGCAACATGATGGGCTTCAAGGACGGCACCCGGAACATCTCGGGCACCGACACCGCGGCCCTGGACAAGCACGTGTGGGTCGGCGCCGGCGACGGCAGCGACTGGCTGACCGGCGGCTCGTACCTGGTCGCCCGGCGCATCCGGATGAACATCGAGATCTGGGACCGCACCCCGCTCCAGGAGCAGGAGGACATCTTCGGCCGCGACAAGGGCGAAGGTGCCCCGGTCGGCAAGTCCAAGGAGCGCGACGAGCCCTTCCTGAAGGCGATGAAGCCGGAGGCGCACGTACGCCTCGCGCACCCCGACACCAACAACGGCGCGATGATGCTGCGCCGCGGCTACTCCTTCACCGACGGCACGGACGGCCTGGGCCGTCTCGACGCGGGCCTGTTCTTCCTCGCCTACCAGCGCGACGTCCGCAAGGGCTTCATCCCCGTCCAGCGCAGCCTGGCGAAGTCCGACGTCCTCAACGAGTACATCCAGCACGTGGGCTCGGCGATCTTCGCCGTCCCGCCGGGCGTCCGCGACAAGGACGACTGGTGGGGCCGGACGCTGTTCGCGTAGTCCCCGTCGTAGAGCCTGGAGAGGAAGAACCGCCGTGTTCGGCAATTATCTGATCGGCCTGCGCGAGGGGCTGGAGGCCAGCCTGGTCGTCTGCATCCTCGTCGCGTACCTGGTGAAGACCGAGCGCCGGGACGCCCTGCGTCCCGTGTGGCTCGGCATCGCGATCGCCTGCGCGCTCTCGCTCACCTTCGGCGCGATGCTCGAATTCGGCACCCAGGAGCTGACCTTCGAGGCGCAGGAGCTGCTCGGCGGCACCCTGTCCATCATCTCGGTGGGCCTGGTCACGTGGATGGTCTTCTGGATGAAGCGCACCGCGCGGCACCTGAAGGCCGAGCTGCACGGCAAGCTCGACACGGCGCTCGCCATGGGCACCGGCGCGCTGGTCGCCACCGCCTTCTTGGCCGTGGGCCGCGAGGGCCTGGAGACCGCGCTGTTCGTGTGGGCCTCGGTACGGGCCAGCGGCGAGGGTTCCTCCGCGCCGCTGGCCGGGGTGCTGCTGGGCATCGCCACGGCGATCGTGCTGGGCTGGCTCTTCTACCGCGGCGCGCTGAAGATCAACCTGGCGAAGTTCTTCAAGTGGACCGGCGGGATGCTGGTGATCGTGGCCGCGGGCGTGCTCGCGTACGGGGTCCACGACCTCCAGGAGGCCGCCTTCCTGGGCGGGCTGAACGACAAGGCCTTCGACATCAGCTCGGTGATCGCGCCGGACAGCTGGTACGGGGTGCTGCTCAAGGGCGTCTTCAACTTCCAGCCGGACCCCACCGTGATCCAGCTCGTGGTGTGGGCGCTGTACCTGGCCGTGGTCCTGACCCTGTTCCTGCTGCCGGGCGGCTCCGGCCGCCCGTCGGGCACCCCGGCGCCGGCAGCCCCGGCCGCCGGCTCGGCGACCGGTCCCGCCCAGGGCTGACCCGAACCGAAGCGCACGGCCCGGCCGCCTCCCCCTGCGGGAGGCGGCCGGGCCGTTTCCGCATCCGGCTCACGCGATCCGTACGCCCGTGCCGCTGACGTGGACGCGCGGGTCCCCCTCGCGCAGTTCCACCGTGAGCAGCCCGGGCCGGCCCATGTCCTCGCCCTGGTGGAGGGTCAGCACGGCCTCGGCCGGGACCAGGCCCAGCTCGCGCGCGTACGCGCCGAAGGCGGCCGCGGCGGCGCCCGTGGCGGGGTCCTCGACGACGCCGCCGACCGGGAAGGGGTCCCGTACGTGGAACTCCGCCGGGCCCGCCCGGTGCACGAGCTGGACGGTGGTGAGGTCCAGGCGCCGCATCAGGGCCTCCAGCCGCGCGAAGTCGTACGCGAGGTCCGCGAGCCGGGCCCGGGTGGCGGCGCCGAGTACGAGGTGCCGCGCTCCCGCGTAGGCGATCCGGGGCGGGAACGCCGGGTCCAGGTCCGCCTCGGGCCAGTCCAGTGCGGCCAGCGCCTCCGCGAGGTCGGCCCCGCCGATCTCCTCGGTGTGCGGTTCGACGCTGGTCAGGGTGGCCCGCAGGCCCCCCTCCCCGGCGGTGACGGAGACCGGCACGGTCCCGACGCGGGTCGCGAAGAGCAGGTCCCCGGGCCCGATCCGCTCGGCCAGCGCCACGGCGGTGGCGACGGTGGCGTGCCCGCAGAACGGCACCTCCGCCTTCGGGCTGAAGTACCGCACGGCGAATCCACGGCCGGCCGGCCCGCCCAGCCCCTCCGGCGGGGCGGTGAGGAAGGCCGTCTCGCTGTAGCCGAGCCGAGCGGCGACCTCCAGCATGGCCCCGTCGTCCAGCCCGGCGGCATCGAGCACGACCCCGGCGGGATTGCCGCCGTCCGGGTCGCCGGAGAAGGCGGTATAGCGCAGTACCTCGGTATCGGTCATGCGGCCATGATCACCAACACCGCAACGCCTGGCAACGGGGTTGCTCAGCCGCGTCCGATGTACGGCATCGCGGTCGCCATCACCGTCGCGAACTGGACGTTCGCCTCCAGTGGCAGCTCCGCCATGTGCAGCACCGTGCGGGCCACGTCGGCGGCGTCCATCACGGGCTCCACCGCCAGCTGCCCGTTCGCCTGGAGGATGCCGCTCTGCATGCGCTCGGTCATCTCGGTGGCCGCGTTGCCGATGTCGATCTGGCCGCAGGCGATCCGGTACGGCCGCCCGTCGAGCGACAGGGACTTGGTCAGGCCGGTCATCGCGTGCTTGGTCGCGGTGTAGGCGACGGAGTTCGGGCGCGGGACGTGGGCGGAGATGGAGCCGTTGTTGATGATGCGCCCGCCCTGCGGGTCCTGCTCCTTCATCATCCGGAAGGCGCCCTGCGCGCAGAGGAAGGAGCCGGTCAAGTTGACGTCCACGACCTGGCGCCAGGCCTCGTACGAGATGTCCTCCAGCGGGACCCCGGCCGGGCCGAAGGTGCCGGCGTTGTTGAAGAGCAGGTCGAGCCGCCCGTACCGCTCCCGTACGGCCCCGAAGAGCGAGGCGACGTCCTGCGGGTCGCTCACGTCGGCCCGTACGGGCAGCACGTCCGCGCCCGCTCCGGCCGCCGCGGCCGTCTCCTCCAGGGGTCCGGTCCGGCGCCCGGCCACGGCCACCGACCAACCGGCCCCGGCCAGGGCCAGGGCCACGGAACGGCCGATCCCGGAGCCGGCCCCGGTCACTACGGCGATCTTCTTCGCAGGTGCGCTCATGGAGCCGGAGAGTACGTCACAGGGGACATCAGGCCCGGGACGTTCCGACAGCTGAGAGCATGGGTCGGCCAGGGGTGGATAAAGCAGATGAAAAGACTGGAGTTCCGCATGTCGGAGAGAGGCCCCTCGACGGCCCCCTCGCACGAGCCGTCGCACGAGCCGTCGCACGAGCCCCCTGCCGGCTCCGCTGCTCCCGCCGCTCCCCTGACGGCCGCGCGCCGCACCGGACTGCTGGTCACCTTCATCCTGGGCGGACTCAGCGCCCTCCCCCCGCTGTCCATGGACATGTACCTGCCGGCCCTGCCGGAGGTCACTTCCGCCCTGCGCAGCCCGGCCGCGACCGTCCAGCTCACCCTCACCTCCTGCCTCGCCGGCATGGCGCTCGGCCAGCTGGTCATCGGCCCGATGAGCGACAAGTGGGGGCGCCGCAGGCCCCTGCTGGCCGGCATGGTCGTCTACGTCCTCGCCACCGCGATCTGCGCCCTCGCCCCGAGCGCCGGGCTGCTGATCGGCTTCCGGCTGCTCCAGGGCCTGGCCGGCGCGGCCGCCATCGTCATCGCGCGGGCCGTCGTACGCGATCTGTACGAGGGGGTCGAGATGGCCCGCTTCTTCTCCACCCTCATGCTGATATCCGGGACCGCCCCGATCATCGCCCCGCTGATCGGCGGCCAGGTGCTCCGCTTCGCCGACTGGCGCGGGGTCTTCGTCGTCCTCACCGCCGTCGGCCTCGCGCTCACCCTGCTGGTCTGGCGCAGCCTCGGCGAGACCCTGCCGCCCGAGCGCCGCCAGACCGGCGGCGTGGGCGCCGCGCTGCGGACCATGCGCGGGCTGCTCGGCGACCGGGTCTTCGCGGGGTACACCCTGACGGGCGGCTTCTCCTTCGCGGTGCTCTTCTCCTACATATCCGCCTCGCCCTTCGTCGTGCAGGAGATCTACGGGGCCTCCCCTCAGGCCTTCAGCCTGCTGTTCGGCCTGAACTCCGTCGGGCTGATCGTCGTCGGCCAGATCAATGGCAAGCTGCTGGTCGGCCGGGTCAGCCTGGACAAGGCCCTGGCCGCCGGCCTCGCGGTCATCACCGCGGCCTCGGTCGCCCTGCTGCTCATGTCCACCGGGGTGTTCGGGAAGGCCGGGCTGGTCCCGGTCGCCGCCGCGCTGTTCGTGCTGATGTCGGCGATGGGCCTGCTGCTGCCGAACACCAACGCGCAGGCACTCATGCGCACCCCGCACGCCGCCGGATCGGCGTCCGCGCTGCTGGGCACCTCCTCCTTCCTGGTCGGGGCGATCGCCTCGCCGCTGGTCGGCATCGCGGGCGAGGACACGGCGGTGCCGATGGCACTGGTCCAGCTGACCTGCTCGCTGCTGGCGGTGGCCTGCTTCCTCGGGATGTGCCGGCCGTGGCGGCCCCGCGCACCCATGGCCGTACCGGACGCCCCGGCCGCCCCGGCCGCGCCGTAAACTTCGCAGGTGAACGCCGCCTCCGCCCCCACCACCGCCGAAACCCTCCGCAGCGCGCTCGGCGGGCTGCTCGACGGGCTCCCGCCGAAGCAGGCCACGGCCGCCGTCGAGCGGCTGATCGCCAGCTACCGGGGAACCACCCCCACCGACGCCCCCGTCCTGCGCGACCGCTCCGACGTCGCGGCGTACGCGGCGTACCGGATGCCGGCCACCTTCGAAGCCGTACGCTCCGCCCTGGACGCGCTGGCCGAGGCCGCGCCGGAGTGGGTCCCGGGCTCGCACGTGGACGTGGGCGGCGGCACGGGAGCCGCGACCTGGGCGGTCGACGCCACCTGGGACGGACCCCGCGGGACCACGGTGCTGGACTGGGCGGAGCCGGCCCTGGCCCTCGGCAAGGAGCTGGCGGGGCGCTCGTCCTCCGAGGTGCTGCGCGCGGCCGAGTGGCGCAGGGCCGTCATCGGGAGCGGGATCAGCCTCCCCGAGGCCGACCTGGTGACCGTGTCGTACGTCCTGGGCGAGCTCACGCCGCAGGCCCGCCAGGCGGTCGTCGCCGAGGCGGCCCGCGCCGGGCGGGCGGTGGTGCTGATCGAGCCGGGCACGCCCGAGGGGTACCTGCGCATCCGCGAGGCCCGCGAGCAGCTGATCGAGGCCGGGATGACGGTGGCGGCGCCCTGCCCGCACGACGGGGCCTGCCCCATCGAGGTCGGGCAGGACTGGTGCCACTTCTCGGCGCGGGTCAGCCGCTCCTCCCTGCACCGGCAGGTCAAGGGCGGGTCCCTCCCGTACGAGGACGAGAAGTTCAGCTACGTCGCCGCGACGCGGTTCCCCGTGGCGCCGGTCCCCTCCCGGATCACGCGCAGGCCGCAGATCCGGAAGGGGCTCGTCCTGCTGGACCTGTGCGGTCCCGAGGAGGCGGGCCTGACCCGGGCCACCGTCACCAAGCGCCACGGCGACCTCTACAAGGCGGCCCGGGACGCGCAGTGGGGCGACGCATGGCCGCCCGCCTCCGCATAGGACTCAGGGCCTCAGCTCCTCAGGGCCGCAGCTCCTGGGTGCAGCACTTCACGCTGCCGCCGCCCTTGAGCAGCTCGCCCAGGTCCATCGGCACCGGCTCGAACCCCCGCTCGCGCAGCGGCGCCAACAGCCCGGCCGCGGCCTGCGGGAGCAGCACGTGCCGCCCGTCGGAGACCGAGTTCAGGCCGAAGGCCGCCGCGTCCTCGGCCTCCACGAGCAGGGCGTCCGGGAAGAGCCGGCGCAGGACGGCCCGGCTGCCCGGGGAGAAGGCCGGCGGGTGGTACATGATCTCGTCGCCGTCGAGGACGCAGAGCGCCGTGTCCAGGTGGTAGTAGCGCGGGTCCACCAGGTCGAGGCCGATGACGGGGCGGCCGAAGAACTCCTGCGCCTCGTCGTGCGAGAGCGGACTGGAGCGGAAGCCCCGGCCGGCCAGGATGTAGGTGGCGGTGACGGCGAAGTCCCCCTCGCCCTCGTTGACGTGGGAGGGCTCGTGGACCTCCTCGAAGCCGTGCTCGCGGAACCAGTCGAGGTGGATCTCCGCCTCGGCGGCGCGTTCCGGGTAGGCGAAGCGGGCGCCGAGCACCCTCCCGTCGACGACGAGGGCCCCGTTCGCGGCGAAGACCATGTCGGGCAGGCCGGGATCGGGCACGAGGGTCTCGACGGTGTGGCCGAGGGAGAGGTAGCGGTCCCTCAGGTCTTCCCACTGGGCGTGTGCGAGGGGCAGGTCCACCGGTTTCGTGGGGTCCATCCACGGGTTGATGGAGTACGTGACCTTGAAGTGTGCGGGTGGGCACATCAGGTAGCGCCGGGGTGTGGCGTCTCTGCGCAAAGAAGGCTCCTCACGACTACGACTACGGACTCACGGCACGGTGCTGTGCGTGTGTCGAGAGAATCGTCCCTCCTGCGGGCTGACCGCGCAGTGAACTGATCGGGTGATTACCACAACGGCTGGAAGACGAGACGTTTCGCACCGTCTTGATACGTTGGCCCGGTGACCAAGCCCCCCGACGCCGCCCGCCGCAGCGACCGCTCCCGGCGCGCCATCCTCGACGCCGCCCTCGTGCTGCTCGGCGAGGTCGGCTACAACAAGCTGACCATCGAGGCCATCGCGGCCCGCGCGGGAGTCGGCAAGCAGACCATCTACCGCTGGTGGTCCTCGAAGGCCGCCGTACTGCTGGACGCCTCGCTGGCGCTGGCCGGAGAGGCCGGCGCGGAGACCGGCTGGAGCTTCCCGGACACCGGGGACCTGGCGGCCGACCTGAAGTCCGTACTGCGGGCGACGGTCGACGAGTTCGCCGACGCCCGGTACGAGGCCCCCGCGCGCGCCCTGGCCGCCGCCGGGGCGACCGACCCGGAGCTGGGGGCCCGCTTCACGGAGAAGCTGCTGGAGCCGCAGCTCGCGCTGTACGAGGCGCGGTTGCGGGCGGCCCGGGAGGCCGGGCAGCTCCCGGCGGACGCGGATCTACGGCTGACGGTGGAGATGCTGGTGGGCCCGGTGACGTACCGGTGGCTGATGCGGACCGCGCCGCTGACGCACGCGTACGCGGACGCGCTGGTGGACGCCGTGCTGGGCGGCGTGGGATACGTCACCGCCGGGCGGCCCGGGAACCGGTGACACCGGCCCGGACGGAACCATATGGCCTGATGGTGTGGTTATGTGGGGAACTCGATCGGGGAGTCCGTTCGGGGGGTGCGGTCACCCGGCGCTCCGGATGGTGGGACCATGGAATGGTCTGCCGGGGCAACGGTGAGGTGAGGGGATAGATGGGGTCTGAGTCCGGCCGCGTCAAACGCGGCGAGCAGAGCAGGATTTCCCAGTGGCTGCGCCGCCGTGCGAAGCCCGCCCCCGAAGACCCCGCCAAGGAGCGCGAAGCCCTCCTGCTGGCCGTCGCCGCCGCAGGCCTCCCGATCGCCCCGGCCGCCCATCCCGCCGGCTACCGATGTTCGTGCGACCGCATCGGCTGTCCCACGCCCGCACGGCACCCCGTCTCCTTCGCCTGGCAGACCCAGTCGACCACCGACCGCGCGCAGATCGAGCGCTGGGCCCGCAACCAGCCCCAGGCCAACTTCATCACCGCCACCGGCATGGTCCACGACGTCCTGGACGTCCCCCTGGAGGCCGGGCGCAGCGCGCTGGAGCGCCTGCTGGCCGCCGGCATCGAGGTCGGCCCCGTCGCCGAGTCCGGCGGCACCGGCGACCAGGCCCGGATGCTCTTCTTCACGGCGACCCGCGGGACGCCGGAGGACGAGGACGAGTGGTGGCCCTGCGAACTGGACTGCCACCCCGAGACGATGGACGAACACCCCGGCCTGCGCTGGCACTGCCGCGGCAGCTACGTCCTGCTCCCCCCGGCCGCCCTCCCGGGCGAGCACTCGGTGAGCTGGCTGCGCGACATCCGCCACCCGCTGCCGGACCCGCTGACCCTGCTGGAAACCCTCACGGACGCCTGCGCCCAGTACGCGGGCACCACCGACCAGACCCCGGCCGCGGTGGCCTGGCCCCTGGGCCGCTAGGCCGGAGACACACGGCGCGATCACGGCGCGATCAACTTTTCCGCGGGCCCGCCGAATCCTTTCGGTGGGCCCGTGCCTCCTATACATGTGCCGGCGAACGTCGGGACGTGACGCAGGAGGTCTTCATGCTCATAGGTATCGCCATCGCCGCCGGAGCCGTGCTGCTCTGCACGTGCAGCTACTTCGCCGTGCGCAAGTGGAAGCAAGCCCGTGGCTGACGCGTCCTGGCCCGGTGAACAGCTGATCGTCGCCGCCCAGCGCGGCGACGTCGATTCGATCACCGCCCTGGTGTCGGGTTCGCACCCGAACGTGCGGCGGTTCGCCCGCTCGCTCTGCGCCACCCCCGAGGACGCGGAGGACGCGGCGCAGGAAGCCTTGATCATCCTGTATCGCAAGATCGGGATGCTCCGGGCGTCCGGCGCGCTGGCCTCGTGGATGTTCCGCATCGTCCGCAACGAGTGCCTGCGGCGCGCGCGGACGGTGCGGGCCCACGCCCCCCTGCCGGACGCCGCCGTGCGCTCGGCAGAGGAAGAGGTCCTACAGCGCATCGAGGCGGGCGAGGTGGCGGCCGCCATCGCCGCCCTGCCGGCCGAGCAGCGCAGCGTGCTGATCATGCGGGACATCCAGGGCCACAGCGGACGGATGGTCGCCGAGACGCTCGGCCTCAGTACCGCCGCGATGAAATCCCGGCTGCACCGCGCCCGCACCGCGGTCCAGCAGTCCCTCCGCGCCACATCCGAATCCGCGTCTGGAGACACCCGTGACGACGACCGGCCCTGACTTCGCGAGTTCGTCCCTGCCCCGCCACCTGGTCCGGGGCGCGATCGGCTTCGGCGGCCTGATCGGCTCGGTCGCGCTCATCCCGGCCACCGGCCCGGTCAGCCTGCTGCTCCTGCCGGTCGGCGTACTGGCCCTGCGCGGCTGCCCGATGTGCTGGGCCATCGGCCTGATCCAGACCGTCTCGCGGGGTCGCCTCAAACGCACCTGTGAGGACGGCCAGTGCCGGCTGGCCGTCGCGGACGAACGACGGAAGGGCGGGTAGGGGGCCGCCCTGTGAAGAATCAGTGGATCTGGGTGACGACCACGTCGAGGGACCAGGCCTTGGCCGGCTTCGCGGGGGCCTCGGCCTCGACCGCGTAGCCCAGGTCCCGCAGGGCCGTCACCAGTTCCGCCGGGGTTTGCGGGACGGCGCCGGCCAGCAGCAGGTCCCGTACCAGGCGGCCCTTGGTGGCCTTGTTGAAGTGGCTCACCACCGACCGCTTCTCCACCCCGTCCACGATCTGCGAGTGCAGCACCCGCACGGTGGCCGTCCGCCCCGCCGGCTCCCCCTTCGGCTTCCACGCGGCCGCGTACGCCGCCGAGCGCAGGTCGAGCACCAGCCCGTCCCCCGCCGCCCGCGGCATCACCTCCGCCATCGGCGTACGCCAGTACGCGCCCAGCGCGCCCAGCGCGGGCAGCTTGACCCCCATCGAGCACCGGTACGACGGGATCCGGTCGGTCACCCGCACCGCGCCCCACAGCCCGGAGAACACCAGCAGCGTCCGCTCGGCCAGCTCCCGCGCGGGCGCCGGCAGCCCCGCCAGGTCCAGGGCGTCGTAGAGCACCCCGGTGTAGATCTCCCCGGCCGGGCGGGCCGCCGCCGAGCGCAGGGCGGCGTTCTTCGCGACCTCGCCGCGCAGCCCCTCGCTGAGTCCGAGCACCTCACGCGCCTTGAGCTCGTCCCCCGCGCACAGCTCGACCAGCTCCTCCAGCACGGCCGCCCGCGCACCGGCCAGCCCAGGCAGCGACAGGGACTCGGGCTTCAGCGGTGCGCCGGAGCCGCCGGCGGCCTTTCCCTCGGAGGGCGGCAGCAGCACGAGCACGGTGGTTCTCCTTCAACGGCATACATCTCGGCGCAGGGGGTGCGGCCCCCCAGCCAGGGTAGACGGCCCGCCGTCGGCCGCTCACCGGCGAGCGGCCACGACCGCGCCCCCGGTCGGTGGGACCGGGGGGCGGGCCGTGGCCGCCGGTGGGGGGTGTGGGGGTGTGAGGGGGTGGGCGGCCTAGGGGAAGGGGATCAGCCGCAGGCGCCGGTGAGCCGGGTGACCCCGACCCACACCTGACCGCTCCAGTTGATGTTGACGTTGGTGCCGCCCGTGCCCAGGGTGTTGCTGGCCCACACGGCGCCGGAGTTGTTGTAGATGACGAAGTTCCCGTCACCCTGGTAGACGGCCCGGTTCCCACCGCTCCCGTAGGTGTGGGACGCCCAGCACACCCCCCACTTGCTGCCGTACAGCACCAGGTTCCCGTCGCTCTGCATCACCAGCCGGGCGTACCCGTACTGGGTGCTGCTCTCGATCTGGCTGCCCGCCCACAGGGTGGAGCCCCGGTTGAGGTGGTCGCTGGTGACGCCCGTGGCATCGGCGGCATCGGCGGACGCCGTGCCGGCGAAGCCCAGCAGGGACGTCACGGCCAGTGCCAGCGCTGCCGCTGCGGTCTTGCCTCGTTGCATGGTCGAGCCTCTCGTGTGGCGGACGGTGCTGCGGGACGGACCGACTGTCCGCCCCGCCGGCGCAGGCCGTCCAGGTCTTTCGAAGAGGTTCGAAAGACCTGGACGCGGCCTCATCCGCGCAGTAGAAGGGACCCCAGCGAGGTCACCGAGTGGAGCACCGTGTTCCGGTGCCGGGTCGAGCTGATCAGGCCCGCCGCGCGCAGCACCGTGGTGTGGTGACTGACCGAGGCCTGCGACATTCCCACCAGCCGGGCGAGTTCCGAGGTACTGCGGGAGGTTTCCGCGGTGGATTGCAGGATTGCCGTCCGGGTACGGCCCATCAGGGGTCCGAGTTTCCCGGCGGCGGGCGCACCCGGGGAAACGGTGCGTCTCGCCGGATAGGTGAGTACGGGGGGAAGTTCCGGGTCGAGGAGCGAAACCGGGGTGCGGGCCCGGAACAGGGTGGGGACGAGTAGGAGTCCCCGCCCGTTCAAGTGCAGTTCCTGGTTGACCGAATACCGGACTTCGAGCACGGGCGGATTCCACCGCATGCCCGGGCCCAGGTCCGAAAGGACGCCCTCGATTCCCGATTCCGCCGCCACCGTCGCCTGCGCCGCGTACTCCGCCCGCACCGTCGTCCGCATCGACTGCTCCAGGGGCGCCAGCGCCGTCGCGTAATAGCCGCGCAGCGCCCGGGCCAGTCCGCGCAGCGCGTCGGGGCGACCGGCGGCGAGGTCCCTCGTCCAGGGCGGCAGGGTGCCGCCCGCCGCGAGGACGGTCAGGTCCCCGCGCAGGTGGCGGGCGGGCGTGGCGGTGAGGGCGTCGATGCCGTGCTCGATCCCCAGGGCCCCGTCGGGAGGGGTGAGGAAGTCGGGAAAGTATCCGTACGGGCGTACCAGGGGGAGCAGCGTGCGCAGGTTCCCGGCCTGCCGGGCCAGCACGTCGCGGCCCCAGCACTCGGCTGCGGGGCTGCCGGCGCGGTGCTGTAAGACGCGGAGGCTCAGCACCGTCTCCCACAGGGGGTCCGGCCGATGGGCCACGCTCGTGCGGACGAGGTCGGCTCCGGTGAAATGAATGCGCAACAGCATGTCCCGCCCCGTTGGGTGAGGTGGATGAGCCGGATGAGCCGGCCGACTTCGCCGACGTGGCAGTCTTGGCGGACCAGGCGGACTTGGCGCACTTTGCAGACCTGGCCGAGTTCGAATCGGTTCGAATGAATGCGGCGGAAACGGATCCGGCCGCTCCCCCGCGCCGGTAATCCGCCCACCACATTGCGCCCCGGCGGGGCCCCATATTCCAGGCGGTTTCACGCCGTCGTACGGAATGCCTTCCGCGCCGCACTCCGCAAAGGGGACACGGCCGGGGCCGCGGGCCGTGTCCGCGCGGATCCCCCGGGCAGGGCCTACGCTCGGTCCATGCCACGCCGTCACATGCACATGGCCGGAGCGGACGGGGCTGCCCTGCGCGCCGCGCTGCGGGACCTGCGGACGCGACTGGGCGTGCCCGGGGCCTTCCCGCCGGAGGTGCTCGCCGAGGCCGGGCGGGCGGCCGCCGCTCCCCGGCTGCCGTCCGAGGACGCGACCGACATCCCCTTCTTCACCATCGACCCGCCGGCCTCCGTGGACCTCGACCAGGCCATGCACCTGGCGAAACGATCCGCCGGCGGCTACCGCGTGCACTACGCCATCGCCGACGTCGCCGCGTTCGTCACCCCCGGCGGCGCCCTCGACGCCGAGGCCCACCGCCGGGTGACCACCCTCTACTTCCCCGACGAGAAGGTCCCCCTGCACCCGCGCGCTCTCTCGGAGGGCTCGGCCAGCCTGCTGCCGGACCAGGACTGCCCGGCGCTCGTGTGGCGGCTGGACCTGGACTCCGAGGGCCGGGTCGAGACCACCGAGGTCCGCCGGGCCATGGTCCGCAGCCGGGCCAAACTCGACTACGACGGCGTCCAGAAGGCCATCGACACCGGCACCGCCGACCCCTCCCTGGCCCTGCTGAAGGACATCGGGAACCTGCGCGAGGCGCTGGAGACCGAGCGCGGCGGCATCTCCCTGAACGTCCCCGAGCAGGAGGTCGTCGCGCGGGACGGCTCGTACAGCCTGGCCTACCGGGCGCCGCTGCCGGCCGACGGCTGGAACGCCCAGATCTCCCTGATGACCGGCATGGCGGCGGCCGACCTGATGCTCGCCGCCGGCACCGGCATCCTGCGCACCCTCCCCGCGGCCCCCGACGGCGCGGTCGGCCGGCTGCGCCGGGCCGCGAAGGCCCTGCGGATCGAGTGGCCGCACCACGTCCCGTACGCGGCCCTGGTGCGCTCCCTCGACCCGCGCCGCCCCGCGCACGCCGCCTTCCTCCAGGAGTGCACGGCCCTGCTGCGCGGCGCCGGGTACACGGTCTTCACCGGCGGGCAGACCCCGGACCCCGCCCTGCACGCGGCGGTCGCGGCCCCGTACGCCCACTGCACCGCCCCGCTGCGGCGGCTCGTCGACCGCTACACCGGCGAGCTGTGCGTGGCGGCGGTGGCGGGGGCGGAGCCGCCGCAGTGGGCGGTCGAGGCGCTGGAGGCGCTGCCGCGCGAGATGGCGGAGGGCACCCGGCTGGCCAACCAGGTCGAGCGGGAGTGCGTGGACCTGGTGGAGGCGGCCCTGCTCAAGGACCGCGTCGGGGAGACCTTCGAGGCGACGGTCATCGACGTCAAGGAACAGGAACCGCTGGTCGGAACCGTCCATCTGGAGGACCCGGCGGTGGTGGGCCGGGTCGAGTCCCGCGAGGCGGAGCTACCGCTGGGCGACCGTATCCGGGTCCGCCTGACCCAGGCCGACCCGGGCACCGCGAAGATCCTCTTCGCCCCGGCGTAGCCCGGCGGCGGCAGGTCGACAGCTGTTGATTTGGCTGTGGGGCATTGTTGGCCGTCGGGTACCCCTTTTGGGTGAAGGGGTACGGCGTTACAGGGTTTGTGTTCTTGCTGGGCTGTTTCCCTGTGGGGGTGACTTTGTCCGCTGTGGCGAGTGGAGGGGAGGCGGCTGGTGGCACGCGGTGCACGGGGGAAGCGGCGGGAACTGCGTTCGCTGGCCGCTCCGTTCACGGTCGCCGCGCCTGCTGGTGCGCGTATCCGTGACCGGCTGCGCCTGAGTTCGGCGGATGAGAAGGTCCTGAGGTTCCTGGGTGAGCACCTCGGTCATCACGCGCGTGTGGATCTGGCTGTACGTGTCCGTTTGGGCAGGGTGGCGGTCAGGGAGAATCGGCGGGCGGAGCGTAAGCGAGCGCTGACGAAGGTGTCCTCTTCACGCTGGGCGGGTGCGATCACCCGGGCCAGCGAGGACCAGTACCAGCTCTCCCTGCGATGCCTGTTCGATGAGCGGGCGTCCCTGCGCCGGGCCATCGCGAAGATCCGTCAACGCTTGGCGGCGCCCTGCGGTCGGCGTGTGGGCGGTGTCCATGGATACCGGGACCGGGCCGAGCGGGCGCAGAAGCGGCACCGGCTGGAAGTGCTCACCGCGCGCCTGGCCGGGGTGGAGGCGCGTATCGAGGCCGGGCATCCGGCGATCGTGGTGGGAGGGCGCCGGCTCGCGAAGAGTCGGCACAATCTCGACGAAGCCGGTCTCACCGAGGCCGAGTGGCGCCAGCGGTGGGACGCAGCCCGCCTATTCCTGACCGCCGACGGCGAGACCGGCGCGCCGTACGGGAACTACACGATCAGTGTGGACCCGGCCGACGGCACGGTCACGATCGTCCTGCCCGAACCGTTGCGACATCTCGCGAACGCGCCGCGCGGGCGCTACCGGCTCGCCTGCGCCGTCACCTTCCACCACCGCCGGGGCGAATGGCTGGACCGGGTCACCGCCAACAGGGCCGTGCGCTACGACATCGTGTGCGACCCCGAGCGGGGCCGCTGGTACCTCGACGCCTCCTGGGCCAGCCCGAGAGCGGTCCAGCCCACCCCGGACGAGCTCGCCGCCACCGGTGCCCGGCTGCTGGGCGTGGACCTCAACGCCGGCCACCTCGCCGTCTGCGTCATAGACGCCCACGGCAACCCGGTCGGTGCACCCGTCACCGTACCCACCGACCTGACCGGACCCGCATCCCAGCGCGACGGCCGTCTGCGCGCCGCGATCACCGAACTCATCAACCTCACCAGGGCGCACGGCTGTGCCGGGCTGGCGATCGAGAACCTCGGCTTCGCCGACGCCCGTGCCACCGGCCGGGAAACCATGGGACGCGGCAAACGCGGCAAGACCTTCCGCCGCACCGTCGCCGGACTGCCGACCGCACGCTTCCGCGAACGCCTGCGCGGCATGGCCCACCACGCGGGCCTCGTCGTCGTCGCGGTCGACCCCGCCTACACCTCCCGCTGGGGCAGCCAGCACTGGCAGCGCCCCTTGCAACAACAATCCAAGACCACGCTCGTCACCGGCCACCACGCGGCCGCTGTGGCGATCGGCAGGCGCGCCCTCGGATACGGGATACGGCGTCGGCCAGGTGTGACCGCACACGACCAGAGGATCGTGGCGCGGAGAGCTACCGGCCAGACCGTCCCCCGCCCCAGGGCGCACGGGACCACGAGCCCGCCAAGGACCACAGGCACACCCCACCCGGGTGGCAAGACCTGCCGGGCCCGAAGCGACCAGCTCGTGCTGTTCCCCGTCTCCAAGACCGTTCGGGAGACACCCGGTACCAGACGCTCAGCGTCCGGCCCGGTTCATGGCGACTCGGCCGACACCGGCCCACTCGCATAGCAACGGTCACGCAGGCGGCGTGCAGGGCGAGCAGCAGCACCCCGTAGACGTCGAGCACCAGCAGCACGCGGTGCACGGCGGGCCAGGGGGGAGGCGACGGCCCGCAGCTCGTGCAGCAGCAGCCGCAGGACCGCCTCCGGCACGACGGCGCGTACGGTCTCCCGCCAGGACCGGGTCCGCGCGTACAGCGAGCCCAGCACCCAGGCCTCCAGCAGCAGCACCCCGAGCACCAGGGCCTCGGCGGCGGCCGTCGCCCACCCGGGCAGCCGCACTCCGGCCGCGAGGCACAGGACGAGGACCAGCTCGCCCGGGATCACCGCCGCGGCCGCCACCCGGGCGGCGCGTATCCCCGTCCCCGTCACCGTCACCGTCACCCTCATCGCCGCCCCCGCTCCGTGAAGGCCCGCATGACCCGGCGTACGACCTCGGCCTGCGCGGGGGCGAACTCGGCGAGCAGCGCCTCCTCGAAGCCGGCCACGACGGGCCCGTCGGCGGGGATCGCCGCGAAGACCGCGTCGGGGACGGCGGCCACCATCTCCGCCGCGAGCGGGCCGATCCGGGGATCGTCGGCCGGGGCTCCGGCCAGCTCGTCCAGCCGCTCGTAGAGCGCGAGCACGGCGGGATCGGAGGCCAGCGGCCCGAGCAGGGCGTAGATCTCCTCGCCGCCGGCGCCCGGGGCGTCGAGCAGGGTCAGGTGGTCGCGGTGTCCGTTGGGGTGCCGCTCCCGTTCTCGGAGCAGCCCAACGCGGCCGTATTCCCGGATCGTCCGGGTGGTGACCCGGACGATCCCGGCGGTCTCTTCGATCCGCATGCCCCTCATTGAAGCTCTCTCCCGGCCAAGGCCAGGAGACTCCCTCCTGGATCACTCCGGCGGGTTTGACGGCACTCACGTCCGTCCGACGACGATCCTCCCGACCGCCGGGCAGGTCACGACCTGCCGGTTCGCAAGCGACTTGACTATCGTCACCATGCGATTACATACCGTAGCAGGGGGTTGCGAGGCTCCGTTGGCCAAACCGAAAATGCCCCACCTTCGCGGTAAACGACGGATACTCGGCGGGATCGGAGGGAAACCCTGCCGCTGCGTCAAGGTCAAGCCGCCGCGGACAGCCGGGTAGCATGGTCGGCACGACAGACGAGTCGGCCGGGCGGCCGCGTCGGGGTCCCAGGATCCCGCCGAGGAACGTCCGGGCTCCACAGGGCAGGGTGGTGGGTAACGCCCACCCGGGGTGACCCGCGGGACAGTGCCACAGAAAACAGACCGCCGGGGACTTCGGTCCTCGGTAAGGGTGAAACGGTGGTGTAAGAGACCACCAGCGCCTGAGGTGACTCAGGCGGCTAGGTAAACCCCACCTGGAGCAAGGTCAAGAGGATCCGTCCCCGGACGGGTCTGCGCGAACGCTTGAGGGCTGCCCGCCCGATGTTCGCGGGTAGACCGCACGAGGCCGGCGGCAACGCCGGTCCTAGATGGATGGCCGTCTCCCCGGCGACCGTGAGGTCTCCGGGCGACAGAACCCGGCGTACAGGCCGGCTCGTCTGCCGTTCCCCCCTCGCCCTCCGGGCCAGGGGGGTGTCCCGGCGGCTACTTCACCGGGGTGCTGTACGTCTTGCCGAGCAGGCCGTTCTTGAAGTGCACCGTCTTCGCGGTGACCTTCCCCTTGACCGTGATCGTCCCGGTGACCTTCTCGCCCTTGGCCAGCTTCACGGTGTCGATCTGGTCCTCGGCCGCCGCCAGTTCGATCTGCTTGCGCGTTCCGTCCGCGGTCGTCACCTCGAAGTAGAGGACGTTGACGTCGACTTCCTTGGCTCCGTTGTTGACGACGGTCACCTGCACCGAGGTGTGGTCTCCGTCCTGGGCGAGGATGCCGGCCTTGAACTCCGTCGGCGAGGCGGTCAGCACCACGTCGGCGTTCTTGTCGGGGGCCGGCGCCGGCGCCTCGGACTTCGCGGGGGCGGAGCCGGCCGGGGCGGAGGACGCCGGGACCGGCACGGCCTCGGCGGAGGCCGGGCTCTTGGGGTCCTTGGACGAGTCGCCGGTGCCGACGACCGCAGCGCACCCCGCGACGAGCAGCGACAGTACGATCAGGCCGCCGCAGCCGATGCCGATGATCTTGCCCGTGTTCTTCTTCGGGGGCTGGGGCGGGACGGGGTGGCCGTAGGGCGGGGGCGGGGTCTGGCCGGGGTAGGGGGTGCTCATGACGACTCCTTCGGTGAATGGTTGATGTCGGGCTCAAAGCCGTATGCCGAACACCCTTGGAGGAGCGCCGCGTTCGGAAGATGAGCGACATTTAGCTTAAACAAAATGTTTAAATGCGCCATCGGGAGTCCCAAGGATGAGACGAACCCGGTCCCCCGAGCCGCGCAGACAGAGAGAAGCCCCCTTTGAGAACCACTGGCCCCGGCGGGCGGGTTCGGCCCGCCCGCCCCGGCGATCCGAAGAGGATCGGCCCGTACCGGATCATCGGGCGTCTCGGCACGGGCGGTATGGGCACCGTCCACGCCGCCCTGGACGCCCGGGGGGTACGGTTCGCGGTCAAGGCCGTCCACCAGGCGCAGGCCGAAGACCCGGAGTTCCGGGCCCGGTTCCGCCGCGAGGTCGCCCTGTCCGCCCGGGTCCAGGGCCCGTGCCTGGTCCCCCTGCTGGCCGCCGACGCGGAGGCCGAAACCCCGTGGCTGGCAACGGAGTACGTGCCCGGCCCGACGCTGAACCAGCACCTGGCCGCCCACGGGCCGCTGACCGGCGCCGGCCTGTACGCCTTCGCCGCCGGCACCGCGCAGGCGCTCGCGGCGATCCACCGGGCGGGGGTGGTCCACCGGGACGTGAAACCGCAGAACGTCATCCTGAGCCCGGCCGGGCCGAGGGTGCTGGACTTCGGCATCGCCCACGCCGCCGACGGCACGTCCGTGACCCGCACCGGCGTGATGACCGGCACGCCGGGCTGGATCAGCCCCGAGCACTACCGCGCCGGTACGTCCGGACCGCCCGGGGACGTCTTCGCCTGGGGCGCCCTCGCCGCCCACGCGGCCACGGGCCGGCTGCCGTTCGGCGCCGGAGCCCCCGACGTGGTCGCGTTCCGCGTCATGTCCGGCGACCCCGACCTCACCGGGGTCCCCGAAGCGCTCCGGGAGGTCGTGGAGCAGACCCTCGCGAAGGACCCGGCCGACCGTCCGACGGCCGAGGAACTGGCCGCCCGCTGCGCGGCCCTCCTCGCCGCGGAGGCCACCCAGGTCCTCACCCCGGGCTGCCCGCCCACACTGGCCGGCGACCTCGTCCGGGCCCACTGGGACCTCCCCGCCCCCGCCGACCCCACCTGGCCGGGCCGGCCCGTCCGGACCCGGAAGCGGACCCTCGTCGCCGTCATCGTGGCCGGCGCCCTCCTCGGCGGCCTGGCCGGCGGCGCGGCGGCCCTCACTGCGGGCAAGGACGGCGGCCCCCGGAGCCCCGGGGCTTCCGGTTCGGCCGCGCCACCGCAGGGCGCGGGGTCCCGCTCCGGTGACGCCGGCGCCCCCGGCGGTACGGCCCGGACGGATCCGCTGAACCTGCGCAGGACGCCGGTGGTGAAGGACCCCCTCGCCGGGGTGGCCGGTCCCGCCTTCACCCGGTCCGGCGAGCAGCCCCAGCCCCGCTTCGCGGACTGGCAGGCCGGCCGCCTCCCGGTCGCACAGGGCGAGAAGGACACGGGGAAGGACATCGTGGACTACACCCGCGCGATCCTCGCGACCAAGGGGAGGGCCGATGTCCGCCCCACGGTCACCTTCAACGACGAGACGCAGAGCGTCATCGTGACCACCGACCCGCAGCCGACCTGGCCGGAAGCGGATCAGGCGTTCTTCTCCCGCGCGGCCTCCATGGCCGCCTGCACGGTCCTCGCCCACCGCCTCAAGGCGGAGCCGACCACGTGGAAGCACGGCGCCTACGTGGTCTTCTGGCGCGAGTTCACCTCGGACGCGTCCCCGTCGAACGTCCACGTCCTGGACTTCGGGCAGGCCACCAGCGGTTGCGGATCGAGGTCGGGCACGGGTGAATGGGCCGGCAGTACCCCCGGGATCCGCACGGCGATGGAGACGAGCACCGACCGGGCCGAGATCCGCGTCGCCGACGACACCGTGAAGGCGGTGAAGCGCGCGTGGGACGAGCGGGTGGCCGAGGGGCACGGGTTGGTCCCCTTCGACCGCGAGGACGCCTTCCAGCTCGGCTTCGACCCGGTGGAGAACGTCATGTACGTGTGGGCGTGGGACGGCTACGGGGCGGTCCAGAGCAAGGCCCAGACCGCGCACTTCGCCGACGTGGTGTCCAAGACGGCCTGCGCCAAGCTGGCGGCCGAGTACAACGCGAACGCGCACTGGCCCTACATGCGGTGGGTCGCCGCCTCCTACACCGGCAACAGCGGGCAGGCGTTCATCCACGGCTCCGGCACTTGCAAGGCATGACGCCGGGCCCCTGACCGCACTCGGACGACGAAGGACCCCCGCCCGGTGGGTGGGGGTCCTTCGTGTCTCGCGGGGTCGCCGTCGCGCGGCTAGCGCAGGTGCGAGGTGTCGTTCAGGAGGCGGACCGAGGCGTTGCCGTCGGCGTAGTAGGCCACCGCCGAGAGGGAGGCCGCGGAGAGCTCCATCCGGAACAGGGCCTCCGGCGGGGCGCCCAGGGCGAGGCGGACCAGCGTCTTGACCGGCGTCACGTGCGTGACCAGCAGCACCGTGCGGCCCGCGTGCGCGGACAGCAGCCGGTCGCGCGCGGCCGAGACCCGGCGGGTGACGGCGGTGAAGCTCTCGCCGCCGCCCGTGGGGGCCGCCTTCGGGGAGTCCAGCCACGCCTGGAGGTCGTCCGGGAAGCGTTCCCGGACCTCGGCGAAGGTCAGGCCCTCCCAGGCGCCGAAGTCCGTCTCGCGCAGGCCCTCCTCGACCGTGACCGGGAGCCCGAGCCGGTCGGCCACGGCCTGCGCGGTCTCCCGGCAGCGGAGCAGCGGGGAGCTGACGACGGCCTGTACGGTGCCCCGCGCGGCCAGCGCCTCGGCGACGGCGGCGGCCTGGCGGCGGCCGGCCGGGGACAGCTCCGGGTCGGTGCCGCCGCTGCCGGAGAAGCGCTTCTGCGGGGTCAGGGCGGTCTCGCCGTGACGCAGCAGCACGAAGGTGGCGGGGGTGCCCATGTCGGGCCCGCCCCAGCCGGTTCCGTTGCCCGCGGCGGCGGGGGCCGCGCCGGAGCCGGCCGCCGGGGCCGGGATGCGGCCGGGCGCGAGCGTGGGCTCGGCTTCGCCGAACAGCGTGTCGCCGCCCGCCGCGGCGGCGCTCCGGGCCGCGCTCACGTCGGCCGTCGCCGCCGCACGGGTCCCCGTACCGCCGCCGGAGGCGAGGGCGGCGCGGACGGCCGCGGCGCCCTTGGCCGCGTCCCCCGGGGGGCCGGCCGGGGCGAGGTCGGCGGTGGAGGCCGAGGGCTCCCACTGCTTGCCGCGCTTGCCCGCGTCCATCGCCTCGTTGGCGAGCCGGTCCGCGTGCTTGTTCTTCTCGCGCGGGATCCACTCGTAGGTGACCTGCGCGCGCGGGAGGATCGTCGCGGCCTCCGCCGCGAGCGGCTTCATGTCCGGGTGCTTGATCTTCCAGCGGCCCGACATCTGCTCCACGACGAGCTTGGAGTCCATCCGGACCCGGACCATCGCGTCCGGCGCCAGCTCGCGCGCCGCCCTCAGGCCCGCGATCAGGCCCTTGTACTCGGCGACGTTGTTCGTCGCGACGCCGATGAACTCGGCGCGCTCGGCCAGGGTCTCACCGGTGGCCGGGTCGAGGACGACCGCCCCGTAGCCGGCGGGACCCGGGTTGCCCCGGGAACCGCCGTCCGCCTCCACGACGAAACGCGGCATCAGATGCCCGAGTCCGCCGCACGGACCAGGATGCGGCCGCAGTTCTCGTGCCGGACGACCTGGTTGACGGCCGCGGCCTTGATCTCGTTGATCTCGGCCATGTCGAGCTCCAGCCGGCAGCCCTCGCAGCGCCGCTGGTACAGGCGCGCGGCGCCGACCCCGCCCTGCTTGACGCGGATCTTCTCGTACAGGGCCATCAGGTCGGACGGCATGGAGCCGACGATGACCTCGCGGTCCTTGGCGATCTTCGCGGCCTCGGCGTCGATCTCGCCGGTGGCGGCGTCGCGGCGCGCGGTGGCGTCGGTGAGCTTGGCCTCCAGCGCGCCGACGCGCTCGGTCAGCTCGGTGACGCGCTCCTGCGCGGCCTCCAGACGCTCCATGACCTCCAGGACCACGTCCTCCAGGTCACCCTGCCGCTTGGCGAGGGAGACGACCTCGCTCTGCAGGTTCGCCAGGTCCCGGGCCGAGATGCCCGCACCGGAGTCCAGGCGCTGCTGGTCCCGGGCCGCGCGCTGGCGCACCTGGTCGACGTCCTGCTCCGCCTTGGTCTGCTCGCGGGCGGCGTCGCTGGCCTGCGTCTGGGCGGCGACGAGGAAGTCGCGCTGCTGGCTGAGGTCCTTGGTCAGGGAGTCGACCTCGGCGTGCTCGGGCAGCGACTTGCGCTTGTGGGCGAGCTGAGACAGCCGGACGTCCAGGGCCTGGACGTCGAGAAGTCGGATCTGGTCGGCGGGCTCGGCGTTCAGTTGGGGGCTCCAGAGGCACTAGAAGGGGGTGTGACGGACGGCGCGTGCGCCGTCCACGGGTCGGTGACCGTGCGCGAGACGTGGGTCCGCAGACCCCAGCCGTGGCGCTCGGAGATCGCGTCGAGCTGGGCGGCGGCCTGCTCGCACCAGGGCCACTCGGTGGCCCAGTGCGCGGCGTCGACGAGGGCGAGCGGGCTCTGCTCGCGGGCCTCGGACACCGGGTGGTGGCGCAGGTCGGCGGTGAGGAAGGCGTCCACGCCGACGGCGCGGACCTGCGCGAGGAGGCTGTCGCCGGAGCCGCCGCTGACGGCGACGGTACGGATCGGCGCGTCGGGGTCGCCGGCGGCGCGGATGCCCTGCGCGGTGTGCGGCAGCCGGGCGGCGGCGCGGGCGGCGAACTCGCGCAGGGTCTCGGGGTGGTCCAGCTCGCAGATCCGGCCCAGGCCGCGGCGGCCCGCCGGGTCGGTGGGGTCGGGCACGAGGGGGCCGGTGACGCGCAGGTCGAGGGCGCCGGCGAGGGCGTCGGAGACCCCGGGGTCGGCGGTGTCGGCGTTGGTGTGGGCCACGTGCAGCGCGATGTCGTTCTTGATCAGCGTGTGCACGACGCGGCCCTTGAAGGTGCCCGCGGCGACGGTGGTGGTACCGCGCAGGTAGAGGGGGTGGTGGGTGACGACCAGGTCGGCACCGAGCTTCACCGCCTCGTCGACGATCTCCTGTACGGGGTCCACGGCGAAGAGCACCCGGGTGACCTCGGCGTCGGGGTCGCCGCAGACGGTGCCGACGGCGTCCCACTCCTCGGCCCGCGAGGGGGGCCAGAGAGCGTCCAGCGCGGCGATGACTTCAGAGAGACGGGGCACGGGCCAAGGCTACCGTCCGTGGCGACCGGTGGTCCCCTGGCCGGGGCACCTGTCCCGGCCAGCACAACCGCACCCGCCGCCACCGGCGAATCGGGGGGCGGCCACCCGTACGTGTGAAGCGCGCTGGCTCGTGTTGTTCGGGTGGAAGTGCGAAAACTAGCTTCCTCTCCGGAGGTAACGCCGGATGACTGTCTGTGCCACCGAGATCACGACGACCGCCGCGCTCACGACTGCCGCGCTCACGATCGCCGCCGACGGGGCGTACGCCGCCCGGCTGGCCGGGGAGGGCGAGGCGCGCTACCCGGAACGCTGGACGCTGAGCGGTCCGGAGCCCTACGCGGTGCCGCTGCCGCTCGCGCAGCCGGAGGAGGCGGACAGCGAGGTGCTGGCGCTGGCCGACGGGCAGGTGCTGATCCACCGCCGGGTCGCCGACCGGCACGCCTTCGCGCTGCTGTACCCGTCGGGCGCCGCGGAAGGCCCCCGCACCGGGGAGTTCCAGCTGGGCTCGGTGGAGGCCGAGGAGGGGCTACGGGTACGCCTGCTGCCGCCGTCCCCCGACGGGTGCGGGGCCTTCGCCCTGGCGGTGGGGGCCGAGGAGAGCACCGTCTGGCAGCTGACCGGGGACTGCGGCGGGCCCCGGCGGGCCGCGGTGGTCCCGGGCCGCTGCTCCGGCGGGGTCTGGCTGGACCGGGCGGGCCGGCTGCTGGCGCTGGACCGCGAGGTGGACGGCCGCACCAAGGCCGTCGCCGTGGACCTGGGCCGGGGCGGGGTGGTCAGCCCGCTGCTCCAGATCGCGCAGGACAGCGACGACCGGCTGCTGCTGGCGGCCCCGGACAGCGGGCTGCTGCTGATCCGCTCGGACGCCCCGGGGGAACCGCGGCTCGGCTGGGGGGTACTGGGCAGCGAACGCCCCGTCCGCTTCCCGGAGTGCCTGCGGCTGGAGGAGGACGCCCGCCCCTTCGCCGTGCAGCCGGGCCAGGTCCTGATGCCGGAGACCTGCGGGGTCGCGCTCCGGGTGGGCGAGGCGGGCCTGGCCCTGTGGCGCCCCGCCGACCGGTACGTCTTCCGGCTCGGCGCCCCGGCGGGCTGGCTCGGCAGCGGCCTGTGGACCCCGGACGGGCGGCTGTGCCTGCCGTACGCCACCCCCGAGGTGCCCTGCGGGATCGTGAGCCTGAGCCAGCCGGTGGCCCCGCCGCCGCCCGTGCGCCTGGACCCGCCCCCGCCGCCGCCCGCCCGCCCGGTCCCCCTCCAGCAGGCACCGCTGCGCTGACCCGCCGCGGCAAGTGCCGTGATAGGGAAGGGGGATGACGACCCTCACAGCCCCCGGCACGGCCAGGCCCTTCGACGCGGTCCTGTGCGACCTCGACAACGTCATCCGCTTCTACGACTCCACCCGGCTGGCCGAGCTGGAGCGCCGGGCCGGGCTGCCCGAGGGCACCACGGCGGCGGTGGCCTTCTCCCCCGAGCTGGACGGGCCGCTGCTGCTCGGCCGGATCACCCGGGACCAGTGGCGGGAGTCCATCGCCGACGCGCTCGCCCGCTCCGGCCGGATATCCGGGGAAGGCGCGCGGGATCTGGCCGGGGCGATGACCCGGTCCCCGTTCACGGCCGACGCGGCGGTGGTCTCCGTACTGCGCGGGGCGCGTGCGGCCGGGCTCTCGCTGGTCCTGGTGACCAACGCCTCCCTGGACCTGGAGGAGGACCTGGCGGCGATGGGGCTGACGGACCTCGCGGACCACGTCGTCAGCAGCGCCCTGGAGGGGGTGGCCAAGCCGGACCGGGAGATCTACGCGATCGCGGCCGGACGGGCGGGGGCCGCCCCCGGGCGCTGCCTGTTCGTGGACGACCGGCTGGAGAACGTCGAGGCGGCCCTCGCGTTCGGGATGGCCGCCGTGCACTACCGCGGGCCCGCCGACCTGCACTCCGCGCTCGCCTTCCTGCGCTGACACGGCGGCACGGCGGCGGCACGGGGGTCCCCTCCCCGGGCCGCCGTACCGCCCGCGACCCGTCAGCCGTGCTTGAGGCCCAGGACCTCGGCCGCCGCGAAGGTCTCGTTCGCCGGGCGGGAGTCGTAGTGCGGGGTGAGGAGTCCGTCCAGCTCCTCGAAGGAGAAGGCCTCCTTGGCCGTGTCGAACTTCGCGGCCACCCGGGGGCGCTCCATCACGACGACGATCCCGCCGTGCACCACGAAGAGCTGCCCGTTCGCCTTGGCGGAGGCCGGCGAGGCCAGGTAGCCGACGAGCGGGGAGACGTGCTCGGGGGCGAGGGCGTCGAGCCTGCCCTCCTCCGGGACCTGGAAGCCCGCGAAGACGTCCTCGGTCATCCGGGTACGGGCGCGCGGGCAGATGGCGTTGGCCGTGACCCCGTACTTGGCCAGGGCCAGGGCGGTCGAGGTGGTCAGACCCACGATGCCGCCCTTGGCCGCCGCGTAGTTGGGCTGGCCGGCGGAACCGCCGAGGAAGGCCTCGGAGGAGGTGTTGACGATCCGCCCGTACACCGGGCCGCCCGCCGCCTTGGAGCGTTCGCGCCAGTGCGCGGAGGCGAAGTGGGTGGTGTTGAAGTGGCCCTTGAGGTGGACCCGGATCACCGAGTCCCACTCGTCCTCCGTCATCGAGAAGACCATCCGGTCCCGCAGGATGCCCGCGTTGTTGACCAGGACGTCGAGCTTCCCGAAGCGGGAGACCGCGAGGCCGACCAGCTCCCGCGCCTGCTCGAAGTCGGCCACGTCACCGAGGTGCGCCACCGCCTGCCCGCCCGCCGCGCGGATCTCCTCGGCCACCTCCTCCGCCGGGGCGGCCGAGGCCTCCCCCGAGCCGTCGCGGCCGGCCTGCCCGAAATCGTTGACGACCACGCTCGCGCCGAGCCGGGCGAGCTCGAGCGCCTCGGCCCGGCCGAGCCCGCGGCCGGCGCCCGTGACGATGGCGGAGAGTCCCTCAAGTGGGAGTGACATCCGTGGCGTTCCTCTCAGCGTCTTCGTGGAATCGGTCTCAGAGTTCGATGCAGGTGCGCAGGGCGACGCCCGTGCGCATCTGGTCCAGGGCCTCGTTGATCTCGGCCAGGTTCACCCGGTGGGTGATCAGGTTCGCCAGGTCGATCCGGCCGGCCCGCCACAGCGCGATGGTGCGCTCGTAGGAGCGGAGCACGTCGCCGCCCCCGTACATCGACGGCAGGATCTTCTTCTCGTCGAAGAACAGCGAGAACATGTTGACCTGGTAGTTGTCGTCGAGGGCGCCCGCGCCGACGATGACGACGCTGCCGCCGCGCCGGGTCATCTCGTACGCCTTGTGCGCGGTCGCGGACTTGCCGACGACCTCGAAGACGTAGTCGAAGCCCTCGCCGGCCGTGACGCGGTTCTTGGCGTCGGCGAACTCCTCCGGGGAGACGGCCTCGGTGGCGCCGAACCGCAGCGCCGCCGCGCGCCGCGAGGCGACCGGGTCGACGGCGATGATCTGCGCCGCGCCCTGCACCTTGGCGCCCTGGATGACGGATATGCCGACGCCGCCGCAGCCGATGACGGCGACCGAGGAGGCGGCCTCCACCTTGGCGGTGTTGATGGCCGCGCCGAGCCCGGTGGTGACTCCGCAGCCGATCAGCGCGGCGATGTCGAAGGGCAGGTCGTCGGGGATCGGGATGGCGCAGGCGGCCGGGACGACCATCTCCTCGGCGAAGGTGCCGGTGCCGGCGAAGCCGAAGATGTCGCTGGCCGCCCGCCTGAAGTTGGGGGTGGCGACGTTCCCGAAGGCCTCCAGGCACAGGTGCCCCTGGCCGCGCTTGCAGGCGGGGCAGTGGCCGCACGGCGGCAGCCAGCAGACGAGGACGCGGTCGCCGATCGCGTGGCCGGTGACCCCGTCACCGACGTCGGTGATCACCCCGGAGCCCTCGTGGCCGGGGATGAAGGGGGCGGGCTGCGGCAGGACGCCGCTCATCGCGGAGAGGTCGGAGTGGCACAGGCCGGTGGCCTTGATGCGGATCCTGACCTTGCCGGGGCCGAAGCCCACGGCCTGCATGTCGTCGACGACCTCGAGCTTCTCCTGGCCTATCTCGCTCTGCAGTGCTGCGCGCACGGTGCGGCTCCTTCGGTGGGTGCGGTCCTGGTGCTACGAGTGTTCGACGACGGTGTCGGCGAGGACCGGCGCGTCGTCCCGTTCGACGGCGGTCACCGAGACCAGCACGCGGCCCGTCTCCTGCCACATCCGGATGCGCAGCGTCTCCCCCGGGAAGACGATCCCGGCGAAGCGCGTGCGGTAGGCGCGGACCCGGGACACGTCCCCGCCGAGCACGGTGTCGACGACGGCCTTGAGGGTCATCCCGTACGAGCACAGGCCGTGCAGGATCGGCTTGTCGAAGCCGGCCAGCTTGGCGAACTCCGGGTCGGCGTGCAGGGGGTTCCAGTCCCCGGAGAGCCGGTAGAGCAGCGCCTGCTCCTCGCGGATCGTCCGCTCCTCGGTGCGGTCCGGCTCCCGCTGGGGCAGCTCGGCCCTGACGGAGGGCCCGCGCTCGCCGCCGAAGCCGCCTTCACCGCGTACGAAGATCTGCGCGTCGCTGGTCCACAGCGGCCCGTCGGCGTCCGCGACCTCGGAGCGCAGCACGATCACGGCCGCCTTGCCCTTGTCGTAGACGGCGGCGACCTTGGAGGTGGAGGTGGCGCGTCCCTTGACGGGGATCGGCCGGTGCAGCTCGATGGAGTGCCCACCGTGCAGGACGGCCGCGAGGTTCACCTCGATGCCGGGGGCGGCGAGGCCGCCCAGCATGGCCATGCCTGCGCCGGCGACGGTCGCGAAGCTGGGGAGCACGTGGAGCTTGGACTCCAGGGTGTAGCGGAGCTCGTCGGGGTCCGTCGCCAGGCTCTGCCCGCGCACGGGCGCTCCCGCCCCGAGGCCGAGGTGGTAGAGCTGGATGTCCTTGTGGTCCCAGCCGATGTCCCCCTGGCGGGGTTCGGCGGCGAGGGCCTTGGCGGCATCGATCGGCATGAGGATGCTGCTCCTTTGGTTCCTTGGAAGACCTCGGTACGGCCGTCCGCACCGTCGACCGCACCGAGGTCGTATGCGGGGCCGGCCGCCAGGGCGCGTTCTAGAACGCGTTCTAGCGTCGGCTGAAGGCATGTATAACGCACGCCCCAGCACTTGGGAAGACTCCTGACTTCACGTCAGATCACCATGGGCCGGGGTGTGTTGCACCATGCCCAGGGAGCGGCCCGTTACGCTTCGGCGGTGGACGAAATGCCCGTGACGCACCGGCCCGCGCGCTCGCTGCGCGTCCTGCTGGACCCGCCGAACCCGGCCCTCGCGATCCGGCTCGGCCTCCAGCCGGACATCGAGGTGGTGGACTCCCCCACGGCCCGGCCCGCGGTGGCGCTGGTGGAGGAACTCGCCTCGGTGGCGGCCCTGCTGGCCGAGGACCCGGAGTGCCGGGTGCTGCTGGCCACCGGCTCGGCCCACCCCGGCCTGCGGGACGCGGCCCTGGCGGCGGGCGCCTCGGGCCTGGTCCTGCGGGACGGCCCGGTCGAGGACCTGGCGGACTGCCTGCGCCGCGCGTCGATGGGCGAAACGGTGGTGGACCCCGCGCTCGCGGGCCCGTGAGAACACACCGAGCGGCCCTCCGCCTGCCACCGGCGGAGGGCCGCTTGCCGTGCTGCGGGGAGACGGCTCAGCCGGCGGGCTTCGTCCAGTCGTCCACCGTCCGCGAGGGGTCCAGGGCCACGGGGAGCCGCTCCAGCCCCCGGAAGGCCGGGAACGGTCCCTTCAGCCAGTCCCCGTCGTCCGACGTGGGCATCGCCAGCACCATGTCGGGGAAGCGGTCGAGGAGCGCCGTCAGGCAGATCTCCAGCTCCAGGCGGGCGAGCGGCGCGCCCAGGCAGTAGTGCGCCCCGAAGCCGAATCCGAGGTGGGTTCCCTGGAGCCCCTCGCGGGTGATGTCCAGCTTGTCGGGCTCGGGGAATTTCTCCGGGTCCCGGTTCGCGGCGGTGATCGCGATCTGTACGACGGCGCCCTGCGGAATGAGCGTCCCGCCGATTTCCACGTCCTCCAGCGCGTACCGGAAGGTGGAGGTTTCCACCGAGCCCTCGAAACGGACCATTTCCTCGATCGCCTGCGGCAGGAGTTCCCGGTTCTCCTGGATGGCCTTCAGCTGGTCCGGGTGGGTCAGCAGGCTGTGGACGCAGTTGCCGATCTGGAGGACGGTCGTCTTGTGGCCGGCGAAGAGCAGCACCCAGATCATCGAGACGAGTTCGTCGTCGGTCAGCGGTTCCTCGTCGTGCGGGGTTTCCACCAGCAGGCTCAGGAAGTCGTCGGTGGGGTGTTCGCGGGTGCGGTGGATCAGGCCGGTGAAGTAGTTCCGCAGCCAGTGCTCGGCCTCGACCAGCTCGTCCTTCAGGGCGCGGCTGAAGCGGGAGCGGGTGACCTGGGCGAACCAGTCCAGGACCTCGACGCGCTCCTCCCCGACGATGCCGAGCAGTTCGCAGATGACCATGACGGGCAGCGGCACGGCGAAGGCGCTCATCAGGTCGACGGGCCGGTCCGTCGGACACCGGTCCAGCAGGTCGTCGACCAGTTCCTGGATGTGCGGGCGCAGGTCCTTGACGTGGCGCGGGGTGAAGGCGGTCTTGGCGATGTGGCGCAGCCGGGTGTGCCGGGGCGGGTCCGCGAAGAGGAGGTTGTCGTCGAGCGCCTCGCACGCGTCCCCGAAGAGGGCGTGGTAGATGTCGATGCCCTCGTGCATGTCCTTGCCGATGCGGTGGTCGGCGAAGACCGCGTGGGCGTCCTCGTACCGGGTGATCAGGTACGTGTCCACGCCGTGCCCCGGGGTCAGCCGGGCGATGGGGGCCTGTTCGCGCAGCGACCGGTAGACCGGATGGGGACACTGCCGGTATTCCGGCGTACCCCTGGTCACCGCTGTCACCGCGTCTTCGACCGCGGGTCCGTCCCCCACCGCCACTGTCGGTTCAGTCGTCACGTGCCCATACCTCTCGGGTATCCCGGAATTGTCAGTCGGCTCCTTTCCCTGGGCCGAATAACGGCAAAACGGTGTTGAGCCGTTCGGAGCCGAATCCACCCCCTGGGGAATGTCCGGGTGGCGGCGGCCCGGGCTCGCCCTAAGGTGTTCGCTGATCCCGTTCCGCGGCCCGACGAGAGGGAATGCGCGCATGCCGGAATACGGTGCCGGCGGTTTCGCCGCCGGTGGAGCAGTACGACCGGACCCGGCCCCCCGGGAGTCCGGGGAGGACGACGGCAGCCGGGCGGTGATCGACGTCCACCACCATTTCTGCGCCCCCGCCTGGCGGGAATGGGCCGAGGCCCAGGGGCTGGTGAATCCGCGGGCGCTGCCGCCGTGGGCGCACTGGGACGCGGAGTCCGCGCTGGCGCTGATGGACCGGGCGGGCATCGCCACCGCCGTGCTCAAGCCCATGCTGCCCGCACGGTACGGGACCTCCGCGCAGCTGCGGGAGGCCGTCACGGTCACGCTGCGGGCGGCGGTGGAGGCCGTCCAGGCCCATCCGGGGCGGTTCGTCTTCCACACCCCGCTCTTCCTCGAGGACCCGGAGGTCTCCTCGTGGGCGCTGCGCCACGGGCTGGACGAGCTGGGGGCGGTCGGGGTGAACGTCACCGCCAACCACGGCGGCGTCTACCTCGGGGACCCGGTGTACGACAGGATCTTCGCCGAGCTGGACGAGCGGGCCGCCGTCGTGGACACCCACCCGCACAACCTCCCGGCCGGCCCGGCGGGAGGCCCGGCGGGAGGCCCGCCCGGGCGTCCCGGCGCACCCGGGGCACCGGGGGCACCCGGGGCACCCGGTACGGGCGGACCGCCGCCCGGGGCCGGTGGGCCGCCCGGGGCCACCGTGCCGGGGCTGCCGAACTTCCTGTGCGACTTCCTGCTGGACACGACCCGCGCCGCCGCCAACATGATCCGCAACCGGACCCTCGACCGCTTCCCGAACCTGTCGGTGATCCTGCCGCACGGCGGCGGGTTCCTCCCGCACATCGCGACCCGGCTGGAGGCCTTCGCCGGCTCCTTCGACCCGCCGGTCGAGCCGGCGGCGGTACGGGACCACCTGCACCGCTTCTACTACGACACCGCCGGCCCGATGTCCCCGGCCGGCACCCTGCTGGCCACCGTGGACCCCGCCCGGATCCTCTTCGGCAGCGACTGGCCGGCCTGCCCCGCCGACATGGTCGCGGACATCGCCGTCCCCGCACTGGCCGCCGACCCCGCCCTGACGCCCGCCCACCGCCGCGCCATCAACCGGGAGAACGCGCTCCGCCTGATGCCGCAGCTCGTGCACGCGTAACGGAGCCCGCCCCCCCCCGGCGGCCGGGGGGGCGCCCCGGCGCCCCTACCTGCGCAGCAGGGTCACCACCGCCGCACCGCCCAGCCCGATGTTGTGCGCCAGCCCGACCCGGGCGCCGGGGACCTGGCGGGGGCCCGCCTCGCCGCGCAGCTGCCACACCAGCTCCGCCGCCTGCGCGAGCCCCGTCGCCCCCAGCGGGTGGCCCTTGGAGATCAGGCCGCCGGAGGGGTTGACCACCCACCGCCCGCCGTAGGTGGTGGCGCCGCTCTCCACGAGCTTGCCGGAGGCCCCGTCCGCGCACATGCCGAGCGCCTCGTAGGTCAGCAGCTCGTTGACGGAGAAGCAGTCGTGCAGTTCGACGACGTCGACGTCCTCGATGCCGAGCCCGGAGGCCTCGTACACCCGGCGGCCCGCGGCGGCCGTCATCGGCTTGCCGACGACGTCGATGCAGGAGCCGCCGAAGCTCTCCCCGGTGTCCGTGGTCATCGCCTGGGCGACGATCTCGACGGCCTTGTCGTGCAGGCCGTGCGCCACGACGAACCGCTCCGAGACCACGAGGGCCGCCGCGGCCCCGTCGGAGGTGGGCGAGCACTGGAGCTTGGTCAGCGGTTCGTGGATGGTCTTGGCCGCGAGGATCTCCTCGACGGTGTACACGTCCTGGAACTGCGCGTTCGGGTTGTTCGCGGAGTGCCGGTGGTTCTTGGCGCCGACCGCCGCCAGCTGGGCGGGCGTGGTGCCGTAGCGCTCCATGTGCTCGCGGGCCGCGTTCCCGAAGATCTGGGCGGTGGGCGGGGACATCTCGAAGCCGTGCGCGGCGGCCATGATCCCGTAGTGCCGGGCGACGGGCGAGGTCGCGAAGTCGCCCCCGTCGGCCCCGCCGCCCAGCGCCCCGCGCTTCATCTTCTCGAAGCCGATCGCGAGCACGCAGTCGTTGAGGCCGCCCTCCACGAACTGCCGCGCCATCATCAGGGCCGTCGAGCCCGTCGCGCAGTTGTTGTTGACGTTGTAGACGGGGACCCCGGTCAGGCCCAGTTCGTACGCCGCCCGCTGCCCGGCGGTGGAGGCCTGGAAGCAGTAGCCCACCGGCACCTGCTCGACCAGCCCGTAGTCCACGCCCGCGTCCGCGAGCGCCGCGCCGCCGGCCTCCTTGACCATGTCCCAGTACTGCCAGTCCCGTGACTCCGGCTTCTCGAACTTCGTCATGCCGACGCCCACGATGTACGACTTCATTCCCGCTGACTCCTAGTCCCTTAGTCCCTGGGGAGGCCGAGGATCCGCTCGGCGACGACGTTGAGCTGGACCTGTGTGGTGCCCCCGGCGATGGTCAGGCAGCGGGACATGAGCATCCCGTGCACCGCCCGCTCCCCCGCCCCCTCCCGTACCGCGCCCGCCGGGCCCAGCAGTTCCAGCGCCAGTTCGGCGGTCCGCTGCTGGTGGGGGGTCTGCACGAGCTTGCGTACGGAGGCACCCGCGCCCGGCTCCAGCCCGGACACCTGCTGGAGGGTGGTGCGCAGCCCGATGCAGGCGAGCGCGTGCGCCTCGGCGGCGAGCGCGCCGATCCGGGCCCCGTACGAGGCGTCGAGGCCGGCGGAGGCGGCGATCAGCGCCTCCAAGCCTGTGTCGAAGGTCATCTGGTCGGCCATGTGGACGCGCTCGTTGCCGAGGGTGTTGCGGGCGACCCGCCACCCGCCGTCGGCCGCCCCGACCAGGGCGTCGGCCGGGAGCAGGACGTCCTCGAACCAGACCTCGTTGAAGAGGGCCTCGCCGGTGATCTCCTTGAGCGGGCGGATGTCGATGCCGGGGGTGTTCTTCATGTCGACGAGGAAGTAGCCGAGCCCCTTGTGCTTGGGCGCGGCCGGGTCCGTCCGGGCCAGCAGGATCCCGAAGTCGGCGGTGTGCGCGGAACTCGTCCACACCTTCTGTCCGTTCACCTTCCAGGAACCGTCCGCGGTGCGCTCGGCCCTGGTCCGCAGGGAGGCGAGGTCGGAGCCCGCGCCCGGCTCCGAGAAGAGCTGGCACCAGGTCGTGTCCCCGCGCAGGGTCGCCAGGAGGTGGGCGGCGCGCTGCGCGTCGCTGCCGTAGGCGAGCAGCGAGGGTACGACCCAGGTGGCGATGCCGAGGTCGGCGAGCCTGACCCCGGCCTCCTTCAGCTCCTGCTGTACGACGAGCTGTTCGACGGGCCCGGCGCCGCGCCCGTACGGGGGCGGGAGGTAGGGGGCCGCGTACCCGGTGGGGGCCAGTACCCGGCGGGCGGCGGCCGGGTCGAGGCCGCGCGCGTCCTCGATGGCGGCGCGGGCGTCCGCCCGGTACGCCTCGGCCTCCGGCGGGAGTTCGAGGCGCAGCTCGCGCCGGGCGCCGGCCGCCGCGAGGCGCACGGCGCGGATGCGGTGGCCGTCGCCGGGGCCGAGGAGCTGGCGGGCGACGAGGGAGCGGCGCAGGTAGAGGTGGGCGTCGTGCTCCCAGGTGAAGCCGATGCCGCCGAGGATCTGGATGCAGTCCTTGGCGCAGGAGTACGCGGCGTCGAGGGCGGTCGCGGCGGCGAGGGCGGAGACGAGGGAGCGTACGTCCGGGCTCTCGCCGGCGCTGTTGGCGGCGTCCCAGGCGAGGGCGCGGGCCTGTTCGAGGCGGACCAGCATGTCGGCGCACAGGTGCTTGACGCCCTGGAAGCGGCCGATGGGGCTGCCGAACTGCTCGCGCGTCTTGGCGTACTCGGCGGCCGTGTGCACCGCCCAGGCGGCGGTGCCGCAGGCGTCGGCGGCGAAGAGGACGCAGGCCAGGTCCCGGACGAGGGCGGCGTCCAGCTCCAGCAGCCGGCCGGGCGGGACGGTGACCGCGCGCGCCCGGACCTCGGCGGTGGGGCGGGTCGGGTCGGCGCCCTCGTGGGTGCGGATGTCCAGCGCGGCGGCGTCCACGGCGTACCAGCGGGTGCCGTGCGCGGCTTCGGCGGCGAGGAGGACGAGGTCGGCCTCGCCGGCGCCGAGTACGGGGGGCGCGAGCCCGTCCAGGAGGTGCCCGCCGCCTTCGACGGTGACGGCGGTGAGGGTGCCGGGGCCCAGGGCGACGGCCCCGACCCGGCCGTCGAGCGGCTCGGCCCCCGCGCGGTCCAGGAGTACGGAGGCCAGCGCGCCCGGCAGGAAGGGCCCGGGCAGCGCCGCCCGGGCGGCCTCCTCCACCACGACGGCCAGATCCAGCAGGGCCCCGCCCTCCAGGTGGGGCGTCGGCAGCCCGGACGCGGCCAGGGCGTCCCAGTAGGCGGGCCGCGCTCCCGCCTGGGGCGGGGTGTCGAGCAGCTTGCGCACCTCCTCGGGCGGCACGGCCCGCGCCACCCAGCCGCGCACGGCGTCGGCCAACTCCCGCTGCTCTTGCGTGATTCCGATGCCCATGCGCGGCAGAGTAGAACACGTTCCATTCTGACGGAAGGTCAGATGTGGGGTGTTCTTCGACGCGGAACCCCGGCCGGGGCGTCAGTCGGCCGGCACGGCCTTGAGGGCGGCACGGGCGATCGCCTCGGCGTCGGCCCGGCACTCGGACTGCTCGACCTCTGGCCCGTCTCCGCTCCACACGGAGAGCATGAGGTTCCCATCACGGACCACGAGTTCGCACCTGTCGGTCCACACCGCCTCGTCACCGACGTCCACGGCCGTCTGCTCGACCGTCGGCCTGCCGGCCGCCGTCTTCCGGTCCGACGCCAGCTCCCTGCGCTGCTCCTCGTTCCCGGTCCGGCCCTCTTCGCCTTCTCGCTTCAGGGCCCATTGCGTGGTCACGCGGGCCTTCCCCCCGCCGAACCAGTAGCAGCGCACCACGATGTTGGGGCCGCTGCCGTCGACCGGCAGGTAGGTGTCCAGCGCCGACGCCCGCTCCGCCCCGGGCGGCACCGGCAGCTTGGGGCCCGCCGTCTCGCAGCGGTCCAGATTCGTGTGCACCGTCTCGCCCCACCACTGGCCGGGCTGATGCCCGTACGCCCATACGCCGAACCCGGCCGCCCCCAGTACCCCGGCCGCCGCCACCAGCGGCACGGCCACCCGGAGCGCGCTCCGGTACGGGGGCCGGCGCGTTCCGGGCGCCAGGGAACCCACCGTGACGGGCGGCTCCTCCGGCAGGGGGACGAGGGAGGGCGCGGCACGCACCGGCTCCGGCACCACCTCGGCGGCGATCGCCACCGGCTCCGGCTCCGGCTCCGGTTCCGGCATCACCTCGGCGGGGATCGTCACCGGCTCGGGCTCGGGCTCCGGAGCCGGCGGCTCCACCGTCGTCCGGGCCGGGGCGTCGCCGCCCAGCAGGCGGTCGATGGCCGCGGCCTGGTCGGCGATCATCCGGTGCACCGCCGGAGGCCACGGCTGGCGGCCCGCCGGGACGACCCGCCCCAGGAGCGCGAACAGCTCCGCCGGGGACGGCCTGGCGCCCGGGTCCTTGGCCAGGCACCGCTCCACGACCTCGCGCAGCCCCGCCGGGACCACACCCAGATCGGGTTCCGCGTGCACCACGTCGTACAGGGTCTGGAGGGTCGAGGACCCCGCGAACGGGTGGCGCCCCGTGACGGCCAGGAACAGCACCGACCCCAGCGAGAACACATCGCTGGCCGCCGTGAGTTCCCGCCCCTCCGCCTGCTCGGGCGACATGAACGGCGGCGAGCCGATCACCAGCCCGGTGTGCGTCAGCCGGGTGTCGACACCGCTCTCGGCCGCCCGCGCGATGCCCAGGTCGATGACCCGTACGCCGTCCTCGGCGAGCAGTACGTTCTCGGGCTTCAGGTCCCGGTGCACCAGCCCCGCCCGGTGGATCTCCGCGAGGGCCGACGCCAGACCGGCCGCGAGGCGGCGTACGGTCTCCTCGGGCAGCGCCCCGACCGCCGCCACGGCCGCCCCCAGCGAAGGCCCGGAGACGAACACCGACGCCAGCCACGGGGTCTCCGCGTCCGCGTCGGCCTCCATCACCGCCGCCGTGTACGCCCCCGACACCTTCCGGGAGGCGGCGACCTCCCGCCGGAACCGGGCCCGGAAGCCGTCGTCGGCGGCGAACCGCGCGAGGACCTGTTTGACGGCGACCAGCCGCCCGTCGGGCGCCGCACCCAGCAGCACCCGGCCCATCCCGCCCTCGCCGAGCACGCCCAGCACCCGGAACGGCCCCACCTGCGACGGCCCCGACGGCCCTAACAGCTCCATGCCTGCCCTCTCATCGCGGCATCGCCGCCAACGCGGCGCGGGCGATCGCCTTCGCCTCCGTCTCACAGCTCTCGGCGGGATGCCGGTCGCCGCCGAGGAACACCCGCACGGCGAGGTTGCCGTCGCGGACGGCCAGCACGCAGGTGTCCTGCGTACCGGGCGTGTCCCAGTACGCGGCGTCGCCCGCCCCCACCCCGGTCTCGGGCCTCCCCGTACCGAAGTCCTCGCGCTGGCGCTCCGTCCCGTTGGCGAGGCCGCTCCCGCTGCGCCTCAGCTCCCAGCCGACGTTCGCGTGCGGGACCGTCGGCTCGTAGGTGCCGCCGCCGGCCACCTCGTACGGCGGCTCGTACCAGGAACAGGACGTGTTCGCGTCGTTGTCCCGCTCCTGATAGCGGTCCTTGTCCTGCTTGCGCTCCGCCGGCGGCAGCGGCAGTTCCCCGGCCACCTCCGCGCAGATCGGCATCCTCACGTACCGGTCCGGCTCGCCCGACGCCTTCGACACCGGCGACCCCGGGCTCAGCAGGTACGCCCCCGCCCCGAGCACCGCCACCCCGACGGCGACGGCGACGGCGAGCGCCACCGCCTTACGGGACCTTCCGCGCGGCGGCGCGCTCACGGCCTGCGTGAGCACGGCGGTAGACACGGATCCCGGCCCCGGAACGGCCACCGCCGTCCGCTCCGGGCCGGCGCCGAGCACCCGCTCGATGTCCGCCCGCTGCGCGGCGATCAGCCGGCGCACGCCGGCCGGCCACGCCCCGGGCACCACCGGACCCAGCAGGTCCAGCAGCTGCTCCGGGGCCGGCCGGGCGCCCGGCTCCTTGGCCAGGCACCGCTCGACCACGGGCCGCAGCCCCGCCGGGAGCGCCGACAGCTCGGGCTCGGCGTGGACCAGGTTGAACAGGGTCTGGAGCGTCGACGCCCCCGCGAAGGGGCTGCGGCCGGTGGCGGCCAGCGCGAGCACCGAGCCGAGCGAGAACACGTCGCTGGCCGGGGTCAGTTCCCTGCCCTCGGCCTGCTCGGGCGACATGAAGGCGGGCGAGCCGACCACCAGGCCCGTCCGGGTCAGCTCGGTGTCCCCGGAGCCCTCCGCCGCCCGCGCGATGCCGAAGTCGATGACCCGTACGCCGTCCTCGGACAGCAGCACGTTGTCGGGCTTCAGGTCCCGGTGGATCAGCCCCGCCCGGTGGATCTCGCCGAGCCCCCTGACCAGCCCGGCCGCGAGGCGGCGTACGGTCTCCTCAGGCAGCGCCCCGGCCGCGTCCACCGCCGCGCCCAGCGAAGGCCCGGGCACGAACACCGAGGCCAGCCAGGGGGTCTCCGCATCCGCGTCGGCCTCCATCACCGCCGCCGTGTACGCCCCCGACACCTTCTGCGAGGCGGCGACCTCCCGCCGGAACCGGGCCCGGAAGCCGTCGTCGGCGGCGAACCGGTCATGCACCTGCTTGACCGCGACGAGCCGCCCGTCGGGTGCGGCCCCCAGCAGCACCCGGCCCATCCCGCCCCGGCCGAGCTCGGCGAGCAGACGGTACGGTCCCGCCGCCACCGGGTCGGACTCCCTCAGCTGCCTCATGGCCGCGCCATCACCGCCAGCGCGCTGCGGCCCGCGTCCTTCGCGACGGCCTCGCAGGAGCCGACGGGGTAGCGGTTGCCCTTCACCTGGACGAAGAGCGTCTGGTTGACGTCCCGCAGGTACAGGACGCAGGGGGCGTCCTTGTCGTCCTCCGGCGCCAGCCACAGGGCCTCTTCCCCGATACCGAGGCCGAAGTCGCGCCGGGTCTTGCCCCGGATGTACATGCCCTCGTGGTGCTCCTTCGCCTGCTCGGCTCCGGTCTTTCCGCCGGGTTCGGTGAGGTAGAGACCCCACGAGACGTAGACCTCGTCCCCGTAGCGGCTGTTCCAGACGCACAGGTGGGAGGGGCCGCCCCAGCCGTAGTTCTCGTCCTTCTTGAAGCCGTACCCGCCCGGGGCGTCGAAGTCGGCGGGCACGGTCACCTTGCCCGCCACGTCCGCGCACGTGAACGGCTTCGCCGCGTACTTGTCGTCCACCTGGGACAGCGGTGTCGTGCCGGGCGTCGGGACGGATTCCGGCACAACCGTGTAGTAGACCTCGTCGACGAAGGGCCGGCCCACCGTCAGCCCGACGGCGACGCAGACGGCCAGGATCCCGGCCGTCACCAGCAGCCGGGTCCGCCGGGGCCGCCGGGGCCGCACGGCAGCCGGGGCCGTTGCGGGCGCGGGGGCGGGGGCTCCCGCGATCAGCCGGTCGACCTCGGCCTGCTGCGCGGCGAGCAGCGCGTACACCGGCTCCGGCCACGGACGGGCCGCCGGCTCGACCGCGCCCACCATCGTCAGCAGCTCGCGCGGGGTCGGCCGGGCGGCCGGGTCCTTGGCCAGGCAGGGGGCGATGATCCCGCGCAGCCCGGGCGGCACCGCGTCCAGGTCGGGCTCGGCGTACACCACGTCGTGCAGCAGCCTCGGTACGGAGTCCCCGGCGAAGGGCGGATTCCCCGTGCAGGCCATCACGAGCGTGGCGCCGAGGGAGAACACATCACTGGCCGGGGTCGGTTCGCCGCCCGTGATCTGCTCGGGCGACATGAAGGCGGGCGAGCCGACCAGCGCGCCCGTGTGCGTGATCCGGGTCTGGTCCCCGGCCGCGCGCACGATGCCGAAGTCGATGACCCGTACGCCGTCCTCGGCGAGCAGCACGTTCGACGGCTTGAGGTCCCGGTGGATCAGGCCCGCCCCGTGTACGTCGGCCAGCGCGTGCGCCAGCCCGGCCGCCAGCCGCCGCACCGGCCCCTCCCCCAGCGGCCCGGCCGCCTCCAGGGCCTCGCGCAACGAGGGCCCGGGCACGAACTGCGAAGCCAGCCAAGGGGTCTGCGCGTCCGGGTCGGCGTCGATCACCGGCGCCGTATAGGCGCCCGACACCTTCCGCGAGGCGTCCACCTCACGCCGGAACCGCGCCCGGAACCCGTCGTCCTCGGCCAGCTCGGCATGCACCTCCTTGACCGCGACGAGGCGGCCCTCCGGCGCGACGGCCAGCACCACCCGGCCCATTCCGCCCTGCCCGAGCACGGCGACGGACCGGAACGGCCCTATGTGCGTCGGACCGCTCGGCCCTAACCCCTGCATGCGGCCCCCGCCCCTTCTCAGGTACGGGAGGGGATCATACAGATCCGCCAACTCCCGGGCGCGGTACGGGTACCGCGCCCCGGTAGCTCACAGACCCCGCACGAACGCCGTGAAGGCGGCGGTGCTGACGGCGAAGGCGGGCCCGTCGGGGACCTTGGAGTCCCGCACGGCGACCTGGCAGGGCTGAGCGGCGACCTCGACGCACTCGCCGCCGGTGTCACTGCTGTACGAAGCCTTGCGCCAGGCGGTGGCGCCGAGCGGGGCGCACTCGACGCAGTCGCCGCCGGTGTTACCGCTGTAACTGGACTTACGCCACCGCGCGTTGGTCAGGTCCCGGCTGATGCTCATAGCGTTCCTCCACTACGCGGTTGATCAATGCCGCCGAGTCTTCCACAGAGAGAGCAGCGGCCTGCAAGAGAGCGTAGCGAAGGGCGGCTTCTTTGACTGCGTCCGGATTGGCCGTCATGTGCCCCGAGATGAGGTCTTCGGTGTAAACGATGTCCGGCTTGCCATCGAACCGCAGAAGGTTGAACGATCCAATCAGGCTGGCGTGTTCGCCAGCCGAGAAGGGGAGCACCTGGATTCGCACCCAGCGCTTTTCACTCAGACTCAACAACTGTGCAAGCTGCTCCCGCATGACCTCCCGGCCTCCTATCGGCCTATGCAGTACAGCCTCATCAAGTACCACCCAGATCATGGGCGGGCGCTCCCGTCGCAGAATCCGGTGACGTTCCATACGAGCCGCCAGCAACTCATCGAGGTTGTCCGGCGAACCGCTCGCCAACACCGCCCGGGCATAGCCCTCCGTCTGCAGCAGCCCGGCTACCACCTGCGCTTGATACGTGGAGAGGTACGCGGCCCGGGACTCCATCTCCGCATACGGCTGGAACCACGTCGGCAGTACGCTCCGCAGGACCAGCCCCACCAGCCGGGAGAAGTGCCCGTCGGTGCCCAGCGCCGCGTCGAGCCGTTCCGAGAAGTCCCGGGTCGGCACCCGGGTCGTGCACTCCACCTGACCGATCAGCGCGCCGGTGCAGTAGATGATCTCCCCCAGCCGTGCCTGGCTCAGCCCGGCGGCCTCTCTCAGCCGGCGGAGTTCGTAGCCGTAGTAGTCCAGCGGCGAGGCGCTGGGATCGAGATCGCGGACTGCGGGCATGGGCAGCCACCCCTCAAGCTCGTTTTCGGTCTCCGTAGCCGAGCGTAACCAGCCGACCGCGTTCAGGTAGCCCGATTCGCGTAACTGACGGCTCCAGTCGGGCGAAAGAACCCTCCCGCCCGGGCCGCGCCCCATAACCGGGCGGCGCCAACAACGTTGGGGCCGTCATGGCTCACCTCACCCTCACCCGCGTCCTGTCCGGCGCCGCTCTCGCCCTCGCCGTCGGGCTCGCCTCCGCCCCCGCCGCCCAGGCCGCGCCCACCGCCGTACGCCCGAGCGACAGCGTCCTGGCCGGTCCCCTCAGCGTGGACAACCTGCTGTCGCTGCGCTTCCTCACGCCGACCGTCCGTGATGCGAAGCATCAGGTCACCGGCATCGCTTCCGGGCTCTCGCCGGCCCCCGCCAATGCCGTCGGCCTCGGCAGCCTGCTCAAGTAGACGAAGGGACGCTCGGCGTGAAACTCACCAGGACACTCGCCGCCGTGTGCACGGCTGCCGCTGCGGCGGTCGTCTTCTCCGCCGGCGGAGCCGCCGCCGACGACGACCTGCTCTCGGCCCTCAACAATCCGGCGATCGGGGCGGCCTGCCTCCCGTCCGGACAGGCGGGCGTCGGCAACACCGTCAACGGCACGCAGAACATCAGCTGCAACCAGAGCACGTCCCAGGACATCACCAACCCGACTCCGCCGGCTGACAGCGGTGCTACCGGGTGGGAAGCGGTGAGCGCAGCCAGCGCTCCCGTTGCGCCAGGCCAGTTCGGCGGAGCAGGTGTGCAGTGCCCGCTGGGGAAGATCGCCACCGGGGGCGGGCAGCAATTCCGCCCCTTCGAGTCGACCTGGGACAGCACTGAATCCAACCCAACCGAGGCCGGTAACGGTCAGACCGGGTGGCAAGTTCGTGCCAGGAACACAAGCGCCGTGTCTGGCACTGTCTTCGCCCGCGCCGTCTGCGTCGACGGAAATCTCCCTGCCTAGGAGTGGGCAGTACAACCGAAGGAGACACGCATGAGGCTCACGAAGCGGCTGGCGGCGCTCGCCGGTGCCGCCCTGGCCGCAACGCTGCTCGGCGCGGGCAGTGCCCACGCCGCGGACGACGGCTCGCTGCTCTCGCTCCTGAACCTGCCCTCCATCACCCTCGTCTGCTACCCCACCGGGCAGGCGGGCGCCAACAACACCTTCACCGGCACCCAGAACATCAGCTGCTCCCAGAGCGCGCAGTCCACCTCCGGCGGTTCGGGAGGCGGCTTCACCGGCTATGAGGTGGTCGCTCAGACCAACGAGTGCCCGGTGAACAACACCTGCGGCATCACGCTCCGCTGTCCGGAGGGGAAGAAGGTGACGGGCGGGGGCGTCTACGTGAATCCCCTGGTCGCAGGGGTCCGCACCGTGCGGTCCGGGACGGTCCCCGGGGAGGACAACACCCGCTGGGACGGCGCCATCCACAACGGCCACACCGCCCCCGTGGACCTCACGGTCCAGGCGATCTGCGCCGACGTCGACGGCTGAGCGAGGCCCCGCCCGTGGTGCCCTACCCGGCGGTAGGGCACCATGGGCGGCCACACACGCTCACCGCCGGAGGAACACCCATGGCCGCCACCCCCAAGCCGGAGACCCTCGCCGCTTTCGAGGCCGCCAAGGGGTTCATGCCCGTACGCGAGGGCCTCGCCCTGTACGAGGCGGCGACGGCCGCAGCGGCCCTCGGGCTGCCGCTGCTGGAGGTCGGGACGTACTGCGGGCGCTCGACCATCCTCCTCGCCGACGCGGCCCGCGAGGCGGGCGTGGCGGCGATCACGGTCGACCACCACCGCGGCAGCGAGGAGCAGCAGCCCGGGTGGGAGTACCACGACCCGACGGTGGTGGACCCGGAGATCGGCCTGATGGACACCCTGCCGACCTTCCGCCGCACCCTGCACCGGGCCGGTCTCGAGGACCACGTGATCGCGATCGTCGGCCGTTCCCCGCAGGTGGCGGCCACCTGGGGCGGCAAGCTCGGCTTCGTGTTCATCGACGGCGGGCACACCGACGAGCACGCGACGGGCGACTACGAGGGCTGGGCCCCGCACGTGGCCGTGGGCGGCACGCTCGTCATCCACGACGTGTTCCCGGACCCGGCCGACGGCGGGCAGGCCCCGTACCGGATCTACCTGCGCGCCCTGGCTTCCGGGGCCTTCGAGGAGATCTCCGTCACGGATTCCCTCCGCGTCCTGCGCCGCACCGGCGAGGGCATCTGACCTGGTCGGCCCAGGAAAAACCGATAACCACACCACGCCCCCGGATGGCCCAGGGTCCGTACGAGGTCCGGGCGGGCGTTCTAGCATCGCGACGTGCGCTACGACGACAGCCCCCCGCAGCCCGAGTCCGGATCCTCGATCAGCCCGGACCGGCCCTGGTTCGCGCGCCGGCCCGCCCTCACGGTGGCGCTGGCGGCGCTCGCCCCGACCTGTCTGGCGGGCTGGGTACTGACCCAGGTCCTGACCTCCGGTCCGGGGCCCGACGAGCGGCAGCCCGAGGGCATGCCGCTCACCGCCTCGCACACGGCGGCGGCGACGGACGCGAAGTCCAGCGCCACCCCGAGCCCGCAGGCGAGCCCCGGTACGAGCCCGGGTGCGAGCGCCGGCGCGAGCGCTCCGCCGGCCGCCCCCGCCAAGGGCCCGCTCACCGGCCGGACCGTGGTCATCGACCCCGGCCACAACACGGGCAACTTCCAGCACACCTCCGAGATCAACAAGCTGGTGGACATCGGCACCAACCGCAAGGAGTGCGACACCACCGGCACCACCACGAACTCCGGCTACATGGAGGCGGAGTTCTCCCTCGACGTCTCGCGGCGGGCGCGCGCCCTGCTGGAGGCCAAGGGCGTCAAGGTGGTCTTCACCCATGAGGCGGACCGCCCCTGGGGCCCCTGCATCAACGAGCGGGCCCGGATCGGCAACGAGGCGACGGCCGACGCCGTCGTCTCCGTCCACGCGGACGGCGCCTCCGCCGGCAACCGGGGCTTCCACGTCATCCTCCCGGCCCGGGTCAAGGGCGGCGCGGCGGACACCTCGAAGATCATCGCCCCCTCCCGCGACCTCGGCGAGCGCATCGCCGGGAACTTCGCCCGCACCACCGGCTCCTCCCCCGCCAACTACCTCGGCAGCGGTACCGGGTTGGTGGTCCGCGACGACCTCGGCGGCCTCAACCTCTCGACCCGGCCCAAGGTGTTCCTCGAATGCGGCAACATGCGGGACGACAAGGACGCGGCGCAGCTGATGAGCCCGGAGTGGCGCCAGAAGGCGGCGCAGGGCATCGCGGACGGCATCGTCGGGTTCCTGGGCGGGTAGTTCACCGGTAGCCGCCGGGACGGCGGGCCGACCCGATCCTCTCGGCCGCGGAACCTTCCGTACCATGGGGGCGCCCGCTCCCGCCCCAGCCAAGACCGAGAAGGACACCCCAAGACGTGAACATCCGCTCCCTCACTCGAGGCGACGGCGTGGTGATCGGAGCAGCGGTGCTGCTGTTCATCGCCTCGTTCCTCGATTTCTACTCCGCCACCGGCCTGGACCTCCCGAGTGCGTGGGACACCGACGTCTACGGGCTGGCACTGCCGACCATCTTCCTGACCGGCTTCATCGCCGCCGGTCTGCTGGTCGGGTCCCGCTTCCTGCCCGAGGGCCGCAAGGTCGGGGGCCTGACCCTGTCGGCCTGGGGCACCGTGCTGGCCGTGGCGGCGGCCTGGGCGGCGCTGTGGTCGCTGATCACCAGCCCGGCGCGGGCCGACCTCGGCGCCGGCTGCATCCTCGCCTTCCTCGCCAACCTCGCCCTCGCGGGCGTGGCCGTCGCCGGTGCGCAGATCCCGGCGCTGGCCGGGCCGCTGGTGCCGGAGCCCAAGCCCGTCGCCCCCCAGCCGTACGGCGCCCAGCCCGGCACCGGGTACGGCTACCCGGGCGGGCAGCAGCAGCCGCAACAGCAGCAGCCGCAGGGCTACGGGAACACCCCGCAGCCGGTGCCGCCGTACGGGGGCACGCCGGCGCCCGGCCCGCAGGACGCGGCGGCCGCCCCGGCGGCGGAGTTCACGCCGTTCTGGTTCGCGGTGCCGGTGGCCCGGCCCCTCTACGGTGAGGACGGCTCCCCCGTCCCGATCGCGGAACTCGCCCCGGGCACCTGGTACCTGGCCGTCGACCAGCGCGGCCCGTCGGCCCTGATCGCGCAGACCCAGGACGGCCGCCGCGGCGTCCTGAACGACACCTCGGGGATCCAGCACGGCTGACCCCCCACCGCGTCACGGCGAAGGCCCCCCGCCCCCTCACGGGCGGGGGGCCTTCGTGCTTCCCGACGGGGCGCGCGTGCCCTACAGTCACCTGACGTTAGCTGACGTACCGTCAGATCGGCTTCGCGGAGGGGGACCGTACATGCGCCTCGGACTCGCACTCGGCTACTGGGGGCGCGGGCCCAGCCCGGCCCACCTCGACCTCGCCACCGAGGCGGAACGCCTGGGCTACGACTCGGTGTGGACCGCCGAGGCCTGGGGCTCCGACGCCTTCACCCCGCTGACCTGGATCGCCGCGCACACCTCCCGGATCCGGCTCGGCACCGCCATCGCCCAGATGGCCGCCCGCACGCCCACCGCCACCGCCATGCACGCCCTCACCCTCGACCACCTCTCCGGCGGCCGGATGATGCTGGGCCTGGGCCTGTCGGGGCCGCAGGTGGTGGAGGGCTGGTACGGGCGCCCCTTCCCCTCGAGCCCGCTCACCGCGACCCGCGAGTACGTGGACGTCGTCCGCCAGGTGCTGCGCCGCGAGGCCCCCGTCGCGCTGGACGGCCGCTTCCACAGCCACCCGTACCGCGGGGCGGACGGCACCGGCATCGGCAAGCCCCTCAAGCCCATCACCCACCCGCTGCGCGCGGACCTGCCGCTACTGCTCGGCGCGGAGGGTCCGAAGAACATCGCCCAGACCACCCGCATCGCGGACGGCTGGCTCCCCCTCTACTGGTCGCCCACCCGCACCGACGTCTACCAGGCCGCGCTGACCGGCCTGCCCGAAGGGTTCATGATCGCGCCGATGGCCCGGGCGAAGGTCTGCGAGGACGTCGCCGAGGGGCTGCTCCCGGTCAAGGCGATGCTCGGCTTCTACATCGGCGGCATGGGGCACGCGGCCCGCAACTTCCACGCCGACCTCATGGGGCGGATGGGCTACGAGGCCGAGGCCCGGCGCATCCAGGAACTGTTCCTGGCCGGGCGCAAGGAGGAGGCGGTCCTCGCCGTGCCGGACGCCTTCGCCGACGAGATCTCGCTGGTCGGCCCCCGCGAGCGGATCGCGGAGCGGCTGGAGCTGTGGCGCAAGGGCCCCGTCACCGACCTGCTCGTCACCGCCCCGGACCCGCACACCCTGCGGGTGCTGGCGGAGCTCAACAGCTGAGATCCGGGCACGTTAGCGAAACGTTTGCGCCGGGCCGGAACATGGTGAGCGACCACCAAGGCACCGCCCAAAGGGGAACAGTCATCAGCACCAACAGGATCAAGGCGATCGTCCTCGCGGCCGCCACGGTCGCGGGTCTCGCCCTGGCCGCCACCCCGGCCCAGGCAGTCAGCCACTGCACCGGCAGCGGGGGTGCCATCTACATCTGCGAGTACGGGGTGACCACCCACCGCCTCCCCGACGGGGGGAAGCAGCAGTTCCTGGTCGGTACGGACAACGCGATATGGACGCGCTGGACGGACTCCGACGGCGACTGGACCCACTGGAGCTCCATGGGCGGCGTGGGCAGGAGCAAGATCGCCGTCATCGACCGCTTCAGCGGCGGCGACCCGTGGAGGTTCAGCCTGTCCGTCGAGGGGAACGACGGCTGGCGCTTCGTCAAGACCCGCAACCACGAGGGCAGCTGGACCGACTGGTACCCGATGCCCGACCCGGACTGACCCGCTAACCCTCCGGCAGGACCTCCAGGAGTTCGCGCAGGTCCAACGGCATCACGGCGATCTCGATCGTGCCGCCGTCCGCCAGGACGCACGTCACGATCCTCGAACCCGGGTTGATGGAGATGCCCTCCCTCACGGAGGGCACCCGTACACCCGTGGTCAGGGCGCCACCCAACGGCACGAGGGACCCCCTACCCGGTTGCCAGCGGGCGGCGCCCTGGCCGGCATACACCCGGCCGGAACGCCACCGGCCCTCGCCCGCCGGGATCCGGGCCATGCCCGGGATCCCGGCGGGCCCCCCGGCGGCGGTCCGCTGACGGTGCTTGCGCCGGAAGAGCCAGCCCAGGCCGGCGGCCGCGAGGGCGAAGAACAGGAACTCGATCACACCGGCCATTCAAACAGGCACCGTCCTCGGCCGGCCTCAGCCGGCCTCAGCCGGCCCCAGCAGGTCTCGGCCGGACTCAGCCGGTCAGCTGCGAGGTGCTCGGCACCTTGTCGGTCACCACGGCGCCCGCGCCCTTGCCGGCTTCCTTGACCCCGTTGATGACGTTGTTGAAGGCGTCGATGTCGGCGTCGCCCGCCTCGCCCTTGCGGAGCTTGGTGCCCAGGCCCTTGAGGGAGTCGATGCCCGCCGTCAGCGGGCCCATCGCCTTCGACAGCAGCGGGTCGCCCTTGGCGTTCTCGGCCGCCGCCTTCAGCCGGTTGTACGCGAAGGCGCCCGCGAGACCCGCCTTGATCAGCGCGAAGGTACGGCCGCTCGCGCCCTTCTTGAACTTGCCCTCGCGGTACGGCTTGATGATCCACTGGTACGTCGCCCCGGCCGCGAGCCCGGCATTGGCGACGAACCGCGTCTTGGCGAACTTCTGCTTCTCGGCGGAGGTGCTCGGCGAGGGCGTCGAGGCGGCCAGCTCGTCGGCCGCGGCCGCGTCCGGCTCCGCCACCGCGAGGGCGGCCAGCTCCGCGGCGGCGGCCGAGGAGACCTCCTCCCGCTCGGCCCTGTCGCCACCGCTGCCGCACGCGGTGGCACCGGCCAGCAGCGCGGTGGACAGCACCACCGCCGTGAGGGCGCGACGGAATCGGACGGTTGTGGGTACGGACACGGTTGCCTCCGGGGACTGAGGTATCCCCCGCAGCCTCACCCCGGGCATGCCGCTCCACCACTTGGGGGACCCGTTCGGGGGTCCCCCACCACCCCGCGGACTCAGGTCAGCGGCAGCAGTCGGGTTCCAGGCCCGCCGGCAGGGCCAGCCCGCCGAAGACCTCTCCCGTGGGCTCGTCCCCGCCCAGCGCCGCCACCGCGAGCAGCAGCGAACCGGCGGTCCAGGTCGTCTGCTCCACCGGCCAGACCGCCCGGTCCTCGAAGACGTAGCCCGTCCAGTACATGCCGTTCTCGGCGCGCAGGTGCCCGATCGAGCGCAGGATCTCCAGCGCCCGGTCCGACTCCCCCATCACCCACAGGGTCAGCGCCAGCTCGCAGGACTCCCCGCCCGTCACCCACGGGTTCGGCAGCACGCACCGCACCCCGAGGTCCGGGACGACGAACTCCTCCCACCGCTGCTCGACGCGCGCCTTCGCCTCCGGCCCCGACAGGGCCCCGCCGAGCACCGGGTAGTACCAGTCCATCGAGTACCGGGACTTGTCCAGGAACCGCTCCGGGTGCCGGCGGATCGCGTGCGCGAGCGCGCCCGTGGCCAGCTCCCAGTCCGGCTGCGGGTCGCCGCGGTGGTCCGCGATGGCCAGGGCGCAGCGCAGTGCCTGGTGGATGGAGGAGGAGCCGGTCAGCAGGGCGTCGGTGACGGGGGTGCCGTCCGCCTCCCGCTTCCAGCCGATCTCGCCGCCCGGCTGCTGGAGGGCGAGGACGAACTCGACGGCCGCCACGACGGCCGGCCACATCCGGTCCAGGAAGGTGTCGTCGCCGGTGGCGAGGTAGTGGTGCCAGACGCCGACGGCTATGTACGCGACGAAGTTGGACTCCCGGGAGGGGTCCTGCGGCTCGTCGGTGTCCACCCCGTCGGGCCGGTCCGCGTAGGCGGCGTACCAGGAGCCGTCCTGGTTCTGGTGGCGGGCCAGCCAGGCGTAGGCCCGCTCCGCGGCCTCGTGCTCGCCCGCGGTGTCCAGGGCCATCGCGGCCTCGGTGTGGTCCCACGGGTCGAGGTGGTGGCCGCGGAACCACGGTATGGCCCCGTCCGTGCGCTGGGCGGCGAGGATGCCCGCCACGGTCTGCGCCGCCTGCTCGGCGGTCAGTACGCCGTCCAGGACGAGGTGTTCGGGTACGGTGCGCTCCGGCGAGCTCACTGTGCTGCGCCGACGGGCAGGTGGGGCTTGGTCGCGTACGCCACGAAGCTCTTGCCGATGACCGGGTTGAGGGCCTGCTCGGCGAGGCGGGTGGCGATCGGCTTCTTCATGATGTCCCAGACCAGGAGCTTGTGGTACGCCTTGACGGGCAGCGCCTTGTCGTTGTCGACGCCGAAGGCGCACTTGAGCCACCAGTACGGGGAGTGCAGGCCGTGCGCGTGGTGGGTGCCGTACGGCTTGAGGCCGGCGGCCTCCATCTTGCCGAGCAGCTCGTCCGCCTTGTAGATGCGGATGTGGCCGCCCTCGACCTCGTGGTAGGCGTCGCTGAGCGCCCAGCAGATCTTCTCCGGGCCGTAGCGCGGGACGGTGATCGCGATGCGCCCGCCGGGCTTGAGCACGCGGACCATCTCGGCGAGCACGCCCTTGTCGTCGGGGATGTGCTCCATCACCTCGGAGATGATGACGACGTCGAAGGACTCGTCGGGGAAGGGCAGGGCGAGGGCGTCGCCCTCCATGGCGGTGGCGGTGGCACCGGCCGGGGCCTCACCGGCCTCCTTCATGGCGGCGAACCACTTGGCGACCTCGCGGATCTCCTCGCCGTTGCGGTCGACGGCGACGACCTGGGCGCCGCGCCGGTAGCACTCGAAGGCGTGCCGGCCTGCGCCGCAGCCCAGATCGAGCACGCGGTCGCCTGCGGCGAGCGGGAACCGGGAGAAATCGACGGTCAGCACGGGGTCCTGCCTTCGCGGTCACGGGGGTGAAGGGTGTTGCGCATGAGATGAACGGTTCGGCGATCTGCTCGGTGAAGGGTGCGGGGGTTCACCGGGTACGGGCGGCGGCGGCCTGCTCGATGGAGGCTCTGTAGTGCGCGGCCGTGCCCTCGGCGGCCTTGGCCCAGGTGAACCGGGTCAGGACCCGCTCCCGTCCGGCGGCTCCGAGGCGGGCGCGCAGCGGGGCGTCGCCCAGCAGCCGGCCCAGCGCGCCGGCCAGCGCCCCGGCGTCACCGGGCGGTACGGCCAGGCAGGTCTCGCCGTCGGGGCCGGACACCTCGGGGATGGCGCCGCCGGTGGTGGCGACCAGCGGGGTGCCGGTGGCCATGGCCTCGGCCGCCGGGAGCGAGAAGCCCTCGTACAGGGAGGGCACGCAGGCGACCTGGGCGCTGCGCACCAGGTCGACCAGCTCGGTGTCGCTGATCCCCTTGACGAAGCGCACCGCGTCCTGGAGCCCGTACGACTCGATCGCGCGGGCGACCGGCCCGCTCTCGGCGCGCTTGCCGACGACGACGAGGTGCGCGTCGGGCCGCTCGGTGCGCAGCTTGGCGAGCGCCTCGACGAGGTGGACGAGCCCCTTGAGCGGGACGTCGGCGCTGGAGGTGGTCACGATCCGGCCGGGCACTTCCGCGACGGACGGGTCGGGCGACCACAGGTCCGTGTCCGCCCCGATGTGCACGACGTGGATGCGGCCCTCCCGCACGCCCAGGTGCTCGGCGATCTCCTGCTGGGAGGAGCCGGAGACGGTCAGCACCGACGGCAGCCGGCGGGCGACACGGCCCTGCATGCGCGTGAAGGCGTACCAGCGGCGGACGGAGGCCCGCTTCTTGCGGTCCTTGGCGGCGGCGAGGTCGAGCTTGCGGTCGACGGTGATGGGGTGGTGGATGGTGGTGACCAGCGGCGCGCCGAGGTCGCCCAGCAGTCCGTAGCCGAGGGTCTGGTTGTCGTGGATGACGTCGAACTCCCCGGCGCGGGCGCGCAGGTGGCGCCGGGCGCGCAGCGAGAAGGTCAGCGGTTCGGGGAACCCGCCGGTCCACATGGTGGCGACCTCGAGGGCGTCGATCCAGTCCCGGTACTCGTCGCGCTTGGGGGTGCGGAAGGGGTCGGGGCTGCGGTACAGGTCCAGGCTCGGCAGCTCGGTGAGCGTGGCGCCGGTGTCCAGTACGGGGTAGGGCTGCGCGCCGATGACCTCGACGGAGTGCCCGAGCTTCACGAGCTCCCGGGAGAGGTGCCGGACGTACACGCCCTGGCCGCCGCAGAACGGGTTCCCCTTATAGGTGAGGAGTGCGATGCGCAACGGGCGGTCGCCGTCGGTGGCGGAACCCGCGAAAGGGCTCGTCACCATGGCCTCTGCGGTCACTCTCGGCCCCCTTCTCCCTGCACTTTCGCCGGAGCGTAACCGCTCGGATAATGTAGAACAAGTTTCAGACTTGATCCTCTGAAGACCATTGAATCTACCGGCCGGAAACCACACCGTAAGAGGCGGAGCAGGTGATTCGCGCCACGGCTCGGGCGCCTGACATGCTGACCTCCGGACCATCCCGGAATCAGCCGCCGCAACGACACGGAACGCCAGGAACGGGACACATGACAGCGGAAGCGAAGGCCGTGACGCCTCCCCTGACGGAACGCCAGGAGGCGCGCCGCCGCCGGATCCTGCACGCGAGCGCGCAGCTGGCCAGCCGGGGCGGCTTCGACGCCGTGCAGATGCGGGAGGTCGCGGAGTCGTCGAACGTCGCGCTGGGCACCCTGTACCGCTACTTCCCGTCCAAGGTGCACCTGCTCGTCGCCACCATGCAGGACCAGCTCCAGCACATGCACGCGACCCTGCGCAAACGCCCCCCGGCGGGCGAGGAGCCGGCGGCCCGCGTCGCGGAGACCCTGATGCGCGCCTTCCGCGCCCTCCAGCGGGAACCCCACCTCGCGGACGCGATGGTGCGGGCCCTGACCTTCGCGGACCGCAGCGTGAGCCCGGAAGTGGACACGGTCTCCCGCCTGACGACGGCCATCATCCTGGACGCCATGGGCCTCGACGCCCCGCCGACGGCGGAACAGCTCTCGGCGGTCCGCGTCATCGAGCACACCTGGCACTCGGCCCTGATCACCTGGCTCTCGGGCCGCGCCTCGATCGCCCAGGTGAAGATCGACATCGAAACTGTCTGCCGTCTGATCGACCTGACGACCCCGGAAAAGGCCTGATCCTGCTGTAGGGGGCGGGCGGGGGCTTCGGGGGGCGACAGATCGCTACGCGCTTCTCATATCTCAGCGTCCGGCGACCGTCTTGGGCTGATACGTCCACCAGACGGTGATGGGGGTCAGCGTCGCAGTGCTGCTTCGCCCGCGTGGACGGCGCGCAGGGTGCGCTCTACGGTCTGCTGCTTCTCACCGACGGGAGCGGCGTAGTCGATGGCGTTGCGCGCGGCGTGCTCGCCGAGGGTGCGGGTGATCACCCACGCGGCGAGGTACTGCGAGGCCAGGCAGCCGCCTGCGGTGGCGATGTTCCCCTCGGCGTGGAACGGCTGGTCCAGCACGGTGACGCCCTCGGCTTCGACGAAGGGCCGGCTCGTCATGTCCGTGCAAGCCGGCATGTCGCCCAGCAGCCCGAGCCGCGCGAGCACCAGCGCGCCGGAGCACTGCGAACCGATCAGCTGTCGGGAAGGGTCGAGCGGCAGCAGGGAGAGCAGCCGGTCGTCGGCGATCACGTCACGCGTCTTCACGCCGCTGCCGATCAGCACGACATCGGCCTCGGCCACGAACTCCATCGGGCGCTGCCCGGTCACCTCGACGCCGTTCATCGACGTGACCACGGGGGTCGGCGTCGCGATGAAGGCCTCCAGGCCGTCCTTTCGACAGCGGTTGATCAGCGCTGAGGCGATGAAGCTGTCGAGTTCGTTGAACCCGTCGAAGGTGACCACGGCTACCTGCATCGCAACTCCTCAAGTACGCCGTCAGGCGTGCAGTCGCCAGACGACGTCCGTTGCGGACTCCGTGTCTACGACGGTGAATCCCAGACGCTCGGGGACGGCGGCGCTGGCGGTGTTGGCCGGGTCGTGCACGATCTCCAGGTACTCCACGCCCGGCAGGGCGAAAGCCTGGGTGACCAGGGCCGCCGCGCCCCGCGTGGCTATGCCCCGCCCGGTGGCGGCGGGGTGCAGCCAGTACCCCAGGGAGCGGCCCTGCGGCTCGTCGGCCTGGTAGAGGGAGAAGCTGCCGACGGCCCTGCCGTCCGCGGTGATCGCGTAGTTGTACGCCTCACCGCTCCGCCAGTCCGGACCGCAGCCGGCGAGGAAGTCCCGGGTGTGCTGTGGGGTGTGGGAGCGGGCCCAGGGCATCCACGGCTTCAGGTGGTCGAGGGATTCCTCGCTCAACCGGAGCAGGGCATCGAAGTCACTCTCCGCCCATCGCCGCAGGGTGAAGCCTTCACACTCAATGGTCTCATTCGGCTGCTCCATGGCGGCATCGTTGCGTCGCAGGGGCGATCACCGCAATGAGATATCGGAGTTAGCCTCTCCGGGTGACCGACGAAGCTGCCGTATGGACCCGTTTCGCCCGCCTCTTGCCTGATCACGACGCCCAGGAGGTCCAGGTCTGCTGGGACATAGGCGAGCAGGAGGGTGGCCTCGAGCTACTGGTGAGCTCTCTCCTCCAACATCAGCTGACCATCGGCGAGACCACCCGGGTGGAGATATCCGTGGTGGCGGAGACATGGGGAGTACGGGAGAACATCACCTCCCGCCTCCTCGCCTGCCCCGGTGACGGCCTCCCCAGCCCCCTGGAACTCGTAGAGCGCCCCGACACCGTCCCCCTCACCCTGACCGACCCAAGACTGGCCGACTTCCTCGTCATCCCTTGGATCCGGTGCAAGACCTCCGGCCGTCTCCTGACCCGCGCTCATGTCGAGGAACCCTGGGGTGACCTCTCCCTCACCCCCGAGCACTACGCCGTCCTGGCCAACACACAGGGCCCGTCCCTCCAGCTCTTCGATTCCTCCTCCGCCTGGGAAGCCCTCGAAGCCCTCCGCCCGTAAGACCAGCCCCAGCCGGCCGCCGGACGCTGAGATCCGAGAAGCGCGTAGCGATCTGTCGCGCCCCCGGGCCCCCGGCCCTGGGCTCTCCCTGGGCATGCCCGGATGCCCGGCGTACCAAGGCCCGGCCCCTCGCCTCATCACTGACGAGGCCGCTCCTCCCCTCCCTGCCCCGTGACCGTTCCTTTGGGGGCTTCCCGGCAGTCCTTTGTCTTTCCGGGGCGGGACGGTCGGTCAAGGGTGGCCGAAGGCCATCGCGAAGCGACGCGACCGAAGGGAGCGCCCTTGACGGACCGGCCCGACACGGAAGGACGATGGGACTGACGGGAAACCCCCAAACCGTCCCTGACACCGCCCAGCCGAAACCCCGCCCCCCCGAAGCCCCGCCCCACCCATCCCCCACCCCCCACCCCCCTCACTCCTCCGGCGGGAACACCGCCTCCCCCGACGGGAACAGGGTGATGAGGATGGCCTCCACCGGGCAGCCCTCCGCCGCCGTCAGGGTCGGTTCGTTGGCGTCCGTTTCCGGGGAGCGGGGGTGGGACTGGCGGGCGGAGTCGAGGGTGAAGGCGTCGGGGGCGTGGTTCACGCACATGCCCGAGCCGATGCAGACCCCGCGGTCGACCTCGACCTGCCAGCGGTCTCCCATCACGCACCAGCCGGCAGGTGGATCATCTTGTGCTCCAGGTACTCGCTCAGGCCCTCCGGGCCGAACTCCCGTCCCACACCGCTGCTCTTGTAGCCGCCGAACGGGCCGAGCATGTCCAGGCTGAAGGTGTTCACGTTGAACGTGCCGGTGCGGACCCCGCGCGCGAAGTCGATGCCGTGCTCGACGTCGGCCGTCCACACGCTGCCGCTCAGGCCGAAGTCCGAGTCGTTGGCGATCCGGGAGGCCTCCGCCTCGTCCCCGTAGGGGATGAGGCAGACGACCGGGCCGAAGATCTCCTCGCGGGCGATCCGCATCGAGTTGTCGACGTCGCCGAAGAGGGTCGGCTCCACGTACCAGCCCCGTTCCAGTCCCGCCGGGCGGCCGCCGCCCGCCAGGACCTTCGCGCCCTCCTCCTGGCCGATCCGGATGTAGTCCAGGGAGCGCTGCTGCTGGCGCTTGGCGACGAGCGGGCCGAGCTGCGTCGCCGGGTCGAGGGGGTCGCCGACGACCAGGGCGCCGGCCGCCGCGGCGAGGGCCTCGGCCACCTCCGCGTAGCGGCTGCGCGGGGCGAGGATCCGGGTCTGGGCGACGCAGGCCTGGCCGTTGTTCATCCAGGCGGCCGGGACGATCCCGGCGATGGTGCTCTCCAGGTCGGCGTCGGGCAGGATCACCGCGGCGGACTTGCCGCCGAGTTCGAGGGTGACCCGGGTCAGGTTGCGGGCGGCGACCTCCATGACCCGCTTGCCGGCGGCGACGGAGCCGGTGAAGGCGACCTTGTCGACGCCGGGGTGCCCGACCAGGTACTCGCTGACTTCGCGGTCGGCGGGCAGGATCGACAGCACCCCCTCCGGCAGCCCGGCCTCCCTCGCGATGTCGGCCAGGATGAAGGAGTCGAGGGGGGCTTCCGGCGAGGGCTTGAGGATCACCGTCGAGCCGGTGAGCAGCGCCGGTGCGAGCTTCGCCGCGGCCACGAACTGCGGGACGTTCCAGGGGATGACGGCGGCGACGACCCCGACCGGCTCGCGGCGTACGAGGATCGACCCGAGCGCGCCCTGGCGGCGCTCCTCGTAGGGGTAGGCGGCGGCGACCTTGATGGCGGAGTCGTAGACCATCATCGCGCCGAGTGCCTGGGCGAGGACGCTCCAGGAGTACGGGGAGCCGTTCTGGGAGCTGATGGAGCGGGCGATCTCCTCGTGCCGGACGGCGATGGCGTCCTTGATCCGGGAGACGACGGCGATCCGCTCCTCCAGTGACAGGCGGGGCCAGGGTCCCTGGTCGAAGGCCTTGCGGGCGGCGGCCACGGCGCGGTCCACATCGGCCTCGGAGGCGTGCGGGACGCTGCCGATGACCTGCTCGGTGTGGGGGGAGACGACCCGGATGGTGTCGGCGCCCAGCGGATCCGTCCATTCCCCGCCGATGAACAGTTGGCCGTGTTCCACGAGCTCGGTCATGGCTGCTGCCTCCAGGTGCTGCGCTGCGCACGATGTCGCAGAACTGATACCAGTTCTAGTTCGAGGAGTCCACGGTCAGGACAAGGCCAGGACAAGGCCGGAGCGGGCGCACGCCCGGGAGACGGGAAGAAGATCCGACGGCTAGTCAGGAAGGGCTGGAAGTGGTCGACTTGGGCTACCAATAGAACACGTTCTTGCCAGACTTGCCAGACCGGCCCTCGGACACCGCGAGCGCCCTCGGACACACCGAGCGTCCTCGGACACACCGGGCCAGGAAGAGAGTCCTCATGTCAGAGACCGCGCCGCAGGTCACCGACCACGGCGGAGGTGTCCGGAGCATCAAGGTCCCCATCCCCGACAACCCGCTCGGCCACACCCTCGTCCACGTCCTCGACACCGACCGCGGCCCCGTACTGATCGACACCGGCTGGGACGACCCCGCTTCCTGGGACACCCTCACCGCCGGGCTCGGCGCACTCGGCTTCCCGGTCGCCGACGTGCACGGGGTGGTCATCACCCACCACCACCCCGACCACCACGGCCTGTCGGGGCGGGTGCGGGAGGCTTCGGGTGCGTGGATCGCCATGCACGCCGCCGACACCGAGGTCGTCGTACGGACCCGCTCCGCCGAGCCGGGCGTCTGGTTCGACTACATGAGCGAGAAGCTGGCCGCCGCCGGCGCCCCCGAGGAGCACATCGCCCCGCTGCGGGCGGCACGCACCGGCGGGCGGATGCGGACCCTGCCCGGTCTGCGGGCCGCCGTCCCCGACCGGGAGATCGTCCCGGGCGAGCTGCTGCCCCTGGCCGGGCGCCGGCTGCGGGCGATCTGGACCCCCGGACACACCCCCGGCCACGTCTGCCTGCACCTGGAGGAGGCGCACCCCGCGCAGCTGCCCGGCAACGGCCGGCTCTTCTCCGGCGACCACCTGCTGCCCGGGATCTCCCCGCACATCGGCCTGTACGAGGCCCCGGGGGACACCCGGGTCACCGACCCCCTCGGCGACTACCTCGACTCCCTCGAACGCGTCGGCCGGCTCGGGCCCGCCGAGGTGCTCCCCGCCCACCAGCACGCCTTCACCGACGCGCCCGCCCGCGTACGGGAGCTGCTGGAGCACCACGAGGAACGGCTGAGCGGGCTGTGGCGGCTGCTGGCCGAGCCCCTGACCCCCTGGGGGCTCGCGGAGCGGATGGAGTGGAACCGGCCCTGGGAGCAGATCCCGTACGGCTCCCGGAACATCGCCGTCTCGGAAGCGGAGGCGCACCTGCGGCGGCTGGTGAAACAGGGCCGGGCGGAGGCCGTCCCGGGCACCGACCCGGTGGCGTACCGGGCGCTGTAGCCCCGCCGGGCCCCGCCCCGCCGCCACCCGGTGCGCAGGCTACGGGCCGGTAGAGTGAGCCCGTCGTCCACACTTCCGTATGGGGGGAAGCCGGTGCGAATCCGGCGCTGACCCGCAACCGTGAACCCGGCCCGCAGCACGCGGGACGGCAGCCGGAATGCCCCGTGCCGGAGGTGCGCGGCTCGTGCCGCCGGGTCCTCCGGCGGCCGGCACCGTCGAGGTAAACGGAGCCGGAGCCCGGTGCCTGCGCGTGCCTGTCTCCCGCCCCCCGTACGAGAGGCACCCGCCCCGTCATGAACGTCCGCCGCAGCGCCGCCGCGCTCGCCGCCTCCGCCGTGCTCTGCGTCGGCGCCGCGCCCGCCGCCCTCGCCGACACGCCGCCGCCCTCCCCGTCCGCGCCCCCGGTCGTCCCGTCGGGCCTGTTCGGCAAGGCCGACCCGACGTACGACGGGGTGTGGCGGCAGTCCCTCGCGCTGCTCGCCCAGCAGACCGCCGGCGTGAAGCCCGCCCCGCAGGCCGTGGCCTTCCTCACCAGCCAGCAGTGCCCGAACGGCGGCTTCGCCTCCTACCGGGTGGGCCTGCCGTGCGACGACAAGACGACGTACGACACCAACGCCACCGCCATCGCCGTGCAGGCCCTGAAGGCCCTCGGCGGCAAGGACGCGGCGGTCAAGAAGGCCACGGACTGGCTGAAGTCCGTACAGAACGAGGACGGCGGCTGGGCCTACGTCCCCGGCTCCCCCAGCGAGGGCAGCTCCACCTCCCTGGTGATCAGCGCGCTCGCGACGGCGGGCGACAAGCCGGCCGAGGTGAAGTCGAAGGCCGGCAAGTCCGCCTACGACGGCCTGCTCTCCTTCCAGCTGGGCTGCTCCGCCGAGCCGGCCGCCGACCGGGGCGCCTTCGGGTACCAGGCGGCCGACGGCAAGCTCCCCGCCAACGCCGACGCCACGGCCGCCGCCGCCCTGGCCGGCCTGGGCAGGGGCATCCTCGTCGACCCGGCCACCACCGACACCCCCGCCGCCGCGCTGGCCTGCCCGGCCGGCTCCGCCGACCCGGCGGGCGCGGCGCAGGGCGCGGCCGGCTACCTCGCCGAGGCCCTGAAGAAGGACGGCCACCTGACGGCGGTCACCCCGGGCGCCGACCAGCCCACCGCCGACACCGGCAACACCGCCGACGCCGTGATCGCCCTGGCCGCGGCCGGGCACCGGCAGTCGGCGGCGGGCGCGCTGGAGTGGCTCCAGAAGAACTCCGCCGAGTGGTCCAAGGGCAACCCGGCCGCGCTGGCCACCCTCGTCCTGACCGCCCACGCGACGGGCACCGACCCGAAGGCCTTCGGCGGCACCGACCTGGTGGCGGCGTTGAACGCCACGGGCCCGGCCCCGGTGGCCGCCCCCGACGCCGAACCGCAGAAGGTGGAGAGCAAGGAGGAGCCGGGCTCCGGAAACCAGAACATCTGGTGGATCGTCGGCGCGGGCGCCGCGGCCGGCATGGGCATCGGCATCCTGCTGAGCGGCCGCCGGAAGAAGAACCAGCTGTGAGCCGGCGCCGTCCCCGCGGGTCGTCGGCCGCCGTGGTCCTGGGTGCCCTCGGGCTGGTCCTGACCCTGTTCGCGGCCTCCCCGGCGCTGGCGGCGAGCTACCGCTACTGGTCGTTCTGGGACGGCGCGGGCGGCACGTGGGCGTACGCCACCCAGGGCCCCTCGACGGCCCGGCCCGCGGACGGCGCCACGCTCGGCTTCCGCTTCTCGGTGAGCAAGGACGCCGGCGACGAGGCGGCCCGGCCGCGCGCGGCCGCCGACTTCGCGGCCGTCTGCGCCGGTACCGCCCCGGCGGACGGCAAGAAGCGGGTGGCCCTGGTCATCGACTTCGGGGTACCCGAGGACGCACCCGGCGGCGAGACCCCGCCGCAGGGCACCGCGCGCACGGCCTGCGCGCAGGTGGCCCCGGAGGCCACGGCCGCCGAGGCTCTGGCGGAGGTGGCGAAGCCGCTGCGCTACAACGGCGCGGCGCTGCTGTGCGGGATCTCCGGCTATCCGAGGACGGGCTGCGGCGAGCCCATCGGGGACGCGCAGCCGAAGCCCTCCGCGTCGGCGTCGGCGTCGGCCGCCCCCGAGCCGGAGGCCTCCTCCGGCCCCGCGGCGGGCCTGTTCCTGGGCATCGCGGCGGTCCTCGCCCTGGGCTCGGCCGGCATCTGGCAGTCCCGCCGCCGCAGGCGATGACGCACCCCGCCGCCGACGCAGGTCCCGCCGCCGGTGAGCCGAGCGACGGCGCGGCAGCCGCCGACGGCGCTCAGCCACCCACGGGGGCCACCCCCACCCGACGTACGGTCCGCACGGGTGGGTACCCAGCCCGGCCGCAGGCCGGGCGCACCACCCACGGCGCGTCAGGCGCGGACGCACCCCCGGCCCAGCGCGGTGCGGCCGGGCAATCCGACCCCCCGCACGGGCCGACGTACAACCGCCGGAGGCACTGGCAGGCCCCCGAAGCCCGGCGCGGGAACGCCCTGCACGCGGGGGCCTGGTGGCTGTGGGCCCTCGGGCTCGCCACCGCCGCCTCCCGGACCACCAATCCGCTGCTCCTCGGGCTGATCGTCGGCGTCGCCGGGTACGTGGTCGCGGCGCGCCGGACGGAGGCGCCCTGGGCGCGTTCCTACGGGGCCTTCGTCAAGCTCGGCCTCTTCGTCATCGGGCTGCGGCTGGTCTTCTCCATGCTGCTGGGCTCCCCGATCCCCGGCACGCACACCCTCTTCACCCTGCCCGAGATCCCGCTCCCGGCCTGGGCGCAGGGCATCCGCTTCGGCGGCCGGGTCACCGCCGAGCAGCTGGTCTTCGCCTTCTACGACGGCGCGAAGCTGGCCGCCCTGCTGATCTGCGTCGGCGCCGCGAACGCGCTCGCCAATCCGGCGCGGCTGCTGAAGTCCCTGCCGGCCGCCCTCTACGAGGCGGGCGTGGCGGTGGTCGTCGCCATGACCTTCGCCCCGAACATGGTCGCCGACGTGGCCCGCCTGCGGACCGCCCGCCGGCTGCGCGGGCGCCCCACCGGCGGGGTCAAGGCCGTCCTCCAGATCGGGCTGCCGGTGCTGGAGGGGGCGCTGGAGCGCTCGGTGGCCGTCGCCGCCTCGATGGACGCGCGCGGGTACGGGCGTACGGCGCGGGTTCCGCCGGCCGTGCGGCACACCACCAACGCCCTCACCCTCGGCGGGCTGCTCGGCATGTGCGCCGGTACGTACGGGCTGCTCGCGGCGGAGGGCGCCGCGTACGGGCTGCCCGTGCTCGGCATCGGCCTGGTGCTGGCCCTCGCGGGGCTGCGGCTCGGCGGGCGGCGCAGCATCCGCACCCGCTACCGGCCCGACCGGTGGGGGGTGCGCGCCTGGCTGGTCGCCGGCTCGGGGGCGGCGGTCGCGGCCCTGCTGATCCACGCGGGGTCGGTGGACCCCGAAGGGCTGCGGCCGGGCGTGGTCCCGCTGGTCGCGCCCGGGCTGCCGCTGTGGCCCGCGGCGGCGATCCTGATCGGCCTGCTTCCGGCCTTCGTGGCCCCCGTTCCTCCCGAGGAGTCTTCCCGTTGATCCGCTTCGAGCAGGTGTCGGTGACCTACGAGGGCGCCGCGCACCCTTCTCTCCGGGATGCGGACTTCACCGTCCCGGAGGGTGAGCTGACGCTGCTGGTCGGCCCGTCGGGGGTCGGCAAGTCGACCCTGCTGGGCGCGGTGTCCGGGCTGGTCCCGCACTTCACGGGCGGCACGCTGCGGGGTCGGGTGACGGTGGCCGGGCGGGACACCCGTACGCACATGCCGCGCGAGCTGGCGGACGTGGTGGGGACGGTGGGGCAGGATCCCCTGGCGCACTTCGTGACGGACGTGGTGGAGGACGAGCTGGCGTACGGGATGGAGTCGCTGGGCCTGGCACCTGCGGTGATGCGGCGCCGGGTGGAGGAGACCCTGGACCTGCTCGGGCTGAACGAGCTGCGCGACCGCCCGATCGCCTCACTGTCGGGCGGGCAGCAGCAGCGGGTGGCGATCGGGTCGGTGCTGACCCCGCACCCGCGCGTGCTCGTACTGGACGAGCCCACCTCGGCCCTCGACCCGGCGGCGGCGGAGGAGGTCCTGGCCGTCCTGCAACGCCTGGTGCACGACCTCGGCACGACGGTGCTGATGGCGGAGCACCGCCTGGAGCGGGTGGTGCAGTACGCCGACCAGGTGCTGCTGCTGCCGGCGCCCGGGGCGGCGCCGGTCCTGGGGCCCCCGGCGGAGATCATGGCCGTCTCCCCCGTCCACCCGCCGGTGGTCTCCCTGGGCCGCCTCGCGGGCTGGTCCCCGCTCCCCCTCTCCATCCGCGACGCCCGCCGCCAATCCGCCCCCCTCCGCACCCACCTCTCAGCCCGTGGGGCCGCCGCCACGCCCGCCGCCCCGGCCCCGGGCTCCGCCCCCACTCCCGGCGCACCGGCCCCGGGGGCTGCGGCCCCCACCACCCCGGCCCCGGGCTCCGCCGCCACGCCCGGCGCACCGGCCCCGGGGGCTGCGGCCCCCACCACCCCAGCCCCGGGCTCCGCCGCCACGCCCGGGCTGTCGGGCCTGGGCTCCGCCGCCCCGGCCCCCGACGTGGCGGCCCCGGGCTCCGCCCCGGACCCCGCACTCGGCGTACCGGGTCCGGCCTCGGCCTCCCCTGACCCCGGGACCGGTCTCTCGATGCCGGGGGCTGCCGCTGCGCGGGGCGAGTCCCCTACCCGCCCTTCCACCGTTCCCCAGGGCTCCGCCCCGGACCCCGCGCCTCAATCGCCGGCGAGGCTGGATCTGCCCTCCGGGCAGCCCGGCCCGCAGGCGGACCACCCCGGTGGGCGCCAGCCGCCCGGCCCCCACCCAGCCCCGCCGGCGATTGAGGCGAGGGGGTCTGGGGGCGGAGCCCCCAGTTTCGGGAAGGGGCGGGGTGGGGAAGAAGCCCCGCGCAGCGGCACCGGCACCGGCTGGCTGGGCCGGGTGCTTCAGCGGGGCACCTCACCCGGCCCGCGCAGCGGCACCGGCAGCGACAACCGCCCCGGCAGCGGCGGCCGGCTGGGCCGGAGGCGGACCGGCACCGCGCCCGACCAGGGCAGCGGCAGCGGCACGGGCGGCGGCCGGAGCGGGGCCTCGCCCGGGCTGGCGGCCCGGCTGCGGCGCCGGGGCGGGCAGGCGGCTGCCCCCGCCGGCTCCACCGCGCCCGGCCAGGGCAGCGGCGGCGGCCCCGGGCAGGACTCCACGCCCGGCCAGGGCAGCGGCAGCGTCGCCGCAGCCACCGCCCTCGGGATCCGCCGCGGACGCGCAGAGGTGCTGCGCGACGTCACCCTCCGCGTCGCGCCCGGCGAGACCGTCGCCCTCATGGGCCGCAACGGCGCCGGCAAGTCCACCCTCCTCGCCGCCCTCACCGGCACCCTCGCCCCCACCACCGGCCAGGTGACGGTCGGCGGCCGCACCCCGCACCGCACCCCGCCGCCGGAGATGGTCCGCCGGGTCGGCCTGGTCCCGCAGGAGCCCCGCGACCTCCTCTACGCCGACACGGTCGCCGCCGAGTGCGCCGCGGCCGACGCCGACGCGGGGGCGGCCGCCGGGACCTGCCGTGCCCTGGTCGGCGCCCTGCTGCCCGGCGTACCGGACGACACCCACCCCCGGGACCTGTCCGAGGGCCAGCGGCTGACGCTCGCCCTCGCCCTGGTCCTGACCGGCCGGCCGGCCCTGCTGCTGCTGGACGAGCCCACCCGCGGCCTGGACTACGCCGCCAAGGCCCGCCTGGTGGAGACGCTGCGCGCCCTCGCCGCCGACGGCCACGCCATCGTCCTGGCGACGCACGACGTGGAGCTGGCCGCGGAGCTGGCGCACCGGGTGGTCATCCTGGCGGGCGGGGAGATCGTCGCGGACGGTCCGACGGCCGAGGTCGTGGTGTCCTCGCCCGCCTTCGCCCCGCAGGTGGCCAAGATCCTGGCCCCGGGCCACTGGCTCACCGTCTCCCAGGTGGCCGCGGCGCTGGAGGCGACCACATGACGGCCCGCCCCGCGGCCCGCCCCGCGGCCCGCCCCGTCCGCATCGGCCCCCGCGCCGCCGCGGCCCTGGTCCTGGTCACCCTCATCGGCATCGCCGCCTTCGGCTGGCCCCTGCTCGCGGACCGCCAGTCCGGCCTGGCCCACTCCCAGGACGCCCCGTGGCTCTTCGCCGCGCTGCTCCCCCTCCTGGTGGCCGTCGTGGTCGCGACCATCGCCGACAACGGCATGGACGCCAAGGCCGTCGCGATGCTCGGGGTGCTCGCCGCCGTGGGCGCGGCGCTGCGGCCGCTGGGCGCGGGCACGGCCGGCCTGGAGCCGATGTTCTTCCTGATGGTGCTCAGCGGCCGCGTGCTGGGGCCGGGCTTCGGCTTCGTCCTCGGCTCGGTCACGATGTTCGCGTCCGCCCTGCTGACGGGCGGGGTCGGGCCGTGGATGCCGTTCCAGATGCTGGCCCTGGGTTGGTTCTCGCTGGGCGCCGGGCTGCTGCCGGGGCCGGAGCGGATCCGGGGGCGGGCCGAGCTGGCGATGCTCGCGGCGTACGGGTTCCTGGGCTCCTTCGCGTACGGCACGGTCATGAACCTCCAGGGCTGGGTGATCCTGCAGGGCATGGGCCAGGGCGTCTCCTTCCATCCGGGCGACCCGGTGGGCCAGAACCTGGCGCGCTTCGTGGCGTACTGCCTGGCGACCTCGGTGGGCTGGGATCTGGGGCGGGCCGCGCTGACGGTCGTACTGACGCTCACGCTCGGGGCCACGCTGCTGAAGGCGCTGCGGCGGGCGACTCGTAAAGCTGCCTTCGACGCCCCGGTTTCCTTCGATTCGAGGGCTGGAAGTGACCCAGGACACGCACCAAAAGGGGTGCAAGCGGATACGTAAGGTGACATTCGGGGCCTTGGGCGGTGAGGCGGCCCACAGGACCTAGGTCACATTCGATCCGGGATAGTAGTCCCGGGCGGCCTCCTGACACAGTCCCCCACCTGCGCGAACGAGGCCCCGGGCGGCGCGGGACCTTTCGCCCCGGCTGCGAGGTCCACTAGTAAGAGGGGGGCATTGCCAGGCCGTCGGCGGCCTGGCTAACTGGTGTTGTCGCCGAGGCGGCCGGGGCGCACAGCCCCCCGCCGGGACGAACCCCTCTCCTCCGCGTGAGTGGCTCACGCATGTCTTCGGCATGCCGCGACCGCCCTTGTCCCCTTCGGAAGGTTCATCCGTGTCCAACGCCGTCATCCGCCGCATCGCCGCTTCGAAGAAGACCCTCGCCGGTACTGTCCTCGCTCTGGGCGTCGCGGGTTCCATGCTCGCCGCCGTCCCCGCGCAGGCCGCTCCGACGGGCGCCAAGGCGATCGCCCAGCAGATGATCAAGGACCCGGCCCAGTTCGCCGCCTTTGACAAGATCGTCACCCACGAGAGCGGCTGGGACTACACCGCGACCAACTCCTCTTCCGGCGCGTACGGCCTGGTCCAGGCCCTGCCGGCGTCGAAGATGTCCTCCGCGGGCTCGGACTGGAAGACCAACCCGGCCACCCAGATCAAGTGGGGCCTGGACTACATGAACGAGCGCTACGGCAGCCCGGTCGGCGCCTGGAACTTCTGGCAGAACAACCACTGGTACTAAGCCGCCAGTAGCGCAGCGAGAACAGGCGCGGCCAGAACAGGCGCAGCGAAACATACGAGGGCCCCGGTGGCCGGCCTCCCCAGGTCCGGCCACCGGGGCCTTCCGCATCCCATCCCACGGGGTTCAGCGGGCGCCCGGAGCACTCACAAGCGCTGGATGATCGTGCCGGTCGCCAGCGCGCCTCCCGCGCACATGGTGATCAGCGCGAATTCCTTGTCGCGCCGCTCCAGCTCGTGCAGCGCGGTGGTGATCAGCCGGGCGCCGGTGGCGCCGACGGGGTGGCCGAGCGCGATGCCGCCGCCGTTGACGTTCACCTTCTCCAGGTCCTGGCCGAAGACCTGCGCCCAGCTGAGGACGACGGAGGCGAAGGCCTCGTTGATCTCGACGAGGTCGATGTCCCTGAGGGACATCCCGGCCTTGCCGAGCACGGCCCGCGTGGCGTCGATCGGCCCGTCCAGGTGGAAGTGCGGGTCGGAGCCGACCAGCGCCTGGGCGACGATCCGGGCGCGCGGCTTGAGTTTCAGCGCGCGGGCCATCTTGCGGGAGGCCCACATCACGGCGGCGGCGCCGTCGGATATCTGGGAGGAGTTCCCGGCGGTGTGCACGGCCGTCGGCATGACCGGCTTGAGCCGGGACAGGCCCTCCATGCTGGTGTCGCGCAGCCCCTCGTCCCGGTCGACCAGCCGCCACATGCCCTGGCCGGCGGCCTGCTCCTCCTCGGTGGTCGGGACCTGGACGGCGAAGGTCTCGCGCTTGAAGCGCTCCTCGGCCCAGGCGGCCGCGGCCCGCTCCTGCGAGAGCACGCCGAGCCGGTCGACGTCCTCGCGGGTCAGGCCCCGGTGGCGGGCGATCCGTTCGGCGGCCTCGAACTGATTGGGGAGGTCGACGTTCCACTCGTCCGGGAAGGGCTTGCCGGGGCCGTGCTTGGAGCCGGAGCCCAGCGGGACCCGGCTCATGGCCTCGACCCCGCAGGCGATGCCGATGTCGATGACCCCGCCGGAGATCATGTTGGCGACCATGTGGTTGGCCTGCTGGGAGCTGCCGCACTGGCAGTCGACGGTGGTCGCGGCGGTCTCGTAGGGCAGGCCCATGGCGAGCCAGGCGTTGCGGGCGGGGTTCATGGACTGCTCGCCGGCGTGGGTGACGGTGCCGCCGACGATCTGCTCGACGCAGTCGGGCTGCATTCCGGTACGGGCGAGGAGTTCGCGGTAGGTCTCGCCGAGCAGGTAGGCGGGATGGAGGTTGGCCAGGGCTCCCCCGCGTTTCCCGATGGGGGTGCGTACGGCTTCGACGATGACGGGTTCCGCGGCCATGAGCTCGTCCTCTCCTGCACACTCTGCACAGCGCCGGCGTGGCGGGCCGTCCGGCGGCTGCCTCGCGCGAACTAGTACGCGTTCTAGTTCTCCCCCGCAGTCTTATGACCTGGACCCCCGGCACGCAAGGGTCTTGCACGCGGCTTACACGGATTCCACACGCAACAGTTGGCGCGAGAGCTCTTGTGACTTCTAGAACTCGTTACTACCTTCGAGCCAACTTCTGATGGGCCGTCAGACCTTCATGAGACTTTGGAGCCGCCCGATGCCCTGTCCCGCGCTGCCCGAAGGCTTCGACGCCACCGACCCGGACCTCCTCCAGGACCGGGTCCCCTTCCCGGAGTTCGCCCAGCTGCGGCAGACCGCACCCGTGTGGTGGTGCCCGCAGCGGCGGGGCGTCACCGGATTCGACGACGAGGGCTACTGGGCCGTCACCCGGCACGCGGACGTCAAGTACGTCTCCACGCACCCGGAACTGTTCTCCTCCACCACCAATACGGCGATCATCCGCTTCAACGAGCACATCCAGCGCGAACAGATAGATGCCCAGCGCCTGATCATGCTGAACATGGACCCGCCGGAACACACCCGCGTACGCCAGATCGTGCAGCGGGGCTTCACCCCCCGGGCCATCCGCGGCCTGGAGCAGGCCCTGCGCGACCGGGCCCGGAAGATCGTCGAGGAGGCGCGGGCCGCGTCGGCGGACGGCAGCTTCGACTTCGTCACGCAGGTGGCGTGCGAACTCCCGCTCCAGGCCATCGCCGAGCTGATCGGCGTACCGCAGGCGGACCGGTCCCGGATCTTCGACTGGTCGAACAAGATGATCGCGTACGACGACCCGGAGTACGCGATCACCGAGGAGGTCGGCTCCAACGCGGCCGTGGAGCTCATCGGATACGCGATGAACCTGGCCGCCGAACGCAAGGAGTGCCCGGCCAAGGACATCGTCAGCCAGCTGGTGGCGGCCGAGGGCGAGGGCAACCTGCGCTCCGACGAGTTCGGCCTCTTCGTCCTGCTGCTGGCGGTCGCGGGCAACGAGACCACGCGCAACGCCATCAGCCACGGCATGCACGCCTTCCTCACCCACCCCGACCAGTGGGAGCTGTACAAGGCGACCCGGCCGGCCACCGCCGCGGAGGAGATCGTGCGCTGGGCCACGCCCGTGGTGTCCTTCCAGCGCACCGCCACCCAGGACACCGAGCTGGGCGGCCGGAAGATCAAGGCCGGCGACCGGGTGGGGCTGTTCTACTCCTCCGCCAACCACGACCCCGAGGTCTTCGAGGACCCGGACGTCTTCGACATCACCCGCGACCCGAACCCACACCTCGGCTTCGGCGGCGGAGGCCCGCACTTCTGCCTCGGCAAGTCCCTGGCCATCATGGAGATCGACCTGATCTTCAACGCCCTGGCCGATGTACTGCCCGACCTGCGGCCCGCCTCACAGGGCCCGCGGCGGCTGCGCGCGGCCTGGCTCAACGGCATCAAGGAGCTGCGGGTCAGCGCGGGTTGAAGGACCCGGGCCGGCGCCGGCGCCGGCCCGTGCACCAGGACGGCAGGGGCCGTACCTCCCACGCCCCGGCCCCTGCCGTCCGCCGCCGTCGGCCGCCCGAGTGGCGGGATCCCTGGCCAGGGCCGATCCTGACAGGACGCGGCGATCCACCGAAGGGGCGCCGGGGCGCGATGGCGCCCCGGCGCCCCTTCGGCCTGTACGGCCTACGGCCGTGGGGCCGCTACGCGGGCCCGGAGCGGGCCGGGGTGCGCATCCGGTCCCCGGACGCGGACCCGGCCCCGGACTCGGACCCGGACTCGGACTCGGACCCGGCCCCGGACTCGGACTCGGACTCGGACTCGGAGGACGAGGATCGCTGGCCCGGGAGGTTCACCTTCAGGCCGCGCGGCCCGGACAGTGCGTAGACCAGCCCGAAGCCGGCGGCGACGACCGCCGCGCCGCCCACCGCGTCCAGGACCCAGTGGTTGGCGGTGGCCACGATCGCGCACACCGTGATCAGCGGGTGCAGCACGCCGAGCAGCTTCTGCCACCCCTTGGGCGCGAGGACGACGATCACGACCCCGCACCACAGGGACCAGCCGAAGTGCAGCGACGGCATCGCCGCGTACTGGTTGGAGATGGCGGTCATGGCCCCGTACGAGGGGTTCGCCAGGTCCTGCACCCCGTGCACGGTGTCGATGAAGCCGAGGCCGGGCATGAGCCGCGGCGGTGCGAGCGGGTAGAGCCAGAAGCCGGCCAGCGCGATGACGGTGGCGAGGCCGAGCGAGGCGCGGGCCCAGCGGTAGTCGCCGGGGCGGCGCCAGTACAGGACGCCCAGGATGGCGAGCGGGACCACGAAGTGGAAGGAGGTGTAGTAGAAGTTGAAGAACGCCTCCAGCCAGGGTGCGCCGGCCACGGCCTGGTTCACGGCGTGCTCGATGTCGATGCCGAGGGCCTGCTCGATGCCGAGGATCTGGTGGCCGTTGCCCTCGGCGAGGGAGCGGCTCGTGGGGGCCGCGGCGCGGATGTGCGAGTAGATCGAGTAGCCGACCCGTATCAGCAGCAGCTCCAGCAGCAGGTTCGGGCGGGAGAGCACCCGCCGCCAGAACGGCAGCAGCGGCACCCGCGACCAGCGCGCCGCGGCGGGCTGTCCGTAGACGGTGGGCACGGGCTCGCGCCAGTACGGCGAGGAGCGCGGCAGGAACGGCACGGCGCAGGCCGCCGCCAGGGCCGCGAGGAGGAGCACGTTGTCGCGTACGGGGGCCAGCGCGGCCAGGTTCGGCAGCAGCACGGCGCTCGGCAGGGTCATGGCCAGCACGACGGCGACCGGCCACACCGGACGGTCGGCGGCGCGCCGGCCCACCTTGCCGGCCAGCGCGAGCAGCACCCACAGCAGCTGGTGGCGCCAGCCGGCCGGGGACACGGCGACGGCCACGCAGCCGGTGACGGCGACGGCGAGCAGCAGCTGGCCGTCGCGGGCGTAGCGGGCCGCGCGGCGCAGGCCGAACCAGATGACGGCGACGGCGAGGGCGAGGTAGAGGGCGATCTCGCCGGGGCCGCTGAGGCCGAGGCGCAGCAGGGCGCCGTGTACGGACTGGTTGGCGAGGCTGTCGGGGGCGCCGCCGAGGCCGGTGCCGGCGAGGTGCTCGATCCAGTACGTCCACGAGTCGCGCGGCAGTGAGGCCCAGGACAGGGCGGTGGCGCCGGCGAAGGTCACGGCCGCGGCCTTCGCGGTGGGGCGGCGGCCGGTGAGCCACAGCAGCGGGGCGAAGAGCAGCAGCGCGGGCTGGAGGGCGGCGGCGAGGCCGACGAGGAAGCCGGCGGGCCGTTCTCCGGGCACCCGGAAGACCGCGAGGAGCACCAGCAGCACGGGCAGGACGGCGGTCTGCCCGGGGGAGGCGGCCTCGCGGACGGGCAGCGAGACCATCATCAGCGCGACCAGCGCGGGCGCGGCCAGCAGTGCGGTGCGGCGGGGCACGGGGTCGGGCAGGCCGCGCGCGGCGACCAGGCCGATCGCGGCGACGAAGAGCAGGGTCACACAGGTCCAGGCCACCTCCAGGGAGGGGGCGGCGAGGCCGACCAGCGGCTTGAGGACGAGCCCGGCGAAGGGGGTGCCGGTGAACTGGCCGGCATCGTAGAGCGAGCCCGGCAGGCTGCCGGGGGCGCCGGGGAGGTGGAAGCCGCTGAGCCACTCGCCCGGTGGCACGCGCAGCACCGCGGCGGCCTGTCTGACGGTGAGGGCGGCCGCGAGCGCCCACAGCAGGAGGCGTACCGCCCCGAGTCTGCCGCTACCGCCTATGACCCCGGCATGTCCGTTGGCACCGCCGTGCTCCGCCGCGTTAGCCACGCCTCGCCGTCCTCCCGCCCTGTCGACCGCAACCGTGACTTCGCCTGGCTGCCGCGCGTCGTGCCCCGTTTGATTACCTGGACGACGATATCCCGGGCGGGATCCCTAGGATGGCGGGCATGAGCATCGTGAAGATCAACAAGTCTGTCAACGGACTCACATAGGCGCCCACCTGGAGCGATCCGCCGTGGCCGCTACAGCTTAGAAGCCGTCACGGTCGGTGCGCCTCGAGGCTCCACATGGCCTGTAGGCAGCGTAGGCACTCGCAGGGCGGGAACAGGTCGCCGAAGCCCTCCCAGTAGCCCTCGCGCCGAAAGCGGGCCACGTCGACCGGGTCGCGCACCAGCGGCCGCACGGGCTCGCCCGACCGGAAGACCCGCACCGGGCCGGCGGAGCCGCCCCTGACCACGCGCACCGTGAGCCGGGAGCGCCCTCTCATCCGCCGATCACTGGACGCGCTCCACCACGGCCACTTCGGAGAACTCCCTCAGGAAGATCATGTGCCCCGTCCGCCCCGTGTGCTGTATGCACATGTCGGTGCACACGTCCGCGTTGCCGGTCGGGTCGGAAGACCAGCGGCAGTCAGGGCTCAGGCAGCGCGCGGTTGCCGTCGTCTCCGCCGAAGGGTGGCGGCGCATGACGTAGCTGATGTACCGGAGCACGGCCCTCGCCGTCATGCCGCTCCCTCGGGGTGCGGATGGTTCCGCAGCTCGACGTTGCAGTCGCTGACCGTGGAGTGGTCGCTCAGGAGGCGGGCTTCCCGGCGTTGTCCGCCCAGGGCCGCGCAGACCCCGCAACCGGCCATCGGTTCGGGCTCCGGGTCTGTTCGCAGCGGCAGCTCCACCGGGGGTTGCGCATACGTGATCGCCTTCACGGGGCCGCTCCTCGTGTCGTCCGTGTGGCAACCACGCTAGGGACGCCGGAGCCTCGCCTCCCAGGCGATTGCACGAGGTTGCACGGCAGTCACCTGAGCGTCTGTATGGCGCTCGTGATCAGCGCGCGAGCCTTCACCCCGTAGACGGCCATGCCCGCCAGTTCAGTGAAGGCGTCCCCGTACGCGGCAACGTCGCTGGGCTGGGTAAGCGTGAGGTAGCCGGAGACCAGCTCGACGTTGACCTGCGCGGTGTCGAAGACCCAGAACCCTTCCACGGGCATCCGGGAGCGCCCGGTCCGCGTGGGCACCACTCCCAGGCTGACGCTGGGCAGCGAGCCGACCGTGAGGAAATGACGGAGCTGTTCCTCCTGCACCTCCGGCCCTCCGAGCCCGTTCCGCAGTACCGACTCCTCGACCAGGAACGCGAACTGCCGGGCACCCTCGTAGAGCACACGCTGACGCTCCATGCGGACGGCGACGGCATCGGCCACGTCGTCCACGTCGACCCGTCGCCGCTGGACGGCCCGCAGGACGGCTTCCGTGTAGCCGGCTGTCTGGATCAAGCCCGGAACGAACCACGAGGAGTAGGCCCGGAACCGGCGGGTTCGCTCGAAGAGCGGGAGACGGGCTTCCTGGGCCTGCTTGAGCCCGGCGCGCTCCATGCGTCGCCAGTTGCCCCACATGCCCTCGGCTGTCCGCAGAGAGGCGATCAGGTCCTCTGTCTGGTCCTCTGCGCCGCACGCCCGGCACCACGCCCGGATGTCGTCGGCGGAAGGGGGCGTCTTGGCGTTCATGATCCGGGACGACTTGGACCGGCTCCACCCGCAGCGCTCGGCCAGGTCGAGGCCGGTCAGCCCGGCATCCCGGCAGAGATCCGCAAGACGTTTCGCGAGAGCCTGCCGGGCCTGCTGGGCACTTGATGAAGGGGAAACGGCCATGGTGATGACCGCTCAGCGCGGCCGGTACTCCTCGTGCGGAACAGCCCGCTGCCAGGCGGCCTCGAAGGCGCCGGCGCACAGCTTCACGCGCTCGGGATCGTCCGCGTACTCCCGCCCGTCCCGGTCGAGCCGTCCGTCCCCGGTGAAGTGGTGAAACAGCGCCTGGGCACCGTCGAACAGCCAGAAGTCGGTACCCGGCAGGGCCAGGTCCGTGGTCCGCCGGCGCGGCAGCCAACGGACCGATTCGCCCGCCGCGATGTTCGTGAACGTGCAGTCGTACTCGTACCGCACGTAGGCGCTGACCGGTTCCGACACGATCCGGAGCCGCCGGACGACGACCCCTCGGCCGGTCGCCTCCTTCACGGCGTCGTGCCAGCCACCCCACCACGAACTCCGGTCGGCAGGATCAAGACGCTCGCCCCGCTGCCACGCGATGAACCCGAGGTCGTCCACCATGTAGCTGTCGCGCATCTCGAGGTGCACCGCCGAGTGCTGCGCTCGTGCCAGTGCCTGACGTGCGGGTGGCTGCACTACGTGCCTCTCAGTCGTCTTCGGGGTGCGGGATGTACTTCAACATGACCGCCGGAAGCCTGACGATCGCCTCGTGGTCCGGCACGTCCGTGGAGTGGCCCGGAATCGAACCGATCTCCTGGCACGCCTTCACTTCATCCTCGGTCGCCTTGTACGACTGGATCAGAAGATCGCCGGTCTCCTCGTGGAGCCAGATCGTCGGAGACTCGTCAGTCGGCGAGTTGGGGATGATGCCGAGGAACTTTAAGGTCATGGTCGCTCCCGCCGTCGAGTGGGTTGCACCAACGTGCACGAGCGTTGCCCTCCCGAAGGACGAGCGCAAGAGGCTTTGTGGCCAATGCTGTTGCGCCGCGCCGACCGGCTGACGGGCACCGACGCATCGGGCTACGGCGGTGGCCTCCAAGTGGGCCTCACAGACGTTCAGCACCATTACAGGGGCGTTAACCGCGTCGTTTTCGAGCTGCCAGAAACCGATACACCCAAGTCACGCCGCCGATCACCCGCAAAAAGCAGCCTCGCACCTAGCGCGCGTTCGCCGAGCTTGGGCCGGGATCGCCAAGAGCTGTGCCGTCTGAACTTTGGTGCCGCCCTACCCCCTGCGGTGGTTCGGTGGTTCTAAGGCATTTCTGGTTTTCCTTATAGGTTTCTATATGCATACAGAAAAAGCCCAAGAATCACCGAACCACCGCACGCGCCTGGCCGACACCCTCAGGCCGCGCCACCCAGCGCCCGGTACAGCGTCGCGCGAGAGACTCCGAGCGCCTTGGCGATGACTGTGACGCTCTCACCCTTGGCGCGGCGGGCTTTGGCCGCAGCGAGCTTGTCCGCGTCCATGACGGCTGGGCGTCCCCCCGTACGCCCCTGCGCCCTGGCAGCGTCCAGTCCGGCGCGGGTCCGGTCCTTGATCAGGCTCCGCTCGAACTCCGCCATGGCGCCCACCACCTGAAGCATGAGCCGCCCGTCCGGGGTGTTCGGGTCGATGCTCGCCAGCGCTCCCGTCAGCACCTTGAAGCCGATCCCACGGGCAGCGAGCGAGTCCACGAGTGTCACAAGGTCGATCAGAGACCGTGCGAACCGGTCCAGCTTCCAGACGCACAGGGTGTCGCCGGGGCGCAGGTAGTCCAGAGCGGCCGTCAGCTCCGGGCGGTCCGTGTTCTTGCCGCTCGCCTTGTCCGTGAAGATCCGGGCACAGCCGGCCACCGTCAGCGCATCCTGCTGCAACTGCGCTTCCTGGTCGTCAGTGGAGACTCGGGCGTATCCGATCAGGTGCCCTGCGGTCGTCGTCATGCGCCGATCGTCGCAGAACCCGTCTCAAAATCTCAAGGGATTTCGAGAAGTTCTGAGACGGGTTCTGGAACACAATTCGCGGGGACTGAGCGCCTCTTTCCGGCCGTCTCACAAACCATCGTTTCTGATACGTCGAACCGGCGTCACTCAGCGCAACATCCGGCCCACCGAACTACCCAGATTCGCCATCAGAGAGATTCGCCCCCCCCTGCTGCTCTCCTGCAAGAGAGAAGGGGAGTGCCCCCTGGCCGGATGCGCCGCCAGCCCGAGTTGCCTAGCACAGTCGAGGGTGGGGAAGTTCATTCCAAAGGGAGGCGAATGGTGGCGTTTATCGCGAGGGTTTCCATCTCCCACCCATGATGTGCTGAGCTGTACGCGCAGCGGACCCACCACGCGGCCCAGGCCCTGCACGCCAAGACTTGGTTCTGCAACCACGGAAATGATCTTTGGCCGCTTTGGCGGAGTTCAGGGCTTGACCCCCCTGCCGCAGATACAGCACCCCTGCCTACGCTCCAGGGCACCAGCACACGAGAGGTAGCAATGCCCAAGACCGAGACCCGCCCCGCGCTCGAACTCCGCGTCGGGGGACTGCACTTAATCGTCCAGCGCATCCCCGGATGGGTTGTCGGACTCATCACGACGGCACTCGGAGCGGCCGCAACCTGGTGGACGACCCGCTAGCGCGGCCCGAACCCAGTTGAGCCGAAGGCATTCGCAGCGCAGCACATGCACGTCGTCCGCGTCGGCCCGGCCGAAGCGAGGGTGTGACGAAGTGACGCTCAAAGAGCTGTCTCTCAATTCGCAATAAAAAATAAGGAGATACCAGAAAGAGGGCTCCCAACGTCACAGCGTCACGCTCTACGCGCTGGTGTCGCTCGCTAAGATCCCCCGGCCAGACACAGAACGGCCTGCCACTGAAGCATCCCGGCAGCAGGCCGTCCTGACTACGAGGCGCGCCTCAATCGCTCGTATCCGGCGACTCGGACCAACGCACGATCACCCGAGCCGGAGTGTTCGCATTGCGCCCCCGGCCTACCGACTTGGCGATCCTCACCGAGTCGATGAACAGCGTCAGGAACTCCCGCCGCTTCTTGAGATCCCAGCCCGCCCAGTTGGAGCCCTCTCCTATGGGGTCTCCGTCCACGCCTGTCCATTCGCTGGGGATCTGGATGAACCGGCCTTCCATCGCATCCAGCTGCGCGAGGCGTTCGGCCGTCCGCTCCTCGTGGGCCGTCAGCCGCGCCATGGACTCCGTGAACATCTGGGTGCCGGTCTTGTCGCCGTACACACCGGCAAGGCGGTCCATGTGCAGGATGCGCCGGGACTCTCGTACGTGCTCCAGCTCGGCACGCACGGCCGCCCGCTCCGCATCCCGCTGCGACGTATCGCGCTGTCGGGCGAAGCGGCGCGAGGCTTCGGCCAGCCACTCGAGGTCGTCCGGGTCGTCCGGATCCATGGTGGTGAGACGGGCCCACACCCGCCCGGCCACTGCGTGGTCCGTCGCTTCCTGGTCGATGACGAGACCACCGTGCCCGGCCACGACTCCCCCGGCCCGGTTGCACTTGTAATAGAGCTTCCCGACCCTCCGGTCGGAGACCATGACCGATCCGCACACATCGCAGAACAGCAGCCCGTGGCCGGCGAGGAGCGTGGGAACCCGTCGGCCGGCGCGCACCACGGTCCGAGTCCGGCCGTCCAACACGTCCTGGAGCTGCCACCACTCCTCATTGGGGATCAGCGCCTCATGCGTCTGGACGGGCTGCCCGTCTTCGTCGCGGAGTATGACGCGCTTACCGGCCTTGCCCGGGACTGGGTTCCCGTCGGCGTCCTTGGACGGCAGGACACGCCCCTGCCACTCGATGGCGTACCCGGCGAGGCGCGGGTCCCGAAGGATCCGCAGCACGGTCGAGGACACCCAGGCCGGGCGGTCCACGGCTTCCGAGACCGCCCGAGCACGCCTCGCTGCGAGCCGCTTTATGCCCGCCTCTCCCAGGGTCTCGACCTTGGTGGGCACGCCATCTTCATTGAGCCGCTTGGCGATCAGCGAGGCGGACAGCCCATCGGCCGCCCACTTCGCCATGTCGCGGACGTACGGGGCCTCCACGGGGTCCGGGACGAGCCGGATGACGGACAGCTTCCCGCTGGTCCCCCGCTCCGTCGTGAAGCCGTACGGGGCGACGCCGGAGACGTGGCTACCGGCCCGCCGGAGCGTGTCCTTGGTCGCGGAGACGTAGGCCGACTTCATGTCGGATTCCTGCTGCGCCAGGCCCGCGATGATGGCGAGGATGCCGACGCCGACCGGGGTGGACGTGTCGAGGTAGGGCTCCTCCACGCTGACCAGCCGCACGCCGTGCGATTCCAGCTCCTCGATGATCCGCATGGCTTCCAGCGCGCCACGACGGGTGAGACGGGACAGCGAGAAGACGACCACGGCGTCCACGTGCCCGCCGCGCACGGCCGTCATCATCTCCTCGAACCCCGGGCGGTGGATGCTCGGGTCCCATCCGGACTTGCCGACGTCCTCGAAGTGGCCCGCGTCGCTCCATCCCTTCGAGCTGATGAGTGAAGCGCACCGGTCGCGCTGCGCCATCGGTGAGGCCTGGGAGTCGTCCTCACGACGCTTTGACTGGCGGATATAGGAGACTGCACGCACGTGATCAAGGCTAGGTGCAGTGCCCGGCCTGTGTTTCCTGAGAGGTGCCATGTGCCTAGCATCGTAAAGATCAACGCGCTGACCGTGCCGGCTGAGCAGCGGGAGCTGCTGGAGCAGCGGTTCGCCTCGAGGGCGGGCGCGGTGGAGGGTTCTGACGGGTTCGAGTGGTTCGAGCTGCTGCGGCCGGTCGAGGGCACGGACCAGTACCTCGTGTACACCCGGTGGCGGTCGGAGGAGGACTTCCAGGCGTGGATGGAGGGTCCGATGAAGGCGGCGCACCAGGGCGGTGGCGGCGCCGGCGGCGGCGCCGGTGAGCGGCCGAAGCCGGCGGCTTCGGGGTCGCAGGTGTGGTCGTTCGAGGTCGTGCAGCAGGCGGCGCCGAAGAAGGACGCCTGAGGTCCGACGGTGGGTGCGAGGGGGCCCGGGGCGCGCGTCGGCCCGGGCCCCCTCGGATCTGAGCCCCCTCAGCCCCCTCAGCCCCAGAAGGCGTCGCTCTCGTCGATGTCCTGGGTGCACTGGTCGATGTCGGTGATCTTGCCGCCGACGATGGTGAAGAAGACTCCCTCGTGGATCTCGATGCCCCGGTCGCCCCGGTCGCCCTGGGCGAGGTGGACGGATATCGCGTGGCCGCGGCCGTCCACCATGACCCGTTCCAGGTGGACCTGGAAGGTGCCCTGGGTCTCCTCGCCGAGGCGGCGGTAGAGGTCGAGGACGGCTTCGCGGCCCTTGTGGTGGCCCGAGAGCACGCTGTTGCCGGGCACGTGGTGAATGACGTCGGCCGTCATCAGCGTGCCCAAGGTCTCCAGGTCGCCCTTGCCGAAGGCCTCGTAGCCGCGGCGGATCAGGGCACAGTCCGGATGCTCCGACATGACCGTTCACACCCTCCGTTTGTGCGATTTACACCTTTCATCATCATCGGCCCGTGTCTGTGGATATTCCACGCGGGAGGCGCGGGAAGCACTCCACAATGACGCCATGGACACGAATTCGATCACCACGACGGACATGACGGCAGGCAGCACGGGGGTCGGCGGACCCGCCATGGGCTCCAGGTGGGAGGTCACGCCGGAGCCCTTCACCACCCCTGACGCCACGGCCCTGCGCCGCGCCTACTACGCGGAGGTCGCCGGGCGGTACTGGGAGCGGTCGGTGACCGAGGCCGAGATCGACCAGGGAATGCTGGACGATCCGGCCGACGGGCTCGTCCCGCCGACGGGCCAGTTCGTCGTCGGCCGGCTCGACGGACGGCCACGGGCCTGCGGGGGCATACGCCTGCTCGACCCGGCCACCGCCGAGCTCACCAGGATCTACGTCGACCCGCGCGCCCGGGGCACCGGCGGCGGGGCGGCCCTGCTCACCGCCCTGGAGGAGGCCGCTCGCGGGCTGGGTGCCACGCGGATCCGCCTGGACACCCGGACGGACCTGGTCGAGGCCCGCGCCCTGTACGCGCGCCACGGGTACCGGGAGATACCGGCGTACAACTCCGGGCCGTACGCGCAGCACTGGTTCGAGAAGCCCCTGGCCGGAGCTGTCGGCTAGCGGGCGGAGTGGTCCCGGCGCGGCAGGGTGTCGTAGGGCTCCTCGGCGTCGGATCCGCAGAGCTCCCGGTTGAGTTCCTCGACCAGCTTGACGAGGTCGGTGGGGCGCTCGGGGCCCCACCAGTCGCCGAGCAGCTCGGCCAGGGACTCCTGGCGGGCCGCCGCCAGCCGGGCCGCGACCACCCTGCCCCGGTCGGTCAGGACGAGCGGGAGCCCTTCCCGGGAGGCGAGCCCGCGCTCCTCGACCTGGCGGGCGGCGTCCGTGATGGCCTTGATGGGGATGGCGGTGCGTTCCGCGAGCATCGCCGGCTCGGCGGAGCCGTACTTGTTGATCCGCAGCAGTAGCCAGCTGGCGGCGGGGAGCAGGTCGTAGCCCGCCTTCTCGGTGATCTTCTCGTAGACGTGGCGGCGGCCCTCGCGGGTGCCGAGTACGGACAGCGCGCGGGCGACCTCTTCGTGCGAGGAGCGGTGGACCGGGTTGGAGGCGAGGGTCTCCGTCACGTCGGGTGCGGTGACGGAGCCACGGAGCTTGTCCTCCTTGAGGAACCAGGAGATCAGGAAGGCGAGCAGGACCATGGGTACCGCGTAGAGGAAGACGTCGGTGATGGCGGTGGAGTAGGCGTCCAGCACCCGGGGGCGCAGCTCGGCCGGGAGTTCGCCGATGGCCCGGGGGTCGGCCTCCAGCCGTGCGACGGTCGCGTCGGGCGGCAGCGGGACCCCGGCGAGGGTGGCGGACAGTTTGTCGCCGAGCCGGTTGGTGAAGATCGTGCCGAAGATGGCGACGCCGAAGGAGGCGCCGATGGAGCGGAAGAAGGTGGCGCCGGAGGTGGCGACCCCGAGGTCGGCGTAGCTGACCGCGTTCTGCACCACCAGGACGAGCACCTGCATGACCAGGCCGAGGCCGGCGCCGAAGACGAAGAAGTAGACGCTCGTCTCCCAGTCGGAGCTGGTGCGCTCCAGCTGGTGCAGGAGCAGGAGTCCGACGGCGGTGACGGCGGTCCCCACGATGGGGAAGACCTTCCAGCGGCCGGTGCGGCTGACGATCTGCCCCGAGACGGTGGAGGCGATCAGCAGGCCGAGCACCATCGGCAGCATGTGGACGCCCGACATGGTCGGCGAGACGCCCCGCACGACCTGGAGGAAGGTCGGGAGGTAGACCATCGCGCCGAACATCGCGAAGCCGATGACGAAGCTGATCACCGAGCAGAGGGTGAAGGTGCGGATGCGGAAGAGGCCCAGCGGCAGAACGGGTTCGGCGGCCCGCCGCTCGACGAGGAGGAAGGCCGCGAGGAGGACGGCTCCGAGGACGGCCAGCCCGATGATCCGGGCCGAGCCCCAGCCCCAGGTGCCGCCGAGAGAGGCGACGAGGACGAGGCAGGTGGCGACGGAGGCGATGAGGAAGGTGCCGAGGTAGTCGATGGTGTGCCGGGAGGACCGGGCCGGAATGTGCAGGGCGGCGGCGATGACGACCAGCGCGACGAGACCGATGGGGAGGTTGATGTAGAAGACCCAGCGCCAGGAGAGGTGGTCCACGAACAGGCCGCCCAGCAGGGGCCCGAGCACACTGGTCGCGCCGAAGACGGCGCCGAAGAGGCCCTGGTACTTGCCGCGCTCGCGGGGCGGGACGATGTCGCCGACGATCGCCATCGACAGCACCATCAGCCCGCCGCCGCCCAGGCCCTGCAGGGCGCGGTAGCCGATGAGCTGGGGCATGTCCTGGGCGAGGCCGCAGAGGGCGGAGCCGATCAGGAAGATGACGATGGCGTACTGGAAGAGCTTCTTGCGCCCGTACTGGTCGCCGAGCTTGCCCCACAGGGGTGTGGCGGCGGTGGCGGCCAGCATGTAGGCGGTGACCACCCAGGACAGGTGCTCCATGCCGCCGAGGTCGCTGACGATGGTGGGCAGGGCGGTGGAGACGATGGTCTGGTCGAGCGCGGAGATCAGCAGGCCCAGCAGCAGGGCTCCGATCGAGACGAGCACCTCGCGCGAGGCGTGCTCGGCGCCGGGCCCCGGGTCAACGGCCGACGCGGTCACATCCTGTGCCATCGGCTCCTCCTCAGGCCGGATCAACAACTCCATCCTGAGCGGTGTGTCCGGTTATGGCCTCTTGGGCGGGTTGGGTGGGGCCGAAGGGGTCTGCATAATCGCTGGCAGTGTCCAGGGGAGGGGAAACCAGTGAGCGCTGAGCGCTGTCCGGATTGCGGTGCCGTCGGGGTCGACTGCGAGTGCGGGCGGAACGTGGGGTTCAACCCGCTGCGCATTCGCCCGTACATGGCGATGCCCGAGGCCGACCGGGCGGTACCGCCCCCGCCGTCGCCCCAGCCGGTCCTGGGTGCGGTGGCCCAGCCGGGCACGGACCACGGCACCCCCTTCCCCTCAACCCCACCCGGCGCCCTGGCCGGCCCCCCGCCGGGCCCCTCCACACCCCAGCCCGGCCCCCACCCGGACGACCCCTTCCCACCCGCCCCGGGCCCCCACCCGCACATGCCGCCGTTCCCACCCGGCACCGCACCGGCCCAGCCGGGCCCTTTCCCGGCCCAGCCCGGCACCCCGACTGACCAGCCCGGCCTCTTCGCGGCCCAGCCGGGCATCCACACAGCCGAGCCCGAGGCGTTCTCCGCCCCGCCCGGCGATCCGGCAGCCCAGCCGGGTGTTCTCGGGGGGCCGCCCGGTATCCCGGCGGCGCCGGCCGAGGCGTCCGCGGCCCAGGCGGGCGTGCCGACGGACCCGCTGCTTGGAGCGGTTGCGGGCTGGCCGGACATCCCGGCGGCGCAGCCCGGCGTCTCGCCGGGCGATGCCGCAGCCCAGCCGGGCGTCCCCGCTGCCCAGCACGGCATTCCGGCAGCCCCGCCCGACCCGCTCGCGGACCAGCACGGCATTCCGGTAGCCCCGCCCGCTGGTCCCGCAGCCCCGCCGGGTGTCCCGTCCGACCTGGCCGGCGCCCCGACGGGCTTCGCTGACCCGTTCGGCGTCTCGACGATCCCGCCGGGCCCTTCTTCGGCCTCGGCCGACGGTCTCTCGGCCCTGCACGGCGTTGCCGCAGCCCAGCCGGACGGCTTCGCAGGCTCGCCCGGCGGCCCGACCGCCCAGCCGGGCTGGTCCGGTGCCGCCCCGGAGGCGGCGGAGCCGTACCCGTCCGGGCAGGGTGTCGGGGGCGACGAGGCCCCGACCAGCCTGCTGCCACCCGTCCCGGCCGCACCCCCGCAAGCGCAAGCGCCCGCGCAGGCGGTGGACGCGGGCACCCCGGCGTACGGGATATCCGTAGCCGCACCCGTGCCCGTACCGCCGGCGGAGCAGACGGTGCAGCTCCGGGCGGTCTCCCCGCAGTGGCCCGACGAGAGCCCCGCCAAGCGTTCCCGGCGGCTGCCACTGCTGGCAGGGGCCGGTGCGGTGGTGGCGGTCGGCGTGGTGGCACTGGCCCTGGTGATGTTCACGGGCTCCGAGAAGGGCGATGCCGCACTGGTGGACCCCAAGCCCTCGGCGCCCGTCAGCGACCTGGCCCCGGTCGGCCCCTCGGAGGCGCCGACCGGCCCGTCGGCGAGCGCCTCCGCGTCGGCCTCGCCGTCCCCGTCGGCGAGTACGTCCCGCTCGGCGTCCCCCTCCGCCTCCCCGAGCACCTCCCGCTCGGCGTCCCCCTCTCCGACCGCCTCCACGAGCCGCGCCCCCAGCCCCACTCCCCCTCCGCAGTCGGCGAAGCCGACGACGCTGCGCTCCGGCGACTCGGGTCCCGAGGTGGAGAAGCTCCAGCGGCTGCTGGCGGAGCAGGGCCTGTACCGGGGCAGGTTCGACGGCCGGTACGGCCGCGGCGTGGAGCGGGCGGTGGCGGACTTCCAGCTGGAGTACGAGGTCTACGACGACGAGTTCGGCGTCTACGGTCCGGCGACCCGACGCGCCTTGGAGGGATAAGTCACTCGGCCGACGGTGGCGCGGACCGCCCCGGGTTTTGTATCGTGAAGAAACAAAGTGGTTCCGTCCACACCCCCTGACCGGTGGACGGAACCGCTTGTTCTCTTTTGCCGCCCGTCTGGAGCCCCGCCGATGCCGGCCAGCACCACCACCGCCCCCACCGTTCTCACCGCCAGGGCACTGCTCCTGGACATGGACGGCACCATCGTCAACTCCGACGCGGTGGTCGAGCGCTGCTGGCGCGAGTGGGCGGTGTCGCACGGGCTGGACCCGCAGGAGGCCCTGAAGGTGGTCCACGGCCGCCAGGGCTACGCCACGATGGCCATCCTGCTGCCCGAACGCCCGATGGAGCTCAATTACGCGGAGAACGCCGTGATGCTGGCCCGCGAGACCGCGGACACGGACGGCGTGGTCCCCGTCGCGGGTGCCCCGGAGTTCATGGCGTCGCTCGCCGGCCTGCCGCACGCCCTGGTCACCTCGGCCGACGCCGCCCTGGCCGCGGTCCGGATGACGGCCGCCGCGCTCCCGATGCCGCACGTGCGGGTCACCGCCGAGTCGGTCGGGGCCAGCAAGCCCGACCCCGAGGGCTTCCTCAAGGGCGCCGCCGAGCTGGGTGTGGATCCGGCCGACTGTCTGGTCTTCGAGGACTCCGGGGCCGGTATCGCCGCGGGCCTCGCGGCCGGCATGCGCGTGATCGGCATAGGCCCCCGCGCCGCCGCCCACGGCCCGACGGTCCACGTCCCCGACCTGACCTCGGTCCGCGTGGAACCCGCCGAGGACGGCACGCTCCGCCTCACCGTGACCCCGCCCGCCTCTTCCTGACCCCGCTCCCCCGGCCACTGCCGGGGAGGCGCCCCCGGACCCGCGCCATCGAGGCGCCCGGGGACATCGGGCGTCGGCGCCCGCGCCCCACGCTCCGCTACTGCCCCACGCGCCCGTCGATGCGCTCCCGCAGGAGATCGGCGTGGCCGTTGTGCCGGGCGTACTCCTCGATCATGTGCACCAGCACCTCGCGCAACTCCACCGCCTCGCCCCCGTTGTCCCCGGTGACACCCAGGTCGGGGGCCGCCTCGACGAGCCGCTCCGCGAAGGCGACCTCCGCCCGCCAGGTGGCCCACGCCCCGGCGACCACCGCCGGGTCGGCCACCGCGCCGGTGAACTCCCCGTCGGGCTCCCCCGGCGAGCGGTACGGGCGGCGTACCTCCTCGCCCGCCATGACACCCCGGAACCACTTCTGCTCCACGCCCGCGAGATGGCGTACGAGGCCCAGGAGCGAGAGGTCCGAGGGCTCCACCGACCGGCGGGCCATCGCCTCGGCGTCGAGGCCTGCACACTTCAGCTCCAGCGTGAGGCGCTGGTCGCGCAGGTAGCCGGCGAGGAGGGCCCGTTCGCCCCGGAAGCCGCCGTCGGAGCGGGCGTCCTGGTCGGGGTGGACGAACATGTTGGACCAGCCGAAACGCTGGTCGGCCGCGGGCGCCGGGGGAGGTGTGGTCACGCCCGCGAGCGTGCCCCGCGGGCCGGTGCCCCGCAAGGGGATTTCCGGAGCACCCGGCGCCGGCCCCCTCGCCCCCCACGGCCCCCACGGCCCCCACGGCCGGCTCATCCGGCTCAGCCGGCTCAGCCCGCGATCGCCTCGTAGAGCGAGAACCCGGCGAGCGCCGCCATGACACCTGCCGCGATCTTGGTGATGAGCCGCAGCGGCACGTACTTCATGAGGGTCCGGCCGCCCAGGATGCCGATGCCCGCGACCGCCCAGAGCGCCAGCACCGCTCCGAGGCCGACGGAGAGCGGATTGTCGTACCGCGCCGCGAGGTTGGCGGTCATGATCTGGGTCAGATCGCCGAACTCTGCCACCAGGATCAGCATGAAACCGGCCCCCGAGACCTTCCAGAAGGACTGGTCGGCGGGCGGCTTGACCTCCTCGTCCTCGTCGTTCTTCTTCAGGAGCAGCATGGCCGCGCCCGCGAGGAAGAGCAGGCCCACGACGGCCTGGACGAGCCGGTGCGGGAGGAGCGTGAGCACGCTGCCCGCGGCGATGGCGAGCGCGACGTGCACGGCGAAGGCGGCGGCGACGCCCACGAAGACGTAGGAGGCGCGGTAGCGGGTGCCGAGCATCAGGCCCGCGAGGGCCGTCTTGTCGGGGAGTTCGGCGAGGAAGACGACGCCGAAGGCGATCGCCAGGACGCTGAAGCTGAACACGGGGTGGAACCTCTATCGGTCGGGCAGGACGCCATCGGAACCGAGAGACCTGGGGTGTGTCAGGGGTCGCTTCGGCTCAGCGGCGCCCTGGTGTGCGTGAACGCGTCACACGCCACGCACGATGCGTCGCGCGCGCCACGTCACATGGACAGGGCACTGCGGCCGAAGGTCTCGCTGGCCGACCGCTGACGCGGCCTGCCTCCGGGCGCCGGCTGGGGTGACCCAGCAGTATGTCGACGGTCCGGCGAAGAGCTACTCCCCTTCTGCTCCGTCCAGGGTACGCGACGGCACTGACAGGCCGAGGGTGCCCGGTATGTGAGCTTGGCCCCACTGTGGCCCGACCCCGGGTGCCGGAATCTCAACTTCCCCTTGAGCGTGGGCCATTGATTGTCTTGATGTGACGTGCCCATGTCGGCAATCTGTCACCTGGCGCCCGTCCCGACGACATCTGGCGCCGCCACCATGGCCGCGCCCCGCCGGGGTTCGCACGGCCACCACCCCCCGCACCAGGGAGCCCCTCATGGCCCTCATATCCCCCCGCACGCCCTCCGTCTACGCGCGTCGCATCGGCCGCGCGGGCGTCCTCGCGTCCGCCGTCGCCCTCGCCTCCCTCACCTCGCTCGTCAACGCTCCGGCCGCCCTGGCCTCCCCTCCCACCCCCATCAGCGCGGCCGAGGCCCGCTCCTACCTGGCCACGGTCACCCCCGCGGCGGAAGGTTCCCTCACCGGCTACAGCCGCTCGCAGTTCCCGCACTGGAGCACGGTCTCCGGGACCTGCAACACCCGCGAGACGGTCCTCAAGCGGGACGGCGTGAACGTCGTGACCGACTCCTCCTGCGCCTCCGTGAGCGGCAGCTGGTACTCGGAGTACGACGGCGCCACCTGGACCGCCGCCTCGGACATCGACATCGACCACATGGTCCCGCTCGCCGAGGCCTGGCGCTCGGGCGCCAACTCCTGGACCACCACCAAGCGCCAGCAGTTCGCCAACGACCTCACCCGGCCGCAGCTCATCGCGGTCACCGACAACGTCAACCAGGCCAAGGGCGACCTCGACCCCGGCAAGTGGCTGCCGCCGCGGACCGCGTACCGCTGCACCTACGCCCGGATGTGGGTCCAGGTGAAGCAGTACTGGGGCCTGCGCATGGACTCCGGGGAGAAGACGGCCCTGGTGAACGTCCTGAACGGCTGCTGACCCGGAGTTCCGTCCGGGGGTTTTCACCCCCGCTATCCCCCGCCAGGGGGAGGCCAGGCCCCTCCTCGCCCCGTACCGTGATCGAAAGGGCTGCCGAGGAGGGGGAGTTGGATGGCCGGACTGCGGCTCGGACCGCTGCTGCGCTACGTCGACTGGGACACGGGCGGCTCCGCCACGATATGGGTCGAGGCGGACCGCCCGTGCACGGCCGAGGTGCGGTGCGCCGACGGGGCGGGCGGCAGCGTCCGCACCTTCCAGATCGCCGGCCACCACTACGCGCTGGTGCCGGTCACCGGCCTGACCCCGGGCACCACCACGGCCTACGAGGTGCTGCTCGACGGGGTCCTCGTCTGGCCGGCGGCGGCCGGCGGCGGCTTCCCGCCGAGCACGATCAGCACCCCGGCGGTGGGGGGCGGCCCCGGGGCGCCCGCGCCCGGGCTGCGCGTCACCTTCGGTTCCTGCCGGCAGGCCGCCCCGCCCGCCGGCCGGCGCGGGCCGCACGGCGCCGACGCCCTCGACACCCTCGCCGCGCGGCTCGCCCAGGACCCGGAGGAGCTCCGGCCGGACGTCCTGCTGCTGCTCGGCGACCAGGTCTACGCCGACCAGCTGTCGCACGACACCCGCAAGTGGCTCGCGGCCCGCCGGGACCTGCGGGAGGCGCCGGGCGCCCAGGTGGCGGACTACGAGGAGTACACCCGTCTGTACTACGAGTCCTGGCTCGACCCCGAGATCCGCTGGCTCCTGTCGACCGTCCCCAGCCTGCACATATTCGACGACCACGACGTCATCGACGACTGGAACACCAGCGCGGCCTGGGTGGCCGGGATGCGGGCCACCCCGTGGTGGCGGGAGCGGGTGCTCAGCGGGCTGATGTCGTACTGGGTCCACCAGCACCTGGGCAACCTCTCCCCCGCCGAACTCGCGGCGGACGCGCTCTACGCGGCCGTACGGTCCACCCCGGACGGCACCGACGCGCTGCGCGCCTTCGCGGCCTCGGCGGATGCCGATCCGGCCTCGGTGCGCTGGAGTTACCGGCGGGACTTCGGCCGGTCGCGGCTGCTGATGGTGGACACCCGGGCGGCGCGGGTACTGGCCGAGGACGGCCGCGCCATGCTCGACCCCGCGGAGCAGCGCTGGCTCCGGGAGAACGCGCTGGAGGGGCACGGGGGTTACGACCACCTGCTGATCGGGTCCTCGCTGCCGTGGCTGATGCCGCCGCTGATCCATGACGCGGAGGTGTGGAATGCCGCGCTGTGCCGGGGGGAGCGCGGGGCGCGGTGGGCGCGCATCGGGGAGGACCTGCGGCGGCGCAGCGATCTCGAGCACTGGGCGGCGTTCCCGCCGTCGTTCGCCGCGCTGAGCGACCTGATCGAGGAGGTGGGGACGGGCCCGAAGGCCCCGGCGACGGTCTGCGTACTGTCAGGAGACGTCCACCACGCGTATGTGGCCGAGCCCCGAATACCGAGCACGGCCCGGGTGTTCCAGCTGACCTGTTCCCCGGTGCACAACTCCATCCACGCGGCGGTGAAGTGGGGGTTCCGGCTGGGCTGGTCGCGGCTGGGCCGGTGGCTGGGGCGCGGCTTCTCGCGCCACGGCCGGACGGGCCGGCCGCCGCTGAGCTGGCGGCGTACGGGCGGACCGTGGTTCGGGAACCAGCTGATGACGCTGGCTCTGGCGGGCCGCAGCGCCCGGCTGCGGCTGGACCAGGCCCGCGCGGGCCGGCCAGGTGCCCGGCTGGTGACGGTGCTGGAGCGGGAACTCACCGCCGGGGAGTAGGCCGGGGCTCCGGCGGACCGGCGCCGGGCGTACGCTGTATGGCTGTCAAGCCGCCCCTGCCGCTCCCCGCGACGACGCGGCGCTTCGGACTGGGGAGTCCCGCTTTGCTTGAGACTCTGGGGTCGTTGACCGCGAGCCCGTGGATCTATGCCGTGGTGGCGGTGTCGGTGGTGCTCGACGTGTTCCTGCCGGTGCTGCCGAGCGGGGTGCTGGTGATCACCGCCGCGGCGGCGGCCGCGGCGGCCACGGGGTCGCCCGCGCAGGTGCCGGACATCATGCTGCTGCTGGTGATCGCCACGACGGCCTCAGTACTGGGTGACATGGCGGCGTACCGGCTGGCCCGGCGCAGCGGACCCCGGCTGGACCGGGCCATCGCCCGCTCGCGCCGCCTGACCCGGGCCCACGACCGCCTGGGCACGGCCCTGGCCAGGGGTGGCGGCGGCCTGGTGGTCATCGCCCGCTTCGCCCCGGCCGGCCGCTCGGTGGTCTCGCTGGGCGCGGGCAGGACCCAGCGCAAGGTGACGGAGTTCCTGCCCTGGTCGGTGCTGGCGGGCATGAGCTGGGCGAGCTACAGCGTGGCACTGGGCTACTTCGGCACCCAGTGGCTGGGCACGGCCTGGCTCGGCACCGCGGTCTCCCTGATCGCGCTCTTCGCAGCGGGCTCCCTGGCCGCCTACCTCGTCCGCCGCCCACCCCCCGCCCCGGCCCCGGCCCCGGCATAACCCGCCCCTCATCCACCCGCCGGACCCGCACACCCCCCGGAGGGACCAGGCCGGTCACCCGTTCACCCGACAGGGATCGCCGCCTCCCTCCCGGGCTTCTAGCGTCCAGAGCACGGCGCAACCGAATCCGCGTCACATCCCTGCCCTGGCCGCGCCGTTTCGAGGAGCCCGAGGAGTTCTCTCCATGTCCCCCACGCGCACGCGCAACCGGCGCCGCCTGACCGGGGTCGCAGCCGCGACACTCGTCGTCGCGGCCGTCACACCCGCCACGCTCGCCTCCGCCGCCCCCTCCGCCACCGTCTCCCCGGGCACCGTCGCCCCCGGCAGCCGCGTCAGCCTCAACCTCGACGGCTGCGGCACCACCACCGGCAGGGCCTCCTCCCGCGCCTTCGGGGACGTCTCCCTGTCCCCGGGCAACCGGGAGGCGACCAACCTCTTCGGCGCGGCCACCGTCTACCGCGACGCCACGGCCGGCTCCTACCCCGTCACCTTCGAGTGCGGCGGGTCCGGGGGCCGCCGCGTCACCGTCACCCTCCAGGTCACCCCCGGCGCCGCCCGTGGCGGCCTCGGCGGCAGCGTCGAATCCATGAGCCCGGGCCAGATCGCCCTGGGCGGCACCCTCGCGGCCGGCGCGCTCGGCACCGGAATCTGGCTACTGCGCCGCCGCTGGGCCCACACCGGCTGACCGGCCGGCCCCCGCCGGACCTCGGCACGGACGCCCAGCTGATGGTCCGGCGGCGACAGGGGGCTTCAGACCGCGGCGGCGGCCGTCCGGCCACCGCGCACCTGCACCCCGTCGAGCAGCGCGGCCGTGGCCTCGGCGACGGCGTCCACGGCGGCCTCGAACACCTCCCGGTTGTGCGCGGCCGGCACCCGGAACCCGGAGACCTTCCGTACGTACTGGAGCGCGGCCGCGCGGATCTCCTCCTCCGTGGCCTTCTCGGGGATGGCGGGCGGGCGCAGGGTCTTAATGGAGCGGCACATACCTCCACTATGGCCCGGCGGGCGGCAGCTCGGCCCCGGAAAGCTTCAGTATCAGCCCGGCCTGCAGCCTCCCCCGCAGTTCCGGGTCGGCGACCTCCTCCAGCAGCCCTATCGCCTGCTGGGTGCTCTCGGCGGCCCGCCGGTCCTCGCGCAGGGAGGCGGTCTGGGCGGCCATGTGCCGCAGGGCGAGGTCGGCGCGCCGGTGGAACAGCTGCCCGACGAGGGTGACGACCAGGCCGACGGAACTGGTGACGACCCCTATGTACGCGTCCCCCGCGCTCTCGGCCTTCCACACCGCGAGCCCCACCCCGAAGAGCAGCACGGCGGCTCCGACCCCGGCGAAGCGCTGGCTGGTCGCGAAGCTGCTGCGCGCCTGCGTCAGTCCGTAGGCGTAGTACTCGACGAGGATCGGCGTGAAGTCGTCATGCCGGTCCCCCAGTTCGGCCGGCGCCCCCGGATGCGCGCCGGCGTCCACCAGCCGGGGATCGCCCGCCTCCCGCGCCCTGCCCCCGAGCTGCGCGAGCAGCCGCTCCCGCTCGGCGTCCCGGGCCCGGTCGAACCGCGCCTGCCCCACCAGCCCGTACGCCAGCAGCCCGAGCCCCGCCGCCCCGAGCCCCAGCACCCACAGCCACTCCGCTCCCCCAGCCACACCCACCAGATCCCCGCCCCACCGCGCGGGAAACCAGCCCGGAACCTAGACTGACGAGCGCCCGATTTGTCCGGCCCAAGGGAGACGCACCATGGCCAAGCGAGGAAACAAGCGCCGCGCCCGCAAGAAGAAGAAGGCCAACCACGGCAAGCGCCCCAACGCCTGAACCCCACACCCCAGACACGCAGAAGACCCCCCGCCATGATCGGCGGGGGGTCTTCTGACTGGTGGGCGCGGACGGTTTCGAACCGCCGACATCTGCTTTGTAAGCTCGCCCGACCCCCACCCAACACCTATTCGGTCCAGGACCCGATGCCCCTGCGCGACCCCCCAGCACTGTCAGTGTTCACTGGCGTTGATGTCACCCATGGATGTCAGAAGCTGATCACCACCAGGCCCACTTCTTCTTCCGTGCTTCTCGCATCTTGGCTTGAGATTCCTTGATCTTCGCCTGCGCGACCCCTCGTCGAGTCCAGCGCCCCTGATGCTTGGCACACTGCCCGCTCCCAATGATCGCCTTGTTTCGGCACCGGCTCCCGCTCTTCGTCACCGCGCCACACCTCGGTTGTGTCACCTCGCCTCCTCCTTACTCACCCGACGCGAGCCTTCCTTGCACGGTGCCGGAAGTACCAAGGAGCAGGAAGGGCGCACATGAACGCGCTGGGAGCTCAAGGGGCACACGCAGCCGGCCACCACAGAGCAAATAGGGCTCGCCCTGGCACCCGCCCCGCCTACTCGGCACTTGGCGCACAACATCCAAGTCCGCACGACCGGTTCCATGCCCCAAACGGAGCATTTCAAGTTGCCGACTCATCAGGGAATCGTAGCGTTCAATATGACAGATCCACCCAGAGAGGCGCGTGAAAATGACTGACGAGAATCTCGTTAAGGCTCATACTCACGATGGGGCGACGCGACCCGCCGTTGAAGCAAAGGCCGATAAGGGCTTTGCCGCGAAATTCAAGTCAGAAATCACGGAATACCACAACTACGCCGTCCATGCCGAAGGCGGCGGAGGGGTCGACGCGAGATCCAATGGACCGCTCCCGGCCCTAAATGGCTGGTGCCATGACCAGTCCGGCGTCATCGGCAAGAGCGAGACCAAATCGGGCGTAAAGGGAGAAAGCACACAGGGGCATGGCGGCGAGTTTGCGGCCAAAAACAAGGGATCCGGCGTGCGCGGCAGCTCGGCCCTTGGCTACGGCGGACAGTTCGAAGCTACCGACATCAAGGGAAGCCCAATTCGCTTGATGCCGCAAACCGTTGGGGCATTCAATGAGGCGCCAAAGCTGTCGGCAGTCGGGCGCCCCGGAGAATTGAAAGTCGTGCAAAACGATCAGGGGGATTGCACGCTCTGGATTTGCGTTAAGGGGGCTGGTGGAACTTTCCCTCTCATTCGCGCTGCCGCCTGGGCCAAAGTCCAGCTTGGGCCCGCCTACATCGGCACTCTTTGAGTTCACATAGCGCTAGGTGGCTCCTACCGCACCGCCTAGAACTGCGGAGCCAACGGGCGCCAGCCACCGCTCAGCCCTGCTGTCATCCCGTCTGCCGTCGACCCACACGGAGTGATAGCGGGGCAGGCTTCTGGGGCCCAGGTGGAGCGCCCTGCTGGACGAACGACCTGGGCCCCAGAAGCCTGGTCTGCTATGGCTTGCCTGGGTCGACGGCAGACGGGATGACAGCTCCCCACCCCCACCACAGACCGGCCCGCACCCGCATGACCGGCCCCCGTCATCCCGGAGCCGGAGCGCCCCCGCCGGAGGCAGGGGCTCTAACCGTTGATGGCAAAGCGCCTCAGTGCCAGGTGCAGCGTTCCGAGGTGTCTGTCGACCGTTCCGAGAGGCCGGCAGGCAGTGCGCAGCCAAAGGGGAGTCCGGCGATTTCGGGGCTCGCTCGACGCGGGGCCCAGGCCGGGACGGCAGCTCAAGTTGAGGGCGCGACTATCGCCAGCCACATCGGGGGCTTCCCACCATCGGACCCGCGCTGTTCCGGCGCGCGGCCGGCGGTCGGGTCGGAGCGGGGCGGAGACAGGAGCGCAGGCCCGGGCGACGGGCGCGCTCGCCGCGCTGTGCGCGGCGGGTGCCTTGATGAAGTAGGGAAACTCTCACCGCAGCGTGACAGCTGGCGCCCGTCATGGCTCCGAACGTGGGGCCCCTTCCCGTCGAGGGCGTCCAGCAGTCGGATCGCAGAGACCTCGGACATCCGCTCGGACACCTCTTCGGGCGTGAGCCACTGGACTGCCGTGGTTTCGTCGGACGTGCGCTCCGTGCCGCTGGAGGGCTTGCACCGGAACACCAGGGCGGCGACGCCGACGACGATGTTCTTGTACACCCCGGTGAGCTCTTGCACCTCGACCTGGAGCCCGCTCTCCTCCAGAACCTCCCGCCGCGCCCCGCCCTCCGGGGGCTCCTCCAGCTCCAGTACTCCGCCAGGCAGCTCCCAAGTCCCGTTGTCCGCCCGGTGGATCGCCAGGAGCCGGCCGTCCTCCCGCACCACTGCGCCGGCGATCGAGACCGAGTGACGTGGGCTGGTCGTCATCGGGGCTCCCTCCTTGTAGCCGCATGGACCTTACGAGGTCCCGCTCCTCCTCCCCCTGTCAGTGCATCGATCGGGTGGCTAGGCTGGTGCAGTCCAGCCATCAAGCAGGGGAGTGTGCTGAAGGAATGGGTCCGAAGTCGGAGCGGGTGTACCGCGCGATCCGGGAGTGGATCTCGACGGGGCAGTACCCGCCAGGGGCCAAACTTCCCTCCGAGCGCTCCCTTTCAGAAGAGCTGGAGATCGGGCGGACGGCGCTGCGGCAGGTGCTTGCGAAGCTTGTTGCCGAGGGCGTCATCGAGGTGCACGGCCGCAGCTCTTACCGGGTGCCTGACCGCTCTGTGTCGGTGCAGGCACCTCGTGATCTGGAGCCCTGGCAGATTCATGGCGAGCGGACGGTCTACGACAACCGCTGGGTAAAGCTGACGCTGGCGGACGTCGAGCCTCCTGGCGTTGAGCGCTTCGAGCATCACGTGGTGCGCCTACAGCGGGTGGCGATCTCTGCCGTTCTGGATGATCAGGACCGTGTGCTCATGCTGTGGCGATACCGCTTCGTACCTCAGTCCTTCGGCTGGGAGCTGCCCGGCGGGATCGTGGATCCGGGCGAGGACGCGGCAACAACGGCGATCCGCGAGGTTGAGGAAGAGACGGGCTGGCGGCCCCGGGCGCTGGAGCACGTGGTGACGTACCAGCCCATGGTGGGGATGGTGGACTCGCCCCACGAGATCTACGTCGGGCAAGGCGCGGACCACGTTGGCGATCCCACCGACCTTGAGGAGGCAGGCCACGTCGCCTGGGTGCCCCTTGCGGACATCCCCAGCCTCATGGCCCAGGGAGAGCTGATGGGATCCGGAACGCTGGTCGCTCTCCTTCACGTGCTCGCCTCACGGGGAGCCGGCACGCCGCCTACAGCTGCTGCTTGAGTCGCTCGATCCGCCGGCGCTGTCGCACCGAGCCGGTGCGGTTTGCCAGCAACCGCGCTTGCTGGAGCTGCTCGCGCCCCTGGTCGTATTCGCCGCGGGCTAGGTGTGCTTGAGCCAGGTCGCAGCGGAGGCCGGAGGCTGCTCGGATGAACGTCGGATCCAGCGCACCAAGAGCCTCGTACAGGCTGTTTACCGCGTCGTCGTCACCGAGCAGCGCCAGCGCATTGCCTCGCCAGCGTGTGAGGTGGCCCTGGTTCAGGAAGATGCTCAACATGTCAGGGTCTCTGGCTTCATCTCCCTCGGGAAGCCAGCGGACGGCTTCCTCCAGCGCCCGGCGACAGTCGTTCGCGAGTCCAGCCTTGGCGCAGATCTCGGCCTCTGCTGCACGGAGCCAGGCGCGGAGTCGTGGAGACAGTCGGGTGCCGCCCGTACGGATGGCACTGCGGACCAACTCGACGGCTGTATCCGGACGCCCCGCATCGCAGAGCACGTAAGCCTGCTCCGCTGTGGCGTGGGCCAGGTACATGGGCTCGTCGGCTTCCTGCGCGGCCCGCTTTCCTAACTCGTAGTGCCTCCAGGCGCGCTCAACGGCCCCCGAATCGAGGGCCTGCCACGCTGCAAGGGTTGCCGCACCGGCGAGTGCTCTTGCTACGGGGCGCCTGGTCTCGGGCAGGACCGCGAAGGTGAGGGCGTCTTCCAGAGTGGACAGGTGCCCGGTCATTTGATCAACGAGGCTCGCCGCCCCCATTTGGCGGTCCACAGTTCGCAGTAGCTCGGTCTGGTCCATGAAGGTCTTCACCATGGTCAGGCTGACCGTGCGCGCTGCGTCGATGCGGTTCACGAGTTCGTCGTATCCGTCAGCCTCGGCCGCGACGGCGGCGCTTCGCCGGCCGTGGAGTTCGTCATCAGTGAGGCCGAGCAGTAGCCGCAGGATCTTGGCGTACCGCTCAGAGATCGGTCGCCGCCCGTTCTCCCACTCGGAGACGTAGACGTGCAGGCTCGCTGCTGAGGCCACTGTTAGAGCGTGCTGGTGCGCATGGCGCTCGATCTCTCGCACCAAGCGCTCCTGCGACCACTCGCGCGCGTTTCTCGCAGCTCGAAGTCCGTTCGTCACGTGCACCGCCTCGCATGTGATTCCTGAGCAGTGACAGCAGCATGCCTCACGTCTGTGCAGGTCGGCAGGGGTTAACCCGAACTGGGTTAACCCCTGTTGGCTGTCGGGATGTTGAGGCCTGAGGTTCTCTAAGAGTGTTGCAGGGAGGGGAGTTGAGAAACCCGGATCGCTTCCCTGCTTGACATCTGGTGCGCACCAGATGCAACCTACTGGTGCGCACCAGTTGGAAGATGAAGCGCTCGCAGCCGGATGGCTCGGGCCACCGCCAACGCAACGGAGCGGCGACCCACCGCCAAGTAGCCCGCCGCTCCTCCCCTCTGAAAGGGAGTTCAATCATGCGTCAGATTCCTGTCGACACGTCGGCCGCCCTCGTGATGGTGGCCCTGCCTCCGGCTCCGAAGATCAAGGACCGGCGTACCGGTGAGATCGCGACCGACGTCGAGACCGGCGCCCAGATGATGACGGTGGACGTGCTGTTCGCCGCGAACGGTGAGGCTGAGGTCCTGTCCGTCGCCGTGCCCAAGCCCGGTGTCGCGTCGGACCTGGTGATGGGCACGCCGGTGGCGCTGACCGGGCTGGTTGCCCGGCCCTGGGAGAACGAGTTCAACGGCCAGAAGCGCCACGGGATCAGCTTCCGGGCCGCCGCCGTTACCGCCCTGTCCGCGCCGGTCAAGGGCTGATCCCCGTGAGTGGGGGACAGGTCGCTGCGCTGGCGGGCTTAGTCCTGCCGGCCTTGGCCCTGGGGTGGCTGCGGTGGAAGCGGCCCGGCTGGTACTGGCTCGGCTTCGGCTGGCTGGCCGCCGTGGTCCGGCTCGCCTGGACGTACCGCTCGGTGATGGAGGCCTGTGGGCTGACCGAGCAGCCGTCCAGGTCCCGCGTGATCCTGGCCGCCGCACTGGACCGGATCCCGTCGAGGGCCGTTCCGAAGCTGCGGCGGGTCCGGATCACCCGGTCCGGGCTGGTCCTGCGGATCAAGATCCTGCCCGGGCAGGAGGTCCTCGACTTCGACGCCGCGACCGAGCGGCTGCGGCACTCGTGGCGAATGCACGGAGTTCACGTCAAAGCCTTGAAGCCCGGGTTCCTTGAAGTCCGGCTGATCGCCTACGACGTCCTTCGCCGGGTCCACATGCCACGCAAGCTGCCCTCGGAGCTGCTCAAGGTGCCGGTGGCGTTGAGGGCGGACGGCTCGCTGCACCTGCGGGACTTCCGGGCCAGCCCGCACGAACTCGTCATCGGTGCGACCGAGTCGGGGAAGTCTGTCTACCTGCGTGGGCTCGTCAAGGCCTTGGCGGCTCAGCCGGTCGCGCTGGTCGGGATCGACTGCAAGTGGGGCGTGGAACTGGCCCCGTTCGCCCGTCGGCTGTCCGCCCTGGCCTACACGCCTGAGGACGCTGAAGCCCTGCTGGATGTCCTCGTGAAGGAGATGACCGAACGCTACGAACTGATCCGCGCCTCCCAGCACGTAGCCCCGGATGCTCCGCTGGAGTCGATCACCTCTGATGTGTGGGGGCTGCCCGAGGACATCCGCCCAGTGCCGCTCGTCCTGATCGTGGACGAGGTCGCCGAACTCTTCCTGATCGCCAACAAGTCCGACGAGAAGCGCCGGGACCACATGGTCACCCAACTCGTCCGCCTGGCCCAGCTCGGCCGCGCCGCTGCCATCTACCTGGAAGTCTGCGGCCAGCGCTTCGGATCCGAGCTCGGCACCGGCGCCACCGCTCTCCGCGCCCAGCTCACCGGCCGCGTCACCCACCGCGTCAACGACGAAGCCTCCGCCAAGATGGCCCTCGGCGACATCAGCATGCGGGCCGTCGGCGCCGCTACCTCGATCGCCGCCGAACGCCCCGGCACCGCCGTGATCGGCCTCATCACCGGCGGCTGGGCCCGCATCCGTGCCCCGTTCGTCTCCCTGGACGAAGCCGCGGCCGCCTGCATCCGGTACGAGGGCATCACCCCGGACATCCCGTCCCTGGACGCCTTCCGCCCACATCACCCCGCCGAGGTCGACCTCCCGGCCCAGGCCAAGCAGAGCGCCTGAGCTCTTACTCCCTCTCGCGCCATCTCCCTACCCCTCCCATGCCCGAAACAGGAGAGGACACCTGCTCATGGCTGCCAGGAAGACCGCCGTTCGCAAGGCCGCGCCGAAGTGCGAGACCTGCGGCGGCAAGGGCGAGACCACCGAGACCGTCCGCGTCGGCACCCGCAAGGGCCGCGAGACCACCGACCGCCAGACCGCCCTGTGCTCCGACTGCTGGGGCACCGGCCTCGCCCACTAGATCCGCCGGGGATGGGGCGGCCGGACCTGAGCGCCCGCCCCTGCCCTGGCCCGACACCTGGAAGGAGGACCCCGCGATGCCCGCCAAGCTGCGACCGGACGCCGTCCTCGTACAGGCCGTAATCGCTGGCGCCCTGTCCTTCGCCCACCTTCACGACCTCGCCGAAGCCGCCGGACAGGACGGCTGGAAGGCCTGGGCCTACCCGATCAGCGTGGACCTGCTGCTCGTCGCCGCCTGGCGCCGACTGCGTCTCCTGCGCGACGCCGGGGAACCGTCCCGTTCGGCCTGGACTTGGTTCGCCGTCGCCCTGGCCGCGTCGCTCGGCGCGAACGTCGCCACTGCCGGCCTCCTTGACCTGAACGCCGTACCGGCCTGGCTGCGGATCCTCGTCGCCGGATGGCCCGCCCTCGCCTTCCTCGGCGGAACCCTCCTCGTCCACGCTCCCACCGAACCGCCGTCGGCACCCGTCGAGGACGTCGGCCTGGTGGCTCTGGACCTGGACCTCGAACCGGTCCCGCCCGCTCCGGCCGAACCCGAACCGCCGGTCACGGAAATTCCGGCCCCGGAACCCACCCCCGCGCTGCCGGCCGCCCCCGCGGTCGCCGTCCCGGACGCGCTCCTCGACTACGCCCGCAAGGTCGCGGACGAACACCGGACCCGTACCGGCTTCCCGATCGACTCCGACACCTTGCGCACCCGCCTCGGTGTCCCCGCCCCGATGGCCGCCGCCATCGCGCTCCAGCTCGCCTGAGAGGAGAACGGCCCGTGCCCCGCTACCGCTTCCGTGACACCGCCCGCATCGGCCAGGTCAACGTCGGTACCTACACCGACCGCTACGGCCGTACGGCCCACGCCGCCGCCTGCACCGCCCCGGAGTGCGGCTGGTCCGCCGACTACACCAGCCGCGCCGCCGCCGAACTCGCCGCCGAATCCCACCGCTGCGACCCCCGCTGACCTCTAGGGAGACCCCGTCATGGACGTACCGCTCTGGCTCGCCGTGATCGTCGTCGGCGCGCTCGCCATCAAGCTCATCCGCCCGCCCTGGTGGCTCGTCGCCGTCCTGGTCCTCGGCGGCTACCTCCTCGCCAACAGCCTGATCTCGCCCGCCATCGACGCCGCCATCAAGTAACCGCACCGCGAAGGGACAACCTGATGATCCACCCGAAGATCCCGGTCAACCCGCTCCCGACCGGCCTCGTCACCCCGTTCGTCCAGCCGACCGCCGACGTCGCGCCCCACCACACCGCTGCCGTACCGGCCTGCGGCTGCGAGCACGCCCCGGCCCCGGTCCCCGCCTCGTCGGGCATGCAGGTGGCGGGCATCCGCCTCACCCCGGCCGGCGTGGTCACCGCCCTCGCCGCCGGAACGGGCGTCGTCCTCGTCGTCGGCGCGGTCCTGGTCTCCATGCTCCTGGCCGTCGCCATCACCGGCGCCTCGGTCGCGGTCTGCGCCGTCGTCCTGCGCTCCCTGCTCAACCAGCACCACCGCCGCTGACCGGCCCCGGGACGGCCTCAACCGCCAAGTCTCCGCCGTCCCGGCGCCGTGCTCCTACCCGAACCAACCGATCCGGAAGGAAGCACCATCATGGCCCAGCACGCCCACACCCCGGGGCAGATCTGCCCGAACTGCGACGGCCACGCCACCGTCGCGATCACCCTCGGCGGCCGCACCCCGGCCGGGCACCTCCGCACGATCACCGCCCACTGCCCCACCTGCCACGGCACCGGCCACCGCTCCACCCGCCGGCCTCAGCGGACGGTGACGGCGTGACCGACTCCGCGACGATCGCGGACCTGGACCCCGGCCTCCTCAGCGACATGCTGAAGGTGGCCGGGGCTCCCGGTTACGCCCGCTGGAAGGACCAGATCCACCGCACCGGCGGCTGCTCCGACCCCATCCACATCACCGGCTGGACCGTTGCCAAGGACAAGACCACCGGCGCCACCCTGCACCGCTACTCCACCGAGAACGAGCCCGGCGCCCGCCTCCGCATCGCCTGCGGCAACCGGCGCGCCTCCCGCTGCCCCTCCTGCGCCTGGACCTACGCCGGAGACACCTACCACCTCATCCGCGCCGGACTCGCCGGAGACGACCGCCGGGACATTCCCCCCACGGTCCGCGAACACCCCCGCGTCTTCGCCACCCTCACCGCCCCCTCCTTCGGCCCCGTCCATAACCGGCCGTCCTCCGGGCGCTGCCGCTGCGGCATCCCCCACCAGCCCGAGGACCCGGCGCTGGGCACCGCCCTCGACCCGAGCACCTACGACTACGCCGCCGCCGTCCTCTTCAACAACATGGCCGGCGCCCTCTGGGACCGCTTCGCCAAACGGCTCCGCCGCGAGATCGCCGCCTCGGCCGGGCTGTCCCAGCGCGCGCTGAAGGAGGTCGCCCGGATCTCGTACGGCAAGGTCGCCGAGTTCCAGAAGCGCGGCGCCGTCCACTTCCACGCCGTGATCCGCATCGACGGACCCGCCGGTCCGAACACCCCTCCGCCCGCCTGGGCGACCACGGAGTTGCTGGACGCCTCCATTCGGGCCGCCGTCGCCCACTCGTACACCTCCGTCAGCCTCCCCGCCGCCGGACACCAGTCCGCCCGGACCTTCCGCTGGGGCACCCAGCTCGACGTACGCCCCATCACCGCCTTCGGTGACGGCTCCGACATCACCGAACAGGCCGTCGCCTCGTACGTCGCCAAGTACGCCACCAAGGCCGCCGAGAACACCGGCACCCTCGACCGCCGCATCGGCAACCGCGAGGCGCTCGTGATCCTCGGCGTCCCCGATCACACCGCCCGGCTCATCGAGGCCTGCCTCGACCTCGACCCGCTCTACCCGGACCGTCGCCTCGCCGCCTGGTCGCACATGCTCGGCTTCCGGGGCCACTTCTCCACCAAGTCGCGGCAGTACTCCACCACCCTCGGCGCCTTACGCCAGACCCGCGCCGACTACCGCGCCGCCCAGGAACGCGAAGCCCGCGGCCTTACCGAAGTCGAGCCGGACACCGTCCTCGTCCTCGCCTCCTGGCAGTACGCCGGCCACGGCCACAGCCCCGGGGAGTCGGTCCTCGCCGCCACCATCGCCCGCGACATCCAGCTCAACCGCGAGACGGCCAGAGAAGCCCTGCAAGACCACCTCGCCCTGGAAGGAGCCCCGTCATAACCACCGCCACCGCCGAACTGCTGACCGTGCCCGAGGTCATGCAGCTGCTCAAGCTCGGGCGCTCGACCGTCTACGACCTGATCAGGTCGCGGCGGCTCGTGTCCATCACCATCGGCCGGGCCCGCCGCATCCCCGCCGACGCCGTCCGGGAGTTCATCGACCACGAGATCGAGGAGGCTGCCTGATGGCCATGCAACGCAAGCGCAACCCCAACGGCGCGGGCACCATCACCCAGCGCAAGGACGGCAGGTTCCAGGCCGCCGTCTACGTCCTCCAGCCCGACGGAACCCGGGCCCGGAAGTTCGCCTACGGCAAGACCTGGGCCGAGTGCGACGTGAAGCGCCGGGAGCTGCTCGCCAAGGTGGACCAGGGCGTGCCCGTGCCCACCCGCTCCGCCAAGCTCTCGGAGTGGCTGCCGTACTGGCTCGACAACATCGTGAAGCCCCACCGCAAGCGCACCACCCACGCCAAGTACGAGGTGCACGTCCGGCTGTACCTGGTACCCCTGCTCGGGTCGAAGCGGCTGGAGTCGCTCAGTGTCGGGGACGTCCGGCGCACGCTCGTGCAGCTCCAGAAGAAGACCAGCGCGGCCACCGCCAAGGAGTCGCACCGGGTGCTGCGGACCGCGCTCGCGGCGGCCGTCCGGGAGGAACTGGTCACCCGCAACGTGGCAACGCTGGTCGAGCCGCCCAAGGTTGAAGCGCGGGACCTCTCGCCCTGGAGTCTTCAGGAGACGCTGGACTTCCTCGCCGCCGGCCGCAGGGATCCGCTCTACGCCGCCTTCGTCCTGGCGATCGCGCTCGGCTTACGGCGGGGCGAGATCGTGGGGCTGCGGTGGGAGAACGTGGACCTCGACAGGCGTGAGATCCGGGTCCGGACCCAGCGACAGCGCGTTGGCGGCGAGGCCTACGAGGACGACCCCAAAGGCAAGCGGCGCCGGCAGACCCTCCCCCTGCCCGGGATCTGCGTCGCTCCCCTGCGCTGGCAGCGGATGAAGCAAGCGGAGATGCGGGCCAAGGCTGGGGACGCCTGGCAGGAGACCGGGTACGTCTTCACCACCCGGACCGGGCGGCCCATTGAGCCGCGGAACGTCTACCGGTCCTTCACTCGCGTGGCCAAGGACGCCGGGCTCCGAGTGATCCGGCTGCATGACGCACGGCACGGGACGGCCACGCTGCTGACCGCCGCCGGCGTACCGCCCCGGGTCGTCATGGAGATCCTCGGGCACTCGCAGATCGCCGTCACCATGAACGTGTACGCGCACGTCGTCCAGGACACGCAGCGAGAGGCGATCGGGCACATGGACCGGCTGCTGAGGCAGCGGCCCGGCCGTCTCTGACCGCTCCCGTTGATGTCAGTTGTGGATGCAAAAGACCCCCGGCCAACAATGGCCGGGGGTCTTCTGACTGGTGGGCGCGGACGGTTTCGAACCGCCGACATCTGCTTTGTAAGAGCAGCGCTCTACCCCTGAGCTACGCACCCGTGGATGAGTGGACAGCCTACATGCCGGGTGCACCCCCCACGCAAACGCGTTCCCGTGGGGGAGAATGGACCGGGGCATGGCGGACGCGGCACGGGAGAGGGATTGTGACGACGGCATCCCGGCGGTGGTTCGGCGGGCGGGACGAGAGTCGGCGGGCGGATGCGCAGGCGGCGAAGGATGCCGCCGCGGCCGCGTTCTACGAGCTGGACACGGCGCAGCGGGATCTGCGGATCTCGATCGAGACCATCGCCGCGGCCGATGGGTCGCCGGCCGCGCGGCAGGCCACCGAGGGGTTCGCGGCGCTCGGGCGGCGGATCGACCAGGTCAGCCACGTGTACATCGAGGCGGTCGACGCGCACGACCTGGACCGGGTCGACCTGGAGGGTTCCGTCGCCGCGCAGGCGCGGGAGCAGCTGACCCGGGCGCGGGACGAGCTGGTGCGGGTCAAGGGGGAGCTGGAGCGGTTCGCGCAGGGGCTGCAGCCGCTGCTGGACAAGGCGGAGACGCAGCTGGCGCGGGTCGCGCCGGCCCGGGAGCGGGCGAAGGCGGCGCTGCTGGCGGCGAGCCACGCGCTGGACGCCGTACGGGCCCAGGGGATGCGGGCCGATGATCTGGCGGCGCGGCTGGCGGCGCTGGGGCCGGAGCTGACGAAGCTGAACCAGGGGGCGGCCCTGCACGGGGTGCAGGCGACCGTGCAGCGCGCCGACCGGATCCTGCGCGACGCGGAGGCGATACGGGCCGAGGCGACGCGGCTGCCGGAGCGGGCGGCGGAGATCGACCGGCGGCTGGTGAGTCTGCGGACCCGGGCGCAGGCGCTCCGCAACCGGGCGGACCGGGTGGATCCGGTGCTCAGCGAGTTGCGCCGCCGGTTCAGTGCGGCCTGCTGGCAGGACCTCCAGCACGTCCCCGACCAGGCGGTACGGGATGTCGCGCAGGCGGAGGACCGGCTCGGGGAGGCCGGCCGGGCGCGGGAGGAACAGCGCTGGGCCGACGTATCGGCACTGGTCGAGGCGGTACGGGCCGCGCTGGACGCGACCGACGAGGCGGTGTCGGCCGCGCAGGACCGGCTCACGCGGCTGGAGGCGGTGGCGCGGGATCCGAAGGCGGAGGTGGAGCGGACGCGCTTCGCGATCCGGGACGCGCAGCGGCTGGCGATGGCCGGCCGGAGCGTGCCCGATCCGCGGCACGCGCGGCCGCTGGACGAGTCGGTGGCGCGGATGGAGCGGGCGCTGGCCGGGCTGGAGGGGCGGCATCCGGACTACTGGCACTTCCTGGGGGAGATGGAGGAGGTCCGGACGGCGGTGGGCCGGGTGGTGGCGGACATCCGGGACCAGCGCGCCGCCGGATAGGGCAGGAGTTGTCCGGGGGCGGGCATCGATGGATGCTGGAGGTTCCGGTAACGGAGCAGAGGAGGGCGGTATGGCTGCCCACGCTTTCCACAGGCCTCGCATGCATCGGATGCACCGCGCGCGCCAGGCACGGCCTGTGCCGCAGAAGTCCTACGTGCCCCATGCGGCGTACGGGTGCACCGAGCCCCATGAGCACTACGCGCCGTACGTGGCCCATGAGCCCTATCCGAGCCACGAACCACCACCGGTCTCCCGCAGGCTGCTGGGCCACATGCTCAATCCCGTCAACGCACGCCTCGACGAGCACCTGCCGGCCGACCACAAGCTCAGCAAGATCTACCGGGTCGGCGCCGGACTGACCGGGCTGCTGCTGATCGCCTTCGGCATCCTGGGGCTGATCGACCGGATCGGGTTCTTCGACACCGGCGGGGACACCGTGCTCGCCCTGAACACCAACGGCGCGCTGAGCGTCCTGTCGATCTGCATCGGCGGACTGCTGTTCGCCGGGATGGTGATCGGCGGAACCTTCGCCTCCACCCTGAACATCGTGCTCGGGGTGGCGTTCATCGTGAGCGGGTTCGTCAATCTCGCCCTGCTGGACACCGGCCTGAACTTCCTGGCCTTCCGGATCCAGAACGTCCTGTTCAGCTTCGTCGTCGGCGTGATGCTGATGTGGTTCGGGATGTACGGGCGGGTGGGCAGCGCCCTGCCGCACGACAATCCGTACTGGCGCGCCCGCCACCCCGAGCAGGCGGCGCGCGAGACGCGGATCCGCGAGGGATTCCGGTCCGGCCGCCCCACTGCGTAGCCTGTGCGCATGCCTCGTTACGAATTCCGCTGCCGGACCTGCGACGACACCTTTGAGGTCAGCCGGCCGATGGCCGAGTCCTCCGCGCCCGCCGACTGCCCCGCCGGGCACGCCGACACCGTCAAGCTGCTCTCCGCCGTCGCCGTCGGCGGTACCGGCAGTGCCCCCGCGCCCGCCCGGGCGATGGGCGGCGGCGGGGGCGGGGGCTGCTGCGGTGGCGGCGGCTGCGGCTGAGGCCCGCGCCGGGGCCCGCGCCGGGGCCAGCTCTCAGCGCTTGCGCGAGAGGGTCAGGCCGTCCGAGATCGCCAGCAGGACGGAATCCATGCGGGCGTCCGCCGCGACGTGCTCGTTGAACGCGCGGACGCTCGCTCCCCTGCCGGTGGGCGACTCGTCGAGGACCGTCCCGTGGAACAGGGTGTTGTCGGTGACGATCAGCCCGCCCGGACGCATCCTCGGCACCAGTTCCTCCCAGTAGAGGATCTGGTTCTGCTTGTCCGCGTCGATGTAGGCCATGTCGATGTGCGGCTCCGCCGGCATGGCGCGCAGCGTCTCCAGGGCAGGGGCGATGCGCAGGTCGATGCGGTCCGCGACGCCCGCCGCCGCCCAGGCCTCGCGGCCGTACGCCGTCCACTCCTGCGACACGTCACAGGTGATCAGGCGCCCGTCGGCCGGGAGGGCCTGGGCCATGGACAGGGCCGAGAAGCCGGTGAAGGTGCCCAGCTCCACGATGTGCCGCGCACCGGTCAGCCGGACCAGGAAGGCCAGCAGCGGTCCCTGTTCCTCCGCGGACTGCATGCCGGCCGACTCGGGGAACTTCTCCCAGGTGGTCGCCACGACCCCCCGCTGGACCTCGTCCAGCGGGGGGTTGTGCGCCAGGACGTACTGGTAGAGCTCGTCGGTGATCTTGGTGCTGTTGCCCTTGGTCATGCGGTCAGTGTCGCAACCGCCCGGCCGAATTCCCGGACGATTTCCTCCCCCGCCAGCACTCCGGCCGTGCCGAGGGCCGTCACCGAGGGCGCCGTCCAGCCCGCGTCGGCCAGCTCGCCGTGCCCCGGCCGCCAGGCGCGGTCCGCCGCCAGCAGCAGGTCGGCGTCCAGCAGCGAGTCGCCGGCGGCCAGGGTGGTGGTCGCTCCGGTACGCCGGGCCACCTCCCGCATCGCGGCGCTCTTGGTCAGCGGGCGCGGGACGGCGTAGATCTTGCGGCCCTGGAGCGAGATCGTCCAGCCCCGGGCCTCGGACCACTCCGTCAGGGCCTTGAGCCACTCGTCCGGGACCAGCGCCCGCTCGACGACCAGGTACACGAAGAGGTCCTCCGCCACGCGCGTCTTGCGCAGCCACGCCGGGTCGGACACGGCCAGCAGGTGCTGGTGCACCTCCTCCAGCGGGGCGCATTCCTCCGCGAGGCGTCCGGCGACCGCGCGCCGCCAGTCCCGGTCCGGCACGCCGTCCACCAGCAGCTGTCCGCCGTTGGCGCAGATCGCGTACCGGGCCGGGGGCCCGGGGAAGCGGATGCGCTGGTACTGCTTGCGCGTGCGGGTGGTGGTCGGAACGAAGACCGCCGACGGGTCGGCGGCCAGCGACGCCAGCAGCCCCGCCGCCGTCTCCGTCATGTAGGACAGCGGCTTGCTCTCGTGCACCTCGACGCACAGCAGCCGGGGGGCCTGGGGGTCGGGCATGGTCAGCCCGAGGGCGGCCGACGAGTAGATGAGCGTACGGTCGAGGTCACTGGCTACGAGGACAGTCGTGGGGCGGGTCACTTGGCGGCCACAGCCTTTCCGTCGGCGCCCGTGGCGCCGCGTGTGAAGCGGGGGTGGATGAGTCCCACGCACGTGTAGGGCAGGTCGTCGACCTCCTCGACCGGCACCCCGCGCTGCTCGGCGAGCAGCCGTACGTGGTCCAGGTCGGAGCCGGCTCCGCGCTGCGCCAGGATCTTCCAGGGCACGCGGCGCAGCAGCACCCGCGTCGTCTCGCCGACGCCGGGCTTGACCAGGTTCACGTCGTGGATGCCGTACTCCTCGCTGATCCGCTCCACCGCCGCCCAGCCCACCCAGGTGGGGGTGCGGTCGGCGGCCAGCAGCTCCTTGACCTCGGCGGCCACGGCGTCGGCGACCTCGCCGAAGCGGGCGGCGACGGTGTCGACGAAGGCCTCGGAGACATCGGCTCCGGCCAGCTCGCGGTAGAACTTCGCACCGTGGAAGTCGGCGGGACCGACCAGGTCGGACCTGAGCACCGTACGCGAGACGAGTCCGGACACGGTGGAGTTGAGGCAGGCGGAGGGGATCAGGAAGTCCTCGCGGGTGCCGTAAGTCTCCACGCAGGAGCCGGGGTCGGCGAGGACGACGATCTCCGGGTTGAAGCCGGGGAACGGGAGGAGGGCCTCGCGCAGTTCGCGGGTGATGGCGCCCTTGCCGGTCCAGCCGTCGACGAAGACCACGTCGGCCGGGTCGTGGTGGGCGGCGAGCCAGCGCAGGGCGTTGGGGTCGATGCCCCGGCCGCGCACGATGGAGACGGCGTAGTGCGGCAGGTCCAGGCCGTGCCGGGCGCGGGCCCAGCGGCGCATCAGCACGCCGACGGGGGTGCCGGCGCGGGCCAGGGAGACCAGTACGGGGGACGGGGAGCGCTCGGCGAGCACGGTCTCGGTGACGGTGCCGACGGCGCGGGCGATACGGGCCGCCGAGGCGGTCAGCGCGCTCCGGTACAGCTCCTGGTACTGCGGCGAGGGCTGGTACTCGACGGGCAGGGACTCGGCGTAGTGCGCGCCGCCGGCCTGGATGGCCTCCTCGCGCTCCTCGGTCGGGGCCTCCAGCCGGACGTCGGAGAGGTCCTGGAGGAGCCAGCCGACGTCCTCGGGGGCGTACGAGGAGAAGTCCGGGCCCCGCAGCGGTTCGGCCAGCCGCGGTTCGGGCAGCTGCGGTTCGGCCGGCTGCGGTTCGGCCAGCGGCAGCTCGGGCGGCAGCGGCTCGGGCATGGTCGGCTCCTGCCGGTCGGGTACGTAGGACGGGACGACGGCCAGCACGACGCGGCCGGTGTGCGGGGCCAGCCGGGCGAGCAGTCCCGCGTGCAGCTCGGGCGTGTCCCCGGCGGAGTCGACGACGGCGACGACGGTGTCGAAGCCGGCCCCCGCGACGTTGTAGGCGTAACGGTCGCCGAGCCCGTCGGCGGGGGCGTCGTGCGCGGGGAAGACGAGCCGGGTGCGGATGGCGTAGCCGGGGTCGTCCACGGCGAGCACGGGCGAGCGGGTGGTGGTGGAGAACCGCACCTCGCCGGCCGCCCCGGACTCCTCCAGGGCCCGCGCGAGGCGCAGCGGCGCGTACATCAGCTCCTCGTTGCCGAGTACGAGGACCCTCCCGGGCCGCTCACCGAGCGCGTCCGCGAGCCGGGCGGCCATGGCCGGAAGCTTGGCCTCCAGCCGGGCCCGGTGTTCCGGGGTGAAGCCGTGGCGGCCGCCGTCCGGCAGCCCGGCGGGCCAGTCGAGCGGGACGCGGGTGACGGGCTGCGGGTCGTCGGCCGGGGCTGCGACACCGCTCTCGGCGCCGGCCCCCTCGTACTCCTCGACCAGCGCCTGCCCCTTGGCCAGTACCCCCTCCGGGAGGGAGACCGTCCCGGAGGCCAGGGCGATCAGGTCCACGCGCGCGCCCAGTTCGGCGGCGAAGGCGGTGAGCCGGTCGCGGTCGCCGGCCGAGCGCATGTCGACGAGGGCGACCACCACGTAGTGCGCGCGGGGGTGGCGGGCGTGGAGGTCGCGGATGGTGTTCAGGACCGTGTTGCCGGTGGAGAACTCGTCGTCGACGAGGACCAGCGGCCCGTCGCCCGCCAGCAGCTCCGGGTCCTCGGGCAGCAGCAGGTGCGAGGTGGCGTGCGAATGGGCCTCCTCGAAACCGCCGGCCGGTCGCAGCCCCGGCACCGGGCGGCGCGTGGAGTGCAGGTAGGGGGCGGGTCCCAGTCCGTCGGCGACGCAGTGGCCGAGCCCGGTGGCGGTTTCGGCGTAGCCGAGCACCACCGCGGAGCCGGCGCGGTCCCCGAGCAGCGCGCGGACCCGTACGCCGAGCCCGTGGCCGGCGGCGTACACGGCCTCGGGCGACTGCGGGACGTGCTTGCCCAGTACCCGTGAGACCAGCAGGTGCGCCCGCTTCGGATTGCGCCGCAGGGCCAGCCCGAGCAGCTCCTTCAGCTGCGGCGGCCCCTCTGCGGCGGCTTGGCTCAGGTCCACGCCCAGCCGCTCGGCGACCCAGGTTCCCGACCACACCGTGTCGATCTTCTTGCCCTTCCTCGTCATGGCCAGCCGGCTCACACCTGGAGCCCGGCCGTCAGGAGGTCGACGAAGCCGACCTCCTCCTTCGCCACACCGAAGACCTCGGCGCGCAGCATGGTGCGCTCGGCCCAGGCCCGGTGGGGCTTCACCTCGTTCATCTTGTTCGTGTAGGCGGAGCGCATCACTCCACCGCCGTCGCGCTCGGGGCGCAGGATGTCCTGGGCGTCGCTGAACTCCTCGTGGGAGACCACCGACAGCGCGTGCACCGGGGTGACGTGGGCGGGGTGGATGCAGGTCTTGCCCAGCAGTCCGTTGGCGCGGTCGAGTTCGATCTCGCGCAGCAGTCCGTCCAGGTCGTGCTCGATCAGCGCGGTGCGCAGTTCCTCCACGCCCTCAGCCAGGAAGGGGCTGCGGCGCAGCTGCGGCTTGAAGAGGCGCTGCTGGCTGCGGAAGTACTCCCAGACGGGGCCGGTGACGGTGAAGCCGGTCCCGTCGGCGCGGCTGAGGACGTTGACCACGTCGGCGATGACACCGGCCACGATCTGGACGTCGTACGCGGTCATGTCGGGGGTGCGGCGCAGTCCGTACACGGAGCAGAAGTCGGTGACGCCCAGGCGCAGGGCCAGGACCCGCTCGCGGTAGCGGTTGACGGTGCGCGAGATGCCGGCGAGGGCTTCGACCCGGGTCTCGAGGTGGAGGAGGTCGGGGGTCTCCAGGACCGGCATGGCATACAGGCGGGGCAGTCCGGCGGTGGCCTCGGCGTGGGCGACAGCGTCCAGGAAGGCCGTTCCGCGGCTTTCCGTGAACTTGGGAAGTACGAATCCGGCCAGGTTGCGCACCGAGCCGCCGAGCCGGTGCACGAGGTCGGGTATCTGCTCGGGGGTGCGGACGCGGATGAAGAGGAGCGGGAGCCCGGAGGGGCCGGCCCCGTCGGCGTCGAGGGCCGCGAACTGCCGGACGAGGTTCTCCTCGCCGCCCACGACCTCGGCGTCGCTGATGGAATCCTCCAGGCAGAGGACCATGGAGACGACTCCGCGGGCGGCCTGTTTGCGGATGTCGGCGGCCAGGGTGGGCCGGACGGCCGGGCTGTAGAGGGTGGCTCCGAGCGCGGCGGCCAGGGTGCGGGCCGGGGAGGCCAGGGTGAATTCGGCCGGTTCCTGGTGGAAGAGGTCCTTGCGGACCGTGGGCGATATATGCCCGAAGTGACGCATGTGCTTCCCCCGTACTGCCTCGGCGGCCCAACTGGCGTGGCCGGTAATAGTACGTACGAACACGAGTCAAGAGTTCCTCAAGCACATGAAGTTCCGGTAACCCTCTTGCACCATGCCCAGGTCTCGCTCCGGGGACAAGGCCCTACGGGGGGCCGCATTGTCCAGGTCGTGTCCGGGAGGGCAGGATGACGGGCATGACGCACGCGATGCAGAAGGGCTCCAACATCCCGGTGACCGCCACGGCGGTCCGGGCGGTGCTGCGCTGGACCACCGGGCCCGAGGTGCCGGACGTGGACGCCTCGGCGCTGCTCGTGGGCGCGGACGGGCGCGTGCGCTCGGACGAGGACTTCGTGTTCTACAACCAGCCCCGGCATCCTTCGGGGTCCGTCTGGCGTCTGGGCAAGAAACAGCTCGGCGACGGGGTCACGGACGCGGTCCAGGCGGACCTGCGGGCCGTGCCCGCGGTCGTGGACCGGGTCCTGGTGGTGGCCTCCGCCGAGGACGTGCCCTTCGAGCAGGTCATCGACCTGCGGATCATGCTGTACGACGCCACCCCGGGCGGCGGCCCCGAGCCGCTGGCCCACTTCGACGTCCGGCCCGAGACGGGCGCCGAGACGGCGCTGATCTGCGGGGAGCTGTACCGCCGGGGCGAGGGGTGGAAGTTCCGCGCCCTGGGCGAGGGCTACTCCAACGGACTGGTGGGGCTGGCCACCGACCACGGGATCTCCGTCGACGAGAACGCCGCCGGGGCGGAGGGGACCGCGCCGGAGCCGGCCCCGAACGCCTCGGGCCCCTCGAGCGCCCCGGCCGCCGGGCCGGGCGCCGAGCAGACCGCGGCCATGCGCCCGCCGGTGGCGGCCCCGCCCACCCAGGCCCCGCCGGCCGCCCAGCCCGCCTACGGGTACCCGCAGCCGGTGTCCCCGGCCCCGGTGCCGGCTCCGGGCGGGGATCCGTCCTTCCGGCTGCCGGTGCAGGGCCCGCAGTTCATCCGCCGCTGAGCGCCCGGCGGCGGCCCCGGGCGGGGGTGGGGGCCGGGCTCAGGCCTTGCTGCTCTTGTAGCCCCGCCCCCACTGGAGCCCCCAGCCGTACAGCCGGTCCAGCTCGGCCTGGAACCCGTATACGAACTTCACCTCGCGGCGGACAATCAGCTCGCCCTTGACGTTCTCCAGGGAGAGGACCGCGCAGGAGCGGGCCTGCGGGTGCCGCTCGTCCAGCGGGATCTCGATCCTCGGCCCGGCGGTCGGGAAGAGGGTGACCAGGGCGTGGGTCCGGTCGAAGGCCGGGGTCTGGTCGTAGATGTAGACGAAGACCAGGAGCCGTTTGATGTCGGCGGCGTGGTCGAGGTTGATGTAGAGGGTCTCCCCCGAGCCCGAGCCGAACCGGTCGTCGCCGCTCAGCTTCACGTACGGCGGGTCGTTGAGGTCCCCGAGCAGGTTGCCCAGGGGCTGTACGGCGCCCCGGGTGCCGTCGGTCAGCTCGTACAGGCAGCCCATGTCCAGGTCCACGTTGACCATGCCCTGGGTGTGGGCCTGGACCATGTCGGGCTTGAACAGTTTGAACGGGTGCCGGAAGAGCTGGCCGCTCTGGCCGGAACGGCCGCCGAAGTCGGAGGTCCGCATCCGCCAGGAGAGGTTCACGCGCATGTTGCCGTGGACCGCCTGCTGTTTGGTGAGCGACACCGTCGGACGCCGTTTGGTCAGCTCGATGGCGTTCGACGAGGCGTTGCCCGAGTCGAAGCCCATGGCGCGAGCGCCCCTGATGCCGTCGAAGAACCCCATGTCCCAACCCCCCAGGTCGGTCCGTGCACCGGAAAATGCGGCAGGGCGGCCGCGCGGTCCAGTGGATCCGCGCGGCCGCCCCGTCGTTACTGCAAGCGTTCCGCAATCAGGGCCGGGTCACACCCCGGCGCCGACTTCTGCGGCACTGTCGCCGCCGCCCGCGGCCAGCCGCTTGTTGCGGCGCACCGAGGACCAGAACGACCAGGCGATGAGCAAGACACCGACGAGGCCGGTGATGACCTCGTGGATCTCGTACTGGATGGTGACGAGCAGGATCACGGCGAGGGCGCCGATCGCGTAGTGCGCGCCGTGCTCCAGGTAGACGTAGTCGTCGAGGGTGCCCTGGCGGACCAGGTAGACCGTGAGCGACCGGACGTACATCGCGCCGATACCGAGGCCGAGGGCCATGAGCACGATGTCGTTGGTGATGGCGAAGGCGCCGATGACCCCGTCGAAGGAGAAGGAGGCGTCGAGGACCTCGAGGTAGAGGAACATGAAGAAGGCGGCCTTGCCGGCCATGGCCACGGCCGAGACGGGCTTGCCGCTCTTCTTGGCCGCTTCCTCCGCCTCGTGCTCGGCTTCCTCCTCTTCCTCCAGCTTGTTCTCGAAGTAGCCGGAGAGACCGCCGACGATCATGTAGGTGATCAGGCCGAGGACACCGGAGATCAGGACGGTCTGCGCCTTGTCCACGTGGGTGCCGCCGTGCTGGTGGGCGTTGGCGGCGAAGGTCATCGAGGTGATGACCAGGACGATCAGCGCGATGCACGCGGACAGCATGTCGATCTTGCCGAGCTTGGCGAGCGGGCGCTCGAGCCAGGCGAGCCACTTGATGTCACGGTCCTCGAAGATGAAGTCGAGGAAGATCATCAGCAGGAACATGCCACCGAAGGCGGCAATGGACGGGTGAGCGTCCGTGACCAGCTGCTTGTACATGTCCTTGTCGGTCATCGCGAGATCGACGGCCTCGATGGGCCCGATCTTGGCGCTGATGGCCACGATGACGACGGGGAAGACCAGGCGCATGCCGAACACGGCGATGAGGACACCGACGGTGAGGAAGATCTTCTGCCAGAAGGCATTCATCTTCTTCAGGATTCCGGCGTTGACCACCGCGTTGTCGAAAGACAGCGAGATCTCGAGGATGGACAGGATCGCCACGATCCCGAATCCGGTCCACCCCCCGTAGAACACCGCTGCGACCAGACCGAGCGCAGTGACTGCGAACGACCAGCCGAAGGTTTTGAGAACCACTGGCACCCCATCGTCTTGTACGGCTTTACGAAACGTTGACCCCGAAGTCTAGAGCGATGCCGCGGAGCCCCGACGCGTACCCCTGCCCTACCGCACGGAACTTCCATTCGCCGCCGTACCGGTAGACCTCGCCGAAGATCATCGCGGTCTCGCTGGAGGCGTCCTCGGTCAGGTCGTAGCGGGCCAGTTCCTGGTCGTCGGCCATGTTCACCACGCGGATGAAGGCATTGCTCACCTGGCCGAAGCTCTGCCGGCGGGAGTCCGCCTCGTGAATCGAGACCGGAAAGACGATCTTGTCGACCTGGGCGGGGACCTTCGTGAGGTCGATGATGATCGACTCGTCGTCGCCTTCACCCTCGCCGGTGAGGTTGTCCCCGGTGTGTTCGACGGAGCCCTCGGGGCTCTTGAGGTTGTTGTAGAAGACGAAGTACGCGTCCCCCAGCACCCGGCCGCTGTTGCACAGCAGCGCGCTGGCGTCGAGGTCGAAGTCCGCCCCCGTGGTCGAGCGCGCGTCCCATCCGAGACCGATCAGAACCCGGGTGAGGTTCGGTGCGGCCTTGGACAGGGAGACGTTGCCCCCCTTGGCGAGTGTGACGCCCATGATGTGGTCCTCCCCGGACGACGTGGTGGTGGTGGCCGAGCCACCCGCTCATGGTGGCAAAGCCGGTCCGGCGCCGTACACAGAGGTGCACGGCGCCGGACGGACGAACTTCTCTTGGTATCGGCTCAGACGTTGACGCCGAAGTCCTGCGCGATGCCGCGCAGGCCCGAGGCGTAGCCCTGGCCGATGGCGCGGAACTTCCACTCCGCGCCGTTGCGGTACAGCTCGCCGAAGACCATGGCGGTCTCGGTCGAGGCGTCCTCGGAGAGGTCGTAGCGGGCGAGCTCGGTGTTGTCGGCCTGGTTCACGACGCGGATGTAGGCGTTGCGGACCTGGCCGAAGCTCTGCTGGCGACCCTCGGCCTCGTAGATCGAGACCGGGAAGACGATCTTGGCGACCTCGGCCGGGACGCCGGCGAGGTTGACCTTGATGGCCTCGTCGTCGCCCTCGCCCTCGCCGGTGGTGTTGTCACCGGTGTGCTCGACCGAGCCGTCCGGGCTCTTCAGGTTGTTGAAGAACACGAAGTTCGAGTCGTTGGCGACCTTGCCCTGGTCGTTGGTCAGGATCGCGCTGGCGTCGAGGTCGAAGTCGACTCCGGTGGTGGTGCGAGCGTCCCAGCCCAGACCGACGATGACCGCCGTCAGGTTAGGCGCGGCCTTGGTCAGCGAGACGTTGCCGCCCTTGCTGAGGCTGACTCCCACGGGTCCTCCATTGGTAAGTGTGTGGGGCGGGGCCCCGTCGTGCGGTTGCTACCGGATCAACGTTCCGATCCTAGTGACGGGTTCCCGCCCGCAGGCGGTTTTCGTACGGAACCTGCCGCCGGAGTCCGCAGCGGGATTCCCGGGGCCGGAGCTCAGAGGCTGTCGAGGGCCTTGATGTACTCGTTCAGGTCACGCGCGTCGGGCAGCCCGTTGACGACGGTCCAGCGCACGATGCCGTCCTTGTCGATGACGAAGGTGCCGCGGACCGCGCAGCCCTTGTCCTCGTCGAAGACGCCGTACGCGCGGGAGGTCTCGCCGTGCGGCCAGAAGTCGGACAGCAGCGGGTAGTCCAGGCCCTCCTGCTCGGCGAAGACCCGCAGGGTCGGGACCGAGTCGTTGGAGACGGCCAGCAGCTGCACGTCGTCGTTCTGGAACCGGGGCAGCTGGTCGCGCAGCTCGCACAGCTCGCCCGTGCAGACACCGGTGAAGGCGAACGGGTAGAAGAGCAGCACCACGGCCTTCTCCCCCCGGAAGTCGGAGAGCCGCACGGTGGCGCCGTGGTTGTCCTTGAGCTCGAAGTCCGGGGCCTTGTGTCCGACCTCGATCGCCATCTCTCGCATCCCTTCGTTTCCTGTGTCCCCGCACGGGACCGTTCGGGTGAGCCCCAGCCTATGGGTTGTCCGGCCGCGTGCACCGGAGCGGACCCGGCCGGATCTGCGTGCCGAACGCACACACCCCGCCGACCGGGGGTGATCCCGGTCGGCGGGGTGTGCGTGCCGCTTGGCTGCGGGGCGAGGCTCAGCGCTTGGCCTTGGCGGCCTTCGGCGTCACCAGCTTGGTGGAGGTCCACTCCTTGCCGATGGCCAGGCCCTTGGCGAGGGACAGGCCGGCCGTCTCGGCGGCCTCGCTGATGTCGCTGGCCTCGACGTAGCCGTCACGGCCCGTCTTGGGGGTCAGCAGCAGGATCAGTGCGCCGTCCTCGACCAGCTCGGTCGCATCGACCAGGGCGTCCGTCAGATCGCCGTCCTCGTCGCGGAACCACAACAGCACCGCGTCGGCGACGTCGTCGTAGTCCTCGTCTGCGAGTTCGCTGACGAGCTTCTCGACGCCGTCACGGAATTCCTGATCGACGTCCTCGTCGTAGCCGATCTCCTGGACCACCTGTTCGGACTGGAAACCCAGCCGGGCGGCCAGGCTCTCCGCGTGGTCCGCGGTCGCGCTCACGGGGTGCCTCCTGCTCATGTTCGGTGAATGTCTTTCGGCGGCGCGCGTACGCGCAGCATTGGGCGTAGTCCACACGGGCGCGGCGGATCGCGCAAGTACCCGGCCGCCGAGACCGTCGAAACGGTGACGATTACGGCCGTCTCGCCGCAACTTTCAGGCTTCCCCCGTGGACCATCGGTGATTCATCCCACACCATTCCAGCTCATTCGGCGTCGCATGAGGACTTTCCTACCTGTTTGAGGGACGAACGGCCTTACGAACCCGCTGATCGACTTGGGCGTAAGGTTGCGATTTGGCCCGGCCCCCGCCCAGGACCGGTCCGGCCCGGCCCTGCGACTCCTTCCCCGCTCCAGGTGTTACCCAGCGGTAGAGGTGAAGATTGCGGCCGGGCGTAAGACCATGGGAGGCGGCGACCCAAGGCACGACTCCCCCGACAGCGAAGGAACAGCGTGGCTTCCGCATCCGATCGCAACCCGATCATCATTGGCGGCCTTCCGAGCCAGGTCCCGGACTTCGATCCGGAGGAGACCCAGGAATGGCTCGACTCCCTGGACGCCGCCGTCGACGAGCGGGGCCGTGAGCGCGCCCGCTACCTGATGCTGCGGCTGATCGAGCGGGCCCGCGAGAAGCGCGTGGCCGTGCCGGAGATGCGCAGCACGGACTACGTCAACACCATCGCCACCAAGGACGAGCCGTTCTTCCCCGGCAACGAGGAGATCGAGCGCAAGGTCCTCAACGCCACGCGCTGGAACGCCGCGGTGATGGTCTCGCGCGCGCAGCGCCCCGGGATCGGCGTCGGCGGCCACATCGCCACCTTCGCCTCCTCCGCCTCCCTCTACGACGTGGGCTTCAACCACTTCTTCCGGGGCAAGGACGAGGGCGACGGCGGCGACCAGATCTTCTTCCAGGGCCACGCCTCCCCCGGCATCTACGCCCGCGCCTACCTCCTGGACCGGCTCTCCGAGCAGCAGCTCGACGCGTTCCGGCAGGAGAAGTCGAAGGCCCCGTACGGTCTGTCGAGCTACCCGCACCCGCGGCTGATGCCGGACTTCTGGGAGTTCCCGACCGTCTCGATGGGCCTCGGCCCGCTCGGCGCGATCTACCAGGCCCGGATGAACCGGTACATGCAGGCGCGCGGGATCGCGGACACCTCCAAGTCCCACGTCTGGGCGTACCTCGGCGACGGCGAGATGGACGAGCCGGAGTCGCTGGGCCAGCTGTCCATCGCCGCCCGCGAGGGCCTGGACAACCTGACCTTCGTCGTGAACTGCAACCTCCAGCGCCTCGACGGCCCGGTGCGCGGCAACGGCAAGATCATCCAGGAGCTGGAGTCGCAGTTCCGCGGCGCCGGCTGGAACGTCATCAAGCTGATCTGGGACCGCTCCTGGGACCCGCTGCTGGCCCAGGACCGCGACGGCATCCTGGTCAACAAGATGAACTCCACCCCGGACGGGCAGTTCCAGACGTACGCCACCGAATCCGGCGCGTACATCCGCGAGCACTTCTTCGGCGGCGACCAGCGGCTGCGCGCGATGGTCGAGAACATGACCGACTACCAGATCCAGCACCTGGGCCGCGGCGGTCACGACCACAAGAAGGTCTACGCGGCCTACGCGGCGGCCAAGGCCCACAAGGGCCAGCCGACGGTGATCCTGGCGCAGACGGTCAAGGGCTGGACGCTGGGCCCGAACTTCGAGGGCCGCAACGCCACGCACCAGATGAAGAAGCTGACGGTCGACGACCTCAAGCGCTTCCGCGACCGCCTGCACATCCCGATCACGGACGCCCAGCTGGAGAACGGCGCGCCGCCGTACTACCACCCGGGCCGCAACTCCCCCGAGATCCAGTACATGCACGACCAGCGCAGCGCGCACGGCGGCTACGTACCGACCCGCGTGGTGCGCGCCAAGCCGCTCCAGCTGCCGGACGACAAGGCGTACGCGACCGCCAAGAAGGGCTCGGGCCAGCAGTCGATCGCCACCACGATGGCCTTCGTCCGCATCCTGAAGGACCTGATGCGGGACAAGGAGATCGGCAAGCGCTTCGTGCTGATCGCGCCCGACGAGTACCGCACCTTCGGCATGGACGCCTTCTTCCCGAGCGCCAAGATCTACAACCCGCTGGGGCAGCAGTACGAGGCGGTCGACCGCGACCTGCTCCTCGCGTACAAGGAGTCCCCGACCGGCCAGATGCTGCACGACGGCATCTCGGAGGCGGGCTGCACGGCCTCGCTGATCGCCGCGGGTTCGGCGTACGCGACGCACGGCGAGCCGCTGATCCCGGTCTACGTCTTCTACTCGATGTTCGGTTTCCAGCGCACCGGTGACCAGTTCTGGCAGATGGCCGACCAGCTGGCGCGCGGTTTCGTCCTGGGTGCGACCGCCGGCCGGACCACCCTGACGGGTGAGGGTCTCCAGCACGCCGACGGTCACTCCCAGCTGCTGGCGTCGACCAACCCGGGCTGCGTCGCGTACGACCCGGCCTACGGCTACGAGATCGCGCACATCGTCAAGGACGGTCTGCGGCGGATGTACGGGCCCGAGGCCGAGGACGTCTTCTACTACCTGACGGTCTACAACGAGCCGATCCAGCACCCGGCCGAGCCGGCGGACGTCGACGTGGACGGCATCCTCAAGGGCATCCACCGGGTGTCGCGGGGCGCCTCGGGCGCCATCGGGGCGCAGATCCTGGCCTCGGGCGTGGCAGTGCCGTGGGCGCTGGAGGCGCAGCGGATCCTGGCCGCCGAGTGGAACGTCAAGGCGGACGTCTGGTCGGCGACCTCCTGGAACGAGCTGCGCCGCGAGGCCGTCGCCGTGGAGGAGCACAACCTGCTCCACCCGGAGGAGGAGCAGCGCGTCCCGTACGTGACGCGGAAGCTGTCGGGTGCGGAGGGGCCGTTCGTGGCGGTCTCGGACTGGATGCGCGCGGTGCCGGACCAGATCTCGCGCTGGGTGCCCGGTACGTACACCTCGCTGGGCGCGGACGGGTTCGGCTTCGCCGACACGCGGGGCGCGGCGCGGCGCTTCTTCCACATCGACGCCCAGTCGGTGGTCCTGGCGACCCTGACCGAGCTGGCCCGTGAGGGGAAGGTCGACCGCTCGGTGCTGAAGCAGGCGGTGGACCGGTACCAGCTGCTGGACGTCACGGCCGCGGACCCGGGCGCGGCGGGCGGCGACGCGTAGCGGTCACTCTTCCGTGGGGGCGCTGGGACACCTGTCCCAGCGCCCCTCGGCGGTTCCTTACGATTCCTGCATGAAGGAACCCTCCCGCCAGGCGCGGTGGGAGCGCCGTACGCAGGTGCCCCTGCTGGTGCTCGCCGTGGCTTTCGCCGTCGCCTACGCCGTGCCCATCGTCGTGCCCGACGCGGGGGAGGGCGTCCACCGGGCCTGCACCCACGCGGAGTGGGTGGTGTGGGGGGCCTTCGCCCTGGACTACCTGGTCCGCCTGGGCCTGACGACGGACCGGAGGCGTTTCGTACGGACGCACTGGCTGGACCTGGCCGCGGTGGTGCTGCCGCTCGTCCAGCCGCTGCGGCTGCTGCGGCTGGTGGCCACCTTGATGCTGGTGGGGCGCCGGGCCCGGATGGCTCCGCAGGTCCGGCTGACCACCTATGTGGCCGGGGCCGTGGTCGGGCTGCTGATGTTCGGTTCCCTCGCGGTGCTGAGCGTGGAGCGGGACGCCCCCGAGGGGAACATCAAGAACCTGGGCGACGCGGTGTGGTGGTCCTTCACCACGATGACCACGGTCGGGTACGGGGACCACTCCCCCACCACCGGTCTGGGCCGGGTGCTGGCGGTCGGGCTGATGCTGTCGGGGATCGCCCTGCTCGGTGTGGTGACCGCCAACATCGCCGCCTGGTTCATCGCCCGTTTCGAACGCGACGACCAGGTGGAGCGGCTCCAGCTGGCGGCCATCCGGGAGCTCCAGGCGGAGGTACGGGCCCTGCGCGCCGAGGTCGCGCTGCTGGGCGGCGGCGGCGGCCCGGGCGTGATGCCCGCCCAGGCCGCCGGATCTGCGGCTGCCCCCGCCCCTGCCTCTGCCTCTGCCTCTGCCTCTGCCGAGCAGGAGGGGGCTACCGCTCCCAGATCTTGAACGCCTTGATCTGGTAGGGGGACTGGGGCAGCCAGACCCCGTCGCCCGGGTAGGTCTGGAACTCGCCCGTCTCCCCGCACTCGGCCGACTGGTACGTGGTGACCGGTCGCCCGGTCCGGTTGATCAGCGACTGGTAGTTCCCGGAGGTCCCGGCGGGCAGCGCCGTGCAGCTGTTGATCTCGAGGGTGCTGAGGTCGTAGGTCTGCTTGGTTCCCTTGAACTCCGGTTTCGTCCACAGGCACAGCTGTCCCGTGGCACAAGGCGGGCCGGCGGCGTGGGCGCCGGTGGCGGTGCCGGGGATGAGGGCGGCGGCGGCCAGCAGGGCGGCGGCGAGGGTGGTGACGCGTGCGGTGCTCCACGTACGCATGACGGGGTCAACTCCTTGTTGACGGACGGGCTCCGGACCGTTTCCGGCGCTCCGTCGACACCACGCTGACCTGTGGCGACGGCCGGGCGGAAGGGGCCGCGGGCGGGTCCACCCGGATAGGCGACAGCCCCGCCGGAACCGTCCGGCGGGGCTGTGTCGGGCGTGCGGTTGACCTGCCCGTAACGCTTTTCCGGGCGGCTCAGATGTGGCCCGCGCCCGCCCCGGCCTCGGCGTTCTGGCCGCGCTTGGTGAAGCAGGCCACGATCGCCGCGAGGACGGCGACGACTCCCGCGCAGGTGAAGGCCGTGTTCATGCCGGACACGAAGGTGTCGTGCGCGACGGTGGAGATGGTCCGGGCCACCTGCTCGGGGGCGCCGGGCGGGACCGGGGCGATGCCGACCTGGACCCCCTTCTCGACCTCGTCGAGCTGTTCGGGGGTGAGCGGGGGCAGGCCCGCTCCCTGCCAGTTGTCCCCGAAAGTGTCACTGACCTTGGCGGCCATGACCGCGCCGAGCACGGCGGTGCCGAGGCTGCCGCCGACCTGCATGGCGGCCTGCTGGAGGCCGCCCGCTACGCCGGACAGCTCCAGCGGGGCGTTGCCGACGATGACCTCGGTGGCGCCGACCATGACGGGCGCGAGGCCGAGGCCGAGGAGGGCGAACCACAGCGACATGGTGAGGGTGCCGGTGTCCGGGGTGAGGCGGGCCATCCCGAAGCAGGCGGCGGCGGTGGCGACCATGCCGGCGACGAGCGGGATCCGCGGGCCGATCTTGGTGATGGCGGCGCCGGCCAGCGGCGAGCCGATGATCATCATGCCGGTGAGCGGCAGCAGGCGCAGGCCGCTGTCGACCGGGCTCATGCCGTGGACGTTCTGCAGGTAGAAGGTGACGAAGAACAGGCCGCCCATGAAGGCGAAGGCCATCAGGACCATCAGTACGGTGCCGGCGGACAGCGGCAGCGAGCGGAACAGGCCGAGCGGGATCAGCGGCTCGGAGACCTTGGTCTCCCAGACGGCGAAGAGCGCGAAGCACAGCACGGAGGCGCCGAGGAAGAGCAGGGTCCTGGTGTCGCCCCAGCCCCACTCGGCGGCCTTGATGAGCGCCCAGACCAGGGAGAACATCGCGGCCGACAGGAGCACGATGCCCACGAGGTCGAAGGAGCGCGGGGCGTTCTCGGCGCGGTGGTCGAGCAGGATGAACAGGCCGAAGAGCAGTGCGACGGCGCCGACCGGCACGTTGACGAAGAAGACGGACTGCCAGCTGACGTGCTCGACGAGCAGGCCGCCGACGATGGGCCCGGCGGCGGTCGAGGCGCCGATGACCATGCCCCAGATGCCGATGGCCATGTTGAGCTTCTCGGCGGGGAAGGTGGCCCGCAGCAGGCCGAGGGCCGCGGGCATCAGCAGGGCGCCGAAGAGGCCCTGGGCGACGCGGAAGCCGATGACGGACCCGACCCCGGTGGACAGGCCGATCGCGGCCGAGGAGAGCGCGAAGCCGGCGATGCCTATGAGGAAGGTCTGGCGGTGCCCGAAGCGGTCGCCGAGCTTGCCGGCGGTGATCAGGGAGACCGCGAGGGCCAGCAGGTAGCCGTTGGTGATCCACTGCACCTCGGCGAGGCTGGCGCCGAGGTCCTTCTGGATCGCGGGGTTGGCGACGGCGACGATCGTGCCGTCGAGGGTGACGACCATGACGCCGATCGCCACCGCGACAAGGGTGAGCCAGGGATGGCCGCGCAGCCCGGAGCCTGCCGGTAACGGGCCTGATTCCTTGGCGAGGGTGATCTGATCAGTCATGCCGAACAGGCTAGTGACAGCGGCTGACACTTCACAAACGGCTTAACGCGACAGCGGCTGTCAGGTCCGTCACAGGTACCCTGACCGCTTACTCAGCGTCAGGTCGGGCTCGGCGTCGGACCGGGCGCATCGGCTCCAGGATCAGAGAGGACCTCCGCGGTGATGACCGACGAGCGGCCCGCCCCGGCGGCCGGACTGCGCGAGCGCAAGAAGCGGCGCACCCGGGACGCGCTGTTGCGGGCGGCCCTGCTCCTGTTCATCTCCCAGGGGTACGAGCGGACCACGGTCGACGAGATCACCGACGCCGTGGAGGTCTCCCAGCGCACCTTCTTCCGGTACTTCGCCAACAAGGAAGAGGTCGCCTTCGCCGTCCAGGACCTGGTCGAGTCCCACTTCGTCGCCGAGCTGCGGGCCCGGCCGGCCTCCGAGGCCCCGCTGGAGGCCATGCGGGGCGCGGTGCTCGCCGCCTGGGACACCGTCGAGGAGGCCATCTCCGAGGTGGTCCCCATCGACCTCTACATGCGGGGCTACCAGCTGATCGAATCCACCCCGGCCCTGCTCGCCGTCCACCTGCGGCGCTCCACCGAGCTGGAGGAGGAGATCGCCCGGCTGATCGCCGCCCGCGAGGGGCTCGACCTGGACACCGATCCGCGGCCCCGGGTGGCCGTCGCCGCGTTCTCCGGCGTCATGCGGGTCACCGGCCGGCTCTGGGGCCAGGGCGAGGACACCAGCGTGGCCGCGATCCGGCGGATGACCGAGGCCTACCTCGACCAGATCGGTCCGGCCCTGGCAGCGGACTGGCGCCGCAACGGAGCGTGACGGCAAGGGTGATGTGTCCCACGGGCGGCCGTGAGCCCGGTCACCTGGAGCGCCAGGGGCTCCAGCGGTCTCCTAGGCTGGCTCCAGTGAACCTGCCCGGCCGCCCCGCCCCCGCCGCCCCGGACGCCCCCGCGCGCCCCGCCGCCCTGCGCACCCTGCTGGCGCTGGCGGTCGTCTTCCTCATGCTGGCGACCACGGGCTGGACCGCCGTGCACCGCCCCGACGCGGGGGTCCAGGCGCGCGCCGCCGAGCTCACCCTGTGGGCCGCGGCCCGGATCGACGGCCGGGCCGTACCGCCCGCCGACGCCCCCGTACGGACGGTCGCCCGCTTCTTCGCCGACCTCGACGGCCACCAGCGGGCCCGGCTCGCCGACGGTTACCCGCTCGTGGTCGGCAACCTCGACGGGGCCCCCGCCGAGACCCGCTACCGGGCCAACCGCAACGCGCTGGCGCAGACCGCGCGGGTGGAGGAGGCCCGGAGCCGGGACGTCGCGCTGGCCCCCGCCGACCGCACCAACGCCGTCAAGCGCGCCCACCGCTTCGAGTCCCTCGCCGCGCCCGGCCGGCAGATGCTCGTCTTCGACCCCACCGGCGCCGGCCTCGTGGCCGAGGTCTTCGGCGACCTCGACGCGGCCCGCCGGGTCTCGGTGATCGTCCCCGGCGTGGACACCGACGCGATCACCTTCGAGCGCACCCAGCGCCGCCTCACCGCCCCCGCCGGCATGGGGCAGTCCCTGTACGAGGCCGAGCGCGCGACCGCGCCGGCGAGCCGGACCGCCGTCATCGCCTGGGCCGGCTACACCGCCCCCACCGGGGTCGGCGTGGACGCCGCCACCGGCAGGCTCGCCGTCCAGGGCGCCGGACGACTGGAGTCCCTCGCCGCGGCCCTACCCGGGGACGCGAGCGTGGCCCTGTTCTGCCACAGCTACGGATCGGTGCTGTGCGGGGTCGCCGCGCACCGGCTGCCGGACCGGGTGACCGACCTGGTGGTGGCGGGCAGCCCCGGCATGCGCGCCGGGAACGCCGCCGACCTGCACACGTCCGCGCGGGTCTGGGCGATGCGCGACGAGGGCGACTGGATCGCCGACGTACCGCACCTGGAGGTCGGCGGGGTGGGCCACGGCGCGGATCCGGTGTCCCCGGGCTTCGGCGCGCGGCTGCTGTCCTCGCAGGGGGCCGGGAGCCACACCGGATATTTCGAGCCAGGGACGGCCTCGTTGGACAACTTCGCCAAGATCGGAACCGGCGCCTTCGGTTCCGTCGCTTGCGCGAACGGGAGCGACGCCTGCCGGCTCGGATTTTCCGGCACGGACGGTGGCTGACGGGGTCACCCCGCACGCAACACCCGTAGCAAGCCGAAAAAACGGGCCGGATGACGAGGGGGACGCGCAGGGGCGCGTCCCTTTACCATGTGCCGCATGGGTGACGTACTGGCCGGAAATCATGCCGTCTGGGAGTTCGACTCGGACTCGGTGCTCATCCGCTTCGCACGGGGGATGCGAACTCCACGGCTCTGGCACGTGCTGGGCGAGCGCCGGATCCCCCTGGAAGCGTTGTCCGGGGTGAGTGTGAACGCCGCCGCCGGGGCCATGGGCCGGCGGGACACGGTGGTGCTGCGTGCCGCGCCGAGACCGGGCGCCGATCCGCTGATGGAGGCTGCCGCCGGGCAGCTGAAGGAGGCCTGCGATCCGTACCGGCTGGTGCTGCCGGGCGACCGGGCACCGCAGGCCGTGGCCTTCGCCGACGCGCTGCGCGAGCGGCTGGGGCCCGGCGCCGCCGAACCCGCCGACCGCTTCCTCGTCGCGGTGCCGGGGCCGCCGCTCCAGCTGAAGGCGTACGACGCCCGGGTGGGCTTCGACGGCTCGGCGGTCGGCTTCCACTGGTCGCGTACGGGTGCCAGCAGCGCCAAGTGGCGGGCGGGCGACCAGCACTTCGCGCTGGCCGGGCTGTCCGGCGTCGAGTGGGTCTCGCCGGACCGCCCGGGCGGCGGGCACCTGCGGCTGCTGCCGCGGGACCACGCCGGGGACCCCGCCCCGCCGGACCACGACCTGGCGGCCGCGGTGTTCGGGGTGGGGTACGGGGCGGTGCACGAGTCCCTGCCGTTCGCCGCCGCCGTGCTCGCCGCGCTGCGGGAGCGGGCGCCGGTGGGGGCCGTACCGGGGCCCCGGCCGTCCGGTGACCGGCTCCAGCACCTCAGCGAGCTGCACAGCACCGGACTGCTGACCGACGCCGAGTACGCCGCCCTGCGCGACCGCTTCGCCGCGGGGGCGTAGCCCGCTGCGCGGAGCTGGTCCCCTACCCGCCCTTCCCGCCTCAATCGCCGGCGCGGCTCACTACACGGCGCTCCGCGCCCGCGCCTCAAACGCCGGCGAGGCTGGATGGTGCGGCGGGGCTCACGCCTCGCGGGAGTCCGAGGTGAAGGCCATGTCCGGGTAGCGGGGGCCCGCGACCCGGGCGGCGAGCGGCTCCAGGAGGGCCAGTTCCGCCGCGGTCAGGGTGATCCGGGTCGCGGCGGTGTTCTCCGCGAGGCGGCTCGGCTTGCGGGTGCCGGGGATCGGGATCACCGTCAGGCCGTGCACCGCCGCGCGCTGCTGCACCCAGGCCAGCGCGACCTGCGCCGCCGTGGCCCCGTGCGCGGCCGCGATCTCCCGGACCGGGGCCAGCAGGGCCGCGTTGGCCTTGGCGTTCTCGCCGGTGAACCGGGGCTGGTGCTGGCGGAAGTCGTCGGCCGACAGCTCCGCCGCGGCGTCCGCGAAGGCACCCGTCAGGAAGCCCCGCCCGAGCGGGGAGTACGGCACGAAGGCCACGCCCAGCTCCGCCGCCGCGCCCACCGCGCTGCGCTCCACGTCCCGGCTGAACAGCGACCACTCCGACTGGAGCGCCGCGATGGGGTGCACCGCGTGCGCCTCGCGCAGCTCGGGCCCGGTGACCTCGCTGAGCCCCAGGTGGCGCACCTTCCCCTCCCGCACCAGCTCGGCCATGGCGCCCACCGACTCCGCGAACGGCACGGCCGGGTCGTGGCGGTGCATGTAGTACAGGTCGATCACGTCCACGCCGAGCCGGCGCAGGCTGTCCTCGACGGCCTGGCGGATGTACGCGCGGTCGTTGCGGATCCCCCGGTAGAGCGGGTCGTCGTTGCGCTCGATGGCGAACTTCGTGGCCAGGGTGATCTCGTCCCGGTGGGCGGCCACGAAGGGCGCCAGGAACTCCTCGTTCGCGCCGCGCCCGTAGACGTCCGCCGTGTCGAAGAGGGTGACCCCGGCGGCCAGCGCCGCGTCCAGGGTCTCGCGGGCCGCGGTCTCGTCGGTCTCCCCGTAGAACTCGCTCATGCCCATGCAGCCGAGGCCCTGGACTCCGACGAGCGGTCCGCCCTTGCCCAGTTCGGCCCGCTCGATGGTGGTGTTGCGCTCCGTCATAACTGTGCCTTCCCGGCGGCCGTGTTCACCGTGTTCACGGTGTTGGTGTTCATCGCATACATGCTGATCTTGTAGTCCAGTACGTCGAGCGCGTCCGTCAGCTCGGCGAGCCGCGCCCGCACCTCGCGGCGGGTCCGCTCCAGCAGCTCGCGGCGCTCGTCGACCGTGTGCTCGCCCTCGCGGACGAGTTCGGCGTAGCGGACCATGTCCGCCACCGACATCCCGGTGGCGCGGAGCTTGCCCACGAAGCCCAGCCAGCCGAGGTCCTGCTCGCTGAACCGCCGCTGTCCCGAGTGGGAGCGGTCCACGTGCGGCATCAAGCCGATCCGCTCGTACCAGCGCAGGGTGTGCTGGGTCAGACCGGTCCGGGCCTCGACCTCGCTGATCGTGTACCGCGTCTCCGTCAGGCTCATGGCCCCTACGCTAAAACCTTGGAGTGCACTCCAAGCAAGTAGGCTCGGCCGCATGGAGAGCATGGAGAGCCTGCGGGCCATCGAGACCTGGCCGGTACCGGCCGCCGCGGCCGCCGTCGTGCGCGCCGACGGGAGCCTCGCCGGCTCCCACGGGGACACGGCCCGCCGCTTCCCGCTGGCCTCGGTCACCAAGCCGCTCGCCGCGTACGCCGTCCTCGTCGCGTACGAGGAGGGGGCGCTCGAACTGGACGAGCCGGCCGGGCCCGAGGGTTCGACGGTCCGTCACCTGCTCGCGCACACCAGCGGCCTGGCCTTCGACGAGCACCGCGCGAGCGCCCCGCCCGGGCAGCGCCGGCTGTACTCCAACGCCGGCTTCGAGGTGCTCGGCGACCACCTCGCCAAGACCACCGGGATCCCCTTCGCCGAGTACCTGCACCAGGCCGTCTTCGAGCCGCTGGGCATGACCTCCTCCAGCCTGGAGGGCTCCCCCGCCAAGGACGGCGTCTCCACCGTCGCCGACCTCGCGCGCTTCGCCGCCGAACTCCAGGCGCCCCGGCTGCTCGACGTCCGCACGGTCGCCGAGGCCACCTCCGTGGTCCACCCCGGCCTCAAGGGCGTCCTGCCGGGCTACGGCCACCAGTCCCCCAACGACTGGGGCCTCGGCATGGAGATCCGGGACGGCAAGTCCCCGCACTGGACGGGCCTGACGTCCTCCCCGCGCACCTTCGGCCACTTCGGCCAGTCCGGCACCTTCCTGTGGGTGGACCCGGACGTCCGCGCCGCCTGCGTGGCGCTGACCGACCGCGCCTTCGGGCCCTGGGCGGTGGAGGCCTGGACCCCCTTCACCGACGCGGTCCTCGCGGAACTGCGCGCGGGCCGGGCCTAGGCCGGCAGCTCCCAGATCAGCAGCTCCCCCGGGGACCCGGCGACGACCTCCAGGCCCTTCTCGGCGGTGATCCGCGCCGAGTCCCCGGGGCCCAGCTCCTGTCCGTCGAGCCGCAGGTCCCCGCGCACCACGTGCAGGTAGACCCGTTCCGCCGCCGGTACGGGGACCCGCTCGCCCGCGCCCGGCCGCCGGACGTGGAGCACGGCGCCTGCCGCCGGGACCTCGTACGGGGTACCGTCCGCGAGGTCCCGTACGACCTCGTACGCGGGCTCCCCGCCCGCCGTCAGCGGCGCGAGCCACATCTGGACGAACCTCAGCGGGACCGCGGCGTCGTTGCGCTCCACGTGCCGCGCCCCGTCCCCGGCGCCGAGCCGCTGGACGTCCCCGGGCCGGACCACGCCGGTGTGCCCGCCGGCGCTGTCCTGGTGGGTGAGCTCGCCCTCCACCACCCAGGTGACGATCTCGGTGTGGCTGTGCGGGTGCTCGTCGAAGCCGGCGCCGGGGGCGAGGCTCTCCTCGTTGCAGGCCAGCACCGGGCCGAAACGGATGTTGTCCGGGTCGTAGAAGGACCCGAAGGAGAAGGCGTGACGGGTGGTGATCCCGGCGTCCGGGTCCCCTCCCGCGTACCGGTCGGCGGCGCGGCGTACATCGATCATGCGGGCCACCGTAGCCGCCGCCGGAAGACCGGCACGCGGACCCGAGTCCGCGCCGGGGCGCCGATAAGGCAGTCTTGTCCCGTGCCCCAACCCGAACGTGAGCAGTCCCCCGAGACCCGTCCCGCGCATCCTGTCCACCCGCACGCCGCGACGCTGCGCCGCCTGGAGAAGTCCTCCGGCCGGCTCGCCGCCAACGCCATCGCGCGGATGGACGAGAACCTGTCGTGGTACCGGGCGATGCCTCCGGAGAACCGGTCGTGGATCGGCCTGGTCGCACAGGCCGGCATCGCCGCCTTCACGGAGTGGTTCCGGCACCCGGAGACCCCGCAGGCGATCTCCACCGATGTCTTCGGGACGGCTCCGCGCGAGCTGACCCGGGCGATCACCCTGCGCCAGACCGTCGAGATGGTCCGTACGACGATCGAGGTCATGGAGGCCGCGATCGACGAGGTGGCGGCCCCCGGCGACGAGTCGATCCTGCGCGAGGCGCTGCTCGTGTACGCCCGGGAGATCGCCTTCGCGACCGCCCAGGTCTACGCCCAGGCCGCCGAGGCGCGCGGGGCGTGGGACGCCCGGCTGGAGTCCCTGGTCGTGAACGCCGTGCTGTCGGGCGAGGCCGACGAGGGTGCGCTGTCGCGGGCCGCGGCGCTCGGCTGGAACTCGCCGGACCACGTCTGCGTGGTCCTGGGCACCGCCCCGGAGGGGGACAGCGAGCTGACGGTGGAGGCGATCCGCCGCGCGGCCCGCCACCACAAGCTCCAGGTCCTCACCGGGGTCCTCGGCGACCGCCTGGTCGTGATCGCGGGCGGCAGCGACAACCCGATGCACGTGGCCAAGTCCGTGATCGGGCCGTTCGCGGCCGGTCCGGTGGTGGCGGGTCCGGTGGTCCCCGACCTGCTGAACGCGACGAAGTCCGCGCAGGCCGCGGCGGCCGGCCTGAAGGCCTGTACGGCCTGGCAGGACGCCCCGCGCCCGGTCCTGGCGGACGATCTCCTGCCCGAGCGCGCGATCGCCTCGGATCCCTCGGCCAGGGAGCAGCTGGTGGAGGAGATCTACAGACCGCTGGAGGAGGCGGGCTCGGCGCTGCTGGAAACGCTGAGTGTCTACCTGGAGCAGGCCAGCAGCCTGGAGGGGGCGGCGCGGATGCTGTTCGTGCACCCCAACACGGTGCGCTACCGGCTCCGACGTGTGACCGACGTCACCGGCTGGTCACCCTCCGACGTGCGCTCGGCGTTCACGCTGCGGATCGCCCTGATCCTGGGGCGTCTGGCCGACGGAGATCAGCAGTCCTAGACTTTTGTCGGACATCAACAATTACCCCGACCGTTCTTCGTCCCTGTCCCCACGGGCGGCGGAGACCATCCACAAGAGAGAGTGTGAGGGTGCTCGTACTCGTCGCTCCAGGCCAAGGCGCTCAGTCGCCCGGCTTCCTGACTCCCTGGCTCGAACTCCCCGGCGCCGCCGAGCGCGTCGCGGGGTGGTCCGACGCCATCGGGCTCGACCTTGCCCACTACGGCACGAAGGCCGACGCGGACGAGATCCGCGACACCGCGGTGGCCCAGCCGCTGCTGGTCGCGGCCGGTCTGCTGTCCGCTACCGCGCTGGACGCGCCGACGGCCTTCGGTGCCGTCGCGGGCCACAGCGTCGGTGAGATCACCGCTGCCGCCTTCGCCGGTGTGCTGAGCGAGGGCGACGCGCTGTCGTTCGTCCGCACCCGCGGTCTGGGCATGGCCGAGGCCGCCGCCGTCACCGAGACGGGCATGGCCGCGGTGCTGGGCGGTGACCAGGACGTGGTCGTCGCGCACCTGGAGAAGCTGGGGCTGACCCCGGCCAACATCAACGGCGCGGGCCAGATCGTGGCCGCCGGCACCAAGGAGCAGATCGAGGCCCTGGTCGCCGAGAAGCCCGAGGGCTCCATCAAGGTCGTGGCCCTCCAGGTCGCGGGCGCCTTCCACACGCACCACATGGCCCCCGCGGTCGCCACGCTGGCGAAGGCCGCCGAGGCCCTCGCTCCGGCCGACCCGGCACTGAAGTACGTGTCGAACAAGGACGGCCTCGTCGTCGCCACGGGCGCCGACGTCGTCGCCCGCCTGGTCGGCCAGGTCGCGAACCCGGTCCGCTGGGACCTGTGCATGGAGACGTTCGCCGAACTGGGCGTCACCGGGATCATCGAGCTGTGCCCGGGCGGCACCCTGACGGGTCTGGCCAAGCGGGCGCTGAAGGGCGTACCGAGCGTGGCGCTGAAGACGCCGGACGATCTCCCCAAGGCCGCAGAGCTCATCGCCAAGCACACGGCCTGAGAGAAGGAGCCCACACAGCATGTCCAAGATCAAGCCTGCCAAGGGTTCCCCCTACGCCCGCATCCTCGGGGTCGGCGGCTACCGCCCGGCCCGGGTGGTGCCCAACGAGGTCATCCTCGAGACGATCGACTCGTCCGACGAGTGGATCCGTTCCCGCTCCGGCATCCAGACCCGGCACTGGGCCTCCGACCAGGAGACCGTCGCCGCGATGTCGGTGGAGGCCTCGGGCAAGGCCCTGGCCGACGCCGGGGTCTCCCCGGAGCAGATCGGCGCCGTGATCGTCTCCACGGTCTCGCACTTCAAGCAGACTCCGGCCGTCGCGACGGAGATCGCGCACCGGGTCGGGGCGATCAAGCCCGCCGCGTTCGACATCTCCGCGGGCTGCGCCGGCTTCGGCTACGGCCTGACGCTCGCCAAGGGCATGGTGGTGGAAGGTTCCGCCGAGTACGTGCTCGTCATCGGTGTCGAGCGGCTCTCGGACCTGACCGACCTGGAGGACCGCGCGACGGCCTTCCTGTTCGGCGACGGCGCCGGCGCCGTGGTCGTCGGCCCCTCCGACGTGCCGGCCATCGGCCCCACGGTGTGGGGTTCGGAGGGCGACAAGTCCGAGACCATCAAGCAGACCGTGCCGTGGGACCAGTACCTCGGCAAGGACGCCGGGGAGAAGTTCCCGGCCATCACCCAGGAGGGTCAGGCGGTCTTCCGCTGGGCCGTCTTCGAGATGACCAAGGTGGCCCAGCAGGCGCTCGACGCCGCCGGGATCACCGTGGACGACCTGGACGTCTTCATTCCGCACCAGGCCAACATGCGGATCATCGACTCGATGGTGAAGACTCTCAAGCTGCCGGAGCACGTCGCGGTCGCCCGTGACGTGGAAACCACCGGCAACACGTCGGCCGCCTCGATCCCGCTCGCCATGGAGCGGCTCCTGGCGACCGGAGCGGCGAAGAGCGGCGACACCGCGCTCGTCATCGGCTTCGGGGCGGGGCTCGTCTACGCCGCGACGGTCGTTACCCTCCCCTAGGGCCCGGGATCTCTTTTCCCGCCCTGATCCACCAGTTAGCTACACAGAAGGAGCGCCACATGGCCGCCACGCAGGAAGAAATCGTCGCGGGTCTCGCGGAGATCGTCAACGAGATCGCGGGCATCCCGGTCGAGGACGTCGAGTTCGGCAAGTCCTTCACCGACGACCTGGACGTCGACTCGCTGTCCATGGTCGAGGTCGTCGTCGCCGCTGAAGAGCGCTTCGACGTCAAGATCCCCGACGAGGACGTCAAGAACCTCAAGACGGTCGGCGACGCTGCCGACTACATCCTGAAGCACCAGGCCTGAGCCTGACGAGCGTTTGTCGCCACCCGGCGGTGGCGCCGTGACAATTCAGCACCCCCTTAGACGTGGAGAAAGAATTCCTGTGAGCCCGACCAATCGCACCGTGGTCGTCACCGGTATCGGCGCAACCACTCCGCTGGGTGGCGACAGCGCTTCGACCTGGGAAGGTCTGCTCGCCGGCCGGTCCGGCGTCTCGCCCCTGGAGGGCGAGCGCTTCGCCGAACTGCCGGTCCGCATCGCCGCCCAGGCCGCCGTGGACCCGGGTGAGGTACTCCCCCGCCCGCTGGCCCGCAAGCTCGACCGCTCGGCGCAGTTCGCGCTCATCGCGGCCCGCGAGGCCTGGGCCGACGCGGGTTACACCGCTCCGGCGGGCGAGGACGAGGCCATCGTCCCCGAGCGTCTGGGCACCGTGATCGCCTCCGGCATCGGCGGTGTCACCACCCTGCTCGACCAGTACGACGTACTGAAGGAGAAGGGTGTGCGCCGGGTCTCCCCGCACACCGTTCCCATGCTCATGCCGAACGGCCCCTCCGCCAACGTCGGCCTCGAGGTCAACGCCCGCGCCGGTGTGCACACCCCGGTCAGCGCGTGCGCCTCGGGCGCCGAAGCCATCGGCTACGCCGTCGAGATGATCCGTACCGGCCGTGCCGATGTGGTCGTCGCCGGCGGTACCGAGGCCGCGATCCACCCGCTGCCGATCGCGGCGTTCGCCAACATGATGGCGATGTCCAAGAACAACGAGAACCCGACCACGGCCTCCCGCCCGTACGACAAGGCCCGCGACGGCTTCGTCCTCGGCGAGGGCGCCGGTGTCGTGGTCCTGGAGTCCGCCGAGCACGCCGCCGCGCGCGGCGCCCGGGTCTACTGCGAGGTGCTGGGCCAGGGCCTGTCCGCGGACAGCCACCACATCGCGCAGCCGGAGCCGACGGGCCGCGGTGTCGCGGCGGCCCTGCAGAACCTGCTCGACAACACCCAGCTGGACCCGTCCGAGCTGGTCCACGTGAACGCGCACGCCACGTCCACCCCGCAGGGTGACACGGCCGAGCTGAAGGCCCTGCGCAGGGTCCTGGGCGACGACCTCGACCACATCGCGATCTCCGCGACCAAGTCGATGACCGGTCACCTGCTGGGCGGCGCCGGCGGTATCGAGACCGTCGCCACCGTGCTGGCGCTGTACAACCGGATCGCCCCGCCGACGATCAACATCGACGAGCTGGACGATGACATCGACGCGGACATCGTGCGCGGGGAGCCCCGCAAGCTGCCGGTCGACGGCCCGATCTCCGCGATCAACAACTCCTTCGGCTTCGGCGGCCACAACGTCTCGCTGGCGTTCCGCACCGTCTGACCGTAGCGACGCGTACGAGGAAGGCCCCCGCCCGGCAGTGCCGGGCGGGGGCCTTCCTCGTACCGCTTCAGACCACCTGGTGGAGCCAGCGGACCGGGGCGCCCTCGCCGGCGTAGCGGAAGGGCTCCAGTTCGTCGTCCCAGGGCTTGCCGAGCAGCTTGGCGATCTCCGCCTCCAGGTCGGTCTCGCCGCGCGCGGACCGGGCCAGCGCGGCGCGCAGCCGGTCCTCGGGGATCAGGATGTCCCCGTGCATGCCGGTGACGGCGTGGTAGATGCCGAGCTCCGGGGTGGAGCTGTAGCGCTCGCCCTCGGCGGTCGGGCAGGGTTCGGCGGTCACCTCGAAGCGGAGCAGGTGCCAGCCGCGCAGGGCGGAGGCGAGTTTCGAGGCGGTCCCCGCCTCTGCCTGCCAGGAGAACTCGGCTCTCCAGGTGCCGGGGGAGGCGGGCTGCCTGATCCAGTCGAGGTTCACCCGCACCCCGAGCACGCCCGCAACAGCCCATTCCACATGCGGGCAGAGCGCGCGCGGTGCGGAATGCACGTACAGAACTCCACGTGTCGTCACCGGGACCTCCAGTGTGGGACGAGGTCGGGAATAAACTCCAGAAAACGGACAGTATGTGACGTGATGTAATGTAACGGAAATTATTTGACATTGCGCTGCGGCACTTGCGGCCGAAACGCCACGGGAAAAAGCTACCGTGCGCCAGGGGTCATGGTGTGACGTACGGTCGCTCCAAGGCCCGTAAACACAGAGCATTCACTCAGCAGGACGCCCCCGGAAGGACACGGGGCGACGAGGGAGGACCACCCGATGCGCACCACCGCTGCGCGCCGTCGCGCGCGCCGGACGTCCACGGGCGCGGGTGTGGCGGTGGCCGTCCTGGCCGCGGTGGTCACGGGCTGTGACTCCGGCGGGCCGGCGGCCGGCGGCGAGCGCGGGGCGCAGGCCCCCCCGCGCTGGAACCCCGCGCCCGCCTCGGTCGCCGCGGTCGGCGACTCCATCACCCGTGGTTTCGACGCCTGTTCGGTGCTGGCCGACTGCCCGGAGGTCTCCTGGGCCACCGGCAGCGATCCCGCGGTCCGCTCCCTGGCCGCCCGGCTGCTCGGCGACGCGGAGGTGCCCGCGCGGAGCTGGAACTACGCGGTGACCGGTTCGCGCATGGCGGACCTGCCGGGGCAGCTGGCCTCGGCGGCGCAGCACAAGCCCGGCCTGGTCACGGTGATGGTGGGTTCGAACGACGCCTGCCGGCCCACGGCTTCGTCGATGACCCCGGTGGCCGAGTTCCGGGCCGGTTTCGAGCAGTCCCTGAAGGACCTGCGGGCCGCGTCGCCCACTTCGCAGGTGTACGTGTCCTCCGTGCCGGACCTCCAGCGGCTGTGGGAGCAGGGCCGGGACAGCCCCGTCGTACGGCAGATCTGGAAGCTGGGCATCTGTCAGTCCATGCTGGCCGACCCGCTGTCGGCCGAGGCCGGGGCGACGGCCCGCCGGGAGAAGGTGCGGGCGCGGGTGGTCGAGTACAACGAGGTGCTGCGCGAGGTCTGCGCGAAGGACGAGCTGTGCCGCTACGACGGCGGCGCGGTCTTCCAGTACCCCTTCGCGGCGGACCAACTGAGCCACTGGGACTGGTTCCACCCGGGCAAGGACGGGCAGGCGCGGCTCGCGGAACTCGCGCACCGACAGGTGACGGCGGCGCAGCCGCCACGTTGACGCGGAAGGGACGGGGGCGGGTCGTCAGGGCCCGCCCCCGTCCCGGTTCGGGGATGTTTTCCGGCCAATCCGGCGCTACGGCGTGTCGCGCCGCCCCGCCGTCACAGGTCGAGGGTCGCCGTCAGCCGGGTGTCGGCGTGCGAGTGGCTCGCGCGGACCTCGTAGGTGCCGCCGATCCGGCGCCAGCCGCGCGCCTCCTCGTCCCAGATCTCGAAGGCCCGGGGGGGCAGCGCGATCTCCACCTCGACGCTCTCGCCGGGGCCGGCCTCGGCGCCCGCGAAACCGGCCAGCCAGCTCGCCGGGCGCTCGACGCCGTCCGCGAGGGGAGCCAGGTAGACCTGGACCACCTCGCGGCCCGGCCGGGTCCCGGTGTTGGTGAGGCGGACCCTGACGGACCCGGCGGTGGCCTCCAGGGACTCGTAGGCCCAGTCGGTGTAGCCGAGGCCGTGCCCGAAGGGGTAGGCGGGGGTCACGCCCCGGGCCTCGTACGCCCGGTAGCCGATGAACAGCCCCTCGCGGTACTCCAGCCGTCCCTCGGCGGGGACGACCTCGGTGACGGGCGCGTCGGCGAGCGCGGCGGGCCAGGTGGTGGGCAGCCGCCCGCCGGGCTCCGCCTCCCCGAGGAGTACGTCGGCCAGCGCGGCCCCGCCCTCCTGCCCGGGGAACCAGGTCAGCAGCACGGCGGCGACGTCCTCGCGCCAGGGCAGTTCCACCGGGGAGCCCGCGTTGACGACGACCACCGTGTCGGGGTTGGCGGCGGCGACGGCGCGCACCAGGTCGTCCTGGCGGCCGGGCAGGGTGAGGTCGCGCCGGTCGAAGCCCTCGGACTCCACCCGCTCGGTGGTGGCGACGACCACGACGGCGGTGTCGGCGGCCCGCGCGGCCGCCACCGCCTCGGCGATCAGCTCGTCGGCGTCGCGCCGCGGCCCGAGGTGGAGCAGGGAGAACACGACGGCCTTGAGCGGCAACGCGCTCATGTCGGGAACCCGGTAGGTCAGCGACACCCCGACCGGCTCGCCCTCGGTGAGGGTGATCCGGGCGCGCTCGCTGGGGGCCCCGAAGAAGGCCTCGAAGGGGTCGGCCTCGTCGCCCGTCTCCTGGACGCCCTCCCAGAGGGTGCGGCCGCCGACGGCGAGGGTGAAGGCGCCGAGTCCGCGGGTGCCGAAGGCGTGCTCGCCGCTCTCGCGCGGCAGGTACGTACCGGTGACCTCGATGGTGGCCATCGTCTCGTACGTGACCCCCGCGGGCAGGTCCTCGCCGATCCACTGGACCTGCCCGCCCGGCAGGCCGCCCTCGCCGATGACGGCCCCCGAGGCGTCCCGGCAGACGGCGCGCAGCTCGAAGCCCTGCCCGGCGGGGCCGAGTTCGTCGCTCGGGTCGGCGCCGACCGCGAAGGTCAGGGCCCCTTCGGGCAGCGCGGCGGTGAGCCCGTCGAGCGGGGACACCACCCGCTCGGGGAAGACGGTCGCGGACCCGCCGCCGAGGACGCGGGCGTCCCGGGCGGCGGCGCCGATCAGGGCGACGGTGCGGCCGGGCGCGGCGTCCAGCGGCAGGGCGCCGGCGTCGTTGCGTACGAGGACGAACCCCCGGGCGGCCAGCTCGCGGGCCAGGGCCTGCCCGTCGACCGGCGCGGGGGGCTCGGCGACCACGGCGGGGGCGCCTTCCAGGAGGCCCACGCGGGCGGCGAGCCGCAGCACGTTGCGCACGGCCCCGTCGACGGCGTGCTCGGGGACCTCCCCGGCGCGGACGGCCTCGGCGAGGGCGGGCCCGTAGACGGTCTGCGGGCCGGGCATGGCCACGTCGAGGCCGCCGAGGACGTCCCCGGTGGTGGAGCGGGCGGCCATCCAGTCGGAGACGTTGTAGCCGTCGAAGCCCCACTCGCCGCGCAGGACCTCGTTCACCAGGTACCGGTGTTCCGTCATGGTGGTGCCGTTGACGCGGTTGTAGGCGGTCATGACGCCCCAGGGGCGGGCGTTGGCGACGATGGCCTCGAAGGGCGCCAGGTAGACCTCGCGCAGCGGGCGCGGGGCGATGACGCTGTCGACGGTGAAGCGCTCGGTCTCGGCGTCGTTGCCGACGAAGTGCTTGACGGTGGTGGCGACCCCGCCGTCCTGGACGCCGCTGACGTAGCCGCTGCCGATGGCGCCGGTGAGGTACGGGTCCTCGGAGTAGCACTCGAAGTGGCGGCCGCCCAGCGGGGAGCGGTGCAGGTTGACGGTGGGGGCGAGGAGGACGTGGACGCCCTTGCGGCGGGCCTCCTGGGCGAGGAGGCGGCCCGCGCGGCGGGCGAGGGCGGGGTCCCAGGCGGCGGCGAGCGCGGTCGGGGAGGGCAGGGCGAGCGACGGGTCGTCGGCGGTCCAGCGCACGCCCCGGACGCCGACGGGCCCGTCGGACATGACCAGGGAGCCCAGCCCGATCCCGGGGACGGCGGGCAGGGACCACATGTCCTGGCCGGCCAGGAGGCGGGCCTTGGTGTCGAGGTCCAGCTTGCCGAGCGCCGCTTCCACGGCGTCTTCGCGGGCCCGGTCCTCGCGGGCCCGGTCCTCGCGGGCCTGATCGGCATCGGTCACAGCCGTGCCTCCTCTTCCGGTGGGGGGCGGATGGCCCCCATCGTGGACCCGTTACCTGGCAAGCGGTAGGTCTTGTAATCTTTTCGTGATTTCACCATGCCGTACGGTCCTGCTGGCAGGTGTGAGCGGAAGGGGTGCCGGCGATGGCCAGGGCGAAGAGCGAGGAACGGCGCGGCGAGATCGTCCGCGCGGCGGTCGAGGTGATCGCCGAGCGCGGCTACCGGGGCGCGTCCCTGGGCTCCGTCGCCGAACGCGTGGGCCTGACCCAGCAGGGGCTGCTGCACTACTTCCCGACCAAGGAGGCCCTGCTGGTCGCGGTCCTGGAGGAGCGCGACCGCTGGGACACCGGCGGGGGCTCGCGCGCCGCCGCCGACGCCTGGCGCCTGGACCTGCTGGAGTCGCTGGTGGAGTACAACGCCATGCGCCCCGGCATCGTGCAGACCTTCTCGGCGCTGCTCGGCGAGAGCGTCACCGACGGCCACCCGGCCCGCGCGTTCTTCACCGAGCGCTACGCGCAGGTACGCGCGGAGATGGCCACCCTGCTGCGCGCCGAGTTCGGCGAGCGCCTCCCCTCGGGCCTCACCCCGGAACAGGCCGCTCCGCTGCTGACGGCGGTGATGGACGGCCTCCAGTACCAGTGGCTGCTCGCCCCGGAATCGGTGGACATGCCCGCCGCGTTCCGCTCCTTCCTGACCCTGCTGCGGGGCCCCGGCGCATAACCGTGCGATCCGACCGGGCATCCTTTCCCCGAACTTCGAGTGGGGGGACACGAAATGGAGTCGCAGGAAGCGGAAAAGCCGGCCGAGGAGGCCGAGAAGGCCGAGAAGAAGGTCGCGTGGTCGGAGCTGTTCTTCGACCTGGTGCTGGTGTTCGCCGTCACGCAGGTCTCGGCCCTGCTGCACCACGACCACGGATGGGCCGGCACCGGCCGCGCCCTGATCGTCTTCGTGCCCGTCTACTGGGTGTGGGTGGGCAACACCGTCCACGCCAACACCCATGACGCGGACCGGCCGCTGAACCGGATCGCCCTCTTCGCGGCCGGACTGTGCGGCCTGCTGATGGCCCTGGCCCTGCCCGAGGCCTACGGCGACCGCGGGCCGCTCCTCGCCGGAGCCTACTTCTGCGCCCGCCTGGTGCTCGCCGCGCTCGCCCACGGCCGCAGCCGGCGCCTGAGGCCCACCCCGGTGACCCTGTCGGTGCTGATCAGCGGACCGCTGCTGCTGGCCGGCGCCTTCCTCGACGGGAACGCCCGCGTCGGGCTGTGGGCCCTGGCCGCCGCCGTGGACCTGGCCGCGCCCCGGCTGACGCGCTCCAGCATGGTCCGGCTGAACCTCGACTCCGGCCATCTCGCCGAGCGGTTCGGCCTGTTCGTGATGATCGCGCTCGGCGAGTCGATCGTGGCCGTCGGCGCCCCGGTGGCCACCGCCCCCGACCTGGACGCCGGCTCCCTGACGGCCGTCGCCGTGGCCTTCACCCTGGTCTGCAGCATGTGGTGGGTCTACTTCCACCTGGCCGCCGGAGCCGTCCGGCACGGGCTGGAGACGGCGGCCGTACGGGCGGACGTGGCCCGGCAGGTCCTCTCGTACGGGCACCTCTCGCTGATCGCCTCGATCATCGCGGTGGCCGTCGGCATGGCCGAGGCCGTCGCCCACCCGGGCGCCCGGCTGCCGCTCGCCGTCGCCGCCCTCCTCTACGGGGGCTGCGCCCTCTTCCTCGCCACCTTCGGCTACACCCGCTGGCACCTCTTCCGCTCCTGGTCGGTGACCCGGCTGGTGGCCGCCGCGGCCGTCCTGGCCCTGCTGCCGGCGGCCGCGCTGCTGCCCTCCCTCGGGGCGCTCGCGCTGCTGACCGCCGTGGTGACCGGCCTCAACCTGGTGGAACTGGGCCTGGTGCGCCGCCGCGGCGGACTCCCCGGCGGCCGGAGCCCGCAGGAGGACTGACACCCTGGACCCTATGAAGATCGCCGCCGCGCAGCTCACCTGCGTCCCCGCCGACGTCACCGCCAACGCCGCCCACGCCGCCGCCCTCGCCGCCCGGGCGCGCGGACAGGGCGCGGAGCTGGTGGTCTTCCCGGAGTTCACGCTCACCGGGTACGAGCTGGAGTCCCTCGCCGAGGACCCCGGCCTGTGGCTGGACGGCCCCGAGGACCCCCGCCTGGACGGGCTGCGCTCCGCCGGGATCGCGACCGCTGTCAACGTCGCCCTGCGCACCGACGGGCCGCTGCCCACCATCGCGACCCTGGTGTACGACGCGGAGGGCGCGCACGTGACGGCGTACGCCAAACAGCACCTCTTCCAGCACGAACAGGGCGCCTTCGCCCCGGGCACGGCCGACGGGCGCTTCGCACTCGGCGGCATCCGCTTCTCGCTGGGGGTGTGCTTCGACAACCACTTCCCGGACCTGGCCGGCCGGGCCGCGGCCGACGGCTGCACCGTGCACCTGGCCAGCTCCCTGTACGGCACGGGCGGCGGCCGCGCCGAGCGGGCGAGCGTCTACCCCGGGATCGCGAAGGAGCACGGCCTGTACGTGGTCCTCGCCAACCACGTCGGCCCGGCGGGCCCCTGGACGGGCTGCGGCGGCGCGGCCGCATGGGCCCCGGACGGCACCCTCCTGGCCGAGGCCGACGACCACACCCCGGACGTGGTCACGGTCGACATCCCCGCCTGACGCCCGGCCCCGCCTGGGCCCCGGCTCGGCCCCGGCTCAGGCGGAATCCGGGAGGAGGTGCTTGGCGCCCCACTCCCCCAGGGCCTCCAGGGCCCCGTTCAGCTCCTCGCCGAGCGGGGTCAGGGAGTACTCCACGCGCGGCGGGACCTCGTCGTACACCTCGCGGTGGACTATGCCGTCCGTCTCCAGCTCGCGCAGCTGCGCGGCGAGGACCTTCTCCGAGACCCCGGGGACCAGCCGGCGCAGCTCGCCGAAGCGGCGGCGCGGACCTTGCTCCAGCTCCCACAGGAGCGAGACCTTCCACTTGCCGTCGATCACCGACATCGCCGCCGCGATCCCGCAGTGGTCCGCCCCGGGCCTCCGTGTCAGCGCCATCACACCCACCCCTCCCACCTGCTCGCTCACCCCGGGGTAACCACCCACCCCAAAGTGCGTACTTGAGCACTTCATCGCCCGCCACCAGGCTAAACGGCATGACTGACACACACGTGACGAAGCGTCCGCTCGCCCTGCTCGGCCTCGGCGACATGGGCACCGCCCTCGCCCGCACCTGGCTCGCCGCCGGGCACCCCCTGACCGTCTGGAACCGCACCGCCGCCAAGGCCGAGGCCCTGGCCCCCGAGGGCGCGGCCGTCGCGGCGAGCGCCGCCGAGGCCGTGGCCGCGAACACCCTGGTCGTGCTCTGCCTGCTGGACGACGCCAGCATCGGCTCCGCCCTGGACGGCGTCGACCTGACCGGCAAGGACCTGGTCAACCTCACCACCGGCACCCCCGCCGAGGGCCGGGCGCGGGCCGCCTGGGCGCAGGAGCGCGGGGCCCGGTTCGTGGACGCCGGGATCATGGGCACCCCGTCGATGATCGGCGCCCCGGAGGCCGGGGGCTACGTCTTCTACAGCGGCTCCCGCGCCCTCTTCGACACCCACCGGGAGGTGCTGGAGGTCCCGGCCGCAGCCCGCTTCGTCGGCGAGGACCCCGGCCACGCGGCCCTGCACGACGTGGCGCTGCTGAGCGCGATGTACGGGCTGTTCGGGGGGATCTCGCACGCCTACGCACTGATCGAGGGCGAGGACATCGCCCCGAAGGACCTGGCGCCGCTGCTGTCGGAGTGGCTGGGCGCGATGGGCTTCTTCACCGGGAACGCCGCCGAGCGGCTGACCTCGCGGGACTTCACCAGCGGGGTGGAGTCCAACCTGGCCATGCAGGTCGCGGCCAGCGGCACCCTGGTGCGCACCGCCGCCGACCAGGGGGTCAGCACCGAGCTGATCGGCCCGTACCTGGACCTGATGCGGGAGCGGCTGGAGGCCGACCCGGCGGCCCACGCGGGCGAGGACACCGTCGGGGCGCTCACCCTGCTGCGGCGCGCCGGGCGCTGAGGGGCCGCCGTCCTGGCCGCCGCCCTAGGAGTACGAGGCCGGGTACCCCTGGCCGTAGGCCTGGCCGGGAGCCGGCGGGTAGGCCTGGCCGGGAGCGTAGGGATGCCCCTGGCCGGGGGCCGGAGCGTAGGGCTGGGCCGGGGCGTAGGGCTGGCCCGGGGCGTGGCCCTGGCCGTAAGGCTGCTGCCCGGCGCCGTAGGGCTGCCCGGGGGCGCCGTACGGCTGGCCCTGGCCCGGAGCGTGGCCCTGGCCGTAGGGGTTGCCCTGGCCGTAGGGGTGGCTGTCGGAGTCGGCCTCCTCGGTCTCCCCCTCCGCCCCGTCCTCGGCGGAATCCGCCCCCACCAGGTCCCGCGCCAGCAGGGTCGCCCCCGCCACCGCGCCCGGCATCAGGAAGACCGCGACCAGCGGGATCAGGAACACCAGCACCAGCGGCACCCCGAAGCCCAGCGCCTGCGCCCGCCGCCCGCGCAGCAGGACCAGCTGCTCGGCCAGGTCCACCCGGCGCCGCTGGAGGGCGACGGAGGTGAGCTCCTGGGTGAGGAAGAAGCCGGAGACGCAGAACCCGATCACCGGGACCACGGTCTGCCCGATCACCGGGATGAACCCGAGGGCGAACAGCAGGATCCCGTACAGCAGCACCCGTACCAGCAGCCGGACGCTGTCCCGGGCGGAGATCCAGAGGTCCTCCCAGAAGGAGCGCCCCGACTCGGGCACGTCGCCGCCCTCGGTCCGGTCGACCTGCTCCGAGAGGGACTCGTAGAAGGGCTGCCCGACCAGCAGGGTCACGGCGGTGAAGGTGATCACCGAGAGGAAGAGCCCCAGGGAGATCACCACGACGGTCAGGAAGCCGCGGAAGATCCCGAGCCAGGGCGAGGACCAGTCCGAGGCGAAGGGCGTGGCCCAGTCGACGAAGTCGTCGACGCCGTAGAGGAGCCCGGCCAGCGCGGCGGCGTACAGCGCCAGCGAGACCAGGCCCGGCAGCAGGCCGAAGCCCAGCCAGCGGCCGTTCCGGAACACCCATCTCTGTCCGGCCAGCAAGTACCGGAAGCCCCCCGCAAGATCACGCATGGGGCCAGTTTATGGGGCCGGGACGCGGCGAAGGCCGCACCCCCCTGGGGATGCGGCCTTCGCACGGTGTGCGGCGCGGTCAGGCGACGTTCAGCTCGACCGTGATGTTGCCGCGGGTCGCCTTGGAGTACGGGCAGATCTGGTCGGCCTTCTCGACCAGGTCCTTGGCGGTGGCGGCGTCCACGGTCGGGATCGAGGCCGTGAGCTTGACGATGATGCCGAAGCCCTCGTCGTTCTTGCCGATGCCGACCTCGGCGGTCACGGTGGAGCCGGTGACGTCGACGTTCTCGTTGCGGGCCGCGACGCTGAGGGCGCCCTGGAAGCAGGCGCTGTACCCGGCGGCGAACAGCTGCTCCGGGTTGGTGCCGGCGCCGCTGCCGCCGAGCTCCTTCGGCGGGTTCACGACGACGTCGAGCTGGCCGTCGTTGGTGGCGACGCGGCCGTCACGGCCGTTCTCGGCGGTGGCGACGGCCGTGTACGCGACGTCGGTCTGCGTGATGGACATGAAGAAGATCCTCCAGATGAATCGCCGCGATGCGCGCCCACGATCGCGACGGTCGTGGGAGGAGCCTAACCGGTGAAGGAAACGATCATCTTTCCGGTGTTCTCTCCGCGCAGCATGCCGAGGAAGGCTTCGGTGGCGTTCTCGACGCCCTCGACGACCGTCTCGTCGTAGCGGAGCTCGCCGGAGGCCAGCCAGCCGGCCACGTCCTTGACGAACTGCTGCTGCATTCCGTAGTGGTCGCCGACGAGGACGCCCTGGAGGCGCAGCCGCTTGCCGATGACCATCATGAGGTTGCGGGGGCCGGGGGCGGCCTCGGTGTCGTTGTACCCGGCGATCGCACCGCAGAGGGTGGCGCGGCCGTGGGTGTTCAGGGTGGCGAGGGCGGCCTCCAGGTGGTCGCCGCCGACGTTGTCGAAGTAGACGTCGATGCCGTTGGGGGCGGCTGCCTTCAGCTGCTCGGCGACGGGGGCGTTCTTGTAGTTGAAGGCGGCGTCGAAGCCGTACTTCTCCGTGAGCAGCGTCACCTTCTCGTCGGAGCCGGCGGAGCCGATCACGCGGGAGGCGCCCTTGATCCGGGCGAACTGGCCGACGAGGCTGCCGACGGCGCCGGCCGCGCCGGAGACGAAGAGGGCGTCGCCCTCCTTGAAGGAGGCGACCTCGAAGAGGCCCGCGTAGGCGGTCAGGCCCGGCATGCCGAGGACGCCGAGGTAGGCGGAGAGCGGGGCGAGGGAGGCGTCCACCTTGGTGGCGTACTGCGCGTCGAAGTCCGCGTACTCGCGCCAGCCCAGGTGGTGCAGGACGTGGTCGCCCACCTCGAAGCCCTCGGCGGCGGAGGCGACGACCTCGCCGACCGCGCCGCCCTGCATCGGCTCGTCGAGCTGGAAGGGCGGGATGTAGGACTTGCCCTCGTTCATCCGGCCGCGCATGTAGGGGTCCACGGACATGTGGAGGTTGCGCACCAGGATCCGGCCGGGGGCGGGCTCGGCGGAGACGGGCACCTCGCGCAGGGCGAAGTCCTCGGCCACGGGCCAGCCCTGCGGGCGGCGGACGAGGTGCCACTCGCGGCTGACGGCGGGGATCTGAGACATGAGGGACTCCTGGGGGAACGAAGAATTACTTCAGAACGTGAAACAACCATGCGCCTGGATATTTCATGTTGTCAAGTAAACGGTTACTCTGGATCCATGCCCAGTCGTCGCGCAGACCCAGTGACCGTCGAGGTCGTCGAGCTCATCGGCGATGTCGTGGCCCGCTACCACATGGAGTACGAGGAGGCGGCCGGCCGCCACCAGCTCACCGGCGCCCAGGCCAAGGTGCTGAACCTGCTCTCGCTGGAGCCGCTGCCCATGCGGCGCATCGCGCAGAAGCTGCGCTGCGAGCCCTCGAACGTGACCGGCATCATCGACCGGCTGGAGACCCGCGGCCTGGTCGAGCGCCGCCCGGACCCGGCCGACCGCCGGGTGAAGCTGGCCGCCCCGACCGAGGAGGGCGTCGAGACCGCGGAGCGGCTGCGCGAGTCGCTGGACTTCGCGCGGGAGCCCCTGGCCGGGCTCTCGGCGGAGGAGCGCACGGCACTGCGGGACCTGCTCAGGCGGATGCTGGCCTGAAGGGCCGGCCCGGCGGCCCGATCGGGCTCGCCGGGCTTATCAGACCCGCCGGGCCCATCAGGCCCATCAGGCTCGTCAGCAGAAGATCCAGAACACGCAGGTCTCGGTCGGCGTGGGAGAGGGCGCGGGCTTCGGCTTTCCGGGCTTCGCCGGGCCGGAGGTGCCCGGCGCGGGCTTCGCCGATGTCGTGGGCTTTACGGATGCCCCGCTGGCGGAACCTTTCTGCGAGGGCGTCGCCGCCGAGGCGGAGGCGCTCCCGCTCGCTCCCGGCTGCGCCGAGCCACTCGGGCTGCCGCTGGGCCGGGCCGTCTTCGCCCCGCCCCCGGCGCCCTTCGCGGACGGCAGGGCCGAGGGCTCGGCGGGCGCGCCCTCCAAGCTGGGCAGCGGCTGCGGCTGCTCCGGGCCGGAGTCCGTCAGCACCACCTTGTCCGCCCGGTCGGCACCCTCGTCGTCGCCGACGATCCGGGCCACGGCGATCGAGCCCCCGGTCGCGAGCACCAGCCCGAGCCCGAGCGCCAGGACGCCCCGGCCGCTCCAGCCGCGCCGGCGGCGGGCGGCCGCGCGCTTGCGGGTGCCCGCGCGGCCCTCGTGGGGGCCGGACAGCACGACGAGGGAATCGGCGAACACCTCGGCCAGCGCGGGCTGCGGCTCGGGCGCGGGCGCCGCCGCGGCCGCCGGCCCGGCAGGGGCCAGGTACTCGGCCGGGGTCCCGCAGCCGGCGCAGGCGAGCGCTCCGTTGAGATGCCTCTGACAGGCGGGGCAGTAGTTCATGGCGCCCGCAGGCTATGCGGTCTCCGGCAACATAAGCATTCCGGGAACGTAAGGATCCTGTGTGGAATCGTTACGTCCATGACAGCGACGCCGACTCCGCACCGCCCGGGAGCCTTCGGGCCGGCCGCCTTCCAGCTGGTGCTGCTGCGCAGGATGGCGGACTTCCAGCCGGACCTCGCCGAGCAGGCCCGGCTGCGCCTGGGCGCCACGCTCGCCGAGCAGCGGGAGGCCAACCGGCGCTGGCAGGCGATGGTGCGCTCCCCCCGCTCCCGCGGGGCCCTGGCCCGCTACCGGTCGGTGCTCGGCCCGCCGGAGTCGGCTCAGCGGCGCAGCATCGGGGACCTGGAGTGCGAGGCCCTGCTGTGGCCGGTGCCGCTCTGGCCGGAGCTGCGGTTCGAGGTGCTGGCCGCGCCGGACGGGGCCGTGTGGAACGAGTGGCTGGTCCGGGCCCCGGGCGCGCGGGGACCCGTACTGGAGACGGCCGGGGACCTGCGGCCCTGGTCGGCGACGGTGGACGAGGTGGCGCGGGCCTTCGCGCCGGCGCGGCCGATGGAAGGCACCGCGCCGACGCGCTGGCGGCTGGCGTTCACCGCGTCGGGGCAGCCGCTGGTGGCGGAGTTCACGTACGGGCTGCTCCAGCGGGTACGGCCGGCCTAGGAGCGGAGGAAGGCGCGCACTCCGGCCGAGGTGGCGTCGTCGCCGAGCAGGTCGTTGTGCTTCAGGCAGCCGACCGGCGTGTTGAGGGCCCCGGCGAGCGGGACGCTGCTGTCAGGGTTGACCACCTCGTCGCACTCCGACCAGAAGGTCGCGTACTTCACCGCGCCCGGGGTCTCGTCGCCCGCGGCCAGGTTCTCCGCCACGTACGAGCCCGGGGTCATGTCCCGGCACGCCTGGTCCCACAGGGCGCAGGCCCAGGCGGTGGAGGTGCCGTGGTTGGGGCCCGCCAGCGAGATCCAGTGGTCGACGGTCCCGGCGCCGCCGCCGTACTTGACGTACCAGCGGCCGACGAGCGAGCCGAAGGAGTGCCCCACGAGGTCCACGCGGGCGGCGCCGGTCTGCCGGCGGACCTCGTCGACGTAGGCGGCGAGCCGGCCGGAGAGCACCTCGTTGACGGACTGGTGGGTGTCGTAGCCCCAGGAGAAGAGCTCGGAGTCCGCGTACCCGTCGGCCCTCAGGTCCTCGCGCAGGGCTCCCCAGACGCCCGGGTCGGCGTTGTAACCGTGCACGAAGACCACCGGATTGCGCGCGGCCGCCGGCGCGGGGGCTGCTGCCGGGGCCGGGGCGGCAGCTTGGGCCGGGACGGGCGCCAGGAGGGCGAGGCAGAGGGTCAGGAACGCCAGCAGTCTCTGGCGGGGCGTCAGCATCGGGTCCCCTTTACCTTGTTACGCGCGAGTAGCGCGGGTGGTGCGCGCATGCTGCTGCCTGTCGGTACAGAAATCCACCCCCGTGCAGCACTTCTCACCCGTACGACACGCCCCGCCCGGAGCATTCCAACGGGCCATATGTCCTATTTATCCGAGAGGATGTGAAATGCGATCGGCAGCCTGCCGGTCTCATCCTGCGTCAGCGCTCTCGGGAGGATCTGCCGTGACCGTCAGTCTTGAGCAGTTGCGCCGCTGCCACGTCGCCGTCGACCTGGGAGCCGCGAGGACCCGCGTCTACGTCAAGGGCGCCGGACTGGTCGTCGACGAGCCCAGCGTCGCCGCCGTCAACACCCGCACCGGCGCGCTCATCGCCGTCGGCACCTTCGCCGAACGGATGACCGGCCGCACACCCGACTACATCCGCGTCGTGCGCCCCGTCTCCGGCGGCACCGTCGTCGACATCGAGATGGCCCAGCGCATGCTGCGCCACCTGCTCGGCGAGAAGCTGCGCCGCGCCCTGCGCCGCAAGCCCCGGCTGCGCGCGGCCGCCTGCACCCCGCACGACGCCGATCCGCTCGCCCAGCGGGCCGCCGTGGAGACCATGGTCGGGCTCGGCGCCCGGCGCGTCGAGCTGGTCGACACCCTGATCGCGGCGGCCGTCGGCTGCGGCCTGCCCGTGGAGCAGCCGACCGCGACGATGATCATGGTGTGCGGGGCGGCCGCCACCCAGGTGGCCGTCCTCTCCCTCGGCTCGATCGTCACCGCCGAGCGGATCCCCGTCGGCGGCGAGGCCATCGACCACGCGGTGGTCCAGCACCTGCGGCACGCGCACGAGCTGATGCTGCCGAGCCAGGCCGTACGCCCCCTCCAGCTGGCCCTCCACGGCAACGGCATCACCGCCGAAGGCCCGGCCTCCACCCTGATCCACGGCCGCGACGTGGCCACCGGACTCGCCCGTTCCGTCCACGTGGACACCGCGGCCGTACGGGACGCCATCCACACCCCGCTGACGGCCGTCCTCGACGGCATCGGCAAGGTCCTGCGCGACTGCCCGCCCGACCTGGTCGCGGACCTGACGGACCGGGGGATCATGATGGTGGGAGGCAGCGCCCTGCTGCCGGGCCTGGACCAGATGCTGCGCGACTCCACCGGAATGCCCGTCGCCATCGCGGAACGGCCCGACGTGTGCGCCGTCCTGGGTCTCGGCGCGATGCTCGAAGGGAAGATCGCCCCCATGGTCCTCAACCCGCTGGCCGAATGACGCCGGACCGGCCCGCCCCCCACCCGGCCGGCGGGCCGTCGAGCCTTCCCGTACTGCTGGAGGCGGTCCTCAGCGTCGGCTCCGAACTGGAGCTGCACACCACCCTCCAGCACGTCGTGGACTCCGCCACCGAGCTGTGCGGGGCCCGGTACGGAGCGCTCGGGGTCGTCGACCCCGAGCGCCTCCGGCTGACCCGGCTGTTCACCTCCGGCATGACCGAGGCCGAACGGGCCGCGATCCCCCGGCTGCCGGACGGCCGCGCCGGCCTGCTCGGCGCGCTGATCGGCGACCCCCGGCCGCTGCTGCTGGACGACCTGACGAAGGACCCCCGCTCGGCCGGCTTCCCGCCCGGCCACCCGCCCATGCGCAGCTTCCTGGGCGTGCCGATCCGGGTGCACACCGAGGTCTTCGGCAACCTCTACCTCACCGAGAAGCAGGGCGGCGGGCCCTTCACGGACGAGGACCTCGCGCTGATGCGCGTCCTGGCCTCGCAGGCCGGCATAGCGATCGGCAACGCCCGCCTGTACGAGACCGCGCGCCGCCGGGAGCGCTGGATCGAGGGCGCGGCCGCCGTGACCACCGCCCTGCTGGCGGGGCGTCCGGCGGCGGACGCCCTGATGTGCGTGGCCGAACGGGCCCGGCTGCTCGCGGACGCGGCGGCGGGCGTGGTGCTCCAGCCCACCCCGGAGGGCGGCATGGAGATCGTGGCCGCCTCCACCCACGGGGACCCCGGCGACCTGGTCGGCACCGCCATCGCCCCCGGCTCGCCGGTGCTGGAGCAACTCCTCGGCGGGGAACCCGTCTTCATAGAAGACTCCGCGACCGATCCCCGGATGACCACGCACGTGCGGGAGCGGTTCGGGCCGAGCATGATGCTGCCGCTGCAGAGCGGCGGCCAGCTGATCGGCACCCTCGCCCTGCCGCGGGCCCGGGGCGGGCCGCCGTACGACGCGGTGGACCGGCTGCTGGCCTCGCAGTTCGCCTCGCAGGCGGCGCTGGCGCTGGTCCTGGCCGACGCGCAGCACGACCGGGAACAGCTGGCCGTCTACGAGGACCGCGACCGCATCGCCCGCGACCTGCACGATCTCGTCGTACAACGGCTGTTCGCGACGGAGATGATGCTGGAGAGCACGAGGCGGCGCTCCTCGAACGCCCCGGCCGGGGACACGGTCGGCGACGAGCTGGGCCGGGCCGTGGACGAGCTGGACTCCACCATCCAGGAGGTCCGCACGGCCATCTTCGCCCTCCAGCAGCCGCCGACCGACGCCCCGACGACCTTCCGGGGGCGGGTGCTCCGCGAGACGGGCGGAGCGGCGGTGCTGTTCGGCTTCCAGCCGTCGGTGCACTTCGCGGGCGCGGTGGACGCGCTGCTCCCGGACGCGGTCACGGCGGCACTACTGGCAACCCTACGAAGCGCCCTGGCCGCCGCCCACCGCCGCAGCGGGGTCACCGCGATCGAGGTCGAGGTCGACGCCACCCCCTCCCGCGTCCGCCTCACCATCTCCGACGACGGCCGCACGGATGCGGGCACCGGGGGAACGACGGTGACGTGGGAGTCGGCGCTGTAGGGGGTTGCTTTCGCCCCCTCGAGGGGGCGGGGCTGGGCGGTGGGGCGGCTTCCCCTGGGCGGCCTCAGGGAGGGTATGGGGGTTTCCCGTCAGTCTCATCGTCCTTCCGCGTCGGGCCGGCCTGTCAAGGGCGCTCCTTCGTCGCGTCGCTTCGCGATGGCCTTCGGCCACCCTTGACAGACCGTCCCGCCCCGAAAAAACGAAGACTGCCGGGAAACCCCCAAAAGAACGGCACGGTCCAAGGCCAGAGGAGCGGCCCCGTCAGCGATGAGCCGAGGGGCCGGGCCTTGCCACGCCGGGCATCCGGGCCCGTTCAAGGAGAGCCCAGCGCCAGGGGCCCGGGCGCGACAGATCGCTACGCGCTCCTCATGTCTCGGCGTCCGACGACCGCCTTGGGCTGATACCCGCACCAGATGGTGACCAGGGTGAGGCGGGCAGCGCGGAGGCGCATCAGATCGCTACGCGCTCCTCATACCTCGGCGTCCAACGACCGCCTTGGGCTGATATCCGCACCGGCATGACGACCAGAAGGGCCTCCGGATACCGGTAGGCAGTTCGGAGCTGCGTGAAGTCGGCAATCCGCAGTTCTGCCAGTCGAGTTCACGGACCCCCTGGCTAGGCTCCCCGTATGACGATTCGCGCTGTGGTTTTCGATGTCGGCGAGTGCCTGGTGGACGAAACGCGGGAGTACGGCACATGGGCCGACTGGCTGGGTGTGCCGCGTCATACCTTCGCCGCGATGTTCGGGGCCGTCATCACACAGGGCCGTGACTACCGCGATACCTTCCAGGCCTTCCAGCCCGGCTTCGACCTGTACGAGCAGCGCGAGGCCCGGGCCGCCGCCGGGCAGCCCGAGCACTTCGACGAGGAAGACCTGTACGCGGATGTGCGTCCCGCGCTCGCGCGACTGCGCGCCGAAGGGCTGTGGCTGGGCGTCGCCGGCAATCAGACGGTCCGCGCCGGCAAGATCCTCCACGAGCTCTTCGCCACGGACGTCGATCTGATCGGCACCTCGGACGACTGGGGGGCGAGCAAGCCCGATCCCGAGTTCTTCGTCCGCGTCGCCAAGGCTGTTCCGTTCGCGCCGGACGAGATCCTCTACGTCGGCGACCGCGTCGACAACGACCTGCGGCCCGCCGTGGCCGCAGGCATGTGCAGTGCGCTGATCCGGCGCGGCCCCTGGGCCACCGTCCAGTGGGACACGGAGGAGGCCAAGTCGCTGCCGACCTTCAGGATCGACAGCCTCATCGACCTCCCCCGCCACATCACCGAATTCAACGCGTCAACGCGCTGAGACTGCGTCGCGCGGATTCGCGAGACCGTTTGAGAGGTCTGGATGCGCCAGTCCGTCCGGATCAGAATCGAAGCCGAGCGGGTCCTGCTCAACGTCCGCCCGGACAGCAAAGCGGCCCTGACCGCGTACCGGGCATGGGGCTACCGCAAGGCGGCCGCCGCACACCCGTGGCCCGGTGCACCCCCGCACGACGTAATGCGGCTCGCGAACGGGCCGCAGACGCTTCCTCGAGGGACCATGTAGCGATCGTGGGCGGCTCAGACCAGCCCCAGACGCCCGCCGGACGCCGAGACCACAGGAGCGCGTAGCGATCTGATGCGCCCAGACGCTCCCCACACCACCCTCATCACCATTTGGTGCGGGTATCAGCCCAAGGCGGTCGTCGGACGCCGAGACATGAGGAGCGCGTCGCGATCTGTCGCGCCCGGGCCCCCGGCCCTGGGGCAGGGATGTGCATGCCCGGATGCCCGGCGTGCCGAGGCCCGGCCCCTCGACTGGGCTGTGACGGACCCGTCCCTTGGCCTTGGACCGTGCCGTTCTTTTGGGGGTTTCCCGGCAGTCTTCGTTTTTTCGGGGCGGGACGGTCTGTCAAGGGTGGCCGAAGGCCATCGCGAAGCGACGCGAACGAAGTGAGCGCCCTTGACAGGCCGGCCCGACGCGGAAGGACGATGAGACTGACGGGAAACCCCCATACCCTCCCTGAGACCGCCCAGGGGCCGCCGCCCCACCGCCCCGCAGACAGGGAGGCGGGGCTCGGGGGGAGATAGCGGGCGCGGGCTGGGAAAAGGGGCCGCGCATCCGGCGGCGCCGCCTAGGGTGGCGGCGTGACGACCCGTCTCTCGGCCCGTGCCGCCATCGCCGCCCTCACCGACCCCGACAGCTTCGCCGAGCTCCCCGCGCCCCGCGCGGAGTCCCCCGACGACGGCCCCATCGGCTGGACCGGCTACGACGCCTCCCGCGCCCGCGCCACGGCCCGTACCGGTGAGCAGGAGTCCGTCGTCACCGGCACCGCCCTGATCGGCGGCCACGAAGCCACCGTGATCTCCTTCGAGTTCGGCTTCCTCGGCGGGTCCCTCGGCCACCGCACCGGAGACCGGCTCGAGGCCGCGTACCGCCATGCCCGGGAGCACCGCCTGCCCCTGGTGTCCCTGATCGCCACCGGCGGGTCCCGGATGCAGGAGGGCATGCTCGCGCTGACCCAGCTCCAGCGCGTGGCCCGGCAGTGCGTGCTCACCCGGGCCGCCGGGCTCCCGCAGATCGCCGTGCTGCGCGATCCCACCACGGGCGGCGGCTGGGCCACCCTCGGGGCGGGGGCCGACGTGGTGCTGGCGCTGCCCGGGGCGCAGGTCGGCTTCGCCGGGTCCCGGGTGCGGCCGGCGGACGCCGATCCGGCGGCCTACACCGCCGAGGGGCAGTACGCCGCCGGGCACGTCGACGCCGTCGTGCCCGCCCCGGAGCTCCCCCGGGCCGTCGCGGACTGGCTGCGCGTGCTGGCCGCGCCCCGCCCCGCCGGGGCGCCCGCGCCCCCGGCCGCGCTGGCCCGCGTAACGCCCCCGGAGACCGGCTGGGACGCCGTCCGGCAGGCCCGGCACCCGGACCGCCCGCGTGCCGGGGCGTACCTGGAGGCCTACTTCGAGCTGCGCCTGCCGCTGCGCGGGGACCGGGCCGGGGCCGCCGACCCCGGGATGCTGTGCGGGTTCGGGCTCCACGAGGGCCGGGCGGTGGCGTACGCGGCCCAGTGCGGCACCGCCACCCGCCCGGCGGGCTACCGTACGGCGGCCCGGGTGATCCGCCTCGCGGACCGGCTCGGGATCCCGGTGCTCACCCTGGTGGACACCCCGGGCGCGGCCAACGACGCCGCGGCCGAACACGCGGGCGCCGGTCCGGCCATCGCCGACACCTTCGCGGCGCTCGCGGAGGCCTCGGTCCCGGTGACCACCCTCCTGATCGGCGAGGGCGGCTCCGGCGGGGCACTCGCACTGGCCGCGCCCGGGAACACCTGGGTCACCCCGGACAGCTACTTCTCGGTCATCGCCCCGGAACTGGCGGCGGCCATCCTCAAGCGCCCCGCCGAGGAGGCCCCCGCCACGGCGGACCAGCTCCGCATCCGCCCCCAGGACCTGGTCGCCCTCGGCGTGGCGCGGGGGATCGTCGCCCCCCGCGACTGATCTCACCCAGCGAAAGGCGCCTTCCGCCGGCGGAGTTGGCGGCATACGCTCCGCCGCATGTCACAGCCCGTGCAACTCGTCATCCTGATCACCACTCTGCCCGGTCGCGGCCCTGAGCAGATCGCGGCGTACGAACGTCTCGCCCCGGTCGTCCGGGCCGAGGACGGATGCCTGCGCTACGACCTGCACCAGGTGAGCGGCGATCCCGACCGCTTCGTCCTCGTCGAGCGGTGGGCGTCGAAGGCGGCGCTCGCCGCGCACGACGTCACCCCGCACATGGTCGAATCCGACGCCGCCTGTGCGGCGTTCCGCGCCGGTCCCGCAGAGGTCATCGAGCTCGCGCCCGAACCGCTGGGCCACGCGACCGTCGCTCCTTAGGGCAGACCCACCAGCCCCCAACCGCGGCGGGCGGCCTCCGTGGTCACGCCGCCCCATTCACGCAGGAGCGCGGTGAAGTCCTCGAAGGTGTCCGGGCGGCCTGCCCAGCCCTCGCACTCGGCGGCGAACGGTTCGCGCAACTCCTCGAGGCGGGACTCCACCCGCGCCCAGGCGCGGGCCTTTCCTGGTACTGCCTCAGGCGGGCACACCAGAAGGACACACGGGTACCGGGGGTCGGCGGTCGGCGGGAAAAACCCTCCGCCGCCGGTCAGCGCAGGGTCGTCGGCCGGATCCGCGTCCCAGATCAGACCGGCGAGAAAGGTGTCCATGGCCTCGCGCACGGATGCGTCGAGGAGGAGCCGCATGTCGGCCCATCCATCACCCGCGCGCCAGTGCGGGCGATAGGCGCCGGTGGTGGTGAAGAAGACGTACTCGGCGCACCATGCGGACCCCTGATCTGCGGGCCACAGCCAGCCGCCGGCCGACCTGCCCCTCCGGTACTCCTCGTCGAACTCCGATGACCAGATGTCGTCCAGTGCCTCGATCCGCTTGTCGACGGGGATGGCCCTCAAATGCTCCCAGTCCGTCATGAACAGCGTGAGATCCAGACCCATGGCGGCAGCATAGGCAGGCCCCGCGCAACAAGCCGAGGCGGGCCGGCGCTCCCGCCGCGGGTCAGCCGAAGCGGCGCGCCGGCAGCCGGACGTCCACCGTGTACAGCCGGGTGATCTGCTGCGGGAACTCGTTGTCGTCGCTGGCCAGCAGCAGCCGCACCCGGCCGGGTCCGTCGTAGTCGGTGGCGACCATGGCCTCGACGTTGTCGACGAGGGGATGGTTCTGCGGCAGCTTCGACGGGGCGCCCAGTGTCGGGCAGTCGCCCAGGTCCCCGATCGGCGTCTTGCGGGCGAGCCGCAGGCCCCGGCCCTCGGCGAGCGTCTCCACCTTCGAGGTGTCGCTCGCCCCCTGGGGGTCGGCGACGTACAGCCGTACCGTGATGGCGAACTCCCGCGTGAAGCCGCGCTCGAGGACGATAAGGCGGCCGTCGCGGGTCGGCGCGAGCTCGACCAGGCCGTGGCCCGGGTCCACGGGGTAGGCGTACTGCCTGCCGAGGACGAACTCCCCGTTCGCGCGCCGCTCCCAGGTCTGGATCCGCTGGAGGGTGCGGCCCTGCGCGTCCTTGCCGTCGCCGGCCAGCGCGCCTTCCACTCCCGCGACCAGGGTGTGGCCGCCCGGCAGCAGGGTGAGCGACTCGAAGGTCTGGTTGGCCGTGGCCCGGCCCTCGGGGGCGAGCCTGAAGGCGGGCGGGACGGGGAGGGTGGCCAGTACCTCGCCGGTCCGGCTGTAGCGGCGGATCGCGGGCGCGGTCTCGTCGGTGATCAGGTAGGTCCCGTCCCGGTCGACTACCACGCCCTCCGAGTCCGTGATCTTCCCGGCGCCGTCGGTAAGCGGCAGCCGCGCGGTGGCGGTGGCCGTGGGGGTGTTCCCGCCGGCCACCTCCAGCCGGTAGAGCGCCGACTTGTCGGAGACGGCGGCGACGGTTCCGTCCCGATGGTCGAGCGCGAGCCCGGATATGCCGCCGACCAGCTTCCCGTCGAGCAGGCTCTTGTCGAGGGAGTCGGAGAAGCCGGCGACGGACAGGTACGGGGAGCAGGCCCGGTCCTTCGGGGCCGCGGTGGCCGTGGGCACGAGAGCGCCGGAGAGCGCGGCGGTGGCCACCGCGGTGGTGACGAGCGTACGAAGGCGCATGTCGGCCTTCCTCCTGGGTGTTCGGCGGCGAGGGTGGAGGTAGTGGAGGTAGCGGATGTACTGCCGAACTGTCATATGTCTGATCGAAATAAAAGGGAAGGCTCGGCAGCGGCACGGCAACGAACTCGCCAACTCCCGTTCACACGCGGCCGGACCGGGCGAACCTCGCCGGGCTGATCCCGACGTACCGCCCGAAGTGCCGGGTCAGGTGCGCCTGGTCGTAGAAGCCCGCCGCCGTCGCCGCACGGGCCGCCGGCATCCCCGCCAGCAGCAGCTCCCGCGCCCGCGCCACCCGGCGCCCCGTCAGGTACGCGTGCGGGGGCAGCCCGTAGGCCTGCCGGAAGCTGCGGATCAGGTGGGTGGGGTGGACTCCGCCCAGCGCCGCCGAGGCCTCGGCCAGGGTGATCCCCTCGCCCGACCGCGCGTCCAGCAGCTCGCGCAGCCGTACGGCGACCCGCGCGCGCGGGGCCTCGTACGGCACGGGCCCCAGCCCCTCCAGCCACCGGCGCAGCCGCTCCCCCACGAAGGCCAGCCGCGACTGCGCCTCGAAGGGGTCCGGATCCCGCAGGGCCTGGTGCAGGCCGTGCACGCGCTCGCGCAGCGCCGCGTCGTACAGGATCGGGGCGTCGACGGCGGCGCCGGTCAGGGGCTCGGGCAGCACCGAGGTGTCCAGGTACAGCACCCGCTTGCGGAAGCCCGCCTCGGTCACGGTCCGCCCGTCGTGGACCACCCCGGGCGGGAGCAGGATCACGGACTCCGAGACCCCTGTGCCGTACCGCTCCCGCTCGAGGGCGAAGTCCACCCGGCCGCCGTCCAGGATCATCAGGGCCCAGGTGTCGTGCACGTGGGCCGGGTACGCGTGCTCCGTGAAACGGGCGTGGAAGACCTCGGCGATGCCGGCGACCTGCGGCTGCCAGGCGGAGACGGTGCTGCGCGGGCGGGGGGCGGCGGGCATGTCAGGAACGTACAAGACCGGCCGCCGGGATGCGGCGAGTCTGTCCCCATGACGCAGACTCAGAAGGCCGAGAAGGTCAACATCGCCGAGAAACTGGCCGGCTTCACCGAGCAGTGGGCCCAGCGCCGGATCGCCCGGGTCAACGACTACGACGTCAACGTGGCCAAGCTCCAGGGCGAGTTCATCTGGCACACCCACGAGGACACCGACGAGCTGTTCCTCGTGGTCAGCGGCACCCTCACGATCCACCTCCGCGACGGGGACGTGGTCCTCGGCCCCGGAGAGCTGTACGTGGTCCCGCGCGGGGTCGAACACTGCCCGGAGGCGGTGGAGGAGACGTCGATCCTCCTCTTCGAGCCGACCGGCACCCCGAACACCGGCGACCAGGGCGGCGACCGCACGCGGGCGCCGGTCAACGCCTGAGCCCTGGCCGGGCGGAGCCCCGGGGCCTTCAGCCTCGCCGGAGTTTGAGGCGCGGGGTCCGGGGCGCAGCCCCCGCCGGCCCGGGTTACGCCTCGGGCGCGCGGGCGTCGTAGCGGGCGAACGCGCGCCACCGCGCGGCGAGCCCGCACAGGACGAGCACGCACGCCAGCCCCCCGCCGGTGACGGCGACGGCCGGGGAGGTCAGGTCGGCGACGGTCCCGGCGAGGAAGTCCCCGAGCCGGGGCCCGCCCGCGACGACCACGATGAAGACGCCCTGGAGGCGTCCCCGCATGGCGTCCGGCGTCGCCGCCTGGAGCATCGTGCTGCGGAACACCATCGAGATGGTGTCGGCGCACCCGGCCAGGGCCAGGAAGAGCAGCCCGAGCCAGAGGTTGCGGGTCAGGCCGAAGACGGCGATGGCCAGCCCCCACGCCCCGACGGAGAGCAGGATCGCCAGCCCGTGCCGCCGGATCCGCCCCTGCCAGCCGGAGAACAGCCCGCCCAGCAGGGCGCCCACGGCGGGGGCGGCCACCAGCAGGCCGACCGTCTTGGCGTCGCCGCCGTACCAGAGCACGGCGACGGCCGGGAACAGCGCCCTCGGGTGCGCCAGCACCATGGCGGCCATGTCGGAGAAGAAGGTCATCCGGATGTTGGGCCGGGTCCCGAGGAAGCGCAGCCCGTCCAGTACCGAGGCCCGCCCCTTGCGGCCCTCCGGCAGCATCGAGGGCAGGCGCCACATGGCGTACAGGGCGGCGACGAAGGTCACCGCGTCGATCAGGTACGCCGCCTGGTACCCCCACCAGCCGACGATCAGGCCGCCCAGCACCGGGCCCAGCATCGTCCCGGAGGTCATGGTGACGGAGCCCAGCGCGTTGGCGGCGGGCAGCTGCTCCGGCGGCAGCAGCTTCGGGATCATGGCCGAGCGGGCGGGCCCGTTCAGCGCCCCGCAGACGGCCTGGAGCGCGACGATCGTGTAGAGCAGCCAGACCCGGTGGTAGTCGAGCAGCGCCGCGACGGCCAGGCCGGCGGACAGGACGGTGAGCCCGATCTGGCTGTAGAGGCCGAGCTTGCGCCGGTCCACGGTGTCGGCGATGGCTCCGCCGTACAGGCCGAAGGCGACGAGCGGGACGAGCGAGAAGAGCCCGACCAGTCCGACGGAGAAGCTGGAGCCGGTGATCTCGTAGACCTGGAGCGAGATCGCCAGGGCGGTCATCGCCTGGCCCATCCAGGAGATGGTGCCGCCGACCCACAGCCGCCGGTAGTGGGCGGAGCTGCGCAGCGGCGTCAGGTCGGCGAATATGCGCCGCTCGGGCCGGGGAGGGGAGGCGGTTCCAGTCACAGGGGATGGTAACCGGGGCGTACTCGGGCGGTCCTCGAGCGCGCGGCCCCGTCCGCTCACGCGCACCGCTCTCCCCACCCGGATCCGGGGCCCCAGAGCGGGGTCGGTCTTACCGCTAACCCGCCACTATCACCCGACATTTGACCGGATCGACGTACCCTCCACGCCTCCTGTTCAGCTCATGATGAAAAGACTCGTATGTCCAGGGAGGCGTAGTGATCGAACCTGGCAACAGCACAACGAGCACCACCGTGAGCGGCGTCACGGCCCCCCTCACGGTCGGGGTCGAGGAGGAGTTCCTGCTCGTCGACGCCCGCACCCTGCGGGTGGTCCCGGCCGCACCGCTCGTCCTCGCCACCGCCGCCGGGCTCCCGCAGCAGCTGCATGCCGAGGGGACCCGGTACCAGGTGGAGATCTCCACTCCCGTCGCGGATTCGGCGGTCACCCTCCGCCATGAGCTCGCCGTCCTGCGGCGTGCCGTCTCCGCGGCGGCCCGTGAGCACGGCTGCCGGCTGCTGGCCTCCCCCTCGCCGGTCCTGGCGGTGGAGGGGCCCCTGCACCTGACCGACGACGAGCCGCGCCAGCGCGAGCAGCACCGGCGGTTCGGCGCCCTGACGGACACCCTGGTCAGCTGCGGCCGGCACATCCACATCGGCACCCTCGACGTGGATACGGCGGTGGCCGTGTCCAACCGGGTCAGACCATGGCTGCCCACGCTGATCGCGCTGGCGGCCAATTCCCCCTTCTGGGGCGGCCGGGACACCGGGCACTCCAGCTGGCGGGCGATGGCCTGGTCGGGGTGGCCCTCGGCGGGACCTCCCCCGCACTTCACGTCCACGGCCCACTTCCGGCGCTCCGTGCAGACCCTGCTCGGCTCCGGGGCGGCCCTGGACACCAAGATGGTCTACTGGGACCTCCGGCCCTCCGGGAACTGGCCCACGCTCGAGATCCGGGCGCCCGACATGTCCCCGGACATCGACACCGCCGTCCTCCAGGCCGAGCTGGGGCGCGCCCTGGTGTCCTCGTCCCTGCGGGCGATCGCCGAGCAGCGGCCGGATCCGCCCGTACGGGACGACGTACTGCGTCTCGCGCGCTGGCGGGCGGCGCACGACGGTCTGGAGGGGTTCGGTCTGGACCCGTACACGGGCGCCGAGATCCCGGCGGCCGACCTGGCGGAGGCGCTGCTCGACCTGGTCGCCCCGGATCTGGCCGCCGCCGGCGACCTGGACCACGCGGCGAAGACCCTGGGCGGGCTGCTGCGCGACGGATCGGGCGCGGCCCGGCAGCGTACGGCCTTCGCCCGCCGGGAGGACCTGACGGACGTGCTGCGCCACCTGGTGGAGGAGACGGAGAACTTCTAGCCGGTCCTCCGGGACGACCACGGCCGCGGGTGCCCGCTCCAGGCACCCGCGGCCGCGGCGTTCGGGGCCGGTCTCAGAGCCAGCCGCGCTGGGCGGCGCGCAGGCCGGCCTCGAAGCGGCTGGTGGCGTTGAGCCGCTCCATCAGCGCGGACATCTGGCGGCGGACGGTGCGCAGGGAGACCCCGAGCCGCTTGCCGGCGGCTTCGTCGGTCAGGCCGGAGGCCAGCAGCTTGAGCAGCTCCCGTTCGCCCGCGGTGATCCCGTCCTCGGCGGCCTGCTCGCGGGCGGCGCCGAGCGGTACGGCCTGTTCCCAGGTCTGCTCGAAGAGGCTGACGAGGGAGGCGACGATGCCGGGCGCGGTGGTGCACAGGGCGCCGAGCCGGGAGTTCACGGGGTCGATGGGGACCACGGCGGTCTTCCGGTCGAAGATCACCAGTCGGGGCGGCAGCACCGGGCTGGTGCGGACCTGGGCCCCGAGGTCGGTCTCCCACTGCACGTAGGCCAAGGTGGCCGGGTCGTTGCGGACGCTGTCCTGGTAGACCGACCGCAGCTGGACCTTGCGTCTCAGCGCGTCCTCGTCCAGCGGTCTGGAGGCGTCCAGGCTGGCCTGGGACTGGGCGCCGCCCGGCATGATCGACAGGCATTCGACGGTGAGTTCCCGGGCGAGGACCTCCAGCCGGGACTGGATCGCGTCGAGGCCCACGAGCCGTTCGGCGCCGTCTGACTCGGTGTTCGGCCGCAGCCCCGCGAACTCCGCGACGGCGCGCGCCGCGGCCGCCTTGCTGACCGCCAGCTCCTGCTGACGGCGGATCAGGTCCTCCTCCTGACGGCGCAGTATCTGTTCCAGCCCCGCCTCCGGGCTGACGGCCCGTAGCCCGCCCGCGTTGTCGCGCGACGGGGTGAGCAGGTCGAGGTCGACGAGCCGGTCAAGCCCCTCTCGCACCTGCGTTTCGGTCATGCACAGCCGTGCGCACAATTCGGCCACTCCGCCGGTCGGATCGGCGAGCATCTCCCGGTAGACGGCCTCTACGTACGTGTCCAGCCCCAATGCTTCCAGCATGTGTGCCCCCCGGCCTGGATGGTGTCGACGGACGACTTCTCGCCGACGTGTCCTGATCCTAAAGCCGTGCAGGTCGGAGCCCTAGGGGGTGTCTTGTAGGTCAGGCCGGGCTCGCGGCGCCTGGCACCGCACCTCGCCGCGTTCTCGTCGGTCGCCAACGTCCCCCAGCTACCGCTGGGAGGTGCCCCCACCGCGTTGACTCCCTCCTCGGCCTTGCGATGCACGGCACCTGGGGGCACCTCCCAGCGGTAGCTGGGGGAGCCGCTCCCTGATCCGGCCTGACCCACAAGACACCCCCTAGAGGCACCAAGGTGCCAGTCACTTTGGTGCCATCGGTTCCCCCTTCTGCGGCTCCGCCGGGGCCAGCAGGATGGTGTTCACCGGGACGGCGGGGCAGGAGCCCCACCCCAGGCCAGGGCCGAAAGGCCGGACCGGTGCAGCGCGCGCCAGACCGCAACCGTTCGTGTTCCAGGGGGATTCCATGTCTCGCACCGCTCGCCTGATCGCTGCCGCCGGCCTCACCGCCCTGCTGTCCTGCACCGCGGCCGCCGTGGCGGTCACCACCGCCCCGGGCACCATCGGGTGGGACTCGGTCCAGGCCGCCACGGCCCCCGGCACCATCGGCTGGGACTCGGTGCGGGCGGCCGGCCCGGCCACCCCCAAGACGATCGGCTGGGACTCCGCCGCCACCGACAAGGGCACCATCGGCTGGGACTGACCCGCCGCCCCACCGCGACCCGGACGCCCCGAAGTGGCGAGCGCCACACCGACACCCACCCCTGAACGCCAAAGCCGCAGGTGCAATCGTTTCTGCACCTGCGGCTTACATGTGGGGCGGGTGGGACTCGAACCCACGGCCGACGGATTATGAGTCCGCTGCTCTAACCGGCTGAGCTACCGCCCCTTTACGGCGTGGCGCGTACATGTGTGCGCGCCGTCTGCCGCAGCATAGCCGCTCATACGATCTCCTGCCTCGGATGCCCCGCATGATCGGCTGCGCCTGCTCAGAGAGACCGCGCCGAAGGCTGCCCGGTTCCCGGATCAGGGCAAAAAGAAAGAGGACCCTCCCGGGCCCTCTTCTCTTCCTGCTCCCCCGACTGGACTCGAACCAGTAACCTGCCGGTTAACAGCCGGCTGCTCTGCCAATTGAGCTACAGGGGACTGCGCTCCCCCGACTGGACTCGAACCAGTAACCTGCCGGTTAACAGCCGGCTGCTCTGCCAATTGAGCTACAGGGGATTGCTGCGGTGCACCGAACAGCCCACCTCCGGCCTTGCCGGGGGGCGAGCGCCCGTTGCGAGTCATAGATTAGCGCAAGCAGGGGGGTGCTCCGCCAATCGGTATCGCAGCAGGCCGGGCACCGAGACAACGAAGGGTGGCAGGCATGCGCTACAAGGTCACGTTCCTCGCCGGACTAGCCCTGGGATACGTGGTGGGCACGGCCGCGGGGCGCGAGCGCTTCGAGGAGATGAAGAAGTCCGCGCGGCGGGTCGCGCAGAACCCGGCGGTGCGCAACGCCGCCGAGAGCGCGGGGCAGGCCGGGCGGCAGTTCGCGGGCAAGGCCTTCGCCGCGGTGGGCGACAAGGTCGGGGACGCCGTGCCGGACTCCGTGGCGAAGCACGTGCGCTCGCTGCGGGAGCGGGGACAGGGTTCCGAGGACGAGTGGGGCACGAGCAACACCTGAGGCGGCTGGTTCCGGCCCGGCGTGCGGCAGAATTCTCCGCATGGGGATAGTCGCCGGGCTGGACAGCTCTTCCACCTTCACTCGCATCGTCGTCTGTGACACGGACACGGGAGCGGTGCTGCGCCAGGGCTACGCGCCCCATCCGCAGCCCGCCGGTGACACCGTTCCCCACGAGACCGATCCACAGGCCTGGCTGCTCTCCCTCGGCGAGGCCGCCGGGGGCGGGCTGCTGGAGGGCGTCCAGGCGATCGGGGTCTCCGCGCAGCAGCACGGCGTGCTGCCGCTGGACTCGCAGGGCGCGCTGGTGCGGCCCGCGCTGGTCGGCAACGACAAGCGCGGTCAGGCCGCCGCGGCCGACCTGGTCGAGGCGCTCGGCGGCCGGGCCGCCTGGATGGCGGCCGTGGGCTCGGTCCCGCACTCCGCGCAGCCGATCGCGAAGCTCGCCTGGCTGGCCCGTACCGAGCCGGAGGCCGCGCGCCGGGTGGCGGTGCTGATGTCCCCGCACGACTGGCTCGTCTGGCAGCTGCTGGGCCGGCCCGCCCGCCGCACCACCGACCGGGCCGGCGCCTCGGGCACCGGGTACTGGTCGGCGGCCACCGGCGCGTACCGCCCCGACCTGGTCGAGCTGGCGCTCGGGCGCCAGGCGCTGCTGCCCGAGGTGCTCGGTCCCGCCGACGCCGCCGGGATGACCCCCGAGGGGCTGCTGATCTCCGCCGGGACCGGGGAGACCACGGCGGCCGTGCTCGGGCTGGGCCTGGGTCCGGGGGACGCGGTGGTCTCGCTGGGGGCCTCCGGGTCGGTGATGGCCGTGCACCACGAGGCGCTGGCGGACCCGGGCGGCCTGATCACCTCCCTCGCCGACGCGGGCGGCATGCACCTGCCGGTGGTGAACACCTCGAACGCCGTACGGGCCCTGCGGGGCACCGCCGATCTGCTGGGCACCGACCTGGAGGGGCTGAGCGCGCTCGCGCTGAAGTCGACTCCGGGTGCACACGGGCTCGTACTCCTGCCGTATCTGGAGGGAGAGCGGACCCCGAACCTGCCGCACACCGCGGGCACCCTGTCCGGGCTGCGCCGGGACTCGATGAAGCCGGAGCACCTCGCGCGGGCCGCCTTCGAGGGCATGCTGTGCGGGCTGGTGGACGCCCTCGACGTGCTGCGGCACCGGGGCGCCCAGGTCCGCCGGGTGTTCCTGCTCGGGGCCGCCGCCGAGCTGCCCGCCGTACAGGCCGCCGCTCCGGGGCTGTTCGGGACGCAGGTGGTCGTGCCCGCTCCGGCGGACTACGCGGCGCTGGGCGCGGCCCGTCAGGCGGCCTGGGCGCTCGGGGTGCGCCAGGGCACGCTGGCCCCGCACACCCCGCCGGTCTGGCCGGCTCCGGCGGCCCAGGTGTTCGAGCCGGGCGAGGAGTTCGCGGCCTGGCAGGCGGTGCGCCAGCAGTACGTGACGACGCGGGAGCAGCTGCACCCGGGGGCCTTCCAGGAGCCCGGCCACACGGGCGGGTTCTAGGCCGGTTGGCGGCCACGGGCCGGGTCCTGGCACCAAGGGGTCGCCGGCACGAAGCGGCCTACTCCTTTTGACCGGGCTTTGCGAAAAGCGGTAGGGATCGGGCCGCCGGTTGGCACAAGATGGAGTGAACCCCCTCGATCTTGCCTACCCGGAGCCTGCGCGTGCTCATACGACTGCTGCGGACCCACCTGGGCCCGTACAAGAAACCGATCGCCGCACTGGTCCTGCTGCAACTCCTGCAGACCAGTGCGAGCCTCTACCTGCCCACGCTCAACGCGGACATCATTGACAACGGTGTCGTCAACGGGGACACCGGCTACATCCTGCGCTTCGGTGCGCTGATGCTCGGTGTCTCCCTCATCCAGCTCGTCTGCAACGTCGGGGCCGTCTACTACGGAGCCCGCACCGCGGCCGCGCTCGGCCGGGACGTGCGGGCCGCCGTCTTCGACCGGGTGCAGAGCTTCTCCGCACGGGAGATGGGCCAGTTCGGCGCCCCTTCGCTGATCACCCGTACGACGAACGACGTCCAGCAGGTCCAGATGCTGGTGCTGATGACCTTCACCCTGATGGTCTCGGCGCCGATCATGTGCGTCGGCGGTATCGCCATGGCGCTCTCGCTCGACGTGAAGCTGTCGGGCGTGCTGCTCGCCGTGGTGCCCGTGCTGGGCATCTCGGTCGGTGCGATCGTCTTCAAGACGCGCCCGCTGTTCCGTCAGATGCAGGACCGTCTGGACGTGGTCAACCGCGTGCTGCGCGAGCAGATCACCGGCAACCGGGTGATCCGCGCCTTCGTCCGCGACGGCTACGAGGAGGAGCGTTTCCGCAGGGCGAACTCGGAGCTGACCGGTGTCTCGCTGGCCTCGGGCAAACTGCTCGCCCTGATGTTCCCCGTCGTCATCCTGGTCGTGAACATCTCCAGCGTGGCCGTCATCTGGTTCGGCGCGATGCGCGTGGACAACGGCGACATGGAGATCGGCCAGCTGACGGCCTTCCTCGCCTACCTGATGCAGATCGTCATGGCCGTGATGATGGCCACCTTCATGTTCATGATGGTGCCGCGCGCCGAGGTCTGTGCCGAGCGCATCCAGGAGGTCCTGGACACCGAGTCCAGCGTGGTCCCGCCCGTCGACCCGGTGCGTACGCTCGCCCGGCGCGGGCAGCTGGAGCTGCGCGGCGCCGACTTCCGCTACCCCGGCGCCGAGGTCCCGGTGCTGCGCGGGGTGGACCTGGTGGCCCGCCCCGGCGAGACCACCGCGGTGATCGGCTCCACCGGCAGCGGCAAGTCCACGCTGCTGGGGCTGGTCCCCCGGCTGTTCGACGCGACCGGCGGCGAGGTCCTCGTCGACGGGGAGGACGTACGCCGGCTCGACCCGGAGCTGCTGGCCCAGACGGTCGGCATGGTCCCGCAGAAGCCGTACCTGTTCTCCGGAACCATCGCTTCCAATCTCCGCTACGGGCGCCCCGACGCGACCGACGAGGAGCTGTGGCAGGCCCTGGAGGTGGCCCAGGCCAAGGACTTCGTGTCCGAGCTGGAGGCCGGGCTGGACGCGCCCATCACCCAGGGCGGTACGAACGTCTCCGGCGGCCAGCGCCAGCGCCTGGCGATCGCCCGCACGCTCGTGCAGCGCCCGGAGATCTACCTCTTCGACGACTCCTTCTCGGCCCTGGACTACGCGACGGACGCGGCGCTGCGCGCGGCGCTCGCCCGCGAGACCGAGGACGCGACGGTGGTCATCGTCGCCCAGCGGGTCTCCACGATCCGCGGCGCCGACCGGATCATCGTCCTCGACGAGGGCCAGGTGGTGGGTGAGGGACGCCACCACGAGCTGATGGCCGGCAATGAGACCTACCGGGAGATCGTGCTCTCCCAGCTGACGGAGGCGGAGGCCGCATGAGCGGGCCCGGAGGACGGATGATGACGGGGCCGGGCCAGCGGTCCATGGACTTCAAGGGGTCCGGCAAGCGCCTGCTGGCCCAGCTGGCGCAGGACCGGGCCAAGTTGTGGGGCATGGTCGCGGCCGTGGTCGGCAGCGTCGGCTGCGCGGTGGTCGGGCCGAAGATCCTCGGCGAGGCCACCGACCTGGTGTTCGCGGGGATCGTCGGCCGGCAGATGCCGGACGGGCTCACCAAGCAGCAGGCGCTGGACGGGCTGCGGGACAAGGGGCAGGGCGGGATGGCGGACATGCTGTCCGGCACCGACTTCACCCCGGGGCAGGGCATCGACTTCGGCGCCGTCGGGGTCATGGCGCTCTGGGCGCTGGTGGTCTTCACGCTGGCGGGCCTGCTGATGCTGGTCGCGACCCGGCTGTCGAACCACGTGATGAACGGCACCGTGTACCGGATGCGCGAGGAGCTGCAGGCGAAGCTGTCGCGGCTGCCGCTGTCGTACTTCGACCAGCAGAAGCGCGGCGAGGTGCTGAGCCGGGCGACGAACGACATCGACAACATCGGCCAGACGCTCCAGCAGACGATGGGGCAGCTGATGAACTCGCTGCTCACGATCGTCGGCGTGCTGGTGATGATGTTCTGGATCTCGCCGCTGCTGGCGCTGGTCGCGCTGGTGACCGTACCGGTGTCGGTCGTGGTCGCCGCGAAGATCGGCAAGAGGTCGCAGCCGCAGTTCGTGGCGCAGTGGAAGAGCACGGGCACGCTCAACGCCCACGTCGAGGAGATGTACTCCGGCCACTCGCTGGTGAAGGTCTTCGGGCGGCAGAAGGAGTCGGCGGCGGTCTTCGCCGAGCAGAACGAGGAGCTGTACCGAGCCTCCTTCAAGGCGCAGCTGGTCAGCGGGATCATGCAGCCGGTGATGTTCTTCATATCGAACATCAACTACGTGCTGGTCGCGGTCGTCGGCGGTCTGCGGGTGGCCTCGGGCACCCTGTCGATCGGTGACGTGCAGGCCTTCATCCAGTACTCGCGCCAGTTCTCGATGCCGCTGTCGCAGGTGGCCTCGATGGCGAACCTCGTACAGTCGGGCGTCGCCTCGGCGGAGCGGGTGTACGAGCTGCTGGACGCGCCCGAGCAGGAGCCGGACGTCGAGGTCGCGGAGCGTCCGGAGGAGCTGCGCGGCCAGGTCACCCTCGACAAGGTGGCCTTCCGCTACGAGCCCGACAAGCCGCTCATCGAGAACCTCTCGCTGACGGTGGAGCCGGGGCAGACGGTCGCCATCGTCGGCCCGACGGGCGCCGGCAAGACCACGCTGGTCAATCTGCTGATGCGGTTCTACGAGGTCACGGGCGGGGAGATCGCCCTCGACGGGGTGGACATCGCGAAGATGACCCGCGAGGAGCTGCGCGGCGGGATCGGCATGGTGCTCCAGGACACCTGGCTGTTCGGCGGCACCATCGCGGAGAACATCGCGTACGGCGCCTCGCGCGAGGTCACGCGCGCCGAGATCGAGGAGGCCGCGCGGGCGGCGCACGCGGACCGTTTCATCCGCACCCTGCCCGACGGCTACGACACGGTGCTGGACGACGAGGGCGCGGGCGTCAGCGCGGGCGAGAAGCAGCTGATCACCATCGCCCGGGCGTTCCTGTCGGACCCGGTGATCCTGGTGCTCGACGAGGCGACCAGCTCGGTGGACACCCGTACCGAGGTGCTGATCCAGAAGGCGATGGCGCGCCTGGCGCACGGTCGTACGTCCTTCGTGATCGCGCACCGGCTGTCCACGATCCGCGACGCCGACGTGATCCTGGTGATGGAGAGCGGATCGATCGTGGAGCAGGGCACGCACGAGGAGCTGCTGTCCTCGGGCGGTGCGTACGCGCGGCTGTACGCGGCGCAGTTCGCGCAGGCGGTCGTCGAGGTCGACTGACCCCGGCGGCTGGGGGTGGGGGCGTCCTCGGGGGCGCCCCTTTCCCGTTTCAGTCCAGGTAGCCGCGCAGCTGGTCGGCGAAGGCGTGGTCGCGCAGTTTGTTGAGGGTCTTGGACTCGATCTGGCGGATCCGCTCGCGGGTCACGCCGAAGATCCGGCCGATCTCCTCGAGGGTGCGGGGCCGGCCGTCGGCCAGCCCGTACCGGAGCTGGACCACCTTGCGCTCGCGTTCGCCGAGGGTGGAGAGCACGGCTTCGAGGTGCTCGCGCAGCAGGAAGAACGCGGCGGATTCCATGGGGGAGGCGGCGTCGCCGTCCTCGATGAGGTCGCCGAGCGCGACGTCGTCCTCCTCGCCGACGGGGGCGTGCAGGGAGACGGGCTCCTGCGCCAGGCGGAGCACCTCCAGTACCCGCTCGGGGGTCAGTTCCAGGTGGACGGCGACCTCTTCGGCGGTGGGTTCGTAGCCGCGTTCCTGGAGCATGCGGCGCTGGACGCGCACGACGCGGTTGATCAGCTCGACGACGTGGACGGGTACGCGGATGGTGCGGGCCTGGTCGGCGAGGGCCCGGGACATCGCCTGCCGGATCCACCAGGTGGCGTAGGTGGAGAACTTGTAGCCGCGGGCGTAGTCGAACTTCTCGACGGCCCGGATGAGTCCGAGGTTCCCCTCCTGGACCAGGTCGAGCATGGTGAGGCCGCGGCCCACGTAGCGTTTGGCGACGGAGACGACGAGCCGCAGGTTCGACTCGATGAGCCTGCGTTTGGCCATGCGGCCCATGACGACGAGCGTGTCGAGGTCGAGGGCGAGCCGGGAGTCGAGGTCGGTGGCGCCGGCGAGCTTCTCCTCGGCGAAGAGTCCCGCTTCCACCCGCCGGGCGAGTTCGACCTCCTCGACGGCGGTCAGGAGCGGGATCCTGCCTATCTCGCGCAGGTACTGGCGGAAGAGGTCGGCGGAGGGCCCGCTTCCCGCCCCGCTGTCGCGGGCTGGCCGCGGGCGCTGCGGGGGCACCTTCTCGATGAGTTCGAGGACCTCGGGCTCGGCGTCCACGGCCCCTTCGGCGGCTTCCTCAGCGGCCCCTTCCACGGCCCCGGCCCCGGGATCGGGGTCCGGGTCGGGATCGGCGGCGTCGGCGACGGCGGCTACGGCGGGGCGGCTCACGTTCACGGTCAGGGTCCGGGTCTGCACGGGGGCGACCTCCAGGGCTCCGAGGACGGTGGCACCGCACCTCAGTGTGGGGTACGACACATCGCTGCCACGAGGGGCGTGCGAGCACTTTCTGAGCCCGCGGTGTGACGGATGGTTACCCCCCGGCGGGAACCCCGATGCGGATCGGACTCATGTCCGATCCGGCCGCGGGGCTACGCGGGCTCCACGCGGACCGCGCAGACCTTGAACTCCGGCATCCGCGAGACGGGGTCCAGGGCCGGGTTGGTGAGGGTGTTGGCGCGGCCCTCGCCGGGCCAGTGGAACGGCATGAACACGGTGTCCGCGCGGACGGTGTCCGTGACGCGGGCCGGGGCGACCGCGCGGCCCCGGCGGGAGGTCACCACCAGCGGGGCGCCGTCGGTCACACCGAGGCGGGCCGCGAGGCGCGGGTGGAGTTCCACGAAGGGGCCGGGGGCGGCGGCGTTGAGTTCGGGCACGCGGCGGGTCTGCGCCCCGGACTGGTACTGGGCGACGACCCGGCCGGTGGTGAGCAGCAGGGGGTACTCGGCGTCGGGGACCTCGGCGGACTCGCGGTGGGAGACGGCCACGAAGCGGGCCCGGCCGTCGTCGGTGGCGAAGCGGTCCAGGAAGAGCCGGGGCTGTCCCGGGGAGCCCTCGGGGCAGGGCCAGAAGACGCCCTGTTCGGCTTCGATGCGGGCGTAGGAGATGCCGGAGTAGTCGGCGGGGCCGCCTTCGGAGGCGCGGCGCAGTTCCCCGAAGACCTCCTCGGCGTCGGTGGGGAACCCCTTCTCCACGCCGAGGCGGGCGGCGAGCCCGTGCAGGACCTCCAGGTCGGTGCGGACCCCCGGCGGCGGGGTGAGGGCCCGGCGGCGCAGCAGGACGCGGCCCTCCAGGTTGGTGGTGGTGCCGGTCTCCTCCGCCCACTGGGTGACGGGCAGGACCACGTCGGCGAGCGCGGCCGTCTCGGAGAGGACCACGTCGGCCACGGCGAGGAAGTCCAGGGAGCGGATGCGGTCCTCGATGTGGGCGGCGCGGGGTGCGGAGACCACCGGGTTGGAGCCCATGAGGAGGAGGGCCTTGACGTCGGTGCCGAGGGCGTCGAGGAGTTCGTAGGCGCTGCGGCCGGGGCCGGGCAGGCTCTGGGGGTCGACGCCCCAGACCCGCGCCACGTGTTCCCGGGCCGCCGGGTCGGTGAGCTTGCGGTAGCCGGGGAGCTGGTCGGCCTTCTGGCCGTGCTCGCGGCCGCCCTGGCCGTTGCCCTGGCCGGTGAGGCAGCCGTAGCCGGAGTGGGGGCGGCCGGCCCGGCCGGTGGCGAGGCAGAGGTTGATCCAGGCGCCGACGGTGTCGGTGCCCTTGGACTGCTGTTCGGGGCCGCGGGCGGTGAGCACCATCGCGGAGGTGGGGGCGCAGAACATCCTCACGGCCTCGCGGAGCTTCGGCACGGGGATGCCGGTGACGCGCTCCACCAGCTCGGGCCAGTGGGCCATGGCGGCGGCGCGGGCGTCCTCCCAGCCCGTGGTGCGGGCGGCGATGAACTCCTCGTCGGTGCGGCCTTCGGCGACGACCAGGTGCAGCAGTCCGAGGGCGAGGGCGAGGTCGGTGCCGGGGCGCGGGGCGAGGTGCAGGTCGGCCTGCTCGGCGGTGCGGGTGCGGCGGGGGTCGACGACGATCAGGGTGCCGCCGTTGGCCTTGAGCTCGGTGAGGTAGCGCAGGGCGGGCGGCATGGTCTCGGCCAGGTTGGAGCCGACGAGGATCACGCAGCCGGTGCGCGGGATGTCCTCCATCGGGAAGGGCAGGCCGCGGTCGAGCCCGAAGGCCCGCTGGTGCGCGGCGGCGGCCGAGGACATGCAGAAGCGGCCGTTGTAGTCGATCTGGGAGGTCCGCAGGGCGACGCGGGCGAACTTGCCGAGGGCGTACGCCTTCTCGTTGGTCAGCCCGCCGCCGCCGAAGACGCCGACCGCGTCGGGGCCGTACGCGTGGCTCGTGCGGGTGAGGCCGGCGGCGACGGCGTCGAGGGCCTCCTCCCAGGTGGCCGGTACGAGCGGGCCGCCGGCGTGGGTGCGGACGAGCGGCTCGGTCAGGCGCACCCGGGAGGAGAGCACGGCGGGGGCGGTGCGGCCCTTGCCGCACAGGGCGCCCCGGTTGACGGGGAAGTCGGCCCGCTCCTCGACCGTCACCGCGTCCTCGCCCGCGCCGGCGGCGGTGGGGCGCAGGTTCATCCCGCACTGCAGGGCGCAATAGGGGCAGTGGGTGGCGGTGGCCGTCGCGGAGTGCATGTCCCTCAGGGTGTGCCGGGGGTGTTACGCGGGGGCTTCACCTCGCGTTACACGTAAGGCACGCCGACCTCCCAGGCTCCGGCCCCGCGCGGTGAGCCGCACCCGATGACGCCCCGTCCGCCGCCGGGCGTAGCTAGGGGGTGGGCCAGGAGTGGAGGAGACCATGACCGCCGCGCTTCCCGAGTGGCTCTACCCGCCGCGCCCCAGCGGCTGGGAGGCCGACGACCTCGACCACATCCCGAACCTGCCCCGGCATACCGAGCTGATCGACGGGGCGCTGATCTTCATGGTGTCCCCCCAGCGGTCTTGGCACGACCGTGTCATCCGCCGTCTGACGGCCGCGCTGGAGGACCAGGTGCCGGAGGGGAGCACGGCCGAGGCACAGATGACCGTGCGGCTCAGCCCGAAGAGCCGCCCCGAGCCCGACGTCATCGCCGCGACCGTCGCCTACGACCCGGACCGGACCTGCTTCCTGCCCGAGGACGTCGCGCTGGTCGTCGAGGTGGTCTCCGACGAGTCGCAGGAGCGGGACCGGGAGACGAAGCCCTTCAAGTACGCCCGGGCCGGGATCCGGCACTTCTGGCGCATCGAGGAGGAACAGGGCCTCCCGGTGGTCCACGCGTACGAGCTCGACGACACGACCCGCACCTACGTCCCCACCGGCATCCACCGGGAGCACCTCAAGACGAGCGTGCCCTTCGGCATCGACATCGATCTGGCACGCCTCGCGCGGTGAGGCCGGGCTACGCGCCGCGCAGGGCGCGGACGGTCAGGCCGGCCGTCCAGCCGCCGTCGACGGCGAGTTCGGCGCCGGTCATGTATCCGGCGGCGTCGGAGAGGAGGAAGGCGACGGCGGCCGCGATCTCCTCCGGTATGCCGACCCGGCCCAGCGGGGCGCCGGGGTAGTTGCCCTCGCCGGCCTGGATGCCGACCGGGGCGGTCATCGGGGTCAGCGTCATGCCGGGGTGGACGGAGTTGACGCGGATCCTCGCCTCGGCGAGCTCGACCGCGCCGATCTTCGACAGTCCGCGCACGCCCCACTTGGAGGCGCCGTAGCCGGCGGTGAGGGCGAGGCCGGTGAGGCCGGCCGCGGAGGAGATGTTGACGATGGAGCCGCCGCCGTTCGCCCGCAGCAGCGGGATCGCGGCCTTGATGCCGATGAACACGCCGACCAGGTTGACCTCGACGACCTGGCGGAAGTGCTCGACGCTCTCGTGCTCCAGGAACTGGCCGGTGGCTATGCCGGCGTTGTTGACGAGCCCGTCGATCCGGCCGAACTCGGCGACGGCGTACTCCAGCGCGGCCTGCCAGTCGGCCTCGCTCGTCACGTCGTGCCGCAGGAAGCGGGCCGCGTCGCCGAGCTTCGCGGCGGTCTCGGCGCCCTCGGCCTCCAGCAGGTCGGTGATCAGTACCTTGCCGCCGCCGTCGACGACGGCCTGCGCGGCCGCCGCGCCGAGGCCCCGGGCCCCGCCGGTGATGACGACGACCTTGCCGCTCAGATCCACAACAGCCACGGTTCCACACCCCTGACGCAGACACATCGGTATATGACTAATCGGTATAGGCCGATCGCGGCGTCAGTCTGCCAGAGCGGCCAGGACCCGCGACACCCCCTCCTCCTTCGGCCCGAGGAACCTCGGCTCCGGCTGGAAGGCCGCGTCGAGGAATGCCTTGCCGGCCGCGGCGACCTCGCGGACGCCGCCGTAGTACCAGGTGGCATCGTGCTCGTCGTCGACGCCGACCCCGTAGGACTCCACGCCGGCCGCCTGGCACAAGGCCACCGCCCGGTGGATGTGGAAGCCCTGGCTGATGAGCACCGCGCGGCGCACTCCGAAGATCTCCCGGACCCTCACGCAGGAGTCCCAGGTGTCGAAGCCGGCGTAGTCGCTGACGATCCTGTCGTCCGGTATGCCGTGCCCCCTGAGGTACGTCCGCATCGCACCCGGCTCGTCGTACTCGCTGCGGCTGTTGTCCCCGGTCACCAGGATCACCTTCACCTTGCCCGTGCGGTACAGCTCCACGGCCGCGTCGAGCCGGTAGGCCAGGTACGGGGTCGGCCGGCCCTTCCACAGCCCCGCCCCGAACACCACCGCCACCCCCGCGTCGGGCGCCGCGGCCGTGGTCCGCAGCCGGTCGGCGGCGACGGCGTGGGTCCACGTCGAAGGCAGCAGCGCCAGCACGCAGAGCGCCATCACCGTCTGCACGGCCCGCCGCCGCACCCGCACCGTACGCAGCCACCGCGCCCACACGGACACGGATGCGTACACCGACACCCCCGCTCGCTCCGGCTTGCTCATGGCCGATCCCCCCTCGTTCCACACGCCTTTCGCACGGATTGACGAACCGGCCCGGCCCTCCAGTTCCGCTCACCCCACCTTTCACTCGTACGAATGACCGAGTGAGCAGGCGGAAAACACCCGTCACCCCCGCGCAACGCCCACGCAACCTGCACCGCGCAGGATCGGTCCATGACGGAGCCGGTGCACCCTCCCGCCACCCAGTCCCTCCCCTCCTGCCTCCCCTCCTCGCTCCCCTTCGGCAGCGCGGCCGAGCTGCTGACCCGGATCACCGACCAGCTCGGCACCCAGCTCAGCGGCCTGCGCCCGCCACGCGCCCGGCACCACGGAGTCCCCTCATGCACCCCACCCTCGTCGCCGTGGCCCACGGCAGCCGCGACCCGCGCGCCCCGCACACCGTCCTCGCCCTGCTCGAACGGGTCCGCGAGCTCCGCCCGCGCCTCGACGTCCGGCTCGGGCACATCGAACTGAACCGGCCCCTGCTCGCCGACACCCTGCGGGACACCACCGGGGAGGCCGTCCTCGTACCGCTGCTGCTCGGCCGCGGGACCCACGTCAAGCGGGACCTCCCAGCCGCCGCGGCCCGGGCCGGGCACCTGCGGATCCGGACCGCCGCCCCGCTCGGCCCGCATCCGCTGCTCGTCGAGGCCCTGTTCGAGCGGCTCCTGGAGGCCGGCTGGACGCCGGGCAGGGCCGTCGTGCTGGCCGCCGCCGGGTCCCTCGACCCGGACTCCGCCGCCGACACCCGGCGCGGCGCCGAGCTGCTCTCCGAGCGGCTCGGCGGGGTGCCCGTGGTCCCGGCGTACGCCTCCGCGGCCGCGCCCAGCGTGCCGGACGCGATCCGGGCGCTGGCCGCCCGGGGGCACCACCGGCCCGCGGTGGCCTCGTACTTCGCCGCCCCGGGCCGGTTCGCCTCCGCGAGCGCCGCCGCCGCGACCGGCCCGGCCGCCGCCCCGCTCGGCGCGCACCCGGCGCTGGCCCGGCTGGTGCTCCGGCGCTACGACGAGGCCCTGGCCCGCCACGGCGAACACGGCGCGCAGGAGCGGGAACTGGCCACCGCATAAGGGCCGTGTTGGTTTGGATTGCTCGGATTGTCGGTGACTCCGGTTAACGTCTGAGCATGGAAGGCACCCCGTACGACGCCCCGCACGCCCCGGCCTACGAGTCCTACGATCCGGCCGCCACCGAGCGCTGGGCCGCCGAGCCCGACAAACGGCCGGGCCGCACCGCCTTCCAGCGCGACCGCGCCCGGGTGCTGCACTCGGCCGCGCTGCGCCGACTCGCCGGGAAGACCCAGGTGGTCACCCCGGGCACCCGCTCGTACGACTGGGACGCGAGCCCCCGTACCCGGCTGACGCACTCCCTGGAGTGCGCTCAGGTCGGCCGGGAGCTGGGCGCGGCCCTCGGCTGCGACCCCGACCTGGTCGAAGCGGCCTGTCTCTCCCACGACATGGGCCATCCGCCCTTCGGGCACAACGGCGAGGAGGCGCTCAACGAGTTCGCCAAGGACTGCGGCGGCTTCGAGGGCAACGCCCAGTCGCTGCGCCTGCTGACCCGGCTGGAGCCCAAACGGTTCGTCACGGGCCCGGACGGCGAACAGGCCAGCGTCGGCCTCAACCTCACCCGCGCCTGTCTGGACGCCGCCACCAAGTACCCCTGGGCGCGCGGCGGCCATCCCACCGACCCCGCCTCGGTGAAGTTCGGGGCCTACGAGGACGACCTGCCGGTCTTCGAGTGGCTGCGGCGCGGCGCGCCCGCCGGCCGCAAGTGCTTCGAGGCCCAGGTCATGGACTGGGCGGACGACGTCGCGTACTCCGTGCACGACTTCGAGGACGGTCTGCACGCCGGGCACCTCGACCCCAACCTCCTCTTCGCCGAGCCCGAGCGGACCGCCATCTGGCGGGTCGCGATCGGCCGGTACGTGCCCTCCGACACCGCTCCGGAGGAGCTGCGCGAGGCGCTGGACCGGCTGATGGAGGAGGAGTGGTGGCCGCACGGCTATGACGGTTCGGCCGTGGCCCAGGCCCGGCTGAAGGACGCCACCAGCCAGCTGATCGGCCGTTTCTGCCTGGCCGCCGAGGGCGCCACCCGCGAGGCGTACGGCTCCGGCCGCCTCACCCGGTACGCGGCCGAGCTGGTCGTACCGCGCGAGGCGCGCAACGAGTGCGCCGTCCTCAAGGCGGTCGCGGACCTGTACGTGATGCAGCGCGACGAGCAGGAGCGGCTGAGGGCCGACCAGCGCATCGTCCTGGCCGAACTCGCCGAGGCGCTCAGCGCCCGCGCGCCGGAGGGCCTGGACCCCCAGTTCCGGGCGATCTTCGACGCGGCGCCGGACGACAAGGCGCGCAAACGCGCGGTCATCGACCAGATCGCCTGCCTGACCGACGCGGCCGCCCGTTCCCTGCACGCCCGCCTCACCAGACGCGGGCGGCGCGCCGAAGGGTGAGCCGATCGGGCCACTCCCCCTTCACGCGGCAGGCTCGGTGCGGGACGCTCGCAAGTGGCCGCAAGTGGCCGAGAGGTTATGAGGAGGCATCAGGTGGTCGACGCACACCAGACGTTCATCATCGTCGGCGCAGGGCTGGCCGGGGCCAAGGCCGCCGAGACGCTGAGGGCGGAAGGGTTCACGGGCCGGGTGATCCTGATCGGGGACGAGCGCGACCATCCGTACGAGCGGCCACCGCTGTCCAAGGGGTTCCTGGTCGGCAAGGACGAGCGCGAGAGCGTCTTCGTCCACGAGCCGTCCTGGTACGCAAACGCCGACGTCGAGCTGCACCTGGGCCAGCCGGCGGTCCACCTCGACCGCGGGGCCAAGACGGTGCGCCTGGGCGACGGCACCCTGCTGCACTACGACAAGCTGCTGCTGGCCACCGGGGCCGAGCCGCGCCGGCTGGACCTCCCCGGCACGGGCCTGGCGGGGGTGCACCACCTGCGCCGGCTCGCGCACGCCGAGCGGCTGCGGGGCGTCCTGGCCGCCCTGGGCCGGGACAACGGCCACCTGCTGATCGCGGGCGCGGGCTGGATCGGCCTGGAGGTCGCGGCGGCGGCCCGCGGCTACGGCGCCGAGGTCACGGTGGTCGAGCCGGAGGCCACCCCGCTGCACGCGGTGCTCGGCCCCGAGATCGGCCGGCTCTTCACCGACCTGCACACCGAGCACGGGGTCCGCTTCCACTTCGGCGCGAAGCTCACGGAGATCGTCGGCCAGGACGGCATGGTGCTGGCCGTGCGGACGGACGACGGCGAGGAGCATCCGGCGCACGCGGTGCTCGCCGCGATCGGGGCGGCGCCGCGGACCGCGCTCGCCGAGACCTCCGGGCTGGCCCTGGTCGACCGGGCGCACGGCGGGGGCATCGCCGTGGACGCCTCGCTGCGGACCTCCGACCCGGACGTCTTCGCCGCCGGGGACGTGGCCGCCGCCCACCACCCGGCGCTGGGCACCCGGCTGCGGGTGGAGCACTGGGCGAACGCCCTCAACGGGGGTCCGGCCGCCGCGCGGGCGATGCTGGGGCAGGAGGTCTCGTACGACCGGGTGCCGTACTTCTTCTCCGACCAGTACGACGTGGGCCTGGAGTACTCCGGGTACGCCCCGGCGGGCGGCTACGACCAGGTGCTGATCCGCGGCGACGTGGCGAAGCGGGAGTTCATCGCGTTCTGGCTGTCCGACGGCCGGGTGCTGGCCGGGATGAACGTGAACGTGTGGGACGTCACGGAGCACATCCAGGCCCTGATCAGGTCGAAGGACCCGGTGGACCGCGAGCGGCTTGCGGACCCGTCGGTTCCGCTGGAGTCGCTCGTTCCGCGGGAGGGGGCCTGACGGGTTTGCCCGCGCCCGGCCGTAGACTTCACGGGTGGCAGGACGGATCAACGACGACGACGTGAAGGCGGTACGGGACGCGGTCCCGATCGACGCCGTGGTCTCGGAGTACCTCCAGCTGCGCAACGCCGGCGGCGGCAACCTCAAGGGCCTGTGCCCCTTCCACGACGAGAAGTCCCCGTCCTTCCAGGTCAGCCCCAGCAAGGGCTTCTACCACTGCTTCGGCTGCCAGGCGGGCGGGGACACCCTCGACTTCATCATGAAGATCGACCACCTCTCCTTCTCGGAGGCGGTCGAACGTCTGGCCGGCCAGGCCGGCATCACCCTGCGGTACGAGGAGGGCGGCTACACCGCCGGCACCAGCGGCCGCGGCGAGCGGATCCGGCTGGTCGAGGCGCACAAGGCCGCCGCCGTCTTCTACGCGGAGCAGCTCGGCGGCGCCGAGGCCGAGATCGGCCGCCGGTTCCTGGCGGAGCGCGGCTTCGACCAGGCGGCGGCCGAGCACTTCGGCGTGGGCTACAGCCCGGCCGGCTGGGACCACCTGACCCGGTTCCTGCGCGGCAAGGGCTTCAGCGACAAGGAGCTGATCCTCTCCGGACTGGCCCAGGACAGCCGCAGCGGCAAGCCCATCGACCGCTTCCGCGGCCGGCTCATGTGGCCGATCCGCGACATCAGCGGCGAGGTGGTCGGCTTCGGCGCGCGCAAGCTGCGCGACGACGACAACGGGCCGAAGTACCTGAACACCCCCGAGACGGCGATCTACAAGAAGTCCCAGGTGCTGTACGGCATCGACCTGGCGAAGAAGGAGATCGCGAAGACCTCCACGGCCGTGGTCGTCGAGGGCTACACCGATGTCATGGCCTGTCACATGGCCGGGGTCACCACCGCCATCGCCACCTGTGGCACGGCCTTCGGCGGGGACCACATCAAGATCCTGCGCCGGCTGCTGATGGACAACGCGACCGCCGAGGTGATCTTCACCTTCGACGGTGACGCGGCCGGGCAGAAGGCGGCGCTGCGGGCCTTCGAGGACGACCAGAAGTTCGCGGCGGAGACCTCGATCGCGATCACCCCGGGCGGGATGGACCCCTGCGACCTGCGCCTCGCGCAGGGCGACGGAGCCGTCGCCGGGCTGGTGGAGTCCCGTACCCCGCTGTTCGAGTTCGCCCTGCGGCACATCGTGGCCCGGCACAACCTGGAGAACCCGGCGGGGCGGGCGGCCGCGCTGGACGAGGCCGCCCCGGTGGTCGCCGGCATCAAGAACATCGCGATCCAGCACGAGTCGGCGGTCCAGCTGGCGGGCATGCTGGGCATCCGCGACGAGCAGTTCGTGGTCAAGCGGGTCGCACAGCTGGCCCGCTGGGCCCGCGAGCGCGGCCAGCAGCCGCAGCAGTCGCCGCGCGGCCGGACGTACGAGGACACCCCCGCGCCCGCCGCCGCGCAGGGCGGTCCCGCCCTGAACCTGCGCAGCCCGGCGCACCGCACGGAGCGCGAGCTGCTCAAGCTGGCGCTCCAGCGGCCGGCCCTGGTCTCCCCCGCCTTCGACGCGTACGGGCCCGACGAGTTCACCGCCCCGCCCTACGCGGCGGTCCGCCAGGCCATCCAGGACGCGGGCGGCGCGGCGCAGGGCACTGAGGACTACCTGGTCCGGGTGCGCGAGGCGGCCCCGAACGACACCGTCCGCGCGCTGGTCACGGAGCTGATGGTGGAGGCCATCCACGCCAAGACGGTGGACGAGGTCTACGCGGGCGTCCAGCTGGTGCAGGTCCGGCTGCGCGCGGTGGACCGCCGGGTCCACGAGATCCAGGGCGCCCTGTCCCGGCTCGGCCCGCAGGCCCCGCCGGAGCAGCACGCGGCGATCCAGCAGGAGCTGTGGGTCCTCCAGCAGTACGGCCAGCGCCTGCGCAACCGGGGCGCCGAGGGCCTGTAGGCCCGGCCCGGCCCGGCCCGGAGGCTAGGCGCGCCGCAGCCAGTCGCCGCCGGGGATCTCGGTGCCCGACTCCGCGAGGCGGTGGGCCAGGGGGGCGGCCGCCAGGTAGACCCAGGCCAGGACCCGGCTGCCGTCGGGGCGGACGGCCTCGCGGGCTACCCGGTCGTAGACGTTCCCCGGGCGCCCCGGGCCCGCGTACTCCTCCAGCAGGTCCAGCGCGACCAGCAGTTCCCCGTACGCGCCCGGCGCCGCGGTGATCAGCTCGCCGGCTATGGCGCGGCCCGGGCGGTCGACGGCGTAGGGGTAGCCGGGCCCCTCGTACAGCGCCGCGTCCGGCAGCCGGGCGGGCTCCTCGGCGGCCGTGCGGCCCCGCAGGAACAGGTCGTGGTTGACCTCGCCGGGCCGCAGCGTCCCGTACACGAAGAACGGCAGTACGCCGGATCCTGGCCGATCGACCGATGCCACGCGGCCCTCCCTCGACTACGACTGACGGTGTGCGGGCCCGGGCCCAAAGTCCCCTCTTTCCCGCGCACCCCCACCGTACGCACCGCTGTTACACGATCTCCCGGCCCCCGTGCCCCTCGCCCACTAGCGTCTGAGCCCCGTCCACCCCCCGACCCCACCCCAGACTCCCCCATGACCCGATCACCCCGCCGCTGCTCTGCCGCGCCGCTGCTCTGCGCCGCCGCGTTCGCGGCGTTCACCGCGCTCGCCGCGGGCGGCTGCGCCGCGCCCGGCGGGCTCGACACGGGCGAGCCCGTGGCCCCGGTCTCCCCCCAGCCCCAGCCCGAGCCGCTCTGGCGGGCCTGGGCCGCGGACTCCCCGCGGGCGCCCGCCCTCGCCACCGGCACCCGGCAGCAGCCCCCGGCGCCGCTGCCGGACGCGCCCGAGGTGGGCCCCGGAGGCCTCGCGGAGGTGGACGCGCTGGAGGTTGTGAAGGCGGACAAGCGGATGAGGGTGCTCATGGGCAAGGGGAAGATCAACGCCCCGGGCGGGGCCGGGATCCGCCCGCCGGTCCACCTGGACGTGACCGGTGACGGGCAGCAGGAGCTGATCGTCGCCGCCGACACCGAGACCGGCCGCACCGCGCTGAGCGTGTACGCCGCCCGAGGCAAGCGGATCGTCCCCATCCTGTTCACCGTCGGACGGCGCATGGCCGCCGAGTCCCTGGGAACCGACCTGCTGATCCGCACCGCCCCCGACGACGAGTCCGAGCAGGCCGTCCGCTACCACTGGGACGGCGTGCGGATGACGGTGGTCAACGACGAGCGCCGCTACTGCGCGGCCGGGCCGGGCGCGGACGGGCAGGCCACCCCGTGAGGGCCCCGATGCCCCTGCTGACCCGCTGCCGGCAGCGGTTGCACGCCCTGGGGCTGCGCTGGAAGATCGCCGTGCTGCTGGCCGTCGGCTGTTCGCTGGTCGCCGTCACCATCGGCGCCCTGATCCACGGGGCGCGGGCGCACCAGGTGTCCGACGCCGCCCGCAAGAGCGCGACCGCGCAGCTGATGCGCGTACGGCAGCTTTACGAGATCACCGGCCGGCTCGACTCCGACAAGGTCGGGGAGGCCGACGCCCGGATCGACTGCCCCTCCGCGCCTGCGGGCCTGCGCGAGGCGGCCCTGGACGGCCGGCGCGCCACCTACCTGGACCTGACCGGACCGGTCCCGGCGGTGTGGGCGGCCCGGCCGGTGGGCAGCGGGCACGTGCTGACGGTGCGGCAGCCCCTGACCGACGAGCAGGTCGAGCTGGAGGAGCTGGAGGAGCTGGACGCCCAGCTGATCGCCTCCGGGACGGGGGTGGTGGCGCTCGCGGCGGTCGGCGGGGCGCTGCTGGCGAGCCGGCTCAGCAAGGACCTGCGGACGGCGGCCGAGACGGCCCGGCGGATCAGCGCGGGCGACCTGGACGCCCGGATCGGGCCGTCGGGGCCGCCGGGGACCCACGACGAGGTGGCCGAGCTGTCCTCGGCGGTGGACACGATGGCGGCCAGCCTCCAGCAGCGGCTGGAGGCGGAGCAGCGGTTCACGGCGGACGTGGCGCACGAGCTGCGGACCCCGCTGACGGGGCTGCACACGGCGGCCGAGCTGCTGCCGGCGGGGCGGCCGACGGAGCTGGTACGGGACCGGGTCGCGGCGCTGCGGACGCTGACGCAGGACCTGCTGGAGGTGGCCCGGCTGGACGCCAACCGGGAGGAGGCGCGGCTGGAGGTGCACGCGCTGGGGCCGCTGGTGGCTTCGGTCACCGAGCGGTCGGGGGTGGCGGCCGAGGTGGTCGTCGCGGCGGGGGCCGCCGACGGGCCGGGCGGGGCACGGGTGCGCACCGATGCCCGGCGGCTGGAGCGGATCCTGACGAACCTGCTGGTCAACGCCCGCCGGCACGGGAGCGGGCCGATCACGGTGACGGTGTCGGGGGGCGCGGTGACCGTCCGGGACCAGGACGGGCCGGGCTATCCGCAGAGCCTGCTGCGCGAGGGTCCGCGGCGGTTCGTGACGGGCACGCCGGAGCGGGGCCAGGGCACGGGGCTCGGGCTGACGATCGCCTTCGGGCAGGCCACGGTGACCCTGCCCCGGGCCTGATGTCACCCGGACGGGGTGGGGGGACACGGATGGCCGTCCAGGGGCTCTGACGTGCGGGGATGCCGACCGGGTGGACGGCGCGGGCGGGATCTGACGCAGGCTCAGCAGGCGCCCGCCGGACACCCCGGTTTTCCTCGAGACACGACCCCGTGTCCCCTGGAGTACCCATGCGCCGCAGCACCGCCCATGTGCTCACCGCCACCGCGCTGACCGCCGTCGCCTTCGCCGGGCCGGTCGCCGGAGGGGTGGCCGCCGCGGAGCTCGGCATGACCGCCTTCGCGCCCGGGGACTTCGCCGTGCTGGAGGTCTGGCCGAAATCGGCCGCCACGGGCGCCACCGTCACCGTGAACACCAAGGCCTGCGGCCGGGGCAGTCACGCCGAGGGCGATGCCAGCACGGTGGGCGGAGGCCGCTTCAAGCTGGCCCCGGGCAACCGCGAGGACGTGGTGGTGGGCCAGTTCCGGGTCGGCCACGGCCTGCGGCCGGGCACCTACGGCATCGGCGCCACCTGCGCGAACGGCAAGTTCGCCACCGGTGACCTGGTCGTCTCCGAGCGCGGCCCGCAGGGCCACGTACGAACCGGGGTGGGTGGTGGCACGACCACCGCCACCGACCCCGCCAAGATCACGGCGGGAGCGGCAGTGCTGGCCGCGTCCGCCGTCGGCGGTACCTGGCTCCTGCGTCGCCGGGCGAGCGGCACGCGGAGCTGACGGGCGCCCACCGCGGCTGCGGCCGCGGTCCGACCGGTACCGCCCTCCGTCGCCCGCCCCGCGAGGTCCCCCCCGTTCGCGGGGACGGGCGACGGCCACTCCCACGAACGGCTAGGCAAGGGGGTACGGCGCATGCGTGGCGGCTTCCCAGGCCTCCGGGGACGCCCCGGAGCCGGCCTTGGCGGCATGCCGGAGCGGCGTGGGCGGGCCGGGCTGGTCGCGGTCGCCGCCTGTCTCGGCGTCTGGCTCATCGGCAGCGGCTCCGGCGGGGCCGTCCGGCCCCCGCTGCCCTCCCCCGCCGAGGCCCTGAGCGCGCAGACCCTCTACCCGGGGAGCATCGACCCGCTGCCCGGCTCCCCACCCCTGCGGATCCGCATCCCGTCGATCCGGGTGGACGCCCCGCTCGCCGGACTGGGCCTGGACCGCGACGGCAGCCTCGAAGTGCCCCCGCCGGCCCGCCGCGACCTCGCCGGCTGGTATCGGGACGGGACCACCCCGGGCGCGACGGGCACCGCCGTGATCGCGGGCCACGTCGACCACGCCAGCGGCCCGGCCGTCTTCTACCACCTGGGCGCGCTGCACCGCGGAGCCCGGGTCGAGGTGGTCCGCGCGGACGGGCGTACGGCCGTGTTCACCGTCCACGCGGTCGAGGTCCACGACGCCGACGCCTTCCCGGACCGGCGCGTGTACGGCCCCTCGCCGCGCGCCGAGCTGCGCGTGATCACCTGCGGCGGCAGCTTCTCCCCGCGCACCGGCTACCAGGGCAACGTGGTCGTCTTCGCCCACCTCACGGGCGCGTACTGACCGCGCGCCCAGGGGGTGTCCGGCGGATCAGGGTCGGACACCCCCTATGGCCTACCCCCACTGCTCGAGCCCCAGCTTGACCACCAGCGCGCCGACCACGGTCAGCAGCACGCCGCGGACGAAGCCGCTGCCCTTCTTCAGCGCCATCCGGGCCCCGACCATGCCGCCGGCCAGGTTGAAGACGGCCATCAGCGCGGCCAGCTGCCAGAACACCATGCCCTGGTACGCGAACATCGCGAGCGCCCCCGCGTTGGTGCAGCAGTTGACGATCTTGGCGGTGGCGGAGGCGGTGACCAGGTCGAGGTGGAGCAGCGCGGTCAGGGCCAGCACCAGGAAGGTGCCGGTGCCCGGCCCGATGAGGCCGTCGTAGAAGCCGATGCCCAGGCCCGCGAGGGCGATGGCGAGGAGCACGCGGCGGCGGGAGACGGGCGAGGTGGCGGGGGCGGCGCCGAAGCCGGGCTTGAAGATGACCACGGCGGCGACCACCACGAGCACGGCCATGATCAGCGGCCGCATCGTGTCCTTGCTGATCCCGCCGGCGAGCGCCGCCCCGCCCATCGACCCAGCGAGCGCGGCCACACCGATGCGGACGGCCAGCTTCACGTCCACCGGGGTCTTGCGGACGTAGGTGACGGCCGCCCCGGCGGTGCCGACGATGGCCACCGCCTTGTTCGTCCCGAGGACGGCGGCGGGGTGCGCGTTCGGGAGGCCGAGCAACAGGGCCGGCAGGAGCAGCAGTCCGCCGCCGCCCACCACCGCGTCGATCCAGCCGGCCGCCGCGGCGGCCACGCACAGCACGATGATCATGGTCGTTGATATGTCAGGCACGGTCCCGACCCTAGGTACCGGGTCGGTGCAAGACCCATCGATCACCGGAAACTTGCGCAAAGGTTGAGCTTCGCCGGCCTCACGGACCCCTGGTCCGGGCGCTGAGGCCGGTGTTCCGTCCGGGTAACAGGGGCGATGCGGCGGGGAAACAGCGGGCCCGCACGCTCGTGCCATGACCTCGGAGCAGCGTGTGGTGGTGATCGGCGGCGGCCTGGCGGGCCTGCGGCTCGCTGCGCGGCTGGGCCCGGAGGCGGCGGTGACCGTCCTCGGGGAGGAGACCCACGCCCCCTACAACCGGGTCCTGCTGGCCGAGGTGCTGGCGGGCCGGTACGCACCCGAGGTCACCGCGCTCCCGGCCCCCGGCCCGGTGCTGCGCCGGGGTGTCCGGGCGGTCCGGATCGACCGCGCGGACCGCGCCGTGCACTGCGACGACGGCGCCGTGGAGCGGTACGACACCCTGGTGCTGGCCACCGGCTCGAACCCGGTCCTGCCGCCGCTGCGCGGGCTGTTCACCCCGGACGGGCGGGAACTCCCGGAGGGGGTGCACGCGTTCCGCACGATGGACGACTGCCTGGCCCTGGGCGCGGCCGTACGCCCGGGCGTACGGGCGGTGGTGATCGGCGGCGGGCTGCTGGGCGTCTCCGCGACCCGTGCGCTGGCCGCGCGGGGTGCCCAGGTGGTCCTCGCCCAGCAGGCGCAGCGCCTGATGGAACGCCAGCTGGACGCCGACGCCTCCGCGCTGCTGCGCGACCACCTGACCGCCCTCGGCGTGGAGATCCACACCGAATGCCGCGTCCGGGGCCTCACCACGACCGCGCCCGGCCAGGGCCAGGTCCGGGGCCAAGGCCGGGGCCAGGGCGGCCGGGGCGGCCGGGGCCACCGCAAGGTGACCGGGGTCGAGCTCGCCGACGGCTACCGCCTCGACGCCGACATCGTCGTCCTCGCCTGCGGGGTGCGCCCCCGCGTCGGGCTCGCCCAGGCGGCCGGGCTCGAAGTCCGCAAGGGCGTCGTGGTCGACGGCCGGCTGCGCACCAGCGACCCGTACGTCCACGCGATCGGCGACTGCGCCGAACACGCCGGCCGGGTGTACGGCCTGGCGGGACCCGCCCTGGAGCAGGCCGACGCCCTCGCGGCGGTCCTCCGCGGGGGCACCGCCGAGTACACCGGCACCCGCGCCCTCACCCGCCTCACCCTGCCCACCCCCGCCCTCCCCGCCACCGACGGCTCCACCGCCGACGGCCCGGGCCCCTTCGACCTCGCCGCCTTCGGCGACCCGACCCCGCTCCCCGGCGACGACGTGGTCCGCCTCGCCGACGCCACCCGCCGCACCTACCGCAAGGTCGTCCTGCGCGGCGACCGGCTCGTCGGCGGGGTGCTGCTCGGCGAACTCTCCACCGTGGGCGCCCTCGCCCGCAGCTGGGAGGGCGACGAGTTCCTGACCGCCCCGCACGACCCGTTCCACCTGCTCACCGACGACGGAGGCCACTGATGACCGTGCCCGAGCCCCTGCCCGCGATCGTGCTCATCGGACACGGCATGGTCGGCCAGCGCTACCTGGAGGCCCTCGCCGAGCGCGGGGCCACCGCAACGCACCGGATCACCGTGCTGTGCGAGGAGCCGCGGCCCGCCTACGACCGGGTCCAGCTCACCTCGTACTTCTCCGGGAAGACCCCCGAGGACCTCTCCCTCACCCCGGCCGGCTTCATGGAGCGGCACGGCATCGAGCTGCACCTCGACGACCCCGCCGAGCGCGTCGACACCGGCGCCCGTACCGTCACCTCCCGCTCCGGGCAGGTCTTCCCGTACGACGTCCTGGTCCTTGCGACCGGCAGCTACCCCTTCGTGCCGCCCGTCCCCGGCAAGGACGCCCCCGGCTGCTTCGTCTACCGCACCATCGAGGACCTCCTCGCGATCGAGGAGTACGCCAAGACGCGGACCAGCGGAGCCGTCGTCGGCGGCGGCCTCCTCGGCCTCGAGGCGGCGGGCGCCCTCCAGGGGCTCGGGCTCGCCACCCGCATCGTGGAGTTCGCGCCCCGCCTGATGCCCGTCCAGGTGGACGCGGGCGGCGGCGCCGCCCTGCTGCGCACCATCGAGTCCATGGGCCTGACGGTGCACACCGGGGTCGGCACCCAGGAGGTGCTGACCGGTGAGGACGGCTCCGTCCGCGGGATGAGCCTCTCGGACGGGACCGCCGTCGACACCGACCTCGTGGTCTTCTCGGCCGGGGTCCGCCCCCGCGACCAGCTCGCCCGCGCCGCGGGCCTGGCCGTCGGCGAGCGCGGCGGCATCAGCGTCGACGCCCGCTGCCGCACCTCCGACCCGCACGTGTACGCCATCGGCGAGTGCGCGCAGGCCGTCGACGGCCGCGTCTACGGGCTGGTCGCGCCTGGCTACGAGATGGCCGAGACCGCCGCCGAGGACCTCCTGGGCCGCGAGAAGGAGTTCACCGGCGCCGACCTCTCCACGAAGCTCAAGCTCCTCGGCGTGGACGTGGCCTCCTTCGGCGACGCGCACGGCGCCGCCGAGGGCAGCCTGGACGTGGTCTGGTCCGACTCCCGCTCCGGCGTCTACAAGAAGCTGGTCGTCTCCGCCGACGGGGTGCTGCTCGGCGGGGTGCTGGTCGGCGACGCGGACTCGTACGGGCTGCTGCGCCCGCTCACCGGCAGCGTCCTGCCGGTCGCCCCCGAGCAGCTGGTGCTGCCCGCCGGCGTCGGCGCGCCCGTCGCGCTCGGCCCGTCCGCGCTGCCCGACACGGCGGTGATCTGCTCCTGTCACAACGTCACCAAGAAGGCCATCACCGCCTGCGCCACCCTGCCCGAGGTGAAGAAGTGCACCAAGGCCGGCACCGGCTGCGGCAGCTGCCTCAAGGTGATCGGGCAGCTGCTGCCGGCCGCGGCCGACAAGGGGCTGTGCGGCTGCTTCCCGTACACCCGGGCCGAGCTGTACGAGATCGTCCGCACCCGGCGCCTGGCCTCGTACCGGGAGATCCTCGACGGCCACGGCCGTACGGAGGCCCGCGGCGGCGACGGCTGCGAGGTCTGCAAGCCCGCCGTCGGCTCGATCATCGCCTCCCTCGCCCCCACCCTGGGCGCCAGCGGCTACGTACTGGACGGGGAACAGGCGGCCCTCCAGGACACCAACGACCACTTCCTCGCGAACCTCCAGCGCAACGGCTCGTACTCGGTCGTCCCGCGCATCCCGGGCGGTGAGATCACCCCCGACAAGCTGATCGTGATCGGGGAGGTGGCCCGCGACTTCGGCCTCTACACGAAGATCACCGGAGGTCAGCGCATCGACCTCTTCGGCGCGAGCGTGGACCAGCTCCCGCAGATCTGGGCGCGCCTGGTCGACGCCGGTTTCGAGTCCGGGCACGCCTACGGCAAGGCGCTGCGGACGGTGAAGTCCTGCGTGGGGCAGACCTGGTGCCGCTACGGGGTCCAGGACAGCGTACGGATGGCCATCGACCTGGAGCTGCGCTACCGGGGCCTGCGCGCCCCGCACAAGCTGAAGTCGGCGGTGTCCGGCTGCGCCCGCGAGTGCGCGGAGGCGCAGAGCAAGGACTTCGGGGTCATCGCGACGGCGAGCGGCTGGAACCTCTACGTCGGCGGCAACGGCGGGGCCACCCCGCGCCACGCCGACCTCCTCGCCCAGGACCTGTCGGACGCCGAACTGGTCCGGCTCATCGACCGGTTCCTGATGTTCTACATCCGCACCGCCGACCGGCTGGAGCGGACCTCCACCTGGCTGGACCGGCTGGAGGGCGGCCTGGAGCACCTGCGGGACGTGGTGATGCACGACTCGCTCGGGCTGTGCGCGGAGCTGGAGGCCCTGATGGCCGAGCACGTGGCGCACTACCGCGACGAGTGGGCCGAGACCCTGTCGGATCCGGAGCGGCTGCGCCGGTTCGTGTCCTTCGTGAACGCGCCCGGAGCTCCCGACCCCACCGTGAAGTTCGTTCCCGAGCGCGACCAGGTCAAGCCCGACCTGGCCGTCCTGACCATTGGAGGACCGGTCCGATGACCGTCGAACTGCGGGTGGCCGAAGGCTGGCTGACGGTGTGCGAGCTGTCGGCGCTCACTCCCGGGCGCGGGGTCGCGGCCCTGCTGCCCGACGGGAGCCAGGCCGCGGTCTTCCTCGACCGCGCGGGGCGCCCGTACGCCATCGGCAACCAGGACCCCTTCACCGGCGCGCACGTCCTGTCGCGCGGGCTGGTGGGGCGGGCGGCGGGCCGGCCCTTCGTGGCCTCGCCGCTGCTGAAGCAGCGGTTCGACCTGGAGTCGGGGCGCTGCCTGGACGACGAGGAGGTGGCGGTCCGGACCTACCCGGTGCGGACCGCCGCGACCTCGTAGCCGCCGGTCAGCCCTGGACGGCGGCCGGGTCCATCCACACGTACTCCCACACGTGGTGGTCCAGGTCCTCGAAGGCGCGGCCGTACATGAAGCCGAGGTCCATGGCGGGGCGGGGCTCGGTGGCGCCCGCCGCGAGGGCGGCGTCGACGATCTCGTCGACCTTCTCGCGGCTCTCGGCGCTGAGCGCCACCATGACCTCGGTGGTCTTGGAGGCGTCGGCCACCGGCTTGGTGGCGAACTCCTTGAACTTCTCCTCGGTCAGCAGCATCGCGAAGATGGTGTCGCTGATCACCAGGGAGGCCGCGGTCTCGTCGGTGAACTGCGGGTTGAAGGAGTAGCCGAGCTTCTCCCAGAAGGCCTTCGCGGCGTCCAGGTCCCCGACGGGCAGGTTGACGAAGATCATGGTGGCGTTCGCGGACATCCCGGTCCCTCTTCTCTCGTGCGGCGCGGTCTCGTCCAGCGCCTTCGAGGGGTAGACCGGGGTGTCCGGGGAAACTCATCGCTCCCCGGGAAATTTTTTCGAGATTTCTTCGGCGGACCACAAAACCGCAGGTCAGGCCGCCGCTGCGGGCAGAGCGCGGGAGGCGGGCAGGAGCGCGGTACGGGCGCGGCCGGTGTGCCGAAGTCGCCGCAGGAGGATTGACCCCGAGCTGGTCGCTCCGGCGTCATGGAGTGTTGACGTCACGTCAACTCGACGCCTCTAGGTTCCTCGACGCGTGCGACCTCGCGCCCGACCGGGCGCGGGGCCTTCCTCCCACAGGAGTGACCGTGGAACGTCGTACTTTCCTGCGCGGTGCTGTGATCGGCTCCTCGGCTGCCGCCTTCGGCGGCACGCTCATGCACGGGGCCGCCTACGCGGCCCCCGCCCAGCCCGGCGCCGGGCCCTACGGGGCCCTGGGCGCGGCGGACGCGAACGGCATCATGCTGCCCGCCGGCTTCAGCAGCCGGGTGATCGCCCGGTCCGGCCAGACCGTCGCCGGCACCTCCTACACCTGGCACAACGCCCCCGACGGCGGAGCCTGCTTCGCGGACGGCACCGGCTGGATCTACGTGTCGAACTCGGAGATCAACCCGAGCGGCGGCGCGAGCGCGGTGAAGTTCAACTCCTCGGGCACCGTCACCGGCGCCTACCGGATCCTGTCCAACACCCGGCAGAACTGTGCGGGCGGCAAGACCCCGTGGAACACCTGGCTGTCCTGCGAGGAGGTCAGCCTCGGCTACGTCTACGAGACCGACCCGTACGGGGTGAACGCGGCCGTCCGCCGCTCCGCGATGGGCAAGTTCAAGCACGAGGCGGCCGCCGCCGACCCGGTGCGCAAGGTGATCTACATGACCGAGGACGAGTCCAGCGGCTGCTTCTACCGCTTCATCCCCACCACCTGGGGAAACCTTTCCTCCGGCACCCTCCAGGTGCTCGTCGCCGGCACCGCCACCTCGGGCTCCTTCACGTGGCAGAACGTCCCGGACCCGGACGGCTCCCCCACGACCACCCGCACCCAGGTCTCGGGCTCGAAGAAGTTCAACGGCGGCGAGGGCTGCCACTACGCCAACGACACGGTCTGGTTCACCACCAAGGGTGACAACCGGGTCTGGCAGCTCAACCTCGCCACCAGCACTTACGAGCTGGCCTACGACGACTCCCTGGTCCCCGGCGGGGCGGCCCCGCTGACGGGCGTCGACAACGTGACGGGGTCCTCCTTCGGGGACCTGTACGTCGCGGAGGACGGCGGCAACCTGGAGATCTGCGTGATCACCCCGGACGACGTGGTGGCGCCCTTCCTGCGGGTCACGGGCCAGTCCTCCTCCGAGATCACCGGCCCGGCCTTCTCCCCCGCCGGGAACCGCCTCTACTTCAGCAGCCAGCGCGGTACGAGCGGCTCCTCCTCCGGCGGCATCACCTACGAGGTGACCGGCCCCTTCCGGGTCTGACCTCCGCTCCCGGCCCGGCGCCCGGCGGGGAAGGCTACGGCCTCCCCCGCCGGGCCGCTTCACGTCCTGGCGAACCGATCCTTCAGGACACCACCGCGCCGCCCTTGAGCAGGGCAGCGCCCAGCGGGGTCACCGTGTGCAGGACCGCGTTGCCGTGGCGCAGGGTCGTCACCAGGCCCGCCTCGCGCATCACGCAGGCGTGCTGGCTCGCGGAGGCCAGGGAGACCCCGGCCCGGCGGGCCAGCTCGCTGGTGGTGGCCCCGTCCCCGATGGCCCGCAGCACCACCGAGCGGGTGTGGCCCACCAGCTTGCCCAGGGTGCGCTGGCGCTGCTCCTCCGGCCGGGCGGCCTCCCCGCCCGCCGCCGCGGAGGCCAGCTGGGCGGCGGCCGGGTAGACCAGCACCGGCGGTAGCTCCGGGTCGTGCAGGGTCACCGCGGTACGGCGGCAGAAGAAGGACGGCTGGAGCAGCAGCCCGCGCCCGCGCAGCCGTACGTCCCGGTCCACCGGGTACTCGCACTCCAGCACCGGGGCCCGCCAGCGCAGCATCGGCGGCAGCGAGGCCAGCAGCTCGTCCGCGCCGCCGTCGAGGAGGGCGCGGCCGCGTGCCGCCCGCTCGGCCTCTATCTGGGCCTGGATGTGGGTCCAGTACGGCTCCACGGCCGCCCGGTGGTACGCGCGGAGCTCGCCGAGCAGCCGGGGCAGGTGCTTGGTGCCCCCGTCCATCAGCTCCCGCAGCCGGGTCGGCGGCGGGGTCCCGAAGGCCGCGCCGAAGCCCGTACCGGCGCCGGCGCCCACGAGGGACAGCTCGCGCCGCAGCCGCTCGGGGCGCAGCCCGCGCAGTGCGTCGAGGCCGAGGTCCCACCCGTACTGGCCCTCGGCCGGGGTCAGGAAATCGGGGAAATAGCCACGAGCCGGTATGAGCGCACCCAGCAGCCTTGTTTCACCATTCAACCTGCTCCGGGTTTCCGTACGCCATTCGCCGAAGAACCGGGCGTCACGCCGGTCCCTTAAGCGATGAAAACTAAGAATCGTTTCCCACAACGCATCGGGACGCCCTGCCATCCGTACGCGTGCCAGGTCCACTCCAGTGAAATGGATACGAAGCACCGAACCCCCACCTGTGCAACCGCAATCCCCCCGCCCCATGAGTATGCATGCCGTCACACGTGGTCACCACGCCCTTTCGGCCACAGTTGAAACCCCTTTCGGCGGAGGCGTGACAAGCGAAATCCTGTACTCCGCCAGACACACTCCAGTGCGACCGAAACGCTCCGTGAAGGCCGTGGGGGGCTTTGCGGGGCCTGGCGGTCGGTCGCACCGGGAAGCGCCGACGTGCCTGGCAGATAGGCGGCAGGCGGTGGACGGGTGGGGATCCGTCCACCGCCTGGCGCCGTAATGACTTTGTTGAATATTTCGCGATACGGCCCGCACCGGAAATGGAGGCGCCCGCCCCCGGCAGTCAGGGAACCGGGGGCGGGCGCAGTCAGGGGGGCTCGGCGGCCCTGCGGGGCCTCAGCGGGCCCCTGGGGGGCCTCAGCGGCTGTCGGAGCCCTTGGCCTCGGCGGCGGCGCGGCCGGCCTCCAGGCGCGCCACCGGGATCCGGAACGGCGAGCAGGAGACGTAGTCGAGGCCGACCTCGTGGAAGAAGTGCACCGACTCCGGGTCGCCGCCGTGCTCGCCGCAGACGCCGAGCTTGAGGTCGGGGCGGGTGGCCCGGCCCTGCTTGACCGCGTGGCGCACGAGCGAGCCGACGCCGTCCCTGTCGATGGTCTCGAAGGGCGAGACCCCGAAGATGCCCTTCTCCAGGTAGGCGGTGAAGAAGCTGGCCTCGACGTCGTCGCGGGAGAAGCCCCACACCGTCTGGGTCAGGTCGTTCGTGCCGAAGGAGAAGAACTGCGCGGCCTCGGCGATCTGGGCGGCGGTCAGCGCGGCGCGCGGCAGCTCGATCATCGTGCCGATGGTCAGCTTGAGGTTCGTACCGGTGGCGGCCTCGACCTCGGCGATGACCTGGTCGGCCTCGTCGCGGACGATCTCCAGCTCCTGCACGGTGCCGACGAGCGGGACCATGATCTCGGCGCGCGGGTCGCCCTTGGCGTTCTTGCGCTCGGCGGCGGCCTCGGCGATCGCCCGGACCTGCATCTTGAACAGACCGGGGATGACCAGGCCCAGGCGGACGCCGCGCAGACCCAGCATCGGGTTCTGCTCGTGCAGCTTGTGCACGGCCTGGAGCAGGCGCAGGTCGTTCTCGTTGGCGTCCTTGCGGGACTCGGCGAGGGCGACGCGCACCGACAGCTCGGTGATGTCGGGCAGGAACTCGTGCAGCGGCGGGTCGAGCAGGCGGACGGTGACGGGCAGGCCGTCCATCGCCTCGAACAGCTCGACGAAGTCCTTCTTCTGGAGCGGCAGGAGGGCACTGAGTGCCTCCTCGCGCTCGCTGTCGGTGTCCGCGAGGATCAGTCGCTCCACGAGTCCACGGCGCTCGCCGAGGAACATGTGCTCCGTGCGGCACAGGCCGATGCCCTGGGCGCCGAAACGGCGGGCGCGCAGCGCGTCCTCGGCGTTGTCGGCGTTGGCGCGCACCCGCAGGCGGCGGACGCGGTCCGCGTAGGCCATGATCCGGTGCACGGCGGCGACCAGCTCGTCGGCGTCGTCGGCGCCGGCGTGCATGCGGCCCTCGAAGTACTCGACGACCGGGGACGGTACGACGGGTACCTCACCGAGGTACACCTTGCCGGTGGAGCCGTCGATGGAGACGACGTCGCCCTCTTCGATGACCGTCTCGCCGACCGTCATCCGGCGGCGCTTGGTGTCGACGTCGAGCTCCTCGGCGCCGCAGACGCAGGTCTTGCCCATGCCGCGGGCGACGACGGCGGCGTGCGAGGTCTTGCCGCCGCGCGAGGTCAGGATGCCCTCGGAGGCGATCATGCCGTCGAGGTCGTCGGGATTGGTCTCGCGGCGGATCAGGATGACCTTCTCGCCCGAGCGGGACCACTTGACGGCCGTGTACGAGTCGAAGACGGCCTTGCCGACCGCCGCACCCGGGGAGGCGGCGATGCCGCGGCCCAGCAGGGTGGTCTTCGCATCGTCGTCGAAGCGGGGGAACATCAGCTGGGCCAGCTGGTGGCCGGTGACGCGCTGGAGCGCCTCGGCCTCGCTGATCAGGCCCTGGTCCACGAGCTGGGTGGCGATGCGGAAGGCGGCGCCGGCGGTGCGCTTGCCGACGCGGGTCTGGAGCATCCACAGCTGGCCGCGCTCGATGGTGAACTCGATGTCGCAGAGATCCTTGTAGTGGGTCTCCAGCGTCGTCATGATCGTCATGAGCTGGTCGTACGAGGCCTTGTCGATGGCCTCCAGGTCCGCCAGCGGGACGGTGTTGCGGATACCCGCGACGACGTCCTCGCCCTGGGCGTTCTGCAGGTAGTCGCCGTAGACGCCCGCGTGGCCGCTGGCCGGGTCGCGGGTGAAGGCGACGCCGGTGCCCGAGTCGGGGCCGAGGTTGCCGAAGACCATGGAGCAGATGTTGACCGCGGTGCCCAGGTCGCTCGGGATGCGCTCCTGGCGGCGGTAGAGCTTGGCGCGGTCGGTGTTCCAGGAGTTGAAGACGGCCTCGACGGCGAGGTCGAGCTGCTCGCGGGCGTCCTGCGGGAACTCCCGGCCGGCCTCCTTCGCGACGATCTTCTTGAAGGACTTGACCAGCTTCTTCAGATCGGCGGCGTCGAGGTCGGTGTCGACGGTGACCTTCTTGGCGGCCTTGGCCTCGTCGAGGGCGTCCTCGAAGAGCTCGCCCTCGACGCCGAGGACGGTCTTGCCGAACATCTGGATGAGGCGGCGGTACGAGTCCCACGCGAAGCGCTCGTTGCCGGCCTGGGTGGCGAGGCCGGTGACGGACTCGTCGGAGAGGCCGATGTTGAGGACCGTGTCCATCATGCCCGGCATGGAGAACTTCGCGCCGGAGCGGACGGAGACCAGCAGCGGGTCGTCCGACTGGCCGAGCTTCTTGCCCATCTTCGCCTCGAGGGCGGCGAGGTGCGCGCTGACCTCGTCGCGCAGCTCGGCCGGGGCCGTGCCGCTCTCGAGGTAGACCTTGCAGGCCTCGGTGGTGATGGTGAAGCCGGGGGGGACCGGGAGACCGAGGTTGGTCATCTCGGCGAGGTTGGCCCCCTTGCCGCCGAGAAGGTCCTTGAGGTCCCGGTTGCCCTCGGTGAAGTCGTAGACGAACTTCTGATCTTTGTTTTCCGACACGGGTCTCGACTCCTCGAGGACTCGGGTGGCTGCCCTGACGGCCAGGAACATACCCAGATCGAAGGCTTCTGGGTATGTCCACTTGGCCGTCATGCGGCTGTAACCACCCATGCGCCACCGGATCGAAAGTAACTCGCGGGTAATGCGAACATACGAAGAGCCTTCAGAAGCCGAAGCGAGAAGGGCCTCCTGAGGCTTGATCGTGCTCGGATGAGCGATCATCGATACATTTGCGTTCAAGTCTTGAACGCAGAAAGGGTGGCACCCAGTGCCACCCTTTGAAAGTCTTACCCGTGACTTCTGCGCTCATCTGAGCGAAACCCCTCCCATGCGTGGCGTATATCACGCGGCACGGAGGGCGATTTCTCAGCCTCCGGAGGTGTCCAGCTCGGCATCCTCGCTCACGCCCGCGCAGTCGTAAGGATCCTTCAGCCAGCCTTCAGGCAGGACAACTCGGTTGTTTCCGGACGTCCGGCCGCGCGGGCCGTCCGCTCCGTCGGGCCACGGCTGATCCAGATCGAGCTCGCTCAGATGAGCGTCCAGCTCGGCCAGGGAGGAGGTGACCGCCAGCTTCCCGCGCATCTCGGAGCCGACCGAGAATCCCTTGAGGTACCAGGCCACGTGCTTACGGAAGTCGATCACCCCGCGCGCCTCGTCGCCGATCCACTCCCCCAGCAGCTGGGCGTGCCGCAGCATGGTGTCCGCGACCTCGCGCAGCTTCGGCTTGTGGAAGTCCTCGGGGCGCCCCTCGAAGGCCGCGACCAGGTCGTTGAACAGCCACGGCCGCCCCAGGCAGCCGCGTCCCACGACCACGCCGTCGCAGCCGGTCTCGCGGACCATGCGCAGCGCGTCCTCGGCGCACCAGATGTCGCCGTTGCCGAGGACCGGGATCTCCGGCACGTGCTCCTTGAGCCGGGCGATCGCGTCCCAGTCGGCGGTGCCGCCGTAGTGCTGGGCGGTGGTGCGGCCGTGCAGGGCGATGGCGGTGACGCCCTCCTCGACGGCGATCCGGCCGGCGTCGAGGTAGGTGAGGTGGTCGTCGTTGATGCCCTTGCGCATCTTCATGGTCACCGGCAGGCCGCCGGCGCCCGCCACGGCCTCGCGCAGGATCGCGCGCAGCAGGTTGCGCTTGTACGGCAGGGCCGAGCCGCCGCCCTTGCGGGTGACCTTGGGGACCGGGCAGCCGAAGTTGAGGTCGATGTGGTCGGCGCGGTCCTCCTCGACGATCATCCGGACGGCCTTGCCGACGGTGGCGGGGTCCACCCCGTACAGCTGAATCGAGCGCGGCTTTTCCGACGCGTCGAAGTGGATCAGCTGCATGGTCTTCTCGTTGCGCTCGACCAGGGCGCGGGTCGTGATCATCTCGCTCACGAAGAGCCCCTTGCCGCCCGAGAATTCGCGGCAGAGCGTACGGAACGGGGCGTTGGTGATGCCGGCCATGGGCGCGAGCACCACGGGGGGCTGCACGGTGTGCGGGCCGATCGCGAGGGGCGGAGGGAGCGTGGTCATCCCCCCATTCTCCCGCACGCGCCGTTCGTTAGTTATCCGTACTATCGGCGGCATGCATCACATCAGTGACGTGGGTCACATGGGCCACCGGCGTCGCATGCTCATCCTGGCGATCTGCTGCATGAGCCTGCTGATCGTCAGCCTCGACAACACCGTCCTGAACGTCGCCCTCCCCTCGATGCGCCGCGAGTTCGACGCCTCGGTCTCGGGGATGCAGTGGACCATCGACGCCTACACCCTGGTCATCGCCTCGCTGCTGATGCTGGCCGGGGCCACGGCGGACCGGATCGGGCGCCGCAAGGTCTTCGCCTGGGGGCTGGTCCTCTTCACGGCGGGTTCGGTGCTGTGTTCCCTGGCGCCCGGCCTCGAGTGGCTCATCGCCTTCCGCATGATCCAGGCCGTCGGCGGCGCGATGCTCAATCCGGTCGCCCTGTCGATCATCACCAACACCTTCACGGACCCGAAGGAGCGCGCACGCGCCATCGGCGTCTGGGGCGCGGTCGTCGGCATCTCCATGGCCGTCGGGCCGCTGATCGGCGGGCTGCTGGTGGACTCGGTGGGCTGGCGGTCCATCTTCTGGATCAACCTCCCCGTCGGGCTCGTCGCCCTCGTGCTGACCGTGCGCCACATCCCCGAGTCCCGGTCCGAGCGCCCGCGCCGGCCCGATCCGGTGGGCCAGCTGCTGGTCATGGCGCTGCTGGGCGCGGTGACGTACGCGATCATCGAGGGTCCGGCCGCGGGCTGGACCTCGTCGCCGATCCTCGGGTGCGCGCTGGCCGCCGTGGCCGCGCTGGCGGGGCTGCTGCGCTACGAGCCCCGGCGGGCGGACCCGCTGATCGACCCCCGGTTCTTCCGCAGCGTCCCCTTCAGCGGGGCGACGGTGCTGGCGGTGAGCGGTTTCGCCGCGCTGTCCGGGTTCCTCTTCCTGAACACCCTCTACCTCCAGGACGTGCGGGGGCTCGACGCCCTGGACGCCGGACTCCACATGCTGCCGATGGCCGCCTTCGCCTTCCTGTGCGCGCCGGTGTCGGGGCGGCTGGTCGCCGCGCGGGGGCCGCGACTGCCGCTGCTGGTCGCGGGAGTGACGATGGCGGCGAGCGGGGTGCTGTTCGCGGCGTTCGCGGCGGAGGAGTCCGACACGCTGATGTTCGCCGGGTACGTGCTCTTCGGCATCGGCTTCGGCCTGGTCAACGCCCCCATCACGAACACGGCGCTCGCCGGGATGCCGCGCGCCCAGGCGGGGGTGGCGGCCGCGCTGGCCTCCACCAGCCGGCAGACCGGCGGGGCGCTGGGGGTCGCGGTGATCGGCGCGGTGCTCGCGGCCGGCACGGCGGGCGGCGGGAGCTTCGCGACGGCGGCCCGGCCGGCCTGGTGGATCATCACCGGCTGCGGGCTGCTGGTGCTGCTGGTAGGCGCCGCCACCACCGGCCCCTGGGCCCTCGCCACCGCCCGGCGCACGGCCCAGTCCCTCGAACCGGCTCCCGCCGCCGCCCCGGCTCCCCCGCCGGGACACGGCTCCAGCCACCGTACGGACGGCGGCCTCCCGCCGGCGCCCGGCCCCGCCCCGGCGGGCTGAGGCCTCCCTGCTCCCGACCCCGTCGACTCCCGGCCCTTCACGCTGACGAGTGACAGATATTGAAATCTGTCACTCGTCATGCCATTCTCATTGCATGACGACGAACGAGAACACCTCCACCGCCATCCCGGCCACCGCCCGCAGGCTCGGCGCCACCGGCCCGGCCGTCTTCCCCCTGGGGCTGGGCTGCATGGGCATGTCCGCCCTCTACGGAGAGGCCGACCGGGCCGAATCCCTGGCCACCGTCCACGCCTTCCTGGAAGCCGCCCCGGAGGGCATGAGCACGCTGCTCGACACCGGCGACTTCTACGGCATGGGCCACAACGAGCTGCTGATCAACGAAGCCCTGCGCACCGCCCCGACCACGGCCCGCGAGAAGGCGCTGACCAGCGTCAAGTTCGGTGCCCTGCGGACGGTCGAGGGCGGCTTCACCGGATACGACGGCCGGCCCGAGGCCGTGAAGAACTTCCTGGCCTACTCGCTCCAGCGGCTCGGCCGGGACCACATCGACGTCTACCGGATCGCCCGGGTGGACCCGGCCGTCCCGATCGAGGAGACCGTCGGCGCCATCGCCGAGGCCGTCCAGGCCGGGCACGTGCGGCACATCGGCCTCTCCGAGGTCGGCGCGGACACCCTGCGCCGGGCCGCCGCCGTCGCCCCGATCTCCGACCTCGAGATCGAGTACTCCCTGATCTCGCGCGGCATAGAGGACCAGATCCTGCCGACCGCCCGCGAGCTGGGCATAGGCGTCACGGCATACGGGGTGCTGTCCCGCGGCCTGATCAGCGGGCACTTCAGCCGTGACCGCGCACTGGCCCCCAGCGACTTCCGCGGGATGAGCCCCCGCTTCCAGGGCGACAACCTGCACCGCAACCTCGACCTGGTCGACGCCCTGCGCAAGGTCGCCGAGGAGAAGGGGGTCACCGTCGCCCAGACCGCGATCGCCTGGGTGCTCGCCCGCGGCGAGGACATCGTGCCGCTGGTCGGCGCCCGGCGCCGGGACCGCCTGACCGAGGCACTGGGTGCCATACGGGTGGAGCTGACCGCGGCCGACCTGGCCGCCATCGAGGAAGCCGTCCCGGCGGGAGCGGCGGCCGGCGAGCGATACCCGGCGGCGCAGATGGCCCACCTCGACAGCGAGCACTGAGCTGGCGGTACGGTCGTACCCATGCCCTCCCCTGCCGCCGAACCCCTGACTCCCGAGCGCATCCTCGAGACCACCGAGGAAGTGCTGCGCCGCTTCGGCCCCACCAAAGCGACCGTGGTGGACGTCGCGCGCGCCCTGGGGGTCAGCCACGGCAGCGTGTACCGGCACTTCCCCTCGAAGGCGGCGCTGCGCGAGGCGGTCACGGACCGCTGGCTCGCCAAGAGCGTGGTCATGCTGGAGAAGATCGCCTCGGCTCCGGCCGAGCCCGCGCCCTCCAAGCTGGAGGCCTGGCTGGAGGCCCTCTTCGAGGCCAAGCGCCACAAGGCGGGTGACGATCCGGAGCTGTTCGCGACGTACACGGTGCTGCTCGCCGAGAACAGCGGGGTGGTCGACACCCACCTCACCGAGCTGATCAACCAGCTGACCCGGATCATCGCCGAGGGAGTCGCGGCCGGCACCCTGGCCGCGCCGGACGCCGCGGCAGCCGCCCGGGCCGTCTTCGACGCCACGGGGCGGTTCCACGATCCGCAGTACGTGGCGGACTGGCTCTCACCCACGATCATCACGGAGTTCGAAGCGGTCATCGCACTCCTCATCAGGGGCCTGCGCCCCTGACCGTCCGGAACCAGCCGCGATACACGGAAAGACCGGTGGCCCGGTGCGCGGATCGCGCACCGGGCCACCGGCCTTTCAAGCGGGAACTAGCAGCCGAGCAGACGGCTGCCGAGGTAGCTCTGGATCTGGTCCAGGGAGACGCGCTCCTGCTTCATGGTGTCGCGCTCGCGCACGGTCACCGCGTTGTCGTCCAGGGTGTCGAAGTCGACGGTCACGCAGAACGGCGTACCGATCTCGTCCTGGCGGCGGTAGCGGCGGCCGATGGCGCCCGCGTCGTCGAACTCGATGTTCCAGTTCTTGCGCAGGTCGGCGGCGAGGCCCTTGGCCTTCGGCGACAGCTGCGGGTTGCGGGACAGCGGCAGGACGGCGACCTTGATCGGCGCCAGGCGCGGGTCGAAGCGCATGACGGTGCGCTTCTCCATGACGCCCTTGGCGTTGGGGGCCTCGTCCTCGACGTACGCGTCGAGCATGAAGGCGAGCATGGCGCGGTTGACACCGGCCGCCGGCTCGATGACGAACGGGGTGTAGCGCTCGCCGGCCTCCTGGTCGAAGTACGTCAGGTCCTGGCCGGAGGCGGCGGAGTGCGCCTTCAGGTCGTAGTCGGTGCGGTTGGCGATGCCTTCGAGCTCGGAGAACTCACTGCCACCGAAGTTGAAGCGGTACTCGATGTCGGCGGTGCGCTTCGAGTAGTGGGACAGCTTCTCCTTCGGGTGGTCGTACCAGCGGATGTTCTCCTCGCGGATGCCGAGGTCGCGGTACCAGTTCCAGCGCTCGGCCATCCAGTACTCCTGCCACTGCTCGTCCTCGCCCGGCTTGACGAAGAACTCCATCTCCATCTGCTCGAACTCGCGGGTGCGGAAGATGAAGTTGCCGGGCGTGATCTCGTTGCGGAAGGACTTGCCCATCTGCGCGATGCCGAAGGGGGGCTTCTTGCGCGAAGTGGTCTGCACCATGGCGAAGTTGGTGAAGATGCCCTGGGCGGTCTCGGGGCGCAGGTACGCCTTCGAGCCGGTGTCCTGGGTCGGGCCGAGGTGGGTCTCCAGCATGCCGGAGAACTGCTTCGGCTCGGTGAACTGGCCCTTCACACCGCAGTTGGGGCAGTTGATGTCGGCGAGACCGTTGGCGGGCACGCGGCCGTGCTTGGCCTCGTAGGCCTCTTCCAGGTGGTCCGCGCGGTGACGCTTGTGACAGGAGGTGCACTCGGTCAGCGGGTCGGAGAAGGTCGCGACGTGGCCGGAGGCCACCCAGACCTCCGGGGCCAGGATCACGGAGGAGTCGAGGCCGACGATGTCCTCACGCCCGGTGACCATGGCCTTCCACCACTGGCGCTTGATGTTCTCCTTGAGCTCGACACCGAGCGGGCCGTAGTCCCAGGCAGCCCTGGAGCCGCCGTAGATGTCACTGCACGGGAAAACGAAGCCACGGCGCTTGCTCAGGCTGACGATGGTTTCGATCTTGTCGGCGGCCACGGTGCTCTCTTCATTACGAGGACGAACGCGAATGCCTCAGGTTACCGGCGCCCGCACCCCCCCTTTCAAATCGGGTATGCCCTTCCGCGGTCCCGCCCACCCCTCCCACCTGGGTTTTTGACAATCGTTTCCATCTTTGATGAAAATGGATGTCATGAACGTACGACGCCTCATACCCACCGCCGCCCTCACCGCCGCCGTCGCCCTCGGCGCCACGGCCCTCACCGCCTGCTCCGGCGCCGTCGGCGCCACGGGCGGAAAGGACGGCAAGGACGGCAAGCTCGCCGTGACGGCGTCGTTCTACCCGCTGCAGTTCCTCGCCGAGCAGATAGGCAAGGACCACGTCACGGTCGACACCCTCACCAAGCCGGGCGTCGAACCGCACGACCTGGAGATCACCCCCAAGCAGACCGCGCAGCTCTCCGAGTCGGACATCGTCCTCTACCTGAAGACCCTCCAGCCCGCCGTGGACAAGGCGATCGCCCAGTCCGGCGTCAAGAACGTCGTCGACGCCGCCGGCCTCACCAAGCTGGAGGCGCACGCGCCCGCCCACGGCGAGGAGGGCCACGAGCACACCGAGGGCGACGAGCACGCGAAGGACGAGCACGCCGAGGAAGGCCACGGCCACGGCGAGGCCGGCCAGGACCCGCACGTCTGGCTCGACCCCACCAAGTACGCCGAGATCGCCAAGGGCTTCGGCGCCGCCCTGGAGAAGGCCGACCCCGACCACGCGGCGGACTACAAGAAGAACACCGACGAGCTCGTCACCAAGCTGAACGCGCTGGACACCGAGTTCAAGGACGGCCTGAAGAACACGGCCTCCAAGACCTTCATCACCACCCACTCCGCCTTCGGCTACCTCGCGGAGCGCTACGGCCTCGACCAGGAGGGCATCTCCGGCGTCGACCCCGAGGCCGAGCCCAGCCCGGCCCGGATGAAGGAACTCCAGGCCGTCGCGAAGGAGGAGAATGTCACCACCGTCTTCTTCGAGACGCTGGCCAGCGACAAGACGGCCACGAGCCTCGCCCGGGACACGGGCCTGAAGACCGACGTGCTCGACCCCCTCGAAGGAATCACGGACAAGTCGCAGGGCGCTGACTACTTCGAGGTCATGCGGTCCAACCTGAAGAACCTCCAGAAGGCACTCGGAGCCAAGTGATGACAGCAGCAACGGAGGCGCGAGCCATGCAGTCCACGCCACAACAGGCCGAGGACCAGCCCGTCATATCCCTGCGCGGGGCCACGGCCTCGCTCGGCTCTCGCCCCGTGCTGCGCGGGATCGACCTCACCGTCCGTCGCGGTGAGGTCGTCGCGCTGCTCGGCGCCAACGGCTCCGGCAAGTCCACGGCCGTCCGCGCCGTGGTCGGCCAGGTCCCGCTCACCGACGGCTCCCTCTCCCTCTTCGGCACCGACTTCAAGCGCTTCCGCCAGTGGTCGCGGATCGGCTACGTCCCCCAGCGCACCACCGCCGCCAGCGGCGTCCCGGCCACCGTCCGCGAGGTCGTCTCCTCCGGCCGGCTGGCCCGCACCCGCTTCGGGATCCTGCGCAAGGCCGACAAGGCCGCCGTCGAACGCGCCCTGGCCCTGGTCGACATGGAGGACCACGCCGACGCCTCCGTCAACGCCCTCTCCGGCGGCCAGCACCAGCGCGTGCTCATAGCCCGGGCGCTCGCCGTCGAACCCGAACTGCTGATCATGGACGAGCCGATGGCGGGCGTGGACCTGGGCAACCAGGAGGTCCTCGCGAAGGCCGTACGCCGCCAGGTGGAGGCCGGGACCACCGTCCTGCTCGTCCTGCACGAGCTGGGCCCGCTGGAGCCGCTGATCGACCGGGCCGTCGTCCTGCGCGACGGCTGCGTCACGCACGACGGCCCGCCCCCCGAGGCCGTGGGCCAGCACGCCCTGCCCGGCCACGACCACGTACACCCCCACGCGGCGCACGACGCCGAGCCCCTGCGGACGGGACTGCTGAGCTGATGGACCTCCTGAACTACGCCTTCATGCAGCGGGCCCTGATCGCCGCCGCGCTGGTGGGCATCACCGCACCCGCGATCGGCACCTACCTCGTCCAGCGCCGCCAGGCGGTCATGGGCGACGGCATCGGGCACGTGGCCATGACCGGTGTCGCCCTCGGCTTCCTGCTCAACGCGAGCCCGGTGTGGATGGCCACCCTGGTCGCGGTCATCGGCGCGGTCGGCATGGAGCTGATCCGCTCCCGCGGCAAGACCAGCGGGGACATCGCCCTCGCCATGCTCTTCTACGGCGGCCTGGCCGGCGGCGTCATGATCATCAACCTGGCGCCCGGCGGCTCCACCGCCAACCTGAGCAGCTACCTCTTCGGCTCCATCACCACCGTCTCGGCCGAGGACATCACGGCCGTGGTGATCCTCGCCGCCTTCGTCGTCGCCGTCACCATCGGCCTGCGCCGCCAGCTGTTCGCGATCAGCCAGGACGAGGAGTTCGCCCGGGTCACCGGCCTGCCGGTGCGCACGCTGAACCTGCTGATGGCCGTCACCGCGGCCGTCACCGTCACCGTGGCCATGCGCATCGTGGGCCTGCTGCTGGTCAGCGCCATGATGGTGATCCCCGTCGCGGCCGCCCAGCGGGTCGCCCGCGGGTTCGCCGCGACCCTGTCGCTGGCCATGGCCATCGGCGTGGTGGTCTCGCTGACCGGCACGGCCACCACGTACTACCTCGACGCGCCGTCCGGCGCCACGATCGTGCTGCTCGCGATCGCGGTCTTCATGGCGACGACGGCCCTGTCCACCCCGCTGGCCCGGCGCCGGGCGAAGGCCGCCCGGGCCGCCGAAGCCGTGTGCACCCGGGACGGCGTGAAGGTCTAGGAGGGACGGCCGCCTGGCACAATGGCCCAGAGGCCGAAACGAGGAGGAACCGGTGGCGACTGCGCCTGGCGAGATGAATACCGCGCCAGTACGAGGACGGTCCACCCGGCAGCGGGCCGCCGTGGCGGCGGCGCTGGACGAGGTGGACGAGTTCCGCAGCGCCCAGGAGCTGCACGACATGCTCAAGCACCGCGGTGACTCCGTGGGCCTGACCACTGTGTACCGCACCCTCCAGTCGCTCGCGGACGCCGGCGAGGTCGACGTGCTGCGCACCAGCGACGGCGAGTCCGTGTACCGGCGGTGCTCCACCGGCGAGCACCACCACCACCTGGTCTGCCGCAAGTGCGGCAAGGCGGTCGAGGTGGAGGGCCCGGCGGTGGAGAAGTGGGCGGAGTCCATCGCGGCCGAGCACGGCTACGTGAACGTGGCCCACACGGTGGAGATCTTCGGCACCTGCGCGGACTGCGCGGCCGCCGGCTAGCCCCTGGCCGGCCCTCGGCTAGCCCAGACGGGTCAGATTCCGGTCGAAGAACGATCGGATCCGGTCGACGTCTGAAGGGCTCTGCGCGTCCCACCGGTACGGCTCCACCGCCTGGTCGGTCATGACCATGGCGGCGGAGCCTGGCGGAAGGGTCAGCTCGAGGAGCCCTCGGCCTGGTTCGGGAGCGCCCCGCCGAAGCGGCGGTCGCGCTGGGCGTACTCCAGGCAGGCGTCCCAGAGGTTGCGGCGGTCGAAGTCCGGCCACAGCACGTCCTGGAAGACCATCTCGGCGTACGCGCTCTGCCAGATCAGGTAGTTGGAGGTGCGCTGCTCGCCGCTGGGGCGCAGGAACAGGTCCACGTCCGGCATGTCCGGGTAGTAGATGTACTTCGCGAAGGTCTTCTCGTTGACCTTCGACGGGTCCAGCTTGCCGGCGGCCACATCGCGGGCGATCGCCTGCGCCGCGTCCGCGATCTCGGCGCGGCCGCCGTAGTTGACGCAGAAGTACAGGGTCATGGCGTCGTTGTCGACGGTCTGCTCCTGGGCGATCTGGAGCTCCTGGACGACCGACTTCCACATCTTCGGCATCCGGCCGACCCAGCGGATCCGGATGCCCAGCTCGTTCATCTCGTCGCGGCGGCGCCGGATGACGTCGCGGTTGAAGTTCATCAGGAAGCGGACCTCGTCGGGCGTGCGCTTCCAGTTCTCCGTCGAGAAGGCGTAGAGGGAGAGGTTCTTGACGCCCATCTCCAGGCAGCCCTTGAGCACGTCGAGGACGACGCCCTCGCCCACCTTGTGCCCCTCGGTGCGCGGCAGGCCGCGCTCCTTGGCCCAGCGGCCGTTCCCGTCCATGACGACGGCGACGTGGTTCGGGACCAGCTCGCCGGGGATCTTCGGCGGGCGCGCACCGGACGGGTGCGGCTCGGGAACCTTGTACTCGCGGCGAGAGCGTCCCAGAATCCCGCGTCGTGCCATGTGCCCAGCTCCTATTTCTCGACGTATCGCAGGGAGCGTAGCCCGCGTTCCAGATGCCAGTGCAAATAGGCCGAGACCAGCCCGCTGCCCTCCCGCACGTGGCGCGCCTCGCAGGCGTCCGCGTGGTTCCAGTCGCCCGTCAGCAGGGCACTGAGCAGGGCGATGGCCTCCGACGAGGGTACGACGGAGCCCGGCACCCGGCAGTCCCCGCATATGACCCCGCCCGCGGCGACGGAGAAGTGCCGGTTGGGGCCGTGGATCCCGCACTTCGCGCAGTCCTCGAAGCTGGGCGCGTAGCCGTTGACGGCGAGGGAGCGCAGCAGGAAGGCGTCGAGGATGAGGTGCGGTTCGTGTTCGCCGCGCGAGAGCGTGCGCAGGGCGCCGACCAGCAGCAGGTACTGCTGTACGGCGGGCTCGCCCTCGTTCTCGGTGAAGCGCTCGGCGGTTTCCAGCATCGCGGTGCCGGCGGTGTAACGGGCGTAGTCGGTGACGATGCCGTTGCCGTAGGGGGCGATGATCTCGGTCTGGGTGCACAGCGGGAGGCTGCGGCCGATCAGCTCGCTGCCCCGGGCGAAGAACTGCACGTCGGCGTGGGAGAAAGGTTCCAGCCGGGCGCCGAACTTGGACTTCGTACGCCGTACCCCGCGGGCGACGGCCCGGACGCGGCCGTGGCCGCGGGTGAGCAGCGTGATGATGCGGTCCGCCTCACCCAGCTTCTGGGTGCGCAGCACGATGCCGTCGTCGCGGAACAGACTCATGGCCCCATTGTCCCCTGAGCGCGGACAGCGCCGACCCCCGTCCGGACCGGGGTCCGGACGGGGGCGGCACCCCTTGGGAGGATCAGGAGGCGGGCGTACCCGCGTCGTCGGCCTTCCCCGCGGCGGCCGCCTTCCCGGCGGGAGCCTTGTCGGCGGGAGCCTCCTCGTCGGAAGCCCCTTCGGCGGGGGCCTCTTCGGCGGGGGCGTTCTCGCCGGCGGGGGCCTTCTCGTCAGCGGCCTTCGCGTCCGCCGGGGCCTTCTCGTCCGCGGCCTTCTCGGCGCCGGCCGGGGGTGCCACCGGCTGGGCCGGCAGCTCGACGCGGGGCGCGTCGTGGGCGTCGTCCTTGGCCATGCCGTTGAAGATCAGGTTGAGGACGATGGCGGCCGTGGCACCGAGGGTGACACCGCTGTTGAGCAGCGAGGACAGGTCCGGGTCCATGTGCTTGGTGAAGAAGACCGGGACAGTGGCCGGGAGCAGGGCGAAGGCGAGGGAGACGCCGACGATCAGCGCGTTCTTCTCCTCCTTGAGGTCCACCTTGGCCAGGGTCTGGATACCGGCCAGGGCGACCATGGCGAACATGACGGTCGCGGCGCCGCCGAGGACTCCGTGCGGGACGGCGGCGACGATCGCGGCGGCCTTGGGCAGCAGACCCAGCACGATCATGAACACACCGGCGGCCACGACCACGAAGCGGCTCTTGACCTTGGTCATCCGCACCAGGCCGACGTTCTCGGCGAAGGCGACGTACGGGAAGGAGTTCAGGACGCCGCCGAGGGCGGTCGCGGCGCCGTCGGCACGCAGGGCGCGGGCCACGGTCTCGCTGTCGACGTCCTTGCCGACGATGTCGCCGACCGCGTAGGTGTCACCGGTCGTCTCGACCATGGTGATCAGCATGACGATCAGCATCAGGACGATCGGGAACCATTCGAACTTCGGGACGCCGAAGTGGAAGGGCGTGGTGACGCCGATCCAGCCCGCGTTGCCGACGTCGCCGAACTTCGCGTCCCCGAGGACGAAGGCGACGGCGGTGCCGACGACCAGGCCGAGGAGGATGGAGATGCTGGAGAGGAACGGCTTGCCGAGCTTCATCAGGACGAGGATGAAGAGCATCGTGCCGCCGGCGTAGGCGAAGTTCTTCGGGTCGCCGAAGTCGGGGCTGCCGAGGCCGCCGGCCGCGTCGTTGAGGCCGACCGGGATCAGGACGATGCCCAGCACGGTGATCACGGTGCCCGTGACCACCGGCGGGAAGAGCCGCATCACCGTCCGGAACGCCTTGGGGGGCAGCCAGGCGAAGGCGAAGGTGGCGATGCCCGCGGTGATGACCGCGCCGTAGATGACCAGCAGCGCGGCGGTTCCGCCACCGGCGCCGAGGCCGATGGCGATCATCGGGGAGACCGCGGTGAAGGTCACGCCCTGGATCAGCGGCAGCCTGGCGCCGATCCGGCCGATGCCCCAGGCCTGGATGATCGAGGCGATACCGCAGGTGAAGAGGTCCGCGTTGATCAGGTAGACGAGCTGTTCAGGGCTCAGCTTGAGTGCGCTGCCCACGATGATCGGGACGATCACCGCGCCGGCGTAGAAGGCGAGTACGTGCTGGAAGCCGTACAGCGCGAGCTTGGGGAGGGGGAGCACCTCGTCGACCGGGTGCGTGCTCTGCTCTCCGTTGGCGGAAAGCCGGGCGGCGACACGTGCCATCTCTGCCTTGCCCTTCAATGAGGTAGGTAACTGAGAGGAATCTGGTTATCCCTGGCCGGAGTGGGTCGCTAACCCGTTGGTCCGCCAGGGTTGTCAGTACGAACACGTGGATCGAAGCCTCCCGGTGTTACCGGCGGAGTCTCCTCGTGTGACCGGAATTGAACGCCTGTGGGAGTGCTCACAGATATCGTCGACTTCTACAAAGTGTTGACGTTTCGGGACCTCCGATCTGGAGGTTCCTCCCATAGCGGCGAGGCCCGCACGGGAGTATGGGCGGGCGGTCGTGGAATATGCCGTTCACCCTGCGCACCTGCGAAGTTTCCCGCCCTGACAGGCCCGTACCCGGTTCGCAAGTATTCGGCCACGCAAATCAGGGCATGCAATTCCGGCCGTCCGAAATGCGGAATTTTTGTACGGAAGTGCAGGCTCCGTCCCCCTGCGCGGACCCGTGAGGCCGGATCGTTACCTCCCCAGCGGCCGTTTCCGGTGGTTTCGGCGCCCGAAAGGCGCCGGAACGCGGCCGGGCCCGGCGCATACCCCGCCGGGCCCGGACCTGCGTACGCGTCCTCTCAGGGCGCGCGGACCGCCGACAGCAGCCCGGAGACCTCGTCCGTGCCCATCCGCAGCGCCGCGCCGACCGTGGCCAGCACCTCGCGCTCGGCCGGGGTGTAGGGCCCGTCCGCGAGGGCGATCCGGGCGCCCTGGAGCAGGATCGACTCCCGCCCCGGCCCCGCCAGGTGCGGAGCGAGCGGTTCCAGCGCCTCGTGGAGCTCGATCGACAGCGCGGCCCCGCAGCACTCGGGCCCGTCGTACAGCCCCAGCCGGCCCTCGTCGGTGGCCAGCGAGTCCACCAGGGACTCCAGCTGCTCCGGAGTGCAGTCCTGGAACCCGGCGGCCCGTACGGCCGACACGGCGGCCTCCAGGGCGCTGCGCGAGGCGGTCCCGCCCGCGGCGAGCACGGCCAGCGCCACGGTGTGCACGGCGTCGCGCAGCAGCGCCGAGAAGCGGGTGGTCGTGAGGTGGTCCAGCACGTCGGTGTCGAAGCGCTGCCGGCAGCCCTGGCATTCGACGACGGGCCCGGCCTGGCCGCGCGGCAGCAGCGGCACGCCGAGCACCGTGAAACGCCGGCGCCCGGTGCGCCGACGGTAGTTGCGGTCACCGCCGCAGTCGGGGCAGAAGAACTCCCCGTCGCCCACGGTGCTCCAGGTGGTACGGATGCCCCAGACGGTCAGCTTCCGGCCGTCCCCACCCCGAACTGGCAGCACGTCGCACCTCCGTAACTCCCCCGTCGTCCTTCGGACGCGGGCGGGACCCCATCCGGCAGCACCGCCGGGGGTTGGCGTGATGTTAGCCACATCGGTGAGGATGCGTCAGTCGTGCGACAAGACAACATCGGGCGGGGGCGGGAGTTGGCCGAAGTGCGCCCCCGGCGCCGCCCCGTCTTCCCTGCCCCCTGCCGCATGGACGACAAGCCCTTTCCGGGGGTCCCGGCACCATCCGCACGGAGCGGGAAACGGCGGAGCCCCGCCCCTCCGGTGGGAGGGGCGGGGCTCCAGCACGGGTGACTAGCGGCCCGCGCGGTTGACGGCGGAGATGACCGCCTTCAGGGAGGCGCGGGTGGTGTTGGCGTCGATGCCGATGCCCCACAGGACACGGCCGTCGATCGCGCACTCGATGTACGAGGCGGCCACGGCGGAGGCGCCCTCGCTCATCGTGTGCTCGGTGTAGTCCAGCAGGCGGGCGTCGACGCCGATGCCGGCCAGCGCGTCGAAGAAGGCCGAGATCGGACCGTTGCCGGTGCCGTCCAGGACCGTCTCCACGCCGTCCACGACCGCCTCGACGGTCAGCGTGTCCGTGCCGTCCTTGTCGGTGGCGGTCGAGCCGGAGCGCAGCTGGATGCGGCCCCACGGGTTCTCGGGGTTGGGCAGGTACTCGTCCGAGAACACGTCCCAGATCGCCTTCGGCGTGACCTCGCCGCCCTCGGCGTCGGTCTTGGCCTGGATGATCCGGGAGAACTCGATCTGCATGCGGCGCGGCAGGTCCAGCTTGTGGTCGTTCTTCAGGACGTACGCGATGCCGCCCTTGCCGGACTGCGAGTTGACCCGGATGACCGCCTCGTAGGAGCGGCCGACGTCCTTCGGGTCGATCGGCAGGTACGGGACCGCCCACTCGATGTCGTCGACGGTGACGCCCTTGGCGGCCGCGTCGGCCTCCATGGCGTCGAAGCCCTTCTTGATGGCGTCCTGGTGGGAGCCGGAGAAGGCGGTGTAGACCAGGTCGCCCGCGTAGGGGTGGCGCGGGTGGACCTCCATCTGGTTGCAGTACTCGCTGGTGCGGCGGATCTCGTCGATCTGGGAGAAGTCGATCTGCGGGTCGATGCCCTGCGAGAACAGGTTCATGCCCAGCGTGATCAGGTCGACGTTGCCGGTGCGCTCGCCCTGCCCGAACAGGCAGCCCTCGATGCGGTCGGCGCCGGCCATCAGGGCCAGCTCGGCGGCGGCGACGGCGGTGCCGCGGTCGTTGTGCGGGTGCACGGAGATGCAGACGTGCTCGCGGCGGGTCAGGTTGCGGGCCATCCACTCGAAGCGGTCCGCGTGGGTGGAGGGGGTCGAGCGCTCCACGGTGGCGGGCAGGTTCAGGATGATCTCGCGGCCCTCGCCCGGCTGCCAGACGTCGCAGACGGCCTCGCAGACCTCCAGGGCGAAGTCCAGCTCGGTGTCGGTGAAGATCTCCGGGCTGTACTGGTAGCCGAAGGCGGTCTCGGGGCCCAGCAGCTTCTCGGCGTACTCCATGACCAGGCGGGTGCCGTCGACGGCGATCTGCTTGATCTGCTCCTTGGAGCCGCGGAAGACGACCCGCCGGAAGGTGGGGGCGGTCGCGTTGTACAGGTGCACGGTGGCGCGCTTGGCGCCGACCAGCGACTCGACGGTCCGCTCGATCAGGTCCTCGCGGGCCTGGGTCAGTACGGAGATGGTGACGTCGTCCGGGATCGCGCCCTCTTCGATGATGGAGCGCACGAAGGCGAAGTCGGTCTCGCCGGAGGAGGGGAAGCCGACCTCGATCTCCTTGTAGCCCATGCGCACGAGCAGGTCGAACATCTCGCGCTTGCGGGCGGGGGTCATCGGGTCGATCAGCGACTGGTTGCCGTCGCGCAGGTCGGTGGAGAGCCAGCGGGGAGCCTTGGTGACGCGGGCCTCCGGCCAGGTGCGGTCGGGGATGTCCACCTGCTCGTACCGGCCGTACTTGTGGATCGGCATCCCGGAGGGCTTCTGGGTGTGGGTCGCGTTCGTGATGGGCGTGGGGCGACCGACAAAAGTGTGCTGGCTCATGGCGTTGGGCTCCTCGCGTGTCCGCGTGTAGTTCGCTGGGACGGCCGACGGCGGTCGTAAAAACCGCAACACCAAACTCCGCGGGGAGGGGGCCGGCCTACGACTACAGACCCTCGCCGCGGCAGCTAAGGAGAAGCAGCCCGAAACGCATGATGGGCCGAGCCTAACCGAGCCGCCCCGTATCGCGAGGACCTGTTTCAGTATGCAAGACCCCCACGTCCGATTTGCACCGTTTGTGAGTTACGCCTCCTTCCGTGCGCCAAGGTCAGGGTGATCCGTCAACGCGGCGCAACGGCTTTGAGACAACCGAATGAATCATGGTTGCGGGTAGTGACACCGGCATGACCCACTGCCACATTGCCGTGCATGGATGCCTTCCTTTCCCCTGACCACACCCGCCACCCCGTCGTCTGCACCGTGGTGCCGCCGCACCTGCTGCGCAAGGCCGCCCAGTCCTCGGACGCCGCGCGGGCCGATGCCGCCCTGCGCACCCTCGAGCACGACGGCGCCCTGCGCGTCCGGCGCCAGATCAGCGCCCTCAGGGGAGTCGCCCCGTCGGCCCTGGCGGACGCGCCCGCCGAGGGGCCGCTGCGGACCGTCTACGACGCCCAGCACCGCACCCGGCTCCCCGGCAAGAAGGTCCGCGGTGAGGGCACCGAGCCGGTCAAGGACGCCACCGTCAACCGCGCCTACGCCGGGCTCGGGGCGACGTACGAGCTGTTCCTCAAGGGCTTCGGGCGGCGCTCCATCGACGGCTCCGGGCTGCCGCTGGACGCGACCGTGCACTACGGCCAGGACTACAACAACGCCTTCTGGGACGGCAGCCAGATGGTCTTCGGCGACGGCGACGGCGACCTGTTCCTCGACTTCACGGTGTCGGTGGACGTCATCGGGCACGAGCTGACCCACGGAGTCACCCAGTACACGGCCAACCTCGACTACCACGGCCAGTCCGGGGCGCTCAACGAGTCCATGTCGGACGTGTTCGGCTCGCTGATCAAGCAGTACTCGCTCGGGCAGACCGCCGACCAGGCGGACTGGCTGATCGGGGCCGGGCTGCTCGGGCCGAACGTGAGCGGGGTCGCGCTGCGCTCGATGAAGGCGCCCGGGACCGCGTACGACGACGACGAGCTGGGCAAGGACCCGCAGCCCGCGACGATGGACGACTACGTCGACACCACGCGCGACAACGGCGGCGTCCACATCAACTCGGGCATCCCCAACCACGCCTTCTACATCGCGGCCACCGAGCTGGGCGGCAAGGCCTGGGAGCGGGCCGGGCTGATCTGGTACGACACGCTGACCGGCGGGGAGCTGCGCGAGAAGGCCGACTTCAAGGACTTCGCCCGGCTGTCGGTGGCCGCGGCGGTCGCCCGGTACGGGGAGGGCGGCGCGGAGCACCAGGCCCTCCAGAAGGCCTGGTCGGCCGTCGGCCTGGGCTAGGCGGGCGCGGCCGTCTCGGGTAGAAGGGGCACCATGCGGATCGAAGTGGTGCGGACGGGCGGTTTCGCGGGGATCGAGCGCCGGGCCGAGGTGGACACCTCGGGCCGGCCCGACGAGGCGGAGTGGCAGGCGCTGGCCCTGCTGGCCCTGCGGCCCGATCCCCTGGCCGGCCGGGGAGCGGGCGCGGTGCGGGACGGGTTCTCGTACCGGATCACCGTGGACGGGCGGACGGTGTCCTGCCAGGACCCGCACCTGTCGGATGCCCAGCGGAGCCTGATCTCGCGCGTCCTGAAAGAAGGTGCCTGAGCGGCACCGCTTTGCTTGGATGGCCGGATGACGACAATGATCTTGGCCGCTCTGGAGCAGTACTACGACACCGTCCCCCGCCGGGGCGGTGCGCGGGGCGAGGACTTCGGGCCGCTGACCCTGTTCGTCCAGGAGGGGCAGGGCTGGCAGTACTACGCGCGGCCCGCGCTCGGGGGCCCCGAGGCGACCGCCGCGGACGTACTGAGGGTGCTGGAGAGGCAGCGGGAACTGAAGGTGCCCGAATCCTTCGAATGGGTGGCCGAAACCAGCCCCTCGCTGCGGGCCGCGGTGGAGGCGGCGGGGCTGCACGTGCACGCGCACCCGCTGATGGTGCTGGACCCCGGCGCGCAGCCGCCCGCTCCGCACCCGGAGGTACGGCTGCTCGGCGCGGACGACCCGCTGCTCGGGGCCGCCGTGACCGTGCCGGCGCTGGCCTTCCGGGAGCCGGGGACGGCCCTGGGCTCGGCGGGACCGGCGGAGCTGGCGGCCGCGCTGGCGGACCCGGGGGTGGAGGAGCACCGGGCCCGGGTCTCGGGGATGCTCGCGGACGGGCGTACGGCGATGGCGGCGGCCGTACGCGACGGGCTGGTGCTGTGCGCCGGCCAGTACAACCCGGTCGGGGACGTCGCCGAGGTCGTCGGCGTCGGCACCCTGCCCGCGGCCCGGCGCCGGGGGCTGGCCCTCGGAGTGACGGCGGCGCTGGTCGCCGATGCCCGCGCGCGCGGAGCCCGTACCGTCTTCCTCTCGGCCGGCGACGAGGACGTGGCCCGGATCTACGGCCGCGCCGGGTTCCGCCGGGTGGGGACGGCCCTGATCGCGGAGCCGGCGGTCTGAGGCCCGGCGGGTTTGCCGGAACGGCAACGGTATTTGCCCCGGCGGCGGTGCGGGCGCAGCATCGGCCGTACCGGCAGACCCGTAGAGGAAGAGGCCCCATGTCCGAGCGCCACCACCACCAGGACCACCCCGCGGGCGAGGAGTTCTGGGACGCCCGCTACCGCGAGAGCAACCGCATCTGGAGCGGCAGGGCCAATGAGGTCCTGGTCCGCGAGGTCTCGGACCTCGCCCCCGGCCGCGCCCTCGACCTCGGCTGCGGCGAGGGCGCCGACGCGGTGTGGCTGGCCCGGCGGGGCTGGCACGTCACCGGGACCGACATCTCCCGGGTGGCCCTGGAGCGGGCGGCCGAGCACGCCGCCGACGCGGGCCTCGCCGACCGCGTCGACTGGCAGCGGCACGACCTGGCGGAGTCCTTCCCCGACGGGGAGTTCGACCTGGTCTGCGCGTGCTTCCTGCACTCGTACGGGGACTTCCCCCGCGAGCGGATCCTGCGGACGGCCGCCGGGGCCGTGGCCCCCGGCGGGATCCTGCTGATCGCGGGCCACGCGGGCGGGCCGTCCTGGGACCCGGACAAGCACGCGGAGATCGGCTTCCCGACCCCGGAGCAGGTCCTGGCACAACTGGAACTGCCCGAGGGCGGCTGGGAGGTCCTGCTCGCGGCGGAACACGTGCAGGCCCTGACCGCACCCGACGGCCGTCCCGGGACCCGCCCGGACAACGCGCTGAAGGTCCGGCGGCTGGCCTGATGTCTGAGGGCTAGAAGCCCAGCTTGCGGAGCTGCTTGGGGTCGCGCTGCCAGTCCTTGGCGACCTTGACGTGCAGGTCGAGGAAGACGGGCGTGCCGAGCAGCGCCTCGATGTGCTTGCGCGACTTCATGCCGACCTCCTTCAGGCGCGAGCCCTTCGGGCCGATGATGATGCCCTTCTGGCTGGGGCGCTCGATGTAGACGTTGGCGTGGATGTCCAGCAGCGGCCGGTCCGCGGGCCGGTTCTCGCGCGGGATCATCTCCTCGACCACGACCGCGATGGAGTGCGGGAGCTCGTCGCGGACGCCTTCCAGCGCGGCCTCGCGGATCAGCTCCGCGACCATCACCATCTCGGGCTCGTCGGTGAGGTCGCCCTCCGGGTACAGCGGCGGGCTCTCCGGCAGCATCGGCGCGATCAGGTCGGCCAGCAGCTGGACCTGGGTGTCGCCGACCGCCGAGACGGGGACGATCTCGGCCCACTCGAAGCCGAGCTCCTCGGCGAGCTGGTGGACGGCGATGAGCTGCTCGCCCACCTGCTTGGACTCGACCAGGTCGGTCTTGGTGATGATGGCGATCTTGGGGGTCTTCTTGATCCCCGCGAGCTCCTTGGCGATGAACTTGTCGCCGGGGCCGAGCTTCTGGTCGGCGGGCAGGCAGAAGCCGATGACGTCGACCTCGGACCAGGTCGCGCGCACGACGTCGTTCAGCCGCTCGCCGAGCAGGGTGCGCGGCTTGTGCAGGCCCGGGGTGTCGACCAGCACCAGCTGTGCGTCCGGGCGGTGCACGATGCCGCGGACGGTGTGGCGGGTGGTCTGCGGCCGGTTCGAGGTGATCGCGACCTTGGTGCCCACGAGCGCGTTGGTCAGGGTCGACTTGCCCGCGTTGGGGCGGCCGACGAAACAGGCGAAGCCCGCGCGGTGCGGGGCGGTGGGCTCGGGGGAACGATCGCTCATACGGGCCATTCTCCCCGATGCGGCCCCCAGCGCCGACCAGGCCGCGGCCACGAGGGCCAGGGCGAGCGCCAGGCCGGGCGTCAGCAGGGGGTGCGCGGCGTGGTCGGCGGTGGCGGACGCGGTCGTTCCGGCGGCGTCCGCGCGCACCGTGAGCCGGGTCCACTCCAGGGCGGGCGGAGCCGGCCTGCTGGTGCGGAGCCTGACCTGCCGGCCGGGCAGCAGCTCGGCGGGCAGGCCCGTGAGCTGCCGCCCGGCGAGCAGCGGGCGGCCGAGGGCGCCGGTCGCGGTGAGGGTGGCGCGCGGGCGGAGGGTGAGGTTGCCGAGGTTGCGGAGGGTGTACGAGACCCCCGTGCCGTCGGCGCGTACGTCCTCGACCGCGAGCGCTGGGGCGGTCGGTCCGGTCACCCGCAGGTAGACCCGGGCGGCGACGGCCTGCCGTACGGCCCGCCCCGGGCGTCCTTGACGGTGACCGTGCCGATCCGCCCGGGGGCCGCGCCGCCGTCCCCGTACGGGACCGCGCCCAGGGTCACCGCCTCCCCCGCCTGGGTCATGGCCAGCGCCCCCGGGGTGACGGTGGCCGTCAGCCGCTGCTCCGCGGCGGCGGGTTCGACCACCGCGTACGCCGCCGGGCCCGAGCCCCGCTGCGCCGACCAGGCCGTGCCCTGGTTCGCGGTGGGGAGCGGGGTGGCGGTGAGCCGCTGTGAGACCGGGCCGGCGGGCCCGGCGGCGGTGCAGACGGTGTCCAGGTCGAGCAGGTGCCCGGTGTGCAGGGTGTAGCCGCCCGGGGCGAGGGTGATCTCCCCGGGCGCGGTGACGGTGAAGCTGCCGGTCATGGTCACGGCGGGCAGGGCGGCGCCCGGCTGGACGGCCTCGCCCCGCTTCGGGCCGGCCACGGTGACCTCGCCGCTCTGTGCACCGCCGAGCAGCACCCGCCCGGCCGGGGTGAGCGCATCCGCCGGGAGCACCCCGCCGACCGGGTTCACGGCGGGGGTCGCGGCGATCTGGTAGGTCACGGTGACGGTGTCGCCGACCCGGGGCGCGGGGTCGTCGACGGAGATCCGGGCGGTGGTCGGCCCGTCGGCGGGCGGCAGTCCGGCCTCCTGCGGCGGCAGGCAGTGCGTCCTCGGCCGCCGCCGGTGTGCCCAGCCCGCCCCCGGCGACGGCAACGGCAGCGAGCAGCGCCGCGCCGACGGCCGCCGGCCATCTCCTGCTCCTGCTCCTGCTCCTGCTGCGCGCGCGTGTCCGCACTGCCCGCCCCCTGGGTTCCGTCGCCCCGACCGGGGGCCATTCACGAGCGGGCGGCGGGAGAAGTCAATGCGCGGACCCCGCATCGACTGATGGCCCATCAGGAGATGGCGGCGAGCCGCCGGTTGCCCGGAAGGTGCGCCGGTAGGCCGTCGGGCTGACCCCCAGCGCCGCCTGTACGTGCTTGCGCAGCGACTGCGCCGTCCCGAAGCCCGTCTCCCGGGCCACCGCCTCCATCGGCAGCTCGCTCCGCTCCAGCAACTGCCGGGCCCGCTCCACCCGCTGCCGGGTGATCCACTCCCCCGGGCTGAGCCCGCACTCCTCGCGGAACCGGCGCGTGAAGGTCCGTACCGACATGGCCTCCTGCCGGGCGAGGTCGCTCAGCAGCAGGGGCTCGTGCAGCCGCTCCAGCACCCAGGCCCGCGCGGCCGTGGTGCTGGCCTGCTGCGGCTCGGGCACCGGCCGGTTGACGAACTGCGCCTGCCCGCCCTCCCGGTGGGGCGGTACGACGGTCCGCCGGGCCGCGTCGTTGGCTACGGCCGCGCCGTGGTCGCGGCGCACGATGTGCAGGCACAGGTCGATGCCGGCGGCGACCCCCGCGGAGGTGAGGACGTTCCCGTCGTCGGTGTAGAGGACGTCCGGGTCGACCCGTACGGCCGGGAAGAGCCCCTGGAAGTGCTCGGCGTAGGCCCAGTGGGTCGTGGCCCGGCGGCCGTCGAGGTACCCGGCCGCGGCCAGTACGTAGCCGCCCGTACAGATGGACACGAGACGGGTGCCGGGCCGGATGTGGGCGAGGGCCGCCGCCAGCTCGTCGGTCAGCCGGCCGTGCTCGTGGACCACCCCCAGCTCGTGGGAGGCGGGCACCACCACCGTGTCGGCCGTGCCGAGCAGCTCCGGGCCGTGCTCGACGTGGACCGCGAAGTCGGCGTCCGTGGGCACCGGCCCGGGGGCGAGCCCGCAGGTGAGGATCTCGTAGAGGTGGCGCCCGGCCGGATCCTTGGCGCCCCCGAAGATCCGGTGCGGGATGCCGAGCTCGAAGGGCAGCAGCCCGGCGAGGGCGAGGACGACGACTCGGTGCGGCTTCGGCTCCATGGCCCGATCATAACGAAGCATGACAGTCAGGCCACTGTCCTACGGCCTCCCGCAGGCCGGAAGCTGGCGGCGTGACGCAGACAGCACCCACCACCACAGCGGGCCCGCAGGCCCCCCGCCGCGCCGGACGCATCCACCGGGCCTGGTTCGCCGCGGCCGTGGCCTTCGTGACGATCATCGGCGCGGCCGCCTTCGCCTCCCTCCCCGGCCTGCTCATCGAGCCGCTGCACGAGGAGTTCGACTGGTCGCGCGGCACGATCGGCTTCGCGGTCTCGGTCAACCTCGCGCTCTACGGGCTCACCGCGCCCTTCGCCGCCGCGCTGATGGACCGCTTCGGCATCCGCAAGGTGGTCGCGCTGGCCCTGACCGTCATAGCCGGCGGCTCGCTGGCCACGGTGTGGATGACGGCCTCCTGGCAGCTGGTGCTGTTCTGGGGCGTGCTGGTGGGCCTGGGCAGCGGTTCGATGGCGCTGGCCTTCGCGGCGACGGTGACCAACCGCTGGTTCACCGCCCGGCGCGGGCTGGTCACGGGCATCCTGACCGCGGCGGGCGCGTCCGGCCAGCTGGTCTTCCTGCCGCTGCTGTCCTGGCTGGTGGAGAACCACGGCTGGCGCCCGGCCTCGGTCACGGTGTCGCTGGCGGCCCTGGCCGTCGTCCCCTTCGTGTGGCTCCTGCTGCGCGACCACCCGGCCGACGTGGGCCTCGCCCCGTACGGGGGTACGTACGAGGCCAAGCCCGCGCCCGTCACGGGCGCGGCCCGACGCGCGGTCACCGTGCTCTTCCGGGCGGCCCGCACCGGCCCGTTCTGGCTGCTGGCGGGCACCTTCGCGATCTGCGGGGCCTCGACGAACGGGCTGGTCCGCACCCACTTCACGCCGGCGGCCCACGACCACGGCATGCCGGTGACGGCCGCCGCCGGGCTGCTCGCGGTGATCGGCGTGTTCGACGTGCTCGGCACCATCGCCTCCGGCTGGTTCACCGACCGCTTCGAGGCGCGCCGCCTGCTGGCCGTGTACTACGCCCTGCGCGGGGTGTCCCTGCTGTTCCTGCCCATGCTGCTGGCGCCGACCGTGCACCCGCCGATGGTGTTCTTCATCGTCTTCTACGGGCTGGACTGGGTCGCGACCGTGCCGCCGACCATCGCCCTGTGCCGCGAGCACTACGGGCCGGACGGCGCGATCGTCTTCGGCTGGGTCCTGGCCTCGCACCAGGTGGGCGCGGCCGTGGTGGCCTTCCTCGGCGGCGTGGCCCGCGACGCCCTCGGCTCGTACGACCTGGTCTGGTACGCCGCGGGCGGCCTGTGCGCGGTGGCGGCGCTGATGTCGATGGTCATCCGCCGCCACCCGGCGGAGCGGGCCGCAGCGGCGGCTGCGTGACCCGCCCGGCCGCGGGGCTCAGGCCCCGGCGGGCGTCGTGGACTTCAGGGTGCCGTCCGGGGCGGCCAGCAGGACCGGGGTGGCGGGGCCGCCCAGGTCGCGGACCGCCGCGCGGTCGGCCTCGGCGGGGGCGTCGGCGGCGCTCACCACGGCCGCCGCCTCCAGGGAGCGTGCACCGCTGGCCACCGCCATGGCGACGGCCGTCTGGAGCGCGCTCAGCTTCAGGGAGTCCAGCTCCACGGTCCCGGCGACGTACGTGCGGCCGGTCTCGTCGCGTACGGCGGCCCCTTCCGGGACTCCGTTGCGGGCCCGGGCGCTGCGCGCCAGCGTGATGATCTTGCTGTCCTCGGGGTCGATACCGGTGCCCACGGTGCTCTCGCTCATAGGCGAAAGCATAGGGAGCGCCCCGGCGCGGCCGGGCAACGACCCCGCCGAGGCGCCCTCCCCTCCACGCTCCCGTTCCCCCGTTCCCCTCGGGAGCAGGACAAACCTAAGCGAAACCTAAGGGGCTCCTGCGATCCAAAGGTCCTGCCCTCACATGACCTTGGACCCTGTTGGCGTCAGACCTTCGTCACGGCCGGTCGAGCCGCAGCCGCTCCGCCTTCGGCAGCCCCGCCACGACCAGGTCGTACGAGTCCTCCACCAGCTCCCGCACCAGCGCGTCCGGCAGCCCGCCCACCGTCACGGTGTTCCAGTGCCGCTTGTTCATGTGCCAGCCCGGCACGACCGCCTCGTACTCGGCCCGCAGCCGCACGGCCGCCTCCGGCTCGCACTTGAGGTTGACCTTCAGCGGCTCGGCGTCCAGCGCCGACAGGGCGAACACCTTCCCCAGCACCTTGAACACCGAGGTCTCCGGGTTGAAGGGGAACTCCTCCACCGCCGCGTTGAAGCCCAGACAGAACGCACGCAGCTCCGCGGGAGTCATTCCCCCTCCTCCGCCTCGCCCGTGGCCGCCGCGACCACCGGCTCCACCAGCACCGTCACGATCTTGTTCCGGCGCCCCGCCGGGGACTCGGCCGTCAGCCGCAGCGGACGCCCGTCGGGCAGGTCCACCACCGCCGAGGCACCCGCGATCGGCACCCGGCCCAGCGCCTTCGCCAGCAGCCCGCCGACCGTCTCCACGTCCTCGTCGTCGAAGGCCTCCACCCCGAACAGCTCGCCGAGGTCGGTGATGTCGAGCCGCGCCGTGACCCGGTAGCGGTCCTCGCCCAGCTCCTCCACGGGCGGGATCTCCCGGTCGTACTCGTCGGTGATCTCGCCGACGATCTCCTCCAGGATGTCCTCGATCGTGACGATGCCGGCCGTGCCGCCGTACTCGTCGATGACGACGGCCACGTGGTTGCGCACCGACTGCATCTCGCGCAGCAGGTCCCCCGCGTTCTTCGTGTCGGGCACGAAGACCGCCGGCCTCATCACGGTGGAGACCAGGTCGGACTCGGCGTCCCGGTTGATGTGCGTCCGGCGGACGAGGTCCTTCAGGTACACGATCCCGACGATGTCGTCCTCGTTCTCCCCGGTGACCGGGATCCGCGAGAAACCGGACCGCAGCGCGAGCGTCGTCGCCTGACGGATCGTCTTGTACCGCTCGATGCAGACCAGGTCGGTGCGCGGCACCATCACCTCGCGCACGAGCGTGTCGCCGAGCTCGAAGACCTGGTGCACCATCCGGCGCTCGTCGTCCTCGATCAGCGATTCCTTCTCCGCCAGGTCCACCATCGCGCGCAGCTCGGCCTCGGAGGCGAACGGCCCCTTGCGGAAGCCCTTCCCGGGCGTGAGCGCGTTGCCGATGAGGATCAGCAGCTGCGGGATCGGCCCCATCACCCGCGCCAGCGGTACGAGTACGTACGCGGCGGCCGTCGCGGTGTTCAGCGGGTGCTGGCGGCCGATCGTACGGGGGGACACGCCCACCGCCACGAACGACACCAGCACCATCACGCCGATGGCCACGAGCAGCGCGGTCCAGTTCTCGCCGAACTCGTCGAGGCAGACGTACGTGACGAGCACGCCCGCCGCCATCTCGCAGGTGACGCGCACCAGCAGGGCCACATTGACGTAGCGGGTGGGGTCGGCGGCGACCTGCGCGAGCTTCGCGCTGCCGCGCCGGCCCTCCCGTACGGCCTGCTCGGCGCGGAAGCTGGACACCCGGGCGATCCCGGACTCGGCGCACGCCGCGAACCAGGCCACCACGACCAGCAGGACCGCCCCGGTGATCAGCTGGGGGGCGCCGGTCACGAGACGGTCGGGGCCGGGGACGGACCGGTGATGCCGCGCTCACCCCGCCAGCCGTCGACGATGGCCGCCTGGAGGCCGAACATCTCGGCCTTCTCGTCCGGCTCCTCGTGGTCGTACCCGAGCAGGTGCAGCACCCCGTGGACGGTCAGGAGCTGGAGCTCCTCGTCCATGGAGTGCTGCGTAGGCGCGTCGTCGCCCTGCTTCTTCGCGACCTCGGGGCAGAGCACGATGTCGCCGAGGAGCCCCTGCGGGGGCTCCTCGTCGTCCTTCGTCGGGGGACGGAGCTCGTCCATCGGGAAGGACATGACGTCGGTCGGTCCGGGAAGGTCCATCCACTGGATGTGGAGCTGCTCCATGGCGTCCTCGTCGATGACGATGACGGAGAGCTCGGACAGCGGGTGGATCCTCATCCGGGTGAGCGCGTAGCGGGCGATGTCGAGGATCGTCGATCGACATGGTGCGCTCGGTTCTACTTCCGCTGGTGGCCGTTCGGTGCCGGACGGCTCTGGCTGTCGTCGTACTTCTCGTACGCGTCGACGATACGGCCGACCAGCTTGTGCCGGACGACATCCTCGGACGTGAGCCGCGAGAAGTGGATGTCCGGCACCCCTTCGAGGATCTCCTGGACCTGACGCAGACCGCTCTTGGCGCCACCCGGCAGGTCGATCTGCGTGATGTCGCCGGTGACGACGATCTTGGAGTCGAAGCCGAGCCGGGTCAGGAACATCTTCATCTGCTCGGCGGTGGTGTTCTGCGCCTCGTCCAGGACGACGAAGGCGTCATTGAGCGTCCTGCCCCTCATGTAGGCCAGGGGCGCCACCTCGATGGTCCCGGCGGCCATCAGCCGGGGGATGGAGTCCGGGTCCATCATGTCGTGCAGGGCGTCGTAGAGCGGGCGCAGGTACGGGTCGATCTTGTCGAAGAGCGTGCCGGGCAGGAAGCCGAGCCGCTCGCCGGCCTCGACGGCGGGGCGGGTCAGGATGATCCGGCTGACCTGCTTGGACTGCAGGGCCTGGACCGCCTTCGCCATGGCGAGGTAGGTCTTGCCGGTACCGGCGGGGCCGATGCCGAAGACGATCGTGTTCTTGTCGATCGCGTCGACGTACCGCTTCTGGTTGAGGGTCTTGGGACGGATCGTGCGGCCGCGGCTGGAGAGGATGTTCTGCGTGAGCACCTCGGCCGGGGTCTCGCTGTCGCCGCCACCGTTGCCGTTCGCCTTGAGCATGGCGATCGAGCGTTCCACTGCGTCCTCCGTCATCGGCTGCCCGGTGCGGAGCACCAGCATCATCTCGTCGAAAAGGCGCTGGATCAGGGCGACTTCCGCCGCCGCCCCGATCGCGCTGACCTGATTGCCCCGAACATGGATGTCGGCCTTCGGGAAGGCCTTCTCGATCACGCGCAGCAGGGCATCGCCCGAGCCGAGCACGGTCACCATCGGGTGCGTCGCCGGGACCGTGAAGTGGGCTCGCGCCTGGCCGGGCGCCGGGGTGTGGGATGTCGGTGTCTGAGTCATGGGCCGGCACTGTGGCCTGCGCATACCTCCCGCTGAGGGGCCGCGCCGATCGTCGACCTCCGGAGTACCAAGCGTACGTCCACCCCGGGTCAACCCCGAGGGGTTTTCCGGCCCCGCCCGGGGCCGGGCCCGGGCGGGCCCGGGCGGCCCTAGACCGGGTGCCGGAAGCCGATGGTCGGGACCGCCCGGCGGCGCGGGGAGGGGGTGGCGCCCGGCGGGACGAGGGCGTCCAGGAAGGCGTAGCGGTCCCGCAGGGAGTCGGGGGCCGTGCGCCACCAGTGGGCCACCTCGGGCCAGCCCGGGGCGGAGAGGGAGCCGCCGAACTCCTGCACGGACAGGGCGGCGGTCAGCCCGGCGAAGGCCAGCCGGTCGGCCAGCGGCCACCCCGCCAGGCTGCCCGTGACGAACCCTGCCACGTACACGTCCCCCGCCCCCGTCGGGTCGAGGGCGTCCACCGCGATCGCGGGGACCTGCGCGGTCTCCCCCGTACGGCTGTCGACCGCGTACGAGCCCTCCGAGCCCATGGTCACCACCGCGACCGGCACCTTCTCCGCGAGGGCCCTGGCCGCGGCGCGCGGACACTCGGTCCGGGTGTAGCGCATCGCCTCCCCCGCGTTGGGCAGGAAGGCCTCGCAGTGCTGGAGGTCGGCCAGGGCGCCCAGGTCCCAGCGCCCGGTGTCGTCCCAGCCCACGTCAGCGAAGATCCGCGAGCCCCGGCGGGCCGCCTCCGCGATCCAGCCCTCGCTCTGCCCGGCGCCCAGCGACGCCACCGCCGCGCGCGCCTTCGGCGGGCACCAGGGGAAGGGCCCGGGGCCCGCCGGGGGCGGGGCCTCGTGGCCGTGGGAGACCATCGTGCGCTCGCCCTCGTAGGCCATGGAGACCGTGACGGGGCTGTGCCAGCCGGGGATGGTGTGCGACATGGACAGGTCGATGCCCTCGCCCTGCTCGAGGGCGTCCCAGCAGTACTCGCCGTAGTGGTCGTCCCCGAAGGCGGCGGCCAGCGAGGTGCGCAGGCCCAGCCGGGCCAGGGCGGTGGCCATGTTGGCGACGCCGCCGGGGCTGGAGCCCATGCCGCGCGCCCAGGACTCCGTCCCGCGCACCGGGGCCGAGTCGAGGCCGGTGAAGATGATGTCGAGGAAGACCGTGCCGGTCAGGAAGACGTCACAGCCCGGCTCTTGGGGATCACGCACCGGGCCGAGGGGGTCGAGGGTTCCCGGGCGGCTGGTGCGGCTGTCCCGACTGATCACGGTGTACTCCCCGTTGAAGTGTCGTTTCTGCTGGTGGGTTGCGGCTGGAAAGCCGCCAGCCCTGCCCGGACCCGGCAGGACCAAAACCCAGTGTGACGCACATCACCTGAAGAACGCTCTTCTTCCCGGCGCACGACGCTCGGCCGCCGGCACCCCCACCACCCGGAACCACCCTCCCGGACAGCCCTAGCGTTTCGGCAGGGCCACCCGCCCCAGGTCCGCCGCGATCGTCAGCTCGCCCTCGAACCCCGCCGCACGGGCCTCGCGTTCGAACTCCGACGGATCCGCGTACCGCTGCGAGAAGTGCGTCAGCACCAGGTGCCGGACGCCCGCCTCCCGCGCGACCCGCGCCGCCTGTCCTGCGGTGAGGTGGCCGTGGTCGGTGGCCAGCCGGACGTCCGCGTCGAGGAAGGTCGACTCGATGACCAGCATGTCGCAGCCCTCGGCCAGCTCGTCCACCCCGTCGCACAGCCGGGTGTCCATCACGAAGGCGAACCGCTGCCCCGCCCGGTGCTCGCTGACGTCCTCCAGGGTGACCTCGCCCAGCGGCCCCTCCAGCCGCCCCTCGCGCTGGATCCGGCCCACGTCCGGCCCCTTGATCCCGTACCGCGCCAGCAGCGCGGGGACCATCCGGCGCCCGTCGGGCTCGGTCACCCGGTAGCCGAAGGACTCCACCGGGTGCGAGAGCCGGCGCGCGTCCAGGACGTACGAGGGGCCGCTCGCCAGCACCCCGTCCCCGGCCACCGGCTCCTCCCGCAGCCGCACGGTCTCCCGGTAGGCGGTGGCGTACCGGAGCCGGTCGAAGAACTTCTGCCCGGAGGCCGGGTAGTGGGCCGTCACGGGGTGCGGGACCTGGTCGAGGTTGATCCGCTGGATCACCCCGGCCAGGCCGAGGCTGTGGTCACCGTGGAAGTGGGTGACGCAGATCCGGTTGATGTCGTGCGCCGCGACCCCGGCCCGCAGCATCTGGCGCTGCGTGCCCTCGCCCGGGTCGAAGAGGATGCCCTCGCCGTCCCAGCGCAGCAGGTAGCCGTTGTGGTTGCGGTGGCGGGTGGGTACCTGGCTGGCGGTGCCCAGGACCACGAACTCTCGTACGGACACGGACGGCTATCCGGGCGGCCACTGGAGGCCGCGGCCGCCGAGTACGTGCAGGTGGGCGTGGAAGACGGTCTGGCCGGCGCCGGCGCCGGTGTTGAACACGACCCGGTAGCCGTGGTCGTCGATCTTCTCGTCGGCGGCGATCTGCCCGGCCTCACGCAGTATGTCGGCGATGACGGCCGGCTCGGCGGCGGCGAGGGTGACGGCGTCGGGGTAGTGCACCTTGGGGATGACGAGCACGTGGGTCGGCGCCTGCGGGTTGATGTCCCGGAAGGCGAGGGTGGTCTCGGTCTCGCGGACCAGTGTCGCGGGGATGGTGCCCGCGACGATCTTGCAGAACAGGCAGTCCGCCTGCGGTTCCCCGGCCATTGCTGCGCCTTCCGTGACGTTGATCGGTCGGGGCATGCTACCGGCCCGAGCCCGCCGCCCGGCAGGGACCAGGGGGACGGGCCCGAGGGCCCGCCGCAACCCGGCTACGCCCAGCGCCCCGTGCGGGCCAGCAGGACCGCCGTCGCCGCCGTGCCGGCGGTCGAGGTACGCAGCACCGAGCGGCCCAGCCGGTACGGCAGGGCCCCGGCCTCGGCGAAGGTCGCCAGCTCCTCGGGGGACACCCCGCCCTCCGGGCCGACCACCAGCACCACGGACCCCTTCTCCGGCAGCGGGGCCGTCGCCAGCGCCCCCGAGGGCGTGTCGCGGTCCTCGTGGAGCACCATCGCCAGATCGGCCTGGGCCAGCAGCGCCGCGACCTGCTTCGTGGACATCGCCTCGGCCACCTCCGGGAAGCGGACCCGGCGCGACTGCTTGCCCGACTCCCGGGCCGTGGCCCGCCACTTGGCCAGGGACTTCGCGCCCCGGTCGCCGCGCCACTGGGTGATGCAGCGCGAGGCCTGCCACGGGACGATGGCGTCGACGCCGGTCTCCGTCATCGTCTCGACCGCCAGCTCGCCCCGGTCCCCCTTCGGCAGGGCCTGGACCACGGTGATCCGTACGTCGGGTTCCGCCTCCTCCATCACGGACTCCAGGTCCGTGATCACCAGGCGGTCCTTGCCCTCCGCCGCCTTGACCACGCCTTCGGCCCACCGGCCCCGGCCGTCGGTGAGGACCACGTCCTCGCCCGGAGCCAGCCGCTTCACGGACACCGCGTGCCGCCCCTCGGGGCCCTCCAGCACGAACTCCGGCCCCGCCGGAACCTCTTCGACCACGAACACGGGGGCCGTCATGACGCTCTCCTCATCTGCAACACCTTCAACGCGTTCTGCGCCTGGGCCAGTTCGGCCACCAGCACCTCCACCAGCTGCCCGGCCGGCAGCGCCCGCGCCAGCCGGTGCCCCTGCCCCGCCCACAGGGACATGCCCTGCGGGTCCCCGGCCGCGGCGGCCGCCTTGCGCAGCCCCGAGGTCAGGTGGTGGACCTGGGGATAGGCGGCCGGGGCGTACGGCCCGTGCTCCCGCATGAAGCGGTTGACCAGGCCCCGCGCGGGCCGCCCCGAGAAGGCCCGGGTGAGTTCCGTGTGGCCGAAGAGCGGGTCGGTCAGGGCCTTCTTGTGCAGCGGGTGCGCGCCCGATTCCGGGCAGGCCAGGAAGGCGGTGCCGAGCTGCGCCGATTCCGCGCCCGCGGCCAGCAGCGCCGCGATCTGCGCGCCGCGCATCAGGCCGCCCGCCGCGGTGATCGGCAGGGCCACGGCCTCCCGTACCTGTGCGACCAGTGCGAGCAGGCCGACGCCGGCCGTGCCGTCGGTCTGCGGGTCGTCGCGGTGGGTGCCCTGGTGGCCGCCGGCCTCGACGCCCTGGACGCAGACGGCGTCGGCGCCCGCCGCCTGGGCGGTGCGGGCCTCCTCGACCGAGGTGACGGTGACGACGGTGTGCGTACCGGCCTTGCGCAGGCGCTCGAACACGGCGGGCGCGGGGGTGCCGAAGGTGAAGGAGACCACCGGGACGGGGTCTTCCAGCAGGATGGCCAGCTTGGCGTCGTAGCCGTCGTCGCTGGTGCCGAAGATGTCCTCCTCGGCGAGCGAGACCTCGTACCAGCTGGCCTCGCCGGCCAGCTGCCCGCGGTAGGCCTCGACGGCGGCCGGGTCGACGTAGCCGGTCTGCGGCAGGAAGAGGTTCACTCCGAAGGGCCGGCGGGTGAGCCCGCGCGTCTGCTTGATCTCCTGGTACATGCCGTCGGCGGTCTTGTAGCCGCCGGCGAGGAAGCCGAGCCCGCCGGCCTCGCACACGGCGGCGACGAGCGGCGGGCAGGAGGCGCCGCCCGCCATGGGAGCCTGCACGATCGGGTACTGGTGGAGACCGTTCGGTGCGGAGGACATGGACTGCATCGTGCCACGTCCCGTCCACCCCGCCGAATCACCGCATTCGCCTGGCATAGTCCGCTTCCCCGGCGGCGCCGGGAACCGCTGCGGGGGCTACGACGGGCACCCCTCCGGGAAGCGGCCGGGAAGCACGGAGCCCGGTCCGGGGCACCCCGGACCGGGCTCGTACGAAGTCCCGCAGACCTCTCAGCGGCCGTTGAACGCGTCCTTCAGGCGGCTGAACAGGCCCTGCTGGCCGGGTGCGAACTGCCCCGTCGGCCGCTCCTCGCCGCGCAGCTTCGCGAGCTGGCGCAGCAGGTCCTCCTGCTGGGCGTCCAGCTTGCCCGGGGTGGTGACCTCGACGTGGACGATCAGGTCGCCGCGACCGCCACCGCGCAGGTGCGTGACGCCGCGCCCGTGCAGCGGGATCGCCTGGCCGGACTGGGTGCCCGGCCGGATGTCGATCTCCTCCATGCCGTCGAGCGTCTCCAGCGGGCACTTGGTGCCCAGGGACGCCGCCGTCATCGGGATGGTGACCGTGCAGTGCAGGTCGTCCCCGCGCCGCTGGAAGGTCGGGTGCGGCAGCTCGTGGATCTCCACGTACAGGTCGCCGGCGGGGCCGCCGCCGGGGCCGACCTCGCCCTCGCCCGCGAGCTGGATCCGGGTGCCGTTCTCGACGCCGGCGGGGATCTTGACGGTGAGGCTGCGGCGGGAGCGGACCCGGCCGTCGCCCGCGCACTCGGGGCACGGGGTCGGGACCACGGTGCCGAAGCCCTGGCACTGCGGGCAGGGGCGCGAGGTCATGACCTGGCCCAGGAAGGACCGGGTGACCTGCGAGACCTCACCGCGGCCGCGGCACATGTCGCAGGTCTGCGCCGAGGTGCCGGGGGCGGCGCCCTCACCGGAGCAGGTGGTGCAGACGACGGCCGTGTCGACCTGGATGTCCTTGGTCGTGCCGAAGGCGGCCTCGTCCAGCTCCAGGTCCAGGCGGATCATCGCGTCCTGGCCGCGGCGGGTCCGCGAGCGCGGGCCGCGCTGCTGGCTCTGGCCGAAGAAGGCGTCCATGATGTCGGAGAAGTTGCCGAAGCCACCCGCCCCGAACCCGCCCGCGCCGCCACCGCCGCCGGAGGCGGACAGCGGGTCGCCGCCGAGGTCGTAGACCTGCTTCTTCTGGGCGTCCGAGAGCACCTCGTAGGCCGCGTTGATCTCCTTGAAGCGCTCCTGCGTCTTCGGATCCGGATTCACATCCGGGTGGAGTTCACGCGCGAGGCGGCGGAAGGCCTTCTTGATCTCGTCCTGGGATGCGTCGCGGCGCACGCCGAGTACGGCGTAGTAGTCCGTGGCCACTTACGACTCCGCCAGGATCTGTCCGACGTAACGTGCCACTGCGCGTACCGCTCCCATCGTTCCGGGGTAGTCCATGCGGGTCGGTCCGACCACGCCGAGTTTGGCGACTGCTTCGCCGCCCGAACCGTAGCCGACGGACACGACCGACGTGGAGTTGAGTCCCTCGTAGGCGTTCTCGTGCCCGATCCGTACGGCCATTCCCGACTCATTTGCCTCGCCCAGCAGCTTGAGGAGCACCACGTGCTCCTCAAGCGCTTCGAGCACCGGCCTGATCGTCAAGGGAAAATCATGTCCGAAGCGAGTGAGGTTGGCGGTGCCGCCGATCATCAGCCGCTCCTCCGCCTCCTCGGCCAGCGTTTCGAGAAGGGTCGCGAGGACGGCCTTGACGGTCGCCCTGTCGTCCTCGGTCTCGAACGACTCCGGAAGGTCCTGCACCAGCTGCGGCACGTCGGTGAAACGACGGCCGACGACCCGGGCGTTGAGCCGTGCCCGCAGATCGGCGAGGGAGATCTCGCCGAAGGGGGTCTGGGTGTCGACGAGCCGCTGCTCGACCCGCCCGGTGTCGGTGATCAGTACGAGCATCAGCCGGGCCGGGGCCAGCGACAGCAGCTCGACGTGCCGCACGGTGGAGCGGGTCAGCGAGGGGTACTGGACGACGGCGACCTGGCGGGTGAGCTGCGCGAGCAGCCGTACCGTGCGGCCGACCACGTCGTCGAGGTCGACGGCGCCGTCGAGGAAGTTCTGGATGGCCCGGCGCTCGGGCGTCGACAGCGGCTTGACGCCCGCCAGCTTGTCGACGAAGAGGCGGTAGCCCTTGTCCGTGGGGATCCGGCCGGCGCTGGTGTGGGGCTGGGCGATGTAGCCCTCCTCCTCCAGCACGGCCATGTCGTTGCGCACCGTGGCGGGTGAGACGCCGAGCCGGTGGCGTTCGGTGAGGGCCTTGGAGCCGACGGGCTCCTCCGTCCCGACGTAGTCCTGGACGATGGCGCGCAGTACCTCGAGCCTGCGTTCACTGAGCATCGCGCACACCTCCGGAAGCGGGTCGGTCGTCGGTCGCGGCCGGTGGTCGGCCGGCCCTGGCTTGTTGGCACTCTGATCGTGTGAGTGCCAGAGATCCCCCGGTCAGTGTACGGCCGGGTAGTGCGCCGCGGGCAAGGGCGGCCCGCCAGGGTAGCGTCGCCGCATGGACGTGCGTTGGGAAGAGGCGGGCTGGGAACGGGTCACCGGGCGGGTGGGCCGGCGACGGCTGCCGGTGTGGGACTGCACGGTGGGGCTGGTGGTGGGGGACGAGTCGGTGCTGCTGATCGACCCCGGATCGTGTGTACGGGAGGGCGCGCAGGTGCGGGCCGAGGCGGAGCGGCTGACGGGCCGCCGCGTGACCCATATCGCATTCACGCACGGACATTTCGACCACGTGCTGGGCGGCGGGGCCTTCGCGGGAGCCGAGTTCTACGGGGCGGTCGGGCTGGAGCGGCCGCTGGCGACCCCCACGGGCCGCGAGGAGCTGCGGGTGGACGCGGTCCGCCAGGGCCTGGCGGAGGCGGAGGCCGCCGAGGCGGTGGGCCTGCTCCAGGCGCCGCGGCACCTGGTGTCGGGCGAGTGGACCCTGGAGCTGGGCGGGGTGCAGGTGCTGCTGGCCAATGTGGGGCCCGCGCACTCCCAGCACGACCTGGCCGTCTTCGTGCCGGGCGAGCGGGAGGCGGTGTTCTGCGGGGACCTGGTCGAGGAGTCGGGCGAGCCCCAGGCCGGCCCGGACGCGGTGCCGGGCCAGTGGCCCGCCGCCCTGGACCGGCTGCTGTCCCTGGGCGGGGACGACGCGCTGTACGTGCCGGGTCACGGAGCGGTGGTCGACGCGGGCTTCGTACGTGCGCAACGCGCCACACTGGCGGCCCGGTTCGGCGTGTCGGAGGCGTGAGGGCGCGGGCTCTCCTAGTGTCGGCCGGATGCGTGAGTACTCCCCCGACCTGACCCCGCAGTGGAAGCGCGCCAAGGCCGTGCCGGAGGTGCCGGCCGACCCCGACCTGGTGGTCGAGGTGGCGGGTACGGACTTCTGCGGCGCGGTGGTGGCCTGCGAGGCGGGCACGGTGACCCTGGAGGACCGTTTCGGCAAGCGGCGGGTCTTCCCGCTGGAGCCGCGCGGCTTCCTGCTGGACGGCGCGGTGGTGACCCTGACCCGCCCGTCGCGGGCGCCCGCCGCGCCGGCCCGTACGGCGTCGGGCTCGGTGGCCGTCCCGGGGGCGCGGGCGCGGGTGGCGCGGGCCGGGCGGATCTACGTGGAGGGCCGGCACGACGCCGAGCTGGTCGAGCGGGTCTGGGGCGACGACCTGCGGATCGAGGGCGTGGTCGTGGAGTACCTGGAGGGCATCGACGACCTGGCGGCCGTGGTCGCGGAGTTCGCCCCGGCCCCGGACGCCCGGCTGGGGGTGCTGGTGGACCACCTGGTGCCCGGCTCGAAGGAGTCCCGGATCGCGGCTTCGGTGACCTCGCCGGACGTGCTGGTCGTGGGCCACCCGTACGTGGACGTCTGGCAGGCGGTGAAGCCGTCCGCGCTGGGCATCCGGGCGTGGCCCGAGGTCCCGCGCGGCCAGGACTGGAAGACGGGCGTCTGCCGGACGCTGGGCTGGCCGGAGAACACCGGGGCCGCCTGGCAGCACATCCTGTCGCGCGTGTCCTCGTACCGGGACCTGGAGCCGACGCTGCTGGGCCGCGTCGAGGAGCTGATCGACTTCGTGACGGCGCCCTGAGCGGCGGAGCGACGGGCACCCGGGGGCTCCGGGGCGGCGGGATGGTGCGGGCCGCGCGACACGCCCACCTCCGGGTGACAGTACGCATACGGCGGGCCACGGAGGGCAAGGGTGGTCTCCATGATCACCTTTGCTCTGCGGCAGCGCGCGGTCCTCGCCGCGACCGTGCTCGCCGCCGCCCTGCTCCCGCCCGCCTCCGCCTCGGCCTCGACCGCGGCGCACGCCGCCCCGGCGAACTCCTGTCCCCGGGTGACCGACCACCTCTTCGCCGCCGCGGACAAGACCGTCACCGTGGACCGCATCACGCCGTCCCCGTCCTGGCGGATCAACTGCAAGCAGCTCTACCGCTCCGACGGCCGTGGGCCGGAGATCGTCTTCGAGGAGGGCTTCAAGCCCAGGGCCCCGATCGACGGCCAGTACGACATCGAGCAGTACGTGCTGGTCAACCAGCCCTCCCCGTACGTCTCGACCAGCTACGACCACGACCTGTACAAGACGTGGTGGAAGAGCGGCTGGAACTACTACATCGACGCCCCGGGCGGTGTGGACGTCAACCAGACCATCGGCGACACCCACAAGTACGCCTCCCAGGTGGAGGTGGCCTTCCCCGGCGGCATCGACCGGTCCTTCATCGTCGCGGTCTGCCCCGTCGACAAGGTCGCCAAGACCGAGATCATGGACAAGTGCCAGGACAACCCGCACTACAAGCCCTGGCGCAACAGCTGGCCGGCCTGACCCTCCCCACCCTCCCCGCGGGACCCGGTCAGTCGACCAGGTCCCGCACCACCGCGTCGGCCAGCAGCCGCCCGCGCAGGGTCAGCACCGCGCGCCCGGCCTCGTACGGGGCCGCCTCCAGCAGCCCGTCGGCCAGCGCCTTCCCGGCGGCCGCGAGCCCGGCCGGGGCGAGCAGCGACAGCGGGACGCCGTCCACCAGCCGGAGCTCCAGCAGGATCCGCTCCACGCGCCGGTCCTCGGCCGACAGCAGCTCGCGCCCCGCGCCGGGGGAGCGGCCCTCCGCGAGGGCGGCCGCGTACGCGCCGGGGTGCTTCACGTTCCACCAGCGCACCCCGCCCACGTGGGAGTGCGCCCCGGGGCCCGCGCCCCACCAGTCGGCGCCGCGCCAGTACAGCTCGTTGTGCAGGCAGCGGCCGGCCTCGGAGGTGGCCCAGTTCGACACCTCGTACCAGGAGTACCCGGCCCCGGCCATGACGGAGTCCGCGATCAGGTACCGGTCGGCGTGTACGTCGTCGTCCGTCATCGGGACCTCGCCGCGGCGGATCCGGCGGGCCAGCTGCGTGCCCTCCTCGACGATCAGCGCGTAGGCGCTGATGTGGTCGGGCCCGGCGCCCAGCGCGGCCTCCAGGGAGGCCCGCCAGTCGTCGTCGGACTCCCCCGGGGTGCCGTAGATCAGGTCCAGGTTGACGTGCTCGAAGCCCGCCGCCCGCGCCTCCGCGACGCAGGCCTCGGGACGCCCGGGGGTGTGCGTGCGGTCCAGCACCTTCAGGACGTGCTGCCGGGCGCTCTGCATGCCGAAGGAGATCCGGTTGAAGCCGCCCGCGCGCAGCTCCGCCAGGTACTCCGGGTTCACGGACTCCGGATTGGCCTCGGTGGTGACCTCGGCGTCCTCGGCCAGCCCGAACTCGTCCCGGATCGCCGCGAGCATCCGTACGAGGTCCCGCGCGGGCAGCAGGGTGGGCGTGCCGCCGCCGACGAAGACGGTGCGCACGGCGCGCGGGTCGTCCCCGAGCACCTTGCGGGCGAGGCGGACCTCGTCGATCAGGGTGTCGGCGTAGTTCTCCCGGGAGGCGAGGACGCCGCCGGTGCCGCGCAGCTCGGTCGCGGTGTAGGTGTTGAAGTCGCAGTACCCGCAGCGCGTGGCGCAGTACGGGACGTGCAGGTAGAACCCCAGCGGCCGCCCCCCGGCGCCCTCCAGGGCATGCGACGGCAGCGAGCCGTCTTCGGGCATGGGTTCACCATCGGGCAGTGCGGAAGGCATACGGCCATTGTCCCGCACTCGCCGCCACGCCCGCCCCGGCGCGCCTCCCGCGGGGCCCGGCAGGGCCGACGCGGACCGTCCGGACGGCATCGACCGCCCGGACGGCGGGGCTCGCGGGGCGGCCCGCCGCCCCGCCCCGTCCGGCTCGCCGCCAGGCGTCAGGCCTCTCGGGAGCCCTCGTACATCTCCTCGATGAGGTGCTTGAACTCACGCTCGACGACCGGGCGCTTCAGCTTGAGGCTGGGGGTGAGGTCGCCGTGCTCGACGTCGAGGTCGCGCGGGAGGATGCGGAACTTCTTGACCGTCTGCCAGCGCTGGAGGCCCTCGTTCAGGGTCTGGACGTAGGTCTCGATCAGGCGGCTGGTCTCGGGCGCCGCCAGGACCTGTCCGTACGTCTTGCCCTCCAGGCCGTTCTCGGCGGCCCAGCCCAGGATCGCGGGCTCGTCGAGGGCGATCAGGGCCGAGCAGAAGTTCCGGTCGGCTCCGTGGACGACGATGGTCGACACGTACGGGCAGATCGCCTTGAACTGGCCCTCGATCTCCGCCGGGGCGACGTACTTGCCGCCCGAGGTCTTGATCAGGTCCTTCTTGCGGTCGGTGATGCGCAGGTAGCCGTCCGGGGAGAGCTCGCCGATGTCGCCCGTGTGCAGCCAGCCGTCGCTCTCCAGGACCTCGGCGGTCTTCTCCGGCTGGCCGTGGTAGCCCTGCATGATGCCGGGGCCGCGCAGCAGGACCTCGCCGTCGTCGGCGATGCGTACCTCGGTGCCGGGGAGCGGCTTGCCGACGGTGCCGGTGCGGTAGGCCTCGCCCGGGTTGACGAAGGAGGCGGCGCTGGACTCGGTCAGGCCGTAGCCCTCGAGGATGTGGATGCCGGCGCCGGAGAAGAAGTAGCCGATCTCGGGCGCCAGGGCGGAGGCGCCGGAGACGGCGGCGCGCAGCCGGCCTCCGAAGGCCTCGCGGAGCTTGGAGTAGACGAGCGCGTCGGCGATCTTGTGCTTGGTGGCGAGGCCGAAGGGGGCGGTCGCCCGGCCGGTGCGGCGGTAGTTGTCCTGGGTGACCTTGGCGTACTCGCGGGCCACGCCGACCGACCACTGGAAGATCTTGTACTTGGCGCCGCCGCCGGCCCGGGCCTTGGCGGCCACGCCGTTGTACACCTTCTCGAAGATGCGCGGGACGGCCGCCATGTAGGTCGGCTGGACGATCGGCAGGTTCTCGATGATCTTGTCGATCCGGCCGTCGACGGCGGTGACGTGTCCGACCTCGATCTGGCCGGAGGTGAGCACCTTGCCGAAGACGTGGGCCAGCGGCAGCCACAGGTACTGGACGTCGTCCGAGTGGATCATGCCGGTGGCCACGGTGGCCTTGGCCATGTACGACCAGTTGTCGTGCGGCAGGCGTACGCCCTTGGGGCGGCCGGTGGTGCCGGAGGTGTAGATGAGGGTGGCGAGCTGGTCGGGGGTGATGGCCGCGATCCGCTCCTTGACCGCCGCGGGGTGCTTGGCGAGGTACTCCTTGCCGCGCTCCTCCAGCTCGGCGAGGGAGAGCACCCAGCCCTCGGGGTCGCCCTCGGCGGGGAGGGCGTCGGCCGCCTCCAGGACCACCACGTGGGCCAGGTCGGGCAGGTCGGCGCGGCGCTCGCGGGCCTTGGCCAGCTGGGCGGCGTCCTCGGCGATCAGCACCCGGCTCTCGGAGTCCGCGAGGATGAAGGCGGACTCCTCGGCGTTGGTGCTGGGGTAGACGGTGGTGACCGCGCCGCCGGCGCACATCACGCCGAGGTCGGAGAGGATCCACTCGACCCGGGTGTTGGAGGCGAGCGCGACCCGCTCCTCGGGGCGCAGGCCGAGGCCGATGAGGCCGGCGGCGATGGCGAAGACCCGGTCGGCGGCCTGCCCCCAGCTGAGCGACTTCCAGTCGTCGGGACCACCCTGCGGGCCGGCCGCGGGCACGGGGAAGCGGTAGGCCTCCGCGTTCGGCGTGGCGGCGACGCGGTCAAGGAAGAGGGCCGCCACTGTGGGCGGACGGTTCTCGATCAAGGTCTGTGTGTCGCTCACGGACGTCCTCCGGACCACGCGGCAGGGCCTGCATCGGGCAGTGACTTCAGGCAGTGACTTCTGGCTTGTAACTGGCGAGTAACCAGTGATCAGAGTAGGGGCCCTCCGCCTGGCGCGTAAGAGCCAACCGGCGGCCGATTCATAACGAAACAGGCCCCCGGGCGTCTGCACGGGGGCCTGTTTCGCATACAGGACTACTTCTTCTTGGCACCGGACTCGTCGCTGGAGAGGACGGCGATGAAGGCCTCCTGCGGGACCTCCACGGAGCCGACCATCTTCATCCGCTTCTTGCCTTCCTTCTGCTTCTCCAGCAGCTTCCGCTTACGGGAGATGTCACCGCCGTAGCACTTGGCGAGGACGTCCTTGCGGATGGCGCGGATGGTCTCGCGGGCGATGACGCGGGAGCCGACGGCCGCCTGGATCGGGATCTCGAAGGCCTGCCGCGGGATGAGCTCGCGCAGCTTGGCGACCAGGCGCACGCCGTAGGCGTAGGCGGCGTCCTTGTGGGTGACGGCCGAGAAGGCGTCGACCTTGTCGCCGTGCAGCAGGATGTCGACCTTGACCAGTCCGGAGGCCTGCTCGCCGGTGGGTTCGTAGTCCAGGGAGGCGTAGCCGCGCGTCTTGGACTTCAGCTGGTCGAAGAAGTCGAACACGATCTCCGCGAGCGGGAGCGTGTAACGGATCTCGACGCGGTCCTCGGAGAGGTAGTCCATCCCGAGGAGCGTGCCGCGGCGCTGCTGGCAGAGCTCCATGATCGCGCCGATGAACTCGGAGGGCGCGAGCAGGGTGGCCCGTACGACCGGCTCGAACACGTCCCTGATCTTGCCCTCGGGGAACTCGCTCGGGTTGGTGACGGTGACCTCCTTGCCGTCCTCGAGGACGACGCGGTAGACCACGTTCGGCGCGGTGGCGATCAGGTCGAGGCCGAACTCGCGCTCCAGGCGCTCGCGCACCACGTCCAGGTGGAGCAGGCCGAGGAAGCCGACGCGGAAGCCGAAGCCCAGCGCCGCCGAGGTCTCGGGCTCGTAGACGAGCGCGGCGTCGTTGAGCTGGAGCTTGTCCAGGGCCTCGCGCAGGTCCGGGTAGTCCGAGCCGTCGAGCGGGTAGAGGCCCGAGAAGACCATCGGACGCGGGTCCTTGTAGCCGCCGAGGGCCTCGGTCGCGCCGTTGTTCAGGCTGGTGATGGTGTCACCGACCTTGGACTGACGGACGTCCTTCACGCCGGTGATGATGTAGCCCACCTCGCCGACGCCGAGGCCGTCGGAGGGGGTCATCTCCGGGGAGGAGACGCCGATCTCCAGCAGCTCGTGGGTCGCGCCGGTGGACATCATCCGGATGCGCTCGCGCTTGTTGAGCTGGCCGTCGACCACACGGACGTAGGTGACCACGCCGCGGTACGAGTCGTAGACCGAGTCGAAGATCATCGCGCGGGCCGGGGAGTCCTTGGGGCCGACCGGGGCCGGAACCGTGGCGACGATCTTGTCGAGCAGCGCGTCCACGCCGAGGCCGGTCTTCGCGGAGACCCGCAGGACGTCCTCGGGCTGGCAGCCGACCAGGTTCGCGAGCTCCTCGGCGAACTTCTCCGGCTGGGCGGCCGGCAGGTCGATCTTGTTCAGGACCGGGACGATCGCGAGGTCCTTCTCCATCGCCAGGTACAGGTTGGCGAGGGTCTGCGCCTCGATGCCCTGGGCCGCGTCCACCAGCAGGACCGTGCCCTCGCAGGCCGCGAGGGAGCGCGAGACCTCGTAGGTGAAGTCGACGTGGCCGGGCGTGTCGATCATGTTCAGGATGTGCGTGCTGCCCTTGCCCTCCCCCTCGGCGGGGGCCCAGGGCAGACGGACCGCCTGCGACTTGATCGTGATGCCGCGCTCACGCTCGATGTCCATGCGGTCGAGGTACTGGGCGCGCATCTGCCGCTGGTCGACGACGCCGGTGAGCTGGAGCATCCGGTCGGCGAGGGTCGACTTGCCGTGGTCGATGTGCGCGATGATGCAGAAGTTGCGGATCAGCGCCGGGTCGGTACGGCTCGGCTCGGGCACGTGGCTGGGGATGGCGGGCACGCAGTGTCCTGATTCTCGGGTCGCGGTCGGAACGAAGTCTGAGCGATAGTTCGAATCTCGTCGCCCTCGTCGGCGCGCGATGTCGGATCTGTACGCAGGCTCCCATGGTCCCATGGACGGGGCAGTGCGCTCGGTTTGGGCCGGTCGGAGCGCGCCTGGTAGCCTGGGCAGCTGTGTCTCGTATGCCCTCTCAGCTGTCGAGGCACAATCCGAAGATCAAACTCTGAACCTGAAAAGGCTCTTTCGTGGCGAACATCAAGTCCCAGATCAAGCGGAACAAGACGAACGAGAAGGCGCGCCTGCGCAACAAGGCCGTCAAGTCCTCGCTCAAGACCGCGATCCGCAAGGCCCGCGAGGCCGTCCTCGCCGGTGACGTCGAGAAGGCCACCGTGGCTTCCCGCGCCGCCGCGCGTGCGCTCGACAAGGCTGTCTCGAAGGGTGTCATCCACAAGAACGCCGCCGCCAACAAGAAGTCGGCGCTGGCCACCAAGGTTGCCTCCCTTCAGGGCTGAGCTCCTGATGTGAATCGCCGGTAAGGACCCAGCGGGCCCTCTCTCCCGCTCCGGACCGGCACCCCGCGCCGCACACGAAGCGTTCGCCACGCGGGTGCGGTGCACACCAGCAGTAGCCGAAGGCCCCGGTCATCCCCCTTCCCCAGGGGGGCGACCGGGGCCTTCGCGCGTCTGCGTGACCTTCGTGCGTCTGCCGGGCCGTTCAGCGCCGCTGCGGGCGGGCCGCGCGGGCCACTGCCACGACGGCCTTCTCCAGGGCGTACCCGGGGTCGTCGCCGCCGCCCTTCACACCCGCGTCGGCCAGCGCCACGGCGCGCAGCGCGTCCGACACGGCATCCGCCGACCAGCCCCGCATCTGCTGCCGGACCCGGTCGATCTTCCACGGCGGCATGCCGAGGTCCCGCGCCAGGTCGCCCGGACGGGCCCCGCGCGGGGCGGAGGCGAGCTTGCCGATGGCCCGGACCGCCTGGGCCAGCGCGCTGGTGATCAGCACGGGTGCCACACCGGTCGCGAGGGACCAGCGCAGGGCTTCGAGGGCCTCCGCGGCCCGGCCCTCGACCGCCCGGTCGGCGACCGTGAAGCTGGAGGCCTCGGCCCGGCCCGTGTAGTAGCGGCCGACCACGGCCTCGTCGATGGTGCCCTCGACGTCCGCGCACAGCTGCGCCGCCGCACTCGCCAGCTCCCGCAGGTCGCTGCCGATCGCGTCGACCAGGTTCTGGCACGCCTCGGGGGTCGCGGAACGCCCCAACGTCCGGAACTCACCCCGCACGAACGACAGCCGGTCCGCCGCCTTCGTCATCTTCGGGCAGGCGACCTCCCGGGCCCCCGCCTTGCGCGCCGCGTCCAGCAGGCCCTTGCCCTTGACCCCGCCCGCGTGCAGGAGGACGAGGCTGATCTCCTCGTACGGCGCGGCGAGGTACGCCTTGACCTCCTTGACCGTGTCCGCCCCCAGGTCCTGCGCGTTGCGCACGATCAGGACCTTGCGCTCGGAGAAGAGCGAGGGGCTCGTCAGCTCGGCCAGCGTGCCGGGCTGGAGCTGGTCGGAGGTGAGGTCCCGTACGTCGGTGTCGGCGTCGGTCGCGCGGGCGGCCGTCACCACCTCCCGTACGGCACGGTCGAGCAGCAGGTCCTCCTGCCCCACCGCGAGGGTGAGCGGGGCGAGCGGATCGTCGGTGGGATTCTTCCTGGTGGCCATCGCCCCCAGCATCCCACGCCGCACTGACAGCGACCCTCGCCCGGTGCCCGGTGCCCCGCGCCGGGTACCCGAGAATGGTCGGGTGAACGTGCGACATGTACTGGTCCTGCCCGACCGCGACGCCGCCGAGGAGGTGGCCCAGGAGGTCGTCGACCGCTTCGGCCTCCCGGAGGAACCCCAGCTGGTGCGCGACGCCCTCGCCGGCGAGGACGACGCCGAGGACGCCCAGTGGCTGGTGGTCCTCGAGGACCCCCGGGAACGGCTCGACACCGCCTCGCTGGACGAGCTCGCCGCCGCGTACGAGGGCTGGCTGGAAGCCCCGTAGGACGGCGGCGGCACCCGCGCCCTACGCCTTGTGGACGATCTGTACGTCCAGCTCCACTTCCACGCTCGGACCGATCGCCGCGATCCCCTGCGCCAGGATCGACTGCCAGTTCAGGGCGAAGTCCCCGCGGTTCAGCTCGGCCGTGGCCCGGCAGGCGGCCCGCGGTTCGCCCTCCAGGCCCGTGCCGTGGCCCAGGTACTGGGTGTCCAGGGTCACCGTACGGCTGACGCCGTGGAGGGTGAGGGCGCCGGCGACCGCCCAGCGGCTGCCGCTGCGGTGGATGAACCGCTCGCTGTAGAACTCCACCCGCGGGTGCCGGGCCGCGTCCAGGAAGTCCGCGGACCGCAGGTGGTCGTCCCGCATCCGCAGCCCGGTGTCGATGCTCGCCGCGTCGATGATCACGTGCATGGAGGAGTCCTCCATGCGCTCCGCTATCCGCACCGCGCCGGCGAAGGTCGTGAACCGGCCGTGGATCCGGGCGAAGCCGATGTGCCGGGCGGTGAAGCCGATCGACGAATGCCTCGGGTCGAGCTCCCAGTGACCGGGCTGCGGCAGCAGCGGCGGCTCCACCGCGTCGAGGATGATCTCCGCCGTGCCGGGCTGCGCCGGGTCCCCCACCAGCGTCGCCCCGTGGAACGGCGCGTACCCCTCGGCGGTGACGGAGAGCCGGTACTCGCCCTCCGGCATGGCCGCCGTGAACCCCCCGTAGGGATCCGTCTCCCCGCTGACGACCCGTCGGCCGATCGGGTCGGTGACCTCGAACTTGGCCTGGCGGACCGGCTGGTGGACCGTGTCGAGTACCCGGCAGCTCAACAGCCGCGCCGTAGGCGGCAGTGTCAGAGTCGCGGATGTATGCGAACCGGCACCGCCGGCCGTCTCCATCCCCCGTCGGCGACCGAACATGGCTAGTGCACCCCCGTGCTGTGTGGACTTGGACCGCTCTGGCGAAGACGCATTCGATCATGCTGTCGGGTTGTGGGCAAACAGAATGGTCGCGCCCGGTATGACCGCGCCGTTCCGGACGCCGCCCGGCTGGAAACGCACGCATCCGCGAGCCGCTGCCGGAGACGGCCACGGAGCCGTCCTCATCGGTGCGCAGCACGGCCGCCCCGCGGGCCCTCAACTGGGCGAGCGTACCCGGCGCGGGGTGCCCGTAGCGGTTGCCCGCGCCGACGGGGACGATGGCGAGCCGTGGCCGGATCCGGCCCTGGAGTCCCGGGTCCTGGTGCGCCGAACCGTGGTGGGCGACCTTGAGCACGTCCACCGGGCCCAGCTCCGGATGCTCCCTCAAAAGGGCCTGTTGGGCGGGCGGTTCGAGATCCCCGAGCAGCAGGAGCGTCAGGCCCGCCGTGCGCACCAGCAGGGCGACGCTCGCGTCGTTGGGCCCCTCCGGCGGCGGAGCCGTGGCCGACGGCCACAGCACCTGCCACTCCAACTGCCCGATCCGGCGCCGCTCTCCCGACACCGCCGGTACGACGGGCACCCCGGCCGCCGCGGCCGCCCGCCGGACCAGGGCGGCCTGCGCGGGCGGCTCCTCCACCGTGGTGGTCTGCATCACAGCCACGGACCGCCCCCGCAGCACCCCTGGAACCCCTCCCACGTGGTCGGCGTGAAAGTGCGTCAGCAGGAGAAGTGGGATACGGCTCACACCCAGGGCGCGCAGACAGGAGTCCACCGGCCCGGGCTCCGGCCCGGCGTCCACCACCACGGCCGTACCGGGGCCGGCGGTGAGTACGGCGGCGTCTCCCTGGCCCACGGCGCACTGGACGTAGCTCCAGTCCGGCGGCGGCCAGCCGGTGAGCGTACGGGTCAGCTGCGGCGGCCGCAGCACCGCGATCAGCAGCAGCACGGCCACGGCCGCACAGGCCCCGCGCCGCCGCCCGAACCGGGCCCCGAACGCCACCACGGCCAACGTCACCGCACCCAGCAGCAGCCCGCCCCGGAGCCCGCCCGGCCAGGGCAGCTCCGCCCCCGGCAGCCGCGCCCCGCCCCGCGCCACGGCGGCGATCCACCCGGCCGGCACCCCCGCGCACCAAGCGAGCACCTTCGCCACGGGCATGCACAGCGGGGCCACGGCGAGGGCCGCGAAGCCGAGCACGGTGGCGGGGCCCGCCGCGAGCTCCGCCAGGAGGTTGCACGGCACCGCGACCAGGCTCACCCGGGCGGAGAGCACCACCACCACCGGCGCGCACACGGCCTGCGCCGCGGCGGCGGCCCCCAGGGCCTCCGCGAGCCGAGACGGCATCCCGCGCCGCCGGAGGGCGTCCCCCCAGCGGGGTCCCAGGGTGAGCAGCGCCCCGGTGGCCAGCACCGACAGCAGGAACCCGTAACTGCGAGCCAGCCAGGGGTCGTAGAGCACCAGCAGCAGCACGGCCCCGGCCAGCGCCGGGATCAGGGACCTGCGCCGCCCGGTGGCGAGGGCCAGCAGGGTCACCGCCCCGCAGGCGGCGGCCCGCAGCACGCTCGGGTCGGGCCGGCACACCACCACGAAGGCCAGCGTCAGCGCCGCCCCGCACAGGGCCGTGGCCCGCAGCGAGAGGCCCAGCCGGGGCGCGAGCCCGCGCCGCTCGACGTGCTGCGCGCGGGCCGGGGGCCCGATCAGCAGATACAGCACCACGGTCAGGTTGGAGCCCGAGACGGCCAGCAGGTGCAGCAGGTCGGTGGCCCTGAAGGCGTCGTGCAGGTCGGGCGGGACCCGGGAGGTGTCCCCGACCACCAGCCCCGGCAGCAGGGCCCTCGCATCCCGCGCGAGCCCGTCGGTGGCCTCCCGCAGCCCGGCGCGCAGGACCCCCGCGAGGCGCTGCACCGGGTCGGGCCCGCCCGTCACCCCGGGCGGGGTGTCCCCCGCCGGGCGGAGCAGCGCCACGGCCCGCTCCCCGCCCCGCGCCGGGGCCAGCCGGGCCACCACCGCGACCCGGGTCGAGGGCTCCAGCCGGGCCCATCCCGGATGCCCGGCCAGCACCCGTACCGGGGTCTCCACCCGGGTCCGCGCCCCGTCGGGCCCGGTCACCCCGGTCAGCACCGCGTCGAGCACCACCACGGGCGGCCCGCCCCCGCCCCCGCCCCGGGCCACCCGGGGGTCGGAGCCGACGGTGAGCTCCGCACGCACCCGGGCGTGTTCCCCGGCCAGCCGGGCCACCGGCCCCGCCCGCGCCCCGGCCCGCTCCAGCCCGGCCACCCCCGCCCCGGCGGCGGCGCACAGCAAGGCGGCGGCCGCGGCCGTACCGACCCGCCGCAGCGGCTGCGACCGCCCGGAGCCGAGCACCAGCAGCACCCCAGCCGCGGCCACCGCGAGCCCCGTCGCGGCGGCACTCCACCCGCCCGGCACCCCGAGCGCCAGGGCAGCCGCTCCCCAGGCGGCCACGGCCGGCACCGCCAGCCGCAGATCCACCGGCCCGGCCGGCTCGCGCCCGACAGCCTCCGGCCCGGCGCTCCCCACCCCGCCGCTCACGGCCGCACCAGCCTGCGCAGCTCGGCGAACCGCCGCTCGCCGATGCCGTCGACCTGCCGGAGGTCCTCCACGGCCCGGAACCCGCCCCGGGCGGTGCGGAAGTCGACGATGTTCCGGGCGAGCACCGGCCCCACCCCGGGCAGCCCGTCCAGCTGCTCGACCGTCGCGCTGCCGAGGCTCAGCGGACCGGCCCCGGCACCCGCACCGGGGCCCGGCCCGCCCGGAGGCGGCTGCGCGGTGGCCCCCACCAGCACCTGTTCGCCGTCCACCAGCACCCGGGCCCGGTTGAGCCCGGTGGTGTCGGTGCCCGGCCGCACTCCCCCGGCGGCGGCCAGCGCGTCCTCCACCCGCGAGCCGCTGGGCAGCCGCCGCAGACCGGGATCGCGGACCTTGCCGCCGACGTCCACCACGATGCGGGCGCCCTCACCCCCGCCCGGCGCTCCCGACGCCGCCGGCGGAGCCGGAGCCGGCGCCGGGGTGACCACGGCAGGGGCCGTCACCGGCTGCGGCCGGCCCGACCAGTACTGCTGGGCGGCGAAGCCCACCGCGAGCACCAGCACCACCGCCACGGCGGCCACCGTCCGCGGCTCCACCCCGCACCGGACCTGCACCCACACCGGCAGCCGCTCCCGCAGGGCCAGCCGCCCCGCGGCCCCGACCCCCAGCACCCCCACCGCCTCCCGCGCCGCAACGGACCCGCCGGGCACCACGGCCGGATCCACCCCACCCGGCACACCCACCCCACCCAGCGGAACCGGATCCAGCGGAACCGGATCCAGCGGGACCGGATCCGGCCAGGCCCGCGGATAGGCCCCCAGCCACGGCTCCACATCAGGCGGCGGATCGGCCACCCGCAGGGCCCCGGCCTCCTCCGGCACCCCGGGTACGGCACCGGACTCCCGCTCCCGGGCCGCCGGCGAGCCCCCCGCAAGCAGGGCCTCCGCCCTGCGTCGCACCTCGGCGGGGTCGGGCCGGGACCGCGCCCGGGCGCGACGACGGTCCCGGAGCCTGCCGTCGGACCGGGGCCCCCGCCCGGGCCCGCTGCCACCGCCGGGCGATCCAGCGGACGGGGAAGTGTCAGAGAGGCGTGAAGTACGCGTTCGAAGAGTCATGCCACCGAAGCTAGGGCCGATCCCCGGCCACCGCTCGGAGCCCTCAATTCCGGTGGACAAACGGCCCGTTGTGGATAACTCCGCCACCCGTTCCGGTGATCCCCGGGTGATCACCCGGGGATCTCACCCGGGGATCACCCGGGGATCACCGGGGCGAGACGACCGCCGCCAGCAGCCCCGGCCCGGTGTGCGCGCCGATCACCGCGCCGACCTCGCTGACGTGCAGTTCGACCAGGCCCGGGATGCGTTCGCGCAGCCGCTGGGCGAGCTTCTCGGCCCGTTCCGGGGCCGCCAGGTGGTGGACGGCGACGTCTACGCTGCGCGACCCTGCCCGTTCGACGGCCAGCTCCTCCAGCCGTGCGATGGCCTTGGAGGCCGTGCGCACCTTCTCCAGCATCTCGATCCGCCCGCCGTCCAGCGTCAGCAGCGGTTTGACCGCCAGCGCCGAGCCGAGGAGGGCCTGCGCGGCCCCGATCCGGCCGCCGCGGCGGAGGTAGTCGAGGGTGTCCACGTAGAAGTACGCCGCCATCTCGGACGCCCGCTTCTCCGCGGCGGCCACGGCCTCGTCGGCGGAACCACCTGCCTCGGCCGTCTCGGCGGCGGCGAGGGCGCAGAAGCCGAGGGCCATCGCGACCATGCCCGTGTCGACCACGCGGACCGGGACGGGGGCGGTCTGGGCCGCGACCACGGCGGCGTCGTAGGTGCCGGAGAACTCGGCGGACAGGTGCAGGCTCACGATGCCGGTCGCACCGGCGTCCGCGGCCGCCTGGTAGGCCCGTACGAACTGCTCCGGACCGGGGCGGGAGGTGGTGACCGGACGCCGCTTCTGCAGGGCCGCTGCGAGGCTGCGGGCCGAGATCTCGGTCCCCTCTTCGAGGGCCTCGTCCCCCAGGACCACGGTCAGCGGGACGGAGGTGATCCCGTGCCGCGCCATCGCCAGTGGGGGCAGGTAGGCCGTGGAATCGGTGACGATCGCGACATGGCGGGACATGAGCCGGAGGTTACCGGCACGGGAGGTGATCCGGCAGCCCGGGCCTCCCCCGTCCCCTCATGCCGCCGTCCGCTCAGGTGGTGGCCTCCGGCCTGGGGGCCTTCTGCCAGGGGTAGCCCGTCGCCGGAGCGGAAGGATTCAGCGCCGCCGGCCCCGACTCCACGCCCGAAGCCGCACCCGCACCCGAGCCCGCATCCGAAGCCCCAACCGGACCACTCGAGCCCGCACCCGAGCCCGCACCCGAAGCCCCACCCGGACCGCCCGCACCCGCACCGCCCGGAGCCGCCTGGCCCGCGTCCCAGGCCGCCGCGGCGGCCGCCAGGTCGTCGACCGACTCCCGGGACCAGTCCCGCAGCGCGCCGGACTCGACCTCGATCTGCTCCGAGAGGACCGCCAGCTCGTCGTCCGCGAACCGCCGGGCGCGGTCACGCGCCGCCCACCGCAGCGAGTCCGCGGACTGCGTGATCTTGGCGGTGCGCTCCCGCAGCCCGGGAAGGCGCTCCGCGATCTGCTTGCGGTCCGGCTCCTGCTCCAGCCGCTTCAGCTCGTCGTCCAGCTCGTGCCCGTGACGGCTCAGCCGCTCGAAGAGGGCGATGGACTCCGTCAGCGAGCTGTCCGCCTGCACCCCCTGGTACAGCGCGGCCTGCGTGGACCGCATCGAGGTCCGCAGGTCCAGCCGCAGCTGCGCGAGCGCCCCGCCGACCCCGACCTGGCCGAAGCTCTTGGCCTTCAGGGTGGTGTCCTCCACCGTGCGGCGGGCCTGCGTGATCGTCCGGTCCACACCGCGCTTCGCCGCGCCGACGACCTTCACGGTGGCCCACGCACCCAGCCCCAGGAAGGCAAACAGCATCAACAGGGCAAAGATGATCAAAGCGCCCGCCTCCATGAGGTTCCCTTCCCCGGCCTTCTCCGTCCCCTCCACCGTAAACGCCACGGGCAGGCCAGGGGTTCCAATCGAACCCCCAACCTGCCCGTACGGGATCTCCCCCATGGGAGCCGCGGAACGTCAGATGCGGAACGTCAGATGACGATGTTCACCAGCTTCGGCGCGCGCACGATCACCTTGCGGATCTCGGCGCCGCCCAGGGCCGCCACGACGCCCGCGTCGGTGACGGCCAGCTGCTCCAGGTCGGCGTCCGAGATGCTCGGCGCCACCTCCAGACGCGCCTTGACCTTGCCCTTGACCTGCACCACGCACGTGACCGTCTCGTCCACGACGTACGCGGGGTCCGCGACCGGGAAGTCCTGGTGGACCACCGAGTCGCTGTGGCCCAGCCGGTGCCACAGCTCCTCCGCGATGTGCGGCGCCAGCGGGGCGACCAGCAGCACCAGCCGCTCGGCCACCGAGCGCTCCAGCGGCCGGCCCGCCTTCGTCAGGGCGTTGTTCAGCTCGGTGATCTTGGCGATGGCGGTGTTGAACCGCAGCCCCGCCATGTCCGAGCCGGCCCCGTCGATCGCCTTGTGCAGGACGCGCAGGGTCGCCTCGTCGGGCTCGCCGTCCACGACGGTGACGGCGCCCGTCTCCTCGTCCACGATGTTGCGCCACAGGCGCTGCAGCAGCCGGTACTGGCCGACCACGGCGCGGGTGTCCCACGGCCGCGAGACGTCCAGCGGGCCCATCGCCATCTCGTACAGGCGCAGGGTGTCCGCGCCGTACTCCTCGCAGATCTCGTCCGGCGTGACGGCGTTCTTCAGGGACTTGCCCATCTTGCCGTGCTCACGCTTGACGGGCTCGCCCTGGTAGAAGTAGCCGCCGTCGCGCTCCTCGACCTCGGCCGCCGGCACGTACACGCCGCGCGCGTCGGTGTACGCGTACGCCTGGATCATGCCCTGGTTGAACAGCTTGTGGAACGGCTCGGCCGACGAGACGTGGCCCAGGTCGAACAGCACCTTGGACCAGAAGCGAGCGTACAGCAGGTGCAGGACCGCGTGCTCGGCGCCGCCCACGTACAGGTCGACGCCGCCGTGCGGCGCACCCTCGCGCGGACCCATCCAGTACTGCTCGATCTGCGGGTCCACCAGGGCCGAGGAGTTGTTCGGGTCCAGGTAGCGCAGCTCGTACCAGCAGGAACCGGCCCAGTTCGGCATGGTGTTGGTCTCGCGCCGGTAGCGCTTGACGCCCGCCCCGTCGCCCAGGTCCAGCTCCACGTCGACCCACGCCTCGTTGCGCGACAGCGGGGTCTCCGGCTTCGACGCGGCGTCGTCGGGCTCGAAGGTGCGCGGGGAGTAGTCCTCGACCTCCGGCAGCTCCAGCGGCAGCATCGACTCGGGCAGGGAGTGGGCGACGCCGTCCTCGTCGTAGACGATCGGGAAGGGCTCGCCCCAGTAGCGCTGGCGGCTGAACAGCCAGTCGCGCAGGCGGAAGTTGACGGTGCCCTCGCCGATGCCGCGCTCGGCCAGCCAGTCGGTGATCGCGGCCTTGGCCTCGACGACGCCCAGGCCGTCCAGCGCGATGCCCTCGCCCGTGGAGTTGACCAGCGCGGCGTCGTACGAGACGAACGCGTCGTCCCACTCCGCCGGGTCGGTGCCCCGGCCGTCCGAGGGCTGCACCACGCAGCGCATCGGCAGCTCGAAGGCGCGGGCGAACTCGAAGTCGCGGCTGTCGTGCGCCGGGACGGCCATGATCGCGCCGGTGCCGTAGCCCATCAGCACGTAGTCGGCGATGAAGACGGGGACCTTGTCGCCGCTGACCGGGTTGACCGCGTACTCGCCGGTGAAGACACCGGTCTTGTCCTTGGCCTCGGCCTGCCGCTCGACGTCCGACTTGGAGGCGGCCTGCTTGCGGTACGCGGCCACGGCCTCGGCCGGGGTCGCGTACCCGCCGGTCCACACGTCGTGGGTGCCCTCGGGCCAGGCGGCCGGGATGAACTTCTCGACCAGCGGGTGCTCGGGCGCCAGCACCATGTAGGTGGCGCCGAACAGCGTGTCCGGGCGGGTGGTGAAGACGGTGATGGCCTCGTCGCCCAGCGCGAAGTCGACGCGCGCGCCCTCGCTGCGGCCGATCCAGTTGCGCTGCTGCAGCTTGATGGCCTCGGGCCAGTCCAGCGCGTCCAGGTCGTCCAGCAGGCGGTCGGCGTAGGCCGTGATCCGCATGTTCCACTGGCTCAGGCGGGACTTGAAGACGGGGAAGTTGCCGCGCTCGGACCGGCCGTCGGCGGTGACCTCCTCGTTGGCCAGTACGGTGCCGAGCCCGGGGCACCAGTTGACGGGCGCGTCCGAGGCGTAGGCCAGGCGGAAGCCGTTCAGTACCTCGGCCCGCTCGGCGGCGGTCAGCCCGTCCCAGGCGCGGCCGCCGGGGACCTCACGGGTGCCGTTCTCGAAGGCGGCGACCAGCTCGGAGACCGGGCGGGCCTTGTTCGCGTCGGCGTCGTACCAGGAGTTGTAGATCTGCAGGAAGATCCACTGGGTCCACTTGTAGTACTCGGGGTCGATCGTCGCGAACGACCGGCGCTTGTCGTGGCCCAGGCCCAGCCGGCGCAGCTGGACCTTCATGTTCTCGATGTTCGCCTCGGTCGACACGCGCGGGTGCGTGCCGGTCTGCACGGCGTACTGCTCGGCCGGCAGGCCGAAGGCGTCGAAGCCCAGGGTGTGCAGGACGTTGTGGCCGGACATCCGCTGGTGGCGGGCGAAGACGTCGGTGGCGATGTACCCGAGCGGGTGACCGACGTGCAGGCCCGCACCGGAGGGGTACGGGAACATGTCCATGATGAATTTCTTGGGCCGGGCGACGACCGATGGGTCGCCTGCCAGGTCACCGGTGGGGTTCGGGGCCTCGTAGGTGCCCTCCGCGTCCCATACGTCCTGCCAGCGTGCCTCGATGTCGGCGGCCATGGCAGCCGTGTAACGGTGCCCCTCGGCCGCCTCGGGGGCCGGGGTGTTCGTCTCGCTCATGATTTCTGAAGCTCCATCGATCGTCTCTGCCGTCTCTGCCTGCCCAAACGAAAAAACCCCTCGCACAGGAGGGGGCGCCGCGCCGATGCCGACCGTCTCGAAGGGTCGGTACTGATCAGCGCGGCTCGGTAAGCAGAAGGCGTACGGCACGCATGGCGTCAGGGTACCGCAGCGCCCCCTACGGACGCTCGGACCTTCCAGTCAATGGGCAAACGAGAAGCGGGCCACCCGATCCGGGTGGCCCGCTTCTTCACTGTGGAGCTAAGGAGAATTGAACTCCTGACCTCCTGCATGCCATGCAGGCGCTCTACCAACTGAGCTATAGCCCCTTGCTTCTCTGCCGCCGGGCCCCTTCTCGGTTTCCCTTGCCGGTTCCCCCTGGCGACATCGAGAACATTACACGGTCATGGCCCCAGTCCAAAAATCGGTTTCCGCGAGGTCCGAGGCCTGTCCGATTTGACCCTTATCATCACGCCCGGGCGAACTGGTAGAACCGCTTCAGCGTGCAGTGCTCGTCGAGCAGTCGGCCGTAGATCGGCTCGCCCTCCAGCTCCCGGTACGTCTCGATCGGGTCGCCTTTTATGATCAGCGCCCGCGCGCATTCCTCGCACCAGTACTGGTAGTCGGGATTGACCGGCTCCATGTCCCGCACGATCGGCGTGCCGTTGTTGCACCAGTCGCACCGCCGCCGGTGTGCACCCATCCGTCAGCGACTCCCTCCCGCGTCAGGCCGTCGTGTCCCCCTCCGGCCGTCCGATTCTGCCATGCAAGTAGCGGCCGGGTCAGCAAGCGCAAAAGGAACAAACGCAAGGATCCCGCCCCCTGTTGGGGACGGGATCCTGATTGTGGAGCTAAGGAGAATTGAACTCCTGACCTCCTGCATGCCATGCAGGCGCTCTACCAACTGAGCTATAGCCCCGCTCTCCGCCGCGTTCCCCCCGTTTCCGGTGTTCTTCGCTGCGAACAAGAAGAACTCTAGCCTGTGACCAGCCGGAAAGTGAAATCCGGGTGCGAGCCGCCCCGAGGGTCACCGCGGGACACCGCGGGAGCCGTCAGTCGTCGTCGCCGAGCACCGGTTCCGGCAGCGTGCCGGCGTTGTGCTCCAGCAGGCGCCAGCCGCGCGCGCCCTCGCCGAGGACGGACCAGCAGCAGTTGGAGAGCCCGCCGAGGCCCTCCCAGTAGTACGCCTCCAGGCCCAGCAGGCGCCCGATGGTCGTACGGATGGTGCCGCCGTGGCTGACGACGACGAGCGTGCCGCCCTCGGGCAGCCGGTCCGCGTGGCCCAGCACCACCGGAGCGGCCCGGTCGGCGACCTCGGTCTCCAGCTCACCGCCGCCGCGGCGGACGGGCTCGCCGCGCTTCCACGCCGCGTACTGCTCGCCGTACTTCTCGAGGATCTCGTCGTGGGTGAGCCCCTGCCACTCGCCGGCGTACGTCTCGCGCAGCGCCTGGTCGTGCTCCACGGACAGGCCCGTGACGGCGGACAGCTCGGCAGCCGTGTCCGAGGCCCGTCGCAGGTCGGAGGCCACGATGGCGTCCGGCTTCAGCGAGGCGAGCAGCCGGGCGGCGCGGCGCGCCTGCGCCACACCCGTCTCGGTCAGCTCGATGTCCGTGGAGCCCTGGAAGCGGCGCTCCAGGTTCCACGAGGTCTGGCCGTGCCGCCAGAGGACGATCTTCCTGCCGGGCTTGCCGGAGCTGGCGGACCCGCCGGCCCCCGCGGCGGCAGCCGCAGCCGTGCCCGCGCTGTCGGTCGTACTCGCGCTCAGAACAGATCACCGTCCAGTTCGTCGTCGCCCGCCGCCTCGCGCAGCTTGGCGTGCTCCTCGGCCTTGCCGATGGTGAGCTTGGCGTCCTCGGGGAGCTCGATCTCGGGGCAGTCCTTCCACAGACGCTCCAGCGCGTAGAAGACGCGCTCCTCGCTGTGCTGGACGTGGACGACGATGTCGACGTAGTCGAGCAGGATCCAGCGGGCGTCGCGGTCGCCTTCACGGCGCACCGGCTTGGCGCCGAGCTCCTTGAGCAGCCGCTCCTCGATCTCGTCCACGATCGACTTGACCTGGCGGTCGTTGGGCGCGGAGGCGAGGAGGAAGGCATCGGTGATCGACAGCACGTCGCTGACGTCGTACGCGATGATGTCGTGCGCGAGCCGGTCGGCCGCGGCCTGGGCGGCGGTGGTGATGAGCTCGATGGAGCGGTCCGTGGCGGTCACTGGCCATGCTTTCGGGTTGGCGGGCAGATCCCTACAAGGGTCTCATGTACCGCCGACACCGCCCGCGCTTAACGTCCTGGCCGGTCAGGACGGCTTGTAGTCCCTGCCCAGGGTCACCACGACGTCCGCGTTCACCGCGTTCTCGCCCTTCTTCACGACCGTCTCCGGCAGCCCCAGCGTCTTGGCGACGTCGACGGCCCGGTCCCGCTGCGCGTCGTCCTGGTACGTGATCTGCGTGGCGGCCGCCGTCCTGTCGGCCTTGCCGCCGTCCACGAGCCCGTAGCCGCCGTTGAGCAGCGCCGCCTTCGCCGCAACCTGCGTCTTCTCGTCCCCGGTGGCGTCCTTGAGGCCCACGCGCGGGGCGGCGCCGGGCTGGGCCGCGGTGAAGGAGCCGCCGAGGAGCTCCTTGACCACCTTCTTGTTGGACTCGTCGGTGAGGCCGCCGTCCGGCTTCACGGCGAGCACCTCGGTGCGGTACGCGGCCACCTTGGCGTGCTCGCCGATCCGTGACAGGAGCCCGCCCAGGTTCTGCGCGTCCAGCCCCGGGTCGAGGATCTGGCCCATGGACTCGACGGTCGTGGCCGCCGCCTTCGGGTCGCCCGGGATCTTGCGCAGGACGGCGTAGAGCACCTTGCCGGTGCGTTCCAGCTGCCTGGCCTCCGGTTCGCCCTGGCCCCGGTGGGTGGCGTACGCGACGGCCATCGCCCCGGTGAGGCTCTGCCCGGGACCCTGTCCCACGGCCGGGGTCTTGGCCTGCTCGTTGGCCGGGACGGCGGTGTCGGTGTCCACCTCGATGCCCCCGACCAGCTCGACGAGCCGTTCCAGGAAGGGGGTGTCCAGGCGCCAGGTGCCGCCGATGTGGGTGCCGAGCACGGTGTCGAGGGATTCGCGGGTGCCGAGGCTGCCCTCCTCGACCGCCTTGCCGAGGGAGGTCCCCGTGCCGTCCTGCTTGGGGACGCCGAGGGCGTTGGGGAGCAGGACGGTGGCGCCCTGCCGGGTGGTGACGTTGTCCACGAGGAGGGCGGTGGAGCTGCCGCCCCGCTTGGTGTTGTGCAGGTGGACGACGATCATGTCGCGCTTCTGCGCGCCGGTGGCGGCCGCGGCGTCCTTCTTCTGCCCGGGGCCGTCGAGGAAGGGCAGCTTGCCCGCGTACCAGAGGTAGCCGAGGCCGCCCACGACGAACAGGGCCAGTACGACGATCAGCGCGACCACCCGGTTGCGGCCCCGGCGGCGGGCCTCCTCGCGGCGCTCGGTGCGGCTCTCGGTGAAGGCGAGCCAGTCGATGACGTCCTCGGAGTCCTCGTCCGGCTGGTCGATGAAGGCGAACTGCTCCGTGCGGTAGTCCGGGGCGTCGGGGGCCGCGGGGGCGGATTCCGCGGCGGCCGCCCGGCGCGGCTCGGGGACGGGGGCGGGCGCCGGCGGCTGCGGCTGCGGCTGCGGTGCGGGGGCGGCCTGCTGCGGGATCCACTGCTGGGGCTGGGCCGGGGCCTGGGGGTACCCCTGCTGCGGGTACCCCGGCCCGGCCTGCTGCTGCGGGTAGTACTGCTGCGCGGAGGGGTCGTAGCCCTGCGGCTGCTGGTACGGCTGCTCGTACTGCTGGTACTGCGGGTACTGCTGCTCGTACGGGGGCGGGGCGGGCTGCGCGGGCACCTGGCCGTAGACCGGCCTGCCGTACGGGTCGTAGCCGATGAGCTGCTGCTGGGCGGCGTACGGGTCGTACGGATCCTGTGGGTCGTTCACCGCGGGGCCCCTCTCTCCGGAAGCTCAGGCTCCCCGGTACAGCTCACGCTTGTCGATGTAACGCACGACACCGTCCGGTACCAGGTACCAGACGGGATCGCCCTCGGCGACCCGCGCGCGGCAGTCGGTGGAGGAGATCGCCAGCGCGGGCACCTCGACCAGCGAGACCCCGCCCTCGGGCAGGCCGTCGTCGGTGAGGACGTGGCCGGGCCGGGTCACCCCGATGAAGTGGGCGAGGGAGAACAGCTCATCGGCGTTTCGCCAGGTGAGGATCTGCGCGAGGGCATCGGCACCGGTGATGAAGAACAGGTCGGCGTCGTCGTTGAGCGCGCTCAGATCCCGCAGGGTGTCGATGGTGTACGTCGGGCCGCCGCGGTCGATGTCGATGCGGCTCACGGAGAACTGCGGATTGGAGGCGGTCGCGATGACCGTCATGAGATAGCGGTCCTCGGCGGGCGACACGGCCCGCTGGGACTTCTGCCACGGTTCGCCCGTAGGTACGAACACCACCTCGTCGAGGTGGAAAAGGGCGGCCACCTCGCTGGCGGCCACCAGGTGTCCGTGGTGGATCGGGTCGAAGGTCCCGCCCATCACGCCGAGCCGGCGCTTGACCGGGCCCGTAGGCATCTCCTGCTCTCCCATGAGCGCAGAGCCTACTGGCCCGGCAGCACGTGCGCGGCGGCCGGTCCAAAGGAAGAGACGGCCTAGCGGTCGCGGTTCAGGCGCGTGGTCACCCAGAGCATGAAGAGCAGGATGAACAGCGCACCGCCACCGGTCAGGTACGGGCTCAGGCTGTCGTGGTTGCCGCCGTGCTTCCCGCCTTCCTCCGAAGCGAGGAGGACCAGGTTGTGGGCGGTGGTGGAGAGGCTCATCAGGCAGGTACCTATCGAGTCGGGGAGCGAGCGGAGACTTCCCTCACATCGTATGCGGGGGCCCTGGGCACGCTCACGCCGACTCAGGCGTTGGAAGAGGATAGAGGCACGCGACCACAGGCCGATCCAGGGGGAGGCGCCATGACGGACACCGGATCCGAGAAGACACCGGCACGCGATCGCAGGAGGTTCCCGGGGATTTCCTCGCGGGCGTACGAGCATCCCGCGGACCGCTCGGCGCTCGTCGCGCTGCGCAAACTGAGCGGTTTCGACACCGTGTTCAAGGCCCTCAGCGGGCTGCTTCCGGAGCGCAGCCTGCGGCTGCTGTTCCTGTCGGACTCGGTGCGGGTGGGCGAGACCCAGTTCCCCCATCTGCACGAGATGCTGCGCGACGCCTGTTACATCCTGGACCTGGAGAAGGTCCCCCAGATGTACGTGCAGCAGGACCCGAAGCCCAATGCCATGTGCATCGGGCTGGACGAGCCGATCATCGTCGTGACGACGGCGTTGGTGGAGCTGCTCGACGAGGAGGAGATGCGGGCGGTGGTGGGCCACGAGGTGGGCCACGCGCTGTCCGGGCACGCCGTGTACCGCACGGTGCTGCTGTTCCTGACGAACCTGGCACTGAAGGTGGCCTGGATCCCGCTGGGCAATGTGGCGATCATGGCGATCGTCACCGCGCTGCGCGAGTGGTTCCGCAAGTCGGAGCTGTCGGCGGACCGGGCCGGACTGCTGGTGGGGCAGGACGTGAACGCCTCGATGCGCGGGCTGATGAAGATCGCGGGCGGCAACCACCTCCACGAGATGAACGTGGACGCCTTCCTCGCCCAGGCCGAGGAGTACGAGAAGAGCGGCGACCTGCGCGACTCCGTACTGAAGATCCTCAATGTGCTGCCGCGGACCCACCCCTTCACGACGGTGCGGGCGGCCGAGCTGAAGAAGTGGTCCCAGAGCCGGGACTACCAGCGGATCATCGACGGGCACTACCCGCGGCGGGACGAGGACAAGGACACCTCGGTGACCGACTCCTTCCGCCAGTCCGCCTCGCACTACGCGGACTCGGTGCGCACCAGCAAGGATCCGCTGATGAAGCTGGTCGGCGACATCGCCGGCGGCGCGGGCGACCTCGGCGGGAAGCTGCGCGACAAGTTCACCGGAGCGGGCGGCGCCGGCCGGGAGCCCGGGGGCTCCGGCGACGCCAAGGGCACTACGGAACAGGGCTGACGGAGGCCGGAGGCGGCGCCGGCGGCTGGGCCGGCGGGGTCGTCGGCGCCCCGGGAGGGGCCAGTACGCCGCACAGCCCGGCGGTGCGCCGCGGATGGCCGCTGGCGTACGGGTCGCTCGCGGGCGGGCCCACGGTGGTGGGCCCCGCTCCGGCCGGCAGCGGGCGGAAGCCCTCGGCGGGCTCGGTGGCGCAGTCCTGCGGCCCGGCCATCACGTAGGCCGAGGACAGCTCCGCCCGGCGGGCCGTGAGGTCCTCCCGGTCGAAGCGCAGGCGCAGCTCGCGGCGGACGGTGAAGAGCGAGGCCCCATCGGCGGTGGCGGGCGGGCCGGCCGCCGCCCGCACGGCGTACACGAAAGTGTGGTCGGTGCTCACCTCGAGCACCTCCGGGTTCAGCTCCTGGAAGGCGAGGGTGCCGCTCACCCGGACCCGGGAGTCGGCCACGACGGTGGCGGGGTCGAAGCGGACCAGCCAGCCGGTGACGGCGTGCCGGCCGTCGCCGGAGGGTGCGGCCACGCTCTCGTCGAACTGCGCCAGCTGCCCTGGGTCGAGGAGCACCCGCACGGGCCGGGAGGCGGCGCCGGAGAGCACGTCCGGGTCCAGCGAGGACTGCACCAGGTAGTCCTTGGCGATGGACAGGGCGGCGACGACCTGGCCCTCGGTGAAGTGGTGGGTGCGGCGCACCGCCGGCAGGGTGATCCCGGCCGCCCCGACCCGGTACTCGGCCGCCGGACTGTTCGCGTACAGGTCGGCCGGCCGGCCGCCGGGCACCGTGGAGGCCGGTGCCAGGGGGACGACGGTGCTGCTGAGCGGCTCGGCGTTGCCGCCGGCCGGGGGGACGTACGGGTTGCGCATCCCCATGTAGACGGCGATCGCGAAGGCCGTGGCGATGAGCAGCACGAGCAGCATGCCCTGGCGGGCGCCGCGGCCGGGGGTGCCGGTGCGCGGTCCGGCGGGGCCTCCGCCGGCCCAGATGGAGCGGCTGCGTACGGCCCGGGCGTGCTCGCCCATGCGTTCCTGCGCCGAGAACTCCTGGAGGCGGGCAGCACGGACGAAGTCCTCGTCGAACACCACCGAGCGGTACTCGTCCGGGCGCAGTTCGTCGTCACCCCCGCCGATGCCATCGGGGGTGCCGTCGGGCGGATCTCCTGGAACGGCCATCGCTTCTCCCGCTGTCCCCGCTTCAGAGAAGCCCCCAGCTCCGGCACAGGCGAGTGGGGTCGTACCTTCAGGGTTGGCGGCCGACGGGGTACGTAAACGCGCCGACGCCGGTGACTTCCCTGAGCGGCGTACTGGCCGGCGCGGGTGCGGGGTCCGGCTCGCCGGCGGCGCTGCGGTAGACGGCGCTGAAGGCCAGCGCGACCATGCCGAGCCCCATCACGACGGCGAGCACCCAGGCGACCGGGCGCAGCCAGGGCGAGCGGCCGCGGTAGGGGCGCAGGCTGCCTCCGTAGACCCCGTACGGGCCCTCGGCGTAGCCGTGGCCGTACTGGCCGGGCTCCCATCCGGGGTCGTCGAGGCCGTACCCGTCGGCGTAGCCGTAGTCCTCGTCGCCCGCCCAGCCTCCGGCGACGCGGGCGGCCTCGGCCTCGGCGCGAGCCCGGTCGGCCGCGCGCTGGCGCTCGGCCGCGCTCGGTTCATGGATCTCGGCGTTCCGGACGAAGTCCTCGTCGAACACCACGGAGGCGAAGTCCTGATCCGCGCCTCCGCGGTCGTCGTCGGGCTCCCCGTCGTCCGGGAACGGCTTGCCCCCCACGTCGTCCGGCACAGGACCAGCCTAGACCTGGGGGGCTGCTTTGGGCAGGGTGTAAGCCGGATTCCGGCCACACCGTGTTCTGCCGCCGGTTACCGAATGTGACCGTCGCCGGTGACGATGTACTTGGTGGAGGTGAGCTCGGGCAGGCCCATCGGGCCCCGGGCGTGCAGCTTCTGCGTGGAGATGCCGATCTCGGCGCCGAAGCCGAACTGGCCACCGTCCGTGAACCGGGTGGAGGCGTTGACGGCGACCGTGGTGGAGTCGACCAGCTGGGTGAAGCGGCGCGCGGCGGCCTGCGAGGTGGTGACGATCGCCTCGGTGTGACCGGAGGTCCAGCGGCGGATGTGGGCGACGGCGTCGTCGAGGGAGTCCACGACGGCGGCGGCGATGTCGTACGACAGGTACTCGGCGGCCCAGTCCTCGTCGGTGGCGGGCAGGGCGGTGGCCTTGGTGCCCTCGGCGGCGGCGAGGACGGCCGCGTCGCCGTGGACGGTGACACCGGCGTCGGCGAGGGCGTCGAGGGCGCGCGGCAGGAAGGCGGCGGCGATGTCGCGGTGCACGAGGAGGGTCTCGGCGGCGTTGCAGACGGAGGGCCGCTGGGCCTTGGAGTTGATCAGGATGTTCACGGCCATGTCGAGGTCGGCCTGGGCGTCGACGTAGACGTGGCAGTTGCCGGTACCGGTCTCGATGACCGGGACGATGGACTCCTCGACGACGGTCTTGATGAGGGAGGCACCGCCGCGCGGGATGAGCACGTCGACGAGGCCGCGGGCGCGCATCAGCTCGCGGACGGAGTCGCGGGACTCGCCGGGGACGAGCTGGATCGCGTCGGCGGGCAGCCCGGCGCCCTCGATGGCGTCCCGCAGGATGGCGACGAGGGCGGTGTTGGAGGCGTAGGCGGAGGAGCTGCCGCGGAGCAGGACCGCGTTGCCGGACTTCAGGCAGAGCGCGGCGGCGTCGACGGTGACGTTGGGGCGGGCCTCGTAGATGATGCCGACGACCCCGAGGGGGACGCGGATCTGGCGGAGGTCGATGCCGTTGGGGAGGGTGGAGCCGCGGACGACCTCGCCTACGGGGTCGGGCAGGGCCGCGACGTCGCGGACGTCGGAGGCGATGGCGGCGACCCGCTCGGGGGTGAGGGTGAGCCGGTCGATGACGGTCTCGCTGGTGCCGGCGGCGCGTGCCTTGTCGGTGTCGACGGCGTTGGCGGCGACGATCTCGGCCGTACGGGCCTCCAGCGCGTCCGCGACGGCCAGCAGGGCCGCGTCCTTGGCGGACCGCGGGAGTGGGGCGATGGCGGCGGCGGCCGTACGGGCCGCCTGTGCGGTGGCGGTCACGGGGGAGGTGGCGGTGGCGTCGTCGAGCGAGGTCATGCGGCCAGGGTAGTCCCCGCCGCCGCCCTCCCCGAGGGGGTTCCACCCCCCGAGACTCATTTCCCGACGCGCCGCTCGCGCGGCTCGGCGCCGGGGGCGCCTCCCCGGCTTCGCGCCGCTGCGCCGGGCCCATTTCCCGACGCGGCCCTCGCGCCGCTCAGCGCTGGCGCGCTTCCCGGGCTTCGGCCCGCTGCGCCGGGGAGGCCGCCCGCGGCCGAGCCGCGCGAGCGGCGCGTCTTAATAGGGATGCACGCCCACCGGGTGGGCCGGAGGTGGCCCGTAGCCTTCGGCGACGCGCTGGCGGTAGGTGGGGCGGTCGATGACCTCCAGGCCGACGATCTCCCACGCCGGCAGCTGCGCCGTGGAGCGGTGTTCGCCCCAGAGCCGCAGCGCGACGGCGGCCGCGTCGTGGAGGTCGCGGGCCTCCTCCCAGTACCGGATCTCCGCGTGGTCGTCGGCGTACCGGCTGGTCAGCAGGAAGGGGTGGTCGTGCGCGAGCTGCTCCAGCCCGCGGCGGACCTCGGACAGCGGCGCCGGCTTGCCGGAGACGCTCAGGGTGATGTGCCACAGGCGGGAGACCTCGGCCTGCTCGTCCCCGCCGCCGTTGACGCTGGTCAGCGCTCGTCTCACCAGCCCGCCTCCTGTCTGCGCTACGCGTGTCCGCCCCTCACAGTTGACCAGTCCCCGGCCCGCCGTGCGGCGGTTTTGCCGAACCTCAGCCCTGGAGCAGCACCAGATCGTCGCGGTGGACGACCTCCCGCTCGTACGCGGGTCCGAGCTCCCGCGCAAGCTCGCGGGTGGAGCGGCCGAGGAGCTGCGGGAGTTCCTTGGCGTCGAAGTTGACCAGGCCCCGGGCCACGGCGCGGCCGTCGGCGGAGCGCAGTTCGACGGGGTCGCCGGCGGTGAAGTCGCCTTCGACGGCCGCGATGCCGGCGGCGAGCAGCGAGCTGCCGCGCTCGGTGACGGCGCGTACGGCGCCGTCGTCCAGGACCAGGTGTCCCTGCGGGGTCGACGCGTGCTGGAGCCAGAGCAGCCGGTCCGCGGAGCGGCGCCCGGTGGCGTGGAAGAGCGTGCCCGTGGCCCGCCCGGCCAGGGCGTCCGCGGCCTGGCTGGCGGAGGTCAGGACCACCGGGATCCCGGCCGCGGCGGCGATCCGCGCGGCCTCGACCTTGGTGACCATGCCGCCGGTGCCGACGCCCGCCTTGCCGGCGCTGCCGATGGAGACGTGGGCGATGTCCCCGGGGCCGCGCACCTGGTCGATGCGGGTGGTGCCGGGCAGGGAGGGGTCTCCGTCGTAGAGCCCGTCGACGTCGGAGAGGAGGACGAGGAGGTCCGCGCGGACGAGGTGGGCGACGAGGGCGGCGAGCCGGTCGTTGTCGCCGAAGCGGATCTCGTCGGTGGCGACGGTGTCGTTCTCGTTGACCACGGGCAGGGCGCCCATGGCGAGGAGCTGGTCCAGGGTCCGGTAGGCGTTGCGGTAGTGCGCGCGCCGGCTGGTGTCGTCGGTGGTCAGGAGCACCTGGCCGACGCGGACGCCGTAGCGGGCGAAGGAGGCGGTGTACCGGGCGACGAGCAGGCCCTGTCCGACGCTGGCGGCGGCCTGCTGCCGGGCGAGGTCCTTGGGGCGGCGGGCCAGGCCGAGCGGGGAGAGGCCGGCCGCGATGGCTCCGGAGGAGACCAGGACGATCTCCTTCTCGCCGCCGCTGCGGGCCTTGGCCAGTACGTCGACCAGCGCGTCCACGCGGTCGGCGTCGAGCCCGCCCGCCGCGGTGGTCAGGGAGGAGGAGCCGACCTTGACCACGATCCTGCGGGCGTCCACGACACCTTGCCTAGCCGTTGACACGTCTTTCCCCTCACCACAGAACCTGCTGACCGACTGGCCCAATCTACGGGGTGGCGCGGGGCGTCCGCCCGCCGGTTTCAGACCGTGGACGAGGAGCGCTCCGCCGCGGGCTCCGCCACCGGCGCCGTGCCCGTGCCCGTGCCCGGGATGAGGATCTTGCGCGAGAGCAGGAAGGTGAACGGGATGGCGACGACGGCCGCGACCAGCGGCGCGATCCGGGTGTCCAGCCCGGCCCAGGTGACCAGGGCGTAGAGGCCGGCGGACTGGATCACGTAGTTCGTGACGTTCGTCAGCGGGAAGAGGAGGAACTTCTTCCAGGTGGGCCGGGTGCGGTAGGTGAAGTAGGTGTTCATGAAGAACGACCCGATCATCGACAGCACGAAGGCCAGGGTGTACGCGGCGAAGTAGGGCATCCACGCGTGCAGCAGCAGGTAGATGCCGAAGAAGGTGCCGGTGTTCACCCCGCCCACGAGGGCGAACCGGAGGATCTGGCCGAGCTGGTCCCGTCGGGTGTGGGCGCTCATCAGCGGCTGCGCTCCGCGATCACGGCTTCGGAGATCCCGGGCATCCGCTCGGCGCCGTGGGCTTCCTTGACCAGGAAGTGCGGGCGGCGCTTGGTCTCGTAGTAGATGCGGCCGATGTACTCGCCGATCAGACCCAGCATGATCATCTGCATGCCGCCGATACCGGCGATCATCGCGACGAGGGTGACGTAACCGGGCGAGTCGATGCCGTTGGTGATCGCCATGACGGTGATCCACAGCGCGTACAGCCCGGTCAGCGCGACCAGCGACACGCCGAGCCAGATGCCGATGCGCAGCGGCTTGTTGTTGAAGGAGATCAGCCCGTCCATGCCGTAGTTCAGCAGGGACCCGAACTTCCACTTGGTCTCGCCCGCCTCGCGCTGGGCGTTCTGGTAGTCGAAGTGGACGGTGTCGAAGCCGATCCAGGAGAAGAGGCCCTTGGAGAAGCGGTTGTACTCGGGGAGCGCGAGCAGGGCGTCGACGGCCGGACGCGACAGCATCCGGAAGTCGCCGACCCCGTCGGCGAGCTCCACGTCGACCCAGCGGTTGACCCCGCGGTAGTAGAGGCGGCTGAGGGCCGAGCGGAGCTTCTTGTCGCCCTCGCGGGTGCGCCGGGCGATGATCTGGTCGTGGCCCTGCCGGTAGTGGTCCAGCATGGTGGCGATCAGCTCCGGCGGGTGCTGGAGGTCCGCGTCCATGATCACCACGGCGTCGCCGGTGGCCTCGCGCAGCCCGGCGAGCATGCCCGCCTCCTTGCCGAAGTTCCGGCTGAAGGAGACGTAGCGGGTCTGGTCCCCGTGCTCGGCGGCGATCTTGCGGAGCTTTCCGAGGGTGCCGTCACGACTGCCGTCGTCGACGTAGCAGACCTCGTACTCGAGAGGCAGGGCGTCCAGTACCCGCCGGATCTCGACGTCGAAGCTGTCGATGACGGCCTCTTCGTTGAAGCAAGGGACAACTACGGACAGCTTCATGAACAACTTCCTGCCAGGTCCGAACGGGTGATTATGGCCGAACGCCCCCGCCGCTCTCCTCTTCCTTAGAAGTATGCACGGCGGGCATCGGCCTGCCGGAGTCGTGTGCGGCACACGGTAGCGTTGACTGAATAAGCGGAATGGAACGAAGGGATCGAGGTGCACGTGCCTGACGTCTCCGTGGTCGTCATCGTCTACAACGACGCAGAGCGTCTGCCGACAGCCGTCCAGTCGGTTTTGGACCAGACCCTGCGCGGGGTCGAAGTCGTGATCGTGGACGACTGCAGCAAGGACCGGTCCTACGAGATCGCCCGGGAGCTGGAGGCCGCGCACCCGGGGCGGGTGCGCGCCTTCCAGCTGCCGCAGAACAGCGGCGGCTGCGGCGCGCCCCGCAACCACGGCATCCAGCAGGCCACCGGTACGTACGTGATGTTCCTGGACAGCGACGACGTCCTGGAGCGCAACGCCTGCCGGAACATGCTGGCCGCCGCCGAGCGCACCGGGTCCGACCTGGTCTCGGGCATGTGCGTGCGCGTGCACGTCGACAACCGGTGGGGCAAGACCACCGAGTGGTACCCGTGGATCTACTCCCGCACCCGCACCCTGGAGTCGATCACCGAGTACCCGGACCTGCTGGTCTACGACACCCTCTCCACGAACAAGTGCTACCGGCGCGCGTTCCTGCTGGAGCAGGGCCTGGAGTTCCCGGTCGGCATCCACTACGAGGACCTGCTGTTCTCGGCGCAGGCCTACGTCGCCGCCCGCCGCATCACCCTGATCCCCAACCACGTGTACTTCTGGAACGTGGTCGAGAAGGCCCAGGCCAAATCGATCAGCAACCGGCGCCACGAGATCGAGAACTTCGTCCACCGGATGGAGATCCACCGCCGGGTCGACGAGCTGCTGGCCGCCCAGGGCCACACCGCCATCAAGACGGCGAAGGACGCCAAGTTCCTCAAGCACGACCTGGTGCTGCACCTGCGCGACCTGCCGCTGCTGGGCGACGACTACCGCCGGGACTTCGCCCGGCTCGCCAACGGCTACCTGGCCGGCATCGACCCGGCCGCGTACGAGAACGTGACCCACCTCCAGGCCATCTGCGCCTACCTGCTGGGCAAGGAGGACTGGGAGAACCTCCTCCCGGCCGCCGACGCGATGACCAACAAGGGCCGGCTGTCCTCCCCCCTCGCCGAGCGCGACGGGCGTGTCTACTGGTGCGGCGCCCACCTCGACGACGCCGAGGGCCGCCGGATACTGGACGTCACCGAACAGGGCTTCCACACGGCCCCGCTGTCCTCCCTGGTCCTGGGCAACCGCCTGACCTCGTACGAGGACGACGGGCGCGGCACCGTCACCCTGTCCGGAGCCGTCGTGAACCCCCTGGGCCGGATCCAGGAGGGCACCGAGCTCAAGGCCACGCTGGAGTTCCGGGCCCGCCGGCAGATCGGGGTGCGTTCCTTCAGCTTCCCGGTGGCAACCGTGCGCCACGCCGGTAACACGATCGAGTGGACCGCCACGGCCGACATCGGAAGCACCGTCCGCCCGCTCGGCATCATCGACGCCGTCTGGGACGTGCGCCTGAAGCTGACGGCCGGCGGCGACCGGCTCACCACCCGGGTGTCGGTCGGCGGGGTCGACCTGGAGTCGGCGGCCCGCCTGCGGGTCCGCCCCCGCCTGACCCGGCTGGTCTCCGACCGCTTCGAGCCGGAGGTGACCAAGAAGGGCAACCTCTCCTACGTCCTGACCGCCGAGGGCGCCGCGGCCGTCCGCACCCAGACGCTGATCAGCAGCGCGATGCACGGCAAGGCCGCCGGCGTGGTCAAGCGCAGCCTGCGCCGGGCCCTGAAGGCCCGCCGCAACCTGGGCTCGGGCGAGCAGAAGGTGAAGGTCTACCACGAGGTCTTCTCGAAGCTGCCGGTCAAGAAGGGCACGGTCGTCTTCGAGAGCCACATGGGCAAGCAGTACAGCGACAGCCCGAAGGCGATCTACGAGGAGATGGTCCGCCAGGGCGCGCCCTTCGAGGCGATCTGGTCCTACGCGGGCGGCAAGCCCACCGGCTTCCCCGAGGGGGCGACCCTGGTGCGGCGCTGGAGCTGGCCCTACCTGCGGGCGCTGGCCCAGGCCGAGTACTGGGTCGACAACCAGGGCTTCCCGCTGGCGCTGACCAAGCGCCCGGGGACCACGTACATCCAGACCTGGCACGGATCCGCGCTCAAGCGGATGGGCTTCCACGAGCCCCGTACCAAGGCGCAGGGCCGGGCCGGGCAGGACCGCTTCCAGGCGGCCGTCGACCGCTTCGACCACTTCCTGATCCGCTCCGAGCACGACGTCCGCACCCTCGCCAAGGGCTTCCGGCTTCGCGACGAGGTGCTGCTGCGCACCGGCTACCCGCGCAACGACGCCCTCGTCGAGGCGCACCGCGCGGAGGCGCACAGCGGGGAGCGGGTGCGCGGCGCGCTCGCCGCCGAGCTGGGCATCGACCCCGACAAGCGGGTGCTGCTGTACGCGCCGACCTTCCGGGCGAGCGCGGACGGCACGGTGGAGGGCTTCGAGTTCCCCTTCGACGTGGAGGAGTTCGCGGACCGGCTCGGCGACCGCTTCACCCTGCTGGTGCGCACGCACTACCTCAACAGCGTCTCGCTGCCGCCGTCGGTGGCGGGCCGGGTGATCGACGTGTCCCGGCACCACGACATCACCCCGCTGCTGGTGCTCGCCGACGGGCTGATCACCGACTACTCGTCCGTGATGTTCGACTACGCGGTGCTGGACCGGCCGATGCTGTTCTTCGCGTACGACTACGAGAAGTACGCGACGGACATCCGCGGTACGTACTTCGACCTGAAGGAGAAGGCGCCGGGCCCGGTGGTGGCCACGGCGGACGAGCTGATGCAGGCCGTCTCCGCCTTCGACGAGGCCGACGCCAAGTACGCGGAGGCCCGCCAGCGCTTCCTCACCGAGTTCGGCGAGTACGACCGCGGGGACGCCGCCCGCCAGATCGTCGAGAAGTTCTTCACCAGGAGCGGCAAGTGACCCAGGAGACCCCCGCCGCGGGCGGCCGCGACATCTTCCTCGTCTCCAACAGCGTGGACGAGCTCGGCGGTGTGACCACCTGGTCCCACCAGATGGCCCGGCTGTTCAGCGAGCGCGGGCACCGGGTGCACGTCGTGGGCATCGCGCCCGTCGCCCAGGAGCTCCGGCAGCAGCTGCCCGCCGACCTCCCGTACGAGGTGACGACCCTGTACGAGACCCACCCGCCGAAGGCGCGCCGGCTGCGCGGCCTCAAGGGCCGGCTCAACGCGCCCGAGCGGCGCCGCCAGGCGGCCCGCCGGGCCCTGATGCGGGCCAAGGCCGAGACGCTGAGCGACCTGTTCCGCGCGGCCCGGCCCGGCGCCGTGGTGATCGTCACCCAGGTCTGGGCGATGGAGTGGGTGGCCCTCGCGGACACCAAGGGCCTGTCGGTCATCGGGATGAGCCACGAGTCCTTCGAGGCCAGCCAGAAGTCCACCCGGGGCGAGCGGGTCCGCCGCTTCTACCCCGAGGTCGACCGGATGCTCGTGCTCACCCCCGAGGACGCGGACCTGTGGATCCGGGCCGGCATGGAGAACGTCGGCAGCATGCCGAACCCGCTGCCCTTCATGCCGGACTCCCCCGCCCCGCGCACCGCGAAGGTCGTCGCGAGCGTGGGCCGCCTCGCCTTCGAGAAGGGCATGGACCTGCTCCTCGACGCCTGGGCGGACGCGGCCCCGCGCCACCCCGACTGGACCCTGCGGATCTACGGGGCGGGCGCGGAGGAGGCGACCCTGCGGGCGCACTGCACCTCGCTCGGCCTGGACGAGTCCGTGGAGTGGATGGGCAGCACCGGCGACGTGCTGGGCGCCCTGCGCGAGGCCTCCGTCTTCGCCCAGGCCTCCCGGGCCGAGGGGTTCCCGATCACCCTGCTGGAGGCGATGGCGGCGGGCCTGCCCGTGGTCGCCTTCGACTGCGCGCCGGGCGTACGGGAGATCGTGCGGCACGGCGAGGACGGACTGCTGGCCCGCCTGGGCAACACGATGGAGCTGGCCGGGCACCTGGACACGCTGATGTCGGACCAGGACACGCGCGACCGGCTCGGCGACGAGGCCTTCCGGCACGTGCGCCGCTACTCCAGCGCGGAGATCACCGACCGGTGGGAAGAGCTGATCACGTTCTTGGAACGCTGAGGCCCCCGTACCAGGTCCCCGTACGAAGCCGCCCGCCCCGGATCCGGTCCGGGGCGGGCGGCTTCGTCGTACAGCGGTCGGTCAGACCGTGTGGACGTCCTTGTGGTGGTCCCGGTGGGCGGCGGCCTTGCGGTTGGCCTCCCAGCCCGTCCAGGCCGAGGCGATCATCTCGCGGACGTCGTGGCGGGCCTTCCAGCCCAGCTCGGAGGCGATCCGGTCGGCCGAGGCCACGACCTTCGCCGGGTCGCCGGGGCGGCGCGGGGTGACGACCGGCGCGTAGGTGTGCCCGGTGCCCGCGTTCAGCAGCTCGACCATCTCCTTGACGGAGACGCCCTCGCCGCGCCCGATGTTGACGGTGAGGTCCTTGTGGTCCCCGGCCGCTCCCCACTCGGCGAGCCGGCGGGCGGCCACCACGTGGGCGTCCGCGAGGTCCTCGACGTGGATGTAGTCGCGGATGCAGGTGCCGTCCGGGGTCGGGTAGTCGTCGCCGAAGATACGGGCGCCCTCGCCGGCGTCGTAGCGCTCGAAGACCATCGGGACCAGGTTGAAGACCCCGGTGTCCGCGAGCTCGGGGGTGGCCGCGCCCGCCACGTTGAAGTAGCGCAGGCAGGCGGTGGAGATGCCGTGCGCCTTGCCGGCGGCGCGGACCAGCCACTCACCGGCCAGCTTGGTCTCGCCGTACGGGCTGAGCGGCCGGCAGGGGGTCTCCTCGGTGACGGAGTCCACGTCGGGCATGCCGTAGACGGAGGCGGAGGAGGAGAAGAGGAAGTTGCGGATGCCCGCCGCCGCCACGGCCTCCAGCAGCACCGTCAGGCCCTGCACGTTCTCGTGGTAGTAGTACAGCGGCTTCTCGACGGACTCGCCGACCTGCTTCTTGCCCGCCAGGTGCACCACGCCGGTGATCTTGTGCTCGGCGATGGCCTGGTCCAGGGCGAGGCGGTCCAGCACCGAGGCCGTCACCAGCGGGACGCCCTCCGGGACCCGCTCCTCCTTGCCCGTCGAGAGGTCGTCGAAGACCACGACCTTCTCACCCGCGAGCAGCATCGCCCTCACGACGTGCGCGCCGATGTAGCCGGCGCCACCGGTGATCAGAAATGTCATGCGTGTCTCCCGAGCTCTAGCGTGACCTGCGCGTGCGGGCGCGGTCGAGGCGGTTGCGTACGAAGGTCAGCGCGCCCCCGGCACCGGGCGCGAGGCGCAAGGCCAGCGCTCCGGCGGCCGTTCGGTAGGGCTGCGCCAGCAGAACACCGTACCGGCTGCTGGGCAGGGCCCTGCGGCGGAGCAGTCCCCCGAGGGGGCGCAGGGAGGTGAGCAGGGAGCTTCCGTCGGCGCAGCGCACGCCCGCACGGACGTCCCAGGCCTGCATCCCGCGCAGCCCCCGGCGGCGTCCCTCGGCGGCCAGCGCGGCCGGCCTGAAGGGCACCTCGGCGCTCCAGCCGTCCCCGTCGGCGGCGGCCCGCAGCTCCACGGGACGCACCCGGACGGGCTCGCCACCCGTCCGGGGCAGGAAGCTCAGCTCGACGGTCTGCGGACCGGCCCCGGCGAGCCGCCCGTACAGGTCGCGCACCCGGATCCGGACGGCCCCTCCCCCGGCGGGCTCGGCGTCGACGGTGACGGGCAGCTCGGCCACCGGCAGGGCGTCGAGCCCGTCCAGCGGCACCGGCAGCTCCGCGCTCCACACCGGCTCCCCGGCCGCGTCGGCGGCGTACGGGGGCAGCAGCCGGGCCGGCTCGGCGGCGAAGCGGGTCAGCCGCTCGAGGTCGGCGGGCGGTGCCCCGGCGGCCGCCAGCAAGCGGGCGATCCAGCGGGCCCGGGCGGGGGCGGCCCCGATGTCGGCCGGGTCGAAGCCGGCCAGGTACTCGCGGGTCAGGGTCCACCAGGCGGCCTGGTACTCGGGGTCCTTGCCGAGCTCGCGCAGGTACATGCGCAGGTCGTAGTCGAGGAACTTCACCTGGCAGGCGCGGCCCAGCTCCGGGGAGGCCTCGGCGAGGGTGCGGGAGGCCGTGCGGTGCGCCTCGACGCGGGAGCGCCAGTTGCCGACGTCCTTGCGGTCCAGGGAGATCGACACCTGGGCGGCGCTGCGGCGCACGTGCCACACGTAGACGAGGTCGCCGACGACCGCGATCCGGGGTGCGGCGGCCAGGACGCGGGAGGTGAAGACGAAGTCCTCGTACACGAAGCGGCCGTCGGGGAAGCGGATCCCGTGCTTCTCCAGGAAGGCGCGCTCGTACAGCTTGTTGACGCAGAGGGTGTCGCGGACCAGCTCGGGCCGGTCGGCGGGCCGCTCGATGACATCGCCCGGGGTGTACAGGCCGGGCATCCAGGGCACCTCGCGGCCCTCCGGCAGCTCGCGCCGCACGCACGCCCCGACCGTGACCGGGGCGCGGTGCTCCTCGGCCGCCCGCAGGAGGGCCCCGGCGGCGCCGGGCGGCAGGACGTCGTCGCTGTCCAGGAAGAGGACGTACGGGGAGGTCGCGGCCGCGATCCCGTCGTTGCGGGGGGTGCCGCAGCCGCCGCTGTTCTCCGTCCGGTGCAGGACCTTCAGGCGCGGGTGGGCCGCGGCCAGCCCGTCCAGCACCCGGGCGGTCCCATCCGAGGAGGCGTCGTCGACCGCGATGACCTCGGCGACCACCGGGCCCTGGGCGAGGGCCGAGGAAACGGCCTCGCCCACGAGCCCGGCGTCGTTGTACGCGATCACCACCACCGAGACCGTGGGGCCGGCGGAGGTGGTGTCACTGCTGGAATCGCTGCTGCTCACCCGCAGGATCCTAGGCGAACGGCATAAAGCCGGCTTCAAGACGGAGCAGACGCATCCGATCAGAAGGGACGGAACTCGTCGTATTCCTTCTGGGCGGAGTCCCCGCGCTGGGCTTCCTTGTCCTTGCGGCGGGTGGTGGCCGGACGCGGGGCGTCCAGGCGGTGGTCCTCACCACGGCGGCCCAGCATCTCGGCGCCGGCCATCACGGTCGGCTCCCAGTCGAAGACGACCGAGTTCTCGTCGGAGCCGATCGCGACGCCGTCACCGGCGCGGGCACCCGCCTTCTTCAGCGCCTCCTCGACACCGAGGCGGTTGAGGCGGTCGGCGAGGTAGCCGACGGCCTCGTCGTTGTTGAAGTCGGTCTGGCGGACCCAGCGCTCGGGCTTCTCGCCGCGGACGTTGTAGACGTCCTCGACCTCGTCGTAGGTGATGGTGAAGCCGGAGTCGTCCACGGCCTTCGGGCGGATGACGATGCGGGTCGCCTCCTCCTTCGGCTTGCGGGCACGGGCCTTGGCGATGACCTCGGCGAGGAAGTAGGACAGCTCCTTGAGGCCCGTACGGGCTACCGCGGAGACCTCGAAGACCTTGTAGCCGCGCGCCTCCAGGTCGGGGCGGACCATGTCGGCGAGCTCCTGGCCGTCCGGGATGTCGACCTTGTTCAGGACGACGAGGCGCGGGCGCTTCTCAAGGCCGCCGCCGTAGAGCTTGAGCTCGTTCTCGATGGCGTCGAGGTCGGCGAGCGGGTCTCGGTCGGACTCCAGGGTGGCGGTGTCCAGGACGTGCACGAGGATCGAGCAGCGCTCGACGTGGCGCAGGAACTCCAGCCCGAGGCCACGGCCCTGGCTTGCGCCGGGAATGAGACCCGGGACGTCGGCGATCGTGTAGACCGTCGAGCCCGCGGTGACCACGCCGAGGTTGGGGACCAGGGTGGTGAAGGGGTAGTCGGCGATCTTCGGCTTGGCCGCGGAGAGCACCGAGATGAGCGAGGACTTGCCCGCGCTCGGGAAGCCGACGAGCGCCACGTCGGCGACGGTCTTCAGCTCCAGGACGATGTCGCCGGTGGTGCCGGGGACGCCGAGGAGCGCGAAGCCGGGGGCCTTGCGGCGGGCGGAGGAGAGCGCGGCGTTGCCGAGGCCGCCGCGGCCGCCTTCGGCCGCGACGTAGGTGGTGCCCTGGCCGACGAGGTCGGCGAGGACGTTGCCCTCCTTGTCGAGGACGACGGTGCCGTCCGGGACGGGCAGGATCAGGTCCGTACCGTCCTTGCCGGAGCGGTTGTCGCCCGCGCCGGGCTGGCCGTTGGTGGCCTTGCGGTGGGGGCTGTGGTGGTAGTCCAGCAGGGTGGTGATCGCCTGCTCCACCACCAGGATGACGTCGCCGCCACGGCCGCCGTTGCCGCCGTCGGGGCCGCCGAGCGGCTTGAACTTCTCCCGGTGAACGGAGGCGCAGCCGTGGCCCCCGTTACCCGCGGCGACGTGCAGCTCGACGCGGTCCACGAAGGTGGTCATGGTGTTCCTCCAGATACATGCGGGAATGTCCCGGGCAGGCCTTGCTGCCCATTAAACGTGTCTATGTGACAACGCGCCGAGGGCGGACCTCTCTTCCCGGCGTGAGCCGGGAAGAGCTGAGATCCGCCCTCGGGAAGTTCAGAACGCCGTGATCAGCAGAAGCTGGCTCAGGCGGCCGGAACGATGTTGACGACCTTGCGGCCACGGTGGGTACCGAACTCGACGGCACCGGCCTGCAGCGCGAACAGCGTGTCGTCGCCGCCACGGCCCACACCCGAACCCGGGTGGAAGTGGGTGCCGCGCTGGCGGACGAGGATCTCACCAGCGGAAACGACCTGACCGCCGAAGCGCTTCACGCCGAGCCGCTGAGCATTGGAATCGCGCCCGTTCCGGGTGGACGATGCGCCCTTCTTGTGTGCCATGTCTCAGTCCCTCTTACTTCGCAGCCGTGGGGATACCGGTGACCTTGATCGCCGTGTACTGCTGACGGTGACCCTGGCGACGGCGGTAGCCGGTCTTGTTCTTGTAGCGCAGGATGTCGATCTTGGCGCCCTTGTGGTGGTCCACGATCTCGGCCTGAACCTTGATCCCGGCCAGCACCCACGGGTCGCTGGTCACGGCGTCGCCGTCGACAACGAGCAGGGTCGAGAGCTCGACCGTGTCGCCAACCTTGGCAGTGGAAATCTTGTCAACCTCAACGATGTCGCCGACAGCAACCTTGTGCTGGCGACCACCGCTGCGCACGATGGCGTACACGCGGATCTCTCTCTCACTCGGGACGGATGCTCCTGAAGCCAGCCACTCACGCGGGCCGGGGCCCACGGTGATCCGGAATTGGACGAGCGGCCTCTCCCGTGGCACGGCCGCTTGCGCGGACGATGCGGGAGGAAGGTGCTCAGGAGCGCGACGCACGCTGAACGGGTAATCGTTCAAGACACGCCGACGGTCTAGGTTACGGGGCTGGTTCCAGAGGGTCAAACCGGGCCCCGCGCGCACGTGGGCCCCGCCGTGCAGCGGGACCCACGTGCTGTTGCTGCGGGTGCGGTGGATCAGGCTTCGGTAGGAGCCGAGACGGACGGGAGCGTCTGCTCCGCCGCCGAGGTCTTCTTCGTAACCCGCTTCGCCGCGGTCTTCTTGACCGTCGCCTTCTTCGCGACGGTCTTCTTGGCGGCCGCCGCCTTCTTGGCCGGGGCCTTCTTCGCCGTGGTGGCCGCCTTCTTGGCCGGAGCCTTGCGGGCGGCCTTCTTGGCGGGAGCAGCCGGGGCCTCGGCCTCGGGCTCCGCCGGGGCGGCCTCCGCCTCGGCGGCCGGCGCGGACTCGGCCGCGGGGGCCTCGACGACCACGATGGCCGCCTCCGCCGCACCCGCCGGCGCGGTGGCCTTGCGTACGGCACGGCGACGCGGACGGGCCGGGGCGGCCTCCACGACGGGCTCCGGCTCGGCCGGGACCTCGACGGCGGCCGGGGCGGCCGGCTCGGGCTCCACGACCGGCTCCGGCTCGATGACGGCCTCCACCACCGGCTCCGGCGCCACGACGGGCTCCGGCTCCGGGGCGGTCGCCTTACGGGTCGCCCGGCGACGGGTACGGCCCTTCGGCGCGGCCTCCTCCACCGGGGCGACCGGGGCGGTCTCGACCGTCTCCACGGCCTCCACGGCCTCGGCGACGACCTCGGCGGACGGCTCCAGCACCGTGTCGGCGGGCTCGGTGACCGGCTCGGCCTCCACCACCGGGGCCACGGCGGCCACCGGGGCCGGCGCCGGGGCGGCAGCCCGCTCCGCACCGCGCGGGGCGCCCGCCGGAGCGGTCGCCTTACGGGTGGCACGGCGACGGTTGCGGCGCCCGCTGATGCCCGCCGCGGCCTCGGCCTCGGCCGGGCTGCTGTACAGCTCCTCGTCCGGGACGAACGCCGGCTCCGGCAGCGCCCGCGGCGCGGCGAGCTCGGCGGCCACCTCGGCCTCGGTCTCCGCCTCGAGCACCTCGGCCTCGACCGTCTCGACGGTCTCCAGCTCGTGCTCGTGCTCCAGGGCGCGGCCACCGCGGCGCTTGGCGCGCTTGCCGTTGCCACCGCCGCCGATCGCGGTCGGGGTCTCCATGTGCACGATCACACCGCGGCCGTTGCAGTGGACGCAGGTCTCGGAGAAGGACTCCAGCAGACCCTGGCCCACCCGCTTGCGGGTCATCTGGACCAGGCCCAGCGAGGTGACCTCGGCCACCTGGTGCTTCGTACGGTCGCGGCCCAGGCACTCCAGCATGCGCCGCAGGACCAGGTCGCGGTTCGACTCCAGGACCATGTCGATGAAGTCGATGACGACGATGCCGCCCAGGTCGCGCAGCCGCAGCTGGCGCACGATCTCCTCGGCCGCCTCCAGGTTGTTCCTGGTGACGGTCTCCTCGAGGTTGCCGCCCTGACCGGTGAACTTTCCGGTGTTGACGTCGATGACGATCATCGCCTCAGTCTTGTCGATCACGAGGGAGCCGCCCGAGGGCAGCCACACCTTGCGGTCGAGCGCCTTGGCGAGCTGCTCGTCGATCCGGTACGTCGCGAAGACGTCGACCTCGGAGGTCCAGCGGGACAGCCGGTCGGCCAGGTCCGGGGCCACGTGGTTCACGTAGCCGTGGATGGTCTCCCAGGCGCTGTCACCGCTGATGATGACCTTCGAGAAGTCCTCGTTGAAGATGTCGCGCACGACGCGGACGGTCATGTCCGGCTCGCCGTACAGCAGACTCGGCGACGAGGTCGTGATCTGCTTCGACTTCTTCTGGATGTCTTCCCACTGGGCCTGCAGACGCTCGACGTCGCGGCGCAGCTCGTCCTCGCTCGCACCCTCGGCGGCGGTGCGCACGATGACGCCCGCGTCCTCGGGGACGATCTTCTTGAGGATGGTCTTCAGACGCGCGCGCTCGGTGTCGGGCAGCTTGCGGCTGATGCCGGTCATCGAGCCCTCGGGCACGTAGACCAGGTAGCGGCCGGGCAGCGAGACCTGGCTGGTCAGGCGGGCGCCCTTGTGGCCGATCGGGTCCTTGGTGACCTGGACGAGCACGGACTGGCCGGACTTCAGGGCGGACTCGATGCGGCGCGGCCCGTTGGCCATGCCGAGCGCCTCGAAGTTGACCTCACCGGCGTACAGGACGGCGTTGCGGCCCTTGCCGATGTCGATGAAGGCGGCCTCCATCGACGGCAGCACGTTCTGGACCTTGCCCAGGTAGACGTTGCCGACGTAGGAGGTGGCCTCCTCCTTGTTGACGTAGTGCTCGACGAGCACGTTGTCCTCGAGGACGCCGATCTGGGTACGCTCGCCGGCCTGGCGGACGACCATCACGCGCTCGACGGCCTCACGGCGGGCCAGGAACTCGGCCTCGGTGATGATCGGCACACGACGACGGCCCTGCTCGCGGCCCTCGCGGCGGCGCTGCTTCTTCGCCTCCAGGCGGGTCGAGCCCTTGATGGACTGGACCTCGTCGGAAGGTTCGGCCTTCTCGCGCGCCGGACGCGGCTCGCGGACCTTGACCACCGTGCGGACGCCGTCCTCGTCGCCCGCCTCGGCCTCGGCAGTGACGTCGGCGGGCTCACCGCTGCGGCGGCGACGACGGCGACGACGACGGCTGGAGGAGGAACCGAGGGCCTCGTCGGCCTCCTCGTCCTCTTCCTCCTGCTCGGCTTCCTGCTGCTCGGCCTCCTGCGCGGCGGCCTCGGCCTCGGTGTACTCCTCAGCGGACTCGTCCAGGTCGGCGGCCTCACCGCGACGGCGGCGACGGCCACCGCGACGGCGGCGGCGCGAGGGGCGCTCGCCCGACTCGTCGGTCTCGTCCTCGTCGTACTCGGCGGCCTCGGCCTCCGGCTCCTCCTCCACGAGCTCGGCCTCGGCCGGGGCCGCGGGCTCGACGGCGCCGCGACGGCGGCGACGGCGGCCGGCGGGCTGCGCGGCGGGGGCCTGGACCTCGGCTACGGCCTCGGCCTCTTCCTCCTCCTCGGCCTCCTCCGCCTGGACGGCGGCGGCAGCGGCCGCGGCGGCCATGGCGGCGGTCTCCGGGGTCTGGAACATCGGCTCGGCGAAGACCGGGGCCTGGAAGACGGCCACGGCGGGACGCCCGGCGCGGCGGCGGCCGGCCGGGGCCGGGGCCTCCGGCTCGGCGGCGGCCGCGGGCTGCGCGGGGGCGGCCGCGGCGGCGGGGGCCGCCGGGGCGGAGGAGCGGGTGGCGCGGCGGCGGCCGCGCTTGGGGGCGTCCACGGCGTCGGCGACGGTGACGGCGCGGGTGGCGGCCTTCGGGGCCTCCTCCGCGACGGCGGGGGCCTCTTCCTCGGCGGCCTCGGCCACGGCGGCCGGAGCGGTCACGGCGCGAGTGGCACGGCGGCGGGCACGCGGAGCCGGAGCGGCGGCCGGAGCCTCCTCCTCGACCTCGGCCTCGACCTCGGCCTCGACAGCCACGGGCTCGGCCGCGGGGACCTCGACGGCGGCGACCGGGGCGGCGACGGCGCGGGTGGCACGACGACGGGCACGCGGAGCCGGAGCGGCGGCCGGAGCCTCCTCCTCGACCTCGGCGGCCTCGACGACGGCCTCGGCGGCCACGGGCTCGGCCTCGGCCACGACGGCCTCGGGGGCGGTCACGGCGCGAGTGGCACGACGACGGGCACGCGGAGCCGGAGCGGCGGCCGGAGCCTCCTCCTCGACCTCGGCGGCCTCGACGACGGCCTCGGGAGCGGCGACGGCGCGGGTGGCACGGCGGCGGGTACGCGGGGCGGCGGCGGCCGGAGCCTCTTCGGCGGCAGCCACGGGGGTGGTCTCGACGACCACGGCCTCGGCAGCCTCGGCCACGGCGGCCGGCGCGGTCACGGCACGGGTGGCACGACGACGGGCACGCGGAGCCGCAGCGGCGGCCGGAGCCTCCTCGGCGGCAGCCACGGGCGCCGCCTCCACGACGGCCTCGGGGGCGGCGGCGACGCCGCCGGGCGGGCCGGCCGGCCGGGAAGCCGCGCGGCGACGCCTGCGCGGAGGCAGGTTGTCGCTGGGGCTGCCACTGTCGGCGGCGGGGGTGTTTTCGTTGTTGAGCATGCGGGCGGTTCTCCCGTCACGCTCCCGGGCGCCGCGGCTGACATCCGGTCCGGCACGGCCCCGCGCAATGGGGCGCGGAGCCGGCCTCCGGGGCGCGTTCGCCACACGGGAGCTGTAGTCCATGGCCGCCGGTTCCGTACGTGTTGTCCGTACGGCCTGGCGGAAGTCTTCAGGTCAGTGCGCTGCCCGACCCAGGTGGCTCCCGAGTGCCAGGGCGGCGCGACAACGACGATCCCTACGCGGCGGGACCTTCCGGCGCCTTCGCGTCGGCACTCACGGCGGCCGTGGGTGGGGCGGCCGTGACAGCCTCGCGGTCGGGCGCGAGCGGGTCGGTCACCGTGCCGGACTCCTCGTCGAAGAGCCCCTGCGCCAGCCTGGTCACCGCTGCGGGGACCGGCGGCGCCAGGTCGGCCACAGCTTGGAGACCGGACAGGACGTCGTCGGGTCGCACGGCAGGTGTCAAATGCCGAACAACCAGCCGCAGTATCGCACAGGCATTGTCCAGCGGCCTATCAGCCTGGGCAGGAAGCGCCTCGAGAGTGACGACGGCGCCGCGGGTGTCGAAGGTCCGGATGCCGTTCTTGGTCCGGCGCTGCACCTCCACCGTCTCGGCGGCGAGGAAGGTCTCCACCGCCCGCGCCGCGTCGGCGGGCTCCACGCCCTCCAGGCGCAGCTCCCAGACGGAGGCCGTCAGGCGGTCCGCGAGGCCGGAGGTGCGGGCCTCGACGGCGTCGACGATGTCGAGGCCGAGCGGCATGGACTCGTCGAGCAGCTCACGGAGCTTCTCGGGGTCGCGGGCCTCGGCGAGGCCGATCTCCAGGTACTCGGCTTCGCTGCCGGTGCCGGTGGGCGCCGCGTTCGCGTACGAGACCCGGGGGTGCGGGGTGAAGCCGGCCGAGTACGCCATGGGCACCTCGGCGCGGCGCAGGGCGCGCTCGAACGCGCGCTGGAAGTCTCGGTGGCTGGTGAACCGGAGGCGGCCACGCTTGGTGTAGCGCAGACGAATGCGCTGCACCACCGGTGCGGGAGGCGGGCCTTCGGGCTGTCGCTTGCCCAGTGGTTCTTCTCCTTGTGCGGGGCGTCGCGGCTCGCGCGCCGCCCTGAGTCCTGTCGACCCGTCCGGCTCACCCCTGCCGCTCGTGCAGGGAGATCTCGGGAGCGGGTGCCGCGTCGGCGGCTGTCGTACTACCCAGAGTACGCGCCCGTGACCTCACCGGTTCCCGGGGCGGCCCCCCGAACAGGATGCGCCTGACCTCGGCCCGCGCCTCCCGCACCGCGGCGCGGGAGGTACGCCACACCTCGCGCACGACGTGCCCGACGGGTGTGGCCACCTGCCGGTAGACCCACGCGGCGGGCCGTGCGACCCAGCCGCGCCACAGCCGGCGCAGCCCGCGCCCGAGGGCCCGGGTGATCCGGCCGGCGAGGTGCCAGGCGCTGACGAGGAGGTGGCCCAGCGGCGTGAGGACGTACCGGTACAGCAGCGTGAGCGGCGGCAGGACCACGTACCGCCCGATCCAGAGCAGCGCGTGCCCGACCGGCACGAGCACGTACCGCCACAACCCCACCCACGGCCATACGAACACCGCGACCAGCAGCCACCGCAGCCCGTGCCCGACGGGCGTCAGCACTTCCCGGTACAGCCAGCCCGACGGCAGCACCACCACGTGCCGCAGCACCCACGCGATCCCGACCCCCAGCGGCACGAGCACGTACCGCCCGAACGAGATGCACAGCCAGGCGATCCCCAGCCCGAGCGGCCGCAGCAGGTAGGTGTAGAGCGCGCCTGCGACGGGAACGACGAGGTAGCGCCACAGCCCGACCCACGGCCAGTAGAAGACGGCCTTCGCGAGCGGGCCCAGCAGGTACGTCCACAGCCGGACGAGCACCCAGCCGACCGCCTCGCCCAGCGGCGCCAGCACGTGCCGCCGCGCACCCCGGGCCCCCAGCACCAACAGGTCCCACACCGCCCGCACCGGCAACACCACCACCACGGCCACGATCCTCACGGGGACCCTGACCACCCCCACCAGGCACCCGTCCCCACCCGGCCCGGCCTGCGACTTCTCCATCTGCATGCCGCTAAGGACACCAGAACCGGGCCATCCGTTGCGCCGCGGCCCTACCGACTAGTCGATCGACCCGGGCTCGGCCAGCCAGCGCGACTGGAGTTCGGTGACGCCGGCGATCGTGTCGAAGTCCCGGTCGTAGTGCAGGACCGTCAGGCCGTGAGCCTTCGCGGTAACGGCGACGAGGAGGTCGATGCCGCTCGCCGAGCGGTGGCTGCCCCGGCGCGAAAGCTGCTCTTGCAGATCCAGGATCTGCTGCCAGCCGTCCTCAGGGACCGGGCGCCAGCCGAAGAGGTCACGGAGCTGAGCCTTGGTGCGCCGATAGTCCTGCGCCGAACGAGCCGAGAAGAGCATCTCGAACTCCGTCGGCTCGCACAGCGAGATACGACCGGCCTTGAGGATCTCGATCCAGCCGTCACGGACGCCCGGCCGGAGGATCCGGCCGGCTGCGGACTTTGTCGATCAGATACTGCTGATTCCCGGTCATTCAGCGCCACGCCTCGTCCTCGAAGCCCGGCTCCGTGAGCGCGTCGAACGCACCCTCATCAGCCAGCGCGATGAGCTGCTCCAGCGCACGCTCGCGGCGCAGACGTGCTCCTACTTCCTCGAGCGCGGCGTTGACCGTGTCCTTCTTGGTCGTGGTGCCGAGGGCTTCGGCTGCGAGCGCCAGGGCTTCCTCATTGATGTCGATCACGGTCTTGGCCATAAGAACCACCTCCAGCGGGATTGCTCATCAGCGCTCTCAAGATATCCGCGCACCGCAACGGCAGAAACCTTCACTCACCGATCGAATGAATATGCCCCCCACCGTCGGACGGTGGGGGGCATATCCCGTAAGGCTTCAGCCGGAGGCCCGGGTCACTTCACGACCGACAGCGGCAGGAGCTTCTTGCCGGTCGGGCCGATCTGGATCTCCGTCTGCATCTGAGGACACACGCCGCAGTCGAAGCACGGGGTCCAGCGGCAGTCTTCGACCTCGGTCTCGTCGAGGGCGTCCTGCCAGTCCTCCCAGAGCCAGTCCTTGTCGAGGCCGGAGTCCAGGTGGTCCCAGGGCAGGACCTCTTCGTACGTGCGCTCGCGGGTCGTGTACCAGGCCACGTCCACCCCGTACGCCGGCAGGGCCTTCTCCGCGGCCCGCATCCAGCGGTCGTACGAGAAGTGCTCGCGCCAGCCGTCGAAGCGGCCGCCGTCCTCGTAGACCGCGCGGATGACGTCGCCGATGCGGCGGTCGCCGCGCGAGAGGAGGCCCTCGACGATGCCGGGCTTGCCGTCGTGGTAGCGGAAGCCGATCGAGCGGCCGTACTTCTTGTCGCCGCGGATCTTGTCGCGGAGCTTGCCGAGGCGGGCGTCCGTCTCCTCGGCCGAGAGCTGCGGGGCCCACTGGAAGGGGGTGTGCGGCTTCGGCACGAAGCCACCGATCGAGACCGTGCAGCGGATGTCGTTCTGCCCGGAGACCTCGCGGCCCTTGGCGATGACGTTGACCGCCATGTCGCCGATCTGGAGGACGTCCTCGTCGGTCTCGGTCGGCAGGCCGCACATGAAGTACAGCTTCACCTGGCGCCAGCCGTTGCCGTACGCCGTGGAGACCGTACGGATCAGGTCCTCTTCCGAGACCATCTTGTTGATGACCTTGCGCATGCGCTCGGAGCCGCCCTCGGGGGCGAAGGTCAGGCCCGAGCGGCGGCCGTTGCGGGTCAGCTCGTTGGCCAGGTCCACGTTGAAGGCGTCCACGCGGGTCGACGGCAGGGACAGGCCCACCTTGTCGTCGGTGTAGCGGTCCGCGAGGCCCTTGGCGATGTCCGCGATCTCGGTGTGGTCCGCGGAGGACAGGGAGAGGAGACCGACCTCTTCGAAGCCCGTGGCCTTGAGGCCGCGCTCGACCATCTCGCCGATGCCGGTGATGCTTCGCTCCCGCACGGGGCGCGTGATCATGCCGGCCTGGCAGAAACGGCAGCCGCGGGTGCAGCCGCGGAAGATCTCCACGGACATCCGCTCGTGGACGGTCTCGGCGAGCGGGACCAGGGGCTGCTTGGGGTACGGCCACTCGTCGAGGTCCATGACGGTGTGCTTGGAGACACGCCACGGCACGCCGGAGCGGTTCGGCACGACACGGCCGATGCGGCCGTCCTCCAGGTACTCGACGTCGTAGAAGCCCGGCACGTAGACGTTGCCGGTCTTCGCGAGGCGCAGCAGGACCTCCTCGCGTCCGCCCGGACGGCCTTCGGCCTTCCAGGTGCGGATGATCTCGGTCATGTCGAGGACGGCCTGCTCGCCGTCGCCGATGACCGCGCAGTCGATGAACTCCGCGATCGGCTCGGGGTTGAAGGCCGCGTGGCCGCCCGCGAGGACGATGGGGTGGTCGAGCGTACGGTTCTTCGCCTCCAGCGGGATGCCCGCGAGGTCCAGCGCCGTGAGCATGTTGGTGTAGCCCAGCTCCGTGGAGAAGGACAGGCCGAACACGTCGAAGGCCGAGACGGGGCGGTGGCTGTCGACGGTGAACTGGGGCACCTTGTGCTCGCGCATCAGGGCTTCCAGGTCCGGCCACACCGAGTACGTGCGCTCGGCGAGGACGCCCTCGCGCTCGTTGAGCACCTCGTAGAGGATCATGACGCCCTGGTTGGGCAGCCCGACCTCGTACGCGTCCGGGTACATGAGCGCCCAGCGGACGTCCGCGCTCTCCCACGGCTTCACGGTGGAGTTGAGCTCACCACCGACGTACTGGATGGGCTTCTGCACATGCGGGAGCAGAGCTTCGAGCTGTGGGAAGACCGACTCGGACATCACGCGACTTTCGTGAAGCGGGCAGGGGGCGACTCTCCAGAGTACCCGAGCGCCGGCCGCCCCCTCTCGCCGTGATCATCCGAGGGCGGCCCGCCGGCCGGGGGCCGAGGCCTTCGCCCAGACGTCCGGGAGGTCGCGTTCGCACCTTTCCGCCAGAGCCTCCTCGTGGCCGTACAGGAGTCCCCAGGTGAAGGAGGGCTCGCCTGCGCCGTGGGCCTGGCGGGCCAGGTCGCGCAGGGCGGTGCGGGCGACGACGCTGTCCTGGTGCTCGCCGAGCAGGGTCTGGACCGACTTCATGGCCTTGGCGAGCTTCTCGGCGGACTTGCCGAGGGCGGGTTTCGCGGCCTCGGCGGCGTAGCGGGCGCGTTTGGCGGCCTTGCGGGCGTCGTGCAGGGCGTGGTCCCGGTCCTCCCCCGGGTCGAGGGAGAGCGAGTGGTCGACGCGGGCGGCGAGGCGGCCGTAGTCGCGCCGGACGGCCTTGGGCAGGGCCTTGCCGGCGGGCTTGGCGGCGCCGGACAGCAGCGGCGGGTCGGCGAGGAGGCCCTCCAGGGTGTCGATGAGGGCGAGGTGGCGGTCGTTGTCGAGGGCGGCGAGGGCGCGGCGTCGGGAGCCGGCGCGGCGGGAGCCGTTCCAGGTGCGCAGGCGGCTGCGGACCGGGCCAGTCAGGAGGGTGCGCGGGAGTTCGGCGACGGCGGCCTGGAAGCGGTCGTGGAGGACTTCCTGGTCCCGGTCGACGCCGAGCTCTCCGGCGAGCCAGCGCAGTTCCTCGCCGATCGGGTCGGTGATCTCGCGGTCGAGGACCTTGCGGTAGCTCTTGAAGGCGCTGCGCATGCGGCGGGCGGCGACGCGCATCTGGTGTACGGAGTCGGGCAGGTCGCGCCGTACCGCGGGGTCGTAGGAGATCAGGGCGTCGACCTGATCGCGCAGGTACGCCAGGACGTGCGCGCCCGCTGTTTCGTCGTCCGGGCCGGGCCCGGGGCGGGCGGGGGGCTCGGCGCCCGTCTCGGCGAGGGCGCGGGCCAGTTTGGAGGGGGCGTCCGAGACTTTGAGTCCGGCCTTGCGGAAGGTCTTCTCGACGGCGTCGAGGAGTGCGGGGTCGGCGCCGTCGGCGAGTTCGACCTCGACCTCCGTCCAGGACACGGCGGTGTCCTCGCGTTCGGCGGTGACCTCGTCGGTGCTGAGTTCGGCGAGGAGGGTTCCCCGGGCGTCGAGGAGGTGGCTGACCTTGCGCGAGGACAGCAGCCGGACCTGGGGTTCGAGGCTCGCGTCGCGGACCCGGGAGCGGACCAGTCGGGCGAGGGCGGGCGGGACGGTGTCGGCGAGGGGGGTCCGGATCTCGTCGCGGACGCCGGGGGCGACGGGCAGTTTGAGGTGCCAGCCGGCGTCCTCGCCGCCGGTGCGGCGGCGCAGGGTGAGGCCGTCGGCGGCGAGCCGCCGGTCGGGGGTGTCGTAGTAGACGGCGTCGAGGTGGACGGTGCCCCGGTCGCGTACGGCCGCGATGGCGGCGGTGCCGGTCAGGTCGGGCAGCCGCTGTCCGGGCCCGGCCTGCGTGAACTCGAATTTCCGCTCGATCTCGCGCTGGGTTTCCGCCATGGATCGAATCTAGTCCTGAACCGGGGGCGGCGGCAGGACGGCTTCCGGCTTCCGGCGGAAAGCCGTCCCGCTCCGTCCGGATCAGGCCGACAGGGGGCGCTGTACGCGGATCGACTGGAGTAGTCCGATGGCCACCCAGACGGCGAACATCGACGAGCCTCCGTAGGAGACGAACGGCAGGGGCAGGCCGGCCACGGGCATGATGCCGAGGTTCATGCCGATGTTCTCGAAGGCCTGGAAGGCGAACCAGGCGATGATTCCGGCGGCCACGATGGTCCCGTACAGCTCGGTGGTCGCGCGGGCGATCATGCAGGCGCGCCACAGGACCACCCCGAGCAGGCCGAGGATCAGCAGGCCGCCGACGAAGCCGAGCTCCTCCCCCGCCACCGTGAACACGAAGTCGGTCTGCTGTTCCGGGACGAACTGGCCGGTGGTCTGCGGGCCCTTGAACAGGCCGGAGCCCGTCAGGCCGCCGCCGCCGATCGCGATCCGCGCCTGGTTGGTGTTGTAGCCGGCGCCGGAGGGGTCGAGCGCGGGGTTGGCGAAGGCGGCGAAGCGGTTGATCTGGTACTGGTCGAGCACGCCGAGCTGCCAGATCAGGATCGCGCCGGCGGTCCCGGCGCCGATCAGCCCGAGCACCCAGCGGTTGGAGGCTCCGGAGGCCAGCAGTACCCCGAGCACGATCACGACCATCACCATGACCGAGCCCAGGTCGGGCATCAGCATCACGATGCCCATGGGGGCGGCGGCCAGGCACAGTGCCTTGACCACGGTCCGGTGCTCGGGGTGCTCGAGGTCGCCCGCGTCCACCCGGGCCGCCAGCAGCATCGCCATCACCAGGATGATGGTGACCTTCACGAACTCCGAGGGCTGGAGCGAGAAGCCGCCGCCGACGACGATCCAGGCGTGGGCGCCGTTGATGGTGGCGCCGAGCGGAGTGAGCACGGCCGCGACCAGCACGAGCGAGAGCCCGTACAGGACGGGGACCGCGCCGCGCAGGGTGCGGTGGCCGAGGAGGACCGTCCCGATCATCAGCACCAGGCCGATGCCGGTGTTGAGCAGGTGGCGCCAGAGGAAGTACTGCGGGTCGCCCTGGTTGAGCGTGTCCCGGTGGCGGGTCGCCGACCACACCAGCAGGGCGCCGATCAGCGACATCGCGAGCGCCGAGAGCAGTATCGGCCAGTCGAGCCGTCGCAGGACCGAGTCGCGGGCCGTCAGCCGGGCGAGCGGGCCCTTCTGGGGCGCGTACCGGGATACGGAGAACTTGTTGGCGGTCTGCATCATCACGTCTCAGTCATGCCGCAGGGGGGGCGGGCCGGCGAGCGCGGGTGGCGCCAGCTCCTCCGGGGACGGGGGCACGTACGGCCGGATCTCGGGGGCTTCGATGGAGCCGTCGGGGTGGACGGTGGGCAGCTTCGCCTCCGGCTTGGGCAGCAGGGCCTTGGAGAGGTCCTGCTTGCCGGACATGGTGAGGCCGTACATCGCGTTGTAGATGTTGCGGACCGCGGGGCCCGAGGCGCCGGAGCCGGTGCCGCCCTGGGAGATCGTCATCACGATGGTGAAGTCGTCGGTGTAGGTCGCCAGCCACGAGGTGGTCTGCTTGCCGTAGACCTGGGCGGTGCCGGTCTTGGCCCGCATCGGGATCTTGTCGTTCGGCCAGCCGATGAACCGCCAGGCGGCGGTGCCGCCGGGCTCGACGACCATGCGCAGGCCGTGGTCGAGGTCGCTGACGGTCTTGGCGTCGACCGGCAGCTTGCCGTGGGCCGTGGGCCTGATCTCCTCGATCTTGCCGTCGGGGCTGATCACGGCCTTGCCGACGGTGGGGTCGTGGAGGGTGCCGCCGTTGCTGATGGCGGCGTAGGCGGTGGCCATCTGGATGGGGGTGACGAGGACGTCGCCCTGGCCGATGGCGAAGTTGATGCTGTCGAAGGCCTTCAGCTGGTTGCCCTCGAGGCAGTTCTCGTAGGCGATCTGCTCGACGTAGCTGCCGCCCTTCTTGCCCTGCTTGCACCAGGAGTCCTTGTTGGCCTCCCAGAAGTTCTTCTTCCACTGGCGGTCGGGGATGCGGCCGGTGACCTCATTGGGCAGGTCGATCCCGGTCTCGGAGCCGAGTCCGAACTCGCGGGCGGTCCGGTAGAACCAGTCGTGGGCGTCCTTCTTGGGCTCGAGGCCGCCGTCGCGGTTCCACTCCTTGTGACCGAGGGCGTAGAAGACGGTGTTGCAGGAGAACTTGAGGGCTTCGCCGAGGGTGATGGGGCCGTGCCCCTTGGACTCGAAGTTCGCGAAGCTGCGGCCGCCCATGTTGTAGGAGGCGCTGCAGTTGTACTTGTCGTCGAAGCCGTAGCCGGCGCGCACGGCCGCGCTCGCCGAGACCACCTTGAAGATGGAGCCCGCGGGGGCCTGGCCCTGGATGGCCCGGTTGAGCAGCGGGTAGTTGGAGTTCTTGCTGGTGAGGCTGGCGTAGTCCTGGCCGGAGATGCCGCCGACCCAGGCGTTGGGGTCGTAGTCGGGCTGGGAGGCCATCGCGACGACGCGGCCGGTCTTGGTCTCCATGACGACGACGGCGCCGGAGTCGGCCTCGTACTTGCGGCCGGTGATGTTGTCGGTCTCGTTGCGGACGACCTTCATCGCCTGGGCGAGCTCGTACTCGGCGACGGACTGGACCCGGGCGTCGATGCTGGTGACGAGGGTGGACCCGGCGACGCCCGGGTCGGACTTCGTCTGGTCCATGACCCGTCCGAGGTTGTCGACCTCGTACGAGGTGACCTGGGCCTTGCCGCGCAGCTCCCTGTCGTAGGTGCGCTCGAGTCCGGAGCGGCCGACCTGGTCCGAGCGCAGGTGCGGCGAGTCGGTGTCCTTGGCCTTCTGGATCTCGTCGTCGGTGACCGGGGAGAGGTAGCCGAGCACCTGCGCGGCGCGGGCCGCGCCGGGCGCCGGGTAGCGGCGTACCGCGGTGGGTTCGGCGGTGATGCCGGGGAAGTCCTCGGGGCGTTCGCGGATCTGGAGGGCCTGCTGGGTGGTGGCTTCCAGGGTGACCGGGATCGGCTGGTACGGGGAGCCGTTCCAGCAGGGCTTGGGGGTCTTGGAGTCGCAGAGCCGGACCTTGTCCATGACGTCCTGCGGCTTCATGTCCAGGACTCCGGCGAGGCGGGTCAGGACGGCCTTGCCCCGGTCCTTTATCCGCATCAGCTCGGTGCGGGACGCGGAGACCACCAGGCGGGTCTCGTTGTCGGCGATCGGCACGCCGCGGGCGTCCAGGATGGAGCCGCGCACGGCGGGCTGCACGACCCGCTGGACGTGGTTGTTCTTGGCCGCGTCGGCGTACTCGTGGCCGTTGCGGATCTGCAGGTACCAGAGCCGGCCACCGAGGGTGAACAGCAGGGAGAAGACGAGCACCTGGATGATGACGAGCCGGATCTGCACCCGGGGGGTGCGGCCGGTCTCCGGAATGTTGGTCATGCCTCGTGCTCCCCCGTCACAGCTTCTTGACGTTCTTCACGCCTTTGACGCCCTTTATCCGGCCGGCCCGGTTCGCACGGCCGCGGGACGTCCGCAGGCGCAGGCCGCCCCGCTGGGTGCCGATGCGCAGTCCGGTGCCGCCGGCCAGCCAGCCGGAGGACACGTCGGCTCCCTGCGCCGGACCGCCGTTGGCCTCCACGGCCATCGGGTCGTTCTCGGCGCGGCGGGCGAGGGCCATGATGAACGGCACCGTGAAGGGGGCCAGCAGCAGGTCGTACAGGACTGCGGTGAACAGCAGGCTGCCGAGGCCGACGTGGCGTTCCGCGGTGTCGCCGACCAGGGCGCCGACCCCGACGTAGAGCAGGATCGAGCCGACGGCGGCGGCCAGCACGGTGAGCATCGGGCCCCAGGCGGAGCGGAACCGGCCGTTGTCGGGGCGGGCCAGGCCGGCGAGGTAGCCGATGAGGCACAGGACGAGGGCGTAGCGGCCGGCCGCGTGGTCGGCGGGCGGGGACAGATCGGCGAGGAGTCCGGCGCCGAAGCCGAGCAGGGCGCCGGAGGTCGCCCCGTACACCAGGGACAGGGCGACGACGGTGAGCAGCAGCAGGTCGGGGACGGCTCCGGGGAGCTGGAGCCGGCCCAGGATCGTGACCTGGACGACGAGGGCGACCACGACGAGGGTGGAGGAGAGCAGGATCCGGTTGAAGCGCATGGCTCAGCTCTCCTCCTCGTCCGCGGGCCGGCCGGAGACGCTCGGGGAGGGCGTGACCGTGACGGTGACCGTCGGCGTGGGCTTCGGGGGCTCGGGCTTGGGCGGCAGGACGGCGTCGCGCGGGTCCTCGCGCGGCGGCATCACGACCACGCCGACGATGTCGAGGCGGGAGAAGCCGACGAACGGCCGGACGTGCACGGTGCGGGTGAGGCCACCGCCGGAGGGGTCGACGCGGACCACCTCGCCGAGCGGGACGCCGGGCACGAAGGGCTTGTTGGCGCGGGAGCCGAAGGTGACCAGGCGGTCGCCGGGGCTGACCTTGGCGCGGCCGTTGAGCATCTGGACGGACAGGGCGCGGTCGCCCTGGCCGGTGGCGAAGCCGAGTTCGCCGGTGCCTTCCAGCCGGGTGCCGACGGTGAAGTCGGGGTCGTTGGCGAGCAGCACGGTGGCGGTGTCGGGGCCGACGGTGGTGACCCGGCCGACCAGTCCGTCCCCGTTGAGGACGGACATGTCGCGCTCGATGCCGTCCTTGCTGCCCGCGTCGATGGTGACGGTCCAGGAGAAGCCCTGGGCCGCTCCTATGGCGATGACCTCGGCGCCCTTGATGCCGTACTGCCCGGAGCCGGCCCGCTTGAGCATCTCGTCGAGCTCGTGGATGCGGCTGCGGGTCCGGTCGTCGCTGCCCAGCTTGGACTTCAGGGCGGTGTTCTCGCGCTCCAGCGTCGCGATCCGGTTGTGGCGCGCGTCGGAGTCGCGTACGGCCCCTATGGCGTTGGCGACCGGGTCCACCGCGGTCGCGACGCCCTTCTCGACAGGGCCGAAGACCGCTGCCGCGGCCTTCCGGGCACCGTCGACCGGTGACTCCTCGCCCGCTCTGATGTCCACCGTGATCAATGCGAACGCGATGGCGATCAGCAGCACCAGGAGCAGCCGGCTCTCTCGTGTGTCCCTCACGTGCGGCGGCCGTGCCTTCCTCGTAGAAACCGTGCGGCGGAGCCGCTCCGGCGAAGCCGGGGCTGCACCGGACTGTGCCTGTATATCAACGATCCGCCGCACGGGCGCGGTAGCACCCGTACGGCGGATCCTTGTGTTCCACATGCCCCGTTACGGGGATTTGATCACCGTCGGGGCTGGGCGTCCAGAACCTGCTGGAGGGCCTCGAACTCCTCGACGCACTTGCCGGAGCCGAGGGCCACGGAGTCGAGGGGGTCTTCGGCGATGTGGATGGGCATGCCGGTCTCACGGCGCAGCCGCTCGTCGAGGCCGCGCAGCAGGGCGCCGCCGCCGGTGAGCACGATGCCGCGGTCCATGATGTCGCCGGAGAGCTCCGGCGGGCACTTGTCGAGGGTGGTCTTGACGGCGTCGACGATGGAGTTGACCGGCTCCTCGATGGCCTTGCGCACCTCGGCGGCGGAGATGACCACGGTCTTCGGGAGGCCGGAGACGAGGTCGCGGCCGCGGATCTCGGTGTGCTCGTCCTTGTCGAGGTCGTACGCCGACCCGATGGTGATCTTGATCTGCTCGGCGGTGCGCTCGCCGAGGAGGAGCGAGTACTCCTTCTTGATGTGCTGGATGATCGCGTTGTCCAGCTCGTCGCCGGCCACCCGGATGGACTGCGCCGTGACGATTCCGCCGAGGGAGATGACGGCGACCTCGGTGGTGCCGCCGCCGATGTCCACGACCATGTTGCCGGTGGCCTCGTGGACGGGCAGGCCCGAGCCGATGGCGGCGGCCATGGGCTCCTCGATGATGTGCACCTGGCGGGCGCCGGCCTGCGTGGACGCCTCGATGACGGCGCGCCGCTCCACTCCCGTGATGCCGGAGGGAACGCAGACCACGACGCGCGGGCGCGCCAGGTAGCGACGCTTGTGGATCTTGAGGATGAAGTAACGGAGCATGCGCTCGGTGATCTCGAAGTCGGCGATCACGCCGTCCTTGAGGGGGCGTACGGCGACGATGTTGCCGGGCGTCCGGCCGATCATCTTCTTCGCCTCGGAACCGACCGCCAGGATGCCACCGGTGTTCGTGTTGATGGCGACCACGGACGGCTCGTTCAGGACGATTCCCCGGCCCCTCACGTACACCAGCGTGTTGGCGGTCCCGAGGTCGATCGCCATGTCACGGCCGATGAACGACATGTTGTTCCCCTTGTTCCCCATGAGGAGCGTCTGGCCTTCCAGTTGATAGCGGCTGCTGTCAGGTCGGCGAGGTGGGTGTGTGGGTGGAGGCCCCATCGTAGTGCCGTGAGTACGAACACCGCGCGACGGGACTCCGGCGATCCCGCCGGAACGGAGACCCGCCCCCTTAGTGGTGACGTCGTGTCCTGGCCATGCGTTCCCGGTCGGCGCCCGCTATACCGAAGGGCGACCGAAATTACTTCGGTCGCCCCAGGTCATGAGCGCTATTTGGCTGATGTCGCGTCAGGAAGGAGCGCTCGGGAACGGCTCGCGGACGCTCAGAGAGCCGGGAAGAACAGCTTCAGCTCGCGCTCCGCGGACTCCTCGGAGTCCGAGGCGTGGATGAGGTTCTCGCGGACGATCGTGCCGAAGTCCCCCCGGATGGAGCCGGGCGCGGAGGCGATCGGGTCGGTGGGTCCGGCCAGCTGGCGGACACCCTCGATCGCGCGTTCCCCTTCCACGACGAGGACGACGACCGGACCGCTCGCCATGAAGCCCATCAGGGGCTCGTAGAACGGCTTGCCCTTGTGCTCACCGTAGTGGGACTCCAGGGTCTCCGCATCCAGGGTGCGCAGCTCCAGCGCGGGAATGGTCCAGCCCGCCTTCCGCTCGATGCGGCCGATGATCTCGCCGACCAGGCCGCGCCTGACGGCGTCCGGCTTGAGGATGACGAGCGTGCGCTGGGTCATGTGACAACTCCTTGCGGCAAACGGGTGCGGTGGCACGAATCTACAGGGCCGATACGGTGACCCGTCACGCAGCGTCAGGGGCAGCGGCTTCCGCCTGCGCGGCGGCCCAGCTCGCCTTGATCGCGTCGATCCGGCGGCCGTAGTGCACCGAGCACCACCACAGGCCGGCGAAGACCGCACCCAGGAAGAACATCGTCGGGACCACGAAACCGCTCGCGATCAGGCCGATCTGCAGCGCCCAGCCGAGCTGCACCGCGCCGGGGCGCGACAGCATCCCGCACAGCAGCACCGACAGCAGCATCGTCACGCCGCAGACCGTCCACACCTGGGCCTGGGTCAGGTCCGGGTTCTTCATGGCCACCAGGCCCGCGAAGCCGACGATGAAGAATTCACCGATCAGCGTGCTCGCGCAGAGCGTGCGCATCGATCCCTCAGCCCTTCTTGAACAGCAGGCGGGCCTCGCCCACCGTGATCACGGAACCGGTCACCAGGACCCCGGCCCCTCCGTATTCGGCCTCTTCCTCCGCCAGGGTGACCGCCGCCTCCAGGGCGTCGTCCAGCCGCGGCTCCACCTGCACCCGGTCCGCACCGAAGACCTCGACCGCGATCGCCGCCAGCTCGTCCGCGCCCATCGCCCGGTGGCTGGTGTTCTCGGTGACCACGACCTCCGCGAAGATCGGCTCGAAGGCCTCCAGGACCCCCTTGACGTCCTTGCCCTCGCTCGCCGCCACGACCCCGATCAGCCGGCTGAAGCCGAAGGCCTCGGTCACCGCCTCCGCCGTGACCTGCGCCCCCGCCGGGTTGTGCGCGGCGTCCAGGATCACCGTCGGGCTGCGGCGCACGACCTCCATGCGGCCCGGCGAGGTCACCGAGGCGAAGGCCCGCCGCACCGTGTCCCCGTCCAGCTCCCGCGCGTGCTCCCCGCCGACCCCGAAGAAGGCCTCCACGGCCGCCAGCGCGACCGCCGCGTTGTGCGCCATGTGGGCCCCGTACAGCGGCAGGAAGATGCCGTCGTACTCGCCGCCCATCCCGCGCAGGGTCAGCATCTGGCCGCCGACCGCCACCTCGCGGGAGACGACGCCGAACTCCATGCCCTCGCGGGCCACCGTCGCGTCGACCTCCACGGCCTTCTTCAGCAGCACCTGCGCCGCGTCCACCGGCTGCTGCGCCAGGATCACGGTGGCGTCCTGCTTGATGACGCCGCCCTTCTCCAGGGCGATCTCGCCGGGCGTGGAGCCGAGCCGGTCCGTGTGGTCCAGGCTGATCGGGGTGATCACCGCGACCGTCCCGTCGATCACGTTGGTGGCGTCCCAGCTGCCGCCCATGCCGACCTCGACGACGGCCACGTCGACCGGCGCGTCCGCGAAGGCCGCGTACGCCATGCCCGTGAGCACCTCGAAGAACGACAGCCGGTACTCCTCGGCGGCGTCGACCATCTCCACGTACGGCTTCACGTCGTGGTAGGTCTCGACGAAGCGCTCGGCGCTGATCGGCGCCCCGTCGAGGCTGATGCGCTCGGTGACCGACCGCACGTGCGGGCTGGTGTAGCGGCCCGTGCGCAGGTCGAAGGCGTTCAGCAGGGACTCGATCATGCGGGCCGTGCTGGTCTTGCCGTTGGTGCCGGTGACGTGGATGGACGGGTACGCGCGCTGCGGCTCGCCCAGTACGTCCATCAGCGCGGCGATCCGGCTGACGGACGGCTCCAGCTTGGTCTCGCCCCAGCGGGTGGCGAGCTCCTGCTCCACCTCCAGCAGCGCCTTCGCCACCTCGGGGTCCTCGGGGCGGGTCGGCACGGGGTCGCCCGACGGCGGCCCGGCCTGCGCGCGCAGGGTACGGCTGCCGGCCTCGATCACCGCCAGGTCGGGGCTGCGGTCGGACTCTTCCGCCACTATCTGGTCGAACTCGTCGAAGGTACCGTCGCGGTCGCGGTCGTGGCTCTCGGGCTGCTGCTCACTCACGGGTCCAGTCTACGGACGAGGATGCCCAGGTCTTTCGACCTGGGCATCTCGAGATCTTCGGCGACGGGCGCACCTGATCGTTATGCAAGCGTCTCTGATTGGCCTGGCGATCCCGAGTCACCTCAGGACTCGTGCCCGACAGGATGCCGGAAACACGCCAATCGTCTTCGTGCCCTGGTACCGACCGGCTTACCGGCGGCCCGTGTGAGCACGTCCCTCCGGACGCTGGTTGGCCCAGCCTGCACGGCTATAGGGCCAAGGAGGGTGCCCGACGTCGCCTGGGCGCCGGGCGTGCGCACACATATTGTCACAGGTCGACTACGGACCGCTAGGTGAAGTTGGTCGAGATGATCCGGCTTCGTCCGCAAGGCGGTGCCCGGCCGGCGCACGCGCACCCGGATGGTGATCTGCGTACCGTCCGGGGTGACCCCGGTCGAGCGGCGGGCCATCGTCCACGCCTCCACCCGGGCCGGCGCCAGGACGGTCCACCTCATCGAGGAACCGATGGCGGCGGCGATCGGCGCCGGCCTGCCGGTCGCCGAAGCACGCGGCTCGATGGTCGTGGACATCGGCGGCGGCACCTCGGAGGTCGCCGTGATCTCCCTCGGCGGGATCGTCACCTCCCAGTCCCTGCGCGTCGGCGGGGACCGGATGGACGCCGCGATCATCGACCGCGTACGCAAGGAACACGCGCTGCTCATCGGCGAACGCACCGCCGAGGACGTCAAGGTCGCCATCGGCTCGGCCTGGCCGGTCCCCGACCGCCCCGAGCTGGAGACCCGCACCTTCACCGTGCGCGGCCGGGAGAAGGTCGGCGGCATGCCCAAGACCCTGGAGCTGCGCATCGCCTCCGCGACCGGCATCCCGGTCTTCGTCGCGGACGCCCCGCTGGACTGCGTGGCCCTCGGGTCCGGCCGCTGCGTCGAGGACCTGGACACCCTGGGCGGCCTGCTGGCCCCGGCCAGGGCCTGATCAGCCGCGCGGCATCGTCGCGACGACCTCGTACGAGTCCGGCGTCCGCGTCGCCGTCAGGGTGCCCCCGAGGCTGCGGACGCGCTCGGCCATGCTCGCCGTGCCCGAGCCGGCCGAGACCGGGGCCCGGCCCGGGGCCCCGGCCGGCAGGCCGTTGCTGACGGCGATCCTCAGGTGCGGGCCGTCCATGCGGATCGCCACGTCGATGGTCTCGCCGCGCGCGTGCTTGGCGGCGTTGGTCAGGCACTCCTGCACCACCCGGTAGACCGCCGCCTGCCGCAGCGGCGACAGCGCGTACGCCTGCGGGTCCATCGCCAGCCGGACCGGCGAACCGGCCCGCCCGCTCTGCTCCGCCAGCGCCGCCAGCCCGTCCACACCGGGGGTCGCGGCCCGCTCCCCGCGCTGCACGATGATCTCGTTCAGCACCAGGTGCGCCCGCCGGGCGGTGTCCGACAGCTCCTCGAAGTCCTTCGCGTACGGGGTCTCGCGCGCCCGCATCGACAGCACCTCGGAGCGCACCGTCAGCAGGGTCAGCTCCCGCCCGACGAAGTCGTGGACGTCGCGGGCGACGGAGGTGCGCTCCTGCTGGACGGCGTTCAGCACCGCCGACTCGGCCCGCCGCGCCTCCAGCTCGCGCACCAGGTCGTGCCGGTAGGCGGCGATCCCGACGGCGGAGGCGAGCACCCCGATGGGCACCACCAGGCTGAGGAAGGCGCTGAGCGTCTCGACCCTCTGCTCGGGCCAGCCCGGCAGGCTGAACACCGAGAGCGCGAAGGCCACGTACCCGAGGGTGGCCAGGATCGCGGCGCGGCGCCCCCGGTACCGGCCGACGGAGTACAGGGCGAACTGGATCAGGGTCAGCTCGTGCAGCCAGCCGATGAACAGCAGGGCGGTCAGGAACGCCGCCCACGGCATCCGGCGCCGGATCAGCAGCGTCGAGCACCCCACGGTGAGCACGACAGCCGCCCCCACACCGCTCAGCGAGTTGTCGGCGGCGGCGAGCCCGGGCAGGTCCAGCGTCATCAGGGCCAGGCAGCTCAGCGCCGTGAGGACGTCCTGCGCCCGGGGCGAGGCACCCCGGCTCTCGGCCATCCGGCGGCCGGAGGCCACGACCCGGTGGAACGCCGAGAGGGCGGGCTTGACGTGCATTCCCCCATCATCCGTGGTCCGCGCCCGGGATCGGATCAGCGACCGGGACATATCAAGTGATATACGGCACTCCGCTTGCCGCCGGACAGCACCGGACGGGCACGCGAAAGGCCCCCCACCGAACGGCGGGGGGCCTTCGCGCATTCACCGGCTACGCGGCGGGCAGCGAGTCCAGCTGCGCCTGGATCCGGGCGATGTCGGCCTCGGCCTTGGCGAGGCGGCCCTTGATCTTGTCCACGACGTTGTCGGGGGCCTTGGCCAGGAAGGCCTCGTTCCCGAGCTTCGCCTCGGCCTGCTGCTTCTCCTTCTCGGCGGCGCCGAGGTCCTTGGAGAGGCGCTTGCGCTCGGCGGCCACGTCGATGGTCCCGGACAGGTCGAGGGCCACGGTGGCCCCGGCGACCGGCAGGGTCGCGGTGGCGCTGAACTCCTCGCCCTCCGGCTGGAGGCGCAGCAGCTGCCGGATGGCGGCCTCGTGCGCGGCCAGCGTCGTACCGGCCAGGTCCAGGCGGGCCGGGACCTTCTGGCCGGGCTGGAGACCCTGGTCGGCGCGGAAGCGGCGGACCTCGGTGACGACGGCCTGGAGGTTCTCGATCTCCGCCTCGGCGGCGTCGTCGCGGAAGCCACTGTCCTTGGGCCAGTCGGCGACCACGAGGGACTCGCCACCGGTCAGGGTGGTCCACAGCGTTTCGGTGACGAAGGGGACGATCGGGTGCAGCAGGCGCAGGGTCGTGTCCAGGACCTCGCCGAGGACCCGGCCGGAGACCCGGGCACCCTCGCCGCCCGCGAAGAAGGTCGTCTTCGACAGCTCGACGTACCAGTCGAAGACCTCGTCCCACGCGAAGTGGTAGAGGGCCTCGCTGAGCTTGGAGAACTGGAAGTCCTCGTAGTACGCGTCCACCTGCGCGACCGTCTTGTTCAGGCGCGACAGGATCCAGCGGTCGGTCGCCGACATCTCCTCGGGGGCCGGCAGCTCGCCCTCGATCGTCGCGCCGTTCATCAGCGCGAAGCGGGTGGCGTTCCAGATCTTGTTGGCGAAGTTGCGCGACGCCTGGACCCAGTCCTCGCCGATCGGGACGTCGGTGCCGGGGTTGGCGCCCTTGGCCAGGGTGAAGCGGACGGCGTCGGAGCCGTACTTGTCCATCCAGTCCAGCGGGTCGACGACGTTGCCGAAGGACTTCGACATCTTCTTGCCGCGCTCGTCGCGGACCAGGCCGGTCAGCGCGATCGTCTTGAAGGGGACCTCGCCGTCCATGGCGTACAGGCCGAACATCATCATCCGGGCGACCCAGAAGAAGATGATGTCGTGGCCGGTGACCAGGACGTCGGTGGAGTAGAACTTCGCCAGGTCCGGGGTCTTCTCCGGCCAGCCGAGCGTGGAGAACGGCCACAGGCCGGACGAGAACCAGGTGTCGAGGACGTCGGTGTCCTGGACCCAGCCCTCGCCGGTCGGCGCCTCGTCGTCGGGACCGACGCAGACGACCTCGCCGTCCGGGCCGTACCAGACCGGGATGCGGTGGCCCCACCACAGCTGGCGCGAGATGCACCAGTCGTTGAGGTTGTCGACCCAGTCGAAGTAGCGCTTCTCCATCTCCTGCGGGTGGATCGCGACGCGGCCGTCACGGACGGCGTCGCCGGCGGCCTTGGCCAGCGTGTCGACCTTGACCCACCACTGGAGGGACAGGCGCGGCTCGACGGTGGTGGAGCAGCGCGAGCAGTGCCCGACGGAGTGCATGTACGGACGCTTCTCGGCGACGATCCGGCCCTGCTGGCGCAGGGCGCCGACGACCGCGGAACGCGCCTCGAAGCGGTCCAGGCCGAGGAAGGGGCCGTGGACGGTGATGACACCGTGCTCGTCCATGATCGTCATGTTGGGCAGGCCGTGGCGCTGCCCGATGGCGAAGTCGTTCGGGTCGTGCGCCGGGGTCACCTTGACGCAGCCGGTGCCGAACTCGGGGTCGACGTGCGTGTCCGCGACGACCGGGATCGAACGGTCGGTGAGCGGCAGCTTGATGAGCTTGCCGACGAGGTGCTTGTAGCGCTCGTCGTCCGGGTGGACGGCGATGGCCGTGTCACCGAGCATCGTCTCGGCGCGGGTGGTGGCGACGACGAGGGTGTCCTCGCCCTCGCCGTACGTGATGGAGACGAGCTCGCCCGCGTCCTCCTGGTACTCCACCTCGATGTCGGAGATGGCCGTCAGGCAGCGGGGGCACCAGTTGATGATGCGCTCGGCGCGGTAGATCAGCTCGTCGTCGTAGAGCTTCTTGAAGATCGTCTGGACGGCCTTGGACAGGCCCTCGTCCATGGTGAACCGCTCACGGCTCCAGTCCACACCATCACCCAGCCGCCGCATCTGGCCGAGGATCTTGCCGCCGTACTCTTCCTTCCACTGCCAGACCCGGTCGACGAACTCCTCGCGGCCCAGGTCGTGGCGGGACTTGCCCTCCTCGGCGAGCTGCTGCTCGACCTTGTTCTGGGTGGCGATGCCGGCGTGGTCCATGCCCGGCAGCCACAGCGACTCGAACCCCTGCATCCGCTTGCGGCGGGTGAGGGCGTCCATGAGCGTGTGCTGGAAGGCGTGCCCCAGGTGGAGCGAGCCGGTGACGTTCGGCGGCGGGATGACGATGGTGTACGCGGGCTTCTCGCTCGCGGGGTCGGCCGTGAAGTACCCACGCTCTACCCAGCGCTCGTAGAGCTTCCCCTCTACCTCGGCCGGCGCGTACTGGGTCGGCAGTTCGGAGTTGGGGGCACTGGGTGTCTGCGTGTTCTCGGTCACGGGCCACAGTTTAGGGCCGTGACAGTCCAGTCCTGAAACCCTTGACGTGCCGCCTCGCCTTGTCGGCTGCGGCTTCCTGCTTCATCACGCTGTGCCGGGGCTTTCGTCCTGGTCTTACCCGCGCTCCACGAGGCGTTTCGCCTGTCCGCCCGCCCGGCGGCCAGAGTGTTGATCGCCGCGTTCTCGTCCCGGTCGTGGACCGTGCCACACCCCGGACACGTCCACTCCCGGACCTGGAGGGGCTTCGGCCCGTCCCTGCGTCCACAGAGGGAGCAGACCTGCGAGGTCGGCTCGAAGCGGTCGATCTTCCCGAAGTGGCGGCCGTGCTTGAGCTTCTTCTCCGCCCGCCGCAGGAACCTGGGCGAGGAGATCTTCGTACCGTCGGACAGGACAGCGAACGTCGTCAGACCCAGGTCGATCCCGACCTCGCTGTCCCGTTCGGGGAGAACATCCGGCTGCGTATCCACCACGAAGCTGGCGAAGTACCGTCCGGCCGCATCCTTGACCACCGTCAGGGAGGTCGGCGGGGCGGGCAGCGGCCGCGACCACCTCACTCTCAGGTCGCCCACCTTGGCCACGTACACCCGGCCGTCGTCCCGGAGGGCGAAAGCGTTGGTGTTGAGCCGCACGCACTGCCGGGAGTCCTTCTTGGACTTGAACCGAGGCGGGCCGTACTTCCGGCCCTTTCGGCTGCCCTTCAGCGATTCGAAGAAGTTCCTGAAAGCGGCGTCCAAGTCCCTCAGCGACTGCTGGAGCCTCTTCGACAGCTCGGCTGATGACACGTACGGCATACCTGCCGCGTGAGCGTCCTTGCGGACCCGAAGGCAGTCGTTCCGCACCACACGCGCACACCCGAACACCTGTGCCAGTGCTGAGCGCTGGGCGGCGTCCGGATACACCCGGTAGTTGTAACGAAGCTGCACATTCAGCAACGTAGACGCCGGCGTCCTCCGCTCCGCCCCCGTGACCGGAATTGCCCGCAAGAGCGCTGCTCAGGCAACTTCTTGTCACCACAGCGGTAACAGTCCCGCACTGAACCACACCCCGCGGTCCCTGGCACCTCCGGCTTCCGCCAGGATGTGTGAAACAGATAAGCAAACCTCACAGGGGGACGCGGGATGAGTTACAACCAGCCGGGGCCGTACGGCCAGCAGCCGCAGCAGCCGGGCCCCTACGGGCAGCAGCCCCCGCAGGCGCCGAACCCGTACGGCCAGCAGCCGCAGCAGCCCGGGTACGGCTACCCCCAGCAGGCCCCGCCGCCGCCCGGCCCGCCGCAGGGCTACCCCCAGCAGGGCGGCTACCAGCAGCCCCCGCAGCCGCCCCAGCCCGCGTACGGCTACCAGCAGCCCCAGACGCCCCCGTACGGCGGCATGCCCGCGCAGCAGCCCCCGAAGAAGTCCAAGGCGGGCCCGATCATCGCGGTGGTCCTGGTCGTCGCCGTGATCGCGGCCGGCGGCTGGTGGTTCCTCGGCGGCGGCTCGGGCGGCTCGGTCTCCGACGCCACGAAGGGCTACAAGCTGGTCGCCCCGGAGTCGGTGGGCGAGTTCCTGAAGAACCCGAAGTACCAAGAGCAGCCCATGTCCGACAAGGACAAGCAGGAAGCCGAGGCCGCGGGCATCAAGAACCCCGCCCAGGTGGGGATGAGCTACTCGTCCGGCGACCCGAAGAACGCGCTGACGGCCAAGGGCCTCAACTTCAGCGGCGTCTACGGTGAGCTCGCCGACCCCGAGAAGACGGTGGACTCGTACTTCGCGATGGCCAAGCTGAACGCCGCCAAGAAGAACGAGAAGATGACCGTCGAGCTCATCGGCAGCCCCAAGGAGATCACTCCGGCCGGCTTCAAGGGCGCCGTGCTCAAGTGCCAGGACATCAAGTTCACCTCGAACGACCCGGCGTACAAGGGGCCCAAGGAATACACGCTGCCCGTCTGCATCTGGGGTGACTACAGCACCGTGGCCGTGGTCACCGCGTCGGACGCGGTCTCCATCCTCGCCGGCAAGCCGGGCTACACCCTGGAGCAGAACGCGGACTTCGCCGCGAAGCTCTACAACACCGCCCGCGTGAAGAAGTAACTCCCGCGGAACGTACGAAGAAGGGGCGCTCCCGGTCGGGAGCGCCCCTTCTTCGCGTACTGCTGCCGCTACGCCGACTTCTCGTGCGGGCCCTGGTCCTTCGGGACGATGCGGGGGACCAGCGTCGGGTTGACGTTGGAGCGGACCACATCGGAGGTGATGACCACGCGGGCCACGTCCTTGCGGGACGGGACCTCGTACATCACCGACATCAGGACCTCCTCCATGATGGCGCGCAGGCCGCGCGCGCCCGTCTGGCGGAGGATGGCCTGGTCGGCGATGGCCTCGAGGGCCTCGCGCTCGAAGTCCAGCTCCACGCCGTCGAGTTCGAAGAGGCGCTGGTACTGCTTCACCAGCGCGTTGCGCGGCTCCACCAGGATCTGGAGGAGCGCCTCGCGGTCGAGGTTGTGGACCGAGGTCAGGACGGGGAGGCGGCCGATGAACTCGGGGATCATCCCGAACTTCACCAGGTCCTCCGGCATGACCTCCTGGAACTGGTCGCTCGCCTCGATCTCGCGCTTCGAGCGGATCGTCGCCCCGAAGCCGATGCCCTTGGCGCCCGCACGCGACTCGATGATCTTCTCGAGGCCGGCGAAGGCGCCGCCCACGATGAAGAGCACGTTCGTCGTGTCGATCTGGATGAACTCCTGGTGCGGGTGCTTGCGGCCGCCCTGCGGCGGGACGGAAGCGGTCGTGCCTTCCAGGATCTTCAGGAGGGCCTGCTGGACGCCCTCGCCCGAGACGTCGCGCGTGATCGACGGGTTCTCGCTCTTGCGGGCGACCTTGTCGATCTCGTCGATGTAGATGATCCCGGTCTCGGCCTTCTTGACGTCGTAGTCCGCCGCCTGGATCAGCTTCAGCAGGATGTTCTCGACGTCCTCGCCGACATAGCCGGCCTCCGTCAGCGCCGTCGCGTCGGCGATGGCGAACGGGACGTTCAGCATGCGGGCCAGGGTCTGGGCGAGGAGCGTCTTGCCGGAGCCCGTGGGCCCGAGCAGCAGGATGTTGGACTTCGCGAGCTCGATCGCGTCGTCCCGCCCCTGCGCGCCGCCGTTCTCGCCGGCCTGTACGCGCTTGTAGTGGTTGTAGACCGCTACCGAGAGCGCCTTCTTCGCCGGCTCCTGGCCGACGACGTAGCTCTCCAGGAACTCGTAGATCTCACGGGGCTTGGGGAGTTCCTCCCACCGGACCTCGGAGGTTTCCGCGAGTTCCTCTTCGATGATCTCGTTGCAGAGGTCGATGCACTCGTCGCAGATGTACACACCGGGTCCTGCGATGAGCTTCTTCACCTGCTTCTGGCTCTTTCCGCAGAACGAGCACTTGAGCAGGTCGCCGCCGTCACCGATGCGTGCCACGAGGTGCTTCCCCTTCGCCTGGGAGACGCCTGGTTCAGCGCTCCTGGTGCCTCATATCCGACGGTACCTTGCCGGGGGCCCCGTTCGGGGCCCCCTTGACGTGGTTCACATCGCGGAATCCCGCGGTGTCGCCACGCCAGCTGGCGGCAAGGATCAGACCGCGTTCATCTTGCGGGTCGAGACGATCTGGTCGATCAGCCCGTACGCCAGCGCGTCCTCGGCCGTGAGGATCTTGTCGCGCTCGATGTCCTCGCGGATCTTCTCGATCGGCGTGGACGAGTGCTTGGCCAGCATGGACTCCAGCTGGTCGCGCATGCGCAGGATCTCGTTGGCCGCGATCTCCAGGTCGGAGAGCTGCTCGCGGCCGGTGCCGCCGGAGGGCTGGTGGATCAGCACACGGGCGTTCGGCAGGGCCATGCGCTTGCCGGGGGTGCCGGCGGCGAGCAGGACCGCGGCGGCGGAGGCCGCCTGGCCCATGCAGACCGTCTGGATGTCCGGCTTCACGAACTGCATCGTGTCGTAGATCGCCGTCAGCGCGGTGAAGGAGCCGCCGGGGCTGTTGATGTAGATCGAGATGTCGCGGTCCGGGTCCATCGACTCCAGGCACAGCAGCTGCGCCATGACGTCGTTGGCCGAGGCGTCGTCGATCTGCACGCCGAGGAAGATCACGCGCTCCTCGAAGAGCTTCGCGTACGGGTCGTACTCGCGCACGCCCTGCGAGGTGCGCTCGACGAAGCGCGGGATGACGTAGCGGTTGTCGACCTGGGGGCCGGAGTAGAGGCCGCTAGCGGAGAAGTTGGTCTGCATCTGGGTGTTCACCGTCCTGGTGGCGTTCTGCGGGCTGAGGGTGCCTGGCTCGGGCGGGCGGGGCGTACGGGTCCTCGTACTCGTACGGGACGCCGTGCGCCGGGCCGGGATCAGGCCCCGGTGCCGCCGCCGCCCGGGACCAGGGACGCGGCGGAGATGATCTCGTCGATGAGGCCGTAGTCCTTGGCCTCCTCCGCCGTGAACCAGCGGTCGCGGTCGCCGTCGCGGATGATCGCCTCCACGGTCTGGCCCGAGTGGTGCGCGGTGATCTCAGCCATGCGCTGCTTGGTGCGCAGCAGGTACTGGGCCTGGATCTTGATGTCCGAGGCGGTGCCGCCGATGCCGGCGGAGCCCTGGTGCATCAGGATGTCGGTGTTCGGGAGCGCGAAGCGCTTGCCCGTGGCGCCGCCGGTGAGCAGGAACTGGCCCATGGAGGCGGCCATGCCCATGCCGATGGTGACGACGTCGTTCGGGATGTACTGCATGGTGTCGTAGACCGCCATGCCCGCCGTCACGGAGCCACCGGGGCTGTTGATGTACAGGTAGATGTCCTTCTCCGGCTCGGCGGCCAGGAGGAGGAGCTGCGCCGTGATCTTGTTCGCGATCTCGTCGTCGACCTGCTGGCCGAGGAAGATGATGCGCTCGCCGAGCAGCCGGTTGTAGACATGGTCGCCGAGGCCGCCACCGATGGACGGCTCACCCGCGGCGTAAGGCTTCAGATTCGTCACGTATCCACCTGCTCGTCTCCGACGGCCACATGCCGTCTCAGCGTCTCGTTCTGGGGCGCGGACCTACCGGTGGGGCGATGCCCGCCGGCGTCGGGTACTCCCGTGCCCTCGTATTCATGGACCCTAACGCGCAGGTAGGACAACGCCATCCCGCTTCCCGAACTGTTCGCTCGGAGCGCAAGGTCCCGAGCACTTCCCGAGGGCATGCGCAAGGGCCCGGACGCGGCTGCGTCCGGGCCCTTCGGGGCGCTGCTCGGGGGGCTCGCCGGAGCGTCCCCCCGGGGTGTTACTTGGCCTCTTCGGCCGTCACCTCGGTGTCGCCGTCGACGGCGGCCTCGACGACCTCGGCGGCCGTCTCGGTCTCGTCCTCGTCGTCGGAGAGGTCGACGACCTCACCGTTGGTGTCGGTGACCTTGGCGGCCTCGACGACGACCGCGAGGGCCTTGCCGCGGGCGACCTCGCCGACCAGCATCGGGACCTGGCCGCCCTCGACGACGGCCTGGGCGAACTGGTCGGGGGACATGCCGGAGGACTGCGCGCGGCGCATGAGGTGCTCGGTGAGCTCCTCCTGGTTGACGCCCAGCTTCTCCTTGTTGACCAGCGCGTCGAGGACGAACTGGGTCTTGATGCCCTTGACGGCCTGCTCGGAGGTCTCGGCGTCGAACTCCTCGACCGTCTTGCCCTGGATCTCGAGGAACTTCTCGAGGTTCAGGCCCATCTGGCCGAGCTGGTGGTGCTCCAGGTTGTGCTTGCGGGTCTGGACCTCGTCCGCGAGGAGCTTCTCGGGGATCGGGACCTCGACGAGCTCCAGGAGCTTCTCGAGGACGCGCTCCTGGGCCTGGGTGGCCTGGTCGTACTGCTTCATGTTCTCGAGGCGCTTGCGGCTGTCCGCCTTGAGCTCCTCGAGGGTGTCGAACTCGCTCGCCATCTGGGCGAACTCGTCGTCCAGCTCCGGCAGCTCGCGGGCGGAGACCTTGGTGACCTTGACGGTGACCTCGGCGTCCTGGCCCTCGGCGGAGCCGCCCTTCAGCTGGGAGGTGAAGGTGGCCTCGCCACCGGCCTCCAGGCCCTTGACGGCCTCGTCGATGCCTTCGAGGAGCTCGCCCGAGCCGATGGTGTAGGAGACGTCGCTGGCGACGCCGTCCTCGAGCACCTCGCCGTCGACCTTGGCCTCCAGGTCGACGGTGACGACGTCGCCGTCCTGGGCGGCGCGCTCGACGTCCTTGGTGGACGCGAAACGGCCGCGCAGCTGCTCGACCGACTTCTCGACGTCCTCGTCCGAGACCTCGACCGCGTCGACCTCGACCTCGATGCCGGAGTAGTCCGGGATCTCGATCTCGGGGCGGACGTCCACCTCGGCGGTGAAGGTCAGCAGCTCGCCGTCCTTCAGCTCCGTGATGTCGACCTCGGGCTGGCCCAGCGGGTTCAGGTCGGCCTCGTTGACCGCCTCGGTGTAGAACTTCGGGAGGGCGTCGTTGACGGCCTCCTCCAGCACCGCACCGCGGCCGAAGCGCTGGTCGATGACCCGGTTCGGGATCTTGCCCTTACGGAAGCCCTTCACCGTGACCTGCTGGTTGATCTTCTTGTACGCCGCGTCGAGGCTGTCCTTGAGCTCCTCGAAGGGCACCTCAACAGTGAGCCGAACCCGAGTCGGATTCAGGGTCTCCACGGCGCTCTTCACGGTTCGGTCTCCTTGTGGCTGACTGCTGGGGGTTCTGCCGGAACGCTGCGATTCAGCGGCCTCAGCGGATTCGGCCCGGTACATCAGACACACGGGCACGCAGCTTGCATAGTAACCGCAAGCGGCAATCAGCCCACAACGCGATCTTCACGAACGATCCCGGTGGAGGGCGGTACTGGTGGTCGGGGTGGCCGGATTCGAACCGACGACCTTCCGCTCCCAAAGCGGACGCGCTACCAAGCTGCGCCACACCCCGTCGGTGCGACACGTAGGGTACATGCCCGGAGACCCTCCGACGCCACCGGTTTCCCAGGCGGGCGCACGCGCGCGCGGCGCGGAACCGGACACGGCGCGAAAAGCGGTGTGCACTCCCCCCGCGCGACCCGCTAGGATGCTGTCCGTGCCGCGGTCCCCGGACCTGCGGCGCACGTGTTGCGGGTGTAGCTCAATGGTAGAGCCCTAGTCTTCCAAACTAGCTACGCGGGTTCGATTCCCGTCACCCGCTCTTCATGGCTCAGGGCCAGGTCGGAGATCTTCTCCTCGACCTGGCCCTGAGGCGTTCGCGGGGTCGGTTTCGCGGGGTCGGTGGCGGGTCAGAGCTTGATGCCCGCGATGGTGTCCGCGAGGGAGTTCAGGAACCGGTTGACGTCCGGGGCGATGGAGCTGGACGCGAGGAAGAAGCCGAAGAGGACCGCGATGATCGCGGGGCCGGCCTTCATGTGCTTGCCGCGGATCAGGATCACCAGGATGACCGCCAACAGAACCACCACTGACAGCGAAATGGCCACTACTGATCACACCTTCGGTCGTCCCCTGGCCGGCCCGGGGCGTACGGCCCTGTACGCCCCCACATGGACCATCCTCCCACCAACCGGCCCCCGCTATCCGCCTCGTGACGAATCGCCATCACGTCTTTTCCGCCAAGCACGCACATACCGGGCACATTTCGGGCGTGGGGCGGGGGTCAGGGCGTGGTGATGCCGAGGAGGGAGCGGACGTACGCGTACTTCGCGGCCAGCCGGTCGCGGGTGGGCGCGTCCAGTACGGAGAGGCGTACGGGATCGGCGTTGTGCGCGATGTCGGCTTCCTTGACGAGGAGGGCGCCGGGCGTGGCGAGGATGCGGGCGGCGTAGTCCTCGAGCGGTTCTCCGGCGCGTTTGGTGAGGGCCAGGACCATGGCCTTGACCTCCTCCGGGAGGGCGGCCGCGGCGAGCTGTCCGGGGCTGAGCGCGTCGTCCTCCACGGAGTCGTGGAGCCAGGCCGCGGCCTGCTGGGCGGGGCTGCCGCCGCGCAGCCGCACGCCCTCGGCGACGGCGGCCAGGTGCTCGGCGTAGGGCCGGCCGGCCTTGTCGGTCTGCCCCTCGTGCGCGGAGCGGGCGAGGGCCTCTACCTCGGTGAGGGTCAGGGAGCGGGCCGTCATGCGATCTCCTTCGCTGCCGTGCGCAGGGCCTCGGCGGCCCGGCGTACGTCCACCTGCGTGGTACGCCAGTTGGAGAACGCGGCGCGCAGGGCGGCGGTTCCCCCGTGGACCGTGGGGGTGACGAACACCTCGGCGGCCACGGCCTCCCGCAGGGCGGTCAGCCGCTCGGGGGTGGGGTCCTGGGCGAGGGTGAAGCAGACGACGTTGAGGCGGACCGGGGCCAGGAGCCTGAAGGCCGGGTCCCGGTCGAGCCGCTCGCCGAGGGAGCGGGCGCAGGCGATGTCCCGTTCGACGATCTCCCGGTGGCCCTCGCGGCCGTAGGCGCGCAGGGTGAACCAGGCGGCGAGGGCCCGCAGCCGGTGGGAGTTCTCGGGGGTGAGGTGGACCAGGTCGGGTTCGGCGCCGAGGGGTCCGAGGTAGGCGGCGGCGTTGGCGAAGACCCGGGTCTGGAGGTCGCGGCGGCGGGTGAACTGGACGGCGCTGTCGTAGGGGACGTTGAGCCATTTGTGCAGGTCGACGCAGACGGAGTCCGAGGCGTCGAGCCCGGCGACGAGGTGCGCGTGCTCCGGGGAGAGGGCCGCGAAGGCGCCGAAGGCGGCGTCGGTGTGGAGCCAGAAGTCGTGGCGCGGGCGCAGGGCGGTGATGGCCCGGAGGTCGTCGAAGTCGACGGTGTTGACGGTGCCGGAATTGGCGACGACCACCGCCGGGCCGGGCGTGTCGGCCAGGGCCCGGTCGAGGGCGGCGGGGTCGACGGCCTCCCGGCCGGGGAGGGTGGGCACCCGGACGAGGGAGGCGCGGCCGAGGCCGAGGACGGCGAGGGCCTTGGCGATGGAGGAGTGCGGGGCGCCGGAGAGGACGCGGACGGGGCCGAGGGCCGCCGCGCCGTCCTCGGCCGGGCGGACCCCGAGGCGTTCGCCGAGCCACTCGCGGGCGATGGCGAGGCCGGTGGTGTTGGACATGGTGGCGCCGCTGACGAAGGTGCCGGTGTGGTCCTCGGAGAGGCCGAAGAGCTCGCGCAGCCAGCCGACGGTCTCGCGTTCGAGGTGCTGGCCGGCGCCGTCGAGGGCGGAGTTGGAGTTCTGGTCGTGGGCCGCGGTCAGCCAGTCCCCGGCGAGGGCGGCGGGGGTGGCTCCGCCGGTGACGAAGCCGAGGTAGCGGGGTCCGGCGGAGGCCGAGAGGCGGGGTGCCCAGCGGGCCTGGAACTCGGCCAGGGCCTGCTCCGTACCGCTGCCGTGTCCGGGCAGCGGCAGGGGCGCGGGCGGTTCGGCGGCGGGCGGTACGACGGGACGGTCGTCCAGGGCCGCGAGGGCCTCGGCGGCGGCGCGGCGGGTGGCGTCGAGGAGTTCGGGGAGCCGGACGAGGTCGGCGGCGAGCGTACGGTCCATGGCGGCACCGTAGGGCGCGCGGGGGGCCGGGGGGACGGGCCAATCCCGGGTGAGTGGCCGGGCGTGGCGGCTTAGGGTCGGGGGATGACCGGACAGGGGCGGGCGAAACGGGTTGGTGCGGTGGCGGGGGCCTTGGCCCTGGCCGGGGTGCTGACGGGGGTGGGGACGGGGTGCACCCCGTTCATGGAGGCGATCGGGGAGGCGCCGCCGTCGGCGGAGCCGGTGCCCTGCCCCGAGGGCGGGGTGCGGCTGCTGGAGGGCACCGGGAACGCGGCGATGGGGCTGCGCGTGGGGGAGGTCCAGCTGCTCAACTGCGGTACCCGCCCCTACCTACTGGCGGGGCATCCCGACCTGCGGCTGCTGGACCGCGAGGAGCGGCCGGTGGAGGTGTCCGTGGGGCAGGGGTCGAACGGTGTGGTCTCCTCGACCGGCCTCGACTCCGCGCCGCAGCCGGTGACCCTCCGGCCCGGGGAGTCCGCGTCGGTGTCGCTGCTGTGGCGGAACCTGGTCACCGACGGGACCCCGGCCGAGGGGTGGGTGGTGGACCTGGCGCCGAAGCCGGGCGCGCCCCGGCTCCGGCTGCGGCTCACGGTGCCCGTCGACCTGGGGACCACGGGGAAGCTCGGGGTCGGGCCCTGGAGACCGGCGGGGCGGTGACGTCCGGACGGCCGGCCCCCGCGGTCCGGGCTGCGGCGCGGCGCGTCCGCTGCGGTCAGAGCGTCGCGTAGGCCGGCGCCGGGCGGGCCGTGAGGGTGGTCATGCGGGAGGTGATGACGGTGGCGGTGCTGCGCGGGAGGCGGTCCGCGATGAGGCCGTCGGCGAGGAAGAGCACCTGGTCGGCGTGGGCGGCGGCGGCCGGGTCGTGAGTGACCATGACGACGGTGGCCCCGAGGGAGTCGACGGCGTCCCGCAGCAGGCCGAGGACCTCGGCGGCGGTGGTGGTGTCGAGGGCGCCGGTGGGTTCGTCGGCGAAGACCACGTCGGGCCGGGTGACCAGGGCCCGGGCGATGGCGACCCGCTGCTGCTGGCCGCCGGAGAGTTCGGCGGGGCGGCGCCCGCCCTTGCCCTCGAGGCCGACGCGGGCGAGCAGCTCGGCGGCCCGGGCCCGGTCCTGGCGGCCGCCGCCGAGGCTCATCGGGAGGAGGACGTTCTGCTCGACGGTGAGCGAGGGCAGCAGGTTGAAGGCCTGGAAGACGAAGCCGAGGCGGCTGCGGCGCAGCTCGGTGAGTTCGTTCTCGTTCATGGTGCTGATCTCGGTGCCGCCGAGCCGGACGGAGCCCTCGGTGGGGACGTCGAGTCCGGCGGCGCACTGGAGGAAGGTGGACTTGCCGGAGCCGGAGGGGCCCATCACGGCGGTGAAGCTGCCGCGCGGCAGGCTGAGGTCGATGCCGCGCAGGGCGTGGACGACGGCGCCGCCCCGTCCGTAGGCGCGCCGTACGCCGCGCAGCTCGACGGCGGGCGTGGGCCCGTACTGTCCGGCCTCGTACTGTCCGGCCCCGTGCTGTGCGGCCTCGTCCTGTCGTGCGTTCCTGTTGCGCCGCAGCCCCATGGTGTGCCGCCTTCCGTGCCGTGTCCGCTGTGCCGTGTCCGTGTTGTCGTGGTCGACGCTACGGATCACCGTGCGGCGGCGGCCATGGAGCGGCCCGGCGGGTGCCCGGTGGGGTAAACCCCACCGCGGGTCAGGGGGAGCGGCGGATGAGGAGCAGGGCGCGGTCGTCGTTGACGTCCTTGGCGACCTTTTCGATCAGGTGCCAGGCGGCGCCCTCCCAGCCGGCGGCGACGTAGCGGTCGGCCTCGCCGGTGAGCCGGTCGATGCCCTCGCTGATCTCGCGGTCGGAGGTCTCCACAAGGCCGTCGGTGAAGAGCATCAGGACGTCTCCGCGCCGCAGGTTGCCCCGGGCGGGTTCGAAGGTGGCCCCGTCGTAGACGCCGAGCAGCGGGCCCTCGCCGGAGACCTCCTGCCAGCGGCCGGTGCCGGCGGAGAGCTGGAGGGCGGGGAGGTGTCCGGCGGACAGCAGTTCGTAGTCGCCGGTCTCCAGGTCCAGGACGAGGTGGATGGAGGTGGCGAAGCCCTCGTCCCAGTCCTGGCGGAGCAGGTAGCCGTTGGCGGCGGGCAGGAACCCGTGCGGCGGCAGGGCGCCGAGCAGCCCGCCGAAGGCCCCGGACAGCAGCAGGGCGCGGGAGCCGGCTTCCATGCCCTTGCCGGAGACGTCGGTGAGGACGATCTCCAGGGTGCGGCCGCCGTTGGTGCGGGCGGCGACGACGAAGTCCCCGGAGAAGGACTGGCCGCCGGCCGGGCGCAGGGCCATCTCGCGGTGCCAGCCGCGCGGCAGGGCGGGCAGCTTGCTCTGGACCCGGATGCGTTCGCGCAGGTCGAAGAGCATGGTGCCGCCGCGTCTCCAGGGGACGCCGACGCGGCTGCGGAACTGGGCGATGACCAGTCCGAAGAATCCGCAGGCGGCCACGACGAGCACGGTCCCGGGGGTGACCCGGGCGGGGCCCTGGGTATAGGGGCCGAGGACGAGGGCCTCGACGATCAGGGCGGCCGCGGAGGCGGCGTACAGGCCGAGCAGGCTGGCGGGCCGCAGCAGGAGTCCGCCGGCGACGATGGGCAGGACCAGTGCCGACGGGGAGAACCAGACGGGCATCAGGAGGGTGCCGCAGGCTATGGCGGGGACGGTCAGGAGGAGTCCGCCGAAGGCCAGCCAGTCGGAGGCGTCCCCGCGGAAGTAGTCGACGGCGGATTTGCGCATGGCGGTGCGGGCCCGGTGCGACAGCATGCGCATCCGGGCCCTGAGCGTCTCCATACGTGCTCCGGCCATTGCTTCGGGACCCTATCCATCCTGGCTGTGGCTGCGCAGGGGGACCCCCGGACCTACGGAACTTCGCGGGGCAAAAACCCTTCGCCCGCGGCCGAATGCCCGGGTGAGGATGGCCTCATGGCTCTTGAGATGCGGATTTTGAAGCGCGATGAGTGGGATGTCTGGTTCGATCATCTGGAACTGGCATTCGGTGGTGTGGCCGAGGTCCGGGAGAGCCGGGAGCTCTTCCGGTCACTGACGGAGCCGGACCGCTCGCTCGGCGTCTGGGACGGCGGGGACTGCGTCGGCTCGGCCTCCGCCTTCAGTTTCCGCCTCTCCGTGCCGGGCGGGGCGCTGGTGCCCGCGGCCGGAGTCACGATGGTCGGTGTCGCGCCGACGCACCGCAGGCGCGGGGTGCTCACCTCGCTGATGCGCCGCCAGCTGGACGACGTCCGCGCGGGTGGCGAGCCGCTCGCCGTGCTGACGGCCTCGGATCCGGCGATCTACGGGCGTTTCGGTTACGGCACGGCCGCCTACGCCATGTCCGTCGACATCGACACCACCCGGGTACGGCTCTCCGTGCCACCGGGGACGGACGGGGTGCGGCTGCGGCTCGTGGACCCGGAGAAGGCCCTCGCGGACTGCGAGCGGGTCTACGCCGCCCTGGTCGCGGGCCGGCCGGGGATGCTCGCGCGCCGGCCGGGGTGGGAGCGGCAGGCGGTGCTGGACCCCGAGGCGCAGCGGGACGGGGCGTCGCCGCTGAAGTGCGTGGTGGCGGAGGACGCCGACGGCGAGGTGGTCGGGTACGCCCGCTACCGGGTCCGGCCCGACTGGGAGCAGACCGGTTCGGACGGCAAGGTGCAGGTGGGCGAGGTGGACGCGCTGGACCCGGCGGCGTACGCGGCGCTGTGGCGCTACCTCTTCGAGATCGACCTGACCTGGCACGTGCGGGCCTTCATGCGGCCCGTGGACGATCCGCTGTTCCACCTGGTCAGCGACGTCCGGCGGGTCCGGGTGAGGCAGCGGGACGCACTGCACGTGCGGCTGGTGGACCTGCCGGCCGCGCTGGAGGCGCGGGCGTACGGGGCCCCGCTGGACGTGGTCCTGGAGGTGGAGGACGCGCTCTGCCCGTGGAACGCGGGGCGGTGGCGGCTGACGGCCGGCGCCGGTGGCTCCGCCCAGTGCACGCGGACCGAGGATCCCGCCGATCTGGAGCTGTCGGTCCGTGAGCTGGGCTCGGCGTACCTCGGCGGGATCACGCTCACCTCGCTGGCGGCGGCCGGCCGGGTGCGCGAGCTGCGCCCGGGCGCGCTGCGGGAGGCCTCGCGGGCCTTCACGGGCGACGTGGCCCCCTGGCTGCCGCACGGGTTCTAGCCGGGCCGGCTCCGCGCGGCTAGGGGGTGTCCGGCGGATCAGGGCCGGGCCCGGCCCGCCTGGCACCGCGGCTTGCCGCGTTGTCGTCGGTCGCCAATGCTCCGCAGTGGCTCCCTCCTCCGCCTTGCAATCCACGGCACCAGACGACCCGGCCTATCCGGCCCTGATCCACCGGACACCCCCTAGCGCTGCTGGCAGGTGGGGCACCAGAAGAGGTTGCGGGCGGCGAGACCGGCGGTGCGGATCTCGCCCCCGCAGATGTGGCAGGGCATGTTCGCCCGTCGGTAGACGTACACCTCGCCGCCATGGTCGTCCACCCTCGGCGGGCGGCCCATGGCCTCGGGGAGGTGCTCGTCGCGGACGGTGTCGATCCGGTTGTTCCGTACGCCCTCGCGCATCAGCTCCACCAGATCGGCCCACATCGCGTCCCATTCGGCGCGGATGAGGTCCTTGCCGAGCCGGTAGGGGTCGATGCCGTGCCGGAAGAGGACCTCGGCGCGGTAGACGTTGCCCACGCCCGCGACGATCTTCTGGTCCATGAGCAGGGCGGCGACGGTGGTGCGGGAGCGGGAGATGCGGGCCCAGGCGCGGCCGGGGTCGTCGGCCGGGCGCAGCGGGTCGGGGCCGAGGCGGTCGTGTATCGCCTTCTTCTCGCCCTCGCCGATCAGCGCGCAGACGGTGGGGCCGCGCAGGTCGGCGTAGTGGTCCTCGTTCAGCAGGCGCAGCCGGACCGTGTCGGTGGCCGGCGGGGCCGGGGCGGGGCCGAAGCCGAGCTTGCCGAAGAGGCCGAGGTGGATGTGGATCCAGGCGTCGCCCAGCTCCAGGAAGAGGTGCTTGCCGTGTGCCTCGGCGCTCTCCAGCTCGCGGCCGTCGAGCAGGGCCGCGCTCTCGGCGAAGCGGCCCTGGGGGCTGCTCACCCGTACCGGGCGGGCGGCGAAGCGCTCGGTGTGGTCCTGGGCGAGGCGGTGGATCGTATGCCCTTCGGGCACGGCGGTGCTCCTCGATGCTCACGGACGTGCCGCCGGACACCGTCCGGCGGCACGGGGGTCCGGTCCTACTGGTCCTGCGGGTGGTGGGCCGGGATCGGGGGGAGCTCGCCGGTGGTCTCGTACGCGGAGAGCATCTCGATGCGGCGCGTGTGGCGCTCCTCGTCGGAGTACGGGGTCGCCAGGAAGGCCTCGATGAAGCTGACGGCCTCGTCCTGGGTGTGCATCCGGCCGCCGACGGAGATGACGTTGGCGTTGTTGTGCTCGCGGCCGAGCTTCGCGGTCTCCACGCTCCAGGCGAGGATGGCGCGGACGCCCTTGACCTTGTTCGCGGCGATCTGCTCGCCGTTGCCGGAGCCGCCGATCACGACGCCGAGGCTGTCGGCGTCCGCGGCGGTCTTCTCCGCGGCGCGCAGGCAGAACGGCGGGTAGTCGTCGACGGCGTCGTAGATGTGGGGCCCGCAGTCGACGGGCTCGTGGCCGTTGTTCTTGAGCCAGTCCACCAGGTGGTTCTTGAGCTCAAAGCCGGCATGGTCGGATCCGAGATACACGCGCATGGGTCGAGTGTGGCACGCGACGCCTCAAGGGCCGACAGAGGGTGTCGCATAAATCACTTCTAAACCTCAAGTAAACCCAAAGAAGCCTGACGGGAGGGGTTGGGACCTTGGTCCCGGACTCAGGGCCTTAGGCAACTATCGGAACAGGGTCTTCCGCCCCGGCCACGTATCGGGTTTGAATGCCGGAACCCCGAGAACCTAAGGAATCGTCCATGAGCACCACGACGACCCTTCAGAAGGCAGGCGACCCGACCGGTGACCCCGGTTCCGCCCAGCCCTCCGACGGTCTGAAGGCCGGTCTCAAGAACCGCCACCTGTCCATGATCGCCATCGGCGGCGTCATCGGCGCCGGACTCTTCGTCGGCTCCGGCGGCGGCATCGCCAAGGCCGGCCCCGCCATCCTGATCTCGTACGCCCTCGTCGGCGCGATGGTCGTCTTCGTGATGCGGATGCTCGGCGAGATGGCCGCCGCCAGCCCGAACTCGGGCTCTTTCTCCGCCTACGCCGACCGCGCGCTGGGCCGCTGGGCCGGCTTCTCCATCGGCTGGCTGTACTGGTTCTTCTGGGTCGTCGTGCTGGCCGTGGAGGCCACCGCCGGCGCCGTCATCCTCGAGAGCTGGATCCCGGCCGTCCCGCAGTGGGCCTGGGCCCTGATCGTGATGGCCGTGCTGACCGTCACCAACCTCGGCTCGGTCGCCTCCTACGGCGAGTTCGAGTTCTGGTTCGCGGGCATCAAGGTCGTCGCCATCGGCGCCTTCGTGGTCGTCGGCATGCTCGCCGTCTTCGGCCTGCTGCCGGGCTCGGACAACCCGGGCGCGGGCTTCGCGCACCTCACCGACGCCGGCGGGTTCGTCCCCAACGGCTGGGGCTCGATCCTCACCGGTGTGCTGATGGTCGTCTTCTCCTTCATGGGCAGCGAGATCGTCACCCTGGCCGCCGGTGAGTCCGAGGACCCGCGTCGCGCGGTCACCAAGGCCACCAACTCGGTGATCTGGCGCATCGGCGTCTTCTACCTGGGGTCGATCTTCATCGTCCTGACCCTGCTGCCCTGGAACGACAAGTCGATCGTCGAGAAGGGCTCGTACGTCGCCGCCCTGGACTCGATCGGCATCGCGCACGCCGGCCAGATCATGAACGTGATCGTCCTGACGGCCGTGCTGTCCTGCCTGAACTCGGGCCTGTACACCGCTTCCCGCATGGCGTTCTCGCTGGGCGAGCGCGGTGACGCCCCGAAGGCCTTCGCCAAGGTCAGCAAGAAGGGCGTGCCGACGGCCGCCATCCTGGGCTCCGTGGTCTTCGGCTTCGTCGCCGTCTACTTCAACTACGCCTACAAGGACACGGTCTTCGACTTCCTGCTGAACGCGTCGGGTGCCATCGCGCTCTTCGTGTGGCTGGTCATCTGCCTGACCCAGCTGCGGATGCGCAAGATCCTGGTCCGCGAGGCGCCGGAGAAGCTGACCGTCAAGATGTGGCTCTTCCCGTACCTGACCTGGGCCACCGCCGCGATGATCACCTTCGTCCTGGCCTACATGGTCTACGACGAGGGCAACCGCAAGACGGTGATGCTCTCGCTGCTGGTCGCCGCCGTGGTGCTGGTCATCGGTGTGGTGCGCGACGCCCGCCGCAAGGCCGCCGCCCGCGCGTAGTGCCGTACGCGTACGACAGCAGCCCCGGACCGCCGCTCGCGGTCCGGGGCTGCTGTGCAGGTGCACGGCGCGGGTTCAGCCGCGGCGGCCGGCCAGCTTCCAGGCGGCCGGCAGCGCGCCCATGGCCAGCGCGGCCTTGAGGGCGTCGCCGATCAGGAACGGGGTCAGGCCCGTGGCCACGGCCGTGCCCAGCGAGATCCCGGTGACGGCCATCAGGTACGGCACGCCCACCGCGTAGATCACCGCGGAGCCCAGCACCATCGTGCTGGCCGTACGCAGCACCGAGCGGTCGCCGCCGCGCCGCGCGAGGGCGCCGACGAGGGTGGAGGCCAGCAGCATGCCGAGGACGTACCCGAAGGTCGCGCCGCCCGCGCCGGAGGAGCCGCCCGCGAACCACGGCACACCGGCCATGCCGACCAGGGTGTAGAGCGCCAGGGACAGGAAGCCGCGGCGGGCGCCGAACGCGGTGCCGACGAGCAGGGCCGCGAAGGTCTGCCCGGTGATCGGGGCGGCCAGGCCGTCGACGTGGACGGAGATCTGCGCGGCCAGGCCGGTGAGCGCGGCTCCGCCGACGACGAGCGCAATGTCGCGGACGCGGCTCGCGGGCAGCAGGTCGGCGAGGACGGCGCCGGGCCGGAAGGAGACGGAAGCGGTGCTCATCGGGGCTCCGTGGGGTGGGGGTGATCGGGCAGGGTCACCGTGACGTTAATCGCCGGCGCACCGCCGCCCCACCGCCGACCGGGACAAAGCCATACTGTCCGGTTTGGTGGAGACCGCACAAAGGTGCAGACCTACACCCGAGTTGAAGTGATCCCGATCACGGGCCACATCCGACGGCACATCCTTTTTGCTCCCACGGGTGCCCTACGGCGAGACTGTAGGTTCCCGCCAATCCCTTGCGCAGCCCCCACCGTCGCTTGCCTACCGAGAGTACGAATCTGCTCATGCGCGAAGACCTGTCCGTCACCGAGGACGGATTGCCCCCGGAACCCCTGAGCCACAGCCTCAAGCAGCGTCACCTGACCATGCTGGGCCTCGGCGGCGTGATCGGCGCCGGCCTGTTCGTCGGCTCCGGCGCCGGCATCGGCATCGCCGGTCCCGCGATCATCTGCTCGTACCTGCTCGCGGGCGTGCTCGCGATGCTGGTGATGCGGATGCTCGGCGAGATGTCCGCCGCGATGCCCGCCTCCGGCTCCTTCTCCGTCTACGCGGAGAAGGCCCTCGGACGCTGGGCCGGCTTCTCGGCCGGCTGGCTGTACTGGTTCCTGCTGGTCGTGGTGCTCGCCGTGGAGGCGACCGGCGCCGCGAACATCGCGAACGGGTGGCTGCCCGAGGTCGACCAGTGGGTGTGGGTACTGATCTTCATAGTGGTCTTCACCCTCAGCAACCTGGCCGCGGTGCGGAACTTCGGCGAGTTCGAGTTCTGGTTCGCCGCGCTGAAGGTCGGCGCGATCGTGCTGTTCCTGATCCTGGGCACCCTGGCGGTCTTCGGCTTCCTCCCCGACACCGAGCCGGTGGGGATGACCAACCTGACCGGCCGGGGCGGCTTCTTCCCGGCCGGCATCGGCGGGGTGATCGCCGGCATGCTCGCGGTGGTCTTCGCCTTCGGCGGCCTGGAGGTCGTCACCATCGCCGCCGCCGAATCGGACGACCCGGCCAAGTCCGTGTCCCGCGCGGTGCGCAGCGCGGTGTGGCGCATCCTCTTCTTCTACGTCGGCTCGATGCTGGTCATCGTGAGCCTGCTGCCGTGGGACTCGCTGAAGCCCGGTGAGAGCCCGTACGTCGCCGTCCTCGACTCCATCGGGATCCCGGCGGCCGGCCAGATCATGAACATCGTGGTGTTCGTGGCGCTGCTGTCGGCGCTGAACGCCAACCTCTACGGCTCCTCGCGCATGGTGTTCTCGCTGGCCGAGCGGGGCGAGGCGCCGAAGGCGCTGCTGAAGGTCTCGGGCAGCGGGGTGCCGACGCGCGCGGTGCTCGCCTCGGTGGCCTTCGGCTTCGTGTCGGTGGTGCTGAACCTGCTGTGGCCCGACACGGTCTTCCTCTACATGCTCAACGCGGTCGGCGCGGTGCTGCTGTTCGTGTGGGCGCTGATCGCGGTCTCGCAGCTGAAGCTGCGTCCCCGGCTGGAGCGGACCATGCCGGAGCGGCTGACGCTGCCGATGTGGGCGTTCCCGTACCTGACGTGGGCGGCGCTGCTGGGGATGGCGGCGGTGCTGGTGCTGATGCTGTTCGACGACTCGGCGCGGCCGCAGCTGCTGTGGTCCTCCGGCGCGGCGGCCGTGGTGCTGCTGGTGGCGGTGTACCGGGAGCTGCGGGCCCGCAGGTCCTGACCCTTCGACGCGCGCACGGCAGGCCCGGGACCCATGGTCCCGGGCCTGCTGCCGCTTTCCGGGGCGGGCGGTCACGTCCGGTGAGAGCGGTGTCCGGATGATGGACACAGAACGTCCGATAAACGGACGATCGGCAGACTGGCCCCCATGAGTCAGAGCACCACCGCACCCCCTGAGCAGCAGCGGCCCCGGGCCGGATCCCCCCTCGGCAACGGCCTCAAGCAGCGCCACCTCTCGATGATCGCCCTCGGCGGGGTCATCGGCGCCGGCCTCTTCGTCGGCTCCGGCGCCGGCATCGCGGCCGCCGGTCCCTCGATCGTGCTGGCGTACGCCGTGTCCGGGCTGCTCGTGATGTTCGTGATGCGGATGCTCGGCGAGATGTCCGCCGCCAACCCGGCCTCCGGCTCCTTCTCGGTGCACGCCGACCGGGCGATCGGCCCCTGGGCCGGCTTCACGGCGGGCTGGATGTTCTGGACCCTGCTGGTCGTGGGCGTGGCCATCGAGGCGATCGGCGCGGCGCACATCCTGGCTGGCTGGTTCCCGGGCACCCCGTCGTGGATGTGGGTGCTGGTCCTGATGGTGGTCTTCACCGTCAGCAACCTGGGCGCCGTCTCGCGCTTCGGCGAGTTCGAGTTCTGGTTCGCCGCCCTGAAGATCGGCGCCATCGGGCTCTTCCTGGGCCTGGGCGTGCTCGCCGTCCTGGGCCTGCTGCCCGGCACCTCCTCCCCCGGCGCGGCCAACCTGCTGCACGACGGCGGGTTCCTGCCCAACGGCGTCGACGGTCTGCTGGTCGGCCTGCTCGCCTCGGTCGTGGCGTACGGCGGGCTGGAGACGGTGACCATCGCGGCCGCCGAGTCCGAGAACCCGGTCAAGGGCGTGGCCAAGGCCGTGAAGACCACCATGTGGCGGATCGCGATCGTCTACGTCGGCTCGATGCTGGTGATCGTCACCCTGCTGCCCTGGAACGACCCGGCCGTCACCGAGCACGGCCCGTACGCCGCGACCCTGGACCACCTGGGCATCCCGGCCGCCGGCCAGATCATGAACGTGGTCATCCTGATCGCCCTGCTGTCCGCGATGAACGCCAACATCTACGGCTCCTCGCGCATGGCCTACTCCCTGGTCGCCCGGGGCCAGGGCCCGCGGGCGCTGGGCAAGGTCTCGGGCGGGGTGCCGCGGCGGGCGGTGCTGGCCTCCTCGGGCTTCGGGTTCGTCACCGTCCTGCTGTCGTACTGGTACCCGGACACCCTCTTCGCCTGGCTGCTGAACATGGTCGGCGGGGTCATCCTCATCGTCTGGGGCTTCATCGCGGTCTCCCAGTTCGTGCTGCGCCGGCGCCTGGAGCGCGAGGCCCCCGAGAAGCTGGCCGTGAAGATGTGGGGCTTCCCGTACCTGACCTGGGTGGCGCTGGCCGGGGTCGCCGGGGTGCTGGTGCTGATGGCCCTGGGCGAGGACACCCGGGTGCAGGTGGTCTTCACCGGCGGGCTGACCGCGGCCCTGGCCGCGACCGGATACGTCATGCAGCGCCGGGCGGCGGCGCGGGGCTGACGGTCCGACAGCCCTCCCCCGCCCCCTGCGAGGTGGACCCCGTGTGCGACACGGGGTCCACCTTTCTTCGTACCCAGGTAACCCTTATGTGTGACCCGGAATAGATACTGCTAGCGTGCAGTTGCGCATTAATTGCAATAAGCGATTGGCACGCCGAGGGGACCGGATACACGCATGGCCATCTACACGCTTCCTGAGCTTCCTTACGACTACGCGGCGCTCGAGCCGGTGATCAACCCGCAGATCATCGAGCTGCACCACGACAAGCACCACGCGGCCTACGTCGCGGGCGCCAACACCACGCTGGAGCAGCTGGAGGAGGCGCGCGACAAGGAGAACTGGGGCGCGCTGAACGGCCTGGAGAAGAACCTGGCCTTCCACCTCTCCGGGCACATCCTGCACAGCATCTACTGGCACAACATGGCCAGCCCGAAGACCGGCGAGGGCGGCGGCGAGCCGACCGCGGCCGACGGCCTGGGCGACCTGGCGGACGCGATCGCCGAGTCCTTCGGCTCCTTCGCGAAGTTCAGGAAGCAGCTGACCTTCGCGTCCTCCGCGACGCAGGGCTCCGGCTGGGGCGTACTCGCGTACGAGCCGATCAGCGGCCGTCTGATCGTCGAGCAGGTCTACGACCACCAGGGCAACGTGGGCCAGGGCTCGGTGCCGATCCTGGTCTTCGACGCCTGGGAGCACGCCTTCTACCTCCAGTACAAGAACCAGAAGGTGGACTTCATCGAGGCCATGTGGAAGGTCGTCAACTGGCAGGACGTGGCCGGACGCTACGCCGACGCCAAGGCGAACACCCCGCTGCTGATCCCCGTCAAGGGCTGATCGGCGCACCGGATCCGCCCGCCTCGTGATCGTCTTCTCAACCTTCACTCGCGGGCGTGTACAGCAGGAGGCCCCCGCGAGGACGTGACTCGCGGGGGCCTCCTGTGTGGGGCGACGGGCCGGCCTACTCGAAGGACGGGCCCTTGGTGCGGGTGCGCTTGATCTCGTAGAAGCCGGGGGTGGAGGCGACCAGCAGGGTGCCGTCCCACAGGCGGGCGGCGGCCTCGCCGCGCGGGGCCGGGGTGACGACCGGGCCGAAGAAGGCCACCTCCGCGCCGTCGGCGCCGGGCACGGAGATCACCGGGGTGCCGACCTCCTGGCCGACGCGGTCGATGCCGTCGTTGTGGGAGGCGCGCAGCACCTCGTCGTACTCGTCGGAGTCGGCGTACGCGAGCAGCTCGGCCGGCAGGTCGAGGGCCGCCAGGGCCTCGGCGATGACCTCGCGGGTCGCGCCCTTGTCCTCGTTGTGGATGCGGGTGCCCAGCTCGGTGTACAGCTTGCCGGTGATCTCGTCGCCGAACTTCTGCTGGGCCGCGACCACCACGCGCACCGGCGCCCAGCCCTTGGGGCCGAGCAGCTCGCGGTAGCGCTCGGGCAGCTCGTCGAGCTTGTTCTCGTTGAGCACGGCGAGGCTCATCACGTGCCAACGCACTTCGACGTCACGGACCTTCTCGACCTCGAGCATCCAGCGGGAGGTCATCCAGGCCCAGGGGCAGAGCGGGTCGAACCAGAAGTCGACCGGAGTCTTCTCGCGCACCTGGGTGTCGGTCATGGCTCTCCTCGAGTCGCATAAGGCATCACGGGTCATGTTCCTATCGGCCAACCAGGCCGAGATCGTGCGCATTCCCCCGTGGGAGGATTCGAGGGACGAACGCGATCACGCACGAAGGAGTGCAACGTGCCCGGTGAGAATCTGTCCCGCGACGAGGCCCGCGAGCGGGCCGAGCTGCTGTCCGTCGACGGGTACGAGGTGGTCCTCGACCTGAGGTCCGCGGTGGACGAGGCCGAACCGGCCGAGGGCCCCCGCACCTTCCGCTCGGTGACCACCGTGCGCTTCCGGGCCGCCGTCCCGGGCGCCTCCTCCTTCGCGGACCTGATCGCCCCCTCGGTGAACTCCGTCACCCTCAACGGGCGCCCGCTGGAGCCGGCCGCCGTCTTCGACGGGGCGCGGATCGCGCTGGAGGGGCTGGCCTCCGAGAACGTCCTGGTGGTGGACGCGAACTGCGCCTACAGCCGGACCGGCGAGGGCATGCACCGCTTCGTGGACCCGGAGGACGGCGAGGTCTACCTCTACACCCAGTACGAGCCGGCGGACGCCCGGCGGGTGTACGCCAACTTCGAGCAGCCCGACCTGAAGGCCCCCTACCGCTTCGAGGTGACCGCGCCCGAGGGCTGGCAGGTGTGGAGCAACGGCGCGGAGGAGTCCCGCGAGGGGCAGACCCGGCGCTTCGCCGAGACCGCGCCCATCTCCACGTACATCACCTGTGTGGTGGCCGGGCCGTACCACTACGTCACGGACTCCTACACGCGCGGGGACCTGACGATCCCGCTGGGCGCGATGTGCCGCAAGGGGCTGGCGAAGCACTTCGACGCGGACGACGTCTTCCTGGTCACCAAGCAGGGCTTCGACCTCTTCCACGAGATCTTCGACTACCCGTACCCCTTCGGGAAGTACGACCAGGCCTTCGTGCCGGAGTACAACCTGGGCGCGATGGAGAACCCGGGGATGGTGACCTTCAAGGAGGAGTACATCTTCCGCGGGAAGGTCACGCAGGCCTCCTACGAGCGGCGCGCGAACGTCATCCTGCACGAGATGGCGCACATGTGGTTCGGCGACCTGGTCACCATGAAGTGGTGGGACGACCTGTGGCTGAAGGAGTCCTTCGCGGACTTCATGGGCTCCTTCGGGCTGGTCGAGGCCACCCGCTTCGACCAGGCCTGGGTCACCTTCGCCAACAGCCGCAAGGCGTGGGCGTACCGGGCCGACCAGCTGCCGTCCACGCACCCGATCACGGCCGACATCCGTGACCTGGAGGCCGCCAAGCTGAACTTCGACGGCATCACGTACGCCAAGGGCGCGGCGGTGCTCAAGCAGCTGGTCGCGTACGTGGGGCGGGAGGCGTTCCTGGACGGCGCGCGGCGCTACTTCAAGGCGCACGCCTACGGGAACACCACCCTGAACGACCTGCTGTCGGTGCTCGGGGAGGTCTCCGGGCGGGACATGGCCGAGTGGTCGCGGGCCTGGCTCCAGACGGCGGGCGTGAACGCTCTGACGCCGGTGGTGACCTCCGACGCGGCCGGACGGCTGACGGAGCTGGCGGTGGTCCAGGAGGGCGACGCCCTGCGTCCGCACCGGGTGGCGGTGGGCCTGTACCGGCTGGAGGCCGACGGGGCGCTGGTCCGCTACGCGCGGGCCGAGGCGGACGTGGCGGGCGCCCGGACGGTGGTCGCGGAGCTGGCCGGGCTGGAGCGGCCCGACCTGGTCCTGGTCAACGACGAGGACCTGACCTACTGCAAGATCCGCTTCGACGAGGGCTCGCTGGCGGCGCTGCGCGGCCACCTGGGCGATCTGACGGACCCGCTGGCCCGGGCGCTGTGCTGGTCGGCGCTGTGGAACCTGACGCGGGACGCGCTGATGCCGGCCGGGGACTTCCTGTCGCTGGTGCTGGCCCACGCGGGCCGGGAGTCCGACGTCGGCGTGCTCCAGATGCTGCACGCGCAGGCGCTGAGCGCGGTGACCCACTACACGGCGCCGGAGCGGCGCGAGCAGAGCGGGCGGGACCTGGCGGCGGGCGCGCTGCACGAGCTGCGGCTGGCCGAGCCGGCCTCGGAGCACCAGCTGACCTGGGCCCGCTTCTTCGCGGCGAGCGCGGCGACGGAGGGCGACTTCCAGCTGCTGCTGGGGCTGCTGGACGGCACGGCGCGGATCGACGGGCTGGAGGTGGACCAGGAGCTGCGCTGGGACTTCCTGCTGCCGCTGGTGGCGCACGGGGCGGTGGACGAGGCCGCGGTGGAGGCCGAGCTGGCCCGGGACGACACGGCTTCGGGCAAGCGGCACCAGGTGCGGTGCCTTGCCGCCCGGCCGTCGGCGGCGGTCAAGGACCAGGCGTGGGCGGCGGTGGTGGAGTCGGACGCGCTGTCCAACGCGCTGGTGGAGGCGACCATCGCCGGGATGCAGCAGCCCTCGCAGCGCGAGCTGCTGGCGGGGTACGCCGGGCGCTACTTCGAGGTCATCGAGCGGGTGTGGGCGCAGCGGTCGATCCAGATCGGCATCGACGTGGTGAAGGGGCTCTACCCGATGCTCCAGGACACGCGGGCCACGGTGGACGCGACCGACGCGTGGCTCGCCGCCCACCCGGAAGCGGCGCCCGCGCTGCGCCGGCTGGTCCTGGAGTCCCGCGACGACCTGGCCCGTGCGCTCCGCGCCCAGTCCCGCCCCGCCTGACCCTCCGGGGCCGGTCCCGTGCGGCGGGGCTGCGCCCCGGCCCCCTGGGGCTCCACCCCAGACCCCGCGCCTCAAACTCCCCCAGCTACCGCTGGGAGGTGCCCCCAGGCGAGGCTGGGTTTCCGCCTGGCGGTGCTGGAGTGCGCGCAGCGCACTTCCAGCCCCGCCGGCGCTTGAGGCGCGGGCGCGGAGCGCCGTCTCGTGAGCCCCGCCGGCGCTTGAGGCGCGGGTCCGGGCAGCGCCCGGGGAACGGTGGAAGGGCGGGGAGGGGACTTGCCCCGCGCAGCGGCCACCACCCGCAGGCGACGGCCGGACCCCAGCCCGGGCCCGTGGCCCGCCCGGGCCCGACGACGGACGGAGTTCGCCGCAGCGGCGCGAAGCCGGAGAGGCGCCCTGGCGCCGAGCCGCGCGAGCGGCGCGTCGGAAATTGGGCCCGGCGCAGCGGCGCGAAGCCGGTAAGGCCCGCCAGGGCCGCACCGCGCGAGCGGCGCGTGAAGAAGGAATGGCGCCCCTTTCGGCACTCGAACGCCCGTACTTTAGCCCCGGCTTGTCCGGATTTGCCGACAGGCGTGTAACAGGGGTTAGCAAGGCCATGGCCTGAGGGAATCACCGCGTCATGAACCAGAACGCACCCCTCCCCCTCGCCCACCTCACCGCCAGCCGCCCCCGCGTGCTGACCCTCGCGCAGCTGCGCGAGCACGGCGTCAGCGCCTCCGAGGCCGCCGGGCGGCCCTGGCAGCAGGTGCTGCCCGGGGTGTTCCTGCTCCACTCCGGCCCCGCGACCAGCGAGGAGCGGCTGCACGCCGCCCTCCTGTACGCCGGCCGGCGCGGCAGCGGCGAGGTCATGATCACCGGGCTGGCGGCCCTCGCGCTCTACCGGTTCTCCACCACCCCCGCCCTGCTCGCCCTCTCGCACATCGACGTCCTCGTGCCCAACACCCGCCGCCTGCGCTCCACCGGCGACGTCCGCATCGTCCGCGCCCACACCCCGCCCCGCCCCATGGAGGTGACCGGGCTGCCGGTGGCCCCGGTGGCGCGGGCCGTCGCCGATGCCGTCGCCCAGCTCTCCGACGCCGGCACGGTGCGCCGCGTCCTCAGCGAGGCCGTCCGCGGCGGGCACTGCGAACCGGCTGCCGTCGTGCGGGAGCTGACGGTGGCCCGGCTGCTGAACCGGCCGCACGTGGTCGACGCCGTCGAGTCCCTCCTCGCCGAGGGCCGGGCCATCGCGGAGGACCGGCTGTACCAGCTCGTACGGGGCTACGAGCTCCCCGAGCCCGTCTGGAACGTGGACCTGCGCCTGCCCGGCGGCCCGCACCTCGGCGGGGTCGACGCGTACTGGCCCGAGCAGGCCGTGGCCATCGAGATCGACACCCGGGCCCCCCGCCAGGGCGAGGACGAGGACTGGTCGGAGGCCGTCCGCAAGCGGGAGACCCTGGAGCGGCTCGGGGTGACCGTCCTCTACCTGACGCCCCGCAAGCTCCGCGACTGGCCCGAGCAGCAGGCCGCGGTCGTCCGGACCGCGCTGACGGCGTCCGGCGACCGCGAGCCCGCCGCCTACCTGGTGGTACTGCCCCGGTGAGGCGGGTTGGCCGGGGAGTACTCCGGGGTGCTCCAGCGCAGCCGCCCCGGATGCAGGCTCTCCACCACCGCCTCCACCCGGAAGCGGACGCCACGGCTCCCGTCGGGCCCGTACTCGGTCCGGGCCCGCCCGCTCAGCTGGAGCAGCCCGCCGCCCTCCCAGTCGGGGAACAGCAGCCCGGCCCGCGAGTCGGCGGCCAGGTTCCCCAGCGTCAGGAACATCGCGTTGCCGGGGTAGTCCGGCCAGCGCAGCTCGGTCGGCGAGAGCACCTCCACGAAGCCCGGCAGTCCGCCCCGGTGGCTCGCGTCGGCCCCGTCCGCCTCGGCGGTGGTGGCGACGAAGAAGGTGTCGGCGGCGCGGACGGCCCGCTGCTGGCCGGGGGTGAGCGCCTCCCCGCGCCGCACGACACCGGCCCCTTCGGCCACCAGCTCCAGCGGCTGCCGTTTCTGCAGGTACTTCGGGCAGTTGGCGAACACCTGCTCGGCCTCCACCGCGAAACCGCCGGGCGCCACGGCGAGGGTCCCGTTGAGCCGCATCCGGCGCCGGGTGCGCGGGTCGAGGGAGATCGTGCCGACCCGGGTGCCGGCCGTGGCCAGCGCCCCGGCCAGCGGGTCGCCCTCCGGGAGGCCGCCGGTGACCTCGATGCGGCCCGGCCCGGTGGCCCGTACGAAACCGGGCGCGCCGGTGAGCAGCGAGGCCCACAGCCGGCCCGCTCCGTCGGCCGCGCCGACGACGAGGTGGGGCTGCTGGGCGAGGAAGGCCGCGGCGACGTCCCGGATGTCCGTCCCGATCGAGCGGCCGACGTGCTCGGCGAGCTCGCGTACGCCGACCCGTTCCTGCACGGCCAGCGAGCCCTGGTGGTACCGGCCCATGACGTCCCCCATTCCTTGAACGTTTAGAAGACCCCGCCCTTAGAAGAAGCCGCAGGTCGGAGCGGATTCGACGGGCGCGGGCGCACCCTGGACACCGGTCGGGACGGAGATCTCGAGCCGGATGCCGTCGGGGTCGTGGAAGAAGATGCCGCCGGAGGCCGCGCCTTCGCCGTGGGCGACGATCCCGTCGTAGGCGAAGTCGACTCCGAGACCGCGCAGCCGCTCCTCGTACTCCCGGACCTCCTCGACCGAGCCGGCCGACAGGGCCAGGTGGTGCAGGCCCGCGACGGCCGGGGCGAAGGCACCCCCGGCCTGCTCCCAGAGGGCGAGGACGAGTTCGCCGTCCTGGCCGATCAGGGCGAAGCGCCGGCCCTCCTCCTTGCCCTCCACCAACACCTCGAAGCCCAGGGTGTCGCGGTAGAAGCCGAGCGAACGCCCGAGATCGGTGACGTTCAGACCCACGTGCCCGGTGCGCAGCTTGCTGATGACAGCCGTCATGGCTGCCCCCTTTCCCCTCAGAGGCTCTAACCTTCTAAACCAAAGTTAACGGTTAGGCCCGAGGGTGTCAACCGGTCACGTACCCTTAGAGGGTTAGCCGCTACAGGAGGTAGGCATGAAGGTGACCGATCCGCGCCCGCTGACGGGAGAGCCGGTCGCCCTGGACCTGCTGAACACGCGCTGGGTGCAGGACGGCGAGCCGCTGGACCTCTTCGCCGGCGCCTTCGGCCTGACCCGGGTGGAGGGGCTCGCCGTCTGGCTCGAGAGCACGGGCCTGGCCGGCCGCTTCCGCGCCGACGCCGCGACCCTCGTCCACCTGCTGACCGCGCGCGAGGCCCTCGCCCGCGCCGTCGCGGACCCGGCCGACGCGAGCGCGCGCTCCCTGGTCGACTCCGTACTGGAGCACGGCCGGATCCGCGCCACCCTCACCGCCGAAGGCCCCGGCGAGCGCGCCGAGTTCGCCGATCCCGCCTGGGGTCCGGCATGGACGGCGGCCCGCGACTACCTCGAACTGCTGGGCACCGCGCCCGACCGGATCCGCAAGTGCGCCTCGGAGAGCTGCGTACTGCACTTCCACGACATCTCGCGCAACGGCACCCGGCGCTGGTGCTCCATGGCCGCCTGCGGCAACCGCGCCAAGGCCTCGCGGCACTACGCGCGCACGCGCGAGCGCTGAGCGGTCGAAATCTGTCACACCCGTCGTGAGACGGAAGCCCCCGCCGCCCCTGACATGCGGTCGGGAAATCGATAAATCCACTCGCCGGCAGCTGCGAATCGCCCCGGCTTGCCCCGGCCTGTCCCCGCTGACGGAAACTCCGCGCTGGCGGGTTTCCGCCATGTCAGGTCTCGGTCAATGACAACCCTCCCCAAACAGCTGTCACTTGCGCAAAGCTGACCGGTCATCCGGCACCGAAATCCGGACCGTATCTTTCACTTAGCCAGGGATGCTGATGACCCTCGACTCCCCCAGCTCCACCACCGGGGCCATACCCGGCGCCAGGCGCGCGGCCCGCGTCGCGGCGGCCGCGGGCCTGGTGGCCGCCCTCTGCGCCACCGGCGCCGTTCCCGCCTTCGCGGCGGCCGGCAGCGATGACCCGTGGTCCGCGCCGGTCAAGTCCGCGGACCAGAAGCTCGGTTCGGCGGACGCCGGACTGCTCCAGGAGGCCAAGGCCAAGGGTGACGCGAACGTCACCGTCATGGTCGCGACCGCCCCGGGCCAGACCAAGCAGGTCGCCGACCAGCTCGACGCCGTCCAGGGCGCCTCGGTGGGCCAGACGTACGACAAGCTCGGCTACGTCCGCGCCACCCTGCCGACCGACAAGGCGGAGGCCGCGCTGAAGGCGGCCGCCAAGCTGGAGTCCGTGCACGGCATGGACCTGCGGCACGAGATCCGGCTGCCGGACCCGCGCCCGGAGGCGAGCAAGGAGGGCGCGGCCAGGAGGACCGCCGCCGAGACCTACCCGGCGCCGGACAAGAACACGCCGGCGAAGAACCCGTACAACCCGTCTTTCGAGACCGGCTCGGTGGAGTTCGTCAAGAACAACCCGCAGGCCGACGGCCGTGGCGTGACCATCGGCATCATGGACTCGGGCGTCGACGTCAGCCACCCCGCGCTGCAGAAGACCACCACGGGCGAGCGCAAGATCGTCGACTGGGTGACCGCGACCGACCCGATCACCGACAGCGACGGCACCTGGCGCGCCCAGATCACCCCGGTCACCGCCGCCGGTGGCGCGTTCACCGCCGGCGGCCAGAGCTGGAAGGCCCCCGAGGGCAGCTTCCAGTGGAGCCGCTTCAGCGAGTCGATCACCGCCAACGGCGACATGAAGGGCGACGTCAACCGGGACGGGGACACCACCGACCGGTTCGGCATGCTCTACGACGCGGCCGCCGGCACCGTCCGCGTCGACACCGACCAGGACGGCGACTTCACCAACAACGAGCCGATGAAGCCGTACAAGGACGGCTACCAGATCGGCTGGTTCGGTACGGACAACCCGGCGACCGAGGTGGCGGAGCGCATCCCCTTCACCATCGAGATCCGCAAGGACGTCCCGATGGACCCGCTGGGCGGTGACTGGGTCGGCAAGAAGGCCGACTTCGTCAACATCGGCATCATCGAGTCCGAGCACGGTTCGCACGTCGCCGGCATCACCGCCGCCAACGGCCTCTTCGGCGGCCAGATGAACGGCCAGGCGCCGGGCGCCAAGCTCGTCTCCTCGCGCGCCTGCTCCTGGTCCGGCGGCTGCACCAACGTGGCGCTGACCGAGGGCATGATCGACCTCGTCGTCAACCGCGGCGTCGACATCGTCAACATGTCGATCGGCGGCCTGCCGGCGCTGAACGACGGCAACAACGCCCGCTCGGAGCTCTACAAGAACCTCATCGACACCTACGGTGTCCAGCTCGTCATCTCGGCGGGCAACGAGGGTCCGGGCGTCAACACCATCGGCGACCCCGGTCTCGCCGACAAGGTCATCTCCGTGGGCGCGGCGGTCTCCAAGGAGACCTGGGCCGCCAACTACGGCTCCGGCGTGGCCAAGAAGTACAACATGTTCCCCTTCTCCTCGCGCGGTCCGCGTGAGGACGGCGGGTTCACGCCGACCATCACCGCCCCCGGCGCGGCCATCAACACCATCCAGACCTGGCTGCCCGGCGCGCCCGTGAAGGAGTCCGGCTACACCCTGCCGGCCGGTTACGGCATGCTCCAGGGCACCTCGATGTCCTCGCCGCAGGCGGCGGGCGCCGGCGCCCTGCTGATCTCGGCCGCCAAGCAGCAGAAGATCGCGCTGTCCCCGGCGAACCTGCGCGTGGCGCTGACCAGCACCGCGAAGAAGATCGACGATGTTCCGGCCCACGCACAGGGCGCCGGCCTCATCGACATCCCCAAGGCGTGGGAGTCCATCCAGCGCGGCGCCAAGGCCAACGAGTTCACGGTCAAGGCCCCCGTCGACACCGCCCTGGACCAGTTCCTGAAGACCCCGGGCTTCGGCACCGGCGTCTACGACCGCGAGGGCGGCCTCAAGGTCGGCCAGAAGAAGGTCTACGACGTCGTCGTCACCCGCACCACCGGCGTCAAGTACGGCACCCGGCACAACATCAACTGGCGCAACAACGACGGCAGCTTCAAGGTCGTCGGCGGTGGCGGCTACGACTACGTCACCCTGCCGCTGAACAAGCCCGTCACCATCAAGGTCGAGGCCAACGTCAAGTCGGCCGGCGTCCACAGCGGCATCCTGCAGCTCGACGACCCGACCACCGAGGGCGTCGACAAGCAGATCCTGGCCACGGTCGTCGCCGCCACCCCGCTGGCGAAGCCCTCGTTCACGCTGTCGGACACCTCCACCGTGCAGCGCAACAGCCACAAGTCGTACTTCGTGACCGTCCCGCAGGGCGCCAAGACCCTCGAGGTCGCCCTCGGCGGGCTCGCCGCGGGCAGCCAGACGCGCTTCATCTCGATCCACCCGTACGGCACGGGCGTCGAGGACAGCGCGACCACCCAGTGCTACCCGAACTACGACAACCCGGCGAACCAGTGCCGCCCCGACCTGCGCTCGTACGCCGACCCGCAGCCGGGCGTCTGGGAGATCGAGGTCGAGTCGCGCCGTACGTCGCCGCTGCTCGACAACCCGTTCAAGCTGGACGTCTCCGTCCTCGGCGCGGGCTTCGACCCGGCGGTCAAGGTCCTCCCCGAGGTCAAGCAGGGCACCCCGGCGCCGGTCCAGTGGACCGTGAAGAACGACGCGGCGGCCATCTCGGGCGGCAAGCTCCAGGGCGGCCCGCTCGGCTCCGCGAAGGTCGACAAGCCGACCATCGCGGCCGGCGAGACCAAGACCACCGAGGTCACCGTCGGTGAGGGCGCCTCCCGCCTGGACGTGGCGATCGCCAAGCCCTCCGACACCGCCGCCGACCTCGACCTCGAGGTCTACAAGGACGGCGTCAAGGTCGGCTCCTCCGCCGACGGCGACTCCGACGAGTCCGTGAGTCTGGTCAAGCCCGCCGCGGGCACCTACACCATCAAGGTGATCGGCTACGCGATCCCGGCCGGCACCACCACGTACGACTACCGCGACGTGTACTTCTCGGCCGCCCTGGGCTCCGTCCAGGTCGACGAGGCCGCCGCGGTGAACCTCGCCACCGGCGCCTCCGCGCAGGTCTCGGCGAACGTCCTGGTCAGCAGCGCGGCCCCCGAGGGCCGTCAGTTCTTCGGCCAGGTCCAGCTGCTCAACGCCCGCGGCACCGCCGCCGGCACCGGCAGCGTGCAGATCGACAAGGTCACCCCGTAAGCACGGCGACCGCTCGACCGCATGACCGCATGACCGTTTGACCGTTTGACCGCATGAAGGAGGGGCGGGCGCCCGCATCGGGCGCCCGCCCCTTCGCCGTACCCGGCCCCCTCGGGCCGGACCGCGCTACTTGCCGATCGAGCTCAGGTCCTGCGCGTAGGTCCCCACCGCGTGGGCGATGACGTCCAGGTTGGTGTCGAACGCCTTCAGGTCGAGGTTCTTCAGGTTGTCGCCCGCCCCGTGGTAGTTCGGGTCGTACGCCGCCCCGGCCGTGCCGCCGTAGCGCTTGGCCTGCTCGGCGGTCTTGATGCCCTCGGCGCCGGTGAAGGTGCCGCCCGCCGGGATGCCGTTCTCGATGAACGGGCCGTAGTCGGAGCGGCCGTCGAAGTCACTGCCCTCGTGCGGCTTGCCCTTCGTGTCGAGGAAGCCGTTGATCAGCGCCTCGATCTGCGCCGAGCCGGCCGGGCCCGCGCCCGCGCCGGTCTTGTCCGAGTCGTCGCCGTCGTAGACGAACTGCGCCGGGTTCGGCGAGGCGATCATGTCGAAGTTCAGGTACAGCGCGATGTCCTTCTTCTGCTTCTCGGACAGCTGCGCGACGTAGTGCTCGGAGCCCAGCAGGCCCAGCTCCTCCGCCGACCACCAGGCGAAGCGCACCTTGTTGGCGGGCTGCTTGCCCTTGCCCTTCTTGTTGGCGCCCTCCTCGGCGAGCTTCAGGGCCACCTCCAGCAGACCGGCCGAGCCGGAGCCGTTGTCGTTGATGCCGGGGCCCTCGGGGACCGAGTCCAGGTGGGAGCCGACCGTCACCACGCGGTCGGCGCGGCCGCCGCGGGTCTCGGCGATCACGTTGCGGGTGGTCTTCTTCACGTGCTCCTGGTCCAGCTCCAGGCGCACCTTCACCTCGCCCTTGGCGGCGGCCGCGGTCAGCGCCTCGCCGTCGGCCAGGGTGATGCCCGCGCTGGGGATGACCCCCTCGGCCGGGGAGGGGAACCCGCCGCGGACCGGGGTGGTACCGCTGTGGTTGTAGACGATCACGCCCAGCGCGCCGGCCGCGGCGGCGGCCTTCTGCTTCTCCACGAAGGTGCACGCGCCCCGCTTGACCAGGGCGATCTTCCCGGTGAAGGCGCCGGCCGGGTAGTCGTCGGCCGTGCAGCCGGGGGTCTCGTCGACCCGGGCGAGGGCGAGCGGGGCGGCCAGGCCGCCGGCCGGGGTGGACTTGGTGAAGGTGAACGCGGCGGTGGCCAGCTCGCGCGGCTGGTCGCCGAGGACGGTGGTCTTCTCCGTCTTCGTGTGCGCCTGGTAGATGTCGAAGTCCTGGTACGAGACCTCGTACCCGGCCTTCTTCAGGGTGTCGTGGACGTAGGCGGCCGAGGCGGCGTGGCCCGGCGTGCCGGCGGCCCGGTTGCCGCCGTTGGCGTCGGCGATCTGCTGGAACTTCTCCAGGTGGCGGTAGGCCCCGCGCGCGGTGACCTCCTCCACCAGCTCCTTGGCCAGCCTGCCCTCGTGCGGGCGGGCGCTGGCCGGGGTGGCGGCCAGCAGCACGGGCGCGGCGACGGTGGCCGCCGCGAGGGCGGCGAGGGCCGGTATGGACCGGCGGCGACGGTGACGGATGTCCGGCACGGTGGTTCTCCCCGAGGGTGGTGGTTCGGTCTCTGGTGCGCCGCGTCCGGATAACGATCACGGCTGAACCGGAAGCTAACCGGCTTTGACCAGGCAAAACGGGCGTTGGGGAGTCCTTTGACACGCCTGTCACACACTCGTCACGGGAGTTCACGGGTCCGACACTGTCCGCACCTCGGACAATGGATTGGACAAGCCTCGTGGGTTCGAACGCATGATGGCTTCACGCGCGCCCGCGTCCACGTATTTGAAGGAGTCACCGTGAGGGTCGGAATCGTCGGAGCCACCGGACAGGTCGGCGGAGTCATGCGCGGCATCCTCGCCGAGCGGAAGTTCCCGGTGGACGAGCTGCGGCTGTTCGCCTCGGCCCGTTCGGCCGGCTCGAACCTCGAGTGGGAGGGCCGGGAGATCACCATCGAGGACGCCTCGACGGCGGACTACTCCGGCCTGGACATCGTGCTCTTCTCCGCCGGTGGCGCCACCTCCCGGGCGCTGGCCGAGAAGGTCGCCTCGCAGGGCGCCGTCGTGATCGACAACTCCTCCGCCTGGCGCAGCCACCCCGAGGTCCCCCTCGTGGTCTCCGAGGTCAACCCGCACGCGATCAAGAACCGCCCCAAGGGCATCATCGCGAACCCGAACTGCACCACCATGGCCGCCATGCCGGTGCTGCGCCCGCTCCACGAGGAGGCGGGGCTGACCGCGATGGTCGCCACCACCTACCAGGCCGTGTCCGGCTCCGGCCTGGCGGGTGTCGCCGAGCTCAAGGGCCAGGCCTGCGCGGTCTCCGAGGCCGCCGACCAGCTGACCTTCGACGGCGGCGCGGTGGACTTCCCCGAGCCGGCCGTCTACAAGCGCCCGATCGCGTACAACGTGGTCCCGCTCGCGGGCAACCTGGTCGACGACGGCTCCTTCGAGACCGACGAGGAGCAGAAGCTCCGCAACGAGTCCCGCAAGATCCTGGAGATCCCCGGGCTCAAGGTCTCCGGCACCTGCGTGCGCGTCCCCGTCTTCTCGGGCCACTCGCTCCAGGTCAACGCCCGCTTCGAGCGCCCGATCAGCGTCGAGCGCGCCTACGAGCTGCTGAAGGACGCCCCGGGCGTCGAGCTGTCCGAGATCCCGACGCCGCTCCAGGCCGCCGGCAAGGACGCCTCGTACGTGGGCCGCATCCGCGTGGACGAGACCGTCGAGAACGGCCTCGCGCTGTTCCTGTCGAACGACAACCTCCGCAAGGGCGCCGCGCTGAACGCGGTCCAGATCGCGGAGCTCGTGGCCGAGGAGCTGCGCGGCTGACGCCGGTCGTGTGGCGGAGGGGCGGCGCCGGGAGGGTGCCGCCCCTCCGGCGTGTCCGGGGGCTCGCTGTTCGCCTCTGGATTACTCCGGCGCGGCGACGTGACCCGCATGGAAGGATGGCGGGGCAACGTCACCATCAAAGGAGATGAACGCGTGCCTGGCACGAATCTCACCCGTGAAGAGGCTCAGCAGCGGGCGAAGCTGCTCACCGTCGACTCGTACGAGGTCGAGCTCGATCTCAGTGGCGCGCAGGAGGGCGGCACCTTCCCGTCCGTGACCACCGTGCGCTTCCAGTCGGCCGAGGCAGGCGCCGGAACGTTCATCGACCTGGTCGCGCCGGCCGTGCACGAGGTCGTCCTGAACGGCAAGTCGCTGGACGTGGCCGCCGTCTTCCGCGACTCGCGGATCGCGCTGGACCACCTCGCCGCCGGGGCCAACGAGCTGCGCGTCGTCGCGGACTGCGCCTACACCAACACCGGCGAGGGCCTGCACCGCTTCGTCGACCCGGTCGACCAGCAGGCGTACCTGTACACCCAGTTCGAGGTGCCGGACGCGCGGCGGGTCTTCGCCAGCTTCGAGCAGCCCGACCTGAAGGCGACGTTCCAGTTCACCGTGACGGCCCCCGAGGGCTGGACGGTCATCTCGAACTCGCCGACGCCCGAGCCGAAGGACCGGGTGTGGTCCTTCGAGCCGACCCCGCGGATCTCCTCGTACATCACCGCGCTGATCGTCGGCCCGTACCACGCGGTGCACAGCTCCTACGAGGGCCCGGACGGGCAGTCCGTCCCGCTCGGCATCTACTGCCGCCCCTCGCTCGCCGAGTTCCTCGACGCGGACGAGATCTTCGACGTGACCCGGCAGGGCTTCGACTGGTTCCAGGAGAAGTTCGCGTACGACTACCCCTTCGCGAAGTACGACCAGCTCTTCGTGCCGGAGTTCAACGCCGGCGCGATGGAGAACGCGGGCGCGGTCACCATCCGCGATCAGTACGTCTTCCGGTCGAAGGTGACCGACGCGGCCTACGAGGTGCGCGCCGAGACCATCCTGCACGAGCTCGCCCACATGTGGTTCGGCGACCTCGTCACCATGGAGTGGTGGAACGACCTGTGGCTGAACGAGTCGTTCGCCACCTACACCTCGATCGCCTGCCAGGCCTACGCCGAGGGCTCGAAGTGGCCGCACGCCTGGACCACCTTCGCCAACTCCATGAAGACCTGGGCGTACCGGCAGGACCAGCTGCCGTCCACGCACCCGATCATGGCCGACATCCGTGACCTGGACGACGTCCTGGTCAACTTCGACGGCATCACGTACGCCAAGGGCGCCTCGGTGCTCAAGCAGCTCGTCGCCTACGTCGGCATGGAGGCCTTCTTCAAGGGCGTGCAGGCGTACTTCAAGGCGCACGCGTACGGGAACACGCGCCTGTCCGACCTGCTGGGCGCCCTGGAGGAGACCTCCGGCCGCGACCTGACCGCCTGGTCGAAGGCGTGGCTGGAGACGGCCGGCATCAACATCCTGCGCCCCGCGATCGAGACCGACGAGAACGGCTCCATCACCTCCTTCGCGATCCGCCAGGAGGCCCCCGCCCTGCCGGCGGGCGCCAAGGGCGAGCCGGTGCTGCGCCCGCACCGCATCGCGGTCGGCCTGTACGACCTCCAGGACGGCCGCCTCGTGCGCACCGACCGGCTCGAGCTGGACATCGACGGCGAGCTGACGGCGGTGCCGGAGCTGGCGGGCCGTACCCGTCCGGCGGTCGTGCTGCTGAACGACGACGACCTGTCGTACGCCAAGGTCCGCCTGGACGAGGTCTCGCTGGCCAACGTCACCGCGCACCTGGGCGACTTCACCGAATCGCTGCCGCGGGCGCTGTGCTGGGCCTCGGCGTGGGACATGACGCGGGACGGCGAGCTCGCCACCCGCGACTACCTGGCGCTGGTCCTGTCGGGCATCGGCAAGGAGTCCGACATTGGTGTGGTGCAGTCCCTGCACCGCCAGGTGAAGCTGGCCGTGGACCTGTACGCCGACCCGGCGTGGCGGGAGCAGGGCCTGGCGACCTGGACCGAGGCCACGCTGGAGCACCTGCGCGCGGCCCAGCCGGGCAGCGACCACCAGCTGGCGTGGGCGCGCGCCTTCGCGGCGACGGCCCGTACCGAGGCGCAGCTGACCTACCTGTCGGCGCTGCTGGACGGCTCGGCCGTGGTCGAGGGCCTGGTCGTGGACACGGAGCTGCGGTGGGCGTTCCTGGAGCGGCTCGTCGCGACCGGTACCGCCGACGAGCCGGCCATCGCGGCCGAGCTGGAGCGGGACGCCACGGCGGCGGGCGAGCGCCACGCGGCGACGGCGCGGGCGGCGCGGCCGACGGCCGGGGCCAAGGCCGAGACCTGGGCCTCGGTGATCGACTCCGCCGACCTGCCGAACGCGGTGCAGGAGGCCGTGATCGGCGGCTTCGTCCAGACCGACCAGCGGGAGCTGCTCGCTCCGTACACGGAGAAGTACTTCGCGGTGGTCAAGGACATCTGGGAGAGCCGCAGCCACGAGATCGCGCAGCAGATCGCGGTGGGCCTCTACCCGTCGCTCCAGGTCTCGCAGGAGACCCTGGCCGCGACGGACGCCTGGCTGGCCTCGGCCGAGCCGAACGCCGCCCTGCGCCGACTGGTCTCGGAGTCCCGCGCGGGCGTCGAGCGCGCCCTGAAGGCCCAGGCGGCCGACGCGGCGGCAGCTGGGGCCTGACGGCTTGGCCCCCGGGCCCCCCTGCGGGGGGGCCGGGGGTGGCTCGCGGTGCGGGCCCGCTATCTCCCCCTCGAGCCCCCGGGCTCGGGGGGTGGTTGCCCACCCGCCTCCCCGTCTGCGGGTCCGGGGGGCGGGGATCCGGGCCTGCCCGATCTCTGGCCCAGGGCCTGGGCCCGGGCGCGTCAGATCGCTACGCGCTGCCCAGATCTCGGCGTCTGCGGCCGACCTGGGGCTGGTCATAGGCCGGCTCGACGTTGTCGGCGGTGGTGTTGAATTCGCGGCCGGATGCGGCCCGGATGTAGGCCAGTTCCATCCAGTGCTCGATGCCGGTGTCCGAGACGTTCTCGTTGATCACCGCCATCAGCTCACCCTCGGTGCCGGAAGCGATGTCGCGGACCCGGCGGCGGAGGAGGCGGTGCGGGACGTATTCGTACTGCTCACTCATCGGGGCATCCCTCATGTTGTCTGCCGGAGGGTGTGATGCTCTCGCCGGCCAGCGAGGGACAACAGGGACGCAACGCCCCACTTTTGCGTTCTTAGTCGGTGATCCCCAGGAACTCCGCGAGTTGCCTCACGCCTGGGGTGTGATGCGGCCCCGCCCACAAGTCCGTCACGATTGCCACAGCCAGGGTGTGATGCCGCATCCAGGCCGGGGCCACCTTCCGCAGCCTCTCGAGTGCCTTCACGGCACCAGCGGCGTCCCCCATGTCCGTGTGGGCGCGGGCCAGGTCCAGGAGCAGCCACGTCCGCCATGAGGGCGGCGTGTCCTTGCTGAGCCTTATGCCTCTGGCCAGCGTCAGGGCATCTTCCGGCCGCTCGTGTTGGACGGCGAGGCGGACTCGTTCAATGCGTACGGACGACCGGCTGAACACCGAGACCAGCTTGCTGTCAGCAGGAGGAGGCAGTGTGGCCAGACGGCCCGCTGCCTTCTCGGCGGTCACCATCATGTCGTTGGCAGTCTCGTAGTCGTCGCTCCGCGCGTAGGACGTGGCTGCGGACATCAGCAGTCCGCCCCATACCCGGCCACCCTCTGGCGTGCTGGTGTGCTCCCGCTCCACCGCGTCTGCGGCATGCACGGCCAGGTTCCGTGCATCGTCCAGGCGGGCCTGGCGCTGGTAGGCCCACGCCACGGAGTTCGACAGCATCGGGGCCAGCAAGGGGTCCGATGAGTCCCCGGCGGCGGCGTAGGCGCGCTCAAGGGGCCGAGAGGGCGAGGTCGGTCTTTCCCAGACGAATGGCCAGGTGTCCGCCCAATTGCAGTGCCTTGCCCAGAGCCGCCTGGCCTGCCGCCCGCTGGTCCGCGTTCCCCACGGCAGCGAGGAGACGGGCATCGGCGATGATTCCTGGCAAGACCTCCATCAGGCGGCCAAAGTCCGCCGCATGGTACAGCGTCCAACCATCCGCCAGCTCGGCGCGCAGAAGGGTGAGCGACAGGCGCTCAACACCTTTGGGCTCTGCTGGAGGAGCGAACAGTGGCGGCATGATCGCGCGCCGCACGGCAACGAGCGCCGGGGAATCGGCCTCGCCGTTCGACGGCACGCCGGGCGGATCACCCAGCAGGCTCGTCAGCTCAACGCCCAGCCCCTTCGACAGGGCGTGCAGCGTGGGCAGTCGTGCACTGTGCTTGCGCTTCTGTTCCAGCTTGCGCACGACGTCCGCGGACACCCCGGACCGCTCCGCCAACCCTTCTTGCGTCAGATCGGCGAAACGACGAAGACGGCTCAGCCGGTCACCCAAGTGCTCAGAAGCCATGCCGCAAAGCTACGCCGTGGCCGAGGCGGATGGCACAGAGTTGTCCGCGTTATCCGCCCATGGGGGATGCCGCGCCGGGCAAAGGGGGCACCAGAACGCGCAGTCCGCGCCATGCGCCCGTGGCACGATGCCCCCGTAGGCCGGGACCTCGCCGAGGTCCTGGCGCCGGTTGGCAAGGGGAGCTGACGTGGGCGTACCGAAGGTGTTGTCCGACGAGGAGATCGACGGGCAGTTGGCGGAACTGCCGGGGTGGGAGCGGGTGGGTGACGAGATCACCCGGACCTACGAGATCCGCTATCACGCCGCTGTGGCAGCCATCGTGACCATCGCCGACCGGTCCCGGCGCATCCAGCACCATGCGGACCTGGACCTCCGCATCGACCACCTGCGGGCAGCGGTCACCACGCACGACGCAGGACACCGTCTCACCGCCGCCGACTTCGACCTGGCCCATCGGATCGACGCGATCGTCGCCGCCCACCAGTCCCTCCCACTGGACTGACCCGGACGGATGATCGAAGCGGAGCTGTCCCGTCTCAAGTGATCTGGTCCGAGGTTGCGGCTGTGACCTGGGGCGACCAGAACGGTTGAGACACCTGGGTGGTCGAAAATCTCAGTTGATCTGGCCCCTGGCGTCTGAATACTGGCTGTCGTCTCAGTTGATCTGGTCTGCTTCCGGCGTTTCGAGTTGGACTAGGGGAAGAGCTTGCGAGAGGTGACCATGCACGATGACCAAGTGGACGTGACCGCCGAAATCGTTGCAACCTTGATCCAAGAACAGTTCCCTCAGTGGAGCGGCAAGGCGATCCAACCCCTGTCGTCGAGCGGGACGGTCAACGCGATCTTCCGCATCGGGAACGACTTCTCTGCGCGTTTCCCACTGCGTCTGGCCGATGCTGCCGAGGCGCTGGCGGTTCTGGAACAGGAAGCCCAGGCGAGCGCGGAGCTGGCACAGGTGTCTCGGTTCCCCGCCCCGGAACCCGTCGCCTTGGGAAAGCCTGGAGCGAGTTACCCCATGCCGTGGTCGGTCCAGACATGGCTGCCGGGAACGGTCGCCTCTGATGCCGACCCGAGTGGGTCGGACGCTTTTGCCGAGGACCTTGCGGCCTTCATCGCAGCCCTGCGGGACGCCGAGACGCGGGGGCGGCGTTTCAGCGGCGAGAACCGTGGCGGCGTTCTCGCTCACCACGACGACTGGATGGCGAAGTGCTTCGAGGAGAGCAAGGGGCTGCTCGACCTGCCCCGGCTGCGCCAAGTGTGGAGCCACCTCCGGGACCTGCCACGCACGGCTGCCGACGTGATGAGCCATGGTGACCTGATTCCCGGCAACGTACTGGTCACGGGAGACCGGCTCAGCGGCGTACTCGACACCGGCGGCTTCGGCCCGGCCGACCCCGCGCTGGATCTGGTCAGCGCCTGGCATCTGTTGCAACCGGGCCCACGGGAAGTGCTCCGGCGGACACTGGCCTGCAACGATCTGGAGTGGGAGCGCGGCAAGGCATGGGCCTTCGAACAGGCGATGGGTCTTGTCTGGTACTACGTCGAGAGCAATCCGACGATGAGCAGAATGGGGCGCCGGACACTCGACCGCATTCTGGAGTCGATGGAGTGATGACAGGTCTCCTCTGACAACCTGGCGAACCAGGTCTTCTGAGACAACGAGCGAATCAGACCCGACCAACTGAGACAGAGACCAGATCACCAGAGACGGGACAGGAGCTGAAGGCACGCGTCCACGCACCGCAGGAGACACTGCGGCGGCTGTCCTGTCTCAACGAACCGTGGCCGTTCTCAGTGAAGATTGACCACTGAGCAGGTTCATGCCTCTCCTGCAGTCAGCACCTCTTTGGCGCGGACCGCAAAGGCTTCGCAGGCATGCTCCGCAGCCTCACCTCGGGCGAGCATGTCGGGCTTATCGGTAGCGAAGAAGATCTCTCGTGTCTTCACCTGTATCTCAGCGGCCTGCTCGGCAAGCTGTTGCGCCTGCGGGCCAAGCGCGACGAGGCGGAGCCGGTGAACGCTGCTCCGGACCTCGGCATAGAGCTGGTACGACTCGGCCCGGGCTGTGAGCATCGCCTCGGAGTCGGGTGCTGCGTGCAGGCTTGTCCACCGGCCGTACTGCGCCCGCCGATAGTCCTCCGCCAAGGCAATGAAGTCAGCGCAGGCATCGAGGAGACGCTGGTGACTTCGCTCGCGGTCAGCACGGGACGCAGACCGGGATGCGATCTTCTCTTGGTAGCGGTGTGCGACGACAGCACCCAGCAGTGTTCCAATGACGGCGATGGCGGCCGAAATGATCCCTGTCACACCGACCAGCCCAGCATCTGGCAGCGCGCGCCGGATAGAGCGCGAATCAGCCACCGCAACGCGTAGCGCGGGCCGGGATGCGTTAGGGGCGGGCTGTTGCGGTGGTCTGGAGGGCTGTCAGGACTCGGGAGACGGCTGGGGTCGCTTCCGTGCCGCGGCGGAGGGCGGCGATGACGTGGCGGGTCGGGCGGTCGTGGGGCAGGGCGCGGACCGCTACCCGCGATGCCCGGGCGGAGACCATGCGGGGGACCAGTGCGACGCCCATTCCCGCCTCGACCATCGCCAGGATCGCGGTCCAGCCGGACGCCGAGTGCGCCTGTTCCGGGACGAAGCCCGCGGCTTCGCAGGCGGCCCGGGTGATTTCCGACCAGGGGCCGCTGCCCCCGTAGATCCACCGCTCCGCCGACAGGTCGGCCAGGCGGACCTGCGGTGCGTCCGTCAGGGCGTGGCCGGGGGGCAGGGCCACGTCCAGGGGGTCTTCCAGCAGGGTGACCCGGGTGAAGCGGGCGTCCCGCGCGCCCGGGGCGTGCGCGGCCAGGGAGAGGGCGAGGTCCACGGCCCCGGCGGAGAGGAGCTCGTACGACTCCGCCGCCTCGGTCTCGCGGACCCGTACGTCGATCCCCGGGTGGCTGAGCCGGAGGGCCGCCACCGCCGGAACGACGAGGGCCGGCACGGCCGTGGAGAAGGCGCCGATCCGTACCTCCCCCGCCTCCCCGGCCAGGTACCCGGTGAGTTCGGCGTCGGCGCGCTCCAGCTGGGCGAACACGGCCTCGGTGTGGCGTAGGACCAGGTGGGCCGCGTCGGTGAGACGGACCCGGCGGCCCTGGGCTTCCAGCAGCGGCACGCCCAGCTGCCGGGCGAGGTTGGTCAGTTGCTGCGAAACGGCCGAGGGCGTCAGGTGCAGCGCCTCGGCCGTCGCGGTCACGGTCCCCTGGTCGGCCAGGGTCCGCAGGATGCGCAGTTTTTTGATGTCCCAGTCGGTCACGGAAGCGAAACTACCGGCGGGCCGTGCTGCCCAGGCCTACTCCGCCCAGGATCAGGGCCATGCAGAGGAGCTCAGCCGGTCCGGTGCGCTCGCCGAGCAGGAGCAGGCCGAGCCCGGCGACGCACACCGGCTGGAGGTAGTAGACGACTCCCGCCCGGGCCGCCCCGATGAGGGAGATCGCCTTGTTCCAGGCGAAGAAGGCGACGGCGGAGGAGAAGACGCCGACGTAGAGCAGGGGGCCGATGGTGTGGGTGGTGGGCTCGAAGCCGCCCTGGACGGTGAGGGACACGGCGTACGCGGGGGCCAGCATCAGTGCGCCGAGGACGAAGGTGGCGAGGAGGAAGGCCAGTCCGCCGATCTCGGTGGGCTTGCGCTTCAGGAGGGCGCTGTAGGTGGCGAAGGAGAGGGCGGCGCCGAACATCCACAGGTCGCCGGCGCCGAAGTCGAAGCCGAGGGAGCCGTCGCCGACCAGCAGCAGTACGCCGAAGGCCGCGAGCAGCATTCCGAAGGAGCGCCGGACGCCGAGCCGTTCACCGCCGAGGCGGGCGTAGAGGGCCATGATGACCGGCGAGGCCGCCATGATCATGCCCATGTTGGAGGCGGAGGTGGTCAGTCCGGCCTGGTGGACCAGGGTGTTGTAGAGGGTGACGCCGAAGAGGGTGGCGAGGCTGATGTAGCCGAGGTGCTTGCGGAGCAGCGACCGCTGCTGCCAGGCCTGCCGGGCCGCGAAGGGGGCGACCGCGACGGTGGCGATGATCCAGCGCCAGAAGACGGCCTGTACGGGAGGGACCGTGTCCGCCATGCCGCGGGTGGCGACGAAGCTGCCGGACCAGACGACCGTCGCGACCAGCGCGAGCAGTACGCCGAGCCCGGCGGCTCCCTTCTTCGCCCTGCTTGCGGCAACGGCGCCGCCGCCGGCGAGGGCGCCGGCGGCGGGAGCGGTGCGTGTGGTGCGGACACGGTCCATGACGGTCACTGCTGGTCTCCCCCTGAGGGTCTGGTGTGGGTCGTGGACCTACTCTCACACCTTCGCTTTACCCAGGTCCATCGAAAGATTTTGATTGGTTTGTTCAGGGGAGCTGAACGGTTCCTTCTTTGCGGCGGTCGCCGTGCGTCCGGGGAGCTGGCCGAAGACCGTGGCGCCGAAGGCGAGGGCCATGCCCAGGAGCTGTACGGGCGAGAGCGCCTGGCCGAGCGCGGCCCAGCCGATGACGGCCGCGGTGAGCGGGGACAGCGGGCCGAGCAGGGTGACGGAGGTGGCGGTGAGCTGGCCGATGCCGCGGAACCAGAGGAAGTACGCGGCCCCGGTGTTGATCAGCATCATGTAGCCGTAGCCGAGGAAGGCCTTGCCGTCGAGCGCGGGCGGCGCCCCTTCGATCAGGGCGGCGATCGGGATGATGACCAGCCCGCCCGCGGTGAGCTGCCAGCCGGTGACGGCCAGCGGGCCGACGCCCTCGGGGCGTCCCCAGCGCTTGGTCATCACGGTGCCCGAGGCCATGGAGGCAGAGGAGACCACACCGGCGATGACGCCTACGAGGTCCAGCTCGGCCTGGGAGGTCAGCACCACCATGCTCACGCCGAAGGCGGCGACCACGGCGGCGAGCACGTTCCGCAGCCGGGCCCTCTCGCCCAGCAGCAGGGCGGCGAGCCCTACGACGAACAGCGGTCCGGCGGAGCCCAGTACGGCCGCGACACCGCCGGGCAGCCGGTAGGCGGAGAGGAAGAGCAGCGGGAAGAAGGCGCCGATGTTGAGGGTGCCGAGGACCGCGGACTTCCACCACCAGGAGCCCTTGGGCAGGGTCCGGGAGAGGGCCACCAGCAGCAGGCCGGCCGGCAGGGCGCGCATGGCCCCGGTGAACAGGGGCCGGTCGGGCGGCAGCAGCTCGCTGGCGACGAAGTACGTCGAGCCCCAGGAGATGGGGGCCAGCGCGGTCAGGACGATCGTGGTGACACGGTTCACGGTCACTCCTCGGGCGGGTGGGGAGGGGGCTGACGATGAGCGGTTCTGGAGGCGACCCGCTCGGGGCCCGTCCCTGCGGCCCCCGAGTAGGTCGCTCGTAAGTAGCTTACTACTAAGCTACTTTTTAGCAAGCTACTTTCTTGCGAACGAGTGAGCGGAACCGGATACTTCGGTCATGACCGAGGTCAAGAAGGACGCCGAGAAGGACGCCGTCGACGCGATCACCGCCCAGTGGGCCGTCGTAAGACCGGACCTGGACACCGCACCCATGGCCGTCTTCGGCCGGATCTACCGGATCTCCAAGGGCATGGGCGACGCCGTGGAGCGGGCCTACAACCGGCACGGGATCACCCGCGGGGAGTTCGACGTCCTCGCCACGCTGCGCCGGTCCGGAGCCCCGTACACCCTCTCGCCCCGCGAGCTGTCGGCCACGCTGATGCTCACCACGGGCGGGATGACCGGGCGCCTGGACAAACTGGAGAGGGCCGGGCTGCTCGCCCGCAGCCCCGATCCGCACGACCGGCGCGGGCTCCAGGTGACCCTCACCGACCGGGGGCTCGCCCTCGCCGACGAGGCGGTCGGCGCCGGGCTGGACGTACACCGCACCGCCCTGGAGGGATTCGACCCCGACGAGGTCGAAACCCTCGCGGAGCTGCTGCGCAAGCTCCTCGCGGACCTTCCCTGAGCGGAAAAGCGGCGCCGGACACGACAAGGCGCCGGAGGTCGCGACACAGCCGGTTCACACCGGCTGCGCGGACCTCCGGCGCCCGGAAGTCTTGAAGAGGGGACCGCCCGGTCGGGTCAGGCCTGGTTCTTGCGCGTCTTGTCGCCGACCATCACGAGACCCGCGATGACCAGGAACAGCACGATCGGCGCGGCCACGTACAGGCCGAGCGTCTCGGCAACGCTCAGGCCCGGGCCCGGGTCGTCGCCGTCGTCGCGGGTCAGCGCGAGGGCGGGAGACGTCATCAGCAGCATCATCAGCGTCGTTCCGGCCGTGACGGCGCCGGCGCGCAGAGCGTTCTTCTTGTCCACGGTGCAAAAGTAGCGAACACCTAAACGGGGCGCGCGCCCGGGGGTGCCGTACGGGTCTGCGCGCCCTCCCGCACCGCGCTCAGCAGGGCGTTCGCCCGCGGCGAGGACGTCAGCGCCTCCAGGGTCAGCGGCCGGCCCGCCGCGTCGGCGACCGGCAGCCGCCAGTTGGGGTACTGGTCCCAGGTGCCCGGCAGGTTCTGCGGCCGCCGGTCCCCCACCGCGTCGGGCAGCCATACGCCGACCAGCCGGGCGGGCGTGCGCAGCAGGAAGGCGTACAGGGCCCGTACGGCGGCCTCCTCGCCCTTGGTCTCCAGCCCCAGCCCGTCCAGCACCCGCAGCCACTGCGCGGTGTCGGCGGCGTCCTCGGCCGCCTCCGCGTCCAGAGGGCGGGTCAGCAGGCCGAGCCGGTCGCGCAGTTCGACGTGGGACCCGGCCAGCTTCGCGGCGGAGGGCGGCAGATCGTGGGTGGTGGCGGTGGCCAGGCACTCCGACCGCCAGGCCGCCGCGGGCAGCGGCTGCCCGTCGCCCGACCAGTCCCGCTCGAACCACAGCACGGAGGTGCCGAGGATCCCGCGCCGGGCCAGTGCGCGCCGCACCCGCGGCTCCACCGTCCCGAGGTCCTCGCCGACCACCAGGGCCCCCGCCCGGTGCGCCTCCAGGACCAGGACGGCCAGCATCGCCTCGCCGTCGTAGGCGACGTACGTGCCCTGCGCGGGCGCGGCCCCCTCCGGGATCCACCAGAGCCGGAACAGGCCCATGACGTGGTCCACGCGCACCGCTCCCGCATAGCGGAACACCCCGCGCAGCAGGGCCCGGAAGGGGGCGTACGCGGAACCCTCCAGGGCGTCGGGCCGCCAGGGCGGCAGCCCCCAGTCCTGGCCGCGCGCGTTGAAGGCGTCCGGCGGGGCGCCGACGGAGGCGCTGCGGGCGTGGAAGGAGCCCGTACGGGCGTCCGAGCCGTCCGGGTGCACCCCGACGGCCAGGTCGTGCACGATGCCGACCGTCATCCCGGCCTCCCGCGCGGCCCGCTGGGCGGCGGTGAGCTGGGTGTCCGTCAGCCAGACCAGCCAGGCGTGGAAGCCGGCGCGCTCCTCGGGATCCTCCCCGGCGGCGGCCGCGCACCAGGCGGCGTGCGCCTCGAGCCCCTCCCCCTGGGCCGCGCGGAACGCCCGGTAGGCGGCCTCCCGCTCGGGGCCGCGCGGGACGGCGTACAGCAGTTCCAGGGCGGCGCGCTTGAGGGCCCACACGGCGTCCCGGTCGATCAGCGCGCCCTTCTCCAGCACCTCGCGGCGCAGCTCACCGCCCCGGGCGGCCAGTTCGGCGAGGGCGCCCTGGTCCGGGCAGGCGGCGTACTCGGGCAGGTCCTCGATGCGCAGGTGGACCGGGTCCGGGAAGCGGCGCGAGGCCGGCCGGTAGGGGGACGGGTCGGTCGGGGTGCCCGGGAGGGCCGCGTGCAGCGGGTTGACCTGGATGAAATCGGCGCCGTGGGTACGGGCCGCCCAGCGGGCCAGCTCCGCGAGGTCGCCGAGGTCGCCCATGCCCCAGGAGCGCTCCGAGAGCAGGGAGTAGAGCTGGACGAGCAGCCCGTGGGCGCGGTCGGGCGCCGCCGGGGCCCGGTCCGGGGCCACGATCAGGGTGGCCCCGGCGGTGCGCCCGTCGGGTGTCTGGGCCGTCAGGCGGTGCACCCCCAGGGGCAGCCCGGGGTGCCACCCGCCCTCCCCGGCCCCGTCCTCCAGGGTCACCCGGACCCGGGTCCCGGCCGGCAGCGCGGCCAGGGCCGGCGGGCCGGGCTCCCCCCGCCAGTGCACCAGGGTCGGCGGGAGCAGCCGCCCGGCCCGCTCCCGCTCGGCGGCGTCGGCCCGTTCCCGGACCTCCTGCGGGGTGCCGGCGGGCACCCCGGCCAGGGCGAGCACGGCCCGGACCGTGGCCTGCGGCACCTGGACGGTGACGTCCTCGGCGGGCTGGTAGGAGGTGGCGACGCCGTAGAGGGCCGCGAGCCGGGCGAGGTCGTCCATCGTCATCCTTGGCTGGGGGGCTGCGGAGCGGGGCTAGGAAAGCGGCTCGCTGGTCAGGGGGGACTCGGCCACGAGCGGGGATTCGCTGGTCAGGGGCGTGTACGCGGAGCCGGCCAGCGGGGGTTCACTGGTCAGCGGCGGGTGCGCGTCGGCCGGCGGTGCGTCCTCGGGGCCGGACCGCGCGGGCAGGTGGGCGAGCGGGGCGGGTTTCCTGCGGGTGCCGGGCGGCGCGGTGCGGGCGTTCATGAGGGGCCTCCCTTGTGCGGTTCTCGTCGGACCCGCCCATGCAACACCCGCGGCGAACACCGCAGCCATACCCAGTCAGGGGCACCGCATTCCTGGCGGATCCAGGTCAGATCACCCCACCCGCATTGACACTTAAGCCGCACGGGTGGTGGGCTCGGGCTCGTTCGTACGGTCGGGGGACGACTCGGGACGGGAGGGGCTCCGTGCAGCTCAGGGGCAGGAAGCGGACCACGGCCGCGGCCGTAGCCGTCATCGGGACGCTGCTCGGCGGGGCCGTCGCCTCGGCTCCGCCGGGGATCACCGCCGCGCCGGGGACCCCGTCCTCGCCGCGCCCCGACAGCGGCTCCGCTCCCGTGTACGCGGCGGGACTCGGGCCCGTCCTCGACCCGGGTTCCGACGTTCCGCGAGCCGCTTCCGAGGGCCCGGCCGTGTGGCCCCGGCCGCAGTCGGCGACCGCCGATCCGGGGCGCGAGGTGCCGGTGGCGGCGGAGGCCGTGCTGGTGGCCCCGGCCGGCGCGGACCCGTACGCCGTCGAGGTCGTACGCACTGCCCTGCGCGCGGCCGGCGTACGGACCCTGCACGAGCGGCCCCCGGGGGCGGCGCTGCCCGAGCGGGCCCTCGTCGTACGCCTCCAGGGGCCGGACGCCGAGGAGGCCCTGCGGGCGCTGGGCGCGGCCGCGGCCGGGGACCTCCCGGACGGCGGGTACCGGCTGGCGGTGGGCCGCACCGGCGGGCGGGACACCGTCGCGCTGGCCGGGGAGGGCGAGGACGGGCTGTTCCACGCCGCGCAGACGCTGCGTCAGCTGCTGGCCGCCGGGCACGGAAAGGTGCCCGGGATGCTGGTGCGGGACTGGCCCATCGCGCCCGTGCGCGGGATCACCGAGGGTTTCTACGGGCAGCCCTGGACCAGGGAACAGCGCCTGGCGCAGCTGGACTTCCTGGGCCGCACCAAGCAGAACCGGCTGCTGCTGGCGCCCGGCGACGACCCGTACCGCACGACGGCCTGGCGCGAGGAGTACCCGCGCGAACGGCAGGAGGAGTTCCGGGCGCTGGCCGAGCGGGCCCGCGCCAACCGGGTGGTCCTCGGCTGGGCGGTGTCCCCTGGGCAGTCCATGTGCCTGGCGTCGGCGGACGACCGGGCGGCGCTGCTGCGCAAGGCCGACGCCATGTGGGAGCTGGGCTTCCGGGCGTTCCAGGTGCAGTTCCAGGACGTCAGCTACACGGAGTGGGGCTGCCGGGCCGACCGGGTGCGGTACGGGACGGGCCCCGCGGCGGCCGCGAAGGCGCACGCCGAGGTCGCGGGCGAGCTGGCGGCGCACCTGGCCGCGCGGCACCCGGGGGCGGCCCCGCTGTCGCTGCTGCCGACCGAGTACTTCCAGGAGGGCGCCACCGCCTACCGGACGGCCCTGGCCGGGGCGCTGGACCCGCGCGTGGAGGTGGCCTGGACGGGCGTGGGCGTGGTGCCGCGCACCATCACCGGCAAGGAGCTGGCCGGGGCGCGGGCCGCGCTCGGGCATCCGCTGGTCACCATGGACAACTACCCGGTCAACGACTGGGACCCGGGCCGGATCTTCCTCGGCCCCTACGCCGGGCGCGATCCGGCGGTGGCGGGCGGTTCGGCGGGGGTGCTGGCCAACGCGATGGCGCAGGGCACCCTGTCGCGGATCCCGCTGTTCACGGCGGCGGACTACGCCTGGAACCCGCGCGGTTACCGGCCCGGGGAGTCCTGGGCCGCGGCGGTGCGCGAACTGTCGGGCCCCGACCCGCGGACCCGGGCGGCGCTGGCGGCCCTCGCCGGGAACACCGCCTCCTCGGGCCTCAAACTGGAGGAGTCGGCCTATCTGAAGCCGCTGGTGGAGGAGTTCTGGCGGGCCCGGGCCGGCGGGGACAAGGCCGCCGGGGACCGGCTCCGCGCTGCCTTCACCGTGCTCCGGGAGGCCCCGGACCGGCTGGACGCCCCCGTCGCGGCGGAGGCGGGCCCCTGGCTGGAGCGGCTCGCGCGCTACGGGGCCGCGGGCGAACTGGCGGTCGACCTGCTGCGCGCCGAGGCCCGGGGTGACGGGGCGGCCGCCTGGCAGGCCTCGCGGGACCTGGCGGCGGCGCGGCGCGCGCTGGCGGAACCGGGCGGGGTGCGGGTGGACACCTCCGTGCTGGACCCCTTCCTGGCGAAGGCGGCGGCGGAGTCGGACGCCTGGACGGGCGCGGCCCGCAAGGACGGGACCGTACGGCACGAGCCCGGCTCCTGGACCGTCCGGCTGGACTCCGCGCGGCCGCTCGCCGCGGTCACGGTCATGACCGACCCGCTGGCCCCGGGCGCCCGGGGCGCGGTGGTGGAGGCGCACGTACCCGGCGAGGGCTGGCGCAGGCTCGGCGAGGCGGCGGCGTCCGGCTGGACCCAGGCCGACGGGGCGGGCGTACGGGCGGACGCGGTCCGGCTGTCGTGGGCGGGCCCGGACCCGGTGGTGCACCAGGTGGTCCCGTGGTTCGCCGACGGGCCGCGGGCCCGCTTCGAGCTGGCCGAGGGGGGCCGGGCCGACGCGGAGATCGGCGGCGCCCCCGGGAAGGTGTCGGCGCAGCTGTCCGCCCTTCGCCCCGGCGAGGTGCGCGGCCCGCTCACGGCGGCCCCGCCCGCCGGGATCGCGGTCAGGATCCCGCAGGACGTGGCGGTACCCCGGGGCGCGACCGTCACCGTCCCGGTGGAGGTCACCGTCGCGGCGGGCACCCCGGCCGGGGTGTACGAGGTCCCGCTGGCCTTCGACGGGGAGGTGCGCACCCTCACTGTCCGGGCGGTACCCCGCACCGGCGGTCCGGACCTGCTGCGCACGGCCCGGGCCACCTCCTCGGGGGACGAGGCCCCGCAGTTCCCGGCGTCGGCGGCGGTGGACGGCTCCGCCGCGACCCGGTGGTCGTCCCCGGCGGTGGACGGGGCGTGGTGGCAGGCGGAACTGGCCGCCCCGGCCCGGGTGGGCCTGCTGACCCTGCACTGGCAGGAGGCCTACCCGTCGGAGTACCGGGTGGAGACCTCCCGCGACGGCGCGACCTGGCGCCCGGCGGCCACGGTCAGCTCCCGCGGCGGCGTGGACACCGTCCGCCTGGACGCCCCCGACACCCGCTTCGTCCGCGTCACCTGCGACCGCCGCGCGACGCGCTTCGGCTGCAGCCTCTGGTCTGCGACGGCCTTGGCGGCGCTTCCCTAGTCTTTGTGACGCGGCCCTCGCACCGTTCGGCGCCGGCGCGCCACGCCTTCTTCACGCGCCGCTCGCGCGGTGCGGCCCCGGCGGGCCTTACCGGCTTCGCGCCGCTGCGCCGGGCCCAATTTCCGACGCGCCGCTCGCACGGCTCGGCGCCGGGGGCGCCTCGCCGGCTTCGCGCCGCTGCGCCGGACTCCGTCCGGCGGGCCCGGGGCGGGGCCACGGGCCCCGGCTGGGGTCGGTTGCCCGCCTGCGGGTGGAGGCCGCTGCGCGGGGCGGGTCCCTCCCCGCCCTTCCACCGTTCCCCGGGCTCCGCCCCCAGGGGGTCCGGGGCGCAGCCCCGGACCCTTCGAGCCGCGCCGGCGTCTGAGGCGGGAACGGTGGAAGGGCGGGGAGGGGCCAGCCCCGCGCAGCGGCAACCACCCGCAGACGACGGCCGGGCCCGTGGCCCCGCCCTGGGTCCGACGGACGGAGTCCGGCGCAGCGGGCCGAAGCCCGAGAGGCGCCCCGGCGCCGAACGGTGCGAGGGGCGCGTCGAGAAATGTCAGGCGGTGGCCCCGATGCGCTCCAGCGCATCCTCGGCCCCGTACGGCTGGAGGTACGGCATCCACCGCGGATCCCGATGCCCCGTCCCGATGATCCGCCAGGCCAGCCCGGACGGCGGAGCGGGCTGGTGGCGCAGCCGCCAGCCCAGCTCCAGGAGGTGCCGGTCCGCCTTCACGTGGTTGCACCGCCGGCACGCGGCGACCACGTTGTCCCAGGCGTGCTGGCCTCCCCGGCTGCGCGGGATGACGTGGTCCACGCTCGTGGCGACGGCCCCGCAGTACATGCAGCGGCCGCCGTCGCGGGCGAACAGCGCGCGGCGGGTGAGTGGAACGGGCCCCCGGTAGGGGACCCGCACGAAGCGCTTGAGCCGGACCACGCTGGGCGCGGGGACGGCTCTCGTCGCGCTGTGCAGAAAGGCGCCCGATTCCTCGAGGGAGATTGCCTTGTTCTCCAGTACGAGGACGAGCGCGCGGCGGAGCGGTACGACGCCGAGGGGCTCGTACGACGCGTTGAGGACCAGGACGTGCGGCACGGACTGCCTCCTTGTACGCCGGCGGCGCGTGGCTCGCGCCGGGACGATCTGCTCTCCAGTCTCCCCTTACGGCTGGTCGAAGCGCCACCACGCGCCGGTAACGGGCCCGAGGTGTTTTCAACCACACTCCCTTCATCCCCAGGTGAGTCCGGTCTCTCCCTCGAACACGGCAACAAGGTCGGCGCTGTGCCCCGTTAGTGTGGATGGCCTGCCCGCACACAACCTTTCCGCGGGCAGGCCGCTATGCCTGGAGGTTCCCGCCGTGCCCTCGCCCGCCACTCTGCTACCGCTGGCAGCGACCCCCACCGACGATGCGACCGAGAGCGTGACCAACGCCGCGAGCTTCATCGAGGAGAACTGGGCCACCTGGCTGAGCATCGGCCTGCGGATCCTCCTGATCGTCGTGATCGCGGCCGCGCTCCGTACGGTGGTCCGCAAGGCCCTGACCAAGCTGATAAGCCGGATGAACACCAGTGCGGAGGCCGTCGAGGGCACCGCACTGGGCGGGCTGCTGGTCAATGCCGAGCGGCGCCGCCAGCGCTCGGAGGCGATCGGCTCCGTACTGCGGTCGGTGGCCTCGTTCCTGATCCTCGGTACGGCCGCGCTGATGGTCCTGGCCGCGCTGAAGATCGATCTGGCGCCGCTGCTGGCGAGTGCCGGTGTGGCCGGTGTGGCGATCGGTTTCGGTGCCCGCAACCTGGTGACGGACTTCCTCTCCGGCGTTTTCATGATCATGGAGGACCAGTACGGCGTCGGCGACAAGATCGACGCGGGGGTGGCCTCCGGCGAGGTGATAGAGGTCGGGCTGCGCGTGACGAAGCTGCGCGGCGACAACGGCGAGATCTGGTACGTCCGCAACGGCGAGATCAAGCGGATCGGCAACCTCAGCCAGGGCTGGGCGACGGCGGGCGTGGCCGTGCAGGTCAAGCCGACGGAGAGCCTCGCGCGCATCCGCGAGGTGGTCCAGGAGGTCGCGGACACCCTGGCGAAGGAGACCCCGTGGGACGAGCGCCTGTGGGGCCCCGTGGAGGTACTGGGCCTGGACGAGGTGCTGCTGGCCTCCATGACGGTGAAGGTGTCGGCGAAGACCATGCCGGGCCAGCAGTTCGCCGTGGAGCGCGAGCTGCGCTGGCGGATCAAGGAGGCCTTCGACAGGGCCGGCATCCGGATCATCGGCGGGCTGCCGGCCGACGAGGAGGAGGCCGCCCCCGCCGACGCGGCGGCCGCCGTCGCCCCGCCCTCGGCGCTGGCCAACCCGGCCTCCCCGCAATCCCTGGCCACCACCCCGATCCCGCAGGCGCCCGCGCCCGGCGGGGTCCGCCTCCCCAAGCAGTAGCGCCCGGGCGCACGCCCCGCCATCCGCTGCCCCGCCGGTCCCTTCCGGCGGGGCAGCGGCATTGACACGCCTCCGAAGCCAATAGGAAACTTACCTAACAGTTCACCTCGGTGAGGGAGAGACCGCGTCATGCCCGCCGCCACGCCCGGAACCCCCAGCCTGCTGCGCGCCATGAACGACCGCGCCGCCCTGGAACTGCTGCTGACGCACGGCCCCCTGTCCCGGACCCGGATCGGCCACCTCACCGGGCTGTCGAAGCCCACCGCCTCCCAGCTGCTGGCCCGGCTCGAGGCCGCCGGACTGGTCGTGGCCACCGGCACCGACGGCGGCCGCCCCGGCCCCAACGCCCAGCTGTACGCGCTCAACGCCCGCGCCGCCCACGTCGGCGGCCTCGACGTGACCCCCGACCGGGTGCTCGCCGCCGTCGCCGACCTGACCGGCACCGTGGTCGGCGGCTTCGAACTCCCCTACGCCGAGGGCGCCGACGCCGTGGGACAGGTCACCGAAGCCCTCGCCGGGGCCCTCGCGGACGCCGGACTGGCCCGCTCCGACCTGCACCGCCTGGTCATCGCCACCCCCGGCGCCTTCGACCCCCGCTCCGGCCGGCTGCGCTACGCCAGCCACCTCCCCGGCTGGCACTCCCCCACCCTCCTCGACGAGCTGGCCGCGGCCCTGCCCCTGCCGGTCGAGTACGAGAACGACGTCAACCTCGCCGCCGTCGCCGAGCAGCGCCTCGGCGCGGCCCGCGGCCACGAGGACTTCGTCCTGCTGTGGAACGAGGAGGGCCTCGGCGCCGCCCTTGTGCTCGGCGGCCGGCTGCACCGCGGCTGGACCGGCGGCGCCGGCGAGGTCGGTTTCCTGCCCGTGCCCGGACACCCCCTGGTCCGGCAGGTCACCCGGGCCAACACCGGCGGCTACCAGGAGCTGGCCGGCGCACAGGTGCTGCCCGGGCTCGCGGCCGCCGCCGGCGTCGGCACCCCCGCCGTCCCGGACGCCCCGCACACGGCGCAGGTGGCGGCCGGGGCCGCACTGCTGCGGCGGGCCGCCGCCGCGCCCGAGGGACCGTACCTGCGCTTCCTCCAGTCGTACGCCACCGCCCTGGCGACCGGTCTGGCCTCGCTGGTCGCCGTACTGGACCCGGAGATCGTGGTCCTGTCCGGCGCCCTGATCACCGCGGGCGGCGAACCGCTGCGCGCCCTGCTGGAGGAGGAACTCGCCGAACTGGCCCCCTCCCGGCCCCGGCTGGTCACCGGCGAGGTGCGCGAACGGCCCGTGCTGCGCGGCGCCCTGGAGAGCGCCCTGGCCGCCACCCGTGAGGAAGTCTTCGACACCTCCCGCTAAAGACCTCCCGGAAACACCCGGGAACACCCAGAGACACCCCCGCCGGCACCCCTCGCCGGAAGTTCTTCCCCCAGAGAGCGAGCACCGCCATGCCCCAAGCCGCACGCCTGACCACCTTCGCGGCAGCCCTGGTCACCCTGTCCCTACTCGCCACCGCCTGCACGGGCCAGAGCGGCGGCAGCGCCGCCGCCGCCGACGACCCCAAGGCCGACGTCACCCTCAACTTCTGGCACGGCTGGTCCACGCCCGCCGAGGTCAAGGCGATCGAGGAGAACCTCGCCCGCTTCTCCAAGGCGCACCCGAACATCAAGGTCAAGGTCACCGGTGACATGACCGACGCCAAGATCAACCAGGCGCTGCGCGCGGGCGGGGACAAGGCCCCCGACGTGGTCTCCTCCTTCTCCACCGACAGCGTCGGCAAGTTCTGCAACTCCGGCGCCTTCGCCGACCTGGGCCCCTTCCTGCGGAAGTCCGGGATCGACAAGACCAAGGTCTTCCCCGCGAGCCTGCTGGAGTACACCCAGTTCAGGGGCAACCAGTGCACCCTCCCGCTGCTCCACGACGCCTACGGCCTCGTCTACAACAAGACCGCCTTCGCCGCCGCCGGGATCACCGAACCGCCCAGGACCTGGAGCCAGTTCGCGGAGGACGCACGGATACTCACCAAGACCGACGGTGACTCGTACAGCCAACTCGGCGTGATGCCCACCTTCCACGGCTACGAGACCACCCCGATACGGCTGGCCGCGCAGTGGAGCCCCACCTGGTTCACCCCCGGCGGCGCCTCGAACCTCGCCGGCGACCCGGCCTTCGCGAAGATGCTGACCGCCCAGAAGGACCTCGTCGCCAAGCTCGGCGGCTACGAGAAGCTGGAGCGCTTCCGCACCACCTTCGGCGACGAGTGGAACGCCGAACACCCCTTCCACAAGGGCCTGGTCGCCATGCAGATCGACGGCGAGTGGCGGCCCGCCATGGCCAAGGCGGCCGGGGTCGGCTTCGAGGTCGGCACCGCCCCGCTGCCCGTACCGGACGACCAGGTCGCCGACTACGGCAAGGGCTACCTCTCCGGCACCATCATGGGCATCTCCTCGGCGAGCCGGAAGCAGAACGCCGCCTGGGAGCTGGTGCGCTACATGACCACCGACACCGAGGCCGTGGTCGCCTTCGCCAACGCCATCCACAACGTGCCCTCGACGCTGGCCGCACTGGAGTCCCCGCAGCTCCAGGTGACCCCCGAGTCCAAGACCTTCCTCGACATCGCCCGGCACCCGAAGTCGAACACCACCCCGGCCCGGGCCGACGGCGGCACCTACCAGCTGACCTTCCAGGACTTCGCGTACGCGGTGGAGAAGGGCGACGTCGCCGACATCCCGGCCGGACTCGCCCGTACCGACCGGCAGATCGACACGGACATAGCGAAGGCCGAGTAGCCGGCGATGACCACGAACACCACCGCCCTACGGGCGAAACACCGGCGCTCCGCCCTGCGGACCCTCGCCTTCATGTCGCCCTGGCTGATCGGCTTCGCCGTCTTCTTCGCCTACCCGCTGCTGAACACCGTGTACTTCTCCTTCACGAAGTACGACGGCTTCCGCCCGCCCGTCTTCAACGGCCTGGCCAACTGGAGCTACGTCTTCACCGACTATCCGCTCTTCTGGCCGGCCATGCGCAACACCCTCTGGCTGGTCGTGGTCATGGTGGGCTGCCGGGTCGTCTTCGGCCTCGGCATCGGCCTGCTCGCCATCCGGATCAAGACCGGTGCCGGCCTCTTCCGGACCCTGTTCTACCTGCCCTACCTGGCCCCGCCGGTGGCCGCGACCCTCGCCTTCGTCTTCCTGCTCAACCCCGGCACGGGCCCGGTCAACACCCTGCTGGACGCAGCCGGGCTGCCCTCGCCCGGCTGGTTCACCGACGCCGACTGGTCCAAGCCCGCGCTCACCGCCCTCGCGGTGTGGGGGGCCGGCGACCTGATGGTGATCTTCATGGCCGCGCTGCTCGACGTACCGAAGGAGCAGTACGAGGCCGCCCAGCTGGACGGGGCCGGGGCCTGGGCCCGCTTCCGCCACATCACCCTGCCGAACATCTCCCCGATCATCCTGTTCGCCGTGGTCACCGGCGTCATCCAGGCCATGCAGTACTACACGCAGCCGCTCGTCGCCGGGAAGGTGGCCTCCGGGATCATCGGCGGCTCCGGACAACAGCCCGAACCCGGCTACCCCGACAAGTCCACGCTGACCCTGCCCCAGGCCGTCTACCACCTCGGCTTCCAGCGCTTCGACTACGGCAGCGCCAGCGTCCTCGCCCTGGTGCTCTTCGCCCTCTCCATGGCCTTCACCGCCCTCCTGATGCGACGGCGCGGCGGACTGACCGGAGCCGGCGAATGAGCGCGCACGGGCGCAAGGCCGTCCTGCACTGGATCGCGGTGCACTCCCTCGCCGTGGCCGCCGCCCTGTTCTTCGTCCTGCCCTTCGTCTTCCTCCTCCTCACCTCCCTGATGAGCGACCAGCAGGCGCTGACCCGCGAGCTGTGGCCGCGCACCTGGGAGTGGGGCAACTACACGAAGGTCTGGAACACCCCCGGCTTCCTGACCTGGTGGCGCAACACCCTCCTGTACGCCGGGCTCGGCACCCTGCTGACCGTGGTGTCCTCGGTGCCCGTCGCCTACGCCCTCGCCAGGTTCCGCTTCCGCGGGCGGCGGCTCGCCCTGCTGCTGGTGATCGCCATGATGATGCTGCCGCCGCAGGTGGTCGTCATCCCCATGTACCTCTTCTGGGCGAAGCATCTCGACCTGTCCGGCACCCTGTGGCCGCTGATCGTCCCGATGGCCTTCGGCGACGCCTTCTCCATCTTCCTGCTCCGCCAGTTCCTGCTGACCATCCCCGGCGAATACCTGGACGCGGCCCGCGTCGACGGCTGCGGAGAGGTGCGCACCCTGCTGCGCGTCGTCCTGCCCATGGCCAAGCCGGGCATCGCGGCCGTCGCCCTCTTCCAGTTCTTCTCCGCCTGGAACGACTACTTCGGCCCCCAGATCTACGCCTCCGACAACCCGGCCGCCTGGACCCTCAGCTACGGCCTGGAGTCCTTCAAGAGCGCACACCACACCGACTGGAACCTGACCATGGCGGCGACGGTGCTCGTCATGGCCCCGGTGATCCTCCTCTTCTTCTTCGCCCAGAAGGCGTTCGTCGAGGGAGTCACCCTGACCGGAGTGAAAGGCTGATCCCGATGAAACTCGCAGTGGTGGGCGGTGGTTCCACCTACACCCCCGAACTGGTCGACGGCTTCGCACGGCTGCGCGACACCCTGCCCGTCGACGAACTCGTACTGATCGACCCCGCCGCCGAACGGCTGGAGCTGATCGGCGGCCTGGCCCGGCGGATCCTCGCCCGCCAGGGCCACCCCGGGCTCGTCACCACCACCTCCGACCTGGACGCGGGGGTGGCCGGCGCCGACGCGGTCCTGCTCCAGCTGCGCATCGGCGGGCAGGCGGCCCGGCTCCAGGACGAGACCTGGCCGCTGGAGTGCGGCTGCGTCGGGCAGGAGACCACCGGCGCGGGCGGGCTCGCCAAGGCCCTGCGCACCGTCCCGGTGGTCCTGGACATCGCCGAGCGGGTCCGCCGGGCCGCCCCGGACGCCTGGATCATCGACTTCACCAACCCGGTCGGGATCGTCACCCGCGCCCTGCTCGGGGCCGGGCACAAGGCGGTCGGGCTGTGCAACGTCGCGATCGGCTTCCAGCGCAAGTTCGCGGCGCTGCTGGACGTGGCGCCCGCCGAGGTCCACCTCGACCACGTCGGCCTCAACCACCTGACCTGGGAACTGGGCGTCCGGCTCGGCGGCCCGGACGGCGCCGACGTCCTGCCCCGGCTGCTGGCCGAGCACGGCGACGCCGTCGCCGCCGACCTGCACCTGCCGCGCGCCCTCCTGGACCGGCTCGGCGCGGTGCCCTCGTACTACCTGCGCTACTTCTACGCCCACGACGAGGTGGTCCGCGAGCTCGGCGGGAAGCCCTCGCGGGCCGCCGAGGTCGCCGCGATGGAGCGCGAACTCCTCGCCCTGTACGGGGATCCCGCGCTCGACGAGAAGCCCGCACTGCTCGCCAAGCGGGGCGGGGCCTTCTACTCCGAGGCCGCCGTGGACCTGGCGGCGGCCCTGCTGGGCGGCGGCGGGCCGTCCGTGCAAGTGGTCAACACCCGCAACGACGGGACCCTGCCCTTCCTCGCGGACGACGCCGTGATCGAGGTGCAGGCACGCGTCGACGCCGCCGGCCCGGTGACGCTGCCCGCGCCCCGGCTGGACCCCCTGTACGCCGGGCTGGTCGCGCACGTGAGCGCGTACGAGGACCTCGCGCTGGACGCCGCCCTGCGCGGCGGGCGCGAGCGGGTCTTCAAGGCCCTCCTCGCGCACCCCCTCGTCGGGCAGTACGACCTGGCCGAGGGACTGACCGACCGGCTGCTCGCGCACAACAAGGAGCACCTGCCGTGGGCGTAGCCGTGGCCGCCGTCCTCGCGATCGACGCGGGCAACAGCAAGACGGACGCCGCCCTGGTCGCCGCGGACGGCACGGTCCTCGGCACCGGGCGCTCCGGGGGCTTCCAGCCGCCCCGGGTGGGCGTGGAGGCTGCCGTGGACGTGCTCGGGGAGGCCGTCGCCAAGGCCGCCGCGGCCGCCGGGCTGCCCGAAGTGCCGCGCGCGGCCCGGGTCTCGGCCTGCCTGGCCAACGCCGACCTCCCGGTGGAGGAGCGCCGGCTCGCCGAAGCGGTCGCGGCGCGCGGCTGGGGCGCGGCCACCGAGGTGCGCAACGACACCTTCGCGATCCTGCGGGCGGGCGTGGACCGGCCGCGCGGGGTCGCGGTGGTCTGCGGGGCGGGCATCAACTGCGTGGGCATGCTGCCCGACGGGCGCACCGCCCGCTTCGCCGCCCTGGGGCAGATCTCCGGGGACTGGGGCGGCGGGGGCGGGCTGGCGCAGGAGGCCCTGTGGTGGGCGGCGCGGGCCGAGGACGGGCGCGGCGGGCCGACGGCTCTGGCGGCGGCCCTGCCGGGGCACTTCGGGCTGGCTTCGATGGCCGGGCTGATCGAGGGGCTGCACCTGGGCCCGCTGGCCCGGCGGGTGCACGAGCTGGTGCCGGTGCTGTTCGCGGTGGCCGCGGCGGGCGATCCGGTGGCCTCGGCGATCGTGGAGCGGCAGGCCGAGGAGGTGGTGGCGCTGGCCGCGGTGGCCCTGGAGCGGCTCGGGCTGCTGGCGGAGGAGGTGCCGGTGGTGCTGGGCGGCGGTGTGCTCGCCGCCCGGCATCCGCAGCTGAACGGCCGGATCGAGGAGCTGCTGGCCCGCCGCGCCCCCCGGGCCCGCGTCTTGGTGGTCACGGCCCCGCCGGTCCTGGGCGCCGCCCTGCTGGGCCTGGACGCCCTCGGTGCGCCCCCGGAGGCCCACGGCAGGCTCCGTGCCCAATTCGAGTGAACCTGCGCGGGGAACCCGTACGCCCGGAACCGCCGGGGCCGCCCGGGCGTATTGACGGTGAAGGAGCGACGGGGGAAGCCGCAGGGGTGGCGGGGGGACGGTGGCGGGGGCGGTCGGGGCGGGGGATCGCCCAAGATCGGGCACCGGGTGCTGTGGTCGGGCGCCACTACGGCCATACTGCTGCGGAGCAGAGGGACCGAGGGGGAGGTCACGGTGGCCATCACGACACGCGCGTCCGCGCCCGCGGGCGGTACCTCCGGGGCGCCCGCCGGGCCGGCCGCGAGACCGCCCGCGCCGCCCCGGCGGAGTACCGCATGGGCCGAGGGCGTGGAGCGGGTTCGCGCCGCGGCGACGACCGAGCCGGGCCGGCTGCGGATCATCGGCGCGGTGCTGGCCGCCCTGGTCGTGCTGTTCGGCGCGGTCGCGGTGTGGGAGGTCTCCGGCCGGGTCACCGCCGCGGAGGACGTGGTGGGCCGCAGCCAGCCGCTGAGCGCGGACGCGGCGAGCATCTACCGTTCCCTCGCGGATGCCGACACGGCCTCCTCCAGCGGGTTCCTCGCGGGCGCCCAGGAGCCCCGGGAGGTCCGCCAGCGCTACGAGAAGGACATCGCCAACGCCTCCCGGCTGCTGGTGAGCGCGGCGGCCAACACCGGGGCCGGCGGGGACTCCCGCAAGGAGATAGCGCTCCTCGGCGAGCAGCTGCCCCGCTACACCGGCCTGATCGAGCAGGCCCGCGCGACCAACCGGCAGGGCCTGCCGCTCGGCGGGGCCTACCTGCGCTACGCCAACGAGCAGATGAGCACGGTGCTGCTGCCCGCCGCGCAGCGGCTGTACGAGGCGGAGACGGGCCGGCTGTACACGGACTACGACGAGGCCCGGTCCTGGCCGGTGGCCGCGACGGGCGTGGGCCTGCTGGCGCTGGGCGCGCTCGTGTGGGCGCAGCGGCGCAACTACCGGCGTACCAACCGTGTCTTCAACCACGGTCTGGTGGGCGCGACGGCCGCGGCGGCGGTGGTGCTGCTGTGGCTGACGGTGGGGCAGTCGGTGGCCCGGGCCGGGCTGGGCGAGGCCAGGGCGGACGGGCAGGAGTCGCTGAAGGTGCTCAATGACGCGCGGATCGCCTCGCTCCAGGCGCGGGCCAACGAGAACCTGACGCTGATCGCGCGGGGCGCCGTACTGGCCGAGGACAAGAAGTCCGACAAGTACGACGTGGACTACGAGAAGAACATGAAGCAGCTCGACGCCGGGCTGGCGCGGGCGCTGAAGCTGGCCGACGACGGGAGCGGGCGCGAGCCCGTCTCGAAGGCGGTCGCGGGTGTGGCGCAGTGGAAGCAGCGGCACGCGGCCGCCCGGGACGCGGACATGAAGGGCGACTACGAGCTGGCCCTGCCCCAGGTCATCGGGGACGAGAAGCACAAGGACAGCAGCGGGGCCTCGTTCGACACGGTGGACGCCTCCCTGGAGCGGGCCGTGGCCCATGAGCAGAAGCAGTTCACCCTGGCCGCCCGGGACGGGCTCGGCGCGCTGGGCGGGCTGGTGACGGGCTCGGCGGTGCTGGCGGTCGCCGGCGCGGCGGCGGCCCTCCTCGGCATCGGTCGCAGGCTTTCGGAGTACAGGTGAGTTCCATGCGGATACGAGGGACAGGGCCGGAGCGGGGCGAGCCGTCCGGGGCGCCGCAGGAAGCGGCGGCCGGGGCGCCGTCGCCGCGGCCGGGCGCGGCCCGGTTGCGGCGGGCGGCGGCCCGGCTGCGCGGCTGGGGCGGGGTGAGTGCGATGGCCGCGGCCTGCGCGGTGACGGCGGCGGCGGTGCTGCTGCCGCTGGCCCAGGCCTCGCCGGGCTCCGGGCGTCCCGGGGTGGTCCAGGAGCCGGCCTCGGTGGGGGCGGCCCCCTTGGCGCCGGCCGACACTTGTCAGGACCCGGAGTCCAGCCTGCGCCCGTCCGGGCTGGACGGCCCGGCCATCGAGCGGATCCGCAAGGCGGGCAAGCTCGTGGCGGGCGTGGACCAGAACAGCTTCAAGTGGGGCTACCGCAATCCGGACGGCCACCTGGACGGCTTCGACATCGACCTGGTCAAGGCGATAGCGAAGGACATCCTGGGCAATGAGGACCTGGTCATCTACCGGGCGATCCCGACCAGTCAGCGCGTCCCGGCGCTCCAGGAGGGCCGGGTCGACATCGTCGTGCGGACCATGACGATCAACTGCAAGCGCCTGGAGGACGTGGCCTTCTCCACGGCCTACTTCGAGGCGGGGCAGCAGGTGCTGGCCCCCAAGGGTTCGCCGATCACCGGGTACGACGCCTCGCTGAAGGGCCGCCGGATCTGCACGGCGGCCGGTTCCACGGCGGAGGCGGCCCTGAAGTCCCAGTCGTACGGCTCGGTCGGGGTGTCCGTGCCGAACCAGCTGGACTGCCTGGTGCGGCTCCAGCTGGGCGAGGTCGAAGGGATCATCACCGACAACGCGCTGGCCGCCGGGCAGGCGGCGCAGGACCCCTCGGTGCAGCTGGTGGGGGCGCCGTTCACCCGCGAGTTCTACGGGGTGGCGATGAACAAGGACGCCTCCGACCTGGTGCGCCGGGTGAACAAGGTGCTGGAGAACTACCGGGCGGGCGGTGAGCAGAGCCCGTGGTCGACCTCCTACCGGAAGCACTTCGAGGACGTGCTGCCGAAGGCCAGCGTGCCGCCCTCGCCCAAGTACCGGGACGGCTGAGGCCGGTGGCGGATTCGGAGCCCTACGTGAGCCAGCCCAATGCGAGCCAGCCCTATGTGGCAGTGATGGACCGGGACGACGTCGACCGCGCGCTGGCGCGCCTCGGCGCGGAGCACGAGGCCGTCGAGACCTCGCTGCTCGCGCTCCAGGACCACGCCGGGCGGCGGCTGCTGGAAGGGGCCGCGCTGAGCGGGGTCACCAAGGAGCGGTGGGCCGAGGCCGACGCGGCGGTGACCCGGCTGTGGACGTACTTCGACGCCTACAGCGGGGCGCTGGCCGCCGCCCGGGAGATCCGTGAGCGGCGCCGCTGGCCGAGCGTCACGGACTTGGCCGAGCTGACGGAGCGGCTGCGCGGGCCCGGGGTGACGATCGCCGGGGCCGGGGTGGGGGGCGTGGCGCTGGCGGAGCGCTTCTCGCTTGCCGATCTGGTGGCCCGGATGAACGAGCTGTACGCGGCCTCCCTGGACGTGGTGGTCGCCGCCGACGCGGTGTGGTCGGCGCTGCCCGCGCGGATCGACCTGCTCTCGGCCGAGCTGCACCGGACCCGTTCGCTGGCGCGTTCGGTGGGGGTGCGGCCGGGCGAGCACCCTTCGGGGGACGATCTGGAGGCGATCACCGCCGAGCTGGCGGAGCTTCGGGAGGCGGTGATCGCGGACCCGCTGGCCTTCTGGGTGGCGGTGGCGGGGAGTTCCGCCCCGGGCGGGGGGCGTCCGGACACCGCCCGTTACGACCGTGCGGCGCGCGCGCTGGACGACGTACGGCGGGAGGTCGAGGCGGTCCTGACCGTACGGCAGGACGCGGAGCAGCGGCTGATCGCGCTGCGGGACGTGCTGTCGCGGGCGGACCGGACGCTGGCGGAGGCGCGGACGGCGCGCGGCGAGGTGCTGGCGAAGATCGCGGCGTCGGAGGTGCCGGCGGTGAGCGGTCCGCCGACGGCCCTGCAGGAGCAGCTGGCGGCGGCGGCCGAGTACCGGCGGCAGTCGCAGTGGCACCGGCTGTCGCCGCTGCTGGACGCGCTGGAGGACCGGGCCGAGGAGGAACTGCGGCGGGCCCGTGAATCGTTGACCGCGGTGACGGCGCCGCTGGCGGTCCGGGCCGAGCTGCGGGGGCGTCTGGACGCGTACAAGGCGAAGGTGGCCCGGCACGGCATGGCGGAGGATCCGCTGCTGATCGAGCGGTACGACGCGGCCCGGCGGATGCTGTGGAGCGCGCCCTGCGACCTGCGGGTCGCGGAGCAGGCGGTCCTGCGCTACCAGCGTGCGACGGCCGAGGCGCTGGCACCGCCGCAGGATCAGCGGCCGCGGGATCAGCGGCCCGAGGGGTACCGGTCCGAGGGGCCGGGGGAGGAGGACGCATGAGCCTGGTCGGAACGCCGTGTCTTCGTCCCGGCTGCCCGGGGACGTACGAGGACATGGGCGGCGGTGAGGTGTACTGCGACACCTGCGGGCTCGCGCCGATGGGCGCGGTGGCCGCGGGTGCGGAGGAGCTGGTGTCGCCGCCGACGGGGATGACGAGCGCGGCCCGGCAGGGCGATTCGCAGGGTTCGGCGGGCTCGCGCGGCTCGGGCCGGTCCTCGGCCTCGGCCCGCTCCTCGAGGTCCTCCCGCTCCTCGTCCTCGCGCCGCTCGGTGTCGGGGCGGTTGTCGCGCTCCCTGCCCGGTTCCGTGTCCACCCGGTCGGTGTCGGTGCGCAGTTCGGGCTCGTCGTCCGCCTCCTCGGGGCGCAGCAGGCTGGGCGCGGGGCTGGTCAGCGTCCCGCATGTGCCGCGTCCGGATCCTGCGGCGGCGGTGCTGGAGAACCCGGAGGTGCCGGAGCGCAAGCGGTTCTGCTCGCGCTCGGACTGCGGGGCTCCGGTGGGCCGGTCGCGGGGTGAGCGGCCGGGGCGTACGGAGGGCTTCTGCACCAAGTGCGGGCACCCGTACTCCTTCGTGCCGAAGCTGCGCGCCGGGGACGTGGTGCACGGCCAGTACGAGGTGGCGGGCTGCCTGGCGCACGGCGGGCTCGGCTGGGTCTACCTGGCGGTGGACCGGGCGGTGTCGGACCGGTGGGTGGTGCTCAAGGGCCTGCTGGACACCGGGGACCAGGACGCGATGGAGGCGGCGATCTCCGAGCGGCGCTTCCTCGCGGAGATCGAGCACTCCAACATCGTGCGGATCTACAACTTCGTGGAGCACCTGGACCAGCGGACGGGTTCGCTGGACGGGTACATCGTCATGGAGTACGTGGGCGGCAAGTCGCTGAAGGAGATCGCGAACGAGCGGCGCCGGCCGGACGGGCGGCGGGATCCGCTGCCGGTGGAGCAGGCGTGCGCGTACGGGATCGAGGCCCTGGAGGCCCTCGGGCACCTGCACAGCAGGAACCTCCTGTACTGCGACTTCAAGGTCGACAACGCGATCCAGCAGCAGGACCAGCTGAAGCTGATCGACATGGGCGCGGTCCGGCGGATGGACGACGAGGATTCGGCCATCTACGGCACGGTGGGCTACCAGGCGCCCGAGGTGGCGGAGCTGGGGCCCTCGGTGGCCTCGGACCTGTACACGGTGGCGCGCACGCTGGCGGTGCTGACCTTCGACTTCCAGGGCTACACGAACGTGTTCGTGGACTCGCTGCCGGATCCGGAGCACATCGAGGTGTTCCACCGGTACGAGTCCTTCTACCGGCTGCTGGTACGGGCGACCGATCCGGATCCGGGGCGGCGGTTCGCGTCCGCGCAGGAGATGGCGGACCAGCTGACGGGTGTGCTGCGGGAGGTGGTCGCGCTGCAGACGGGGCGGCCCCGGCCGCAGCTGTCGACCCTGTTCGGTCCGGAACTGCGGGTTCCGGACACCCAGTTGTACGAGGACGCGCCCGGGGCGGAGGTGTCCCGGCTGGGCGTGCGGTCCGTGGCCTCCCGGCGGGGCGGGGCCCTGTTCGGCCGGCGCGCCCGGGGCGCGGGCCGGGCTCCGGCCGGGGGCGCGGCGGCGGCCGAGGCTCCTGCGCAGGTGACGGCCGCGGTCCCGGAGGCCGGTCGCGGCCCGGCGCCCGCGCAGGTCCCGGGCTCCGCGCAGGCGGGGCCGACGGGCGGTGGGGCCGCGCTGCCCGGGCTCGGGACCACGGCCACGCACGTGGCGGGCCCCGCGGTGCCCGGCCCCCGGCAGGCGCCGGCGGCTCCCGCGCCCGCGCTGCCGCCGTTCCCGGCCCCCCGTACGCCGGTGCCGGTCGCGGCCGGGCTGGCGGTGCTCGACGCCCGCGACACGGCGCTCGCCCTGCCGGTGCCGCTGGTGGACCCGGGCGATCCGAATGCCGCTTTCCTGGCCGGACTCCTGGCCTCCGCGCCCGCCGACCTGCTCGGCGCCCTGGGCGCGGCCCCGGCCGACTCCGCCGAGCTGCGGCTGCGGGAACTGCGCGCCCGGCTCGAGCTGGGCGAACTGCCCGTGGCCGGAAGGGCCCTGGCCGAGCTGGAGGCCCGCCATCCGGACGACTGGCGGGTGGTGTGGGCGCGCGGGATCGCCTCGCTGGCCACCGGGGACGACGAGATAGCCGCCCTGTCCTTCGACGCCATCTACGACGCCTTCCCGGGCGAGCCCGCGCCGAAGCTGGCGCTCGGGCTGTGCGCCGAGGTCCTGGGGCAGCTGGACAACGCCGCCGAGTACTACCGACTCGTCTGGATCACCGACCCGGGGTTCGTGAGCGCGGCCTTCGGGCTGGCCCGGGTCCAGCTGGCGGCCGGCGACCGGGAGGCCGCGGTGCGCACCCTGGAATCCGTACCGGAGGCCTCGATCCACTACACCGCCGCACGGGTGGCGGCCGTACGGGCACGCCTGCGCGACCGCTCCCCGCAGGAGGAGCTGCTGGCCGACCTCGCGGCGGCGTCGGACCAGGTGGAGGCGCTGCGCCGGTTCGGGCTGGACCCGGAGCGGCAGGAGCGGCTGGCGACGGAGGTTCTGGGCTCGGCCCTGGACTGGGTACTGTCGGGTAGCCGGGGTGCCGACCCCGGCCGGACCTCGTTGCTCGGCAGTCAACTGGACGAGCGGGGGCTGCGCTTCGGCCTGGAACGCTCGTACCGCGTCCTCGCCCGGCTGGCGCAGCGGGGCGAGGAGAGGATCGAACTGGTGGAGCGGGCAAACCGTTTCCGTCCCCGGACGTGGGTGTGAGTGATGTCGATGCATCGGCCGTCGGGCTGCCCCAGCTGCGCGGAGCCCCTCGAGGAGGGTGACCGTTTCTGCGGCGTATGCGGATACGCCCTCTCCTCCGCGCCCCCTCCCGCGGATCCCACCCCGACCCTCCCGGTCACCCCCACCCCGGGGGCCGTGGGCCGGGCCGCGGACGAGCCGGCGGCGTACCCCGCCCCGGCCCCGGTCGCCGCGGCCCCGGTCGCGCCCGCCCCGGTCGGCGCCGCGTACTCCGCCGTGGGGCCGGCCGGCTCGGAGGCCCCGGGCTACGGGGTGCCCGCGCCCGGGTGGGAGGGCGAGGCCGAGCCGGGCCGGGGCGCAGCCCCCTGGGACTCGGCCGGTGCCGGGCACGAGGACCCGTACGGCGGTGCCCCGCAGGGTGACCCGCAGGAGGCCCCGTACGGCGCGGGCGCCACCCGCCATGACCCGCCCGGAAGCGCCGGCGGCACCGGGACGCCCTCCGAGGGGACCCCCTGGGGCGCCGCCGGTGCCGGTGCCGGGCACGAGGACCCGGACCCGTACGGCGCCGCCCCGCAGGGTGAGCCGCAGGGCGACGGCAAGACCTGCGTCGCCTGCCGCGCCGGGCACGTGGACACCGACGGGTACTGCGAGCACTGCGGCCACGCGCAGCCCCGCGAGCGAGACCACCTGGAAGAGGAGCTCTGCAGCGTCGCCGCCGTCAGCGACCGCGGCCTGCGCCACCACCGCAACGAGGACTCCTTCGCGGTGTCGGCCACCGCCCTGCCCGACGGCTCCGCCGCCACCGTCGCCATCGTCTGCGACGGCGTCTCCTCCGCCAGCCGCCCCGACGAGGCGTCGGCCGCAGCGGCCGCCGCCGCCAACGAGGCACTGCTCGAGGCCCTCCCCCACGGCGCGCACCCGGCGGAGGCCATGCACGAGGCGATCCTCGCCGCGTCCGCCGCCGTGAACGCCCTCGCCCCGGAGACCCCCGGCGCGCAGAACGCCCCCGCCTGCACCCTGGTCGGAGCCGTCGTCAGCAGCGGTGTGCTGACCATCGGATGGGTCGGCGACAGCCGCGCCTACTGGGTGCCCGACGACCGCGGCGCGCTGCCCCGCCGCCTCACCGAGGACGACTCCTGGGCCGCCCAGATGGTCGCGGCGGGCCTGATGGGCGAGGCCGAGGCCTACGCCGACGTCCGCGCCCACGCCATCACCGGCTGGCTCGGGGCCGACGCGTACGACCTCGAACCGCACACCGCCAGCTTCAGACCGGACCACCCCGGCGTGGTCGTCGTCTGCACCGACGGCCTGTGGAACTACGCCGAGTCCGCGCGGGAGATGGCCCGGGTCCTGCCCGTGGACGCCGCCGCCCGCCCGCTGCACAGCGCGCAGGTCCTGGTGGGGCACGCCCTCGACGGGGGCGGGCACGACAACGTCACCGTCGCCGTCGTGCCCTTCAGCACCCCGGAGCAGGCGCAGCCGCAAGCCCCCGCGGAAACCGGAACGGAAGCCGGAACGGAAGCCGAAGCGGAACCGCAGGCCCGCCCCCGGGCCTGAGCCGCCCGCCCCAGCCAGCCCGGAGGAGGAGTCCCACCGATGGCGAACTTCGCCAAGCCGAGTGCCCCGCGCTTCAGCGTGGAGGTGTACCAGAACGAGTTCCTGCCCGAGGGCGGGCGTGACGTGCACGCCATCGTTACGGTGACCTCCACCGGCGGAGCCACCGCCACGCACGCGCTCGGCCGGGACGCGGCCGTCGTGATCATGGTCGACTGCTCCGGTTCCATGGAGTACCCGCCGGACAAGATGCGCGGCGCCCGCGAGGCCACCGCCGCCGCGATCGACACCCTGCGCGACGGCACGGCCTTCGCCGTGATCGCCGGTACCCACGAGGCCAGGGAGGTCTACCCCGGCCAGGGCGGCCTCGCCACCGCCGGCCCGGCCACCCGCGCCCAGGCCAAGGAGGCCCTGCGGGGCCTGCGTTCCGGCGGCGGCACGGCCATCGGGACCTGGCTGCGGCTCGCCGACGGCCTGCTGCGCCGGTCCCCGGCCACGATCCGGCACGGCATCCTGCTCACCGACGGCCGCAACGAGCACGAGGACCCGGCCGTGCTGCGCGCCACCCTCGAGGCCTCCGCGGGCCGCTTCACCTGCGACGCGCGCGGGGTGGGCACCGACTGGGAGGTGAAGGAGGTGACCGGGATCGCGAGCGCGCTGCTCGGCTCCGCCGACATCGTCGCCGATCCGGCCCATCTCGCCGGGGACTTCACGCGCATGATGGAGAAGGTCATGGGCAAGGAGGTCGCGGACGTCGCGCTGCGCCTGTGGACGCCGGTCGGCGTGGAGATCCAGTACGTCAAGCAGGTCTCGCCCACCCTCCAGGACCTGACCGCCCGCCGTACCGGGGCGGGCCCCCGCGCCGGGGACTACCCGACCGGTTCCTGGGGCGACGAGTCCCGCGAATACCACGTGTGCGTACGGGTGCCGGGCGCCTCGGTGGGCCAGGAGATGCTGGCCGCCCGGGCCTCCCTCGTCCTGCCCGGGCCGGCGGGCGAACCGCGGCCGCCGCTCGCGCAGGGGCTGGTCCGGGCGGTGTGGACCGACGACCTGGCGGCCTCGACCGCCATCAGCCCGCAGGTGGCGCACTACACGGGACAGGCCGAACTCGCGCAGGCTATCCAACAGGGGCTGGAAGCCCGCAAAATGGGTGATGTCGACGGCGCCACGGCGAAACTGGGCCGTGCCGTGCAGCTGGCGAGCGCCTCCGGCAACGCCGACACAGCCAAACTGCTGGCGAAGGTGGTGGATGTCGTGGACGCGGCGGCGGGTACTGTGCGGCTGAAGGCGAAGGTCGCCGATGCCGACGAAATGACCCTTGAAACGCGTTCGACGCAGACCGTCCGAGTGAAGAAGACCTGAGAAGAAGCCTGACGCGATGACGCAGGGAGAAGGGGGAGCCGCCGCGATGCCGACCTGCCCGAACGGCCACCAGTCCGCCTCCGACGACTGGTGCGAGGTCTGCGGCCACCGCATGGCCGCCCCTGCGGGCACCCCCGGGCCGCCCTCCTACGGCTACCCTCCCACCGGCGGCGAGCCGACCGCCCAGGCCGAACTGTGCCCGCAGTGCCGGACCCCGCGCGAGGCCATGGCCCCGTTCTGCGAGGAGTGCCGGTACAACTTCCTCACCCGTACGGCGACCCCGTACGTGCCGCCCGCCGCGGAGTCCGGCCCGGGCGCGGGCACCGTGCCGCCCCCGCCGCCGGCCCCGCCCCAGCCGGTGTTCTCCCAGGACCACTTCGAGTACCAGGGCTCGCGCCCCTCGCGGGTCAACCGCCCGGCCGAGCCGCTCCAGGGCGAGGACGACTGGCTGCTGCAACCGCCCGCGCAGGAGCAGCCCGCAGCATCCCGGCAGCCCGTCCAGCCCCAGCTGGCGGCGCACCAGCGGCAGGATTACCCGCAGGAGGAGTACCGGCAGGAGGAGTACCGGCAGCAACCGCCGCCGTCTCAGCCGGAGTACCAGCAGCCCTTCCCGCCCCAGAACGGCGGCGTCTCCTGGACCGCGACGATCGGCCCCGACCGCTCGTACTTCATGGCGATGATGCAGCGCAGCGGTCCCGAGGCCGCCGGGCTCAACCTGCCCGCGTACTCCCCGGAACAGCACCTTCCGCTCTCCGGCGGCCAGATCACCATCGGCCGCCGCCGCGCCTCCACGGGCGAGTCCCCCGACATCGACCTGTCGGTGCCCCCGGAGGACCCGGGCGTCTCCCACCAGCACGCGGTGCTCGTCCAGCAGCCCGACCTGAGCTGGGCGGTGGTCGACCAGAACTCCACCAACGGCACCACCATCAACGGCGGCGCGGAGCCCATCCAGCCGTACGTCCCGGTCCCCCTCACCGACGGCGACCGCGTCCACGTCGGCGCCTGGACCACCATCACCGTCCGCAGGGGCTAGCGGCTAGCCGCTCTCCTCCCCCAGGGGCCACACGTAGGGCCCCTGGGGATCGTCGAGCCAGGCCCACTGCCCCTCCGCCGTGACCGTGACGCCGAACCGCTCGCGCGACGGCCGGCCCTCACCGCGCCACAGGTCCAGGGCCTCGCGCGGATGCAGTACGCCCGCGGTCAGGATCAGCAGGAACTGGAAGCGCTCGTTCTCCACCAGTTCGTACGGAACCCCGTGCGGCGGCCCCGTCGCCCCGGGGGGTCCCGGCGCGGCCGTGGCCCCGCGCAGGGGGACGAAGTAGGCGGGGGTGTGCAGGAAGCGGCCCTCCGCGAAACCGGCGTCGCGGACGGTGAGCCCGATCAGCCCGGTCGACAGCGGGGCCAGGATCCGCGCCCCCGGCCGGCACTGGCCGAGCCAGGCGTAGGGGATCAGCGGCAGGGTGCAGGTCACCAGGATCCGGTCGAAGGGGGCCCGGCCCGGGCAGCCGCGCGCCCCGTCCCCGGTGACCACGGCGGGCCGGTAGCCGAGCAGCGCCAGATGGGCCCGCGCCGACTCGGTGATCTCCTCGTCCAGGTCCACCGTGGTGACGAGGTCCGCACCGAGCCGGTGGCAGAGCAGGGCCGCGTTGTAGCCGGTGCCCGCGCCGATCTCCAGCACGTTGTCCCCGTCGCGCACCTCCAGCGCCGCCAGCATCTTCGCCATCAGGGAGGGCTGGCTGCTGGAGGAGACCAGCTCGCCGTCGCGCAGCCTGGTGGCGAGCGGGGTGTCCGCGTACACCCCGCGCAGCCAGCGGGCCCGCTGCTCGGGGTCCGGGTCCTCGGCCCAGAGCCGCTCGTGCCCGGCTCCGCGTCCGGTCCAGAAGTAGGGCACGAACAGGTGCCGGGGCACGGCGGTGAAGGCCGCCCGCCAGGCCGGGTCCTCCAGTACGCCGGCGGCGGTGAGTTCCCGTACCTGGGCGGCGTGGGCGGTCTCCCGCAGGTCCTTTTCCTTCGCCTTCGCCGTGCCCATGTCTCCACTGTGCTGCGGGCCGCCCCCGGGTGCGACCTCTCGGCCGGGGCCCCGGCCGGAGCCGCGGCCGGAACTGCGGCCCGGGCTGCGGCCGGGAGTCCTAGGACCGGGGTCCTCCGTCCGGGCGTCTGAGACGATGGTCGGGTGAATGACGATCCGCAGAGCACGGTTCAGGAGACGACCTTCTACGAGCAGGTGGGCGGCGAGGAGACCTTCCGCCGTCTGGTCCACCGCTTCTACCAGGGGGTCGCGGGGGACCCGCTGCTGCGCCCGATGTACCCGGAGGAGGACCTCGGGCCCGCCGAGGAGCGGTTCGCGCTGTTCCTGATGCAGTACTGGGGCGGCCCGACGACGTACAGCGAGCACCGGGGGCACCCGCGCCTGCGGATGCGGCACGCGCCGTTCCAGGTGGACGCCGCCGCGCACGACGCGTGGCTGGGCCACATGCGCGTGGCGGTGGACGAGCTGGGCCTGGCGCCGGAGCACGAGGCGCAGCTGTGGCGGTACCTGACCTACGCGGCCGCCTCGATGATCAACACGGCCGGATAGCCGGGCCGGCTACTGCCTAGACCGGCCGTACCTGGAGGGCGCCCAGCCCTCCGGTGCCGCCGGGGCGTCGCGTGGCGACGGACCCGTACGGGGTGCTCAGGCGCAGCCACCCGCCGGAGGCGAAGAGGGCCACCGGGGCGGGCTCGCCGGGGCCGGACGCGCCGGCCGGCACGGTGGAGCGTATCGGCCGCAGGAAGCCCAGGGACTGCGCGGCGTGCACGGCGCGCAGCGGCAGTTCGGTGTCGCCCAGGGTCCGCGACCAGATCTCGCGGCCGATGCGGTCCCGCTCGGAGCGGGTCCGGTGCTGCGGGGGCAGGGCCTCGTCGCGGGCCCGGAACTCGGCCACGGCGGCGGCCACGGCCGCCCGTACCGCCTCGGAGCCGGGCAGTCCGGGCACGGGCTGCCAGCCGCCGCGGGGCGGCAGGACCCCGGCCCAGGGCGGGCCGGTGACGGGCCCGGGTACGAGGACCCCGGCGCCGCTCTCGTCGACGGCCTCCAACAGCTCGCCCGCCGAGACCGTGAGGTCCAGCGGGGTCGCGAGGGGCCCGGCGAGGCGCACCGTACGGATGGCCAGGACCTCGAAGGAGGGCGGCCGTCCGAAGACCGCGAGCGCGCCGCCGCCCGCCCCGGCCTGCAGGCGGACCGCGGCGGCGCGGTCGTAGTGCACCAGCCGGCCCAGGAAGGCGGCGAGGTCCGCCGCCTCCCCGGAGTCGGCGAAGCGCAGCTGTTCACTCATGCCGCGAGGCGCCCTTCGGCCGCCGCGGGCGTGTTCTCGGGCGTGTCGAGGTACTTCTCCAGGAAGTGCCGTTCCTCGGCCGTGATGCGGCGGGGCCGCCCCTCGGCGAGGTTGTAGGGCACGACGACCGTCTCGGCACGGACGTAGACGGTCTCCGGCGCGTCCTCGGTCGCCTCGTCCTTGACCTCGTAGCGGATGGTCAGGGACGCGGCGCCTATCCGGGTCACCCAGGATTCGATGAGCACCGGCTCGTGGCGGTGCACCAGGGGCAGCTTGTAGTCGATCTCGTGGCGGGCCACGACGGAGCCGCCCGTGAAGGAATCGCTGCCCTCCCCCGGCGCCAGGCGGAACATGAAGTCGATGCGCGCCTCCTCCAGGTAGCGGAGGAAGACGACGTTGTTGACGTGCCCGAAGGCATCCATGTCCGCCCAGCGGAGGGGGCACCGGTAGTGGTGTCTGGCCATGGTCCTCGACCTAGCCCCGGGTGAGCTTCTTGTAGGTGGCGCGGTGCGGACGGGTGGCGTCCGGGCCGAGCCGCTCGACCTTGTTCTTCTCGTAGGACTCGAAGTTGCCCTCGAACCAGAACCACTTGGAGTCGCCCTCGTACGCCAGGATGTGCGTGGCGACCCGGTCCAGGAACCAGCGGTCGTGGGAGACGACCACGGCCGCACCGGGGAACTCCAGCAGCGCGTTCTCGAGGGAGCCCAGGGTCTCGACGTCGAGGTCGTTGGTGGGCTCGTCGAGGAGCAGCAGGTTGCCGCCCTGCTTGAGGGTGAGCGCGAGGTTCAGGCGGTTGCGCTCACCACCGGAGAGCACACCGGCCGCCTTCTGCTGGTCCGGGCCCTTGAAGCCGAAGGCGCTGACGTACGCGCGGGACGGCATCTCGACCTGGCCGACGTTGATGTAGTCCAGCTCGTCCGACACGACCGCCCAGAGGCTCTTCTTGGGGTCGATGTTGGCGCGGCCCTGGTCCACGTACGAGATCTTGACGGTCTCGCCGACCTTGATCTCGCCGGAGTCCGGGGTCTCGAGGCCCTGGATCATCTTGAAGAGCGTGGTCTTGCCGGCGCCGTTCGGGCCGATGATGCCGACGATGCCGTTGCGCGGCAGCGTGAAGGACAGGTCGTCGATGAGGACCTTGTCGCCGAACGCCTTGGAGAGGTTGTTGACCTCGACCACGATCGAGCCCAGGCGCGGGCCCGGCGGGATCTGGATCTCCTCGAAGTCGAGCTTGCGCATCTTGTCGGCCTCGGCCGCCATCTCCTCGTAGCGAGCGAGACGGGCCTTGGACTTCGCCTGGCGGCCCTTGGCGTTGGAGCGGACCCACTCCAGCTCTTCCTTGAGGCGCTTGGCGCGCTTCTCGTCCTTCTTGCCCTCGACCTTGAGGCGCTCGGACTTCTTCTCCAGGTAGGTGGAGTAGTTGCCCTCGTAGGGGTGGGCGCGGCCGCGGTCGAGCTCGAGGATCCACTCGGCGACGTTGTCGAGGAAGTACCGGTCGTGGGTGACGGCCACGACGGCGCCCTTGTACTGGGCCAGGTGCTGCTCCAGCCAGTTCACCGACTCGGCGTCGAGGTGGTTGGTGGGCTCGTCGAGGAGCAGCAGGTCGGGGGCCTCCAGCAGCAGCTTGCAGAGGGCCACGCGACGCTTCTCACCACCGGAGAGGTTGGTGACGGCCCAGTCGCCGGGCGGGCAGCCCAGGGCGTCCATGGCCTGCTCGAGCTGGGCGTCGAGGTCCCACGCGTTGGCGTGGTCCAGGTCGTCCTGGAGCTTGCCCATCTCCTCCATCAGCTCGTCGGTGTAGTTCGTCGCCATTTCCTCGGCGATCGCGTTGAACCGGTTGAGCTTGCCCTTGATCTCGGCGACGCCGTCCTCGACGTTCGCCAGGACGGTCTTGGACTCGTCGAGCTTGGGCTCCTGCATGAGGATGCCGACGGAGTAGCCGGGAGACAGGTACGCCTCACCGTTGGAGGGGTGCTCCAGACCCGCCATGATCTTCAGAACGGTGGACTTACCGGCGCCGTTCGGGCCGACCACACCGATCTTCGCTCCCGGCAGGAAGTTCAGGAAGACGTCGTCGAGGATCACCTTGTCGCCGTGAGCCTTGCGCGTCTTGCGCATGGTGTAGATGAACTCAGCCAAGAGAAACCGTCCGGCAGATCGATGGTGGGCAGATACACCCCATACTGCCGTACGTCCATCCCCGGGGGGAAACGAGTACCGCGCGGGCACGGCCCGTCAGCGGGGTCGGTAGACGGTGAGGGCGTCGGGCAGCACGTCCAGGACCAGGGCTCGCGGGGCCCGGGCGTACTCGCCGTCGTAGGCGAAGGGGGTGCCCGGCGGGATCTCCCCGATGCGCAGTCCGCGCAGCCGGGTCGCCACGTGCACCGGGGAGCGGGTCAGCGGTCCGGCGAGGGCGGCGGCGAGGAGGCGGGGGCCGGGGCGGCCGCCGCCGTGGACCAGGCGCAGGTCGAGCAGGCCCTCGCCGAGCCCGGCGCGGCGGCGGGGGGTGGGGGCGGAGCCCTGGTAGGTGCCGTTGCCGGCGAAGAGGAGCCAGACGCTGCGGGACCGGCCGGCCAGCGTGAGCCGGACGGGGCGCTCGGCGCGCAGCACCCGCCAGGCCGCCAGCAGCGCGGCGGGCCCGCCGCCGATGCGCGGCGCCCAGCGCAGCCGGTGGCGCAGCAGCTCGGGATAGGCGCCGATGCTGAAGTTGTTCAGGAAGTACCCCGAGCCGGCCCCCGAGGCGGGAGCTGGGGCGGACCCCGGGGCGGGGCCCGAGGCGGCGGCCGGGCCCGGAGCGGAGGCAGACCCTGCGGCAGAACCGGGGTCTCGGGCGAGGTCAGGGGCGGGGCGGGGGCCCGTGCCCGAGGCCGGGGCGGCAGCTGGGGCGGGGCCCGGGGCAGAGCTCCGTCCGGAGGCGGGGGCTGGGGCGGGACCCGGGGTGAAGCGGCCTACGGAGACGCGGACCGCGTGGCCGGCGGCAAGGGCGCGGCAGGTGTCCTGCGGGCCGGCGAGGCCGAGGTCCAGCGCGAAGTGGTTCAGCGTGCCCCCGGGGAACACCGCCAGCGGCACCCCGGCCCGCAGGGCGGCGGTCGCGGCGGCGTTGACCGTGCCGTCGCCCCCGTACACCCCGAGCACGGCGGCCCGGGCGGCCGCCGCCGCCAGCGCGGCCTCCAGCCCGCTCCCCCCGCACTCCACGAGCTCCGCCTTCGGCAGCCGTTCGCGCAGGACGTCGAGCCCCGCGCCCGGGGCGGTACCCGACGCGGTGTTCGCCACGACCGTCAGCCCGGCCCCGTCCGGCAGCGCGGGCGCCCCGGCCGCCGGGCGCTCGTCGCCCGGGACGGCCCGCGCCTGCTCGGCGCCGCGCGCGAGGCCCCGTACGACGAACCCCGCCGCCACCCCGAGCAGTGCGCCCGCCACCACGTCGGACGGGTAGTGCACGCCGGTGTAGACCCGGGAGAACGCCACCGACGCGGCCACCGGGGCCACCGCGGCCCCCCAACCCGGGGACTCCAGGGCGAGCCCGGCGGTGAAGGCGGCGGCCGAGGCGGAGTGCCCGGACGGGAACGAGGTGGTCCACGGCGGCACGGTCGGCTGCCGCACCAGGGGCACCCCCTCCAGCAGCGGCCTGGGGCGGCGTACGGACCACTTGCCGACGGTGTTGATGGTCGCGGAGGCCAGCGCCAGCGACCCGGCCGCGGTCAGTGCCGCCCTGCGGGCGCGGGGCGGGCCGAGGACGGTGATCGCCGCGGCGGTCCCGCCCCACAGCACCCCGTGGTTCGCGGCCCGCCCGAGGGTGGGCAGTACCCGTTCGGCCCCGGGCCAGTGCCGCCTCGCCACCGCGTCGAACAGCTGCCGGTCCCACCGCGCGAGCACGCCCCGCCAGGTCAGCTTCTGATCGGCCATTCCCCGCGCCTACCCCGGGCCGGAGGCCGGAATCACCCCTAGGCCCTGTCGTCAAAGTCCCTCCCCCAGCTACCGCTGGGAGGTGCCCCCAGGCCCGCGACGCCCGGCACCGCACCTCGCCGCGTTGTCGGAGCACCCAAGTACGTCCAGTACTCGGGAGCTCCTCCGCCTTGCGATGCACGGCACCGGACGCCGCGGGCCTTACCGGCGCTACTTTGACGACACCCCCTAGCCGTCCTCCCCCTCCAGCGGCCGCTTGCGCAGCAGCAGGACCACCATGCCGCCCAGCACCACCAGCCCCACCGCGAGGGAGGCGATCACCGGGGTGGCGGCGGAGCTGCCGCTGGTCGCCAGCCGCTCGTCGTCCGGGGACTCCGACCCGGACGGGGCGGACTCGGCCGTCACCACCTCGGCGGGCCCGGCCAGCTGGCCCACCGACCCCGCCGGGGCCGCCGCGGGCTGCGGCCACACCGCCCTGGCGGTGGCGGCCGCCGCGGACTCGCTGGAGCCGGCCACGATCTGCGCCTCGGCCGGGATCCCGCTGGTGAAGACCCGCCCGACGGGCACCCTCGTGGAGCCGTGCACGGTGACCGAGGCCGTCCCGTCCGGGGTACCGGCAGGCACCTCGAAGTACAGCCGGCTGCCGTTCGCGGCGGAGGTCAGCGGCTGCCCCTCGGCGTCCACCACCCGCACCCCCATGGCCACGGCGGCGGCGTCCGGGGTGACGGTCACGCTCTGCGCCCCCGTCCGGACGGTGACCGGACCCAGCCGGGTGCCCACGGCCCCCGTCAGCGGCCCGGACACCTGGCCGGGGTCCAGCCCCAGCGAGGCCGGCGGCTCCGGCAGCCGGCCCGCCTCCCGCTGGAGGTAGTCGGCCAGCAGCTCGGCCGCCGGGTCGGCGGCCTCCACCTGCGCCCCGTCGGCCAGCCGCCAGATCGCCACCTGGGTCCCGGCCGCCGCGCTCTCCGCCGTCAGCGCCCCGGCACCGGCCGCCTTCGCCAGCCCGGCCAGGTCGTTGTGCTGCGGATAGGAGTGCTCCAGCACCCAGCGGATCCGGCCCGCCTCGGCGTTCCCCGCGAGGGGACTGCCGCCCCAGCCGCTCTCCGTGTACCGGGCCTGGGGCTGCGCGTAGCCCGCGATCCCGACCCCGTACGTCTGGAGCATGCCGCCGCCGTCGACCCGCATCTCGTACAGCCCGGCCGGGATCTGCCGGACCGACCCGTCCCCGGCGCGCAGGACCGCCTGCCCGTACGTCTTCAGGCCGTCGAGCACGGCCCGCGCACCCTCGGCCGCCCGGCCGGCGGCCGGGTCGGAGTCCGCCGAGGCGCGGGCGCCTGGCGCGGCGGTGAGGGCGGCGGCCAGCAGGGCCGCCGCCAGCGGCCGCCGCACGGAGCCCCGTACCGCAGCCCCACCCCCACCCCCACCCGCGGAACCAGGACCGGCACCGGCACCGGCACCGGGTGGAAGCGGAACCTGCGGCCGGGCCGGGCCGGCGGCAGGTGGGGCAGTGGACGCGGAGGCCGGTCCGCACGCGGACGCGGTGGCCGGCGCGCACGACTCGGAGGATGCGGAGGACTCGGGAACAGCAATCGACACAGTTCTCCCCTTCGGGCCGAAGACCCAGGTGCCCGTGAGTACCGGGGAATCCTAGCCTCCTCGAACACTCAGACCACCGCCGCCTTCTGAGGCCCCATCAGCGGGGTGTCCGTCTTGACGACCCTGCGGAAGGCCGCCGTTCCGCGGTTGAGGTCGTGTCCGACGGCGATCGCGTCGATGTCCGCCGAGAACCACCGCACGCCCTCGCCGTCGGGCGGGGCCTCCCGGACCCGCAGACGCCCGTGGACCACCAGCGGTTCCCCCACCGAGACGGAACTGGCCAGATTGACCGCCAGCACCCGGCGCGCAAGGACCGTGTAGAAGCTGGTGGGGGCATCCGTCCAGGTCTCCGAGCGCCGGTCGAAGTACCTCGGGGTCACCGCGAAGCGGAATCTCGCGGAAGGTCCGGTCACCGTCTCCTTGAAGTCGATCTGCGTCGCCACGTGCCCCACCAGCGTCACCAGGGTGTCGTTCATCCCGGCCGCCCTCCCCCGCACTCCGTACCCGTGCGGACCATCCGCACGAGGTACGACCATGCTGGCCAAAGGCACGGACCCGCCGCTCCGGCCTGTGGATTACTGGCGGGTTGTGGACAACTTCGTCCCCCCTGCGGCGACCGTCGCGTACTGCTCGCGCACCTCGCGGTAGCGCAGCAGCTCCGCCGCCACCGGCTCCAGCACCCGGGCCCGGCCGCAGCCCGCCGCGGCCTGCCGCAGCCGCCGTTCGGCGTCCTGCCCGTACCGGCGCGCCGGTCCCCGGGCCGCGATCGAACAGGCCCACTCCACCAGCGGCCCGCCCACGATGCCCGCCACCATGAACAGCACGGGCGGCACCAGCTTCGGATCCAGGACCCCGACGATCTGCCCGACCAGCCACAGCCCTCCGAAGATCTGCACCAGCGTCATGGCCGCCTGCGCCAGCACGGCGACCGGCCACCAGGCCGGCCGGGGCGGCTTGGCACCGGGCACGGCGACGGCCGCGCCGAGCGTGACCGCCAGCTCGTCCAGCGCCTCCGGCAGCCGCTCGGCGCCGCGCACCGCGGTCTCCCGTACGGCCTGCGCCCAGGGGTCGGGCAGTCCGACGACCGCCTCGTCCGCGACGGTCCGTACGGCCTGCTCCACCCGCTGCCGGGCCGTCACCTCCTCCTCGGGCTGCGCGGCGGCGGACACCCCGGGGGCGCGGCCCTTCACCGACAGGGCGGCCAGGCCCGCGAGCGAGCGGGGGGCGCGCCGGCTCTCGTACCAGCGCCACAGCCGCAGCCAGGGCGTGCCGCACGCCTTGCCCGCATTGCGCCGCCAGGCCCGCTCGGCGGCGAGCCCGGCCGCGTACGCCCCGACCGCCTCGGCGAGCCGGTCCTCGAACTCGGCGCGCGCCGCCTCGCCGATCTCGGGTCCGGAGGGTCCGGAGTGCCCGTCGGCGACGTACAGAGGGCGCAGGCGCACGGCGGCCCGGTCGACATCGGCGGAGATCCGCCGGGTCGCGGCGCCCCTCTCCTGGGTGAACTGTCCGAGGAGCTCGCGCAGTTCCCCGACCCCTTCACCCGTCAGGGCGGAAAGTCCGAGCACGGTGGCCCCCGGCTCGTCGTGCTCGCCGAGGGCGATCCCGTCGTCGTCCAGCAGCCGCCGCAGGTCGTCCAGGACCAGGTCGGCGGCTTCGCCGGGCAGCCGGTCCACCTGGTTCAGCACGACGAAGGTCACCTCGGCGTGCCCGGCCAGCGGCCGCAGGTACCGCTCGTGCAGGCAGGCGTCCGCGTACTTCTCCGGGTCCACCACCCACACCACGGCGTCGACCAGCGCCAGCACCCGGTCGACGTGGTCGCGGTGCGCGCCGACCGCCGAATCCAGGTCGGGCAGGTCGACGAGGACCATCCCGCGCAGCGCCCCGGCCTCCGAGGTCTCGCGGGGCCTGCGGCGCAGCCGTCCGGGGATCTCCAGCCGGTCCAGCAGGCCGGCGGCCCCGTCGGACCAGCTGCAGGCGATGGGGGCGGCGGTGGTCGGCCGGCGCAGCCCGGTCTCGGAGATCTGCACTCCGGCGAGTGAATTGAAGAGGGTGGACTTGCCGCTTCCGGTGGCTCCGGCGATGGCGACGACCGTGTGCTGGGGGGACAGGCCCCGGCGTGCGGCGGCCTCGTCCAGTACCCGGCCCGCCTCGGCGAGGGTCTTGCCGTCGAGGCGGGTCCGGGAGAGTCCGACCAGCTGGCGCAGGGCGTCGAGGCGCATCCGCAGGGCCTGGGCCTCGGGGCTGAGCGGGGGCGCGGGGACCTTGCCGCCGTCGCTCCCGGCGCCGGAGACGGCCCGTACGAGTGCGTCGTCGCCCCCGTCGCCGCCATCGCCTCCGTCGCCCCGGTTGCCCCCGCCGCCCTCGCCCTCCTCCTCGTCGTCGTCGAAGTCCCCGGCGAGGAGCGCGGCGTCGAGCAGGGCGTCGTCGAGGAGGGCGTCGCCGCCCCCGCGCGAACCGCCTCCGCGCGCGCCCCCCTTCCGGGTGGTCCGGTGGCGCGAGCGTGCGATGAACCCGTCGTCCCACCGGTCGCCGGCGTGGTCGCGGTCGGTCACAGCGGTCACCGCGTCACCTCTCCTTCTGCAGTACGGACAGCGCGGCGATCAGCTCGGCCTGTGGTTCGGGGGTGACTTCGAGTGCTTCGAGGGGGGCGAGGCGGCGGTCCCGTTCGGCGCGCAGGACCTGGTCGAGGTGGTCCCCGACCAGTTCCCCGCCCCGGTCGCGCAGGCGTACGGCGGCCTGTACGCCGATCCGTTCGGCGAGCTTCTCCCCCGCCGGGCGGGCCCGCTTGCCGCCGAGGAGGGCGGCGACGAGGAGGGCGGCGATGCCGTCGGGGTCGGGCGCGGGCTGCTTGTCGAGCTTGGCGACCTCCTCCTCGGCGAGTTCCTCCAGCACGCGCCGCCAGCGGCGTACGGCCATGCCGATACGTTCCGCCGCCTCCCTGTCGGGCGCGGGCAGCGGCACCGCCCCGGAGGCCGGCTCCCGCCGCCAGACCTCGGCGATCCGCTCGTCGGCGGCGGCGACGGCGCACTGGAGCAGCGCGGCGAGGGATTCCGCGAGGGAGTCGAGGAGTTCGTCGGCGCTGGTGTCGAGGGGGTAGCCGCGCCACCGGGTGAGCGCGTCGCCGGCGAGTACGGCGCCCTTGTCGAGGCGGTTGCGGACCCGCTTGCCCTCCTGGCGGTACGCGTCCTCGACGGCCGAGGTCAGCCGGACCGCGGCGGCGTACTGGGCGGCGACGGCGGAGGCCAGCTCCGGCATGCGGCGTCCGAGGGAGTCGAGCGCGCCCAGCGCGGTCCGCCCGACGGCGTACTGCCGGGCGGCCGGGTCCTGGGCGTGGTGGCTGAGCCAGGCGAGCAGCGGCGCGACGGCGCTGGCCGGCAGCAGCCCGCCGCCGCCGGTCGACTCGGGCAGCTCCGGCACCGTGAAGCGCGGTACGTCGCCCAGCCCGGCGCGGGTGAGCAGTGCCCCGTACTGCCGCGAGACCTCGGCGAGCACCTGGTGCGGGACCCGGTCGAGGACGGTGATCAGGGTGGCCTTGTACTGCTTGGCGGTGCGCAGCAGGTGCCAGGGGACCGCGTCGGCGTACCGCGAGGCGGTGGTGACCATGACCCAGACGTCGGCGGCGCAGATCAGCTGGGCGGCGAGGGTGCGGTTGTCGACCACGAGGGAGTCGATGTCGGGGGCGTCGAGGATGGCGAGCCCGCGCGGGAGGGTGGAGACGGTCTCGATCCGCAGCTCGCGGGTCGCGGGGTGGGGGTTCGGGCCGCGCGGGGGGTTCCTCCGGGAGGAGGGGAGCAGTTCCTCGTCCCCCTGGGGCGCCCAGACGCGCATGAGGTCGGGGAGGATCCGCATGCCGGCGAACCAGTGGTGGTCGTCCGGGTGGCAGACGAGCACGGGTGTCCGTGTCGTCGGCCTGAGCACCCCGGCTTCACTCACCTGGCGGCCGACGAGGGAGTTGACGAGGGTGGACTTGCCGGCCCCGGTGGATCCGCCGACGACGGCGAGCAGCGGCGCCTCGGGCGCCTTCAGCCGGGGTACGAGGTAGTCGTCGAGCTGCGCGAGCAGCTCGGCTCTGGTCTGGCGCGCACGTGGGGCGCCGGGCAGGGGCAGCGGCAGACGCACGGACGCGACCCGGTCGCGCAGGGCGGACAGGGCATCGAGCAGCTGAGGCCGAACATCCAAGGTCACCACATGCGAAGAATGCCCAATTTGGGACCATTTTTGAAGCTTATACGCCCTCTGCGCGCCGACCGCGACTCCAGTGGGACATCCTGGACACGGCGGACGAGTGGGACGCAGGCATAACGAGTGCACAACACCCAGGCCGACGCGGCGCAAAAGCGGTGCGAGAATCGCACCTGCCTGCGATTATCGGGACCGCTTCACCGAACCTCCACAACGTGGCACGCGAGTGAAGCAACCGGGACAAGGCAACCGGAGCCCTATCCTTGACCCGGCACGGACCGCAGTCCCACCCCCACCAAGGGGCTCCAGGCCACCACGGTCACCTTCCGGCCCCCGTAGCTCAGTGGATAGAGCAGGCGCCTTCTAAGCGCTTGGCCGCAGGTTCGAGTCCTGCCGGGGGCACTCTTCTTCCACCTCCCTGACGGGCCTCGCGAGGCTGTCCGGGCGCCCCGGACGGGGGCTCGCGAATCCGTCGGAAACCGGCGGAAAATCACTCGGCCGGGTCCTTGCGCGCGCAAAATCCCGGAAAAGAGCCGTCCCGCCCGACGGGGGTTCGGGCGGGACGGAGTACTGGGTGGGCCGGGCGGCGGGCTCGGACCGGGGCGGGCAGGGGCGGACTGGAGCGGGGCCTACTCGGACGTCACGGACGCGGAGTCGCGGGCTCGGACGGGGCCGTGTCGGACGGGGCGTCCTGCGGGGAGACGCCGAAGGCCTTGACCGCCTGGTAGTACGTCCAGGCGGTGCTGTCGCAGGAACCCTTCTTGACGCCCGAGTACTGCGAGCAGACCCGCTTCAGGTCCACGTAGAAGGCGTCGTCCAGCCGGGACTTGTTGGCCGGGAACGTACCCGCCGCCTTGTAGTTGCGGTAGCCGAAGTCGTGGCGGGCGCACGCGGTCTCGAAGGGGAAGCCGAAGGGGTTGTCGGGGGACGTGGTGCAGTAGTCCGTCGACCAGTCGAAGCCGTACGAGGCCCAGTTGCCCTGGGCGGCGCGCGCCGCGACCCAGGCGTTGTAGCTGGTCGCGCTCGTCTGCGTCCAGCCGCTCAGCACCTGCGGCTTGTCCGCCGGGGCCGCCGAGGCGGGGGTCGCGAGGGCGAGCAGGCCGGCGGCGGCCGACGCGAGCAGGGGGGCGAGACGACGACGCATGGCAATCCTCCGGGACGGGCGGCGGGGCGGCGGGGCGAGCGGGTGACGGGGCCGTCCGGATCAACTCCCGGTGCGGCGTCGGGTTTCACCCTCGGGGCTCGCCATATCCCGGATCCCTACCGGGCCTATAACGCGGCCCGCGGGCACGCGCGCCGGCGCCTCCCGCCGGGCCCCGCGTGGACCGTGCCCCTCTCAGGTATGAGTCCCTGTACGACTTGCGGCAGATTCGAGGTTCGTACCGGGGAGGGACGCGCGAACGGGCCCCGGTCCGAACACTTATGGGTATGAACCGCCGTCCGCTCGCCATCGCCGCCGCCATCGTGGGAGTCCTCGCCCTGGCCGCCTTCGCGCTGCCCAACCTCCCGCCCAACCCGGTCACGGACGCCCTCGACAACCGGGTCCTGCACGAGAAGGGCAAGCGCTACGCCAGCGCCGCCGACGCGCCGAAGCGCGGAGACCGGGCGTTCGTGCTGCCCGGCTGGATACCGCGGGACGCCACCGACGTACGGATACGGGCGCGCGGCGACGGCCGGGCCCGGCTGATCCGGTTCACCCTCGGCAAGACCCCGCTCGACGGTCCGCAGTGTGCCGCCGCGGCGCCCAGGAAGGCGGGCGGCCCCCACCTGGGCGCCCGTTGGTGGCCGGGCGACACCCGAGCCGAGGAGCGGCCCGAGTGCCGGGACGGCTACCAGTACCAGGTCTCGGTGCGCGGCAGGAAGGTCTACGCCTGGACCGACGGGACGCCCGCCCCGGGAGGCCGAATACCGGACGGCGGCGCCCCGGCCGGCGCCCCGGCCGACGCTCCGGCCGCCGCGCCCGCCGCCGTCTCGGCCAGGTGAGGGGGAAGGGTCAGACCGTGTCCCGTGCCAGGGCGGTCGCCGCGGCGCGGGCGAAGCCCTCCGGGTTGTCCAGCATGATGTTGTGCCCGCAGTCCGGCACGGAGACGACGGCGACCCCGGCGGCTTCGAGCGCCTCCGCCCCGGCGAGCGAGCCGTCCTCCTCCGGGAAGAGGAAGCTGCGCGGGATCTTCAGCTCCAGCAGCAGCTCCCGCATGGTGGGCGTCGTGCCCGCGGCGAGGTGCACGGCGGTGCGGTACAGGGCGGTGCGGCCGGCCAGCCGCATGGTCGACCACCAGTGGGCGCCGACCCGGTCGCGGACCTCCGCCCAGCCGCCGGCCAGGAACTCCTCCTCCGTGTAGGAGGCGATCCCGCTGCTGCCCGCCGTGGCGGGGGCGCGCGGAACCGGGTCCAGGTTGGCGTCGACCAGCACGAGGCGGGAGACCAGCCGCGGGTGCCGGACGGCCAGCACGATGGCCACCGCCCCGCCCATGCTGTGGGCGATCACCTCGGCCCCTTCGACGCGGGCCGCGGTCAGCGCCTCCGCCACGGCGTCCGCGTGCGCCTCCAGGGTGTACGAGAAGGTCTCGGGCCGGTCGCTGTGGCCGTGCCCCAGCATGTCGACCAGCAGCGAGCGCCGCCCGGCCAGCAGCGGGTGTACGGCGGTGGCGGCGAAGTACGCCGGGGAGGTGGAGCCGAGCCCGTGGAGGTAGACGCGGGGCGCTTCCCCTCCCGGGAGTTCGACCCAGCGGATCCGGTCGCCTTGCGGTGTCACGACGGCACTGTGCACGGTGTGTTCCCCCTGAATGGTGTGTGCGGCAAAACCACCACGAGGGTAACCAGGGCCCCAACTGCCTCGTCTACCGTTCCTAATCAGTGAGCAGGAGTGAGTCTTGGACCCACTGACCGGCACTGCGCGCATCCCGAACGGTTTTGGATGCACTGGTCTCCCGCGTTCCCTTTTGGTGACCCGGTCGGCGGCGTGCATCGTGTGCACGCTCCGTGACGGGTGGGCGGGTTTCCTCACGCCCTCGGTCACCTGGTCCGGCCTGGACGGTCCGATGCCCGGCACCATCACTCTGGTGATGCCGGGGCGGTGCCGTCCGTCGCCGGATCGGGTGCCCGAGGGCGCGTCGCCCGATCGCGATACCAGCGGCATCGTGACGGGACATCTTTCGGCGCGGGACGGTCAGCGGCTTGCGCCAGTGCTGATCGCCCCACATCGAGGTGCAGGCCGGGTCCACGGCCACGATGGACATGTCCATCTCGGCGGCCATCGACACGAGCCGGGCCTTGAGCTTGCCGGTGGGGATGCCGGAGATGAGCTGCCGGAAGCACTCCTTGCGTCCGTGCTTCTCGCGGGTCTTCTCGGCGGTGAAGTCGAGGTCCTCGATCGCGATGGCAGCCACACCGCAAGACTTGGCCCAGTGCAGGACTTGGGTGATGGCGTGCCGGATCTGTGCGTCGCGGTGATTCGCCGAACCACTGAGGTCGTAGTGGAAGCGGTGCGGGTCGCCGACCGGGTTGCCGTGCACGTCGAGCTGGTAGGCGGCGAAGTGGTCGGCGTTGGTGTCCACACCGATCATGCCCTTGGCGCGGGCCGCTTCCAGCGGGATGGTCTGGACGACGGGGCGTTGCCACGACGCTGTGAGGTACCAGCGCCCGCGTTCCACGTCGAGGTGGATGCGGTAGGCCACCGCCCGATTCGCCGAGATGCGGTCGGCCCACTCCTGGCCCCGGTGCGCGAACGCGATCTTCGAGGCCAGGGCGTACCGGCCGTGTTGGGTGTTCGCCAGGTGCGCGAGCGGCGCGGGCAGCTTGATGCTGACCTCGCCGGCGTCCGTGACGCGGATGGTCTCGTTCCCGAACCGCTTTCCAGACTCGCCGTCGGCGGCGAGGAACCAGCGCTCGGCTTCCCAGCGTTCCCGCCACTCGGGCTCGGTGAGCTGCGCGGCGGACAGGTTGTGCCGGGTGTTGAGCAACTTCCGGCCGCCGCGCACGACGTGCACGACTCCGGCCTCACGCTCAGCGCGAGCGACATCGAGGCGGTGTTCCAACGTTGCAAGGCGTCGGGTTTTCTGGAACCACTCACCCTTGGTTCGGTAGCCGCCCGCAGCGCGCTTGGTGCCCTTCTCCCCGAGCGGGAGGGACAGACGGTGCATCAGGGTCCGCACACCGGATTCGAGGTTCTGAATGTGGGCGAGCTGGCAGCGGCGAGAGCGCCCACTGATCGTGGGAGGTCTTCGTGAGCGACCCGGCCCACCGCGACGACGAGGCGGCGGTCAGGCCCTGCTTCCGGGCCGCCCACGTATCCGTGGAGTGGTCGCTGCCGTCACGGCAGCGGGACGCCAGATCGCGGGATGCCAGGGAACCGAGGTGCTCGCCGACCAGGCGCAGTACCTTGTCGTCCTCGGGTGTGAGGTGCCCCAGGCGGTCGCGTATCGCGACACCGGACGGACCGGGCGTGACGAACGGCGCGTCGATGGTGCGGAGCTGCTTCTTCTTCGGCTCACTCATCGGCGGCAGCCGCCTCAAGAGCCTTCCTCGCCCGGTTCTTCGCGGACCGGGGACCGTACAGGCGGGCACAGAACGAGGTCAGGACATCCACGATGTCCTGCGCCAGGTCGTCATCGACCTCGCCTTCGTCCAGGACGACCAGGCGCCGGCCGGTCGCGGACAGCGCGGCCTCGACCAGCTCGACGTTCACACGGCCGAGTCGGTCTTTGCGCTCCACCACCACGGTGGTCACGGCCGGGTCGGCCAGCAGACGACGGGCCTTCGTACGGCCGCCGTTCATACCCGAGGCGATCTCGCATTCGATCCGCACCACCCGGTGACCGGCCTTCGCCGCCCACTGCGACAACCTCGCCGTCTGGCGTTCCAGGTCGGCCTTCTGATCGTGGGAGGAAACGCGGGCATACAGACCCACACCGCCAGTCACAGCCGGTGACGAGTTCGACTCGATGTTCACCAGGATCGTGCGCGGCCCCACACGCTCAGCGGGGACCGGCAACGTGCCCTCACGGAACCAGCGGTACGCGGTATGCGGATGCACACCGTTCGCTTTCGCCCACTCCTTGAGGTTCATACAGCGAGCGTAACACCCACTCAAAGCCGTTAATGCACACTAGAGTTGACCTAATCCGGAGCAGTTCCCTACCCTCGTCGGATGAGCGAGTACGTCAGCCAGCTCGACGGCGCCGCGCCCCTGACCGGGCCTCCCCCGGCGGGCTCCGCGGTGGCGGTGTGGTCGCTGGACACCACGCGCGAGCTGATCGGCGGCCACGGGGCCGCCGGGGCGGCGGCGCTGCTGGACACGGCCGAACAGGAGCGTGCGGCCCGGCTGCTGCGCCCTGCCGACCGGCGCAGCTACCTGGCCTCGCACCTGGGGCTGCGGGTGCTGCTCGGCGGCTACCTGGGGCTGCCGCCGGAGAAGGTCGTACTGGTCCGCGAGGACTGCCCGTGCTGCGGGGGCCCGCACGGCCGGCCCGCCGTGGCCGGAGGCGCGGTGCACTTCTCCCTGTCCCACAGCGACGACATGGCGTACTTCGCCTTCGCGGGGGTGCCGGTGGGCGTCGACGTGGAGGGCGTGCCCGGTGCGGCGGCGGTGGCCGACGTCCTGAGCAGCCTTCATCCGGCGGAGGCGGCCGAGCTGACCGCCCTCCCGGAGGCGGAGCAGCAGGTGGCGTTGGCCCGGGTGTGGGCCCGCAAGGAGGCCTGCCTCAAGGGCACCGGCGTCGGGGTCGCCCTCGGTCTGGCCGAGCCCTACGTGGGCTCGGCGCCCGCCCCGGCCGCGGTCCCGGGCTGGACCCTGAGCGACCTCCCGGCGCCGCCCGCGTACGCCGCCGCCCTCGCGGTCCGCGCCACCTGAGCGGGGCACCGGGCGGGCCCTGCCGAAGCCGCCTACCGCGCCCGGCTGGTGCGCTCCCGTGCGGCGGGGGCCAGCAGCGGCCACAGCCCGGCCAGCCAGGCCTCGGCCGACCCGGCGGCCGGCAGCCCCGCGGGGACGGCGTCGTGGAGGGCGGCCGTCTCCGGTTCCACGGCGCGGTGGTGGGCGATGATCGCCGGCTCGGCGGGGCCCGTGGCCGCCACCGCCACGCTGCGCAGGAACATCACGTTCGCCGAGAGGAGCCAGACCGCGTCCCCGGCCGGCGCCGCTCCCGACGCCCCGTCGGACCCGTCGGCCAGCGCCCACGGGTCCGGCGCCAGGTACCGCACCGCGCCCACCCCCGTGAACCCCGCGGCGGCGGCGCACATCGCGCACGGCTCCTGCGTGCTCCACAGCGTGGCGCGGCCGAGGTCCCAGCCGGTCCGGGCGGCCCCGAGCGCGTTCATTTCGGCATGGGCCAGGGGCGTGCCCCGCAGCGGGCCCCTGCCCGGCCCCTCCTCGTGGGACTCGTAGGCCTCGTTGCGGCCCTCCGCCAGCACCGCCCCCTCCGGATCCGTCAGCACCGCCCCCACCGCCAGGCCCCCGGCGGCCAGCGCCTCGTAGGCCAGCCCCAGCGCCCGCCGCACCGCCTCCGGCGCCGCCCGCCACGCCGCCTCGAACTCCCCGCCGCCGTCCACCGTCATGGCCGCATGATCACACGCCGCCGGGGCCCTACCCTGGCCGGCATGGAAATCCGCCGCGCCCGCAGCGTCGCCGAACTCGCAGCCGCCGAGGGGCTCTTCGACGGGCCCGCCCGCCAGGAGTGGTCCGAGCGCTTCCTCGCCCGGACCGGCCACCTGATGCTCATCGCCTACGTCGACGGCGTGCCCGCCGGCATGGTCTCCGGCGTCGAGATGACCCATCCCGACAAGGGCACCGAGATGTGCCTGTACGAGCTGTCCGTGGACGAGGGATACCGCCGGCGCGGCATCGGCCGCGCCCTGACCCGCGCCCTGGTCGACGAGGCCAAGGCCCGCGGCTGCTACGGCATGTGGGTGGGGGTCGACACGGACAACGAGGAGGCGCTGGCCACGTACGACTCGGCGGGCGCCGAGGACGAGGGCCTCTTCTCCATGCGCGGCTGGAACCTGGGCGTCGAGTAGGACACGTGCCCCCTGCGGCGGCGTGTCGTGCGTCCACTCGGCGCACCCTCCGCGCGGTGCCACCCCGGCTGGCCGAGCATCGGCGGCATGACCGCAATGACCGCGCTGCTCCCGGCCGCCGCCGCCCTCCTCGCGGCGGCCGCCGTCCTGCCCCCGCACCCCGCCCACGGCGCCGACGGCGCCGACGGCGCCGACGCCCCCACCGCCCCCTACGTCGTCGTCCTCAAGGACACCACCTCCCGCGCCCCGACCCGCGCCCTGGCCGCCGAGGCGGCGCAGTCGGGGGACCAGGTCGGAGCGGTCTACGACACGGCCCTCGACGGCTTCGCCGTACGCACCACCGCGGCCCGCGCCGCCACGCTCGCCGCCGACCCCCGGGTCGCATCGGTGGAGCCGGACGCACAGTTCCGTATCTTCGACACGCCGCCCGCCCCGGAGCCACCGACGACCGGCGCACCCACACCCACACCCGCCACACCCGCACCCGCTCCCGTACAGGTCCCCGCCGCCGAGACCCAGCGGCCGGCCCCCTGGCCGCTCGACCGGATCGACCAGCGCGAACTGCCGCTCGACGGTTCGTACTCGTACGCCCGGAACAAGGCCGGGGGCGTCACCGTCTACGTGCTCGACACCGGGATCAACACCCTCCACGAGGAGTTCGGCGGCCGCGCCCGCAACGGCTACAACGCGGTGTTCCTGGAGGGCGCCCAGGACTGCAACGGCCACGGCACGCACGTCGCGGCCACCGTGGGCGGGGCGACGTACGGGGTCGCGAAGGGGGTTTCGCTCGTCGGGGTGAAGGTGGCCGACTGCCGGGGCGACGGGCGGCTGTCCGTCATCCTGCGCGGCCTCGACTGGATGGTGAAGGACCACATCAGGAACCTCGCGCGGGGCCCCGCCGTTGCCAACATGAGCATGGGCGGCAGCCGTAGCCGCTCCATGGAAGCGGCGGTCCTGCGCGCGGTCACCGCCGGGATCACCTTCACCGTGGCCGCCGGCAACGAGGCCAAGGACGCCTGCACCAACTCCCCGGCCGCCGTCCCGCAGGCCCTCACGGTCGGCGCGACCGACGGCGCGGACCGGTACCCGGCCTTCTCCAACCACGGCCGCTGCGTGGACATCTCGGCGCCGGGCCTGGCGATCACCTCGGCCTGGAAGGGCTCCCCGACCGCCCTCGCGCGCGCCTCGGGCACCTCCATGGCCGCCCCGCACGTGGCCGGCGCCGCCGCGCTGATCCTGGCGGGCGGCACCGCGAAGACCCCCGAGGAGGTGGGCCGGGTACTGGTGCGCGACGCCGTCCGGGACCGGATCACGGGCCTGCCGGCCGGGACCGCGAACCTCCTCCTGCACGTCCCGGCGGCAGGGACGGTGAACCCGAAGTCCTGATGTCCTGATGTCCCATCCGACCCGGTCTGATGGGACATCAATGTCTGTGTGCTTCCCGCCCAGGCAATCCATTGACTTCTCATCACCGCGACGCGTCAATGACGGCCATCCGCACCGGCTCGGCCTCCCCGCACAGCGGGTGGGGGGAGGGGTTCGTCATGACGAAGGAGTCGCGACCCAGTGAGTACGAGAAGCCTCAGACGAAGAGTGCTGGCCGGGGCGGGCGCCCTGTCCCTGGCCCTGACGGGCGGCGTCGTGGCCCTGACGGGAACGGCGCAGGCCGCGACCAAGACCACTCCGGTACCCGTGAAGTGCGTCGCCCCCGCGCCCCAGCCGGGCGCCAACGGCAACCAGGACTACACGATCACGGTGCCGGACACCGCCAAGGCGGGCGATACCGTACCGATCACCATCGACCCCGGCGAGACGCCGGTGATCCCGATGTTCACGATCGACACGGTCAACACCATCAAGGCGAAGCTGCTCGTCGGCCGGGTCGCGCAGACGGTCACCAGCCCGGCGGTCCCCAGCCACCAAGAGGCCAACAAGAAGTCCGACCCGCCCGCGTTCAGCGGGACGGTCAAGATCCCGGACGGCACCGAGGGCACGACGGTCCAGATCACGATCGACCAGGTGATCACGGACGCCGACCTCGGCGGCACGGTCTACACCACGACCTGTACGCCGGACCCGCGCCCCAGCGCCCCGGTCGCCTCGATCGCCGTCGAGGCCCTTCCCAAGGACCCGGTCACCACCAGGCTGACGCCCAACAGCGGCGGGGCCGGCACCGCCGTCGTCGCCACCGGAGCCAACTTCCCGGCCGGCCCGGTCACCTGTTCCGCCCTGCTCGCGGGCGCGGCGACCGGTGACACCGGTACGGGCACGGCGGACGCGTCAGGCGCCGCCAGCTGCAGCATCACGGTCACGAAGAAGGCCGACACCATCAAGATCGACGGCTCGGTCACCCCGTACAAGCCCTTCGTCTTCGTCGAGGAGCAGGCGGGCGTGAAGAACCCGGTGGACATCGAGGTGCTGCCGGGGCCGCTGGCCCTCGGCCCGAAGGACGGCCAGCCTGCCGTCAGCTTCGGCGCGGTGACCATCAACGGCAAGGCGCAGTCGGTGTTCGGCGCGTTCAACGCCGCGACCGTCCAGGACTTCCGCGGCGGCAGCCTCGGCTGGGACGTGACGGCGACCCGTACGCCGTTCCTGAACCAGACGACCGGCCACTCGATGGCGAAGGCGCAGCTCGGCATCCAGCCGTCCTGCACCGTGACCAACCCGGACAGCCCGAGCACCTGCACGGCCGGCGCCCCGGGCGCGATCTCGGAAACGCCGATGAAGGTGGCCTCCCAGGCGGCCGGCGGTGACGAGCTGACCGGCGGCGAGTTCGCCGTGGGCGGCGCGGCGATGATCCAGCTGCCGCCGTTCATGTTCGCCGACACCTACCAGTCGGTCGTGACCTTCTCGATCGCCTGACCGATCGCCGGATCAAACCGGCAGGCCACAGGGTGGTGCGGCGCGCTCCGGCGCCGCACCACCTTCTCCCTTTACGCCGCACCGCCGCCCCGCCGCGCCCGCCGCCCCCGCCGCACCGCCGCCCCCGCCGCGACACTGGAGACCACCGCCCATGCGCATCCGCACCGCTCTCCACACCCTCCTCCTCGGCCTGTGCGGCGGCGCGCTGCTGCTGCTCCCCGCCGCCCCCGCCGCCACGGCCGCGGACAACGGCACCTGGGGGGTCTTCCCGACACCCCCGGCCGGTGCGTCGGTGACCGACCGCGCGTACTTCTTCCACCAGGGCGCGGCCGGGACCACCGTCAGCGACAGCGCGACGATCCTGAACTCCTCCGACCGGGAGCTGACCTTCCAGGTCTTCGCCACCGACGCGGTGAACACCCCCACGGGCGGCGCCTTCGCGCTGCTGCCCGCGGAGACGAAGCCCAAGGACGTCGGCACCTGGGTCGCGCTGGCGCCCGGGGCGGCGAGCACCGTCACCGTCCCGCCCCGGGGCCGCAAGGACATCCCCTTCACCCTCAAGGTCCCCCAGGACGCCGCGCCGGGCGACCACGTCGGCGGGATCGTCGCGCTGAACACGCAGGTCGAGGGCGTGCAGCAGGAGGGCAAGGTACAGGTCGGGGTCAAGCGCTCGGTGGGCGCCCGGCTGTACGTACGGGTGCCCGGCCCGGTGACCCCGGGGCTGAGCGTGGAGGACGTACGGGTCAGCCGGGGCGCCCCGCTGCTGCCGTGGGTCAAGGACGCCCGCGCCACCATCGCGTACACGCTGGTCAACCGGGGCAACGTGGTGGTCGGGCCCAGGGTGGAGGTGTCCGCGCGGGGGCTGTTCGGCCGCCGGGTGCTGGAGCGGCCCGGCCGGGACCTGGGGCTCGTGCTGCTGCCCGGCCAGCGGATCGAGCTGACCGAACCGTGGCCGGACTCCCCGCAGTTGGACCGGGTCTCCGTCAAGGTCGCGGCGGGCGCGTCCGCTTACCCGGACCTGGGCTCGCAGTCCGGTGCGGACTTCCTCGCCGTCCCGTGGCCGGCGGCGGGCGCGGCCCTGGTGCTGGCGGGGTCGGGCACCGCCTTCCTCGTGCTGCGCCGGCGCCGCCGCGCCGCTCCGGAACAAGCCGAGCGCGAACCGCACTTGGCGCAGGCCCGCTGACCGGCGAAGGTGTCCCCGGGGGGTGACGGCATTCGGCCATCACCTGTGACGGGGAGGCATGACGGATGGTACGAGAGCACAGCGAGCCCGGGCCCGGTGCGCCCGCCGCGCCCGCCAGGGGCGTGGGCCTGCTGACCCGCATCGAGCGCGCCCTGGGCACCGGCACCGCCGCCTACCTGCCCGGTGACGGCTGGATACGCCTCACCCTCCCGGTGGACGACGGCGGCCCGGCCCCCGTCACGGTGGACGTGGTCGCGGACACGGTGCGGCCCCCGCACGGGATCGCGTACCTCCTGCCCGGCGGTGGCCTGAACTTCGCGGCGGACTTCTTCACGCCCGGCGGGCAGAACCTGGCCCACCACCTGCGCCGCCAGGGCCTGCTGGTGGTCGGGGTCACCCCGCGCGAGGACGCCGCCGCCGGGGCCGGCCGGCTCCCCGCCGACCTGGGGCTCGCCGCGCACCGCCGCGACCTGGCGGGGGTGGTGGCCGCGCTGGACTCCGTACTGGGCCTGCCGTACGAGTACGCGGGCCACTCGGCCGGGGCCGCCCTGGCCCTCGACGCGGCCTCGCACGACTCCTCGGAGCGGCTGCGCCGGGTGCTCGTGCTGGACACGGCCGGCCCGTACACCGGGGAGCTGGCCGAGCGGGCGGCCGAGACCCGGGAGGTGTACGAGGAGCAGCTCGCGCGGGGCGTCCACGCGGCCGACCCGGGGCTGGCCGCACTGATCGCGAAGGCGGTCGCGGACCCGTCCGGCACCTCCCCCGTCCCCTGGCCGCCGGACCCGTCGCTGCGCTTCACCCACGCCGGCCTGGCCCACTTCGCGCTGATCCGCACCGCCGCCCTCCCGGGCCCGGTGAACTGGATCTACCGCCAGGGCCACAGCGCGGGCGAGTACACCTTCGGCGCCACCCCGGCCGAGGACCGCTTCGCCCTGACCCGCACCCCGCTCGCCACCTGGCACGCGGCCACCTCCGCGCTCGGCAGCGGGCTGGTCCCGACGGCCCTGATGCGGGACCTCGCGGCGGTCTGGGCGGGCGACGGCAAGGCGTACGAGATCGCCTGGGACCGGATCCGCTGCGAGGTGGTGTGGGTCAACACCGAACTGGGCCGCGGTGACGAACCGCACGGCGCCGCCCTGATCCGGGAGGCGGGCAACGACCGCGTCCGCTTCACCACCGTCCCCGGCTACGGCCACGGAGACGCGGTCTGGTCCACGACGGCGGCGACGGACGTCTGGTCGCTCCTGTAACCCCGGGCGGACGGCAGAACCCCCGGCCGGTGAGGGTTGGCCGGGGGTTCTGCGGTGCGGGGCGCCGGGGGGGGCGTCAGGCGTCAGTGGTTGCGGGGGAACCCGAGGTCCACGCCGGCCGGGGCGTCGGCGGGGTCGGGCCAGCGGGTGGTGACGACCTTGCCGCGCGTGTAGAAGTGGATGCCGTCGTTGCCGTAGATGTGATGGTCGCCGAAGAGCGAGTCCTTCCAGCCACCGAAGGAGTGGTAGCCCACCGGCACGGGGATCGGCACGTTGACGCCGACCATGCCCGCCTGGATCTCCAGCTGGAAGCGGCGGGCGGCGCCGCCGTCGCGGGTGAAGATCGCGGTGCCGTTGCCGAAGGGCGAGGCGTTGATGAGGGCCACGCCCTCCTCGTAGGTCTCGGTGCGCAGCACGCACAGCACCGGGCCGAAGATCTCGTCGCGGTAGGCGTCGGAGTCGGTCCTGACGTTGTCGAGGAGCGAGAGGCCGATCCAGTGGCCGTTCTCGTTGCCCTCGACCGTGTAGCCGGTGCCGTCCAGGACCACGTCGGCGCCCTGGGCCGCCGCGCCCTTGACGTACGAGGCGACCTTGTCGCGGTGGGCGGCGGTGATCAGCGGGCCCATCTCGGAGTTCGGGTCGTTGCCGGGGCCGATCTTGATCTTCTCGGCGCGCTCGCGGATCTTCTCGACCAGCTCGTCGGCGATGGAGCCGACCGCGACGACCGCCGAGATGGCCATGCAGCGCTCGCCCGCCGAGCCGTAGGCGGCGGAGACGGCCGCGTCGGCGGCGGCGTCCAGGTCGGCGTCGGGGAGCACCAGCATGTGGTTCTTGGCTCCGCCCAGCGCCTGGACGCGCTTGCCGTTGGCGGAGGCGGTGGTGTGGATGTGGCGGGCGATCGGGGTGGAGCCGACGAAGGAGACGGCGGAGATGCCGGGGTGCGCGAGGAGCGCGTCGACGGCCACCTTGTCGCCGTGGACGACGTTGAGGACGCCCGCCGGCAGGCCGGCCTCGGTCATCAGCTCGGCCAGCTTGTTGGCGGCCGACGGGTCCTTCTCGCTCGGCTTGAGGATGAAGGTGTTTCCGCAGGCCACGGCCAGCGGGAACATCCACATCGGGACCATCGCCGGGAAGTTGAAGGGGGTGATGCCGGCGACCACGCCGAGCGGCTGGCGGATCGAGGAGACGTCCACCCGGTTGGAGACGGAGGTGGACAGCTCGCCCTTGAGCTGGGTGGTGATCCCGCAGGCCAGCTCGACGATCTCCAGGCCGCGCGCGACCTCGCCCAGCGCGTCGGAGTGCACCTTGCCGTGCTCGGCGACGATCAGCTCGGCGATGGCGTCGCGGTTGGCGTCCAGCAGGGCGCGGTAGGCGAAGAGCACCTTGGTGCGGGCGGCCAGCGAGGACTGCCCCCAGGAGAGGAAGGCCTCCTGGGCGACCTTGACGGCCGCGTCGACCTCCTCGGCCGACGCGAGGGCGACCTGGGTGGTGACCTCGCCGGTGGCCGGGTCGGTGACCGGGCCGTAGTTGCCCGACGCGCCCTCGACGGTCTTGCCACCGATCCAGTGGTTGACGGTCTTCATTGTGCTGCTCCTTCACAGATGGCGACGTCGCTGCGCGGCTTGCCGGTCGTACTCTTCACGGGCCAGGGCCGCCGACGCACGGGTCGCGGTCTCGGCCACAGGAACATCCCACCACGCCTGTGCCGGGGGCGGGCCCGACACAGTGTCGGGTGTTCGGGTCTGCGCGTAGACACATGTGGGCCGGTCCGCCTGACGGGCTTCGGCCAGGGCTTTTCGCAGGTCACCGATGGTGCGGGTGCGGATCACGGCCATCCCGAGGGAGGCCGCGTTGGCCGCGAGGTCCACCGGCAGGGGCGGGCCGCCGTACGCACCGTCCTTCCCCCGGAAACGGTACGCCGTGCCGAAGCCCTCGCCGCCGACCGTCCCGGACAGGCCGCCGATGGAGGCGTAGCCGTGGTTGTCGAGGATCACCACCTTGACCGGGATTCCCTCCTGGACGGCGGTGACGATTTCGGTGGGGTTCATCAGGTACGTCCCGTCGCCGACGAGCGCCCACACCGGTCGGCCGGGGGCGGCCAGGGCGGTGCCGATCGCGGCGGGGATCTCGTAGCCCATGCAGGAGTAGCCGTACTCGACGTGGTACTGGTCGGCGGAGCGGGCGCGCCACAGCTTGTGCAGGTCGCCGGGGAGGGAGCCGGCGGCGTTGATCAGGATGTCGTCGCCGTCGACGAGGCCGTCGAGGAGCCCGAGGACTTGGGCCTGGGTGGGCTCGGCGTCCTCCTGCGGGGTGGCGTAGGCCGCGTCGACGCGGGTCTCCCAGTCCGCCTTCGCGGACGTGTACGCCGCCTCGTACGCGGGGTCCACCCGGTACCCGCCGACCGCTTCCCGGAGTTCCGTGAGCCCCTCGCGCGCGTCGGCGACCAGGGGGTGGGCGGCGAGCTTGTGGGCGTCGTAGGGGTCGAGGTTGAGGCCGATGAAGCGGACGGACCGGTTCTGGAACAGGGTCGCGGAGGCGGTGGTGAAGTCGGTGAGCCGGGTCCCGGCGGCGATGACCAGGTCGGCCTCCCGGGCCAGCGCGTCGGCGGTGGCCGTCCCCGTGTGGCCGACCCCGCCCACGTCGGCGGGGTGGTCGTGCGGCAGGACGCCCTTGCCCGCCTGGGTGGAGGCGACCGGGATCCCGGTGGCCTCCGCGAAGGCCGCGAGGGCGGCCTGGGCGGCGCTGTGCCGGATGCCGCCGCCGGCGACGATCAGGGGGCGCGCGCAGTCCCGTACCAGCCCGGCGGCCTCCGCCAGCTCCCGGCGGTCGGGGCGGGGGCGGCGTACGGCCCACACCCGCTCGGCGAAGAACTCCTCCGGCCAGTCGTACGCCTGCGCCTGCACGTCCTGCGGGAGCGCGAGGGTGACCGCGCCGGTCTGCACCGGGTCGGTGAGCACCCGCATCGCCTGGAGGGCGGCCGGGACCAGGGCCTCGGGGCGGGTGATCCGGTCGAAGTACCGGGAGACGGGCCGCAGGGTGTCGTTGACGGAGACGTCGCCCGCGTAGGGGACTTCCAGCTGCTGGAGCACCGGATCGGCGGGCCGGGTGGCGAAGGTGTCCCCGGGCAGCAGGAGCACCGGGATCCGGTTGACGGTGGCGAGGGCGGCCCCGGTGACGAGGTTGGTCGCGCCGGGCCCGATGGAGGTGGTCACGGCGTGCGCCGACAGCCGCCCGCGCTGGCGGGCGTACCCGACGGCGGCGTGCACCATGGCCTGCTCGTTGCGCCCCTGGAGGAAGGGCATGGCCCGCGGACCGCTCTCCAGCAGGGCCTGCCCGATCCCGGCGACGTTCCCGTGCCCGAAGATCCCCCAGGTGGCGGCGATCAGCCGGTGCCGGTGGCCGTCGCGTTCGGCGTACTGGCGGCTCAGGAACCGTACGAGCGCCTGGGCGGTGGTGAGCCGGACGCTGCGCGGCGCCGTCACGGGGTCTCCTCGGGTCGGGCTTCGGACAGGGCTTCGGGCCGGGACTCGCCGCCCCGGTTCAGCGGCAGCCGGGGATCGACCTCCTGCCCCGCCCACGCGGCGCGGATCCAGGCGTGGTCGGGGTGGTCCCGGATCAGCCACTCGCGGGTGGCGTCCGGTCCGGCCATCACGTTCAGGTAGTACATGTCGTGGCCGGGCGCGGCGATGGAGGGGCCGTGCCAGCCGTCGGGGATGAGGACGGTGTCGCCGGTCCGCACCTCGGTGAGGATGTCGGTCTTCCCGCCGGGCGAGGGCGTCACGCGCTGGTAGCCCACGCCGGGGGTGGCGCCGTGCGGGGCGATCTCGAAGTAGTAGATCTCCTCGAGGCGGGACTCCTCGCCCGGGCGGTGCTCGTCGTGCTTGTGGGGCGGGTACGAGGACCAGTTCCCGCCGGGGGTGAGCACCTCGACGGCGATGAGCCGGTCCGCGGTGAAGGCGTCAGCGGCGGCGAAGTTGTTGACCTGGCGGGAGCAGTTGCCGCTGCCGCGCAGCTCGACGGGGACGTCTGCGGCGGGGCCGTAGCGGGCGGGGAGCCGACGCTCGCAGCGCGCGCCGACGAGGGCGAAGCGGCCGCCGTCCGCCGAGGTGACCTCGGCGCGCCCGTCCCGGGGCAGGTACGCGAAGTCCGTCGGCCCCGCGAACACCCCTGTCCGGCCGCGCAGTTCGAAAACCTGCGGTCCGCTCCCGGGGCTCCGCCCCGGACCCCGCGCCTCAATCGCCGGCGGGGCTGGGAGGGGCCCGACGGGCTGAGAATCAGCCCCACCGGCGATTGAGGCGCGGGGGTCCGGGGGCGGAGCCCCCGAAGGGGTCCGGGGCAGAGCCCCGGTTTCGGGAAGGGGCGGGGTGGGGAAAGGTTCCGCGCAGCGGACCCGGCAGCCGCCCGCCAGCGGGAGGACGATCCACTCCGCGTCCCCGCACGTGTGCGCGTACGCCTCCCCCGGCGACAGCTCCAGCACCACCAGCCGGGTGTACTCCATCCCCGTCTCAGACACCACCGGCACGCCCCAGCACCTCCTCCACCTCGGCCGCGAACGGCATCGCCGACGAGCACGCCAGCCGCGAAGCCACGATCGCCCCGGCGGCGTTCGCGTACCGCAGCACCCGCTCCAGCTCCCAGCCGGCCAGCAGCCCGTGGCACAGCGCGCCCCCGAAGGCGTCCCCGGCGCCCAGCCCGTTCACCACCTCCACCGGCACCGGCGGCACCTCCACCGCCGTCCCGTCCCGGTGTACGGCCAGCACGCCCCGCGGCCCGCGTTTGACCACCGCCAGCTCCACCCCGGCCGCGAGCAGCGCCCGCGCGGCCTCGTACGGCTCGCTGCGCCCGGTCGCGACCGCACACTCCTCGGTGTTGCCGACGGCCACGGTCGCCAGCCCGAGCGCCCGCTCGTACCAAGGCTCCGGCGGGCCGTTCCACAGCATCGGCCTCCAGTCGAGGTCGAAGACCGTGATGCCGGACTTCGAGCGGGCCTCCAGCGCGGCCAGGGTCGCTGCGCGGCTCGGTTCCGCGCTCAGCCCCGTACCCGTCATCCAGAAGACCCGCGCCGCCCGCACCGCTTCGCGGTCGACCTCGTCCGGCCCGATCTCCAGGTCGGGCGCCTTCGGGAGCCGGTAGAAGTAGAGCGGGAAGTGGTCCGGCGGGAAGATCTCGCAGAAGGTGACGGGCGTCGGGTACTCGGCCACCTCGCCCACCCAGCGGTCGTCGACGCCGAAGCCGCGCAGCTCGGCCCGCAGGTAGGCCCCGAAGGGGTCCGCCCCAGTCCTGGTGATCACGGCCGTGCGCCGCCCCAGCCGGGCGGCCGCGACGGCGACGTTCGCCGGCGAGCCGCCGAGGAACTTGCCGAAGGTGTCCGCTTCGGCGAGCGGTACACCCGTCTTGAGCGGGTAGAGATCCACCCCGATCCGCCCCATCGTGATCAGGTCGTAGGCGGCCTCCCCCTCCCCTCCCCTTTCCGCTGCCCCTTCCGCTGCCTCGTCCGCCGGCCCGGCCCACGTCGTCACAGGCACTCCTCCCACTCGTCCTCCCTTGCCCCTCGAACCTCGCACCCTAAGGTGGCCGTCATGACCTCCTCCCCACCCGCGTTGACCCGTATCCGTGTCGGTTCGGCTCCGGACTCCTGGGGTGTCTGGTTCCCGGAGGATCCCCTGCAGACCCCCTGGGAGCGGTTCCTGGACGAGGTCGCGGACGCCGGGTACGAGTGGATCGAGCTCGGCCCCTACGGCTACCTGCCCACCGACGCGGCCCGGCTCGCCGACGAGACCGCGAAGCGGGGTCTGCGGGTGTCCGCCGGCACCGTCTTCACCGGACTCCATCACGGCCCCGCCGTCTGGGAGCAGACCTGGGCGCACGTGTCGCGGATCGCCGCGCTGACCCGGGACATGGGGGCGGAGCACCTGGTGGTCATCCCCTCCTTCTGGCGCGACGACAAGACCGGCGGGATGCTGGAGGACCCGGTCCTGACCCCCGGTCAATGGCGTGAACTCGCCTCCCAGACCGAGCGCCTGGGCCGGGAGGTCCGGGACCGGTACGGGCTGCGGATCGTGGTCCACCCGCATGCGGACACCCACCTCGACACCCCGCGGAACGTGGCCCGGTTCCTGGACGCCACCGACCCGGCGCTGGTCTCCCTGTGCCTGGACACCGGGCACTACGCGTACTGCGGCGGGGACAGCGTCGAGGCGATCGAGGCCTTCGGCGAGCGGATCGGCTACCTCCACCTCAAGCAGGTGGACCCGCGGATCCTCGCCGAAGTGGTGGAGCGGCAGCTGCCCTTCGGGCCGGCCGTGGCGCGCGGGGTGATGTGCGAGCCGCCGTCGGGGGTGCCCGCGCTGGAGCCCGTACTGGCGGCGGCGCAGCGGCTCGGGGTGGACCTGTTCGCCATCGTGGAGCAGGACATGTACCCGTGCCCGCCCGAGCGGCCCCTGCCCGTGGCCCGGCGCACCCGCGCCTACCTGCGCTCCTGCGGCGCCCGCTGACCACCCTGAGGAGAGACATGAGCACGCTGGGCATCGCCGTCATCGGCACCGGGAAGATGGGCGCCGACCACGTCCGCCGGATCGGCGACACGGTCGGCGGGGCGCGGGTGGTGGCCGTGGCCGATCCGGACGGGGACCGGGTCAAGGAGGTCGCGGCGTCCCTGGACGGGGCGGGCGCGTACACGGATCCGGCGGCGGCGATGGCGGCGCCCGGGGTGGACGCGGTACTGATCGCCTCGCCCGGACCGGCCCATGAGGAAGCGATTCTGCAGGCCCTGGAGCGGGAGTTGCCGGTGCTGTGCGAGAAGCCGCTGACCCCGGATCCGGAGGGAGCCTTGCGGGTGCTGGAGGCGGAGCGCCGGCTCGGCCGGCGTCTGGTGCAGGTGGGGTTCATGCGGCGTTTCGACGCCGAGTACGAGCGGCTCAAGGAGCTGCTGGACGCGGGCGGGATCGGCCGGCCGCTCTTCCTGCACTGCCGCCACCGCAACGCCTCCTCGCCGTCCTTCTTCACCAGCGACATGCTGATCAGCGACTCCGTGGTGCACGAGGTGGACGCGGCCCGCTGGCTGCTGGGGCAGGAGGTCACCGCGGTGACCGTGCTTTCCCCCACGCCCTCCTCGGCCGCCCCCGAGGGGCTGCGCGACCCCCGGCTGGTGCTGCTGGAGACCTCGGGCGGGGCGATCGTCGACGTGGAGATCTTCGCCAACTGCGGTTTCGGCTATCAGGTGCAGTGCGAGGCCGTCGGCGAGTCGGGCAGCGCCCGGATCGGCGACGGGCGGGCGATGGTCGTCCAGTCGGGCGGCCGGTGGGGCGGGGAGATCACCCAGGACTACATCACGCGCTTCGCCGACGCCTACGACCGCCAGGTGCGGCGCTGGGTGGCCGCGGCGGCGCGGGGGCGGGTGGCGGGGCCCGACGCCTGGGACGGGTACGCGGCCGCCGCCGTCTCGGAGGCGGGGCTCGCGGCCGCGCGCAGCGGCGTACGGACCGAGGTGCGCCTCGCGCCGCGGCCGGAGCTGTACGCCCGCTGACGCCACTGGGCTCGCCGGGCTCACCGGGCTGCTCCTGTGCCGCATTCGTCACAGGAGTCGCCCCCGTGTCACACATGTCCGCGTTACGCGGGTCTTCCGTCACAGGCGGCACACAGGCCCTCCCCCGCACTCACCGGGCGTCGTTGTCGGGGCACAACCCGAGTGATCGGCAGTGTCCACGCGCCGGCTCCCCCGACGGCCTCCCGGCCGGCCCCGCGGCGTGGACCAGGAGGTGTCGTGGATGAGCGACCGACAGCTGTGGTCCTACAAGGAGATCGCCGCCCATATCCGGGTCCAGCCGGACACCGTGCGCTCCTACCGGAAGCACGGGCTGCTGCCCACCCCCGACCACGTGGAGGGCGGCAAGCCCTACTGGTACGCCGACACCATCCGGACCTGGGTGGCGCGCCGCCCCGGCAACCGGGGCCGCCGCGAGGACTGACCAGGCGCCACGGGGGCCAGCCCCGGCGGTACGGGCGCGGGGCGCGGCCCCGCGCGCGGTCACCAGGACTCCTCCCCGGGCCGCCGGCCGGTCGCGGCGCGGCCCCGCAGCCGCAGGCCCAGCAGGGGGAAGACCAGCACCGAGACCATCCCGGCCCCGACCAGCGCCGCCGCCTCCCCGGGGTCGACCTTCCCGTCCTCCACCCCGAGGGTGGTGATCGCCACCACCAGCGGCAGCGCGGTCGACCCGAACAGCACCAGCGCCGACCGGTCCCGCCGCTCCAGGTCGCGCGGGGCCAGCAGCCAGATCGGCAGTCCGCGCACCAGCAGGAACAGCAGCAGGAAGGCGGGCAGCAGGAGCAGCTCCCGCCCACCCGCGAGCAGGGCCTTCAGGTCGAACTGGATCCCGGTGACCACGAAGAACACCGGCACCAGGAAGCCGAAGCCCATGGCCTCCACCTTCGACAGCACGGTCTCGCTGCTCTCCGGCGCCGCCCCGTGTAGCACCAGCCGGGTGACCAGCCCGGCCGCGAAGGCGCCGAGCAGGACGTCGAGCCCGAGCGCCTGGGCCAGCCCCAGCATCGCCACCAGCACCAGCACCACCAGCCGTACCGCGAACTGGGCGCTGCTGTGCAGGGTCTTGGCGATGACCTTCGCGAACCAGGGCGGCTTGGGCCGCATCGCCCAGAACACCGCCGCCACCGTCAGCGCCGCGAAGGCCGCCAGCAGCGCCGCCGAGCGGGCCGGCGCCCGCCCGCTGAGCAGCAGGGCCATCGCGATGATCGGCCCGAACTCGCCGACGGAGCCCATCGCCATCGTCACCGTCCCGAAGCGGCTCCCCAGTTCCCCGGAGTCCCTCTGCATCGGCAGGATCGCGCCGAGCGCGGTGCTGGTGAGCGCGGTGCCGACGTAGACGCCCTTCTCGAAGCCGCCGCCGTGGGCGAGCAGGGTGCCGATGCCCAGCCCAAGGGCGAGGGCGGCCACCCAGGCCCAGACCGATCTCCTGAGGGTGTCCCCTTTGACCTGGTCGAACTGGATCTCGTACCCGGCCAGGAAGATCAGCATGGCCAGACCCAGCTGGCTGAGTACGTCGATCACCTCGCCGGTGCGCGCCCAGCCGAGCACGTCGGGCCCGATGAGGATGCCCAGCAGGATCTCGAAGATCACCAGCGGGACGGGCAGCCAGCGCGCCACCCCGTAGGCGAGGAGGGGCGCGAGCACCGCGACGGCCATGATGAGGATGAGCGTCACAGAATGGGACATGTGCGCCATTTACATACGGTTTGGCGATCTCGTCCACCGCAGGACCCGCCGAGATCCCCTCAAGGGTCGCCGGATACTCGCTCAATACCCCCTAGGGGTATAATCTGGAATCCTGGCAACAGAGACAGCCCCCGCGATGAGGAGTAACGACATGACCGCCCAGACGGACACCCAGCACACCGCCGTGTACAAGGTCACCGGCATGACCTGCGGGCACTGCGAGGGCGCCGTGACCGCCGAGCTCACCGCCCTGCCCGGCGTGACCTCGGTCAAGGCCGTCGCCGCCACCGGTGAGGTCACCGTGACCTCCGCCGCCCCGCTCGCCGAGGCCGACGTACGCGCCGCCGTGGACGAGGCCGGGTACGAGCTCGCCGGCCACGGGGGCACCTCCCAGCGGTAGCTGGGGGACTGAGCCCCCCTCTTCCACCGCACCGCAGTACCGGCAGTACCGGCAGTACCGCAGCGCCGCCGGGCCGCACCCGCCAGCTCATACTGGACCGTACGGCCCGGCCCTCCCCCTGGAGCGGGAACATGAGCAGCAGCACGGTCCACGACGGGCCCATAGCGGCGGCCGGCGCCGCCCAGGTCGAGCTGACGATCGGCGGGATGACCTGCGCCTCCTGCGCGGCCCGCATCGAGAAGAAGCTCAACCGGATGGACGGCGTCAGCGCCACGGTGAACTACGCCACCGAGAAGGCCCGGGTCTCCTACGGCGGCGCGGTCCAGGTGGCCGACCTGATCGCGACCGTGGTCAGGACGGGATACACCGCCGAGGAGCCCCCGCCGCCGCCCGAGCCCGATCCCGAGGCGGAAGCCGCGTCCGGAGCCGAGGCCGGGCCGGCCGTACGCGACCCCGAGCTCGCCGCGCTGCGACAGCGGCTGCTGGTCTCCGCCGCCCTGGCCCTGCCCGTGGTCCTGCTCTCGATGGTGCCCGCCCTCCAGTTCGACAACTGGCAGTGGCTCTCGCTCACCCTCGCCTCGCCCGTGGTCGTGTGGGGCGCCCTCCCCTTCCACCGGGCCGCCTGGACCAACGCCCGGCACGGCGCGGCCACCATGGACACCCTGGTCTCGGTCGGCACGCTGGCCGCCTACGCCTGGTCCCTGTGGGCCCTGTTCTTCGGCCACGCGGGCATGGCCGGCATGCGGCACGGCTTCGACTTCACCGCCTCGGCCACGGACGGCTCCTCCGCCATCTATCTGGAGGTCGCGGCCGGCGTCGTGTCCTTCATCCTGCTCGGCCGCTACCTGGAGGCCCGCTCCAAGCGGAAGGCGGGAGCGGCCCTCAGGGCGCTGATGGAGCTGGGCGCCAAGGAGGTGGCCGTGCTGCGCGACGGCCGGGAGGTGCGGATCCCGGTGGGCGCGCTCGCGGTGGGCGACCGGTTCGTGGTCCGCCCCGGGGAGAAGATCGCCACCGACGGCACGGTCGTCGAGGGCTCCTCCGCCGTGGACGCCTCCATGCTGACCGGCGAGTCCGTCCCGGTCGACGTCGCCGCCGGGGACTCCGTCACCGGCGCCACCGTCAACGCCTCCGGCCGCATCGTCGTGGAGGCCACCCGGATCGGGGCCGACACCCAGCTCGCCCGGATGGCCCGGATGGTCGAGGACGCCCAGAACGGCAAGGCCGAGGTGCAGCGCCTCGCCGACCGGATCTCGGCCGTGTTCGTACCCGTCGTCCTGCTCCTCGCGCTCGGGACCTGGGTCACCTGGCTGCTGATCACCGACGACCCCACGGCCGCGTTCACCGCCGCCGTGGCCGTCCTGATCATCGCCTGCCCCTGCGCCCTGGGCCTGGCCACCCCGACCGCGCTGATGGTCGGCACCGGCCGGGGCGCGCAGCTGGGCATCCTGATCAAGGGCCCCGAGGTGCTGGAGTCCACCCGCCGCGTCGACACGGTCGTGCTCGACAAGACCGGGACGGTCACCACGGGCCGGATGGCCCTGTCCGGGATGCACCCCGGACAGGGCGTGGACGAGAAGGAACTGCTGCGGCTCGCGGGCGCGCTGGAGCACTCCTCCGAGCACCCGGTCGCCCGCGCGATCGCCACCGGCGCCGCCGGTGAGCTGCCCGCCCCTTCATCTTTCGAGCCCCCCTCATCCTTCGAAAGCCTCGCCGGGCTGGGTGTCCGGGGCGTGGTCGAGGGGCACGAGGTCCTGGTGGGGCGCGAGCGGCTGCTCGCCGACCGGGGGATCACCCTGCCCGCCGCGCTCGCCGGGGCCAAGGCCGCCGCCGAGGCCGCGGGGAGCACCGCCGTCCTGGTCGCCTGGGACGGCGAGGCCCGGGGTGTCCTGACGGTCGCCGACGCCGTCAAGGAGACCAGCGCCGAGGCCGTGGCCCGGCTGCGGGCGCTCGGCCTCACGCCGGTCCTGCTGACCGGCGACAACCGGGCCGTGGCCGAGACGGTGGCCCGCGAGGTGGGCATCGACGAGGTGATCGCCGAGGTGCTCCCGCAGGACAAGGTGGACGTGGTCCGCCGGCTCCAGGCCGAGGGCCGTACGGTCGCCATGGTGGGCGACGGGGTCAACGACGCGGCCGCGCTCGCCCAGGCCGACCTGGGCCTGGCCATGGGCACCGGTACCGACGCGGCCATCGAGGCCGGCGACCTGACCCTCGTACGGGGCGACCTGCGGGTGGCGGCGGACGCGATCCGGCTCTCCCGGCGGACGCTGGCCACCATCAAGGGCAACCTGTTCTGGGCCTTCGGCTACAACGTCGCGGCGCTCCCGCTGGCCGCCGCGGGCCTGCTCAACCCGATGATCGCGGGGGCCGCGATGGCCTTCTCCTCGGTCTTCGTGGTGACCAACAGCCTGCGCCTGCGGTCGTTCCGCTAGTGGATCTCCTCCCCGGTCCCTCCACACATCCTTCACTGGAGACGCAGATCACAGTGATGACAACGTAACCATCCGGGGTCGGCATGGGTCTAATGGGGCGATGCCAGAAACGTCTTGGGGGACGTTTCACGGAGGTCTTGGGGGACGTCCGGGGCATCTGCCGGCCGGGACGCGTGCCCTCGGGAAGCTTTGAGCGGCCCTCCCGACCCGAACGGGTCCCGGCACACACCGACGCCCCGGCGCGGGTCCCGTGGGGGGAATCCGCTGCCGGGGAAAGGGAAGCGCCCCGACCGTCGACCCGTGGGGGGATCGACGGCGGGGCGCTTTCCGTATGCGCAGCCGCGAGGCGAGCGGTCAGCGGGCCTCGACGGGGACGAAGTCGCGCAGGACCTCGCCGGTGTAGATCTGGCGCGGGCGGCCGATGCGGGAGCCGGGCTCCTTGATCATCTCGTGCCACTGGGCGATCCAGCCCGGAAGGCGGCCGAGCGCGAAGAGCACGGTGAACATCTCGGTCGGGAAGCCCATGGCCCGGTAGATCAGACCGGTGTAGAAGTCCACGTTCGGGTAGAGGTTGCGCGCGACGAAGTACTCGTCGGCCAGCGCGTGCTCCTCCAGCTTGAGCGCGATGTCCAGCAGCTCGTCGCTCTTGCCGAGCGCCGAGAGGACGTCGTGCGCCGCAGCCTTGATGATCTTCGCCCGGGGGTCGAAGCTCTTGTAGACGCGGTGCCCGAAGCCCATCAGGCGGACGCCGTCTTCCTTGTTCTTCACCTTGCGGATGAAGGCGTCGACGTCGCCGCCGTCGTTCTTGATGCCTTCCAGCATCTCGAGGACGGACTGGTTGGCGCCACCGTGCAGCGGGCCCCACAGGGCCGAGATGCCGGCGGAGATCGAGGCGAACATGTTCGCCTGCGAGGAGCCGACCAGACGCACGGTGGAGGTCGAGCAGTTCTGCTCGTGGTCCGCGTGCAGGATCAGCAGCTTGTCGAGCGCCGAGACCACGACCGGGTCCAGGTCGTACTCCTGGGCCGGCACGGAGAAGGTCATGCGCAGGAAGTTCTCGACGTAGCCGAGGTCGTTGCGCGGGTAGACCACCGGGTGGCCGACCGACTTCTTGTACGCGTACGCCGCGATCGTCGGGAGCTTGGCCAGCAGCCGGATCGTCGAGAGGTTGCGCTGCTTCTCGTCGAACGGGTTGTGGCTGTCCTGGTAGAACGTCGACAGCGCGCTGACCACGGACGACAGCATGGCCATCGGGTGGGCGTCGCGCGGGAAGCCGTCGTAGAAGCGCTTGACGTCCTCGTGCAGCAGCGTGTGCTGGGTGATGTCGTTGCGGAACGACGCGAGCTGGTCGACGGTCGGCAGCTCACCGTTGATCAGCAGGTAGGCGACCTCGATGAAGGTCGAGCGCTCCGCCAGCTGCTCGATCGGGTAACCGCGGTAGCGCAGGATGCCCTGCTCGCCGTCGAGGTAAGTAATGGCGGACTTATAGGCGGCCGTGTTTCCGTAACCGCTGTCCAGGGTGACGAGCCCGGTCTGGGCCCGGAGCTTCGAGATGTCGAAGCCCTGGTCACCGACGGTGCTCTCGACCACCGGGTAGGTGTATTCACCGTCCGCGTACCGGAGTACTACAGAGTTGTCGCTCACGTCATCCCTCACCGACGTAGTGCCTCTTCTTCGAGGTGCCCTGACTGCCTCTACCTTCCCCCATTTGGCACAGGTGAGTGCACTCGGGGTCGGGGTTTGGTGTTTTTGACGGCACTGAGTGCCGTCAACCTGCTCATCCTGCCCGCTCCACACCGGTGCGGATACCCCAAATGATCGATCATCTAGGTGATGTTTCCCACCGGTACGCGGCCGGAGAGCCGGGAAGCCACGGCCGTGTACCTCCTGCCTGCGGAAACGGTACGCACCGCTTGACCGAGGGCCTTGCGGGACCCGACCAGAACGACCAGTTTCTTCGCCCTGGTCACCGCCGTGTAGAGCAGATTCCGCTGGAGCATCATCCAAGCCCCGGTGGTGACGGGGATCACGACCGCCGGATATTCACTCCCCTGGGAACGATGGATGGTGACGGCGTACGCGTGGGCCAGCTCGTCCAGCTCCGCGAACTCGTACCCGATCTCCTCGTCCTCCTCTGTACGCACCGTCAAGCGCTGTTCGTCCAGGTCGAGACCGGTGACCACGCCGACGGTGCCGTTGAAGACGCCGTTGGCGCCCTTCTCGTAGTTGTTCCGGATCTGGGTCACCTTGTCGCCCACCCGGAAGACCCGGCCGCCGAACCGCTTCTCGGGCAGGTCCGGCCGGGCCGGGGTGATGGCCTGCTGGAGCAGTCCGTTGAGGTTTCCGGCTCCGGCCGGGCCCCGGTGCATGGGCGCGAGGACCTGGATGTCCCGGCGCGGGTCGAGACCGAATCTGGCCGGAATCCGACGGGCGGCCACGTCCACGGCGAGGATTCCGGCCGCCTCCGTGTCCTCCTCCGGGAAGAGGAAGAAGTCCGGCAGGCCGTCGGTGATGGGCGGGACCCCGGTGTTGATGCGGTGCGCGTTGGTGACCACGCCCGACTGCTGGGCCTGGCGGAAGATCCGGGTCAGCCGGACGGCGGGCACCGGGCCGCCCTCGGCCAGCAGGTCCCTCAGCACCTCGCCGGCGCCGACCGAGGGCAGCTGGTCCACATCCCCGACCAGCAGCAGGTGCGCCCCCGGCGCCACGGCCTTGACCAGCTTGTTGGCGAGCAGCAGGTCCAGCATCGAGGCCTCGTCGACCACGACCAGGTCCGCCTCCAGCGGCCGGTCCCGGTCGTACGCCGCGTCCCCGCCGGGCTTGAGCTCCAGCAGCCGGTGCACCGTGGAGGCCTCGGCCCCGGTCAGCTCGGACAGCCGCTTCGCCGCGCGGCCGGTGGGGGCGGCGAGCACCACCTTGGCCTTCTTGGCCCGGGCCAGCTCCACGATGGAGCGCACCGTGAAGGACTTCCCGCAGCCGGGCCCGCCGGTGAGGACCGCGACCCGGCGGGTGAGGGCCAGCTTGACCGCGTCCCGCTGCTCGGGGGCGAGGGTGGCCCCGGTGCGCCCGGCCAGCCAGCCGAGGGCCTTCTCCCAGTCCACGTCCCGGAAGCCGGGCATCCGGTCCTCCTCGGCGTTCAGGAGCCGGCGGACCTGGCCGACCAGCGACAGCTCGGCCCGGTGGAAGGGGACCAGGTACACGGCGGTGAGGGGGTCCGGGCCGCCCTGGGGGTCGGGCACGGATTCCCGTACGACTCCCTCCGGATCGGCGGCGAGCTCGGCCAGGCACTCGATGACCAGGCCCGTGTCCACCTGGAGCAGCTTGACCCCGTCGGCGATGAGCCGCTCCTCGGGGAGGAAGCAGTGCCCCTGGTCGGTGGACTGGGACAGGGCGTACTGGAGACCGGCCTTGACCCGCTCGGGGCTGTCGTGCGGGATGCCGACGGCCTGGGCGATGCGGTCGGCGGTGAGGAAGCCGATGCCCCACACGTCGGCGGCGAGCCGGTAGGGCTGGTTCTTCACCACCGAGATGGAGGAGTCGCCGTACTTCTTGTAGATGCGCACCGCGATGGAGGTGGAGACGCCCACGCCCTGGAGGAAGACCATGACCTCCTTGATGGCCTTCTGCTCCTCCCAGGCGGCGCCGATCAGCTTCGTCCGCTTGGGGCCGAGGCCGGGCACCTCGATCAGCCGCTTCGGCTCGGTCTCGATGACGTCGAGGGTGTCGGTGCCGAAGTGCTCCACGATCCGCTCGGCGATCCTCGGGCCGATGCCCTTGATCAGGCCGGAGCCGAGGTAGCGCCGGATGCCCTGGATGGTGGCGGGGAGGATCGTCGAGTAGTTCTCCACGCTGAACTGCTTGCCGTACTGGGGGTGCGAGCCCCAGCGGCCCTCCATGCGCAGGGATTCACCGGGCTGGGCGCCGAGGAGCGAGCCGACGACGGTCAGCAGGTCGCCCGCGCCGCGGCCGGTGTCGACCCGGGCGACCGTGTACCCGCTCTCCTCGTTGGCGTAGGTGATGCGTTCCAGCACCCCCTCGACCACCGCCAGTTGCACCGCCCCGTTGATTGCCATGGCACGAAGCTACCGCCCGCCGCCGACAGGGCGCCGGGGGCTGTGGACAGAGGGGCCTGTGGACAACGGGGCCTGTGGACAAACGAAAGGGGGTCCGGCCTCTCGGCCGGACCCCCTCACGGTTACCCCTCCCTCGTCGGACTTCCCGATCCCCCCGGATCCCCACCCGGAAGTGCCGACGCAACATACGACCCCCGGCCCGCCCGGAGGGTTGCATCCGGAATCACAGCTTTACCTTTCCGTTACCTACCGCCACTCCAGGGATACTCCGAGGTGCCGTCAAATCCCGACACAAGTAGCGTTTCCGGCATGAGCGAATCTTCCTTCCAGGACGACGTGCTGGGCGAGCTCGGCGACGACAAGCTGAACGAGATCGCCGGACTGCTCGGCACCGATGCCAACGGCGCCCGCGAGACGGTCGCCGAGACCGTCGGGGCGATGACCGGCGGCCTTCAGGAGAAGGCCGACGCCGATGACGACGAGGTCCGCCAGGCCTTCGCGGAGGTGGCCGAGCCGCCTCTGCAGGGCGTCGCCACCCTGGGCGGCGGGCTCGGCGGCCTGCTCGGCGGCGGGATGATGGCCGGGGTGCTGTCCAAGGTGAGCAAGCCCGTGGCCAACGCCGTCTCGAAGAAGACCGGCATCCCCGCCCCGACCGTCGCGCGGGTCATCGAGCTGCTGATCCCGGTGCTGCTGGCCGTCTTCGCCAAGCGCGCCGCCGCCAAGGGCGCGGGCGCCCCGGCCCCCGGCGCCGCCCCCGCCGGTGCGCAGGGCGGCGGACTCGCAGACCTGCTGGGCGACATCCTCGGCAGCGGCAAGAAGTAGCCCGCCCTCACCGGGCCGTGCCGGCGGCCGCCGTTGCGGGAGGGCTTCCCGCGCCGACGGCCGTCCCGCGCCGCTTCGCGCCGGCGGGGGCCAGCGAGGTCAGCCCCACCCCGCCGACCAGCAGAACCGCCGCCAGCCAGCGCGCCCCCGAGACCCCCTCGCCCAGCACCAGGGCGGCCGAGGACATCCCGAACACCGGCACCAGCAGCGAGAACGGCGCCACCGCCGAGGCCGGGTAGCGGCGCAGCAGGTAGCTCCAGGCGCCGAAGCCGAACACCGTGGACACCCAGGCGACGTAGCCGATGACGGCCACCCCGGACCAGTCCAGGGCGCGCAGCGCGGCCAGGTCCCGCTCGGGTCCCTCCAGCAGCAGCGAGAGCGCGAACAGCGGGACGACCGGGACGGTGCACACCCAGACCATGAAGTTCATCGCGTCGGTCGGGGCCGCCTTGCGGGTGAGCACGTTCGACACGCCCCAGCAGGCAGCGGCCGCGACGACCAGGACGAAGCCGGTCACCGACCCCGAGAGGCCCCGGTCCACGGCGGCGACCCCGATCCCGGCCAGCGCCACGCCCATGCCCAGCAGCCGCACCGGGCCGGGCCGCTCGCGCAGTACGACGGCGGCGAGGACGGCGGTGAAGACGGCCTGGATCTGCAGGACGAGGGAGGACAGCCCGGCGGGCATCCCGGCGGCCATGCCGGTGAACAGCAGCCCGAACTTGGCGATGCCGAGGGCCGCTCCGACCCCGAGGATCCACTTCCAGGCGACCTTGGGGCGCCCGACGAAGAACACGGCGGGCAGCGCGGCGACGAGGAAGCGCAGGGCGGACAGCAGCAGCGGCGGGAAGTGGCCGAGACCGATCTCGATGACGACGAAGTTGAAACCCCAGAGGGCGGCGATGAGTACGGCGAGTGCGGTGTGTACGGGACGCATGCTCCGAGCATCGGCGCCGCCACCATGTAGCACCAGCGCGGATCTCTTCCGGGATGGATGAAGGAATGCTTACGGCTCGGCCCCCGCGGACCCTACGATGGGCGGATGCTCGACCTGTCCCGGCTGCGCGCCCTGCACGCCGTCTCCGTCCACGGTTCGGTCGCGGGCGCGGCGGCCGCCCTCGGCTACACCCCGTCCGCCGTCTCGCAGCAGATCGGCAAGCTGGAGCGGGAGACCCGCACCACGCTGCTGGAGCGGCGCGGGCGCGGGGTCGCCCTCACCGAGGAGGCCCGGCACCTGGCCGACACGGCCCGGGAGTTGCTGGCGATCGTGGAGCGGGCCGAGACCACCCTGGAGGAGCGGCGCGGACAGCCCAGCGGGCTGCTGACGGTGGCCGCCTTCGCCTCGGCGGCGCGCGGGCTGCTGCCGGGGGTACTGGCCGACCTCTCCCGCCGGCATCCGGCGCTGGACGTACGCCTGACGGAGGTGGACCCCCACCTCTCGGTGGACCTGGTGGCCCGGGGCGTCACCGACCTGGCGGTGGCCCACGACTGGGACATCGCCCCGCTGCCCGCCCCCGAAGGCGTGGAGCAGGCGGTCATCGGGGACGACCGCTGCGATCTGGTGGTGCCGGCCGGGCATCCCTTCACCACCCGGCGGGTGGTGCGGCGGGCGGACCTCGGGAGCCAGCGGTGGGTGTGCCAGCCGCCCGGGCGGGTCTGCCACGACTGGCTGGTACGGACGATGCGCACGGCCGGGTTCGAGCCCGACATCGCGCACACGGCCGAGGAGAACCACACCATCGTCGCCCTGGTCGCCGCCGGCCTCGGGATCGCGGTCGTGCCCCGGCTGGGTACGGGCCCGCTGCCGCCGGGCGCGGTGGCCGTACCGCTCGAGCCGGGCCCCGTACGCAGGCTGTACGCCCTGTGGCGGACCGGGGCGGCCCGCCGGCCGGCGATCACCGAGGCCGTACGCACCCTCCAGGAGCACTGGGCGAGGTAAGCCGTACGCCCCGCGAGGGGCACCTTCCGGCCGATTCCCGAGTGTCCGTCAGACACCCGGCGCGGTACCGCAGTAGGGTCCCGTGGGTGCCGTACCACGCCTCCCGGCGGGCCCTGCTCGCCGCCGCCGCCATGGCCGCCGTCGCGGCCTCCGGGGCCGCTACGGCCTCCGGGGGCTCCCGCCGCCTCACCGACGACTCCCGCTCCCCGGCCGGGCCGCCGGGCCGCCACCCGGACCGGGACCGGCTGCGGGCCGTCGTCTCCGGGATGAGCCCGGCCGAGCTGGCGGGGCAGCTGTTCGTGTCCCGGGCCTACGGGCATTCGGCGACCGACCCCGACCCGGCGGACGCCGAGCTGAACCTCAAGCACTTCGGGGTGCGCACCGCCGCCGAGCTGGTGGCCCGCTACCACCTGGGCGGGGTCGTCTACTTCGCGTGGGCCCACAACACCCGCACCCCGCACCAGATCGCCGCCCTGTCCAACGGCCTCCAGCGGGCGGCGGAGGGCTCGGGCGCGGGCATCCCGCTGCTGCTGTCCGTGGACCAGGAGCACGGGGCCGTCGCCCGGATCGGCCGGCCGGCGACCCTGCTGCCCGGCGCGATGGCCCTCGGCGCGGCCGGCTCCACCGCCGGGGCCCGGCGGGCGGCCCGCGTGGCGGGGGCCGAGCTGGCCGCCCTGGGCATCCGGCAGGACTGGGCGCCGGTGGCCGACGTGAACGTGAACCCCGCCAACCCGGTGATCGGCGTACGGTCCTTCGGCGCCGACCCGGCCGCCGTGGCGGACCTGGCCGCCGCCCAGGTCCGCGGCTACCAGGGGGCGGGGGTGGCGGCCGCGGCGAAGCACTTCCCGGGGCACGGGGACACCGAGACCGACAGCCACGTCGGGCTGCCGGTGATGCGGCACACGCGCGCCCAGTGGGAGGAGCTGGACGAGCCGCCGTTCCGGGCGGCGGTGCGGGCGGGCGTGGACGTGGTCATGACGGCGCACATCGTCTTCCCCGCGCTCGATCCCTCGGGGGACCCGGCGACCCTCTCGCGGCCCATCGTGACCGGCATCCTGCGCGAACGCCTCGGCTTTCGCGGGGTGGTGGTCACCGACGCCCTCGACATGGCCGGGGTCCGCCAGAAGTACGGGGACGACCGGGTGCCGGTGCTGGCCCTGAAGGCGGGCTGCGACCAGCTGCTGAACGCGCCCGACCTGGGGCTGGCGCACCGCAGCGTGCTGGCGGCGCTCGAGTCGGGCGAGCTGACGCGCGAGCGCCTCGAGGAGTCGGCGCTGCGGATCCTGGAACTGAAGGCCCGCCGGGGACTGTTCGAGGACCCGTACACCTCCGACGCGCGGGTGGACGGGGCGGTGGGCACGGAAGCGCACCGGGAGGCCGCCGACGCGATCGCGGCCGCCACGACCACCCTGCTGGCCAATCCGCGCGGGCTGCTGCCCCTGGACGCGGCGGCCGGGCCCCGGCTGCTGGTGACCGGAACCGACCCGGCCTCCCCCACGGGTACCACGGGACCCCCTACGACGGTCCTGGCGCGGGAGCTGACCGCCCTGGGCTGCCGGGCGCAGGCCCTCCCGCCCGAGCGGGCCGTGGCGGCCGCCCCGGGGCACGCGGCGGTGCTCGTGTGCACGTACAACGTCCCGCAGGGGGAGAGCCCGCAGCGCACGCTGGTGGCGGACCTGATCGCGACGGGCGTCCCGGTGGTGCTGGTGGCGATCCGCAATCCGTACGATCCGGCGCGGCTGCCGCAGTGCGCGGCCGAAGTGGCCACCTACACCTGGACGGACGTGGAGCTGCGGGCGGCGGCCCGGGTGCTGACCGGCGCGAGCCGGCCGGTGGGCCGCCTCCCGGTGCCCGTCCCGGGCCGCTACCCGCTGGGCCACGGGCTGTCGTACCAGCCCGCGGCCCACTGAGCCCTAGCGGGCCCTACCGGCGCAGCGACTCGCGGCGCAGGTCGGTCTGGTCGAGCTGCGGGTCCGGTGCGGCCAGCGGCGCCGCCTGCGGAGCGGCCTTCTCCGTGCTGAACACGTTCGCGGCGGGGGCCACCCCGGCCCACTGGAGGATCCGCGCGGTCGCGAGGGCCTTCTCGCCGTCCAGGAGCTTGGAGACGTTGGCCCCGTGGTTGGCGCCCGGCGCGGTCATCACGTAGCTGTCGCGCGCCCCGTACCCGAGGTGGAAGGGCTCGGCGCCCCACGGGTCGTTCTGCCCGTACACGAACAGCATCTGGTTGGCGTTGTTGCGGACCCAGTTGTCCACGTCCGCCATGGCCGCCGGCTTGAAGGTCATCGGGATGTCGCGCGGCACGAAGTCGCGCGGCGGCTGGTAGCCGTACCGGCTCAGGTCCTTCAGGTGCGGCTGCTTGATGTCGGGCGAGCCGAGCTGCGTACCGGCCTGGTAGTAGTACGGCGTGTACGTCTCCAGTCCCTGGTCGGCGTAGGCCGAGAAGCCGGAGATCGAGTCGACCGTGTCCCAGATCTGCTGGTCGGTGGCGGTCTTGGCGTCCGGGATCGCGGCGCAGTCGGCGACCAGGCTGTACTGCCAGAAGGCCCACGTGTAGTCGAGCACGACGGCCTCGAAGGCCTTGTCGAGGCTGCCGACGGTGTTGAAGGTCCAGCCGTTCTCGGCGGCGGCGGCCGTGTACTTGGCCTCCAGCGGCTCGCGGCGGATCAGCGCCTCGCGCTGCACCGCGTTCAGCTTGTCGCGGCACTCCTTGGTGCCGACCTTGGTGAAGAACCGGTCGTAGGCCGAGTCCTCCTTGTTGACGACGTCGTTGGGCGCCACGTAGGCGACGACCCCGTCCATGTCGCGCGGGTAGAAGCGCTCGAAGTACGTCGCCGTCATACCGCCCTTGCTTCCGCCCGTGGCGAGCCAGTTCTTGGGGTAGAGCTTCTTCAGGGCGGTGAAGAGGCGGTGCTGGTCGCTGGCGGCCTGCCAGATGTCCAGCTTCGACCAGTCGGCCGGGTCGGGGCGCGACGGGTTGAAGAATCGATACTCCATCGACAGCTGGTTGCCGTCGACTATGGTCGTCGGCTCGCTGCGGCGCGGGTTGGTGTTGACGTTGTAGCCGGAGGTGAAGAACACCGTGGGCCGGGAGACGTCCTTGTGCAGCAGGGTGACGCGCTGCTTGAAAGTGCCCTTCCACGGCTGCCGGTGGTCGACCGGCTGCTCGTAGTTCAGTACGAAGAAGCGGTAGCCGGGGTGCGGCTTCTCCTCGATCAGGCTCATGCCCGGGATCGCGAGGATCTGGTCCTTGATGTCCGCGGCGGAGCCCTGTCCCGCGGCGGTCGGCGCGGCGGCGGCCGGCTCTGCGGCGGTGGCCGTCTGAGCCGTGAAGCCGGCCGTGCCCATGGTGCCGATCAGCACCGCGACGGGCAGCAGCCGGCCAAGCGTGTTGCGCATTCACCCTCCCCTTCAGTTCACTGTGGTCGCTCGTGAACCTAGCGGGGCCAACACGCCCGTGAACAGTCCCAGTTGGGTCCCTCCCTCAGCAGAGGATCCAGCCGGAATCCACTGATCCGGCCGCCACGCTGCCCTTTACATACACACATCGGTTGATAGCGCCGACGGTGACGGGGCCCGCGTACCGGGTGAATTGCCCCGCATCGCCCACCGGGACCCCGCCACGCGGCTGAACGCTCACCGCCATGGGGCGGCGCTCCCCCGGCTGGTGGGCGTGGGTCGTCGCGCAGACCTGGGTCCGGCTCTTGTACACGCGCACCTCGCCGGTGGAGAAGGGCAGCGTTTTGACGAGCCTGCCCGCGCAGCCGCCGGTGGCGGCCTGGGCGGCGGGCGCCGCGAACACCCCGCCCACGACGAGCCACAGGGCGGCGCCGAACACCCCCAGGGACACGATCCGCCCCCGCCCCTTCCATCCCTGCCTCATGCTGACCCCCCGATCGGTCGTACGTAACACGTACTCACGTACGACGCGCAGGCCTCCCGGAAGGTTGCACTACCCTAGGCGATCGACCGACCGCACACCGTAGCCGTGAAAGGCAGCCGACATGACGACCGATCTGCTCGACCGCAAGCTGGAGCGCGCGTTCGCGCACCTGGACGCCGATTCCAACGGCGTGATCGACGAGAAGGACATGATCGCGCTCGGGACGCGGCTGCTGTCGGCGCTGGCCGAACCGGCCGACTCCCCCAAGGCGGCCGAGGTCTTCCGCGGGCTCACCGACTTCTGGGTGGACCTCTTCAACGAGCTCGGCGTCGGCCAGGACCAGCAGCTGACGCCCGGCCAGTACCGGGACGGCATGACCCGCCTGTACAAGGACGGCGGCCCGGCGTACGAGAAGTCCTTCCGGCCGATGATGAAGGCGATCCTCACGGTCGTCGACACCAACGGCGACGGGCACATCAGCCCCGAGGAGTTCCACAAGGCGCAGCTGGCCTTCGACACCAAGCTGGAGCCCGCCGACGCGGACACCCTCTTCGCGAGGATCGACAAGAACCACGACGGCTACCTGTCGGTGGACGAACTCCTCGACGCCGTACGCGAGTACTACACCGGCGACGACGAGGACGCCCCCGGCAACCTCCTCTTCGGCGAACTCTGACGGAAGGGGCGGGGCCGCCGGGCCCCGCCCCTTCACGCGTGCTGCGCGGCTACGCGGCGGCGGCCGGTTCGTCCTCGCCGGCGAAGGTGCGCCACAGGGTCGCGTACCGGCCGCCGCGGGCCAGGAGTTCGGCGTGGCTGCCGTCCTCGACGATCCGGCCGCGGTCCATGACCACCACCCGGTCGGCGCGGGCGGCGGTGGTCAGGCGGTGCGCGACGACGAGGGTGGTGCGCTTGCCGGCGAGCCGGTCGGTGGCCTGGTTGACCTGGGCCTCGGTGGCCAGGTCCAGGGCGGCGGTGGCCTCGTCGAGCAGCAGGACGTCCGGGTCGACCAGTTCGGCGCGGGCCAGCGCGATCAGCTGGCGCTGGCCGGCGGAGAGGTTGCGGCCGCGCTCGGAGACGGCGTGCAGGTAGCCGCCGTCGAGGGTGGCGATCATGTCGTGGGCGCCGACCGCGCGGGCGGCGGCCTCCACCTCGGCGTCGCTCGCCCCGGGCCGCCCGTAGGCGATGGCGTCGCGGACCGTCCCCGGGAAGAGGTACGGCTCCTGGGGGACGACCCCCAGCCGGTGGCGGTACGCCGTCAGGTCCAGCTCCCGCAGGTCGGTGCCGTCGGCGGTGACCCGGCCGGAGGTCGGGTCGTAGAACCGGGCCACCATCTTGACCAGAGTGGACTTGCCCGCCCCGGTCTCGCCGACGAAGGCGACGGTCTGCCCGGCGGGTATGCGCAGGCTGATCCCGGCCAGCGCCTCGTCCTGCTCCCCGCGCTCCTCGGCGGTGCCGTACTGGAAGCGCACGCCCTCGAAGGCGATCTCGCCGCGCAGTGCGGCGACCTCCCGGGGATCCGCCGGGCGCGGAGTGGTGGTGGGCTCGCGCAGCAGGTCCTGGATCCGGCCCAGGGAGACGCTGGCCTGCTGGTATCCGTCGAAGACCTGGGAGAGCTGCTGGACCGGGGCGAAGAACAGGTCGATGTAGAGCAGGTACGCCACCAGCGCGCCGGTGGTGAGGGTGGCCGCCTCCACCCGGCCCGCGCCGACGATCAGCACGGCCGCCGCCGCGCCCGAGGACAGCAGCTGGACGAAGGGGAAGTAGACGGATATCAGCCACTGGCCGCGCACCCGGGCCTCGCGGTACGCGTCGCTGCGCTCGGCGAACCGGGCCGCGCCGGTGCTCTGGCGGCGGAAGGCCTGCACCAGGCGGAGCCCGGCCACGGACTCCTGGAGGTCGGCGTTGACCAGGCTGACCCGGTCGCGCGCCAGCTCGTACGCGGTCACCGACTTGCGGCGGAAGACGATCGTGCCGACGACCAGCACGGGCAGGGTGGCGAAGACGATCAGCGCGAGTCCGACGTCGAGGACGAGCAGGGCGACCAGGATGCCGAAGAAGGTCAGGACGGAGACGACGGCGGTGACGAGCCCGGTCTGCAGGAAGCTGGACAGGGAGTCCACGTCGGTGGTCATCCGGGTCATGATCTTGCCGGTGAGCTCGCGCTCGTAGTAGTCCAGGCCGAGGCGCTGGAGCTGGGCGAAGATCTTGACGCGCAGGGCGTAGAGCACGCGCTCGCCGGTGCGTCCGGTCATCCGGGTCTCGGCGAACTGGGCGGCCCACTGCCCGGCGACCACGACGAGGGCGAGCAGGGCCGCGGCCCACACCGCGCCCAGGGCGGCCTTCTGCACGCCCTGGTCGATGCCGTGGCGGATCATGACGGGCAGGAGCAGCCCGGCGCCCGCGTCGACGGCGACCAGGCCGAGGCTGACGGCGAGCGGGGCCCAGAAGCCGCCGAGCAGGCGGCGCAGGCCGTAGCTCTTCTCGGCGGACGCGGCCCGGGCCTCGTCCACCTCCGGCTCGTCGTCGGCGGGCGGCAGGGCGGCCACCTGCGCGAGCAGTTCGGGGGTGGCGCTCATCCCGGCGACCGCACCGGCGGGGTTCTCGCTCCCCTCCTGGCGTCGCCACAGCTCGGGGGTGACCCCGTCGACGGCGCGGCGCTTGGCGCTCACCTGCTCGGAGTCGATCTCGGCTTCGAGCTCGATGTCCTTCTCGATGTCCCGCTCGAACTCGGCCATGGACGGTGCGTCGGGGGTGCGCGGCGAGGCGGCCCCGAGGGCTTCGGGGTCGGTGAGCAGCCGCCGGTACAGCGGGGAGCGGCGCTCGAGCTCCTCGTGCGTGCCGACGTCGGAGAGCCGGCCGTGGTCGAGTACGGCGATCCGGTCGGCGAGGGCGAGCGTGGAGCGGCGGTGGGCGATCAGCAGGGTGGTGCGGCCGGCCATGACCGCCCGCAGCGCCTCGTGGATCTCGTGCTCGACGCGGGCGTCGACGGCGGAGGTGGCGTCGTCGAGGAGCAGCAGGCGGGGGTCGGTGAGGATGGCGCGGGCGAGGGCGATGCGCTGGCGCTGGCCGCCGGAGAGGGTCAGGCCCTGTTCGCCGACCTTGGTGTCGTACCCGGCGGGGAGGGCCTCGATGAACCCTTCCGCCTGGGCGGCGCGGGCGGCGGCGCGGATCTCCTCCTCACCGGCCCCCGGGCGCCCGTAGGCGATGTTCGCGCGGATGGTGTCGGAGAAGAGGAACGAATCCTCGGGCACCAGTCCGATGGCGCCGCGCAGGGAGTCGTAGGTCAGCTCGCGGACGTCGTGGCCGCCGACCCGGACGGTGCCGTGGTCGGCGTCGTAGAAGCGCGGCAGGAGCAGGGAGACGGTGGACTTGCCGCTGCCGGAGGCGCCCACGAGGGCGACGGTCTCGCCCTCGGCCAGGGCGAGGGAGAAGCCGTCGAGGACGGGCCGGTCGGGCTCGTACCCGAAGCGGACGTCCTCGAACTCGACGGTGGCGGGCGCGTCGGCGGGCAGCTCCCGCGTGCCCTCCCGGATCACGGGCTCGGTGTCGATGAGCTCGAACACCCGCTCCACGCCGGCGCGGGCCTGCTGGCCGACGGTAAGCACCATGGCGAGCATGCGGACGGGGCCGACGAGCTGGGCGAGGTAGGTGGAGAAGGCGACGAAAGTGCCGAGGGTGACCTGCCCGCGGGTGGCCATCCAGCCGCCGAGGGCCAGCATGGCGACCTGTCCGAGGGCGGGCACGGCCTGGAGGGCGGGGGTGTAGCGGGAGTTCAGCCGGATGGTGCGCATCCGCCCGCCGAAGAGCCGGCGGCCGGCCTCGCGGAGCTTGCCGGTCTCCTGTTCCTCCTGCCCGAAGCCCTTGACGACCCGTACGCCGGTCACCGCCCCGTCGACGACGGAGGCGACGGCGGCGGCCTGGCCCTGGGCGTACCAGGTGGCGGGGAAGAGCTTCTTGCGGCTGCGCTTGGCGATGAACCAGAGGGCGGGGGCCATCAGCAGCGCGACGAGGGTCAGCAGCGGGGACAGCCACAGCATGATCCCGAGGGATATCCCGAAGAGGAGGAAGTTCCCGATGGTCATGGGCAGCATGAAGAGCAGGCCCTGGATCAGCTGGAGGTCGCTCGTCGCCCGGCCGACGACCTGTCCGGTGGACAGCTCGTCCTGCCGGCGCCCGTCGAGGCGGGCGACGGCGTCGTACATGTCGGTGCGCAGGTCGTGCTGCACGTCGAGGGCGAGGCGCCCGCCGTAGTACCTGCGTATGTAGGTCAGTGCGTAGACCAGCACGGCGGCGCCTATGAGCATGCCGGCCCAGGGGCCCATGGGCTTGCTCTCGTCGCCGATGACCTCGTCGATGATGACCTTGGTGACGAGCGGGACGAACGCCATGACGGCCATGCCGGCCAGCGAGGAGCCGAGCGCGAGCAGCACGTTGACCTTGTACCGCCAGGTGTAGGCGGCGAGCCGCCTGCCCCAGCCCTGTTTTTCCCCAGTCTCCGTCTGCGCCGCCGTCACGTGGGTGCCTCCCCGTCGGTCCTGTCCTGCCGCCTCCCCCAACGCCCCCACCGGCGGATTTCATCCCACCGCAACAATCGCACTGGGGTCCGCAGGACGCGCGCGGGCTTCGTCCGATCAGGGGACCACCGCCGCTCGACCCCCGCTGGACCCGGGACGCGGCAGGGAACGCTCCGGCCCCAAAGGCGCTCTAGCCGGGTGCGCACCGGTCGGCGGTGCGCCGGACATCGCGAAGGGCTTGACCGATCCATGGGTCTGACAAGTAGCACGCTCCTGGTGAGTGCCGTGCTGTGCACGGTGCTCCTGTTCGCGGCCACGGTGTGGCTGTGGCCCCGGCTGGCGCGGAGCAGCCGGGGGCTGGTGCTGGGGCGTTTAGGGCTGCTCGTCGTCGTGCAGGTGTTCCTCTTCGCCTCGGTCGCGCTCGCGGCGAACCGCAGCTTCCTGATCTACGGGTCCTGGGCCGACCTGACCGCCGGACAGGCGCGCCAGGAGGCCGTGCCCGGCGGGGCGGCCGTGGAGGTGCTGGGACGGCAGGACACCGGCGTGCCCGGCGGGCGCAGTCCGCAGTCGGGCGGGCTGATAGAGAAGGTGACCCTGCACGGCGAGCGCTCCCGGGTCGCCGCCCAGGCGTACGTGTACCTGCCGCCCGAGTACTTCCAGAAGGGCAACGAGCAGCGGAAGTTCCCCGCGGCCGTGGTGCTGACGGGCTACCCGGGCACGGCGGAGAACTTGCTGAAGGGGCTGCGGTACCCGAAGACGGCGTGGACGCAGGCCAAGCAGAAGAAGATGCAGCCGATGATCCTGGTGATGATGCGGCCCGTGGTCGGCCCCTCCAACAGCCAGTGCGTCGACGTCCCCGGGGGCGGCCCGCAGAGCGAGTCCTTCTTCGGGACGGACGTCCCCAGGGCGGTCGCCAGTCATTACCGCATCGGCACCTCGGCGCGGAACTGGGCCATCATCGGCGACTCGACGGGCGGGTACTGCGCGCTGAAGATGACGCTCCAGCACCCGGAGACGTACGCGGCCGGGGTGGGCCTCTCGGCGGACTACAAGCCGGAGGTCGATGCGGACTCGGGCGACCTCTTCCACGGGAACAAGGGCGAGGAGAAGCGGTCCGACCTGCTGTGGCACCTGGCGAACCGGCCGCAGCCGAACGTCTCGTTCCTCGTCACCACCTCGCTCCAGGGCGAGTCGAACCTCAAGGCGACGCAGCAGTTCGTCAAGGCCGTGAAGGACCCGGCCCACGTCTCGTCGATCACCCTCGACCGGGGCGGGCACAGCTTCAACACCTGGAACCGCGAGATCCCGCCGGCCCTCGCATGGACCAGCGCCCGCCTCAGCGCCAACTGAGCCGTGAGCCCTCCCGGCCCCGGGGCCCGGGGCCGGGCAACGGGGCTACAGGTGGGTTGGGGCGAACATCTTGAGGGTGGTGGGGAGGACGAGGACCGAGGGGCCCGGGGTTTTGAGGGCCTGGGCGAGGTCCGTGCGGAGGGTGTCCGGGGTGGTGGCGGCGGCGGGGACGCCGAAGGACCGCGCCAGGGCGACGAAGTCGGGGCGGGTCAGTTCCGTGCCCGTGGTGCGGCCGTCGAAGGAGGCGGTCATGTACTCGCGCAGGATGCCGTAGCCGCCGTCGTCCACGATCAGCCAGGTGACGTCGAGGTCGTGTTCCCTGGCGGTGGCCAGTTCGGAGAGGGAGTACATCGCGCCGCCGTCGCCGGAGACCGCCAGGACCGGGGTGCCGGGCTCGGCGACCGCGGCGCCCAGGGCCGCCGGGAAGGCGTAGCCGAGGCCGCCCGCGCCCTGGGCCGAGTGCATGGTGTTGGGGTGCTTCGCGTCGAAGGCGGACCAGGCCCAGTACGACAGGATCGTCATGTCCCAGAAGGACGGGGAGCGGGGCGGGAGGGCCTGGCGGATGGAGGTCAGGAGGTCACGTTCGAGGGTGACGTCCTGGGTGGCGAGGCGCGCTTCGACGGCGGAGAGCAGCGAGCGGACCCGCTCGGGGGCCTCGTCGTCCGGGCGGGGCTCCACCGTTTCCAGGAGGGCCTGGAGGGCGAGGCGGGCGTCGGCGTGGATGCCCAGGCCCGCGTGGTTGGACTCCAGCTTGCCGAGGTCCGCCTCGATCTGGACGACCCGGCCCGTGGGGAAGAACGTGTGGTAGTTCGAGGACAGCTCGCCTAGCCCGGAGCCCACGACGAGAAGGACGTCCGCGTCCTCCAGGAAGTCCGTCATGTGGCGGTCCTCCAGCCAGGACTGGAGGGAGAGCGGGTGGGTCCAGGGGAAGGCGCCCTTGCCGCCGAAGGTGGTGACCACCGGGGCGTTCAGGCGTTCCGCGAGCTGCCGCAGCTTGCCGGCGGCGTCGGCGCGGATCACACCGCCGCCCGCGATGATCACGGGGCGGGAGGCCTTCGACAGCCAGTGCGCGGCCAGCGCCGTCAGCTCCGGGCGCGGGGCCAGTTCGTGCGGGGTCGCGTCCATGCCGGTGACCTCGGGGATCAGCGTGTCGGCGCGCAGCACGTCCTCCGGGATCTCCACCCAGACGGGGCCGTGGGGGGCCGTGAGGGCCGATTCCCAGGCCTCGGCGATCACCGAGGGGATCTGCGAGGGGGTGCGGGCGATGTGGACCGACTTCACCACGTCGCGGAAGGAGGCCGACTGGTCCCGCAGCTCGTGCAGGTGGCCCCGCCGGCCGCCGCCCAGGCCCGCCGTCGGGACCTGGGAGGAGAGGGCGAGGACCGGTGCGGAGGCCGCCGCCGCCTCCGCGAGGGCGGGCAGGGACATCAGCGCCCCGGGCCCGGTGGAGAGCAGCAGCGGGACCGCCTCGCCCGTGAGGCGGCCGTAGGCGTCGGCGGCGAAGCCCGCGTTGTTCTCCGTACGCAGGGCGACCAGGCGCAGGTCGGAGCGGCCGACCGCGTCGAACAGGCCCAGCGCGTGCTGGCCCGGCAGACCGAAGACGGTGGTCGCGCCGAGGCCGCGCAGCGTTTCCACGACCAGGTCCCCGCCCGTGCGGCCCGGCGGCGGCGCCAGGGCGGCCGCCGTCTGGGCCTCGGTGGGACGGAGTACCAGGTCGTGGTCGTGCGTCACGCGCGTATGTGCCCTTCGTGCTTCGGTCGTTCCGTCGTTCCGCCTTCGCCGCCGGGCCGGGGTGATCAGCCCTGGCGGGAGGCGGCGATCTGACGGCTCATGATCGTGGTCAGCTCGTACGCGGTGTGCGAGGCCGCGACCGAGGTGATCTCCGCGTGATCGTACGCCGGGGCGACCTCGACCACGTCGGCCGAAACCAGGTTGCAGGAGGACAGACCGCGGATGATCTCCAGCAGCTCGCGGGAGGTCATGCCGCCCGCCTCGGGGGTGCCGGTGCCGGGCGCGTGGGCCGGGTCGAGCACGTCGATGTCGATGGAGATGTACAGCGGGCGGTCGCCGATGCGCTGGCGCAGCTGGTCGGCGACCTCGTCGGCGCCGCGGCGGTAGACGTCCGCCGAGGTCACGATGCCGAAGCCCATCTTGGCGTCGTCGTCGAGGTCCTGCTTGCCGTACAGCGGGCCGCGGGTGCCGACGTGGGACAGCGCCTCGGTGTCGAGGATGCCCTCCTCCACGGCGCGGCGGAAGGGGGTGCCGTGGGTGTACTCGGCGCCGAAGTAGGTGTCCCAGGTGTCCAGGTGCGCGTCGAAGTGCAGCAGGGCGACCGGGCCGTGCTTCTTCGCGACGGAGCGCAGGAGGGGCAGGGCGATGGTGTGGTCGCCGCCGAGGGTCATCAGGCGGGAGCCGTTGCCGATCAGCTCGTCGGCCGCGGCCTCGATCGTCTCGACGGCCTCGTTGATGTTGAAGGGGTTCGCCGCGATGTCGCCGGCGTCCGCGACCTGCGCGAGGGCGAAGGGGGAGGCGTCCTGGGCCGGGTTGTACGGGCGCAGCAGGCGGGAGGCCTCGCGGATGGCGTTGCCGCCGAAGCGGGCGCCGGGGCGGTAGGAGACACCGGAGTCGAAGGGCACGCCGACGACGGCGACGTCCGCCTTGCCGCCGACCTCGTCGAGGCGGGGCAGCCGGGCGAAGGTCGCCGGGCCCGCGTAGCGCGGGATGCGGGAGGAGTCGACGGGGCCGCGCGGCTGCGTGCTCATGGGGGGTGCCCTTCTGGTGGTCCTGCTGGTGCGGTCCTTCGAGCGTAAGGCGACGCCCCGGGGCCGCGAAGTGTACGTTTTATCCACGGTCCCGCCCCTGATGTGTACGGAGTATCCATGGAGGCCCCGCCCCCCACCCCGCCCCCCACCCCGCCGGTCGCCCTCGCGGCGCTGCTCGCCGACCGGGAGCTCGGGCTGCGGCTGCTCGCGGGGCCCGACACGGCCGAGGTGCACGGGGTGCACGCCTCGGAGATGACCGACCCCTCGCCGTACCTGCTGGGCGGGGAGCTGCTGCTCACCGCCGGGGGCGGGCTCGGGGACCGCCCCGGGGACTACGTGTCCCGGCTGGTCGGGGCGGGGGCGGCGGCGCTCGGCTTCGGCGTGGCGCCGGTGCACGAGGAGGTGCCGGCCGGGCTCGCCGAGGCGTGCGGGCGCTTCGGGCTCCCGCTGCTGGAGGTCCCCTCCGGGACCCCCTTCACGGCGGTCGCCCGTACGGTGTGGCGGCTGATGGCGGAGGCCCGCACCCGGGAGCTGCGCCGGGTGACCGAGGCGCAGCAGTCCCTGGCGGCGGCGGCCGGGCGGCCGGATCCGGTCGGGGCCGTCCTGTCCCGCCTGGCCGCGAGCCTGTCCGGCTGGGCGGGCCTCCTCGCCCCGGCGGCAGCGGCGGGGTCCGGCGGCGGCGCGGGAGCCGGAGCGGCCGGGGTCGCGGACCCGGCGGCGGGGGCCGGGTTCCGGGTGGTCCGGGCCGCCGGCGGGGGTGAGCCGGGGGCGGAGGCGCGGGCGGCCCTGGAGGCGCTCGCGCACCGGGTGGCCCCCGGGCCCGCCGCGACCGCCACCGACACGCCGGCCGGAACCCATCTGGCCGCCTACGCGGTGGGCGGGGGCCAGGTGCTCGCCCTCGCCACCGGGGCCCGGGCCCCGGGCGACCACACCATCGCCTCCGTGGCCGCCGTACTGCTGAGCCTGCTCACCGCGCACCGCCCCGCCGGGACGGAGGCGGCCGCCCTGACCCGGCTGCTGCTGGACGGGGATCCGGCCGCGGCCCTCGCCCCCGGGCCCTGGTACGCGGTCCACGCCCGGGGCGCCGGCGATCCGCAGGCCCTCGCCGCCGCGCTGGGCACCGTACTGCTGGACCCGCGCGGGCCGGCCGTACGGCTGCTCACCGACCGGGAGCCCGGGGCGCAGCCCGGCTGGCGGCTGGGGGTGAGCGCCGCGGCGGCGCCCGGGGCCCTGACGGCCGCCGACGCGCAGGCCGGCCGGGCCCTGGAGCGCGCCGAGGCGGCCCGTACCCCGGTGTCCCGGCACACGGACCCCGGTTTCGCGGGCCTGGTCGGCGAGGCGGAGGCCCGGGCCCACGCCGAGGCCCTGCTCGGCCCCCTCTCCCCGGCCCTGCGCGGCACCCTGCGCGGCTGGCTGGCCCACCACGGCAGCTGGGACCGCAGCGCGGCCGCGCTGGGCGTCCACCGCAACACGGTCCGCCAGCGCGTGGCCCGCTGCGCCGCACTCCTGGACCGGGACCTCGACGACCCGGACACCCGGATGGAGCTGTGGTTCGCGCTGCGCCGACTGCCCTAGGGGCCCGCCGCGGAAAGGTTTCCGCGCCGGCCCGCCCCGTGTGACTCACGCCCTGGACAGCCAGAGTGACCGCCGGGTAACTTAGCCATGAGCAAGCGCTTAGACATGGACTGCCGGCCATAGACTGGCCGAACTAGGGATCGAGGAGGCGGCTCGTGCGCCGTACCGTATTCAACGAGGACCACGAGGCGTTCCGCGAGACCCTCCGCGCCTTCATCGAGGCCGAGGTCGTCCCCGTCTACGACGAGTGGTTCCAGGCCGGCCAGGCGCCGCGCGAGTTCTACTACAAGCTCGGCGAGCTGGGCATCTTCGGCATCAACGTGCCCGAGGAGTTCGGCGGCGCGGGCCTGGACACCCACAAGTTCGAGGCCGTCCTCTACGAAGAGACCTCCCGCGCGGGCGTCAACTTCGGCGGCTCCGGCGTGCACGTGCTGCTCGCCCTCCCCTACATCAAGATGCTCGCCAACGACGAGCAGAAGAAGCGCTACCTCGAGAAGTTCGTCACCGGCGAGGAGATGTGGGCGCTCGCCATGACCGAGCCGGGCACCGGCTCCGACGTCGCGGGCATGAAGACCACCGCCAAGCTCTCCGAGGACGGCACCCACTACGTCCTCAACGGCGCCAAGACCTTCATCACCGGTGGCGTCCACGCCGACCGCGTGATCGTCTGCGCCCGCACCTCCGCCCCTTCGGCCGAGGACCGCCGCTTCGGCATCTCCCTCTTCGCCGTGGACACCAAGTCCGAGGGCTACTCCATCGGCCGCAAGCTGGACAAGCTCGGCCTGCGCACCTCCGACACCGCCGAGCTGGCGTTCGTCGACGTGAAGGTCCCGGTCGAGGACCTGCTCGGCGAGGAGAACAAGGGCTTCTACTACCTCGGCGCCAACCTGCCCTCCGAGCGCTGGGGCATCGCCTTCGGCGCGTACGCGCAGGCCAAGGCCGCCATCCGGTTCGCCCAGCAGTACGTGACCGAGCGCACCGTCTTCGGCAAGCCGGTCGCGCACTTCCAGAACACCAAGTTCGAGCTGGCCGCCTGCCAGGCCGAGGTGGACGCCGCCGAGGCCGTCGTCGACCGCGCCCTGGAGGCCCTGGACGCCGGCGAGCTGACCGCCGCCGAGGCCGCCTCCGCGAAGCTGTTCTGCACCGAGGTCGCGCACCGCGTCATCGACAAGTGCCTCCAGCTGCACGGCGGCTACGGCTACATGAACGAGTACCCGATCGCCCGCCTGTACGCCGACAACCGCGTGAACCGCATCTACGGCGGCACCAGCGAGGTCATGAAGTCCATCATCGCCAAGTCCATGGGCCTCTAAGGGATTTCGGGCACTTACCCTTCCCCCATGAACGAGGCACTGACGACGCTCCTCGATCTGCTCGACCTCGAGCAGATCGAGGAGAACATCTTCCGCGGTACCAGCAGGCCTTCCCTGGTACCGCGCGTCTTCGGCGGTCAGGTCGCGGCCCAGGCACTGGTCGCGGCCGGTCGGACCGTTCCCGCGGACCGCACCGCGCACTCGCTGCACTCGTACTTCCTGCGCACCGGGGACACCGGCGCGCCCATCGTGTACTCGGTGGACCGGATCCGCGACGGGCGCTCCTTCACCACCCGCCGGGTCGTCGCCGTCCAGCACGGCCAGCCGATCTTCCACCTCTCCGCGTCGTTCCAGACGTACGAGGACGGCCTCGACCACCAGGTCGCCATGCCGTCGGCCCCGGACCCGGAGTCCCTGCCCACCGCGGCCGAGTCCCTGCCCGCGTACCGGAAGATCTTCCGCGACCCGGGCACGGTGGAGCGGCTGATCGAGACGCGGGAAGCGGTGGACCTGCGGTACGCCACGACCCCGCCCTGGGGCAGCGTCGGCGAGCCGGTGGAGCCGCGCTCACAGGTGTGGTTCCGTACCGCCGGCAAGCTGGAGAGCGAAGACCCCCTGCTGCACACCTGCCTGGCCACCTACGTGTCCGACATGACCCTGCTGGACTCGGTGCTGCTCGCGCACGGCCGGGGCGGCTGGGCGGTCGGCGACGTCGTCGGCGCCTCGCTGGACCACGCCATGTGGTTCCACCGGCCCTTCCGCGCCGACGAGTGGCTCCTGTACGACCAGGAGTCCCCCTCGGCGGCCGCCGGCCGGGGCCTGGGCCAGGCACGGATCTGGACGCAGGACGGCCGGCTGGCCGTCACCGTGATCCAGGAGGGTGTCGTACGCGTTCCACGCGGATAATCGGACATACCGTCACTTCATGTCAGTAGAAACCGAAGGGGCGGAATCCGAGAGCACCGGCACGGTCGTCGTCGCCGTGGTCACCAACCTCGCCATCGCCGCCGCGAAGGCGGTCGGCGGGATCGTCAGCGGGTCGAGCGCGATGCTCTCCGAGGCCGCGCACTCGGTGGCCGACACCGTGACCGAGGTACTGCTGCTGGCCTCCCTCAAGCGCAGCGCCCGGCCCGCCGACGAGGCCCACCCGCTGGGGTACGGGCCCGAGCGCTACATCTGGGCGCTGCTCGCCTCGATCGCCACCTTCGCGGGCGGCGCCGTCTTCGCGGTCTACGACGGCGTCCACACCCTGGTCCACGGCGAGGAGCCGGGCGACCCGGCGCTCTCCTACGTCATCCTCGGCATCGCCTTCCTGCTGGAGGGGTACTCGCTGCTGGTGGCCTGGCGGCAGGTGACGGGCGAGGCGGCGCGGATGCGGGCGCCGCTGGGGCTGTACGTGAAGCACACCCCGGACACCGCGGTGAAGGCGGTGCTGCTGGAGAACGTCGCCGCGCTGATCGGACTCGCGCTGGCGGCGGGCGGGCTGCTCGGGGCGCAGCTGACGGGCTCGGGCGTCTACGACGGGGTGGCGTCGCTGCTGATCGGGCTGCTGCTGGTGGGAGTGGCGTGGGAGCTGGGGCGCTCGAACGCGCAGTACCTGATCGGGCGGCCACTGCCCGCGCCGATGCGGGCGGAGGTGCTCGAGGAGCTGCTGTCGGTGCCGCACATCGAGGGGGTGCTGGAGCTGACCACCCTCGTGCAGGGGCCGGACGAGGTGCTGATCGCGGCGAAGGTCGACTTCCACGACCTGGCGTCGGCCCGGCAGGTGGAGGCGGCCTGCGAGGACGCGGAGGACCAGCTGCGGGAGCGGTGGCCGGCGATCCGCCGCGTCTACCTGGACCCGACACCGACCCCGGCGACCACTGTGGCGCCGCCCGGTGCTGTGCGAGGCTGGACGGGTGAACCTGGAGGACCTCGTCCGGCTGCGCCGGGCCCGTGACCTGATGGACCGCAATTACGCGGAACCGCTCGACGTTCCCGCGCTGGCGCGGGTCGCCCTGATGTCGGCGGGGCACTTCTCCCGCAGCTTCCGCGCCGCCTACGGGGAGACCCCGTACAGCTACCTGATGACACGCCGGATCGAGCGGGCCAAGGCGCTGCTGCGGCGGGGCGACCAGTCGGTGACGGAGGTCTGCTTCGCGGTCGGCTGTACCTCGCTGGGGTCCTTCAGCTCGCGGTTCACCGAGCTGGTCGGCGAGAGCCCGAGCGCCTACCGGGCCCGCAGCCACGAGGAGGGCGCGGCCGTCCCGGCCTGCGTCGCGAAGATCCACACGCGACCGGTCAGGAACGGAGAAGCGAAACCCGGCGCCCGCTCGTAGCGTGAGGCGCATGGACACGGACATCAGGCTCTCGCAGTGCTTCATCGCCGTCGACGACCACGACAAGGCGCTCCCCTTCTACCGCGACGCCCTCGGGCTGGAGGTGCGCAACGACGTCGGGTTCGAGGGGATGCGCTGGGTGACCCTCGGCGCACCCTCGCAGCCCGGCGTGGAGATCGTCCTCGAACCGCCCCTCGCGGACCCGGGCGCCTCGCCCGCCGACCGGCAGGCCGTGGCGGAACTGCTGGCCAAGGGCCTGCTGCGCGGGGTCATCTTCCGGACCGACGACGTCGACGCCACCTTCGAACGCATCCGCGCCGCGGGCGGCGAGGTGCTCCAGGAGCCGGTCGACCAGCCCTACGGGGTCCGCGACTGCGCCTTCCGCGACCCCTCCGGCAACATGCTGCGCTTCACGCAGCCCCGCAAGGCCTGATCCACAGGACACCCCCCGGCCCGGCCTACAGCAGGCCCGCCGCCGAGAGCAGGTAGGCCACCATCGGGTCGTAGTAGCGCGGGTCGCGGACGTGGTCGTCCAGCGGGACCGCGACCTGGAGGGTGCCCTCCGCCTCGGCGAGGAAGAGCGCCGGGTCGTTGCAGTCCGCGTACCCCACCGCGTCCAGGCCGCGCTGGGCGGCGCAGCCGGCCCAGCCGTGGTCGGCGACGACCAGGTCCGGCTGGGGGCGGCCCTCCGCCGCGAGCCCGTCCAGGATCGCGGCCATCGGCGCCGGCGAGTGGGTGTGCCACAGGGTCGCGCCCCGCTCGAGTACGGCCACGTCCGCGAACTGCCACACCGAGCCCTCGTCGGCGATCAGGCCGGCCGGGATGCGGACGATCTCGCAGCCCGCGGCGCGCAGCGCGTCGGCGGTGGCCCGGTGGACGTCCAGCAGGCCGCCCGGGTGCCCGGTGGCCAGCAGCACGCTCTGCCGGTCGAGCGCGGCCTTGTGCAGCCGGGCCGCCATCCGGTCCAGGCCGGCGACGGTCAGTTCCGGGTCGATGGTGTCCTGGCCGGCCCGGTGCGCCGGGTCGTCGACGACGCCGACCCGCTCCGCCATCACGGCCAGCACGTCCTGCTCGTCCGCCCAGCGGTCGCCCAGCTCCAGGCCGAACCAGTAGTGCCGGTCGCCGTTGGCGAGCTTGCGGTAGTGGGAGAGGTTGTTCTCGCGCGGGGTGGCCACCTGCCCCGCGATCCGGGTGCGGACCAGGTGGTCGACGAGTTCGGCGCGGCTCGGCGGTTCAGCGGACTGGGCGGGCGTCTCTATCGGCTTCGGCATACGGACCATTCTGCCGCCGCCCGCGCGGAGGCGTCCGTTCCACCAAGCACCGCTCGAGCCGCGCCTCACCCCGACAGTGCTCCGAAGGCCCCGTTCGCCAGGCGGCGCAGCAGCGACTCCGTGGCCTCGCGGCCCGGTGTCGCCAGGTGCGGGGTGGAGTTCAGCAGGCCGAAGACGGCGTGCACGGCCACCCGTACCTCCGCCTCCCCCACCTGGGGGTGCAGTTCCCGTACGACCGCCACCCACAGCTCCACGTACTGGCGCTGGAGCTGGCGCACGAGCTTGCGGTCGGCCTCCCGCAGCCGGTCCAGCTCCCGGTCGTGCAGGGTGATCAGCGCCCGGTCGTCCAGCGCGAAGTCGATGTGGCCCTCGATGAGGGAGGCGAGGATCCCCTCCGGGTCCCCGGCGGCCTCCTCCACGCGCCGCCGGCCGCCGGTGAGCAGCCGCTCGCTGATGCCGACGAGCAGCTCGGCGAGCATGGCGTCCTTGCCCGCGAAATGCCGGTACAGGCCGGGGCCGCTGATGCCGACCGCCGCCCCTATCTCGTCCACGCCGACGCCGTGGAAGCCGCGCTCCGCGAAAAGACGAGCGGCCTCACTGAGGATCTGCTCGCGACGGGTCGGGGTGGCCGCTCTGGTGCTCATGGAAATCCATTCTAGACAGGGCGGTTAGCGGTCGTTAACCTGAGACCCAAACGCGTTAACGGTCATTAACACAGCATGCACCGAGCAAGGGAGCTCGACCGATGCAGCAGGCACCAGTGCTGACGAGCGCCGCGGACCCGGCGTCCGAGGCCTGGCGGACCAATGAGGCCGCCCACCGCGAACTCGCCGACGGCCTGCGCGCCCGGCTCGACGCGGCCCGCCTCGGCGGCGGCGAGAAGGCCCGCGCCCGCCACACCGCGCGCGGGAAACTCCTCCCGCGCGACCGCGTCGACACCCTCCTCGATCCCGGATCCCCCTTCCTGGAGCTGGCCCCGCTGGCCGCCGAGGGCATGTACGGGGGCGCGGCGCCCGCCGCCGGGGTGATCGCGGGCATCGGCCGGGTCAGCGGCCGCGAGTGCGTCATCGTCGCGAACGACGCCACCGTCAAGGGCGGCACGTACTACCCGATGACCGTCAAGAAGCACCTCCGCGCCCAGGAGGTGGCCCTGGAGAACCGTCTCCCCTGCCTCTACCTGGTCGACTCCGGCGGCGCCTTCCTCCCCATGCAGGACGAGGTCTTCCCCGACCGGGAACACTTCGGCCGCATCTTCTACAACCAGGCGCGCATGTCGGGGGCCGGCATCCCGCAGATCGCCGCCGTCCTCGGCTCCTGCACGGCGGGCGGCGCGTACGTACCGGCGATGAGCGACGAGGCCGTCATCGTCCGCAACCAGGGCACGATCTTCCTCGGCGGCCCGCCGCTGGTGAAGGCCGCCACCGGCGAGGTGGTCACGGCCGAGGAGCTGGGCGGCGGCGAGGTCCACTCCCGGGTCTCGGGCGTCACCGACCACCTCGCGGAGGACGACGCGCACGCGCTGCGGATCGTACGCAACATCGTGGCGACCCTGCCCGGGCGCGGGGCCCTGCCCTGGTCGGTCGAGGCTCCCGAGGAGCCGAAGGTGGACCCGTACGGCCTGTACGGCGCGGTCCCCGTCGACTCGCGCACCCCCTACGACGCCCGCGAGATCATCGCCCGGATCGTGGACGGCTCCCGCTTCCAGGAGTTCAAGTCCGAGTTCGGCCAGACCCTGGTCACCGGCTTCGCCCGGATCCACGGGCACCCGGTCGGGATCATCGCCAACAACGGCATCCTGTTCGCCGAATCCGCCCAGAAGGGCGCCCACTTCATCGAGCTGTGCGACCAGCGCGGGATCCCGCTGGTCTTCCTCCAGAACATCTCGGGCTTCATGGTCGGCCGGGACTACGAGGCCGGCGGCATCGCCAAGCACGGCGCCAAGATGGTCACGGCGGTGGCCTGCACCCGGGTCCCGAAGCTGACCGTGGTGGTCGGCGGCTCGTACGGCGCGGGCAACTACTCGATGTGCGGCCGGGCGTACTCGCCGCGGTTCATGTGGATGTGGCCCAACGCCAAGATCTCGGTCATGGGCGGCGAGCAGGCCGCCTCGGTGCTGGCGACCGTCAAGCGGGACCAGATCGAGGGCGCGGGCCAGGAGTGGCCGGCCGAGGACGAGGAGGCCTTCAAGGCCCCGGTCCGCGCGCAGTACGAGGAGCAGGGCAACGCCTACTACGCCACCGCGCGGCTGTGGGACGACGGGGTCATCGACCCGATGGAGACCCGGCAGGTGCTGGGACTGGCCCTGACCGCGTGCGCGAACGCCCCGCTGGGCGACTCGGGCTTCGGCATCTTCCGTATGTGACGTGAGGACCTCACTGATGTTCAGCACTGTTCTGGTCGCGAACCGCGGGGAGATCGCGGTACGGGTCATCCGCACCCTGCGACAGCTCGGCATCCGCTCCGTGGCCGTCTTCAGCGACGCCGACGCGGACGCCCGTCACGTACGGGAGGCCGACACGGCCGTCCGCATCGGCCCGGCGGCCGCCGCCGAGAGCTACCTGTCGGTGGAGCGGCTGCTCGACGCCGCCCGCCGCACCGGGGCCGGGGCCGTCCACCCCGGGTACGGCTTCCTCGCGGAGAACGCGGCCTTCGCGGCCGCCTGCGCCGAGGCCGGGCTGGCCTTCATCGGGCCGCCCGCGTCGGCGATCTCCCTGATGGGCGACAAGATCCGGGCCAAGGAGACGGTGAAGGCGGCCGGTGTCCCGGTCGTCCCCGGCTCCTCCGGGAGCGGCCTGACCGACGCCGAACTGGTCGCCGCCGCCGAGGCGATCGGCATGCCGGTACTGCTCAAGCCCTCGGCGGGCGGCGGCGGCAAGGGCATGCGGCTGGTGCGCGACGAGGCCGTACTGGGCGAGGAGATCGCGGCGGCCCGCCGCGAGGCGAAGTCCTCCTTCGGCGACGACACCCTGCTCGTGGAGCGGTGGGTGGACCGGCCCCGGCACATCGAGATCCAGGTGCTGGCGGACGCCCACGGCAACGTGGTGCACCTGGGCGAGCGCGAGTGCTCGCTCCAGCGGCGCCACCAGAAGGTGATCGAGGAAGCCCCCTCGGTCCTGCTGGACGAGAAGACCCGCGCGGCGATGGGCGCGGCGGCGGTGGAGGCGGCGCGCTCCTGCGGGTACGTCGGCGCGGGCACGGTGGAGTTCATCGTCCCGGGCGGGGACCCGTCCTCGTACTACTTCATGGAGATGAACACCCGCCTCCAGGTCGAGCACCCGGTGACCGAGCTGATCACGGGGCTGGACCTGGTGGAGCAGCAGCTGCGGGTGGCGGCGGGGGCGCCGCTCGGCTTCGCGCAGTCCGACGTCCGGCTGACCGGCCACGCGATCGAGGCCCGGGTCTGCGCGGAGGACCCCGCGCGGGGGTTCCTGCCGTCCGGCGGTACGGTCCTGGCCCTGTCGGAGCCGGACGGCGGCGCGGTGCGCACCGACTCCGGGCTGACGGCGGGGGTCCCGGTGGGCTCCACGTACGACCCGATGCTGTCCAAGGTCATCGCGTACGGCCCCGACCGCGCGGCCGCCCTGCGGGTGCTGCGGGCGGCCCTCGCGGACACGGTGATCCTGGGCGTCCAGACCAACGCCGGTTTCCTCCGGAGGCTTCTCGCGCACCCGGACGTCGTCTCCGGCGACCTGGACACGGGGCTGGTGGAGCGTGACCTAGGCGGGCTCCTGCCCGAGGGGGTGCCGGACGAGGTCTACGCGGCGGCCGCCCTGCTGGCTTCTTTCCCCCACCCCGCCCCTTCCCGAAACCCTGCCGGGGGCTTGGAGCAGCAGGGGTGGGTCGACCCGTTCGACGCGGCCAACGGCTGGCGCCTGGGCGGCACCCCTGCCTGGACGGTCCACCACTTCCGCCTCCCGGGCCAGGACCCGGTGGAGGTCCGCACCCGCCCCTTGGGCGCGGACGCCGAACTGCTCATCTCCGCCGGGGCAAATTCAGCCTCGCCGGCGATTGAGGCGCGGGGTCTGGGGCAGAGCCCCAGCGCACCGGCGCGAGCCCGGATCGTCAACCACACCCCGGACCACGTCACCGTGGAACTGGACGGCGTCACGCACCGGTTCGCGTACGCCCCCTCCCCGGACGGGGTCTGGCTCGGCCGCGACGGCGACTCCTGGCACGTCCAGACGTACGACCCCGTCACCGCGGCCCTCAGCGGCAGCGCGAGGGCAGGGGCCGACACCCTCGCCGCCCCCATGCCCGGCACCGTCACCGTCGTCAAGGTGGCCGTCGGGGACCAGGTGGTGGCCGGTCAGAGCCTGCTGGTCGTCGAGGCGATGAAGATGGAGCACGTCATCTCCGCCCCGCACGCCGGCACCGTCACCGAACTCGACGTCACCCCGGGCACCACCGTCGCCATGGACCAGATCCTGGCCGTGGTCACCCCGGACGAGGAGGCGGGCGAATGACCGGCCTGCCCATGACCGTCCCGAGCGACGGGCTCCCGCCCAGGGTCCGCATCCACGAGGTCGGCGCCCGCGACGGGCTGCAGAACGAGAAGACGGCCGTCCCCACGGAGGTGAAGGCGGAGTTCGTCCACCGCCTCGCCGCCGCCGGGCTGACCACCATCGAGGCCACCAGCTTCGTGCACCCCAAGTGGGTGCCCCAGCTCGCGGACGCGGAGCAGCTGTTCCCGCTGCTCGCGGACGTCGGGGCCGCGCTCCCCGTCCTCGTCCCCAACGAGCGCGGCCTGGACCGCGCGCTCGCCCTCGGCGCCACCCGGATCGCTGTCTTCGGTTCGGCCACGGAGACCTTCGCCTCCCGCAACCTCAACCGGACGGTCGCCGAGTCCCTCGCCATGTTCGAGCCGGTCGTGGCCCGCGCCAAGCAGGGGGAGGCGCATGTCCGCGGGTACCTGTCCATGTGCTTCGGCGACCCCTGGGAGGGGCCGGTCCCGGTCCACCAGGTCGTACGGGTCGCCAAGTCCCTGCTCGACCTCGGCTGTGACGAGCTGAGCCTCGGCGACACCATCGGCGTCGCCACCCCGGGCCATGTCCAGGCGCTGCTCGCCGCGCTGAACGAGGCCGGCGTCACGACCGACCGGATCGGCGTGCACTTCCACGACACCTACGGCCAGGCCCTCTCCAACACCCTCGCCGCGCTCCAGCACGGCGTGACCACGGTCGACGCCTCCGCCGGCGGCCTCGGCGGGTGCCCGTACGCGAAGAGCGCCACCGGCAACCTCGCCACCGAGGACCTGGTGTGGATGCTCGACGGCCTCGGCATCGAGACCGGGGTCGATCTGGCCGCCCTCACCGCCACAAGCGTGTGGATGGCCGAACAGCTGGGCCGGCCCAGCCCCTCCCGTACCGTCCGCGCCCTCTCCCACAAGGAGTAGAAGAACCATGTCCCTCGACCACCGGCTCACCCCCGAGCACGAGGAACTCCGCCGTACCGTCGAGGCGTTCGCGCACGACGTCGTGGCGCCGAAGATCGGCGACCTGTACGAGCGGCACGAGTTCCCGTACGAGATCGTCCGCGAGATGGGCCGCATGGGCCTGTTCGGCCTGCCCTTCCCGGAGGAGTACGGCGGCATGGGCGGCGACTACCTCGCGCTCGGCATCGCCCTGGAGGAGCTGGCCCGCGTCGACTCCTCGGTCGCCATCACCCTGGAGGCCGGGGTCTCGCTGGGCGCCATGCCCATCTACCTCTTCGGCTCCGAGGAGCAGAAGCAGCAGTGGCTGCCGAAGCTGTGCTCGGGCGAGGTGCTCGGCGCCTTCGGCCTGACGGAGCCCGGCGCGGGCAGCGACGCGGGCGGCACCCGCACCACCGCCGTGCGCGAGGGCGACGAGTGGGTGATCAACGGCTCCAAGTGCTTCATCACCAACTCCGGTACGGACATCACCGGCCTGGTCACGGTCACCGCCGTCACCGGCCGCAAGGCTGACGGCCGTCCGGAGATCTCCTCGATCATCGTCCCGTCCGGCACCCCGGGCTTCACGGTGGCCGCCCCGTACTCCAAGGTCGGCTGGAACTCCTCCGACACCCGCGAGCTGGCCTTCGACAACGTACGGGTGCCGCTGGCCAACCTGGTGGGCGAGGAGGGCCGCGGCTACGCCCAGTTCCTGCGGATCCTCGACGAGGGCCGGATCGCGATCTCGGCGCTGGCCACCGGGCTCGCGCAGGGCTGTGTGGACGAGTCGGTGAAGTACGCCCGGGAGCGGCACGCCTTCGGCAAGGCGATCGGCGACAACCAGGCCATCCAGTTCAAGCTGGCCGACATGGAGACGCGCGCCCACATGGCCCGCATCGGCTGGCGCGACGCGGCCTCCCGGCTGGTGCACGGCGAGCCGTTCAAGAAGGAGGCGGCGATCGCGAAGCTGTACTCCTCGACGGTCGCCGTCGACAACGCCCGTGACGCCACGCAGATCCACGGCGGCTACGGGTTCATGAACGAGTACCCCGTGGCCCGCATGTGGCGGGACTCCAAGATCCTGGAGATCGGCGAGGGCACGAGCGAGGTGCAGCGCATGCTGATCGCCCGTGAGCTGGGCTTCGCCGGCTGACGTACGGCACCGCGCGCGCAGGGCGGGAGCAGTGGGGGGACCCGAGAAATTAGGGTCCCCTTACCGTTTCCAGCCAAGGTTAGGCTAACCTTCCCTCCGAACGGCCTCGGGTCCCCCGGCCGTCCTGCACGCACGAAAGCGGACTTCCCCATGCCCAAGCCCAGCACGACCTTCCTCTCCCGCCGCGGCCTCATCGCGGCCGGCGGCGCCCTCGGCCTCGTCGCGGCGCTCTCGGCGTGCGGCGGCACCGACAAGGCGAAGGACGCTGAGGGCGGCAAGGGCACCACCGCCGCCTCGGGCCCCTGGAGCTTCAAGGACGACCTCGGCAAGGAGGTCTCCGCCAAGTCCACGCCGAAGAACATCGTCGCCTTCACCGGCACCGCCGCCGCGCTGTCCGACTACGGCGTGCAGGTCAAGGGCGTCTTCGGCCCGACCAAGCTGGCGGACGGCAAGCCCGACCCGCAGGCCGGCACGATGGACATCTCCAAGGTCGAGATCCTCGGCAACGTCTACGACGAGTTCAACGTCGAGAAGTACGCGGCCCTGAAGCCCGAGCTCCTGGTCACCAACACCTGGGACGGTTCGTACTGGTACGTCCCGGAGGCCTCCAAGGACAAGATCCTGAAGCTGGCCCCGGCCGCCGCGATCGGCGTGGGCGACAAGGTCTCCATGGACAAGGCCCTGGAGCGCACGGCGGACCTCGCCAAGTCCCTGGGCGCCGACCTGAACACCAAGAAGACCGCCGACGCCAAGGCCCGCTTCGAGGCCGCCTCCGCCAAGGTCCGCGAGGCCGTCAAGGCCAACCCGGGCGTCAAGGTGCTCGTCGGCTCCGGCTCGGACCAGCTGTTCTACGTCTCCACCCCAAAGACCTCGGCCGACCTGAAGTACTTCGAGTCCCTGGGCGTCGAGTTCGTCGCCCCGGAGCAGGACAAGCTGGACGCGGGCGGCTTCTACGAGAGCCTCAGCTGGGAGAACGCCGGCAAGTACAAGGCCGACGTCATCCTGCTGGACAACCGCAGCCAGGCCCTCCAGCCCGAGGCCCTGAAGTCCAAGCCCACCTGGAACGAGCTGCCCGCCGTCAAGGCCGGCCAGGTCGCCCCGCGCACGACCGAGCCGATCTACTCGTACGAGAAGTGCGCGCAGATCCTCGAGGACCTCGCGAAGACCATCCAGAACGCCAAGAAGGTCTCCTGACCCTCGCCGGCCCGCTCTGCAAGCCGGGCCCCGGCCACCACCGGGGGCCCGGCTTCCGGCACTGACCGCCCGGCACCGCCGCCGCACCCGCCGCCCGGCGCCCATTCGAATCCCAGGGGGGACTCGCGCATGACCGCCACCGCACCCGAGGCCGAACAGGCCGCGGCGCACTTCCGCTTCTTCACCCTGGAAGTGCTGCGCACGCGCCGCCTCGGCCACTCGTTCCTGCGCGTCACCTTCGGCGGGGAGTCCCTCGCGGACTTCCGCTCGGGCGGCTACGACCAGAGCCTCTCGCTCTTCCTGCCGCCGGCGCACCGCGAGCACACCGAACTCCCCTCCACCGACGAGGACACCTGGTTCGGAGCCTGGCGCGGGATGCCGGACGAGGAGCGCCCGGTGATGCGCTCGTACACCGTGCGCGAGCAGCGGCGTACGGCGCAGGGCGTGGACGAGGTCGACATCGACTTCGTCCTCCATGGAGACCCCGCCGCGGCAGCGGCTGATGTCACAGGGCCGGCCTCCCAGTGGGCGGGCAGGGCCGTCACCGGCCGCCGGATCATGGCGATCGGGCCGGCCGTCACGGAGAACAAATCCGTCCGCTTCCAGCCCCCGGCCGCCACCGACGCCCTCCTGATGTACGCGGACGAGACGGCCCTGCCCGCCGCGGCCGCCATCCTGGACCGGCTCGCCGCCGGAACGAGGGTGAGGGCCTGGTTCGAGGTCCCGCACGCGGACGACCGGCTCGGCCTGCACACCCTCGCCGACGCGGACATCACCTGGATCGTGCGCGAGAAGGGCGCGGGACCGGAGCGGACCGAGCGAGTACTGGAGGAGGTGCGCGCGGCGGCGCTGCCCGCCGCCGAAGCCCCGTACGCCTGGCTCGCGGGCGAGGCCGGCACGGTCCGCGCGGTACGCCGCCACCTGGTCGGGGAACGCCGCGTCGACCGGCGCGCGGTGCGCTTCACCGGCTACTGGCGGCTCGGCGCGAGCGAGGAACAGCTGCTCGCCGAGGCGTACGCGGGCCAGGCCGCGAGCGAGGACCCCGGGTCCGAGCTGTAGCCAAACCCCGCCGTACGCAGGGCATTTGACAGAAGGGCCCCGGCCGATGCCGGGGCCCTTCTGCATTTGGTGTTGAAGTTAGGTTAGGCTAACCTAACTTCAACACCCCACCCCCCGCTCCCCCTGCCCGGAGGAAAGTTGATGCGTTCGCATCTGCTGAACGAGACGACCGCGGACCTCTACCGGCGCGCCGTCACCGAGGGCGTCGACCGCGTCGCCGCCAGGCTCGCCACCACGCAGCGGCCCCACACCGGCATATCCGTCGCCGAACTCGCCCCGGTCATCGACGGGATCGACCTCGACGCACCGCTGGCCGACGCCGCCGCCGCCCTCGACGAGCTGGAGGAGGTCTACCTCCGCGACGCCGTCTACTTCCACCACCCGCGCTACCTGGGCCACCTCAACTGCCCGGTGGTCATCCCCGCGGTGGTCGGCGAAGCGGTCCTCTCGGCCGTCAACTCCTCCCTCGACACCTGGGACCAGTCCATCGGCGGCACGCTCATCGAGCGCCGCCTGATCGACTGGACCGCCCAGCGCATCGGCCTCGGCCCCGCCGCCGACGGCGTCTTCACCTCCGGCGGCAGCCAGTCGAACTTCCACGCACTGCTCCTCGCCCGCGACGAGGCCTGCCGGATCGTCATGAAGCGCGCCCTGGAGGAGGGCACCCGGCTCACCAAGGCCGAGCTCCTCCCGAAGCTGCGCATCTTCACCTCCGAGGCCAGCCACTTCAGCGTGCAGAAGTCGGCCGCGATGCTCGGCCTGGGCTACGAGGCCGTCATCTCCGTGCCCGTCGACCGGGCCCGCCGCATGGACACCGCGGTGCTCGCCCTGGAGCTGGAGAGCTGCGCGGCCGAGGGCCTCTTCCCGATGGCCGTCGTCGCCACCGCCGGCACCACCGACTTCGGGTCCATCGACCCGCTCCCCGAGATCGCCCGCCTGGCCGACGAGCACTCCGCGTGGATGCACGTGGACGCCGCCTACGGCTGCGGACTGCTGGTCTCCCCCACCCGCCGGCACCTCCTCGACGGCATCGAGATGGCCGACTCGGTCACCGTCGACTACCACAAGTCGTTCTTCCAGCCCGTGAGCTCCAGCGCGATGCTGGTCCGCGACCGCGACACCCTGCGGCACGCCACGTACCACGCGGACTACCTCAACCCGCGCCGGATGGCCGAGGAGCGGATCCCGAACCAGGTCGACAAGTCCATCCAGACCACGCGCCGCTTCGACGCCCTCAAGCTCTGGATGACCCTGCGCGTCATGGGCGCCGACGGCGTCGGCTCCCTCTTCGACCAGGTCGTCGACCTGGCCGCCGCCGGCTGGGAGGTCATCGACTCCGACCCGCGCTTCGAGGTCGTCGTCAAGCCGCAGATCTCCACCCTGGTCTTCCGCTACCTCCCCGGGGGCGAGCCGCGCCCCGACCTCGTCGACGAGGCCCAACTGCACGCCCGCAAAGCCCTGTTCGCCTCCGGTGAGGCCGTCGTCGCCGGCACCAAGGTGGACGGGAAGCAGTACCTGAAGTTCACCCTCCTCAACCCGCAGACCACGACGGCCGACATCGCGGCCGTCCTCGACCTCCTCGCCGCACACGCCGAGCAGTTCCTGGGAGAATCCCTTGCCGTCCACCGTTAAGCCCCGTGACTTCATCGGAATCGGCCTCGGTCCCTTCAACCTGGGACTCGCCTGCCTGACCGCTCCGATCGACGAGCTCGACGGCCTCTTCATCGAGTCGAAGCCGCACTTCGAGTGGCACGCCGGAATGTTCCTGGACGGCGCGCACCTCCAGACGCCGTTCATGTCGGACCTGGTCACCCTCGCCGACCCGACCTCGCCCTTCTCCTTCCTGAACTACCTGAAGGACCAGGACCGGCTGTACTCCTTCTACATCCGGGAGAACTTCTACCCGCTGCGCGCCGAGTACAACGACTACTGCCGCTGGGCCGCCGACCGGCTCGACAACGTCCTGTACTCCACCTCCGTCACCGAGGTCACCTACGACGAGGCCGCCGGCCTGTACGAGGTCCACACGGACCGCGGCGAAACGTTTCAGGCCCGCCGCCTGGTCCTGGGCACGGGCACCCCGCCGCACATCCCCGAGTCCTGCGCCGACCTCACCGGCGACTTCCTCCACAACTCCTCCTACATGCAGCACAAGGCGGAGCTCCAGCGCAAGAAGTCGATCACCCTGGTCGGCTCCGGCCAGAGCGCGGCCGAGATCTACTACGACCTCCTCGCCGAGATCGACGTACACGGCTACCAGCTCAACTGGATCACCCGCTCCCCGCGCTTCTTCCCCCTCGAGTACACGAAGCTGACGCTGGAGATGACCTCACCGGAGTACGTGGACTACTTCCACGCCCTCCCCGAGGACACCCGCTACCGCCTCGAAACGCAGCAGAAGAACCTCTTCAAGGGCATCGACGGCGATCTGATCAACGCCATCTTCGACCTGCTCTACCAGAAGAAGATCAGCATGCCGGGCCAGGTCCCGACCACCCTGCTGACGAACACCTCCCTGAACGGCACGGCGTACGACACCACCACGGGCACCTACACCCTGGGGCTGCGCCAGGAGGAGCAGGAGCGGGACTTCTCCCTCACCACCGAGGGCCTGGTCCTGGCCACGGGCTACAAGTACGTGGTCCCCGAGTTCCTGGACCCGGTCCGCTCCCGCCTGAACTTCGACGGCCACGGGCGCCTCGACGCCGCCCGCAACTACGCCGTCGACGTGACCGGCCGCGGGGTCTACCTCCAGAACGGCACGACCCACAACCACTCCCTCACCTCGCCCGACCTGGGCATGGCCGCGTACCGCAACGCGTACATCGTCGGCGAGCTGCTCGGCCGCGCCCACTACAAGGTCGAGAAGTCCATCGCGTTCCAGCAGTTCGCGGCCCCGGAAGGCGCACACGCATGAGCACCACCCCCTCTGACTCCGAACTCCTCTTCACCCGCACCGACGCGACGCTCGGCGCCTTCTCGCTGCGCCCCCTGGACCCCTTCTCGGACGCGGAACTCCTGCACGGCTGGGTCACGCACCCCAAGGCCTCGTTCTGGATGATGCAGGACGCCACCCTCACCGAGGTCGAGCGCGAGTACGTACGCATCACCACGCACGAGCACCACCACGCCTTCATCGGCCTCCACGAGGGCCGCCCGGCCTTCCTGATGGAGAGCTACGACCCTTCGCGCCTGGAGCTCGTCGGCCTGTACGAGGCCCAGCCCGGCGACGTCGGCATGCACTTCCTGGTGGCCCCGACGGACACCCCGATCCCCGGCTTCACCCGAGCGGTCATCACCACCGTGATGGCGGCCCTCTTCGCCGACCCCTCGACCGACCGGGTCGTCGTCGAACCGGACGTCCGCAACACCGCGGTCCACACCCTGAACGAAGCAGTCGGCTTCGTCCCCGACGGCCCCATCACCAAGCCGGAGAAGGAAGCCCTCCTCAGCTTCTGCACCCGCGCGCAGTTCGAGGCGGCCACCGCCCTCCCGGCGGAGGTGCCGGCATGACCCTCACCGACGCCATCTCCCACCTCTCCCCCGAGCTGTGGGCCCGCGCGAACCGCGCCCTGGTCCGCAAGGCCCTCGCGGAGTTCAGCCACGAGCGCCTGCTGACCCCGAAGCCGCTCGGCGGCGACGTCTACTCGGTCCTGAGCGACGACGGCACCGTGGAATACCGCTTCAGCTCGGCCCTCCACGCCCTGGACCACTGGTCGGTGGACGAACGGTCCATCACCCGCCACGTGGACGGGGAGCAGGTCGGGCTGGACGCCCTGGACTTCCACATCGAGTTCCAGCAGACCCTCGGCCTGAGCCCGGAGGTCCTCCCGGTCTACCTGGAGGAGATCTCCTCCACCCTGGCCGGCACGGGCTTCAAGTACACGAAGCCCCAGACCCCCTCCTCCACCCTGTCCAAGTCCTCCTTCCAGGACATCGAGACGGGCATGACCGAGGGCCACCCCTGCTTCGTGGCCAACAACGGCCGCCTGGGCTTCGGCGTGCACGAGTACCTCTCGTACGCCCCGGAGGCGGCGAGCCCGGTCCACCTGGTGTGGGTCGCGGCCCACAAGGACGTCTCCACCTTCACGGCGGGCGCGGGCCTGGACCACGACACGTTCCTGCGCGAGGAACTGGGCGGGGCCGCGATAGCCGGCTTCGAGGCCAAACTGACCTCCCTGGACCTCGACCCGGCGGACTACCACTTCCTGCCCGTGCACCCCTGGCAGTGGTGGAACAAGACCACGGTCACCTTCGCCGCCGAGATCGCGAACCGCCGCCTGGTCCTGCTGGGCGAGGGCGAGGACGCCTACCTCCCCCAGCAGTCGATCCGCACCTTCTTCAACACCACCACCCCCACGAAGCACTACGTCAAGACGGCCATCTCGGTCCTGAACATGGGCTTCATGCGGGGCCTCTCGGCGGCCTACATGGAGGCCACCCCGGCGATCAACGACTGGCTCCACCAGCTGATCGAATCCGATCCGGTCCTCCGGTCGGTCGACTTCTCGATCATCCGCGAGCGCGCGGCGATCGGCTACCACCACCGCCAGTACGAGCGCGCGACCGACCGCTACTCGCCGTACCGCAAGATGCTGGCCGCCCTGTGGCGCGAGTCGCCCGTCAACTCGCTGCGCGACGGCGAGCGCCTGGCCACCATGGCGTCCCTCCTCCACGTGGACGAGGACGGCAAGTCCTTCGTGGGCGCCCTCATCACGGAATCCGGCCTCACCCCCGCGGAATGGCTCAGGCCCTACCTCCGCGCGTACCTCCTCCCCCTCCTCCACTGCTTCTACCAGTACGACCTCGCGTACATGCCGCACGGCGAGAACACCATCCTGGTCATCAAGGACGGCGTGGTGCAGCGGGCGATCTTCAAGGACATCGCCGAGGAAATCGTCATCATGGACCCGGACGCGGTCCTCCCGCCGGCCGTCGAGCGCATCAAGGCCGACATCCCGGAGGACATGAAGCTCCTGTCGATCTTCACGGACGTCTTCGACTGCTTCTTCCGCTTCCTGAACTCGATCCTGGTGTCGGAAGGCATCTGCGACGAATCCACCTTCTGGCAGTCGGTAGCCGACTGCGCCCACGACTACCAGGCGTCCCTCCCCGCCCTCGCGGACCGCTTCGCCCGCTACGACCTCTTCACGCCCGAGTTCCAGCTGTCCTGCCTGAACCGCCTCCAGCTGCGCGACAACCAGCAGATGGTCGACCTCGCCGACCCGTCGGCGGCCCTCCAGCTGATCGGCACCCTCAAGAACCCCGTCGCGCCCTTCGCCGCGCGGCGGTAGCAGGACGGCGGGCGCGGCGTCGATACGGTCCCTCGACGCCGCGCCCGCCCCTCTTCCGGCCGCTACTGCGCCGGGAAGCCGGCCGGCCCGAACCTCACCGGATCGTGCCAGGGCTGGGTCCCGACCACCCAGGCCACATTCAAAGAACCGCCCCTGTCCACGGCAAGGGCCGTCAACAGGTTGTCGTTCTGCTTCGCCATGGCCACGGACGTCCCGGCCGGGAAGCTCGCCGGCCCGAACCGCACCGGATCGTGCCAGGGCTGGGTCCCGACCACCCAGGCCACGTTCAGGAAACCCTCCCTGTCCACGGCAAGAGCCGTCAACAGGTCGTTGTTCTGCTTCGCCATGGCCACAGTCGTCCCGGCCCGGAAATTGGCCGGCCCGAACCGCACCGGATCGTGCCAGGGCTCAGTCCCGACCACCCAGGCCACGTTCAGAAAACCCTCCCTGTCCACGGCAAGGGCAGTCAGCAGATCGGCATTCTGCTTCGCCATGGCCACGGGTGCCCCGGCCGAGAAGCGCGCAGGCCCGAACCGCACCGGATCGTGCCACGGCTGGGTCCCGACCACCCACGCCACATTCAAGAACCCGTCGTTGTCCACGGCAAGAGCCGTCAACAGGTCGTTGTTCTGCTTCGCCATGGCCACAGGCGCCCCGGCCGGGAATCTGGCCGGCCCGAACCGCACCGGATCGTGCCAAGGCTCGGTCCCGACCACCCAAGCCACATTCAGAAAACCCTGCTTGTCCACGGCAAGGGCCGTCAACAGATTGGCATTCTGCTTCGCCATCGCCACAGGCGTCCCAGGCAGGAAATTGGCCGGCCCGAACCGCACCGGATCGTGCCAAGGCTCGGTCCCGACCACCCAAGCCACATTCAGAAAACCCTCCCTGTCCACGGCAAGAGCCGTCAACAAGTTGGCATTCTGCTTCGCCATCGCCACAGGCGTCCCAGGCAGGAAATTAGCCGGCCCGAACCGCACCGGATCATGCCAAGGCTCAGTCCCGACCACCCAAGCCACATTCAGAAAACCCTCCCTGTCCACGGCAAGAGCCGTCAACAAGTTGTCATTCTGCTTCGCCATCGCCACGGGCACCCCGTGCGGCAAGGACGGCACGGGCGGCACGGGCGGCTTGACCGGCGTGTCCGGGTTCCCGGGCGGAATGGCCCGCTGCCCGTCGAAATTGCCCGCGGGAAGGTACCGGCAGACCAGGATCCACCCTGTGGAGGAACTCACGGGAACGTCCTGCTTCACGCCACAGCCGATCGACGTGGTGCCCGTCCACACGATCTGCGAGTAGTGACCCCACTTACGGAAATTGGTGCCATCGGGAGCCTTGATTTGGATAGGCGCGTTGTTGTCGGCATCGAACGCGGCCTTCTCGGCCATCCAGCTGTAGTCCAGCGCGGGGTCCATCGCCCTCATGGGCTGCGCCGGCCCGGGGTAGGCGTTGAAGAGGTTCTCGCCCTGGTTGCCGTTCGCGTCCCGGCCGCTGTGGTGGAGCTGACCTCCCGCGGAGGAGGCGGGGTCATCGGCCCAGGCCTGCGCGTCGCAGGCGACCTTGGGGTCCCACTTCACGGGTACCAGGGGAAGGCCGGGGTTGTACTTCTGCAGCGCCTCCCGCCGCGCGTCGTTGTGGGCGTTCACGAGGGCGGCGGCATCGGCGTCGGATATCTGCGAGCCCGTACCGGGCGGGGGGACGCCCGAGGGGCACGTGGCGGCCTTCGCCGGGGCGGCCGGCGCCGGCTGCGCGGAGGCCGTCGGCAACGGGCCGAGCGTGATCAGGCCGCACACGGCAGCCGACGCCACGAGGGACTTCAGTCTCATCGGATACCCCGATCAGAAGCGCACGGCCACTAAGTGGCCGGGGTGTTCCGGCGCGCGGCTGCAGCCCTCTACGGCGGCATCATCACGGGCGCCGGACGGTGCCATCAGTGTCGCCCGTCCGGGGGAACACCGCCCGCGCACCGATCACCCGTTACGCCATTGGGGTGAGTGTGCTGGCTGAACCCGCAGGACAGCAGCAAAATCCCCGCCCGCCCCTGAGCCACATCGACATCAGCGGTACCGGATGACCCGGACCCCGCACTCCCCCAGCCCATCCAGGCTCTTGAATTCCTCTGCGGAGCCGTCCACGAGTCCCACGAAGCCGACCTCGGAGTGCAAGCCGGTGAGCAGCAGGCCGGTGGATTCCCGCCCCCGCCCGTCCAGTCGGCGTACCCACACCAGAGCGCGTCCGCCGGCCGGCAGCGCCGCGAGCGCCCGGACGGAGTCTGCGATGGTCGAGAACTCGGAGACCTGTATGACCGGCCCCAACTGGCCCATCGTGGAGGCGAACCAGTCGGCCCTACCCGGCTCGGGCGTGGGACCCGCCGGCTCACCCCGGTCCCAGCGGGCGAAGAAACCCCACGGATCGGAGTTGGGCAGGAGGAACGGCGCCCCGGGCCCCTTCGGTACGACCACGCCGGCGTCGAGCATCGCGTGCCGCCAGTCCCCGCCCCTCAGCGCGGCCGTGGTCTGACAGGCGAACAGCCAGCCCCGAGCCGTCTCATCCGCCGGGTCCGGTGCCACCAGCTCGACCGACTCCTCGTACGTCCGCCGCAGCCACTCCTCGGCCTTGAGCCGGGCCGCCCCGAAGTCCTCGGCGGACTGCGGCGCCCCGGGACGGAACCGCGCGAACACCAGCTCCAACACACCCATGCTGCCCAGCCGGGCGAGGCCGCCGATCATGCCGTCGAGGAACACGACGCTGCCGTTGTTGTTGTGCACGTACAGCAGATGCCCGCTGACCTCGGTGCCGCCGATCGCCCGACGTACCCACACCACGCCCTGGGTGTCCGGCCCGGTCTCCTGGGCATGCTGGATCACCTCGTCCCAGCTCCCGCACCTCAGCTGCTCCGCACTGGGGAAGTACCGGCGCAGCAGCAGTTCCCACCACCCGGGCGCCTCGTGCGCCGGCTGCCAGGGCAGCGGGGTCGACGGAGCCCCTGCGATGGCGGCGGCCACGGTCACCACGCAGCCGCGCGAGTTCAGCCGCCGCGCCTCCACCTCCGGGTCGCGCTTGGCGGGAGCTCTTGTGTACGCAGCCACGTCACCCCACGGATCGTCAGAGGCGGGGTGGAAAGGCCGCCCCGGCGTCTTGGGCACCACGACCGACGCGGCCAGCATCGGCGTCCGTGGATACCCCGGCTGCTCGATCGTCCGGCAGGCGAACAGCCACGTGCCCGCGTCCTCGGCAACCGCTTCGATACTCACCAGTTCGACGAGCCCGTGGTACGTGTCGAGAAGCCACTGCAACGCTTTCTGCCACGGCTCAGCCTTACTGGTTTTCCCCTTGGCGGCCGTATCCCAGCCACCGTGGCGCACGTAAGCGAAGTACTCATCAAGTGGCAGGTGCGTCGGCGGGAAGCGGACTGCCGCCCCGTCCTTGGGTACGAGCACCATCTTTTCCATGGGCCCCACCCACGGGTCGCCCGCGTCGATGCTCTCTTGTGAATCGATCCTGATGATCCAGGCCAGCTCGTGCTCTTCGCTGAGTTCCGGCTGCAGGACGAGCGTCCACGGCCCGTAGGAGAACGCCTGCTCGAGATAGGGCCTGGCCGCCTCGACGGCCTCGTTCAACGTGAGCATCTCAGCCCCGCCCCCGCTCATACCGCCACCTCCCCGTCCAGCGCCACAGCATCCGGCACGATCCCGCGCAGCGGCGGGAACACCACGCCGTCGGGCCCGGCCACGTCCAAGGCCACCCCGCACGGGAAGTCCAGCTCCGGGATCACCTCGTCCAGCAGCCGCGCACCGACCACCCGTCGGAACACCCACTCCTGCCTGGCCTCGCCCCGCGCCTCGGCGAACCGGGCCAGCGTTTCCTCCCCCGAGAACGCGCAGATCCAGTCCAGACCCCCGAGCTCGGCGGTCCACAGCCCGCCCCGTGCGTCCAGCGGCACCAGCACCACCCGGCCCCGGAAGTCGGCCAGCCGCGCCTGCGCCGCCTCCCGTGGCGCGTCGAGCGGATCCGCGACGACTCCGGAAGCCGCCGCCACCGGGACCGGCGATACGCCGCTCCCCGAAGCCGACCGCTCGGCCGCAACCGCCCGCAGCTGGGCCCACTCCTCGTCAAATCCCGCCCTGAACTACCCCCTTGGCCAGCGCCGACCAACCTCCCCGGCTCGACAGATCGTTGCACGGACCTGCGACAAGGCCGGTGGGCCTCCCGGTGGAGGGTCCTGTTCACGCCACCCGGCCCCCGCTACCCCCACGGCACGTCCGGGGCGCGGTAGTAGGTGATGTCCTGGGCGTCCAGGCGGGGGGCCTGGGCGGAGAGGCGTTGGCGGTAGGCGGGCCAGTCCAGGGAAGCCGCCGGGGACCAGCCGAGTTCCGCGAGGCCCAGGACCCGGGGGAAGGCCAGCAGCTCCCAGTCGGCCCGGGTCGCGACGGTTTCCGTCCACAGGGGGGCTTCGACGCCGAGGACGGAGGTTTCCGGGAGGCCGGGGAGGTAGCCGCCCGGGTTCCAGGAGTAGGAGCGCTGGACCGGGACGTAGCCGGCCCAGGCCAGGCCCGGCTTCGTCGCCTTGTCGTACTTCATGTCCAGGTAGGCGTGGTCCGCCGGGGAGAGGATCACCGGGTGGCCGGACTTCCCCGCCGCCACGACCGCGGCCTTCTCCGCGGCGGCCGTCTTGTCGTGGCCCCAGTACTGGAGCACCGCGCCCGGCGCCGGGCGGGCCGTCGCGAGCTGGTGCCAGGCCACCACCGTCTTGCCGTGGCGGGCCACCACCGCCTGGGCGCGGTCCATGAAGGCCGCGTAGTCCGCCGCCGGGGTGGAGTGGGCCTCGTCGCCGCCGATGTGGAGGTAGCGGCCGGGGGTGAGGGCGGCCAGCTCTCCCAGGATGTCGTCGATGAACTCGTACGTGCGCTCCTTGCCCACGCACAGCGAGCTGAAGCCGACTTTGATCCCGGTGTAGCGCTCGGGTGCCTTGCCGTCGCAGGTCAGCTCCCCGTAGGAGGCCTGGGCCGCGTTGACGTGGCCCGGCATGTCGATCTCCGGGACCACGTCGACATAGCGCTCCGCCGCGTAGGCGACCAGGTCCCGGTACTCGTCCTTGGTCCAGTACCCGCCGGGGCCGCCGCCGACCTCGCTGCCGCCGCCGTACTGCGCGAGGCGGGGCCAGGAGTCGATGGCGATCCGCCAGCCCTGGTCGTCGGTGAGGTGCAGGTGCAGGGTGTTGATCTTGTACTGGGCGAGCTGCTCGACGTACCGCTTGACCTGCTCCACCCGGAAGTGGTGGCGGGCGATGTCCACCATCGCCCCCCGGTACGCGAAGCGCGGGGTGTCGACGACCTCGCCGCCCGGGACCACGCCCGTGCCCCGCACCGGCAGCAGCTGCCGCAGCGTCTGCCCGGCGTGGAAGAGGCCCGCCGGGGTGCGCGCGGTCAGGGTGACCCCGGAGGCGGTGCTCCGCAGCCGGTAGCCTTCCGCCCCCAGCCCCCCGGCGCCGGGGTCGAGCCGCAGGCGGATCCCGTCGCCCTCCTCCCCGTCGACCACCGGCAGCGGCAGCCCGCTCGGCCCGCGCAGCTGCTCGGCGAGGAGCTCGCCGATCTGCCGGACCTCCTCCGGCGAGCCCGGGCCGGTACGGATGACCGTGCCGGCGCCGTAGCCGTACCCGGGGCCTTCGGCCCGCGCGGAGGCGGGCGCCGGCAGGAGCTGCTCGTAGGGAGCCAGGGCGGCGGGGCGTCCGGCGCCGGGTTTGGCGTCGTCGCCGTGGGCGGCGGTGCAGGAGACGGCGGCGCCGAGGCCGCCGATGACGAGGAGGGTGCCGAGCGCGCGTCGCAGGACTCTCATGCGCCCAGGTATAGGCCAAACGGCCCTCCGGTGTCCGGGGGAGGGCCGGTGGGACAATCGCCGGATGGCGGAAATCATCCAGAAGGACGGTACTTGGACCTTCGACGGGGACGCGGTGCGCATCGTGCCGGGCCGCGACAAGGGGGTGGGGCTGCTGCGGCAGCACCTCGGTGAGGTGGTCGTGCCGCTGCGGGCGATCGGGGGGATCAGCTTCGAGCCCGGGCGCAAGGCCGGGCGGCTGCGGCTGCGGCTGCGCGACGGGGCGGATCCGCTCCTCCAGGTGACGGGCGGGCGGCTGCCGGAGGCCTCGGACCCGTACCGCCTGGGCGTGGAGACGGACCGGACCGGGGTGGCGGAGTACTTCGTGGACGAGGTGCGCAACGCCCTGCTGCTGGACCAGGTGGATCCCGGGCCGTGCGACGCGTACCTGCTGCCGGGGCCGCCGGTGCCGATCGCCTTCGGCGCGGGTGACGGGACGGCCTCCTTCGACGGCGACCGGGTGGTCCTGGACTGGAACTGGACGACGGAGGAGGCCAAGCGCTCGGGCGGGCCGCGCGAGTTCCGGGTCGCGGACGTGCGGGCGGTGGAGTGGTCCCCCTCGAAGGGCCTGGACAACGGCTGGCTGCGGTTCACCCTGACGGGCGCGGGCTCGGCCCCCGCGCCGAAGTACGACCCCTGCACGGTGGAGCTCTTCGGCTTCAAGAAGGACCCGCTGATGGCGCTGGTCGCGGCGGCCGTGGCCGTACGGATGCCCCATCCGGCGGCTCCCGCGTCCGCCCCGGCCCCGGCCCAGGCCCTGCCACTGGCGGAGGCGGCCCCGGCGCTGGCGGGCGAGCCCGTGGACCACGACACCCTGCTGCGGCGGCTGCGCGAGGTGGGCGAGCTGCACCAGGCGGGAGTCCTCACCGTCGATGAGTTCTCGGCGGCGAAGGCGGCGATTTTGGGTCGTTTCTGACCGCCACGTACCGGAATCACCCCTTCCCTGGTCCAGACCAGCAAGATCCTGCCCGATTCCGGGCAGGATCTTTGCGTTTCACTCCTTGGACAGTCAATATCTACAGGTGCTCGACCGCCGCCCGTCCCATGACGACCTCGTCGACCACCTGGTGCGCAGCACCGCGCTACAGCGCGGGGAAGCCGCCCGGGTGGTGCTCGACGTGCTCGCGTACTTCGACGAGACGACCGAGGAGTTCGTCCGCCGCCGCCATCGCGAGCTGCAGTCGGGCGGAGCGGTCAACGCCGAGATCTTCGAGCGGATCGCGGCCGAACTGCCGCACCGCGCCGTGGCGCCGCCGGAGCTCTCGCTCCGGCAGCTGCGCCGCATCGTCTACGGCTGACAGGGCCGGGGCGGCCGGACCGGCCGCGCGCGGACGAGCAGGACCACCGGACTTCAGGAGGGGCAACACCGTATGTGTGGAATCGTCGGTTACATCGGCAAGCGTGACGTGGCACCGCTGCTGCTCGAAGGCCTGGCACGACTGGAGTACCGCGGCTACGACTCCGCGGGCATCGTCGTCAACAGCCCGAAGGCCGCCGCGCTGAAGATGGTCAAGGCCAAGGGCCGCGTCCGCGACCTCGAGGCGCGCGTCCCCAAGCGCTTCGCCGGCACCACCGGCATCGCCCACACCCGCTGGGCCACCCACGGCGCCCCCAGCGACATCAACTCGCACCCGCACCTGGACCCCGAGAACAAGGTCGCCGTCGTCCACAACGGCATCGTCGACAACGCCGCCGAGCTGCGCGTCAAGCTCGAGGCCGAGGGCGTCGTCTTCGTCTCCGACACCGACACCGAGGTGATCACCCACCTGATCGCCCGCTCCCAGGCCGACAGCCTGGAGGAGAAGGTCCGCGAGGCGCTCAAGGTCATCGAGGGCACCTACGGCATCGCCGTCATGCACGCCGACTTCGCCGACCGCATCGTCGTCGCCCGCAACGGCTCCCCCGTCATCCTCGGCATCGGCGAGAAGGAGATGCTCGTCGCCTCCGACGTCGCCGCGCTGATCGCCCACACCCGCCAGGTCGTGACCCTCAACGACGGCGAAATGGCCACCCTGAAGGCCGACGACTTCCGCACCTACACCACCAGCGGTACGACGACCACCGCCACCCCGGAGACCGTGGAGTGGGAGGCCGCCTCCTTCGACATGGGCGGCCACGACACCTACATGCACAAGGAGATCTCCGAGCAGCCCGACGCGGTCGACCGCGTGCTGCGCGGCCGGATCGACGACCGCTTCAACACCGTCCACCTGGGCGGCCTGAACCTGGACCCGCGCGAGGCGCGCGGCATCCGCCGGGTCAAGATCCTGGGCTGCGGCACCTCCTACCACGCGGGCCTGATCGGCGCCGGGCTGATCGAGAGCATGGCCCGCATCCCCGCCGACGCCGAGCCGGCCTCCGAGTTCCGCTACCGCAACCCGGTCGTGGACCCCGACACCCTCTACATCGCCGTCTCCCAGTCCGGTGAGACGTACGACGTGCTCGCGGCCGTCCAGGAGCTCAAGCGCAAGGGCGCCCGCGTCCTCGGCGTGGTCAACGTGGTCGGCTCCGCGATCGCCCGCGAGGCCGACGGCGGCGTGTACGTGCACGCCGGCCCCGAGGTCTGCGTCGTCTCCACCAAGTGCTTCACCAACACGGTGGTGGCCTTCGCGCTGCTCGCCGTGCACCTGGGCCGGATCCGGGACCTGTCGGTCACCGACGGCAAGCGGATCATCGAGGGCCTGCGCAAGCTGCCCGCGCAGATCCAGGAGATCCTCGAGGGCGAGGAGGACATCAAGAAGCTGGCGGCCGAGTACGCCGAGGCCAAGTCGATGATGTTCATCGGCCGGGTGCGCGGCTACCCCGTGGCCCTGGAGGCCTCCCTCAAGCTGAAGGAGATCTCCTACATCCACGCCGAGGCCTACCCGGCCTCCGAGCTCAAGCACGGCCCGCTCGCGCTCATCGAGCCGGCGATGCCGACGGTCGCGATCGTCCCGGACGACGACCTGCTGGAGAAGAACCGCGCGGCGCTGGAGGAGATCAAGGCCCGCAGCGGCCGGATCCTGGCCGTCGCCCACCGGGAGCAGGAGAAGGCCGACCACACCATCCTCGTGCCCAAGAACGAGGACGAGCTGGACCCGATCCTGATGGGCATCCCGCTCCAGCTGCTGGCGTACCACACGGCCCTGGCCCTGGGCCGGGACATCGACAAGCCGCGCAACCTGGCGAAGTCCGTCACGGTCGAGTAGCCACGGTCGAGTAGCCACCACCGCACACGAGTTCGCCGTACGCGACAGGGGTGCCACCGGAACTCCGGTGGCACCCCTGTCCGTTGTCCTGCGGTCCGGGCCGGTCAGCCCGCGGCGACCGCGTTCCCCGAGGTCCTGCCCAGCGACACCGGCCAGTTGGCCAGCGCGGCGGTGGCCCCGTACCAGGCCAGCAGCCCGGACACGGCCGCGACCCAGCCGCCCGCCTTCGCCAGCCCGGCGCTGTCCGCGAAGGCGGCTATGGCCAGCAGGAGGAGGGCGAGGGTCAGCAGGGCGTAGACGCCCTGGCCGAACAGTCCGCTCGCCGCGGCGAGCGTCAGGGTCAGCGCGAGCATCGCGAAGAGGACCAGAAACGTTCCGGCGGCCTCCTCGGAGACCGAGGCTCCCGCGCCCTTGGCCCAGGTGAACCAGAAGATGCCGAGGCCCGCGAAGGCGGTGCCGTTGAAGCCGTTGCCGCCGCGGTATTCGAGGAGGCCGAGGAGGAACAGGGCGGCGCCGCCGACGTACATCGCGAGCGACACGGAGTTGGCCGCGGTCACACCGGCGAGTACGCCCGTGTGGCCGATACCGAACGCCAGAAGGGTGAGACCCAGGGCGATGTTCCCCAGGGTCGAAGTCGAGGCCGTGCTTCCCGCAGAGACACCATTGTCCACGGCGGGCTCCCTTCGATCTGCAGTTGTTTGCTGCGTCCCAGCAGCATTTATCTACCCTTTACAAGGGGGTTCACAACCGCACAACCGGCATACAGTCGGTTACGGAATGACAACAACGGGTCGCTGTGCCCGCTTCGCCAGCCGCCCCGCGACCGAGCCGAAGATCCGGCCCACGATCCCGTGAGTGGAACCCACCACGATGGCGTCCGCCGAGTACTCCCGGCCGACCTCCTCCAGCTCGTGGCAGATGTCACCACCGCGCTCGACGAGGATCCACGGCACCTCGGCCAGATAGTCCGCGCAGGCCAGCTCCAGGCCGAGCACCTCGGTGCGGTGGTCCGGCACGTCCACGAAGACGGGCGGCTCACAGCCGGCCCACACCGTGGTGGGCAGCCGGTTCGCCACATGGACGATGATCAGACCGGAACCGGAACGCCGGGCCATGCCGATCGCGTAGGCGAGGGCTCGCTCACTGGACGTCGAGCCGTCGAAGCCCACCACCACACCGTGCCGGAAGGCCGGATCGCAGGGGTGACGTGTCTGTTCCACCGCGCGCAGGTCGCTCGATACGGAATCGGCGAGGTGTTTGCGCTTGCGGTCCGCAGGTTCGGAGAATTCGTGACCGGCCATGGGTGTCTCGGCGAAGAGTCCTCGGGGGAAGCGACAGGGGCGGTTTCGGCGACTCGGATTTTCTGACGACGCGGGCGGTGACCACGCGCGTTTTTGACGACGCTGCGTGACGGAGCTCTGTCCGGGAAGCATCTTCCCAAGCCCTTACCCACCAGGGTACGGCGACACTCCTGTCCTGCACAGGGCATGCCGCCCTTGGAGAGCGTCCCAGGGAGCATGCCGGAGCGCGAGCGCCTTGGCAATGGCGGCTGCTCCCTACAGCCAGTGACGAATGACCCTTGCGCCACCCGTGCGCGCAGTGACCGAGGCCCGTACCGGGGCGTTGGACAGGCGTCCGACCGTCCAGGAAGAGCCCGCAGGGAGTACGCCGTGCCCGGCCATCCGGTTCACCCCGTCCAGCCCGTCCAGCCAGCTCCGCCGACGCAGTCCCTCCCTTCCCCGCGCCCGGGGCCGTCGTCCGGGCGCCCCTCGCTTCACCCGTCCGTGCACTCCGCCGGGCGCGCCCATGACGACCCGGCGGGTGACGTGGTGCGCTGGGCCGCTTTCAGCTGCCTGCTCGTCCCGGTGGTCCTGGTGGTCTACGGAACCTCCTACGGCGGGGCCGCCGTGGCGACCCTGGGGCTGGCCGCCGTCACGGCCGCCTGCCGGGTGCTGCTGCGCTACTCGGAGAAGACCGAACGGGCCGCCGCCCGGGTGCTGTCGGAGGATCCGCTTCCGTCCAACCACCGCGGCCGGCACTCCCGCAGCGGGGCCGGTTCGCACCGCGGTTGCCATGGTTCCGGTGGCCTGTCCCCTCACGACTGACTGATTCGTACGTACACACCCGGTTGTTTTCAGCCAACTTCCGGACCTGGCGCTTCCCTTGCCGGAATGTCCCCCCACCCCCCCTACCACCAGCGACTACGGGCGCCAGGGGGCGTACGGACCCCACCGGTACTGGCCACGGCCGGATCGCGGGCTTCCTCGTCGGGTAGCGGAGTGGAACGCTTCCTGATCGAATGCTTTTCGCCAAGTTGCCAAGTCGACATAGCGCTGCGTGCTGAACTTGTCACGCCGACACCACGGGACGCAGTAGATTCGATCATGTATTTACGGCGGGGGATCCACGTGCAAGGCCGAGGGGAAACGTGCAGGTGCGACCAGACCAAGGAGTCGCGACACCCAAGGGGGGCTTAGCGCCATGAGCCAGGATTCCACCGCCGTCGTCGCGGACGCGGGCCGGAAGCTCGCGGGGCGTCGCCGCAGAGAGATCGTCGCCGTGCTGCTGTTCAGCGGCGGGCCGATCTTCGAGAGTTCCATTCCGCTGTCCGTGTTCGGCATCGACCGGCAGGACGCGGGAGTTCCGCGCTATCGACTGCTCGTGTGCGCCGGGGAGGACGGTCCGCTGCGGACCACCGGCGGACTCGAACTGACCGCGCCGTACGGGTTGGAGGCGATCGCCCGGGCAGGCACGGTCGTCGTTCCGGCCTGGCGCTCCATCACTTCACCGCCGCCGCCGGAGGCGCTCGACGCACTGCGTCTGGCGCACGAGGAGGGGGCCCGGATCGTCGGCCTGTGCACGGGAGCCTTCGTGCTCGCCGCCGCCGGGCTGCTGGACGGCCGGCCCGCGACGACGCACTGGATGTACGCGCCGACGCTGGCCAAGCGCTACCCGTCCGTCCACGTCGACCCGCGCGAACTGTTCGTCGACGACGGCGACGTGCTGACGTCCGCGGGCACCGCGGCCGGAATCGACCTGTGCCTGCACATCGTGCGCACGGACCACGGCAGCGAGGCGGCCGGAGCACTGGCCCGCCGGCTCGTCGTACCGCCGCGCCGCACGGGAGGCCAGGAGCGCTACCTCGACCGGTCGCTGCCCGAGGAGATCGGCGCCGACCCGCTCGCCGAGGTCGTCGCCTGGGCACTGGAACACCTCCACGAGCAGTTCGACGTGGAGACGCTGGCCGCCCGCGCCTACATGAGCAGGCGCACCTTCGACCGGCGGTTCCGCTCGCTCACCGGCAGCGCGCCGCTCCAGTGGCTGATCACCCAGCGGGTGCTCCAGGCACAGCGGCTGCTGGAGACTTCCGACTACTCGGTCGACGAGGTCGCCGGACGCTGCGGGTTCCGCTCGCCGGTCGCCCTGCGCGGGCACTTCCGGCGGCAGCTGGGGTCCTCCCCGGCCGCCTACCGCTCCGCCTACCGAGCACGCCGGCCGCAGACCGACGTGTCCCCGGTGTCCGAAATGCAGGGCTCCCCGGTGCCGCACCAGCGCACCCCGCAGCCCCAGCGGGCCGCGGCGGCCCTGGCCGCCTCCGGTCCCAGCGTGACGGAGCTGTACGCCCCGGGCCGGGTCCTGCGCGAGCACGCGTAGCGCCCACCTGCGGCGATCACCGTCTGAAGAGGTCCCCCGCACCGGTCGAGCACCGATGCGGGGGACCTTCGGCATAAGGTGGGGCGCATGAACGATCGCATGGTGTGGATCGACTGCGAGATGACCGGGCTCTCGTTGACGGACGACGCACTTATCGAGGTGGCCGCACTGGTCACCGACTCGGAGCTCAACGTGCTCGGCGAAGGCGTGGACATCGTGATCCGCCCGCCGGACGCGGCCCTGGAGACCATGCCGGACGTGGTGCGCGAGATGCACACCAATTCCGGGCTGCTCGACGAGCTGGCCGGCGGCACGACCCTGGCCGACGCCGAGGCGCAGGTCCTGGCGTACGTACGGCAGCACGTCAAGGAGCCGGGCAAGGCGCCGCTGTGCGGGAACTCGGTCGGCACCGACCGCGGCTTCCTGCTGCGGGACATGCCGGCGCTGGAGAGCCACCTGCACTACCGGATCGTGGACGTGTCCTCGGTCAAGGAGCTGGCGCGCCGCTGGTACCCGCGGGCGTACTTCAACAGCCCGCCCAAGAACGGCAACCACCGGGCGCTGGCGGACATCAAGGACTCGATCACCGAGCTGCGCTACTACCGTGAGGCGGTCTTCGTGCCGCAGCCCGGGCCAGACTCGGACACCGCCCGGACCATCGCCGCCAAGCACGCGGTGGCGGACTAGTAGCACCTTCCGGAGGGGGGCGCGGGGGAACGGGGGAGCGAGCACCCTCCCGGACCCTGTACCCTTTTCTTCGGCCGGTCGTTCTGCGACCGGACATGGTGGGTGTAGCTCAGTTGGTAGAGCACCTGGTTGTGGTCCAGGTGGCCGCGGGTTCAAGTCCCGTCACTCACCCTGCGGGAAGGCCCCGGTTCGCGAGAGCGGACCGGGGCCTTCTGCGTTCTCCGTCCTCTTTTCTGCTTTTCTACGTCGACCCGCGGACGATCAGCTCCGTCGGCAGGACGATCTCCGCTTCCTCGGTCCCCCCGCCCGAGATCCGGGCCAGCAGCAGCCGCGCCATCGTCCGGCCCAGCTCCTCGGCGGGCGCCCGCACGCTGGTCAGCGGCGGATCCAGATAGCGGGCCGGCTCCGAGTCGCCGAAGCCCACCACCGCCACGTCCTGCGGTACCCGGCGGCCGGCCGCGCGCAGCTCCCGCAGGGCGCCCGCCGCCAGCAGGTCCGAGGCGGCGAAGACCGCGTCCAGAGCGGGGCGGCGCTCCAGCAGCTCCCGCATGGCCCGCCGGCCGCCGTCCTCGGTGAGGTCCCCGACCGCGACCAGCCGCTCGTCCGCCGGGTGCCCGGCGGCGGCCAGGGCCTGCCGGTAGCCCTCCAGGCGGCGCCGGGCCCCGTACTCCTGCGGCGGACCGGCGATGGCGGCTATCTCCCGGCGGCCCCGCCCTAGGAGATGGCGCACCGCCCCGGCCGCGCCCCCGAGGTGGTCGCAGTCCACGCTCGGCAGGGTCCCGGCGGCCGCCCCGGGTCCACCCGCCACCGCCGGGACGCCCGGCGGCGGGTCCCCCGGCTGCGGCGACAGCAGCAGCACCCCGTCCACCCGGGGCCCGGCCGGCCGCGGCACACCGCCCCCGAGGATGAGCACCAGCTGTACCCCGGCCCCGGCCAGGGTCTCGGCGGCCCCGCGCAGCACGCCGGAGAAGCCGGGTTCGGCGAGGCAGGGGGACTGCGGTCCGGGCAGGACCAGGGCGACGGCGCCGGCTCGGCCGGCGGCCAGCGCCCGGGCCGCGCGGTCGGGCACGTACCCGAGCTCGGCGACGGCGGCCTCGACGGCCGCCCGGGTGCGCCCGCTGACCTTGGGCGAGCCGTTGACCACCCGGGAGACGGTGCCGCGCCCGACCCCGGCCCGCAGGGCGACGTCCTCCAGGGTCGGCCGTCCCCGCCCGCGCCCCTGACCGTGACCGTTCATGGCTGCCTCCCGCTGCGAATCTACCCCTTGGGGAGGGTGGGAGCGCTCCCATCACCAGGGGCTTCCGAAGCGGGAATTCCGCCGCTAGCGTCCCGGGCAACGGGCAACGACGCGCGCCGGAGACACGGGAGGGTCGGCGTGCGGCTGGAGGTTGCCCCATGTCCCGTCCCACAGCCGGATCCGCTCCGGCCGGCTTCCGCGGGGTGTTCGCCCTCGGCGGCCGCGCCCTGCCCGTCCACGCGTTCCTCGCCCGGCTGCCCGCCGCGCTCTGCCCCATCGGAACGCTCCTGCTCATCAACGACCGCGACGGCATCGGCGACGCCGGCGCCGTCGCGGCGGCGCTCTGGCTGGGCCAGGCCCTCGGCGGCCCGGTCATCGGGCGGCTCGCCGACCGGCGCGGCCACCGCCCGGTGCTGCTCGTCGCCTGCGCCGCCAACGCCGCCGTGCTGTTCGCCCTGGTCGCCGCCGTGCTGGGCGGGCTGCCCCTGTCCGCCCGGATGGGCGTGGCCGTCGCCGCCGGGCTGACCGTCCCGCAGGTCGGCCCGCTGGCGCGGGCCCGCTGGGCGCGGCTGGCCGGGGAGGACAAGGCCCTGCTGGGCTCCGCGCTGTCCTTCGACACCACCCTGGACGAGGTCGGGTTCATGGTGGGGCCCGCGCTGGCCGGGATCCTCGCGGTGACCGTGCACCCCGCCTCGGCGCTGGTCCTGGCGGCAGTCCTGATCCTGGTGTCCGGGAGCCTGTTCGCCCTCCACCCGACGGCGCCCGGGCCGGTCGCAGCCGTGGGCGCGCGGGCCGACGTACGACTGTGGTCGCCGGGGCTGGCCCTGCTGTTCGCGATGGCCGTGCTCCAGGGGGCCGCGTGGAGCGGGGCCAACACCGGGGTCAACGCCCTCGCGCGCTCGCTGGGCGAGGGCGGCGCGGCCGGGCTGGTGTGGGCGGCCATGGCGGTGACCAGCTCGGTCGCCGGCTTCGTGACGGTGGCCCGGCCCGGGACCGCCGGCCTGCCGGTGCGGCTGCGGTGGACGATCGGGCTCCAGGCGGTGCTCACCCTGCCCCTGCTGGCCGTGTCGGGGCTGTGGGGCGCGGCGGCGGCCGTCGCCGGGATCGGGCTGGCCGTGGCCCCGCACCTCATCGCCCTGTTCGGGCTGGCCGAGCGGGCCGGGCCGGCGGAGCGGATGGGCGAGGCCATGACCGTGCTGGGCAGCGGCCTGATCGTCGGTCAGGCCCTCGCCGCCGCGGCGGCCGGGCCGCTGGCCGCCGCGTACGGGTACCGGGCCGCGTTCGCCGTGTCGTGCGCGGCGGCCGCCGCCTCGGCCGTGCTGGCGCTGGCCACCGCGGGGCGGGTCCGGTTCGGGCCCACCGCCGCCGTCGCGGCCGCGGTCACGAGGACTTCAACGCCCCCAGCGCCTTCCCCAGGTCTTCCGCCGTCATGACCGGACCGACCTCGATCTCGGCGTTGAAATCGTGGAACAGGTCCCAGGTCAACGCCGGCATCTGCGCGCTGTCCTGGAGGTCGAAGACGATCCAGCAGGAGCGCACGCCCTCGTGGAGACCGAAGTAGGCCGCCTCCGGCTTGACCTTGTCGATCAGCTTCTTGACCGCCTGGGGCAGGCCGCCCGTCATGATGCCCTCGTTGGTGGCGGCCGTGTCCATGTGGGCCCTGAGCATGACTCTCATGCGTGGCTCCTTCCGTCATGACCACCCTCCGCGCGGGCCGGGGGCGCGGCAACATCTGCGCCCCCGTCCGGGCGGGGGCGGTGCCCGGGAGGGCCTCAGTCCAGGATCCCGACGTCGTAGAAGAACTGGTAGCGCGAGGGGTCGTCCGGCAGGAACCAGTGGAAGCCCTCCTCCAGGAAGACCGCCACCAGGTTGACGGCGATGACCAGCCCCAGGAAGGCCAGCACCAGCATCCCCGCCGTCCGGTACGGGCCGGGTGCGGCGGTCGGGACGTTCCGGCCGGCCGTCGTGTGGGCGAGGGCGAGGACGACGCCGATCGCGACGACCGAGGCCGTGAAGAGGATCCACGCCCACACGTACAGGTGCAGGCCGAAGGCCTCGCTGCCGTAGCCCTTGTCCCCGGGGAGGATGTGCAGCATCGTCTGCCGCCACGCGGTGAAGGAGCCGCACACCACCGCGACCAGGGCCATCCCCCAGCCCGTCATGTAGTCCCGGCCCGTCACCACGCCGACCGTGAGCGCGGTGCGGATGATGTACCCGGCGCCGATCGCCGCCAGCAGCATGAACATCCGCTGCACGACGCAGAGCGGGCAGGGGTACTCCCACAGCCCGAACTGGTAGAAGAGGCCGCCGCAGACGACCAGCGTCCAGCCGGCGGCGAAGAAGCACGCGAACCAGTAGTGGACCCGGCTCAGCGGGCCGCCCTCCAGCGGGGCCTCCGGCAGGAGGCTGTTCATCGTGGCCACGGGTCAGTAGCTCAGGTCGAGGGCGAGGCTGCTGGTGATGTGGTGCGCCATCAGCAGGAGCACGGCGATCAGCATGACCCACCAGGCCCCGAGCACCACGGTCCGGGAGGTGTCCCGGTGCATGGTGACGAGGGTGGCGAGGAGCCCGCCGAAGATGAGGGTGTCCATGGGGCGGACCGTACCGACCTGCGGACTTCCGCCCCGCGAGGCGCGCCCCCGGGTACGTCGGTTGCCCCGGCCGCGCCCCCGTCGTGGCCCCTTCGTGCTTCTCCGGGGGGGACGGTCAGTCGCCGCGCCGCTTGCGCCGGCCGCGCCGGTTGCGCGCCCCGCGCTCACCGCCCCGGGTCCGGCCGTCCAGGGCGATCCACACCCGTACCTCGGTCCCCCCGAGCACCGAGCGCCCCAGCCGTACGTCGCCGCCCGTGGACTCGGCGACCCGCCGCACGATGTCCAGGCCGAGCCCCGTCGAGCCGTCCCGGCCGCCGTCGTTGCCGCGCCGCAGGGCGGCGTCCGGGTCGGCGATGCCGGGGCCCGCGTCCGAGACGAGGACGATGACGGCGTCGCCCGCGTCGTGCACGTCCACCGCGAAGGGGGTGGCCTCCGGGGTGTGCCGGAAGACGTTGCCGAGCATGGCGTCGAGGGCGGCCGCCAGCTCGGGGCGGGCCACGGGGATGCGTACGGTACGGTCCACGCCCGCGAGCCGGACCTCGCGGCCCTCGTCCTCCGCCAGCGCCGACCAGAAGGCCATCCGGTCGCGGATCACCTCGGAGGCGTCGCAGCCGGCGGTGGCGGTGTTGGCGGGCGCGCGCTGTTCGCGGGCGGTACGGATGATCGTGTCGACCTCCCGTTCCAGCTGCTCCACCGCCGCCCGGGTGTGCTCGGCGGCCGGGCCGTCCCCGAGGGAGGCCGCGTTGAGCCGCAGCACGGTCAGGGGCGTGCGCAGCCGGTGCGAGAGGTCGGCGGCCAGCTCCCGCTCGTTGGCGAGGAGTTCCACGACCTGGTCGGCCATGGAGTTGAACGCGACGGCCGCCGAGCGGAGTTCCTTGGGGCCGTCCTCCGGCACCCGCGCCCCGAGCCGCCCCTCCCCCAGCTGGTGCGCGGCGTCCGCGAGCCGTTCGGCCGGGCGCACCAGACGGGCGCCGAGCCGGTCGGCGACGGCCACCGAGCCGACGACGAGCGCGAGCCCGACCCCGCCGAGGACCAGCCAGGCGGTGGCGACGCCGTTGCTGACCTCGCTCTCCGGTACGTAGATCTCGATCACCGCGATGTCCCCGGAGCCGAGGGCGACGGGCTGGAGCAGCGCCGAGCCCCCGCCGGGGACGTGGGCGGTCGTCGCCCGGCCGAGGGAACGGGTCTCGGCCACCGCGTGCGCGCCGGCCCGGCCGTCGCCGATGTCCACGGCGGCGGCCCCGCCGATGGCGGGCACGTGGACGGCCATCCGCCCGGCGGCGCCCATCTCGGTGGACTCCACGGCCTTGCGCAGCTGCATCGGGTCGGTGGTGATGGACAGGGTCGGCCCCATGGTGGCGGCCTGCCGCTCGGCGTTGGAGAAGGCCCGGTCGCTGGCCATCTCCTGCACCACCATCCCCAGGGGCACCGCGAAGGCCAGGACCACCATGGTCGTGACCGCGAGGCACACCTTGACCAGCGCCCATCTCACGGCGTCCGCCTCACTGCGTCCGCCTCACTGCGTCCGCCTCACTGCGTCCGCCTCACTGCGGTGGCTCGAGCTTGACGCCCACGCCCCGCAGCGTGTGCAGGTAGCGGGGGCGGGCGGCGGTCTCGCCGAGTTTGCGGCGCAGCCAGGACAGGTGCACGTCGATGGTCTGGTCGTCCCCGTACGACTGCTGCCAGACCTCGGCGAGCAGCTCGCGCCGGGCCACGACCACCCCGGGCCGTCCGGCGAGGAAGGTCAGCAGGTCGAACTCCCGCCGGGTGAGGTCGAGCACGGAGCCGTCGAGCTCGGCCTGGCGGCGCAGCGGGTCGATGGCCAGCCCGCCGACGCGCAGCACGCGCGAGGGCGGTTCGGCCCCGGCGGCGGCGCGGGCGCGGCGCAGGACGGCGGCCATCCGGGCGGAGAGGTGCTCGACGGAGAAGGGTTTGGTCAGGTAGTCGTCGGCGCCGTCGTTGAGCAGCCGGACGATCTCGGCCTCGTCGTCGCGCGCGGTGGCGATGATGACCGGTACGTCGGTGATGCCGCGCAGCATCTTCAGGGCCTCGGACCCGTCGAGGTCGGGCAGCCCGAGGTCGAGGATGACCACGTCGAAGCGGTGGTGGGCGACTTCGCGCAGGGCCTCCAGGGCCGTGCCGACGCTCCGCACGGTGTGGGAGGCCTCGGTCAGGTGCCGGATGAGGGCGGAACGTACGAACTGGTCGTCCTCGACCACGAGCACACTTGCCATGGGCGCACCGTAGTCCATTCGGGGGACCCGGGGAGCTGCCGGGCGGGGTCTGTGACGGGTGGTGCAGTATGTGCCCTGATGCGACGAGGACTTGTACATGCCATGGCATGGGTGCTGGCGACCGCGGCCGCCGTGACCCTGTCGTGGTGGGGTGTGCACACCGTCATGTCCGGGACGGCCTACGATCCTCCGCTCGCGGTGCCGCTGGCGTCGGCGCCGCCGGTGTCCTCCTCCACGCGGGGGTCGGATGCGCCACCGTCTCCGGGCCCCTCGGGCTCCGCGCCCGGGTCGCCGTCCCCGTCGGCGGCCGCGTCCGGGCCTTCGGCGTCCGCCTCCCCGCCCCCGTCCGCGAAGCCGAAGCCGGCGCCGCCGTCGGCGGCCGGGCAGCGCCCGTACCAGGAGACCGGCGGCCAGGGCGGCGGCTCCGGCACGGTGAAGAGCTACGCGGTCTCGGGCGGCCGGGTCGTCTTCGACCTCGGCGCCTCCTCGGCCGGGCTGGTCTCGGCGACCCCGGAGGCGGGCTGGCGGATGCAGGTGTGGAAGCAGGACTTCTGGATCCGGGTCACCTTCACCCAGGGCAACCGGGAGGTGTCGGTGTTCTGCACCTGGCACGACCACCCGCCGGTGGTGGAGATCGTCGACCCGTGAGGCGCTCCTAGGCCCTAGCGGAACACCGAGGGCGGCGGCTGCGGGGAGGCCACCGCCGAGGCGTCCGCGACCGGAGCGGCGCCGCCGGTGAAGTCCGCCAGGGCGCGGCCGTGCTCGACCCGGCCGGGGTGCGGGTCGCTCGCCACGCGGCGGGTGAACTCCGCCAGGGGAAGCTCCCGGTCGGCGGCCACGAGCACCGCATTGCCGAAACGTTTCCCCCGCCAGACCACCGGGTCCGCCGCCAGCGCCAGCTCCGCGAACCGCGAGGCCGCGGTGGCGATCTGACCCCGCAGGTGCGCCAGCGGCGGGCCGTCCGCGAGGTTGGCCACGTACCACCCGGTGGGCGCCAGGGCCCGGCGTACGTCGTCCAGGAACTCCGCGCTGGTCAGGTGGGCCGGGGTGCGCGCCCCGCTGAACACGTCCGCGATGACCAGGTCCGCCCAGCCGTCCGGCACCTTCGCCAGCCCCGCCCGCGCGTCCACGGCCCGTACGCGGATCCGCGCCTGGGGGTCCAGCGGCAGGTGTTCCCGTACGAAGGCCACCAGGGCCCCGTCGATCTCCACCACCTGCTGCGTGGAGCGGGGGCGCGCGGCGGCCGTGTAGCGGGCCAGGGTGAAGGCGCCGCCGCCCAGGTGCACCACGTTCAGGGGCTGCCGGGCAGGCGCGATCAGGTCGATCAGGTGGCCGATCCGGCGCTGGTACGCGAAGTCCAGGTACCCGGGGTCGTCGAGGTCCACATGGGACTGCGGGGCCCCGTCGATCAGCAGGGTCCAGGCCCGGGAACGCTCCCGGTCCGGGGCCAGCTCGGCGAGCCCGCCGCCCACCTGCCCGACGACCGGTCCGGCGCTTCCCCTGCCGCCCTTGCTGCCCTTGCCCTTGCCTGCCACGCCCCCATTATCGCTGGCCAGCGCCTACGGGGAGCTAGCGGCAGTTGTCGGCCGCCTCGATCAGCCGGGCCGCCTCGCCGAGCGCGGCGCGCAGCACCTCGGGGTCGGTGACCGGCCCCACCGCCTCGGGGGGCAGCAGCCAGCCCGTGCCGCCCGTGACGGGCGAGGCGGGGTCGCCGAACCGCATGCCGCGCCCGTTGGTCTGCGTACAGGCGCTGCCCGGCAGGTCCCAGGCGTCGGCGGTGCCGGGCGGGACGAGGAAGCCGAGGGTGTCGCCGGAACCGTCGTGCAGCACCGGGCCGACCCCGGGGGCGGCCTGGCCGGCGCCGCGGCGGATGATGTCCACCGCCTCCAGGCCCTGGCGGGTGGGCACGGTCACCAGGTCCGGGGCCGAGAAGCAGAGCGCCGACGGGACCGAGACCTGGACCGGTACCGAGGTCGGGGCCGCGATCGCCATCGAAATCTGGGTCTGGGTCTGGGAGGAGAGCGCGCCGGGCTCGGGCGCGGTGTTCGTTCCGATGCTGTCCATGCCGGCCTCCACCAAGGGGAACCCCTCCTCGATCCGTATCCGCATGGGTTCAACGCACGGGAGCGTCAACGGGTGCGGCGGCAAGACGCTGCAAAGGATGGCAGTTCATGGCGGATCGCGGGTGAGATATCCGTTTTGTAGCCAAACATCGCATGTAGCCCCCGCCGCTGGCGGTACGTTCATGCGCGCCGGAGCCCTGACTCCGGGGCGAGATCAACAGGAGGCCACGTCCATGGCGGCGTCACCCCACTCACCGAACTCCTCCTTCCGCCGGCTGCGCGGGCAGCACTCCCCGGCCGAGTTCGCGGCCATGGTCCGCCGCGCGGCCCGGGAGATCGGCGAAACGGTTTCCTGCGACGCCCGCTACATCGGCCGGGTCGAATCGGGCGAGATCCGCTGCCCCAATTACGCCTACGAGCGGGTCTTCCTCCAGATGTTCCCCGGCCGCACCCTGGCCGACCTCGGTTTCTCCCCGCGCGAGGCGGTACGCGGCCGGGCCGCGCAGCGCGCGCTGCCCGCGCCGCCGCCGGGCCTCACCCACCTCATCCAGCGTTCCAAGGAGAGCGACGTGCTGCGTCGCGCGTTCATGACCGGCGGGTCCGCGACCGTGGCGGCCGCGACTCTCAGCCTCACCCTGCTCGGCGACACCCGCCGGATCCCCTCCCGCGCCGGGGAGGCCGAGGCCGCCGCGGTCGAGGACGCGGTACGCCAGATCCGGCTGCTGGACGACCGGCACGGCGCCGACGCCCTCTACCGGCGGGCGGCGCAGCCCCTGAAGACCGCCTACGCCCTGCTCGACGCGGGGGCCACCCGGCAGTCGACCGAGGACCGGCTGCACGCGGGGGCGGGGGAACTGGCCGTCTCGGTGGGCTGGCTGGCGCACGACTCGGGCCGCTTCGAGGACGCCCGCTCGCACTACGCGGAAGCCCTGGCCACCGCCCGGGTCGCGGGGGACGCGGCCCTGGAGGCGCACGCCTTCAGCAACATGGCCTTCCTCGCCCGGGACTGCGGACGCCCCCGCGAGTCGGTACGGGCGGCCCAGGCGGGCCGGCGCGCGGCCCGCTCGCTCGGCTCCCCCCGGCTGCTGGCCCTGCTGGCGCTGCGGGAGGCGGGCGGCTGGGCGGGGCTCGCGGACCGCAGGGCCTGCGAGGAGGCGCTGGCCCGGGCGCACGCGGAGTTCGCGCGGGGCGAATCGGGCGCCGACCCGGAGTGGATGTCCTTCTTCGGCGAGGCGGAGCTGGAGTCCCTGGAGTCCCGCTGCTGGGCCGCGCTCGGGGAGCACGCCCGCGCGGCCCGGCACGCCCGGCGCGCGGCCGACCTCCAGGACCCGCACTTCGCGCGGAACGTGGCCCTCTACACGGCGGAGCTCGCCGGGGACCTGGCCCGCGCGGGCGCGCCCGACGAGGCGGCCTGGGCCGGCGGGCGGGTGCTGGACCTGCTCACCGAGGTCCAGTCGACGCGGATCCGGTCCATGCTGGCCGAAACGGCCCGCACCCTGATCCCGCACCAGCGCTCCCCGCGCGTCGGCACCTTCCTGACCCGCCACGCCCAGGCCTGACCAGCCCCGGCCCGCCCGCGGTTACCCGTCCAGGTGCCCCGTGTCGTTCCAGCGCTCCAGCGCGGGGGCTCCGTACGCCCAGCCCAGGACCGACAGGGAGGTGGGGTCCAGCCGGATGCGGGCGCCGAAGGAGGCCTCGAAGCCGAGCCAGCGGGCGGCCAGGGTGCGCAGGATGTGGCCGTGGGCGAAGACCAGGACGTCGCGCTCCGCCGAGCGGGCCCAGGCGACGACCTCGTCGGCGCGCGCCGCGACATCGGCGACGGACTCGCCGCCGGGGACCCCGTCGCGCCAGATCAGCCAGCCCGGCCGGGCCGCCTGGATCTCGGCGGGGGTCATGCCCTCGTAGTCGCCGTAGTCCCACTCCATGAGGGTGTCCCAGGCCTCCGCCTGGGCCCCGAAGCCCGCCAGGTCGCAGCTCTCGCTCGCGCGGACCAGCGGGCTGGTGCGCACCTCGAGGCCGCGCAGGCCCGCCCAGGGCTCGGCGGCCAGGCGCTCGCCGAGCCGCTTCGCACCCTGCCTGCCCTCCTCCAGCAGCGGCACGTCCGTGCGTCCGGTGTGCTTGCCGAGCCGGGACCATGCCGTCTGGCCGTGGCGGGCCAGCAGGATGCGGGGGGCCATCTGTGTTTCTCCCGGTCCGTGGGGGTTCGCCCGTGAATGTGCGAGGGGGTCGTCCGTCCATCATCCACGACGTGGACAGCTGGTCCTCCCGGACCGTTTCCGCCGTAAGACCACGATTGTCAGTGGCGGATGGGACACTTCCGCCCGTGAGCTCCTACCCGCCCAGCGGCCCGCCCCAGACGACGACACTGCGGCAGCGGCTCGCCGACCTGCGCGGCCCCGCCGTGCCGCCCCGCCCGCTCGACGCCCGGGCGCTCGCCGCCCTCGCCGCCAACCCCGGCTGCGGCAGACGGGCCCTGCTCGACGGCGCCGGGGTGGACAAGACCGCCCTCGCGGCGGCCCTGGGCTCCCCCGCGGCCTTCGGGCAGTCGCAGTTCGCCATCGTCCGCGGCAACTCCTTCGAGGCCAAGGTCAAGGGCGACGGCGGAGCCGAACTGCTGCGGCTGACGCACGCCCGGCTGGGCGGCGCGGCCGAGCCGCCCGGGCCGGACTCCCGGGTGCCCGACCTCACCGCCGCCGGACCCGAGGGGCGCGCCGCCCGCACCGCGCTGGCCCTGCGGGAGGCCACCGCCGCGCGGACGTGGACGCTGCTCGACCATCCGATGCTGGCCCTGGAGGTGGCGGGCACCCCCGCGTACCTGGAGCCCGACGCCGTCGTGGTGCATCCCGACGGCCGCTGGACCGTGGTCGAGATCAAGTCGTTCCCGATGATCGACGGGGCCGCCGACGCCGCGAAGGTGGGGGCCGCCGCGCGGCAGGCCGCCGTGTACGTGCTCGCCCTGGAGCAGACCGCCGCGAAGCTGGCGGGGGCCGAGGTGGGCCACCAGGTGCTGCTCGTCTGCCCGAAGGACTTCTCCAACCTGCCCACCGCCGCACTCGTGGACGTACGCCGGGAGCGGTCGGTGACCCGTCGCCAGCTGGAGCGGCTGACCCGGGTCGAGGAGCTGGCCGACGGGCTGCCCGAGGGGCTCTGCTTCGACCCCGCCCGGCCCGCCGCCGAGCTGACCGAGGCCGTCTCAGCGGTCTCCGCCGCCTACGCCCCCGAGTGCCTCGCCGCCTGCGAGCTGGCCTTCCACTGCCGGGAGCGGTCCCGCGCCGCCGGGGAGCCGGCCGCGCTCGGCCGGTCCGTACGGGGGGAGCTGGGCGGCCTGGCCACCGTCGGGGCGGCCCTCGCGGCGGCCGCCGGGGACCGCTCCGGCGACGGCCCCGCCGACGATCCCACCGCGGCCGCGCTGCGCCAGGCGGCCCGGCTGCGCGCCGAGGCGCTGGCGCTCGCCGCCGCCCGTCCCCCGTACCAGGCCCCGGAGACCCCCGAATGCCCCTGCTGAGCACCCTGGCCCGGCTGGAGGCGGTCCGTGCGGGCCGCGCCCAGCCGCTCGCGACCGTACGGCACCGCCACCTGAGCGGGAATCCGCTGGTCCTCGTACCGCTGACCACCGCCGGTGAGGCCGGGGCCCCGCTGGGCGCGATGCTGGGCACCGACCCGAACGAGCCGCGGATCCTCGTCATACCCCAGCCGCGCGACCGGGACCTGCGCTGGGAGTTCCTGGCCGGGCTGGCGGCGCAGCTGATGCCGTACCTGGAGGCGTACGCGGACGTCGTGGAGCCGGCCGAGCGCACCGAGACCGACCCGGAGAGCGGCAAGAAGGTCAAGGTCGAGACCGAACTGTGCGTGGACGCGCCGCAGATCGTGGTGCCGAGCCGGGCGGGCATCGAGTACGTGCGCCTGCTGGGCCGGTCGATGCGGTTTCGCCGGACCGCCGAGGAGGACCCGGAGAACCCGTACCCGGCGCCCACTCAGGTGCCGCTGCTGGGCCGCTGGTTCACGCACCTCGCCGAGCGCTCCCGGGTGCCCGGCTCCTCGATGCTGGTGTCGGCCACGGAGCTGCTGGGCCGGCACTGGGCGACCGGCCAGAGCAATCTGGAGGACCAGCACCTCGGGGCCCTGCTGGCCTGGATCGACCCGCCCGAGGGCGCCTCGGGCGCCGAGTGGGCGCTGCGCGCGGAGCTGGGGCGCGACGGGGACGGGCAGCTGCTGTTCCCGCCGGCGGGTCCGGCCACCGACCCGGCCTTCGACAACAAGCTGCTGGCCCCGGCGATCGCGCGGTTCGACGCGGCGCGGGCGGCGGGCGAGCCCCGCGACGGCGATACCGCACGCGTGGCCGAGCGGGCCATCCGGCGGCTGGTCGTGGACCAGATGCAGCACACCTGGTGGCAGACCTGGGAGGCGATCGGCCTGCTGCGCACCCTGCCGCCGGGCGAGCGGACCGAGGAGCGCTGGACCCGCGACCGCTGGTCCTTCACGGGCCACCGGGACCGGGTACGGGCGGGCGAGCCGCCGCAGCCGCGCCGCGACGACGCGGTGACGGCCGCCCAGAAGCTGGCCACGCGGGAGACCGAGCAGGTACGGCTCGACGCGCAGGAGGCGCTGGACGACCCGCTCGTCATGGCGGGCCGGCGCTTCGCGGGCGAGGCCTTCGCCGGTGAGGTGACCGAGGTGGTGATGGAGTGGACGGAGGGCAGGCGCCCCCGCCCGCGCCCGCTGGTGACGGTGGCCACCGAGGACCGGCCGCAGCTGGCGGACGAGGGCGGCGGGAAGGTGTTCCGTTCGCTGGACGGGCGCCAGCAGGCCTTCGAGTTCGTACGGTACGAGGAGGACGGGCGGCTGCTGCTGCGCGTGCTCGACAAGATGGGCGCCGGCCGGGAGCCGGTGGCGGGCTCGGTGCCGGAGAAGGGCGACCGGGACTGCTGGACCCTCTTCGAGCACGACGCGCGCGGCGGCCCGAAGCTGCCCGACCCGGAGAACACCCCGTGGACGCACGGCGGGCCGCCGGGGTCCGCGACGCCCCTCCCCTCCCCCGACGCCGTCACCGACGAGGACCTGCTGTGACCACCGCCTTCGACCCGGGCGCGGCCGCCGACCGGGCCACCGCCGCCATCCTCCACGACACCCTGCACGGCACCGAGCGGGGTGTGGTGGTGGACTCCCCGCCCGGGGCCGGCAAGTCCACGCTCGTGGTGCGGGCGGCCCGGGAGCTGGCCGCCGCCGGGCGCCGGCTGATGGTGGTCGCGCAGACCAACGCGCAGGTGGACGACCTGGTGCTGCGGCTCGCCGAGAAGGATCCGGAGCTGAAGGTCGGCCGGCTGCACAGCAGCGACGGCGACGCCTACGACCCGGCGCTGCGCGAGCTGCCGTCGGTCACCCTGTCGGCGAAGCCGGGGGACCTGGCCGAACTCCCCATCACCATCTCCACGGCGGCGAAGTGGGCCTACGTCAAGGACAAGGACACGGAGCCCTGGGAGCACGCCATCGTCGACGAGGCGTACCAGATGCGCTCGGACGCGCTGCTGGCCGTGGCCGGGCTGTTCGAGCGGGCGTTGTTCGTGGGCGACCCGGGGCAGCTGGACCCGTTCAGCGTGGTGGGCGCCGAGCAGTGGGCGGGGCTGTCCTACGACCCCTCCGCCTCGGCGGTGTCCACCCTGCTGGCCCACAACCCGCAGCTGCCGCAGCACCGGCTGCCGGTGTCGTGGCGGCTCCCGGCGACGGCCGCGCCGCTGGTCTCGCGCGCCTTCTACCCGTACAGCCGGTTCCACAGCGGTACGGGCCCGGGCGAGCGGCGGCTCGCGTACGGGGTCGCGGGCGACGGCTCGGGGCCGGACCGGGTCCTGGACGAGGCCGCCGCGTCGGGCTGGGGGCTGCTGGAGCTGCCCGCGCGGCACACCCCGCGCACCGACCCGGAGGCGGTGCGGGCGGTGGCCCTGGTGGTCCGCCGGGCTCTGGACCGGGGTGCGGTGACCTCCGACGAGCGGTCCCCGGCCCCCTCGCCGCTCACGCCGGGCCGCATCGCCGTCGGCACCGCCCACCGCGACCAGGCGGCGGCCGTGCGCACGGCCCTGGCCGCGCTGGGCGTCACGGGGGTCACGGTGGACACCGCGAACCGGCTCCAGGGCCGCGAGTACGACCTCACGGTGGTCCTGCACCCCCTGTCGGGCCGCCCCGACGCGACGGCGTTCCACCTGGAGACGGGCCGCCTGTGCGTGCTGGCCTCCCGGCACCGGCACGCCTGCGTGGTGGTGGCCCGGGCGGGCATAGCGGAACTGCTGGACGACCACCCGTCGACGGAGCCGGTACAGCTGGGGGTGACGGTGAAGTTCCCGGATGGCTGGGAGGCGAACCATTCGGTCCTGGCCCACCTGGCCGAACACCGGGTGCCCTGGCGGCCGTAGCGCTATGCGGTGTGGTCCTTGCGGGTGATGCCGAAGTGGCGGCGGAGGGTTTCGCCGGCCTCGGCGAGGACGCGGAGCTGTTCCGGGGTGAGGACGTCGATCAGGTGCCGCCGTACGGATTCCACGTGCAGCGGGGCCGCGCCGGTGATGACGTCCACCCCGTCGGCGGTGAGCACCGCCTCCGCGCCGCGGCCGTCGGTGGCGACCTCCTCGCGGCTGACGAGCCCGCGGCGTTCCATCCGGGCGATCTGGTGGGACAGCCGGCTGCGGGACCACTGCATCAGCACCGCGAGCGAGCTGATCCGCATGCGGTGGCCGTCGGTGGAGCCGAGCACCGACAGGACGTCGTAGTCGGCCTCGGAGAGCCCGCTGTCCAGGTGGAGGTCACGCGCGATCCCCGCGTTGACCAGGGGGAACATCCGGCGCCATGCGTACCAGGCGTGCTGCTCGGACTCGGTGAGCCAGCGGGGGTGGGCCGGCTCGGGCATGTCGGTCATGGCGCCAGCCTATCCACGTTGGTGATACGTCATCTACCTAGTTGACATATCACGCGGCGGCGACTTTCCTGGGTGACACGTCAACAACCAGACTGCACCACAGCACACCGCACCTCCACCCAACGGGAGTTCACGCCATGACCCGCCTGCACGTCATCTCCGCCGCCACCCGCCCCACCTCCTCCGGCCGCCCCCTCGCCGAGTGGGTCACCGGCCTGGCCCGTGAACACGGCGCCTTCGAGGTCACCCCGGTGGACCTCGCGGAGATCGCCCTGCCCTTCCTGGACGAGCCGGAGTACGCCTCCAGCGGGATCTACGCCCACCAGCACACCCTCGAGTGGAGCGCGCTCGTCGACTCCGCCGACGCGTTCGTGTTCGTCCTGCCGATGTACAACGGCTCGTTCACCGCCCCCTTCAAGAACGCCATCGACTTCCTCTACCGCGAGTGGCAGGGCAAGCCGGTCGGCCTGGTCAGCTACAGCGCGGGCCCGTCGGGCGGCGCCCCGGCCGCCGAGATGCTGCTGCCGGTGCTCACCCGCCTCGGCATGCTGCCCGCCGAGCGCTCGGTGGCGATCCCCGGGATCAGCGCCCTGATCGGACCCGAGGGCTTCGAGGCCCCGGAGGGCCTGGCCGGCCGGCTGGCGGGCGTGCTCGACGACGTCGCGGCGCTGGCGAAGGAGCCCGCCTCGGCCTGACACCGGGCACCCTTGCGCGACGCTGGACAATGGAGGGTGGCCCAGGATTCGTACGCGCAGCAGGAGGACACGCATGGCAGAGCCCGAGCGGACCGAGCGGAGGCAGCGGCCGGCGCCGCTGCTCTTCGAGCCCTCGGAGGCCGCCACGGACCCGGAGCACTTCTTCGACCTGGAGTCGATCGAGGACCCGCGTGAGCTGCTGATCCGGGCCACCGAGCTGACGCTGGCCTTCCGGGCCGCGCAGGACCGGGCGGTGGAGTTCCAGGCCCTGGCGGCGGCCCAGCTGGCGGATCCCCGGCGCTTCGACCGGCTCCCGGCGGAGGCCATCGCCGAGGTCGCGGAGTGGACCGAGGACTACGCGCGCAAGATGATCGAATTCGGCGAGGACCTCCAGCGGGGCACCACCCCCGACACCGTCTAGCCGGGGCGGACGGGCAGGGCGGGCAGGGCGGGCAGGGCGGGCAGGCAGGGCGGACCGGCGGAGCGCGCTGGCATATGCGCGGCGCAACATACCGCAGGACCGCCCGCCCTGTCCCGGTTTTCGGTAACTCCCGGGAACGGGGACGCTACGCGCGGTAGACCTTGGCATATGACGACCCTGACGACGGCCGCCGGCTGCCCCGCCCTCGACGGCCCCGACGCACGCACCGCGCCCGCCACCCAGGTCACCCCGCAGGGCGCCGCCTGGCTGGCCTCCGCTTCGGCGCACCCGCACGGCACCCTGGCCGTCTGGGAGGCACGGCCCACCGCGCCCGCCGTACTACCCTGCGGGACCGCCTTCGACGTCGTCAACGTTCCGCTCGTACTGGGCCGCCGGATGCTCGACCTGCTCTGGGAGCAGGGCCCCGGCTCGGGTCCGGCCGCCGTGCACCGGGGCCGGATGCTGCTCTTCGCCGCCCCGGGCACCGCCCAGCGGCTCCCGGCCCTGCTGGCCTGGGAAGAGTGGGGCCCGGCCGCTCCGGCCCCGCTCTGCCACGGCCACGGCGACGCCGTCACCGTGCCCCCGCTGGCCGCCGCCCCCGGACCCTCGCGGTGGCTGGTGGCTCCCGACACCCGGATGCCCTGGCTGCCGGGGCCGGACTCCCTGCTCTGGGCCTTCCTGCACGCCGCCCGCGGCCCGGTATCGATTTTTGGTTCGGCTGAAACGGATGCTAATGTCTACGACGTCAGCAAGCGCCGCTAGCTCAGTTGGTTAGAGCAGCTGACTCTTAATCAGCGGGTCCGGGGTTCGAGTCCCTGGCGGCGCACATGCGGGAGAAGGCCCCCACTCTTCGGAGTGGGGGCCTTCTTCGTACCCGGACCGTCCCGGACCGTCCCGGTCCCGGTCACGTCGCGATCTTCACCGTGTACGCGCCCGACTGGGTCCGGTCCGCCACCTCGATCGTGATCCGCTCCCCCGGCACCGTGAAGGTCTCCCCGACCTCCAGCGGGGCGTCCGCCAGCGGCGGGTACACCGAGCGGTCCCAGCAGCCCTCCGTCCGGGGGTGGCCGTCCAGCACCTCGATCGGCCCGCCGCCCGAGGCCGCCTCGTTGCGGACCCGGTAGACCAGGACCCCCTCCGTGCAGGTGTCCCCGTCGTTCCCTGCGGAGCCCCGCGCCTCGACGGCGATCGCGCTGCCGGGGCCCGTACGGATCACCGCGAGCCGGGTGCCGCCCGTACCGCCCGGCGGCGGGGCCTCGGACAGCGGCTGGAGGGTGTGCAGCGAGGTGCCGGACCGTACGCAGTCCACCTGCGCCGGGTCCAGCCAGCCCAGCTTCCACTTGTGCCAGGCGAAGAGGTCCGGGGCCATCCCGAACTGGCTGCCCATGACGTCCCAGTCGCCGACGTACGTGTCCCAGTCGCCCTTGCCGTCCGTCGGCCGGTGGTAGAGGTCGGGCAGGTCGAAGACGTGCCCGGTCTCGTGCGCCAGCACGTTGCGGTCCGGCGGGTGCTGCTCGAAGACGGTGACGATCCGCCGCAGCTCCGCGCCGTCCGCCGTGATCGGGCGGTCGAAGTTGACGACCTTGGTGGCGTCGGAGTCCACGCCGGGGGCGCCCGGGTCGGCGACGAAGTACACGATGTCGTACGCGCCGAAGTCCACCCGCGGGTCGGCGGCGGCGACCGCGTCCCGCAGGTAGGCCGCCCGGTCCTCGGGGGCCCAGTCGCGCTGTATCCCGTACGCGGTCGCCGGGCGGGGCATCCGGATCCACTGCTTCTGCGGGTGCGGGACCAGCCGGAACCGCCCGTAGGAGGCCCGCTCGAAGAACTCGCTGGTCGCCGGGAAGTAGTCGGCGGTCAGCTCCTCGGGGGTGACCGAGGTGCGGTGGCCTGGGAAGGAGAGGAAGACCATGACCGCGTGGAGCGAGCGCTCCGGCCTGGGGTAGGCGCGGTTCCAGCTGTCCAGGCCGAGGGAGTGGTGGGCGGCCGTCCGGGTCAGCGCGCAGGGTCCCGCGGTCCCGGTGTCGGCCACCGCCGGCCCCGCGACGAGCGACATCGCGGCGAGCGCCGTCATGGAGGTGAGGGCGGCGGCCGTACTTCGCATGCGGGAGCGGTCCACTCCCCCGGGTGTCTGCTCTCGCCGCACATCGACCTCCGGCTGGGTGGATTCATCCCGTCCCATCCACCTTGAGGCGATTGTCTGACTAATGTCCTGTTCCGGTGCCCCACATGAGTGAGCACTACGGCAAGCCGGTGACCCCCGGACTTCACGCCCGTGTCTACACAACGTCACGATCGATCACCTGGGATCAGGTGCCGCCACCAGACGCTCACAGCTGCGCGCAACCGATCGACCGGCCGTCGGCCGACGCCGCGTCAGCACCGGTCCCGAGAGGCGTCATCATGGCGACGGACCCGGCCCCGCACGGCGACGCGGCTGGATAGGGCCTCCCGGCAGCCTCTATGATCGGCACACTTTCCTGCACGGACACTCACGGACACTCACGAACACTGCGGGAGCCAGCGGTGAGCGGAACCCCAGAGGAGACCGGTTCGGCGGCCGACAGCATCCGATCGGCCCTTACGGAGCGTCACCCGGCAGTGCCTGCCGTGCCCGAACCGCGCGACTACCGTGCCGCCTTCGACGCGGCCCACCTCGCCATGGCCGTCGTCGGCCGGGGCGGCGAGGTGATCGCCGCCAACCGGGCGCTGGCCGCCCTGCTGGGCGCGGAACCGCACGCCCTCGCCGGGCAGTGCGCCGCCGACCTGGTGGACCTGGCGGCGGAGGCCCGGACCTGGCAGGCCTACCAGGAGGTGCTGCGCGGACGGCAGGCCCGGCTGCGCTGTACGCGCCGCCTCAAACATCCCGACGGGCATTCGCTGTGGACCGAGGTCACCCTCGGGCCCGTACCCGGCACCCAGGACGTCCTGCTGTCGGTGGCCGACATCAGCGACCGGCGCGACCTCCAGGCCCGGCTGCGGCACCTCCAGATGCACGACCCGGTGACCCGGCTGCCCAACCGGGCGCTGTTCTTCGAGCGGCTCTCGGCGGCCCTGGAGGCCTCCGGGTACGGCACGGGCGGCACGGGCCGGATCGGGCTGTGCTACCTGGACCTCGACGGGTTCAAGGCGGTCAACGACACCCTGGGCCACCGGGTCGGCGACCGGCTGCTGACCGCCGTGGCGGCCCGGCTGACCCAGTGCGCCGACCAGTCCGGTTACGGGCGCTCGGGCGGACACCTCGTCGCCCGGCTCGGCGGCGACGAGTTCGCGCTGCTGGTCGAGGACTCCACCGGCACCGAGCAGCTCGCGGACCTGGCGCGCAGCGTACTGGCCGCCGTACAGGAGCCCTTCGACCTGGCCGGGCAGCGGCTGTCGGTGTCCGCGTCGATCGGCGTGGTCGAGCGGGACACGGCCGGGACCTCGGCGACGGGGCTGATGCAGGCGGCGGACACGACCCTGTACTGGGCGAAGGCGGACGGCAAGGCCCGCTGGACCCTCTTCGACCCCGAGCGCAACGCGCACCGGATGACGCGGCAGGCGCTCTCCTCCACCCTGCGTCCGGCGGTGGAGCGGGGCGAATTCGAGCTGGAGTACCAGCCCCTGGTCGATCTGGAGAGCGGCGTGGTGCGCGGGGTGGAGGCCCTGGTGCGCTGGAACCACGCCCAGTTCGGCATTCTGACGCCGAATCGGTTCATCGGGATCGCCGAGGAGGACGGCTCGATCGTGCAGCTGGGCCAGTGGGTGCTGCGGACGGCATGCCGGCAGGCGCGGCGCTGGCAGATCGAACAGCCCAGCGACTCGCCGGTGTTCGTCTCCGTGAACGTGGCGGTGCGCCAGGTGTGGGACTCGGACCTGGTGGGGGACGTGGCGGAGATCCTCGCCGAGACCGGGCTGGCCCCGCAGCTGCTCCAGCTGGAGCTCACGGAGTCCGCGGTCATGGGCTCGGCGGGCCGGCCCCTCCAGGCCCTCCAGGCGCTCAGCGACATGGGCGTGCGGATCGCCATCGACGACTTCGGCACCGGGTACTCGAACCTGGCCTACCTGAGCCGGCTCCCGGTGTCCGTGCTGAAGCTGGACGGATCCTTCGTGCGGGGCTTCCGCTACGAGGAGGGCACCCACCCGAACCCGGCCGACGAGACCATCGTGGAGGCCCTGGTCCAGCTCGCGCACCGGCTGGGCCTGACCGTCACCGCCGAGTGCGTGGAGACCGCCGGCCAGGCGGCCCGGCTGCGGCGCGTCGGCTGCGACACCGGGCAGGGCTGGCTGTACTCCCGCGCGGTGGCCCCGGAGCGGATCGCGGAGATGATCGCGCCCGCCCCCGGGGCCCGGTTCGCCTCCGGGCCGCCGGAGGCCTGAGGCCTGAGGGCACGTACCGGACGACCGGAACCGCCCCGCCCCCGGGAGAAGGGGGCGGGGCGGCCGGCGCTCGGCGCGGGGTGGGGGGAGATCAGCAGGCGCCGAGGTCCTTCCAGACACCCCATTCACCGGTGGTGCCGGGCGCCTCGTTCTGCGTCCACCACTGGGCCTTCCACTTGCGGCCGTTGTGCGAGACCTCGTTGCCGGCAGTGTAGACCGTGCCCGCGACGTAGGCCGGGACGCTGCCGCAGCCGGTGGTCGGGGGCGTCGTCGGCGGAGTCGTCGGCGGCGTGGTGGGCGGGGTGGTGGGAGGCGTCGTGGGCGGGGTGGTCGGCGGCTGCGTGGTGCCGCCGAGGGCGTCCGAGATCTGGTTCAGCAGGGTGGTGTTGTCGTCCAGGCCGAGCAGGGAGTACATCATCGCGCCGGCCAGGCCGCGCTGCTTGCCGTAGTCCACGCGGGCCTGGACCGACTTCTGGTTCAGGCCGGTGAAGAACTCGCCGTCCTTGTAGAAGTACGAGGCCTTGGCCTGGTCGTCCCAGTAGGTGGTCGCCGGGTTGTCGACGATCCCGCCGAGTTCCTTGTAGTTGGCGATGCCGGCCTGCTGGCTGGTGGGCCGGGCACCGGAGGCGCCGGTGGCGGGCTGCGCGAGGCCGTTGTCCGCCCCGGCGGGGACGCCCTTCCAGCCGCGGTAGTAGAACTCGTAGCCCAGGGTCAGCTTGCCGGCGGGGAAACCGCCGGTGATGCCGTAGGCCGGGTTGCCGTCGATCCAGGAGTCGATGGCGTTGTCGATGCTGTACTTCTGGGTGCCCGGGGCGATCGGGTCGGTCGGGTCGCCGGCCGGGGAGTACAGCGGGGACTGGTGGTACGTCGGCCCGTCGCCGTCCCAGGCGCCGTGCATGTCGTAGGTCATGATGTTCGCGTAGTCGAGGTACGCGCCGATCTTGTCCGTCTCGATGTGCTTGATCTTGTCCTGGCCGGCCGGGAGGGCCGCGGTCAGCATGAACTTCTTGCCGCCGTTGGCCTGGCCGTGGGCGTCGAGCTGCTCGCGGAACTCCTTGAGCAGGAGCGTGAAGTTCTGCTTGTCCTCGGGTGCGTACTTGTTGCCGAGGTGGCCGCCGGACGAGCCCGGGTACTCCCAGTCGATGTCGATGCCGTCGAAGACCCCGGCCGCCGTGCCGGGGCCGCCGAAGCCGCCCTCGACCGGCAGGTTGCCCTTGATGTACTGGTCGATGCAGGAGGAGACCAGCTTCTTGCGGGAGGCGTCGGTCTTGGCCGCGTCGCTGAAGTACTTCGAGTACGTCCAGCCGCCGATCGAGATGTTGATCTTCAGGTGGGGGTACTTGGCCTTCAGCTGCTTGAACTGGTTGAAGACGCCCACGATCGGCTGGTCCCACTTGTCGGCGACGCCGCTGACACTGTCGGCCGCACCGAAGGACTTCTGGTAGTCGGCGTACGAATCGCCCGCGCCGTCACCGGCGTTGGGGTTGTTGTCGTCACCCGCCGCCTTGTTCGCCTCGAAACAGGTGAGGTTGGTGGGGTGGATATTGCCGAACGAGTAGTTGATGACGTCCAGCTTGCCCGCTATGCCCCGGGTATCGAGGTGCTTGGGGTAGAAGGCGTTGCCGTAGACGCTCCACTGGTCGTAATAGGCGATCCGCACGCCGCCGCTGCCCGCGGTGCTCGCGGTGGCGGAGGCGTCGGCGGCCTGTGCGGTGCCGAGTCCCGCGAAGGCGGCCAGCGCTCCGGCGGCCAGCGCGGCCGTGGCGGCGGCCGCGATGATGGGTTTACGGATGTGCATGAACTGCCTCCGGGGGGTGGGAGGGAAGAGCATCAGCAGTAGGTGAGAGAAGTGATAGCGATCGGCCGACTCCCCAGTCAATGGTTTGGACCAAAGAAGGACTAGACCACTGAACGGCCAAACGTGCTCGTCAGAGACCTGAGGGCACATCAAAAACCGCCCGCCACCCCGGGTGACGAGCGGTTTAAGGATGTCTTAGGCCATGCTCCGGCAAGCTTTCGGCAACGAACCAGCCAAACTGTGTTCGTCTGCGTGCTTCCGCGTCCGGCCGCGCTCAGGCCTCCGTCGAGGGCGCTGTCGGCATCCTGTACGCATCTGCGACGAGCCCGTACGAGCGCAGCCGGGCGGCTCCGCCGTGGGCGTTGGCGGTCAGCATCAGCTCGTCCGCGCCCGTCCGCCGCACCAGCGCGTCGAGCCCGGAGCGGACCTCGTCGGGGGTGCCGTGGACCACGTTCGCGAGCCAGCCGTCCACGAACTCCCGCTCCAGCGGCGAGAAGGCGTACGCGGCCGCCTCCTCCGGCGTCGGGACCAGCCCGGGCCGGCCGCTGCGCAGCCGGAGCATCGACAGCGCGCCGGTGAGCACCTGCGCGCGGGCCTCCCCCGCGGTGTCGGCGGCGAGCGCCGAGACCCCGATGACGGCGTAGGGGGCGTCCAGCACCGCCGAGGGGCGGAAGCTCTCGCGGTAGAGCTCGAGGGCGGGCAGGGTGCCGGCCGCGGAGAAGTGGTGGGCGTACGCGAAGGGCAGGCCCAGCTCCCCCGCGAGGCGGGCGCTGAAGCCGGAGGAGCCCAGCAGCCAGACGGGCGGGCGCCCGGCGGGCCCCTGCACCGGGCCGGGGACGGCGTGCACGCGGGCGTACGGGTGCCCGTCGGGGAAGTCGTCGTCGAGGAATCGGGTCAGCTCCGCGAGCCGCCGGGGGAACTCGTCCGCCGCCTCGTCCAGTCGCCCCGGCCCGCGCAGCGCCGCCGCCGTACGGGGGTCGGTGCCCGGCGCCCGGCCGAGCCCGAGGTCGACCCGGCCGGGGGCGAGGGCCTCCAGGGTGCCGAACTGCTCGGCCACGGCCAGCGGGGCGTGGTTGGGCAGCATGACCCCGCCGGAGCCGAGGCGGATCCGGGAGGTGTGGGCGGCGAGGTGGGCCAGGATCACGGCCGGGGAGGAGCTGGCGACCCCGGGCATGGAGTGGTGCTCGGCGACCCAGTGGCGGTGGTAGCCGCGGGACTCCGCCAGCCGGGATATCTCCACGCTGGTGCGCAGCGAGGCGTGGGCGGTGGAGCCGCTGCCGACGGTGACCAGGTCGAGCACCGACAGCGGCACCGGCGCCTCGCCGCGGACGGTCCCGCGGATCGGGTCCGGGGCCCGATCCGGAGCGTGATCCGCCGTCCGGTCCGCCGTCCGGTCCGCCGTCCGGTCCGGGGCCCGGCCGGCCGCCGGATGCGCCCCTTCGGCCGTTCCGCCCGCGCGTCGGCCCGCGTCCCCGGTGTTGCTCATCGTCGCTCCCGTCCCGTCCGGCCCCTGCGCCCGCGGCGCCCCGTACACCTCGTACGGCGTCCGTACGAAGAACTCGAACGGGATGCGCTCCCCGGGCATTCCCGGCAGAAGGGGTCATGCGCATGCCCATGGCATATGCCAGGCGAGTAGGTCCAGGCGGGGGGACTTGATTAAGCCATCAATCTCCTCAACACACGCTCCACGTGGGCCTCTTGATGGCTATCGTGGTAGAGCAAGCGGTAACAACCTGGTAGGGGGAAACCGTGGCGCTGAAGCCCGAGCCGACCGCGCCGTTCCACTCGGTGCAGTACGCCCTGCGCGTACTCGAAACGATCTCGCGGCACACCGGTGGTGTGACCGACGTGCAGATCGCGCGTGAGACCGGCCTGCCCGCGGTCCATCTCGCCCCGATGCTCCTCATGCTGCGACGCGAGGGATACGTCCTCCAGGTCTCCGACGGCGCCTACGCCATAGGAGACTCCCTCGTCCTGCTCGGCTCGGGCATGGACCGGCAGCAGGCCCTCCAGGAGAAGCTCCAGGACACCCTCGACAGGCTGCGGGACTCGGTCGGCGCGGCCGTGTACATCAGCCGCTACGTCGACGGCGAGGTCCGCATCACCCAGTTCGCGGACAGCCCGCGCACCCCGAAGGTCCACGAGTGGGTCGACTTCCGCTCGGCGGCGCACGCCAGCGCGGTCGGCAAGTGCCTGCTGACGCAGCTCGACCAGAACGGGCGGCGCGACCACCTGTCCCGGCACAAGATCGCCCGGCTCACCTCGAAGACGATCGTGAACGAGCGGATCCTCTTCTCCAAGCTGGACTCCCAGCCGGCCACCGTGCCCGTGCTGGACCTCCAGGAGTACGCGGTCGGCACGGTCTGCGCGGCGGTCCCGATCACGGCCGGCGCCGCGGTGGGCTGTCTGGCCCTGTCCATGCCGGTCGAGCACGCCCACCGGCTGCGCGCCGCGGCCGACGCCCTGAACCGCAAGGCCGCGCCGCTGCTGCTGTCGCTCACCCTCTGAGGACGCGCCCGGGGCGGTGCGGGCAGGCCCGGAAAACCAGGCCCGGAAAACACTTCGGGCGGTTCCCGGTGAACCGGAAACCGCCCGAAGGACAGGTGCGCCGCCAGGGACTCGAACCCCGGACCCGCTGATTAAGAGTCAGCTGCTCTAACCAACTGAGCTAGCGGCGCCTGCTGACAGAGAAAATACTACCTGGTCCCGAGGGGTGCTCCAAACCATTACCCCGGGGGCTGCCGGGCGGGCCCGTCAGCGCTCCAGGAGCTCCCGGCGGCCCTGGGCCTCGTACGCCGACAGCAGCGCGGCCAGGCCCTGCACGCCGAGCGGGCGGTAGCCGTCGGCGGCCCGGTGCCAGACCGGGCCGGGCCCGAGGAAGCCGGCCCGGCGCAGGGCGACCCGGTGGACCTTGTTCGTCGCCGTGACGGGCATGGCGCCGAGGATCCGGACGTAGGGCGGGGCCATCTTCGTACCCAGGTCCGGCTGCGCGGCGAGGAAGGCGGCGAAGGCCTCCGGGTCGAAGGCGGCGCCCTCGCGCAGGGCCAGGGCGGCCATCACCTGGTCCCCCGCGACCTCGTCCGGGACCGCGTACACGGCGACGGCGGCCGCCGCCTCCCAGCGGGCCAGGATGTTCTCGATCACCGCGGCGGCCAGGTTCTCGCTGTCCACCCGCAGCCGGTCGTCGCTGCGTCCGGCGAAGCAGAGGAAGCCCTCGGGGTCCCGGAAGAAGAGGTCGCCGGTCCAGTACCAGCCTTCGCGGGTGCGGGCCGCCTCGGCGTCGGGATTGCGCCAGCACCCCCACGTGCGGCTCCGCCCCCGGCGGCAGCAGGTCGGCGAGGAGCGCGGCGCGGGCGGCGGCCTCCTGGGCGGTCCGGTGGCGGCTGAGGACGGTGGGGCGGACGCTGTCGGCCGCGTCGGCCCCGCCCGCCCCGACCGCCCCGTCCGCCCGGTACTGCAGGCCGGGCCGGTGGTCGCCCCATTGGCGCGCGATGAGCTCCGCGACGGTCTCGCCGGCGCCGGGTCCTGTCGTGGTCCGCATGCCGCCGGAGGCTAGCTGGCGTTACGTCAGAATTGAACGTCGGAGCAGGCGTAGAAGGCCATCGGGGTGTCGTTGACGGTCCAGACGGCCAGGATCATGTGCCGTCCGGCCTTGCCGCCCGGCATGGAGCCGCGGTGGATGGTGGTCATGTCGGGGCGGCCGCCGTTGTAGGGGACGACGAGGAAGGGCTGGGGGTCGAGGGAGGCCCGGGTGAGGGGCTTGGTGGGGTCCCAGCCGTCCTTGGTGACGTAGTACTTGAAGTCGGTGGTGGAGTGGTTGGCGGTGAACTGCCAGCGGAAGTCGAAGCTCTGGCCGGAGGTCACCCGGGTCGCGGGCCAGGCGCCGCCGCGCGGGTCGTCGAGCTGGGCGAACTCGCTGTGCCCGCCGGCGCATATCTTCCCGTCGGCGGGACCGGCCGCCGGGAAGCCCTTGTAGCCCTCGACGCTCTGCGGCTCCCACTGGATGGGGCCGCAGTCGGAGACCGTCTTGTTGGCGCAGAGCTTCTGCCGGCTGATGGGGGTGTCGGTGTAGCCGTGGCCGCTGGCGTTGGGGGCGCCGAGCAGGGTGACACCGGCGAGGAGGCCGAGACCGAGGGTCGCGGCGGCGCCGGCCCGCGCGGCGGGCCGCGACGACCACGAGGGCCTCGCGGGCATGCGGAAGGGACGCATGATGCTCCTTGGACGTGGGGGGGAGTCTGACGAGAGCGTGCGCACGCGTGGGGATCGACTGTGGCAGTCGGTGGTAGGTCTAGACCAAGTCCCACAGTATTGACGGGAGTTGGCCATGTCTATACCAATGAGGGAACGGGTGGTCCGGTCATTACCGGCCACCCGTTCGCCCGCGGAATCCCCTGGGGGTCCCCCCGGACGGAGTCTGGGGGGACGCTGTTACTGGTCGGACCGCCCGGTGTAGAAGGCGACGGTGAGGTCCTTCACCAGGGCCTTGCGCTCGTAGTCGTCGAGCTCCACGATCCCGCGCGAGGTCAGCCGGTGGACGGTGTCGTCCACGGCGTCGACCACCGAGGTCAGCACCGTGTCCCGGTGCTTGGCGTCGATCGCGGCGACCCGGCGGCGGCGCATGGCCTCCGCGACCTCCGGGGCGTACTCGATCCGGGTGGGCTGGGCCGAGAACACCTCGATCCCGACCGCCTCGGTCTCGGCCGCCAGCATCCGGGTCAGCGCGTCGCCGACGGCCTCGGCGTCGCGCAGGGTCGGGGCGTCCTCGTGGAAGGCGTCGGCGGGGAGCTGGGACAGCACCCGGGCCATGGCCGACTCGACCTGCTCGGCGAGGTAGTCGGTGTGGTCCTCGACGGCGAGGGTGGCCCTGGCCGTGTCCTTGACCTGCCAGACGACTTGGACGACCACCTGGAGGGCGAGGCCGCCCGAGTCCACGGCGGACATCGGCTCGCTGCGCCAGTGCCGCAGCCGTACGTCGACCCGCTGGCGCAGCAGGAGGGGGCTGATCCAGGTCAGGCCGGTACGGCGGACCGTGCCGCGGTAGCGGCCGAAGAGGGTGAGCACCCAGGCGTGGCCCGCCTTGGCCCGGCCGAGGCCGCCGAGGGCGAGGAGGGTGACGATGCCGAGGAAGGCCAGCGGGGGCCAGTGCGTGGCGCGCAGCCCCTGGTAGGCGCGGGGGGGCGCCCCGAAGGCGGCGACCACGGTGGCGGGGACGACCCCGGCGCGCCACAGCACGGCCGCGCAGCCGAGCAGGGCGAGAGCGCCGACGGCCACCGCGATCCAGCCGGGCAGCACGGGGCCGCGGTGCTCCCGGAGGCGGTCGTCGCCCCGGGGGACGCGGCGGCCGGCGGGCGCCTTCCGCGCGGGGCGGGCGGGGGGCTCCGGGCGCGGCCGGAGCGGCGGTTGCGGCCGGGGCTGGGGGCGGAACGGGAGGTGTACCGGGACCTCCGTGACCGCCGTACCGCGCGCCGGCGGCCCGGAGTGCGGGAGGCCCCGGGTGTCGGCGTCCTCGGGGTGCATCCCGCGCGCGACGGCCCGGGCGGCGATCTCGGCCGCGCCGGGACCGGGCACGCCGGACCCCTGCGGGGGTGCTTGCGGGGGCCCTTGCGGGGGCTCGGGGGTGGGGTGCGGGATGCCGGGCTCGGCCTGCGTCCGGGCCGCCGGTACGTCACCCCGCGCGGGCGGCTCGGAGCCGAAGGGGCGCGGGGCCCGCGCGGGGGCGGGCTCGGGCAGGGCGAACCGCGCGGGGGCCGCGTCGGCGGGGTGGGCGGGCACCGGCCCCGCGTCGGCGGGGTGCGGGGCCCTCGCGGGGGCGGGGTCGGGGAGAGCGAACCGCGCGGGGGCCGCGTCGGCGGGGTGCGCGGCTGGCACCGGGGCGGGGTCGGGCCGGACGGCCTGGGCCATGACCGCGTCGGCGGGGTGGGCGGGCGGCTCCGGGGCGGGCTCGGGGAGGGCGAACCGCGCCGGGGCCGGGTGTCCGGCCCGCGCCGGGGCGGGCTGATCGGGCCGGACGGCCTGGGCCATGACCGCGTCGGCGGGGTGGGCGTGCACGGGGTCGGCGGGGTGCGGGGTGCGGGGCACTTCGGCCGGGGCCGGCTCGGCGGCGCGCGGTGCCGGGGCGAACGGCGTACCCCCGGCCGCGCGGGCCACGGGCTCCGGCTCGACCGGGTGCGCGGCCCGCGCCGCCGGGGTGGGGGCGGCCGCCCAGGCCGGGGCGGGTTCCGCCGCCCGGGACACCGCGACGGGTGCCGGGGCAGCCGCCCGGGACACCGCGGCGAATCCCGACGCGAACCGCGTGGCGCCGGCCGGCCGGGCCACCCGCTCCGGGGCGGGGGCGGCGGGGTGCGGGGCCCGCACCGCCGGCTCCGGACCCACCGGCTCGGCGGTCCGGGCCCGGACGCCCGGCTCCGGTGCGGCCGCCCACGCCGGGGCCGGAGCCCGGGACGCCTCGACCGGCGCCGGGGCATGTGCCCGGTCCGCAGGGGCCTGCGCCCAGGCCGCCGGAGCGGGCCCGGGCACGGTCCCGCGTACCGGCTCCGCCGCCCGGGGCGCCGCGACCGGCGCAGGGGCCGGCGGGGGCGGGGCGACGGGGCCCGATGTGAAGGCGGTGGTTCCCATCGGGCGGGCGGCGGGAGCAGGGGTGGCAGGGGTGGCGGGCAGTTCGGGGATCCGGAAGGTGCCCGTGGTGGACGTGGTGTGGGTGGGGTACATCGTTGCCTCCGTCATGCGAACAGCCGGCGCCAGGTTTCCGGGCCCGGGTAGCCGTTGGCCGAGGCGCCGCGCCAGCCCTGGGCGCGCTGGAAGGCCTCGACGTTGCGGCGGTCGGCCTCGCTCCAGCGGGGGCCCGGGCCGGACGTGTAGTACTTGCCGAAGCCCTTCTTCGCCAGCTGGCGGCCGAGGGCGGTGACGGCCGGATGGGACTGCCCCGGGCGGAAGACCCCCGGCCCCGGGTAGGCGGGGGCTCCGGCGGGACCCGGCCGGCCCGGCGGTGTCGTCCGTCCCGTCGGCGGGATGTCCTTGCCCTGCCGCTGGACCAGCAACCGCCAGGTGTGCTCGCCCGGGATGCCGTCGGCGTCGGCGCCCGTCCAGCCCTGCGCCTGCTGGAAGGCCTGCGTGGCCTGCTGGTCGGCGTCGCTCCACTTCGTGCTCGGCCCCTTGGGGTAGAACCGCAGGCCGCCGCGCCCGACCAGCATCTTGCCGAGCTCGCTGACGTACTCGTTGTCCGCGCCCGGGCCGAACTTGGCCGCCCCGGGGAAGACGGCCGTGCCCGCCGGCGGGGCGCCGGGTACCGGCTCCTCCGGGAGGATCCCGCTGGTCACGCCGTTGTACCGGTAGGGGAGGTACTTGTCCGAGTTCTTCCAGTACCCGTACGGCGTAGCCTGCTTCCGCGTCGTCGGGCGGGTCTGCTCGTACGCGACGTAGTGCGTGCGCGTCTCGTCGACCCAGCCGCCGAAGATGACGACGTGCGAGCCGTTGTTGGGGTCCGCCGGGTTGTGGAAGAGCAGCATGTCCCCCGGGAGCAGCTCCTCCTTCGTGATCTTCGTGGCGAAGGTGTCGAGGCTGCCGGTCCACTCGTTCGTACCAAGGTTCCAGGCCATGGAGACGTATCCCGAGCAGTCCTGCCGGTAGCCGTCCGACCAGTACTCGGACATGCTGTAGGGGACCTTGGCGTCCAGCCAGAGCTTCGCCCGGTTGATGATCGTGGCCCGGTCGACGGCCTTCACGGCGGGCGGCGCGCCCGGCCGCCCCGCAGGGGAGGACGGCGGGCGCGGCCCGGGGGCCGGGCGTCCGTGCAGCGGGGCCCGGCCGCCCTGCGGGCTGCCCGGGGCGTCGCGGCCGTCCCGGCCGTCCCTGTCGTTCTTGCCGTCCCTGTCGTCCAGGGCCACCGGTCCGGGGCCGGGGGCCGGCTTGGCCGCGGCCAGCGCGGCCGACCCGCCGCCGCCCAGGACCACCCCGGCCGCGGTCGCCAGCACCAGCGCCCGGCGGGCTCCGCGCGCGGCCGGGTGTCCCCCGTCGCGCAGCGTTATGGCCCGCCCGCGCGCGAGGGTGCGGCGCCGCTGCGCGCACCCGAGGCACACGCAGTCGCCGGCGGGCTCGTACTCCTCGAAGACCGGCATCGTCATCGGCGTCGGCATCTGCACATGCACCGGAGGCTGCATCGTCATGCGGTTCCGTCCACTCCCCTGCTCGTCCACTGGTCGGCCGGGCACGCATCTGTCGGGGCATCAGATTCGGCTCGACCAGACATATCGTGCACGACAAACCCCCTAAACATGGGTTAATCGGACAACGCGGGCGCGGCTGGTCACGAGCACCTCTGGAGGTGGGGTAGAGTTTTCCCTGTCACCAAGCGCCGCTAGCTCAGTTGGTTAGAGCAGCTGACTCTTAATCAGCGGGTCCGGGGTTCGAGTCCCTGGCGGCGCACAGACAGGAAGAAGCCCCCCACAGCGAAAGCTGCGGGGGGCTTCTTCGTTCCTCCCACGGGCTACCCGAGCTACCCAGGCCACCCGGACGGCCTAGACCGCCGCCGCCCCGCTCGGCTTGGCTCCCGCGCCCGTCAGGTACGCGGAGACCACCACGTTCGCCGAGTACTCCCCGGCCGCCTTGTCGTAGTTCCCGCCGCAGGTCACCAGCCGCAGTTCGGCGCGCCCCTCGACCCGGGGCCCGTACGCCTTGTGCGGGTCGAAGCCCGCGCGCTCGTAGACCCGTACGTCCTCGACGGTGAACTCGGCGACCGTGCCGTCGGCCCGCGCCACGCGGATCTTCTGCCCCGGCTTGAGCGTGCTCAGGCCGAAGAAGACGGCCGGCTTGGACCTCGTGTCCACGTGCCCCACCATCAGCGCGGCCCCCGCCGCACCGGGCGCCGGGCCCGCGCCCCACCAACCCACCGTGCCCGGGAGCGCGTAGGGCGGCGGGTCGATCGCCCCCTGGGCGTCCAGGCCGCGGGCGATCACCGGCGCCCGTACGCCCAGGGACGGTACGTCGACCCGCGCGGGCATCGCCCCGGACAGCGGGGCCCGCGCGGCCGGGAGGGCCGGCCCCGGCTGCCCGCCGGCCTGCCCGGCGGACGGACCGGGCGGGACCCCGGTGATCTCCTTGCCCCACAGCCACAGGCCCAGCACCAGCACCGTCCAGGCGGCGAAGGTCAGCAGCCGGCCGCCGGCGGAGGCCCTGGCCTCGCTCATCCGCCGTTGCGGCGGCGGCGCAGGGTGATGGCCCGGCCGGCGACCGCCAGGGTGGCCGCGGCGGCGAGGACGGCGCCGATCACGGTGTGCGGCAGCCCGGGGCCGTCGCCGGAGTGGTTCTTCTTCGCGGCCGCCGCCAGCCGGGTGGACTCGGCGATCTCGGCGGACATCGCACCGCCGCCCGCGTGGACCGGCCAGACCGGGGATCGGTGCGGGTCGGGTCGGTGGTGGTCGCGGTGGCGGATCTCGACCGAGCCGCGCAGGCCGTCAGCGCCCTCGCACTTGATCCGGATCTCGTGCCAGCCCCGGTCGGCGTGCGAGCGGACGGTGGCCTCGCCCCAGAGGGTCCGGCCCTCGCCGCGGCCCGGGGACAGCCGGGCCTCCGACACGAAGACGGGGGAAAGGGCCACCCCCCGGTCGCCGTCGCAGCCCCGGACGCGGATCTTGACCCGCTCCCCCGGTTCGGCCGGGTTCGGGTCCGCCGAGACGCCGCCGCGGTCCCACTCGTTCGCGAGGGCTGCGGGGGCGGTCACGATGGTGGCGGCCGTCAGGGCGACGGCCACCCCGGCGACACGGAGAGCGATCAGAGAGCAGCGCATGGTGAACCTCCTCAACAAGGAGATTCACGCGCGGCGCGCCGCTCCGCATCCGGAGCGGCGCCCTCTTGGCCCGTACGTGTCAGCCGTACGCGCTAATGCCCGGCTACACGAGGTCGATCAGATCGGCGATGGAGTCGACCGTCTTCGTCGGGCGGTACGGGAACTTCTCGGTGTCCTCGAGCGTGGTCAGGCCGGTCAGCACGAGGAAGGTCTGCATGCCCGCCTCCAGCCCGGCCAGCACGTCGGTGTCCATGCGGTCGCCGATCATCGCGCTGGTCTCGGAGTGCGCGCCGATGGCGTTCAGGCCCGTGCGCATCATCAGCGGGTTGGGCTTGCCGGCGAAGTACGGCTTCTTGCCGGTCGCCTTGGTGATCAGCGCGGCGACCGCGCCCGTGGCCGGGAGCGGGCCCTCGGTGGAGGGGCCGGTCTCGTCGGGGTTGGTGCAGATGAAGCGGGCGCCGCCGTTGATCAGCCGGACGGCCTTGGTCATCGCCTCGAAGCTGTACGTACGCGTTTCGCCCAAAACGACATAATCGGGCTCGTGATCGGTCAGGATGTAGCCGATGTCGTGCAGGGCTGTGGTCAGGCCCGCCTCGCCGATGACGTACGCGGTGCCGCCCGGGCGCTGGTCGTCGAGGAACTTCGCGGTGGCGAGCGCCGAGGTCCAGATGTTCTCGACGGGCACGTCCAGGCCCATCCGGCTGAGCCGGGCCTGGAGGTCGCGCGGGGTGTAGATGGAGTTGTTGGTCAGCACCAGGAAGGGCTTGCCGGACTCGCGCAGCCGCTTGATGAAGGCATCCGCGCCGGGGATCGGGGTGCCCTCGTGGATGAGGACCCCGTCCATGTCGGTGAGCCAGGATTCGATCGGCTTGCGCTCTGCCACGGGACTGTTCTCCGCTCTGCGGGGCCTCTGACCTCGGGGGCCTCTGGTCTGTACCACCCTAGCGGCCGGGGGCCGTGGACGGGACGGGCGTCCACGGCCCGGACGGCCGGGGTGGAACGGGTCAGCCGAGGGTGACGTTGTCCACGGTCCAGTACCAGTTGTTGCTGCCGCTGTAGCGGAAGCGGACCTGGACGTCGGTGGCGCCGGCCGGGACCTGGAGGGCGATGGACTCGCCCTTCGCGACGGCGTCGGCGGTGTAGTTCTTGACGACGGTCGCGGCGCCGCCGTTGTAGGAGACCAGGACCTGCGCGGTCTGGCCGGCCTCGTGGCGGTAGTGGGTCTGGAAGGCGAGGGTGCGCGTGGTGCCGCCGGTGACGGGCCACTTGGGGGTGATCAGGGTGGAGTCGAAGCTGCCGGTGTGGCTCTTGTCGTCCCACTCGTCGGAGTCGGCGACGGCGAAGACGTCACGGGAGCGGACGTTCAGCTCGCGCCACTGGTCGCGCTGCGCCTGGCTCCAGAACTCGTCGGTGGCGAAGGCCCAGCCGGCCCACTCGGTGACGCCGCCGGTGCCCATCTTCGAGTTGTCGACCGACCAGCCGGCGGGCGGGGTGTGCGTGAAGCCCTTGGTGCCGGCGGGGATCGCGGTCTCGTCCACGCGGGCCTGGAGGCTGGGGCGCAGGGTGTCGAAGGGGTCGCTGTCGGCGGCGCCCAGCGGTACGCCGTCCAGCGCGGCGGGGACGCCGACCTGGGCGAGCGCGGTCGCGGCGACGTCGACGAGCTTGACGTCCTCGCGCAGCGAACCGGCGGGGATCCCGGCGCCCTTGGCGATGACGAAGGTGCCGCGCTCCTGGATGGTGGAGCCGCCGTGGCCGCCGGAGTCGGTGTGGCCGTGGTCGGTGGTGACCAGGATCTTCCAGTTCTCCTGGGCGTAGGTGGGGCGGTTCTGGACGGCGGTGAGCACCTGGCCGACCAGCGTGTCGACGCGGCCTATCGCGTCGAGGTACTGGCGGCTGGCGGCGCCGTAGGAGTGTCCGGCGCTGTCGACCTGGCCGAGGTAGACGAAGGCGGCGTCCGGGTTCTGGTTCTGGAGTTCGGCGGCGGCCGCGGCGGCGATCTTCGGGTCCTCGTTGCCGTAGCCGTCGCGGTCGCCCTTGAGGGAGAGGCGCTTGTCGACCTTGGCGGAGAAGATCGGGCCGTTCTGGTCGGTGGAGGTGATGGGCTCCCAGTCGGCCGCCGCGTAGGTGTTGAGCGTCGGCTTGGCGTTCTCGATCCGGGTCAGGAAGTCCGGGTAGGCGGTGTAGTTCTTGCCTGTGAAGGAGTTGTCCTTCACGCCGTGCTTGTCGGGCCAGACGCCGGTGGCGATGGTGGACCAGCCGGGGCCGGAGGAGGTGGCGGCCATCGGGTTGGCGTAGAGGGTGCTGCGGGCGGTCAGGCCCTGGGCCATCAGGCCCTGGAGGTGCGGGGCGTTGGCGGCCTTGAGGCGGTCGAGGACCACCCCGTCGAGACCGATGACGAGGACCTTGTCGGTGGTCGCCTGCGTCGCCTCGGGGGCGGCGGCGGCCGTGGTGGCGCCGAGGGCGGTGGCGAGCAGGGCCGTGGCGGTGGCGGCCACGGCGAGGGTGCGTCCGGACAGGACAGGGGACACGTACTCCTCCGGGAGTAATCGTGGGGAAGGCTCGACAGGGCGTACTGGACGTACGGGACGTGCGGCGGGTCCGGACCGGAGGGGCATCCTTCGGTCCAGACCCGTTATGCATTGGTGACTATTGCGGCCCTGGGTGGCCGGGGGGTTAAGGCTCAGCTGCCGGTCGCGGACTTCCACGCGTCGACGTGGGCGGTGAGGTTCTTGTCGATGTCGGCCCAGTCCGGCTCGAAGACCTCGACCCCGGTCATGAGCTTGGTGAGCTCGATGGCGTTGGCGTCGGTCGGCTTGACGTCCGTACGGGCCGGGAAGCCGCCGCCGACCTCGCTGACCAGCTTCTGCGCCTCCTCGGAGAGCATGTAGTCGAGGAGCTTCTTGCCGTTCTCGGTGTGCGGGGCCTTGGTGACGAGGCCGGCCGCGTACGGGAGGGCGAAGGTGGTGGGCTTGCCGCCGTCCTTCGCGGGGAACCAGATGCCCAGGTTCGGCATGGACTTGGACTGCGCGAAGTTCATCTGGACGTCGCCGTTGGCGACGAGCAGCTCGCCCTTGTCGGTCTTCGGCGCGAGCTTGCTGGTGGAGGAGGAGGGGCCGACGTTGTTGGCCTGGAGCTTCTTGAGGTACTCCATCGCCGGCTCCTTGCCGCCGAAGTCGTGCATCGACTTGATGAGGACGGCCGTGCCGTCGCCCGCGACGCCCGGGGTGGAGTACTGGAGCTTGCCCTTGTACTTGGCGTCGAGCAGCTCCTCCCAGGTCTTGGGGGCCTGGGCGAGCTCCTTCTTGTTGTAGATGAAGCCGAAGTAGTTGTTGACGACCGAGGTCCACTTGCCGTCGGCGGCCTTGTCGGCGCCGTTGACCTTGTCGGCGCCCTGCGGGGTGTACGCCTGGAGCAGGCCCTTGCCGTCGGCCTGCTGGATGAAGGGCGGCAGCGTGATCAGCACGTCGGCCTGGGTGTTGGTCTTCTCGCGGACGGCGCGCTGGACCATCTCGCCCGAGCCGCCTTCGACGTACTTGACCTCGATGCCGGTCTTCTTGGTGAAGTCGGCGAAGACCCGGTTGTACCAGCCGTCGCCCTTGTCGCTCTTGAGGCCGTCGGCGCTGTAGACGGTGACGACCTTCTCGCCGCCGCCCTTGCCGGAGTCGGCGGACGCGGAGGAGGCGGAGCCGGCCGGGGTGGAACCGCCGCAGGCGGTGAGGGAGACGGCGAGGGCGAGGCTGCCGGTGAGGGCGGCGGCGGTACGGAGCACGAGCTTGCTGGGCATGGAACTTCCTTACGGGGAAAGGGAGTCAGCGGGGGTCGGGGGACGTCAGCGGTACGAGGCCCGGGTGCGGATCCGGGAGACGGCCAGCAGCACCAGCAGGGTGGTGGCCATCAGGACCACGGCGACGGCGGAACCGCCGAAGAGCGAGCCGCGGTCGGTGGCGGTGAAGACGCGGACCGGGAGGGGCATCCAGTCCGGGGGGTACAGCATCATCGTGGCGCTCAGCTCGCCCATGGACAGGGCGAAGCAGAGCCCCGCGGCCGCGGTGAGCGACGGCAGCAGGAGCGGGAGGCGGACCCGCCACAGCACGTAGCCGGGACGGGCGCCGAGGGAGGCCGCGGCCTGCTCGTACGCGGGGTCGAGACGTACGATCGCCGCCGAAACCGACTGATAGGCGAACGCCGTGACAAGAATCGTGTGCGCCAGGATGACGATGGAGCTGGTGCCGTTGAGGAGCAGCGGCGGCCGGCTGAAGGCGACGAGCACGGCGAGGCCGACGACCACGGACGGCACGGCGACCGGCAGCATGAACAGGGCGTCCAGGCAGCGCTTTCCGCGCTTCTTCAGCCCGGCGGCGGCCAGCGCGGCCCAGGTGCCGACGGTCAGCGCGAGCACGCTGGCGGCCAGGGCGGTGACCAGGGAGGTGGTCAGGGCCTGGAGCGATTCCCCCTGGACGGCGGAGGCGTAGTTCTCGGTGGTCGGCCCGGAGGGGAAGGCCCCGGACCAGTGGGTGGAGAACGAGGCGGCCACGACCACGAGCAGGGGCAGGGCGAAGAGGGGCAGGAAGAGGAGGCCGAAGAGGGCCCAGGCGGCCCAGCGGCCGCTCTTGCTATGCACCAGCACGCTTGCCCACCACCCGGTAGAGGCCGAACAGGCCGACGGATATCGCGATGTTGACGACGGCGACCACGCAGGCGGCCGCGTAGTCGGATTCGAGGATCGCCTTGCCGTAGACGAGCATCGGCAGGGTCGTGACGTCCTTGGCCCCGGTGAACAGGACGATCCCGAACTCGTTGAGGCACATGACGAGGACGAGGCTGCCGCCCGCGGCCAGGGCGGGCAGGGCCTCGGGAAGGATCACCTGGCGGACGATCCGGGCGGGGCGGGCGCCGAGGCCCGCGGCGACCTCCAGCTGGGCGGTGTCCAGCTGGGAGAAGGCGGCGAGCAGCGGGCGCATCACGAAGGGCGTGAAGTACGTGATCTCCGCGAGGAGGACGCCCCAGGGGGTGGAGAGGAAGTGGAAGGGGCCGTCGGCGACGCCGAGGACATCGGTCCAGACCCCGTTGGCCATGCCGACCGTGCCGTAGATGAAGAGGAGGGCGAGGGTGATGAGGAAGGAGGGGAAGGAGAGGAAGACGTCGATGAACTTGGCGACGGCCTTGGCTCCGGGGAAGGGGACGAAGGCGATGACCAGGGCGAGGGTGAAGCCGAGGAGCAGGCAGCCGACGGTGGCGCCGACGGCCAGCCAGACGGTGGTGCCGAGGGCCTCGCGGAAGGCGGTGGAGGCGAAGACGGCGGAGTAGGCGTCGAGGGGGCCGCCGCCGTTCTCGGGGGTGAAGGACTGCTGCACCACCAGCGCGAGGGGGTAGAGGAACACCAGCGCGAGCACGGCCACCGGGGGCAGGGTCCACGCGAGGCGCGCCCACCGCCGGGGCCCCTGCGGGGGGCCGTCGGGGCGGGGCCCGGCGCCGGACGCGGGGGCGGGTGCGTCCTGGCGGGCGGGGTCCGCCGCCGGGGCGGAGTGCTGGTGCGGGACGGCGGTGCCGGCGGGGGCCGGCCGGGGCGGGAGCGCCCCGGCGGGGGCGGGGGCGGTGGCAGCGGGGGCGGCGGCTGCGGTGGGGGCGGCGGCTGCGGTGGGGGCGGCGGCCGTGGGGGCTGTGGGGGCTGTGGCCCGCTGCGGGGCGTCAGGCATCCGACACCCCCGCGGCCAGCAGCACCGCGTCGCGGGGCTCGAAGTGGAGGGTCACCTCGTCACCCAGCGCCGGGGTCTCCCTCAGCTCGGGCAGGTCCGCCTTGACGCGGTGCCCGCCCACGTCGACGTACAGCCGGTGCGTCGAGCCGCGCCACTGCACCTCGGCGATCGTGCCGCGCAGGGCGTTGGGGCCCTCGCCTAGCCCGAGCAGGTGCGGACGTACGCACAGGGTGGCGGTGGAGCCGGGGGCCGCGAGCCCGCGGTCGAGGGCCAGCGGGCGGCCCGCGAAGACCGCGCCGCCGTCGGCCACCGTCACCGGGAGCAGGTTGGCGTTGCCGACGAAGGAGGCCGTGAACTCGGTGCGCGGCGCCCGGTACAGCTGCTGCGGGGTGCCGCAGTCCTGGAGGCGGGCCCGGTCCATGACGGCGATCCGGTCGGCCAGGGTGAGCGCCTCCACCTGGTCGTGCGTGACGTACAGGATGGACACGTCGGGCAGTTCGCGGTGCAGCCGGGCCAGTTCCGCCAGCATCCCGGAGCGCAGCTGCGCGTCGAGGGCCGAGAGGGGCTCGTCCAGGAGGAGGACCCCGGGGCGGATGGCGAGCGCGCGGGCGATGGCCACGCGCTGCTGCTGGCCGCCGGACAGCTCGCGGGGGTAGCGCCGGGCGTAGGCGGCCATCCCCGCCATCTCCAGGGCCTCGGTGACCCGGCCGGGGATCTCGGCCCGGGGGGCCTTCTGCGCCTTCAGGCCGAAGGCCACGTTGTCCTCGACGCGCATGTGCGGGAAGAGCGCGTACTGCTGGACGACCATCCCGATGCCCCGCTTGTGCGGCGGGAGCGCGGTGACGTCGCGGCCGCCGATCAGCACCCGTCCGGCGCAGGGCCGTACGAAGCCGGCGACCGCGCGCAGCGCCGTGGTCTTGCCGGAGCCGGAGGGGCCCAGCAGCGCCATGACCTCGCCGGGCTCGACGGTCAGGTCGAGGGAGTCCAGGACGGTGGTGCCGTGGTAGGCGACCGAGACGGAGTCGAAGCGGATGCCGCTCACGCCGACTCCGCGAGCAGCTGCGGGAGTTCGGTGATGGAGCCGAGGACGTGGGTCGCGCCGTGCTCCGTCAGGGCGGCGCGGTCGTGGGCGCCGGTGAGGACGCCCGCCACGATGCCGGCGCCGGCGCGGCGGCCGCTGAGCATGTCGTACGCCGTGTCGCCGGCGACCACGAGGTCGGTCACGTCGGCCACGGCGCCGGTGCGCAGGAAGGCGGTCAGGACCATGTCCGGGTAGGGGCGGCCGCGGCCGCCGGCGTCGGCCGGGCAGAGGGTGAGGTCGGCCAGGTCCTGCCAGCCGAGGGCGGCGAGGATGGCGTCCTGGGTGACGCGGGCGAAGCCGGTGGTCAGGGCGACGGTGCGGCCGTCGGCGCGGAGCTGCTCGATGGTGGCGCGGGCGCCGGGGATCGGGGCTATGAGGCCGCCGTCGACGAGTTCCCCGTACGCCTCCTCGAAGGCGGAGTTGGCGCGCTGGGCGAGCTCCTCCGTGCCGAAGAGGTGGCGGAAGACGGAGATCTTCGACTCGCCCATGGTGTCGCGTACGTACTGGAGCTTGGCGGCGTGGTCGGCGCTGCCCGGTTCGACGCCGAGGCGCTCGGCGGCGCGTTCGAAGGCGCGCTCGACGAGGCCGCCGTCGGCGACGGTCGTTCCGGCCATGTCGAGGACGATCAGCTTGGGGTGCGTGTCGGTCATTCGGCTCACCAGCCCAGTTCGTTCGCGGTGGTCTCGGCTATGGCGGGCGAGCAGGTCATGCCGCGGCCGCCGGGTCCGGTCACCAGCCAGACGCCGTCGGCCACCTGCTGGCGGTGGACGACGCGGGTGGTGTCGGTGCACTGCGCGTACACGCCCGCCCAACGGTGCCTGATCTTCGGCAGGGGGCGGCCCAGGAAGGACTCGACGACCTCGGTGAGGTGCTCGTAGGGGTCCTCGAGGGTGTCGAACGCGAACGGGTGCTCGTACTCGTGGGTGTCGCCGATGGTCAGGCCGCCGTCCAGGCGCTGGACCATCAGCAGCTGCATCTTGTGCGCGGCGGCGACGGGCGACTGGGCCTGGGCGGCGTTGAGCTCGTCGAGGGCCTCGCTCTTGTACGCCGGGTAGTAGCGGAAGCTGTCGGCGTCCGCGACGGAGGTGGTGAGCGGCTCGCCGAGCGGGGCGGTCTGCATCATCTGGAGGCGGACGCGGCGCACGGGCAGTTCGGGGGCGAGTTCGCGGACCAGGCCGGACAGCCAGGCGCCGGTGGCGAGGACGACGGCGTCGCCGCGGTGGACGTCGCCGTGGTCGTCGCGGACCGCGCCGGGGCCCGCCAGGTCGCGGACCTCCCGGCCGGGGACGAAGGTGTAGCGGCCGGAGGCCTTCAGGGCCTCGCGGAGGTGCAGCTGCGCGGTGCGCGGTTCGACGGCCGCGTCCCGCTCGCACCACAGGGCGGCCTCGAAGGCGCCGCGCAGGGCCGGGTTGATCTCCCGCGCCTCGGCGGCGGTGATCAGCTTGTAGCCGCGGGCGGCGGCGTCGGGGCGGGCGACTGCCGCCTCGGCGACCGCGTGCTCGCGGGCGTTGCGTACGGGGGTGAGGGAGCCGATGGCGCGGAAGCCCAGGCCGGGCACCTCCGCGCCGATCCGCTCCCAGAGCTCGCGGGCCCGCAGGGCGGTGTCGAGCTCCTCGCCCCCGGCCCGGCCGCTGACCCAGATCTGGCCGAAATTGCGCAGCGAGGCGCCGCGCGCCTCGGCCTCGCGCTCGATCTGGACGACCTCGTGGCCGCGTTGGACTGCTTGCCAGGCGTGCATGGTGCCGACCACGCCGCCTCCGACGACTATGACTCTCACGTCGTCCACGGTCGGGGCGGTCCGTGACCCGGGGGGAGCGCGGGGGCGACGGGGCGGTGAACAACCCTCGACGCTTGGACTAGACCCGTTACCGTTCCGTGATATCGATTGGTCCGACTTACGGTTTCTGTGGTGACTCCGCGGGGACTATTCGGGCCGCAGGCGGGTCGTGAAGCTGAACCGGTCGCCACGGTAGAGCGAACGCACCCGCTCCAGCGGCCGGCCGTCGCGGTCCCGGGAGAAGCGGTGGATGAGCAGCATCGGGAGCGCGGGCGGGGTGCCGATCAGCAGGGCCTCGCGGGGTGTGGCGAGGACCGTCTCCAGCTTCTCGTCGGCGTCGCCGAAGGAGATGCCGAGGCTGTCGTGGAGGTAGCCGTAGAAGGAGGAGTCCGGCTGGAAATCGATGTCGAGGCGGGGGGCGCGGGCCACGCGGATGTACGTGCTCTCCAGCCCGACGCGCTCGTCGTCGGCGAGCAGGACCCGCTCCAGGTGCCAGACGGGCTCACCGGCCTCCGCGCCGATGCCGATGGCGAGTTCGGGCGGGCAGGGGAACTGCTCCAGGCCGATGAGGTTGCGGCCGGGGCGGCGGCCCTGGCGGCGCACCCCCTCGGTGTAGCTGGCGAGGGAGAGGGGCTGCTCCAGCTTGGGTCCGGCCACCACGGTGCCGCGTCCGGAGCGGCGCACCCGGCCTTCCAGCAGCAGCTCGCGCAGGGCCTGGCGTACGGTCTCGCGGGACACCTCGTACCGCTCGGCGAGGTCGCGCTCGGTGGGGAGGAGGCCGCCTTCGCCGAGCTCGTCGAGGAGGTCGGCGATGCGGGCCTTGACGGCGTAGTACTTGGGGATGCGGCCGTGCTCGGGGATGCCGGAGCGGACGGGGGCGCCGGGGCGGTGGGCCGGGCGCTGGTTCTGATCTTCCACGCTCGGACTGTACGCGGGGCGGGTGTACGGGGAGACGCGCGGCGGTGCGGGAGCGGGGCGGCGGTAGCTGCGCGGTGTGGCGGCGGCTGCGCGGCGTACCGGCGGCTACGCGGAGCCGGCCCGCAGGCGTCGGGCCCCGAGCAGCAGCCCGCCCCCGGCGGCCAGGGCGGCGACGGCTCCGGCGCCGTAGACCCACTCCCGGGGGCCGGTGTGCGCGAGCGAACCCGCCTCGGCGGGGTCCTGCGGCCCCTCCAGGGAGAACCGGTACCCGCCGGCCTCGCCGACCCACTCGCCGTCGTCGGCCTTGCGCTGGACCAGCGCGGCGTCGGCGACGACCTCGCCGAGGGGGGCGTCGGGGGCGAAGGCGAGCTGGACCTTGACGGTGGCGGAGCCGCCGGCCGGCACGGAGAAGCCGGAGAACCTGTTCCCGCCGTCGAACACGGCGATGATCTCGTCGCGGTCGGTGCACTCCAGGGTGACGGGGTAGGGCCCGCCGGGGGCCTCGAACTCCATCCGGAAGTGGGCGGGGCGCAGGGCCTGGGCGGCGTCGGTGAACACGACCACGGGGTGGATGGCGGTGCAGGCGCCGCTGGTGGTGTTCGTCAGGTCCAGCAGCCAGGTCTGCGGCCCGCCGCCGGCCCGGTAGACCGCCGGCCCGCCCCGGATCCGCGCCCCGATGGGGAACGCGGTGCCCTTGCCGTCCCCGCAGGTGGCGTGCGCGCGGGAGGGCAGCGCGGGCGCGGGGCGGGCGCCGCCGCCGGTGCCGATGTCGGCGGTGGCGGTGGGCGCGGTGAGGGCGAGGAGGAGGGCGGTGAGGGCAAGGGCGTTGCGCAGTCGCATGGATGACCTTCGCTGCTCGCCGGACGGAAACGATGATCGGACGAGGCGACAATCACCCCGGCCCTGTCCGCACCTTGTCACGCGCGCGCGACCCGTTCCCCACCCCACGCCCAAGTCCTCCCGCTTTACCCCCAAACGGCCGAGACGGCCAACCCAGCCCGGCCGGCCTCCCCTCCGCCAGCCCCTCCAGCCCCACCCAGCCCCGCCGGCCAAATCCAGCCCCGCCGAACCAACCCAGCCCCGCCAGCCAAAACCAGCCCCGCCGGCGTTTGAGGCGCGGGGGTCCGGGGGCTGGCCCCCGGCAACGGCGCCGCCGCCGAACCAACTAGCCCTCGCCTGCAGATTCAGCCTCGCCGGCGCTTGAGGCGCGGGGTCTGGGGCGGAGCCCCAGGAAGCCCGGGCGCAGCCCGGGGCCGCTCGCGCAACGGCGCCGCACCGATCCCCGAGCCCGGGGCCCCGCCCTACCCGCACCCCGCCCGGCCAGGGCCAGGGCTACGACCACCCGAACACCCGCCCCCGGAGCAACGCCGCCGCCCCCTCCGCCACTCCCGCCGCCGCGCGGGCGACCGGCGGGGCCCCGGCCAGGCCGAGGCTCCGCCCCGCCAGCACCGCCCGGACCCCGTCCACGAACACCTCCGGCTCCGCGTCCACCACCCGGCCCCCCAGCAGCACCCGGTCCACGTCCAGCAGCGCGACCAGGTTCGCCGCGCCCTCCCCCAGGATCCGCGCCGCCTCCGCCAGGTCCCCCCGGGCCACCGCCGCGAGGCAGAGCACCTCCAGGCAGCCCCGCCCCCCGCACCGGCACGACGGGCCGTCCAGCAGCAGCACCTGGTGGCCGAACTCCCCCGCCGCCGAGCGCGCGCCCCGGTGCACCACCCCGTCCAGCCGCAGCCCCGCCCCGAGCCCGGTCCCCACGTGCAGGTACACGGAGGTACCCGAGCCCGGCCCGCCCGGAGCCCCCGCGAGGACACCGGCGTTGGTGTCCTTGTCCAGCGCCACGGGCAACCCCAGCCGCCCCGCCAGCACCTCCCGCAACGGGTACCCCGCCCAGTCCGGGTACCCCGTCACCCGCCCCAGCACCCCGCTCCGCCAGTCCAGCGGGCCCGGCGCGGCGACCCCCACCCCGAGCAGCGGCGGCGCCGCCCCCGGCTCGCCGGAAACCCGCACGACCGCCCGTACGACCGCGTCCACCACCGGCTCCGGGCCGGCCCCGAAGTCCAGCGGCCCGCTCCACCGCGCGACGACGCCGCCCGCGAGGTCGACCCGTACGGCCCTCAGCTCGTCGCGGTCCAGGTGCACCCCCACCGCGTGGCGGGCGTCGGGCACCAGCCGCAGCAGGGTGCGCGGCTTGCCGCCGGTGGAGGCGCCGCGCCCGGCCTCGGCCACCAGGCCCTCCGCGGCGAGCCGGGCGGTGATCTTGCTGACGGCCTGCGGGGTGAGGCCCGTACGGCCGGCCAGCTCCGCGCGGCCCAGCCCCGGCGCCCCGGCCGCACGCAGCAGGTCGAGCAGCAGCGCCTCGTTGTGCCCGCGCAGCGCCGGCAGGTTCACCCCACCCCGGCCGCCGCCGTCCCCGCCGTCCCCGCCGTCCCCGTTGCCCCTGTTGCCCCTGTTCACCCGCCCATTGTCCACCCTCCTTGCACTTACGCAACGCTGTTGCCAAAGTGGTCCCATGAACGCCTCCCCCACGCCCTCCCCCGCGTCCTCCCCCTCGGCCGCTCCCCTGCGCGTCGCGCTCATCGGCTACGGACTCGCCGGCTCCGTCTTCCACGCCCCCCTCGTGTCCGCGACCGAAGGCCTCCGCCTCGACACGGTCGTCACCTCCGACCCCGGCCGCCAGGCGCAGGCCCGCGAGGCCTACCCGGACGTCCGGATCGCCGCCTCCGCCGACGAGCTGTGGGAGCGGCCGGACGCCCCGGACCTGGTCGTCGTCGCCTCCCCCAACAAGACCCACGTCCCGCTGGCCACGACCGCCCTCACCGCCGGCATCCCCGTGGTCGTGGACAAGCCGCTCGCCGCCACCGCCGCCGAGGCCCACGGACTCGCGGCCCTCGCGGAGCGCACCGGCACCTTCCTGTCCGTCTTCCAGAACCGCCGCTGGGACAACGACTTCCTCACCCTGCGCCGGCTCCTCGCGGAGGGCGAGCTCGGCGAGGTCCAGCGCTTCGAGTCCCGCTTCGAGCGCTGGCGCCCGCAGCTCAAGGGCGGCTGGCGCGAGAGCGGAGCCCCGGAGGAGATCGGCGGCCTGCTGTACGACCTCGGCAGCCACGTCGTGGACCAGGCGCTGGTGCTGTTCGGCCCGGCGGTACGGGTCTACGCGGAGACCGACGTGCGCCGCCCTGGCGCCGAGGCCGACGACGACACCTTCATCGCGATCACGCACGCGAACGGGGTCCGCTCGCACCTCTACGTCAGCGCGACCACCGCCCAGCTCGGCCCGCGCTTCCGCGTCCTCGGCTCCCGGGCGGGCTACGTGAAGTACGGCCTGGACCCCCAGGAGGCCGCCCTGCGCGAGGGCCTGCGGCCGGGCGGCGACGAGGGCACGCTGTGGGGCGAGGAGCCGCCGCACCTGTGGGGCCGGCTCGGCTCCGGCGAGTCCCCGCTGACCGGCGGCGGGATCCCGGTCCCGACCGCGCACGGCGACTACCCCGCGTACTACGCGGCGGTCGCGGCGGCCCTGCGTACGGGCGGCCCGGCGCCGGTGACGGCCGAGGAGGCGGCGCGCTGCCTGGCGGTGCTGGAGGCGGCGCGGAATTCCTCCCTCCATGGCGTGATCGTCGACCTGTGAACCGGCTTGTCGCAAAATCGATGCTTTGGAATCGATAAACGATCTATCCTGGCGAGCTGCTGATCATCACCCATGTGACGAATGGAAACCCCTGTGAAGCTGCCCCGGATCGCGTCAGTCGTGGCCACCGCCGCGATAGCCCCGGCCGTCCTGCTCTCCTCGCCCGCCTTCGCCGCTGACACCTCGTCGGCGTCGGGGCCGTCCACCCCGTCGTCGCCGACCGCGCCCGACCAGGGCGCGCAGGGGCAGCCCGCGGCGCAGACGCCCGCCGAGGACCCCCAGGCGGCGAAGGACCGGGCCGAGATCCAGAGGATCCTGGCGAACCCGGCGAGCGGACGCGGCGTACGCGAGGCGGCCCAGAAGGCCCTCAACGGGAAGGCCGAGGACATGCGGCGCTTCCTCGAGGTCGAGTGGGCGCAGGAGCAGCTCCAGGACGACCGGGTGCGGGTCGCCCAGATCGCCGAAGCGGGCGGCAAGGGCGTACGCGAGGCCGCCCGCGAGGCCCTCCGTACGAACACCCGCGAGTCGATCACCGAGTTCCTGAACAACGGGCAGCACGCCGCCCGCCTCCAGGACGACCGCGTCGAGATGATGCGCATGCTGGCCGGGGCCGGCAGGGGCATCACCCAGGCCGTCAACGACCTCATGAGCCACGGCACGCGCGAGCAGATCCGGGAGTTCGTCGCGAACGGCCAGCACAAGGTCCGCGCCGAGGACGACCGGGTCGCGCTGCTCGGCATGCTGAAGGACGCCGGGCCGGGCCTGAAGGAGGGGATCGTCAAGCTCCTCGAAGGCAACCCGACCCCCGCGCAGCTGCGCGCGTTCGTCAAGACCGAGCAGCACGTGCTGCGCGACGTCGACAACGAGGTCCTGATCTCGAAGATCGTCAACAAGGCCGGCCCGGAGCTGAAGAAGGCCGCTCTCGCCGCCCTCAAGGGCACGCCCGAGGACCGCGCCGCGTTCCTGAAGACCGGCCAGCACGTGGCGCGCGCCAAGGACCAGGGCACCGGCGGGCAGACCGGCACGCCGGACGCGGGCAAGGGCGGCACCGGCAGCACCGGCACTGGCAGCGGCACCGCTGCACAGCCGGCCACCGCCAAGGGCACCGGCGGGAACACGAACGTGACCCCGGCGGGCGGCTCCGCCTCCGCCTCCGGCCCGCTCGCCAGCACGGGCGCCGGTTCCGAGAACGTGTGGATCGCGGGCACCGGCGCCGCCGCGCTCGCCGCGGGCGCCGGCCTGGTGGTCGCCAACCGCCGCCGCCGCGCCTCGGCCGAGGGCTGACCGCCGCCACGAACGCAAGGAGGGGCGGGCTGCCGGCGGCAGCCCGCCCCTCCTCATATGTGGTGACTACACATGTGGTGACTACGCGCTCTTGAACTCCTGGCGCTGCCGCCCGAGGCCCTCGATCTCCACCTCGACGACATCACCGGCCCGCAGGTACGGCTTCGGCTCCGGCTGGCCCATGGCCACGCCCGCCGGGGTGCCGGTGACGATGACGTCACCGGGGTACAGGGTCATGAACTGGCTCAGGTACCGCACGACCTCGCCGACCGGGAAGATCTGGTCCGAGGTGTTGCCGTCCTGCTTGAGCTCGCCGTTGACCCACAGCCTGACGTCCAGGACCTGCGGGTCCGGGATCTCGTCGGCCGTGACCAGCCAGGGGCCGAGCGGGGTGAAGGTCTCGCAGTTCTTGCCCTTGTCCCAGGTGCCGCCGCGCTCGATCTGGAACTCGCGCTCCGAGACGTCGTTGACCAGCGTGTAGCCGCCGACGTGCGCGAGGCCCTCCTCGGCGGAGCCCAGGTAGCGGGCGGTGCTGCCGATGACGACGCCGAGCTCGGCCTCCCAGTCGGTCTTCACGCTGCCGCGCGGGATGAGCACGGTGTCGTCGGGGCCGACGACGGTGTCCGGGGCCTTCAGGAACAGGATCGGCTCGGCCGGCGGCTCCGCGCCGATCTCGGCCGCGTGCCCGAAGTAGTTCAGCCCGATGCCCACGACCTTGCCGATCCGGCCGACCGGCGAGCCGATCCGCAGCCCTTCCGCGTCCAGGACCGGCAGCTCGCCGCCCGCCACGGCCTCACGTACCCGGGACAGCACGGAATCGTCGGACAGCAGGGCGCCGTCCACATCCGTGATCAGGCCGGACAGGTCCCGCAGGGTCCCGTCCTGGTCGAGCAGCGCGGGGCGCTCCGACCCGACGGGTCCGACACGCAGCAGCTTCATGGGCATTCTCCCGTGGTCGTGGGTGGTCGGCCCATGGGCATGCCCAGGGGCCGGCCGATGGGTTGCGGCCATCGGAGGATTGGTCGATCCTCCAAGATGTCCGACCAATCCGCAAGACCCTGTTCACAGGGTGGAACGCGCTGCTCCGCCGGCCGCCCGCCGCTGGAGCCACGCCCGCTCGGCTACGGACCAGGCGGTGGTGGTCAGCAGGTACAGCCCGGCGGCCAGCGGCACCACGGCGGCCGTGATCAGCGTCCCGAACGACAGCAGGGGCAGTACGCCGCCCAGCTTGCGCATCGCGGCGAGCTGCTCGGGGCTCGGTGCGGCGGCCGTAGCCCCCTTGCCCCCGCGCGGCACCACCACGGGCACGGCGGCGGCCGGTGCGGCCGCGGCCGCCCGCCGCCCCCGCACCGCGCTCCAGGCGGCCACGCCCGCGATCGCCGCGAACAGCCCGAGGAACACCAGCCCCTGCGCCCCGAACGGGCCGCCCTCCCCCAGCGCCTCGGTCCACCGGGCCCCGAGCGGCGCGGCGAAGAGCCGGTGCCCCAGCAGCTCACCGCCCGAGGAGAAGGACTGGTACATCAGGAAGAACACGGGGAGCTGCAAGAGCATCGGCAGGCAGCCGGCCGCCGGGGTCGCCGCACGGAACGCGGCACGGCCCAGCGGGTACAGCGCGAGCCGTACGAGCAGGGTGAACAGCACGATCGCGGCAGCGGTCGCGGACTCGGCCAGCACCGGCTCCAGGAGCCGGCCCAGCTCGATGACAAGATCAGTGAATACGGACACGCGGGCCCTCCGAGGGGTCTCGTCGAACGTCGAAAGAGATGCATTTCGGCGTGACGACCCACGAGGGACGACAACAGTGCTGAGGCAGGCGGTACTGCGCGCCCCTACGCGGCCGTCAGGACGAGACGGCCGGGCGCCCTGGGCCGCGACCGGCCCGAAGCGTCGGGATCGCGCTGCGGCAGGAACGCCGTGCGCTGCTCGCGATCACGGATCGCGGTGCGTATTCGGTGCGGCGGCACGGGCCGTACGAGGCACGCGGCCAGCGCGGCGGCCCCCACGGCGACGGCCGCGGCCAGGACGACCACACCGGCGGCCAGTCCGGCCTCCCCCGACAACAGTCCGAGGAACCCGCCGACCAGCAACAGGGTGACGAGCAGCCGGGCAGCCCGCGAGGAACCGAGGCGGGACAGCAAGGAGAAAAACGAACGCACCACCCACCCCACCCCCTCACTCAACCGACCCAAACCCAACTCACGGCCAACTCGCGGGCCAAACTCACATCCACCCGCACAACCGATCCTAACGGCCCACACTGACAACGGTCTTGAGGGCCCCCCAAACCACCAGCCGGTACTTGGAGGTGTACTCGGGCGTACACGTCGTCAGCGTGATGTACGAGCCGGCCTCGCCGTACCCGTACCCGGGCTTCACCGCACTGCGCGGCACGGGCGCGATCACCCCGACGTCCCCCGCCGTGGTCTCGGGCAGCACCTTCCCCACCACGTACACGTACCGGCGCCCCCGCACATCGACGAGCAGCTCGTCACCCTCCCGCAGCCGGTTCAGGTACCGGAAGGGCTCCCCGTGCGTATTGCGGTGCCCGGCCAGCGCGAAGTTCCCCCGCGCGCCGGGCTGCGCGGTCCCCGGGTAGTGGCCGGCGTACCCCTTGTCCAGCACGGCCCGCTTGTCGACGCCCTGCGCGACGGGCACGGCGAGCCCGAGCCGCGGCACGCGCAGCACGGCGTACGCCTCGTCACGCGCCGGCGCCTTGCCCGGCGGCGCGGGCTTCACAGAGGGCGCGGCCGAAGGCACGGCCCGCGAAACCCCCGGCACCGGACCACCGGAAGGCACCACCCCACTCGAATCCCCCTCGACAACGAATGGATCCTCACCCCCGCCACCCCCCTCACCCTCCCCGACAACAGGAGCACCCCCTCCCCCCTCCTCGGCGGCTCCCCACCCCCGCTCCAGCGCCTCCACCTGCTCCTGCGCGGCGGCGACGGCCTGCCGGTTGGTCCACCACACTTGATGCACCACCAGCAAGGCCACCACCACACCCAGGGTGGTGATCGCCTCGGCGCCCACCCACAACAGCCACGCGAGACCGGCCCGACGCCCCCGCCGGCCGCCTCCCTGCACCACCACACGCACCCGATCCCGCACGGGCCGCACCCTAAGACCTCCCCCCTCAACTGACCAGCAGCAGTACGGTGTGAACCATGCGCCCCGACACGCCTGCCGAGCACATCGCCGAAGCCGAGCGCCTCATCCGCACGGCAACCCGCTACCCCGAGGACCAGGAGCCCTTGCTCCTCCAGGCCGCGGCCCACCTCGAACTGGCCGATGCCCGGGACCGCGCGAGCGCCCTCTACGACCGACTCCTGTCCTCCACCCCCGCCAACCCCCACCTCATCAAGGCCCTCCAGGCCGCGAACCTGTGGGAGTACGGCCACGAGGCCGAGGCCCGCGCCCTCATCTCGGGCATCCGCGCGGCCGGCCCGACGGACCCGGCGCCCTGGGAGGTGATCGCGGAAGCCCTCGAATCCCACGACGAGCTGGAGGCCTCCCTCGACTGCTTCACCGAGGCGGCGACCCTCCTGATCCCGGAGTCCGCCCCCCTCACCCAGGCCACCACCGCCCTCCTCACGGGCCGCCACCGGGTACGCCGCCTCCTCGCCCTCCCCCACGACGACTGGGACATGGTCGCCGACACCCGCCACATCGGCCCGATCCCGCTGGACGAGCTCCACGACCCGAAGCGCATCTGGGCCCTGGGCTCCAACGACCCGGCCGAACTCCGCGCCGAGATCGCCCGCCTGCGCGCCGAACTGGGCGACCGCCGCGCCGCCCTCTCGCGCCCCTTCCCGGTGGCCATCCTCCACTGGCCCCAGCGCGAACTGGCCGAGCTCCTCACCAGCTACCCGACCCTCGCGACGGAGTACCCCTCCCACGAGACCCACCTCGCCGGCGTGGAATCCTCCCTCCGCGCCCTGGCCGCCTCGGGCACCACCAACCTCGGCATCGTCACGGGCAGCGTCCCCTCCTACGAAGCCTTCGCGGCCTCGGAGAAAACCTCCCCGGCCTCCCCGGCCCTCCTCCCCGAATACGCCACCACCCTCGCCGCCCGCGGCAAAGCCACCCCCTGGCCCCCCACCCCCACCTCCCCCTGCTGGTGCACCTCAACCAAGCCCTACGCGGAGTGCCACGGCACCGCCGAATGAGAGAGAACTGGCCAGCTGCCAGTCGATAGCCCATTTTCATCATGAAGGAACCCATGACCAGCGCATACGAGTCGGATCCAATCTTTCAGACCAACCCACTCCAGGTACTGAATATTGTGACCCGCATCCAAAGCCGGGAGATCGCTCTTCCAGATTTTCAGCGCGACTTCGTTTGGGATTCCACTCGCACCGCAGAGCTTCTCGGTTCCATCATGTCGCGATATCCTGTGGGCACACTTCTCTTCTGGGAGCAGGGTGAAGGTCAGGACTTCGCAAGCCGAAGCTTCGACGGCGCCCCAAGCTCCTCCAACAATCCGCCATCGGTACTGGTACTCGACGGACAGCAGCGTCTCACCTCTCTCTACCAGGCTTTGACCGGATCGGGAGACGAACGGTATTTCATCAAGGTCGACGAGTTCGTCGATATTCCGTCTCGGACAGTACGCGAAGTACCAGACGTGGACTTCGAGAAGGCAATCTTCTCCATGCCCGCAGTTAGCAAACCAGGCCGTCGCAGCCAGACGCTAACGCCATCCCACCTCCCTATCGCCGAAGTCCACAAGTTCGACGACTGGTTGGACGACTACGCGGACGCGATAGGGGACGACCATCAGTTGCCACTCACCGCAAGGCAGGCAAAGAGCCTCTATCGAGAAATGCGCGACAAATACATCAGCCCACTGAAGACGTACGGCCTGCCTGTTCTCACCCTTCCCAGTTCAACGTCCATGGACGCCGTCTGCACCATCTTCGAAACGCTAAATCGGACGGGAAAGCCACTTGGACCCTTCGAACTCCTTACCGCACGCTTCTTCCCCCAGGGGGTTAATCTTCGAGACCTCTGGGACGACGCCGAGGCAAACCATAAGGCCCTCAAAGAGTTCCGAATCGATCCCTACAACGTACTCCAGGCCATTTGCCTTCGAGTCCGGGGCAGCGCACAACGCTCAGACGTCCTCAAAAAGCTTAGCGGGGATGACATTAAGGCCCACTGGGAGAGCGCGACATCCGGCTTCGCCGGCGTGATCGACATGATTCAGTCAGATTGTGGCGTCACCTCTCAAAAGTGGCTCCCCTACGGGATGCTCCTCACTCCCATGGCGGCCGTTTGGGACCAACTGAAGGCGCTGAAACCACTGGAACGCCCCCAGGCGTTGCGTCGAATCCAGCAGTTCTTCTGGGCGAGCACGTTCACGACCAATTACGACCAGGGTGCCAACAGCCAAATGGGCGCCGACTACTCGCGCCTCTCCAAGTGGATCACCGCCGGCGAGGGCGAAGCACCTGAAGTCATCAATGACCTGCAGATCAACGCGACAACCCTGCGCACGGCCACAGTGCGACGCAAAGCTCTGTATTCGGGTTTGATTTGCCTGCTCGTCAAGAACAAGGCCGCCGACTTCCACACCGGACAGAGCATGACAGCAACCAGTGCGCACGAAGCGGAATCGCACCACATCTTCCCGAAGGCATACCTAGCCAGGCAGCAAAATTCGGAGAGTTCGGAACTCATGCTCAACCGCTCCCTCATCGATGGGGAGACGAATCGAATCATAGGGAGCCACGCCCCAAGTTCGTACATCGAGAAGATGAAGGCAGCGTATGGCGAACAGAGGCTAGCGGACGTGCTGGCGTCCCATGCCATCGCGAGCCAACCGGCCAGCGGCCTCCTCGAGGACAACTACACGGCGTTCCTGGATGAACGATTGGAAATCGTCATCCAACTCATCGAAGAGGCCACAGGGAAGACGATTCAGCGCGAAGGAAGCCACTGAGTCGTCTCCCCCGCCCCACTGTCAGCCTGGAACTTCAGCGCCAGACACCCCCTTCTGACCTAGGAACCGCATGGGCAGCGTGAGCTGTTGGTGGCCGCGGGCCAGGGCTGTGGGTGGGGTGGGGCGCGGGGTGGTGAGGGTGAGGAGGGTGCGGAGGGCTGCGAGGACCTCCGTCGGGGTGTCGCGGATCATCGACGGGGTTGCGCTCACCACCAGGATGCCGTGGGACTCCAGGCGGAGGCGGCGGCGGAGGGTGGCCTGCCAGGCGTCGCGGGTGTAGTGGTACTCCGCCGAGTCGATCTCCAGGGCCACGCCCTCGTCGGGCCAGTAGGCGTCCGGGCTGGCCAGGAAGGTGCCGTCCGGGGTGTAGAGGCGGGCGTTCCACAGCGGGGTCGGGAGGTCGGTGCCGGTGAGGGCGTCGCGGGCGCGGGCTTCGGCGACCGAGCGGACCCCGGCCAGGAGTTCCGCCGCCGCCTCGCGGATGGCGGGGCGGCGCAGGAGGCGGGAGGCGCGGAGTTCGGCGTGGAGGTCCTGCGGGTGGCACCAGCCGGCCTGGACGACCTGGGCCAGGACGGAGCGGATCCGGTCGGGGTGCGCGTCGGGGCCGGTGCGGGCGGCGAAGTCGGCGGCGGCGCGCACCGGCCGGGCGCTGGGGACGCCGGAGACGGTGATGGTGCGCGGCCAGCGGGAGGTCGTCAGGGGCCGGACCTCCGGGGTCCCGGTGAGCCGTCGCGGCGCGCGGATCAGTACGTCGGCGGGGGTGGGCGGGGTGTCGCCGATGCCCAGGAGGGAGAGGGCTGCCGCGCCGGTGAGGGCGGCGGTCTCGCCGGACAGCGGGTCCGCCGTCGGCTCGGCGGCGTACAGGACGGCGGCCAGGGCCCGTTGGCGGTGGTCCGGGGGGCCGGTCTGGAGGAGGTACACCCGGGGCAGCAGGCGTTGCCAGGGGCCGCCCGAGCGGGTGCGGGAGGTGACGGTGGCGTCCGGGATCCCGGCTGTGGTGGTGAGTTGGTGGCGGGTGGCGAGGCCGAGCTGGCGGCGGGCCACTTTGGTCGTTCCGGGCGTGATCATGGCCCGGGTATGCCCGGGAGCGGGGGCCGGCTACCCCGGACGGCCGGGGTGGTCCGGGGCGAGGAAGACGACCACGCCCGTCTGCGTGCCGGGGAGCGCGGGTACTTCGTGCCAGCCGAGGCGCCGGTACGTGGCCACCGTGTCCGTGGCCAGCCTCGAGGTCAGCAGCCAGGCGCGCCGCTGCGGGGCGTCCTCGGTGATCTCGGCGAGCAGCGCCCGGCCGGTGCCGCGCCCGCGCGCGTAGGCCCGTACGGCGAGTTCGTCGATCTCCAGCGCCCCGACGAGCAGCTCCCGCACCCGCTCGGGGCCGAGCTGGGCGGCGACCTGGGGGTAGGCGCGGTGCTGCGGGAAGGGTGCCTGGGTCAGCCAGCCGGTGGCGAAGCCGTCGACGCCGGTCGCGGACTGGGCGAAGGCGATACGGAAGCCCTGACGCCGGACGTCCGTCTGCAGGCGGGTCGAGAACTGGCGAATGGTTTCTTCGCCTTCGTTCCAGGGCGGGGCGGAAAAGACGTCGGCGTAGACGTCGACCAGCTCGGCCTGGAGGTCGAGGACGGTACGTCCGTAAGAGATCACGGTGTCGACTCCCGGTGGCGGTGAGTTGGGTGGGTTTTCCCCTGGAAGACCGAATCTACGCCCATGAGGTTCCCTGACCCGGCGGGCCGCAGAAACGGCGAGTGTGCGACAAATCGCCTCCGCGTCGTCCGTGTCGCGCGCCGGGGTGGGGCGTTGAGCAACCCGTGAACACGGACAGACTGCTGCGGGCGGCGGGGCGGTGCGCGCTCGCCTTCCTCCTCGTCCTCGGGGTCGTCGCGCTGCTGCCGCGCGCGGTGCGGGAGGCGCTGCCGGACGCGGTGGTCGGCGGGGCGGTGCTCGTGCTCGGGGCGGTGGGGGTCCGGCGGGCGTCGAGAGGGCCGCGTTAGCCTCGTAGCGGCCGTCGGGGGCGCAGGACGTGGGGCGTTGAGGTGTCGGGGTTTGGCTTTGGCGCCGACTCGACGGTAGATCAGATCATCGGAAAGCAAGACCAACGAGGGAGTTCGACATGGTGCGGGTACCGAGTTCCGTGGTGGCGGCAGCCGGGCTGGTCGGCGGTTACGCCGTCGCCCGCTGGACCAAGAAGCGGCCGCTGGGCGGTGTCGTGCTCGGCGCCGCCGGGCTCGTCGCCGGCCGGGAGTGGCACCGACAGGGCGGCGTCCCGGCGGCGGCCGGGCTGGGGGCGCTGTACCTCGCCGGCTTCGCGGGGGCGCACCCGCTGGCCAAGAAGGTCGGCGCGTGGCCGGCCGTCGTCGGGGCGGCGGGGGTCGTGGCCGCCGCGTCCTGGGCTGTCGCCGACCGGGGCTGACCCTTCCCTCCCGGGTGGGTGCGGGGTCGACGGGGCCGGCCCCGTCGGCCCTGCGGCCATCCCGCTGCCCCTTCCCTCCCGGGGTGGGTGCCGGAGCCGCCCGCCGGGCGCCCGGCCGCCGGGGGTCGACCCCCGGCACCCCCGGTGGCTGCGGCCGTCCCGCTGCGCGGCCCTTCCCTCCCGGGTGGGTGCGAGGCCGGCCACGTCGGCCCTGTGGCCGTCCCGCTGCGCGGCGTTGCTCCCCGCCCCGCCCTTCCTCCGTTCCCTGGGGGCTCCGCCCCCAGACCCCCGCGCCTCAAACGCCGGCGAGGCTGAGGTGAGGCGGCCGCCGGACGCCGAGATCCGAGGAGCGCGTAGCGATCTGATGCGCTTGGGTGCTCCGCACAGCGCTCTGGTCGTCGCTTGGGGCAGGTAGAGCCGCCGCCGGCCCGGAATCACGGATACGCGGGCCCGGATGCCCGGCGGGCCAAGGCCCGGCCCCTCGCCTCATCGCTGACGGACCCGCCCCTCCCCTCCTGCCCCGTGACCGTTCCTTTGGGGGCTTCCCGGCAGTCCTTTGTCTTTCCGGGGCGGGACGGTCGGTCAAGGGTGGCCGAAGGCCATCGCGAAGCGACGCGACCGCAGGGAGCGCCCTTGACAGGCCGGCCCGAACCGGAAGGACGATGGGACTGACGGGAAACCCCCAAACCAGCCCTGAGACCGCCCAGCCCCTAGCCTCCCAGCGCCCGCGACACCGTGTAGATCAGCAGGCCCGCCAGGGCGCCCACCACCGTGCCGTTGATGCGGATGAACTGCAGGTCGCGGCCGATGTGGGCCTCGATCTTGCGGGAGGTGTGCTCGGCGTCCCAGGCCGCCACCGTGTCCGTGATCAGCGAGGTGATCTCCGTCCGGTAGGTGGTGACCACGTAGACCACCGCGCCCTCGATCCAGCCCTCCACCTTCCGCTGGAGGCGGCCGTCCGTGGCCAGCCGGGCGCCCAGCGACATCAGGGAGGACCGCACCCGCAGGCGCAGCTCGCTCCGCTCGTCCTCCGCCGCCGAGATGATCAACCTACGGATCGCGGACCAGGCCGACGCGATCACGTCCTGGATCTCGTCCCGCGCCAGTATCTCGGACTTCAGCCGCTCCACCCGCGCCCGCGTCTCGGTGTCCGACTGGAGGTCGCCCGCGAAGTCGCGCAGGAAACGGTCCACCGCCCCGCGCGCCGGATGCCCGGGCATGTCCCGCATCTCCGTGACGAAGCGCAGCAGCTCCTTGTACACGCGGTCGCCGATCTTGCGGTCGACGAAGCGCGGCGTCCAGCCGGGGGCGCCGCCCTGGACCGCGTCCATGACCGAGTCCCCGTGGGTGACCAGCCAGTCGTGGGCCTTGGCGCACACCAGGTCGACGGCGCGGTGGTGGCCCCCGTCGGCGACGACCCGTTCCAGGGTCTTGCCGATGCCCGGGGCGATCTCCGCCGCCTCCGCCCTCCGCGTGATCGCCTCGCCCACCACGGCCTGCACATCGGAGTCCCGCAGCACGGTCAGGGCCCCGCGCAGCGCCGTGGCCAGCTCCGCCGTGACCCGGTCGGCGTGCGCGGGCTCGGCCAGCCAGGCGCCGAGCCGCCCGCCGATGCCGAGCGCGTGGAGCCGGGCGCGCACCACGTCCGAGGAGAGGAAGTTCTCGCCGACGAACTCCCCGAGGGAGACGCCGAGCTGGTCCTTCTTGGTCGGGATGATCGCGGTGTGCGGGATCGGCAGGCCCAGCGGCCGCCGGAAGAGGGCGGTCACGGCGAACCAGTCCGCGAGCGCGCCGACCATGCCGGCCTCGGCCGCGGCGGCGACGTACCCGGACCAGCCGCCCGCGCCCCACGCGTTCTGGGCGCACTTGGCCAGTACGTAGACGACCGCGACCAGGATCAGCAGCCCCGTCGCGGTGGTCTTCATCCGGCGGACCCCGCGCCGCCGCTCCTCGTCCGCCGCGCTGAACACGAAAGCGCCCCGGGTGGGAGGCGGTGGTGACGGCGCCTCCGTACGGTCTTCCAGGCTGTCCACGCTGTTCACGTGCTGCTCCTGCCTTCCCCCATGGCCGGTTTTGTCTGCATAGCATCCGACTCCTGGGAGGCCCCGGGAGTTCCCGGCGCGCCGCTGAAGCCGCTCCGGCTACAGCTCCTTGCGCGGGGTCCCGCCGTCCAGCGGCTGCGATCCCTTCGGCTTCGAACCCTTCGGGGGCTTGACCTTGACCGCCACCCCGCCCCAGAAGGCGAGGCCGTTCACGATCACCCGCGGAGCGCCCGGCTCCGGCCGGACCTGGTCGCCGCTCTGGTCGAAGGCGCCCATGACGCCGACGCCCCGTACGTCGACCTCGACGCCCGGCGGGACCGTGATCTCGATGCCGCCCATGACGGCCACGCAGGTGATGACGACCTCGCGCTCCGCGAAGTCCGCCTCGCGCAGGTCCAGCTCACCGCCGCCCCAGAAGGCCACCGCGTTGAAGCGTGCGGGTACCGTCCAGCGGCCCTTGCGCTGGAACCCCGACATGACGGCGACCGCCGTGGCCGAGGTCCCCGTGCCGCCGATCCGGGCCGGCCAGGACGTGGAGGAGGTGGAGGAAGAGGACGGGACGGAGGCAGCAGAGACGGCCGCCGGCGGGAGCGCCGAGGGGTCCGCCGGAAGGTCGCGGGTCAGGGGTTCGAGCTCCGCGTACGTACGGGACTTGTACGCCGCCTCCAGCCGTTCCTCGAACTCCTCCATGTCGAGGCGGCCCTCGGCGACGGCGTCCCGCAGCCGGTCCACCACCCGCTCGCGGTCGGCATCCGACGCCCTCAACGCCGGCGCCTTCTCCAGCGGGGCCTTCTCCAGCGAGGTCTTCTCCGGCGAGGTCTCCGGCACCTGCTCCTCCGGCAACGGCTGCTCCGGCCGCTCGTCACTCATGTGGCCCACCCTATGCAGAGACAGGGCGCAGTTGAACGCCCCGCCCCGGGCACCACCCCGAGCCCGGACCCTGATTTCCCCCCTACCCGACCCCCTACCCGGCCCCCGACCTCGGCCCCGGCCCCCGACCTCGGCCCCGCCCCCCGCCTCACCCCCGCCCCGCGTACATCCGCGCGATCACGTCCTCGATGTCCGGATCCCGCACCGACAGGTCCAGCAGCGGGTACCGCGCCGCCACCGCCGCCACCAGCGGCGCCGCCGACTCCCCCGCCGGGAACGCCAGCCACTGCCGAGGCCCGTCCACCTTCACCACCCGCGCCCCCTCGACCTCGATCGGCGCGAGCTCCCGCTCCAGGTCCACCACCAGCGTCCGCTCCCCCTCCCCCTCCCCCATTGCGTGCAGCCCGCCCAGCGCCCCGTCGTACATCAGCCGCCCGTGGTCGATCACCATCACCCGCTCGCACAGCTGCTCGATGTCCTGGAGGTCGTGGGTGGTCAGCAGCACCGTGGTGCCGAGTTCCTCGTTCAACTGCCGCAGGAAGCCCCGTACCTTCACCTTGCTCACCACGTCCAGCCCGATCGTCGGCTCGTCCAGGTACAGCACCTCCGGATCGTGCAGCAGCGCCGCCGCGATGTCCCCGCGCATCCGCTGCCCCAGGGACAACTGCCGTACCGGTACGTCGAGCAGCTCGGCCAGGTCGAGACGGTCCACGCAGCGCTCCATGTTCTCCGCGAAGCGCGCCGCCGGGATCCGGTACATCCTGCGCATCAGCCCGTACGAGTCCTTCAGCGGCAGGTCCCACCACAGCGTGGTGCGCTGCCCGAACACCACCCCGATCCGGTGCGCGAGCCGCATCCGCTCCCGCGCCGGGTCGATGCCCGCCACCCGCAGCCGGCCGCCGCTCGGCGTCAGGATCCCGGTCAGCATCTTGATCGTGGTCGACTTCCCGGCACCGTTGGGCCCGATGTAGCCGACGACCTCGCCCCGCGCCACCTCGAAGCTGATCCCATCCACCGCCCTGACCTGGCGTTTCTCCCGGCGCATCAGCCCCACCCGACGCCGTACGTCGAAGACCTTCTCGACCCCGTCCAAGGAGATCAGAGCATCCACCACATCTAGCTCCCCGTGCTTCGGTACGAACGGACTCCCGCGCGCCACGCCAGCGACGCGGGCAGGAACACCGCGAAGGCCACCAGCGGGCTCAGGAACGCGGCCCACCCCGGCAGGCCCAGCGGGTCGGGCCGCCCCAGCACGTACAGCGCGGGCAGCCAGTTGACGAAGGCCAGCGGGACGACGAAGGTCACCCCGCGCAGCAGCTCCGTCGCGAACACCGTCGGCGGGTACTGGAGCATGGCGCAGCCCCCGTACGTGAAGGAGTTCTGCACCTCCGCCGCGTCCCCGGCGACGAACTGGAAGGCCGCGCCGGCCACCATCACCGCCCCGAAGATCCCCGCCCCGGCCACGATCATCACCGGCACCAGCAGCACCTTCGCGGCCGTCCAGTCCACGTCCAGCGCCGCCACCGCCCAGCCGAGCACCCCCAGCCCCTGGACGACCCGCCCCAGCCGGCGCAGCGCGAACCGGTCCGCCGCGACCTGCGCGAGCACCGGGACCGGGCGCACCAGCATGGTGTCGAGCGAGCCGTCGCGGATCCGTGCGCCGATCCGGTCGGTGTTGCCCAGGATCAGGTCCGCCAGCCCCAGGGAGGCCGAGCAGGACCCGTACAGCAGCGCGATCTCGGGAAGCGTGAACCCGCCCAGCACGTCGACGTGCGAGAACATGATGTAGACCGCGACGAAGTCGAGCAGCGAGATCGCCGCGTTCGCGAAGGTGGCCAGCAGGAACGACGTCCGGTAGGTCATCGTCGACCGGATCCACATCCGCACGATCAGCCCGTACCCGCGCAGCCCCTCGCGGACCCGGCCCCCGCGCCGCGTCAGAGCCCCCTCAGCCACCCTGGACCACCACCTTCCGCGTCGCCGCCGACTGCACCAGCCGGCCCGCGCCCAGCAGGACCACCGCCCAGCACACCTGGAGCCCCAGCGCCCGGGCGGCGTTCCCCGCCCCCGTGTGCGTCCCGAGCAGTACGTCCATCGGCAGCTGGAGCATCGCCGCCCACGGCAGCACCCGCACCAGGTCACCGAAGCCGCCGGGGAACACCGTCAGCGGGAGCAGCATCCCCGAGAAGAAGACGTTCACGACGTGGGCCATCATGTTGATCCCGGCGCCGTCCATCAGCCAGAACGCCGTCAGCCCCAGCAGGTAGCGCAGCGCGAAGCTGACCACCAGCCCGAGCGCCACCGACACCAGGAACAGCAGCCAGCGCAGCGGATCGGACGGCAACGCCAGCCGGAACGCCAGCGCCCCGGCCGCCAACGGCACCGCCCCGCGCCCCAGGAGCTGGAAGCCCGACCGGCCCAGGTCGGCGGCGAGCCACCACAGCTGGAGGTCCGCCGGGCGGTACAGGTCGACCGCGATGTCACCCGTACGGACGCGCTCCTGGAGCTCGTCCTGGAAGCCGCCCCCCAGGAGCGCGCCGGCCGCCAGCAGGGACTGGCTGACCCATACGAAGGTGAGGGCCTGTGCCTGGTCGTAGCCGCCGAGGCCAGGGCGCTCGTCCCACAGCGCGATGTACGTGTACGCGACGATGAACCCGAAGACGGTGTTGGTGAACACCCCCGCGGCGGTGGCCGTCCCGTAGGTGGCGTAGCGGCGGAATCCGCCGGCCGCGACGGCCAGGTAGAGCCGCACCGTATCCCTCCGTTTCCCACGTCGTTCCTACGTCGGCCAAAGCGCGCGAGCTTAGTACGGAGGGGCGAGCCACGCGACCGTTTTATGCCCGTCCGGCGCAGAATCACCGGCGATCGGGTAGACAGCATGAGGTAAAAATGTGGATATTTCCCACGGTCACAAGGAGTCCCGGAGATGAGCGACCAGTCACCACCACCGGGCTGGACCCCTCGTGACCCGGACACCCCGGAGCAACCGCCGTCGGGCCCACCCAAGACGGCGCACGGCAACCAGAACAGCAACGCCAAGGGCAGGCGCCCGCGCACCGGATGGCGCCGCTTCGTCCCCACCTGGCGCATGGTCCTCGGCGGCCTGCTGCTGCTCGCCCTGCTGCTCGGCGGCGCGCTCGTCGCCGGCTACCTGCTGGTCGACATCCCCCCGGCCAACGCGGCCGCCACCGCCCAGTCCAACGTCTACCTCTACGCCGACGGTTCCCAGCTCGCCCGCGACGGCGAGGTCAACCGCGTCAACGTCCCGCTGTCACAGATCCCCCTGGGCGTCCAGGAAGCCGTACTGGCCGCCGAGGACCGGGACTTCTACTCCGAACGGGCCGTGGACCCCAAGGCGATGATCCGCGCCGCCTGGAACACGGCGACCGGCAAGGGCACCCAGTCCGGTTCGACCATCACCCAGCAGTACGTCAAGAACTACTACCTGGGCCAGGAACAGACGATCAAACGGAAGGTCAAGGAGTTCTTCATCGCGATCAAACTCGGCCGCGAGAAGTCGAAGGACTACATCCTCGAGGGGTACCTGAACACCAGTTACTTCGGCCGCAACGCCTACGGCATCCAGGCCGCCTCCCAGGCCTACTACGGCAAGGACGTCGGCAAGCTCACCACGGCCGAGGGCGCCTACCTCGCCACCCTCCTCAACTCCCCCAGCGCCTTCGACGTCGTCTCCCACCCCCAGAGCCGCGACCGCGCCGTCGCCCGCTGGAACTACGTGCTCGACGGCATGGTGAAGAAGAAGTGGATGACCGCCGCGGAGCGCGCCGCCGTCGCCTTCCCCGAGCCCGGCAAGGTACGCACGGCCGCCGGCCTGTCCGGGCAGCGCGGCTACCTCGTCGAAGCCGTCAAGGACTACATCAGCGAGAACAAGATCCTCGACGACAAGACCCTCGCCGAGGGCGGCTACCGGATCACCACCACCATCGACAAGCGCCGCCAGGGCGCCTTCGTCGAAGCCGTCCAGAAGGAGATGGTCGACAAGCTCGACCCCGCGGCGCGCCCGGAGGACCGCCTGGTACGGGCCGGCGGGGTCTCCATCGACCCGGCCACCGGCAAGGTCGTCGCCCTCTACGGCGGCATCGACTACACCAAGCAGTACGTGAACAACGCGACCCGGCACGACTACCAGGTCGCCTCCACCTTCAAGCCGTTCGTCTTCGCCTCGGCCGTCCAGAACGACTCCCGCACCCAGGACGGCCGCCGGATCACCCCGAACACCCTCTACAACGGCGACAACAAGCGCCGCGTCGTCGGCACCCGGATCCCGTACAACCCGGAGAACGAGGGCCAGCAGTCGTACGGGAACATCACCGTCAACACCGCCACCGACCTCTCCGTCAACGCCGTCTTCGCCCAGATGGTCGTCGACGTCGGCACCGAGAAGGTCAAGCGGACCGCGATCGACCTCGGCATCCCCGAGAACACCCCGAACTTCGTCGTGGGCCCGGCCATGGCGCTCGGCACCATGCAGGCCAGCGTCCTGGACATGACCCAGGCCTACGCGACCCTGGCCGACCACGGCCGGCACACCCCGTACACCTTCCTGGAGAAGATCTCCAAGGACGGCGAGAACCTCACCCTCCCCGACCGCACCCCACGCCAGGCCGTCAGCCGGGAAGCCGCCGACACGACCACGTCCATGCTGGTCAGCGTCGTGGACAACGGCACCGGTACGGAGGCGCTCGCGGCCGGCCACCCGGCGGCCGGCAAGACGGGCACCGCCGAGCTGGACCGCTCGGCCTGGTTCGCGGCGTACACCCCGGACCTGGTCACGGTGGTCTCGATCATGGGCCAGGACCCGGACACGGGCACGCTCCAGTCCCTGTACGGGGCGCTGGGAGAGACCCGCGTGGGCGGCGGCGGCTACCCGGCGCGGATCTGGGCGGCCTACACGAAAGAGGCCCTCCAGGCCACGGACCCGGTGGACTTCGACCTGGAACTCCAGCCGGGCGCGGCTCAGCCCCCGCCCCCGCCCCCGGTACAGCCCAGCTTCCCGCAGCAGCCCGAGGGCAGCCGCCCGCCGTGGCAGCGGCCCGACCGGCCGACCCCGCCGGGCCCGCCCACCCCGCCGAACGGTGGCCAGACCAACGGCGGCCAGACCAACGGGGGCCAGACCACGGGCGGCGAAACCACCGGAGGCCAGACCACGGGCGGGCAGACGAACGGCGGCCAGACCACCGGAGGCGAGACGACCGGGGGCCAGACCACCGGAGGCGAAACCACCGGGGGCCAGACCACGGGCGGCCAGACCACCGGAGGCGAAACCACCGGAGACCAGACCACGGGCGGCGCCACCCAGGGCGGTACCACCCCCGGCCGGCGCCGCCCACCGGCCGAGTTCCTCGAATAGGCGCCGGGGTCAGTGGCCGGAGGTGGCCTTCAGCCCCACCACCGCGACCAGCAGCAGGCAGATGAAGAAGATCCGGGCGGCGGTGACGGGCTCCCCCAGCACCGCCATGCCGAGCACGGCCGCGCCGGCCGCGCCGATGCCCACCCAGACCCCGTACGCCGTACCGATGGGCAGGGTCTTGGCCGCGTAGGACAGCAGCACCATGCTGGCGACGATCCCGGCGCCGGTGAAGAGCGACGGCCACAGCCGGGTGAAGCCCTCGGTGAACTTCATGCCGATCGACCAGCCGACTTCGAGCAGACCGGCGAGGAGAAGAAGAACCCAGGCCATGACAGGCACCTCCGGGACGAGAACGGAACGGGGGTGCGTCGTCTTTGCGTCCTGCAACCCGGTACGGCGCGTCTCGTCGGGGGTTCCCCACCACCGTAGCAAAGGGAACGCAAAAGGGCCGGTGACCCCGGTCACCGGCCCTTTCCGCAGCTCATCACGTCAGAGCGTCAGAGGTACAGCCCCGTGGAGTCCTTCGACCCCTCCAGCCGCTCCGCGGCCACGGCGTGCAGGTCCCGCTCGCGCATCAGCACGTACGTCGCCCCCCGCACCTCGACCTCGGCGCGGTCCTCGGGGTCGTACAGGACGCGGTCGCCCGGCTCGATGCTCCGTACGTTCTGCCCGACCGCGACCACCTCGGCCCAGGCGAGGCGCTTGCCCACCGCGGCCGTCGCCGGAATCAGGATGCCGCCGCCCGAGCGCCGCTCGCCCTCGGGCGTGTCGGACTTCACGAGCACGCGGTCGTGGAGCATGCGGATGGGCAGCTTGTCGTGGGTGGTGTTCTCGCTCACGACCCGAACCTACCTGCCGCCGCCCGCCCTGTACGCCGGAGGGTGGTCACCGCTTGCGGCGCGCCGAGACCACGAGCAGCCCGACCACCCCGACCGCGAGCAGCGCGACCGGCACGATCCGCTCGACGCGCGGGGCGCCGTCCTCGTGGCGCAGGCCGTCCTTCAGGTCGGTGACGAGCCGGTTCACCGCGACGCAGGCCCGGCCGGCCGTGTGGTCCACCGTCGAGGCGACCCGGGCCTTCGCGTCCCCGATGATCGTCTTCGGGTGCATGCGCACGCCGATCTCGTCGAGCGTCTCGGCGAGCTGCTCGCGGCGGCGGACGATGTCCGCCTCGATCTGTGCGGGGGTCCTGGCTTCCGGCACCGCGCTGCCTCCGTCGTTGTGATCCGTGTGATCCGTCATGAACAGTCTGTCAGTGACGTCAGCTTAGGCTCATTCCGTACCGATCCCATTCCGAGGAGACTGTTGAGATGAGCGAGCGACTCCAGCCGGGCGACATCGCCCCCGCCTTCACCCTGCCCGACGCGGACGGCAACCAGGTCTCGCTTGCCGACCACAAGGGCCGCAAGGTGATCGTGTACTTCTACCCGGCGGCCCTGACCCCGGGCTGCACCAAGCAGGCCTGCGACTTCACCGACAACCTGGACGTCCTGGCCACGGCCGGCTACGACGTCATCGGCGTCTCCCCGGACAAGCCGGAGAAGCTCGCGAAGTTCCGCGAGCAGGAGCACCTGAAGGTCACCCTGGTCGGGGACCCGGAGAAGGAGACCCTGACGGCGTACGGCGCGTTCGGCGAGAAGAAGCTGTACGGCAAGACGGTCACCGGGGTCATCCGCTCCACGGTGGTCGTCGACGAGGAGGGCAAGGTCGAGCACGCCTTCTACAACGTCAAGGCGACCGGCCACGTAGCGAAGATCATCAAGGACCTCGCCATCTGACCCCCGCCCCACCCACACCACCCCACGGCCCGCACCTCCGGTGCGGGCCGTTCCGCTTATCGGACGAAATATCCCGTAACCGTCCGACTATCGACCCGTTACTCCGTACGAGGGCCGCACGGGCGGCCGGGAATGGAGAGCAATGACGGTCCGATACACGCGCGAGCTGCTGGAAGCCGCAGCTCGCGAGACGAACAACTGGGACGACGCCGTCCGATGGTGCGGCGGTACGCCGAGCAGCGGCAGCAGGCGCTATCTGCGCGCGAAGATGCGGGAAACCGGAATCGACTGTTCCCACTTCCCCACGAAATGGGCACGGCACACGGAAGAGCGACTCCGGGAGCTTGTAGCCGAGTCCATCTCCATCTCGGAGGTGGTCAGCCGCCTCGGCATCAGCAACGTCGGCGGCAACCAGGCGCACATCGCCCGGCGGATCTCGGCTCTTGGCATCGACACATCGCATTTCGTCACCACCCGGAGGCCTCGCCCCAAGGGGGCTCTGGGACCGACGCTCTCGCTCAGGGATCCGCAGGACGGCAGAGTCCCCGGCGAGCGCCTGCGGCGAGAGCTGCTGAAGGTCGGCGTTCCCGAGGAATGCGCCGAGTGCGGGGTCGGTCCGGAGTGGAACAACAGACCACTTCGGCACGAGGTCGATCACATCAACGGCGAGTGGTGGGACAACCGGCAGGAAAACCTTCGGATCCTGTGCCCCAACTGCCACGCGACCACGGACACGTACCGAGGCCGCAAGGCGAGGTGGGCCGCATGAGCCAGGTCAGGTACACCCGGGACCTGCTGAGCCGAACCGCGCCGCTGGCCACCAGCCTGGTCGACCTCATGAGACTTCTGGACGTCCCACTGCTGGCCGGCCCTCGCCGGTACGTGCGTGACAGGCTGGCTCACTACGGCATCGACACATCCCACTTCGCCGACGAGCCGCTTCCCGTCCGGGTCCGGCAGCGCTATACGGAGGAGCGGCTCCGCGAAGCGGCCGCCTGCTCGGACAGCATCACCGAGATGCTCGCCTACATGGGTGTCGAGCCGTACAACAGTGCCCACGTCCATATCGCCAAGCTCCTCGAACGGTTCGGGATAGACACGTCGCACTTCCCCGGTCGAGACGCTCCTTCGTCACGCCGCTTCTTCGTCCGCGAGGAGATCTCACCCGTGGTCGCCGACTCGAAGAGCATGGCGGGGGTCATGCGCGCGCTAGGCCACCACCCCTTCGACGGGGCCGCACGCGCCAAAGCCAGGCGGAGTATCGAGGAATACGGGCTGTCGACAGAGCACTTCACCGGCCAGGGACACACCATCGGCCGCCCCTCCCCTGCCCGCAAGTCACCGGAGGAGATCCTGACGCGACTCGAAGTCGGCTCCGCCCGTACGAAGACGGCGACGCTGCGCCGAGCCCTGGACGACCTCGGAGTGCCACACCAGTGCGCGGAGTGCGGTACGGGAGACAACTGGCGAGGCCGCCGGCTCGTCCTGGAGATCGATCACGTCAACGGCGACAGGCTCGACAACCGGCGGGAAAACCTCCGCTACCTCTGCCCTTCCTGCCACAGCCAGACGCCGACCTTCGCCAAACGATCAAGGCCGGCCATCCCTTCACAACGAGCCTTCGGAGACCAGTAAGGTAGTGAGCGCGGGTCCGTACCCCAGCTGGCCAAGAGGGCGCCGGTTTAGGTCCGGTGTGTCGTGGGTTCGAGTCCCACCGGGCCCACGGCAAACGGCCGGTCACCTCGTCACGAGGTGACCGGCCGTCGGCGTGCCCGGCGTCAGCCCAGCAGTTCCCGGACCACCGGGATCAGGGCGCGGAAGGCCTGGCCTCGGTGGGAGATGGCGTTCTTTTCCGCCGGGGTGAGTTCGGCGCAGGTGCGGGACTCGCCCAGGGGCTGGAGGATCGGGTCGTAGCCGAAGCCGCCGCCGCCCACCGGGGTGTGGCGCAGGGTGCCCAGGAGGCGGCCCTCGACGACGCGTTCGGTGCCGTCCGGGAGGGCCAGGGCGGCCGCGCAGAAGAAGTGGGCGCCGCGGTGCTCGGAGGGGATGTCCCCCAGCTGGGCCAGCAGGAGGTCCAGGTTGGCCCTGTCGTCGCCGTGGGCGCCGGCCCAGCGGGCCGAGAAGATGCCGGGGGCGCCGTTCAGGACGTCGACGCAGAGCCCGGAGTCGTCCGCGACGGCCGGCAGGCCGGTGGCGCGGGCCAGGGCGTGCGCCTTGAGGAGGGCGTTCTCGGCGAAGGTGACGCCGGTTTCCTTGACGTCCGGGATCTCGGGGTACGCGTCCGCGCCGACCAGCTCGTGGGGCAGGCCGGCGTCGGACAGGATCGCGCGGAGTTCGGTGACTTTGCCCGCGTTGCGGGTCGCGAGGATCAGGCGGGTCATGTCCCCCATTATCCCGGGGTGCAGACCTTGGAGATCTCCGCGGCGGCGTCGGCGACCGGCTTGACGTCGGGGGTGGTGTCCCCGTTGTCGACGGCGGTGCGGACGTTCTTGACGGCGGTGGTCATGGAGTCGACGGCCTTGCCGAGGTCGGCGTTGCCCGTCTGGTCCTTGATCTTCTTCAGGTTGGTGTCGATCTTGTCGAGCGCGTTCTGGGTGTCCTGGATGCTGTTGCCCGCGTTGGAGACGGCCTGCTGGAGGTCGTTCACGCTGTCCGCGATGGCGACGGCCGTGTTGGCGCAGTCCATGGCGGTGGAGATCGCGTCGCAGGAGGTCAGGGCCGGGACGGTGAGCGCGGCGGCCAGGGCCACGGCGGCGATGCGGAGCTTTGCCTTGGTCGCCGGCTTGTTCGGCGTGGTCGGCTCGGTCGGCTCGGTCGGCTTCATGGGTCCCCCAGGGCTCGGATACGTGGACGGGCGCGCGGCTCTGACACCGTGCGCCCGTACCTGCGTAGACGTGGGCTCGCGCCCGCCGGTTGCTACAGGGCCTCGAGGTCCAGCGCGCCGAGCTGGAGGGCTTCCAGGTCGGCGCAGCCGCCGGCGGCGAGGTCGAGGAGGGCGTTGAGTTCCTTGCGGTCGAAGGGCTCGCCCTCGGCGGTGCCCTGGACCTCGACGAAGCGGCCGTCGCCGGTGCAGACGACGTTCATGTCGGTCTCGGCGCGCACGTCCTCCTCGTAGCAGAGGTCGAGGAGGGGTTCGCCGTCGACGATGCCGACGCTGACGGCGGAGACGGTTCCGGTCAGCGGCTTGCGGCCGGCCTTGATGAGCTTCTTCTTCTGGCCCCAGGCGATGGCGTCGGCGAGGGCGACGTAGGCGCCGGTGATGGCGGCGGTGCGGGTGCCGCCGTCGGCCTGGAGGACGTCGCAGTCCAGGACGATGGTGTTCTCGCCGAGGGCCTTGTAGTCGATGACGGCGCGCAGCGAGCGCCCGATGAGGCGGGAGATCTCGTGGGTGCGGCCGCCGATCTTGCCGCGGACGGATTCGCGGTCGCCGCGGGTGTTGGTGGAGCGGGGCAGCATCGAGTATTCGGAGGTGACCCAGCCTTCGCCGCTGCCCTTGCGCCAGCGCGGGACGCCTTCGGTGAAGGAGGCGGTGCAGAAGACCTTGGTGTCTCCGAAGGAGATGAGGACGGAGCCCTCGGCGTGCTTGCTCCATCCGCGTTCGATGGTGACCGGGCGGAGCTGTTCGGGCGTGCGGCCGTCGATGCGAGACATGGCTGTGAGCCTAGTCGGTGCGGGGGTACGCGTGGACCCCGTCCGGTGTGCCCGGTACGGGGTCCTCGTAGTGCCGTGGTGAGCCGGTGGGCTCAGCTCACATCATGTCTTCGATCTCGCCGGCGATCGGGTCGGCGTCGGTGCCGATGACGACCTGGATGGCGGTGCCCATCTTGACGACGCCGTGGGCGCCGGCGGCCTTGAGGGCGACTTCGTCGACGAGGTCCGGGTTGGCGACCTCGGTGCGCAGGCGGGTGATGCAGCCCTCGACCTCTTCGATGTTGTCGATGCCGCCGAGCCCGGCGACGATCTTCTCAGCCTTGGTGGCCATGTGTTTCTCCCTGAGTGTGTCCGAAGAACGAGTGCCTGCGGCCGTGGGGCCGGTTACCCGCTGCGTCCGCTTTGTCACGGTAGCTCACGCAGCTCACGGTTGGCCTATCTACGCGAGCGCAGGCCGGGCGCCTGCCGAAGGATGACGATCAGCAGCAGCCTGCCCACAACTGGTCTACACCAGTGTGCCGCACGTACTGCGACTGCCAAAACGGGCCGGTCGAGGGAGGACGCGGATGAGCGCGAGCAGCGCCGCAGCAGTGCCACGGAAGCAGTGGTGGAACGGCCTGTTCCAGGGGTTGCAGAAGATGGGGCGCAGCCTTCAGCTGCCCATCGCCGTGCTGCCCGCCGCGGGCATCCTGAACCGGCTCGGGCAGCCGGACGTCTTCGGCAAGGACGGCCTGGACTGGAGCGCCGTCGCCCGGGTGATGGCCGGCGCGGGCGGGGCCCTGCTGGACGCCGACCTCGGCCTGCCGCTGCTGTTCTGCGTGGGCGTCGCGATCGGCATGGCCAAGAAGGCGGACGGCTCGACCGCGCTCGCGGCGGTGGCGGGGTTCCTCGTGTACCGGGGCGTGCTGCACGCCTTCCCCAAGGACTGCCCGCCGGGCACGAAGGACATCGGGGGCGGCTGCCTGACCCCGACGGACACCTTCGCCGGGTACGCGTACCAGAACCCGGGGGTCTTCGGCGGGATCGTCATGGGCCTGCTCACGGCCTGGTTCTGGCAGCGCTACCACCGGGTGAAGCTGGTGGACTGGCTGGGCTTCTTCAACGGCCGCCGGCTCGTCCCGATCATCATGTCGTTCGTCGCGATCGCCTTCGCCGCGCTGTGCCTGTGGATCTGGCCGCCGGTCGGTGACGCGCTGGAGAGCTTCTCCGACTGGCTGGTGGGTCTGGGCGCCTGGGGTGCGGGCATCTTCGGCGTCGCGAACCGCGCGCTGCTGGTGATCGGCCTGCACCAGTTCCTGAACGTGCCGGTGTGGTTCCAGTTCGGCACCTTCACCACACCGGAGGGCCAGGTCAAGCACGGCGACATCAACATGTTCCTGGCGGGCGACCCGGACGCCGGGCTGTTCCTGAGCGGGTTCTTCCCCATCATGATGTTCGCCCTGCCGGCGGCCGCACTGGCGATCGCGCACTGCGCGAAGCCGCAGCGGCGCAAGGAGGTCGGCGGGCTGATGCTGTCGGTGGGCCTGACCTCCTTCGTCACGGGCATCACGGAGCCGCTGGAGTACTCCTTCCTCTTCGTGGCGCCGGCGCTGTACGTGATCCACGCGGTGCTGACGGGTGTGTCGATGGCGGTGACCTGGGCGCTGGGCGTCCACGACGGGTTCAGCTTCTCCGCGGGCCTGATCGACTACGTCATCAACTGGGGCCTGGCGACCAAGCCCTGGCTGATCATCCCCATCGGGCTGTGCTTCGCCGTCGTGTACTACGCGGTCTTCCGCTTCGCGATCACCAGGTTCGACATCCCGACGCCGGGCCGGGAGTCGGACGAGGAGATCGCCGCGATGCAGGCCGAGAACACGAAGGCGTAACACCCACGCGTAACGCCAGGTAACACCAAGGCGCGGCAGCCCCGGGGCCTTCCGCCCCGGGCCCGACGGGCCCTCGGATCCTTCGATCCGGGGGCCCTTCGTCATGTGGTCCAGGCCACAGGAAAACGAAGGTTCCTTATCTAACCCCGACCGTGCTACAACTGGTCTACACCACCGAATGGTGTAGACCATGCGCCTGCCGAGCAGCTCGTGGTCCCCCTTTTCCGAGACGCCGCCACCCCCATTTTCCCCTGTCCCAGGCAGCGCCTTGTCCTCTGGAGGAACCCATGTCCACAGCGACCGCTGCGGAGAAGAAGAAGGGCGCTGGCGTGATGGCCGTCATGCAGCGCATCGGCCGGAGCCTCATGCTCCCCGTCGCGGTGCTGCCGGCCGCCGCACTCCTGGTCCGTCTCGGCGACAAGGACATGCTGGGCTCGGCCTCGATGCCGGAGTTCATCAACAAGATCGCCGGGTACATGGCTGCCGGCGGCGGCGCGATCCTGGACAACATGGCGCTGCTGTTCGCCGTGGGCATCGCGATCGGCTACGCGAAGAAGTCGGACGGCTCCACCGCCCTGGCCGCCGTCACGGGTTACCTGGTCTTCAAGAACGTCCTCGCCACGTTCACCGACTCCAACCTCCCGAAGATCGCCAAGGTGGTCGACGGCAAGGTCGCCATGGTCGACGCGCCCGTCGACGCCAAGGTGCTCGGCGGTGTCGTGATGGGCCTCGTGGTCGCCCTGATCTACCAGAAGTTCTTCCGTACCAAGCTGCCCGAGTGGGCGGGCTTCTTCGGCGGCCGCCGCCTGGTCCCGATCCTCTCGGCCTTCGCCGGCCTCGGCATCGGCATCGTCTTCGGTCTGATCTGGCCCGTACTCGGCACCGGTCTGCACAACTTCGGCGAGTGGCTGGTCGGCTCCGGCGCCGTCGGCGCGGGCATCTTCGGCGTCGCCAACCGCGGTCTGATCGCGGTCGGCATGCACCACCTGCTCAACTCCTTCCCGTGGTTCCAGGCCGGCGAGTACGACGGCAAGAGCGGCGACATCGCCCGCTTCCTGGCCGGCGACCCGAGCGCCGGACAGTTCATGACCGGCTTCTTCCCGATCATGATGTTCGCCCTGCCGGCCGCCTGCCTCGCGATCGTCCACTGCGCCCGCCCCGAGCGCCGCAAGGTCGTCGGCGGCATGATGTTCTCCCTCGCGCTGACCTCGTTCGTCACCGGTGTGACCGAGCCGATCGAGTTCACCTTCATGTTCATCGCGCCGGTGCTGTACGCGGTCCACGCGGTCCTGACCGGTGTGTCCATGGCCCTGACCTGGGCCCTCGGCATGAAGGACGGCTTCGGCTTCTCCGCCGGCGCCATCGACTACCTGCTGAACCTCGGCAAGGCGACGAACCCGGCCGGTCTGGCGCTGGTCGGCCTGTGCTTCGCGGCCCTCTACTACGTGATCTTCCGCTTCGCGATCACCAAGTGGAACCTCCCGACGCCGGGCCGCGAGTCCGACGAGGAGCTCGCCGAGCTGGCGAAGGCCGAGGCCAAGTAGGCCTTCCCGCGGCCGTACGACGAAGCCCCCGCTCTCCCGGAAGGGAGGGCGGGGGCTTCGTCGCGTTCCGGCGTGTTCGGGGAGGTCAGACCTCGTACACGGCGCCCGCGTACGCGAGGTCGACCCGGCCGTCGTAGACCGCGCGGGCGTCCGCCAGGTTCTGCTCCGCGTCCGTCCACGGCGGGATGTGCGTCAGCACGAGCCGTCCGACCCGGCCGCCGCGCGCGTACTCGCCCGCCTCGCGGCCGTTGAGGTGCAGGTCGGGGATGTCCTCCTTGCCGTGCGTGAAGGAGGCCTCGCACAGGAAGAGGTCCGCCCCCTCCGCCAGCATCCCCAGCTCGGGGCAGACCCCGGTGTCACCCGAGTACGCCAGCACCCGCCCCTCGTGCTCGACGCGGATGCCGTACGACTCGACCGGGTGGCAGACCTTCTCCGTACGGACCGTGAACGGGCCGATCTCGAAGCTGCCGGACTTCAGGGTGCGGAAGTCGAAGACCTCGCTCATCGAGCGCTCGTCGGGGACGTCCTCGTACGCCGTGGTCAGGCGCTGCTCGGTGCCCTCCGGGCCGTAGACCGGGATGGTTCCGCAGCGGCCGCCCTCGTGCCGGTAGTAGCGGGCCACGAAGTACGCGCACATGTCGATGCAGTGGTCGGCGTGCAGGTGGCTCAGGAAGATCGCGTCGAGGTCGTAGAGACCGCAGTGGCGCTGGAGGGAGCCGAGGGAGCCGTTGCCCATGTCGAGGAGCAGCCGGAAGCCGTCGGCCTCGACGAGATAGCTCGAACATGCCGAATCCGCGGCCGGGAAGGACCCCGAACAGCCGACGACGGTGAGCTTCATGGAGCGTGAACCTCCGGGGACGGTCCGTGGACGGAATGCGGGCCGTGCGTGCGTCGAGCGTAAGGCGCGAAACCTCCGGTCGCTCCTCCGCGGCAGGCCGTTGTGGGGGGAATCACCTGTGGTGTCACCCAGGGGAGCGACGAGGGGCACAGGCGTTGCCGCGCCGGGGGCCGCGCGCGCGGCTACGGTCGGAATATGGACACGTCGTGGTGGCCCGCCGTACTGGCGGCGCTCGCCGTGACGGTGGTGGTGCTGCTCCCCCGGCGGGCCACGACGGTGGTGGCGGCGCCCCCGCCGCACGGGCTGGGGCCGCCGCCGCGGGTGCGGCCCGGAGAGCTGTGGTGCCTGGCGGACGGCCGGCCGTGCCTGGTGCTGGCGGTACGGACGCACCGGGAGCGGGCGCGGGTGGCGTGGATCACCGGGAAGTACGACGACCGGCGGGCCGGGGTGATCCCGCTGCCGCCGGGGGTGGTCGGCACCCAGGGGCGGGCCGGCTTCCTGGAGGCGGACCGGCCGGAGGAGGTGTCGCTGTGGGAGTTCCGCACGCGGGTGGGGACGCTGGACCCGACGCTGTGGGACGAGGCCAAGGGGCTGGGGGGCGGTGGGGGGTGACCGCATTGTCCGACGCGCCGCCCGCACGGCCCGGCCGCGAGCGGCGCGTCAAAAAGGGCGGCCTCAGGCCCAGAGCTGGCCCTGGAGGACTTCGATGGCTTCTTCCGTCGTCGCCGCCGTGTAGACGCCCGTCGACAGGTACTTCCAGCCCCCGTCGGCCACGACGAAGACGATGTCGGCGGATTCCCCGGCGGCCACCGCCTTGCGGCCCACTCCGATCGCCGCGTGCAGCGCCGCGCCCGTGGAGACGCCCGCGAAGATGCCCTCCTGCTGGAGGAGTTCGCGGGTGCGGGTCACGGCGTCGGCCGAGCCCACCGAGAAGCGGGTGGTGAGCACGGAGGCGTCGTACAGCTCGGGGACGAAGCCCTCGTCGAGGTTGCGCAGGCCGTAGACGAGGTCGTCGTACCGCGGCTCGGCGGCCACGATCTTCACCCCGGGCACGTGCTCGCGCAGGTAGCGGCCGACGCCCATGAGGGTGCCCGTCGTGCCCAGGCCCGCCACGAAGTGGGTGATCGACGGGAGGTCGGCGAGGATCTCGGGGCCCGTGGTGGCGTAGTGGGCGCCCGCGTTGTCCGGGTTGCCGTACTGGTAGAGCATCACCCAGGAGGGGTTCTGCTCCGCCAGTTCCTTCGCCACCCTCACCGCGGTGTTCGAACCGCCCGCGGCCGGCGACGAGACGATCTCGGCTCCCCACATCGCGAGAAGGTCGCGGCGCTCCTGCGAGGTGTTCTCCGGCATCACGCACACGATCCGGTAGCCCTTGAGCTTCGCGGCCATCGCGAGCGAGATGCCCGTGTTGCCGGAGGTGGGTTCCAGGATGGTGCAGCCGGGGAACAGGCGGCCGTCCTTCTCCGCCTGCTCGACCATGTGGAGCGCCGGGCGGTCCTTGATCGAGCCGGTCGGGTTGCGGTCCTCCAGCTTCGCCCAGATCCGGACGTCCGCCGAGGGGGACAGCCTCGGCAGGCGTACCAGCGGGGTGTTGCCGACCGCCGCGAGCGGGGAGTCGTAGCGCATTACTTCGAGCCGCCGGCCACGGCCGGGAGGATGGTGACGCTGTCGCCGTCCTTGAGGGCGGTGGAGATGCCGTCGAGGAAGCGGACGTCCTCGTCGTTGAGGTAGACGTTCACGAAGCGGCGCAGCTGGCCACCGTCGACGATGCGCTCCTGGATGCCCTTGTGGCGGGTCTCCAGGTCCGAGAACAGCTCGGAGAGGGTGGCGCCTTCGCCCTTCACGGCCTTCTCGCCGTCGGTGTAGGTGCGGAGGATGGTGGGGATGCGGACCTCGATGGCCATGGCAGCAGGCTCCAGTGTCGTAAAGGGGCGATGAGAACGTGCGGGCGCGCGGTGATGCCGCCCCCGCGCGGGAGGGCTGTGGTGCTCAGGCGGCAGGACAGATGGCGCTGGCGAGGCGGCACAGGTCGACGTGCAGCCGCGCCACGAGCAGCAGCCTGCCGGGCGTCTCGATGCTCACGTCGTGGGAAACCATGCGGTCATGTTAACGATTCCCGGTCCCCCGTTTGGAGTGTGATCCCGCATCGTGGACGCCGACCGCTCACATGGTGGTCAGTAGGCGGCTACGACCTGCACTTCTTCCTCCGTGATCACACCTTCGACGATCCGGTAGGAGCGGAACTGGAACTCGCCGAGGCCGTCGTGGTCGGCCGTGGAGACGAGGACGTAGTGCGCCCCGGGCTCGTTCGCGTACGTGATGTCCGTGCGCGAGGGGTAGGCCTCGGTGGCGGTGTGCGAGTGGTAGACGATCACGGGTTCCTCGTCCCGGTCGTCCATCTCGCGGTAGAGCTTGAGCAGATCCTTCGAGTCGAACTCGTAGAAGGTGGGCGAGCGCGCCGCGTTGAGCATGGGGATGAACCGCTCGGGGCGGCCGGTGCCCGCCGGGCCGGCCACGACACCGCACGCCTCGTCGGGGTGGTCCTTGCGGGCGTGCTCGACGATCTGGTCGTACAGGGCCTGGGTGAGGGTCAGCATGAGCGACAGGATAAGCAGACGGGCCCTCCCGTACCGAGGAGTGGTACGGGAGGGCCCGAATGGTGGACACACCGCCCTGGGGGCGGGGTCGCGGGGTGCGGTTCCCGGCCGTGGCAGGCGGCCGGGACTCACGTGCGCAGGGTCAGCGGGTGACCTTGTTGAAGGCGGCGCCGCGCGGGTTGCGGGCCTTCAGCACCAGGTAGGACACGCCGAGGATCAGACCCCACAGCGGGGCGCAGTACAGCGAGACGCGGGAGTCCTTGTCGATGCCCATCATCACGATGACCATGCCGATGAACAGCAGGGCGAACCAGCTGCTCCACGGGGCGCCGGGGGCGCGGAAGGCGGACTGGGGCAGTTCGCCGCGGTCCGCCTTGGCGCGGTAGCGGATCTGGCAGACCAGGATCATGATCCAGGCCCACATGCCGGAGATGGTGGCGAAGGAGACGACGTAGTCGAAGGCCTTGCCCGGGGCGACGTAGTTGATCCAGACGCCCACCAGCATCAGCGCGGCGGAGAAGGTGGTGCCGGCCAGCGGGGTGCCGTTCTTCGTGAGCTTGGTGAAGAACTTCGGGCCCTGGCCGTTGAGCGCGAGGTCGCGCAGCATGCGGCCGGTGGAGTACATGCCCGAGTTGCAGGAGGACAGGGCGGCGGTCAGGACGACGAAGTTGACGATCGCGGCGCCGACGCCCAGGCCCATCTTCTCGAAGGCGAGCACGAAGGGGCTCTCGCCGGCCTTGAAGTTGGACCACGGGATGACCGACATGATCATGATGAGCGCGCCGACGTAGAAGACGGCGATCCGCCACGGCACGGTGTTGATGGCCTTGGGCAGGGTCTTCGCGGGGTCCTTGGACTCGCCGGCGGTGACGCCGACCAGCTCGACCGCGAGGAAGGCGAACATCACGATCTGCAGGGTCATCAGCGTCTCGCCGATGCCGTTGGGGAAGAAGCCGCGGTCGTTCCACAGGTTGGAGACGGAGGCGGTGGCGGCGGCATCGGAGAAGCCGATGGTGAGGATGCCGGCGCAGATCAGGATCATGCCGACGATGGCGGTGACCTTGACCATGGAGAACCAGAACTCCAGCTCGCCGAAGAGCTTCACGGAGATCAGGTTGGCGGCGTAGAGGATCACGGTGAAGATCAGCGCGTAGGCCCACTGCGGGAAGCTGTCGTTCGTCCAGTACGACATGTACTTCGCCGCGGCGGTGACCTCGGTGATGCCGGTGACCACCCAGAACAGCCAGTACGTCCAGCCGGTCGCGTAACCCCAGAACGGGCCCAGGAACTCGCGGGCGTAGTCCGAGAAGGAACCGGAGACGGGCCGGTACATGAGCAGCTCGCCCAGGGCCCGCATGATGAAGAAGATGACCAGTCCGGCGATGGCGTAGGCCAGGATCAGGCTCGGTCCGGCCTTCGAGATCGCCTTGCCCGCGCCCAGGAACAGGCCGGTGCCGATGGCTCCGCCGATCGCGATCATCTGGATCTGGCGGGCTCCGAGCGCCCGGTGGTAACCCTCCCCGTCGCCCTCGCCCTGCGCGCCCTCGCCGGGCGTCCTGTCGTGCTGCTCGACCTGCACAGAGGTCATGTCTTGGTGCGCCTTTCTCCACGCCGATCCGCGCCTTTGACGACTGCGGACCGGGTCCTCGATCCCCCCGGATACGGATGGAGTTGCACGCCGGCGATCAGCCGGTTCAAGCAGGCCGGGGGACATGGGTGGCGTCCCGTCGGCGGTCGTGAAGATCTATCACGTGCCCACGGGGCGGGAAAAGGGCGCAAATACGACCCACGGCGCGGTGATATCAGGACATATGGCCAGGAATGGATCAGATCACCGCATGGCGGTGATCTGATCGTTATCCGGATTTGAGCGTCCGCTGAGCGAACAGCCACACGCCCTTGACGTTCGCGAGCCGGGCGTCAGCCGGTCCGCCGACCGGTCCGTCGGCCGGTCACAGGGTCTCGATGAGCGTCTCCTGGAGGCCGCCCAGCCAGAGGTACGCCATCACCATCGGCTTGCGCGGGTCGTCGTCCGGGAGCCGGAACAGCACCGCACTCTCGTCGTCCTCGGTGATGTCGAGCCGGGCCGCGATGGTCAGCCGCAGGTCGTTGAGCGCGCCGAGCCAGCGCAGCGGCAGCTCCCCGGTCAGCTCCAGCACCGCCGCCCCGTCGCCGGCCGGGGTGAGGGAGTCGAGGCTGCGTACGACGGCCAGCGCGTCCTCCCGCTTGCGGGTGCGCAGGTCCTTCTCGGTGAAGCGGCGGAACTCCGCCGAGCGCTCCCGCAGCTCCTCGGGATCCTCCCCGGAACCCGCGCCGGGGCCTCCGTAGGCGTCCGGGAAGAGCCGGGCCAGCGCCGGGTCCGACGGCGGCTCGGTGGGGCCGTCGGAGGCGAACAGCACGGCCAGCGGGTCGGCGTCCGCGGCGGGCTCCGGCTCGCCCGGGCCGATCAGCTCCAGCAGCTGCACGGCGAGGGAGCGCAGGATGGAGATCTCGATCTCGTCCAGCGCGACGGCGGCCCCGCCGCCCTTCCGGGGCTCGAACACGCCGCCCATCAGTTGCGGTCCTGCGAGAGGGTCGCCCAGAGCCCGTAGCCGTGCATGGCCTGCACGTCCCGCTCCATCTCCTCGCGGGTGCCGCTGGAGACGACGGCCCTGCCCTTGTTGTGGACGTCGAGCATCAGCCTGGTCGCCTTGTCCTTGGGGTAGCCGAAGTACGCCTGGAACACGTACGTCACGTAGCTCATGAGGTTGACCGGGTCGTTGTGCACCAGGGTCACCCACGGGACGTCAGGTTCGGGGACCGCGAAGGTCTCCTCGGCCGATTCGGTGCGTTCGATCTCAATGGGAGCAACACTCACTTGTCCCATGCTGCCACTGCGGAGGGCCGGTCGCACAAACGGGCCCCTACATCTCGTCACTTTGACGAGATGTGCGCTAGCATCCGTGACATGAACCCTGCGGACCTGGGCCTGCCGGTCGACGTGCCGTCGACAGCGCTCTTCACGGACCATTACGAGCTCACGATGCTGCAGGCCGCCCTGGCCAACGGCACCGCCGACCGCCGTTCGGTCTTCGAGGTCTTCACCCGGCGACTGCCCGAAGGGCGGCGCTACGGGGTGGTGGCCGGTACCGGGCGCGTCCTGGACGCCGTGGAGAACTTCCGGTTCGACAGCGCGGTGCTGGAGTTCCTGCGGGAGCGGGCCGTGGTCGACATGCGGACGCTCGACTGGCTGGCGTCGTACCGCTTCTCGGGTGACATCTGGGGCTACCCGGAGGGGGAGGTCTACTTCCCCGGCTCGCCGATCCTGCGGGTCGAGGGCAGCTTCGCCGAGTGCGTGCTGCTGGAGACCGTGATCCTCTCGATCCTCAACCACGACTCCGCCATCGCGGCGGCCGCCTCCCGGATGGCCTCGGCCGCCGGCGACCGGCCGCTGATCGAGATGGGGGCGCGCCGCACCCACGAGCTGGCGGCGGTCGCGGCCTCACGGGCCGCGTACGTCGGCGGCTTCACCTCCACCTCGGACCTCGCGGCCGGGTTCCGGTACGGAATCCCGACGGTCGGCACCAGCGCGCACGCCTTCACGCTCGTGCACGACAGCGAGCGGGACGCCTTCACCGCGCAGGTGGCCTCGCTGGGCAGCGGGACCACCCTGCTGGTGGACACGTACGACGTCGCCGAGGCGGTCCGCACGGCGGTGGAGGTCGCCGGCACGGGCCTGGGCGCGGTGCGCATCGACTCCGGCGACCTGCTGCTGGTGGCGCACCGGGTGCGGCAGCAGCTCGACGAGCTGGGCGCGACGGGCACGCGGATCGTGGTCACCTCCGACCTGGACGAGTACGCCATCGCCTCGCTGGCGGCGGCGCCGGTGGACGCGTACGGGGTGGGCACCCAGCTGGTGACCGGCAGCGGGCACCCGACGTGCTCGATGGTCTACAAGCTGGTCGCGCGGGCGGCGTCGGCGGACCCGAAGGCGCCGCTGGTGCCGGTGGCGAAGAAGGCCACGGGCGGCAAGACGTCCATCGGCGGCCGCAAGTGGGCGGCGCGGCGGGTGGACGCGGAGGGGGTCGCGGAGGCGGAGGTCGTCGGCACCGGGCCGGTGCCGGCCGCGCTGGCCGACGCGCAGCTGCTGGTCCAGCTGGTGAAGGCGGGCGAGGTCGTGGCCCGAGAGCCGCTGGAGGCCGCGCGGGACCGTCACCGCGGGGCGCGGGGTGGGCTGCCGCTGTCCGCGACGCAGCTGTCGCGCGGCGAGGCCGTGATCCCGACGGAGTACGCGTAGCGGGAGCCCTTCTTGACGCGACCCTCGCACCGCTCGGCCGCAGGCGGCCTCCCGGGCTTCGGCCCGCTGCGCCAGGCCCAATTTCCGACGCGCCGCTCGCGCGGCTCGGCGCCAGGGCGCCTCTCCGGCTTCGCGCCGCTGCGGCGAACTCCGTCCGCCGGTGGCTGGGCGGGGCCACGGGCCCGGGCTGGGGTCCGGCCGCCGCCTGCGGCGCGTGGGCCGCTGCGCGGGGCAAGTCCCCTACCCGCCCTTCCACCGTTCTCCCCCAGACTCCGTCCGGGGGGACCCCCAGCCTCAGACGCCGGCGCGGCTCACTACACGGCGCTCCGCGCCCGCGCCTCAAGCGCCGGCGGGGCTGGAAGTGCGCTGCGCGCACTCCAGCACCGCCAGGCGGAAACCCAGCCCCGCCGGCGTTTGAGGCGCGGGGTCTGGGGCGGAGCCCCAGGGAGGCCGGTGCGGCCGGCCCCGCCGGCGTTTGAGGCGCGCGGGGGGCTGGGGGTGGGGCCTCCAGTTTCGGGAAGGGGCGGGGTGGGGGAAGAGCACCCGCAGGGTCCGACGTACCGCACGACCACCACACACACCAAGCCGAAGGACACGCGACATGCACCGCGCACTGATCGTCGTCGACGTACAGAACGACTTCTGCGAAGGCGGCAGCCTCGCGGTCACCGGCGGAGCCGACGTCGCCGCCGCGATCACGGAGCTGATCGGGCAGAGCACCCCCGGCTACCGGCACGTCGTGGCGACGCGGGACCACCACATCGACCCCGGGTCCCACTTCGCGCGGCCCCCGGCCGAGCCGGACTACGAGACCTCCTGGCCGGTGCACTGCGTCGCCGGGACCGAGGGCGTCGGGTTCCACCCGAACTTCGCTCCCGCCGTCGCCTCCGGCGCGGTCGCCGCCGTCTTCGACAAGGGTGCGTACGAGGCCGCGTACAGCGGTTTCGAGGGCGCCGACGAGAACGGCGCGACCCTCGCCCAGTGGCTGCGCGACCGGCACGTGAGCGAGGTGGACGTGGTCGGCATCGCCACCGACCACTGCGTCAGGGCCACCGCCCTCGACGCCGCCCGCGCCGGCTTCGCCACCCGCGTGCTGCTGGACCTGACGGCCGCCGTGGCCCCCCACACCGCCGAGAAGGCGCTGGAGGAGCTCCGGGCGGCCGGCGTGACCCTGGTCGGCGGCTAGCGCTGTTAGCGCGGCTAGCGGCCCAGCAGGGCGCGGATGGGGTGCCAGAGTTCTTCCGCGCGGTCCGGGGCGCAGCGCCACAGGAGGCCGTCGGGGTGGTGGAGGACGGCGGTGACCTCGTCCGGGGTGGGGGGCTGCGCGTTGCCCCGCAGGTACACGGCCCGCATGCCGAGGTTCCGCAGCCTGGTCAGGGCGCGGGCCCGGTTCGCGGCGTGCACCAGTACGCGCACGTTTCCGTCGCTGCCGCCCTCACCGGACGGCGGCCGCGGCAGCGTGAGCGCGACCACCACGCTGCCGCCTGGCAATCTGACGAAACCTCCACCGGGCATGATCTTCAGCTCCCCCGTCAATAAGAACAGTCGCCCCCGCATCTAAACGCGATCGGCCGCCGCCCGCTAGAGGGCGACGGCCGATCATGCTTTGACCTGCGGTTTTACTGGACTACTTGGCGGCGGGGCCGACCTCGATCGTCATCTGGAGGCCGTCGTAGGTCTCCTTCGCGATCTTGATCTTGGTGTTGGTGTCAGTGACCTTCACCGAGCCGGTCGGGTTCTCGTCGTAGTAGTACTTGCCCTTGTGGTCGTCGAAGACCAGGTTCGCGGGCTTCGGCTTGACGAAGAGCGACTCGCCGTTCTTGTGCAGGGTGAACGCGTCCGTCGAGTACGCGCTGAACGGGGCGTCGTACGGCTGGATCTTGTTCCGCAGCAGGGTGCCGTCCGACCACTTCATCGGCTTGGCGTTGGCGTCGACCGGCAGGATCAGGCCCTGGCCCGGGTGCTGGCTGGTGTTGTTGTCCTTCTGGGACTTGTCCCAGAGCCAGATCAGCAGACCGTCCTGGTACGGGTAGTGCTCGACCCAGCCCGGCTTCGAGTTGGCCCAGCCGAAGTTGTACGGGCCCACCTTGAGGGTGGAGTCGTACGACACGTAGCGGCGGTTCTCCGCGATGTAGTACTGCGGGTAGTCCTTGGTGAAGCCGGCGCCGATGCGGGAGAAGCCCTTGCCGGTCCAGCCGTTGTCGCCGTTCTCGGCGCCGTCGGTGAACAGCGCGGAGCCGTCCGCGGTGAGGGTGACGGCGTCGGCGGTGAAGCCCTTGCCGCCCGCGCCGCCGTCCGTCTGGTAGCGGAAGCGGAGGTCGACCTTCTTGCCCGCGTAGGCGTCGAGCGGGAAGTTCAGGGACTTCCAGGCGCCGGAGACACCGGTCAGCGACGGGCTGCCGGAGGCGTCGACGGGGAGCGCCGCGCCGTCGGCGGTGCCGGCCAGGGCGGTCCAGGTGGCGCCGCCGTCCGTGGACACCTCGGTGTAGAGGAAGTCGTAGTCGGCCTCGATGTCCCACCAGCCCTTGAGGGAAAGGGCGGCGGACTTCTTGCCCGTCAGGTCGACGGAGCGGGTCAGGGTGTTCTTGAGGTCGTCACCCATCTGGCTCCACCACTGCGAGGAACCCTCGGCGGGAGCGACGATGTCCGTACGGACCTGCTTCTTCGGCAGCTCGACGACCAGCGCCTGCTTGTCCTTGGTGTTGTACTCCGACACGCCCAGCTTGTGGGTGGACTTCGTCGCGGCCTTGGCCGTGTCGTAGTTCAGCCAGCCCAGCTGGAGCTTGTCCCAGGCCGTCATGTCGCCCGGGAGGTCGCCTATGGAGTCCTTGCCCTGGCCGAGCCAGGAACCGGCCGACATCAGGGACCAGAAACCGACCGAGTTCTCGCCGGCGCCGGTGGTGTCGTAGAGGTCCGGCAGACCGAGGTCGTGGCCGTACTCGTGCGCGAAGACGCCGAGGCCGCCGTTCTCGGGCTGCATCGTGTAGTCGCCGACCCAGATGCCGGTGTCGCCGATCTGGGTGCCGCCGGCCTTGTTGTTCTCCGGGCCGGTCTTGCCCACGTCGGTGCCGTACGCGTACCAGCGGTGCGCCCACAGCGCGGTCTTGCCCTGCGCGCCGCCGCCGGCCGACTCGTCCTCGCCCGCGTGGACGATCTGGAAGTGGTCGATGTAGCCGTCGGGCTCGTTGAAGTTGCCGTCGCCGTCGAAGTCGTTGCGGTCCCACTGGTCGTACTGGGCCAGCTGGGCCTTGATCTGGGCGTCGGTCTTGCCGGCCTTCTTCTGGGCCTCCGTCCACGCGGTGACGCCGTCGCGGACGGTGTCCCACACGTTGGAGCAGTTGGTCTGGCCGCAGAAGTTCGAGCCGTAACGGCCCTCGTTGTACGGGACCTTGACCCAGTCGGCGACCTCGCCCTCGACGGAGTAGCGGCCCGAGGAGGTCTTCTCGTAGTAGGTCTTCAGCGAGTCCTTGCCCTGGCCGGTAGCGAAGTACAGGTCCTGGAAGTAGTCACGGCTGAAGTCCTTGCGCCAGGCGGTGCTGTTGTTCGACGCGCGGTCCGGCTGCTGGATCGTGTTGTGCAGCGGGCCGGGGGTGCCGCCGTACTTCGGCTCGGCCGGCTTCGGGCCCTCGGGACCGTCCGGGTCGATCATGGTCGTGTTGTCGACCTGGTCGCCGAACTCGACGAGGATGGTGAAGATCTTGTCGGTCTTCTCACGGCCCAGCTCGACGTACTTCTTGTCGTCGAGCTTGACGACCTTCGAGGCACCGCGCTGCTCGACGCCCTTCTTGCCCGTCAGCACCTGGTCAAGGGCGGCCTCGCGCTGCTGCGCCTGCTGCTTGCTGAACGGACCTTCGAGGTTGTGCTGGACCTGCTCCTTGGCGGGAGCGGTCGGGTCCTGGCGGTCGGCGGCCGGAGCGTCGCCCCAACTGGTGTCGGCCTGGGCCGTGGTGAAGAAGGCGCCGGAGGCCGCGGTCGCGGCCATGGTCACGCCGACTGCGGCGGCGCGCAGCGCGCGACGCCTTGCTGAGTTGCCGGTCACTTGATGTCGTTCCCCTCCCGCGGCCGCAACGTAGGTCGGAACGTCTCCATAGGAGCGGGGGGTTCCGCGCGGCGCGCGTCTCAAGTGACGACATTTGACCGGAGAGTCTAAAGAAAAGACAGACCTTGACTTCTTCCTTACAACTGCACTATGCGGTCAGCGAGTTCCGCTATTCGGACGTTCCCCCGCCATACGGGGTCATCCGGGGCGAACGCCCCCGTCCTCGGCCTCCGACGTCGACGCCCGCGGGCCTTGCGACCGGCCGTGCTGCGCCGTGCGCCCCTCCGTGCTCCGGCACCGTGGGTAAGGTCACGCTTACCTGTTGCTCCGTCCGGGCATGCCGTACTGGAGTCACTTGACGCGCGCGATCTGTTGGGCGACTCCCCCTCACCCGCCTTGAGGACGGAAACCGTCATGCCGCGTCCGACTGCCGCACAGCTCGCCTACGGGTCCGCCACCGTCGTCGTGTCGACGATCGCCATGCTGCTGCTCTCGCAGACGAGCACGGGCCTCGGGGTCGCCGTCATCTCCGCCGCCGCGCTCGCCCTCGGGCTGCTGGTCGCCCTCACCGTGCCGATCCCGCGCCGCCGCGGCCGCCACGCCGCGCGGCGTTCCGCCGGTCGGCCGGCCGGCCAGGCCACCGGCCAGCCCGCCGGGCAGCCCGGGCCGACGGCGGGCGCGGACGGCCCCCGGGTGCCCGAACCCAGGACGGCCTCCGCCGAGCACCCCGTCCACCACTGAGCCGGACGCCCGCGCGGGCGGCCACCCCCCGGAGGGGACGGCCGCCCGCGCGTGGACGCGTACGCGACTGTGGGTCTAGGTCGAGGTGACCACGACCGTCTTGGCCACCTTGTCGTGCAGGCCCTGCTTGTACGGCTTGTCGACGAGCATCGACACGATCAGCGCGAGCGGCCACAGGCAGAAGCAGCACACCAGCGTCGGCACCCAGAGCACGGCGGCCCGGCCGAGCGCGGGACCGGAGACGGGCACGCTGCCGTCGTTGAGCATCGCGACGCGCAGGCCCATGGCCTTCTTGCCCACGGTCTGGCCGTTCTTCTGCGTGAACCACCAGTCGTAGCCGACGTACGCGACGATCGAGATCAGCGTCCACAGCAGGCCGGTGCCGCCGTACGACTTCGTGATGACCTCGGTGACGTCCTCCCCCTTGCTCGAGTCGACCACGTACCGCTTCGTGCCGAACGGCAGTTGGATGAGGAACAGCGGCACTCCGACGAGCAGCAGGTCGATGACGCGCGCGACGAGCCGCTTGCCGAAGTCGGCGAGCGGGGGCATTCCGGCGAGCGGATCGGGCATGCCGTAGCCGCCTCCGCCGGGGTCTCCGGGCCCGCCGCCGTACGGGGGCGGGGGCGGTGGCGGGTATCCCCCGCCGCCTCCGCCGGGGGGCGGGGGCGGGGGGTAGCCGCCGCCCCCGGGGGGCGGCGAGCCGTACGGCGAACCGCCCGACGGAGGCGTCGGTTCCTGGGGCTTCTTGAGGAACGGGTCGTCCTCGGGCGGCTCGCCCGGCGGCGGCTGATCGGTACTCATGGCCCGAGTCGAACCCGGGCCCGCCCGCCCCGCAACGCGACCGCGTCCGTCCGGGGTACGGGCGCCGCGCCGCTGGTCAGCGCGCCACGTACGTCCCGGCGGCCCGGTCGTGCCAGCCCCGCCGGCGCGGGCGGTCCACCAGGCACCACAGGCTGCCCGGCAGCCCGAGGAAGACGTACACGAGCCAGCGGCGCAGGGCCGCGCCGAAGCCGGGCGGCCGGAGCGTGGCGGTGGCCAGGACGCGCACGCCCAGCAGCTTCTTGCCCGGGGTGCGGCCCCAGCGGGCGGTGGGCAGGACCTCGTAGAGCACCCCGAAGAGCAGGACGGCGCCGAGTACGAGGCCGAGGCGGCCTGCGGTGGTGGCGTCGAGCAGCCACACGGTGGTGGTGCGCCCGCTCGCCCGGGCCGCGTCCACCTTCGCCTCCAGATGGGCCGTCACCTCGGGGAGGAGGGGCAGCGCGACGGCCGCCGCGACCCCGGCGTGCACGAGGGAGTCCAGGACCCGCGCCAGCCCGCGCCGCACCAGCCCGGCGGGCCGCACGGCCCGTTCCGCCGCCATCCGCTCGAACACGGCCCGGCTGCCCTCGCGGGCCGGCACGGGCACGGGGGCGGGTACGGGGGCGGGCGCCGGGGCCTCCGGCGGTGATGCGGGGGCGGCCTCGCGGGTCCGGCCCGGCGCCGGCGCCTCCGGCGACGGTACGGGGGCACTCGCGCGGGACGTGGCGGGCGCGGGCGCCTCCGGCTGCGGTACCGGGGCCGGGGCCGGGGCCGGGGGCGCGGCCGGGGCCGGGGGCGCGGCCTCGGCCTCCCGCCGCCTCGGCGGGGGCTCGGGCGCGGCCGGGGGTGCGGTCTGCGGCCAGCTGGAGGTGAGGCCCGAGGTACCGGCGCCGGGGGCGTCGGGCCAGGCCGGCGGGCGGGCCGACAGGATGCCCACGCTCTCGGCGGCGGCCTGCGCCGGGAGCCGCCGGGCGGTGGCGGCGGCCGCAGCGGCCGCGGCGGGCCGGGCCAGGGAGATCCCGGCGGGCCGGGCGGGCTCGGGCTCCGCCGCGTCGCCCCAGGACACCCGGACGTCGCGGGGGCCGCCGAAGCCCGCCTGGTGCACGGGGTCGACCTGCCAGCCGGCCTGCGCACCCCCCGCCTCGTGCCCGGCCCCGGCCCCAAGGCCCGGAAGGGGGTCGGGGAAGGCGCCCGCCCCGGCGCCCGCACCCTGGCCCGGGTCGTCGTACTCCTGCCCGCGCCCGGCCTGGGGGCCCGGCCCCCGGCCCGCCCCCTGGCCCGGGTCGTCGTACCCCTGCCCCGGCTCGGGCCAGGAGCCCCGGTCCGCGTCGTAGCCCGGCTCGGAACCGGCCGCGCGGCCCGTGCCGTAGCCGGGGCCGTAGCCCGGGGTGTGGCCCGGCGCGGGGGCCGGTGCCGGTACGGGGGCCGGCTGCCAGACGGGCTGCGGTGCGGGTCCCCGGCCGGCGGCGCCGTACGCGGTCCCCGGCTCCGCCAGGGCCTCCGTCATCGAGGTCTCGTCCAGGAACACCGGCCCCGTCTCCTCCACCCGAGCGGCAGCGGGCGCGGCGGCCACGGCAGGAGCGGCGGAAGCGGCGGGCGCAGCCGGAGCGGCGGGACGGCTCGTACCCGGAACCCAGGACGCGCCGTTCCAGTACCGGACGTACCCGGGGATGGACGGATCGGGGTAGTAGCCCTCGCGGGCCGCGTGCTCGCCGTCACCAGGGGAGGCCGTCAATGTCCCCAACTCCGATCGTGGCTTGAGGCTTGTGCAGGGGAGGACCCAAGGGGAGGACCATAGCCAAGAACCCCTGCCCGGCAGGTCCGGTAACGGGAGATTCCAAGCCTTCGGGCGAACCTGGCCCCGCCCTCACCCCAGCCGACGGTTTCCGGTCAGCCGACAGATTTCGGCCAACCTCCAATTTCACGCGGAAAGTCGCGTCATACCCGGGCACGAGGGGGCTCTCTCCGGTTGCGGGGCACGAACCGGTCCCGCGTACGCGAGCGAACCCACCGAAGTGAGGCCGCCATGCACCACCCCGTCATCGAGCGCGAGCTGGAACTCAAGCTGGTCCTGTCCCCCGAGCGCAGCATCCCCGTCCCCGCCAAGCTCCTCTACCTCACCGACGACCCCTACGCCGTCCACGTCACCTTCCACACCGGCACCAGTGCCCCGGTCAACTGGACCTTCGCCCGCGAACTGCTCGTCGAGGGGGTGTTCCGCCCGTGCGGCCACGGAGACGTCCGGATCTGGCCCACGAAGATCGACAACAGGTCCGTACTGTGCATGGCGCTGAGCTCCCCCGACGGCGACGCCCTCCTGGAGGCCCCGGCCGGCTCGGTGTCGGCCTGGCTGGAGCGCACCCTGCGCGTGGTCCCGCCGGGGACGGAGGCGGAGCGGCTCGGCCTGGACGACGCCCTGGCCGAGCTGCTCACCCCGACCCCGGCCGACGAGCTGTGGCTGCGCGACCCGTGGCCCTCGGACGAGTCCGCGGACGGTGACCTGTGATGCGCACCCCGCACGAAGGAACCCCGGCCGGCGCCCGCGAAGGGACCTCAGAAGAGCTTGCCGGGGTTCAGCAGCCCGAGCGGGTCGAAGGCCCGCTTGACGCTGCGCTGCACCTCCAGCCCGACCGGCCCGAGTTCCCGGGCCAGCCACTCCTTCTTCAGCACTCCGACCCCGTGCTCCCCGGTGATCGTCCCGCCCAGGGACAGCCCCAGGGCCATGATCGCGTCGAAGGACTCCCGCGCCCGCCGCGTCTCGTCCTCGTCCGCGGGGTCGAAGCAGACCACCGGGTGGGTGTTCCCGTCGCCCGCGTGCGCGCAGACGCCGATGAGCAGGTCGTACGCCGTGGCGATGGCGGCCGTACCGTCCAGCATCTCGGCGAGCCGCGACCTCGGCACGCACACGTCGTCGATCATCGTCGCCGGCCGGAGCGCCTCCAGGGCGGTCAGGGACATCCGGCGGGCCTGGAGCAGCAGTTCCGACTCCGCCTCGTCCTCGGCGGGTACGACGGCGCTCGCCCCGGCGGCGGCGCACAGCCGGCCGACGGCCTCCAGCTCGGCGGGCGCGTCGGGGGTGTCGAAGGCGGCGAGCAGCAGGGCCTCCGTGGTCTCGGGCAGGCCCATCCTGCCGAGGGCGTTGACGGCGCGGACGGTCGTACGGTCCATCAGCTCCAGCAGCGAGGGCGTCAGGCCCGCCTCCATGACGGCGCAGACGGCCTCGCAGGCGGCCGCGACGGAGGGGAACTCGGCGGCGAGCGCGAGCTGCCCGGGCGGCGCCGGCCGCAGTGCGAGGACGGCCCCGACCACCACGCCGAGGGTGCCCTCGGAGCCGACGAAGAGCCGGGTCAGGTCGTACCCGGCGACGCCCTTGGCGGTACGCCGTCCCGTGCGCAGCAGCCGTCCGTCGGCCAGGACCACGTCGAGCCCGAGCACGTACTCGGCGGTGACCCCGTACTTGACGCAGCACAGGCCGCCGGAGGCGGTGCCGATGTTGCCGCCGATGGTGCACTGCTCCCAGCTGGAGGGGTCGGGCGGGTAGTACAGGCCCTGTTCGGCGACGGCCCGCGACAGGACCGCGTTGACCACGCCCGGCTCGACGACGGCGATCCGGTCGACGGTGGAGATCTCCAGGATCCGGTCCATCCTGACCAGGGACAGCACGATGCAGCCGTCGGAGGCGTTGGCGGCCCCGGAGAGGCCCGTACGGGCGCCCTGCGGGACCACGGGGACACGTAGGGCGGTGGCGGTGCGCATGACGTGCCGGACCTGCTCCACGGTCCGCGGCAGGACGACGGCGGCCGGGGTGCCGGCGGCGCAGAAGCCGGCCATGTCGGTGGCGTAGGAGGCGGTCACCTGTGGATCGGTGAGTACCGACTCGGCCGGGAGTCCTTCGAGGAGCCGCGCTATGAGGTCGTCGTCCATGGGGCCACAGTGGCAGCTGAGGCCATCGGTGTGAACACGGCCGCGACCGGCTTCGGACACCTCGGCGGGCTCTTCATATTGACGCACAGTGAGCGCATGCACGGTTTCGACGAGCAAACGCAAGCGCCCGCGCCGCCCGTGACGTTCACCGGCCGCAAGACGGTCGTGGCGGCCGCGGTCGCGGTGGTCCTGATCGCCGGGGCCCTGCTGATCCGCCCGGCCCGTACCGGCGACGACGCGCGGCCGCCCGGGCCGAGCGAACGGGCCGCGTCGGCGGTGGGGATGGGCGCCCCGGCGGCGGCGGTGGACCTGACGGCGCTGGTGGCGGACCGGGAGAAGTGGGTCGCCGCGCACGCGGACGACGACGCTTCGTGGGCGGTGCTCGGTTCGGCGTACCTGGAACAGGCCCGGCGGACGGCCGATTCCGCCTGGTTCCCGAAGGCGGAGAAGGCCCTCAAACGGTCGCTGGAGGTCCGCCCCGCCGAGAAGGGCAACTTCGACGCGATGACGGGCATGGGCGCGCTGGCCGGCGCCCGGCGGGACTTCGGGACGGCGAAGAAGTGGGGCGAGCTGGTACGGGCGCAGGCGCCGCGGCGCTGGACGGCGTACCCGGTCCTCGTGGACGCGTACACGGGCCTGGGCGACTACAAGGCCGCGCAGCGGGCGATGGACCGGCTGATGGAGCTGCGGCCGGGCCTGGCCGCGCATCTGAGGGCCGCTCAGGTGTACCGGGACCGGGGCTGGCGCGAGGACGCGGTGGTGGCCCTGGAGCACGCGGGGGGTGCGGCGAAGTCTCCGGCGGAGAAGGCGTACGTGCTGCTGCGGCTCGGGGAGCTGGCGTGGGAGCGGGGCGATCCGGCCGAGGCGCTGCGCCAGTACGAGGCCGCGCTGCGCACCGACCCGGCGCAGGCGGAGGCGCTGGGCGGGCGGGCCCGGGCGCTGGCCGCGCTGGGGCGGGGCGGGGAGGCCGTGCGCGACTACCGGCTGGCGCTGGGGCGGACCCCGGTGCCGCGGCTGGCGCTGGAGCTGGGCGAGCTGCTGGAGTCGCTGGGGCGGGCGGAGGAGGCGCGGGCGCAGTACCGGTCGCTGTCCGTGCTGGCGGCGGCGGGCGGGGCGAACGGGGTCAACGACGAGGTGGTGCTCGGCCTGTACGAGGCGGACCACGGCGATCCGGCCGTGGCCGTACGCCGCCTCTCGGCGGAGTGGACCCGGCACAAGAGCGTGCAGGTGGCCGACGCCCTGGGGTGGGCCCTGCACCGGGGCGGGGAGGACGCGGAGGCGCTGGAGTACGCGCAGAAGGCGACCGACCTGGGGCTGCGCAGCGCGGAGTTCGCCTACCACCGGGCGCTGATCGAGCGCGCTGTGGGCGACGAGGCGGGTGCCCGCAGGCACCTTCAGGAGGCGCTGCGGACGAACCCGGTGTTCTCCCCGGTGCGGGGCCCCCTGGCGAAGGAGGCCCTGTCCACGATCGGCCAGCCCCCATCGGGCGGCCCGGAGAACATGCAGCCGCGCACCCCGTGGGTGGCCCCGGAACTCCCGAAGCCGAATCCCCCGAAGCCGGCAGCCCCGAAGCCGGCCCCGGCGAAGCCGCAGCCGAAATCCAGCCCCGCCGGCGCTTGAGGCGCGGGGTCCGGGGCGGAGCCCCGGGGGAACGGGCGAAGGGCGGGGCGGGGAGCAGCCCGCGCAGCGGCAACCCCCGGCCCCCGGCCCGGCCCAGTAGCCGCGGCGGTGCGGTCACCCCGCCCACCCCGGGCCACGCAACCTACAGGTTGCCCCGCTTCTCCTGCTCCCGCTCGATCGCCTCGAACAGGGCCTTGAAGTTGCCCTTGCCGAAGCCCATCGAGCCGTGGCGCTCGATGATCTCGAAGAAGACCGTCGGGCGGTCCTGCACCGGCTTGGTGAAGATCTGGAGCAGGTAGCCGTCCTCGTCGCGGTCGGCCAGGATCTTCAGCTCGCGCAGCTCGTCGATCGGCACGCGGGTGTCGCCGACCCACTCGCCGAGGGTGTCGTAGTACGTGTCCGGCACGGACAGGAACTGGACGCCCGCCGCCCGCATGGTGCGCACCGTCGCGACGATGTCGTTCGAGGCGAGCGCGATGTGCTGGACGCCGGGGCCGTTGTAGAACTCCAGGTACTCGTCGATCTGCGACTTCTTCTTCGCGATCGCCGGCTCGTTGATCGGGAACTTCACCTTCTTGGTGCCGTCCGCGACCACCTTCGACATCAGCGCCGAGTACTCGGTCGCGATGTCGTCGCCCACGAACTCCTTCATGTTCGTGAAGCCCATGACCTTGTTGTAGAAGGCCACCCACTCGTTCATGCGGCCCAGCTCGACGTTGCCGACGCAGTGGTCGATCGCCTGGAAGGTCCGCTTGGCCGGCGGGGCCACCATCGGCTCGACGGCCGTGTAGCCCGGCAGGTAGGGGCCGGTGTAGTCGACGCGCTCGACGAGGGTGTGGCGGGTCTGGCCGTACGTGGCGATCGCGGCCAGCACGACGGTGCCGTGCTCGTCCTTGGCCTCGTACGGCTCCTCGAGCCCGCGCGCGCCCTGCTCGACGGCGTACGCGTAGGCCGCGCGGACGTCGGGGACCTCGATGGCGAGGTCGATGACGCCGTCGCCGTGCTCGGCGACGTGCTCGGCGAGGAAGCGGCCGTGGTCCGTGGTCGCCTTGATGACCGAGGTCATGACGAAGCGGGCGGCGCCGTTGGTCAGGACGTAGCTGGCGGTCTCGCGGCTGCCGTTCTCCGGTCCGGAGTAGGCCACGAGCTTCATGCCGAAGGCGGTCGAGTAGTAGTGCGCGGCCTGCTTGGCGTTGCCGACGGCGAAGACGACCGCGTCCATGCCCTTCACCGGGAAGGGGTCTGCCTCACGCGCGGTGTGCGGGGTGGTGTCGAGGGTCTCAGTCATGACGGCAGAGTCCCGCCCTTCCACAAGCTGCGCAATAGTTTCAAATACTTCTGTACAGAATGCCCAGCGAAGCCGGAGGATGACTGAGAGATCTGTGCAGTATGACCAGCCGATCGAGGGAAGGCTTCCATGGGCATCGACGAACTCGACGGGCGGCTCATCGTGCTGCTGGCGCGCGAACCGCGGATCGGAGTCCTGGAGGCCTCGCGCCGGCTCGGGGTGGCGCGCGGCACGGTGCAGGCCCGCCTGGACCGGCTCCAGTCGAGCGGGGTGATCCGCGGCTTCGGCCCGCAGGTCGACCCGACGGCGCTGGGGTATCCGGTGACGGCCTTCGCCACCCTGGAGATCAAGCAGGGGCAGGGGGCGGACGTACGGGCCCACCTGGCCGGCGTACCGGAGGTGCTGGAGCTGCACACGACCACCGGGCACGGGGACATGCTGTGCCGGCTGGTGGCACGGTCCAACGCCGACCTCCAACGGGTGATCGACCGGGTGGTCGGCTTCGAGGGGATCGTGCGGGCGTCGACGGCGATCGTCATGGAGAACCCGGTCCCGCTGCGGATCATCCCGCTGGTGGAACAGGCGGCCGCCGACCACTGATCCGCCTCGCCGCCGACTTCCAAAGAAGACGCTGCAAAGAAACCCTTGCACAGAAGTCTTTGCAACTCTACGGTTGAGGCATGCCCGAAAAGAACGCCGAAACCGGCGCCGAATCCGCAGCTGGAGCCGAAACCCCGGAGCCCACGGTCCGGACCCTGGACTCCCGCTCCCTGCGCGGCCTCGCCCACCCCCTGCGCATGCGGCTGCTCCGCGCCCTGCGCATCAGCGGCCCGGCCACCGCCTCGCAGCTGGCGGAGCGGCTCGGGGAGTCCAGCGGCGCGACCAGCTACCACCTGCGCCAGCTCGCCGCGCACGGGTTCATCGAGGAGGCGCCCGAGCACGGCAAGGGCCGCGAGCGCTGGTGGAAGGCCGCCCACGACGGCACGCGGCTCGACGACTCGCTGATCTCCGACGACAACCCGGAGACGCGCGGGGCGGCGGAGGTCTTCCGGGCCGAAATCATGAAGATCCACGCGCAGGAGGTGTCCTCCTGGCTCGGTCAGTCGCACGACTGGTCACCGGCCTGGCGCAGTTCCAGCGACCTCAGCGACTTCACCCTCCGCCTGACCCCCGGCCAGACCCACGAACTGGTCGGCAAACTCCACGAGTTGATCAACAGCTACCGCGACCTGCCGCCCGCGGAGACCCCGGAAGACGTGGAAACGGTCCGCTTCCACACCCACGCCTTCCCGCGCCGCGCCGCCGAGTAGCCGCCCCTCCCCCCTCCCCTCCCCTCCCAGAAGGAGTCCTGCCGTGCACGCCTTCCCGCCCGCCGAGATCCACACCCAGAGCCACGCCGCCCGCACCGCCGAACTCGCCGCCGAGGCCGCCGCCTGGCACCTCGCCCGCGAGGCCGCCCCCCTCCCCCCGGCACCCGCCCTGCGCAACCGGGTCGGCGAGGCCCTGGTCGCCGCCGGGATGCACCTGATGCAGCCGGCCCACATCCACGCCCGCCTCGGCGGCCACACGGCGTGAGCAGACGGCCCTTCACGGCGGTCCTGGCCGCCAACGCGATCTCCATAGCGGGGAGTTCACCGGATTTCTCCCGGGAAGCCCCGGGCTTCAGCCCGGGGAGGAATGGGTCCTCGGGGCGAAGCCGCGTAGCGGCGGAGTTCGTTGCGCATCTGCTGTGACCTGCGCTCTCTTTCGTTGTCAGTGGGGGCGGTTAGGTTGGGGAGCATGCCGACAGCAGCGATGGTCGAGGGGGAAGCCGGGCATGCCCGGTACACCTTCCGGCTTCGTGTGTCGTCCAGCGCGCTCGCCGCGTTGGAGGCGGAGTGGGCGCGGTGCCGGTGGGTGTGGAACGAGTGCGTGGCCATGTCCCGCAAGGTCCACACCCACAACAAGACGGCCGGCGAGCAGGTGACGTGTGGTCCGTCGCAGCTCGACAAGATGCTGACCGGGGCCCGACGCTCGATGGCGTGGCTTCGTGCAGGAAGCAGCGTTCCGCAGCAGCAGATCATCCGGGACTTCGCCAAGTCCCGCGCGAAGGCCCTCAAGGACATCAAGGCCCGGTTGCCGGTGCGGCAGCGTGCCGGGATGCCGAAGCACAAGAAGCAGCGTGAGTCGGCTCCCACGCTCAACTACACGCAGCGCGGCTTCCGGCTCAAGGACGGACGTCTGCACCTGGCCGGGAACATCAGCGTGACCGTCGTCTGGTCGCGGAACCTGCCCGAGCCGCCGTCGTCGGTACGCGTCTACCGCGACAGCCTCGGCCACTGGTACGCCAGCTTCGTCGTCCCCACGACCGTCGAGGCGCTGCCCTCGACGGGTGCGGTGATCGGTATCGACTGGGGTGTGAGGGAGACCGCGACCACCACGTCCGCCGACCACGACCTGCCCCACGCCCAACACGGGAAGAAAGCCGCCGCCAGGCTGGCGCACTACCAGCGGATGATGGCCCGCCGCCGCACGCCCAAGGGCAAGGCCCCCTCGAAGGGCTACCGCGCAGCGCAGCGGCAGGCCGCCAAGGCGCACAAGAAGGTGGCCCGGCAGCGCCAGGACACCGCCCGCAAGTGGGCCAAGAAGGTGGTCCGCGACCACGACGCCCTCGCCATCGAGGACTTCAAGCCGAAGTTCCTCGCCAAGTCGACGATGGCCCGCAAGGCGGCAGACGCGGCGATCGGCGCCACGAAGACGGCCTTGATCGAGATGGGCCGCAAGCACGGCCGTGCCGTGCACCTGGTCCACCCCGCGCACACCACCATGGACTGCGCCACGTGCGGAGCGAGAACCAAGCACGCACTACCTCTCTCAGAACGAACCTACTCGTGCACCGTGTGCGGAGCCGTGTCCCCCAGGGACAAGAACTCCGCCCACGTCATGCTCGTCCGGGCTGGTCTCAACCCGGCTGGTGCTGATCGTGTAAGAGCTGACGGACCGCAGGTCCACAGCCGACGTGAGCCAGGAATCCCCTCCCTTTAGGGAGGGGAGGATTCAATCACCCTCATCGGCGTCCCGTGGTTCGTGCTCCAGAGCACGGGCAGCGCCGGCCGGGCCGGGGTCGTCGCCTTCTGCGCCACCCTGCCCGTGGTGGTCGCCGCCCTCGTCGGCGGCCCGGTCATCGACCGGATCGGCCGCCGGAGGGTCTCCGCCGCCTCCGACCTGATCTGCGGCCTGGCGGTCGGCGCGATCCCCTTCCTGCACTACGCGGGCCTGCTGGAGTTCTGGATGCTGTGCGCGCTGATGGCCGTCGGCGGCCTCGTGCACACCCCGGGCCTGACCGCCCGCTACGTCCTGCTGCCCAGTCTCGCCGAGCACGCCGGCACCACCGTCGCCCGGGCGGCGAGCCTGTACGACGCCGTCTCGCGCGGGGCCCGGATGACCGGGGCCGCGGTGGCCGGCGTACTGATCGCAGCCTTCGGCGCCGAGACCGTCCTCCTCCTGGACGCGGCCACCTTCGCCGCATCCGCCCTCCTCGTCACCGCCTTCCTGCGCGGAGTCCCGGCCGCCGAACCGCAGCGCACCACCGAGAAGCCCTCCTTCGCCGCCTACCGGACCGAACTCGCCGAGGGCTGGCGGTTCCTGACCCGCTCCCGCCTCCTCATGGGCATCACCCTGATGGTGATGATGACCAACGGACTGGACCAGGGCTGGTCCTCCGTCCTCCTCCCGGTACACGGCCGCGAGGACCTCGGCGGGGCCACCACCCTCGGCCTGATGGTCTCCCTCTTCGGCGGCTTCGCCCTCCTCGGCGCCCTGCTCTACGGGATGTGGGGCGAGCGCTTCCCCCGCCGGGCGGTCTTCGCGGGAGCCTTCCTGGTCTCCGGCGCCACCCGCTACGTGGTCGCCGCCGTCACCGACACCCCGCTGCCCCTCACGGTGACCATGGCCCTGGCCGGCCTGGGCGCGGGCGTGCTCAACCCGATCCTGACCACCGTCGTCCACGAGAGCGTGCCGGAGGAGCTGCGCAGCCGGGTCTCGAGCGTGAGCACGGCGGGCAGCGAGCTGGCCATGCCCATGGGCGGCCTCGCGGCCGGCCTGCTGGTCGACGGCTTCGGAGTGACCCGGGCCCTCCTCCTCTTCGCCGCCGCCTACCTCCTGACCACCCTCACCCCGCTGCTCTTCCCGGCGTGGCGGGGCCTGGACAAGAAGCCTTCCGTCAGCAGGACGGAACCGTCTCGCCCCGGTTCAGCCCCCGCAGAGCGTTCACCGCATCCGTCAGCGAGGTGACCGGGACCAGCTGAAGCCCCTTCGGCAGCTCGGACTTCGCGTCCACGGCCGACTCCACCTCCAACGGGACGCCAACAACATCCTCAGCACCGGCCTCGACGGCGCAACGAACACCAAGGCCCAGCAGAACGAAAGCAACGAACCGCCTTCGCTCACGGCCTCTCGCCATCTGAAGTTGCCGTCAATTGCTGCCGCCAAGACGGCAAGAAGCGACAAGAAACGACAAGAAGCCCCAACACGACCTCCAGGGCCGTGGCGGGGCTTCTTGTCGCTCAAATCATGGGATTGCATTGCCCGATGCTAGCTACTGCTCAGTGTACCTTTTTCTAGCACGGGCTAGGACATTGACAGCCTGCGCAGATCCAATGTGCACTCGGACGGCAGCAGAAGACGTTTCGAGAAGTGAGTCCCCAAGTCCGGCAGCCAAGGCCCGCAATGCAGCCTCTCGCACAATACCGAACTCGCTCTCATCGTCAGCGATATTCATCAACATTTTCGCCAAGTAGGCCGGTCCGCCTGCCTTCCGAAGATGCCTGCCGGTGACGGAAATGGCGATATCTCGAACATCGCCATCAATATCCCAATCGACTCCAGCCAGGAAGCTGCGGAGCTCAGGGAGGAGCTCAGAAGACATCCCCCAGTAGTCACCAAGAACCTGCAAGGCAAGGCGGGACAGCATTGGGTCCGTAGGTATACGGAGATACCGCCTGACGACCTCTGCTTGGGCAGGGGAGCCCGCCAGCCCAACCACATGCAACGCCGTATACAGGTCGCCCCGACTTGTCCGGCCCCTAGAAATTGCCTCCACGGCAACGCCGAGTTCCCTGGCATTCAGCGTCCCAGATTTCGCCTTACTGAGCATTTCTCTAAATTCTGCCATCAGTGCCTCGGGACGTATTTCTCTGAGCAGTCGAGCAGCTTGCTGGCCTGACTGAATTCACTTTGGAGTGACGAGAAGCTCGGATGATCAACACCCGCCTTTGACATCTGCACCTTGATCTGATGCATGTGGTTCAGGAGACCCGTCTGAGCATCTCGCACCTCGCTAACGTGATCCCACGGAGTTCCATCAGCCTTTCGCGCAACAACCTCACCGCCGAGTTCACGTTTAGCGGCATCCAGATCCCTGAACGTGAGATGCTCGGCTATCCTGTCCGTCTTTGTCGGAATGCCACAGTTCGAGTTGTGTACGAGCACTGGCGTGGTCCCGGCCAGCACATAGTACGTGTGCTGGCGGGCCCTCCTCTAGCTGCTTTTATGCAGGTAGGGAGGGGTTTTAGGGTCCACCGGAGTCCGTGGTTGTGCGCCTGAATCCGCGGTTGTTGCCGTCGCTACTGCCGTCAGGAGTCGTGGTTCTCGGGCGGGACGGGGATGCGGTCGCCGCGTGACTCGGCGACCCGGAGTGCGTCCGCCAGGGCTTCGGTCAGCCGGCAGGCGAGCCACCGGTACTCGACGGCCGACAGCTCGCTCGCTCCAGGGGCCACGACCTTACGGGCGTACGCCAGGAGTTCCTCGCCCATATCGAGCTGTACTTCTTCGATGCTGTCGGCGAGAGAGGAGAGGTAGCCCTTGCCGTCGGTGCTGAGGTAGCAGGGGTTCCCGTCCTGAGTGGTCCATGGCAGTAAGCGAGGGCCGGTCACGCCTGCCGCTGCGTCGTGCAACTCCCTGCGGCGCATACGGTCCGCGTCGGTCCTGGATGTACTCACCGTTCACCCCCACCTGGGTAGCCGAATGGAATACGGCGACCGTAGGGGGCTACTGTCCGTCACTCCATCGGTGAGGCATGCCAGTTGGCGACGGAGCGTGCCAGAAGTATCGCGTTGCGTGGTAGCTATCCGACGACGCCCAGGTAGCCGGCCAACTCGCGCATTTCCGTCGTGAGGGTGCGCTTGCGCTTGCCCAGGATCTCCTGCATGGTCTCGGCGGCCATGTTCTGGTGCCGCAGCCACTCTGGGGCCGCCGACCGGGCGCGGGTCAGTTCATCCATGGCGGCCGACAGGTCCCCGGTCCGTGTGTGGGCGCGCGCCACGTCGAGGGTGAAGCGGTTCCCGTCGTTCGTGCTGGGCCTGCCCAAGCGCTTCCACGCCTTGGGTGACAACTCCTCTTGCTCGCCTGCCTTGCGCACCACGGCCCGCGCGTCTCCAACGACCATAGAGTCTTCGAGGGCCTTCATCGCCGCCGTGACTGGCCCGAAGACGGACCAGTGCCGGGAGACGTTGCGGTGCGACGTGCCAACGGCGGCTGCCGCCACCCGGGCTGCCTTCCGGTATTCCTTGGCCTCATCCGGCCGGTTGTTGCGGGCGGCTGCGGCTGCGGCCTCCATCGCCAGTCCGCCCCACACTGCGTAGTGGTCCAGCTCGGCCCCGGTGATCTTCGGTTCTACCGCGTCCATGCTCTGGGCGGCGATCCGCTCCGCCTCGTCCAGCCGGCCCTGCCGCACCAGCAGCCAGCACAAGCCACCGACGCCGGATCCTGCCGCGAGCATGTCCCCGGCCTGCCGGGCATCCGCGATCGCGCCGGCCAGGGCAGTGTAGGCGATGTCGTACTGCCGGACCTGGGTGAGGTAAGTGCCGGCCAAGCGCAGCGCCTCCGCGCGGGCCAGTAGGGCCTGCCGGTGCTCGTCTCCACTGTCGTAGTAGGCGACGGCTCTTCCGGCATCGCGCAGCAGGTCCGGCAGTTGAGTCGCGACGCTCTTGTAGCTGTCGGAGAAGTACAGGACCCGCGCGTCTCCCACCGTCCGGGTGAAGGCACGCAGGTTGGGTTCCTCGCCCACCGCTTCGGGGTCCTGGTCCACGAGCCCAACAGCCGGGGTGAGTACGGCGCGCAGCTGGATCAGGTTGACCCGGTTCGGCTCCTCTGTACGGCCCACGGGTTCGGGGGCGTCGGACGTCATGAGCGCGCCGGTGGTCACCCTCAGCGCGCGGGCGAGGGTGTGAAGAGTTTCCATGCGGACCGTGCCGCCCTGCTCGACCTTGCGGACGGTCCCCGGCGAGACGCCTGCGGCGTATGCGAGTTCTTCCTGGCTCATCCCGGCCCGACGCCGGTACTTACGGACGTTGTCCGCCAGTTCCGTAGTCATCAGCTGACCACCTCCAGCGCCACGGTACGCCGGTCCGGCGAGCCAACCGAGGGCTATCCGGCAGATACCCGCCCGAAGCGGTGACCCACCACCGGCTTGGTGCCGAGCAAACAGGCTGGGCCCCGGCAGGATCGGGGCCTGAGCGGGAGGGGTCCCTCGTCGGTCGGGCAGCTTCGCCGTACCAGGGTTCTCCGGGGGCCGCCAAGGCTCACCGGTGACGCTTGCGCTTGGCCTTGGCGGCCCCCGGGGGTTCCTGGTACGCCTCCGGTGACCGGGCGACGAGCACACCCGCTACACCGCCTGCGTCAACCGATACCTCATCCCCGGCCTGGGCAAGAAGAAGCTCACCAAGCTCACCGCCAAGGACATCCGCACCTGGCTCAACCAGCTCCGCACCACCTGCCAGTGCTGCACGCGCGGCCGCGACGCCCGGCGCGACCAGCCCCGCTGCTGCGCCGCCGGAACGTGCTGCTCCAAGCGGCTCTCCCCGCGGACACTGGCGTACATCCACTCCGTCCTCAAGTCCGCCCTGGAGCACGCCGTCCGAGAAGAGGAGATCCCGCGCAACGCCGCCCGCAACGTCCGCACCGGCACCCCCCGCCCCCGACGTTTCGAGCCCCTCACCGCCGACGAGGCCCGCCAGTTCCTCACCGCCGCGAACGGTCACCGGCTGTGTGCACTGTTCGAGCTGGCTCTCCACACCGGACTCCGCAAGGGCGAACTCCTCGGCCTGCGCTGGGAAGACCTCGACCTCGACTCTGGCACCGCTGCTATCCGCCGCACCTTGCAGCGCACCAGCACGGGCGGGCTCACTACGTTGCCGACCAAGACCCGGGCCTCCGAACGCCGCATCGCCCTGCCTACCCGCAGTGCCCAGTCGCTGAAGCTCCACCGCGAACGGCAGCAGCGCGAGCGGGAGGCCGCAGGCACCACGTGGCAGCAAAGCGGACACGTGTTCACCACTCCCCAGGGGGTAACGATCGACCCGACCAACCTCACCCGCGCCTTCAGCACTCTCCTCCGCAAGGCCGGCCTCCGCCGCATCCGCTTCCACGATCTCCGACACACCACCGCCACCCTGCTTCTTGAGCAAGGCGTCGAACTCGTGGTCATCAAAGAGCTGTTGGGTCACGCCCACATCGGCGTCACCGCCACCGTCTACGCCCACGTACGCCTACGACTGCAGCGGGAGGCGATGGCAGTCCTCGGCGACGCCCTCAACCGCCCCTGACACACGCACGGCAACGGCCGTGAACACCTCTGGTGTTCGCGGCCGTTGCCGTCAACTACTGCCGTCAGGCAACGACATAACGGTTGATACCGGCCATCCGATGGCCCTATTGCTTCGCTCAAGCGAACCGACAGAGCCGCACCGAAAAGTGCGATTGGCCTATCAGGGCGTCCAGTCGTGATACCTCTACTCACGACGGCATATCTAACTCAGCAGCCGCTCCAACGCATCGAGGGTCTCCTCGATGGCCAGTTCGTCCTCGCGAGGCAATTCTCGAAGATCACCTCGATCAAGAGCAACAGCATAGATTTCCTCAAGGACCCACCAATGTGAGCGAAGATCCTCGCCCAATGGAGATGCCTCAAGGTTCGACGAAACCGAGTCGAGGTCGTCGATCAGACTCCGGAGCGCAATCTCACCGGCACGGTATTTCTGAATCGACTGACGTACGCCTTCGCGCAACCACTGCACATCAGAACTCTCACTCACTGCTTGATCCTTCCGGAGCTAACGGTGACAACCCGCCCAGTTGCGGTATCCGTAATCACCGTCACATGATTCTCCGCTTCGTAGTAGGCCGTGGTCCCGGCCCGCTTCCCTGCCATTTTTTCGCCGACACGAATTGTGTTTTCAACTACCGACGGCATGAGACCGCGCTCCTGCATCCGGTCAATCGCATGTCCGGTGTAATCGCGCCCCGCGATTGTTGCCGGCTCATTTGGCGAAAGATTGCGGAAGTTCGTACCCCTCCCGCCAACTGGGGTTGTCGGGCAGTTGCTGTTGTGAACGAGTACCGGCGTGGCTCCCGCGAGCACATAGTACGTGTGGAGGTCTTCGATCGTGAGGTTGTAGGTCCTCGCGTACTCCGTGTACGACTCGTTGCTGGCAACGATTGCCGTACCACCGGACTCGGTTGTGAGGGACATGTCAGGCGTCAGATCGCCAGCGTCGACCCAGGCATTCTGTGACGGCGACCAGAAGGGGTGCTCGCGAGTGGCGACCAGTTCTTCAATCCCCTCGCCTGTCACAATGGACAGCTTGTTGAAGAACCTGTCATCCTCGGTAGCTATCAGTCGCGTTACTTTACGCTTTCCGGCTTCACCCGACCGGGGATCGGCAGCGATGACTTCGTCGCCGATCTCGATCTCTTCAATGGCCTTTGAGGTGCCGTCCGCCATCATGACGCGCGTGCCGGCCAGGAAGCACTGGCAGCCGCCACCCTTGACGGGTTTGGTATTGCCCCCGGCTCGGGGCATTATTGCGCCAGCACCCCCTCCGGGAAGCTCAGCCGGCGCAATCTCGCCATTCGCGAGCTTTGCATCCATGTTGAGCATGGTGTAATACCCGAGCTCAGGGCAGTCAGTCTCCTCGCAGGCATTTAGCAGCGCCGTGGTCTGCGCGACCCAGATCGTTCCGCGCTCATTATTGACGAGGAACCGGAATTCGTTATCGACCTGCTTCCGATATGCCTTGAGGAATTTCGGGGTGACCTTCTTGGGAAGGCGGAGCGGCTTGTCTTCCCTGTCGAGCCACACGATGTCGTTGGCGGTCGGCCTGAAGGTCGCGTAAGTCTCCGGCCTGCTGTCGTAGCCGCCCGACATCCCGTGCGGCCTACGCGGGTCATCGCCTGCCAGCTTGTCGTCACGAGGGTTGTAGTGACCACCGCAGTTGCCGTTCCAGCAGTCCCTTTCGATCTCGCCCGTGGGATCGCTGAGAGAGACAGGGTTGTTGCTGGAGTACGCGTACCCGTGGAGCTGCTGCGAGTTGGACAGGTCCATGAGCGGGTCGACAGAGATGAAGCGGCCGATCAGGGGGTCGTACTCTCGGGCTCCCAGATGGGTGAAGCCGCTGTCGGTGTCCTTGGTGCCGCCGACGAACCCCTCCTCACCCGCCCAATCGGTCGGCTGGGTGCCGCGTTCCTCACCGAAGATTCCCGTCTTGCGGCGGGTGACTGTCTGCGTGGCATCGGCGCTGATCTGCGTGGTGCCGGTGCCGTGGTGGTCAGCCAGGGTGAAGGTGAGCTTGCCGCCCGTGCGCATGGCGACGCCGCCGTAGTAGCGGGTCCCGGTCACCTTGCCGGACTTGTCGAGCTTGAGCTCGTTGCCGCCCGGAAGGTAGAGGGTGGTGCCGCTCGAGTCCTTGCGGAGCAGACGCTGGCCGGCGGTGTCGTACGCGAACGAGTTGCTGGACGTTCCCTGGTTGAGGGTCTTGAGGTGCCCCTCCGCGTCCCACTCCAGGTACTGGGTCTCTTCCGTTCCGATCTTTCGGGTCTTGGTGTTGCCGGATGCGTCGTAGGTGAAGGCCTCGTCCCGCCCCTCCGTACCCGACTGCGTGATCTTGGGCAGGTCGTGCTTGCCCGCCGTCGACGCCGCGTACGTGCGGACGGTGTCAGATGCCGGGCCCGAAGTGGTCTTGTGCTTGGTCTCGGTCTTGCGGTTGCCGACCGCGTCGTAGGTGTACGTGGTCCAGTACGCGTCCGGACCGCCGACGACTGATTCGGCGGGCGCCGCTGCGCAGGTTTCGCCCCTGTTGGTCCAGGCGTCGACGATGCGGCGCAGCGCGTCAAGGTTGACGCACTGGGTGTCGGTGGTGCGCTCCGCGTCCTGGCCATTGGCCGTGGCGATGGCCGTCAGGTTGCCCGCGGGGTCGGTGGTGTAGCGGGTGTCTTCGAGGCGTTGCGGTGCGACCTCCCGGTCCCTGTAGGCGCGGGTGACGGTTCCGGTGTGGTCGTCGTACTCGGTCGAGGTGAACACCCGCTGGCCGGGCGCTCCGAGCTCCTGGCGCGTGGCACGGCCGTAATGGTCGTACGTCATGGCCGAGACGAGCCTGCTGCTGCCGGCGCCCAAGGTGTTGAGGAGGCCGGAGACCGACTTGTAGGTGCTGCCGACCGTTTCGGCGGGGAGGTCCCCCATGGCCGGCTGCTTGGTCGTGAGCAGCTGCCCGGTGATGTTGTAGCTGTTGGTCCACTTGTACGTACCGGCGAGCGCGCCCGTGTCCGGCGTCGCCGGGACGGTCACCTGCGTCTGCAGCGGCTGGTAGAGGTGGTCGTAGACGGTGACTTCCGACTCGTAGGCCTGGCCGTCGATGTACCGGGTCGACTTGCTCAGCCGGCCCTTGGCCACGGTGTCGTAGACGTTCGACGTCAGGACCGTCGCGCCCTGCTTGACCGCAGTGGGGCGACCGAGCTCGTCGTAGTCGGTGTGCAGGGTGATGCCGCGGGCGTCGGTCGCGTCCGTGGCCTTGCCCGCACTGTCGTACGTGGTCTTGGTCGTGCCCTTGTCCGGGTCGTTCGCCTCGATCTGGGAACCGCGTACGTCGTAGGTGTAGGTCCACTGCGCGCCGCTCGGGTCGGTGACCTGGGACAGGCGTCCGAGCCTGTTGTACGCGTACCGAGTGGACTGCGACGTCATGCGTCCGGCGTCGGTGTACTGCTTGAGTTCGACCGTGCGTCCGAAGGCGTCCACGACGGTGGTCGCCGAGGTCCCGCCTTGGGGCGGAACGACGGTGGTGGTGTCACCGGTGTAGCTCGTGGTGGCCCGCTTCGTCTCCACCCCGAAGCGCTTGGAGATCACCGCGGTGGGTCGGCCGGCTCCGTCGTAAACCGTGTCGGTAGAGGCCGGGTAGGCGCTCTCCGGGCCGGACACCAGCTGAACGTCGGGGGCGCCGTCGGCGTAGTACGTCCCCGAGGACCGCCAGGGCTGGCCCTTCGTGTCGTAGAACGTCTCGGAGATCAGACGTCCCGCCAGGTCCGGTGACTGCGTCTGGGTCTGGCGATCACGCAGAAGCCCGTCCTGGATGGCGTGGCTGACTACGTACTTGTAATCGTGGGTCAGCGACCTGGAGGTGACGACGTTCGGGCCGTCGTTGCGGATCGTGTACTCGAAGAGGCGGCTCGGCTTGTCGGGGTTGGTGGCGGCCGGCCAGTTCGGCAGCCAGACCTTCGACGTACGCCCGAGGGCGTCGTAGGTCGTCGTGGTCACCTTGCCGTTGGGGTCGGTGACCTTCGTGGCCTGCCCACGCAGCGGGTCGAGCTCGGAGGACGCGGCGTGGCCCTTCGGATTCGTCACGACCATGGTGGTCGCGACCTCTCCAGCGGCAGGAGCCAGTGCGATGGTGGTGAGCTTGCCGTACGGGTCGGCAATGGCCAGCTGGCGCCCGTAAGCGTCGTAGCAGAGCTGATCCTTGGAGACGCCGCAGGTGCTGGGTATGTAGGAGAGGGTGTCGTAGCCGTCCCCCTTCGCGTTGATCGTCTCGGTCTTGGTGAGCAGGCCAGTGCCGGGGACCGTGCCGAGCGCGCCGTTGTCGAAGTAGGTCCGGCTGTCGGAGATGACGTCCACCGGCCGGTTGACCGTCGAGCCGCAGGGCACCGCGACCGTCTCGACCCGGCTCACCTTGTCCAGGATCCAGCTCGTCGTGTTGCGGGCGTAGCTGCTCGTCGTGCAGGCCTCGTCGCCGGTCGTGGCGGTGTCACCGCTCTGGGATTCCCACTCGACCATGCCGTAGCCGTCGTAGTGCCGGGTGACTTCGGTCGTGCGGGTCCCGCCGGTCACCGTGGTGCGAGTGGAGGCCTTCTCCACTCCGGTCTTGTACGACACCAGGTCGGGAAGGCCGGGCCGGACCCGCTTGGCCACGATGTCCGAGCGCCAGGGTGTGCTGGAGGTCGCGGTGACGAGCTTGTCGGTGTCGTCCCCGTTGTAAGTGGCCGATTCCCGAGGGCGCCCGGCGTACTCCGGGCGGTCGATGACTGCCGCTCCTGCGCCGTCCTTGACCTCCTTGCCGTCAAGGCCTCGGAAGTAGCGCATCTCGGTGAGGGACTTCGGCTCGTCGGCGGCGCCGGCACGAACCTGGACGCGCTCGTAGCCGCGGGCGACGGAGTGGACCCGGTCCTCGGACTTGGTGAACTCATCCGTGCTCTTGTCCCAGGCCGCTCCGCCCAGGTAGCTGTACGAGGTCACCTTGTCTGGTGAGTCGGCGAGGTTGTCGCCCTCCAGCACCTTGTCGACGACGTAGGTGTTGAACCAGTCCAGCTTGGCCGTCTCACCCTCGAACGCCCATTTCACCGGGTAGCAGCGCTTGGTGTTCGAAGCGTCCGCAGCCGGCAGGGTGTCGACGGTGCAGTCCGGCTGGGAGTAGGTGACGCCTGTCGTGCCTCCGGACTCGGTGGTCACCTGGGACATCCGCAGGCGGATGAAGGGGGCGAGGCCGTCACCGGTCTTGTCGACACGGTTGGGCTTCTGCTCACCCGCGAAGGTGATCGGAGGGAGGGTGATGTCGGGGGCGTCGCCGGCCTTCGCCGTGCGGGTGATGGACTTCAGCCACAGCGGAGTGGAGATGCCGTCACCGGACGGCGGAAAGCTCTGCTCCAGGGCCCAGGAGTCGACGTCCTTGTAGGCGCCGCCGGTCAGGATCCTGGTGTTGATGCCCGTCAGTCGCATGCGCGACCAGAAGGTGGGCGAGAACTGGTTCTTGCACTCGGTGGAACCGTCCTTGCAGAACTGGTCGTACGGAGAGTCGGGCCAGTTCTTGGCGTTGCTCTCGTCGAAGGTTCCGCAGTTGGTGAGGCACCGCTCCGAGGCGCTGAAGGAGACCTGGCCCATGGCCTTGGCGCTGTAGACCGAATCGGCGCGAAGCCCGTAGTCGATGCGGTCGAGCCAGCCCGATCGAATGTAGGGAGTGACGGTTCCCTTGCCGGTGGTCTGGGAGACGTTGCGCCCGTAGTTGTTGGTCTCCGTCTTCCAGTAGTAGGCCATGGCGCTGCCGCCGGGGGCTACCGCGTAGTCGAGCTGCCACCTCCAGGCCTGCTGGCACCAGGCGCTCGCGAACGAGGCGTTGTAGCACGGTTCGCCGGCCTGGTTGCCGTAGACGGGCACGGTCCACGTCGAGTTCGTCGTGGGCGTGGACGCGTCCTTCCACCCCGGGAGGCGGTTCAGGCCGAAGAAGTACTGGGTGCCGTCGGTCGTGGTGATCTTCCAGTGCTCACCGTCGTTGTCGCCGTTCGTGGCGCCGGTGAGCTTCTCCACCTTCTCGCCGGAGTCGGACGCCGGGTGCCAGCCCTTGCCCTGTTCGAAGACCAGCTCGGTGGACTTGCCGTTCAGGGACAGTGTGGCGTTGTCGTTGAACCAGCACTGGTCACCCACCTTCGCGGTGTTCGTGCTGCCGGTCTTGTCGTCGTTGCACGGCTTGTACTTGCGCTCGATGAACCCCGGCTCCCAGGACCAGCCGTCACCTATCCAGGACGCCTGGGTGTTGGATGCGGCAGTGCGGCCATCGACCGACTGCGAGTTGTAGTCGAGGGAGATCTTCGGCACGAGACCTCCCGGGACGGGGGGCATCGCGACGTTGTACGACCAGGTGAACGCGCCGGTGGATCCGCCCGCGTTCCAGGAGCCCGAGGGCTGCAGTGATGTCGCCTTGTAGTCGCCGGTCGAACCGGAAGTACCGGCCGTTGCGGCCAGGACCGTCGCGGCAGGGGCGGCGGCAGGTGCCGGCCTCGCCCACAGCCCGGCCGACTTGCCCTCCTGCGCCGAGGCGCCGGGTGTCGTGACCTCGGCCGTGAGCTTGCCCGAGCGGGTGTCGTTCCGGGTCTCGAGCGACTTCTGCGTACGGCATTCCGGACGGTCCGGGGTCGTCAGCGCGCAGGCCGGGAGTTCGACCAGGTGCAGCCGTGCGGCGTAGTCGCCGCCGTACGCGGCGCGGAAGGTGTTGTAGTCGACCTCGACCTTGGCGGAGGTCGACTGCTGGCCACCGTCCGAGCGGCCCACCGACAGCAACACGCCATCGATGCCAGCTTTGCGCGCCGCGTCCCGCGCGGCGACAGCCACCTTCATCCTGGCCGGGGTCCCGGCCGCCTTACCCGGTGCCGCGTACACCGCCACCGGGAACTTGCCCGCCTGATGCGAGCTGGAACCGATGGCAGGAGCCTGTCTCCCGCCAGAGGCGAAAGCCTTGGAAACCGTCCCTGTGGCGAGATCCACCTCGACTGAGCCTGCCGCAGGCCAAGTGACCTTCGGAGCCCGCCACGCGTGGTCCGCCGCACCGTCCGGCTTGTTCGTCCCACCGGCACGGACCGGCTTCACCGGTACGGCCTTCGGCTGCTTGAGCTGCGGCAGCGACGGCCTGTCTTTGCTGTCGGCGACGGCCACAGCCCCTGGCAGCGTGCCCGAAAGGACTGCTGCGGCCACTGCCACAGAAAGCCTTCTCATGCGAGATCTTCTCACACCCCACCCCACATATCTAGGAAATTCATCGGCGCAGAATAACAGCCCGAATTCGCGAGTCCGAAACGCCGACCAATGGCTTAAATTCGAATACCAATGGCGTCGATTAACTCCTGGGCAAAAGTAATAATCGCACCCAATTGTCACCAAAAGTGCAGGTCAACAGGGGTGCACTCAACCTGAGGCGTCGAGTACAGTCGCCGCGAATATCAGACGGTTGGAGCTTGAGTGACGACAAAAAAGAGACTCTCCCGCAGGTCAGGCGGGCGGAGGATAAGCGGAGTCATTTCCTTCGCTCTGGTTGGCTCAATAGCGACCACAGGTTTGGCTGTATTACAGCCGGACACGGCGGCAGCGGCCGCCGACCCAGTTGCCGACGGCTCGATGCGGGCGGAGGACTTCGCTCTTGCCAAGGCCAAGGAGACCGGGCAGCCTTACGAGCTGACGTCCGCGCGGACCGGTTCCTCGGACACCTGGGCCCTGCCGACCGGCAAGTGGTCCGTGAAGCGGTACGGCACGACGGTGCGGGTGCGGCAGGGTGGCGTCTGGGTCGCGACCGACCCAACGCTCCAGTTCGGCCTGGACGGGAAGGTGGCGCCCAAGGCCTCGGCCGTCTCGATCGCCTTCTCCGGCGGCGGCACCGCGCCCCTCCTGACCGGGGTCAAGGACGGCCGTACGCTGTCGCTGACCTGGCCCAAGGCCCTGCCGAAGCCGACGCTGGCCGGGAATGTGGCCACCTACGCGAACGTCATGCCGGACGTGGACCTCCAGCTGAAAGCCGAGGTCGAGGGCTTCTCTCAGCTGCTGGTGGTCAAGACCGCCGAAGCGGCGAAGCACCCTGACCTCGCTCTACTGAGGTTCAAGCTCGACACGGTCGGCTTGAACGTCACGAGCGACCCGACGACCGGACTGCTCAGCGCGGTCAACCCGGCCGGGCAGAACGTCTTCACTGCCTCGGCGCCCATGATGTGGGACTCGACCAGCACAGGAGCGGCGGCCCCCCAGGCTCGCTCGTCCGCGGCAGCGCGCTCGCTTGCCGCAGACCCGGGGACCGGTGCCGGCGCACCCTCCGACGCCTTCGTGGCGCCGTCAGGGGCGAAGGACGCGCAGATGCCCACGGCGGTCTCGGGCGACACCTTGGAGATCAAGCCGGACCAGGCCCTGTTGACCGGCGCGCAGACGAAGTACCCCGTCTACATCGACCCTTCGGTCGCCTGGGGCGAGCGTCAGAACTGGGCCTGGGCCTACCGCAGCTGGCCGAACAACTCCTACTGGAACACCAAGCAGGACGTCCGGGTCGGGTACGAGAGCGACACCAACGGGCTCTCCCGTTCCTTCTTCCAGTTGGACACTTCCAACATCAAGGGGGCTCTCGTCTCGAAGTCGACCTTCCGCGTGAAGGAGACCTGGTCCTGGTCTTGCACCGCCACCCCGGTGGAACTGTGGACCACCGGTCCCATCTCCTCCAAGACCACGTGGAACAACCAGCCGACCAAGGGCACGCGGCTGGCGACCGTCACCGCGGCCAAGGGCTACGAGGGATGCGCGCAGGGCAACCTCGAGTTCGACGCGACGGCGGCCGCGAAGGAGTCCGCCTCCAAGGGCTGGTCCAGCGTGACGTTGGGCCTGTACGCCTCGAACGAGGGCGACGTGTTCCAGTGGAAGCGCTTCGACCCCAAGACGATCACGCTCGAGACCGAGTACAACAACCCGCCTCGCAAACCGCGGGCTCTGGGAACCAACCCCTACGCCTCGTGCAGCGTCGGTGCCTTCGGTGACCTCATCGGGGACGCCCACGTGAGCCTGTTCGCGACGATCGAGGATCCGGATGGCGGAAACCTCGAAGCCGAGTTCCAGATCTCCAAATTTTTCGCGACGAGCTTTGGCTACAAGGTGATCGCGACACAGTCGATCCCGGCGAACAACGGCAAGGTCACGACCTGGAGCGTCCCTGACGCGACGCTGTCCAGCGGCCTCTACTCCTGGAAAGTTCGCGCCAAAGATCAGGACAATGCGTACTCCGACTGGTCCACCTGCAAGTTCAGAGTCGATCGCACACGACCCAGCAAGCCGCCGGTGATCAGCTCCGCCCAGTTCCCCGACGGCAAGAGCGGCTGGCCCGCCACCACCGGCAGGGCCCGCACCCCGGGCACGTTCACCTTCTCCGCCAACGGTGTCGCCGATGCCAAGGAAGTCCTCTACTACACCGATTCCGAGCCCGCACCGCAGGCTGTCGCCCCCGGATCCAGCGTGACCCTCACGCCACCAGGATCCGGTCCGCACTTCGTCTACGCAGTCACCGTCGACCAGGCCGGCAACCGGTCGGACACGGCTACCTACCTCTACTACGCCAATCGCTCCCAGACCCAGGACGGGCCGAACGACCTCAACGGTGACGGCAATCGGGACATCTGGACCGTCGACTCTCAGGGCACCCTGCTCGCCTACGCCGGCCAGGGCAACGGCAAGTTCGCTGCCGCCGCCAAGGGAGGCGTGTCCTTCAGCGGAGCCCAGGTCGGCACCCAGGGTGACTGGGACGGTGACGGCTACAACGACCTCGTCTCTCTCCAGCAGCCGTCCGGGATGACCCAGAAGAAGGTCTGGACCTATCCGAACAACGGGCAGGGCTCGGTCGTCAACAACCCCGTCGAGCTAACGGTGGCCTGCCCGGTCAAGGACCCTGGCATCGGCTGCGACTACGGCAGCGACTGGAACGGCGACGACCACTGGCACAACGCCGAGCAGATCATCCCGCCCGGCGACGTCAACGGCGACGGTGCACCGGACTTGCTCGTCAAGCAGGGCAAGCAGCTGTGGGCCTACTACGGCAGCATCTTCGGCACCCTCGACAGCAACGGGGAGCCCGTCCTCGTCGGAAACGGCGACTGGGACAAGTTCACCGTCGTCGCTCCCGGCGACCTGAACGGTGACGAAGTCCCCGACCTGTGGCTGCGCGACGACACCTCCGGCGACGTCTTCCGGACCTTCGGCAGCAAGGGCCCCAACGGCTTGATCGACCCAACCACCTGGGGAAGCCCCAGCAGCCGTGTGAAGATCGCCTCCGGCATCGGCAAGACCGCGTACCCGACGCTCGGTTCAGCAGGTGACGTCACCGGGGACAAGCTGGCCGACCTATGGGCGGTCGACGCCAACCGGCAGCTCGCGACCTTCAGCGGCACCGGCACCAGCCAGCCCCTGAACGTCACAGGGATCAACCAGACGCCGTCCTTCCTCGGCAACCTCACCGCGCCCACGGCCCAGTGGAAACTGACCAGCTCGTCCAGCAGCGGCAACAGCACGCCCAGCTCCGTCGGAAACTTCCCTGCGGACACAACTGGGATCACTTGGCCCACCGCGACCATTGCCGGACGCAACACCCCCTACGCTGCGTTCGACGGACCGCAGTCCTCCATCACCACCGACAGGCCGGTCGTAGACACGCGTCAGAGTTTCACCCTCAGCGCATGGGTGAAGCCAGGCCCCAGCGGCGCCGTCATCAGCCAGGACAACAACCGCAACAGTGCCTTTGCCATCTTCGCCGACCCCGACTCCAAGAAGTGGGGCTTCGCCCTCTCCTACGCTGACGTCGACGGCTCCGCCTACGACTGGTCCCACAAGACCGTCAACGACGCGGCCCGATTCACGCCTGACTCCTGGCAACAGCTCACCGCCGTGTACAACGCGGACACCGGGCTGATGAGCCTCTACGTCAACGGCGTCCTCGCCGGCGTCGGCCACCACAACGCGGCCAGCAGCCCCGCCCCCGTCGGCCCCCTCGTCATGGGACGGTACAAGGAGAACGGAAAGGCCGACTACTACCACGAAGGCCTCAAGGGCGGCATCAGCAACGTCGCCGTATACCCCTACGCCGCTCCCCTCACCGCACCCGGCGCCACCGGCCCCATGTCCCTGACGGCCAAGCCCAGCCACTGCATGGACAACGACAACGGCCGGCCGATCGACGGCAACAAGATCCAGGCCTGGGACTGCAACATGATCGGCGGCGGCGGCGCCCAGAAGTTCGACATCCGCGCCGACGGCACCATCCGACACCAGGAGAAGTGCCTCGACGCCAAGGACGCGGGCACCTCCAACGGCACGCCGATCCAGATCGTCAGCTGCCACAACCACCCCGCGCAGCAGTTCCTCCCCCGCGCGGACGGCAGCCTGTACAACCCGGTCTCCGGCCGGTGCGTGGACGCGGGCAACATGGAAACGGGCACCCAGCTCTACCTCTGGGATTGCAATGCCAGCAACCCGCAGCGCTGGACCATCCCGGCGCTGAGCACCGCCCCGCTGCCTGTTCCTCTGTGGTGACAGAGATGGCCGGCTGACATCAGCGGGTGTTCGGTAGGCATGGCTGCCGAACACCCGCTGATTCTGTTCTCAGTCGTAAATCCGTCAGCAGGACGGCACTGCCGCCTCGTCCCGACCCAGCGCCCGCAGGGAGTTCACCGCGTCCGTCAGCGAAGTGACGGGAATCAGCTGAAGCCCCTCGGGGAGCTCGGACTTGGCGTCCGAGCACTCCGCCTTCGGTACGAGGAACACGCTCGCCCCGTCGCGCCGCGCGGCCTGGGTCTTCAGGCCCACCCCGCCGACCGCGCCGACCGTCCCGTCAGCGCTGATGGTTCCCGTACCGGCGATGGTGCGGCCGCCGGTGAGTTCGCCGCCGCTGCCGTCGCCGTCGAGCTTGTCGACGATGCCGAGGGAGAAGAGGAGCCCGGCGCTGGGGCCGCCGACGTCGGCGAGGTTGAGCTGGACCTTCACGCCCTTGGGGTCCTTGTGGAGGTAGCCGAGCGCGGCGGCCGCGGCGGCCGACTGCGAGCGGGTCATTTCCTCCAGGTTGTGCTCCTCGATCTGCTTGTCGCTTCCGCCCGAGGGATAGACGGACTCGCGGGGCATGACCGCCTGGTCGCTCTTGAACCAGTGGTCGACCAGCTCGTGCAGCTTCATGGTCGAGGAGGGGCCGGTGGCCCGGATGGTGGTCATCCGGAGCTGGCCCTTGGTGTCCCGTACCGGGGAGCCGGTGATGGTGATCACCGGCTTGCCCTGGTCGGAGCCCAGTACGTCGGCCGTGGGGCCGGGCACGGCGACCACGAAGGGCAGCGGCGCGAGGGCCGCGACGGCGAACAGCCCGAGGACGGGCACGGCGCAGACGGCCAGGGCGGCGGGACGCGGCAGACGTGTGAGGCGAGAGAGCACCGGGCCAATCTACCGACCTGGGTGCCACCGTCTTCCCCGCCGGGCCCGGCGACGGGCTGTGGCGGCCGCCCCGCGACGGCCTGGCGGCCCGGCGCGGGGGGCGGCTGCTCAGCGCAGGGCGTCGGCGACCTCGCGGGCCGCGTCGACCACGCGGGGTCCGACCCGCTCCGGCACGGCGTCGGCCAGCATCACGACGCCGACGCTGCCCTCCAGTCCGGTGATGCCCACCAGGGGCGCTGCGGCGCCGCTGGCGCCCGCTTCCAGCTCCCCGTGGGTCAGGGTGTACCCGGGCTCGATGAGCGAGCCCTGACGGGCGGCCAGGATGGCCCGGCCGGCCGCGCCGCGGTCCAGCGGGTGGCGGAAGCCGGCCCGGTAGGCGACGTGGTAGTCGGTCCAGGTGGGCTCCACCACGGCCACCGCGAGCGCCTCGGTGCCGTCGACGAGGGTCAGGTGCGCGGTGGCACCGATGTCCTCGGCGAGGGAGCGCAGCGCGGGCAGGGCCGCCTCGCGCACGAGCGGGTGGACCTGCCGGCCCAGGCGCAGCACGCCGAGCCCGACCCGGGCCCGGCCGCCGAGGTCGCGGCGGACCAGGGCGTGCTGCTCGAGGGTGGCCAGAAGTCGGTAGACCACGGTGCGGTTGACACCGAGGCGGTTGGAGAGCTCGGTGACGGTCAGACCGTGGTCGGTGTCGGCGAGCAGCTTGAGGACTCTGAGCCCTCGGTCGAGAGTCTGGGAGGTTTCCGCGGTCACGACGCCCTCTCCCTCTTTATCGGTGGGCGGCGGTGACTCTCACGGGTGGAGCGCTGCCGGTCCCTCGGCGACGCACGGAGAGGCCGCCGGTAGCGGCCATGGCACCGGCTGCGCTCCCGCGGCGGCGCTGCCACGGGGCGTTCGATGCGGGGACAGTAGCGAGCCAGTCCGCTGAGCGAAAGGCCTCGTCCAGAATCCGGGCGCCTACTGCCGGTTTAGGCCCTTTTCTCCGTACGGGTGTGCCAATTCGTAATCTGCCATGGCTGAAAATCACTTTACGGGGCCATTACTCTGATCGTGTTCAAAAATGATGTTGGGGGTGGGCGGGGCGGATCCGCGCCTAGAACTCACATAGGGGAAAGAAGCAACAGTGAACCTGAAGCGCATGGCCGTCGTCGCCGCTGCCGCCGTAGTCGGCCCGACGGTCCTCATGGCCACGCCGGCGATGGCGGACGAGGCCCAGAACCCGGCCGTCACGACCCCGGACACCGCTCCGAAGGACGACGCCGCGGCCCCGGCCCCGGAGGCCCCGGCCGCCGCCAAGCCCGCCGCCGAGACCCCGGCCGTCACCCCGGCCGTGGAGACCCCGGCCGTCACCCCGGCCGCTCCGGCCCCGGCTCCGGCCGCTCCGGCCCCGGCCAAGCCCACCGCCGAGAAGCCGGCTCCTGCCCCGGCCCCGGCTCCGGCCGACGAGGAATACCTGGAGGACCAGGTCGCCACCGGCCCGGTCCTCGGCCTGGGCGGCGTCCCGAGCGCCTTCAAGGCGGGCGGCGACTGGACGAACCTCACCGTCACCGTGGACAACTCCAAGGGCAAGGCGCAGGAGAGCTACGTGCTCGTCCTGGCCGTCGGCGACAAGGCCGCCGAGCTGGAGGCCGAGGACGTCAAGATCCAGATCTTCCACAAGGGCGCCTGGCACGACGCCGAGGTCATGAGCCACGCCGGCTCCGTGGTCGCCCTGCTGACCGACGACATCGCGATCCCGGCCGAAAAGCTCAGCCTCAAGGTCCGCGTCAAGTTCAACGCGGGCGCCCCGGCGGGCGAGATCATCGTTGCCGCCGCCGGCGGCAGCAACGTGGACGAGAACGTCTTCTCCGACACCGCCATCGTCAAGTCGGAGATCGTCTCCCGCAGCACCAACGGCGGTGGCAACACCGGCGGTAACACCGGCACCAAGCCGAACGGCGGCGGCACCACCACGCCGATCGTCGACAACGGCGGCTCCGGCAACACGGGCAACAACGGTGGCAACACCAACACCGGCGGCCAGCTGGCCGAGACCGGTGCCGACGCCGCCACCAGCTGGGCGCTCGGCGCCGGCGGTGTGGCGCTGGCCATGGGTGCGGCCCTCGTCGCCGGCACCGGCCGTCGTCGCCGCGTCTCCGCCTGACCCACAGGCCACGAGAACGGGGTCCGTGCGCACCAGCGCACGGACCCCGTTCCGCGTTCAGCGTTCCGCCTTCAGCGACGGCCCGGACTCACCGCATCCGCGTCGCCCACTCCTGCACCTTCTTGATCCGCTCCCGCAGCTGCCCCGCCGTCGCCTCCGCGCTCGGCGGCCCGCCGCAGACCCGTCGCAGCTCGGTGTGGATCACCCCGTGCGGCTTCCCGCTCTGGTGGACGTACGCGCCCACCATCGTGTTCAGCGACTTGCGCAGTTCCAGCAGCTCCTTGTGCGAAACCACCGGCCGCCGGTCGGCCGGCAGCTCCAGCAGGTCCGCCTCGGAGTCGGGCTTGCGGCGGCTGTGCGCGATCTGCCGCGACTGCCGCTTCTGCAGCAGCAGCTGCACCTGGTCCGGCTCCAGCAGCCCCGGGATGCCGAGGTAGTCCTGCTCCTCCTCGCTCCCCGGGTGCGCCTGCATGCCGAACTCGGCGCCGTCGTAGAGCACCCGGTCGAAGACGGCGTCGGACTCCAGCGCCTCGAAGGACATCTGCTCGTCCTCGCCGGTGTCCTCGTCCTCCTGTCGGTTCGCCTCGTCCATCTCCTTCTCGGACTCGGCGTACGGGTCCTCCTCGCCCTGCTTCTTCGGCTTGTCGAGGACGTGGTCGCGCTCGACCTCCATCTCGTTCGCGAAGCCGAGCAGGTAGGGGATCGTCGGAAGGAACACGGAGGCCGTCTCGCCGCGCCTGCGCGATCGCACGAAACGCCCGACCGCCTGCGCGAAGAACAGCGGGGTCGAGATGGTCGTCGCGTACACGCCCACCGCGAGGCGCGGGACGTCGACGCCCTCCGACACCATGCGGACCGCGACCATCCAGCGGTCGTTGTTCGCGCTGAAGGTGTCGATGTTCTTCGAGGCCCCGGTGTCGTCGGAGAGCACGACGGTCGCCTTGGTGCCGGTGATCTCCCGGATCAGCTTCGCGTACGCGCGCGCCGCGTCCTGATCGGCGGCGATGACGAGGCCGCCGGCGTCCGGGATGCCCTTCCTGACCTCCGTCAGCCGCTGGTCGGCGGCGCGCAGCACGTTCGGCATCCAGTCGCCGCGCGGGTCGAGCGCCGTGCGCCAGGCCTGCGAGATGGCGTCCTTGGTCATCGGCTCGCCGAGGCGGGCCGCGATCTCGTCGCCCGCCTTGGTGCGCCAGCGCATGTTGCCGCTGTAGGAGAGGAAGATGACGGGCCGGACGACCCCGTCGCCCAGCGCGTTCCCGTAGCCGTACGTGTAGTCGGCGGACGACCGCCGGATCCCGTCGTTCCCCTCCTCGTACGTGACGAAGGGGATCGGGTTCGTGTCGGACCGGAAGGGCGTACCGGTCAGGGCCAGGCGGCGGGTCGCCGGGTCGAAGGCCTCCAGGCAGGCCTCGCCCCAGGACTTGGAGTCGCCGGCGTGGTGGATCTCGTCCAGGATGACGAGCGTCTTGCGCTGCTCGCAGCGGTTGCGGTGCAGCATGGGCCGCACGCCCACACCCGCGTACGTGACGGCGACCCCGTGGTACTCCTTGCTCAGCGGCCCGGCGGAGTACTCCGGGTCCAGCCGGATGCCTATCCGGGCGGCCGCTTCGGCCCACTGCTTCTTCAGGTGCTCGGTCGGCGCGACGACGGTCACCTGCTGGACCACGTGGTGGTGCAGCAGCCAGGAGGCCAGGGTCAGCGCGAAGGTGGTCTTGCCGGCACCGGGGGTCGCGACCGCGAGGAAGTCCCGCGGCTGCGTCTCGATGTACCGGGTCAGGGCACCCTCCTGCCAGGCACGCAGCTTGCTGGCGGTGCCCCACGGCGCACGGCCGGGGAAGGCGGGTGAGAGGTGGTGGGAGGCGGTAGTAGTCACGGTCTCCGGTTCGTCGCTCTCGGCAGCAGTCGTGGCAGTCGTACGTAGGACAACCGGGCCACCTTACCGGTGCGGGCCCGCCCCTCGCGGAGGGACAGGCCCGTGACCTCGGCGGGTGCGGCGAGGGTCACATCGCTTCGTGCAGCGCCCGCAGCCGCCGCGCGATCTGCGCCACGTCCTCCAGGCTGCCGGTGGCCACCTCGATCACCAGCTTGTACGACTCGTCCTGGTCGACGTCGACCATGTCGGTTCCGTTGAAGTCGAGGAACACGACGGTGCACATCCACGCCATGCGCTTGTTGCCGTCCACCAAGGGGTGGTTCACGGCGAGCGACTGGAGCAGCGCGGCGGCCTTCTCGAACAGGTCCGCATACGCCTCTACCCCGAACATCTGGGACTGGGGCCGGTGCACGGCGGAGCTGAGCAGGCCGAGATCACGTACGGCGACGCTCTGTCCCGCCATGGCGAGCTCGGCCAGCTCCAGGGCCTCCGGGACGGTCAGGTACTTCACTCACTCCCCCAGCCGGCGCAGCAGGTCGGCATGGTGCTTGGCGTACTTCTCGCCCAGCCGGCGGACGGTCGCGCGGTCGGCCTCCTGCTCGAGGTACCGGTCGATCGCCTGGAGCACTATCGCGTGCATGCTGCGGCCCTCCTCCTCGGCACGGAGCTTGAGGGCCTCTTGCTGGTCGTCGCGCAGACGCAGGTTCATCGCCATACCAAAACGGTACCAGCGGTGGGGCCACAGTGGTACTACTCCGTGCGCGCGGCCGGACCGTCCAGCCGGGTCGCGACCCAGGCCCCCACCAGCGCCACCGCGGCCATCGGCAGGAACACCACCAGGAAGGCGCCCGGGTGCGAGGCCCCCGCCCCCTCGGCGACGGCGTGCCCCGCCCCCACCGCTCCCCCGCCCAGCGCGGCGAAGGCCGCCCCGCCGGCGGCCAGCAGCACCACGTTCGCCAGCGCGTCGGAGATCTGCAGCGCGGCGGAGTTCGCCCCCGCCTCCTGCGGCGCGGACAGCTTAAGCAGCAGCACGCTGGTCGAGCCGATCACGAGCCCCATGCCGAGGCTGCCCACGGCCCAGGCGAGGGCCAGCGTCCACACCGGCACGGCCTCGATGAGCACCGCCGGGGCCGCGGCGATCGCGAGGGCCACCAGCACCATCCCGGCCACCATCAGCCGCTCCCGGTACGGCGCCATCCGCCCCTTGGACTGCACCCACGAGCCGCCCGCCCACGTCAGCCCGCCCAGCGCGAGCGAGAGGCCGGCCAGGGTCGGGCTCATCCCGCGCTGGGTGACCAGCATCAGCGGTACGAAGCTCTCGGCCCCGATGAAGGCCCCCGCCGCCACCCCGCGCAGCAGCACCACGGACGGCAGCCCGCGCCGGGCCCGGTAGGTCCCGCGCGGCAGCAGCCCCAGCACCGCCGGCACGAGCAGGGCCGCGCCGGCCACCCCCGGCACCAACGACAGCCACCGCAGGTCCTGGGCGGCGTACTGGAGCAGCCCGGCGCCCAGGGAGATCCCGAGCGCCAGCCGGATCCGCCGCCGGTCGAAGGCGGCGGGCGCCTGCGGATCCACCGGCCCGGAGGCGGTCCGGCGTATCGCGGGCAGGGCCACGATCAGCGGTACGACGACCAGCGCGGGGATCCCGAGGAACACCCACCGCCATCCCAGGTGCTCGGTGACCGTCCCGGCGGCCAGCGGTCCGACGATCGACGGCACCACCCAGCTCGCGGCGAAGGAGGCCATGATGGCGGGCCGCAGCCGCTCCTCGTAGGCCCGGCTGATCACCACGTACAGGGCGACGATGACCAGCCCGCCCCCGAAGCCCTGCACGGCCCGCCCGAGGACGAACAACCCCATCACCTGCGCGGTCCCGGAACACACCAGCCCGGCGGCGAAGGCCCCGATCCCCACGGTCAGCGGTCTCAACGGCCCCTGCCGGTCGGCCCACTGGCCGGACAGGACCATGGCGAAGAGGCTGGTGGTGAAGTAGGCGGAGAAACCGAAGGCGTAGAGCCCGATCCCGTCCAGCTCCCGCGCGGCGACGGGCATGGCCGTCCCGACGGCGGTGGCCTCGAAGGCGATCAGGAAGATCACGGAGATGATCCCGATGCTGAGCGTCCGGTACGCCGGCCCGAGAATGCCGCCCTGCGGAGGCGGGGCGGCGGCGGTCTCTGATATCCGGGGTTCAAGGGCGCTCATCGCCCCAGCGTAAGGTCCACACCCCACTCTCGCCCCTGTCATTTAGACCGATCCCGCCTCAGCCCCGCGACCTAGGTCCATGAACGCGGCATGGCAGTCACATTGCAGCCCCCGCGCCCCCCCTTCCCCACCCCCGACACCCCCCGTACGTTCGTACTCAGCACGACACACCCAGCCGTGTGCCCGAGTGGTTGAGGGACTCGCCTGCAAAGCGAGTTACGCCGGTTCGATTCCGGTCACGGCTTCTCCCGAAGGCCGTCCAGCGCCGTAAGGCACCTGGGCGGCCTTCACCGTGCCCGGGACGGATCGGACTACGGGGCGATCGTCCGGGCTGCCCTCTGCTTCACGACCAGCTTGTCCGGCAGGCCTCCGTTGTTTTCGCACCCCAGCTCCTTGGCCATGGCCAGAGAGGCGGAGTGAACGATGGCGAGGTTGGCCTCGCGCAGTTCGGGCTCGTCTCCGTTCGACCCGTCCAACATGCTCACACTCGCCGCGACCGGCACGGCCTTGTCGAGCCCTGCGAGCCGAGTGCTCGCGCAGTCGAAGAACAGCCTGGCCTGCCATGAGATCGCCCAGGCGTTGCGGCCGAGGTCGTACTCCCAGTAGTGGCCCTTCCCGCTCTCGGACTCCTCTCCGGTCCGTTGCAACTCGCTCTCGATCTCGAAGCTCAGCGAGAGCCCACGCCGCTCCACCTCGTCCACAGGAGTGGCCTGGCACGCCTCGCCGCCGAGCGATGCCCCTGCCTTCGCATAGCCACGGGCCAGGACGTCGGCCACCCATCCGACCCCCGGGTTCGCTCCGTCCTCTGGTGGCTGGAACCGCGTCGCCCCGGTGACCCGCTCAATGCCCCTCACCGCTTCGGGGTTGAGGATCCCCTCGGGGCACACCTCGGCCCCGGACAACTCGGAGGGACGAATAGGCCTAGGGGGCTCGCCACCCCCGCCGCAGCCCACGAGCAGGGCCGTGGCCGCCACGCACCCGACCAGCGCCCTGCCCCTGTGCCGCCCGGAGCGGCCCGGTCTCCACCCGCTCATCCGCGCCGCCTACTTCTTGACCACGGACTGGTGGCCGGTGTGCCGCTCAAGCCCCCAGCCGGTGTTGTAGCCCGTCAAGCTGGACTGCTTCAGGATCTCGTCGAGCGGATCTTCCAGGCCCGGCGGGTGCTGCACCAGGAACTGCCTCACGGGTGATCGGGCCATCTCCTCGCCGTGCTGATAGACAGCCGCTTTGTCCTCGTGGGCCTTGCCCTCTCTGCGGTCCTTCTCTCGCTCGGCTTCGGCCTCGGACCAGTCCTTGACGATGCCGCCCGTAACCTGTTCCAGTGCTCCGCTGCCGGTGTCGACGGCAAGCGGCACGACCACCGCAGCGGCGCCGGCCGCCATGGCGGTCGCTGGCAGGAACGCGACTCCCGCCGCGATGGCCGCCGTCGTGCCGAACTCGACCCATCCCGAGCGCTGCTGCACGGCCTTGTCGTAGTCCTTGACCCACTTCTCGGCATCGGCGGCGATCTGCTTGCTCCTCGATTCGTCCAGGATTCCCTGGAACTCCCCGCCGGTGCGGGCGGCTTCCATCAGTCCGCTTCGGTTAAGCCTGCCGTCGGGACCCACCTGGGACTCCAGCACCGAGGCCTGGAAGACGGACTCCGCCCGGGACATGGTGAGGTAGGAATCCGGGTGCTGGCCGAGACTGCTCAGGAACTTACGGGCTACGTCGGGTTTGACCTCCATATGTCCAGCGGCGACCTCGGCGAACACGCTCCGCGAATGGTTCTCGTTCAGGCTGTGGTTCAGGTCGTCGATGTAGCCCGCACCCATTCGGCCCAGACTGTCCGCCATCGAGTCCTGATGCTTGAGCAACTCGGGGTCCCCGCCGTACTTCACCACGACCTGCTCCATGATGCGCGAAGAGGCCTCGCCGCGCTCCAGTTTGGGCGACGGATCGTCCCAGGCGTGTCCGAGGGTCGCTGCCTCCAGGGCATGCCCAAGGGCATCCGGCATGTACTTCTGGACCTTGTTCAGGTCGTCGAAGTTCGTGCCCTCCATGTCGATGGTGTAGTCGTACTTCGCGTTACCGAAGAAGTCGAGGTAGCTGGTGACCGGCTGGCCCTTGGCGTCCTTGCCCAGGTCCGGAACACCGGACTTCTCGGTGCCGTCGGGGTTGTAGGCGTGGGGGGAGCGCTCGGGGTCGAAGAACTCGGCTGCGGCCGCCGGGCTGTGGCCCATCGCCTCCAGGAAGCTGACCACCGGGTCGTAGCCGGCTCCGTTGATCCCGGAGGGGTTCAGCATGTTCTTGCCGTAACCGTTGACCTGCCGGGCCTGGTTGAAGAAGTCCGGGTCCTTGGCGTGGATCTGCGTGGCGTGCTCGGCGATGGGGACCAGGAACTTGGGGTCGTAGTTCCCGTAACGCATGATGCCGCCGAGCAGCTGGTACCCGTAGGGAGGGTTCTGGTCGTACCTGGCGAGCGGGATGTGCTGGGTACCGAGCTTGCGCAGCTCCTGCGCGTAGCTGTCCGGCAGGTGCGGCTCGGTCTTCGAGCTGGTGGCGGTGGCCAGGTTGAGGCCCAGGTTCTTCTGGAGTTCCTGGACGTCCTTGAGCCGCTGCTCGTCGAGCTTCCCGTAGTCGTGGGTGTCGGTCGACAGGTACCCGAAGAACTGGAGCGCCCCCTTGGGCCCGAGCCCCTCGTAGAACCTGGTCGAGAACTCCGGCACCTTGGCGTTGTCAGCCAGCAGCTCGTTCAGCTCCACGAGCTGCGCGTGGGAGAGGTCCCGACCCTTCCGCGCGAGATCGGTGGCGCGGCCGGCCTGCTCGGCGGTGAGGCTCGAGTACTTCGGGCCGCTGAAGTTGTGGTCCTCGGCGACGTTGGCGTTGAGCAGGCGGGCCAGCGACTGGTCGACGTCGTCGCAGGCGTCGATGGCCGCGTCGATCTTCGCCTGCCACAGCGGCCGGTTGACGCGGAGGGCCTCCTGGTAGTCCGGGTCGTGGCGCGCCGCGTAGCGGTCCTGCTCCGTGACGAGCGGTACCGGCTCAACCTTCCCCTTCCCGTCGACCCGGAACCCGGCGGCGGGCGCCTCCTCCTCGGCGATCTTCTTCAGCCGATCACGGGAGGACTTGAAGGTGTCGTGTCCCTGGGTGAGCGCCTGGTGAATGCCCTTGGCCTCTTTGGCCGCGTCCTCGAACTCCTTGGCCGTCTTGTCCACGAACTGCCGCGCCACGCCCGCGGTGACCCCGCTCCATTCGGCCTTGTCCGACCTGGCCTTCATGCCGTTGCGGGCGGCCTCGGCCAGTTCCTCAAGCTTCGTGACCACCGCCTGCCAGTCGCGGACCGCGGTGGCGAGCTTGTCGATGGGGGCGTTCAGCACGTTCTCGTACGTCAGCACGCGGTCAAGCGGCCTTTCTGTGCGGGGAGTACTTACCTAGATCGATCGCAGCGCATCAACTTCAGTCCGATGGAACACCAATTCCGATCTTGACTGGACTCGCCATTGAATTCGATGGATTCGCACTCGAAGTCCTCAACACGGCGCGCACGATCCCTCCATCCCCCCTGAGATCAACGCACGCGAACAATTTGCTCCAGAATTCCGTCACGAAACGATGTACGCGTGTCACACCTGAGAACAATGCCTGTCTTTTTTGGATCTGGGGGCACGTCGGCCATAAATCGTCGACATGATTGAGAGCGTGAAGGCAGACATGGGGCGTAGGTATCGCGCGTACCCCACAGACGGTCAGGGTCAGGTCCTGACCAGGTGGGGGCATACGGTGCGCGCTCTGTGGAATGTCGCTCTGGAGCAGCGGATGTATCTGTGGGAGCAGCGCCGGTATACCTTGCGGTCGGCCGAGCAGTGCAAGCAGCTGACAGCTGGCCGTGCGGATCTCGAGTGGTTGGGCGAGCTGCCTGCGCAGGCCGGGCAGCAGATCCTGCGGCAGCTGGACCAGGCACACGACAATTTCTGGAACCTTCAGGCCGGGTTTCCGAGACGGAAGAAGCGCGGCCACCGCCTGTCCATCCCATTTCCCGGCCAGGCCATCGAGATCCGCAAGCTGAACCGCAAGTGGGCCGAGGTGCGTCTGCCGAAACTCGGCTGGCTGCGGTTCCGGCTCTCCCGTGCGATCGGGGGCACAGTCCGTAACGCAACCGTGTCCCGGGACGGCAACGGCTGGCACATCTCGTTCGGTATTCACACTGGCCGCCAGCCGGGCGCGCCAAACAAGAAGCTGGCGTGCGGGGTGGACTTCGGCGTCGCCGTGTCCGCGTTCGTCTCCACCGAGACCACACCCCGCCTCATGCCACCGACGCTCACCGCCAACGAGAAGAACCGGCTCAAAGCACTGGAGCAGCGCAGGGCGCGGCAGCTCACCTACGCGAAGAAGCACAACGGAGGAAGGTACAGCCGCCGCCTGCGCCAGACGATCACCCAGATCGCGAAACTCACCGCCAGGCGAACCAACCGGCGCCGGGACTTCACACACAAGCTCACCACCGACCTCGCCAAAAACCACGGCATGATCGGCATCGAGGACCTGCGCGTGAAGAACATGACCAAGACCGCGAAGGGCAGCGTCGAGACGCCAGGGAAGAAGGTCCGGGCCAAGGCCTGCCTGAACCGGGCCATCCTCGATGGCACCCCGGGCGAACGACGGCGGCAACTCGAGTACAAGACCCGCATATACGGGTCCGTCCTCGTCGCCGTGCCGCCGTTCCACACCTCCCAGACCTGCGCCGCCTGCGGCCTGGTCGATCCCCAATCCCGTCAGGGATGCGGCCGGCTGTTCGCCTGCACCCGCTGCGGGCACGAAGACGACGCCGACCACAACGCCTCGGTCGAGATCGAGGCCCGAGCCCGCCGGACGAGTGGCTCGGACATCAACAGCACGCACAGCGCCCCCAGGGTGCGAGTCCGGGCCTCCCGCCCGAGGCGTACGCGTGAAGCCCAGAGGCCCGCCCATGCGGGCTGAAGGGAATCGCCCCCATCCATAGGGCGAGAATCGTCAATTGAGGTACTCGGCGATCTTGGACGTCGTGAACTCGGCGTAGAGCTGCTGCTCTTCCTTGTTGTGCGAGGAGAGCGAGTAGTTGAGGCCGTTGGAGATCTGGGCGCAGGCGGCGCCGAGGGTCTTGACCTGGCTCTCCCAGCGGCCGTTCACCTTGGCGAGCGCGGCCCCACTGGCGAAGCCCTCCTTGGCCAGCGCGCCGGCCGCCTCGGCGGAGGCGGTGGCGGCGTGCTTGCCGTCGGTCTGGAGGCGGGAGTGCAGCTTGTACGCCTCGCTGCCGACGGCGCCGATGTGGTCCTGGTTGAGCGCGAGGTCACTGCCGCCCCCTCCGGGGGTGGCGGGGGCCTGGTTGAGACGCATGGAGATGTTGGCCGCGGCCGTGGCGCGTGCGGCGGACCATTCCTCTTCGAAGGACATCCCGTGCGCTCCACTCCTGTGTCGGTTCAGGTCAACGCTTGGCTCGCCGTACGAAGACTGCGGCGACGGCTCCGCCGATCAGGACGCAGGCCCCTATGCCGAGGGCGATCCAGGGCAGGCTGCTGCCGTCGCTCTTGTCTACCGCAGACCCGGCTCGCGGCGCAGGCGACTGCGTGATCTTTCCCCCTGCCGAGGGAGCCGGGGAGGTCTTGGCCTCCGCCGCGGCGAGATCGGGCAGCGGAAACACGTCCGCCGGGCCGGGGTCGCCGGGGGTGGGCAGCGCGATGCGGGGGCGGACGACGCCGTAGCCGATGTAGTCGTTGCGCTCGACGCCGTCGACGGGCTTGCCGGCGGTGTTCAGGAGGACGCGGAGGATCTGGTTGTTGGTCCAGGTGGGGTGGGCGGACCAGAGCAGTGCGGCGGAGGCGGAGGCGAGGGCCGAGGCGTCACTGGTGCCGTGGGTGGTGCATAGCCCCGTCTTTCCAGCGCAAGCCGTAACGATGTCAATACCGGGGGCAGCCATGTCAACTTGCGGCCCGTGCTGCGACTCTTTGGTCGCGCCACCATCGGCGCTCACTGCTCCGACGCCCACTACTCCAGGCGTTGCGCCCGGGTACTCAACGCTGTTGACCGTGTCGCCGTCATTGCCCACAGCCGCGAAGATCAGCTTCCCCTTGGAGAGCGCGTACTTGACGGCCTCAGACCGATCCTGATCACCTTCGGTCGAGCCTTCTTTCCCCAAAGAGATATTGATGATCTTGGCATCCGAATCTGCGGCATACCGGATGGCGGAGACCCAAAACGGGGTGGCCTCGCCCATCTCGTGCGGCACCCGAATCGGGAGAATCTTTACGCCCGGCGCTAGTCCGTATGCTCCGTCGCCGCTCGGGTGCTTTCCAGAGCCAGCAATCATCGCAGCAATGCCTGTGCCGTGCCGACTGTAGTCGTCGCGCTCGTCTCCCTCGTACCCTTTCTGCCCCGCTGCAAAGTCCTTGCCGGGAACAACCTGGCCCTCGAGTTCCGGAATCCGCGCGACACCGGTGTCAATCACGGCAACGGTGATGCCCTTGCCAGTGCTGATCTTCCAGATGTCATCGGCCTTCATGGCATCGAGATGCCACTGCTGCTCTCGGATGGTCTGCGCATGGGCTGGGGTCGCGGCGACCCCAGCCAACAGCAGACCCACCAGGGCCGAGGTCGTCTTCCGCATGCGCATCCCGTGCAACGTCCGTTCCGCTCAGTCGATCACTGGCGGAACAACGCGACGGTTGCCCTGCCAGGTCTCTTCGTCCTCGGCCAGGTAGTCGGGGCGGCCGCCCCCCTGGGCTCCACGCCGCCCGCTCGGAGCAGGTGCACTGGCACCGCCGTGGCCCATGGCACCAGCGCCGGGCCCGTTGCGCACGAGGCCCGACCCGCCCTGGGTAAACGGCTGGCCAGCAGGCTGACGACCCCCGACAACACCGCCCGGCTCCATGGCCAGTCGACGACCAGTAGCCGGACTGCCCGGGGTGCCGTGCGGACCACCGAGGCCGCCACCCATCATGCCGGGCACGCCGCGTCCACCGGCGTGCGGGCCTTCCGCGCCGATGACAGTGCCGCGCGGGATACCTGCACTGGGCCCGCCGGTGGGGATCTGACGGCCTCCTACGATCCCGGTATCGCGCGGAAGTGGAACCTGGAGGCCGCCAACCTTGCCGCCACCAACGGGAGGTCGCGTGAACGGCTGTTGGCCGCCCCCCAGCGCCGGAGGCACACTTATCGGCGGATGAGTCAGAGGCGGGGTGGGCCCGTTGGGAGGGTTCCAACCGCCGCCAGGACCGCTAGGTCCGGGTCCGACGGGCAGACCGGGGGCCGAGGGCAGAGTCTTATCCGGAAGCGTCGCGACATGATCGAGATTTACACCCACGTGACGGTCCGGCGTCACCGGTGGATGTACCGGTGGAGTCGCGGGCACCGCGGGCGGGGAGCCATCCAGCTGCGTCAGACCGCCAGGTACTCCCCCTGCCTGGGGCGAGAGTCCTGTGCCCGACCCCGACGACACGTACGCCGAACCCCCTGAGTAGCCCTCAGAGCTGGACACTCCACTCGTGCGGGCCCGGTCGGCACCGCCGTATCGGTCATCGGGCGCGAAAGCCCCCGGCGGCGGAGGGAACGTCGGTACCTCCGCCCTGTTCATCTGCGTCGTCGACGACTCGTACGACTGGGCCAGCTTCGTCAGTTGCTGGATCGCTTGCTGGCGGTCCGTGCTGAGCTTCGTGTGGGCCGTCTGGCCGATCTGCTGGGCGTCCGGGTCGTTGTGGTACTTGCGGGCCGCCTCCAGGTTCTCGGCCGCCGCCGTGTCGTACTTCGGGGTGTTGGCCTTGACCTCGACCATCGTCTGGGCGGCTTCCGTCATCCACTTGCCGCCCGCCTCGCTGTACTTGCCCAGCAGCAGCGTCGCGCTGCCCGCGCGGCTCACCCAGTCCTGGAACTTGTGGGCGGCCTCGCCCTCCCAGCCCTTGACCTGGTGCTTCTTGAGGCTCTCGCCAATCTCCTTGATCGCGGCCGCGGCATTGGTCAGCTGCGTCGCCCGCGCCTTGACCGTCTCCGGGTTGAGGGAAGCGATCATCGCGAGCAGCTGCTCGTGCGAGTGCCCCTCGAAGTTCGTCGTCGCCATCAGACCGTTCCCTTCGACGTGCTCGGGGTCGGGGTCGCGGCGGGAGCGTGCTTCTGGGCTTCCTTCTCCTGCTGGACCAGGGGGTCGCGGTCGGGGACGTACTCGTCCTTCGAGCGCTTGATGAGGGCCCGCATCCGTGCCTGGGTCTCCTCGTCCACGCCGCCGTAGCCCTTGCCCGCCGTCAGGATGGCGATGCCCAGGGCCTCGATCTGTCCCGCCAGGCCCTCGGACAGCTTCTGCAGTTCGCCGTGGACCGTCGTGTACGCCTTGAACAGCGCGTCGGCCTCCGCGAAGCCCGTGCCCAGCGTGCCCGCCGGCAGGGTGCCGTGGGCCAGCTTCTGGGCGTCCGCCTCGGAGCCGTCGAGGGTCTTCAGCAGGGCGTCGACCCGCTTCTTGTAGTCGGTCATCGACTCGTACTCGACCTCGAGCGCCTTCGCCTGCGCCATCACCGCGGCCGCCAAGCCGCCGGCGACGCTCACCCCCAGCACCCCCGGACCGTTGTCCACTGCCACGATGCCCTCCCCCGATCCCCGTCCCCGTTCGCACCCGTTCGCGTCACTCTAACGATCGGCGCCGACAGGGCCCAAGCGGCTACGAGTTGGGCACCCCCGCCGCCACCGCCGCCGATGGCCGGATCGGGATCCTGTTCACGGGGCGGCCCGTCGCCGCGCGGACCGCCGAGGCCACCGCCGCCGGGGTGGTCACCACCGGGACCGCGCTCGCGGCCTTCGCGCCGAAGGGGGCCACCACGTCGCGTTCCTCGACCAGCCGGACGATCCGCACCGCCGGGGCGTCCAGGGACGTCGGCAGGGCGTAGCCCGTCAGGTCGGGGTGGCGGACCAGGCCGGCGACCGAGCGGAGGTTCTCCGTCAGGGCCGCGCCCACGCCCTGGGTGACGCCCGCTTCGATACGGGCCTCCAGCTGGCGGGGGTTGAGGATGCGGCCCACGTCCTGGGCCACCGCGAGCTCGACCACCCGTACCGAGCCCAGTTCGATGTCGACGTCGACCACCGCGCGGATCGCGCAGAAGGCGAGGCCGACGAAGGCGTCGCCCTGGCCGTCCGCGTCCAGCGGCTCGGTCGGGTGGGGGCGGCACTGGGCCGTCGCCCAGAGCTCCTTGCCCTGTATGGCCTCCGTGACGGTCATGGAGAAGGCGCCGTCGTACGACGTGATCCGGCCATCCGCGATCTGGAGGAGTTCCGTGGACATGCCCAGCTTGTGGGCCATGGGCTGGAGAAGCTGGGTGCGGACCATCTTCGCCGCCCGCTCGACGGCACCGCCCGAGACCCACGTGTGGCGGCCGTGGGCGGCGGGGCCCGCCGGGGGCTGGTCGGTGTCGACGGGGGCCATCGCCACCTCGTCGACGCCGAGGACCTCCTGGACGATCTGGCGGGCGAGGGTGGCGAAGCCCTGGCCGGTGTCGACCGCCGCGCAGATCACGGTGGCGCCGCCGTTCACGATCTTCACCGTGGCGGTGGAGACCTCGTCCGCGCCCTCGGCGCCGAGCATGTGGACCATGCCCACGCCGTAGCCGACCCCGCGCCGCACCGCGCCGGGCTCGCCGGCGCCCTCGGGGCCGCCGGGCAGCAGCCACTCCTCCTCCGGGGTGTCCTTGGGGAGGGCGGGGAGCGGATAGTCGCGGACCGCGCGCAGGAGTTCGGCGACCGGGGCCGGGCAGGTGACGGTCTGGCCGGTGGGGAGGAGGTCCCCGGTGGCCAGGACGTTGCGCATGCGCAGCTCCGCGCCGTCGATGCCGAGGGCGGCCGCGAGCTTGTCCATCTGGCCCTCGTACGCCGCGCAGACCTGCATGGCGCCCTCGCCCCGGACGTGGCCGGAGGGCGGGTTGTTCGTACGGACCGCCCAGCCTTCGACGAAGGCGTGCGGGACGACGTACGGGCCGCACGCGAAGGCCACCGCCGCGGCCAGGGACTCCGCGGAGGAGTCGGCGTAGGCGCCGGCGTCCATCAGGATCTGGGCCTCGACCTTGACCAGCCGGCCCTCGGCGTCCGCGTGGTGGCGGTAGCGCAGCAGGGTCGGGTGGCGGTGGGCGTGGCCGAGGAAGGACTCCTCGCGGGTGGCGGCCAGCTTCACCGGGCAGCCCGTGCGCAGGGCGAGCAGGCCGAGCGGGAGCTGGAAGGCGGCGTCCTCGCGGTCGGCGGTCGCGCCCGGGACGCCGGTGACGACGACGCGGACGCGGTCCGGCTCCAGGCCGAAGCAGGCGGCGGCGAGGTCGCGGTCGGTGTGCGGGTCGGTGGAGGCGGTGTAGATCTCGACCCCGCCGTCGGGGCGGGGCACCGCGAGGCCGGCCTCGGCGCCGATGGGCGCGGGGTCCTGGCGGCCGATCCGGTACAGGCCCTCGACGACGACCTCGCCGGTCGCCTCCGGGTCGCCGTAGCGCAGCGGGATGTGCCGGATCAGGTTGCCGTCGGGGTGCAGCGGGGCGGCGCCGAAGGACTGCTCGGGGTCGGTGACGGCGTCGAGGAGTTCGTACTCGACCGTGATGGCGGCGGCGGCCAGGCGTGCGGTGTCGGGGTGGTCGGCGGCCACGGCGGCGATGGGCTCGCCGTGGTGGCGTACGACGTCGTGGGCGAACACCGGCCGGTCGGCGATCCGGCGGCCGTGCGTGGTCGCGCCGGGCACGTCGGCGTGGGTGATGACGGCGCGCACGCCCGGCATCTCGGCGGCGGCCGAGGTGTCGATGGAGCGGATGCGGGCGTGGGCGTGCGGGGAGCGCAGCACGGCGGCCCACAGCAGGCCCTCGGCCCACAGGTCGGCGGCGTAGGGGAAGGTCCCCTCGGCCTTGGCGCGGGCGTCCGCGGACGGGACGGAGACTCCGATTCCGCGCAGGGGGCGCGGCTGCTCGGTGTCGCCGTCCGTGCCGATGCTCACCGTCGCCATGGTGGTGGTCGTGGTCGTGCCGGCCGTCGCCGTGGCCGCGTCCTGCCCGCTCACGCCATGCCTCCGTTGTGCTGCTGGTCCCCGTTGGGTCCGGCGGGTCCGTCGAACCCGTCCGGTCCGTTGAGCCCGTTGAGCCCGTCCGGTCCGTTGAATCCGGTGGCTCCGTTGAATCCGTCGAACCCGCCGGGGGTCTCGAAACCGCCCACGCCGTGGTTGCCGCCGAAGGTGTCGAAGGCGGCGGGGCCGCCCGTACCGCCCGCCAGGTCCGGCACCTGCGGCGTCCCGTGGATGCTGCCCTCGCCGGGCTGTGCCTGGTGCGGGATGCGCGGCTCGATGCCCGGGACGGTCGCGTCGGCGGCTGCCGAGGCGGCCGCCTCGCGCTCCGCGACGACCTCGTGGACCGCCTCGATGACGCCCTTGTAGCCGGAGCAGCGGCAGAGGTTGCCGCACAGCGCCTGGCGGGTCTCCAGGTCGCTGGGGGCGTGGTTGCCCTCGAGCAGGTCATGGATGGTCATGGCCATGCCGGGCACGCAGAACCCGCACTGCACCCCGCCCGACCTGCACAACGCCTGTTGCACGTCCGACAGTTCCCCGCCCGTCGCGAGGCCCTCGACGGTCCGTACCTCGCTGCCGGCCGCCGTGGCCGCCGGAACCAGGCAGGAGGCGACGAGCCGCCCGTCGACCTGCACCGCGCAGGCTCCGCACTCGCCCTGCGAGCAGCCGTCCTTGGCGCCGGCCAGGCCGAGGCGCTCGCGCAGCACGTACAGCAGGGACTCGCCGATCCACGCCCCGGTGACGGGCCGGTCGGCGCCGTTGACCCGCAGGACGTAGGAAGCCGCCGGGTGCTCGTGGTGGGCGACGGCGGGGCCGCCCTCTTCTTCGTACGTCGCCTCCTGGCCCGGGAAACCCCCGGTACCGCCCTCGCCCGGAGGTGTCGCACCGCTGTCGGCGCCGCCGTCACCCGGCACGGGCGCGGCCTCCGCTCCGGCGGGGGCGGCCGGCGCCTGCGCGAAGCCGTGTCCGGTACCCCCGGCCCCGGCTGCGTCCTGCGCGCCCCCGGCGTCGGCGACGTCCTCGGCCTCCACCGGACGCGGCCGCTCGCCCTCGACCGGAATCTCCGCCGGGCCGTGGGAGGCCTCGATGTCCGGGGCCGCGGCGGGCACGGCCTCGGGCTCCGGCCCGGCCTGGAGGTAGGCCTCCGGCAGCGGGGTCCCGACGCCCGGCCCGCCCAGCACCCTCGGGCCGCGTCCCAGGGCCCCGGCGGCGGGCGCCCCTGCGGACACGCCCGGCAGCACGCCGGAGCTGAGCAGCACCCCGTGGCCGGCGTCCGGCGCCTCGGGGATCTCGTGCGGCGCCCAGGGGGCCGAAGCCCCGCCCGGCAGCGTCGCCGGAGCCCGGCCCCAGCCGGCGTCCGGGCCGGCGTCCGGACCGGTGCCGGCCGCGCCGCCCGGCAGCGTCCACTGGCCGGTGGCCATGTGGTCCTCGGGCTGGTGGACCGCCTCGGGGAAGTGCCACTCGGCCGTCGAGCCCGGATCCGGGTCCGCGTGCGGGACTCCATACGGGACTCCGTGCGGGGTGGCATGCGGATCCCCGTGCAGGTGCAGGCCGCCGCCGAGCGTGTCCCCGTGTCGCCCGCCCTGCGGTTCCGCCTCCGCCTCGCCCGCCGGCGCCGGCGCCCCGAAGGCCGCCGCCACCGAGGCCGGGAGCGGGATGGACGCCGGGATCGGCGCCCGGGCAGCCGCGGCGCCCGCGCCGGCGGGGTCCGCCGGTCCGGTCCCCGAGCCCGCCTCCGGCCACTGCACCGGCATCGTCCAGGTCCCGGTGGCGGAGGGGTCCGCACTGCCCGAACCCAGCGGCACGATCATCGGCGGCGGCACGAACCCGTGCCCGGGCGCCGCCAGCGGCTCCCCGCGGTCGAGCGCGTCCAGCATCTCCTGCGGCAGCTGTACGAAGGCCGTGGCCTCGGAGTCGTACTCGCCGCCCTGCGGCACCGGCTCCCAGCCCCAGGCGTTCCCGGCGCCCGAAGTCCCCGCGTGCCCCGTGTGCCCCGTGTGCCCTGTGTTCCCGGTCGTTCCGCTCACGTTCTCGTTCTCACTCATGAGGTCAGCGCCCTCCCCAGGGCCCTGCGCGCCAGCACGGCCACCGTCCGCCGCAGATGCAGTACACCGGAGGACACCGGTTCCCCCTGGTCGGGCACGCAGGCGGCCGCGACGTACTCACCGAAGGCCTCCAGCGCCTCGGGGGCCAGGCTGCGGTCCCCGTCCCAGTCGATCAGCGAGGCCACCCACTGCTCGGCCTCCAGCGGCCGCAGCGGCATCGGGGCCACCGCGCCGATCGCACACCGCACCCCCCGGCGCGCGGGGTCCAGTACGAGCCCCACGGACGCCACCGCGCGCCCCGGACCTGTACGCCCCGTGGCCTTCAGGAACACCTGCGGCGCGTGCAGCAGCGGCACCCGCACGAAGCCGATCAGCTCGCCCGGCCGCAGCATCTCGCGCCCGGCCAGCAGGTGGGAGACGGGGATCTCGCGCTGCGAGCCGCCGGGGCCGACGATGACCAGCTCGGCCTCCAGCGCGGCCAGCACCGGCAGGGCGTCGCCGGTCGGCGCGGCCGTGGCGATGTTGCCGCCGAGGGTGCCGGCGTTGCGGATCTGCGGCGGGCCCGCGGCCCGGGCGGCGGCGGCGAGCGCCGGGATCAGAGCGGCGAAATCCGGCCGTCCCATCCGGGCGTGCGTCAGTCCGGCGCCGAGCAGCGCGTGCCCGTCCTGGTACTGCCACCCGCGGATCTCGTTGATCCGGCCGAGGCCCACCAGGGCGGCGGGGCGCAGCAGCCCGGCGTTGACGGCGGCCATGAGGTCGGTGCCGCCCGCCACGGGCACGGCCGCGGGCATGGCGGTGAGTGCCGCCACGGCCTCGTCGAGCGAGGCCGGCAGCGTCACGGACTGCGCCGCCCGGTCCGCCTGCGGCTCCTGAGCCGAATGCAGTGCGTGCGGCCCCTGAGCCGAATGCGGTGTGTGCGGTGCGTGCGTGGTCAACCCGGCTGCCCCTTCCCGATGTCCCGGTCCCGGCGCTCACGCCTGTCCGCCGTACGGTACGTGCTCACCGCCGGGACGTGGCAACTCTGGCACATCTTCGGGACCACCCGGCGCGAGGGTCGCCCGCGTACCGGGCGCCGGCCCGCGCCCCGGCGCCGCCCGGACGCAGCGGGGGCGCGCCCCGGGAGCGGGGCCGGGCCCCACCCGCACACCATCCACCCGAACGTCCGTTTTCCTCCGGATACACCTGATTCGAGAGAGAGTTCCAAAGGTTCCCGAAGAGTTCCGCTTCCGGTCAGCCGGCGCCCGGGCGCCCCCCGCGCCCCCGGGTCACACGATCGGAGGCCCGCCCTCGATCGGACGTCCCCGCACCCCCGGCCGCCGCTGCCACGGCAACGGTCCGCCCGGTGGCCGGTACTCGACCCCGAGGGCGTCCAGGCGCGCGTAGTGCGTCGTCGTCCGCGCCTCGAAGCCGGCCCAGTCGCGGGATTCCGGTTCCGGCAGCCGCGACCACACCGTCTCGGCGAAGGCCGCCAGCCGCGGGAACACCTGGTAGTCGACCCGGTCCTGGTTCTCCATCACCTCGGTCCACACGTTGGCCTGCGCGCCCAGCACGTGCGCGGCGGCCTGCGGCGACAGCTTGGGCGGCACGGGCTCGAAGCGGTAGACGTCCTCCAGCGAGCGCACGTACCCGATGGGCATCGGCTCGTCCGCTCCGCCCGCCTGACGGTGGTCCAGGTACACCTGCTGTTCGGGGCACATCACCACGTCGTGCCCGGCCTCGGCGGCGGCGATCCCGCCCGCGTATCCGCGCCAGGAGGACACGGCCGCGCCGTCCGCGAGCCCGCCCTCCAGGATCTCGTCCCAGCCGATGAGCCGGCGGCCGCGCGCCGCGAGCCAGCCGTCGAAGTGCCGGATGAACCAGGACTGCAGCCCGTCCTCCCCGTCCACCCCCAGCTCGGCGATCCGCGCCTGCGCCGCGGGCGAGGCCTTCCACTGCGCCTTGGGGCACTCGTCGCCGCCGACGTGCACGAAGGGCGAGACCTCCGCCGGGAAGAGGTCCAGCAGCTCCTCGAAGACCCCTTCGTAGAAGCGCAGTACCTCCTCGGTCGGCGCCAGCACGTTCTCGCTGATGCCCCAGTCGTCCCACACGCCGAGCGCGGCGGTGTCCACGACGTCGGTGTTCCCCAGCTCGGGGTGGGCGGCGATCGCGGCCTGGGAGTGCCCGGGGATGTCGATCTCGGGGACCACCCGCACGTGCCGCTCCGCCGCGTAGGCGACGATCTCGCGGATGTCGTCCTGGGTGTAGTAGCCGCCGTGCGGGGTGTCGTTCCACAGCGGGGAGGCCCGGTGGCCCCACCGGCTGCGCGCCCGCCAGGCGCCGGCCCCGGTCAGCTTCGGGTAGCGCTTGATCTCGACCCGCCAGCCCTGGTCGTCCGTCAGGTGCAGGTGGAGCACGTTCAGCTTGTGGGCGGCGAGCAGGTCGATGTAGCGCAGCACCCCGGCCTTGGGCATGAAGTGCCGGGCGACGTCGAGCATCATGCCGCGCCATCCGAAGCGGGGGCCGTCGACGACCGTGGCGTACGGCAGGCTCCACCGGCGGTCCGGGCGCAGCGGCGCCCGCCGGTACGCCTCGGGGCCGAGCAGCTGACGCAGCGTCTGGGCGCCCCAGAACAGCCCGGCCGCGCCCCCGCCGGTCAGTTCCACGCCGTCGGCGCCGATGTCGAGCCGGTACGACTCCGGCCCGGGCCCGCCCGCACCCCCGGCTTCGATCCGCAGCCGTACGTCGCCCCGCGCGCCGGCGCCGGGGGCGGGCAGCCCCCACCCGGTGGCGGCGCCCACCTCGCGGCGCAGCCAGCGCGCGACGCCCTCGGCCCCGGGCCCGGCGCCGAGCAGGGGCTCGGGCCCGAAGGCGTAGCGGCGCCCCTGCGGGTCGGGGACGGCGCTCTCGGGTAGCGGGATCAGGTCCATGCGTCAGCCCTCCGCGACAGCCGGCCGGTCGCATCCCGCGCAACACCTGTTCCGCGGAGCGCTCGTCGCGCCGACCCTAACCGGCCCGCCGGGCACGGCAAAGGCCCCCGGGCGCTCTTGGGCGCACCGGGGGCCTTCGTCGGCGGAAGCGGGGACTTGGCTACTTGTCCTTGCCGCCCTTGTCCTTGTCGCCGCCGGCGCCCATGGACTCGTAGATCTCCTTGCACATGGGGCAGACGGGGTACTTCTTCGGGTCGCGGCCCGGAACCCAGACCTTGCCGCAGAGCGCGACGACGGGGGTGCCGTCGAGCGCGCTCGCCATGATCTTGTCCTTCTGGACGTAGTGGGCGAAGCGCTCGTGGTCGCCGTCGCCGTGGGACACCTGCGGCGTCGGCTCTACGAGGGTCCCCGTACCAGTCCCGCGCTCGGGCTCAAGAGTGCTCATAAAAACCAGGGTACTGAACGCCGCCGGGGTCAGTTCAGCGACGGGTCGTCCAGATAGGTGGCGACCATCGCGAGCTCGCTGCGCTGGCGGCGCAGCACCGCCCGCCACAGCCGTTCGGGGTCCGGGTAGGAGACGTCGCCCGGCTCGGAGTCGACCACGTACCAGGCGCCGTCGCCCAGCTCGACCTCCAGCTGGCCGGGGCCCCATCCGGAGTAGCCGGCGAAGATGCGCAGGCCCCCCAGGGCCGCGGCGAGCAGTTCGGGCGGGGCCTCGAGGTCGACCAGGCCGATCGCCCCGTGCACGCGGCGCCAGCCGAGCGGGCCCTCCTCGCCGGGGATCACGGCGACGCCCAGGGCCGAGTCCAGTGCGACGGGGCCGCCCTGGAACACCACCCCCGGGTCGCCGGCCAGCGGGGCCCACGGCAGCAGGATGTCGCGGACGTCCACGGGGGTGGGCCGGTTGAGGACCACGCCGAGGGAGCCCTGCTCGTCGTGGTCGAGCAGCAGCACCACCGCGCGGTCGAAATTCGGGTCCGCGAGGGCGGGGGTGGCCACGAGCAGCCGCCCTGTGAGGGAGGACACCTCGGTCATGGCCACATGATCTCGCACAATCGCCCCTCAGGGGGAGCGGGCGGCGGGATCGGATCACGCGCAGCTCAGGGCGCACGGCGGCAGACGGGAGCGCGCGCCGCCACACATGCCGGAACACGACACTCCGCTACCTGGCGGACACCGAGGGTGGTGTGCCGCATTCATGACAGTTCTACGGCCCCGTCACCCATACAAACATGGGGGTGGTGGCCCTTACCCTTACCACTGGTCCCCTGCCCATCCACTCCGGAACGCGAGATCCATGACCGGCAACGATGTCCTGCTTGTCCACGGCGGAACCCCGCTCGAGGGCGAGATCCGTGTCCGCGGTGCGAAGAACCTCGTGCCGAAGGCCATGGTGGCCGCCCTGCTCGGCAGCGAGCCGAGCCGGCTGCGCAATGTTCCCGACATCCGTGACGTGCGGGTCGTGCGCGGTCTGCTCCAGCTGCACGGCGTCACCGTGCGCCCCGGCGAAGAGCCGGGCGAGCTGCTCCTCGACCCGTCGCACGTCGAGAGCGCCAACGTCGCCGACATCGACGCGCACGCGGGCTCCTCCCGCATCCCGATCCTCTTCTGCGGCCCGCTGCTGCACCGCCTCGGCCACGCCTTCATCCCGGGCCTGGGCGGCTGCGACATCGGCGGCCGGCCGATCGACTTCCACTTCGAGGTGCTCCGCCAGTTCGGCGCGACCATCGAGAAGCGCGAAGGCGGCCAGTACCTGGAGGCGCCGCAGCGCCTGCGCGGATGCAAGATCCGCCTGCCCTACCCCTCGGTCGGCTCGACCGAGCAGGTCCTGCTGACGGCCGTCCTGGCCGAGGGCGTGACCGAACTCAGCAACGCCGCCGTCGAACCGGAGATCGAAGACCTCATCTGCGTACTGCAGAAGATGGGCGCGATCATCTCCGTGGACACCGACCGGACCATCCGGATCACCGGCGTGGACCGCCTGAGCGGCTACAACCACAAGGCGCTCCCGGACCGCCTGGAGGCCGCCTCGTGGGCTTCCGCGGCCCTGGCGACCGGTGGCAACATCTACGTCCGCGGAGCGCAGCAGCGCTCGATGATGACCTTCCTGAACACGTACCGGAAGGTCGGCGGCGCCTTCGAGATCGACGACGAGGGCATCCGCTTCTGGCACCCGGGCGGCCCGCTGAAGGCCATCGCGCTGGAGACGGACGTGCACCCCGGTTTCCAGACCGACTGGCAGCAGCCGCTGGTCGTCGCCCTGACGCAGGCCACGGGCCTGTCGATCGTGCACGAGACGGTGTACGAGTCCCGTCTGGGCTTCACCTCCGCGCTCAACCAGATGGGTGCTCACATCCAGCTGTACCGCGAGTGCCTGGGCGGCTCGGCCTGCCGCTTCGGCCAGCGCAACTTCCTGCACTCGGCGGTCGTCTCCGGCCCGACCAAGCTGCAGGGCGCCGACCTGGTCATCCCCGACCTGCGCGGCGGGTTCTCGTACCTGATCGCGGCGCTGGCGGCCGAGGGCACCTCGCGCGTCCACGGCATCGACCTGATCAACCGCGGCTACGAGAACTTCATGGAGAAGCTCCAGGAGCTGGGCGCCAAGGTCGAGCTGCCGAACGGCGACCTGGTCTGATCATCCCCTCCCGGGGCCCCTGCGGGGCCCTGGGAAGGCCTGAGGGCGGCCACCCCATCCGGGGTGGCCGCCCTCGGCCGTTCTACGTACTACTGCCGTCCCGTGGGCCTGTGCGGCCCTCGGCACAAGGGCGTACTACTTGCCCTTGGCGGCTTCCTTGAGCTTGGAGCCCGCGGAGACCTTCACGCTGTAGCCGGCCGGGATCTGGATGGGGTCGCCGGTCTGCGGGTTGCGCGCGGTGCGAGCGGCACGGTGGGTGCGCTCGAAGGTCAGGAAGCCGGGGATGGTGACCTTCTCGTCGCCCTTGGCGACAATCTCGCCGACGGTCTCGGCGAGCGCGGCCAGAACGGCGTCGGCGTCCTTGCGGGTCACCTCGGCGCGCTCGGACAGAGCGGCCACCAGCTCACTGCGGTTCATGTTGTACTCCCGTGTTCAACTTGCCTTAGAGGCGTGAGATCGAAGCCGATGCTGCCAGGGCCCTCGGACAGTCCCCGGACCCGGGTCTGAACGTCAGACCCTCTCGCCCGGTTACGCATCCTGCCCCCACCAGCGGCGGGAAAGCCAATCCGGCACCCGCCAGGGTCACACGAAAAGCGCCACAGTCACGCCGCGGTGACGCTCCGTCCGCACCAGAGGCATCCGGTGGATGCGGACCGCGGGCCACGCGGGCATCCCCGCAACCCTAGAGGCGCCCTGCCGGGCCCGCATCCCGCGACGCGCCGGGATCAGGCCGTGGGCCCCGTCACAGCGGCGGCCTGGGCGGCCTTGCGGACGGCGCCCGCGACGGCGCCCGCGACCTTGTCGTTGAAGACGGACGGGATGATGTAGTTCGCGTTCAGCTCGTCCTCGCCGACGACGTCGGCGAGGGCGGTCGCGGCGGCCAGCATCATGCCGGTGTTCACGGTCCGCGACTGGGCGTCGAGCAGACCGCGGAAGACGCCCGGGAAGACCAGCACGTTGTTGATCTGGTTCGGGAAGTCCGAGCGGCCGGTGGCCACGACGGCGGCGGTCTGGCGCGCGACGGCCGGGTCCACCTCGGGGTCCGGGTTCGCGAGCGCGAACACGATGGCGCCTTCCGCCATGGCGGCGACGTCCTCGCCGGAGAGCACGTTCGGGGCCGAGACGCCGATGAAGACGTCGGCGCCGACGACGGCCTCCTTGAGGGTGCCGGTGTAGCCCTCGGGGTTGGTGTTGTCGGCGATCCAGCGCAGCGGGGAATCGGGGGCCGCGTCGACGAGGTCGGGGCGGTCCGCGTGCACGACGCCGTGGATGTCGGCGCTGACGGCGTTCTTGACGCCCGCCGCGAGGAGCAGCTTGAGGATGGCCGTACCGGCGGCGCCGGCGCCCGACATGACGACCTTGACGTCGCCAACTGCCTTGCCCACGACGCGAAGTGCGTTGGTCAGGGCGGCGAGGACCACGATCGCGGTGCCGTGCTGGTCGTCGTGGAAGACGGGGATGTCGAGGGCCTCGCGCAGGCGGGCCTCGATCTCGAAGCAGCGCGGCGCGGAGATGTCCTCGAGGTTGATGCCGGCGAAGCCCGGGGCGATCGCCTTGACGATCGCGACGATCTCGTCGGCGTCCTGGGTGTCGAGGCAGATCGGCCAGGCGTCGATGCCGGCGAAGCGCTTGAAGAGGGCGGCCTTGCCCTCCATGACGGGCAGCGCGGCCATCGGGCCGATGTTGCCCAGGCCCAGGACGGCGGAACCGTCGGTCACGACTGCGACGGAGTTGCGCTTGATGGTGAGGCGGCGCGCGTCCTCGGGGTTCTCGGCGATGGCCATGCACACGCGGGCGACGCCCGGGGTGTAGATCATCGAGAGGTCGTCGCGGTTGCGGATGGGATGCTTGGACGACATCTCGATCTTGCCGCCGAGGTGCATCAGGAAGGTTCGGTCGGAGACCTTGCCGAGGCTGACGCCCTCGATGCCGCGGAGCTTCTCGACGATCTCGTCGGCGTGCGCGGTGGAGGTGGCGGCGATGGTGACGTCGATACGGAGCTTTTCGTGGCCCGACGCGGTCACGTCGAGACCGGTGACCGAGCCTCCGGAAGACTCCACGGCGGTGGTGAGCTGGGAGACCGCGGTTCCGCTCGCGGGCACTTCCAGGCGGACCGTCATCGAATACGAGACGCTGGGCGCCGTTGCCATGGCCGTGTTTCCTCTTCTGTCCCTGGTTTCGCTGTACACACAGGGTCCCGCACTGCTCCGGCCGAAACACGGCAGGTGCGGCAGGACCTGTTGTCCGATCGTCCCACCTACCAGCCGGTACAAGGTAACCAGCTACAAATTCCGGAAAGACTCTTCCACCATACGAGATACCGGGGGCTCCTGGAATGGTGGGTTAATACAAAACAGGTCCGCGCCCCCACAAGTGGAGGGCGCGGACCTGTTGTTCCGACTAAGACACCGACCCGCCATGCTCGCCTCGCGGCAAGTGGTCGCTCTAAGCGACGAAGGTTGGGCCCGGGGGCTTGGATCGAGCCGGTGTCGTACCCAGGCTAACAAAGGATCGCCGGAAGCGATCCCCCCTCCCGCGAGTTGGACACCCCGGATCACGCGCCTGGCCGCGAGCCGTCAGGGTGGGGTCAGGGCCCGGTCAGGACCCCGTCAGGCAGGGTCGGGCACCGTCAGGACCCGGTGGGGTACCCGTCAGGGTCCCCGCCCGGGCCCGGCGTCCCCGTCACCGCGCCCGCAGCAGCTCCGGCACCCCGTCCGCGCCCGGGCGGTCGCCCGCCGCCGAGATCACCGTCAGCTGCTGCGTCGCGCGCGTCAGCGCCACGTACAGCACCCGCAGGCCCGCCGGGGACTCCTCCGCGATCTCCGCCGGGGAGACGACCACGGTGGCGTCGTACTCCAGCCCCTTGGCCTCCAGGCTGCCCAGCGCCACCGCCCGCTCCCCCAGCTCCGACAGCCAGCCCGCGGCCTGCGCGCGCCGGTCCATGGCCACGACCACACCGACGGTCCCGTCCACCTGCTCCAGCAGCCGCCGGGTCTCCTCCCGCACCGACTCGCCCAGATCGTCCCCGGCGGCCGTGAAACGGGGCTCCAGGCCCGTGGAGCGCACCGCCGTCGGCGGCTCCATGCCGGGCATCGCCAGCTCCAGCACCCGGGAGGCCACCTCGGCGACCTCGGCCGGGTTGCGGTAGTTCACGGTCAGCGTGAACCGCCTGCGCGGCCGGCTCCCCAGGGCCTCGTCGCGGGCGGCGGCCGCCTCGTCGGGGTCCGTCCAGGAGGACTGCGCCGGGTCGCCGACCACCGTCCAGGTGCCCATCCGGCCGCGCCGGCCCACCATCCGCCACTGCATCGGCGTCAGGTCCTGGGCCTCGTCCACGATGACGTGCGCGTACTCGGTCCGCTCGGCCGCGATCCGCTCGGCCCGCTCCCACTGGGTCTCCTCCCGGACCGGCATCAGCTCCTCCAGCCCGCTGAGCTGGTCCAGGGGGTCCATCTCCCGCTTGCGCTTCGGCCGCGCGGGCGCGCCGAGCAGCTGCTGGAGCTCGTCCAGCAGCGCCACGTCGTGCACCGACAGCGGGCCCTTGCCGTCCGGGCCGACCCGGCGCAGCGACCGCGCCAGCTGGCGGGTCTCGCGGGGGTTCAGGTCCCGGCGCGACCAGCGGCCCAGGCGCCGCTCGTCCGCCATCGCGGCCAGCACCCCGCGCGGGGTCAGCTCCGGCCACCAGGCGTTCAGGAAGCCGAGGAAGTCGTCCTCGGTGGAGATGTCCTCGTCGAAGGCGGAACGCAGCTCGGCGGCCAGCTCCGGGTCGCTGTGCCGGCCCGTCGCGCCCGTCTTCGCGTACAGGGCGTCGAGCAGCAGCTTGCGGGCGCGCGGGCGCAGCAGGTTCACGGGGGCGGTGCCGCCGAGGACGTTCTGCCGGATCCGGTTCAGGTCCCCGGCCTCCAGCTCGACGCGGCGGCCGAAGGCCACGACGCGCAGCCGCTCGGGGGCGGCGCCCAGCTCCAGGGTGCCCCGTACGGCCTTGCGGAGCACCTTGAGCATGCGGGAGGAGCCCTTGACCCGGGACACGGACGGGTCGTCGTACGTGGTCGCCTCGGCCCCGTCGACCAGCGAGCCGAGCGCCCGGATGGCGACCTGCCCCTCCTCGCCGAGCGAGGGCAGCACGCCCTCGGTGTACGCGACGAGCAGCGGGGTCGGGGAGACGATCAGGATGCCGCCGGAGTAGCGGCGGCGGTCCTGGTAGAGGAGGTACGCGGCACGGTGCAGGGCGACGGCCGTCTTGCCGGTGCCCGGCCCGCCGGCCACCTCGGCGACGGAGGCGGCGGGGGCCCGGATGACCAGGTCCTGCTCGGCCTGGATGGAGGAGACGATGTCCCGCATGGAGTGCGTACGGGCCCGCCCGAGGGCGGCCATCAGCGCGCCGTCGCCGATGGCGGGCAGCTCCCGGCCGTTCAGGGCGGCGGTGACCTCGGGGCGCATGAGGTCGTCCTCGACGCCGAGCACCTTGCGGCCCTTGGAGCGGATCACGCGGCGGCGGATGACGCGGCCGGGGTCCTTGGGAGTGGACCGGTAGAACGGCGCGGCGGCCGGAGCCCGCCAGTCGATCACCAGCGGCGAGTAGTCGGAGTCGAGGACGCCGATGCGCCCGATGTGCAGGGTCTCGGCGATGTCCGCGGTGAGGTCGGCGCGGATCGCGTCGTCGGCGGGATCGATGGAGGTGTACGCGCCGTCGGGCCCGCGCTCCCCGTCCTTCCCCAGGACGAGGTCGATGCGGCCGAAGAGGAAGTCCTCGAACTCGTTGTTCAGCCGGTTGAGGTGGATCCCGGCGCGGAAGACCTGCGCGTCGCGCTCGGCGAGCGCGCCGGGCGTGCCGACCTGGCCGCGCTTGGCGGCGTCGTTCATGAGGAACTCGGCCTCGTGGATCTTCTCCTCAAGGCGTCGGTACACCTGATCGAGATGCGTCTGCTCGACCGCGATCTCCCGATCGCGGACGGAATCCGCCGTGCTGTCGACAGCGGCATTCTGCGCGGCCACCAAGGCCCCCTTCTGACGTGCGTGGGCGACCGTCAACCGTACGCGAATCCGCAGGTCTCCGCACGCCGGTCCCGCGCGCCGGACGATTCGCCCCCGTCTGGGGGGCGGGGGCGGTGGGCCCGGGGCGCGACAGATCGCTACGCGCTCCTCATTTCTCAGCGCCTACCGACCGCCTTGGGCTGATACCCGCACCACAGGGTGATCAGAGCGAGGTGGGGAAGGGTTCGGAGCCGGCTCAGCCGAACCAGACCACCAGGCGGACGTTCTCGTCGCCGTACTCGGCCGCCAACGCACTCATCGACGCCCACACCGGCGCCCAACGGCCCTCGGGAGGTACGAACATCCTGGCCGTGAAGACCACCGGACGGTACACGGCGCCGTTCAGGTGGACCTCGCCGCCCGGCGGCCATTCGAACGGGAACAGATCCTCGCCGAAGAGCTCCTCCGACGCGTCGAGCACCTCGATCGGCGCCCAGACCACGCCGTCCAGGACGAGCTCGCCGTCCGGCCCCGGTCGCCACTCGCCCAGACGGTTCCCGTCGGGGCGGTCGCAGAGCGGCGCATCCCAGTCGACCGCCGCGATCTCGGCCCATGTCGCGTACGAGTGGCTGTGGTTGAGTTCGTCACACTCCTTCGGCACCTCGTCGCAGGCGTCCTCCGGCCACCCCCGCTGGTCGAACAGCGACCGGTCCACCCCGAGGCCCCCGCCGTAGCCGAACAGGCACTCGCGGGCCTCCCGCGCCTTCCAGAGGTCGAAGTCGAGCAGATCGACCGCCATCCCCCACGCCCCGCCCGCCGTACGCGTTTCGATCAATCCGTCGATGTACGTCCCCATGAGGCCCGATGCTAGACCGGCCCTCATGGGAAGGGATCAGACAAGGCGCTGGGCCAGCACCTGCCCCGGCCAGGCGTCGGACAGGAAGCGGTCGGTGGGGGTGAAGCCGTTGCGCTCGTAGAAGGCGACCAGTTCGCCCCCGCCGCCCGCCCAGCAGTCGACGCGGAGGAGCTCCAGGCCCGCCCGCCGGGTCTCCCCGGCGGCGTGGGCCAGGAGGGCCGCGCCGACGCCCAGGCCGGCGTGGCGCCGGTCGGAGACGAGCAGGCGGACGTACAGCTCGGGTTCCCCGGCCGGGGCGATCGGCATCTGCGGGCTGGGCCCGGAATCCAGCACCATGGCGCCGGCCGGCATTCCATCCAACTCCGCGATGTACGGGGTGTTCTCGGTCAGGTACCGCTCGACCCGAGCCGCCCCGCCGGGCTTCTGCGAGTACGGCGTCGTACCCCACTGCTCGGTGTTGCCGCGGGCGTTCATCCAGGCCACCGCGCCGTCCAGCATGTCGAGAATGGCCGGTGCGTCGGCGAGGCCGCCCGGCCTGATGCGTATGCCGTGTGTGGTGTCGTTCACGGCGGAATCTTAGGCATCCGTGTCAGCCCTTGAGGGCGCCGACGAGCTGGGCGCGCTCGCGCAGGTCTCGTACCGCCCGGACCGTGCCGTGGGGGCGGAGCCTGAGGTTCATGACCTCGAAGTGCTCGTCGCCCCGCGCCGAGGACAGCGCCTCGTACTCGTCCAGGAACCGGCCCCACGACTCGCACGCGGCCTCGACGTGGCCGATGGCCAACTGCCTCTGGGCGAGGAGCCCGTAGGCGTGGAGACGGCCCTGCCTCTCGTTCGCGGGCTGGACCCGGATCGATTCCCGCAGCGTCCGTACCGACCCCGGCACGTCCTTCGTCTCGTTCAGGACATGAGCCACATGGAACAAATACGCGGTCCGGTCGTACCCGCCGACCGACTCCCGCCGGTCATCAGCCCGCCCGAGCGCTTCCTCCGCTTCCCGGAGCCGGGCGAAGGCCTGCCGCTTGTCTCCCACCATCGCCGCGCCGTGCGCCTGCTGCCCGCGCAGGAACGCGACGAGCCTCGGCCCGGCCGCGGGGGCCGCTTCCGCTGCCGAGTCGGCGAGTTCGAGAGCCCGTCGGCCGTAGCCGAGATTGGACGCCTGGAGCGACATGCCGCGCAGGGTGCGGCAGTAGGTCACGTGCTCCTCCGCCTCCCCGGCGAGCTTGAGCGCGGACACGTAGTAGTCCTGGCCGAGGCGGTGCTGCCGCTCGTACATCGCCATCCACCCGGTGAGGTACACCAGGTCGGACGCTGCCGCGAGCATGCTCCGCCGCACGGGAGCCGCCGCTTCGGCCTTCAGCCACGGGCCGACGGTGTTCACGAGGAACGCCGCCGCCATCGGCCGGGCGTGGCCGGCGCCGAGCTCGTCGAGGATGTCGGCGATCCGCTCCGTCATCGCCTCCACGGCGGCCACCTGCGCCTGCCCGACCCGCGTCGTCGCCTTCCCGGGCCTTATCGGCTCGGGACTGTCGGCCCGTGCCAGGCCCGGGAACAAAGGGATGGCAAGCGCCGCGGAGAAGACGCCCGCTGCGATCACACGACGCCGGGCTGGATCCATATCGGCCCTTCCAAGGTCTACGAGTTCCCGGACAGTGTCCGCCTCCACGGCCCCGCCCGGCGGTGTGAGACCCGCCTCCCCGTAAGTGACCGGACGTGCCAGTTTCCTTTCGAACGCCTCGATGATCAGCGCCCTGACCTGCGGCCGCGGCTGGTGTCCCGCCACCCACTGGGACACGGCGGGCTGACCGTACTTGAGAGCGAGCCCGGCCTCCGCACCGACGCGGTTGACGATCGAAGCGAACTGGCTTCTCGACCATCCGGCCTGCTCAAGGAGCGTCGACAGACCGGTATTGGGTGTGCGTGAGCGTCGCGCCATGAGTGACTCCCCACAGGTGCATGGCTTGCATGCTTCTCCGACTCTCCAACGGTACTCGCGGAGGGGGTGCGCGCGGTTACCTCTTCACACCAACCGGTGACCGAGCGGAAGTTGGCCGCTCGATGACGACATCAGGGAGCGACCCATGACCAGCCGAATCATCCACAGCTGCGCCCATGGCGTACTGGGGATCGACACTTCGGCCGACCCCTGGCTCGGACTGGAGGCCGCGTTCGCGCCCAGCCAGGACCTCCTCGCCCGCGCCAGGGCCGGCTGGCAGCGCTTCACCGATTCCCTCGAGGAACCCTGCGATGACTGAACGGTACGAATACGTCCCCCATCGCCTCCTGCGCCGCCGCGTCCGCGACATCGCCTCCGGCACCGAAGGCGAGCTGATGGCCGTGATCAACGAGAACGTCTCCGACACCGCCACCGAGCACTGGATGGAACTGGCCTACATCCGCGGCGCCTCGGGACGCGAATTCACCACCGCAGCCACCAATATCGAGCCCTCCCAGCTCTCCGAAAGGGCGTCTGACCAGCCCCAGACGACCGTCGGACGCCGAAACGAGAGGAGCACGTAGCGATCTCTCGCGCCTGTCGGGCCCAGATGGGCTTCTGGTCACCATCGGGTGCAGGTATCAGCCCAAGACGGCCGGCGGACGCCGAGAAATGCGGAGCGCGTAGCGATCTGCTGCGCCCGGGCCCCCGGCCCTGGGGCAGGGCTGGACAGGCCCGGATGCCCGGCGCGGCAAGACCCGGCCCCTCGCCTCATCGCTGACGAGGCCGCTCCTCCCGCTCCTGCCCCGTGACCGTTCCTTTGGGGGCTTCCCGGCAGTCCTTGTCTTTCCGGGGCGGGACGGTCTGTCAAGGGTGGCCGAAGGCCATCGCGAAGCGACGCGAACGCAGTGAGCGCCCTTGACGGACCGTCCCGAACCGGAAGGACGATGGGACTGACGGGAAACCCCCAAACCGGCTCTGATCAGGTCCAGCCGGGACCCGGATCCCGGAGTCCCGGCCCGCAGACAAGGGGGCGGGTGGGCAGCCACCGACCCGCCCCCACCCCCTCGAGGGGGGAGATAGCGGGCCCGCACCGCGAGGCAACGTACAGGCGGCACAAAGCGCCCCCCACCCCCTACGCCTCTGCGGCCACCATCGTGCGGGTCCGCCTCCGGTGGCGGGCCACCCGCTCGCGGTTGCCGCACAGTTCGCTGGAGCACCAGCGGCGGCGGTGGCCGCGGGAGGTGTCGAGGTAGAGGCGGGCGCAGCCGTCGCCCTCGCAGCTGCGCAGCAGTGCCAGATCGCCGGGGTCGGTGAGGAGTTCCACCGCGTCCCGGGCCACCGAGGCCAGCAGGCCCGCACACTCCACTCCGCCGCACAGTTCCCGTACGAGGTGGCCCTCCTGGTCCCGTACGGCGCACAGCCCCGGGGGCGGGCCGGCCGCGGCGGCGTTGACCCGGGACAGGGCGCCCTCGTCGGGGGCGGCGGCGGCGAGTTCGGCCCGTACGAGGCTGTCGACGTCGCCGCGCAGGGCGCGGAAGGCTGCCACCCAGTCGGGCCCGAGCCGTCCGAGCGGGGTCCGGTCGGGCACCAGGCCGGCGCCGACCAGCCACAGCCGCAGCCCGTCGCCGTCGCGGATCCCCTCCGCGTCACCGGACCCGGACCCGGACCCGGCCCCGGCCCCGGACCCGGAAGTGGCCAGCAGGTCGAGACAGACCCGCCCGGAGTCGAACCACATGCCCGTCCACATGCCCGTCACCGCCTCGGTCGCCGTGGGCCGCCTCCCCAGAGTGCCGTCGCAGCCGTCGAAGCGGAAGCCCCCGCGCGGGGCTACCCCCGCCCGGTCCCTACCCCCGCCCCGGCGGGTCGTCGTGGAGGAGGCGCTGGAAGAGGCGGTGGTCGCGCCAGGCGCCGTTGATGTGGAGGTAGCGGGGCGCGAGCCCGTACTGGGTGAAGCCGGCCTTCGCCAGGACCCGCTGCGAGGCGAGGTTGTCCACGAGCGTGCCGGCCTCCACGCGGTGCAGTCCGAGGTCGTCGCGGGCGACGCGGCAGACCTCCTCGAGGGCCGCGGTGGCCAGCCCCTTGCCGTGCCAGTCCTGGGCGATCCAGTAGCCCACGCCCCCGCTGGCGAAGGGGCCGAGGACGATGCTGCCGAGGTTGATCGCCCCCACGGGCTCGCCGGTCGCCTGCTCGGCGAGCAGGTACGGGACCAGGCGCCCCGCGTCGCGCTCGCCGAGCAGGCCCTCGATCCGGGCCCGCTGGCCGGCCTCGGTGTAGAACTCCTCGTCCCGGTCGGGCTCGTAGGGCGCCATGTACGCCCGGTTGCGTGTCAGTACGCGGGCAAGCCCGGCGGCGTCGCCGGCGGCCAGGCCCCTCATCTCCACCCCGTTGATGATCATCCCGGCACGGTAGCGGAGGACCCGCTCAGCCGCACCCGGAGCTGGTCTCCCCGGCGTCCAGCGACAGCCGGTACCCCCGCTTGACCACCGTCTGGATCAGCCGCGGCGCCCCCAGGGCCGCCCGCAGCCGGGCCATCGCCGTCTCCACGGCGTGCTCGTCGCGCCCCGCACCCGGCAGCGCCCGCAGCAGCTCTGCGCGGGAGACCACCCAGCCGGGCCGCCGGGCGAGCGCCGCCAGCAGGGCCATCCCGGCGGGCGGCACCGGGCGCAGCAGGTCGTCGACGAGCACCGCGTGCCCCCTGATCTCCAGCCGGTGCCCGGCGACGGGCAGCACCCGCGCCCGGCCCGGGAGCTCCTTGCACAGCAGCTGCACCAGCGGTCCGAGCCGGAACCGCTCCGGCTGTACGGTCTCCACCCCCTCGGCCTGGAGCGGCAGCGCCGTCACGGGCCCCACGCAGGCGGCGAGCACCGGCCCGCGCAGCGCCTCCAGTACGGCCTCCCGCAGCCCCCGTTCCCCGGCCCGGGACAGCAAAGAAGCAGCGGCGGGCGCGGAGGTGAAGCTGAGGGCGTCCACCGTTCCGACGGCCAGCGCGTCCAGCAGCCGGTCCAGCGGTGCGAGGTCCTCGGGCGGCATCCACCGGTACACGGGGACGGGCACCACCTCGGCGCCGCCCGCGCGCAGGGCCTCGACGAAGCCGGGCAGCGGTTCGCCGTGCAGCTGGAGGGCGATCCGCCGGCCGTCGACCCCGCCGGTCAGCAGCCGGTCCAGTACCTCGGCGAGGGATTCGGAGTGCGGGGACCAGTCCTCCACCAGCCCGGCGGCCCGTACGGCCCCCTTGACCTTCGGCCCGCGCGCGAGCAGTTCGGTGGCGCGCAGGCGGGCGAGCAGCTCCTCGCCGATGCCCCAGCCGTCGGCGGCCTCGATCCAGCCGCGGAAGCCGATGGCGGTGGTGGCGACGACCACGTCCGGCGGGGCGTCGACGAGTTCCTTGGTGGCGGCCATCAGCTCCGTGTCGTCGGCGAGCGGCACGATCCGCAGGGCGGGGGCGTGGATGACGGCCGCTCCGCGCCGGCGCAGCAGGGCGATCAGTTCGTCCGCCCGGCGGGCGGCGGTGACTCCGACGGTGAATCCGGCCAGGGGGCCGTGCGTAGCGTCGTCCATCGTGGTGACCTGCCTTGCCCTGAGGGTTTCCAGCGTCGGGGAGGACCGAGCCTGTCAAGACGTCGTGTCAGGCTCGGTTCCACCGCATTTCCGGCCAGTTAACCGGCATCACCGGCATCACTGGCATCACCGGCATTACACCGAGGTGAGCTGCACCTTCTTCCCGGTCCCGGCCGCGGTCCCGGCCCCGGTCCCGGCCGTGGCCGGGGCCTGGGCGGCCGCGGGGCGGCGAAGGTATACCGCCCAGGTGACCGCGCAGCACACGGCGTAGAAGCCGAGGAAGGTGACGAAGGCGGCCGTTCCGGAGCCGGATTCCAGGAAGGCCTGGCGGAAGACCAGGTTGATGCCGAGTCCGCCGAGTGCCCCGACGGCTCCGATCAGTCCCATCGAGGCGCCCGAGAGCCGCCGTCCGTGTGCGGCGGCCTCCTCGCCGTCCAGGCCGCGGGCCAGCGCCTTGGCCTGGAAGATGCCGGGGATCATCTTGTAGGTGGAGCCGTTGCCGAGCCCGCTGAGCGCGAAGAGCGCCACGAATCCGACGAGGAACACCGGCAGGGATTCCCGTACGGAGGCCAGTACGACCACCGCGGTCGCGGCGGCCATCGCCACGAAGGTCGCCAGGGTGATCCGGGCCCCGCCGAAGCGGTCCGCGAGCGCCCCGCCGACCGGCCGGACCAGTGATCCGAGGAGCGGCCCGATGAAGGTGAGGGAAGCGGCCTGGAGCGGGGTCCGCCCGAACTGGGTCTGGAGCACGAGTCCGAAGGCGAAGCTGTAGCCGATGAAGGACCCGAAGGTGCCGATGTAGAGGAAGGCCATGATCCAGGTGTGGGCGTCCTTGGCTGCCTCGCGGACGGCGCCCGCGTCGTTGCGTACGGGCGCCAGGTTGTCCATGCGTACGAGGGCCAGCGCGGCCGCGATCACGATCAGCGGGAGGTAGATCACCAGCAGCAGCCGGGGGTGTGCCGCCCCGGCGGTCCCGATGACCAGCAGCGCGACGAGCTGCACCACGGGGACGCCGATGTTCCCGCCGCCCGCGTTGAGCCCGAGGGCCCAGCCCTTCTTGCGCAGCGGGAAGAAGGCGTTGATGTTCGTCATCGAGGAGGCGAAGTTCCCGCCGCCCACCCCGGTGAGCGCGGCCACGGCCAGGAAGGTGCCGTACGAGGTGCCGGGCTCCATGACGACCAGCGCGGCGACGGTCGGCGCGAGCAGCAGGAGGGCGCTGACGACGGTCCAGTTCCGGCCGCCGAAGCGGGCGACGGCGAAGGTGTAGGGCACCCGCACCAGGGCGCCGACCAGGGTCGCGGTGGCGATGAGGAAGAACTTCCCGGCCGGGTCGATCCCGTACTGGGGGCCCATGAAGAGCACCATCACGGACCACAGCGACCAGATCGAGAAGCCGATGTGCTCGGAGAGGATGGAGTAGAGGAGGTTGCGGCGGGCGGTCCGCTCCCCCGTCTCCCGCCAGAAGGTCTCGTCCTCGGGGTCCCACCGCTCGATCCAGCGGCCCCCCTTGCGCGGTGCGGTCGTACCGGTCATCACACGCCTCCACAGCTGTCGCGTCCGTGTGACGAGGCTAGGAACGGCTCGTTTCGGCCCCGGTCCCCGCCGGATGACCGGCGCGAAACCTTGCACTCACCCGCCGTCTGGGCCCGGTGTGAGCGCTGCCGGGAGCCAGCTGCCCGGGAGCACTTCCAGCCAGCCGCCGGCGCTCTGGAGTTCGGCGGCCGCCCGCTCGAGGGCGTCCAGGCCGGGGTGGCGCAGGCCCTTGCGCCACACCATCGACAGCGGGGACAGCGGTACGGGGTCCACCAGCGGCCGCTTCACGCAGCCGGGCATGTCGAGGAAGCCGACGGTCGCCAGGACCGGGTTGCGGGTCTTGGCCATCACCCGGCGGAACTCCTCCTTGCCGATGGCCACCGGCGCGGGCGGGGCCAGCGCGATGCCCCGCCCGGCGAACAGCTCGCGGGCGAGCCCGGTCCACTCCAGGGTGCGCGGGTTCCCGGCCCCGGCGTACACGCTCTCCCCGGCGAGCGCGGCGAGCGGTACGCCGTCCCGCGCGGCCAGCGGGTGGTCCTCGGGCAGCACCACGGCGAGGGGCTCGTAGCGCACCGGGCGGTGGGCGAGTCCGGCCAGCAGCGCGGGCTCGAGCCCGGCCGCGTACCCGAAGGAGACGTCGAGCCGCCCGGCGGCGATCTCGGCGGCGGCGTGGGTGAGCCCGCTCTCGAAGCGGGCCATCAGCTCGCAGCCCGGGGCGAGTTCGCGGGCCCGCTCCAGGACCCGCCGGCCGGTGCTGGGTCCGTCGGTGTTCATGTCGACGAGCAGGGCCCGGGGCGGTCCGGCGAAGGCGGCGGCCAGCTCCTCGTGGGCGCGCAGCACCTCGCGGGCGTGGGGCAGCAGCCGCTCCCCGTCGGCGGTCAGCGCCACGGCGCGGGTGGTGCGCAGGAACAGCGGGGTGCCCAGGGTCTGTTCGAGCCGGCGCACGTCGCGGCTCAGCGCCTGCTGGGCGACGTAGAGGCGGGCGGCGGCGCGGGAGAAGTGCAGCTCCTCGGCCACCGCGAGGAAGCCGCGCAGCAGCCGGGGGTCGACGTCTCGGGCGCTCACCCCCGGAGACTAACGGACATTGACAACGAGAGGGCGTTAGTGCCCCCGGAACAGGTGTTGGACCGACCTGCGCCCCGCCCCGCAGGCTCATGACATGCCCCGACGCACGCCCCGACCGACCCCGCTCATGTCCGTGACCGGCGACACCCTGGTCCTGGCCGCACCCGCACCCGCACACCCGGCCCCGGCCGCCCCGGCCCGGACCCGCACCCCCGGCCGGACCCGCACCCCCGGCCCGTACGCCCGTCTCTTCGCCCTCCCCGGTACGCGCGGCTTCACCGCCGGGAACCTGCTGGCCCGGCTCCCCATGGGCATGTTCGGCGTCAGCGCGGTCATGATGATCGCCGGGCAGCGCGGCTCGTACGCCCTCGCCGGCGCGGTCACCGCCACCGGCCTGGCCGCCACCGCCCTCGTCGCGCCCTGGACGGCCCGCCTGATCGACCGGTACGGCCAGGCCCGGATCGCCGTACCGGCCACCGTGATCGCCGTCCTCGGCTCGCTCGGCCTGATCGTGTGCGTCCGTACGCAGGCCCCCGCCTGGACCCTCTTCGCCTCCTACGCGGCCACCGCGACGACCCCCAACATCGGCGGCATGTCCCGGGCCCGCTGGACCCACCTGCTGCCCCCGGCCTCGCACCACACCGCGATGTCCTTCGAACAGGCCGCCGACGAACTGTGCTTCATGCTCGGCCCGGTCCTCGCGGCCTTCCTGTGCACCGCCGCCTTCCCGGAGGCGGGCACCCTGACCGGGGCGGTCCTGCTGCTCACCGGCATGCTGGTCTTCACCGCGCACCGGGCCACCGAGCCCCCCGCCACGGGTGTGCGGCCCGCCGCACAGGGCCCCTCCCCTCTGCGCGCCCTGCTCCCGCTCCTCGGCCTGTTCCTCGCCACCGGGGCGGTGTTCGGCTCCATGGAGGTCACCTCGATCGCCCACCTCGGAGCCCTGGGCCTCGGCGGCGCCTCCGGCCCGGTACTGGCCCTCCAGGCGGCGGGCTCCTGCGCGGCCGGCCTGCTCTACGGCACCCGCCGCCCCCGGAGTCTGCGCACCTGCCTGCTCGCGCTGGCCGCGGCGATGGCCCTCCCCTGGGCCGCGGCCGCAACCGGCTCCCTCCCGCTGCTGGCCCTGGCCCTGCTGCTGGCCGGGGTGGCCACGGCCCCGGTGATGGTCACCGCCATGGCCCTGGTCCAGCGGGCCACCCCGCACGGCCGCCTCAACGAGGGGATGAGCCTCGCCGTCACCGCGATCCTCGCCGGTATCGCCGCCGGTTCCGCCACGGCGGGCCTCGCCGTCGACCGCCTGGGCTCCACCGCGGCCTACGCCCTCCCGGCCGCCGCCGCCCTGCTCGCCCTGGCCCTCTCCACCACAACGAGCCGATTTATCCGTATTGTTCCGGCGGCCGAGTGACGCGCCCGCGTGGTACGCGGCGCTCCTCCGCGCGATCCCGCATAACTGGGGGTGCTTTCCCCAGCGCCCTTCCTTTCGCGGAGGAACTCCCCTTGCCTGCTTCACGCTCCGTCTCCTCGGCCCTCGTCGTCGCGGCCGTCACCGCGTCCTGTCTGGTGCCGGCCGTACCGGCCCTGGCCGACTCCTCCCCCGTCCGGTTCTCCCAGCCGTACGTCCCCTCCATCGCCCCCGGCAAGACGGGCCGCGTCGTCATCGCGGCCCTGAACGGCCAGGACCCGGCGCGCAGCAGCACCTTCCGGATCACCGCCCCGGAGCGGACCACCTTCCCCGAGGCCCGGTTCTACTGGAACGGCCGGCGGGCGGGCGGCTCGTGCACCCGCTCGACCGACGCGCGCCTGCTGACCTGCGATGCCGGCACCCGCGCCGGCTTCGCCTTCCCGGCGAACACGCGGACGCGGCTGGCGGTGGCCCTGCGGGTGGACCCGAACGCCCCGGAGGGCACGACGCTGGACGGCGGCGAGTGGGCCAACGGCACGGACGCGCCCGCCCTGTTCGCCGTCGCCACCCCGGTGACGGGCCCGAAGGGCGACGACGGCCGCCCCGGCCACGACGGCCACCACGGCCACGACGGCAAGCCCGGCCACCACGGCAAGCCGGGACGCCCGGGCCCCAAGGGAGACAAGGGCGAGAAGGGGGACAAGGGCGAAGACGGCCTCAGCGGCGAGCGCGGCCCGGCCGGCCCCCAGGGCCTCCAGGGAATCCGCGGCCCCCAGGGCCCCCAGGGCATCCGCGGCCCCCAGGGCCTGAAGGGCGACACGGGCCCCTCCGGAGGCGCCCAGGGCCCCCAGGGCCTGAAGGGCGACAAGGGCGAGCCCGGCCTCAATGGCCTCGACGGCCAGCGCGGCCCCGCCGGCCCCCAGGGCCTCCAGGGAATCCAGGGCATCCAGGGGCTCCGCGGCCCCCAAGGCCTGAAGGGCGACACGGGCCCCTCCGGAGGCGCCCAAGGCCCCAAGGGCGACAAGGGCGAACCCGGCCTCAACGGCGTCGACGGCCAGCGCGGCCCGGCCGGCCCGCAGGGCCAGACCGGCCTCACCGGCTCCCCCGGCCCCCAGGGCGCACAGGGCATCCAAGGGATCCAGGGCATCCGGGGACCCCAGGGCCTCGAGGGCCGCCAGGGCATCCCCGGCCCCCAGGGCGAGAAGGGCGAGAAGGGCGAGAAGGGCGACAGCGGAAAGCCCGGCACCTGCAAGAAGTGCGGCGACCACCACGGCAAGGACGACCACCACGGCAAGGGCGGCAAGGGGGACAAGGGCGACCACCACAGCGACAGCCCGAAGGCCCGCATCGTCGCCACCGGCAAGGGCCTCGGCATCCGCTCCGGCCCGGGCGCGGGCTACACGAAGACGGGCAAGATCCCGTTCAACACCGTGGTGAAGCTCCAGTGCAAGGTCAACGGCCAGACCGTGGGCGACAATTCGATCTGGTACAAGCTCGCCGACGGCCGCGGCTGGATCGCCGCCCGCTACGCCCTGAACCTCAACAAGATCCCGTACTGCTGACGGCACCACCAGCTCCACCGGCATGACAAAGGCCCCGCAGCCGAGAGGCTGCGGGGCCGGTTCGGGGTGCGCCCGGGGCCGTGTTGCGAAGAGTCAGCCCTGGGTGGGGCCGTAGTAGTCGCCGAGCATGTCTGAGACCCACTGCGGCTGGCGCACCTCTCCGCGTGCACCCATCTCTGCGAACCAGGGCTTCACGTCGAGGACGGGGGTGCCATCGACAGCGTCGAGGTCTTCGACGTGAAGGTCCAGGCCGTCGACTTTGACCAGACGGCAACGGGAGACGCCGAGCCAGTTCAGGCGGCGCATGTGGCGGTGGCCGAAGACGCCGACCTTCGGCCAGTCGGGGTTGTCGCGGGGGCTGCGGGCCCCGAGGTTGAGGTCGGTCTGGTCGGTGAGGTGGAACCGGAAAACGATTTCGAGGTGGGAGAAGGTCTCCAGCTCTCGGGTGGCTTCGGGGGTGAAGCGGTCGCCGTCGAGGCGGATGATGGCCTGGGTGCCGCCCCAGTGGTCGTCGGTCGGCTCGGTACGGCCTCCGACGACATGGCCCAGAACCTCTACTTCGAATGTCTCGCGGTCTGCCATGCGGGATTCCTTCCGGGGTCGGCGGTCAGGCCGTGGCTGTCAGGTACGCGGCGGCGCGCTTGTCCACGGTGGTGACGGCGGGAATGTTGCGATTACGGAGAGGTGAGAGGGCGGCACGCATGTCGGCAGCTGCCCTGCGGGTGCGGGCGGAGCGCACCCCGTTCATCGCGTCCAGGCTGGCGGACCAGGTCGCGCAGGCTTCGTCGATGCGGTGCTGGCGGGCCTGAATGCCACCGAGGTAGCCGAGGGTCACGGCGTGGGTGCGGGTGAACTTGGCGGCCTTGCGTGTGCGGGCGGACCGGTGGAGCTGCTGTTCGGCTCCATCCAGGTCTCCTATGTCGCGTAGCGCCAGGGCGGTCTCGTGGGCGAGGGAAGCTTCCTGGAAGAAGAACACTCTGCCCGGCTCGTCGTCGCCCGGCTGCGCGACGGCAAGATCGTCTTCGGCGCGCAGGAGGGCTCGGGTGGCGGCCTTCTTGTTCCCGGTGGAGGCCAGGGCGCGGGCATGAACGACGCCGAGGAGCGCCCTCTCGCGAAGGCCGGCCTCGGTGTACCGCTTGCCTTCGACGGACGCGGAGGCGAGGTCGAGGGCGGAGCGCGGGTGGCCGAGGTCGTTTGCTTGGTGGGCCATGGCGCGCATCACGTGGGCGGCCATCGGGGCGTCGTCGGCTTCGGCGGCGAGCTTCACCGCCACGGTGAAGTGCTTCTGGGCGATGGGGTGCTCGCCGTTGTCGAAGGCCATCCACCCGGACAGGTAGGCGAGTTCTGCGGCGGTGGAGAACATACCGCGCCTGACCTGGCGGTCGGCGAAGGTGCCGTTCAGGTAGCCGGAGACTTCGGTGGTGAGGTACTGGGCGACGGCTGTGCGGGCGTGCCCGCCACCGTGGCGCTGGTCCATGTTGGAGAAGAGACTGGCCATGTCGCGTACCGCGTCGAGATCGCCTTGGCCGACTGCGGCGCGGCCGGCACGCCGTCGGCTGCCTTGATCGACCATGCCTGTCCACCAGCTGTCTGCCGGTAGTACGAGGGCGGCGAGCGAGTAGGCCGCAGTCCCCAGGGCCTGCCTGCGGTCCATGTCCACGGTGTCGATCCTCCCCAGATCGGCCAGGGCGCTCAGCGTATCCGTGTGCCAGTCCAGCAGATCACGGGTGGTCTCGTGCAGGCCGATCTCCTGCTGGGTGATGGTGCGTCCCAGGCGTCGCGACAGTGCTTCGGCGAGATACCTCCCGGCGCTGCCGGACGGCTGCCGACCGTAGCGGACCCAGTGCGAGATGGTGCTCTTGTTGGTCTGGATGACCTCGCCGTTCTCAGCCGCGACGCGCCTGACAGCGTGGGCTAAGGCGTCCTGCGTCATGCCCGTTTCGGCGATGACCTGCGCCATTGCCGTATTGGGCTCACCTACCGGTGTCATGGCGTCCCCTCATGACCGCTCAAACCGCTTAAACCGCTGTGAGTGGCGAACACCCTACTCGCGGTTACCTGTTGGGCGTTGACTGATCGCAGCCACTGGCCGGGAACAGCCGACAGCTCCCATTCCTTTCCCCGGCCGTGTGGCCTTGCAGACCGCCGCTGTCCGCCCTTTCGTCCCCCGACAGGGACGGACGGCGGCCCCCAGTCCCCGAACGCCTGGAGGTCCCGCCGCGTCCGTCCCAGACCTCGATCTCCTCGACCGACAGAGCCAGCCGCACGCCTGCCGATGCGGTCACCGCACCACCCCATAAAGCCCGCCGGTCGAACTCACCCGGAGTCGTGCCGGCCCAACGCCGGGTAATCGCGCTGTGCGGCGACCCCCTGCTCCATCCCGACCAGAAGGAGAACCTCGTGACCACCGCAGCAACCCAGCTCAGCCCCGTCCGCCCGTGGGGCGTCAGCCGCCTCGCCCCCTACCCGACCACGACCCGCCTGCCGTTCACCACGGTCACCATCGACCCGGCCACGCAGACCGGGGTGTTCCGCGACGGGCACGGCCATGTGGTGGAAATGGGTAAGCACGGCACCTCCTCCGGCACCGAGACCTCCACCACCACCAACTCCGACTCCGCTCCCGACTCCGGCCATGACCAGGACAGCAACCAGGACTGACGACATGACCGAGCAGAGGCCGGTGCTCGTCGCCACCGAGGCACACGACCAGACCGCCGACATGGTCATCACCGAACTCAACCAGCGTGATGTGCCGGTGATGCGCTTCAATCCCGCCGACATCGGCGAGGGCCTGACGGTATCGGCTCGGTTCGGAACCTGCCCGGCCCCTGTGGCCGGGCAGGCCCGTACCCCGTCGAGAACCGCCAACCTGGAGCACTTACGGGCGGTGTACTGGCGCCGCCCCGTCTGGCCCCATTTCGAGCACCTGAACGACGCCGACCGCAGGTTAGCCACCGCGCAGACCCGCTACGGGCTCGGCGGCATCCTCTACGCCCTGGACGGACCCCTGTGGGTCAACCAGCCGCAGCGGGAGGCCGCCGCCGACTACAAGCCCACCCAGCTCGCCGTCGCGCAGCGCCTCGGGCTCACGGTCCCGCCGACGCTGGTGACCAACGACCAGAACCAGGCCCGGGAGTTCATCACCGCCCACGGCCGGGTGATCACCAAGACGCTCCGGTGGACCCCGTACGAGCGAGACGGTGTCCCGGTGACAAGCTGGGCCGAGCCGGTCACCGCCGACGAGATCGACGACTCCATCCGCGTGGTCCCGCACCTCTTCCAGGCCCAAGTGGACAAGGTCGCCGACCTCCGCGTCCTGATCGTCGGCGAGAAGGTGTTCGCCGTACGAATCGACTCCGGTCTCCTGGACTGGCGCAAGGACTACTCCGCCCTCTCCTACACCGTGGTAGACCTGCCCGATCCGCTGAAGCGGACGCTGCTCGCCTACCTCGGCCACTTCAGTCTCGTCTCCGGCAGCTTCGATCTCGCCCTCGACACGGAGGGCGGCTACCACTGGCTGGAGCTGAATCCCACAGGCCAATGGGGGTGGCTGGAGGAGAACACCGGTCTGCCCATGGCCGCCGCTTTCGCTGAACTGCTCACCCGAGGAGACGCACGATGACGCTCGACACCGCTTCCGAGCGGCGCGCACTTGCCGGACGCCTCACGGGGGCCGGAATCCTCAAAAGCCCCACCCTGCGGGCTGCGGTGGAGTCCGTACCGCGTGAACTCTTCCTTCATCCCGGAGTGTTCCTTCCCGCCGAAGGAGGTCGGTGGAAGCCGGTGACCGCGCTCGGCACGGACCCGGCCGAGTGGGCGTCCATCGCCTACCGCGACGAGTCCTTGGTCACCCAGCTCGACAACCACCTCACCGCCGACCAGGTCGACGGGCCCGTCACCGGCAGTCCCACCTCCTCCTCCACCACCCCGGTCACCATCGTCGGCATGATCGAGACCCTGGAGGTGAAGGAAGGGCACGAGGTGCTCCACGTAGCCACCGGCACGGGCTACACCGACGCCCTGCTCTGCCACGTCCTCGGCGAGGACAACGTCACCACCATGGAGGTAGACCCCGAGGTCGCCGCCCGCGCCGATGCCGCGCTGGAGGCGGCGGGCTACTCGACCTGGACCGTCACCGGAGACGGCTTGCTCGGCCATCCCCGCCGCGCCCCCTACGACCGGGTCATCGCTACCTGCGCCGTACGCCGCATCCCCTACGCGTGGGTCCGGCAGACGAAGCCAGGCGGGATCATCCTCGCAACCGTCGGCGGAGCCTGGCAGCGCGGCACCGGACTGGCCAAGGTCACCGTCAACGAGGACGGGACCGCTGAGGGCCGCATCATCGGCCAGTCATCGTTCATGCACGCCCGCGCCCAAGTCGCCGCACCGATCGCCGGGGACCTGTCGGCGCGCACCGCCTACGCGGACAGCGAGCGCTCCACGAAGGTCTCGCCGACGCTGCTGGAGGAGTGGATGCCCGCCTTCCTCGCCCAGCTCGCCGCACCCACCGCCCAGTACGTCCGTGCCACCGCCGACGGCATGCAGCAGGTCTACGTGTTCGACGCCGAGCGGGAGTCCTTCGCCGCCTTCGCGGAGAACGGGGCGGGCTGGACCGTACGGCAGGGCGGACCCGTCGCCCTGTGGGACGACATCGAAGAGGCCCTCCTCGCCTGGCAGGAGGCCGACCGCCCCGACATCAGCGCCGCCCGCATCCACATCACCGACCGCTCCCACACCTACTGGATCGGCGAGCAGCCCGCCCTCCGCTGGGAACACCGCATCGCCTAACGCCTGGCCGGCACGGCGGCCTCGCTCCGCTTGCAGAACAGGGCCGGACACGCCAAAGAGCGCCAGGACTGGATACGTCGCTGGCGCTCTGGCGGTGCTCACATGGGGTGGGATGTGCCCCCGACTATGGCTTGCGCCGCAGGTCAGGTGGCATATCGGGTTGTGGAGATGGCGGGAATCGAACCCGCGTCCAACGGTGCAGAAGCAGGGCTTCTCCGAGCGCAGTCCGCTGCGATTTTCTCGGCCCCGGAGATCACACGGACAAGTCTCCGACGGGCTCAGTCACTGTTTGATTTCCCTCCAACCCCCGTGACCGGGGCTAGAGGTTTAGATCCCTAATTGACGCCAGGATCCGGACCGGGACCACTTCCGGGCTGACGCTCCTCACAGAGGCTTCAGCTCACTGTTATTAGGCAGCGAGGGTGAAGCGGGAGTTATCGCTCTTGGAGTTGGCGATTATTGTTTGCGACATATGGTTAGCGAGATCATTGCCGCTTCCTCGGCTCGCTTCCCCTGCATCGACATCCGCTGTCGAAACCGATCATCCCCATGTTTCACGCTGTTCAGTTAGATACTGCACAAAGTGCTCCACCCGCGAGCGGGGGGTGCTGACGCCATGGTACGCGAAGTGGACCACCGCGTGCCAGGTGATTAAACCGTACCCCGCTGCTTGCGCTTGATCGCCGAGATCGCGCGGTTCGTCTCGCGGGTGTCCTGCTTCTCGCGCAGGGTCTGGCGCTTGTCGTACTCCTTCTTGCCCTTCGCCAGCGCGATCTCGACCTTCGCGCGGCCGTCCTTGAAGTAGAGGGCGAGCGGCACGACCGTGTGGCCGGACTCCTCCGCCTTCCGCTCCAGCTTGTCGATCTCCTCGCGGTGCATGAGGAGCTTGCGCTTGCGGCGGGCACTGTGGTTGGTCCAGGTGCCCTGGCTGTACTCCGGCACGTGCACGTTGTACATCCAGACCTCGCGGCCCTCCACCGACACGAAGCCGTCCACCAGCGAGGCCCGCCCCTGGCGCAGGGACTTGACCTCGGTGCCCGTCAGCACGATCCCGCACTCGTAGGTGTCGATGATCGTGTAGTCGTGCCGCGCCTTCTTGTTCTGGGCGATCAGCTTGCGCCCTTTTTCCTTAGCCATAGTGCGGTCATTTTCGCACTACGGACCCACCCCGAGGCCACCCAATACCTTGCGCGCCCGTTCCTCGGCCCCGTCGCCCGCCGCGAGGTCCGGGGTGATGCCCCCTCCGTCGAGGCTGCGGCCCGCCGGAGTGCGGTACGTGCCCACCGTCAGCTCCGCCACCGAGCCGCCCGGCAGCTCGGTCGGCATCTGCACGGAACCCTTGCCGAAGGTGCGGGTACCCACCGTCACCGCGCGGCCGCGGTCCTGGAGGGCGCCGGTCACCAGCTCGGCCGCGCTCATCGTGCCGCCGTCGACCAGCGCCACCAGGGGCCGGTCGGTGTCCCCGCCGGGGGCCGCGTACAGGGCGTGCTCGGAGCCCCGTACGTCGTACGTCGCCACGAGCCCCCCGTCCAGGAACGCGGAGGCCGCCGTCACCGCCTCGACGACCAGCCCGCCCGGGTTTCCGCGCAGGTCCAGCATCACCCCGCCGCCCGGCGGGGCCTCCCGTACGGCCGCTCTGACCCGCTCCCCCGAACCCCGGGTGAAGGAGGCCACCTTGATCACGGTGATGCCGCCCGCGAGGCGGCGTACGGTCACCGGCTCGGTACGCAGCTGCTCGCGGCGGACGGTCTCGGTGAGGTCGGCGCCGTCCCGGCTGAGGCCGAGCACCACCGGAGTGCCGGCCTCCCCGCGCAGCAGCGCCACCACGTCGGCCACCGCCAGCCCGGTGACGCTGTGGCCGTCCACGCTCAGCAGCCGGTCCCCGGCGCGCAGGCCGGCCCGGGCGGCGGGGCTGTCGGGCTGGACCCGGTCGACCTCGATCCGGCCGTCGCGGCGGCGCCCGGCCCAGAGCCCGACCCCGGTCCAGCGGCCGTCGAGGTCCTCGGCGAAGGCGGCGTACTCGCCCCGGTCGTAGACGGTGCCCCAGCGGTCGCCGCTGCGGCTGACCACCTCCTGGGCGGCCTTCTTGCCCGACTTGCCCTCGGCGACGGCCTCGGCGGCGGCCCGGGCCACGGCCTCCCGGTCCGCGGTGCCGGGCTCGCCACCGGAACCGCCGCCACCGGGCGCGGGCTCCGGCTCGGGGGTGCCCGCGAGGGCGACCGTCCGGGAGTCCTCCGCCCCGCGCGGTCCCCAGCAGCCCGCGCCCGCGGCAGTGCCCACGGACACGAGGAAGACCAGCGTTAAGAAGGCCCCGCGACGCAGGTCGCGGGGCCGGAGACAGAGAGCGGGCAGACCCGGCATGTCGCCGAGTCTAGGACAAGCCCCGCTGCGGCAAGCCGGGTTGACCGCAGACCGCAGGAGGCGCTTGTCATACCTTCAGGTACTTGCGCAGCGCGACGAAGGCGGCCAGGGAGGGCATCAGCAGGCCGATCACCAGCACCAGCGGGAGCTTGGTGAGGACCGCGTCCCAGCCGATGAAGTTGATCAGCTGGAGCTTCTCGCGGAGCGCGATGCCGTGGTCGATCACGAAGTACTGCCCCGTACCGAGCATCACGCAGGCGAAGACGGCGCCGATGAGGCCGGCCACCGCCGCCTCCATGATGAACGGCACCTGGATGTAGAAGCCGGAGGCGCCCACCAGCCGCATGATGCCGGTCTCCCGCCGACGGCTGAACGCCGAGACGCGCACCGTGTTGACGATCAGCAGCAGCGCCACGATCAGCATGACCAGCATGATGCCGAGGGCCGCCCAGTTGAGGGTGCCGAGCAGCGCGAAGAGGTTGTCCAGCTCGGTGCTCTGGTCGGCGACCGACTGGACACCGTCCCGCCCGGCGAAGGCGGAGGTGATGACCTCGTACTTCTCCGGGTTCTTCAGCTTGACCCGGAAGGAGTCGGGCATCTGGTCGGGGGTGACCACCGAGGCCAGGGCCGTGTGGCCGAAGCGCTCCTTGTAGTGCTTGAAGGCCTCGTCCGAGGACTCGTACATGACGTTCTGGACGAGCTCCATCTTCTTGAGCTCGGCCTCGATGCCCTGTTTCTGCTCGGGGGTGACCGCCCCCTTGGAGCAGGGCCTGGCGCTGCCGGCGGAGGCGGCGGCGCCCGGGGCCCCGGCCGCGGCGCCCGGGGCGGCGCTGCCGGCGGCGTCGAGGGCGTCGTTCTTGGTGCAGAGGTAGACGGTGACGTTGACCTTGTCGTACCAGTACCCCTTCATGGCGCTGACCTGGTCGCGCATGAGCAGGGAGCCCCCGAACAGGGCCAGGGACAGGGCCACGGAGATGATGACCGCGAAGGTCATGGTGAGATTGCGACGGAGACCGACGCCGATCTCCGACATGACGAACTGGGCGCGCATGACGTCTCAGGGGCCTTTCAGTGCTGGTAGCCGTAGACGCCGCGCGACTGGTCGCGCACGAGCCGGCCCTGTTCGAGTTCGATGACGCGCTTGCGCATCTGGTCCACGATCTGCTGGTCGTGCGTCGCCATGATGACGGTGGTGCCGGTCCGGTTGATCCGGTCCAGGAGCTTCATGATGCCCACGGAGGTCTGCGGGTCGAGGTTGCCCGTCGGCTCGTCGGCGATCAGCAGGGCGGGACGGTTGACGAAGGCGCGGGCGATGGCCACGCGCTGCTGCTCACCGCCGGACAGTTCGCCCGGCATCCGCCCCTCCTTGCCGCCCAGGCCCACCAGCTCCAGGACCTGCGGGACGGCCTTGCGGATCTCGCCGCGCGGCTTGCCGATGACCTCCTGCGCGAAGGCGACGTTCTCGGCCACCGTCTTGTTGGGCAGGAGCCGGAAGTCCTGGAAGACGGTCCCCAGCTGGCGCCGCATGTGCGGGACCTTCCAGTTGGAGAGCTTCGCGAGATCCTTTCCCAGGACGTGCACCTGGCCGTGGGTCGCCCGTTCCTCGCGCAGGACCAGCCGCAGGAAGGTGGACTTGCCGGAGCCGGAGGAGCCGACCAGGAAGACGAACTCGCCCTTGGCGATGTCCAGGGAGACATCTCTGAGTGCGGGACGGTTCTGCTTCGGGTAGGACTTGGAGACGTTGTCGAATCGGATCACGGGTGCACCACGGTCGCCGGGAGTAGGTGTGCGTGACCATACGCGACCGGGGCCTGGGTGGGGACCCGGCATCCGGAGTTGCCCGATATATCCACGCGTGCGGGAGGAGCCGGATCGTGATTGCCCGGACGGGCCGCGCCGAATGTCGGCGGAGCTGGCACAGTGGTAGGGGGAACGGACTCCGTCCCCGAGCCGTTAACCATGCCGAGGGGACGAGAGGAGGAGCGCATGACATATGACCGGCTCGTGTGCGCGAACTGCGCCGCACCTGTCAGCCAGGGCCGCTGCCCGGTGTGCCGGGCGAACCGGGAGCGCCTCCAGCAGGAGGGCCCCTTCGCCGGGCTGAATCCGATGACACTCATAGCGCTTCTGGTGGTGCTGGTGGCCGCGCTGGCGCTGGTGGCCCAGACCGCGTAGCCGGCTGGACCGCGTAGGCCGCGCCGCGTCCCGATCACAGGCGGATCACACGTAATGGGGAAGGGCCCGGACACCAGCTGGTGTCCGGGCCCTTCGCCGTTACGTGCTACGCGATCACGTGCTACGCGGTCTGCTCCTGCTGCTTGCGCCAGCGGATACCGGCCTCCAGGAAGCCGTCGATCTCGCCGTCGAGCACCGCCTGCGGGTTGCCGACCTCGAACTCCGTCCGCAGGTCCTTGACCATCTGGTACGGGTGCAGGACGTAGGACCGCATCTGGTTGCCCCAGGAGCTGCCGCCGTCCTTGAGGGCGTCCATCTTGTCCTTCTCCTCCTGGCGGCGCCGCTCCAGCAGCTTGGCCTGGAGCACGTTCATCGCGCTGGCCTTGTTCTGGATCTGCGAACGCTCGTTCTGGCAGGAGACCACGATGCCGGTCGGGAGGTGCGTGATGCGCACGGCCGAGTCGGTCGTGTTGACGCCCTGGCCGCCGGGGCCGGAGGCGCGGTACACGTCCACGCGCAGCTCGGACTCGTCGATCTCGACGTGGTCGCTGGTCTCGACGACCGGCAGCACCTCGACGCCCGCGAAGGAGGTCTGGCGGCGGCCCTGGTTGTCGAAGGGCGAGATCCGCACGAGGCGGTGGGTGCCCTGCTCGACGGAGAGGGTGCCGTAGGCGTACGGGGCCTTGACCACGAAGGTGGTCGACTTGATGCCGGCCTCTTCCGCGTACGAGGTCTCGTACACCTCGGTCGGGTAGCCGTGGCGCTCCGCCCAGCGCAGGTACATGCGCTGGAGGCGCTCGGCGAAGTCGGAGGCGTCGACGCCGCCGGCCTCGGCGCGGATGTTGACCAGGGCCTCGCGCTCGGCGTACTCGCCGGAGAGCAGGGTCCGGACCTCCATCTCGTCCAGCGCCTTGCGGACGGCGACCAGCTCGGTCTCGGCCTCGGCGAGGGTGTCCGCGTCGTCCATTTCCTGCGCGAGGTCGAAGAGGACCGCGAGGTCGTCGATACGGCCGCGCAGGTTCTCGGTCTTGCGGACCTCGGCCTGGAGGTGCGAAAGCTTGCTCGTGATCTTCTGGGCGGCTTCCGGGTCGTCCCACAGGGACGGCGCGGCGGCCTGCTCCTCGAGCACGGCGATATCTGCCCTCAGCTTGTCGAGGTCCAGGACGGCCTCGATCGACCCCATGGTCGAGGAGAGGGACTTCAGCTCTTCGGAAACATCGACGACTGCCACGGGTCCAGCCTAGCCGGTCCTCGGACGGCACTGTCCGGCCAGGCCGGATCAGACCGTACAGACGGGCGTGGGTACGGGCGTACGCTCACCGTATGACCGTTCTACTCGTGAAGCGCCGCCATGTGGACCACATGCGTGTCACCACGACGAGCTGTCTGCCGCCGGACCCCGCACAAGCCTGATCCACCCCGATCCGACTTCGGTCCTGTACGCGGCCACGCCGCCCCGGCGCCATCCCTGCCGAGGGCCCGCTCCACCCGCTGCCCCGCCATCTCCGGGGCACAGGACCCTGTGACATCCGAAACGGAGACGTCATGCCGTCCGCGCACCCTTCCTCTTCCTCGTCCGCCCTCTCCTCCGGTCCCTCCTCCGCCCTCGCCTCCGGTCCCTCCTCCACTCCCTCCCTCGCCGTGATCGACCTCTCCCGGGCCGACGACCCGGCCGAGCGGGCCGACTTCCTGAAGCAGCTGCACGCCGCGGCGCGGGACACCGGCTTCCTGTACCTGACCGGGCACGGCATAACCGAGGCGGAGACCTCCCGCATCCTCGAGCTGACCAGGACTTTCTTCGCGCTCCCGGAGGCCGACCGGCTGGCCGTGAGCAATCTGAACTCCCCGCACTTCCGGGGCTACACCCGCATCGGCCACGAGCTGACGGGCGGGGCCTCGGACTGGCGGGACCAGCTGGACGTCGGCGCGGAGCGGCCGGCGCCGGTACTGGGGCCGGACGACCCCGCGTACCTGTGGCTGGAGGGCCCCAACCAGTGGCCGCCGGCCCTGCCGGAGCTGCGGGAGGCGGTCCTGGGCTGGCAGACCCGCCTGGCCGGGGTGGCGCACCGGCTGCTCCAGGAGCTGCTGGCCTCGATCGGCGCCCCCTCGGACTTCTTCGACGCGGCCTTCGCGGACCGGCCGCACCTGCACACGAAGCTGATCCGCTACCCCGGGTCCGCCCCGTCGGGCGCCGGCCAGGGTGTCGGCGCGCACAAGGACTACGGCTTCCTGACGCTGCTCCTCCAGGACTCGGTGGGCGGTCTCCAGGTCGTCCGGGACGGCGGCTACGTCGACATCGCGCCACGGCCGGGGGCGTTCGTGGTGAACCTGGGCGAGCTGCTGGAGATCGCCACCGAGGGGTACCTGCGGGCCACCGACCACCGGGTGGTCAGCCCGCCGGGTGCGGTGGAGCGGTTCTCGGTGCCGTTCTTCTACAACCCGCGGCTGGACGCGGTGGTGGAGACCGTCCCCGGGGACTACCTCCGCTCGGCGCCGGGCGTCGCCCACGACGCGTCGAACCCGCTGCACGCCGAGTACGGCCGCAACGAGCTCAAGGGCTGGGTACGCGCCCACCCGGAGGTCGCCCGCCGCTGGCACCCGGACCTCACCGCGGTGTGACCCCGCGGCGGACCGCGCCCCTAGCGGCGGGACGGGGCCGAGTGCTTGCTGTCCTGCGGCGGGGGCGCCGGGTCGTCGCCCGAGACGGCGAGCCAGCTGCCCACCCCGACCGCCGTGGCCAGCGCCAGCGCCGACGCGGAGAGCACCAGCCGCCGCTTGCGCGCCACCTCGGCGCGGTGCCGGGCGGAGCCGGGCCGGTGTCCGCCGGCGGGGCGCGGCACGCGGGCGGTGCCCAGTGCCCCGCCCGCCAGCTCCTCCGGACCGGGCACCCGCATGGAGGTGTGGGTGTCCCGGTTGGAGTCCGTCGCGGACCCCGGCACCAGCGGGACCACGCCCCGCCTGCGCACCGGGTCGGCGGCGTCCGGCTCCTCGGCGGGCTCGGGCTCCGGGTCGGCGTCGTCCGGCTCGTCCACGTCCAGCGGGGGCATCCCGGCCAGCAGCGGCAGCAGGTCCCGCAGCCGGACGGACAGCTCCGAGGCGCGCAGCCGTGACGCGGGGGCCTTGGCCAGGCACTGGACCATCAGCTGCCACAGCTCGTCGGGGATGCCCGGCAGCGGGACCACGGTCTCCGTCACGTGCCGGCGCAGCACCGCGCCCGGGTGGCCCCCGCCGAAGGGGGTGAAGCCGGCGAGCAGCTCGTACAGGACCGTGGCCAGGGCGTATATGTCGACGGCCGCGCGCGGCGGCAGGCCCTCCACTATCTCCGGCGCGAGGTAGTCGGGCGTCCCGATGATCCGGGTCGTCGGGGCGACGCTGCGGCCGCCCGTGGCCCGGCGCGGGGAGTCGATGAGCTTGGCCACGCCGAAGTCGGTCAGCAGCGCGGGGTGCGCGCCGCCCGGTCCGAGCGGTCCCTGCATGTCGAGCAGGACGTTCTCCGGCTTGACGTCACGGTGGACGACGCCCGCCGCGTGCGCGGCGGCCAGCGCGTCCGCGACGTCCGCGACGATGGCCACGGCCGCCTCGGGGGCGAGCCTGCGCTCGCGGTCGAGGCGCGTGCGCAGGTCCGTACCGCGGACGAGGTCCATGACGAGGGCGAGGTCGTTGCCGTCCACGACCAGGTCGCGTACGGAGACGACGTGCGGGTGTTCCAGCCCGAGGAGCGCGCTGCGCTCCTGGACGAACCGTCCGACCAGCTCCTGGTCGGAGGCGAGGTCCTCGCGCAGCAGTTTGACGGCGACGGGCCCGTCCGGCCCCTCGCCCAGCCACACCGTGCCCGCGCTGCCGCGCCCCAGGATCTGGTGCGCGGTGTACCGGCTGCCGATCTTCCGTGCCACGACTGCTCCCTCAGCGGCTGGCGTACGCACCAAAGCTACGCGGCCGAGTGGGGGTTGAGGTCGCCGGATCGCGGCGACCTTCACTTCTGCGGGCGAAATCACGTCCCGGATGTCGACAAATCCACGAAGTCGGCGCTACAGGGCCGTCTTGACGACCCGTCGGGACGCGACGCCGGACGTGATGTCCGGACACGGCGTCAGGACGTGCCGCTGCCGCCGCCCGTCGCGTCGCCGATGGACCCGATGAAGTCGGCGACCTCGGTGCCCCAGCTCCACATCTGGTCCCACCAGCCCTTGCCGGTGCCCACCGCCTCCTGGAGCCCGGTGAGTTCCCAGATCAGCCAGCCGCCGACGAAGAGCAGCAGGATCAGCACCAGGCAGCCCTTGAGGCAGCCGAGGCCGGGGATCCGGACCGGGTTGGCGCTGCGGCGGCGCGGCTCGCGCGGCGGACGGGGCTCGCGCGGGGCCTGCTGCTGCGGCGGACGCTGCTGCCGCGCGGACGGCTGGGGCGCCTGGGGCTGCTGCGGCGGCGGAGGCTGCGGCTGCCGGTACTGCGGCTGCTGCGGCTGCGGCTGCGGCTGCTGGTACGGCTGGGGCTGGTAGTGCTGCGGCGGCTGCTGGGCGTACTGCTGCGGCGGGGGCTGCTGCTGGTACTGCTGCTGCGGCGGCGGAGGGGCCTGGCGGTACTGCCGGGGCGGCTGCTGCGGGGGCGGCGGCACGGGCGGGGCCTGGCGCTGCGGACGGCGGCGCAGCGGGTCCTCGGCCGGGTCGAGGTACTGCATCTGCGTCTGCTCGTTGCGGTCGCGGGCGGCCCGCATCTGCGACTGCCACGGGTGCGGGGCGTCGGGCTGCTGCACCGGCGGCATGACGGAGGTCGGGTCCGGGGCGCCCGGAGCACCGGGGGCGGCTGTGCTCGGCAGCACGGTGGTGGCGTCGGCCCCGCCGATCGGCGGGAGCACGCTGGTCATGCCGTTCGGGTCGTACGCGGCAGCCGCGCCGGCGCCGCCGGGCAGCGCCTGCGTCGGGTCGGCGTTCCCGGGCTCCGCGGGGGACGCGGGGACCGGGGCGGGCGAGGGGTCGGGCGCGAGCAGGGCGCCGACGCCGAGGGCGGCCTCGACCTCGTCGGGTGAGGAGTGCACGCGGATGCCGGCGGCGACCACGCGCAGGCCGCGGGCCAGGCTCTCGGCGCTGGGCCGCTCGTCGGGCTCCTTGCGCAGGCAGCGCTCGATGACGATCCACAGCGCCTCGGGCACGCTCGAGGGCCGCTGCGGCTCCTCGCTGAGGTGGCGGTGCAGCACTTCGAGCGCACTGCCGCCACCGAAGGGCGGTCGCCCGGTGAGCAGCTCGTAGAGGAGGATGCCGGCGCCGTAGATGTCGACGGCGGAGGTCTGCGGGCGGCCCTCGGCGGACTCGGGGGCCACGTAGGCGGGGGTGCCGACGAACTCGTGGGTGCGGGTCAGGCCCGGGGAGTCGGCCAGGCGCGCGATGCCGAAGTCGGTGAGCATCGGCTTCATCTGGCCGTTGCTCTCGTCCAGCAGCACGTTGGCGGGCTTCAGGTCGCGGTGGACCACCCCGTCGGCGTGGCTGGCGGCGAGCGCGTCCGCGATCTGGGCGGTCAGCAGGCTCGCGGCGACCGCGCTGAAGGGGCCGTTCTGGCGGATGTACTTGTGCAGGTCCGGGCCGTCGACAAGGTCCATGACCAGGGCCAGCAGGTCGCCCTCGACGACGAGGTCGCGGGTGCGCACGATGTTGGGGTGCGTCAGGCGCAGCAGGACCGAGCGCTCGCGGAGGAAGCGCATGACGATGTCCGCGTCCTGGGCCAGCTCCTCCTTGAGGACCTTGATGGCCACGGTCTCGCCGGGCTGGCCGGCGACGGCGGCCTCCGCGCCCGCGGTCTCCCGCTGGCGGGCGCGCCAGACGGTGCCCGTGGCGCCGCGTCCGAGCGGCTCCTCGAGCAGGTACTTGCTGCCGACTGGCCGCACGTCTCGCGCTCCCTGCTGTCGTCTTTCGGCTGATTCCGCCGTGTGGGTTTCCGGCCCAACTCTAGGGGGTGTCCCGCTGGAAGACGCGGGTCGGCGGAGGTTGGTTGCCGCACATTTGTGCGAAGGGTGAGTTTTGCGGGGTATGCCGGTGGCTCTTTTCCCGGGATTTCGCCCGAGAGGGTGTCCGCATTCGTACCGTGAGTGAACCGCGCCACGGGCAAGCAAGATCATTTATCGGCGGGTGCCGGGCGTGTTGCGGGCGACAGGTGCGAGGATGCACCCGTACGGAACGGCCGGGACGGGAGCCCTGCCTTCCGGCAGACCTGAACGGACGAGGCGTCCGGCGCGGGCGGGGGGTCGATCGGGCGGGCAGGTCCCGCCGCACCCCTGCCGGGCGCACGCACGCACCGCGCACTGCGCTCCGCGCAGAAGGGACCGCTGACGCGATGCAGATCCGGCTGACCGTCCTCGGGTCGCGCAGCGGCCACCAGGCCGCCACCGCGCCCGCCGGCTGTGACGTGCTCGTCACCGCGCCCGCCGGGACCGCGCTGGCCGCGGTGGCCTCCGGGCTCGCGGCGACCGTGGGCGGGCCCGACACCGGCGGCACGGTGGTGCTGTACGCCGGTTCGCGCCGGCTCGACCCCCAGCGGGCCGTACTGGGCGAACCGCCGCTGATCGACGGGGCGGTCCTGGCCCTGCACACCCCGGGACCTGACGCCGCCGCCCTGCCCGACGAGGGGCCGGGCACCCCGCAGCTGCACGTGGTGGCCGGACCCGACGCGGGCGGGGTGCACCTGCTGCACACCGGGGCGGTACGGATCGGGCGCTCGGCGGACGCGGACGTGCCGCTGGACGACCCGGACGTGTCGCGGCTGCACTGCGCGGTGACCGTGATGCCGGACGGGCGGGTGACGGTGGCCGACCTCGGCTCGACCAACGGCACGACGCTGGACGGCGCCGAGGTGGGGGCGAGGCCGGTCCCGCTGGCGCCCGGGGCGCTGCTGCGGATCGGCGAGTCCACGCTCCGGCTGGCCGCGGCGGGCGGCGAGCCCCAGCTGGCGGTGGTCCCGGACCAGGAGGGGCACCTCTCCCTGCCGGTGGCCTCCGGCGGTGGCACGGGTCCCGGCGGCGCGTCCGGCGGTACGCGGCCCGGCGCGGGTGCCTCCGGCAGTGGTACGGCCCCCGGCGCGGGCGCCTCCGGCAGTGGTACGGCCCCCGGCGCGGGCGCGGGCTTGCGGGCCGAGGGCTCCGGCCCGCAGGAGTCCTTCCCCCACCCCGCCCCTTCCCGCAGTACCGATGTGCGGCTCCGCCGCGTGGGGGGCTCCGCCCCCGACCCCGTCACGGGGCCCCGCCCCGGCACCCCCGAGCCGGGCACGCCCGGAACGGACCACGGCCCCGCGGAGCCCGCGTACGCCGACGGCGACGCCGGGGCGGACCCCGGCGCACCCCTGGCCGGCGGGGCCAGGCGGCGGCGCGGGGGGATCGGCGCCTGGGCGCGCAAGTGGGTGCGCGGCGAGGAGGAGGCCCCGGAGCAGCCCGCGGAGCCGGAGGCGGTGGCGCCGGCCGCGCCGGACGAGGACGACCCGGCGGCGCTGCTGCTGGCGGCGCTCGGGCCGACGGGGCGGCTGTGGTCGCGCGGGCCCGGGCACCCCGGGTTCCTGGAGGCGGGGCTCGGCGCGGGCAGCCGGGTCGCGCTGCCCGAGTGCGGCTCGCTCGGCGTGGCGGGGCCTCGGGCGCGGCTGACGGGGGTGGCCCGGTCGGTGGTGGCCCAGCTCGTGGGGCTGCACTCGGCGGCGCAGCTGGAGGTCGTCCTGCTGGCGGCCGACCGGGCCCGCCCCGTACCGGAACGCCGCCGCGACTGGGGCTGGCTCGGCTGGCTGCCCCACGTACGGCCGGCGCACGGCCAGGACTGCCGGCTGCTGCTCGCGTACGACCGCGACCAGGCGGCGGCCCGCGCCGGGGAGCTGACCCGGCGGCTGGACGACAGCCCGCTCGGCACCAACTGGGCGTCCGCCGGTCCGGCGGCGCTGCGGCAGGCGGCCGCCGCGTACGAGGGTCCGCGCACGCTCGTGATCCTGGACGGCGACCCGGGTTCGGCGGCGCTGCGCGACCTCACCGGACGGCTGGCCTCGCACGGCGCGGCCGCGGGGATCCACCTCCTGGTGCTCTCGGAGGCCCCGGCCGCCACCCCCGCCTCCCCGGTGGCGGCGACGTACGAGACGGCCTGCGCGAGCACCCCGGCGTTCCGGGAGTGCGGCCGGGTCGCGCTGCTCAGCGGTGATGTGGCCACGGCCGTACGGAGCTTCGCGGTGAGCGGCGGCCGCCCGGTCGCGACGGGCCGCACGGCGGTCGCCGACGCCGTCTCGGCGGCCTGGGCGGAGCGGTTCGCCCGGGCCCTGGCCCCGCTGCGCGCGGACGGCGCCGCGCCCGGGGAGGGCGCGTACCGTCCGGCCGCCGCCAGCCTCCCGGCGGCCTCACGGCTCCTGGACGAGCTGGGGCTGGCCCGTGCCACCCCGGCCTCCCTGATGGCCCGCTGGGCGGAGGCCACCGACGAGGGCCAGGGCGTCGGCGGCCTCGCCGAGGTCGTCCTCGGCGCCGGCCGGCGCGGGGCGGTCGGGGCCGAGCTGGTCCACGACGGCCCGCACCTGCTCGTCGAGGGTCCCGCCGGGAGCGGCCGGACGGAGCTGCTGCGCTCGGTCGCCGCCTCCCTGGCCGCCGCGGCCCGCCCCGACCGCCTCGGCCTGGTCCTCCTCGACGGCGCCGGCGGCGAGCGCGGCGACGGTCTCCTGCCGTGCACGGAACTGCCGCACGTGTCGGCCCACCTGGTGGCCTCCGATCCGCTGCGGATGCGGGAGTTCGCGCAGGCCCTCGGCGCCGAGCTCAAGCGCCGCCACGAGCTGCTGGACGGGGTGGCGTTCACCGAGTGGCACGCCCGGCGCGAGCTGTCCGACCGGATGGTCTCGCCGCGCCAGCCCAGCGCCGGTGAGCTGCGCGGGGACCTCGATCCGCAGCGCACCGGCACCCTGCGGCTGCGGGCCTCGGCCACGCGCACGGAGGCGGCCGCGGGGCCGAGCCCGCTGCCCCGGCTGGTGGTGCTGGTGGACGACTTCGACGCGCTGGTGGCCCCGGCGCTGGGCAGTCCGGGCCGGCCGGCCGCCGGTTCGGTGGTGCGGGTGCTGGAGGCGGTGGCCCGGGAGGGCGCCCGTCTCGGGGTGCACCTGGTGGTGGCCAGCGCCAGCCCGGAGCGGACCGCGGAGACCGAGCCGGCCCGGCTGGCGACGCTGCGGGTGGTGCTGGACGCGCCCGACCAGCCGGGGCCGGGCCGGGGCCGGCTGCTGTACGCCGACGGGCGGGCGGTGCCGTTCCAGGCGGGCCGGGTCACCGGCCGGATCCCGCGCACGGCGACCCTGAGGCCGACCGTGGTCCCGGTGGAGTGGGAGCGGATGGGCGACCCGCCGGCCCGCCGGCCGGTGCGCGAGCTGGGCAACGGGCCGACCGACCTCGCGCTCCTGGCCAGCGCCCTCGACCGGGCCTCCCACCTGGTCTCGGCCATACCGGTGCTGTTCCCGCCGGCCCCCTGACGCCCCGCGGCTCCCCCTCGACGCGGTATTGCGGGGGTGCGCGGGTCGGCGTAGACCTTGTGGCACGCAACACACCACGGGCACGACGGCATCGGGGGCGAGACCATGCGCAGACGGCACGGAACCGGCCACACGAAACGTACGGCGGGCAGAGCCTGGGCGGCGCTGGCCGCGGCGGGGGCGCTCACGCTCACCGCCTGCGGCGGCGGGGGCGCGGACGGCGGCGGCACGGGGCAGACCCCGTCCGCCGGGCAGCAGAACCCGCACACCGTCGACTTACCGAAGCTGCCCGGCGAGAAGCTGGAGATCGCTGCGGTCTGGACGGGGCCCGAGCAGGCGAACTTCACCAAGGTGCTGAAGGAGTTCGAGGAGCGGACGGGCGCGAGCGTCACCTTCGTCCCCGCCCAGGATCCGATCGTCACCTTCCTCGGCACCAAGATCGCGGGCGGTGCGCCGCCGGACGTGGCGCTGCTCCCGCAGGTCGGGGCGCTGGTCTCGGCGGTGCGCAACAAGTGGGCGCAGCCGGTAGGCCCGGGGGCCAGGGCGCAGCTCGAGGCGAACTACTCGCCGGGGTGGCGCACGCTCGGCGCGGTCGACGGCACCCAGTACGGCGTCTACTACAAGGCGGCCAACAAGTCGCTGATCTGGTACAACGCGAAGGCCTTCGAGGGGGCGGGCGTCAAACCCCCCACGACCTGGAAGGAGCTCCTGGCGGCGGCCGACACCCTGTCCGCCTCCGGCACCCCGGCGGTGTCGGTGGCCGGCGCGGACGGCTGGACCCTCACGGACTGGTTCGAGAACGTGTACCTCTCGCAGGCGGGGCCGGAGAAGTACGACCAGCTGGCGAAGCACCGGATCAAGTGGACGGACGACAGCGTCAAGCAGGCGCTGACCACCCTCGGGCAGCTGTTCGGCCGCAAGGACTTCCTGGCGGGCGGCCCGAGCGGGGCCCTTTCCACGGAGTTCGCGAAGTCGGTGACGCAGACCTTCACGGGCGGGGACCGGCCGGCGGCGGCGATGGTGTTCGAGGCCGACTTCGTGGCGGTGAACATCGCGCAGACCGAGGCGAAGGTGGGCGAGGACGCGCTGGTGTTCCCCTTCCCGGCGGTCGGCGCGAAGGCGCCGGTGGTGTCGGGCGGTGACGTGGCGGTGGCGCTGAAGCCGTCGAAGGGCGCCCAGGCGCTGCTGACGTTCCTGGCTTCGGCGGACGCGGCGCAGATCCAGGCCCGTGAGGGCGGTTTCGTCTCCCCGAACAAGGCGGTGGACTTCGCCGCCTACCCGAACGACATCCAGCGGGGCATCGCGAAGGCGCTGATCGCGGCGGGCGACGACTTCCGCTTCGACATGTCGGACCAGGCTCCGGCGGCCTTCGGCGGGACGCCGGGGGTGGGCGAGTGGAAGGCGCTCCAGGACTTCCTGGCGAACCCGTCGGACGTGGCGGGGATCCAGGAGAGGCTGGAGGCGGACGCGGCCAGGGCCTACGGGGACTGACGCCGTGACGGCGACGACACGGGGCCGGGCCGCCGCGGCGGACCGGCCCGGAAGACGGACGCGGCCCCGGAACGCGCACGCGCGGCGCCGCCGGCTGATCGCGGTGGCATTCCTGCTGCCCGCCCTGGTGCTGCTCGGCGCGCTCGTGGTGCAGCCCATCGGCTACTCCCTCTACCGTAGCCTCTTCGACCGCTCCGGCGACACCTTCGTCGGGGCGGGCAACTACCGGCGGATCCTGACCGATCCGGCGATCCGCACGGCCCTGCGGAACACGGCGGTGTGGGTGGTGGTGGCCCCGGCCGTGGCGACCGCCCTGGGCCTGGTCTTCGCGGTGCTGACCGAACGGGTGCGCTGGGGAACGGCGTTCAAGCTGCTGGTCTTCATGCCGATGGCGATCTCGATGCTGGCGGCGGGCATCATCTTCCGGCTCGTGTACGACCACGACCCGCAGCGGGGTGTCGCGAACGCGGTGTGGGTCGGGGTGCACGACACCTTCGCGCGGTCCTCCGCGTTCCCCGGGGCCCGCCCGGGCCGGGACTCCCCGCTGGAGCCCGCCGCCGGCGGGGCCCTCGTGACGCGCGCGCCGGTACGGGCGGGCGTGCCCGTGCTGCTGCCGCTGGTCGGGGTGGCGCCGGAGGCCCTGCCCGCGGGGACCCGTACGGCGGGGAGGGCCGGGGCCGCGGCGGGGAAGGTGACCGGCACCGTCTGGCAGGACTTCACCCGGGGCGGCGGCGGGGCGGTGAACGCGGTCGACCCGACGGAGTCGGGCCTGTCCGGGATGCGGGTCGAGGCGGTGAAGGACGGCCGGGTGGTGGCTTCGGCGACGGCCGGCGCCGACGGCACCTTCACGCTGCCCGCACAGGCGGACGGGGCGCTGCTGCGGCTTCCGGCGGCCAACTTCCGGGAGGCGTACGCGGGGGTGGAGTGGCTCGGCCCGCTGCTGGTGACCCCGGCGGTGATCGGGGCGTACGTGTGGATGTGGGCCGGGTTCGCGATGGTGCTGATCGCGGCCGGGCTGGCCGCCGTACCGCGCGAGCTGCTGGAGGCGGCCCGGGTGGACGGGGCGGGCGAGTGGCAGGTGTTCCGCCGGATCACGGTGCCGCTGCTGGCGCCGGTGCTGGTGGTGGTGCTGGTCACCCTGGTCATCAACGTGATGAAGATCTTCGACCTGGTCTTCGTGATCGCGCCGGGCGCGGTGCAGGACGACGCGAACGTGCTCGCGCTCCAGCTGTACCGCACCTCCTTCGGGACGGATGCCGATCCGGGGCTGGGCAGCGCCATCGCGGTGCTGCTGCTGGTACTGGTGGTGCCGGTGATGCTGCTGAATATCCGCAGGATGCGGAAGGAGGCCTCCCGATGAGCACTCCGGGCATCAGCCCGACGGGCCGGCTCGCGGCCCGAGCCGCGTCCGGCGCCGTACGGGTCTTCCTGGTCCTGGCCGCGCTGTTCTGGCTGCTGCCCACCCTCGGGCTGCTGCTGTCCTCCTTCCTGTCCCCGGCCGACCTGGGCCGGGGCGGCTGGTGGCAGACGCTGACCGCGCCCTCGCGACTGACGGTCTCGAACTACGCGCAGCTGCTGGCCAATGACACGATCACCGGCTCGCTGCTGAACACGGCGGCGATCGCCGTCCCCGCGACGCTGCTCGTCCTCGCCCTGGGCTCCTTCGCCGGATACGCCTTCGCCTGGCTGGAGTTCCCGGGCCGGGACTGGCTGTTCCTGATCGTGGTGGGACTGCTGGTGGTCCCCGTACAGGTGGCGCTGATCCCGGTGTCCGAACTCTTCGGCTCCATCGGCCTGTTCGAGACGACGGCGGGGGTGGTGCTGTTCCACACCGCCTTCGGACTGCCCTTCGCGGTCTTCCTGCTGCGGAACTTCTTCGCGGAGATCCCGCGCGAGCTGCTGGAGGCGGCCCGGCTCGACGGGGCGGGCGAACTGCGGCTGTTCGCCCGGGTGGTGCTGCCGCTGGGCGGTCCGGCGATCGCCTCGCTCGGCATCTTCCAGTTCCTGTGGGTGTGGAACGACATGCTGGTGGCGCTGGTCTTCGCCGACTCGGCGCACCCGCCGGTCACGGTGGCGCTCCAGCAGCAGGTGCGGCAGTTCGGGAACAACATCGACGTGCTGGCGCCCGGCGCCTTCCTGTCGATGGTGGTGCCGCTGCTCGTCTTCTTCGCGTTCCAGCGGCAGTTCGTGACGGGGGTGATGGCCGGAGCGGTCAAGTGACCTTGTCCATAACCGCCGACGACATGGGAAGTTGACGCTCTGTAACCCGAATGCCACACGCTGCGTAACCCGATCGCCGCGCGCGCGGTTGCTGGGCCATATGCCCGCGCCGACCCCTGGATGTGCCGTGCCCCGGTTCAGCGTCATCGTGCCCGCGTACAAGGTTCAGGCGTACCTCCAGGAGAGCCTGGACTCGGTCCTGTCCCAGTCGTACCCGGATCTGGAACTGATCGCGGTCGACGACGCCTCACCGGACGCCTGCGGTTCGATCATCGACGAGTACGCGGCCCGCGACCCCCGGGTCACCGCCGTGCACCTGGCGCACAACCTCGGCCTGGGCCCGGCCCGCAACGCGGGCCTGGCCCGGGCCACGGGCGACTACCTGGTCTTCCTCGACGGCGACGACACCCTCGCCCCCGGCGCCCTGCAGGCCATCACCGACCGGCTCAAGGCCACCGGGTCCCCCGACGTCCTGGTCTACGACTACGCCCGCACCTTCTGGACCGGCCAGACGGTCCGCAACCGCCTCGCGCACCGCCTGTCCGAGGAGGGCCCCGCCAGCTTCCGGCTCGCCGACCGCCCGGCACTGCTCGGCATGCTGATGGTGGTGTGGAACAAGGCCTACCGCCGCGACTACGTGGAGCGCGAGGGCCTCGAATTCCCGCCCGGCTTCTACGAGGACACCCCCTGGACCTATCCGGCGCTGCTGGCCGCCGAGTCCGTGGCCGTCCTCGACCGGGTCTGCGTCCACTACCGCCAGCGCCGCACCGGCTCGATCCTGACCACCACCAGCCGGCGCCACCTCGACATCTTCGACCAGTACGAGCGGGTCTTCGGCTACCTCGGCGCCCGCCCCGAGCTGGAGCGCTGGCAAGGGGCGGTGCACCGGCGGATGGCCGAGCACTTCTGCGCCCTGTACGCCGACCCGCGCCGCCTCCCGCGCGCCGCCCGCGCCGAGTTCTTCGCGCGGGCCTCGGCCCTGCTGCGCCGCTACCGCGGCCCGGGCGCCGGCGCGGCGCTGCCGCTGCCCCTGACCCGCACCGACCGGCTGCGGCACACCCTGATGCGGTTCGGGCTCCGGCGCGCCTACCGGACGGCCTCGTCCCTGCGCGCGGGCGCCCTGGCCGCGGGCCGCGCGGGCTCGGCGCTGTGGCGGGGGCTGCGCGAGAGCGCCCTGCGCCTGCACTACCGGATCCAGCGGCTGCTCCCGCTGCGCCCGGAACTGGCGGTGTTCTCCGCGTACTGGCACGGCGGCTACGCCTGCAACCCGGCGGCGATCGAGGCGAAGCTGCGCGAACTGGCCCCGCGGATGCGGACGGCGTGGATCTGCGACCCCCGGCACGCCCCCACCCTGCCGCCCGAGACCACCCTGCTGCGGCCCGGCTCGGCCGCGTACTGGAGCGCCCTGGCCCGGGCCGCGTACCTGACGACGAACGTCAACTTCGACCGCGCCCTGGTCAAGCGGCCGGGTCAGATCCTGCTCCAGACGCAGCACGGCACCCCGCTCAAGCGGGTCGGCCTCGACCTCCAGGACCGCCCGGCGGCCACCCCGACCACGGACTTCGCGGGGCTGCTGCGCGGCGCCGACCAGTGGGACTACCTGCTCTCCTCGAACCACCACTCCACCCTGGTCTGGGAGAAGGCCGTCCCCGCCTCCTACACCACCCTGGAGTACGGCTACCCCCGCAACGACGCCTTCCACCGGGCCACCCGCGCGGACGTCCTCGCACTGCGCGAACGCCTCGGCATCGCACCGGGCACCACGGCGATCCTGTACGCCCCGACCCACCGCGACTACCGGCGCAGCCGGCCCCAGCACCTGGACTTCGAGCGGGTCCTGCGGGACCTGGGCCCGCGCTTCACCCTGCTCACCCGCACCCACCTGACGTACGCGGGCACCGACGGCACCTGGGAGCCGCACCCGCGCCTGCTGGACGTCTCCGCCCACCCCTCGGTGGAGGAACTCTGCCTGGCCTCGGACGCGCTGGTGACGGACTACTCGTCCCTGATGTTCGACTACGCGGCCCTGGACCGGCCCATCGTCATCCACGCGGACGACTGGGAGGCGTACGAAGCCGCCCGCGGCACCTACTTCGACCTGCGCTCCTGCCCGCCGGGGGCGATCGCCCGCACCGAGGACGAGCTGGTGGACATCTTCGCCACCGGCCACTGGCAGGGCTCCCGCTCGGCGCAGCTGCGCGCCTCGTTCCGCGCCCGCTTCTGCTCGTACGACGACGGTCACGCGGCCGAGCGCGTGGTCCGCCGCGTCTTCCTGGGCCAGCCCACCCCGGTCCCGGCCATCACCCCCCTGGCAGACCGCCACCCCACTCCCCCGGCGGCCTCGGCCCCCGCGGCCGCCCCGGTGGCCGACGCCCCGCTGGCAGGCCTCGGCGCGGACCTCTGGCCCTAGGCGGATCTTCCCGACCATCCCATCATTAGGGCGTGCGGGCCACAGAGGGACAACCGTAAGCATGGACTTTGCCGTGCGTTGCGGCCGGGCCCCGGCCTTCCAGCGGATCAACCGGTAACTACCACGTGTCATCCAGGCGCCGCACTGCCCCTTCGGCCGGGCGGCGACCCTGGGCAACAGTGGAAGGAAGCCCATGAAGCTGCGCCTTGTCCTCGCCTGTTCCTCTGCGGTGGCGAGTCTCGGACTGTGTGCCACGGCCGCCCCGGTCCTGGCCGCACCCGCCCACGCCGTGCCGTTGAACGTGACGGTGGGGTGTTCCAATACCGCGGCGCTCATCACCGCGGTCCAACAGGTGAACGCCAACCCCGACGGCGGCACGATCCATCTCGCCGAACGGTGCACCTACCCCTTCCTCGACGACTTCGCGAACAGTGGAAACGCACTGCCGGTCATCACCGGCAAGGTCACCATCAAGGGCGAGGACTCCACCCTGATCCGGTCCGCCAGCGCGCCCTTCCGGCTGATCGAAGTGGCAGCGTCAGGACAGCTCACGCTGAAGGGCCTCACCGTGGCCGGCGGCAACGTCGCGGTCATCGGCGGCGGCATCCTCAACCGCGGCACCCTGCAGGTGGAGAAGAGCACGGTGGCCGGCAACCAGGCCGAGCAGGCCGGCGGCGGCATCGCCAACGTGAACGGCCGTGTCACCCTGGTGCGCAGCCACGTGCGGACCAACACGGTCACGAACCAGAATTCCGCGGAAGCCGTCGGCGGCGGCATCTCCAACAGCGCGGGCGGAACCGTCGAGCTCGTCAGGACCACCGTGTCGGGCAACACGGCGGACCAGGCCGGCGGCGGCATCGTCAACGTGGGAACACTGAACGTCAAGGACAGCCGGATCGAGCACAACGCCGTCACGAACCAACAGGGCGGCGGCGGCACCCAGGGCGGCGGCATCTACACCTTGGGCACAGCGGTCATCAAAGACACCAAGATCGTCGAGAACTGGGCCGGCGACGACGGCGGCGGCATCAAGAACGCGACCCCCGGGACCCTGGAGATCCACGGCGGCGAGATCGGCGACAACAAGGCGGGCCAGGACGGCGGCGGCCTGGACAACTCCGGCCGGGCCACCCTGTCGAAGACCAAGGTGCTCAAGAACCAGGCCGGCGACGACGGCGGCGGCATCAACAACGAGCGGGCGTTCAACGGCGCCCCCGCCCCGGTGCTGACGGTCAAGAGGGCGGTCATCAAGGAGAACCGGGCCGGCGGCGAAGGCGGCGGCATCAACAACGTGGCCCCGGGCACCGTGCAGAACGAGCACAGCGAGATCACCAGGAACAAGCCCACCAACTGCGCGGGCAACGTACCGGACTGCAGCAACCACTGACCCCCACGGGCCCCCGGGCCGTTCGCCCGGGGGCCCGCTAAACCGCCCCGACGGGCCCCTCGTCCGTCTGCAGGCCCGCCACCACCGAGCGGGCCAGGCCGTCCAGGTACGACGCCGGGACCACTCCGTCGCGTACGACCACCTGGCGCCAGTACAGCGGGCCGATCGCCAGGTCCAGGGCGTGGTCGGGGTCGATGCCCGCGGGGAGTTCACCGCGGGCCACGGCCTCGGCCACGATGCCCTCGGCCATGCGGCGCTGCCCCTCGAGGAGCGCGCCGCGCACCGCGTCCGCGATCTCCGGGTTACGGGATGCCTCCACCAGCAGGTCGGGGATGACCGCCGAGGCCACTGGGTGCCGCAGCACGTGTGACATCACCTCGAGCAGCGCGCGGACGTCCCCGTAGAGGGAGCCCGTCGCCGGCACCGGCAGCCCGTCGACGGCGAACGCGCCGATCAGGTCCAGCACCAGGTGCAGCTTGGATTTCCAGCGGCGGTACACCGCCGTCTTGCCGACGCCGGCCCGGCGGGCGATCGCCTCGATCGACATCCGCGAGAAGCCCACCGCGGCGAGTTCCTCCACCACCGCGGCCCGGATCGCCTCGGTCACGTCCTCGCGCAGGACGGCGGCCCCGGCGGGGGCGCGGCGGGCGGGGGGAGCGGCGGCAGGCTCGTTGGTCATGCACAGAGCATAGCGGCGCACGACGTCACCCACCCGTCACGACGATACGGTTGCGTTCCGACGTGACACGCCCTACTGTCGCCGTAGCGACGATACGGACCCGTCCCATCGCAGGCCCGACCCGTCGCCGGCCCGACCCCGTCGAAAGCGAGCCCGTGACCACCGTGACCACCGTGACCACCGCGCCGCCCTCACCGGCGGAGCTGGCGGCAGCCCACGGCCTGACCCTCAGCGGCGCCCGCCCCTCCCTCCCCCGCTACCTCGCGCAGCTCTGGAGCCGGCGCCACTTCGTGACGGCGTACGCCACCGCCCGCATGCAGGCCACGTACAGCACGGCCAAGCTCGGCCAGGTCTGGCACCTGATGACCCCGCTGCTCAACGCGGCCGTCTACTACTTCATCTTCGGCATCGTGATGCACGCCAGCCACGGCGTCCCCGACTACGTGCCCTTCCTGATCACCGGCGTCTTCGTCTGGGACTTCATCGGCAGCTCCATCAGCGCCGGCACCCGCGCCGTCCACAGCAACCTCGGCCTGGTCCGGGCCCTGCACTTCCCCCGCGCCAGCCTGCCGATCGCCTCCGTGGTCCAGCTCTTCCAGCAGCTGCTCGTCACCATGGCGGCCCTGATCGTCCTGCTGCTGGCCTTCGGCCAGACCCCGTCCCCCTCCTGGCTGATCGCCCTCCCGGCGCTCTTCCTGATGGCCGTCTTCTGCGCGGGCTGCGCGATGGTCATGGCCCGCATCGGCAGCAAGAGCCCCGACGTCAGCCAGCTGATGCCGTTCGTCCTGCGGACCTGGATGTACTCCTCGGGCGTGATGTGGTCCATCGACTCCATGCTCAAGACCGACCAGCTCCCGCACTGGGTCTCGCTGGTGCTCAAGACCAACCCGGCGGCCGTCTACATCGACCTGATGCGCTTCGCCCTGATCGACAGCTTCAAGGCGAGCGCGCTCCCGCACCACGTGTGGCCGCTCGCCATCGGCTGGGCCCTGCTCGCCGGCGTCGGCGGGTTCGTCTGGTTCTGGAAGGCAGAGGAGGAGTACGGCCGTGGCTGACACCCGCATCCCGACCGTCATCGCGGACGAGGTCCACGTCGTCTACAAGGTGCACGGCGCCGGCGCCCGCAAGGGCGGAGCCACCGCCGCGCTCAGCCGGCTCGTCTCCCGCCGGCCCGCCCCCGGCGTCCGCGAGGTCCACGCCGTCAAGGGCGTCAGCTTCACCGCGTACAAGGGCGAGGCGATCGGCCTGATCGGCTCCAACGGCTCGGGCAAGTCCACCCTGCTCAAGGCCATCGCCGGCCTCCAGCCGGTGGCCCGCGGCGCGGTCTACTCGCACGGCCAGCCGTCCCTCCTCGGAGTGAACGCCGCCCTGATGAACGACCTCACCGGCGAGCGCAACGTGGTCCTCGGCGGGCTGGCGATGGGCATGACCAGGCAGCAGGTCCGCGAGCGCTACCAGGACATCGTCGACTTCTCCGGCATCAACGAGAAGGGCGACTTCATCTCCCTGCCCATGCGTACGTACTCCTCCGGCATGGGCGCCCGGCTGCGGTTCTCCATCGCCGCCGCCAAGGACCACGACGTCCTGATGATCGACGAGGCCCTGGCCACCGGCGACGCCGCCTTCCAGCGCCGCAGCCAGGCCCGCATCGAGGAACTGCGCGCCCGCGCCGGCACCGTCTTCCTCGTCAGCCACGGCATCGGCACGGTCCGCGAGACCTGCGACCGGGCGATCTGGCTGGAGGCGGGCGTCCTGCGCATGGACGGCCCCTCGAAGCAGGTCTGCGACGCATACGAGGCCTTCACGCGCGGCTAGCCGCCCGCGAGAACGGGCCGGGCCCGGGGACCACATGGTCCCCGGGCCCGGCCCGTTCTCCGCTCAGCCCGCGGCAGCGTTACGCGTGCGAGCGCAGCAGCGAGCGCATCGTCCGCATCGCCACCGACAGGTTCGCCAGGTCGAAGTCGTCCGAGCCCCGGATCTCGTCCAGGGTCGTCCGGGCCCGCCCGATGATCGCCGCGTTCCTCTCCTCCCACGCCTTGAAGCGTTCCTCGGGAGTGGAGGAGCCGTTGCCCACCGACAGCACGTCGGCCGTCAGCGCCGCGTGCGCCGCGAACAGGTCCTCGCGGATGGACGCGCGGGCCATCGACTGCCAGCGGTCGGACCGCGGCAGCTCGATGATGCGGTCCATCAGCTGGGTGATGTCCAGCCGGTCGGCGAGGTCGTAGTACACCTCGGCGACGGCCAGCGGGTCCACGCCCGTGCGGTCCGCGATGGCGACGATGTCCAGCGTCGGGAAGGCGGACGAGAAGCCGGCCACCTTCGCCGCCAGCTCCTCCGGCACACCCTCACCGGTCAGCTCGTCCATGATCGACTGGTACCACTCGAGGTCCGCGCCGCGCACCAGCTTCGGCAGCTCCGACCAGACCTCCGTCACCCGGGCGCCGAAGGCCTCGATGGTCTCGGTGATCTGGAGCGGCTGCGGCCGGTTGTTCAGCAGCCAGCGCGTACCGCGCTCCACCAGGCGCCGCGAGTGCAGCCGCACCCGGGTCTGGACATCGGCCGCGACCACGTTGTCCAGCGCCTCGACCGCGTCCCACACCTCGGCCAGGCCGAAGATCTCGCGGGCCGCGAGCTGCGCCCGGACGATCTCCTCCGTGGAGGCCCCGGTCTCCTCCCGCAGGCGGTGCAGGAAGGTCGAACCACCGGTGTTGACGGTGTCGTTGACCAGCAGGGTGGTGATGATCTCCCGGCGCAGCGCGTGCCCGTCGATCTGCTCGGGGAACTTCGCGCGCAGGGCGCCCGGGAAGTAGGCGTGCAGCAGGCGGCGCAGGTACGGGTCGTCGGGCAGCTCGGTGTGGATGAGCTCGTCCGCCACCGTGATCTTGGTGTAGGCGAACAGGACCGCCAGCTCCGGCTGGGTCAGGCCCTTGCCGGTGTTGAGCAGCTCGCGGATCTGCCGGTCGTTGGGCAGGAACTCCAGCTGGCGGTCCAGCAGTCCGTCCCGGCCCAGGCGGCGCATGAAGCGCTGCTGGGCGTGGAGCAGGCTGGGGGCCTGGGAGGAGCCGTTGGCCAGCGCGGTGTTCTGCGCGTAGTTGTTGCGCAGCACCAGGAAGCCGACCTCGTCGGTCATCTCGGCGAGGAGCCTGTTGCGCTGCTTGACGGTCATGTCGCCGTCCGCGACCACCGCGTTCAGCAGGATCTTGATGTTCACCTCGTGGTCGGAGGTGTCCACGCCGGCGCTGTTGTCGATGGCGTCGGTGTTGACCTTGCCGCCCCCGCCGCCGGCGCCGCTGCGGGCGAACTCGATGCGGCCCAGCTGGGTCAGGCCGAGGTTGCCGCCCTCGCCGATGACCTGGGCGCGGACGTCGGAGCCGTTGACGCGGATGGCGTCGTTGGCCTTGTCGCCGACGTCGGCGTGCGTCTCGGCGGTCGCCTTGACGTACGTGCCGATGCCGCCGTTCCACAGCAGGTCCACGGGGGCCTGGAGGATGGTCTGCATCAGCTCGGCCGGGGTCATCTTGGTGACGCCCGCCTCGATGCCGAGGGCCGCGCGGATCTGCGCGTTGACCGGGATGGCCTTGGCGCTGCGCGGGTGGATGCCGCCGCCCGCGGAGAGCAGGGCGGTGTCGTAGTCCGCCCACGAGGAGCGCGGCAGCTCGAAGAGGCGGCGGCGCTCGGCGTAGGAGGTGGCCGAGTCCGGGTTCGGGTCGATGAAGATGTGCCGGTGGTCGAAGGCGGCGACCAGGCGGATGTGCTCGGAGAGCAGCATGCCGTTGCCGAAGACGTCACCGGACATGTCGCCGACGCCGACGACCGTGAAGTCCTGGGTCTGGGTGTCGTGGCCCAGCTCGCGGAAGTGCCGCTTGACGGACTCCCAGGCGCCGCGGGCGGTGATGCCCATGCCCTTGTGGTCGTAGCCGGCCGAGCCGCCGGAGGCGAAGGCGTCGCCCAGCCAGAAGCCGTACGACTCGGCGACGCCGTTGGCGATGTCGGAGAAGGTCGCGGTGCCCTTGTCGGCGGCGACGACGAGGTAGGTGTCGTCCTCGTCGTGGCGGACCACGCCCTTGGGCGGCACGACCTCGCCGGCGACCATGTTGTCGGTGATGTCGAGCAGCGCCGAGATGAAGATCTTGTACGAGGCGATGCCCTCGGCGAGCCAGGCGTCGCGGTCCACCGACGGGTCGGGCAGGTTCTTGGCGACGAAGCCGCCCTTGGCACCGACCGGCACGATCACGGTGTTCTTGACCATCTGCGCCTTGACCAGGCCGAGCACCTCCGTACGGAAGTCCTCGCGGCGGTCGGACCAGCGCAGGCCGCCTCGGGCGACCTTGCCGAAGCGCAGGTGGACGCCCTCGACGCGCGGGGAGTACACCCAGATCTCGAAGGCGGGGCGCGGGGCCGGCAGGTCCGGGATGGCCTGCGGGTCGAACTTCATCGACACGTACGCGTGCTGCTCGCCCGCGCCGCCCAGCTGACCGTGCTTTCCGCTTCCCTCGCTGGCGCTCTGGAAGTAGTTCGTCCGCAGCGTCGCCTTGATCAGCATCAGGAAGGAGCGCAGGATGCGGTCCTCGTCGAGCGAGGCGACCTGGTCCAGGGCCCCGTCCAGCTCCTCCAGCATGGCGTCGATCAGCTCGGTGCCGGCGGCCTGGCGGCCGGGCGACAGCCGCGCCTCGAAGAGCGAGACCAGCAGCCGGGTGGTGTGGACGTTGTTGCGGAGGGTGTCCTCCATGTAGTCCTGGCTGAAGGTGGAGCCGGCCTGGCGCATGTACTTGGCGTACGCGCGCAGCACCACGGCCTGCCGCCAGGTGAGGCCGGCGCCGAGGACGAGGGTGTTGAAGTTGTCGTTCTCGGCCTCGCCGGTCCACACGGCCGCGAAGGCCTCCTGGAACCGCTCGCGCGCGTCGTCGCCGAGGTACGCGTCGCCGTTGCCCGTGGACAGCGGCATCCGCAGGCCGAAGTCGTAGATCCAGGCGCTGACCCGGTCGGTGCGGCGCAGCTCGTACGGCCGCTCGTCGGTGACCTCGACGCCCAGGCGCTGGAGAACCGGCAGGACCGCGGAGAGGGAGACCTGCTCACCGGTGCGGTAGATCTTGAAGCGGCGCTCGCCGGGGCCCGCGCCGACGGGCTCGTAGAGGGAGAGCGCGAACGGGCGCTCGCTGGCGGAGAGCTTCTCCAGGTGGCACAGGTCGGCCACGGCCGCGCGCGGCGAGTGGTCGGCCTTGTAGCCCTCGGGGAAGGAGGTGCCGTACTTGCGCATCAGCTCGGCGGCGCGTTCCTCGCCCAGCTCCGCGGTCAGTGCCTCGCCGAAGCCGTCGGCCCAGGAGCGGGCGGCCTCCACCAGGCGGGCCTCGACGCGCTCGACGTCGGCGTCGGTCAGCGCGGGCAGCTCGGTGCCCTGCGGGACGCGGACGACGAAGTGGATGCGGGAGAGGATCGACTCGGTGTTCCAGGCGGTGAAGTCGACGCTGGTGCCGCCGAGCTCCTCCTTGAGGATGTCCATCAGGCGCAGCCGGACGCCGGTGGTGAACCGGTCGCGCGGCAGATAGACGAGCGCCGAGTAGTAGCGGCCGTACTCGTCCTGGCGCAGGTACAGGCGCAGCCGGCGGCGCTCCTGGAGGTACAGCACGGAGGTGGCGATCTCGCGGAGCTTGTCGACCGGGGTCTGGAACAGCTCGTCGCGCGGGTAGGTCTCCAGGATCTGGAGCAGGTCGCGGCCGTCGTGGCTGGAGGGCGAGAAGCCCGCGCCCTCGAGGACCTCGGTGACCTTGCGGCGGATCACCGGGACGCGGCGCACGGACTCGGTGTAGGCGGCCGAGGAGAACAGGCCGAGGAAGCGGCGCTCGCCGACGACGTTGCCGTCGGCGTCGAACTTCTTCACGCCCACGTAGTCGAGGTACGAGGGACGGTGCACGGTGGCGCGGCTGTTGGCCTTGGTCAGCACCAGCAGGCGGTGCTCGCGGGCCTTGGCGCGGGCGTCGGCGGGCAGCCGGTTGAAGGACGGCGAGACGGGGTGCGCGTCCTCCTGGCCGTGGTGGACCGGGTCGGAGCGCAGGATGCCGAGGCCGGTGCCGGGCACGGCGGCCAGGGCGTCGCCGTCGACGAGGTTGTACTCGCGGTAGCCGAGGAAGGTGAAGTGGTCGTCGGCCAGCCAGCGCAGCAGCTCGCGGGCCTCTTCGAGCTCGTACTCGCGCAGGTCGGGCGCGGTGGGCTCGCCCGGCAGCTCGTCGGCGATGCGCAGCGCGGAGTCGCGCATCTTCTCCCAGTCCTCGACGGACTCGCGGACGTCGGACAGGACGCGCAGCAGATCGCCGGTGATCTGCTTGAGGTCGGCCTTGTCGGTCTCCCGGTCGATCTCGACGTGGATCCAGGACTCGACGAGGGAGTCGTGGGGGCGCGCGGTCTTCGGGCCGTGGGCGTCGCAGTCGGGGCCGAGGATCTCGATCAGCTTGCCGGTGACGTCACGGCGTACGACGACCTGCGGGTGGATCACGACGTGGATGCCGCGGCCCTGGCGGGACAGCTCGTTGGTCACGGAGTCCACGAGGAACGGCATGTCGTCGGTGACCACCTCGACGACCGAGTGGCTGGAGGTCCAGCCGTTCTCCTCGACCGTGGGGGTGTTCACGCGCACGTTCGCGGTGCCCTGGGGCCGGTTCTCGGCGAGCCGGTAGTGGGAGAGCGCCGCGCCGAACACGTCGACCGGGTCCCGGTCGGCGAGGTCCTCGGGGGCCGTGTGCAGGTAGTAGCGCTGGAGGTAGGCGAGCGTCGTGCCCTGATCGGGACGCTCCCCGTGCTCGGACCCAGTCGGAAGTAGCCCCCCGGCCGGGCTGTTCTCAGCTACCCGTGCCGCCCGCGCGAGCAGCTCGGCCTTTGCTTCGTCCAGCTTGGTCTGCATGTCCTCTGGCTCCTGTCGCGCGCCATTGCGTGACGTAGGGGAAGGAAGGAACGACAAAACGCCGCGATGAGGCGGGATGTCCGTCCGGATTGGTTTTCGACGCCGTGGCGTCGGGAGAGCCGCCCGGGAAGGCTTCGATGATGATCGGCAGGTCCCGGCGGCGGGGATCAGCGAAGGCCCGGCCACGGATGTGCGCCGGGCGCGGGCCGGGGGCGTCAGTGCCCCCGAGGACTATCGCGCTGATCACGGGTACAAGGCTATCTCGGTCCGCCCCCAGGTCGTCATTCGAGGAAACTGTACAAATCCTGGGGTGAAACCTGGACAGTCTGGCCAGCACGGTGGCCGGATCGCCCCTTGCCCTGCCCTATCCGGCCAGCTCACGGGCCGTGGCCACGGCCTCGGCGAGGCTGTCGACGACGGGAACCCCGGCGGACTCCAGGCTGGCTCGACTGTGCGACCCGCCGGTGTACAGCACGGCGCGCGCCCCCACGTGCAGCGCGGCCGTCGCATCGTCCACGGCGTCTCCCACGAGGACCGTACGGTCGGCGGTCACACCGGCCGTCCCCAGTGCGGCCATATGACGTACGAGGTGCCCCGCCTTGGAGGTGTGCGAGGGCCCGGTGCGGCCGTCGACGCGCAGGAAATGCCCGTCGATTCCGTGCGCGCGGACCAGGGGCACGAGCTTGTCGTGGGGCGCGAGGGACAGCAGGGACTGGGTGAGACCGTCCGCCTGCCAGCCCCGGAGCAGCTCCAGGGCCCCGTCGGCGAGTCCGGCGTCCTCGGCGGCGGCCCAGTAGTGCCGGTGGAAGGCCTCGTCCATCACGGCCCATTCGGCGTCCGTGGGCAGCCGCCCCATCAGCCGTTCGTAGAACTTGGGCACCGGTACGACGTACAGCTCGCGGTAGCGCTCCAGGGTGATCGGGTCGAGGCCCAGCTCGGCGAAGGAGGCGTTGGTCGCGACTATGACGGCGTCGATGTCGTGGAGCAGCGTGCCGTTCCAGTCCCAGACGATGTGCGGCCTCATGAGAGCAGCCCCGGGATCTCCTGGACCCCGAACCACAGCAGCTCGTGGTCCTCGGCGCCGTCCACGGTGAACTGCGCGTCGTCGTCCCCCGCGTCGGCGGCCTCCAGGGCCCCGGCGGCGGCCGTGACATCGCCCTCGGCGTCGGCGGCGTCGACGTGCACGGCGGCGGCCACGGTGAGCCGTACGGCGGCGGCGAGGGCGACCTGGCCGAGGGTGGCCTCGTCGAGCCCGGGGGCGGCGGTGGCGGCCTTGTCGTCGACGTCGAGGGCTACGACGACCCGCTTGCGCGGGGCGTCCGCGTCGGCGGCCAGCAGCCGCAGCGAGGCGAGGGCGGCGCGGCTGAGGGCGGCGTACTCCAGCTCCTCGATGTCGTCGGACACGTACCACTCCCGCAGGGCGGGCGTGACGGCGTACGCGCGGAGCGGGGCGGGCCCCAGCTCGCCCGCCTTGTGCGCCTCGGCGAGCCCGGGGAGTGTCAGGGGGACGTACACGCGCATGGCCGGCTGCTTTCGGTAGTCGGAAACGCCCTCAGGATACGACCGCCACCCGGCCGGCCGGAGCCCCCTACGGGCGGGGGCCCTGGATCTCGACGGCGGCGCAGCGCCAGCGGCGGTCGGGACCCTGCTCGAGGCGGAAGGCCATCGCCGAGACACGGTCCCCGGTCGCGATCCGGGCGAAGGCCTCGATCACCCCCGGGCCGGGGTGGAAACGGCCGCAGTGGCGCAGGACCGGGCGCAGGCGGTCGCGCAGGGGCCCTGCGGGAGCCAGGGTGACCAGCTGCTCGTACGCCTCGCCCACGGTGAGGCCGAGCAGCGAGTGGACCGGGCGCTGGCCGCTCAGCACCGCCAGGAGGCGTTCGGCGAACCAGTCGTGCGGGCCGAGCCGGCGCACCGCCCGCGCGGCGGGCGCCGGGCGCCGCTGGTCCCGGCGGCCGGCGGGCCGGGTCCGGCCGGAGCCGCCGGGCCTGCTGCGACTGCCCTCGCCGCCGATCGTGCCGCGCGTGGTGGTGTCCATGGCGATTCCCCCGATCAGACCGAGCCCGGCGGTACCGGGCGGTAACTTGATGCGGGATTTCTACGGCCGCCGAACACGCTCCGCAACCGTCCGGGAGGGGCTTCGCAAAGGCGGCCCGGGTTCACCTATCCGGGTGGCCGCCCCCCGCCCACGGGCCACCGCGAACCCCCCACAGAGGCCCCAGGTGGACGCCCCCGGCCCCGCCGGGGTGGGCCCGAAAGGGTAGCCACCCATCACCCTCCCGGCCCCATCACAACCCCACCCGAGCCCCCTCCCGGGCCCCACCGGCACCCTCAGCGGGCGGGCCCGGGCCACTGCGCACAGTGACGGGCGACGGCGTCGGCGAAGGTCCGGGCCAGCACGCAGCTCGCGGCGCGGGCCCGCTATCTCCCCCTCGAGCCGCCGGTGGCGGATCGGCGGCTGCCCACCCGCCTCCCTGTGTGCGGGCCGGTGGGCGGTGGGGTCTCGGCCCAGCGGGGGCGATGCGTGCGACGGGGCTTCGGGAGGCAGGGTTTCGGCTGGACCTGATCAGAGCTGGTTTGGGGGTTTCCCGTCAGTCCCATCGTCCTTCCGTGTCGGGCCGGTCCCTCAAGGGCGCTCACTTCGTTCGCGTCGCTTCGCGATGGCCTTCGGCCACCCTTGACCGACCGTCCCGCCCCGGAAAGACAAAGGACTGCCGAGAAGCCCCCAAAAGAACGGCACGGTCCAAGGGGAAGGGACGGGTACCTCAGCGATGAGGCGAGGGGCTTTCCCTTGCCACGCCGGGCATCCGGGCCTGTCCAGCCCTGCCCCAGGGCCGGGGGCCCGGGCGCGACAGATCGCTACGCGCTTCTCATATCTCAGCGTCCGACGGCCGTCTTGGGCTGATACCTGCACCAAATGACGACCAGAGCGGCGCGGGGAGCCTCTGGGCGCATCAGATCGCTACGCGCTTCCCAAATCTCGGCGACTGGCCGCCGTCTGGGGCTGGTCACACGCCTCTCGGAGCTGGGTCGGGTCAGCCGACGGGCTCGACGTTGGTGACGGCGGTCGTGAATTCGCGGCCGGACGCGCCACGGATGTAGGCCAGCTCCATCCAGTGCTCGTGGGCGACCGAGTCCGAGACGTTCTCGTTGATCACGGCCATCAGCTCGCCCTCCACGCCGGAAGCGATGTCGCGGACGCGACGGCGCAGGAGCCGATGCGGAACGTACTCGTACCGTTCAGTCATCGGAGGAGTCCTGGAAGGTGCCGAGGAAGCGCTCCCAGCCGACCAGCGCCCGGTCGAGCAAATCGGCGCTGGGCTCACCTACGGCGTTCACCCTCATCGAGGGGGCGTCTTCACCTTCGATGCAGCGCTGCGTAATGGCCTCGGAGAACGCCATCTCGACGGGAATCTGACGCATGCAGATCACTCCTCAGTTGTGAGACCGCTTCACGAGCAGCCTCTCTAGAGATGTGTCCACTACAGCCGATTCCATCCCATCCGTCAACACATCTCTAGAGATCTCACGGGTAGGGCCCAGGGCTGGTACGTGCAGCGGCCTATTCCTGGCCCTAGGGTGTCTAGAGAGGAGAAGGAGTGATCGATTCGATGACAGGCCAGGGTGGGACCCGCCAGCCGAAGTACCAGCGGATCGCTGATGAGCTGAGGTCGGCCATCCAGTCGGGCGAGTACGGCCCGGGCGACCGCCTGCCGGGCGAGAACGACCTGATGGCCAGCTACGACGTCGCGCGGATGACGGCGCGCCAGGCTCTCGGCGTACTCCAGAACGAAGGTCTCGCGGAGGCCCGGAAGGGCGCCGGCGTCTTCGTCCGGGCGTTCAGGCCCCTGCGACGTCACGGCATCCAGCGGCTCGCACAGGAGCAGTGGGGCTCGGGCCGCTCCATCTGGTCCGCCGACTCCACGGATCGAGAGCTCGTCGTCGATCAGATCGAAGTCCACGAGGAAGAGGTCGGCAACCGCATCGCCGACGCCCTTGGCATTCCCGCAGGGTCTCAGGCCTGGGTGCGCAGCCGCCGCTTCGTGCTAGACGGCAAGCCGGTGCTCTTCGCGACGTCGTACCTGCCGTCGGACGTCGTTGCCGACTCCGCCATCACTCAGGTCGACACCGGCCCTGGTGGGACGTACGCGAGGCTGGCCGAGCTGGGGCACAAACCCGTCCACTTCCGCGAGGAAATTCGCTCGCGGATGCCTTCAGCCGGCGAGGCCGAGCGGCTCTCCCTCTCCATGGGCACACCCGTCATCCAGATCGTCCGCACCGCATTCGCCGAGGGTGGCCGGGCCGTTGAGATCAACGAGATGACTCTGGACTCCGCTTCATACGTCCTCGAGTACGACTTCGACGCCTAGGCGGAGGCTGCCGGACTCTGCCGCGGCTCATTCCAGCCCCAGACGGCGGCCAGTCGCCGAGATTTGGGAAGCGCGTAGCGATCTGATGCGCCCAGAGGCTCCCCGCGCCGCTCTGGTCGTCATTTGGTGCAGGTATCAGCCCAAGACGGCCGTCGGACGCTGAGATATGAGAAGCGCGTAGCGATCTGTCGCGCCCGGGCCCCCGGCCCTGGGGCAGGGCTGGACAGGCCCGGATGCCCGGCGTGGCAAGGGAAAGCCCCTCGCCTCATCGCTGAGGTACCCGTCCCTTCCCCTTGGACCGTGCCGTTCTTTTGGGGGCTTCTCGGCAGTCCTTTGTCTTTCCGGGGCGGGACGGTCGGTCAAGGGTGGCCGAAGGCCATCGCGAAGCGACGCGAACGAAGTGAGCGCCCTTGAGGGACCGGCCCGACACGGAAGGACGATGGGACTGACGGGAAACCCCCAAACCAGCTCTGATCAGGTCCAGCCGAAACCCTGCCTCCCGAAGCCCCGTCGCACGCATCGCCCCCGCCGGGCCGAAACCCCATCCCCCCACCGCCCCGCACACAGGGAGGCGGGTGGGCAGCCACCGCCCAGCCCCACCCCCTCGAGGGGGAGATAGCCCGCCCGCACCGCAAGCCGCGTACCCCGCCCCCGCCCCCCAACGCCGCCGGCCGGGGCCGGACACCACACGGTGTCCGGCCCCGGCCGGGTGCCGGGATGCGGGGGGTTACTTCTTGCGGCGGCGGCCGCCGGAGGCCTTCTGCGCCTTGCGGCGCTCCGCCCGCGTCAGGCCGTCGCCGTCGCCGCCCGCGGCGTCGTCGTCGAAGTCGCCCTCGACGACCCCGCCCTCCCCGTCCACCGTCGGCGCGGAGAAGTGCAGCCGGTCCGGGCGCTGCGGAGTGTCCAGGCCCTTGGCCCGGATCTCCGGACGCGCGGCGGGCACCGGCTCCTTGGTCAGGGACGGCGCCGCGTCCTGCACCGGAAGCTCCTCGACCTGCTGCTCGACCTGGACCTCCAGGTTGAACAGGTAGCCGACGGACTCCTCCTTGATGCCCTCCATCATGGCGTTGAACATGTCGAAGCCCTCGCGCTGGTACTCGACCAGCGGGTCCTTCTGGGCCATCGCCCGCAGGCCGATGCCCTCCTGGAGGTAGTCCATCTCGTACAGGTGCTCACGCCACTTGCGGTCGAGCACCGACAGCACCACGCGGCGCTCCAGCTCGCGCATGACCTCGGAGCCGAGCGCCTTCTCGCGCGAGGCGTACTGCTCGTGGATGTCGTCCTTGACGGACTCGGCGATGAACTCGGCGGTGATCCCCGCACGGTCGCCGGCCGCCTCCTCCAGTTCCTCCACCGTCACCTTGATCGGGTAGAGCTGCTTGAAGGCGCCCCACAGCCGGTCCAGGTCCCACTCCTCGGCGAAGCCCTCGACCGTCTCGGCCGCGATGTACGCGTCGATGGTGTCGTCCATGAAGAAGACGACCTGCTCGTGCAGGTCCTCGCCCTCCAGGACGCGGCGGCGCTCGCCGTAGATGACCTCGCGCTGGCTGTTGAGGACCTCGTCGTACTTCAGGACGTTCTTGCGCGTCTCGAAGTTCTGGGTCTCGACCTGCGACTGGGCCGACGCGATCGCGCGCGTCACCATCTTGTTCTCGATCGGGACGTCGTCGGGCACGTTCGCCATCGCCATGACCCGCTCGACCATCTGCGCCTTGAACAGGCGCATCAGGTCGTCGCCCAGCGACAGGTAGAAACGGGACTCGCCCGGGTCGCCCTGGCGGCCGGAGCGGCCGCGCAGCTGGTTGTCGATACGGCGCGACTCGTGCCGCTCGGTGCCCAGCACGTACAGCCCGCCGAGCTCCTTGACCTCCTCGAACTCGGCCTTCACCGCCGCCTCGGCCCGCTTGAGGGCCTCGGGCAGGGCGTGCGCCCACTCCTCGATGTGCTCCTCCGGGTCGAGGCCGCGCTGGCGCAGCTCCGCCTCGGCGAGGTCGTCCGGGTTGCCGCCGAGCTTGATGTCGGTACCGCGGCCGGCCATGTTCGTGGCGACCGTGACCGCGCCGCGGCGGCCGGCCTGGGCGACGATGGTGGCCTCGCGCTCGTGCTGCTTGGCGTTGAGCACCTCGTGCGGGATGCCGCGCTTGGAGAGCTGCTGCGAGAGGTACTCGGACTTCTCGACCGACGTCGTGCCGACGAGGATCGGCTGGCCCTTCTCGTGCTTCTCCGCGATGTCGTCGACGACGGCGGCGAACTTGGCGACCTCGGTCCGGTAGATGAGGTCGGCCTGGTCCTTGCGCTGCATCGCCCGGTTGGTGGGGATCGGGACGACGCCGAGCTTGTAGATCTGGTGGAACTCGGCGGCCTCGGTCATGGCCGTACCGGTCATGCCGGACAGCTTCGAGTAGAGGCGGAAGAAGTTCTGCAGGGTGATCGTGGCGAGGGTCTGGTTCTCGTCCTTGATGTCCACCCCTTCCTTCGCCTCGATCGCCTGGTGCATGCCCTCGTTGTAGCGGCGGCCCGCGAGGATACGGCCGGTGTGCTCGTCGACGATCATGACTTCGCCGTCGATGACGACGTAGTCCTTGTCGATCTTGAAGAGTTCCTTGGCCTTGATCGCGTTGTTGAGGTAGCCGACGAGCGGGGTGTTCACCGACTCGTAGAGGTTCTCGATGCCGAGCCAGTCCTCGACCTTGGCGACACCGGCCTCGTGGATGGCGACGGTGCGCTTCTTCTCGTCGACCTCGTAGTCGCCGGTCTCCTCGATGCCCTTGAGCGGCTGGCCCGCCTCGCCCTTGGTCAGCCGGGTGACCAGCTTGGCGAAGTCGGCGTACCACTTGGTCGCCTGGTCGGCCGGGCCGGAGATGATCAGCGGGGTGCGGGCCTCGTCGACGAGGATCGAGTCGACCTCGTCGACCACGGCGAAGTTGTGGCCGCGCTGCACCAGCTCGTCCTGCGACCACGCCATGTTGTCGCGCAGGTAGTCGAAGCCGAACTCGTTGTTCGTGCCGTACGTGATGTCGCTGCTGTACTGCTCGCGGCGCTGGGCCGGCGACATGTTGGCCAGGATGCAGCCGATGGACAGGCCCAGGAACTTGTGGACCCGGCCCATCATCTCGGAGTCGCGCTCGGCCAGGTAGTCGTTCACCGTGATCAGGTGGACGCCCTTGCCCGACAGGGCGTTCAGGTACGCGGGCAGCGTGCCGACGAGGGTCTTGCCCTCACCGGTCTTCATCTCGGCGACGTAGCCGAGGTGCAGCGCGGCGCCGCCCATGATCTGGACGTCGTAGTGCCGCTGGCCGAGGACGCGCTTGGCGGCCTCGCGGACCGTCGCGAAGGCCTCGGGCAGCAGGTCGTCCAGGCTCTCGCCGTCCTGGTAGCGCTGCTTGTACTCGTCCGTGAGGGCACGCAACTCGGCGTCGGAGAGGTTGACGAAGTCCTCTTCGATGGAGTTGACCTGGTCCGCGATGCGGTGCAGTTTGCGCAGGATCTTGCCTTCGCCTGCACGCATGAGCTTGTTGAAGACGGACACCGAGGTTTGTCTCCTTGCCGGTCGGGCCTGGGCACTTTACGTAGCCGGGCACGGCAGGTGGGCCCCACCGCAACGGCCATCGTAAGCGAGGACGTGGTCGCGTCGGGAGGTCCGCCGTGTCCGCAGGGCACGGGCGCCCGGAATGAGAACGTACGGGGGAGGCCTTAGGTGCCGGTGTGAGCGAAAACCCCTCGCCCGGGTTACGCGCCGCCGCCACAATCCGTTCATGGAGCCGATCACGCTGACCACCGGACGTCTCTGTCTGAGGCCCTTCTCCCCCTCGGACGCCGAGGAGGTGTACGCGGCCTGCCAGGACCCCGACATCCAGCGCTGGACCGTCGTGCCCTCCCCCTACGAGCGCGGCCACGCGCAGGGCTGGGTCACCGAACTGTCCGCCCGCAACTGGCGTGACGACGTCGAGTACGCCTTCGCGGTACGGCTCGGACCCGACGGCCCGCTCGTCGCCTCCGTCGGCGTGCACGTGCGCGGCCCCGGCGGGTACGAGATCGGCTACTGGGCGGCCAGGGAGCACCGGGGCCGCGGTTACGTGACCGAGGCCGTCCTCGGCGTCGCCCGCTGGCTGTTCACCGAGGTCGGCGCCGGCCGGCTGGAGTGGCGCGCCGCCACGGGCAACGCCGCCTCCCGGGCCGTCGCGGAGAAGGCCGGCTTCCGCATCGAGGGCACCCTGCGCGCCGCCCTCGACCTCCGCGGCACCCTGCGCGACTGCTGGGTCGGCGGCCTGCTCCCCTCCGACCTCGGCCTCCCCTCCCGGCTGCCCTACCTGCCCGCTGTCAGTGGCGGCGCCTAGGCTGCCGACCATGACCCGCAGCCCGGAGCCGACCCTCTCCCTCACCGCCGACGAGGCCCGCCGCATCGCCCTGCGCGCGCAGGGCTTCCTCGGCGTTCCCGACCGCCGGGCGGGGGTGCGCGGGGTGCTGCGCCACCTGGGCGCCGTACAGCTGGACACCATCTCGGTGCTGGCGCGCTCGCACGAGCTGATCCCGTACGCGCGCCTGGGCGCGGTGGGCCGGGACACCGTGGAGAAGGCCTACTGGTCGGACAGTCACGCCTTCGAGTACTGGTCGCACGCGGCGTGCATCCTGCCGATCGAGGAGTGGCCGCACTTCGCGTTCCGGCGCCGTGCCCGGCGGGCGCGCGGCCACCGCTGGCACGTCCTTCAGGACAAGGAGCGCTCGACGAAGGCGGTCCTGGACCGGCTCGCGGCCGACGGGCCGCTGACCTCCTCCGAGCTGGGCGGCGCCAAGAACGGCGGCGAGTGGTTCGAGTGGTCCGAGACCAAGATCGCGGTGGAGTGGCTGCTCGACACCGGCGAGGTGGTCTGCTCCGAGCGGCGCGGCTGGAAGCGGGTCTACGACCTCGCCGAGCGGGCCGTGCCGGACGCCCTGCTCCATGACGACCTGGACGACCGCGAGTGCCTGCGCCGCCTGGTGGCGCTGGCCGGGCAGTCCCTGGGCGTCGGTACCCGCGCCGACATCGCGGACTACCACCGCCTCAAGGGCGAGCAGGTCGACGCGGTGATCGGGGACTCCGGGCTGGTGCCGGTGGAGGTCGAGGGCTGGGCCAAGGCCGCCTGGGCCGATCCGGCGGCGCTGGCCACCGCCCCGCGCGGCCGTCACCGCACGACCCTGCTGTCCCCGTTCGACTCGCTGGTCTGGGACCGCCCCCGCACCGAGCGGATCTTCGGCTTCACGCACCGCCTGGAGGCGTACGTCCCCAAGCCCCAGCGGATCCACGGCTACTTCGCGATGCCGCTGCTGGCCGGCGGCCGGCTCCAGGGCCGGGTCGACCCGGCCCGCGAGGGCCGCACGCTGGTGGCCCGCCAGCTCTCGCTGACCAGTCCGAAGGCGGCTCCCGCCATGGCCGAGGCCCTGTGGGAGGCCGCCCGGTGGGTGGGGTGCGAGGAGGTACGGGTCGACCGCGCGCAGGACGCGCGGGAGGCGGCGGCCGTCACGGCGGAGCTCGCCGCCCGGCGGGCGTAGCCCCGCCGCCGGCGGCCACCGCGGCGAGCGGCCACCGCGGCGAGCGGCTACAGCGGCGCTACCGGATCTCGAGGATCTTCTCCCGCATCGCGTACACGACGGCTTCCATGCGGGAGTGCAGCTGGAGCTTCTCCAGGATGTTGCGCACGTGGTTCTTCACGGTGTTCTCGGAGATGAACAGCTGCTTGGCGATGTCCCGGTTGTTCATCCCGGTGGCCACCAGCTTGAGGACCTCCAGCTCGCGGTCCGTCAGCCGCGGCGCCGGCACCAGCCGCCGCTCGTCGGTGCGCTGGATCATCGACTTGAACTCGGTGAGCAGCTTCGAGGCCATCGACGGGCTGATCTGCGACTGCCCGTCCGCGACGGCGCGGATCGCCGTCGCGACCTCGTCCGTGGAGATCTCCTTCAGGAGGTATCCCGTGGCGCCCGCCTTGATCGCGTCGTAGAGGTCCGCCTCCTCGTCGCTGATCGTCAGCATGATGATCTTCGCGGAGGGGGCGACCTCCTTGATCGAGGTGCACGCCTCGATCCCGCCCCGCCGGGGCATCCGTACGTCCATCAGCACGATGTCCGGCAGCAGGTCGGCGGCCTTGTCCACGGCCTCCGCCCCGTCCCCGGCCTCGCCGACGACCTGGATGTCCTCCTCCTGGGCGAGGACGATCTCCAGCCCGCGCCGGAAGAGGGCGTGGTCGTCGACCACGAGCACCCGGATCGGCTCACCGGCCGGGTCCCCCGCCCCACGACAGCCGGCGCCGTCGTCACCGCGCGCCGGCCCGAAGCTGTCCGCCATCGTTCCTCCCCCTGCATGTGCCGAGCTGCTGGTCCAACCCGGCGGGGTCGGCCGCCGGTTGACTGCCCGACATGATTCCATGCCCACGCGATGGGACGCGGATCCGGCGGAATCCATCTGGCTCATACGAGTCATACAGGTGCCCCTGCGGAACGCCGAGCGTCCCGCAGGGGCAACGGATGAATTTCAGCCTCCGAGCGCGCCGCCCGCACCCGCACCCGAGGGCTCCGAGGTGGACGCGCCGTCGGGGTCCACGTGGATGACGCCGTAGTCGTACGCGTGGCGCCGGTAGACGACGCTGGGCATCTTGGTCTCGGAGTCGACGAACAGATAGAAGTCGTGGCCGACCAGTTCCATTTCGTACAGAGCCTGGTCGAGCGACATGGGCCGGGCGGAGTGGGTCTTCTCGCGGACGATGAGCGGGCCTTCGCCCTGCACTTCGAGAGATCCGATCCGCTTGACCGGAATCCCTTCCTCCATGTCCTCGAAGACCGGCTCGCCGTTGCTGTTGAGGGTTGCGACGCCCGGGACGTTGTCGGCGACCTCGGCCGCGGAGAGCCGTCCGGTGCCACGGCGGGTGAAGCGCTTGTCGTGCTGCTTGCGCAGCCGGGCCTCCAGCTTGTCCTGAGCCAGGTCCAGGGCCGCGTACGGGTCGGCGGCAGCGGCCTCGGCACGGATCACCGGGCCCCGCGAACGCAGGGTGATCTCCACGCGGTCGGAACGGTCGGCCTGGCGCGGGTTGTGCTCCTTGGACACCTCGACGTCCAAGCTGATCACCTTGGCGTCGAGCTTCTGGATCCGCTCCGGATTCAGCTTCTCGGCCACGTGCTTGCGGAACCGCTCGGGCACCTCGGTCTTGCGGCCCTTGACGACGATGTCCACGCAGAACTCCGTTCCCGGAGACCTCCGCCACCAACGGCGAAGCGTCTCCCTTTCGCACCAGGCCCCGGTGAACACCGGAGCCTCGGACTTGGCGACTTTCACCTCCTCCTCCCCCATCGGCAAGATCTACATCCCACCGACTTCGGAGTAGAGAGAACCCCCCTGGCAGTTCCTCACAACCGAACATATCCCTCAAAGCCGGTTGTCGGCACCCGCTACCGGAACGTACCTCCGATCAGGTGGCTGTTCCCTCTTACTACCTGCAACGATGCGCATTCCCCGGCAGTTCCAAATCTATTCACAAGATTTTTGGTCTGTACGGGTTGTCGATCGGATCTTTACCTCCGCTCCGCACGAATGAGCGGGCCGGCGCCGCCACCACGGCCGCCGCGTCCACCCGCAGCCCCGCCGCGCGCAGCGCCCGCGCCGCCTCCGCGAGCGTGGCTCCGGTCGTGATCAGGTCGTCCACCAGCACGATCCGCGCCCCGGCCGTCAGCCGGACCCCGCCCGGGCGCACCTCCAGGGCCCCGGCGAGGTTCTCCTGCCGCTCCCGGGCCCCCAGGCCCGCCTGGTCCGCGACCGCCCGCCGCAGCCGCAGTACGGGCGCCACGCGCGCGGCCGCACCGGCCCCGCGCAGCCGCCCGGACGCGGCCAGGGCGGTCCTGCGCGCCGGATCGTGCCCGCGCGCCCGCAGCGTCCGCCTCGCGGAGGGCACCGGGACCAGCACCAGCTCCCCCGCCCCGCCGTGGCCCGCGCCACCGCCCGCACGGGCCACCGCCGCCGCCAGGGCGGCCCCGAGCGGGCCGGCCAGGGGCAGCGCCCCGCGCTCCTTGTGCGCCAGTACGACCGCCCGTACGGCGCCCTCGTACCGGGCCCCCGCGTACACCTCGGGCAGCCCCGCCGGCCCGGCCCGCCGCACCACCGGGCGCACGAGCCCCGCGCCGGCGCCGCTCAGGTCGTCCCGGCACTCCCCGCACAGCACGGCGCGCGGGGCTCCGCAGCCCGCGCAGTCGGCCGGCAGCACCAGCCCGGCCAGCTCCTTCCACCACCCCCGCATGCGTCCAGCCTGCCGGACCGCACCGCACCCCGCGACCCCTGTGGAAAACCCAGGGATCCAGGGGCCCGCAGGGGCCCGTCAGCCCGGGTACACCGGCGCCCGGCCGCCCGCCGCCACCGTGCGCCACTGCGCGCCCGGCGGCAGCCACACGATGCCGATGCCGTCCTCACTGGAATACGCCACCACGGGCTTCGTCTCGTCCTCGGAAGCCGCGATCGCACTCAGCCCCGTCGCCCCGGGCAGGCTCGCGGCGACCATCGACCCGTCGGCCAGCATGTAGCGGGCCTGGTCCACCCCGCCGCTCTCCCGGCCCACCACCAGCAGCCGGCCGCGCGGCGCCCAGCTCATCGCCGTCACCTCCGCCATCTGCGGGGCCGCCGGACGCAGCTCGCGCACCGAGACCCTCGAGGCGTCCCCCTTGCCCTCGGGCCGCTCCACCCGCCCGATGTACAGGTTCTTGCGCCCGCCCTCCTTCTCGACGAGCAGCGCGATGCGCACCCCGTCCGAGGAGGCCTTCAGCTTGCTGATCCGCCCGCCGTCGAGCCCGGCGACGTCCACCTTCTGCGGGGCGCCGGTCCCGCCGGGCAGCCGCCACAGGCCCTGGCCCTGCGGGTCGAGGTCCGCGACCCACAGGTCGCCCTGGGCGTCCCAGCTGGGCGCGCTGAGCTTGGCCGACTTGCTGGTCAGCAGCGGCTGCGGCATCGGCCCGGCCGTCGTCAGCGTCACCACGTACAGCCCGTGCCCGTCGTCGGAGACGACCGCGGCGCGCTTCTCGTCGTAGGTCACGGCCGCCGACCCCACCTTGAAACCGGCGGCGGTGGCCAGCGGGCCCGGAGCCGGCTCCGGCTTGTCCTGCTGCTGCTCCTCGCTGCTGGCGTCGAGCATCATCCGGACGAGCTTGAAGTCCTTGTCCACGTAGTACTGGTGCTCCGGCGTCGGCGGCCGGTTGGCGATGGCCGCGGCGGCCGAGCCGGTGACCCAGCACAGCGAGGACTTGCCGTCGGGGCGCAGCAGTTCGACCCGGTCCAGCTTGGAGGTCGTCAGGTCCCGGACGGTGTAGAGGAGTTGGGTGGCCATCTTCTGGCACTGCGGCTGCGCGACGTTCGCGGCGCCCCCGTTGAGCGGGACGCGCAGGGTGTTCTGGCCGTCGTAGGACAGGGACTTGGTGCCCTCGCGCAGTTCGGTGCCCGTGGGGAACGCGGTGGACACGACCGGGCCGAGCCACTTGGACGGGCCGGCCAGCAGCGACTGCACGGTCTGTGTGGTCGGGTCCATGCGGGAGTCGGGGTCGGTGCGCTGACGCACGTACACCGGGTCGGCGACGAGGGTGTTGCCCGCGAAGTAGTACTTGTTGACGGGCTTGTAGATGCGCTGGAAGTCGGACTCGCTGAGCACCAGGCTGCTGGGCGGGGTCGCGATCCGCCACTGCTTGTTGACCTGGACCAGCTGGAGGTGCTCCTCGTAGCGCCCGCCGCCGGTCTCCGGCTGGTACGCGCTGCGCTCGTCCACGGTCGCGAGCTTCTTGCCGTAGATCTTCCAGCGGGGCTCTTCGGGGTCCTTGTCGCCCTGGACGGGCACCCGGTCGAGGCCCGCGGAGAGCACGGTGACGGCCGAGCCGGGCCGCCAGTTCTTCGCGGCGTCCTCGGTGAGGTACTTGCGCGCGGTCGCCAGCTGCGGGTCGTCGCTGGTCATGGCCTCCAGGAAGCCGTCGACGATGTCGGCCGGGCTGGCCTTGTCGGCCGGCGGTACGCCGAAGACGCGCACCTGCGAGTCGACTCCCTGCGAGGCCTCCACCCGGCGGATCTCCCCGCGGTCGGGCATGGAGGCGCAGCCGCCGATCAGCAGCCCGACCGTCCCCAGGGACAGCGCCACCAGGGTGCCCCGGTGCCGTCCGGCCCGCTCGCGCTGCCCGCGCTGCCCGCGCCGCCCACCCCGTACGCCTACGCCTGCCGACGCGCGCTCAGCGTCCTCCACCGGATCCATCCTCCTGTGCTGCTGGCTGATCGGCGGGCCTGGCGACGACCCGGGAGCCGTTGCCGGGCAGCGCCGTGGGGTCGGCCGGCACCGGCAGGGCGGTGGTGACCGCCGGCCTCGGCGGTATCGGGGAACGGTCGGAACGCTCGGCGCGCCCCTCGCACTGCGTGCCCGGCCCGCCGGGTCCCTTGCCGCGCCCGGCGGCGTCGGCGGCGGCCTCGGCGGCGGCCCTGGCACGGTTGGCCCGGGAGTCCTCGGGCTCCAGCGGGATCGGCGATCCGCGCAGCGGCTCGTCGGCGGTGCGGGGCAGCGTCAGGCGGAACTGCGAGCCGCCGCCGGGCTCGCCCCAGGCCTGGAGCCAGCCGCCGTGCAGGCGGGCGTCCTCGACCGCGATGGACAGGCCCAGGCCCGTACCGCCGGTCGTGCGCGCCCGCGCGGGGTCGGCCCGCCAGAAGCGGTTGAAGACACGCGTGGCCTCGCCGGGCTTGAGCCCGACCCCGTAGTCCCGTACGGCGACGGCGACGGCCCCGCCCGCCGAGGCGAGCCGCACCACCACGTCGCGTCCCTCACCGTGCTCGACGGCGTTGACGACCAGGTTGCGCAGCACCCGCTCCACGCGCCGGGCGTCGGCCTCGGCTATCACCGGCTGGGTGTCGCCCAGGACCCTGATCCGGGTTCCCTTGTGCTCGGCGAGCGGCTCGGCGCCCTCGATGACCCGGCGTACGACGTCCCGCAGATCGACCGGCTCCGCCTCCAGGGCGGCCGCGCCCGCGTCGAACCGGCTGATCTCCAGCAGGTCGGCGAGCAGCGACTCGAACCGGTCGAGCTGCCCGGCCAGGAGTTCGGCGGAGCGGGCGGTGACGGGGTCGAAGTCGACCCGCGCGTCGTGGATGACGTCGGCGGCCATCCGGACCGTCGTCAGCGGGGTCCGCAGCTCGTGCGAGACGTCCGAGACGAACCGGCGCTGCAACCGGGACAGGTCCTCCAGCTGCTGGATCTTGAGCTGGAGGTTCTGCGCCATCTTGTTGAAGGCCTCGCCCAGCCGGGCGATGTCGTCCTCGCCGGTGACCTTCATGCGCTCCTGGAGCCGCCCGGCCGAGAGCCGCTCGGCGATCCCGGCGGCCATCCGGACCGGCGTCACGACCTGGCGCACCACGAGCCAGGCGATGGCGCCGAGCAGCACGACCACGAACACGCCGGCGGTGGCGATGGTGACCTTGACCAGGTTGAGGGACTCCTCCTCCTGGGTCAGGGGGAAGAGGTAGTACAGGTCGTACGGGTCGCCGTTGATGTCGGTGAGCCGCTTGCCGATGACCAGCGCGGGCTCCGGGGGCTTCTCGCCGGCCCCGGCGGTGTACCGGATCTGCCAGAAGGTCTTGAAGGTGCCGGTGGCGTGGTTGACGGACCGGCGCAGCGTCAGCGGGACGCTGGCGGTCGGATCGACGTTGCCGGAGGCGCGGGCGCCCTTGACGCCCTGGGCGGCCGGTGCGGCCTGCTCACCGGTGCCGGCGCCGAGCGCGACCACCTCGAAGGCGGTCTGACCGCCACTGGCGAGCTGCTTGACGAGCGAGTTCATCCAGGTACTGGCGTCCCGGCCGACCTTGTTGTCGGTGGCGTCGGCCCCGTCGGCGGCGAAGGGCGTGTTGGCCTTCTCCTGTGCGACCGCGAACCCTCCCGCGGCCTGGCTCTGCGCAGCCTCCTCCTTGGCGTCGAGGAGCCCCTTGGAGACCTGGGCGATGACGACGAAGCCCAGCGCGAGGACCACGGCGAGCGACATCAGCAGGGTGGCGGCGACCACCCGCAGCTGGATGTTGCGCCGCCACAGCCGGACAGCCGGAAGCAGCGGCCGGCGTACGAGGCGTACGAACAGCCGCAGCACGGGGCCGCCGGGCGCTCCTTCCTGGAGCAGCCGACCGCCCCGCAGGGCTCCCCACCGGGAGCCGCCCCGGGACCTGCCGGGCTGCACGTCAGCTCGGTCCGGCCTTGTAGCCGACACCGCGCACCGTCACGACGATCTCGGGGCGCTCCGGGTCCTTCTCGACCTTGGAGCGCAGGCGCTGCACATGCACGTTGACCAGGCGGGTGTCCGCCGCGTGCCGGTAGCCCCAGACCTGCTCCAGCAGCACCTCACGGGTGAAGACCTGCCAGGGCTTGCGGGCGAGCGCGACCAGCAGGTCGAACTCGAGCGGGGTCAGGGCGATGGAGGCACCGTCGCGCTTGACCGAGTGCCCGGCCACGTCGATGACCAGGTCACCGATGGCCAGCTGCTCGGGCGCGGGCTCCTCCGACCGGCGCAGACGGGCCCGGATGCGGGCCACCAGCTCCTTCGGCTTGAACGGCTTGACGATGTAGTCGTCGGCCCCGGATTCCAGGCCCACGACCACGTCAACCGTGTCACTCTTGGCGGTGAGCATGACAATAGGCACGCCCGACTCGGCCCGGATCAGCCTGCACACCTCTATGCCGTCCCTGCCGGGCAGCATGAGGTCGAGCAGCACGAGGTCCGGCTTGGCCTCCCTGAAGGCAGCCAATGCCTTGTCACCGTCTGCTACGAACGACGGCTCAAAACCTTCTCCACGCAACACAATGCCGAGCATCTCGGCCAGTGCGGTGTCGTCGTCGACGACAAGGACGCGTCCCTTCATGGTTGACATCATCCCATTAGCTAATCGTTACCCGGCGGTGAGCTGTCCCACAGCCAAAAGGGCTGGAAATCGCCCCTCGGACCTGCGTGGTGATCAGGACGACCAGTCTGCCCCGGATCGGCGCGACAATTGAAGGGCGAGCGGCCCGGGATCCGGGGGACGGCCGGTCCGTTCCCCGCACCCCCATGGCACGATGGCAGCCGACCAGCGCGCCCGCCACGGCAGGTGCACGTGAAGGAGCGACGATGAACGACTCTCCGGGCTGGGCCACGCCCGGATCCCCGTCCGACGGCCGGGGCTCCGACGCCGACCGGCCGGCCGCTCAGCCGTCCGCACAGCCCGCACAGCCCGCTCAGCCGTCCGACCCGGGCTCCGGCTCCGGCGACAGCAAGTGGTCCGCCGCCCAGCCGCCGGCCGGCCAGTGGTCCAGCCCCGCGGCGGGCCAGACCCCGCCGCCGGCCGTGCCCCCGCAGCAGCAGGCCCCCGGCTGGGGAACGCAGCCCGCGCCCGGCAGCCCGTACCAGTACCCCGGCGGCTGGGGCGGCCCGCCGCCCGCCGCCAAGCCCGGCGTGATCCCCCTGCGCCCCCTGGGCCTGGGCGAGATCCTCGACGGCGCGGTCGGCACCCTGCGCGGCCACTGGCGCTCGGTGCTCTCCGTCAGCCTGGTCGTCGCCGCGCTGTCCCAGCTCGGCCTGCTCCTCGCCCAGCGCGCCTGGCTGGCCGAGCTCCCGGTCGCCGACGAGGACCTCACCCCCTCGCAGGCCGTCGAGGTCATGGGCAACACCGCGCTCGTCTACGCCGTCCAGTACTACCTGGAGATCCTCGGGCTCGTCCTGGTCACCGCCCTCCTCGCGCCCGTCGTCAGCCGCGCGGTCCTCGGCCAGGCCTCGACCGTCTCCGGCACGCTGAAGGCCGTACGCCCGCTGGCCCCGCGCATGCTCGCCCTGACCGCCCTGATGCTCCTGGGCGCCATCGCCGCCGTCCTGCTCCCCACGCTCCCCGGCATCCTCGCGGGCAGCGCCGTCCTGACCGCCCTCGGCATCCCCGTCGGCTTCGTGCTCCTGGCCTGGTTCTACGTGACCTTCGTGCTGGCCCCGCCCGCACTGATGCTGGAGCGCGGCTCGGCGGTCGCCGCCCTCAAGCGCTCCGCCAAGCTGGTCAAGGGCTCCTGGTGGCGCATCTGCGGCATCAGCCTGCTGACCTGGCTGATCCGGACCATCACCGCCATGGTCATCGTGATGCCCTTCGCCGGCCTCGCCCTGTTCGCGGCCCCCGAAGGCCTCTCCGGCCTGCTCGACGGCTCCGCCACCCGCAGCTGGACCTTCCTGATCATCAGCGCCATCGGCGGGGTCATCGGGGCCACCGTCACCGTGCCGATGCAGACGGGCGTCACCACCCTCCTCTACATCGACCAGCGCATCCGCCGCGAGGCCCTCGACCTGGAGCTCGCCCGCGCCGCCGGCATGGACGGATACGCCACCACCGCCACCGAACGGCCCGGAGGCTGACGCACCGATGAGCACGGGGGGACTCATCACCACCGGCGCCACGGCCCTGCTGCCCGGCGCCGAGACACCACCGCTGACCACCCCGCGCGACGCCGCCCGCGAGGCGGCCGAACGCGAGCTGGCCAAGCCCGCCTACCACCAGGACGACCCGGGGCTCCTCCAGCGCGCCCTGGACCGCTTCTGGGAGTGGCTGGGCGAGTTCTTCGACCGCGCCTCCGGAGCCACCCCCGGCGGCGGGTTCGGCCTCCTCGCCATCGCCGTACTGGTGGTCCTGGTCATCGGCGCCCTCTGGTGGCGGCTCGGCACCCCCCGCCGCACCGCCACCGGCGCCGGCACCCTCTTCGACGAGGGCCCGCGCAGCGCCGCCGACCACCGCGCCGCCGCCGACGCCCACGCCGCGGCGGGCCGCTGGAACGAAGCCGTCCAGGAACGCATGCGCGCCATCGTCCGCTCCCTCGAGGAACGCACCCTCCTCGACCCCCGCCCCGGCCGCACCGCCGACGAGGCCGCGGCCGAAGCCGCCCTCTCCCTCCCCGGCCACGCCGGGGACCTGCGCGCCGCCGCCCGCACCTTCGACGACGTCACCTACGGCGGCCGCACCGCCGACCCCGACACGTACGCCCGCCTGCGCACCCTCGACCTCACCCTGGAACGCGCCAAGCCGCTCCTGACGGGACCCACCGCATGACCGGCCCCACGTCCCGGCCCCCGGCCGACAGCACCCCGCACCCGGCCCCGGCGGCCGCGGTCGACGCCCCGCCGCACCCGGCCCCGGCGGCCCCGGACACGACCGGCACCCACGGAACCGATGGCGCCCCCACTCCCCCGCCCCACCAGGGCAAAGACAACGACCGGAGCGCCACCACCCCCGGAACCTCCACCGCCCTCACCGGCGCCCAGCTCTGGACCCGCGCCCGCGGCCTGCTCCTCGGCCTCGGCATCCTCCTCGCCGCCGCCGTCGCCCTGGCCGGCCTCCAGGCGGGCGACCACCACGGCCGCCTCGACCCCCGCTCCGCCGACCGCGACGGCAGCCGCGCCCTCGCCCAGCTCCTCAAGGAGCGCGGCGTCACCACCCGCGTGGTCACCAACGCCGACGAGGCCGCCGCCGCGGCCGGCCCCCGCACCACCCTGCTCGTCACCGACCCCGACCTGCTCGGCGAACCCCAGCGACGCGCCATCCGCTCCGCCATCGACCTCTCCGGCGGCCGCACCGTCCTGATCGCCCCCAGCGGCCTCAGCCTCCCCGACCTGGCCCCCGCCACCCGCACGAAGTCCTTCGCCCACCAGAACGACCTCGACCCCGGCTGCGCCCTGCCCGCAGCCACCACCGCCGGCCGCGCCGGCACCGGCGACGGCCTGCGCTACACCACCGACCGCCCCGGGGCCACCGCCTGCTACCCCAGCGACGGCCACCCCACCCTCCTCGTGCTCCCCAGCACCACCAAGGGCGGCGACACCGTCCTCCTCGGCTCCGAACGGATCCTGCTCAACCAGCGGCTCGCCGAACAGGGCAACGCCTCCCTCGCCCTCCAGCTCCTCGGCTCCCGCCCCGACCTCGTCTGGTACCTGCCCACCCTCGCGGACATGCCCGCCGACGGCCCCGCCGAGGAGAAGAGCCTCCTCGACCTCGTCCCCGCCGGCTGGCTGTGGGCCCTGCTCCAGCTGTTCGTCGCCGCCGCCCTCGCCGCCCTCTGGCGCGCCCGCCGCCTCGGCCCTCTCGTCACCGAGAACCTGCCCGTCGCCATCCGCGCCTCCGAGACCACCGAGGGCCGCGCCCGCCTCTACCGCAAGGCCTCCGCCCGCGACCGCGCCGCCACCGTGCTGCGCACCGCCGCCCGCGAACGCCTCGCCGCACTGGTCGGCGTACCGCCCGCCCAGGCCCACGACCCCGCAACCCTGGTCCCCGCCGTCTCCGCCCGCCTGCCCCAGACCGCGGCCGGACACGACGCGGCCACCACCCTCTTCGGCACCACCCCCGCCGACGACGCGGCACTCGTCGCGCTCGCCGACCACCTCGACGCCCTCGAAAGAGAGGTCCGCACCTCATGACGGCCACCACGGACAGCGCCCGCTCCTCCCTGGAAGCGCTCCGCACCGAGATCGGAAAGGCCGTGGTCGGCCAGGACTCCGCCGTCACCGGTCTCGTCGTAGCCCTCCTGTGCCGCGGCCACGTCCTCCTCGAAGGCGTCCCCGGCGTCGCGAAGACCCTCCTCGTACGCGCCCTCGCGGCCTCCCTCTCCCTCGACACCAAGCGCGTCCAGTTCACCCCCGACCTGATGCCGAGCGACGTCACCGGCTCCCTCGTCTACGACGCCCGCACCGCCGAGTTCTCCTTCCAGGACGGCCCCGTCTTCACCAACCTCCTCCTCGCGGACGAGATCAACCGCACGCCCCCCAAGACCCAGTCCTCCCTCCTCGAAGCGATGGAGGAACGCCAGGTCACCGTCGACGGCACCCCGCGGAAGCTCCCCGAGCCCTTCCTCGTCGCCGCCACCATGAACCCGGTCGAGTACGAGGGCACCTACCCCCTGCCCGAAGCCCAGCTGGACCGCTTCCTCCTCAAGCTCACCGTTCCCCTCCCCTCCCGCGAGGACGAGATCGGCGTCCTGACCCGGCACGCCGCCGGCTTCAACCCGCGCGACCTGCACGCCGCCGGCATCCGCCCGGTCGCCGGCGCCCAGGAGCTCGAGGCCGCCCGCAAGGCCGTCGAGGAGACCACCGTCTCCCCCGAGATCACCGCCTACGTCGTCGACATCTGCCGCGCCACCCGCGAATCGCCGTCCCTCACCCTCGGCGTCTCCCCCCGCGGCGCGACCGCCCTCCTGGCCACCGCCCGCGCCTGGGCCTGGCTCACCGGCCGCGACTACGTCACCCCCGACGACGTGAAGGCCCTCGCCCTGCCCACCCTGCGCCACCGCGTGCAGCTGCGCCCGGAAGCCGAGATGGAGGGCGTCACCTCCGACTCGGTCATCTCGGCGATCCTCACCCACGTCCCCGTCCCCCGCTGATGGCCCTCACCGGACGCGCCGCCCTGCTGGCGGCCCTCGGCAGCCTCCCCGTCGGCATCCTCGAACCGAGCTGGACGGGCCTCCTCGCGGTCAACGGCCCCCTCGCCCTGGCCTGCGCCCTCGACTGCGCCCTCGCAGCACCCGTACGGACCCTGCGGCTCACCCGCTCGGGTGACACCGCGGTCCGCCTCGGCGAGAGCGCGGACGTCCACCTCACGGTCACCAACCCCCACGCCCGCAAGCTCCGCGCCCGCGTCCGCGACGCCTGGCCCCCCAGCAGCTGGCGCCCCGGCACCGAAACGGCCGCCTCCCGCCACGACCTGACCGTCCCCGCCGGCGAACGCCGCCGCCTCACGACCCGCCTGCGCCCCACCCGGCGCGGCGACCGCAAGGCCGCGCTCGTCACCGTCCGCTCGTACGGCCCCCTCGGCCTGTGGGCCCGCCAGGGCAACCACACCGTCCCCTGGACGGTCCGGGTCCTGCCGCCCTTCACCAGCCGCAAGCACCTCCCCTCGCGCCTCGCGCGCCTGCGCGAACTCGACGGCCGTACGAGCCTGCTGACCCGCGGCGAGGGCACCGAGTTCGACAGCCTGCGCGACTACGTCCCCGGCGACGACACCCGCTCCATCGACTGGCGGGCCACCGCCCGCCGCCCCAAGGTCGCCGTCCGCACCTGGCGCCCGGAACGCGACCGGCACATCCTGATCTGCCTGGACACCGGCCGCACCTCGGCGGGCCGCGTCGGCGACGCCCCCCGCCTGGACTCCGCCATGGACGCCGCCCTGCTCCTGGCCGCCCTGGCCACCCGCGCCGGCGACCGCGTGGACCTCCTGGCCCACGACCGCCGCCCCCGCGCCCAGGTCCAGGGCCGCTCGGCCGCCGACACCCTCCCGGCCTTCGTGAACGCCATGGCCGGCCTCGAACCCGAACTGGTCGAGACGGACTCCCGCACCCTGGTCTCCACCATCCTCCGCAGCGCCCCGCGCCGGTCCCTGGTGGTCCTCCTGACGAGCCTGGACGCGGCGCCCATCGAAGAGGGCCTGCTCCCGCTACTCCCCCGCCTCACGCAGCGCCACACGGTCGTCCTGGCCTCGGTGGCCGACCCCCACATCGCGGCCATGGCCGCGTCCCGCAGCTCCCTCGACGCCGTCTACGAGGCCGCGGCCGCCACCCAGACCCAGTCCCAGCGCCACCGCACCGCAGAGCAGCTCACCCGCCACGGCGTCCACGTGGTCGACGCCACCCCCGACACCCTGGCCCCGTCCCTGGCCGACGCCTACCTCGCCCTGAAAGCCGCCGGCCGCCTCTAGCAAGAACTCGGTAGCGAGCCGGGCCGTCACAGACGACCATGGGCCGCATGAGTGATCAACCCGCGCGATGGACCCAGGCGACCGTCTACCCCGACATGTGGACGGACCCGGACGACGACCCCCGCAACAACGAGAACAGTCCCGAGGGCGAGCTCGCGACGCTTCACGACTTCCTGACGAACTACCGCATCACCTTCCGCATGAAGTGCGAGGGCCTGGACGCGGAACAACTGGCCCGCCGCTCGGTCCCGCCGTCGACCATGTCCCTGCTCGGCCTGGTCCGGCACCTCGCCGAGGTGGAACGGGACTGGCGCAACTGGATCACCGACGCCGACCCGCTCACCAAGCTGTACGGGAAGCGCGACGCGGACTTCGACGAAGCCGTCGCCGATCCGGCCGTGGTCGAGGCCGCGTACGCCGACCTGGAGCGCGAGCAGGCCGAAACCGACGCCGCGCTGGCCGAGCACCCGGACCTGGGCGAGCGGGTGGGCAAGGACGGCATCGCGATCCGAGAACTGCTGGTCCACAGGGTCGAGGAGTACGCCCGCCACTGCGGCCACGCCGACCTCCTGCGCGAATGCGTCGACGGCAGAGTGGGCCAGTAAGGCTTAAGGCCGGCCTACAAGACCCCTAAACGCAGAAAAGCCCCGCACCATAAGGTGCGGGGCTTTCCCACAATGATTGTTCGGCGGCGTCCTACTCTCCCACAGGGTCCCCCCTGCAGTACCATCGGCGCTGAAAGGCTTAGCTTCCGGGTTCGGAATGTAAACCGGGCGTTTCCCTAACGCTATGACCACCGAAACACTATGAAGTTAACCAACCGGGCATAAACACGGTCGTTACTTCAGAACTAACACAGTGGACGCGAGCAACTGAGGACAAGCCCTCGGCCTATTAGTACCAGTCAGCTCCACCCGTTACCGGGCTTCCACATCTGGCCTATCAACCCAGTCGTCTACTGGGAGCCTTACCCTCTCAAGGAGGTGGGAATACTCATCTTGAAGCAGGCTTCCCGCTTAGATGCTTTCAGCGGTTATCCCTCCCGAACGTAGCCAACCAGCCATGCCCTTGGCAGGACAACTGGCACACCAGAGGTTCGTCCGTCCCGGTCCTCTCGTACTAGGGACAGCCCTTCTCAATATTCCTACGCGCACAGCGGATAGGGACCGAACTGTCTCACGACGTTCTAAACCCAGCTCGCGTACCGCTTTAATGGGCGAACAGCCCAACCCTTGGGACCGACTCCAGCCCCAGGATGCGACGAGCCGACATCGAGGTGCCAAACCATCCCGTCGATATGGACTCTTGGGGAAGATCAGCCTGTTATCCCCGGGGTACCTTTTATCCGTTGAGCGACGGCGCTTCCACAAGCCACCGCCGGATCACTAGTCCCGACTTTCGTCCCTGCTCGACCCGTCGGTCTCACAGTCAAGCTCCCTTGTGCACTTACACTCAACACCTGATTGCCAACCAGGCTGAGGGAACCTTTGGGCGCCTCCGTTACCCTTTGGGAGGCAACCGCCCCAGTTAAACTACCCATCAGACACTGTCCCTGATCCGGATCACGGACCGAGGTTAGACATCCAGCACGACCAGAGTGGTATTTCAACGGCGACTCCACCATGACTGGCGTCACGGCTTCAAAGTCTCCCACCTATCCTACACAAGCCGAACCGAACACCAATATCAAACTGTAGTAAAGGTCCCGGGGTCTTTCCGTCCTGCTGCGCGAAACGAGCATCTTTACTCGTAGTGCAATTTCACCGGGCCTATGGTTGAGACAGTCGAGAAGTCGTTACGCCATTCGTGCAGGTCGGAACTTACCCGACAAGGAATTTCGCTACCTTAGGATGGTTATAGTTACCACCGCCGTTTACTGGCGCTTAAGTTCTCAGCTTCGCAACCCCGAAAGGTCACTAACCGGTCCCCTTAACGTTCCAGCACCGGGCAGGCGTCAGTCCGTATACATCGCCTTACGGCTTCGCACGGACCTGTGTTTTTAGTAAACAGTCGCTTCTCGCTGGTCTCTGCGGCCACCCCCAGCTCAGGAAGCAAGTTCCTTCACCAGTGATGGCCCCCCTTCTCCCGAAGTTACGGGGGCATTTTGCCGAGTTCCTTAACCATAGTTCACCCGAACGCCTCGGTATTCTCTACCTGACCACCTGAGTCGGTTTAGGGTACGGGCCGCCATGAAACTCGCTAGAGGCTTTTCTCGACAGCATAGGATCATCCACTTCACCACAATCGGCTCGGCATCAGGTCTCAGCCTTATATGAGGGACGGATTTGCCTACCCCTCGGCCTACACCCTTACCCCGGGACAACCACCGCCCGGGCTGGACTACCTTCCTGCGTCACCCCATCGCTTACCTACTACCACCTTGGATCGCCGGCTCCACCACTTTCCTTTCCCCGAAGGGTCCGGAACGGCTTCACGGGCTTAGCATCAGAGGATTCGATATTGGGCGTTTCAAAGCGGGTACCGGAATATCAACCGGTTGTCCATCGACTACGCCTGTCGGCCTCGCCTTAGGTCCCGACTTACCCTGGGCAGATCAGCTTGACCCAGGAACCCTTAGTCAATCGGCGCACACGTTTCTCACGTGTGTATCGCTACTCATGCCTGCATTCTCACTCGTGAACCGTCCACAACTAGCTTCCGCTGCTGCTTCACCCGGCACACGACGCTCCCCTACCCATCACAGCGGGCGTTGGCCCTATTGCTGCAATGACACGACTTCGGCGGTACGCTTGAGCCCCGCTACATTGTCGGCGCGGAATCACTTGACCAGTGAGCTATTACGCACTCTTTCAAGGGTGGCTGCTTCTAAGCCAACCTCCTGGTTGTCTCTGCGACTCCACATCCTTTCCCACTTAGCGTACGCTTAGGGGCCTTAGTCGATGCTCTGGGCTGTTTCCCTCTCGACCATGGAGCTTATCCCCCACAGTCTCACTGCCGTGCTCTCACTTACCGGCATTCGGAGTTTGGCTAAGGTCAGTAACCCGGTAGGGCCCATCGCCTATCCAGTGCTCTACCTCCGGCAAGAAACACACGACGCTGCACCTAAATGCATTTCGGGGAGAACCAGCTATCACGGAGTTTGATTGGCCTTTCACCCCTAACCACAGGTCATCCCCCAGGTTTTCAACCCTGGTGGGTTCGGTCCTCCACGAAGTCTTACCTCCGCTTCAACCTGCCCATGGCTAGATCACTCCGCTTCGGGTCTAGAGCGTGCAACTCAATCGCCCTATTCGGACTCGCTTTCGCTACGGCTTCCCCACACGGGTTAACCTCGCTACACACCGCTAACTCGCAGGCTCATTCTTCAAAAGGCACGCAGTCACGACCCATTGGGTAAACCCAATGAGCGACGCTCCCACGGCTTGTAGGCACACGGTTTCAGGTACTATTTCACTCCGCTCCCGCGGTACTTTTCACCATTCCCTCACGGTACTATCCGCTATCGGTCACCAGGGAATATTTAGGCTTAGCGGGTGGTCCCGCCAGATTCACACGGGATTTCTCGGGCCCCGTGCTACTTGGGAGATTCTTAAGCAAGCCGCTGATGTTTCGTCTACGGGGGTCTTACCCTCTACGCCGGACCTTTCGCATGTCCTTCGACTACATCAACGGTTTCTGACTCGCCGACCGGCCGGCAGACCGATCAAAAGAATTCCCACAACCCCGCATGCGCAACCCCTGCCGGGTATCACACGCATACGGTTTGGCCTCATCCGGTTTCGCTCGCCACTACTCCCGGAATCACGGTTGTTTTCTCTTCCTGAGGGTACTGAGATGTTTCACTTCCCCTCGTTCCCTCCACATGCCCTATGTGTTCAGGCATGGGTGACAGCCCATGACGACTGCCGGGTTTCCCCATTCGGACACCCCCGGATCAAAGCTCAGTTGGCAGCTCCCCGGGGCCTATCGCGGCCTCTCACGTCCTTCATCGGTTCCTGGTGCCAAGGCATCCACCGTGCGCCCTTAAAAACTTGGCCACAGATGCTCGCGTCCACTGTGTAGTTCTCAAGCAACGACCAGCCACCCATCACCCTGCACCTCGAAAGGAACAAGTTCACTGGGGCCGGCATCGCGAAGATAAGACCTTACGGCCGTACCCTCAGATACCCAACAACGTGCCAGGCACGACCCTCCATCAGTGAGTCACTTTCCACGCCGAAGCAGTACTCGTGATCCATCTGGAAGACCGTGCCAAATAATCAACGTTCCACCCATGAGCTGACCGTGCAGAACATTTGTCTGCAATCGGTACTGTGCTCCTTAGAAAGGAGGTGATCCAGCCGCACCTTCCGGTACGGCTACCTTGTTACGACTTCGTCCCAATCGCCAGTCCCACCTTCGACAGCTCCCTCCCTTACGGGTTGGGCCACCGGCTTCGGGTGTTACCGACTTTCGTGACGTGACGGGCGGTGTGTACAAGGCCCGGGAACGTATTCACCGCAGCAATGCTGATCTGCGATTACTAGCAACTCCAACTTCATGGGGTCGAGTTGCAGACCCCAATCCGAACTGAGACCGGCTTTTTGAGATTCGCTCCACCTCACGGTATCGCAGCTCATTGTACCGGCCATTGTAGCACGTGTGCAGCCCAAGACATAAGGGGCATGATGACTTGACGTCGTCCCCACCTTCCTCCGAGTTGACCCCGGCGGTCTCCTGTGAGTCCCCATCACCCCGAAGGGCATGCTGGCAACACAGGACAAGGGTTGCGCTCGTTGCGGGACTTAACCCAACATCTCACGACACGAGCTGACGACAGCCATGCACCACCTGTATACCGACCACAAGGGGGGCACTATCTCTAATGCTTTCCGGTATATGTCAAGCCTTGGTAAGGTTCTTCGCGTTGCGTCGAATTAAGCCACATGCTCCGCTGCTTGTGCGGGCCCCCGTCAATTCCTTTGAGTTTTAGCCTTGCGGCCGTACTCCCCAGGCGGGGAACTTAATGCGTTAGCTGCGGCACCGACGACGTGGAATGTCGCCAACACCTAGTTCCCAACGTTTACGGCGTGGACTACCAGGGTATCTAATCCTGTTCGCTCCCCACGCTTTCGCTCCTCAGCGTCAGTAATGGCCCAGAGATCCGCCTTCGCCACCGGTGTTCCTCCTGATATCTGCGCATTTCACCGCTACACCAGGAATTCCGATCTCCCCTACCACACTCTAGCTAGCCCGTATCGAATGCAGACCCGAGGTTAAGCCTCGGGCTTTCACATCCGACGTGACAAGCCGCCTACGAGCTCTTTACGCCCAATAATTCCGGACAACGCTTGCGCCCTACGTATTACCGCGGCTGCTGGCACGTAGTTAGCCGGCGCTTCTTCTGCAGGTACCGTCACTTTCGCTTCTTCCCTGCTGAAAGAGGTTTACAACCCGAAGGCCGTCATCCCTCACGCGGCGTCGCTGCATCAGGCTTTCGCCCATTGTGCAATATTCCCCACTGCTGCCTCCCGTAGGAGTCTGGGCCGTGTCTCAGTCCCAGTGTGGCCGGTCGCCCTCTCAGGCCGGCTACCCGTCGTCGCCTTGGTGGGCCATTACCCCACCAACAAGCTGATAGGCCGCGGGCTCATCCTTCACCGCCGGAGCTTTCAACCCCCGCCCATGCAGGCAGGAGTGGTATCCGGTATTAGACCCCGTTTCCAGGGCTTGTCCCAGAGTGAAGGGCAGATTGCCCACGTGTTACTCACCCGTTCGCCACTAATCCACCCCGAAGGGCTTCATCGTTCGACTTGCATGTGTTAAGCACGCCGCCAGCGTTCGTCCTGAGCCAGGATCAAACTCTCCATGAATGTTTACCGGTAATCCGGTGCACACACACGTTGAGCGGGCACGTCATGTCGGAATAAGACCGACGCGCCACAACGTCCTCGCTGTGTTTGTTGCCTACGAGTACCCGAAGGCCCCGCAGGTCTTTTTCAAAGGAACCTCATCCACCAAAGTGGACGGGGTATCAACTTCTGGCGTTGATTTTTGGCACGCTGTTGAGTTCTCAAGGAACGGACGCTTCCTTTGTACTCACCCTCGCGGGCTTTCCTCCGGGCTTTCGTTCTGTTCTTGCGTTTCCGACTCTATCAGACTCTTTCGTGTCCGATTTCCTCGGCGCCTTCGAGGTTCTACGCTTTCGCGCTTTCCCTTTCCGGCGGTTCCGACTCTATCAGAAGTTTTCCACCGGATTTCCCGGCTTCAGATTCCTGCAATGAAGAGTCGACTGCGCCCCAGTGGAATTCAATTCCGTTGGGGGCGAGAGAGATTTTAAACCATCGCTGCCGAACTTGTCCAGTTCGAGGCAACCGTTCGAATCTACCTCCCCACAGCCGCCGTGTCAACGGTGTCTGCGGGACGACGAGGAGACTAGCAGCTCAGAGGGCTTGTACGCACATCACGCCGCGGTCGGCAGTGTCGCCGTACGGTCCGCTTCCTCCACGTCGCCCACCTCGCCGGCGCGGGAGGCCCGGCCGCCCAGGACGTAGACGTAGACGAGGAAGGCGGCCTCGGCGACGACGCCGATGGTGATGCGGGCCCAGGTGGGGAGCCCCGACGGGGTCACGAAGCCCTCGATCAGGCCGGAGACGAAGAGGACCAGGGCCAGGCCGATGGCCATGCCGAGAGCGGCGCGGCCCTGTTCGGCGAGGGCCGTGCGGCGGGTTCGGGGGCCCGGGTCGATGACCGTCCAGCCCAGGCGCAGGCCCGTACCGGCGGCGACGAAGACCGCGGTCAGTTCGAGCAGGCCGTGCGGAAGGATCAGGCCGAGGAAGACGTCCAGGCGGCCGGCGGAGGTCATCAGCCCGAGGCCGACGCCGAGGTTGGCCATGTTCAGGAAGAGGATCCAGAGCACCGGGAGGCCCAGGAAGGCGCCGAGGACGAGGCAGACGGCTGCGGCCTGGGCGTTGTTCGTCCAGACCTGGGCCGCGAAGGAGGCCGCCGGGTGGCTGGAGTAGTACGTCTCGTACTGACCGCCCGGCTTCGTCAGCTCCTTGAGGTGGTCCGGGGCGGCTATGGCGCTCTGGACCTCGGGGTGCGTGGCTATCCACCAGCCGATGAGCACGCCGAGGGCCGTGGAGAGCAGCGCGGTGGGTATCCACCAGCGGCGGCTGCGGTAGACGGCGGCCGGGAAGCCCTCGGTGAAGAAGCGGGCCGCGTCGCGCCAGCCGGCGCGGCGGGTCCCCGTGACGGTGGAGCGGGCGCGGGCTACGAGCTGGGTGAGGCGGCCCGTGAGCATCGGGTCGGGGGCGCTCGACTGGATCAGGGAGAGGTGGGTGGAGGTGCGCTGGTAGAGGGCGACGAGTTCGTCGGCCTCCGCCCCGGTGAGCCGGCGGCCGCGGCCGAGGAGCTGCTCCAGGCGGGCCCACTCCGTCTGGTGGGCCGCCACGAAGACGTCGAGATCCATCCGGTTACCGCTCCCCTGCCCCTGGCCACCCGATACGGCTTACTTCTCCTGCGGTCAGCTTGGCAGACTGGAGTGGACAGGGGCGGGTCAGGTCGGGGAAAGGTGCACTCGGTGAGCGATCTGGTGACGGGGGACGCGGTCGTCCTGGGTCTGCGGCCGGCGCGGCTGCCGAGCCGGGCGCTGGCGGTCCTGCTCGACCTGCTCGTGTACTTCACCGGGTACGTGGTGGTGTCCATCGCACTGCTCTACGCGACCGCCGATCTCGATGACGCCGCCCAGGCCGCCGTGACGGTGGCGAGCTTCCTGCTGGTGCTGGTCGGCGTGCCGATCGCGGTGGAGACGCTGAGCCACGGCCGTTCGCTGGGGAAGCTGGCGTGCGGGCTGCGGGTGGTGCGGGAGGACGGCGGGCCGATCCGGTTCCGGCACGCGCTGGTGCGCGGGGCCATGGGGGTCGTGGAGCTGCTGATGACCTTCGGGGCGGTCGCGTGCATCGCCTCGCTGATGTCGGAGCGGGGGCGGCGGCTCGGGGACGTGTTCGCGGGGACCCTGGTGATCCGGGAGCGGGTGCCGGGGGCGCGGGTGATGCCGGTGCCCGCGCCGCCGCCGTGGCTGGCGGGGCGGTTCGCCGCGCTGGACCTGTCGGCGGTGCCGGACGGTCTGTGGCTGGCGATCCGCCAGTACCTGACGCGGATGAACCAGCTGGATCCGCACACGGGTGCCGCGATGGCCGCGCGGCTCGCGGACGATGTGGTGGCCCGGACGGGGACGCCGCCGCCGGCCGGGGTGCCGGCTGCCGCGTTCCTGATGGCGGTGGTCCACGAGCGGCAGTCCCGGGATGCCGCCCGGGCCTTCACCGCGCACGCGGCGGGACGGGCGCCGGCAGCGGCAGCGGCTCCCGTGGCTGCGCCGATGCCCATGCCCATGCCGATGCCCGTGCCGACGGCCGTGCCGATGGCCGCGCCCGCTCCGGCGCACGTGGCGCCCGTAGAGCCGCCCGCGCGCGGGACCGGCTTCGCTCCGCCGGCCTAGTCTTCGGCGCCGGGGTCCGCGAAGGACGACGGCGGGGTTTCCAGGTGTTCGAGTTCGATGCCGGGGGCCGAGAGGACCACGTCTCCCGCGATGTGGATGGTGTGGACCTCGCCCGTGTCGAGGGCGGTGACCTGGTACTCGTCCACCACGAGCGGGCCGCTGTCGGTGGAGTGCTCGGCGCGTGAGCGAAGGGCCCAGGCCTGGTCGACCGTACGGGGGGCGAGGACCGGGTCGGTGAGGGCGACGAGCCGGACGCGGGTCGCGGGGGCACCGGGGGTCAGGCGCAGCAGGCGGGCCGTCGCGATGAGGAAGGCCGGGGAGGTGCCGGTGAAGCCGGGGGCGGCGACGTTGCCCTCGGTGGCCTCGGCGCCGGTGGGGTCGGTACGGACCCAGGTGACTCCGTCGATGGCGGCGCCGCGGACCTGCCAGCTCGACGCGTTGAGTTCGAGGCGGATGGGGCGGCCGAGTTCGTCGATGGCCAGGTCGACGGAGCCGCGGTGGTCGCCGTTCGGGGCGGTCAGCTGGGAGACGTAGCGCCAGCCGCTCGGGCCGGGGGCGCAGTGGAAGTGCTCCTCGCCGAGGGGGGTGTGGTCGTGCGGGTCGTGGAGCGAGTAGCGGCCGCGGGGCATGGGGTCCGGAGTCCTCGGGTCGGGTACGGGGCAGGCCCCCGGCGGAGTGCCGGGGGCCTGGCTCGGTGCGGTGGGTCCGCTCGGTGATCCGTGGGGATCAGTAGCGGTAGTGGTCCGGCTTGTACGGGCCCTCGACCGCGACGCCGATGTAGGCGGCCTGCTCCGGGCGCAGGGTGGTCAGCCTGACGCCCAGGGCGTCGAGGTGGAGGCGGGCGACCTTCTCGTCGAGGTGCTTGGGGAGCACGTAGACGTCGGTCGGGTACTCGGACGGCTTCGTGAAGAGCTCGATCTGGGCCAGGGTCTGGTCCGCGAAGGAGTTCGACATGACGAAGGACGGGTGGCCGGTCGCGTTGCCCAGGTTGAGGAGGCGGCCCTCGGAGAGGACGATCAGGACCTTGCCGTCGGGGAACTTCCAGGTGTGGACCTGGGGCTTGACCTCGTCCTTGACGATGCCGTCGATCTTGGCCAGGCCGGCCATGTCGATCTCGTTGTCGAAGTGGCCGATGTTGCCGACGATCGCCTGGTGCTTCATCTTGGCCATGTCCGAGGCCATGATGATGTCCTTGTTGCCCGTGGTCGTGATGAAGATGTCGGCGATCTCCACGACGTCGTCCAGGGTGGCGACCTGGTAGCCGTCCATGGCGGCCTGGAGGGCGCAGATCGGGTCGATCTCGGTGACGATGACGCGGGCGCCCTGGCCGCGCAGGGACTCGGCGCAGCCCTTGCCGACGTCGCCGTAACCGCAGACCACCGCGACCTTGCCGCCGATCAGGACGTCGGTGGCGCGGTTGATGCCGTCGATCAGGGAGTGGCGGCAGCCGTACTTGTTGTCGAACTTCGACTTGGTGACGGCGTCGTTCACGTTGATCGCCGGGAAGAGCAGGGTGCCCTCGGCCATCATCTCGTAGAGGCGGTGGACGCCGGTGGTGGTCTCCTCGGTCACGCCGCGGATCTCGGACGCGAGCTGCGTCCACTTCTGCGGGGACTCGCCCAGGGTGCGGTTGAGGAGCGTGAGGATGTGGGCGTACTCCTCGGAGTCCGCGGTGGACGGGTCCGGGGCCGCGCCGGCCTTCTCGAACTCGACGCCCTTGTGGACGAGCAGGGTGGCGTCACCACCGTCGTCGAGGATCATGTTCGGGCCGCCGGTGGGGGTGTTCGGCCAGGTCAGCGCCTGCTCCGTGCACCACCAGTACTCCTCCAGCGTCTCGCCCTTCCAGGCGAAGACCGGGACGCCCTGCGGGTTCTCCGGGGTGCCGTTCGGGCCGACGGCGATGGCGGCGGCCGCGTGGTCCTGGGTGGAGAAGATGTTGCAGGAGGCCCAGCGGACGTCGGCGCCGAGGGCGACCAGGGTCTCGATCAGCACGGCCGTCTGCACGGTCATGTGCAGGGAGCCGGTGATCCGGGCGCCGGCCAGCGGCTGCGTCGCGGCGTACTCCTTGCGGATCGACATCAGACCCGGCATCTCGTGCTCGGCCAGGGTGATCTCCTTGCGGCCGAAGACGGCAAGGGAAAGGTCGGCGACCTTGAAGTCCATGGGTGCTGCTCCTCATGGTTCGAGAGGTGGGTACGGCTGAGCCGTGCACGGCGAACCGGTGCACTGAGCACAGTCCGTCGAGGGCCCTCTCTCCCCTCGGCCGGTCACGAGGACCGCCCGACCGCCATCAGCAGCGACGCCTGACACTGATGACGAATCTACACCGATCGGCCCAGCGGACCCCAGTGGGGAGGGGGACAAGTCGCGCCTCGTTTTCGGGCCTTCCGGCGGAGTGTTCGGGGCCTTTCGGACTTTTGATCCACCTCTTGTGTGTTGCAGGATGCCGGTGGATCGGGTCCGCGCGCGATCGCGCGCGGACTATCGGCGCGAAGGAGATTCCAGTGACCAGTCCAGCCGGCCCTCCCGGTGACGGCGGCCCGAGCGGCCACAAGCGCCTGAAGCTGCTCGCCGTCACGGCGTGCCCCACGGGGATCGCGCACACCTACATGGCCGCGGAGAAGCTCCAGCAGGCCGCCGCCGAGCTCGGCGTGGACATGAAGGTGGAGACCCAGGGCTCCATCGGGGCCGAGAACGTGCTCTCTGACAACGATGTCAGGGAGGCGGACGGGATCATCATCGCCGCCGACAAGGAGGTCGACCGCGAGCGCTTCGCCGGCAAGCGGGTCCTGTCCACCGGGGTCGCCGACGGCATCCACAAGCCGAAGGAACTGATCGAGCGCGTGCAGAGCGCGCCGGTGCAGACGGGCACGGCCGGCCCGGCGGGCGGCGGGGGCGGCGCGGGCGGCGGCAAGGAGCGCAGCCTCGCGTACAAGGCGCTGATGAACGGTGTCTCGTACATGATCCCGTTCGTGGTGGTGGGCGGTCTGCTGATCGCCATCGCGCTGGCCCTGGGCGGTCACGCCACGGCCGAGGGGTACGCGGTCACGCCGGGCACCTTCTGGGACCACGTCTTCCAGATCGGCGTCCTGGGCTTCACCCTGATGATCCCGATCCTGTCCGGCTACATCGCGTACGCCATCGGCGACCGGCCGGCGCTGGTGCCCGGCATGATCGGCGGCTTCATCGCGAACACCGGGGCGCTCTACGACTCGAAGTCGGGCGCGGGCTTCATCGGCGCGATTGTGACGGGCTTCCTGGCGGGCTACCTGGTCCTGTGGATCAAGAAGGTCAAGGTCCCCAAGGTCGTCCAGCCGATCATGCCGATCATCGTGATCCCGATCGTGGCGACGACCGCGCTCGGCCTGTTCTTCATCTACGTCATCGGCAAGCCGATCTCGTGGGTCTTCGAGAGCCTGACCGGCTGGCTGTCGGGCATGACCGGCACCAGCGCGATCCTGCTCGGCGCGCTGCTCGGCCTGATGATCGCCTTCGACATGGGCGGCCCGGTCAACAAGACGGCGTTCCTCTTCGGTACGGGGCTCATCGCCTCCGGGAACTACGCGGTCATGGGCATGTGCGCGGCGGCCATCCCGGTCATGCCGCTCGGCCAGGGCCTGGCGACGGTGCTGCGCCGCAAGCTGTACTCGGAGCAGGAGCGCGACACGGGCATGGCGGCGATGTTCATGGGCATGTTCGGCATCTCCGAGGGTGCGATCCCCTTCGCGGCGGCGCGGCCGGCGATCGTCATCCCGGCGAACATGCTGGGCGGCGCGGTGGCCGGTGCGGTCGCCGGTGTGGCGGGCGTGGGCGACCACGTGCCGCACGGCGGTCCGATCGTGGCTGCGTTGGGTGCCATCAGCGGCTGGGTCTGGTTCCTGATCGCGATCGCCATCGGCACGGTGGTGACCGCGCTGACGACCAACGCGCTGATCGAGATCAAGGAGCGGCGGGGCGGGAAGGCCGCCGCGCCGGTCGTGACGGGGGCGGCGGAGCCCGTGCTCGCCGGTGTGGGTGCCGGGGCCGGGGCGGGCGGGACGGCCGTGCTGACGAAGGCGGCCCCCGCCGCCGCTCCCGGCGGCGGGGACGGGGAGCCGGAGGTGCTGTCCGGGTACCTGACCGAGCGGACCGTCAAGACGGAGCTGGCCTCGGACACCAAGGAGGCGGCGATCCGCGAAATGGCCGGGATGCTGGCCTCCACCGGGCACGTCCGGGACGTCGAGGAGCTCGTACGGGTGGCGCTCGCCCGGGAGGCGCAGGGCACGACCGGGCTCGGCGAGTCGATCGCGATCCCGCACGCCAAGACCGACGCGGTCACCCGGCCCACGGTCGGCTTCGCCCGGTCCGGTGAGGGCATCGAGTGGGGCTCGCTGGACGGTACGAAGGCCCGGCTGGTCTTCATGATCGCGGTGCCGGAGGCCGCCGCCGGTGACGAGCACCTGCGGATCCTGGCGCTGCTGTCGCGCAAGCTGATGGACGGGGACTTCCGGGCGCGGCTCCAGTGCGCACCGGACGAGCGGGCCGTCCTCGAGGTGCTGCGCGAGATCCACTAGCCGTCTCCGCCGCGCGCACGCCGCCGGGTCCCGTACCGCAGTCGTGCGGGGTCCGGCGGCGTGCGCGCGGTGTCCGAATCGGTATCTGCCCGCATGGCGCACCAGGGCCCCGGCGGCATGGGCGGCTGCCGCGTCGACCTACGATGCAAGGCAGGTACATCGGAAGGGACAAAATGGAACACAGGCCAGGACGCGGACGCGGGATCGCGGCGATCGTCCTGCTGGTGCTCGGAGCGGTCATCCTCGGTGGGGTGACGGTGGCGAAGGCCGTGGCCCCGCCGGCTCGCTACACGGAGGGCAAGGCGGTCGGCTGGCAGATGGCGCCGACCTACACCAACGGGGAGAGCATCTACCTGGAGCCGGTCGCCAAGGGCGGGCTGCGGCGGGGTGACATCGTCCTCGCCTCCGTTCCGTGGTCCCTGCAGAAGACCCAGATGAACCGCGTCATCGCCGTGGGCGGAGACCGCATCCGGTACAAGCCGAGCAGCAAGATCACCGGCCAGTACCGCCTGGTCCTGAACGGCGAGCCGCTGGACGAGCCGTACCTGGAGCAGTGGAAGAACCCGTCGGCGGTGGCCTTCGACGTGAAGGTGCCCAAGGGCTACGTCTTTCTGATGGCCGACAACCGGATGAACTCCGACGGCTCGCAGTACGCGAACAACGGGCCGGTCCCGGCGGCCAAGGTCGCCTCGAAGGTCGTGGCGTACCCGATGGCGAAGCTGGCCGTGTGGGGGCAGCTGGCCGGTGTCCTGGTGGTGGTCGTCGGCGGTGTGCTCGGTTTCGTGGCCCGGCGGGCGCGCAAGCGGGCCCCTGAGGCCGTTCCCGCCGACCGGAGCGTCCCGGAGGCGCGGCCGGCCGCCGCCGAGGCGGGCGCGGCCGCGCCCGGTGAGCGCGCGGACGTGCAGTCGTAACGGACGAAGGACGTACGGAGGCCCCCGCAGCCGGTGAGCTGCGGGGGCCTTCGCGTGCGCGTGTGCCGGTCAGCGGCCGTCGGCCTGGGCGGCCTCGGGGTTGTAGATGTCCGGCTCCAGGTAGATCACGCGGGCGATCGGGACGGCCGCGCGGATGCGGGCCTCGGCGGCGTTGATGGCGTTCGCCACCTCCGTGGCCGTGTCGTCGCCCTGGACGGCGATCTTGGCGGCGACGAGGAGTTCCTCGGGGCCGAGGTGCAGGGTCCGCATGTGGATGACGCGGGTGACGGTGTCCCCGTCGACGAGCGCGGCCTTGATCTTCTCGACCTCGTCGGTGCCGGCGGCCTCGCCCAGGAGCAGGGACTTGGTCTCCAGGGCCAGTACGACGGCGATGACGATCAGCAGGATGCCGATGCAGAGCGTGCCGATGCCGTCCCAGACGCCGTTGCCGGTGATCAGGGCCAGGCCGACGCCGCCGAGGGCGAGGACCAGGCCGACGAGCGCGCCGAGGTCTTCCAGCAGGACCACGGGGAGTTCGGGGGCCTTGGCGCTCTTGATGAACTGGCCCCAGCTCTGGCTGCCCCGGGTTTCGTTCGACTCCTTGATCGCGGTGCGGAAGGAGAAGCCCTCCGCGACGATCGCGAAGGCGAGCACGCCGACGGGCCAGTACCAGGCCTCGATCTCGTGCGGGTCGTGGATCTTCTCGTAGCCCTCGTAGATGGCGAACATGCCGCCGACGGTGAAGAGCACGATGGAGACGAGGAAGGCGTAGATGTAGCGTTCCCGCCCGTACCCGAAGGGGTGTTGGGGGGTCGCCTCGCGCTGCGCCTTCTTCCCGCCGAGGAGCAGCAGCCCCTGGTTTCCGGAGTCGGCCACCGAGTGGACGCTTTCCGCGAGCATCGACGAGGAGCCGCTGAAGAGGAATGCCACGAACTTGGCTACAGCGATGGCGAGGTTGGCGGCGAGTGCCGCCACGATCGCCTTGGTACCGCCCGACGCGCTCATGGGTGCTGGGTGTCCTTCCTGGCCACTGACTACGGTCGCACATTGTTGCAGCTGCACGTCTGGTTGACGTGGCGCATCGGGCTCTGGCCCGCGGGTGCTCACGGAACCCGCTGAAGGTATCGCCCTGTCCTCACCGACTCGAAATGCGCATTGGTGGGCACTTGTGTCGACTTCCGGTCGCGAACCCCACGTTCGAGTGCACCACGACAGCGCAATGTCGGTCTATTTCCGGTCTCGCCCTGTATCGGTGACACGTCGTCGGCACGATAGGGACATGAAGGCTGACATGGGGCGCAGGTACCGTGCGTACCCCACCACGGTCCAGGATCAGGTCCTGACCAGGTGGGGACACACGGCGCGAGCCCTGTGGAATGTTGCTCTGGAACAGCGGGTGTATCTGTGGGAGCAGCGCAGGTACACCCTGCGGTCGGCCGAGCAGTGCAAGTACCTGACCGCCGCCCGTGCAGACTTGGGCTGGATCAAAGACCTGCCCGCGCAGGCGGGGCAGCAGATCCTGCGTCAGCTGGACCAGGCCTACGACAACTTCTGGAACTCGAACCTACGAGCCGGATTTCCGAGGCGGAAAAAGCGCGGCCACCGCCTCTCGGTCTCGCTCCCTGGCCAAGCGGTGGAAGTCCGCAAGGTCAACCGCAAATGGGCCGAGGTGCGTCTTCCCAGGCTCGGATGGCTGCGCTTCAGGCTCTCCCGGGGGATCGGGGGAACGATCCGAAACGCAACCGTCTCCCGGGACGCCGGTGGCTGGCACATCTCCTTCGGTGTTCACACCGGACGTCAGCCTGGGGTGCCGAACGGGAAGCCCTCGTGCGGGGTGGACTTCGGCGTCACCGCCTCCGCGTTCGTCTCCACCGAAACCACGCCCCGCTCCATGCCGTCGACACTCACCCCCAACGAACGCAAGCGACTCAAAGCACTGGAGCAGCGCAGGGCGCGGCAGCTCACCTAATGATCGGCATCGAGGACCTGCGCGTGAAGAACATGACCAAGACCGCGAAGGGCAGCGTCGAGACGCCAGGGAAGAAGGTCCGGGCCAAGGCCTGCCTGAACCGGGCCATCCTCGATGGCACCCCGGGCGAACGACGGCGGCAACTCGAGTACAAGACCCGCATATACGGGTCCGTCCTCGTCGCCGTGCCGCCGTTCCACACCTCCCAGACCTGCGCCGCCTGCGGCCTGGTCGATCCCCAATCCCGTCAGGGATGCGGCCGGCTGTTCGCCTGCACCCGCTGCGGGCACGAAGACGACGCCGACCACAACGCCTCGGTCGAGATCGAGGCCCGAGCCCGCCGGACGAGTGGCTCGGACATCAACAGCACGCGCAGCACCAGAACGGTGCGAGTCCCGGCCGACGGTCGGCGGCGGTTGCGTGAAGCCCCGGCGCCCGCCCAGGCGAGCTGAGGGGAATCGCCTCCATCCACGGGGGCGAGGATCGTCAAGTCAGAGCAATACGGTGGCCCGGAAGACGGTGCCGGTACCGGACAGTTCGGTCTTTTCGCCTGCGGGGACGAAGACCGACTCGCCCGGGGCGAGGGTCAGTTCGCCGGCGCGGGGGGTGCCGGCGGTGCAGAGCAGGATCTGCGGGGCGCCTGCCGGGAGGGTGCGGGGGGCGGCGCCGGGGGCCAGGACGTGGCGGGAGAGCCGGAATTCGTCGATGGGGGTCTCGTAGACCTCCTCGCCGTCGCCCTCGGGGCGCAGGACGCCCGGGGCGCTCGGCTCGAAGATGACGACCTTGAGCAGCTCGGGGACGTCCACGTGCTTGGGGGTGAGCCCGCAGCGCAGCACGTTGTCGGAGTTGGCCATGAGTTCGACGCCGAGGCCGTCGAGGTAGGCGTGCGGGATGCCGGCGCCGAGGAACATGGCCTCGCCGGGCTGGAGCCGGACGTGGTTGAGGAGCATGGCCGCGATGACGCCCGGGTCGCCCGGGTAGTCGTGGACGAGTCCCGCGTAGGGCTTGTACGGGCCTTCGAGGCGCTCGGCGGCGGCTGCGGCCGCGGCGACCGTGTGGGCCATCTCCTGGCGGTCGGCGCTGAGGACGGCGGTGAGGACCTCGCGCAGGGCCGCCTCCTCGGGGTGGGCGCGCAGCAGGTCGACGTACGGCTTGAGGGAGTCGACGCCGAGGCCTTCGAGGAGGGCGGCGGCCTCCAGCGGCGGGCGGAAGCCGCACAGGCCGTCGAAGGGGGTGAGCGCGCAGATCAGCTCGGGCTTGTGGTTGGCGTCCTTGTAGTTGCGGTGGCCCGCGTCGATGGGGACGCCGCGCCGCTCCTCGTCCTCGAAGCCGGCCTTGGCCTGGGCCAGGTCGGGGTGGACCTGGAGGGAGAGGGGGGCGCCGGCGGCGAGGAGCTTGAGGAGGAAGGGCAGGCGGGGCCCGAACTTGGCGACGGCGGCGGAACCGAGCTCGCCCTCGGGGTCGGCGGCGATGACGGCGGACAGGCTGGTCTCGCCGGCGCCGCGGTCGAGGCGGGAGGGGGCGCCGGGGTGGGCGCCCATCCACATCTCCGCCTGGGGTTCACCGGTGGGCTCGACCCCGAGGAGGGCCGGGATCGCGGTGGTGGATCCCCACGCGTAGGGGCGGATCGTGTTCGTCAGGCGGTCCATCGTCGTCGTCTTCCTGGATCTGGATGTGGTGCGGGCACGGGTGTGTGCCTCAGTTGTGTCCGCTGTGTCCGCGGCCGGCCAGCGCCAGGTAGGCGGTGGCGAAGTCCGTGACGGCGAGGAGTTCGGCAAGCTGTTCCAGCTCTCCGCCCTCCTCCGGTTCGAGTTCGCTGATGGCCGTGTCGTGGCTGAGGGCGAGCTCGCGCGCGGCCGGGGCGGCCGTGAGACCGCCGGTGGGCCGGTCGCGCAGCAGAACGACGCGGGCGCGCAGGGCCTGGGGCTCCTCGACGCGGTCGCGGAAGAAGTCGTCGGGGTCGGCTCCGGCCGCGAAGGAGCCGGCGAGCAGCACCCCGTGGGCGGGCAGCGCCTCCGGGAGGGTGGCGGCGAGCGCGGGGCGGCCGGCGAGTTCGGCGAGGGTGGCGGCGAAGCGGCGGCCGGCGGGGGCGGCTCCTTCGCCCTCGCTCCAGATGAGCGGGAGGGAGTCGGCGAGTTCGGCGGCGAGGGTCTTGGCCGGGTTGGAGTACGTGGCGATGGCCGGGCCGCAGCGTTCGGCGGTGCGGTCGAGCCGGTCGGCGACGCGCTGGAGGGCCTGGGGGTCGGCGCTGATCAGCCCGACCTTGTCGAGGAGGACCAGCAGCGGGGTCAGCAGGGCCCAGAGGGCGCCGGGTCCGGCCGCGGCGGACTCGTCGTACTCCTGGTACGGGGCCTTGGCCATCGGTACGAGGACCCCGTGCGCGCCGTCCACCGCCTCGCTGAGCGGTGAGCGCTCGGGGGCGACGGCGACCACGGAGCAGCCGCGCCGGTAGGCCTGCTCGGCGAGGACCGCGAGGCCGGGCTCGGTGCCGTCGGTGGTGGCGATGAGCAGCAGGTCCACGGGGCCCGCCCAGCCAGGCAGCGCCCAGCGCAGCGCCCCGGCGGCGTGCGCGACGCCGGTGGGGTGCAGGCGGATGACCGGGGCGGAGGCTCCGGCGAGGGCGCCGAGGAGGTCGGCGACCCCGGTGGCCGCGGTGCCGGGGCCGGCGATGAGGACGGCGCGGGGGCGCCCGTCGGGGCGCAGGTCCGCGAGGCCCGCCTCGGTCGCGTGCCGGGCGGCGGTGCGGACTCTGGCCCCGGCCTCGGCGGCGCCGCGGAGCAGGCCGCGGCGGTCGGCACGGGCGAGATCGTCCGGTGCGTCGAGGAGTGACTCGTCGAGCATGGGGGCCTCCGGCGGTGTTGACGGATCCAGGCTGGTCGAGCGGTGGGGCGGCGCCGGGTCAGGCGGGGCGGCGGGCCTCGTCCACGAGGAGGACCGGGATGCCGTCGCGGACCGGGTACGCGAGGCCGCAGTCCTGGCCGGTGCAGATCAGCTCGGGTGCGGTCTCGTCTGCCGAGTTGTCCTGGAGCGGAGCGTGGCAGGCGGGGCAGGCGAGGATGTCCAGCAGGCCGGCTTCGAGCGGCATGGGGGCGGTTCCCTTCGGGGATGCGGATTGGGCGAGGTCAGCGTACCGCCGAGTCACCTGCGGTGCGGCCTGAAGGGTGGGGTGGCGCCCCCGTCCGCGTATGGGCTCCGCCCGGGGTCTGGTCGGGTGCGGGTCCGTTGCGGGGGCTCTGCCCCCGAGCCCCCGCGCCTCAAACTCCCCCAGCTACCGCTGGGAGGTGCCCCCAGGCGAGGCTGGATTTGGCGGGGCCGGTTGTGTCCGACCCCGCCGGGTGCGCCGGATCAGGCGCGGACGAGGGCGAGGACCTCGTCGCGGATCTTGGCCAGGGTGGCCTGGTCGCGGGCTTCGACGTTGAGGCGCAGGAGCGGCTCGGTGTTCGAGGGGCGCAGGTTGAACCACCAGTCGGCGGTGGTCACCGTGAGGCCGTCGAGTTCGTCGATGGTGACGCCCTCCTGGGAGCCGTAGACGGCCTTGACCTCGGCGGTGCGGGCAGCCTGGTCGGCGACGGTGGAGTTGATCTCGCCCGAGCCGACGTAGCGGTCGTAGGAGGAGACCAGGTCGGAGAGGGTGCCCTCCTGGCCGCCGAGGGCCGCGAGGACGTGGAGCGCGGCGAGCATGCCGGTGTCCGCGTTCCAGAAGTCCTTGAAGTAGTAGTGCGCGGAGTGCTCGCCGCCGAAGATGGCGCCGGAGGTGGCCATCTCCGCCTTGATGAAGGAGTGGCCCACGCGGGTGCGGACGGGGGTGCCGCCGTTCTCGCGGACGACCTCCGGGACGGACCAGGAGGTGATCAGGTTGTGGATCACGGTGCCGGTGCCGCCGTTGCGGGCCAGCTCGCGGGCCGCGACCAGGGCGGTGATCGCGGACGGGGAGACGCCCTCGCCGCGCTCGTCGACGACGAAGCAGCGGTCGGCGTCGCCGTCGAAGGCGAGGCCGAGGTCGGCGCCCTCGGCCTTCACGCGGGCCTGGAGGTCGACGATGTTCTTCGGGTCGAGGGGGTTGGCCTCGTGGTTGGGGAAGGTCCCGTCCAGTTCGAAGTACATGGGGACGAGGTCCAGCGGGAGGCCCTCGAAGACGGTGGGGACGGTGTGGCCGCCCATGCCGTTGCCCGCGTCGACGACGACCTTGAGCGGGCGGATGGCGGTGAGGTCGACCAGGCCCTTGAGGTGCTCGGCGTAGCCGGGGAGGCTGTCCAGCTCGGTGATGGTGCCCGGGACGGTGCCGGCGGGGATCGCGGGGGCGCCCTCGTCGGTCCACTTCTCGGCGAGCTCGCGGATGGTGGCGAGGCCGGTGTCCTGGCCCACGGGGGCGGCACCGGCGCGGCAGAGCTTGATGCCGTTGTACTGGGCCGGGTTGTGCGAGGCCGTGAACATGGCGCCGGGCAGGTCCAGCTTGCCGGAGGCGTAGTACAGCTGGTCGGTGGAGCACAGCCCGATGAGGGTGACGTCGACGCCGCGGGCGGCCGCGCCTCGGGCGAAGGCGGCCGACAGGCCGGGCGAGGAGGGCCGCATGTCGTGGCCGATGACGATCGCCGTGGCGCCGGTGACCTCGACGAACGCAGCACCGAACAGCTCTGCCAGGGGCTCGTCCCACTCGTCCGGTACGACGCCACGTACGTCGTAGGCCTTGACGATGTTCGAAAGATCTGCGGCCACTGCCTGCCCTCCTGAAGGTTCTGTGCGGTGGAGCAAACCTACCCTGTACGGAGAGCCGCTTTTCAGACGATCCGGGTGTCAGGAGTCGGGCGAGCGCAGGACGCGCAGGTGTCCGCGGCGCGTCTCGCCGGCCACCGGGCCGCGCGGTCCGCCCCCGCCGGCCTCGGCCGCGCGCTCGGGCGGACGGGCCGCCTCGCGGACGGCGTTGGCCAGGGCTTCGAGGTCGTCGCCGCTGGGGCGTGACGGGCCGGAACCGTCCGACAGGCGTACGACTTCCCAGCCGCGCGGGGCGGTCAGGCGCTCCGAGTGCTCGGCGCACAGGTCGTAGCAGTGGGGTTCGGCGTAGGTGGCGAGCGGGCCGAGAACTGCGGTCGAGTCGGCGTAGACGTACGTCAGTGTGGCGACGGCAGGGCGGCCGCACGCGGTGCGCGAACAGCGACGTACAAGGCTCACGACGTTGGACGGTACCGCACTCTTGACCGGGCCGCGACGACTCTCCCCCGGGCCGCTCCCCCGTGTCGTGCTCCGCCCGTGCTCGGCGGTGGGTGACGAAGAGGGGCATCGAGTCCGTAACGCGTCCCGATCTTGGCCGGATCGTTCGGAGGGTGACACCGTCGTGACACCAGGTCGTGACCGTATCGGGTCCTGGCCCGGGGTGAGGGCTACCCTGCGGGGGTGACGGACAGTGCGCTTCCTCCCCGCCCCGCGGTTCCCGCCGGGGCCCCTTCCGAGCCGCGGCCGCGGCGGCGTGACCGGCACGGGCGGGGGATGCGCGGGCCGCTGGCCCCGCCGCAGGTGCCGCTGTCCGCGAGCCGGGCGGAGCTGTTCGGCGACCTCGTACGGGATTCCGTGGAGCGGCTGGAGCGGCGCTGGGTGCAGCTGGCCGAGGTGGAGTTCGTGATCGCGGACGTGCCGGGGCCGCCGGGCGGTCCCGACGCGGGGTGGAACGACGAGGCGGTGCCGCTGGGCGGGCTGGTGGAGGCCCGTGACGGGAAGCCGGCGCGGATCGTGGTGTTCCGGCGGCCGGTGGAGATCCGGGCGAAGACGCGGGACGAGCGGGCGCTGCTGGTGCACGAGATCGTGGTGGAGCAGGTGGCGGAGCTGCTCGGGCTCTCGCCGGAGACGGTGGACCCCCGGTACGGGCAGGACTGATCCGTACCGGGGGCGGCGGCCTCAGCGGAGCAGGATCGCCGGGTCCTCGACGGCCCGGGGGACCGAGACCATGGAGCGGTCGTCGCCGAAGGCCTGGACGGTGAACATCGGGATCCCGTCGTGCGGCAGGGTCAGGGTGCGGGCCGCGTGGACGGGGCCGCCGGAGAGGGTCTCGACCGTCAGGGCGTAGGGGCCCTTGCCGCCCGAGGGGGCCGGTGGCGGGGTGACCGTGCGGGTGGTGCCCGCCTTGACGGTGATCTCCTGTACGGCCTGCTGGCCGCCCTCGGTGCCCGGGGAGGCGGTGACGCGGACCTTGGCGTCGGCGCCGCCGGAGGCCGTGAGGGTGAGGACGGTGGCCTTGTCGTCGGCCCGGTTGTCCGCGACGGTGGCCCGTTCGCCCACGGGGGCGCTCGCCGGGACGAAGCCCAGCTCCTGCTTGGCGGCGGTGCCGCGGACCACGCGCAGGGCCGCGACCACGGGTACGGCCTTCTTCGGGTCGGCGGGGGCCAGCAGCAGGGAGCCGGCCTCGCCGCGGGTCACGTCGCCCAGGTCCAGGCTCGCCGTCATGCCGGCCTTGACGTGCAGCCGCTCCTTGCCGGCCGGGCTGAGGGGGCCGGTCGGGCCGGACAGCTTCACGGTGAGGTCGGCGTCGTCCTCGCCGGGGGCGAAGGCGACCAGCCGTACGGAGGTGGCGTCGGCGGGGATGCCGGGCAGGACCAGGGTGCCCGTCGGGCCGGCGGAGGCCGGCAGCCAGTCGGCGCCGACCCCGTCCTCGGCGACCTGCGTGGAGGCGCCGACCCGGCCCGAGCTGGTCCTCACGTGCGCGGTGACGTCCGCGAGCTGGCTGTCGGGGGCGAGGAAGGACAGCAGCACCTTGGTGGTGGACCGGGGGTCGACCCGGATGACGGGGTCGACGGTGCCCGGCTTGTCCTTGAGCAGCCCGTCGGGGCCGTAGAGCTTGATCTCCACCTCGGCGACGGTGTCGTCGGGGTTGGTGAGGTGGACGTAGTCCTGGCGGCCCTTGGCGGTGCTGACGCCGGGGAACCAGAAGTCGGTACCGGGGACCGTGCAGGCGAGTCCGAGCAGGCCGCGGGCCTGACCGACGGAGACCTTGGTGGTCTGCTGGGCGGTCCAGCCGGGGGCCAGGGCGCCCTCGGCGGCGCCCGTCAGCGCGGGTGCCTCGGCGCCGGAGGCGGTGGCCGCGACGGGCTTGCCGGGCTCCTTGGGCTCCAGGACCGTCTTGCCGTCCTTGTTGCCGAGCCGGGCCGCGCCCCCGCCGCCGCCCTTGCCCGGGGTGAGGGAGGTGTAGGTGGTCTCGGCGATGTCCGAGGAGCTGGGCGCCGGGCACACCAGCACGGACCGCTCCACCGGCATCCGGGCGGCGGCCGCCCGGCGGTCGCCTGCGGCCGGGGCGGCGGCGGGGGCGGTGAGGAAGGCCAGTGCGGTGACGGCGGCCAGCGAGGCCGTCACGGCCGCGAGCGTCAGGGGGGCGCGCTGCTTCACTGCTGGGGGCTCCCGTCCGGACGCGGCATCGGCTGTCCGTAGGCGTCGTACTGCTGCTCGTACTCGTACGGGTGGGGCTGCTGTTGCTGCGGGAAGTGGAGCTGTTCCTGGGGCTGGGGGTAGGGGTCGGCGTACTGCTGCCCGTACTGCCCGTACGCGTCGTACGGCGGCTGCTGCTGTTGCTGGTGGTGCTGCTGTTGCTGCGGTTCGTACGGGTAGGGCTCCTGGTAGGCGTACGACTCCTCCCCGTACACCTGCTGCGCCGGGATCTGCGCGTACGGGTCCACGAGGGCCTGCGCCGGTGCCGGTTCGGGCTCGGGCGGGGCGGGCGCGGCCGTCCGGCGGGCGCGGCGGCCCTGTGCGGGCTCGCCCGGCCGGTCCCCGAGGGGGGCGGCGGTCTCGGCCTCCTCCGGCAGGTCGTCGTCGAGGCGGGCGGGGCGGCCGGGCAGGGCCATCACCAGCAGCACCAGGGCCAGGAGCCCCTGCGCCCAGTGCCAGGCGTCGCGGGGAAGGGAGTCCTGGTGGACGAGGTCGAGGCGGCCGCCCTCCGCGGGCAGCGCGAAGCCCTGCGCCCAGCCGTCGACGGTCTTGGGCGTGAGCGGCTTGCCGTCGAGGGTGGCGCGCCAGCCCGGGTCGGCCCGGTCGGCGATGCGCAGGGTGCGGCCCTCGGGGCCCTCCGGGACGTCGGCGTGGGCCTCGACGGGTCCGGCGTCGACGGTGATGGGGGCCTGGCCCTGCTGGCCGGGGACGATCACCACGCGGGCGGTCAGCCGTTCGACCTCCCAGAGGGCGGTGCCGTCGTTCTGGTGGCGCTGCTTGAGACCGGGGGTGCCGTCGAGGATCCGGCGCATCGGGACGGAGCCGCCGGGCGGGATCATCACGTAGCGCACGGCGAAGGCGCTGAGCTGCTCGGACTGGTTGGCTCCGGAGCCGGAGACCAGGCTGGAGACGGCCTTGGCGAGGCGGGGTTCGGGGCCGGCCGCGGCGAGGAGTTCGCCGTCGCCGAGGCGGGCGCCGGAGCCGCGGACCAGGGCGTAGGAGACGGTGGCGGGCGAGTCCCCGCCGAGGACCAGGGTGCGGGTGCGGTTGGTGTCGTTGGAGTGCTCGGCGACGACGGCCGGGACCTGGACGGGGTCGCGCCGCTTGATCGGTCCGTCGGCGCCGGCGGCCGTCCAGGCGGCGCCGAGGAGCAGGGGGCCGGCCGCGGCGGCGAGGGCGACGAGGGCGGCGAGCGGCTGGCGCCAGCCGAAGCTGCGGGTGGCGACCCGCTCCCGGGCCCCGTCCGCGCCGAGGGCGGCGGCGGCGAGCAGCGCGAGCCCGTACAGGAGGGTGCCGGGGCCCGCCCAGCCGCTGCGGTTCAGCAGCACGGCGAGGAGCAGCCCGGCGAGGGCGGCGGCCCAGGCGGTGCGGACGGCGAGGCGGCGGTCGGCGCGGAGCAGGGCGGCCAGGGCGGCGAGCAGGGTGCCGGCGAGGAGCGGTCCGCCGGTGGTGCCTGGGCCGCCGGGGCTCGCGCCGAGGAGGTCGAGGGCGGTGGCGGAGCCGCTGCCGTAGGGCAGTCCGGCCTCGCGCAGGAAGCGGGCGGGGTGGGTGAACAGGCCCAGGGACCAGGGGGCGAGGACGATCAGGGGTACGGCGAGGGCGGCGAACAGGCGGGGGGCGTAAGTCTTCCAGCGCGCGCGGCGCGCGAGGAGCGCGGCGGCGCCGAGGACGGCAGCGAGCGGCCAGACGACGGGGGTGAAGGCGGTGGCCAGGGTCAGCAGCAGGGTGTACGTCCACACCGCGCGCCGGCCGCCGCTCGCCCCGGTGTCGGCGAAGCCGCAGGCGGTGACGGCGGAGCGGGCGATGAGCGGCAGCAGTACGGCGAGGACGGCGGTGCCGAGCCGGCCGCCGGCGAGGGCTCCGGTGACGGCGGGGAGGAAGGCGTAGGCGACGGCGGCCCAGGCGCGCAGCAGCCGGGAGGTGACGAGCGGGCGGGAGGCGAAGTAGGCGGTGAGTCCGGCGAGGGGGACCGAGCAGACGAGCAGCAGGGTCAGGGCGGCCTGGGTGGAGCCGAGGAAGAGGGCGGAGAGGGCGGCCAGGATCGCGAGGTAGGGGGGCGCCCCGGCGGTGGTGCCGGCGGCGACGGGCTGCCAGTCGCCGGTGTAGCCGTGCCACAGGGCGAGGCCGTCGGCGGGGGCGGGGAGCAGGGCGCCGCCCATGAGGCTGCCGCCGCCGATGAGGGCGCGGCAGGCGACGAGGGAGGCGAGGAGCAGGCCGGCGAAGAGGACGGGGGCGGGGTTGCGGGCGATCCGCTTGAGCCGGCCGGAGTCCTGGGCCGCCAGGTAGTCGGCGTCGTCGCCGCCGGGACCGGATTCGAGGGCTCCGCCGTGCCGGCCGGCGGGGGCGGGGTCGGTGTCCCGGCCGGAGCCGAGGTATCCGGCGAGCTGTTCGGCGCTCGCGCGCAGGGTGGCGCCGGGCGGCGGGAAGAGGGGGCGCAGTTCGGCGGCGGGGACGGCGGGGCGGCGGCGGGCCTTGCGGGCGGCGCGCAGGCGGCCGGGGCGCAGCAGGGTGGCGAGGAGTCCGGTGATCTCGTCGACGGCCTGGCCGGGGGCCTTGCCGATGAGGTAGCCGAGGGTGCGCAGCAGGGTGCCGGTGATCAGGCGCAGCAGGACGTAGGGCAGGGCGCGGCCGGGGGTGTTGGCCAGCATGGTGTGGACGGCGCCGGCCTTGTCGACGCGGTGGGGGCCGACGGCGGAGCGGCCGGCGCAGTCGACGGTGCGGCGTTCGCGGGCGGCGGCCTCGGCGTGGCGCAGGACGGCGTCGGGGGCGACGAGGACGGTGTGGCCGGCGCTGTGGGCGCGCCAGCAGAGGTCGACGTCGTCGCGCATGAGGGGCAGGCGGCGGTCGAAGCCGCCGAGGGCGTCGTAGACGTCGCGGCGCAGCAGCATGCCGGCGGTGGAGACGGAGAGGACGGGGCGGACCTGGTCGTGCTGGCCCTGGTCCTGTTCGCGGCGGTCGAGGCCGGTCCAGCGGCGGCCGCCGCGGGCGATGGTGACGCCGGCTTCGAGGAGCTGCTTCCTGTCGTACCAGCCGCGCAGTTTGGGGCCGATGACGGCGGCGTCGGGGTTCTCGTCGGCGACGCGCAGCAGTTCGGTGAGGGCGTCGGGCTCGGGGGCGCTGTCGTCGTGGAGCAGCCAGAGCCACTGGACGGGTTCGCCGTGGGGGAGGTCGGGGAGGTCGTAGGTGTCGTCGCGCCAGGTGCGGCTGACGGGGTCCCAGCCGCTGGGGCGCTTGAGGTACGGGAGTTCCTCGGGGGTCAGGACGCCGGCGCTGCGGGCGGCTTCGTCGACGGCGGCGCCGAAGCCGGTGCGGCGGGCGAGGTGCAGGACGCGGTCCTCGCCGAAGGCCTGGACGAGCAGTCGCGCGGAGTCGTCGGCGCTGCCGGTGTCGGCGGCGACGTGGTTCTGCGCGGGGCGTTCCTGGGCGAGGAGTCCGGCGAGGGTCTGAGGCAGCCAGCGGGCTCCGTCGTGGGCGACGAGGACCGCGGTGACGACGTGCCGGGGGAACTCGGGTGTGGCGGCCGCCTGGTGCGAGGCCGTCGAGTTGCTGTGCAGGGACATCGCGGTACGGGCCCTCCGGCCTGGGGATCCGGGGGTGGTTCGCCCTCGGAGGCTGCTGGACAGCGCCCCACACTAACGGCTTGGAAGGGGAGGGTCCGCCTGGTCGGGGGAAGGCCCTGAACGCGACGGTCCGCCTCCTGCGGGGAAGGTGCGGGAGGCGGACCGTTTGCTCAGTCTGTTGCTTTGTCCGGTGCTGTTTCTGCTGCTCTGCGACCGTTTCGGACCGCTGCTTCAGACGGCTGTTTCAGACGGCTGTTTCAGACGGCTGTTTCAGACGGCTGTTTCAGACCGCTGCTTTTTTCAGCCGGCGCCGCTCGCGCTCGGACAGTCCGCCCCAGATGCCGAATCGCTCGTCGTTGGCGAGGGCGTACTCGAGGCATTCGGAGCGGACCTCGCAGGCGAGGCAGACCTTCTTGGCCTCACGGGTCGAGCCGCCCTTCTCGGGAAAGAAGGATTCGGGGTCGGTCTGGGCGCACAGTGCGCGCTCCTGCCATCCGAGCTCCTCGTCCGCCTCTTCGACCAGCAGTTCCTGAAACAGCTCGGTCATGTGCGCCCCTCGCTCTGTCTGTGCGTCCCCGTGGTGTTGCCGTTACTGATCGTCAGGTAACGACACGAGTGAAATTACAAGTGTGTGGCTCCTGCCCAGTCAAGCCGAGATCTGCTATTGGGCGCCTTATTCACTCTGCGGAACCAAGGCTATGCAGAAAGTGTTCATATCGCCAAAAATCGTGACACAAGCCACACGTGGCTCGCGAGTGCCACCCTCGTTCGTGGTCGACGCGTCACTCTGTGGTGGGGTTGCGATTCAGCCGAAGATGCGGCTGGGATCACATTCCGATCACGAGTGACGCCAACGGGTTTGAGGTTGGTTCCCGTGGGCTCGGAGCGGCACATCCCCTTACGGAGAGTGCACAAACCTTTCTCCGCACACGGTAACCGGATGAGGTGAAACTTTTCCCTCAAACCGGACATTGGGTTGACAGTCCGGCCCTCCGCCCGGTCTCCTTGTCTCCATGTCAGCGCCCGCAGCCGCCACCCGGACCCCCATTCGTGGGTTCCTGCGTGCTGCCCAGGTTCGCTGTTGCTGTTGCAGCTGTTGATGCCCGCGGAGCCCCGGCTCCCCTGAGCTCCGGCCACACCCCCACAGCAACCGCCCCGCACGACTGACATCCGTCGAGGACACCCCCACGATGAACAGCGCCCACGCAGCCCCCACCGCCCCCGCGACCACGGCCACGACCGCTTCCGCGAGCGCCGCCACGGCCGCCGCCACGGCCGCTCCGTCGGCCCCGTCGCCCGTCGTCGAGAGCGACCTCCAGATCGCCGGCGACATCCTCGCCGTCCAGCACCTCCTCCAGCCCGCCCGCGAACACCCGGTCACCGTCGCCGAGTTCGCCGGCCTCGCCCGGTCGATCGCCGAGGACCGCGCGAGCTGGGAACACCTGGTCCAGTACGACGCCACCACCCGCTGGTACCACCGCTTGCGCACCGGCCCCGGCTATGAGGTCTGGCTGCTCAGCTGGGTCCCCGGCCAGGGCAGCGGCCTGCACGACCACGGCGCCTCCTCCGGCATCCTGACCGTCCTCGAAGGCGAGCTCACCGAGCACACCCCCCGCGGACGGCTCAGCCACCGCGCGGGCGGCCAGCGGGTCTTCGCCCCCGGCTACGCCCACGAGGTCGTCAACGACACCCTCGACGGAGCGGTCAGCCTGCACGTGTACTTCCCCGGCCTGACCGAAATGCCGATGCACAGCTGCTCCCCGGCCCGCGGGGAACGCGTACCGGCCTGACACACTGCGGTGCATGCGCATTGTTGTTCTGGCCGGCGGCATCGGCGGCGCCCGTTTCCTCCGCGGACTGAAGTCGGCGGTCCCCGACGCGGACATCACGGTCATCGGCAACACCGGTGACGACATTCACCTGTTCGGGCTGAAGGTGTGCCCCGACCTGGACACCGTGATGTACACCCTCGGCGGTGGCATCAACGAGGACCAGGGCTGGGGCCGCACCGACGAGTCCTTCACCCTCAAGGAAGAACTCGCGGCGTACGGGGTCGGACCCTCCTGGTTCGGCCTCGGCGACCGCGACTTCGCCACCCACATCGTCCGTACGCAGATGATCGGCGCGGGCTACCCGCTCAGCGCCGTCACCGAAGCCCTCTGCGACCGCTGGCAGCCCGGGGTCCGGCTGCTGCCCATGTCCGACGACCGGGTCGAGACCCACGTCGCGATCACCGACCCCGAGACCGGCGAACGCAGGGTCGTCCACTTCCAGGAGTACTGGGTCAAGCTGCGCGCCTCCCTCGACGCCGAGGCGGTCGTCCCCGTCGGCGCCGAGCAGGCCAAGCCCGCCCCGGGCGTACTCGAGGCCATCGCCGAGGCCGACGTCATCCTCTTCCCGCCCTCCAACCCGGTCGTCTCCATCGGCACCATCCTGGCCGTGCCCGGCATCCGCGAGGCCCTGGCCGCCTCCCCGGCGCCGGTCGTCGGCCTCTCCCCCATCGTCGGCGGAGCGCCCGTGCGCGGCATGGCCGACAAGGTCCTCGCCGCGGTCGGCGTGGAGTCGACGGCCGCGGCCGTCGCCCTGCACTACGGCTCCGGGCTGCTGGACGGCTGGCTCGTGGACACCTCCGACGCCGACGCGGTCGCCGAGGTCGGCGCCGCGGACATCGCCTGCCGGGCCGTGCCGCTCATGATGACCGACGTGGCCGCGACCGCCGCGATGGCCCGGGCCGCGCTGGAACTAGCGGAGGCCGCCCGGTGACCGTGCCCTCCTACGAGGTGCGGGCCGTCGCCGGCATCCCCGAGGTCCGGCCCGGCGACGACCTGGCCCGGCTGATCGCGGAAGCGGAACCGGGCCTGCGCGACGGGGACGTCCTGCTGGTCACCTCGAAGATCGTCTCGAAGGCCGAGGGGCGGATCGTCCGGGCCGACTCCCGCGAGGACGCCATAGACGCCGAGACCGTACGGGTCGTCGCGCGCCGGGGCCCGCTGCGGATCGTCGAGAACCGGCAGGGGCTGGTGATGGCGGCGGCCGGGGTCGACGCCTCGAACACCGAGCCCGGCACCGTACTGCTGCTGCCCGAGGACCCCGACGCCTCGGCGGCGGCCATCCGGGACGGACTGCGGGCCGCGCTCTCGGTCGACGTGGGCGTCGTCGTCACCGACACCTTCGGCCGGCCCTGGCGCGACGGGCTGACCGACGTCGCCATCGGCGCGGCCGGGGTGCGGGTGCTGGACGACCTGCGGGGCGGCACCGACGCGCACGGCAACCCGCTGAGCGCGACCGTGGTCGCCACCGCCGACGAACTGGCCGCCGCCGGCGACCTGGTCAAGGGCAAGGCCGCCGGTCTGCCCGTGGCCGTCGTCCGCGGGCTGGCGCACCTGTGCGGCGAGGGCTCCTCGGCGCGGGACCTGGTGCGCGCCCCGGCCGACGACATGTTCCGCCTGGGCACCTCGGAAGCCGTACGGGAGGCCGTCACGCAGCGGCGTACCGTACGGGCCTTCACCGACGAGCCGGTCGACCCGGGCGCGGTACGCCGCGCCGTGGCGGCGGCGGTCACCGCCCCGGCCCCGCACCACACGACGCCGTGGCGGTTCGTGCTGCTCGAGTCGGCCGCGGCCCGGCTGGAGCTGCTGGACGCGATGCGGGACGCGTGGATCGCGGACCTGCGCGGTGACGGCAAGTCCGAGGAGTCCATCGCGAAGCGGGTGCGGCGCGGGGACGTGCTGCGGGGCGCGCCGTACCTGGTGGTGCCGTGCATGGTCACGGACGGGGCCCACACCTACGACCACGCACGGCGGGACGCGGCCGAGCGGGAGATGTTCGTCGTCGCCATGGGCGCGGGCGTGCAGAACTTCCTGGTCGCGCTGGCCGGGGAGCGGCTCGGATCGGCGTGGGTGTCCTCGACGATGTTCTGCCGGGACGTGGTGCGCAAGGTGCTCGCGCTGCCGGACGACTGGGACCCGATGGGCGCGGTCGCGGTGGGCCACCCGGCGGCGCCGGCCGCCGCACGCGCGGCGCGGACGGCGGAGGACTTCATCGAGGTGCGCTGAGCTGCGCCAGAGCCTAGAGCCGGCCGATGTCGCCGCGCGGCATGCGGGGCGTGCGGCGGGGCGGGGTGCGGCCGGCCAGCAGGACGAGGCGGGCCGCACGGTGGCGCTGGCCGGCGTACGGGGCCAGCAGCTCCAGCATCCGGGCGTCGTCGGCGTCGCGGTCGCCCGCGAGGGCGTAGCCGATGATGCCGGGGAGGTGGAGGTCGCCGGTGGTGACGGCGTCGGCCGCGCCGTTGCTGCGCTGGAGGGTCTCGGCGGAGGTCCAGGGACCGATGCCGGGAACGGCCTCCAGGCGGGCGGAGGCCTGCGCGAGGTCCATCGCGGCGGCCTCCTCCAGGCGGTGCGCCACCCGGGCGGCGCGCACGATGGTGGCCGAGCGCTTCATGTCCACCCCGGCCCGGTGCCAGTCCCAGGAGGGGATCAGCGCCCAGGCGCGGGCGTCGGGCATCACGTACAGCTCCTGCCCCAGCGGCCCGGGCGCGGGCTCCCCGTACTGGCGTACCAGGCGGCGCCAGGCGCGGTAGGCCTCGTCGGCGGTGACCTTCTGCTCCAGGACGGTCGGGATCAGCGACTCCAGCACCAGCCCGGTGCGGGTGAGGCGCAGGCCGGGGCGGCTGCGGTGGCTGGCGTGCACGAGGCGGTGGCGGGGGACGAAGGCGGAGGGGTCGTCGTCGGCTCCGAGCAGCGGGGGGAGCTGCGCGAGCACCCAGTCCCGGCCGGGGCCCCATGCCTCGGCGTCCACCCCGTCGGGGGTGGCGGCCACCCGGAGCGTGGCGGGGCCCTCGGGGGTGCGGGTGGCGCGCCAGACGGAGCCGTCGGGGGTGGTGCGGAAGGTGGGGTCGCCGGGGCCGCGGCGCAGGGGGCCGAGCACCAGCCCGAGGTCCACCGGGACACCCGGGTTCCAGCTCCGCCCCTTCCCGCCCGCCCCGACGGCGCGCCCCTGGCCCGCGGGCACGGCGGTGTGGCCGCCGCGGACGGTGGTGCGGGTGGAGGGGGTGAAACGGCCGGCCATGCGTCGAGCGTAGCCGCCCGGGAGAGGGCCGACCCCGACTCGGCGCGGGCCCGCCATCTCCCCCTCGCCCCCTTGTCTGCGGGCCGGTGGCCGGGGAGCCGTATCCCCCGGGGCGGTCTCAGGGCTGGTTTGGGGGTTTCCCGTCAGTCCCATCGTCCTTCCGTGTCGTGCCGGCCTGTCAAGGGCGCTCCTTCGTCGCGTCGCTTCGCGATGGCCTTCGGCCACCCTTGACAGACCGTCCCGCCCCGGAAAAACGAAGACTGCCGGGAAACCCCCAAAAGAACGGTCACGGGGCAAGAGTGGGAGGGACGGGCGCCTCAGCGATGAGGCGAGGGGTCTTCCCTTGCCACGCCGGGCATCCGGGCCCTCACGGTCCTGTATCCGGGCCGGGAGCCCGACTACCTGCACCAAATGCTGACGAGAGCAGCGCGGGAAGCGCATGGGCGCGTCAGATCGCTACGCGCTCCTCGTATCTCAGCGGCCAACGGCCGTCTTGGGCTGGTCGTTGGCGGGTTCGACGTTGGCGACGGCCGTGGTGAATTCGCGGCCAGACGCGCCACGGAGGCTGACTCCCCCATGTTCGTCAGTGCGTTCGACGCGGGGTGGGAAGGGCATGAATCTGCCACCCGCACGGTTTGAGAGGGGCGGACGGATGATCGAAGCGGAGCTGAAGGCGCGCGTCCATTCGCCGCACGAGACGCTGCGAAAGCTGGATGAGCGGGCCGAGGGCCGGGCAGAGGTGTACCAGGACACCTACTACGACACCGCGGATGGAGCCTTGGAGGCCCGGGACGAAGAGCTTCGGGTCCGGACCGTGCATGGTCCGGAGGAGACCCGCACCGTTCTCACGTACAAGGGCGCCCGGGTCGACGAGGAATCCGGATCCAAGCCGGAGCACGAGACCCGTGTCGAGGACGCGGAAGCCGTACACGCCACGCTGAGAGGTCTCGGCTACGTGCCGGCCATCGCGTTCGAGAAGCGGTGCAGGAACTACGCCTTCGAGGCCCGGGGCAGGCAGATGCTCGCCACTTTGGTCCGCGTCCCCGAGGTGGAGGGGACGTTCCTGGAGCTGGAGACCCTGGCAGAGGAGAAGGACGTGGCCTCAGCCCTCGATGACGTCCGCATCGTCCTCGCCGAGTTGGGAATCCGTGCTGAAGACCTGACACGTGAGTTGTACACCGCTGCAGTCAGGGCCCGTCGCCTGGGCGAGCAACCCCGACCCCCGCAGTAAGCCCCCATCAACCCAAGACGACCGACTGCCGCTGAGATCTGAGAAGCGCGTAGCGATCTGACGCGCCCATCCGCTTCCCGCGCTGCTCTGGTCGTCATTTGGTGCCGGTATCAGCCCAAGACGGCCGCCGGACGCCGAGATATGAGGAGCGCGTAGCGATCTGATGCGCTTGGGTGGTCCGCAGGGGGATCTGGTCAGCATTTGGTGCAGGTAGTCGGGCTCCCGGCCCTGGACCAGGGATCAAGGGGCCCGGATGCCCGGCGGGCCGGCCCCCGGTCCCTCGCCTCATCGCTGAGGGACCCGTCCCTCCCACTCTTGCCCCGTGACCGTTCTCTTGGGGGCTTCCCGGCAGTCCTTGTCTTTCCGGGGCGGGACGGGCTGTCAAGGGTGGCCGAAGGCCATCGCGAAGCGACGCGACGAAGGAGCGCCCTTGACAGGCCGGCCCGACACGGAAGGACGATGGGACTGACGGGAAACCCCCAAACCAACTGTGAGACCGCCCCACCGAAACCCCGCTCCCCCACCGCCCGGCCCCCGCCCCCGCCCCCGCTGGACGGCGTACCCCCGCTCTACCGGCCCTGGAGCTTCGCCGATGAGGTGCGGGTCGGGGGGAGTTGGTTGTAGAGGAGGCGGCCCGGGCATTCCGTGGCGAAGCCGTCGCGGTGGCCCGAGATGACGTTCAGCTTCACGCTGCTGCCCTTCGGGTAGCGGTTGCCGCCGCCCGACTTCAGGGTGGTCTTCGCGCGCGGGTCGGCGCCGAAGAGGCCCAGCTTCCAGGCCGTGAGGCGGGCCACCGCCTCCACGGCCACGGCCGGCGGCGCGGTGGACCCGTAGCTGCCGATCACGGCGATGCCCATGCTGTCCGCGTTGAAGCCCATGGTGTGCGCCCCGAGCACCGGCTTGGCGACTCCGCCCGCCCGCCCCTCGTAGACCGTCCCGCACTTGTCGACGGCGAAGTTGTAGCCGAAGTCCCGCCAACCGCTGCTGATCACGTGGTAGCGGTACAGGCTGCGCAGCACCGCCGGGGCGTCCTTGCAGGCGTAGTTGTTGCCGGAGGCGGAGTGGTGGACGAAGGCCGCCTTGACGGTGCTCGTGTAGACGAAGCCGGTCTCGCGCAGGGTCTCGTCCGCGCCCCAGCCGCGCCGCGTGACGATCTTCGGGCGCGGGCCGATGTACGGCGCGGCGGCCGGGCCGGGGTCCCCGTCGTCCGCGAAGGCGGCGTCGGCGGTGGAGTCCGCCTTGTTCAGGGCGGGGATCTCCAGCGCGCCGAGCGGGGCGTGCGGGAGGTTGGCGGAGGAGGACTCCGCCACCTCCATGGTCATCCCGGGCAGCGCCACCGCGTCGCCCTTGTCGTCATCCGTGGGGCCGTCCGCCGGGCGCTCCCCCGGGCGCTCCGCGGGGCGGGTCGCCGGGCGGTCCCCGGCCGGGCCGTTGGCGCCGTTCGCGCCGTTCTTGCCGTCGGGTGCCGGGGCCGGCTGCTCCGCGCCCGGGTCGACGAGTTCGATGCGCATGCCCGAGGGGAGGCGGGCCCCGGCCCGGGTGGCGCCGTTCTCCGCCTGGACCCGGACCTCCACGCCGTCGGAGGCGCCGACCCACAGCGGGGCGGTGCTGCCGCGGACGCGGCCGGTGCCGCGTTCCACCGCGTCGGGGTCGGCGGCGTGCTCGCCGTTGTGGGTCTCGACGTCCTGCCAGTCGGACCAGCGGTGCGTGCCGACCGCGCGGGTGCGGACCTGGACCCGGCCGACGAGCTGGGTGCTCACGTCGTCCCAGACGACGCCGACGAGCGAGAAGGTCTTGACCTCGCGCGCGGCCAGGCCCCGGGTCCCGGCCGGGGCGGGCGAGGTGCTCATGCCGGGTACGCCGGGGATCCGGGCGCCCGAGGGCGCGAGGGGGACGAGCGGCAGTGACTGGGTGGACCCGGCGGGCCGCACCGGGGTCGATTCGGCCAGGGCGGGCGTGGGGAGCGCGAGCGGCAGGGCCAGTGCGGCAGCCGTCGCGACGCCGATCGAGGAAGCAAGGAATGCACGCATGGAAGCGATGCTGAGCACACCCACCACGAACCGCCATCGGAGAACTGACGATCCGTCCGACGGTCCGCCGGGCTCGACTCCCCTGTACGGGCGAGCCGGTGCCCTCCGTACGAGGGACGGGCCCGCGTACGCTGGGCCGGGTGAACGCCACTGACCGCACCCCTGCCGACCTGCTGCGATCCGCGCTCGCCGCCGATCCGGGCCGCCCTCTCGTCACCTTCTACGACGACGCCACGGGCGAGCGCGTCGAATTGTCCGTCGCCACTTTCGCCAATTGGGTGGCCAAGACCGCCAATCTGCTCCAGGGTGACCTGGCCGCCGAACCGGGTGACCGGCTCGCGCTGCTGCTCCCCGCGCACTGGCAGAGCGCCGTGTGGCTGCTCGCCTGCGCCTCCGTCGGGGTGGTCGCCGAGGTGGGCGGGGATCCCGCCGGCGCCGACCTGGTGGTGAGCGGGCCCGACACCCTCGAGGAGGCCCGCGCCTGCTCGGGCGAGCGGGTCGCCCTCGCGCTGCGTCCGCTGGGCGGGCGGTTCCCGCAGCCGCCGGCCGGGTTCGCGGACTACGCGGTGGAGGTGCCGGGGCAGGGTGACCGGTTCGCGCCCTTCGCCCCCGTCGACGCCGACGGCCCCGGCCTGGTGGCCGGCGGCGAGGAGCTCTCGTACGCGGCCGTGGTCGAGCGGGCCCGCGAGGACGCGGTCAAGCGCGGCTGGGGCGAGGGCGCCCGGGTGCTGTCGGGGCTCGGCTACGAGACCTGGGAGGGGCTGTCGGCCGGCCTGTACGGGGCCCTGGCCACGGGCGGCTCCGTGGTGCTGTGCCGCAACCTGGACCGGCTGTCGCAGGCCGCGCTGGAGCAGCGGATCGAGAGCGAGCGCGTCACCCACACCGCCTGAGCGGCGTCGTCACCCGTACCGTCCAACGGCGGCTCCGGTCTATTTGTCACCCAAATGGCCCTTGCCAGGGCCCTGCCCCCGGGCCGCCCAGGTCACCCGGGGGCAGGATCGGCTCCAGGCCGTACTCACCCGTACGGCTGGTTTCCGGGAGGCCGAGGGGACGGAACGCGAGTGACGGACAGCGCGGGCATACCGGGCGACGCCGGAGCGGCCGGAGGCACTGGGAGGCCTCCGCGCGGCCGCCGGCGACGCCGGCTGCTGCGCTGGATCGGGCTGGGGGCCGTGCTGCTGGTCCTGGCGGGGGCCGCCGCCGGCTGGTGGCTGTACGCCAAGCTCGACGGGAACATCACCGAGGACACCTCCGCCGAGGCCGAGCTGCGGCGCTACGAGCGCGAGCGCCCGGCGCACTTCGCCACCGGCGCCCAGAACATCCTGCTGATCGGCTCGGACTCCCGTTCGGGTACGGCGAACGCGCGCTACGGGCAGGACCAGGGCACCCAGCGCTCGGACACCACGATCCTGCTGCACCTGCCGGCGGACCGGCGCAGCGCGACGGCCGTCTCGATACCCCGGGACCTGATGACGGAGGTCCCGGGCTGCCTGGGGCCGGACGGCTCCCGCACCGGCGAGCGGTTCGCGCAGTTCAACTGGGCTTTCCAGTGGGGCGGGGCCGCCTGCACGATCCGTACGGTCGAGAAGCTCACCGGGATCCGGATCGACCACCACATGGTGCTGGACTTCGGCGGGTTCAAGCGGATGGTGGACGCCGTCGGCGGGGTGGAGGTCTGCCTCGACCGGCCGGTGGTGGACGCGGAGGCGCACCTCAGGCTCCCGGCGGGCCGCCAGCTGCTCCAGGGCGAACAGGCGCTCGGTTTCGTCCGGGCCCGGTACGGGCTGGGCGACGGCAGCGACACCGAACGGATGGCGCGCCAGCAGCAGTTCCTCGGCTCGCTCGTGGAGAAGGTGCAGAGCAACGGGGTGCTGCTGAACCCGGCGCGGCTGTATCCGCTGCTGGACGCGGCCACCTCCTCGGTGACCACCGACCCGGGGCTGGCGTCGCTGCGCGGCCTGTACGAACTCGTACGGGGCGTACGGGACATACCGACCGAGCAGGTCAAGTTCCTGACCGTGCCCCGGCGGCCGTACGCCGCGGACCCGAACCGGGACGAGCTGGCGGAGCCCGACGCGGCCCGGCTGTTCCAGCAGCTGCGGATGGACCAGCCGTTGACGATCACCCCGCCGCCCGACCCGCAGTCCGACCCACCACCCGACCCGCGGCCCGATCCGGAGCCGCAGCCGGAGCCGCGGCCGGAGTCGGCCGAGGTGGCCGGTGAGCGGGACGGATCCGGGACGGCGGCGGGTTCGGGCGGGCCGGTGCCGGCCGGAAGCGGAACCCCCGTCGCCCCCACTCCCGTCCCCACTTTCACAGGAACCACGGCGGCTGCGGCCGACTGCCGGTAAAGCAATCCAAAAGCCGGAGGTCCAACCGAACCGGATGGGCGCTTTGATGCGTTATGGGGGGAGTGGATTTTCTCACCAGCATGGTTTGGGGCTGACCTGGCCGGATAAGGTGAGCGATCCGGTGCACCGGCCGTCAAGAGGCCCTGCACCAGCAGCCGGATCGTTGACCGCGCGCCTGGGGGGAGGCGCGTCGCGAAGCACCGACGGAGGATTCGAGCAACCGTGGATGCGCAAAGCCGTGGGCGGGCGGACGAGATCGACCCCGCAGACCAGTGGGTCCTCAATCCCCGCACTGGCAACTACGAACTGCGACTGGGAGATTCCGCTGCGCAGCAGCACACCGTGGCCGCGCCCCGCAGATCCCGCAGAGCCCCCACCGTTCCCTCGGCGCCGACCGCACCGTCCCCCGCCGTACCCAGGCCCCGCCGCGGCGACGGCCCGCCCGGCGGCCGGCGCGGCGGCCGCCCCCGCAGGGGCGGCGGTCCGGCGCGGCGCCGCAAGCTCCTCGTCGTCACGGGCGGAACCCTGGCGCTGCTGCTGGTCGGCGGCGGGCTCGGCTCGTACCTCTACTACGAGCACCTGAACGGCAACCTCAAGGTCATCGACACCGGCGGCGCGGGCGGCAGCTTCAAGAAGGACCAGCCGATCAACATCCTGGTCATCGGCACCGACAAGCGCAGCGGCAAGGGCAACGAGGGCTACGGGGACGCGGAGAGCGTCGGCCACGCCGACACCACGATCCTCTTCCACGTCTCCAAGGACCGCAGCAACGCGACCGCGCTGTCCATCCCGCGCGACCTGATCACCGACATCCCGGCCTGCCCGACGAAGCAGCCGAACGGTTCGGTGAAGGAGATCGCGGGCACCAAGGGCACCCGCTTCAACAACAGCCTGGGCCAGGAAGGGCGCGACCCCGGCTGCACTATGCGCACGGTCAAGCAGCTCACCGGCATCGAGGTCGACAATTTCATGATGGTCGACTTCAACGCGGTGAAGAACCTGAGCACGGCGGTGGGCGGGGTGCCCGTCTGCGTGGAGAAGGACGTCAGCGACCGCGATTCCAAACTGGACCTGAAGGCGGGCCAGCACCGGCTGGCGGGCGAGCAGGCGCTGGCCTTCGTACGGACGCGGCACGCCTTCGGCAACGAGAGCGACCTGGACCGGATCAAGACCCAGCAGCAGTTCCTCGGTTCGATGATGCGGGAGATGAAGTCCAAGGAGACGCTGACCAGTCCGAAGAAGTTCTTCTCGCTGGCGGAGGCGGCCACCAAGTCGCTGACCGTGGACCAGGGGCTGGGGTCCATCGGCAAGCTCACCGATCTCGCCGGTGAGTTGAAGGACATGAACCTCAAGAACATCACCTTCACGACGCTGCCGGTGCTCGACAACCCGAACGAGCCGGTGAACCGGAAGGCGACCGTCGTCCTCAACTCCGGGCAGGCCGAACCGCTGCTCCAGATGATCCGCGGGGACGTCTCGCTCACCGAGGTCGAGAAGAAGGAGGCGGCCGCGAAGGAAGCGGCCGACGCCGACGCCAAGAGCAGGCAGGACGCGCTGCTCCAGGGCAGCCGCGCGCCCGCCGGGGACGTCCGGGTGGACGTGTACAACGGCGGCGGGCCCCCGGGATCGGCCTCCACCACCCTGACCTGGCTGCAGAACACCAAGGGCGTCCTCAAGGCCAGCAACCACGGCAACGCCTCCGCGCGGCTGGGCAGCACCCAGCTGGAGTACGCCCCCAACCAGGCCGACCAGGCCCGGGCGCTGGCCGACATGATGGGCCTGTCCGCCGCGGCCCTGAAGGTGGGCTCCGTGGACGCCGGCCCGCGGACCCCGATGAAGCTGACACTGGGCTCCGACTTCAAGGAACCCGGGGCGCCGCTCAGCGCGCCCGAAACCCCGCAGCAGGCGCCCGAGGGGGTCCAGCGGGTCGAGGCGGACAAGGCGGTCTGCGCGAAGTGAGCGGACAGCGCCGGCCGCAGCGGCAGCGGTTACGGCAGCACTCGTCATCCACCGACCGCCGAATGACGGCCGGTAGCCGGTAGGCCCGGCACAACACCGACCAATGAGTGATCTTGAGGGGGGTACGCGTGAGGCACAGCAGCGTGCGAGGGGAGGGGGCGCCCGACCAGGCCGCCGACGGCATATCCGGCGGCGGCAAGAAGGCGTCCGGCGCGGTGCCCCCGCCCCGGAAGGGCTCGGGCGGCAGCCGGCCCCCGGGCGATGGGCTTCCGGTCCGGCGGCGCCGCCGCCGGGTGCTGTTCTGGGTGGCGTCCGTCATGGCGTTCCTGATCCTGGGGACCTCGGCGGCCGGCTACCTCTACTACCGTCATCTCGACGGCAACATCCGCAGCGGGCAGCGCCTGAGCGGGGAGAGCGGCGTGGAGAAGTCCCACGCCAACGCCAAGGGCCAGCGCCCGCTGAACATCCTGCTGCTCGGCTCCGACAGCCGCAACAAGCCGGAGAACCTGGAACTGGGCGGCAGCCACGACAGCGTGGGGGCTCCCCCGCTGGCGGACGTGCAGATGATGCTGCACGTGTCGGCCGACCGGGAGAACGCCTCGGTGGTGAGCATCCCGCGTGACACCCGGGTCGACATACCCGAGTGCACGGACCCGAAGACCGGCCAGAAGTACAAGAAGACCAACGCGATGATCAACGAATCGCTCGGCCGCGGGGGCCCCGGCTGCACCCTGGCCACCTGGGAGAAGCTGACCAACGTCTACATCGACCACTGGATGATGATCGACTTCTCCGGTGTCGTGCAGATGGCCGACGCGATCGGCGGTGTCCCGGTCTGCGTCAAGGACAACGTCTGGGACCGGCCGATACCCACCTCCCCGGGCGGCTCCGGCCTCAAGCTCCAGGCCGGCACGACCCGGGTCAAGGGCGAGCAGGCGCTCCAGTGGCTGCGCACCCGGCACGCCTTCAGCAGTGACCTGGGCCGGGCGCAGGCCCAGCACATGTACATGAACTCGATGATGCGCGAGCTGAAGGGCCAGAACGCCTTCACCGACGTCGCCCGGATCACGGCCCTGGCCGAGGCGGGCACCAAGGCGCTGGAGGTCTCCGAGGAGATCGGGTCGGTCAAGAAGCTGTACAACCTGGCCATGCAGCTCAAGGACGTACCGACCAACCGCATCACGATGACCACGATGCCGACCTTCCCCGACCCGCGGGACGAGAACCGGCTGGTCGTGAACGCGGCGGACGCCGACAAGCTGTGGGCGATGGTCCGCAAGGACGTGGCCTTCGACAAGAACGGCGCCCCGACGGCCCCGCAGAGCCCCTCGGCCTCGGCCTCCGCGCCGGCCCCGGGCGCCTCGCAGCCCGCCGCCGGCGCCTCGCAGCCGGCACAGCCCGGGCAGCCGGCGCAGCCCGGCCAGCCGAGCCAGCCGAGCCAGCCGGGCCAGGAGCCGTCCAAGGCTCCGGTGACCACCCCCGACAAGATCGCCGTCCACGTGGTCAACGGCACCGCCGTCGAGAAGATGCCGCTGGCGCCCCGGCGGGCGAACGCGGTGGCGGAGGCGCTGGTCGCCAAGGGCTTCACGGCGGCGAAGGCGGACAGCGCGCTGACCCCGGAGAAGACCACCGTCGTGCGCTACCCGACCCCCGACCTGGCGGACGAGGCGCAGAGCGTGGCGGCGGCCATGGGCATCCCGGCCACCGCGGTGCAGCAGTCCGCGGACGTCTCCCGGATCACCCTGGTGGTGGGGGCCGACTGGCGCGAGGGCGCCGTCTATCCGCAGCAGGCGCCGCCCGAGGCGGGCGCCGTGCCGGACACGGCCGATGCCCTCAACGGCTCGGACACCGGGGCCTGCATGGAGGTCTACAAGCCCTACCGCTGGTGACCCGGCGGGGCTGAACGCGAAGCCCGATGAAAACCTGAAGGGGTGACCCGGTCCGTGGAGGACCGGGTCACCCCTTCTGGTGTAGCAGCTAGACCTGCGAGTGGTCGCGGCCGGGGACCGACGGGCGGCGGCTCGCGATGACCTTGCGGGCGAGCGAGCGCGGGCTCGTCAGGAAGCCGAAGCCCCAGCACATGTGCATGGTGGCGAGGGCGACGGGGATCTGCGCCCGGGCCTTGAGCGGGAGCCCCCTGCCCGCCGGGACGGAGCCGGCGGCGATCGCCGCGAGGTAGCCGGCCGGGACGGCGAAGGCCCACGGGGTGACGGCCACACCCGCGACCACACCGGCCGCGATCGCGCAGACGGCGGTCGGCGGGGCCAGGTAGCGCAGGTTGATGGAGCCCGAGTGGTAGCGGGCCACCACGTGGCGCCAGCGGCCGTAGTCCTTGTACTGCTTGGCCAGGGCCCGTACGGAGGGCCGCGGCCGGTACTGGACCTTCAGCTCGGGCGAGAACCAGATGAGCCCGCCGGCCTCGCGGATGCGGAAGTTCAGCTCCCAGTCCTGGGCGCGGATGAACTCCTCGTTGTACCCGCCCTGCTGTTCCAGGGCCTCGCGGCGGAAGACGCCGAGGTAGACGGTCTCGGCCGGGCCGGCCTGGCCGCCGGTGTGGAAGGCCGCGTTGCCGACGCCGATCTTCGAGGTCATCGCGGCGGCGACGGCGTCCTCCCAGGCGTTCTCGCCCTCGGCGTGCATGATGCCGCCGACGTTCTGCGCGCCGGTCTCCTCCAGGAGGCGGACGGCGGTGGCGATGTAGTTCGGGGAGAGCATGCCGTGGCCGTCGACGCGGACGACGATCGGGTGGCGCGAGGCCTTGATCGCGGCGTTGAGGGCCGCGGGGGTCCGTCCGGTGGGGTTCGGGACGGTGCGGACGCGGGCTCGTTCATTGGACGCGGTTTCTCGTACGAGCTCGGCGGCGATCTCGTCGGTGCGGTCCGTGGACGGCCCGAGCGCGATCACCACCTCCATCTCGCCTGCGTACTCCTGTCCGAGGATGTGCCGGACGGAGTCACGCAGGTGGCGCTCCTCGTTGAGCACCGGCATGATCACCGAGACTGCGGGCTGCTGGGCGGGCATGTCGTCCTTCACGGTCGGGTATCGGTGTCACGTTACCGCGTACGGGGGAAACGGGTGCGCGGCGGACGAGCGGTACGGACAGAGGCTGATCGTATGGGCCTACTGTTCTGACGAATCTGCCCGATGTGCCGGCCGGCCCGTACGGCGGACCGAACGCCGGCTCCGTTCCCCTGCTGTCCCCCGCGGAGGTGTCCCCCGTGCCCCAGCCGCCCCGTCCCACCCGACCCGCCAGGCCTTCCCAGCCGCAGCGTGCGCGGAGCGGCGGTCGCGAGGCCCGGGGGCGGGGCGACCGGCCCCGGTGGGGAGTGCGGATCGCGGCCGGGCTGTCGCTGGTGGTGCTGGGCTCGGGGGCCGTGGGGCACGCCGTGATGACCGGCCTGGACACCGGGATCGAGCGGGTGGACCCCTTCAAGGACATGAAGAACCGCCCGCAGGCCGGGCACGGGATGAACTTCCTGCTGGTCGGCACCGACGGCCGGGACAAGATCAGCCCGGAGGAGAAGCGGGAGTACCGGCTCGGCGGGGCGCCCTGCCGCTGCACCGACACGATCATGCTGGTGCACCTGTCCGCCGACAAGGAGCGGGCCAGCGTGGTCAGCCTCCCCCGGGACAGCTACGCCGAGCTGCCCGCGCACCGGGACCCGGTGACCGGCAAGCCGCACAGGGCCCACCCGGTGAAGCTCAACGCGGCCTATGCCGAAGGCGGGCCGAACCTGACCGTGCGGACCGTCGAGAACATGACCCGGGTCAAGATCGACCACTACCTGGAGGTCGACTTCACCAGCTTCATGAGGACCGTCGACGCGATGGGCGGGGTGGAGATCTGCACCGCCAAGGCCCTGCACGACCAGAACACCGGCCTGGACCTGCTGCCCGGCACCCACCGGCTCAGCGGCGGCCAGTCCCTGCAGTACGTGCGCTCGCGCCATGTGGACGGGGCCTCCGACCTGGGCCGCATGCAGCGCCAGCAGCGGTTCGTGGCCGCCCTGATCAAGCAGGCCACCGGGGGCGGGGTGCTGCTGAACCCGGTGAAGTTCAAGGAGGTCAGCTCCACCCTGCTGGGGTCGGTGCGGGCCGACAAGGACTTCGGCTCGGAGCAGATGCTGGCGCTGGGGCAGGCCATGCGCGACTTCACCCCCTCCTCGTCCGAGTTCGCCTCGGTCCCGGTCGGGGACGCCTCGTACCCGGTCAAGGGGATCGGCTCGACGGTGAAGTGGGACGAGCCGAAGGCCGCCCGGCTCTTCGAGGCGCTGCGCCAGGACCGCCCGCTCGCCCCGGCCCGGACCGGGCAGGGCGGCGGCAGCGGCGGCGGCGGCGGGCAGCGGCTCCCCGCCGTGCCGGTGGACGTGCCCCCGCAGCAGATCAGGGTCCAGGTGGAGAACGGGACCCGGATCGACGGGCTCGGCGGGCGGGTGGACGCGGCCCTGCGCGCCACCGGCTTCGACACGACCCGCGCCCCGGGCAACGCCGCCAGCCGCGAGGTCCGGCGCACGGTGATCGCGTACGACCCGCGCTGGGACCGCTCCGCCCGCACCGTGGCGACGGCGCTGCCCGGCAGTGAGCTGCGCGCGGTCACCGGGCAGGGCCGCACGGTGCTGGTGACGGCCGGCTCGGAGTACCGCAAGGTGGTCCCGGTGCGGCCCGAGGACCCCTACCAGGGCGGGGAGGCCGCCGGGGCGGTCACCGGCGACCAGGTGGTGTGCGGGACTACCTGACGCGCTCCAGCAGGGAGACCCGCAGTCCGCGCACCGTCTGGCTCTCGGCCACCCGGTAGTGGCTCTCCAGCGCCTCGGCCTGCTCCTTCGGGAGCTTGTGGTACGGGTTCTTCGTACCGCTCCAGGTCACCACCCACACCCGCTGGGTGGAGCCGAGGCACTGCACGGGCCGCGCGCACTCCTGCGGGAACAGGTCGTCGCTCGCCAGCGCCGAGCGCTCCGCGAAGACGTCCCTCAGCTGGACGCGCTGCGGCAGGTAGTACTCCACCTGGAAGTCGATCATGAACACCCGGTCCGCGCCGCGCACGGGAACGAACCCGTCCCCGGGCCGGTAGCCCTTGGCGATGACCCGCGCCGCGGCCTCGCCGTCGAGGCCGACCCTGGACCACTCCGTACGCATCTGGCGCTGGTCGGGAAGGCCGAGGAGGATCAGCGCGGCCAGGGCGAGCGCCCCGGCCCGCCGCGGCCGCAGCGCGGCCAGGCCGGCGGCCGCGAGCACCACCCAGGCGGGCAGGGTGAAGAGCAGGTAGCGGTCCATGAAGTACGAGGTGCTGCCCTGCGAGACCACCCAGGCGGCCCCGATCGGGGCCGCCCCGACCAAGGCGAGCTCCACCGCGGGCCGCCGGCCCCGGCTCCAGGCGAGCGGGAGCAGCGCCACCGCGGCAATGGCGAGACCGATCATCGGGGAGCCGAAGAGGTTGCTCCAGAGGTCGGCGATGCTCCGCAGGTGCGGGGTCTTGATCCAGCTGATCTGGCGGCCCACCTGGCGCTGCCCCAGCAGCACCAGCGGGATCACCGGCAGCAGGGCGGCCGCCACCGTCACCGCGTAGGCGACGAGGGTGCGCCCCCGCCGGTCCTGCCACCAGCGCAGGAGCACGATCAGGCCGTGCGGCAGCAGGAACAGCAGCGACACGACGTGGAACAGCCCGGCCGCCGCCACCGCGAGGGCGTACGGGGCCCAGCGCCGCAGGGCCGGCCGCTCCAGCGCCCGCAGCAGCAGCCAGGTCGCGGCGGTGACCGCCAGCACGACGAAGGCGTACGAGCGGGCCTCCTGGCCGTACCGGGAGACGGCCGGCACGAAGGCGAAGAGCAGACCGGTGAAAACGGCGGTCCGGCGGTCGAAGAGCCTGCGGGCCGTCAGTACGGCGAAGGCCGCGGCGGCGGCCATGGCGAGCGCCGACGGCAGCCGGAGCATCGCGGTGGAGTCCCCGAAGACGGAGACCCAGCCGTGCAGCAGCAGGTAGTAGAGGCCGGAGACGGCGTCCACCCGGCCCAGCATGTCGATCAGCTCGCCGGTGCTGCGCGTGGCGGCGTTCCAGCTGGCCAGCTCATCCCGCCAGGGCTCGGCCCGGCCGATGCCGAAGGCGGTGACCACGAGCGTCAGCAGCGCGGCCCACAGCCAGTCGGGGCCCGGAAGCCGGCGCGGCGTCGCGGGTCCCGCACCGGTCCCGGGTCGCGGGTCGGCGGGCGAATCCGCCGGCGGATCGGCCGGCGAGACGGGCAGCATGCCTGCGGAGGTCATCGGATGGGGCTGCCTTCTGCGTGGACCGCAGGCTGCTCGGCGAGCGTGGCGCGGCTGCGTACGGGTGGGTCGGACTTGGGAAGTGCCAGCCCGGGAGCGTCCAGCATGCGTCGCATGAGGGCCGACAGGGGGCGCTCGGCGTAGCGGTGCACGACCCAGGACAGCAGGAGGATGGCGGCGAGGGCGGCGATGAGGGTCGCCCAGACGCCGATGCCGTGGTCGCGGGCCCAGCGGATCAGGGCGAAGCCGATCTCCTGGTGCAGCAGGTAGACGGGGTAGGTGAGCGCTCCCGCGGTGGTGAGCCACTTCCACTGGATCCGGTCGAAGGCGCCCATCGCCGCTGCGAGCACCACCCCGAAGGCGAACAGGCAGAAGACGGTCATGGCCGTCCAGCTGATCGAGTGCATCACGCCGTACTTGAAGCTGTCGCGCGTGCCGAGCAGCTGGTGCTGGGCCACCAGGAACGAGAATCCGACCGACCCGAGGAGCAGCCAGTTCGCACCGAAGCGGTAGATCAGGTACATGACCACACCGGCGATGAAGTACGGGGCGTACTCGGGCATGACGAACAGTTCCAGCAGCTTGTTGTCCGAGCCCCTGCCGACGACGGACAGGACCATCCAGATCCCGCAGAAGGTCAGCACCCGGCGGTAGGTCAGCCCGAAGGCCACCACGAAGGCGAAGAGCAGGTAGAAGCGCAGCTCGACCCAGAGGGTCCAGTAGACCGGGTCCACTTCGGCCACGCCGAGGGGCTGCTGGAGCATCGTCAGGTTGGACAGGATGTCCGAGACGCTGCGGTGCCCGCGCTCCTGCCTCGCCGACGCGGCGTAGTTGACCACCAGTCCGGTCAGCACGATCGCGACCCAGTACGCCGGGAAGAGGCGCACCACGCGCGAGGTGAAGTACTGCCGGGGGGTGCGGCCCCAGCAGGACATGCAGATGACGAAGCCGCTGATCAGGAAGAACAGCTGGACGCCCATAAAGCCGTAGGCACTGAAGCGGTGCAGCACCGGCATGAGGGACTCGGGGGTCCCTCCCCACACCGCGGAATTCCGGTTGACGCCCACCCAGTGGAAGGCGACCACCATCAGCGCGGCCACCAGCCGCAAGCCGTCCAGGGCTCGGAGCCTCGGCCGACGGGCCCTGTCGGGTTCCTGGCGCGAGCCCGGCAGCACCTTCTCTGCGCCCCGCTGGGGCGGTATGACCGTCGACATCGTGAGTAAATCTCCACAACAGGAGCCGGTTGAGGGGTCACGCCGCACCACCCGGTGCCGGGCGGGCAGACGTCGGCTGAGGAGTCTACGGGTGGCCCGCCGCAGCGGCCGAATGGATCATTCCTCGTCGAGGCCCTCGGCCTGGCGGCGCTCGCGCAGTTCGGTGATCGCCTGGCGGCGGGCGAGGCGGTGGGTGCGGCGGATCTGGGCCTCCTGGTAGCGGCGCTCGTCCTGCTCGGTCTCCGGGATCACCGGCGGGACCTGGCGGGGCTTGCCCTCGGCGTCCACCGCCGTGAAGACGAGGTAGGCGCTGCCGACCTGGGTGGCCGGGGTGGACTCGTTCCACCGCTCGGCCAGGACCCGTACGCCGATCTCCATCGAGGAGCGGCCGGTCCAGTTGCACTGCGCCCGCACGTGGACGAGGTCGCCGACCCGGACCGGGGCGAGGAAGGCCATCTCGTCCATGGAGGCGGTCACGGCCGGCCCGCCCGAGTGACGCCCGGCCACGGCCCCGGCGGCGTCGTCCACCAGCTTCATGATCACGCCGCCGTGCACCGTGCCGAGGAGGTTGGTGTCGTTCGCGGTCATGATGTGGCTGAGGGTGGTGCGGGAGGCCGAGATCGGCTTTCCCGCCGGTGCGGCCGGTATCTCTGTCATACGGCCACCTTAAGTGCGTATTGCAGGCATCAGCTCTGCAACAGCCCCGGTACGAAGGCTCCACCGGGGTGTCCTGCACCACCCCGGGCCAGGCATCCTTGTCCGCATGAGTGACTGGGACGGGTGGAACGGCGAGCGCGACGCACGGGGCCGCCGCGATGACGGGTACGGCAACGGCAGCGGGCAGGCGCAGCCGGACGGGGCGCAGCGGATGCGTCACGTCCAGCGGCCCCAGCAGCCGCCGCAGCGCCCGGCGCGGCCGCCGGTCCCGCCGCAGTCCCCGCCGCCGGGCGCCCGTCCCGGGTACGGGGTGCCGCCGCAGCAGGCGCAGGGCCCGGACGCCGCGTACGACAGCGGCTACAACACCGGGCAGGTCTACGGCCGGCCCGCGGGCCCGGGCGGTCCCTCGGGCCCCGGCGGCCCCTCGGGCCCCGGCGGCGCCGTCCCCGTCCGGGTGGTCGTCGACTGGCGCAAGCGGATCAAGATCGGCTCGATCGCCGTGGTCTCCGTCCTGCTGGTCACCGGTATCGGCACCTACTTCTGGGCGGACTCCCAGGTCCGCCGCGAGGTGGACCTGTCGAAGGTGATCGAGCGCCCGAAGGAGGGCGACTGCACCACGTACCTGATCGTGGGCTCCGACAGCCGCGAGGGCATGTCCGACGGGGAGAAGAAGAAGCTCCACACGGGCTCCGCCGAGGGCAAGCGCACCGACTCGATGATGATCCTGGCGAAGTGCTCCAGCGGGAACACCATGGTCTCGCTGCCTCGCGACTCCGACGTGGAGATCCCCTCCTTCGTCGGCTCCCAGTCGGGCAAGAAGTTCGCCTCCGAGGGGCGCCGGGTCAAGCTGAACGCCGCGTACGCGGAGGACGGCCCGGAGCTGCTCGTGCGGACGGTCGAGTTCAACACCGGGCTGCGCATCGACCACTACGCCGAGATCGGTTTCGCCGGTTTCGCGAACATCGTGGACGCCCTCGGCGGGGTGGAGCTGGACATCGAACAGGGCTTCAAGGACGAGAAGTCGGGCGCCGACTTCAAGGCGGGCCGCCAGACCCTGAACGGCGAGCAGTCCCTGGCCTTCGTACGGACCCGGTACGCCTTCGCCGAGTCGGACCTGCAACGGACCAAGAACCAGCAGAAGTTCCTCTCCGCGCTGGCGAGCCAGGCGGCCACCCCGAGCACGGTCCTCAACCCCTTCTCCCTCTACCCGGTGATGGGCGCCGGCCTGGACACGCTGGTCGTGGACAAGGACATGGGGCTGTGGGACATGGGGCAGATGTTCTTCGCGATGAAGGGCGTCAACGGGGGCGACGGCGTCTCGCTGAACATGCCGATCTCGGGCCAGCGGGGCGGCAACCTCGTCTGGGACAAGGCGAAGGTGCAGCAGCTGGTCAAGCAGATCCAGAACGACGAGAAGGTCACCGTCAGGGGGCAGTGATCAGGCCGCTGAACGGGTGAGGGCGTGACATTCGCCCAACCCGGCGCTGTGGACAGTGCGATGGTTTTCTCGTAAGACTGTTGCGGCCCGTACGCCGGGGGGATAGCGCGTGGGGCCCGTGTTCCGGCGCGGCCGTTGAAATTTCGGGCACGCGTCCGTCTGCCCGTGGAGCGTCCATGTCCCTGCATCCGTCCCCGCGCGTCCTCACAGACCGACGGGAGGACGGCGACCGTCCCCTTGTGCTCCCGTCCCTGCCGGGGCGGCCTCAGGACGCTGCGGCCGCCGCACGGCCCCGGCTGCGCGTCCTGGACGGGCTGCGCATCCTGGCGGCGGTGCTGGTGCTGGTGCACCACTACACCCGGCAGGAAGTGTGGGGGCGTGACGCCTTCGGCTGGCTGACCATGGTGGGCCGGTACAGCTGGATGGGCGTGGAGCTGTTCTTCATGATCAGCGGCTTCGTCATCTGCATGTCGGCCTGGGGGCGGCCGCTGGGCGGTTACCTGCGCAGCCGGGTGATCCGGCTGGGGCCCGCGTACTGGTTCTGCGTACTGGTCACCATGGGCGTGCTGCTGACGGTCGGGAAGCCCTTCGGCGGCGCCGGGCCGGGGCTGAGCCAGATCCTCACCAACCTGACGATGGTGCAGACCCCGCTGGGCAGCGCCCCGCTGGACATGTCGTACTGGACGCTGTGGTCCGAGGTCCGCTTCTACCTGATCTTCGCCGTGGTCGCGTGGACCGGTCTGACGTACCGCAAGGTGCTGAACTTCTGCTGGGTCTGGACGGTCGCCTCGCTGCTGGCCCCCAGCTCCGGGCTGCCGATCCTGCACGTGCTGGCGAACCCGAGCTACTCGCCGCTGTTCGTCTCCGGCATCTGCTTCTACCTGATCCGCCGTGAGGGGGCGCGCGCGGGCGAGCCGTGGGCCCTGCTGGTGTTCTCCTGGCTGCTGATGCAGCGCTGGCTGAACGACATCGTCCAGTGGAACACCGTCAAGGGCGACCGGCTGTCCTGGGAGATGTGCCTGCTCGTGGTGACCCTGTGCTACGTGGTGATGGCCGCGGTGGCCCTGGGGTGGCTGGACCGGATCGACTGGCGGTGGCTGTCGGTCGCGGGCGCCATGTCGTACCCGCTGTACCTGCTGCACCAGCAGGTCGGGGTGACCCTGCTGAACCAGTGGAGCCGGGACGCCCCGCCGTGGACGCTGATGCTGTCGGCGATGGCCGTGATGCTGCTGGCCTCGTGGCTGATCCAGCGGTTCGTGGAGCGGCCGGCGGCGCGCGGTCTGAAGCGGTTCCTGGAGTCCCGGCCGGCGGGGCGGGGCGGACGCGGCGGCGCGTAGACGACGGAAGGGGCACCCCCGAGGGGGTGCCCCTTCCGCTTGTTCCGCTCGCGTACGCGACTGGCGCTCGTACGCGACTACTTCTTGCCGGCGCGGGCGCGGAGCTTCCACGGCATGGCGATGGACTCCAGCTGGACGGCCAGGTTCATCTTGGACTCGCCGACGGTGCGGTCCTCGAAGTGGATCGGGACCTCCATCACCTGGAAGCCGCGGCGCAGGGCCTTGAACTTCATCTCCACCTGGAAGCTGTAGCCGGCGCTGCCGATCGACGCGAGGTCGATCGCCTTCAGCGCGGAGGCGCTCCACAGGTTGAAGCCGCCCGTGATGTCGCGGACGCGGGTGCCCAGGATGGTGCTCGCGTACGCGTTGGCCCAGCGGGAGAGCAGCTTGCGGTGCGCGCCCCAGGCGTCGGAGAGGGTGCCGCCCGGGACGTAGCGGGAGCCGACGACGAGACCGGCGCCGGTGGAGCGGGCCACGCCCAGCATCTCGGCGATCTTGCCGGCCGGGTGGGAGCCGTCCGCGTCCATCTGGAGCACGTACTCGGCGCCGTCCTCGACGGCCTTGGCCATGCCGGCCGCGTAGGCGCGGCCGAGGCCGTCCTTGGCGGTGCGGTGCAGGACCGACATGCGCGGCTTGCCGTCCTCGGTGAGGAAGCCCTCGGCCAGCTCGTCGGCGATCTTGCCGGTGCCGTCGGGCGAGGAGTCGTCGACGATCAGCAGGCGCAGGCCCGGCTGGTCGAGACCCATGAGCAGCTCCACCATGCCCGGCAGGTTGCCCGCCTCGTTGTACGTGGGCATGACCACGGTGAGCGGCGTGTCCGCCCAGGTGTCGGGGAGCTTCGTGGTTGCGACGTCGGTCGCGCGGGGAGTCTGCTGCTCGCCTATCACAGGTTGTGCCTCACTGAAGTTGGTCACCGGTCGGAGGAGAAGCGGACGGCGGCGTCGGGCAGCTCGGCCTCGCACCACACCCGCACCCCTGCGCGAAGTTCGTTGTCAGCCCCGACGACGGCACCGTCGCCGATGACCGCGCCCGTCACCACCGTGCGCGAACCGACCGAGGCGCCTGCGCCGATGAGGCTGGCGCTCACCACCGTGTCCGCGCCGAGGATCGCGCCGTCCAGCACGATGGAGCCCTGGACGACAGCACCCGATTCGATCCGGGCGCCGGCACCCACCACGGTACCGCCCGAGAGCTTGGCGCCGTCCGCCACCTGGGCGCCGGGGAGCACGAGGGCCTCGCCCCGGGGGCCGGGTACGGCCGGGGAGGCCACGATGCCGCGCACGAGGTCGGCGGAGGCCTGTACGAAGGACTCGGGCTTGCCGAGGTCCAGCCAGTAGGTGTCCTCGGTGACGCCGTGGAGCTTGGCGCCGGAGGAGAGCAGGCCCGGGAAGGTCTCGCGCTCGACGGATACCGATCGGCCGGCCGGGATGGAGTCGATCACGCTGCGGCGGAAGACGTAGCAGCCGGCGTTGATCTGGTCGGTGATGATCTCCTCGGGGGTCTGCGGCTTCTCGGTGAAGGCCAGCACCCGCCCCTCGGAGTCGGTGGGGACCAGGCCGAAGGCGCGCGGGTCCTCGACCCGCACGAGGTGCAGGGAGACGTCGGCGTCGGCCGCCTGGTGGGACTCGACCAGGCCCGCGATGTCCAGGCCGGTGAGGATGTCGCCGTTGAAGACCAGGACCGGGGAGTCCGGGCCGCCGGTCAGACGCTGCGCGGCGTTGCGGATGGCGCCGCCCGTGCCCAGCGGCTCGTCCTCGACGACGTACTCGAGGGTGATGCCGAAGTCCGATCCGTCGCCGAAGTAGGGCTCGAAGACCTCGGCGAGGTAGCAGGTGGCCATCACGATGTGCGTGACACCGGCGGCGGCGGCCCTGGCTATCTGGTGGGCGAGGAACGGGACACCCGCGGCCGGAACCATCGGCTTGGGGGTGTTCACCGTCACGGGGCGCAGTCGCGTCCCCTGCCCGCCGACCAGCAGGATCGCTTCCGTCATTTTTGTCTCTCCCCAACCGGTTCGGGCGTGCGAAGCTTCAAAGTTAGCCCATCCTGGAATGCGCGAAGGCCGCAGGCGGCCCGCCAGAGCCGCCTGCGGCAACGTTCCGGTTACGGCGGCTCCGCGCCATGCCGACGCTCCGGGGCCCGCACGTCCTCCGCTCGTGCGCGATATACGCCATACAACGGCGAAGACGCAATGCTCAGCAGCGGAACTGCACCGATCACTTCCAGGCCACGGACCGGACGCCGCCCCGCCCGAAGACGCCCACCCGCCACGGTGGAACGGGCACGTCCTGGGGGCGCCAGCATCCGGCGCGCGCGCCCGCTGGATCGGAATCGTTACAAAGGAGCGCTCCGCTTCGCGGAGATCGAACTGGTCCGGCGGCCTCGGCAGGTCCGGGACGCACTCGGGGCACACGTACACCCCCGGCGCGGACGACCCCACCGAGCGGGCCGAAGTCGCCTGATCCTGCCCAACCGACAAGGCCCCCGGCGTGATGCCGGGGGCCTTGTCGGTTGGGCAGGGTCAGCACCCGTCTACTACGGCAGGTTCCTGGCCATCACGATGCGCTGGACCTGGTTCGTGCCCTCGTAGATCTGCGTGATCTTCGCGTCGCGCATCATGCGCTCGACCGGGTAGTCGCGCGTGTAGCCGTAGCCGCCCAGGAGCTGGACGGCGTCGGTGGTGACCTCCATGGCGACGTCGGAGGCGAAGCACTTGGCCGCGGCGCCGAAGAAGGTGAGGTCAGCGTCCACGCGCTCCGACTTCGCGGCGGCGGCGTAGGTGAGCTGGCGGGCGGCCTCGATCTTCATGGCCATGTCCGCGAGCATGAACTGCACGCCCTGGAAGTCGCCGATCGGCTTGCCGAACTGCTTGCGCTCCTGGACGTAGCCCTTGGCGTAGTCGAGGGCGCCCTGGGCGATGCCGAGCGCCTGTGCCGCGATGGTGATGCGGGTGTGGTCCAGGGTCTTCATCGCGGTGGCGAATCCGGTGCCCTCGGCGCCGATCATGCGGTCGGCGGGGATGCGGACGTTGTCGAGGTAGACCTCGCGCGTCGGCGAGCCCTTGATGCCGAGCTTCTTCTCCGGGGCGCCGAAGGACACGCCTTCGTCGGACTTCTCGACCACGAAGGCCGAGATGCCCTTGGAGCGCTTCTCCGGGTCGGTGACGGCCATGACCGTGTAGTAGTCGGAGACGCCCGCGTTGGTGATCCAGCGCTTGACGCCGTTGAGGACCCAGAAGTCCCCGTCGCGCACGGCGCGGGTCTTCATGCCGGCGGCGTCGGAGCCCGCGTCGGGCTCGGAGAGGGCGTACGAGAACATCGCGTCGCCCTTGGCCAGCGGGCCGAGGTACTTGGCCTTGAGCTCCTCGGAACCGGAAAGGATCACCGGGAGCGAGCCGAGCTTGTTGACGGCCGGGATAAGAGAGGAGGAGGCGCACACGCGGGCCACCTCCTCGATCACGATCACGGTGGCGAGGGCGTCCGCGCCGGCGCCGCCGTAGTTCTCGGGCACGTGGACGGCGTGCAGGTCGTTGGCGACCAGGGCGTCGAGGGCCTCCTGCGGGAAGCGGGACTCCTCGTCGACCGCTGCCGCGAACGGCAGGATCTTCGCCTCGGCGAGCGAGCGGACGGACTCGCGGAGCATGTCGTGCTCCTCGGCCGGGCGGTACAGGTCGAAGTCGGCAGAACCCGCCAAGATCTCTCACTCCCCAAGGTGACGCTGACGCTGGTGCGCGCTGCGTGGATGCTAACTACCGTTAAGTAACCGAAATCTTAGTGTCCGGCGTCCCGGGAGCGATATGTACGGCGCACGTGAGCTGCGTGACAGCTGAGAACGTGCCCTGTCGGCGGCGCGGCTATGCTCGGTGGCCGCAAACGGCCCCGCACCTCTGGAGCACCCATGGCCCCCCTCAAGATCACTGTGATCGGCACCGGCTACCTCGGCGCGACGCACGCCGCCGCGATGGCCGAGCTGGGCTTCGAGGTGCTCGGGCTGGACGTGGTCCCGGAGAAGATCGAGATGCTGGCCGGCGGCCGGGTCCCCATGTACGAGCCCGGGCTGGAGGAACTGCTGTCCTCGCACGTCGCGGGGCTGCCCGGCTCCACGGGCCGGCTGCGGTTCACCACCTCCTGGGAGGAGGTCGGCGCCTTCGGCGACGTCCACTTCGTCTGTGTGAACACCCCGCAGAAGCACGGTGAGTACGCCTGCGACATGTCGTACGTGGACTCCGCGATGGAGTCCCTGGCCCCGCACCTGACCCGGCCGGTGCTGGTGGTCGGCAAGTCGACGGTGCCGGTGGGCTCGGCGGAGCGGCTCGCGGCGAAGCTGACCGCGCTGGCCCCGGCCGGCGAGGACGTGGAACTGGCGTGGAACCCGGAGTTCCTGCGCGAGGGCTTCGCCGTGCAGGACACCCTGCACCCGGACCGGATCGTCATCGGCGTCCAGGGCGAGCGCGGCGAGAAACTGCTGCGGGAGGTGTACGAGACCCCGATGTCGGAGGGCACCCCGCTGGTGGTCACCGACTTCCCGACCTCCGAGCTGGTCAAGACGGCCGCCAATTCCTTCCTCGCGACGAAGATCTCCTTCATCAACGCGATGGCCGAGGTCTGCGAGGCCGCGGGCGGCGACGTGGTCAAGCTCGCGGAGGCCATCGGCTACGACGAGCGGATCGGCGCGAAGTTCCTGCGCGCCGGGATCGGCTTCGGCGGCGGCTGCCTGCCCAAGGACATCCGGGCCTTCATGGCCCGGGCCGGCGAGCTGGGCGCCGACCAGGCCCTGACCTTCCTGCGCGAGGTCGACTCCATCAACATGCGCCGCCGCGGCCACATGGTCGAGCTGGCCCGGGAGGCGGTCGGCGGTTCCTTCCTCGGCAAGCGGGTCGCCGTGCTCGGCGCCACCTTCAAGCCCGACTCCGACGACGTCCGCGACTCCCCCGCCCTCAACGTCGCCGGGCAGATCCACCTCCAGGGCGGCCAGGTCACCGTCTACGACCCCAAGGGCATGGACAACGCCCGCCGCGTCTTCCCCACCCTCGGCTACGCCGACTCCGCCCTCGCGGCGGCCCGCGGCGCCGAGGTCGTCCTGCACCTCACCGAGTGGCGCGAGTTCCGCGACCTCGACCCGGCGGTGCTCGGCGAGGTCGTCACCGACCGCCTGATCCTCGACGGCCGGAACGCCCTGGACCCGGCGCGCTGGCGGGCCGCCGGCTGGACGTACCGGGCGATGGGGCGGCCGCAGGCGTAACGCCGCACGAGCCCCGACGGGCGGAGTCCGGCGCAGCGGCCCGAAGCCCCCGAGGCGCCCCGGCGCCGAGGGGCGCGAGGGCCGCGTCGAAAAGAGGTCGTACCGGGCGATGGGGCGGCCTCAGGCGTAAGGCAAATGGCGGGCTCGGGGGCTGGCCAGGGCCTTTACCGATACCCACTTTTGATGGGTCTCAGTCAAAGAAGTGGAATAAATGAATAGGTAGACTTCGCGCCGATGACCACGACCAGCAGCCCTCCGACCAACCCCACCGCATCTGCGACGGCGGCGCCCGCCACGCGTGACCGGCGGGGATCCTTCGAAGCAGCCATGCGAGGACGCGGAGCCCTGCTGGGCATCGCGGGCTTCTGGCTGGCGTCCCGTGCCGCGATGCTCTGGATGCTCGTCAACGAGTTCTTCAGCTCGAACGTCGTCCGGGTCGAGGTCACCGCGACCTACCACAACTGGTACAACGTCCTCGTCACCTGGACGCTGCCGCAGAACGACATCATGTGGCAGTACCCCCCGGCGGCCGCGGCGATCTTCCTCTCGCCCGACCTCCTCCCCTTCCTCACCTACTTCCAGGCCTTCGTCGCCCTGACGGTGCTCTGCGACGCCGTGATCCTCGTCGGCCTGATGCGGGCCGCCCGCCGCAACGACGGCAGCATGGCCGGCGCCGCGCTGTGGCTGTTCACGCTGCCGATGCTGATGGCGACCCCGTTCGCCCGCTACGACGTCCAGGTCACCCTGCTCGCCGTCGGCTCGCTGCTCTGCCTGCGCTACCGCCCCCGGCTCGGCGGCGTCGTCGCCGGCATCGGCGCCATGGTCAAGGTGTGGCCGCTGCTGACCCTGCTCGGCACCCCGCGCGGCAAGTCCACGCGGGACGCCTTCGTCGCGGCGGCGCTGTCCTGCGTCGCGCTGCTGGCCGTCTTCGCCGCGCTGTTCCGCGACACCCTCGGCTTCCTCGGCAACCAGGGCGACCGCGGTGTGCAGGTCGAGTCCCTCGGCGGCAGCGCGCTGATGGCGCTGCGCCTCGTGGACCTGTGGCCCGGCAAGATCAACTTCCAGTACGGGGCCTTCGAGTACGTCGGCCCGTACGTGTCGAGCATCGCGCGGGCCTCGCTCGGCCTGACCGTGATCGGCTTCCTGCTGCTCCTGCTGTGGCGGGTCAGGGCCAACCGCTGGTCGAACGCGACGCCTTTCGACGCCGCGCTCTGCGCCATCATGGTCTTCACCGTCACCAGCCGGGTGATCAGCCCGCAGTACATGATCTGGCTGCTCGGCCTCGCGGCCGTCTGCCTGACCTCCCGGCACACCACCCAGCGCCCGATCGCCTGGCTGCTGGTGGTCGCCACCGCGCTGACCACGCTGATCTTCCCGGTCTGGTACGGCTCGGACATCCTCACCAACAGCACGCTCGGCACGGTCCTGCTGTGCGCGCGCAACGGCCTCCTGCTCTACGCCACGGTGTGGTCCGGGATCCGGCTGTGGAAGGCGACCGTCCTGCCGAAGCGGGCACTGGCTCCCCGCTCCGTTTAGGGAGCTCTGCGGTGCTGGGCGGCGCGGGCCGTGAACTCCGCGTCGCGCAACACCCGCTGGGCATTGCCCCAGGTCAGCAGGGCCAGGTCGGCTTCCGACCAGCCCCGCTCCAGCAGTTCCGCGATCAGGTACGGGTAGCCCGAGGGATCCGCCAGGCCGGCCGGCCTCGGACTTCCCCGCTCGGCGCCGAAGGTGGCGCCCAGCCCCACGCCCTCCGGGCCCGCGAGGGCCCGTACGTGCTCCACGTGGTCGGCCACCGCGTGCAGGGAGTCCCCCGTCCGCGCGGTGTCGAAGGTGACCATCGCCAGCCCGTTCGCCGCCCGTAGCGCGAGGAGCACCTCGTCGGTGACGTTCCCCGGATGCGGGTTGAGCGCGGTCGCCCCGGTGTTCGAGATGATCACCGGTGCCTTGGAGGCCGCCGCGAGCTGGCAGGCCGCGGCCGGCGAGCAGCCCGTCAGGTCCAGCAGCATCGCCAGCCGGTTGACCTCCTTGACCACCTCGTGGCCGAAGGCCGTCAGCCCCTCGTCGGCCCAGGGGGCACCAGCCGGCGCGAGGATCCGTACGCCCAGCGCGTGGAACGCGCGCAGCGCGCCGAGGGAATCGGTGAGCGTGCTCCCGGGCACGGGGCCCAGGAACGAGGCGATCCGGCCCCGGTTGCGGGCGTCGGCCATGTCGTCGGCGCTCAGTGCGAGGCACAGGCTGTCGCAGTAGCGGCGCATCAGGGACCGCGCCACGTCGATCTGTTCGAGGGTGTCGGACACCACCTGGTCGGCGGCGCCCGTCCCGCGCGGGCGGCCCGGGGGTACGAGCAGCGTCCAGAACTGGGCGCCCACTCCCCCCGCCCGCAGCCGGGGGATGTCGGTGTCGACTTCGCTGTCCGGGGTGTCGATGTCGTGGTACGGGCTCTGGCGCAGGGTCCAGACGAGGGTGTTGCACCCGTCCGCGACGGGATGGACGGCGAGCAGCGCGGCTGCCCGGTCCAGGGCGCCGCCCACCATGGTGGGGGCGGGGACGTCTTCGGCTCCGACGCCCACGGAGTGGGGTTCATCCTGCAGGTCGGCCATGGCGTTGGCTCCGGTCTCGGCGGCAGCAGGGAGAGATGCTGCCACCGTGACACGTGGGTCGCCGGGGCCGCCCGGCGGATGTGGCGTTCGGGTGGTGACCCGGTCCGGGGGCGGGGTCTCCGGGGGGCGCACCCCCGGACCGCCCCCGGCCCCCGGCCCCGGACGCCGGTACCGTCAGAGGAGGCAGGCGTTGGACGGGCCCCGGGTCGCCGAGAGCTCCCGGGCGGCCGATTCCGCGTCGCGCAGCACCCGTACCGCGTTGGACCAGGTGAGCTTGGCCAGGTCGGCGCGCGACCAGCCGCGCCCGAGCAGCTCCGCGATCAGGTTCGGGTAGCCCGACACGTCGTCCAGACCGGAGGGGGTGAAGGCGGTGCCGTCGAAGTCCCCGCCGATGCCGATGTGGTCGACGCCGGCCACCTCGCGCATGTGGTCCAGGTGGTCGGCGACGGTGGCCGCGGTGGCCACCGGGCGCGGGCGCGCCGCCTCGAACTCCCGGTGCAGGGCCATCGCCTCGGGGGTGGTGTCGAGGTGGTGGAGGCCGTGCGCGCGCAGGTTCTCGTCCGCCGCCAGGGTCCACTCGACGGCCGCGGGCAGGATGAACTTCGGCACGAAAGTGGCCATCGCCACCCCGCCGTTGGCCGCGAGCCGCTCCAGCACGTCGTCGGGGACGTTGCGCGGGTGGTCGCACACCGCGCGCGCCGAGGAGTGCGAGAAGATCACCGGCGCGTCCGAGACGTCGAGGGCGTCGCGCATCGTCGTCGGGGCGACGTGCGAGAGGTCCACGAGCATGCCGATGCGGTTCATCTCGCGCACGACCTCACGGCCGAAGTCCGTGAGACCGCCGTGCCGGGGCTCGTCGGTCGCCGAGTCCGCCCAGTCGATGGTGTCGTTGTGCGTGAGCGTCATGTACCGCACGCCCAGCTGGTGCAGGGCGCGCAGGGTGGCCAGCGAGTTGTTGATGGAGTGGCCGCCCTCGGCGCCCATCAGCGAGGCGATCCGGCCGTCGGCGCGGGCCGCCTCCATGTCGTCGGCCGTCAGCGCGCGCACCAGCGAGCCCGGGTAACGGGTGATCAGCTGGTCGACGACGTCGATCTGTTCCAGCGTGGCGCTGACCGCCTCGTCGCCCGTGTAGTCAGAGCGCACGTAGACGGACCAGAACTGCGCGCCGACCCCGCCGGCGCGCAGCCGGGGGATGTCGGTGTGCAGGTGGTCCGACTGGTCGCCGGCGATGTCCCGCCGGTCGAGGTCGTAGCGGACCTGCTGGCGCAGCGCCCAGGGCAGGTCGTTGTGGCCGTCGACGACGGGGTACTGGGCGAGCAGCTCCCGGGCCTGCCCCAGCAGGTCCGCCGCGCTCACTTGCCGAATCCGAAGGAGTCCGCGCCCGCGACCTTCGTACGCAGCCGCTTGCCCTTCTCGGTGGCCTGGTCGTTCAGCTCCTGCTGGAAGTCCCGCATCCGGGCCAGCAGCTCCTCGTCGTGGGCGGCCAGCATCCGTACGGCCAGCAGGCCCGCGTTGCGCGCTCCGGCGACGGAGACGGTGGCGACGGGAACCCCGGCGGGCATCTGCACGATCGACAGCAGCGAGTCCATGCCGTCGAGGTACTTCAGCGGCACCGGCACCCCGATCACGGGCAGCGGGGTGACGGAGGCGAGCATCCCGGGCAGGTGGGCGGCTCCGCCCGCGCCCGCGATGATCGCCTTCAGGCCGCGCCCGGCGGCCCGCTCGCCGTACGCGACCATCTCGCGCGGCATCCGGTGGGCGGAGACGACGTCGACCTCGTAGGGGATCTCGAACTCGTCCAGCGCCTGGGCCGCGGCCTCCATGACCGGCCAGTCGGAGTCGGATCCCATGACGATGCCTACGACGGGAGAGGTGCTCATTCTGTGATCGTTCCTCTGAGGTAGCCGGCTGCGTGACGTGCGCGCTCCAGCACATCGTCAAGGTCGTCGCCGTAGGTGTTGACGTGGCCGACCTTGCGGCCGTGTTTCACGTCCTTGCCGTACATGTGGATCTTCACCTGCGGGTCGTGGGCCATGCAGTGCAGGTACGCCGCGTACATGTCGGGGTAGTCCCCGCCGAGCACGTTGGCCATGACCGTCCAGCGGGCCCGGGGGCGCGGGTCGCCCAGGGGGAGGTCCAGGACCGCGCGGACGTGGTTGGCGAACTGGGAGGTGACGGCGCCGTCCTGGGTCCAGTGGCCGCTGTTGTGCGGGCGCATGGCCAGTTCGTTGACGAGGATGCGGCCGTCGGTGGTCTCGAACAGCTCCACGGCCAGGTGGCCGGTCACGTCGAGCTCCTTGGCGATGCGCAGGGCCAGGGCCTGGGCCTCGCCGGCGAGGGCCTCGGAGAGGTTGGGAGCGGGGGCGATCACCGTGTCGCAGACCCCGTCCACCTGGATGGACTCGACGACGGGGTAGGCCACCGCCTGGCCGTGCGGGGAGCGGACGATGTTGGCCGCGAGCTCGCGGACGTAGTCCACCTTCTCTTCGGCGAGGACCGGGACGCCCGCCCTGAAGGGGAGCTCCGCGTCCTCGGGGGTGCGGACGAACCACACGCCCTTGCCGTCGTACCCGCCGCGCACCGTCTTGAGGATGACGGGGAACCCGCCGACCTCGTCCGCGAAGGCCGCCGCGTCCGCCGGATCGCTCACGATCCGGTGGCGGGGGCTCGGGGCGCCGATCTCGTCGAGCTTCGCGCGCATCACCCCCTTGTCGGCGGCGTGCATCAACGCGTCGGGCCCCGGGCGGACGGGGATGCCGTCCGCTTCCAGGGCCCGGAGGTGCTCGATGGGCACGTGCTCGTGGTCGAAAGTGATCACATCGCAGCCGCGCGCGAAGGCGCGCAACGTCTCCAGATCGCGATAGTCGCCGATGACGACGTCGCTCACGACCTGGGCCGCCGAGTCCTGTGGGGTGTCACTGAGGATCTTGAATCTGATGCCGAGGGGGATACCCGCCTCGTGGGTCATGCGGGCGAGCTGTCCGCCGCCGACCATGCCGACTACCGGGAACGTCACGCCTCCAGGGTATCCGCCGGTATTCCGCCATTCGGACGTGGCCCTGGCGCGGACTCGCCGACGGGGTCCGCGGGCGCGTGTGCCGTGCGTCGCACGGGGTGCCGAGGCGCAGACGGCCGCAGCGGAGGACACTTAGCATGGTGGGGTTGACGAGATCGGGTGACGCCCCGCCGTGGGCGACGACGACGGACAGGGACTGAACCATCACATGAGCACGCCGAACGCAGTACCGCTGTCCGAGCGCTTCCGCGGTCTGGCCCGGGAGGTCGTCAAGTTCGGAGCGGTCGGCGGAGCGGGCGTCCTCGTCAACTTCGGTGTCTTCAACCTGCTGCGCAGCACGACCGATCTGCAGACCGTGCGCGCGAACGTCATAGCCATCGTGGTGGCGATCGTCACCAACTACGTGGGGTTCCGGTACTTCACCTACCGTGACCGCGACCTCGGCAGCCGCCGTCGCGAGATGCTGCTCTTCGTCCTGTTCAGCGTCATCGGCATGGTCATCGAGAGCGGTGTGCTCTACGTGGCCACGTACGGCTTCGGCTTCGACAGCTCGCTGCAGAACAACGTCTTCAAGTTCCTCGGCATGGCGGTGGCGACCGTCTTCCGCTTCTGGTCCTACCGGAGCTGGGTCTTCAAGGCCCTGCCCACGCCGGCCGCGCCCTCGCTGGTCGTCGAGCAGCGCGACGGGCACGAGGCGCCCGCCGCTCCCCTCACCCCCGAGCCCGCGGGCCAGTAGGACGCAGGGCCGGGTAGGCCCCTACCGCACCGTCCGCTCCGGCTCCGTCCGTTCCGGGGCGGTACGGCTGAGGAACAGTGCGAACACCGGCGGCTGGCCCTGGAGCAGTTCCAGGCGGCCGCCGTCGGCTTCCGCGAGGTCCCGGGCGACGGCCAGGCCGATCCCGGTGGAGTTGCGGCCGCTGATGGCCCGCTCGAAGATCCGGTTGCCGAGGTCGGGCGGGACGCCCGGGCCCTCGTCCGTCACCTCCAGTACGGCCTGGTTGCCGGTCACGCGGGTGCGCAGGGCGACGGTGCCGCCGCCGTGCATGAGGGCGTTCTCCACGAGGGTCGCCAGGACCTGGGAGACGGCCCCCGGGGTGCCGACGGCCCGCATGCCTGTCTTCCCGGAGCGGACGATGGCCCGCCCGGCGCTGCGGTAGGCCGGCCGCCACTCCTCCACCTGCTGCTTGACGACCTCGTCCAGGTCGAAGGGGACCGCCGAGCCGGTCCGCGGGTCCCGCGAGTTCGTCAGCAGCCGCTGCACCACGTCCGTGAGCCGCTCCACCTGGGTGAGGGCGATGGTCGCCTCCTCCCGTACGGTCTCCAGGTCGTCGGTGACCGTGATCTCCTCGAGCCGCATCGACAGGGCGGTGAGCGGGGTCCGCAGCTGGTGGGAGGCGTCGGCGGCCAGGCGCCGCTCGGCGGTCAGCATGCGGGCGATCCGCTCGGCGCTGGAGTCCAGTACGTCGGCGACCCGGTCCAGCTCGGGGACCCCGTACCGCTTGTGCCGGGGCCGCGGGTCGCCCGATCCCAGCCGCTCGGCGGTCTCGGCGAGGTCGGTGAGCGGGGAGGCCAGCCGGTTGGCCTGGCGTACGGCGAGCAGTACGGCCGCCACGACGGCCAGCAGCGCCACCGCGCCGACCACCGCCAGGGTGCGCCCGACCTCCCTGGTGACCGTGGAGCGGGACTCCTCGACCACCACCAGCACGCCCTGCTCACCGCGCGCGGTGCCCCGGATGACGCTGTCGTCGATCCGGTCGCCGATCTCGACGGGCGGCCGTCCGGCGACGGTGACACGGGCGTACGTGCCGAGGTCGAGCTGCTCGGCGATCGCGCCCGCGTCGACCGGCTTGTGCTCCAGGACGTCCGCCTCGACGATGCCCAGCAGCCGCAGCGCCTCGGACCCGATCCGGTCCTGGGCGCTGCTGGTGATGGTCCGGGTCTCCACGATCACGAGGGAGACCCCGAACACGGCGATCACGACGAGCACCACGGCGAGCGTGGAATTGATGAGGCGGCGGCGCATGCCTTAGAGGATGCCCTAGCGGATGCTCCGGGAGCGGGTCAGCTCTTCTCGAAGCGGAAGCCGACGCCACGGACGGTGGCGATGTAGCGGGGGTTCGCGGCGTCGTCGCCCAGCTTCTTGCGCAGCCAGGAGATGTGCATGTCGAGGGTCTTGGTGGAGGACCACCAGGTGGTGTCCCAGACCTCGCGCATCAGCTGGTCGCGGGTGACGACCCGGCCGGCGTCCCGGACCAGGACGCGCAGCAGGTCGAACTCCTTCGCGGTGAGCTGGAGCTCCTCCTCGCCCATCCAGGCGCGGTGCGACTCGACGTCGATGCGCACGCCGTGGGTGGCGGGGGCCTGGCTGGCCTCGGTGGCGCCGCGCCGCAGCAGGGCCCGGACGCGGGCGAGCAGCTCGGCGAGCCGGAAGGGCTTGGTCACGTAGTCGTCGGCGCCGGCGTCCAGGCCGACCACCGTGTCGACCTCGTCGGCACGGGCGGTGAGGACCAGGATCGGGAAGCCGTGGCCTTCGGCGCGCAGGCGGCGGGCCACCTCCAGGCCGTCCATGCCGGGCAGGCCCAGATCCAGGACGACGAGGTCGACGCCGCCCTGCAGTCCGGCGTCCAGGGCGGTGGGGCCGTCCTCCCGGACCTCGACCTCGTACCCCTCCCGGCGCAGGGCGCGGGCCAGGGGTTCCGAGATGGATGCGTCGTCCTCGGCGAGCAGTACACGCGTCATGTGGGTGATGGTAGTCCGCGGCGGCTGAAAGGAGGCCCTTGCCCGCACACCCCTCTCGAACTGGGCTTATGAACTACTACCGGCCTTCGAATATGCTGAATCGGTTCCCTGGAAGCCTGTGATCCATCTCTCAAGTCCTTCCGTATGGCGCAGTGTCCTGTCGTATGGTGGCGAGACGCCTTATGCAATACCCCGGGGATCTTTGTGCCGAAAAACGCGCCCAAGACCTCAAATTCTGCTCTGGTCGGTTCGGCTTGATCCGGCCCAGATGACAGTGAATGACCTATGGGCCGGGCCCTTGGCGCGAAGATGCGCAAAGGGCGTGGATCCCGGCGACGAATGTCCTTTCAGCCCCCGGCATACCGGGGAAGAGACCCTGGGCGTGGGGTGGGACATGCGACGCCGGTGCCGGCCACCCCCCACCGGGCGCTGTAGAGCTCACGAAGCCGAGCGTCCCGAGCAAGCAAGGATCGACCATGGCTTCCAGCCTGACGAAGGACTCGGCGTCCCCGGGCGCCGAAAAGACCTTCTTCGGCCACCCCCGTGGCCTGGCCACTCTGTTCATGACCGAGATGTGGGAGCGCTTCTCCTACTACGGCATGCGCGCACTTCTCGTTCTGTACCTGGTCTCCGGCGGTGTCGACGCCGCGACCGGCAGCCAGGGCGGAGGCCTCGGCTTCACCGCGGCGACGGCCACGGCGATCTACTCCGTGTACGTGGCGCTGGTCTACCTCATGGCCCTGCCCGGCGGCTGGTTCGGCGACCGCGTCTGGGGCGCCCGCAAGACCGTCGCCATCGCCGGCGGCGTGATCATGGCGGGCCACCTGGCGCTCGCGCTGCCCGGCCAGATCTCGTTCTTCATCGGTCTGCTGCTGGTCGCGGTCGGCTCCGGTCTGCTGAAGGCCAACATCTCCACGATGGTCGGCCACCTGTACAAGGGTGTGGACGACCCGCGCCGCGACAGCGGCTTCACGATCTTCTACATCGGCATCAACATGGGTGCCCTCCTCGCCCCGGTCGGCATCGGCATGGTCGGCGAGCTCGTGAACTGGCACCTCGGCTTCGCGCTCGCCGCCGTCGGCATGGGCATCGGCCTCGCGGTCTACCTGCTCGCCGGCCGCACGCTGGACCCGAAGAGCAGCCTCGTCCCGAACCCGCTGAGCCCGGCCGAGCGCAAGGCCGTGATCGTCAAGGCCCTCGCGGTCCTGGCTGTCATCGCCGTGTTCTACACCGCCGTGACCATGGCCGACATGTTCACGATCAAGTGGGCGCTGTACCCGATCACCATCGTCGGTCTGATCATCCCGGTCGCCGTTCTCGTCCGCATCAAGCGCGACAAGGACCTGACCCCGGGCGAGCAGACCAAGATGAGCGCCTACATCTGGTTCTTCGTGGCCGCCGCCGTCTTCTGGATGATCTACGACCAGGGCGGTTCGACCCTGTCGCTGTTCGGCGACAAGAACTCCGAGCGCAGCCTGTTCGGCTGGGAAGTCCCGACCGTCATCTTCCAGTCGCTGAACCCGGCCTTCGTGGTGGCCCTGGCCCCGATCTTCGCCGCCGCGTGGTTGGCCCTGGCCCGCCGCAACCGCGAGCCCAGCACCATCGTGAAGTTCTCGGTGGCCCTGGTCATCGTCGGCGCCTCGTTCTTCGTGTTCGCCCTTCCGCTGAACCAGACCGCCGGCAACGACACCAAGGTCACCATGTGGTGGCTGGTGCTGATCTTCCTGATGCACACCCTCGCCGAGCTGTGCCTGTCTCCGGTCGGCCTGTCGGTCACCACGAAGATGGCGCCGCAGAAGTACTCCTCCCAGATGATGGGCGTGTGGTTCCTCGCCGTCACCGCCGGTGACTGCGTCACCGGTCTGCTCGGCCTGGCCGAGGTGAAGCTGGACGGCGTGGGCGTGATCCTCTTCCAGGCGGCCGCCGCTGTGCTCGCTGGTCTCGCGATCTACATGTACCGCAAGAAGGTCAACGTGCTCATGGGTGACATGAACTGAGTCACCCGCGCGAGCGGTGAACGGCCCGGCACACCGGAAGGTGTGCCGGGCCGTTCGGTTGTCCGCCCGCCGATCAGCGGGTGCCGCGCAGGCGGCGCCACGGGGTGAAGGTGAAGACCGCGCCGCCGAGCAGGATCACGGTGCCGGCGACCAGGGCCAGGGCCTTGACGCCGCCCTCGTCGTCGGCGCCGGTCTCGGCGAGCCCGCCGCCCGAGGTGCCGGTGGTGCCCGAGGTGGTGGAGCCTGAGGCCGAGGAGCCGGAGGTGGTGGAGCCGGAGCCGCCCGGCTGGGCGGTGGTGTCCAGCTCCAGGGAGACGCCGCTGCTGGCCGCCTTGCAGGGCACGTTGATCGGGGTGGAGCCCGGGGCCATCGTGACGTCGATCGTCAGCTGGTCGGGGCTCAGCGTCACCTTGCCCGACTTGCCCGGCTTGTAGGTGCCGGTCATGTCGCTGAGGCTGACTGGGGCCTTGTCCGGGATCGGCTCCGCGTTGGCCGGGCCGGAGACCTTGACCGTGCCGCTGTCGGCGCCGCCGAGCTTGATGTCCATCGAGGGCTTGAGGGCCCCGGCGGGCAGGGCCATGGGGGCGGCCATGGCTCCCTTGGCGGTCTTGACCGTCAGGTCGTAGCCGCCGCCGGAGTTCTTCTTGGCGTTGACGGTGACCGGGGTCTTGATGCCGCCGGGGACCACCGCGCCGCAGTCGTAGGCCACCTCGACGGGCTTGCCCGGGAAGTCGGTCTGGCCGCCGCTGCCGCCGCTGCCGCCGGTCGTGGAGCCGCCCGTGGTGGTGGTCGAGCCGCCCGTCGTGGTGGAGCCGCCGGTGGTGGAGCCGCCGGTCGCCGAACCGCCGGTGGTGGCGCCGCCGGTGGTGGTCCCGCCGGTGGTGGAGCCGCCGCTGCCGCCGCCGGCCGTCACGTCGATGGTGGCCCCGCCCTTGACCTCGCCCATCGGCGCGCACTTGGTGACGAACGTGCCGAACGAGAACGTCACCGACACGTCGTACTTGCCCGGGGTCAGGGTGACCTTGCCGGGCTTGGTCAGCTTCAGCTTGCCCTTCATCGTGGACATGACCATGGGGGCCTTCTTGGGGATCTCCGGGTTCTTCTTCTCCCCGACGACCTTGACCTCGCCTCCCCCGCCGCTCACCGTCATCCAGCCGGTGGGCTCGACGGAGTCCTTCGGGATCACCATCAGGTCGGTGTTGTTCGAGGCGGGCTTGACGGTCTCCCAGGACACGTCGACCTCGTCACCGACCTTGGCCGTGGCGGGCGCCGTGATCCTGGCGGTGGTCTCCCCCTCCACCGGGGAGCCGCCCCCGGCCGGCGGAACGCACTTCACCTTGAACGTGGTCTCGGCGGCCTGGGCGGGGGAAGCCGCCATGGCGATGCCCGCGCCGCTGAGCAGCAGCGCGACCAGGGCCGCGCTCACCCTCCGTTGGGTCTTCACGATGGTCCCTTCGTTGTCGGACTTGTCTCAGACGGTGCGGATGTCTGTGGGGTTTCCGGGGTGAACCACGGCAGGACCGCCGTGGAGGTCTGGGGGGAGGACGGCGGCCCGGCCGCCGCCTTCGGCAGCCGGGCGGTGACCGCCGAGGCCGACGGGGCCGACGGAGCCGCCGCCAGGGCCTTCGCTCCGCGGTGGCGGCCGCCCGGGGGCGTGGCGCGGGGGCGGACCTTGTCCACGACGGCCATGCCGGCCCGGAAGACCGCCGTCGGGATCACCACGAGCAGCAGCCCCCAGAACAGCAGCACCCCGTACGGGCGGTCCACGCCCCAGGGCTGGGCGGCCAGGACCGTGTCGCCGTACTTGAGGGAGACGGTGTAGTCGCCGTGGGCGCCCGCCGGCAGGGCCACGTCCAGGGCGATCTCCGCCTTGCCGCCGGGCGGGATCGTGCCCTTCCAGCGGGCCTCCTCCCACACCGGGGCGAAGACCCCGTGGGCGGTACCGAGCTGGAAGACGGGGTCCTTGACCGGGGCCGAGCCGAGGTTGCCGAGGGTGGCGGTGAACTTGCGGCCGGGCGGGGCGCCGAACCAGGTCAGCACCCCGTCCTCGCCCTTCAGCCGGACCCCCGTCAGCATCGCGAGCCGGGCGGTGCCCGATTCGGCGGGCAGCTCGGCCACCGGGTGGCCGGTGATCTTCAGCGGGACGGCCACGGTGGACTGGTCCCCGTTGACGGAGGTCACGTTGACCACGCAGGGGCAGGGCTTGGGCGGTTCGACGACCGGAAGCTGGGCGGCGAAGTGCCCGTCGTCGGCGACCGCGACGGCCACTCCGTCGGCGTTGGCGCAGCTGTTGGTGCCGCCGATCATGTTCTGGCCGCAGACCAGCAGCATGACGAGGGTCTTCGCCCGCCAGCCGGTGCCGGTGACGGTGATCTCGGTGCCCTTGGCCGCCTCCTGGAGGGAGAGCACCGCGGCGGGCTTCCCCTCGGCGGCGCCGGCCGGGGCGGCCACCGGCGCGAGCAGCGCCAGGGCGAGCGCCGCGAGGAGGGATACGGCCTTCGCGCCGACCGTGCGGCTCACCTGGTTGCTCCCGTCAGCTCGTGCTCGTGCCCGTGCTCGTGCTTGTGGTTCCGTGCGTGTTCCGGTGCCGGCGTCCGCGGGCCCGCGGCCGTCTCGTACGGCTCCTCGCGTCGGCTGCGCCTGGCGCGCCGGGCGCGTACGAGGAGCAGCGCGGCCAGTGCCGTCCCGCCGAGGGCGAGCAGCCCGCCGCCGGCCGCGGCCGCGCCCCCGCCGGGCAGGCACCACGCCGGGGCGGTGGCGGTGGCCGGGGCCGCGCCGGGGGCGGTGACGGTGAGGGTGAGGGCGACCCGGTCGAAGTCGGGGGCGCCGGGCCAGGGTTCGCTCAGCCGGGCCCGCTGGCCGGGCAGCAGCTCGACGGGCAGGGCGCGGGCGGCGCGGCCGGGGAGCTCGCCGAAGGTGCCCTCGGCGCTCAGGGCGAGCTCGGGGGCCAGGGCCACGTTCCCCCGGTTGACCAGGGTGTACTCCACGGCGGCGGCCGCGCCGTGGCCGCGTACGGAGACGTCCTCGACGGTGAGGGCGGCCAGGGCCGGGCCGCCGACGCGCAGGTGGACCCGTACGCCCACCTCGCGGCCGGCCTCGGCGGCGACCACGGCGGCCGGGTGGTCGCCGGGCGGGGAGGCGGGCGGCACAGTGACGGTGAAGGGGACCACCGCGCGGGTGCGGGGCGGGAGGCGGACCGTGGTGGCGCCGCCGAAGCTGATCCAGGACCCCGCGCCCCTGGACCCGGAGGCGGGGCGCACGGCGAAGGCGCCGTCCGGGGTGTTGTAGGCGTCGGCCCCGCGCAGGGTGACGGTGTGCTCCCGGTCGGTGGGGTTGGCCAGGGTGAGGCGGTCCTCCAGGACGGTGCCGGCGGGGCCCGCGAGGTAGAAGTACGGGCGCGCGGGGCCGGGGCGGCCGGTGGCCGCCTCGGCGGTCCAGCCGGGCTCGTCGGCGGCCGCGGCCGGGGCCCCGTACAGGGTGGCGGCGGCGAGGAGGGCGGCGGCGAGCCGCGTGAGGCGGCGGCGGCTGAGGGTGGGGAGCACGGGGGCTGCTCCGTTCAGGACCGGGTCCGCTGGGCCGGCCCGCCGCGGCGGGTCAGCCAGAGCGCTCCGGCGGCGCCGGAGAGCAGCACGGTGGCGCCGAGGGTGCCGAGGGCGAGGGCGGAGTCGGCGGGGCCGGTCTGCGGGAGGGTGCCGCCGCTGTCGGCGCCGTCGGCGCCGGGCTGCGGGGCGCCGCCGCCGGCCGCCGTCACCTCCATCTCCAGGGAGGGCCCCGGGCTGTTGCCGGGGGTGCAGGTGGTGGTGGTCCCCATGGCCTTGATGGTGAGGACCCCGGCGGTGAAGGTGACCTTGCCGCTCTTCTTCGGGGTGTAGGTGCCCGAGAGGTCGGTGATCTTGATGGGGGTGTTGGCGGGCGCGGCCTCGGGGTTGGGGGGTCCGGAGACCGGTACGGAGGCCTTCTCGGCGCCGTCGGCCATGATGACGGCGCTGGGGTTCATCGCGCCCTTGCCGAGCTCGATGGGGCTGGAGGAGACGCCCTTCTGGAAGGACATCGTCAGCTTGTAGCCGTCGCCCTCCTTGACGGCCTTGATGTCGATGGGCGAGACCGCCGACTTGTCCCCGATGGGGGTCTGGCAGTTGTACTGGACGTCGACCACGTCGGCGTGGGCCGCGGGGGCGGCGAGCAGGACCGCGGATCCGGCGAGCGCGGAGGCCAGTGCCAGGGCGGTGGAGCGTTTCCGGTCGGACACCTTCGTCTTCCCCTCGGGCCACAAGTTACTGACGACACATCAGATTGGTGGCTCAAGGTACGCCCGGGACCTTACGGAGGGAAGACAAAGGACACCCGGTGCTTCGGGCGTATTCGGGCGGTGTTCCGGGCAGCCGCTCAGGCGGCGCGGACCCCGCGCTGCCAGACGGCGGAGACCAGCGGGACGCCCGGGCGGTAGGCGAGGTGGACGTGGCTGGGGGCTTCGAGCAGGGCCAGGTCCGCGCGGGCGCCGGGGGCCAGGCGGCCGATGTCCGCGCGGCGCAGCGCGCGGGCCCCGCCGGCGGTGGCGGCCCACAGGGCCTCGTCGGGGGTCATGCCCATGTCCCGGACGGCGAGCGCGATGCAGAACGGCATGGAACTCGTGTACGAGGAACCGGGGTTGCAGTCGGTGGACAGGGCGACGGTGACGCCCGCGTCGAGCAGCCGGCGGGCGTCGGGCCACTGGGCGCGGGTGGAGAACTCGGCGCCGGGCAGCAGGGTGGCGACGGTCGTGCCGGCCGCCTGGGCGAGGGCGTCCACATCGGCGTCGGTGAGGTGGGTGCAGTGGTCGGCGGAGGCGGCCTCCAGCTCCACGGCCAGCTGTACGCCGGGGCCGTAGGACAGCTGGTTGGCGTGGACGCGCGGGATCAGCCCGGCGGCGGCGCCGGCCGTGAGGATGGCGCGGGCCTGGTCGCCGTCGAAGGCGCCCTTCTCGCAGAAGACGTCCACCCAGCGCGCGTACGGGGCGCAGGCCGCCAGCATCTCGCCGGTGACGAGGTCGACGTAACCGGCCGGGTCGTCGGCGTAGTCGGGGGAGACGATGTGCGCGCCGAGGTAGGTGACCTCCTCGGTGTGCGCGGAGGCGATGCGCAGGGCACGGGCCTCGTCGGCGACGGTGAGGCCGTAGCCGGACTTGGTCTCGAAGGTGGTGGTGCCCTGGCGGCGGGCCTCGTCGAGGTGGCGCAGGAGGTTGGCCTCCAGCTCGGCGTCGGTGGCGGCGCGGGTGGCGGCGACGGTGGTGCGGATGCCGCCGGCGGAGTAGCTGCGGCCGGACATCCGGGCGTTGAACTCGGCGGTGCGGTCGCCGGCGAAGACCAGGTGGCTGTGGGAGTCGACGAAGCCGGGGATCAGGGCGCGGCCGGCCGCGTCGAAGGCGTCGTCGGCTTGCGGAGCCTTGGCTGCCGCGCCGACCCACGCGACCTTGTCGCCGTCGATGACGACGGCCGCGTCCTCGAGGAGGCCGAGGGGGCCCTCGCCGAGGGCGGGGTCGTTGGTGACGAGGCTGCCGATGTTCGTGATGACGGTGGTGGTCACGGGGGTTCCTCTCGTGGGGTTCCTTCCCCCACCCCGCCCCTTCCCGAAACTGGGGGCTCCGCCCCAGACCCCCGCGCCTCAAACGCCGGCGAGGCTGGAATTGCCGCGCGGCGGCAACATCCAGCCCGTCCGGCGTTTGAGGACCGGGGTCCGGGGCGGAGCCCCGGGAGCGGCGGCCGGGGTCGCAAGCCCCGGTTTCGGGAAGGGGTGGGGTGGGGGAATCAAAGCGTCAGCCGCGGACGGCTGCGATGGACTCGGACAGGGCCGACGCGACGTCGCCGACAAGGGTGTGGTGGCCGTCGCGGACCACATGGCGGCCGCCCACCACCGTGTGCCGGACGTCCGCCGCCGAGGCGGCGAAGACCGCGGTCTCGGCGCCGAGCCGCGGCACGGGACCCGCCGTCCGCACGGAGTCCAGCGCGATGGTCGTGAAGTCGGCCAGCGCCCCCGGCTCCAGGGTGCCCGCGTCCGACCAGCCGAGGGCCGCGTGGCCGTCGGCGGTCGCGGCGCGGAGCAGGGCGGCGGCGGTCCAGTGGCCGCGCGTACGGCTGGCCAGCCGCTCGTTCAGCTCCATCGCCCGGGCCTCCTCGAGGAGGTCGATGACGGCGTGGCTGTCGCTGCCCAGCGAGAGCGGGCTGCCGGCCCGCTGGAGGCGGACGGCCGGTCCGATGCCGTCGGCGAGGTCGCGTTCGGTGGTGGGGCACATGCAGGTGCCGGTGGTGGTGCCGCCGAGGAGGGCGATGTCCGCGTCGGTCAGGTGCGTGTTGTGCACGCCGGTGGTGCGCGGGCCGAGCACCCCGTGGTCGGCGAGCAGCCGGGTGGGCGTGACCCCGTGGGCGGCCTCGCAGGCCTCGTTCTCCGCGGTCTGCTCGGAGAGGTGGACGTGCAGCGGGGCGCGGCGGGCCTCGGCCCACTGCGCGACCGTGCCGAGCTGGCCCGCGGGGACGGCGCGTACGGAGTGGATCGCGGCGCCGATCCGGGCGTGCGCGCGCTCCTTGAGGGCGGAGGCCCGCTCGGCCCAGGCCTCGGCGGTGCCGTCGCTGAAGCGCAGCTGGTGCGTGTTCGGCGCCTCGCCGAAGCCCGAGGACAGGTACGCGGTGTCGAGCAGGGTGATGCGGATGCCGGCCGCGTCGGCGGCCGCGATGAGGGCCTCGCCCATGGCGTTGGGGTCGGCGTACGCCGCGCCGCCGGGGGCGTGGTGCAGGTAGTGGAACTCGCCGACGGAGGTGATGCCGGCCAGGGCCATCTCCGCGTACACGGCGCGGGCGAGCGCGTAGTACGAGTCGGGGGTGAGGTTCTGGGCGACGGAGTACATGGTCTCGCGCCAGGTCCAGAAGGTGCCGCTGCCCACCTGGACGGTGCCGCGCAGGGCGCGGTGGAAGGCGTGCGAGTGGGCGTTGGCCAGGCCGGGGAGGGTCAGGCCCCGCAGGATCTCCGCGCCCGGCGGCGGGGTGACCGCCCCGGTGCGGACCGCGGCGATCCGGCCGTCCTGGGAAACGTCCAGGGCCACGCCCGGCTCCACGTGCGTGTCGAGCCAGGCGTGCTCCAGCCAAAACGTCTTTACCGGCACGCGAGACCTTCCAGTACGTCGGCGAGTGCGAGGACACCGGCGACGCAGTCGTCCTCCTCGGCGGATTCGGCCGGGGAGTGCGAGACGCCGGTGGGGTTGCGTACGAACAGCATCGCGGTCGGGATCGATCCGGAGAGGATCCCGGCGTCGTGTCCCGCACCGGTGCCGAGGACGGGGACGGCCCCGCCCAGGATCCGGTTGAGCTCGTCGCGCAGGGCGTGCTCGAACTCGACCACGGGGGTGAAGGACTCGCGCACGATCCGCAGGTCGATGCCGTCCCGCTCGGCGCGCTCGCGGGCCGCCTTCTCGATGGCCGTGACGACCGTGTCGAGGGTGGCCTGGTCGGCGGCGCGGGAGTCGAGCCAGCCGCGGACGAGGGAGGGGATGGCGTTGACCCCGTTCGGCTCGACCGCGATCTTGCCGAAGGTGGCGACGGCGCCGGCGAGGGCGGCCTCCTCGCGGGCGGCGAGGACGGTCTGCGCGTACGTGAGCATCGGGTCGCGGCGGTCCACCAGGCGGGTGGTGCCGGCGTGGTTGGCCTCGCCGTGGAAGTCGAACCGCCAGCGGCCGTGCGGCCAGATGGCGGAGGCGATGCCCACCCGGTCCCCGGAGAGGTCCAGGGCGCGGCCCTGTTCCACGTGCAGCTCGACGAAGGCGCCGATGCGGGCGAGGCGTTCGGGGTCGGCCCCGATGGCGTCGGGGTCGTACCCGGCGGCCTCCATGGCCTGCGGGAGGGAGATGCCGTCCGCGTCGCGGAGTTCGTACGCCTTCTCCCTGGTCAGCTGTCCGGCGGTGAGCCGGGAGCCGACGCAGGCGAGGCCGAAGCGGGCACCTTCCTCGTCACCGAAGTTGGTGATGGCCAGCGGCCTGGTGAACGCGGCGCCCCGGGCGCGCAGTTCGTCCAGGGCGGCGAAGGAGGAGACCACGCCGAGGGGGCCGTCGAAGGCGCCGCCGTCGGGGACGGAGTCCAGGTGGGAGCCGGTGACGACGGCGTCGCCCGCGAGGGGGTCGCCGAGCCAGGCCCACTGGTTGCCGTTGCGGTCCACCTCGTAGGCGAGCCCGCGGGACTCGGCCTGCGCCTTGAACCAGCCGCGACAGTCGGCGTCGGCGCCGGTCCAGGCGTACCGGCGGTACCCGCCGCTGCCGCCGTCGCGGCCGATGGGGCGCAGCTCGTTCCACATGGCGTGGAACGAGGACCCCGTCCCCGGCCGGCCGGCCGGGGACGGGTCGTGGGACAAGCTCACGCGGAGTCACCCTCACGCATGGGGACGCGGACGCCGCGCTCGTCGGCGACCGTCTCGGCGATGTCGTAGCCGGCGTCGACGTGGCGGATGACGCCCATGCCGGGGTCGTTGGTGAGGACGCGGCGGATCTTCTCGCCGGCCAGCGGGGTGCCGTCGGCGACGGTGACCTGGCCCGCGTGGATCGAGCGGCCCATGCCGACGCCGCCACCGTGGTGGATGGACACCCAGGAGGCGCCGGAGGCCACGTTGACCATGGCGTTGAGCAGCGGCCAGTCGGCGATCGCGTCGGAGCCGTCGAGCATGGCCTCGGTCTCGCGGTACGGGGAGGCCACCGAGCCGCAGTCCAGGTGGTCGCGGCCGATGACCAGGGGGGCGGCGAGGGTGCCGTCGGCGACCATCTCGTTGAAGCGCTCGCCGGCCTTGTCGCGCTCGCCGTAGCCGAGCCAGCAGATGCGGGCGGGCAGGCCCTGGAAGTGGACGCGCTCGCCGGCCATCTTGATCCAGCGGTGCAGGGACTCGTTCTCGGGGAAGAGTTCCAGCATGGCCTTGTCGGTCTTGTGGATGTCCGAGGCCTCGCCGGACAGGGCGGCCCAGCGGAAGGGGCCCTTGCCCTCGCAGAACAGCGGGCGGATGTAGGCGGGGACGAAGCCGGGGAAGGCGAAGGCGCGGTCGTAGCCGGCCAGCTGGGCCTCGCCGCGGATGGAGTTGCCGTAGTCGAAGACCTCGGCGCCGGCGTCCATGAAGCCGACCATGGCCTCGACGTGCGTGGCCATGGACTCGCGGGCGCGGGTGGTGAAGCCGGCCGGGTCCTTGGCGGCGTAGGAGGCCATGTCCTCGAAGTCGACGCCGACGGGGAGGTAGGCGAGCGGGTCGTGGGCGCTCGTCTGGTCGGTGACGATGTCGATCGGGGCGCCCTCGGCCAGCATCTGCGGGAGCAGCTCGGCGGCGTTGCCGAGGAGGCCGATGGAGAGCGGCTTGCGGGCGTCGCGGGCCTCGGTGGCCAGCTGGAGGGCGTGGCGGAGGTTGTCGGCCTTCACGTCCAGGTAGCGGTGCTCGATGCGGCGCTCGATGGCGCGCGGGTCGACGTCGATACAGATGGCGACGCCGTCGTTCATCGTCACGGCCAGCGGCTGGGCGCCGCCCATGCCGCCGAGGCCGGCGGTGAGGGTGATGGTGCCGGCCAGGGTCCCGTTGACCCCTCCCTTACCAATTGAATGCAGCTTTGCGGCGACCGCGGCGAAGGTCTCGTAGGTGCCCTGGAGGATGCCCTGGGTGCCGATGTAGATCCAGGAGCCGGCCGTCATCTGGCCGTACATGGTCAGGCCCAGGTTCTCCAGGCGGCGGAACTCCTCCCAGTTGGCCCAGTCGCCCACCAGGTTGGAGTTGGCGAGCAGGACGCGCGGCGCCCACTCGTGGGTCTGCATCACGCCGACCGGGCGGCCGGACTGGACCAGCATGGTCTCGTCCTGCTTGAGGGTCTGGAGGGTGCGCACCATCGCGTCGTACGAGCGCCAGTCGCGCGCGGCCTTGCCGGTGCCGCCGTAGACGACGAGCTTGTCGGGGTGCTCGGCGACCTCGGGGTCGAGGTTGTTCTGGAGCATCCGGAGGGCGGCCTCCTGCTGCCATCCCAGGGTGCTGAGCTCGGTGCCTCGCGCGGCCCGTACGGGGCGGGGTCCTGACATGGCGGGTGCCTCCTCCGGTGTTGGTCAATCCATTCACATCCTGGCGGCATGAATAGTTCCAGTCAACAGCTGCGGGCGGGTCGGCCTGATGATGGGATGGCGGACATGGCTGCCGAGACGCACACGGTGACGCACGCGCACGACCCCTCCGCCCTGCGTGACCAGGCCGTACGCGCCGCCGTCGGGCAGGGACTGCTGGACCGCGAGCCGGTGGTCTGTCTGCTGGACGTGGCCGGGATCCGCGCCTCCGCCGCCGCCCTGGCGGACGCGTTCGCGGCCGCGGTGGCGCCCGGCACGCCGGTCCTGCACACCTTCGCGGTGAAGGCCGCCCCGCTCGTCCCCGTCCTGCGGCTGCTCGCCGGCGCCGGGATCGGCTGCGAGGTGGCCAGCCCGGGCGAGCTGGCGCTGGCCCGGGCCGCCGGGGTCCCGGCGGAGCGGACGGTACTGGACTCCCCCGCGAAGACGCCGGCGGAGCTGCGCGAGGCACTGGCCCTGGGGATCGCGGTCAACGCCGACAACCGGCAGGAGCTGGAGCGCCTCGACGCCCTGGTGGCCGCGGCCCCCACCCGCTCCCCGCTCGGGCTGCGGATCAACCCCCAGACGGGCGCCGGGGCCATCGACGCCCTGTCCACGGCCACCGCCACCTCCAAGTTCGGCTTCCCGCTGCGCGACCCGGGGGCCCGCGAGCGGCTCGTACGGGACTTCCTGGAGCGGCCGTGGCTGACCCGGCTGCACACCCACTCGGGCTCGCAGGGAGTGCCGCTGTCCCTGATCGCGGAGGGGGTGCGGGAGCTGCACGCGCTCGCCGAGGAGATCAACGCGGCGGCCGGGGAGCGGCGGATCGACACCCTCGACATCGGCGGCGGGCTGCCGGTGAACTTCACCTCGGACGAGCACACCCCCGGCTGGGCCGCGTACGTCGACGCCCTGCGCGCGGCGGCGCCGGCGCTCTTCGACGGCTCGTACGGGCTGGTCACCGAGTTCGGCCGGTCCCTGCTGGCCAAGCACGGGCTCGTGCTGGCCCGGGTCGAGTACACGAAGGTCACCGGGGGCCGGCCCATCGCCCTGACCCACGCGGGAGTCCAGCTGGCCACCCGCACCGTGTACGCCCCGGCGGCCTGGCCGCTGCGGATCCTCGCGTACGACGCCAAGGGCGCCCCGCGGACCGGCGTCCCGGTGGCGCAGGACATCGCGGGCCCGGCCTGCTTCGCGGGGGACCTGCTGGCCACCGCCCGGGAGCTGCCGGAGCTGGCCCCGGGCGACGTGATCGCCGTCCCGGACACGGGCGCGTACTTCTTCACGGCCCACTACGGCTACAACAGCCTCCCCCGCCCGGCCGTCCACGGCTTCACGGCCGACGGCCCGGGCGGCGCGATCCGCTTCGCCCTGGCGCGCCCGGCGCAGTCCCTCGCGGAGATCGTCGCGGAGGCGGGCGGCGCGTTCGGGGACGCGCTGCTGTAGGGCCCCGGCCGGCCTACTCGACGAACAGCCCGCGCGCCGCGGCCCGCGCGTCGAAGGACTCCAGCCGCGCCTGCGCGTCCGGCAGCGCGTCCGCCATCGCCTCCAGCAGCACCCGGCCCAGCAGCATCGGCGCGCACGCCGTGTCGAAGGCCAGCCCGGTACCGACCGGCGCCGGGATCAGCAGGTCCGAGTGCCGGGCGACGGGTGCGAAGGCCGAGTCGGCGACCGTCACCGCCGTCAGCCCGGCCGCCCGCGCGTGGTCCAGGGCCTCCACCACCTCGCGGGGGTGGCGCGGCAGCGCGAAGCACAGCAGCGCCGAGGCCCCGGCGGCGGCCGCCGCGTCGATCCGGTCGGCGAGCATGGAGCCGCCCTCGTCGAGGAGCCGTACGTCCGGGTGCACCTTGGCGGCGAAGTACGCGAACCCGCGCGCCTGCGAGGACGCCGCCCGCAGCCCCAGCACCGGCAGCGGGGCCGAGGCCGCGAGCAGCCGGCCCGCCTCCTCGACCGGCGCCGGATCCGCGAGCATCGCCGAGAGCCTGCGCAGGTTCTCGATCTCGCCCTGGACGGCCTGCTGGTACTCGTTGTACGCGTCCTGCTGCGCGGGCTCCGGCCGCCCGGCCGGAGCCACCTCGCGCAGGTGCCGCCGCAGCGCCGGGTACCCGTCGAACCCCAGGGCCACGGCGAACCGGGTCACCGAGGGCTGGCTCACCCCGGCCAGCTCGGCGAGTTCCACGCTCGACAGGAAGGGCACCTCCGCCGCGCCGCGCACCATGCAGTGCGCGATCCGCCGCTGGGTCGGCGTCAGCCGGTGTCCCTCGAACAGCTGCTGCAGCCGTGCGGCCGGGCTGTCGTTCATGGCCGTCCCCTCCGTCCCGTCCCCGGTGAGATTATTCAGTCACCGTGCACTCTGCATGTGTCTATGCAGCGGGGCAAGCCGTGCCCGCGTCCCCTTTCCCGACGCGCCGCTCGCGCGGCTCGGCGCCGGGGCGCCTCTCCGGCTTCGCGGCGCTGCGCCGGACTCCGTCCGTCGGACCCGGGGCGGCGGCCGCGGGCCCGGGCTGGGGTCGGTTGCCCGTCTGCGGGGGTTGGCCGCTGCGCGGGGCAGTCCCCTACCCGCCCTTCGCCCGTTCCTCCCCCAGCTACCGCTGGGAGGTGCCCCCAGGGCGCTGCCCGGACCTGCGCCTCAAGCGCCGACGGGGCTGGATCTTCCAGCCTCGCCGGCGCTTGAGGCGCGGGGTCCGGGGCGGAGCCCCGGGGAGCGGGCGAAGGGCGGGGCGGGGAGCAGACCGCGCAGCGGCGCCGGCCGGGCGCGGGCTGCGGGGCCAGGCGGAGCTGAAGGGCGGGGGCCGCCGGCACCCCCGGCGGGCCGGGGGGCGGGACGACGGCGGTCCCCGCCTGGGACACGGGCCGGGTCAGGGCCGTCCGCGTCCTTGGCGTCCGTGCGGTCCGGGAGCCGCTCCGGAGGTTGCGCGGACGCCGTGCGTGGTGCCGGCCGGGTTTCCCGGTCTCCCGGGCCCCCTGCCGACAACCACCACTGTGCCGGAGCCGTGTTAAGCCGGTGCTGCCGCCACGTGTCGGCCCCGTACCGTTTGCGCGACCGGCAGGATCCGGCCCGTGCCGTCGGCTACTTGGCGGTCTTGGCCAGGAACGCCAGGAGATCCTGGCGGCTCACCACGCCGGTGGGCTTGCCCTCGACCAGGACGATCGCCGCGTCGGCCTCGCCGAGCACCGCCATCAGCTCGGAGACCGGCTCGCCGGAGCCGACCTGCGGCAGCGGCGCGCTCATGTGCTTCTCCAGCGGGTCGCCGAGCGAGGCCCGCTGCGCGAACAGCGCCGCCAGGAGCTCCTTCTCCACGACCGAACCGATGACCTCGGCGGCCATCACGTCCGGGTGGCCGGCGCCCGGCTTGACGATCGGCATCTGCGAGACGCCGTACTCGCGCAGCACCTCGATGGCCTGCCCGACCGTCTCCTCGGGGTGCATGTGGACGAGCGACGGGATGCCGCCCTCCTTGTCGGCGAGGACGTCCCCGATGCGCGCGGCCGGGCCGGCCTCCTCGAGGAAGCCGTGTCCGGCCATCCACTCGTCGCTGAAGATCTTGCTGAGGTAGCCGCGGCCGCTGTCCGGCAGCAGGACGACGACCACGTCGTCCGGGCCCAGCCCCTCGGCGGCGCGCAGCGCGGCGACGACCGCCATGCCGCAGGAGCCGCCGACCAGCAGGCCCTCCTCCTTCGCGAGGCGGCGGGTCATCTGGAAGGAGTCCTTGTCGGACACCGCGATGATCTCGTCGGTCACGTTCGGGTCGTAGGCGGTCGGCCAGAAGTCCTCACCGACACCCTCGACGAGGTACGGGCGGCCGCTGCCGCCGGAGTAGACGGAGCCCTCGGGGTCGGCGCCGATGACCTTGACCTTCCCGCCGCTGACCTCCTTGAGGTAGTTGCCGGTACCGGAGATCGTGCCGCCGGTGCCGACGCCGGCCACGAAGTGCGTGATCTTCCCGTCCGTCTGCTCCCACAGCTCGGGGCCGGTGGTCTCGTAGTGCGAACGGGGGTTGTTCGGGTTGCTGTACTGGTCCGGCTTCCAGGCGCCGGGCTCGCGCGCGAGGCGGTCGGAGACGTTGTAGTACGAGTCCGGGTGCTCGGGGTCGACGGCGGTCGGGCAGACCACGACCTCGGCGCCGTACGCGCGCATCACGTTGATCTTGTCCATGGACACCTTGTCAGGGCAGACAAAGATGCACTTGTAGCCCTTCTGCTGGGCCACGATGGCGAGTCCGACGCCGGTGTTGCCACTGGTGGGCTCCACGATGGTGCCACCGGGCTGGAGGGCACCGCTCTGCTCGGCGGCCTCGATCATCCGTACGGCGATCCGGTCCTTCACGGATCCACCGGGATTGAAGTACTCGACCTTGGCAAGCACGGTGGCCTGCAGGCCTTCGGTCACGCGGTTGAGCTTCACCAGCGGGGTGTTGCCGACGAGGCTGATCATCGAGTCGTGGAATTGCACCATGTTCTCCAAGAAGGGGACTCCACGGGTTCTCCGGGAGGTCCGGCCAGAGTATGCGGAAAGGGATTGGCCGACCGGCAGTACGGGGCAGGTAGGTCAACACGACGCAGGAGGAGGCTCGAAGGGTGTCCAGGGCGAGGACGGCCCGCCGGATCGCGGCGGGGGCAGCGTACGGCGGGGGCGGGCTCGGGCTGGTCGGGGTCGCCGCGGTGGGGCTGGTGCTGGCGGAGGTCCAGTTCGCCAAGCGCACCGTGGGCAACGGGCTCGGGGATCCGCCGCGCGCCGACGGCCTGTACGGGAGCGAGTTCGGCGGGCCGGAGCTGAGCCCGGGTCCGCTGCGGATGGGCATGCTGGGCGACTCCACGGCGGCGGGGCTGGGCGTACGGCGGGCCCGCCAGACTCCGGGCGCGCTGCTGGCCTCCGGGCTGGCGGCGGTGGCCGAGAGACCGGTGGAGCTGCGCAACGTGGCGCAGTCCGGGGCCATGTCGGACGACCTCGACCGCCAGGTGTCGCTGCTCCTGGAGGGGGACGCGCCGCCGCCGGACGTCTGCGTGATCATCATCGGCGCGAACGACGTGACGCGGCGGATGCCGCTGACCCAGTCGGTGCGGCTGCTGACGGCGGCGGTACGGCGGCTGCGGCTCGCGGGCTGCGAGGTGGTGGTCGGCACCTGTCCCGACCTGGGCACCATCGAGCCGGTCTACCAGCCGCTGCGGTGGATGGCCCGCCGGGTCTCGCGGCAGCTGGCCGCGGCGCAGACGATCGGCGTGGTCGCGCTGGGGGCGCGCACGCTCTCGATGGGGGACCTGCTGGGCCCGGAGTTCGCGGCGAACCCGCGCGAGATGTTCGGCCCGGACTCCTACCACCCTTCGGCGGAGGGGTACGCGACCGCCGCCATGGCCGTGCTGCCGACGCTGTGCGCGGCGCTGGGCCTGTGGCCGGGGTCGGACCGGCTGGACGTCTCGCGGGACGAGGACATGCTGCTGGTGGCCAAGGCGGCGTCCGCCGCCGCGGGCGAGGCGGGTACGGAGGTCACGGCGGCCCGGGGGCCGTGGGCCCTGCTCAAGCACCGCCGCCGCCGGCGCCTCCCGGCGCCCCCCGTCCCGGAACCGGCGGCCCCCCAGGCCTAGGCCGCCTGGAGGCGCTTTCGAGTGCGGCTCAGCCACAATCCAGCCCCGCCGGCGTTTGAGGCTGGGGGTCCCCCCGGACGGAGTCTGGGGGAGGGTCCGGGGAACGGAGGAAGGGCGGGGCGGGGTGAAGAGCCCTCTGGCCGGCCCCCCGGGATCGGCGGCATAGGGGGCTGCCGGGGCGCGTTCTACGTACCGGGAGGCTCGGGGCGGGCCGGCAGAGCGACCGGCATCACATGCCGAGGCCGGTGACCTCGACCGTACGGGGCGGTAACTTCGCTTGCGGTCCCGCAACGACGCACCCCTTGGAGTCCCGATGCCCGAAGCCGTCATCGTTTCCACCGCCCGCTCTCCCATCGGGCGCGCCGGCAAGGGGTCCCTCAAGGACGTCCGCCCGGACGACCTGACCGCGACGATCATCCAGGCCGCCCTCGCCAAGGTCCCCGGGCTGGACCCGCGCGACATCGACGACCTGATGCTGGGCTGCGGCCTCCCCGGTGGCGAGCAGGGCCACAACCTGGCCCGCATCGTCGCCGTGCAGATGGGCATGGACTACCTGCCGGGCACCACGATCACCCGCTACTGCTCCTCCTCGCTCCAGACCTCCCGCATGGCCCTGCACGCCATCAAGGCCGGCGAGGGCGACGTCTTCATCTCCGCGGGCGTCGAGACGGTCTCCCGGTTCATCAAGGGCTCCTCGGACGGCCTGCCGGACACCCACAACCCGCTCTTCGCGGACGCCGAGGCCCGTACCGCCTCCCGCGCCGCCCAGGAGGGCACGGACTGGCACGACCCGCGCGAGGACGGCCTGGTCCCGGACGCGTACATCGCGATGGGGCAGACCGCCGAGAACCTGGCCCGCCTCAAGGGCGTGACCCGGCGCGACATGGACGAGTTCGGCGTCCGCTCCCAGAACCTGGCCGAGGAGGCCATCAAGAACGGCTTCTGGGCCCGCGAGATCACCCCGGTCACCACCCCGGACGGCACGGTCGTCTCCACCGACGACGGCCCGCGCGCCGGCGTCACCCTCGAGGGCGTCCAGGGCCTCAAGCCCGTCTTCCGCCCCGACGGCCTGGTCACGGCCGCCAACTGCTGCCCGCTGAACGACGGCGCCGCCGCGCTCGTCATCATGAGCGACACCAAGGCGCGGGAGCTGGGCCTGACCCCGCTGGCCCGGATCGTCTCCACCGGCGTCACCGCCCTGTCCCCCGAGATCATGGGCCTGGGCCCGGTCGAGGCGTCCAAGCAGGCCCTGAAGCGGGCCGGCCTGACCGTCGGCGACATCGACCTGTTCGAGATCAACGAGGCTTTCGCGGCCCAGGTCATCCCGTCCTACCGCGACCTGGAGATCCCGCTCGAGAAGCTGAACGTCAACGGCGGGGCCATCGCCGTCGGTCACCCGTTCGGGATGACCGGTGCCCGGATCACCGGCACCCTGATCAACAGCCTGCAGTTCCACGACAAGCAGTTCGGTCTGGAGACCATGTGCGTGGGCGGCGGTCAGGGCATGGCCATGGTGATCGAGCGCCTCAGCTGAGCCGGAGCCGGGCGATCGAGCCCGGCCCCCAGGCCCCGCAAGGGATCCTCGAGATCCATGCGCTGTACTGGCGGCGGATCTAACCTCGTCGCGGCCGACCTGTGACCGAATCTCCCCCAGGATGTGACCTTTGTCCTGGGGGATCGGTATTTGCCCAGGTCAGACGCCATCCCCCTTGATCCGCAAGGACGAAAGACCTGTCCAATTCATGACGTAATGCACTGCACGCCATTCACAGCACAGGACAAGCTGATGTAGGAAGTCGGGGGATCGAATCAACCAGGAGTTAGTCAGTGAGCGCCATGTCTCTTGCCCTGCTGCTGACCACGGCCGCTGCCACGGCCGTGGGCGCTGCTGCGCTGCACGCCGTACACGGACTGCGCAAGCAGGTCACCGCCCTGCGTGGTGAGCTGGCGGTGTCGGCCCACCCGCGCGCCGCGACCGTTCCGCACGCCCGCAGCGCGGTGCAGTCCCCCGCCGCCGAGATACGAGCCGCCGTGGCCGAAGCCCTCGCCGAGGAGCGCGAGCGCGAGCTGGCCGAGGCGCGGGCCTTCTGGGCCGCGCAGGAGGCCCGTGACGCCGCCGACGCTCCCTCGCTGCTGGGCGGCCTGCCCGGCCTCGGTGAGGACAGCCCGGTCTTCCTGCCCCGGCAGGCGGACCTGGTCGGCCTGGAGCCGGTCCTGGGCGACGACCTCGCCGACGAGTACCCGGAGGATTCGGCCGAGCTGGCCGCGGCCCGCCGCCGCCACCCCTCGCACCCCGACTTCGTCCCGGTCCAGCCGAACCCGGGCGCCGACCACGAGCGCACGGTCAGCCGCCTGGAGGAGCTCGCGGAGGCCCGTACGGCCCTCGCGGACGTCCGCCCGGGCCCGCTGGGCACCCTGGACGTGTACGTGTTCACCGACGGCACCACGCTGTGCATGACCCCGGGCCACCGGGAGACCGCGGAGCGCCTCGCCGAGGCCCTGCGCTCGGGCAGCGCACCGGTGCTGCTGGGCGGCTCGGGCATCTCCGGCGCCTACGCGCTGACCTTCTCCTGCGGTGACGCCGAGGACCCGGACAGCAACGTCTACATCCTCGCGGACCGGGTCATCGCATCGCTCTGACTTCCGCCTGCTCCACCAGCGCCACGGCCTCGTCCAGCATCTCGGACGGGGCCTTCGCGCTGTCGGCGCCCTGGCGGGGGCCGGCCGCGCGCAGCGCCTCGGCGAGGTCCAGCCCGGCCACCGCCACCTGGTCCCCCACGGTGAAGATGCCCGCGTCGGGCACCACGCGCGCCGGAGCCTCCCCGTTCGGGTCCTCCAGCCGCTGCGCCCGCAGCGACAGCTCGCGGGCCAGCTCCAGGGCCTCGGCGGCGGCGCCCCGCTGGAGCCGGCTCTGGGGCGCGGCCCGCAGCCGGTCGGCGAAGCGTTCCACGACGGCGTTCAGGGGCGAGGTATCGAGCACCCGGCCGACCTTACGCGCCGCCCCGGCACCATTGCCAACGGGCGAACTCTCCGGCACGGTGACGTGAAGAGAACACGGCGACACCCCCGGAGGCGCCCATGTCCGTAGAGTTCTCCGAGCAGACGCACCGCAACATGATCGACAGAATCCCCCGGACCACCGGTCGTGAGATCTCCGACTGGCTCCGCACCGTCGACGAGGGCCCCTCCCTCGTCCGGTTCGAGGAGAAGGTCAGCTGGCTGCTCGGCGCGCACGACCTGTCGTACGGCCAGGCCAAGGCGATCATCCACGAGCACGGCCTGCGCAGAGCCGCCCGCCGCTTCGGCTGAGCCCCCCGACTCCGACCCCCGACACCCGACCCCTGACCCCCTCACGAGCCCAGAACGCGGGAAGGCCCCGCGAGCGGTCCGCTCGCGGGGCCTTCCCCATGCCGATGCCCTACCGGTACGACTAGTCGTCGCCCGAGAGGATCTGGAACAGGCGCAGCAGCTCCAGGTAGATCCACACCAGGGTCAGGGTGAGGCCGAAGGCCGCCAGCCAGGACTCCTCGCGCGGGGCGCCGTACGTCACGCCGTCCTCGACCTGCTTGAAGTCCAGGGCGAGGAAGCAGGCGCCCAGGATGACGCCGACGATGCCGAAGACGATCCCGAGCGGGCCGCTGCGGAAGCCGAGGCCGTCGCCGCCGCCGAAGACCATGAACAGCGAGTTCGCCACCATGAGCAGGACGAAGCCGAGGGCCGCGGCCATCACGAAGCCGGTGAACCGGCGGGTGACGCGGATCCAGCGCATCTTGTACGCCACGAGCACGCCGGCGAAGACGCACATCGTGCCGAGCACGGCCTGGACGACCACCCCGGGGCTGATCAGGTTGCTGGTCACCATGCTGATGACGCCGAGGAAGACACCCTCGAACGCCGCGTAGCCGAGGATCAGCGCCGGAGCCGGCTTGCGCTTGAAGCTCTGGATCATGGCGAGGACGAACGCGATGATCGCCGAGCCGATGGCGATGCCGTACGACTTGCCGACATTGGCCGGGTCGACCGGCAGGGCGATCCAGGCGATGGTCGCGGTGACGATCAGCGTGCCGAGCGTCATGGCCGTACGGCTCACGACGTCGTCGATGGTCATCACATTGCCGCGCACCGGGGCCGCCGGCATGCCGGTGGTCGGGTCGGTGGCGTAAGGATTCGTCGCGTACGGGTTGGTCGCGGTCCCGGCCTGCGCCTGCGCCTGCTGCGCCTCGAAGCCCGCGTAGCCGCCGTTGTCGCGGCTGAACCCCCGTCGCGAGAAGACCGGGTTACTGCTCCTCATCTCACTCCTCCATGGCCACCGTGCGCAGCCTTGCTTCAAGAGTAATGCGCTCGCAAAGAAAGCACCCTACTGCTGGAGGAGGATCTTAGGAGAAGGCGCGGCGAACCGCCGAGGATAAACGGAAGAGCTGCGGAAGTGCCCGGAGCCGGACTTGAACCGGCACGGCCCGAGGGCCAGCGAGGTTTAAGCTCGCCGTGTCTGCATTCCACCATCCGGGCAAGGCGCGGCGGGCCCCGTGGGAAAAGCACTTGAACGCAGTGATGAGCCTATCCGGAACACCCCGCCCGCCAGCGGGCCGTCTATCCGATGTTGTCTGATTTTATTGGTGATTGAGTGGGCGTCAGACCTGATAAGTCGCGGTCGGCCCCCGTCCGGCCGACGCCGTGCCCCACCCCGGGAATGACCTGATTCCGCTGCCCCCCGCCACCCCGTCCGCCACCCCGGGCCACCCCCTGTGCGGGCCCCCGCGCCGGCCCCCCTCTGTCATACCAAAGGAGGAGACGGGGGCGCCCCCGGTCAGACTCCAGTGGGCCGTCGAACGGGCACCTCGGCTGATCCCCGGCGGGGGTGGCCCCGGTGAGGATGGGAAGGTCCCGCCACACCGCAGCACCCGCTCGACAGGAGTCCCCCCGTGACCGCCATGAACTACGCCCGGCAGCACACCGCACAGGCCGTGGCCGCCCGCGCCACGCAGCTCTCCAAGGTGTACGGCCAGGGCGAGACCCAGGTGGTCGCGCTGGACAACGTCTCCGTCGACTTCGCCCAGGGCCAGTTCACCGCGATCATGGGCCCCTCCGGCTCCGGCAAGTCCACGCTGATGCACTGCGTCGCCGGCCTGGACACCTTCTCCGGCGGCTCGGTCCGCATCGGCGACACCGAGCTGGGCACCCTCAAGGACAAGCAGCTGACCCAGCTGCGCCGGGACAAGATCGGCTTCATCTTCCAGGCCTTCAACCTGCTGCCGACCCTGACGGCCCTGGAGAACATCACCCTCCCCATGGACATCGCCGGCCGCAAGGCCGACAAGCAGTGGCTGGACAAGGTCATCGAGATGGTCGGCCTCTCCGGCCGCCTCTCCCACCGCCCCACGCAGCTCTCCGGCGGCCAGCAGCAGCGCGTGGCGGTCGCCCGCGCCCTGGCCTCCCGCCCCGAGATCATCTTCGGTGACGAGCCCACCGGAAACCTGGACTCCCGCTCCGGCGCCGAAGTCCTCGGCTTCCTGCGCAACTCGGTGCGCGAGCTCGGCCAGACCGTCGTGATGGTCACCCACGACGCGGTCGCCGCCTCCTACGCGGACCGCGTCATCTTCCTCGCCGACGGCCGGATCGTCGACGAGATGTACGGGCCCACCGCCGACGGCGTGCTCGACCGGATGAAGGCCTTCGACGCCAAGGGCCGCACCAGCTGACCCGGAGCCGCACCGGCCCGCTCCGCGGCGCTCCCGCAGCCCTCCTCACAGACCTCCAGCCCCAGGACTGAGATCCCCATGTTCCGTACCGCCCTGCGCAACGTCCTCGCGCACAAGGCCCGGCTGCTGATGACGGTGCTCGCCGTCACCCTCGGCGTCGCCTTCGTCTCCGGCACCCTCGTCTTCACCGACACCCTCAGCAAGTCCCTGTCCGGCCAGTCCGCCAAGAGCTACAGCGGCGTCGCCGTCTCCGTGACCTCGTACGGCTCCGGCCGCGACGCGGACGGCCAGAAGCAGGGCGAGCCCGGCATCAGCCAGCAGACCCTGGAGAAGGTCAAGGCCGTCAAGGGCGTCGACTCGGTCTCCGGCCGCGTCGCGGGCTTCGCCGGCGTCGGCGACGAGGACGGCAAGCTGATCGGCTCCGGCTGGGCCAACAAGGGCTCCAACTACGCCCCCGTCAAGGACGGCAAGGACCCCCGCTACACCTTCACCGAGGGCACCGGCCCCACCAAGGACGACCAGATCGCCCTCGACAAGGAGACCGCCGCCACGGGCCGTTACAAGGCCGGCGACAAGGTCCGCGTCGCCACCAACGGCCCGGTCAGGGAGTTCACCCTCGCCGGCGTCTTCACCACCGAGGACGGCGCCGTCAACGCGGGCGGCAGCCTGGTGCTCTTCGACACCAAGGTCGCCCAGGAGCTCTACCTCCAGCCCGGCTTCTACGACGAGCTCTCGGTCTCCGCCAAGGCCGGCACCTCGGCCGACCAGCTGCTCGCCGACATCAAGCCCCTGCTCGACGGCAAGAACACCAAGGCGCAGACCGGCGCGGCGCTCGCCGCCCAGCAGGCCAAGGACATCGAGAAGGGCATGAGCAGCATGAGCACCATGCTGCTCGCCTTCGCCGGCATCTCCCTCTTCGTCGGCGTCTTCCTGATCTACAACACCTTCACCATGCTGGTCACCCAGCGCACCAGGGAGCTGGCCCTGCTGCGCGCCGTCGGCGCCAACCGCGGCCAGGTCATCCGCTCGGTGCTCGCCGAGGCCCTCGTCGTCGGCGCCCTCTCGGCCGCCATCGGCCTGGCCTGCGGCATCGGCCTGGCGGTCGGCATGCGCTCCCTGATGGACTCCTTCGGCGCCAAGATCCCCGCCGGGGACCTGGTCATCGCCCCGGGCACCGTCATCACGGCCCTGGTCATCGGCGTCCTCGTCACCACCGCCGCCGCCCTGGTGCCCGCCTGGCGCACCGGCCGGATCGCCCCGGTCGCCGCCATGGGCAGCGCCCACCTGCCGGCCTCCGCCAAGTCCCTCCTGCTGCGCAACGTCATCGGCTCCGTGACCAGCCTCCTCGGCATCGGCGTCGTCTTCCTCGGCATCTCGATGGGCGGCGACGGCCGCATGGTCATCGGCGGCGGCGCGTTCTTCATGCTGATCGGCATGATCGTGCTGCTCCCGCTGCTCTCCAAGCCGGTCATCGCGGCCGTCCGACCGCTCCTGCAGAAGCTCTTCGGCGTCCCCGGCAAGCTGGCCGCGCAGAACGCCGTGCGCAACCCGCGCCGCACCGCCGTCACCGCCGCCTCCCTGGCGATCGGCCTCACCCTGGTCACCACCATGTCGGTGCTCGGCGTCACCATGGGCAAGGCCGTCGACCGGATGAGCACCGACAAGCTCAAGGCCGACTACAAGGTCACCATGGCCGGCGGCACCGGCAGCCTGGACAAGTCGGTCGCCGAGACCCTGGCCAAGGCCCCCGGCATCAAGGCGGTCTCCCCGCAGGCCGACGGCTACTTCAAGGTCGGCGACAGCTTCCGCGCGGCCTCCGGGGTCAACCCGGCCGCCATCGGCGAGCTGCTGAACATCGACGTGGTGGGCGGCTCGCTGAGCAGCCTCGGCAAGGGCGAGGTCGCGGTCGCCGAGAGCACCGCGAAGAAGCAGAACCTCACCGTCGGCTCCACCCTCCCCGCCCAGTTCGAGGACGGCCAGAAGGCCACCCTCAAGGTCGGCGCGGTCTACAAGGACCTCGAGGGCCTGCTGTCCCCCTACGTCATGGACAACAAGATCCTCGGCGAGCACTCGGACCAGCAGTACATCCGCGAGGTCTACGTCAACGCCACCGCCGGCGACTCCAAGGCCGGCCAGCAGGCCGTCATCGACGCCCTCGGCAAGAACCCGGCGATGACCGTCGCCACCCAGCAGGACATGCGCAACGAGATGGGCGGCCTCATCAACACGATGCTGAACGTCATGTACGGCCTGCTCGGCATGGCGCTGATCATCTCGGTGCTCGGCGTGGTCAACACCCTGGCGATGTCCGTCTTCGAGCGGACCCAGGAGATCGGCATGCTGCGGGCGATCGGCCTCGACCGGAGCCGGGTCAAGAACATGATCCGCCTGGAGTCCGTGGTGATCTCGCTCTTCGGCGCGGTCCTCGGTGTCGCCATCGGCGTCTTCCTCGCCTGGGCGGTCGGCACCACCCTCACCAAGGCGGTGCCGAACTACGAACTGGTCCTCCCCTACGACCGGATCGGCATCTTCCTCCTGCTGGCCGCCGTCGTCGGCGTCCTGGCCGCCATGTGGCCGGCCCGCAGCGCCGCCCGGCTGAACATGCTCACCGCCATCAAGACCGAGTAGTACGGCGGCACACGGCACACGGAAGGGCCCCGGGGCACACGCCCCGGGGCCCTTCCCGCTGTGTGCGTACGGGTCCTACGCGCCCCAGGCGCGCGCCCGCAGCGGCATCCCCGAGACCCCTCCGTCCCCGGGCCGTACCGCCAGCACCTGGTTGACCCCCAGGCGGTTGTGCTCGAAGCCGAGCGCGGAGGCCGCCATGTACAGCAGCCACACCCGGGCCCGCCCGGGCGAGGTGAGCCGTACGGCCTCGTCCCAGTGCTCCTCCAGGCGCGCCACCCAGGCGCGCAGGGTCAGCGCGTAGTGCTCGCGCAGCGCCTCCACGTCGCGGACCTCGAAGCCGGCCCGCTCCAGTTCGCCGACGGTGGTGCCGAGCGGGGAGAGCTCCCCGTCGGGGAAGACGTACGCGTCGATGAACTCGTCGACCTGGTACGCCTCCTCGTCGTGCTCCGGGGGCCGCGCGATCTGGTGGTTCAGCAGCCGCCCGCCGGGCTTCAGGAGCGCGTGCAGGGTGCGCGCGTACTCCCGGTACAGCTCGGCGCCGACGTGCTCGGCCATGCCGATCGAGGAAATCGCGTCGTAGGGGCCGTCCTTGACGTCCCGGTAGTCCTGCACCCGGATCTCGATCCGGTCGGTCAGGCCCTCCTCCGCGATCCGCTTGCGGGCGTAGGCGGCCTGTTCGCGCGAGAGCGTTATGCCGGTGACCTGGACCCCGTACTCGCGGGCCGCGTGCAGGGCCATGGAGCCCCAGCCGCAGCCGACCTCCAGGAGCCGCTCCCCCGGCTTCAGGCCGAGCTTGCGGCAGACCAGGTCCAGCTTGTCGCGCTGGGCGTCCTCCAGGGTTCCGTCCGGGGTCCAGTAGGCGCAGGAGTAGACCATCGAGGGGCCGAGGACCCGCTCGTAGAAGTCGTTGCCCACGTCGTAGTGGTGGCTGATCGCCTCGCTGTCGCGCCGCTTGGAGTGCCGCGGCCCGCCGCGGCGGACGGCCTCCTCGGGCGGCGGCGCGGGCGCGGGCCACGGGCGCGCCAGGGCCACGAGGTCCCGTACGGCGGCCCGTGCGGCCGGGTCGCGCAGGAGCGCGGCCGTGCCGCCGGAGCCGGCGACGTGCCCGGGCAGGTGCGGGCGCAGGGCGGCGAGCTTGGCCAGGCCGCTGCGGGCCGGCGCGGGCACGGGCGCCGGCGCGGGGACGTGCTCCCGCTCCCAGAGCAGGCCGGCCACCCGGTCCAGCAGCTCGAACAGGTCGCCCTCGACAGTCAGGTCCCCCGCGACCCAGGCGCGGGCCAGCCCCAGCTCGCCCGGCTTCCACAGGATGCGGCGCAGGGCCCGCCGGTGGTTCAGCACCAGGGTGGGGCCGGTGATCGGGCCGGCCTCGCTGCCGTCCCAGGCCCGTATGCGCACGGGCACGGGGGCGCCCAGCAGGGTTTCGGCAATCGCTGCCAGCCGCGGCGCGGCGTCGGTCATTTCAGGCACCTCCAGAAGTTCCGTGGAACGACTTCCCACTTCCCCTCCGGGGCAATCCAGGCCGGTCCGCCCGCTGGACCGGCCCTTGACCGCGCCTCGAGCGCGCCCCGCCGGGCCGCTGGTAGGCGGCCGGGCGGGGCGGGTCCCGTACGGCGGCCGTACGACGGTCCTTACGACGCTCCCGTACGGCGGTTCCCGGGTACGCCGAAGGGGCCCCCCGCACCACGGATGGCGGGCGGCCCCTTCGGGGTCGTGCTCAGGATCCTGCCGGACGGGCCCGGGTCAGGAGGCCTTGGCCTTCTCGGCCGGGGCAGCGGCGGCGGCCGGAGCCGGCGCCGGCTTGGCGGCCTCGTAGAACTCCTCGCGGGGGGTCTCCAGCGCTCCGAGGGAGACGACCTCACGCTTGAGGAACATGCCGAGGGTCCAGTCGGCGAAGACGCGGATCTTGCGGTTCCAGGTCGGCATGGCCATGCCGTGGTAGCCACGGTGCATGTACCAGGCGAGCCGGCCCTTGAGCTTGATCTTCATCTTGCCCATGACGATCATCGCGACGCCCTTGTGGAGGCCGAGGCCCGCCACCGCACCCTTGTTGGAGTGCGCGTACTCCTTCTGCGGGAAGCCCCGCATGCCGGAGACCACGTTGTCGCCGAGGACCTTGGCCTGGCGCAGCGCGTGCTGGGCGTTCGGCGGGCACCAGGCGTTCTCGACGCCGGCCTTGCGGGCGGCCATGTCCGGGACCTGGGCGTTGTCGCCCGCGGCCCAGATGTAGTCGGTGCCCTGGACCTGGAGGGTCGGGGCGGTGTCGACGTGGCCGCGCGGGCCCAGCGGCAGGCCGTAGCGGGCCAGCGCCGGGTTGGGCTTGACGCCCGCGGTCCACACGATGGTGTTGGAGTCGACCTCGAGGCCGTTCTTCAGCACCACGTGGCCGTCCACGCAGGAGTCCATGGAGGTGCTGAGGTAGATCTCGATGCCGCGCGACTCGAGGTGCTCCTTGCCCCAGGTGCCGAGCTTGGGCCCGACCTCGGGAAGGATCTTGTCGGCCGCGTCGACCAGGATGAAGCGCATGTCCTCGCGCTTGATCGTGGTGTAGTACTTCGCGGCGTCGCGGGCCATGTCCTCGACCTCGCCGATCGTCTCGGCGCCGGCGAAGCCGCCGCCGACGAAGACGAAGGTGAGGGCCTTGCGGCGGACGTTCTCGTCCGTCGTGGACTCCGCCTTGTCGAGCTGCTCGAGGACGTGGTTGCGCAGGCCGATGCCCTCCTCGACACCCTTCATACCGATGCCCTGTTCGGCCAGGCCGGGGATCGGGAAGGTGCGGGAGACGGCGCCGAGCGCGATCACCAGGTAGTCGAAGGGCAGCTCGTACGCCTCGCCGACCAGCGGCGTGACGACGGCGACCTTGCGGTCCTGGTCGATGGTGGTGACCCGGCCGGTAAGAACCTCCGCCTTGGGCAGCACGCGTCGCAGCGGGACGACGACGTGCCGAGGCGAGATGCTGCCTGCGGCCACTTCGGGGAGGAAGGGCTGGTAGGTCATGTACGACCGCGGGTCGACGACCGTGACGGTCGCCTCGGCGTAGCGCATCTTCTTCATGATGCGCTTGGCCGCGTACAGGCCTACGTACCCACCTCCTACTACGAGGATCCTGGGACGCTCCGTGGTGCTCATGGAATGAGTATCCAGCACCCCAAGGGGTGACGCTCGTGAGCCCCTTCACAAGGTGCTGGACACCCTCTGCTACACTGCGCGGCCCGCGTGACCCAGGTCATGGCGCGCAACGGGAACCAACGTGTAACGGGAGTCGTTGTTCACCCGTCCTGAACTGGCCTCCAAGGCCTCAACCGGACTGGACCACTGGGTTTCGTCCTTACCTCTGATACGAAACCCGTCGCGCCCGCGCATCGCACAAACAGGTGCTGAAACGGCCCTGCGACCCCCAAGAAGGCCCCGAAGCGGCCTCTTGTTGACCCAGTGGACCCCTTTTCCTTGTGAAGAACTTCACGAACCTCATATGGACAGGGGGACTTTCGGCCTCCCCAGGCCCCCCGCACTGCCCCCGCACCGGGCCTGCTCCCCCGCCCCACCAGCCACTCATCGGGCGGAACACGATGTTCAGTCGCGCAGTCGAATCGTCCCCCGGGACCTCGGCCCCTCGAATTTGGACGGGTCGAGCGCGGGCCTGGGCCTGGGCTGCCCGGCCGTGAGCCTGACCTGGGCCCGGCCGGCCAGGGCCACCCTCCACTGGCCGAGCCCCGGCCGTGTGCCGTACGCGCCCGCAGCCGCGTCGTAGAGGGCGCGGACGGCCGCCTCCCGGCGGTCGTCGAGCACTCCGGGCAGTGGTACGAGGGGCCGGCCCGGGGCCACATACGCGTCCTGAGCAAGGATCCGGCCGATGGCGAGCGCCGCCTTGTAGCGGTCGCTGTCCACGGTGACCGTGCCCGGCGGTGCCAGCGGGTCGTTCCAGTCGGGGGTATCCGCCTGGGCCAGGACCGGAGCGCTTCCGCTCAGCCGGATCCCGTCACAGTCGAGCAGGTGCACGGCCGGGGCGGGGCGGACCGTCCACAGCACGTTGGCCTGTGAGAGGTCACCGACGACGAGGCCCGTCGCGTGCAGCCGGTCCACCAGCTCGGCCAGCGCCACCAGGAGGCCGTACCGCTCGGCGGGGGTCGGCTGGATCACGCCCTGCCAGGCCGCCTTGGCGGGGCGCAGCAGGAAGGCCATCTCCGTCAGCCGGGTCGAGCCGTCCGCGGTGGACCAGCTCATCGAGGCGGGTGCCTCGTTCATCAGGAAGCCCGTGACCCGGCCTTCGTCGACGACCCGGCACAGCGGCCAGGCGGCCGAGGCGTCGAGCTGGTCCCGCTCGGCGGGGCCCAGCGCCAGACGTACGGAGACCAGGCCGGACAGGGCGTCCCCGTTGACCAGGTGCGGCTCGCGGTAACTCTTGTAGAGGACGTGCGGCTGCCCGTCGAGCGTGCTCACCTCGCCCTGGCCGCCGTCGCCGATCTTCTTGAGCGGCCGCAGCGCGGACAGCGGCACATCAGCGCCGTCTACCACGGTCACGCGTTCGCCTCCCACAGGCAGACGGCAGTGCGGTCGTCGTCGTACGACTTGACGCGGTACTGGAGCTGCCACAAGAAGTCCGCCAGCCCCGGTGCGTCCGCGCCCCAGGCCCGGCCCAGGAAGCGGCGCATCTCCTCGTCCCCTTCAAGCGGCGTGGACAGGCCGTCGGTGCACAGCACCAGAAGGTCGCCGGGCAGGGCCGTGAAGAGGTCCACCTCGGCATGGCGCGTGGAGGGCAGGGCGGCGGTACGGGTGTCGATGATTCCGGCGGCGCCGGAATCATCGGCCCGGCCCACCACATCGTGCTCCCAGACACCGCCGCGCAGCCGGGCCGTCCCGCCGTCCCCGACGGTGAACAAGACCCGCCCGCGCACCAGTGGGTCCAGCGGCACCAGGACGACACGCAGGGTGGTCGCCCAGTCGGCGGGCTGGTGCCCGGCTCCCGCAGCGGCCCGCTCCAGCTCGGCCGCCACCCGGCCGACAGCCGAGCTCACCATGCTGGTGAGAGCCTTCTCGTTCCCTGTGCGCAGACACTCGGACAGCTCCTCGGCATATTCGTCGAGGAAACGGACGATGTCACGGCACACCATCCGGGATCCGAGGTGGGAGCGTGGCGCGGAGCCGACTCCGTCCGCCACGCCGAGGAGGAGCAGCCCAGATGGATCGGCCCCGCCGAGCCGGGCCACGACAAGGGAGTCCTGCCGGGGCTCGGCGTGATAGCGGTGGGCGTCCCCGCGCACGGAAGCGGCCCGCACCGTCAGCGGCCCGTGGGTGGCCCCGTCGAGGACGACGTCGGGCACGACCGAGGCATCCACGTCCCGGCGGGCGGAAACCGCGGCCGCCGGATGGGGGACATAGAGGGGAGGCTTGGGGCCGCTGAAGGCGGGGTCGCCGAGGCCGTGGGCGCCGGCCGCGGGGGCGGGAGCGACCTCGGCCGGGGCCTCCAGGGCGGGGGCCCCGGTCTGGGGGGCGTCGGCGTCGGGGGTGGGTGCCTCCATGACGGGGAGGACGTGCAGCACGGCCGGAACGGACGGAGCGGTCGGCGGAGCCGACGCGTAGGGGAGCGTCTCGTACGGCAAGTCGTCCACGGGGCGCTCCGCCGCGTGACCCGTCGCTTCGCTGGTCTCGTTGTGCATCTGTCGCCTCAGAGCTTGTCGAGGGTGACCGTGGAGAACCCGGGCACCGTGTCGTCGATGACGAGGTTGAAGGCGTCGTTGCCGTTCGCGGCGATGCTGCTCGCCGACCGCACGATGGACCGCGTCAGGCTGGCCGCGAACTCGCGGAGCGCGGCTGCGGGAGACACGGTGGTGTCCTCCTGAATGAACGCCCGGAAGTTGGCGACGTGCCCGATCGTCGCCCGGTCGGCCTCGCCGATGCCGAAGGCGATGATGTTGGGCCGGTAGCGCGCCTCGGTGAGCTCCTTGTGGGCCTGGATCCAGTCCTCGTCGGTGGGGCCGCCGTCGGAGAGGAAGAACGCCACGGGGCGGTAGACCTCGTGGCCCTGCGCCTTGAGCGCCGCCACGTCGCTCTCGATGCAGCGCAGCAGCGTGCGGAAGGCTTGCCCGTACGCGGTCAGCCCCCCGGCCGCGAGGGCGGGCAGGGTGTCGAGGTCGCTGAGGTCGGCCAGCGGCTGGAGCACGGTGGCGTCATCCGAGAAGCCGATGAGGCAGAAGCGGGTCTTGTCGGCGACCGTCGGATTGGTGCTGATCTCCTTGTGGAGTTCTGGCAGTGCGCTGTTGATGCTGTCGATCGACGGTCCTGCCATCGAGCCGGACTCGTCGCACACCAGGTAGAAGGGAAGGATCTGCACGGGCTCACGCCTCCGGGGTGATCGGCTCGGGCTGTTGGGGGGGTCAGTAGGTGTAGAAGTAGATCTCGATGTCGGCATGCCCTCCGGAGGCCCCCTGGACGAAGAAGTCCCTGGTGGTCGCGCCGGTGAACATCTCCGGACGTGCCTGGCCCAGGAGGGCGTTGACGCGGCGGGCGTAGTCCACTCCGACCCCGACCTCGGGGCTGCGCCCGAACGTCAGGACGAAGGCCGCGGTGCGGCCCTTGTGCTGCTCGGTCTTCTCACGCAGCTGGCGCACGATGCGCTCCACATCGCCCGCGCCCGCGTCGAGGGAGATCTCGACGGCCTCCCGTTCGACCGCCCGGGGGCCCGAGGGCGTCGGCTTCGCACTCGGGCTCGGCGACAGACTGGGGCTCTGAGAGGCGCCGGGCCGCTGCTTGGCCGACGCGGCCTTCACCGGATCGCCCTGGTCGCCCATGGCCACCAGGGCCAGGACCAGCAGCATGTCGGCGAACAGCCAGCCGGCGAGGGTCAGCGGGCTGAACCGCGACCGCCGCGCCTTCGTCATCGGGCATCCGCCGGGACCTGGTCGGCCGCCCGCTCGTGACGGGCATCCCCGGCCTTCCCGAGATCCACCGCAGCCGCGGGGGCCGGAACAGCCGTAACAGGAGGAGTGGCGCCCGCCGGAACGACGGCGGCGGCACTGATCTCCGCCGCGACCTTGCCCATCACCTCGGCCAGCTCGGCGAAGCGCTCGGCGGCCTCGCGCAGCGCCCCCGTCTGCTCGTCCAGCCCGAGCACCGCCCGCTGCGAGAGCGCCACGGCCTCGGCCGTGCTCTCCGTGACCTCGCCCAGGCGGGAAAGGACCCGGGCCGACACGTCCGCCGCGACCTCCGTGCCGGTGGTGAAGGAACGTTGCGCGGCGGCGAGGCCCGTCACCGAGTCCTCGACCCGCTCACCGGCGGCGCCCAGGGCGTCGCGTACCTCACCGTTGACCGCGCGTACGTCCTCCAGCGCCTGGCGGACCATGATTCCGCTGCCGCTCACCGCGGACTCCACCCGGGCGCTGTTCTGCTCCAGCGGGGCGGCGAGGCCGGCCACGGCCTTGCCGACCTCGTCCGTACTGGTCCGCACCGCGCTCTCGACCCGGGACACGGCCTGCTCCAGCGGACCCACGGCGGCATCGACGGAGGCCAGTCGGCTGCCGGCCTGCTCGACGGCGACGGCGATCGATGTGGCGGCCGTATCCAGCTGCCTGTGGGCACGCACCGCCTTGTCTCCGAGCTTGCCCAGGGTGACCGCCGCGCCGGTGAGCTCGGCGGCGAACCGCTGCGGGGAGGACAGCCGCTGCTCGTTCAGGAGCAACTGGGCCCGGGTCAGCAGCGGGACGAGCCGGGCCAGCAGGTCGTCAGCGGTACGTTGCGCGTCCTCCGCCCGGCGCTCCGTCAGGGCACGCCGCACCCCGTGGACACCGGCGAGCAGGACCAGCAGGCAGATCACGGAGGTGGCGAGGGTGGCGACCTCGCCGAAGCTCGACCAGCCCGACAGCCGGCCCTCGAACCCCGACTGCCACAGCTGGAGGAAGGGCCGTGCCGCGGCCGCCGGATCCTCTCCTATGAGCGCCTGGTAGGCACTGGTCGCGCGGCTGAGGCCGAGCCAGGTGAGCAGCAGGGGCACGAACACCAGAACGCCGATGCCGACTTCGACGAAGCCCCAGGCACGGTGTTCAGGCGTCTCGCTGACGGCGGCGTGAACGCTTTCCGGCCGGGCGAAGGCCTGGAGCAGGTCCAGCTCGGTCCACGGCTCGATGTCACCGTCCCCCAGCCCCTGAAGGGCGTTGGCCAGCGACTGCAGCTCGTCCTGCCGGGAGCCCAGTCCAGGGTGTGCGGCGAGGTCGGTGAGTTGCGCGGCGACCTTCGAGGTCGTCGCCAGTGCCCCAACGGGCATTTCCACCCCCATGGAAGATGCGGGGTGATGGCCGTGCGTCCGCACGGGCGCGTACGAAGGCCGCACCCCCTGCGCGTCGCGAGCGACCGGCTGCGGCGCCGTCGGATCATAGCCCAAGCCAATGATCCGTCATATGATCCCCCATCATCTGGACAGGGGGCGGGAAAATGAGCTCAGCCGACCGGCCGCGCGGGATCATCCGGCTGCGCGCCGAGGCACCCGCCGCGCACGTGCTCACGAAGGCGGCTCCGCAGGCGCGGATCCAGGGACGCGGGAATCTCCAGGCGAACCTCAACTGGCTGCCGACCTCACGCGCGGACATCGATCTGTGCTGCCTCGTCGCCTTCCGGGACGGCTCGGCGACGGTCGTGCAAGCGCTGGGGGACGGCTTCGGCACGCTCGCCGAGTGGCCGTACGTCGCTCTCGACCACGACGACCGGACAGGCGGTTCCTCGGACGGGGAGACACTGCGGGTGAACCTGCGGTACCGCGAGCTGTTCAGCCGGCTGGTGTTCTTCGTCTACATCTACGAGGGCTCCGCCGACTTCCGCCGACTGGGGGCCGCCGTCGACGTGGCCGCGCCCACCGGACCGGGCTGTCGGATCCTGCTCGACGACTCCCCGGCCGGGGCGGTGGGATGCACGATCGCCAGCGCCGTGCCAGAGGGGGACGGGCTCGTCGTACGGCGCGAGGTGACCTGGTACCAGCCGGACGAGCGGCTCTCCGTCCACGAGCGCGTGGACCGCCAGTACGGGTTCGGCCTGGACTGGGTTCAAGGTAGGAAACCACCCCTCGACGGCCGCCGCTGACAGGCAACTCTTCACCGGGGCGTGTTCACACCCCGGCGCATACTGGCGGCATGAGTGAGAAGGCTGTGACCGTGCGTGAAGCCCACGCCCACTTCGCGGACCACATCAACCGTGCCGAGCAGGGCTCTCCGACCGTCATCACGCGCAACGGCGCTCCGGTGGCCGCCCTGGTCCCCATCGCGGATTTCAACGCACTCGAAGAAGCGGCCGACGAGCTGCTCGCCCGCGAAGCCGAAGCGGTCCTGGCCGAAGGCGGCCCGGCCGTGACCATGGCCGAGCTGCTGGCCGAACTGTTCACCGAGCCCGGCGAAGGCGCGGCTTGCCAGGTCGTACGGCGAGATGCCGCGCCGTAGGCTGTTTTCCGGCGCTCGCACGCACATCGCGAGGAACGAGCCCTCCGCGGCGTCATCGAACTCCTCGACAACGTCCTGTGCACGGTTCAACCTCCGGATACCCAGGCCCATGTCGGCCTCCTCTCTCAGCTCACGTGGTTGGAAGAATCGGGTACATGTCACTGGGTCCCCGTGCACGCTCACCACGATGGTGAGGCAGTGGGTTTCAACTCCTCCGGTATCCCTGGAGGACTTTCCGAACTTCTTCTTGGGCTCTCGACTGCGTTGCAGCGCGAGTGCCGCACGCGACAGGGCCGACCCGCACCCGCCGGGCCGGCGCTGCCGCATTCCTGGCCCCGGCCCCCCACCCGGCCGGTCCGTAAGTCGACTCACGGAACCGCGCGGAGGGTACTTCTGGCCGGCAGGTAGGCGCGCCGAAGAGCACCTGCGGGCTGGCGGACGGGCGGTGTGCGACAGCCAGAACGTCACCCGGCCGGACAGTCAGGGGTCCATCGGATTCGAATCCGATGGACCCCTGGGCCGGATGCCCTTAGAAATCAGTTGCCGGTCGCCGAACGCTTCTGGCGGGCGATTTCCAAATCTGTGTCGAGAGCGCTCAGTCGGACCGGGTTTCGCCGGTCGTCGACGACGACGGCGTGGAGCACCGTGCCAACGAGAGCGTCCTGATCACCTGATGGCCAGGCCGGGCTCTTGGTCTGGTCGACGAATCCTGGGGTGCCGTCCTGCGACTCCACGTCCAACCCCCAGGGTTGAGCGGCGACCACGGTCACGTCGACCTCGTGGTGCAAGCGGAAGTTCATTTGCCGTCGTCCTTCCCGTTCTTCAGCCACTTTCGATTCACCGTGAGCGAGTTGAACTCCTTCAGTCGACTGACGGGAATCACGAACTCGATGCGCGGGCTGCCGTTCGGGCCCTTCCAGTCGTAGCGCCCAGCAGTATCGGCGAATGTCGCCAGGAACTCCGGCGCCATATCATACCTGAACATGCCATCTGCGTAGGGTCCGCTGCCGCTGCCGATGTATTCCTCGGCGATGCTGCGCTCTCCAAAGTAGACCGAGGCGTCACCAGTGGTGTGTGAGGCTGGGTTAGGGCCATTCTTTTCCTCGTATTCCTTGTCGACCATCTTTGGGGTGCGGTAGATGGAGAGTCCGATGGCCGGGCAGTCGTCATCCTTATCCTTGCCCTTATCCTTTCCGTCGGCGCCAGCCATCCGCATGCCGGATTTCGGGGCGGGGCCCGGATTCTTGCCCTTGACCCTATCTATAAGACAGTCAGGAATCCCCCTCCTGATCTGCTCGACGATTTTCTCGCCCTTTTGGATGAGCTTCTTCGCCTTGGCTGACTTGTCGAGGAAGGTGTTGATCCCGGCGATGGCCTTCGCGATCCTCGGGAGCTTGCTGGCGATCTTGACGGCCTTGGCTGGGCCGAGGTTCTGGACGATGGCCCAGAGGCAGGTCGGGATGTCGGGATCGTCGATGCAGGCCTTGATGTCCTCGAGGAAGAGTTCGACGAGGATCTCGGCGCCGTTCTCCAGTAGGTAGTCGATGAGGTCCTTCTCGACGAGCGCTCGGGCCGCCTGGTACTCCTCGGGGGTGATGCCAGCCGCTTCGAGCGCCTTGCGCTCCGTTTCCTCCGGCGAGACGGGTGGGCCGGTGCTCTTCTCCTTGGTCTTCGCGGCTTCCTCGCGCTCCTTGCGTTGCTGTTCGCGCTGGTCTTCCTCGGCTTTCTTGGCCGCGTCGTCGGCTTCGCGGGCGTGCTGGTTGGCGTTCTTGGCCGCGGTCTCTGCGGACTTGGCGTGTTCTTCGGCGGAGGTGGCGAGTTTGGCGGCGGCGGTGGCGTCCTTCTCCGCCTGGGTGGCGGCGCTCTGGGCGGTGTTCGCTTCCTTCTCGGCCTGGGTGGCGGCGGCGGCTGCCGCAGCGGCCTGGTTCTCCGCCTCAGTGGCGGCGGTCCTGGCGCGTTCCGCCTCGGCTTCGGCCTGGGTGGCCGCCGTACGTGCGGCTGCCGCGTCCGCGTAGGCGTCCTTCGCAGCCTGGCGAGCCTGCTGCGCGTCGGTTTGGGCCTGCGCGTCGGCCTCGTTGGCCCGTGTCGCGGCCGCTCTGGCCTTCGCACCGTCGTCCGCCGCCTGAGCCGCCGATGCCGTCGCGGCTGCCGACGAACGCGCGGCGTCCGCCGTCGAGCGGGCTGCAGCGGCGGCTGCCTTGAAAGCGGGTGCCACCTGTGTGTTCGCCCGCTTCGCCGCCGCGTCGGCGTCCTCGGCGGCCTTGACCGCCTCGGCGGCTTTGGCTTCCGCGGAGGCGAGCTGCTCTTTGCCCATCTTCAGTGCGGCGCCCGCCACCGCCGCGGCGAAGTCGGCGTCGAGGTCCTTGCCGGCGAAGGGCGCGGTGAGCGTGATGGCGGTGTTGGCCGGATCGACGATGCCCGCCGCCGTGGTCCGGGCCCCGGTGGCGGCCTGGACCGCGATGGTGGACTGGAGCTGTGCCATGGCCGCCTCGCGGGTGGCCCCGTCGGCCTCGTCCCGGGTGCGGTTGGCCGCCTGGAGGGCGTGGTTGGCTTCGATCGCGGTCAGCCCGGCCAGTCGGGCGGCCGTGTGGGCGGCGGTGCCCGCGCGGTTCTCCTGCGCGGTGGCCTCGGCCGCCTTGGCGTTCGCCTGCTGGGCCGCGGCGCGCGTTCGCCCGGCCTGGGCCTCGGCCTTGTTCGCCGCCGCGCTCGCGGCGAAGGCGGCAGCCTCGGCGGTGTTCGCGGCAGCGCCGGCCCGCGAGGCGTGCGCGCCGGCCTCGGCCGCCGCAGCGCGGGCCCGTGAGGCGGCACCCGCCGCTTCAATGGCTGCTGACCGGGACCTCATCGCCGCCCCGGAGGCCGCGTCGGCGGCGGTGCGGGCGGTGACGGCCGCGCTGCCGGCGGCGTTGGCGTCGGCCCGCGCCGCGTCCGCGGCCTGCCGCGCCAGAGCGGCGTCGGACGTGCCGCTCGCCGCGGCAGCCAGCGCCTCGGTGGCCCGGGCCCGCGCTTCCTCCGCCTTGTGCAGCCGTTCCGCCTCGTACGCCTTGTTCCTCGCGTCGCGGGCCTTGGTCTCCTCGTCCTGGGCCAGCTTGGCGGCCGTGGAGGCCTTGTCCTCCTGTGTCGCCGCCCGTGTGCGCATGTCCGCGGCGGTGGACGCGGCGGCCTGCGCCTCGGACCGCCTGGCCGAAGCCGTACGCGCCTCGTCGTCCGCTCGCGTTCTCGCCTGCGCTGCTGCGTCCCGCTCCCGTTCGGACCGGGCCCGTGCCACAGCGGCCAGATTGCGCTCGTTCTGGGCGATGGCCTGCTGCTCGTCAGCGATCTTGGCCTGTCGCTGGGCCTCCACCCGAGCGTCGCGGGTCTTGCGGGCGTGTTCCCAGGCCGTCTTCTCGGCCTGCTCCGCATCGATGCGGGCCTGCCGGCTCTTGGTTGCGGCGTCGGCCGCGGTTTTGGCCTGCTTCTCGGCCTGGCGGGCCAGTTCGGATGCGGCCTTGGCGTGCTCCTCGGCATTGTCGCGCCATGCCTTGGCCTGCTGCTCGTGCAGCTGGGCCTGGTTCGCCGAGTCGAGGCCGGCGGCGTCCGCGGCAGCGGCGTCGACTGCGTGCTGGGCGGTCTGGGTGGCGCGCAGGGCTGCTTCCGCAGCCGCGGAGATACCGGTGGCCACGTCCGACCACTGGGTGCCGTGGGCCAGCCCGGTCTCGACAAGGATCTCGGCCTGCACCTTGGCCTGCCCGGCGGCCACCTGGGCCTGCTTGGCGGCGGTGTCGGCGAAGCCGACCTGCCGGACGACGTCCTTCTTCACCTCCGTGTAGTCCGACACCCGCTTGCCGGCCCGGTCCCCGGCGAGCAGCCGGTCGGCATCCCGCGAGGCGGCGGCCGCCAGGCTCATGGCGTTGGAGGAGTTCTTCAGCGCGCGTACGGCATCCCCGTGCGCGGCGATCAGCTTGGTACGGGCCTCCGCGGCGCGGGCGGAGTTTTCGGCGAGCTTGCGCAGCCGTTCCGCCGCCTCTAGGGTCTCTTTCTGCTCCTTCTCCCGCGCGGCCCGCTCGTCGGCGTCCTTCTGCGCGGCGATCGCGTAGCCCTTGTCCAGGAACTCCGCGATCGCCTTGTCATCACCGGAGGCGAGGGCGAGCCGGGCGGCCGCCTTCACCTCCTGGCCGCCGGTGGCGGCGAGCAATTCGACGCGCTTGCGGTTCTCCTCGGCCCGTTTGCGGTCGTTGTCCTGGGTCGTCTTGTCGCGCTGGCGGGCGATGTCCGCGCCGAAGGCCAGGAAGTCCGCGCGGTCCTGCGCGGTGGCCTTCAGGACGCGTTCCACCTCGGCGTTGAAATATGGGCCGCCCGTGCCGCGCAGCGCCTCGATCTTCTTGCGGTTCTCGGTGTCGGTGGCGTTCCGCTTGTCCTTGGCTCGCTGGCGAGCCTCGGCTTCGCCCCGCTGCAGGAAGTCGCGGATTGCGTTGGGGTCGGTGCTCGCCAGCGCCTTCCTGGCGGCCTCGCGGACTTCCTCCTCCTCGTCGAACTCCGCGTAGTCCTCCACCAGTCGGCGGTCGGCATCGGCACTGAGCCGGGCCAGCGAGGTCTGCGGGGCCACGGGTGCGGGGGCGTCCGCCTTCATCCGGGCGACCACGGCTAACAGCGCGGCCGCCTGGGCGGAGGTGAGGCTCTCCGCTGCGGGTACGGCCGCCTGGGCGGGCGTGGCGAGCCCGCCCAGTACGGCGGCGGCCACGGTCGTGGACACCGCCTTGGCGAGGGCCGTACGGAAACGGCCCGGTCGTCCTCCGGCGCCTGGCCGAAGTCGTGCTCTCATGAGAAGGATCTCCTCCGATGGTGGCGATAAGGGGCATGGCGGCCGCGCAGGGCTGGCAAGAGTGCCGGGAAAAAGGGGGCGGGTGCCCCACCCCTGTGCTGAAAGGGGCGGAGCACCCGTGCCTCGAGGACGGTCCGGCGTGCCGTGCCGTGCCGGGATCCGGCGGGCGCGGCCGGGCGCGTCGGCGCTGGTCACCTGCGGGGTGATCAGCCCTTCACGCGGGTCTCGCCGTCGCGGGCCCGGCCGAGGATGTCCTGCCAGAACGCCGCGGAACCGACCGCGGTCTGTTCCTCCTTGACCCAGGACTGCCGGTTCGCTTCGGCGGGCTCGGCGAGGAGCTTCCACATCTCCCGCGCGTCGGCCAGGGCGAGGACCTGGACGCGCTGCCAGTTCTCAGCCTGCTGCGCCGCGTGCTTCCGCTCCGCCTGCCAGGCGGTCTGGGCATCACGGGCGAGCGAAGCCACGGCCTGCCAGGCACGTTCCGCCCGGTCACGGGCCGCAGCGGCGTCGGTCGCGTCGCGCAGTGCCGCCTCGGCTTCGGTCGCGGTCCTGCTCAGGACCGCGAGCGTGCGGTGGCGCAGCGCCTCGGAGTCCGTGGTGCGCAGCCGGTGGCCCTCCAGGTCGAGGGTTGCACCGGTCACCCAGCCGAACCCGTAGAACTCCCGGACGTCCTCGTCCGCGGCTCCGGGCCGGAGCGCCCACTGCGCCGCAACCCGGACCTGCTCGCCCGGATCGTGCTCGGCCAGCGACCCTACGAATTCCCGGTCGCGGTCCAGCACCGCCTGCCGCTCGGCGGCAGCCGCATCCCGGGCGACCCGGTCACTCTGCTGTGCCTGGGCGTAGCCGGTCTTTACGAACGCGGCCCGGTCGGCATCCGAACCCTTCAGGGCCCGCTCCGCCGCAGCGCGGGTCTGCGGTGCGAACTCCGCGGGGTGGGTGCGTACGACGCGTTCGCAGAACTGCCGATTGCGGGAACGGGCGTCCCTCAGCCGCTTTTTGGCCTGATCGAAGCCCCCGTCCGGGGCCAGCCAGTCGGTGATGGCCACATCGCCCCGGGTACTGCGCAGCGCGTTCCACGCCGACGTCCGCAGCTCCGCCGGGAGCCCCGACAAAGCGATCCGCTGTACCTCGGCGCGCGCTCCGGCAGCCGCTGCAGCCAGCATCGCCTCCGCCGCTCCCGGATCCGCCGAAGAGGAGAGGACTGCGGGCACTGCGGCCGACGCCCGTACGAACGTCTCCTCGCCCGGGATGTCCTGGGCCTGGGCCGGACTCCCAGCGAGGGTCCCCGCGACCGCTGCGACGGCCGTGGCGGCGGTCAGCCCGGCGCGGACGGCTCTGCCCAGCGGAGGTTCACGCAGCGTGCCCGTCACGGGGCGAGCGGGTCGGTGACGGCCCACCCCTGGTAGCCGACGAACCCCAGCGAGCCTCCAGTCGACGCCGGCGGGCCCGTCACCAGCTCGTTGCGCTGGTCCAGCCGGACCTTGAACTTGTCGGCAACCGACCAGGTGAACACGGCAGAGTCGGGGTGGCCGTACCAGATGCCCTTCGTGAAGTCATCGAAACACCAGGTGGCGCTGTTGCGGAAGGCCGCGGTGTTGTCGTTCGCCCCCAGGACCACCGCTCCCCGGTTGACGGTGCCCTTGATGTAATGGCCGGGCTTGCTCGCCGCCTCGAACGAGAAGCAGCCGGCCTGGCCCGCCAGCGACGGCACGACGAGCCACGTCGCGTTTTCCCGCATGTCCTGCGAGCTGTCCGAGGTCACCGGACCGGCGGAGATCGTCCCCCCGCTGACACCGGTGTGGCGCAGAGGGAACCCCTTCAATGGGTCCTGGGGGTCCCGGACCCCGAACAACAGAGTCTGCCGCCGGGCCCGCTTCTGGCCCTCCTCCGAGAGGAATTCCGCGACCTGTACGTCACCGGCCGCCAGGGCCTTCTCCGCCGATGCCACGAGGTTCGGGTTGAAGCCGCGCTCCTTGGCCGTGGCGAGGATCTGCTGGGCCAGCATGCGGTTGGCCTCCGCAAGCTTCTTGCGCCTTGCGTCGTCATCGCGCTTGTAGGCCGCGTCGGCGCCGGTGTAGAGGAAGTCCAGCCAGTCAGCGGCCTTGGTGCTGAGCACCGCCTTCTGGGCGGCCCGGTACAGCTCTGAGTCCTTCAGGTCCGCCGGCGCCTGCCGCAGCATCTCGCGGAGGAAGTTGTCGTCGCTCACCTCCAGCAGACCCGCTGTCATCGGAACGCGGAACAGAGCGGCGACGTTCTTGCGCGCAGCCTGGTTCCGGCGGAGCTCCGCCTCCTTGCGGTTATTCTCCTCCAGCTCCGCGAGCTCCCGGTCCACGTCCTTCTTGTGGGCCGCGCGCGCCCCGTTGACGATGAACTCCCGCCAAGCGGCTTCGTCACCCTGCAGGGCACGCGTGGCGGCGGCGCGCACCTCGATGCCCGAGGACTGGTGCCGGATAAGGGCCCGGATGAAGTTGTCGTCGCTGAGGGCCAGCAGCTCTGGGGTGCTCGGGATGCCGATCACGGTGAGGACACTCTGCCGGGCCTGCCGCGCCGCGCGCGCGGCCTCGGCCTTGTCACGCTCGCGCTTCTGGTCCAACTTCAGCGCGTCGTGAACACCGGTGACGATGAACGAGACGTGGTCGGCCGCCACGGTACTGGCCAGTGCCTTCTCCGCGGCCGTGCGCACGGAGTCGAGCCTCTCCCCGGCGTCGCTCGCCTTCTGCCACAGGGCGTGGATGAAGTCGTAGTCGCTCAGGAGCATGACGTCCGCCGTCGGGTCAAGCCGAACCACAGCGGCGGCCGCGACGCGCTCGGTATCGCTGGTGCCGATGCCCACGGCCCGCGCCACCTTGTGCGGAGGCGTCGGCACGGCGAACACCACGCTCTCGGAGCCCAACGCGAGGACCGCCGCCATCGCGGTGGTGCCCGTGACCGCACGTATGACATTCTGTCGAATACCAGTTCGCATTTTATTTCTGCGCAACACAGTTAGATAGTCCTTATTTCGTCACGGTAAGAGGCGGCCCGCTCCGGTGAGCACGGCTCAGAGCAGGCCGAGGGGCACGGGAACGTAGGAGACTGCCTTCCCGGTGACAGAAACGAGGGAAGGCCGCAGGAGCGCGCCCAACAGGCGCGCGCACCAGCCGGATCAAAGAAGAGGGCGGCCGGCTATGGCAGAACGGCGCTGCACAGCGTCGATACGGACGCGCACGCGGACCCGGACGTGAAAGTGTCCGAGCATGCCGAAGATTTCCTCACGATTCGTTCCCCCCGGAACCCGCGCAATGGAACATTGCAGCAGCAGGGTGCAATATCAGCCACCATGCCACACTGCGTGGCTGGTCAGGCCACGGATCTAGGCGGCTGGTCAGGCCACCTATCGAGACCCTAACAACACCCAACGGAAGGGCAAATCCCTTTCCGGTCACGCCCTGACCAATAGCTGATCATGAGTCATGCGCCGCCCCGAACCGCGCCGCCCGAGCACGTTCCCGTGCACTCGATGCACTGACGGCGGGCTCGTCATCCTCCTCGTCAAGGTCGGCAACCGTCGCGACGGCTACCGGTCCCCCTTAGCGGTGGATCCGCCGCCCGTCCCGGCCGCCTGGCCGGGACGGGACGGGGTAGCTTCGCCACGTTTGGGGCCGCTACAGGGCTCCGCGCTTGACGCCTTCGACGAAACCACCGAACGCGGCATACGAGAGCAGCACAGCCGGACCCGTCGGGACCTTACTGTCCCGCACAGCGGCGATCTGCTCAGCAGCATCGACGATGCCGCACTCGACGCACTGCGCAGCGGCGTCACCGCGCGACGACTTCCACCAGGTCACTGGGAGCACGGATGCGTCGTCAGCGTGCGACTCAAAGGGCCTTCCTGATCTCCGTGATCATTTCTGCCGACCTCTCGACAGACTCGGCCACAGCCGCGAGCCGCTGTGCAGCGTCTCGATACATCGCGACCTCCTGTCGTTGCTCGACGTACGTGGCGGCAGCGGTAAGCATCTCGGTGTGGACGACATCCAGGTCGTTGTGATCGTCGAACCCCAGGATGGAGAAGCTTCCGACCTGTCCGACATGCAGCGGCGCGTCCGATCTCAGGACTTGGATGTCGATGTTCGGCCGCTTGCCCATCGCCAGCAGGCGGCTCAGCTGTTCATCCATGACCGAGAGATCTGCCGTTCGCGTGCGAAGGGCGCCCTCGGCGATCACGACCCAGAGCTTCAACGGATTCTCACGGGTCAGAACGGCCTGTCTCGCGAGGCGCACCTCGACCAAAGCGTCGACCTTGGCCTGGATGTCGTCTGACATGGCGGTCGCCTTGATGATCTCGCGGGCATACTCAGACGTCTGGAGGAGACCCGGGATCGCTCCGAGTTGCCAGCACTTGGCACATGTGGCTTCGGCCTCGAGCGAGATCAGATCCTCGTAGGCCGGACTGATGACGCCACGGTACGAGTGCCACCAACCACGCTGCACGCTCTCTTTGGTGAGCGCCAAGAGGGCCGCTCGCAGTTCGTCGTCGATCTCGCGACCCAACTCCGCGTACAAGCTGAGTAGCTCGTCGATGTCCTGCTGCTTGGCCGCGACCTTCGCCGTCTCCAGTCGGCTCAGTTTGTGCGTGCCGAACTTCCCGCCTGACCTCTCGGCGACGTCGTCGAGGGTGAGGGAGCCGCGCAGCTCTCGCAGCCTTCCGCCAAGCCTGCGCCGGCGCACCGTGGGCGCACTCACTGGCCCTCCTCCCCGCTCACCATATGGCCGACAGTCTGCCGTGCGCCGTCACCGGATGTCACCTTCGCCCCGCCCGAGTGTGCAATTTTGCATTTACATCAGCTAGCCTTGCGGCGCGGTGCACTGAAGGGGCAACCTGGCGTCACGAGATCGGGACCGTTCCCGCTGGCGCGATGACATTTCGCGCTGCTGCGGCATGCCTTGGAAGGGGATCGCATGGTGCCCGTGCGCCCACAGGGACTGAATCTGCTGCTCTGCCCGCCCATCGGGCCGCCTCCGCAATTCCTCATGGACAGCTCGCCCGAGTTGGTGCACGCCGCGCGATCCTGGGCACACGAGTTCGTCACCCACGGAGTCCCCGACGTACCCGAAGAACGCCTGAATGACGTGGTCCTCGTCGTCTCCGAGCTGGTGACCAACGCCGTGCGCTACGGCACCGAACCGGGCGATTCCCTCCGCGTCGTCCTCGCTGCCGCCCCCGGCCTGGTCCGCATCAAGGTGCAGGACCCGTGCCGCCGCCGTCCCCGCCGCAAGCCGGAAAGCGCGGAACGGCAACGGGGGCGCGGACTCTTCAACGTCGATGCCCTCGCCCACGACTGGGGCGTCGACGACCGCCCAATGGGCAAATCTGTCTGGGCCGAGCTGCGGTGGCAGGTGACGGAGTGAGCGTCATCCTGCCCCGGGCTCTCACACCCGGTCCCGAGTTCCTGCGCGAGGTACGCGCCGTCTACCGCACAGGGGACAACGGCAACCCCCACGTGATGCTCGGGCACCCCCAGGCGCACCAAGGCGAGCGCTACCTGTACGGGATCGCCTATGGCCTGGGGCTGCGCGCAGGGGATGCGTATCCCCGCACCGCGCACGTCCTCTACTACGTGAGGGGAACGTGGGCCCTGGACTACGGGCACCGCGACACCCTCCTGCGCCTTCCCAGACCGCCGCGCGACTGGGCGGTACGCACTCAGGCGACATGCAGGGCGCACATCGGCGTGTGCCTTGACCCGTACCTGCTGGCACCCCGGCCGGACCGCCTGCTCACCGGCACCGTCGGCTACCGAGCGGATACCCGTGTCGGCCTGCTGTGACCGGCCACAAGAGACAGGCTCCCGGCGCACCGCCGGGAGCCTGTCCTCGTCTCAGGCCGCGGACCAGGCGATGCCGTCGAGGATGTCGTGTTCGGAGACGACGACCTCGGAGGCTCCGATGCGCTCCATGATCGCGAGCAACACCAGAGCGCCCGCGCCGATCACGTCGACCCGGCCCGGGTGCATGACCGGGATGGCGGCGCGTTCGGCGTGGGTGGAGGTCAGCATGCGGTCGCTGATCTCGCGGACCTGCTCGTAGGAGATCCGGGAGTGGTGGATCGCCGACCAGTCGTACTCGGCCAGGCCGAGGGCGATCGCGGCGACCGTGGTCACCGAGCCCGCGAGGCCCACCAGGGTGCGGGCCTCGCCCAGCGGGACCGTCTCGGCGGCCAGGTCCAGGGCGGCCTCGATGTCGGCGCGCATGGCGGCGATCTGGGCCGCGGTCGGCGGGTCGGTGACCTCGCCGTCCACCACCAGGTGGCGTTCGGTCATGCGGACGCAGCCGACGTCGACCGAGCGGGCGGCCCGTACGTGGTCCTCCCCGAGGACGAACTCGGTCGAGCCACCGCCGATGTCGACGACGAGGAACGGCTTCTCCAGGTGGTCGGTGCCGGTCAGTTCCTTCGTGGCGCCGGTGAAGGAGAACTCCGCCTCCTGGTCCCCGGAGATCACCTCGGGCTCGACGCCCAGGATGTCCATGACGCCCTGGACGAACTCGTCGCGGTTCTCGGCGTCGCGCGAGGCCGAGGTGGCCACGAACCGCACGCGCTCGGCGCCGAACTCCTTGATCACCGCGGCGTACTCGCGGCAGGCCGCGAAGGTGCGCTCCAGGGCCTCGGGGGCCAGCCGGCCGGTCTTGTCCACGCCCTGGCCGAGCCGGACGATGATCATCCGGCGGTCGAGCTCGGTCAGTTCCCCGGTGGGCCCCGCGCCGGAGGCGCTGTCGGACGCAGTGCAGTCGGCGACGAGGAGCCGGATGGAGTTCGTGCCGCAGTCGATGCCCGCGACCCGGGTCACGCCTCGGACTCCGTCTTCTCCCCGCACGGGGTGACGCAGGCGCCCTTGGCCCACCACTCCGGCAGCATCGCCAGGGCCTCGTCGCCGAAGGGGTTCACCCCGGGGCCGGCGGCCAGCGAGTGGCCCACCAGCACGTGCAGGCACTTGACCCGGTCCGGCATGCCGCCGGCGCTCGGGAAGCCCTGGAGCACCTCGATGGCGTCGCGGCGCTGGATGTAGTCCTCGTGCGCCTTCTGGTACGCGGCGGCGAGTTCCGGGTCCTCGGCGAGCCGGGCCTGCATCTCCTTCATCACGCCGTTGGCCTCCAGGGTGCCGATCGCGGAGGCCGCGCGCGGGCACGTCAGGTAGTACAGCGTGGGGAATGGGGTGCCGTCGGGCAGCCGGGGGGCGGTCTCGACGACGTCCGGCTGGCCGCAGGGGCAGCGGTGCGCGATGGCGCGCAGCCCGCGCGGCGGGCGGCCGAGCTGCTGCTCGAACGCCTCGATGTCCGCGTCGGTCGGCTCGGTCCGGTCGGTCTGGGGCGGGGGCGTCTGCATGCCTGGAGGAAGTCTCTTCGTTCGGTCGTACGTGATGGGTGGGTCAGTCGCCGGGGCGGTCGGCCTTGTCGACGCCGTCCCAGACGTTGGAGTACCAGGGGCGGTCCGAGCCGTCCTGCCCGCCGCGGCGGTGCTCCGGGGCCGCGGCCCCGGGGTCGGTCATGATGTAGCCGATCTCCCCCGGGCGCAGGAAGTGCAGGTGCCTGCGCGCCTGCTGCTCCGCGTAGGCGGGGTCCTGCCAGCGGGCCTTCTCGTCCCGGAGCTGTTCGAGGCGCTTGCGCGCGTCGTCGGCGGCCCGCTGCTGGTCCACGATCTCCGAGCGCTGGGAGACGTACTGGCGCATCGGATACGCGAGGGCGACGACCAGCGTACAGAGGACGAGCACCAGCAGTGCCGCCCGGCCGGTGAGCCGGCTGCGGCGGATGTGCCGGCGGGACTGGGACCGGTAGACGTGGGCCGCGGTCCGCTCGCCGAGCTGTTTGAGCCGGGTCGCCGTCGAGAAGGTGGAGAACCGGTCCCGGTTCCCGGCCATGGCCCCGCCTCCCCTGCGCGCGCACTACGCAATACGTCCCCGCACACGGTACGGGACCGAGTGCGGGGACGTACGGAGGCTAAGCCCCGGGGGGTGTCAGCCCTTGAAGCGCGGGAAGGCGGAGCGGCCCGCGTAGACGGCGGCGTCGTCGAGGATCTCCTCGATGCGCAGCAGCTGGTTGTACTTGGCGACGCGGTCCGAGCGGGCCGGGGCGCCGGTCTTGATCTGGCCGCAGTTCACGGCGACGGCGAGGTCGGCGATGGTGACGTCCTCGGTCTCGCCGGAGCGGTGCGACATCATGCACTTGAAGCCGTTGCGCTGGGCCATCTCGACGGCGTCGAGGGTCTCGGTCAGGGAACCGATCTGGTTCACCTTCACGAGCAGGGCGTTCGCGGAGCCCTCCTCGATACCGCGGGCCAGGCGCTCCGGGTTGGTGACGAAGAGGTCGTCGCCGACGATCTGGACCTTGGAGCCCAGCTTGTCGGTGAGGGTCTTCCAGCCGGCCCAGTCGTCCTCGTACAGCGGGTCCTCGATGGAGACCATCGGGTACGCGGAGACGAGCTCCTCGTAGTACTCGGTCATCTCGGCGGCCGAGCGGGACTGGCCCTCGAACTCGTACTTGCCGTCCTTGTAGAACTCGGACGCGGCGACGTCGAGCGCGAGCGCGATGTCCTTGCCCGGGGTGTAGCCGGCCTGCTTGATGGCCTCGACGATGAGGTCGAGCGCGGCGCGGTTGGACTCCAGGTTCGGGGCGAAGCCGCCCTCGTCACCGAGACCGGTGGAGAGGCCCTTGGTGTGCAGGACCTTCTTGAGCGTGTGGTAGACCTCGGCACCCCAGCGCAGCGCCTCGGAGAAGGACTCCGCGCCGATCGGGGCGATCATGAACTCCTGGATGTCCACGTTGGAGTCGGCGTGCGACCCACCGTTGAGGATGTTCATCATCGGAACGGGCAGCAGGTGCGCGTTCGGGCCGCCGAGGTAGCGGAAGAGCGGGAGGTCCGAGGCCTCGGACGCGGCGTGCGCGACGGCGAGGGACACGCCGAGGATGGCGTTGGCGCCGAGCGAGCCCTTGTTGTCGGTGGCGTCCAGGTCGAACATGGCCTGGTCGATCAGGCGCTGCTCGGTGGCGTCGTAGCCGACGAGCTCCGGGCCGATCTGCTCGATGACGGCGAGGACGGCCTTCTCGACACCCTTGCCGAAGTAACGGCTGGGGTCGCCGTCACGCAGCTCGATGGCCTCGAAGGCACCGGTGGAGGCGCCGGACGGAACGGCAGCACGGCCGGTGCTGCCGTCGTCGAGGCCCACCTCGACCTCGACCGTGGGGTTGCCTCGGGAGTCCAGGATTTCCCGGGCTACGACGACGTCGATGGACGGCACGAGCATCTCCTTCTGGGATGTGACGCTGGGTGTGCGGTGGCAGGTGGACCGTGGGACGGCCCTGCCGACTAGAGCCTAACCGGCTCCGGGCACTCGACCGGCCGACCGCCCGGGTCCTGGGACGAAAAAGGGGCTGAATACCCGTCTTCCGGGACATAGGACCCTTGATTCCGCGAGCTGTGCGGGCGGTCCGGCCCCGAAGGGCGGGTGTTCCCGGACGACATGCCGCCGCCCGGCGCGTGGAGTCCACGCGCCGGGCGGCGGGGGTGCTGCGAGTGTTACGCCGGGATTCAGCTGAGCTTCAGCTTCTGGCCCGGGAAGATCAGGTCGGCGTCGGAGACGACGTCCTTGTTCAGCTCGAAGAGCTTCTCCCAGCCGCCCTTGACGCCGTTCGCCTCGGCGATGGTGCCCAGGGTGTCGCCCTCCTTGACCACGTAGGAGCCGTTGCCGGTCTTCGGGGCCTCGGTCTTCGGGGTCTGCGGCTTGGTCACCGGGGAGGGGGCCTTGGTGGCCTTGTTCTCCACCTTCGGGGTGGCCGGCTTCGCGGGCTTGGCGGCCTCGGGCTTCGCCGGGGCGGGCTTGGCCGGCTTGGTCTCGGGCTTCGGCTTGGCCGGGGTGGTGGTCGAGCCGCCGCCGTTGTACGAGGAGTTGGACAGGCCGACGCCGCAGTGCGGCCAGGCGCCCTTGCCCTGGCCCTTGAGGACCTTCTCGGCGATGGCTATCTGCTGGCCCTTGGTGGCCTGGTTGGCCTGCGAGGCGTACGCCTTGCCGCCGTACGCGGCCCACGTGGAGGACGAGAACTGCAGGCCGCCGTAGTAGCCGTTGCCGGTGTTGATGGACCAGTTGCCACCGGACTCGCAGGAGGCGACCTTTTCCCACTCGGACGCCGTGGCGGCGCTGGCGGTGCCCGCGGCCATCAGCGGGGCCGCGACGGCGACACCGGCGACGCCGGCGAGCGTGACGATGCGGACGGCCTTGGAGCCGCGACGGTGCTTGCCCTTGCCGGAAAGCAGCATGGAGTTCTCCTCACCGACGCCTTCGAGGTGAGCTGTCGGGTTCGGACGGATGAGTGCCCGGTCACGCGACTGGCGCGTGGCTTAACCCCAAGCCGGTACGCGGCCGTCTTTCAACGGCCTTTCCCGGCGCCTACCTTGGTTCCCCCGCTCCTGCCTTCGGCGCTTGCGCGACGACTGTTCCCTCCGTCCGCCGGCAGGATTCGGCGATGCGGTCGAAGGAGCTCGCGGTGGCGAGCGATTCAGAAGGTAGACAGGTCTCTCCCCGATGTTCAACGCGCATCATCAGGGAGAAACCGGCCTACTTGCATTCCTCAAAGGCGCGTTTGCGCAGGTGAGAACGGGGTTTGCGGAAGTTCCGGAACCAGACACGCCAGTTGACCGGAAGAGACGCATGTCTCATTTACCGATAACGGACATTCAGCCCTTTATGGGTGTCCGAACTACCCCTATTTCTTGGTTAGATCCAGGTTCTGGCCCGGCTTGATGAGGTCCGCGTCCTGGCCGATGACCTGCTCGTTGGCCTTGTAGAGGGCGCCCCAGCCGCCCTTGAGGCCGTTGGCGTCCGCGATGGCCGCGAGGCTGTCGCCCGGCTTCACGGTGTACCCCGTGGCGGCTGACGCCGTGCCAGGGGCCGCGGGCACCTCGATGGCGGCCGGACCGCGGTGCTTGCCCGCACCGTCGGCCGCCGTGGCGGACGGGGTGCCCGAGGGCGCGCCGGGGGTGGCGGGGGCGGAGGGGGTCACGCCGGGGGTGACCGGGGCCGTCGGGTCCGCCGGGGTGGTGGGGGTGGCCGGGGCACCCGGGGTGCTGGGGGTGCCCGGGGTGGTCGGGGTGCCCGGGGTGCCCGGGACGGTCGGGGCGACCGGCGGGGTGGTCGGCGGCAGGGCCGGGTCGGTGGGCGTGGGCGTGGTGGGCGTGGTGGGCGTCACCGTGAAGTCCGGCTCGGGCATGACGGGCAGTCCGCTGGAGGGGCCCAGCGGGTAGTCCGGCAGCCCGCTCGGGCCGGTGGACGGCTCGTTCGGCTTCGGGGTCGGGGCCCCGAAGTCCGTGGAGGGCTTGCCCTTGCCGGTGACGGGCACCGAGCCGTCCGGCCGGGACGGGGTGGGCGCGACGGGCCCGGGGTTCTTGTTGTCACCCGGGTCCACGTCGGGCTTCGGGCCCTTCTGGGCCAGCCCGGCCGAGGCGGAGCACAGCGGCCACGCCTGGGGGCCCTGGGATTCCAGCACCCGCTCGGCGACGGCGATCTGCTGGGAACGGCTGGCGAGGTCCGGGCGCTCCGCGTAGGCGAGCCCGCCCGCGTTCTTCCACTGCTCCAGGGTGAACTGCAGTCCGCCGTAAGCACCGCTGCCGGAGTTGGCGCTCCAGGTGCCGCCGCTCTCGCAGTCGGCGACCTTGTCCCACGTGGCGGTGTCGGCCGCGTTCGCGCCGGTGGCGGCGAGCAGCGGCAGGGCCAGCGCGGAGCCGGTCACTCCTGCGGTGACGACGATCGCGGGTACCTGGCGGGGGCGTCTGTGGCGGCCGTTCCCGGGAAGCATGAAGACTGCACCTTTCGTATAACGGCGGGGTAACGGGAGAACCTAGCCGCCTTCGAACGGATGTCACAAGTTCGGCGGTGGACTGACTTCCGGTCAGTCCGGCTCCGCTCGTGCCCCGCTCGGCGCTCCTAAACGTTTGGGGGTGTGAAGCGGACGGGGAGGGTGCGCAGGCCCCGCATGATGAGTCCGCCGCGCCAGCGCAGGTCCGCGGGGGGAATCGCAAGTTCCAGATCCGGCAGACGCTTCAGCAAAGTTCCGAGCGCCGTCTGCCCTTCGAGCCGGGCGAGCGGGGCTCCGAGGCAGTAGTGGATTCCGTGCCCGTATCCGAGGTGCTGATTGTCACTCCGGGAGAGGTCCAGGGTGTCCGGGCCGTCGAACCGCGCGGGATCGCGGTCGGCCGCCGCCAGGACCACGAGGACCGGGTCCCCGGCCGCGATGTCCTTCCCGCCGAGGGTCAGCGGCCGGGTGGCGAACCGCCAGGTGGCCAGCTCCACGGGGCCGTCGTAGCGCAGCAGTTCCTCGACGCCGGTCTCCAGCAGGCCGCTCTCCCCGGCCGCGAGGGAGGCCTGGAGGCGCTCGCGCTGGCCGGGGTTCATGAAGAGGGAGTGGATGCCGTTGCCGATGAGGTTCACGGTCGTCTCGAAGCCCGCGAAGAGCAGGATGAAGGCCATCGCCGTGGCCTCGGCCTCCGTCAGGTGGTCTCCGTGGTCGCTCGCCCGGATCAGGTCGGAGATGAGGTCATTGCCCAGATCGTCCCGCTTGCGGTGGATCAGTTCCCCGAGATAGGTGCGCATCTGCTTCACGGAGCGGGCGACCCCGCCCCGCGGTCCGCCGCCGTGGCGGATCATCATCCCGGCCCAGTCGCGGAAGTCGTCCTGGTCCTCGCGCGGTACGCCGAGCATCTCGCAGATGGCGTAGATGGGGAGCGGAAAGGCGAACTCGTGGATGAGGTCCGCCTCCCCCTTCTGCGCGGCCCCTGCATTTTCAACGATCTTGTCGATCAGGTGGTCGGTCAGCTCCTGTACGCGCGGGGTGAACTCGGCCACCCGGCGCGGGGTGAAGGCCTTCGACACCAGCCGCCGCAGCCGGGTGTGGTCCGGCGGGTCGATGTTCAGCAGGTGCGTCATCAGCTCCGCCTTGCGCTCCCCCGGGATCCCGGTCTTGCCCTTGGCGTGCGCCGGCTCCGCGTGGTGCGCCGGGTTCTTGCTCAGCCGCTGGTCGGCGAGGGCCTGGCGGGCATCGGCGTACCGGGTCACCAGCCAGGCCTCGACCCCGCTGGGGAGCCTGGTGCGGTGCACCGGGGAGTGCTCGCGCAGCCAGGCGTAGGCCGGATAGGGATCGGTCGCGAACTCCCAGTCGAAGAGGGTCGGCCCCTGGGGGCAGGACGCGTCGGCCGGGGCGGCGGGGGTCTGATCGTGCACCCGTCGACGGTATCCCGGCTCGCCACGGGCCATCCCATATGGCCCGTTCGTCGCGGCTGTCCGCAGATCGGACATCACTTGACGTCAGGTTCCACGACATTCCTACTTTCGGTTTTGTGGATGTGAGGATCTTGAAAAGCAGCTTCGCGGTGGTGGAGAGACGGGCCGAGCACGCGGTCAAGTTCTTCTACTCCCACCTCTTCTGGCACAACCCCGGGATCCGTGACCTCTTCCCGGCCTCCTTCGAGGACATGGAGCGCCAGCGCGACCGGCTCTTCGCCGCGCTCACCCATGTCGTCAGCCACCTGGAGAGCGAGACCCTCGTCCCCTATCTACGCGACCTCGGGCGCGACCACCGCAAGTTCCTCGTCGGCCCCGAGCACTACGCGGCCGTCGGCGCCAGCCTGCTCGCCGCCCTCGCCGAGACCTCCGGCGAGGCCTGGACCCCGGCCGTCGAGAAGGCCTGGGCCGAGGCCTACCAGGTCATCGCCGACGCGATGACCGCCGGCGCCGACGCGAGCACCCAGCCTCCCTGGTGGGACGCCGAGGTGGTGCGCCACCTCCAGTACGGGCAGGACATCGGCGTACTGACCCTCGCGCCGCGCACCCCGCTCCCCTACCGGCCCGGCCAGTACGTGAGCGTGAGCAGCGACCGCGTCCCGACCACGTGGCGCACGTACTCCCTCGGCAACGCGCCCCGCCCCGACCACACCGTCGACCTCCACGTCAGCCGTATCGAGGGCGGCCGGCTCAGCACCGCGCTGGTCCGCGACATCCAGCCCGGCGAGCTGCTGCGGCTCGGCGCCCCCGGCGGGCGGCTGACCCTGCGCCGCGAGGACCGCCCCATCACCTTCATCGCCGCCGGCACCGGCTGGGCGCCCGTGCGGGCCATGGTGGAGGAACTCGTGGATCACCCTCCCGATCAGGACGTACGGCTCTTCGTGGTCGCCCGGGACGCCGCGCACCTCTACGACCGGCCCCTGATAGACGAGTACGCCGCCGCCTGCGACTGGCTCGGCGTCACCTACATCACGCCCGCCCCCGGGCAGCACCGCAACCAGGCCACCGACCGGCTGGCGACCGCGCTCGGCAACCGGAGCCTGTGGCGGGAGCGGGACGTCTACCTCAGCGGGCCGGCCCTGTTCCTCGAGGAGACCCTCCACCTGCTGGAGGAACTGGGGGCCCGCCCCGACCGGCTCTTCCACGACGCGGTCCCCGCCGCCGGCTCCGCGCGCACCCGGCCGCTGGGCTTCGGCGAGTGGTTCCTGCACCGCCCCGCCCCGCACTGGCACGACCCGTCCGCGCGCGCCCCGCGCGAGGACTGAGGCCCACGGGGGCCCAGGGATCAGGGGTCAGAGGCCCAGGGGTCAGAGGCCCAGGGGTCACAGGTCCAGGGGTCCAGGGGTCCAGGGGGCTAGGGGGCTAGGGGGCTAGGGGGCTAGGCGGTGCCGACGCCCTCGGCCGCCCGGATCGCGTCCCGGTAGACGCGGGCCGCCGCGCGCAGCGCGGTCTCGGGGTCGGTCCCCGCCGCCTCCGCACGTGCCGCCAGCTCCAGCAGCTCGTACCCGATGCCCTCGCCCCGCGGCAGCTCCACGGCCACCGCGCCCGTACGGGCCCGGCCGGCGAGCTTGGCCGCGAGCGCCAGCCCGGGCTGGCCCAGCGGGATCCCGTCGGTGACCGAGTCCCGCTGCTTCTCGACCGCCTTGGTGGCCTGCCAGTGGGCGTTGACGTCCTCCGGGGAGTGGGCCTCGGCGTCCCCGAAGACATGGGGGTGGCGCCGGATCAGCTTGTCCACCAGGTCCCCGGCGACGTCGTCGACGGAGAACGGCTCCTCACCGTCCTCCTCCGCGATGCGCGCGTGGAAGACCACCTGGAGCAGGACGTCGCCCAGCTCCTCGCGCAGCGCCTCCCGGTCGCCGTCCTCGATCGCCTCGACCAGCTCGTACGCCTCCTCGATGGCGTACTTCACCAGCCCCTCGTGGGTCTGCCTCGAGGTCCAGGGGCAGTCACGGCGCACCCGGTCCATGACCTGCACCAGGTCCAGCAGCCGCGCGCCGGGCAGGTCGTAGGAGCCGGGCAGCAGCTCCAGGTCCGGCATGGAGACGCGGCCCGAGCCGGCCAGCCGGGCCAGCCCGTCCGTGAGCCGCTGGTCGCCCTCGCCGCCGGGGAGCACCACGACCGTGCGGCCCCCGGCGCACGCCTCGACGAGCGCCTGCGCGTCGGGGCTCTCGTGCGTCACCTCGACCCCCGCCTCGCGCAGGTACGGCAGCTGCGGGTGGCCCGGGTCGGCGCACAGCACCCGGTCCGCGGCGTGCAGGGTCTGCCAGGCCGGCCAGGACAGCAGCCCGGGGGCGACCCGGTGGCTGGCGGTCAGCAGGACGATCCGGCCGGTGGGCTCGGCGGGGGCGGCGGTGTCGGTCTCGGTCACCCTCCGAACCTACCTCCGCCCGCGGCCGTCAGGCTCCGGCGGGGGCCGCCTGCTCGGGACGGGTCCGCTGGGTGATCCACGGGGTCTCCTGGTCGCCGAGCAGGATCTGCTGCGCGTCCCAGCGGCCGTAGCGCGGGTTGACCTCGATGCGCAGGGCCTTCGCCGCTTCCCCGAGCTTGACCAGGGCCTTGTCCTGGCTGCCGTAGTGCGCGAAGACCTTGTCGCGCAACAGCTTGAAGCGGGTGTCCGCCTCGATCTGGTCCGGGGCCAGCTGCGCCTGCTGGAGCGCCGCGTCCGCGAGGGCCTTCTCGCCGCCCACCTGCTGGAGCTGCGCCTTGCGGACGTCCTCGGTCTCCTTGGCGCTCACGCTCAGCCCGGCGTCCTTCGCGGCCCGCTCCAGGACGGCGCTCTGGATCATCTTGTTCAGCTTCAGCCGCTCCAGGCCGGAGGTCGCCCCGATCAGCTGCGCTCCCTGCTCGGACCGGTTCTGGGCGGCGCGCACGTCATTGACCTGGGCCTGGAGCGCCGAGGTGGTGATGCGCTCACCACCGACCACGGCCGCGGTGCCGGGCCGGGCCTCGCCCGAACAGGCGGTCAGCAGGGGGGCCGCCACGAGGAGGACGGCGGAGACGGAGAGCGCTGTGCGACGGTGCAAAGGAGCCTCCAGGGGCGGGAGATTGTGCGTCGGTGCACAAGGTCCGTGCGGTGATCGATGGTATGCAGTCAGAGTGGCCCGAGCCACCGGTTCGACCAACGATTCCGGCGGTGTTGGGGTGCGAGTTCACTCCCCGGTTACCGTGGAGCCCCGCGTTCCTGAGATCGTCGCCTCACCATGTCGACATCGCAGCTCGCTCCGCCTCAGATTCCGGACCGTCCCGCCACGAAGGCCCCCCGGCGCTCCGGGCGTCGGACGGGGGTGCTGGGGGCGGTGGTCGCCGCGCTGGTCACGGCGGTGGCCGTGTGCGGCGGGGACGCCGTCGCGCGCGTGTTCCCGTACGGGTCGCGCCACCGCAGCGTCAACGACCTCGGCAACCAGTTCGTGCCCTTCCACGCGCACCTGTGGGACCTGCTGCACGGGCGGGCCGAGGGCGGTCTGCTGCTCAACTGGCAGTCCGGGTACGGCACCAGCTTCCTGCCCGACTTCGGCACGTACCTGACGAGCCCGTTCGCCGTGCTGGTGGCGCTCTTCCCGCGCGAGGACATCGACCTCGCGGTGTACGTGGTCACCGTGCTCAAGATGGCGGCCGCGGCGGCGGCGATGGCCTGGCTGCTGCGCACCCAGCGGCCCGGGCCGTGGTGGGCGGCGGGGCTGCTGGGGGCCTCGTACGCGCTGTGCGGCTGGTCGGTGATCGAGGCCGCGTACAACCCGATGTGGCTGGACGGGCTGATCGCCTTCCCGCTGCTGTGCCTGACCGGCGAGTGGGCGCTGCGCTCTCGGCGTCCGGTGCTGGGGGTGCTGGTGGTGGCCGTGAGCTGGACGGCCAACTTCTACACCGCGTACATGGCCACGCTGGGCGCGGCGCTGGTGCTGGTGGTGCGGGTGGTGCTGACCCGGGAGGGGTCGCGCGAGCGGGCGCTGGTGATCGGGCGGGCGGCCGTGACCACACTGCTGGGGATCGGCCTCGCGGCGCCGGTGCTGGTGCCGCTGTTCCTCAGCTCGAAGCAGGCGTACCCGGGCTGGTTCAAGGAGTTCCAGCCGGTGCCGTGGTCCGACCTGTTCGCGCGGCTGCTGCCGGCGACGTACTCCTTCAACTCCCCCGCCGTGTTCGTGGGCACCGGGACCCTGCTGCTGGTGGCGGCCCTGCCCTTCCACCGGGCGCTGCCCGCCCGTACCCGCTGCTGGTGGGCGGGGCTGGTGGCGGCCGTGCTGCTGTCCCTGCAGTGGGCGCCGACCCACCTGGCCTGGCACCTGTTCGCGACCCCGAACGGCAGCGCGTACCGGCAGACCTTCGTGCTCGCCGGGATCGCGGTGATCGCCGCCTGGACGGGGCTCGCCGCGGGCCTGCCCGGGGTGCGGGCGCTCGCGGCGGGGGCCGGACTGCTGACGGCCGCCGCGCTGTGGGCGAGCGGCAGCGCCCTGCCCACGGTGTGGGGGTACGCGCTCTTCGCGGGCGGGCTGGCGCTGACGGCCGGGGCCTGGTGGGCGCTGGGCCGGCGGCGGCTGCTGCTGCCCGCCGCCGGACTGCTCGCGGCGGTGCTGGTGGCGCAGGCCGCGGCGACCACCGCGTACGGGCACAAGGGCAAGCTGGCCGGGCTGGACGACTACCCGTCCTGGAACCGGGCCCACACCGCGCGCGCCCGCGCCCTGGCAGGCGCCGAGGGCTGGCCGGCGTACCGGACCGACGCGGGCCGGCCCGCACTGTCGGGCAACGACCCGATGCTGCTGGGCGGTGAGGGCGGCTCGTACTACAGCAGCCACACCCCGGACGTGTTCACCCGCACCATGACGGCGCTCGGCGCGGGCTGGACCTCGCGCGGCCGCAGCGTCCAGAGCCTCGACAACCCGGTGACGGACGCGGTGTTCGCGGTCGGCGCGCGGCTGAAGCCCGACGGTACGGTCGCCCGCGCCGAGGCCCTGCCGCTGGTCACCGTCCGCCCGGCGGGACCGCTCCCGGCGTACGGCGACTCCCCCTTCGCCAACCAGGAGCTGCTGCTGGGCGCGAAGGTGTACGAGGACCCGGTCGCGCCCGGGATCTGCCGGGCGGGCACCGAGGCCTTCCTGTGGGCCCCGGAGTACAACGCCACGGCCCGCCTCGCCGGCGGGCGGCCCTTCAAGCTGAACGGCAACCCTCCCAAGAACCGGGCGGCGCTCCAGTCGCTGGGGCTCTCGCGCGGGCCCGCCTCGAAGCTGGTCTTCGACCGGCCCGCCCCCGACCTGTGGGCCCTGTCCTGCCTGGACCGGGCCAGGCTGGGCGCGGCGGTGGCGCAGCTGAGGGCATCGGCGGCCACCCGGGTCGAGGTCACCTCCTCGGGCCTGACCGCCACCCTGCCCCCGGGCAGCGCCGGCACGGCGGTGGTCGCGGTCCCGGCCATCGCGGGCTGGACCTGCGACGGCCGGGAGGCCCGGGCCCGCCTGGGCCTGCTCGCCCTCCCGCTGGACGGCCGCAGCACCACCCTGAGCTGCGAGTTCAGCCCGCCGGGGCTGCTCACGGGCGCGGCCGCCGCGGGGGTGTCGGTGCTGGTGCTGCTCGGGACGCTGCTGCGGCGCCGGCGGCGGGGCGCGGTGGCGTAGCGGTCCACCGCCGGGTCAGCGCACCTGGCCCAGCCATTGCAGGGTGCGGCGGATCTCCACCGGGAGCGGGTGGGCGGGGCCGTGCAGCCGGTCCGCGTCGAACAGGAGGCGGACCAGGGTGTCGTGGGCCGCCGGGCGGTCGCCGAGGGAGAGCAGCAGGTGCGCTATCCGGCGGCGGACCTCCAGCGGCAGGCCCGGGTCCGGGTTGGCGTAGTGGTTCTCGAACAGGGGCAGCAGCGAGCGGTACTCCGCCAGGGCGGCCGCCGGTTCGCCCAGCTGCTCCAGGCACTGCGCGGCGTCGTAGCGGAAGCGCAGCGACTGGGGGTCCCCGGCCGGGAACTGGTCGGCGAGGCGGCGCAGTTCGGGCAGGGCGCGGCGGTACTGGCCGTCGTCCATCAGGGTGGCCGCGTACTGCTTGCGCAGGCTGCGGACCACCGGTGAGTGCTCCCCGTGCTCGGCGGCGGCCGCCGGGAGGATGCCGCCGAGGATGTCCACGGCCTGGGTGAGCCGCCCCTGGTCCAGCAGCTTGCGGGCCTCGTCCACCGCGCCCGGGATGTCGGGGCGGGGCGGCGCCGGGGGCGCGGACGGCCGCGGCGGGACCACGGCGGCCCGGTCCGGCCAGGGGGCCTGGGGGCGCAGGAAGGGGCGGGTCGGGTCGAGGGGGCCGGCCGGGAGGCGGCTGCCGGGGGCCGGGAGCAGCGGCGCGAGGGCCTCGTAGACCTCCTGGGCGGAACCGGGGCGGTCCTGGGGGTCCTTGGCGAGGAGGCGCAGCAGGACCGCCTCCAGCTCCTGGGGGATCTCGGGGCGCAGCGGGCGCACCGGGGCCGGGGGTTCGTACAGGTGGCGGTGGAGGACGCCGAGGGCGGTGGATCCGGCGAAGGGGACGTTGCCGCTGAGGAGTTCGTACAGCAGCACGCCGAGGGCGTACAGGTCGGTGTACGGGCCCACCGCGCCGCCCATGGCCTGTTCGGGCGCCATGTAGGCGGGGCTGCCGATCGGGGAGCCGGTGCTGGTGAGGCGGGTGGTGTCGGTGTCCATCACGGAGGCGACGCCGAGGTCCAGGACCAGGACGGTCCCGTCGGGGCGGACCATCACGTTGCGCGGTTTCAGGTCGCGGTGGACGATCGGCACCGCGTGCACGGCGGAGAGCACCGCGCACAGCTGCGCCACCACCGCGACGGCCCACGGCCAGGGGTAGGGGTCGTGCTCGGCGAGGTGGTCGGCGAGGTCGGAGCCCTCGACGTAGCCCATGACGAGGTACAGCTCGTCGCCGTCGCTGCCGGCGTCGTGGACGGTGACCAGGCCGGGGTGGTCCACCTGGGCGGTGACCCGGCATTCGCGCACGAAGCGGCGGCGCAGTTCCTCGGCGACGGTGCCGGGGCCGGCCACCTTGTCGGGGCGCAGCAGCTTGACGGCGACGCGGCGGTCCAGGCGGCGGTCGTAGGCCGTCCAGACCTGGCCCATGCCGCCCTGTCCGAGGATGGTGGCGAGCTGGTAGCGCTCGCCGATGAGGCGTTCCCGCTCGGTCACTGCTGGGGGTCCTGGATCGCGGTGCTGTTCGGGTCCTGGTAGGGGCCGCCGGGCTGCGGGGGCCGGAGGGCGGTCTGCTTGCGCAGGAGTTCGCTGAGCTCGTCGAGTTCGGCGCGGACCTGCCCGAGGCGCGGGGGCGGGGCCGGCTGCTGCGGGGGCACGTGCGGCTGGACCGGCGGCTGGGCGGGCTGCCCGGCGGGCGGGTAGCCGTAGCCCGGGGAGGTCTGGTGCGGCGGCTGGTGCTGCGGCTGCCCGCCGTACGGGGCCTGCGGCGCCGGGTACCAGGGCGCGGGCGCCGGGGCCAGGGCCTTCGCCTCGTGGTGCTTGATGTCGCCGACGAGGTAGTACACGCAGACCGCGAAGCCGGTGAAGATCGAGCCACCGGCCCCCAGGTTGCCCTGCCAGCCGTTGGTGTCGGCCGTCGGGTCGATCTCGATGAAGACGATCCAGACGACGGAGAGCACCAGGCTGAGCACCAGCAGCGCCCAGTCCCGCGGCTTGCGGGTGAGGATCGCCAGCCGCAGCATCGCACCCCAGGCGAAGAAACCGCAGCTGAGTACGGGCAGCGCCGTGAACAGCACGCGCAGCGTCATCGCGGCACCGGACAGGGGCGGCCGGTGGCCGTGGGGGCCTTGCTGCGGCGGGAGGCCGGGGCCGTGCATCGGTGCTCCTGACGGGCCGTACGGAAAGGTGACGGCTCGAAGCGTATACAGCGTTTCCGGCCGTTCGTGAGGGGATGGACCCAACCGTTGCAGGGTCGCAGCACGGTCAGCCGGGCGTGACGCTGCCGTCCGACAGCCCGTCGTACAGGCCCTGTACGAGCTGCTCCCCCAGCCGCCCCGCCAGCCTCAGCGCGTCCTCGAACTCGGCGAGCGCCCGGAACCGTGCCCCGTAGCGCCGCTGTTCGGCCAGCGGCAGCCGGGGCAGCTGGAGCCGGCGCACGTCGAGGCGGGTGGCGGTGGAGGCGTGGCTGCTGGCGCGGCGGGTGTTGGCGGTGGCGCGCAGGAACCCGGCGAGGAACCACGGGTCGAGCGCGGCCGGGTCGGGGCGCAGCAGCTGGAGGTTGCGGCCGAGCACGGCGCCGACCCCGCTGGCCGGGTCCTCGGTGACGACCCGGGCGGTGCCGACGGCGCCGACGACGGGGACGACCACGTCGCCCGGTTCGGCGACGAGCGGCTCCCCGGCGTCGGGGCCGGCGGCGGCGGGGGTGCCGGAGGGGGCGGTTCCGGCGTAGACGTCGTACTCGGTGAGCACGGGCAGCTCCGCGCTGCCGGTGCCGGTGCCGGCGCGCAGCAGCAGGGCTCCGGCGCGCGCGAGTTCGCCGATGGTGGTCTGCGACAGCCGGGCCGCGGCCTCGTCGGCCGGGGCGGCGGGCGGCGGGGTGAGCCGGGCCGCGCGGGCGAGGGTGGTGTCGAGGCGCTTGCGTACGGCGGCCAGCTCGGCCAGGCCGCCGCCGGCGGCGGGCGGGGGCAGGTGGCGGGCGGGGGTGAGATCCACGTCGTCGTCGAGCAGTTCGATGACGGGTACGACGCGGCTGACCCCGGGGACCTCGGGGGTCGCGCCGGTGCGGTCGTAGTTCGTCCAGGTGGCGAGTACCGCCTCGCGTACGTCGGGCCACGCGGCCCGGGCCTGCGAGGGCCCCTCGGGGTCCAGGCCCGCGGTGTCCACGAGCAGCAGCCCGGCCGGGGCGGGGGCGCCCGGGGCGGGGCGGCGCAGTACCCACAGCTGGAGCGGGATCCCGTACGGGGGCGCGGCGCCGGCCGGGAGGGAGACGACGGCCCGCAGGGCGCCCCGGCGCAGCAGGTCGGCGCGGATGCGGCGGCCGGAGCGGCGGGCCGCGGCGGCGGGCGGCATGAGCAGGACGGCGGTGCCGCCCTCGCGCAGGTGTGCCAGGGCGTGCTGGATCCAGGCGAGTTCGGATTCGGTGCGGGCGGGGAAGCCGTACTCCCAGCGGGGGTCGTAGGCCAGTTCCTCGTGGCCCCAGTTGCGTTCGTTGAACGGCGGGTGGCAGAGCACGGCGTCGACGGCCGCCGATGCGAAGGCGTCGGCCCGCAGGCTGTCCGCGGCGGCCGCGCGGACCTGGGCGGAGCCGTGCAGGGCCAGGCGCAGCGCGGCGAGCGCGGCCAGTTCGGGCGAGGAGTCCTGGGCGTGCAGGACGGTGGCGCCGGCGAGGGCGCGCAGCGGGCTGCCGGTGCCGCAGGCGGGGTCGAGGGCGCTGCGGACGCCGGGACCGGCGAGGCCGGCCATCAGCTCGGCGCAGCCGTCGGGGGTCAGGGTGTACTGGCGGGGGTTGGCCTCCAGGTGGCGGCCGAGCAGGAACTCGAACGCCTGGCGGGCGCCGGGCCCGGCGGCCAGTTCGGCGACGGCGCGCAGCAGCGGCACGGCGCCGGCGCCGGGCGCCGCGGCCACCGGGTGCCCCGCTCCCAGCCGGGCGGCGAGCACCTGGTCCCGTACGGCGGGCAGCTGCGCGGCCAGGCCCTCGTCGGGGAGGGCGGCCAGCTGGAGCCACTGCGCGGGCCGGTCCCGTACGACGAGCAGTACGGCGCCGGCTTCGACGAGCGCGGCGACGGCCCCGCCGGGGTGGGCGGTGATCTGCTGCCAGACGCGTTCGCGCAGCGGGACCTCGGCGAGCTTGCCCTGGGCCCGCAGCCAGTCCTCGACCTCGGGCAGCGCGAAGGAGGGGCTGGTCTCGGTGCCGCCGACGGGCTTGGGGAAGTCGGGGTGGCGGCGGCGCCAGTTGCTCACGGCGGCCCGGCCGACCCCGGCCAGGCGGGCGATCTCGGCGGCGGTGACCTCGGGGACGTTCTCCTCCAGCATGCCGGGAGCATACCGGTACACAGTCCGGAATCCACTTCACAGCGTGAATCGAAGCAAACCCGTGAATCGTGTTGACTCGGTTCACAGCCTCTGCTCTGATGATCCCGTCAACAGGCGGAGCACGCCGGCCGCACCACAGACAGCAGACACACCAGACACGCCAGACAGAGACACGAGACAGGAGCACACCCATGTCCCAGTACTCCACCCCGCGCCAGAGCTGGATCGCCCGCCACAAGGTGCTCACGGGCTGCGGCGCGGTCCTCGCGCTCGTCGCGGTCGGCGCCTGCACCGGGGGCGGTGCTGCGGACGGCGCGAAGGACACGAAGGCGAAGCCGGCGGCCTCCAGCGCCAAGCCGGGCACCGGCGAGCAGAGCCAGAAGGCGGCCGAGCCCAAGAAGGACGACAAGAAGGCGGCGATGCGCGGCAGCGGCACCTTCCAGGTCGGCTCGGACGTCCAGCCCGGCACCTACCGCACCACCGGCAACAAGGGCCTGGGCTGCTACTGGGAGCGCGCCAAGGACGCCTCGGGCGAGGTCGACTCGATCCTCGCCAACGACAACGTGGTGGGTGCCAGTTACGTGACCATCGGCGCGGGCGACAAGCTCTTCAAGTCCACCGGCTGCAAGGACTGGGAGGCCGTCGACCCGAAGGCCGCCGGCGGCTCCCCGAAGACCGAGGCCGCGGGCGACGGCGGCATGTTCAAGGTGGGCCTCGACCTCGCCCCGGGCACCTACAAGTCCACCGGCCCCGCCGAGGGCTCGGCCGGCTGCTACTGGGAGCGCGCCAAGGACGCCGGCCACACCATCGACTCCATCGCCGCCAACGACAACCCCACCGGCCCGGCGGTCGTGACGATCTCCGCGCAGGACGGCTACTTCAAGACCACGGGCTGCGCGACCTGGAAGAAGTCCTGACTCCAGCGCCCCCGGTTACCGTCTGGGCTCCTGACCGATCCCAGGGGGTGAACAACTGTTCCCATTTCTTTCAGTGGATATCCAATATTCTCAGCGAATAACGTGGCGTCGTGAGGCTTTCCGAGTGGGCGGCACGCAACGGCGTGCATTACCAGACCGCGTGGACCTGGGCGAAAGAGGGCCGTATGCCGGTCCCGGTCGTCCAGACGCCGTCCGGTACATGGCTCGTGACCCAGCCCGCCCCGCAGGCCGCCGGGCGGGTCGTGGCGTACTGCCGCGTCTCGTCCGGTGACCAGAAAGCGGACCTGGAGCGTCAGGTCGCCCGGACGGTGCAGGGTGCAACGGCCCAGGGGCTCGCCGTCGCTGACGTGGTGACGGAGGTCGGCTCCGGCTTGAACGGGCGCCGCCGCAAGCTGCACGGCCTGCTCGCCGACCCGGTTGTGGGGACGATCGAGCACCGCGACCGTCTCGCCCGGTTCGGCGTCGAGCACCTGGAAGCCGCCCTCTCTGCCACGGGACGGCGACTGGTTGTCCTCGATGCGGCGGAGACCGCCGACGACCTGGTACGAGACATCACCGAGGTCCTGACCTCGATGTGTGCCCGCCTGTACGGTCGCCGCTCCGCGAAGAATCGCGCCGCCCGGGCCGTTGCCGTCGCCACCGGTCCGGAGGCGGCCGGATGAAGACGTTCAAGCCGCGGCCGGGGTTCACCGTCCTCGCGCACAAGCTCGCGCTGGACCCGAACGCCACGGCCAACCGCCGCCTGCACTCGCACGGAGGTGCCGCGCGGACCGCGTACAACTGGGCGGTCGCGTACATCACCGCCGTGTGGTGGCAGCGCAAGGCCGAGCAGTCGTACGGCATCCCCGAGGACCAGCTCACCGGGTGGCGGTCGTGGTCGCTGCCCTCGCTGCGGAAGGCGTTCAACGAGGACAAACGCACCAACCCGCGCTTCGCCGACTGGTGGGAGGAGAACTCCAAAGAGGCGTACAGCACCGGCCTGGCGGGCGCCTCGGCGGCGTTCGACAACTACGCGAAGTCCAAGAGTGGTAAACGCAAGGGCCCAAAGATGGGCATACCCCGCTTCAAATCGAAACGGAAAGCGCGCCTTACCTGCCGGTTCACCACCGGCACGATCCGCATCGAGCCTGACGGCCGGCACCTCACCCTGCCCAGGATCGGCACCGTCCGCCTACACGAGAACCGAGCCGACCTGCGAGCCCTCATCGACGCGGGGAACATGCGGATCCTGTCTGCGACCGCATGCCTGGACCGGGGTCGCTGGTTCGTGTCCCTCCAGGTCGAGCAGAGGCACCAGCTGGTGAAAGTGGCCCATCCGGACGCGGCGGTCGGCATCGACCTCGGCATCAAGACCCTCGCGGTCCTCGCGGACAGCGACGGTGTCCTCAGCGAGGAACCCAACCCACGCCACTTCGACCGCGCACAGAAACAGTTGCGCCGCGCCAGCCGCATCGTCTCCCGCCGGCGCGGCCCCGACCGGCGCACCGGGCAGCAGCCCTCCCGCCGCTGGGAGAAAGCCAACCGGACGCGGAACAAGATCCATCACCGGGTCGCGAACCTCCGCGAGGACACCCTCCACAAGATGACGACCCGCCTCGCATCCGAGTACGGCACGATCGTCGTCGAAGATCTCAACGTCGCCGGAATGGGCCGCAACCGGCGCCTGTCCCGCCGTGTCGCGGATGCCGCGTTCGCCGAGATCCGACGCCAGCTTGTCTACAAGACCCGGCGGCGTGGCACGCGACTCGTCGTCGCCGACCGCTGGTATCCCTCCTCGAAGACCTGCTCGCGCTGCGGTGCGGTGAAAGCCAAGCTGCCCCTCAGCATGCGCGTCTTCGAGTGCGACAACTGCGGCCTCGTCCTTGACCGGGACGCGAACGCGGGACACAACCTGGTCGCCCTCGCGGCCCGCACGACAGGTACCGGAGTGGCCGGAGACCTGGACCCCGCCAAGGCGGAGTCGAAGCCCCGTGGAACCGACCGCAAGACCCGCACCACCCGCCCGCGCCGCAAGGCCGGGACGGGGCGGGCAGGCGGCACAATCCCCAGCCCCCGGGCAGGGAAGGAAACGGGAGACCGTCAACCGGCTACCAGGACGCAACTCGCGCTCTGGTGACACCGTTACGGACCATTCCGGCGGAAACGTCGGGATTGCTGAGATCACTTGATGATCAAAGCAGCGGACCACCATGCGCACCACATGCCCGCGGCCTCGATCGCACTCGTCTGCGCGGCCCTGCTGACCGCCACCGGCTGCGGCCCCGTCTCCGGCAAGGCGGCGGCGGACCCGTCACCCACCGCCTCCACGGCGCCCGACCCCCTCGCGGGCAAGGACCCGGCCGCCGTCCTGCGCGCCGCGTACGAGGAGACGGAGCGGGCCGACTCCAAGAACGCGGCCGTCCAGCGCACGATCGGCGACCGCCAGATCAGCGCGCACCTGTCCTTCGAGGGCGACAGCGCGTGCTGGGGAAAGGTCACGGTCATGCGGGCCGGGGTGGGCGAGATCCTGATGGACGACGGCCGCCTCTCCCTCAAGGGCGACGCCGGCTTCCTCCAGGACCAGTTCAGGGACTCGCCCGTCAAGTCCGCCGACACCGACGAGGGCTGGATCGACATCAAACCCTCGGACCCCTCGGTCGCGCACCTCCTCGCGCTGTGCAAGGAGGGCTCCGCCGCCCGCACCTTCCCGGCCGAGCGGACCGACATCCGCCGGGAGGCGGACACGTACCGGAACGGCAAGCCGGTGGCGGTGTTCAAGTCGAAGGTGCCCGGCGGCGCCGAGATCACCGACCACGTACGGCTGGAGGGCACGCCGTACCTCCTCAAGCACTGGCGGAGCGGCGGACCGGACTCCGGAGCCGTCGAGTACACCGGCGTGCGCCGGACCGCCGCCGCCTCCCCGACCGGACCCGCCGGTGCCGTGTCAGAGGCACCCTCTACGCTCGGAGCCTGAGTTCACAGTCGTTCCACGGGGGGAATCGAGATGCGCAGCCGTACGAAGACCACCGCGTCGGCGCTCGCCGCCGCGGCCCTGATCGGCGGCGGGCTGACGGCCTGCGTGCCCGGCGACGGCCGGGCCTCCGACATCGGGAGCCAGGCCCGCGCCGCACAGTCGCCCTCCCCGTCTGCCTCCGCGCCGGCGTCCGGCTCGCCGACCGCCAAGGGCGGCTCGCTCGCCGACCGGTCCGGGCCCGAGATACTCACCGAGGCCTACGAGGCCACGCGCAAGGCCGAGTCGGCGCACGTCAACGCCAAGGTGGAGCACGAGGGCAAGCCGATGCGGATCGACCTGTCCCTCGACAAGAAGGGCAACTGCAACGGCTCCATCCGCCTCGACGGCATGGGCCGGCTGGACATCATCAAGTCCTCCGAGCTCGTCCACTTCCGGGGCGACGCCGCCTACTGGCGGGGCGCCGCCAAGCAGAAGCACGCCCCGCAGAAGCAGACGGACCAGATGGTCGCCATGCTCGCCGACCGCTGGGTGCGGATCCCCGCCTCCGACCCCCGCGCGGCCCCGATGACCGGCAGTTGCGACCTCGACAAGCTGACGGGCGACTTCGGCACGGCGCACCCGCTCGCGCGCAAGGGCACCGCCTCCACCGTCGACGGCAAGCCGGCGCTGGCGGTCACCTCCCCGGCGAAGCAGGGGACGCAGACCGACTACGTCTCCACGCAGGGCAAGCCGTACATCCTGAAGTCGACCGTCCAGGGGGACACCGCCGGCGAGGCCCTGTTCTCGGCCTTCGACACCCCGGTCGACACCACCTCCCCGAAGGACTCCGACGTCCTCGACATCTCCAAGCTCGGCGGCCCCACGGGCGAAGCGGTCTGACGGCCGCCGTCAGAGTTCAGCCGAGGAAGGTCTTGCGCCACTCCAGTGGCGACATGGTCAGCGCGGCCTCGGCAAGGGCCTGCGCGGACGCCGTCTTCAGGCTGTTCAGCGACGAGTCGATCCAGTCCTGAACGAGGGTGTTGCCCTGGGCCCTGTACTCGACGGCCTGGACGAGGCACTCCAGCTTGTCGGCGTCCTTGGCGACGATCGCCTCGGGGGTGTCATTGGCCTCGTACTCCGCCACCACGCGCTGGACACCGGCCCTCACGGCCGGGTGCGCGGCCGCGACCTGGTCCGCGGTGACGGTCTGGTTGGTGGCGGCGTCGATGTAACGGCGGCCGATGTGCGGGATGTCGCCGATCCGGGTCTCCTGCGTGTCATGGAAGAGGCACATCAGAGCGACCCTCGCAGGGTCCACACCCTCCATCATGGCCAGCACGGCGCCGATGACACCGACGCGGAAGCTGTGCTCGGCGATCGACTCGGGGTTGTTGTTGCCGGTGAACCACCACCCGGTGCGCTTGGCGTTCTTCAAGACACCCATCTCGAAGATGAATCCAGCCGTGCCCTGCGCGTTCACCGTCTCGTCTGCCATCTGCTGACCTCCGGTCTCAAGTGCGATCAAGAAGAACGTAGTGCAGGGCGGTGAGCTCCCGGCGGGACCTTTCGGAGGTCCCCCCGCCATCGAGCAGCTGAGTTCGCTCCGTCAGGTCGAGGATCAGCTGCCCAGAGGCCTGCGGCAGACGCACACCCCCGAGTCAGCCGGAAAGTGCGCCGTCGCGGCGGGCCGGAGTGCCGTCGACGTGATCGCCAGCCGATGATGTGCGCAGGTCGACAAACCGGCGTACCGTCGCAAACGGGACACGGAAGGAGCCCTCGCATGGGGATTTTCGACAGGTTCAGGGACCAGGCCAAGAGCAAGGGCAAGGAGATGTCCGACCAGCTCGAGCAAGAGGTCAACGAGAAGACCGGCGGGAAGTACACCGGCAAGGTCGACCAGGCCCAGCAGCAGATGGAAGACAAGCTGGGAATCGACGAGGACCCGAACAAGTAGCCCCCCGTCCCACGGGCACCGGACGAACGAAACCGCCCGCGCCGAGCGCGGGCGGTTTCGCCGTGAAGGGGACGAGGGCTACGAGCCGAGGATCGTGGTGAGGAACTCACCGGTCCAGGCCAGCAGTTCCCGTCCGACCAGCGGCTTGCCGCCGACCCGGGCCGTCTTCGGACGCGGCACCAGCACCTGCGAGGTCGCCGGCTTCAGCACCGTCCCCGGGTAGAGCCGCTTCAGGCGCAGCTCCTGGGACTCGCGCAACTCCACCGGCCCGAAGCGGATGTTGGGGCCCTGGAGGGTGATGTCCCCGACCCCGCAGGCCCGCGCCAGCATTCGCAGCCCCGCCACCAGCAGCAGGTTCTCCACCGGCTCCGGCAGCTTGCCGTAGCGGTCGGTGAGTTCCTCCCGTACGGCCTTGATGTCGGCCTCGGAGTTCGCCGCGGCGATGGACCGGTACGCCTGCAGGCGCAGCCGCTCGCCGGGCGCGTAGTCGTGCGGGACGTGCGCGTCGACCGGCAGCTCGATCTTGACCTCCAGCGGCGGCTCCTCCTCCACCCCGCCCTCGACCGCGGCCCGGTAGTCGGCCACGGCCTCGCCGACCATGCGGATGTACAGGTCGAAGCCGACCCCGGCGATGTGGCCGGACTGCTCGCCGCCCAGCAGGTTGCCCGCGCCGCGGATCTCCAGGTCCTTCATCGCCACGTACATGCCGGCGCCCATCTCGGTGTGCTGGGCGATCGTCGCGAGCCGCTCGTGCGCGGTCTCGGTCAGCGGCTTCTCCGGCGGGTACAGGAAGTACGCGTACCCGCGCTCGCGGCTGCGGCCGACACGGCCGCGCAGCTGGTGCAGCTGCGAGAGGCCGAAGTTGTCGCCGCGCTCCACGATGAGGGTGTTGGCGTTGGAGATGTCGATGCCGGACTCGACGATCGTCGTCGAGACGAGGACGTCGAACTTCTTCTCCCAGAAGTCCACGACGACCTGTTCCAGGGCCTGTTCCGACATCTGCCCGTGCGCCGTCGCGATCCGCGCCTCGGGCACGATCTCGCGCAGCTTCGCGGCCGCCCGGTCGATGGACTCGACGCGGTTGTGGATGTAGAAGCACTGGCCCTCGCGCAGCAGCTCGCGCCGGATGGCCGCGCCGATCTGCTTCTCCTCGTACGGGCCGACGAAGGTGAGGACCGGGTGGCGCTCCTCCGGCGGGGTGGTGATGGTCGACATCTCGCGGATGCCGGTCACCGCCATCTCCAGGGTGCGCGGGATCGGGGTCGCGGACATGGTCAGCACGTCGACGTTGGCGCGCAGCTTCTTCAGCTGCTCCTTGTGCTCCACACCGAAGCGCTGTTCCTCGTCGACGATGACCAGGCCCAGGTCCTTGAACTTCGTCTCCTGCGAGAAGAGGCGGTGGGTGCCGATGACCACGTCCACCGAGCCCTCCTTCAGCCCCTCCAGGGTGGCCTTGGACTCGGTGTCGCTCTGGAAGCGCGACAGCGCCCGCACGTTGACCGGGAACTGGCTGTAGCGCTCGGAGAAGGTCCCGAAGTGCTGCTGCACCAGCAGCGTGGTGGGGACGAGGACCGCGACCTGCTTGCCGTCCTGCACGGCCTTGAAGGCCGCGCGCACCGCGATCTCGGTCTTGCCGTAGCCGACGTCGCCGCAGATCAGGCGGTCCATGGGGACGGACTTCTCCATGTCCTCCTTGACCTCGGCGATGGTGGTGAGCTGGTCGGGCGTCTCCGCGTACGGGAAGGCGTCCTCCAGCTCGCGCTGCCAGGGGGTGTCCGGGCCGAAGGTGTGCCCGGGGGCCGCCATGCGCGCGCTGTACAGCTTGATGAGGTCGGCGGCGATCTCCTTGACCGCCTTCTTGGCCCGCGCCTTGGTCTTGGTCCAGTCGGCGCCGCCGAGCCGGTGCAGGGTCGGGGCCTCGCCGCCCACGTACTTGGTGACCTGCTCCAGCTGGTCGGTGGGGATGTACAGGCGGTCGCCGGGCTGGCCGCGCTTGGCGGGCGCGTACTCGACGAGGAGGTACTCGCGGGTGGCGCCCTGCACGGTGCGCTGCACCATCTCGATGTAGCGGCCGACACCGTGCTGCTCGTGCACGATGTAGTCGCCGACCTCCAGGGTCAGCGGGTCGATGGTCTTGCGGCGCCGGGTCGGCATCCGGCCGAGGTCCTTGGTGGCGGTGCGCTGCCCGGTCAGGTCGGTCTCGGTGAGGACGGCCAGCTTCAGCGCCGGGTCCACGAAGCCGTTGTCGATCGAGCCGCAGGCGACATGGACGATCGAGGGCTCCAGCGCCCGCAGCTCCGCCTCCAGCCGGGCGGCGATGCCCTCGCCGCCGAGCACCTCGACGGTACGGGCGGCCGGGCCGTGGCCCTCGGTGAGGTAGACGGTGTGCCAGCCGTCGGCGATCCAGCCCTTGGTGTCGGCGAGCGCGCGGGCGGTGTCGCCCCGGTAGGCCTCGGGGGCGTGCATGCCGAGCCCCAGCACATCCCCGCCGAGGACCTCGTCGGCCGCGAAGGGGGAGACCGACCACCACATCATGCCCAGCTCGCGGGCGTGGTCGCGGACGTCCGCGATGCCGCGCAGCGAGGCCGCGCCGACGTCGATGGGGGCCTCGCCACCGCCGGCGGTGGCCGCCCAGGAGGCCATCAGGAACTCCTGCGAGGTCGCCACGAGGTCCGCGGCGCGGGTCCGTACCCGCTCCGGGTCGCAGACCACGGCCATCGCCCCGGCCGGCAGGACGTCGATCAGCAGCTCCATGTCGTCGACGAGGACCGGGGCGAGGGACTCCATGCCCTCGACCGCGATCCCCTCGGCGATCTTGTTCAGCAGCTCGCCCAGCTCGGGGTGCTCCTCGGCCAGCGCCGCGGCCCGCCCGCGCACCTCGTCCGTGAGCAGCAGCTCCCGGCAGGGCGGGGCCCACAGGCCGTGCTCGGCGATCTCCAGGGAGCGCTGGTCGGCGACCTTGAAGTAACGGATCTCCTCGACCTCGTCGCCCCAGAACTCCACCCGCAGCGGGTGCTCCTCGGTGGGCGGGAACACGTCGAGGATGCCGCCGCGCACGGCGAACTCCCCGCGCTTCTCGACCAGCTCCACACGGGCGTACGCGGCCGCCGCCAGCGCCTCGGTGACCACGCCCAGGTCGGCGCTCTCCCCCTGCCGCAGGCTTACGGGCACCAGGTCGCCGAGCCCCTTGACCTGCGGCTGGAGCACGGAGCGGATGGGGGCCACGACCACCGAGACGGGTCCGGCCGCCGGGTCCTCCTTGCTCGGGTGCGCGAGCCGGCGCAGCACCGCGATCCGGCGGCCGACGGTGTCGCTGCGCGGGCTGAGCCGCTCGTGCGGCAGCGTCTCCCAGGCCGGGTAGTCCACCACCTCGTCGGGGGGCAGCAGGGAGCGCAGCGCGGCGGCGAGGTCCTCCGCCTCCCGCCCGGTGGCGGTGACCGCGAGCACGGTCCGCTCGGTACGCGCCGCCAGCGCGGCGATCGCGAAGGGCCGCGCGGCGGGCGGGCCGACGAGGTCCACGTGCATGCGGTTGCCGTCCCCGGCCGCCGTGACCGCCTCGGCGAGGGCGGGGTCCCGGGTGACGGCGTCGAGCAGTCCGTGCAGGCTCATGAGACAGGCTTTCCATCCGGTGGGGGCGTGAAGGGGCAACGCGAAGGGCCCGACACGTGAACGGGCCGGGGGTTCCCACCCTATGACGCGGACCCCGCGGCCGCGCGGGGCATTCCGGCCCCGCACGGGTGAGGGGGCGGAGGATGGCGCTCCGGAGCGGGATGGCAATCTGTCCGAATGTCCCTTTCCGGAAGCCCCCCGAGCGCCGGGCGTCCCGAGGGCGACGCCCCGTACGACGCCCCGTACGACGCACCGCGCGACGCCCCGTACGACGCACCCGTCGTGGCGGCGCGCATCGACCGGGGCGTCTGGGGCGGCGGGACGGGCATCGGGAGCCTGCGGGGCGGGCCGGGCCCGGCCGGGCGGGCCGCACGGGCCGCGCACTGGGCCCCGTACGCGCTCGCCTCCGCCCTCTTCCTCGCCTACGCGGTGCTCTCGGTGTCCCGCTTCCGTCGGCTGGAGGAGAGCTCCTGGGACCTGGGCATATTCGAACAGGCGGTCAGGGCCTACGCCTGGCTCCAGCCGCCCTTGGTGGACATCAAGGGCCCGGGCTTCAACATCCTCGGCGACCACTTCAGCCCGGTCATCGCCCTGATCGCCCCGCTCTACCGGGTCTTCCCCGGCCCCGTCACCCTCCTGGTGGTGCAGGCGGCGCTGTTCGCGCTGTCCGCGCTGCCCGTCACCCGGGCCTCGGTACGGCTCCTCGGGCAGGCCCGGGGGCTCGCGCTCGGGGCGGCGTACGGACTGTCCTGGGGGATCCAGAAGGCCGTCGACTTCGACTTCCACGAGATCTGCTTCGCCGTACCGCTGCTGGCCTTCGCCCTCGAGGCGCTGCTCGCGCGCCGCTGGCGGGCCGCGCTGGGCTGGGGGCTGCCGCTGCTGCTGGTCAAGGAGGACCTCGGGGTCACCCTGGCCGCCCTGGCGCTGGTGGTCGCCTGGCGGGCCCGGCGCGCCGACCGGCGGGCCGCGCGGATCGCGGTGGCCGTCGCCGTGGCGGGAGCGGCCGCCGCCGCACTGGTGTTCACCGTGGTGATCCCCGCCTTCGCCACCGACGGCTACGCCTACTGGGAGAAGATCAGCGAGCCCGGCGGCCCGCTGCGGGGCCTCGGCACGAAGCTCACCACCCTCGGCTGGGTCCTCGTCCCCACCACCGGGCTCCTCGCGCTGCGCTCCCCGCTGCTGCTGGTGGCCGCCCCGACCCTGGGCTGGCGGTTCGTGTCGGGGGACGCGCACTACTGGTCCACCGACTGGCACTACAGCGCGGTCCTGATGCCGGTCGTCGCCCTGGCCCTGGCCGACGCCCTCGACACCGCCCGGCGCAGCAGCCGGCCGCGGGTGCGCGCGTACGCCGTCCAGCTGCCCGGCGCCGTGCTGGCGGCGGCGCTCACGCTGAGCGCGACCGGCATGCCGCTGGCCCGGCTCGGGGAGCGGGCCACGTACGAGAAGCCGGGCCGGGCCGTCGCCGTCGAGCGGCTGCTGGCGCAGATCCCGGACGGGGTGCGCGTGGAGGCCGGCACCGGGCCGCTCACCCGGCTGACCTCGCGCTGCCAGGTGTTCTGGATCGGCAACACCAAGGGGGTGCTGCCGGCCTTCCTGGTCTTCGACAACTCCTCCGGCTGGGCCGGGGACCCCGTCGCCTACGCCGGGCAGCTGCACCCGGGGTCGCGGTTCGTGGTGGCGGGCGAGGCGGGCGGGTTCGTACTGCTCCAGCGGGTGCTCTGACTGCTGTTCCCCCCCCTGACGCACGGCGCCGGCCCCCGGACCGTCCTCGCGGACGGCCCGGGGGCCGGCGTGTTCCCCCGTACTGCTCCCCCGTGGGGTTCCCCCCGCTTCCCCCGTGTCTCCCCCCGTGTTTCCCCCGTACGACCGCCTCGGCTATTCGCTGGCGATCGCGTTCAGTACGTTCATCCGCCCCGCCCGGAAGGCCGGGACCAGTGCGGCGAACAGGCCCACCAGGGCCGAGCCCGCGAAGACGCCGATGATGGTCGGCCACGGGATCTCCAGCACCTTCAGCCCCTGGAGGGCGAGGAGCTGCTGGGCGGTGGCGCCCCAGCCCATGCCCAGTCCGAGGCCCAGCAGGGCGCCGAAGAGGGCGATGACCACCGACTCCAGGCGGATCATGCGGCGCAGCTGGCGGCGGGAGAGGCCGATGGCGCGCATCAGGCCGATCTCGCGGGTCCGCTCGACCACCGAGAGGGCCAGGGTGTTCACCACACCCAGCACCGCGACGATGATCGCGAGGGCGAGGAGCCCGTAGACCATGTTGAGCAGCTGCCCGACCTGGTCCTTGAGGTCCTCCTTGTAGTCGGTCTGGTTGAGCACCTTGTACTGCGGGTACTCCGCCATGGCCGCCTTGAGCGCCGTGTACGCGCTGTCGGCCTGCCCCTTGTCGGCCTTGGCCAGCAGCATGAAGGGGCGCGCCAGCTGGTCGGCCGGGATGTTGGCCTCGGCGGTCGCCGTGCTGATGTACTTCACGCCCTTGTCGAGGTTGCCCTCGTCCGAGGTGATCGCGGCGACCTTCAGCTTGACGGTCTTGCCGCCGTTGAAGGCGACCGTCAGCTCGTCGCCGACCTTGACGTGGTGCGTGTCGGCGTACTTGGAGCCGACCGCCATCGAGCCGGCCGCGTACGCGTCCTTGTGCTCGCCGGCGATCATCTTGCGGCGCACGTCCTGGGCGTACGTCGGGTCGGTGACGCTCAGCCGGTCCTGGGCGGAGCTGCCGTCCGGGGCCGTGATCTTCACCTCGGCCTCGCGGTACGCGGTGACGTGGTCCAGGCCCTTGGTGGCCCGCATGGCCTGCTCGGCCTGCGGCATCAGCGGCTGGCCGGTCTGCGAGCTCACGATGTAGTCGGCGCCGACGGTCCGGTCGAGTTCGTCGGTGGCGGAGGCCACCATCGAGGAGCCGACCACCGACAGGCAGGCGACCAGCGCCAGTCCGATCATCAGCGCGGCGGCGGTGGCGCCAGTGCGGCGCGGGTTGCGCAGCGCGTTGCGCTCGGCGAGCCGGCCGACGGAGCCGAAGGGCCGCAGCACGGGGGCGGCGAGCACCCGGACCACGACGCCGGCCAGCAGCGGGCCGATCACGATGAAGCCGATGAGGCTGAACAGCACGCCAAGGGCCAGCCAGAGCGATCCGGCGGAGGCCTTCTCGGCGGCCGCGGCGAGGAAGAGGGCCGCGGCGCCGATCCCGGTGAGGACCAGGCCGAGGACCGTGCGGATCACACCGGCCTTCCTGTCGCCGGGGGTGCCGGCGTCGCGCAGGGCGGCCATCGGGGAGACCTTGCCGGCCCGGCGGGCCGGGATGTAGGCGGCGATCACGGTGACGACGGTGCCGAGGACCAGGCCGACGACCGGGGTCGTCCACTTGACGGTCAGATCGGCGGTGGACAGCTGCATGCCCATCTGGCCCATGAGCTTCATCAGGCCGACGGCCAGGCCCACGCCCGCCGCGACTCCGGCGAGGGAGCCGACGACGCCGAGCAGGAAAGCCTCGAGGAGGACGGAGCGGTTGATCTGGCCCCGGTCGGAGCCGATGGCGCGCATCAGGCCGATCTCGCGGGTGCGCTGGGCGACCAGCATCGAGAAGGTGTTGAAGATCAGGAAGATGCCGACGAGGAAGGCGATGCCGGCGAAGCCGAGCATCACGTACTTCATGACGTCGAGGAAGCCCATGTCCTTCTTGTTGGCGGCCGCGGCCTCCTTGGCGGTCTGCAGCTTGTACGTGTCCGCGCCGACCGCGCCCGCCACGCTCTTCTTCAGCTGCTCGTCGCTCACGCCGTCCTTGGCGGTGACGCTGATGTGGGTGAAGGTGCCCGGGGCGCCGAGCAGCTTCTCCTGCGCGGTGGCGGTGTCGAAGTAGACGACGGCCGCGCCCGGGTTGGTCACGGTGAAGGAGGCGATACCGCTGATCTTCGCCCGCATGTCACCGGTGACGGCGATGGTGCGCAGCTCGTCCCCGAGCTTCAGGTGGTGCTTGTCGGCGGTGTCGGCGTCGACCATCACCTCGGTGGGGCCGCGCGGGGCGTGACCGGAGGTGATCTTCATGGACTTGAGTTCGTTCTCGGTCCAGTTGCCCGCGATGGTCGGGGCTCCGGTGGTCGACCCCATGTTCTCGTTCTTGGAGTTGACGACCGTGACGGCCATCGAGACGACGCCGCCCTCGGCGGACTTGACGCCCTCGGCGCCCCGCGCCTTGTCCACGACCGAGCCGGGCAGCGCCTGGGGCTTGCCGCGGGCGGAGACGTCCTCCCCCTCCTCGGCGTCCTTGGGGCTGATGGTGACGTCGGAGCTGGTGACGGCGAAGAGCTTGTCGAAGGTGGTGTTCATGGTGTCCGTGAACACCAGGGTTCCGCAGACGAAGGCGACCGAGAGCAGCACGGCGATGGCGGAGAGCGCCATCCGGCCCTTGTGCGCGACGAAGTTGCGCCGCGCGGTCTTCATGACGGTCACGAGGTCCGCCCGCGCGCGTCGAAGTCCTTCATCCGGTCCAGGACCTGGTCGGCGCTGGGCGCGTACATCTCGTCGACTATGCGGCCGTCGGCGAGGAAGATGACGCGGTCCGCGTAGGAGGCGGCGACCGGGTCGTGGGTGACCATCACGATGGTCTGGCCCAGCTGGTCGACGGACTGGCGCAGGAAGCCGAGGACCTCGGCGCCGGCCCGGGAGTCCAGGTTTCCGGTGGGCTCGTCGCCGAAGATGATCGCGGGGCGGGCGGCGAGGGCGCGGGCGACGGCCACGCGCTGCTGCTGGCCGCCGGAGAGTTCGGTCGGGCGGTGCTTGAGGCGGCCCGCGAGGCCCACCGTCTCCACGACCCGCTCCAGCCACTGCGGGTCGGGCTTGCGGCCCGCGATGTCCATGGGGAGGGTGATGTTCTCGAGGGCGTTGAGCGTCGGCAGCAGGTTGAAGGCCTGGAAGATGAAGCCGATCTTGTCGCGGCGCAGCTGGGTGAGCTTCTTGTCCTTCAGGCCGGTGATCTCGGTGTCCTCGAGGTGGATCTGCCCGCTGGTCACGGTGTCGAGGCCGGCCAGGCAGTGCATCAGCGTGGACTTGCCGGAGCCGGAGGGGCCCATGATCGCGGTGAACTGGCCGCGGTGGATGTCCACGTCCACCCGGTCGAGGGCGACGACACGGGTCTCGCCGGAGCCGTAGGCCTTGACGACCTGGCGCGCCCGGGCCGCGACGGAGTTGTGCCCCCCGTCGCTCCCGTGCCTGGTCTCGGTCATCGCCGTTGTCACGGTGCTGTCTCCCCTGTTTGTTTGCGCTTCACTGCGTGTGTGCGTGTGTGCGTGCGTGCGTCGCCGCGTCGAAGTCTGCTGCGCGGAGGGTGTCCGGCGCCCTGGTGCCCATCGCCGTATCCACCCGGGGGTTAACCCCACCCCCGCGGCCCCGCTCATATGAATCAGTTAAGGACGCCGCGGGCCTTTCGGCCTCCTCCGTCGGGACGAAAGTCCCCTGGGCCCAAATGCTGAGTAACCCCTAGGGGTTGTCCACCCTGCGGCGGACTCCGTGTAGGGGATGCCCCGGGACGCACCGCCGGTGAGATGGGGATACCGCCGGACGCGACCCGGTGAGATGGTGTTCCCCGCAGACGGGGGGAACGTGGTGGAGGCAGGAGAGAGCGGGGCTGAAGCCGCGCCGGACCACACGGGAGGAAAGGTTTCCGCAGGCCGTCCCGGACCCGGGCCGGCGGCCCCGGGGCGGGCTTCGGCGCCGGACGGGGCCGTGCGCGGGCGGCCGCCCACCCGCGTGGTGGTCTCGCTGATGCTGAACATGGCCCTGGTCGCGCTCGACAGCACGATCATCTCCACGGCCGTCCCGCAGATCGTCGGGGACCTCGGCGGGTTCTCCGTCTTCTCCTGGCTGTTCTCCGGCTACCTCCTCGCGGTCACCGTCACCCTCCCCGTCTACGGCAAGCTCAGCGACACCTTCGGCCGCAAGCCCGTCCTGCTCTTCGGCACGGCCGTGTTCCTCGTCGGCTCCCTGCTGTGCGCGTCCGCCTGGAACATGGCCGCGCTCATCGCCTTCCGGATCGTCCAGGGGCTGGGCGGCGGCGCCCTGCAGAGCACCGTGCAGACCCTGGCCGCCGACCTCTACCCGCTGCGCGACCGCCCGCGCATACAGGCCCGGATGACCACCGTGTGGGCGAGCTCCGCCCTGCTCGGCCCGGCGCTCGGCGGGACGCTGGCGGGGTACGCGGGCTGGCGCTGGACCTTCCTGATCAACGTGCCGCTGGCCGGACTGGCCCTGTGGCTGACCGCCCGCCACCTCGTGGAACCCGTACGCTCCCCCGGGCGCCGGGGCCCGGTGGACTGGGCGGGGGCGCTCGCCGTCTTCGCCTGCGGCGGGCTGCTGCTCTTCGCGCTGGTGCAGGGCGGGGTGGCCTGGCCCTGGCTGTCCGCGCCCTCGCTGGCGCTGCTGGGCGCCAGCGCCGTCCTGGCCGCCGTGGTGGTCCGCGTGGAGCGCCGGGCGGAGGAGCCGATCCTGCCGGGCTGGGTGTGGCGCCGGCGCACCATCGCCGCCGTGAACCTGGCGATGGGGGCGCTGGGGCTGCTGATGGTCGCCCCGATGGTGTTCATGCCGACGTACGCCCAGGCCGTGCTCGGGCTCGGGCCGGTCGGGGCCGGGCTCGTGACGGCCCTGATGACCCTGACCTGGCCGCTGTCGGCCGCCTTCTGCCAGCACGTCTACCGGCGCATCGGCTTCCGCGACACCGCCGCCCTGGGGATGGGGCTGGCCTCGGTGATCCTGTTCTGCTTCACCCTGCTCCCGTACCCCGCCCGGCCCTGGCAGCCCGCGCTGGTCATGCTGCTGCTGGGCGCCGCCCTCGGACTCTTCCAGCTGCCGCTGGTGGTCGGGGTGCAGTCCTCGGTGGGCTGGGCCGAGCGGGGGACCACGACGGCCTCGGTGCTGTTCTGCCGCACCGTCGGGCAGAGCGTGGGGGCCGCGCTGCTCGGGGCGGTGGCCAACGCGACCATCGCGGCCCGGCTGGCGGACACGCCGCTGCCGGGGCTGCCGGAGCGCCTGGACGACGTATCGCGGGCCCTGGCCGAGCCGGGCAGTCTCTCGCAGGCCGCCTCGGAGCACCTGCGGGCGGCGGTGGCGGCCGCCGTGGAGCACATCTTCCTCGGCGCGACGGCCGCCGGGGTGGCGGCGCTGCTGATCCTGCTGCTGGTGGCGCCGCGCCGGTTCCCGGTCCTGCCCGAGTACGAGTAGCGCCCCGAGGCGGCGGTGCCCGCCGGGCGGGGCGGGGCGGAGCCCGGGCGGGTTGTCATGCTCGGGCCAGTAAGCAAGCCTGGAGCCAGGACCGTCTCCAGGGGGACCACATGGCATCCGCACTCTTCGCACTGGCGTTACTCGCCGCCCTGGCCGGACCGGTCGCCCTGCGACTGCGCCGCCGGCCGGACTTCGTCACCGGCCGCGACGGCCGGCTCTCCACTTCCACCACCCTCGCGCTGGCCTGGACCGTGATCCTGGTCTGGCTGCTGCTCGCGATCCTCGCGTACGGGCTGACGGCCGGCGGCGGCCTCGCCTACTTCCAGGGCTCCGACGGCCCGCTGTCCTCACTGACCTCGGTGTACCTGCCGCTGCTCGGAGGCCCGTACGTGGCCCTGATCGCGGCGAAGGCGGTCGTCGGCTTCCGGGTGGAGAACGGCAGCCTCGCCAAACCGGCCCCGAAGGCCACCCCCGGCGGCCGCCGCCCGCTGCGGGAGCTGATCGCGAACGACAGCGGCCGGACCGACCTCGTGGACCTCCAGTACGTGGCCCTGAGCGCGGTCACGATGCTCTACGTCGTCCTGTTCTTCCTCTCCGACGTGGGCGGCGGGCTCCCCCGGCTGCCCGCCGAGATCTGGGCCCTGACCGGCGCTCCGGCGGGGGCCTACCTGGTGAACAAGATGGCCACCCGCGCCAACCCGGTGATCACCCACGCCACCGTCTCCGACGGGCTGCTCACGGTGGAGGGCGGCGGCTTCACCGAACCCCGCCTCACGGTGGACGACACGCCGCTCCCGGTGACCGCGGACCCGGCGACGGGCGCCCTGACGGCGACCCTCCCGGCCACGGCGAAGGCCCCGTTCACGGTGGTGGTCACCTCGCGCGGCCTGCGGAGCGACCCGTACCGCTACGGGCCCGCCGCGGCGGTACCGGCCCAGCGGACCGGCGGCCGGGCATGACGCAGGCCCGGCACCCAGGGTGCCGGGCCTGACACACATCCGGAAGTGATCAGCCGAGCGCGCGGAAGGGGGCGTCGAGGAGGTCGCCCTCTTCTTCCTCCTCCTCGTCGCTCTCGTCCGAGGCCTCCGCAGGAGTCTCGGCCGGAGCCTCGGCAGGCGTCTCGGCAGGCGTCTCGACCGGCGCGGCGGGCATCTCGGCCGGTGCCGGTGCGGCCTCCTCGGGCTTCTCGCCCTGCCCGGCCTCCTCGCGCTTCTCGCCCTGCCCGGCGGCGTCCTCGAAGACGACGGCGACGGCCTCGAAGTCGCCGGCCTTCTCCCCCGGCCCGGCGGCCAGGACCGGCTCGCCTTCACAGGCCTTGTTGTCGAAGAGCAGGGCCACCTTGTCGGTCTCGTTGGCGATCTCCTCGAGCGAGGCGGCGTCGGACACGGACAGCAGGTGGCACTTTCCTTCGGTCAGGTCGCTGACCTGACCGCTCTTGCTGACGCCGTCCTGGAGGAAGCTGTAGTTGAGGGCCTTGCCGTCGTCCGCGAGCGCCTGGGCGGCGGTGGGCAGGACGAGGGTGAGTGCTCCGGCGAGGGCTACGGCGGTGGTGCGAAGACGCATGAGAGTTCCGTTCTTCTCTTCCACGGGCGGATGCGGGTCCGGTGGCATCCGGGAAGGGAGCGTAGGAGCGCGACGCGCTGGAGAAACCTTTCCTCTCGGGGAGCGCGCCCCGAGGTTCACCCACCCTGCCCTCATTAGGGGGGTCAGCCCGCCTCCTCCTCCGGGGAGATCCTGTTGACCCGCCGGCCCTCCGGGGTCTTGGTCAGCGTCTCCCATTCACGGCTCACGCACCCTCCCCCTTGTGCCGGGCGTAGTAGCGGGCCACCCGGGCCCGGTTGCCGCAGGCCGACGCCACACACCAGCGGCGGCGCGGGTGCGCCGGGAGGAAGAGCAGCACGCAGTCCTGCGCCTCGCACTCGCGCACCCCCGTCACCCGGGGGTCCGTCAGCAGCCGCACGACGGCCTCCGCCAGCTCCGCGGCCAGCCTCTGCGCCGGGGCGGCGTCACGGTACGGGGCCGCGGTCGGGCCGGTCAGGGCGGTCCAGGCCAGCTCGGTGCGGGCCGGGGCGGCGGCGAGGATCGCGTTGAGGGCCTCGAGCGCGCCGGCCGGGAGCCGCTCACCGCTCCGGGCGGCGGCGAGCAACGGCCCGGCCGCCTCCCGTACGGCGTGCACGGCGGCCACCTCGGCCTCCCCCACCTCCCCGACGCGGCTCAGCCGGTCGGACTCCTCCGCCAGCCAGGCGGCGAGTCCCGCCCGGTCGGCGATGAGGTCCCCGGCATCGGCGGGCCGGGTGTTCAGCAGGTCCAGGGCGAGGGGCTCGCCCATGAGCGGGAAGACATTCACGCGGCTAATTCTACCAACCCCCCTTGACCCATTAGCCACCTCGGGCGAGACTAATGCCAACGAAGCCCAAGGAGGCATGTGATGATTGCTCACCGCACCGTCGATGTGGACGGCGTGACCGTCGCCTACCGCGAGAGCGGCCCGGCCGACGGCCCGGTCCTGCTGCTCCTGCACGGCTTCCCCACCGCCTCCCACCAGTTCACCCGCCTGATGGACGCGCTCGGCGACACCCCGTACCGGCTGATCGCCCCCGACTACCCCGGCTTCGGCCGCACCGAAGCCCCGCAGGGGTTCACGTACACCTTCGACCGGCTCGCGGACATCGTGGAGGGCTTCACCGACGCCCTCGGCCTCGACCGGTTCGCCCTGTACCTCTTCGACTTCGGGGCCCCGGTCGGGCTGCGGCTCGCCACCCGCCGGCCGGACCGGGTGACGGGACTGATCGTCCAGAACGGGAACGCGTACGAGGAGGGCCTCTCGGACGCCGCCCGCGAGTTCGCCGGCCTACGGCGCGAGGCACCCGGCAACGAGGAGCGCATCCGGGCCCTGTTCACCGTGGAGGGCACCCGCTTCCAGTACGAGACCGGCGTCGCGGACCCCGCCCTGATCTCCCCGGACAACTGGACGCTCGACGTCCACTACCTCGGCCTGCCGGGGCGCGCCGACGCCCAGGCCGACCTCGCCTTCGACTATGCCTCGAACTTCACCCACTACCCGGCCTGGCAGTCCTGGCTCCGCACGGCGGGCATCCCGGTCCTGGTCGCCTGGGGCGCCGGCGACCCCTTCTTCACCCCGGCGGGCGCCAAGGCGTACCTCCACGACGCACCCGACGCCGAGGTCCACATCTTCGAAGGCGCGGGCCACTTCGCCCTGGAGACCCACCTCCCCGAAATCGCCCCGCTGATCCGGGATTTCCTCACCCGCCTCTGACTCAGGAGCGGAAGCCGACTATCCCGTACCCGGGCCGCGCCTCGACTTGGCGAAGCCAGCCCAGCACATCCATGACGGCCTCGACCACCTCGGGCTCCAGCGGCGGCGCGTGTCCCTGCCGCTTGGTCTCCTCGAACTGCTCCAGCGCCTTGACGCAGCTCTCGTACGTCCACTCGCCGCAGCCCGGCGTGTACGTGGACGGCAGCCCGCCGGGCAGGTCTGAGAAGTCGAAGTCCTCCACGGAGACCGCGGTGACGTTCAGGGCCTTCAGGCCCTCGTCGACCACGGACAGCCAGTCCCCCCGGTACGGGCTGAACGAGGAGTTGTCGAGGAACGACCCGGTCAGGGAACAGAGCCGCTTGTAGGCGTAGGCGTACTGGAAGGCGTGCTCGCCGTCCTCGCTGAACGGCCCGCCGTACACCACCGCGCGCAGCGCCTCGTACGCCGTGGGGGCGCCCCTCTCGATCGCGGAGTCGAACCAGTCGTCGTCGCGCGCGAGGTCGTCGGCGAACTTCTCCCGGATCACCTCGAGGAGCGCGTCGTCGCGGGAGCCGACGAGGGCGTGGGTGGCGGTCAGATCGAGCAGGTACACACTCAGCGAGGAACTCATGCCCCGAGCCTAACGAGCGCCACTGACAACCCACTTGGCCGCGCCCACACCGCTGCGCGGGGCCGGGTCCCCTACCCGCCCTTCGCCCGTTCCCCGGGGCTGCGCCCCGGACCCCCTGGGGGCTCCGCCCCCAGACCCTCCCCCAGACTCCGTCCGGGGGGACCCCCAGCGCCTCAAACGCCGGCGAGGCTGGAGGTTACGTGAGGGGGCGGGGGCGGGGTGGGGTGTCGTCCGGGACTAAAACGAGATGAATTCGGCGCGAGGCACCGCCCCGCAAACCCAATCAACCCAGGGCGCCGAACATCGAAGCCCGTCCCGGACGACACCCCACCCCGCCCCGACCCCGACCCACCCGCAGCCACCGCCGGGCTACCCCTCCGCCGGCGCGCGGCCCGTCAGGGCCGCCAGGCTGGAGCGGACGTGGTTCATGTGGGCCCGCATCTCCTCCTGCGACTCCGCGTGCTCCCGCAGGATCCGCTCCGTCTCCCGCCCGAGCCGCTCCTCCCGCACGCGGGCCTGCGCAACCAGCTCCTCGGCCCGCGCCTCCGCGTCCTCCTGACCGTGCCGCGCCGACTCCTCCGCCTCCGCGAACCCCCGCCGCGCCTCCGCCAGCCGCGCCTCCGCGTACCGCTCCTGCTCCGCGTACCTCGCGTCCTGCTCCGCCTCCTGCGCGGCCAGCTCCCGCCCCGCCGCGTCCCACCGCTCCACCTGCTCCTGCTCGCGCTCCGCGAGCAGCGCCTGCGCCCGGCGCCCCGTCTCCGCCAGCGCGGCCTGCGCCTCGGCCCGCCACGCCGCCGCGTCCTCCCGCGCCTCCGCCCGGATCCCGTCCGCCTCCCGCTGCGCCCGCAACAGCCCCTGCCGCGCCCGGACCTCGGTTTGCTCCCGTACCGCCTCCGCGTCGTGCCGCGCAAGCTCGGACACCCGGTCGGCGTGCGCCTCGGCCGCACCCGCCGCCTCCACCGCGTCCGCCCGCGCGTCCGCCCGCAGGACCTCCGCCTCCTCCTGCGCCAGCAGCAGGATCCGCCGCGCGCGCTCGCTCAGCTCGTCGTACGTCTGCGGGGCCAGCCCGGCGACGGCCACCCGCAGCCGCTGCGCCTCGGCCTCCATCTGACGGGCCAGCACGGTCAGCCGCGCCACCCGTTCCCAGGCCTCGTCCCGGCTGCCGGCCAGCCTCGCCAGATACCGGTCGACCTCGTCCGTCCGGTAGCCACGACCGCGCACAGTCGCAAAGGGGGGTGAAGTCATCCTGGGAGCGCCTCTCTCGCGGGGATTGCTGTCAAGGATGCGTCATTTGCGCGCAGAAGCCGGAATGGCCGGGCCGGGACCCCCCTTCAAGGGGACCCGGCCCGGCCACGTTTCCGGTCATCCGATCAGAGCAGCCCGTCCCACATCTGCTCCAGCAGCACCGACCACCAGCTCTCCGGCGAGGCCAGCGCCGCACTGTCGAGGCCCGCCAGATTCGCCTGGAAATCGACGGTCCACCGGCCGGCCTGCTCCGGCGTCAGATGCTGGCGCAGCCGCCACATGTGACCCAGCATCGCCAGCGACCGCGCGAACTGCGGCAGGCTCGAGTTCACGAACTGCGGCGGCACGGGCGCCCCGCCGGGACCGGCCTCCACCGGCACCGCCACTATGTGCGCGGTCCCGTACTGGACGCAGAGCGCCTTGCCGAAGTCGCTGCCGACGACGAGGTACGAGCCCGCGTCGGACGCCGGCTGCACCCCGCGCTGCGCGGCCAGCTCGGCCAGCGTCGGCACCGGCTGACCGGGCACCGCCTGCGCCCAGAAGAACGGCCCGAAATCGACCGGCAGCCCCGCCCACATGAGGGTCTGCGCCACGACCTCCGGCACGCCCTGACGGGACACCGCCCGCTGGTCGTAGCGGAACACGCCCTGCTGCCCGAAGGCCCCCGCCAGCTCCTGCCCGATGGCGTCCATCGGGATCGCCGGCTGGAGCGGGACCTGCGGCAGCGGCGCACGGACCGGCGCCGGACGCGCCGGGCCGTCCGCCACCTGGTGCAGCTCACCCTGATGGGTGAGCAGGTGGCGCATGCCCTGCTGACGGCCCGCGCGGTCGGTGCCGTACGGGGCCACGCTGGTGATCCGCACCTGCGGCCAGGTCTCCCGGATCATCCGGGCGCAGTAACCGCCGGGCAGCTCACAGGAGGCCAGCTCGGTGTGCAGCTCCAGCACCTGCTGCGGCGGCACGTTCATCGCGCGGAGCTCGTACAGGATCTGCCACTCGGGGTGCGGGGTACCGGGCGCCGAGCGGCGGATGAGCTGCTGTTCGGAGCCGTCGGGCGCGCGGTAGCGCAGCACGGCCTGGTAGCCGGGGCCGACGGTGGGCGCGCCGGAGGCCGCCGGAGGCTGCGCCACCGGGCCGGGAGCCGCGCCGGGCGGACCGGGAGGCTGCGGCACACCGGGACCGGCGAGCATGGTCGCGGCGTGGTGCGCCCCAGCCCCAGGCACACCGGGAGCACCGGGCGCACCGGGCGCACCGGGCGCACCGGGCGCACCGGGAGGCCCGGGCGGCTGTACGACGGCGGGACCGGCCAGCATCGTGGCGGCATGGTCAAGCCCCCCACCCGGAACCCCGGGAGCCCCAGGCGCACCGGGAGCACCAGGCGCCCCGGGCGGACCGGGAGGCGAGGGCGGACCCGGCGGCGGAACCACACCCGGCCCCGCGAGCATGGTCGCGGCATGATGCGCCCCAGCCCCAGGCACACCGGGAGCACCGGGAGCACCGGGAGCACCGGGAGCACCGGGAGCACCGGGAGCACCGGGAGCACCAGGCGGACCCGGAACACCAGGCGCCGCAGGCACACCCGGAGCCCCGGGAGGCGCGGGCGGACCGGGAGGCTGCATGACGGCCGGACCGGCCAGCATCGTGGCGGCATAGTCAAGCCCCCCACCCGGAGCCCCAGGCGCACCGGGAGCACCAGGCGGACCCGGCGGACCGGGCGGCGCCGGCGGCGTCCCCGGAGGCACCGGCGGCACACCCGGCGAGGCCAGCATCGTGGCGGCGTACTGCGCCCCACCACCGGGCGCACCAGGCGCACCCGGAGCCCCAGGAACCCCCGGCGCACCAACCGGCGGCGCCGGCGGCTGCGGCGGCTGCGGCGGCTGCGGAGCCCCGCCCCCCGCCCCGCCCGGCCGGGGGACGTGGGCCCTGCTCGTCGGCGCGTCGGCGATGTCGGCGGCCGCCGCCGGAACCCCCAGCGCCGGAACCACCGCGGTCTTCGGCAGCTGGCTGCCACCCGCCATCAGCGTGGTCTTGGCCTCCGGAGCCACCCCGGGGGACGACGGCGCGTCGTCCAGGTCGGACCCCGACAGCGGCGGCGCGAACACCGTCGCGGGCAGCGGCACGGAGCCGTCGTCGGCTCCGGAGTTCACATCGGTCCCGGCCCACGGCGTGGACCCGACCGGCACCCCGTCGTTCGCCGTCGGCTCGTAGGGGACCTCGCCCCCACGGCTCAGCGGCACGGGCGCCCCCGGAACAGCCGCAGCAGCCGGCGCAGGAGCCGCAGGAACAGGAGCCGCAGGAACAGGGGCAGCCGGCGCAGGAGCAGCCGGAGCGGCAGGAACAGCCGGCGGAATCCCCGCCCGGTCCGCCGCCTCCTGCAGCCACTCCGGCGGGCTCAGCATGAAGGAGGTCTGCTCCGAGTCGATCCGCGGCGGCGGTACCGAAGCCTCCGAGGCCGCCGCAGCGGCAGCCGCCCCGTACTCCTCCTCGTACCGCCGGATGACCTCACCCACCGGCAGCCCCGGCCACAGCGTCACCTCACCGCTGTCCCGCGCGATGACCAGCCGCTGCCGCCCACCACCGGACACCGGACCGGCCGCCCGGTCCTCGGCCCACACCACGAACCCGAGCCCGAACTCCCGCACCCGCACCTCACGGTGCTGGTACGAGGGCACGTCCCCGTTGATCCACTCCTCGGCGCGCTCCTGCGCCTGCGCGAACGTCACCACGACGTGTTCACCCCTCACCCATGCCGGCGTCCGACACCGCAACCGACCCCGACACTGCAACCGACCGTGCGAATCCGCCGTCCACCATCAGACCGGCCACCGTCTCCAGCTCCGGCGGATTCCCCGCCAACCGCTCCAGGAAGGCATCGAAATCGGCACCGCACGGCAACAGCAGACGCTCCACCCGCTCCTGCACCGACCAGCCGTCCCGGTCGCGCGCATCGTCGTACGGGGAGAACCAGACGGAGCCGACGCCCTGACCCTTGACCTTCACCGCGAGCAGCCCGCCCTGTACGAAGGCCACGCTCAGGTAGTCCTTCGTCAGGTGGTCCCGCAGACACTTGTTGACGTACACCAGGTCATTGACCGCCGCCTCCTCACGCACCGTGAAGAACGGCTGGTCGACCAGCAGCCCCAGCTCCACGAACAGCCCCGCGCCCACCGGCGCGCAGCCGCCCGCCGCCTTCAGGAACGAGCGGTACGCCTCCGGAAGCCGGTAGCCGAGGTCCTCCTCGACCCCCTGCACCTGCTGCTCGGACACCGAGACCAGGGTCTTCGGGAGCCCCAGGTGCGCCGGACGCACCTCCTGGAGCGGCCGGGCACCGCGCTTCTCGTGGTCCACCGGGGCCGTCACCAGACCCGCGTGGTGCCGCAGCAGCGCCTTGACCTCCACGGGGACCAGCTCCATCCGGCGCGAGCCGGCCACGTGGTGCCAGGTCCAGCCGTGCGGGGTCGCCACCGGACCCACGGTGTCCCACAGCGGATGGCCCGCCGCCCGCATCGCCGCGTTCGCGGACACGCAGTCCGTCAGGCGCAGCTCGTCGACGCCGAAGCCCTCCGGGGGCTCGGCGATCTCCACGGCCGCGCGCGCGTAGCGCGAGAAGTCGGGATGGCCGTCACCGTCCATCCGCACTCCGTGGGGATGCCGAGCGGCCCGGACCGGGTCCGGGAAATGCACGACCTGCCCCGAGTAAGCGGCGTTGGGTGGCGCGGCCTGCTGCCCGAGCCGACCTGTCGTCATGGCGGTAGCCCCCTGCTGGATCTGGCTGGTTCACCACAGCCTATGTGCTCCGGCAAGACCCTCACCCGCCCGCGAGCCACGCACGGGCACACGGGACGGGAACATCCGAATTGATACGAATATTCGACCCCGCTTCCGCATGACAGGGGACATTTGACAGGCTGTCCCGCAGCACGGGGGCGTGCGCGACAGCGACCACCACCGCCGCCACGGGAGGGAAAGAGCAACCATGCAGAGCGCGACCACACAGACTGCGACCACACAAAACGTGGCACCCCGCACGGGCCGCACGGAACCGACCGACGCCGGCCCCGCCGGCGATCCCCGCCTGCGCTGGAGCAGCACCGGCGCCGCCCACACGCCGCCCGTGCTCCGCTTCCGCCGCGACGGCATCCTGCCCACCGTCGCCGCGGCCCTCTCCGTCCGCGGGGAAACCCTCACCGGCACCGCCGGCAAGGGCGACCAGCCGCCCACCCTGCACCCGCTCGTCCAGGACTTCCTCGACACCCTCACCAGCGGCCAGCGGGAACGCTTCACCGGCCGATGTCCGGAGGCGATCCTGCTCTCCCGCCACCTCGCCGCCGTCGAAGGCGCCCGCAGCCGGCGCGCCTCCCGCAAGCCCCTCTCGGCCGGCGAGGCCCGCCGCTCCCTGAAGCACTCCAAGATCACCGCCCGCCGCATCCGCGAGGACGGCGACCCCCTCCACGGCAGCTACGCACCGCCCTGCCGCTCCTGCGACGCGCTCCTCAACCACTTCGGCGTACGCTCCGTCGACCTCACCCACCCCGAGTAGCCACCATGACCGCCTCCTCAGCCTCCTACGACCGCTCCTCGGCCACCCGGTTCCCCGGACCCGTGGACTCCGCGCTGCGCACCGCCGGCTGGGAACCCGGCCGCTGGGACATCAAGCAGGCCGAATACTGGGCCGACGCCCTGCGCGACCACACCACCCCCGCCGGCCACCGGCACACCGTCTTCCCGGCCGCCGTCGAAGCCTGGGCCGAATTCGGCGGCCTCACCCTCACCGCGCCCGGTCCCGGCCGCCAGATAGCGCCGACCCCCGTACGCCTGGATCCGCTGACCGGTCTCCACCTGGCCCGCACCTTCGCCGACCTCGGACGCGCCCTGTCCACCCAGCTCTGCCCGCTGGGCGCGGACACCGACGGCGGCTCGCACCTGGCCATCGACCGCGAAGGCCGCGTCTACCTCGTCGACCACACCGGCGACTGGTACCTCGGCGCCGGCCTGGACGAGGCCCTCACCCTCCTCCTGACCGGCCTCCAGCCCGCCCGCCTCACCACCGCGCCCTGACCCGGCGGTGTCCGGCGGCCCCGCTCCGGACACCCCACCGGACTCCCCCGGCTAGCGGAACGGCAGCACCGCCGACACCCTGAACCCGCCCCCGTCCGTCGGCCCGGACACGAACACCCCGCCCAGTCCGAGCACCCGCTCCCGCATGCCCACCAGCCCGTTGCCCCCGCTCGGCAGGTCGGCCCCGCGCGCCTCCCCCTCGCACGGCCCGTTCTCCACCTGCATGGCCACCTCCCCCTCCCGGTGCGCGAGGCGTACGACGACCCGCGCGCCCGGAGCGTGCTTGTGGCAGTTGGTCAGCGCCTCCTGCACCACCCGGTAGGCCGTCTGCTCCACCTCCGCCGGGTACGCGCCCCCCTCGCCCTGCACGACCACCTCGACGCTCATCCCCGCCGCCCGGGACTGGCCCACCAGCACCTCCAGCGCGTCCAGCGAGGGCCCGTCCTCGAAACCGGCCGCCGGCGCCACCGGCCGCACCGGCTTCTCCACCGCCCGCAGCACGCCCAGCATCTCCCGTAGCTCCGTCAACGCCTGCCGGCCCATGTCACCCACCAGCGCCGCGTTCCGCACGGCCTTCACGGGATCCTTGGCGGCCACCGCCTGCAACGCCGCCGCGTGCACCACCATCAGCGACACCCGGTGCGCCACCACGTCGTGCATCTCCCGCGCGATCCGCGTCCGCTCCTCCCGCCGCGCCCACTCGGCCCGCTCCTCCGCCCGGTCCGCCAGCAGCGACAGCTCGCGCTCCAGCGAGTCCGCCCGTTCCTGCAGGCTCTCCATCAGCCGCCGCCGCGCCCCGACGTACAGCCCGAGCAGGACCGGCGGGACGGTCAGCGCCACCGCCATGAACACGGACAGCACGATCACGAGCGTGCCGTCGGCCTCCACGTCCCCGCGGGTCTGGAGGTACGTCACCACGAAGGTCCCGGCGAGCGACATCGAGGCCAGCGTCGCGAGGATCCGCCGGGGCACCTCGCCGGCGGCCAGCGTGTACAGGCCCACCACCCCGAGCAGGAAGCCCATCGTGGCCGGGGTGACGGCGATCCCGACCAGCACCACGGCGATCGGCCACCGCCGCCGCAGCACCAGCGTCGACCCCGTCAGGGCCCCGAACAGCACCCCTGCGGTCACGGGCAGCCCCGCCTCGCGGGCGGTCTCCACCCCCTCCAGAGCGCACTCGGCGGCGGACACCGCGCCGAGTCCCGCATCGAGCAGCGCCCCCCGGCGCCGCTCCCACCACCAGGGCCCGTCCCGGCCCGTCCCCTCGCGCTCTTCCCCCGTACCGGTCATGCCGTCCAGCGTACGCAGGGCCACCCGTCGGGCAGCCTGATCCGTACGTCAGCCAAAGCGCCCACATCTACCGTCGCACCGAGGGGGCTTGGTGCGGCATAGTAGATGCAGCTAGCTCGATCAACGAGACGTAATGTCCGGTTTGGGCAGCTAAGTTATCCCCTGTGGTGTAATGGTAGCACTGGGGCTTTTGGTGCCTTAAGTCTGGGTTCGAGTCCTGGCAGGGGAGCTTTTCAGGTCCGGGTCCTGGCCTCACGGTCGGGACCCGGCCTCGTTTCCGGGCTGTGACCCCCCGCTATCCTTCACGGGTCCACCCCCGAAGCCGAAGGGCCCACCCGTGAGCGCAACCCGCCCGGCAGCCGTCGTCGTACTCGCAGCGGGTGAGGGCACCCGCATGAAGTCGGCCACACCCAAGGTTCTGCACGAGATCTGCGGGCGTTCGCTCGTCGGTCACGTGGTCGCGGCCTCCCGTGAGCTGGACCCGACCCACCTCGTGGTCGTCGTGGGCCACGCACGCGAGCAGGTCACCGCGCACCTGGCCGGCGTCGACGCCGGAGTCCGCACCGCCGTCCAGTACGAACAGAACGGCACCGGCCACGCCGTCCGCATGGCGCTCGAGGAGCTCGGCGGCGCCGTCACCGGCACCGTGATCGTCGTCTGCGGCGACACCCCCCTCCTCACCGGCGAGACCCTCCGGCAGCTCGCGGCCACGCACGAGGCCGACGGCAACGCCGTCACCGTGCTCACCGCCGAGGTCCCGGACTCCACCGGCTACGGCCGCATCGTCCGCGACGCGGACACCGGCGCCGTGACCGCGATCGTCGAGCACAAGGACGCCACCGACGCGCAGCGCGCGATCCGGGAGATCAACTCCGGGGTCTTCGCCTTCGACGGCGCCCTGCTCGCGGACGCGCTCGGCAAGGTGCGCACGGACAACAGCCAGGGCGAGGAGTACCTCACCGACGTGCTCGGCATCCTGCGCGAGGCGGGCCACCGCGTCGGCGCGGCCGTCGGCAGCGACCACCGCCAGATCCTCGGCATCAACAACCGGGTGCAGCTGGCGGAGGCGCGGGCGCTGCTGAACGCGCGTCTGCTGGAGCGGGCCATGCTCGCGGGCGTCACGGTCGTCGACCCGGCCGGCACGTTCGTGGACGTGACGGTGACCTTCGGGCAGGACGCCCTGATCCACCCGGGCACCCAGCTGCTCGGCGCGACGCACATCGGCGAGGGGGCCGAGGTCGGCCCGAACACCCGCCTGAAGGACACCCGTGTGGGCGCGGGCGCCCGGGTGGACAACACGGTGGCGGACAGCGCGGTGATCGGCGACCAGGCGAGCGTCGGCCCCTTCGCGTACCTGCGGCCGGGCACGAACCTGGGCGTGAAGGCGAAGGCCGGCACGTACGTGGAGATGAAGAACGCGACGATCGGCGAGGGCACGAAGGTGCCGCACCTGTCGTACGTGGGCGACGCGACGATCGGCGAGTACACGAACATCGGCGCGGCGAGCGTGTTCGTGAACTACGACGGTGAGCACAAGCACCACACCACCGTCGGCTCACACTGCAAGACGGGTTCGGACAACATGTTTGTGGCTCCCGTCACCATCGGGGACGGCGCCTACACGGCGGCCGGCTCGGTGATCACGAAGGACGTGCCGCCCGGCGCGCTGGCCGTGGCCCGTGGCCAGCAGCGGAATATCGAGGGCTGGGTGGCCCGCAAGCGCCCCGGCAGCGCGGCGGCGACGGCCGCGCAGTCGTCGACGGAGAGGGACTCCGGCGGTCATTGAGGTGAACTGACCGGAAACAGGTACGCCCGGGACGGCGTACCGTGATAGGTGCACGCAATTCGGCTGGCTCACCGTGTGCGGGACGGACGCACACGGGGGCGAGCAGCTTTCCACACGTCTGAGGAGACAGTGCTGTGACCGGGATCAAGACGACCGGCGAGAAGAAGCTGATGCTCTTCTCCGGCCGCGCCCACCCCGAGCTGGCCGAGGAGGTCGCGCACCAGCTCGGTGTCGGCCTCGTGCCGACCAAGGCTTTCGACTTCGCGAACGGCGAGATCTACGTCCGCTTCCAGGAGTCGGCTCGTGGCGCGGACTGCTTCCTGATCCAGAGCCACACGGCTCCGATCAACAAGTGGATCATGGAGCAGCTGATCATGATCGACGCGCTGAAGCGCGCGTCGGCACGCTCCATCACCGTGATCGTCCCGTCCTACGGGTACGCCCGCCAGGACAAGAAGCACAAGGGCCGCGAGCCGATCTCGGCCCGCCTGGTCGCGGACCTGCTGAAGACCGCGGGTGCCGACCGCATCCTGACGGTCGACCTGCACACCGACCAGATCCAGGGCTTCTTCGACGGCCCGGTGGACCACCTCTCGGCCCTGCCGGTCCTCGCGGACTACGTGGGCGCCAAGGTGGACCGCTCCAAGCTGACGATCGTCTCCCCGGACGCCGGCCGCGTGCGCGTGGCCGACCGCTGGTGCGACCGTCTGGACGCGCCGCTGGCGATCGTGCACAAGCGCCGCGACAAGGACGTCGCCAACCAGGTGACCGTCCACGAGGTCGTCGGTGAGGTCAAGGGCCGCGTCTGCGTCCTGGTCGACGACATGATCGACACGGGTGGCACCATCTGCGCCGCGGCCGACGCGCTGTTCGCGCACGGCGCGGAGGACGTCATCGTGACGGCCACGCACGGCATCCTGTCGGGCCCGGCGGCCGACCGCCTGAAGAACTCCAAGGTCAGCGAGTTCGTCTTCACGAACACCCTGCCGGACCCGTCCGACCTGGAGCTCGACAAGATCACGGTGCTGTCGATCGCCCCGATGATCGCCCGCGCGGTGCGCGAGGTCTTCGAGGACGGCTCGGTGACCAGCCTCTTCGAGGAGCAGCAGTAAGGGCCCCGGCCCTTGCTCCGTAGATCCTTTTGTTGCGGCCTCCCCCGCCGGGTACACTCTGTGAGTTGCTCGGCGAGGGAGGCCGTACCTGTTCCAGGTGCGGATGCTCCGTTATCGACGCGCTCTTCGTAGCAGGCCGTTCCGGCCGGGTGACTGTCGTCCGTTTCCGTCACCCCACGAGGAGTGAGCATGTCCGAGATCAAGCTTGCCGCCCAGACCCGCACCGACTTCGGCAAGGGCGCTGCCCGCCAGGCCCGTCGCGACGCCCTGACCCCCGCGGTCATCTACGGCCACGGCACCGACCCGAAGCACGTCAACGTCGACGCCCACTCCCTGCAGCTGGCGCTCCGCACCCCGAACGTCCTGATCTCCCTGGACATCAAGGACGGCGGCACCGAGCTGGTCATCCCGAAGGCCGTGCAGAAGCACCCGCTGAAGCGCTCGATCTCCCACGTCGACTTCCTGATCGTCAAGAAGGGCGAGAAGGTCACCGTCGACGTCGCGATCGTCACCGAGGGCGACCTGGCCGCCGGCGGCAACATGCTGGAGACCCTCCAGAACACCATCTCCGTCGAGGCCGAGGCCACCCACATCCCGACCGAGGTCACCGTCTCCATCGCGGGCCTCGAGGCCGGCGCCACCATCCACGCCAAGGACCTGGTCCTGCCGGCCGGCACCACCCTGGCCGTCGACGGTGACATCGCCGTCCTGCAGGTCATCGGCGCGCAGGCCGAGGAGCCGGCCGCCGAGGTCACCGAGGCCTGAGCCTCGCCCCACCCCCTCAGCAGTTGCTGACCGACCGCCGTCCGGCTCCACTGGAGCGGGACGGCGGTCGTCTTCGTAGAGGAACCGAGGAGCTTTTGATGTCGGACGACGCGGCACCCTGGCTGATCGTGGGCCTGGGGAACCCGGGCGCGGAGTACGCGGGCAACCGCCACAACATCGGCTTCATGGTGGCCGACCTGCTGGCCGAGCGGATCGGCGGCAAGTTCAAGGCGCACAAGGCGCGGGCGCAGGTGCTGGAGGGCCGGATCGGTCCGCCGGGGCCGGCGAACCGGCGTGTGGTGCTGGCGAAGCCGATGTCGTTCATGAACCTGTCCGGCGGACCGGTGACGGCGCTGCGCGACTTCTACAAGGTCCCGCTGGAGCGGATCGTCGCCGTCCACGACGAGCTGGACATCGACTACCCGACGCTGCGCCTGAAGCTGGGCGGCGGGGACAACGGCCACAACGGGCTGAAGTCGATGACGAAGGCGATGGGGCCGGACTACCACCGGGTGCGGTGCGGCATCGGCCGTCCGCCGGGCCGGATGCAGGTCGCGGACTTCGTGCTGAAGGACTTCTCCTCGACCGAGCGCAAGGAGCTGGACTGGTTCGTGGACCGCTCCGCCGACGCGGTGGAGTGCCTGATCCAGGAGGGCCTGGAGCGCGCCCAGTCCTCCTACAACCAGTAAGGCCGCCAACCAGTAGGCCGCCGTACGAAGGAAGCCCCCGCCGGCCGGCGGGGGCTTCCTTCGTGTCCGGGGCCGGTCAGCCGGTGTTGCGCAGGCCGGCGGCGACGCCGTTGACGGTGAGCAGCAGGGCTCGGGCGAGCAGCGGGTCGGAGTCCTCGCCGCGGGCGGCGGCCTGGCGCTGGCGGGCCAGCAGGGAGACCTGGAGGTAGGAGATCGGGTCCAGGTAGGCGTCGCGGACGGCGAAGGTCTGCTGGAGGACGGGCTGGGAGTCCAGCAGCCGCTCCCCGCCGGTGATGCGCAGGACCTCGCGGACGGTGAGCTCGTGCTCGGCCTCGATGCGGTCGAAGACGTGCTTGAGGTGGTCCGGGACGAGGGTGTCGACGTAGTGCCGGGCGATCCGCAGGTCGGTCTTGGCCAGCGTCATCTCGACGTTGGACAGGAAGTTGCGGAAGAAGTGCCAGCGCTCGCCCATCTCGGTGAGGACGCCGTCCTGGCCGGCTTCGCGCAGGGCCTTGAGGCCGGAGCCGACGCCGTACCAGCCGGGGACGATCTGGCGGGACTGGGTCCAGCCGAAGACCCACGGGATGGCGCGCAGGCCGTCGAGGCCGGCGCCGGAGTCGGGGCGGCGGGAGGGGCGGGAGCCCAGGTGCAGGTCGGCGAGCTGGTCGACGGGGGTGGCCGCGAAGAAGTACGAGGGCAGGTCGGGGTCCTCGACCAGTGCGCGGTAGGCGTCGTGGGCGGCGTCGGAGACGATGTCCATGGCCGCGTCCCAGAGGGTGAGGGCCTCGTCGGACTGGCGGGGGGCGGTGTGCAGGGCGGAGGCCTGGAGGGTGGCCGCGACGGTCAGCTCCAGGTTCTCGCGGGCCAGTGAGGGCACGAGGTACTTGTCGGAGATGACCTCGCCCTGCTCGGTGACCTTGATCTCGCCCTCGAGGGTGCCCCAGGGCTGGGCGAGGATCGCGTCGTGGGAGGGGCCGCCGCCGCGGCCGACGGTGCCGCCGCGGCCGTGGAAGAGGCGCAGGCGCACGCCGTAGCGGTGGGCGACGTCGCGCAGCCGGCGCTGGGCGCGGTGGATCTCCCACTGGGAGGTGGTGATGCCGCCGAACTTGCTGGAGTCGGAGTAGCCGAGCATGACCTCCTGGACGTCGCCGCGCAGGGAGACGAGGCGCCGGTAGGAGGGGTCGGCGAGCATCTCGTCGAGGATGACGTCGGCGGCGCGCAGCTCGTCGGTGGTCTCCAGGAGCGGGACGATGCCGATCTTGGCCCAGCCGGCGTGCAGGTCGATGAGGCCGGCCTCGCGGGCGAGGACGGCGGCGGCGAAGACGTCGTCGGCGCCCTGGCACATCGAGATGATGTAGGACTCGATGACCTCGGGGCCGAACTTCTCGAAGGCGTCCTTGATGGCGCCGAAGACGCCGAGGGTCTTCTGGCCGGCGGGGTCGAGGGGGGCCGGGGTGGGGGCGAGGGGGCGGCGGGAGCGGAGCTCCTTGGCGAGGAGCTTCTGCCGGTAGTCGCGCGGCATGTCGGCGTAGCGCCAGGACTCCTCGCCGAGGCGGTCGAAGAGCTGGCCCAGCGCGTGGTGGTGGGCGTCCGCGTGCTCGCGTACGTCCATGGTGGCGAGCTGGAGGCCGAAGGCGGCCAGGGTGCGGATGGTGCGGTCCATGCGGCCGTCGGCGAAGAGGGCGCCGCGGTGTTCGCGCAGGGAGGTCTGGATGAGGGTGAGGTCGGCGAGGAGCTCGGCGGTGCCGAGGTAGTCGCGGCCTTCCTCGTGGGGGATGCCCTTGGCGAGACGCTCGCGGGTATTGAGGAGCTTCTGGCGGATGCAGGTCGCCTTGAGCCGGTAGGGCTCCTCGGCGTTCAGCCGCTTGTAGCGGGGGCTGATCTCCGGGAGGCGTTCCAGGTCGGCCTGGAGGGAGGTGAGGAGTTCCTCGGTGGCGCCGGTGTAGCGGATGGAGTTGGAGAGCAGTCCGCGCAGGAAGTCGATGAGTTCCAGGGCGTCGGTGATGCCGTGCTCGTGCTGGAGGATCAGCACGTCCCGGGTAACGTCGGGGGTGACGTTCGGGTTGCCGTCGCGGTCGCCGCCGATCCAGGTGCCGAAGGTGAGCGGGCGGGTGCCGGCGGGGATCTCGATGCCGACGCGCTGGAGCTCGGCGGCGAGGTCCTCGAGTACGTCGCCGACGGCGCCGGCGTGCAGCTCGTCGAGGTAGTAGATGGCGTTGCGGGCCTCGTCGGCGGGCTCCGGGCGGACCACGCGCAGTTCGTCGGTCTGCCAGACGAGGTCGATGTTCTCGGCGAGCCGCAGGTCGTGGCGGCGGCGCTCGCCGGCCCCGGAGACGGGCTCCTCGAGGAGGGCGGCGATGCGGCGCAGCTTGTTCAGGACGCTGCGGCGGGCGGCCTCGGTGGGGTGCGCGGTGAAGACGGGGCGGACGTTGAGGTTCTTGACCGTCTCGCGCAGGTGCTCGGGGTCTGCGTCCTTGAGCATGTCGGCGGTGCGGGCGAGGAGTCCGCCCTCGGCGGCGCGGTGGGCCCGCAGCTCCTTGCCGCGGTGCACCTGCTCGGTGACGTTGGCGAGGTGGAAGTAGGTGGAGAAGGCGCGCACGAGCTTGGCGGCGGTCTCCAGGTCGGTGTCCCCGAGGAGGGCTGCGGCGGCCTCGCCGTCGGTGCGCGTCAGGGCGCGCACTTGTTCGACGAGGTCGAGGAGTTCCCGGCCTTCCTGGCGGACGAGGGTCTCGCCGAGGAGGTCGCCGAGGCGGCGGATGTCCGCGCGCAGCTCGGCGTTCGCCGTCTCAGCCGTCCGCGTCTTGGCGGAGGGGTCGGCGGGCTGGGTGACGGGGGCCTGGGCGGCCTGGTCAGCACTGCTCACAGGTGCGGCTCCTTGCAGTGTTCGAGCGCTACTGGGCTGTGGGCTCCCGGGGGTGCGCGGCCATGCCGGTCCTGCTGCGCAGCCCGGGCTGCCCGTGCGGACCGCGCTGTCCGACGACACCAGGATAGGTGTCCCGCCCCTGTGCCCTGGCAGAGCGGCTGCTGCGGTGGGCTTGCGGCGCTCGTACGGCGGCCCGGCGGGCGCCCTCCGGGGCGGTCCGGGAGCGGATCCGGGCGGGTCCGGGGGCGGGCGGGGTGGTCCCGGTGGGTGGTGCGGGCGGCACGGTGGGTGACGTGGGCGCGGTCCTGTTGCCGGGCGGGCCACCTTTGCCATACTTACGATGCCGTAGGTTACGGATCCGTAGGGTCCGTCGACCGGACGCCTGCCGAACTTCTCACCCCCCAGGGGAACCCCAAATGACCATCAGTCCCGAACTGATCGAGGACTCCTCGGCGCCTTCCGCGCCCTCCGCTACGCGCGGCGGTGAGCAGAAGCGCTCCGTCGAGCAGATCGCGCTGCTGCTGTTCATCACCGTGCCCTTCCTGGCCCTGCTGGCGGCGGTCCCGCTGGCCTGGGGCTGGGGGGTGACCTGGCTGGACCTCGGCCTCATGGTCTTCATGTACTTCCTGGCCTGCCACGGGATCACCATCGGCTTCCACCGTTACTTCACGCACGGTTCCTTCAAGGCGAAGCGGCCCCTGCGGATCGCGCTGGCGATCATGGGGTCGATGGCGGTGGAGGGTCCGCTGGTGCGCTGGGTGGCGGACCACCGCAAGCACCACAAGTACTCCGACCACGAGGGCGACCCGCATTCGCCGTGGCGGTTCGGCGAGACGGTGCCGGCGCTGATGAAGGGCCTGTGGTGGGCGCACATCGGCTGGCTCTTCGACGAGGAGCAGACCAACCAGCAGAAGTACGCCCCGGACCTGATCAAGGACCCGGCGATCCGGCGGATCTCGCGCGACTTCGTCCTGTGGACCATCGTCTCGCTGGCGATCCCGCCGCTGGTGGGCGGTCTGGTGACGATGTCCTGGTGGGGCGCGTTCACGGCCTTCTTCTGGGGTTCGCTGGTGCGCGTGGCGCTGCTGCACCACGTGACGTGGTCGATCAACTCGATCTGCCACGCGGTGGGCAAGCGGCCGTTCAAGTCCCGCGACCGCAGCGGCAACGTGTGGTGGCTGGCGGTGCTGTCGTGCGGGGAGTCCTGGCACAACCTGCACCACGCGGACCCGACCTCGGCCCGGCACGGAGTGCTGCGCGGGCAGGTCGATTCGAGTGCCCGGCTGATCCGCTGGTTCGAGCTGCTGGGCTGGGCCTCCGACGTGCGCTGGCCGTCCGGGGCGAGGATCGACGCCCGGCGCAAGGAAAAGACGCCGAACGCGGCATGATGGGTGACGTGGGAAACGACGGCAGCAGTTCCAGCAGCGACAAGCCCAGGCGAGGACGCCGGGTCCGGATGACGGGCGCCGAACGGCGCCAGCAACTGCTGGACATCGGCCGCGCCCTGTTCGCCGAGAAGGGTTTCGAGGGCACTTCGGTGGAGGAGATCGCGGCGAAGGCCGGGGTGTCCAAGCCGGTGGTGTACGAGCACTTCGGCGGCAAGGAGGGCCTGTACGCGGTGGTCGTGGACCGCGAGATGCGCCAACTCCTGGACGGGGTCACGGGCGCGCTGACGGCCGGACACCCGCGGGAGCTGCTGGAACAGGCCGCGTTCGCCCTGCTGGACTACATCGAGAACTACACCGACGGCTTCCGGATCCTGGTGCGGGACTCCCCCGTGGCCCAGTCGACGGGCACCTTCGCTTCGCTGATCAGTGATATCGCCACGCAGGTGGAGGACATCCTGGGGCTGGAGTTCAAGGCCCGCGGCTTCGATCCGAAGCTGGCCCCGCTGTACGCGCAGGCGCTGGTCGGGATGGTGGCGCTGACGGGCCAGTGGTGGCTGGAGACCCGGCAGCCGAAGAAGGCCGAGGTCGCGGCGCACCTGGTGAACCTGTCCTGGCACGGGCTGGAGAACCTGGAGGCGAAGCCGCGGCTGGTGGGTCACCGCAAGAGCTGAGCCACGTACGTACGTACGCGGGCGCATGACGCGCGACGCGACGGCGCCCCGTCACCGGTCTTCCGGTGGCGGGGCGCCGTCGCGTGGTGCGGGGCCTTCCGCGGTGCTCGTCCCGCCCGGTCGGCGCCGGGTCAGCGGCCCGTCGGCGGCTGCGGGTCCTTCTTCTCGAGGAACTCGAGCCGGTTGCCGACCGGGTCGTGGGAGTAGAAGCGGCGGTGGCCCGGCAAGTTGTCGTCCCAGACGACCTCGGCGCCGCGCTCCCGGAGTCTGCGCGCGTACTCCTCGATGCCTGTCACCCGCAGTCCGGGGTGTGCCTTGCGGGCCGGCCGGAAGTCCTCTTCGACGCCCAGGTGCAGCTGCACGGTTCCGGTGGCGAACCAGCAGCCCCCGCGCGCGGCGAGGACGGCGGGTTTGGAGATCTCCCTCATGCCGAGGACGTCTTGGTAGTAGGCGCGCAGCTTGTCCTCCGAGCCGGGCGGTGCGGCGAGTTGGACGTGGTCGACTGCGGTCAGCACGGTCAGGCCTCCTTGCGGGCGACGGCGAAGATGCGGCGGAACGGGAAGACGGTGCCGCGCGGGCCTGGCGGGTAGGCGGCGCGCAGGGCCTCGCGGTATTCGGTGAGGAAGCGGTCGACGGCCTCGCGGTCCTCGCCGAGGGCGGTGAGCACGGGCCGCAGGGCGGTGCCCTTGACCCAGTCGAGGACGGGGTCGGATCCCTGGAGGAGCTGGGAGTAGGTGGTCTCCCAGACGTCGACCTCGCAGCCGAGCTCGGTGAACCGGGCGAGGTACTCGGCGGGTTCGAGGATGTGGATGTAGCGCGCTCCGTGTCCGGCGAGGCGGCCGCGCCAGCGCGGGGTGTCGCACAGTTCGGCGAGCAGCCGGTGGCTGGGGGCGGTGAAGTTGCCGGGGATCTGGAAGGCGAAGGTGCCGCCGGGGCGCAGGCCGTTGATCCAGGCGGCGAAGGAGCCGGGGTGGCTGGGCACCCATTGCAGGGCCGCGTTGGACACGATGAGGTCGTACGTCTCCTCGGGCATCCAGTCGGCGAGGTCGGCGTGGCGGAAGTCGAGCCGGCCGCCGCCGGGGGTGGGTCCGGCGTACTCGGCGGTGGCGCGCTGGAGCATCTGCGGGGAGAGGTCGAAGCCGGTGATGCGGGCATCGGGCCAGCGGTCGGCGAGCAGCGCGGTGACGTTGCCGGGGCCGCAGCCGAGGTCGGCGATGCGGGCGGGCCGGGTAGGGAGCTCTGGTATGCGGGTCATCAGGTCGAGGAAGGGACGCGTGCGGTGGCCGGCGTGACGGAGGTACTGCTGGGGATCCCAGACGGGTGCGGACGGGGCGGCGCCGTCGTCCAGGGTGTGGGGGCGCACGGCCGGCGCGATATCGGAATGCATGTTCGAGCCTCCCTACTGGTGGGGCGGTCGGAAGCGGAAGCTGTTCCGGCCCCCTCCATGCCCCATGCTCGCCAGAATATATCTCGATGTCAAGATTCTCGATTTGAAGAGACTTCATGTCGACAGACCCCGTACACTGATCGGCATGGAGGACGAGGTCGACCGACTGGTCGCGGCATGGCGGCGAGAGCGCCCTGACCTCGACGTGGAACCGCTCGAAGTGCTCAGCCGCGTCAGCCGGCTCGCGCGCCACCTCGACCGGGCACGCAGGCTCGCCTTCTCCGAGCACGGCCTGGAGCCGTGGGAGTTCGACGTCCTGACCTCGCTGCGGCGCGCGGGCGCGCCCTACCAGCTCTCCCCCGGACAGTTGCTGACGCAGACCCTCGTCACCTCCGGCACCATGACCAACCGCATCGACCGGCTCGCCAAGAAGGGCCTCGTCGAGCGGCTGCCCGACCCCAGCGACCGGCGCGGGGTGCTGGTCCGGCTGACGCCGGAGGGGCGCGACCGCGCCGACCAGTCCCTCGCGGGACTGCTGGCCCAGGAACGGGCGATCCTGGCCCAGCTCTCCACGGCCCAGCGTGGCGACCTCGCCGGGCTGCTACGCCAGTTGACCGCTCCGTTCGACAACATCCCCGGCTAGCTCCGCGGGACGTACGCCGGCCCGCCGGGCCAGTGCCACGGCGGCCAGGGTGGAGTGCACGCCGAGCTTGCCCAGCACGTTCTGCATGTGGGTGCGGACCGTGTGCGGGGACAGGAACAGCCGCGCCGCCACGTCCTTGCGGCCCAGCCCCGCCACCATGCAGCGCAGCACCTCGTGTTCGCGCGGGGTGAGGGACTCGACGAGCCGTTCGCTGTCCGTACGGTGCTTGCGGGCGGCGGTCAGCTCCCGCAGCACCCCGGTGAGCAGGGCGGGCGGCAGGTGGGTCTCCTCGCGCAGCACCCCGCGGATGACGGCGAGCAGGCGCGAGAGCGAGCAGTCCTTGGCCACCCACCCGGAGGCCCCCGCCTGAAGGGCGAGCGCAGCCCGGCGGGGGTCGTCGCGCTCGGCGAGGACCACGGTGCGCACCCCGGGGTGGGCCACGCGGACCCCGGCGACGAGGGCGATCCCGTCCGCCGGCGGTGGCGCCGGCCCGGAGCCCGGTGCGCGCTGGCCGGGCAGCACCCCCGTCGCGGACGCGGACGCGCCGGTGCCGAGGTCGGCGTCGACGAGCAGCACGTCGAAGCGGCGGCCTTCCGCCACGGCGCGTTCGAGGCAGCGCGAGGCGGCGGGACCGCTGCCGGCCGCGGAAACGTCCACGTCCGGCTCGGCCGCGAGCGCGGCTGCGAGAGATTCGGCGAAGATGCGGTGGCCGTCGACCACCAGGACCCGGATACGAACCACAAAACCCCCAAGGGTCGGGGAACGGACGACTACGGGTACGGCGCCCGGCCGGGTGGCCCACAGCCCCCGCGGCCGCCGCCGCGACATCTGTGCACTACCCCGGACCGGACGCCGTACCCGGCGTGTCTCGACCCCTGAATCAACACCGGCCCCCACCGGTGTCACGCATCAGCGTAGAACGGGCGGCGTCTCGCGGTTGGCCGAATAGCAGAAGTTTTTCGAGCGATTTTCCAGCGGGAGGGTCCGCAACGGCCTTTGTGGTGGCTTGTTTTCGCCTGTCCTGAAGGTCGGAGAGGCGTAATCCCGACCGGCGCGTGCCACGGGCAGTTGCACGGGGTGCATTTCACCCGGCGTACGCACGCCTGGCGCCCGCGCACAGCGCCTGACGGCCGCGCGCGGCCCCTACGCGCGCGCCCCCCGCACCGTCGGGTGCGGGGGGCGCGCGGGGAGGGCGGTGGGTCAGGAACGCTGCTTGCGGGCGAAGTTCCAGGCGTCCGTCACGATGTTGGTGAGGTCCGAGCGGGTCGGGGTCCAGCCGAGGCGCTCGTGCGCCGTGCGCGCGGAGGCGACGAGGACCGCCGGGTCCCCGGCGCGGCGCGGGGCGGCGGTCTCGGGGATCTCCTTGCCGGTGACCTTGCGGACCGTCTCGATCACCTCGCGGACCGAGAAGCCGCTGCCGTTGCCGAGGTTGCACACCAGGTGCTCGCCCTCGGCCGCGACGCGCAGCGCGGACAGGTGGGCCTCCGCCAGGTCGGCCACGTGGATGTAGTCGCGCACGCAGGTGCCGTCGGGGGTCGGGTAGTCGTCCCCGAAGACCGAGATGGCGGCGCGCTCGCCCAGGGCGACCTGGAGCACCAGCGGGATCAGGTGCGTCTCGGGGTCGTGCCGCTCGCCGAACTCCCGGTAGGCGCCGGCCACGTTGAAGTAGCGCAGCGAGACCGCGGCGAGGCCGTGGGCCGCGCACTCCCCCGCGATCATGTGGTCGACGGCCAGCTTCGAGGCTCCGTACGGGTTGGTCGGCGCGGTCACCGAGGTCTCCGTCAGCACGCCCCCGGCCGGCTCCCCGTAGGTCGCGGCGGTGGAGGAGAAGACGAGGCGGCGCACGCCCGCCTCCCGCATCGCGGTCAGCAGGGCGAGGGTCCCGCCGACGTTGTTGTCCCAGTACTTGCCGGGGTTCACGACGGACTCGCCGACCTGCGAGGAGGCCGCGAAGTGCAGCACCGCGTCGTAGGAGGGGTCCAGGTACCGGGCGGCGTCCTGGATCCTGCCGTTGATCAGGGTGGCGCCCGCGGGGACCCCCTCGCCGAAGCCGGTGGAGAGGTTGTCGAGGACGGTGACCTCGTGTCCGGCCTCCAGCAGATGGGCGGCGACCACGCTGCCCACGTATCCGGCGCCGCCGGTGACCAGGTACTTGCTCACTCGCACTCCTACTTCTCGCGGAAGCACGCGGATGCGCGTGCTCTGGTGACTGGCTTACCGGATTCCGCGCCTCCGGGGAAATCGGCCGCTGTCCGGGTTCAGTCCCCGGACGGCCGCGCGTCCTCCTGCGGCTGTGCCCGCGCGGGCAGCACGGCCCGGTCCAGCAGCCCGGTACGGGCGGCCAGGGCGGCGGCCTCCAGCCGTGACCCCACGCCCAGCTTCATCAGTACCCGCTGCACATGTGTACGGGCTGTGCTCGGCGCGATGGCCATCCCGGCGGCGATGAGCCGGGTGTCCTCGCCCTCCGCGACCCGGAACAGCACCTCGACCTCGCGCGGGGTCAGCAGCCTCAGTAGCCGGCTGCCCTCGTCGTCGGGCTGGGCGGCGGGGTTCAGCAGCTCCGCGAAGGCCCCCTGGAGCAGCTGCGGGGAGATGGCGACCTCCCCCGCCCGCGCCTTGGCCAGGGCCCGCTCGACGCCCTCGATGCGCTCGTCCTGGCGTACGTATCCCGAGGCACCGGCGGCGAAGGCGGCCGCGATCCCGATCGGGCTCGGCACCGGGCCCAGCACCACGACGGCGATCTGCGGGCGCTCCCGTTTGATCCGGACCACCGGCTCGAAGACCCCGGGCTCCGCCGGCGTGGCGGTGCCGAACAGGCACACCTCCGGGGCGCGGCTGACGACCAGTTCGGCGGCTCCGGCCGCCGGCGCGGCCGCCGCGAGCACGCGGTGCCCGCGCAGTTTCAGGGCCGAGGCGAGCGCCTCGGCCAGCAGCCGGTGCTCGTCGACCACCATGACCCGTACGCCCATCAAGGCTCCCACCCCAGATCCTTCTGACCCGGCAAGCTACACGCTTGTTCGACGGGGCGTGCCGGTTACCGCGCGAAAGCCCCCGATCGGCTGGTGCCGTCCGGGGGCTTCGGCGATGGGGAAGACCTGAGCGTCAGCTCGCCGCGTAGGAGACGAAGAGGTACTCCGGGTCGGCCTTCTCCGAGTACGGCTTGCGCACCGTCGTACGGGCGATGAACAGGCGCCCGTTGTGGTAGCGGAACTCCGAGTGGTCCAGCGAGAAGGAGCTCTCGGCGCGCTGGCTGGCCTTGTCCGCCGGGTTCTGCATCAGGACGGTCTGCTTCATCGTCTTGCCGTCGATGCTGACGATCTGGCCGCCTCCGTCGTACGGGGGCACCTTGTAGGCGATGATGTTCGACCCGTCCATGCGCAGCGGGTACATGGTGTACCGCTCGCCCGCGTCGGCGCGGTCGCTGGTGGGCTTTCCGGTCTCCAGGTCGAAGGAGACGATCTCGTTGGTGCGGCCGCTGGAGGACGTGCCCTGGTGCTCGTACGAGGGCAGGTAGACCTTGCCGTTGCCGATGACCATGTTCGAGCACTGCTCGACCTCGGTGGCGGGGCACTTGGGGGCGTAGCTGCCGGCGGCCAGGCCGATGCGGGTCTTGAGCTGGCCCGCGTCGTCGACGACGAAGAGGTCGCTGACGTTGGTGGCGTTCTTGGCGGTGTCGCCGACGTCGGCGGCGACGATGAGCGGCTTCGTGGAGATGATGCCGGCCCACTCGATGCCCGCGGACAGCTTGTACGAGGACTTCGGCGCGCCGGTGACCGGGTCGAGGGCCTGCGCGTACAGGGTCTCGTTGGAGCTGCGGCCGCACTTGCGCAGGACGGCCAGGGCCTCGCCGCCCGCGTAGCCCATGTCGTAGCAGCCTTCGCCGTCCGTCTTCGGGGCCCACAGGGACTTGCCGTCGGCGAGGTTCCAGGCGGCGCCGCCGGACAGGCCGCCCGCGGCGACGGTCTGGCCGCTGAGGGTGACCTCCTTGAAGGAGACCGGCTTGTCGCCGCCGGTGGCGGACTTGGCGGTGGCGGACCAGAGGAGCTTGCCGGTGTTCAGGTCGATGACGCCGACCTGGGTGCACTGCGGGTACTTCTTCTCGTTGGTCGCCATGCCCTCCTCGAAGAGGATGGCCGACTTGTTGTCGCTGATGTGCTTGGTGGCGCCGCAGATGTTGGCGGGGAGCGGGAGCTCCCACTTCTTGCCGCCGTCGACCAGGTTGTAGCCGACGACCTTCGCCACGTCGGACTTGACGTAGGTGGTGTCGGTCATCCAGGAGCCGTCGACGGAGACCACCTCGGCCGGCGCCGGGCTCGGGACCTTGGCCAGCTCCTTCGACTTGGGGTTGGTCGGGACCTTCTCGCTGCCGGGCGTGCCGGCCTGGCCCTTGTCGCCGTCGGGCGAGCCGCTGGTGCCGTTCGCGGTGGGCTGCGCGGCGCCGCCCTCGTCGCCGGAGACGTACCAGAAGCCGCCGCCGATGATGAGGGCCATGGACAGCACGGCCGCGCCGACGATCATCAGCTGGGCGCGCTTGTCGCCGCCGCCGCCGCCCGCCGGGGCGGCGTACTGCGGCTGGGCCGGGGCCTGGAGGGTGCTGGGCTGCTGCGGGTAGCCGTAGCCGGGCTGTGCCTGGGGCTGCGGGTAGCCGTAGCCGGCCTGGGCGGGCGGGGCCGCGGGCGGCTGGGCGGGGACGGTCGGCGGCTGGGCCGGCTGCTGCGGGGGGCCGGGCGGCGGCGGGGGGCCGCCGAAACCGCCGGAGGGCGGCTGGCTGGGGGGCGGCGGGGTACTCATCGCTTGCTACTGCCTCTCGGTGGGGCGCTCGGTGGGCTCGTTCACTTGCCGAAGACCATCAGGAGTCGCTCGTCCTTGCCGTCGCCGGTCAGCGAGGTGGCGGAGGTGATGTACCGGCCGCCCTCGTAGGCCCGCAGCGAGTACGTGATGAAGGAGCCCTCGACCTTCGCGGCGGGGCCCGAGGGCATGCGCAGCAGCGACTTGGGCTCGCCGCCGGCGGCCGCCATGGTGACGACCTCGCCGGGCTCGTCGCGGACGCTGCCGCGGTAGACGGTCAGCTGCCCGTTCGCCGCCTTGAGCGGGTGCCAGTTGCGCTGGTCGCCGGCCTTGTGGCGCCACTTGGCCTTGCCGGTGGCGAGGTCGAAGGCGACGATCTCGTTGTCGGTGCCGCTCTCCGTCGTCGTCCGCAGGTAGAGGGTGTCGCCGTCGACCGCGGAACTGCCGCAGCCCTGGAGGTTGTCCACGCTGCCGCTACCGCAGTTGACCTCGAAGGAGCCTTCGGCGGCCATGCTGGAGCGCTTCTTGCCGTCCGCCGTGAGGGCGATGACGGCGCGCTCCTTGGTGTCCCGGTTGCCGATGTCGAGGACGGTCGGGAAGACGGAGTACACGCCGTTGACGCGCCAGCCCTTGGGCAGCCGGTAGGACCAGGTCTTCTTGCCGGTGACCGGGTCGGCGTCCTGGACCTCGGTGGTCTTGTCGTCGTCCAGGCACATGGCGATGCCGAGCATCTTGCCGTTGCCGGCGGCGTACTGGCCCGCCTGGCAGCCCTCGGGGCTGTTGCCGGAGAAGAGCTTGTCGCCGGTGCTGATCCGGTAGGCGCTGGTGTTGGCCAGCCGGTTGACGGCGACGGTGTCGCCGGTGAGGGACAGGGCCACGGAGTTGCCGCCGTCGAAGAGGTTCTCCTTGACGACCTCCTTGGTCCAGCCCTCCTTGCCGGTCTTCAGGTCGACCAGCTTCAGCTGGTTGCAGGTCGCGCTGGAGCCCTCGCCGTCCTTGACGGCCATGACGGTCTTGCCGTCGCCGGTGGTCTGGTCGGTGAGCCCGCAGACCTCCGTACGGAAGTCGAGCTTCCACTTCTCCTTGCCGTCGGTGACGGCATACGCGATGACGGACTTGTCGAGGGTCTTGACGACGGTGTCGCCGACCACCCACTGCCCCTTGGCCTGGATGCCGGCGCCGGGGCCCTGGAGCTTGGCCGTCTTGAACCACAGGACCTTGCCCTCGCCGGGCTTGCGGCCCGCGTTCAGGTCGGTCTGCTCGCCGCTGCCGTTGCCGCTGCCGTCGCCCTTGTCCACCGAAGGGGAGCCCGAGGGCTTGGGGTCGGCGGGCGTGGAGCCCTGCGCGACGGGCGTCTTGGGGCCGGACTCGTCGTCGCCGAGGAAGACGAAGTAGCCGCCGGCGCCGAGTACGAGGACACCCGCGACCGCCGCCGCGACGACGACCGCCCCCTTGCGGCGGCGCGGTCCGCCGGGAGCCGGCGGGCCGGGGGGCATGCCGGGCCCGGGCGGCGGGAAGCCGTACCCGCCCTGCTGGGCCAGCGGCTGCGGGACGGTCGGCGGCTGCTGCTGCTGCGCGTACGGGTTGGCGCCCTGCGGCGGGTAGCCGTATCCGGGCTGCGGGGGCCCGGGCAAGTGGCCGTAACCGGAAGGGGTCGGCGGCTGGTTCGGCGGCTGGGGCGGCTCGGTCATCAGCGCATACCTTCGGGTTCAGGCGGGCAGGGGATCCAGGAGATCGAAAAGAACCGACCCTTTCTATCACCCGTGGCCGACATGCACCGGGCCGGTCGCACCCCTGTTCCCAAGGGAGGACCGGCCCGTGACATGGCCGTTATCCGGCCGGACGCCGCCTGTCGGGGCCCGTACGGCCCCCTGGACTCAGGCCTCCTCGGCCAGTTCCAGCCAGCGCATCTCCAAGTCGTCGCGCTCGGAGATGAGTTCCCGCAGCTCCGCGTCGAGCTTGGCGACCTTGTCGTAGTCGGTGGAGTGCTCGGCGATCTGCGCGTGCAGGTTCGACTCGCGGTCCGACATCTTGTTGAGCTGGCGCTCGATCTTCTGGAGCTCCTTCTTCGCGGCCCGCGAGTCGCCCGAGGCGGAGGACTTGGCGGCGGCGGCCGGGGCCGGCGCCGGGGCGGCGGCCTCGATCATCCGCCGGCGGCGCTCCAGGTACTCGTCCAGGCCGCGCGGCAGCATCCGCAGGCTCGCGTCGCCGAGCAGCGCCATCACCGTGTCGGTGGTGCGCTCGATGAAGAACCGGTCGTGGGAGATCACGATCATCGAGCCGGGCCAGCCGTCGAGGAGGTCCTCCAGCTGGGTGAGGGTCTCGATGTCCAGGTCGTTGGTGGGCTCGTCGAGGAAGAGGACGTTGGGCTCGTCCATCAGCAGGCGCAGGATCTGGAGCCGGCGCCGCTCACCGCCGGAGAGGTCACCGACCGGCGTCCACTGCTTCTCCTTGGTGAAGCCGAACTGCTCGCACAGCTGGCCCGCCGTCATCTCGCGGCCCTTGCCGAGGTCGACGCGGTCACGGACGCGCTGGACGGCCTCCAGGACGCGCAGCGACGGGTCGAGCTCGCCGACCTCCTGGGAGAGGTAGGCCAGCCGGACGGTCTTGCCGACGGTGACGGAGCCGGCCGCGGGCTGGGTCTCGCCCTGGGTGCGGGCGGCCTCGGCGAGGGCCCGCAGCAGGGAGGTCTTGCCGGCGCCGTTGACGCCGACGAGGCCGACGCGGTCGCCGGGGCCCAGGTGCCAGGTCAGGTGCTTGAGGAGGGTCTTGGGCCCGGCCTGGACGGTCACGTCCTCCAGGTCGAAGACGGTCTTGCCGAGGCGGGCGTTGGCGAACTTCATCAGCTCGGACTTGTCGCGCGGCGGCGGCACGTCGGCGATCAGCTCGTTGGCGGCCTCGATGCGGTAGCGGGGCTTGGACGTCCGGGCGGGGGCGCCGCGGCGCAGCCAGGCCAGCTCCTTGCGCATCAGGTTCTGCCGCTTGGACTCCTCCGTCGCGGCGATGCGGTCGCGCTCGGCGCGGGCGAAGACGTAGTCGCTGTAGCCGCCCTCGTACTCGTGGACGGCACCGCGCTGGACGTCCCACATACGGGTGCAGACCTGGTCGAGGAACCAGCGGTCGTGGGTGACGCAGACGAGCGCGGAGCGGCGCTCCTGGAGGTGCTTGGCCAGCCAGGAGATGCCCTCGACGTCGAGGTGGTTGGTGGGCTCGTCGAGGACGAGGAGGTCCTGGTCGGCGATGAGCAGCTTGGCGAGCGCGATGCGGCGGCGCTCGCCGCCGGAGAGCGGGCCGATGACGGTGTCGAGGCCCTGGCCGAAGCCGGGCAGGTCGAGGCCGCCGAAGAGCCCGGTGAGGACGTCGCGGATCTTGGCGTTGCCGGCCCATTCGTGGTCGGCCATGTCGCGGATGATCTCGTGCCGGATGGTGGCGGCCGGGTCGAGGGAGTCGTGCTGGGTGAGCACGCCCATCTGCAGGCTGCCGTTCTGCGTGACCCGGCCGGAGTCGGGCTCCTCCAGCTTGGCGAGCATCCGGATGAGGGTGGTCTTTCCGTCGCCGTTGCGGCCGACGACACCGATCCGGTCTCCCTCGGAGACGCCGAGGGAAATGCCGTCGAGCAGGGTACGGGTGCCGTACACCTTGCTGACTGCCTCGACATTGACGAGATTGACGGCCATCAGACGCGCTCCAGGTCAGGGTCCCCCCGGACCGGGTCCGGGGGAGGGTGTGGATCAGCCCCTCAGCCTAACCCTCCGGGCCGACACCGACCGTTCCACCAGCCAGGCACCGGCCAGAGCCATGCCGATGGCGGCGGGTGCGGTGACCGGGAGGGCGATCAGGGTGGCGCTGTGGCCCTCCAGGAGGCCGCCGAGGCCGGTCATGGACAGGCCCAGGATCCCGAGGAGGCACAGGGTGGTGCCGAGGGCGGCGGCGGGCCCGCTGCCGGGGGCGGCGTTCGGGGTCCGCGGCGCCTCGAAGCGGCGGAAGCAGGCCACGAGCAGGGCGGTGAGGGCGGCCGCGAGGAGGATCCGCGGCGGCACCTGCGCCCACCAGGCGGCGGTGGCGGGCTCGGGCAGGCGCAGGCCCAGGGCGAGCTGGGCGGCGTACACGGCGAGCATGGCGGTGAGGTGCCAGAGGAAGGCGGTCATGGCGATCCCGTTGGCGGCGACCACCCCGCGCCAGACTCGGGGCCGGGCGAGCCAGGCCGCCGCGGGCTTCGCGAAGAGCTGGACGGCGCCGGCCAGCCACATGCCGTGGCAGAGCAGGGCGAGGGTGGGCGGGGCCATGTTGGACACCTTCTCCCCGGGCATCCCGACCATGGACAGCGGGTACGGCCCGGCCGCGACGAGCAGCACGGCCCCGGCGAGCCCGGCGGCGCCGAGGAGGGCGGGCCTGGTGATGCGGCCGTCGGCGCGCAGGAAGCCGAGCTGGTGCACGGCGAGCCAGACGAAGCCGAAGTTCAGGAACTCCACGTACGGGACGCCGAGCGCGAAGCGCAGTACGTCGACCAGCGCGGCCGCGGCCACCAGCGCGGCGAAGGCGCCCCAGCCCCAGCGCCGGTGCAGCTTCAGCAGGGGCGGGGTGAAGGCCACCATCGCCAGGTAGATCCCGATGAACCACAGCGGCTGCGTGACCATCCGCAGCGCGGCCCCTGTCAGCCGGCCGCCGCCCCCGCCGGCGAGCTGTACGGCGAGCGCGAGCGCGGCCCAGACGAGGACGAAGACGAGGGTGGGGCGCAGCAGCCGCTGGAGGCGGGCGCGCAGGAAGACGGCGTAGACGGGACGCCCCTCGCCGCGGCGCTCCAGCGACCGGTACGACAGGGCGTGCGAGAACCCGCCGACGAAGAAGAAGACCGGCATCACCTGGAGCCCCCAGGTGAGCACCTGGAGCGGGGGCACCAGCGCGAGCAGGTTCCCTATGCCCTCGCCGCTGACGGCGGCCATCAGCCAGTGGCCGAGCACGACGGTGGCGAGGGAGGCGACCCGGAGCAGGTCCACGTAGCGGTCCCGCGAGGCGGGCGTGGCGGCGGCCATGCCGCGTGCGCTGACTGTCATGCCCCCACGGTCGCCGCCCGGCCCCGGCCCACGACAGGGTGCGGGTACTCATCCCGGGCCTAGGTACGGCGCGGCCGGGGGCGGGCGGGGCTTTGACGACAGGGTCTACGGCAGGACGGTGGCCCCCGGGGCCGGGGAGGAGGTGACCCGGGTGGCGCGGCAGGTGCCCGAGGCCTCCAGCGCGGCGGCGACCTTGGCGGCGGATTCCGGGTCCCGCACCAGGAAGGCCGTCGTCGGCCCCGAGCCGGAGACCAGCCCGGCCAGTGCCCCCGCGTCGGTGCCCGCGGCGAGGGTGTCGGCCAGCTGCGGGCGCAGGGAGAGCGCGGCCGGCTGGAGCCCGTTGGACCCGGCCAGGACCGCGGCCAGCGCGTCCGCGTCGCCCGAGGCGAGGGCCGCCAGCAGCGCCGGGGAGGCCTGCGGCTCGGGGACGTCCGTACCGGCGGTCAGCCGGTCGAACTCACGGAACACCGCCGGGGTGGAGAGGCCGCCTTCGGCGACCGCGAACACCCAGTGGAACTCCCCGGCGGCCACCGGGGTGAGGAACTCGCCGCGTCCGGTGCCCAGCGCCGCGCCCCCGACGAGGCTGAAGGGGACGTCGCTGCCCAGCTCGGCGCAGATGGCCAGCAGTTCCTCGCGCGGGGTGTCGAGCCCCCACAGCCGGTCGCAGGCCAGCAGGGCGGCCGCCCCGTCCGCGCTGCCGCCGGCCATGCCGCCGGCGACCGGGATGTTCTTGGCGATGTGCAGGTGCACGGCAGGCTCGATGCCGGCCCGGGCCGCCAGGGTCTCGGCGGCGCGCGCCGCGAGGTTGCTGCGGTCCAGCGGCACCTGGTCGCGGTCCGGGCCTTCGCAGGTGACCGTCAGTTCCGCGGCCGGGGCCGCGGTCACCTCGTCGAAGAGGGACACGGCCAGGAAGACGTTGGCCAGGTCGTGGAAGCCGTCGGGGCGGGCGGCGCCCACCGCCAGCTGGACGTTGACCTTCGCGGGGACGCGTACCGTCACGCTCACAGCGCGGGCCTCGGGGCCGCGGGCTTGTGCTCGGCGATCGCCGCGAACTGCTCCACCGTCAGGGATTCCCCGCGCGCGAGCGGGGAGATGCCGGCGGCGACCAGCGCCGTCTCGGCGGCCGCGGCGGAGCCGGCCCAGCCGGCCAGCGCGGCGCGCAGGCCCTTGCGCCGCTGCGCGAAGGCCGCGTCGACGACCGCGAAGACCTCGGCCTTGGAGGCGGTGGTCTTGACCGGCTCGGTGCGCCGTACGAGCGAGACGAGTCCCGAGTCGACATTCGGCGCGGGCCAGAAGACGTTGCGGCCGATGGCCCCGGCCCGCTTGACCTCCGCGTACCAGGCCGCCTTGACCGAGGGGACTCCGTAGACCTTGTTGCCCGGACGGGCGGCGAGCCGGTCGGCGACCTCGGACTGGACCATGACGAGGGTCCGCTCGATGCTCGGGAAGCGGTCGAGCATGGTCAGCAGGACCGGCACGGCCACGTTGTACGGGAGGTTCGCGACGAGCGCGGTCGGCGCCGGGCCGGGCAGTTCGGTGACGAGCATCGCGTCGGAGTGGACCAGCGCGAAGCGGTCCTTGCGGTGCGGCATCCGCGCCTCGATGGTGGCGGGCAGCGCGGCGGCCAGGACGTCGTCGATCTCGACGGCGGTCACCCGGTCGGCGGCCTCCAGCAGGGCGAGCGTCAGCGAGCCCAGGCCCGGGCCGACCTCGACGACCACATCGTCCGGACGCACCCCGGCGGTGCGCACGATCCGGCGCACCGTGTTGGCGTCGATGACGAAGTTCTGGCCCTTCTGCTTCGTCGGGCGTACGCCGAGGACGCTGGCCAGCTCTCGGATGTCGGCCGGCCCGAGTAGGGCGTCGGAGGGGGCCTCGGGGGCCTGGTGGGGCTGCTGCTCTGCGGTGCTCACCGCTCAAGCCTACGGCCGCAGTGCGGCCACGGACTCGCCCCCCGCTGCACGTAGAGCTTCTTGGCCCGGTACGTCTGCTCCGAGGCGGGGGCGTCCTGCGGGCGGCCGCTGCCGCCGAGGCCCTGCCAGGTGCGTACGTCGAACTGGTAGAGGCCGCCGTAGGTGCCCGAGGCGTCGGTGGCGGCGGGGCGGCCGCCGGACTCGCACTGGGCCAGCGCGGCCCAGTCGAGGCCGTCGGCTCCGGCGACGGAGGTGGGCAGCGGCTTCGTGCCGACCAGGACCCGCTGGCTGACGGGCTCGCGGACCACCTCCTCGGCGATCTTCCGGGGCTGCTGGCGGACCCCGTTGACGGTGCGCAGGGCGTACGTGACCCTGCGCGCCCCGGGCCGCCCGACGCGCTCGACGACCTCGGTGCCGGCGAAGAGGGCGGCGTCCTCCACCCGTTCGGTCTCGTACGGGATGCGTTCCTCGCGGACCTCGCGGGTGCCGGTGATGCGCAGGACGGTCACGGTCTGGCCGTCGCGGGGGAAGGAGTCCGGGGGGACGGAGGTGGTGTCCTGGCCCTGGAGGGTGATGCCGGCCTGGTCCAGGGCCTCCTGGACGGTGGCGGCGTTGGTGCGGATGGTGCGTTCGCGGCCGTCGGCCATGAAGGTGACGCCGCGTTCGGTGCGCACGCCGAGGGTGAGGCCGGTGCGCGGGACGGGGGCGGTGCGGGGGGCGGAGAGGTAGGCGCCCTCGACGCGGACGCCGAGCTGGCGCAGGGCGCCGTCGACGGTGCGGGCGGTGGTCCACACCTGGCGGCTGGTGCCGTCGAGGGTGAGCCGCAGGGGGCGGCCGTAGCGGACGACGACCTGCTGGCCGTCGTCGAGGACCGATCCCCGGGCGGGGGCGACGAGGTCGTGGGGGCCGACGCCGAGGCCTTCGGCGTCGAGGAGTTCGTCCACGCTCCCGGCGAAGGTGTGCAGGGTGCGGGGCACTCCGTCGACGGTGAGGCGGACCGCTTTGTCGGCGGCGACGAAGGCGGTGGTGCCGCCCGCGAGGAAGGCGACGACCAGCGCCTGCGGGACGATGCGCCGCCAGCTGTCGCGGGCGGCGGCGCCGGGGCCGGCCGGGTTGCGTACGGAGCGCCTGCGGCGGCCGGACCCGCCGCCGGGCGGGCGGGCGCCGGCGCTGCCGCTGCCGGGGTCCGCGTCCGGGGCCGGGGCCGGGGCGGGGATCGGGGCGGGGATCGGGGCCGGGGGTTGCGCGGGGGCGGCGCGGCGGCGGTTCGGGGCGCGGCGCCGGCCGCCGGGCTGGGCGGGGTCCGGGGCGGGTGGCGGCGGGGTCTCGGCGGGGGCCGCCGCGCGGCGCCGCGCGGCCCGCCGGCCCTCGCCGCGGGGGGCGGGGACCCCGGGCTCGGAGGCCCGCCCTGGGTCGGGGTCCGGGCCGGGGTCCGGGCCCGGGTCCGGCTGCGCCTCCGGCCAGGACACACGGCGGTGACTGCCCTGCGTATCGCTCACGTCGCTCGCTCCACTGGTCCGGCCCCGGCGGGTTGGGGCACGGCACCCTAGCGGGAGCGGCCGTCACGCGCCAAAGCCGTTCGACTACCCAGCGTGTCGGACGAACGGGTGTGTGAGCGGTGCGGGAGGCGGGGCGGCGGGCCGGTCAGTAGCCGAAAGCGCGCGCCGTGTTGGCGGCCAGGGCCGTGGCCATGGCGTCCTCGTCGATGCCGCGCACCGCCGCCATGGCCCGTACCGTCAGCGGAATGAGGTACGGGGCGTTGGGCCGTCCGCGGTAAGGCGCCGGAGTGAGGTACGGGGCGTCGGTCTCCACCAGCACCAGCTCCAGCGGGGCCACCGCCAGGGCCTCGCGCAGCGGTGCGGCGTTCTTGAAGGTGACGGTCCCGGCGAAGGACATGTAGTAGCCGGCGGCGGCGCACTCGCGGGCCATCTCGGCGTCACCGGAGTAGCAGTGGAAGACGGTCCGCTCGGGGGCGCCCTCCTCCCGCAGCACGCGCAGCACGTCGGCGTGGGCGTCGCGGTCGTGGATGACCAGCGCCTTGCCCTGCCGCTTGGCGATCTCGATGTGGGCCCGGAAGGAACGCTCCTGCGCGGCCATTCCCTCGGGGCCGGTGCGGAAGTAGTCCAGGCCGGTCTCGCCGACCGCCTTGACGTGGTCCAGCGCGGCCAGCGCCTCGATCTCGGCGAGCGCCTCGTCGAGCGCCGCCTCGCCGCCGCCGGGGCGCGCGCCCTGGCGCGACCAGCCTCCCCCAGCCCTAGCGGGCTGGGAGGTGCCCCCAGGATCGCCGTGCACGATGCGGGGGGCCTCGTTCGGGTGCAGGGCCACGGCGGCGTGGACGTTCTCGAAGACGGCCGCGGTCTCGGCGGCCCAGCGCGAGCCCTTCACGTCGCAGCCCACCTGGACGACGGTGGTCACGCCCACCGAGGCGGCCTTGGCGAGGCCCTCCTCGACGGTGCCGGACTGCATGTCGAGGTGGGTGTGCGAGTCGGCCACCGCCACCCGCAGCGGTGCGGGCAGCGGGGGCGGTACGTCCTTTTCAGCAGGGCTCATGAGCCGATCTTATGACCGCGCATCAGCGCCGCAAGAGTCCGATCAGGCGGGAGAGCAGGCCGCGGCGCTCCCCGGCCGCGCCGACGGCGACGGGTCCGGGGGAGTCGTGCGACGGGACGGTCCGGTGCGGCTTCGGGACGTTCTCGCCGGCCGGCACCGGTCCGGCGATCCCGGGGGCGATGCGGTGGTGGTAGAGCCGGTCGATCGTGCCGAGCACCGAGGAGACCTGACCCTCGCGCATGATCCGTACGACGTGCGCGCCGCAGTTCAGGCAGGTCGGGTTCGACAGCGGAGAGGGCACCCGCTCCCCCTTCACCGTGTACATGATGAAGGGCTGGCCCTTGCCGTCGACGTGGTGCTCTATCGCGTAGGACTGCTCCCAGCCGTAGCCGCACTTCATGCACGCGAAGGAGTACGCCTCGTGCACGGTCTGCACGCCGGACGCGGAAACGGCGGCCGGGCCGGTGGCGGTGACGGGTACCGGGGTGTCTGCGATCTCACTCATGCCAGCTCCTCTTGTTCCACTGGTGCCATTGCCAGTGGACGCCTCTTCGGGCGGGAGCGCATCAGGCCCTGTCTACTGTTGGACGGTCTTTGGGCCAGTCATTCCCCAAAGCGCCCGGTGCGCGGTCTGAGCTTTGCTTTTCAGGTTAGCTCTTTACCGACTTACGGCACCTTTTGTGCCGCGTTCTTTGCCGCGACCACCGCATCGAAGACCTCGCGCTTGGGTACGCCGGCCTCCATCGCGACCGCAGCGATGGCCTCCTTGCGGCGCTCGCCGGCCTCCTCGCGCACCCGCACCCGGCGCACCAGCTCCTCGTCGTCCACGTCGCCGGGCGCGGCCGCCGGGGCGCCTTCGACCACGACCGTGATCTCCCCGCGCACCCCCTCGGCCGCCCACGCGGCCAGCTCGCCGAGTCCGCCGCGCTTGACCTCCTCGTAGGTCTTGGTCAGCTCCCGGCACACGGCGGCCCGCCGGCCGGCGCCGAACACCTCGGCCATGGCCGCCAGGGTGTCGTCGAGCCGGTGCGGGGCCTCGAAGTAGACGAGCGTGCGCCGCTCGCCCTCCACCTCGCGGAGCCGGCCGAGGCGCTCGCCCGCCTTGCGCGGCAGGAAGCCCTCGAAGCAGAAGCGGTCCACGGGGAGCCCTGACAGGGCGAGCGCGGTGAGCACGGCGGACGGCCCGGGGACGGCCGTGACCTTGATGTCCTTCTCCACGGCGGCCGCGACCAGCCGGTAGCCGGGGTCGGAGACCGAGGGCATCCCGGCGTCGGTGACCAGCAGCACCCGCCGGCCGGCCTCCAGGGCCTCGACCAGTTCGGGGGTGCGGGCGGACTCGTTGCCCTCGAAGTACGACAGGACGCGCCCGGTGGTGTGCACGCCGAGCCCCTGCGTGAGGCGGCGCAGCCGCCGGGTGTCCTCGGCGGCGATCACGTCCGCCCGCTCCAGCTCGGCCGCGAGCCGGGGCGGGGCGTCGGCGAGATCGCCGATGGGCGTCCCGGCGAGGACGAGTACGCCGTGGGAGGGAGAGGCTTCAACGCCGCGGGGCTGGTCAGCTGTCACCGGCCCATCCTCTCATTGGGGCTCGTGGGGACCGGGGCTCGCATCATTGGGGCTCGTGGGGACTGGGGCTCGCACAGGGGCGTTCCCTACGATGACCCGGTGACCAGTACCGCGACGCCGCCGCCCAGCCCCGCGGGGGCCCCGCCCGTCCCGCCGGGCGGACGCGACTCCCACTACGAGCCGCCCGTGTGGCTGCGCCGCCTGCGCGGATTCGGCTACGCGCCGGCCGCGCCGGTGACCGATGTCCGCACCCGCCTCGTGCCCCCGTACGCGCGGCCGTCCGCGCAGCTCTGGACGGCGCTCGGGATCCCCGAGCCGAGCCGGCGGACCTGGCAGCGGGTGATGGCCTGGGCGGGGCCGCTGCTGATCACGCTGGTCGCGGGGGTGCTGCGGTTCACGCACCTGGGCAGCCCCAAGGCGGTGATATTCGACGAGACCTACTACGCCAAGGACGCCTGGGCCACCATCCGGCAGGGCTACGAGGCCAGCTGGCCCAAGGATGTCGACAAGTTGATCCTGTCGAATCCCGACGGGGTGCCGCTCCCCCCGGACCCGGGCTACGTCGTGCACCCGCCGGTCGGCAAATGGGTGATCGGGCTCGGCGAGTGGATCTTCGACTTCACCCCCTTCGGCTGGCGGTTCATGACGGCGGTGCTCGGCACCCTGTCGGTGCTGATGGTGTGCCGGATCGGCCGGCGCCTGCTGCGCTCCACCTTCCTCGGCTGCCTGGCGGGCGCGCTGCTCGCGGTCGACGGACTGCACCTGGTGATGAGCCGGACCGCGCTGCTCGACCTGGTGCTGATGTTCTTCGTGCTGGCCGCCTTCGGGGCGCTGGTCATCGACCGGGACAAGACACGGGCCCGGCTCGCGGCGGCCCTCCCGGTGGACGAGGAGGGCCGCGCCCACCCCGACGTGCACATCGCCGAGACGCTGCGGCTCGGCTGGCGCCCGTACCGGCTCCTGGCCGGCGTCTGCCTGGGCCTGGCCTTCGGCACGAAGTGGAACGGGCTCGTGGTGCTGGCCTTCTTCGGGATCCTCACCGTGCTGTGGGACGCCGCCGCGCGCCGCACCGCGGGCGCGGGCGCCCCGTACGCGTCGATGCTGCGCCGGGACGCGCTGCCCGCCTTCCTGTCGACGGTGCCGGTGGCGATCGCCGTGTACCTGACCTCCTGGCTGGGCTGGATCCTGAGCCCGGACAACGGCAAGGGCGGCTACTTCCGCGACTGGGCCGCCAAGAACGACCAGAACAGCTCGTTCTCCTTCCTCCCCGAGTGGCTGCGCAGCCTGTGGCACTACGAGACGGAGGTCTACAAGTTCCACGTGGGCCTGACCTCCGGCCACACCTACGAGTCCAACCCGTGGAGCTGGCTGGTCCTGGGCCGGCCCGTCTCCTATTTCTACGAGTCCCCCGCGCCCGGCACCGACGGCTGCCCGGCGAGCGAGGCGGGCAAGTGCGCCCGCGAGGTACTGGCCCTCGGCACCCCGCTGCTGTGGTGGGCGGGCTGCTTCGCGCTGCTGTACGTGCTGTGGCGGTGGCTCTTCCGCCGCGACTGGCGGGCGGGCGCGATCGCGTGCGCGCTGGGCGCCGGCCTGCTGCCCTGGTTCAACTACCAGGAGCGGACCATCTTCTACTTCTACGCGGTGGTCTTCGTCCCGTACCTGTGCCTGGCGGTGGCCATGATGATCGGCGCCCTGCTGGGCCCGGCGGGCTCCACGGAACGCCGCCGCGCCCTGGGCGCGATCGGCGCGGGGGTCCTCGTCCTGCTGATCGTCTGGAACTTCATCTATTTCTGGCCGATCTACACCGGCCAGACCCTGCCCATGGACTCGTGGCGTGGCCGGATGTGGCTTGACACTTGGATCTGAACGGTCGCACAGCGTAAGGTCCGCACCTAGAGTTCTTTGAACATGTTCAGAGAACTGGGCTCCTGGGGAGGGGACGCGGATGAACGGGGCGGCCAAGGGTGCCATCGTCGGCGGGGTGTTCCTCGCGATGGTCGGCGGTACCGCGTACGGGGTGTACACCCTGGTGGGGGACGAGGGCAGCGGCGGTGGCGGTGACGCGGGCGGCCGTACGGGCGCCAGCTCGTCCCCCGCCGCGAACACGAGCGGGCCCATCACCGACAAGGAGGCCGCCGCCACCGCGAAGGCCTTCCTCGCCGCGTGGGCGGCAGGCGACGACCGCACGGCCGCCGAGCTGACGAACAACACGCAGGCCGCGCAGGCCGCGGTGGCCGGCTACAAGGCCAAGGCGATGGTGTCCAAGGCGGTCATCACCCCCGGCACCCCGGACGGCGCCACCGTGCCCTTCAAGGTCGAGGCCGAGATCACCTACCAGGGCACGACCAAGCCCCTCGCCTACGACTCCCGGCTGACGGTCGTCCGCGGCGCCGGCGGCGTCAGCGGCGTCAGCGCCGGCAAGCCGCTCGTCGACTGGCAGCCCTCGGTGATCCACCCGGAGCTCCAGAGGGACGAGACGCTGCGCGCGGGCACCCCGGCGAGCCCGCCGGTCAAGGCGGTCGACCGGCACGGCAAGGAGCTGACCGCCGAGCAGTACCCGTCGCTGCGGCCGGTGCTGGACTCGCTGCGCAAGACCTACGGGGAGAAGACCGGCGGCACCCCCGGCGCCGAGCTGTGGATCGAACCCGCCGCCCAGGACGCGCCCAGGCGGAGCCTGCTGACGCTGGTGGAGGGCAAGCCCGGGCAGATCGAGACGGTGCTGGACGCCGATGTGCAGGCGGCGGCGGAGAAGGCGGTGGCCGGGCACGCCGAGGCCTCGGTCGTCGCGGTCCAGCCGAGCACCGGCGACATCCTGGCGGTGGCCAACCACCGCAGGGACGGCTTCAACGCGGCGATGCAGGGCCGGCGGGCGCCCGGCTCGACGATGAAGATCGTGACGGCGGCGATGCTGCTGGAGAAGGGGCTGGTGGCGGCGGACCGCCCGGCGGACTGCCCGGCGACCGCCTCGTGGGAGGGCAAGGTCTTCCACAACCTGAACAACTTCACGCTCCAGGGGCAGCCCTTCTCGACCAGCTTCGCCAGGTCCTGCAACACCGCCTTCATCAGCCTGATCGACGACGTCAAGGACAACGGCGCGCTGCCGAGGGTGGCCAAGGAGGCCTTCGGGATCGGGCTGGACTGGAAGACCGGCATCCCTTCGCAGGACGGCAGTGTCCCGGTGACCTCCGGGCCGGCGGCGGCCGCCGAGTACATCGGCCAGGGCGCGATCCAGATGAACCCGCTGAACGTCGCCTCGATCACGGCGACCGCCCGGACCGGGGTGTTCCGCCAGCCGGTGCTCGTCAAGGCCTCCCTGGACGGCCGCACCCTGGCCACGGCCCCGCGCTCGCTGGCGCCGGGGGTGTCGTCGCAGCTGGTCCGGATGATGAAGCAGGCGGCCACCGGCAACGGCACCGCGGCCGGCGCCATGTCCTCGGTCGGCGGCTCCGACAAGGGCGCGAAGACCGGCTCGGCGGAGGTCGACAACGCGGCGGCCCCGGACAGCTGGTTCACGGGCTTCAGCGGCGACGTGGCGGCGGCCGCGACGGTTGAGGGCGGCGGCCACGGCGGCGACACGGCGGGCCCCATCGTGGCCGCGGTGCTTAACGCCTCCTGACCCACGGTTCGCATTAGCGCGACGGGGGCCCGGGGCAGGCCCGGCGGGGCGGGGCCTAACGGGGCGGCGCGGGGGGCGGGCGGGGCGGGGCGGGGCGGGGGAAAACGCCTCGCCCCCGCTGCCGCACGGCGTTAGCGTCCCGGTATGACGAGCCCGAGCACCGCACCACACCCCCTCTTCGCCCAGGCCCTCACCGAGCTGGGCCTCGACCTCGACGTCCGCACCTTCCCCGAAGGGACCCGCACGGCCGCCGACGCCGCGGCCGCGATCGGCTGCGCACTCAGCCAGATCGTGAAGTCGCTGGTCTTCGCGGCGGACGGCGTCCCGGTGCTGGTTCTGATGGACGGGGCCTCGCGGGTCGACGTCGAAGCGGTACGGCGTCAACTCGGCGCCCGGAAAGTCACCCGCGCCGATGCCGCGCTCGTCCGCGAGACCACCGGCTACGCCATCGGCGGCATCCCGCCGTTCGGCCACCGCACCCGCACCCGGGTACTGGCCGACCGGTCGCTCCTGGAGCACGCGGTGGTCTGGGCGGCGGCCGGCACCCCGCACACGGTGTTCCCCATGGCCCCGCAGGAGCTGATCGGGCACGCCGCGGCCGCACTGGCCGACGTACGCGAGCCCGCCTGACCGCGGCGCCGGGCCGCGCGCCGGGCCCCCGCGTCAGAGGGCGGACCGCAGCGCCCGTACGAGGGCCTGCGCGCGCGGGTCGGCGGTGACCGACTTGGCGTGGGCGTTGGTGACGTAGCCGAAGCCGATGCCCGCCTCCGGGTCCGCGAAGGCGAGGGAGCCGCCGCGCCCCGGGTGGCCGAAGGAGGCCGGCGACAGCAGCGGTGACGCCGGCCCGTGCAGCATGTAGCCCGGGCCGAAGCGGGTGCCGACGACCAGCACCCGGTCGGGCCCGGACGCGAACTCCGTGCCGGCCAGCGCGGTGGTGGCCGGGGTGAAGATCCGCGCCCCGTCCTCCACCACGCCGATGGTCGCCGCGTAGAAGCGGGCCAGAGCGCGCGCCGTGCCGATCCCGGCCGAACCGGGCAGCTCGGCCGCCTGGTAGACGGGGTCGTTCTCGTCCGGCAGGGGGTCGATGGCCGCGAAGGCGCGGCGGGTGAGGGACTCCGGGTCGGCGTACGCCTCCGAAACGTTTCTCCTCGGCCGGGTCTTCAGCAGTCCCGCGCCCGGCGGCGGCTCGACCGGAGCCACCCGGCCCACCCGGTGCGCCTCGCCCTCCGGCAGGCCGATCCAGAAGTCCAGCCCCAGCGGCTCGGCCATCTCCTCCGCCAGGATCCCGCCGACCGTGCGGCCCGTCGCCCGCAGCACCAGCTCGGACACCAGCCAGCTGAAGGTCTGCGCGTGGTAGCCGTGCGCGGTGCCCGGTGCCCAGAAGGCCTGCTGCGCGGCGACGGCGCGCGCCCCGCTCACCCCGTCGGCGGCCTGCGCCATGGTGAGGCCGCGGTCCAGGGCGGGGACGCCGGCCTGGTGGGCGAGGAGGTGGCGGACCAGGGTCTTCTCCTTGCCGCCCGCCTTGAACTCCGGCCAGTACGAGCCCACCGGCGCGTCCAGGTCCAGCAGTCCGCGCTGGTGCAGCAGGAGCGGGACGGCCGCGGCCACGCCCTTGGTGGCGGAGCGCACCAGCGTCGCGGTGTCTTCGGCCCAGGGTTCCGAACGCTCGCCGTCCGCGTCCTTCGTACCGGCCCACAGGTCGACGACCTTGCGGCCGTCCCGGTACACGGCCACGGCCGCGCCCCGGTCCCCGAGGACCTCGAAATTGCGTACGAAAGCTTCGCGGACCGGCTCGAAGCCCTCCGCCACCGTCCCGTGGACATCCACGTCTGACTCCCAGCGCCCTGCCGCGACGCCCCGACGGCGCCTACGACAGGATGCAACGCCCGCCGGCCGGCCCTGCTTCCCGGGTCCCCCGCCGCAGGGCCGGCGCCGATCAGCGCGAGAGGCGCGTCACGACGAGCGCGTCAGGAGGGGCGCGTCAGGAGGGGCGCGTCACGACGGGCGAGCGCGGGTCGAAGCCGAACGGCAGCTCCAGCCGGTGCTCGCGCATCAGCACCTCGTCGCAGAGCAGCTCTCGCGTGCGCCCGTCGGCGGCGATGACCCCCTCGCTCAGGATCACCGAGCGCGGGCAGAGCTCCAGCGCGTACGGCAGGTCGTGGGTCACCATCAGCACGGTCACGTCCAGCGAGCGCAGGATGTCGGCCAGCTCGCGCCGCGAGGCCGGGTCCAGGTTGGAGGAGGGCTCGTCCAGCACGAGGATCTCCGGCCGCATCGCCAGTACGGTCGCCACCGCCACCCGGCGGCGCTGGCCGAAGGACAGGTGGTGCGGCGGCCGGTCGGCGAAGCCGGCCATGCCGACCAGCTCGAGGGCCTCCCGGACCCGCTCCTCCAGTTCCGCGCCCCGCAGGCCCGCCGCCGCCGGTCCGAAGGCCACGTCCTCCCGCACGGTCGGCATGAACAGCTGGTCGTCGGGGTCCTGGAAGACGATGCCGACCCGGCGCCGGATCTCGGCGAGGTTCCGCTTCTCCACCGGCAGCCCGGCCACGGCCACCGAGCCGACCCCGCCGCCCAGGATGCCGTTGAGGTGCAGCACGAGGGTGGTCTTGCCCGCGCCGTTGGGGCCGAGCAGGGCCACCCGCTCCCCCTGCCCGACGGTGAGGTCCACCCCGAAGAGGGCCTGGTGCCCGTCCGGATAGGCGTAGGCGACCCCGCGCACCTCCAGTGAGGGCGCGCAGGCGGCGGCGGAAGCGGAAGGGGAAGCGGAAGGAGACGTCACAGCGTCCAACCCATCAGACAGACGGCGAGCGCCGTCACCGGGAACACGGCCGAGTACGCCCACTGGGCGCGGGTGGCCGTAACGTCGTCGATCACCGGCATGGAGCCGGCGTAGCCGCGGCTGACCATCGCGAGGTAGACCCGCTCGCCGCGCTCGTAGGAGCGGATGAAGAGGGCGCCGGCCGTCTTGGCGAGCACCCCCCAGTGCCGGATCCCGCGTGCCTCGAACCCGCGCGAGCGGCGGGCGATGGACATGCGGCGCAGCTCGTCGGTGATGACGTCGCCGTACCGGATCATGAACGAGGCGATCTGCACCAGCAGCGGCGGGAGCTTGAGCCGCTGGAGGCCCAGCAGCAGGGCGCGCAGTTCGGTGGTGGAGGCGAGCAGCACGGAGGCGGCCACGCCGAGGGTGCCCTTGGCCAGGACGTTCCAGGCACCCCACAGGCCCGAGACGCTCAGCGACATGCCGAGTACGTCCACCCGTTCGCCCTGGGCCACGAAGGGCATGAGCACGGCGAAGAGGACGAACGGAACCTCGATCAGCAGCCGCCGCAGCAGGAAGCCGGCGGGGATCCGGGCCGCCGCCGCGACGGCGGCGACGAGGACCGCGTACCCGCCGAAGGCCCACATCGCCTCGCGCGGTGTGGACACGACGACGACCACGAACGCGAACGTCGCGGCGATCTTGCAGTGCGGCGGTAGCTCGTGCACGGGCGAGTGCCCGTGCCGGTAGAGCTTGTGCGCGTGCCCGGCTCCCATGTCAGCCGGCCGACGGAGCGGCCGTGGAGGCGGCGGTCAGGTCCTGGGCGCGGCGGCGGCGCACGGCCCAGAAGACGCCGGTGCCGACGGCGACGGTCGCGCCGACGCCGATGACGCCCGCGAGGCCGCCGGACAGGCGGGCGTCGGCGACGTCCTTGACTCCGTAGTCGGCGAGCGGGGAGTCGGCGGCGGCGTGCTCCTCGGCCTTGGCGTCGATGCCCTTGTCGGCGGCGACCTTCTCCAGGCCGTCGGGGCTGGCGGAGGCGTAGAAGGAGACGAAGCCGGCCAGTACGAGGGCGGTGACCAGGCCGGTCAGCCACACCTTCCGGGTGGAACGGGCAGCGGCGGGCACGGGGGCGGCCACGGGCGCCGGGGCGTCGACCAGCTCGCCGCCGACGCGCAGCTTCAGCGGGGCGGCCAGCCGGCGTGCGCCGTGCACCAGGTCGGGCCGTACGGCGATCACGGCGCCGACGGTCGCGGCGGTGATGGCGGCCTCGCCGATGCCGATGAGCACGTGGACGCCGACCATGGCGGTGACCACCTTGCCGATCGACACGTCGGTGGTGCCGCCGAGGGCGTAGAGGGCGGTGAAGGCGGCGGCTGCGGCGGGTACCGAGAGCAGGGCGCCGGCGAAGGCGGCGACGGTGACCGAGCGCCGGCCGGCGGGCAGCAGCCGCAGGAGCCCGCGGAAGACGGCGTAGGCGACGACCACGGTCACCACGGCCATGTTCAGGACGTTGACGCCGAGCGCGGTCAGGCCGCCGTCGGCGAAAAGGATGCCCTGCATCAGCAGGACGACGGAGACGCACAGCACGCCGGTGTACGGGCCGACGAGTATGGCGGCGAGGGCCCCTCCGAGGAGGTGGCCGCTGGTGCCGGCGGCGACGGGGAAGTTCAGCATCTGCACGGCGAAGATGAAGGCGGCGACGAGCCCGGCCAGCGGGGCGGTGCGCTCGTCGAGCTCGCGGCGGGCTCCGCGCAGGCTGACCGCGACAGCGGCGGCGGCCGCTACTCCTGCGGCCACCGAGACGGGTGTGTTGATGAATCCGTCGGGCACATGCATGGAGAAGCTCCGCTTCCTCTTTCTCGTACGAGTCTTTAGCCGTTTAAGAGTAGTGCCCAGTTGCAAATGGTTGGCAAGAGCATCTGGGTCACAAATAGATCCGTGCGCTCTCGTCGGAATGTGCGAGGCTGGACGGACAAACGGACGTAAATGTTCCGATTTTGAGGAGTCTTGTCGATGTCAGCCACCGCCGAGAATCCACCAGCGACCGCACGCGCCGCCGGCGGCACCACTGCGACCGCCACCGCCACCGCCGTCGAGGAGCGGGTGCGCGCCCGCGTGATCACCGACGACCCCCTCTACCGGGCCATTCCGGTGGCCCTGCGCTTCACCCCCGACGAGCCGCTGGCCGTACGCATCGTCTTCCCCGCCGGGCTGTCCCCCGAGGGCACCGACAACGAGTGGGTCTTCCCCCTCGCCCTCCTGGAGGCCGGCCTGCTGGCCCCCTCCGGGAGCGGGGACGTACGCGTCTGGCCCTGCGGCCGCGTTCAGGCGGTGGTCGAGTTCCACTCCCCCGAGGGTGTCGCCGTCGTCCAGTTCGACATCGCCGCGCTGCGCCGCTTCCTGCGCCGTACGTACGCCACCGCCACCGCCACCACCCGGAAGGCGTAGCGGAACGCACCCGGCCCCGCACCTGGGGTTCCAGATGCGGGGCCGGGTCCCACCGCGCGTGCGGCGGGGTCGGGTCAGGTCGGGTCAGGTCAGGCGTTGACCAGCTCGCGCTGCTTGTCGGGGTCCTCCGGGGACGTCCCGGCCTCACCGAGGTGCTTGCGCAGGCTCTCGCCCTCCACGTCCACGTTCGGCAGCAGCCGGTCCAGCCAGCCCGGCAGCCACCAGGCCTTGTGGCCGAGCAGTGCCAGCACCGCCGGGACGATGGCCATGCGGACCACGAAGGCGTCGAAGAGGACGGCGACGGCCAGACCGAAGCCGATCATCTTGACCATCGAATCACTGGCGCCCATGAAGCCGGAGAAGACGGCGATCATGATGACGGCCGCGGCCACGACCACGCGGGCGCTGTACTGGAAGCCGGTCACCACGGCCTGGCCCGGGCGCTCGCCGTGGACGTACGCCTCCCGCATGCGGGTGACCAGGAAGACCTCGTAGTCCATGGCCAGGCCGAAGACCACGCCCACCATGAAGATCGGCATCATCGACATGATCGGTCCGGTCTGCTCCACCCCGAAGAGCGAGCCGAGCCAGCCCCACTGGAAGACCGCGACGACCGCGCCGAGGGCGGCGACGACCGACAGCAGGAAGCCGAGGGCCGCCTTGAGCGGGACCAGGACCGAGCGGAAGACCAGCATCAGCAGCAGGAAGGCGAGGCCGACGACGAGCGCCAGGTAGGGCAGCAGCGCGTCGTTCATCTTCTGCGAGAAGTCGATGTTCATCGCGGTCTGGCCGCTGACGAACACGTCCTTGCCGTTGCCCTCGCGGATCGAGTGGACCAGGTCCTCGGTCTCGACGGAGGACGGCCGGTCCTTCGGGATCACGCTGACGATCGCGGCGTCCTTGGCCTCGTTCTGGAGCGGGGGCATCACGGCCGCCACCCCTTCCAGGCCCTTGATCCGGTCGGCGGTGCGGTCGGCCAGCGCCTTGTCACCGTCGACGACCACCATCAGCGGACCGTTGAAGCCGGGGCCGAAGCCCTCGGACAGCATGTCGTACGCCTTGCGCTGGCTGGTGGAGACCGGCTTGGCGCCGTCGTCCGGCAGGCCCATCTCCAGCTTGCTCGCCGGGATCGCGATGACGCCGAGGCCGATCACGCCCGCGAGCAGCACCATGACGGGGCGGCGCAGGACGAAGCGGGCCCAGCGGGTGCCGCCGTTGGCCTTGGGCTCGGCGCCGGCCGGGCGGCCCTTGCCGAACAGCCGGCTCTTCTCGCCCGCGGGCAGCACCTTCTTGCCCGCGAAGCCCAGGATCGCCGGGACCAGCGTCAGGGCGACGAGCACCGCGATGACCACCGTTCCGGCGGCCGCGACACCCATCTTGGTCAGCATCGGGATGTTGACGACGGCCAGGCCCACCAGGGCGATGACCACGGTCAGACCGGCGAAGACCACGGCGGAGCCGGCGGTTCCGGCGGCCCGGCCGGCGGCCTCGTCGCGCTCACGGCCCTCGGCGAGCTCCACGCGGTAGCGGGAGACGATGAAGAGCGCGTAGTCGATGCCGACCGCCAGGCCGATCATCATCGCGAGGGTGGAGGTGGTGGTGCCGAGGTCCAGCACGTTGGCGAGCGCGGTGATCGAGGAGACGCCGATGCCGACGCCGATCAGCGCGGTCAGCAGCGGCAGCCCGGCGGCGATCAGCGAGCCGAAGGTGATGACGAGGACGATCCCGGCGATCAGGATGCCGATGGCCTCGCCGGAGCCCGTCTCGGGGGCCTCCATCAGCGCGTCGCCGCCGATCTCCACCTGGAGGCCGGCCTTCTGGGCGTCGTGCCCGGAGTCCTTGAGCGCCTCGCGGGTGTCGTCCTTCAGCTCCATGCCGCTGACCTTGTACTTGACGCTGATGTAGGTGGTGGAGCCGTCCTGGCTCACCGCCTGCGTCTGGTACGGGTCGTCGACGGTGGCGACCTGCTCGGCGCCCGCGCCGTTCTTCAGGCCGGAGATGAGCTTCTCGACCTCGGTCTTGGTGCCCGGGTCGGTGACCTTGGCGCCGGCCGGGGCCTTGACGACGATGCGGGCTGTGGCGCCGTCGGCGGACATGCCCGGGAACTTCTTGTCCAGCAGGTCGAAGGCCTTCTGGGCCTCCGTGCCGGGTATCGAGAACGATCCGGAGGTGGGCGCGGAGGCCGTCGCGGCGCCGAAGCCCGCGGCGACGAGCAGCGCCACCCATACGAGGGCGACCAGGCCGCGGCGCCTGAAGGCACCGCGTCCGAGCCGGTAGAGGAAGGTGGCCACGTCGTGGTTCTCCCGTTTCAGGTCGTGGGATGGATCCGGGACGGATCAGGGCGTGGAAAGCCGGCCCGACGACGAGAGCGGCGTGTCAGGAGCAGCAGGAAGGGCGTTCTGTTCTGGGGAGACGGAACTTCTGGGGAGACGGACCTCAGACGCCGAGGGCGGGGAAGACGACGGCGTCGATGAACTCGCCGAGGAAGGCCCGGTCGACGGACCGGTCCTCGATCAGCGGGAGTGCGATGAAGGCCCCGATGAGCATGTGCGGTACGAAGTCCAGCGCCGGGCAGTCCGGCCGGATCTCGCCCCGCTCCACGCCGCGCCGGAGCATCGCCTGGAGACCGTTGATCTCCGGGTCGACCAGCAGGTCGCGCAGCGCCCGGTGCAGCTCCGGGCTCTCGTGGACGGCATGGGCCAGGCCCCGCATCAGGGCGGTGTCCTTGGCCATCTGCGCGTCGTCCGAGCACTCGACCATCCGTGCGAAGTCGCCGCGCAGGGTGCCCGTGTCGATCTCCCGGAGGGAGACCGGCTGGGTACATCGCAGGGCCTTGGCGACCAGCTCCGGCTTGCTCCCCCACTGGCGGTAGAGGGTGGCCTTGCTGGACTTCGTACGGGCGGCGACCGCGTCCATGGTCAGCGCCTCGTAGCCGACCTCCCGCAGGAGGTCGAGGACCGCCCCATGGAGTTCGGCCTCCCGCTCGGGGGTGATCCGGCTGCGCCGAGCCGACATGACGTCGGTCACCCGGCAGCTTCCTTTGATCACGACCACCTCCGAACGAAACGGTTTCGTACTCCTCAGAGACTACCCCCACGACTAACGAAACGAAACCGTTCCGTTTCGCTGGGACAGTGGTGTGGGTCACTCCTGGCTCACCTGTACGAGTTGCCGGGCCCCCCTGGCGCGGAAAGCATTGTGGGGTGAGTCACGACGTCGCGTACCTCCGCTTCCCGCACCTGCACGACGACCTGCTGTGTTTCGCCACCGAGGACGACCTCTGGGTCGCCCCCCTGGTCCCCGAGGGCCAGACTCCGGGCCGGGCCTGGCGGATCACCGTCGACCGCACCCGGGTCGGCCACCCGCGCTTCTCCCCGGACGGACGGCACATCGCCTTCACCACCTGGCGCAGTCTCGACCCCGAGATCCACCTCGCCCCCGTGGACGGCGGCCCCGCCCGCCGGCTCAGCTACTGGGGCTCCACCGACACCCGGGTCTGCGGCTGGGACCCGGACGGCAACATCCTGGCCGTGTCCTCGCACGGACAGCCCTTCTCGTACTACTCCTGGGCCTACAAACTGCCCACCGACGGCAGCCCCGGCGGCCGCCTGCCCTGGGGCCCGGTCTCCGACCTCCAGGTCGCCGACGCCGACGGCGAGCACCGCAGCCTGCTGCTGACCGGCAAGCCCCCGCACGAACCCGCCGCCTGGAAGCGGTACCGGGGCGGCGCCACCGGCCGGCTCTGGCTGCACGGACGGCGGCTGCTGGAGGACATCGAGGGCCACCTCGAATCGCCGATGTTCGTGGACGGGCGGATCGCCTTCCTCTCCGACCACGAGGGCATCGGCAACCTCTACTCCTGCCTGCCCGACGGCACCGGCCTGCGCCGCCACACCGACCACGGCGAGTTCTACGCCCGGCACGCCTCCAGCGACGGCTCCCGCGTGGTCTACCAGTGCGCCGGCGACATCTGGCTCGTGGACTCCCTCGCCGAGGGCGCCTCCCCGCGCAAGCTCCCGGTCCGCCTCGGCGGCCCGCGCGCGGGGCGGCGTACGTACCAGGTGCCCGCCGCCAGCAATGTCGACTCGCTGTCCGTGGACACCACCGGGCGGGCCAGCGCCGTCGTCGTACGCGGCAGCCTGTACTGGCTCACCCACCGCGACGGCCCGGCCCGCACCATCGCGGACACCCCGGGCGTACGGGTCCGGCTGCCCGAGATGCTCGGCAGCGGCGGCCAGGTCGCCTACGTCACCGACGCCGAGGGCGAGGACGCGATCGAGATCGCCTACCTCCCCCGCGCCTCCGGGGACCGCGAACCGCGCCGGCTCGCCTCGGGCGACCTGGGCCGGGTGACGGAACTGCTGGCCGACCCCGCCGGGGAGCGGCTCGCCATCGCCTCCAACGACGGGCGGCTGCTGCTGCTCGACGCGACGGAGGAGTCCAACGGGGAGGTCACCGAACTCATCCGGTCCATCAACGGGCCCGTCACCGACCTCGCCTTCTCCCCCGACGGCTACTGGCTGACCTGGTCGCACCCGGGCATCGGGCGCTCGCTGCGGCAGATCAAGATGGCCCGGATCTCCGGGCCCGGCGCACGCGTCATCGTCGACGTCACCAACGGCCGGTTCGAGGATGAAAACCCGGTTTTCACGCGGGACGGCCGTTACCTCGCGTTTCTGTCCTGGCGCGGTTTCGACCCGGTGTACGACGTCCACACCGGCGACCTGTCCTTCCCGCTGGGCTGCCGCCCGTACCTGGTGCCGCTCTCCTCGGCCACCCCCTCCCCCTTCGCCTTCTCCCCCGACGGCCGCCCCGCCGCGGGCGGACTCGACCCGGTGGAAGGGGAGTCCGGCGAGGGCGACGGCACGGTGACCGTGGAGGTGGAGGGCCTGGAGAGCCGGGTCACCCCCTTCCCCGTCTCGGCGTCGAAGTACTCGGCCCTCTCCCCCGTACACGGCGGCGGACTGGTCTGGCTGCGCTGGCCCATCTCGGGCGCGCTCGGCGAGACCTTCGCCAACCCGGCCGACACCAGCGGCAAGCCCACGCTGGAGCACTTCGACATGACCAAGGCCCGCAAGACCGAACTGGCCTCCGGGCTGGACTGGTTCGCGGTCAGCGGCGACGGCACCCGCCTCGTCGTCAACGACGACGGCGACCTGCGCGCCGTCCCGGCGACCGAGTCGGGCGACGGGGACTCCACCGTCTACCTCGACCTGCGGCGCATCCTGCACGAGGCGGACCCGGCGGCCGAGTGGCGCCAGGCCTTCGAGGAGGCCGGACGGCTCATCCAGGCGTACTTCTGGGAGCCGAAGATGTGCGGCATCGACTGGGCCGGCGTGCTGCGCCAGTACCGCCCCCTGGTCGAACGGGTGGCCTCCCCCGACGAGTTCGCCGACCTGCTGCGCGAGGTGCTCGGCGAACTCGGCACCTCGCACGCGTACGTCTCCCCCGCGCGCCGCAACGAGGGACCGCCCCACTACCAGCGGGCCATCGGGCTGCTCGGCGCCAACCTCGTGCACCGGGAGGAGGGGTGGGTCGTCAAACGGATCCTGCCCGGTGAGTCCTCCGACTCCAAGGCCCGCTCCCCGCTCGCGGGCACCGGCATCCGCGAGGGCGCGGTCCTCACCCACGTCGACGGCCGGCCGGTGGACCCGGTGGCCGGCCCCTACCCGCTGCTCTCGGCGGCCGGCGGCACCACCGTCGAGCTCACCTTCCAGCCCGCCGAGGGCGAGGGCCGGGCCCGGCGGGTCGCGGTCGTCCCGCTGATCGACGAACGTCCGCTGCGCTACCAGGACTGGGTGTCCAAGCGCCGCGCCGTGGTCCGGGAGGTCAGTGGCGGCCGCTGCGGCTACCTGCACATCCCCGACATGGGCGGCTCGGGCTGGGCGCAGTTCAACCGCGATCTGCGCATGGAGATGTCCCGGCCCGCGCTGATCGTGGACGTACGCGGCAACGCGGGCGGGCACATCAGCGAACTGGTGGTGGAGAAGCTCACCCGTTCGATCCTCGGCTGGGACCTGACGCGCAACGCGCAGCCGGTCTCGTACGCGTCGAACGCGCCCCGGGGCCCGATCGTGGCGCTGGCCGACGAGGCGACCTCCTCCGACGGGGACATGATCACCGCCGCGTTCAAACTGCTGGGCCTGGGCCCGGTGGTGGGCCAGCGCACCTGGGGCGGGGTGGTCGGGATGACCGGCCGGCACACCCTGGGCGACGGGACGGTGATCACGGTGCCGATGAACGCCGCCTGGTTCCCGGAGTACGGCTGGTCGGTGGAGAACCACGGCGTGGAGCCGGACCTCGCGATCCTGCGCACCCCGCTCGACTGGGCGGAGGGGCGGCACGCGCAGCTGGACGACGCCGTGCACCTGGCGCTGGAGCTGCTGGAGCAGGACCCGGCCGCCGTGCCGCCCGGCTACACGGACGTACCGGACCGCCGGCGTCCAGCGCTCCCCCCGCGGGGGGAGTAGGGGGCATGCGGAAGGGGCGCGATCCGCTGGATGCATCCAGCGGATCGCGCCCCTCGGCGCTGCGTGCGTCCGTCTGCGTCAGGTCCGGTCGTCGAGTTCGTCCTTGATGTCGTCGAGCGACGTCGGCCTCGAGTCCTTCTTCTGCTTCGCCTTGGCGGTGCGCTCGGCCATCTCGTCCTTCGCGCCCTGCTTGGCCTTCTCTGCCCGGTCCTTGATCTCGTTCGCCTTGTCCTGGAACTGGTCCTTGATACCCATGCTTTTCACTCCATGCGGGGTGTCGGTGGTTGGGCCTCGACCAGACTGACACGGGGCGACAAAGCACGCATTTCGATCAGCTCCGCCGGGAGCGCTCCTGTTCGTCGGCCGCCCCGCCCGCCCCCACGAGTCCCTTGGAGACGGCGGCGAGCCGCGGTTCGAACCGCCTCATCTCGCGCTGTCCGGATGCCGCGATCGCCGCGGGCAGGTAGCCGCGCACGCCCTGCATGCCGCGCAGCCACCACTGGGCGTACACGTGCGCCGAGCGCCGTTCGATCCCGGCGACGATCCGGTCGACGGCCGGGCCCAGCGGGTAGGTGCGGTTCGCGGGCCACGGCAGCCGCCGGCGCAGCTCGCGCATCACCTCGTCCTGGTCGGCGCCGCGCACCATGTCGGTGTCGGTCCAGGAGAGGTAGCCGACGCCCACCTTGACGCCCTTGTAGCCGACCTCGGCGCGCAGGCTGTGGGCGAAGGCCTCGACGCCGGCCTTGGAGGCGCAGTACGCCGTCATCATCGGCGCCGGGGTGATCGCGGCGAGCGAGGCGATCTGTAGGAAGTAGCCGCGACTTTCCATTAGCACCGGCAGGAAGGCGCGGGCGGTGACGGCCCCGCCGATCAGGTTGACCTCGATGACGCGCCGCCAGGCCACGGGGTCGGAGTCCCCGAAGGGCCCGCCGGCGGCGACGCCCGCGTTGGCGACGACTATGTCGACTTTTCCGAACCGCTGCTTGACCTCCTGCGCGACCCGGGCCATCGCCTCGTGGTCGGTGACGTCGGCGTGCCAGTGGTCGCTGTCGGTGTGCAGCCGCTCGGAGACCTCCTTGAGCGCCTCCGGCTCCAGGCCCACCAGGGCGATCTTGGCCCCGCGCGCGGACAGCTTGCGGGCGAGGAGTTCGCCGACCCCGCGGGCGGCGCCGGTGACGACGGCGACCTGGCCTTCCAGACTCCTGCGAGCGCTCATGCGGTCTTCTCCTTCTCGTCCTCGGTCGTCTTGGCGGTCAGGTACCGGTCCGTCAGCTCGCGCACGGCGTTGGTGACGGCCTCGGGCGCCTCGACGGGAGTCATGTGGCCCATGCCGGTGAGTTCGGTCAGGCCCACGCAGTTCGGCAGGGCGGCCGCGAGCCACCGGGCGTGCACGACCGGGGTGAGCCGGTCGTCCTTGCCCGCGATGACGGCGGTGGGCACGGTCAGCCGGGCCAGTTCGGCGTCCAGGTCCAGCCCGGCCAGCACCTGGGACCAGGCGTGGCGCACCCCGGTGGGGCAGGCGTGCACGATACGGGCGCAGGCCTCCACCCGGTCCGGCGCGGAGCCGGGGCCCATGGTGGCGTACTTGAGCACCGCGCGGGTGACGGGGGTGACGGGCCCGAGCGGGGCGCGGGCGCCGAGCACGGCACGTGTCGTACGGGTCCTCGCGCGCCCGGGGCGCAGTGGCAGCACGGTCGCCTCCGCGACCAGCCGCGAGCTGCCGGTGCTGCACAACAGGGCGGCCGCGGCGTGCTCGGCGAACTCGGGGCGGCCGGCGGCGGCCATGACGGTCATGCCGCCCATGGAGTGCCCGGCGATGATGGCCCGCTCGCCGGGGGCGAGGGCGGCCCCCAGCACGGCGGCCAGGTCGTCGGCGAGGGCGGTGGTGCTGTAGGCGGCGGCCGCCGGGCTGCGGCCGTGGCCGCGCTGGTCGTAGGCGATGACCCGGTGGTCGCGCGCCAGGTCCCGTATCTGCGCCGCCCAGAAGGCGGTGGAGCAGGTCCAGCCGTGGGAGAGCACCACCGCCGGGGCCCCTTCGGGTCCGTGCACCTCCACGTGCAGCCGGGCCCCGTCGGCGGAGACGGCGAGCAGTTCGCGGCCGGCGGCCGGGGGCGCGTACCGGCCGGCGGTGACGTGCGCCGGCCGGCTCATGCCGCACCCTCGGCCGGGGCGGCGGGGACGGCCGCGGCGACCGGGGCGGCTGCGGCGGCTGCGGCGGCTGCGGCGGCGGCGGCCGGGACGCGGCCGCGCTCGCGCACCCGTACGACCTCGTACTCGGACAGGTCGACCGTGCGGGTCTCGCGGCGGAACTCCCCGGTCGTCCCCGGCCAGACCGTGGTGTTGCGGCCCTGGGAATCCAGGTACCAGCTGGTGCAGCCGCCGGTGTTCCACACGGTCCGCTCCATCCGTGCCTGGACCTGCCGGTTCCACTGGTTCACGGCGGAGGGCCGGGCCGCGAGGGCGGTGCGCCCGCCCAGGCTGCTGCCGTCGAGGAGGGTGAGCTGGCGCAGGTAGTCCGCCATGTAGTTCAGCTGGGACTCGATCATCAGGATCATCGAGCTGTTCCCGAGGCCGGTGTTCGGGCCGATGATCGTCATCCAGTTCGGGAAGCCGGCCGCGGTCGCCCCGCGCAGCGCCTGCATCCCGTCCTTCCAGGCGTCCGCGAGGGTCTGTCCGTCGGCGCCCACCACCCGGTCGGCGATCGGCATGTCCGTGACGTGGAAGCCGGTGCCGAAGATGATCGCGTCCACCTCGGTCTCGGTCCCGTCGGCGGCGACGAGGACCGAGCCCCTGATCTCCTTGAGCCCGGAGTCGACCAGGTCCACGTCGGGCCGGGCCAGCGCCGGGTAGTACTCGCTGGAGAGCAGGATCCGCTTGCAGCCGATCCGGTACGAGGGCGTCAGCCTGGCCCGCAGCGCCGGGTCCTTGATCGAGCGCGCCATATTGGCCTTGGCCAGCGATTCGATCAGCCCGAGCTGGTTCGGCCGCTTGCAGAAGGCGCTGACCTGGAGCTCGCGGATCCCCCACAGCAGCCCGCGCCGGGCCGCCTGGGTGAAGGGCAGCTGCCGGTGCAGCCAGCGTTCGACGGCGCTTATGGCCCGGTCGGAGCGCGGCAGGACCCAGGGCGGGGTGCGCTGGAACAGCGTGAGCCGTTCCGCCTCGGGGGCGATGGCGGGCACGATCTGGATCGCGGAGGCACCCGTACCGATCATGGCGACGCGCTTGCCGCGCAGGTCGTAGTCGTGGTCCCAGCGCGCGGAGTGGAAGACCTTGCCGGGGAACTGCGCGAGCCCGGGGATCTCGGGCATCTTCGGGTCGGACAGCGGTCCGGTCGCCGACACCACGACGTCGGCGGTCAGCCCGCCCGCCGAGGTCTCGATCTCCCAGCGCAGCTCTTCCGCGTCCCAGCGCGTCATCAGGACCTCGTGGCCGAGCCGGATGTGCCGGCGCAGCCCGAAGGTGTCGGCCACGTGCTCCAGGTACGCGCGGATGGCCGGCTGCCCGGAGAAGGTCCGCGGCCAGTCGGGATTGGGTGCGAAGGAGAACGAGTACAGGTGCGAGGGCACGTCGCAGGCGCACCCGGGATAGCTGTTGTCGCGCCAGGTGCCGCCGACGGAGTCGGCCCGCTCGAGGACGACGAAGTCCGTGATCCCCTCGCGCCGCAGCCGCACGGCCGCCCCGAGCCCGCCGAAGCCGGACCCGATCACCGCCACCCGTACGTGCTCGCGCTGAACCGTGCCGCCCATGCCCGCCGCCTTCCGCACCGCAATCCGAACCGCAACGTTGCCAGCAATCACTGGCACAATCGGGAGGGTAGAGCAGCTCCGTACCCATGGGTAGGGGTCGCGCCCGGAAAGTTACTGCGGGTACGTCCCACAAGACACCCCCTAGGCTGCGCGTGTGGAGACACCGGTGACCAGAGAGGCGGAGCCCGCCGTGGAGCGCGAGTACCGGACGGAGGAACTGGCCGAGGCGGCCGGCATCCCGGTGCGCACCCTGCGCTTCTACCGCGAGCGCAAGCTGCTCCCGCCGCCCCGCCGCGAGGGCCGGATCGCCTGGTACGACGACCGGCACCTGGCCCGGCTGCGCACGATCGCCGCCCTGCTGGAACGCGGCCACACCCTCGGCGGCATCGCCGAGCTGACCGCCGCCTTCGAGAAGGGCCGCGACATGGGCCAGCTCGGCGAGCTGCTGGGCATCGGCTGGTCGGAGGAGACCCCGGTCCGGCTCTCGCCCGAGGACCTGGCCGACTACTTCGAGGGCGAGGTCACCCCGGAGAACCTGGCGGCCTCGCTCGACCTCGGCTACGTCGCCACCGACGGCGAGGAGCTCGTGCACGTCAGCCGGCGCCTGCTCGACGTCTCCTCGGCCCTGGTCCGCGAGGGCGTACCGCTCTCGGCGGTGCTGGAGACGGGCCGCCGGGTCCGCGAGCACGCGGACGCGCTGGCGGCCCTGTTCACCGAGCTGATCTCCGCCCACATCGGGCCGGACGCGATCGCGCGCCTGCGGCCGCTGGCCAAGAGCGTGGTCGAGGCGGAGCTGACGATGGCGATGGACCGCCTGCACCAGCAGCTCCCTCAGACCGCTCAGGCCCCCCGAACCCCTCCGGCCCCTCCGACCTCTCCCACCCCTTCGCCCCCTCAAGCACCCAGCTCGTAGACGACGGTCACCGGCGCGTGGTCCGACCAGCGCTCCGGGTGCGTCTCGGCGCGCTCGACGAAGGCCTTCACGGCCTTGGCGGCCAGCCCCGGGGTCGTGACCTGGAGGTCGATGCGCCAGCCGGCGTCGTTGTCGAAGGCCCGGCCCCGGTAGGACCACCAGGAGTACGGGCCCTCCGTCTCCGGGTGCAGCGCGCGCACGACGTCGACGTAACCGGCGTCCGCGTACACCTTCCCCAGCCACTCCCGCTCCTCGGGCAGGAAGCCCGCGTTCTTGCGGTTGGTCTTCCAGTTCTTGAGGTCGGCCTCCTGGTGGCAGATGTTCCAGTCACCGCACACCACGACCTCCCGCCCGTCGGCGGCGGCCCGCGCCTTCAGCGCCTGGAGGTAGGTGAGGAACTCCCCCATGAACCGGTACTTCTCGTCCTGCTTCTCGGTGCCGGCCTCCCCGGAGGGCAGGTACAGGCTGGCGACCGTGACCCCGGGCAGGTCGATCTCGATGTAACGCCCGCTCGTGTCGAACTCGTCACTCCCGAAGCCCACCTGCACCCGCTCGGGCGCCCGCCGCGTGTACAGCGCGACCCCGGCCCGCCCCTTGGCGGCGGCCGGCGCGAACACGGTGTGCCAGCCCTCGGGCTCCCTGGCCTCGGCCGGAATCTGCCCCTCCTCGGCCCGCACCTCCTGCAGGCAGACGACGTCGGCATCGGATCCGGCGAGCCACTCCACGAACCCCTTCTTGGCGGCGGCGCGGATCCCATTCACATTCACGGAGGTCACAGTGAGCATCCCTGCACCATAGCGGGATGCGTCCGTACGATATTCGAATGTCTCACGGTATAAACCTCCGCGCCGTGCCGTACGACCACCCGGACGCGCTGCGGCTCGACGCCCAGGTCCAGGTCGAATACCAGCAGCGCTACGACGGCGAGGGCGACGCCACCTTCCTCGACCCCGCGATGTTCGTCCCGCCGAGCGGCCTCTACCTGGTCGCCTACGACGCCTCCGGCACCCCGGTGGCCAGCGGCGGCTGGCGCGGCCAGGAGAAGAACGAGGAGGGCTACTCGGACGGCGACGCCGAGATCAAGCGGATGTACGTCGTCCCGCAGGCCCGCGGCCTGGGCCTGGCCCGCCGCATCCTGGCGGAGCTGGAGGCCGACGCCCACGCGGCGGGCCGCCGCCGCATGGTCCTCGAAACCGGCGACCAGCAGCCGGAGGCCATCGCCCTCTACCTCTCGTCGGGCTACGCCCTGTCCGAGAAGTTCGGCTACTACCGCTTCTACGAGTCCAGCCGCTGCATGACGAAGCCCCTGCCCGCCCCCTCCTCCTGACGCGCCCCGCGCCCCCGCGCTGCCCGGCCCCGGCGGGCGGGGCGGGGAGCACGCACCCCGCCCCGGGGGGTCACCGGCGCAGCCAGGCGGCTTCGTCCGTGCCCCACCGGGACGGCCCCCGCCCCCAGTCCCCGAGCGGGCCGGCCGCGTACCGCAGCGCCCCGTACCCCGAGGCCGCCTCCCGCAGCCAGGGCTCCGCCGAGTACCCCGGCACTCCCGCCCCCGCCCCCGGGACCTCCCGCACCAGCCACGACGCCGTCCCGGCCAGGGAGAACCGCAGGCCGCAGCCGCCGCCCTCCGCCAGCGCCCTCAGCACACCCGCAGCCACCAGGTAACCCGTCCCGTGGTCCAGCGCCTGCGCCGGCAGCGCCCCCGGGACGCCCCCCTCCCCCGCACACCGCGCGGCGATCCCGTACCCCGCCTGCACCAGTGAGTCGAAGCCCCGCCGCCCCGCCCACGGCCCGCGCCACCCCCACGCGCACAGCTCCGCCACCACCAGCCCCGGCCACCGTTCCAGCAGCTCGTCCGCGCCCAGCCCGAACCGCTCCAGCGCCCCCGGCCGGTAGCCCGTCACCACCACGTCGGCGCCCTCGAGCAGCCCCTCCAGCACGCCCCGGTCCCCCGCGTCCGCGAGGTCCAGCAGCGCGGACCGCTTCCCGAAGCCGGTGTCCGCGTACGCGTCGTCCGCCTCGGGCAGCCGCGGGGAGTCGATCCGCAGCACGTCGGCGCCCATCACCCCCAGCGTCCTGGTCGCGACCGGCCCGGCGATGACCCGGGTCAGGTCCAGTACCCGCACCCCGGCCGCGGGCAGCGCGCCCGGCCCCAGCACCCGGCCGCGCCCTGGCGTCCGTACGCGCTCCACCAGCGGCTGCGGCTCCCCGTACCCCTCCGCGACGGCGACGGCCAGACCGCCCTGCGCGTAGACGAGTTCCTGCGCCTGGACCGCGCCCCGCCCGGCGAGCGCCTCCCGTACCGCCTCCGGGGTCCCGGGCACGCCGAGCGCGCGCACCAGGGCCGCCTCGTGGTGCGGATAGTTGGCGTGAGTGCGCACCCACCCGTCGGCGGCCCGCCAGAACCCCGACAGCGGAGCGAAGCTCACCGGCGCCCTGCCCTCCACCCGCAGGTGCCGCTCACTGACGAACGCCGTGGCCACGGCCCCCTCGTCCACCGCGACCGGAGCCGCGTCCAGCGCGGTGCCCCCGGCCCGTACGGCGGCCAGCTCGGCCGCCGCCAGCCCGCACACCCCGACGCAGGCCCGCGCCAACTCCCGTACCGGCAGGGGACCCTCCAGCCCGCTCGGCCCCCGGTAGCCCACCCGCTCCGCCAACTCGGCCGCCCCTCCAAGGGCTTGCCACGCCTGCGCCGTCGCACCGTCCTGATTCGTCATCCGCCCATTGTGTCGACGGCCCGTCCATGGCTTGGCCGACGGGTCCGGGGCTGCGGCTACGCGGCGCCCGCCGCTGCCAGTGCCGCGACCGGCAGGAGCAGGATCCACTGCGGCAGCCGGAGCAGTGGCCTGGGCCAGCCGACGGACAGCGTGACGACCAGGAAGGCTGCCGCGTACGCGATGAAGTGCCCGGCCACGAACCACGCCACGAGACCTGTCCCCGGCGTACCGTCCGTCAGCGAGAGGCAGGCGAGAGCGACTCCGGAGAGCACCAGGTCGACGCTCACCATGTGCCACACGGCGTGCAGGACCCGCTTGGGTTCGTCCGCGAGCCCGCTGGAGAGCAGCGGGCGCACCACATCGCGGTGCCCGCCGGCGATGTGCACTGCGGCGACGCCGAGCGCGGTGATCCCCGCCGCGAGAAGCCAGCCGTTCATCGGACCTCGATTCCTTTGGCCACGACAGCGGCCAGCAGTGCGGCCAGCTGCGGGTGAGGGTGTTCCCCGATCAGCCCGATGTGGAAGAACACGGCTCCTGCCAGCGTGTCCAGGACCAGGTCCACGGGTGTTTCTGCCGCGATCTCCCCGCGCAGCACGGCGCGTTCGAAGACGACCAGCAGCCGTTCCTTCGACGGGGCCAGGAAGTCGCCGCGGATGCGCGCCTTCAGTTCCGGATCGGCGGCGAAGTCGGCGAGCAGCCCCGGAAGCGCCGCCGCTGCGGCGGGCGCGTGGAACTCGTCGACCAGGCCTTGCACCAGCACGGTCAGATCCCCGGCCAGCGTTCCGGTGTCCGGGGGCGGAGCATCGTCGGTGGTCGTGAAGACGGCCTCGAAGACCAACTCCGGCTTGCCCGGCCACCGCCGGTAGATCGTGTCCTTGCCGACACCGGCCCGCGCGGCCACCGCCCCGATCGACGTCGCGGCGTAGCCGACCTCGACCACCAGCTCTGCGGCCGCGCCGACGATCGCCTCATGCGACCGGGGATCCCTGGGACGCCCCCTGGAGGGCGGAGAGGAGCTCATGACATTTACCATACGGGTCGACCCGTAAGGTAAACAAGGGCCGCGCACGGACGGCCGGCACGATGCGTCACCGGCTGTCAGTGGGGCGGGGCATGATCGAGCGCATGACGTACGGATCCCCCGAAGCCCTGAGCGCCCTCGCCCACCAACACTTGCCCTCCGATGTCGCAGCGCGCTGGGTCGGCCTGCTCCGTCCGGCTGTCCGCTTGGAGACAGCCGCGGCCTCAGACATCGCCGTGGGCCAGATCGGTGGGTTGCCGAAGCTGCCGGCAGAAGTGGAGTGGCCGTCTTGGGAAGGCCATGGGCCGCTTTCGTTCATTGCCTCGGTGGACTGCGCCATGCTGCCCGCGGGCGCGGTGGACATCACGCTCCCGGCCGAGGGAACTCTCTCCTTCTTCTACTTCGATGGTCAGCTGGATGACGGCGAGGCTCTCGTACTGGCCGAGGATCGCGAAAGCCGGGCAGGAGCGCGCGTCCTCTACACAACCGCCGACGAGACGTGTGGTGAGCGTGACGCGCCCGCCGGCCTCAAGCCCTATCCCAGGGTTCCACTGGCCGCCCGGCCGGGTATGACCGCGACCGAGCCCTGGCATCCGCAGGTGCGTGACGCCTTTGCCCCCGGGGCTCCGTTGGGCAACCGGTACGACCATCCGGTGTGCGGGCAGGACTTCCTCGACGCGGTGTGGGAGTTCGGCGACGAGGCGGGCCACCAGATCGGCGGTCATGCCCACTCGATACAGAACCCGGTGGAGATCGAGGTCGCGGAAGCGGTCACGGATGGAGATGTGTCGTGGGGCGACCCGGCTCTCGACAAGGAGATCGGCAATTGGGTGCTGCTCGCTCAGTTCGACAGTGACGATGCCGCCGACATGATGTGGGGCGATGCCGGCGTCCTGTACTGGCTCATCCGCCCACAGGACCTGGCCGAGCGCCGCTTTGACCGAGCCATGTTCACCTGGCAGTGCGGCTGATCAGCACCACGTCTTCGCGCGGATCGTTGGAGGACCCTGATGACACTGGGCAACCACCCGAGGCTCCGCCCGCGTTCGGACATCACCTCGAGCACACCCCGGAACGCCGAAATCCCGCCCGGTCTTTCGACCGGACGGGATTTCGTGACGTCCACGAGAGCTACTCGCGAACTGTCGTCTGTGGGCTGTTCACGAGTGCTGCTGACCTGCACCACCACAGGACGCTGAAGATCGCTTCCCAGTCGGCCAGTGATCGTTTCCCGGAAACGGAATCGCCGCCCGGCGCCCCCACCGCGCCGGCGTGCGAGCGCGAGCGGGCATCTCGCCAAGCCGCCTCCGCCCCGGGCCTGCGGCAGAGGATTGCCGAGGTGAGGTCCGCAGGGGTGCAACAGGGTGGATCTTCTGCCGACGGCGTTGTGGGTTCCGAGTGCACGCGTGTTCGCCCAATACGTTCAGGGCGACTGCTGTGAACCTCGGAGGAGCGTGAATGCGCAGGACCCTCAGATGGCTGCTTACCCTCGTCGTGCTGATCGGCACGGCGGGCGCGGCCGGAGCGACACCAGGAGCGACGACCGCCGCCGCCGAAAGGCCCCCCACCGCCGATATCAAGGACCGCCTCCTCGCGATCCCGGGGATGAGCCTCATCGAGGAGAAGCCGGCTCCCGGCTATCGCTTCTTCGTCCTCAGCTACACGCAGCCGGTGGACCACCGGGATCCCTCCAAGGGCACCTTCCAGCAGCGGCTCAGCGTGCTACACAAGGACACCAGCAGTCCGACGGTGTTCTACACGCGTGGTTACGGCCTTATGCCCGAAGGCGAGGAACCGGCGCCCGAACGCCAGGAGCCGACCCAGATCGTCGATGGCAACCAGGTCACCGTGGAATACCGCTTCTTCACTCCGTCAAGCCCCGATCCGGTCGACTGGACCAAGGCAGGTATCTGGCAGGGCGCAAGCGACCACCATCGGATCCACCAGGCGCTGAAGAAGATCTACGGCAAGAAGTGGATCTCCACGGGCAATTCGAAGAGCGGCATGGTCGCCACCTACTACGAGCGCTTCTACCCGCACGACATGGACGGTGTGGTCGCGTACTCCGCATCCAACGATGCGGTGAACGACGACGACTCGGCGTATGACCGGTTCTTCGCGACGGTAGGCACACAGGAGTGCCGCGACCGGCTGAACGCCATCGAGCGCGAGGCTCTGATCCGCCGAGAGCCGCTGGAGAGGCTGTTGCAGCAGTGGGCCGACACCAACGGCTACAGCTACGACGTCCTCGGCGGCCTTGACCGCGGCTTCGAGGCTGTGGTCAGGGACTTCGCCTGGGTCTTCTGGCAGTACGACCACGAGGCAAACTGCCTCAGCGAGATCCCGGTCGCGGCCACCGCCTCCGACCAGGAACTGTTCGACATCATCGACCTGGTCTCGGGTTGGTTGTACTACACCGACCAGGATCACCTGTTCTACATCCCGTACTACTACCAGGCGGGCACCGAGTTGGGCTGGCCCACCATCCAGAGCCCGCACCTCGCGGGCCTGAACCGGTACAGCTACCCGACCATGCGGGAACAGGTTCCGCGGGACATCCCGATGACGTTCAAGCCCGGGGTGATGCGTGACATGGACGGCTGGATCCGTCGGCATGCCGACCACATGCTCTTCATCTACGGCCAGAACGACCCGTGGGCTGCCGAGAAGTTCCGTCCCGGCAAGGGCTCGCGCGACTCCTACGTCCTCACCGGCCCCGGCGCCAACCACGACATCCTCGTGCCAGATCTGACGGAATCCGACAGGACTCTGGCAACTGCCAAGATCCTGGAGTGGGCGGGCGTCGCCGACGCCGCGGTCCTGGCCGACCCGGCGCAGGCGAAGCCACTGGCGAAGTACGACGCCGCGCTCGACAAGGCGGACTCCGAGCGCGAGCCGAGGCGGCGCCGATAGCAGGTGTGACACCCAAGGGCCCCCGGCTTCAATGGGTCTGGCCCATAGCAGGAACGACGTGACAGTGACCGCCGCTTCGCAGGAAGCGGCGGTCTTGTCATGCGAGGCTGCGGAACGCGTTCGTGCTCTCGCGCGCCGGAGACATCGAGGCTCGTCGGTGCGGACCTATCGGACCTGGCTGCTGCGGGTGCGGGATGCTCTGGCCTGGAGCGAGCGCGGGGAGGCGGCCCCGGCGCGGATGCACGCCGAGGTGAACCCGCATCAGCCCTACACCGCTGGGGAGTTGGCTGGCCTGCGGCACTGGGCTATGCATCTGCCACGGCAGCAGAAGACCGACGCCCTCGGGCTCGGCGCCGGCCTCGGCCTCACGCCGAGGGAGGTGGCGGCCAGCCGGGGCCGGGATCTGCGGCGCCAGCGCCGGGACGGGCCGCTCATGCACACGGCCGTCGACCGCCTGGTCCCGCTCGTCGCCCGCGCCGCCTGGGACACGGTTCTGGGAGAACTCGCGGACCAGGCCGACAGCGGGTACTTGTTCCGCCCGCGTCGGACTACCGAGTACTCGAAGAACCTGATCGGCTCCTGGTCCCTTTCTCACCGGCCGCCGGACGGGTTGCCCGCTGTGTCGGCGGGCAGATCGCGGGTGACGTGGATCGTCGAGCTGATGCGCGCCCACATCGATCACCATCTGATCGCCCAAGCCGATGGGCCCCGCCCGCGTTCGGACATCCGAACACACCCCACAAACGCCGAGATCCCGCCCAGCCTTTCGGCTGAACGGGATCTCGTGACGATCCTCGAGAGCGACTCGAGAACTGTCGTCTGTGGACCTGTGGGGATTTGAACCCCAGACCCCCTCGATGCGAACGAGGTGCGCTACCAGACTGCGCCACAGGCCCTTGCGACGTGTGAAACATTAGCATCCCCGCGCGGGTGCTCCAAAACGGGTTGTCGGAGCGTCCGCGCAGGTCACCGATCACTCGTTCGCGGCGCGCGGGCGGTCTTCGCTCTCGTACTGGTCGAAGAGCGGGGTGCGGCCGAGATCGCGGCCCCGGGGGCGGGGCGGGGCTGCCTGCTGCTTGGGATCCGGCTTCGGAGGGGCCGGCTGGGCGCGCAGGCGGGGTTCCGTCGGCTCGGCGGTGCTGGAGCGGGTCGCGCTCCAGCTGTCCGGGGCCGCCGGGCCGGTGGCGCGGGGCGCGACCGGGGCCGTGACGTACGTCGGCAGCGGGACCGGCACCGGCTCCCAGCTGTCGCCGCGCGCCGGGCCGCGCTCACGCTCGCGCTGCTGGTCCACCCACTCGGCGTGGTCGGTCTGCTCGACGAGCGCACGGCGCCCGGCTTCCTGCGGGGAGACCGGCGGCGCGGGGTCCGGTTCGGCGCCGACGGCGGCCTCCGGCTGCTCGCGGTGGCGCTGCGCGCGGTTCTCGCGGAGGCTGCGGGCGGCCGCCTCGGCGCGGCGCCGGTCCATCGTGAACTCGTAGCGCCGCCGCTCCTGGACCCGCAGGTGCACGATGTAGGCGCTCAGCAGCAGGGCCGGCACGGCCGGGGCCCACAGGTAGCGGAACCCGCCGACGGCCGCGGCGACCGCGCCGCCGCTGAAGACGAGGAAGAGGAGCGCCGTGGTGCGCCGGCGGCGCGCGAGCACCTGGAGGCGCTGCTGGCGCCGGACCCGCTCGGCCTCGGCCGACCTCGGCTCGGTTCTGGTCGGGGGCACGCCGATGGCCCGGGCGTCGGCGTCCACGGAATTAACCGTTTCCGTCGCCGCGTCCGGGTCTGCCTGGGGCTGGGCCTCCGCCTGTTCTTCACCGCGCTCACGCAGCCCCTTGGCGTAACGGCGCTCCATTCCCGCCCGGCCGGAAAGCAGCCGGATGGCGGTGGAGAAGCGTTCCGTCGGACGCGCTTCGTTCAGCTCGTCCTGCCTCCGGAGCCACATGGGCACCAAGTAGGCGGCCCAGGCCCCGACAATGACTGCGTAGATGAGGCCGCTGCTGCTCACACCTCACACCGTAGAGGGGCGCGGCCGAGGGGATCAGCCAATTGAGCCGGTGTGTCGCACGATCCGGCTGATATCACGGACTTTTTTTGTGATTCTTCGGATCAGGTTATGGGCGAATCGGCCAGAAATTCGAACGCTTTTGCGATTACCTGCTTTACGCGGACGCCGGCGGCGGGCTTTCCGGCTTGCGCGTCCGCGTCCGCGTCCGGTGCCAGCGGCGCAGCAGCCCCTGCGGGACCTCCTCCGCCGTGAGCGCGAAGACCAGGTGGTCGCGCCACGCCCCGTCGATATGTAGATAACGCGGCCGCAGCCCCTCCTCACGGAAGCCGAGCTTCTCCACGACTCGGCGGCTGGGGCCGTTCTCGGGGCGGATGCACACCTCGATCCGGTGCAGTCCGACCTTCCCGAAGCAGTGGTCGACGGCGAGCGCGACCGCCGTCGGCATCACCCCGCGGCCCGCCACGTCGCGGTCCACCCAGTAGCCCACATGGGCGGCGCACATCGAGCCCCAGGTGATCCCGGCGACCGTGAGCTGGCCGACCAGGCGCCCCTGGTACTCGATGACGAAGGGCAGCATCCGGCCCGCGTTCGCCTCCGCCCGCAGGTGGCGGACCATCTGCCGGTACGTGGGCCGGTGGATCACCGGCCCCCACGGCGCGGGCGGCGGGATCGTGGCCTCCCACGGCCGCAGCCAGTCGCGGTTGCGGCGGTTGACCTCGCGCCAGGCGCGCTGGTCCCGCAGCTTTATCGGCCGGAGCGTGACATCGCCGTCCACCAGTACCACCGGCCAGGAGGGGCCGTTCAGCTCGGGCTCCCGGGCGCCGCGTCAGGTCTGGGGTGGTCGCCGCCCCGGATCTGGTCGACGGCGTGCGGAAGGATCCGGGACAGCACCGCCAGGCCGTCCTTCACCCCGCCCGTGGAACCGGGCAGGTTCACGATCAGGGTGCGGCCGGCCACGCCCGCCAGGCCCCGCGACAGGGCCGCGGTCGCCACCTTGGCCAGGCCCTCCGCGCGGATGGCCTGCGGGATGCCCGGGATCTCGTAGTCCAGCACCCGCGCGGTGGCGTCCGGGGTCCGGTCCGTCGGCGAGATGCCGGTGCCGCCGGTGGTCAGGATGACGTCGTAGCCGGCGGCCACGCCCTCGCGCAGCGCCTGCTCGACCGGATCGCCGTCGGGGACGACGCGCGGGCCGTCCACCGCGAAGCCCAGCTTCTGCAGCGCCTCCGCGAGCAGCGGGCCGCCCTTGTCGGCGTACACGCCCTGCGAGGCGCGGTTCGAGGCGGTGACGACCAGGCCGCGCGGTACGGGGGCCGCGGCGGCGGGCCGCTCCGGTCCCCGGTCCTCGCCGGCGGCCGGCGGCAGGTGGTGGCTGTGCACCTCGCCGCCGCGCGGGGCGTTCACGCGCGGGTCCAGTCGCCGGACTTACCGCCGGTCTTCTCCTCCACCCGGACGTCGGTGATGACCGCGCCCTTGTCGACGGCCTTCACCATGTCGATCACGGTGAGGCCGGCGACGGCGACCGCGGTCAGCGCCTCCATCTCGACGCCCGTGCGGTCGGTGGTCTTGACGGTGGCGAGGATCTCGACGGCGTCGTCGGCGACCTTGAGGTCCACCTTCACCCCGGAGACCGCCAGCGGGTGGCAGAGCGGGATCAGGTCGGGGGTCTTCTTGGCCCCCATGATCCCGGCGATCCGCGCGGTGGCGAGGGCGTCGCCCTTCGGCACGCCCTCGCCGCGCAGCAGCTCGATCACCCGGGGCGAGACGAGGACGCGTCCGCTGGCGCGCGCCGTCCGGGTGGTCACGTCCTTCTCCGAGACGTCGACCATCCGGGCCGCGCCGGCCTCGTCGATGTGCGTCAGCCTGCTCTGCGTACTCATATCTGCGTGCCGCTCCCGCTCCGGGCCCCCTGGAGCCGTGGGGCCTGTGTGGTGCAACACGCTACCCGCACCGGCGGGTCCTCAGCCGAGCAGGATCACTTCCAGCTCGGTCCCGGGCTCCACCGAGGTGACGTCCTCCGGTACGACGATCAGCGAGTCGGCGTGCGCCAGCGCGGCGATCAGGTGAGAGCCGGATCCGCCGACCGGGCTGACGGTGCCCGTCTCGGCGTCGTACCGGCCGCGGAGGAACTGGCGGCGGGCGGCCGGGGAGCCGAGCGGCTTGTCGGCCTCCAGCACGGCGCGCACGCTCGGCCGGCTGACCTCGGACTTCGGCAGGCCCATGAGCGCCCGGATCGCGGGACGCACGAACAGCTCGAAGGAGACGTAGGAGGACACCGGGTTGCCGGGCAGGGCCATCAGCGGGGTGTGGTCGGGGCCGACGGTCCCGAAGCCCTGCGGCTTGCCGGGCTGCATGGCGAGCTTGCGGAAGTCGACGCCGCCGGACGCCTCCCCCTCGCCGCCGGACGCCGCGGCGGTCAGGGCCTCCTTCACCACGTCGTACGCGCCGACGCTGACCCCGCCCGTGGTGACCAGCAGGTCGGCCCGGATCAGCTGGTCCTCGATGGTGGCGCGCAGGGTGTCGGCGTCGTCGGCGACCGCGCCGACGCGGTAGGCGATGGCGCCGGCGTCGCGGGCGGCGGCGGCCAGCGCGAAGCTGTTGGAGTCGTAGATCGTGCCGGCGGCCAGCGCCTCACCCGGCTGGACCAGTTCGCTGCCGGTGGACAGGACGACCACGCGCGGGCGCGGCCGGACCCGGACCGTGCCGCGGCCGATGGCCGCCAGCAGCGCGATCTGCGGCGGGCCGAGGACCGTGCCGGCGGCCAGCGCCAGGTCGCCGGCCTGTACGTCGCTTCCGCGCGCGCGGACGTGCGCCCGGGCCTCGGCCGCGCGGTGGACCCGTACCTCGCCGCCCGCGCCCTCGGGCGCCGCGCTGGCCGGGGTCATCCCGGAGGCGGCGCCGCCGCCGGTGCCGCCGTCGGTCCACTCGACCGGTACGACGGCTTCCGCGCCGGGCGGCAGCGGGGCGCCGGTCATGATGCGGGCGGCCTGGCCGGGGCCGACGGTGGGCAGTTCGCCGCTGCCCGCCGCCACGTCGCCGATGACGGCGAGCACCGCGGGGAACTCCTCGCTCGCACCCTGGACGTCGGCCGTGCGGACGGCGTACCCGTCCATGGAGCTGTTGTCGAAGGGCGGGAGGGCGACGGGCACGGTGACGTCCTCGACCAGGACACAGCCCTGGGCGTCCAGCAGCTGGAGTTCGATGGGCTCCAGCGGCCGGACGGTGGTGAGGACGTCCGCGAGGTGCTCGTCCACCGACCACAGACGGTGGTGGCCGGTGTCGTGCGGTGCGGAACTGCTCAAGGTGCTACATCTCCTCCGTGACGTAACGGTGAAGCCAGGTGCGGAAGTCCGGGCCCAGGTCCTCACGTTCGCACGCGAGTCGGACGATGGCCCGCAGGTAGTCCCCCCGGTCCCCGGTGTCGTAGCGGCGGCCGCGGAAGACCACGCCGTGCACCGGGCCGCCCACGCTCTCGTCGGCGGCCAGCTTCTGCAGGGCGTCGGTGAGCTGGATCTCTCCACCGCGGCCCGGCTCGGTCTCCCGCAGTATGCCGAAGATCGCCGGGTGCAGGACATAGCGTCCGATGACCGCGTAGTTGCTGGGCGCCTCCGCCGGCTCCGGCTTCTCGACGAGCCCGGTGATCCGGACGACGTCCTCCTCGTCGGTGGGCTCGATCGCGGCGCAGCCGTAGAGGTGGACGCTGGAGGGGTCGACCTCCATCAGCGCGATGACCGTGCCGCCGGTGCGCGCGTGGACGTCGACCATCTGCCGCAGCAGCGGGTCGCGCGGGTCGATGAGGTCGTCGCCGAGCAGGACGGCGAAGGGCTCGCTGCCCACGTGCGGCTCGGCGCACAGGACGGCGTGGCCGAGGCCGCGGGGGTCGCCCTGGCGGACGTAGTGCATGGTGGCCAGGTCGCTGGACTCCTGGACCTTCTTCAGGCGGTCGTCGTCCCCCTTGGCGATCAGCGCCGACTCGAGCTCGTAGTTCCGGTCGAAGTGGTCCTCGAGCGGTCGCTTGTTACGCCCTGTGATCATCAGCACGTCGTCCAGACCGGCCGAGACGGCCTCTTCGACCACGTACTGGATCGCCGGCTTGTCAACGACCGGAAGCATTTCCTTGGGGGTCGCCTTGGTCGCCGGAAGGAACCGAGTGCCGAGACCCGCTGCGGGGATGACGGCCTTCTTGATCACTGGGTGCGACTGAGTCATGGGCAGAACGATAGTGGGTCACACCGTGCGTCCAGCGAGGCTCTGGGCAATACGCCCGACTTGCTCCGAATATGAAAGGGATTGTGACTCAACTGTGGTAAAGAAACTGCCCGGGAATCACCCCTTCCCGCCCGAAAAGACATCCCTGCGCCGGGAGCTCCTCGCCGCCCGCCGCGCCCTGTCCCCCGAGGCCCGCGCTACGGCGGCCCGCGCGCTCTCCCGCTCCGCCCTGGCCCTGCCCGAGCTGGCCGGTGCTCGCACGGTCGCGGCGTACGTCTCCGTCGGCGCCGAACCGGGCACCCGCGAACTGCTCGACGCCCTACGGGCCGCCGGCAAGCGCGTGCTGCTGCCCCTGTTGCTGCCCGACAACGACCTCGACTGGGCCGAGTACGAGGGCCCGGGCAGCCTCGCCGAAGCCGCGCACCCGGGGAAGATGCGGCTGCTGGAGCCCGCCGGCGCGCCGCTCGGCCCGGAGGCGGTGACCGGCGCCGACGCCGTGCTGCTGCCCGGGCTCGCGGTGGACGGGCGCGGGATGCGGCTCGGCCGCGGCGGAGGCTCGTACGACCGGGTGCTGGCGCGGCTGGAGCGCGCCGGCGCGCATCCGGCGCTGGTGGTGCTCCTCTACGACGAAGAGGTGGTCGCGCGGGTCCCGGAGGAACCGCACGACCACCCCGTCCAGGCGGTGGCCACCCCGTCGGGGGTGGTGCGCTTCGGCTAGTTCGAGCCGGCCGGCTTGAGCGTCAGGGTATCGACCGTCGACTTGTCGACAGCGTCCTTTCCGAAGGGCCAGTCCAGCAGTTCACCCTTGGCCCACAGCGCCGTCTGGTCCGTGTACGCGCTGTCGTACGCGTGGCCCGAGGCGCCGGTCAGGTTGATCCAGCGGGACTTGTCCAGGTCGCCGAGGTTGACGACCATCCGCATCGACGGCACCCAGGTGACCTCGTACCCGCTGGAGGCGTTCCAGCCGGTGGCATTGACGGTGGCCTCGCCGCCGCCCACGTTCCAGGGGCCTCGGTTGAGGAGCCACTGCATGAAGCCCGGGCCCTCCTTGCCGATGGTCTGGTTCTTCAGCGTCAGCTGGTGCAGCCGGCCCCAGCTCCAGGTCGACTGGTCCTTGCCGAGCTTGGCGGTGAGCTCCCAGCGGGCGTCCTCCATGGCCCGGGCGAAGAGCTCGTCGCGGGTGGTGATCGGCTTGTCGTGGACGGTCTTCGGGGTGGCCTTCCACCACTGCGACTTCTCGTCCTTGACCAGGCGGCGGACCACCTCGAACCAGCGGTCGCCGCCGTCCGGCTGAGCCGAGTCGGGACCGCGCGTACCGCACTCGCGGACCGTCTTGGCGAGGTCGTCGTTCGGGCCGGTGCTCTCCTCGCGGACGTTCATGCAGCTGCCCTCGACCCGCAGCTCCTTCGGCATCTTGTCGCCGAAGGCCAGCTTGAGGATGTTGCGCCAGACCGCGTTGAAGTACGCGGCCGCCGCCGAATCGGGCTCCTGCGTGTAGTTCCAGCCCTCCAGCAGCTTCTGCGCCGAGCGCACGTCCGGGTCCGAGACCTGGATCTTGGCCAGCATCGGGGTCAGCAGCGCGGCGATCTCGCTGCTGTTGTCCATCTGCATGGTCCGCATGTCATCGGTGGAGATCTTGCCGTTGTCCTTGGTCTTCGCCTCGATGAGGTCGTTGATCCGCTGGCTGCGGGCCCCGTATCCCCAGTCGGTGGTCAGCACGTACGGGTACTTGCCCGCGCCGGTGCCGGACTCGGTGACGGCCTGGTTGGCGGTGACGATGTAGCCGCGCGCCGGGTTCAGCTCCCAGGGCATCTCGTTCTGCGGGATGTAGCCGGCGTTGCCGTCCCGGCCGCCCTTCCAGGTGTACTTGGGGTCCCAGCCGGGCGCCGGCAGGCGGCCGTCGCCCTGGTTGCGGACGGGGATGCGGCCCGGGGCCTGGTAGCCGATGTTGCCGTTGGCGCCCTTGTTGTCGGCGTAGATCAGGTTCTGCGACGGGACCTCGAAGTCGGCGGCCGCGGCGCGGAAGCTGTTGAAGTCCTTGGCCCGGTCGAGCTTGAACACCGCGTCCATCGACTTGCCGGGGTCCAGCGCGGTCCAGCGCAGGGCGACGGCGTAGCCGTTGCCGCGGTCGGGGGCCGAGCTGGGGACGGGGGCGCGGGAGCCGACGGTCTCGAGCTCGTCGCTGCGGTCGGAGATCAGCGGTCCGTTGTTGGTGGTGCGGACGGTGATCGTCTTGCTCTTGCCGCCCGCGACCTTGATCTCCTCTTCACGGGTGGTGAAGGGGACGACCTTGTTGTCGTAGACGTAGCCCTCGGGCCTGACCTGCTCGAGGTAGAGGTCGGTGACGTCGGCGCCGAGGTTGGTCATGCCCCAGGCGATGTCGGCGTTGTGGCCGATGACCACACCGGGCATGCCGGAGAAGGTGTAGCCGGCCACGTCGTACTGGCACTGGGGCGAGGCGGCGCGGCAGTGCAGGCCCATCTGGTACCAGACCGAGGGCAGCTGCGGGGAGAGGTGCGGGTCGTTCGCGAGGAGCGGCTTGCCGGTGGTCGTGTACTGGCCCGAGACGACCCAGGAGTTCGAACCGATGCCGCTGCCGTTGGGGCCGAGGATGGCCGGGATCTCGTCCAGGGTCTTGGCGAGGGAGCCGAGCTGCGTGCGCAGGCCCACGGTCGCGCCCTGGGCGGTGGCGTTGTCGGCGAGGCCGGTGGGGGTGGCCGTGCTGCCGCCGTTGGGGGCGGTCTGCGAGCCGGTGCCGGTGCCGGTGGCCGTGCCGGTGCCCGCACCCGTGTTCGCACCGGCGCCGGCTCCCGTGCCGGTGCCAGTACCGGTGCCCTTGCCCGTGCCGGTCGAGCCGGCGCCGGGGGTGCCCTGGGGCGCGTACTTGCCGCCCGCGACGGTGCCGCCCTCGACGATCGGCTTGTTCCGGTCGAAGGGGTACGGCGGGTAGAGCTCGTCGATCTGCGCCTGCGAGAGCTTGTTCGTCATCAGCGAGCGGTCGATCTCGTCCTGCATGTTGCCGCGCAGGTCCCAGGCCATCGCCTTGAGCCAGGCCACCGAGTCCACCGGCGACCACCGCTCGGGCTGGTAGCTGTCGCTCAGCTTGAGGGCGGCGTGCTCGACGGAGAGGTCCTTGCCGGACTTCCCCTTCAGGTACGCGTTGACCCCGTCGGCGTAGGCCTGGAGGTACTTCTTCGTCTCGGGCGAGAGCTTCTTGTCGTACTCCTCCTGCGCGACGTGGCGCCAGCCGAGCGTACGCAGGAAGGCGTCGGTCTCGACCTGGCCGGAGCCGAACATCTCCGACAGGCGGCCGGAGGTCATGTGGCGGCGTACGTCCATCTCCCAGAACCGGTCCTGCGCGTGCACGAAGCCCTGCGCGCGGAAGAGGTCCTCGTCGTTGTCGGCGTAGAGCTGCGGAATGCCGTGCTCGTCGCGCTTGACGTCGACGGTCCCGGTCAGGCCGGGGACCTTGAGGGAGCCGGTGGTCTGCGGGAAGGAGGCGCGCACGGTGTCCACGCTCCAGTACGCGCCGTAGCCGAGGCCCGCCAAGAGCGCCAGGACCATGACGAGCACGATCAGGCGTGCGCGTCGTCCCTTCTTCTTGGCGGAAGGTCCGGATTCATTGGCGGGCATCGCTGTCCTTAGAGGGGCAGGGTGGTCCTGGGAGTACTGGGAGCAACCATAGGCGCAGGACCGCCTTCGTTGATCCGGCAGGGGTCGAGGTCCGTAGGACAGGCGGGAACAGGCGTTTCACAATGTGGTTATCGCGTAAAGAGTCCGTCAAAGATTAGGTAAGGTAACGAAGTACTTGCCGAATGCGCCGCCGGAGGAACGATCCGCCAGGAGCGCTCTGAGGAAAGGGCCGCCCGCTGACTGTCCACACGCTCAATGAGCTACTGCTGGTCTGCTCGCTCGTGCTGCTCGTCGCGGTCGCGGCGGTGCGCGTCTCCTCACGCAGCGGCCTCCCCAGCCTGCTCATCTACCTCGGCATAGGCATAGCGATAGGCCAGGACGGCATCGGCAACGTCGTATTCGACAACGCCGAGCTGACGCAGGTCATCGGTTATGCCGCGCTCGTCGTCATCCTCGCCGAGGGCGGTCTGGGCACCAAGTGGAAAGAGATCAAGCCGGCACTGCCGGCCGCGGTCGTCCTGTCGCTGGTCGGCGTCGCGGTCAGCGTGGGCGTGACGGCGGCGGGCGCGCACTACCTGGTCGGGCTGGAGTGGCGCCAGGCGCTGCTGATCGGCGCGGTCGTCTCCTCGACCGACGCGGCGGCCGTCTTCTCCGTGCTGCGCAAGGTCCCGCTGCCCTCGCGGGTGACGGGCGTGCTGGAGGCGGAGTCCGGCTTCAACGACGCCCCGGTCGTCATCCTGGTGGTGGCCTTCGCGGCGGTCGGACCGGTGGACGAGTGGTACATGCTGGTCGGCAAGATCGCGCTGGAGCTGGCGATCGGCGCCGCGATCGGCCTGACGGTGGGCTTCCTGGGGGCGTACGGACTGCGGCACGTGGCGCTGCCCGCCTCGGGCCTGTACCCGATCGCGGTGATGGCGATAGCCGTGACGGCGTACGCGGCCGGCGCCATGGCGCACGGCTCCGGCTTCCTCGCGGTGTACCTGGCGGCGATGGTGCTGGGGAACGCGAAGCTGCCGCACTGGCCGGCCACGCGCGGGTTCGCGGACGGGCTCGGCTGGATCGCGCAGATCGGCATGTTCGTGCTGCTGGGCCTGCTGGTCACCCCGCACGAGCTGGTGCACGACTTCTGGCCCGCCGTGATCATCGGGCTGGTGCTGACGATGGTGGCGCGGCCGCTGGAGGTCTTCGTCAGCCTGCTGCCCTTCCGGATCCCGTGGCAGGAGCAGGCCCTGATGTCGTGGGCCGGCCTGCGCGGCGCCGTGCCCATCATCCTGGCGACGATCCCCATGGTGACCGGGATCGAGGGCAGCGACCGGGTCTTCAACATCGTCTTCGTGCTCGTGGTCGTCTACACGCTGGTGCAGGGGCCGACCCTGCCGTGGCTGGCGCGCAAGCTGAACCTCCGCGACACCGACGAGGCCGCCGCGGACCTCGGGATCGAGTCGGCGCCGCTGGAGAAGCTGCGCGGACACCTGCTGTCCTTCGCGATCCCGCCCGCCTCGCGGATGCACGGCGTCGAGGTCGGCGAGCTGCGGCTGCCGGCGGGGGCGTCGGTGACGCTGGTGGTGCGGGACGCGAAGAGCTTCGTACCGGCGCCGTCGACCGTGCTGCGCCGGGGGGACGAGCTGCTGGTGGTGGCCACGGATCCGGTGCGGGACGCGGCGGAGGCCCGGCTGCGGGCGGTGGCGCGCGGCGGCAAGCTGGCGGGGTGGCTGGGCACCGGTGGCGGAACGTCGCTCTAGGTGTCGGAGAGTGCCTGGATCTGCGCTGGAACTGAGCTGGAACCGCGCCGGAACCGCGCTGGAATGATCATTTCCGGTTAGAGCGGCATTCTAATTCGGCCATTTTCGCTGGTGTGTGACCGGACTTGCCCCCATTTCAGGCGAAAGGGAATGCGAAGTTCCAGTTAATCGCAGGTGAAGACATGCCCTGTCGCCGTAATCACAGGGCGTGGTAGTGGATCCCCCTGTACGATGAAGGCACACCACATCGAACCAACTCTGCCTGACGCAGAGCTGGCGCGACCGCAAAGCGGCCGTGGCACCCTCCCGCAGTGGGCGCCCAGGTATCACTCGGTTCTGCGCAAGAGGACAGCTCTCGGGGCTCCCACATGTACGGGTGCGGTCGCTCACAAGGCGGCCCACCGTCCGCAGACGGGGACGCTCTACCAGGCAGCGGAAAGGCCAGGCCGTGACATCCGCGGTCACGACCGACAAGTCCGCCCGACCCGGCTACGGGCAGCTGCTGCGCACGCCCGGCGCCCTCTCCTTCGTCCTCCCCGGCTTCGCCGCCCGCCTGCCGTTCGGCATGCTGACCATCAGCATCCTGCTGCTCGTCCAGCACGCCACCGGCTCCTACGGCGACGCGGGGATCGTCGCCGCCGTCACCGGCGTCTCCATGGCCCTGTTCGCCCCGGTCATGGGCAAGCTCACCGACCGCCGCGGCCAGAGCGCCGTCCTCGTGCCGGCCGTCCTCGTACACGCCGCCGCGGTCTGCGCCCTGACCGCGCTGGCCCTCCTCGGCGCCCCACTGTGGGCGCTCGCGCTGGCCGCCGTCCCGGCCGGCGCCTCCGTCCCGCAGGTCGGGCCCATGGTCCGCTCCCGCTGGGCGGCCAAGCTCGAGGGCTCCCCGCTGCTGCCGACGGCCGCCGCGTTCGAGTCCGTCACCGACGAGTTCACCTTCGTCGTCGGCCCGGTGCTCGCCACCGCGCTGTGCACCGGTGTCCACCCGGCGGCCGGTCTGGCCACCGAAGCGGCCCTGACCCTGCTCGGCGGCCTGTTCTTCGCCGCGCAGCGGGCCACCGAGCCGAAGGCCGCCCCGCTCTCGGCGGCCGACGGCAAGCACCAGTCCGCACTGTCCTTCCCCGGCCTGCGCGTCCTGATCGTCGCCTTCATCGGCATCGGCGCCGTCTTCGGCGGCATGCAGGTCTCGCTCGCTGCCTTCTCCAACGAGATCGGCAACCCGGGCGCCAACGGCCTGCTGTACGGCATCTTCGCGGCCGGCAACATGATCGCCGGCATCACGATGGGCGCCGTCGCCTGGAAGATCGGCCCGCGCCGCCGCCTGATCCTGGGCTACATCGGCCTCACGGCCGCCGCCTCGGTGCTGTGGGCCGCCCACTCCGTGGTCCTGCTGGGTGCGCTCGGCCTGGTCGTCGGCCTGTGCATCGCCCCCGCGCTGATCACCGGCTACACCATGATCGAGCAGCTGGTCCCGGCCGCCTCGCGGACCGAGGCCTTCACCTGGCTGACCGGAGCGGTCGCCTTCGGGCAGGCCGCCGCGGTGACCCTGGCCGGCCGCCTGACGGACGCGCACGGATCCTCGTACGGCTTCCTGGTGCCCCTGGTGGCCACCGTGCTCGCCCTCGCCACCCTGGTGGCGCTGCGTGCGAAGCTGGCCCCGAAGGCCCCGAGCCGCATCGTGAACTCGTCCGCTCCGGTCACCCGGAACACGGCGAGCGAGCGTGGGATCGGTCACCGCACGCCTGTGACGGTGGACTGATCCGCCGGAATACGTCACCATGGAGCGTCGTTAGCACTCATTGAGTCAGAGTGCCAGGAGGAAATTCGTGCCGACCTACCAGTACCAGTGCACCGAGTGCGGTGAGGGCCTTGAGGCCGTGCAGAAGTTCACCGATGACGCACTGACCGTGTGCCCGAGCTGTGACGGACGCCTGAAGAAGGTGTTCTCCGCGGTCGGCATCGTATTCAAGGGTTCCGGTTTCTACCGGAACGACAGCCGTGGCGCTTCGTCGAGCAGCACCCCTGCCTCGAAGTCCTCGTCCTCGTCGTCCACGACGACGTCGACCGCTGCCGCCCCTGCCGCTTCGACCTCCTCGGCTTCGTCGAGCACGGGCAGCAGCTCCACCTCGGCTGCCTGACCTCGTACGTCTTCCGCTTTCCGCAAGGCCCCGTACGCCCTCTTGGGCGGCGGGGCCTTGTGCGTCCCCCGTTAGGGTGAGGACATGGTGAACGCAGAGATCGGTGTAATCGGCGGGTCGGGCTTCTACTCCTTCCTGGAGGACGTCTCCGAGATCCAGGTGGAGACCCCGTACGGGCCCCCGAGCGACTCCCTGTACCTGGGTGAGCTGGCCGGACGGCAGGTGGCGTTCCTGCCGAGGCACGGGCGCAGCCACACGGTGCCGCCGCACAAGATCAACTACCGGGCCAACCTGTGGGCACTGCGCTCGGTCGGTGTCCGCCAGGTGCTGGGCCCCTGCGCGGTCGGCGGCCTGCGGACGGAGTACGGACCCGGCACGCTGCTGGTGCCGGACCAGCTGGTCGACCGTACGAAGTCCCGTGCTCAGACCTTCTTCGACGGTGAGCCCCTGCCGGACGGGACCGTCCCGAACGTCGTGCACACCACCTTCGCCGACCCGTACTGCCCGGTGGGCCGGTCGGTGGCGCTCGCGGCGGCGCGTGGGCGGGAGTGGGAGCCGGTGGACGGCGGCACCATGGTCGTCGTGGAGGGGCCGCGGTTCTCGACGCGCGCGGAGTCGCAGTGGCACGCGGCCGCCGGCTGGTCGGTGGTCGGCATGACCGGGCACCCGGAGGCGGTGCTCGCGCGCGAGCTGGGGCTCTGCTACACCTCGATGGCCCTGGTGACGGACCTGGACGCGGGCGCCGAGACGGGTGAGGGCGTGTCCCACACGGAGGTCCTGAAGGTGTTCGGCGAGAACGTCGGCCGGCTCCGCGAGGTCCTCTTCGACGCGGTGGCGGCGCTCCCGGCGACCGAAGCCCGCGCCTGCCTGTGCACCCACGCCCACGATGGCTGGGACCTGGGCATCGAACTGCCCTAGGGGGTATCCGGTGGATCAGGGCCGGGCCCGGCCCGCCTGGCACCGCGGCTTGCCGCGGTGCCAGACGACCCGGCCTATCCGACCCTGATCCACCGGACACCCCCTAGCACCGGCTGAGCCTCGCTCGAGCCGCCGGCCCTCCGCACCGCCCGGCGAAAAATCTTTCCGGGCGGTGTCACATTCCGCGGGGCTGTCCTGTCTCCATGGCGAAGGGGTCAACGGGACCCCGCGCCGGAAGAGGACCGTCATGCCGCGCATCTCGCTCACCCCGCCCCGCACCCTCCTCATGCGCATCGGCGCCTGGTACTCGCGGCGCACCTACGGCAAGGTGCTCGACCCCGGCCAGGCGTACGGCCACAACTCGCGCGTGCTGTTCTCGTACGTCCGTATGGAGCAGCAGGCCGCGAAGTGGAACAAGCTCGACGCCGGCCTCAAGCACCTCGCGGTCATGGCCTCCGCCGCGCGCATCAACTGCTCGTGGTGCATGGACTTCGGCTACTGGGAGGGCGTCGAGAAGGGGCTGTCGCCGGAGAAGATCGAGCGGGTGCCGCAGTGGCGCGAGGCCCGTGAGGTGTTCACGGAGCTGGAGCTGCTGGTCATGGAGTACGCCGAGGCGATGACCGAGACCGAGCCGACGGTCACGGACGAGCTGGCGGCCGAGCTGATCGCCCGGCTCGGTGAGGCGGCGTTCGTCGAACTCACCGCCATGGTCGCGCTGGAGAACTGGCGCTCGCGGGTCAACAGCGCCTTCGGCCTGACCAGCCAGGGGTTCTCGGAGTCCTGCCAGGTGCCGACCGGGCGCTGACCCCTGGGGGTGACGGCGTTGTCCACAGCCTGGGGATTGTCCACAGGCCGGAGCGGAAGCCGGCGGGGCGGCGGATCGTGAGGGAGTCCGGGCAGTGGGCCCGGATGCCGGACCTCGACCAGCTTGGCGGTGCTCATCATGTCCAGGACCTCTCCCGTTCCCCCCTCGTCCCCCTCGTCCCCCTCGTCCCCCTCGTGCCCCAACTCCCCTGCCTCCCCCGCCTCCCCCTCGGGCTCCTCTTCTACGTGTCCCCCCGCGCGCCCCGTTCCCCCCTTCCCCCCGCTCCGCGTGGGCCGGGCCGGGGGCCGGCTGCGGCGCGCGGTGCGCCGCCGGCGGCGGGTCGCCTCGGCCGGGCTGGCCGTGGTGGCGGCCGCCCTGGCGGTGGGCGGAACGGAGGCGCAGGCCTCCCGGGGCGCGGCCCCGCCCGAGGTGAAGCCGGCACCGGCGGCGGTGCGGATGGTGTCGGCCCCCGTGCGCATCGCGGACGCCGCCACGGTGCGGCTGCTGCGTCCCGGGGACCGGGTGGACGTGGTCGCGGCGGAGCGCACCGGGCCGCCCCGGGTGGTGGCGGCGGGCGCCCGGGTGGCCGAAGTGCCCGCCGCGGAGGCGGGTGTTGGGGATGGCGGGGCGCTGGTGGTCCTGTCCGTACCCCGGGACACGGCGCGCGCCCTGGTGGGGGCGGGCGCCGTGGCGCGTCTGGCGGTGACCCTGTGCTGATTCGCACTGAGGAGCGGTCAAGTCGCCCTGGGGTGGGGGCCGATTGGACACTCCGGGCTGTGACTGCCGTAGCTTTCGGAACCGTTGGCTCCGTCTACAGCAGGCACAAAGAAAGGCTCAGTGGTGAGCGAGAAGAAGAAGGAGAGCGTCCTGGCGGGCTTCAAGGCCTTCCTGATGCGCGGGAACGTCGTCGACCTGGCGGTGGCCGTGGTCATCGGCGCGGCGTTCACGAACATCGTGAACTCGATCGTCAAGGGGATCATCAGCCCGCTCGTGGGCGCCATCGGCACCAAGAACCTGGATGTCTACACCTCGTGTCTGAAGGCACCTTGTGGGGTCGACGCGAAGGGGGAGCCGACCGGCGTCAACATCATGTGGGGCTCCGTACTCAACGCCACGCTCAGCTTCCTGATCACCGCAGCGGTCGTGTACTTCCTGATGGTCCTGCCGATGGCGAAGTACCTCGCCAAGCAGGAGGCACGCCGCAAGGCCAAGGAGGGCGTGCAGGAGACCATGGAGATCACCGAGCTGGAGGTCCTCAAGGACATCCGCGACGCCCTGGTCACGCAGCGGAGCGGGAACGGCGAGGGCCGCACGGCGCCGGGGACACCGGGGGCGCGCGACGCCTTCTGACCGGTCCGGCTGATCAGATGTGGTGCGGGGGCTTCTCGTCGAGGAAGCGGGCCAGGTCGGCCGCGCTTCCGCCGGCGGGCGGCCGCTCGCCCCAGCCCCGGTCGGTGTCGTCCGAGGACTGCTGGTCCAGCGGGTCGTCGAAGACGAGCTTCGGCCTGGGCTTCGGCTTCGTCTCGGGCTTCGCCCCGGCTTCTGGCTGCGGGGACTGCGGGTCGGAGGCGGGGGCGGTGCTCATGCCTCAAGGGTACGGCCGCCCACGCCCGCGGCTCAGGTCCCCGCTCCTGGCCCCGCTCCGGGCCCTGCTGCGGCTCCGGTCAGCGGGGAGCCTCCGCGCCCTTGCGTGCGTAGAACCACCAGCAGACGGCGAGGCAGGTCGCGTAGAAGCCGATGAACAGCCACAGCGCGCGGGTGACCGCCATCGCGGCGAACATCGCGGGAATGAAGAAGAAGCCGTAGGCGGCGATGGCAGAGGAGAAGCCGGTGACGGCGCCCGCCTCCATCTCCGACTGCTTCAGCGCGGCCGCCTGCTCCTGGGTTCCCTGGCCCTCAGCCTGGCGCATGTGCTGATCCCGGAAGATGACCGGGATCAGCCGGAAGGTCGAGCCGTTGCCCAGCCCGGAGAAGGCGGAGGCCACCAGGAAGCCGATGAAGAAGGCCCAGAAGTCCTGACCTGTCCAGGCTCCGCCCCCGGGGTCGCCGGCGTCAGGGGCGAACGTCGCATGGGCGGCAGGACCTTCTCCCGCCGCCCGCAGTGCCTTGGTCACGCGGTCAGCGGATGCCGAGCACGGGGAGCAGGACCTCGGAGTACGTCCGGGCCGACCTCGGGTGGCCCGGCCGGTGCTGGGCCGCTACGAGTCCGCCCGGGGTACCGTTGCTATGCGAGTTGGCCGGTGTCGGCCAACTCGCCATGAACCGGGCCGGACGCTGGGCGTCTGGTGCCGGGTGTCTCCCGAACGGTCTTGGAGACGGGGAACAGCACAAGCTGATCGCTTCGGTCCCGGCAGGTCTTGCCACCCCGGTGGGGTGTGCCTGGGGTCCTAGGCGGGCTCGCGGTCCCGCGTCCCCTGGGGCGGGGGACGGCCTGGCCGGTGGCTCCCCGCACAACGATCCTCTGGTCGTGTGCGGTCACACCTGGCCGACGCCGTATCCCGTGTCCCAGGGCACGTCTGCCGATCGCCACCGAAGCCGCATGGTGCCCGGTGACGACGGTGGTCTTGCATTGCTGCTGGAGTGGGGCCTTCCAGTGCTGGCTGCCCCAGCGAGAGGTGTAGGCAGGATCGACCGCGACGACGATGAGGCCCGCGTGGTGGGCCATGCCGCGCAGGCGTTCCCTAAAGCGGGCGGTCGGCAGTCCGGCGACGGTGCGCCGGAAGGTCTTGCCGCGTTTGCCACGTCCCATGGTTTCTCGGCCGGTGGCACGGGCGTCGTCAAAGCCCAGGTTTTCGATCGCCAGCCCGGTGCAGCCGTTCGCCTTGGCAAGCTGGATGAGTTCGGTGATCGCGGCCCGCAAGCGGCCGTCGCGCTGGGATGCGGGTCCGGTCAGCTCGGTGGGTACGGTGACTGGTTCACCGACCGGGTTGCCGTGCGCATCGACGACGCAGGCGGCGAGGTGGCCGGCGTTGAGGTCCACGCCCAGCAGCCGGACGCCGGTGACAACCAGCTCGGCGGGAGTGGGCAGCACGGGCTTTTTGGTGGCCCAGGAGGCGTCGAGATACCAGCGGCCTCGTTCTGGATCGCACACGATGTCGTAGCGCACCGCCCGGTTGGCGGTGACCCGGTCCAGCCATTCGTCCCGGCGGTTGTGGAAGGTGACGGTACAGGCGAGCCGGTAACGGCCACGCGGCGCGTTCGCGAGATGTCTGAGCGGTTCGGGCAGGACGATCGTGACCGTGCCATCGGCCGGATCCACACTGATCGTGTAGTTCCCGTACGGCGCCCCCGACTCACCGTCGGCGGTCAGGAACAAGCGGGCCGCATCCCACCGCTCCCGCCACTCGGCCTCGGTGAGCTGGGCGGCGGCCAGGTTGTGCCGGGTCTTGACCAGGCGGCGGCTGCCGACAACGATCGCCGGATGCCCGGCCTCGATGCGCGCCTCCACCCCGGCCAGGCGTGCGGTGAGCACTTCCAGCCGGTGCTGCTTCTGCGCCCGCTCAGCCCGGTCCCGATATCCGCGGACACCGCCCACACACCCACCGCACGGCACCGCCAAACGCTTACGGATCTTCGCGATGGCCCGGCGCAGGGACGCCCGCTCATCGAACAGGCATCGCAGGCTGAGCTGGAACTGGTCCTCACTGGCCCGGGTGATCGCACCCGCCCATCGTGAAGAAGACACCTTCGTCAGCGCCCGCTTACGCTCCGCCCGCCGATTGTCCTTGACCGCCACCCTGCCCAACCGGACACGCTCCGCCAGATCCACACGGGCATGATGGCCGAGGTGCTCACCCAGGAGCGTCAGGATCGCCGCATCCACCGAACTCAGCCGCAGCCGGTCACGGATACGCGCACCGGCCGGGGCCGCGACCGTGAACGGAACGGCCAGCGAACGCAGTTCCCGCCTCCTCCGTGCACCGCGTGCCACCAGCCACCTCCCTCCACGCGCCACAGCGGACAAAGCCACCCCCACAGCGAACAGTCCAGCAAGAACACAAGCCCGGCAACGCCGCACTGTTCACCCAAAAGAGTCATCCGACGGCCAACAGTGGCCTACAACCAAATCAGCAGCTGCCAACCCGCTGCGTCGCTGACCGCGCGCCTCGCCTGCCGGGCGCCCGTGCCCTGCTGTGCTGGGCGGTATGACGTACGTACCGATGACCGCCCGCAGCCGCGACGAGGGGCACCGGACGGCGACCTCGCTGGAGCTGTTCTTCGACCTCTGCTTCGTCGTCGCGATCGCCCAGGCCGGGGCGCGGCTGGTGCACGCGCTGGCGGAGGGCCATCCGGGGAGCGGGGTGGTGGGCTACTCGTTTGTCTTCTTCGGCGTGTGGTGGGCGTGGATGAACTTCACGTGGTTCGCCTCCGCCTACGACTGCGACGACGTGCCGTACCGGATCGCGACGCTGGTGCAGATCGCCGGTGTGCTCGTCTACGCGGCGGGGGTGAGCCGGGCCTTCGACCAGAACGACTGGACGGTGGCCGTCATCGGCTACCTGATCATGCGGGTGGCGCTGACCGCGCAGTGGTGGCGCGCCGCGGCCGGGGAGAGCGGCGAGGCGCGCTCGGCGGCGCTGAAGTACGCGGCGGGGCTGGTGGTCTGCCAGGCGGGCTGGGTGGCGCTGCTGTTCGCGCCGGACGCGTGGAAGCGCTGGCTGTTCCTGGTGCTGGTGGTGGCCGAGCTGATGGTCCCGGTGCTGGCCGAGCGGGGGCACCAGACGCCCTGGCACGCCCATCACATCGTGGAGCGGTACGGCCTGTTCACCATCATCGTGCTGGGCGAGACGATCGCGGCGAGCACGGTGGCGGTGAAGTCGGCCCTCGATGAGCACGAGGCGCTGGGTGATCTGCTGCCGATCGCCGCGGGCGGGTTGCTGATCGTGTTCGCCGCGTGGTGGATCTACTTCGCCGTGCCGATGCACGAGCGGCTGACCTCCAACCGGGAGGCGATCCCGTGGGGCTACGGCCATCTGCTGATCTTCGCCTCGGGTGCGGCGATCGGTGCCGGCATCGAGGTCGCTGTCGAGCACGCGGTCGGCAAGGCCCACATCTCGCAGCTTGCCGCGAACGCCGCCGTGACCGTCCCGGCCGCGGTGTTCCTGCTGATGGTGTGGCTGTTGCACTCCCGGCACTTCAAGCGCGGCACCGCGCAGCAGCTGGTGTTGCCGGTCTCCTCCCTCGCCCTGCTCGCCTGCACCTGGGCGGGCTCGTACGCGGTGCTCTACGCGGGCCTGATCGCGACGGCCACGGTGGTGGTCGGCATGACCCTCGCGGTCCGCGGCGGGGAGCCCGCCCGCGCCGGAACCTGAGCCGGAACCTGAGCCGCAGCCCGAGCCGGAACCTGAGGCGCTGCCCGAGCCGCTGCCTGAGCCGCAGCCCGCGCCCGTGCGGCCGTCACCCCCACGCCCCCGAACCCGTTCAGCAGCTCAGCACAACGGCGACAGGAAGAGACAGCCCCCATGACACTCCCCCCACAACGGCACCGCCCCGGCACCGACCCCGGAGGCGAGCTGGCCGAGCCGGGCTTCTGGCAGCGGCCCCCCGCCCACCGCCTCGCGGCCTTCGCCCGTCTGCGCGCGCTCGACTCCCCGGTGTTCGTCCCGGAGGGCAGCGGCCACTGGGCCCTCGTGCACCACGCGGACGTGCAGGAGGCGAGCCGTCTGCCCAAGGTGTTCGCCAGCGCCCCCGGGGTCACCACGCCGGAACCGGCCCGGTGGGTGCGGGCGCTGTTCGGGGACTCCATGGTCAACCTGGACGGCCCGGACCACGCGCAGCTGAGGAAGATCGTGCAGCGGGCGTTCACGCCGCGGCTGCTGGCGGCGGCCGAGGAGGACATCCACGCGGTCGCGGCCCGGATCGTGGACGACGTCCTGGCCGAGGAGCCCGAGGAGTTCGTCTCGGCGGTGTCCTCCCGGCTGCCGCTGGAGGTCATCTGCAACATGATGGGCATCCCGGAGCACTACCGCGCCGAGATCGCCGACCGGGTCAACCACGCCTCCGAGAACATCGGCGTGGAGCGCGGCCTGGCGGCCCGGCTGCGGATGCCGGGGCGCGGGCTGCGGGCCCTGGCCCGGATGCAGCGGATGGTCGCGGGCATCGGGCGGGAGCGGCGCAAGAACCCCACCGACGACCTGATCTCGGCCCTGGTCTGCGCGAACGTGGACGGCCAGGCGCTCGGCGCCCGCCAGCTGGGCGCCTTCTTCAGCCTCCTGATGGTGGCGGGGGTGGAGACCACCCGCAACGCCATCAGCCACGGCCTGACCCTGCTGACCGACTTCCCCGGACAACGGGACCTGCTGCTCTCGGACTTCGAGAAGTACGCGGACGGCGCGGTGGACGAAATGATCCGGCACTCGACGCCGATCATCCAGTTCCGCCGGACGGTCACCGCCGAACACACCCTGGGCGGGCACCTGTTCCGGCCCGGCGACAAGGTGGTGCTCTACTACGCCTCCGCCAACCGCGACGAGGCGGTCTTCCCCGACCCGGACGCCTTCGACATCACCCGCTCCCCCAACCCGCACCTGGGCTTCGGCGGCGGCGGACCGCACTTCTGCCTGGGCGCCCACCTGGCCCGAGTGGAGATGAAGGCACTGTTCCGCGAGCTGCTCACCCGGCCGGTGGGCCTGCGCGCGGTGGGGCTGCCCGATCTGGCGGGCTCCAACTTCGACAACCGCGTCCGCTCGCTGCGGTTCGCCTTCGAACGCCCCTGACCGCGACCGGCCGCACCCCGGGCGCACCGGACAGCAGAACCGGCCGCCGGGCAGGCTGGGGGCCCGGCGGCCGGGGCCCGGCGGCCGGAGCACGGCGGCCGGAGCACGGCGGCCGGAGCACGGCGGCCGCAGCCGCAGGGGCGGCGGCTGCCGCGAGGCGGGGGTCCGGCGCTAGCGCTGCAGGCTCTGCACGGTGACGACGCAGTGGGCGCTGCTGGTCAGCACCTCCTCGTCGCCGGCGAAGGCCTGGAGGAGCTCCTTGCTGACCGGCTTGCCCGGGACGGCCTCGGGCCAGGCCCGCGTGGCGAACAGGAAGTACGCCTGGCCGCTCTCGTTCGCCGCGTCGACCCACTCGTCCGGGGCGGTGCAGGTGGCGTTCAGCCCGGGCAGGGTCAGGGCGATCTGGTTGTCCGCGAGGATGACCTTCACGCCGAACTTCTGCGGGTGCATGGTGCCGTCCATGACCACGTCGCCGATGGGCAGGCCCATCTCCTCCAGCAGCCCGCGCGCGGCCGCCTCGCCCGCCTCCCGGCCCTGCGGGCCGTCACCGAGCGTGTAGGCGAGCAGGTACGGGATGTCATGGCCCTCGGCGGGGTCGCCGATCCAGGCGAGCACGGAAAGGGTGCCGAGATGGGACCGGTCGATTTCGGCTTGCGTTGAAGTCATGCGCGCACCTTAATGCTCCGGCGCCGGGCCCTTTCACGGCCTTTCACCCGGGCGGGCTAGACCGACCAGAATCCCCCTCCGGAATTCGCCTGCATGTTCGCGTCCTGGTACTGGAGCCGCACGATGCGCTGGTTTTCCGGGATTTCGAACACGACCCATCCCTCGGCCCGCTCACCGACCGCGAGGGAATCGAAGACGAGCGGTTTGCCGGTCGTCAGTTCACCGGTGCGCACCACCGGGTGGCGCTTGCCCGCGCCGTCGTACGCCCACATGCGCCCGAGCGCCCCGTACGAGGCCCCGCCGACGTTGACGAACGACATGGAGGCGGCCACCCAGCGCTTCCCGGCCGGCGGCCCGTAGTTCGGTTCGACGCTGACCGCCGGGTCCACGTACGCGCCCAGCACCACCTGGAGGTGGCGGCCCACCTCGTGGCCCTGCACCCGTACGGAGTCACCCACATGGGCGTCCTTCGCGGCGCCCGTCCCCGCCGCCCGGTCCGGGGCGGCGGGCTCCTCGTCGGTGCCGGGCGCCCCGTCGTCGACCGGGACGGCGGGCACGGCGGCCGGGGCCAGCGCGGCCCCCTCGGGGGCGCTCTGGCAGGCGGTGGCGGTGAGCAGCAGGACGGGCAGCAGGGTGGCGGCGGCGAGGACGGAAGCGGACTGACGCATACGGGAACCCCTTCGGGGATCTTCGGGGCGGCGATGGGGACGGTGACGGCGGGGACGGTGACGGTGACGGTGACGGCGGGGGGACTGCGGGGGGGGACGGTGACGGCAACCGGAAGGGCGCGGACCGGCGGGGAAGTATTTCGGCCAGTTTCACGCGCCCGAGCGGGGAATTGCACACACCGACACGAGCGTGCGGAGCGAGTTGCCCGCCAATTGCCAGCACAATGCGTTCCGGCAGAATCCCGCCAACCGCACCCACCCGGAGGAAAAATGCGTACGACCGCCCGCCGAATGGCCCTGGGGGCCTTCTCCGCCCTGGCCGCGACGACCCTGTTCACGGCTCCCGCCCACGCCACCGTTTTCAATCAGGGAATTTCCGTACAGTCGGAAGCTCACATCGCCGAGGACGGCGGAATCACCCTTTCCGGCACCTACCACTGCGAGGCCGCGTCACTCGGAGGGGCGGTTCAGATCAAGGCCACCGTCATCCAGGACGGTTCGCAGCTGAGCATCGGCGCGGGTGAGGTCGTCTGCGACGGCGCCGAGCACGAATGGGTGGCGCACAGCCCGATCACCGGGAGCGTCCACCCGGGCCGCGCGACGGCCGTCGCGTCGCTCCAGGAGATCCACCTCCAGGGCCTGTTCCCGCGCTCCGTCGACACCGTCGCGCAGGACACCCAGGACATCGAGGTGGTGGCCGACCACCGGTAGCCGGGTGGGCCGCCCCGCAGGTCCGGTGGCCGCCGCTACCGGCACTCGGGCGCGACGCCCGTCATCGACATGAACGCGACCGTCTGGCATCCGGGGTCCGTGTGCGGACGCCCCGTCGTCCGGTCGACGACCGCCTGGCCCCCGGCCGCCAGCAGCAGCACCGCCAGCGTCGCCACGATGCCCGTGACCGCACCCCTGGTCAGGCGGCGCACCGTACGTCCACAAGCAGCGGGACGCCCACGACCAGCCGGACGCCCCGGAGAACCAGCGCGTCCCGAAGAACCAGCATCCGTTTCATGGCCGCATCATCACCCCACCCCCCGCACCCCACAACCCGGAGTGAGCGCCCGGTCACCCCGTGCCGCGCGGGCTCCCGCCGGCGTCGAACTCGCACCAGACGGCCTTCCCGTCCCCCCGGGACTCCACCCCCCAGTGCGTGGCCAGGGCGTCCACCAGCAGCAGCCCGCGCCCCGTGGTGGCCGCCTCGCCCGGGGTGCGCCGGCGCGGCCACACGCTGGAGCGGTCCTTGACCCACAGCCGGATCCGCCGCACGGGCTCCGGCAGCACCTCCATCGTCAGCACCGCCCCGCCATCGGTGTGCAGCAGGGCGTTGACCAGCAGCTCCCCCGCCGCCAGCTCGACGTCGTCGGCCAGCTCGGCCATGCCCCAGTCGCGCAGGGCCTGCCGCAGGGCGTAGCGGGCCTCCGACAGCCCCTCCGGGTCGGCCTGGTGGACGTACTGGTGGATGCGGGGCGCCCGGTGCGTGCCCGGGTCGGGGGCCCGGCGCAGCACCAGCAGGGCCACGTCGTCGCCGGAGCCCCAGCGCTCCCAGAGCCGGTCGGAGAGGTGGTCGGCGAGCGCCCCGGCGCCCTGGGGCCCGCTGCGCACCGCGTGGGCCAGGGCCTCCATGCCGGTGGTGATGGCGGTCCCGGGCTCCTCCACCAGCCCGTCGGTGCACAGCACGAGCGTCTCGCCGGGCACCAGGTCGAGGCGGGTCTCGGGGAAGTCCTCCTGCTCGAAGACGGAGGCCAGCCCGAGCGGCAGGCCGCCGCGTACGTTGGGCCAGCCCGTACGCCCGTCCGTGTGCCGGATCAGCGGGCCGAGGTGGCCCGCGCGGACCGCCCGTACGCCTCCGGTCTCCAGGTCGACCTGTGCGTACATGCAGGTCGCGAAGCGCTCGGTGTCCAGTTCGGCGAGGAAGCGCGAGGCCCGCGCCAGCACGGTGGACGGCGGGTGGCCCTCGCCGGCGTACGCGCGCAGCGCGATGCGGAGCTGGCCCATGATGGCCGCCGCGTGCGTGTCGTGTCCCTGTACGTCGCCCACCACGATGCCGACCCGGTTGCGGGGCAGGGCGATCACGTCGTACCAGTCCCCGCCGACCTCCCGCCCGCTCCACGCGGAGTGGTAGCGGACGGCGATCTCCCCGCCGCTGATCTCGGGGATCCGGCGGGGCAGCATGGCGGCCTGGAGGCCGGTGGCGAACTCCCGTTCCTGGTCGAAGAGGAGCGCCCGCTGGAGGGACTGGGCGACGATGCCGGCCAGGCCCAGGCACAGGTTGCGTTCCTCCGGGCTGAAGTCGCTGCGCCGGCGGTAGAAGAGCACGAGCCCGCCGATGGCCTTGGCCTGGGCGATGAGGGGGAGGTAGGCGGCCGCGTCGTAGCTGATCCGGCCCAGGTAGTCGGCGAGCAGCGGGAACTCGCCGGCCAGCTCGGTGAGGGAGGTGACGAAGCGCGCCTTGCGGGTGAGGACCGCCTGGGACAGCGGCAGCGAGCCGTCCAGGCGGGTGAACTTCCGCTCGCTGAGGATCTCCAGGGTCTCCCCGCTCAGCGCGATGATCTTGATGGTGCCGTTCTCGACCAGGCCCAGGGCCAGCCCGTCCGCGCCGAGCCGCTCCAGCGCGCCCGCTCCGGTCAGGGCGGCCGTCACGTCGTCGACGGTCACCGCCCGCGACAGGGCCTCCGTGGTGCGCAGCACGATCGCGGCCTGCTGGGTGCGCGCGTTCTCCAGCTTCCGCAGCACCGTCGCGTGGGCGAGTTCGGCGGTCGCGTCCCGGACGATCCCGACGATCCGCAGGGGCCGCCCGTCGGCGTCGCGCAGCACCCGGCCCGTGGTGTGGGTCCACTGGTCGCGGCCGTCGCGCCGGCGCACCGTGAAGTACGAGCCGTACGTCGCCCCGCCGCCGTCCAGCACCCCGGTCACGGTGTCCGAGAGCCGGGCCGCGTCATCGGCCGGGATCCGCGCCGCGAGGCCCGCGGGGGTCCCGTCGAACTCCTCCGCCTCCAGGTCGAAGACGGCCAGGCCGGCCTCGTCGAGGCTGAGGGTGCCCGCGTCCAGGTCCCATTCGAAGCTGCCCATGCCGTTGAGCGCGAGCCGCTCGCCCGGGCCCGTCACGGGGCCGGGAGCACCCTGCCCCGGTTCGTCGCGCTCCGCCGCTGCCATGAGAGACACACCACCTAACGGCCTGGCCAGCACGGCTGGGAGATGAGCCGCTCCCACTCCTCGTCAGGATGCCCCGGAAGGGTGCGTCCGGCCTCCCGCCAGCGCTTGACGAGGGAGAGGTAGATCGCGGCCTGGTCGCCGGACCCGAAGGGGCCGGAAGGGGCGGAATAGGCGGAAGGGGCGGAGGCGCCAGGAGGGACGGAGGGACCGGAAGGGCCGGAAGGACCGGAAGCGCCGGTGGGCCGGAAACCGTGCGGTGATCCCGTGGCCGCCCGGGCCGTGGGCTGCTCCCCGCGGCTGGCGGGGATGCGCACCCAGCCACGGCCGCCCTGTGCTCGCTCCGCGCCCATCGCGGACCCCTCTCAGGTGGATCTCAGCGTAGATACGTCTCCGGACGCCCGGCGGCGGCCCGGACCGGCCGGACACCGCCGGAGGAGCCCGGCAGCGGACCCCGCGCGCCGAGGCGCTTGCGGACTCCCTTCACCAGTCTCCCCGCCGTGAACCCCGCACCGTGCACGAATCGCATGGAAGGTCCGAATGAGGGAGCCGTCAGCAGCCCCGCGAAGAACAGCCCCGGCCAGGAGGACTCGAAGCCCGGGCTCAGCTCCGGCGTCCCGCTCCCGCCCACGGTGACCAGCGCGGCCCGCAGGCGTGCGTCGAGCAGTTCCAGCCGGTCCAGGTGCGGGGCGAACCCGGTCGCGGCGATGACGTGCGCGGTGTCCAGTACGACGGACTCCCCGGCCGCCGTGGTCAGCCCGAGCCGGGTCCGGCCGCCCACCGCCACCGCCCGGTGCAGCCGGTGCCCCATGAGCGCGGGCACCCGACGCTCGAAGCGGTCCCGCAGCCACCACGCCCCGGCGGGCCCCAGCGCCGTGGCGGCGATCCGCTCCCGCTTCGGCGCGGGCAGCCGCCGCACCGCCCACGGCAGCTCCGACCACACCCAGCTGCGCCATCCGGTGCCCAGACCGCTGTGCGGGTCCCGCAGCGCCCGCAGCGGGGGCCGCTCCAGCGGCTGCGGGACGGTGTTCCAGTTCAGCCGGGACCGCCTGGCCACCAGACAGGGCCGGGCCCCCGACTCGGCGAGCAGCGCCGCCGTCTCCAGCGCAGCCTGCCCGGCCCCCAGGACGGCCACCTCGCGCCCGGCGAAGCGGGACAGGTCGCGGTGGCCGCTGCTGTGCGAGTAGTGCTCCGGGGGCAGGTCGCGCAGCGCCCCGGGGTAGTGCGTGAAGGGCATCACCCCGACGGCCAGGGCCACCGTACGGGCCAGCAGCGGCGGCCCCTCGGCGGTGCGGACGCGGAAGCCGTCGCCCTGCGGGGTGACCTCGGTGACGGTGGCCTCCTCCACCTCGGGCAGGCCCGCGTGCCGGGCGAACCAGAGCCCGTACGCGCTGAACGTGCCGATCGGCAGCGGGTTGCCGTGCTCGGCGGTCAGGCCCCGGGTGGCGCAGTAGTCGGCCAGGGTGTAGCGGCCGTCGGGCGCGGAGAGGTTGGAGGACCACGGCTCCGACTTGAGGTACATGCCCTCGGGCATGTGGTCCCGCCAGGACGCCATGGGCCGGCCCAGTACCCGCACGCCGAGCCCGGCCGCCGCCGCGTGCGCGGCGATCGACAGCCCGTACGGGCCAGCGCCGACCACCACGAGATCGTCCATCCGCCTCACGGCCACTCCTCCCAACTAGATCGTCACCGAGCCACCACGTCACCGGACCGCCGAGTCACCGCGTCACCGAACCGCCGGACCGCCGAGCCGCCACATCACCACGTCACCGCGTCACCAGTTCGTCCGGCTCCGCCGAGGCCTCCGGCGGCGCCCCGTGCGCCGGCCCGGAGGGCTGCGGCCGCGGCCACGCCCGTTCGCCGCCGCGCTGGCGCGGGGCCCGCACCGCGCGGACCGTACGCCGCCCCTGCGCGGGGACACCGCGCAGGACCCGGGCGCCCTTGCCCAGGCCGCGCCCCAGGAAGGCGCCGAGCATCGCCAGGAACGGCAACAGGTCGTCAAGGGCGAACCAGGCCGCCTCCGTCCGCCCCCGCTCCCCGCGCGGCACCGTCCGTACCGGGCCGGGCCGCGAGCCCGCCCGTACGGCGGCCAGCAGCGCGTAGTTCTCCGCCACGAAGACCCGCCCGGGGCCGCCCGAGGGCGTCGGCACCCGCTGACCCGTCAGGTCCAGGTACATGGCCTGGACCACGTCCAGCCCCGAGTCGTCGGTGAACAGCCGGAACTGCGCGCCCGGGCGCGGGTTGAAGTCCACCAGCCGGAAGGTGCCGCGCTCGTCCCGGCGGAAGTCGAGGTCCAGGATCCCCTGGTAGCCGAGCCGTTCGGCGAGCCGCAGCCCCGACTCCTCCACCGCCGGGTCCGCCAGCCACCGCCCCACCGCCGTCAGCCCCGTACGCACCGGCCAGGACAGCTCCTTGCGCCCCGACCCGGCGAGCAGCGGCCGCCCGCCCCGGGCGAAGGCGCCGTGGAAGAACCAGTCGGTGTCCGGCCCGGCGGGCAGGAACCGCTGGAGCAGCAGCCGGCTCCCGGCCTCGGCGCTGCGCTCGTACAACCGCCGCGCCTCGGCGGCGGTGTTCACCAGCGTGGTGCTCCGCAGCCCGCCGCCGGCGGGCAGCAGCCACGGACGGCTCCACTTCGCCACCACCGGCAGCCCGAGCCGCCAGGCGGCCCGCGCCGCCTCGCCCCCGCTCGCCGGGATCACCGTCTCCGGGTGCGGGACGTCCCAGCGGGCGCAGAGCCGTGACAGCTCCGCCTTGTCCGCCACCCGCTCGGGCAGGCCGTCGGGCTGATGGGGAATCCGGAAACGGTCCGTCAGCATCGGGGCGACCCGGGACACGGCGATGGCACTCAGGTCGTCCATGGCCACGAGCACCGCCGGCCGCCCGATCCGCTCCGACACCCCGACCAGGCACTCCAGCAACGCCTCGGGCGCCTCGGGGTCCAACCCCCCGGCGGGCCCGGCGTGCACCGCGTGCAGATAGCGCGAACGCCCCACGGGACCTCCCCCGGCTTCGACGACGGCATGGACCTCCACGCCCTTGCGCCCCAGGGATCTGACGGCGCCGAGGGTTCCGTGGTGGAACGGATTCCGATCGAGTCTGAGCAGAACAGCGGGCACATGGCCGTCGAACGCGTACATGGGAACGGTGTCTTTCACCTAGTCGGACCAAGCAGAGATGATGCGCAGCTGCGAATGGCCTACGCAGCGGCCACCGGGCAGGCCATTCGTCAGATCTGATGCCTAACGTCTTTTACAAGCACACCGGTTCAAAGCAGCTCGGGAGACGCCATGCCCAGACCCCGCCACCGACTGGTGAGCACCTGCGTCGGTACGGTCACGGCCGGGCTGCTCGCCACGGGCGCCGCGCTCGCCGCCCCGGACGACGAGGCGCCGCGGGGCTCCGACATCGCCATGGGCGCCTACCTCGGCTACGGGCCGCCCGGGGTCGCCCGGATCCCGTACCTGTCGCACTGGCTGGGCGGCAGGGAGATCCGGGTCGGGCACACCTACCTGCCCGGCGACCAGTGGGCGGGCGTCGAGGGCGACGTGAACTTCCTCGCGGACTGGGCCGAGTGGCGCCGGGCCGAGGACGACCGGATGTTCGTGCTCAACGTGCCCATGCAGGCCCGCAACGAGGACCGGGTGCCCGACTGGCAGGTGGCCCAGCTGATCCGGGCCGGCGCGGAGGGCCAGTACGACCGGCACTTCCGCAAGCTCGCCGAGCGGCTGGTGGCCCTGGGCGTGCCGGACACGGTGATCGTGCTCGGCTGGGAGATGAACGGCACCACGTACACCCACCGGTGCGGGCCCGACCCGGAGCACTGGAAGGCGTACTGGAGGCGTGTCGTCAACACGATGCGCTCCGTGTCCGGGCAGGAGTTCAAGTTCGACTTCGCCCCCAACCGGGGGACGGACGCGATCGCCTGGACCAAGTGCTACCCGGGCGACGACGTGGTCGACGTCATCGGCATGGATTCGTACGACCAGGGGCCCGGCCGGACCTTCGAGGACCACGTCAGCCAGCCGTACGGGCTCCAGCAGCAAGTCGACTTCGCGAAAGCACACGGCAAGGAGATCTCGTACCCGGAGTGGGGGCTGTTCCGCAACGGGGACAACCCGGAGTACGTACGACGCATGCTGAAGTGGATCGAGCAGCACAAGCCGCTCTACCACACCATCACCGACTACTGCCCGCACGGCGTCTGGCGGTGCAAGCAGAACCCGCAGTCGGCGAAGGTCTTCCGCGAGGCGCTGGCCGGGCAGGAACCGGTCGAACCGACGCCGGTGGCCCCGACCCCGGTGACCCCCGCGCCCGTGACCCCCGTGCCCGTGACCCCCACGCCCGTCATCCCGTCGCCGGTCGGGCCCGCGCCGGTCGTGCCGACGCCGAAGTTCCCGACGCCCGAGGCCTCCGTCCCGCCGGTCGCACCGGCGCCGCAGGTGCCGACGCCCACCCCGACCCCGAGCCCCGAGGTCTCGGTCCCGCCGGTCGAACCGACCCCGGTGGAACCCACCCCGGTCGACCCCACGCCCGTCGAGCCCACCCCGGTCGTCCCCGAGCCCGTCAGCCCGTCGCCCGTCGCGCCCTCGCCCGTCGTCCCCTCCCCCGAGGTCTCGGTGCCGCCCGTGCTCCCGCCGGCGCCCTCCCCGGAGGTCTCGGTCCCCGCACCCGCGTCCCCGTCCCCGAGCCCGCTGGCGCCCAAGCCCCAGCCCCAGCCCCAGCCGAAGCCCGAACCGAAGCCCCAGCCCAACAACAGCAGGCAGTGGTGCGTCCCGCTCAACTTCGGCGAGTGGCTGAACGCACTCGTCGGCAACCAGACGGTCTGCGTCCGCTTCGACTGGGGCGAGGACTCCGGCTTCTGGCCCTTCTAGTCGGGTCATCGCACCCGCAGTTCGTTCAGCCGCGCCCGCCAGTCCCGGGCGGCCGGCAGCGCCTCGCGCAGCGCGTCCACCGCCCGCTCGCGCCCCGTGACCTGCGACTCGTGCAGCCGCAGCAGGGGCGCGAGCGCGTGCGTGGCCAGCAGCAGCCGCTGGTTGACCACCGTCTCGGGCCGCCAGTGGTTCTTGTACGGCTCGTTGCCGCGCAGGAAGCTCACCACCGGCCGGCCCTCCGCGAGGGCCCGGCCCGCCTCGTAGCGCAGCAGCAGCGTCGCCACGTCCACCTTCCGCTCCCGCAGGTCCGGATCGGCGCCGTACAGGTAGCCGCCGCTCAGCGCGGCGGACAGCAGGGTGACGTTGGCCGCCACCACCTTCCCGTCCAGCCGGAACTCCGTCAGCCGGCCCTCCCCGGCCCGCACCATCCGCCGGGTGGCCCGGGTCAGGTGCTCGGCGAAGCGCGGCTTGAGGTGTTCGGGGGTCACCCCGCGACCGCGCCACTGCTTCTCGTGGAGCCGCAGCAGGGTCCGTACGGCCTGCGGCACCTCCCGCTCGGTGACCTCGCGCTCCTCGATCCCGGCGGCGTCGGTCTTGCGCAGCTTGGCCCGCACCCGCTGGGCGCCCGAGGCCGGCATCCGCTTGACGAGCTCGTCGAACGGCAGCGCGGGCAGCTCCATGCAGGTGGAGTCGGTGAGCCTGCTGCTCACCCCGGGCCACGCCGCGTACACCTCCTCGGCGACGGCCCCCGGCCGGACCTCGCGCAGGTCGACGACGGCGCTGCGGGCGGCCCGGTGCAGCCCGTTGGCCAGGGCGGGCACGACCTGGGCGGCGTGCTCGGAGGCGACGAGCACGTCGAAGTAGTCGGTGATCCCGCCGCCGAGCGGCACCAGCCGCGGCAGCGGCCGGTGTACGAGCATCAGCGCGGCCGCGCCGACCAGCTCCTCGCCGCGCCGCACGAGCAGGACCCGGAGCCGGCCGTCCTTCCCGTACGACAGCCACCAGGAGTGCAGCCAGGCGTGGCTCTGGAAGGGGGTGGCGGTGGGACAGCTCCGGAGCAGCCGGTTCCAGGACTCCTCCAGCGCGGCGAACTGCCGGGGGTCTCGGCACAGCGTCACCGACAGGGCCCCGGTGGAGCCATGCGTCATCGCACCGACTCCTTCTCCTTGGTCTCGGAGTGCTCACCCTGGGCGGGCAGCGAGGGGTACTCCTCCACCGCCGGGTGGGACTCCTCCTCCTTCTCCTCCTTGCGGCGGGCGGGCCGGGCGAGCATCCACAGCCCGCCGAGGAGCCCGCCCGCGCACAGCCCGACGGCGCCGCTGACGGGGGCGGACGGGGAGGCGGGGTCGCTCGGCGCGACGGCCTGGTTGAACAGCAGCAGCTGCACACCGGTGTTCTTCGCGGCCTGGTTGCTGCTCAGCGAGAGGGCGTCGGCGACGGCGTTGGCGATGTCGGCGGCCTCGGAGGCACTCGTGGAGGTCCCGGTGATGGCGATCATCGGGGAGTCGGGGGAGGTCTCGGCGCGGACCTGGGTGCGCAGCTGCCGGGCGTCGATGCCCGCGCGCGGCTGGGCGTAGGCGAGGGTGGAGCTGCTGGTCGCGATCCGGCCGTAGGCCTGGGCGAAGCCGAGGGCGGTCGCCGGTTCGGTGGTCTCGTTCGGTACGGCGACGACGTAGCTGGTGGCGGCGTACTCGGGGGCCTTGAGCACCCCGTACGCCCCGCCCGCGGCCAGCCCGAGCAGGGCGCAGGCGGGCAACGGCCACCACGCGGGCGGCCGCGGGAGCCGGCGCTTCTTCTCCGAGCGGTGGTCGGACTTCTTCTGGTCGGCGGTGTCGGCCATGTGCGGTGCCTTCCTGGGTGGAGGGGAGTTCGTACGACCCGGCCGTTCCCCTGGCCGGGGGTGTGGATCGTGATCAGCCGCTGCCCCCGGCGCCAACGGAGCCGGGCTCAGCCACATCCAGCCCCGCCGGATTTGGGGGCGCGGACTCCCGGCCGGCGCCGGCGCAGCCGGGCCCAGCCGAATCCAGCCCCGCCGGCGTTTGAGGCGCGGGGTCCGGGGCGGAGCCCCGCGGCCCCGCCGCAGGCGCCGACCCCGCAGGAGCCGGAGCCGCCTCGGGCCCGGGGCCCACGGGCGGCCCCGGTACCGGCGCGGCCAGCGCAAGGGCGTAGACGTCGAGCAGCTGCCGCGCGCTGCGCGCGATGTCGTACCGCCGCACCACCGGCGGTGGCGGCAGCCGGCGCGCGCCCGCCTCCATGTGCCCGCGCAGCGCGGCGACCAGTTCCTCCGTGCCCGTGCCGATCCTCCGCGCCCCCGGCGCCTGCGTGGCGGGGAGGTCGTCGATGGCGGGGCAGGTGACGTGCAGCACCGGCAGCCCGGCGGCCAGCGCCTCGACGACGGCGAGCCCGAAGGCCTCCTCCCGCGATGGGGACACGAAGACGTCCATGGCGGCCAGCAGGGCGGGGATCCCGGGGGTGCGCCCGTCGGCGCTGTCGCCCAGCGGGTCCCGCTCGCCCAGCAGGTGGATCCGGCTCTGCGCGCCCAGTTCGGCGGCGAGCAGCCGCAGCGCGGCCCGTTCGGGGCCGTCCCCGGCCAGCAGCAGGTGTGCGCCCGGCAGTGCCGCGACCGCCCTGACGAGTACGTCGAACCGCTTGCCCGGCACCAGGCGCCCGACCCCGCCCACCACGAAGGCCCGTTCCGGCAGCCCGGTCCGGGCCCGGGTGGCGCGGCGCACGCCCTCGTCGAAGCGGAAGCGGACGGCCTCGATCCCGTTCGGGACCACGTGCACCCGGGCGGCGGGCACCCCCCACGCCTCCAGCCGGGCGGCGACGGTGTCGGACACCGCGACCGTGGCCGCGCCGAGCCGCTCGCTCGCCAGGTACAGGGCCCGTACCCCGCGGGTCAGCGGCCGGCCCTCGATCTCGCCCTCGCCCAGGGAGTGTTCGGTGGCCACCGTGGCCCCCACCCCGGCGAGCCGGGCCGCGAGGCGCCCGTAGACGCAGGCCCGGTACAGGTGCGTGTGGACCAGGTCGTAGCGGCCGCGCCGGACGAACCGCACCAGCCTCGGCAGCGCGCCCAGGTCGCGGTTGCCCCGCATGCCCAGGTGCACGACGCGGACCCCGTCGGCCCGCAGCCCCTCGGCCACCGGCCCGGGGTTGGTGAGCGTCAGCACGTCGCAGCGCATCGGCATGTGCCGCAGCAGCAGCCGCAGTTGCTGTTCGGCGCCGCCGACGCCGAGCCCGGTGATGATGTGCAGGGCCTTGACGTCCTTCACCGCAGTACCTTCCTGCGCAGCTCGCGCACCTGGTGGCGCAGCTGCTTGACGCGCAGCCGTGCGGGGCCGTCGGCCTGGCTGACGTGGGTGCGGGGCAGGGCGTGGCGGCCCGCGAGCCGCCCGGGGGAGATCGCGCAGGCGTAGTCGTAGCCGGCGGCGCGGGTGGCTTCGACGACCCGGGCGTCGAGGTGCCCGTACGGGTAGCAGAACCCCTCGGGCAGGGTGCCGGTGAGTTCGCGCAGCAGGTCGCGGCTGCCGCGCAGCTCCTGTTGGAGTACGTCGTCGGGTGCGGCGGTGAGGTCCTGGTGGAGCAGCCCGTGCGAGCCGATCTCCTGTCCGGCGGCGGCGACTTCGCGGATCTGCTCGGCGGTGAGCAGGGATTTGCGCGGGCCCAGCGGGTCCCACACGTTGTCCACGCCGAGCCGCCCCGGCAGTACGAAGAGGGTGGCCGTGCAGTCGTGGCGGCGCAGCAGGGGCAGGGCGCGGGTCAGGAAGTCGGTGTAGCCGTCGTCGAAGGTGAGTCCGACGAGCCCGCGGCCCTTTCCGGCCGCGCGGGCCCGCAGCAGTTCGCCGACCCCGACCCCGCGCAGTTTCCGGGCGCGCAGCCACAGCAGCTGGGCTTCCAGGGCGCCCGGGGTGACGGTGATCCCGTACGGGTCCTCGGCGGGGTCGGTGAACTCGGCGACCGAGTGGTACATCAGGACCCACGGGGATGCGGTCCGGCGGGCGGGGCCCGTCACGGCGGCGGGCGCCGTGTCGGTGTCAGCGGACATTGCGGAACCTCTGGGTGTGCTGGGTGATCCGGGTGGCGGTGTGGGAGCCGAGCTGGGAGATCTGGCCGGGCAGGGCGGTGATCTCCAGCGCCCGTATGGCCATGCCGGTGGCCCCGAACATGGCGGGGACCAGCAGGCAGCCGAGCGCGGCGCTGACCAGGGGGTCGGGGACCATCGGGCCGGCGAGCCAGCCGGTGGCGCAGGCGGCGGCGGCCGCGACGGCGAGGCGGCCCATGCTGAGGGCGACCCGGCGGACCTGGATGGCGATGATGCGGGAGCCGAGGCCGGTGAGGAGCAGGGCCGCGGTGGTGGTGATGCCGGCGGCGTTGGCGGCGGCGATGCCGTAGGTGCCCCACCAGCCGACGGCGAGGGCTCCGGCCACGATGTTGACGAGCAGTCCGGCGCCCATCGCGAGCGCCGGGAACCAGGTGGGCCGGGCGGTCGAGAAGAAGGGCCGGGACAGCGCCCCGACGAGGCAGTGGCCGAGGAGTCCGAGGCCGTAGACCCGCATCACGGACGCGGTGGCGAGGGTGTCCTGGTGGGTGAAGGCCCCGCGTTCGAAGAGGACCTGGATGATCTGCGGGGCGTAGCCGATGACGAGTGCGCTGCCCATCAGGACGGCGAGGGAGGCCAGGGCGAGGTCCTGCTCGACCCGGCGGCGGGCCTTCTCGCGTTCCCCGTCGGCCATGGCCTTGGCCACCACCGGGAAGGTGACGGTGCAGATCATCAGGGAGAGCACCATCGGCATCTGCGCGACCTTCTGCGCGTAGTTCAGGTGCGAGATGGCGCCGGGCGGCAGGGAGGCGGCGAGGAAGCGTTCGACGAGTACCTGGGACTGCCGGAAGACGGCGAAGAAGATCACGGGGGCGATGACCCCGAAGGCGATGAGGGTGGGCCGGTCGCGGTCGCGCTGGCTGCGCGGGGCGCCCTTGGCGCGGGTCCGCCCGAAGCCCACGTTGCGGATGAAGGCGGGCAGTTGGACGAGGACCATCAGCAGCCCGCCGACGGCGACCCCGGCGGCGGCGGCCCGTACCCCCCACAGGGTGTGGAGGGCGACCATGGTGCCGATGATGCCGACGTTGTAGGAGACGTAGATCGCGGCGGGCGGCAGGAAGGAGCGGTGCGCGCGCAGGGCGGCGCTGAAGTATCCGGCGATGCCGAAGGTGATCACGGTGAGCGCGGTCAGCCGGGTGCACTGGACGGCCAGTGCGGGGTCGGGCAGGCCGGGTGCGAGCAGGGCGACGACGAGCGGCGCGGCCACGATGAGCACGGAGGCCACGGCGGCGAGGAGCACGGCGAGCCGGGGCAGGGTCGCCCCGACGAGCAGGCGTACGGGATCGGCCGCGCGGGCTTCCTGGCGGGTGAGCCCGGCCCGGCTGGCGGCCCGCCGGGCGAGGGCGTGGCTGAAGGCGGGCACCATCAGCAGGGCCATGGCGTCCTCGATCAGCAGGGTCGAGGCCATCTCGGGCACGGTCCAGGCGATCAGGAAGGCGTCGCTGTCGTGCCCGGCGCCGAAGAGGTGCGCAATGGTCTGGTCCCGTACGAGCCCGAACACGGCCCCGGCCGCGGTCAGTCCGGCGGTGATGGCGGCGGCCTTGGCGAGGAACCGGCCGAGCGGAGCCGCCCCGCTGCCGCCGGGGTTCCCCGGGCCGGGCCCGGATCCGCCCGTCCCCGTACTCCCGCCCGGCCCGCCGGCCGCCCGCGCGGCACGGCCGCGCCCGGCCGGCACGGCCCGGGCGGCCCCGCCTGTCCTGGCCAGCACCGGCCCCCGGCCCGCAGGGCCGGGCGCGCCGCCCTCGTTCTTCGCGCCGGGTTCGCACCGGCCCCGGGCGGTCCCCGGTGCGGCCGGGCCGGGTCCGGCCGCGGCGGAACCCGCGGGACCGGCGGAGCCCCCTGCGGCGCCGGCGCCCGGGCCCGTACGGTCCACGGGCGAACCGGCGGAGCCCGCGGCCGCGGCGACTTCGGTCGCCGCGGCCGCGGGCCGCCGCCAGGGAGTCGTATCGGTCACCGGGGGGCCGGCCCCTCAGCGGCCGGGCCGCCGAAGGAGGAAGGGGAGGAGTCCGCCCGGGCCGCGAAGCCCCCGGAGGGCAGGGCCCACCACGCCGCGAGTCCGATGATCACCCCGGTGAGCACGGTGGAGGGCCCGCCGATGTCCGCGTACAGGAAATCGGTCAGCTGCCACACGAACAGCCCGGTGGCGATCAGCCCGCAGTCCCGGATCCCCGGGTCGGTCCCGACGGCGCACCGCCGCAGGCCGGCGACCAGCAGCGCGGCCCAGCCGCCCGCCAGCGCGAGCAGGCCGGTCAGGCCCTGCTCGCTGAGGATGAGCAGGTACATGTTGTGCGGGGACAGCAGCGGCTGCTTGATGAAGGCCTGGCCTGCGCCGGCGGTGTCGCTGCCGGAGGACAGCCCCAGCGAGGAGTGCCCGTCCCGGTGGGCGGGGAAGCCCTTGAGGCCCACCCCCACCGCCGGCCGCTCCCGCCACATCGACTCGGCGGCGGCCCACATCGTGTAGCGGTCGGTCACCGACTGGTCGGGGGCGCTGGAGACCTGGGTGATCGAGGTCAGCCGCTCCGCGACCATCTCGGAGCCCACCCCGAGCCCGCCGACCAGCACCACGCCCACGGCGGCCAGCGCGACCAGCACCCGCAGGGCCCGCCGGATCCCGGCCATGGCCATCACCAGCACCGCCGCCCCGAAGGTGGCGATCCAGGCGCCGCGGCTGAAGGACAGCACCAGCGGCAGCACCAGCGCCAGGGCGCAGCCCCCGGCGATCCGCCGGACCCGCTTCGGGAGCGCGGGCGCGAGCGCGGCGGCGGTGGCGACGACCAGCCCGTACGCGACGACGGTGGCCATGCCCATCACGTCGCCGGGGCCGAAGGTGCCCACGGCCCGGACGTTCTCGCCCTGGTACGAGGCCCCGGTGTGGGTCGCGTACTGCACGACCCCCACCGCTCCCTGCACCAGCGCGAGCACCACGAAGCACCCGGCGGCCAGCCGGAACTCGCGGGCGTCGCGCACCAGCAGCACCACGGCCGCCGGGACCAGTACGAAGACCTGGAGGTAGCGGACGAAGCCGGGCAGGGCGGCGTACGGGTCCCCGGCGGTCATCGTGGCCACCGCGAGCCCGACGCCGGGGGCTCCGAGGACGAGGACGCCCAGCGGGGTCAGCGTCCGCACCCGGCCGCGCAGGGCCTGGACCCCGCAGACGAGGGCGAGCAGCAGGGAGGCGGCGTCGGCGGGGCCGACCTTGCCGGAGGCGGTCGCGTCGCCCGCCGGGAGCGGGGCGAGGAGGAACAGGACGGTCGCGGCGAGCGGCAGCAGCGGCCAGTGCCGGCGCAGCGGGCCGAGGTCGACCGGACGCGGGGATCCGGTTGCGGCGAGGCTCATGCTCAGCTGCCCCCCAGCCGGAAGCGGAAGAAGGAGGCCGCGGTCCGGGCCAGGATCCACAGGTCCTGCCACAGCGACCAGGTGTCGATGTAGTGGTTGTCGAAGCGGGCCCGGTCCTCGATGGAGGTGTCCCCGCGCAGTCCGTTGATCTGGGCGAGTCCGGTGATGCCGACGGGCATCCGGTGGCGGGCCTCGTAGCCGGGGTGGACGCTGCTGAACTTGGCGACGAAGAAGGGGCGTTCGGGGCGGGGGCCGACCAGGCTCATGTCACCCCGTACGACGTTCCACAGCTGCGGCAGCTCGTCCAGCGAGGACTTGCGCAGGAAGGAGCCGACGGGGCTCATCCGGCGGTCGCCGGCCACCGTCCAGCGGGTGGCGGACTCGTGCTCGTCGGCGCGCAGGGTGCGGAACTTCAGCAGGGTGAAGGGCCTCCCGTACAGGCCGACCCGCTCCTGCCGGAAGATCACCCCGGGGCCGTCGGAGAGCCGGACGGCCAGGGCGCAGGCGCCCATCACGGGGGCCGCGGCGAGCAGCGCGAGCGCGGCGAGCAGGGAGTCGATGGCCCGCTTCGCGTACCGCTCCAGGGGCCGGGCGGGGCGCGGCAGCAGCGGCTGTACGGCGTACCCCCACAGCTGGTCGGCGGGCTGCGCGACGCGCATGCCGGTGACCTTGGCGGTCCCGGCGGGGTCGGCGAGCCAGAGCCGGCAGCCGTGGTCGTGGAAGAGCCGCACCAGGGAGGCGGTGCGCTCGTCGGCCTCGGGCGGACAGGTGAACACCGCGTGCCGGACGGAGTTCTGGATGACGGCGCGCCGGATGTCCTCGTGGGTGGCGAGCACCGGGAGCGGGCCGCCGTCCCCGTCGGCGGGGGTCGCGGTGTCGGCGATCCCGACCGGCCGCAGCCCGTACTCGGGGCGTCCGTGCAGGGCGGCGGCGACGGCGCCGGTGCCCTCGCCTAGGCCGACCACGAGCGCCGAGACGGGCCGGCGCACGGCGGAGCGGCGGCGGAGCCGGTTCACGAACCCGCGTCCCGCGCACGCCAGTACGACCTGGAGGCAGACGGCGCCGAGCAGGACGCTCCAGCCGAGGGCGCGCTCGGGTGCGGCGGCGGCGAGCACGGCGGCGGCCCCGCACCACAGCACGGCGGCCCGCCCGGCCAGCGCGGGCAGTTCGAGCAGGGCGGAGGGCGCGAGGCGGGGCCGGTAGAGCCCGGCCTGCGCGTGCAGGGCGGTGAGCAGGACGGCGGCGGGCAGCGCCGCCTGGGGCGGCAGGGCCTCGCCGGGCAGGGCGGTCGCGGTGGCGACGGCGGCCAGCGCGTCGGCGGTCAGCAGCGCGGCGAGGCCTTCGCGGCGGCGGACCCGCCGCGGCCGGACGGCGGCGCGGGCCTGGTCGGCGCGGGGGCCGCGCGGGGGGTGGATGGCGGTCACGGCACGGCGGGCTTCGGCGGGAGCCGCCGGGGCGAAGGCGCTGCCGCCGGCGTGCCCCGTGCCGCCCTGCCCGGTGTGCCGGGCGGGTGCGCTGTCCATCGTCATCGGCTGATGCGCTCCTGGTTCAAGGGCCGGGGCCTGCCCAGCAGTTCGTGGTACAGGCCGGTGACCGCGTCCGTGGTCCGCCGCACGTCGAACTCCGTCCGGGCGTGCTGCTGGGCCTGCTCCCCGAGTTCGGTGAGCAGCCGCGGTTCGGCGAGCAGCCGTCCCAGGGCCTTGGCCAGCGCCGTCGGGTCCTCCGGTGGCACCAGGCAGAGCCGTCCCTGGCCGGACGGCAGGCTCTCCCGGGCACCGCTGACGTCGGAGACCAGGACCGGGCGGCCACAGGCCATGGCTTCGAGCGGGGCGAGCGCCATGCCTTCCCACCGCGACGGCAGTACAACGAGATCGGCGGCCCGAAGCCACGGTCGGATGTCGGTGGCGGCGCCCGCGAAGTGCACCCCGGGCGGTGCGGTGCGACGCAGCCGCTCGGCGTCGGGGCCGTCGCCGACCAGGGCGAGGCGGGCGTCGGGGAGGGTGCCCAGCACCTCGGGCCAGGCGCGCAGCAGGATGTCCTGGCCCTTCTGCGGGCAGAGCCGGCCGACGCAGACGGCGAGCGGCCCCCCGTCCCGCAGGGCGGCGGGCAGCGGGAGTGCGGCCCGGGCCTCGGCGCGGCCCTGGTCGCCGCCGCCCCGGGCGGGGCGGAAGTGTTCGAGGTCGACCCCGTTGCGGATCACCGACCAGCGGGCGGTGATCCCTTCGGATTCGCCGGCCCGGCGTTCGGCCTCGCTGACGCAGAGCACCCGGTCGGCCCAGCGGGCGCCGGCCCGCTCCCAGCGCAGCGCGAGCGCGGCGGTGGCCCCGCCGACGGCGTCGAAGGACCAGGCGTGGGGCTGGAACACCGTCGGCACGGAGCCCCGTACGGCGAGCCGGCCGGCCAGTCCCGCCTTGGCGCTGTGGGCGTGCAGCAGGTCGGGGCGGGCGCGGCGGATCAGCCGGGCGGCGCCGAGGACTTCGGCGGGCAGCCCGGGACCGGGGGACCGCCCGGCGCGCCAGGTGCGCACCTCGGCCCCGGCGGCCCGGGCGGCGTCGGAGAGGGCGCCGCCGCGCGGGCAGCCGACGATGACCCGCAGCCCGGCGGCGGCCTGCGCCCGTACGAGGTCGGTGACGACGCGGGCGACACCCCCGTCAACGGGCTGGACGAGGTGGAGGACGGTGAAGGGGTAGCCGGCCGGGGACGGATCCGGCGAGGGGTGTTTCGGCACGGGGAGTGGTCTCCTGCGTTCAGCGGCGCGCGTCTGTCTGAACGAAGAGCACACCGAGGAATTGACCCTGACTTTCACCCGCGAACCTGAAGCTCAGGCTGCGGGCGCCACCGGACAGGGCGGGACTCAGGTCGAACACGTCCGCGTCATATCCGAGATTATTCATATGTTCGGGCTGTCGCACGAACGAGGGACGTCCGAATTCCGTGATCGTGGAATTCATAACATCATTAAAAGGATTTTCTGCATCGCTGACGTTGACCCGGCGGCCACTGTCGGCGGTCACGGTGAGTGAGTCACCGAGGGTCCCCCGGTCCCCGTCGTACGCGACCACTCCGGCCCGCCCCGTGGCGCCGGGCGCCACGTCCAGGCCGGTGACCTCGACCGTCTCCCCGGCGGCCTCGCCGGCGCCGGCGGCCAGCGACTCGAAGCCGTCCCACAGCGAGATCCGGCGCAGCGGCTCCTGCGGGTGCTCGTAGGCGACCACCAGCGTCCACCCGCCCCAGGCGCCCACCTCCGAATGCCCCATGGCGACGTTGAGCTGAGCCACGGTCCACATCCCCGCGCCGCCCTTGCGCACCAGCGGGGTGACATCGGCCGAGGCCTGGTAGGCGTCGCTGCCGTCGTCGGTGTGGTGCCCGATCACGGTGTCGGCCAGCACCGCCTTGTACGCGCCCCCGGGCTCGGAGACCAGCACCCGGCCGTTGTCCTGCGGCGGCTTCTGCTCCCCCACCCGCAGGTTCCCGCCCCAGTAGAGACGGGCGTACGAGACCTTCGCGCCCTGCGGGACCTTCAGCTCGGCCCGGGTGGAGTTGTAGGTGTCCGGATCCTTGTCGACCTCGTCGTAGAACATCTCGAAGTCGCCGTTGACCCCCGCGGCGCCCTTCTTGACCTCGGCGCACGGCTCGGCCTGGTCGGACTCCTCCCGGCGGCAGCTGATGGCGGAGTTGGAGGCCCGGACCAGCCCGCCGTGCTGGACGGCCTGGTAGCGCTGGGTGAAGGGCACCCTGGGCAATTCACGCACTCCGGCGGGCGCCGCGGCGCCCGCCTCGGGGACGTGTGCGGAAAGCGTGAGGCAGGACAGCAGGCCGAGTGTGCCGAGGATTCTGCGGGAGGAACCCATGAGCCTGTCTCCATTTTCGATCAAGGGGACAAAACAGGAGTGAACTTTGTCAGAAATCGGGCTGGAAATCACGTCGGACTCGCTCGTACGGCCTTTTGGGCGAAGGCACGCACCCTCTCCGTGGGCGGGTCGTTATGTGGTTGCACCATTGTTCGAACCGATATGGAAAAGCGCCGTCGGCTCCCCCGACAGCGCCGGGCGGCAACGCGGTCAGCGCCCGCGTGAACGCCTGAGCGTCAACCGTGGCGTCCGAAACGGCGGCATCCGGGTGAAGTCACGCAACCCGAGCGAGGGCCGGGCCGTTGATCCTGGTGCTCCAGTACCGGGCAATCCTGCAAAAAAGGGACAGCAATGATCAAGAAGTTCGTGGCCGGCGCAGCGGTTGCCGCCTCCACCGTGGGCCTCGGTGCCGCCATGGCCCCGCAGGCGATGGCCATCGGGAACGACAACGGCATCAACACCGTCAACGGCAACAACTCCGCGCAGATCTACGGCAACCAGGCCACCTACGGCAACATGAGCCCGCAGATGGCGCTGATCCAGGGCTCCTTCAACAAGCCCTGCATCGCCCTGCCGGCCAAGGTCAACGCCCAGTCGCTCCTGTCCGCCGTCAACATCGGCGTCCAGGACATCCCGGTGCTGTCGAGCCCGCAGAACCAGCAGTGCACCGAGAACTCCACCCAGGCCAAGGGCGACGAAGCCCTCTCGCACATCCTGGACAACATCCCGATCCTCTCCGGCAACGTCTCCGCCGGCAGCTGATCGCGCACCGCGCCGAGCGAGGCCGTCGCACCCACGGGTCGCGGCGGCCTCGCCGCATGCCGGGCGCCCGGAAAATTCCGGGCGCCCTTTAAATCCGGGCCCGAATTCCCGGTCGGTTGCGTCTGGAGCATCGGAGTGAATTGACCGGAACCCCCCGGAAATTCGCGGTTGCTTTTCCCGGACCCACTCGTTGTTATTTGTGCAGCGGATACGCCTCTGCGGGAAGGATCGAAAACAAATGAAGTACAAGAAGGCAGTGGTGCTGGCCGCCGGCGCGCTGATGGCCGCCGGTGTCGCCTCCCCCGCCATGGCCGACGCGACGGCCGGCGGTGTCGCCAAGGACTCCCCCGGCGTCCTGTCCGGCAACCTCGTCCAGGTTCCCGTGCACGTCCCGGTCAACGTCTGCGGCAACACCGTCGACATCATCGCGCTGCTGAACCCGGCCTTCGGCAACACCTGCGTCAACGCCTGACGAAGCGCTGCGCCCGCAAGGGCAGACCTCCTCGAGGTGGCCTCGGAGTGCACGGCGGTGCACTCCGGGGCCACCTTCGATTCAGCACCGGCCCCCGCGCCGGTAGACAGGGAAGGACCCATGCGACAGGTACTGAGCCGACAGGTACTGGGCAAGGGAGTGCTCACGGCCGCGGCCGCCTCGAGCCTGCTGTCGATCGCGACCGGCGCGGCCTGCGCGCATCCCGGAGCGATGGCAGAGGCCTCGCATTCGCCGGGCGTGGTGTCCGGCAACAGCGTCTCGGTACCGATCACCTTCGCACCGAACCTGTGCGGCAACAGCGTGGACGGGGGCGCGGCGCTCAACCCCACGATGGGGAACACCTGCGTCAACTCCACCGGATCGTCCGACGCCGGCCACGACTACCACCGCTACCTGAGCCCCGAGCACGCCGAGGCCTTCGAGCGCTACCTCGACGAGCAGCAGGGCGGCCGGCACGCACTGCCCCGCCAGCGCCAGGAGGAGGAACGGGGCTACGAGGAGCCCCGCGCCCACACCCCCCGGCACGCGGCGCCCCGCCAGGAGACGCCGCGCCACGCGGCACCGGCGCCCCGGCACGAGGACGGCCGCGACGAGGGCGGCTACGGCGGCTCCGGCGAGGGCGAGGAGGAGTGCGACGACCACCCCCCGCAGCCCGCGCCCCACGCCGAGCGCCCGGCGCCCCACCCGGCACCGCCCGCCCCCAGGCCGCACCCGAAGCCGGAGCCCAGGCCGAAGCCGGAGCCCGTCGCGGAGCACCCGGCGCCGCTCCCCGCCCCGGCCCCCGCGCCCGTTCCCGTACCGGCACCGGCGCCCGCTCCCCCGCCGCAGACGCCGGAGGCCGAGGCCCCCGCGCCGCAGCCGGCCCCGCAGCCCGAGGAGCAGCCGCACACGCTCCCGGCGCCCGTCCCGCTCCCGGCCCCGGCCCCGCAGCCCGAGGTGCAGCCCGCCCCGGCCCCGGCTCCCGAGGCCCTGCCGCCCGCCGCGGAGGCTCCGGCACCCCGGCCGCCGCACGGCAGCCAGCCGCAGCAGCCCGCTCCGGCGCCCGCCCCCGTACCGGAGGTCGTCCGCCCGGCCGACCAGCCCCCGGCGGCCCCGGCCGGTGACCTCCCGGTGCACCTGCCCGCGGCTCCCGCGCCCGCCCCGGCCCCGGCTCCCGAAGCCGCGCCGCCCGCGCCCGCGCCCGCCCTCGCCACGGCGCCGCAGCTGGCGGCGACCGGAGCGGGCCAGACCTCGGCCGCGGCGGCGCTCGCCTCGGCCCTGATCCTCGGCGGAGCGATTCTGTACCGGCGGTCCCGGATCGCCTGACCGGGAATACCGGTAATCAGAAGAAATATCGGCCGGAGAATCCCTTGTCGGATTCTCCGGCCGCTGCCGTGCGCCCCGGCACACGCGTTTCCGTATCGGCCGGGAATCGTTAGCCAGGTCGAAAGCGGCGCGACGGTCGCCGCTGACGCCTCTGTCCACGAAAAGAAGAGGATTTTCGATAATGAAGCTCTCCCAGGCCGCCGCTGTCGTCGCCGGCTCCGTCGCCGCCCTTGGTGCGACGGCACCCGCCTTCGCGGCCGAGGCTCCCGCAGGACCCCCCATGAGCGTGTCGGCCGGATGGAACACGGTGCTGAGCGCCGTCGAACCCGTCATCGCCTCGGCCCCCGAGACCCTGGGCAGTGCCCTCGCCGAGCAGGGCGAAACCCTCAACAAGGTCGTCGGCACCGCCCAGGGGGTCAACAAGATCCGCAACAACGCCCCCGGCGAGGTGCTGGGCCTGGCCAACGGGGCGACGAAGCTCTCCCCGATGCTCGGCGGAGTGCAGCTCAACGGCGGCGCCAACTGAAAAGCCCCGGAACGACTGTGGGCGCCCCCGGCGATGCCGGGGGCGCCCACAGTCGTGTGTGCCGACTGCGACGTACGTCAGTCGTTGATGCAGACGTTGCCGAACGCGGGGTTCAGCGCGCCGACGAGGTTCACGGAGTTGCCGCAAACGTTGATCGGGATGTGCACCGGGACCTGGACCAGGTTGCCCGAGAGAACACCGGGGGAACCCACGGCCGCACCCTCGGCCGAGGAGTCGGCGGAGGCGGCGCCCGCGGCACCGGCCACAGCGAGACCAGCGGAGGCCAGGGCCACAGCGGCCTTCTTGGCAGCAGAGTTCATGGGGAGTGCACCTTCTCTTCGATGTCCTGCCCCGATCCGGGGCTCACACGAAGCGAAACGGTCCAGCTTCCCGGACGACACGGCCACGGGCCGAATCGGAGCCGAATCAGACCCGTTCGGCCCAATAGTCGTAACCATGCCGTCCGTTGGACTCCGCTGCCGCCGCCTAGCGGTGGATGGGAATCTCGGGGATGTCGGGGATGTCGGGGATCTCGGGGATCGCCGGGAGGGCGGGGACCACCCCGTTCGCCGGCGGGACCGCCGGAACGGCCGGGGCCGGCAGCCCCGGCAGCGCCGGGAGGTTGATCGGCGGGAGGGTCACTCCGGGCAGCTCCGGCAGCTTGATCTCGGGGATCTTCGGCAGCTGGATCGGCGGCAGCGTCACCCCGGCGGGCAGCAGGCCCGTGAGGGACTTCAGCAGGTCCGTGAGCGTCTTGGTGAGGCCGTTGATGAGGTCGTCGATCGGACCGGCCGGGGCCCGTTCGGGGGCCGCCGCGATCTCCTCGATCCGCTCGATCTGCTCCTGCACGGCAGCCGCCCGCTTCTCGAGGGCTGCGGCACTGCCACCGTCCACGGCGCTCGCGGGAGCGGCCGCGCCGGACAGTATGACGACGGCGAGGGCCGACGGGACGAGGACGCGGAGGCGGGACGGCTTGGTGCGGTGCATAGGGGCTTCCTTCGGTGGTCGCACAAAAACGGACGGGAACAATCCGCTTCCTCACCCACCGTGCGAACACCTTCTACGGAGCGCAACAGGATCTTGAACGGGGAGGCCGGGCCCTGGGGGCTGCGTACGGGCTTCGCGCAGGCGTCCGGAGCGGCCTCACCCACGCTGGGGAAAAGTCCACCCCCGGCGGGCCGTTTGAGTGAAGCAGCGGAACCAACCCCGCGGTGGCCCGGTTGATCAGGGCGCTCCACTAGCGGGCACTCGTGCGACAAAAGGATCAATGATGCTCAAGAAGATCATGACCGCTGCCGCGGTCTCCGCCGTTGCGCTCGGCGCGGGCGCTGCCGCTGCTGCCCCGGCCATGGCCATCGGCAACGACAACGGGATCAACACCGTCAACGGCAACGGTGCCCAGCAGATCTACGGCAACCAGAAGACCACCGGCGACCTGAGCCCCCAGCTCAGCCTGGTCCAGGGCACCCTCAACAAGCCCTGCGTCGGCCTGCCCGCGAAGGTCAACGTCCAGTCGGTCCTCTCCGCGCTCAACATCGGCGTCCAGGACATCAACGTCCTGTCGAGCCCGCAGAACCAGCAGTGCACCGAGAACTCCACCCAGGCCAAGGGTGACGAGGCGCTCTCGCACATCCTCAGCAACATCCCGATCCTGTCGGGCAACGGCTCCATCGGCAGCTGATCTTTTCCGCTCGACCCCTTCCGGTCAGGGCCGCTGGTGCCCGTGGAGCGAAGTGACGAGGGCCCCGCTGGCATCCAGCCGCCGGGGCCCTCGTACGTGCGGGTACGGCGCCGCCGCTCAACTCGTCCAGAAATCCCACCACCGGGTCAGGACCAGCATCCCGATCACCCCGAGGTGCAGGGCGGGCGGGGCCCAGCCGAACTCGGTGAACAGGACCCGCAGCGGGCCGGGCGCCGGCAGGACGCCGACGGCGACGTTGTGGGCCGTGACCGCCCAGAACATCAGCAGGGTCGCCACCCAGGCCAGGCAGCACCACAGGCACAGGGCGTTGATCTCGTACAGCGACTGGACCATCAGCCAGGCGCAGAAGCCGGTGCCGAAGAGCGTCCCGGCGTTCAGTCCCAGCCAGAACCAGCCGCGGTGGCGGGCGCCGGCCAGCAGGCCCGCGCCGACGCAGACCACGACCCCGTAGGTCGCCAGCCCGAGCATGGGGTTGGGGAAGCCGAAGGCGGCGGCCTGTTCGCTCTGCATGACGCTGCCGCAGGACACCACGGGGTTGAGGCTGCAGGCGGGCTTGAAGTCCGGGTCCTCCAGCAGCAGGAACTTGTCGAGGGTGATCACCCAGGAGGCCAGCAGCCCGGCGGCGCCGGTGACCACCAGCAGCCAGGCCAGCCCCCGGGAGGCGCCCTGTTCGCCCTCGGGGCGGGTGCGGGGGCGGCCCTGCTGGCGGGGGACGCCCACTGTGTTCGTTGCCATACCGCCCATGGTCCCGCGTAACGCAACAGACCGCCGCGAACCATGGCCATCCGTACGCAACTTGACCTGAAGGTGTGGCGGGAACCCCTGATGCTTCCCGGACGTTTTACCGAATCCCGGACGTGATGTCAGAGCCAGGGGCTACGTTGAGCTTCCGCGAAGTAACAAGCTGCGACGGCCTGGAGACCCACCTTGAGCGATCCGTACGAGACAACCGAGGCGCACCTCGAGCGACTCCTGGGCCGCGCCCTCAACTCCTTCGACCTGCCGGACCGGTTGGTCGAGCGCCTCGGCACGGCGCTCGCCCACAGCTCTTCGCTCTACACCACGCACCACAGCCCGTCGGCGGGGCTGTGGCGGGAGACCCACCGGCACACCTACCTGCTGTCCGACGGCGGTTCGGCCTCCCTGTGGGAGCTGGCCTACCGCCTGAAGGGCGACCGGAGCACCCGCTGCGAGGTCTTCGCGAGCAAGAGCGAGCTCGGGCTGGCGGTGGCCCGGCTGTTCGGCGAGGCCCCGACCGAGGCGGTGCCGCACCCCTCTCACGACCCGGGCGAGGGGGAGGAGGGGATGGAGGGCGATCTGGCGGTGCTGAGCGCGCTGTTCGCCGCCTCGGCGCCCCGGCAGCGCCGCCGCGAGTACACGGTCCAGCAGTCCGCCGACCACGCCCGCCGGGTGCTGCGCCGCGCGGAGAACGCCGACCGACCCGGTGAGGGGGTGGCGACGCTGCTGCGCTCGGCGTACGCGCACCACATCACCCAGGCGTTCGGCGGCCGGCAGTGCCTGGCCGACGGGCGGGATGCCGGATTCAGCCTGTACGAGCACGCCTTCGTCCTGCTGGACGGGAGCGAGTTCAGCCTGTGGGAGGTCGAGCACACCGCCACGCCGGACGGGCGGCACATGTGCGAGGTCTACGAGAGCGAGGCCGCCGCGCGCGGGGCGATGGAACTGCGCGCCCGGGTGCGGTGAGGCCCGCGGGGCGGTGACCCTCAGGCCCGGGCCAGCGGGAGGTCCAGGGGCAGGTCCTGGGTGAGGTGGACCGCCTCGGGGCGCAGGTCCGCCGGGGCCGGCATGGCGCTGCCGGGCAGCTGTACGGCGGCCGCAGCGTGGGCCAGGGCGGAGGCGAGGGCGGCGGGGCCGGTGCCCCCGGCGATCAGGAAGCCGGCCAGGGCGGCGTCGCCCGCCCCGACGTCGCTGCGGACCGCCGTGACCGGCGCCGTGCCGTAGTAGGCACCCTCGGCGCCGACCAGGAGCTGTCCGGTCGCGCCGAGGGAGGCCAGGACCGCGCCCGCGCCGCGCCCGATCAGCTCCTCGGCGGCCTTGACCGCGTCCCCGAGGGTGGCGAGCGGGCGGCCCACCGCTTCGGCGAGTTCCGCCGCGTTCGGCTTGATGACGTCCGGGCGGGCGGGCAGGGCCGCCGCCAGGGCGGGGCCGGAGGTGTCCAGGGCGACGCGGGCGCCCGCTTCGTGGGCGCGGGCGACGAGTTCGGCGTACCAGCTGGGCTCCAGGCCGGGCGGCAGGCTGCCGCAGCAGGCGATCCAGGCGGCGCTGGCCGAGCCGCGGACGGTGTCGAGGAGGAGGGCCGACTCCTGCGCGGAGAGTTCCGGGCCCGCCGCGTTGATCTTCGTCAGGGTGCCGTCCGGTTCCACGACGGAGATGTTCGAGCGGGTCTGCCCGGCGATCGAGACGGCGGTGACGTCCACGCCCTGCGCGCCCAGGAGTTCGGCGAGCATCGCTCCGGCCGGGCCGCCGAGCGGGAGCACCGCGGTGGTGGGTACGCCCGCCGCCGCGACGGCCCGGGAGACGTTGACCCCCTTCCCGCCGGGGTCGACCCGCTCCCCGGCGGCCCGGAGCACCCCGCCGCGGTCCAGCGAGGGGACCTCGTAGGTCCGGTCGAGGGAGGGGTTGGGGGTGACGGTGAGGATCATCCGAGCGCAACTTCCGTACCGGCGGCCGCGTACGCCGCGTGTGGGTTTGTGTCCGTTCGATGCCGGGTTCTGCGGTTCTTCCCTACCGTACGCCTGGGCGCGGGAGAAAACAAAGGAAAACGGACATACCCGCTCACGGGGAGCGGGTATGTCCGTACATCGGGGCCCGGGAGACCGGGCCGCCGGGGCTCAGACCGCAGGGGCCGGCTCGACGGCTCCCTCGCGTTCCGCGAGCGGGATCTGCTTGCGCGGCAGCATGAACATCACGGTGAAGATCACGACGAGCACCGCCACGACCCACCACAGCGCCCCGCGGAAGGCCTCGACGTACGGCGCGCCGAGGACCATGTCGTCCTCGATCGACCCGAAGAAGACCACGGAGGTCAGGGCGAGACCGAGCGCGTTGCCCATCTGGCCGGTGGTGTTGATCAGGCCGGAGGCCGAGCCGGCGTGCTCGCGCGGCACCTGGGACAGGATGGTGTCGTTGAGCGGGGCCACGATCAGGCCCATGCCGATGCCCATGACGACCAGCGGGGCCGCCATCTGCCAGGAGGCGATCTCCATGCCGTAGTGCTCGGACTCCCAGATGTAGAGGAGCAGGCCGGCGGCCATGGTCAGCGCACCGGCCTGGAGCACCTTGCGGCCGAAGCGCGGAGTGAGCTTCTCGACCGAGAGCCCGGCGGCGACCGAGACGGCGATGGAGAAGGGGATGCCGGTGGTGCCGGCTCGCAGGGCGCTCCAGCCGAGGCCCATCTGCATGTAGAGCGTCCAGACCAGGAAGAAGATGCCGGTCGCGAGGCCGAAGGTCAGCTGGACGGCGATGCCGCCGGCGAAGCTCTTGACCTTGAAGAGGGAGAGCTCGACGAGCGGGGAGCCGTCCTTCTTGATCTTGTACTTCTCGTACGCGATGAAGGCGGCGAAGACGAAGGGCGACGCGATCATGCAGACGAAGCCCCACAGCGGCCAGTCGTTCTCCCGGCCCTGGGTGAGCGGGAAGATCAGCATGACCAGGGCGAGGGTGGCGAGCACGACGCCGACCAGGTCGAGCCGCAGGGCCTGCGGGGCCTTGGACTCGGAGATGAACTTGCGGCCCAGGATCACGCCCGCGATGCCGACGGGCAGGTTGATCAGGAAGATCGTGCGCCATTCGAGACCGAAGAGGTTCCACTCGGTGAGCAGCGCGCCGAGCATCGGGCCCGAGACGGCACCGAGGCCGACGATCGCGCCGAACATGCCGAAGACCTTGCCGCGCTCGTGCTGCGGGAAGGTGACGTGGATGATCGCCAGGACCTGCGGGACCATCAGGGCCGCCATGGCGCCCTGGAGGAGGCGGGAGGCGACGAGCATGGAGGGGTCGGCCGCGATTCCGCAGAGCAGCGAGGCCGCGGTGAAGCCGGCGACGCCGATGAGGAAGAGGCGCTTGCGGCCGTAGATGTCACCGAGACGGCCACCGGTGATCAGGCCGGCGGCGAAGGCGAGGGCATAGCCGGCGGTGATCCACTGGATCGCGCTGGTCGAGGCGCCGAAGTCCTGGCGCATGCTGGGTATCGCGATGTTGACGATCGTGACGTCGACCAGGTCCATGAAGGACGCGGTCATCACGATGGCGAGCGCCAGCCAGCGGCGGCGGTCCGGGTCCGCGGCCTGGGGCGCGGCTGCTGCGGCTGCTTGGGGCGCGGGTGCGTTCCGCTCTTCTCGTACGGGCCCGGTTTCTCTTTCGGGCGATGTCTTGGACGTCTCGGTGCTCATGGAGAGAAACCTAGACGGGATCTAGGTCAATCGGTGTCCTACTTCCCTGGCAATGTGGATCCCATGAACGACACCCCGGCGCGGCTGCTCACCCTGCTGTCCCTGCTCCAGACCCCGCGCGAATGGCCGGGCAGCGAGCTGGCGGAGCGGCTGCGGGTGAGCTCACGGACCATCCGGCGCGACATCGAGCGGCTGCGGGAACTGGGGTACCCGGTGGAGGCCACGCTGGGCGCGGAGGGCGGGTACCGGCTGGTGGCGGGGGCGGCGATGCCGCCGCTGCTGCTCGACGACGAGGAGGCCGTGGCGATCGCGGTGGGGCTGCGGGCCGGGGCCGGCCATGCCATCGAGGGGGTGGAGGAGGCCTCCGTACGCGCCCTCGCGAAGCTGGAGCAGGTCCTGCCGGCCCGGCTGCGCCACCGGGTGGGCGCCCTGCAGTCGGCCACGGTGGCGGTGACCCGGGGGGACGGGCCGAGCGTGGACCCGCGGACGCTGACGACGATGGCGGGGGCGGTGGCGGGGCCGGAGCGGCTGCGGTTCGCGTACCGGTCGCGGGACGGGGTGGACTCGCGGCGGCTGGTGGAGCCGTACCGGCTCGTGAGCACGGGCAGCCGCTGGTACCTCGTCGCCTACGACCTGGAGCGGGAGGACTGGCGCACCTTCCGGGTGGACCGGGTGAGCGAGCCCTTCGCGACGGGGGCCCGGTTCGCCCCGCGGCAGCTGCCGATGGAGGCGGCCGAGTTCGTCCGGCGCGGGCTGCGGGGCGCGCAGACGTACCCGGTCGACGCCTTCTTCGCCGCGCCGCCGCAGGAGCTGCCGGCGTGGCTGGGCGAGGCGGCCGTCGCGGAGGCGGGGGGCGCCCGGGTCCGCTTCGAGAGCGGGGACGCGCCGGAGTGGCTGGCGGGCCGGATGGCCCTGACGGGGGTGCCCTTCACCGTGCGCGGGCCGGAGTTCCTGGCGGCCGCCGCGCGGGAGCTGGGCGCACGGCTGGCGGGGGCCGGCGGGGAGCCGTCCGGCCCGGCGTGACGCGCCGGCGGGGAACCGGGAGGCGGGGAACCGGGAGGCGGGGGCCCGGACAGGAGAGAGCCCCGGCACCTGGGGGGGATAGGTACCGGGGCTCGTTCGGGGGGCGGGACGCGGGCCGGTCAGGCCACGGCGTCGAAGCCGGTGTCGCGGGCCATGCGCTTGAGTTCGAGCAGCGCGTGCTTCTCGATCTGGCGGATCCGCTCGCGGGTGAGGCCGTGCTGCTTGCCGACCTCGGTCAGGGTCCGCTCGCGGCCGTCCTCGATGCCGTAGCGCATCTTGATGATGGACGCCGTGCGCTGGTCCAGCTTGCCGAGGAGGTCCTCCAGCTCCTCGCTGCGCAGCAGCGAGAGCACGGACTGCTCGGGCGAGATCGCGGAGGTGTCCTCCAGCAGGTCGCCGAACTGCGTGTCGCCTTCGTCGTCGACCCCCATGTTGAGGCTGACCGGGTCGCGCGCCCAGTCCAGTACGTCACCGACGCGCTTCTCCGTCGAGTCGAGCTCGGCGGCGATCTCGGCGTGCTCCGGGTCCCGGCCGTGCTCCCGGTTGAACTCGCGCTGGATCCGGCGGATCCGGCCCAGTTCCTCGACCAGGTGGACGGGGAGGCGGATGGTGCGGGACTGGTCGGCGATGGAGCGGGTGATGGCCTGGCGGATCCACCACGTGGCGTACGTGGAGAACTTGAAGCCCTTGGCGTAGTCGAACTTCTCGACGGCGCGGACCAGGCCGGCGTTGCCCTCCTGGATGAGGTCGAGGAGGGGCAGGCCGCTGCGCGGATAGCGGCGGGCGACGGCCACGACCAGGCGGAGGTTGGAACGGATGAAGACTTCCTTGGCGCGCTCGCCTTCGGCGGCCAGGGCTTCCAGCTCCTCGCGGTCGAGGGTGTTCCCCTCGCGCTCTATCGCACCGTCGAGGATCTGCTGGGCGTACACGCCCGCCTCGATGATCTGCGAGAGCTCCACTTCCCTGGCGGCGTCGAGCAGCGGGGTGCGCGCGATCTCGTCGAGGTACATCCCGACCAGATCGCGGTCGACGATCTCCCCGCCCATGGCTCGGGCGCTGCTCGTGGACTGACGACGGGCGACGGCGCGGGTTGCCATGCGTGCTCCCTTGCGATGCGATGAATCGGTCGCGGTGCGTCCTCGGACACTCTTCCGAGTGCCCGCTTCCGAAAGGGAACAACGACTGGAATCGGGACAGAATTCCCACGCCGCTCTCCCTTTTTCGAGATCTTGCAGTATCCTGCCCCGCCCACCGCGGAGGCGGAGGATCAGGCGCACTGCGAGAACCCGAAGAGGTGCAGGTCAGGCCCGGAATGAAGGCCGCTCCGGAGGCGCTCGCCGACCCGCACGACCGCCAGGCCGGTGAGACCGCCGTCACACTCGGCACGGTGCCGTTCACCCCGGAACGGCGCCGCCCGTGGCCGCACTCCCACCCTGAAGACGGGCCCCACCGGCTTCTGGTTGCCTGGACTGGCGATCGAATCGCTGGATACGCGACAAGCAGGCCATTTGGCCATCAAACCGGCGCACACCTCTTCGGCGGGGCGGCCGTCCGGGTGATTCCGCCCCCGTCCGGGTGAAGCGGGGGCATATTCCGTCGGCATGCCACGGCCCGGCCGTAGCGTGCCGGGAGTGATCGCACACATCCCGCGGCCGTCCCGCAGCGCGCCGATGAGCGCCAGTCCCGAACCCGACCCCGATCTGGACCAGGCCCTGTGGCGCGCCTGGCAGGCCATCGACCCTCCCGAGACCTTCCGCGTGGAGATCGTGGAGGGGCTGATCGAGATGTGGCGCGTGGGGCGGCCGTTCACGCACGCCCTCACCGCGAACCGGATGCGGGCCCGGCTGGCCTCCCACCTGGCCGGCGGTCCGTACGCCCCCTACATGGCGATGTACGTGGTCGGCGGCTACCAGGCCTGGGCCCCCGACGTGCTCCTCGCGCCGGAGGACCTCACCGGGCACGCCGCCCGGGGCGAGCTCGGGATCAAGGCCTCGAGCGTGCCCCTGGTCGCCGAGGTCGTGGCGCCCGGCCCGCAGGACATCGCGCGGGACCGCGTCCGCAAACGCCGCGCGTACGCCCGGGCCGGGATCCCGGTGTACGTGATCGTCGACGACTACGACGGCCACGGCACGGTCAGCGTGCTGACCGGCCCCGTCCCCGACGAGGCGCGGTACGCGTCGGAGGTGCGCGCGCCCTACGGGACCGGGGTGGCCGTCCCCGAGGGGCCCGCGCGGGGCTTCGTGATCGGCGAGGAGATCACCGGGCCGCCGCGGACCCCTTGACCGCTTGGCCGCCGAACTGGAGGGAGCGCTTCGAGAGGCCCATCCAGAAGCCGTCCACCGGGGTGTGCTGCGCGGTGAGGTCGGATCCGGCGGCGCCGAGGGTGACGAAGAGCGGGGCGAAGTGCTCCGTGCGCGGGTGGGCCAGGCGGCCCGCCGGGGACTTGGCCTCGAAGTCGACCAGGGCGTCGATGTCGCAGGCGGCCAGCGCCTCGCGGCCCCAGTGGTCGAACTCGGCCGACCAGCCGGGCACCCCGGGTCCCGGGTGCCGCAGCGCGGCCAGGTTGTGGGTGAAGAACCCGCTGCCGACGATCAGGACGCCCTCGTCGCGCAGGGGGGCGAGCTTGCGGCCGATGTCCATCAGCCGGGCCGGGTCCAGCGTGGGCATGGAGATCTGGAGCACCGGTATGTCGGCCTCCGGGTACATCTCCACGAGGGGCACGTACGCCCCGTGGTCCAGGCCGCGGTCCGGGATGTCCTGGACCGGGGTGCCGGGCGCCTTGAGCAGGGCGCGGACCGAGGCGGCGAGCTCCGGCGCGCCCGGGGCCCCGTAGCGGACCCGGTAGTAGTGCTCCGGGAAGCCCCAGAAGTCGTGGACGAGCGGGACGGGCTCGGTGGCCCCCAGGGCCAGCGGGGCCTCCTCCCAGTGGGCGGAGACCATCAGGATCGCGCGCGGCCGGGGCAGCCCCGCGGACCAGGCGGCGAGCTCGGACGGCCAGAGCGGGTCGTCGGCGAGCGGCGGAGCCCCGTGACTGAGGTAGAGCGCCGGCATGCGGGGGGTGTCGGGGGTCACGGGGCGCTCCTCGGTCGTCGGTGCGGGGTCCCACGAAAAGACTAACCCCGCTTCGTTCAAATTTGAACGAAGCGGGGTTCTCAGTCATTCCCGCACGCACGCCCCCGTCAGTGGGCGATCACCGGGACCTTGATCTCGGAGTCCTCGGCCGCGCCCGATCCGGAGGCCACCGGCCCGCCCGAGCCCGGACGGCCGGTGTTGATCAGCGCGAAGGCGATGCCCGCGCTGACCACGAGGATGCCGACGGCCCACCAGATCGCGGACGCGTAGCCCTCGACCATGGCCTGCGCCTGCACCAGCTTCCCCGCGGCGCCGCCCGCCGCGGCCTCGGCCGCGTGGTCGGTCAGGTACGCGGTGGTCGCCGAGGCGGCGATGGTGTTCAGCAGGGCGGTGCCGATCGCGCCGCCCACCTGCTGCGAGGTGTTGACCATGGCCGAAGCCACGCCGGCGTCGGCCGGGTCCACCCCGTACGTGGACAGGGACATGGCCGGCATGAAGGCCGTACCCATGCCGAGGCCCAGCAGCAGCTGCGCCGGCAGGATCAGCGCCGGGTAGGAGGAGCCGACCTCCAGCTGGGTCAGCATCAGCATGCCGGCGCCGGCGAGCAGGAAGCCCGGGCCCATGAGCAGCCGCGGCGCGACCCGGGTCATCAGGCGGGCGCCGATCTGGGTGGAGCCCGCGATCATGCCCGCGATCATCGGCAGGAAGGCGAAGCCGGTCTTGACGGGCGAGAAGCCCTTCACGACCTGGAGGTAGTACGTGAGGAAGAGGAACAGGCCGAACATCGAGATGACGGCCAGGCCCAGCGAGAGGTAGACACCGCCGCGGTTGCGCTCCAGCAGGACGCGCAGCGGCAGCAGCGGGGACTTCACCTTGGACTCGACGAACACGAAGGCCGCGAGCAGCACCGCGGAGCCGACGAACAGCCCCACGGTGACCTCGTCCGACCAGCCCGCGGACTCGGCGCGCGTGAAGCCGTAGACGAGCGCGACCAGACCCAGCGTCGAGAGGATCACACCGGGGACGTCCAGGCGCGCGCTGTTGCGGGAGCCGGCCGGCTCGCGGATGACCATCCAGGCACCGGCGGCCGCGACGATCGCGAAGGGGATGTTGACGAAGAAGGTCCAGCGCCAGTTCAGGTACTCGGTCAGGAAGCCGCCGAGGATCAGGCCGACGGCGCCGCCGCCGCCCGCGATCGCACCGTAGATGCCGAAGGCCTTGGCGCGCTCCTTGGCGTCGGTGAAGGTCACCGCCAGCAGGGAGAGCGCGGCCGGGGCGAGCAGCGCGCCGAAGGCACCCTGGAGGGCGCGGGCGCCCAGCATCATCGCCTCACCGGTCGCGGCGCCGCCCAGCGCGGAGGCCAGGGCGAAGCCGATCAGGCCGATGACGAAGGCGTTCTTGCGGCCCCACTTGTCGGCGATGCGGCCGCCGAAGAGGAGGAGTCCGCCGAAGGCCAGCGCGTAGGCGGTGATCACCCACTGGCGGTTTCCGTCCGAGATGCCGAGGTCGGTCTGGGCGGAGGGGAGGGCGATGTTCACGATGGTCGCGTCGAGGACGACCATCAGCTGCGCCAGCGCGATGAAGACCAGGGCCTTCCATCGGCTGGGATCGACGGCAGCCGGCGAGGCGGTCGCGGCCGTTTTTGACATGGGGGTACCCACTTCACTGTGCGAATGATTGGAAATGACGAGAAATGACTGGAAAAAGTGCGGTTTAAGGCTATGCAGTCCGGGGGCGGGCCGTCATCTGGTTTTAAGCCTGGGCCACGCGCCTGAGGTCTTCCAACGTGGCTGCCGTGCCGGGGAGTTCGGAGCGGGCCGGGGCCCGCAGGCCGTCGAGGAAGAGCTGGAGGTGGCGGTGGGCGAACCGCTCGACGGCCAGGCAGTCGGTCCCCGGCAGGGGGCGGCTGAGCTGGGACAGCGCGATCATCAGGTCCCCCACGCCGATGTCGGCGCGCAGCAGGCCGCCGTCCTGGCCGGCGGCGACCAGGGTCTCGACCGCCACCCCCAGCGCGTCGCGGGCGGCGAGGAGTTCGGGGTGGTCGTGGTCGAAGCCGTCCGAGAGCATCGGGCACAGGGCGCCGATCCGCTCGTCGGCCGCGGCGTGCGTGAAGCGGCAGAGCGCCGCGAAGGCGTCCGGCTCCTGCGCGAGCGAGTCCTCGGCGAGGGCGGTGACCCGGTCCATCACGTAGAGCACCACGTGGTGGACGAGGGCGGCCCGGTCCGGGAAGTGCCGGTAGAGGGTGGCGTTGCCGACGCCGGCCCTGCGGGCGATCTCGTCGAGGGGGGCGTCCGCGCCGAACTCCACGAGCATCTCGCGCGCCGCCACGAGGATCCGCTCCCGGTTGCGCACCGCGTCGGCGCGCGGCTTCGGGACCCGGGTGGGGGCGGCGGTGGCCGCGAGGTCCACGTCCGCCCGGGGGGCGGCCGCCGGCGTGCTGGCGGGGCTCTTCATTCCGGGGCCTCCTCGGAGCGTACGGCTTCGGCTCGTGCAGCCGCCCCTAACCGGGGAGCTGGTCCCCGCTTCGGGGACTCTTGTTCAAACGGGGATCCAGTCCCCGGTTATTTCACTCGTCCGTGTGAGCTGCGTCACACACGGGAGAGGGGTATTTGCCCCGGTTGGGTCACATTCGGACGCTTTCGACGCGCGGGCGTGTCGCAACCGTCGGAGGGTGAGCGCACAGAGAGCAGTCCGGACCCGGCCGGCTGCCGCGGACCCGAAGGCGATCTCCATGCCGCAGACCCGCCACCGGATACGCAGACCCTGCCGCACCAGCGCGTTCATCGGCCTCACCGCACTGGCCCTGGGCGTCACCGCCACCGCCAGCGGCGGGATATCCGGCCGCGGCCACTCGGCCTCCGGGCCCGTGGCCACCAGCGCCGAGTCGGTGCTGGCTCCGTGCCGGATCACCGGGACCATGGGCGTCCAGATGTCGGAGGGCCTGCCCACCCCGCCCGGGTACTCACGCTCCACCGGCGAGGTCCGCGCGCTGAACCTGATGATCGACTTCCCCGACGCCAAGGGCGAGGGCACGGCCATGGACCGGCTGGCGGAGTTCTTCCCCCAGACCTCCGACTGGTTCCGCACCAGCTCCTACGGACGCCTCGCCTACCGCGCCGAGTCACCCGTACGGAACTGGCTGCGGATGCCGATGCCCTTCGCGGCGTACGGGATCGAGCGCGGCTCCGCCTACGAGCCGGGCTACCGGCAGCTCGTCGAGCACATCGCGAAGGCCGCCGACTCCGAGGTGGACTTCAGCCGGTACGACCTGATCAACATCCTGGTCACCCCGAACGCGGGACCGTCCGCACTGGACACCGTCCTGTCGGTCACCTTCTCCGGCAACGGAGAGGCGCCGATGGCCGACGGGGTGCCGCTCGCGAACACGTCCTTCGTCTACAGCCGGCAGGACGACGGCTCCGGCTCCTACCGGGAGACCGGCTACCGGGTCCTCCCGCACGAGAACGGGCACGTCTTCGGGCTGCCCGACCTGTACACCGCCGACGGCGGCGGCACGGTCGGGCACTGGGACATCATGAGCGAGGACTGGGGTGCCAACAACGACCTCCTCGGCTGGCACAAGTGGAAGCTGGGCTGGCTCGACGGCAGCCAGGTCAGCTGCGCCTCCACCTCCGGGACCAGCGACCACCTCCTGACCCCGCTGGCCGTGGAGGGCGGCACGAAGCTGGCCTTCGTCCCCCTCTCGGAGAGCGCCGGCTACGCGGTGGAGGTCCGCACCCGGGCCGGGAACGACGAGGCCGTCTGCAAACCCGGGGTGCTCATCTACAAGGTCGACTCGGACGTGGACACCGGGCGCGGGCCGGTCACCGTCTCGGACAGCGCGAGCGGGAGCGGCGGCTGCACGCGGCGGCCCAATGTGCACGCGGAGCTGTCGGACGCGCCGTTCCGGCCGGGCGAGACCTTCACCGACGAGAAGGCGGGCATCGGCATCTCCGTGCTGGGCGAGCTGCCGGGCGGCAAGTACCAGGTGCGCGTGACCCGGCCCTGACCTCTCACACCCCGATGGGGGTCCGACGGGCGCCGCTGCCCCGGTCCGGCGAGGTTTCGCCGGACCGCCTGGCGCGGCACCGATGAGTCTGCCCGGCCCGGGGAGTCTCATCGTTGTCGACACCCGCAGGAGGAACGCGTGGAACAGCTGCTGAGAGTCATGAACTTCAACGTCTCGAGCGACGGGTTCGGTGCCGGTGAGCACCAGAGCCTGGAGAGGCCGTTCGGTGACGCCGACCCGGGGGAGATGTTCGCCTGGGCCGGCGCCACGGCGAGCTGGCCCATGCGCACCGACCCCGGGGGGAGCCGCGGCCTCGACGACTACTTCACACGGGACTTCGCGCGCAACATCGGCGCCGAGATCATGGGCCGCAACAAGTTCGGGCCCCAGCGCGGGCCCTGGCTCGACCACGACTGGCGCGGCTGGTGGGGGGACGAGCCGCCGTTCCACACCCCGGTGTTCGTCATGACCCACCACGGGCGTCCGTCGTTCACCCTGTCCGACACCACGTTCCACTTCGTCGACGGCGACCCGGCCGCGGTCCTCGCACTGGCGCGGGACGCGGCGCAGGGCAAGGACGTCCGGCTCGGCGGCGGGGCCACCACCATCCGGGAGTTCCTCGACGCCGGCCTCGTCGACACCCTGCACGTGGCGGTGTCGCCGCTGCGGCTCGGATCCGGGTCCCGGCTCTGGGAGTCGCCCGACGAGCTGCTCGACCGGTACCACCTGGAGGTCGTGCCGAGCCCGAGCGGGGTGGCGCACCACCTGTTCTGGCGGAGGTGAACCGGTCGTCAGTGGTCGTTGGGCGGGGGCAGGCGTGTCATGTCCAGGGTGATGCTGCCGAAGTCCCGGCCCTGGTAGACCTGCGCGTTGAAGGTGCCGCCGCTGATGGTGTTGCTGACGGTGGGGGCCGCGGGCTCGCGCCAGCCCGGGTTCACCTCGTCCAGCAGCTGCGCGAGTTCCCGCGCGGCCGCCTCGTCCTGCCGGAGCACCTCGCGCAGCCGGTCCCGCCAGGCCTCCTCGACCCGGTCCGCGGCCACCTCGTCCCCGTCGGCGCGGGCCAGGAGCAGTTCGGCGCGGGAGGCGCGCAGTTCGCGCGTGAGCGCCTCCTCCTGCCCGGGGTCGTCCTCGCCCCGGCCGAGGAGGCGGGCGAAGCGCCCGCTCGCGTACTTCCACGCGTCGGAGGCCATGAGACCCACCACCGTGGTCGCACCCGCCGTCACCAGTGCCGCGACATCCATGGCGCCCACGCTAACCGTAGGCTGACGGCGGCGTGGGCCGATCGGCCATACGGGCACGGGATACGGGCAGTGGCGGGAGGCCGGATGCGGGCGGTGCGGGGGCTCCCGGCACGGCGGTGGCTCACGGTGCGGGCCGAGCGCACGGTGCTCGGCGTCATCCACAACGTCACCTCCGCGACCCGGCTGCTGGACGTGCTCGCCGCCTTCGAGGGCGACCCCCGGGTCCGGGTGGTGTTCACCTGCACCGGGTCCTCCGCCTTCGAGGACGGGATCGCCGAATTCGCCTCCGAGCGCGGGCTCTTCCTCATTCCGTGGGAACAGGCGCTTTCCGAGGAGTTCGACCTCGCGGTGAGCACCAGCAGGGGCGGAAACCTGGAGGACATTTCCGCACCGCTCATTGGCACCCCGCACGGCGCCGGATACAATAAAAAACTCAGCCGGAATCCGGAATCCGGAATCCGGAATCCGGAATCCGGAATCCGGGGCAGGGGCAGGGGCAGGGGCTGCGGGCGGGGGCGGGGCCTTCGGGCTGTCCGCCGAGTGGCTGCTGCACGAGGGCCGGGTCGTGCCCGACGCCATCGTCCTCTCGCACGAGGAGCAGCTGGCCCGCCTGGACCGTGACTGCCCCGAGGCCTCCCCGTACGCGCACGTCCTGGGCGACCCCTGCGCGGACCAGCTGGCGGCCTCCGCGCCCTTCCGCGCGGAATACCGCGCGGCCCTCGGAATCCGGCCCGGACAGAAACTCCTCCTGATCACCTCCACTTGGGGCCCCGATTCCGTCCTGGGTTCCTCTTTCGACGTGGTGCGGCGCGCCCTCGCCGAATTGCCGTACGACGAATTCCGGGTGCTGGCCGCCATTCACCCCAACGCCTGGTACGGCCACGGCGGCTGGCAGATCCGTACCTGGCTGGAGCCCTGTCTGCGTGCCGGGCTGCTGCTGCCGCCGCCCGCCGGGGACACCTGGAAGGCCGCGCTGTGCGCCGCCGACGCCTACATCGGGGACCACGGCTCGCTCTCCCTGTACGCCGCCGCGCGCGGCCTGCCCGGGCTGCTGGCCGGCTTCGGCGAGGACACCGTCGCCCCCGGCTCGGCCATGGCCTGGCTCGGCGGGCGGCTGCCCCGGCTGGACCCCTTCGCCCCGCTGGCCGGGCAGCTCGCCCGCGCCGTGGCGGTGCCCGGGGCGGCAGAGCGGGTGACCTCGCGCCCCGGGCGGTCGGCGGCCCTGCTGCGCGCCCTGTGCTACCGGCGGCTGGGGCTGCCCGAGCCGCCGTCCGACTGCGTCCCGCGGCCGGTCGCGGTGCCGCCCGGGCCGGGCGCCGGCCGCGGCCCGGCGGGGCCGCCGCTGTACGTGGACGCCGCCGTCGCCGGCCGGGAGGTCCGGCTGCGCCGCTACCCCGCCGAGCCGCAGGGGCACGGCACCGCCCACCTGGGGCCCGACCCGCACGCCGTGGCCGACGCGGCGGAACCCGACCCGCGGTGGCGGGGGCGGGCGGACGTGCTGCTGGCCCGGGCGGGGGCGGACCCGGCGGAGCTGCTGGCCCGCTATCCGGGGTGCGCGCTGGTGGCGGGGCCGGGGGGCCGGCTGGTGCTGCGGGACGGGCGGGAGTTCGCCGCCTCGGGTACGGACGACCCCGCGCTGGCCGGCTCGGTGCTGCTGGCCCTGCTGGGCGCGGACGCCGACCCGCGGGGCGAGGTGGCCCTGCGGGTCGGGGACGCCGTGTCAGCGCTGCGGCTCACCCGGCTCGGAGGGTAGGCCGCGGGGGGCGCGGGCCAGCCGGACGCGGGCCTCCTCCGCCCGGACGCTGCCCAGCTCCGTGTACCGCTCGAGGGCGTACCGCCAGTCCGCCCGGGCGGCTGCCGCGTCGCCCAGGGCGAGCCGTACGTCGCCTCGTACGAGAAAGGCGTCGGCCCGGTCGACGGTCCGCTCCGTGAGGGCGGAGAGGGCCTCCCCCAGCGGGCCTTCGGCCGCCTCGGGCCGGCCCGCCGCGAGGTGGGCCCGGGCGAGGCGGAGCCGGGTCTTGGCCGCGTTGCCGGTGTCGGGGCGCTCCAGCGCCAGGAACCGCCGCAGCGCCTCCCCCAGGTGCGCGGCGGCCTCCTCGTGGCGCCCGGCGGCACTGGCCGCGTTGCCCCGGTGGTACTCCAGCAGGGCGTGGCCGCGCGGGTGTTCCACATCGCCGAGGGCGGCTCGGGCCCGCCCGTACAGCTCGAGGGCGCCGAGCGGGTCCCCGGACCTGGCCGCGAGCTGCCCGAGCCCCTCCAGGGCGGAGGACTCGGTGCGGGCGTGCCCGATGCGGCGGGCGCACTCGCGGGCCTTGTCGTACTGTTCGCGGGCCTCGGCGAGGTCCTCCGCCGAGCCCCGGTCCGCGAGGGCGAAGGCCAGCTCGAAGTGGGCGCGGGCCAGGGCGAGTCCGTCGCCGGTGCGGCCGGCCGCCTCGACGGCCGGGCGGACGATGTCGATCCACAGGCTGTGGTGGCCGCGGCTGAAGAACAGCCCGTGCACGGCCTCGGCGAGCTGGCACAGCGCGGCGGGGTCGGCGGCCGCGCACCGGCGGGCGACGGCGGCGAGGTTGTGCCGGTCGGGCTCGAGGGCCGCGACGGCGGCGGCCTTGTCCTGCCCGAACACCGCCTTCAGCGCCTCGGGTTCCGCGAAGAGCGGCCCGTGGTGCCAGCGCCCGGAGAGCGTGTGCTCGGCGGCCGCCGCGCGGCGCAGGTACCAGTCGGTGACGAGCCGCTCGTTCTCCCGTTCCTCGGCGGCCCCCAGGACCCGGGCGTGCCCGTGCAGCGCCCCGTTGAGGCGCGAGCGCGCGGGCGCGGCCCGCTCCAGCAGCCCCGCCGCGTACAGCCCGGCCAGCGCGCCGGGGGCGAGGGCGTCGAGGAACGCGTCGGCGAACTCCGGCCCGGGATGCGCCCCCAGCAGCCGCAGGCCGCGCTGCGCGGCCGGGTCGAGGGCCGCGTACGCCAGGTCGAGGGACACCCCGATCACCTCCAGGACCGACGGCTGCCCGGCGACGCGCGCCGCCAGCCCCTCGACCCCGCCGGACAGCGGGTCGGCGGCCTGCGCGGCGGCGATCCGCACCACGAGCGGCAGCCCCGCCGCGGCCCGGATGACCGTCCCGAACGCGGCGGCGGAGGCGTCGGCCTCCTCCCCGGCCACGGCGCGGAACAGTTCGGCGCAGGCCTCCTCGGGGAGTTCCCCGACGCCGATCCGCACCGGGAGCCGGTCCGGGGCGAAGGCGCCCAGGCGGAAGCGGCTGGTCATCACCACCATGCTCGCGGGGTGTCCGGGCAGCAGCCGGGCCACGTCGCTCGCCCGGGCGACCCCGTCGAGGACGACCAGGACGGGCTCGGCGTCCGTGAGCCCCCGGAAGCGGGCGGCGAGCTCCGCCTCGGTGGCGGGGAGTTCGGCGCGCGGGGCGCCGGTCATGCCGATGAACGACTCGAGTACGGCCGCCGGTTCGGGGGTGGCGCCGAGCCCGTCGGGGCTCATCTCGGCGTAGAACGCCCCGCCGGGGAACTCCCCCTGGCGCCGGCGGGCCCAGTGCAGGGCGAGTCCGGTCTTGCCGGCCCAGGGTGTGCCGTGCAGCAGGACGAGGAGCGGGGTGGCGCGCTGGTGCCGGGTGGCGAGCAGCTCGTCCAGCCGGGCGCGGTGGGTTTCGCGGTCGACGAACCCGTCGGGGCCGTGGGGCAGCATGCGCGGTACGAGGGGCGCGCGCGGGGCGATGGCGCCGGCCATGAAGACGGGGCCGTTGAAGGTGCCGCCGGAGATGCTGTTGTTCACCGAGTCCACCCGGCGCAGTGTCCCAGCCCCGGCCCCCGGACGGCGCCCTTCCACCACATCCCGGCCGACCATGACCGAAACCCGCCCTGCGGGCGGCGCGCGCGGCGGCGTACGGGCGCACCGGCGGCCGGGGTACCGGCGGCCCGGCGGCCCGGCGTACCCGGCGTACGGGCGGCCCCGCAGCCCGGGTACCGGCGGCCCGGCCTCCGTATCACCGGCCGGGACGGCAGAACCTCCGGCCCGCCGGGCGCGTCACCAGGGGCATGACCACGTACGCGATGCTCCGCAGCCGCCCGCTCCCGGGGACGAACGGGCCCGGCCGGGCGGGGCGCAGGCCGTGAGGCGCCCCCGTCCGCGCCCCCGCCCACGCCCCCGCCCCGCTCGCGGGCACGTCCTCGCGGCGCTCGCCGTCCTGACCGCCCTGCTGATGCTGCTGCACCCCTGGATCCCCAGCAGCCCGGCGACCGGCAACCTCGGCAGCCTCGTGCAGACCTTCCTCCCCTGGACCGGCCTCGCGGTGCCCGCGCTGCTGGCGGCCGCCCTCCTGCGCCGCTCCCGGCGCGCGCTGGTGGCCGTACTGCTGCCCGCCCTCGCCTGGACCTGGCTCTACGGGACCACCCTGGCCGACGGCGCCCGGGGCGGCCCGGCCGACCTCAGCGTCGTCACCCACAACGTGGACGACGCCAACCCCGACCCGGCCGGCACCGCCCGGGCCGTCGCCGCCTCCGGCGCGCAGCTGATCGCCCTGGAGGAGCTGACGCGGCCCGCGCTGGACACGTACGAGCGGGAGCTGGCCGCGAGCCACCCGTACCACGTGGTGCAGGGCACGGTCGGGCTGTGGAGCACCTTCCCGCTGCGCGACCCGGGCGGTACGCCGATCGTGCCGTGGCGGCTCCTGCTGCGCGCCACCGCCGAGACCCCGAAGGGGCCCGTCACGGTGTACGTGGCCCACCTGCCCTCCGTCCGGCTGGGCGCGGGCGGCTTCACCACGGAGCGCCGCAACGAGGCCGCCCGCAACCTCGACGCGCAGCTGCGCGCCGGCCCGGGCGGGCGGACCCTGCTGGTCGGGGACTTCAACGGGACCACGGCGGACGGTGCGCTGGCCCCGGTGATGGAACGTTTCACCGCCGCCCAGGAGTCGGCGGGCGCCGGGTTCGGTCTCAGCTGGCCGGCGCGGTTCCCGGTGGCCCGCATCGACCAGATCCTGGTCCGGGGCGGGCTGACCCCGCTCTCGGCGTGGACCCTGCCGGCCACCGCGAGCGACCACCTCCCGGTGGCGGCGTCACTGCGGTACTGACGGCGTTCACCGACTGCCGGTGACCGGCAGCGCCCGCAGCGCGTGGAACCTGAAGGTGGTGCTCCACTCCAGCGCCTCGGCGGTGACGCCGAGCCGCATCCCCGGCATCCGGCGGAGCAGGGCGCCGAGGCCCAGGGTGACCTGCATCCGGGCCAGCGGCGCGCCGAGGCAGTAGTGGAGGCCGTGCCCGAGGGCGAGATGGCCCTTGTCGGCCCGGCCGATGTCGAAGCGGTCCGGCTCGGGGTAGCGGGCCGGGTCGCGGTGGGCGGAGGCGAGCGAGAGCAGCACGGTGTCGCCCGCGGGGATCCGTACGCCGCCGATCTCGACCGGCTCGGTCGGGAAGCGGCGGATGGCGGTGTGGTTGGCGTGGGCGTACCGCAGCAGTTCCTCGACGGCCTCGGGCAGCAGCTCGGGACGCTCCCGCAGCGCGGCCAGCTGTCCGGGATGGGTGAGCAGGGCGAACAGCCCGTTGCCGAGCAGGTGCTGGACGTTCTCGCTGCCGGCCATGAGGATCAGGAACGCGAGCGACACCAGCTCGTCCTCGTTCAGCCGGTCCTCCGCGTCGCGGGCGGCGATCAGCCCGGAAAGGACGTCCCCGCCCGGGGCGGCGCGCCGCGCGGCGACGAGCCCGACGAAGAAGCGGTGCATCTCCTGTACGGCGCCCGCGAGTTCCTCACGGCTCGCGGGGGTGAGCATGCCGGCCACCCACCGGGAGAACCGCTCCCGGTCGCCCTCCGGGACGGCGAACAGATCCCCGATGACCTTCAGCGGCAGCGGCCTGGCGAACTCGGCGACCACATCGGCCACCCCCTCGCCCTCGACCCGCGCCACGAGCCGGTCGGCGAATCCGTCCACCGCGGCCTGGACCGAGGCCCTCATCCCCTCGACGTGGCGGGGAGTGAACCCCTGGGCGACCAGCCGGCGCAGCCGCAGGTGGTCCTCGGCGTCCATGTTGAGCAGATTGGCATCCAGCGCCGGAGGCAGCGAGAACCCCTTGAACCCGCTCCCCGAATGCTTCTTGTCCACCGACAGCCGCGAGTCGGCCAGCCCCTCGCGCACATCGGCCTCGCGCGTCACCAGCCACACCGCCGCCCCGTCGGGCAGCGCGACCCGGTGCACGGCCCCCTCGGCGCGCAGCCGCGCGTACACCCCGTAGGGATCGCCCGCAAAGCCCGCCCCGAACGGCTGCGCCAGAACACCCACTTCACCGGTACCGCTCATCGGCTTCCCCCACCTCTTCCCCCGACAGCCCCACACCCGCCGGATCCCGCACCAACCCTACGATCTTGACCGACGCCCCCACCGAGCCACCACCGCCGAGCCGCCGCCGCCGAGCCGCCGCCGAGGGCTCGACGCCATATGGGGGCGCATCCGCACAGCACGATCCGCTAGGCTGTCGGTGGCCAGTCGGCTACTGCCTTCGTAGCTCAGGGGATAGAGCACCGCTCTCCTAAAGCGGGTGTCGCAGGTTCGAATCCTGCCGGGGGCACAGACGAGAAGACCCCCAGCCGATCATGGCTGGGGGTCTTTGCCGTTGGTGGTGGCGGGGTCAGGCCACCAGGTCGGCGTAGAGGATGACGTTGTTCGTGCGGTGGCCGTTCTTGATGTCGCCGCCGCAGGTGAGCAGGCGGAGTTCCGGGCGGTCGGTGGCTCCGTAGACCTTGTCGGTGGGGAAGCGGTCCTTGTTGACGTCCTCGATCTCGCGGATCTTGAACTTGGCCGTCCTGCCGTCCTCGCGCGGGACCTCCACAAGGTCGCCGAGCTTGATCTTCTTGATGTCCTTCATCAGGGCCGGGCCGTGCCTGGTGTCGAAGTGGGCGACCAGGACGGAGACGCCCTTCTCGCCCGGGGTGGCGCCCTCGGTCCACCAGCCCGGGTCGTTCGCGGCGGTGTCCGGGTCGGGGACGCCGAGTTCGCCGGTGGCGGGGTCCACCTTGAGGTCGACCATCCTCTTGGCGTTCACGCCCGCCGCGTCGATCTTCATGCCGGTCGGCTTCGACCGCTCCAGCGCCGGAGCGGTGTCCGGCGCCGGGGCGGAGGCGGTGCTGCCGACCTTCGGGTCCGGCGGGAGCTGGGCGGCGGCGGTGCCGCAGGCCGTGAGGCCGCCGGTGACGGTGACGGCCAGGGCGGTGGCGGCGACGGCACGCCGCCGGGCAAGGGTGAGGGGCGCACCGGCCGCGACGGCGGCGGTACGGAAGGTGGCGCGCATGTGGAGGTTCCCCTCGGATCGGTCGGTCGTCGTCGCCCGCTTTGGGTTGTTTGCCCTGGCGACGAGAGCGACCTTACGAGGGCCACGTTCAGGTAGTGCGTCGGCAATGTAACGGTTGTCCGGATGGTCTCGAGCGGACACGTAAAGGCCCTCCCGGCCGGGCCGGGAGGGCTGCTCACGTCATTGCTGGGGACATGACTGGGGACAACGGGCGCCCGTCAGCTGAGACCTCTGCTGCGTTCGCCGATCCGGTCGCCCTGCGGGGTACCGGCCCGCTTGAGGGCCGCCTTGGTGTGGGCCCCGCCCTTCACCTTGCTGCGGATCGGACCTTCGAAGCCGTGACCGTGCGCGGGCGGCTGGAGCCGTTCCGCCACCTTCGCGATCGCCACCTGGACGTCCTGCTTCTGCTCTTTGCTCATCCCGTCGTCAACTCCCTCGGGAAGCACCCAATCGGACTACTGGGATCGTATGCAGATATAGGGACGGATGCACCCGGACCGGTCGTAACGATTTCGGGGCGCGGGTGGCGGGTCAGGGGCGCGGCGGGGTGCCCAGGGTCTTCACGAGCAGCTCCTCCGGGCAGGGCGTGCCGCGCGGGAGCTGGTACTTCGCCGCGATCCGGTACTCGCCCGGCGCCGGGGCCAGCAGCTCCGTCCACACGTCCCCGGAGGCGTCCGGGGCGGCTTTGAAGAGGCACCCGGACGTGTTCTCGTACGCCTTCACCGCCCCGGCGGCGGCCTCGCCCCGCGCCTGCGGGGGCTCCACCGCCTTGCCCGCGCCGTCCACCAGCCCCAGCCACGGGGAGTGCGGGATCCGCACCAGCACCCGGCCGGGCGCCGAGACGTCGACGACCAGCTGGTCCGCGCCCGCCCGCAGCACCCGGGCCGGTCCGGCGACCAGGTTCGTGGGATCGTCCACCGCGAAGAGCCGCCAGTTCTGGTCGCCCCACACCTGCCGCAGGTACGGGAGCCCCTCGCGCACCAGCTTCGCCTCGGCCTGCCCGCCCGAGTCGGGTTTACCGGCGGGCAGCACCACGTAGTGCACGGCCCAGCGCTCCAGCCAGGCCCGGTAGCTCTCGGCGGTGAGGGTGTCGTCGTAGAAGAGCGGGTTGCGCTCCAGGTCGGCCTGCCGGTTCCAGCCGCGCGCGAGGTTCACGTACGCCGGGAAGGCGGAGGACTCCCGGTGGCTGCTGGCGGGGACCACCTCGACCCGGCCCCGGTCCGCCCCGGCCTTCTGGAGCTGGTCGACCAGCGGGGCCAGCTCGCGGTTCCAGGCGGCGACCGGGGTGGTGCGGACGATGTCGGTGACGCTGTTGGTGGTGATCCAGACGGTCAGCCCGGCGAACGCGAGCAGCAGCGCGCGCCGGCGCCGGGTGCGCGCGGCCTCGTACGGGAGGGCGGCGAGCAGCACCGCCCCGCCGAAGAGCATGACCAGCCGGGTGACGTTCGAACCGACCTGGGAGTCGATCGCCCAGGTCAGGAGCACCCCGGAGGTGTACACGGCCGCGGCGACGCGGACCGTCTTCCACCCCTTGGGCACGAGGAGGGCGATGGCCAGCCCGATGGCGGCGGGCAGCGCGGCCGAGCCCAGCTTCATCGGCTGCGTCCCGGAGAAGGGGAACAGCCACGCCGAGAGCCCGACGACCGCCGCCGGGGCCAGCCCGAGGGCGTACGCGCCCGGGCGCCGCCGGGTCAGGAACAGCGCGGCGGCGATCACCCCGAGGAACAGCCCGGCCACCGGGCTCGCGGCCGTGGCCAGCCCGGCGAGCGGCGCGGCGACGGCGGCCTTGGCCCAGCGCCGGCGGGCCCACGCGCGGGGCCAGCAGAAGACGGCGGCGACGGCCCCGAGCGCGAAGAGCGTGCCGAGCCCGAAGGTGACCCGGCCGGACAGGGCGTTGCACAGCAGCCCGTAGGCCCCGGCCAGGGCCGGCCACAGGGGGCGCCGGACGGCTCCGCGGCAGCGGGTCAGGATCAGCGCGAGGAGCCCGGCCGAGCAGGTGCCGGCGATCATCATCGTGGTCCGGACGCCCAGCATGTGCATGACGTACGGGGACACGACGCTGTACGAGACCGGGTGCATGCCCCCGTACCAGGCGAGGTTGTACGCCGTGTCGGGGTGCCGGCCGACGAACTCCGCCCAGGCGTCCTGCGCGGCGAGGTCGCCGCCGCTGTTGGCGAAGCAGAAGAACCAGACGACGTGCAGGACGGCCGCCGTGGCGGTGGCCAGGAGCACGGGGTGGCGGTGCGCCCAGCCGAGCGCGCGGGCCGCGGCGCCGGCGGGCGGGGTGGCGGCGGGCGGGGTGGCGGCGGGCGGGGTGGCGGCGGGCTTCGGCCCGGGCGCGGGCGCGGCGGCGGGCCCGGGCGCGCCCGGCTCCGGCTCCGGCTGCCCGGGCCTGCGCTGCTCAGCTGTGGTCACGACCGACGCTCTCTCCCGACACCGACACGACTCCCTGGACGCGGCGCGGCGCCCCGGGGTTGATTGCCCGGGGCGCCGCGCCGCTCCCGCGATCAGACGACCCGGATCAGCCGATCCGGGTCAGCTTGCTGCCGAAGCCCGGGGTCTCCAGTGCCCGCTGGAGCGCCACCGGCACCTTCACCTGGCTGACCCCGTCGCCGACGGTCAGCACGCCGACCTCGGTCCCGGCCTGGGCCGACTCCGGGATCTTGGTGCCGCCGTCGCCGAGCTTGATGTCCACGGTCAGCGAGGACCAGCCGACCGCCTGGACGTCGGCGGTGGCGACGACCGGCGTGTGGCCGCCGAGCCCGTCGTCCACGTAGCCCACGACCTGGCCCTTCTTCACGACGGGCGCGCCCTGGAGTTCCTTCTGGGTGGCGATCAGCAGCGACTTGCTAGCGGCGATGACGCTGTCGATGATCGGCGGCTTGTGCTGTCCGAGGACCGCGCCGACGATCAGCTGGTTGGTGTCGCCGACCTTCTTCTGGGCGGCGAAGAGGAGGTTTCCGCCGGCCTTGGTCGTCGTACCGGTCTTGATGCCGAGGGAGTCGTTGAAGGGGACCAGGCGGTTCCAGTTGGGCCACGCCTTGCCGGACGGGTCGGTCCAGCTCGGCATGCGGGTGATATCCACCAGCGCCGGGATCTCGACGATCTTCAGCCCGAGCTTCACCTGGTCCTCGGCGGTGCTGACCGTGGTCGCGTCCAGGCCCGAGGGGTCGGTGTAGGTGGTGTTCGTCATGCCGAGCTGCTTGGCGGTGTCGTTCATCTTCTTGACGAACGCCTCCTGGGAACCGGAGTCCCAGCGCGCGAGCAGCCGTGCGATGTTGTTGGCCGAGGGGATCATGAGGGCCGCGATCGCGTCGTACTCCGAGATCTTGTCGCCCTCCTTGACCGTGTTGAGGGTGGACTCGTTGTCCGACTTGTCCTTCTGACCCTCGGTCTCCGCGGTCTTGTCGACGTCGATCATCGCGCCCTTCTCCCCCTTCTTGAAGGGGTGGTCGCGCATGATGATGTACGCCGTCATCGACTTGGTGACACTGGCGATCGGCACGGGCTTCTGCTCGCCGGAGGTGCCGATCGTGCCGAGGCCGGCGGCGGCCATGGAGGCCTGGCCCTCGGTGGGCCAGGGCAGGTTCGGGTTCCCGCCGGCGAAGGTGTACGTGGCCTTCGCGGTCATCTGGAGCTTCGGCGCGGGCAGCGGGCGCACCAGCTGCACGACGGCGATCACGATGGCCAGGAGCAGCACGATCGGCGCGTAGATCTTGAACCGCCGGATCGCGGTGCGGACCGGGCTGGGCGGCGGGGGCGGGTTGTTGGTGAGGTCCGCCAGCATGTCGAGCGGCGGCCTGGGGGGCAGCGGCTGCTGGGTGGTGCGCTCGCTGGGGTCCAGGCGGGGCGCGGCCGGCGGCGGCGGGGTGGGCTTCGCGGCGGGCTTCGCGGCGGGGGCGGACCCCTCTTCGCCGCGCAGCGGTACGAAGGCGCTGACGCGCCGGTCGCCGTCGGCGGCGGGCTTCGCGGCGCGCGGGTCCCCCGCCGGGGGCGAGGCCGGCTTCTTGGCGTCGGCCGGCGCGGAACCGGGCTTGACGGCACGGAAGACGGCGGTCCGCTCGCTGTCGTCGCCGGGCTTCGCCGAGTCGGCCTTCGCACCGTCCGCCGAAGCGGAATCCGGCTTCTTGGCATCGGCCGGCGCCGAACCGGGCTTCACCGCACGGAAGACGGCGGTGCGCTCGGTGTCCGCGGCAGGCTTCGCATCATCCGACTTAACCGAGTCGGCCTTCGCGGCATCCGCCGAACCGGAATCCGCCTTCTTGGCATCGTTCGGCCCGGAACCGGGCTTGACCGCACGGAAGACCGCCGTGCGCTCACTGTCATCGGCGGGCTTCGCCGCGCGCGGGTCCTGCGAGGGCTTATCGGCGTCCGCGGAAGGGGAATCCGGCTTCTTGGCGTCAGCCGGCGCGGAACCGGGCTTCGCGGCACGGAAGACGGCCGTGCGCTCGGTGTCGGCGGCAGGCTTCGCGTCATCCGGCTTCGCCGAAGCGGAACCAGGCTTCGGCGCACGCGGGTCCTGCGACGGCTTCTCCCCGTCCGGGGCCGGGTCCGGCTCCGACGTCACCACACCGAACGCGGTGGTACGTACATCCCCGGACGACTTCCCCGACGGCTTCTCGGCATCCGCCGGCGCGGAACCAGGCTTCACGGCGCGGAAGACGGCGGTGCGCTCGGTGTCCGCGGCAGGCTTCACGTCGTCCGGCTTCGCCGAATCGGCCTTCGCCGCATCCGCCGAAGCGGAACCGGGCTTCGCGGGACGCGGATCGGCATCCGCCGAAGCGGAACCCGGCTTCACGGCGCGGAAGACGGCGGTGCGCTCGGTGTCCGCGGCAGGCTTCGCATCGCCCGGCTTCGCCGAATCGGCCTTCGCCGCATCCGCCGAAGCGGAACCCGGCTTCGCCGCACGCGGATCGGCCTCGTCCGTCGAAGCGGAACCTGCCTCCCGGGCCGGGGCGGCCTGGCGGACCACGCCCGCGGCCGGCGGCGGGTCCACCCGGCCGGGGGACGGCCGTGAGGGGGCGGCGACGGCCTCGATGGCCTCGGTCTCCGTACCCGCGTCCCCGTCCGGCCCCGCCGCCGCGGCGGGCTCGGCCGTGGCGACCCAGGCCGCCACCGCCTCCTTCAGGGGGTCTCGCGGCTGGAAGACCGACAGCCTCGGGTCCTGCTCCCCGGACGCTCCTTCATCTACCGACTTGTCGGGGGACTCGCCCGCCACCGTTCCTCCTCGATCGCCGTCCGGTCACTGTCCGAACCGTCTAACAGTGTCCCGTCTAGGGGGCATCGCCCACGTGCTAGACGAGAACGACATAGCTACTGGTTCCCGCACAAAGCGTCCAGGCACTCTCGACAGATGAATGTGAGAGGCGTCACCCTGTCACTCATCCACGCGGGGAGGCATGGATGGGCAAGAGCCGCAGAACGATTCCGGAGGAGCTCCTGCTGCTCGCTTTGGACCCGGCCACGGGTACCACGGCGCAGCCGCAGTCGCTCGACCTCGGCCTGGCCGGGGCACAGCTAGTGGAGCTGGCTCTGGCAGGACGGATAGCCCCTGACGGGGATCGTATCGCCGTGGTGATGCCACGGCCGACAGGAGATCCGACTCTGGACTCCGCACTGGAACTGCTGCGCAGGCGCGGCAGCCCGGTACGGGCCGTCCACTGGATCGGCGGACCCCGGCTGGGGCTCCGCCAGATTTACCTCGCTCACCTGGAGCGCTGCGGCATGGTGCATGCCGTCGCGGGACAGATGTGCGGGGTGCTGCCGACGACTCGCTACCAGGCGACCGACACGGCGATCAGCCGGGAGATCCGTGCCCGGCTGGACACTGCGATCCGCACCGGCGTACCGCCGGACCCGCGGACCGCGGCGCTCGCCGCGCTGGCCCATGCGGTCGGACTCGGCAAGCACCTGTACCCCGGCAACGAGGGGCGGTCGTCCAGGTCCCGGCTGCGGGACCTGATCCGGCACGACCCGATGGGCGGTCTCGTGGCGCACGCCGTCATGGACGTCCAGAACGGCGTGGCGGCACAGCCGCGCCGCGACCGTGCCGCCGCCCAGCCACAGCCGGCCGTCCGGGCCACGGCGACCAGCGGTGTTCCGCTGCAGCCGCGCCGGACGGGCGCGATGGCCCGCGCGGCCGCGCACTGAGCACGGGCACGAGCACACGCATGACCAGAAGCACCCGCACGACCCGCGACACCCCTTGATCCACCAGCGGGGCACGCATGATCCACGACACCGCGACCGGCGGTCCCCCAAAGACCCGGTCGCGGAGCCGCCCGTACGTGGGGTGGCGCGGCCGGCGTACCGGTCGCGCCACCCCACGTGGCTTTTCCCACGCGTTCCCCAGCGCCGTCGCACCCTTCGGTGGCAGTCTGCTGAACACCAGACACTCAGCGAGACAGCGACAGAAGAAGGCGGAGGTGCCGTTCACGTGGCGTCCAATGTCAATCCCACCGTCCGACGCCGCCGACTGGGCATGGAGTTGCGCAAGCTCCGCGAGGACAAGGGCATGACGGCCGAGCAGGTCGCCGAGCGCCTCCTCGTCTCCCAGTCCAAGATCAGCCGCCTGGAGAACGGCCGCCGGTCCATCAGCCAGCGCGACGTCCGCGACCTGTGCGAGGTGTACGAGGTCGACGACCCCCGGCTCGTGGACTCGCTCATGCAGATGGCCAAGGACTCCCGCCAGCAGGGCTGGTGGCACGCCTTCGGCGACATCCCGTACAGCGTCTACATCGGCCTCGAGACCGATGCCGCCAGCCTGCGCACCTACGAGCCGCAGATGGTCCCGGGGCTGCTCCAGACCCCCGAGTACGCCCAGGCCCTGATCCGCGGCGCGCTGCCGGAGACGGCTCCGGCCGATGTGGAGAAGCGCGTGCAGGTCCGCATGCACCGCCAGAAACGGTTGTCCGAGACCGACAACAACAATCCGGACGTCGGTCCGCTGCGCCTGTGGGCGGTGATCGACGAGGCGGTGCTGCGCCGGCACGTGGGCGACGCGCAGTTGATGGTCCGGCAGCTGGAGTACTTGATAGAGCAGTCGCAGCAGCCGTACATCACGGTGCAGGTGATGCCCTTCACGATGGGTGCCCATCCGGGGGTCAACGGGCAGTACGCAATTCTGGAATTCCCGGACGCCTCGGACTCGACGGTCGTCTACATCGAGGGCGTCACGAGCGATTTGTACCTGGAGAAGGCCAACGACGTTCAGAAATACAGCGTGATGTACGAGCACCTGCGCGCCCAGGCGCTCAACGTCGACCAGACCAGGCAGTTCATCTCCGACATCATCGACCAATACGCGGGCAAGGCGAAGTGACGAACTGCCCTGAGAGGGCCTGAAGTGGCGAGGGGGCCAGCACGGTACACCGTCGGTCCCCGGCCACAGAAGGCCTGAATGGAATATGCCACCCGGTCGAGTGAATGCCTCCTTCAGCCATCGAGAGCTGCCGGTAGCGTCGATCACGTCAGCCGGGGAAATCTCCGGCCGGCACGCAACCGGAACTACTCGCTGAACCGGAGAAGAACATGGCTATTCGTCAGGGCGGCACGGAAAACTGGACCAAGTCCTCCTACTCCGGCGGAAACGGGGCCTGCGTCGAGGTCAAGTCCCCCGTCATGGAGGCCATCGCCGTCCGCGACTCGAAGGTGCAGGACGGTCCGTCCGTCACCTTCGCGCCGGGTTCCTGGACCTCCTTCGTCACCGATGTCGTCGAGGGCGGACTGGGGCGCCTCGCCTGAACGTCGCCACCAGCACCACCCGCACCCCCCGCACCTCGTACGGAGCCCTCTCGACCGGCCCGCCGTCCTGGCCGAGAGGGCTCGGCCATGCCCGCCGCCGCGGCCTCAGCGCAGCTGGTCCACGTACCGGTCGGTCCCCGGCACCGTCGGGATGAACGGCGCCACCAGTTCCACCCGCCCCAGCCCCGACTCCGCGACCTCCGCGTCCAGCCCCTGGAAGCGGTCCCAGCAGGTGCGCGGGTCGGCCTCCAGGAACCACAGCAGGGTGAGCCGGCTGTCGACCCCCTCGACCTGCTTGACGTAGGTCATCCGGTCCCCGGGCAGCGGGGTCGGCCGGAAGAGCGTCACCATCGCCGCGGGCGAGCCGGACAGCCGCCGCGGCAGGGCCCGGGAGCGCAGCCACTCCAGTAGCTCCGCCCGCCGCCCGGGCCCGTCGGCGTCGACGACCTGGAGCACGAGCCCGGCGTAGGGGTGGTCGAGGGCGTGGAAGTCCCGGGGGCCGGCGGCCCCGTCGCGGTAGACGGTCGCCTCGTGGTCCTGGAAGGCCGTGAAGACGTGCGTGCGGTCCTGGTAGACCCGGCCGTCGCGGTTCAGCCGCTTGTTGATGCCGACCGTCCACTTCATGTGCTCGTCGTAGCGGCCCTCGGTCACCCAGTACGTGGAGAGGTAGCACCCGGCGGTGACGGGCTGGGCGACGGCCGATTTCTCGGGGTAGCGCAGCTCCTGGAGTTCACGGGTGGCCACCCAGCGGCGGCCCGCGTACATCCAGGGCATGGCCATGGCGCCCGCGTAGTAGTGGTCGTCCTCGTACCAGCGGTTGTAGGCGTACTCGTGGCCCGGGTGCGGCTCCACCATGGTGATCAGGGCGTGGCCGGGGCGGACCCCGTACGGGCCGACGGCCGCGAGTTCCGCGTAGGCCCCGGGCCGGGTGTCTTCGTCTCTCGTCATGACACCGGTCTATCTGACAAGTCATCAGTTGGGGAGAGGCCGGACGGCGTTCACCTCGTGGACAGGCAGGTGCCTTATGCATCTTTCCTCGCTAGGCTCACGAGGTTCCTTACGCATCCGTAGTGATCGTCACGACTCTCTCGTCCTGCTGTTCGGCCGGTGTCGGTTGTGGGTTCGTTGGTCGAATGGGTGACCTTTCGTATGGGGTGTCGTCGATCGGATGACAGTACGGGTGTGGGGGGGAGGGTGAGCGTTGAGTCGGAAGGTGCCGCTCGCCGGGGGCGAGACCGCCTGGACCGCTTGTGCCCGTGGCCTGCTGCGGGCGGGCGTGGATGAGGTGAGCGGTGAACTGCTGACCGCTTCCGCGCTCGCGGATCGTGTCGGCTGGTGTGCCTCTCTGGTCTCCGGCATGAGCGCCAAGCTGCTGACCGCGCACTGGAACGCCGCCGACGTGACTGTGCTCGCGTCCGGGGAGGACGGCGGGGGCAGGAAGCTGCCGTCGAACGCCTGGATGGCGCTGCGCCGGCTGGGCTGGACCGTCGTGCCGCCAGAGGGTGTTCGGGTCAATGACCGGATCGTTCGGATGGCGCAGGAGCAGGCCGGACGCGTCCTGCGGTCGGTCAAGTGGCGCGCCGACCTGACCGCAGCAGTCATCGATAACTGGCCCGCCGACCCCTTCAAACGGATGGGTCAGGAGTGGGACGCCGTCCGTGAGGCCGCCCCGGGCGGGCGGCATCTGCCGTCGACCGTCATCAAGTCCCGCACCCGGCAGGTCCTCACGTTCGTCAAGAAGCACGACGTCATGCCCGCCGGTCTGTTCGAGATGGAGAGCGCGCCCCGGGTGGCGCAGATGCTGCTGCTGTCGGCGTGTGACGGGCAGCAGGCCACCATCGAGCGGGCGGATACACCAGGCCGGGCGCTGCTGCGCTTGCAGCTCCCGACCCGGCCTGACCCGCAGTCCTACAAGGACTGGACATGGGTGGCCTGCCCCATCAAGCTGCCCCCGACGATCCCCGTGAACGCGGTACTGCACCTGCCCACGCTGTGCCTGCACCGGGGCCGTGTCCGCGCTGATCTCGCGTACACCCACGCCGTCCCGAAGGCAGCCCGCAGCGGGCACACCGTCGCGCTCGGGGTGGACTGGGGCCTCAACACCCTGCTCTCCTGCGGGGCCGCGAGGCTCCCTAGCGACGGGCGGATCACCGCCCTCGGGACTGGAGGCATGTTCCGGGCAGCCGGTGTCCTGGCCAAACAGCACCGCCTGCGCCGCCAGGGCGAGCATCTGAATGCCAAGTCCGACCACTACGAGCGGCTCACCACCGGAGATGAACAGCACCCGCTGGCCGCCAAGCACACCGTTCTGCGCGAGGAGATCAGCCGGGTCTGCGCACGCCGCTCGAACCTGAACGACGCGCTGGCCTGGGCCGCCGCCAGGTGGGCGGTCGACCAGGCCATCGCCGCCCGGGCGAGCGTCATCTACGTCGAGGACCTGAGGTCGATGGAAGCCCGCGGTATGGGCCGCACCCTCAACACACGCCTCTCCCAGCAGATACGCGGCCAGATCACCGACCACATGCGGCACCTCGCCGCCGAGGCAGGCATCGCCGTCGTCACGATCCCCGCGAGGAACACCTCCAAGCACTGCCCGCGATGCCTCACCCCGCTGCGGCACTGCAAATCCCCCGACCGGCCCACCACACCCGGCTGGAAGTGGGCCGCCTGCCCGAGTCCCGGCTGCGGCTGGCAGGGCGATCGTGACCACGGCGCGTGGCAGCGCATCGCAGCCCGCGGCCTGGCCCACCAGGCGAAGACCGTGACCGACCGCACCACGGGCGCCATGGCCGTCCGCACCGTCATCGACCGACTCGAAACAAACGCGGTCATCACACCCACGCCGCCGAAGCCCAGCCCGCCGGACCGGACCAAGACCGGACCCACCCGGCACCAGACAACACGTCCGACGCCCAGGCGACGCCGGACACCCTCCCCTGCCAGGCCCCCGGGCCCGGCAGGCCAGCGTCCGGAGGGACACGCTCACACGGACCGGAAACGACTGCCCCGCGCAGCCCACCGGCACCAGGACGTGACAACGATCAGCACACCCACCACCAGCCGACACCGGCCACGAGGGGCAGCACTGGGCGCCGGATTCCACCTCCACGCCCACGCCACCCCACCACGGTGGGAAATCCCACTGCCAGACACCACGTCTGACACGGGATCGCTCAGCTGATCAGAGACGCTGCGGCCACCCGCCACCGAAGGAGCCCCCATGCGCCCTGGCACCACCGCCGCCCCGCAAGCCGCCGCACCGCACGCCGCACTGCCCGCCTTCGCCGCCCGCGCGAGCACCGTGGGCGCCTCGCCCGTACGGGAGATCCTCGCGCTCACCGAACGCCCCGGGGTGATCTCCTTCGCCGGGGGCCTGCCCGCCCCCGAACTCTTCGACACCGCCGGCCTGCGGGCAGCGTACGAGGCCACCCTCACCGGAACCGGAGCCGCCCGGGCCCTGCAGTACTCCACCACCGAGGGCGCCCCCGAGCTGCGCGCGGCCGTCGCCGCCCGGGCCGGGGCGCGCGGCCTGGCCACCTCGGCGGACGAGGTGCTGATCACCACCGGCTCCCAGCAGGGGCTCACCCTCCTCGCCGCCACCCTCCTGGAACCCGGCGACACGGTGCTCGTGGAGAACCCCACCTACCTGGCGGCCCTCCAGTGCTTCGGCCTGGCCGGAGCCCGCGTCATACCCGTCCCCTGCGACGGGCAGGGCCTGCTCCCCGACGCCCTCGCCGAGATCACCGCCCGGGAGCGGCCGAAGCTGCTCTACACCATCCCCACCTTCCAGAATCCGACCGGGCGCACCCTGCCGGGAGAGCGCCGGGCCGAGGTGGCCCGGATCGCGGCCCGCCTGGGGCTGTGGCTGGTGGAGGACGACCCGTACGGCGACCTCCGCTACGAGGGCGCCCACCGGCCCTGGATCGCCGCCCACCCGGGCGCGGAGGACCGTACCGCCCTGCTCGGCAGCTTCTCCAAGGTCATGGCCCCGGGGCTGCGGCTGGGCTGGCTGCGCGCCCCCTCCGCCCTGCGCCGCGCGGCGGTGGTCGCCAAGCAGGCGGCGGACCTGCACACCTCGACGGTGGACCAGCTGGCCGCCGCCCACTACCTCGGCGCCCACGACCTCGACGCCCACACCGCCCGGGTCCGGGAGGCCTACCGGGCCCGGCGCGACGCCCTGCTGGCGGGACTCGGCGGGGCGCTCCCGGCGGGCTCGGAGTGGAACCGCCCCGAGGGCGGCATGTTCGTCTGGGCCCGGCTCCCCGAGGGGTACGACGCGGGCGCCCTGCTGAAGTCCGCCGTCGCGCACGAGGTGGCCTACGTCCCCGGAGCCCCCTTCCACACCGGCACCCCGGACCCCCGCACTCTGCGGCTGTCCTTCACCACGCACACCCCGGAGGAGATCACCGAGGGCCTGGCCCGCCTGGCCCGCGCGCTGGCCTGAGCCCGGAAGTTCGCCCCTCGCCCCTCGACCCTCGGTCTTCGGTCTTCAACCCCGTCGACAACGTCTGGGCGACGCTGCCCCCGCTGCCCACCGCCCGTTCCTTCCTGGCCGGGGCGAGCGCGCCCTGCCCGGTTGCCCTGAGCCGCACGTGCGTCTACGCCATCGGCGGCCAGGACGGCGGCGGAAACGTCGTGAACACCGTGGAGGCCTTCGACATCGAGAGGTGACACGGGTCCTCAGGCCCCGTACAGCTCCTCGATCTCGGCGGCGTAGCGGCGGGCCACCTCCGCGCGGCGCAGTTTCAGGGTCGGGGTGAGGGTGCCGGCCCGGACCGAGAACTCCTCGTCCAGGACGCGGAAGGCGCGGATCCGGGCCGGGCGGGAGACGGTGGCGTTGGCCTCGGCGACGGCCTGCGCCACCAGGGCCCGTACCGCGGGGTGGGCGGCCGGGCGGGGGCCGAGGTCCAGGGACTCCCGGTCCGCCCATGCGGTGACCTCCTGGGCGTCCAGGGTGATCAGGGCCACCGGGTGGGGGCGCCGGTCGCCGATCAGGACGGCGCGGGAGACGAAGCGGGAGGCGCTCTGGACGGCGAACTCCACCTCGGTCGGGGTGATGTTCTTGCCGGCCGAGGTGATGATCAGCTCCTTCTTGCGGCCGGTGATGGTCAGGAAGCCGTCGCCGTCCAGTTCGCCCAGGTCCCCGGTGTGCAGCCAGCCGTCCGCGTCCAGGGCCTCGGCCGTCGCGGCGGGGTTCGCGTGGTAGCCGGGGAAGACCATCGGGCCGCGGGCGAGCACCTCCCCGTCCGGTGCGATCTCCACCTCGCAGCCCTCGATCGGCCGGCCCACCGTGCCGTGGCGGACGGCGCCCGGGTGGTTGAGGCTGATGACCCCGCCGGACTCGGTCATCCCGTAGCCCTCGAACACCCGGATCCCGCAGGCGCGCAGGAAGTCCAGGGTGGCCGGGGCGATCGGGGCTCCGCCCGTGAGGGCCCACTTCAGCCTGCCCCCGAAGGCGTCCCGGACCAGGGAGTACAGGGACTTCTCCGCGGCCTCGTACTGCGCCCGCAGCGACTCCGGGAGCCGGCCGTCGGCCGCCAGCACCCCCAGCCGCACCGCCTCCTCGAAGCGCTCCCGGCCGCCCTCCTGCCCCTCCGCCAGCCCCAGCACCACCGCGTGCACCTTCTCGAACAGCCGGGGCACCGACGGCAGGTGCGTGGGCCGGGCCTGCGCCAGCTCGGCCACCACCGCCTCCACCCGGCCCCCGAAGTAGCACAGCTCCCCGCCCTCCAGCAGGGTGGTGAACTGGATCAGCTGCGCCAGCAGGTGCGCCAGCGGCAGGTACAGGTACGTGGAGTCCCCCGGCCCGCCCTGGACCAGGGGCAGGGTGGCGTCCTGGATCGCCCCGAGGTTGCCGTGCGTGAGCCGGCACCCCTTCGGCAGGCCCGTGGTCCCCGAGGTGTAGACGATCGCGGCGTCCGCGTCGGGGGTCACCGAGGCGGCCCGCGCGGCCAGTTCGGACTCCGTGGCCCCCGGCGGCCCGGCCGGCGCGTCCATCCGTACGACCTCCCGCAGCGCGGGGAGCTTGGACCGCAGCGCCTCCACCCGGGCCGCCTGGGCCGCGTCCTCGCAGACGGCCACCACCGCCTCCGAGTCGCCGAGCACCCAGGCCAGCTCCTCCTCCCCCGCCGTCGGGTAGACCGGCACCAGGACCGCGCCCGCCGCCAGGATCCCGAAGTGGGCGTACGTCCACTCGGGCCGGGTCTCCGCGAGCACCGCCACCCGCTCCCCGGCCCCGACGCCCAGCCCCAGCAGCCCCCGCCCGGCCTCCCGTACGGCCGCGCCGAGTTCGGCGTACGTCCGGGTCCGCCAGCCCCCGTCGGGTGCGCGGAAGCGGAGCGCCGTGCCGGGCCCGTACCGCCGCCCGGTCCACTCGGTGAACACCGCCAGCGTGCTCGGCCGACCGTCCATGGCATGCCCTCCCCGGATAGGTGTCCCCCGATGGTGGGCGCCCCCGGGCCCGGTCCGGCATGACCGGAAGCGTCACCCCCGCTGACCGCAGCGCTCATTGGGGCTACCGTCGGAGCCATGGGGAGGCAGACGATCACCGTGCACCACGTGCGCGCCGTGCTCGCGGGGGCGCGGCGGGGCGGCTTCGACCTGGTGCCGCTGCTCCAGGAGGCGCAGATCCCGCCGCTGTTGCTCGGCGACGACCGGGCGCGGATCACGCCGGCGCAGTTCGCGCGCCTCTTCCGGGCCCTGTACCGGACCACGCAGGACGAGTTCCTCGGGCTGTCCGCCGTCCCGAGCCGCCCGGGCACCTTCGCGATGATGTGCCACGCCTGCCTGGGCTGCCGGGACCTCGGCGCGGCCGTGGAGCGGGCCGCCGTGTTCTACGGGCTGTTCCCGGGCGGGCCGGAACTGGCCCTGGAAACCGGCGGCGGGCAGGCGCGGTTCACCGTGCGCAACGACTTCGAGCGGGACGAGGTGGGGGCCCCTCCCAGCGGTAGCTGGGGGAGCTTCCTCACCGAGTGCGTGCTCGCGATCTGGCACCGGCTCAGCAGCTGGCTCGTCGGGCGTCGCATCCCCCTGGCCCACGCCTCCTTCGCCTATCCCCCGCCGCCGCACGAGGGCGAGTACGGCACCCTCTTCGACTGCCCGGTCCGCTTCGGTGCGGAGCGGACGGAGGCCGTCTTCGACGCGCACTGGCTGACCGCTCCGCTGGTACGGGACGACGCCGCGCTCGACGCGATGCTCCGCCGGGCCCCCTTCGACCTGCTGTCGCGCCCCGAGTACGGGACCACGGTCGCCGAGCAGGTACGCCGGACCCTGACGCGGCGGCTGCGCGGCGCGCCGCGGCTGCCCGAGCTGGGGGAGGTGGCGGCCGGCCTCGCCGTCTCCCCGGCGACCCTGCGGCGCCGGCTCCATCAGGAGGGGACCTCCTTCCAGCAGCTCAAGGACCATGTGCGGCGGGACGCGGCGATCGCGGGGCTGGCCGAGAGCGGGGAGCCGATCGCGGAACTCGCCGCCCGGCTGGGGTTCTCGGAGGACACCGCCTTCCACCGCGCCTTCCGCCGCTGGACGGGGACCACCCCGGGCGCGTACCGGATCGCCTCGGGCGGGTAGTGCGGGGGCGCGGGGTTCCGGCAGGACGCACCACCGGGCGCGCCCCGGACTACGTTGACTACGCACCGTACTGACGTAAATACTCAACGTGGCGAACGCCCGCTCGGGCTCCGCCACGGGTTTCGCCGGTGGAGAGGTGGACGCATGGGCTTCCTGACAGTGGGCGAAGGAAATCCGCGACCGGACCGCAGGGCCGTGCTCACCCGCGCCCTCGGCGTGGCGGCGGCCGGCCTGACCGGCGGCGCGCTGGCAATGGGGGTGGCGGGTCCCGCGGCCGCGTCGGCCCGCGCGAACCAGGCGGACTGGCGGTTCTGCAGCAAGTGCTCCGGCATGTTCTTCCGCGGCTACGCCGACGACGGCACCTGCCCGGCGGGCGGCGGCCACGACTCGGCCGGCTACAACTTCAACCTCCCGCACGACGTCCCCGCGACGTCGAGGGCCCAGCGCGACTGGCGCTTCTGCAGCAAGTGCTACGGGCTCTTCTTCCACGGGTACCCCACCTCCTCCGGTGTCTGCCCGGCGGGCGGCGGCGGCCACGCTCTGGCCGGGTACGACTTCGTCCTGCCGCACGACATCCCGCAGACCGCGAACACGCAGCGCGACTGGCGCTTCTGCCGCAAGTGCTACGGCCTCTTCTTCTGGGGGTACCCCACCAACGGCTCCTGCCCGGCGGGCGGCGGGCACTTCGCGGCCGGGTACGACTTCGTACTGCCGTACCTGTGACAGTCGGCGGGGCGCCGGGGTGGGAGTCCCGGTCAGGAAAGGTGAGCTGCACGGTCAGCGACATGCCGACCGGTCGGTCACTACCTTCGCCTCACCTGCCCCCACACATACGGACGTTGGGAGAGCCGCCCATGCGTTTGCGCAGCACCGCCCTGGCCGCCTTGGCCGCACTGACCGCCCTGGCCTTCACGGCCGGGATCCCCGCCGCCACCGCCGAGACCGCCGAAACCGCCGCTGCCGCCGAAGCCGGCCGCCCCGGCGACATCGTCAGCAGCGCCCCTTCCGCCTTCCACCCGCTGCCCGGCCAGCCCACCGGCACCAAGGCCTGGAAGGTGCACTACCGCTCGACCACCGCCGACGGCGCCCCGAACGTGGTCTCGGGCACCGTCATCGTCCCGCAGGACGGCCGCACCGGCCCGCGCCCGCTGATCACGTACGCCGTCGGGACCGTCGGCATGGGCGACTCCTGCGCTCCGAGCAACAACCTCCCGTACGGCACCGCCATGGAGGCCAACCTCATCCAGCAGTACACCCTGCGCGGCTGGGCCGTGGTCGTCACCGACTACGAGGGCCTCGGCACCCCGGGCGTCCACACCTACACCGTCGGCCCTTCGGCGGGCCACGCGATGCTCGACGCCGCCCGCGCCGCCATCCGCCTGCCCGGGGCCGGGCTGTCCGCGGACACGCCCGTCGGCATCATGGGCTACTCGCAGGGCGGCCAGGCCAGCAGCTGGGCCGCCGAGCTCCAGGGCTCGTACGCGCCGGAGCTGAAGGTCAAGGGCACGGCGACCGGCGGTGTCCCCGCCGACCTGATGAAGGTGGCCGCCTTCAACAACGGCTCCTTCGGCTCCGGGCTCATCTTCATGGCGGCCGCCGGGCAGGACGCGGCCTTCCCCGAGCTGAAGCTCGACTCGTACCTCAACCCGGCGGGCCGGGCGCTGGTGGCCGGGATGAAGGAGAACTGCGTGGCGGTCGACGCCATCGCCGGCTCCTTCAAGCGGATCTCCGACCTGACCACCCGCGACCCGCTCGCGCAGCCCGACTGGCAGGCCCGCCTGAACCAGAGCCGGCTGGGCGGGTCGGCCCCGGCCGCGCCGGTGCTCCAGTACCACGCGCTCGGCGACGAGCTGATCCCGTACGCGGTGGGGCGCCAGCTGCGCTCCGAGTGGTGCGCGCGGGGTGCGGACGTCCAGTTCGACACCATCGTGCTCGGCGAGCACGTCAGCGGTGTGATCACGCACTCCCTGACGGTCGGGAACTGGCTGGCGGACCGCTTCGCGGGCCGCGCCACCCGTCCCGACTGCTAGGCCGCCCCTTCCGGATCTCGCGCTGAGCTGCCCCGCCGGTTCACTTGCCGGCGGGGCAGGACCGCGTGCCGCCCGGCAGCTTTCCGCCGGTCAGGAAGGTGTCCACGTAGTCGCGTACGCACGCCGAGGCCGCGTAGCCGGTGTGCCCGTCGCCCTTGTGGTCGATCACCACCGTCGAGCCGAGCCGGCGGGCCGTCTCCTCCGTCCACTCGTACGGGGTCGCCGGGTCCCCGCGGGTGCCGACGAGGAGCATGCGGGGGGCGCCGGGGCGGTCGATCCGGCGGATGAAGTCGGTGCCGGCGGGCCGGCCGTAGCAGGACAGTACGGTCATCAGCTGGCCCGGCCCGAAGATCTGCGAGGCCCGGCGGAAATCGGCCTCGAGGCCGCCGATCTCGCTCTCGATGGCCTCCGGGGTGGCCTTGTCGTTGCCCCGGTCCGGGTCGTCGGCGCAGTTCACGGCGGTGAGGGCGGCCTCGGCGTTGTCGTCGGGGACCCGGGCGGGGCCGTCGTCGGGCGGCGCCTCGGGCGGGCCGCCCAGTTCCGTCAGGGGGACCGGGTCGCGGTCGCGCTCGACGCTGGCGAGGGCCTCGGCGAGGTCGGGCCACAGGGCGGTGGAGTACAGGGCGGCCCCGATGGCCCCGACCGCGTCCTGCCCGGTGAAGTGCGAGCCGTCCTCCCCGACCAGCGGTTGCTCGTCGAGCCGTGCGACCAGTTCCTCGACCTGCTCCTTGGCGGTACGGGTGTTCGTGCCGTAGACGCAGTCGCGCTGGTGGGCGCACCAGGCCAGGAAGTTGTCCAGGGCGCGCTGCTGGCCGCGCGCGGAGACCAGGGCCTGCTCGGCGAGCGGTTCGGTGAGGGTGTCGACCCCGTCGAGGACCATCCGGCCGGTCTTCTTGGGGAACTGGGCGGCGTAGACGGCGCCGAGCCGGGTGCCGTAGGAGAAGCCGAGGTAGTTGAGCTTCTTGTCGCCGAGGGCCTGGCGGATGCGGTCCATGTCCCGGGAGACGTTGACGGTGCCGATGTACAGGAGCACGGGCCCGGAGTGCAGGGCGCAGCGCGCGGCGACGGCCCGCAGGGCGGCCAGCTGGGCGGCGGCGTCCCCGGGCACCTCGTCGCCGACCTGCTGGGAGCCGCCGCAGGAGACGGGGGAGCTGAGGCCGACGCCGCGGGGGTCGAAGGCGACGAGGTCGTAGCGCTCGCCGAGCTTCGCGAAGAGCCCGGGGTCGGCGGCCAGGGAGGCGATCCCGGGGCCGCCGGGGCCGCCGAAGTTGAGCAGCAGGGAGCCGAGAGGTCTGCGGCCGGGGGCGGTGGCGGGGATGCGGGCCACGGCCACCCGGGTGGTGCCCTTGGCGGGGTCCGCGTAGTCGAGGGGGACGGTCACCTCCCCGCACCGCATCCCCGCGGGGACGGGGCCGGCGGGGCAGTCCCCCCACCGTATGCCCTGGCCGGGGGCGGGGCGGGGGGCCGGGGCGGCCCCGAGGGCGGCGGCCAGGACGAGGGCGCAGGCGGCGCAGGCCGCTCCGGCGGCGGCCGCGGCGGCTGCCGTACGGGCGCGGGGGCGGGGGCGGGGACGCGGTCGGGGGCGGGGACGCGGTCGGGGCACTGCGGCCTCCTCGGGTCGCCCCCCGGACCGGTCGGCCCAGCCCACCATAAGCGGGCCCGGCCGCCCCCGCCCCTCGGCGGTCCTCAGGCGCCCCGGGGTGCCCGGTACAGCTCCTCGATCTCGCTGCCGTAGTCGCGGGCGATGGCTCCGCGCTTGAGCTTCATCGAGGGGGTCAGGTGTCCGCGGGCCTCGGTGAACTCCCCCGGCAGGACGACGAAGCGGCGGATCGACTCGGCCCGCGAGACCAGCTTGTTGGCCTCGTCGACCGCCCGCTGGAGTTCGGCCAGCAGTTCCGGGTCGGTGACCAGCTCGCGGATCGGGACGCCCTGCTTCTTGTGCATCTGCCGCCAGTGGGCCAGCCCCTCCGGTTCGAGGGTGACGAGGGCGGCGACGTAGGGGCGGTTGTCGCCGATCACCAGGCACTGGCCGACCAGGGGGTGGGCGCGCAGCCAGTCCTCCAGGGGCGCGGGGGCGACGTTCTTGCCGCCGGAGGTGATGATCAGGTCCTTCTTGCGGCCGGTGATGGTCAGGTACCCGTCGGCGTCCAGCTCGCCGATGTCCCCGGTGGCCAGCCAGCCCCCGGGCGGCTGCGCGCCCACGTTCCAGTACCCGGCGAAGACGTGCCGGCCGCGCAGCAGCACCTCCCCGTCGTCGGCTATGCGCACCGCCGTCCCCGGCAGGGGCCAGCCGACCGTGCCGAGCCGGGGGCGCTGGGGCGGGGTGACGGTCGAGGCCGCCGTGGTCTCCGTCAGCCCGTAGCCCTCGAAGACGTCGATCCCCGCGCCCGTGTAGAAGGCGGCGAGCCGGCGCCCGAGGGGGGAGCCGCCGCTGAGGATGTAGCGCACGCGGCCGCCCAGGGCCGCGCGGATCCGCCGGTAGACGAGCGGGTCGTACAGGGCGCGGGCGGCCCGCAGCCCCATCCCGGGGGTCTTGCCCTCGACGATTTCCCCGTACTGCTGGGCTATGCGGGCGGCCCGGTCGAAGGAGGAGCCGCGGCCCATCTTCTCGGCGGTGGCGCGGGCGGTGTTGTAGACCTTCTCCAGGACGTAGGGGATGGCGAGGAGGAAGGTCGGCTGGAAGCCGGCGAGGTCGGCGAGCAGCTCCTCGGTGCGGATGCTGGGCGCGTGCCCGAGCTTGACCCGCGCCCGCAGGCAGCCGACGGCGACCATCCGTCCGAAGACGTGGGAGAGCGGCAGGAAGAGCAGGGTGGAGGCGGGGTCCTTGCTGGCCGACCGGAACACCGGGTGCAGCAGCTCCACGGCGTTGTCGACCTCGGCGAAGAAGTTGCCGTGGGTCAGTACGCAGCCCTTGGGCTGCCCGGTGGTGCCGGAGGTGTAGACGAGCGTGGCGACGGATTCGGGGGTACGGGCGGCCCTGCGCGCGTGGACGATCGCGTCGGGCAGGTGCTCCCCGGCCTTGATCAGCTGGGCCACCGCGCCGGTGTCGAACTCCCACAGGTGCGCGAGGCCGGGGAGGTTGGCGCGCTCGGCGCTGAGCAGCCGGGCCTGGACGGTGTCCTCGACGGCGCAGGCCACCGCCCCGGAGTCGTGGATGATCCAGCGGGCCTGGAGGGCGGAGGAGGTCGGGTAGATGGGTACGGTGACCAGCCCGGCGGCCCATCCGGCGAAGTCGAGCAGGGTCCACTCGTAGGTGGTCCGGGCCATGATGGCGAGCCGGTCCCCCTCCGCGAGCCCCTCGGCGATCAGCCCCTTGGCGACGGCGAGCACCTCGCGCGCGAACTCGGCGGCGGTGACGTCCCGCCAGGTGCCGTCCCGCTCCTTGCGGGCGAGCACGGCCTCGCGGGGGGCTTCGCGGGCGTTCTGGAACGGGATGTCCCCGAGCGACCCGCTCGTCGCCGGCCCGGCGAGGGCCGGCACGGCCACCTCGCGCACCACCCCGCCGACGATCGTCTTGACGGGCTCGACCGGCGTCGGCTCGGCTGCGTCCACGGCAGGTTCTCCTCGGTCGGCGGGCTGTTACCGCCGGTAATCTACGCACGCCCCCTCCCCCGCGACCACCCCCCGTACCGCTTCTCCCCGCCAGCTCCACACCCCCCTGACCGGAACACCCCCTGGCGCGCACACCTCGGGGGAAGGTTCCCCCTCCTGAACCGCTGGGCGGAACGGCTGCGTCAGGGCGGGCGCAGCGGGCAGAATCCCGGAGGGTCCGCCCCCACCCTCGAGGAGCAGCCGGTGTCGCCCCAGGAAATCGAGTTAACACTCACCCCCGAGCAGGCCGCCGCAGGTGTGACCGTCTCCGTCCCCCTGCCGGCCGGACCGCAGCGCCTGCGCATACCGCCCGCCCGCAACGGCGACCTCGTCCGGGCCAGGGTCGGCGGGGCCGAAGTGCTGCTGCGCATACGCGTGTCCGGGGCTCCGGTCCCGGGGCCCGCGCCGGCCCGGCCCGCGCAGGCGGGGAAGAACGGCGCCCTCGGGTGCCTGCTCGCGCTCGGGGTCGTCGCCGCGCTGATCATCGGCGTCGTCGTGACGAGCGACAACGACGACGACTCCGACCGCACGGCCTCCGCGTCCCCGACGGCCGACTCGACGTACACCCCGTACAGCCCGCCGACCTACACCTACAGCCCCACCACCGAGCCCGCCACCGAGCCGGCCACCGAGCCCGCCACCGCCCCGACCTACCCGACCCCGGACCCGACCCCGACCACCCGGGCCCCCCGCCCCTTCGAGACGGGGACCTGCCTCAACGGGCAGCTGCCGGACTCCACGACCGCGCAGCGCGTCACCAATGTCGACGAGGTCGACTGCTCGGCGTCCGACGCCCACTACCGGGTCATCCAGCGCTTCCCCGGCACCAACGACATGAGCCGCTGCGACGAGAACCCCAAGACGGAGTACGGCTTCTCGTACCGCTACACGATCAACGGCAGCGTCATCAACGAGTACGTGTACTGCCTGGTCGGCATCGGCTCCTACGCCCGCTGACCCCGGGCTACCGCTACTGCCAGCGGTACGGCTTGACGCTGGGGTCGTAGGAGCAGGTGACCATCCCCCCGCCACCGCCGCTGCTCCCGCCGCCCGTCGGGGGCTTGGTCTTCGTCGGGGCGGGCGCCGGGGCCTGGGTGCGCTCGGACTCCGGGGTGCGGGCGGGGGCGGTGGTCGCGGGCGGCGGGGTGTAGGCGGGGTCGTTCTTCTGGGTGGCCGTCGGCGCGGCGGTGGCCGTGGCCGAGGCGGTCGCCGGGGCCGACGGGATACGGGGACTCCGGACGCACCCCCGCCCCCTCCCGCCCCGCTACCCCCGCCCGCTGCTCCCATAGCCGAGCCTCCTGCACTTGCCCGCGGCGGTGGCCGTCACCGGGCGCTCGCGCAGGATCTCGCGGGCGCGGTACTCGCCGAGGCTCGTGGCGTACCAGGGCACGTCACCGGCGTCGCGCAGCTGGTCCCGGATCCCGATCAGGGCGCAGGACCGCTGCGGCTCCGGCAGCCGGTCCAGCGCGGGCGCCGCGTCCGCCGACAGTTCGCGCAGGTAGGCCACATCGATCTTGCCGTCCCGCTCGTAGCGGGTGACGCTGCTCTGCGCGACGATCCCGTCCGGAGACACCAGCCCGAAGGCCAGTACGGTCGCCGCGGCGCTGCCGACCACCACCCGGGCCAGCCAGCGGCCGCCCACCACCCCGGCCGCCATCAGCAGCACGAGCACCAGACCCAGCCACAGCTCCACCGTGACCACCGACAGCCGCAGCCGGGTCAGCCCGTACGCGTCCACGTACAGGTCCATCCGGCGCACCGCGGAGGCGACCACGACCAGCGTCAGCAGGCACAGCGTGCCCAGCACCCCCCGCACCAGCCGGCGGTCGCCCGCCGTCCCCCGGGGCGCCCAGCGCAGCGCGAGCGCGATGACCGCGAGGACGAACACCGTGGCCCAGAGCAGCTGCCAGAACCCCTGGCGCGCGTACTCGGCGTACGTGAGCCCGGTGCTCTCCAGCACCTTGTCGTACCCGCCGAACAGCACCGCCAGCTGCACCGCGTTGAAGCCGGCGAAGAGCAGGTTGAGCAGGATCAGCGGCAGGCTCCACTCCACCCGGGAACGCGCCTTGCCCGGGCGGGTCTCGATACGGTCCCAGCGGTGCGGGGCCGCCGCGGTGCGGGCGGCGGCGAGCGCGAGGAGCGCACCGGCCGCGAACAGCAGGACCGTCAGCGGACTGTCGCCCACGGACACGTCCGGGGTCAGGCCCTCCAGCAGGTCCGCGAAGGCCGCGTCGGCGGAGGCGAACAGCGCCCCGAACACGAGCAGCAGGACGACCGCCACCACGCCCGCCTTGGCGACGGGCAGCCAGCGCTCCCGGCCCAGCCCGCCGCCGCGCGCCCGCACCCCCGCCCAGGCCCAGCCGACCCCGGTGACGGCGCTGTCGAGGAACCCGAGCGGGCTCAGCAGGACGCCCGGCCAGCTCCGGGTGCCGTGCAGGGCCAGCGCGGCCAGCAGCACGGCGGCGAGGATCGCCAGGGTGGACGGCCAGGCGGAGTCCCTCAGGGCCGGCACCCCGAGCAGCGCCACGCAGCCCAGCACCCAGAGCAGGCTCCAGGGGCGGGCCTTGCGCCCGGCCGCACGGGCGGCGGCGTACGCGGCCACCATGGCGGGCAGCGCCGCGAGCAGCAGCCCGGGGCCCATGCCGTCCCCGAGGGCGACGGCGGCGGCGAGGCCCGCGGCGAGCACGGCCACCAGGGTGACGGGGCCGATCGGGGCCGCCTCGGCGGGACGGACCCGCCGCCACATCGAGTTCGCCGCCTTCGCGGCGGCGGCGGCCTTCGCCTGCTGCACGTGCTGGTGGTGCTGGTACGTCCGCCAGGTGTGCCAAGCGACCGGGTCGTAACCGGGGTGCCCGGGCGCGGGCGGCGCCACGGGGGCCGAAGGCGGTGCCGGGGCCGATGCCGGAGGCGGTGCCGGTGCCGGAGGCGGTCCGGCGCTCTCCCCCTTCCCGGCGTTCTCCCCCTTCTTCTCGGCACTCTCGGCGTTCTCGGCGTTCTCGGGCATCCGGTCCCTCCCCTGTCGGAGCGGCCAGAGTAGGCCCGCGCCACAAGGTTTTGAACACATTCAATTACCCCTGTGGCAGGACCGTGACAATCAATCGCCGCCGTGACGAGCCCGGGCAGCTCTCGTTCACCGGGTATGAGCCTTCCTGGATCCGCCTTGTCCACAGGTGTGTGTGACGACTCGAACGAATCCCTCGTCATGGCGGTGCGGCAGCTGACCCGGAACACACCCTGGACCGTCGTGGAGCGCACGCCGCTGGACTTCCCCGCCCACCACCCCCAAGGCGTCACGCGCGGCCCTGACCACCGCCTGTACGTATCGACTGCGGAAATCACCGAGGCGACCCGGTTCCACGACAGTCCGGTGGACGGCTACGACCGAACTCCCGGCCGGGGCCGGGGCCATGTGTACGTCACGGACGCCGGCGGCGCGGCGCTGGGCCGGGTGAGCGTGGGCGAGGGCACGGTCTACCACCCGGGAGGCATCGACTTCGACGGCGAATCCCTGTGGGTGCCGACAGCGGAGTACCGGCCCGACTCCCGGTCCATCGTCTACCGGGTGGACCCCGACACCCTGGAGGTACGGGAGGCCTTCCGCTTCGACGACCACATCGGCGGGATCGTGCGCGACCGCCAGAGCGGCCTGCTGCACGCCGTCACCTGGGGTTCGCGGCAACTGCTCACCTTCACGGCGGACGGGCGCCTCACCCACCGGGTCCGCAACAAGAGCCACTTCGTCGACTACCAGACCTGTGTGTCCGCAGGCGGCGGCCACATGGTGTGCACGGGCATCGCCGAGTACCCCTTGGCCGGGACCGGCGTCTTCAGTCTGGGCGGCATCGCCGTCGTCGACATCGAGTCCGGCCGCATCGAGCACGAAGCTCCCGTGACCACGCTGTCAGCGGCAGGCCGAGTGGTCACCTACAACGCGGTCCACCTGGAGAGGGACGGGCACGTCCTTCGGATGTTCGCCGTCCCCGACGACGGGGAAGGGCCCGGCGAGTCGCACTTGATCACCCTGGAGACACCTCTGGCGCCACCTCTGGCGCCATGACCCGGACGGCGAGGAAGTAGAGCCCCTCGTACATCAGCTCGCCCTTCAGTTCCGAGCGCAGGCTCCGCGGGGTGAACCGGCGCCGGTAGATGGGGTACGTGGCGTCGGCGACGGAGCGCAGCTCCGTCTTCTCCTCGTGCAGGTCACCGTCACTGCGCAGGTCGATCACGACCAGCTCGCGCGCCGTACGCGACGCCTCGGCGAGGAACACCGCGCGCTCCTCGGGCCGGAGCAGCCCGTAGAAGTTGGCGGTGACGATGCGGTCGAAGGCTCCGGTGGCGAACGGCAGGGGCGGGAACAGCGCCCGCACGCGCCGCGCCCGAGGCACCCGGGCGTGGGTCAGTTCCAGCATCTCCGCGCTCTGGTCCAAGGCGACGACCGGGCCGCGGAGGAACTGGGTCCATACTCCGGTCCCGCAGCCCACGTCGAGCACCCGCCCTTCGGGCAGCGCGGCGAGCAGTTTCCCGATGTCGGCGGTTTCCCGGTCCAGGCCGGCGTTCACCACGGGGTCACCGCGATAGCTGGTCTCGTCGTAGACCGGGGCACGATGCCGGTAGTACTGCTCCCGCACTAAGTCACGCATGGCACGACAGCTACCCCCGCCCCAACAACAGGCAAACGGCAGGCGTCCCGCCGACCGGGAAAAGGGCCGGAAAGAGGCGCCGGGCTGCCGGACCCCGCCACCCCTCGGACCGATTGACGCCCGCCGGGGCCGGAGGGCGATGATCACTGCTGTCGACCCGGCCTTGGAGGGTGGTTCAGCATGTGGGGGAAGTGGATCGGCTGCACGGTGCCGGGGGCCGAGCGGGGGCGATTCGACAGCGCCCAGCGCGCCTGGGCCGTCATCGGCGACCAGGAGGGGCTGGTCGGGCAGGTGGGCGGCTGGGACCCGGACACGGGTCACGCCCGGGTCCTGGGCCTGTGGAGCGGCGCCGGGGCCCATGACCGCTTCATGCGCGAACGCCACGACGCCGTGTACGCCGGGAGCCGCCAGGCCGACAGCTTCACCGGGATCGAGACGGCCGCCGGGGAGACCGTTCTCGAGATGGCCGGAGAGACCTCGGACCTGTCCCGGGCCCTGGAGACCGCCGGGCTGCTGCGGGTCGCCGACTGCCGGCTGCTGCCGGGGCGCGAGGAGTCCTTCCTCGAGGTGCAGCGCCGCGTATGGGGGCCGGGCATGGCCGCGGCCGGCGGCATGCTCGCGGGCGTGGTGACCCGGCTCGCCCCGGACCGCCACCTGGTCACCACCCTCTGGTCCGGCCCGGCCGCCCACGAGCGGTACCGCACGGAGCACTTCCCGTCGCTGCTGGCCCGCGCCGGCCTCGCGCACGACCTCCGCTCGACGGCCGGCCACCTCGTCCCCCTGGAACCCGCCTGGCGCGTCCTGCCCACCGCCGACACCCCCTAGGCGGCGGCTAGGCGGCGGCCCGGTGGGCCCTCTCGTCGGCGTCGGCGAGCCAGAAGTACAGCGGCGGCAGGACCAGTTCGATGACGGTCAGCCCCACCTGGAAGCCGTGCGGCCACCCGTGCACGGCGAGCGACAGCAGCCGCCCGGCCGCCCCCAGCAGGAACACCCCGGCCAGCCACCGGACCGCGCTCGCCGGGATCGGCGACTGGCGGGCCGCCCAGATCCAGGCGAGTCCGTAGCCCGCGAACGTCGCACCCAGGAACCGGCCGAGGCTGTCGACCGTCGCACCGGCCGAACCCGCGCCGGGAATCGCCGCGTTCCCGAGCACCACGTGCGCGAGCCCGATCGCCACGCACGCGTAACCCATCGTCAGTACGAGCCACTTGAGAGTCCTGGCCATGCTCCGACCTCCCACCCCTGGTAAGTAGACGTGCGTCTACTAGTAGGCTCCCGTTAGTAGACCCGTGTCAAGTAACATCGACCGCGTGCCTCCCCGCCGACGCCTCAGCCCCGACGAACGCCGCGCCCAGCTCCTCGACGTCGGCGCGCGGCTCTTCGCCCAGCACCCCTACGAGGAGGTGCTGATGGAGGACGTGGCCGAGCGGGCGGGAGTCTCCCGCGCCCTGCTGTACCGGCATTTCGCGGGCAAGCAGGACCTCTTCGCGGCCGTCTACCGGCAGGCGTCCGACCGGCTGCTGGAACAGGTCCCGCTGGACCGGCCCGGCGACTGGCTCGGCCAGCTCACCGACGGACTGGACGTGCACCTCGACTACTTCACCGCCCACCGCAACACCGTCCTCGCGGCGAACCGCGTCCTCGCCGGCGACCCGGTGGTCCAGACGATCATCGACAGCGAGCTGGACGCCCTGCGGACCCGGCTCCTCGACATCCTCCCGCTCGCGGACGACTCCGGCCGGGCCGCGGTGGCGGCGGTCCTGAAGAGCTGGCTGGTGTTCGTCCGGGTGCTCTGCCTGGACTGGCTCACCGCGGAGACCTGCACGCGCGCGGAGCTGCGCGAGGCCTGCGTCGGAGCCCTGCTCGGCGCCCTCCGCCCGTTCCTCCGGGCGGACGGCGCGCCGGCCTAGGCGGCGCCCGTCGCCACGCGGCGGGCGCGCAGGCGCTGCCAGGCGGCGATGCCCAGGGTGATGCCCCAGACCAGGAAGAGGGCGTACCAGAACAGCCCCCAGGCGGCCTGCGGGTGCGCGTCCTTGGCCGCGAAGGCCGGGGCCGAGACCACCCGGCCTACGGAGATCATGTACTGCATCGCGAAGTACATGAAGCCCCAGAGGGTCATGCCGATCGCGGCGATCCCCGACGGGACGGCGATGAGGAGGGCCGGGATGCGGCGCCCCCAGGGGCGGACCAGAGCGAGGGAGAGCACGGCGCCGAACACGGCCACGACGCCCATCACCCAGTAGCCGATGGCGGCCTCGAGGTTCCCGTGCGGGGCCGAGGCGAAGTCCCCGGGGAACATCGCCGCGATGCCGGCGCCCCACCAGAAGTGCGGCGCCGCGTATCCGAGAGCCGCGACAGCGGCCACGTAACCGGGCCATGCGGGCTGACGGGCGGGCAGTGCGGTCGCGTTCTCGGTCGCCATCGGGTCCTCCGGGATGCTCGGGTTCGAGTGGCGGTCCGGTGTCCCCCCGCCGTGAACGAGCATGTCCGAACAGCCCCCTCCGCCGGATCCGGCCACCGCACGACCCCGTACTCCCCCACCCGGGGGAGCCCGCTCCACCCTGGGTACCGGCCGACTCAATCGCCGCAGCCAGAGGGCCTGTAGATCATGTGAGCACTACGCTGGGCCCTCCGTCCGTACGAGCCCGAGGAGGGCGCGTGTACTCCAGAACCGAACGCTTCTACGACCATGCGGGGATGCTCCGCAACCCTGGCGAGCGGTACTACGACCACGGCGGGATGCTCCGCGCCCCCGGCGAGCGGTACTACGACCACCAGGGGATACTCCGCGCCCCCGGCGAGCGCTTCCGCGACCACGCGGGGATGCTCCGGGGCCCCGACGAACGGTTCTACGACTGCGCGAGCATGCTGAGGAATCCGTGAGCTTGCCGTTTAACCCCAATGCCGTTGACTTAGGGGTCTGGTGGGGGTGCGACGGCCGCGATGACCTGGAGGGTTTCTTCTGGCCGTCGGGTTGGCTGTGGTGGTCGTGGCCGGTCGGGGTTCCAGGACAGGAAGCGAGACATCTTGCGCTTCGCCTGGCGGATCACGGCCCGCAGTCTGCGGGGCGGGTTGATCTCCTCCTCGAGCTCACGGGCCACCGTGGTCAGGTGCTGAGGGGGGAAAATCCCTGTTCAGCGAGGTGATGCTCCGGCGGGCTGCCCGCAGGGCCGCGGCGAAGGAAAGCCGGTCCGGATCAAGGGGTTCGCTGCGGTTCACCGCTGCTCTGTGCATCAGGACTCTCAGGCCTGTGTAGAGGACCAGGTGCGCGTAGATCTCCTGGAACACCAGGTCCGGGCTCTTGCTCGGCATGACGGTGCGGGTGCCGATCTGTGTCGTCTTCAGTTCGGCGAGAGTGTTCTCCACCTCCCATCGCTCGCCGTAGAGGGCGGCGAGTTCGGCGGCCGGCGCCGCAGTGGGGTCCATGAGGGTGGTGATGAGCCGGTAGCGTTCGGCCTGGTCACGGCCGGGAAGATCGAGGCTGTACTCGATCACGCGGACCCGGATGTCCTGGGGCGGGCGGACGCTGCGGCCCCTCCCGCCGCGGACTGTGGAGATCCACGAGCCGTCCGCGAGGACATCCTCGACGGGCAGTTTCCAGATGCCGGGGATCCGCCACAGCAAGTCGGCGCCGGTGGCGGCCAGGTGCTGCCACAGATGAGCTCCAGGCAGGCCGCGGTCGGCCAGGACCAGCATCCCCGGCCGCAGCGAGCCGGAGAGCTGCTCGGCCAGAACCCGTTCCTTGACCCGGTAGGAGTCGACCACCGCGTCGCAGACCACGTGGGTGCCGGACTCGACCAGGACCATGACCCGGGCCAGCGGATATCCGGTGGGTCCCTTCCCGGCCTTGGTCCGCAGCCGTCCCAGCCCGGTCTCGTTGGCCTCGGTGTCGGCGGCCTGCAGCGTCGTGCCGTCGATCGCCATCAACCGCAAGCCCCGCCAGAACGCACCTGGCGTCCGCTCGTCGGCCACTGCCGCCCCGGCATGAAGCAGCAGTTCCCGCAGCACCTCCACCCCAAGGTTCTGACGGGCGCGGAAGACCGCTGCCTTGTCCGGAACCCGCCAGGCGCCCCACCCGTCCTCGCGCCGGACCGCCTCGGCCAGCGTCCGCAGGACCTCCCGGTACGGCTCGCCGGAGAACAACGCCCGCGCGAGCACGAAGTACACCATAAGTCTCGGCGGCAGCAGCCGCACTCGCACCTTACGGTTCTGGGACTTCGCCAGCACCGCGTCCAACAGCTCCGGCGGGAACACCTCTGTCAGGTCTCCCAGCCCGATCCGGTCCACCAGCCGAACGGTCATCGGACACCACCCCCCTGGTATCTGTTGAACCGCCAAATCACCCCTAAGTCAACGGCATTGCGTTTAACCCCGCTGAGCGAACGGCCTGTCGAACTTGATCACTCACACATCGATCTGCCGGACATAGAGGCGGTCTTTGTTGTGTACGGACGGCCCGGTGAGGACACTGGCCGATCTCGCGCTTGCGCCAGAACACCGCCGGGTCGCAGATCCCTGTACGCAGGGCTCAACCAGGGGTGGTTCGATGCCGTCTGGCCGCCGGCGCCAGCTCGGACCGGGCCTTCTGCCACACGTTCGGCAGGGGCGAGGGCAAGCACCAGATGGTGCCCGGTTGGCCGAACTCGGTGGTGGCTGCTCTTGCGGAACCCACCTCGCATATTCGGGCGCCGCATAAGGAGGCCACCGGCAGTCCGAGGCTGAACGGCAAGCTCGGTGCCTGTTTGCGATCCCAGTAGCTGTGTGGCGTTGGGGCCGAATCGCGTAACCGGGGCGACCACTCGGGTGAAGGAGCCGCCCCGCCCGGTCCATCACCCATAACGGGGCACTGCGGGTTGCGTTGGGACGTTTATGGCCCACCCCACCATTGCCCGCGTCGTGTCGGGGTTAGCCCTCGCGATCACCGTCGGGCTCGTTTCCGCTCCCACCGCCCAGGCTGTTCCAGCGGCCGACCGCCCGAGCGTCGGCGCCCCGGCCGGTCCCCTCAGCCTCGACAACCTGCTGTCGCTCCGCTTTCTCACCCCGACGGTCCGGGACGCGAAGCACCAGATCACGGGCCTTGCCTCCGGGCTGTCTCCGGCGCCGGCCAATGCCGTCGGCCTCGGCCAACAGCTCAAGTAGACGACGAAAGGAAAGGTCCAAGTGGAACTCAAGAAGAGGCAGAGGGTGGCGGCCGTCGCCGGTACCGCGATGGCCGCTCTGCTCCTCGGGGCGGGCACTGGGCACGCCGCGGACGACGGATCGCTACTGTCGCTCCTCGACGTGCCCTCGGTCACCGTCGCCTGCTTCCCGGCGGGACAAGTCGGCCAGGGCAACACCTTCACCGGTACCCAGAACATCAACTGCAGCCAGAGCGCATCGCAGACGAACCCCACTCCCCCCGCTCCCCCGGCAAACAACGGCCAGTGCAACGACGTCGACGCCTACAACTATGGCTTGTTCACAGAAACCCAAGGCCCGCAGAAGACAATCAAGGCCGCGCTCAACAACGGAACCGCATACGTCGGATTTCGGAATACCACAAACGCTGCATACACGTGGTACGACCTGACCGACCCGGTGGAACATCCGAACTATCCTGAGAACGCCTGCTCCATCTCTGTAGCCGGCCTTGACTCCGAGGCGGAGTTCGTCCAAGAGAACGTCGCGATCGAGGTGCAGACGACCACCGGGGAGATCTGGGAAACACGATGTGATGTGCTCCTGAACTTCAGGGCAGACATCGAGGGGCTCGACTGCGTTGGCGGGGAGAACGACGAGTTCGGCCCGTGGGTGCAGCAGACGACACCAACCGTGGGAGACCCGGCACTCACCACGGCTCAGCGCCGCCGCTGACCTGTTGATACCGCCGTAGGAGCCTGTCCCTGACGGACAGGCTCCATCCCATGAGCCGCGCCGGTAGAGCTGGAATCAAGTGAGCACCTTTTCCTAAACCCCGGTCGAGGCCGGCTGCGCTGCTCTGGGTCCAGAACCCTGCAGTCCCTCTAGCTGCGGCGATGGGGTTGGACAGGTGCTACGACCCTAGGCGGCGAGGGGCGATTCGGGCGGGCACTCCCGGCAGCGGCCGGGGGCGGGGGCGCGGAAGGCGCGGTCGCACCCGTCGCAGTTCTGCATGGGGTCGGGCCGCCGGGCCTGCGGGGCGGGCGCCGGTGCGGGCATGCGCGGCGGGATCCCCTCCCTGAGGCGGTATCCGATCAGGGCGGCGGGGCGCCGCAGATCGGCGGGCAGGTCCCCGGTCAACACGTGCCGCACCGCCTGCGGTTCGGCCCCGCGCTCCAGCCAGGCCGCCACCCCGGGCGCGAGCTGCCGTACGTCCCGCTCGGCGAGCAGCAGCCGGGGGTCGTCCTCCCGCAGCCGGGCGAGCAGATCGACGGCCGCCGCTGCCTCCGGCGGCGGGGCGGGCGCGGCCACGGGCGCGGGCGGCGCCACCGGCACCGGAGCGGGCTCCGGTACGGGCACGGGCGCGGGCTCCGGCTCCGGTACAGGCGCCCGGTCCACCGGCGGAGGCGGCGGCTCCTCCGGCGGCGGGACGGGACCGCGCGGCCGGTTGTAGGACACCGTCCGGGTCAGCAGCTTCCCGCTCTCGGTCCGTACGCGGCTGCGCTCCAGGTACCCGTACGCCTCCAACTCCCGTAGGGCGGAGGCGATCCGCACCTCCCCCTCCGGGAACCGGTCGGTCAGCACCTTGATGCCGACGCGGGCACCGGTGGGCAGCGACTGGATGTGCAGCGCGAGCCCGATCGCCACCAGCGACAGTGCGCGGTGCTGGGCGAGGTGGTTGCCCACCACGGTGTAGTGATCGGTGTGCCGCACGTTGACGTGGATGACACCCGAAGGGACGGCCCCGGCTGGAACCCGGGACGAGGCGCGCGAACGCGCGTTAGGCTGCTTACGAGCCATTGGGAAGCCCTAACTTCCTAGTTGGTCAGGCCCTCGTCCGGGATGCCAGTCCCGGCGGGGGCCGTCTCAGATCTGTTGTTGTGGGGCGAGCATATGCCAGCCAACCACCCTCAAATCCAGCCGAGTTGGCACAGTTCACCCATGTGAGTGAGCGGGGAGCCGGAGGGGGGGTTGGGTGGATTTACCTCCGTACTTGAGTGGTTATGTCGAGGGTCGCCGGGTCCCGGCCGCCCGCGTCACGGTGGCGGACGATCGCCCTGGCGGATGAGTACGAGGACCCGTCGGCCTGAGTACCCGGGCGCAGGCGCACCGGCCCCCGCGGCCGCTTGGCTGTACCCATGCACGAGACGACCCCCGCCCCGACCCCCGACCGCGCCGCATCCGACACGACGCTGGCGTGGGGCACGGCCCTGGCGGTGGCCCTGGTTCCGGTGGCGTTCCTCTTCGGAGCCCTGGCGGGGATGGCCGAGGAGGTCCACCCCGAGGCCGTGGCGGTCCTCAAGGTCTTCTGGTTCGCGTCCTGGACGACCACCCCGCTGCTCGCCCTCGCCTTCCGGCTGCTCCGGCGACGCCCCGCCCTGGCCGCGGCGGCCCGCTGGTCGGGCTGGATCGCGATGGTCCCGCCACCGGTCACGATCCTCCTGGCCTGCCGCCTGTAGGCAGATCCACCTCCGCGCTCAGGTCCGCGTCCCAGAGGATCGGGATCCGGTCGCGACGCGCATCCACCACCTCGATCCGGACCACCCCGCCGGCAGGCCAAAGCCCACCCCGGGCTGTCTATGCCGTGTAGATGGGGCGGTATGCGGCCACCTGCTCCGGGGTTGCCTCTTCCACGGTCAGGTTCCCTGTCCAGAGCTGGTCACGGTTGCAGTACCCGCCGAGGTCGGCCCCCTTGCCGCGGGCAAGCTTCCACGCCCCCTGGGGAAACTTCACGACCACGTCGCTGCCGCAGATGAACGAGCGGTTCGCCTGCGCCATGATCCAGCGGGCATGTTCACCGTCCCCGTCGGAGGATCGGCACATCGTTCGAGCCATCTGCCACAACCGCCCCCACTCGACACCAGGAGTCAGGGGCCCGACGACGGCGACGTCGCCCAGGTTCCGGTCGTCCAGGCAGTGTGTGGCGTAGCCGAAGACCGCGCCGAACATCCGGAACACGGTGACCCTGCTCTGGCCTGACAGGATCTCATCAACTGTCATGCGCTATACCTCTGTTCACGGGTGAGCCCCGGGCGCATTGGCCGCACCCGGGGCTCACCTCTCGGCCGGCGCCGTCCGACAGGCGGAGCGGCTGGATCAGCAGCAGCCGCCGTCGCTGCAGCATGCGGGCTGGTTGCAGTCGGCGGCCGTACCCCACAGGGACTTGTCGACCTCGAACCCTGCGGCCGCGATGCGGTCCTCGACGGACACCATGAGCGGTCGGGTGCGGATCTTGGAGTTCGGGGCGTGGTGCACGAACTCGCCATCGGTCGCGGTACCCCGCAGCACGTCCAGCCGGAGGCACTCGGGGCAATCGGATACCGGCTGAGGGGCGGGCTGGGGTTCCCTCAGGGGCAGCGACAGCGGCGCCTCGTGCCACCGCGCCGGTTCCGTACTGGCCGTCATCGTCCACCCCTTCATCGGTGTGCTGACGACGTTAGGGAGGGCAGTACGAGGTGCTCCACGTTGTTGCACGCGGTTGCACAGATTCACTCAAGTGCGGTGATGGCCTTGGCGATTAGGTCACGAGCCGGCGTTCCACGCACGGCTGCCTGAGACAGCTCCGAGAAGGCCCGGAGGTACGTGTGGATCTCTCCCGGCGTGGTCAGGTTGATCTCAGCAGTGAGGGTCTCGACCGCTACTTGTTGGTCATCGAAGGCATAGAAGGCTTCGAGCGGCCATACGGTCCGCCGGGCCCTGGCGGGGATGACACCAAGGGACACGTTCGGCTGACCCATGACCGTGAGCAGGTACTCCAGCTGCTCCCCCATGGCCGCATCGTCAGTGACGCGGTAGTAGAGAACCGTCTCTTCAAGGAGGATCGCGAAGCGGTGGTCCCCCTCCCTGACGACCCGGGATCGGGCCTGCCTGGCCCGTACGGCGTCGGCAACATCATCGGGGGTGCCCTGGAAGGCTGTGATGGCCTTGAGTAGCCCTGTGGCGTATCCGGCGGTCTGGAGCATCCCCGGCATGACGTTCGACGCGTACACGCGAAATGAACGGGTCCGCTGGTAGAGCGGAACCGTCTTCTCGTGGATGTGGCGCATCCCGTCGCGGTGGATCTGCTTCCACTCGACGTACATGGATTGTGCGTTTCGGGAGGCCGCGATGATGTCGACAGCCTGATCCTCGAAGCCGCAGGCTGCGCACCATGCCCGGATGTCCGCGTCGGAGGGCGGGGTGATGCCTCGGGCGATACGGGACGACTTGGCTTTGTGCCAGCCGCACCGCACGGCCAGCTCCTGCCCTGTAAGCCCCGCGTCCTTCATGAGCCCTTGGAGACGGGCTGCTACGGCGGCCCGTGCTGCTTCGACGCTGGAGAGGGGAGAGGAAGGCATGAACTGACCGGCCCGCGATTCAGACGGCGTACTTCTCGTGCGGGATTCCGCGCTCCCACACGGCTTCGAACGCTGCCGCGCAGTGTGCGGCTACGGCGGGCTCTTCGGTCTGGTCGGTGTACACCCACCGGCCTACGCCGTCGATGATGTTGAACTGGCCTAGGCGACCGGCGGATAACCAGAAATCGTTCCCGGGGAGAGCAAGGTCCGACGCGTTGCGTCGGGGAAACCAACGCACCTGCTCCCCGCCGGCCACGTTGGCGAAGGTGAACGAATGCTCGAAGGCGATGTAATCGCTGACGGGCTCGGACACGATCCGTGCCTTACGGATGACGACTCCCTTGGCCGTGACCTCATGCGCGAGGTCGAGCCACGGACGCCACCATGAGGCACGGTCATCAGGGTCAAGCCGGTGACCCTCCTTCCCGGCGGCGAAACCGTCGATCTCGTTGCCGACGCCGTACCCGTCCCGCATCTCCAGATGCACGGCCTGCTCCTGCACCGACCCGATGAGGTCGGAGAGATCAGTCAGACTCTGCGACACGGAGCGCCTCCCGGAGAAGCGGGTTCATCCGCCTCGGAACCCTGACAACAGTCTCGTGGTCCGGGATCGGAACGTCCTTCGAGCTTTCGCCCGTGGTCTGCTCGTCTGCCGTCCACCCCTGAACGAGGAGATCCTTCGTGCCCTCGCCCACCCGCACAGCGGGTGATTCGTGATCTACGGACTCGGGATCCTTACCCACGAACCGTAAGGCCCTGGGGTCCCTCCCTGTCGAGCGCGTTGCGCCTGGTTGCACGTCCCTCACCCTGACGGATTCAGCGGGTCGAGGGGGCGGGAACAGCAAAAGCTGGGCGCCACGATCCACGTCCGCGACTCCAAGGACACCGCGCTCCCCCACCTCGCCTTCACCCCCTCGGTATGGACGGGCTTCCTTGCTACACAATGACCTCTGCACGCACAGGCGTTGACAGAGGCAGCCAGGGGGCGGGATGCAGCCGGGGGAGCAGCTGGTCGGGCGGTACCGGCTGGACGCGCGGCTCGGGCAGGGCGGGATCGGCGAGGTGTGGCAGGCGTACGACGTCGAGCTGGGCCGGGCCGTCGCCGTGAAGGTGCTGCTGGAGTTCGACGCGTCGGAGGAGCTGCTGCGCCGGTTCCGGCGCGAGGCGGCCATCGGGGCGCGGCTGCGGCATCCCGGGATCACGGTCGTCCACGACATCGGGCAGCACGAGGACCGGCTGTTCATCGTGATGGAGCTGCTGGAGGGGCAGGACCTCGCCCATCTGCTGGCCCGCTCGGCGGGCGATGGCGGGTTGCCGCCGGCCGAGGCGCTCGGTCTGGCGCTCCAGGCGACGGAGGCGCTGGCGGCCGCGCACGAGCAGAAGGTGGTGCACCGGGACCTCAAGCCCGCGAACCTCTTCCTCCTCACCGACGGCCGCCTGAAGATCTGCGACTTCGGCATCGCCCGCACCGCCGACGCGACGGGCGGGCTGACCGCCACCGGCCGGGTGTTCGGTACGCCGGCCTACATGGCGCCCGAGCAGTGGCGCGGTGAGCACGTCGACGCGCGCTGCGATCTGTACGCCCTCGGGTGCGTGCTGTACGCGCTGCTGACCGGCGCGCCGCCATTCGCGGACAACGAGACGCCGTGGGTGCTGATGCGCCGGCACCTGGAGGAGGCTCCGCCGGCGCTGGACGCCGTACGGGCGGACGTGCCGGCCCCGCTCGCGGAACTGGTCGCCGCCCTGCTGGCGAAGGACCCGGCCGCGCGGCCGGACGCACCCACCACGGCCGAGTGCCTGCGCGGGCTGCTGCGGAACCCGGCCGCGCCCGCTCCCACCACCGACCTCACGCCCCAGATCGGGCCGCGCCGCCGGAACCTCCTCCTCGGCGGGCTCGCGGCGCTGGCGGCGGCTTCGGGCGGGACGTACGCGGCGCTGCGGCTGTCCGGCGGCGACGGCGACAGCCCCGGCGCGGGCGGCGTCCGCCTGGGGTACGTCCTCACCGGCCACACCGGCTCCGTGGAGTCGGTGTCGTTCAGCCCTGACGGCCGCACCCTGGCCAGCGGCAGCAGCGACCGCAGCATCCGGCTGTGGGACGTACCCACCCGTGTCGGTTCCTCCCCCTTCCTCGACCACGACAGATCCGTGACGTGCCTGGCCTTCAGCCCCGACGGCAAAACCCTCGCCGCCGGCGGCGACAGCTCCGTCCGCCTGTCCGACGTCCCCGGACGCCGCGGCCTGGGCGCCCTGTCGGGCCTCACGGGCACGGTGCGCTCGGTGGCGTTCAGCCCGGACGGGAAGACCCTCGCCAGCGGGAGCGACGAAAGCCAGACCATCCGTCTCTGGGACCTCGGCGCCCTCACCACCACCGCGATCCTCACCGGCCACACCAAGCCCGTGGCCTCGCTGGCGTTCAGCCCGGACGGCAGGACCCTCGCCAGCGGCAGCGGTGACAGCACCGTCCGCCTCTGGGACGTCGCCAGCCGCTCCACCACTGCCGAACTCACCGGCCACACCGAGCCCGTGGCCTCAGTGGCGTTCAGCCCCGACGGCAAAACCCTGGCCAGTGCGAGCGGCGACAAAACCATCCGCCTCTGGGACGTGGCCACGCGCACCAGCGCCAAGGCCGACACCCTCACCGGCCACAACGGCCCCGTCCTGTCGGTGGCGTTCAGCCCGGACGGCAAGACCCTCGCCAGCGGGGGCGGCCGTACCGTCCGGCTGTGGGACGTCCGTACCCGCACCCACACCGCGACCCTCAACGGGCACACCAGCGCCGTGGGTTCGGTGGCGTTCAGCCCGAACGGCAAGACCCTCGCCAGTGCGAGCGACGACGGCACGGTCCGGGTGTGGAAGCTGTCCTGACGGCAGCGAGGATGGCGGGATGACGACCATCGACCTGCCCGAGGACCGGGGCTGCCTGCGGTGGGTGCTCGCCGTGCCCCTGGCTCTGATCTACCTGCCGGCCGCGTACCTCTGCTACGTCTCCCTGGCCCTGCGGCCCGACTCCCCGTACGACCAGCTCCACGACGATGTCCGCTTCACCGCCGACGTCTCGGTCTTCCTGTGCTTCGCCGGGCTCCTCCTCACGGCCGTCCCGGTCTTCCACCGCAACCTCGGCCGCTGGTGGTACGCCGCGCCCTTCCTCCTGGCGGCCGTCGCCTTCACCCGGGGCCAGACGGTCTGAGCCCCGCCGGGGCGGCCTACGCGAGGGAGGCGGTCACGGCGTCGGCCATGGCGTGGGCCATGCGCTGGTGGAAGCGCCACAGGAAGGGGTCGCGGGGGCTGGGGGCGCCGAAGTAGCCCTGGGGGGTGACCCTGCGGGCGTGTTCGCCTCCCTTGCGCCATTCGGCCAGGTCGGCCGGGCCCAGGCCGGTCGGGCGGAGCCGGGACATGGCGTCGTGGTCGACCAGTTCGGGGAACCAGCGCATCATCAGCGCGCTCTCGATCTCCTCGGCGTGGACACCGAGTTCACCGCTCAGTTCCAGGCCCTCGAAGAGCGGCTGCATGGCGAAGGTGGCCAGGGCGGGGGTCTTCGTCTCCTCGCCCAGGCGGTCGGCGATGAAGTCCGGCTCGATGAGGACGACGCCCGTGCTGCCCGCCTCGTGCCGGCGCGTCACGACGTCGAGCAGCATCCGGTTGTGGGCGATGTCGCCCTGGTGGTTGATCACGAAGATGTGCTGGAACCCGTCCGTGGCGAGGGATTCCAGGATGTCGAAGTGCAGCGCGGCCGCGGTCTCGGGGCGCGTGCGGAAGGTGCCGGCGAAGCCGCCGGACACCTGGTTGACGCCCCAGAAGACGGGCGGGGCGATCAGCGCCGGCACCTGGCGCCGGTCGAGCTCGTCCTTCACCATCCGGGACAGCTGGTAGGCGCCGTAGGCGTCGGTGCCCAGGGGCAGGTGGGGGCCGTGCTGTTCGATGACGCCCGTGGGCAGCAGGACGCACGCGCCCGCTGCCGCCGCCTCCTCCACCTGCGGGTAGGTGAGGTCGGCCATGGTCCCGGCGAAGACCGAGTATCCGCTGTGCATGTACTTCCCCCGTACGTGATGTCCTGACCGGCCGGTCCGCCGGTCAAGATCATCTTCGCCACCCCGCGAGGCCTCCCACGAGCGGCACCTGCACCGGAAATCCCGCCCGCCCCTTGTAGGGAGACCACAAACGCCCCCGCCCGGACGGGGGCGGGGGCGGGGGCTGCGGTGCGGCTGCGCGGCGGCTGCGCGGCGGCTGCGCGGCGGCGTCAAGCAGGGTCAGGCGGCGACGGCCACCTTCACCGGCTCTGCGGCCGGCTCGTCCAGCGGGGAGGACGAGGCGGCGGCGTAGGCCTCCTTGTCCAGGATGTTCTCGCGGGCGGCGACGATGACCGGGACGACGGCCTGACCTGCGACGTTCGTGGCCGTCCTCATCATGTCCAGGATCGGGTCGATCGCCATCAGCAGGCCGACGCCGGCCAGCGGCAGGCCCAGCGTGGAGAGGGTCAGCGTCAGCATCACGGTCGCGCCGGTCAGGCCGGCGGTGGCGGCGGAGCCGACGACCGAGACGAAGGCGATGAGCAGGTACTCCTTGATGCCCAGCTGCACGTCGAAGATGTTCGCGATGAAGATCGCGGCGAGCGCCGGGTAGATCGCGGCGCAGCCGTCCATCTTGGTCGTGGCGCCGAAGGGGACGGCGAAGGAGGCGTACTCCTTCGGGACGCCGAGGCGCTCGGTGACCTTCTGGGTGACCGGCATGGTGCCGACCGAGGAGCGGGAGACGAAGGCCAGCTGGATCGCGGGCCAGGCGCCCTTGAAGAAGTGGACCGGGTTGACCTTGGCGGCCGTGGCGAGCAGCAGCGGGTACACGCCGAACATGACGAGCGCCGAGCCGATGTAGACGTCGGCGGTGAAGGTGGCGTACTTGCCGATCAGTTCCCAGCCGTAGCTGGCGATGGCGGTGCCGATGAGGCCGACGGTGCCGATCGGGGCGAGGCGGATGACCCACCACAGGGCCTTCTGGAGGAGTTCCAGGACGGACTCGGCGAGGTTCAGGACGGGCTGGGCCTTGCTGCCGAGCTGGAGGGCGGCGATACCGGCGACGGCGGCCAGGAAGACGATCTGGAGGACGTTCAGCTCGGTGAACGGCGTGACGATGTCCTTCGGCACGATGCCGGTCAGGAAGTCGATCCAGGAGCCGTGCCGCTTGGGCTCCTTGCCGTCGGCCGGGGTGAGGCCGGTGCCGGCGCCCGGGTCGGTCAGCAGGCCGATCGCGAGGCCGATGCCCACCGAGATCAGCGAGGTGATCATGAACCAGAGCAGCGTGCGGGAGGCGAGCCGCGCGGCGTTGTTCACCTTCCGGAGGTTGGTGATGGACACCAGGATCGCGAAGAAGACGAGCGGGGCGACGGCCAGCTTGAGCAGCTGGACGAAGATGTCGCCGACCTGCTCGAGGGTGGTCTTCAGCCAGCTGACGTCCTGGCTGCGGGCGAGCCAGCCGAAGAGGACGCCGAGCGCGAGGCCGGCGACTATCTGGGCCCAGAAGGGGAACTTGGGCGAGGCCTTGGCGGGAGCCTGGGCCTGCGGGGACGCGGACGTGGACACGGACACTCTCCGGGGGGACGCACGGACGTACGGCGGAAGGTTTCTGCAAGGGGTGCGGTACGGCGGCAGCCAGAAAGGGGCCGGGCCGGCCGGGGACCGCTGCTGTGGTGCCGGATTCAGCGGCAACAGCAACAGGCCGCGGACACGCGGCGGCAGAGGTCGACATGCAGGCGCGCCACGAGCGGAACGCTCGGGATCATCGGGTGCGCGGCTGCGGTCAACATGTTCAACACGCTAACACTTCTGCTTTGAGAATCTCAAAGGCTTGCTTTGAGTGCCGATCGCACGGGAGTGGACCCACCGGCCCCGCCGGCCCCCGGGAACGCCGAAGCCCCAGCGCGGCGGGGGGTGTTCCCGGCGCTGGGGCTCTTCGGTACGCAAGGGGGCCGCGCGGAGTCGGCGGGCAGGCTGTGAGGAAGCTAACCGGCTTCCGTCAGCTCACGCCGGCGTCAGCCCGGCGGGCGTCAGCTCAGGCTCGCGCGGCGTCGTCGGCCGCGTCCTCCTGGCTGCGGTTCGCGGCGAGCTTCTGCTTCGCATCCGCGACGCGTCCGGAGATCTGCGCGGACATCTCCTCGCGCTGCTTGCGCAGCAGGACGAAGGACAGCGGCGCGGAGATCACCAGCGCGAGCAGCACGACCCAGGCGAAGTTGGCGTCGCCCAGCCCGGCGGGCACCCAGCCCAGGTTGACCAGGAGGGCCACGAGGACCAGACATCCGACGAAGATGCCCAGACGCATCGCGGTGTAGCGGATCGTCGCGCTCGGTTTGAGGGACACGGTGACCCCTTCTCTCTCGTCGGATACGTCGGATACGTCGGCACGTGCCCGTCCAGTGAAGCACGCCGGTCCCCCGCTCCGGCCCCGAGGGTGTCAGAGCAGCGGCAGCAGCATCGTGATGTCGTCGCGGTCGTCGCCGGGGGCCACGCGGATGGCGTCGGGGACGCGGCCGACCTCCTTGTAGCCGCACGCCTCGTAGAAGCGCTCCAGCCCCATGCCGCCCCGGCACTCCAGGCGGATGGCCTCGATCCCCTCCAGCGAGCGCGCCGCGTCGGAGAGGGCGGCCATCAGCTCCCGCCCGGCGCCGCGGCCCTGGAGGGCGGGGCTGACCATGACCGTGTACGCCCAGACCCAGTGCTTGCGCAACGGGTGCGGCTCGAAGGCGAGGAAGGCGACGGCCGCGACCGCTCCCCCGGCGTCGTGCCCGACCAGCAGCCGGTGGCGGCCCTCGGCCAGCGCGACGAGGTGCTTGACCAGCGCGGGCCGGATGTCGTCGAGGGTGACGGGCGGGACGAAGCCGACCGCGCCGCCGGCGTTGGTGACCTCGGCCCACAGCTGCGCGATGCCGTCGCGCAGGGCGGGGTCGACGGCCGGATCGAAGGTGTAAGTAAGGGTCATTCGAGAAGACTAGTCATTACCCACACCCCGGGCAACGGGACGGGTGCACGAAGAAGCCCCGGTCCACCAGGGACCGGGGCTTCCTCCAGAGCGGGCGGCGCTCCGTCAAACGCAGGCCGTCAGACGCGCATCGCCTGCGGGGTCTCGCGCAGGGCGGCGTCCGGGCCGGGGTACTCGCGGATGATCTCGTAGCGCGTGTTGCGCTCGACCGGGCGGAAGCCCGCCTCGCGGATGAGCTCCAGGAGGTCTTCGCGGCCCAGCTTGTTCGGGGTGCCGTAGTCGTCGGCGTCGTGCGTGATCTTGTACTCGACCACCGAGCCGTCCATGTCGTCGGCGCCGTGCTGGAGCGCGAGCTGGGCGGTCTGCACGCCGTGCATCACCCAGAAGACCTTGACGTGCGGCACGTTGTCGAAGAGGAGACGGGAGACCGCGAAGGTCTTCAGCGCCTCCGCGCCCGTGGCCATCGTCGTCCGCGCCTGGAGCGTGTTGCGGACCTTGCCGTCCTTCATGTCCACGAAGTCGTGCTGGTAGCGCAGCGGGATGAAGACCTGGAAACCGCCGGTCTCGTCCTGGAGCTCGCGCAGCCGCAGCACGTGGTCCACGCGGTGGCGGGGCTCCTCGATGTGCCCGTAGAGCATGGTGCTCGGGGTCTTGAGGCCCTTCTCGTGCGCCAGGCGGTGGATGCGCGACCAGTCTTCCCAGTGGGTGCGGTGGTCCACGATGTGCTGGCGGACCTCCCAGTCGAAGATCTCCGCGCCGCCGCCGGTGAGCGACTCCAGGCCGGCCTCGATCAGCTCGTCGAGGATGTCGGAGGCCGACATGCCCGAGATCGTCTCGAAGTGGTGGATCTCGGTGGCCGTGAACGCCTTCAGCGAGACGTTCGGCAGGGCCTCCTTGAGGGCGGACAGCGAGCGCGGGTAGTACCGCCACGGGAGGGAGGGGTGCAGGCCGTTGACGATGTGCAGCTCGGTGAGGTTCTCGTTCTCCATGGCCTTGGCCAGGCGGACGGCTTCCTCGATGCGCATCGTGTACGCGTCCTTCTCGCCCGGCTTGCGCTGGAACGAGCAGTACGCGCAGGAGGCGGTGCACACGTTCGTCATGTTGAGGTGGCGGTTGACGTTGAAGTGGACGACGTCACCGTTCTTGCGCGTACGCACCTCGTGGGCGAGACCGCCCAGCCAGGCCAGGTCGTCCGACTCGTAGAGGGCGATGCCGTCCTCACGCGTCAGCCGCTCGCCGGAGCGGACCTTCTCCTCCAGCTCGCGCTTGAGCCCCGCGTCCATTCCGGTGTCTCCTCTACGTGTCCCTGTCCAGACCTGTGCAACCGCCACCCACCGTACTCTCAGGCCTCCTCGGGCAGCTCGCCGACCCGGTTCTCCCACTTGGTGGAGAGCACGATCGTGGTACGGGTGCGGGAGACGCCCTTGGTACCGGAGAGCTTGCGGATGATCTTCTCCAGGCCGTCCACGTCGTTGGCGCGGACCTTCAGCATGAAGGAGTCGTCGCCGGCGATGAACCAGCAGTCCTCGATCTCGGCGAGGTCGCGCAGCCGCCGGGCGACGTCCTCGTGGTCGGCGGCGTCGGACATGGAGAGCCCGATCAGCGCGGTGACGCCGAGGCCGAGCGAGGCCGCGTTCACGGTCGCGCGGTAGCCGGTGATGACGCCGGCCGTCTCCAGACGGTTGATGCGGTCGGTGACGCTGGGGCCGGAGAGGCCCACGAGACGGCCCAGCTCCGCGTACGAGGCACGACCGTTCTCGCGAAGTGCCTGGATGAGCTGCCTGTCCACCGTGTCCATTACGTGGAGCCTTCCATTATTCGGCGATCCTGCAAGTCTAGGTATAGAATCTAAGGCACACAGGGTCAACACCCTGTGAATCTTTCAACAGATCAATGACGATCTTCAGGAGTGGTTCACCGTGTACACGATCGAGATGGCCTACGCGCACATGCGACAGCTCCAGGAGCTGGCCAACCGATCCCGCACCGACCAGCCCGCCGCCGCCTACCGCGTCGACAAGACCCGCAAGCCGCACCGCGCCAAGAAGCGCTAGTCCGGCTGCCGCTACTCACGGGGGCGGGCGCTGCCAAGCTCCCCCTTCCGAGCGGCTCCGCCTAGCTCTCCCTCCCAACGGCGGTACAGCTTGTGCGGCACCCCTGCCGCGTCGAGCACCCGCCCCGCGACGAAGTCCACCAGGTCCTGGATGTGCGTCGCACCCGCGTAGAACGCCGGAGAGGCGGGCAGCACGACCGCGCCCGCCTCGTCCAGCGCCACCAGATGTCTGAGCGTCTGTCCGTTCAGCGGGGTCTCCCGCACCGCGACCACCAGCCGGCGCCGCTCCTTGAGCGTCACGCTCGCGACGCGCTGGAGCAGGTCCTTCGACAGTCCGAGCGCCACACCGGCCACACAGGCGGTGGAGGCGGGGACGATCAGCATCCCCTTGACGGGGTACGAGCCCGAACTCGGCCCGGCCGCCAGGTCCCCGGCGCCCCAGTAGCGCACACCGGTCACGTCGAACCCCTCGAAGGTCCCCGGCTTGCCGTCGGCGCCCCGGGCCAGCCACTCCGTCAGGTCCGTACGCCAGTGCGCGTCCCGGAAGGCGATCCCGGTCTCGTCCAGCAGGGTGAGCCGCGAGGCGCGGCTGACCACCAGGTCCACACTCTCGCCCGCCGCCAGCAGCCCCCGGATCACCGCCGCCGCGTACGGCGTCCCGGACGCCCCGGAAACCCCGACCACCCACGGGGTGCGCTTGCCGTCAGTCATACCTCCGAGACTATCCGGCCACGGCGCGCGGGCACTCGGTAAGGTGTCCGCACGTCCCAGGGGGTGGGACGGTACGAGGGGGACGACAGTGAGCACGACGGTGGAACCGGCCTGGAGCAAGACGGACCGGGCCAAGGCCGCGGCCAGACTGATGCTGGGCTGGGTGGCCCTGCTGTGGGCCCTGGAGGCGGTCGACTACGCCACCGGGCACGCCCTGGACGCGTACGGGATCGTGTCCCGCGACGTCGCCACCCTGCCGCACGTCCTCCCTGCGGCCTTCCTCCACTTCGGCTTCGGCCACGTCGCCTCCAACAGCATCCCGCTGCTGGCCCTCGGCTTCATCACCGCCCTGTCCGGCATCCGCCGCTTCCTCATGGTGTGCGGCGTGATCATGCTCGGGGACGGCATCGGCACCTGGCTGATCTCCCCGTCGAACGCCCTCACCCTGGGCGCCTCGGGCATCGTCTACGGCCTCTTCGGCTACCTGCTGGTGCGCGGCTTCGTCGAACGCAAGGTCCTGGGCATCGCGGTGAGCGTGGCGGTCGCCGCGTACTACGGCAGCACCATGTTCCTCGGCCTGCTCCCCCTCGACCCCACGATCAGCTGGCAGGGCCACCTCTGCGGCCTCGTCGCGGGCGTGGCGGCGGCCCTCTTCCACCGCCGCCCGGCCCCCCGCGCCCTGACGGTCTAGAGGGCCAGGCCCCGCACCACCAGGTCGGCCAGCGCGCACAGGAACAGAACGATGCCGATGAAGCCGTTGACCGTGAAGAAGGCCCGGTTCAGGCGGGACAGGTCGTGGGGCTTGACGATGGTGTGCTCGTAGAGGAAGGCCGCCACGACCACCAGCAGGCCGAACCAGAACAGCGCGCCCGCCTCCGTCGCGACGGCGTACCAGGCCAGCAGGCCGGTGGTGACCACGTGCGCGCCGCGGGCGCCCCACAGGGCCGCCGGGACGCCGAAGCGGGCCGGGACCGAGCGGACGCCCTCCGCCCGGTCGGCCGCCACGTCCTGGCAGGCGAAGATCAGGTCGAAGCCGCCGATCCACACGCCCACGGCCAGCCCCAGGATCACCGCGTCCCAGGACCACTCCCCCGTGATCGCCAGCCAGGCCCCGACCGGGCCCATCGCCTGGGCCAGGCCCAGGATGGCGTGCGGGTAGTCCGTGAAGCGCTTGCCGTACGGGTAGACCACCATCGGCACGACGGCGACCGGCGCCAGCATCAGGCACAGCGGGTTCAGCAGCGCCGCCGCGCCCAGGAAGACCACCAGCGCCACGCCGGCGCCGGTCCAGGCGGAGCGCACCGAGACCGCGCCGGTGACCAGCTCGCGCCCGGCGGTACGGGGATTGCGGGCGTCGATCTCCCGGTCGATGATCCGGTTGGCGGCCATCGCGAAGGTCCGCAGGCCCACCATGCAGATGGTCACGAGCAGCAGCTCGGCCCAGTGCATGCGCCCGTCGAGCCGGAACATGGCGGTGAGCGCGGCGATGTAGGCGAAGGGCAGCGCGAAGACCGAGTGCTCGATCATCACGAGCCGCAGGAAGGCCTTGACCCTGCCGCTCGCCTGCGGCGCGGGGCCCGGTCCGGGGAGGGCTTCGGCGGCGGAGGTCATACGAGGCTCCTGCGGAACTCTTCGAGGTCGGCACGGAGCACGCCGGTGGCCTCCGGGGCGATCTCCACGGTGAGCGGGGGCATCTCCTCGCCCTCCGGCGGGGTGATCCGGGCCAGGAAGGCGCAGTCCTCGCCGGCGGGGCGGCCGTCCAGGCTCAGCACGGGGCCCGCCTCGACGGTGAAGGGCTCGGAGGCGAAGGACAGCTCGGCCAGCAGGCGCTCGGCGAAGTCGTCGGCGTCCGCGTCCCGCAGCCCGGGCAGCTCGAAGCCGCCGCCCTCCTGCTCCTCCTGCTCCCACATCAGCGCCCAGACGTTGCCGGGGCCGACGAACTCCTCGGGGCTCACTCCCGCCTGCTCGGCGGCCAGCCGGACCTCCGGGTCGGCCGGGTCGAGCTCCGGGCGCACGAGGGCCACGTACGTGGTGTCGCTGCCGATGAAGAGGGCGGGACCGCCCATGGCGATGGGGCTCACAAGCCGTACTCCTTCCAGCGGCGGTCCACCAGGGCCGCCGTCGCCGGGTCGGACTCGACCATGTCGGGCCAGCCGCCGTCGCGGGTGTAGCCCTCCTCCGGCAGCTTCTTGGTCGCGTCGATGCCCGCCTTGCCGCCCCAGAACTGCTGGTACGAGGCGTGGTCCAGGTGGTCCACCGGCCCCTCGACCACGGTGAGGTCACGGGAGTAGTCGGTGTTGCCGAGGGCCCTCCAGGACACCTCGTGCAGGTCGTGGACGTCGCAGTCCTTGTCCACCACGATGATCAGCTTGGTCAGCGACATCATGTGGGCGCCCCAGATGGCGTGCATGACCTTCTGCGCGTGCTTGGGGTACTTCTTGTCGATCGAGACGATCGCGCAGTTGTGGAAGCCGCCCGACTCCGGGAGGTGGTAGTCCACGATGTCCGGCACGATGATCTTGAGCAGCGGCAGGAAGAAACGCTCCGTCGCGCGGCCCAGCGGACCGTCCTCGGTCGGCGGCCGGCCGACCACGATCGACTGGATCAGCGGGCGCTTGCGCATCGTCACGCAGTCGATCTTCAGCGCGGGGAAGGGCTCCTGCGGGGTGTAGAAGCCGGTGTGGTCGCCGAAGGGGCCCTCGGGGAGCGTCTCCCCGGGCTCCAGCCAGCCCTCGATGACGACCTCGGCGTTGGCCGGGACCTGGAGCGGGACCGTCTTGCAGTCGACCATCTCGATCCGCTTGCCCGCGACGAACCCGGCGAAGAGGTACTCGTCGATGTCGCCGGGCAGCGGCGCGGTGGAGGCGTAGGTCACGGCGGGCGGGCAGCCGAAGGCGATCGCGACCGGCAGCCGCTCGCCGCGCGCGGCGGCGACGGCGTAGTGGTTGCGGCTGTCCTTGTGGATCTGCCAGTGCATGCCGATGGTGCGCTTGTCGTGGCGCTGGAGCCGGTAGAGGCCGAGGTTGCGGACGCCCGTCTCGGGGTGCTTGGTGTGGGTGAGGCCCAGGTTGAAGAAGGAGCCTCCGTCCTTGGGCCAGGTGAAGAGGGCCGGCAGCTGGTCCAGGTCGACGTCGTCGCCGGTGAGGACGACCTCCTGGACGGGCGCGGACTCGCCCTTCACCTTCTTCGGCGGGACGTGGACCATCGAGCCGAGCTTGCCGAAGGCCTCGCGGACGCCGATGAAGCCCTGGGGCAGCTCGGGCTTGAGGAGGCCGCCGATCTTGTCGCTGATCTCGCCGTACGACTTGAGGCCGAGGGCCTTGAGCAGGCGCCGGTCGGTCCCGAAGACGTTCATGGCGAGCGGCATGGCCGAGCCCTTGACGTTCTCGAAGAGCAGGGCCGGGCCGCCGGCCTTGTTCACTCTGTCGACGATCTCCCCGACCTCCAGGTACGGGTCGACTTCGGCCTTGATGCGCTTGAGGTCGCCCTCCCGCTCAAGAGCCCGGAGCAGCGAGCGGAGATCGTCGTAAGCCATGGAGCCCAGTATCCGTCACCCCATACCCTGGAAGCGTCACCGGGGCCCCGCGCGGGCCCGCCGTCACTTCCCGGGAGTCGGTCCCACACCGTGCTGCGCTATCTGCCGTTCCTGCTGATCATCGCGCTGACCATCTACGCCTTCATCGACTGCCTGAACACCCCGGAGGAAGAGGTCAAGCACCTCCCCAAGACGGTCTGGGTGCTGATCATTCTGCTGTTCTCGATCGTCGGCCCGGTGGTGTGGCTCTTCGCGGGCCGCAAGCGCTCGGCGGTCGGCGGTGGCGGCCGGGCGCGCCGCACGCAGTGGGTGGCGCCCGACGACAACCCGGAGTTCCTGAAGTACCTGCGCGAGGAGCAGGAGAAGGACAAGGGCAAGGACAACGGCAAGGGCGAGGGCAAGGACGACAAAGAGTAAGGACTAGCCCTGGCTCCTGCTACGGCTACTGCGCCCAGGGCAGGACGCGGGTGCCCTCGGTGCCGGGGACCGAGACCACCCCGTCCGCGCGCATCGCCACGTAGGCCTCGAAGGCCTCGGCGGAGCGGACGTGGCGCAGCACGTCCGGGGGCAGGACGAAGGTCTGGCCGGCGGCGACCTGCTCCGTGCGGCCCTCGCAGGTGACCTCCAGGGAACCCGCGGTGAGGGTCCAGACCTGCTCGCGGCTGACGGAGTGCTCGGGGCCGGTGATGCCGGCGGGCATGGAGACGTGCCAGGTGCTCAGCTCGGAGCTGCCTCGGCTGGGGGCGGCGAGGCCGGTCATCGTGGCGTTGGGGGTGACGGTGATGTTCTCGGGGGAAGGGCTGATCACGTGCAAGGCGGGTCCTCTTCCGTGGAGCGGGCAGGCGAGTAAAGCTGCTTTACTTGCATGAGTAAAGCAGCTTTACTCGTCCGTGTCACCATGTTCGGGTGACCTCTCCCCAAGAAGATCCCGGCGTCGAACTGACCTTCCTCCTCGGAATCGGCTTCCAGCTGATGCTCGGCGAGTTCTCCCGGCGCGTCGCCGAGGCGGGCTACCCGGACCTGCGCCCCCTGCACGGCATGGCCTTCCAGGCCCTCAAGGGCCCCGGCGCCACCGCCACCGAGCTGGCCGAACGGCTCGGGGTGACCAAACAGGCGGCCGGGCAGATCGTGGACGACCTGGAGGGGCGCGGCTACGTCCGGCGCGAGCCGCACCCGGGCGGCGGACGCCGCAAGCTCGTGGTCCTGACCCCGGCCGCCGACCGGCACCTGGCCACCGCCGGGCAGATCCTGCACACCCTGGAGGCGGAGCTCGGCGCACGGGCCGACCTCGGCGCCCTGCGCGGCGAGCTCCTGCGCCTCATCCGGGCGCTGCACGGGGACGGGGCACTGCCGCCGCTGCGGCCCCTGTGGTGATGACCGGCGCGGCGCGGGCCTACGTCCTGGAGAAGGAGGCGTAGGAGGCGCGCAGCTCCGCCCAGCGGGCGTCGGTCCAGGCCGTCCAGTCGGTCGGATGCCCGGCCAGCGCGGCCTCCAGCCGCTCGAAGTGGTCGTGCCAGCCGGCCAGGCAGTCGAGGCGGTCCTCCTCGGAGCCGCCGCGCTCGTTCAGGAAGCGGATCACCGTCGAGTCGGTGCCGACCGGCTCCAGGTGGAAGCGGATCCGCCCGTGCTCGGCGACCGTGTACTCCGCGACCCGCTCGGCGTCCCAGGCGGTGACCTGCCCGGACACCGTGGTGCCGGTGTTCGGCCAGCGCAGGGTCACGGCCCCGCCGAGCCGGCGTTCCAGCACGTCCGCCGCCGCGAGCCAGCCGCGCAGCCCGTCCGCCGTGGTCAGGGCGGGCCACACGGTCTCGTAGGCGTGCGGGACGTGGATCTCGAAGCGGATGTTCCAGCGGCCGGGGCCGCGCGGCTCGCTGGTGGCATGGCTCACAGGAGACATACCACCAGCGTCCCACTCCGCCGGGTCAGACGCCCGCGTACGAGTGCTTGCCGCTGAGCAGGATGTTCACGCCGTAGTAGTTCCAGATCCAGCAGGCGAAGGCGAAGAGCGCCAGGTAGGCGGCCTTGCGGCCCTTCCAGCCGGCCGTGGCCCGCGCGTGCAGGTAGCAGGCGTACGCCACCCAGGTGACGAAGGACCAGACCTCCTTGGGGTCCCAGCCCCAGTAGCGGCCCCAGGCGTCGCCCGCCCAGATGGCGCCCGCGACGATGGTGAAGGTCCACAGCGGGAAGATGGCCGCGTTGATCCGGTACGAGAACTTGTCGAGCGAGGCCGCCGAGGGCAGCCGCTCCATCACCGAGGTGCGGAAGCGGCCGGGCGTGCGGCCCTGCTCCAGGTGGCTCTCGTAGCCGTCGCGGAAGAGGTAGAGCACCGTGCCGGCCGCGCCGATGTAGAAGACGGCGCCGCAGAAGATGGCGGTGGAGACGTGGATCCACAGCCAGTACGAGTGCAGGGCCGGGACCAGCTGGTCGCTGGCGGTGTAGAGCCAGGTGGTGGCGATGCCGAGGTCCAGCAGCACGGTGGTGACCAGGATCAGGCCGAGCCAGCGGACGTTCTTCTTCAGCGCCAGGAGCAGCAGGTACGCGCCGACGGCGACCGTGGAGAAGGTCACCGAGAACTCGTACATGTTGCCCCAGGGGGCCCGCTGCACCGACATCGCGCGGGCGACCACGCCCGCCGCCTCGATGAGGAAGCCGAGCACGGTCAGCGAGACCGCGATCCGCCCGTACAGGTCGCCCTTCTCGGTGCCGCCCGCCGCGCCGGGGCCGTCCGGGACGTCCCGGGTGCCGGCGGCGGAGCGGGTGACGACCTTCGGCTTGTCGAGGACGGCCGTGCCCCCGCCCTGGGTGCGCACCCGCACGGCGGGCGCCGCGCCGGCGGCCGGCGCCGTCAGCGCGGCGGCCGTACGGCCCACCTTGCTGCGGCTGCCGAAGACCCACTCGGTGATGTGCGCGAAGAAGGCGAGGGTGTAGACCGCCATCGACGCGTAGACGAGCTTGTTGCTGAGATCGGCGAGGCTCTCGTTCGTCGCCGCCGCGAGCAGCGTCATGCGCGCTCTCCCTCTTCCTGTGTGGTTACGGATTCGGCTTCCGCGGGGCCGGGCGCCCGTTCGTACAGGGCGGCGGAGAGTTCCGACAGCTCCTCGGGCAGCTTCGCCGACTCGCTGCGGCCCAGGCCCGCCATCTCGACGACGGTCACGCCGTCCGGGCCGGCGACCGCGCGGACCCAGACCCGGCGGCGCTGGATGAACAGGGACGCGGCCAGGCCGCCGATGGCGATGACCGCGCCCGCGAGGGCCAGTCCGCTGCCGGGCTGCTGGGTGACCGAGAAGGTGGCCCAGCGCTCGATGCCCTCGAACTTCACGGTGCCGGCGCCGTCGGGCAGGGTCATCGTCTCGCCGGGCAGCAGCCGCTGCTTGAACAGCTCGCCCTCGGGGTTCTTGAACTCCTGCATCTTGGAGGTGTTCAGCTGGTACACGTTCTGCGGCAGGCCCGCGTCCACGCCGAGGCTGCCGTGGTAGGCGCTGAGCGCGAGGACGGGGAAGTCCAGGGCCGGGAACTGGGAGAGCATCGTGCCCTTGCCCTCGCCCGCGAAGGTCGGCACGAACATGGCGTTGAAGCCGAGCTGTTCCTTGTCGCCGTTCTTGTTGCGGTAGCCGTCCGGGATCTTGACCGCGCCCGAGGAGCTGAGGTTGGCGTCGAAGGGCAGCATCGGCACGGCGTCCTTGTAGACCACCTTGCCGGTGGGGTCGGTCACCGAGATGACCGGCGCGTAGCCGTGGCCCAGCAGGAAGATCTTGGAGCCGTCGATCTCCAGCGGCTTGTTGACCTCGATCTCGGCCTTCTTCGGCTCCCCGTGCGCGCCCTCGGCGTAGGTGACGTACGCCTTGAAGTCGCGCGGGGTGCCCTTCTGCGGGCCGGTCTTCTCGTACGTCGCGTCGAACTTGTCCAGGGTGAACGAGAACGGCGGCAGGTTGTCGGAGGAGAAGAGGCTGCCGGACTTGAAGTCGTCGTACTGGGTGAGCGTGTTGGAGAAGCCCTTGCCGCGCAGGACGAGCTTGCCGCCCTCGGACTTGAGGAGCTGCCCGGCCGCGAAGGCCACCAGCAGCACGATCAGGGCGATGTGGAAGGCCAGGTTCCCGGCCTCGCGCAGATAGCCCTTCTCGGCGGCGACGGCGTTGCCGTACCGTTCGTCGGCCGCCGCCTCCGTGCGGAAGCGGCGCCCGCCGAGCAGGGTCTTCGCCGAGGCGAGGACCTCCTCGGGGGAGGTGTCCGTCCGCCAGGTCACGTACGCCGGCAGCCGGTCCAGGCGGCGGGGCGCGCCCGGCGGGCGGCCGGTGAGCTGGCCGACGAACTGCCAGGTGCGCGGGACGATGCAGCCGATCAGCGACACGAACAGCAGGATGTAGATCGCGGAGAACCACACCGAGCTGTAGACGTCGAAGAGCTGGAGCTTCTCGGCGAGCGGGACCCAGAACTCGTGGGTCTTCTTCCACTCCGCGACCTTCATCGGGTCGACCTGGGTCTGCGGGACCAGGGAGCCGGGGATGGAGCCGAGGGAGAGCAGGAAGAGCAGGATCAGCGCCACGCGCATGGAGGTGAGCTGGCGCCAGAACCAGCGGGCCCAGCCGGTCACCCCGATGCCGACGGGGGCCGCCGGGCCGTCCTCGACGGGGGCCGTGGAGAGCTGCGCTCCGGCGGCGGCGTCGGCTTCGGCCTCGGCCTGGTTGGGCGCCTCGGCGGGCGCCTTGTCGGTCGTACTCATGTGCGTGTAGTCCTCAGATCCCCACCGTGAAGCCGCTGGTCCAGCTCTGCATCTCGCCGACGATGCTGTCCCACATTCCTGTGACGAGCAGCAGGCCGGTCAGGATCAGCATGCCGCCGCCGATCCTCATCACCCATGCATAGTGCTTCTTCACCCAGCCGAAAGCACCGAGCGCCTTGCGGAAGGCGACCGCGGCGAGGATGAAGGGCAGACCGAGCCCCAGGCAGTAGACGACCATCAGCAGGGCGCCGCGCGCGGCGGTGGCGTCGTCGAGGGAGATGGCGAGCGTGTTCACGGCGGCGAGGGTCGGGCCCATGCAGGGGGTCCAGCCGATGCCGAAGAGCACGCCGAGCACGGGCGCGCCGAGCAGGCCGGCCGTCGGCTTCTTGTGGAAGCGGAACTCCCGCATCGTCAGGCCCGGGATGGCCCCCATGAAGAAGAGGCCGAGCAGGATCACCAAGGCGCCCATGACCCGGGTGATGACGTCCTTGTTCTCTCCCTGGAAGACGTCGCCGAACTGGCCGAAGAGCGCGCCGGTCGAGACGAAGACGGCGGTGAAGCCGAGGATGAACAGGCTCGCGCCGGCCGCCATCCGGCCGCGCCGGGCCTCGGCGAGGTCGGCGCCGCCGATACCGGTCACGTAGGACAGGTAGCCGGGGACCAGGGGGAGCACGCAGGGGGAGAAGAAGGAGACCAGGCCCGCGATCAGCGCGATCGGCAGGGCCAGCAGCAGTCCCCCGCTCAGGACGGTGCTGTTCACGCCGGCCGCTTCGGCGGCGAGGAGGTGCTCGACCACGAGGGCACTCACTCGGTCACTGCTCCGCGAGGAGCGGGTCGATCATCGAGCGCAGCTGCTCCTCGTTGACCGCGACGAGGGTGCGGGCGGCGATCTTGCCCTCCTTGTCGAGGACGATCGTGGAGGGGATGGACTGCGCGTTCAGCGTGCCCTTGGGGAAGCGGAGCATCAGCTTCCCGTCCGGGTCGTAGAGGCTCGGGTAGGTGATCCCGAAGTTCTCCTCGAAGGAGGCGGCGTTCTGCTTGCTGTTGTCGCGGGTGTTGATCCCGACGAAGGCCACGTCCTTGCCGGCGTCGGCCAGGTCCTTGGAGACCTTCGCGAAGTACGGCGCCTCGGCCCGGCAGGGCGGGCACCACGAACCCCAGACGTTGAGGACGACGACCTTGCCCTTGAGGGTGGTGGTGTCGAGGGTCTTGCTGTCGACGGTCTCCCCGTCGAGCTTGGGGGCGTCGACGCGGTCGGCCTTGGAGACGGTGGAGATGCCGCTGGGGCCCGTCACGTAGTTGCCGCCGGCGGAACCGGCTGACTTGCTGCCGCTGCCCGTATCGCTGCACGCCGAGAGGGTCAGGGCGCTCGCGAGGGTCACCGCGGTCAGCAGGGTGGCGCGGCCGCTGGTCGAGCGGCGGCGTCGGGGGGCGCGGCTAAGGCTCATGTGAAAAGTTTCGCATGACCGTTTTGCGGATCTTCCGCACCCCCCGAGGGGGTGTTAAGGCGCTGGTCAGGGACGGGACCCCGGCCAGGGACTACGCGCCGAAGGCCTTCGACTTGCCCTTGACCGGCTTGGCCCCGGCCAGGAGGTGCGCCGGGACCAGGTCCCGGGCCGGCTCGCTGTAGCCCACCGACACCAGCTTGTCGCCCTGGTACGTGAACGACGTCAGCGACGCCAGCGTGCACTGCCGCCGCCTCGGGTCGTGCCACAGCCGCCGCTTCTCCGCGAAGCTGCGCACGATCCAGATCGGCAGCTGGTGGCTGACCGCCACCGCCTCGTGCCCGCGCGCCGAGTCCCTCGCGGCCTCGATCGCGCTCATCATCCGCACGACCTGCTCGACGTACGGCTCGCCCCACGACGGCTTGAACGGGTTCGTCAGGTGCTTCCAGTTGCCCGGCTTGCGCAGGGCGCCGTCGCCGACGCCGAAGGTCTTGCCCTCGAAGACGTTGCCCGCCTCGATCAGCCGGCCGTCGGTAGCCAGCTCCAGGCCGTGCACCTTCGCGATCGGCGCTGCCGTCTCCTGCGCCCGCTCCAGCGGCGAGGACACCACATAGGTGACGTCCCGCTCCTGGAGGTGCTCGGCGACCCGGTCGGCCATCTGCCGGCCCAGCTCGGAGAGGTGGTAGCCGGCCCGGCGCCCGTACAGGACCCCCTCCGGGTTGTGCACCTCGCCGTGGCGCATCAGGTGGACGACGGTGATGTCGCTCATGCGGTGGCCTCCGCGGCGGCCCGCGCGGCGGCGGGCAGCGCCGCCGCGATGCGCTCGACCGCCCGCTCGTCGTGGGCGGTGGACACGAACCAGGACTCGAACGCCGACGGCGGCAGGTAGACGCCCTGCGACAGCATCGAGTGGAAGAACGCGTTGAAGCGGAATGCTTCCTGCGTCTTCGCCTCGTCGTAGTTGCGGACCGGGTCCGCGGTGAAGAACACCGAGAACATGTTGGACGCGGTCTGCAGCCGGTGCGCCACGCCCTCCTTGCCCAGCGCCGCCGTCACCAGGCCCTGGATCTCCTTCGACACCGCGTCGACCTTCGCGTACGCCGCCCCGTCCAGCAGCCGCAGCTGCGCGAGGCCGGCGGCGGTGGCGACCGGGTTACCGGAGAGCGTGCCCGCCTGGTAGACCGGGCCGGCCGGGGCCAGGTACCCCATGACGTCCGCGCGGCCGCCGAAGGCCGCCGCCGGGAAGCCGCCGCCCATGACCTTGCCGAAGGTCATCAGGTCGGGCCTGACCCCGTCCACCCCGTACCAGCCGGCGCGGGAGGTACGGAATCCGGTCATCACCTCGTCGGAGATGTACAGCGCGCCGTTCTCCCGGCACAGGTCGGCGAGGCCCTGGTTGAAGCCCTCGCCCGGGGTGACGACGCCCATGTTGCCGGGCGCGGCCTCGGTGATCACGCAGGCGATCTCGCCCGGGTGCGCGGCGAAGGCCGCCCGGACGGCGTCGAGGTCGTTGTAGGGCAGCACGATCGTGTCGCCGGCCTGCGCGCCCGTCACACCGGGGGTGTCGGGCAGCGCGAAGGTCGCCAGGCCGGAACCGGCGGCGGCCAGCAGCGCGTCGACGTGTCCGTGGTAGCAGCCGGCGAACTTGACGATCTTGGCGCGGCCGGTGAAGCCGCGGGCCAGCCGGATCGCCGACATGGTCGCCTCGGTGCCGGACGACACCAGGCGCACCTGCTCGACGGGCTCGATGCGGGCGACGATCTCCTCGCCGAGCGCGACCTCGCCCTCGCCGGGCGTACCGAAGGAGGTGCCGCGGGCGACCGCCGCCTGCACCGCCTCGATCACCTCGGGGTGGGCGTGGCCGAGGATCATCGGCCCCCACGAGCAGACCAGGTCGACGTACTCACGCCCGTCGGCATCGGTCAGGTAGGGACCGGTACCGGACACCATGAACCGGGGCGTACCGCCCACGGCACGGAAGGCGCGAACGGGAGAGTTCACGCCGCCGGGGGTCACGAGGGACGCGCGCTCGAAGAGCGTCTGCGAAACTGGGGCTTCATACGGGTACGGGTAGCTCACACCAGCCATGGTCTCAGAGGCCGCGACAGACTTGCGGACGGGCGTTTCACCTCGCCGTCGCGGGGGAGGTCACTGCCATGATGATCAGGCTGCGTGGCGGGGGCCGCGGGGCCGGGGCAGGCAATACCAGTCGGGTGGAGATATGCAACGCGGTGGTGGACCGGGCGAGGGTACGGACGGCCTGGATCCGCAGCGCGCCCGCGATGCCCGAGCCCGCCGCGGCAAGCACCGCCGCCGGGCCGCCGAGGCCGCCGATCCCGTACCGGGACCCACGCAGACGCCCGAGGAGTCGGACGGCCTGCCCAAGGGTCGCGGCATGGGAGTGACGTACAAGTACTTCGGCGCCCCCGACGGCGCCACGGCCGCGCGGGTGCCGCAGACGATGCGGCCGGAGGAGCTGGGCGGCGACGAGCTCGGCATGGGCGGCCTGTTCACCAAGATCAAGCCGGAGACGGTGGCCGCGATGGTCCTGACCGGCATCGAGGGCATACCCCTGCACAAGGTGCCCCCGCTGGAGCTGGTCGTCCTGCACCCCGACTACGCGGTGGTCAAGCTGCCCATGACGGTGGTCGACCCGCTGCGCGGGGTGGGCGAGGAATCGGTGGGCGCGGCCGCCTTCATCTGGTCGACGGTCCCCGACCGGGGCGGCCCGCGCGACGCCTTCAACGTCTACCAGCTGCTCCACGAGTGGCAGGACTTCTCCCACCGCCTCCACGAGAACGGCCACCAGGCGTACTGCCTCGTCTGGCCCTGACCCGGCGTTTCGCCCACGATGGGCGGCCTTCTGCGTGGGCTGCGCAGGGCGGAGCCGGGATCGTAGTGCCCGAGGTACTCCGAGAGCGCCCTGATGCTCTCCCCCGCGTCCAGGAGGACGGACGCGTACGCATGACGCAGCGCGTGCATCCCGTCCTCCGGGGCGTGTCGATGTCCGTGTCGCCGATGCCGAAGACCTCGCCCTGGCGGAGCCCGCAGCCGAAGGCCGGCCTGCCGCCTCCCTGGAAGCGCTTCGGCAGGCCGGCGATCACCGCGCGCACCCGCTCCAGGGTCCACGGGACGACCTAGCGGGCGGGCGTCTCCTTGGTCGCACTGGGGACGGCGTACGTGCCGGCACCCGCTCGACGTCGACCTCGGCGGCCCGGCCGTCGGCCGCCGCCTTGATCTCGAAGTTCTCCTACGGCTCCTGTGCTCGGCGCGGCCGGCCTCCCGGGCCTTGGGGTGCGACTTGTACCAGCGGTCGTACACGTCAGCCGAGAAGGGCCTCCCGGATGCACCGATGCTCTCCACTTTGACGACACAGCAGATTCGCATGGCCGTGCAACGCGCACGGGTTCCTGACGTTGCGTCACCCATGTAGACCATTTTTTCTGACTTATGGCCTATTTCTGCGAAATATGCGTGAATACTCCCGCATGACGGTGCATCACATCTCTGGGAGGGAGTCGTTCTGCGGCTCCCGCTCAGGGTGAGCCTTCGCGCCGGCGCTGGCAGGGGGGCCTGTGGCCCTGAGCAGCCATCGTCGTGGGCGCTCGGAATCCTCCTTCGGGAGGACTGAGACCCGAAGCAACAAGAAAGGTCCTGCTATGGCATTGGATGTCATTCGGTCGGCTCCACCCGACACAAGCCCTCAACGCAATCTGCTCAAACGGGGAGCCTTTGCCCTCCTCCCCGCAGCGCTCGTGGCGGCGGCCACCCTGGTCCCGACACTCGCCCACGCCGCAGAAGCCCCCGTGTTGCTGGGGACCACCGCCAGTTACGGGGTCCTGGCCGGTTCGACGGTCACCAACACGCTCGGCACCGTCATCAACGGCGACCTGGGCCTCTCTCCGGGCACATCGGTGACCGGCTTCCCGCCCGGCATCGTCAACGGAGTGACGCGCGTAGCCCCCAACGCCGCCGCCGCTCAGGCGAAGTCCGACCTCGTCGTCGCCTACGACGACGCGGCAGGCCGGGGGCCCGGGACCATTCTCGCTTCGGACGTGCTCGACGGACTGACGCTGGCGCCCGGCGTCTACACGGCCCCGGCGTCCCCGCCGTCCCTGCAACTCAACGGGGGGACGGTCACCCTCGACGGCCAAAACGACCCCAACTCCGTCTTCATCTTCCGGATCCCCACAACCCTGATCACGGCTCCGGGGAGTTCCGTGGCCTTCATCAACGGAGCAAGTGCCTGCAACGTGTTCTGGCAGGTGGGCAGCTCCGCCACCCTCGGCACGGACACCGACTTCAAGGGCACCATCCTGGCCATGCAGTCCATCACGCTGAACACCGGCGCCGTGATCGAAGGCCGCGCCCTGGCGCGTGTGGCCGCGGTCACGATGGACACCAACACCATTACGAGGCCGACCTGCGCCGTCGGCCCGCCCGGACCTTCCGGACCTCCCGGACCTCCCGGACCGACCGGGTCTCCCGGACCGACCGGGTCTCCCGGACCGACGGGATCGCCTGGCCCGACGGGCGAACCCGGCCCCACCGGCTCGCCCGGCCCGACCGGTAGCCCTGGCGCACCTGGCGCCCCCGGCCCCGACGGCAGCCCCGGACCCGCCGGACCCACCGGCAGCCCCGGCGCACCCGGCGCCCCCGGCCCCGACGGCAGCCCCGGACCCGCCGGACCCACCGGCAGCCCCGGCGCACCCGGCGCCCCCGGCCCCGACGGCAGCCCCGGACCCGCCGGACCCACCGGCAGCCCCGGCGCACCCGGCGCCCCCGGCCCCGACGGCAGCCCCGGACCCGCCGGACCCACCGGCAGCCCCGGCGCACCCGGCGCCCCCGGCCCCGACGGCAGCCCCGGACCCGCCGGACCCACCGGCAGCCCCGGCGCACCCGGCGCCCCCGGCCCCGACGGCAGCCCCGGACCCGCCGGACCTGCCGGACCCACCGGACCTGCCGGGCCCAAGGGGCCTCGCGGCGACAAGGGTGACTCGGGCGATCACGGCCACGGCCACCACGACGACGAGGGCGACGAGGGCGAACACGGTCACCACGACGACGAGGGCGAGCAGGGTCACGGTCACGACGAAGACGACCAGGGCAAGCCCGGCCACGGTCACGACGACCACGACCAGGGCAAGCCCCCGTGGGCCGACTTCCTGCCGGGCGGCCTCGACGATGCTCTGGGCCACGCGCTTCCCGGCCAGATGGCCAAGAACGTCAACTTCGCCCACGTGAGCGCCGCCACCGGCCGGCAGCCGAAGCCGGCGTCGCCCGACCTCGCCGCTACCAGCACAAGCAGCGGGACCGGCATCATGGCCGCCTCCGCAGCCGCGCTGGTGTTCGTCGGAGGCTCGGCCCTCTTCGCGATGAAGAGAACCCGCCGAGGTACGGCGACTCGACAGGACTAGCCGGCACATGGCAGGCGTGACAGCCTCACGCCTCTGACCGATCGGTCTCGACAGGACCCGAAGCCGAGCCCCTGGACACGTCGTCCAGGGGCTCGGTCCTCGGTGTCAGGATGCCTACCGCACGACGCTCACGGGTCCGGCGGGGACGGCGCGCGGACGTCTCCCCGGAATTCCGTGGCGACGTACTCCTTGATGGCTTCGTTGATGAAGTGACGGGTACTGTCCGGGCTCAGCGCCTGGGCCTGCAGGTGAGCGTACATATCGCTGTAGATCCTGATGTCGGATCGTTTCTCCAGATAGAGATCGCTGGTGAACCTTTCCAAATACACCACGCTCACGTCGGCGGCGTCGGCGAACTCGAGCAGCGCGAACTGTCCCGAGACACCAGGGTGCGCCCCCACGTCGTGGGGGAGGACCTGCACGGTGATGTGCGGCTGGGCTCCGAGGTGGGTCAGATGCTCCAGCTGCTCGCGCATGACCTCGCGGCTGCCTACGAGGCGCCGCAGTGCCGATTCGTCCAGTACGGCCCATAAGCGCAGCGGGTTGTCCGGGGCGCCCAGCCGGCGCTGGCGCCGCAGCCGTACCCGGAGACGTGTGGCGGCCTGTTCGGCGGCGGCCTGAGGGATCGTTCCTGCGATGACCGCCCGAGCGTAGGCAGGGGTCTGCAGCAGGCCGGGGATCATCAGGGGCTCGTAGCATCGGATCGCCGCGGCCTCGGCCTCCAGGCCGATGTAGGCCCCGTACGGGATATCACCGTAGGCATTCCACCAGCCCTGCTGCCCCGATTCCCTGGCCAGCTGCATCAGCTGGTCAACAAGCCGCCGGTCCTGGACTCCGTACAGCCCGCAGAGATCGCGCACGTCGCGCGGCTTGATGAGGCGGCGGCCGTTCTCCATGAGACTGATCTTGGGCTGGGAGATCAGCAGGCTCTCCGCCACCTGCGGCGTCGTCATGCCCCTCATCTCCCGGAGCCGACGGAGCTCCGATCCCAGCCGGCGCCTGCTGACGGTGGGATTGACATTGACACCCATGGGCCGTGTACCTCCGCTCAAAAACCTTGCGCTGGCAAGCAGATTGCCACGACCAGGGCACCTGGATCCGCCTCGGCCCCGTGTCGTGCACAGTAATTCGCGCCGGGCGCAGAGCGACCTGAACTTCGTATTACATCTCACCAGGCTGACCATATTTTCCGGTTGCAAAAAACAGGAATCAGGAACATTTCGATGAAGATTTCTGCGCAATATGCCAGCGACAGAGAGAGGCCTGACGCTCTACGCGTTCCAGAAAGCCGACAGCCGACTACCGCTCACCCCCGGGCAGCGTTACGAGGGCACCCGACATGTCCCGCAGGGTCATCGCGCGCCGGGGCGATCCGGCCTGCTTCTCCAACGGCGGAACCGTGGTCCACAGGCGTAGCATGACAAATGGGTCATTGCACTCTCACGTGCGACGGCCTGGAAGGGCGGCCCCGGCGTGTGAATGTGCCGGGGCCGTTGTGTCAGCGTGGTCCCGCCGCAGGGAGCGACGCATGATCCATTCAGCCGATATCCGCGAGTGGCGCGAACGCGACGTGGTCGACATGAAGGGCCACCGGATCGGCGCGCTGGAAGCGATCTACGTGAACACCACTACCGACGAGCCGGCCATGGCCACCGTCCTCATCGGCTTGCCCACCCGTCGGCGCCTGGTCTTCGTTCCCCTCGACGAGGCGACCCTGGGGCCGGACTACATCAAGGTCGCGCACACCAAGGCAGCAGTGCGGAAGGCCCCGGCCATCGGCACCGACGACATCCTTCCCTCCGAGCAGGAGGAAGCGATCTTCAAGTACTACGGGATGACGTACCAGCCGGGCGCGAGCGGCGAACGACAACTCGCGCGCCGCTGATCGCCTTGAGCCCCGTGCCGGAGGAGGTGCCCGCCGTATGGCGATCTTCCTGTTCCTGCTTCTCGTGGCCGTCGTCCTGGGACTGATCGGCGCGGTGGCGGAAGGCATGATCTATCTCCTGATCATCGCCATCGTGCTCGTAGTGGCCGACGTGGCCTTCATCGCCGCACGACGGTCCCGGCGATCGCATCGCCGCGACCTTCGCTAGCGGGGCGGCCGGGGCCTTCAGGCCGCGTTGCGCGCGGCGGCGTTCTGCTCCCACTGGCGGCCGATCGCCTTGATCAGCGCCGGGTACACGCCCACGTACCGGAAGGGCTTGATGGCCGCCATGTAGGCGAGGCCGAGGAGGCCGTTGGGCTTCACCAGGACGGTCATCTGGCCACGGTAGCCGCCGAGGCCGTCGGGGACCCAGCCGATGTGCATCACCCCGTGCACGGTCTTGTTGCCCATCTCGGCCACCCACTCGTCGTGCGTCAGGTAGACCGAGGTGAAGGGGAGGTCGTCCAGGTCGGGGCCCCGGAGCCCCTCGCGCAGGTCCGCCGGCAGCCGCTCGCGCAGCGACCGCACCCGGGTGCCGACGCCGTCGCCGGGCTTGTCCCAGCCGAGCAGCGCGCCGAGCTTCCAGCGGATGGCGAAGAGGATCCGGTACAGCGGGGAGGAGATGCCGGACCCGGAGGTGTCGCGGTCGCGTTCCGCGAACTGGGCCACCAGCCATGCGAGGTCGTCCGGGCCGCCGGGGGTCGGCAGCGCCCACACGTCCTCGACCTGGAAGTCACCGGCGATCTCGTGGATCCGCCAGGGGCGGGAGGTGTGAGCGGTTCTGGGGAGTTTCATGGGCGTGCCCCTCATCTATACGATGCCGTATACAAGAGGCTAGACCTGTTTATACGGACCCGTATAGATCATCGGCACGTGACGGGAGACACACCATGGCCACCGCCCGCACGCCCCGCGGCAAGTGGATCGAAGAAGGCCTGCGCGCCCTCGCGGCCGGCGGCCCGGACGCCGTCCGCATCGAAGCGCTGGCGCAGGCGCTCGGCGTCAGCAAGGGCGGCTTCTACGGGTACTTCCGCAACCGGGACGCGCTGCTGGAGGAGATGCTCGACACCTGGGAGCACGAGGTCGCGGACGGGGTGATCGAGCAGATCGAGAGCGCGGGGGGCGACGCCCGGACGAAGTTGCACCGGCTGTTCACCATCGTCGAGGAGTCCGTCGACGGCCCGGTCCGCGGCACCACCGTGGACCTGGCGGTCCGCGACTGGGCCCGCCGCGACGAGGCCGTCGCGGCGCGGCTGCGCCGCGTCGACAACCGGCGGATGGACTACCTGCGCTCGCTGTTCGGCTCGTTCTGCCCCGACCCGGACGACGTCGAGGTCCGCTGCCTGATGGTCTTCTCGCTGCGGATCGGCACCCAGTTCATCGCCGTCGACCACGGCGGACGCAGCCACGCCGAAATGCTGACCCTGACCCGCCAATGGCTCCTCCGCTAACCCCCACCACCCGGCCCCGCCCCGGCCTGCGCGCCTCAATCGCCGGCGGGGCTGGATCTTCCAGCCTCGCCGGCGATTGAGGCGCGGGTCCGGGCAGCGCCCTGGGGGCACCTCCCAGCGGTAGCTGGGGGAGGAACGGGCGAAGGGCGGTAGGGGACAGCCCCGCGCAGCGGCCCACCACCCGCAGACGGGCAACCGGCCCCAGCCGGGGCCCGCGGCCCCGCCCGGCCACCGACAGGCGGAGACGGGCACTCACCGCACCGTGAGGACCACGCGCCCCCGGGTCCCCGGAGTGGCAAGGGCCGCATGCGCCTTCACCGCCTCCCCGAGCTCAAAGGCGTCCGCGACCCGCAGCGTCAGCGCCCCCGCGTCGACCAGCGCCGACAGCCGGCCCAGCAGCGCGCCGTCCGGGGCGACCTCCTGCTCCTCCACCCGGATCCCCCGCTCCGCGGCCGGGGCCGCGCCCGGCCTGAGCCCGACGTACGCACCGCCGTCGCGGACGAAGCCCAGCGCGGCGCCGCCCAGCACCGCCGCGTCCAGGACCCCGTCGACCGGCCCGGCGGGAGCCGAGCCCCGTGCCACGAACCCGGCGGCGCCCAGGGAGCGTACGAACTCCTCGTCCCCCGCACCGGCCAGGGCCGTCACCACCAGCCCCGCCCGGGCGGCCAGCTGGACGGCGAGGCCGCCGACCACCCCGGCCGCGCCGGTGATCAGTACCGAGTCGCCCGGGGCGAGCCCCAGCAGGTCCACCGCGCGGGCGGCCGTCAGCCCGCTCAGCGGAAGCGCCGCCGCGGCGGCGTCGTCCACCGTCTCGGGTGCCGCGGCCACCGCCGAGGCGTCGAGGACCGCGTACTCCGCGTGCGTCCCGAGCGGCTTCACCGGGCCGTAGTGCAGGCCGACCACCCTGCGGCCCGCCGTCCAGCCCTCCACCCCGGGGCCGACCGCGTCGATCTCGCCCGCCACGTCCCAGCCGAGCCCGAGCCGCTGCCCGGCCCCGCCGAAGACGCCGGCGCGGACCGCGCCGTCCACCGGGTTCACCCCGGCGGCCCGGACGCGGATCCGGACCTGCCCGGCCGCCGGCTGCGGCACCGCCACCTCGGCCAGCTCCACCCGCTCCGGACCGCCGAAGGCGCTGACCACCGCTGCCCGCATGGTCTGGGTCTGCTGCTCGCTCATGTTCTCTCCCCGGTTTCGTTCGGTCGTTCCCGATGACCACTAACCTATGGAGAGGTACTCTCTTTTCGTAAGTACGCACTTGGGAGTGCGTACCCGACCCGGAAGTGGGCACCGCATGGCCACCCGCACCGCCGCCGCCCTCCGCGAGGAGGCCCGCGCCGCCTACGACGCCTTCGTCAAGGAGTGCCCCACCACCCAGCTGCTGGCCCGCATCAGCGACAAGTGGGTCGGCCTCGTCCTCAGCGCCCTCGGCGAGGCCGAGTCGGGCTCCATGCGCTACAGCGAACTCGGCCGCAAGATCCCCGGCGTCAGCCAGAAGATGCTCACCCAGACCCTCCGCTCCCTCGAACGCGACGGCATCGTCACCCGCACCGTCACCGCGACCGTCCCCGTCCGCGTCGACTACCGCCTCACCGAGCTCGGCGGCAGCCTCGGCTGCCTCCTCTCCTCCGTCAAACAGTGGGCCGAGAACCACTTCGACGAGGTCAGCGCCCACCGCGAGGCCTACGACGAAGCCGCCGCGAACGCCTGACCCGCCCCGATCGCGACCACGACCGCGACCGGCAAATTCGGCCGCGCCCCCCGGCCCCCCAATGGCATGCTGGGACCTTGAATCCTCCCCTCCCTAAAGGGAGGGGATTCCTGGCTCACGTCGGCTGCGGACCTGCGGTCCGCAAGCTCTTACACGGTCAGCACCAGCCGGGTTGAGACCAGCCCGGACGAGCATGAGGCGGGCGGAGTTCTTGTCCCTGGGAGACACGGCTCCGCACGCGGTGCACGAGTAGGTTCGTTCCGAGAGGGGTAGTGCGTGCTTGGTTCTCGCTCCGCACTTGGCGCAGTCCATGGTGGTGTGCGCGGGGTGGACCAGGTGCACGGCACGGCCGTGCTTGCGGCCCATCTCGATCAAGGCCCTCTTCGTGGCGCCGATCGCGGCGTCTGCCGCTTTACGGGCCATGGTGGACTTGGCGAGGAACTTCGGCTTGAAGTCCTCGACGGCGAGCGCGTCGTGGTCGCGGACCACCTTCTTGGCCCACTTGCGGGCAGTGTCCTGACGCTGCCGGACCACCTTCTTGTGCGCCTTCGCCGCCTGCCGCCGCGCCGCGCGATAGCCCTTCGACTGGACCTTGCCCCTGGGTGCGCGGCGGCGGGCCATCATCCGCTGGTAGCGCGCCAGCCTCGCGGAGGCACTCTTCCCGTGCTGGGCGTGGGGCAGGTCGTGGTCGTCGGACGTGGTGGTCGCGGTCTCGCTCACGCCCCAGTCGATACCGATCACCGCCCCGGTGGAGGGCAGTGTCTCGATGGTCGTGGGGACGACGAAGCTGGCGTACCAGTGGCCGAGGCTGTCGCGGTAGACGCGTACCGACGACGGAGGCTCGGGCAGGTCCCGCGACCAGACGACGGTCACGCTGATGCCCCCGGCCAGGTGCAGACGGCCGTCCTTGAGCCGGAAGCCGCGCTGCGTGTAGTTGAGCGTGGGAGCCGACTCACGCTTCTTCTTGTGCTTCGGCATCCCGGCACGCTGCCGCACCGGCACCCGCGCTTTGACGTCCTTCAGGGCCTTCGCGCGGGACTTGGCGAAGTCCCGGATGATCTGCTGCTGCGGAACGCTGCTTCCTGCCCGCAGCCACGCCATCGAGCGTCGGGCCCCGGTCAGCATCTTGTCGAGCTGCGACGGACCGCACGTCACCTTCTCGCCGGCCGTCTTGTTGTGGGCGTGGACCTTGCGGGACATCGCCACACACTCGTTCCACACCCACCGGCACCGCGCCCACTCCGCCTCAAGCCAGGCCAGCGCGGTAGACGACACACGAAGCCGGAAGGTGTACCGGGCATGCCCGGCCTCCCCCTCGACCATCGCTGCTGTCGACATGACCGGAACGTAACACCCGCCACTGACAACGAAAGAGAGTGCAGGTCAGAGCAGATGTGCAACGAACTCCGCCGCTACGCGGCTCCGCCCCAGGGACCCATTTCCCCCCGGGCTGAAGCCCAGGGCTTCCTGGGAGAAATCCGGTGAACGGTCCCGGCATTGAACTCACCCTCGCCCCCGAACTGCGCCTCTTCGCCCCGCCCAGCCGGCGCGCGGACCGCGTTCCGACCGCCACCGACGGCGCCTCCAGCCTCGGACACGTCGTCGAATCGGCCGGCGTCCCGCTCACCGAAGTGGGCCGCCTGCTCGTCGACGGCCAGGAGGTACCGGTCTCGTACGTGCCCCAAGCAGGCGAGTCCGTCGAGGTGTTCGGCGTGGACCGGCCCCAGCAGATCCCGGGCGCCCCGCTGCGCTTCCTCCTCGACGTCCACCTCGGCACCCTCGCCCGCCGCCTGCGCCTGCTCGGCGTCGACGCCGCCTACGAGAACGAGGACATCGGCGACCCCGCCCTCGCCACCCGCTCCGCCGCCGAGCGCCGCGTCCTGCTCTCCCGCGACCGCGGCCTGCTGCGCCGCCGCGAGATCTTCGCCGGGGCGTACGTCTACAGCGACAACCCGGACGACCAACTGCGCGACGTCCTCGGCCGCTTCGCCCCCACCCTCGCGCCCTGGACCCGCTGCACCGCCTGCAACGGCCCGCTCCAGGAAGCCGACAAGGACAGCGTGGGCGACCGGCTGGAGCACGGCACGCAGCGCTCGTACGACGTCTTCGCGCAGTGCACCGACTGCGAGCGCGTCTACTGGCGCGGCGCCCACCACTCCCGCCTGGAACGGATCGTCGGCGACGCGATGGCCGAATTCGGCAACGGAGCCACCGTGTAACAGCCCCCGCCGGAGGCCCCCGGCTGGCAGACTTTTCCGACATGACTGCCGCTGAGGACAACACCCCCGGCACCACCGAGGTCTTCGACGTGGCCGTCGTCGGCGCAGGACCCACCGGGCTCCTGATCGCCGGCGACCTCGCCGCCACCGGACTCTCCGTCACCCTCCTCGAACGCCGGCCCCGCACGGCCGCCAACCTCACCCGCGCCTTCGCCGTGCACGCCCGCACCCTCGAACTGCTCGACGCACGCGGACTCGCCGACGAACTCGTCTCCACCGGCCGGCGGATCGACCGGCTGCGCCCCTTCGCTGGCATGGCCCTCTCCCTTCAACGGCTGCGCTCCCGCTACCCCTTCGTCCTCATCACCCCTCAATATGAGACAGAGAAACTGCTGGAGCGTCGCGCGTTGTCCACAGGGGTGGACATCCAGTACGACTGTCAGGTCATCGGCCTTCGCCAGGACCGCGAAACGGTCACCCTCGACGTCCAAGACGCACGAGACGTAGACGACGCCGCAGACGTAGTAGACGGACAAGAGCCACAAGACCCGCAAGGCGCCCGCCGCCGGATCCACGCCCGCCACGTCGTCGGCGCCGACGGCGTCCGCTCCACCGTCCGCGACCGCCTCGGCCTCCCCTTCCCCGGCCGGGCCGTCGTCCGCTCCATGGTCCTGGCCGACATCCGCCTGACCGACCCGCCCGAGGACACCCTCACCGCCAACGGCACCGCCGAGGCCTTCGCCTTCCTCGTCCCCTTCGGCGACGGCTGGTACCGCGCCATCGCCTGGAGCCCCGACGGCCGCGCACAGGACACCGACCCCGTCGACCTCGACGAACTGCGCGCCCTCACCCGCGCCGCCCTCGGCACCGACCACGGCATGCACGACCCCCGCTGGATGTCCCGCTTCCACAGCGACGAACGCCAGGTCCCCCACTACCGCGTCGGCCGCGTCTTCCTCGCCGGCGACGCCGCCCACGTCCACTCCCCCGCCGGCGGCCTCGGCATGAACACCGGGCTCCAGGACGCCGCCAACCTCTCCTGGAAGCTCGCCGCCGTCCTCCACGGCCAGACCCCCGACCCCGAAGCCCTCCTCGACAGCTACCACCGCGAACGCCACCCCGTCGGCCGCCTCGTCCTGCGGATCAGCGGCGCCCTCGTCCGCGCCGTCATCACAGACAACTCCGCCCTGCGCACCGCCCGCCGCCTCGGCGCAGGCCTCCTCGCCCGCCTCGGCCCCGCCCAGGACCGGGCGCTCGGCCTCGTCTCCGGCATCGGCATCGCCTACCCGCCCCCGCCCGGCACCCGCCGCCCCACCCCCGCCGGCCGGCGCGCCCCCGACGTCCCCCTCGCACCCGCCCCGCAGGCCTCACCGGCCCCACAGGCCCCGCACGCCACCCGCCTGTACGAGGCCCTGCGCGCCGGCGGCTTCGTCCTCATCACCCCGCCCGGCGCGGCCACCCCGCCCGGAACCCCCCTCGCGCACCACCACTGGGCCACGGAACGGCGTACCGCCTGCGTCCTCGTACGCCCCGACGGGTACATCGCCTGGAGCGCACCCCGGGCCGACGACGCCGAGATCGCCTCGGCCGTCGCCGGCTGGCTGCTCCCCGGCAGCGGCGGGGCTCAGAAGGCGTAGGGGTCACCCGTGTCCAGCGCCAGCACCACGTGCTCGTTGTTGGCGCGGTTCCGGTCCGTCGCGCCCCCGTCCCACCAGGTGTCGATCCGCACCGCCACCTCCGCGGGGCGGTCCCGCAGCTCCAGCACCAGCCCGATGTGCCGCCCCCGCCCGTGCTCCGGCAGCGCGCCCGTCTCGCACACCACCTCCCGCCGGCCCACCCGCGCACACCCCCCGGCCAGCTCCTGCCGGTCGGCGAGGTCCGCCGACAGCCGCACCCGCACCGTCGCGTTCGGCACCGCCGACGGCCCCTCGTTCTGCGGCACCATCCACACCCGCAGCTGCCCCTGGGCCAGCCGCACCCGTCCGTGGTAGGCCACATCGGCCTCCGGGCCGGCCCAGGCACCCGCCGGCCCGGCCCCGCTCAGCACCAGCAAGCCCGCCACCACCACACCGCCTACGGCACCACCGCGCACCGCCACCACCTCCTCGCGCGGACCGTAGCCACCCCGCCCACCGGCTGATCGGACCATCACACGAACGAGGGCGAGCCCTCCCCCATCCGCCCGCACCGGATCCCTCGCCTGGGGCACCCCCGCCCACCCCGCCTATGCTGGCGAGCAATCGCCCGTACGAACCATCGCCCGTACGAACGACCGAGCCGGCGGGCGACCCCCGCGACCGAACGAGGAGCCCCGCCCATGAGCACGCGCACGGCCACCCGAACCGCCGTAGTCACCGGCGCGAGCAGCGGAATCGGCGCGGCCACCGCCCGGCAGCTCGCCGCGGCCGGCTACCACGTCGTCCTCACCGCCCGCCGCAAGGACCGCATCGAGGCCCTCGCCGCCGAGATCACCGACGCCGGCCACGAGGCCACCGCCCACGCCCTCGACGTCACCGACCGGCCCGCCGTCGACGCCTTCGCCGCCTCCCTCGAGCGCTGCGACGTACTCGTCAACAACGCCGGCGGCGCCATCGGCGCCGAGCCCGTCGCCACCGGCGACCCGGACGACTGGCGCACGATGTACGAGGTCAACGTCATCGGCACCCTCAACCTCACCCAGGCGCTGCTGCCCGCGCTCATCGCCTCCGGCGACGGCACGGTCGTCGTGCTCTCCTCCACCGCCGGCCACTCCACCTACGAGGGCGGCGCCGGCTACGTCGCCGCCAAGAACGGCGCCCGCGTCCTCGCCGAGACCCTCCGCCTGGAGATCGTCGGCCAGCCGGTCCGCGTCATCGAGATCGCCCCCGGCATGGTCAAGACCGAGGAGTTCGCCAAGACCCGCTTCCGCGGGGACGCCACCAAGGCCGAGAAGGTCTACGAGGGCGTCGCGCACCCCCTCTCCGCCGACGACGTGGCCGACACCATCACCTGGGCGGTGACCCGCCCCAGCCACGTCAACATCGACCTCCTGGTGGTCCGCCCCCGCGCCCAGGCCTCGAACACCAAGGTCCACCGCGAGCTGTAGACCCGGCTACGGAACCATCCCCGCCGCCTTCAGGTGCGGCAAGAGGGCCGCCGGCTTCAGGCCGGCGGCCCTCGCCGCGTCCAGCGCCCGCTGGAGATCCGCCGCCAGCGTCGGCGTGAAGTGCAGCAGCACGATGTCCCCGGCCTTCAGCCGCGGCGTGGCCGGCGTCCCGCTCCAGGTGGTGAAGTCGTACGTCCACGTCACGAGTGCCTTCACCCCGCACGCCTTCGCCGCCAGCCGGACGTCGTCGTTCACCGCCCCGTACGGCGGCCGCAGCAGCTTCGGCGTCCTCCCGAAGGCCGCGGCCAGCCGCTCCCCGGCCCCGCACACCTCGGCGTCCTTCCCGGCGGCGTCGAGGGTGGTCAGGTCCGGATGGTTCACGGTGTGGTTCTCCACGGTGGCCCGGCCCTGCTCGACCAGCCCCGTGAAGTAGGCGGTGTCGTACGAGGTCGCCCCGGGCAGCAGGAACAACGACACCGGCACCCGCTTCTCCAGCAGGATCCGGGCGGCCTCGGCATCGTGATTCCACCCGTCGTCGATGGTGATGAACACGACCTTCTCCTCGGTCGGCACATGCGACACGACGGGCGGCAACCCCACCCCGGCCTGCGCGGACCCGGCGGCCCCGAGAACGAGCGACAACGACGCGAGCGCGGCAAGAAACACGCGAGATCTCCCCATGCCGCACACCCTGGTCTAGACCAACCAAACCCGTCAACCCCCTCCCCCCAAGCGGAAGTTGGCCCCCCGCACCCCTCCAGAGCCCGTATGGGTGAATCCGCACGCATTGTCAGCGGGCCCCGATACGCTCCGAAAGCATGAGTCACGAAAAGGAGGAAGCTATGGCCGTGATACAGCACGAGACCACGATCGCGGAGGCCGCCGATCGACTCTCAAGGGAGCTTCCCGGGCACCGAGTGGAGATTCTCCAAGGGAGGCTCACCGTGACACCACCCCCCGACGGGGCTCATGCCGAGTCCTTGACCTGGCTCATCGAGGAATTCTCCGCAGCCGGGGCGCGACGAGCGGGGCTCAAGTACCTCCAGGGCATCGGCCTGTGGCTGCCCTCAGGACCGAACGACTTCGCGATCCCGGACCTCTCACTCCTCGAGGCCGACTATCGCGACGCACACGTCGAGAAGAACTACTTCGCGCCGCACGCCTTCCGCCTGGTCCTGGAGATCACCTCGTCCAACTGGTCCGACGACCTGGGCGTCAAAGTCGACTGCTACGCCCAGGCCGGCATCCCGGTCTACCTGGTTGCCGACCGCCGCCACGACGAGGCCGTCCTCTACACCGACCCCCGCAGCGGCGAGTACCGGTCGCGCAAGGCCTTCAAACGCGGCACGTCCGTCCCCCTCCCCGAGTCCATCGGCATCAGCCTCGAACTGCCCGTGGACCGCCTCCTCGACGGAGACGAGGCCTGACCCACGACGCGCATTCGGCCGGTCGGCTCCATTAATGACACCGATGTGATGATCGGACCTCGCGCCTCCCGCCGCACCGCGCCCGCTCCCCGAAAGATGCCGGAACGAGGCCACCACGCCTCGAGCTCAGACCATCCGGTTCCACGAGGAGCAGCACACATGAGTCCTGAGACAAGGACACCGTCCCGTATGGGCCCGCTTCCGCGGCAGAGCAGGTGGCTCGCCGGCGGCGCGGTGGCATCCACGGCCATCGCGATGCTCGCCTTCGCCACCCCCGCGCTGGCGGACACCGGGACGCCGCAGTCGGCCACGGTGGCCGCGCAGGGCAGCGACAAGTGCGGGGACAGCGACTACGACGACCCCGACGTCAAGGGCGCCACAACCAGCCCCCGCAAGGACAAGTGCGAGGGCAAGCCCGGCCCTCCCGGACCTCCCGGAGCCCCCGGAGCCCCCGGCACCCCCGGCCACGACGGCCGAGACGGCCGAGACGGCCGCGACGGCACCCCCGGCGCGCCCGGCACCCCGGGCACCCCCGGGCCCCCCGGAACCAGCGGGTGCGGCAACGACATCGACTCCATCCTCTCCAACAGCACCGAGGAATTCAGCGTCTTCCTGATCGACGGAGTCGCGTACGCGGGCCACCGGGACGACAACACGGACGGTGACTACCGCCGCGAGGACATCACCACGGTCGCGCAGAACCCCGGCTACCCGAACCCGGCCACGGTCTGCTCCGCCACCATCTCGTCCCTGGGTCGGATCACGAACATCAAGGTCCTGACCACGGCCGGGACCACCTACGAGCTCCAGTGCCTCTCCAACGGGACGGAACTCAACTGCGGTACCCCCGTCACGGACGTGAGGCGCTGGCGCCTGGTGAACATCGTCGACATCCCCAGTGGACCGCTCCCCCTCAGGAACGCCGAAAAGGGACTCGAGAAGAGCACCAAGGGCTCCTGACCCCGCCAGGATCCCGCTGACGAACGACCTGTGCCGTGCCCGGATCCTCCCGGGCACGGCACACGCGCGTCAGCACTCGCCGGACCCGCCCGGAATGAAATATTCCGTCACACGTTCGAGTGAAGGGCAACAAAAGGGCCGAAGCCACTGAAAGTCGAACCCTACGTTCGGTGACAGAACGAACGGCCCTCGGCCGGGATGGCAGTCCCAGCCGAAGGCCTCACCGACAAGGAAAGGCACTTCCCCATGGCTGAACAGGACCCTAGCGCCCCCGCGCGCTTCATGGACCTCCAAGACCCCCGCTACGCCTACATGTTCGGTTTCCTCCAGACCGACGGACACCTCGCGCAGGGCAGGGGACAAAAGGGCAAGCTCACCGTCGAGATCAACGCGCGCGACATCCACATCCTCCGCGAGTTCCAGCAGCTCACGCCGTACTACAGCTCCATAACCGAGCGAGTCCGCAGCACGAACTTCGCCGAGACTCACCACTCGGCAACCTGGTCGGTCTCCTCGCTCGAAGCGAGGACCATCGTCAACGAGCTCGGGATCCCCTACGGGAAGAAGTCCCTCAGCATCAAGCCACCCCGGACGGACTTCTCACGCCGCGACTACCTCCGCGGAATCATCGACGCGGACGGATCCCTCGGCTGGACCGCCAAGGGAATCCCCTTCCTCTCGCTGACATCAGCCAGCACTGCGATCGCGGCCTACCTCTGCCACTACGGCAAGAAGGTCTCCGGAAAACAGCGCATCACCTCACGCAACACGCGAGATGGCGTCTACAACGTCTGCTACTACAGCGAGGCGGCACAACAACTCGCCGCGCACTTCTACTACGACGGATGCCTCGCCCTCGAAAGCAAGCACGGGAGGGCGGACGCGATCCAGACCTGGGTACGCCCCGCAGACATGAAGGTCGCATCACCGCGGCGCCCCTGGACCGCACGGGAAGACCAGGAACTACTACAACTGAACGACCCCACCGCCGCCAGCGTCGCCCTGGACCGCACCAAGAAGGGCTGCGCCCTGCGGCTGTGGCGCCTGCAAACCGGGCGGATCTAGACGTGGGGTAGTGCAGAGGGGCCCGGACCGCAGGCGGTCCGGGCCCCTCTGCACTACCCCCCACCCATCAGCCCTTGACGCAGATGACCTGCTTGAGCTTCGCCACGACCTGCACCAGGTCGGTCTGCTGGTCGATGACCTGCTCGATCGACTTGTACGCGGCCGGGATCTCGTCCACAACGCCGGAGTCCTTACGGCACTCCACGCCCCGGGTCTGCTCCGCCAGGTCGCTCGCCGAGAACCGCTTCTTCGCCGCCGTCCGGCTCATCTTCCGGCCCGCGCCGTGCGAGGCGGAGTTGAAGGACTTCTCGTTGCCGAGCCCCTTCACGATGTAGGACCCCGTGCCCATCGAGCCCGGGATGATCCCGTATTCACCGCCGCCGGCGCGGATCGCACCCTTACGCGTGACCAGCAGGTCCATGCCGTCGTACCGCTCCTCCGCTACGTAGTTGTGGTGGCAGCTGATCTCCTGCCCGAAGGAGACCTTCGCCTTCCGGAACTCCCTCCGGATGACCTCCTTGGAAAGGCTCATCATCACGGCGCGGTTGTACTGCGCGTATTCCTGGGCCCAGAAGAGGTCATTGCGGTACGCCTCCATCTCGGGGGTCGCCGCGAGGAATACCGCCAGGTCACGGTCGACCAAGCCCTGGTTGTGCGCGAGCCCCCGGGCGACGTTGATGTGGAAATCCGCCAACTCGTTGCCGATGTTCCGCGATCCCGAGTGCAGCATGATCCACACCGAATCGGAGATATCGACACAAAGTTCCCAAAAGTGATTTCCGGACCCGAGGGTTCCGGTTTGCCGCAGCGCCCGTTCCCGCCGGAACTTCACCGCGTCCGCGACATAGTCGAACCGCTCCCACAGGTCCCCGAACCCCGCCTCCGAGAAGCCGTACAGCCGCCCCGGGTCCACCGCCTCCCTGTGCATCCCGGCCCCCACCGGAATCGCCTGCTCGATGCGCGAGCGCAGCCTCGAGAGGTCCCCCGGGAGGTCGTTCGCCGTCAGGGAGGTCTTGACCGCCGACATGCCGCAGCCGATGTCGACGCCTACCGCCGCCGGGCAGACCGCGTCCTTCATCGCGATGACCGAGCCGACCGTGGCGCCCTTGCCGTAGTGCACGTCCGGCATCACGGCCAGGCCCTTGATCCACGGCAGCCCGGCGGTGTTCTGCAACTGCCGCATCGCGCTGTCCTCGACGGACGCCGGGTCCGTCCACATCCGGATCGGGACGTTCGCCCCAGGTACCTCTACATACGACATAAGACGTCAATCCCCCGAAAACCGATGAAAGTACGAATACGCGAAAAGGCCGCGCTCATACCCCCAAACCAGACAGGGAACCGGCGCCGGCACCAGCGTGTGCGATAGACATTGTGTCCATCCGTGCCCAAGTCGCGGCAACGGATTTTCCCAAGTGAGCCAAGGGGAGCCAGTGGACGTGGAGCGAAGGCCGGTACGTCGCCGAGTCCTGCCGGGCATCGCGATGGTCACCGCACTCGCGGCCGGCGTGACCGGGCTCGCCGGATGCACCGACGGCAACGGCATCGGGATCAGCAGCGACCAGAAGGGCAGCGGGAGCACCGCCGCGCCCGCGCAGCCAGGCAAGTACCGCATCCTGCCCCAGCCCTGCAAGGCGGCGGATCCCAAGCGGCTCAAGGCCATGCTCCCGGCCACCGATTCCCTCACCACCGAGCAGCGCGAGCAGCTCTACGCCGGGACCGCGGACGCCTCGTACGACGGCGACCGGCACGTCGGCTGCCGCTGGAACGCGCAGGCGCCCGAGGGGAACCTGCTGCTGTCGGTCACCTTCGAGCGCGTGGTCTCCTACGACCGCGCGGCGGCGAGCGACGACGACAAGGCCCACCAGGTGTACGTCCGCCGGCTCACCGACGCGCACCTTCCCTTCCCGGGTCCGGCCACGAGCCCCAGCCCGGGCGCCGGCGGCAGTGCGAGTACGAGTCCCAGTGCGGCTCCCGGCGGCGGGGGCGGGAGCGGGGCGCCCTCGCCGGCCGCGTCCGCCCCGGCCTCCGGATCCGCCTCCGCTTCCGTCTCCGCCCCGCCCTCCCCCACGGCCCCGCCCGAGCTCGGCTCGCGCGTCCTGGAGGGGCTCGGCAACGAGGCGTACATCGACGACAAGCTCAGCGCGGCCGGCGCCACCGCCGCCCAGGCGCGGACCGTGCGGATTGTGTTCCGTACCTCGAACGTCCTCGTCACCGTCGAGTACAGCGTGCAGCCCTCCGCCCCGGGCACGGTCCCCTCAAGTGCGGAAACGCAGGACAAGGCGCGTCAATTGGCGCAGGCCCTGGTCGAGCGTTTCAACGAGTGACGGCCCCGCCCCCAGGGGGCGCGCACGCCCCGCGTGACGGCGCGCACAGCAGGCGGGCGCCCGGTCGGGCTACCGTTGCTCGGGTCCCGCGCCCGTAACGCGCCCCGTAGTAGCCCCCAACGTCTGAAGGAAACATGCACCGATCAGCCTCGCGCCTCACCCGCGTTCTCGCCTGCGCAGCCGTCCCGGTGATCCTCACCGTCGCCGGTTGCTCCTCCGACTCGGGCAAGTCCTCGGGTGGCTCGGACTCCGGCAAGAAGTCCGGCGCCTCCTCGCCCGCCAAGCCGAGCACGAAGCCTTCGGCCCCGCTGGAGAAGGTGGCGTTCGCGAAGCTGCCCGACCCCTGCAAGGCGCTGGCCGGCAAGACCATCGACTCGCTCGTCCCCGAGGCGAAGGACAAGAACGGCACGGCGGCCAAGTCGAACGACCTGTCCAACCGCGCCAGCTGCTCCTGGAACGGCCTCGACACGGACGGCGTGAAGGGCTCGCAGTACCGCTGGCTCTCGGTCTCCCTGGTCCGCTACGACTCGCACGCCTCCCTCGGCAGCGGCAACAAGCGCGCGGAGGACCAGTACACCAAGCAGCTCGAGCTGGCGAAGACCGCCGAGGGCGCGCACGACGTCAAGGTGGAGCAGGCCGGCGGGATCGGCGACCAGGCCACCTCCGTGGTCTACGGCGTGAAGAAGGACGTCGACTTCTTCAACAACACCATCGTGGTCCGCTCCGAGAACGTCGTGGTCACGCTCGACTTCAACGGTGCCGCCTACGAGGGCGCCGGCGCCCCGGACCAGGGCAAGCTGCTCCAGGACGCGATCACCGCGGCCAAGGAGACGGTGGCCTCGGTCGCCTCCGCCAACAAGGACGAGGGCGCGGCTCCGTCGGCTGCCCCGTCGGGCTCCGCTTCGGCTTCCGCTTCCGCGTCGGCCTCGCCCCAGCAGTAGTCCCGCAGCAGTCCCGCAGTAGTCCCGCCCATAGGAGGGGACCTACGGCACGGATGACGCGTGGTCACCCGTACGCTGTGCCTGCCGTAGCTCGTCAAGGGGAGGGGATCGCGGGTGGCCGCGATGCAGCTGACTCGTACGCACCGGATACTCATCGGTGTCGTGGTCGCCGGAGCCGTGGTCATCGCGGGTATCGGTTTCGCGGGTTCGTACGCCGCGGTGCGCGCGCTGGCCTTGCAGAAAGGCTTTGGCAGCTTCTCGCTGGTGTTCCCGATCGGCATCGACGCGGGCATCTGCGTACTGCTGGCGCTGGACCTGCTGCTGACGTGGCTGCGCATCCCCTTCCCCCTGCTGCGCCAGACGGCGTGGCTGCTGACTGCGGCGACGATCGCCTTCAACGGTGCGGCGTCCTGGCCGGACCCGCTGGGTGTCGGCATGCATGCCGTGATCCCGATCCTGTTCGTGGTGACGGTGGAGGCCGCCCGGCACGCGGTGGGCCGGATCGCGGACATCACCGCGGACCGGCACATGGAGGGGGTGCGGATCACCCGCTGGCTCCTCTCCCCCCTGCCCACCTTCAAGCTGTGGCGCCGGATGAAGCTGTGGGAGCTGCGCTCCTACGAGCAGGCGGTCGGCATGGAGCAGGACCGGCTGATCTACCAGGCGCGGCTCCAGGCCCGGTACGGGCGGGCGTGGCGGCGCAAGGCGCCGGTGGAGGCGCTGATGCCGCTGAAGCTGGCCCGGATCGGCGTGCCGCTGGCGCAGACGGCCCCGGAGGGGCTGGCGGCGGCGGGCATCGACCCGGTGCTGCTGCCTCCGGCGGCTGCGGCGGTTCCGGTTCCGGTGGCTGCGGTTCCGGTGGCTGCGGCCCAGGTCCCGGGGGCGCAGACGGCTCCGGCCCTGCCGGCGGCGTCCGCCGCACCCGCTCCGGCCCCGGCCGCGGCCGCGGAGGCCGGTACGGCGGCCGTCGCCGCCGGGGTGCCGCAGCAGGCCGGCCCGCAGGACGCCCAGCCCGCCGGCCTCCCCGCGCCCGCCCCCGCGCCCGCGCCCTTCGCGGTGGAACCGAACGCCATGCCGGCCGCGCACGACAGCGCCTGGTTCGCGGCGCCGCTGGCCCCGCAGGCGGCGTACGAGGGCGGCTACAACCCCCAGTACGTCGAGGGCCTGGAGCCGACCCCGGTCATGGCCCCGGCGGGCCCCGAGGAGCCGGCCGAGCCGGCCAAGCCCACCGGACCGGCCGAGACCGCCGACACCAACACCACCGCCGACTCCGACTCCGACGTCGACGAGGTGAAGTTCGCGGAGGCCGCGTACGAGGTCTTCCGGGCCTACATCGACGAGTACTCCCAGTTCCCGAACCCGGAGCAGCTGGACATACACCTCGCCGACCGGCTCGGGATCGTGCACCCGCGCAGCGCGGCCACGCTCAAGCGGCTGATGCCGGAGCTGAAGCAGCGCTACCAGCGCGACCTGGAGAACGAACACATCGCCTGACCAGGTCATCCTGACCAGGTCATGAGGAAGGGCCCGTACCCCCCGGGGGGTACGGGCCCTTCCTCATGACCTCATGGCCTCATGACCTCAGGGTCAGGCCGCGAGCAGCTTGCGCACCCGCTCCGCCCCCACCGCGAGCAGCAGCGTGGGCAGGCGCGGGCCGGTCTCGCGGGTCACGAGCAGCCGGTAGAGCAGGGCGAAGAACTCGCGCTGCGCGACCTTCAGCTCCGGCGTCGGCTTGGCGTCGGGCTCCAGCCCGGCCATCACCTTCGGCACGCCGTAGACGAGGGTGGTGAGCCCGTCGAGCGACCAGTGCGAGTCGAGGCCCTCCAGCAGCAGCCGCAGGGACTCGCGCCCGGCCTCGTCCAGGGAGGACAGCAGCTCGGTGTCGGCGTCCTCGCGGACCAGGGTGCGCTGGTCGGCCGGGACCTGGGTGGTGATCCAGTTCTCGGCGCGGTCCAGGCGCGGCCGTACCTCGTCGAGGGAGGTCAGCGGCTGGGACGGGTCCAGGTCGGACAGGATCCGCAGCGTCTGCTCGTCGTGCCCGGCGGTGATGTCGACGACCGACGCGAGGGTGCGGTACGGCATCGGGCGCGGGGTGCGGGGCAGCTCGTGGGAGGCGACGCGCACGGCGCGGGCGTGCGCGGCGGCGTCGGCCGGCAGCACGGAGCCGTCGGCGACCTTGGCCTCCAGCTTGTCCCACTCGTCGTACAGGCGCTGGATCTCCTGGTCGAAGGCGATCTTGAAGGACTGGTTGGGCTTGCGGCGGGCGTAGAGCCAGCGCAGCAGCTGCGGCTCCATGATCTTCAGCGCGTCGGCCGGGGTCGGGACCCCGCCCTTGCTGGAGGACATCTTGGCCATGCCGCTGATGCCGACGAAGGCGTACATCGGTCCGATCGGCTGCTCGCCGCCGAAGATGCCCACGATCTGGCCGCCGACCTGGAAGGAGGAGCCGGGCGAGGAGTGGTCGACGCCGGAGGGCTCGAAGACCACGCCCTCGTAGGCCCAGCGCATGGGCCAGTCGACCTTCCAGACCAGCTTGCCGCGGTTGAACTCGCTGAGCTTGACGGTCTCGGTGTTCAGATCCTCGGTGCAGACATAGGTCAGCTCGGTCGTCTCGTCGTTGTACGAGGTGACCTTGGTGAAGTCCTTGCCGCACGCGCCGCAGTACGGCTTGTACGGGAAGTACTCCGTACCCTCCGCGCTGCCGTCGTCCTCGGCGGCCGCGCCGGAGCCCTCGGCGGCCTCGAGCTCGGCCTCGTCGACCTGCTTCTGCTGGGGCTTCTTGCCGCCCGGCTTCTGCTTGGTGCGGTACTGGTCGAGGATCGCGTCGATGTCGCCGCGGTGCTTCATCGCGAACAGCACCTGCTCGCGGTAGGCACCGGCGGTGTACTGCTCGGTCTGGCTGATCGGGTCGTACTCGACGCCCAGCTCGGCCAGGGCCTCGACCATGGCGGCCTTGAAGTGCTCGGCCCAGTTCGGGTACGAGGAGCCCTCGGGGGCGGGCACGGCGGTCAGCGGGCGGCCGATGTGCTGGGCGTGGGACTCCTCGGTGACGCCCGGGATGCCCTTGGGGACCTTGCGGTACCGGTCGTAGTCGTCCCAGGAGATGAGGTGGCGGACCTCGTGGCCCCGGCGGCGGATCTCGTCCGCGACCAGGTGCGGGGTCATGACCTCGCGGAGGTTGCCCAGGTGGATCGGGCCGGAGGGGGAGAGTCCGGACGCGACGACGATCGCTTTGCCGGGGGCTCGGCGCTCCGCCTCGGCGATGACCTCGTCCGCGAAACGGGAGACCCAGTCGGTCTCTGTGCTGCTCTGCGCGCTCTGAGCCACGACACGTCCTTCTATCTCGAATGCTGGCTTCGGCCATTCTCCCAGACGGAAGGGGCCGCTCCGGGGTTGCTTCCACCCAGCGATACGGGCGGCCATATCCCGGGAACCGGGCACCCTCCGCGTGGGATACTCGGCACTTGTCGGAACACCCAAGTGCACGCGCACGTGCAACCTCACAGGAACGGCAGCTCATGGCCTCGGTCCCTTCCCTCGCTTCCTCCGTCGAACAGCGCGTCGCGGACGCCCTCGTCTCCGCCCTGCCGGAGGCCGGTGCCGCCGACCCGCTGCTGCGACGAAGCGACCGGGCCGACTTCCAGGCCAACGGCATCCTGGCCCTCGCGAAGAAGGCCAAGGCCAACCCGCGCGAGCTGGCGGCGACCGTCCTCGAGGGCCTGGACAAGGGCGGGGTGATCAAGGAGGTCGAGGTCTCCGGCCCCGGCTTCCTCAACATCACCGTCTCCGACGGGGCGATCATCAGCACGCTCGCCGCCCGCGCGGCCGACGACCGGCTCGGCGTGCCGCTCAACGCGTCCGCCGGCACCACGGTGATCGACTACGCGCAGCCCAACGTGGCCAAGGAGATGCACGTCGGCCACCTGCGCTCCGCCGTGATCGGCGCGGCGATGGTGGAGATCCTGGAGTTCACGGGCGAGACGGTGATCCGCCGCCACCACATCGGCGACTGGGGCACCCAGTTCGGCATGCTCATCCAGTACCTCCTGGAGCACCCGCACGAGCTGGACCACAAGGCCGCCGCCGACTCGGACACGCAGGCCTCCGGCGAAGAGGCCATGTCCAACCTCAACCGCCTCTACAAGGCCTCGCGCGCCCTCTTCGACTCCGACGAGGAGTTCAAGACGCGCGCCCGCGCCCGGGTGGTGGACCTCCAGGCCGGCGACCCGCAGACCCTGGCCATGTGGCAGCGGTTCGTGGACGAGTCGAAGATCTACTTCTACTCCGTCTTCAACAAGCTGGACATGGACATCCAGGACCCCGACGTGATCGGCGAGTCCGGCTACAACGACATGCTGGTCGAGACCTGCAAGCTGCTGGAGGAGTCGGGCGTCGCCGTCCGCTCCAACGGCGCGCTGTGCGTGTTCTTCGACGAGTACAAGGGCCCGGACGGCAACCCGACCCCGCTGATCGTCCAGAAGTCCGACGGCGGCTTCGGCTACGCCGCCACCGACCTCTCGGCGATCCGCGACCGCGTCTCCGGGCTGTCGGCGACCAGCCTGATCTACGTGGTGGACGCGCGGCAGTCGCTGCACTTCAAGATGGTCTTCGAGACGGCCCGCCGGGCGGGCTGGCTGAACGAGGACGTCAAGGCCGTGCAGCTGGCCTTCGGCACGGTCCTCGGCAAGGACGGCAAGCCGTTCAAGACGCGTGAGGGCGAGACGGTGCGGCTGGTGGACCTCCTCGACGAGGCCGTCGACCGGGCCACGGCCGTGGTCCGCGAGAAGGCCGAGAAGGTGGGCCTGACGGAGGCGGAGATCGTCGAGAACGGCCAGTACGTGGGCATCGGCGCGGTCAAGTACGCGGACCTGTCCACCTCCGCCGCGCGCGACTACAAGTTCGACCTGGACCAGATGGTCTCGCTCAACGGCGACACCTCCGTCTACCTCCAGTACGCCTACGCGCGCATCCGGTCCATCCTGCGCAAGGCGGGCGACCGCGAGCCGGCCGCGCACCCGGAGCTGGAGCTGGCCCCGGCCGAGCGCGCGCTGGGCCTGCACCTGGACGCCTTCGGCGAGCTGATCGGCGAGGCCGCGGCGGAGTACGCCCCGCACAAGGTGGCGGCGTACCTCTACCAGCTGTCCTCGCTGTTCACGACCTTCTACACCGAGTGCCCGGTCATCAAGCCGGAGCCGGAGCAGGTCGTGGGCGAGAACCGCCTGTTCCTGTGCGACCTGACCGCGCGGACCCTGACGAAGGGCATGTCCCTCCTGGGCATCCGCACCCCCGAAAAGCTCTGACGCACCCCCCGACGGCCCCCGGCGCACCCGCCCCGGGGGCCGTCGCGTTTCCCGCACCTCGCGTAACACCTCGCGCTACGGTCTTCTCATGGCCTCCAAGGAGCGGTTCAGCATCAGCATGGACGCCGCGCTGCGCGCGAGGGTCAAGGACCACGCCGACGCCATGGGCCTCGATGTCTCCTCGTACGTCACGGCAGCCGTACTCCGCCAGATCGGCGAGGACATTACCGTCGCCCGGCGCTTCGCGGACGTCGACGCGGACATCGCTGCCACCGAGGCCCTGCCCGCCCCGCCCGGCCACGACGACGGGTTCGACGAGGCGGACCTCGCGGCCTTCCTGGCGGGCAAGCGCGTACTGCGCTGAACCGGGCACGTGCCCGGGCCACAGGCGGGGTACGCCTGAGCCCGCGTCACCCGTACGGCCCGGTTCCGGGCCCGTGGGGCGGGTAGGGGATGGCCCGTCCTTCCCCCAGCACCACCGACGGAGGCATCCGTGCCCGACATGAACGGCCCCTACAAGCCCGGCACCCCCTGCTGGGTCGACCTGATGGTCCCCGACCAGCAGGCGGCCCTCGACTTCTACTGCGACCTCTTCGGCTGGCAGGGCGAGATCGGCCCGGCCGAGCAGGGCGGCTACTCCGTCTGTCACCTCAAGGGCAAGCCGGTCGCCGGGATCATGAAGGCGATGAACCCGGACGGGAGCATCCCCGACCCGCTGCCGCCGACGGTGTGGACCACGTACCTGGCCACGGACAGCGTGGACGCCACCCTCAAGGCGGTCACCGACGCGGGCGGCTCGGTCATGATGGCCGCGATGGACGTCATGGACATCGGCCGGATGGCCGTCGTCACCGACCCGACCGGCGCCGTCGTCGGCCTGTGGCAGCCCGGCACCTTCGAGGGCGCGGGCATCGTCAACGAGCACGGCGCGCTCATCTGGAACGAGCTGACCACCCCCGACCCCGACAAGGCCGCCGCGTTCTACGCGGCGGTCCTGCCGATCAGCCCCGCCCCCTCGGAGATGCCGGGCGCCGAGGGGTACACGGAGTTCAAGGTCGGCGGGCGCGCGGTGGCCGGGATGATGAACATGGACATGATGCCGCCCGGGGTGCCCCCGCACTGGCAGGCGTACTTCCACGTGGACAGCGTGGACGAGGTCCAGGCGGCGGCCGTCCGCGCCGGCGCCACCGTCCTCGCCCCGGCCTTCGACATGGCGGTCGGCCGCATGGCCGTCCTCGCCGACCCCCAGGGCGGGGCCTTCTCGGTGATCACGCCGACGCACTCCCCGGAGCAGCCGGCCTGACGTCCGTCCCCAGGCTGTGGGCGACGGCGCGCCCGGCCAGCTCCCGCAGCGCGGCGGCCCGGACCTGGGGGTCCGGGTCCTCGGCCCCGGCCAGCAGGGCCTCGGTGGCGGCGGCGTCCGGGTAGCCGCCGAGGACCTCCAGGGCGCCGGTCCGCAGACGACGGGCGGCCACGCCGTGCCCGCCCGGCTCCGGCGGTCCCGGGGCCCCCGCCGCCCACAGCAGGGCGCCGAGGGCCTCGGGGTCGCGCCGGGCCCGCAGGGCGCGCACCGCCTGCTGGTGCGGGACGGACAACTCCCCGGTGTAGTCGGGCCAGTGGACGTCCCGGAAGGCGGCCAGCAGCCCGCGCAGGGCCTCCGCGCCCGGCCGGTGGGCCAGGGCGGCGACCGCGCGACCCACGTCGAAGGGGCTGCGCCCCTCCGTGACGGCCCGGACCAGGAAGGCCGTCACCGAGGCCTGCGGATGGTGGGCGAGGGCGGGCGCGGTGTAGGCGTAGGTGTCCATCTTGCGGACGAGGGCCTCCACCAGCAGGTCCACCAGCTCGTCCGGGAGGGCCCGGCAGGACCCGACCGCGTCGAGTGCGAGCTCGGGCCCCCTCATCACCTCCGTCCAGAACCGCCGCAGCAGGAGGGCCTGGAGCGGCCGTTCGAAGTCCATGGTCCGCTCCCCTAGATCCCCGATCATCCGGACCGCGTGCAGGACCCCGAAGTGGTAGACGGCCGCCTCCCGCCCCAGCAGATGCCACAGCAGCCGTTCGAAGGGTTCGCGCCCCTCCCGCGTCAGGACGAGGCGCCCCAGCATGGCGAGCGTGTCCCGCCAGCGGTCGTCGTCCAGGAGGTTCGTCTCCACGACCTCCAGGATCTCCTCCTCGGGCAGGGAGGCCAGGTGCCGGGCGGCCAGGTACTCGGCGAAGGAGCGGTGCGCGAAGAGGTACGGCTGTACGCGGCCCCCGCTGGGATCCCCCAGCGGCTGGAGGATCCCCGCCTCCACCGACAGGGTCCGCAGCACGCTCGCCGCGTCCCGCCCCAGCTCGGTGAAGGGCGCCCCCGCCGACCGGATGGCCCGCAGCACCGCCTCGCGCGGCATCACGTCCTGCCAGCCGTCGGCCCGCCCCGCGAAGTAGTAGGCGAGCGGGGCGAGTACGTCGATCAGCCGGTCCGCCTCGGTGTCCTCGGCCGCCGGGGGCCGGTGCTCGTGTACGAGGAACCGGCGCAGCATCCTCTCGTACAACTCCCCCTTCGAGGCGGGCAGATCGGGTGCCCCGCCGCCCGGCGGGACCTCCTCGGCCAGCGCGCACAGCAGCGCCAGCAGCAGCGGGACCCGGGCCAGCCCGCCGAGCCCGGGTGCGTCGATGCGGGCGCCGAGCGAGGCGCGGGCGGCGGGGGTCAGCGGCCAGACCCGGATCACGGCCGCGCTCTCCGCCTCCCCGAAGGGGTCCAGCAGCAGCTCCCGCCAGTCCGGTCCGGGCGGCCCGGGGTAGCCGGCCTGCCGGGTGGAGACCACGCAGCGCAGGGTGGGCGGGGCGGTGGCCAGGAGGGTGTGCAGGTGGGACCGGGTGGTGTGGTCGGGGAGTTCGTCGTAGGCGTCCAGGAGCAGCAGGATCCGTCCGCCGGTCAGCGCGTCCACGAGGTACGCCCGGTCGGACCCGGGCAGGATGCCGCGTTCCATGAGGCGGGCGGCGACGGCGGGGCCGAGGGCCGCCTCGGGCCGGGCGGCGACCTCCCCGCAGTGCAGCACCACGGCGAGGGGCACCTCCGCCGGCGGGGTCCCGTCCCGGAGCCGGTCCAGGGCCTCGCGGCTCACCCGCCGGGCGTGCGTGCGCAGCAGCCAGGACTTGCCGAGCCCGGCGTCGGCGAGCAGCACGATCCGGGGGTGCTCGGCGAGCGCCCGCTCCCAGGGGCGGGGACCTTCCGTGCGGCCGCCGGAGCGGGGCAGGTCGCGGACCTGGCGGGGCTGGTCGAGAGCCGCCCGGTCGAGCCCGGCGGGGATGTAGTGCGGCAGCCCGCCCGGCTCGGCGAAGTGCCGGGCGAGCGCGGCGGCGGGGCTGTCCACGGGCGGCCCCTGGTGGCGGGCCCGCCACACGGCCAGGTCGGCCTCCCCCTCCGGGATGCGGATGCGGGGCTTACGGGTCCGGGCGTACGCGGCGCAGGCCACCACGAAGGCCTCCACGGTCTCCCAGCGCGGCCGGGCGGCCGTGCCGCGCAGCAGGTTGTGCAGGGTGGTCCGGGAGACCGCACGCCCCTCCCCGGCCGCCGCCGACACGAGAGCGTCCAACGAGGGCTCCCCGGCGGCCCGGTACAGCCCGGCCAACTCCTCCCGCATGCCCGGCCCCCGTCCTTCTTCGTCCACCACCGCCGGCTGGACGGAACTGGACACCCCCCACCCGAACCTGGCACTGAGGTACCCCCGGGCCCCGGGGGTCATGCGAGGGGAGACCCGCGATGTCCGAGCTCTGGGAACTACTGCCCACCCTGACCGTCGCCCTGAAGTTCGGCGCGGCGGCCCTGACCTTCGCCCTGTCCGCCTCGGCGGTCGCGACCCGGCTCCGCTCCCGGGCCCGCTCCCGGGGACTGTGACACCGGCCGCGGCCGGGGCCGTCCTCGTGACGCTACGGCGTCGCGGGCGGCCCGGCGGCGGAGGCGCCGCCGGTGAGGCGGTGCCACCAGCGGCGGGGGCGGGTGGCCTGCTCCCGCAGGTCGGCGGCGGCCGCCCGTGCCGCCTCCTCCCACTCCGCGTCGCCGAGCCCCGCGTAGAGCCCCGCCGCCCGCTCGAATGCCTCGGCGGCCTCCGCGTGGCGGTCCAGGGCGTACAGCGTCAGCGCCAGCCCGCTGACGACGGCGACCTCGCCGGCCCGGCCGCCCGACTCCGCCAAGAGGACGCAGGCCCGCTCCAGCAGCTCCAGCGCCTGTTCCGGCCGCCCCGCACGGCGGTGGATCAGGCCCAGGTTGCCCAGGATCTCCCCCTGCCTGTGCGGGTCCCCCTCCTCCGTGAGGACCTGGAGGGCCTCCTCGTACCGCGCCCTGGCGTCCTCCTCCCGCCCCAGCTCCACCAGCGACCCGGCAAGGGCGGTCAGCGTCCGTACCGCCTGTTTGCGGTTGCCGAACTCCCGCTGTGTCGCGAGAGCCTGTTCCCGTGCGGCCAGAGACTCCTCCTGGTGTTCCGCCCGCCAGAGCACGTCCGCGAGGGAGTTCAGCGCGGACGCTTCCCTGTGACGGTCGTCGAGCGCGTGCATGAGCGAGACCGACTGCCGCAGCGCGGCGATGGCGTCGTCCAGGCGACCCGCCCGCTCGTAGATCCGGGCGAGGCCGGACAGTACGGTGCCCTCCGCGTGCCGGATCCCCAGCTCGCGGAAGATGTCCAGGGCCTCTCCCCGCGCCTGCTCCGCCTCCGCCCACCGGTCCGTTGCCTCGTACACGCTGCCCAGCATGTTCAGCGCCTTGCCCTCACCCATGCGCAGGGAGTTCTCCCGGAACACCGTCAGCGCCTGTGTCAGCGGCCCCATGGCCTCCTCCGGCTGGTCCGTGCCGAGGTACGCGAGGCCGAGGTCGTACAGCCGCCCACCGATTTCCTCGGGGCTCCCCCTGCCCTCCGTGGCCGCGAGGACCGTGCGCGCCACCACCAGCGCGTCCTGTCCGTACCGGTAGAGCTGGAGGTAGGACATCAAGAGCGTGCCGAGTTCCACGGCGATCTCCGGCCGTCCGGCCTCGACGGCGAAGCCCACGGCTGCGACCAACATGGCGCGTTCGGCCCCGAGCCAGCGCAGGACCTCCTCCATCGAAGGCAGACCCGGCCCTGCCGCCCGCTGCGTGTCCACCCCGATGACGTGCCGCGCCACCTCGGCACCGAGGACCAGGAACCCGAGCAGTGCGTCGGTCGCATCCTCCCGGCCGTCCTCCGCCGCGCACTCCTCGCCCCGCTCGCGCGCGTACAGCCGCACCAGGTCGTGCATCCGCCAGCGCCCCGAGCCCACCGGCTCCTCCGCCAGCAGGGAGGCCCGTACGAGCGCCGCGAGCTTCGGCCGCAGGTCGGCCGTGGCCTCCCCCGTCAGCAACCGGGCGTACATCGTGGCGCAGTCAGGGCCCGGGTTCACCGTCAGCAGCCGGAAGATCCGGGCCTGATCCTCCGGCAGCCGCGCGTACGAGAGGTCGAACGCGGCCCGTACCCCGGCGTCCAGCTCCGAGTCCAGCTTCGCCAGCCGGGTCCGCGCGTCGGCCAGTTGCTGCGCCAGCTCCCCCACCGGCAGCCCCGGATCGCCCGCCAGCAGCGCCCCCGCCACCGTCAGGGCCAGCGGCAGCCGCCCGCACCGCTCCGCGACCTCCGCCAGCGCGCCCGGCTCCGCCGCCGGGCGGCGGTCCTGCGGCCAGGTCCGCAACACCGCCCCCGCGAGCAGCTCGGCGGCCGGGGCCGGCGCCAGCTCGTCCAGGGTCACGACCTGTGCCGTGAAGCCCGGGTGCACGAGCCGGTGCCGGGAGGTCACCAGCAGCCGGTGCGCGGTCCCGGCCGGTACGAGGTCCCGTACCTGGCCCACCTCACCCGCGTCGTCGGCGACGATCAGCACCCGCCGCCCGGCCTGCGCGAACCCGGCCAGCTGCGCCTGGTACAGCGACGCCCGCCCCTCCGGGGACTCCGGCATGTCCGTGTCCCGGATCCCCAGCCGGCGCAGCATCTCCCGTACCGCCTCGGGCCCGCTGACCCCGCCGCCGGGGGCGTAGCCGCGCAGGGGCAGGAAGAACACCCGGTCCCCGAACCAGCCCAGCTCCACCGCGCGGTGCGCCGTCGCCACGGCCAGCGCGCTCTTGCCGACCCCGGCCAGCCCGGCGACCACGGCCACCGTGGGCCCGCCGTCGCCGAGCAGCGCCACCAGTTCCTTGACGGGCCCGTCCCGCCCGACGAGTACGGCGGGCGCGTCCGGCAGCCCGAGCGCGGCCCGGGGCGCGGGCCCGGCGCCGGGGGCGTAGGTGACGTGGTCACCTACGACCTGGGTGATCCGGGCGTTCCCCTCGCCCCGGGCGTGCTGCTCGGCGCCCACTAGGGCTGCTCCCCCGGCTCACCGCCGCCGCCGCGCTGCTGGACCCGGGCGTCTCCGTCGGCGCGGGCCTGCTGGTCGACCCGGCCGGGGGTGGTGAGTCCGCCGTCCTGGGTGATCTGCGAGGTACCCGACGCGCGGGCGTTCTGCCGTACGGAGTTGGCGTCCCCGCCGCCGTTGCCTCCGGCCCACCAGCCGCCGACCAGCGCGGCCACGGCGGCCATGGCCCCGCCGAAGCCGGCGGCGGCGGAGACCCGGTCGGACTCCTTCTCGGGGAGCCAGCCGAAGGGGTCCCACAGCCCGAGCCTGAAGGCGATCAGGAACACCAGCCCGGTGCCCCCGACCACCACAACCCACCGCCACGGACGCGACATTGGCCCCCCTCCGACCGAACCTTCCGATCAGCCGAAGCTAGCAGCCGCCCGGGCTGAATTCGGCCCATACGACCTTCCCGGGCCGCCGGGGCAGGACCCCCCAGGTGTCCGAAACCCCGGCGACGAGCGTCAGCCCGGCCCCCGGCGGCCCGCCCGCGATCCGCGACAGCCCGGGGCCGCTGTCGTGCACCTCGACGCGGACGCAGCAGCCGAAGTTCAGCAGCCGCAGGCGGTACGAGCGCCCGCGCGGGACGCCGTACCGCAGGGCGTTGGTGGCCAGTTCGCTGACACAGAGCACGATGTCGTCCCGCCGGGCGGGGATGTCCCAGGTGGTGAGCGTCTCGCGCGTGAAGTCCCGGGCGGTGGGGACCGTTTGGAAGGCCCGGGGGAACAGCCGCTCCCGCATCAGGCCGGGTTGAGTATTTAGGTTCACGAGACGATCGTCGCGGTCCGTGACTAGCCTGATGCAGTGCGCCAACCCGTACCGCGAGTCAGTACGGGTTGGTACGGGTATTTCGCTGGCGCAGGTGGGGAGTTCACGTTCATGCCACCAAGGAAGCGGGCACGGCCCAACTCGACAGCGATGCGGATGGTCGGCGAGCAGGTCGCCGTCTGCCGCGTCGCCAAAGGAATGACCCAGAAGGAACTCGGCAAGCGCGTCGGGCTCCAGGAGGAGAGCATCGCCTCCATCGAGCAGGGCAGACGCCCCCTCATGCCGGACGTCGCGGAACTGATGGACCAGATTCTGGACCTGCCCGGGGTGCTCACGGTCGCCGCGCACAAGATGCCGCAGATCGACGTGATCCCGCCGTGGGCGGAGCCGCTGATCAACCTGGAGCAGAAGGCGGCTGCCCTGTCCTCGTACCAGAACCAGGTCGTTCCGGGCCTGCTCCAGACCAAGGCGTACGCGGAGGCCGTATTCCACAGCCGCGTCCCGATCTACACCGACGGTGAGGTCGTGGACCAGACGACGGCCCGCCTCGATCGCCAGAAGACGCTGCGGCGCGAAAAACCGATGATCGCCAGCTTCATCGTCTGGGAACCGGTCCTCACCTGCCCGCTCGGCGGCCAGGAGGTCCTACGGGAGCAACTCCGCCATCTACTGGTCTGCTCCGAACTGACCGGCGTGTCCATCCAGATCCTGCCGCTGGACCGCACCCGCCATCCGGCACTGGACGGCCCCTTCGTCCTGCTGGAGACCCCGGAACACCAGCACATCGCATACCTCGAAACGCACCGCGGCAGCCTGGTCGTCTCCGACCTCGACGAGGTCAGCATCCTCGCCATGAAGTATGCGATGCTGCGAACACAGGCCCTCAACCCCGAGGAAACCAGGGACCTGTTGAAACGGCTGCTAGGAGATCCATGAGCACCCAACTCGCCTGGTTCAAGTCCAGCTACAGCGGCAGCGAGGGCGGCGACTGCCTGGAAGTGGCCGTCGCCTGGCGGAAGTCCACCCACAGCGGAAGCAATGGCGGCAACTGCGTCGAGGTCGCCGCCTCCCCCTCCACCGTCCACGTCCGGGACTCCAAGATCCAGGACGGCCCCGTCCTGGACCTGGCCCCCGCCAGCTGGGCGGCGCTGACCGGCTGGGTCAGCCGGTAGGCACCGCCCGGCACGGGCGTCAGCGCGTGATCGGGTACGACGTGCGTCCCGACGCATCGTCGATCTCGTCGTGCGCCTTGGTGAGCAACTGCTCCTTCAGATCGTTGAGCGCGCGCGCCGCCGCGAGCTCCTCACCCACTCTGGGCTGATTACCGTCACTGGGGTGACGGCTGGCGTAGCCGTGCGAGCGCAGCTCGCTCCCGTCCGGCAGCCGGACGAGGGCGGCGGCGCGGGTGCGTTCGTTGTCCTCGTCGAACTTCACGTCGACATGCCATCCGACGGCATCCTTCATGGCGATCACCTCCGTGGCCGCTGCTTTCCAGCGTGCACCCGTCGGCGCGTCCGCGCTCGCGGAACTCAGCCCGACCGCTCCGCGATGAGGCTCGCCAGGCCGTCCAGGATCCGGCCGAGGCCGAAGCTGAACTGGAAGTCGGGCTCGCCGGAGCCCGTGAAGGCGTCGGATTCCAGCAGCCGGGTCACGGCCGGGTGGCTGTCGGGGCCGGTCAGCAGGCGCAGGGTGTTCACGTACCGGCCGAGCACCTGGTCCGGGGCCACCCCGCTCTTGATGATCGCGTCCATCATGTCGGCGGCCATGGTGGCTTCGTTCCGGACGAGGCCCCCGATCAGGATGATCGCGGAGAGCTTCTCGCCCTCCGCCAGGGCCGTGCCGGCCATGGAGGCGAGGCCGCGTTCCATCCAGGCGAGCTGGTTGGGGGTGGCCGGCGGGGCGGTGATCGGGATGCGCAGGATCCAGGGCTTGGTCAGCAGGAGGGTGCGCTGCGCGTACGCCCAGTCCGTCAGCAGCTGCCGCCAGTCCCGTTCCTCCGCGTCGGCCGGCAGTGGCGGCGGGGTGCCGACCCCGGCGTCGGACATCAGGATGTACAGCTCTTCCTTCGCCGTGACGTAGCGGTAGAGGGACATGGTGGAGACGCCCAGCTCCTTGGCCACGCGGCCCATGGAGACGGCGTCCATCCCCTCCCCGGCGGCGAGCGCGACGGCCGCGTCGACGATCTTCGGCAGGGTGAGGGTGGGGCGGGGGCCCTTGCCGGGGCGTTCGCGCAGGCCCCAGGCCATTTGCAGGCTCGCCGGGAGCCCGGTGTCGTCCGCCGCCGGGTCCTTCTCCATCGCCACCCTCCCTCCGGAGTCGTTGACCCACATCCTAGTTCTGTGTATTACTTACACAGAAGCGCGTAACCCATACGCAGAAAGGAGCGTGGCTCCGTGCCCACGAACGACCTCGCCCTGCACGCCCGCGCACTGACCAAGTCCTACGGCGACACCCGCGTCCTCGACGGCCTCGACCTGGACGTCCCCCGCGGCGCCGTCCTCGCCCTGCTCGGGCCCAACGGCGCGGGCAAGACCACCACCGTCCGGATCCTCGCCACGCTCACCGCGCCCGACTCCGGGACGGCGCGGGTGGCCGGGCACGACATCACGGGGGCGCGGGCGCTCGTACGCAGCCGCATCAGCCTCACGGGCCAGTTCGCGGCGCTGGACGACCTCCAGACCGGCACCGAGACCCTGCGCATGATGGGCAGGCTCACCGGGCTGTCCCCCCGCGACGCCCGCGCCCGGGCCGGCGAACTCCTCGAGCGCTTCGGCCTGTCCGAGGCCGCCGACCGCCTCACCCGGACCTACTCGGGCGGCATGCGGCGGCGCCTGGACCTCGCCGCGAGCCTCGTCGGCAGGCCCGAGGTGCTGTTCCTGGACGAGCCCACCACCGGGCTCGATCCGCGCAGCCGCGCCGAACTCTGGGACGTCGTACGGGAACTGCGCACCGACGGCACCACCGTCCTGCTCACCACCCAGTACCTGGAGGAGGCCGACCGGCTCGCGGACCGGGTCACCGTCCTCGACGCGGGCCGTGTCGCCGCCGAGGGCACCCCGGCCGAGCTGAAGGCGCGCGTCGCCGGGCACCGCCTCGACCTCACCCTGACCGGCCGGGACGCCTACGAGGCCCTCGCCGCCCGGGCCGTCCACCACGCGCCGGACGAGCTGACCCTCGGCCTCGCCACCGACGGCTCCGCCGCCCACGTGCGGGCCCTGCTCGACGAACTCGACCCCGACCGCACCGCCGTCGACCGCTTCACGGTCCGCAGCGCCACCCTCGACGATGTCTTCCTCGCCCTGACGGGAGCCGACCGATGACCACCGCCACCGCCACCGCGACTGCCACCGCCCCTGGCCCGATCTCCGCCCTCACCATGGCCGGGCGCAGCCTGCGCATCAGCAAGCGCAGCCCGGACGCGCTGATCGGCGCCCTGATGCTGCCGGTCATGCTGATGCTGATCTTCGTCTACTTCTTCGGCGGGGCCATCGACACCGGGACGGAGTACGTGACGTACGTGGTCCCGGGGGCCATGCTGCTGTGCGCGGGCTTCGGCGCGGCGAGCACCGCGGTGAGCGTGGCCGACGACATGAAGAACGGCATCATCGACCGTTTCCGCTCCCTGGACGTCGGGGGCCTGCCCATCCTGGCCGGGCACGTCACGGCCTCGGTCGTGCGCAACCTGCTCTCCACCACCCTGGTGCTGGTGGTCGCCCTCGCCATCGGCTTCCGCCCCTCGGGCGGCCCGCTCGCCCTCCTCGCCGCCGCCGGGCTCCTCGTCGCGTACATCACCTCGATCTCCTGGCTCGCGGCCGCGCTCGGGCTGCTCGCCAAGACCCCGGAGGCGGCGGGCGGGTTCACCTTCCTGATGATGTTCCTGCCCTACCCCTCCAGCGCCTTCGTCCCGATCGAGACGATGCCGTCCTGGCTGCACGGCTTCGCCGGGCACCAGCCGCTGACGCCGGTCATCGAGTCGCTGCGCGCCCTGCTCCTGGACCAGCCGGCCGGGGACACCCCGTGGACGGCGCTGGCCTGGTGCGCGGGGATCACCGCCCTGGCGCTGACCCTGGCGGTGGCCCTGTTCCGCCACCGGACCCGCTGAAGCGGGCCCGTCCACTCGACGCGCGGGGATCAGCCGGTCAGCGGGTAGGAGTGCCTGCCCGTGGCCTCGTCGATCTCCGCGTGTGCTTTCTGCAGCAGCTGGCCCGCGAGATCCATGAGCGCACGCGCGCCCGCGATCTCCTCGCCGACCCGCAGCTGCTCCGGGTCGGAGGGGTGGCGCATGGCGTAGCCGTGCGCCCTCATCTCGGAGCCGTCAGCGAGCCTGACCAGGGCGGCCGCACTGGTGCGGTGGCCCTCCTCGGAGAACTCCAGCTCCACGTGCCATCCGACGAGCGTGGGCATGGCGGATCACCTCCACAGTCGGCCTCTCCCCCCAGCGTGCGCCGGTCGGGCCCGGACCGCACCCCCGCCCGCCCGGGTCCTCCCCTGTGGGACCCGGAGGAGCGGGGGCCGGCCATGCAAGCATGGACGGCCCGACGGGTTTTATCGAGTACTTTTCTAGAAACTTATTCTGGTTGCAGGGAGCACCAGATGCGGTCGGGCAGGACCTTCACGGCCTCGTCCAGGTCGAGTTCGTACGTGCTGGCCAGCCATCGCCGGGCCGCCTCAGCGACCGGGCCCATGACCAGCACCTCGATCAGCGGCATCGACAGTGGCCGGATCTCGCCCTTCTCCATGCGGGTCCACATCCAGCGGCCCATGTCCGCGAGCATGACCTCCTTGGCCGCGCGGATCTCCTCGGCGTGTATCGCGAGGTAACCGGAATAGGCGGAGGCATGGATGAACAGGGCGGCGTCCCGGCGCTCCTGGGTGAAGCGGAGGTACGCCCGTACCAGCGCCCGCACCCCCGTACGGGCCGTACGGGTCCGGGTGACGGCCTCCGTCAGCTCCTCGAAGAGCTGACCCATGCAGCGGGTGTACAGGGCGGCGGCAAGGCCGTCGAAGCTGCCGAAGTGGTGGTAGAGGCTGCCCAGACTGACCCCGCTGGCCGCCGTCACGGCCTGGACGGTGAAGCCCTGCTGACCCGACTCGGCGTACACGCGCAGGGCGGCGGTCAGGAGCTGGTCGACGGTGGCCTCACCACGCTGTTGCTTCACCATGCGGCCAGCGTAGGACACGGAACAGGACTGGAAGATTCTTCTAGAACGCCGTGAGGGGCGCGAACCCCCCGGGCCCGCACCCCTCACCAACACCCAGGCCGGCCAGGCCTACCGCTCCGCGCGCAGCCAGCCGGCGACCTCGGTCGCCCAGTACGTCAGGATCGTGTCCGCGCCCGCCCGCTTGATGCCGAGCAGCGTCTCCAGGATCGCCCGGTCCCGCTCGATCCAGCCCTTCTCCGCGGCGGCCTCGACCATCGCGTACTCGCCGCTGATCTGGTACGCCGACACCGGCACGTCCACGGCCTCGGCGACCCGGTGCAGGATGTCCAGGTAGGGGCCCGCCGGCTTGACCATGACCATGTCGGCGCCCTCCTCCAGGTCCAGCGCCAGCTCCCGCAGCGACTCCCGGGCGTTCGCCGGGTCCTGCTGGTAGGTCTTGCGGTCCCCCTGGAGGGAGGAGGCGACGGCCTCGCGGAAGGGCCCGTAGAAGGCGGAGGAGTACTTCGCCGTGTAGGCCAGGATCGACACGTCCTCGTGGCCCGTCTCGTCCAGCGCGTCGCGGATGACGCCGACCTGGCCGTCCATCATCCCGCTCGGCCCCACCACGTGGACGCCCGCGTCGGCCTGGACCTGCGCCATCTCCGCGTACCGCTCCAGCGTCGCGTCGTTGTCGACGCGGCCGTGCTCGTCGAGGACCCCGCAGTGGCCGTGGTCGGTGTACTCGTCCAGGCAGAGGTCGGACATGATCACCAGGTCGTCGCCGACCTCGGCCTTCACGTCGCGGATCGCCACCTGGAGGATCCCGTCCGGCTCCGTGCCCGCCGTGCCCAGCGCGTCCTTGTTCTCGTCCGCCGGGACACCGAAGAGCATGATCCCCGAGACCCCCGCCTCGACCGCCTCGACGGCGGCCTTCCGCAGCGTGTCCCGGGTGTGCTGCACCACGCCCGGCATCGCCGAGATCGCGAGCGGCTCGCTGATGCCCTCCCGGACGAAGGCCGGCAGGATCAGGTCCGAGGGGTGCAGCCGGTACTCCGCGACCATCCGCCGCATCGCCGGGGTGGTGCGCAGCCGGCGGGGCCGCGAGCCGGGGAAGGATCCGTACGCGCTCATCTTCTAGTCGCCTCTTCGAGCATCGACAGCAGTCCCCAACAGACTAGAGCCCGCCTGCTACGGCAAGTCGAGCAGCGCCCCGAACACGAGCGCGTTCAGCAGAACCAGCCCGGGCGCGGCGAAGGCGAGGCCCACGCGCCGCGCGCGGTTGCGGACCCGCCACGGCAGGACCCAGCCCATCACCAGCAGCACGAACACGAGCAGCAGCCCCACCACGAACACCGTCCAGGCGGTCTGGAAGCTGGCGTCGAAGGCATGGGCGGCCTCCCCGTTACAGGAGTCGCAGGCCATCGGCGACAGCCCCGCGTAGAGCAGCGACACGAAGCCGAGCGGCAGCGTCAGCACGGTGGAGATCAGCGGCGCCACGAAGGCCCGCCGGTCCCGGCTGTCGGGAAGGGCGGCGGCGGGGTTTTCTGTCATGCCCCCGATGATCCACGAGCCGGGGGCTCCGCCGGAACCCGCGCGGCTACTCAGACCCGCCTGGGTATCCGCCCCGCAGCGAGCCACCCGGTACGCCGAAGGGGCCCGGGGGCGTACACCGCACCCGGACCCCTTCAGCCCCTCACTTCACTTCACTTCACTTCACGTCGCACGACGGCGGCGCGCGCCCGGCCGGCGCTCGCTCGGCCGGGACACCGTCTCGCCGGCCTCCTTGGCCGCCTCCCGGCGCGCCTCCCCGTACGCGGCCAGCGCCTCCGCCAGCTTGCCCACGCTCGGCTCCGGCGACAGCACGTCCACGCGCAGCCCGTGCTCCTCCGCCGTCTTGGCCGTCGCCGGCCCGATACAGGCGATGACGGTCACGTTGTGCGGCTTGCCCGCGATCCCGACCAGGTTCCGCACGGTCGAGGAGGAGGTGAACAGCACGGCGTCGAAACCGCCGCCCTTGATCGCCTCACGCGTGTCCGCCGGCGGCGGCGAGGCCCGCACGGTCCGGTAGGCCGTGACGTCGTCGACCTCCCAGCCCAGCTCTATCAGCCCGGCCACCAGCGTCTCCGTCGCGATGTCGGCACGCGGCAGGAAGACGCGGTCGATCGGGTCGAAGACCGGGTCGTAGGGCGGCCAGTCCTCCAGCAGCCCGGCCGCCGACTGCTCACCGCTCGGCACCAGGTCCGGCTTCACACCGAACTCCACCAGCGCGGCCGCGGTCTGCTCGCCCACCGCGGCGACCTTGATGCCCGCGAAGGCGCGCGCGTCGAGCCCGTACTCCTCGAACTTCTCCCGCACGGCCTTGACCGCGTTCACCGACGTGAAAGCGATCCACTCATAGCGGCCCGTCACCAGGCCCTTGACCGCCCGCTCCATCTGCTGCGGGGTGCGCGGCGGCTCCACGGCGATGGTCGGCACCTCGTGCGGCACCGCGCCGTACGAACGCAGCTGGTCGGAGAGCGAAGCGGCCTGCTCCTTCGTACGCGGTACGAGGACCCGCCAGCCGAACAGCGGCTTCGACTCGAACCAGGCCAGCTCCTCGCGCCGCGCCGCGGCACTCTGCTCACCGACCACGGCTATCACCGGACGCGAGCCCTCGGGCGACGGGAGCACCTTGCCCTGCTTGAACACCTGGGCGATGGTGCCCAGGGTCGCGCTCCAGGTCCGCTGCCGGGTCGTCGTACCGCCGACGGTCACCGTCAGCGGGGTCTCGGGCTTGCGCCCGGCCGACACCAGCTCGGCGGCCGCGCTCGCGACGGTCTCCAGCGTCGCGGAGACCACGACGCTGCAGTCGCTGGTGCCCACCTCGCTCCAGCAGCGCGCCGAGGCGTGCCGCGCGTCCACGAAGCGCACGTCGGCGCCCTGCTCGCCGCGCAGCGGCACACCCGCGTACGCGGGCACGCCGACGGCGGTCGCCACTCCGGGGACCACCTCGAAGGGGATCCCCTGGTGGGCGCAGGCCAGCATCTCCTGGGCCGCGTTCCCCTCCAGGCCGGGGTCGCCGGTCACCGCACGGACGACCCGCCTGCCGGAGCGCGCGGCCTCCATGACAAGATTGGCAACGTCCGCGGCGGTCGACGGAGTACGGATCGCCGGGACCCCGGCGGCGGCTGACACATCGTCAGCGACCGTCAGCTGCGGCGTGTCGACACCCGCGCGCGCGTGGGTCCGTACGACCTCGAGCACCTCGGGCTCCGCGATCAGTACGTCCGCGGCGGCGAGCGCCTCCACGGCGCGCAGCGTCAGCAAACCCGGGTCACCCGGGCCCGCACCGAGGAAGGTGACGAGCCCGGGGGCGGCGATGCCCGCGAGGGGGGAGGTGGTGGGACTTGAGGGGTTCAAAGGGATCGCTCCCCCATCAGACCGGCCGCGCCCTTGGCCAGCATCTCGTCCGCGAGTTCGCGGCCGAGCGCCATGGCCTCGTCGTACGACTGGGGCACGGGACCGGTGGTGGACAGCTGCACCAGCGTCGAACCGTCGAGGGTTCCGACGACACCACGCAGGCGCATTTCATTGACAATCTGCCCGTCGGCCAGCAGGTCGGCGAGCGCGCCCACGGGCGCGCTGCAGCCGGCCTCCAGGGCGGCGAGCAGGGCACGCTCCGCGGTCACGGCGGCCCGGGTGAGCGGGTCGTCGAGCCGGCCGAGCGCGGCGATGAGGTCCGCGTCGGACGCGAGGCACTCCACGGCCAGGGCACCCTGGCCGGGCGCGGGCAGGACGTTGTCGACCGACAGCAGGTCGGTCGCCTCGTCGGCGCGGCCGATCCGGTTCAGCCCGGCGGCGGCCAGCACGACCGCGTCGAGCTCACCGTCCCGCACGAAGCCGATCCGGGTGTCGACGTTGCCGCGGATGGCGACGGTCTCGATGGACTTGCCCAGGCTGCGGGCGTACGCGTTCAGCTGCGCCATGCGGCGCGGCGAACCGGTACCCACGCGGGCGCCGTCGGGCAGCTGCTCGAAGGTCAGGCCGTCGCGGGCCACCAGCGCGTCGCGCGGGTCCTCGCGCTCGGGCATGGCCGCGATGACCAGCTCGTCGGGCTGCGCGGTCGGCAGGTCCTTCAGCGAGTGCACGGCGAAGTCGACCTCGCCGCGGACCAGGGCCTCGCGCAGGGCCGTGACGAACACGCCGGTGCCGCCGATCTGCGCGAGGTTCTCGCGGGACACGTCACCGTACGTCGTGATCTCCACGAGCTCGACGGGCCGGCCGGTGATCGCCCGTACCGCGTCGGCGACGTGGCCCGACTGGGACATGGCCAGCTTGCTCCGCCGCGTACCGAGCCGCAGCGGCTGGTCGGGACGTGTGTTCATGATGCCCGTCCTGGGTCGTCGTTCTTCGGATCGGCCGCGTCCGCCCGGCTGACGGATGCCACCGTCTGAGGGTCGAGGTCGAAGAGTTCGCGCAGCGCCTCCGCGTACCCGGCGCCGCCGGGCTCGCTCGCGAGCTGCTTGACGCGCACGGTCGGCGCGTGGAGGAGCTTGTCGACGACGCGGCGCACGGTCTGGGTGACCTCCGCCCGCTGCCGGTCGTCGAGATCGGGTACCCGCCCGTCGAGCCGTGCCACCTCCATGGCGACGACCTCGGCGGCCATCGCCCGCAGGGCGACGACGGTGGGGGTGATGTGCGCGGCTCGCTGCGCCGCCCCGAAGGCGGCGACCTCCTCGGCGACTATCCCGCGCACGGCGTCCACGTCGGCGGCCATCGGGGCGTCGGCGGAAGCCTCGGCCAGGCTCTCGATGTCAACGAGCCTCACGCCCGGGATCCGGTGCACGGCGGCGTCGATGTCCCGGGGCATGGCCAGGTCCAGCAGCGCCAGCCGTACGGCCGCGCCGTCGACGGAACTCCGGACCGTCCTGCGGGGCTGCCGCTGCGCGGCGGCCTCGCCCTGATCGGCCCAGGCCCCGTGCAGCTCGAGGGAGTTGGCGTCGACCCCGGTCAGCGCGGACCGCCCGTCCCCGGCCGGCACGTCCAGCCCGACGGGACACCCGTCAGCCCCGACAACAGCCGTAATGGTCCGCGCGGCCCCGGCATCGGCAATCCGCCGCCCCGCTTCCGCGGCAGCCACGAGCCGCGCCAGCACATCGGCATCCGGCCCGGACATCCCGGAGCGAAGCCCCTGGGAGTCCTGGGCCGCAGCCCCGGCCACATCCAGCCCCGCCGGCGTTTGAGGCGCGGGGTCCGGGGCGGAGCCCCGGGTGGGGGCCGGGGGCTGGCCCCCGGTTTCGGGAAGGGGCGGGGTGGGGGAGAGCCCCGCAGGGCCACCCGCCACCGCCGCGGCCACGTCGTCCCCGGTCAGGACCAACCCAGTGGCCCCGGTACAGGAGACGACCACGTCAACACGTGTCAGCTCCTCCGCGACAGCGGACATGCCGACGGCCCGCGCCGCGACACCAGTGCCCGAGGCAACCAAAATCTCCGCAAGACGCTCCGCCCGCTCCGCGGTCCGGTTCGCCACCACGACCTCGGCAACCCCCACCCGCGCCAGCGTCGCGGCGGCCAGTGAGGACATCGACCCGGCGCCGATCACCAGCGCCCGCTTCCCGGCGGCCCACTCCCCCACCGGCAGGTGCACGGCGAGCTGCTCCAGCCCGAAGGTCACCAGCGACTGCCCGGCCCGGTCGATCCCGGTCTCCGAGTGTGCCCGCTTGCCGACCCGCAGCGCCTGCTGGAACAGGTCGTTGATCAGCCGGCCCGCCGTGTGCAGCTCCTGCCCCAGCGCCAGCGCGTCCTTGATCTGCCCGAGGATCTGCCCCTCGCCGACCACCATCGAGTCCAGCCCGCACGCCACCGAAAACAGGTGGTGCACGGCCCGGTCCTCGTAGTGCACGTACAGATAAGGCGTGAGCTCCTCCAGCGCGACACCACTGTGCTGCGCCAGCAAGGTGGACAGCTCGGCGACACCGGCGTGGAACTTGTCCACGTCCGCGTACAGCTCGATGCGGTTGCACGTGGCGAGCACCGCCGCCTCGGCCGCCGGCTCGGCGGCCAGGGTGTCGTGCAGCAGCTTGACCTTGGCGTCGGCGGACAGCGAAGCCCGCTCCAGCACGCTCACCGGCGCGCTGCGGTGGCTCAGGCCTACGACCAGCAGACTCATGCCGGCATCACCGCCGGAACGTCACCCTCGGGACCGCCCTTGCGCGCGGCGGCCGCGGCCCGTCCGGCCGGCGGCTCGACGGCGGCGGCGGGCGCGGCACCGGTCCCGCCCCCGGCGACAGCGTCCGCACCCGGCTCCACATCCGCACCGCCGGCGATCTCGCCGGCCTTGCGCTGCTCGTGGAACGCCAGGATCTGGAGCTCGATGGAGAGGTCGACCTTGCGCACGTCCACGCCCTCGGGCACGGACAGCACGGTCGGCGCGAAGTTCAGGATGGACGTGACCCCGGCGGCGATCAGCCGCTCGCTGACCTGCTGGGCGGCCCCCGCCGGGGTCGCGATGACCCCGATCGAGACGCCGTTCTCCTCGATGATCTTCTCGAGGTCGTCGGTGTGCTGCACGGGCATGCCGGCCACCGGCTTGCCGGCCATGGCCGGGTCGGCGTCGATCAGCGCGGCCACGCGGAAGCCGCGCGAGGCGAAACCGCCGTAGTTGGCGAGGGCCGCGCCGAGGTTGCCGATGCCGACGATGACGACCGGCCAGTCCTGGGTCAGCCCGAGCTCGCGGGAGATCTGGTAGACGAGGTACTCGACGTCGTAGCCGACGCCCCGCGTCCCGTAGGAACCGAGGTACGAGAAGTCCTTGCGCAGCTTCGCCGAGTTGACCCCGGCGGCGGCCGCGAGCTCCTCGGAGGACACCGTGGGGACCGATCGCTCGGAGAGCGCGGTGAGGGCGCGCAAGTACAGCGGAAGCCGGGCGACAGTGGCCTCGGGAATACCTCGGCTGCGGGTCGCCGGTCGGTGAGTTCGGCCAGTTGCCACGATGCTCCTGCGGGATGAGCGGGGCTGCAGGCGGCCTCTTGTCCCAGGACCGCCCCGTCGAATGCAGGCTATGTCTTTGTGAACGCGTGCACAAAGATTGTGTCCGCTTTGTCCGAGCAAAGTGACCGGGGTCACGCGGGCTGCACGGATGGGGCCGGGGCCGGGGAGGGGCCGAACCCGTTCAAATCCCGAGGGGGGCAAAACCGTACACACTCCTCATCGATACGCCCCCGAGTCCCCATAAATCGCCCACGATGGTAACGGGCGAAACGGTCAGGATCCCAATGCCCGTCGCAGCCGGTCAGGGTTCACCCTCCAGAAGGTGTGCTGTTCGCCGTCCACCAGCACCACCGGAATCTGCTCCCAGTGCAGCCGGTAGAGCTCTTCGTCCTGCGAGATGTCCTTCTTCTCCCACTGTGCGCCCGTCTCGGCGCAGATCTCCTCGATCACTTCCTGGGCGTCATCGCAGAGATGGCACCCCGGCTTCCCGATGAGCGTCACCATCCGCTCTTCGGGACGCTTCTTTTCCTTACGGCGCAGCAAAGGACTCATGTCCTCATTGTCCCGCGACCGGGCCGGGGTGCCCGAAGAGTTAACCGCTCCGTTTCCCGGCGGTTCGGGAACTCCCGAACACAATGGCTATGCTCGCGTCATGGCCGCTCTGGGATGGCTCACCCCCCGTAGGCGCTCCGCGACGGCGCGGAGCGTGCTGGCAGGCGAGGCCTCGGCCGAGGCCGCCCGCAAGACCGCGCAGGCCGACGCCCCGCCACACACCGCACCACCCGCCGAGGTCAGCGCACCCGAAGCGGCCGAGGCCGCCGAAGCCGCCGAGGCCGCCGAGGCCGCCGAAGTGCGGGCCGCGGAGGCGCGGGCCACCGAGGAGGAGGCCGCCGAGCCTCAGTTCCCGGTCCCCGGCGACGACCTCGCCGCCGCCTTCTTCGACCTCGACAACACCGTCATGCAGGGCGCCGCGATCTTCCACTTCGGCCGCGGCCTCTACAAGCGCGAGTTCTTCCGCCGCCGCGAACTGGCCCGCTTCGCCTGGCAGCAGGCCTGGTTCCGGCTCGCCGGGGTCGAAGACCCCGAGCACATGCAGGACGCCCGCGACAGCGCCCTGTCCATCGTCAAGGGCCACAAGGTCTCCGAACTCATGGCCATCGGCGAGGAGATCTACGACGAGTACATGGCGGAGCGGATCTGGCCGGGCACCCGCGCCCTGGCCCAGGCCCACCTCGACGCCGGCCAGAAGGTGTGGCTGGTCACCGCCGCCCCCGTCGAGACGGCCACGATCATCGCCCGCCGCCTCGGCCTGACCGGCGCCCTGGGCACCGTCGCCGAGTCCGTCGACGGGGTCTACACCGGGCGCCTGGTCGGCGAGCCGCTGCACGGCCCCGCCAAGGCGGAGGCGGTGCGCGCGCTGGCCGCCGCCGAGGAGCTCGACCTCGAACGCTGCGCGGCGTACAGCGATTCGCACAACGACATCCCGATGCTGTCACTGGTCGGGCATCCGTACGCGATCAATCCCGACACAAAACTGCGCAAGCATGCCCGGACCAACGACTGGCGCCTGCGCGACTATCGGACCGGCCGCAAGGCCGTGAAGGTCGGCGTCCCGGCCGCCGCCGGAGTCGGCGCGATCGCGGGCGGCGCGGCCGCCGCCATCGCCCTGCACAGGCGCCGCAAGTAGCAACGCCGGGCCCCGGCCCCGCCAGGGGCGGCCCGGCGACCATTCGCTCCCCTCTACCCGCGCCGTCGGCGCGGCACTCCGGCCTGCCCTACTCGGTCGTGAGCCACCGTGGAAGCGTCCATTCCGTGCACCCAAGCGATCAAGAACCGATCACCAACCGGGCCTGAATATGCCCTCGACACGCAACAGAAGTGTCGGAACCGGTGATTTAGGCAACTGGGTGTAGCGCTGCCTGTACGAAGCGTTATTCTCCTCAAACGCATGCCACCGGCCATCTGTCGCCACGACGGGTGAACGGTCCCGCACTGCACGTGATGGAAGCTCTGCCTCTGGGAGTCCCGTGTACCCACCTGTCGGGGTTGACGCCTCGGGCCTGGCTACGCTGCGCGCGACGGTCCTCGACCACCTGCGCGGCTTCGTCCCCACCGCGTACGCCGTCCCCGCCTTCGCCGCCGTCCCTGCCGGCCTCGGCCCGGCCGGCCCCTGCTACGCCCTGACGGACGGCGGGGCGACCGTGGGCAGACGCGGTCGCGCGGGCTCCGGCTCGACCGCCGCCGCAAGCGGCACGAGCACGCCCACCGCCCGCCGCCCCACCGCGGACAGCGACCAGGCCCGCATGATGGACCTGGTCGAGCGCGCCCAGGCCGGTGAGGCCGAGGCCTTCGGCCGCCTCTACGACCAGTACAGCGACACGGTGTACCGCTACATCTACTACCGCGTCGGCGGCAAGGCGACCGCGGAGGATCTCACCAGCGAGACCTTCCTGCGCGCGCTGCGCCGCATCTCCACCTTCACCTGGCAGGGCCGCGACTTCGGCGCCTGGCTGGTGACCATCGCGCGGAACCTGGTGGCGGACCACTTCAAGTCCAGCCGCTTCCGCCTGGAGGTCACCACCGGCGAGATGCTCGACGCCAACGAGGTGGAGCGCAGCCCCGAGGACTCCGTCCTGGAGTCCCTCTCCAACGCGGCGCTGCTCGAGGCCGTACGGAAACTGAACCCCCAGCAGCAGGAGTGCGTCACCTTGCGCTTCCTCCAGGGCCTCTCGGTCGCCGAGACCGCCCGGGTGATGGGCAAGAACGAGGGGGCCATCAAGACCCTCCAGTACCGGGCCGTCCGCACCCTGGCCCGTCTGCTGCCGGACGACGCCCGCTGACCCGCCCCGACACGACCTCACACCCGGTGACCCCTCGATGACGCTGTGGTCCGATCATCCTTCGTCCGTAACCCAAGTGCCGCGCCGCTCGTTGTGCGGAATGCAGGCTCCCTGTGGACAAGCCCTGCCCGAAGCCGCTCACCCGAAAGTGTGGACGTGCTCAAGGAAGGCAACCTTCCGGACACCTTGGGGAGTCGATCGTCATGACGAGAGGAGGTGCCGCCAGTGATCGCGAACGTTACTCCGCACCGGCGGGCGAACGCCTTCGCCCAGGCCCTGGAGGATCGGACCCCGTCCGACCTTTCGGAACCGGACCCGGCGGCCGAGCAGTCCGAGGCACCTGCCGAACCTGCCGACCACGACCGGTTGTTGGCCCTGGCGAACGTACTCGGCGAAAGAATGCCGCGCCCGGTGCTGGACCCCGAGGTCAAAGTGGTGCAACGAGCACAGCTCGTCGCCGCCATGGAGGCCATGGTGATGGAGGAGAGGGCCGGGGGCGGTGCCGCCGCGGACCCTCTGGTGCCCGAACAGCGGACCGGCCGCGGCGCCCACCGGGCGACCTCGCTCCGGAAATTGCGGCCCCGCTCCCGCTGGTCCAAGGGCATCGCAGCGGGGGGCCTCACCGTGGGTGTGGCCGCAGGGGCCTTCAGCGGAGTGGCCGCTGCCAGCACCGACGCCCTGCCCGGTGACAGCCTCTACCCCGTCAAGCGGGGCATGGAGGATCTCAAGCTGGGCATGGCCGAGGAGGACGCGGACAGGGGGCGGCTCTACCTCGACCAGGCCTCCAACCGCCTGTCCGAAGCGCGCCGCCTCATGGAACGGGGCCGCTCCGGCCCCCTGGACCACGAGGTACTGGGCGAGATCCGCCGGGCCCTGGCAGGCATGAAGCACGACGCCTCCGAAGGCCACCGGCTGCTCCAGGCCGCGTACGTACGGGACGGCAACATCAGCCCGATCCAGGCCCTGTCCACGTTCTCCAGCTCCCACCGCGACGCGTGGGGCCGGCTCCGGTCGAACCTGCCGCCGCAGCTGACGGACGTGGGCGACCAGGTGACCTCGGTCTTCCAGGCCATAGACGATGACGTGGCGCCGCTCCAGGGCCTGCTGCCCAAGACCCCGGAGCAGTCCCGCGGCGGCCCCGGCGGGTCCCCCGCCAAGCCGAGCGCCCCGGCGGCGGGCAAGCAGCATCCCGCACCGGCACCGGACGCCCCCGCCTCGGCGGCGGCCCCTGCCACCCCAAGCCCCTCCGGCAGCCCCCAACAGGCGCCCGGCAGCGGCCTCCTGGGCGGTACGGGCGACCTGCTGAACCCCCCGGCGCGCAACCAGTCCGCCCCGCCCCCCTCGTCCACCCCGGCGGCCCCCCAGCCGGACATCACCCTCCCGCCCCTCCTCCCGGGCCTCCTCCCGGGCCTGGGCATCCAGGCGGAGGACGCCGAGTAGCACCGAAAACGCCGGCGAGGCTCAGCCTCGCCGGCGTTTGAGGCGCGGGGTCTGGGGCGGAGCCCCAGCACTCAACGGTCAGAAGAACACGGACCTCCGCTGCACCAGCAGCTTGTACAGGGTGTGCTGTATCTGCTCCCGCACCTGGTCCGTCAGGTTGAACATCAGCATCGGATCCTCCGCGGCCTCGGGCGCGTACCCGTCCGTCGGAATCGGCTCCCCGAACTGGATCGTCCACTTAGTCGGCAGCGGCACCGCCCCCAACGGCCCCAGCCAAGGGAACGTCGGCGTGACGGGAAAGTACGGCACCCCCAGCAGCCGCGCCAGCGTCTTGGCGTTGCCGATCATCGGGTAGATCTCCTCCGCGCCCACGATCGAGCACGGCACGATCGGCGTGCCCGCTCTCAGCGCCGTGGACACGAACCCGCCCCGCCCGAACCGCTGGAGCTTGTACCGCTCGCCGAACGGCTTCCCTATCCCCTTGAAGCCCTCCGGCATCACCCCGACCAGTTCCCCGGCCTCCAGCAGCCGCTGCGCGTCCTCCGCGCAGGCCAGCGTGTGGCCGGCCTTCCGCGCGAGCTCGTTCACCACCGGCAGCATGAACACCAGGTCCGCCGCCAGCAGCCGCAGGTGCCGCTCCGCGGGGTGGTGGTCGTGCACGGCCACCTGGAGCATCAGCCCGTCCAGCGGGAGCGTCCCCGAGTGGTTCGCCACGATCAGCGCGCCACCCTCCTTCGGGATGTTCTCGACGCCCTTGACCTCGACCCGGAAGTACTTGTCGAACAGCGGCCGCATCAGGGACATCAGGACCTGGTCCGTCAGCTCCTTGTCGTAGCCGAACTCGTCGACCTCGTACTCCCCCGTGATCCGCCGCCGCAGGAACGCCAGCCCGCCCGCGATCCGCCGGTCCCAGCCGTCACCCCCACCGGCCCGCACGGGCGCCGCGGGCGCCTGCGCGGGCGGCTCCACGACGGGCTCCACCGGGTCCGGCACCGCCCGCACCTTCCGGGCGGCCCCGCCCCGCCGGCGCGGCCGGTCCTCGTCGAACGGGATGACCTTGGCGTCGGCCACTATCGCTCCACTCCCTCGTCAACGTTCAACAGCCCCGCGACCCGCCCCACGGCCCGGCCCACCCGCTCCGGCGGCAGCAGCCCGCTCCCCCGGCTCCGCGCGAAGTCCGCGAAGGTCTCCGCGGTCGTGTACATCGGCCGGAACCCCAGCGTGTCCCGCATCTGCGTGGTCTCCACGACCCGCCCGTGCGTCAGCAGCCGGATCTGCTCCGGCGAGAAGTCCGTCACCCCCACCGCCCGCAGCGCCGACCCCACCCACGTCACCGCGGGCAGCAGCAGCGGCACCGTCGGCCGCCCCAGGCGCCGCGCGCACTGCGACAGCAGCAGCACCCCGTCGCCCGCGATGTTGAAGGTCCCGCTGTTCAGCGTCCCCCGCTCCGGCTCCCCCGCCGCCAGCCGCAGCACGTCCACCACGTCGTCCTCGTGGACGAACTGCAGCCTCGGGTCGTAGCCCAGCACCGTCGGCATCACCGGCATCGAGAAGAACTCGGCCAGCGCGGAGTCCGCGAACGGCCCCAGGATGTTCGCGAAGCGCAGCACGCACACCGCCACGTCCGGCCGCCGGCGCGCGAAGCCCCGTACGTAACCCTCGACCTCGGCGGCGTCCTTCGCGAACCCGCCCGCCGGCAGCGACTTCGGCTGCGTGGTCTCCGTGAAGACGGCCGGGTCCCGCGCCGTGCCCCCGTACACGCTGGTGCTCGACTTCACCACGAGCCGCCGTACCGTCGGGGACTTCTGGCAGGCCCCCAGGAGCTGCATCGTCCCGATGACGTTCGTTTCCTTGACGGCGCTCCGCCCGCCCTGCGCCCCGGCCGCGCCGCCGGTGACCGCCAGATGGACCACCGTGTCCACGGCGTGCTCCGCGAGCACCCGGGCGATGGCCGACTGCCTGATGTCCGTACGCACGAACTCGGCCGAGCCGAGCCGGTGCGGCGGGCTCACCGCGTCGACCGCGACGACCTTTTCCACCTCGGGGTCGCGCTGGATGCGGCGCACGAAGCGGCCCCCCAGCTGCCGGGACGCCCCGGTGACGAGCACGACCTTCCCCACGAGCTCAGCGCCTCCCTCGAAGAAGTACCCCCGGCTGCACCGCAGCCCCTCCACCAGGATGGTGGAGGGGCTGCGGAGAACACGTACAGCTGCCGTTTACTTCTTGTTACGGCGCTGGACGCGGGTGCGCTTGAGCAGCTTGCGGTGCTTCTTCTTAGCCATCCGCTTGCGCCGCTTCTTGATAACAGAGCCCACGACTACCCTCGCTCACTTCTCGGAACATCCCCGCGCTAGCGGGGATCGGTGCGGGGCGTCTGGGCCCACACGACCTACGTCGGCCTAGCCTACCCGCCTAAAGTCCGAGCTTGTAATCCGAGGGCCGCCGCAGGTTGCCCTGAGCCTCACTCTCAGGCCGACTCCACCCCCACGAAGGACTCCCGGAGGTACTCGTGGACCGCGTTCTCGGGGACCCGGAAGGACCGGCCCACCCGGATCGCGGGCAGATGACCGTTGTGCACCAGCCGGTACACGGTCATCTTCGACACTCGCATCACCGAGGCGACCTCCGCCACGGTCAGGAACTGAACCTCACTGAGAGGCCTCTCGCCAGCAGCCATGACACCCACCTGACCTTCCGCGCATGACGGGCACCGGCTTCCCCTCCGGTTACTCCTCGTCGTCGCACGCTCACTCCCCAGAGTAGGGGCGGGTGATACGAGTGGGGAAGAGGAGCTACGGCCACTCCTGACGCCCCGGCAGTCTGGCGCGATGCAACACGTGACGAACGAGCGGACCGTAGTAGTCCGAACGGACCCCGTCATCAAGCGGAACCGCCACCGCCACCCGCCCCTCGGCCTCCCCCACGAACAACGCGGGATCATCCGTATCTGCCAGCCCGATGGCCTCCACACCCAGCTGACCTGCACCGCAGACCCACCCGTGGTCACCCACCACCAGTTCCGGCAGCGGCCCCCCGGCCTCCGCCAACGCACCGAGCGCCATCCGAACCGGCAGCGGCGAATGGGTGTGTGCGCCGGTGGCACTCCCGGGCGGCCGCGCGCCGGGTTCCCGCACCAGTGCGACTCCCCGTACGTACTCGATGCGGTGCGGGCGTACGCCGAACCGGGTCGTTATGTCGACAAGCACCCCCTGCGCCGGGGTGAGGACAACACATCCCGCCGCCGACAGCGCCCGCGCCAAAGCGGCGTAGAACCCCAGGAGCCGGTGCGGGTGCCCCGTCCCGATCAGTACCGGCGACCGCGCGCCCGCCGCCGCCGCCAGCCGCTCCGCGAAGGCCTCCAGGGCCGCCACCGTCCGCTCCGGATCGATCACGTCCGGCCCGCTGACGTGCGCCGGATCCGCCGAGACCCCGCACTTCGCCGCCATCAGCCCCAGCACTTCACCCACGCCCCAGGACCGCTCCGGCTCCAGCCCCAGCAGCACCCGCGGATCCCGCGCCGCGAACAGCCGGTAACTGCGCAGGCTCTCCTCCCGCGACGTCGCGACGGGCCCGGCCAACCGGGCGGCCAGCAGATGCGCACGGAGCGCGCCGGTGCTCAACACCCTCCGATGCTGCCGCACCCGATCTGCCGGTTCATCACTTCGGGAGAACCGCCCCACAGTTGGCGTAACGACACCTCGTCAGACCGGCCTCACACCAGCATCCCGCGCAGCGGGAACACCGCCCGCCGCGTCGCCAGAACGGCCTGATCCGTACGGTCCGCCGGGTCGTAGCCGGCGTCCCAATCCCGCCATCCGACGCTGCGGCCGTCCGTCATCCGGCCCGGCCCGGGCTGCCGCGTCCGCGCGTACACCTCGTCCCGCCAGGACTGCGGCACCTCCGACAGCGGATCCACCGGCCGGTGCGCGGCGATCCCCACCAGGTGCGTCCACGACCGCGGCACGACGTCCACCACCGCGTACCCACCACCGCCCAGCGCCAGCCAGCGCCCGCCGGCGTACTCGTGCGCCAGCCGGTGACAGGCCTCCTGCACGGCCCGCTGCGCGTCCAGCGACACCGCCAGATGGGCGAGCGGGTCCTCGAAGTGCGTGTCGGCCCCGTGCTGGGTCACCAGCACCTGCGGCCGGAAGTCCGCCAGCAGCTCCGGCACCACCGCGTGGAAGGCCCGCAGCCACCCCTCGTCCCCCGTCCCCGCGGGCAGCGCCACATTCACCGCGCTCCCCTCGGCGGCCTCACCGCCCGTCTCCTCCGGCCAGCCCGTCTGCGGGAACAGCGTCCGCGGATGCTCGTGCACCGAGACCGTCAGCACCCGGGGGTCGTCCCAGAAGGCCGCCTGCACCCCGTCCCCGTGGTGCACGTCGACGTCCACGTACGCGACCCGCTCGGCCCCCAGCTCCAGCAGCCGCGCGATCGCCAGCGCCGCGTCGTTGTACACGCAGAACCCGGCCGCCCCGCCCGGCATCGCGTGGTGCAGCCCGCCGGCGAAGTTCACCGCGTGCGCGGCCTCACCCCGCCAGATCGCCTCGGCCGCCGCCACCGACTGCCCGGCGATCAGCGCCGACGCCTCGTGCATCCCGTGGAACGCCGGATCGTCCATCGTCCCCAGCCCGTACGAGCCGTCCGCGACCCCCGGGTCCGCCGACACCTCCCGCACCGCGGCGACGTAGTCCTCCCGGTGGACCAGCCGCAGCGTCGAGTCCCCGGCCGCGGGGGCCGCCCGTACCTCCATCTCCCGGTCCAGCCCGAAGGCACGCACCAGGCCCATGGTCAGCGCCAGGCGCACCGGGTCCATCGGATGGCTCGGTCCGAAGTCATACCTCGTTACCGCCTCGTCCCACATCAACAACCCGGTCACCGGCTCGCCGCTCATGCCCGACACCGTATCGGGCCCCGTCCGAACCGAACGAGCGGGCGTAGAACAACGTCACCAGCACCAGCACCATCGGCACCACCATGGCACCCCGGTAGCTCCAGGCGTCCCCGATCCCCCCGACGAGCGGCGAACCGATCAGGAACCCCACGTAGTTGAAGATGTTCAGCCGCGCCACGGCCGTGTCGGACGCCCCCGGGAACAGCCTCCCGGCCGCCGCGAAGGTCTGCGGCACGATCACGCACAGCCCGATCCCCAGCAGCGTGAACCCGAGCATCCCCACCCACGGCCCCGGCGCGGCCGCCACCACCGCGAACCCGCCGGCCGCCACCACCGTCCCGGCCCGCACCACGGCCGCGGCCCCGAACCTGCGCACCCCCAGGTCCCCGACCGCCCGCCCGACCAGCGTGGTCACCATGTACACGTTGTACGGGACCGTCGCCAGCTGCTCCGAGCTGCCCAGCACGTCCTGGAGGTACTTGGCACTCCAGTTCGCCACCGTCGAGTCCCCGATGTACGCGCACGCCATCACCAGGCACAACGGCAGCAGCAGCTTCCCGCCCCCCGCCGGCCACCCCTGCTTCGCCTCCATGGCCTGCGCCCGGGCATCCACGTAGTACCGGCTCCCGGCCAACGCCAGCGGCAGCACCACCGCCACCGCCGGCAGGTACCCCGTGAACAGCGACAGCTGCCAGTGCGCCCCCACCCAGGCCGCCGACGCCCCCACGATCCCGCCGAGGCTGTACGCGGCGTGGAACCCCAGCATGATGCTGCGCCCGTACACCCGCTGGAGGCTCACCCCGAGCATGTTCATCGAGGCGTCCAGCGCGCCCACCGCCAGCCCGAACACCCCCAGGGCCACCGCCACATGCCACATCCGGCTGCCGGCCCCCACCCCGAGCAGGGCGAGCAGCACCACGGGCTGCGCCCACCGCAGCACCGTGCTGGGCGCGACCCGCTTCACCAGCTGCTCGGTGGCGACGCTGGAGACCCCGGCGAGGATCGGCACGGCGGCGAGGAAGGCGGGCAGCAGCCCGTCGGATATCCCGTACCGGTCCTGAATCGCCGGGATCCGCGTCACGAGCAGGGCGAAGGCGACCCCCTGCGCGAAGAAGCTGAACCCCAGCGCCCCGCGCCCGCGCCGAAGCCGCACATCAACCGTCATGGCGGCACAGCGTAGGCCTCGCGGCTACCCGTGGGTAGAGCGATCACACACCAAATCCGAGCAGGGCAGGGAGCTCCTTCATCTCCCCGAAGTACGCGGTCGCCCCGGGGAGGTCCGCGGCCGGGGTCATCGCCGTGTACGCGAAGACGTCCATCCCCGCGGCCCGTGCGGCCTCCACCCCCAGCCGGCTGTCCTCGACCACGACGCACCGCGAGGGCGCGACCCCCATCATGTCGGCGGCGTGCAGGAACAGGTCCGGAGCCGGCTTGCCCCGCCCCACGTCCTCGGCGCTGAAGATCCATTCCTCCTCGAACCACTCCCCCATCCCGCAGGCCCGGTGCCCCACCCGGATCCGCTCGTGGCTGCTGGAGGAGGCCAGACAGTAGGGCACCCCGTGCGCGGACAGCTCCCCCAGCACCTCGGTCACCCCGGGCACGGGCCGCAGCTCCCGCTCGAAGGCGGCGAAGAGCCGCTCGTTCAGCACACGCCCGAAGTCCTCGGGCAGCCGCTGCCCGGTCCGCTCCAGGACCAGGTCGTGCACCCGGTGCACGGCCGACCCCATGTAGTCCCGCAGGGAGTCCTCGTACGTGGTGGGGTGCCCCAGCTCCGTCAGGTACGCGGAGAGGATCGTGTTGGCGAGCGGCTCGCTGTCCACGAGGACGCCGTCGTTGTCGAAGATGACCAGCTCATAGCCCATCCGCCCAGCGTACGAGCAGTCACCCCAAGTTGACGGGAACCGCGTGCCGGTAAACGGCTGAACGCGCCCAGAACGCAGAAAAGCCCCGCACCATAAGGTGCGGGGCTTTCCCACAATGATTGTTCGGCGGCGTCCTACTCTCCCACAGGGTCCCCCCTGCAGTACCATCGGCGCTGAAAGGCTTAGCTTCCGGGTTCGGAATGTAAACCGGGCGTTTCCCTAACGCTATGACCACCGAAACACTATGAAGTTAACCAACCGGGCATAAACACGGTCGTTACTTCAGAACTAACACAGTGGACGCGAGCAACTGAGGACAAGCCCTCGGCCTATTAGTACCAGTCAGCTCCACCCGTTACCGGGCTTCCACATCTGGCCTATCAACCCAGTCGTCTACTGGGAGCCTTACCCTCTCAAGGAGGTGGGAATACTCATCTTGAAGCAGGCTTCCCGCTTAGATGCTTTCAGCGGTTATCCCTCCCGAACGTAGCCAACCAGCCATGCCCTTGGCAGGACAACTGGCACACCAGAGGTTCGTCCGTCCCGGTCCTCTCGTACTAGGGACAGCCCTTCTCAATATTCCTACGCGCACAGCGGATAGGGACCGAACTGTCTCACGACGTTCTAAACCCAGCTCGCGTACCGCTTTAATGGGCGAACAGCCCAACCCTTGGGACCGACTCCAGCCCCAGGATGCGACGAGCCGACATCGAGGTGCCAAACCATCCCGTCGATATGGACTCTTGGGGAAGATCAGCCTGTTATCCCCGGGGTACCTTTTATCCGTTGAGCGACGGCGCTTCCACAAGCCACCGCCGGATCACTAGTCCCGACTTTCGTCCCTGCTCGACCCGTCGGTCTCACAGTCAAGCTCCCTTGTGCACTTACACTCAACACCTGATTGCCAACCAGGCTGAGGGAACCTTTGGGCGCCTCCGTTACCCTTTGGGAGGCAACCGCCCCAGTTAAACTACCCATCAGACACTGTCCCTGATCCGGATCACGGACCGAGGTTAGACATCCAGCACGACCAGAGTGGTATTTCAACGGCGACTCCACCATGACTGGCGTCACGGCTTCAAAGTCTCCCACCTATCCTACACAAGCCGAACCGAACACCAATATCAAACTGTAGTAAAGGTCCCGGGGTCTTTCCGTCCTGCTGCGCGAAACGAGCATCTTTACTCGTAGTGCAATTTCACCGGGCCTATGGTTGAGACAGTCGAGAAGTCGTTACGCCATTCGTGCAGGTCGGAACTTACCCGACAAGGAATTTCGCTACCTTAGGATGGTTATAGTTACCACCGCCGTTTACTGGCGCTTAAGTTCTCAGCTTCGCAACCCCGAAAGGTCACTAACCGGTCCCCTTAACGTTCCAGCACCGGGCAGGCGTCAGTCCGTATACATCGCCTTACGGCTTCGCACGGACCTGTGTTTTTAGTAAACAGTCGCTTCTCGCTGGTCTCTGCGGCCACCCCCAGCTCAGGAAGCAAGTTCCTTCACCAGTGATGGCCCCCCTTCTCCCGAAGTTACGGGGGCATTTTGCCGAGTTCCTTAACCATAGTTCACCCGAACGCCTCGGTATTCTCTACCTGACCACCTGAGTCGGTTTAGGGTACGGGCCGCCATGAAACTCGCTAGAGGCTTTTCTCGACAGCATAGGATCATCCACTTCACCACAATCGGCTCGGCATCAGGTCTCAGCCTTATATGAGGGACGGATTTGCCTACCCCTCGGCCTACACCCTTACCCCGGGACAACCACCGCCCGGGCTGGACTACCTTCCTGCGTCACCCCATCGCTTACCTACTACCACCTTGGATCGCCGGCTCCACCACTTTCCTTTCCCCGAAGGGTCCGGAACGGCTTCACGGGCTTAGCATTAATGGATTCGATATTGGGCGTTTCAAAGCGGGTACCGGAATATCAACCGGTTGTCCATCGACTACGCCTGTCGGCCTCGCCTTAGGTCCCGACTTACCCTGGGCAGATCAGCTTGACCCAGGAACCCTTAGTCAATCGGCGCACACGTTTCTCACGTGTGTATCGCTACTCATGCCTGCATTCTCACTCGTGAACCGTCCACAACTAGCTTCCGCTGCTGCTTCACCCGGCACACGACGCTCCCCTACCCATCACAGCGGGCGTTGGCCCTATTGCTGCAATGACACGACTTCGGCGGTACGCTTGAGCCCCGCTACATTGTCGGCGCGGAATCACTTGACCAGTGAGCTATTACGCACTCTTTCAAGGGTGGCTGCTTCTAAGCCAACCTCCTGGTTGTCTCTGCGACTCCACATCCTTTCCCACTTAGCGTACGCTTAGGGGCCTTAGTCGATGCTCTGGGCTGTTTCCCTCTCGACCATGGAGCTTATCCCCCACAGTCTCACTGCCGTGCTCTCACTTACCGGCATTCGGAGTTTGGCTAAGGTCAGTAACCCGGTAGGGCCCATCGCCTATCCAGTGCTCTACCTCCGGCAAGAAACACACGACGCTGCACCTAAATGCATTTCGGGGAGAACCAGCTATCACGGAGTTTGATTGGCCTTTCACCCCTAACCACAGGTCATCCCCCAGGTTTTCAACCCTGGTGGGTTCGGTCCTCCACGAAGTCTTACCTCCGCTTCAACCTGCCCATGGCTAGATCACTCCGCTTCGGGTCTAGAGCGTGCAACTCAATCGCCCTATTCGGACTCGCTTTCGCTACGGCTTCCCCACACGGGTTAACCTCGCTACACACCGCTAACTCGCAGGCTCATTCTTCAAAAGGCACGCAGTCACGACCGTTGTTCCGAAGAACAACGGCGACGCTCCCACGGCTTGTAGGCACACGGTTTCAGGTACTATTTCACTCCGCTCCCGCGGTACTTTTCACCATTCCCTCACGGTACTATCCGCTATCGGTCACCAGGGAATATTTAGGCTTAGCGGGTGGTCCCGCCAGATTCACACGGGATTTCTCGGGCCCCGTGCTACTTGGGAGATTCTTAAGCAAGCCGCTGATGTTTCGTCTACGGGGGTCTTACCCTCTACGCCGGACCTTTCGCATGTCCTTCGACTACATCAACGGTTTCTGACTCGCCGACCGGCCGGCAGACCGATCAAAAGAATTCCCACAACCCCGCATGCGCAACCCCTGCCGGGTATCACACGCATACGGTTTGGCCTCATCCGGTTTCGCTCGCCACTACTCCCGGAATCACGGTTGTTTTCTCTTCCTGAGGGTACTGAGATGTTTCACTTCCCCTCGTTCCCTCCACATGCCCTATGTGTTCAGGCATGGGTGACAGCCCATGACGACTGCCGGGTTTCCCCATTCGGACACCCCCGGATCAAAGCTCAGTTGGCAGCTCCCCGGGGCCTATCGCGGCCTCTCACGTCCTTCATCGGTTCCTGGTGCCAAGGCATCCACCGTGCGCCCTTAAAAACTTGGCCACAGATGCTCGCGTCCACTGTGTAGTTCTCAAGCAACGACCAGCCACCCATCACCCCACCAGACAAACTGGTGAGTGCACTGGGGCCGGCATCGCGAAGATAAGACCTTACGGCCGTACCCTCAGATACCCAACAACGTGCCAGGCACGACCCTCCATCAGTGAGTCACTTTCCACGCCGAAGCAGTACTCGTGATCCATCTGGAAGACCGTGCCAAATAATCAACGTTCCACCCATGAGCTGACCGTGCAGAACATTTGTCTGCAATCGGTACTGTGCTCCTTAGAAAGGAGGTGATCCAGCCGCACCTTCCGGTACGGCTACCTTGTTACGACTTCGTCCCAATCGCCAGTCCCACCTTCGACAGCTCCCTCCCTTACGGGTTGGGCCACCGGCTTCGGGTGTTACCGACTTTCGTGACGTGACGGGCGGTGTGTACAAGGCCCGGGAACGTATTCACCGCAGCAATGCTGATCTGCGATTACTAGCAACTCCAACTTCATGGGGTCGAGTTGCAGACCCCAATCCGAACTGAGACCGGCTTTTTGAGATTCGCTCCACCTCACGGTATCGCAGCTCATTGTACCGGCCATTGTAGCACGTGTGCAGCCCAAGACATAAGGGGCATGATGACTTGACGTCGTCCCCACCTTCCTCCGAGTTGACCCCGGCGGTCTCCTGTGAGTCCCCATCACCCCGAAGGGCATGCTGGCAACACAGGACAAGGGTTGCGCTCGTTGCGGGACTTAACCCAACATCTCACGACACGAGCTGACGACAGCCATGCACCACCTGTATACCGACCACAAGGGGGGCACTATCTCTAATGCTTTCCGGTATATGTCAAGCCTTGGTAAGGTTCTTCGCGTTGCGTCGAATTAAGCCACATGCTCCGCTGCTTGTGCGGGCCCCCGTCAATTCCTTTGAGTTTTAGCCTTGCGGCCGTACTCCCCAGGCGGGGAACTTAATGCGTTAGCTGCGGCACCGACGACGTGGAATGTCGCCAACACCTAGTTCCCAACGTTTACGGCGTGGACTACCAGGGTATCTAATCCTGTTCGCTCCCCACGCTTTCGCTCCTCAGCGTCAGTAATGGCCCAGAGATCCGCCTTCGCCACCGGTGTTCCTCCTGATATCTGCGCATTTCACCGCTACACCAGGAATTCCGATCTCCCCTACCACACTCTAGCTAGCCCGTATCGAATGCAGACCCGAGGTTAAGCCTCGGGCTTTCACATCCGACGTGACAAGCCGCCTACGAGCTCTTTACGCCCAATAATTCCGGACAACGCTTGCGCCCTACGTATTACCGCGGCTGCTGGCACGTAGTTAGCCGGCGCTTCTTCTGCAGGTACCGTCACTTTCGCTTCTTCCCTGCTGAAAGAGGTTTACAACCCGAAGGCCGTCATCCCTCACGCGGCGTCGCTGCATCAGGCTTTCGCCCATTGTGCAATATTCCCCACTGCTGCCTCCCGTAGGAGTCTGGGCCGTGTCTCAGTCCCAGTGTGGCCGGTCGCCCTCTCAGGCCGGCTACCCGTCGTCGCCTTGGTGGGCCATTACCCCACCAACAAGCTGATAGGCCGCGGGCTCATCCTTCACCGCCGGAGCTTTCAACCCCCGCCCATGCAGGCAGGAGTGGTATCCGGTATTAGACCCCGTTTCCAGGGCTTGTCCCAGAGTGAAGGGCAGATTGCCCACGTGTTACTCACCCGTTCGCCACTAATCCACCCCGAAGGGCTTCATCGTTCGACTTGCATGTGTTAAGCACGCCGCCAGCGTTCGTCCTGAGCCAGGATCAAACTCTCCATGAATGTTTACCGGTAATCCGGTGCACACACACGTTGAGCGGGCACGTCATGTCGGAATAAGACCGACGCGCCACAACGTCCTCGCTGTGTTTGTTGCCTACGAGTACCCGAAGGCCCCGCAGGTCTTTTTCAAAGGAACCTCATCCACCGAAGTGGACGGGGTATCAACTTCTGGCGTTGATTTTTGGCACGCTGTTGAGTTCTCAAGGAACGGACGCTTCCTTTGTACTCACCCTCGCGGGCTTTCCTCCGGGCTTTCGTTCTTGCGTTTCCGACTCTATCAGAGTCAGTCTCGCTTGCTTTCCAGGTCTTTCGCTTTCGCGTTTTCCCTTTCCGGCGATTCCGACTCTATCAGATCCTTTCGGGCCTGACTCCCAGTCAGCGGGATTTGTCTTCCGGGCTGTTGGGCCCTTCCGACGAGTGAGACAGTAGCGGATTCCCTGCCCCCGAAGCCAATCGGCGGCTGCGTCCTGGAACGCGGATTCCTCATTCGCAAATACGCATGAAAACGAGACGACAGAGTGCGTCGTTCGTTCGAATGTGTAGTGCGGGATGGCTGTCCGGGGACCGACCGGAGTCGGCGCTCACTTCGGACAACTCGAAGAACCTTACGGATCGGGCACATCTGTGTCAACCCCAGGCTGACCGGCCGACGACCGGCCGGCAAACCTCACGCGCGCCTCACGCCTCCGGGGCTACGCTCGTCCCCATGACTACGCATGCGCTCACGCTCAGCCTTCGCTGGTGGGCCGCCTGACGGCGGCCGACCTTCCACGCGAGCACGCATGCGCTCACGGCCGCCGCTACCGGCGGCCGTTTCTGTTTCTCCCCTCCCGGGAGTGGCTCGGTCGCCCGACGCGGTGGCCCCGACACCACACCGAGAACAAGGAGAGCGGGACATGACGATGACGAGGATCTTCAGCGGGATCAAGCCGACCGGGCACCTGACGCTGGGGAACTACCTGGGGGCCGTGCGGCAGTGGGTTGCCGCCGACCAGGCGCAGGACGACGCGCTGTTCTGCGTCGTGGACCTGCACGCGCTGACCGTGGAGCACGACCCGGCGCGGGTACGGAGGCTCAGCCGGCAGGCCGCGACGCTGTTGCTCGCCGCCGGGCTGGATCCGCAGCGGTGCACGCTCTTCGTCCAGAGCCACGTCGACGAGCACACGCGGCTGGCCTACCTGCTGGAGTGCACCGCGAGCGACGGTGAGCTGCGGCGGATGATCCAGTACCGGGAGAAGGCGGCGAAGGCGCAGGGCGCGGGGGATGGCGTACGGCTGTCGTTGCTCACCTATCCCGTGCTGATGGCGGCCGACATCCTGGCGTACCGGGCGGACGAGGTGCCGGTGGGTGAGGACCAGCGGCAGCACGTGGAGCTGACCCGGGACCTGGCGGTGCGGTTCAACCAGCGGTACGGGCCGACCTTCACCGTGCCCCGGGCGACGCATCCGGCGGTGGCCGCTCGGGTCATGGACCTTCAGGATCCGACGTCGAAGATGGGGAAGTCGCACGAGAGCGGCGCCGGGATCGTCTACCTGCTGGACGAGCCGGGGGTGGTCACCAAGAAGGTGATGCGGGCCGTGACCGACAGCGGGGACGGCGGGGTGGTCTACGACCGGGCGGCGCGGCCGGGGGTGGCGAACCTGCTGGACATCCTGGCGGCCTGTACGGGCGGGGAGCCGGCGGTGCTGGCCGAGGGGTACGGCCAGTACGGGCCGCTGAAGCGGGACGTCGCCGACGCGGTGGTGGAGCTGCTGCGGCCGTTGCGGGAGCGGCACGCGGAGCTGGCGGCCGATCCGGCGGAGGTGGACCGGGTGTTGCGGGAGGGTGCCGGGCGGGCTCGGGCCATGGCGCGGCCGGTGGTGGACCGGGCGTACGAGGCGATCGGGCTGCTGGTGCCGTGAAGGGCGCACGGGCCCCCGGGGTGCCGGGGGCCCGTCGCGGCGGGGGTGTCAGCTGTTGCCGGTGGCGAGTTCGCGGCTGCGGTCGCGGGCCGCTTCGAGGGCGGCGATGAGGGCCGCTCGTACTCCGTGCTTCTCCAGTTCGACGATGGCGTTGATCGTCGTACCGGCCGGGGAGGTGACGGCCTCGCGGAGCTTGACCGGGTGTTCGCCGCTGTCGCGGAGCATGACGGCGGCGCCGATGGCGGCCTGGACGATGAGGTCGTGGGCCTGGGCGCGGGGCAGTCCGAGGAGGATGCCGGCGTCGGTCATGGCCTCGACGAGGTAGTAGAAGTAGGCGGGTCCGGAGCCGGAGAGGGCGGTGGCCGCGTCCTGCTGGGACTCGGGGACGCGCAGGGTCTTGCCGACGCCGCCGAAGATCTCCTCGGCGTGCGCGAGGTGCTCGGCGGTGGCGTGGCTGCCGGCCGAGATGACGGACATGGCCTCGTCGACGAGGGCGGGGGTGTTCGTCATGACGCGGACGACGGGGGTGCCGGGGGCGAGCCGTTCCTCGAAGAAGGAGGTGGGGATGCCGGCGGCGCCGCTGATGACCAGGCGGTCGGCGGGGACGTGCGGGGCGAGCTCTTCGAGGAGCTTGCCCATGTCCTGCGGCTTGACGGTGAGGATGAGGGTGTCGGCGCGCTTGGCGGCCTCGGCGTTGCTGACGGCCTCGACCCCGTAGCGGGTGTGGAGCTCTTCGGCCCGCTCGGGGCGGCGGGCGGTGACGAGCAGCTTGGCGGCCGGCCAGCCGCCGCGGATCATCCCGCTGAGCAGGGCCTCGCCGATCTTGCCGGTACCGAGGACTGCGACTGTCTGGGTCATGCCCGATTCACCTCGCCGAACGAACGTGGGACGTACGGGCTCATCCTCGCACCGGGCCGGTGCCGGTGGGGCGGTTGTCCGGTCCGTGGGCGTTACGGGGTCCTGCGGCGGAGGGTGGCGGCGCCGAGGGCGAGGACGAGGAGGGCGCAGGCGGCGACGATGACGGCGTCGCGGACGAAGTCGGCGGTCATGTCGGTGTGGGTGAGGACCTGGGTCATGCCGTCGACGGCGTAGGACATGGGCAGGACGTTCGAGAGGGCCTCGAGGGCGGGCTGCATGGTGTCGCGCGGGGCGAAGAGGCCGCACAGGAGCAGCTGCGGGAAGATCACGGCCGGCATGAACTGGACGGCCTGGAACTCGGACGCGGCGAAGGCGGAGACGAAGAGGCCGAGGGCGGTGCCGAGGAGGGCGTCGAGGAGGGCGACGAGGAGGAGCAGCCAGGGGGAGCCGACGACGTCGAGGCCGAGGAGCCAGAGGGCGAGGCCGGTGGCGAGGAGGGACTGAACGACGGCGACGGCGCCGAAGGCGAGGGCGTAGCCGGCGATGAGGTCGCCCTTGGCGAGCGGCATGGAGAGGAGGCGTTCGAGGGTGCCGGAGGTGCGTTCGCGCAGGGTGGCGATGGAGGTCACCAGGAACATCGTGATGAGGGGGAAGATCCCGAGGAGGGACGCGCCGATGCTGTCGAAGGTGCGGGGGCTGCCGTCGAAGACGTAGCGCAGCAGGGTGAGCATCAGTACGGGGACCAGCAGCATCAGGGCGATGGAGCGCGGGTCGTGGCGGAGCTGGCGCAGGACGCGGGCGGCGGTGGCGAGGGTGCGGGCACTGTTCACGGGGTCGCCTCCTGGGCGGCGAGGGCGTTGGCCTCGTCGACGAGGCGGAGGAAGCCCTCCTCGACGGTGGCGGAGTCGGTGCGGGTGCGCAGGGCTTCGGGGGTGTCCTGGGCGAGGATGCGGCCTTCGCGCATGAGGAGCAGGTCGTGGCAGCGCTCGGCCTCGTCCATGACGTGGGAGGAGACGAGGATCGTGGCGTCGCGGGTGCGGGTGATCTGGTGGAAGAGGTTCCACAGGTCGCGGCGCAGGACGGGGTCGAGGCCGACGGTGGGTTCGTCGAGGACGAGCAGCTCGGGGGTGCCGAGGAGGGCGACGGCGAGGGAGACGCGGCTGCGCTGGCCGCCGGAGAGGTTGCCGGCGAGGGCGGTGGCGTGGGTGGTGAGGTCGACGTCGGTGATGGCCTGTCGTACGGACTGCGCGCGGCGGTCGGCGGCGGCGCGGCCGGGGTCGAGGATCGCGGCGAAGTAGTCGAGGTTCTGCCGGACGGTGAGGTCGTCGTAGACGGAGGGCGCCTGGGTGACGTAGCCGATGCGGGAGCGGAGGCCGGGGTGGCCGGCGGGGTGGCCGAGGACGTCGAGGGTGCCGGTGACGTGGGCCTGGGTGCCGACGACGGCCCGCATGAGGGTGGACTTGCCGCAGCCGGAGGGGCCGAGGAGGCCGGTGATGCGGCCGCGGGGGACGGTGAAGCCGAGGGAGTCGAGGACGGTGCGGGGGTGGCGGCCGGTGCCGCGGCGGACGGTGAGGGCGTGGGCGTGGATGGCGGGAGGGGGCGCCTCGGGGTGGTTATTCATCATGTGATGAATAATGCTCCTGGCTGTGCCGGGGCGTCAATCGGCCGGGGTGCTGTTTGCGGGTTCTACTTCTTGCGCTTGGGGCGGCGGGCGGCCGGGTTGCCCGTACGGGTGCTGCGGCGGCGGGCGTATTCGGCCGCGGCGCGCTCGTACTCGGTGCGGCGGAGCTTCTCGCCCGGGGCCTCGGTGAGGCAGCGCAGGAAGTACGCGATGAGGGAGCCGATGAAACCGATCGTCTTCAGGCCCTTGAGAGCGGCCTCGTCGGAGGACGGGGCGGGGCGGCGGCCGAAGGACTCCCAGGTCTTGGCGAAGGCGATGGAGCTGGCGATCGCGAAGAGGACGACGACGGAGATGCTGAGGAAGGGGCCGACGTTGCCGATCTCCAGGCCCTCGTAGGCGAGGCGCAGGAGGTAGGCGCTGATGGCGGCCGCGGCGAGCGCGCCGACGGCGACGCCGGCGCGGCGCGCGGCGTAGCCGTTGTCGTGGTTCACCCAGGTGGTGCCGAAGAACCGGATCGGCTCCGGCTCCGGCCCGGGCGCCGGCGCGGCGGGGCCCTGGTCCTGGCGCTGGTCCTGGCGCTGGCCCTGGCTCTGGTCTCGCTGCTCGTCGTCGCTCACAGCAGCGATTATCCCCCGGCGGCGCGGACCCGCCGGGGGTGTCTCACGTGGCAGAACGGCGAGCGTCGCCGCCTGGGCTAGCCGCAGCGGCCGGCCACGTAGCCGTCGGCGCCGGTCTGGACGTAGGCGTCGGAGACGAAGCGGCCGTTGCCGATGCAGTCCCACAGGTCCGTGGTGCCGTACGGGCCCGAGACGGTGGTGCCGGGGCACTGGCAGCGGATCGTAACGTAGCCGCCGACGGGCACGGCGTCGATGATCGCGTAGCTCGTGCCCGGACCGCTGCGGACGTTCACCCGGTAGCCGGGCGCGGTCGGGTACGACTGGAAGCCCGCGTCAGCGGCGGCGAGGCTCTGTGCCTGGCTGGAATCGTTCTCGACGGACATGTGAAATCTCCCCCCATGGGTGTTGCTCTGCGCAACGCGCGCAGGGTAGCAAGCCCTTGGATGTTCGCACGGGCCATCCACTAGGCTCCGGCGGGGGTGGTGAACGGTGCAGTCGCTGCGCGCGGACTACGCCGGGTTTCCGGAATACGCCGGGCAGTACCGGCTCGAATCCGTGCTCGGCTCCGGCGGCATGGGCGTCGTCCACCTGGCCACTTCCAGCTCCGGACTGAAGCTCGCCGTCAAGGTCGTACACGCCCAGCACGCGGTGGATCCGGAGTTCCGGGCCCGGTTCCGGCAGGAGGTCGCAGCCGCGCGGAGGGTGAGCGGTGCCTTCACCGCGCCCGTCGTGGACGCCGACCCGGATGCCGAACGGCCGTGGATGGCCACCTTGTTCATCGACGCCCCGACGCTGTCCGAGCGGGTACGCGAGCGCGTGCTCGACCCCGTCGAGCTGACCCGGCTCGCCGCCGGGCTGGCCGAGGCCCTGCGGGACATCCACCGCGCCGGGGTGGTGCACCGGGACCTGAAACCGAGCAACGTGCTGATGGCTCCGGACGGGGTGCGGGTCATCGACTTCGGCATCTCGCGCCCGGCCGACAGCGACCTGCGCACCGAGACCGGCAAGCTGATCGGGACCCCGCCGTTCATGGCGCCGGAGCAGTTCCAGCGGCCGAGGGAGGTTGGGACGGCCGCGGACGTGTTCGCGCTGGGTGCGGTGCTGGTGCACGCGGCGACCGGGCGCGGCCCCTTCGACTCCGACAGCCACTACCTCGTGGCGTACCAGGTCGTGCACAGCGAGCCCGACCTGACGGGGCTGCCCGCCCGGCTCGTGCCCATCGTGGCGCGCTGCCTGGCGAAGGATCCGGCGGAGCGGCCGACCGCCGAGGCGCTGATCGCGGAGATGCGCGCCGTCGCGTACCCGACCTCCGAGGACACCCAGGCGTTCATACCGCAGCCGCGCAGGCCCGCGGAGGAAGAGGAGGTCACCCACCATCGGCAGCGGATCGCGACGGACCAGTCGCCTCCGCGCCGCCGACGGAGGCCGACGCTGCTGGCGGCCGGGCTCGGGGTCCTGCTCGCGGCGGGGGCAGTCGGCGGCTACCTGCGGTGGGGGCCCGCTACAGAGGCGCCGAAGCAGCCGGTCGTCCATGCCTCGGGCAAGCCGGGCAGGGGCTTCTCCCCGTGGTCGGCGTCAGCGGGCGCACCCCAGGTCTCCTGCTCGGTGGGCGCCGGCAGCCTGTACTGCTCGGGGCGAGGCCTGGCTGCCACCCGGCTCGATCCCGCGGACGGCTCGACGGCGTGGACGGTCCGCGCGAACACCCCGAGCCAGGGCATGACCACCAGCAGTGCCCCTCTCCACGCGGGTGGGCTGATCCTCGTGGTGGCGCCCGGCAGCGAACGGCTCCAGGCACTGGACCCCGGCACGGGCGCGGAACGCTGGCAGCGGAAGCTGCCCGGCGGCACGCGCGTGGTGACCGCAGGCTCGTACGCGCTCACCGTGGCCCCGAACGGGAACGTCACCGCCCTCGACGGTGCGAGCGGCGCCCAGCGCTGGACGCAGAAGATCGGTGACAACGGGTCCGTGTGGTGGGGCGGCCCCGGAGCATCGGGCGCGCCCGTGCTCTACGTGGCGACCGCAGCCCTTGACGGCGGGTCGACGCAGCTCGCGGAGGTCGATCCGGCGACGGGCGCGGTGCGCTGGCAGACGCGGGCCACGGGGAAGCTCCGGCCCGTCGGAGTGGCGCACGGGACGGTACATCTGCTGGACACCGACTCGGGGGCCAAGGCGGGCGGCATCACGAGGGTGGACGTGGCGAGCCGGACGATCCGCCGGGTCCAGCTGCCCGCGCCACTGTTCGATGCGGAGGCGACCGTGGGCCCGGACGGGACCGTCTACGCCTTCGGCGGCGGTGGCGCGCTCGTGGCGGTCGGCGCGGAGCGGGAGCTCTGGCGCCTGGAGACCGGGGCGGCCAGCGGCTCCGCGCCCGTTGTCTCGGACGGACGGGTCCATCTGATGACGGCGGACGGGCGGCTGCTGGCCGTCGACGCGGCTGCGGGGCGGCTCGTGGGCCAGACCAAGCCGCGCATGGCCGCGCAGGGCACCTTCAGTGCCACCCTCCCCGCCCCCGTCGTCGCCGACGGCCGGGTCTACGCGTCGGCGCCCGACGGGACGGTGTTCGCCGTGGAGGCACGGAACCCCGCCGGGTGGTGAGCCACACCGGCGGGGTTCAGAGGCTTCAGCCCAGCTTCGAGACGTCGCGGACCGCGCCCTTGTCGGCGCTGGTGGCCATCGCCGCGTAGGCGCGCAGGGCCGCGGAGACCTTGCGCTCGCGGTCCTTCGGGGCGTAGACGCCGCCCAGGGCCTCGTGGCGGGCGGCCAGGACCTCGTCGGAGACCAGCAGCTCGATCGAGCGGTTCGGGATGTCGATCCGGATCCGGTCGCCGTCCTCGACGACCGCGATGTTGCCGCCCGAGGCCGCCTCCGGGGAGGCGTGGCCGATGGACAGGCCCGAGGTGCCGCCGGAGAAGCGGCCGTCCGTCACCAGGGCGCAGACCTTGCCGAGGCCGCGGCCCTTGAGGAAGGAGGTCGGGTAGAGCATCTCCTGCATGCCGGGGCCGCCGCGCGGGCCCTCGTAGCGGATGACGACGACGTCGCCCGCCTTGATCTCCTTGCGCAGGATCTTGTCGACGGCCTCGTCCTGCGACTCGCAGACGACGGCCGGGCCCTCGAAGGTCCAGATCGACTCGTCGACACCGGCGGTCTTGACCACGCAGCCGTCGACGGCGAGGTTGCCCTTCAGGACGGCGAGGCCGCCGTCCTTGGAGTACGCGTGCTCCACGGAGCGGATGCAGCCGCCCTCGGCGTCGAGGTCGAGGGTCTCCCAGCGCTCGGACTGGGAGAAGGCGGTGGCGGAGCGCTTGCAGCCGGGGGCCGCGTGCCACAGCTCCATGGCCGTCTCGGTCGCCGTGCCGGAGCGGGCGTCCCACTTCGCCAGCCAGTCCTCCAGGTTGTCCGAGTGGACGGAGGTGACGTCCTTGTTGAGGAGCCCGCCGCGGTGGAGCTCGCCGAGGATGGCGGGGATGCCGCCGGCGCGGTGGATGTCCTCCATGTAGTACGTGCCGCCGGGCGCCACGTTCGGCGCGACCTTGGACAGGCACGGGACGCGGCGCGAGACCTCGTCGATGTCCTTGAGGTCGTAGTCCAGGCCCGCCTCCTGCGCGGCGGCCAGGAGGTGCAGGATCGTGTTGGTCGAGCCGCCCATGGCGATGTCGAGGGCCATGGCGTTCTCGAAGGCCTGGCGGGTGGCGATGTTGCGCGGCAGGACCGAGTAGTCGTCCTGCTCGTAGTGGCGCTTGGTGATCTCGACGACCGTGCGGCCGGCGTCCTCGTAGAGGGCGCGGCGGGCGGTGTGCGTGGCGAGGACCGAGCCGTTGCCGGGCAGGGCCAGGCCGATGGCCTCGGCGAGGCAGTTCATCGAGTTGGCGGTGAACATGCCGGAACAGCTGCCGCAGGTGGGGCAGGCGTTCTCCTCGATGCGGAGCACGTCCGCGTCGGAGATGTTCTCGTTCGCCGCGTCGACCATGGCGTCGATCAGGTCGAGCTTGCGGACGGTGCCGTCGACGAGCGTCGCCTGACCGGCCTCCATCGGACCGCCGGACACGAACACGACCGGGATGTTGAGGCGCATCGCGGCCATCAGCATGCCAGGAGTGATCTTGTCGCAGTTGGAGATGCAGATCAGGGCGTCGGCGCAGTGGGCCTCGACCATGTACTCGACGCTGTCCGCGATGAGGTCGCGGGAGGGCAGGGAGTACAGCATGCCCGCGTGGCCCATCGCGATGCCGTCGTCGACGGCGATGGTGTTGAACTCGCGCGGGATCGCGCCGGCGGCGCGGATGGCGTCGGAGACGATGCGGCCGACCGGGGCCAGGTGGGTGTGGCCGGGGACGAACTCGGTGAAGGAGTTGGCTACCGCGATGATCGGCTTGCCGATGTCCTCGCTCGCTACGCCCGACGCGCGCATCAGCGCACGAGCGCCTGCCATGTTGCGGCCGTGGGTGACGGTGCGGGACCTCAGCTCGGGCATGCGGTTTCACTCCCCATGAGTGCGGCTGTACGGTCAGCCGCGCTGCGGATATGGCTCGGTTACGAGGCTACGCCCACCGCCCGCGATCCGGACAGCTCGTCCGGATGCCGGGACGGAGGGGTCACTCCTCGGTCAGGTAGCGCTGGAGGGTCGGGGCCACCAGGGCCACGATGTCCTCCGGGTCCGCGGACGCGAGGGGCTCGACCTGGACGACGTACCGCAGTAGCGCGATCCCGATCATGTGCGAGGCGGCGAGTTCGGCCCGGAAGGTGGGGTCGGGGACGTCCAGATCGGCCGCGACCCGCTCCAGGACCCGGCGCAGGACCAGGCCGCGCAGGACCTTCGCGGCGGCCTCGTGCGTCAGCGCCGACCGGATGATCGCGAGCAGCGGCACCCGGGTCACCGGGTTCTCCCACACCCCCAGGAAGTACCGGGCGAGGCGCTCCCCGATCCCCTCGGGCCCCTCGCCCAGGATGGCCGGAACCACCAGGGCGGGCTCCATGCTCACCTCGATGGCGGCGGCGAAGAGGTCGTCCTTGCTGCCGAAGTAGTGGTGCACCAGGGCCGGGTCCACGCCGGCCACCTTCGCGATGCCGCGTACGGAGGTCTTGTCGTACCCGCGCTCCGCGAACACCTCGCGGGCGGCGAGGCGGATGCGCTCCTGGGTGCCGGGGCCGTCGTCGGCCTCGTCCTGGCGGGGCCGCCCGGGACCACGCCGCCGCTTCACGGGCTCGGCGGGCTCGACGGGCTCGGCGGGATCCGTCATCGGCTTCCGACCGGCTTCGCGAGGTGGAGGCGGGTGAAGGCCAGGGCCTCGGCCAGGTCGGCCTCGCGCTCGGCGGAGGACATGGCCCGCCGCGTGTTGACCTCGATCACCACGTGCCCGTCGAAGGTGCTGCGGGCCAGCCCTGCCAGCAGCTCGGCGCAGGGCTGCGTACCGCGCCCGGGGACCAGGTGCTCGTCCTTCGCCGAACCGTTCCCGTCGGCGAGGTGTACGTGGGCCAGCCGGTCCCCCATCCGGTCGACCATGGCGGCGGCGTCGGTCCGCGCGGTCGCGGTGTGCGACAGGTCGACGGTGAAGTGCCGGTAGTCGTCCTTCGTGACATCCCACTCGGGCGCGTAGGCGAGCATCTCGCGGTCCCGGTAGCGCCACGGGTACATGTTCTCGACGGCGAACCGCACGTCCGTCTCGTCGGCCATCCGCCAGATCCCGCTGACGAAGTCGCGCGCGTACTGCCGCTGCCAGCGGAAGGGCGGGTGCACGACGACCGTGGAGGCCCCCAGCTTCTCGGCGGCGGCCTGGGCCCGCTGGAGCTTGGTCCAGGGGTCGGTGGACCACACGCGCTGGGTGATGAGCAGGCAGGGCGCGTGCACGGCCAGGATCGGCACCTGGTGGTGGTCCGACAGCCGGCGCAGCGCGTCGATGTCCTGGCTCACCGGGTCCGTCCAGACCATGACCTCGACGCCGTCGTAGCCGAGGCGGGCGGCGATCTCGAAGGCGGTCGCCGTGGACTCCGGGTAGACGGAGGCGGTGGACAGGGCGACCTTCGGGGTTCGGGTGGTCGGGATGCGGAGCGGTTCTGCCACGGTGACAGATTACGGGGCGCCCACCCGGCGACAGGTACCCGGCGTCACTCTCGTCATACTTTTCGGATGGAAACGCAGGCCATGCGGGAAGCGCGTCGCTGGCTCGGCGACCGGGGCGTCGCCGAGACCGCCGACGGCTGGACGGACACCGCGAAACCGGACCGCCCCCTCACCGCGAACGACATCGCGCACGCCTGGGCGGACGAGGTGTTCACCGACGAGGACCTCGACGAGTCCGCGGCGGTACGGATGGCCTTCGCCCTGCTGGACCTCCTCGACGACTACTGGGTGACCTGCGAGATCCGCTTCGCGGACGGCGGCCCGGACGGCCCCCTGCCCGCCGGCCCGCTGTGGGACGGCTACCGCCGCCGCCTGGAGGCGGAGCGGGACGCGGAGCCGGTGGAGTACTCGCTCTGGGTCGACTGGTTCGAGGACCGCACGACCACCGCGACCGCCTTCGCGGAGGTCCTGGGCAACGACATCACCACCATCGTGACGACCCCCACACCCCCCACCCTCCGCCGCGCGTCCCGCGTCCTGGAGTGCTCGGGCCCGGTCCCCTGGGACGTCAAACACGCCACCTACACCACCGCGGCCCGCCTCCCCGCCCTCCACGAGCCCCTGTTCAAGGCCCTCCGGGCGGGCTACCACGACATCTACGGCGACCTGGACCCCCCGGCCGCCCTGACCCTCCTCACCCACCTCACCCTCCCCCCGGACACCGAGCACCTCACCCAACTCCGCACGGTCCTCTCCGCAGGCCACCGCAACCACCGCCACAACCCCGACGCCTGGGCGGCGGCAGCGCACTGACCCGGATCCCCGAGTTCGGCAATCTGCGGCAATCCGCCCCCACCGTGCTGTCAGGGCCAGCATCCTGGAGCCCCCATCACCCAGGACGGAGCCCTTCATGACCCTGAGGTTCATCGGCACCACCTCGGAGCACGGCAACTGCCCCACCAGTCCCATTCGGGGAGATCACGCACCTGTTCTCCGAGTTCGAGCACACCGCGTTCCGGCTGGAGACCCGCCGCGGGTACGCCTCCGATCGGCAGGGCGACCGTTTCAAGGCCTTCATGCGCGGCATCGACCCGCGACCCGAGCCCGACAACCCGTGGAACGTCAACGTCCGCGCGAAAGCCGCACAGGGTGCCCGCTTCTCCCGCGTGCGGATCATCGACGAGCCCCCCACGGACGGACAGCGATTCCTCATGGCCAGCGCGGCCGGCAACATGGCGGCAGGTGAGGACATTCGCGTCCTAACCCGCTCCGAAGCCGTACGGCTGGAATTGCCCGGCTACGACTTCTGGCTGTTCGACTCCCGCACCCTGGTCCGCTTCCACATCGACGAAGCCGACGTAACGACCGGTGTCGAGGTCATCGAAACTCAGCCGAAGTGCTCGCCGCCTGCCAGGCCCGTGACCGCGCCTGGCCTTTGTCCTCCCCTTCTGCCGGGGTGTGGGCGCAGGTACGTTCGTCATCCTCCGTCTCGGCCCTCGACATCGTCATGCGAAAACTCGCCGCTCTGCACCTGGACAGCAATCACACCGTCCTGGAGATCGGCACCGGCTCGGGCTACCACACCGCCCTGCTGAGCGAGCGGGTCGGAGCGCAGCGGGTGACCACGATCGAGGTCGACCAAGAACTCGCCGCCACAGCCGAGGCCACCCTGAAGTCACAGGGCTACGAACCGCTGGTGATCGCAGGGGACGGTCTCCTCGGGGCCCCCGACCGGGCCCCCTTCGACCGGGTGATCAGTACAGCCGCTGTACGCCGGATCCCTCACGCCTGGGTGGGGCAGACACGCGACCGCGGAAAAATCCTGACCCCCTTCGGCACGGCCTACAGCAACGCGGGCCTGCTGGACCTCACGGTCGACGGCGACCAGGCCCGAGGCCGGTTCATCGGCCACCATCGTCCGCTACGCCGACTGGTGGGAGGAGGACGCGGTCACCTCATGGGGTCCGCGCGACCTGTGGGCGGAGGTGACCGCCGCGTTCGGCTGGTGCGAGCATCAGGACCGGCCGCACATCACCCGCTTCGGCATCAGCGTCGACTCGAACCTCCAGTACGCATGGCTGGACGACCCGAGCAGGTTGGTCGGCGACTGATGCCCACAGACGCCGTCGGCCGCCGAGACATGAGAAGCGCGTAGCGATCTGCCGCGCCTGGGTGCTCCGCAGGGGGATCTGATCGCTGTTGGGTGCGGGTAGGGCCGGGCCCCCGACCCTGGGCTGCCCCGACGGGCCCGAATGCCCGGCGGGCCAAGGCCCGGCCCCTCGGCTCATCGCTGACGGGGCCGTCCCTTCCTCCTGCCCCGTGCCGTTCTTTTGGGGGCCCCTACGGGAGGTGGTCCAGGCGGCGGAGGATTACGCCCTCGCGGAGGGCCCAGGGGCAGATCTCGAGTTCGTCCACGCCGAAGAGGTCCATCGTGGCCTCCGCCACGAGCGCGCCCGCCAGGAGCTGGGCGGCGCGGCCCTCCGAGACGCCCGGGAGGGCCCCGCGTTCGGCCGTGGTCATCGCCGTCAGGCGGGGGACCCACTCCTCGAGGGACTTGCGGGTCAGGTCGCGCTGTACGTACAGGCCGTCGGCCTCGCGGGCCGCGCCGGCGATGCGGGCCAGCTGCTTGAAGGTCTTCGACGTGGCCACCACGTGGTCCGGCGCGCCGAAGCGGCTGAACTCGCCGACCGTCCGGGCGATCTGCGCCCGCACGTGCCGCCGTAGCGCCTTCACGTCCGCCGGGTCCGCCGGGTCGCCCGGGAGCCAGGTGGAGGTGAGGCGGCCCGCGCCCAGGGGGAGGGAGACGGCCGCGTCCGGGTCCTCGTCGATGCCGTACGCGATCTCCAGCGAGCCGCCGCCGATGTCGAGGACCAGCAGCTTGCCGGCGGACCAGCCGAACCACCGCCGGACCGCGAGGAAGGTCAGCCGGGCCTCGTCCTCGCCGCTGAGCACCGGCAGCTCGATCCCGGTCTCGGCCTTGACCCGGGCGAGGACCTCGTCGGCGTTGGGGGCTTCGCGCACGGCGCTGGTCGCGAAGGGCAGGACGTCCTCGCAGCCCTTGTCCTCGGCGGCCTGCACCGCGTCGGCGATCACGGAGACGAGGCGCTCGACGCCCGCCGGGGTGACCGCGCCGCGCTCGTCGAGCAGCTCCGCCAGCCGCAGCTGCACCTTGTGCGAGTGCGCGGGCAGCGGGCGCGCGCCGGGGTGCGCGTCCACCACCAGCAGATGAACCGTGTTCGAACCCACATCAAGGACACCGAGTCTCATACGGGAAACGCTACTGGGCGGAACGCGGAGCGGTGGAGGAAGGGGCGCTTAGGCTGGGCTTGTGCCAAATACGAAGAAGGCCAGCAAGCGCAACAACAAGAACGACAACAGCAACAAGACCAAGCCGTCGGACGAGAAGGGGCTCGACTTCCCCCGGGCCTGGGTGGAGTTCCCCGACCCCGCCGACGAGGAGCAGGTCTTCCGCTGCGACCTGACCTGGCTGACCTCCCGCTGGACGTGCATCTTCGGCAGCGGCTGCCAGGGCATCCAGGCGGGGCGGGCGGACGACGGCTGCTGCACGCTGGGCGCGCACTTCTCCGACGAGGACGACGAGAAGCGGGTCGCCGAGCACGTGGCGCGGCTGACGCCCGAGCTGTGGCAGTTCCACGACGTCGGGAGCGAGTCCGGCTGGACGCAGCTCGACGACGACGGGGAGAAGCAGACCCGCCGCTGGGACGGCGCCTGCATCTTCCTGAACCGGCCCGGTTTCCCGGCCGGCGCCGGCTGCTCCCTGCACATCCTGGCGCTCCGCAGCGGCCAGGAGCCGCTGGAGACCAAGCCGGACGTGTGCTGGCAGCTGCCCATCCGGCGGACGTACGACTGGATCGACCGGCCGGACGACACGCGCGTCCTCCAGGTGTCGATCGGCGAGTACGACCGGCGCGGCTGGGGCCCGGGCGGCCACGACCTGCACTGGTGGTGCACGTCGGCGACCTCCGCGCACGGCGCCGGTGATCCGGTGTACGTGTCGTACCGGGCGGAGCTGACGGAGCTCATGGGCAAGGAGGCCTACGAGGAGCTGGTGAAGCTGTGCGAGGCGCGGCTGGCCTCGCTGCTGCCGATGGCCCCGCACCCCGCCGACCCGCGGTAGAACGCGTAGAACGCTACGACCCCGCGGGCGCCGGGTCGGGGGAAACCGTTCCTCCTGAGGGCGGCGCCGGGGTCGCGGTCTCCGTCGGCGCGGGCGTCGGGGTCGGAGTCGGGGTGGGCGTGGGGTCCGGGGACGGCGGGGTCGGCGTCGGTGTGGGGTCCGGGGACGGCCGCGTCGGGGTGGGCGTCGGCGTCGGGTCGGGGTCGGGCGGGGTCGGCTCGGTGGTGGTGGCCGGGCGGCCGCGGCCCTGGAGGGAGACCACCGCTCCGCCGGGGTCCACGCCGACCCGGGCCGTCCAGGCGCCGACGGGCTGGGCCGCGGTGTCGACGGTGATCCGTAGGGTGACCGATTCTCCGGGTGCCAGCGTGCCCGCCGTCTGGCTCGCGCGCAGCCAGGGGGCGTCCGACCAGAGCCGCCAGTCGACCGGGCTCCCGCCGGAGGCGGTGAGGGTGAGCAGGGTGGTGGCGCCCCGGGTGGCGGCGGCGACGGTGAGCCGGCCGGGGGCGCCGGGGCCGCCGGCCTCCGGGGTGGCCGGGGGGCCGGCGCTGATGACCTCGACGGAGACGTCGGGGGCTTCGCTGCCGGGGGCGAAGCCGGGCTCGCCGGTGGTGAAGGCGGTGTTGCCGGTGTTCTCGTACGCGGTGAGGGGGCGGCCCCCGGCGTAGGGGGGCGGGATCTTCGACTCGCTGGCGGAGATGCGGGTGCCGTCGCCCCCGACGGGTTCGGCGGTGGCGGGGGCGCCCCGGTACGCGGCCCACAGCGCGAGTACGGGCGCGGCGACGACGGTGGCGACGACGGTGGTGGTCACGGCCCGGGCCCGGAGCCGGTCGCGGCGGGCGGCGCGGTCCTTGGGGTCCATCGGGAAGCCGGTCCGGTCGAAGCGCGGGCCGGGGCGGCCGCCGCGGCGCCGGCCGGAGCGCAGCATGGCGGCGTGGACGGCGGTGCGGGGGGCGGGGACGAGCGGGAGCGCGGCGTTGATGCCGCCGGAGCCGGGCCAGGGCGCGCCGGCGCCGACGCGTTCGGCTACGCGGCGGCAGCGGGGGCAGTCGTCGACGTGGCGGACGAGCTCGGCGCGCAGGGTGGTGGACAGCAGCACCTGCCCGTCGCCCTCGTCTCCGGTGATGCGCGAGACGGCCGGGCAGTTGGCGGTCTCGACGACGGCGAGGGCGGCGCGGGTGCGTTCGACCTCGCAGGCCGCGCCGGAGAGCAGTTCCCGGGCGTTGGTGGGGCCGGTGCCGATGACGGCGGCGAGCTCGCCGACGCCGAGGCGGTGGCGGACGGCGAGCTCGAGCGCCTCGCGCTGTTCGGGGGTGGTGCCGGCGGCTTCGGGCCAGGCGAGGCGGGCCAGCTCGGTACGGCGGTAGGCGCTCACGTCGAGGGGGCGGTGCGCCCGGGGCGCACGATTGGGGTCAGTCTGCTCCGGCGTGCGCCGGGCGGAATGCGCCCCCTGGCGTGCGCGCCGCTGCTCGGCCAGCCGGCGCAGGCAGGCCCAGCGGGCGAGTGCGTACAGCCAGGCCCGCCGGTCGCCCTCGTCGGGACATCGGCCGGGGTGGCGCTCGGCGACCGCGAGGACGTCCCCGAGCACGTCGGTGGCGGTGTCGTGGTCGCACAGGACCGAGAGGCAGTAGGTGAAGAGTCCGTCCAGGTAGGGCTCGTGCCGGAAGGGCGGCGGCCCCGAGCCCGGGGCGGGGTATTCCAGCTCCGCGGTGTCGGCCGTACCGGCGGCCACAGCCGCACCACCGGCCGCACCAGACACCCCTGCCGCACCGGAAATCCCGCCAGCACCACCAGTACCACCAGTGCCACCGGCACCAGCCGTCTCCGCTGCATCACCCGTGTCGGCCCCCGGACCCGTCCATCCCGCTCGGGGCGTGCGCCCGTGCGCCCGGTGTGCGCCGGTGCGTGATGCGGGGTCTCCCTGGTCGCTGCTGTTCACCTGGCGAACCGTAGGCGGCGCGCCCGTGACGCTCCGGAAGCCTTCCTGGGTTTTAGCCCTTACGGGTGAACAGATCGCCACTGTGCTGACAGCGGCCCTGACGCGTGGCGGACGGCCGGGCCGCGCCGTCCCCCATCTGCCGTCCGCCCTCCCCCATCCACCCTCCCCATCCGCCGTCCCCCATCCGGACGCGGCGGGCGTTGTCGGTGGCGGCGGCTACCGTGGGCCGCATGGCTGCCCGTACATCTCGTTCATCCGCCAAGGACCGGCCGTCCTACCGCTGCTCCGAGTGCGGCTTCACGACCGCGAAGTGGCTCGGCCGGTGCCCCGAGTGCCAGGCGTGGGGGACCGTCGAGGAGATGGGCGGCGCCCCGGCCGTACGGACCACCGCCGCCGGGCGCGTGTCGGCGCCCGCGCTGCCCATCGCCCAGGTCGACGGCCGCACCGCGACCGCCCGCAGCACCGGCGTGGACGAGCTGGACCGCGTCCTGGGCGGCGGCCTGGTCCCGGGCGCGGTCGTGCTGCTGGCCGGCGAGCCGGGCGTCGGCAAGTCGACGCTGCTGCTGGACGTCGCGGCGAAGGCGGCCACCGGGGACCACCGCACCCTGTACGTCACGGGCGAGGAGTCGGCGAGCCAGGTCCGGCTGCGGGCCGACCGGATCAACGCCCTCAACGACCACCTCTACCTCGCCGCCGAGACCGACCTGTCCGCCGTCCTCGGCCACCTCGACGCGGTCAAGCCCTCCCTCCTCGTCCTGGACTCCGTCCAGACCATCGCCTCCCCCGAGATCGACGGCGCGCCCGGCGGCATGGCCCAGGTCCGCGAGGTCGCGGGCGCGCTGATCCGCGCCTCCAAGGAGCGGGGCATGGCCACCCTGCTCGTCGGCCACGTCACCAAGGACGGGGCGATCGCCGGCCCCCGCCTGCTGGAGCACCTCGTCGACGTCGTCCTCAGCTTCGAGGGCGACCGGCACGCCCGGCTGCGCCTCGTACGCGGTGTGAAGAACCGCTACGGCGCCACCGACGAGGTCGGCTGCTTCGAGCTGCACGACGAGGGCATCACTGGGCTCGCCGACCCCAGCGGCCTGTTCCTCACCCGCCGCGCCGAGGCCGTCCCCGGGACCTGCCTGACCGTGACCCTGGAGGGCAAGCGCCCGCTGGTCGCCGAGGTGCAGGCGCTCACCGTCGACTCGCAGATCCCCTCCCCGCGCCGCACCACCTCCGGCCTGGAGACCTCGCGCGTCTCCATGATGCTGGCGGTGCTGGAGCAGCGCGGCCGGATCACCGCGCTGGGCAAGCGAGACATCTACAGCGCGACCGTGGGCGGCGTGAAGCTCACCGAGCCGGCCGCCGACCTGGCGATCGCGCTGGCGCTGGCCTCGGCCGCCAGTGACGTGCCCCTGCCGAAGAACCTGGTCGCCATCGGGGAGGTCGGCCTCGCGGGCGAGGTGCGGCGGGTGACCGGCGTGCAGCGGCGCCTGTCCGAGGCGCACCGGCTCGGCTTCACGCACGCGCTGGTGCCGGCGGATCCGGGGAAGGTCCCGGCGGGCATGAAGGTCATCGAGGTCGCGGACGTGGGGGACGCGCTACGGGTCCTGCCGCGCGGGCGCTCCCGTACGCCGGCCAAGGAGCGGGCCGCGGCGGAATAACCGGCTCCGCCAGCGGACGCCACGGCCGGTCCAAGGGCAGGTCAGCGGGCGGACCGGGCGCGGGCCGCAGGACCCGTACGGGCCCTCGTGGCGGCGGTAGGGGCCAAGGCTCGGCGGGCGCGCAGCCCGCGCCGGTAGACTTTGTGCTGGTCCGCCCGGCCGTAGGCGGCGGCGCAACCCGCGACCGGAGGAGTGCAGTGGCAGCCAAGGACGGGGCAGCAGCACCCGGGAAGTCCGGCGCGAGTTCCAAGCACGAGGCGCTGATGCGCGCTTCACTGAGCGCGGTCGCACCTGGTCAGCCCCTGCGCGACGGCCTGGAGCGGATCGTCCGCGGCAACACGGGCGGCCTGATCGTCCTCGGCATGGACAAGGCCGTCGAGGCGATGTGTACCGGCGGCTTCGTCCTGGACGTGGAGTTCACCGCGACCCGGCTGCGCGAGCTGTGCAAGCTCGACGGGGCGCTCATCCTCGACAAGGACATCACCAAGATCCTGCGGGCCGGCGTGCAGCTGGTGCCCGACGCGTCGATCCCGACGGAGGAGACGGGCACCCGTCACCGCACGGCGGACCGCGTCTCCAAGCAGTGCGGCTTCCCCGTCGTCTCGGTGTCCCAGTCGATGCGGCTGATCGCGCTGTACGTGGACGGGGAGCGGCGGGTCCTGGAGGAGTCCGGGGCGATCCTGTCGCGGGCCAACCAGGCGCTGGCCACGCTGGAGCGGTACAAGCTCCGCCTGGACGAGGTCGCGGGCACCCTGTCGGCGCTGGAGATCGAGGACCTGGTCACGGTCCGCGACGTCACCGCCGTCGCGCAGCGGCTGGAAATGGTCCGCCGGATCGCGACCGAGATCGCCGAGTACGTGGTCGAACTGGGCACGGACGGGCGACTGCTGTCGCTCCAGCTGGACGAGCTGACGGTCGGCATCGAGCAGGAGCGGGAGCTGGTGATCCGGGACTACGTTCCGGAACCGACGGCGAAGCGTTCCCGCACGGTGGACGAGGCGCTGCCGGCGCTGGACGCGCTGACGCATCCGGAACTGCTGGAGCTGGCGATCGTCGCGCGGGCGCTGGGGTACACGGGGTCGCCCGAGACCCTGGACTCGGCGGTGTCGCCCCGCGGGTACCGGCTGCTGGCGAAGGTGCCGAGGCTGCCGGGGGCGATCATCGAGCGGCTGGTGGAGCACTTCGGCGGCCTGCAGAAGCTGCTTGCCGCCAGCGTGGACGACCTCCAGACGGTCGACGGCGTGGGCGAGGCGCGGGCGCGGAGTGTCCGCGAGGGCCTGTCCCGCCTGGCGGAGTCCTCGATCCTCGAACGCTACGTCTAACCCCGGGGCCCCGCCCCACCCCCCGAGCTACGCCCGGACCCCGCGGGTCGGCAGCTCCCCCGGGCTGCGCCCGGACCCCCTGGGGCTCCGCCCCAGCCCCCGCGCCTCAAACGCCGGCGAGGCTGGATTTGCCTGCGGTAGCCATGCCCCTGCGGCTCCGCTTCCGGGGGCCAGCCCCCGCACTCCCGCGCCTCAAACGCCGGCGGGGCTGGTTTTGGCTGCGGTAGCCGTGCGCCTGCGGCTCCGCTTCCGGGGGCCAGCCCCCGGACCCCCGCGCCTCAAACGCCGGCGAGGCTGGATTTCGCTGAGCGAGGCTCGGATGTGTCGCTCAGCGGGCTGGAACGGCCAGCTGGATCTTTCAGCCCCGTCGGCGTTTGAGGCGCGGGTCCGGGCAGAGCCCGGGGAACGGTGGAAGGGCGGGTAGGGGACAGCCCCGCGCAGCGGCAACCACCCGCAGACGGGCAACCGACCCCAGCCCGGGCCCATGGCCCCGCCCCGGGTCCGACGGACGGAGTCCGGCGCAGCGGCGCGAAGCCGGAGAGGCGCCCTGGCGCCGAGCCGCGCGAGCGGCGCGTCGGAAATTGGGCGCGGCGCGTCGAGAAGGGCTAATCCTGCTTCAGGACGAAGGAGGTGCGGGCCACCGGGAGGCCCGGGGACTTGACCTCGACCACGTAGGTGTCCGGGGCCGGGCTGCCGGCCGGAGGGTTCTGGCACTGGTCCGCCGCGCTCAGCCTGCGGTCCCACTCCACCGACTGCTTCGCCTCGCCCTGCGCCGGCAGCCGGAAGAAGGCGTTGGCCGCGCCCGCCGGGCAGTCGGCGGAGGACCAGACGGCCTTCGCGCCGGTCGTCTGGTAGATCGTCATGACGGCCTGCCGGGGGCCGAGTCCGAACTTGCAGGTGCTGCCGGAGACATTGCGGACGAGGAGTTCGAGACGCGGCTTCTCGTTCGTCTCGTACTCGTTCTTCACGCTCTTGACCTCCCACTGCAGCGCACTCGCCGGGCACGTCGGCAGCGGGGAGTCCGCCGGGACCTGGGCCGGGGAGGAGCCCGACCCGGAAGAGCCGGAGTCCGCGCCGGAGTTGCCGCCGGAGCCGGAGCCGCCGGCCGGTTCGCCGTTCTTGCCCGGGCCCTGGGAACCGGAGCCGGAGCCCGCGCCGCCGCCCGCGCCCGACTCGCCGCGTCCGCCCGGTGCCTGACTGATCGCCGGGCCGGAGCCGGAGGGGCCGGGGGTGATCGTGCCCGCGGGTCCGGAGCCGTCGCCGCCGCCCTTGCCGTTCGTACTCGTCCTGCCCCCACCGGAACTGACGACCCATACGGCGAGGAGCGCGATGAGCGCGGCGACGGACGCCAGCACAGCCCTCCGTCGCCAGTAAATGGAGGAGGGGAGCGGCCCGACCGGATTGCGCAGAGATCCCACGCACCGAACCTTACGAGAACTCGTGCCGCGTTCAGTGCCCCACATGCCGCTTATCCGGCAGGTTTTGCCGATGATCATCCTGCGGGGCCACCCGGGAGCGCCGATAACCGGCCAGGGGGCCGATCCGGCCGTGCCGGGCCGCCAAGTACGGTCGGTGACCATGGACAGTTCCGACCTCTATCGCGACATCACCGACTTCGCCCACGCCACGCCCCACTGGGTGCAGTCGGCCGTCGAGGTCTGGACCGAGTACGGGCTCCTGCTCTTCGGTCTGCTCTTCATATCCGTCTGGTGGCGTGCGCGCGGGCAGGGCAGCCCCCGGGCGGTGGCCCTGGCCGTCCTCGCGCCGCTCGTCACCGCGCTCGTGTACATCGCCTCCGAGCTGGTGAAGTCCACCGTCGACGAGGAGCGGCCCTGCCGGGCGGTGGCCGGGGCGGCCGCCTCCCTGATCCCGTGCCCGCCGTACGGCGACTGGTCCTTCCCGAGCAACCACTCCGCCATCGCGGGCGCCGCCGCCGTCGCGCTGGCGCTGGCGGTGCCCCGCCTCGCGTGGCTGACCCTGCCGATGGGGCTGCTGATGGCCTTCTCCCGGGTCTTCGTCGGGGTGCACTACCCGCACGACGTCGGGATGGGCCTGCTGCTGGGCGCTTCGCTGGCGCCCCTGGCCGTGGCGGCGCTGACCGGTCCGATGATCAGGATCACCGCCGCCGTCCAGGGGAGCGGCAACCGCGCCGCCGTCTGGTTCACCGGTCCGGGCCCCGCGCGACGCCCGTGAAACGTGTCAGGATGCCGTCTGCCATGACTGCATCCCCATCACACACCTCCGCGCTGCACACCCCCGTCATCGCGTGGTTCGACGAGCACGCCCGCGACCTGCCCTGGCGCCGCCCCGAGGCCGGCCCCTGGGGGGTGATGGTCAGCGAGTTCATGTTGCAGCAGACCCCGGTCAGCCGGGTCCTGCCGGTGTACGAGCAGTGGCTCGCCCGGTGGCCCCGGCCCGCCGACCTGGCCGCCGAGGCGCCGGGCGAGGCCGTACGGGCCTGGGGGCGCCTGGGCTACCCCCGCCGGGCCCTGCGCCTGCACGGCGCGGCCTCGGCGATAGCGGAACGGCACGGTGGCGACGTACCGCGGGACCACGGGCAGCTGCTCGCGCTGCCCGGGATCGGCGAGTACACGGCCGCCGCGGTGGCCTCCTTCGCGTACGGGCAGCGGCACGCGGTGCTGGACACCAACGTGCGCCGGGTCTTCGCGCGCGCCGCGACCGGGGTCGAGTACCCGCCGAACGCCACCACCGCCGCCGAGCGGCGCCTGGCGCGGGAGCTGCTGCCCGAGGACGAGGGGACGGCGGCCCGCTGGGCGGCGGCCTCCATGGAGCTGGGCGCGCTGGTGTGCACCGCCAAGAGCCCGGACTGCGTCCGCTGCCCGGTGGCGGGGCTGTGCGCGTGGCGGCTCGCCGGGAAGCCCGCGCACGAGGGCCCGCCGCGGCGCGGGCAGACGTACGCGGGGACCGACCGGCAGGTGCGCGGCAAGCTGCTCGCGGTGCTCCGGGAGGCGGTCGGGGCGGTTCCGCAGGCGGTGCTCGACACGGTCTGGGACGAGCCGGTGCAGCGGGCCCGGGCGCTGGACGGGCTGGTGTCGGACGGGCTGGTGGAGCCGCTCGCCCAGGGCATGTACCGGCTGCCGCAGGGCTGACGGGGCCGCCTGCCTACGGGCGGCTCGCGCGGGACCCGGCGCGGCTCGGAATTCACTCGAAGTTGACTCGAAGATTCCGTTTCGGGCCGGGAAACCCCAGCTCAACGGCACTGTTACACAACCTACGGGTGTCCGTGCGCCCACCGCAGGCTGACCCGCACAGTGCCGTGACAACCCCTCCGTACCTTCGGATCCGTAAGACAGCGGAGACGGTGGACGGCAGCGGAGGCGGTCTGAATGGCGCACGGAGAGGTACTCGAGTTCGAGGAGTACGTACGCACCCGGCAGGACGCCCTGCTGCGCAGCGCCCGGCGCCTGGTCCCGGACCCCACGGACGCCCAGGACCTGCTCCAGACCGCCCTCGTGCGCACCTACGGCCGCTGGGACGGCATCGCCGACAAGTCCCTGGCCGACGCCTACCTGCGCCGGGTCATGATCAATACCCGTACCGAGTGGTGGCGGGCCCGCAAGCTCGACGAGGTCCCCACCGAGCAGCTCCCGGACGCCTCCGTCGAGGACGGCTCCGACCAGCGCGCCGACCGCGCCCTCTTGATGGACATCCTCAAGGTGCTCGCGCCCAAGCAGCGCAGTGTCGTCGTGCTGCGACACTGGGAGCAGATGAGCACCGAGGAGACGGCCGCGGCGCTCGGTATGTCGGCGGGAACCGTGAAGAGCACACTGCACCGCGCACTGGCCAGGCTCCGCCAGGAGCTGGAGAGCCGGGACCTGGACATGCGTGCCCTGGAACGCGGTGACCACACCACGCGCTACGAGGGGCGGGAGCGGTGCGCGGCCTGAACGGCCAAAGTCTGAGCGGTAGAAGCTCGCTGGTACTCATGTCGACGGGGACGTTCGTCCTCGTCGGCACAGTGCTGTTCGCGGCCGGATGCTCCACCGGCGGCACCGGACTGCGCGACGGCGGCCCGGCGCGCACCGACCCGGTCTCGCGCAGCAACCAGCCCACGGGCGGCGCCACCAAGCCGCCGGCCCCCGGCCACTCCCCCGCCGCGGGCACCGCCGGGCCGGTCAAGCGGGTCGACCCGGTGGCCCTGCTGAAGGCGGACCCCAAGGTCAGCGCCGAGATCAAACGGGACCTCAAGCCCTGCACGGGCAAGGAGTACCCGGTCGACGTGAGCTACGGGAAGATCACCGGCGGCAGCGTGGTCGACGTCGTCGTCAACGTCCTGTCCTGCGCCGACGCCCTGGGGCGCGGTTCGTACGTGTACCGCTCGGACGGCGGGAAGTACGAGAATGTGTTCACGGACGAGCAGAAACCGGTCTACGCGGAGATCGACCGGGGCGACCTGGTGATCAGCAAGCCCGTCTACGGACAGGACGCCGCGCCCTCCGAGCCCTCGGGCGAGGACGTGATCACGTACCGCTGGAACGGGGAGCGGTTCACCGAGCAGGACCGGGTGCACTCCGAGTACAGCAACGTGTTCAACCCCGGGATGCAGCCGGCCCCGGCCGTCTCCCCCAAGAGCTGAACGACAGAACGACAGAACGACCGAGCGGAAGAACCGGAGTGTGGCTGGGCATGGCCGAGACCCACGTGCTGTTCGTGGAGGACGACGACGTCATCCGCGAGGCCACGACCCTGGCGCTGGAGCGCGACGGGTTCGTCGTCACCGCCATGCCCGACGGCCTGTCCGGCCTGGAGTCCTTCCGGGCCGACCGGCCGGACATCGCGCTGCTCGACGTGATGGTGCCCGGCATGGACGGCGTGAGCCTGTGCCGCCGCATCCGTGACGAGTCCACCGTCCCCGTGATCATGCTGTCGGCGCGCGCCGACTCCATCGACGTGGTCCTGGGCCTGGAGGCGGGCGCCGACGACTACGTCACCAAGCCCTTCGACGGCTCGGTCCTCGTCGCCCGGATCCGCGCGGTGCTGCGCCGCTTCGGGCACGCCGGCGGCCCGCAGAACGGCGCGGGCGGGGCGGGCGACGCGGACGGCTCCGGCGAGCGCGGGGTGCTGTCCTTCGGCGACCTGGAGGTCGACACCGAGGGCATGGAGGTCCGCAGGGCGGGCGCCCCCGTGGCCCTGACCCCCACCGAAATGCGGCTGCTGCTGGAGTTCTCCTCCGCGCCCGGCACCGTCCTGTCGCGCGACCGGCTCCTGGAGCGCGTGTGGGACTACGACTGGGGCGGCGACACCCGCGTCGTGGACGTCCACGTCCAGCGGCTGCGCACCAAGATCGGCCAGGACCGGATCGAAACGGTCCGGGGCTTCGGATACAAGCTCAAGGCATGAGAAGAACCGCATGAGGCGTGTCACCCTCCGTACGGGGATCCGCTGGAAGATCACGCTCGCCATCGCCGCGGTCGGCGCGCTCACCGCGCTCGCGCTGAGCCTGGTGGTGCACAGCGCTGCCCGCGTGTCGATGCTCGAGAGCGCCCGGGACCAGGAGCTGGAGCGGGTCCAGTACATCGCCCGCACCCCCGACGCCGGCCGCAAGCCGATCTGGGGCGCCAAGGTCAACGACCCCGAACTGCCCACCGAGCTGCGCGAGAAGGCCCGCTCGGGGCGGCGCGGCACCTACATCCACGAGTCCCCGAAGAAGGTCCCCGAGGTGTGGGCGGCCGTGCCGCTCGGCAACGGGCAGGTGCTGTCCATGCACCACCCGTTCCGCGAGAGCGCGAACATGGTGCGCGACCTGGACCGGGCCCTGGTCGTCGGCTCCCTCGCCGTGGTCATCGGCGGCTCCGCGCTCGGCGTGCTGATCGGCGGGCAGATCTCGCGCCGGCTGCGCCAGGCCGCGGCCGCCGCGCAGCGGGTGGCGCACGGGGATCCCGAGGTGCGCGTACGGGACGCCGTGGGCGGTGTCGTACGGGACGAGACGGACGACCTCGCGCGGGCCGTGGACGCCATGGCCGACGCCCTCCAGCAGCGGCTGGAGGCCGAGCGGCGGGTGACCGCGGACATCGCGCACGAGCTCCGGACCCCGGTGACGGGCCTGCTCACGGCGGCGGAACTGCTGCCTCCGGGCCGGCCGACGGAGCTCGTACGGGACCGCGCGCAGGCGATGCGGGCGCTGGTCGAGGACGTGCTGGAGGTGGCCCGGCTGGACAGCGCGTCCGAGCGGGCCGAGCTCCAGGAGGTGGCGCTGGGCGAGTTCGTGAGCCGGCGGGTGGCCTCGCTGATGCCGGAGGCCTCCGTACGGATCGTCGCGGACGAGATCGTCAGCACTGACCCGCGCCGGCTGGAGCGGATCCTGGGCAACCTGCTGGCCAATGCCGCGCGGTACGGGCGGGCGCCGATCCAGGTCGACGTCGAGGGCCGGGTCGTGCGCGTGCGGGACCACGGGCCGGGCTTCCCCGAGGCGCTGCTGCGGGAGGGGCCGAGCCGCTTCCGGACCGGCTCCACGGACCGGGCGGGCGTCGGTCACGGGCTCGGCCTGACCATCGCGGAGGGGCAGGCGCGGGTGCTGGGGGCGCGGCTGACGTTCCGCAACGTCGCGGCGCCGGGCGGCGCGGAGAACGAGGGCGCGGCGGCGGGGGCGGTGGCGGTGCTGTGGCTGCCGGAGCACGCGCCGACGGCGACGGGAAGCTTCCCGATCGTCCAGCTCCCGGGCTGACCCCTGTTCCTCACGGGGGCGGGCGGGGGTGGCTGCGGGGGGGGCGGTGCCGGGGTGGGTGCCGTTCCCGGCGATGTTCTAGCATCCGTGCCATGACTGACGGTACGGATCGCCCGAACAGCCCCCAGCCCGGCCCCGCCTCCGGGGGCGGCGGCTACGGATTCCCGCCGCAGACGCCGAATCCCTATCAGCCGGGGCCCGCGCAGGGTCAGCCGCCCGGCGGGGGCTTCGGGCCGCCTCCGGCCGAGCCCGCGCAGCCCGCCCAGCCGCAGCCCCCGCTCGGCGGCGGTGGCGCTGAACCGTTTCCCTTGCCCACGTCCTCGTCCGCGCCGGACTGGCAGGCGATGGCCGACCGCACCGAGGCCCAGCGGCGCAAGCGCAAGCGGCTGACCATCGGGATCGGGGCGCTCGTGGTGGTCCTGGCGGCGGGCGGCGCGGGGTTCTTCGTACTGAACGGGTCCGACGACCCGAAGGACCCGCCGGCGGTGGCCGCCTCGGGCTCCCCCACCGCCTCGGGCGGCGGGTCCCAGTCCAAGACCCCGGAGGACAACTCCCCCACCGTGCCGGGCGAGCCGAACCTGCTGCGCGACCGCAACGGGAAGATGGGCATAGCCCTGGGGCCCGGCGCCTCGCTGGGCGAGCTGGCCAACCGGACCGAGGTCCGGTTCAAGGGCATGGCGGACTCGTACGCCCAGGGCGCCGAGGCGGCCGTGGACGTGACGAAGAGCTTCACCGTCTCCACGCGCGCCTACAACGTGTCCGAGACCGGCTCGCGGATGGCGGTGAGCCAGGGCGACGGGGTCTCGTACTCCTTCGAGCTGGGCTTCGAGGTCGTCAACGGCAAGAAGGCCTGGGTGTTCCGGGTGCAGACCGGCGACAAGGGCCAGGCGGCGACCGCGCAGCAGGTGGTCGTGGACAACGTGGACACGACGCGGCAGTGGGCGCTGCTGACCGGGACCTACGACGCGGAGAAGAAGACCATCGCGCTGTGGGTGGACGACAAGCAGGCCGGCCAGGCGCAGGTCTCCGGGGTCTGGGCCGGCCCCGGGCCGCTCCAGCTGGGGCGGGCCCGGCACCACGGGATCTGGAGCGCCGCGTGGGACGGGCCGCTCGACCACATCCGGATCTTCGACCAGGCACTGAACCAGGAACAGATCACGGGCCTGAAGAACAACAAGACCGGCAAGACCAAGCCCACGCACTCCTGGCTGATCTGAGCCGGTCCGGCCGGCTGGGTCAGATGGTGACGCCCGCGTTGCGCAGGAAGGTCACCGGGTTGATGGCCGAGCCGTAGTTCGGGGTGGTGCGGATCTCGAAGTGCAGGTGGGGGCCGCTGGAGTTGCCGGTGTTGCCGGACAGCGCGATCTGCTGGGCGGCGGAGACCTTCTGGCCGATCCGGACCTGGATCTTCGAGAGGTGCGCGTACTGGGAGTACGTGTTGTTCGCGTGCTTGATCACGATGGCGTTGCCGTACGCGGGGCCGTCGCCGCCGCCGTTCGGGCCGGCCTTGACGACGGTGCCGGCGCCGGCGGCCTTGACCGCGGTGCCGGTGGGGACGGCGAAGTCCTGGCCGGAGTGCTTGTGCGACCACATGGTGCCGCCCTTGCCGAAGGTCGCGGAGAGCGTGTAGCTCTCGACCGGCTTGTCCCACAGGCCGGCCTTCGCGGCGGCGGTCTTGGCCTTCGCGGCGGCGGCCTTGGCCTGCGCGTCGGCCTGGGCCTGGACGGCGGCCACCTCGGCGGTCACGGACAGGGTGCTGGGGGCCTCGTCGGCGAAGGCGGCGGTCGTCCCGGCCCCGAGTGCCAGGACCGCACCGAGACCGGTGGCGGCGAGGGCGATACGGGTACGACGGGTGGTGGCGCGCTTCGCGGACATGCGGAGACCTCCGGGGCCGGGGACAGGAGCGTGTTCGGGCAAGAAAGATCCCGGCGCTGCGGCCTGAGCCGCCACTGCCGGGCTTGCCCCACCTTGGTAACCCGTGCCCCCCGGCTTCCCCAAACGTCCCTTTTACTACCCGGACTCGTAGGCGCCCGGTGGATCTCCACCGGGTTGACGTTGTCCCGACTGGGCCTACGCGTGGACAAAACGGGCGACAGAATCTACGAGAGATCCTAGTAGGTCCGATTTGCCCTGTGCGGCTTGTCACCGGCCCGGGACCTTCGGCCTCCCCTTTCCAGGACCAACGCCTGCAACCGGCCCGCCGTCGCCGCACTCGCGCGTCCCGGAGCCCGGAACCCCCTGGGGCCGCCCCGAGCCCACCCTCGCGGCCCCAGGGGCTTCCTGGGGGCCGCGAGGCGGCCCGGCGCACGCCAAAAGGGGCGGCCCCGGGACTTCTCAGTCCCGGGGCCGCCCCTTGTCACTGCTCGGTTACTGCTTACGCACCCTTGGAGAGGTCCGGGCCGGAGCCCGTGGCCTCGATCGGGGGCAGGTCCGGCAGGGCCGACTTCTCCTCGCCGCGGAAGGTGAACTTGGCTTCCTCGCCCTCACCCTCCACACCGACGACCACGATGTGACCGGGGCGCAGCTCGCCGAAGAGGATCTTCTCCGACAGCAGGTCCTCGATCTCGCGCTGGATGGTCCGGCGCAGCGGGCGCGCACCCATGATCGGGTCGTAGCCGCGCTTGGCCAGGAGCATCTTCGCCTCACCGCTGAGCTCGATGCCCATGTCGCGGTCCTTGAGGCGCTCGTCCACCTTGGCGATCATCAGGTCGACGATCTGGATGATGTCTTCCTGGCTGAGCTGGTGGAAGACGACCGTGTCGTCGACGCGGTTGAGGAACTCGGGCCGGAAGTGCTGCTTCAGCTCTTCGTTGACCTTCGCCTTCATCCGGTCGTAACCGGTCTTGACGTCGCCCTGGGCGGCGAAGCCCAGGTTGAAGCCCTTGGAGATGTCCCGCGTACCCAGGTTGGTCGTCATGATGATGACCGTGTTCTTGAAGTCCACGACCCGGCCCTGGGAGTCGGTCAGGCGACCGTCCTCCAGGATCTGGAGAAGGGAATTGAAGATATCCGGGTGCGCCTTCTCGACCTCGTCGAAGAGGACGACGGAGAACGGCTTCCGGCGGACCTTCTCGGTCAGCTGGCCGCCCTCTTCGTAGCCCACGTAGCCGGGGGGCGAACCGAAGAGGCGGGAAACCGTGTGCTTCTCGCTGAACTCCGACATGTCGAGGGAGATCAGCGCGTCCTCGTCGCCGAAGAGGAATTCGGCGAGCGTCTTGGAGAGCTCGGTCTTACCGACACCGGACGGGCCGGCGAAGATGAACGAGCCACCGGGACGCTTCGGGTCCTTCAGACCCGCACGGGTCCGGCGGATGGCCTGGGAGAGCGCCTTGATGGCGTCCTTCTGGCCGATGACGCGCTTGTGGAGCTCGTCCTCCATGCGCAGGAGGCGGGAGGACTCCTCCTCCGTGAGCTTGAAGACGGGAATGCCGGTCGCGGTCGCGAGGACTTCGGCGATGAGCTCGCCGTCGACCTCGGCGACGACGTCCATGTCGCCGGCCTTCCATTCCTTCTCGCGCTTGGACTTCCCGGCGAGCAGCTGCTTCTCCGAATCACGGAGCGAAGCCGCCTTCTCGAAGTCCTGGGAGTCGATGGCCGACTCCTTGTCGCGGCGGACGGCCGCGATCTTCTCGTCGAACTCGCGGAGGTCCGGCGGTGCGGTCATCCGGCGGATGCGCATCCGGGAGCCGGCCTCGTCGATCAGGTCGATCGCCTTGTCCGGCAGGAAGCGGTCCGAGATGTAGCGGTCCGCGAGCGTCGCCGCCTGGACGAGGGCCTCGTCCGTGATGGAGACGCGGTGGTGGGCCTCGTAGCGGTCGCGCAGGCCCTTGAGGATCTCGATCGTGTGGGGGAGGGAAGGCTCCGCCACCTGGATCGGCTGGAAGCGGCGCTCGAGGGCCGCGTCCTTCTCGAGGTGCTTGCGGTACTCGTCCAGCGTCGTGGCACCGATGGTCTGGAGCTCACCACGGGCCAGCATGGGCTTCAGGATGCTGGCGGCGTCGATCGCGCCCTCGGCGGCGCCCGCGCCCACGAGGGTGTGGAGCTCGTCGATGAACAGGATGATGTCGCCGCGGGTGCGGATCTCCTTGAGGACCTTCTTCAGGCGCTCCTCGAAGTCACCGCGGTAGCGGGAGCCCGCGACGAGCGCGCCCAGGTCCAGGGTGTAGAGGTGCTTGTCCTTGAGGGTCTCGGGCACCTCGCCCTTGACGATCGCCTGGGCCAGGCCCTCGACGACGGCGGTCTTGCCGACGCCGGGCTCGCCGATGAGGACCGGGTTGTTCTTGGTCCGGCGGGACAGCACCTGCATGACCCGCTCGATCTCCTTCTCGCGCCCGATGACCGGGTCGAGCTTGGATTCGCGGGCAGCCTGGGTGAGGTTGCGGCCGAACTGGTCGAGGACCAGCGAGGTCGAGGGGGTGCCCTCGGCCGGGCCGCCAGCGGTTGCCGACTCCTTGCCGCCCCCGGTGTAGCCGGAGAGCAGCTGGATGACCTGCTGCCGGACTCGGTTGAGATCGGCGCCCAGCTTCACGAGGACCTGGGCGGCGACGCCCTCGCCCTCGCGGATCAGGCCGAGCAGGATGTGCTCGGTGCCGATGTAGTTGTGGCCGAGCTGGAGGGCCTCTCGGAGCGAAAGCTCCAGGACCTTCTTCGCCCGCGGGGTGAAGGGGATGTGGCCGGACGGGGCCTGCTGCCCCTGACCGATGATCTCCTCAACCTGCTGGCGAACAGCCTCGAGCGAAATCCCGAGGCTCTCCAGGGCCTTAGCGGCGACACCCTCACCCTCGTGGATCAAGCCCAGGAGGATGTGCTCGGTGCCGATGTAGTTGTGGTTGAGCATCCGGGCTTCTTCCTGAGCCAGGACGACAACCCGCCGCGCGCGGTCGGTGAACCTCTCGAACATCGTTTATCGCTCCTCAGAGCGGTCGGGCAGTTCGGGGTCGGTCCCCGCCCTGTCCTTCCGCATGCTAGTCCCGCGGGACGGGACAGCTCATTCCAACTGCCGACATCCGTCCACGGCTCACCCCCACGTCGGTGAGGAAAACCCTGCTGTTAGAGCCGACTACTGCTCCAACTCGATGGTGCGAGACGATGTTCCCGCAGGCCAGGCAGATACCCGTCACGCGTGTACGCCGATGGCGAACGGAAGCCGCTCAAATCAGCGTGTCGCCCCGATCCACTAGGAATGTCTTACCCGTAAGGACTGACAGTCCATGCCGATGGGCAGGGGTCCCTCCGCTAAGGGCGAACACGCTTGTGTCCCGAATGTGGGACTCCGCTCCGCGAGGTTTACGCTCCGCATTGGAACGGGCGCACCGCGTAACCCGGCGGCGACCGGTGGAGTTGCTCCGGTCATGTCCCTCAGCACCGTGAGCGTCCCCGCACCCCGCGTCCCGTCCGAGGCCGACACCCGTACCTGGTACGAGCGGGTGCTCGGCTGGAGCTGTGCGGGCGGGCCGCCCCCGCAGCTGGTCACCGGGATCCGGTTCGACGTGCTGGAGCTGCCCCGCGACGCGGGGGCCGCGCTGCTGCGCAGGCACGTCACCACCGGTCCGGTGGCCGTGATGGGGCGCAGGATGCGCTTCCTGGTGGCCCCGGGCTCGGCCGAGGAGCTGGATGCGCTGCTCGACTGGCTGGATTGGGGCGGGGTGGCGCTGGATCTGACCGCCCTGGGCGCGGGGGGCAGGATCACCGCCCCCGTGCCGCCTGGGCGGACGCCGGGAGAAAGCCCTCGGGGGGCCGCCGTGTGGCTGCGGCCCCCCGAGCTGGGGTGCGAGGCATCGCTGCCCGCCCTGCCCGGTCCGGGGCAGGGCACCGGGGCCGGGCCCGGACCCTGTGCGGAGCCGGCCGGGCCCGATCTCGTACGCCTGGTGGCCGCGGCGGCGACGGAATGCCACCGCGCCCGCCTGGGGCGGCGTACGCCTCAGCCCTTGGCGTTCTCGTAGGCCTCTTTGATCTCGGCCGGGACGCGGCCGCGGTCGTTGACGCTGAGACCCTGGGCCTTGGCCCACGCGCGGATCTCGGCGGTGTCCGGGCTGCCCGGCGAAGCGGCGGCCCGGCCCTTGGCGCGGCCGGCGGAGGCGCGCCCGCCGGTACGGCGGCCGGCCTTCACGAAGTCCTCCAGCGCACCGCGGAGCTTTTCAGCGTTGGCGGTGGTGAGGTCGATCTCGTAGGTCTTGCCATCCAGAGCGAACGTCACGGTCTCGTCCGCCGTGCCACCGTCGAGGTCGTCGACAAGAAGGACCTGAACCTTCTGTGCCACCGGATTTCCTTTCATCGAAAATGCAGTACGCGGAAAGGAAACCGCTTTTGCCTGGAAAACACAAACCCCCGTCGAGAGGTTCAGGGGCTCAACAAGGCGGGAAACGTGCGCGATTCGGACATAGGCCACAGGGGGGCCGGGGGCCGGAAAAGCCGCCGCGATCGATCAGAGGTGCAGCAGCATCCGGCTGTTGCCCAAGGTGTTCGGCTTCACTCGTTCGAGACCGAGGAACTCGGCGACTCCCTCGTCATAGGAACGCAGGAGCTCCATGTAGACATCGGTCTCCACCGGGGTCTCGCCGATCTCGACGAACCCGTGCTTCGCGAAGAAGTCGACTTCGAAGGTCAGGCAGAATACCCGGCTCACCCCGAGCCGGCGGGCGGTCTCCAACAACTTGGCGAGCACCTGATGCCCCACGCCCGCGCCCTTCAAGTCACGGTCGACGGCGAGCGTGCGTACTTCGGCGAGGTCTTCCCACATGACGTGGAGAGCCCCGCAGCCCACCACCTGCCCGTCGGAGTCGCGTTCCGCGACCCAGAACTCCTGGATGTCCTCGTAAAGGACGACGGGGGCTTTGTCGAGGAGGATCCGCTGCTGCACGTACTGGTCGAGCAGGCGGCGCAGCGCCGGAACATCACCGGTGCGTGCGCGGCGGATCGTCACTGTTTTCGCGTCTGAGGTGGAAAGCTCTCCCATACCCGGACGCTATCGCCCCGGCTCGGGCCGGCGTGCGCCGGAGTCCCCTTCCGGCGCGGCCCCGGCCGCGGGCTCCCCGGGCTCGGGTTCGTCGTGCTGGACGATGCGTACGGCGTCGCGGAGGGCCTCGCGCTGTTCCGTGGACATCATGCCGAAGAAGGCGACGAGAGCGGCCGCGGGGTTGTCGCTGGTCGACCAGGCTTCGTTCATCAGTGCGGCCGAGTAGGCGGCGCGGGTGGAGACCGCCGTATATCGATAGGCGCGGCCTTCGGCTTCCCGGCGGACCCAGCCCTTCTGATGGAGATTGTCCATAACGGTCATGACCGTGGTGTACGCGATGGACCGTTCCTGCTGGAGGTCTTCCAGGACTTCCCGAACGGTGACCGGGCGGTTCCACTGCCACACCCGTGTCATCACTGCGTCTTCGAGTTCTCCCAAGGGGCGAGGCACAGCAGCACGATAGTGCGGATTGCGGTGAATTGCCCGACTATTCGGAGGGGCGCGCGGTGGATAACCCCGGGCGGCCGTTACTTCTGCGGCTGCTGCCCGGCCTCGGCCCGGGCGATCACGGCATCGACGGCCGCGTCTTCCTTGGCCTTGTTGGCACCGCCCTGGCTCTTCACGATCGTCACGACGAGGGCGATGAAGAACGCGGCCATTGCGAAGGGGGGCACGAGCGCGGAGACGTAGTCCATGCCCCCCAGCGTAGCTATACGGCGGCGAGCCCGGCCGCCGGGGGCGGGGTGGGCTTGCGGCGCGGCGGGAAGACCTCGCCCGGGGTGGGGACCGGGCGGGCCGGGGGCTCCTTGCCGGGGGCGGGCGCGGGTGCGGGCTTCGGCGGGGCCGGCGGCTGGTCCTTGCCGCCCGCCAGGGCCAGGAGGCGGGTGCGGGGCGCGGGGGCGGCCGCGAGCCTGCGGCGTACGGAGCGTTCGGCGACGGCCTGGGCCCGTTCGAGCACGGCGCCGGCGAGCGGGTTGGCCCGCAGGGCGCGCAGGGCGGCGAGGTCGTCGGGCTGGGGCTCGTACCCGGCGGCCAGGGCGTCCTGGAGCAGCTCCAGGTAACCGGAGAGGCTCCCGGGGAGGGCGCCGCGGTAGCGGGCGAGGTCCTCGAGCAGGAAGGCTCTGAGCCGGCCGGCCTCCAGGACCGCGTCGTCCACCGACGCCGCGAGGCGAAGGCAGTCCTGGACCTCGGAAGCCGTCAGGGGGGCCGTGGAGGGCTGGAGGGCGTGGGCGAGGAGGCGCCTGAGCACGTGCAGCTCGGCGGCGCTGAACGCCATGCCGCCGCGGGATCCGTAGGGCGTGGGCATGGGGCGAAGATACGCGCTAATCGGACAAAATCCCCTGAGGGTGCGGGATTGCGGCGCGGCGGACCGGCGCGCGGCCCGCCGCGACCGGCTCAGCCGGTCGCTTTGACGGCCTTCACGAAGTCGGCCCAGGCGGCGTGGGTGGTGGCCATCACGAGGTGCGCCGGGTCGGCCCGGTCGGCCACGCGCACCAGCGTGCCGGGCGCGGCCGCCACGTACACGCAGGCGTCTCCGTCGCCACAGTAGGACGATTTGCGCCAGGCGGGCCGGGCGTTCGCGGTCATGGTGTCTCCTCCGCAGTGGACGAGTTCGCGGTACTTCTCGAGCGTGACGCTATCTCCACGACAGGCACACTCCAGCCTGTTTGGGTAAAAAACACAGCCGTCGGAAAAGTACGTCCCCGCGGCGTGCGGCGCCGGTCACTCGACCGGGAAGGCGTACGCGATCTCGTAGCGGGAGTCGGGAATGACCAGGTCGGCCGTCTCCACGGGGCGGCCCTCGGAGTCGATGTACGTGCGCTCGATCGCGGTGATCATCGAACCGAGGCTGATCCCGAGGAGGTTGGCCTGGTCCTGGTTGGCCCGGGAGGGGCGCGGCACCTCCACCACGGAGGTGACGGTGATGCCGATGGAGCGCATACGGGCCACGACGCCCGCGCCGCGCAGCTCTCCCACCTCCGGGAGCACGATCGGGGTGCCGGAGGTGATCGCCAACGGCTCCCAGGACTCGGAGAGTTCGGCGGGGCTGCCGTCGGCCATGAACTCGTAGCGGGTCAGCACGCAGGGGGAGCCCGGTTCGATGGCGAGCCGGGCGGCGATCCGCTCGGGCGCCGGGACCTGCGGCAGGGTCTTGGAGTCCCAGGACGCGGAGATGCCGTGCGCGGCGGCCTCGGAGCGGAAGGTGTTGCCCGAGCCGGGCACCCGGCGGCGGGTGCGGAGCATCCGCATGCGCCGGCGCGGGGTGCGCACGTAGGTGCCGGAGCCGGCGCGGCCCTCGAGGAAACCCTCGATGATCAGCTGCTCCATGGCCCGCTGGGTGACGCTCTGCCCGACGGAGTACTCGTCCGCGAAGCGGGCGCGGGAGGGGAGTCTGTCGCCGATCTGCCACTCGCCCGCCTCGATGCGGTTCCGGAGTGACTCGACCACCTGCAAGTACGGTGATTTACGGGGCATTTGGGCCGTCCTGTGCCGTCTCGGCTGTGCCGCTTCGGGAGGGTGTGCGTCCGACGCCGACAAGCTAACCGATCAGGTTCAAGCTGAGGACTCCGCATGACGGTCCGCTACGGGCGGGCGCCTCCTGCGGCCCCCTGTGCCTGCTGCGGCCCCCGCCGGAGCGGGGGCCGCAGGGGCCGGGTCACCGGGGCCGCGTCACGGGGGCCGCTGACTTCAGTCGAAGTTGGGCGCGTTGCGCTCGTAGACCAGCCGCAGCCCGATCAGGGTCAGCCACGGCTCGTGGTCGTCGATCACCGAGGCCTCGCCCAGGACGATCGGGGCCAGCCCGCCGGTGGCGATGACGCGGACGTCGTCCGGGTCGCCGCCCGGACCCGCCAGCTCCTTGGCCATCCGGTTGACGATCCCGTCGACCTGGCCCGCGAACCCGTAGACCACGCCCGACTGCATCGCCTCGACCGTGGACTTGCCGATCACGTTCCGCGGCCGGGCCAGCTCGATCTTGCGGAGCTGGGCCCCGCGTACGCCGAGCGCCTCCATCGAGATCTCGATGCCCGGCGAGATCACCCCGCCCACGTACTCGCCCTTCGCGGACACCGCGTCGAAGGTGGTCGCCGTACCGAAGTCCACGACGATCGCCGGACCCCCGTACAGCTCGACGGCGGCGACCGCGTTGATGATGCGGTCCGCGCCGACCTCCTTCGGGTTGTCCATGAGGATCGGCACGCCCGTCTTGATCCCGGGCTCCACCAGCACCGCCGGGACGTCGCCGTAGTAGCGGCGGGTGACCTCGCGCAGCTCGTGCAGGACCGACGGGACCGTCGCGCAGATCGCGATGCCGTGGATCCCGTCGCCCAGCTCGCTGCCGAGCATCGGGTGCATCCCCATCAGGCCCTGCATCAGGACGGCCAGCTCGTCGGCCGTCCTGCGCGGGTCGGTCGAGACCCGCCAGTGCTCGACGATCTCGTCACCGTCGAACAGGCCCAGGACCGTGTGGGTGTTGCCCACGTCGATGGTGAGCAGCACGGTCTACACCGCCTCGCGCAGGTCGAGGCCGATGTCCAGGACCGGCGAGGAGTGCGTCAGCGCGCCGACCGCCAGGTAGTCCACGCCGGTCTCGGCGTAGGCGCGGGCGGTCTCCAGGGTGAGCCGGCCCGAGGACTCCAGGACGGCGCGGCCCGCGACGATGGTCACGGCCTCCTCCGTCTCCGGGACGGTGAAGTTGTCCAGCAGGATCAAGTCGGCGCCCGCGTCCACGGCCTCGCGGACCTGGTGCATCGTGTCGACCTCGACCTCCACCGGGACGTCCGGGAAGGCCTCGCGGACGGCCTTGAAGGCCTGGACGACGCCGCCGGCCGCCACCACGTGGTTGTCCTTGACCAGCGCCGCGTCCGACAGGGACATGCGGTGGTTGACGCCGCCGCCGCAGCGGACCGCGTACTTCTCCAGCGAGCGCAGCCCCGGCGTGGTCTTGCGGGTGTCGCGGACCCGGGCCTGGGTGCCCTCCAGGACGTCCGCCCAGCGGCGGGTGGCCGTGGCGATGCCGGAGAGGCGGCACAGGATGTTCAGGGCGCTGCGCTCGGCGGTCAGCAGGTCGCGCGTGCGGGCGCGTACCGACAGCAGGAGCTCGCCGGCCTCGACCTTGTCGCCGTCCTCGGCGTGCCGCTCCACCTCGAAGGACTCCGTGCACACCACGGAGAACACGGCCTCGGCGATGCGCAGGCCGGCCACGACCCCCGCCTCGCGGGCCACGAAGTCGGCGATGGCCTCGGCCTCCTCGGGGACGGTGGCGACGGTGGTGACGTCGACCCCGCCGTCCAGGTCCTCGGACAGCGCCATGTGGGCGATGTCCTCGACCTCGATCGGGTCCAGGCCGGCGTCCGCCAGCAGCTGGGCGAGCGCCGGGTCGAGGCCGCTCTCCTCGCCGTCGCCGCAGGCGCAGTCGTCGCCGCAGCCGCCTTCGTTCTGCTCGATCAGGGGGAGTTCGGGGGTGCTCACGGTCAGTGCTCCAGGTTCGGGGAGTCGAGGGGGACGTGTACGGGCGGGAAGTCCGCCGAGTCGGTGGGGGTGACGACCAGGGCCCGCCGCTCGGTCGCCGAGAGCCGCACCACGAGGTGGCGGCGCCAGTCGGCGTCGTCCCGGTCGGGGTGGTCCTCGCGCCAGTGGCAGCCGCGGGTCTCGGCGCGCCGCTGGGCGGCCGCGACCAGGACGCGAGCCACGCAGAGCAGGTTCGTCGCCTCCCAGGTCTCCACGCCCGGGACGGCGGTCTTGCCCTGGCTCTCCAGCTCGCCCAGAGCCGTCGTGTACAGGGTCTCCAGGGCTTCGGCGGCCCCGTCGAGGGATCCGGCGGAGCGGAGCACGCCGGCGCCGTCCGTCATGATGCGCTGGATCTCGTACCGCGCCTCGGCGGGCTGGAGCGGGCCGGTGGCGGGCACCGGTATGCCCGGGCCGCTGCCGGCGGGCGGGTTCGCGACGATGTCCTCGGCGATCCGCTCGGCGAAGACCAGGCCCTCCAGCAGGGAGTTGGAGGCCAGCCGGTTCGCGCCGTGCACCCCGGTGCAGGCCACCTCCCCGCACGCGTACAGGCCGGGGACGGTGGTGCGGCCGTGCAGGTCGGTCCGTACGCCGCCCGAGGCGTAGTGCGCGGCCGGCGCGACCGGGATCGGCTCGGTCACCGGGTCGATGCCGTGCGAGCGGCAGGCGGCGAGGATGGTCGGGAAGCGGTGCTCCCACATCCGCGCGCCGAAGTGCCGGGCGTCCAGGTACATGTGCCGGGCGCCCTGCTCCTGCATGCGGCGCATGATGCCCTTGGCGACGATGTCGCGCGGGGCCAGCTCGGCCAGCTCGTGCTGGCCCACCATGAACCGCACCCCGTCCGCGTCCACGAGGTACGCGCCCTCGCCGCGCACCGCCTCCGACACCAGGGGCTGCTGGCCCTCGGCGTCGGGGCCCAGGAAGAGCACCGTCGGGTGGAACTGCACGAACTCCAGGTCCGAGACCTCCGCCCCGGCGCGCAGCGCGAGGGCCACTCCGTCGCCCGTGGAGACGGAGGGGTTGGTGGTGGCGGAGAAGACCTGGCCCATGCCGCCGGTCGCCAGGATCACCGCGGGCGCGTGGACGGCGCCGACGCCGTCGTGCTGGCCCTCGCCCATGACGTGCAGGGTGACCCCGGCCGTACGGCCCTCGGCGTCCTGGAGGAGGTCCAGTACGAGCGCGTTCTCGACCGTACGGATGCCCGCGGCGTGGACGGCCTCGACCAGGGCGCGGGAGATCTCGGCGCCGGTGGCGTCGCCGCCCGCGTGCGCGATGCGGCGGCGGTGGTGGCCGCCCTCGCGGGTCAGCTCGATCTCGCCGGTCTCGGCGGAGGTGTCGAAGACGGCTCCGGCGGCGATGAGCCGGCGCACGGCGTCGGGGCCCTCGGTGACCAGGAGCCTTACGGCCGCCTCGTCGCACAGGCCCGCGCCCGCGACCAGGGTGTCGTCCAGGTGCTGCCCGGGGGTGTCGCCCTCGCCGAGGGCGGCCGCGATGCCGCCCTGCGCCCAGCGCGTGGAGCCGTCGTCCAGCCGCGCCTTGGTGACCACGACGGTACGGCGGCCCGCGGCGGCGCAGCGCAGCGCGGCGGTCAGGCCCGCGACGCCGGAGCCGACGACCACGACGTCCGCGTCGACGGCCCAGCCGGGGGCGGGGGCGTGCAGCCGTATGCCGGTGCCTGGGGTGCCTGTGGTGCTCACGCGTGTGCTCCGAACTCCAATGGGATGTTGTCGATCAGCCGGGTCGCGCCCACCTTCGCCGCGACGGCCAGTACGGCCTGTCCGGTGAAGTCGGGGCCGACGTCGGTGAAGTCCTGGGGGTCCACCAGGGCCAGGTAGTCCAGGGCCAGCGGTGGCTCCTGGCGGCCCGCCTCCTCCAGGACGTGCCGGGCGGCGGCCCGTACGGCGTCGGGCAGGCCGCTGCCGGCCGCCGAGACGGCGTGGGCGTCGGCCGAGGCGCGGATCTCGCCGAGCCGGGCCAGGGCGGTGGCGCGCTCGTCGCTGGCGGGGGCGGCCTCGGCGCGGGCGCGCAGCGCGGCCTGGGCGGCGAGCCGGTCGCGGCCGGCGAACAGGGCGCGCGACAGGGCCAGGGCGGTGCGCCGCTCGAGCGCCGAGAGGTAGCGGTTGCGGGAGGACAGGGCGAGCCCGTCGTCCTCCCGGACGGTGGGGACGCCGGCCACCTCGACGGGGAAGTTCAGGTCGGTCACCATGCGCTGGATCAGGGCCAGTTGCTGTGCGTCCTTCTGGCCGAAGAGGGCCAGGTCGGGGCGGGTGAGGTGGAGCAGCTTGGCGACGACGGTGAGCATGCCGTCGAAGTGCCCGGGGCGGGTCTCGCCCTCCAGGCGCTCGCCCATGGGCCCCGCGGTGATCCGTACCTGCGGGCTGCCGCCGGGGTAGACCTCGTCGATGGCGGGGGCGAACACGGCGTCGGCGCCCGCCTCTTCGCAGATGCCGAGGTCGGCGTCGAGGGTGCGGGGGTAGCGGTCGAGATCCTCGTTCGCCCCGAACTGGAGGGGGTTGACGAAGACGGTGACCACGACCTGGCCGTCCGGTCCGACCTGCTCGCGCGCGCTGCGGATGAGCGTGGCGTGGCCCTCGTGGAGGGCGCCCATGGTCATCACGACGGCGCGCCGGCCGGTGCGCGGCAGCTTGTGGAGCTCTTCTGCGGTGTTCAGCGGCAGGAGCGGGCCGGTCATCGCTCGGCGTCCTTCGGGTCGGCGGGGTCCGCGAGCACGCCGAGGAGGTCCTCGGCCAGTTCGGGCTTGAGCAGGCCGTGCGCGAGGGCGCGGTCCGCGGTCGTACGGGCCATCGCGAGGTACCCGGCGACGGTGGCGGGGGCGTGCTTGCGCAGCTCGGAGACGTGCGCGGCGACGGTGCCGGCGTCACCGCGGGCGACGGGGCCGGTGAGGGCGGCGTCGCCGGAGCGCAGGGCGTTGTCGAGGGCGGCGCCGAGCAGCGGGCCGAGCATCCGGTCGGGGTGCTCCACGCCGGCGGTGCGGAGCAGCTCCATGGCCTGGGCGACCAGGGTGACCAGGTGGTTCGCGCCCAGGGCGAGGGCGGCGTGGTAGAGCGGACGGCTCTCCTCCGCGATCCACTCGGGTTCCCCGCCCATCTCGATGACCAGGGCCTCCGCGGCGAGCCGCAGCTCGTCGGGGGCGGTCACGCCGAAGGAGCACCCGGCGAGGCGCTGGACGTCGACCTCGGTGCCGGTGAAGGTCATCGCGGGGTGCAGGGCCAGCGGCAGGGCGCCCGCGCGGCGGGCGGGGTCGAGCACGGCTGTCCCGTACCTCCCCGAGGTGTGCACCAGGAGCTGACCGGGGCGGACCGCGCCGGTCTCGGCGAGGCCCTCGACGAGGCCGGGCAGGGCGTCGTCGGGGACGGTGAGCAGCACCAGCTCGGCCCGCTCCAGCACCTGCGCGGGGGTGACCAGCGGTACGTCGGGCAGCATCCGCTCGGCCCGGCGCCGGGAGGCGTCGGAGACCCCGGAGACGGCGACGGGCAGGTGGCCGGCCTGCTGGAGGGCACGGGCCAGCGCGGGGCCGACACGGCCGGCGCCGACGACTCCTACGGTGAGCCGGGCGGGACGCGGTTGCTGGGATGAGTTCACGCGGGAAGGGCCTTCCGTTCCAGTCCGCGGGGGGTACCGGACGATACGTCGCCATGCTAGGCCCTTTCGGCGCGGTGGTGCCGGTCAGGCCCGCCGGGCGCGGGTCCCGCGGTCGCCCGGTCGCGCGGTCGCCCGGTCCCCCGGTTCCGGCGGGGCGGTCGGCGATGATCGGGGGCATGACTGATGAGGCGGCGCGGGCGGCGCGGGCGGAACAGGTGGAACGGGTGGAGGCGGCTGAGGGGGCTGACCGGCAGGAGCGGGAGGAGCGGCAGGCGGCGGCCTGGAAGGGGGCCGGGCGGACCCTCACGCGCGGCGTGCGCGAACCGACGGTCGGGGAGCTGCTGGCGGAGCTCGCCGAGGCCCCGTACGACATGGACGCCCCCGCCGACCTGTACGGGAACGGGGTCGTGGCGGACCTGGAGCAGCGCGTCGCGCAGCTGCTGGGCACCGAGGACGCGGCCTTCTTCCCCTCCGGGACGATGGCCCAGCAGGTCGCGCTGCGCTGCTGGGCGGGACGCACCGGCAACCCGGTCGTGGCCCTGCACCCCATGAGCCACCCGGAGCGGTGGGAGGGCGGCGCCCTGTCCGTGGTGTCGGGGCTGCGGACGACGCACCCGGTGACGGAGCCGCGCCAGCCGACGCCGGAGGAGGTCCGGGACCACCCCGAGCCCTTCGGCACGCTGATGCTGGAGCTGCCGCTGCGCGACGCGGGCTTCCTGCTGCCGACGTGGGAGGAACTGACGGGGCTGGTGGACGCCGCCCGGGAGCGGGACGCGGTGGTCCACTTCGACGGGGCCCGGCTGTGGGAGTCCACCGTCCACTTCGGCCGGCCGCTGGAGGAGATCGCCGCTCTCGCGGACTCGGTGTACGTCTCCCTGTACAAGTCGCTGGGCGGGCTGAGCGGAGCCTGCCTGGCCGGACCCCGGGGCTTCGTCGAGGAGACCCGGGTGTGGCGCCACCGGTACGGGGGCCAGGTCTTCCGCCAGTTCCCCCAGGCCCTGTCGGCCCTGGCCGGGCTGGCGCGGGAGCTGCCGCGGCTGCCAGCGTACGTGGAGCAGGCCCGGGTCGTCGCCGCGGCACTGCGGGAGGGCTTCGCGGCGGCCGGCGTCCCGTGGTCCCGGGTCCACCCGGAGGTACCGCACACGCACCAGTTCCAGGTGTGGCTCCCGTACGAGGCGGACCGCCTGACGGACGCGGGCGCCCGTCTGGCCGAGGAAACGGGCACCCTCCTGTTCCGCCGCTGGTCGCCGGAGGGCGCGCCGGGCCTGTCGATGACGGAACTCGAGATCACGGCCCCGGGCCTGACCTGGACCCCGGCCGACGTCCACGAGGCGGTGGCGGGCTTCTTGGCGCGGCTGTAGGCGCGGGCGCGCTATCTCCCCCTCGAGGGGCCGGGGGCGGGCCGGTGGCTGCCCACCCGCCGCCCTGTCTGCGGGTCCGGGGCTTCGGGGGCGGGGCGCGGCCTACCCGCACCAGACAGCGGCCAGATCCCCCTGCGGAGCACCCAGGCGCGCCAGATCGCTACGCGCTCCTCATGGCACGGCGACTGACGGCCGTCACGGGCTGGTCAGACGAGAAGATCCCGTCGAAGACCTGGCGGGCCGCCTCCTGAGATTCAGGAGAGAGAGGGCCGCGCCGCTGCTCGTGGTCGGCCAAGTACGCGTCCAGGATCCGGCCCCGCAGCTCTCGTCCCCGGCACGTTGCGGGCACAGCTGCGGAGGAGTCCTGAGGGGACTCGTCGGCGGAGGTGCGGTCCGGACCGGCGGCGTGGATGGTCAACGGAGGAGGACAGCGTCGAGGTGTTCCTGCACCGGGCCGAAGAGGCCGTACGGAACGTAAAGCGGGATCGCGGCGTGGGCAACCCACGCCAGCTCGGCCAGCTCGCCGGAGTCCGCGACGTACGCCTCGCCGCCGACCACCTCGCAGGCCGTGTAGGACATCAGGCGGCCGGTAGCCGGGTGGACCCGCTCGCCGAGCAGCTCCACGGCTTCGACGGCCAGGCCGGTCTCCTCCCGGGTCTCACGTACGGCGGCGTCCTCGCGGGCTTCGCCCGGCTCGACCTTTCCGGCGGGGAACTGCCAGGAGAGCTGTCCCTCGCTGACTCGGCGCCGCACCATGCGTACGCGACCTTCGTGCACGACGATGGCTGCGGCGATGCCCGGTTGGTCCTCGGGGTTCTGCTGCGTCACGTCTGCTCCTCCACGGCGCATAGGACGGGTGGGACGACCGTACCGATGGGGACGTACCAGGCAGGCGAGTTTCTCGGAACCCACAACGAAGCCCCCGCAAGGCGTGCCTTTCTGCACATCGCCTACGACGGCGGGGTGGTCATGCTCTCCCCGGAACTGGCCGGGTTCACCGACAGCCGGTTCGGAGACTTCACCACCGGCAACGTCCTCCGCACCGGCCTGCACGTCCTCGTGGCCGAAGCCGAGGAGCGCACCCCCTGGATCGCCGAGTTCTGGAGTGGCGTGGACGCCTGCCGCGCCACCTGCCCCTCCTGGAGGCGGCAGGTTCCATGGCCGTAGCCCGCTGGGAGAACCCCCGGAGCAATTCCGATTTCGAAAACCAGCCGACCTGGCAGGCCGCCGTCACGTTCGACAACCGCCCCACGTGGGACAACCGAACGGGGCGGTCCTGCCACCGCGCGGGGCCGCCCCGGCAGCGCCTTGAAGGAGCACACCATGGCCGCCCGCACGTTCGGCCGCGGCACCGTAACCCTGCCCGGGCTGGACGAGCCGGGCCTCTACCTGTCCGCCGTCGACACTCGAGGGGGAGATAGCGGGCCCGCACCGCGAGGCGACGTACATGCGCCTCCGCCGGGTGGTCCGGGCGGCTGGTTCGGGTGGTCTTCGGGCCAGGGGTGGGGGGGCCGGGGCCCGGCGGGTGGTAGTCCTCGGGCATGGCGGAGACCTTCGGGGTGTGTGAGCAGCGGTTCGGCGCGGTGCGGGAGGTGCTGGGCCGGCTGCTGGACGGCCCCGACCTCGGGGCATCGGTGGCGGTGTACGTGGACGGCCGGCAGGCGGTGAACCTGTGGGGCGGGTACGCCGATCCGCAGCGGTCCCGACCGTGGCAGGAGGACACCCTGGTCGGGGTCTTCTCCACGACCAAGACGATGACCGCCCTGTGCGCGCACCTCCTCTCGGACCGGGGGGAGCTGGACTTCCACGCGCCGGTGGCCCGCTACTGGCCGGAGTTCGCGGCGGCGGGCAAGGCGGACACGCAGGTGCGGCACCTGATGTCGCACACGGCGGGCCTGCCGTCCTGGCAGGAGCCGATGGACGGCGAGGACCTGTACGACTGGGAGAAGGCCACCGGCCTGCTCGCCGCCCAGGAGCCCTGGTGGCCGGCGGGCACGGCGTTCGGCTACCACGCGGTGACCTTCGGGTACCTGGTCGGCGAGGTGGTCCGGCGGATCAGCGGCGACTCCCTCGGCACCTTCTTCCGCAAGGAGCTCGCGGAGCCGCTGGACGCCGACTTCCACATCGGCCTGCCGGCCGCCGAGGAGCCCCGGGTGGCCCGCCACCGGGTCAGCCCCGCCCTGGCGGCCGTGACCGATCCCCCCGACCTGCCGCCGCGGCTCGCGGCCGAGGCGGCCCGGCTGTTCGGGAACCCGCCGCTGGACTTCCGGCGGACCGACAGCGCCGCCTTCCGGGCCGCGGAGATCCCCGCGAGCAACGGGGTCGGCACCGCGGCCGCCCTCGCCGCCGTGCTGTCCGTACTGGCCTGCGGGGGCGAGTCGGGCGGAGTACGGCTGATGACCCCGCAGGCCATCGGGCGGGTCTTCGAGGTGCCGTACGAAGGCCCCGACCGCTACGGCTTCATGGGCCGGCTGCGCTGCGGCAACGGCTACCTGCTGCGCAGCCCCGACCAGCCGTTCTCCCCGAACGCCGGCGCCTGCATGTGGGGCGGCCTCGGCGGCTCGGTGGCCATGGCGGACACGGACGCGCGGATGGGCTTCGCGTACGTCACGAACACGCTGAACCCGGGCCCGGTCACGGGCGACGACCGCTCGCAGGAGCTGTCCGCCGCCGTGTACGCGGCGCTGGCCGCCGGGTGACCTGCGGCCAGCGGTGATCGTTGAGCAGCGGACTGCCCACGCATGCGCAACACGGCACACACGGGGAGGGGCGACGGTGTCGCTCTGGCTGCTCAACCACTTCAGCACCTTCACGCTGTCCGTGCTGCTCGTCGGCGCGATCATGGCTGCCGCGGTGATCGGCAGCCTGGCTGCCCGGCGCGCCCACCCACGCCTCGCCGAGGGCGAGCACAACGAGATGGTCGGCGTCGTCCTCGGCATGTTCGGCGCGATCTACGGGATCATCCTGGCGTTCGTGGTCGTCACCCTGTGGACCCAGCTCGACCACACGCAGACGGTCGTCTCCAAAGAGGCCACCGACCTCGCGCTGGTCGTGCGCAGCGCCGACGTCTTCCCGCCGGCCGACCGGGAGCGGATCCAGTCGGCCGTCGGCAGGTACGCGCACGCCGTCGTCGACATCCAGTGGCCGAAGATGCGCGCGGGCGAGCCGAGCCATGCGGCGACCGCGGATCACGTCGAGGGCATGTACCGGGCCCTGCAGGCGTACGAGCCGACAGACGCGCGGACCCAGACGTTCTACGAGGAGGCCGCGGCCAGCCTCAACGATGCGGCGGGCCAGCGCCGCGAACGCATCGACCTGGCCACCACCGAACTGCCCACGCTCCTCCAGGTCCTGGTCTTCGGTGGCGCGCTGGTGCTCATCCCACTGACCTTCATCTACGGGCTGCGCAGCCTGCGCATGCAGCTGCTGTTCGTGGCCTCGGTGGCCGCCCTCATCGGTTTCAGCCTGCTCCTGGTCCTGGTCCTCGACCGCCCCTTCGCGGGCGAACTGAGCGTGGACCCGTCCCCCTTCCGCGAGGGCGCCCTCGTCCAGTTCTGGCAGGCCGGCGCGCAGGGTTAGTCGTTCTCCCGGTCCGCCTGCGGCCGGCGAGAGGGTAGCTTCAGCAGCAGGGGACCCCCTCATGACCTTCTACACCCGCGGCCGCGCGCTGGCCGAGCAGGCCGAGGACGCCTGGCTCAACCGCCTTGCCGACGAGGCGGAGGCCGAAGGCCTCGACGGATCCGTGTCCCTTGAGGAGATGGCCGCCGCCCTGCGTGAGCTGCACGGCTGACGGCGTAGGCGATGTGCAGGGGCACGGGGTCCTCCCGGGTCAGTCGTCTCCGAGGGTGATGTCGAGTTCGTTCACCAGGGCCTCCGCGAGATCGGCCTGCTGCCCCGGGTCGATGCGGACCTTGGCGAGGTTCGCGACGCCTCGGATTGCGGACAGGGCGTTCTCGCGGAGGTCCGTTCCGCGGTACCGGCCGGCGCCGAACTCGGTGAGCCGGAGTTGGCAGTCGGAGAACACGACGTCGGACAGGTCGCAGTCGGTGAAGGTGGCCTCGGTCAAGACACAGCCGATGAAGGCGACGGGGCCGGCGGCGCGGACCCTCTCGAAGGTGGCGTAGTCGAACTTGCAGCCCTCGAACAGGACGTCATCGAGCGCCAGACCGTCGAGGGCGGCGCCCATCAGCTTGCAGTCACGGAGCACGACGCGGGTCAGCTTGCTCGCGCTCCACCGGGCCGCGCCGAGGTCGCTGCCGGAGATCTCCACACCGTGCAGGTTGAGGCCCTCGAAGTCCGTGCGCTTGGTGTGCAGGCCGGTGATGCGGCCCGTGACGAGCTGGGCGTCGGTGAGGTCGAGCGAGCGCAGGTCCGCGTACCCGTACGTGAAGTCCTGGACGATGCCGCGCGGACTGTCGAGGGTGTCGACGGCAGCCAGGTAGAGGCCCGGCTCGTCCAGCTCGGGCAGGGTGACGGTGACGCGGCCGAACGTGCGAGCGGCCATGGTGTGCTCCTACGTGGAGGTGGATCAGTTGTTGAGGAACTCGGCCGCGGCGGAGGCGTCGACGGCGACGCCGACCGGCGCCCAATGGCCGTCCTCGTCACGCTCGAGGAGGAGGCGGGGCTGGTCGGGTGCCAGGTGGGAGGCACCGCCGCCCGGAATGAGGGGGAGGGCTCGGCGGTGGCCGGTGATCCAGTGGTCCGAGGCACGTCGGCGTTCGCGGCGTTCCGCCCAGCGCTCCAGGGAGTTGCGGGGTGGGGTCGGGTCGGGTGCCTCGCCGTCCACGCCGTCCCCCTAACGCCACTGTGCCCCGGGCAGCAGGCTCCCGGGTTCGTCCACCCAAGGTGTAGCAGCCTCAGGGGTGATCGTGAGGCCGAAGCGGGTGAGCCCGGGTCTCCCCCGCTCGTCCCACCAGGCGAGGGCGGCTTCCACGGCGTCCCACAGACGGCGGGGGCCGTTCTGGTGAACGACGCCGGGTCCGTACTCATCCGGCCAGCGTACGCACGCCCATGAGCGGTCGGTGAGCGAGTAGAACCACGCGGCGCGGGTGCCGCTGTCTTCGCGGTAGACGGTATGGGTAAGGCCGGGGACGCACAGGCTGATCGTGAACTCGGCGTCGGTATCGGCGAGCTGGTCGGGCTGTACGGCGGTACCGGTGGAGCTGGGCCAAGTGGTGACGTAGTCGGTGTGCTCCGGCCACACCGTGCGGTGGGCCCGGGCCTTCATGAACTCGACCCCGGCGACGAACGGGCCCGAGGCGCTGCCGTCCGGGTGAACGGTGAGTCGAAGGGCTGCGTCACGGCTGGAGTAGTGGGTGCCGTACGGAGCGACGATCACCCCGCCGGCACGGACCTGCTGAATCCATGACGCGGGGATCTCGCGGACGCCGAACGTACACAACAGCCTGTCGTACGGAGCGTTTGCGGGGTGGCCGGCAAGGGCGTCGCCGACGGTGACGTCGGCATACAGCCCGGCGGCGCACAGACGCTCCCTGGCGGTCGCGGAGACGACGGTGTCCACGTCAATCGTGGTCACGCCTCGTGCGCCGCAGCGGTGCGCGAGGAGCGCGGCTGTCTCGGCGGTGCCAGTGCCCGCGTCCAGGACCCGCATGCCGTCGTCGGCGTTCAGGGCCGCAAGGAGCCGGAAGACGACCGACGGCTGCGACGAGGAAGACGTGGGCACCCTGCCAGGGCCCTTGCCTCGGTGGTCGCCGTCGTCCCACTGCGTGACGATCGACAGATCGGAGTCGGCATATCCGTACCAGGCATCGGGGTCGGTACGCCGGTCGACGGTGACCGTACGCGTGGTCGCCGCGTCGTCGGGGCACTGGCGCCGGTCAGCCGGCACGAATGCCCACATCAGGTCGGGTAGGAACGCGGCCCGGTCGACGGCCGCGAACACAGGCACCCAGTCCGAGGAGAGGGCGCCGGATTCCATGAGGCGGCGCCCCAGCTCGCTGCGGCTGGGGCGCCCCTGGTGCGCGGCACTGATCACTTGCGGTGAGTCCCGTCTCCGGGCGGGGTAGAGGTGTCCGGGTTCGGCGGCGGGGGCGGCGGAGCAGGCCGGCCGGGCGGGGGAGGAGGGCTGGACGGGGGCGGCGGAGGCGGGGTGTGCTTGCCGTACTGGAGCACGGGGATTCCCTCTCGGTCGGTGGTACCGGTCCGGCGACCCGGGGTAGGCGGCCGGGGGCTTGTGGTCCTGCGGGAGCGGTCGGTGCGGCGCAGGCCCCAAGGGGTGCCCTCACGAACGTCGGTCGTGTTGGGCGTTCACATGGCTTCGCGCTCTGTGGGCGAGGTTCTAGGAGCGGGCCTTGGCGGGCTCAACGTTGGCGACCGCGGTGGTGAACTCACGGCCGGACGTACCCCTGATGTACGCCAGCTCCATCCAGTGCTCGCTGCTGGTGCTTGAGACGTATTCGTTGATCACGGCCATGAGTTCGCCCTCGACGCCGGAAGCAATATCGCAGACGCGGCATCGGAGTAGCCGGTGTGGGACGTACTCGTAGCCTTCAGTCATCGGCGGTCTCCTCAAGGGAGGCAATGAAACGCTCCCAGCCGGCGTGCGCGCGGTTGAGCAGCTCCTGGCTGGGCTCGAGCCTGATCTCCAGCCTTGGCCAGGGGCTTTCCAGGGCGTCTTGCGTCACCGTTCGGCCTCCGGTTGCTCGGATATCCGCCGCGGTCGGGGCGGAGTGTGACCAGTGAACCTCCCTACGCGTTTGGGTAGATGGGCCAAGCGACATGGCCAGGCTTGCATCTGGATGCCGGGGACCGGCCGAGGAGCAGTGAGCATGACCGGGGAAGAGAACGGCGTGGAGACGGTCGGACCCTTGTTGCGCCGACTGCGCCGGGAGGGCGGGCGCACGCAGGAAGAGTTGGCCGCGGACCTCTCAGCCCGGCGCGGGTATCCGTTGGAGCAGGCGACGGTGTCGCGGTGGGAGAACGAGGAAAGGCTGCCGGATCCGGCCTCCCGCGCCCTGCTGTCCGCCGAGTTCGGCGTGCCGGAGCAGGAGCTGAAACGAGCCGTCCAGCTCGCCCGACGTCTCCGTCGGCAGCAGCCCAGCCATGAGCGCCAGGACGACGAGGAGCAGGATGTGGAACGCCGCGAATTCATCAGTGTCTCGGCCGGTGCCGCCATACAGCCTTCCTTGCTGCTCCGGCCGGGCCGCAGACTGGGCGCGGACGTGCCCCGGCATTTGGCCCAGCGAACCGCGCGGCTGCGGCGCCTGGATGACTTCATGGGCGGCGGTGACACCTACCTGATGTACGCGCGTGAGCTGTCTGCCACGACCAAGCTCGTAGGGGAGGGCGTCTACACGGAGGGTGTGGGGCGGGAGCTTCAAGGGCTCATCGCGGAGCAGGCGCAACTCGCCGGGTGGGCTGCGTACGACACGGGCATGTACGGGGAGGCCCGCAGCCACTACATGACTGCTTTGGCGGCCTCGAAGGCGGCTGGGGCCCGGTCCCTGGAAGGGAACTCGCTCGCGTTTCTGGCGTATTTGGAGTGGGCGACCGGAGGTCGCGCAGGCGTCACGTACGCGCAGGCCGGGTGGGAGATGGTGCGCAGCGACGCGCATCCGGTGGTCCGTGCGCTGCTCGCGGACCGGCTGGCGTGGCAGTACGCAATGTCGGGGCGCGCGCAGGAGGCGGACTATGCCCTGTCGCTGGCCACAGAAGCGATTCACGCCCAGGCAGGCAGTCCAGCGCCGGACTGGGCGTACTGGGTGGACCATGACGAGATCCTCATCATGACTGGACGCTGCTGGACGGAACTGCACCGGCCGCTGCGGGCGATTCCGGCATTGGAGGACGCCCTGGGGCGATACGACGACACCCGGGCCAGGGACAAAGCGCTGTACATGTCGTGGCTGGCGTCGGCATACCTGGACGCAGGAGAGGTCGAACACGCCACGGCCATCACTTCCCGGGTCCTCGACCTCTCCGCAGGGCTGGCGTCCACGCGTCCGGCGGAGCGAATCCGGATGATGCTGAAGCGGCTGGAGTCGCACCGAGCGTTGGCACCCGTGGGTGCGCTCTTGGAGCGCACTGAGGTCTAGCGGGTGGCTCGGTTGATCCACTCCAGGTATTCGGCACGGCCAGCATCGATAGCAAAGGCGATGACCTCTGGCGAGTCATAGGGGTGATGGGCCACAAGGTGCTCCTCCAAAGCCTCACGCCGGTCGTCAGTCGTCCTGAACGTCACCTGCCACTCAGTGCCCTGGGACACGTCGCCGAGGTGCCGATAAGTCGTCTCGATGGGACCGGTCACCTGCCCGGAGGCCGCCAGGCTCTTCTCGACCGCCGAGCGGGAAAGGGCACGGGCAGCTTCCTGGGTGTCCGTAGTCGTCAGCACGAGCAAGAAGTCAGTCATGGGGGCACGGTAGTCCGGGATCTCCTGGACCGCCTTGGAAACCAACGGGAGCCCTCTCGGGTCAGATGACAGCTTCCATATGCCCGTGACGGTCGTCAGTCGCCGTGGCATGGGGAGCGCGTAGCGATCTGGCGCGCCTGGGTGCTCCGCAGGGGGATCTGGCCGCTGTCTGGTGCGGGTAGGCCGCGCCCCGCCTCCGAACCAGGACCATGAGGGCCCGGATGCCCGGCAGGCCGGTCCCGGCCCCTCGCCTGATCGGTGAGAGACCCGTCCCTGTCCCTTGGACCGTGCCGTTCTTTTGGGGGTTCCCGGCAGTCCTTTGTCTTTCCGGGGCGGGGCGGTCGGTCAAGAGTGGAGCGCAGCGACATCGCGTAGCGACGCGACGAAGGAGCGCTCTTGAGGGACCGGCCCGAACCGGAAGGACGATGGGACTGCCGGGAACCCCCCAAACCAGCCCTGAGACCGCCCAGCCGGAACCCCACCCCCGCGCCGCGCGCCCGCTCAGCAGGGCCTCGTGCGGTGGAGGAGGCGGCGGAGGGCGTGGCGCCAGGGGTGGGTGGCGGGGCGGCCGTCCAGGACGGCGCCGAACTGGGCGGTGGTGCGCAGCGAGCGCAGGACGGCCAGGTCGTCGCGGCCCGGGGGCGGGGGCGGCGGGGTCCCGTGCTGGGCCGCGCGGTAGGTGTCGACGAGGTACTGCTCTATGGCGGTCATGACTCCACCCTCACCCCGTCGGGCGCAGCTCGCGCGTCGATTGACGTTCCCCGTCAATCGAAGCCCCCCACCTGCGGTGATGCTCCGCCGAACCGCTCGGACGGGCGCACGGGCCCACGTACACCGGTCGCCCCCCCCGGCAGGTGCCGGGCTCCGCCCCGCCCCCGCCGGACGGAGTCCGGCGCAGCAGCCCGAAGCCCGGGAGGCCCGCCAGGGCCGAGCGGTGCGAGGGGTGCGTCAGGAAGGAGAATGGGGCGATGAGCGTCACCATCGACATCGCCGGGCTCCCCGCGGAGCGGATCGGCTTCGCGCCGTCCCCGCTCGCCGAGCTCTGCATGACCCTGCACGCGCTCTCGCAGCCCGCCCACCACCCGGGGCTGCAGTCCTGGACGACTTCCACCACAGCTTCGCTCGACCCCTGCTTGGCGGACCGGCTCCTCGAGGCCGAGTTCATGTGGCGCAGCTCCTTCTCCGACATCTTCATGGCCTTCGCCGGGGTCCCGGGCGGTACCGGCCGCCCGGGGGCGACGCTGGCCGAGGAGCTGGACGTCCTCGACCGGATGGACGACGAACGCTTCGTGATGGCCGCGCTGGAGCACTGCTGGCTGGCGCTCTACAACGAGGGCGGCGGCCCCCACCCGCTGAAGGACGGGGCCGCGCGGGCGAAGGCGCTGGAGACGGCGGCCGCGCGCGGCCCCCGCCAGCTGCAGTTCTCGATCCGGCTGCTGGACGACCCGGCGGCCGTCCGCGTGTGGATGCGGCGGCTCCTGGAGGACTGCGACGAGGCCTTCTTCGCGGAGACCTGGCGGCGGATCGAGCCCCGGCAGACGGCGGACGCCCGGCACAAGGCGGAGGTGCTGCGCCGCAAGGGGCTGCCGGCGGCGCTGCGGGAGGTCTCCCCGGCGCTGAGCGTGGACGATGCGCTGACGACGATCACCGCCGACAAGATGGTGCACGGCCAGGCCACGGCCACCGATCCGCGCATCGGGGCCGGGCTGCTCTTCGTTCCGACGAACTTCGGCTGGCCGCACCTGCTGGTGCTGCACGCGCCTGGCTGGCAGCCGGTGGTGCACTACCCGCTGGACTCGCCCGAACTGGGCTCCGGGCCGGGCTCGGTGGAGCTGCTCCAGCGCCGGATGGAGGCGCTGGCGCACCCGATGCGGATGATGCTGTGCCGCAGTCTGGCGCGGGCTCCGTACACGACCAGTGAACTGGCGCGGGTGTACGGGATATCCGCGCCGGAGGTGTCCCGGCACCTGGCCGTCCTGAAGAAGGCGGGCCTGATGCACACCCGGCGCCAAGGGCGCTATGTGCAGCATCAGTTGGATCTGTCCGTGGTCGCACGCATAGGTTCCGATTTCATAGAGGGAATTCTTCGCTGACCACCGGCTGACCACACGCCGGGCGAGGTACCGATATCCGTTTCACAAACCGGAAGCATTGAATCCTCCCCTCCCTATAGGGAGGGGATTCCTGGCTCACGTTGGCTGTGGACCGGCGGTCCGTCAGCTCTTACACGGTCAGCACCAGCCGGGTTGAGACCAGCCCGGACGTGGGGGCACCTCCCAGCGGTAGCTGGGGGACATGACGTGGGCGGAGTTCTTGTCCCTGGGGGACACGGTTCCGCATGCGGTGCACGAGTAGGTTCGTTCTGAGAGGGGTAGTGCGTGCTTGGTTCTCGCTCCGCACTTGGCGCAGTCCATGGTGGTGTGCGCGGGGTGGACCAGGTGCACGGCGCGGCCGTGCTTGCGGCCCATCTCGATCAGGGCCGTCTTGGTGGCGCCGATCGCGGCGTCTGCGGCCTTGCGGGCCATCGTGGACTTGGCGAGGAGCTTCGGCCTGAAGTCCTCGACGGCGAGCGCGTCGTGGTCGCGGACCACCTTCTTGGCCCACTTGCGGGCGGTGTCCTGACGCTGCCGGGCCACCTTCTTGTGCGCCTTGGCGGCCTGTCGCCGCGCGGCGCGGTAGCCCTTCGAGGGGGCCTTGCCCTTGGGCGCGCGGCGGCGGGCCATCATCCGCTGGTAGTGCGCCAGCCTCGCGGCGGCCTTCTTCCCGTGCTGGGCGTGGGGCAGGTCGTGGTCGTCGGACGTGGTGGTCGCGGTCTCCCTCACACCCCAGTCGATACCGATCACCGCGCCGGTGCAGGGCAGCGGCTCGGTGGTCGTGGGGACGACGAAGCTGGCGTACCAGTGGCCGAGGCTGTCGCGGTAGACGCGTACCGACGACGGCGGCTCGGGCAGATCCCGCGACCACACCACGGTCACGCTGATGTTTCCGGCCAGGTGCAGACGCCCGTCTTTGAGCCGGAAGCCGCGCTGCGTGTAGTTGAGCGTGGGGTCCGCTGCGTGCTTCTTCTTGTACTTCGGCATCCCGGCACGCTGCCGTACCGGCAACCGGGCCTTGACGTCCTTGAGGGCCTTCGCGCGGGACTTGGCGAAGTCCCGGATGATCTGCTGCTGCGGAACGCTGCTTCCCTCACGAAGCCACGCCATCGAGCGTCGGGCCCCGGTCAGCATCTTGTCGAGCTGCGACGGACCGCACGTCACCTTCTCGCCGGCCGTCTTGTTGTGGGCGTGGACCTTGCGGGACATCGCCACACACTCGTTCCACACCCACCGGCACCGCGTCCACTCCGCCTCAAGCCAGGCCAGCGCGCTGGACGACACACGAAGCCGGAAGGTGTACCGGGCATGCCCGGCCTCCCCCTCGGCCACCGCTGCTGTCGACATGCTCCCCAACCTAGCCGCCCCCACTGACAACGAAGGAAAGCGCTGGTCACAGCAGATGTGCAACGAACTCCGCCGCTACGCGGCTCCGTCCCGAGGACCCGTTCCTCCCCGGGCTGAAGCCCGGGGCTTCCTGGGAGACATCCGGTGAAAACTCTGGCGAGCGCCGCCCCTTGGTGTCTAACGTGCGTCCACCACTCCCCAGCACGGGCTTGTCCGCTGTGAAAGGACCTTCATGCCCTCTCGCCGTATAGCCGCAGCAACCGCCGCCCTCGCGGCCGCGGCCCTCGTCTCCCCGCTGCTCCTCGCCGGTCCGGCCGGCGCCACCGGGAGCCCGCAGAGCGATGCCGCCCGGGGTGACGCGCTGGCCAAGAAGCTGGTCAAGGAGGCGACCGGCAAGGGCGCCAACAACCACCTGAAGGTCTTCCAGTCGATCGCCGACTACAACAACGGCACCCGCGTGGCCGGTTCGAAGGGGCACGTCCAGTCGGCCCAGTACGTGGAGGCCGTACTGAAGGCCGCCGGGTACGAGGTCAAGCGCAACGAGTTCGACTTCGTGTACGTCGAGACGATCTCCGAGAAGCTGAAGGTCAACGGCGCGAGCGGCCGTGACGTCCCGCTCAAGCTGATGACGTACACCGCCAGCACCCCGGAGGGCGGCATCACCGCGCCCGTCGCCGTCGTCCCGGTCGACGCGGACGGCACCAACGGCTGCGACGCCGCGGACTTCGCGGCGGGCGCCTTCACCGGCAAGATCGCGCTGGTCAAGCGCGGTGGCTGCACCTTCGCGACGAAGCAGGCGAACGCGGCGGCGGCCGGCGCGGCCGGCGCGGTCATCTACAACAACATCGCGGGCTCCCTCAACGGCACCCTCGGCGACGCGAACGCCGGCAAGATCCCCACCGGCGGCGTCACCCAGGAGGAGGGCGAGAAGCTGGCCGCCGAGGCGGCGGCCGGCCCGGTCGAGGTCACCCTGGACATCCGCGAACTGCGCGAGAACCGCAAGACCTTCAACGTCGTCGCGGAGACCAAGGGCGGCGACGCGAACAACACCGTCTTCCTCGGCGCGCACCTGGACTCGGTCGCGGCCGGTCCGGGCATCAACGACAACGGCTCCGGCTCGGCGGGCATCCTCCAGGTCGCGCAGCGCCTCGCGAGCAGCCAGTCGAAGGTCAAGAACAAGGTCAAGTTCGCCTGGTGGTCGGCGGAGGAGTTCGGCCTGCTCGGCTCGGAGGCGTACGTGGCCTCGCTGACGCCCGAGCAGAAGAAGCAGATCAAGCTCTACCTCAACTTCGACATGATCGCCTCGCCGAACGCCGCGTACTTCGTCTACGACGGCGACGACTCGGACAAGGTCGGCTCGGGCCCCGGCCCGGAGGGTTCGGCGCAGCTGGAGAAGGGGATCACCGACTTCCTCGACGCGCAGAAGATCCCGCACGAGGGCAGTGACTTCACCGGCCGCTCGGACTACGGCCCGTTCATCGAGGCGGGCATCCCCTCGGGTGGTACGGACACGGGTGCCGAGGGCATCAAGACCCCGGAGCAGGCCGCGAAGTTCGGCGGCCAGGCGGGTGTCGCCTACGACGTGAACTACCACGGCAAGGGCGACGACATCAACAACATCGACCAGAAGGCGCTCGACATCAACGTCGACGTCATCGCGAACGCGGTGGGCCACTACGCCTTCGACCTGGCGCCGCTGTCGCAGCCGGTCGAGTCGAAGCCGACGACGGGATCGGGCAACGGCGGCGGTCTGCGCCCGGGCCACGACCACGACCTCGAGCAGTAGGAGCACCACCGAGGGGCCGGCATCCCGCAGGGGGCGCCGGCCCCTCGGCTATGGCCGGGCCCAGCCCGTGACGACGTACGAGACTGCGTGCGCGGCCTCGCCGCGCCGGCGCGGGTCGGCCCGTACGGAGCGGGACAGTTCCAGGTGCAGGAAGCGCGTCCCGTGCTCGGCGGCCAGCCTGCCCTGTGCGTTGGTGCGCCCCGACAGCCTGCATGCGGCGGCCCAGGCCCGGCACGGCTCGATGCCCCGCTCCGCCAGCTTCCCGGCGAGCCGGCGGGCGTCGCCGACCGCCGCGTCGCCGTCCCCGGCGCCGGTGGAGACGACGGCGTCGGCGCCGGGGACGGAGGAGTCGGCGAAGCCGTGCAGCTGGACACCGGGCAGGCCGCGGCGGGTCAGCTCGGCGATCACGGCGTGGAAGACGGAGTCGGTGCGGTGCGCCATGTCGGCGACGTCGCCGGAGCCGTCCCGCTCCTCGTCCTCGGCGCCGGACCCGCCCGAGCCCCCGGACCCGCCGGACCCACCCGAGCCGCCCGAGCCGCCCGAGCGGCTGCCGCCCTCCGCCCCCGCCTTGCGGTGGGCCCCCGCCAGGACCATGACCCCGCCCGGGGCGGCGCGCAGCACCGCGACCCCGAGCCGCTCGGTGTCCTGGTCGGCGACCGGGTGCGGTACCTGTACCGACCAGCGCGGGGGCGCGTCGAGGTCGGCGTAGACGCGGCCCCAGCCCCGGCCGGCGGACTCGGGCCGCGCCGCGACCTCGGCGAAGCGGCGGCCGCCGGGCCGGTCGGTGAAGGTGTCGAGGCGGTAGCCGACCTCGGCCAGTCGGGTCCGCGCCCCGTCGATGTTTCCCTCGAAAAGGGATGAAACCCCCTCGACCAGGGCGGCTTTCTCGGCCGCGGTCGGGGTCCGGTATCCGCCCGTCGTGCCGAATTCGGCGGTGAAGCGGGTGACCCGGCGGAGCAGGTCCGTGTCCTTTGCCACAGGCGACGGGGAGGGCGCGGAAAGCGCGGGGCGATTTTCGGCCGAATTGGTCGGCATGAAACCGACATAAGCGACCACTATCATGATCACTACGCAAATGGCCGCACTGATCGTTATGGTTTCTGTGAATTTCGCACGCGTCACTTGGCTGAAAATAGCCCAGTGAAAGAGAGCCCCACCCGTCCGCTCGCCGCATTCCTGGCCCTCCCCCTGAGCCTCGCGCTCGCCGGATGCGGCCTCCTCGGCGAGCCGGAGCGGGCCCCGGCCACCGGTGCGGGCCGCTCCTTCACGGTCGCCGCGGCCGGTGACATCCTCATCCACCCCCAGCTCACCGACCAGGCCGCCCGCGACGCGCAGGCCGCCGGACACACGGGGTACGACTTCGACCGGATCATGGCGGGGGTCAAGCCGGTCATCAGCAGGGCCGACCTCGGGATCTGCCACATGGAGCCGGTCCTGGGCCAGCCGAACGGGCCCTTCCAGACCTACCCCGACTTCCTCGTCCCGCCGCAGATCGCCAAGACGATCAAGAACGTCGGCTACGACACCTGCTCCACGGCCTCCAACCACACCCTCGACCACGGCCCCGAGGGCGTCTACCGCACCCTGGACACCCTGGACCGGGAGGGCCTCAGGCACACCGGCTCCGCCCGCAACCAGGCGGAGGCCGGCAAGCCGCTGATCCTCGACGTCAAGGGCGTCAAGGTCGCGCAGCTCTCCTTCGCCTTCGGCTTCAACGGGCGCGAGGTCCCCAAGGACAAGCCCTGGCTGGCCAACCCCATCGACTTCAAGGCCATCGCCGCCGCCGAGAAGAAGGCCCGCGCGGCCGGCGCCGAGGTGGTGATCCTCTCCGTCCACTGGGGCCGCGAGCACCAGCCCAACCCCAGCAACCCCCAGCTGGAGCTGGCCCGCGAGATCGCCGAGAAGACCGGGATCGACCTGGTCATCGGCCACCACGCGCACGTCGTCCAGCCGATGGAGAAGGTCGCCGGCACCTGGGTCGCGTACGGGCTCGGAAACCAGCTCGCCCGGCACGACGTGCCCAGCGGCCTGACCGAAGAGGGCGCGATCGGCTGGTTCGACTTCGCCGAGAAGAACGGCAAGTGGGAGGTCCGGGCCCGCTTCGTGCCCACCTTCACCGACATCCCGCCGGACCCCGAGACCACCCCCGGGACCGACCTGCCCGCCGCGAACACCAAGCCGGTACGCGACCACCGCCTGGTCGACGTCGCCACCGTCCTCTCCGACGGCACCAAGCTGCTGCCCGAACAGCGCGCCCGCTACCGGCTCGCCTTCGAACGCACCCAGGGCACCATGCTCAACCGCGGCGCCGCCAAGGACGGGCTCCAGCCCCTGCGGGGCCTGCCCGGCTGACCCCGACGCTCCCGCAGCCCACACCCACGACCCCCGCGTACGTACGAACCCCCGCCCTCCCTGCCAGGAAGGACCCCGCTGTGGCCGCTTCGCCCACCAAGCGACGGCGCAAGGCCGGCCGCAGGGCCGACATGTCCCTGCTCGGCGGCATCAGGCCGCCGATCACGGTCCTGTCGGTGCTGCTGCTCGCCCTGGCGGGGTTCACCGCGTTCAGCCTGGGCAGCGTGCGCGAGGACCGCCTCCCCGAGGCCGTGCTCACCTCCCAGCAGCACTTCGCCGAGGACGGCGCGATCGCGCTGCGCGCCTCCCTGGACGAGAGCGTCACCGACCTGAACCGGGCCGCGGCCCTGTTCTCCACCGGCAAGCCCGTCGCCCCCGACGCCGTGCTCGACCGGATCGGCAGCGTCTACCAGAAGTGGCGCGGCACCGCCGTCGTGGAGATCGGCTCCGGCCGCCTGCTGGCCGCACGCGGCGAGAACCTCCCGCTCACCGCCATCGACCGCACCGAACTGTCCGGCGAGGCCGGCCTGGCCCCCCGCATGGTCACCCTGGCCAACGGCGAGACCCGCCTCCTGACGCTGTCCCTGCTGGCCTGGCAGGACCAGCCCCAGCAGCTGCTGGTCGCCTCCAGCAGCCTGCGCTTCCCCGGCATCAGCCTCGGCGGCTTCCGCAGCATCGCGGTCGTCGGCCAGGGCGGCACGGTCCTGAGCACCGACGGCATCCCCGAGCCGGAGATGGTCCTCACCGACCTCCAGCGCGCCGACGTCAAACGGGACACCAAGCAGCTGGCCTCCTTCGCCAAGAGCGCCGCCCGCAAGGCCCGCGCGAACCCGCTGACCGTGAAGGAGCCCGGCTCCGGCGGCTTCCCCGGCGTCAGCGGCAGCCTGACCGGGGGCGAGTGGGGCGGTGAGCGCGCCGCGGCCGGCTACGCCCGCCTCTCCGGACCCGAACCGGGCGTCGCCACCCACGCCACCAGCCTCGAGCTGACCGTCGTCGCCATGGTCAACATCGCCCAGAACCCGGCCCGCACCTCCGACGCCGTCGCCGGACTCGTCCTGGCCGGCGCCCTGCTGCTGGTCGGCGCCCTCGTCGTGGCCCTGCTGGTGGCGACCGTGCAGCGGCCGCTGATCACCCTGTTCCTGGAGAGCCGGCGGCTGACCCGCGGCGACCTCGCCCGCCCCGTCACCGTCCCCCGCGGCAGCGAGGCGGCCCGGATCGCCGCCGCCCTCGAACGCCTGCGCGTCCACCTCCGCGGCGGCGACAGCGCCCCCGGTTTCCGCGCCAGGCGCAGGCGCCGTACGGGGGCCCGTACGCTCCTCGCGGTCTGCGGGGTCCTGCTCCTGGCCTGGTGCGTCCCCCTGGGCCTGGTCGTCAACCGGGCCGGGGAAGACGTCGTCGTACCGCAGCAGCTGGTCAACGACCAGCGCGAGCGCACCGACACCCTCAACGACCGGATCCGGCGCGCCCTGAACGAGGGGCAGGCCGACCTGCTGTCCGTGGCCTCCCTGATGGGCCAGGACACCAGCCCGGAGCAGATGGCCGCCTTCCTGGAACGCACCGCCCAGGAGCACCTGCGCTACGGCTCCCTCTACGTCCTCGACCACACCGGCAAGGCCCTCGCCCAGGCGGGCGGCGACCCCCGGGCGCCCCTCGGCAAGGGCCCCCGCAAGGAGCCCGTCGCCCTCTACGACGGCGCCAAGGAGCCCGTCATCGTCGCCACCGCCGAGATCCCCGGCCGGGAGGGCGCCGCCGTCGTCGGCGAGTTCCGCATCGACTTCCTCAACTCCCTGCTCAAGCGGCCCGGCCTGGGCGAGATCCGGGTCGTGGACTCCAAGCACCGGGTCATCGGCTCCAACAGCGGCTACCGGGCCTTCGAGGAACTGGACGACGAGCGGCTCGACGCCCTCGTCACCGGCTCCGCGCTCAAGGTCGGCATGGCCCCGCGGCCCGGCAGCATCCTCTACCGCAGCGGCGGCGACCACGTCATCGCGGCCGCCGCCCCCTTCGCGGGCGGCGGCGCGGCCAAGGAGCTGGACTGGACCGTGGTCAGCTGGCAGTCCGCCAAGGGCCTGGCCATCCACGAGTACAGCCTGCAGAACCGCACCGTCCTCGCCGGACTCCTCGGCCTCGCCGTCGGCGCGGCCTGCCTGGGCTGGCTCCGGATCATCGTGGTCGCCCCCCTGCGCGAACTGGCCTCGCGCGCCGAGGCCCTCGCCGACGGCGACCTGCGCACCGTGCTCTACCCGCGCCACCACGACGAGGTGGGCGCCGTGACCCGCAGCCTGGAGATCATCCGGCAGCAGCTCCAGCAGCGACAGCAGCAGCGCAAGCAGGCCGGCGCCGCGCCCTCCGCCCCGGTCGGAAGGAACTGATCCGCCGTGCTCTTCCTCTACTGCGTGCTGCTCGTCTGCTGCACGCTCATGCTCATCGCCGGGATCGTGGAGCAGCGCCGCCACTTCGCCAGCCTGGAGCGGATACCGAACCGGGTGCTGGTCAACGGCATCCGCGGCAAGAGCTCCATCACCCGCCTGTGCGCGGGCGCCCTGCGCGGCGGCGGCCTGGCCACCGTCGCCAAGACCACCGGCACGGCGGCCCGGTTCATCCACCCGGACGCCACCGAGGAGCCGGTCTACCGCAAGTTCGGCATCGCCAACGTGGTCGAGCAGATCGGCATCGTGCGGCGCGCCGCCGCCTACCGGCCGGACGCGCTGGTCATGGAGTGCATGGCGGTCATGCCGGCGCTCCAGGAGATCAACCAGTCCAAGCTGATCCAGTCGACCATCGGCGTGCTGTGCAACGTCCGCGAGGACCACGTCGCCGAGATGGGCCCGACCCTGGACGACATCGCCCGCTCCCTGTCGCGGTCGATGCCGTACGGCGGGATCTGCGTGACCGCCGAGAAGGAACGTTTCGACGTGCTCCAGGAGGAGGCGGACGCGCGGGACTGCCGGCTCGTCTACGCCGACCCGGACACGGTCTCGGACGAGGAGCTGCGCGGCTTCAGCTGGTTCACCTTCAAGGAGAACGTCGCCATCGCGCTCACCGTCGCCGAGCTGCTCGGCGTCGACCGGGCCACCGCCCTGAAGGGCATGTACGAGGCCCCGCCGGACCCGGGCGTGCTGTCGGTCGAGCGGTACCTGGCCCCGGGCGGGAAGCGGCTGCGGTTCGCCAACGTGTTCGCGGCGAACGACCCCGAGTCCACGCTGATGAACATCAACCAGCTGCTGGACCTGGGCGCGGTGGACCGCCCCCTGAACGTGGTGATCAACTGCCGCCCCGACCGGGTCGAGCGCAACGGCCAGATGGGTGCGATCGTTCCCGATCTGCGGCCGGACAAGGTGTTCGTGATCGGGCACCCGGCGAAGAGCGCCATCGACGCGATCCCGGCCGAGTGGCGCGACCGGGCCGTCGACCTGGGCGGCGACCAGCGCGACGGCGAGGAGTTCGTGCACGAGCTGCTGGGGCACCTCGGCGCCGACTCCTCGCTCGTGGCCATCGGCAACATCCACGGGCAGGGCGAGGTGCTGCTGGAGCACCTCGCGGAGCTGCCGGCGGACGAGTCCGAACCCGCCGGGCCGACCGCCCCCGAGCCGGCGGCCCCAGAGCCGCCGTACGTCCAGGCCCCGTACGTCCAGGCGCCGTACCCGCAGGCCCCGTACGCGCAGGCCCCGTACGCCCAGGCGCCGTACGCCCAGGCGCCGTACGCACAGCACCCGCAGCAGCCGCACCCGCAGCAGCAGCCCGTCGGCCCCTGGCCGCCCGCCGATCCGTACGGGATCGGCGCCGCCACCCCCGTACCGGCCTGGCCGCAGGCACAGCCGCAGCCGCAGCCGCAGCCGCCGGCACACCAGCCGTACCCGTACCACCCCGGAGGACCCCGTTGATCCCCGCCGTCCTCACCCCCGAGATCGCCGCGATCGGCATCGCGCTGGGTCTGCTGTTCTCCCTGCTCTGCTACCTCACGACGAACCTCTCCCCCGGCGGCATGATCACCCCGGGCTGGCTCGCGCTCACCCTCATCGAGGACCTCCAGCGGGCCGCCCTCGTCGTCGGCATCACCGTGCTGACGTACGTGCTGACCCTGCTCACCCAGAAGTTCGTCATCCTCTACGGCAAGCGCCTCTTCGCCGCCGTCGTCCTCATCGGCGTCCTGCTCCAGGCCACCGTGGTGATCGTGCTCCAGCTGGAGTTCCCGCTCCTGTACGCGAACCAGACCCTCGGCTTCATCGTCCCCGGCCTGATCGCCTACCAGCTGGTCCGCCAGCCCAAGGGCGCCACCCTGCTGGCCACCGGCAGCGCCACCCTCATGACGTACGTCGTGCTGACCGCCGGAATCCTGCTCGGCGTCATGCCCACCGCATAGCCCCCGCCCCCGCCCCCCACCCCCCACTGCCCCGGAGCCTCCCGAATGACCGCCAGGCCGAAGAGCCGCCGCAGCCGCCCCGTGCTGCACACGTTCACCGTGCTCGCGCTGCTGGCCGGCAGCGCGTACTTCACCTACGCGCTGCGCGTGGAGGAGCAGGCCAAGGCGCCCGCCGTGCAGGTCGTCCAGGACAAGGCCATAACGGCGGGGCTCACGGCGGGCGAGGCCGGCGCGCAGAAGTGGGAACGCGTCCGCAGCCCCGACCGGTCGGTGCTGCGCGACACCACCGGGCAGGTCCTGGCCACCTTCACCGACGGCGCCCGCACGGCCACCCTCACCGGGCCGAGCCGCACCTTCACCGAACCCGCCAACACCACCTCCCGGGTCGTCACCGAGAACTGGGTCCGCCTGATGCCCGAGGCGTGGAAGCAGGGCGCGGAGAACCAGCAGTGGTTCAAGGACTGGTTCAAGAAGTACTTCGGGAGCCAGGAGGACGACGTCTTCGCGATGGCCTTCCAGTACGGGGACCAGGCCCCGGTGAAGAAGGACGCGCAGGGCACCTCGTACGCGGGCGACGCCTCCTTCGGCCCGCTCAACCCGAACGGCTCCGCCGGCAACGACCTGCGCCTGGAGCAGTCGGACTTCTTCGACTACCTCGGCACCCCGTACACCTTCCGCAACGGGGTCAGGAAGCAGCCGCAGACCGCCCGCTACCGGTCGATGGACTGCTCGGGCTTCATCCGTACCGTCTTCGGCTACCGGGCCCGCTACCCCCTGATGCCCGACGACACCCCCGGCGCCGGCCTGCCGCGCACCGCGAACGGCATGGCCCGCTCCGCCCTGGGCACCGACGTGATCCCGCTCGAGGGGGTCGGCGCGGACGACCGGCCCACGTCGATCGACGTGATCCAGCCGGGCGACCTGCTGTTCTTCAAGCTCGACGCCCGCACCAAGGACCGCCTCGACCACACGGGCATCTACCTGGGCACGGACACCGACGGGCACAAGATCTTCATCTCCAGCCGGGAGGAGGCCAACGGCCCGACCATCGGCGACAAGGGCGGCACCTCGCGCCTCGACGGCAACGGCTACTACGCGACGACCCTGCGCAGCGCGAAGCGGCTCTAGCCCTTCTCTTCGGGCCAGGGCCCGATGCCGACCGGCCGGACCAGCCACCCGAAGTCGCCCAGGCCCCCGCGCGCGGTGAGTTCCGCCGCCTCGCCCGCCGCCGACAGGGCGCGGACGTAGCCCGCCGGGTCGGTGGAGGCCAGGGCCAGCGGGGGGCGGCCGCCCGAGACGCCGAGGGCGGTCAGGGCCTCCCGCTGGGTGAGCAGGCCGGCGCCCGGGCCCGCGCAGGCGTCGAGCGCGACGTGCGCGGTGACGTCGCAGTCGCCGTCGGGGACCGGGGCGACCTCGCGGCCCGCGCGGAAGCCGGTGAGGGTGCCGTACGGGGGGCGGGCCTCGCGGGTGTGGGCGTAGTCCACGGCCACCGCCAGGCCCCGCTCCAGGGTGGCGACGGCCGCCGCCCAGGCCTCGTCGCGGGCCCGGCCGATCTCCGCCCGGCCGCCTCCCGGGCCCGCCGCGCCGGGCCACCACTGCTCCAGCCAGGCCCGGTCGGCCGCCTCGAGGGGGCCGCCCGGGGTCTCCGTACCGTCGGGGGCGACCAGGACGTAGCGGCCGTCCTCGGCGATCTCCAGCGGTACGTTGTCCAGCCATTCGTTCGCGAAGAGCAGCCCGGTCGTCCCCTCGGGCGGGGCCGCCACCCAGCGGACGCGGGGGTCCAGCCCCTCGGGCCGCGCCGCGCGCTCCACGGCGTACGGGCGCACCCGCGCCGCCGTTTCCGGCGGCAGGGCGGCGAGGACCCCGGCCAGCAGTTCGCCCCGCCCGGCCCCCATGTCGACCAGGTCGAGCCGCTCCGGCCGGCCGAGGGCCTCGTCCACCCACCTCAGCAGCCGGGCCACGGCCCCCGCGTAGAGAGCGGAGGCGTGCACGGAGGTCCGGAAGTGCCCGGCGGGCCCCGGCCCGCCCGGACGTACGTAGAAACCGCCCGGCCCGTACAGCGCGGCCTCCATCGCGGCCCGCCACCGGACCGGTCCCCTGACCTCACCCTGAGCGCTCATCACCCACAGGTTAAGGTCACCCTCCACCTTGGGGAGTACTCCCCTGTCGCAGGGATCGCACCTGTGGTTGACTCCAGCACCTATCTCCTTTCCCTACTCTGGGTTACGTGCAGCGCCTCTACGACTTCATCCGCAGACACCCGACGGGCGTCGACAGCTTCTGGGCTGTCCTCTTCTTCGGGATCTCGATGATGAACGTCGCCGACACCGGGGAGACGCAGAACGCCGCCCAGCGGCTGGCCATGTTCCCCGTGGTGGCGGCGCTGACCGCCGCCGTGGCCCTGCGCCGCAAGTGGACCGTGCCGATGTTCTGGCTCACGGCGGGCGCGGGCCTGCTCCAGCTGGCCATCGGGGTGGAGATGCAGTTCTGCGACTTCGCGATGCTGGTCATCCTCTTCACGGTGGCCGCCGGCGACGTCCCGCGCTGGGTGTCCCGCTCGGCCCTGGTGTCCGGGCTGCTGGCCTCGCCGCTGTACGTCCTGCGCTTCGGCGTGGACAAGAACGTCAGCACGGTGGAGGAGGTGCTGTTCACCCTGTTCGTGATGGTCCCCTTCGCCCTCGCCTGGGTGCTGGGCGACTCGCTGCGCACCCGCCGGGCCTATTACGCGCAGCTCGTGGAGCGCAACCAGCGGCTGGAGAAGGAGCGCGAGGCGCAGGCCAAGGTGGCGGTGGCCGCCGAGCGCGCCCGGATCGCCCGCGAGCTGCACGACGTCGTCGCGCACAACGTCTCGGTGATGGTGGTCCAGGCCGACGGGGCCGCGTACGTCATGGACGTGGCGCCCGAGCAGGCCAAGGAGGCCCTCCAGACCATCTCCGGGACCGGGCGCCAGGCCCTGGCGGAGATGCGGCGGCTGCTGGGCGTGCTGCGCACGGGCGAGCCGCAGGAGTCCGAGGACTACGTGCCGCAGCCCGACGTGGAGCAGATCGAGGTGCTGGTCGAGCAGGTGCGGGCGGCCGGGCTGACGGTGGACTTCGCGGTCGAGGGCGCGCCGCGCAGGCTGCCCAGCGGGGTGGAGCTGACGGCGTACCGGATCGTGCAGGAGGCCCTGACGAACACCCGCAAGCACGGGGGCCCCGACGCGAAGGCGAGCGTCCGGCTGGTCTACTTCGACGACGGGCTGGGCCTGCTGGTCGAGGACGACGGCCGGGGCGCGGCGCACGAACTGTACGAGGACGGCGGCGCGGACGGCGCCGGGCACGGTCTGATCGGCATGCGGGAGCGCATCGGTATGGTCGGTGGAACCCTGGACGCGGGCCCGCGGCCCGGCGGGGGCTTCCGGATCAGTGCCCTGCTCCCGCTCAAGAAGAACTAGAGGTAGTCACGGATGTCCATCCGAGTGATGCTGGTCGACGACCAGGTGCTGCTGCGCACCGGCTTCCGCATGGTGCTCGCGGCCCAGCCGGACATGGAGGTCGTCGCGGAAGCGGGCAACGGCCTGGAGGCACTGGAGGTGCTGCGGGCCACGGCGGTGGACGTGGTGCTGATGGACGTGCGCATGCCCAAGCTCGACGGGGTGGAGGCGACGCGGCGGATCTGCGAGCCGGACGAGCACCCGAAGGTGATCATCCTGACCACCTTCGACCTGGACGAGTACGCGTTCTCGGGCCTGAAGGCCGGGGCGAGCGGCTTCATGCTGAAGGACGTGCCGCCGGCGGAGCTGCTGGCCGCGATCCGGTCGGTGCACAGCGGAGACGCGGTGGTGGCCCCCTCGACGACCCGGCGGCTGCTGGACCGGTTCGCGCCGATGCTGCCGTCCACGTCGGCGGAGCCGGAGAACAAGGAGATCGAGCGGCTGACGGACCGTGAGCGCGAGGTCATGCTGCTGGTGGCGCAGGGCCTGTCGAACGGTGAGATCGCGGCCCGGCTGGTGCTGTCGGAGGCGACGGTGAAGACCCACGTGGGCCGCATCCTGACGAAGCTGAACCTGCGCGACCGGGTGCAGGTGGTGGTCCTGGCCTACGAGACGGGCCTGGTCCGCGCCGGGGGCGGCGGGGCGGGCTGACCGCACCGCCGCCCTACGGCGGGAGCGGGGCTCGCTAGGAACGCTGGACGAACTCACAGGTGTTCGGGACGACGGTGTCGAGGGTGGCCGAGTCGGCGAGCAGGAAGTCGAAGTCGAGGGGGTTCTCGCCGCAGTCGATCCGGTCGAAGCCGCCGTTGCGGCTGATGATGGTGTCGTTGCCCTCGCGGCCCGCGAAGGTGTTGGAGCCGGGCACGGCGTTCCAGCCGTCCGAGTCGATGAGGCGGTCGGGGCCGCTGCCGCCGCGGAGGCGGTCATCGCCCTCGCCGCCGATGATGTCGCTCGGGACGGACGTGTTGTTGGTGGCCGAGTCGTTCCGGTCTCCCAGCGTGGCCAGGATGCGGGTCACGCCGGAGGGCCCTACGCCCAGGCCGCAGATGGCGGCGTTGGGGCCCGATTGCTGACAGCCCGGGCCGGCGATGACCTGACTCGTGGTGTCGCTGACCTTGAAGGTGTTGTTGACCAGGATCTCGAAGGTCACGGTGTTGGTCTCCCCCGGCTGCGCGGTGAAGAGGATCTGGCTGCCGCTGCGCGTCACCAGCGCGGGGCTGGCGGAGGCGGGGCCGGCGAAGGCCATCGTGAGGGTGAGCGCGGCGAGGGCCGGGGCGGCGACGCGTACCGTGCGGGAGAGGATCATGGGGGTGCTGTCCTTCGGTTGCTCGAAGCGGACCGGGTCGAGGGTCCGTCGGGACCTGCACTACCCAGAGCAACCGTCAGAATCATATTGTCAGCGCGGAGTTACCCCGGCTGCCGTACACAAGCCCACGTCCGGACGCCGCCGGGCGGCCCAGTCGCCTAAGGCAGCGGCGGCACCGCCGTGCGCAGGTGGGCCAGGAGCGTGGACAGGGACTCCCAGGCGGCCGGGTCGGTGCCGTCGCCCAGCGGGTAGTGCAGTCCGGGCCTGCGCTGCGGGCCCACCTGGGCGGGCTTGACCGCCAGCGGAGGGCGCCGCGCCTGGGTGAGCGTCGCCTCGGCCACGCCCGCGCCGCCGAGGGTGAAGGACACCGGCACCGCCGGCGCGGCCACCCGCGGGGCCAGGCTCAGGTCCCGGCGCCCGGGCCCCAGGGAGGCCAGCATGCTGACCAGGCCGTGCCCGGAGACCAGGACCTCCGCCAGCTCCCCGAGGGCGGCCGACGGCACCTCCTCCGAGGGCCCGTACCCCAGCGACAGGGTGACGTCCTCCTCGACCCCGGTGGCCGTACGGGTCACGCGTACGGTGGCCAGCGCGGGCCGCGCCGGCGATCCGACGGCGGTGACCAGCGTGGGCTCGGGCACCCGGCCCCGGGCGAGGTCGGTGAGCTGCCGCGGCGACCACGGCAGGTTCACCGGCTCGGCGGTGCCCCAGCCCGCCGGGGGCTCCCCGGTGAGGGTGCGCCAGGCGGCCTCCAGCGCGCCGCCGAGCAGCAGTTCCTCCTCGGCGGGGTGCTCCGTACGGAACTGCACGGTCAGCCGGCGCTCCCCCGGGGCCTCGGGGCGCCCGAAGGCGGCGGCGAGCCGTGGCCGGCCCGCCTCGTCGCGGGTCGGGGCGAAGGTGCCGTCCTGCCAGCTCAGCACCGCGCCGGACAGGCCGTCGTAGTACCCGCAGTCGGGGTCCTGGACCACCCACCGGTTCGGCGCCCCGGCCAGCGCGGCACGCAGCGGCAGGCTGAGCCGGCAGTGGTCCGGGGTGACGATGTGCAGGGCCGCGCCGAAGCCCGTCGTGGTGCGCAGGACGTCCGACAGCCAGGCCGTCAGCCCGACCACCGGCCGGTCCGCGAGCACCACCGCGGTGGACGCGGTGACCACGTCCACGGTCGGCAGGGCTCCCACCGGTGCGGGCCCCGCCGAGGCCTCGGAGGTCACCGGCACCACCGACACGTGCCCCGCGCCCTCGGGCCAGACCGTCCCGCCGAGCACCTCGGCGAGGCGTCCGGCGACGGCTCCGGCGAGGGGGGCCGCCTCGGGGACGGCCGTGGAGGCGCGGGTCTCCGTCCACCAGACGGGGGTGGCGCAGGGCGTGCCGAGGAGCCGTTCCACCTCGCCGGGCACCTGTACGAGCACGGGCGCCTCCACCGAGACCAGGGGCCGGCCACCCGCGCCCAGCAGCTGGATCACGGCCCCGTCCCCGGCGGCCTGGGCGTCGAGGTCCGCACCGCCCGCCGTCAGGGCCACCATCAGCGCGGTGGTGTCGGGCATCTTCGGGGTGAGGGCGATGACGTCCTTGGTCACGGTGCTTCCTGGGTCGGGGAGTCGGCGAGCGCGGTCTGCACGATCTGGTGCGGGCGGCCCCGCCGGACCAGCGTCCCGCGCCCGGGCGGCTGGGCGCTGGCGTACAGCTGCGGGAACAACTGCCCTTCGGAGCGTTCGCCGTTCATCACGAGCGCGGTGGTGCCGGATTCGCGCAGGGTGGTCATCAGCGGCTCGTACAGGGCCCGGGAGGAGCCGGCGACGCGCCGGGCGATCACGAAGTGCAGTCCGATGTCCTGGGCGGAGGGCAGGTAGGGGACGAAGGCCTGGAGGGGCTGCTGGCCGGCGGTGGTGAGGATGTCGTAGTCGTCGACGAGGACGACGATGCGCGGTCCGCCGAAGCCCGGGCCCTCGCCCGGTTCGGCGTCCGGGTCGATGCCGTCCTCCGGGAGCCGCTTGTCGAGCTCCTTGGCGATCCCGGCCGACAGCGCGGAGGCGATCTTCGCGTTGTGCGCGTACCCGCCCCGGTAGGGCTCGGGGACCACTCCGCGCAGCCCGCGCCGCGGGTCGTAGACGGCGAAGACCAGTTCCTCCTCGCCGTAGCGGGCGATGAGCTGGCGGGCGACGAGGGAGAGCAGGTTGGTCTTGCCGCACTCGTTGTCGCCGAGGATCAGCAGGTGCTGGTCCTGGCCGAAGAGGTCGAGGAGCACCGGGGCGAGGACGTCCTGGTCCACGCCGACGGGGATCCGGTACGGCTCCTCGTCGGGGGAGGGCAGCCGCTCGGCCGGCAGCCGTGCGGGCAGGACCCGTACGGGCGAGGCGAGTTCGCCGTGCCAGGTGGCGCGGACGGTGCCCGCGGCCTCCTCCAGGGCGGCGGCCAGGTCGGTGTTCCCGGAGCGGGAGTCGATGCGCGGCAGGGCGGTCTGTGCGAAGAGCTTGCCGTCGGTGAGGACCCGGCCCGGGGAGTCCGGGGAGATGGTCTCGGACAGCTTGCGGTCGATGGCCGAGTCGGAGGGGTCGCCCAGGCGCAGTTCGACGCGGCCGCCGAAGAGGGACTGGTTGGCGATGCGCACGTCGTTCCAGCGGAGCATGCCCGCCACGACGTGGATGCCGTAGCCGCCGCCGCGCTTGAGCAGGTCGGTGACGGCGTCGTCCAGTTCGGAGAACTCCTCGCGCAGGGCCCCGTACCCGTCGACGAGCAGCACGATGTCGGTGGAGGCCAGCTGGGGCAGCTTCCCCAGGGAGCGCAGCCGGCGCAGCTGGTCGACGGAGTCGATGGAGTACTCGCGGAAGAGTTCCTCGCGGGTGGCGAGCATGCCCCGTACCTCGGCGACCGTGCGGGCGGCCCGCTCCCGGTCGGCGCGCCCGGCGATGCCGCCGACGTGCGGGAGTCCGGCGAGCGCGGCGAGGCCGCCCCCGGCGAGGTCGAGGCCGTAGACGGCGACCTCCTGCGGGGTGTGGGTCAGGGCCAGCGAGAGCGCCAGGGTGCGCAGCAGGGTGGTCTTGCCGGACTGGGGGCCGCCGGTGACGGCGGTGTGCCCGCCGGCGACGGTCAGGTCCAGCTCCCAGGGGCCGCGCCACTGGCGGGCCGGGTCGTCGAGGACGCCGAGCGGCACCTTCAGCGGGGTCCGCTTGGTGTCGCCCAGCTGGAGTCCGCGGTCGGTGACGGACAGCGGGCCGGCGGCGGCGTCGAGGGGGATGGCCTCGGGCAGCGGGGGCAGCCAGATGCGGCGCACGGGCGGGGCGGCCGAGGCGATCTGGTCGACGATGACGGAGAGCACGCTGGGCCCGGTCTCGCGGGCGGTGGCGGCGGGCTTCTCCTCGGCGGCCTCGGGCGAACCGGCGCCGTCCTGGAGGGTGTTGAAGGTGGGGTAGGGCAGGGCGAGGGGGCCGCGTTCGGCGTCGTCGCGCTCGGCCGCCGGGCCCCGGTAGCGCCCGGAGACGTATCCGGCCTTGAAGCGCGTGTAGGTGGAGGTGTCCACCTTGAGGTAGCCGAAGCCGGGCAGCGGGGGCAGCTGGAAGGCGTCGGTGGTGTCGAGGACGGTGCGCGACTCGTCGGCGGAGAAGGTGCGCAGGCCTAGCCGGTAGGAGAGGTAGGTGTCCAGGCCCTTGAGCTTGCCGCCCTCGATGCGCTGGCTGGAGAGCAGCAGGTGCACGCCGATGGAGCGGCCGATGCGGCCGATGGACAGGAACAGGTCGATGAAGTCGGGCTTGGCGGTGAGGAGTTCGCCGAACTCGTCGATGACGACGAACAGGTGTGGCAGCGGCTCCAGTTCGGGCTTCTCGGCGCGCAGCACCGCGTAGTGGCCGATGTCGGCGACGTTCCCTGCGTCCTTGAGGACCTGCTGGCGGCGCTTGACCTCGCCGGCGAGGCTGGTGTGGACGCGCTCGACGAGCCCGGCCTGGTTCTCCAGGTTGGTGATGACGCCGGCGACGTGCGGGAGCTTCTCGAAGGGGGCGAAGGTGGCGCCGCCCTTGTAGTCGACGAGGACCATCGCGAGGTCCTCGGGCGAGTGGGTGGCGACCAGGGCGAGGACGAGCGTACGGAGCAGCTCGCTCTTGCCGGAGCCGGTGGCGCCGACGCACAGCCCGTGCGGGCCCATGCCGAGCTGCGAGGACTCCTTGAGGTCCAGCAGTACCGGGCCGTGCCGGTCGTCGATGCCGATCGGCACGCGCAGGAAGTCCCGCTCCCCGCGCGGGGCCCACATGCGGGCGAGGTCGAGGGCGGCCGGGTCGGCGATGCCGAGCAGGCCCATGAAGTCGACGGGTCCGGAGACGGGGGTGCCCTCGGCGACGGACTCGGCGGACAGCCGCAGCGGGGCGAGCATCCGGGCCAGGCCCTCGGCGGTGGCGGGGCCGAGCGCGTCGCTCATGCCGGCGGCGACGGGGGCCTGCGGGGTGCGCAGGTCCCGGACGGTGACGTGGCCGCCCTCCACGGTGATCCGTATGGTCACCTCGTCGGGCTCGTGGACCTGCTCGGCGAGCAGGTGCAGCACGGTGGTGTTCATGTCGGCCAGGCCCACCGCCGTGTCGGGGCGGGGCAGTTCGACGGCGTTCTCGCCGTACTCGTCGCTGACGACGAGCAGCCGGCCGGCCATGCGCAGGGCGCGCTTGTCGGACAGGCCCCGGCGCACCTCGGCCGCGTACGAGGACCTGCGGCGCAGGTCGGGGGCGAGGACCCCGGTGGCGAGCTGGGGCAGGCTGGGGGCGATCCGGCGGGCGGGGACGGGGCCGTCGTGCTCCTGCTGGTCGAGGACGTGGGGCAGCCACTTGGCCCATTCCCAGTCCGCCAGCCGCTCCCCGGGCACGCCGAGGGCGATGGCGACGTCGTCCGGGGCGTGCAGGACGGCGGTGTGCGTCAGCAGGGCGCGGGCTACGCGCAGGACGCCCTCGCGGTCGCCGACGATGCTGACGTTCCCGGCCCGGTCGAGGGGGACGGTCAGCGGGAAGTCGCTGGCCCGGCCGAAGCGGGCCATGAGGGCGCCCGCCTCGTTGAGCATGAACCGGTCGGGCGGGGTGAGGACGTTCCCGCCGCCCTGCGCGAGGCTGAGTTCCTGGACGGCGACGGCGCCGGTGCCCAGGCGGGGGCGCAGGAAGTCGGGGTCGGTGCGGCGCCGCTCCCACAGCCGCGCGGGGTCGCGTACGAGGTCGTACAGGGCCTCCGGCGGCGGGTTGAGGCGGCGGGCCTCCTCGCGGAGCTCCTTCTCGCGGGCGCCGAGCTCCTCGCGCTGCTCCTCCAGGTACTCCAGGTAGCGCTCGCGCTGGGCGCGGCGGGTGCGCTGGGCCTTGCCGCGCTGCGACCAGAACAGGGCGATGGCGCCGATCAGCGCGAAGACCAGCACGATCGCCCCGACGGCGGCGAACTGGCTGTTGCGGATGACGGTCATCATCACGACCGAGCCCATCACGCCCGCCATCGGCAGCAGTGCGGTGGCCGGGCTGCCGATCTTGCCCTCGGGCAGGTTGGGCGGGGCCTCGACGGCGTGGGGGTGCGCGGGGGCGGGGGGCAGGGTGCCCCGGGCCGGCCGGTGGATCAGCTGCTGGGTCACCGTGCCGCACCGGCAGCCGGGAGGGCCACGGCACGCTGGAGCACCTCGGCGGCGAGCCGTACGGCCGCCTCCCGGGTGCGGGCGCCGAGGAGTTCGGTGCGGACGGCGCCGCCGGAGGCGAGGTGGCGGTCGTAGGGCAGTACGACGACCCCCGCGCCCGTCGCGCGCAGCTTCTCGGCGGCCTTGCCGAGGTCGATGGCGGGGTGCGGGGCCTGGGCGGTGAGCACGACGACGGTGCGCGGCAGGACGGGCACCGGCAGGGTGGCGAGCCAGTCGAGGACGGCGTGGGTGGAGACCAGGCCCTCGGCGGTGGCGGGGGTGGTGAGCACGCGGGCGTGCGCGGTGTCGAGGGCGGTACGGGCCACGTCGCCCGGGAGGGTCTCGCAGTCGACGACGGTGACCCCGAAGTAGCGGCGCAGCGCGACCATCACGGTCCGGTAGGTGGCGACGTCGACCTGGGCGCCGATCCGGCCCTGGCTGCCGGGCAGCAGCCAGCCGCCGTCGGCGAGCGGGACGAGGTAGCCGGTGATGTCGGTGAGCTGCATGGAGGGGCGGACGATCTGCGCGAGGTCCGCGCAGGTCCAGCGCAGGGACTGCACGCCGAGCCGGACCGGGAGGGTGCCGAGGGCGGCGTCGGCCTCCAGGGTGAGCACCGGGTCGTGGCGGAAGTGGTTGTAGGTGCGGCTGAGGAGGGCGGTGACGGTGGTCTTGCCGGAGCCACCGCGGATGCTGGTGACGACGATCTGGCGGCCGGTGGTGACGGGCTGCTGCACCTGCGTGGCGAGTTCCGTCTCGGCGGCGACGGCCTTGGCGACGGAGGAGCCGAGCGCTCCGCGCAGGGTGCGCAGGGTGCGGCGCATCAGCGGGTCGCCGTGGCGGGCGCGGCCCGCGGCGGCGTCCGAGCCGGGGACCGGGACGGTCTCGGGCGCCCGGGCCTGCGGCGCTTGCGGGGTGTAGGGCTGCTGGTGGGGCTGCTGTTCGTAGCGGGGCTGCTGTGGGGCCACGGGCGCCGCCTGCTGCGGGACGGGGGCGTGCGGCTGCATCGGCAGGGGGCCCTGTGGTGCCTGCTGGTGGCCGACGGCGGGCGCCGCCGCGCCCGCACCGTGGCCCATCAGGTCGCCCAGGACGCCGGCCTGCCAGTCGCCCTGCGCGCTCCCGGGCCCGTTGCCGGGCCCATTGCCAAGCCCGTTGCCGTGGTCGCCCCCGGGGCCGTGCCCGTCACGCTGGTTCATGCTCATGTCTGACATGTCTGAGTCGCAACCCTTACGCGAAGGTGCCGAGCAGCCGCCCGTACACGCCGAACACCCCGATGAGCAGCGGGAACAGCACGATGACCCCGATGGACTCGGCGGTGTCCCCGAACCGCCGCAGCCGGACCCGTACGTGCTCGGGCGGCTGAACGGCCAGGACGCCGAGCGCCGCCAGGGCCAGCGCCAGCAGGACCGCCAACGGCCCGGCCGCACCGGCCCGTCCGGCCCACACCAGCAGGGCGGCCACGGTGACGGCGGCCCCGGCCAGCAGCAGCGCGACCACCTCCGCGACGAGCGGGAACGCCCGCGCGCGCAGCCACAGCACGACGGCGACCGCCGAGGCCAGCGACACCGTCCAGATGTCGGGTTCCCGCAGCGCGAGCACCCCGGCCGCACCCGCCGAGACGGCGGTGGCGAGGGTGGCCAGCACCATGCCCCGGTGGGTGGCGCCCAGGGCCGTCGCGACCGTGTACCGGCTGACCGAAGCCCCGCGCGCCCGCTGGTCGTCGAGCCCGGTGAGCCCGGCCGCGGCCAGCGCGAGCCGGGGCAGCAGCCCGAGCAGGACGACCGAGACCACGGCGAGCACGGCCCCGGTACGGGCGCCCGCCTGCCCCTGGAACAGGGCCACGCCCTCCCAGATGGCCGTCAGCCCGGCCACGGCGGCGGCTCCGACGAACCCGCCCCGCCCGAGCGGCGTGAACCACCCCAGCAGCGCGAGTCCCACGGCCAGCGCACCCGCCACGGCGGCGAGCCGGCCCATGGCACCCCAGTGCTGCGCGTCGCCCAGGGTCCACGCCCCGAGCACCCCGACCGCACCGGCGCAGGCCAGCAGTGCCGCCGCGAGCCCGGACCGCTTCAGCCGCCCGGCCAGCGCCCCGACGGCCCCGCAGACGGCGGCCGCCGCGAGCAGCGCGCCCGCCACGGCCCCCGGCGCGAACTCCGCCCGGGCGAACCACCCGGCCACCAGCGCCCAGCCGACCAGCCCCGCCCCGGCGGTGACCCGCCGCGCGGAGGGCCGCCAGCGCCAGGCCCGTACGTCGAGGTCCTCGGCCGCCTCGTCGGTGACGTCGTGTACCACGGGCGCGGACGGCACGTCCTGCACCCGTACGAGGCGCAGTACGGCCCCGTCGGCGACCCCGGCGTCCTCGAGGGAGGTGCCGTGTTCGATGACCGATCCGTCGCCGGTCACCAGGTGCCGCAGCATCGGCTGCGCGGCCACCCGGTCGTCCAGCATCCGTATGACGTCGGGCAACAGCCGCCCGACAGGCTCCTGGGACGGCAGTACGAGATCCATCCGCCGCCGCTCACCGACCAGGGTGACCCGGCTCAGTGCCGTACCGCTTCCCGCCCCCATGCTCACCACGCGCTCGAACCTATCACCGAGTACTGACCTGCCCGGGCGTTCCCGTCTTGCCGATGAGGCGGTGCGAGATGAACGACCACCCCACGCAGCCGGCGCACAGCACCGCCGCGATCACCAGCCCGGCGACGGCCTTCCCGATCCGCTCGTCGGCCACCCGCCGCCCGCGCTGCGCCCCGAACAGCACGGCGTCGCGCATCCGGCGCCGCCGTACCGCGACGGATTCCAGCAACTGGCTGTCGTAATCCTCAGCCGCCACCCCGGCCTCCCTTCTCCCCTGTCGCCCCTGACGCTAGTACGCCCCCTCACGACGAGGAAACCGGCGGCTCCGGTTGCACTTCGGCGTACGCGGGACCGAACGAGTATCCGCACGAGTACCGCACGAACCCCTCGCACTCCCCGTTCAGCGTCTCCACAACCCCATCAGGTCGGTGAGGTCCGGCCCCACCCCGTCGATGATGTCCGGCGCTACCAGCCCGTACCCCTCGGCCATCCCGAAGTAGGTGGGCTCGCCCGGCTCCGCCGGGACCCCCAGCAGCTCGTCCAGCTCCGCCAGCGCCGCCCCGAGCCGGGGCGCGTTGTACCCGTACACCTCCGGATGCGGGGTGCCCCGGAAGTCGCAGGTCCCCCACACGTCGTGGTGCACGGCCAGCTCCGCGAAGAGCCCCGTCACCGGGTCCGGATCCACGCTCAGCTCGACCAGCCCCGGCTCCCGGTGCCCCCGGCCCGCCGCGTCGAACCAGGTCCCGGACCCCAGCACGTACAGCGCCCCGGGCTCGGCCCGCGCCGCGCCGACGGGCCGCAGCTCCATCACCCGGCCGGGCAGGGCGCCGTCGTCCAGCGCCCGGCCGGCGAGCTCGAGGCGGCCACCGCCCTCCCCGAAGACCCAGGCCCACTCCAGCGCCTCGGGCTCCAGCAGCCCGTGCCGCCCCAGTACGCCGGCCATGGCGGCCGCCGTCCGCAGCGCGGCCCCCACTCCCGCCCCGCCGGCCTCCTCGAAGTCCCAGTACCACGACCCGCACTCCCGCGGCGCCCGCATCAGCCCGCCCGTCACGTGCACTGCCCCTCACCGACGCCGATGAGCCGGGCGGCCTCCAGCTCGTCGATCCAGGTCAGGACCGTCTCGTCGAAGCGGTCCGGCTCCCAGCGGAGGCCGGGGCCGAGCCGTTCGTCCCACCGCTCGTCCCGCAGCACGCGCCGCCGCAGGAGCGGGCCCGGGCGGTCGGGCGCCGTGTAGTACGTGACCCGGCCCTCGGCGTCGAGGGCGTCGAGGACGGGCGGAGTGAGCACGCTCAGGGGCAGCCCGCCGAGTTGCCCCTCCAGCGGCCCGTGCTTGAACATCACCCCGGTCAGGTCGAGGAAGGACCCCGAGCAGTCCCGGAAGAACGCCCCGCCCCGCTCGTAGAAGAGCACGAGCGGCTCGTACAGATCCGGCAGCCCGGCCCCCACGGCCGGGTTCCGCAGCCGCAGCTCCGCGAGCCGCACGGCGCCGGTACAGGTGGCCCCCACCTCCCCGTTGAGCAGGCGGCGCAGCAACTCCTCCAGCCCGCCCGCGACTTCGAGATCGAGCTCGAACTCCGCGTCGACGTAAGGCGTCACATCACAGAAGGGCCAGACCTCCTCGGCCCCGTACGCCCGCGCCCACACCGCCGCCCGCCGCAGATACTCACGGAACAGCACCCGACGCGACCCGACGCGGTCGAACGCGCGGTCCCAGTCGCAATCCCAATCCACCGCCCGCAGCCGCTCGAGCATCAACGCGGAACTCATCCCTCGAACTCCCCCACCCAAGAGCGCTTGAGCAGGTGCCCGGGCAGGTACGGGGACTCGACCCCAACCGGGATCCCACCGTCGTAGGCGAGACAGGCGACGGCGAGGATGCCAAGCGGCACCAGCCCCTCGATGTCCTCGGCCCGCTCCGGCGTAGCCGTCCAGTACCGCTTGTGCAGCTCCAGAGCCTCCACGAGCGCCGCGTGGAAGCCCTCCTCGTCCTTGCGGAGGAACTTGTAGAACAGGTTGATCGGCGGATACGCCACGTGCTGGACGTACTCCCGCCCCGCGATCACCGTCACATCAGGATGCGACCTGCCGAAGGTGGCCGTCAGCTCCTCCACCAGCTCCGGCCGCTTCAGCCAGTACGCCTGGAGCGCCGCCACCCAGTGGAACAGGTAGTCGTCGTGATCCGCACCCGAGGCCCGCAGCACGTCCAGGGGCAGCTCGCACAGCTCCGTCATCCGCGGCTGGTCGCGCGTGATGATCGCGTACCAGAACGCGCGCACCCACGCCGCGGCGCGCGCCGCGTGGTTCGGACCCGTCGCGGGCAGGGTGCGCAGCTCGTGGTGAATGCGGCACTGCGTCGTGCCATCGGCCATCCCCGCCGTACGGAAGAGCGCCGACCCCAGCTGCGCGGCATCGACCACCGTCTCCCATGTGGTCAGTTCGGCGGCCGTCGGGTCGACAAGGGTCCGCGACTGGACGTGCAGGTCCGCCTGCTCCCAGACCCGGTCGAGTTCGGCCGGGAGCGCGGCGAGCTCCTCGATATTGGCGGCCAGCCGCTCGTCCTGTCTCCTGACCCAGTCCGCGCTCTCGGGGCACGGGCCGAAGTGGCCGTCCACGATGACCGTCATCTCTCCCCATCCCCTTCCAGTCGGCCGCGATCCTCCCACAGCAGGCGTCCGCATAGGCCGACAGCGCCAGCAGTACCGCGCCCTCGCCCCACACGTCGATCCGTACGGTGAACTGCTTCTCCGCGCGGCGCCTGACTCAGCCCGAGCGCCTTCGCTGCACCGCTCCCGGCGGCATCCGCCAGCGGTACGGCCCCGCCGCACAACCGCTCCAGCACGGGAGTGGCTTCGGGCTTCGACGTTTCCGAACATCTGGCTCCATCCCCGCTTCCCGGGGCCGGGCGCTCTGCGCACCGGGCCCCGGGCCCCGGGAAGAAGGCGAACACCTGTGACTCAGGCTGTGAGCAGGGCCTTGGCGCGGAGGAAGATGTCGTCGTCGTCCAACTGCACGGACTCCGCCTCCATATCGGTCACGATCCGCTGCAGAACCTTCGCCCACTCGCTGACGAATACTTGCGTACGGACCACCGAATCGCCCCGCTCGGCCAGCAGCGACTCATAGCTCCCGAGCGCGCTGTGCCAGCGCGCCTGGATCCTCAGCGAATCGCCGCCCTCGCGGGTGATCCTCCATTCGGCCGAGAACGTGTCGGATCCCCAGAAGACCTCGGTCTCCGAGAATTCCGGCCGTTGAATTTCCTCAAGAAGGGGCACCAGGTCGTCGATGAGAGCGGCGAGGTCATAGCCGTACGACAGCCGGACCGGCACCAGATTCCAGACGAGGATGGCGTCCTCGGCCTCGGAGGAGTACATCTCACCGACCGCGTCAGCCATGTCGGCAGCCGATTCACACCTCCGTGCGGCCGGGCAGCCTGCCTGGATCGAGAAACTCATCGTCGTTCCCATCGCGTGGTCGGGCAAGCGTGCACCTTGCCGTTCGGCTGCGGGTGCCGACACCGTCAGTGCCTTCCCGACAATTCCTCCAACGCATCCAGCGAAGCCGCCTCGTGCACCGTGGACCCGACGACCGAGCCGTTCGTGCTGTCGTCCAAGCCGCCGAGCAGCTCGGTCAACGCCTCCAGCGCCCCCAACCCCCGCAGGCGCAGGGCACGGAGCCTCAGCAGCCACGGCACGCCGGCCTCGAAGGCCGCGTCACCCGCCGCGGTACGGGGCCCGTAGCCGGCCGCGCCGTCGGCCGACGCCCAGAGGTAGCCGAGGAGCCGCTCCCCGCGCCGCACCCCGGCGTACCGGACGGGCTCCTCGGTGCTGCTCTCGTAGTCCTCTTCCCCGAGTCCGCCGGGGAGGAGCTTCGTGAGCCGCCTCCAGCGCGCGGGGACCTCGAAGTTGCCCCAGGAGTCGTCGTACTCCGGTCCCTCCGCGAACCCGTCCGCCGTGGGGCAGGCGTGCCAGGTCGGGTCGCCGGGGTCGACCTCCGCCCCCGTCAGCTCGGAGATCCGCTTCAGCCCGGCGGCGAGCCGGGGCGCATTCTCCGCGGCCACCTCGGGCTGCGGCCGCTCCCGGAGGTCCTGGGTCAGCCAGGCATCGGCGTAGGCGGACAGTACGAGCATCACCGCGCCCTCGCCCCACACGTGGACCCGCACCCCGAACAACTTCTCGGCCCGCCGGTCACAGAGCACGACCGATCCGGTGCCCTCACCGGTGACCAGCCCGATGACCGCCAGGGCATCCCTGACGTCCCTCAGCAGATCGAGCGCCCTCGAAGCTCCGCTCCCGAGGGCATCGGTCAGCGGGGAGGGCTCCCAGAACCACTCGCCCACCGGCTCGGACGTGATCACGGTTCCCTCAGAGTCGATCCGGGCACTGGGACCGCTGACTGTTCGCGGTCAGCTGTTCGATCCCGAGCCTGCAGCCACGATCGCACCGATGAGCCGGGTCGCCGCCAGCTCGTCGATCTCGACCAGCCCAGCCTCCTTCATCGACCCTTCGGAGGCGGGGAGCAGGTCAGTCGGCTCCCAGCGCAGATCGCGGGCGAACAGCTCGTCCGACTGGCCGTCCCTCAGCACACAACGCCTCAACAGGGGCCCCTGGCCGTCGGCTGCGGTGTAGTACGTGACCCGTGCCGTGACGTCCAGAGCGTCGAGGACAACGTCGCTGAGCAGTACGATCGGCGAACTGCTGAGATAGCTCTCCCTCGGAGCAGGGCGGTACCGTACGCCGGTCAGGTCGAGCCAACCAGCGTTGTCATAGGCGAAATCCCCTCCCCGCTCATAGAAGATGACGAGCGGTTCGTAGAGGTCCGGGAGACCGGCACCCACGGCCGGGTTCTGCGCCTGGAGTTCAGCCAGACGCACTGCACCCGCGCATGTGTTCCGGAGTTCTTTGGTGGTAAGCCGCTTCAGGAAATCGTCCAGCTCTTCCTTGAGTTCTGGGGAGGGTTCGAAACCGGGGTCCACGAAACGTGTGACGTCGAAGAACGGCCAACCTTCAGCCGAGTACGCCTGGGACCACACGGCGGCTCGCCGCAGATACTCACGGAACAGGACGCGACGCGAGTTGACATGCCCGTACGCGTAATCCCAGTCGTCACCCATCCATTCCACCGCACGCAGGCGATTCAGCATGGAGGATGCTTCCCCGTCGGTCATTTGAGCTCAATTCCCTTCGATCGCAGCTCCTCCTTGAGGGCTGCCACCACCTCGTCGATGTTTGAAAGATCGGATGCCAGCTCGACCTTCGGCACGTCGAAGCCAGCCCCAGCCCAGTGGTTGAACCCGCCCTTTCTCTCGTTCAGCGCAAGGTCATGGGCTCCGGCGTCTTCAGTACGCTTGGGGAAATCGTGATAGTACTCAAGATTGCCGCCTTCGTTCTGGAACTCATTCCACAGATGTGGGGATTCACGAAGGTACGGAAGACCACCCTCGATCAGCTGACTCTCCACGTATTCGTGCCCGATATAGCGCTCGAACTTCGTCGCTTCCTCAGGTGTCAGACTACGCTGGCCGGCTGCCTGCCAGATCTCGGCGATGTCCTGGCGCGGAGTGAAGTAGCCATTCCTTACGAGGTTCGGGCCGTCGGCCACCAGGTGCTCGGTGAGGAAGAAATGGGTGCGCACACGGTCCAGCACCTCGGGACGGATACCGGTGTTATCGGAAATCGCAGCGATGTCCAGGGTTTCCGGGTTGGCGCGCACCTCGTCGTAGAACCGCGCCGTCGGGGCGTGATCAGGCTCCTCGATGTAGCGGTTACCGTCCGGCCTGGGCTCGGATTTGCCAGGGAACGTCCCGTCGTCCACGCCTCCGGTGGGGCCATCGGGAAGAGAACCGCCACCCGGGCCCTCGCCCTGGTGCGGGACCGTCGGGCCGTCGCCGTGCCCGCCGCCCGTGCCGGGGCCGTCGCCGTGGCCGCCCGTGGACGGGGTTTCCGTGTGGCCGCCGCCGGTGGGGGTGGTGTCCGTGTTGCCATGGCCGCCCGTGCCGCCGGGTTCGGTGTGGCTGTTGTGCGGGGTGTTGTCCACCGTGCCGCCGGGCTGGTGGGCGGTGTTGTCGACCGTGTGCGCGGCGTTGTCCGCGGTGCCCGCGATCGGGTGGGCCGCGTTGTCCGCGGTGCCCGTCACCGAGTGGGCCGGGGCGCCGACGGTGACTTCCTGGCGCTTGGGGACCTCGGCCAGGGGGTGGTCGGGGCCCTTGGGGACCGAGGTGAGGTCCTGCTTGGGCAGGCCCTTGTGGTCCAGGAGCTGGTTGGTGGTCTTGTCGTAGTACTGGGGGCGGCCCAGCGCGTCGTCGGGCAGGCGGACCGTGTCGTCCGGGTGCGGGAACTTGACGCCCGGGGCGTCGGCCTTGGGGAGGTCCTTCCAGACCACGTCGTCGAGCTTCGGGAAGGCCCCGTCGACCTTGCCCAGGTTCGCGAAGAGGTCGCCGATCTTCAGCTTGGCCAGCGAGCCGGCCTTGCCGATGTAGGTGATCGGGTCGATCAGCCTGCCCGCCTTGCCGGCCACGCTGATCACCTTCGCGACCGAGCCCGCCTTGGCGGCCGTACCGGCGCCGCCGGTGAAGACGGTGGTCAGGACGTTGAAGGTGACCGCACCCGCCGCGCGGGCCGGGTTCTTGCCCCACTCGTCCCACGCGACCAGCGCCTTGCCGGTCTCCTTCATCGCCGTGCGCGAGTCACGCAGCCAGCCCGGGAGCTGCTTGTCGTCGGCCATCCAGAACGCCGTGCCGACGCCCGGGATGGTGGTGATCGCCAGACCGGTCGCCAGCTTCGCCAGACCCACCCAGGCCTGCCCCGCCTTGTCCCAGCCATCGACGCCGACGAGGGTGCCCAGGCCGCGGATCGTGCCCCAGATGCCGTCGACGATCAGGCCGTCCCAGACGAAGGACTTCGCCCAGTGACCGATCTCGTACCAGCGGTGGGTCTCCTCCAGCTGCGAACCCCACGGCAGGTCCTGCGCCTTGTTGAGGTCCTCGCCCTTGTAGCCGTACATGTTCGCGCCGTGCGAGCCGTCGTCGGCGGTCAGCGGCGGCGCACAGTACAAGGCGCGGATCTTGTTCGCACAGGTCCGCTCGGCCGCCCAGAAGGCGGAGACGGCCGCGTTGACGTCGTGGATCAGATCGTTGTTCTCATCGATCTTGTCCCCGTCGTCCTTCCAGTGCTCGTCCCCGCTGATCTTGTTGGTGAAGGTGGTGGCCTTCGCCTGGAGCTCCTTCAGCCGCGCCACGATCGGGCGCGCCTCGGTGACGTACTCGCCCAGCGCCTTCGCCGCCGACTCCAGCTGGTCCGCGAAGAAATCACTGTCGGTCTTGACCGGCTTGGTCGTCGCGAACAACTGCGCCGCCTCCGGCGCCGTGTAGAACGCGGACAGGCCCTGGAACTCGGAGTCGACGTTCGAACCCGCGTCACGGAAGGTGCCCGCCGCCGTCGCGATCGCGTTCCTGTTCGTCTCCAGCAGGTCAAGGTCGCCCGTGAACTGCGGGATCGTGCACGGATTGATCGGTACGTGGTCCGTCACTTCTCCCCCGCCCCCGGAAGGTCGACCTTCGGCTCCTTCAGCGCCTCGTTCTGCGCGTTCTGCGCCTGCTCGATGTTGCCCTGCACGTACGCCGTCGTCGCCTTGATGGCGCCGTTCAGCGAGGCCTCCGTACGCGCCCCGATGTACCCGAGACGGTATTCGTGGGACTTCATGAGCTCACCCAGCGCGCCGGCGATCGGGCCCATGCCGCCGCCCTCACCGCCGGTGCCGCCGCCCGGCGTGACGGTGCCGGCGTGCTGCGCCGCCTGCGGCAGCTGCTCCTGGAGCGTCTTGCCCGCCTTCTGGAAGCCCTCGGCGGCGGTGATCGTCTTGTTGACGACCCCCTGCACGCCGGACGGCTTGATGTCCCAGTCCATGCCCTACCCCCGTGTCCTCGCGTCCCTCGCGTCCGTGCCGGCCTGCGTCAGCCGATGCCGTCCACCGCCGCCTTGGCCTTCGCGAGCGTGGCCTGGGCGGTCGAGTCGTTCTGCTCCAGCGTGGTGCGCACGAGGCGGATGATGTCGCGCACCTCGTTCGCCGCCTTGTTCCAGCGGACTTCCTTGCCGTGGTACTCGTCCGAGACGCCGTCGGCCGTGAACTCGGCCATCGCCGCCTTCACCGCCGCGTCACGGTCACCGAGCACCCGCTCCAGCTGGCCGATGATCCCGCCGAGCCCGCCCTGGACCTCCACGGAGGCGGCGACGTCGTACGAGGTGCGGTCCTGGTTCTGTCCCATGCTTCAGTCCCCCGGTGTCAGCGCGCGCCGAAGCGGGCGGCGTCGAAGTTCGCGGAGCCCATGTTCTGGTGGGCGTTGTCGCCCTGCTCCTGGTCACCGGAGGTGAACGAGGTGTCCATCCCGGACTGACCGCCGATGATGGCGCGCAGCGAGGCGTTCAGCTCGCCCGTGATCGCATCCGAGCGCCGCTTGAACGAGTCGAACGCGGCCCGCCCGACACCGTTGAACTTGCCCTCCAGCGGGTCCGCCGCGGCGATCAGCAGCTTGATCAGCGTGCCGAGGTCGTCGCTGGAGCCACCCGTGGCCTTGCCCAGCTCGGACAGCGTCGTACTGCCCATGTCGAATTTCATCGCCAGTCTCCTTGCGTGGATGCCCCCGGCTTTGTCCGGGGGAGAAAGCGCATCGTGGCCCTGGGTCGCGCAGCGGCCAACTGCCCCTGCGTGATGTTCTGACCCAGGCTTGTGCTCGGATCGTAACCGCCCCTAGCGTCTGAAACATGGGGGCTTCTCCCGTGAAGCGGGCCTTCAAATACCGCTTCCATCCGACGGACGCGCAAGCAGTTGAGCTGGCGCGGACGTTCGGGTGCGTGCGGAAGGTCTACAACCTGGCCCTTGCCGCCCGGGCCGAGGCTTGGACCCGAGGCGAGCGGGTGGGTTACGGGCAGACTTCCGCGATGCTCACGGCATGGAAGCAGACACAAGATCTGGCCTATTTGGCCGAGGTCTCGTGTGTGCCGTTGCAGCAGGCACTCAGGCATGTGCAGGCCGCGTTCGTGGCGTTCTGGAGGAAGCGGTCCAAGTACCCCCGCTTCAAATCGAAGCGGAAGTCCCGGGCCTCGGCCGAGTACACGCGCAGTGCGTTCCGCTACGCCGACGGCCGGCTGCGGCTCGCCAGGATGACCGAGCCGCTGGACGTGGTGTGGTCGCGTCCGCTGCCGACGGGTGTGGCGCCGTCCACCGTCACGGTCTCCCGGGACAGTGTCGGCCGTTGGTTCGTGTCCCTGCTGTGCGAGGACACTCCAACGCCCATGCCGGCCAGCACGAATGCCGTGGGCATCGACATGGGGCTCACGTCCCTCGTCACCCTCTCGACCGGGGAGAAGGTCGCCAACCCGAGGCACGAACGTCGGGACAGGGAGCGCCTGGTGCGTGCGCAGCGGGCGTTGGCCCGGAAGGAGAAGGGCAGCAGGAACCGGGCGAAGGCCCGGACCCTGGTGGCGAGGATCCATGCCCGGATCGCCGACCGGCGCAGGGATCACCTGCACAAGCTGACGACTCGACTCGTGCGCGAAAACCAAACGCTCGTGATCGAGGATCTGACCGTCCGCAACATGCTCAAGAACCACAAGCTCGCCCGTGCCATCTCCGACGCGGGCTGGCATGAGCTCCGGCGGATGCTGGAGTACAAGACGGCCTGGTACGGGCGCACGCTGATCATCGTGGACCGGTGGTTTCCCAGCACGCGCCTTTGCTCCGTCTGTGGGGTCATCGCCGAGGCGCTGTCCCTGGACGTCCGTGAGTGGACGTGCGAAGGCTGCGGGACCACCCATGACCGGGACGGGAACGCCGCTGTGAATCTTCTGGCCGCCGGGCTGGCGGTCGCTGCCTGTGGAGCGGGTGTAAGACCTCATCGGGAGTCCTCCTCTCGGTCGGGGCGGTCCGTGGTGAAGCAGGAAACCCCACCCGCGAGGGTGGGAACCCGCTCCCGCTAGGGAGAGGGCGAAGCCAATCACCCACCCCTGACGTGTTGTGCCGTCACTTGCGTGCGTACCTGTCTACCGAAGGGACGTTGCGAACACAAACACGGTTTCATCCAGCCGGAACGTCTGTCCGAAAATCGCCCCCGGCTGGTTCTCGCCCCCCGAGCACCTCCCGTACGTACGCGTTCCCGGAGTCCCACAGCCGGGCTGCCAGGGCCCGGCCGGCCGGGCCCTGGCAGCGGGCGACGGGGCCGGCGGCGTGCTGGAGGGCGCGGCCGGAGGGGGCATGGGCGAGGAGGCGCCCGAGCAGGTCCACGGCGAGTTCCTCGTCGACCCTGGTCACCGAGCCGGCCAGGTCGACGAGTTGGGTCTCCACGTCGAAGTGGAACCGCTCGCCGTCCCGGATCCGGGCGATGCCCCGGTCGATGACCGCGCGGATCTCGGGCAGGCAGGCCCGTACGGCCTCCGCGTCCAGGACGTCGCCCAGCCGGTCGTCGAAGCCCTCCCGGTCGGCGAGCCCGATCAGGGCGCGGAAGGTCTCGGTCCGCAGCGCCGTCGTGCCCTTCTCCTCGGCCAACTCGCGGCTGCCGGCGGCGGCTTCGCAGAAGAGCCCGTAGCTCCGGTCCGCCGAGAACCAGCGGTCGATCGACCAGTCGTACCAGGGGGTCGCGCGGGGGTCCCCGGCCGCCCGGACGACGGCCTCGAAGCCGGCCGGCTCGGCCCAGGACACCAGGGCGACGAGGGCCATGAGGCGCTCGCCGGCGGCCCCGCCGGGGTCGGCGACGAGGGCGACGAGGCCGGGTACGCGGTCCCGGTGCCGGGGATGGTCGTGGCCGTCGTAGATCACGTCGTAGGGGTCGTCGGTGGGGCTGCCGTCGAAATCGGTGCCCAGCAGCGCCTCGTAGGCCGTCGTCACGTCAGGTCATCCATCGGTCGGGGCGGGCCGCCGCGCGGGAGGTGCGGGAGCGGACCGCCTGGGCGTCCAGCAGCGCGGAGGCCTCGTCCGCGCCGCGCAGCCGGGCCGTGACGGTGGTGTTCGCGCCGGTGTCCACATGCAGGTCGGCCACCCCGCGGGCGCGCTCCCAGGGGCCCTGTGAGCGGCGCACGCTCTGCACCTTCGCATGCGGAACGATCTCCGTACGCCGGCACAGGCGCCCGCGCCGGGCAGCGAAGACCTCCTCCGAGACGGCCAGGCCGTACCCCTTCCACCACACCGGCACCACCCACCGCGACCCCGCGCGCGGGGACGGGCTGAAGGCCAGGCCCGCCAGGTCCGCGCCCGGCAGCACGCGGGCGATCAGGGCGTGGGCGGCGGCCCGGGTGGCCACCGGGACCAGCACCCCGTTCTTGGAGCCGGCCACGGCCAGCTCCACCCGGACCCAGCCGCGCCGCCGCCACAGCAGCGGCTCCACGATCCGTACGGCCTGCACGCGCCCCGGCGGGACGGTCTCGTGGGCCCGGTCCAGCAGCCCGTGGTCCAGGCGCAGCCCGTCGGGGGACTCGGCGACGGTCCAGTCGTACCCGGCGAGGAACCGGCCCACGGTGCCGCCCCACGCCGCGCCGAGCAGCGGCACCAGGATGACCGCGGCCGCCCAGAGGCTGTCGCTGACCCGCCACACGACCAGCGGGGCGACGAGCCCGCCGGCGAGCGCCGCCCACACGTCGAGCCCGAGCAGCAGAGAGACCACCAGGTCCCGTACGGACACGCGCAGCAGCTCCCGCGCGGGGGCCTGGCCGACGGCGACGGCCTCGGCGGGCGCGAAGCCGGCCGCGCGGGCCAGCAGCTCGGCGCGCAGGGCGACGGCGTCGCGTTCGTCGAGGAAGGCCAGCTCGTCCTTCGCCTCGGTGCCGATGACGTCGAGCCGGAGCTTGGCGACCCCCGCCACCCGGGCCAGCATCGGGCGGGTGACGTCCACGGCCTGGATGCGGTCGAGGCGGATGTGGGCGGTGCGGCGGAAGAGCAGCCCGGTGCGGATGCGGAGCTCGGTGTCGGTGACGGAGTAGTGGGTGAACCACCAGCTGAGGAAGCCGTACGTGCCGAAGACGAGGACCAGCCCGGCCACCATGAGCAGCCGCACGGCGGGGGTGAGGCCGCCGACCCACTCCTGGGCGCGCTCGCCCTGCTGGATGACGACACCGGTGGTGGCGGTGATGGGCACCCATGCGCGGCGCAGCGGGGTCAGCACGTGCAGCCGCCGTTCGCCTCCCGGCGGGGAGGCGGGTCCGGTGCCCAGGGCCGGTGCCAGTGCCGGTGCCAGTGCCGGGCTGGGGTGCCGCTGCGCGGGGCCGGCCCCTCCCCGCCCTTCCACCGTTCCCCCGGGCTCCGCCCCGGACCCCGTTCCGGGGCGTTCCGCCGGGACGGCGGCGTGGGCACCCGGGCGCCCCGCCGGGGCCGCCGGACCCACGGGGGCCGCCGGGTCGCCCGGCCGCGCCGGGTCGCCCTCCTCCGCACGCCCCGCAGGGCCCGTCACAGGCCCGCCGACCTTGCTTCGCCCAGGGCGGTCAGGCGGTCGCGCAGGCGCTCCGCCTCGGCCGGGGCCAGGCCCGGGATCTTGGCGTCCGTCGCCGCGGCCGCCGTGTGGAGCTGGACGGAGGCCAGGCCGAAGCGGCGCTCCAGCGGGCCCGAGCTCACCTCCACCAGCTGCATCCGCCCGTACGGGACCACCGTCTCCTCCCGCCACAGCACCCCCCGGCTGATCAGCAGGTCGTCCGCCCGCTCCGCGTACCGCCAGGACCGCCAGTTCCGCCCGATCAGCACCCACCCCCAGACCAGCACGGCCGGCCAGAACGCCGCGAAGGCCGCCCATCCCGGCCCGAACGCCAGCCCCAGCGACACGCCGGTCGCCACCGTGAGCGGCACCGTCCAGATCGCCAGCAGCAGCCGCCGGACCCCGCGCAGCCCGCCCGGCAGGCCCACCCACTCAGGGCGGCCCGTCTCACCCTTCGTCCCCGTATCCATGCACCCACCCTAGGACTGAGACAATGCGGCCATGACGGAGACCACGGTCGGCATCGGCGGTGCCGCGGAGAGCACCGACATGGTGCTCAACATCGGACCGCAGCACCCTTCCACCCACGGCGTGCTGCGCCTGCGGCTCGTCCTGGACGGCGAGCGGATCGCCAGCGCCGAGCCGGTCGTCGGCTACATGCACCGCGGCGCCGAGAAGCTCTTCGAGGCTCGCGACTACCGCCAGATCGTGATGCTCGCGAACCGCCACGACTGGCTGTCCGCCTTCTCCAACGAGCTGGGCGTGGTCATGGCCGTCGAGCGGATGCTCGGCATGGAGGTCCCCGAGCGCGCGGTGTGGATGCGTACGCTCCTCGCCGAGCTGAACCGGGTCCTGAACCACCTGATGTTCCTCGGGTCCTACCCCCTCGAGCTGGGCGGCATCACCCCGATCTTCCACGCGTTCCGCGAGCGCGAGGAGCTCCAGGCCGTGATGGAGGAGATCTCCGGCGGCCGCATGCACTACATGTTCAACCGCGTCGGCGGCCTCAAGGAGGACCTCCCCGCCGGCTGGCTCGGCCGGGCCCGCGCCGCCATCGCCGACGTCAACACCCGCATGGACGTCTACGACAAGCTGGTCCGCGGGAACGAGATCTTCCGCGGCCGTACGCGCGGCGTCGGCGTGCTGTCCGCCGAGGCGGTGCACGCGTACGGGGTCTCCGGCCCGATCGCCCGCGCCTCCGGCGTGGACTTCGACCTGCGCCGCGACGAGCCGTACCTGGCCTACGGGGAGCTCCAGGACGTCCTCAAGGTGGTCACCCGCACGGAGGGCGACTGCCTGGCCCGCTTCGAGGTGCTGCTGGACCAGACGCACAACGCCCTCGACCTGGCCGTGGCCTGCCTGGACCGGATGGCCGAGCTGCCGCCCGGCCCGATCAACCAGCGCCTGCCCAAGGTGCTGAAGGCGCCCGAGGGGGCCACGTACGCGTGGACCGAGAACCCGCTCGGCATCAACGGCTACTACCTGGTCTCGAAGGGCGAGAAGACCCCGTACCGGCTGAAGCTGCGCAGCGCCTCCTTCAACAACATCCAGGCGCTGGCCGTCCTGCTGCCGGGGCAGCTGGTGGCGGACATGGTGGCGATCCTGGGCTCGCTCTTCTTCGTGGTCGGCGACATCGACAAGTGACGGCAAGTGACGGCGCCTTGACCTGACAGTCCGGCGGAAAGGGCGCGGGAGGGTGTCAGTGGGGCGTCCTAGGGTGCCCCCATGACCAATGGCATGTACACCGACTACCTGCGCCGGCTCGGCATCACCGATCCCGGTGCCCCCTCCGCCGAGGGGCTGTTCGCCCTCCAGCGCGCCCATCTGGAACGCATCGCCTACGACAACATCGACATCCAGCTCGGCCGGCCGCCCGGCATCGACCCCGAGCTGTCGGTCCGGCGTTTCTCCGCCGGGCGCGGCGGCTACTGCTTCCACCTCAACGGCGCCTTCGCGGCGCTCCTGGAGCACCTGGGCTACGAGGTGACGCGCCACCTCGGCGGCGTCGAGGCCGATGCCGCGTCGCGCGTGGTCAACGGGCAGCACCTCACCCTGACCGTCCGCGTCGGCGGGGCCGCGTACTGGGTGGACGCCGGGCTCGGGGACGGCCCGTACGAGCCGCTGCCGCTGCGCGAGGGGGCGTACGAGCAGGGCGGCTTCCGGTACGCGGTGGAGCGGCTGGAGCCGCTGGAGGGCGAGGGCCCGGGCTGGAGCCTCTTCACCCCCTTCGGGCACCTGGCCCGGGTGAACCTCCGTGACGCACCCGCGACGACGGCCGACTTCGAGGAGACGCACACCTGGCTGTCCACCTCCCCCGACTCCCCCTTCGTACGCACCCTCGCGCTGTTCCGGTGTGACGCGGAGGGCATGGACGTCCTGCGCGGGCGCGTCCTCAGCCGGGTCGCCGCCGCGAAGCCGACGACCGAGCGGGAGCTGGCCGGGCCGCAGGAGTTCTTCGAGGTCCTCGCGGGCGTCTTCGGGCGGGACCTCGGCGATCTGACGCAGGCGGACCGGGAGGCCCTGTGGGCCAAGGTGGACCGGGCGCACGGGGCGTGGCTGGCCTCCAGGGACGCGAAGGCCCCCGAGTCCGCCGGGGCCTCCAACGCCTCCTGACGGCTTCGGTGTCGGTGCGGCAGGGCAGACTGGGGGCATGTCCCACTCCCCCCGACGGGCCTGCCCCTCCTGCGGCCGCGACTGCGCCGTGACGGCCGGCCGGATCGCCCGCCACGACCCTCCCTCCGGGCGCGGCCGCGGCGAGCTGGTGTCCTGCCCCGGCTCCCGGGCCCGGGTGGTGCTCGGCGCCTCGGCGCCGACCCTGGACGGCTTCGTCCTCGGGCCGCACGCGGGGCAGCTGCCGCTGTTCTGAGCCCCGACCGGCGCCCGTGTGGGTACGCCCGCCTGGGTACGGGGGCCGTACGGACTGAGTACGCGTACGGATCCCCGTGCCGGCCCCCGGGGACAGGATGGCGGCATGACCTGGAAGCCCCAGCCCTTGACCGTCGCCGCGCCCCCCTCCGACGCGGCCGTCCGGATCCGCGTGCGCGCGGTGATCGGCGCCGTGCTGTTCGTGCCCGCGCTGATCGTGATGCTGATCATGGTCCTGGCCACCGAGACGGGCAGCCGCTGCGTCATGAAGGGCGGCTGCGCGCCCTTCCCGGGGGCCCTGTTCCTGACGCTGTGCGGTGCGGCGGTGGTGGCGATGGTGCTGGCACTGGGGGCCGCGCCGATGCGGATGCGCAAGGGCGCCCTGACCTGGCAACTCCTGCTGGAGGCGGTCGCGGTGTGCCTCGTGCTGGTGCCGTCCCTGAGCGTGCAGGGCGGCTAGCCCCGCTCAGCCCAACACCTTGTGCACAGGCTGTGGACAGTCCGCTCCCGGGCGGGTCCGCTACGAGATCGCCGTGCGGAGCTGGCCCACGTCGATGGGCTCGGTCTCGTCGTGGGCCGTCAGGTCGATGACCTGGCCCAGCGCGCGCTGTTCGGGGGTGGCCTGCTTGAACTGCGGTTCGGCGGCGGCGCCCGCGGACTCCGCCTTGTGGACGGCGAGGGCCTCGGCCCCGACCACGTCGGCCAGGTCCTCGTTCTGCACGGACTCGATCACCGCGCGGGCCTGCGCCGCGGTCTTGGTGCCGAAGAAGTCGAAGCCGCCCTCGACGCGGGAGGCGGAGCGGCGCTGGGCCGCGTACGGGGCCACGGCCGCCGCCGGGCGGCGGGCCGGGACCGCGGCCGGGCGGGCGGGGGCCGCCGTCCGGGTGTGCGCGTCGGCGGTCGCGGGGGCCTCCAGCGCCTTCGCCGGGGCGGGGCCGGCGACGCCGGCGGGCTTGGCCTCCGCCTTGCGCGCCAGGGCCGCCATCGCCGCGTGGGCGCGGGCGTAGCCGACCGGGGTGGGCGCGCCGCTGCCGGTGCGCTCCTCGGACACCGCCGGAAGCTCCTTGGGCCCGGACGCCGGGGCGGTGGCGGCCTCGATGGCCAGCAGCCGGCGCTTCTCCAGGGCGCTGGCGCGCTCGGTCTCGGCGGTGGCGTACCGGCGCAGCAGCGCGGCGTGTTCCCCGCGCAGGCCCGCCAGTTCGACGCGCTTGGCGCGCAGCTTCGCATCGAGCTTGGCGCGCAGGACGCGCGCCTCCTCCAGGTCGGATTCGAGCGCGGCTATCCGCTCGTCCGTCTTCCATTCGTCCTTGACCCGCTCGCGGGCCAGCTCCGCCACCCGGCGGCCGGCCGCCCGGTCCCAGGAGCGCATGAGGACCGCGCCGCCCACGCCCGCGGCCGCCGTGAGGGCCACGAGCAGGCGCAGGGTGAGGGGTTCCGCGAGCAGCCAGGCCGCGCCGGCACTGGCGACGGAAACCCCGGCGACGGCCGTCGGAGTGAGAAGTCGGTGCAGGGGCTCGGGATTGCGGTGGCGTCCACGGGGCATGGCCTGAAATTTACAGGGCGTGGACCGCGCGTGGGGTACCCGCCCGGCAATCTGTTCCCGGGCAGTTACCCCACATTTGGCCATCAAACACGTAACTACTACTTCTTCAGAAGGCCCTTGGAGTCCAGATAGGCCTTCGCGACGTCCGCCGGCTTCGCCCGCTCGGCGTCCACCTTGCGGTTCAGCTCCACGAGGTCGGCGGTCGTGAGCGCCTTGGTCAGCCCGTCGAGCGCGGCCGCGACCTCCGGGGCCCCGCCGTCCTTGGCGTTGACGACCGGCAGCACGTTGTCGGCGTTCTGGAGCTTCTTGTCGTCCTCCAGGAGGACCAGGCCGTAGCCGTCCAGCGTGGCGTCGGTGGTGGTGGTCAGCACCAGCTGGTCCACCCCGTCCTTGACGGCCTGCTTGGCCTGCGGGGTGCCGACTCCCTTGGGGTCAATGCCGGAAACGGAGATTCCGTACGTCTTCTCCAGTCCCGGTGCGCAGAAGGGGCGGACGGCGCATTCGTCGCCCGCCGCGATCTTCACCTTCAGCCCCGACTTTCCAAGATCGGAAAGGGTCTTCAGGTTGTTCTTCTGCGCGAATTCCTTGCTCACGGCGAAGGCATTCTGGTCGACCGCCGCGCCCGCCGGCAGGACCTTCAGCCCGAGCGGCGCCGCGAGCTTCTCCAGCGCCGCGACCGTCGCCGCCGCGTCGCTGGAGGCGACCGGCTTCTCCTTGGGCGCGTTCGGGCCGTTCACCTTGGCGTTGAGGAACTCCGCGAGCGTGGCCGCGTACTCCGGGACGACGTCGATCTCGCCCTTCTCCAGCGACGGCTCGTACAGCTCGCGGTTGTTGACCGTGGTGATGGAGGTGTCGTAGCCCGCGCCCCGCAGGAGCTGCGCGTACAGCTCGGCCAGCACGTTGGACTCGGTGAAGCCGGCCGCGCCGACCACCAGCTTGCCCTTGCCCCCGCCGGAGGCGGCCGCGGAGGACGAACCGCCGTCCTTGGCCTTCTCCAGGCTCTCGCCCCCGCACGCGCCGAGCGAAGCGGTCAGGGCCACCGCGCCCAGGGTCGCGCTGAGGATGCGCGTGGACTTGCTCATCATGCTCCTTAGGGATCAGGAAAAAGGGACGGGCGGCAGTCGCGTCTCAGCGCGCCGCCGGGCGCCCGGGCAGCAGCCGGTCCGCCGCCACCAGCGCGCCCTCCACCACCAGGGCCAGCAGGGCCACCAGTACGGCGCCCGCCACGACCTGCGGCGTGTTGTACGTGTTGAAGCCGGCGGTGATGATCCGGCCCAGGCCGCCCTGGCCGACCATCGCCGCGATCGTCGCGGTGGCGATGACCTGCACGGCGCCCGAGCGCAGCCCGGTCATCACCAGCCCCCGCGCGAGCGGCAGTTCCACCCGCAGGAACAGCTGGCGGCCGGACATGCCCATGCCCCGGGCGGCCTCGACCACCGAGCGGTCCACCTCGCGCATGCCCACGTACGCGTTGGTCAGCAGCGGCGGTACGGCGAACAGCACGAGCGCGGCGATGGTGGGCACGTAGCCGGCGCTGCGCAGCGGGGAGACCATGAACAGGGCCAGCACCGCGAACACCGGCACGGCACGGCCGGCGTTGGAGATGTTCACCGCGAGGGTGCCGCCCCGGCCGAGGTGGCCGAGCCACAGCCCGACCGGCAGGGCCACCGCGCAGGCGATGGCCAGGGCGATCCCGCTGACGTAGACGTGCTCGCCGAGCCGGTGCCACACCCCGCTCTCCCCGGACCAGTTGGCCCCGTCCGCCAGCCAGTCCCAGGCCTGCCCCATCACGCCCATGCCCTCAGGCCCCCTTCACCTTCACGGAACGGGCGACCCGCGTCCACGGCGTCAGCAGCCGCTGCACACCGAGCAGCAGCAGGTCGGCGACCAGCGCGAGCAGCACGCACAGCACCGAGGCGGTGAGCACCTGGGCCTTGAAGGAGCTGTTCACGGCGGGGGCGATCAGGTTGCCCAGGCCGCCCTTGCCGACGATGGAGCCGACGGTGGTCAGCGCCACGGTCGAGACGGTGGCGATCCGCACCCCGGCGAGCAGCGCGGGCAGCGCCAGCGGGAGTTCGACCTGCCACAGCAGCCGGGCCGGGCCGTAGCCCATCCCGCGCGCGGCCTCCCGTACGTCCTCGGGGACGGCCTCCAGGCCGGCCAGCACGTTGCGGACCAGGATGGTCAGCGAGTACAGCACCAGCCCGGTCACCACCAGCGCCGCCGAGAGCCCGAAGAAGGGCAGCAGCAGGGAGAACATGGCGAGCGAGGGGATCGTGTAGAGCAGGGTGGTCAGGCCCAGCACGGGGGCCGCCCAGCGGCGGCCCCGGCGGGCCAGCAGCGCGAGCGGTACGGACACGGCGACGCCGATGAGCACCGACACCGCGGTGATCCAGACGTGCTCGACGGTGGCGTCCGCCAGTTCCTGGGAGCGGGAGCTGACGTATTCCCAGCAGATCCAGTCGTTCGCCACCAGGCAGCCGCGCCCGGCCATGCCGCCCACCCCCGCCCCTCGTCCTTCGTCCTTCGCACGCGTGTGCCGGAGATCCGGCCTCGAGCGACCATAACCCCAGGCACCCACAATGGCCGGATTCATTCGCACAGCCGCAACACTCCCCTGACAAACCCTTCGCCCATCCGGGCGGGCCGTTGGGGGAGGATGGCGGGGTGATCCGATTCGAGCATGTGACCAAGCGCTACCCCGATGGGACGACCGCCGTCGAGGACCTGTCCTTCGAGGTGGCGGAAGGCGAGCTGGTCACGCTGGTGGGCCCGTCCGGCTGCGGCAAGACGACCACCATGAAGATGGTCAACCGGCTGATCGAGCCGACCTCCGGCCGGATCCTCCTGGGCGGCGAGGACATCGCGGCCGCCGACCCGGTCGAGCTGCGCCGCCGGATCGGCTACGTCATCCAGCAGGTCGGGCTGTTCCCGCACAAGACGGTGCTGGAGAACACGGCGACGGTGCCGCAGCTGATCGGCACCCCGAAGGCCAGGGCCCGCGCCCGGGCGGCCGAGCTGCTCGAACTGGTGGGGCTGGATCCGGCCGTGTACGGGGGCCGCTACCCCGAGCAGCTGTCGGGCGGCCAGCGCCAGCGCGTCGGCGTGGCCCGCGCGCTCGCGGCGGACCCGCCGGTCCTGCTGATGGACGAGCCGTTCGGCGCGGTGGACCCGGTGGTCCGCGAACGCCTCCAGAACGAGTTCCTGACCCTGCAGAGGACCGTCCGCAAGACGATCCTGCTCGTCACCCACGACCTGGAGGAGGCCGTCCGGCTCGGCGACCGGATCGCGGTCTACGGGTCGGGCACCATCGAGCAGTTCGCCCGCCCGGCCGCCGTGCTCGGCGCGCCGGCCACCCCGTACGTCGCCTCGTTCGTCGGCGCCGACCGCGGGCTCAAGCGGCTCGCGGTCACCCCCGTCGGGGCGGCCGACCTCACGGCCCCCGAAGGCCCGGCCCCCGCCGCGTCCGTACCCCTGGGGGCATCGCTGCGCGAGGCCCTCGCCGCCCTGCTCCAGGAGGACTCGGGCCGCATCGGGGTCACGGACCCGGACTCCGGCGCGCTGGCCGGCGTACTGACCCCCGAGGGCGTCCACCGGGCGCTGCGCCGGGCCCGCCTCCAGGAGGCCTGACCCCGGCGGACACGGAAAAGGGCCCGGCCGGAGCCGGGCCCTTCACCATGCCCCCCGAGCACGGGGTTCACGCCTGCATGCGACCGCTCAGCCACACCAGCATCGGCGGGATCTCACGGCGCCAGGTGTTGAAGTTGTGGCCGCCGCTGTCGAGGACGATCGAGGAGACCCGGTCCGGGCCCTTGACCAGCTTGATGAACTTCTTGGTGTCGTTCAGGTTGTCCTCGCCCTTCTCACTGGTCGTGACCAGGAAGGACGTACCGGTCGGCTTCTTGCTCGCGAGGCTCTGGAGCACGTCCGCGCGGGCCTTCAGCTTCTCGTCGCCGTGGAACAGGTCACCGGTCGTCGCGTCGTCGGCGGCCTTGTAGTACGCGGACAGACCCACGCCCGCACCGAAGGTCTGCGGGTGGTGCGCGGCGATCTTCAGGGCGCAGTAGCCGCCCGTGGAGTTCCCGATGAAGCCCATGTTCTGCGGCTTCTTGCCCACCCGGAAGGTGCCCTGGATGGCCTGCGGCAGGTCCTGCGCGAAGAAGGTCTCCGTCTGCGGGCCGCCCGGTATGTCCACGCACTCGGTGTCGCGCGGCGGTGCGATGGTCGGCCGCAGCATGACCAGGATCATCGGCTTCATCTTGCCCGCCTTGGCCTGCTTGAAGGCCGTCATCGGGTAGTTCAGCCCTTTGATCAGGTTCTCGGCGGTGCCCGGGTAGCCCGTCAGGACGATCGACGCCGGAAAGTTCTGGTCCTTGTGCTGCGGCTGGAAGTACTCCGGCGGCAGCCAGACGTAGCCGGGGCTCGTTATCTTCGACTTCTGACCGGTTATGGCAACCTTCAGGATCTGACCGGCGACCTGGGGCTTGGCCCCACCGGGCACGTCGAGCTGCTGCTTGTCGAGGACCTTGATGTCCTTGCTGCTCATCGAGTGGTCGACGACCTTGCCGATGGAGGTCTCCTGGCCGAACAGGTCGGCCCAGGAACCGTAGAAGAGGAACGACTTGTTAGCCGCGAGACCGACTGCCGAGAACAGCGCCAGCTGGGTCGCGAGGAGCAGGCCGATCCGGCCGAGGACCGAGCGCCAGCCGCGCCCCGAGAGCTTCGGCCAGGACCAGACCGTCACCGCGAACAGCAGCACACCCGCGATGATGGCCAGGACCAGAACCGTATTACTGGTGAGACCCATGAGCAGTCAGTCGACTTTCTGATGGCAGGACTAGTTTTTTTCCGGCGGAAGAGTGAACCCGCTCCCCCTCGATGTCGTCCTACTGGACGCACCACACTCCGGAGGCTGTCGCGGCCTTCGGCCACATGATCTCTCGCGGAGCAACGGGAAGCGATGTCTAGCAGGATAGATGGCGATAAGTCGGGACAGGTTCCGAGTAGGGTCCGGCGAATCTTCCGCGGACCAAGGCCGGAGTCGGTGCCCGGTCTCGTAGGTACGGCCGTCATGATCGTCGGCCTTCTGGACATCGCGGCGGGCGTCTTCCCGCGATTCCGCCACAGCCGGATCCACGCGGTCACCGAGGTGCTGCCCGGTTCCCTGGGCCCCTTCGCCGCGGCCCTGTCCATCAGCGCGGGCGTGCTGATCCTGCTGCTCGCGCACGGCCTCAAGCGCCACAAGCGGCGGGCCTGGCGGGCCGCCGTCGTCCTGCTGCCCGCCGGCGCCGTCGCGCAGTTCGCGTACCGGCACTCCTTCATCGGCGTGGTCATCGCGGCGGTGCTCCTCGCGCTGCTCCTGCGCCACCAGGGTGAATTCAAGGCCCTGCCGGACCCGCGCAGCCGCTGGAAGGCGCTCGCGAACTTCGTCCTGATGAGCGCCGGCTCCATCGGCCTGGGCCTGGTCATCGTCAACGTCCACCCGAGCAAGGTGGTCGGCCGCCCCAGCCTCTACGAGCAGATCACCCACGTCGTCTACGGCCTCTTCGGCTTCGAGGGCCCCGTCGACTACGCCGGCCGGGTGTCCTGGACCGTCGGCTACTCCCTCGGCGCCCTCGGCATGCTGACCGCCGTCACCACGATCTACCTGGCCTTCCGCCCCGAGCACCCGGCCGCCCAGCTGACCTCCGACGACGAGGTGAAGCTGCGCGAGCTGCTCGCCAAGCACGGCGGCCGCGACTCCCTCGGCCACTTCGCGCTCCGCCGCGACAAGGCCGTCGTCTTCTCCCCCAGCGGCAAGGCCGCCGTCACCTACCGCGTCGTCTCCGGCGTCATGCTCGCCTCCGGCGACCCGGTCGGCGACGTCGAGGCCTGGCCCGGCGCCATCGAGCGGTTCATGGAGGAGGCCAAGGCCCACTCCTGGACCCCCGCCGTCATGGGCTGCAGCGAGACCGGCGGCGAGGTCTGGACCCGCGAGACCGGGCTGGACGCGCTGGAACTCGGCGACGAGGCCATCGTCGACGTCAAAGACTTCTCCCTCTCGGGCCGCCCGATGCGCAACGTCCGCCAGATGGTGAAGCGCATCGAGCGCAACGGCTACACCACCAAGGTCCGCCGGGTCAGCGAGCTGACCGAGGAGGAGCTGACGGCCGTACGCGGCGCCGCCGAGGCCTGGCGCGGCACCGACACCGAGCGCGGCTTCTCCATGGCGCTCGGCCGCATCGGCGACCCCGGCGACGGCGACTGCATCATCGCCACCGCGCACCGCGTGGAGGAGGGCGACACCAGCCCCTTCGGCGACCTGAAGGCCATCCAGCACTTCGTGCCGTGGGGCAAGGACGGCATGTCGCTGGAGATGATGCGCCGCGACCGCGCCGCCGACCCGGGCATGAACGAGCTGCTGATCGTCGCCTCCCTGGAGACGTCCCCGTCGCTGGGCATCGAGAAGGTCTCCCTGAACTTCGCGATGTTCCGCTCGGCGCTGGCCCGCGGCGAGAAGATCGGCGCCGGCCCGGTGCTGCGCGCCTGGCGCAGCCTGCTCGTCTTCCTCTCGCGCTGGTTCCAGATCGAGTCGCTGTACAAGTTCAACGCGAAGTTCCGCCCGCGCTGGGAGCCCCGCTTCGTGGTCTTCCGCCAGACCCGCGACCTGCCCCGCATCGGCTTCGCCGCGATGCAGGCCGAGGGCTTCGTGACGCTGGCCCTGCCCCGGCTGTTCGCCAGCCGCCGCCGCCCCAAGCCGGTCCGCACCTGCACCCACACCACGCACACGCCGAAGGTCCCGACCCAGACCGAACGCGAGGTCCAGGCAGCCTGACCCCTGACCGGGCGGCATCCCGGACCGCTGCACGGAGCGGTCCCCCACCCGCCCTTCCACCTCCCCCAGACTCCGTCCGGGGGGACCCCCACACCTCAAACGCCGGCGGGGCTGAATCTTCCAGCCCCGCCGGCGTTCGCGCACCCCCAGCCCCGCACCCCCCAGCCCCGCCGGCGTTTGAGGCGCGGGGTCCGGGGCGGAGCCCCTGGGGGTCCCCCCAGCGGTAGCTGGGGGAGGAACGGGCGAAGGGCGGGTAGGGGACCAGCCCGCGCAGCGGCAACCCCCCACCCGCACCCGGCACCGGCGCCGGCGCCACGGCAACCGCCCGGCCTCTACCCTTGAGGCCATGAACAGCAACCGCGCTCCGGCCCCGAGGGGCCAGGTCACAGGGCTGCCCGACTGGGACCGCTGCGCGGTCATGGGCGTCGTCAACGTCACCCCGGACTCCTTCTCCGACGGCGGCCGGTGGTTCGACACCACCGCCGCCGTCAAGCGCGGCCTCGACCTCGTCGCCCAGGGCGCCGACCTCGTCGACGTCGGCGGCGAGTCCACCCGCCCCGGCGCCTCCCGCGTCGACGCCGAGGAAGAACTCCGCCGGGTCGTCCCCGTCGTCCGCGGCCTCGCCTCCGAGGGCGTCACCGTCTCCGTCGACACCATGCGCGCCTGCGTCGCCGCCCAGGCCGTCGCGGCCGGCGCGACCCTGGTCAACGACGTCAGCGGCGGCCTCGCCGACCCGGAGATGATCCCGGCGGTCGCCGCCGCCGAGGTCCCCTTCGTGGTCATGCACTGGCGCGGCTTCAGCGACGGCATGAACCGCCTCGCCGTCTACGAGGACGTCCTCGCGGAGGTCACCGCCGAGCTCCGCACCCGCATCGACGCGGTCGTCGCCGGCGGCATCGCCCCCGAGCGGCTCGTCGTCGACCCGGGCCTGGGCTTCGCCAAGAACGCCGAGCACGACCTGGCCCTGGTCGCCCACCTCCCCGAGCTGCGCGCGCTGGGCTTCCCGCTGCTGGTCGCCGCCTCGCGGAAGCGTTTCCTCGGCCGCGTCCTGGCCGGCGCCGCCGACGCCGCCCCGCCGCCCGCCCGCGAGCGGGACGCCGCCACGGCCGCCGTCTCGGCCATCGCCGCCCACCAGGGCGCCTGGGCCGTACGGGTGCACGAGGTACGGGCGACCGCGGACGCGGTTCGGGTGGCCCGCGCCGTGGAAGGGGCTCTTTGACCCGCCGCACGTACACCCGCCGCACGTACACCCGCCGGACGCACAGGAAAGGGGCACGGTGAGCCGTACCGACATCGAAGCGGTCGAAGAGGCCAACACGGCCTTCTACGCGGCCATGGAGCAGGGGGACTTCGACAGGCTGTCGGCGCTCTGGCTCGAGGACGAGATCTCCTGTGTCCACCCCGGCTGGCCGGTGCTCTCGGGGCGGGGCGAGGTGCTGCGCTCGTACGCGCTGATCATGTCCCACACCGAGTACATCCAGTTCTTCCTCACCGACACCAAAGTGGCCCTCATAGGTGACACCGCCCTGGTCACGTGCACCGAGAACATCCTCAGCGGAGGCCCCGCCGAGCAGGCCGGGGAGCTGGGCCCGCTGGTCGGCCAGCTGGTCGTCGCCACGAATGTGTTCCGACGCACACCGGAGGGCTGGCGGCTCTGGTCCCACCACGGTTCTCCGGTCCTCACGGACTCCGATGACGAGGAAGAAGAGGGCACCGGCTGACCCCAAGGGCGGGGCCGGAGGTTTATCGCAGGTAAATTCGAAGGTGGACGACGCCGACCGCACTCGGCGTAGGCCCATGGCCCCGGGGAGTCCCGGGACCGGAAGCACCTACGAAAGCAGGAGTGATTCGCGTGGATCGTGTCGCGCTGCGCGGCCTCAAGGCTCGCGGGCACCACGGCGTCTTCCCCCGGGAGCGCGAAGAGGGCCAGACCTTCATCGTCGACCTCGTGCTGCACATCGACTCCCGCCCCGCGGCGGCCGACGACGACCTGTCCAAGACCGTGCACTACGGGGTCGTGGCCGAGGAGGTCGTCGACGTGGTCCAGGGCGAGCCCGTCGACCTGATCGAGACGCTCGCCGAGCGGATCGCCCAGCAGTGCCTCAAGCACGACGCCGTGGCGCAGGTGGAGGTCGTCGTCCACAAGCCGGACGCGCCCATCACCGTCCCCTTCGACGACGTGACCATCACGATCACCCGGAGCCGCGCATGAACAACGGACTGAACGCCCAGAGCGACCCCACCGTCCAGCCCGTGCCCGCGTCCGTCGTCGAGGCGGTGGACGCGGCGGACGTCACCCTGTCCAACCCCAAATGGGCCGTCATCGCGCTCGGCGCGAACCTCGGCAACCGGCTGGACACCCTCCAGGGCGCCATCGACGCCCTCGGCGACACCCCGGGGCTGCGGGTCAAGGCCGTCTCCCCCGTCTACGAGACGGAGCCGTGGGGCGTCGAGCCCGGCTCGCAGCCCTCGTACCTCAACGCGGTCGTCGCGCTGAAGACCACGCTGCCGCCCTCCTCGCTCCTGGAGCGGGCGCACGCCATCGAGGAGGCCTTCGACCGCGTCCGCGAGGAGCGCTGGGGGCCGCGCACGATCGACGTGGACATCGTGACGTACGCCGACGTGGTCTCCGACGACCCCGTCCTCACCCTCCCGCACCCCCGGGCGCACCTGCGGTCCTTCGTGCTGGCCCCCTGGCACGACATCGACCCCGACGCGCAGCTGCCGGGCCGCGGCCCCGTCTCCGAGCTGCTGGCCGCCATCGGCCTGACCGGTGTCACGGCACGCCCCGACCTGGAACTCCACCTGCCGGAATAGTCGTTAGCGTGTGCAGTACCAGTCACTGAGTGGGGACGGGCAAGTGAAGCAACTGAGGCCGGCGGTCCTGGCGGGCATCTTCGCGATCGCCGGGGTGCTGTCCTGGGCCGGCGCCCGCCTGTGGAACGCGTACGGCACCCTGCCGGGCGTTCCGCTGGCCGCGCCGATCGTGCTGGCGGTGATCGCCGCCGTGCTGTTCGCGACGGCCCTGTCGATGCGCTCCCGCCTGAAGGCCCAGCGCGAGCGCCGCCCGGGGGCCAAGGGCGTGGAGCCCCTGGTGGCGGCCCGCGCGGTGGTCTTCGGGCAGGCCAGCGCCCTGGTGGCGGCCCTGGTGGCGGGCATGTACGGCGGCGTCGGCGTCTTCCTGCTGACCGACGCGCTGGACGTCCCCGCCCGCCGCGACCAGGCCTGGTACGCCGGCGGCTCGGTCCTCGCCGGCGCCGCCGTCATCGCCGCCGCCCTCTTCCTGGAGCACGTCCTCAAACTCCCCGAGGACGAAGACCCGGCCAAGGCCCGCGCCACCGCCTAGATGATCTAGGGCGCGTGGGCGGTCAGCTGCGGCCATACCGGCCGGTACAGCGGGCCCAGGTCCTCCCAGTGGCAGAACTGGAGATCGGCCAGGTAGCCGTCGTACGCGAAGAGCGTCGCGTCACCGACGTAGACGTCCTCCGCGGTCGTCAGGGAGCCGGACGCGACCACGGGGGAGCGCTCGACCGGTACGGCCGCCACCGCCTGCGCGTCCACCCTCAGGTACACGCAGGGGCAGGAGCACGTGCCGTGGTGCATCAGCGCGTACGGGATCTGTGCCCGGTAGCCGCGGTGGGTGTCCGTGTCGCCGGCCAGCAGTACCTCCAGGCACCGCCGTGCGTCCTCGCTCAGTGGCTCCCAGCCGTCCGGATCCGGCACCGGCTCAGCGCGCCATGATCAGGCTCATGGCCTCGTTGCGGGTCGCGGGGTCGCGGAGCTGGCCGCGGACGGCCGAGGTGATGGTCTTCGCGCCGGGCTTGCGGACTCCGCGCATGGTCATGCACATGTGCTCGCACTCGATGACCACGATGGCCCCGCGCGGGTCCAGGATCTCCATCAGGGAGTCCGCGATCTGGGTGGTCAGGCGCTCCTGGACCTGGGGGCGGCGGGCGTAGACGTCCACCAGGCGGGCCAGCTTGGACAGGCCGGTGATCTTGCCGTCGGTGGACGGGATGTAGCCGACGTGCGCGACACCGTGGAACGGGACCAGGTGGTGCTCACAGGAGCTCATGACCTCGATGTCCTTCACCAGGACCATCTCGTCGTGGCCGAGGTCGAACGTCGTCGTCAGGACCTCTTCGGGCTTCTGGTAGAGCCCGGCGAATATCTCCTTGTACGCCCGCGCCACGCGCGCCGGGGTCTCCAGGAGGCCCTCGCGGTCCGGGTCCTCGCCGACGGCGATCAGGAGCTCGCGGACGGCCGCCTCGGCGCGCTTCTCGTCGAATTCGCCGATCGTGCCCTCGCCACCGGTCAGGGTCACTGGGTCGGTCATTTCATCCTCGTTCCTGTCCGCACACGCGGCCCTGCAAGAGTCATGCGAACAAAAGTGCCGCGCCCCCCAGGCTAGAACCTGGGGGGCGCGGCATCCATTCCGGGGCTGATCAGGCTTCCGGGGTCTCCGGGGAGGCTTCCGGGGCCTTCTCCACCGACACGGCGGCCTGGGCCGCCGCAGAGGTGCCGTTCGCGGAGTTCGTCAGCTGGAGCTCCTTGGGAGAGAGCACCGGCGGACGGGTGGAGGGGGTGCGGCGGGAGGAGCCGGTCCACGCGGGGCGGGCCGGACGCTTCACGATGGTGGAGAAGATCTCGGCGATCTGCTCCTTGTTCAGCGTTTCCTTCTCCAGCAGGGCGAGGACCAGGTTGTCGAGGACGTCGCGGTTCTCGACCAGGATCTCCCAGGCCTCGTTGTGCGCGGTCTCGATGAGCTTCTTGACCTCTTCGTCGACCAGCGCCGCGACCTCTTCCGAGTAGTCCCGCGGGTGCGACATCTCGCGGCCCAGGAACGGCTCGGTGTTGTCGCCGCCGAACTTGATCGCGCCGAGGCGCTCGGTCATGCCGTACTGGGTGACCATCGCGCGGGCCGTCGCCGTGGCCTTCTCGATGTCGTTCGCCGCGCCCGTCGTCGGGTCGTGGAAGACCAGTTCCTCGGCCGCGCGCCCGCCCAGCATGTAGGCCAGCTGGTCGAGCATCTCGTTGCGCGTGGTCGAGTACTTGTCCTCGTCGGGCAGGACCATCGTGTAGCCCAGGGCCCGGCCGCGGGACAGGATCGTGATCTTGTGGACCGGGTCGGAGTTCGGGGAGGCCGCCGCGACCAGGGCGTGTCCGCCCTCGTGGTACGCGGTGATCTTCTTTTCCTTGTCCGACATGATCCGGGTCCGCTTCTGCGGACCCGCCACGACGCGGTCGATCGCCTCGTCCAGCGAGTGGTTGTCGATCAGCTTCTTGTCCGAGCGGGCCGTGAGCAGCGCGGCCTCGTTCAGGACGTTGGAGAGATCGGCACCGGTGAAGCCGGGCGTACGGCGGGCGACGGCGCCCAGGTCGACGTCCGGCGCGACCGGCTTGCCCTTCTGGTGGACCTTGAGGATCTCCAGACGGCCCTGCATGTCGGGACGGTCGACCGCGATCTGGCGGTCGAAGCGGCCCGGGCGCAGCAGTGCCGGGTCGAGGATGTCGGGGCGGTTCGTGGCGGCGATCAGGATGACGCCGCCCTTCACGTCGAAGCCGTCCATCTCGACGAGCAGCTGGTTGAGGGTCTGCTCGCGCTCGTCGTGGCCGCCGCCGAGACCCGCACCGCGGTGCCGGCCGACGGCGTCGATCTCGTCGACGAAGACGATCGCCGGCGCGTTGGCCTTGGCCTGCTCGAACAGGTCACGGACGCGCGAGGCGCCGACACCGACGAACATCTCGACGAAGTCGGAACCGGAGATCGAGTAGAAGGGAACGCCGGCCTCGCCCGCGACGGCACGCGCGAGCAGGGTCTTGCCGGTGCCGGGCGGGCCGTAGAGCAGCACGCCCTTGGGGATCTTGGCGCCGACGGCCTGGAACTTCGCCGGCTCCTGGAGGAACTCCTTGATCTCGTGGAGTTCCTCGACGGCCTCGTCCGAACCCGCGACGTCGGCGAACGTCGTCTTCGGGGTGTCCTTGGTGATGAGCTTCGCCTTGGACTTGCCGAAGTTCATGACCCGGGAGCCGCCGCCCTGCATCTGATTCATCAGGAACAGGAAGACGACGACGATGAGGACGAAGGGCAGGAGCGAGAGCAGCACGCTCAGGAACGGGCTGGTCTTGTCCGGCGTGACGGAGTATCCGTCAGGGATCTGACCGGCTTCGTACTTGGTCTGGAGGTTCTGGGCGAGCTGGACGCCCTGATCCCCGATGTAGTTGGCCTGGAACTTGGTGCCGTCGTTGTTACCGAGCTTCTGGCCCTTCTTCAGCTCGATCTTGATCATCTGGCTGTCCCCGGTGGTCAGCTTGGCGCTGTCCACCTGGCCACTGTTGATCGCCTTGATGACCTCGCTGGTCTCCACCGACTTGTAGCCGCCGCCGGAGCCGACGACGTTCATCAACACGACCACGGCGAGGACGGCCAGCACGATCCACATGACCGGCCCACGGAAGTATCGCTTCACGTCCATCCATACGGGGCGCCAGGCGCCCCGTCCCTCCTGCCCGTAGGTAAATGCTGCTGTGAGTAAAGACTGTTCTTCGGAATGTACCTCTGTATTGTCACCCGCGGCCTCGTGGGACGGCTGACAGACCCGCCTTCGCATGCTCCAACGGCGGGAACCGCCCCCAGGTTCCCCCGGGGGCGATATCTACGGGGTCGGCGACGACTCGGGTCGTCAGCCGCCGTAGACGTGCGGGGCGAGCGTGCCGACGAACGGCAGGTTGCGGTACTTCTCCGCGTAGTCGAGGCCGTAGCCGACGACGAACTCGTTCGGGATGTCGAAGCCGACCCACTCGACGTCGATGGCGACCTTGGCGGCCTCGGGCTTGCGCAGCAGCGTGACGACCTTGAGGGAGGCCGGCTGGCGGGAGCCCAGGTTCGACAGCAGCCAGGACAGGGTCAGGCCGGAGTCGATGATGTCCTCGACGATCAGGACGTGCTTGTCCTTGATGTCGGTGTCCAGGTCCTTGAGGATGCGCACCACGCCCGAGGACTGGGTCCCGGCGCCGTAGGAGGACACCGCCATCCAGTCCATGGTGAGCGGGGTGGACAAGGCGCGCGCCAGGTCCGCCATCACCATCACGGCGCCCTTGAGCACACCGACGATGAGCAGGTCCTTGCCCGCGTACTCCGCGTCGATCTTCGCGGCCAGCTCGGCCAGCTTCGCGTCGATCTCTTCCTTGGTGATGAGCACCGACTGGAGGTCGCTGCCCATGTCCTTCTCGTCCACCCGCATCACTTTCGTTGTCGGCCGGGGCTCCGGGGGGTGACCCCGGAGGACTCAGCCGTGTTTCAGCACCAATCAGCCCTGCCGGATGACAAGTCTGCCACCCTGCCGCTGGGCCTCGACGCGGCCGGGCAGATTGATGGCGCCCTGGCCCCGCCATCCGGTGATGAGGCGGTCGACTTCCTCGATGTGCCGGGCGAAGAGGGAACCCGCGGGGGAGCCCGCCGCGACGACGGCCCGGCGCAGTACCCGGCGGCGGACGGCCGGGGGCAGCGCGTACAGCTTGGCGCACTCCAGGCGGCCGTCTTCGTCGCGGACCCCGGCCTCGGCGTCGGCGGCCCAGGCGTCGAGGGCGTCGGCGTCGTCCCGGGAGAGCTGGGCGGTGCGGGCGAGCGCTTCCACGACTCCCTTGCCGAGCGCCTTCTCGAGGGCGGGCAGTCCCTCGTGGCGCAGCCGGGAGCGGGTGTAGGCGGGGTCGATGTTGTGCGGGTCGTCCCAGACGGGCAGGGACTGGACCATGCAGGCCTTGCGGGCGGTCTGCCGGTCCACCTGGAGGAAGGGGCGCCGGTAGCGGTTGGTGCGGCCGGGTCCGCCGGAGACTTCGGCCATGCCGGAGAGCGAGCGGATGCCGGAGCCGCGGGCGAGGCCCAGCAGGACGGTTTCGGCCTGGTCGTCCCGCGTGTGGCCGAGCAGCACGGCGCAGGCTCCCAGCCGGTCCGCGGCCTCGTCCAGGGCGGCGTAGCGGGCGTCGCGGGCGGCGGCCTCGGGTCCGCCGTCGCGGCCGACGCGCACGGCGACGGACTCCACCGGGTCCAGGCGGAGCGCGGTCATGCGGGAGACGACCTCCGCGGCGCGCAGGTCCGAGCCGGCCTGGAGGCCGTGGTCGACGGTGATGCCGCCGGCGCGGATGCCGAGCTTGGGGGCCTCGAAAGCGAGGGCGGAGGCGAGTGCCATGGAGTCCGCGCCGCCGGAGCAGGCGACGAGGACGAGCGGTGGGGTGCCGGCCGGGGTGCGGGGGTCGGCGGGACGGGCGAGGTCGGTGAGGACGTCGTGGAGTACGCGGCGGACCGCCAGGCGTATCGCCGCGACCGCAGGATGGGGACCCATGTCCGGTGCCCTTCGTGGAGTTCGGATGCTCGGAGGCTTCGGGTGTTGCGCGGGGGAGGATGCGGAATGTCACTCAGAGTGCGTTGATGGTGACAGAGCCGAGCCGTTCCCCGAGCATCGCACGCCCTTCCACGGCTCACGGTCCCTCGGAAGGGTGATGCTGCTTCCCCCAGTGAGACATGTTTACGCCTCCTGCTTCACCTTTCTTCGCTCCCCGTGCCCCCCTTGCGGTGTACGCGGGCCACCCAGTCCGCGGGGCTGGCGATCTCGGCCTTGGTCGGCAGTGTGTTCGGGGAGGTCCAGACGCGGTTGAAGCCGTCCATGCCGACCTCGCCGACGACGGCGCGGACGAAGCGTTCGCCGTCGCGGTACTGGCGCAGCTTGGCGTCGAGGCCCAGGAGCTTGCGCAGGGCGGCGTCGAGGCGGCCCGCGCCGCTGGCCCGGCGCTGCTGGAACTTCTCCCGGATCTCGGCGACGGAGGGGACCACCTCGGGTCCGACCCCGTCCATGACGAAGTCGGCGTGGCCCTCCAGCAGGGACATGACGGCGGTGAGCCGGGCGAGCACCTCGCGCTGTTCGGGGGTCTGGACGAGTTCGACGAGCGAACGGCCCTCGTCGCCGCGCTCGGCTTCGGGGCGGGCTCCGGCGAAGGACTGGACGGCCTCGCGCAGCCGTTCCAGGACGGCCCCCGGCTCCATCTCGGTGGCACCGAGGAAGGTCTGGATCTCGCCCTCCAGGTGGGCGCGCAGCCAGGGGACGGCGGTGAACTGGGTGCGGTGGGTCTCCTCGTGCAGGCAGACCCAGAGCCGGAAGTCGTGCGGGCTGACCTCCAGCTCGCGCTCCACGTGCACGATGTTGGGCGCGACGAGCAGCAGCCGGCCGCCGGTGGCGGGGTTGCCCGGCAGGTCGAGGCCGGCCGGCGCGAAGGTCTCGTACTGGCCGAGTACCCGGGAGGCCAGGAAGCTGAGCAGCATGCCCAGCTCGACGCCGGTGACCTTGCCGCCGACCGCGCCGATGACGGCGCCGCCGGGGGCGCCGGCGCGGCGGTCCTGCATCTTGCCGAGCAGTGGGCCGAGCAGCTCGCGGAAGCCGGCGACGTTGGCCTTGACCCAGCCGGCCCGGTCGACGACGAGGACGGGGGTGTCGGGGAGGGGCGAGCCCTCGGGGATCATGCGGGTGAACGCGCGCACGTGCTCCTCGGAGGTCCTGGCGTGCCGGCGGAGTTCCGCCACCACGGCCCGGGCCTCGTCGCGGCTGACTTCCGGACCCGGCCGTACGAGCCGGGTCGCGGTCGCCACCGCGAGGTTCCAGTCGACCATCTCCGCACCACCGATGCTCGTCATGCGTCAACCGTACGTGGACCCGCGCCGCGGCGGATCCCCTTGCGGCCCTCTGCGCTACGAAGTGGTGGCGACGGCGGCGGCCAGTTTGTCGAGGCCCTTCTCCGCGGGGAGCTTGTCGGGGGCCTTCGCGGTCAGGAACGCGAAGGCGAGCAGGCGCCCGGACGGGCCGACGACGGTCCCGGCGAGGGAGTTCGCCCCGGTGAGGGTGCCGGTCTTGGCCCGCACCAGGCCCGCTGCCGGGGAGGCGCCGGCGTTGCGGCTGCGCAGGGTCCCGGTGAAGCCGGCGACGGGCAGGCCGGTGAGGACCGGCCGCAGCTCGGGGTGGCGCGGGTCGGCGGCCTTGACGAGCAGGCCCGTCAGGAGGCGGGTGCTGACCTTGTCGTCGTGGCTGAGGCCGCTGCCGTCGGCGAAGCGGGAGCCGGTGAGGTCGACGCCGAGGGAGGCCAGCTTCTCGGAGACGGCCTGTCCGCCGCCCTCGAAGCTCGCGGGCCGGCCTGCGGCGAGGGCGGTCTGGCGGGCGAGGGCCTCGGCGATGTCGTTGTCGCTGTTGGTCAGCATCCGCTCGACGAGCCCGGCGAGGGGGGTGGAGAGGGTGGTGGCCAGCGGCTGGGTCCCGGCGGGGGCCTTCACCCGGCCGGGTTCGCCGCCCACCTTGATGCCGCGGTCGCGCAGCAGGCCGGCGAAGGCGCGGGCGGTGTCCTTGGAGGGGTCGTCGGTGCGTTCGACGTACCCGGAGGTGGAGTCGTCGGGGCGGCCCTCGTCGGCGGTGAGGGCGGTGACGGGGGCGATGTTGCCGATGCGGCCGACGGGGTTGGGGTGGAGGACCGCGCCGGTGTAGAGGGAGTCGTCGTAGCCGAGGGTCACGGTGTCGGTGCCGGCGGCCTTGAGGGCCTGGGCGGTGTCGGCGGCGAGGGCCACGAGGCTGCCGCCGGAGCCGGCGGGGCTCTTCTTCTTGGCGGTGAGGGAGGGGTCGCCGCCGCCGACCAGGACGATCTCCCCGGGGCCGGCTCCGGGGGCCACGGTGGTCCGGATCCGGTGCTCGGGGCCGAGGGCGGCCAGGGCGGCGCTCGCGGTGGCGATCTTGAGGGTGGAGGCGGGGGTCATGGCCTCGCCCGCCCCGGACTCGTACAGCACCTGGCCCGTCGCGATGTCGACCACGGAGGCGCCGCGTGCGGTGCCGAGCGCGGGGTCCGCGAGCAGCGGGCCGAGGGCGCCGGCCAGCGCGCCGCCGGTGCTCGCGGCGTTCGCGGTGCGCGGGGCGAGGCCGGGCAGGACGCCGGGGGCGCTGGGCGCGGCCTGCGGCAGGCCCCCGGCGGCGTGATCTACGCCACCCGTACGGCCCCAGGAGGCGGCCCTGTCCCGCTCGGCCTTACGCTGGCCGGAGTCCCACGGACCGGCGGCGGCCACCGCCACCGCCGAGAGGGCGAGGCCGGCGACGGCCGACCCCGCGATGAGCTGCCACGTCTTGGCCAATGGCACCTCGGACCAGCCCCTTTCGCGATCACACATATGCGTGAGGGACACTTAACCACTGCGTCTTGCCGCGAGCATGGCACCCCACCCGGCTGGGGGTACTCCCAGCGGTCGCCGGGGGCGGCTGGCCGGACGCGCGCGTAGTCAATCAAATGCCGTCTCGAAGCAATCAAGCTTCGGCACGAGCCGGAGCTGATCATGGAGGAGCAGGACGTGGAGTTCGACGTCACCATCGAGATCCCCAAGGGTTCGCGGAACAAGTACGAGGTGGACCACGAGACCGGCCGGATCCGTCTGGACCGTCGCCTCTTCACCTCGACCAGCTACCCGGCCGACTACGGCTTCGTCGAGAACACCCTCGGCGAGGACGGCGACCCGCTGGACGCGCTGGTCATCCTTGACGAGCCGACCTTCCCGGGCTGCCTGATCAAGTGCCGCGCGATCGGCATGTTCAACATGACGGACGAGGCGGGCGGCGACGCCAAGCTGCTGTGCGTGCCGGCCTCGGACCCGCGCGTCGAGCACCTGCGCGACATCCACCACGTCTCCGAGTTCGACCGCCTGGAGATCCAGCACTTCTTCGAGGTCTACAAGGACCTGGAGCCGGGCAAGTCCGTCGAGGGCGCGAACTGGGTCGGCCGCGCCGAGGCCGAGGCCGAGATCGAGGCCTCGTACAAGCGCCTCGAGGCGCAGGGCGGCCACCACTGAGCTGCCGCTCGATAACCGGGCCTACGGGGTCTCCCCCGGGCTCCCTGGCATGACAGCGGGCGGTACCCCCGACGGGGGTACCGCCCGCTGCGTCTTTTCGGGGGCGCGGCCGGTGCGGCGCCGCTGCCGTCGGCGGGCCGGGTGTGCCGGAGGAGGAAACGATTCCGCATACTGATACCCGCAGGTGATCACGGGCGCTGGAGGACGCGTGGCGGAGGCCGACGGGGCAGCGGACAAGAAGCCCACGTCCGACGAGGCGCGCAGCGCGTTCACCGCGCCGCCCGGGATGGAGCCGGAGCCCGCGGACGAGGACCAGCCGACCTCGGAGTTCGCCCGCCCCGAGGGCATGGCCACGCCCCCCGCCGAGCCCGAGGGCTCCGCCTTCGCCACCCCGGCCACCTACAGCGCCCAGCACTCCCCGTCCGCCCACACGCCCGTCCCGGGCCCCGGCTTCCCCGTCTCCTCCCCCTGGCAGGACCGGATGCGCACGATGCTGCGCATGCCGGTGGACGTGCGCCCGGTGCCCGAGCCGCTCCAGAAGCAGAGCGAGGCGGGCCCCGCCGTGGGCCGCGTGCTCGACCTCACCCTGCGCATCGGCGAGCTGCTGCTCGCGGGCGGCGAGGGCGCCGAGGACGTGGAGGCCGCGATGTTCGCCGTGGCCCGCTCCTACGGGCTCGACCGCTGCGAGCCGACCGTCACCTTCACCCTGCTGTCGATCACCCACCAGCCCTCCCTGGTGGGGGACCCCGTCTCCGCGAACCGGACCGTGCGCCGCCGCGGCACCGACTACACCCGCCTCGCCGCCGTCTTCCGGCTGGTGGACGACATCAGCACGCACGAGATCGAGGTCTCCCTGGAGGAGGCCTACCGCCGGCTCGCCGAGATCCGCCGCAACCGCCACCCCTACCCCACCTGGGTGCTCACGGCCGCCGCCGGACTGCTCGCGGGGGCCGCCTCCACCCTGGTCGGCGGCGGGGTGACCGTCTTCTTCTGCGCCGCCCTCGGCGCCGTCCTCGGCGACCGCCTGGCCTGGTACTTCGCCGGCCGCGGGCTGCCGGAGTTCTACCAGTTCGTGGTCGCCGCGATGCCGCCCGCGGCGATCGGGGTGGCCCTGAAGATCGCCGAGTTCGACGTCCGCGCCTCCGCCGTGATCACCGGCGGCCTCTTCGCCCTGCTGCCCGGACGGGCCCTGGTCGCGGCCGTGCAGGACGGGCTGACCGGCTACTACATCACCGCCTCCGCCCGCCTGCTGGAGGTCATGTACCTGTTCATCGGCATCATCGTCGGCGTACTGGTGGTGATCTACGTGGGCCTCCAGTTCGGCGCCTCGCCCAACCCGGACGAGGTGCTCCAGATCCCCCACCGGCCCGTGCTCCAGATCCTCGCCTCGATGGTGCTGGTGTTCACCTTCGCGATCCTGCTCCAGCAGGAGCGCTCCACGGTGTGGATCGTGACCCTCAACGGCGGGGTCGCCTGGGTGACCTTCGGCGCGCTGCGGGCCGCCGAGCTGCCGCCGGTGCCGTCCACGGCCATCGCGGCCGGGCTGGTCGGCCTGTTCGGGCAGCTCTTCTCCCGCTACCGCTTCGCCTCCGCCCTGCCGTACGTGACGGCGGCCATCGGGCCCCTGCTGCCGGGTTCGGCCACGTACTACGGGCTGCTCTCGATCGCCGAGAACCGGCTGGACACGGGGCTGGCCTCGCTCACCAACGCCGCCGCCATCGCACTCGCGATCGCGATCGGAGTGAACCTGGGCTCCGAGACCTCCCGGCTCTTCATGCGGATCCCGGGGGCGCGCAGCGCGGCCAAGCGCCGGGCCGCGGCGAAGCGGACCCGCGGCTTCTGAGGCGCGGCCGGCACGGCCGCCCACGCCGGATACGCCGACGCCCCGGAGACACGCGGTCTCCGGGGCGTACGAGGGCTCGGGCTACGAGGGCCCTGGCGCGGGCTGTCAGCGCTTGGCGTGGCGGCCGCGCTGGCCGGGGGCCTGGGGCTCCTCGGGGGCGCTGCCGAGCGCCGTGGGGGACGCGGCGGCCTGAGTCTTGTTCTTGCGGGCCTTCAGCACCTCGAAGATCACCGGAATGACCGAGATCAGGACGATGCCGATGAAGATCGGCTCGACGTTCTTCTTGATGACCTCGAACTGGCCCAGCTGGTAGCCGAGGACGGTGACGCCCGCGCCCCAGAGGATGCCGCCGATGACGTTGAAGGTCAGGAAGGTCCGGTACTTCATCGCGCTGGCGCCGGCCACCATGGGCGCGAACGTGCGGATGATCGGCACGAAGCGGGCCAGCACGATCGCCTTGGGGCCGTGCTTCTCCATGAAGTCGTGCGCGGCGTCCAGGTTCTCCTTCTTGAAGACCTTGCTGTTCGGCCGGTTGAACAGCTTGGGGCCGAAGAACTTGCCGAGCAGGTAGCCGACCTGGTCGCCGAGGATCGCGGAGGCCGCGATCATCGTGCAGACCAGCCACAGCGGCTGGCTGATGTCGCCGCTGGCGACGAAGAGGCCCGCCGTGAACAGCAGGGAGTCGCCGGGCAGGAACGCGAAGAAGCCCGATTCCGCGAAGACGATGACCAGGATGCCGATCAGGCCGAAGTGCCCGATCAGGTACTCCGGCGACAGCCACTCGGGGCCGAGGGCAAGCGTGTAGAGGGGTTCCACGTTTCCGGGCTCTCCTGGATCAGGGGGACGTCTGCGGTGGGGGACGCGACATGGCAGGCGGTCTCAATTATGAACGCACACCGCCCCCACCGGGTTCCAGGGACCGGAGGGGGCGGAATGGGTAAGGGCTCGGCTACGCCTTGCGCAGGGCGTTCGCCGTGATCGCGTCCCGCAGGTGCTCGGCGAGGCCGGGCGCCATCGCCTCGTAGAACGCCGTGAACCGCTCGTCCGCGACGTACATGTCACCCAGGCAGATGTGCATCTCGTACGGGCAGTCGTAGTACCACTTCGTGATGTGCAGCCGGTGCTCCTCGGCCATGTCCATGGCCGCCTCGCCCTCGGCCGGCTCGCCGGCCCCCACCAGGGCCGCGTACCGCACGCCCCAGGCGTCGACCTCGCCCATGATCCGCTTCCAGTCGTCCTTGGTGTAGGTGGCGGCCCGCCGCTGGGACTCCGCGTAGGCCTCCGTGCCGCCCCAGCGCTGCTCGGCCTCCTCGGCGTACTGCTCGGGGTCCTTGTCCCCGAAGACCTCGAACCGCTCCTCGGGCGTGAGGTTGATGCCCATCTTCTTCGCCTCCATGGCGTGCTCAACGGCCGCGGCCATCCGCTGGAGCCGGGCGATCCGCTCGGACAGGAGGGCGTGCTGCCGGCGCAGGTGCTCCCTCGGGTCCGATGTCGGATCGTCCAGCAGGACCGCGACCTCGTCGAGCGGGAAGCCGAGCTCCCGGTAGAACAGGATCTGCTGCAGCCGGTCCAGGTCGGCGTCGTCGTAACGCCGGTGTCCCGCGCCGCTGCGGCCGCTCGGGGAGAGCAGCCCGATCTCGTCGTAGTGGTGCAGGGTGCGCACCGTGACTCCGGCGAAACCGGCGACCTGGCCCACGGAGTAGCCCATCGCTTTCCGCTCCTCTGGTTGGGTACGCCCTCCACTGTGGTTCCTCACGCCACGTGAGGTGCAAGCCCCATTTTCGGGGAGGGGCCAGCCCGCCAGCCCGCCAGCCCGTCAGCCCGCCAGCCCGTCAGCCCATCGCCTTGGTGCCGTCCAGGGACTCGCGGATGATGTCCGCGTGGCCCGCGTGCCGGGCGATCTCCTCGACCAGGTGCAGCAGCATCCAGCGCATCGAGACCTTGCCGTTCTCGGGGAACCACGGCGCCGGGGGCAGCGGGAAGCTGTCGTCCAGGCTGGGGACGGCCGCGATGAAGGCCTCCGTCTCCGCCCTGACCCCGTCCCAGAAGGCCAGCATCCCCGCGACGGTCTCGTCGCCGAGCAGCCGGAAGCCGTCGGCGTAGTTCTCCCGGCTGCCGAGGATCTCGTTCTCCCGCTGCTGCGCCATCCGCAGCCAGCCGAGCTCCATCTCCGCCACGTGCTTGAGCACCCCGGACAGGGACAGCTCGCTGGCGCTCGGGCGGCTCGCGGCCTGCTCCTCGGTCAGCCCCTCCAGCGTCTCGCGGATCGCCCGGCGCTGGGCCTCGACGAAGGTGAGCAGCGTGCCGCGCTCGTCGCCCGGGACCTCTTCGGAAATCTGAGCCATGACCAACCGCCTCTTCCATGCCCTGTGCGGGGCTCTCCCCCGCTGACAAGGAACACACTACGAAGGCTTGCGGTCAGCTTCTGTCCGCAACTCCGGGGCGGAGTCGAGGAATCAGAACGGCCAGAACGGTCAGAAGGGGAACTGGGTGCGGCCGTGCTGGACCGAGATCCACTTCTGGGTGGTGAAGGCCTCCACGGTGGCCTCCCCGCCCAGCCGGCCCAGCCCCGAGGCCTTCTCGCCGCCGAAGGCCGTGAGGGGCTCGTCGCCGATGGTGGAGTCGTTGACGTGGATCATGCCGGTCTCGATGCGCCGGGCGAAGCGGACCCCGCGCTCCACGTCGCGGGTGTGCACCGCGCCGCTGAGCCCGTACGGGGTGGCGTTGGTCAGGCGTACGGCCTCGTCCTCCCCGTCGAAGACCACCAGCAGGGCGACGGGGCCGAAGATCTCCTGGCCCAGCAGCGGGGAGTCCTCGGGGAGCCCGGCCAGGACGGTCGGCTCGACCAGGTTGCCGCGCGTGGTTCCCCGTACGAGGGCCCGCGCCCCGGACTCCACGGCGCGGTCCACCAGCGCGGTCAGGGCGTCGGCCTGGAAGGAGTTGATCAGGGGGCCGATGTGGGTGTCGGCCTCGCGGGGGTCGCCGGTCTTCAGGGCGCGCACGCGGGCGGTGAACTTCTCGGTGAACTCCTCGGCCAGCGAGGCGTCGACAAGGATCCGGTTGGCGGCCATACAGACCTGGCCCTGGAAGACGAAGCGGCTGAAGACGGCCGCGTCCACCGCGTAGTCGACGTCGGCGTCGTCGAGGACGACCAGGGCGCTGTTGCCGCTCAGCTCGAGGACGGTCCGCTTGAAGTGGCGGGCGGCGACCGCGCCGACGTGCCGGCCGGTGCGGTCGGAGCCGGCGAAGGAGATGACCTTGGGGACGGGGTGGGTCAGGATCGCGTCGCCTATCTCGGCGATGTCCGTGACCAGCACGTTCAGCAGTCCGGCCGGCAGGCCGGCGTCCTCGAAGATCTTGGCGATGATCCCGCCGCCCGCCACGGGGGCGTTCTGGTTCGGCTTGATCACGACCGCGTTCCCCAGCGCCAGCGCGGGGGCGACCGACTTCAGGGTCACCAGGAAGGGGAAGTTGAAGGGGCTGATCACGGCGATCACGCCGACCGGGAGACGCTGGACCCGGTTCTCCTTGCCCTCGACCGGCGAGGGCAGGATGCGGCCGTCGGGGCGGACGGCCAGCTGGATCGCCTCGCGCATGAACTGCATCGCGAGGTGGACCTCGTACTCGGCCTTGGGACGGGTCCCGCCGAGCTCGTCGATCATCGCCTCGACGATCTCCTTCTGGCGCTCCTCCGCGATGCGCAGGGCGCGTTCGAGGACGGTGCGTCTCGCGTACGGGCCGGTGGCCGCCCAGTCGCGCTGGGCCCGCTCGGCCGCGCGGTAGGCCCGGTCGACCTGGTCGACCGAGGCCACGGTGATGGCAGCGAGCTTCTCCCCGTTGTAGGGGTTGACGTCGATGATGTCCCACGAACCGGTGCCGGCCAGCCATTCGCCGTCGATGTACTGGTGAGCCAGGTCGGTGAATATGGACATGCCATCCCTTACTGCGAGCGCGCACCCCTGCGCTGCACCGGAGACCGATCGGTCATCTTCATGCACTGATCAGACGTCATAGTACGTGCGGTTCAAGACAGTTGGAGCAGTCCGCGCAGGAGATCACGGGTCTGCCCCGGGTCCGGGCAGTCGGCCTGGAGCCGCTCCATCGCCCGTGCGTACTGCGCCACTTCCTCTTCTTTGTCCAGGTAGAGCGCACTGGTGAGCTGTTCCAGATAGACGATGTCCTGGAGGTCGGACTCGGGGAAGCGCAGCAGGGTGAAGGCTCCGCTCTCGCCCGCGTGGCCGCCGAAGGAGAAGGGCATCACCTGGAGCCGTACGTTGGGCCGCTGACTGATTTCGATCAGATGTTCGAGCTGACCGCGCATCACGTCCCGGTCGCCGTACGGGCGGCGCAGCGCGGCCTCGTCGAGCACGGCGTGGAAGACCGGGGCGTTCTCGGAGACCAGGACCTTCTGGCGCTCCAGGCGCAGGGCGACGCGGCGGTCGATCTCGGCGGCGCCGGCGCCGGGCATGCCTCGGCGCACGACGGCCTGGGCGTAGGCCTCGGTCTGCAGCAGGCCGTGCACGAACTGCACTTCGTAGATACGGATGAGGGAGGCCGCACCCTCCAGGCCGATGTAGGTCTGGAACCACCCGGGCAGCACGTCGCCGTAACTGTGCCACCAGCCCGTCGCGTTGGCCTCGCGGACCAGCCCCAGGAGGGACTCCCGCTCCGCGGTGTCCATGACCCCGTAGAGGGTGAGGAGGTCCTCCACGTCTCTGGCCTTGAAGCTCACCCTTCCCAACTCCAAGCGGCTGATCTTCGATTCGGATGCGCGGATCGAGTAGCCGGCCGCCTCACGGGTGATGCCGCGGGATTCTCGGAGTCGCCTGAGCTGTGAGCCCAGGAGGATGCGGCGCACCACAGAACCGCTGGCTTCTGCGGTCACTAGTCCTGCCCTCCCCATCGAAATGGTGTGCGCGTGGTGTGCGCGTGCCTCGGCGGGGCCCCCGTACCCCGGTGCCGCAGTCTGCCACCAAAACGCATCGGCCCGTACTCGTTCTGTAACGGAATCCGGCGCCCCGGAAAAGAAGTCCGTAAGTATGCGTAGGAAGAAATGAGCAAGAACCGTCACGGGAGTGGACAGGTCCGGCGCGTGCACGTGCATCTGCCCTTGCATCCGGCTTCCGCATTCGGAACGATGGTCTCGCGCACCTGCGTGCTCTTCGCGCCGGCGCGGGACCCACCCCGCAGTTCTCTTTGGACGGAGCCGCCCGCTTCGTCCGCGAATCCCGGGAGTGCCTCGCATGGGGACGAATGGATCGACCATGCTCGAGCCGTTACGGCAGGGGCTGCCCCCGGTCGACCCCACGGCTGTCTCCGGGTCCGCCTCCTGTGCCCTGCCCGCCCGCTACGAGGCGGTGCGCGGCGCCCGCTCGTTCACCAGGTCGACCCTGTCCCAGTGGGGCCTGGACGGCCGCTTCGACGACGTCTCCCTGGTGGTCTCCGAGCTCGTCACCAACGCGCTGCGCCACGCCCTGCCCGACGAGGCACGGCCGCCCGGCGCCGAGCCGGAGGCGGCGGTGCGGCTGCACCTGATGCGGTGGAGCACGCGGCTGGTGTGCGCGGTGCGGGACCCCAGCGAGGACCGGCCGGGCGGGTCCTTCGCACCGGAGCGCACGGACGAGAACTGCGACCTGGAGTCGGGGCGCGGGCTGTTCCTCGTGGACTCCTACAGCGACAGCTGGGGCTGGCACCCGCTCGCGGGCCGGCTGACCGGCAAGGTGGTCTGGGCGCTGTTCATGCTCCAGGACTGACAACGCTGCATTTCGGGCGACTGGCCGGGGTTGATCGTTTCGATCAGTCCCGGCCAGTGCACGTGCATGGCTCGATCAGCGCGCTGTTCCTCAGCCGCTCTCTCAGTCGATCAGGTGATCGAACTCGCCGTCCTTGACGCCCAGCAGCAGCGCCTCGATCTCCGCCGGCGTGTACACGAGCGCCGGTCCGTCGGGAAAGCGCGAGTTGCGCATGGCGACATCGCCCCCGGGCAGTTTGGCGAACTCCACGCAGGATCCCTGCGAGTTGCTGTGTCTGCTCTTCTGCCAGGTCAGCTCATACAGGGAAGTGAGTTCTGCAGCTGCCATCCCGTTGTACGCGTGGTCCACAGGAAGCCCCCGATAGTGCAGATGTCAACTGCACCGGATCATAGCTCTGTTCACCACCGCATGCATGGGCAGATGCACGTGCACGCGCGGTGCTCCACCCGTCACTGTTGATCACGATTGATCACCGTTCAGGGGCGCAGCGCCTCGGACACCTCGTCCAGCGAGTCCAGCAGCAGCTCCGCCGCCCCCCGTACGACCCCCGGCTGGGGGGCGTACGGGGCCGCCAGCGCCTCGCGGACCCCGTCCCACCGCGGGACGCGGCGCTCGCGGACCGCCTTCGCGCCCGCCTCGGTCGCCTCGCGCAGCGCCCGCGCCAGCTCCGCGGCCCCCGGCACCGGGGCGTGGGCGCGGTCCGGGAGGTGGGCCTCCAGCAGCATGGCGTTGCGGCCGAGCGCCGCCAGGGCGTCCCCCGCGCCCTCGGCGGCGGCCCGGGACAGCCCCCGGTGGCGCACCGGCTCCCCCTCCGCCCGCTCGAGCGCCTCCTGCCAGGCGATCCGGGCGTCACGGGCCGCCAGCAGGGCCTCCCGCACGTCCGCGCGCCGGGCCCCGGCCGGGTCGGCGTACTGCCCGAGCACGGCCGCCGCGTACCGCCCGTCGGCGGCGATCCAGTCGGCGAGGCGGGTGCGCAGCCGCGGGGTCTCCCAGGCCGGGTAGACGGCGTAGGCGAGCATCGCGAGGACCCCGCCGACCAGGGTGAGGGCGATCCGGTCGGGCACGGTCTGGTCCCAGCGGACCCCGCCCATGCCGAGCAGGAAGACCACGTAGGCGGAGACGAAGGCCTGCCCGACGGCGTACCCGGTGCGCATCAGTACGTACATCAGGCCGGCGCTGACCACGGCCAGCAGCCCCGACAGGTACATCCCCGGCTGCGCCAGCCGCACGATCGCGGTCGCGACGCCCACCCCGACCAAGGTGCCGCCGAAGCGGGCGACGGCGCGGGACCAGGTCTGGGTGAAGTCGGGCCGCATCACCATCACCGAGGCCATCGGCGCCCAGTAGGCGTGCCCGAAGGGCAGCGCGTGCCCGATCAGGTAGCCCGCGCAGGCCGCCGCCGTCACCCGCACGGCGTGCCGCAGCACCGGCGACCCGGGGCGCAGCTCGGCCCGTACGGCCTTCAGCACCAGCGGCACCAGGGCGGGCACGGTGGGCCGCAGCATCGCCTCCGCGGGGTCGGCGGTGCGCCCGGATCCCGGCTCGGCCGTCTCCAGTACGTCGTCCAGCAGGGCGGCGAGCCTGCGCGCGGCCCGCAGCGGCGCGCCCCGGAACACCTCCGCCAGGTCGGGTGCCTTCAGCACGGCCGACGCCGGCGCGGGCGGGCGTACGGGGTCCCCGTGGCGGATGGCGTGCGCGGCGGCGTCGAGCACCGCCCCGGCGGCCTCCAGCAGCTCCCGTACCCGCTCCCGCGCCGGCCCCTCGGCGGGGGCCCCGACGGCCGGGTCGGCGAGCGAGGCCAGCACCGGCCGGATCCGCTCCGCCAGCCCCCGCGCCCCGTGCAGCTCGGCGGGCCGCCGCCGGGCCTGCCGGACGGTGACGGTCGCCGCGTCGCGGGCCTTCATCAGGGGCTCCGGGTCGAAGGAGGCGACCGGGTAGTGCCGCAGCCGGCGGGCGTAGTCGGCCTCGGCGGCGAGGGCGTCGGCCAGGGCGTCGCGCTGGGCGCCCCAGCGGCGGACCGGGAACAGCACGATCAGCAGCGTCTGCACCACCCCGCCGGCGGCGATCATCGCGGCGTGCCCGGCGGCCTGCGGGACGGAGGTCGGCAGGGTGACGGTCACCAGCATGATCGCGACGTTGCCGGAGGCGATGATCCCGGCGGTGGGGCCGGCGGCCCACACCAGCCCCGCCGCGAAGGCCCAGACGGCGAGCAGCAGGAGGAAGAGCCCGGTCTGCGAGGAGCCGACCAGGTACCCGATGAAGGTGGAGACGGCCAGGGTCAGCCCGGAGGCGAGGGCGAGCACCGGGCGCGGGCGCCAGCTCTGCTGGAGGGTGGCGATGGCGGCCATGAAGGCGCCGAAGGCGGAACTGGCGGCCGCGCCCGGCCCGAGGAAGGCCAGCCCGGCGCCGATCACGATCGCGAGCCCCACTGCGGCCCGGACGGCGATGAGGGGCTCCAGCCGGGTCCGCTCGACCGTCATGCCCGAGCGCGCGGTGTCCCTCAGCGCCCGGAGCCAGCTCATGGCGTCGAGCGTAAGCCCGCACACGATCAGGGCTCGCAGGCACTCGGCAACGCCGCGCGGGCGGCCTACAGAATCGAACATTCGCCCGAGGTCAGATCGAGCCGGAAGCGGAGGGTCCGGCAGCCCCGGGGCGCCCCCGGACCTAGATCAAGACACCTCGCGTGCCCGGCCAAGATCCACGGCCGCGCGGCCGCCGTTGTGGATCTTGGCCCTAAAGATCAAGGAACGGCCCTCCGGGGACGGCGCACGGACCCCGGACGCGCGTCGGCCCGAGCATGATCATTTCCCTGGTCAGCGGCGTCTGTCCGGTTGTCGCCCGGTGGCGAGTTCGGCCGGGTGCCCATCCGCCGCCGGATGCGTAGCGTCACCGGTCGGCAACGCAGGGAGGTCTGAAGGGCATGGGCGACAGCAGCGCGAGGAACGATGTGGGAACGGCCTACATCAACGACGTGTTCATGCGTCATCCGCTGACCACGCGGAACCAAGAGGAACTCGAGATCGCCGCCAGGGCCGCCGGCATCCTCCAGCGGAACCAACTGCGGAACGTGTTCAAGCGAACCCCCAAAGAAGGGGGCGAGCAGATCGAGCCGATCGGCTTCTCCCTGAACAAGGTGCGCTACGGCGAATTCCCCAAGGACGAGGCGACCGCGCAGGAGCGCGGCTGGCGCGCCTTCATGAATGTCGGGGTACCGGTCGTCGAGGAGCGGAGCGACATCCAGCAGCCCCCTCCCGACATGATTTCCAAGCAGACGTACGTCAACGGCACCGACCCGATCAAAATCACCGTGACGGACACGGTCGAATTCTCGGTGTCGAACACGATCAGCTGGTCGCTCCAGGGGGAGGTGAAACTCACCTTCGGGGCGAAGTCCATCGCATCGCTCCAGCAGCAGCTCGAGAAGAGCATGGAGATGAAGCAGTACCAGAAGACCACCCTGCTCAACAGCAAGGACAACCAGGGCGTCAACACGGAGTCCCAGACGGAGGCGACGAGCAACACCAAGGCCACGAGCTCCGTCACCGGCACCGGGGAGTTGTGGGGAGAGCTCCTGCTCGGGATCACCGGCTCCGTGAGCGGTTCGCTGACCACCGAATGGAAGCACCAGTCGTCGGTCAGCTTCGAAGTCATGAGCCGGGCGGACGTGATGGCCACGACGCGTCGCCAGATCCGCCAGTTCGACTACGAATTCCCCGTCACCTTCGGCGGCTGGGTCGCCTTGTACTACCCCGAGCCGGTGGCGGTCAAGGAGACTCCGCCGCAGGCCGCCGAACCCAAGTACTCCAGGGTCATCGCGTGGAAACTCGGCGAGGCCTCCTTCGATGCCGGCCGCTTCGACCTGGCCGACGAAGGTAAGCGGTTCCTCCAGAAGGGGACGGCCGAAATCGTCGCTGTCCGTACCGGAGAGCACCGGGTCTTCCAGCCGGAAGTACTCGACTACGCGAGCCAGAAGCAGCCCCTCTAGGGGTCGGGAGGGAATTCCATGTCATTCAAGAACATCTTTGACAACGGCGGCGACGAGGCCGGTTCCGCCGACAAGTCCGCCCAGGCCCTCAACGAAGACACTCCGGGAGCCGGTGACTTCTCGGAGGCCGTGCGCAAGCTGGAGAGCGAGCGCGACCCGTGGCTCGTCCGCCAGACCGCGCACGGCGCGTTCGACGTCATGGGTTTCCTGGGCCCGCTGTTCAAGAACGCCCAGGGCGCGGCCGCCGCGCAGCGTCAGGTAGCCGAGGACCCCGGTTCCACGTCCACCATGGCCTCGGCGACCTCGAAGGCCTTCGGACCGCCGAAGGTGAGCATCCGCGACGAGGACATGCCGAAGCCCGAAGAGCTGTCGAAGCTCATCGGCAACAAGAAGAACCACACCCTCATCGCGACGGGTCTGGGAAATTCCGAAGGCGTGGCGGTCGACCCGTCGCGGAACACGGCGTACGTCGCCGACCGGGGCGGCCAGAAGCTGTACGCGGTGAAGCTCGACACCGGCGCCCAGCGCGTGGTCGCGAGCGGCCTGGGCGACATCGGCGATGTGGTCCTGGACGGCCAGGGCACGGCGTACACCACCGACTGGTCCGGTGGGCGCCTGCTCGCGGTGGACCTGGCCGCGGGCTCCTCCCGCAAGATCGCCGACGTCCCGGGCGCGTACGGCGTCGCACTCGACGCGGCGGCGGGCAAGGCCTACGTCGCCAACTGGACCGACGGGCAGCTGATCGCCGTCGCCCTGCCGGGCGGCCAGAAGAGCACGATCGCCACCGGTCTGGGGCAGGGCATCGCGGCGGTGGCACTGGACGGGCGGGGCAAGGCGTACCTCGGCCGGAAGGACGTCGGCGGCGGCAAGGTGCACGAGGTGGACCTGGCCGGCCGCACCCACCGCGTCGTGGCCGACCTTTCCGGCGGGAACACCATCCGCGTGGCCCTCGACGGCACCGGCCGGGCGTACACCCTCGACCATGGGACCGGACGCCTGTACGAGATCACCCTCGCGGACGGCGCGCACCGCGTGGTGGCCACCGGCCTGGGGACGTGCGAGGGCCTCGCACTGGACACCGTCAACGGCTGGATCTACGTCAGCAACCGCGACGGCCAGCTGTGGCAGATCAACCAGCGCGCCACCCAGGCCCTGGGCGGCATCGGCAAGGTCGTGCCGTAGGCCGTCCCTTCCGGATCTGCCCGGCGTCGTCCTAGGGCAGCGAGGGCCGTCTGCCGCCCACGTGGGCGGCGTCGGCGGCCGCCGTGCCGTCCTCCCAGCCCGCGTGGTCGGTGGCTCCGCGCAGCCGGGTGGTCGTGGTCCGGGGGAACATCTCCTCCGCCCGGGAGGTGACCGCGACGTCCCGGGCCACCAGCGCGGGCAGGTTGTCCGGGGCCTCGGTGGCCGTGTGTTCGGCGGTCTCGGCGAGCCGCCGGCCCAGCCGGCTGGCGTAGGCGAGCAGGAAGGACTGCCGGAAGGTCTTGGTCCGCTTGCGTCCGCCGGCCCGCTGGGCGGCCTCGGCCCGGGTCATCGCCGCCGTGCCCTGCACGAGCAGCGAGGTGTAGAGCAGCTCCACCGCCTCCAGGTCGCTCTCGAAGCCGACCACCGTGGAGAACTCGAAGCCGCTGTTCCACACCGCCCGGCAGCGGTTGGCGGTGGCCACCGCGTCCAGCAGCACCGCCTTGGCCTCCTCGTACGGGGGCTCGACCCCGATCCGGCAGGCACCGGGCACCTGCGCCGGGCCGCCGCCGCGCACCGCCAGCAGCGCCTCGTCCACCGTGTGCCGGGCCATCAGCTCCTGCGCCTTCGCGCTGAGCGCCTCGGCCTCCTCCGGGTAGGTGGTGGCCTCGGCCTTGGCGAGCAGCGCCCGGATCCGGCCCAGCATGCGCGGCTCGATGTGCGCGTGCTCGGCGAGAGCGTCGGCCGGGTCGCCGGGCAGCGGGCCCACCGGCTCGATGGAGGGCAGCCGGATCAGCAGCCGGAACACCTCCAGGACGGCGGTGGCCAGCGTGAACCGGTCCGCCTTCTCGCGGCGCGCGAGCTGATCGGCGTACTCCTCGTCCCGCCCCCACCACACCGCCTCGGCGTTCCACCGCTCGGGGAGGCGGGCGTAGCGCCGCGCCTCGGCGGCGATCACGTCACCGGCGACCCGCACGTGCACCGCGTCCAGGTCCCGCCGCACCAGCCGCAGCACGTCGGCCGGCTGCCAGCCGCGCTCCCACGCCTGCCGTGCGTACGCCTCCCCGCGCGCCAGCAGCTCCCGCCCGACCCCGCCCCACCCCCCGCCGTCGGCGGCGGCGAGCACCGAGGCCCCGGTGTCCAGCCCGGCGTCGTCCTGGGCGTAGAGGGCGGCCGCGAAGGCCCGGTCGACGATCTCGGCGTACTGACTCACCCCTTCAGCTTTGCACGCCCCTTCACCGCCCCCTCCCACGCGGCCCGGGATGCGGGGGGTTGTCAGACCCCGGTGGGACACTCGCACTCGTGAGCGACCACCCCACCACCCCCTGGGCCCTCGCCGAAGCCGCCGACGGCCGGTGGCACGCCACGCCCGTCCCACCCGGCCAGGGCGCCGGCACCGCCACCGCCACCGTCACCGACACCCCCGCCGAGGCGATCCGCTCCGCACCCCCCGGCACCCGCTGGATCTGGCGCTCCACCGCCGCCGTCTACCCCCGCCTGCTCGCCGCCGGCACCCGCGTCGAGCGGTGCTACGACATCGAGGACGCCGAGCTGCTGCTCCTCGCCCACGAGGGCCGCTCCGGCGAGCCCCGTTCGGCGGCGGCCGCCTGGGCCCGCCTCAACAACGCCCCCGTCCCGCCGGACCCCCGGACGCGCGCCGCCGAGCCCGCCCGCGCGGCCGCGCAGGACTCCCTCTTCGAGTTCTTCGACGCGCAGCCGGCCGCCGCCCGCCCCCTCCCCCTCGACGCCCTGCTCGCCATCCACGCCGACCAGGCGCGCCGCACCGCCACCACCGCCCACCCCGACCGGATGCGGCTGCTCATCGCCTCCGAGTCGGCCGCCTTCCTCATCGCCGCCGAGATGCACCACGCGGGCCTGCCCTGGCGGGCCGACGTGCACCGGGCCCTGCTGACCGAACTGCTCGGCGAGCGCTACGCCGGCGGCGGCGAGCCCCGCCGGCTGGCCGAGCTCACCGACCGGATCTCCGCCGCCTTCGGCCGGCGCGTGCGCCCCGAGCTGCCGGCCGACGTGGTCAAGGCCTTCGCCGAGGCCGGGATCAAGCTCAAGTCCACCCGCCGCTGGGAGATCCAGGAGCTCGACCACCCCGCCGTCGCGCCCCTCCTCGAGTACAAGAAGCTCTACCGGATCTACACCGCCCACGGCTGGTCCTGGCTCGCGGACTGGGTCCGCGACGGCCGGTTCCGCCCCGAGTTCATCCCCGGCGGCACCCTCACCGGCCGCTGGGTCACCAACGGCGGCGGGGCCCTGCAGATCCCCAAGGTGATCCGCCGGGCGGTCGTCGCCGACCCCGGCTGGCGGCTCGTCGTCGCCGACGCCGACCAGATGGAGCCCCGCGTCCTCGCCGCGATCTCCCGCGACCCGGCCTTCATGGAGGTGGCCGGCCGCCCCGAGGACCTCTACACGGCCGTCTCCCGCCAGGGCTTCTCCGGCGACCGGGACAAGGCCAAGATCGCCGTCCTCGGCGCCGTCTACGGGCAGACCTCCGGGGACGGCCTGAAGAACCTGGCCGCGCTGCGCCGCCGCTTCCCCCGCGCCGTGGCGTACGTGGACGACGCGGCCCGGGCCGGCGAGGAGGGGCGGCTCGTACGGACCTGGCTGGGCCGCACCTGCCCGCCGCCGGCCGGCGCCGCCGAGGACGGCGAGGCGGGGATCCCCCAGGAGGGCGCCGACTCCGAGGACACGGCGTGGACCCCGGGCCACTCCTCGACCAACACCCGGGCCCGGGGCCGGTTCACCCGTAACTTCGTCGTGCAGGGCAGCGCGGCCGACTGGGCCCTGCTGATGCTCGCCGCGCTGCGCCAGGCCACCGCCGGGATGCGCGCCGAGCTGGTGTTCTTCCAGCACGACGAGGTGATCGTGCACTGCCCCGCCGAGGAGGCGGAGGCCGTGGCCGAGGCGATCCGCGCCGCCGGCGAGCGGGCGGGCCGGATCACCTTCGGGGACACCCCGGTCCGCTTCCCGTTCACCACGGCGGTAGTGGAGTGCTACGCCGACGCCAAGTAAGCCTGGTCAGCGCCCCCCGTCTCACCCCATCGACGCGACGGCCCCCGGGAAATCCTTCAGCCGAGTTCGTGGAAGTACACGTGGAACTCCTCGCGCACGAAGCCCTCGGACTCGTACAGCCCCTGCGCGACGTGGTTGTCGTACGCGGTCTCCAGCTGCACGCCCGCCACCCCGGCCTCCCGCGCCCTGCGCAGCACCTCGCGCAGCAGCGCCCGGCCGGCGCCGGTGCGGCGGCCGGACGGGGCGACGTACAGGTCGTTGAGGATCCACGCCGTCCGCAGGGTGAGGGAGGAGAAGGCCTGGTAGACCTGCGCGAAGCCGACCGTGCCGGCGCCGGGCGCATCGGCGAGCAGCACCAGGGACTCGCCCTTCGCGATGCGCTCGGCGAGGAAGCGGCGGGGGCCGTCCGGGTCCTCGACGGTCACCTCGTAGAAGTCGAGGTAGCCGTGGAAGAGCGCGGCGGCCGTGTCCAGGTCCGCCTCCCCCGCCACGCGGAGCACGACACCCGAACTCCCGTCCGTGACCGTGCCGCCGTTGCCGCCCTGTGCTTCCGCCTGACCGAACATGTGCGTCTCCTCGGGTCCACTCGCGCGCCGTGATCCATTGTGCGCGGGTTCTCCGACCCGCTCACTGCCCGGTAACGGGCTGGGCGGGCAGGGAGAAGACATGCTGCGGGGTGACGATCCGGGTGATCGCCTCGCCGAACACCGTGCTGGGCTCGGAGCCTTCGTAGCCGATGTCCGTGTTGAGGAGGAGCACCAGCGTCGCCTGCGACTGCGGGAGGTACACGACCAGGGCCCCGTAGCCCGGCAGTGAACCGTTGTGCCCGATCCAGCCCTGGACGTCGAAGATGCCCAGGCCGTAGCCGGCGCCCGGCAGCGCCGGGACCACCTTCAGCCGCTGGGCCTGGGTGGCGGGGGTCAGCAGGGTGCCGGTGGCCAGGGTCCTGGCCCAGCTCCGCAGGTCGTCGAGGTCCGAGATCATCGCACCGGCCGCCCAGCCCCAGGAGGGGTTCCAGTCGGCGGCGTCCTCGGTCTTCCCGGAGGCCGTCTGGTCCGTGTAGCCCTGCGCGTGCGGGCTGGGGAACCGCGCGTCGGCGGGGAAGAGCGTGTGGCGCAGTCCGGCGGGTTTGACCACCCGGTCGTTGACGTACCGGTCGAGCGGGGTGCCGCTGACCTTCTCCACCACCAGGCCCAGCAGGATGAGGTTGGTGTTGCAGTACTCGAACTTCGCGTTCGGCTCGAACCGCACCGGATGCCGGAAGGAGTACCCGAGCAGCTCCTGCGGGGTGAAGGGCCGCCGGGGGTCGCCCGTCAGGGCCTTGAAGAAGCCCTCGTCCTCGGAGTAGTTGAAGAGCCCGCTGCGCATCCCGGCCAGTTCGCGCAGGGTGATCCGGTCGCCGTTCGGCACCCCGGCGACGTACTTCCCGATGGGGTCGTCCAGCCCGGCCTTGCCGGCGTCGACCAGCTGGAGCAGGGCCGTCACCGTGAAGGTCTTCGTCACGCTGCCGATCCGCATGTTCATGTCGGTGCGCATCGGCGCGCCGGTCGCCTTGTCGGCGACGCCGAAGGACCGTACGTACTCGCCCTTGCCGGGGGCCGAGAGCGCGACGGTCACCCCGGGCACCCGGGCCTCCTTCAGCACCTTCAGGACGGCCTCGTCCAGCTGCGCCGCCACGGCGGGCGTGAGCTGCGGAAACTCGTCGGCCACCGGAGCCGCCGCCACGGCCGAGGGCCCGGGCGCCGCCGCGTCCCACGCGTACCCCGCCCCGACACCGAGGGGAACCACCACCAGCCCGACCGCACCCGCCGCGACCGCCGCACCGCGCCACCGTGTCGTCATCCCCGGCCTCCTACCACGCCCCCTCCGACGAGGTCAGATCTGGCCGAGGTCGAACTCCACCGGGAAAGGAGCCGAAACCTTGACGACACCGGTGAACACGTCCCCGTCCCGGTAGGCCCGGGTCGCGGGGTCGAGGACATGGGTGTACACCAAGGGGGCGCCGGTCGCGGCCTGCTCGACCCGCCAGTAGAAGGCAATGCCGGACTTGGCGTACTGGTCCGTCTTCACGATCCGATCAGTGGTCTCCGATCCCGGCGAGACGACCTCCACGACCAGCAGCACGTGCTCGGGACGGGTGGGCGTGATGTCGATCGTGTCCGCCCGGTACACCACGACATCCGGACGACGATTGGTGAGCGGGACATCCTGAAGCCGGACGTCGAAGTCGGTATCGGCGTTCCAGTCCGGACCGGCGGCTGCCTCCAAGACGTTCGCCAAGATCCGAGCGAGTCGGTTGTGGCGCTTGGACGCACTGGGACTCACAACGACCATCCCGTCCACGATCTCGATCCCCGCACACTGCTCCTCGGACCAGGAGTCGTACTGCTCGGCCGTGATCTGCTCGTGCATCCACGCAGGGGCTGCCATCTCGGCAGTCATGACCCACCTCCCGGACACCATGCGAGCGGGCCCGACCCCGCCAAGTCCAGCGTACTGTCTCAGCTCTCCCGGCACGCTGGACGCCAGAGCGGCTGACGCGCGCGCTTCGGGCCGTCCTCCCCCATTTCCCCTCGCTGAGCCGCACGGCGCCGCTACGATCGATCTCTCTTCAACCTGCACGTCTCCGGGGCCGGCGGGACCCCCGTCACCTTCCCGGACGGCGAGGGCGAACTCCCGGACACCTATTCCCGACTGCTCTTCCACATGTCGAGCGTGCTGCCCGGCCACATGCGCTCCTACGCCGCGTCTCAGGGTCACCGGGTCAGCGAAGCCACCCGCGGTTTCGTCTACAACGCCGACATCACCTCCATCGTCGAGTTCCTCGACATCGGCACGCGCGCCACGGAACTGCGCTGAGCGGCATGGGCGCACGCACGACGCCCATCGACTTCCAGTGCTTCCTGGTTCCCAAGACGGGCAGCTCTCCCGAGGAGTGCGAGGACGCCACGCACACCTTGTCGTCCCCCGACAGGAACTCGGCCTTCGCCGCCGTGTCCGACGGAGCGTCCGAGAGTCTGCTCGCCGGGGCGTGGGCCAAGCAGCTGGTACGGGGCGCCGTCGCCTCCCTGGCGGCCGCGTGCGACCAGCCGGGCGACAACGAGGGCGGCAGCGGGTCCGAGTCCTTCGTCGAGGATCTCCTGGCCCGCACCGTCGACCGGTGGGACGGCTACATCGCGCAGTACCAGGCGGAGCGGGCGGCCGGCGGCCGACCCATCACCTGGTACGAACAGCCGGGACTGGACAAAGGGGCCTTCGCCACGCTGGTGGCGGTCCACGTCCGGGCGGCGACACCGGATCCGGAAGGAGGACCTGAGACCGCGCGGCGCTGGACCTGGCACGCCTTCGCCCTCGGCGACAGCTGCCTCTTCCACCTCCGCGAGGGCCGGCTGATCACCTCGTTCCCCATCGCGGACGGCGACGGCTTCGGCATCACCCCGCAGCTGCTCGGCAGCCGCAACCGGGATGCCGCTCTGATCGCCGAGCGCGCGTCGACCGCAACCGGTGAACTGCGCGCGGACGACGAGCTGCTGCTGGCGACCGATGCCCTGGCCGCGTGGCTGCTCTCGCACCCCGAGATCGATTCGGGCGGACCCGGCAAGCAGCTCGGAAAGCTCGCCGACCTGGACCAGGAAACCTTTGCCGACTGGGTCCGGAGCGAACGCGACAAGTCCCGGATGCGCAACGACGACGTAGCCCTCATCCGCATGCGGGTGAAGACGGAGGGGTAATGGCGGTCTCCCGCACCGGCGGACCTGCCGCCGGACGGAAATTCCCGACCGGCGCGAACTACGTGGAAGCCCTCCAGAACCCCACCCTGTGTTTCGAGGACCCGGACCTCAAGCACGGAACGGTCCAGCAGAGCCCCGTACTCGGACCGAAGGCGATCTCCGGAAACTTCGCAAGCGTCTTCTCCGTCACCGCCCCGGGCGGGCAGCGGTACGCGCTGAAGTGCTTCACCCGCGACAGCAGCACGCTGGAGACCCGCTACCAGGCCATCGGCAAGCAGCTCGCCGACCTCAGGCCCGCCAAACTGTCCCAGCCGTGGCCGGTCGGCATCGAGTACCTGCCGAGGGGCGTACTCGTCGCCGGTCACTGGTACCCGGCCCTGAAGATGGCCTGGGTGGAGGGCACCAGCCTGATCACGTGGATCGACCGGAACGTCCGGGACGCGGCGGCGGTTCTGGCGACGGCGGACCGGTTCGCGGCGCTGGTCGCCGACCTGGAGAAGCTCGGCCTCGCCCACGGAGACCTTCAGCACGGCAACCTCCTGGTCGCTCCCGACGGCACGCTCCGCCTCGTCGATTACGACGGGATGTACGTGCCCGCGCTCAAGGGGCGGGGCTCCACGGAGAACGGCCACCGCAACTACCAGTCCCCAGCCCGCACGAGCTCGGACTTCGGCCCCGCGATGGACCGCTTCTCCGCCTGGGTCATCTACCTCAGCCTCGTCGCGGTCGCCACCGATCCCGCCGTCTGGGGACAACTGCACGACGATCAGGGCGAGTTCCTCATCCTGAAAGAAGACGACTTCAAGGAACCACGGTCCTCACTGGCCTGGAGCCTGCTGCTGACCCATGCGAACCCGGACCTTCGGGCGCTGGCCGCACAGACGCACGGGCACCTCACCGCGGCCGCCCGTGCGGTTCCCCCGCTGTCCACGGCCGGGGCGACCCCGACCGTGACGCCGAACCCGGCCCAGCGTCCGGCCCGCGCGGCGGCCCAGCAGGGCGGAGCCCCCGCCTGGCTGGCCGGGCACGTACCCCAGCCCCGAACCGCCCCTGCGGCAGGCAGCACAAGCACGGCCACAGCCACGGCTGCCGGTACCGGCTTTACGCGCAGACGCCCCGCGGACGTCCTCTGCGGCGTCTTCGCCCTGGCCGGATCGGTCACACCGGCCGCGCTGACCGCCATCAGCGTGCTGCCGAGCGGCTACGCGGCCGGCGCCCAGCTGGGAGCTCTGCTCCTGTCCGGCGGCGCCCTCCACTCCACCCGCCGCTCCCGCCCCGAGGCCAAGGCCTCGAAGGCCAGGATGCGGGCACTCCAGCAGCAGGTGGACGCACTGCGGGACCCGGTGGCCGAGGCACAGAAGATCCACCAGGAGATCGAAGCCTTGAACGCCGCCGGTGCGAGCAGGGACACCCAGATCAACCAGCAGATCAAGAACCTCCAGACCGAACTGCGCGACGAGCAGTCGCGGATCACCATCACGCTCAACAAGGAGACCGGCACCCTCAGGGCAAGGCTGAGCGGACTGACGACCAAGGAGCAGAGCCAACTGGACGCCGCTCTGGCGTCGGCCATCAGGACACACGTCCAGGACAGACTCCGCCGGACCCCCATCCAGGACGCCAAGAAGCTCTCCAACATCAGCAGCGGGACGGTCACGGCCCTGATCGCCGCCGGCATCCGCACGGCCGCCGACTTCACCGGGGTCCGGTACGTACAGGGCACCCGGTACGCCAACCGCGACGCGTACCTCGTCCTTGCCACCGGCCGGCAGGTCAAGATTCCGGGCATCGCCGAAGTCCGGGCCACCACGCTCGAGAGCTGGCGGGCCTCGCTGGAACAACGGGCCCGGAAGTCGGCTCCCACCAGCCTCGGCGCTCAGGAACGCACCGCGATCCGCCACCAGTTCGCCGCCCAGAAGAAGAAGTGCGAAACGGAGATCACGCAGGCCGAGGGTGCGGCCCGACGCAAGCGCGACCAGCTCCAGCAGCGCTTCACCACCCGCCTGCAACAGACCAACAAGCAGAAGCAGCAACATCAGGCGGCCACCCAGCACCAGCGCGCGGTACTGCTCCGACGCCAGACCCAACTCGCCGACACGACCACCACCCACGGCCTGCTGGCCACGCAGCTCGCTGCGGCCGACGCGGAGCACCGCCGCACCTTCGGCCTGCGCCGCTACCTCCGCTTCGTCGCGACGGGCCACTGACCGGCCACGCTGCCCGGCCGGACGACCAGCCAGGCAGCGTGGGGGCAGGTGCTACAGCACGGCGATGGTGAAGCTCGTGTTCACGTACCCAGCGGTGGCGTGGTGGGTGAACACCGTGATGTTGTCTCCGCAGGTGCTCGTCGGGGTCGTGCGGACTTCGGCGGTACGGTTTCCGCTGCCGCTGTTGGGCGTGGCCAAGACCACCGCGTCCGTCAGGTCGATGTCGGGGTCCGTGATCTTGACGCAGTACTTCCCCGTGTCGACCTGCCATGACGACGCGACGTTCTTGGAAGCCAGGAGGTCTCCGTCGCTGCCCTGCACCTTGGCGGCGGCGCGGGCGTGCGGAGCGTACAGGTCGTCCACCGCGACCGCCGTACCGGCGAGGGCCGGTACGGAAGCCAGGGCGGCGAGGGCGAGAGCGAGGGCGAGGGGGCGGCGACGCTTGGTGGTGGAGTTGCGCATGGGGCTTGGCCTTCTTCCTTCTCGGTCGTGTCGTTGCACTGTCAGGGGCCTGGCCGGATCGAGCCGCTGGTCGGGAGCGCGGTGCCGCCCTTCCGGCCGTACACGGCGGGTGGGTCAGGGGACGACGAGGAAGAACGGGTAGTTGACCGTCCCTTGAGCGCTGTAGATGTAGACGGTGAGCGTGTCCGCCGCGTTGCCGCAGGGACTGGTCGGGGCCGTACTGAGCAAGACGTTGTACCCCGAGGGGTTGCTCCCCGGCACGGAGGACAGGGTGGCGGTCGGGGTGCTCCTGGACACCTTGATCTTCTTCACGTCGTCGAACGTCACGCAGTAGACGCCGTTCGTGTTCGCGGGGCGCGTGAGGGACTTGATTCCCTGCGACTGTTCGCGAGTCCCGTCCGCGTTGACCTTCGCGGACGCCTGCGCGTAGGGAGCGAGCGCCTTGATGGCGGCGTCATCCGCGATGGCCACGCCCCCAGCCACCCCGGCGGCCAACACGCCGAGCGCGGCGGCCGTCCCGATGATTCCCCGACGAGTCCTGTTGGTTTTGAACATGGCTCTCCTCCGTGGCCGTGCCCAGTAGGGCAGTTCCGTCACTCCACACATGCAACCGGATGCGGAGAGTGACGAACAGAGGTCGATGTATCCACCACCCGAAGGAGTCAAGGAGGGTGCTTCAAACCCCCGTCCAGGGGCATGACCTGCGATTTTCATGCGCCAGCGCGCGACCGCGCAGGACCCCGCGGCCGGTGGGTCGCGCGGCGGGGCCTCTGGGCTGACGCACCAACAGAAGCAAGGCCAGAAATAGCAAAACCCCCAGGTCACGGCGAGTGAGTCCTGGGGGTTCTACAGAGCCGCCTTCGGGATTCGAACCCGAGACCTACGCATTACGAGGCCCCGCAAGATCATCCCGGTTGGTGCCGACCCGTGCCGCAGAATCCCATTGCACCAGGTCAGAGACCTAGGCCCTCTGACCTGCGTGCCACGTGATCCACCCTGTGCCACCCCGTCCGCTCACGCACCGCTCACGCAGAATGGACATGCTGAACAGCGGATTCAGCCTCGGAGACGCGTCGCTACCCCGTTATCGGACACGTACATCCACGTCAGCAGAGCACCGCTCGATGGGTAGTCCGGAACTCACTCACGCCGGGAAGTCGCTCTTCACCGACAGCCCTGCCCTGTTCACCCGCTGCTCCCCACTTCCGGTCCGGCCGCGGATGCTGGCAGAACCGCGAACTGGCCGTGCTTTGTCGGCTCGGTCCGGTAGCCGAGATCCACCACGAAGCCTCCCAGCTTCCGGCCCCGCAGCAGCTCCCGGTACCGGGTATCCCCAAAGGTCTCCTGCAACTGGGCACCCACCATGGTCGACGTGACGTTCCGCTTCTCCTGGGCTAGGGACAGCAACTCGTCGATCACTAGCCGACAGGCAGCGTCCCCGTTCTGCCTGACCTGTTGTACGGCCTGCTGCCGCACCTGAGGAGACACCTCGAGCGGCGGCAGCGGTTCAAGGGACGCGGCCGGAGCCCTCCTGCCTTGCCCCTGCAACGAGGGAGCCAGGTCATCAGCGTCCGGGCCAGTGGCGATCTCCCGGATGTCCCGCAGCAGGCGCTGCTCCTTCGCCAGCTCAGGCCGCCAGGCCCGCAGCCCGTCCTGAGCAAATCCCAGATCGAACTCCAAGATCCTGTTGACATGAGTGTCGGCGTGGAAATCGCTGCGGGGCACGAAGTACGCCTGCATTTCGCCGCCCTCGACGGCCACCCAGCCGCTCCGCGGTCCGTCGATGCGCCTGATCACCCCTCTGACCCGCCGGCAGACCTGCTCGGAGCGCTCCCAATCGCTCGTCACAGGTCGGCGCTCACCGAGCTCCTTGAAGTGCGCCAGACGTTCCCCTGGTACGGGCCCCTCGACCGGGTCCTGCTTGGCGGCCCACTCGTAGCTCCACCTGGTGCTGCGGCGGCCAGTCAGCTGTCGGGCCTCCGCAAAGTGGCGGGCCGCGTTGCGCTGGTCGTACTCCTCCGTGTCGAGCCACCGCATAAAGTGGATGACGTAGAGGTAGTAGTGGGCCACCACGCTCCCACGCTGCTCGACGATCTGCGCGAACCGTTCGAGGGCGGCGAGCTCGCTGTACTCGGGAAGCCTCCTGTATGCACGAAACCAGAGCTCCAGATCGTGGTCTGCCAGGTAGCCACCGTCCTCGAACACCGAGTCATAGAGGCGCACGACCGTCCGCAAGACGTCCTCCGACACCTCTTCGTCCGTGTCCTCCACGTTCACCAGCAGTCCCCGAGCGAGAGCCACGACGAATCCTGGGTGGGCGCTCCACCTGACCGACACATCACGCCAGGCCACGACCATGTCGGATGCCTTGCCATGCACGTCGTCGATGCGCTGTCGCGCGGTGACGAGGTACGAATTACCAGCGTGCTCCGGCATGGCCGTCTCGCAAGCGTCCAGCAAGGACAGCGCCAGCCGGAGCTGGGCATCCGCCCACTCAGCGACTTCTCCCCCAGCATGCAGCAGGCCCACGAGACTACTCTGGCCTGCCAGCCGGGGGAGGCGTTCGAGGACCGCCGCGATCATCTGTACTGGAGTGACGTAGTTATGTTCGTCCTCGGGATTAATCCGGCGGGCTGTGTCGAAGGCGACGAGCCCCTGCGCGTACTGGGCACCGATGCGGTCCAGAGCCTCTTGCGGCCCACCCCGGTGCAGCTTCAGCGCCTCCTCCACCCCGTCGCGGTGGAGCTTGCCCAGCGCATGGAAGTGCACGGACTGGGAGCCATCGGTGATCTCGATCGCCTTCTCAACGTATCGCTGCGCCTGTCCGTCCCCGAGGCCCTTGTACCACTGGTGGTACCGGCCCAGGTGCATCCAGAAATGGGCTTCCGTTGGGTACCTGTGTGTGAGGTGCAGCAGGACGCGATACGCCTGGCCTTGGTGACCCTCGTCCAGCATCATGATCAGGTCGGAGAAGCGCCGCTGCTGACCGTTCTTATTGCCCCGGGTAATGAACAGGTTCTCGAGGAGTTTCCGCCCCGGCTCATTGCTAGTCCCCATGCGGCCCGCCACCTGGTCGATGAGCTCGATCGCTAGATCGGCCAGGTGCATGGCCCAGCGGCTCTGCCCCCGTGGCGCCTCGATCACTGCGTCTAGGAGCACTTGGGCAATGGTCGGGTGCAGGATCCGCACTTGGTCGTCGTTCTCCACGACCAAATGGCGCAAGTCTGCGCCAAGGACCGTCGCAAGGTCGCTCCGGTAGGAGTCGGAGGAGGCGGCGTGCCCTCCCCACCGCCCGGTCAGCCAACGCCGGACGATCGTAAAGGGCACTCCTCGCTGGGCGTGGAGGGTCACTAGGGCCAGATAGCTCGCCACACGCCGCTGCTCATCCGTGAACTGGCTCAGGTGGGCTTCCACGTACTGCGCCGTGCCCTGGAAATCCTCCTCGTAGGCGGCGAGGCCAAAGTAGAACGGGGAGAGCTGCTGTGGGGGCGAGCCGGGGGAAGCGAGAAGTTCTACGGCTGCCCTCGCTCGTGGACTGCGAGCGCGCAGCGCGTAATCCTGCTGGAACTCCCGTACCTCACGCGGTGACATGGGGTCATCGAGGTAGAACTTTCGGTCCCCAGACCGATCGCCGACACCTGCCGGCGTGCTGTTCGTCCGGGTGACCCACATGAGGATGGTGGGTGCATTGCGCTGGTCGAGCTTGCGGTAGAGGTCTTCCCGCTCGCTCTGGGACACATCGGCGCTCTCGGCCACCACCAGCACCGTCTTGCCGGTGAGTCGGTAGACCTGATCCACCCGATCGGCGGTGCCGGGGCTGTACTTGTTGACGAGGACGACAGGATGCTCCCGGTGTAGGTCCCACGCGATACGCCGGGCCAGGGTGGTGCCCCCGGCACCAGGTGTGTGAAACAACTCCAGGCTCATCGAGCTCTGCCTACCGAACACGTCGAGAAGTCGCTCCCGCAGATCGGCCCGCAGATCCCGGGGGATGTCGAGCCGGGCGTCCAAGTCCAACCAGCTTGGCGGGCGTCCCCGCCAGAACTCGTCGGTGGGTTCGTCGCGGAGCTGGGCCTCCACAATCCGGGAGTGCACGACGACGAGATCGGTCTCAAGTCGGACGAGCACCTCGTGCGGGATCTGCACCGTGCCCTTCTCAGCCGGCAGAGTGACGGAATCACCCAGACTTCGCACGGCCCCGCCTCGGGCGAACTCTTCCAGCAAGACCTGAAGTTCAGGGCTCCCTAGGGCTGCCTGAAGGGGGTCGAAGGGGTCGTCGTAGCGGTCCTCGATCGCTTCCAGGATCCACTGGGAACGGCGGTCTAGCCCCGGATTCGACGTTAGGCAGACGACGGTTGCCGACCGGTTGGGGCTGGACGCACTGTAGCCATCGAACACGTCCTCCACGATCTGACGGTAGAGGCGGCGCCATTCTTTGTAGTCGGCCGGAGCGCGCTCGCCGTGGCTCTCCCAGCCACCCGCCATGACCCAGGGCACAGCGTTGCGGGCGGCGGCGGGCACAGAATGCGTCCCACGGAAGGCGGTCTGGTAATCGGCCGTGCTCTCGTCGAACAGGCTGGCCAGACCGGTGGTCTCACTCGCCGGGTTGAGATCGATGATCACCGACCAGCGGTGCGCGAGCAGATGCGCCATGTCCGCGTCGAGAACCCCGTCCTCCACGATGAGAAAGCGGTCCAATCCGCTGTGGACGTCAGGCAACAACGGCGCGATCCGCGCCTTCAAATCCTCGGCTTCGGCTGCAGTCAGAGCAGCCGGCCAGCCGTCCTGCCTGTCCCGCGGGCCCTGGGCATCGGCCAGCATCCGGGCTAGCAGAGGCTTGTGGTAGCGGCTGAGGTACTGACGGGCGATCCAGCCAGCCATCCGGTACGCCGCGACCCGCTTGGTCTCAGGCATCTTCTTAGACGCGAAATTCAGTGCCGCGCCCAGCCGGGCTAGGAGGAACTGCCGGTCGAGGGAGTCCTTGCGGTTCTCCTGCCGCTCAATGATGATCTCCTCCGCGCCCTCGCGGATCCCTTTCACCACGTTCCCGAAGTCCTGTGCCCCGAGCTCGAACAGGCCGCCTGTGTCGACGGTGATAAGGGCTTCGAGGGGCTCAGCCAGCTTCAGCCGGTCGTCCATGGCGAGCAGCGCAGCGGTCTCCAGGTAAGCCTGGTCGTACAGGAGTGGCTTCGTCGCCCCCCAGTTGACGTCGATCAGCCAGTAGTGGACCCGGTCCTTGAATGCCTCATTGACGAGGATATTGCGCAGATGGAGGTCCCCATGGGCAGCGCCCTCCAAGATGAAGACCTCACTCCCCATCAGTTCGATCTCCTGCAGCAGCGACCATGGATCGGGCAGAACTTCTGTGGAGAAGGCGAAGGTGATGCCTGGGATCCCGGCCGCTTGCCGGGTCTCCTGCAGCGCCCGCCCCCTCGGCCCCAGCACGAACCCCGGCCGCAGCCAAGCCTCGAGCACCTGCTGGACCGTCCGCATCCCGCCCGTGTACCCGGTCAGCTGCGCGGCGAGCAGCTCGCTACTGGCCGCCCGGCAAGCCAAAGTGAGAACCGCGGCACCCGACCGGTCCCCCGGCTTCACGTACTCGACGGACTTGCCGGCGATTCCGTAGATGTCGACCCGCAGCCGGTCGTCAGCCGCAGTCAGGTACAGCTTCGGAAGGTGCTTCTCGCCGTAGTCGGCGAGGGCCTCCTGGAACCGCTGATGCGCCTCGTGCTGGCGTTCCTCGTCGTCCGACGACAGCTTGAGAATGACGTGCCCGTCAGGCCCCTGGCTGCCGGCACCCATCACATCGGCTCGCACGACCATCGCGCCTGTGTGCCCGCCGCTCAGTTCCTCCAGCCAGTTGATGGTTACTGCTGCACCCAACTTCGTTCGGACGATGTCGAGTACGCGCTCCCGGAGGCGCTCTGCCTCCACCGCATCGGTCGTGTCGGCACCGTCCTGCTGCGAAGGGACCATCATGGTCTGGATCTTAGGCCGCCCCGCCCCTTCCCGAACCGCTAACACCGAATCGGCCGTCGACGATCCACTTTTCACGATCTTGCTATGAACACGCTCAGTCTCCGACCCGGGCTTCGATCGCGGTCGCAGGCGCCGCACACCGGGGGCCGGCGTCGTCGTCGAGCATGTCTGCGGAGGCTGTCCTATCGGTCGGTCACCCCACCAAGGCCCAGACGGTATGTCAGACCCATCGCGCAGACTGGCGTCGGTCGGGGAGTAACCCCCACCACTTCCGACGAACACGGAGATGCCGCGTGGAGCCCCAGGACATCCAGCACGCAATCGAGAACTTCTGGCTCCGGCGCGACGGCCAGGAGAGCAAGCTGGATGACGGGGGGAAGTCAGGTGGAGCGGCCAGGGGGAACGGGCACATGAAGCCCCTCGAAGACCTGGTGAAGAGCATCTTCATCGACTGCGGGATCCCCGAGGAGTGCATCAAGACCGGGCAGCCCTACCTGCCTGGCTACTACCGCGTCCGCAAGCAGTGGGACCTGGTCGTGAAGTACAAGGGCGTGCTGGTGGCCGCGTTCGAGTTCAAGTCGCAGGTCGGCAGCGTCGGGAAGAACTTCAACAATCGATTCGAGGAGGCTCTGGGTAGTGCCACCGACATTGATGCCGCACAGCGGAAGAACGACCAGAGCCCATTCGGGCAGCTACCTCCGTGGCTCGGTTACGTGTTCATCCTGCAGGAGACCCCCGAGACGGAGAAGGAAGGGAAGGACACCCGGGCCATGTTCCCGACCGATGCCGCCTTCCACGGGCTCTCCTACAACCAGCGATACCAGGAGATGATCCGGCGCTTCATCGGAGAGCGCGTCTACGATGCTGGCTGGTTCATCACCACGAAGCGTGCCGACGGTGACATCACCTACCTGGAGCCCCTGGCGGCCGCAACGGCGAGTGTCCTTCGCGCAGCTATCGAAGGGCGCGTCAACGTGGTGAAGGCGATGCTGAAGGAGTAGAACCTGCACGGCCCGAGTGGCACCCAGACGATGGCAGTCTGGGTGCTCACCACGCCAGACTGCAACTAGCCCGGGAAACCGAGGTTCTTCAGGTAGGTGAGGCGCGCGTCTATGGCAGCCGAGAACCGCAGCCAGTTGAGCTTGTCGATCGGTTCGTTGGGCTTCGGGTTCGATGCCGACGACGTGATGTAGCAGGCGGCGTTGTAGAGCCGCTCGGACATCAGCCTCTGACAGAAGACGCCGAAGCGCTCCTGGTAGGACAACCCATGCCAGATCTGCTCGACCGGCAATGCGCCCTTGGCCGGCTTGACCGGCCGACGGGATCCCTCTTCGTCCTGCATGATGAAGAAGTACCCGAGCCAGGGCTCCTCCCCCGGGTACAGCTCAGCCAGGGCCGCGTGGCGCAGGTCAATGGCACTGCCCAACGCTTCCTCGACCCGGTTGTTGTAGTTGTTTCCGAACGAGGGTCCGCCGAGCGCCTTCAGTTCAAAGGCAGCCACGAGGGTGTCCTTGTGGACGACGACCAGGTCCCACTGCTTCTGCGGCCGGTAGTAACCAGGCAGCTCAAGGCCCTGCGACTTGGTGACGCGGATACTCTCTGGCGGATATCCAGCGTCAAGGAAGAACTTCGACAGCAGGACAGCGATGGGGTCGAAGTGCTTGCCGCCACGTACCGAGCCTGCCGTGCCGGTGCCGACAGCACCATTGATCGTCGACTGCTCGCGCTGCAGTTCCTTGGCACCCCAGTAAGCGGCTACGGCATCCTCGAAGTCTTGGCGGGTGACCGTCAAGATCCGCTCCTCCTAGTCAGGCAGCTCGGCGAGACCGTAGACACGCAAGGCAGCGGCCGTAGCGGCCTCCGCATCTCGCTTGTCGAAGGCATCGGCCAGGGCTGCCCGGTCGCTCTCGCTGATCGCGGCAGGGTCGGGCACGCGGATCTTGCGGAGGTACTGAGCCTGGAAGCGGAGGGTTCCCCCTCGCATCTTGACCGCGTACGCCTCCACGAATGCCTCCGCGACCTTGGACAGCAGCAGGCCACCGAGTACGCGCATGTCCCAGACGTCCGAGACGATGAAGTACAGGTTGTGGTGAGGGTACAGGCCACCTTCGTCGAGGACCGGGTGGATCCTCAGCTTCATGTCCGGAAACAGCAGCTTCTGCCGGCGCGTGAGGTGGTGATCGACCTTGTCGATGGTCTTGTACCAGCGCTGAGGCTGCTTGACCGCGATGTACCGCTTGCGCAGGGCAGCACTGTGCTGCTCGAAGTAGGTCGCAAGCAGGGGGTAGGCGGTGAGATCCACCAGCTCCCCATCTGCCGTCCACGGGTTGACCAGAAACGTGCCGTTCCAGTCCAACCTGCCGCTTGTGGTGTCCCGAACCATGGCCATGGGTAGCAGGCGGTCTTCTTCCACCAAGTCCTTGTCCTTGGTGAGGAAGACCTTGTCGGCGCCGGAGGCGATCCCGATCCCGACTTTGGTCGCGGTCTCCTTGTCCTCCAGCAGCCTGAAGCGCTCGGTGAGATCTTCGAGGACCGCCAGCCTTGCCGGCGAGCCGGCCGGCCACGAGTCCTCCTCGGGGAACCAGTGGGGCATGCGCGCAGCCTGAAACGCGGAGGTGGTGATGGGTGTGGGTCCGTCGGACAAGTACCAGGCGGCGAACGTCTGGGCTGCCTCGGCTCCGAATGACCGAGTGGTATCCGCTGCTACGGCTTCGCCTTGATCCCTATTCGAGATGAGCGTGATCGCAGGATAGGCCGAAACCTGCTCATCAAAGGCGTCCACATCGTGCATCACCAGGGCCAGGTCCATGCTGAACTCGCTGGTCACAAGCTGCCGCAGCCGACGACCATACTGGTTCCGCATCCAGCGGTCCGCGCAAATGAAGCCCAGCTTCCCGCCAGGGTTCAGGCTCTGGAGCGCGACTTCGTAGAAGCCGACGTAGATATCGGCACGACCGCCCATCGTCGGGCAGGCGCTCCGGTAGGCAGCCATGCGATCGTCCGGTACGTCCTCAAGACGGATGTACGGAGGATTGCCCACGACGTAGTCGGCGCGATGGTCCGCATCAGACTGGAGGAGGTAGTCACCCTGCCCGATCCAGGCTTCGGTGACCTTCCTGGCTTCCTCCGGCCGCTGCCCATCATCGAGCAGCTGCTTCTCGACTAGCGCACGGCTCTCCCGCACGTTGCGTTCCAGCAGATCAAAGGCACGGACCGCGTCGAGCGCGTCCGTGATGGGGCGCTTGTGCACGTGACACGAGGCGCTGATCCGCGAAGCGATGGCGCCGAGGAATGCGCCCCCACCGCAGGCAGGCTCCACGATCTTGAGGCCGCACAGGTCCTTGTCGGCCGTGTAGCCGATGAGGTCGAGGATGAGATCGACCACCCAGCGCCGAGTGAAGACCTCGCCATGCTCCACCGCCTCCGCCGGGAGGTCGGAGAGGTCTGCGAGGTTATCGGGGAGGGAGAGAGTGGCCACGTTTCGACCTTACAAGGGTCGCTCGGGGCCGACGCCTCTGGCCACGAACGGGTTGCTCGAAGGTGCACTCATCCTCCAGCAGTTTCGCCCAGCGCCTTGCGGTGCCCCACGAAGCCGGGGCGCCGAAGCAGAGGTGTAGGCAGGCCTATGTTTCCGGCGACTGCCCGTGTTCCAGGTAGGCAGTCAGGCCGCTCGTCCGGGCCTCGATGCCAGCGGCGATTCGGCGCGCGAGGCGGGGGATGGTGAGTTCTGGCACCTGTTCGGCGCGGTGGAAGTCGTAGCCGCGGAGCTCGTCCGCTTGCAGCGCGATCTGCTGGCGGTGGTCTCCGTCGAGGTGACCGCCGTCGAAGAGGTAGAGGACCTTGTCGCCCTCTCCCGCGCTCGGCGCCCAGTCGACGACGAGGAGGCGGCCGATGTGGGGCTTGATGCCCAGTTCCTCATGGACTTCGCGCACGCAGGCCTGTCGGGGCGACTCGCCCCGTTCGACGTATCCACCGGGAAGATCTCGGTAGTCCTTGTACGACGGCTCGACGAGGAGGACTCGATCAGCTTCGTCGAAGAAGAGAGCGCCAGCCGCCATACGAGGGTGGGCCATCTTCGCTTCATGCTCGTTCTCGCTCACGGATTGGACTCTAGCTACCTGCCACGATCCGGGGCCTGCAGGCCAGGTCTGCCACGGGATGGGACGGCCAGCCTCTGGTGCCACGTCTCCAGCCGATGACCTTCTCTCGGCTCATGTAGTGGTGGTAGAGCTGTTCGAGCGCGACCTGCTCGGCTTCCAGCAGGACGGCCAGCGCTTCGCCGGTTCAGCTCCAGACAAGTCAACAACCTTGAATACGCCATCTGTTGGTGTGTCAGTGGTCGCTCCTATCGTGGACGAATGGCCAATGGCGTGTGGCACACCGGATATGGCATAGAGATCAATCTGTCCCTGCCCGACCTCGGTCACGCGGGGCGTCCCGATCTGCTGCGGGAGATCACTGCACGCGTCGCCGACCGCGATCCGCAGCTTCTTGAATGCCTGGCGCACCACGACGGGCGGGAGTGCCTGTCGGAGACTGGCGGGAAGTCTCCGTGGATGTTCATCCGCCGAGGCCGCGTCGGTGGCCGTCGGCCGCTCGTCGCCTCGCACTTGCCGATCACGCACAAGGCGACGCCGGCGGAGGGCGAGCAGCACAAGGCAACGAAGGAGAGGATCGTCGAGACCGCTTCCCGGTGCGGCCTGGCCGCCGAAGCCGAGGTGCCCACGGCGAACCGACGGAGCATCTCCGACGCCCTCGTCACCGGTCCCGGGGGTATACGGATCGGCTGGGAGATCCAGTACCACCACCTCAGCCCGAGCAGCGTGCACCGTCGCTCGGTCAACGCGGTGCAGCACGACATCACGCCCCTGTGGGTGGCCAAGGACCGCACCGCCTCCTTGATCGACCGCGCCCCTTGGGCTCGTGTCGACGACATGCCGTGGAGGGAGATCGCCGGCGGCAAGGAGATGGTGATCCGCGGTGGCTACCGCTACCTCCAGGTGTGGAAGTGCGTGCCCAGCAGCGACCGGCACTGCCTGCTGTCCGACGGCGCCAGTCATTGTGGCGGTCTTCACTCCGACTGGTTCGTTCCTGCGCTCTGCGAGCCGGAGAAGAAGGCAGTGCACCTTGAAGACCTCGTCTTGTCGAGCGCTACGGGGGAGAGCGTGCCGGTCTACGTCCCCAACCGCGGCAGCGGCCGGGCTGGACGGCACATGTGGGTGCCGTCGGCGGACTGCAAGCGGTGGCGGGAGTTGATCGGGGAGATGGAGCCTCTCCCCGGTGGCCCGGCGCAGGAAGAGGACGACGAGATCACCTTCGCCGAGCAGGAGATAGACCGGACCTGCCGGGCCGGCGAGGAGGGCTGGTTCGTCAGCGACGCCCGACCCATCCGCGATCTAGGCCAGCCCACCGGCGGCTTCACCCTCCCCCGAATGCCGACACAGCAGTCCCGGAACCCGATGCTGATCACTGCCGTCGAGCGGGCCGCTGCCTCCGCCGCGCTGGGCTGCCCGCCGTGGGAGCTCGGGCCGTGCTCCGAGTGCGGCCAGCTAATGCGCAGGTACGGGCGCGACGCTGCCATGTTCTGTGGCGTGTGCCGCGTCGTCCTCAACGGCCGCTAGTGATCTGGTTGTGAGTTCGTTCGGCACCACGTGAGTCGTCTTCCGTACCAGTTCGTGGATTCGGCTGACGGGTGCTGGCTGGCTTCGGTCTGCTGTGGTTTGTGGGTGACAGCAGGCTGGAGCCGCTGGTCCTGAGTGAGACCGAGCGGCAGGTGTTGAACAACTGGGTCAAGCGCCGCACGACCGCGCAGGGTCTGGCCCTGCGAGCACGAATCGTGCTGGCATGTGCGGACGGCGGACCGAACCTGGCGGTGGCCGCCCGGCTGGGCGTGAACCGGGGCACCGTCACCAAGTGGCGGACCCGGTTCCTGCGGGACCGGCTGGACGGACTCGCGGACGAGCCCAGGCCCGGGGTGCCGCGGACCATCACCGACGCCCAGGTCGAAGAAGTGGTGGTCCGCACCCTCGAAGACTCACCCGCCGGCGGGACGCACTGGTCCAAGCGGGAGCTGGCCAAGGTCGTGGGGATCTCTCCGGCGAGTGTGCTGAGGATCTGGCACGCCTTCGGCCTGCAACCGTGGCGGACCGAGACCTTCAAGATCTCCCCCGATCCGTTCCTGATCGACAAGATCCGTGACGTCGTCGGCCTCTACCTTGCCCCGCCAGCCAACGCGGTGGTGTTCGCGGTGGACGAGAAACCGCAGATCCAGGCACTTGAGCGGACCGCGCCAGTGCTGCCGATGCTGCCCGGAGTCCCCGAGCGGCGCACCTTCGACTACGTCCGCCACGGCACCGTCGATCTGTTCGCCGCCCTGAACACCGCGACCGGCAAGGTGATCACAAAACTGTCCGCGCAGCACCGGGCTGTCGATTTCCGGGACTTCCTCGACGAGATCGACCGCCAGACCGACAGGGGCCTGGCGGTCCACGTGATCTGCGACAACTGTGAGGATCGTGATGTGCCGCAGGGGGCCGGAGCCTGACCCGTGCGACAACTGGCCACAGCTGCCTTGGAGTGGAACTGTCGGCCCCGGCCTCCTGCGGTGCGTACTGCCGCCGGCCCGGTGAACGTGTCCCGATAGGGGCTTTGCTGCACAAAGCACCGTCACAGTTCTGACCGCCCACCGGACCGGTGTCAGCCACCAGACCCAGTCCAAGGAGCCTCGTGACCGTCACCAGCATGCCCCAGCCGACGCTGCCCGCGCAGCAGGTCCCTGGGGCGGCGGAGGAGGTGATCCTCGGGGTGGACACCCACAAGGACATCCACGTCGCCGCTGTCATCACCACCCTGGGCGCCTCGCTCGCCCACCAGGAGTTCCCGACCACCGCCGTCGGCTATCGCCAACTGCTTGCCTGGGGACGGTCGTTCGGCGTTCTGCACCGGGCGGGGGTCGAGTGCACGGGATCCTTCGGGACCGCGCTGACCCGGGTCCTGCGCCAGGAGGGCATCGACGTCGTCGAGATCAACCAGCCCGACCGTGCCACCCGGCGCAAGCGCGGCAAGACAGACGCCATCGACGCGGACGCGGCCGCCCGCGCGGTGCTGTCCGGACGCGCCACCACCATGCCGAAGAGCGCGGACGGGCCCGTGGAGGACATGCGAGTCCTGAGGCTGGCCAAGGAATCGGCCGTCAAGGCCCGCACCCAGGCACTGAACCAGCTCAAGGCCGTCCTCATGTCCATCGACCCAGATCTGCGCGAACTCCTCACCGGCCTGAGTAACCCTGCGCTGGTTGCCACCTGCGCGGCCCTCGACGTCGATGACCGGGGCGAGGCCGTCTTCACGATGCGTCTGCTCGCCCGCCGAGTCCAGCACCTATCCGACGAGGTCAAAGAGCTCACCCGGCGCACCACCAGGGCCGTCCGCGCCTGCCGACCCCAGATGCTGGACCTGGTCGGCGTCGGGCCCGACAGCGCCGCAGTACTCCTCATCGCCGCAGGTGACAACCCTGATCGGATCAATGACGAAGCATCCTTCGCCGCGCTGTGCGGCGTCAGTCCGGTCGAGCAGTCCTCCGGCAAGACCCAGCGCCGACGCCTGAACCGCGGCGGCAACCGCCAAGCCAACGCCGCCCTCTACCGCGTCGTGATGACCCGCATACGCTGGGACGAACGTACCCAGAAGTATCTGGAGCGACGCACCGCCGAGGGCATGTCCAAGCGCGAGATCATCCGGTGTCTGAAGCGATACGTGGCCCGCGAGCTCTACCGGCACATCCAACCCCTGGCCGCGAGTCAACCCCCTTCTGCCGCTTGACGAAACATAGGGGCTTCCTCTCCGCCCACAAGGCGCCGGTGGTGCACAAGTGGCTGCTCGCGCATCCCCGCTTCCAGCTCCACTTCACGCCCACCTACTCGTCGTGGATCAACCAGGTCGAGCGGTGGTTCGCCGAGCTGGAACGGCGCTGCCTGGAACGCGGCGTGTTCTGTTCCCTCGACGACCTCAAGACCGCACTCGAGAACTGGATCAAGGTCTGGAACAACGAAGCCCGGCCCTTCAAGTGGACCAAGACCGCCGACCAGATCCTCGACCGGATCTGCCGCTACTGCTCACGCATCTCCGAACCAGATCACTAGCTCCGAAGCCGCAGCGGAGGGCAACTGCAACCATGAAACGGTGAAGGACCCGACCGGCGATGGTCTCGGGTCCCTGAGCCAGCTCAGGGACCCGAGCCGTGGCGGACCACGCCGTCAGCCGAGAAGCCGGCGCGCCTTAATGCCTCAGCCGCTGCGGGCTGCGGGACACGCATGGTGACTCAGTCAGATCCACTCTCAGGGCTCCGACCCTCGTACGGAACCCTCACCCGATCCCACTTCATGGGTGTCGTTCCGCAAGGGCCCGCGCCCTGAGTAGGGTCCGCTCATGTCACAGCATCAAGAGCTCATTCACGGGTCGCTCGTCGTCACCCAGGAGATCGCCTACATCACCCCCGCTCAGCGTCGTGAGATGGGCATGACCACGCGTGACGTGGTCGAGAACGCGCTGTACCTCATCGACCCTTCGCGGATGGTTCCTCCAAGCTGTGACATCCAAGGCTGTACTTACCGGCGCCCGGAGACGGTCGGTTTCAGCACGCCCGAATGGGCCACGCATCGTGTCTCAAAGTCGCGGGGCCTGTTCCGCAAGCGGAAGGCGTACTTCTCGTGTCCTGAGCATCTGGACACGGTGAAAGCCGCGCTCGTCTTCGGCCACGGCGGTGACCCTAACCCCTGACCCTCACGCAGCCTCTCAGTACGTGCTCGGCGTCGACGCCGTCGTAACGGGCGGGGGGATCTCGCGCTGGTCGTCGGCCGGTGTCCACAGTGAAGATCGTCTGACCTGTCAGCCAGAGCCGTTGTCGGGTTCCGAATGCTCTCCGTCTCAGGGTGCGCGGTAGCGTCCCCTGTGAGACCAATCGTGGAAGGGACGGCCACCGGATGCCGCACAGGACTGCCAGCGCCGACGGGCGTGAACAGCTCGGCCTGATCCTCGACTTCGCCGGGGTGCTCACCGCCAGCCCTCTCGCTGTCCACCGTGCGTGGTGCGTATCCGAAGGGCTGGCCCCGGAGGCGTGGCGCAGCACCCTCAACGACCACCCGGAGGGCCGGCGTCTGTACGCGGCCCTGGAGGTCGGGGAGATAGGGCAGGCGGAATGGAACGAAGGCACTGCCGCTCTGCTGGGTGCGCATGTGGATCCGGTGAACCTGATGGGCCGGGCGTGGGCCGGAGTGCCCGCAGCTCGCCGGATGGCGGCCCTTGCCCGTGCGGCACGGGCCGCTGGTCATCGGGTCGCCCTGCTGTCCAACAGCTTTGGCTTGGACCCGTTCAACCCGTACGAGCACGTCGGAATCTGGGACCTGTTCGACGTGCACGTCGTCTCCGAGCTGGTCGGCATGGCCAAACCTGATCCGGCGATCTATCGGCTGACCCTGGACCGCATCGGCCTGCCCGCCGAGCGGTGCGTGTTCGTGGACGATCACGCGGTGAACCTTCCGCCTGCTACCGAGCTGGGAATCACCACCGTCCACGCCACCGATGAGGACGAGGCCGTTGCGGAGCTTGAGGCCCTTCTTGGGGTCAGCGCGGTTCTTGCCGCGTGACCCCAACTTCCGGCTGATCAAGGGCTGTCGGCCCCACCACTCCTGCCAGTACCGTCCGTATGAGGCCAATCACACGGAGGTGCTGGAACATGCAGTGGTCGGAGTACACCACCTCTGAGCGGTTGAAGACGCTGCGCGGCGGAATGACGCAAGAGCAGTTAGCGGAAGCCGCCGCCGTGTCCGTCGGCGTGGTCCGCAAGCTGGAACGCGGCGGTACCGCGTCGCTCCCGTCGCTGCTGTCCATCGCCGACGCCCTCGGCACGGACATCGCCGTACTCCTCGGCCAGCAGGCACCCCGCCGGTCCATGGACCGCGACGAGCGGGCCGCGCTTCGGATGGTGTCCGCGGCCACCCATGACGCCGCCATCGGCATCCCCGCCGACGTCGAGCCGGGCACCGTTGAGGAGCTGCGCGCCGCCGTCCGCCGGGCGGACGAGGCCTACTGGGCGGGCCGGTACACCGAGCTCGGGACGCTCCTGGGCCAACTCCTCCCCGAGGCAAAGGCCCGGTTCGATGCCGCCGACCACGCTGAGCGGGAGGCCGCTGGTGGTGTCCTGATCGACACCTTCCAGACAGCAGGCATGGCCGCCAACGTGTTGGGCTCCCGCGATCTGGCCTACGCAGCGCTGACGTACGGCCGCCAGATCGCGGTGCAGGCCGGGGACGACCTCCGCGACGCCCACCTGGCCGCCACGACGGCGTGGGTCAACCTGCGCGACGGCCGCACCACGCAGGGGTTCGCCCTTGCCGCGGCGCAGGCCGACCGGATCGAGCCCAAGATGAGCGAGCACGACCCTGACCGGCTGAGCGTGTACGGGCAGCTCGTCACGAACGCCGCCGTGGCCGCATCACGAGGCGGTGCGAGCGCGGATAGCGCCCGCGAGTACCTCTCCCAGGCCCACGCCGTGGCCGCCCGCATCGGGGATGAGCACGCCCGCGGCGACCACGCCCAGCCGTACGGGCCCATGTACGCCGCCACACAGGCCATGAGCATCGCCGTGGCCCTCGGCGACACCTCCGGCGCGCTGCGCCTCATGGACACCGTCCGCCTGGACGACACCGTGCCGCTGGCCACCCGCGCCCGCTATGGCTTGGATGTTGCCCTCACCCACGTGGAGTGCCGCCGCTGGGAAGCTGCCGCCGACACCCTCGAAGCCGTCTGCACGATGGCCCCCGGCTGGGTGCGCCACCAGATGCTCCCCGGCGTCATCATCGGCCGGCTCGCCGGAGTTTCTGTCGGCCGCCTGCGTGGTCTCGCCAGCGTCGCCGGGGTCCCCCTCGGGGTGCGCTGACCCGAGACCCGACTACCACGCCCCGTAGCAGTCGGCAGGCCGCCACCTGCCCGACTACTACGGGGCGTTGCACATGCCCGACCGCCGGGCCCTACGCTGCCACGCTCCGTGGCACCGGAACCCGGCACGGACTGTCGGCGCTGCCACGGGCCGTGTCTGGGCCCGCGTACCTCTACGCAGCAGCCTTATGGGCATGCCGAACAACCCGATCGGCGGCCTCGGGCACGTACCCGTCGCCGTCTACACCTGCTCTGCCACCGCCACTGCCGTCCGAGACGGCGAGAAGCGCGGTCGCCACTACGCCGACGCCCGGCACTGGCACGTTGCCGGGGCGTGGTCCGATACCGACCCTGCGGTGCTCCTCGATGAGCGGCCCGGTTGGCAGGCCATAACGACTGCCCTGTCCACCGGGATGATCCGGGGAATCATCGTCGGCGCCCTCTCCCATGTCGCTGCCGACACCGCCCAGTTCGCCGGCCTCGGAGTCCTCATCCGAGACCGGGGCGGGTTTCTCGTGCACGCCGCTGACACCGTGCCCCGCCGTACCCTCGGCCAGCTGCAGCGGCGCCGCGATGTCGCCGACGCCTCCTCGGGGTGGTCGCCGTGGGAAGACACGCCACAGGCAGATACCCCATGAACACCAGGCGCCTCTGGTCGACCGCGGCCGACAACATCGAGCCCGCCCGATGAAGCAGCAATTAGCGGTCCTGGCCTACGTCATCGCTGTCACCGCCGTGGTCCTTGCCCTGGCCATCGCCGGAACCCCGGACTACTGAGACATCGGAGGAGCGACATGACCCGCACTGCGAACCGTGGGTTCAACCACCGGCAGGCGATGAGCGAGGAGTGGTTCCGTACCCGGGTTCTTCCCCGTGTATCCGGCCTACGGTTTCTCCCCTACCAGGTGCGGCAGATGAGCCGCGAGCACCTTCCCACGATGCTGCGCGACGGGGGCCGGAAGAGCATGGCCCGGATCGCCGGGGATCTGGTGATGGTCTCCGCGCGGTGGCGCTGCCTGCCGTTCCACTACTTCCGCTACGGCGGGTACCGGCGCGAGGTTTCTTCCGAGCGGGCGTGTGCGTACCTGCCGGAGACCGCCTTGTTCCACCGCCTCCTTCCCCGCGTGAACCGGGACACCATCGACCTGGACGACAAGGTCGTCTGCAAGAAGATCCTTGCTTCCGCCGGCATCCCGCAGCCCCCACTGATCGCGAGCGGTAACGGCCGTGCAGGCGTCACCTCCGAGGGCGATGAGGTTTCGCTGGAGGCCGTCCTCGATCACGCTTCCGGCTCCGGGCGCGTGGTGGTCAAGCCCTCCCGCTACTCCAGCGGCGGCTCCGGAGTCGTGATCGTGCGGCCCGGCGAGGACGGCTTCGACCTCGCGGCCTACGCGCAGCGGTGGGGCGCCTGGCTGGTCGAGCACCACGTACCGCAGCACCACGACCTGGACGTGCTGAACCCGTACGCGCTCAACACCTTCCGGGTCATCACCCTGCTGACCGAGGGCACCGCGGAGGTGCTCTACATGATGCTGAAGCTCGGCGGCGTCGACAGTACGACGGACAACTCAGCCGATGGCGGCTTGCAGATCCGGGTGCACCCCGACGGGGAACTCGACCGCCATGGCTACGACCGGTACCTCAACGCCCAGACGCGCCACCAGGTCAGCACCGTGCCGTTCGCCGGCCACAGGATCGCCCACATCGGCGAGGTCCGCGAGCTGGCCGCACGCTGCGCCCGCCTGTTCCCGCAGGTCCCCTTCATCGGCTGGGACATCGCAGTCACTCCGGGGGGACCGGTGGTCATCGAGGGGAACAGCAGCCCTTCGCTCGCACACATCCAGCGCACCCACGGCGGTGTCGCTCCGGATCTCGTCCCGGCGCTCCGCGCCGTGATGGATCGCCCGATCATCTGACAAGGAGTTCTCGTGGAAGACCTGAAAATGCAGGCCCGCGCCGCAGCCGCCGGCCTCCTCGACACCCTCCAGTCCATGCCCGAGGTCCAGGCGCTCTATGTCCTCTCCTCCTCGGCCGTCGCACCCAACAACGTCACACGGTTCAGCACCGACTCCGATTTCGACCTCGCCGTCGTCCTCGACGTCCCGCTCAAGGAGGACGAGTGGAGGCCCTCGCCGGCGGACACCTACGCCCTGGTTCGCGAACGGCTCCCCGCCTGGGTCCCCGAGTTCAGCTTCTACCTGCCGGTTCCCTGGGGGCGCATGGAGGTCAACGTCCACCAGCTCCTGTTCCAGTACGAGGCCGACCCGCGTACGACGTGGAACAGCGACAAGTGCGACGCCTACGCGAACAAGGGCGAACCGCTGCTCGACCGCGAGAACGCCTTCGAGGCGCTGATCCTCCGCAAGACGAAAGAGCAGCTCTGGCGGCTGGAGGGCGAGACCCGCCGGCTCCACAACCGAATCACCTGGGACGTACGCGAGATCCCCCTGCGCATGGCGCGTCGCGTCGGGACCCCCACCGGCCACTTCGTCCTGTCGGGCGCCCTGGACGAGATCGTGGACTGGCTATACGCCCGCTCGGGCCGGCTGCTGCCGAACATGAAGTGGAAGCTGCACTCCCTCGGCGCACTGGGACTGATCAGCACCGAGCAGGAAAACCTCCTGATCGAGGCCCAGCAGTGCGACCCCCTGTCGATGGTCGACCTGGAGCGCCGGTGCGAGGCCCTGGAGGCGTTCTGCCGCTCGGCCGGAATGGACCTGAGCACCCGGGCCATCGAGACCGTGCGCAAGGCGTACCAGCGGGCCAACCACCACATTCTCGGGGAACACGCATCCGTCTTCGCTGACCGTCCCTTCCCCCGATTCGTCTCCTGAGGTGAGTACGACGATTCCAATTAGACGCTGTTGTCAGCACGTCAGTACGCTGCGTGATCCGCTCACCCAGGAGGAACGATGGCGATCAAGGTCCACAACACACTGACCGGACGGACGGAGGATTTCCGCCCCGAGCGGGAGACCGAGGTGCGGATGTTCGTGTGCGGACCTACCGTCTACGGCCCCAGCCACGTCGGGCACGCGAAGACGTACACGCAGTTCGACTTCATCGCCGCGTACCTGGAAACGAGCGGCTACAAGGTCACCTACCTCCAGAACATCACCGACGTGGACGACAAGATCATCCGGCGTTCCCGGGAGGAGAACGTGCCTCCGGAGGACATCGCGGCCCTGTTCGAGAAGCAGTACCTGGAGGACATGGCAGCGCTGGGGAACACCCGCGTCGACGTCCACGCGCGTGCCCACGATCACATCGATGCGATCGTGGACCAGGTCAAGCGGCTCATCGCCCGCGGCCACGCCTACCAGCTCGATGACGGCTGGTACTTCGACCTCGCCTCGTTCCCCGGATACGGCAAGCTCTCGGGCCGCACCGACCTGCGCCCCGAGGACTCGGTCTCGCGGATCGACGACCACTCCAAGAAGCGCAGCCCTGGCGACTTCGCTCTGTGGAAGGGACGCAAGGACGGCGAACCGTTCTGGGAGACCGAACTGGGGCCGGGCCGACCGGGCTGGCACATCGAGGACACCGCGATCACGGAGACCTTCTTCGGCCCCTCGTACGACCTGCACGGCGGCGCCGTCGACCTCATCTTCCCCCACCATGAAGCCGAGGTCGCCCAGATGGAGGCCGCCTCCGGCATCGAGCCCCTGGCCCGCTACTGGATGCACACCGGCCTCCTGCGGGTCGACGGCGACAAGATGTCGAAGAGCACCGGGAACTTCCTCACCATCCGCGACGCGCTCGCCCGCACGGACTCCCGCACCCTGCGGTACGCGTTCCTCTCCCAGCACTACCGCTCCTCCATGGAGCTGAACGACTCCACGCTGGAGCAGGCCCGTGCGGCACGTCGCCGGATCGAGAACTTCGCCCGGACCATCGACCCCGCGCACACGGACAGTCCGGCGAACACCTCACGGGCGACCGACACCTGGAAGGAGATGCGCGAGCACCTGGACGACGACTTCGACACCCCAGGCGCCCTCGCCGTCCTCTTCCAGTTCATCCGCGAGCAGAACCGCACGCAGGAACCGTCCGGGCCGGCCTCCCTGCGGCTGATCCAGGACGTCAACAACCTCTTCGGAACCTTCGACATCGCCGACGCCGACCAGGGCGACACCGCTGTCGACGACCTCGTCAAGGAACGCGACCGGCTCCGCGCAGCGAGGAACTTCGCCGAGGCCGACGCGATCCGCGACCAGCTCATCAAGCAGGGCATCACCCTCGAAGACTCGCCCGAAGGCACCCGCTGGTGGAAGGAAAAGACCCAATGACCTGGAAGACCCGGTTACCCCTTCTCGCAGAGAGCGTCATCCCCCTCAGCCTCTGCGGCGCCCTCATGGACCACGTGAAGAGCGAGACCGCCCGGCCGCGCACCTTCCAGGGCGTCATCGACGAGACGCTGCGCAAGAGCGAGTACGTGGAGATCCCGCCGATGCTGGAGGAAGCGGTCATCTCCCACTGCGTCCCCTACATCCGCAACCACTTCCAGGCCGTTCCGAAGCGGATACCCACCCAGCCGGCGGTCGTCTACCGCTACGGTCCTGGCGTCGGGTTCGTGGCGCACCACGACGAGGTCACAGACGTCGAGCGCGAGCGGGCCCGGACCAACGGACAGCCGATCGTCGGAGGCGACCTCACCCTGCTCGTCTGGCTCAACACGCCGGACTCCTACGCCGGGGGCGAGCTGTTCTTCGAGAACCCGGCCCAGGAGATCAAGCCTCCCTGCGGCACCCTGGTCGCCTTCCCGGCCACCCGCGACCACATTCACGGCGTACGGCCGATCACGCGGGGAGAACGCATCACCCTCGTCATCCGCACCGATGCCGAGAGCCTTGAGGGCCGCCGTACCGCGGCGATCGCCGTCGAAGGCGTCGCGGCTCACCGCTGACTCGCCAGCAGCGATGTCTCGGCCAGGGCACGTGGACCCTGGTGGGAAATGACCCGGCCAGGACAGTGCAACAGCCTCGGGGCCAACGCGATTCTGCGTTGGCCCCGAGGCGTTAGCGGTGTCAGGCGGCCCTGGTGGTCAGGTGTGTGGCGAGTGCGTGTGCTTCTGGGGTGAGGCCGTCGAGGATCTCCTTGGCGTACGGGGTGCCGCGTCGGGCGGCGAGGTCGTGGACGGTGGCCCAGTTCTCGGCGATCAGTTGCAAGGCCTGCTGTGTGCGGAGGATGGCCTCGTGCCGGTGGGCGCGGTGTTCCTCGGCGCGCTGGGCTGCTTGGTCCCAGGTGATTTCACCGCGTTCGGCGAGCTGGGTGAGGGCGGGTGCGGTGTCGCCGTCGGCGAGGCCGACGGCGTCGCATTCCTTGACCAGCTGCCGGAGCCGTCCCTCTTCGAGCCGCTGGTCCAGGGCGGTGATGGCGGCGTCGAGGGTAAGGAGACCCTCGACGACCTTTTCGATGAGGTCGGGGGCATGCTGCCGCAGGCGTTCGTGCTGGGCGAGGAGGGCTTCGGTCCTGGCCTTGCGTTCGCGGGCTTGATCGTAAGCGGCATCAAGGCCGAGCTTTCCGAGGCGTACTCGTTCGGCGAGGTCGGGGGCGTGCTTCAGTACGACGTTGGCGGCGGAGAGGCGGCTGCGGGTGATGTCGTGGAGCTTGGCCTGGGTCCGCAAGGAGTGTCCCGAAACGGAACACGCCATGGCAGTGATCACGGCCTGCTGGCCCTTGCTGATGTGCCGGCGGACGACGTTGTTGCTGAAGATCAGGGCCGTGGGGTTGTTGCCGTCGTAGGTGGTGAAGCGGGGTTCGACGCCGGCGAGTTTGCAGGCGGCTAGGCGGTTACGGCCGTCGAGGAGGATGCCGTCTCGGTCGAGGGTGATCTCTTTGAGTTGGCCGTCGGTCTGGATGGACTCGGCGAGGTCGTGCAGTTCGCTTTCGGTGAGCATCGGGAAGGTGTCGGCGTAGGGGTGGATCTTCAGGGGGTGGCTCCTTGTCGGCTGGTGTTGCTGCTGGCCCGGGAGGGCGCGGCGGGTGTGGGCTGAGGTCTGCGGTGGCTGGGGGAGCACGGGCTGAGGGGCGCGGTGGAGCTGCTGGTGTCATCGGGTCCTGCGGGGGCGGTCGGTGGGGACGGCGGGCCTGGCGGCCCGGGACGGGGTGGGCGTGGGTGCGGTGCCCATAGCGGGTTGCGGGTCGAGGCCGACGAGGCGGTGGAGCCGCCAGGTGAGGACCTCGCTGATCGAGGTGGCGGTGTCGAGTTCCCGGCGTCGGGTGGCCTCGGCGAGCAGGACTGCCGGGTCGTGACCAGCAGCTGCCGTGTCGGTGAGGGCGGCAGCGAGGGCGGGCCAGCCGGGCTCCGTGAGGATCTGCTCGGCCATGTCCGGCAGTGCTTGGCGGAGCAGGGTGGCCTGCCGCTGCTGCACCGTGACGGTCAGGCGGAGTCCTCGCTGGTGGATCACGGTCAGGGGCTGGACGGCGGCTGCGTGGTAGGCGGCGCGTAGGTGGTCGGCGGTCTGGCGGGCGGCTTCGGCTTGCTGGTCGTGGTGGCGGGTGTGGTGCCAGTGCTGGGCTGCGACGACGGCCAGGAGGAGGGCGTCGAGGAGGATCGCGAGGAGGGCTCCGTCCTTGGGTGCGGGTTCACGCACGATCGCCTTGATCGCGCGTCGTGTGGCCTGGGCCTGCTGGTGGCGGGCGCGGATGCGGGAGCGGCTGGCCCGCTCGAATGCCGCGGCTGCCTGGGCCAGCTGAGGCTTGTAGCTGGCGGGGGCGATGAGGGGGAGGGCGTCGAGGGTTTCGGCGAGCACGGTGATGTGCGCCTGGGCGACGGCGTCGTCGGCCTGGTCGAGAACGTCAGGGAGGCGGTATGCGGCGTCGACGACCTGCTGCCATGCCGTACGCCGACGGCCGGAGTACCCGTCCTTGGTGGCGGGCTCGGTGGGGGCGAGGCGCTCGCTGATCTTGGGGTAGGACAGGTCGGGGCCGAGCGTGGAGCCTGAGAACCACACCGGCTCGCCCTGGGCGTTCGTGTCGCCAGGGAAGGCGACTTTGTAGCCGCGAATGTCGCCGGAGGGAAAGCGCTGGATGTCCACCAGCACTTCTGTGCCGCGGAGGATGGTGAAGAACTCCTCGGTGTCGGTGGCCGCCGCGACTGCGGTGCGGACGGTTGTGCGCAGGCGCTCGCGCGGGGTTGTGGCGGAGCCGGTGCGGCGGGCCTTCTCCTGCTCGGCGCGGCTGGGGCGTTTGGTGGCCGTGCGGTCGCCGCGTACGACCTGGCGCAGGCCATACTCCTTCTCGATCGCGGCGCATTCCTTGTCGGCGCGCACGTAGTCGTTCCAGTTGCGGGGTGGGGTGAGGTCGCCGCGGACCTTGGTGGCGACGATGTGGATGTGGTCATCGGCATGGCGGACCGCGACCCAGCGGCAGGCGTCGGGATCGCCGGCGGGGGCGATGCCGGCGGCGTTCAGGACGCGGCGGGCGATCGCTGCCCACTCGCCGTCGGACAGGGTTCGGTCTTCGGGTGCGGCCCGGACCGAGCAGTGCCACACGTGCTGATCTGGGGCGCGGTCGCCTGCCTGCTTCACCCGAAGGTCGAGGGCGGTGGCGAGCTGGGCGAGTGTCGCGGTCTCGTCGCGGCCGGGGTCGGGTGCGAAGTCGTCCCAGGAGGCCACGACGTGGGGGTCGGTGTGCTCGTTCGTGCGGCCGGGCCCGTAGAGGTAGTTCAGGACGCCACGGGTGTTGGCGCCGGCCTTGCCGATCTTCGCGATCAATCAGGCCGCCTGCTTCGCTACGGCCGCCTGGTACGAGGCGGTGTCGATCGCCTCGGCTGCGGTACGGGCGAGGGCGAGGAGACGTTCAGCCTGGGCCAGGACGGCGCTGTCCACAGGGTGGGGATGGCCGCCGGAGTTGAGTTTGAAGGCGATCTGGTTGACGTTCTTGCCGATCGGGGCGATCTCCGCGCGCAGGGCGGCGAGCTCGTCGATCAGGTCGTCGAAGGAGGTGCGCTGGCCGGGTATCTCGAAGCCTCCGTGGAGGTAAGCCATGACGATCGCGCCCACCAGGTGAGCGGCGGCCAGGCCCAGGCGTTGGGCTTCGGCAAGGATCGACTGCTTCTCGGTGACGCTGTAGCGGACGTCGACACGCTGGGTGCGCTGGACTTCTTCGCGGGCACGGCGGCGAGCGACGCGGTACAGCGCTGCTTCATCAGCGGCACGCACGACGGCGGGAACGCCGACGGGTTCGCTCGCCCCTCCCTGCTCCGGTGCGCCCTCGCGCCGGAGCTCCTCCGCCACCCCCGGGGCGGAGGCTGCGTTGGACCGACCCTTGGACGGTCCAACGCCATACCTTGCTGCCTGATCTGTGGCTGGGGTGGAGGGCATGTGTCCGGAGAGAGTGGGGAGTTGGTTCGAGTGGTCGTGCATGGGGAGGCTCCTGGGCAGGTCTGGGATGGGGTAGTGGGGTCACGGTGATGGAGGCCGTGAACGAGGGGCCGCCCCCGTGTCGGGTCCGTGCGGGGGCGGCCGGGCAGGCAAGGCGGGTCGGTCAGGCAGGCGTGTCGGCCGTGGTGCCCGTTTCGGCGTGGATGATGTCCATGGCCTCGACCAGGCGGTCCTTGGCGACGGGGTGGCCCTCGCCCCGGACTGCTGCCTCGAACTTGGTGCGCTGGATCAGTCCGTTGGGCCCTCGTGGGACCGTGCGTCCGATCGCAACGAGCTGGTCCACGCTGGCGCTGGGACGCCGGCCCCTGGGCTTGGCCGTAGAGGTCGTCGGCGGGGCCGAGGCCGGGGTCGGGACGTCCGCGACAGCGGGAGGGCTTTCCGCCATATCGCCGCCGTCGGCCTGGGGCGTGGGGAGTTCCGCCGGTGGCTGCTGCGCCGGGTGGGCGGGTAGCTCGTGGCGGGCTTGGTGGTGGCGGGTGAGGAGGTAGAAGTGGACGGCTCCGGCCAGTGCGAGGGGTGCGATGGCGGAAAGGGCGCCGACGGTCACGTCGTCCAGGTGGATCCCCCCGTGGCGGATCTGCTGGTTGAGGCGGATCGCGTGGAGGGCGTTGGCCCAGACGCTGGTGAGGGTTGCGACGCCGACCAGCGACCACACGTACAAGCGGGCCCGCCAGGGTGCGGTGCGCATGAGGAGGAGAGCGCCGGTACCGATGGCGATGAACCCGTCGATCAGGATGGGGAAGGCGTAGGTAAGCGGGCCGGGGGTATTGGTGGCCACGGCCATCTGACGCAGGGCGGCGTAGGAGAGAGCGAAGCCGGTAACGCCGATGACGGCGATGCCCACGCGGATCGCGGTGAGCCCCTTGCTGCTGGGGGCTGTGGTGGCGGGTGAGGACAAGCGGATGTGCTCCAAGGACGGTGGGGGTGGGGGCGGCCACGCTGGGCAGGGCGGAGCGCGGCGTGGCCGCCTGTGGAGGGGTGGAACCCGTTGCGACTCGTCGCAGGCCTGGTCAGGGCAGGTACGGGTGGGGCGTTGATGTCGAGTCGACTCGTTGCGGGCCAGTGACTCGTAACCGGCTTGACCTGCGGCGCGACGGGTCGCGACGGGTGGTGCCAGGTCAGGCCCCGGCGGCAGGTTCCGGCTGCGGGGCAGGGCAGTAGCGGGCCCAGGCGTCGGTGAACTGCAGGCGGGTGAAGCCCTTGGCCTGGACGTCGCCGTGGAAGCGGCGGTTGGCCGAGCTGATGCCGTAGTCCTTCAGCAGGATCTGCAGACCACGCGGCGTCAGGCCACTGGCCGTGTAGTCCGGCCAGGGCGTCTCCTCGTCCTTGTTCAGGATGTCCAGGAGACGGCTGGTGCGGATCACCGGCGGGTTACCCTCACTCTCGAAGGCGCGGCGGATGTCCGCCAGCAGCCTGATGCCCAGGCCGCTGCTGTCCTGGTCCTGCTCCGCCTCATGCTTCGTCATCGCCCGGCAGGCGGTACGGGCACGCTCAGGCCAGCCGCCTCCGGCGAGGTCGGCGACCGCGACCAGCGGCTCCCACGTATCAGCGGCACGGTCCTCGACCGGCATGGCGGGCGTCAGCTCCATCGCGGCGGTGCGCAGTGGGGCCAGCCAGCCCACGAGCCGGTCGCGCAGGGTGTTGAGTGCGGGGATGTCGCGGGCGCTGCGGAATTCCGCCACCTTCTCGCCCGGCCTGCGCCGTCGCATCCGGATCACGACCGACCGGTCCATGATGGTGTCGGGGAGGTCGCCGATGCCGGCGAGGGCAGCCATGGCGAAGGTGGGGAACTTCGACACCTCATGGTTGGGGCCGGACACCCGCAGCGTGGGCCGGTTGCGCTGATGGCCGGCGTTCAGCAGGCCGCGCATCTCCTCGTTCTTCTCCGCCACCTTCGCCGAGCCGAACAGGGTGTCCGCCTCGTCGACCAGCAGCGTGGGCGGAGCCTCCGTGATCGACCGGAAGATCGCGGCAGCCGAGGCGTTCACCGTGACCAGCGGATCATGGACCGTCTCGGTGACCACATCCAGCAGGCGGGACTTGCCGCACCGCTTCGCCGGACCGACCACGGCCAGGCGCGGTGCGTGCTGCCACGCGGTCTGCAGGTGGGTGGCCGCCACCCACAAGACCACTGCTGTCAGGGCCTCGCCGCTGGGCAGGATGACGTAGCGCTTGATCTGTGCGGCCAGGTCATCCAGGACCTGTTCACCTTCGGGACGGGGCCCGAAGGAGGCAGCGTCCTGCTCGGCCAGGGGCGCCTCGGGTGTGGCGTCCGGCTGCTCCATCGAGGCGAGATGGGCGCCCGGCCGACCGGGGATTGCGGTCACGGGCCAGCTCGCCTCGGCGGGTGCGGCAGGGGGCGTGGATGTCGTAGGTTTCAAGAGGCAGCTCCTTCTCCTGTGGCCGCGTGCATGCAGGCCACTCGGGTCGACCGTGTGATCGCGTGTGTGGGTATTGCCAGGGCCTCCGACGTTGGCGCGTCGGGGGCTCACCCATGTCCCAGGGGCACTTGGCCGCGCCGGGGGAACACGAACAGTACGTACGACCCCGGGCACAGTCCAGCGCTTCTGTGTCAGCTCAGCGCAGAACGCCCTGATACCTTCCCTCGCCCTCAAGCGGCCAGACCCAGCAGGTTCAGCAGGTCCGCCGTCACCACGCGGTACCCGTTGCCCACCCGGAGCACCTTGCACGGGTACTGGTCGCGCTTCGCCAACTCATAGCCCTTGCTCCGCCCGATCCCCAGAGCACGGTTGCCCGCCTCCAGGTCAATGGACACCGGTAGGGCCAGGAGCTGATCCCGGCTCATCCCATTCGACCCAGTTCCAGTCGGGATATCGCGCACGCGGCGCCCCTCTCGTCACAGCCCACGGCGAACACGTCATCGCATCCGGCTCCAGGCGTATGAGTTCCATGATGAAAAAGATATTGTGTCTGCATGACACAACGTCGTTTCGATGATGAAGACGAGGACGACTTCCCGGAGTGGGTCGACCGGATCAAGCAAAACGTCGCCGGCGAGGTCCGGCGGCGGAGGAAGGAGATGCGCTGGAGCGCACAGCGCCTGGCCGATCGCTGCGAAGAGCTCGGCCACCCCATCCCGCGCAACGTGATCGCCAACCTGGAGTCGGGCCGCAGGGCCAACCTGCCCCTGGTCGATGTCATGATCCTGGCCGCCGCCCTGTACACATCCCCGATCTGCCTGATCTTCCCCGTCGGCTACGTCGAGGAGACGCAGGAACTTCCCTTCCACGAGCTCATCCCGACCTGGGAGGCCATGCGGAAGTTCACCGCCGAGGAGCCCAGCCACGACGCCCTCGACTCCGGACTGATCCCCGACTTCAACCGCCACGCCAGCCTGGTCCGCACTGTCGAAGCCGCCCTACGCGAGACAGAGCGGGCTGAGTTCGCAGCGAAGACGGCGACCACACCCACCCAACGCGAGGAAGCCGAACGCAGGAAGGACGACTACGCCAAGCGTGCCGACGAGGCCAAGTGGAGCCTCCTTGGCCTCCGCGAGGACATCCGCGAAGAGGGCGCCACTCCGCCAGAACTGCCACCGGCACTCACCGACATCGACGTACCCGACACCGACACCGACGACGAGGACAACATTTGAAGGGCTCCACCTACCGCCGCTGCTCCTGCCGTGACCCCAAGACCGGCAAGGAACTCGGCAGTTCCTGTCCCAAGCGCAACAGCAGGAACCACTGCACCTACTCCATACGCCAGGAGCTGCCGCCCCACGAGGACGGCAGCCGGCGATCCTTCGCCCGTGGCGGGTACAGCAGCCTCAAGGCGGCCCAGGCCGACCTCGACCACGTACGAGCCCTCCTGGGACTCGCAGACGCCGACGACCCCGAAGGCATACAGCTGGTCGCTGAGATGCTCGCCGAAGTCAGCGGCGAGAAGCTGCCCCTGCCCGACGTGGAGGAGACCCGGCGGCGGCTCAAGGCCGGCCAGGATCTCGTCGGCAGCCTGACCGTCGCCGAGTGGCTGAACCGCTGGCTGGCGGGCAAGCGGATCCGGAAGTCGGGCATCAGCCGGTACGAGACCGACATCCGCGTGCACCTCAAGCCGCGCATCGGGCACCGGCGCCTCGACCGGCTACGGGTCAGCCACCTGAGCGAGATGTTCACGGCCATCGCCGACGGCAACGCCGAGGTCTTGGAGCAGAACGCCCAGCGACGCGCTGCCGTAGAGGAGTTGGCGACGATCCCTTGGAAGGGCGGCGAGAACCGTGCTCGCCGGAAGGCGCTGAAGGCGGCGCTCGACGCGATGCCGGCCTTCCGCCGGGTGACAGGTCCGGCGACGCGCCAGCACGTGAAGGCGACGCTCCGCGCGTCCCTGAACGATGCGATCGGGCAGCAGATCATCACGTTCAACCCGGCGGCCCACGTAGAGATCGATCCGGTGCGCAAGCCGAAGGCGCTGGTGTGGACGGACGAGCGGGTCGCCAAGTGGGAGCAGACCGGTGAGAAGCCCTCCCCGGTGATGGTCTGGACGCCGGAACAGACAGGCGCTTTCCTCGACTTCGTCGCAGGCGATCGGCTGTACGCCATGTGGCACCTCATCGCCTTCCGCGGCCTGCGGCGCGGGGAGGCGTGCGGGCAGCCCTGGTCGGAGACCAATCTCGACCGCCACTCCCTCACCGTGACGGGGCAGCTCGTCCAGGATGGCTGGGGGGTCGAGGCGTCCGAGCCGAAGACGGACAGCGGCTTCCGCGTCGTCGCGCTCGACGACGACACCGTCGGCGTCCTGGAGCGGCACCGCAAGCAGCAGGAAGCCGACCGCGCGGAGTGGGGGGCGGCCTGGGTGAACACCGGGCTCGTCTTCACCCAGGAGGACGGCTCCTGGCTCCACCCGGGCAAGGTCACCGACCTCTTCGAGCGGCTCGTCGCGGCCTCCGGGCTGCCGCCGATCCGGCTGCACGATCTCCGTCACGGCGCGGCGACGCTCATGTTGGCGGCCGACATCGACATCAAGATCGTGTCGGACACCCTCGGCCACAGCGACACCCGGATCACGCGCGACATCTACCAGAGCGTGCTCCCCCACGTCGGCAAGAGCGCAGCCGAGGCCACCGCCAAGCTGGTCCCCCTCCAACGCAAGGCGGAGCAGGAAGAGCAGGCCCGCAAGGCCGCCAAGAAGGCCAGGCACGCCGAGAAGGCGAAGGCCAAGGGGAAGAGGAAGGGCAAGGCCAAGAAGGCCGCTAAGAAGGGCTGACGGCCCCTCCGCTCACGCATCGCTCACGCACGGGGTTTCGGGCCCCAGCCTCCGCATGCGCCGACCGGCCCCGGAAATAGCAAAACCCCCAGGTCACGGCGAGTGAGTCCTGGGGGTTCTACAGAGCCGCCTTCGGGATTCGAACCCGAGACCTACGCATTACGAGTGCGTTGCTCTGGCCAACTGAGCTAAGGCGGCACCGCTGCGAAGACAGGAGTTCCCTTGGAGGGAGGCTCTCATCAGCAGCGGCGCCAAGTCTACAGGGTTAAACCGGGTGCCCCGAACCGGGGCTGGAGGGGGTCAGCAGCGCTTGCCGGACGCCGGGGGGTGGCCCTCCAGGAGGTAGCGGTTGATCGCGTTGTCGACGCACTCGCTGCCGCGGCCGTACGCCGTGTGGCCGTCGCCGTCGTACGTGAGGAGGGTGCCCGAGTCGAGCTGGCCGGCCAGGGCCTGGGCCCACTTGTACGGGGTCGCCGGGTCGCGCGTCGTGCCGACCACCACGATCGGGGCCGCACCCGCCGCCTTCAGGGGCTTCGCCGAGCCCGTTGCCTTCACCGGCCAGTACGCGCAGTTCAGCGAGGCCCAGGCCAGCCCCTCGCCGAAGACCGGGGAGGCCTTCTGGAAGGAGGGCAGCGCGGCGTCCACCGCTTCCGGGCCGCTGAAGGCCGGGGGCTGGTCGAGGCAGTTCACGGCGGCGTTGGCGTACATGAGGTTGGCGTACGTGCCGTCCGCCTCGCGCTCGTAGTAGCTGTCGGCGAGGGCCAGCAGGCCGGCCCCGTCGCCCTTCATCGCGTCGGCGAGGGACTCCCGCAGCTGCGGCCAGGCGCTCTCGTCGTACAGCGCCGCGATCACGCCCGTCGTCGCGAGTGCCTCGCCCAGCGGGCGGGCTGGGTCGCCCGAGGGGACCGGCTGGGCGTCGACCTTGCGGAAGAACTCCTTCAGGCGCTCCGCCACCGCGTCCGGACCGCCCTTGCCCAGCGGGCAGTCGGGCTGCTTCGCGCAGTCCTTCGCGAAGGAGCGGAAGGCCGTCTCGAAGCCCGCCGTCTGGTCGCGGTTGAGGTCGACCGCCGAGCGCGAGGGGTCCATCGCGCCGTCCAGGACCAGCCGGCCCACGCGCCCCGGGAAGAGGTCCGCGTACGTGGCGCCGAGGAAGGTGCCGTACGAGGCTCCGACGTAGTTCAGCTTCTCGTCGCCCAGCACCCCGCGCAGCATGTCCATGTCCCGGGCGGCGTCCACGGTGGAGACGTGCGGCAGGACCCGCTGCGAGCGCGTCTCGCAGCCCGCCGCGAACTCCTTGAACGCGGCCACCAGCCGGGCCCGCTCCTCCTGGTCGTCCGGCGTCTGGTCGACCTGGGTGAACCGGTCCATCCCCGGGCCGGTCAGGCACTCGACGGGGCTGCTGCGGGCGACCCCGCGCGGGTCGAAGGAGACCATGTCGTACTGGGCGCGCACGGCCGCCGGGTAGCCGATGCCCGCGTACGCCTGGAGGTAGCCGATGCCGGAACCGCCGGGTCCGCCGGGGTTGACCACCAGGGAGCCCAGGCGCTTGCCCGGGCCGGTGGCCGGGCGTCGGGCAACGGCGAGCTCGACGTCCTGGCCGGAGCCGGGGTCCGCGTAGTCCAGCGGCGCCTTCAGGGTGGAGCACTGGAAGCCGGGGACACCGCAGTCGCGCCAGTTCAGCTTCTGCTCGTAGTACGGGCGCAGGGCCGCGGGGACGGCGCTCGGCTCGGCCGAGGCCACGTCCGGCCCCCCGGAGGTGCACCCGGAGATCAGCAGCCCGCCGGCTGCGATCACGGTCCCGGTGGTACGCAGCAGGCGCCTCGTGTCCATGCGGGGAGCCTACGTGCTGGCAGCGGCCCCCGTCCGGCGTCCGGAAGGCGTGCGCGATCCGCGCAGCCGTCCGCCGACCGGGGGCGGACCGGGCGCCCCACCCGGACCGGCCCTTCGCGGCACCCCGCCCGGGACCGCTCGTACGGGTGAACCGGGTAGGTGAGCCGGTCAGCCCGCGCGCAGCGCCATCGTCATGGCCTCCACCGCGAGCAGCGGCGCCACATTCCGGTCGAGGGCCTCCCGGCAGGCGATGATCGCCTCGATACGCCGCAGCGTGCGCTCGGGGCCGGAGGCGCGGGCGATCCGGTCGAGGTCCGGCCGTATGTCCTCATTGGCGATGGCCAGCGCCGAGCCGAGCTGGAGGGCCAGCACGTCCCGGTAGAAGCCCGTGAGGTCGGTGAGGGCGAGGTCGAGGCTGTCGCGCTGGGTCCTGGTGCGGCGGCGCTTCTGGCGGTCCTCGAGGTCCTTCATCACCCCGGCGGTGCCCCGCGGCAGGCGGCCGCCCGCGCCGGCTCCGGCGCCGAGCGCGGCCCTCAGCTCCTCGGTCTCCTTGGTGTCGACCTCCTCCGCGACCTGCTTGGCGTCCTCGGCGGCGGCGTCGACCAGCTCCTGCGCCGCCTTGAGGCAGCCGCCCACGTCGTCCACCCGCAGGGGGAGCTTGAGGACGGTGGCGCGCCGGGTCCGGGCGGCCTCGTCGGTGGCGAGCCGGCGGGCCCGGTCGATGTGGCCCTGGGTCGCGCGGGCCGCCGCGGCAGCGGCGGCGGGCTCCACGCCGTCACGCCGCACCAGCACCTCGGCCACCGCCGCCACGGACGGGGTGGTCAGGCTCAGGTGCCGACAGCGGGAGCGGATGGTGGGCAGCACATCCTCCAGCGAGGGCGCGCACAGCAGCCACACCGTCCGCGGAGCGGGCTCCTCCACGGCCTTGAGCAGCACGTTCCCCGCGCCTTCGGTGAGCCGGTCGGCGTCCTCCAGGACGATGACCTGCCAGCGCCCCACGGCCGGCGAGAGCTGGGCCCGGCGGACCAGGTCCCGGGTCTCCTTCACGCCGATGGACAGCAGATCGGTGCGGACGATCTCCACGTCGGCATGGGTCCCGGCCATCGTGGTGTGGCAGCCGTCGCAGAAGCCGCAACCCGGTTCACCGCCGAGGGCGCGGTCCGGGCTGACGCACTGGAGGGCCGCCGCGAAGGCGCGGGCGGCGGTGGCCCGGCCGGAGCCGGGCGGCCCGGTGAACAGCCAGGCGTGGGTCATCTTGGACGCGGGCGGCGGCGGGGTCCCGGTCGTGACGGCGGTGACCAGGGCATCGGCGTCGCGGGCGGCGGCGGCCAGCTGCGTCCGCACGCGCTCCTGTCCCACCAGGTCGTCCCACACGGGCATGCCGCCCACCGCCTTTCACTCTCCGTGGATACTGCCTGCTCACATTGTGGCGCCCGCCACTGACAATCCCGCCCGCGAGCCCGCCAGCGGTGCCTCGCGCCGGGGTCAGCGGCGGCGGCGCGGCCTGCCCTGCTCGCCCTGGCCGTCCTGGCCGTCCTCGTCGTCCGGGCGCGGGCCCAGCAGCTCGTCCGCCAGGGTCGGCAGGTCGTCCATCGGGGTCGCCTCGGCCCAGTCGGACGGGGCCCGGCGCGGCCGGCCGTCGTCCCCGACCATCGGGAGCTCGCGGGTCACGTCGTTCCCGGCGTCCCGGAAGATGCCCGGCGGCACCCGGTCGGCCGGGCTCTCCTGCGAGTGGCGGGCCGTCGGCCGCTCCGCCGGCCGGGTCCGCCCGGCCGGCGGAGCGGCCGGTGCGTCGGGGCGTACGGCCGGCAGTACGGCCGTCTCGTCCACCGGGCGGGGGGCGCGCGGGTCGAGCTTGGGCACGGGAACGGTCTGGGTCACGTCGTCGGGCTGTACGAACCGCCGTACCACCGGGGTCTCGACGGTGATCGCATCGTCCGGGAGCGGCTCCTTGCGCATCACGACCTTCGGCGCGGGCTCCGAAGCAGCGGGCTCCGAAGCGTCAGGCGCAGCAGCAGGCTCCGCAGCAGCCGCCGCCGAAGCCGTGGCCGCCGCCGCGGCAGCAGCCGAGGCCGCCGCGAGCCGGCGCGCCTCCTCCGCCCGCAGCAGGGCCTCCTCCGCCCGCCGCTGCTTCTCCAGCCGGCGCTCCTGCGCCTCGGCGCGCAGCCGGGCCTCCTCCGCCTCCTGGAGCCGGATCCGCTCCTGCTCGGCGGCGCGGGCCTTCTCCTCGGCCGCCGCGCGCAGCCGCTCGGCCTCGGCCCGGGCCCGGGCCTCCTCCTCGGCCCTGATCCGCTCCTCCTCCGCCCGGCGGGCCGCCTCGGCCTCGGCGCGCAGCCGGGCCTCCTCGGCCTCGCGGGCCAGCCTGGCCTCCTCCTCGGCCTTCAGCCGGGCTTCCTCCGCCTTGCGCGCGGCCTCCTCCTCGGCCTTGCGCCGGGCCTCCTCCTCCGCGAGCCGCCGGGCCTCGATCTGCGCGGCCACCTCCGCCTCGGAGAGCGGGAGCATCCGGTCCAGGCGGTGCCGTACGACGGTGGCCACCGAGCCGGGGTCCTGCCCCGCGTCGACCACCAGGTAGCGCCCGGGGTCGGACGCGGCGAGGGTCAGGAAGCCGGCCCGCACCCGCTGGTGGAACTCCGTCGGCTCGGACTCCAGCCGGTCCGGGGCCTCCGTGAACCGCTCCCGCGCGGTCTCCGGGGACACGTCGAGCAGCACGGTCAGGTTCGGCACGAGTCCGTCGGTGGCCCAGCGGGAGATACGGGCGATCTCGGTCGGGGACAGGTCCCGCCCGGCGCCCTGGTAGGCCACCGAGGAGTCGATGTAGCGGTCGGAGATGACCACCGCACCCCGCTCCAGGGCGGGCCGGACCACTGTGTCCACGTGCTCCGCGCGGTCGGCGGCGTACAGCAGGGCCTCGGCGCGGTTCGACAGTCCGGCGGAGGAGATGTCCAGCAGGATCGAGCGGAGCCGCTTGCCGACCGGGGTGGCGCCCGGCTCCCGGGTCACGACGACCTCGTGGCCCTTGCCCCGTATCCAGTCGGCCAGCGCCTCGACCTGGGTGGACTTGCCGGCTCCGTCGCCGCCCTCCAGCGCGATGAAGAACCCGGTCGTGGAGGGGGCCTGGACGGGCTCCCCGCCGCGCAGCGCCTCGCGCAGGTCGCGGCGCAGCGGTACGCCGCCGCGGTCGTCGGCCTTGGCGAGGACCACCACCGCGACGGGCAGCAGCAGCGCGCCGACCAGCATCAGGGTGTAGGCGGCGCCGCCGTGCGCGAGGACGACCTGGCCCCCGCCCAGCCGGTGCGGGCCGATCGCCGCGGCCAGCAGCGGAGCGGCGACCGCCCCGACGGCCACGGCCACCCGGACCACGGCCTGGAGGTGCGCGGTGACCCGGGCCCGGCGGAACTCCTCGGTCTCCTGGTCCAGCAGGACGTGCCCGGTGTTGGCCGCCACACCCGCGGCGCCGCCGGCGAGCAGCGCCAGGAACAGCACGGTCGCCGTGTCCGGGACCAGCCCGGTCAGCAGCAGCGCGAGCCCGGCCACCGCGATGGCCAGGGCCAGCAGCCGGCGCGGGGACAGCCCGGGCAGCACCTTCCCGGCCTGGGTGGCGCGGATCCCGAGGGCGGTGCCGCCGACGAGGGCGAGCACCAGCAGGGCGTAGGCGGACGGGCCGCCGCCCAGGTCGAAGGCGTGCAGTACGGAGACGGAGGCGGCGCAGGCGACCGCTCCCGCGACGGCGGCGCAGGCCAGCACGAGCAGCGGGATCGCGCCCGTACGGCCCTTCTCGGGCCGGTCGCCCGCCCTGGGGGCCCGCAGCCCCTCCAGCGGGGAGCGCGGCCTCGGGGTCTTGGCCGCCGGCAGCACCAGCGGCACCAGCAGCGAGACGGACGCGGCGAACAGGCCGGCGGCCACGTACGAACCCAGCGCCGCCTGGTGCGCGGCGAACCAGGCCACGCCCAGGCCCAGCGCCCGCCCGATCAGGGTCGCGACGAGCAGCGCGGCCGCCGCGACGGGCAGCGCCGCGAAGGCCGTGCGCAGCGTGAGGCGCCGCAGGGCGTCGAGGTGGTCCGGCAGCGGGCGTACGGTCGCTCCCTCCGGCGGCGGCGCCGGCAGCAGCGCGGGCGCGGCGCTCTCCTTGGCCAGGGTCCACACCCGCTCGGCGGCGCCGGAGACGAAGACGGTGGCGAGCAGCGCGGTCGTGGCGTGCGCCGGGATCCAGTCGAGCCACAGCGGGGCGACGACGAACAGCCCGATCCGCAGCGCGTCGGCGCCGACCATCGTCCAGCGGCGGTCCAGCTTGCCTCCGGGGGCCGTGAGCTGGGCCAGCGGGCCGAGCAGGACCGCTCCGAACAGGACGGTGGCGAGGACCCGGACCGCGAAGACGGCGGCGACGGCGAAGGCCGCGCCCCGGTAGCCGCTGCCGAACATGCTCTCCGTACCGGCGGTGACGGCCGCCTGGAGGGTCAGCAGCACCAGGACCAGCAGGGCGAGGGCATCGCCGATGCCGCTCACCAGCTGGGCGCTCCACAGCCGGCGCAGCCCGGGTGTGCGCAGCAGGGCGCGCACCGCTCGCTCGCGGGAATCCGCGGCCAGGGCTTCGTCGTAGGTGGGGTTCTCGGAGGCGGTCACTGCCGTCGGCTGCTCGGCTCGCGTCATCCGCCCAGCCTATCCGCTGCGATCGGCCGTTGCGGGGGCCTGTGGACGACGCCGGGTGTGACCCGGCACCCACCTTGCGGGACGCGGCCCCGCGGCCCCGCCCGGGCGGAACGGGCGAGGGCCCCGCGCGATGTCGCGCGGGGCCCTCGTACGGTCGTCGGCAGGCGGTCGCCGGCAGGCCGGGACTACTCGTCCGCCGGAGCGTCCGCGGAAGCGGCCTCCGCAGCGGCCGCGGCCTTCTTCGCGGCGGCGGCCGTGGTCTTCTTCGCCGCCGCCGTCGCCGTCGTCTTCTTGGCGGCCGTGGTCTTCTTCGCCGCCGTCGTCTTCTTCGCGGCAGCGGTCTTGGTCGCCGTCGCCTTCTTCGCCGGGGCCTTCTTGGCGGGCGCCTTCTTCGCGGTCTTCTTCGCCGGGCCCTTCGCCCGCTTCTCCGCGAGCAGCTCGTAGCCCCGCTCCGGCGTGATCGTCTCGACGTCGTCGTCCCGCCGCAGCGTCGCGTTCGTCTCGCCGTCCGTCACGTACGGGCCGAAGCGGCCGTCCTTGACCACCACCGGCTTCTCGCTCACCGGGTCGGTGCCCAGCTCCTTCAGCGGCGGCTTGGCCGCGGCCCGGCCCCGCTGCTTCGGCTGGGCGTAGATCGCCAGGGCCTCGTCCAGGGTGATCGAGAACAGCTGGTCCTCGGTCTCCAGGGACCGCGAGTCCGTGCCCTTCTTCAGGTACGGGCCGTAGCGGCCGTTCTGGGCCGTGATCTCCACGCCCTCCGCGTCCGCGCCGACCACGCGCGGCAGCGACATCAGCTTGAGGGCCTCGTCGAGGGTGACCGTGTCCAGGGTCATCGACTTGAAGAGCGAGGCCGTCCGCGGCTTGACCGCGTTCTTGCCCGTCTTCGGCGTGCCCTCGGGCAGGATCTCCGTCACGTACGGCCCGTAGCGGCCGTCCTTGGCGACGATCTCGTTCCCGCTGACCGGGTCCTTGCCCAGCTCGAACTCGCCGCTCGGCTTCGCGAACAGCTCCTCCGCGTACTCGACCGTCAGCTCGTCCGGAGCCAGGTCGTCCGGTACGTCGGCCCGCTGGTGGCCTTCCGCGTCCTTCTCGCCCCGCTCCACGTACGGCCCGTAGCGGCCGACGCGCAGCACGATGCCTTCGCCTACCGGGAAGGAGGAGATCTCCCGGGCGTCGATCGCGCCGAGGTCCGTGACCAGCTCCTTCAGGCCGCCGAGGGCGTCACCGTCGGCCGGTACGACCTCCGAGGCGTCCTCCGCGCCGAAGTAGAAGCGCTTCAGCCACGGCACGGACTGGGCCTCGCCCCGCGCGATGCGGTCGAGGTCGTCCTCCATCTTGGCGGTGAAGTCGTAGTCGACGAGCCGGCCGAAGTGCGTCTCCAGCAGGTTCACCACGGCGAACGACAGGAAGGACGGCACGAGGGCCGTGCCCTTCTTGAAGACGTAGCCGCGGTCGAGGATCGTGCCGATGATCGACGCGTACGTCGACGGGCGGCCGATCTCCCGCTCCTCCAGCTCCTTGACCAGCGAGGCCTCGGTGTAGCGGGCCGGCGGCTTGGTCGAGTGGCCGTCGGCCGTGATCTCCTCGGCCGTCAGCGCGTCGCCCTCGGCGACCTGCGGCAGCCGCTTCTCGCGGTCGTCGAGCTCGGCGTTCGGGTCGTCCGCGCCCTCGACGTAGGCCTTCATGAAGCCGTGGAAGGTGATCGTCTTGCCGGAGGAGGTGAATTCGGCGTCGCGCCCGTCCGAGGCACGGCCGCCGATCTTCACGGTGACGCTGTTGCCGACCGCGTCCTTCATCTGGGAGGCGACGGTCCGCTTCCAGATGAGCTCGTACAGGCGGAACTGGTCGCCGGTCAGACCCGTCTCGGCCGGAGTGCGGAAACGATCACCCGAAGGACGGATCGCCTCGTGCGCCTCCTGCGCGTTCTTGACCTTGCCGGCGTAGACGCGCGGCTTCTCCGGCAGGTAGTCGGCCCCGTAGAGCTGGGTGACCTGCGCCCGCGCCGCCGACACCGCGGTGTCGGAGAGCGTGGTGGAGTCCGTACGCATGTAGGTGATGAAGCCGTTCTCGTACAGCTTCTGGGCCACCTGCATGGTCGCCTTCGCACCGAAGCCCAGCTTGCGCGAGGCCTCCTGCTGGAGCGTCGTCGTACGGAACGGGGCGTACGGGGAGCGGCGGTACGGCTTGGACTCGACCGAGCGGACGGCGAACGAGGTCTGCGCCAGCGCGGCGGCCAGCCCCCGCGCGTTCGCCTCGTCGAGGTGCAGCACCTCGCTCTTGAGCTGCCCGTTCGAGCCGAAGTCGCGGCCCTGGGCGACGCGCTTGCCGTCCACCGTGTTCAGGCGGGCGACGAGGGTCGAGGGGTCGGACGCGTCACCGGCGCGGCCGGTGCCGAAAGTGCCGGTCAGGTCCCAGTACTCGGCGGAGCGGAAGGCGATGCGCTCGCGCTCCTTCTCCACGACCATGCGCGTGGCCACGGACTGGACACGGCCGGCCGACAGCCGCGGCATGACCTTCTTCCACAGGACCGGCGAGACCTCGTAGCCGTAGAGGCGGTCGAGGATGCGGCGGGTCTCCTGGGCGTCGACCATGCGCTGGTTCAGCTCGCGCGGGTTGGCGACGGCGTCGCGGATCGCGTCCTTGGTGATCTCGTGGAAGACCATCCGGTGGACGGGGACCTTGGGCTTGAGGACTTCCTGGAGGTGCCACGCGATGGCTTCGCCCTCGCGGTCCTCATCGGTGGCGAGGAAGAGTTCGTCGGACTCGGCCAGCAGGTCCTTGAGCTTCCTGACCTGCGCCTTCTTGTCCGCATTCACTACGTAGATCGGCTGGAAATCGTGCTCGACGTCCACGCCGAGACGGCGGACCTCGCCGGTGTACTTGTCGGGGACCTCGGCCGCGCCGTTCGGGAGGTCGCGGATGTGCCCGACGCTCGCCTCGACGACGTATCCCGGGCCGAGGTAGCCCTTGATCGTCTTCGCCTTGGCAGGGGACTCGACGATGACGAGTCGGCGGCCGCCCTTTGCGGTCTCGCTAGTCGGGGACAACTTGGCTCTTCTCTCCGGTCGGCACTCGGTCGCGGTACGGCGACGCTGCGGAGTGTGACGGTACAACCCGCCCCCGTGTCAAACGGCACAAGCCCGCAACGGCCACTCGAACGGTAACCCGACAAGTGCCATTTCTGCCGCCCGGATGCCGCGCCGGGCCCCTCGCGGTCACCGCGCAGGGTGGCCGAAGGGCCGTCTGGCCCCGCCCCCGCACCCGTCGCGACGTCGGGTTTCACACCCCGGTGGAGATCGTCGCCGATGCCCGCTTCAGAACCGCTGGAGGCACCAGATGCCGAGGGCCAGCGAACCCGCGCCGGCCAGTACGGCCAGCGGAACGGCCACGACGGGGCGCACGCCCTCAGCCACCGGCGCGCGGTGCAGGGCGCGCGCCCCCGTCCAGACCAGCAGAGCGGCCCCGAACAGCAGGAACACGGTTGCCGCGAAGATCGCCGGACCGCGTTCCATGCCGTTCCCCTCTTCCCCCGGGCCGCTCGGGGATCCCCCCGGATCCCCGCTGCCGGGGAGCCTGCCACTCGTGGGGGTACACGAGGCGAACCCCGGGTTACATCACGGCTTCGGCGGCGGCCGGCTACTGCCCCGGACCCGGCACGGGCTCCAGGAAACCCTGCTCGACCAGCATCCGGATCGCCTCCGGGGTCCGGTCCCGCAGGAGGACCGGGTCCTCCTCCACCAGCTGCGCGATCGCGTCCAGGATCCGGCCCGCGCTGAGTGAGCCGTCGCACACTCCGGCGAAGCCGGCGCCGACCGTGTCGACCTTGGTGGCCCGGCGCATGCCGCGGTTCTGCCGGAGCACCACGTGCTCGGGATCCTCCGCACCGGGCGCGCCGACCTGCTCCTGGACGACCTCCTCGGTCAGCTGGAAGTACCCCGCCAGCAGGGCCGCGTCGTCGTGCTCGCGCAGGTAGTCCTGGCGGGCGAAGTGCGCGAGGACGGTCTCGCCGAGCGGCTGCTCCACCGAGTGCGGCCACTCCTCGACCACGACCGAGGGCTCGGCCGCGTCCGTGCGGCGCAGGGTGATCCAGCCGAAGCCGACGGCCTTGGTCTTGCGGGCCTCGAACTCGTCCAGCCAGTCCTCGTACCGCTGGGCGTACTCGGCCGGATCGGCGCGGTGGTCGCCCGCGTCGCGCAGCCACAGCTCCGCGTACTGCGTCACGTCCTGCACGTCGCGCTGCACGATCCACGCGTCGCAGCCGCGCGGCACCCAGGAGCGGACCCGTTCGCGCCAGTCCTCGCCCTCCACGTGCTGCCAGTTGCCGAGGAACTGCGCGTACCCGCCCGGGTTGAGGTGGGCCCCCGCCTCCTGGACCAGGGTCCGGCACAGGTCGTCGCCGCCCATGCCGCCGTCCCGGTACGTGAGCCGCGCGCCGGGCGAGATCACGAAGGGCGGGTTGGACACGATCAGGTCGTACGTCGTGTCGCCCACGGGATCGAAGAGGGAACCGGTGAGCAGCTCGGCCTCCGGCGCCCCGGAGAGCGCCAGCGTCAGCCGGGTGAATTCCAGGGCGCGCGGGTTGACGTCGGTCGCCGTGACCCGGGTGGCGTGCTGGGCGGCGTGCAGTGCCTGGATCCCGGATCCGGTGCCGAGGTCGAGGGCCGCGGCGACGGGGAGGGGCACGGTGATCCCGGCCAGGGTGGTGGAGGCGCCGCCGACGCCGAGGACCACGCCCTCCTCGCGGCTGCCGATCCCGCCGGCCCCGCCGACGGCGCAGCCGAGGTCCGAGACGATGAACCAGTCCTCGCCGCCGGGGCCGCCGTAAGGGCGCACGTCGACGGTGGCGTGCACCTCGTCGCCCTCGTAGCGCAGCCAGCCGTCGGCGATCGCGGCGTCGACGGGCAGCGCGGCCGCGGCGTGCACGTAGGGCTCCGGCTGCTGGAGCAGGAACAGCCGGACGAGGCTCGCGAGCGGACCGTCGCCGGGGCCGCGCGTGGCGCGCAGGGCGGGGACCGTCTCGCTGCGGGCGAGCGCGGCGTAGGCGGGGGCGCCGAGCAGGTCGAGCAGTCCGTCGGCGGTGAAGCCCGCGTCGAGCAGGGCCTCGCGGAGCTCGGCGGCGTGGTCGGGCTTGGGAAGGCTGGTGGTACTCACCCTTCCATTGTGGCCGCTGGCGCCGACAATCCGTACGAGCCTCGGCGCGCGAGGGGCGGCCGGGTCCGTTCGGGATCCGGCCGCCCGGGGCGGCGCGAGGGCGCGCGGGGGCGCGCGAGCGCGGAGGTCAGCCCTTGCCGGGCGCCGTGACCTGGCAGCCCTTCTGGCTGTAGATCACCTTGAGGCCGGTGGAGTTGAGCTTCTCCTTGGCCGCCGTCTCGTTGGCCGCGACCTCGGTCAGGCCCCCTGCGACCTGCTGGAGGCCCTCCGCGAACTTGCTCTGGTCCTTCGCGTCGAGCGCGTCGATCTTCGTCTTGAGATCGGTGTAGCTCTTGGAGATCTCGCCGTAGCTCTTGACCACGGAGTCCGCGGCGGACTTGCCGTCCTTGACGGGCGGTTCGCCCGCGGCCGTCAGGGCGCCGCCCATGGTCTTGTACGCGTCGGAGAGGGTCTGGAAGGCCTCCGAGTCGGTCTTCTGGACCTCCTCGGGCTTGCTGCTCTGGGTGGCCACCCGCTTCAGCTCGTCATTGGTGGTCTTGATCTTGGTGAGCTCTGGCTCCCACTTGTCGCAGACCGTCTTGGCCCAGGCGTCGGCCTTCTTGGCGCCGTTGTCGTCCCCGCCACCGCAGCCGGACAGGACGAGCATCAGTACCGCACCGCCGGACACCGCGGCCGCAAGCTTCTTGTTCACCGGATTGGTCCCTTCGAAGGCTCTCGGCCGGAAGATACCCGGAAGATACACGGCGGCCATCCGGGCACGCACAAAGGCGGACAGACGGCGCGTCAGTCCGCGCCGCCTGTCCGCCGTTCGGGCGTATCTTCGAGCCGAGCGGCCCCGGAAGGACCGCGGGGGCCGGGCTCAGGGGCCCTGGAGGGTCAGGAGACCACCGCCGGGTCGGCCGGCTGGGCCACGCGCTCGGCGGCCCCGCTCCCGCCGTCCTCGCCGACGGCGATGCCGCGGCGCTTGGAGACGTAGACCGCGCCGACGATCACGCTGATCGCGAGCACCGCGACGACGGCCCGTACGGTCGGGCTGGTGTCCGCGCCGTAGCTGAACTGCACGACGGCCGGGGCGATCAGCAGGGCCACCAGGTTCATGACCTTCAGCAGCGGGTTGATGGCCGGTCCGGCGGTGTCCTTGAACGGGTCGCCGACGGTGTCGCCGATGACGACCGCGGCGTGGGCCTCGCTGCCCTTGCCGCCGTGGTGGCCGTCCTCGACGAGCTTCTTCGCGTTGTCCCACGCGCCACCGGAGTTGGCGAGGAAGACCGCCATCAGGGTGCCGGTGCCGATGGCGCCCGCGAGGAAGGAGCCGAGCGCGCCGACGCCGAGGGAGAAGCCCACCGCGATCGGGGTGAGCACGGCGAGCAGGCCGGGCGTGGCGAGCTCGCGCAGCGCGTCCTTGGTGCAGATGTCCACGACGCGCCCGTACTCGGGCTTCTCCGTGTAGTCCATGATCCCGGGGTGCTCGCGGAACTGGCGGCGCACCTCGTAGACGACGGCGCCCGCGGAGCGGGAGACGGCGTTGATGGCGAGGCCGGAGAACAGGAACACCACGGCCGCGCCGAGGACCAGGCCGACCAGGTTGTTGGGCTGGGCGATGTCGAGGCTGAGGTTCATCTCCCCGGCCTTGGCACCGACTTCCTTGACCGCGCCGGTGATGGCGTCGTTGTACGAGCCGAAGAGCGCGGCCGCCGCCAGGACGGCGGTGGCGATGGCGATGCCCTTGGTGATGGCCTTGGTGGTGTTGCCGACCGCGTCCAGGTCGGTGAGGACCTGGGCGCCCGCGCCCTCGACGTCGCCGGACATCTCCGCGATGCCCTGGGCGTTGTCCGAGACCGGGCCGAAGGTGTCCATCGCGACGATGACGCCGACGGTGGTGAGCAGGCCGGTGCCGGCCAGGGCCACCGCGAAGAGCGCGAGCATGATCGAGGTGCCGCCGAGCAGGAAGGCCCCGTAGACGCCGAGGCCGATGAGGAGCGCCGTGTAGACCGCGGACTCCAGGCCGACGGAGATGCCGGCGAGGATCACGGTGGCGGGTCCGGTCAGCGAGGACTTTCCGATGTCCCGGACGGGGCGGCGGTTGGTCTCGGTGAAGTAGCCGGTGAGCTGCTGGATCAGGGCCGCGAGCACGATGCCGATGGCGACGGCGACCACGGCCAGGACGCGCGGGTCCCCGGCGTGGTTCGCGATGGCCGCGTCCTCGACGCCGACCAGCTCCTTGTAGGTGGCCGGGAGGTACACGTAGACGGCGATGGCGACGAGCACCAGGGAGATCACGGCGGAGATGAAGAAACCGCGGTTGATCGCGGTCATCCCGCTGCGGTCGGAGCGGCGCGGGGCGACCGCGAAGATGCCGATCATGGCGGTGATGACGCCGATGGCGGGCACGATCAGCGGGAAGGCCAGACCCAGGTCGCCGAAGGCGGCCTTGCCGAGGATGAGCGCGGCCACGAGCGTGACGGCGTAGGACTCGAAGAGGTCGGCCGCCATCCCCGCGCAGTCGCCGACGTTGTCGCCCACATTGTCGGCGATGGTCGCGGCATTGCGCGGATCGTCCTCCGGAATGCCCTGTTCGACCTTGCCGACCAGGTCGGCGCCGACGTCGGCGGCCTTGGTGAAGATGCCGCCGCCCACGCGCATGAACATCGCGATCAGCGCGGCGCCGAGGCCGAAGCCCTCCAGGACCTTGGGGGCGTCGGCGGCGTAGACCAGGACGACGCAGGAGGCGCCGAGCAGGCCCAGGCCGACCGTGAACATGCCGACCACACCGCCGGTGCGGAAGGCGATCTTCATGGCCTTGTGGGCCACCTCGGTCAGGTCCTTGGCGGGTTCGCCCTTGGCGGGGGTGGCCTCGCGGGCGGCCGCGGCGACGCGGACGTTGGCGCGGACCGCGAGGCGCATGCCGATGTAGCCGGTGGCGGCCGAGAAGATGGCGCCGACGAGGAAGAAGGCGGAACGTCCGGCCCGCTGCGTCCAGTCGTCGGCGGGGAGCAGGAAGAGCAGGAAGAAGACCACGACGGCGAAGACGCCGAGGGTGCGCAACTGGCGGCCGAGATAGGCGTTGGCGCCTTCCTGCACGGCCGCTGCGATCTTCTTCATGTTGTCGGTGCCCTCGTCGGCGGCGAGGACCTGGCGGACCAGGATCTGCGCGACGACGAGCGCGGCCAGGGCGACTCCCGCGATGACGAAAACGATCAGGCGGTTGTCATCGGTGAGTACTGCGGCTGCCAGATCATTGGTGCGATCAGGCGCGATAGGGGTGAAGAGCCCCGTCATTCGTCCTCCTTGACGTGATGAGCTCAAGATGTGGACGGATTGTAGGGAGCGCGACCTGATCAAAACAGTGGGCGTGGAACGGAATTGGCGCGCTCTCGCTCCTCAGCAATAGATCACGTCACTCCATTACCCTCGAAAGAGGTAATGGGGCAAAGGCATTGACGACCGGTCAGCGATCCGGAGGATTTCCCGGGGAAATGAAAAAGGCCCTGCTCAGCAGGGCCTCGGTAAAGATCGGAAGACGTGATAAAGATCGGAAGATACGACAGGAAGGGTGCTACGGAAGCTCGGAGACCCCGGCGACGGGCCAGCTCATCCGGATCGTTCCGCCCGATTCCCCACTGGTCACGGAGACGTCGTCGACGAGCCCGCTGATCACCGCGAGGCCCATCTCGTCCTCCCCGTCGGCATCCGGGTCCAGGGCGGCGGCGATGCCCGGCACCGACCCGGCAAAGCCGCCGGCCGGCCCGGGAACCTCGTCGCCCACCTCGATGGAGAACACCTTCTCCTCCTCGGTCAGCACGACCCGGACGGGCGCGGTCAGCCCGTTGCTGCGGTGCAGTCCGACGGCGCGCGAACAGGCCTCGCCCACGGCGAGGCGGACCTCGTCGAGGACGGCTTCCTCCACCCCCGCCCGACGCGCCACGGCGGCCGCGACGAGGCGGGCCGTCCGGACGTGTTCGGGCTGGGCGCTGAAGCGCAGTTCAACGGTGGCCATGAGCGTCCCCCTCGGACTACGGGCGTGCCTTGACAGGGGCCCGGACCGCCCATGGCCCGGTACCCCCGCTCCTCGTCGGCTCCTCGGTAACCGGAGCCGTACGTCAGTCGGTGGCCTGAACGGCGTCTTCCACCGAGGTGTGGATCGGGAACACCTTGGTCAGACCGGTGATCCTGAAGATCTTCAGGATGCGCTCCTGGTTGCAGACCAGACGCAGCGAGCCCTCGTGCGCGCGCACGCGCTTGAGGCCTCCCACGAGCACACCGAGGCCGGTGGAGTCGAGGAAGTCCACTCGCTCCATGTCGACAACCAGGTGGTAGCTGCCGTCGTTCACCAACTCCACCAACTGCTCGCGCAGCTTGGGCGCGGTATACACATCAATCTCGCCACCGACCTCTACGACCGTGCGGTCGCCGACAGTGCGAGTCGACAGGGACAGGTCCACGGATCCTCCAGCACCTTGCTATCGAGCGGCGCCCCCCAGGGGCCTCCCCACCCGAAGGTAGGGGAGGGGATCGGCTGCCGCGATGGCATTCAATCACTTACCGGCAGGCGCGCACGACGCCTTGGGACCATTGTCCCGCACGCCAGTGACACACTCGGTTCCAATGGCCAACACTCACCGCCCCGGTCCGCCCACGGTACCGGCGGACCCAAGACCCACTCCTGGCATGGTCCTGGACCGCCTGTCACGAGGGCCTTCCCGTGCTGCGCGCATCACCCATACGGAGCACTTGCCCCCTCGGGAGGGCCGTCATGCGGTCTGGCCCCATCGCATCCGAACGGATGTCGTAGCCGCGATCCGGGCCGCGGGGATCGACCATCCGTGGGAACACCAGGCCGCGGCCGCCGAGCTCGCCCTGGACGGCGAGTCCGTCGTCGTCGCCACCGGAACCGCCTCCGGCAAGTCCCTGGCCTACCTGGCCCCCGTGCTGTCCGCCCTCGCGGACGGCGCCGAGGCACCGAACGGGCGGGGTGCGACCGCCCTCTACCTGGCCCCGACCAAGGCTCTGGCCGCCGACCAGCGGCGGGCCGTCCGGGAGCTGGCCGCACCCCTGAAGAACGCCGTACGTCCCGCCGTGTACGACGGGGACACCCCCGTCGAGGAGCGCGAGTGGGTGCGCCAGTACGCCAACTACGTGCTGACCAACCCCGACATGCTGCACCGGGGGATCCTGCCCTCCCATCCCCGCTGGTCCTCCTTCCTGAAGGCCCTGCGCTACGTCGTCATCGACGAGTGCCACAGCTACCGCGGGGTGTTCGGGTCCCACGTCGCCCAGGTCCTGCGGCGGCTGCGGCGGCTGTGCGCCCGCTACGGCTCCGAGCCGGTCTTCCTGCTGGCCTCCGCCACCGCCAGCGACCCGGCGGCCGCCGCGTCCCGGCTGACCGGCGTGCCGGTCACCGAGATCACCGACGACGCCTCCCCGCGCGGCGAGGTGGTCTTCGCCCTGTGGGAGCCGCCGCTGACCGACCTCAAGGGCGAGAGGGGCGCCCCGGTGCGCCGTACCGCCACCGCCGAGACCGCCGAGCTGCTGACCGACCTGGTCCTGCAGGGGGTCCGGACCGTGGCCTTCGTCCGCTCCCGGCGCGGGGCCGAGCTGATCTCCGTGATCGCCAAGGAACGGCTCGCCGCGGTGGACCGGTCCCTGCCCCGGCGGGTCGCCGCCTACCGGGGCGGCTACCTGCCCGAGGAGCGGCGGGCCCTGGAGCGGGCCCTGCACTCCGGGGAACTGCTGGGACTGGCCGCGACCACCGCCCTGGAGCTGGGCGTGGACGTGTCCGGCCTGGACGCCGTGCTGATCACCGGCTACCCGGGCACCCGGGCCTCGCTGTGGCAGCAGGCCGGGCGCGCCGGACGCTCGGGGCAGGGCGCCCTGGCCGTCCTGATCGCCCGGGACGACCCTCTGGACACCTACCTGGTCCACCACCCCGAGGCCCTGTTCCGGCAGCCGGTGGAGGCCACCGTCCTGGACCCCGACAACCCGTACGTGCTGGCCCCGCACCTGTGCGCGGCCGCCGCGGAGCTGCCCCTGACCGAGCCCGACCTGGACCTCTTCGGCCCGGCCGCGCGCGGGCTCCTGCCGCAGCTGGAGGCGGCGAAGCTGCTGCGGCGCCGGGCCACGGCCTGGCACTGGACCCGCCGGGAGCGGGCCTCGGACCTGACCGACATCCGCGGCGGCGGGGGCCGCCCGGTGCAGATCGTGGAGGCCTCCACCGGCCGGCTGCTGGGCACCGTCGACGAGTCCGCCTCCCACACCGCCGTCCACGACGGCGCCGTCCACCTCCACCAGGGCCGCACCTACCTGGTGAAACACCTGGACCTGGAGGATTCCGCCGCCCTCGTCGAGGAGGCCGACCCGCCGTACTCCACCACCGCCCGCGACACCACCTCCATCTCCATCCTGGAGACCGAGACCGAGATCCCGTGGGGCGCGGCCCGGCTCTGCTTCGGTTCCGTCGAGGTCACCAACCAGGTCGTCTCCTACCTGCGCCGCAAGCTGATCACCGGCGAGGTGCTCGGCGAGGCCAAGCTGGACCTGCCCCCGCGCACCCTGCGCACCCGGGCCGTGTGGTGGACGGTGACCGAGGACCAGCTCGACGAGGCCCGGATCAACCCGGAGATCCTCGGCGGCGCCCTGCACGCCGCCGAGCACGCCTCCATCGGCCTGCTCCCGCTGTTCGCCACCTGCGACCGCTGGGACATCGGCGGGGTCTCCGTCCCCCTGCATCCGGACACCCTGCTGCCCACGGTGTTCGTGTACGACGGCCACCCGGGCGGCGCCGGCTTCGCGGAGCGGGCCTTCCACACGGCCAGGGCCTGGCTGACGGCCACCCGGGACGCCATCGCCGCCTGCGAGTGCGAGGCGGGCTGCCCCTCCTGCATCCAGTCCCCCAAGTGCGGCAACGGCAACGACCCCCTCCACAAGCGCGGCGCCGTACGCCTCCTCACCCGCCTCCTCTCCCCGGCGCCCTGACCGGCCCGGGCACGGCGGCCTCCGGGGGTCCCGCCCGGGCCGGGACCTCAGGGGCGAAGGGCCCGGCCCGGACGGCGGCCCTGACCTCGGCCACCTCGCCGCCGACCCGGCAGTCCGCCAGCACCGCCCCCTGGGCCCCGGCCACCCGCCGGGCCGCCGCACAAGCCGCCTCGGGGCCGTGCGCCCAGGTCGCGGCAGCCGCCAGGGCCGCCAGATCGGCCGCCGCGCCCGCCCGGTGGCGGGCCACCACGGCCTGGCCGAGCAGCAGCACACCCCCGAACACCGCCACCAGCAGCGCGGCCACCACGGTGGCCCACACCGTCGCGGACCCCCGGTCCCGGTCCCGGCCTCGGTGCCGGCCCCGGTCCCGGCTCATGGCGGCGGCCCCACGCTGTCCTCCGCCAGGGCAACCGCCTGCGCCCCGAGCCGCACCGGCAGCCCACCCGGCCCGGGAGCCGGAGCGGCCACCCGGACCCGCCACAGGTCACCCGACCGCTCCAGCTCCACCTCCGCCCCCGCCGGGGCGGCCGCCCTGGCCGCAGCCAGCGCCGCCTCCGCGGGCTCGGAGCGGGCCGCGGCCCGGGCACCCGCCCGGGCGGCGTCCACGCACCGGATCTGCGCGGCCGCCGCCATCAGCGCCCACACCAGCAGCGCCGCGAACAGCACCAGCGCCGGAATGACCACGGCCGCCTCCGCCGTCACATAACCCCGGTCCCCGATTCCCGGCCGCTTTCGCTCAGAAGGGCACATCGAGCGCCTTCCCGATGGTCGACTGAAGGGCCGTCGAGACCACGTCGCTCGTCACCACCTTGTACAGAACCGCGGCGAACGCACACGCCGCGATCGTGCCCATGGCGTATTCCGAAGTCGACATTCCCGCATCACGCCCACGCCCCTTCGCCGCCACCCGTACAAGAAAGCCGATGATCCTCATGACAACCTCCTGTGGGATTAGGTTCTTGATCTGATTTCAGCTTGTGATTCCGATACTCCGACCGCGGCCGGTCACCGCCCCGACAGCAGCCCGGAGGCCATTCCGATCACCACCGGCGCCACCCCGACCGCGAGGAACGCGGGGAGGAAACACAGCCCCACCGGGGCGGTGACGAGCACCGCCGCCCGCTGCGCCCGGGCGCCCGCCTGCCGGGAGCGGTCCGCCCGCAGGGCCGCCGCCAGGCGGGACACCGGCTCCGCGGCCGGCGCCCCGGTCCGCGCGGCGCGCTCCAGGCACTCCGCCAGCCCCCGGGCCCCGGGCATCCCCGCCAACCTCCCCCACGCGGCGCCCGGTTCGCCGCCCAGACGCAGCTCCGCCCCCGCGAGCGCCAGCCGTTCGCCCACCGGACCCCCGAGCGACTCCCCCACCACCTCGGCCGCCTCCACCGGTCCCGCGCCCGCCGCGAGGCACGCCGCCAGCAGGTCCGCGGCGAACGGCAACTGCCGTTCCGCCTCCCGCGGATCGACCCCGGCAGGCGGCCGGGCCCGGATCAGCACCCGCCGCACCGCGAACGCCGCCCCGCACCCGACCAGGACCCCGAGCACCCCGCCGGCCAGCACCCAGCCCGCCAGCAACGCCCCGGCCGGCGCCGCCCAGGACAGCACCGCCGCCCGCACGCCCGGGCCCCACACCGGACCCCGCCGCACCGGCCCGGCCCGGAAGAGCACCGCGAGCCGGCGCCGCACCGCCCGCCGGCCCAGCCGCGCCGCCACCGCCGAGGCCAGGCACCACGCCGCCGCCGCCAGGCACAACGCCGTCCCCAGCCTGTGGACCGCGGACCCGCCCATCACCGCTCCCCCGTCCGTACGATCCGCCGGCACCACAGCAGCCCCAGCGCCTCCAGCACCCCGCCCGCCAGCAGGCAGCCCCACCCGACCGGGGAGTGCAGCAGCACCCGCAGCGGATCCGCTCCCAGCCCGGTGCCCATCAGCAGCCCCACCAGCGGCAGCAGCGCGAGCACCACCGTCGTGGACCTGGCTCCCGCCAGCTGGGCCCGCAAGGACTCCTCGCGGTCCCGCTCGGCCCGCAACGCCCCCTCCAGCCGGTCCAGCCCGGCCGCGAGGCCCGCACCCCCGTCCACCGAGACGCGCCAGCAGGCCGCCATCCCGGCCAGCCCCTCCGCACCCGGCTCCCGCGCCGCCTGGTGCAGGGCTTCGGCCACGTCCCCGCCGAACGCCGCGGCGGCCAGTACGCCCGCCTCCGCCCCACCCGGGCCCCCGGGGCCGGCCACCGTACGGCGCAACGCCACGGTCAGCGCCTGCCCGGGCTGCGCACCGGCCCGCAGCTCCCCCACGACCGCCCCGCACAGCGCCACGACCCCGGCCGCGCGGGCACCGCGGGCCCGCTCCCGGTCCCGGGCCCGCAGCCAGCGGCGCAGCAGCACGGCCATGGCGGCGCCGAGCAGCAGCGGGATCACCGACCCGCCCAGTACGGCGACCACCAGCCCGGCCGCGAGAGCGGCCCACTCCCGCCACCGCGCGGCCACCGCCCGCAGCACGGCGGCCGCCAGCCGCTGCCCGGGGACCGGCCCGCCGGGCACCAGCGGACCGCCCCCGGCCAGGACCAGCCGGGCCCGCCGGGGCAGCCGGTCACCCCCGGCCAGCCCCCAGGCCGCCGCCCCGGCGCAGAGCACCCCGGCGAACACCGGCACCGACCCGAGCGGCCCGGCGATCACCGCGCACCTCCCAGCAGCGGAGCGAGCCGGGCCCAGCCCGCCTCCCGCACGAAGCCGCGCGAACCCCAGCGCAGCGCGGGCACGGTCACCACCAGCCCGGCCGGATCCCGCTCCAGCACGTGCACCTCGGCCACCCGGCGGCGCCCGGACCGGTCCCGGACCAGGTGGACCACCAGGGTCAGCGCGGCCGCCAGCTGGCTGTGCAGGGCGGCCCGGTCGAGGCCCGCGGCCGTCCCGAGCGCCTCCAGTCGGGCGGGGACGTGCCCGGCGGCGTTGGCGTGCACCGTGCCGCAGCCGCCTTCGTGCCCGGTGTTCAGGGCGGCCAGCAGGTCGGCCACCTCGGCGCCCCGCACCTCCCCGACCACCAGCCGGTCGGGGCGCATCCGCAAGGCCTGGCGGACCAGGTCGGCGAGGGTGACCAGCCCGGCCCCCTCCTGGTTCGCGGGCCGGGTCTCCAGCCGCACCACATGCGGATGGTCGGGGCGCAGCTCGGCGGAGTCCTCGGCCAGCACGATCCGCTCACCCGGCCCGACCAGCCCCAGCAGGGCGCTGAGCAGGGTGGTCTTGCCCGTCCCGGTCCCGCCCGAGACGAGGAACGACAGCCGGGCCTCGACCATCGCCCGCAGGAGCCGCTGTCCGCCCGGCGGCAGGGTCCCGGCGGCGACCAGCTCGTCCAGCGTGAAGGCCTTCGGCCGCACCACGCGCAGCGACAGGCACGCCGATCCGACCGCCACGGGAGGGAGCACGGCATGCAGCCGGGTGCCGTCCGGCAGCCGGGCGTCGACCCAGGGCCGGGCGTCGTCCAGCCGCCGCCCCGCGACGGCGGCCAGCCGCTGGGCCAGCCTGCGCACGGCCTCGGCGTCGGCGAAGGTCACCGCGGTCAGCTCCAGCCCGCCGCCCCGGTCCACCCACACCCGGTCCGGGGCGGCCACCAGCACATCGGTGACCTCGGGGTCGGCCAGCAACCGCTCCAGCGGCCCCGCGCCGACCAGCTCGGAGCGCAACTCGGCGGCCACCCCCAGCACTTCCGCGTCCCCGAGGAGCCGCCCCTGCGCCCGCAGGGCCGCCGCGACCCGGGCGGGCGTGGGCTCGGCTCCGCTCTCGGCCAGGTGCTGGCGCACCGCGTCCAGGAGTACCGCGCTCATGCCGGCACCCCCTGGGCGGAGCCGAGCGCCCGCTGCCAGAAGCCGTCGCAGAAGCGGGCCAGCGTGCCCCGCGCACCCGGCGGTTCCCCCTCGGCCACCCGCCCCGGAAGCCCCACCTCGACCGGCACCTCTCCGGCCAGCGGCGCCCCGAGCAGCCCCGCGACGGCTTCGGCGTCGAGCCCCTCCGGGCAGCGGCCCCGTACGACCACGCGGACGTCCCGGGCCACCATCCGCACCCCGGCGGCCACCCGCCCCGCGGCGGCCACCGACCGCAGCTCGCCGGGGACGACCAGCAGCACCAGGTCCAGCTGGGCCAGCACCTCCGCCACGGCCTCGTCCACCCTCCGGGGCAGGTCGACCACCACCACCCCGCCCCGCCTGCGGGCGGCGGCCACGACGGACCGCATCGCGGCGGGCGGTACGACCACCCGGTCGCCCCGGTCCCAGCTCAGCACCCGCAGCGCGTGCAGCTCGGGCAGGGATTCCTCCAGCGCCCCGGCCCCGACCCGGCCGCGCGAGGCGGCGAAGTCCGGCCAGCGGAGCCCCTCGGCGCTCTCACCGCCGAGCAGGACGTCCATGCCGCCGCCGAGCGGGTCGGCGTCGATGAGGATGGTGCGCTCGCCGGCCCGGGCCGCCCGGAGCGCGAGGGCGCAGGCGAGGGTGGACGCCCCGGCCCCACCGCTGCCGCCGATCACCCCCACGGCCAGGGCGGGCCGTCCGGCCCCTTCCACCACATCGGCGATGCGGTCGACGAGCAGGCTCTCGGCGTCGGGGAGGCGCAGCACCTCCTCGGCGCCGATCTCCACGGCCCGCTGCCACACGAAGGGGTCGTCGAGGTCCCGGCCGACGAGGAACACCCCGTCCCGGCGCGGCGCTCCGCGCACCCGGCGCGCGGCGTCGTCCCCGACCAGCACGAGCGGGGCGCAGTCCCAGCCGACGCCCCGCGCCCCGGCGACGCCCCCGGCGCTGCCGTCACCCCCGCCACCGGGGTCACCGCCGGCTCCGGTTTGCTCCGGCACCGCATGTTGCACATGCGGCTCGGCGCCCGCGGCGGCGCACAGCCGCAGCAGATCGTCGAGCAGCAGCGGGTCCTCGGTGATGATCAGCGGCCGCCCGCCACCGGGCACGGCCCCGGCGGCACGGGCGCGCAGCCCTCCCCCACCGGCCACCACGGGTGCCGGCACTCCACACGACTTCGATCCAGCCACGATCTCCGCCCCCTTCTCACTGCAAATCCACGGGCCGCGGACTTCGCGGCTGGAATCACGGTGGAGGGATCCGGAAAAAGAAGTGGATCTTGCTCGAAAACTGTGGACAAGAAGGCACTTGTGAATAACTTCGCCACACCATCAGGTGAGTTCCGGAGCGCTGCGGAACAACTACGCAGCGTCACGAGTCTGAAGGGGTGAAGGCCTGTGCCAGGCGGGCCCACAGAGGAGGAAGGGCCGGGAGAATGATCACTGAAGGCCGCGAGCAAGGGACGCAAACCGCGTCCGGACATGCGACGACCCCCGCCGGGGGGGAGAGCGGGGGTCGTCCCCACGGTCCGACTCGGGGGGGGAGGAGCCAGACCGGGTTAGCACGGTCGCGAACGATCCGTGACTTCCATGGTGTACCCGAGAGCCTTCTCAGGCAAACCCACGCGCCACACCTTACGCCGAATGGTGGGCGCATATGCTCGGGTCGTGGAAAATCAGCCCTTGCCGCACTCCTTGCCTCGGACCGCCGCCTTCTTCGACCTGGACAAGACGGTCATTGCGAAGTCCAGCACTCTGACGTTCAGCAAGTCCTTCTACCGGGGTGGCCTGATCAACCGGCGGGCCGTGCTGCGGACCGCGTACACCCAGTTCATCTTCCTGGCCGGCGGCGCCGACCACGACCAGATGGAGCGGATGCGGGAGTACCTGTCCGCCCTCTGCAAGGGGTGGAACGTCCAGCAGGTGCGGGAGATCGTCGCCGAAGCGCTGCACGACCTGATCGACCCGATCATCTACGACGAGGCCGCGTCCCTCATCGAGGCCCACCACACCGCCGGCCGTGACGTGGTGATCGTGTCGACCTCCGGCGCCGAAGTCGTCGAGCCGATCGGCGAGATGCTCGGCGCGGACCGGGTCGTCGCCACCCGCATGGTCGTCGGCGAGGACGGCTGTTTCACCGGGGAGATCGACTACTACGCCTACGGCCCCACCAAGGCCGAGGCCGTGCGCGAGCTCGCCGAGTCCGAGGGGTACGACCTCGCGCGGTGCTACGCGTACAGCGACTCGATCACCGACGTGCCGATGCTCGAGGCCGTGGGAAACCCGCACGCGGTGAACCCCGACCGCGCGCTCAGGCGCGAGGCGGTCGCGCGGGAGTGGCCGGTGTTGGTGTTCAACCGGCCCGTACGACTGAAGCAGCGCCTGCCGGAGCTGTCGATGCCGGCACGGCCGGCGCTGGTGGCCGCCGCGGCGGTCGGCGCGGCGGCGGCCACCGCCGGGCTGGTCTGGTACGCGAGCCGCCGACGCGCGAGCGCGGCGGCTGCCTCGGCCTGACCCGCCCCGCCGAAGCCCCGTCGCAGGCCCGCCGACCACCCCCGACCGACCACCCCAGACCGGCCACCGGACCGTCCCGACCTGGGCCGATATGGGATGCCCGGTTCACCCCATTACGGCCCGGAAAGTAAAGAACTCCGGCCAGGGGTTTCGCTCGGCACCGAAGCGGAGTACAAAGTAGATACGGCCCGCGAGACCAAAGAACATCCGAGAGGATCATCTTTCAAACGCAGTAAGGCCCACGGACCGAAGCATGAACGCCGAGCACCCACGCGACGTCGACCCGTCGATTACGGGCCAGCCGCACCAGGCCACGGGCAAAGTTCCCGGCCTGATGGGCAACCATCGAGGACGCTTGGTAACTGGGCGTAAATGCCAGCGGCGACACCAGAGCAGTACGGTGTCGCCGCAACCCTGTGCCGGGCCGGAAACTCAGGCCGCGCCGCGCTGGAGCGCCTCACAGACCGCCGTCGACTCGCGCACACCGAGCTCGATCGACCGGCCGCAGTGCGCGATCCACGCCGCCATCCCCTCCGCGGTCCCGGAGACGTAGCCCTCGAAGGCCTTCACGTAGGCCTCGGCGCCCTGTTCCGCGTGCCCGACCTCCGCCGGGCAGATCGCCTTCGGGTCCAGCCCGCTGTTGATCAGCACGATCCGTTCGGCCGCGCGCGCGACCAGCCCGTTGTACGAGCCGAAGGGCCGCAGGGCCAGCAGCTCCCCGTGCACCACCGCGCTCGTGACCAGCGCCGGAGCGGACCCGCCCGCGATGACCAGCCGCGACAGGCCGTCCAGCCGGCCCGCGACCTCCTCGGCGCTCGGCAGCGGGAGGTCCACCAGGGGCTCGTCGACCGGCTCACCGGCCAGCCTCGGACGGCCCACCACGTCCCCCTCCCCCACCGACCCCGTCGAACCGGCCGGGCCCGTCGAACCCATCGACCCCGTCGAACCGCACGCGACCAGGTGCAGGCGCGCGAGCACCCGCAGCGGCGACTGGCGCCAGATGCTCAGCAGCTGCCCGGCCTCCGCCGTCAGGCGCAGCGCGGCACCCACGGTCCGCGCCTGCTCCTCCGCCCCGAAGTCGGTCCGGCGGCGCACCTCCTCCAGCGCCCAGTCGGCGCCGGAGAGCGCCGCGCTGCCCCGGGCGCCGCGCAGGGCGGCCTCCGAGGTGATCTCCGCGCCGCGCCGGCGCATCACCCGGTGCCCGTAGACCCGGTCCACGGCCTTGCGTACGGAATCCACGGACTCTGCGACCCCCGGGAGGGAGCCCAGGGCCGCCAGCGGGTCAGAAGCGCTACTCATAAGTAGGGAGCCTACGCACTGCGCACCCATAGCACCGACCCCTCCTTGGAGTGGTCTTCTTCACTCACCTTGACCACGCCACGCGACCGACCCACTACGCTTGGTGAACATGAAGATCGCTTTCGTGGGAAAGGGCGGCAGCGGGAAGACCACGCTGTCCTCCCTCTTCATCCGCCACCTCGCAGCCAATGAAGCCCCCGTCGTCGCGGTGGACGCCGACATCAACCAGCACCTCGGGGCCGCCCTCGGGCTCACCGACGACGAGGCCGCCGCACTGCCCGCCATGGGCGCGCACCTGCCCCTGATCAAGGAGTACCTGCGCGGCTCCAATCCGCGCATCGCCTCGACCGACAGCATGATCAAGACCACGCCGCCCGGCGCCGGTTCGCGGCTGCTGCGGATCACCGAGGACAACCCGGTCTACGCGGCCTGCGCGCGCACGCTGCTGCTCGACGGGGATTCCGTCCGGCTGATGGCGACGGGCCCCTTCACCGAGGCCGACCTGGGCGTGGCCTGCTACCACTCGAAGGTCGGCGCGGTGGAGCTCTGCCTCAACCACCTGGTCGACGGCCCGGACGAGTACGTCGTCGTCGACATGACGGCCGGATCGGACTCCTTCGCGTCCGGCATGTTCACCCGCTTCGACGTGACCTTCCTCGTCGCCGAGCCGACCCGCAAGGGCGTCTCGGTCTACCGCCAGTACAAGGCGTACGCACGGGACTTCGGGGTGGCGCTCAAGGTGGTCGGCAACAAGGTGCAGGGTCCGGAGGACATCGAGTTCCTCCAGGACGAGGTCGGCGACGACCTGCTCGTCACCTTCGGGCACTCCGACTGGGTGCGGGCGATGGAGAAGGGCCGCCCGGCCGGGTTCGAACTGCTGGAGGCGACCAACCGGCTCGCGCTGCAGTCGCTCCAGGACGCGGCGGAGGACTCCTACGCGGCGCGCGACTGGGGCCGGTACACCGAGCAGATGGTGCACTTCCACCTGCGCAACGCGGAGAGCTGGGGGAACGCCAAGACCGGGGTCGACCTGGCGGACCAGATCGACCCCGGGTTCGTCCTGCACGAGGCCCTGGTCAGCCCTCGTCCTGCTCCGCGGCCCGCTCCCCAGCCGGCTTGACCCCGGCCGGACCCGACGGGGCGGCCGGGGCGGCCGGCGGCCCCGCCGTGAGGAACTTCGCCCAGCCCTCCTTCGGCGCCTCGCCGACGTCGAGGGTGCGCATCCACTCCAGCGCCTTCGGGTTCTGGGCGTCCAGCCAGTCGGCCAGCTCGCGGAAGGGCACGCAGCGCACCTCGGGCTTGGTGCACATGTCCTTGATGGACTCCTCGACGGCCCGCATGTAGGTGCCGCCGTTCCACGACTCGAAGTGGTTGCCGATGATCAGCGGCGCGCGGTTGCCCTGGTAGGCCCGGTCGAAGGCCTGCCGCAGGCCTTCGCGCATCTGGTCGCCCCAGTACCGGTGCTGCGAGGGGTCGCCCTGCGAGCTCGTACCGGACTGGTTGACCATGTAGTTGTAGTCCATGCTCAGCGTGTCGAAGGCCCGGCCGGGCATGGGCACGAGCTGGAGCGGCAGGTCCCAGAGCCCGTCCGTCCGCTTGGGCCAGATCTGCTTGCTGATGCCGCTGGAGTCGTAGCGGAAGCCCAGGTCCTTGGCCGCCAGCATGAAGTTCTTCTGGCCTTCGAGGCAGGGGGTGCGGGCGCCGATGAGCTCCTTGTCGTAGTCGAAGGGGAGCGGGGCCATGTCCTTCAGGCCCGCGTTCGTCTTCCAGTTCTTGACGAACGACCTGGCCTGGCTGATCTCGCTCTTCCACTCCGCCACGGACCAGGTGCCGACACCTCCGTCGGGGCCGCAGAAGTGGCCGTTGAAGTGGGTGCCGATCTCGTTGCCCTCCAGCCAGGCCGCGCGGACCTGGGTGGCGGTGTCCTTGATGCCCTGGAGGTCGCCGAAGCCGATGTCGGAGAGGCCCGGGGCGTGCTGCGGCGCGGTGTAGAGGGAACGTTTCTCCTCCGGCAGCATGTAGACGCCGCTGAGGAAGTAGGTCATCCGGGCGTTGTACTGCTTGCCCACCTCACGGAAGTGCGAGAAGAGCTTCTGGCTGTCCTCGCCCGCGCCGTCCCACGAGAACACCACGAACTGCGGCGGCTTCTCACCGGGCTTCAGCTTCTGCGGCAGCCGTACGTTCGGCTGCGAGCCGGTGTAGGCGGTCGAGCCGTCGCCGATGGGGCGGTTGACACTGCCGGGAGCCTCCGGGGCGGCGGCGCCCTTCTTGGCGCCCTGACTGCCGGGGGCCGGGGGTCTGGCGGGCCCCGAACCACTGCACCCGGCGGCACCCAGGACAAGGGCCGTGGCGACCAGGCCGCCGGCGATCTTCTTCGTGGCGGCGATCATCCGCACACCTCTCCTCGCAGTTCCGTCGCAGGACTTCCGCGACGCAACGTCCCACGCGGTCCGCTTTAAGGAAGGTGTGACAAGCCAGACAAAATACTTAATCACCCCTGAGTGCTAATTCGTAGGCCATTTGCCCGTATTGCCTACCACTGCTCTTTACTCTCCATTACCATCCATTTACCGAGTGTTGAGACTCCCGCCGCTTCATCCCTCCCCAGAGGAGACGGGAACCCATGACAGCCACAACCTCCAAGCCCGCCAAAGGGCCCCGCAAGGACCTCCCCGCGGACCTGTCCGCCTCCGTCGCCGTCTTCCTGATCGCCCTGCCGCTCTCCCTCGGCATCGCGCTGGCCACCGGCGCCCCGCTCCAGGCCGGACTGGTCGCCGCGGCCGTGGGCGGGATCGTGGCCGGCCGGCTGGGCGGAGCCCCCCTCCAGGTCAGCGGGCCCGCCGCCGGACTCACGGTGGTGACCGCCGAGTTGATCCAGCACTACGGGTGGCGTACCACGTGCGCCATCACCGTGCTCGCCGGCGTCTGCCAGCTCGGGCTGGCCCTCCTGCGCACCGCCCGGTCGGCGCTCATGGTGAGCCCGGCGGTCGTGCACGGCATGCTCGCCGGCATCGGCGTGACCATCGCCCTGGCCCAGCTGCACATCGTGCTCGGCGGCAGCCCCCAGAGCTCCGCCGTGGCCAACGTGCTCGGACTGCCCGCCCAGTTGGCCGATCCGCATCCGGCCGCGCTCGCGGTGAGCGCGCTGACCCTGTGCGTACTGCTGGGCTGGGGACGGCTGCCCGGGCGGGTGGGGCGCGCCCTGCGCAAGGTGCCGGCCGCGCTGGCCGCCGTCGCCTCCGCCACCGCGTTCGCGGCGCTGGCCGGGCTCACCCTGCCCCGGGTGGACCTGCCGTCCTGGCGCGGCCACGCCCTGCCCGAACTGCCCGAGGGGCCGGTGCTCGGACTGATCGCCGCCGTCCTGACCATCACGCTGGTCGGCAGCGTGGAGTCCCTGCTGTCCTCGGTCGCCACCGACAAGCTGATCGCCTCCGAGCGCGGTACGGGCAACCGCCCGCCCCGCGCCGACCTCAACCGCGAACTGCGCGGCCAGGGCGCGGCGAACATCGCCTCCGGGCTGCTGGGCGGGCTGCCCGTCACGGGTGTGGCCGTGCGCAGCGTGGCGAATGTCAAGGCGGGTGCCGTCAGCCGGAAATCAGCCATGTTCCACGGGATGTGGGTGGTGCTCGCGGCGGGTCTGCTGGTCCCCGTCCTCGACCTGATCCCGCTCGCGGCGCTGGCCGCCCTGGTCATGGCCGTCGGTGTGCAGATGGTCAGCATCACGCACCTGCGGACGGTCACCCGGCACCGCGAGGCCCTGGTCTACGCGACGACCATCGTGGCCGTGGTGCTGGGCGGAGTCCTGGAGGGCGTGGCCGTCGGGGTCGCGGTCGCCGTCGCGCTGGCCCTGCACCGGCTGGCCAGGACCCGGATCGTGGTGGTCGAGCGGGACGGCGTCCACCGCGTTTGTGCCCGAGGGCAGTTGACCTTCCTGGCCGTCCCCCGGCTGAGCCGGGTGCTGAACCAGCTCCCGCACGGCGGGCACGTGGTGGTCGAGCTGGACGGCTCGTTCATGGACCACGCCGCCTACGAGACCCTGCAGGACTGGCAGGACTCGCATCTGGCGCACGGCGGATCGCTGGAACTCACCGGCCGGGGCGGGGTGGCGATCTCCGGCCAGGGCCTGGGCACGGGCTCCGGGTCCGGGTCCGGGTCCGGCTCCGGAGCGGACGGGGCCCGCGCCGGTCACCCCCACCGCGCCGACGGCGGCAACCGGCCCGGCTCCAAGGCCGGTTCGGCCACCGGAGACGGCCATCACCGGGCCGAGTCCGCGCGCGGGGCGCACCACTGCTGCCGCCCCTGGACGCCCTGGCAGAACCACTGCGACCACCGCCCCGCGCACACCTCGGGCCACCCGGGAGGCCACGGCGGCGCGACCGGCTCCGAGGGCGCGGGCGCCCGTACGATTCCCGGCGCCGTCGGGGCCCCCGAGTCCCCGGCCGCCGCCCCCCGGCGGCGCGGCGCCGGCCAACTGGCAAGCGGGATCAGCGCCTTCCAGCGGGACACCGCCCCGCACGTCCGCGACGAGCTGGCCCGGCTGGCCCGCGAGGGGCAGCGGCCCTCGCAACTGTTCCTGACCTGCGCGGACTCCCGCCTGGTCACCAGCATGATCACGGCCAGCGGCCCCGGTGACCTGTTCACCGTCCGCAACGTGGGCAACCTCGTCCCCCTGCCCGGCGCCGAGTCCACGGACGACTCGGTCGCGGCGGCCATCGAGTACGCCGTGGACGTGCTCCAGGTCGCCAGCATCACGGTGTGCGGGCATTCGGGCTGCGGGGCCATGCAGGCCCTGCTGAACTCCCACCCGGCAGCCCCGATGACCCCGCTGATGCGCTGGCTGCGCCACGGCCTGCCGAGCCTGGAGCGGATGGGCAGCCGGCACCACGCCTGGGCCAGGATCTCGGGGCGGCTTCCGGCGGACGCGGTGGAACAGCTCTGCCTGACCAATGTGGTGCAGCAGCTGGAGCACCTGCGGGCCCACGAATCGGTGGCCCGACGGCTCGCCGAGGGCACGCTGGAACTGCACGGGATGTACTTCCACGTGGGCGAGGCGCAGGCCTATCTACTGTCCGAGGGAGAGGACTTCTTCGACTGTCGGGTTTTCGACAGCGTCGGCCAGCACGCCTGAGCCACACCCCGCTTGAACCGATACCCTCCCGTATCCGTGCAAGCTGTTGGCCCCTTCTCGCACCCTGCAGCGGGAAGGGGCCATTCGTACGCCGTGGACACTCCCAGTCGTGGTATAGGTCTAAACCAATTTCCGGTTACCCCTTGTCACCTGGGCATCCGACTGATGAGCTATGCCCGGAGACACAGCTATGCCCGGGGGCAACGGAAACTCTGGGAAAGGGAGATGTCGTGAGCACTGACAGCCTGGCCAATCTGCTCAAGGAGGAGCGGCGGTTCGCGCCGCCCGCCGATCTGGCCGCCGCCGCCAACGTGACCGAGGCGGCGTACGCGCAGGCCGACGCGGACCGGCTGGGCTTCTGGGCCGAGCAGGCCCGGCGGCTGGCCTGGGACACCGAGCCCACGCAGACGCTCGACTGGAGCAACCCGCCCTTCGCGAAGTGGTTCGCCGACGGCAAGCTGAACGTCGCGTACAACTGCGTGGACCGGCACGTGGAGGCCGGCAACGGCGAGCGCGTCGCCCTCCACTTCGAGGGCGAGCCCGGCGACAGCCGGTCGATCACCTACGCCCAGCTCAAGGACGAGGTCTCCCAGGCCGCCAACGCCCTCACCGAACTGGGTGTGCGGGCGGGCGACCGGGTCGCCGTCTACCTGCCGATGATCCCCGAGGCGGTCGTCGCGATGCTCGCGTGCGCCCGTGTCGGCGCCGCGCACTCCGTCGTCTTCGGCGGCTTCTCCGCCGACGCCGTCGCCTCCCGCATCCAGGACGCCGACGCCAAGCTGGTGATCACCGCCGACGGCGGCTACCGCCGCGGCAAGCCCAGCGCGCTCAAGCCCGCCATCGACGAGGCCGTCACCAAGTGCCCGCAGGTCGAGCACGTCCTCGTCGTACGCCGTACCGGCCAGGACACCGCCTTCACCGAGGGCCGGGACGTCTGGTGGCACGAGCTGGTCGGCCGTCAGTCCACGGAGCACACCCCGCAGGCCTTCGACGCCGAGCACCCGCTCTTCATCCTCTACACCTCGGGCACCACGGGTAAGCCGAAGGGCATCCTGCACACCTCGGGCGGCTACCTCACGCAGGCCTCGTACACCCACCACGCGGTCTTCGACCTGAAGCCGGAGACCGACGTCTACTGGTGCACCGCCGACATCGGCTGGGTGACCGGGCACTCCTACATCGTCTACGGGCCGCTCGCCAACGGCGCCACCCAGGTGATGTACGAGGGCACGCCGGACACCCCGCACCAGGGCCGGTTCTGGGAGGTCGTGCAGAAGTACGGCGTCACCATCCTCTACACCGCGCCCACGGCGATCCGTACGTTCATGAAGTGGGGCGACGACATCCCCGCGAAGTTCGACCTGTCGAGCCTGCGCGTGCTCGGCTCGGTCGGCGAGCCGATCAACCCCGAGGCCTGGATCTGGTACCGCAAGCACATCGGCGGCGACCGCTGCCCGATCGTGGACACGTGGTGGCAGACCGAGACCGGCGCGATGATGATCTCCCCGCTGCCGGGTGTCACCGAGACCAAGCCCGGATCGGCGCAGCGCGCGCTGCCGGGCATCTCGGCCACCGTGGTGGACGACGAGGCGAACGAGGTCCCGAACGGCGGCGGCGGCTACCTGGTCCTCACCGAGCCGTGGCCGTCGATGCTGCGCACCATCTGGGGCGACGACCAGCGGTTCATCGACACCTACTGGTCGCGCTTCGAGGGCAAGTACTTCGCGGGCGACGGCGCCAAGAAGGACGACGACGGCGACATCTGGCTGCTCGGCCGGGTGGACGACGTCATGCTGGTCTCCGGCCACAACATCTCGACCACCGAGGTCGAGTCGGCGCTCGTCTCGCACCCCGCCGTCGCCGAGGCGGCCGTGGTCGGCGCGGCCGACGAGACCACGGGCCAGGCGATCGTGGCCTTCGTGATCCTGCGCGGCAGCGCCTCGGAGACCGAGGGTCTGGTCGCGGAGCTGCGCAACCACGTGGGGGCCACGCTCGGCCCGATCGCGAAGCCGAAGCGGATCCTGCCGGTGGCGGAGCTGCCGAAGACCCGTTCGGGCAAGATCATGCGCCGGCTGCTGCGCGACGTGGCGGAGAACCGCGAGGTCGGTGACGTCACCACGCTGGCCGACTCCTCGGTGATGGACCTGATCCAGACGAAGCTGCCGAGCAGCTCGGACGAGGACTGACAGCGGCAGGCTCGAACCTGAGGAGGGCGTCCGGCGCACAACGCGCCGGACGCCCTCCGCCCGTTTAAGGTGAAGATCACCCGATACGACTGCGCGCACCCTGTAAAGTAAGAGAAGCGTCAAGATTTGACGCTCTAAAGTCTTTGGGTGCGCCGGGAAGTCTGGTCGGCAACTGCATTAGCCATGCCGTCGACCAACCGGAGGTTCTCCACCGTGGCCACGCCCACGCCCACCCAGACGCCCACCCCGCCCCACGGCCGCAAGGTCCTCGGCCGGCTCTCGCTGCCCGAGCGGCGTTTCGTCGCGGACGCGCTGCGCACGGAGACCGTCGGCGGCGTACTGCTCCTGGTGGCCGCGATCGCCGCCCTCATGTGGGCGAACATCCCCGCCGTCTCGGCGAGCTTCGACAGCGTCCGGTCCTTCCACATCGGCCCCGCCTCCCTCGGGCTGGACCTCTCGCTCCAGCACTGGGCGGCCGACGGCCTGCTCGCCGTCTTCTTCTTCGTCGCCGGCATCGAACTCAAGCGCGAACTCGTCGCGGGCGACCTGCGCGACGCCAAGGCGGCCGCCCTCCCGGTCATCGCCGCGATATGCGGCATGGCCGTGCCCGCCATGGTCTACCTGCTCGTCAACACCCTCGGGAACGGCTCGAGCAACGGCTGGGCCGTGCCGACCGCCACCGACATCGCCTTCGCCCTCGCCGTCCTCGCGGTCATCGGCACCTCGCTTCCCTCCGCGCTGCGCGCCTTCCTGCTGACCCTGGCCGTCGTCGACGACCTCTTCGCCATCCTGATCATCGCGGTGTTCTTCACCAGCGACATCGACTTCCTGGCGCTCGGCGGCGCCGTCGCGGGCCTGGTCCTCTTCTGGTTCCTGCTGCGCGTCGGCGTCCGCGGCTGGTACGTCTACGTCCCGCTCGCCCTGGTCATCTGGGGCCTGATGTACAACAGCGGCGTCCACGCCACCATCGCCGGCGTGGCCATGGGCCTGATGCTCCGCTGCACCCGCAAGGAGGGGGAGCACCACTCCCCGGGCGAGCACATCGAGCACCTGGTCCGGCCCCTGTCGGCCGGTCTGGCCGTGCCCCTGTTCGCCCTGTTCTCCGCCGGGGTCTCCCTCTCGGACGAGTCCATCGGGCAGGTCTTCACCCGCCCCGAGACCCTCGGTGTGGTGCTCGGCCTGGTCGTCGGCAAGACGGTGGGCATCTTCGGCGGCACCTGGCTGGCCGCCCGCTTCACCAAGGCCGAGCTGAACGAGGACCTCGCCTGGCCCGACGTACTCGCCGTGGCCTCGCTCGCCGGCATCGGCTTCACCGTCTCCCTGCTGATCGGTGAACTCGCCTTCGCCGGGGACGCGGTCCTCACCGACGAGGTCAAGGCCGCCGTCCTGATCGGTTCCCTCATCGCGGCGATCGTCGCGGGCACCATGCTCAAGCTGCGCAACCGCAGGTACAAGGCGCTGACCGAGGCCGAGGAGCGCGACGAGGACCGCGACGGGATCCCGGACATCTACGAGCAGGACAAGCCGGAGTACCACCTGCGGATGGCGAAGATCTACGAGGAGAAGGCCGCCGAACACCGCCGCAAGGCCGAGATCACGGCCCTGGCGAAGGACACCGAGGCGGACACGGCCGCCGTCGAAGCGGCGGGCGGGTCCAGCACGGGCGCCGACCGTCCGGCATGATCTGACTGACGACGGAGGACAGCCGCCGACGGCCGACGACAGAGGGAGTCAGAGATGAGCGCAGTGGACCAAGGGGCTCCGGGAGCCGAGCGCACACTCGGCCAGCTGGTCGCCTCGGCCACCGCCGAGATGTCCGCCCTGGTGCACGACGAGATCGCGCTCGCCAAGGTGGAGATCAAGCAGGACGTCAAGCGCGCGGGCATCGGCAGCGGCGCGGCGATCGTCGCGGGCGTGCTCGTGCTCTTCTCCCTCCCCGTACTGAGTTTCGCCGCGGCCTACGGGATCCACAATCTCGGCCTCGGGCTCGCCTGGTCCTTCCTCATCGTCGGCGGCGCGTTCTGGCTGCTGGCGGGCCTGATCGGGCTGCTGGCCGTGGCGAAGTTCAAGAAGGTCAAGCCGCCGGTGAAGACCATCGACTCGGTCAAGCAGACCGCCGCGCTCGTCGGAACCGTCAAGCCGCATCCCCGCGCGGTGAGTGACCAGGCTGTGGGTGTGGCACGCTCGTCCTCATGACAGCGCCCTCGTCCGACTCCGGCACTCCGCCCACCGCCGCCACGGCGGTACGGATCGACCTGCCCGGCGGAAGGGCGGTGACGCACCGGGACGTCGCCGCCAACGGCGCCCGCTTCCACGTCGCGGAGGTCGGCGACGGGCCACTCGTACTGCTGCTGCACGGGTTCCCGCAGTTCTGGTGGACCTGGCGGCACCAGCTGACCGCGCTCGCGGACGCCGGGTACCGCGCGGTGGCGATGGACCTGCGCGGGGTGGGCGGCAGCGACCGCACCCCGCGCGGCTACGACCCGGCGAACCTGGCGCTGGACATCACCGGGGTCATCCGGTCCCTCGGCGAGCCGGACGCCGCCCTCGTCGGGCACGACCTGGGCGGCTACCTCGCCTGGACGGCGGCCGTGATGCGGCCCAAGCTCGTGCGCCGGCTGGTCGTCTCCTCCATGCCGCATCCGCGCCGCTGGCGCTCCGCCATGATGGCCGACTTCGGGCAGACCCGGGCCAGCTCCCACATCTGGGGCTTCCAGCGGCCGTTCATCCCCGAGCGGCAGCTCGTCGCCGACGACGGCGCCCTCGTCGCGGAGCTGATCCGGGACTGGTCCGGGCCGCTGCTCCCGGAGGACGCCGACCTCGACGTGTACCGGCGGGCGATGTGCATCCCCTCCACCGCGCACTGCTCGATCGAGCCCTACCGCTGGATGATGCGGTCGATGGCCCGGCCGGACGGACTGCAGTTCTACCGGCGCATGAAGCGGCCCGTGCGGGTCCCGACGCTGCACCTGCACGGTTCGCTGGACCCGGTGATGCGGACGCGGAGCGCGGCCGGTTCCGGGGAGTACGTCGAAGCCCCGTACCGCTGGCGGCTCTTCGACGGCCTGGGGCACTTCCCGCACGAGGAGGACCCGGTCGGCTTCTCCACCGAGCTGGTGAACTGGCTGAAGGACCCCGAGCCCGACCGCTGACGGGCCGTCGGCGGCTCCCTGACGGGTCGGCAGTCCGTCCGTACGACAGTCTTACGGGTATTCAATTGCCCGGCGCATAGGCCAATTGGCCGCCCCGGACGGGGTTACCGACCTTGGACCCCGGGCACAGCTCGTTGTATGGGCTGGACGCACGACCACGGTGACACCACACGCGAACGCCGCTCGGCCGCAGCGCCGAGTACGCACGACAGGGCCGGCCGGGACGGGCACGACCCCCGGCTGGGGATCCCCCGCATCCTGCGCCGCCGCGCCCGCTGGGTCTCGGCGCGGCTGCGCCATCCACGGATGTAGGAGCGGCGCCCCCCGCGGCGCCCCTGCCGGCCCCCGCAGGGGTCAGAGGGCGCAGCCCTGGGTGTCGACCCGCCGGTCGGCGGCCTTCCCGATGCGGATGTCCTCGCGGATCTCGTCCGCCGTCAGGGCGTAGCCGGTGTTCGGGTCGTCGAGCGACTTGGCGAAGACGACCCCGTACACCCGGCCTTCGGGCGTCAGCAGCGGGCCGCCGGAGTTGCCCTGGCGGACGGTCGCGTAGAGCGAGTAGACGTCGCGCCGGACGGTGCCCCGGTGGTAGATGTCCGGGCCGTTGGCGTTGATCCGGCCGCGGACACGGGCCGCGCGGACGTCGTAGGCGCCGTTCTCCGGGAAGCCGGCGACGATGGCGTCGCTGCTGCTCGCCGCGTCCTTGTCGGTGAACTCCAGCGCGGGGGCCTTCAGCTTGGGCACGTCCAGGACGGCGATGTCGCGCTCCCAGTCGTAGAGCACGACCTTGCCGTCGTAGAGCTTGCCCTCGCCGCCGATCTGTACGGTCGGCTCCCCGACCCCGCCGACGACATGGGCGTTGGTCATCACCTTGCCGGGCGCGAAGACGAAGCCGGTGCCCTCCAGGACCTTGCTGCAACTGGGCGCGGTGCCGACGACCTTGACGATCGAGAGCTTGGCCTGCTGGGCCACCACGCTGCGGGCGAGCGCCGGGTCGGGGGCCTTCACCTCGGTGATCGGCTCGTTCGAGAACGGGCTGAAGACCTGCGGGAAGCCGTTGCGCGCGAGGGTGGAACTGAAGTCCGAGAACCAGGTGTCCGCCTGGGCGGGCAGCACCCGCGACACGCCGAGGAGCACCTTGGAGTTGCGGACCTCCTTGCCCAGCGTGGGCAGCGAGGTCCCGGCCAGTGCCGAGCCGATCAGCCAGGCCACCAGCAGCATGGCGACGACGTTGACCAGCGCGCCGCCGGTCGCGTCCAGCGCGCGGGCCGGCGACCAGGTGATGTGGCGTCTGAGCCGGTTGCCCAGATGGGTGGTCAGCGCCTGGCCGATCGAGGCGCAGATGATGATCACGACGACGGCGATCACCACCACGGTCGTGGACACCTGGGTGCCGTTGTCGGTCACCCGGTCCCAGATCAGGGGCAGCAGGGACACGGCGACGAGACCACCGCCGAGGAAGCCGATCACCGACAGGATGCCGACGACGAACCCCTGGCGGTAGCCGACGATCGCGAACCACACGGCGGCGACCAGCAACAGGATGTCCAGCACGTTCACGAGGGTCACCGTCTCATGCGCGCCAGTCGAGTGGGACGTGACGTGAGCGGTCCCACGGCCGCTCCCAGCCCGCGAAGTGCAGCAGCCGGTCGATCACCCCGGCGGTAAAGCCCCAGACCAGGGCGGATTCCACGGTGAACGCGGGGCCCTGGTGGCCGCTCGGGTGGACCACGGTGACCCGGTGCGCGGGGTCCGTGAGATCCGCCACGGGCACCGTGAACACCCGGGCGGTCTCCGCCGGGTCCACCGCGCCGACCGGCGAGGGCTCGCGCCACCAGCCGAGCACCGGGGTCACGACGAACTCGCTGACCGGGATGTACAGCCGGGGCAGCACCCCGAAGAGCTGGACGCCGGCCGGGTCCAGCCCGGTCTCCTCCTCGGCCTCGCGCAGGGCGGCGCGCAGCGGGCCGGTGGTGTGCGGGTCGCCGTCCTGCGGATCCAGCGCGCCGCCGGGGAAGGAGGGCTGGCCGGCATGCGAGCGCAGGCTGCCGGAGCGCTCCTGGAGCAGCAGCTCCGGGCCGCGCGGGCCCTCGCCGAAGAGGATCAGCACGGCGGACTGGCGGCCCCGGCCGTCCTCCGGGGGCAGGAAGCGGCTGAGCTGGCGCGGCTGGACGGTCCGGGCTGCCGTCACGACGGGGTCGAGCCAGGCGGGCAGGCCCTCGGTCGTGAGGGTCAGGCCGTCGCCCCGGCGGGCGGCTTCCGTGGTCTCGTCCTGCGTACCGCGCGTCATAGGCACCCCTGTCCGCATCCTGCTGCCAACACCGTCTCCCACACCGCTGAACGCGGTCCGGGTCCCGATTCGTTCCGTGGGGGGCGCGGGGCGCGGCCGTCGCGCCCCCTCAGGCGCCCGCGCTCAGGGCTCCGTACGGGCTCCCAGCGGCGGGGCGGGAAGGCCCGGGTAGTCCGGGGGCGGGGCGAGCCGCTGGCCCGGCTGGCCGCCCTTCTCGTACTTCAGCAGCTTCCGTGCCTTCTCCGGGTCGGTCTCGCCCTCCCCGTAGGCCGGGCAGAGCGGGGCGATGGGGCAGGCGCCGCAGGCGGGCTTGCGGGCGTGGCAGATCCGGCGGCCGTGGAAGACGACGCGGTGCGAGAGCATCGTCCACTCGCTCTTGGGGAAGATCGCGCAGATCTCCGCCTCGACCTTCTCCGGGTCATCCTGCTCGGTCCACTTGAAGCGGCGCACCAGCCGGCCGAAGTGGGTGTCGACGGTGATCCCGGGGACCCCGAAGGCGTTGCCCAGCACCACGTTGGCCGTCTTGCGGCCGACTCCGGGCAGGGTGACGAGGTCCTCTATCCGGCCCGGCACCTCCCCGCCGAAGTTGTCGCGCAGGGCCTGCGAGAGGCCGAGCAGCGACTTCGCCTTCGCCCGGAAGAACCCGGTCGGCCGGATGATCTCCTCCAGGTGCTCCGGCGCGGCCGCGGCCATGTCCTCGGGGGTCGGGTAGGCGGCGAAGAGGGCCGGGGTCGTCTGGTTCACGCGCAGGTCGGTGGTCTGCGCGGAGAGGACGGTGGCGACCAGGAGCTCGAAGGGGTTGCGGAAGTCCAGCTCCGGATGGGCGTACGGGTACACCTCGGCGAGCTCGCGGTTGATGCGGCGGGCCCGGCGGACCATGGCCAGGTGCGATTCCGGCTTCGCGGCCCGGGCGGCGGGCTTCGCGATCTCGGCGGGGGACGCCGCCGTCTTCGGTTTCTTGGCCGAAGCTTTGCCCATGGGGGCAGGTCGCACCTTTTCGGACGCCTCCCCAGGGGCTTGTTCGCCCACGGCTGAATTCCGGGTCGCCGTCACTCCTGCGGACCCCTTGGCCTGTGCTCTCACCGGCTTATTGGACACCCGGCCAGCCTAAGGCCGGGCGCTGACACCCGCCCGGACCTCAGGTAACACCACCCCGATTGGTCTCTCGCCGCACAGCACGCCCATCCGTCCGGCATCCTTGTGATTGATCGCACTGTTTGAGCCGTCCGGCAAAATGGGGAGCGGTCCCCACTGGCTGGTCGACATAGGAGAGAGACTCGTGGACGACGTTCTGCGGCGCGCCCCGCTCTTCGCGGCGCTCGATGACGAGCAGGCCGCGGAGCTCCGCGCCTCCATGGGCGAGGTGACCCTCGCACGCGGTGACGCCCTGTTCCACGAGGGCGACCCCGGCGACCGGCTGTACGTCGTGACCGAGGGCAAGGTGAAGCTCCACCGCACCTCCCCCGACGGTCGCGAGAACATGCTGGCCGTCCTCGGCCCCGGCGAGCTGATCGGCGAGCTGTCGCTCTTCGACCCGGGCCCGCGCACCGCCACCGCCACCGCGCTGACCGAGGTCAAGCTCCTCGGCCTCGGCCACGGTGACCTCCAGCCGTGGCTGAACGCCCGGCCCGAGGTCGCGACCGCGCTGCTGCGCGCCGTCGCCCGGCGCCTGCGCAAGACCAACGACCAGATGTCCGACCTGGTCTTCTCCGACGTTCCCGGCCGTGTCGCCCGGGCGCTCCTCGACCTGTCGCGCCGCTTCGGCGTGCAGTCGGAGGAGGGCATCCACGTCGTCCACGACCTGACGCAGGAAGAGCTGGCGCAGCTCGTCGGCGCCTCGCGCGAGACCGTGAACAAGGCGCTGGCCGACTTCGCGGGCCGCGGCTGGCTGCGCCTGGAGGCGCGTGCCGTGATCCTGCTGGACGTGGAGCGGCTCGCCAAGCGCTCGCGCTGAGCCACACGGGCAGTCTTCGCGGAGGGGCCCCGTCCGGGTGCGGACGGGGCCCCTCCGCGCGTCCGCGGCGCGGGCCGTAAATACCGGTGGCCCCGGTCCGGGGACGTGCAGAGTAGGGCCCATGGAGCACAGAGGGCTGGACGCGGACGGGTACTTCGAGCGGGAGGGGTCCCTCGGGCGGGTCCAGCCCGAGTTCGCGGGCCCGGTCGCGGCCGCGCGCGCCCGCGTCGCGGAGGCGTACGGGCCCCGGCTGCACAGCGCCTACCTCTACGGGTCCGTGCCGCGCGGGACCGCCCGGCCGGGGCGCAGCGACCTCGACCTGCTGATCGCCCTGCACCGGGAGCCCTGCGACGAGGACCGGGACACCGCCGAGGTGCTCGGGCGCGGGCTCGACCAGGACTTCCCGCAGATCGACGGGGCCGGCATCCTGCTGTTCGGCAAGGACCGGCTGCTGAGCGAGCAGGAACGTTACGACCTGGGCTGGTTCCTGGCCTGCCTGTGCACCCCGCTGCTCGGCGCCGACCTGGCCGAGCACCTGCCCCGCTACCGGCCGGACAGCCTGCTCGCCCGGGAGGCCAACGGCGACCTGGCCGCCCTCCTGCCCCGGTGGCGGGCGCGCTTCGAGGCGGCCTCGGAGCCCGCCGAGTTCCGCAGGATGAACCGGTTCTTCTCCCGGCACCTGGTACGGACGGCCTTCACCCTGGTCATGCCCCGCTGGGGCGGCTGGACCAGCGACCTCACCGAGTCCGCGGAGGTCTTCGGCCGGTACTACCCGGAGCGGGCGGCCCAGCTGCGCAGGGCGGCCGTGGTGGCGCTGGCCCCGGTCGCGGATCCGGCCGTGGCGCGCGCGTACCTCGAGGACCTCGGGCCGTGGCTCGCGGACGAGTACACGGCCCGGCACGGCACGAAGACGCCCCGCCCTTAGCCCTTAGCCCGTGGCCCGGGAGGCCGTCAGGCCTTCCGCACCACCGGGTCGAGGGACTCCACGGCCCGCTTGGCCTCCGCCAGGCCCACGCCCGTGATCTGCCGGTAGACCTTGATCGCCGAGATCGTGCGGCCGTCGCGCATCAGGGCCCGCACCTCGTCCATTCCGGCCGGCTCGGGCTCCTCGATGCCGAAGTGGTCCAGGACCCGGCCCAGCCGGCGCTCCAGCCGGTCGGCCTTGTCCTCCAGCGCCCGCACCTTCAGGGTCACGGTCGAGGTGATCCAGCCGGCGGTCGCGAGCAGCGCGAGCAGCAGGAACAGCGTGTTCATTCAGGTCCCCCCGGGATCAGTCCGTGCTCCCGAAGGTACTCGAGCTGTGCGCGCACCGACCATGTGGCCGCGGGCCACAGGGAGCGGTCCACGTCCGCGTAGACCTGGGCGACGACGGCCTCGGCGGTGGTGAGGCCGTTCTCCACGGCCGTCTCGATCTGGGCGAGCCGGTGGGCGCGGTGGGCGAGGTAGAACTCCACGGCCCCCTGCGCGTCGTCCAGGACCGGCCCGTGGCCCGGGAGCACCGTGTGGACCCCGTCGTCGACGGTGAGGGAGCGCAGGCGGCGCAGGGAGTCCAGGTAGTCGCCGAGGCGGCCGTCGGGGTGCGCGACGACGGTGGTGCCGCGGCCCAGGACGGTGTCTCCGGTCAGCACGGCCCGGTCGGCGGGCAGGTGGAAGCAGAGCGAGTCGGCGGTGTGCCCGGGGGTGGCCACCACGCGCAGTTCCAGGCCGCCGGTGCGGATCACGTTCCCGGCGGCCAGGCCCTCGTCGCCGAGGCGCAGTGCGGGGTCGAGGGCGCGGACCTTCGTACCGGTCAGCTCGGCGAAGCGGCCGGCGCCCTCGGCGTGATCGGGGTGGCCGTGGGTGAGGAGGGTCAGCGCGACGCGCTTGCCGGCCTGCTCGGCGGTGGCGATGACGGCCCGCAGGTGCCCCTCGTCGAGGGGGCCGGGGTCGATGACGACGGCCAGCTCGGAGTCGGGCTCGGAGACGAGCCAGGTGTTGGTGCCGTCCAGGGTCATGGCCGAGGCGTTGGGGGCCAGGACGTTGACCGCGCGGGCCGTCGCCGGCCCGGAGGAGACGGTCCCCCGGGGCTGGCCGGGGAGGGCTGCGGCGTCGGTCATGCGGGTCCTCCCGGGCGTACTCGCTTGGTGAACTCGTCGTGGCCCGGCCAGCTGAGCACGAGTACGCCGTCCTCCAGCGCGGCCTGGGCCAGGACCGGGGTGAGGTCCTGTGCGCCGGCCGCGGCGAGCGCGTCGGCGGCGTGCCCGTACGGCTCCAGGGAGCGCAGGGTGGAGATGGTGGGCGGCATCATCAGCAGCTCGCCCTTGTCGTACCCGGCGGCGGCGTCGGCGGGGCGGATCCAGACCGTCCGGTCGGCCTCGGTGGAGGCGTTGCGGGTGCGCTGGCCCTCCGGGAGGGCGGCGACGAAGAACCACGTGTCGTAGCGGCGGGGCTCGAACTCCGGGGTGATCCACCGTGCCCACGCCCCCAGCAGGTCGGAGCGCAGCAGCAGGCGGCGCCGGTCGAGGAACTCCGCGAAGGACAGCTCGCGCGCCACGAGGGACTCTCGGTCGGCCTCCCAGTCGTCGCCGGTGGTGTCGCCGACGACGGTGTCCGGGGTCTCGCCGGCGAGCAGGACCCCGGCCTCCTCGAAGGTCTCGCGGACCGCCCCGCAGACGATCGCCTGGGCGGTGGCGGCGTCGGTGCCGAGGCGTGCCGCCCAGTCCTGCTGGGAGGGGCCGGCCCAGCCGGTGCGGTGGTCCTCGTCGCGGGGGTCGACCCCGCCACCGGGGTAGGCGTAGGCGCCGCCGGCGAAGGCCATGGAGGCGCGGCGGCGCAGCATGTGCACGGCGGGTCCGGCGGGGGTGTCACGGAGCAGCATCACGGTGGCGGCACGTCTGGGCGCCACCGGGGTGAGGGACCCGTCCGCGAGCGCGCGGATGCGGTCGGGCCACTCCGGGGGGTACCACTGCCCTCCGGCGGGCTGGCTGGGCGACGGCTGACCGTGCTGACCATTCGGCATGGCCGGATGCTACGGCCATCCGGCCCGATGTTCGAGGCCCCGCCCCCGGGTGTGCCGGGTCCGCCACCGCGCCGGCCCGGCCGGGGGTTCGTGAGACGCCGCTGCGCGGGCCGCGCCGGTACCGCTGCGCGGGCTGGTCCCCTACCCGCCCTTCGCCCGTTCCCGCCTCAAGCGCCGGCGAGGCTGAAGGACCCTGGGGCTCCGCCCCAGACCCCGCGCCTCGAACGCCGGCGAGGCTGGAAACCCAGCCCCGCCGGCGTTCGAGGCGCAGGCGCGGAGCGCCGTGCAGTGGGCCGCACCGGCGTCTGAGGTGGGAACGGTGGAAGGGCGGGTAGGGGACGCCCCGCGCAGCGGCAACCAACCGCAGACGGCCACCGGACCCCAGCCCGGGCCCGGGACCCCGCCCCAGGCCCGACGGACGGAGCGCGTCCGAAATTGGGTGCGGCGCGTCAGGAATCGGTCAGTTCGACCTGGATCTCGACCTCGACCGGGGCGTCCAGCGGGAGGACCGCCACGCCGACCGCGCTGCGGGCGTGGACGCCCTTGTCGCCGAGCACCGCGCCCAGCAGCTCGCTCGCACCGTTCAGCACGCCCGGCTGCGCCGTGAAGTCGGGGGCCGAGGCGACGAAACCGACGACCTTCACCACACGGGCGATCCGGTCCAGGTCACCGACCACGGACTTGACGGCGGCCAGGGCGTTCAGCGCGCAGGTCGCCGCCAGCTCCTTGGCCTGCTCCGCGGAGACCTCCGCGCCGACCTTGCCGGTCACGGGGAGCTTGCCCTGCACCATCGGCAGCTGCCCGGCGGTGTACACGTACGCGCCCGACCGGACCGCCGGCTGGTACGTGGCCAGCGGCGGGACGACCTCGGGCAGGGTCAGGCCGAGCTCGGCCAGCTTCGCCTCGACGACGCCGCTCATGCCTTCTCCCGCTTGAGGTAGGCCACGAGCTGCTCGGGGTTGTTCGGGCCGGGCACGACCTGGACGAGCTCCCAGCCGTCCTCGCCCCAGGTGTCCAGGATCTGCTTGGTGGCGTGAACCAGCAGGGGGACCGTCGCGTATTCGAACTTCTTGGTCATGGGGCCGAGCGTAATGCCTGAGCGGGAGTGGTTAGGCTCGGACGCTGTGAGCAGGCTCCAGGTGGTCAGCGGCAAGGGCGGCACCGGCAAGACCACGGTCGCCGCGGCACTCGCGTTGGCCCTCGCGCGCGAGGGCAGGCGGACTCTTCTCGTGGAGGTCGAGGGCAGGCAGGGCATCGCACAGCTTTTCGGCACGGAAGCGCTCCCCTACGAGGAGCGGAAGATCGCCGTGGCGCCCGGCACGGGCGGAGGTGAGGTGTACGCGCTCGCCATCGACGCCGAACGGGCGCTGCTGGACTACCTCCAGATGTTCTACAAGCTCGGCTCGGCCGGCCGCGCCCTGAAGAAGCTCGGCGCGATCGACTTCGCGACGACGATCGCGCCGGGTCTGCGGGATGTGCTGTTGACCGGCAAGGCGTGCGAGGCGGTGCGGCGCAAGGACAAGGCCGGCCGCTACGTCTACGACCACGTGATCATGGACGCTCCGCCGACCGGGCGGATCACCCGCTTCCTGAACGTCAACGACGAGGTGGCGGGGCTGGCCCGGTTCGGGCCGATCCACAACCAGGCGCAGGCCGTCATGAAGGTGCTCAAGTCCCCGGACACCGCCGTGCACCTGGTGACCCTGCTGGAGGAGATGCCCGTCCAGGAGACCGCGGACGGGATCGACGAGCTGGTGGGGGCGGGGCTGCCCGTCGGCCGGGTGATCGTCAACATGGTGCGTCCGCACCACCTGGACGAGGACACCCTGCGCTCGGCGGCGGAGGGCCGCCGTACGGAGATCGCCAAGGCCCTGTCCCGGGCCGGGCTGGGCGGTGCGCGGCGGGGCGGGCTGGCCGAGCGGCTGGTGGAGCCGCTCCTCACGCAGGCAGCCGAGCACGCGAGCCGGGTGGAGCTGGAGCGGGAGCAGCGCGCGGTGTTGGCGGGGCTGCGGGTGCCGACGTACGAACTCCCCCTGCTCGGCTCGGGGATGGAGCTGGCCGGGCTGTACGAGCTGGCGACGGAACTCCGCAAGCAGGTGGACGCCGAATGAGCGAGGGCGGGGAGAGCATGGGCCTGGACACGCCGCAGCGGCTGGCGGTCGACGCGCTGCTGGACGACCCGAAGACCCGGATCATCGTGTGCTGCGGCGCGGGCGGGGTCGGCAAGACGACCACGGCCGCGGCGCTGGGCGTACGGGCGGCCGAGCGCGGGCGGAAGGTGGTCGTGCTGACCATCGACCCGGCCCGCAGGCTGGCCCAGTCGATGGGGATCGACTCGCTGGACAACACCCCGCGCCGGGTGCCCGGGATAGAGGGCAGCACCAGGGGCGACGGCGAACTGCACGCCATGATGCTGGACATGAAGCGGACCTTCGACGAGATCGTCGAGTCGCACGCGGAGGGCGAGCGGGCGCAGGCGATCCTGGCGAACCCCTTCTACCAGTCCCTGTCGGCCGGCTTCGCGGGCACGCAGGAGTACATGGCGATGGAGAAGCTGGGGCAGCTGCGGGCCAAGGACGACTGGGACCTGATCGTCGTGGACACCCCGCCGAGCCGGTCCGCGCTGGACTTCCTCGACGCGCCGAAGCGGCTCGGGTCGTTCCTGGACGGGAAGTTCATCCGGGTGCTGATGGCTCCGGCGAAGGTCGGCGGGCGGGCCGGGATGAAGTTCCTCAACGTCGGCATGTCGATGATGACCGGCACGCTGAGCAAGCTGATGGGCGCCTCGCTGCTGAAGGACGTCCAGACCTTCGTGGCGGCGATGGACACGATGTTCGGCGGGTTCCGGACCCGCGCGGACGCGACGTTCCGGCTGCTCCAGGCTCCCGGTACGGCCTTCCTCGTGGTCGCGGCTCCCGAGCCGGACGCCCTGCGCGAGGCGGCGTACTTCGTGGAGCGGCTGGCCGCGGAGCGGATGCCGCTGGCCGGCCTGGTGCTGAACCGGGTGCACGGAAGCGACGCGGAACAGCTGTCGGCGGAGCGGGCCCTGGCCGCCGCAGAGAATCTTGAAGAAGGCGGCATTGTCGATCAGGAGTCCGGGAAAGCTGGACTTGGCGACGCCGCCGACGACGGCTCCCCCGGCGCGGACGACGCGGACCGGATCGACACGGACCAGGTCGACATGGACCGGATCGACGTGGACCGGATCACGGCAGGACTGCTGCGCCTGCATGCCGAGCGGATGCAGGTGATCGCGCGTGAGCAGCGCACACGCGATCGCTTCACCTCTCTGCACCCTGAGGTGGCGGTGGCCGAAGTGGCCGCCCTGCCCGGCGATGTGCACGACCTCGCCGGGCTGCGGGCCATCGGAGAGCGACTCGCGGCCGGGGTTCCGGCCGGAGCGTAGACGTACGTACGTGTGGTGCCGACGCGGTGTCCGGGTGGTTACCCGGCTGCCGCGTAGGTCTCGTACGACACGTCGATCTCCGCGTCGACATCCACGGTGAGGATGCCCGTACTGCGCTCGTACTCCGTGCGGGCGGTTTCGAGCAGCCGTCGCCACGAGGTGACGGTGGGACGCCGGCGCAACAAGGCGCGTCGTTCCCGCTCGGTCATTCCGCCCCACACTCCGAACTCGACACGATTGTCGAGCGCGTCGGCCAGGCACTCGGTCCGCACCGGACATCCGGTGCACACCGCCTTGGCCCTGTTCTGTGCCGCTCCTTGAACGAACAGTTCATCCGGATCGGTAGTGCGGCAGGCTGCCTGCGCACTCCAGTCGGTAACCCAGCCCATCCCGGTGCCGTCCTCTCCCGAATCGAGGCTCCCCCACGGCGGTAGCGGCATATTCACCGCTGCCAGTTGAGGACGTTACGGAAGGCGGGCACAGTGCAACACCCCCGACGGGCCCAATCTTGAATGGTCCGAACGGACTATGGGTAAGCGGCAGATCACCCGACGGAGTGATCCGGCGACATGCCCGGCCATTCCGGCGATTCGGGTGAAATCGGGGAGTCGCCGGTGAGCGGCCGTCAGGGCGAAGGGCGGGATTCGGACATGAGTCCACCCCATTCGGGAAGGGTGAAAATCAAGCCGAAGGGTTGATGTCGCACCGCACTGCTGTGACAGTTGGGGACAGCTTAGGCCAAGGCATTCGCACGTGTCCGGCGAATGAGAACGTAGGCTGCCCTCTATGGGAAAGAAGCGCTCGGGCGCAGGGCTGACGGGGCCGCAGCAGGCCGCCAAGTTCCTCGGGGTGTCGGTTCTCTCCGGAGTCGTACTTGCCGGCATCGCGATCCCGGGCGCAGGTGCGCTGGGCCTCGCCGCCAAGGGCACGGTCGAGGGTTTCGATGAGATCCCGGCCAATCTCAAGACGCCTCCGCTGAGCCAGCGCACCACGATTCTGGACGCGGAGGGTGGCTTGATCGCCACCGTCTATTCACGGGACCGGCAAGTGGTGCCGCTCACGGCCATCTCGCCGTACATGCAGAAGGCGATCGTCGCGATCGAGGACTCGCGTTTCTACGAGCACGGCGCGGTCGACCTCAAGGGCATCCTGCGCGCGGTGAACCGCAACGCGCAGGAGGGCGGCGCGGCGCAGGGCGCCTCGACGCTCACCCAGCAGTACGTGAAGAACGTGTTCGTCGAGGAGGCCGGCGACGACGAGACGAAGGTGCGCGAGGCCCAGGAGAAGAGCCTGGGACGCAAGATCCGCGAGCTGAAGTACTCGATCCAGGTCGAGGAGGAACTCGGGAAGAAGAAGATCCTCGAAAACTACCTCAACATCACCTACTTCGGTCAGCAGGCCTACGGGATCGAGTCCGCGGCGCAGCGCTACTTCAGCAAGCCGGCCAAGGACCTGACCCTGGACGAGTCGGCGCTGCTGGCGGGCCTCGTGCAGTCGCCGAGCCGCTACGACCCGGTGAACGACTCGCAGGAGGCGATGAAGCGCCGCAACGTCGTCCTCCAGCGGATGGCCGACATGAAGGACATCTCGCAGACCGAGGCGGACGAGGCGAAGAAGAAGCCCGTCCAGCTGAAGGTGACCCGGCCGAAGAACGGCTGCATCACCGCGGTCAAGGGCGCGGGCTTCTTCTGCGACTTCGTGCGCGCCACCTTCCTGTCCGACACGGTCTTCGGCAAGACCCGCGAGGAGCGGGCGAAGATCTGGAACCAGGGCGGCCTGACGGTCCGTACGACCCTGGACCCGCAGTCGCAGGAGGCCGCCAACGCCTCGATCAAGGACCACGTCAACGAGGACGACTCGATCGCCACGGCCGTGACCATGGTGCAGCCGGGCACCGGGAAGGTCCTGGCGATGGGCCAGTCGAAGCCGTACGGCTTCGGGAAGAACGAGACGCAGATCAACTACTCCGTGGACAAGCGGATGGGCGGCTCGAACTTCGGCTTCCAGGTGGGCTCCACGTTCAAGCCGTTCATCGCGGCCGCCGCCATGGAGCAGGGCATGGAGCCGACGAAGGTCTACTCGGCCCCGAACAAGATGGAGTACCCGAGCCCGGTGTCCCGGTGCACGGGCCCGGCCTGGCAGAACGTGCCGGTGGGCGGCAAGCGGGAGACGGCCGAGAACGAGACCCGGGACGAGGTCGGCCCGTACGCGCTGAAGACGGCGATGGAGAAGTCCATCAACACCTACTTCGTGCAGATGATCGGTGACATCGGGCTGTGCCCGGTGACCGAGATGACGCAGAAGCTCGGCGTGGTCCCGGCCGACGGTTCGAAGCTGCCCGAGTCGCCGTCCATCGCCCTCGGCTCCGCCGAGCTGTCCCCGCTGACGATGGCCAACGCCTACGCCACCTTCGCCAACCGGGGCGTCTACTGCACCCCGATCGCCCTGGAGTCGATCACCGACGCCCACGGCAAGGCGCTCGCGGTGCCGAAGAGCAAGTGCGACCGGGCGATGGCCCAGGACACCGCCGACGCCATCAACACCCTGCTGCGCGGGGTGGTCGACTCCGGTACGGGTGAGCGGGCCGGTCTGACCGACCGCGACAACGCGGGCAAGACCGGGACCACCGACAACCGCTACAACGCCTGGTTCGTGGGTTACACCCCGAACCTGTCCGGCGCGGTGTGGGTCGGCTCGGGCGGTACGAAGAAGATCACGATGGAGGACATCACCATCGGCGGCACGTACTACCCGAAGGTCTTCGGCGGTGGTCTGCCCGGTCCGATCTGGAAGGACGCCGTCTCGGGCGCGCTGGCCGGCCGCGAGGCCCCCGGCTTCGCCTCGGTCAGCATCCCGGAGCCCTCGGCCGGCGGGAGCGGGGCCGGGACCGGGACCGGCAACGGCAACAACGGCGGCCGGGGCAACACCCCTCCGCCGATCCCGCGCAAGCCGGGAAAGCCGGGCAAGCCGGGCGGTGACGCCAAGCCCGGCGGCACGACCGTCGGCGGCACGACCATCGGCGGGATCGTCGGCGGCAGTACGGGCGGGACGACCCCGACCACCCCGGTCCCCGGGATCACCCCGGACACGGGCCTGCTCGGCGGCCGCGAGACCCAGTAGGACCGCGAGAGCGAAGGGGAGGGCCCCGGCCGGATCACCGGCCGGGGCCCTCCCCTTCTGCTTCTGCCTTTGCCTCTGCTGGGCGTACCTCTTACGAAAGCTGCTTCTTGACGGCGGCGGCGACCCGGCCGCCGTCCGCCAGACCCGCCACCTTCGGGTTCACGATCTTCATGACGGAGCCCATGGCCCGCGGCCCCTCGGCACCGGCCGCCTTGGCCTCCTCGACGGCCTGCGCCACGATCGCGGCGAGCTCATCGTCGCTGAGCTGCTTGGGCAGGTAGGCGTCCAGGAACTCGCCCTCCGCGGTCTCCCGCGCGGCCTGCTCGTCACGGCCGCCCGCGGCGAAGGCCTCCGCGGCCTCGCGGCGCTTCTTCGCCTCCTTGGCGATCACCTTGAGGACTTCCTCGTCGGAGAGCACGCGCGCTTCCTTGCCCGCGACCTCCTCCTTGGTGATGGCGGTGAGGGTCAGACGCAGGGTGGACGAACCGAGTTCGTCGCGCGCCTTGATGGCGGTGGTGAGGTCTTCCTGGAGCTTGGCCTTGAGCGTGGTCATGCCCTTGAGTCTGCCAGGTGCAGGGGCTGTGGCGCCCACCGGTTTTCCCCGTCTGCGACGATGGGGGCATGCACGCGCGTCACGGACTCCCCCTGAAGGTCACCGCTTCCCTCGCGGCGGTGGGGGCCGCAGGAGTGGCCTATGCCGCCGGTTTCGAGGCCCGGTCCTTCCGCCTCCGCCGGATCACGGTGCCCGTCCTGCCCGCCGGGATGCGGCCGCTGCGCGTCCTACAGGTCTCGGACATCCACATGGTCGGCGGGCAGCGCAAGAAGCGCGCCTGGCTCCAGTCCCTGGCCGGGCTGCGCCCCGACCTCGTCGTGAACACCGGTGACAACCTCTCCGACACGGAGGGCGTGCCGGAGGTGCTCGACGCCCTGGGGCCGCTGATGGACTTCCCCGGCGTGTACGTCTTCGGGTCGAACGACTACTACGGGCCGCGGCTGCGCAACCCCGGGCGCTACCTGATCGAGAAGGTGCAGGGCCGGCACGGGCTGAACGGCAACAAGCCGGTCGTCGGCGCCGTCCACAACCCGTGGGAGGGGATGCGGGACGCCTTCGACGCCGCCGGCTGGCTGAACCTCACCAACACCCGGGCCCGGCTGAAGGTCAACGGGCTGGAGCTGGCCTTCACCGGGCTGGACGACCCGCACATCAAGCGGGACCGCTACGAGCGGGTCGCGGGCGGCCCGGAGACGGACGCGGACTTCTCGGTGGCCGTCGTGCACGCCCCGTACCTGCGGGTGCTCGAGGCCTTCACCGCCGACCGGTACCCGCTGATCCTCGCCGGGCACACGCACGGCGGGCAGCTGTGCGTCCCCTTCTACGGGGCGCTGGTCACCAACTGCGACCTCGACACCAAGAGGGTGAAGGGCCTGTCCACCTACGAGACCCAGGGGCAGCGCTCCTACCTGCACGTCTCGGCCGGCTGCGGCACCAACCGGTTCACCCCGGTCCGCTTCGCCTGCCCGCCGGAGGCGACGCTCCTGACGCTCGCCCCGAAGGCCTAGGCATCCCGGCGCCCTCCCCCGGGTTCCTGCTCCTCGTGAAAACCGGATTTCGTCTCAGGCCGAGGGTCCGCTAAAGTAATCGATGTCGCCAGGACAGCAACACTTCAGGGCGACGATCGGGGTGTAGCGCAGCTTGGCAGCGCGCTTCGTTCGGGACGAAGAGGTCGTGGGTTCAAATCCCGCCACCCCGACTTCGTAAGACCAGGTCAAAGGCCTGATCCACTCAGTGGATCAGGCCTTTCCTGTGTTTCCGGAGATCGCTTGGGAGAAATCTGGGAGAAGAGTTTGGTCGGCTTCTCCCCGGCGTCCTGGGCGACCTCGCCCTTCGTGTCTTCTCCGCGCGCCCGCCTGCCGGTTGGGGCGCGCCCGAGCCCGAGGTCAGTGCCGTCTTGCCTTCCTCCCCCGTTTCGATGCCCTCACGTCTTCGTCGGCCGACGCCGCCCGCCTGGCTGTCGCCCAAGGTGTTCCGGACCGAGGTGCTGGGCGGCCTGGTGGTCGCGCTGGCGCTGGTCCCCGAGGCGATCTCCTTCTCGATCATCGCCGGGGTCGAACCGGCCGTCGGCCTCTTCTCCTCCTTCACCATGGCCGTGGTGATCTCGATCGTCGGCGGGCGGCCGGCGATGATCTCCGCCGCCACGGGCGCCGTCGCGCTCGTGATCGCGCCGCTCAACCGTGAGCACGGCCTGGGCTACCTGATCGCGGCCGTGATCCTCGGCGGCGTCTTCCAGATCGTGCTCGGGGCGCTCGGGGTGGCGAAGCTGATCCGGTTCATACCGCGTTCGGTGATGGTCGGCTTCGTCAACTCCCTCGCCATCCTCGTCTTCATGGCACAGGTCCCCGAGATGCGGGACGTGCCGTGGCCCGTCTACCCGCTGCTCGCCGGCGGGCTCGGGTTGATGGTGTTCTTCCCCAAGGTCACCAAGGCGGTCCCGGCCCCACTTGTGTCCATCGTCATCCTCACCGCGGTCACCGTGGCCGCGGGGATCGCGGTACCGACCGTCGGCGACAAGGGCGCACTGCCGTCCGCGCTGCCGGTTCCGGGGCTGCCGGACGTGGCGTTCACCCTGGACACCCTGACGCTCATCGCCCCGTACGCCCTGGCCATGGCGGTGGTCGGGCTGATGGAGTCGCTGATGACGGCGAAGCTGGTGGACGAGATCACCGACACCCGGTCTTCGAAGAAGCGGGAGTCCATCGGCCAGGGCATCGCGAACATCGTCACCGGGTTCTTCGGCGGCATGGGCGGCTGCGCGATGATCGGACAGACGATGATCAACGTGAAGGTGTCCGGCGCCCGGACGCGGCTGTCGACCTTCCTCGCCGGCGTCTTCCTGATGGTGCTGTGCATCGCCTTCGGGCCGGCCGTCTCCCGGATCCCGATGGTCGCGCTCGTCGCCGTCATGGTGATGGTCTGCTTCGCGACCTTCGACTGGCACTCCGTCGCGCCGAAGACGCTGAAGCGCATGCCGGCCGGCGAGATCACCGTCATGGTGCTGACCGTGGCCTGCGTGGTGGCGACCCACAACCTCGCCGTCGGCGTCGTCGCCGGGTCGGTCACCGCCATGGTCATCTTCGCCAAGCGGGTCGCACACCTGGCGCACGTCACCGCCGTCACCGACCCCGACGGGGGCACGGTGGTGTACTCGGTCACCGGCGAACTGTTCTTCGCCTCCTCCAACGACCTCGTCGGGCGGTTCGACTACGCCTCCGACCCGGACAAAGTCGTCATCGACCTCTCCGGCGCCCACATCTGGGACGCGTCCTCCGTCGCGGCGCTCGACGCCATCGAGACGAAGTACGGGCAGCGCGGCAAGAGCGTCGAGATCACGGGCCTGAACGAGCACAGCGCACGCCTGCACGGAGCCCTCAGCGGCGAACTTCTCGCAGGTCACTGACGGGTTCGGGCTCGGACGGGCCGTGCAGGTCCCGGCACCGCCGGGACCCACGTCTGCGGCCCCGTCAGACGGCCTCGTCGAGGGTGCCCGGCGGGTCCCCGTCGAGCTGTGCCTTCTTGGTGATCTGCGGCATCTTCTCGCCCGGGGAGCGTCGCAGCAGCTTCAGTTCGCGGTACTCGACCCAGGCGTTCCAGGACTTGAGGTAGTAGAGCAGGTGCTCGCGCGAGTCGTCGGCCTTGCGGTGCCGCTTGCCGGCCGCCAGGCCCAGGAGGGTGTTGCGCAAGGTGAGACGGGGGTCCCACTGGGAGAGTCCCGCACCCGTCATCAGCCCGTCGTGCCACGGGCTCTGGTCGACATCGGGCCGCTCGCGGCAGGTGACGTACCAGCCGATCGAGGCGGCGGTCACCGTGATCTTCGTGCCCCGGTTCAGCTGGATGCCGTGATTGACGGCGTTCCGCATCTCCGGGTGCTGCTCCAGGATGCCCAGCAGCTGATCGTTGGAAACGAGGGACGAGGCTCCCGACCATCCCAGGTCGGGCTGTGTCAGATAGAGGTGCAGACCGCGCAGGGCCGCGGCGAGGTGCGTGCTGTTGACCTCGCCCGCGAGGGAGAGCGCGTCCCGGCCGGTGCGCTTGCGTCCGGTGTCCATGACGGTGAAGGAGGCCCTCGGCACTCCGAGTGTCACCATCATCTCGACCGGGATCCCGGCCTTGACCACTGCTTCCAGCCGGTGCTGGCCGTCGATCAGGACGTCGTCCTCATCGAAGGCGATCCCCTGGTGAGTGAGCTGCCATTCCCCGCGCTCGATCGCCCGCGCCATCTGGACGATCGTCTGCCGGCTGAGCGGCCGGTTGTTCGTGTTCTTCTTCAGCCACTCCAGCGCCAACTGTGGCGTGATCTTGCGAACTTCCGAGTACACGGGTCCCCTTCCCCAGGCCGGGCAGATGCCGGCAGCACGGGTCAAATGCCCTTGCAGCCAGCCAGGTTGATGCTAACGGAAGGCCGCCGTGTCAGTTGGCGTCACGGGTGAATCCACCCGCACCAGGAGTCGCTGCGCGTCGCAGGGTTCGGATCTCGCGTCCTGCCTCACCCGTTCGGCGGTCCCGGCTTGCGTCTGTGCAGCTCAGAGGCCATCGGAGGGCACGGCACCGGCCCGCCGGCCGGGGGTGTGTGAGGTGCGGGCCGGCGTGGGGGGTGTTGGAATGCCTGGAGGGCCAGGCGGCGGTGAGGAGCGGTCATGGGTGGCGGCGGCTCCGGGCGCGTGGTGGTGCTGGGGCACATGCTGCGGGCGGGTGCGTCGGGGGTGCTGCTCGTCTGCCTCTATGTGCTGTTCTCGGCGACGTACTTCCTGCTCTCGCCGGACCGGCCGGAGTCCTTCTCCGAGCCGCTGAGCCGCACCGATGCCCTGTACTTCGCCGTCACGGTGTTCGCGACCGTGGGCTTCGGCGACATCGCACCCGCCGACGGGGCCGGGCGGGTGCCGGCCACCGTGCAGATGGTGGCCGACCTGATCGTGGTGGGACTCGTCGCCAAGGTGCTCTTCGGTGCGGTGGAGGCTGGGCTGTCCCAACAGCCCGAAAGGAGCGAGCCATGACGCGGACCCGGCCGGCCGAGCCGCCCCGACCGGCGCAGCCGGCCGAGCCCGCCCTGTTGCGGGGGCTGCTGAAGACGCCCGCGTACCGCAGGATCCTGCTGCTCTGCGCCCTGGTCGGGATCCCGGTGTCCCTGGTCTGCTTCTGGTTCCTCGCCGGGATGCACGAGTTGCAGCGGCTGCTGTGGAAGAGCCTGCCGCACGCGCTGGGCTGGGACGGGCCGCCGTGGTGGTGGCCGTTGCCGCTGCTGCTGGTCGCGGGCGCCGTCGTGGGGCTGGTCGCGGCCCGGCTGCCCGGGGCCGGCGGGCACATCCCCGCGGCCGGGCTCGCCGTCGGAGGGGCGTCGACCAAGGTGCTGCCCGGGGTGCTGATCGCGGCGGTGGCGAGTCTGCCCCTCGGCGCGGTGCTGGGGCCCGAGGCCCCGCTGATCGCCCTGGGCAGCGGGTTCGCACTGCTGCTGCGGGACCTCGCGCGCGGCCCGGTGACCCCGCAGGCCACGGTACTGATGGGGGTGGCCGGGGCGGCCGCGGCCATCGCCGCCATCTTCGGCAGCCCGCTGATCGCGGCCGTGCTGCTGATCGAGGTGGTGGGGGTGGGCGGGCCCCAGCTCGTCGCCGTCATGCTGCCCGCCCTGCTCTCCAGCGGGGTGGGGGCCCTGGTGTTCACCGGGTTCGGGCGCTGGACCGGCCTGCAGACCGGCGGCCTGAGCTTCAAACTCCCCGGGCCGGTACCCCGGCTGGACGCCGCGGACGTGGGCTGGGCCCTGCTCGTGGCCGTGCTGGTGGCGGCCGTACTGCGCCAGACGATGGGGGTGGGCCGGGTGGTGGCGGCGTTCGTCGCCAAGGGCCCGGTCGCCCGTACGATGCTCTGCGCGCTCGGCGCCGGAGGCTGCGCGGCCGTGTACGCCCTGGCCACGGGCCGTTCCCCGGTGGACGTCGCCTCGTCCGGGCAGGCCACCATGGCCGCGCTGGCCGACGACCCGCGGGCCTGGGGTGTGGGCGCGCTGGTGGCCGTACTGCTGTGCAAGACCGTCGGGTACGCGCTGTGCCTCGGCAGCCTGCGGGGCGGCCCGATCTTCCCCGCGCTGTTCCTCGGGGCCGCCGCCGGCGTGCTGGCCTCGCCGCTGCCGGGGCTGGGGGTGGTGCCCGCGGTGGCGGCCGGGCTGGCCGCGGCGGCGGCGAGCGTGCTGCGGCTGCCGGTCAGCAGCGCGGTGATGGCGATCCTGCTGATCGGGAGCCCCGGTATGACCCCGGTGGTGATCCTGGCCGCCATCGCCGCCCTGATCACCACCGAACTGCTGCCCGGGCCGGAGCCGCGCACACCCGTCGACTGAGCGGCGCGTGCCGTGTCAGGGCCCGTCCGGGAGGCGGGTGGGGGCCGCCGCGTGTGGGCGAACCCCGTGGACGTCAGCTCTCGTCCCTGCCGTAGAACTCCGCCAGTGCGGGCGCCAGGGCGGCCGGGTCCACGTCGTGGGTCTGGCCCTCCAGCGTGCGGTGGCGGCCGGCCGGCAGCAGCCCGGCGAGGGCCCGGGCTCCGGACCGGAGCCAAGGGTCGCTCGCGCCGCCGCCGATGGCCAGCACGGGGATCCGTACGCCCGCCCAGCGGTCCGCCGGCAGGGGGCGGCCGGTCATGGTGTCGCCCATGACTCTGGCGTCGTACGGGAGGGTGTGGGCCAGGGCGGTGAAGTGGCCCCAGACGACGCTGTCGCGCATCGGCCCGAGGTACTCGGCCGGGATGTTGACGGCAGCGGTGAGCATGAGGGTGACGGCGTCGTCGCGCCGGCCGTCGGCCAGGGCCGCCTCCAGCCGGCCGATGTAGTCGGCGGGGACCGGGAGGCGGCTGTCGTCGACCACGAACGGGGGCTCGTACAGGGCCAGTTCCGCGATCGGGACGCCGTGGGCGGCCGCCTCCAGGGCGAGGACGGCGCCCGATGACATGCCCATCACCCGTACCGGGCCTTCGAGTTCGGCGATGACGGCGGCCAGGTCCTCGATCTCGCGCTCCACCGCGTAGGGGGCGGTGTCACCGCTGTCGCCGCGGCCTCGGCGGTCGTACGTCACGACGGTGAAGCGATCTCCGAGGAGCCCGGCGAGCACGGCCCACCTCGGGTCCTCGCGGACCTGGTAGGCGCCGCCTACGAGGACGAGGGCGGGGCCCTCGCCGGTGCGGTCGTACGCGATGACGGTCCCGTCGCGGGACACGGCCTTCTGCATGATTGCCCCCCCCTGAAGCACATGTGGACGTCGTCCACATCTCCCCCGTAGGCTATACGTGGAAGTTGACGCCGTCCACATCTCTCGAGGAACTCCCATGGCACCGGACACCGAACCGCAACCGCCGCCGCCGCTCAAGCGCAGCACCTACCGCCACGGCAACCTCCGCAACGCGCTGCTCGAGGCCGCCCTGGAGCTGGCGCGGGAGGGCGGGCCGGACTCCGTCTCCCTGCGCGAGGTCACCCGGCGCGCCGGGGTCTCGCCCAACGCCGCCTACCGGCACTTCGCCGACCGGGGGGCGCTGGTGCACGGGGTCTCGCAGGCCGCCATGGCCCGGGTGGCCCTCGCGATGGAGGCGGAGATCGACGGGCTGCCCGCCGCCCAGGACCCCGCCGAGCGGGCCCGGGCCCGCTTCCGGGCGGTGGGGACGGGCTACATCCGCTTCGCCGTCACCGAGCCGGGGTGGTTCCGGACGGCCTTCCACGTCCCGGCCGACATGACGTACGCCACCGACACCACCGCCGCCGGGGCCGGCGGGCTCACGCCCTTCGAGCTGCTCGGCGCCTCGTTGGACGGGCTCGTGGAGACCGGGATCCTGCCGCCGGCCCGCCGCCCGGGCGCGGAGTTCCTCGCCTGGTCGGCGGTCCACGGCCTGGCCTCGCTGATCATCGACGGCCCCCTGCGCGGAGTCACCCCCGAACAGGCCCACGACGCGGGCCAGGACGTGATCACGATGATCGAACGCGGCCTCTAGGCCCTGTCGTCAAAGTAGCGCCGGTAAGGCCCGCGGCGTCCGGTGCCGTGCATCGCAAGGCGGAGGAGCTCCCGAGTACTGGACGTACTTGGGTGCTCCGACAACGCGGCGAGGTGCGGTGCCGGGCGTCGCGGGCCTGGGGGCACCTCCCAGCGGTAGCTGGGGGAGGGACTTTGACGACAGGGCCTAGAGCGGGCGAGCGGGCCGGGGGCGGCGCGCCCCCGGCCCGCTACGCCTCAGTGGTCCAGCGGGTTCGCCGCGATGCGCTTGGCCGCGCCGCCCGCGACGTAGGCCGCGGCCGCGCAGGTGGGTTTGCGGGCCGCCTGGTCCTCGACCAGGGCGAGGAAGGCCGGGCCGAAGCCGAGGCGCGGGTAGTGGTCCAGCAGGGTGGCGCGGAAGGCGGGGTCGAAGTCGGCTACGCGCAGGCCGGACACGTCCGCGCTCGTGCCCACCTGAAGGAGGTGGCTCTCGACGTCCTCGGCGGCGGTGACGTCGCCCCGCATGTGCAGCACGATCACCTCCTCCGCGCGTGCCCGGCGGGCCGGGGTCCAGCCCAGGCCGGCCGTGAAGATCCGGGCCACGTGTCCGCCGGCCTCCTCGAAGGGCAGGGTGTGGCTGTCGAAGGGCGCGGTCAGGCCCAGGTCGTGGAGCAGGGCGCTGACATAGAGGAGTTCCGCGTCGTACGAGAGCCCGTGCCGGCGGGCGTACTCGGCGCCGAAGGCGTAGGAGCGGACGGAGTGGTTGAGCAGGGCGGCATCCGCGTACTCCGAGGCGATCTCGAAGGCCGAACGGGCCGTGCCGGAGTCGAGGTTGTGAAGGGTCCACGTCATGGACGGCACCCTAGGGGGTGTCTTGTGGGTCAGGCCGGATCAGGGAGCGGTGTCTGGTGCCGTGCATCGCAAGGCCGAGGAGGGAGTCAACGCGGTGGGGGCACCTCCCAGCGGTAGCTGGGGGACGTTGGCGACCGACGAGAACGCGGCGAGGCGCGGTGCCAGGCGCCGCGAGCCCGGCCTGACCCGCAAGACACCCCCTAAAGGGAGCGGGTGAAGTCCACCTCTGACGGGCCCTCCTGCCCCGGCCACCACAGGCGGGCCGGTGCGGGCGGGGTCTCGGCGAGGACGCTGCCGCGCGAGACGACGTACCGCGGCCGGACCTGACGGCGGATCGCCTCCTCGGGGGTGGGTGCGGGAAGGAGGACGAAGGAGGCCGGGGCGCCCGCGGTGATCCCGTACTCGGAGGCGGACAGGCCCATCACGCGCGCCGCACGGTCCGTCACCATCGAGAAGGCGAGCGGGATCTCGTCGGCGCCGGTGAGCTGGGCGGCGTACAGGCCGACGAGGGCGGTCTGGAGCGGGTTGGCGGTGCCGAGCGCGTTCCACGGGTCCATCACGTCGTCGTGGCCGAAGGCCACATTGACCCCGGCGGCCAGCATCTCCTTGACCTGGGTGAGTCCGCGCCGCTTGGGGTAGGCGTCGAAGCGGCCCTGGAGGTTGAGGTTCGCGAACGGGTTGGCGACCAGGTTGATGCCGGAACGGGCCAGCAGCCGCTGGAGTTTGAAGCTGTAGGCGCCGTTGTAGGAGCCCATGGCCGTGGTGTGGGAGGCGGTGGCGCGCTCACGCAGGCCGGAGCGCAGGGCCAGCGTGGCCAGGACCTCCACGAAGCGGGACTGCTCGTCGTCGATCTCGTCGCAGTGGGCGTCGACGCGCAGCCCGTGTTCCTCGGCCACCGCGAAGGCGGTCCGCAGCGAGGCGATCCCGTCCTCGCGGGTGTCCTCGAAGTGCGGGATCGCGCCGACGACGTCCGCCCCGCGCGCCACCGCCTCGCGCAGCAGTGCCTCGCCGTCGGGGAAGGAGACGATGCCCTCCTGCGGGAAGGCGACGATCTGCAGGGTCATGACGTCCCGCACCCGGTCGCGGACCTCCAGCAGCGCGTCGAGCGCGGTGAGGGAGGGGTCGGTGACGTCGCAGTGGGTGCGGACGTGCAGCACGCCGTTGGCCGCCTGCCAGCGCAGCACCTCGGTGGCCCGCCCGATCACGTCCTCGCGGGTCAGGGTCCGCTTGCGCTCGCTCCAGCAGGCGATGCCCTCCCAGAGGGTGCCGGAGGCGTTCGGGCGGGGCTGCCCGGCGGTCAGGGCGGTGTCCAGGTGGATGTGGGGCTCGGCGAAGGGGGCGCTGAGCAGCCCGCCGTGTGCCTCGATGAGCACGCCGGTGGCCGGCGGCTCCTTCTGGTCGTCGTACGGGATCACCCGCGCGATCGTGCCGTCCTCGGCGACCTCCACGTCGGACAAGCCGTGCTCGTGCAGCAGCCGGGCGCCCCGGACGATCATCCGCATGGCACCCAGCGTACGCACGCGGCCCCACGCACGCGGCCCCACGTTTCACGTGAAACATGGGGCCGCGGACCGGTGCCGCGGCTCAGCCGCGCTTGGCCTGGGCCTTCTGCTGCATGCCTCGCGTCTTCGCGGAGAGCGACTGCACATCTCTGACCGCGGCCTTGGCACGCGCCTCGGCCGCCGTGTTCTTCGCCATCGCGCGTTCGGAATCCTGGTGGCTGTGCTGGCCGGTACGAGCCTTCTTGGCCATGATCAACACCCTCTCGCAAGCGTTCGGCGTACGCCCACCACCATGCGCCCATTCGGCGCAGTCGGCATCCCGGCCGGCGGTGCGGCAAGAATGGGGCGCATGACCAGCGACAGCGACCTGACCCCCGGCGGGACCCCCGCTTCCGAGATGCCCGACTGGGAGAAGCGCTTCCGGGCGCCGCGCGTGGGACTGCCCGACTGGGCCGAGGACGCCCCGCACCGCTCGCTCTTCGTCTCGAACGCCACCGGGACCTTCGAGCTCTACGCCTGGGACCGCGCCACCGGCACGCAGCGGCAGGCCACCGACCGCCCCAACGGCACCACCGACGGCACCCTCTCCCCCGACGGGGAGTGGATCTGGTGGTTCTCCGACACCGACGGCGACGAGTTCGGCACCTGGGTCCGCCAGCCCTTCGCGGGCGGACCCGACGAGCCCGCCACGCCCGGACTGGAGCCCTCCTACCCCGCCGGCCTCGCCATCGGCCGCGACGGCACGGCGGTCGTGGGCCGGTCCACCGACGAGGAAGGCTCCACGATCCACGTCGTACGGCCGGGTGGCAGCGCCCCGGCCGTCGTCTACCGGCACCGCGAGTCGGCCGGTGTCGGCGACCTCTCCCACGACGGGACCCTCCTCGCGATCGAGCACACCGAGCACGGCGACGCCATGCACTCGGCGCTGCGCGTGGTCACCCTCGACGGGGCCACCGTCGCGGAGCTCGACGACTCCCGAGGGGGCACCGAGGAGCTGGGTCTGGAGGTGCTCGGCTTCGCGCCGGTCTCCGGGGACACCCGGCTGCTCATCGGGCACCAGCGGCGCGGCCGCTGGGAGCCGATGGTGTGGGACGTGGCCACGGGCTCCGAGGAGGGCCTGGCCGTCGACCTGCCGGGCGACGTCAGCGCCGAGTGGTACCCGGACGGGACCGCCCTGCTCATCGCGCACAGCTACGAGGCGCGCAGCGAGCTGTGGCGCTACGACCTGGCCGCGCGGGAACTCGTACGGGTGGACACGCCGCCGGGGACGGTCTCGGGCGCGACGGCCCGGCCGGACGGGACGGTGGAGTACCAGTGGTCCTCGGCCGCCGAGCCGGCCGCCGTACGGTCCACCGCGGGCGGGGTCGTACTGGACCCTCCGGGCATGCGGCCGCCCGGCTCGGTGCCGGTGGAGGACGTGTGGGTGGAGGGGCCCGGCGGGCGGATCCACGCGCTCGCGCAGCGGCCCGTGGGCCACGGTGACGGGCCCTTCCCGACCGTCTTCGAGATCCACGGCGGGCCCACCTGGCACGACTCCGACGCCTTCGCGGCGACCCCGGCGGCCTGGCTGGACCACGGTTTCGCGGTGGTGCGGGTCAACTACCGCGGCTCGACGGGCTACGGCCGCGAGTGGACCGACGCCCTCAAGCACCGGGTCGGCCTGATCGAGCTGGAGGACATCACGGCGGTCCGGGAGTGGGCCGTGGCCTCCGGCCTCGCCGACCCGGCGCGGCTGGTGCTGTCGGGCGGCTCCTGGGGCGGGTACCTGACGCTGCTGGGCATCGGCATGCGGCCCGACGACTGGGCGGTCGGACTGGCCGCCGTACCGGTGGCGGACTACGTGACGGCGTACCACGACGAGATGGAGGCGCTGAAGTCCCTGGACCGCACCCTCTTCGGCGGTACGCCGGAGGAGGTCCCGGAGCGTTTCGAGGTCTCCTCGCCGCTGACGTACGTGGACGCGGTCAAGGCGCCGGTGCACATCGCGGCGGGCGTCAACGACCCGCGCTGCCCGATCCGGCAGATCGACAACTACGTCGACCGGCTCGTGGCGCGCGGCGCGGTCCACGAGGTGTACCGCTACGACGCCGGGCACGGCTCGCTGGTGGTGGAGGAGCGGATCAAGCAGGTCCGGATGGACCTCGAATTCGCGCTGAAGCACCTGCCGCGCTGACCCGCCACCGGGCTCCCGGTGCACCCCCCGTACCGTTGGTGGGGTGCACCGGTTTCTCCTGACCCCGCGCTGGTGGGGGATCAACGTCTTCGTCGCGCTCGCCATCCCCTTCTGCCTGTTCATGGGGACCTGGCAGCTCGGCCGGTTCGAGGACCGCGTCGGCAGCCACAAGGAGGCGAGCGCCGAGCGCCCCGCCGACCGGGCCGCCGAGCCGCTGGACTCGCTGCTCCCGGTGGACACCAAGACCTCCGGACGCCTGGCTTCCACGGCCGGGGAGTACGGGCAGCAGCTGCTGGTTCCCGAACGGGACCTCGACGGCAAGCCCGGCTTCTACGTCCTGACCCTGCTGCGCACCGACTCCGGGAAGACCCTTCCGGTGGTCCGGGGCTGGCTGCCGGGGGCGGCGGACCCGGCGAAGGCACCGGCCCCGCCGGCCGGGCGGGTCGAGGTGACGGGGGCCCTGCAGTCCTCGGAGAACTCCGGCACCAAGGGCGTGCACGCGCAGGGCGGGCTGCCGCCGGGCCAGCTCGGGGTGATCGGGGCGGCCACGCTGGTCAATCTGGTGCACGACCCGCTCTACGACGCCTGGCTGACGGTGCAGACCCCGGTGGACGGGATGACTCCGGTGCCGGCGAAGGCGCCGAACAACACCGGGCTCGACCTGAAGGCCTTCCAGAACCTCGGCTACACCGGCGAGTGGTTCGTCTTCGTCGTCTTCGTCCTCTTCATGTGGTTCCGGCTCTACCGGCGCGAGGTGGAGACCCTGCGCGACGCCGAGGCGGGGCTGCTGCCCGCCCCGGCCGCGGCGGCCGGAACCCCGGCTACCGACCCGGCCCCGGCTGCCGACCCCGCCCCGGCTACGGCGCGCCCGGCGGAATGAGGCCCGTGCGGTAGACCGTGCCGCCGCAGGCCGCCGGGATGGTGGTCTGGGTGACCGGGGCGCCCGTACCGGGGGCGTGGGAGACCTCGACCCCGGCCGGCTCCGGGCTCCTGGAGCCGGCCTGCGGTTCCTCGGCGGCCGGCGCCCCCTCGGTGCCCGCCACCGCCGTACCGTCGGCCGTACCGCCCTGCGGACCGGCCGCGGGCTGCGCCGCGCCGCCCTCCTGGGGCTTGGCCGTCGGCTCGGGCGTCGCCGCCGGGCAGGACTGCTCGGAGGGCACCCAGGCGAAGCGCACCTCGTAGGCGCTGTAGGGCTGGAGCAGCACGACCGGTGCCTCGGCGGACGGGTCGGGCAGCAGCGCGCTCGCAGGGTCCCCCGCCGTGTGCCCGGTCACCGTAACGGCCGGCGCGGCGGGCGGGACGGGCTGCGGGCCCGGGGGCACCTGGGCGGCCGTCACGGTGTCCGGGCCGGTGACCGTGCAGCCCTGGGCGGAGACGTTGGTGACCTTGAAGCTGCCGTACACCTTGCCGTCGGACTCGGGGGCGCGGGCGCTGCCCGACACGCCCAGCTGGTCCGCCGTACATCCGGGTGCTCCCGGCGCCGCACCCAGCGGGGGCAGCGGGCCGCGGCCGGCCGCACCGGTGGGGGCGCCGGCTCCGGCGCGGGAGGGGCCCGCCTGCGCGTCGCCGGACGGGGAGCCGCTCGCCTGCGGGGAGGGCAGCCCGGCGGCGGCGCCCGCGTCCTGGCCCTGGCTCTGTCCCTGGCCGTGGCCCGGGTCGGCGGACCGGCCCGGCCTCGGCTCGGGCCCGCCGCCGGAGCCGTTCTGGCGCGGGTCGGTGGGGTCGCCCGGTTTGCCGCCCTGGGCCTGCCCGTGACCCGCCATGGCCGAGTGTCCGGCCGTCGCGCCCTCCTCGGAGCCCAGGTGCAGCGCCGCCGGGATCGCGGCGCCGGCCAGCAGCGCCGCCGCGGCCGTCACGAGGAGGGCCTGGCGTTTACGGGCCCGGCGCGCGGGCACCGCGCAGCGCAGCCGCTCCAGGGCCCCCTCGGAGGGCTCCAGGCCCTGCACGGCCCCGGTCAGCAGGCTGCGCAGCGCCTGCTCGTCGTCCGTGGCCGGCCCGGCGGGGCCGGGCGGGTTCTTGTGGTCGTCCCTCATGACTGCGCAGCCTCCATCGCCACCCTCAGCGCGGCAATGCCCCGCGATCCGTACGCCTTGACCGAGCCGAGCGATATCCCGAGCGTCTCCGCGACCTGGACCTCCGTCATGTCCGCGAAGTAGCGCAGTACCAGCACCTCGCGCTGACGGCGCTGGAGTCCGCGCATCGCCTTGATCAGGTCGTCGCGCTCCAGCCGGTCGTACGCCCCCTCCTCCGCGCTGGCCATGTCCGGCATCGGCTTGGACAGCAGCTTCAGACCGAGGATGCGGCGGCGCAGCGCGGAGCGCGAGAGGTTCACGACGGTCTGGCGGAGATAGGCCAGGGTTTTGTCGCGGTCGCGCACCCGGTTGCGGGCCGAGTGGACGCGGATGAAGGCCTCCTGGACCACGTCCTCGCAGGAGGCGGTGTCATCGAGGAGCAGCGCGGCCAGGCCCAGGAGGGAGCGGTAGTGGGCCCGGTAGGTCTCGGTGAGGTGGTCGACGGTGGTACCGGCCACGACCGGCCGCTCGGCGGCCTCCCCTGTCGCGGGAGCTGCGGCCTCAGGTGTGGCGGCCTCAGGCGCGGCGGCCTCGGGCACCGGCGGGCTCGTGGCGGTGTCCGCGCCCTCGCGGGGCGAGGGCACGCGGCCGCCCCGGGTCGGCGCTATGTGCGGCACGCTGGCCGGCGGGACGGGAACGATCACAGGGAAGCCGCCGCCGGGCGTGCCTGAGCGCCGGCGCGGGGGAAGGATCCCGGTGCGCGCCGGTATGACGGCGAAGTCCAACAGTGCCTCTGCCACGCCGGTTGGACACGCGTCCCCCCGTCAGGGTTGTACGCGCGAGGCAAAGTATTCAGCAATTTCCCTATTGCCTTCATGCGTACCCGCTCTTCCCGAATGCCCTATTCATCCAGGCGGCAGTCGGGCCATCACCTTGATCAAGGGATCGATACCGATCCTACAAAGCGAATTACGCGAATTCACCTGCGATCAGTTCCGAGATCTGGGTGGCATTCAGAGCGGCACCTTTGCGCAGATTGTCCGCGCATACGAAGAACTCCAGGGCCCTCGGGTCGTCGAGCGAACCCCGCAGCCGGCCCACCCACGCCGGATCGGTGCCGGCCGCGTCCGCGGGCGTGGGGAACTCCCCCGCCGCCGGGTCGTCGACGAGGACCACCCCGGGCGCCGCCTCCAGGATCTCCCGGGCGTGCGCCGCGGCCACCTCCCGCTCGAAGCGGGCCCGGACCGTCAGGGAATGCCCGGTGACCACGGGAACCTGTACGCAGGTCACGGCGATCGGCAGCGATTCCAGCCCCAGGATCCGCCGGGTCTCCGCCCGCACGGCCAGCTCGTGCGAGGACCAGCCGTCAGCGCGCAGCTCACCGGACCAGGGCACCACGTTCAGCGCGAGCGGCGCCGCGAAGGGGCCGGTGTCCTCGCCCACGGCGCGGCGCACGTCCCCGGGCTGCTCCCCCACGGAGCTCCCGGCGACCACGGTCAGCTGCCGGCGCAGGGCCTCCGCACCGGCCCGGCCCGCCCGGCTCGCGGCCTGGTACGAGGAGACGGCCAGCTCGGCCAGTCCGTACTCGGCGTGCAGCGCGCCCACGGCGGCGATCATCGCGGCGGTCACGCAGTCCGGGCCCGCGACGATCCCGCGCGGGCGGTTGCGTACGGCGTGGCCGTTCACCTCGGGCACCACCAGGGGCACCTCGGGGTCTTCCCGGAAGGCGGCGGACTGGTCCACCACGACGGCTCCGCGCGCGGTGGCGACGGGCGCCCAGCGCGCCGATACCTCGGCCGGGGTCAGGAAGAGCACGACGTCGCCCGCGCCGAGGCCCTCGAAGGCGTCCTCGGAGAGGGCGAGCACCTCGGTCTCCTCGCCGCGGACGGCCAGCACGCGGCCGGCCGAGCGCGGGGAGGCGATCAGGCGTATGTCGCCCCAGACGTCAGCCCGCTGGGACAGGATCTGGAGCAGGATCGAGCCGACCGCTCCGGTCGCCCCGACCACGGCGAGCGCCGGGGCCGGGGCCGACCGGTGCGGACTCATCGTCCGGTGCCTCCGTAGACGACGGCCTCGTCGCTGTCCGAGTCCAGGCCGAAGGCCGTGTGCACGGCGCGTACGGCCTCGTTGACGTCGTCCTGGCGGGTCACGACCGAGATGCGGATCTCGGAGGTGGAGATCAGCTCGATGTTGACGCCCGCGTCGGACAGCGCCTGGAAGAAGGAGGCGGTGACGCCCGGGTTCGTCTTCATGCCCGCGCCGACCAGGGAGATCTTGCCGATCTGGTCGTCGTAGCGCAGCGAGTCGAAGCCGATCTGGGCCTTCGCCTTCTCCAGGGCGTCGATGGCCTTGTGGCCCTCGGTCTTGGGGAGGGTGAAGGAGATGTCCGTCAGGCCCGTGGACGCGGCCGACACGTTCTGGACGATCATGTCGATGTTGATCTCGGCGTCCGCGATGGCGCGGAAGATCGCCGCGGCCTCGCCCGGCTTGTCCGGGACACCGACGACCGTGATCTTGGCTTCGGAGACGTCGTGAGCGACTCCGGAGATGATGGCGTGCTCCACCTGCGCGTCCCCTTGCGGATTCTCGTTGCTGACCCAGGTGCCCGGCAGTCCGGAGAAGGACGAGCGCACGTGGATCGGGATGTTGTAGCGGCGGGCGTACTCGACGCAGCGGTGCAGCAGCACCTTGGAGCCGGAGGCCGCGAGCTCCAGCATGTCCTCGGAGGAGATCCAGTCGATCTTCTTGGCCTTCTTCACGACGCGGGGGTCCGCGGTGAAGACGCCGTCGACGTCGGTGTAGATCTCGCAGACCTCGGCGTCCAGCGCCGCGGCGAGCGCGACGGCGGTGGTGTCCGAGCCGCCCCGGCCGAGGGTGGTGATGTCCTTGGAGTCCGCGGACACACCCTGGAAGCCGGCGACGATGGCGATGTTGCCCTCGTCCAGCGCGGTGCGGATCCGGCCCGGCGTCACATCGATGATGCGCGCTTTGTTGTGGACCGAGTCGGTGATCACGCCTGCCTGGCTGCCGGTGAACGACTGGGCCTCGTGGCCCAGGTTTTTGATCGCCATGGCCAGCAGGGCCATGGAGATCCGCTCTCCGGCGGTCAGCAGCATGTCGAATTCACGCCCGGCAGGCATCGGGGATACCTGCTCGGCGAGATCGATCAGCTCGTCCGTCGTGTCGCCCATCGCGGAAACCACGACGACCACCTGGTGGCCGTTCTTCTTGGCATCCACGATCCGCTTGGCGACGCGCTTGATGCCCTCGGCATCGGCTACGGAGGAGCCTCCGTACTTCTGCACGACAAGGCCCACGTGCGCTCCTCGCTCGGTCCGTCTCATTGCTGGTGCAGTCTAACGAGCGGCCGCGATCCGACCGCCCCGTACCACATCATGAGATGAAAAGATCAGCGGAGCGGTTCGCTCCGCGAACAATGTACGCGCATCGGGGCTACTTGCGGCCCAGCCGCCCGAGCTCCTCGGCCATGACCGCGCCCGCCTGCTCCGCGAGCTCGTCCTCCGCCATGTCCTCGTCCGTGTCCAGACCGTCGAGGGCCGCCAGCGGCTGGTCGAGGCGGACGTGCGCGATCAGCGACTGGAGCGCGCGCAGCGTGGCCGAGGCGGTCGGGCCCCAGTTGGTGAAGTACGAGAACTGCCACCACCACAGCGCTTCGGTGATCCGGCCCGCCTGGTGGTGGATGAGCCCGTGCCGCAGGTCGGCGACCACGTCGGCCAGGTCGTCGGAGATCCGGTGCGCGACCGGGGCCTTGCGGGGCTCGTAGGGGTCGAAGACCTCGGAGTAGACGTCGACCGGCTCCAGCATCAGGGCGAACCGCTCGCGCAGGTCGTCCACGTCCGGCTCCGGGCCCAGGTCGGGCTCGTAGCGCTCCTCGGGCAGGACGTCCTGGTACGCGCCCAGCCGGCCGCCCGCCAGCAGCAGCTGGGAGACCTCCAGGAGGAGGAAGGGCACCGCGCTGTCCGGGTCCTCACCCTTGGCGACCTCGGTGACCGCGACGATGAACGACTCGATCTGGTCCGCGATCGAGGCGGCGAAGTCGTCCGGATCCTGGCCGAGGGCGTGCAGCGTTGCGTCAGACATCGAGAAGTCGCCTTCCTTCAAAGGCCCGCCCGAGCGTGACCTCGTCCGCGTACTCCAGATCTCCCCCGACGGGGAGCCCGCTGGCCAGGCGGGTGACCTTCAGGCCCATGGGCTTGATCATGCGGGCGAGGTAGGTGGCGGTCGCCTCGCCCTCCAGGTTCGGGTCGGTCGCGAGGATCAGCTCGGTGACCGTACCGTCCGCCAGGCGCGCCAGCAGCTCGCGGATGCGCAGGTCGTCGGGGCCGACGCCCTCGATCGGGCTGATCGCTCCGCCGAGGACGTGGTACCTGCCCCGGAACTCGCGGGTCCGCTCGATCGCGACGACGTCCTTCGACTCCTCGACCACGCAGATGACCGTGGTGTCACGGCGCGGGTCACGGCAGATCCCGCACCGCTCCTCCTGCGCCACGTTCCCGCAGACCGCGCAGAAACGGACCTTCTCCTTGACCTCGAGCAGCGCGTGCGCGAGGCGGCGGACGTCGGTGGGCTCCGCCTGCAGGATGTGGAAGGCGATCCGCTGCGCGCTCTTGGGCCCGACGCCGGGCAGCCTGCCCAGTTCGTCGATCAGGTCCTGGACCACGCCTTCGTACAACGGACTGCCTTCTTTCGTGGGTGCTGCGGGAGGGGGTGGGGGCGAATGGGTGCGGGAGGGGCTAGAACGGCAGGCCGGGGATGCCGCCGCCGCCCAGGCCCTGGGCCAGCGGCCCCAGCTTCTGCTGCTGGAGCGCCTGCGCGTTCTCGTTGGCCGCCTGGACCGCCGCGACCACCAGGTCGGCGAGGGTCTCGGTGTCCTCCGGGTCCACGGCCTTCGGGTCGATGACCAGGGCGCGCAGGTCACCGGAACCGGTGACGGTCGCCTTCACCAGACCGCCGCCCGCCTGGCCCTCGACCTCGGCCAGGGCCAGCTCCTCCTGGGCCGCCGCGAGGTCCTGCTGCATCTTCTGGGCCTGCTGGAGCAGCTGCTGCATGTTGGGCTGGCCACCACCGGGAATCACAGGTACTCACTCCATACTGCGCAATGACTGCGCAATGACTGCGGGACGCCTTCGGGGAAGGCTCGGTCAATCCGAGCCTACGTGCTCCCCGGGCGCCGCGCCCTACGCCGGGAGGACCAACTCTTTCGGGTGAGAGACGGGGCGTGCGCGTACCTGATGGAGCCCTCCTTGCGAGCGGAAAACCCGGGATTCGTTGTCCATCGCGCGTCATTCGAAGGTAGGAAGAGCATGCGCACCATTGCGCACACGCGCACCACACGTCAGCGCAGGCAGAGGGAGTGCCGGGTGAGTCAGCCGGAGATGCAGCCCGAGGGGCCACCCCGGGATCCCGCAGAGGACGGCGACCTGACCGGCCGGCCGTTCCCTCTCGGGGACTGGGGCGAGCCCGCCGAGCGGCTCGACGAGCTCTACCGGCGGGTGGAGGCCGATGCGCTGCGCACGGCCGAGTGGTATCTGTCCGACCGGGCCTGGAAGCGCCGGGGCGCGCGGGCGCTGCGGGCCGGCGCGGCCGTGGGCGCGGTCACGGGCGCCGCGATGCCGCTGCTGGAGCTGACGGGCTCGGCGCCGGGCGCGGCCTCGTACGGCTATCTGTCCCTGCTGCTGGCCGCGGCCTGCCTGGCCTGCGACCGGTTCTTCGGGCTGACGTCCGGGTGGATGCGGGACGTGGCCACGGCGCAGGCGGTGCAGCGGCGGCTGCAGACGCTCCAGTTCGACTGGGCCTCGGAGAACGTGCGCGAGGTGCTGGGCCCCACCGAGGGCACGGCCAGCGAGGCGGCCGAGCGGTGCCTGACCGTGCTGCGCCGGTTCTCGGAGGACGTCACGGAACTCGTGCGCTCGGAGACGGCCGACTGGATGGTGGAGTTCCGGGCGGGTCCGGCGCCGCTGCTGATGCAGTCCCTGGCCGGGGGGCCCGCCCGCCCGGACCCGGGCATCCCCCCGGCCCGCTTCCCGCTGCCGCCGGGCACCCGCCCGAACATGCCCCGCCAGCGGCCTCCGGAGCAGCCCCGCTGACGTTCGTCCCGCCGGGAGGTGCCCCGGCGCGGGCAGCGCGCCGGGAAGGGCCGGTCAGCTGAAGATGATCATGGAGCCCTGGCCGAGGCTGCGCGTCGCCGCAGCGTGCAGGCCCAGCCACACGTGCCGCTCCCGCGCGAAGGGACTCGCGTCGTACGGGATCGGCCCCGCGGGCTCCTCCAGCGAGGTCGGCCCCCCGGGCGGCGCCGGCGCGGCGGGCGGGTTCCCGGGGTCTATCCCGATCGCGGGGGCGACGAAGGCCAGCTCCCGCAGCAGCCCCTGCGCCGACCCCAGCGGACCACCCCCGGCCATCAGCTCCTCGTTGGCCAGCGGCGCCGAGAAGTCCACCGGGACGTACGCCCCCGCGTGGTCGTAGTGCCACACCAGGTGCGACTGCTGCGCCGTGGGCTCGAACATCTCCAGCAGCTGCTCGTAGTCCCCGCCCAGCTCGTCCACCGGCGTCACCGGCAGCCCGCAGATCTGCAGCAGGTACGCCCGCCGCAGGAAGTGCAGGGCGTCGTAGTCGAAGCCGGCCACCGGAGCCACGTCCCCGCTCAGGCCCGGCATGTACGCGAACACGGGCACCGACGGCAGACCCGCCTCGCCCAGCGCCTTGTCGTACGAGGCGATCTCTTCCGCGAAGGGGTTGTCGGGGCTGTGGCACAGCACGTCGACAAGGGGGACCAGCCACAGGTCACAGGCCACGCGGGCTCCGATCAGTCGTTGCCGCCGATCGGGCCAGAGTAGTGCGCCGGACACGCTCCGCGAAGGGGTGCGCAGAACCCGGCGGGACGGGCTGCGGGACGGGCTGCCGGGCGGGCTGCCGGGCGGGCGGCGGCGTCAGAGGCCCGCGGCCCAGTCCAGCCCGTGCTGGTTGTACGCGCGCACGATGCGCCGTACCTCGTCGGCGTCGGCACGCGTCACCGCGTCCACCAGCTCGTTGTGCCCGTCCCACAGCGCGGTCCGCAGCTCCGGCGCCCCCTGGAGGTGGGGTACCGAGAAGACCCAGCACTGCACGCGGATGCGGTGCAGGAACTCCGAGATGTACCGGTTCCCGACCAGCTCGCTGAGCTCGCGCCAGAAGCGCAGGTCGTAGCCGATCAGCACTTCGAGCGAACCGCTGCGCGTGGCCCGGCGCGCCTCCTCGGCGCGGCGCCGCACCGACACCAGCAGCTCGCCCGTACCGGGCGCGGTGCCGCGTTCGACGAGCCGGCGGAAGATCCCGTCGACTATCAGGGTCCGGGCCTCGATCATGCCCCGGAAGTCGTCGACGGTGAAGACCCGCACCCGGAAGCCCCGGTGCTGCACCGACTCCAGCAGCCCCTGCGCCGAGAGGTCGACCAGCGCCTCGCGCACCGGGGTCGCGGAGACCTCGTACTGCTCGGCGATCTGCTTGACCGTGAACTCGGTCCCGGGCGGCAGACGCCCCGCGAGCACCTCGTCACGCAGCGCGTCCGCGATCTGCTGCCGAAGGGTGTTGCGGGTGACACCTCCGCTCCGGCTGCCTGGCATAGGGGTCCGTCTCCTCCATAGATCTTCGGACACCTTAGGCCAGACAGCGCGGCTGAAACCGAGCGGTCTACGGCCGGTATGCGGATATACCGCCCGCTATCCGGACCGTCACGCCCCGACCGTGTGCCGGTCGGCGACCGTCAGCGCCTCGTCGAGGAGGGCCAGACCCTCCTTGGCCTCGGCTTCCGTGACCGTGCACGGGGGGACGACGTGTGTCCGGTTCATGTTGACGAACGGCCACAGACCCGACGCCTTGCAGGCGGATGTGAATTCGGCCATGGGCGCGTTCGCGGCGCCCGAGGCGTTGTACGGGACGAGCGGCTCGCGCGTCTCCTTGTCCCGTACGAGCTCCAGCGCCCAGAAGGTGCCGAGCCCGCGGACCTCGCCCACCGACGGGTGCCGCTCGGCGATGTCGGCGAGGCCCGGGGCGATCACCTCGGCCCCGATGCGGGCGGCGTTCTCGACGATGCCCTCCTCCTCCATCGCGTTGATCGTCGCGACGGCGGCGGCGCAGGCCAGCGGGTGGCCGGAGTACGTCAGTCCGCCCGGGTAGGGGCGGGTGGCGAAGGTCTCGGCGATGGCGGCGGAGATGGCGACACCGCCGAGCGGGACGTAGCCGCTGTTCACGCCCTTGGCGAAGGTGATCAGGTCGGGGGTGACGCCCCAGTGCTCGGCAGCGAACCACTTGCCGGTGCGCCCGAAGCCCGACATGACCTCGTCGAGGATGAAGACGATGCCGTAGCGGTCGCAGAGCTCGCGGACGCCCGCCAGGTAGCCGGGCGGCGGGGTCATGATCCCGGCGGTGCCGGGCACCGACTCCAGGATGATCGCGGCCACGCTCTGCGGGCCCTCGAAGGCGAGGGTGTCGGCGAGGTGCGCGAGGGCGCGGTCGCACTCCTCGGCCTCGGTGGTGGCGTGGAAGGGCGAGCGGTAGAGGAAGGGCCCCCAGAAGTGCACGACGCCGGCGGAGGCGGTGTCCGAGGGCCAGCGGCGCGGGTCGCCGGTCAGGTTGATCGCGGCGGCGGTGGCCCCGTGGTAGGAGCGGTAGGTGGAGAGCACCTTCTGGCGGCCGGTGTGCAGCCGGGCCATCCGTACGGCGTTCTCCACGGCCTCGGCGCCGCCGTTGGTGAAGAAGATCTTGTCGAGGTCCCCGGGGGTGCGCTCGGCGATGAGGCGTGCGGCCTCGGAGCGGACGTCCACGGCGAAACCGGGCGCGAGGGTGCAGAGCCTGGCGGCCTGCTCCTGCACGGCCGCGACCACCTTGGGGTGCTGGTGGCCGATGTTGGTGTTGACCAGCTGGGAGGAGAAGTCGAGGAAGCGGTTCCCGTCGTAGTCCCAGAAGTACGAGCCCTCGGCGCCGGCGACGGCCAGCGGGTCGATCAGGGCCTGGGCGGACCACGAGTGGAAGACGTGAGCGCGGTCGGCGGCCTTGACGGACGCGCCGGTGACATGAGGGGTCATGCGGTCACGCTAGAAGTGCGCAGGTGGGAAGGGACATCGGCGGACTGTATGGGGGTGGGGGGCCGCCCTCGGCAGTCTGTCTGCGTCTGCCGGGGCGGCGGCGCCGAATCCCTGGGGCATTGACAGCATGCTGGCAAGATGACAGTCTCTTGTCATAGCGCTGCTGTAGCTTTCGTCCAGCCTGTTGGAGGCGAGCACCATGAGCGAGATCTTTGTCGAGACCCCCGCCAAGCCCGTCCACCTCGCGGTCTACGACACGTACGCGGACTGGGAGACCGGCCACACCACCGCGCACCTCGCGCAGCGCGGCCACCGGATCCGTACGGTTGGCTTCGCCGCCGGAACGCCGGTCACCACGATGGGCGGGGTCCGCGTCCTGCCCGACCTGTCCCTCGCCGACCTGCGCCCCGAGGACTCGTCTCTGCTGATCCTGACGGGCGCCGCGCTCTGGGACTCGAGCGACGAGCTGGCCCCCTTCGCGGCCAAGGCCCGCGAGTTCCTGGCGGCCGGAGTGCCGGTCGCGGCGATCTGCGGGGCCACGGCGGGCCTCGCCCGGGAGGGCCTGCTGGACGGGCGCCCGCACACCAGCGCGGCCTCGTTCTACCTCGCGGAGCAGCCGGGGTACGGGGGCGCGGGGCAGTACGTGGAGGCCGACGCCGTCACGGCCGGCGACCTGATCACGGCGGGCCCGACGGAGCCGGTCGCCTTCGCGCGGGAGGTCTTCGCCCGGCTGGGCGTGTACAAGCCGGACGTCCTCGACGCGTGGTACCGCCTCTTCCACGACTCCGACGCGAGCGCGTTCCCGGTCCTGATGGCGGCCGCGGAAGCCGGCGATGCCTGACCCGCGCCCCCGGGACGCCGGGGAAGCGGAACCTGCGGAGCCTGCGGAGCCCGCAGGTTCCGCAGAGCCCGCGGAGCCCGCGCCGGGGGCGCTCTCCGTACGGGCGCAGCAGGACCTGCTGAGCCGCACCGCGCTCGGCGTCTTCCAGCTGAACGGCCAGTTCCTCTCCGTCTCCGAGGAGCTGGCCCGCCCCGCCGGGCTGACGGCCGCGCGCTGGCAGGTCCTGGGCGCGGTACTGCGGGAGCCGCTGCCGGTCGCGGGTATCGCCCGGGCCATGGGGATCACCCGGCAGAGCGTGCAGCGCGTGGCGGACCTGCTGGCGGCCAAGGGCCTCGCGGAGTACGTCCCGAACCCGGCCCACCGCCGCGCGAAGCTGCTGCGCCCGACGGAGGAGGGCCGCGCCGCGATCGCCCGCATCACCCCGGGCCACGCCGCGCTGGCCACCCGCCTGACGGCGGCCCTCGGCGAAGCCGCCTTCGCCGAGACGGCCCGCGCCCTCGAACGCCTCTCGGCGGCCCTCGCCACGATCGCCGCCGAGGCCCAGGACCCGCCGGCCCCGGGCAGCCCCTGAGGCTCCGCCACGAGCCGCCGCCCGCCGCGCCCCCGGCCCGGCAGGCCGCCTCGTCGACCGCCTTCCTCGCGGCGGTCGCGGTCGTCGTCGCCGCAGCGGCGGGCGACACGGGCCGCCGGGGGCAAGGGTGCGCGCCTTGCCCCCGGCCCCGTCAACGCCCGGCCAGGGCAAGGCCCTCCCCCCGCGGAGCACACCGCACTACGCTCGGCCCGTCCGGTCAGCCCAGGGGGAAGGGACCACCCGGCGATGGAACCGCTGCACCCGAACGACCCGCACCACATCGGCCCGTACCGCCTCCTGTCCCGCCTCGGGGCCGGCGGCATGGGCCAGGTCTACCTCGCGCGCTCCGACCGCGGCCGTACCGTCGCGGTCAAGCTCGTCCACCCCGGCCTCGCCGTCCGCGAGGAGTTCCGGTCCCGGTTCCGCCAGGAGGTCGCCGTCGCCCGGCGCGTCGGCGGCACCTGGACCGCGCCCGTCCTCGACGCCGACACCGAAGCCGGGACCCCGTGGTTCGCCACGGGCTACGTCGCCGGGCCGAGCCTGCGCCAGGTCGTGGCCCGCGACTTCGGCCCGCTCCCCGCCCGCACGGTACGGATCCTCGCCGCCGGACTCGCGTACGCCCTCCAGGACATCCACCGGGCCGGGCTCATCCACCGCGACCTGAAGCCCTCCAACGTGCTGCTCACCATCGACGGCCCCCGCGTCATCGACTTCGGCATCGCCCGCCCCCTGGAGGACCCCGCCGACGGCCTGACCCGGCCCGGGGAACTCGTCGGCTCCCCCGGGTTCATGGCCCCGGAGCAGGTGCGCGGCGAAACGGTCACCCCGGCCTGCGACGTCTTCTGCCTCGGCGCCGTCCTGGCGTACGCGGCCACCGGGCGGCTGCCCTTCGGCGACGCGGAACACCCCGGCGGGGCCGCCGGGCTGCTGCTGCGCATCGTCGAAGCGGAACCCGACCTGGGCGGCGTACCGGTCGAGCTGCGTGATCTCGTCGCGGACTGCCTGCGCAAGGATCCCGCCGCCCGGCCGGACCCGGAGGCCGTCCTGGCCCGGGTGGGGGCGGGCGACACGGTGGCTGACGGACGGGCCCTGGAACCCTGGCTTCCGACGGCGCTCGTGGCCCAGCTGGGCCGGCAGGCCGTCCAGCTCCTCGACCGCGAGGACCCCGGCCCGGGCCCGGACCGCACTCCCCGCCCGGCTCACGCTCCGGCGGCGGACCCCGCCACCCTCGCCGCCCCCGCCCCCGCCGCCCCGGCGGCGGCTTCCGGACTCCCCGCCCCCGTCTACCCGTACGAGCCGCCGCCCGCCGCGCCCCCGGCCCGGCCGGCCGCCTCGTCGACCGCCTTCCTCGTAGCGGTCGCGGTCGTCGTCGCCGCAGCGGCGGGCGGCACGGTGTACGCGGTGATGGGCAAGGACCCCGCGCCCCTCCCCCCGCCGCCGGTCGCGGTCCCCACCGACCCGTCCGGATCGGGCTCCGGACCCGGACCCGGCTCCGGATCCGCTTCCGCACCCGCCGCGGGGGGCCCGGGGAGCCCGGGGAGTGCGACCCTGGCGGGCCGGCTCCCCCAGTCCTACGCCGGCGCCTGGCGGGCCGCCTCCGGCTCCGCCGACTGGCGCCTCACCCTCACGCCGGGCGCGGTCGGCGACCCCGTGATGACCCTGCGGGTCGAGGACCCGGGCTACTCCTGCGCCTGGCGGGCCACCCTGCGCAGCGGCCCCGATCCGGTGGAACTCAACGCCTCCACCGTCACCTCCGGTGCCCCTCCCACCTGCACCCCCGGCGGCTGGAGCCGGCTCCGGCTGCTGCCCGACGGGAGCCTGCGCCGCGAGCTGGACGGGGGAGCCAATCCCCCTCTCACGTATTACAGGGAGTAGTCAAAAGGTGTTTGTGTCGAAGTCAATAAGCCTGAAAGCAAAGCTTGTTGCGTACGACAGCCCCATCGCACACTGCGGCACATGGAGCCCTTGAAGGTAGTGGCACGGCTGTGAGAGCGGATCGAGGCACGAGACTGGGACGGCGTGGCCGCGCTCATCGCCGAGGACGCGGTCATCGAATGGCCGGTCAGCGGCGAACGCATCGTCGGCAGGGCCAACTTCATCGCCGTGCTCAGTGACGAGGGGACCGGCACCGACGAGCGGTCCATCGGCGCGGTCGAGGTCCTGCGCATCCTCGCGGACGGGGACCTCGTCGTCACCGAGGTGGAGATACCCGAGGACCACGTCCTCTACCGGGCCGTATCACTGTGGACGGTGCGGGACGGGGAGGTCGTCGGCGCCCGGGAGTACTGGACCAGCCCTGGACAGGACCCTGCGCCCCACTGGAGGGCCGTTTACGTCGAACCCCTGGTGGCAGACTGAGCCGTGTGCTCACGCAACTCGTCGCGGCGACCGGCGTCCTGGCCCTGCTGACCCTCGTGCCCGGGCCCGACATGGCCATCGTGACCCGGCGGGCCGTCTCACGGGGACGGGCCGACGGGCTGCGCACCGTCGGCGGGATCGCCGCCGGTCTGCTGCTGTGGGGCACGCTCACGGTGGCCGGGCTCGCGGCGCTGCTGGCCGCCTCGGCCGAGGTATACCTGGTGGTCAAGCTCGCGGGGGCGGCGTACCTGTGCCTGCTCGGCGTCCAGTCGCTGCGCCGCCCGGGCGCCGGGGCGGCCCCGGACGACGCCCCTGCGGCGGGTGGCGGTACCGCACGCGGCCGTTCGGGCGGGAGCGCCTGGCGCACCGGGCTGGTCAGCAACGCCCTCAATCCGAAGATCGCCGTGTTCTACACCGGTCTGCTGCCCACGCTCGCACCGCCCGGCCTGCGCCCGGCGGTGGGGATGGCCCTCCTCGTCCTGGTGCACGTCCTGCTGACGCTGGCCTGGCTGGGCACGTACGTCTACGTCCTGTCGCGCGCCCGGCGGTTCTTCGCGCGCCCTCGCGTCCGCCGGACGATGGACCGGGTGACGGGCGTCGTCCTGATCGGCTTCGGGGTGCGGGTGGCCACGTCCACGGCCTAGCCGCCGCGGGGCCGGCCGACTACCCGAGGAGCCGGTCGAGTTCCTCGGTGAGGGCGCCCCGCAGCCCGTCGTGCCGGGGCGCCAGCGCGTGGCGTTCGCCGCGCCAGCACTCCTCGTCCTCGTAGCGCCAGACCGGCATCCGGACGAGGTCCGCGGGTTCCCAGTCGTAGCGGGGCCAGATGTGGGCGTGCAGGTACGGGTCGGTGTTGCCCAGGATCTCGATGTTCACGCGGCGGAAGGCCGGGTCGAGCCGCGCGCAGGCGCGCTCGACGGCCTCGGCGAGCCGCTCCAGGTCGGTGAGGTACGCGATCCGGCGCGCCGGGGGCAGGTCCGAGAGCCGGGTCACGGCGGGATCGTCGGTCAGCAGCACCGCGTACCCGGGCAGGAACTGCCGGTCCCCGATGACCGCGAATCCGGAGTCGAGGCGGCGCAGGACGGTGGGGTTCTCGCCGCGGTGCGCGCTGCCGATGCGGTCGTCTCGCCAGTCGATCTCGTTCATTCCCGGACCCTAACCGATCTCTGACGTGGCCTCATCGGCCCGGATTTGGCCCTTCCCGATCGCGACGGGTGCTCGCGATTCGGTGGAGACCTGCTGGCAACTGACTCTCAGGTACTGCCGGTCATACCTGAGAGCTACCTCTGAAGCCCGCTCCGCAGCGTGACGCCGACGAGGGGGGCGGATTCCTAACTTCGATACCAGAGCGGGCGCCTGCCCGCCGGAGTCGAAGGACAGGAAGAGGAACACGACATGAGCACTGGCAGCCGCTTCCGCCGCACCCTGCTGGCCGGCCTCGTCGCCGCGGCCGTCGTGTTCCCCGTGTCCGCCGCCGCGTCCCCGCGGATACCGGCGCCGGCTCCGGCGGTCCTCTCCGGGTCCGCCGGCCTGCAGAGCCGGTACGACGCCGGCCTCGCCGGTATCGCCGAAGCCGCCCGGGCGGCGCAGGACTCGGGCCACGCCGGCCGGGCCGCGAAGCTGGGGACGATGGCGGAGCCCGGGGCGCAGTTCCTCACCTTCGACGGCCGCGGCCAGGGCCGCGCCATAGAGGTGTTCGGCGATCTGGGCACCGCGGACCGGGTCGCCGTCCTGGTGCCCGGATCCGATACGAACCTGGACACCTACCAGCGCTTCCGCGAGGGCGCGCTCAGCCTTCAGCAGCGGCTCCAGGCCGGGCATCCGCGCTCCGCGGTGGTCGCCTGGCTCGGGTACGACACCCCGGGCACGGTCAGCACCACGGTCCTGACCGCCGACCGGGCCGACCGGGCCGCAGCCGAACTGGGGCCGTTCCTCTCCCGGTTGCGGGGCTTCACCCCCGCCGATGCGCGGATCTCCCTGCTCTGCCATTCGTACGGTTCGGTGGTCTGCGGCCGTACCGCGACCGGCCCCGGGGTGAGCGACATGGCCCTGTTCGGCAGTCCGGGCACGGGAGCCGACTCCGCGGCGGACCTGCCGACCACCGCCCGGGTGTGGGCCGGGCGGGGCTCCGGGGACTGGATCGGCGAGGTCCCCCACATCCGGCTCGGCGGGATCGGTTTCGGTACCGATCCCGTGGATCCCGCCTTCGGCGCCCGGGCCTTCGCGACGGGCTCCGCCGGGCACAGCGACTACCTCAAGCCCGGTACCGAGTCCCTCGACAGCCTGGCCCGCATCGTCACCGGCACGGAGGCCCCGCATGCGTAGGCTCCACGGCCGCTGGTCGGCCCTCGCGGAGCGCGTCGACGGCGCGACCCCGGCGGACCGGGACCAGTCGGTGGACGCCCTGCGGGCCCTCGCGATCCTCGGGGTGGTGCTCGGGCACTGGCTGGTGACCGCGCTGACCGGCAGCGAAGGCGGCCTGCGCGGTACGAGTCCGCTGGCCCACATGCCCTGGCTGGCCCCGCTCTCCTGGGTGCTCCAGACCCTGGCCGTGTTCTTCCTCGTCGGCGGCCATGTCGCGGCCCAGGGGTACGTGTCGGCGCGGGCGCGCGGGGTTTCGTACCGGTCCTGGGCCGGGCAGCGGCTGGGGCGGCTGTTCCGTCCCGTGGCGGCGGTGCTCGTGCTGTGGGGCGTGGTCGCGGGCGGACTGCTGCTCGGCGGGACGGAGCTGGACACCGTCCGGACGCTGCTCAGGCTGGTGTGGTCGCCGCTGTGGTTCCTGCTGGTGTTCGCCGCGCTCACCGCCGCGACCCCGCTGGTGGTCCGGCTCAGCCCGCTGTGGCCGGCGGCCGTGGTGGCGGGGGTCGATGTGTGGAGGTTCGGCTTCGGCGGGCCCGAGTGGATCGGCTGGGTCAATGTCGCCGCGGGCTGGCTCGTCCCCTACACCCTGGGCGCCGCCTGGGCCCGGGGTGCCTTCGGCCGGCGCCGTCCGGCGCTGCTCCTGCTGGGCGGCGGAGCGGCCAGCGCCGCCGCGCTGGTCCTGTGGGGCGGGTACCCGGCGTCCATGGTGGGGGTGCCCGGGGCCGCGGTCTCCAACCTGAACCCGCCGACGCTGGCCGCCGTCGCCTTCGGCCTGGCCCAGTGCGGGCTGGCCCTGCTGCTGCGCGAGCCGCTGGCCCGGGCCATGCGCCGGCCCCGGACCTGGGCGAAGGTGGCGCTGCTGAACCTGTCCGCGATGACGGTCTTCCTCTGGCACCAGACCGCGATGATGGCCGTCACCGCCCTGGGGCTGCTGGTCGCCCCCGACCTGCCCGGGCTGCACACCGTGCCCGGCTCGGCTGGCTGGCTAGCCGCCCGGGTGCTGTGGTTCCCGGTGTTCGCGGCCGCCCTGGCCGTCTGCTGGGCCGCCTTCCGCGTATACGAGCAGCCCCGGTCCGCGCGGGCCCGGCGCGCCGCGCGTACCGGTCCGGCGCCACAGGTCCCGCGCCCGCTGCGCGCCCGCGGCGAGGAGACGGCCCGTGCCTAGGCTGACCCGTGTGACCCAGCGATCCGTCCCCCCGGCCGAACCACCCGCCGCCGCCCCTGGCCGTGCCCTGCTCGACGAGCTGTTCACCCTGCGGCGGGACCCCCTCCCGAGGATGTCCCGCCCCCGGTGGCTGGCCCGGCTGCCGCACGTGGTGGTCCTGTACCTGGCCGTCTTCCTCGGCTTCATGACCAACCAGCAGCTCTTCGACCACTACCACGTCACCGGCGGCCCGCCGCTGGTCATGGCCCTCCTGACCGGGCTGTCCATCGCGCTCGCCCTGTTCCGCCCGATCGCCGCCTGGTGGCTCGGGCTGATCACCGCGGGCCTGATCGCCGGGGCGATAGCCCCCCACACCTGGCAGGGGCAGAGCTGGCCCTGGCTGCCCTCCGGGAGCATCGCCTTCTCCCCGGTGATCCTGCTGGCCGCGCTGCGCGTTCCGCCCCGGGTCACCGCCGTGGTCGTCGGACTGCCCATCGCCCTCACCGGCCTGGCCGTGCTCTTCAAACCACTGGACAGCACGGGCACCTTCTTCGCCTCCACCCTCCTCTTCGGCATCGCGGGTCTCCTCGGGTACGCGCTGCGCGCGGTGCGGCTGGCCCGCGGCCAGCTCGTCGCCCAGGAGACGCTGACCGAGGAGGAGCGGGCCCGGCGGACCCTGCTCGAGGAGCGCAGCCGCATCGCCCGCGAGCTGCATGACGTGGTCGCCCACCACATGTCGGTCATCTCCATCCAGGCGCAGGTCGCCCCGCACCTGGTGGAGAACCCTTCCGAGGAGCTGAAGGAGAACCTCGCCGGCATCCGGGAGAACGCCCTGGAAGCCCTGACCGAGCTGCGCCGGGTCCTGGGGGTGCTGCGTTCCGAGCAGCCGGAGGATCCCGCCAATCCCCATCATCCGCAGCCCACCCTCGCCGAGCTGGACGGCCTCGTGGACAACGTGCGGGGTGCCGGGCTGGACGTCACCACCGAGGTGGCGGGCGCGCGGCGGGCGCTGACCCCGGGCGTGGAGCTCACCGCCTACCGGATCGTGCAGGAGGCGCTGAGCAACTGTCTGCGCCACGCCCCCGGTTCGCGGGTGGAGGTGGGCATCGCCTACGGGCCGCGCGAGCTGCACCTGTGCGTGGCGAACTCGGCACCGACCCGCTCCGCCCCGCCCTCGCCCGGAGCCGGGCACGGGCTGCTCGGCATGCGGGAGCGGGCAGGCATGCTGGGGGGCGAACTGGCTGCCGGCCCGCGCCCTGACGGCGGGTACGAGGTGAGCGCCGTGCTCCCCCTGGACCCGCCGGGCGGTTCCCCCTCCGAGACGAAGAAGGACGTATGAGCACTCCGATCAGGGTGATGATCGCCGACGACCAGATGATGGTCCGGCAGGGCTTCACCGTGCTCCTGAACGCCCAGCCGGACATCGAGGTGGTCGGCCAGGCTGTCGACGGCGCCGATGCCGTGGAGAAGGTCGCCGAACTCGCCCCGGACGTGGTCCTGATGGACATCCGCATGCCGGGCATGGGCGGCATCGAGGCGACCTCCGTCATCACGGGCACCGCCGATTCGGCGGTGAAGGTGCTGGTGCTGACCACCTTCGACCTGGACGAGTACGTGTACGAGGCGCTGCGCGCGGGCGCTTCCGGCTTCCTGCTGAAGGACGCCTCGGCCGATCAGCTCGCCGAGGCGGTGCGGGTGGTCGCGGCCGGTGAGGCCCTGCTGTCGCCGAACATCACGAAGCGGCTGATCACCGAGTTCTCGCGGATGGGCGCTCCCCGGGCGCCGTCCAGGGCCCGGATCGAGGAGCTGACGGAGCGGGAGACGGAGGTGCTCTCGCTGATCGCCCAGGGCCTGTCCAACGCGGAGATCGCGGCGCATCTGGTGGTGGCCGAGCAGACGGTGAAGACCCATGTGGGCCGGATCCTGGTGAAGCTGGGCCTGCGGGACCGGACCCAGGCCGCGGTGTTCGCCTACGAGACGGGGCTGGTCCGTCCGACGGGCTACTGACGGCCCCGTGTAGTACCTGAGGGGGAGGCCGTTAAATCCCCTTCAGCGGCGACGCGGTCCAGGGTGGCCCCGGCCTACGGTTTGGACATGACCGAGACGACCACCGGGGCGACCCCCCGGCCACCCGAACTGCGGCTGGCTTCGGGATTGATCCAGAGCCTGCGCGACGACCTGATCACCGATGCCTTCGCCTACCGGCCGCTCGCCCCCATGCGTACGGACGGGCCGGTGACGCGGCGGCTCCCCCAGGGGATACGGCCGAAGGCGGCCTATCTGCCGCATGCGGTGGTGGTGTTCACAGCGTTCTGCGTGACCGTGCTCGCGAGCGCGGACAACCTGTACGGCGGCCCGCCGCTCCAGTTCCTGGTGATGGGGCTGCTGGCGGCGGGGCCGGTGCTGATGACCCTGGTGCGCCCTGTGGGGGCGTTCTGGACGGTGCTGGCCGTCACCACGGCGCTGTCGCTGTTCGGCGACCGGACCATGACCTGGCCCTGGTCGCCGAGCACCTTCCTCGCCTGTCTGGCGGTCATGACCTTCGTGGCGATGCGGGTCCGGCCCCGGGCAGCCGCCTGGATGTGGGCCATCAACCTGCTGTACGGGACGGTCCTGCCGTTCCTGGTCGGCGATGGCGGCAATGTCGCGCCGATGGCCTTCTTCTCGGCGGTGGCCCTGCTGGCGGTGACCGTCCGCAACACCCGCAAGGAGGCCCGGCGGGAGGTCATCGCGCAGCAGGAGGTGACGGCGGTCGAGCGGGACCGGCGGACCCTGCTGGAGGAGCGGACGACCATCGCGCGGGAGCTGCACGACGTGGTCGCGCACCACATGTCGGTGGTGGCGATCCAGGCGGAGGCCGCGCCGTACCGGGTGAAGAATCCGCCGCCGGAGCTGGAGGCGGCCTTCGTCACCATCCGGGAGAACGCGGTGGCGGCCCTGACGGAGCTGCGCCGGGTGCTGGGGGTGGTGCGGTCCGCGGACTACGAGGCGCCGGATGCTCCGCAGCCGACGCTGGCCTCGCTGGACGGGCTGCTGGCCAATGTGCGGGAGGCGGGGCTGAGTGTGGACAAGACCGTCACGGGTGCGGTGCGCGAGCTGCCGCAGGGCGTGGAGCTGTCGGCGTACCGGATCATCCAGGAGGCCCTGAGCAATAGCCTGCGGCATGCTCCGGGGGCGGTGGCCGGGGTGGAGGTGTCGTATGTGCTGGGCGGCCTGGGGATACGGGTCGTCAACGGTCCGGCGGTCGGGGATGTCCGGCCTTCGCCGGGGGCCGGGCACGGGATCACCGGGATGCGGGAGCGGGTGGCGATGCTGGAGGGGGAGATGACGGCCGGGGAGAGCGCCGCGGGCGGGTACGAGGTGGCCGTGTTCATACCGGTGCGCAGCCGGCCGCAGCCCGAGGAGGAGCCGGCATGACGATCCGGGTGCTGATCGTCGACGACCAGATGATGGTCCGCGAGGGGTTCTCCGTCCTGCTGAACGCGATGGAGGGCATGGAGGTCGTCGGGGAGGCGGTCGACGGCCGGCAGGCCATCGCACAGGTGGCAGCCTTGCGGCCGGACGTGGTGCTGATGGACATCCGGATGCCGGAGATGAACGGCCTGGAGGCGACGCGGCAGATCGTGGCGGCGGACACGGACGCGAAGGTGCTGGTCCTGACGACCTTCGACCTCGACGAGTACGTGTACCAGGCGCTGCGGGCGGGGGCGTCCGGCTTCCTGCTGAAGGACGCCTCCGCCCGGCAGCTGGCGGAGGGGGTACGGGTGGTGGCGGCCGGGGAGGCGCTGCTGGCCCCGTCGGTGACGAAGCGGCTGATCACCGAGTTCTCGAAGCTCTCGGAGGCGCCGCGGGCGGCGGATCCCTCGGGAGTGGCGGAGTTGACCGAGCGGGAGACGGAGGTGCTGGTGCTGATCGCGCAGGGCCTGTCCAACGTGGAGATAGCGGACCGGCTGCTGGTGGCCGAGTCCACGATCAAGACGCACGTGAGCCGGATCCTGGTGAAGCTGGGCCTGCGCGACCGGACGCAGGCGGCGGTGTACGCGTACGAGACACGGCTGGTGACACCGGCTTAGGCGGCGTCTCGCCGATCGAGGCCTTGATCTATTGGGTTGCCGCCGTCCGGCGCGGTCGGATAGGAAGCCTGCATGCTAAAGGGCAACACGGTCGGGCTCAGGGCCCGGCACGAGGACGACATCCCGATCCTGCACGCCGGTCTCCACGAGGACGTGGTCAACGCCTCGCGGGCCACCGGCCGGCCGTGGCGGCCGATCACGCCCGGCTCGAAGGACTCGCAGTTCGTGGTGGACGACAAGGAGCAGGGCCTCGTCTCCTTCTCCGTGGTGGAGCTGGACGGCGGCGCCCTGGTCGGCACCGCGAACCTGTGGGACATCGACAACCACAACCGGTCCGCGCACATCGGGCTGGGGCTGCTGCCGTCCTCCCGCGGCAAGGGCTACGGCACCGACGTGGTCGCGGTGCTGTGCCACTACGGTTTCGTCGTGCGCGGCCTGCGGCGGCTCCAGATCGAGACGCTGTCGGACAACCCCGCGATGCTGCGCTCCGCCGAGCGCAACGGCTTCGTCCGTGAGGGCCTGCTGCGCTCCTCGGCCTGGGTGATGGGCGAGTTCCTGGACGAGGTGCTGCTCGGGCTGCTCGTCCAGGACTGGAAGCCGGACCCGAAGGGCTAGACAGCCGCCCGCCGGGGGGGTGAGGGCGTCGAGCAGGCCGGGGAAGGCCTGGTCCATGTCGGTGCGGCGCAGGGTGTTCATGCGCGAGGTCCCGGCGTAGTGCTGCCCGAGCGGCTGCTGGACGAGGGGGCGGCCGAGGTGATCGTCTCGGACGAGGAGGACGTGGCGGGGCGGCTGCTGGAGCTGACCGGCGGCCGGGGCGCCGAGTTCGTCTTCGACGCCGTCGCCGGACCGGGCGTGGCCGAGCTGGCCCGCGCGGGCGCCCCCGACGGGACGCTGTTCCTGTGGGGCGGGCAGAGCGGACGGCCCACGCCCTGTCCCGGCTTCGATCTGGGCATGCCCGCGCTGAACATGCGCGCCTACACCATGCTCGAGATCACCAGGGATCCCCGGCGCATGCGCCGCGCCACGGCATTCATCACCTCGGGCCTGCGCACCGGGTTCCTGCGCCCGGTGGTGGACCGCCTCCTGCCCCTGGAAGAGATCGCGCAGGCCCACCGGCACATGGAATCCAACACCCAGTTCGGCAAGATCGTGATCACCGTGCCCCACTGACGCCCCGTGAGGAACGGCCTAGGCTGCGGGGATGCGTTTTGATCCGTGGGATGCCGCCTTCGTCGCCGATCCGTACCCCGCCTACCGGGAGTTGCGGGAGCAGGGGCGGGCCGTGTGGTGCAAGGCGACGGGGCAGTGGCTCGTGTCGCACTACGCCGATGTGAGCGCGCTGCTGCGGGACCGGCGGCTGGGGCGGACCTACCTCCACCGCTTCAGCCACGAGGAGTTCGGGCGGCAGGCTCCGCCGCCCGAGCACGAGCCCTTCCACGTCCTCAACGGCAACGGCCTGCTGGATCTGGAGGATCCCGCGCACGCCCGGGTGCGGCGGCTGGTGGCGAAGGCGTTCACCCCGCGCACGGTGGAGCGGCTCGCGCCGTCGGTCGAGCGGCTGGCCCGGGAGCTGGTGGGCGGGCTGCGGGCCGCCGGGGGCGGGGACCTGCTGACCGCCGTCGCCGAGCCGCTGCCGGTGGCGGTGATCGCCGAGCTGCTGGGGATCCCGGAGGCGGACCGGGGGCTGCTGAGGCCCTGGTCGAAGGACATCTGCGGGATGTACGAGCTGCGGCCGGACCCGGAGACGGCGCGGCGGGCGGTGACGGCGAGCGTGGAGTTCAGCGCGTACCTGCGGGAGCTGATCGCCGAACGCCGCAAGCAGCCCGGCGCGGATTTGATCTCCGGGCTGATCGCCGCCCACGATGACGAGGGCCGGCTCAGCGAGCAGGAGATGATCTCCACCTGCGTCCTCCTGCTGAACGCCGGGCACGAGGCGACCGTGAACACCACGGTGAACGGCTGGTGGGCCCTGTTCCGCAATCCCGCGCAGCTCGCGGCCCTGCGCGCGCACCCTGGAGCGGCGGATCCGGAAAAGTTGTCCACAGCTGTGGATGAACTGATGCGCTACGACACGCCCCTCCAGATGTTCGAGCGCTGGGTGCTCGACGACATCCGCGTCGGGGACACCGTCATCCCCCGCGGCGCCGAGGTCGCGCTGCTCTTCGGGTCCGCGAACCGGGACCCCGCGCGCTTCGAGGACCCGGACGCGCTGGACCTCGTACGGGCCGACAACCCGCACCTGACCTTCGGCGCCGGGATCCACTACTGCCTCGGCGCGCCCCTGGCCCGGCTGGAGCTGGCGGCCTCCTTCGGGGCGCTGCTCGACGCCGCCGCAGGGCCGCCGATGCGGCTCGTACGGGAGCCGCAGTGGCAGGAGGGCTACGTGATCCGGGGTCTGCGGGAGCTGGTGGTGGAGTTCGACGTACGAGAGGGGGCCTCGTGATCCACACGGCGGTATCCCGCCCCCTCGACGGAACCCCGCGCTAGCCGGCCAGGTCCCGGCGGCGCAGGGCCGTCAGGCCGCCCGCCGCCAGGGCCGCGGCCAGGGCGGTGAGGGCCGCCGGCGCGGCCCAGTCGGGGGAGGCGGGGCCCGGCAGCCGGGGCAGGTGGGTGAAGGGCGACAGGTTCATGACCGCCTGGGGGAGGTCGAGGGCCGGGCCGATCCAGCCGAGGGCCAGCGCGGTACCGGCGACGGCCCAGGCGGCGACCGCGTACCTCGGGGCCGCCCCGTGCAGCAGGGCGGCCAGGGCTCCGAGCAGCCACACCGCCGGGAGCTGGGCGAGGCAGGCTCCCACCGTCGCGCCGAGGTCCCTGCCGTGGCCGATGCCCAGCCCGAGCCCCGCCAGCAGCAGGATCAGCGCCGATCCGCCGAAGGCGACGGCGAGGTGCCCGCCGGCCCAGCGCAGCCGGCCGACGGCGTTCGCGAGCAGCGGTTCGGCGCGCTGCGCGGACTCCTCGGCGTGCAGCCGCAGCACGGAGGAGACGACGTACAGGGCGGCGAGCATGCCCAGCAGCCCGGCCATCGCGGCGAGGAAGGCCTCGGTGAGCCCGCTCTGGCCGCCCATCCGCTCGATGATCTGCCGGGTCTTCTCGTTGCCGCCGACCACATCGGCGGCTCCGTCGGCCATGCCGCCGAAGACGACGCCGGCGATCAGGAAGCCGGCGCTCCAGCCGAGCACGCTGCCGCGCTGGAGCCGCCAGGCCAGCGCGCCCGCCGTCCCGAGGCGTCCTTCGGCGCGCCCGGGCCGGCTCGGGAGGAAGCTCATGCCGAGGTCGCGGCGCCCGGCCAGCAGGTGGGCGGCGCCGGTCAGCAGCGCCACACCGGCGGCGAACAGCCCGAGCACCCACCAGCGTTCGCCCGCGAAGGCCCGTACGTTCTCCAGCCAGCCGAGCGGCGAACTCCAGGTCAGGGCCGACGCGCCCCGCGGCGTTCCGGCGTCGCCCGCCGCCTTCAGGACGAACGCGGCGCCCAGCACGGCCGCCGTGAGCCCCTTCGCGGCCCGGGCACTCTCGGTCAGCTGGGCGGCGACGGCCGCGACGGCGGCGAAGAGCAGCCCGGTGCCGGCGATGCCGAGCCCGAGCGCGAGGGCCCCGGCCGTGCCCTGCCCCGCGAGCCCGCCCGCGACGAGCAGGGCCACGCACCCGTTGGCGACGAGCGCGGCGCACAGGGCCGCGACCAGCGGGGCCCTGCGGCCGACCACACCGGCGGAGAGCAGCTCCTGGCGGCCCGTCTCCTCCTCCTCGCGGGTGTGCCGGACGACGATCAGCAGGCTCATCACGGCCGCGAGCACCCCGCCGAAGACGCCCATGCGCCAGGCGGCCATGGCGCCGAGGGAGTCCGCGAAGACCGGCCCGTACAGGGCGCGCATCGAGCCGTTGGCATTCATCGAGGCGGCGGCGCCGGCCCGTTCGGCGGCGGTGGTGTACACGCCGGCGAGGGAGCGGGGCATGCTCGCCACGAGCAGGCCGGTGACCAGGACCCAGACCGGCATCAGCACGCGGTCGCGGCGCAGGGCGAGGCGCAGCAGCGTCCCGGTGCCGGCCAGCTGTCGGTTCATCGTCCGCTCACCGCAGAGGTGGTGTAGTGGCGCAGGAAGAGCTCTTCGAGGGTGGGCGGGGTGGAGGTCAGCGAGCGCACCCCCGAGGTGGTGAGGGAGCGCAGGACGGCGTCCAGCTTGTCGGTGTCCGCCTGGAGGGTGACCTTCAGGCCCTGCACCCGGACGTCGTGGACGCCGGGCAGGTGCGCGAGGCCGTTCGGCGGTCCGGCGAGTTCGGCGGTGATCGAGGTGCGGGTGAGGTGGCGCAGTTCGGCGAGGGTGCCGCTCTCCACGGTGCGGCCGGCGCGGATGATGCTGACCCGGTCGCAGAGGGCCTCGACCTCGCTGAGGATGTGCGAGCTGAGCAGGATGGTGCGGCCGGCGGCGCGGGCCTCGGCCACGCAGCTCTGGAAGACCTCCTCCATGAGGGGGTCGAGGCCGGAGGTGGGCTCGTCGAGGACGAGGAGTTCCGCGTCGGAGGCGAAGGCGGCGACGAGGGCGACCTTCTGGCGGTTGCCCTTGGAGTACGTACGGCCCTTCTTGGACGGGTCGAGTTCGAACCGCTCGATCAGCTCGGCCCGCCGGGCGCGGTCGAGGCCCCCGCGCAGGCGCCCGAAGAGGTCGATGACCTCGCCGCCGGAGAGGTTGCGCCAGAGGGTGACGTCGCCGGGCACGTAGGCGATGCGGCGGTGGAGGGCGACGGCGTCGGCCCACGGGTCGCCGCCGAGGAGGGTGGCGGTCCCGGAGTCGGCGCGCAGCAGGCCGAGGAGGACCCGGATGGTGGTGGATTTGCCGGCGCCGTTGGGGCCGAGGAAACCGTGGACCTCGCCGGTCGTGACCTCGAGGTCGAGGCCGTCCAGTGCGCGCGTGCGGCCGAATGCCTTGTGGAGTCCGGCGACGCTGATTGCCTTCGTCATGTTTCCGAACGTACGCTACTTTCACAAATTTGTGAAGCTCGGGAATCGCGTAAAATCCGAGGGGTGGACACACCGATGGACGTACGGGACGAGGAAGCGGTCTCCCGCTTCGTGGAGCGGTTCGCCGCGCAGCTCACCGAGGCGGGCATGCAGCGCATGGCCGCCCGGGTCTTCGCGCGGCTGCTCGCGAGCGACGGCGGCGCGATGACCTCCGCCGAGCTCGGCGAGGCACTGCGGATCAGCCCGGCGGCGGTCTCGGGCGCCGTCGCCTACCTGACGCAGGTCAGCATGGTCAGCCGGGAGCGCGAACCGGGCTCCCGGCGGGACCGCTACGTCCTGCACAACGAGCTCTGGTACGAGACCTTCACCCGCCGGGACCAGGCACTCACCCACTTCGAGAAGACCCTGCGCGAGGGCGCGGCCGGGCTGGGCACCGACACCCCGGCGGGGGCGCGGGTCGCGGAGACGGCGGCCTTCTTCGAGTTCCTCCAGCACGAGATGCACGGCCTGATGGACCGCTGGCGCGCCCACCGGGCCACGCTGGACCTGGCGTAGCCCCCGGCCGTGCCCGGTCCGGCCGGGCACGGCCCGGCCCGGGGGGCGTGCGTCAGTCGGACCCGCGCGGGAGGGTGAGGGCCCAGGCGGCGGCGTGGCGGGTCCAGGTGCGGCGGCGGACCGGGCCGGCCAGGGCGTGGTCGGCGCGGTAGCGGAAGTCCGCCCCGGACACCGTCACCACCTCCGCCGGCTGCGTCAGCGGCGGCGCGCCCGACAGCCGGACCACCACCTCCGCCGGACCGGCCCCCGCCCCGGCCGTCCGCACGGCCACGTCCTCCACCGGGTGGTCCACGTCCGCCAGGACCACCCCGTCCACCTCCACGCGCAGCCGGTGCACCGGCCCCGCCGGCGCGCCGGACGCCGCCGGGCTCGGCAGCAGCGTCCGCAGCAGCGACCGGTAACCCCCGCCACGCCGTACGGCCGACGCCGGAGGGCTGATCCGCAGCCCGCCCAGCACCACCCCGTCGCTGTCGTCCACCAGCAGGTCCCGCGGGTGCGTCACCCCGTCCAGCGCCGCCCGGGCCGCCAGCACCGCCGACAGCGGCACCCCGAGCGAGCGGGCCAGCGCCAGCGACCCCGGCGGGCCCACCGGGACCAGCGAGACCACCCCGTCGCCCAGCCCCCGCTCCCGGTGCAGCAGCCCCACGGCCCGCACCAGCGCCCGGTCGTCGCCCACGATCACCGGCCGCCGATGGCCCCGGCGGGCGAGAGCCCGCGCAAATTCCTCCTGCGAATCCGGGAGGCAGATTTTCGCCGCGGCTCCCGCTGACAACACATCCTTCGCGATTCGCACGGACTCGCCGTCAAGACGGCGGGCGACCGGGTCGACGAGCACGAGCAGACCGCCTACCGGCGCGCCCGCATGGCTCATGGTGGGCTCTGGAGCCGACACCTCGGTCCTTCCTCGGGTAGCATCTTTGTGCAAGAGGCCCTTGCGCTATTGCGCCAGGGCCTTCGTCTATTCCGGGGCACCGGTCCGACGGCTCAGCCTGCGGTGTACATCGTCGTACGCCCCCTGACCTTGGACATGCCCCATCCGGAAGAGGTGTACGCCTGTGCCCGCTCTTGTGCTGCTCGGAGCTCAGTGGGGTGACGAGGGCAAGGGAAAGGCCACCGACCTGCTCGGTGGATCCGTTGACTATGTGGTGCGCTACCAGGGCGGCAACAACGCCGGCCACACGGTCGTCGTAGGCGACCAGAAGTACGCACTGCACCTTCTCCCTTCCGGCATCCTCTCCCCCGGATGCACCCCGGTCATCGGCAACGGTGTCGTCGTCGACCCGGCCGTCCTGCTCTCCGAGCTGCGCGGCCTGAACGAGCGTGGCATCGACACTTCCAAGCTGCTCATCAGCGGCAACGCGCACCTCATCACGCCGTACAACGTCACCCTCGACAAGGTCGGCGAGCGCTTCCTCGGCAAGCGCAAGATCGGTACGACCGGCCGCGGCATCGGCCCGACCTACGCGGACAAGATCAACCGCGTCGGCATCCGGGTCCAGGACCTGTACGACGAGTCGATCCTCACCCAGAAGGTCGAAGCGGCGCTGGAGGGCAAGAACCAGCTCCTCGCCAAGCTGTACAACCGCCGCGCGATCGACGCCTCCGCGATCGTCGAGGAGATGCTCCAGTACGCGGACCAGATCAAGGGCTACGTCGCCGACACCACCCTGATCCTCAACAACGCGCTGGACGAGGACAAGGTCGTGCTCTTCGAGGGCGGCCAGGGCACCCTGCTCGACGTCGACCACGGCACGTACCCCTTCGTCACCTCCTCGAACCCGACCGCCGGCGGCGCCTGCACCGGCACCGGCGTGGGCCCGACGAAGATCAGCCGTGTCATCGGCATCCTCAAGGCCTACACGACCCGCGTCGGCGCGGGCCCGTTCCCGACCGAGCTGTTCGACGAGGACGGCGAGGCCCTGCGCCGCATCGGTGGAGAGCGCGGTGTGACCACCGGCCGTGACCGGCGCTGCGGCTGGTTCGACGCCCCGATCGCCCGCTACGCGACCCGCGTCAACGGCCTGACGGACTTCTTCCTCACCAAGCTGGACGTGCTGACCGGCTGGGAGGAGATCCCGGTCTGCGTCGCGTACGAGATCGACGGCAAGCGCGTCGAGGAGCTGCCGTACTCGCAGTCGGACTTCCACCACGCGAAGCCGATCTACGAAACCCTCCCGGGCTGGTCCGAGGACATCACCAAGGCCAAGACCTTCGCCGACCTGCCGAAGAACGCGCAGGGGTACGTGAAGGCCCTGGAGGAGATGTCGGGCGCCCCGATCTCCGCGATCGGCGTCGGCCCCGGCCGCACCGAGACGATCGAGATCAACTCGTTCCTCTAAGCGGCACATCCCGGCACATCCCTCCGGGGAGCACCGCCCGAAGGGGCGGGGAGCGCACCGCGCACCCCGCCCCTTCGGCGTACCCGGGCGCGCCGCGGACAGGATTCCCGAGACCCGCGCGAACGCGTACCGCATCCACGCGATCACGTTCGGTACAGTCGTGGCATCTCACCCAGGCTGGGGATTCAGATGCACGATCTCCGCGCGCCGGCGCTCCCGGCGAACCAAGGCGAACCACTCGGCGCCTACGCCTACACCGAAGACCTCCGGGCCCGCCGCGCGGCCGTCCGCAACGGCGAGTCCTGGCGGCTGGAACGGCTCCAGCACTTCGAGGAGACGGACGACCCCACCCGGGAGGCACTGCGCCGGGGCGACTGGCGGGAGGTGCTCCGGCTGATCGAGGCGGAACGCATCGCCGCGCGCCGGGCCGCCGACGACGACAGCCGCAACGGCTCGCCGCTGCGCCGGCTGCGGGTGGTGGAGGAGCCGCTGTCCCCGTACGTGCAGTGGCAGCTGCACTGGCTCCACATGCGCGCCGAGGCCGGGCACCACACGCGGGTGCTGTCCGCCGAGGAGTTCTCCTTCACCGAGGCGGCCGACGGCGGGCCGTTGCCCGAGATCGTCATCGTCGACGGACACGTCCTGTACGAGGTCCTGTACACCCCCGTCGGCGTCCACGCGGGCGCCCGCCGCTACGAGGACCCGGCGGTCGTCAGGCCCTGGGAGGTCTACCTGAAGCGTGCCTACGCGATGGCCGAGGACGTGCGGACCTACTTCACCCACACGGTCGCCCACCTCCCGCCGCCCCCGGCGGCGTGACGGCGAAAAAAAACTTTCCCGGACCTGTCACATCTCCTCGCTCCCCTGGGTCAGTGCTGTGAAGACACCGACTGAAGGAGAGCAGCCATGACGGACACCTCGATCTCGCGGATGCCCAACCCGGGCGAGTTCGTTCCCGAGCTGGGCGACATCAGCGCCGCCCTGTTCCGGGCCACGGGCAACCGCTCGGTCCCGCGCAGCACGATGAGCCTCGTCCACCTCCGCGCGGGCCAGATCGTCGGCAACACCTACCTGACCGTCCTGAACACCGCCTTCCTCCGCAAGGCGGGCGTCTCCGAGGAGCGCATCACCGCCGTCTCCTCCTGGCAGGACGCACTCTGCTTCACCGACGCCGAGCGGGCTGCCCTCGCGCTGGTGGAGGCGACCCTCCAGCCCGCCCCGACCGGCAAGGAGCGCGTATCCGACGAGCTGTACGCGGAGGTGGCGAAGCACTACGACCAGAAGGCCCTGGCCACCCTCACCATCGCGATCGGCCAGATCAACTTCTTCATCGCCCTGGCGGTCATCGGCAAGCCGGCCCCGGTCACCTCGCTGGCCGACGAGCAGTGGGACTGAGCGGCCGGCCCGCGCGTCGGCTCAGGACACCAGGGTCTGGTCCTCCAGTTCGGTCAGCCGCACGGTGCACAGGCCGCCGCGCTCGGTCTTCACGTCCGTCACCTTGAGCTGGGTGCCCGGCGAGAGGATGAACTCCTCCTCCTCGGTGAACGCGGAGAAGTCGCGGATACCCACGGCCCGGGCGGGAACCACCTCGAAGAGCGTCCGCTTGCCGCGGCTGCCGAGGAACGCCCGGGCGACGCTGAGCTTGGGCGTGCAGGAGGACACGCCCCACCAGGTCACGGTGCGGCCCAGCGGGTACTGCGCCCGCAGGTCCAGCGACACCCCGCGCCACAGCGGTTCGGTGCGGGCGGGGAGCCCCGAGACCGCCGAGAACAGCAGCCGCAGGTAGGGGAGGTACGGCACGAGCCTGGCCCGGTCCGGGGAGCGCAGGACCGAGTTGATCTCCCGGTAGAACGCCGACTCGCAGGTGTAGAGGTAGAGGGCGGCGATCGCGTCGGCCGACAGGCCGCCGGACGCTTCGTCCGCCCGCCTCTTGCCGAACTCGTGCGACCGGCTGACGTGCCGGTCGAGGCCGGACAGCAGCTGGGCGACCGGCGAGACGGCGTCCTGGAACTCCATGAGCGGGGTGTCGAACACACCGGTGATCGCGGGGAGGACGAGGCCCTCGTCCTTGACGCTGGAGAGGCGCTCCAGATACAGCTGGTGCAGCTCCATGGTGGACGCGATGAAGGCGCCCATGCGCGCGGCGACCTCGCCGTCGCTCCCGCCGGCCTCCGCCGGGAGCTCGTTCCACCCCTTGCTCGGGAGCCAGTCGATCGGGTCGGAGCCCAGCGACGCGAGGGCCTCGTTGACCATCGCGAAGTGGTCGCCCTCGCAGAAGATGTCGCCCTGCGCCGCGGGATTGGCGTGGTCGATGTGCCGGACCTCGACCCCGGGGTACTTCTTCTGGAGTTCGAGGACGACCTTCTTCAGATTGCGGGCGTGGGCCCCCCACCAGGCGAAGACCACACCGCGGTCCTCCTCGTCGGCGTCCTGCTTGGCCTTGAGGATCTCCTCGACGATCGTCTCGGCGACCGGACGCCAGAAGGCGGTGTGCGGATCGGCTCCTCCCCGCGTCCCGTCGCTGCTGGCGGTGAGCGCCGCGTTCAGCAGCAGCACGCCCTGCGTGAGCATCGCCTGGAACCACTCCGGCGGCTGGACGGTGTCCTGCTCCTTCAACAGCGCGCGGATGTCGGCGATCGGGGTCTTCTTGGGGATTCCGTACTTCCACATCGCCGCGGCCTTGATGATGCAGCGGATGCTGACGACCCGGCCGAACTGGCTGTCCTTCCAGTCGTGGAAGGTGTTGTCGAACATGGCTATGCCGGTGGCGCTCTCCGGCCGCGGATAGGGGTTCTGGCCGAAGACGACGACCTTCCACTTGTGCGGCGGATGGGGCTTGAGCGCCTGGAAGGTCAGTTCGCGGACCGGGACGACCTCGGGACTGCGGCCCGTACCGATGAAACCGGCCGCGTTCGGCTGGGCCTCGATGACCGGCTTCAGCAGCGGGAGCCACGGCTCGCCGCCGCCTTTGAACAGCTCGGCGAGGGCCAGCGGGTCATGCGCGTCGGGCTGGTCGGGACTGGTCTGGGAGTTGGCGTCGCTCATGGTGGAGGCACTCCGGATTCGAACCGTACTGATGGACTGCCAGCAAGCTAACAACGGCCACTGACAACGGTGACGAGGAGTCATGCCGCCCTGCTCACGGCCCGATTGTCAGTGGGTCCCCCTAGCGTGGTGGGAGTGGGAAGGACCCCTTTGCGATGGGAGTGGACGATGACCGTGGACCGAGTGCAGCCGGCGCTGAGGGTCGTACTGACCGACATCAACGCCGAAGTGGTCGAGGCGTGGCGGGCGGCGTTCGCCGACACCCCGGAGATCGAGATCCGCCGGGGGTCGATCCTCGACGAGGACGTCGACGCCTGGGTCAGCCCGACCAACTCCCGGGGCCGGATGGACGGCGGGGTCGACGCCGCCGTCAAGCGGCACCTCGGAGCCGGCATCCAGCTGCGCGTGCAGCGGGCGATCCGGGACCGCTTCGCGGGGAGCCTCCCGGTGGGCAGCGCGGTGTGCGTGCCGTCCGGGGCGGTCAGCCCGCGGTACCTGATCTCGACGCCGACGATGCGGACCTCCTCGCAGAACGTCAGCGAGACCCTGAACGTAGCCCTGGCCTGCGCCGCGGCCTTCCAGGCGATCCACCGGCAGAACAAGGAGAAGCCGGGCAGCATCCGCTCGGTGGCCCTGGTCGGCATGGGCGCGCAGACCGGCCGGGTACCGGCGCGGGTGTGCGCGAACCTGATGTGGACGGGCTACACGCTCTTCAACGACCACCACTTCGAGGACTACGACGACTTGCGCAGTACGGTCCTCGCGCAGCTGGACGACATAGAGGCCGCGCCGGCCGGGAAGCGGGTCCGCATAGTCCCGCCCCAGCGCTCCGCCTCCCGCCGCTGACGAGCGGGACGCCCAGGACGGCCGGGACGGCCGGGGCTACCAGGCCAGCTGGGAGATCTCCTCGGCCACCACCGCGCAGGCGTCGGCAGCCGGGTCGATCAGCGGGAAGTGGCCGACGCCCTCGACCAGGGTCAGGCCGACCATCTCCCCCGCCTTCGCGGCGGCGGCCACGTACGACTCCGACACCGCCGGCGGGACCACGATGTCCTCCCGCCCGTGCACGACGGTGGTGGCGATGCCCGTCGGGAGCAGCGCCGCCGGGTCCGTGAAGGGCAGCCGCGCGTCCCAGTGCTCCGGCCCGCCCAGCAGCTGGCCCGACGCGCCGCCGCACACCCCGAGTTCCTCCGCGACCGCGAAGTCCGCGATGGGGGCCAGCGCCACCACCCCGCGCAGCGGCGGCGGGGCGGGGAGCCGCCACGGGGAGCCGTACGGGAGGACGTGCCGCGCCGCCGCCCACAGCGCGAGCTGTCCGCCCGCCGAGTGGCCGGTCACCACGGTCCGGCGGAAGTCGGCGGCGGGCAGGGCGGCCGCGGCCAGCCCGGGCAGGGCATCCATGGCGGCGGCCACGTCGTCGAAGGTCTCGGGCCAGCGCCCGGCCACCGGCCCGTCGGCGTCCTGGTGGGGCAGGGAACTCCCGCGCCGGTACTCGACATTGGCGACGGCGAAACCCCGCCGGGCCAGGAAGTCCGCGAAGGGGGTGACGTGCTGCCGGTCGTAGGGGGCCCGCCAGGCCCCGCCGTGCAGGAGCACGACCAGCGGGGCCGGGCCCGCCGCGTCGCCGCGGGGGGCGTAGAAGTCGACGACCTGGTCGGGGTGTTCCCCGTACGCGGCGCTCACGTCCGGCCCGACCGGGGGGTGCGCGAAGGCCGAGGCGGCCTCGGCGGCGTCCCGTTCGACTGCGGGGTCCGTCATCGGCTCAACCTCTCGGTAACGCGTGGGACAGGGGGGACAGATGTTCCGGTGTTCCGGCAGAGCGGGACCGTATCAGGCTGACACGCGCCACTAGCCGCCGGAACGACTCAGCACGGAGGCGGGCGGAGCCGTAGCCCCGCCCGCCTGGTGGTGTGACGTTTCGCTACCGCGTCACCCGAAAATGTGACCCAGTGTGCGTGCCGCACGCTCCGCGTCGGCGAAACCGACGTAGAGCGGGGTGAACCCGAAGCGCAGCACATCGGGGGCGCGGAAGTCCCCGACGACCCCCCTGGAGATCAGCTCGGCCATCACCTCGCGGGCGTTGTCGGTCCGCAGCGAGACCTGGCTGCCGCGCCGCCCGTGCTCGGCCGGGGTGACCGCCTCGACCTTGCCCTGCGGGACGTACGCCGCCACGCACTCGAGGAAGAAGTCCGTCAGCGCGAGGGACTTGGCGCGGACCGCCTCGATCTCCACGCCCTCCCAGGCGTCGAGGGCCGACTCCAGGGCCAGCATCGACAGGATGTCCGGGGTCCCGACGCGCGTCCGGGCGGCGCCCTGTGCGGGCGTGTAGTCCGGGGTCATCGCGAAGGGCTCGGCGTGCCCGTTCCAGCCGGGCAGCGGGGAGTCGAAGGCGTCCTGGTGCCGCTGCGCCACATAGATGTAGGCCGGGGAACCGGGCCCGCCGTTCAGGTACTTGTACGTGCACCCGACCGCGAGGTCGACCTCGTGCGCGTCGAGCCCGACGGGCAGGGCGCCGGCGCTGTGGCACAGGTCCCAGACGATCAGCGCGCCCGCGGCGTGCGCGGCCGCGGTGAGGGCGGGCAGGTCGTGCAGCCGGCCGGTGCGGTAGTCGACGTGGTTGAGCAGCACCACCGCGGTGTCGGCGGTGAACGCCCCGGCCGCGTCGGCGGGGTCGACCGGGACGAGCTCGAGGCCCGTCATCCGGGCGGCGGAGGCGGCGATGTAGCCGTCCGTCGGGAAGGTGGTGGCGTCGACCAGCATGCGGGTCCGGCCGGGAGCCGCCAGGCGGGCGGCGCCGACCAGGGCCTTGAAGAGGTTGACGCTGGTGGAGTCGCCGACGGTCACCTGGCCGGGGGCGGCGCCGATGAGCGGGGCGATGCGGTCGCCGATCCGCTCGGGGGCGGTCCACCACCGGCTCTCGTCCCAGGACCGGATGAGCAGCTCGCCCCACTGGCGGCGCACCACGTCGGCCACGGCGTCGGGGACGCCCGCCCCGAGCGCGCCGAGGGAGTTCCCGTCGAGGTAGACGACACCTTCGGGGAGGGTGAAGCGCTCACGGAGCTTCGCGAGCCCGTCTTCCGCGTCGAGCTGGGCGGCGCGGGCCTGGAGTATCGGCTCAGACATGGCTGCGGGCCGTCCAGAGCTCGGGGAAGACGTTCTTCGTCGCGCGCTTCTCCAGCCAGGTCACCCCTGCCGAGCCGCCCGTGCCGGTCTTCGCGCCCATCGCGCGGCGCGTCGCGACCAGGTGGTCGTTGCGCCAGCGCCAGACCAGCTCGGCGACGTCCGTCAGGACCTCCCCGAGGCGGTGCAGCTCGGCGTGCTCCCCGGTGGGCTCGGCGTACAGGCCCGTCCAGACCGCCTCGACCTCCGCCGAGGACTCGTACCGCAGGGCGGGGTCCCGGTTCAGGACCGCCTGCGGGACCGGCAGGCCGCGGCGGGCCAGCAGGCGCAGGGTCTCGTCGTACAGGCTGGGCTCCTGGAGGGCCTTCTCCAGCTCCGCGTGGACCCGCGGGGCGCCACGGTGCGGGACCAGCATCGATGCCGACTTCTCACCCAGCAGGAACTCCATCCGGCGGTACATCGCCGACTGGAAACCGGAACCCTCGCCCAGGGCGGCGCGGTACGCGTTGAACTGCGCGGGAGTGAGCTGGGCCAGCGGACGCCAGGAGGCGTTCAGGGCCTCCAGCTCGCGGAGGGATCGTTTCAGCGCGTCCATCGCGACCGGGACCTCGTCCTCGCGCAGGGCGCGGGCGGCCGTCTCCCACTCGTGGACGATGACCGTGAACCACAGCTCCATGACCTGCGTGGTCACCAGGAACACCATTTCGCCGGGGTCGTCCGACCGCAGGTGCTGGAGGTGGGTGAGGACGTCCGCCTGGACGTAGTCCTCGTACGGAGTCGTGCCGGCGAAGTCGAGGTTCGGGGTGTCCGAACCGGCTCCGGAGGCATCAAGGGCGTGCGACATTTCTGTCTCCTCGACACGTGCTTCCGGGTAGCGGTCCGCTCCTTCCGGTGAGGTAAGTGGAGCCCCGGTCCCCTGCCCCGCATCATAAGCAGGGGATCCGGAAGCCCTCTAGGGCGAACCCCGGCAGCGTTATGCGAGCGTGTCCGCGGCGGTCTGCGAGGAATCGCGCAGGAAGGTCGAGCAGCGCTCGTGCTCCTCCTTCTCCCCGATGGCCCCGGCGGCCCGCGCCAGGGCGTTCAGGGCGCGAAGGAAGCCGCGGTTCGGCTCGTGCTCCCACGGCACCGGGCCGTGGCCCTTCCAGCCGGCGCGGCGCAGCGCGTCCAGGCCGCGGTGGTAGCCGGTACGGGCGTACGCGTACGACTCGACCGTGCGGCCGGCGGCGAAGGCCTGGTCGGCGAGGGTGGCCCAGGCGAGCGAGGAGGACGGGTGGGCGGCGGCCACCTCGGCCGGGTCGGTCCCGGCCGCGAGGGCCTCGCGGGGCGCGGGCTCGTCGGGCAGGTGGGTGGGGGCGGGGCCCCCGAGCAGGTTCTGGTGAATCGACATGGGTTCAGTGTGGCCGACGGCGGCCTCGATCAGGGCCCGGAATCAAGGCCGGGGATCAAGCGCCGGGGTCAACCACCCGGGATCAAGCGCCCGGGATCAAGCGCCGGAGATCAGGGCCCGGGGTCAAGCGCCCGGGGTCAAGCGCCCGGGGTCAAGCGCCCGGGGTCAAGCGCCGGCCCGGCGGCCGTCGCCGGGTGGCGGGGGCCCGGGGGGACGGCCGTGGGCCGGGAGGCGGTCAGTTCGCGGCGCAGGACCGGGACGATCCGCTCGCCCAGGAGGTCGACCTGCTCCAGCGCCGCCTCCAGCGGCAGCCCGGCGTGGTCCACGGCGAAGAGCTGGCGCTGGTGGTCCCCGTAGACCTCCCGGAAGCCGAGGATCTTCTCGACGGCCTGGTCCGGGCTGCCCACGACCAGCGAGGTCCGGGCGGCGCACTCCTCCAGCGAGTAGCGCCCGCCGCGGGCCGGGGACCGGTCGAAGTACGGGCGGAACCCGCGCACCGCGTCCTGCGAGCGCGCCCGTACGAAGAGCTGCCCGCCCAGCCCCACGACCGCCTGCCGGGCGGTGCCGTGGCCGTGCTCCTCGTACCGGGCCCGGTACAGCTCCACCAGGCGGGCGCACTGCTCGACGGGCGCGAGGAGGCCGTCCGCGAAGAAGCCGTCGCCGTAGTACGCGGCCCGCTCCGCGGTCTCCGGCGAGCGCGCCGAGCCGTGCCACACGAAGGGCGGTACGCCGTCCAGCGGGCGGGGCACGGAGGTGAAGCCGTCCAGGCGGGCCCGGAACCGGCCCTGCCAGTCGACGTCCTCCTCCCGCCAGAGGCGGTGCAGCAGGGCGTAGTTCTCCCGCGCGAGCGCCATGCCCTGGCGCAGGTCCTGGCCGAACCAGGGGTAGCAGTTCGGGGTGTTGCCCCGGCCCGTCATCAGGTCGAGGCGGCCCCCGGCCAGGTGCTGGAGCAGCGCGTACTCCTCCGCGACCCGCACCGGGTCGTTGGTGGTGATCAGGGTGGTGGCGGTGGACAGGATCAGCCGCCGGGTGCGTGCGGCGAGGTACGCCAGCAGGGTGGGCGGCGAGGAGGTCACGTAGGGCGGGCTGTGGTGCTCGCCGGTGGCGAAGACGTCGAGGCCGGCCTCCTCCGCCCGCAGGGCGAGGGCGGTCATGGCCTTGATCCGCTCGTGTTCGGTCGGCGTACGGCCGGTCGACGGGTCGGGGGCGACCTCCCCGATCGAGAAGATGCCGAACTGCACCGCGCTCCCCCGTGTCGACACCGCCCCGATGCGGGGCGGGCGCGGCGCCGGGGGGCAGGCCCCGGCGCCGCGGCTCATGGGCCCCGCGACAGGACCGTGCCGGATCCGCGGTGGTCCGGCCAGGTCCGCCCGGGCAGTCCGTCAAGTCACCCGGGGGTGGTGGCGGCCCCACCACGTTCCGGCGAAGTGCGGTGACCGGCGCACCTCCCCGGAAGAGGGGTGCTCGGCCGACGGTAGAGGTGCAGTCGACGCAGGCCTAGGGGGGCATGTCGTGAAAGCGGTCATGAGCAGCATCAACAGCAGCGGCAACACCGGCACGGGGGCAGGAACGGCAACGGGGACGCGGACGGGAACGGGCACGGGAACGGCGACGCTGGTCCGGCGGGACCCGGCCGTCGAGGCGGCCGACGACCTGTGCTCCGCCGTCCTCACCTCGCTGCGCCGCAAGGACCAGCGGGAGAAGGGCCGGCAGTACGTCCGGGGGCTGCTCGCGCTCCCCGGCCGCAAGTCCATGCGCGGGATCGCGGGGCAGGTCGGGGGCGGGGCCGCCGAACAGAGCATGCACCACTTCATCTCCGGCTCCACCTGGGACTGGGAGCCGATCCGCGCCTCCCTCGCCGGATTCCTGGAGGCGACCACTCCGCTGACCGCGTGGGTGGCGCAGCCGATGGCCATCCCCAAGGGCGGGGAGCACTCGGTGGGGGTCGCCCACCGCTTCGACCCGCACCAGGGGCAGATGTTCCGGGGGCAGCAGGCCTTCGGGACCTGGTTCGCCTCGGCCGGGCTGGTCACTCCGGTCGGGTGGCGGATGTACCTGCCGGAGGCGGACGCCCCGGACTCCACCGGCGCCCCCGACACCCCGGCCGCGTACGAGGAGTCCGCGGCGGCCGCCGTCATCTCCACCGTGCGCCGCTCGGCCCCTCCGATGAGGAACGGCCCGGCCCGCCCTGTGGTGCTGGACATCCAGCGGATCGGCACCCGGTCCACGATGAACCGCTTCGCGGAGGCCGGGCTGCCCGTCATCGCCCGGGTCTGCCCCACCACCCCGCTGCTCGTCACCGACCCGGCGCTGCCCGGCTACGGCGCGGGGCCGCGCGCCGCGCGGGACATCCTCCAGTCGGTGAAGGGGCTGTGCACCCCGGTGGAGTGGACCGATCCGGATCCCGGGCTCGCGGGGGGCCGCCACCGCAGCACCCTGGCGGTCGCGGTGCGGGTGATGATGCCCGACCCCTCCCCGGCCCGCCGTCGCCACCTGCTGCTGGTCGGCGAGTGGACGGACCCGCGCCGCCCGCCCGCGCAGCTGTGGGTGACGGACCTCGTACGGCTGCCCGTGGGCCCGCTGCTGCGGCTGACGAAGCAGGGCCGCCGGGTCGGCTTCGCCGCCGAGCACAGCGGCCAGGAGGCCGGGCTGCGCGACTTCGCGGGCCGCGCCCTGCCCGGCTGGCACCGGCACGTCACCCTGGCCTCCATCGCCCACGCCGCCCGCGCGCTGACCAGTACGGAGCACTACTCGGCGGCGTAGGCCCGGTCGGCGGCCGTGCGGCGGTCGTGGAGGACCGTGCGGGCCTTGCGCAGGCGCAGGGCCATCTGGATCTCCAGCGCCCCGGCGGGCTTCTGCCAGTCCGGGCCGAGGAGTTCGGCGATGCGGTCCAGGCGGCGGGAGACGGTGTTGGGGTGCACGTGCAGGGCCTCGGCGGCGTGGGTGGGGCTGGCTCCCGAGGCGAAGTACGCCTCCAGGGTGCGGGTCAGCTCCGTCAGCCGGTCCGTGTCGTACTCGAGGACGGGGCCGATGGTCGCCGCGATGAAGGACTCCACGTCGTGGTCGGCGGACAGCAGCAGTCCGAGGAAGCCCAGCTCGCGCAGGGAGGCGGTACCGCCCACCCCGTCGAGCGCGGTCAGCGCGTCCAGGCAGCGCACGGCCTCGGCGTAGACGCGGGCCACCTCGCCCGGGCCGGCGGTGGGTCCGGCGGCTCCGGTGGACACGGCGTGGCCGAGCAGCGGGGACAGCTCCCCCGAGGCCCGGTGCGCGGCGGCGGAGGCGTCGGTGCCGGGCAGGACCAGGACGATGCAGCCCCGGCGGACGCCCTTGAGCCCGCCCATCCGGTAGGCGTACGAGGAGGCCCAGGCCACGGCCTTGCCCAGTTCGCCGCCCTCCGGCCGGGCGACGACCACCACGTGCGGGCGGTCGAGGTCGATGCCGAGCCGGCGGGTGCGCTCCAGCAGGTGCAGGTCGACGGAGTGCGGCCGCTCCAGCAGGTCGGCGAGGAGTTCGTCGTGGACGGGCCCCTCGGCGGCGGCCGTGCCCCGCTGGATCAGCATCAGGGAGGCCACGGACTGGGCCGCCAGCTGGAGCAGCCGTACGTCCTCGTCGGCGAGCGGGGCGGAGGCGCTCAGCAGCAGCACCCCGAGGTCCTCGGCTCCCGCGAGGACGGGGGCCAGCCACAGCTCGCCCGGCAGGCGCACCGGGCGCCGGTCGGTGAGCGCCTGGAGGGCGCCCTTGGTCACCGCGTCCTCGTCCAGGCCGGGCAGTTCCCCGGTGGCGGTCAGCGGGCGCCCGCCCGGATCCCGCACCTGGAGCACGCCGTCCAGCGCGTCGGCGGTGGCCCGGGCGAGGGTGGCGAGCCCGGCGCCGTCCAGGACCATCCCGGCCAGCCGGGCGTGGCACTCCCACAGGTAGCGGACCCGGGTCAGGGCGGTGTTGGTGCGCGAGCCGAAGGCCTCCAGCTCGGTGACCTCGTCGCGGGTCTGCTCCAGCAGCCGGGCCTTCTCGATGGCGACGGCGGCCAGGTCGGCGAGGGAGAGCATGATGCCGATCTCGTCCGGGGTGAACTCCCTGACGGCGCGGTCGGATCCGTAGAGCGCGCCGAGGGTGGAGTCCCCGCGCCGCAGCGGGACCGCGATGATCGCGTGCAGGCCCTCCGCCTCGACGACGGCGTCGATGCCGGGTGCGTGCGCGATGGAGGGGTCGGCGAGGTAGTCGGCGGTCCACACCGGTGAGCGGCGGGCCTGCGCGATGCTGCCGAGGCCCCGGCCGGTGCCCAGTTCGAGGCCGACGTTGAGCGCGGTGGTCTCGCCCTCGGAGGTGCGTACGTACGCGGAACCGTCCGGGCGGCTCAGCGACAGCCAGGCCATGTCGAAGCCGAGGAGGCGCCGGGCCCGGCGGGTGATCAGGCGCAGCAGGCCGTCGATGTCGTACGGGGAGGTGAGGTCGTGGGCGGTGTCGACGAGCGCGGTGAGGGCGGCCTCGCGCTGTTTGCTGCGGCTCGCGCGGGCCCGTACCGAGCGGGCCAGTTCCACGGCCCGGGTGAGGCCGGCCAGTTCGGCGTCGTCGGCCCCCGCGGCGCGGGCCTCGGCCAGCAGGGCCTCGTACCGCCCCTGCGGGGCCTGCGCCGCGAGCAGTTCCAGTACGGCCAGCGGGCCTCCGCCGTCCCCGCGCATACCGCTGCTCCCCCCACCCCGACCAGCTGTTTCCCGTACCCCGCCCCGAACCTAGGTTCCGTGCGGCGAGGGGTCAAGCGCGATGCCCGGCGGCGGCGCGGGTCAGGGCCGGGCGGCGCAGGTGAGGGTGAGCCCGGGGGCCGGGCGGGCCGTGCGCAGGGCCTCGACGCGGGCTTCGGCGCGGCACAGCGCCTCCAGGTAGGGGCCGTCGGGGCGGCCGGCTCCCGCGCCCCGCAGGCCCGCGAGCGCGAGGCGCAGCTCGCGGTGGCGTCCGAGCGCGAGTTCCGCCTCGACCCACTGGCCCAGCACCGAGAGCCGGTCCGCGTCGAGGCACGCGATCCGGCCGCCGAGCCAGGTCCCGGCGTCGATCCCGTCCAGGGCGGGGCCGGTCCACAGGTCCAGCGCCCGGCGCAGCCGCGCGGCGGCCTGCTCGAAGTCGCCCCGTCCCATGGCGCGGTAGCCGGCGCCCGCCTCGCGCTCGAACTCCCGCACGTCGCAGCGGCCTCCGGCGGTGTCGAGAAGATACCCGCCGGGCCTCGTGGACAGCACGGTCTCGGGAGTACGTACCGAGCCGGCGCCCAGCGCCTCGGCGAACCGCTCGCGCAGCCGGCGTACGGCGGTGTGCAGGGCGGCGCGGGCGTGCTCGGGCGGGGTGCGGCGGGCCAGCTCGTCCGCGAGGACGGAGACGGGCACGACCCGGTCGGGACAGGCGGCGAGGACCGCCAGGACGTGCCGGGACTCCGGTGTGGGGGCCGTGATGGGCACACCGTTCTCGGTGACCCGTGGTGCGCCGAGTACCTCAATGTCCACAGTGTTCTCCCTGGGCAGGCGAGCGAAAAAATAATACCCGGGAGGATCTTTTTTGGAAGAGGGGGGTGGCCGGGACTAGGCGGAAGCGGGCATCTCCCGCGCCGCCTCCGCGACCGCCGCCGCGGCGCTCTCCGCGCCCTCCTCCGCCGCCGGCTCCCGGGGCGGTACGCCGCCCTGGCAGCCCTGCCGGCACTCGTGCGTGCCCTGCGGTCCGAACAGCGCCCGCGCACCCCGCCCGGGAGCCGTGTCCAGCCGGATCGCCAGGGCCGGGACCACCACGTTCGGCATCACGTGCGTGTAGAGCTCCGACACCTGCGCGTCCAGGTCCAGGCCGAGCGTGTGCGACATGCTGTTCAGCCCCGCGTACGCGCCCACGATCAGCCGGGCCGGGACCACCGGGTCCACGTTCGGCAGCAGCTCCCCGCGCCGCTGCGCCTCCGCCAGGACGTCGATGAGCAGCTCGATCCAGGCCTGGTAGGGGGCGGCCCGGTCGAGCTGCCGGTTCCCGTACTCCAGCGTGAGCCGGGTGCTGGCCCGCATCAGCGCCTCGTGCCGCAGCCGGTGCGAGAAGACCATGCCGATGTCCACGAACTCCTGCACCTTGTACTGCTGCGGGAGCATCTGCGGCTGGGACTCGTTCTGCGCGTCGATGACGGCCTGGGCCAGGCCCTCCTTCGAGTCGAAGTGGAAGTAGAGCGCGCCCTTGGTGACCTTCGCGATGTTGACGATGTCCGAGAGCTTGGCCGTGTCGTAGCCGTGCTCCTCGAACACCACGGCCGCCGCCTCCAGGATGGCCCGACGCGTGCGCACGGCCCGGTCCTGCTTCACCTGGGGTCGCTCTGTCTTCATCTCTGGCGTCGCCTCTCCTGGCCCGCCGGTTTTACATGCCCACGGGTACGTTTCTCTGGGTAGATTCCACACCATCACGCGCCCGCCCGTCCACCGGCGTATGTCACCTCGGGCGAATCCCTCCCGAATCGACCGCGAGGCACCTGCTCAGCGGCATGCGAAAAAGGGGTCCGCCGGTCCGTGACGGACCGGCGGACCCCTTCCGGGTCCCGCTGCTGGCTGCCGCTGCCGGCTGCCGGCGCTTACTTCAGCTTGGTGCCGGTGGAGCGCAGGTTGGCACAGGCCTCGGTGACGCGCTGGGCCATGCCGGCCTCGGCGAGCTTGCCCCAGGTGCGCGGGTCGTAGGTGGACTTCTTGCCGACCTCGCCGTCGACCTTCAGGACACCGTCGTAGTTGCGGAACATGTGGTCCGCGACCGGGCGGGTGAAGGCGTACTGGGTGTCGGTGTCGAGGTTCATCTTCACGACGCCGTTCTCCAGCGCGGTGGCGATCTCCTCGGCCGTGGAGCCCGAGCCGCCGTGGAAGACGAAGTCGAAGGGCGAGGCCTTGCCGTACTTCTCGCCGACGCCGGCCTGGAGGTCCTTGAGGAGCTCGGGGCGCAGGACGACGTTGCCCGGCTTGTAGACGCCGTGCACGTTGCCGAAGGAGGCGGCCAGCAGGTAGCGGCCCTTCTCGCCCAGGCCCAGGGCCTCGGCGGTGCGCAGCGCGTCGTCGACGGTGGTGTACAGCTCGTCGTTGATCTCGTGGCTGACGCCGTCCTCCTCGCCGCCGGTCGGGGTGATCTCGACCTCGAGGATGATCTTCGCGGCGGCGGCCTTGGCGAGCAGCTCCTGGCCGATGGCCAGGTTGTCGGCCAGGGTCTCGGCGGAGCCGTCCCACATGTGCGACTGGAAGAGCGGGTTCAGGCCGCGGGCCACGCGCTCGGCGGACACCTCCAGGAGCGGACGTACGTAGCCGTCCAGCTTGTCCTTGGGGCAGTGGTCCGTGTGCAGAGCGACCGTGATGCCGTACTTGCCGGCGACGACGTGCGCGAACTCGGCCAGGGCGACCGCGCCGGTCACCATGTCCTTGCTGTACTGGCCACCCAGGAACTCGGCACCGCCGGTGGAGATCTGGATGATGCCGTCGCTCTCGGCCTCCGCGAAGCCGCGCAGCGCAGCGTGCAGGGTCTGGGTCGAGGTGACGTTGATGGCCGGGTAGGCGAACTTGCCTGCCTTCGCCCGGTCGAGCATCTCGTTGTAGACCTCGGGGGTTGCGATGGGCATCTGTCCGCTCCTTGGATGTGCGGGGAGTGTGCTTATTGCGGGCCCTGACCTGGGGGCGACGTCGCCGTCGCGCCTATCTTTCCAGACTCGGCGCAACACTCCACCCCGCCTGTCACCCGGTCTCTGCACGGGCGGGCGGGGTGTTTCACGTGAAACACCCCGCCCCCTCGGAAAGACGCAGGTCAGGAGCGGACCGAGAGCTTCCGAGGACCTTCGTCACCAGTTGCCCCCGGTGGCGGCCCGACCCGCCTCCCACCCCGCACGACCACGATCCGAGACGACCTACGCCAGGCCGAGGTCCCCGAGCTGGTAGCCGGTGAGGTAGGGCAGGCCCGCCCCGGCGATCGCGTCGGCCGCACCGCGGTCCACGATGGTGGCGACGGCGACGACCTCGCCGCCGGCCTCGCGGACCGCCTCGACGGCGGTCAGCGGGGAGCCGCCGGTGGTCGAGGTGTCCTCGACGACCAGGCAGCGCTTGCCCTTGACGTCGGTGCCCTCGATGCGGCGCTGCATGCCGTGCGCCTTCTGCGCCTTGCGGACGACGAAGGCGTCCAGGCGCTCGCCGCGCGCGGCGGAGGCGTGCAGCATCGAGGTGGCGACCGGGTCGGCGCCCAGGGTCAGACCGCCGACGCAGTCGAATTCGAGGTCGGCGGTCAGGTCCAGCATGACCTGACCGACCAGCGGGGCGGCCTCGCCGTCGAGGGTGATCCGGCGGAGGTCGATGTAGTAGTCGGCCTCCTTGCCGGAGGAGAGGGTCACCTTGCCGTGCACGACGGCCTTGTCCTTGATCTGCTGCAGAAGCGCATCGCGTACGTCAGTCATGCCCCCGAGCTTAATTGCGCCCTAGGCGAGGCGGCGCCAGGACCAGGTCGTGGAGACCTCCAGCGGGTCCACCGGGGTGACCAGCCGCGGGAGGGTGTTCAGGCCGTTGGGCGGGCCGGACTGGGGCTCGACGCAGACGGCCTCGGGCTGCTCGTCGTACACGACCACCCATTCGGCCCGGCTGGTGATCTTCAGTTCCAGCGCCCCGGGCCAGGTGAGGGTGACGTCGACCCCGCCGGGCATCCCGAAGCAGTCGTCCCAGGGGCCCGGCGTCGGGTCGGTGCGGCGGCCGGTGGGGAGGTGGTCGGCGCCGCGCTCCTCCTGCCAGGCCGGGTCGAAGGCGATCTGCGCCTCGGCGCCGTCGTGGGTCAGGACGCGGTTGAACCAGGGGTGCCAGCCCGCCTGGGCGGGGAAGGAGTCCTGGTACGTCTCGACGCCCATGGTGAGGGTCAGCGCGTCCTCAGCCAGCTCGAAGACCTGCGTCACCCGGCCGGCGTGCGGCCACGGGTCGGCGAGGTCGAAGTAGAAGGCCGCCCGGGTGGCGTCGGCTCCGCCGGACCGCCAGACCGTGTCCCGGCCGAAGCCGTGGATGGCGTGCGGGGGGTGGTTCAGGGGCAGCTGCTGGACGGTCGCGCCGTCGTGGAACTGCCCGTTCGCGGTACGGCCGCACCAGGGGACCATCGGGAAGGACCCGTAGTGCGGGCCCTGGCGCAGGAGTTCGGTGCCGTCGACACGCAGACTGCTGATCCGGCAGCCGTTCTCCCGGTCGATGGTGATGTCGGCGCCGCCGGCGCTCAGTTGCGTACTCATACGGCCGACCCTACGGCGGCCGGGTGGCGCGGGGCCTCAATGGCGGCGGCGCAACGCCCTTCCGACCACGACCGCCGAGGCGAGGGCCAGGGCCGCGGCCGGGGCGATCCAGCGCAGGCCGTTCCCGCCGCTGCCGGTGGAGGGGGCCGGGACCGGGGCGTAGCGGCCGCGCGGCGGCGCGTGGTCGACCTCCTCGGCGCTGCGGCCGATCATCGTGCGGCGGGCGTGGGCGGCCTCGGCCGGCGGGCGCGGGGGGCCGGAGGCCTCGGCGTCCTCGCCCGTCCGCCCCAGGTCGCCGAGGTCGGCGAAGGCCGCGAAGTCGCCCTCCAGGAAGGGGTCGAGGGACGGGGGCGGCACCTCGGTGTCGAACACGGACGCGCTGACCTCGGTGATGTCCGGACCGGGGTCCGCCTCGCCGGTACCGGCCTCCGCCTGGGCCTTCGCCTCCGCCTCCTCGGCCTCGGCCACCGGGTCGGTCACGGGCCCGGGCTCCTCGCCGGGCTCCGCTCGGTGCTCGGGCCCGGGTCCGGGGGCGCCGGCCAGGTTGGCGGCGAGCCGGTCGAGCAGCCGCCCGGCGGCGGTGGCGGTGGCCTGCGGGTCGAAGCCGGCGGCCCGCCCGTCGGCGGTGGCCCCGCCGCTGAACTCCAGCCGGGTTCCACCCTCGTGGGGGATCAGCCGCAGCCCGAGCGCGAGGGTGACGGTGCCGCTGCCCCGCGCCTCGGTGCCCTCGCCCGCCGCGGCGAAGTGGTCCGGGTCCCGCTCGGTGAGGGACAGGGAGCCCCGGTAGGTCACGGTGTGCCCGCCGACCCGCACCTTGAGCCGCCCGGCCAGCGGCCCGGAGGCGGTGTCGGCGTCCTGCTGGAGCCCGGGGACGCAGCGGGCCACCCGGGCGGGGTCGCGCAGCACGGCGCGGAGGTCGTCTGCCGGTACCGGAACGAACACCTGATGCTCCATGCGGTCGAGCCTACCGACGAGACCCGCCCGTGCACACGGACACGACACCCCGACTCTCTGTGCTCAGGAGTAGCGCGGGTGCGGCAGGGTCGAGGGCGGCAGTCCGGAGAGCCGGATCCGGGCGGCGTCCCGGGCCGCGTCCTGCAGGCCCCGGGTGGACACGGCCCGCAGGGCGGGGGTGTCGCGGTCCACGCGCAGCTCGGGGACCCGGTCGCGGGCGGCCAGTACGAAGCCCCAGTCCTGCGGCGGCGCGTCCGCGGCGCCGAGGGTGCGGTCGGGCCCGGCGGCGAAGCCGGAGAGCCGGCCGCCCGTGCTGTAGGGGGTGGTGAGCAGCCCGGCCGCGCGCAGGGTGGACTCGACGGTCCAGTAGGTACGGGGCCTCGTGGTGAGGGGGCCCGCGTGCACCGCGATGCGCCCGCCCGGCTTCAGGGCCCGCGCGGCCAGCCCGTAGAACTCCTGCGAGTACAGCTTCGTGCTCGGGGTGATGCCGGGGTCGGGGAGGTCGGAGACGATGACGTCGAAGCGGTCCCGCGCGGCCGGCCCCCGCAGCCAGCGGAAGGCGTCCTGGGTGACGACGCCCAGGCGCGGGTCCTCGTACGCGCGGGCGTTGAGCGCGGAGAGCATCGGGTCGGTGCGGGCGAGGCGGACCACGCCGGGGTCGAGCTCGACAACGGTGACGGAGGCGACGTCCCGGTAGCGCAGCACCTCGCGGGCGGCGAGCCCGTCGCCGCCGCCGAGGACCAGGACACGGGAGTGGGGGCCGGTCATCGCGGGGTGGACCAGGGCCTCGTGGTAGCGGTACTCGTCGTAGCCGCTGACCCGCAGCCGTCCGTCGAGGTACAGGTCGAGGGAGCGCGGGGACCCGGTGGGCGGCCCGGTCAGCACCAGCTCCTGCACCCCGGTCTGCGCGGCGACCCGTACCTCCCCTCCGTAGACGGCGGTGCGCGCGGCCCGCTCGAAGTCGTCGGCGAGCAGCGTGGCGCAGGAGAGCAGGGTGAGGACGGTCACGTTGGCGCCGATCAGCAGCCAGCGGCAGCGTCTGCTGAGGTCGTGGCGGAACAGCCACAGGACGAGTCCGCCGCCGACGACTGCGTTGACCGTGCCGGTGAGCATGGCCCCGGTGAGCTGCCCGAGCACGGGGAGCAGCAGGAAGGGGAAGGCGAGCCCGCCGACCAGGGCGCCCACGTAGTCGGCGGCGAAGAGGTCGGCGACGGCCCCGCCGGCGTCCTGTCTGCGGATGCGCTGGATGAGGACCATCAGCAGCGGGATCTCCGCGCCGATGAGCACTCCGATGGCGAAGGAGAACGCGACGAGCGCGGGCCGGGACTCCCCCAGCCAGGCGAAGCTGGCGTACAGGGCCATGGCGGAGAAGCCGCCCAGCAGGGCGAGCGCGGCCTCGATGGCGCCGAAGCCGAAGGCGGGCCGGCGGCGCAGGCGCTTGGCGAGGAGGGAGCCGACGCCCATGGCGAAGACCATGACGGACAGCACGACCGACGCCTGGGTGACGGAGTCGCCGATGAGGTACGAGCCGAGGGCGAGCAGCTCCAGCTCGTAGACGAGCCCGCAGGCGGCGCAGACGAACACCGTGGCCAGCACGAGGAGTCGGCCGGTCCGAGGGCGTACGGGCAGGGCGGCCGGGACGGTCTGCACGCCCCGCGGCTCCGCCGCCGGGAGCACCCCGCGGGGGGCGGAACGGTCGATCATGCAGCGAACCGTACGTCACCGCCCACCGACACCCTGTCACCCACATGGGTGCAAGTGCCTTGGCGATCCGGCCAGTTGGCGTAATCCGGACGCGACTCTGATCCGCCGGACACCCCCTAGACGCGAGCCCCCATCCGCACGCCCACCCGGGTGCGCGTGGCCACCAGCTGGCCCTCCTGCGGATACGCGTGCCAGGTGCGCCAGCGCACCTGCCCCTCGTGACGCTGCGCGAGCATGGCCGTGAAGGCGTGCGGGTCGCCCGGGAAGGTCCCGGCTAGCCCGTTCGGGTGGTCCGCCACCAGCGCGAGCAGCTCCTGGGCCCGCCCCGCGAAGGACCCCCGCGAGAGGGTCTCGACCCGCGCGGCGAACTCGTACTCCCAGTCCCCCACCCGCTTCGCCACGCCGAGCGGCAGCGGCGTACTGCTGCCGGGCATACAGGCGACCGTCTCCGAGCAGAGCACCTCGCCCTCCTCCAGGAGCACCTGATGAGAGGCCCCGAGCAGGCGCAACTCCACCTTCGCGTCCGCGAGCTGGAGGTTCAGTACGGCCAAAGCGGGCAGCCGGTCCCGTCCCAGGGCCCAGGCGAGATCGGCGGCACGCGTGTCGGTGTAGGTGGTCTGGAGGGTCGTGAGCATGAGTCGGCTCCGCAAACGCGCGAGGGAGATGGGCCGGGGCCCGCCAGCGGTAGTCAACGGGTGGGGGGACACCGGCACGGGTCCACAGGAAGTCCCGGGAGGTCCGGGGACTGGTCTACTCAACCGAGGGAATCATGAAAGGCACGGCACTCACAGCGTTTTTACCCAACTTGACGGGGTTTACATCCCCCCGGGGGCTTCACGGTTCACGTGTTCAACAAGAGGCCGCCCGTACGCCGTAGTGCCGGCCCGAACAAGAAGACGCCCGAAGGAAGTTGTCCCCGCCGGGCGTCTTGTCCACACGGGGTCGACCCGTACCAGTGTCAGCTGGACCCGCAACCCCCGCCACCGCAGGAGGACGAGGACCCGCAGGACGAAGAAGAGCCGCAGGACGAGGACGATCCGCCGCCCCCGCCGGCCCACCAGCTGCCACCGGACCCGCCGGAGCCGCTGCCACCGGAGCCGCCGGAGCCGCCGCCCCCGTTGAAACGCGACGCCAGGTAGATGATCCCCCCGATGACCGCCGCGACGATGATCAAGACGAAGAACACGGCCTCGCCCCTTTCTCACGCCCCGGTCGCCCGGGCCGCAGGACCCCCGTGGCCCGCGTGCAGGGGGGATGCCCGCAGGCCAAAGCCGCCAAAGCACACTTGAGCAACTCCAGAGGTTCCCCGCAGGATGGCGCCCATGAGCGCACCCACGGGCAGCAGCCGCCCCTTCCTGAACCGCCGTCTGGCGGCCTTCGGCACCACGATCTTCGCGGAGATGTCGGCTCTGGCCGCCCGCACCGGGTCGATCAACCTCGGCCAGGGGTTCCCCGACACCGACGGCCCCGCCGAGATCGCCGAGGCCGCCGTCCGCGCGATCCGCGACGGCCGGGGCAACCAGTACCCGCCCGGCCCGGGCGTCCCCGAACTCCGCACCGCGATCGCCGCCCACCAGCAGCGCTTCTACGGCCTGTCCTACGACCCCGACACCGAGGTCCTCGTCACGGCCGGCGCCACCGAGGCCATCGCCGCCTCCCTCCTCGCCCTCCTCGAACCGGGCGACGAGGTCATCGCCCTGGAACCCTTCTACGACTCCTACGCGGCCTGCATCGCCATGGCCGGCGCCACCCGCGTCCCGCTCACCCTGCGCGCCCCGCACTTCCGTCCCGACCTGGACGCCCTGCGCGACGCCGTCACCCCGCGCACCCGGCTGCTCCTGCTGAACACCCCGCACAACCCGACGGGCACCGTCCTCACCCGCGCCGAACTCGCCGCCATCGCCGAACTCGCCGTGGAACGCGACCTCCTGGTCGTCACCGACGAGGTCTACGAGCACCTGGTCTTCGAGGGCGAGCACATCCCGCTGGCCTCCCTGCCCGGCATGCGCGAGCGCACCGTCACCATCTCCTCCGCCGGCAAGACCCTCTCCTTCACCGGCTGGAAGGTCGGCTGGGTCACCGCCCCGCCCGCGCTCGTCTCGGCGGTCCGCTCGGCCAAGCAGTTCCTGACGTACGTCGCCTCCGGCCCCTTCCAGTACGCCGTCGCCGAGGCCCTCGCCCTCCCGGATACCTACTTCGACACCTTCCGCGCGGAGCTCGCCGCCAAGCGCGACCTCCTCTCCGAAGGCCTGGCCGCCGCCGGCTTCGAGGTCTACCGCCCACAGGGCACCTACTTCATCACCACCGACATCGCGCCCCTGGGCGAGAAGGACGGCCTCGCCTTCTGCCGCGCCCTGCCCGAGCGCTGCGGTGTGGTCGCCATCCCCAACCAGGTCTTCTACGACGACCGGACCGCCGGCGCCACCCAGGTCCGCTGGGCCTTCTGCAAGCAGACGGAAGTCCTCCAGGAGGCCGTGACCCGCCTGCGCCGGCTCTGAGTGACCGGCCACATGTCAACGGTGTCCCTTAGACCGCCCGAAACACGGCGGGCCGCCCTGCCGGGGGCGGTGGCCGCGCTCGGGGTGTTCGCCGCCGTGCGCGGGGCCGGGGTGCTGGTCGTCGCCGCCGGGGCCTGGTGGGCCGGGCGGGACCCGGTGCGGGTGCTCGGCGTCTCCTGGGACTCCGTCTGGTACCTCGGGATCGCCGCGCACGGCTACGGCCGGACCCAGATGTGGGCGGAGTCCGGGACCGTCCAGAGCGACTACGCCTTCTTCCCGCTGTACCCGCTGCTGGTGCGCCTCGCCGGCGGCGGGGCGCCCGCCGGGCTGGCGGTGGCCTGGACGGCCGCCGCGGTGGCCGCCGTCGGCGTGTACCGGGTCGGGGAGCGGCTGTACGGGGCGCGGGCCGGGGTGCTGCTCGTCGGGGTGTGGGCCGCGCTGCCGCACGCGGTGGTGCTGACCCTCGCCTACACCGAGGCGCTGCTGGCCGCGCTCGCCGCGTGGGCGCTGTACGCCCTGCTGCGGGAGCGCTGGCTCTGGGCGGCGTCCCTGGCGGTGCTCGCCGGGCTGACCCGGCCGACCGGGATCGCGGTGGCCGCCGCCGTGACGGTGGCGGCGCTGCGGGAGCTCGCCGTACGGGGCAACCGCGCGCCCGCGGTGTGGGCGGCCGCGCTGCTCGCGCCCGCGGGCTGGGCGGCGTACGTCCTGGCCGTCGGGGCGCACCGCCGCGACCCGCTCGGCTACTTCACCGTGCAGCGGCAGTGGGGCTCGCGGTTCGACTTCGGCGCCGGGACCCTGGGCACGGTGGAGAAGGCGCTGGCCGGCGGGAACGTGCCGGTCCCGGTCGGCGTGACCATGGCCGTGCTGGCCGCGGCGGGGCTGCTCGCGGTGGCGGCCGTCCTCGACCGGACCCCGCTGCCGCTGCTCGTGTACGCCGGGACGCTGCTGGTGATCACCTTGGGCGGGGCGGGCTACTTCGAGTCGAAGCCGCGGTTCCTGCTGCCCGCGTTCCCGCTGCTGCTGCCGGTGGCCGCCGCCATGGCCAGAGCCCGGCCGCGCACGGCGGTCGTGGTGACCGCCTGCATGGCCGGGCTCTCGTACGGCTACGGGCTGTACCTGCTCCTGGTGGCGCGGGTACCCCTATGACGTATGACGGACGACTACTCGCCGTCTTCGTTCTTCTCGTCGCCCTCGGCGGAGTCCACTTCCTTCTCCAGGCCGAGCTGCTCGAGGAGCCACTTGTCGAATTCGATCGACGCGCGGACCCAGCTGACCGTGGAGGACACGAAGTGCTCCAGGCTGACGCCGGTGCCGATCAGCATCTGCGCCTCGCCGATCAGGCGGACGGAGCCGTCGTCGTGCGTGTGGCTGTAGACCTTCGGCCACAGGGTGCGGCGGTTCCAGTCGTCGATCGACTCGAGCAGCTGCGGCTTGTCGTCGATGGCGTGCGGACGGTCGTAGAAGGTCCGCACGGAGAAGACCTGCTGCTCGCCTTCACCGCGGAACATGAAGTACGTGCGGAAGTCCTCCCACGGCGCCGCGAGGTCACCCTCGTCGTCGACGACGTACTTGAGCTCCATCTGCTCCAGGAGCTGCTTCACCAGATCCTGGTCGGGGACGACGGGGCCCGCCGGTCCTGTGGCCTGCGGTTCGGGCTGACCCCCGAAGTTCGGAATCGAGGCCGGGTCGATGCTCACCGTGTACTTCCCTTCGTGCGGATACCGCCATCCTCCCCCATCGCGCCCACCCCGTGTCCAGCCCCGGAGCTCCGATCCGCTCCGGGCGGACACGGGGAGCCGCGCGGTCCTTACAGGGCGCGGCCGACCAGCAGGTCCTCGCCGGCCACGTCGACCCGTACCGTGTCGCCCTCCTTGACCTCGCCGGAGAGGATCTCCTTGGCCAGGCGGTCGCCGATCGCCGTCTGGATCAGGCGGCGCAGCGGGCGGGCTCCGTACGCCGGGTCGTTGCCCTTGTCGGCCAGCCAGGCCAGGGCCTCGGGCGTGACGTCCAGGGCGAGCCGGCGGTCGGCGAGGCGCCCCGCGAGGCGGCCGATCTGGAGCTCGGCGATGTGCGCCAGCTCGTCGCGGCCGAGGGCGGAGAAGACCACGAGGTCGTCCAGGCGGTTCAGGAACTCCGGCTTGAAGGAGGCACGGACCATGTCCAGGACCCTGGCCTTCTTCTCGTCCACAGCTGTGGACGGGTCGACCAAGAACTGCGAGCCGAGGTTCGACGTCAGGACCAGGATGGTGTTGCGGAAGTCGACGGTGCGGCCCTGTCCGTCGGTGAGGCGGCCGTCGTCGAGGACCTGGAGCAGGATGTCGAAGACCTCGGGGTGGGCCTTCTCGACCTCATCCAGGAGGACGACGGAGTACGGACGCCTGCGGACGGCCTCGGTGAGCTGGCCGCCCTCCTCGTAGCCCACGTAGCCGGGCGGGGCGCCGACGAGCCGGGCCACGCTGTGCTTCTCGCCGTACTCCGACATGTCGATGCGGACCATGGCCCGCTCGTCGTCGAAGAGGAAGTCGGCGAGGGCCTTGGCCAGCTCCGTCTTGCCCACGCCCGTCGGGCCGAGGAAGAGGAAGGAGCCGGTCGGGCGGTCCGGGTCGGCGATGCCGGCGCGGGTGCGGCGTACGGCGTCGGAGACGGCCCGGACGGCCTCGGTCTGGCCGATCAGGCGGCGGCCCAGCTCCTCCTCCATGCGGAGCAGCTTCTGCGTCTCCCCTTCGAGGAGCCGGCCGGCCGGGATGCCGGTCCAGGCGCCGACCACGTCCGCGATGTCGTCGGGGCCGACCTCGTCCCTGACCATCGTCCCCTTGGCGGCCTCCGCCTCCTCCTCGGTGGCCTCCGCCAGCTCCCGCTCCAGGGCGGGGATCTCCCCGTAGAGCAGCTTGGAGGCGGAGTCGAAGTCCCCGTCGCGCTGGGCGCGCTCGGCCTGGCCGCGCAGGCCGTCCAGGCGCTCCTTGAGCTCGCCGACCCGGTTGAGGGACTGCTTCTCCTTCTCCCAGCGGGCGGTCAGGCCGCGCAGGTCCTCCTCCTTGTCCGCGAGGTCCTTGCGGATCTTCTCCAGGCGCTCGCGGGAGGCCGGGTCCGACTCGTTGTTCAGGGCCAGCTCCTCCATCCGCAGGCGGTCCACCGAGCGCTGGAGCTCGTCGATCTCCAGCGGCGAGGAGTCGATCTCCATGCGGAGCCGGGACATGGACTCGTCGACGAGGTCGATGGCCTTGTCGGGGAGGAAACGGGAGGTGATGTAGCGGTCGGAGAGGGTGGCGGCGGCGACGAGGGCGCTGTCGTTGATGACGACCTTGTGGTGGGCCTCGTAGCGGCCCTTGAGGCCGCGCAGGATCGCGATGGTGTCCTCGACGGTCGGCTCCGCGACCAGCACCTGCTGGAAGCGGCGCTCCAGCGCCGGGTCCTTCTCGATGCGCTCGCGGTACTCGTCGAGGGTGGTCGCGCCGACCATGCGCAGCTCACCGCGGGCCAGCATGGGCTTGAGCATGTTGCCCGCGTCCATGGCGGAGTCCCCGCCGGCGCCCGCGCCGACGACGGTGTGCAGCTCGTCGATGAAGGTGATGATCTGGCCCTCGCTCGACTTGATCTCGGCGAGGACGGTCTTGAGGCGCTCTTCGAACTCGCCGCGGTACTTGGCTCCGGCCACCATCGCGCCGAGGTCGAGGGCGACGAGGCGCTTGCCCTTGAGGGACTCGGGGACGTCGCCCTTGACGATGCGCTGGGCCAGGCCCTCGACGACGGCGGTCTTGCCGACGCCGGGCTCGCCGATGAGCACCGGGTTGTTCTTCGTACGGCGGGAGAGGACCTGGACGACTCGCCGGATCTCCTGGTCGCGGCCGATGACGGGGTCGAGCTTGCCCTCGCGGGCGGCTGCCGTGAAGTCGGTGCCGAACTTCTCCAGGGCCTTGTACTGGCCCTCGGGGTCGGGGGAGGTCACCCGTCGTCCTCCTCGTGCGTTCTCGAAGGCGGCCAGCAGCTTCTTCGCGGTCGCGCCCTGGGCGGAAAGGACCTCACCGGCCGGTCCGCCCCTGGCGGCGACGGCGATGAGGAGGTGTTCGGTGGAGAGGTACTCGTCGCCGAGCTTCCCGGCCTGGGAGTCGGCCTCGGCGAGTACGGCGAGCAGGTCGCGGCTGGGCTGCGGGGGCGCGACGGTGGATCCGGTGACGCTGGGCAGGGCGGCGAGCAGCCGGTCCGCTCCGGCGCGGACGACTGCCTGGTCGGCGTCGGTCGCGACGAGCAGGTCGGTGACGTTCTCGTTGTCCTCGCCGGCGAGCAGGGCCAGCAGCAGGTGGGCGGGGGTCAGGTCGGCGTGGCCGTCCTTGACGGCCCTGCTCGTGGCCGCGTTCAGGGCGTCGCGGCTCTTGTTGGTCAGCTCGGCGTCCACTCTCGGTTTCTCCTCTCCGGCGGGGGCATACGGAACTCTGACAGATTCAGCATCCGCAAAGTTGAGTCTATTCCACTCAAGGCGATTCTCCCGCCGTATGCGGCAGGTCCGCGGGCTACGCTTCGGCGCATGGCCCATGACGTACTCAACCCGACGCCCGAGTACCTCGCCTTCTGGCGGGAGCGGCACGTCTGCACCCTGACCACCCCGCGCCCGGACGGCACCCCGCACGTGGTGCCGGTGGGCGTGACGTACGACCCCGAGGCGGGGCTGGCGCGGGTGATCAGCAACAAGCACAGCAAGAAGATCCGCAACGTCCTGGCCGCTCCCGGCGGCGGAGCGCGGGCGGCGGTGTGCCAGATGGAGGGCAAGCGCTGGGCCACCCTGGAGGGGCGCGCGGTCATCCGTACGGACGAGGCGTCGGTCGCCGAGGCCGTGGCGCGCTACGCGGAGCGGTACGGGCGGATGCCCTCGCCCAACCCGGACCGGGTGGTCCTGGAGATCAGCCTGGACCGGGCCATGGGCCGGGCCTGAGCACTCGAGCCGGACTCCGGTGACCCTCGAGCGTTTCCGGGCGGGTCCCCGGCTGATTGTCCGGTTCAACCACTGGACGCGGACATCACAACGGCGCCATCGTGGTCAGGTCCACGATGGCGCCGTTGTGTGGGGGTAGCGCCTGGAGCGATCTGCAACGACGGGGGAATCGCCTCAGGCACTGCGGGGGGTGGCGGTGGTGATATCGGGTTCGAAGAGCTGGTGGTCGCGCTGATCGAGGTTGACGAAGACCATGCCGTACCGCACTTCGCAGCGGACGGGCTGCGGTGCGCCCCGGGGGCGGCGCAGGCAGCGGTAGGCACGGACGTCCTCGTCCTCCTCGCGCACGACGACGATCGGCTGGCCGAAAAGGGTGACCATCAACGAGTCGCCGGCGTAGGGGATCGCCGTGGCCAAGTCGATGAACTGCCAGCCCGAGCGGTACGCCGAAGCCATCTCGCGCCGGAAGTCGCGGTCGTCGGGGGTCATCAGGCGACCGTCACGGGTGCGGAGTTCCAGCCACTGTCGGGCTCACCGGCGGGGGTGGCGACCCACGGGTCGTCCCCGGGTGCGACGTTCCAACCGCTGTCGAACCCACCGCCGGATATGGTGTTCCAGCCGCTGTCGTCCTTGCCTGCCGGAGCGGTGTTCCAACCGCTGTCGGCCCGAGCGCTCCCTGCATCGCCGTTGACGGCGCTGACTGCCCCAAAGACCGCAACAGCGGAGAAAACAACGGCAAGCGCCGAGCGAAGCATTCTCTTGTACATGGTCGGCTTCGTCCTCACTTGATGGAATCCTCTCCCCCGCACGTCAGACCATGGCTCATTCAGGCACGTTACGGCCACAGGGACGATGCATCATGTTCTTGCATGTTCAGGACCCTGGGGGGTGGAGTTTTGCCCATAAGAGACACAAACCCGACACATCCCCACCCCGTCACGTCCATGTGCGACGAGGGGGCACGTCTGTACGCGGCGGCGCTGAGCACGGGACGGGTGCCTCGCAGCGAGGTGGCAAACGTCCCCTGCCTGCTTGAATTCGCCCTCCTGCGCCCCGACCCGGATGACGCCAACCAACTCAGGGCGGTTCCCCCGGCCGTCGCGCTGGCCCAGCGGCTCCAGCCGCTGGAGCGTGAGATCCAGGACCGCCGGCGCAGCGCCGTCGACCTCACCGATGCATTCGAGCCGTTCCTCACCATCAGCGCGCAGAACCCCGCCAACACCCACGCCATCACGGTGCTGGAGGGATTCGACCAGATCAACGCCGCCCTCGACCTCGCCACGGCCGAGTGCCACACGGAGATGCTGACGGTACAACCGGGTGGCGCAAGGCCGTCCTACGCCCTCAGCGAGGCCCTGGAGCGGGACGCCCCGCTGATCGACCGGGGCGTGAGCATCCGGACGCTCTACCAGCACACCGCCCGGCACAGCCAGGGAACGCTCGCCTACGTGGACCGCATCTCCACGGGCAAGGTGGAGATCCGCACGCTGGAGGAGCTCATCGAGCGGCTCATCGTGTTCGACCGGACCGTGGCCTTCATCCCCGTCAGCGACGACCGGCGGGTGGCGCTGGAGCTGCGCCACCCCGGGCTGGTCGACTACCTGATCAAGGTGTTCGAGCAGCTGTGGCGGCGCGCGGTGCCGCTGAGCGAGGAGGTCACGTACACGCACATGCCCGACGGGATCTCGGGCGTGCAGCGCTCCATCGCCCAGCTGCTGGTCGAGGGGCACGTGGACGAGGCCATCGCGCGCCGGCTGGGGATGAACGTACGGACCTGCCGGGCGCACATAGCCCGGCTGGCCGCCGCCCTGGGCAGCGGCAGCAGGGCGCAGCTGGGCTATCTCATCGCCCAGTCCGGGATCCTGCACAGCTCGGGCCCGGCGGACCTCCCCGAGGGCTGACAGGGGCCTCCAGGGGCTCCCCTGGCGCGCGAAAGGCCCCGCCCGGCCCCTCAGGCCCTCCCTGTACGGGAAGGGCCGGGAGGAGCCGGGCGGGGCCTTCGTGCGAGCGGGGCGGCCGCGGTCAGTCGCCCGGGTACGGGGTCAGTCGCGCGGGTACGCGGTCAGTCGCGCGGGGGCTCGGTCAGTCGCCCGGGCGCTTGGTCGGGCGCCAGACCACCAGGGCGTTGCCCGGCTGCGGCGGCTGGTACGGGACCAGGTCGCGGCGGTACGAGGCGTGCACCTGGGCCTCGCGGGCCTGGAGGGCGGCGGCCGCGCCGTCGACAGCCGTGGACAGCTCGGCGACACGCTGCTGGAGCGCCGCCACCTGGTTCTCCAGCTCGATGATCCGCTTGATTCCCGCCAGATTGATGCCCTCGTCCTGGGACAGCTGCTGCACCGTGCGGAGCAGTTCGATGTCCCGGGCCGAGTAGCGCCGGCCGCGGCCGGCCGTACGGTCCGGGGAGACCAGGCCGAGGCGGTCGTACTGGCGGAGGGTCTGCGGATGGAGTCCGGAGAGCTGGGCGGCCACCGAGATCACGTAGACCGGGGTCTCTTCGGTGAGCGGGTACGCCCCCTCACCGAAGCGGGGCTGTCGTCGGCGGCCGTCCATGTCATGCTCCCTTCGCGGACTCGAACAGGAGGGCTCGCGGGTCCTCGGACCCGGTCGCGTCGCGGTAGGTCTCCAGGGCTTCGCGGGCCTTGTCGGACAGCTCCGCCGGGACCGCGACCTCCACCGTGACGAGCAGGTCGCCTCGGGTGCCGTCCTTGCGGACCGCCCCCTTGCCGCGGGCCCGCATCGTACGGCCGCCGGGGGTGCCCGGGGGCAGCTTCAGGGTGACCGGCGGGCCGCCCAGGGTCGGAACCCTGATCTCGGCGCCCAGGGCGGCCTCCACGAAGGTCACGGGGACCGTCACCGTGAGGTTGTCGCCCTTGCGGCCGAACACCGGGTGGGTACCGACGTGGACGACCACGTACAGGTCCCCCGCCGGGCCACCGCGCTCGCCCGGAGTGCCCTTGCCGCGCAGCCGGATCCGCTGGCCGTCGGAGACGCCCGCCGGGATCCGGACCTGCATGGTGCGGGAGCTGCGGGCACGCCCGCTGCCCTTGCAGACCTCGCAGGGGTTCTCCGCGATCAGGCCGCGGCCCTTGCAGTCCGCGCAGGGGTCGGTCAGCGAGAAACCGCCGCCGCTGCCCCGCGAGACCTGGCCGGTGCCGACGCAGGTCGGGCACACCCTGGGCGTGCCGTTCTGGTCGCCGGTGCCCGAACAGGCCTTGCAGGGGGCCTGCGAGGACATCCGCAGCGGGACGGTCGCGCCGTCCACGGCCTCGGTGAAGGAGAGCGTGACCTCGGACTCGACGTCCTGGCCGCGGCGCGGCTGGGTACGGGTGCCCGCACCGGCGCCGGCGCCGCGGTTGAAGAGGCCGCCGAAGACATCGCCCAGGCCGCCGCCGAAGCCGCCCTGGCCGGCCTGCTGGGTACCGCCGAACAGGTCGCCCAGGTCGAAGTTGAACGAGCCGCCGCCGCCCGGACCGGGGCGGAAGCCGCCGTTGCCGAACAGGGCGCGGGCCTCGTCGTACTCCTTGCGCTTCTTGGCGTCGCCGAGGATGTCGTTCGCCTCGGAGATCTCCTTGAAGCGCTCCTCGGCCGAGGCGTCGCCCTTGTTGGCGTCCGGGTGGAACTCGCGCGCGAGCTTCCGGTACGCCTTCTTGATCTCGGCTTCGGTGGCGTCCTTCGGGACACCGAGGACCTTGTAGTAGTCCTTCTCCACGAAGTCCTTCGTGCTCATCCCCGGTGTCCCTCCTCTCGGATCCCTACATGGTGTGCGTCAGCCCTTGTCGGGGGCATCCGTGTCCTTGTCGGACGGCGTGTCGCCCTCCGAGGACTCGGACTTGGCGGCCGGCGCCGCGCCCGGCTGGGGCTCGGCCACCGCGACCCGCGCGGGGCGGATCGTACGCTCGCCGATCCGGTACCCCGGCTGCAGGATCGCCACGCAGGTCGTCTCGGTGACGTCCGGCGCGTACGAGTGCATCAGGGCCTCGTGGATCGTCGGGTCGAAGGGCTCGCCCTCCTTGCCGAACTGCTGCAGCCCCATCTTGGCGGCGGCGGTCTCCAGCGACTCGGCCACCGACTTGAAGCCGCCGACCAGCTCGCCGTGCTCCCGCGCCCGGCCGATGTCGTCCAGGGTCGGGAGGAGCTCCGTCAGCAGGGACGCGACCGCGATCTCCTTGACGGCGATCCGGTCCCGCTCCACGCGACGGCGGTAGTTCTGGTACTCCGCCTGGAGCCGCTGGAGGTCCGCGGTGCGCTCGTTGAGCGCGGTACGGGCCTGGTCCAGCTGCGCCAGCAGAGCCACATCTGCTGCTGCGTCCCCGGCCGGGGCCGCCTCCCCCTCCTTGGAGGAGTCGGCGGCCTTCGGCTCGGCGTCGTCCGCGCTGGCGCCGGTGGGGACTTCGGGCTCCTCCTCGAAGCCCGGGGTCTCCTCCGACATCAGGCAGCGCCACCCTTCGGCTTCTCGTCGTCGACGATCTCGGCGTCGACGACGTCGTCGTCGGCCTTGGCCTGGCCCGCGTCACCCGCGGCGCCGGCCGCACCCTGGGCGGCCTGGGCGTCGGCGTAGATCGCCTGGCCGAGCTTCTGGCTGACCGCGGCGAGCTTCTCGGTCGCGGTGCGGATCTCGGCGGTGTCCTCGCCCTTGAGCTTGTCCTTCAGCTCGGTGACGGCAGCCTCGACCTCGGTCTTGACCTCGGCGGGGACCTTCTCCGCGTTGTCCGCGAGGAACTTCTCCGTCTGGTAGACGAGCGCCTCGCCCTGGTTGCGGGACTCGGCGGCCTCGCGGCGACGGTGGTCCTCGTCCGCGTACTGCTCCGCCTCCTGGCGCATGCGGTCGACCTCGTCCTTGCCGAGCGAGGAGCCGCCGGTGACGGTCATCTTCTGCTCCTTGCCCGTGCCAAGGTCCTTGGCCGTGACGTGCATGATGCCGTTCGCGTCGATGTCGAAGGAGACCTCGATCTGCGGGACGCCACGCGGGGCCGGCGGCAGGCCCGTCAGCTCGAACATGCCGAGCTTCTTGTTGTACGCCGCGATCTCGCGCTCACCCTGGTAGACCTGGATCTGCACGGACGGCTGGTTGTCCTCGGCCGTCGTGAAGATCTCCGACCGCTTGGTCGGGATCGTGGTGTTGCGCTCGATGAGCTTGGTCATGATGCCGCCCTTGGTTTCGATACCGAGGGACAGCGGGGTCACGTCGAGGAGCAGGACGTCCTTGACCTCACCCTTGAGCACACCGGCCTGGAGGGTGGCGCCGATGGCGACGACCTCGTCCGGGTTGACGCCCTTGTTGGCGTCCTGACCGCCGGTGAGCTCCTTGACGAGCTCGGCGACGGCCGGCATGCGGGTGGAGCCGCCGACCAGGACCACGTGGTCGATCTCGGACAGGTTGATGCCCGCGTCCTTGATGACGTTGTGGAACGGGGTCTTGCAGCGGTCGAGCAGGTCCGCGGTGAGCTGCTGGAACTGCGAGCGCGTGAGCTTCTCGTCCAGGTGCAGCGGGCCCTCGGCGGAGGCCGTGATGTACGGCAGGTTGATCGTGGTCTCCGTGGAGGAGGACAGCTCGATCTTCGCCTTCTCGGCCGCCTCGCGCAGACGCTGGACCGCCATCTTGTCCTTGGACAGGTCGACGCCGTGGCCGTTGGCGAACTGCTTCACCAGGTAGTCGACGACGCGCTGGTCCCAGTCGTCGCCGCCGAGGTGGTTGTCACCGTTGGTGGCCTTGACCTCGACGACACCGTCGCCGATCTCGAGGAGCGACACGTCGAAGGTGCCGCCGCCGAGGTCGAAGACGAGAATGGTCTGGTCGTCCTTGTCGAGACCGTAGGCCAGGGCGGCGGCCGTCGGCTCGTTCACGATGCGCAGGACGTTGAGGCCCGCGATCTCGCCGGCCTCCTTCGTCGCCTGACGCTCGGAGTCGTTGAAGTAGGCCGGGACGGTGATGACCGCGTCCGTGACCTTCTCGCCCAGGTACGCCTCGGCGTCGCGCTTCAGCTTCTGCAGGATGAAGGCGCTCATCTGCTGCGGGTTGAAGTCCTTGCCATCCAGGTTGATCTTCCAGTCAGTGCCCATGTGGCGCTTGACGGAGCGGATGGTCCGGTCAACGTTCGTCACCGCCTGGCGCTTGGCCACCTCGCCGACGAGGACCTCGCCGTTCTTGGCGAAGGCGACGACGGACGGCGTGGTCCTGGCACCCTCGGCGTTGGTGATGACGGTGGGCTCGCCGCCTTCGAGAACGCTGACGACGGAGTTAGTGGTGCCCAGGTCGATGCCGACCGCACGTGCCATTTCGATTCCTCCAGCTGACTTGAGTGGAACAGGCTCAAGAATGCCGTAACGCTGCGCTGGCGTCAACAGAGGTGAGCCGAGGGGGCTCAACCTTTAAGTAGCCCCTACGCTCAGGGGCCCTGCGCCGGGGCCCTGGCGCAGCCGAACGGGTCACCGAGCCGCGCGCCACCCCGGCAGCGCCGGAGGCATGCGGCAGCGTGCTGGCATGCCTCTGCTGCTGACACTGCCCGCCCGGCCAGGGCTACCGCCGGCCAAGCGGGTGTGTGACCTCGTCGGTGCGGTGATCCTGCTCGGGGTGTTCGCCGCACCGGTCCTGCTGGCGGCCGTCACGCTCGGTGCGGCCACGCGCGCGCGGGTCCTCGTACGGGAACCGGTGCTCGGGCTGACCGGGCGGCCGTTCCGCGCCTGGCGGCTGCGCACCGGGGGCGCGGGGCGGGTGGGCGCGGCGGTGCGGCGGTGCGCGCTGGACGGGCTGCCGCAGCTGCTCAATGTGGTGCGGGGGGAGATGTCGCTGGTCGGGCCGCGCCCGGAGGCCCGTACCGACCACCCCGAACGACTGCTCGTACGTCCCGGTATGACCGGGTTGTGGCAGGTCAGCGCGCGCTCCGACCTACCCTGGGAGGAGATGGCACTGCTGGACCGGCACTATGTGGAGAGCCATTGGCTGGGGATGGATCTCGCGATCCTCGCGCAGACTCCTCGGGCGGCCTACCGACAGAGGCATGCCTGAGCGACACAGATCACCGCACGCTCACCTACAGTGCGGCGCGGGAACTGGGTAACCTCAAGCCTTGACTCAATAAGTTACCGCTTAGTAAGTCCCGCCCGAGGAGCCCTCCCATGCAACTCGCCGCGATCATCGTGTCGCTGGTCCTGACCGTGGTCGGCGTCGCGCTGCTCGCCCGAGCCGTGGCGCAGATCTACCGCTTCGTGAAGCTCGGACAGCCCGTACCGGCAGGCAGCCGTACGGACGATCCGAAGTCTCGAACGCTCACCCTCGCCCGGGAGTTCCTCGGCCACAGCCGGATGAACCGCTGGGGCATCGTCGGCTTCGCGCACTGGTTCGTCGCGATCGGCTTCCTGACCCTGCCGCCGACCCTGGCGCAGGCCTACGGCCAGCTCTTCCAGGCCGACTGGACGCTGCCGATCATCGGCGGCTTCCTGCCGTTCGAGCTCTACATCGAGTTCATCGGCCTGATGACGGTCGTCGGCATCGTCGTCCTGATGGCGATCCGGCTGCTCAGCCTGCCCTCGCGGGCCGGCCGCAAGTCGCGCTTCACCGGCTCGAAGGCCTGGCAGGCGTACTTCGTCGAGTACGTCATCCTCACCATCGGCCTCGCGATCCTGGCGCTGCGCGGCCTTGAAGGCGCGATCCACCACGTGGACTCCTACGAGCCCGCGTACTTCGTGTCGTACCCGCTGGTGCTGGCCTTCAAGGGGCTCTCGCTGGGCACCCTGCAGAACGCCATCTACTTCACCGCGATGATCAAGATCGGCACCTCGCTGATCTGGATGATCGTGGTCTCGCTCAACACCAACATGGGTGTCGCCTGGCACCGCTTCCTCGGCTTCCCGAACATCTGGTTCAAGCGGAACGCCGACGGTTCGACGGCGCTGGGCGCCCTCCAGCCGATGGCCAGCGGTGGCAAGGAGATCGACTTCGAGGAGCCGGGCGAGGACGACGTCTTCGGCGTCTCCCAGGTCGAGCAGTTCTCCTGGAAGGGCATCCTCGACTTCTCCACCTGCACCGAGTGCGGTCGCTGCCAGTCGCAGTGCCCGGCATGGAACACCGGCAAGCCCCTCTCCCCCAAGCTCCTGATCATGTCGCTGCGCGACCACGCGCACGCCAAGGCCCCGTACCTGCTGGCCGGCGGCGGCAAGGACATGGAGGGCAACGAGAAGGCCACGGCGGAGCAGCTCGCCGGGGTCCCGGCCGCGGCCCTCGCCGAGGCGGAGCGCCCGCTCATCGGCACCGCCGAAGAGAACGGCGTCATCGACCCGGACGTGCTGTGGTCCTGCACCACCTGCGGTGCGTGCGTGGAGCAGTGCCCGGTCGACATCGAGCACATCGACCACATCGTCGACATGCGGCGCTACCAGGTGATGATCGAGAGCGCGTTCCCGTCGGAGGCGGGCACGATGCTCAAGAACCTGGAGAAGAAGGGCAACCCCTGGGGCCTGGCCAAGAAGCAGCGCGTGGAGTGGACGAAGGAGGTCGACTTCGAGGTCCCGATCATCGGGAAGGACGCGGAGGACCTCTCGGAGTTCGACTACCTGTACTGGGTCGGCTGCGCGGGCGCCCTGGAGGACCGGGCCAAGAAGACCACGAAGGCCTTCGCGGAGCTGCTGAACATCGCGGGCGTCAAGTTCGCGATCATGGGCGGCGACGAGAAGTGCACCGGTGACTCCCCGCGCCGCCTGGGCAACGAGCCGCTGTTCCAGCAGCTCGCCCAGGAGAACGTCGCCATGCTGAACATGGCCTTCGGCGAGGACGACGAGGACGAGTCCACGAAGAAGCCGAAGTCGGCGAAGCGGATCGTCTCCACCTGCCCGCACTGCTTCAACACCATCGCGAACGAGTACCCGCAGCTGGGCGGCGAGTACGAGGTCATCCACCACACGCAGCTGCTCCAGCACCTGATCGACGAGGGCCGCCTCACGCCGGTCACGCCGGTGGACGGCCTGATCACGTACCACGACCCCTGCTACCTGGGCCGGCACAACAAGGTCTACACGCCGCCGCGCGAGATCATGTCCGCCGTGCCGGGGCTGCGTCAGCAGGAGATGCACCGCCACAAGGAGCGGGGCTTCTGCTGTGGCGCCGGTGGCGCGCGGATGTGGATGGAGGAGCGGATCGGCAAGCGCATCAACAACGAGCGCGTCGACGAGGCCCTGTCCCTCAACCCCGACATCGTCTCGACCGCCTGCCCCTTCTGCCTGGTCATGCTCACCGACTCGGTGAACGGCAAGAAGAACGACGGCCAGGCGAAGGAATCCGTCCAGGTCGTGGACGTGGCGCAGCTGCTGCTGGAGTCGGTGAAGGCCCCGGAGCCGACTGAGGAGGAGCTGGCCGCGGAGGCCGCTGCCGCTGCGGAGGCCGAGGCGAAGGCGGCTGCGGAGGCCGAAGCGAAGGCCAAGGCGGAGGCCGAAGCCGCTGCGGAAGCGAAGGCCAAGGCAGAGGCAGAGGCAGAGGCGAAGGCCAAGGCGGATGCCGAAGCCAAGGCCGCCGCGGAGGCCGAAGCCGCTGCTGCGGCGAAGGCCGCCGAGGACGAGGCCGCCGAGGCGGAGCCGGAGGCCCCGGCTGAGGCCGAGGCCGAGGCTGAGGCCACCGAGGCGGAGGCTGAGGCTGCGGAGCCGAAGGCGGACGCGCCGGCCGAGCCCGAGGCTGCCGAAGCTGAAGCTGAAGCCACTGAGCCGAAGGCCGAGGCGGGCGAAGCCGCCGCCGAGGCGGAGTCCGAGCCTGCGGCTCCGGCCGAGGCCGAGACCCCGGCCGAGGCTGCGGAGCCGAGGGCCGACGCCCCGGCCGAGCCCGAGGCTGCCGAAGCCGAGGCCACCGAGCCGGAGGCCGAGGCGAAGGCCGACGCGGACGCGGACACCGAAGCCAAGGCCGAGACGAAGCCCGAGGCCACGAAGTAGCGGCCCCGCGCCAGTGAGCAGAGAACGGCCGGTCCCCTCCCGGGGGACCGGCCGTTCCGCGTGTCCGGGCCTCAGGCGCGGGTGCGGCCCCGGCGGAGCAGGGCGAAGGCGAGGCCCGCCGCGCCCGTGGCGGCCATGCCGCCGCCGGCGGCCAGCAGCAGCGGGGTGTCGGCCTGCGGGGTGGGGACCCCCTCCGCACCGGCCTTCACGCCGCCCTTCGGGACGACCCGCTCGGCCTTCACCGCCGGGGCCGGCTTGGCGGTGGGCTTCTCCGCCGTGTACTTCTCGATCAGCCTGCCGGTGGCGAAGTCGTACACCCAGCTGTCCCCGCCCCCCTTGCCGTCGATGACGACGAACTTCACGCGCTTGCCGTCCTGGACGAGCTTGTACGTCCAGCCGTCGTTCAGCGCGCTCGGGTTCTTCAGGTCGATCGCGGCGAGCGCGTTCCCGTTCGGCATGGAGATCTCGGCCCGCTTGCCCTTCGGGCCGTCGACGAGCCGCGCGATCCGCCCGTCGGGCATGGTGATCCGCACCGAGGTCTCCTTCTTGACCTCCGGCTTCGGCTTCTCGACCGGCTTCTGGACCGGCTTCTCGACCGGCTTCTGGACGCCGCCCTCGACCCACGAGGTCACCGTGCCGTTCGGCTGGAGGACGACGTGCAGGCCGTTGTTCTGCCCGTACGCCGGCTTGCCGCCCTTGCTGACCAGGGTGTCCAGCTTCGTGCCACCGGCGAAGACGTCCGCCTCGAAGTGGTCGTCGCCGAACTTGTAGACCTTCGCGACCGATCCGTCGGCCAGCTTCACGGTGGTGACGTACTCCCGCGTCTGCACCGGCGGCGTCACCGGCGGCTCGACCGGCGGCTCGACCGGCGGGGTCACCGGCGGCGTGACAGGGGGTGTCACCGGCGGGACCGACGGGTCCTCGGCCGGCTGCTCGACCCCCGGCAGCACCTCGGGCTCCGGCACCGCCGGGGAGTCCGCGAAGGCGGATCCCACGGGCAGCGCCAGCACGGCGGCGGCGCCGGTGAGGACGGCGGCGGTACGAAGGGTGGTGCGGCGGGTGCGGCGCATGGCGGGGCTCTTTCCGATCTCGTTCGTGAGGTGACTCCGTGGTCGCGGCGACACTCACGAAGCTACGGACCCGATACGTACGCATTCCGTCGGCCGTGTAACGAACCCCCACAGAACGCCGCGCAGCCACGTAAACCACCCATCGCCCCCGCCCTCCGGGTTCCCCCTAGGGGATGTCACAGGTCAGCCGCAAAGGACACGTGTTCCGGTGGCCCGGCCACGGCCGCCCGGCGGAGCAGGTACTTTCGATCACGTGGCTGGATTCAGGATCGGACGCGGCAGGGACGACAACCACCCCCCGCAACAACCCCCGCACACCCCGCGGCGGCAGCCGTACGGTCAGCAGCAGCAAGCGCCGCAGGCACCGTACGGTCATCAGCCCTACCCGCCCGCCGGCCCGCCGCCGCAGCAGCACTGGCCGCAGCAGGGCTCCGCGGGGGACCAGGGCGAGCCCGAGTACTTCGACCCGTACGGCCCGCAGGGCCAGCAGGGCCCACAGGGCCGCCGGCAGCCCCCGCAGGGCCCCTCGTACGACTCCGGCGCGTACGAGCCCCCGTACGAGCCCTCGTACGCGAACAACCCGGGGCACACCCAGGCCTTCTCGGTCGGCGAGGACCCGTACAGCCAGGGCGGCACCTACCAGGCGGGCGCGGCCCCCGCGGCCCCCGCCGGGCCGCGGCTGCACTGGAAGGACCTGCTGCGCGGCATCGTGCTGCGACCGGGACCGACCTTCCTGCAGATGCGCGACTACGCCGTCTGGGGTCCGGCGCTGGTCGTGACCTTCATCTACGGCATGCTCGCGGTCTTCGGCTTCGACAAGGCCCGCGAGGACGCGATCAAGGCGACCCTCGCCCAGGTGATCCCGATCACCCTCAGCGCCGGCGTCGCCTTCGTCCTCTGCGGCCTGATCCTCGGCGCGGTCACGCACACCCTGGCCCGCCAGCTGGGCGGCGACGGCTCGTGGCAGCCGACCGTGGGCCTGTCGATGCTGGTCATGTCCATCACGGACGCACCGCGCCTGCTGGTGGCGGTGTTCCTGGGCGGCGACAACATGTTCGTGCAGGTGCTGGGGTGGGTGACCTGGCTGGCGGCCGGCGCGCTCTTCACCGCGATGGTCGGCAAGTCGCACGACCTGCCCTGGCAGAAGGCGCTGGGCGCGTCCGCGATCCAGCTGGTCGCACTGCTCTCGATGATCAAGCTGGGCACGCTCTAGCCGTACCGGAGCCGTACGAGGAAGGGCCCGCCGCGCGTGTGCGCGGCGGGCCCTTCCCGTTGACGTTGACGTTGACGTCGCCGGTCAGGCGTCGAGGACCTGGCCCTCGCGCTTCACCACGGGCGGCTGGACCGACCAGGGGAACTCGATCCAGTCGTCGGTCCGCTTCCACACGTACTCGCACTGCACGAGCGAGTGGGACTTCTCGTAGATCACGGCAGACCGCACCTCGGCGACGTGCCCGAGGCAGAAGTCGTGCACCAGCTTGAGCGTCTTCCCCGTATCGGCGACGTCGTCGGCGATCAGCACCTTCTTGTCGGTGAAGTCGATCGCCTCGGGCACGGGCGCCAGCATGACCGGCATCTCCAGGGTGGTCCCCACCCCGGTGTAGAACTCCACATTCACGAGGTGGATGTTCTTGCAGTCGAGCGCGTACGCCAGACCGCCGGCGACGAACACCCCGCCCCGGGCGATGCTCAGGATGATGTCCGGCTCGTAGCCGTCGTCGGCGATGGTCTGCGCCAGCTCGCGCACGGCGCGCCCGAAGCCCTCGTAGTCGAGGTTCTCGCGTACTCCGTCACTCATGACTCGTGCCTCACCTGGGTGCGGTGGAAGTTCTGGAAGGAGCGCGAGGCGGTCGGCCCGCGCTGCCCCTGGTACCTGGACCCGTACCGCTCGCTGCCGTACGGGAACTCCGCGGGCGAGCTGAGCCGGAACAGGCACAGCTGCCCGATCTTCATGCCCGGCCAGAGCTTGATCGGCAGGGTGGCGAGGTTCGACAGCTCCAGGGTCACGTGGCCCGAGAACCCGGGGTCGATGAACCCCGCGGTCGAATGCGTCACCAGACCCAGGCGGCCCAGGCTGGACTTCCCCTCCAGTCTGGAGGCAATGTCCTCGGGGAGCGAGATGACCTCGTACGTCGAGGCGAGCACGAACTCACCCGGATGCAGGATGAACGCCTCGTCGCCCTCCGGCTCGACCATCCTGGTCAGGTCGGTCTGCTCGACGGCGGGGTCGATGTGCGCGTAGCGGTGATTCTCGAAGACCCGGAAGAACCGGTCGAGACGCACATCGATGCTGGAGGGCTGCACCATCGACTCGTCGAACGGGTCAATGCGAACCCGTCCGCTGTCGATCTCGGCCCGGATGTCTTTGTCGGAGAGAAGCACGTCCCGAGGATACGCAGAGCGCGCGGGCCACCCCCAATCGAGAGCGGACCCGCGCGCCCGTGCCGGACGGAAGCTCCGGCGACTACCGCTTGACGCCACCCACGGGCACCGCGTGCCTCAGCCGCGCGCACCGCGGACACCGCAGCAGCCGCCCGGGCCCGATCCGGCCGGCACCGAGGTGCTGCAACGGGAAGGAGGCGGTGCTGAAAACATGCCCTTCGGCACAACGGACGACTGTGTGCTCCATCGAGTCCCTTTCCCCAACGAGCCGTACTGCGATGAATCGCCACATTAGGGGATGATCGGGACCCGCTCCAGCCGCCACTCCAGCCGCCGCTCCGCGCCCCCACGGTACGCCCCAACTCCCGCCCGGACGAACCCTCCTGCGACCCGCAAACGAGAGCGACCCCAGGGGAGAATTCACCGGGGGTCGATCATGGGGTACAGTGTGCAACGGTACGGATCCAGGCAACTGGACCACCATGCGGATGTAGTTTAATGGTAGAACATGAGCTTCCCAAGCTTATAGCGCGGGTTCGATTCCCGTCATCCGCTCTTGTAAGAAGGCCCAGGTCAGCGACCTGGGCCTTCTTCGTTGTCTAGACCTATCAGGGCTTGCGTGCCATTCGCGTGCCAAAACTGCCGCGAGCTGGGACTGATCTCCGACGCCACGGCCAGCAGGACCTACCAGCGCCTACGCGCTCTCGACGGTCAGCCCGGGTTCACCGCGGAATCGGTCTCGAGCTTCCCGGGTAAACAGCCTTCGCTGCTCGGACAGGCCTTCGACCTGGCTGCCAAGGAAGCGGGACTCTCCCGGCCCCAGCGATGTGTTGACGTGTCGAGGGATCAGCTCGTTGCCTCGCCTCCGAGGCTTCCGGCACTGATGGCGCCCCTCAGAACGTGGGCGATATCCTCGGGCTTGAGGTCGATGCCGTCGAGGCCCTCGACGGTCAGCGGGACCTCCTCCAGCGCGTACTCGCCCCGGCCCTCGGCACTGAACTCGGGCCCGGTGCGGTCCTCGAAGGACCAGGTCGCGATGCGGGCGAGGTAGAAGAGCTGACGCTCGTCGTCGGACTCCATCGTGTGGAGGAGCCGGACGATGTCGGCCTTCCCCGCGATCTCCTCGTGGATCTCCCGGTGGAGGGCGGCCTCCCGGGACTCGTCGTCGGCCTCGACGCCGCCGCCGGGGAGGACCCAGTACTCGGGGACGTCGGGTTTGGTACGGCGGATGACCAGCATCGTGTCGTCAGCGGTGACGAGGACGGCGCGGACTCGTTCCTTCATTTCGGTCTGTCTCCTTGCTTGTTGGCGGTCTCAGTGGAGCAGCCAGCCGCCGTCGACGTGGACGGATTGCCCAGTGATGAACGAGGCGGAGGGGCCCACGAGGAACGCCACCAGGGCCGCGACATCTTCGGGCCGTCCCCTGCGCGGGACGCACTGGCGCTTGATCTGGTCCTCCGGGCGGGCCCGGTGGTGGGCGGGTATGACGTTCTCCGCATCGACCTGGATGGCTCCGGGCAGGACCGTGTTCACGCAGATCCCGTACGGGCCCAACTCTCTGGCGAGGGAGCGGGTCAGGCCCAGCAGCCCGGCCTTCGCAGTGCTGTACGCGACGAGGTTCGTGCGGCCGGCGCGGGCGTTGACGCTGCCGATGTTCACGATCCGTCCCCAGCGGCGTTCGATCATGCCGGGGGTCACGGCGTGGCAAGTGCGGTAGTGGGCGGTGAGGTTCACGTCGAGGGAGTAGTTCCAGGCGGCCTCGTCGGTGTCCTGCCAGGGGGCGCGAGGGTAGGAGCCCGCGTTGTTCACGAGGATGTCGATGGGGCCGATCTCGGCGCGGACGAGCTCGACCATGGTCTGGACGGCGCCGGAATCGGTGAGGTCGGCGTTCGCCGCGATGCCGGGGCTGCCGTCGCGCTCGAAGGCGGCGAGGAGGGCGTGGGCGTCGTGGTCCTGGCCGAGGTGGTTGACCGCGACGGTCGCGCCGGCGACGGCGAGCGCGCGTCCGATCTCGGCGCCGATGCCGGTGGCCCCGCCGGTGACGAGGGCGGTGCGGCCCTGGAGCGGGCGGACCTGGAGAGGGGTCTCAAGCAGGGGCAGGGACATGGCTGCTCCGTTCGCCGGAGTGGGGGTGAGGGGCCGGTGTGGTCGTGAAGAAGGTGTCGATCGTCGTGAGCGGGTCCTGGCTCTCGGCGAGCTTGATCAGCACGAGCAGGAGGTCGTGCGAGGTCAGCCGGTCAGCCGGGATGACCCCGAGGATGCGCAGGGCGAGGAAGACGTGGATCTCCTCCAGGCTGCTGCCGTCCTCGCCACGAAAGCCGTCCAGGGCCCGGGTGATGGCCGCACTACGACCGGGGCCGGTGTCCCAGGAGTACCGGACGTCGATGTGTCGCCTGCCCTCGTGCAGCTCCAGGTGATCGATGCGCGGGCAGGAGAGCGGCGGCAGGGCGAGGCGGAGGGTGCGGGCGTACACGTCGGGTTGGTAGTCCGGGACGAGCCAGCCGCCCAGGGCCATCAAGTACCAGAGCAGGTTGGCGGCTTCGCCCACGGCGGTGTTGCGGCCGGCGAACTCGAAGTCGAGCCAGCACAGCGGATCGGCGATGTTGGGCTCCGTGGGGTCGCCCTGCGTCAGAGCGGCCAGCCAGCGGCGGTCGGGGGCCAAGGTGTGGCGGAGGCTGTCGATGATGTCGGCTACGTTGAGCGTCAGCCGCCTGCCGTTGGCGGTGACGGTGAAGTCGGCCAGCTCCTGGAGGGTGAGGGTCGTACCGGTGTGGGGCAGGGCGATCGGTAGGTCGCGGCGCAGGTACCAGCGGTCCAGCCGGCCGCCGGGGCGGATCCGGTCCAGGTAGAGGTCCGGAACGCAGTCGGCCAGCGGCACGTGCTTGCCGGTCTCCTCGGCAGCCGTCCGCAAGTCGGCGCAGATGCCGTCCACGAGGCGGTTCAGGCGGGGCAACACGGCTGGGTCCCGGTCGGCCAGGGCCATGACGTCGCCCATCAGCAGCTCGCACCGGCCGGTGGCGAAGACGTCCTCGTAGGCGAGGAGCTGCCTGTCCGGAAGAAGGATCTGTCCGTGAAGGGCCGGGACCTCGATGCGGGGAGCGAGCTGGGCCCAGCCCTTCGCCTCGGTGGCACACTCCTCGCGGCTTGCCGCCGCCTTGTGGAAGGTGGCCGCTGGGGCCAGGGGCAGTCGGCCGGCCGCGCTCACCGCGCCGTCCCCGGCAGGGTGTCCAACCAGGTCTGGAGAACCATGGCCGCGAGCGCTTCAGCAGCCGAGCGATCGGTACGGGCGGTGGTGACCATGTTCGTGTCCTGCCGCTTGGCGTCGAGGAGCACCGTGAGGGCGTCGCCGTCGGAGGGGCACTCGATCCCGGTGAAGCGGAGCTGGATCTTCGCGAGCAGCGCGGTGACCTTGTAGAGGTCGCGAAGGTCGGGTGCCCCCTTGAGGAGCTGGCGGCGGATCTCGATGGCTGCCTGGATGCCGTCGCGCAGGCTCACGTCGACATCGGTGGCGGTGTCCGGGGCGGGCAGGGTCAGGCCGGGGGCGGACCAGAGCGGGACCAGGGCTCCGCTGCCGATGAGCGCGAGGACGTGGAGAAGGCGAGAGGTCACGGCGCCTGCCCTGCACTCGGCACGGGTCAACACGGTCAGGCCGAGCTTCACCCCGCCGAGTTCGGCCTCCAGCTCCGCAAGGATCTGGCGCATCCCGTCGAGGGAGGAAGCATCGGCTACGACGAACACGCCGAGGTCGCTCCAGCCGTGCTGGTACTTGCCCCGGGCAACGACCCGCACCCCCCGAAGGGCTGATCAACATGGCTCACTTCTGGATCAACAGGGACGTAGCCGGGACCCGCGAACGCCAATTGGACGCTGAGTCGTACGGGGTCGAGGGCGACTACGTCCACTTCTACGACAGCGCGAAGCGGAAGGTGTTGAGCATCCGCAAGGAGACCGCCTTCCTTATCGAGCGCACCAGCGACTGATGACCGCCGCCGCTCCGCCAACCGGTTCGCCGGAATGCGGGGCGCTCGCGGGCAGTACTACGGATCAGAGGGCTGCCCGTGCCAGACCCGTGCCAGGTGGGGCGGTGAACGGCGGGCGCCGGGGCGAGCTCCCGGGATCTTCCCAGAACCCATAGGTGCTGGTCACTGGCCAGATCAGGCCTGGAAGATCGGTGACTCTCAAGGCTATAGCGCGGGTTCGAGTCCCGTCATCCGCTCAGGCAAGAAGGCCCAGGTCACCAACCTGGGCCTTCTTCGTTGTCCGGACCTCTCTGGGCATGCGTGGCCGGCCTGAGCATCGCGGTTGGCCGGGCCGGTAGGGTCGCGGGCATGTGGGTGGGAGTGGATGCGGTCAACTGGGGTGGGCTACAGCACAACTACGGTTCTGCCGAGGGTGTTCCGGACCTGCTTCGCCGGTGTGCCGGTCCGGATGCGGACGATGCCGACGAAGCGGCATCCGAGTTGCTCAACCTGCTGTTCCACCAGGGTGGCTGGGTCTGCTCCGCCGCCTCGGCCGCACTGCCCTTCGTACTGCGCCTGGCTGCGACACCACAGGTACCGAGCCGCTGCGCGATGCTCGAACTCGTGGGGATGCTGGCAGCGGAAGCCGGGCGGGTCGAAGTCCGATTCCTTGATCCGGACTGGGCACCGGCATGGGAACGGGCCCTGCCCAAACTGTTGCTGCTGTTGGACGACCCCCTCCCGGAAATCCGGCGAGCCGCAGCCGACGTGGTCGGAGCCTGCAACAGCCCGGCGAACTGGTGCTGCCCGCGCTGCTGCGGTCCTGGGCGGCGGAGGGTGATCCGTCCAGCCGCCTTGAGCTGATCCTCGCCTTGGGTCAGGCTGCTTTGCGCGCACCGGCCGGCGTACACGACGCAGAGGTCTTCGACCTACTCCATGAGCTGCTCGACGCTCCACAAGCCCAGATCCGCCTGGCGGCGGTGCACGCGCTGTCCCCGCGCGATCCGGGCCTGCCCATACGACGGCTGGGCCTCGTGCTCGAAGCGGTCCGGGACCCGAGCGTCGAGCTGTGGCGCCACACCAGCTCGATAGCAACCGGAGTACAGGGTGTCCAGCGATGGACCGCGGGACTGATCACCGGGCCCGACCCCACCTTCACGCTCGGCCTGCTGGCAGACCATCACGACGACGAGCAGCGGATCGGCGCCCTGGCCCAGGCGGGCGGACTGCTGTCCCAGTGGTGATCACCGGCCACTGAGCTCGTTCCACGTCTCGTCGCACGGCTGGACGATCCCGCCCCCGAAGCCCGCTTCCGGGCGGCCGAGCTGCTGGCCTGCCTCGGCCCGGCAGCCGCCGCCCACGCCGACGATCTCGCCACACTGCTGTCCGACACCGGAGCCCGCACCACACGGAGACGGGAGGCCGTCGGCGAGGCCGCCCTGTGGGCGCTGGCCCGGATGAACGATCCGCGCTGCCTGCCGGGCCTGGTCGAGCTGATCGCCGGCGCACGATCCGGCTTTGCGTCGAATTCCGCCCACTACCCCTCGACCGACTGGCACCATTCCCGCCTCCCCTCGCTCCCTGAAGCTCTGAGTGACCTCTCGGACCATGCCGAACTGCTCCTTCCGGCGATCTGCGACCGGCTCGGTACGGCTACGGACAACTCCCCTCTCCTCAACCGGCTCTGCGAGGTACTGGCCGACTGGGGCTCCGCGGCCGAGGCGGCGGTTCCACGGCTGCTCGTGCTGCTGGAGGACGACCGGACCTGGACCGCGGCGGCAACGGCCCTGGCAGGAATCGGAACGGCGGGGAACGGAGCGCGGGACCTGCTCCTGTTCCGATCGCGCGGCGACGGATCACATCGGGAACTTGCGGCCTGGGCGTACTGGAAGGTCTGCGGCGAACCCGAACCAGCCCTGGAACTGCTCGGCCGCAGCGTCGCCGAGCGAAGCTTTCGGCATCCAGACCTGCGCAGGCTCGCCAGTCTCGGAGCGCATGCCGCACCCCATGTGGCACTACTCAGGGCGACGACCGTCGATGCCGACCCCTGGACCCGCGTCGAGGCCGCGCACGCCCTGTGGGCTGCCACTGGCGACACCGCCGACGCCGTCCCCGTTCTGGCGGCCGTCGTGCGAGATCTGGCCGAGGGCACCTACCTGCCCGTCACGCTCCCCGCAGTGCGGTACCTGGCCCGGATCGGGCACGCGGCCCAACCCGCCACACACCTCCTGCGCGACGTGCCCGCCCATGACCAGCGGCTGCGCTCCAACGGTGGCTGGCGAGGGTTCGTCCAAGACGAGAACATTCGCACCGCCATTGAGGAGCTGCTCAGCGCGTCTGGTCCATCCACATGAGGTGAACGCTTCAGGGCCGGGTAAGGCGCCGGGACGGATCTGGAGCCGGCTGGTTCACAGCGACGGGCAGCAGCATCCCGTGCCACAACGTGCCAGTAGAGGCGGTAAAGAGCGGTCAACAACGGGTCTGACGAGGCAGCCAGAACGGGGCCACCCGTGGACGTTTCCCCAGGTCAAAGGCCATGCTGGCACCCAAGTGCCGGGTGATTCCCAAGCTTATAGCGCGGGTTCGATTCCCGTCATCCGCTCCACACCAAAGCCCCAGGTCAGCGACCTGGGGCCTTCGCGTTGTCTAGACCTCTCTGGCCTCGCCGTGCCCTCCGCGTGCCCCAACTGGCGGGAAGACCCCGCCCAATGCCCTTTCGCTCACCACGCGCACGGCCCGGCCGCCGTCGATCGCGCGCCGCGAGACGTACTTTCGACGGCCTGCGCCACACCGCTGCCCCCGGCCCGCGAATTCGCCTCCCCAAAGAGGCGGTTGGCCAGAGGGCCCTGCGACGACACCACTCAGTCGTCCCGCCCTGCCAGGAGACGATCCGCGGCATAGTGCGGGCAGGAAGCAACATGCCACGTCACCGTCACCCGGCGCCTGTCGGTGGCGATGGTCCGGGCATGCCCGACAGCCGGCCCGGCAGCGCAGTGCGGGCACACCACGGTCTCGAACTTCAGCTCAGCCATCACCCGCGCCATCCTGCCCCGCCCACTGCGCTCGGGCGAGCAGCCGGACGCGACGATGGTCTGCCCGCGTCGTAGCCGGCGAACACCCCAACTCTCACAACACTGCACTCGGGGCGAATCAATATCTGTCCCGGCGACCTGAGGATTTAACGGGCACCGCAAGGAGAGTTTTTACTGCAGCGCGGGGGCTAAATATATTCGACCCATGCAATCCACTGCGACGTGCTACTGTCCATCTCGGTTGCAGTTTTGGTACCCAAAAACTTAAGGCGTCTCCAGCCGACCTCCGCGTCGCATGGTGGCGCTTCATATTTCCGGTCATTTTCCGGGCGGGGCATCATCGCGGCGACACGGTCTCCGTACAGTGCGGACGCCGGTGTACTGCCCCAAGGAGATATGACATGGCTGCTGGCACCGTGAAGTGGTTCAACGCGGCAAAGGGTTTCGGCTTCATCGAGCAGGAAGACGGCGGCCCTGACGTGTTCGCCCACTTCTCGAACATCGCCGCCCAGGGTTTCCGCGAGCTGCTCGAAGGCCAGAAGGTCACCTTCGACATCGCGCCGGGCCAGAAGGGTCCGACGGCGGAGAACATCGTTCCCGCCTGACGCTGACGCGCGTTTCGCAGCTGGGGCCCGCATGCGGGCCCCAGCTGCACACGTCTCCCCCGGTGCGTCTACCCGCGGGACCCAGCACGGGATGCCGCCGCCTCGGAGCCGCACCCGAGCGAATTTCTCCAGTTTCGCGTCCGTATGACGCCACCCTCATTGCAGCGCCCGTCCCCACGCATATTTCTCGCGGGCCGGATCTGCCTCCGAATTCCATTCGGTCCGTTCTCGCAGTTCCCCGCGCCGCTCTTCCGCTGTGGGAATTCCTTGACGCGTGCCGTGTCAAGGAAGGTTTCACATTAACCCCACACGTAAGAACGAGCGCTCGTCCCGTACCCGCAGCCGCACCGGCGGCCCCGCTTTCGGCAACGGCACCGGTTCGGAGCGGGGCAGTCGATTCGGCTCCCCGGCTCGAAGCCGTTCCGCAGGTCCGAGCCGATCAGGTGGCTCAGGCCGTCGGCCCGCCGCGGTTCAGGGCGAGTTCGCGCCGCCGAAGACGATCACGCCCGCGCTGGCCGCCGTGGAGGCCTTCGCCGATCTCGACATGCCGGCCGAGCTGCTGGCCGCCCTCGGCGCGCAGGGCGTGAGCGTGCCCTTCCCGATCCAGGGCGCCACCCTGCCCAACACCCTCGCCGGCCGTGACGTCCTCGGCCGTGGCCGCACCGGCTCCGGAAAGACCCTCGCCTTCGGCCTCGCTCTGCTGGCCCGCACCGCCGGGCAGCGTGCCGAACCCCACCAGCCGCTCGCGCTGATCCTCGTACCCACCCGCGAACTGGCCCAGCAGGTGACCGACGCGCTCACCCCGTACGCACGCTCGGTGAAGCTCCGCCTGGCCACCGTCGTCGGCGGGATGCCCATCGGCCGCCAGGCCAACGCCCTGCGCGGCGGCGCCGAAGTCGTGGTGGCCACCCCCGGACGTCTGAAGGACCTCATCGACCGCGGCGACTGCCGGCTGAACCAGGTCGCGATCACCGTCCTCGACGAAGCCGACCAGATGGCCGACATGGGCTTCATGCCCCAGGTCACCGCGCTCCTCGACCAGGTGCGGCCCGAGGGCCAGAGGATGCTGTTCTCCGCAACCCTGGACCGCAACGTCGACCTGCTGGTGCGCCGCTACCTGACAGACCCGGTCGTGCACTCCGTCGATCCCTCGCAGGGCGCGGTGACCACGATGGAGCACCACGTCCTGCACGTCCACGGCGCCGACAAGCAGCGGACGACGACGGAGATCGCCGCCCGGGACGGCCGCGTGATCATGTTCCTCGACACCAAGCACGCCGTGGACCGTCTCACCCAAGACCTCCTCGACAGCGGGGTCCGCGCCGCGGCCCTGCACGGCGGGAAGTCCCAGCCGCAACGGACCCGGACCCTGGCCCAGTTCAAGACCGGACACGTCACCGTCCTGGTCGCCACGAACGTGGCCGCCCGTGGAATCCACGTCGATAACCTCGACCTCGTCGTGAACGTAGACCCGCCGACCGACCCCAAGGACTACCTCCACCGCGGCGGCCGCACCGCCCGCGCCGGCGAGTCCGGCAGTGTCGTCACCCTGGTCACCCCCAACCAGCGCCGCGACATGACCCGCCTCATGCAGGCCGCCGGGATCGTCCCGCAGACCACCCTGGTCCGCTCCGGCGAAGGGGCCCTCAACCGGATCACCGGCGCCCAGGCCCCCTCCGGCATCCCCGTCACCATCACCGCGCCGGTGTCCGAGCGGCCCAGGCGCAGCGGCGGCTCCTCCCGCGGGCGGCGCGGGCCCATGTCAGCTGCCCGGCGCGCGAGCGCGCGGCAGTCCGCCTTCGATGCGGCGGCCTGACAACCGTGATCAGAAGACTGACCTATCTCTGCAGGAGGCACGTTGTGACGCTGGTCCGGATGCAGCCCCGCTCCGCCAGAGCCAATCCGGCGCCCCGGACGGTGGACGACGCCATGGAGGCGGCAGGCCCGCAGGTCTGTGACGACATGACCGTAGAGGTTGCCCTGTCCGTCATGGCCAGTGCCCGCGCGGTTCATCTGCTGGTCTGCGACGAGTACGGCCTGTGCACCGGGCTGGTCACCCGGGCCCAACTCGCCGCCATCCGCAACAGCAGCACGTACACGGACCGTATCCGGCTGCGCGAGGCCCTCGGCGACCGCGGGCCGTTCACCTCGCCCATGACCACCATGGCCGAGGCGGAACACGCGATGAGCTACCGCCGGCTCGACGCCCTGCCCGTGGTCGACGAACAACGCAGCGCTCTGGGCATCCTCGCCCTTGCACGCTGACCCGCCTCAGCGCGGCAGAACCGCCCCCCTCTCCCTTCTTCCTGTGAGGCAACATGCGCTGTGTCATCGCCCGCTTCCCGTTCGACCTGACCAAGAGCGGCGTCCTGGAATCGATGAAGGGCATCAAGCCCGAGGAGGTCGTCGGCTACTCCGTGATCATCGGCCGCCGCGTGTACCCCGTGAAGCAGGTCGGCCAGGTCATCACCCGCCAGGACAGGCGTGACTTCAGCGTCGGTGAAGTCCTGCGGGCCATGACCCAGCTCGGCTTCACCTGCCGCGGACTCCCCCGGGCCGCCGCGCCCACGCGCGTCCTCAGTCCCCTCCAGCACGCATCCGCGATGCTCGGCGTCCCTGTGGCGGTCTGACCGACTCGACCGGCGCGAGCCGGAACCCCGAACAGCGAGGAGGGCCCGACCGGCACACGCCGGTCGGGCCCTCCCACGTACACAGGGGCTTCTTACGTGGCCGCCCGGTCAGTGGCGCCGATTACCTCCTCCTCAGCTGCACGAAAATCTATCGTGGCTGGAGTAGACATTGGATGGTGGCGTAGTTATGGTTTCTCTCGTAGCCCAGAGAGACAGTAGGGCCTGGCAGAGACGAACTGCCGGGCAGCAGTACGAGTAGTTGCAGTTCAGCAGGGCGGTGCGGTTGTGGAGTGTCGAAGCCAGAGCGGTTGCAGGACGGCGACGGGACTGACGACCGGACCGGGCGGCCCGCAGTGATCAGGGGCCGCCGAGAGAAGTTCCGCAGTTAACGCAGTGGCAGTACCCGTGAATGCAGTGCGCAGTACCCAGCAGTGAAGTCAGTGAGAGCAGCACCTCGGTGAAGGCGTCGGCTGCGGACGCGCGCACCGGGAGGTTCGGCAGTGGGGTTCCAAGCCAGAGCAGACGCAGGACGGGCAACGGGGCTGGCTGCCGAAATGCGGCGCTGGGCAAGGCCGCAGAGTTGTATGCAGTACCGGCAGTACGCAGTTCCCGGAAGGTAAGCAGCTGATCACCGAGGGAAGAACGGAGGAGCCGAGCACCATCAGGATCGCCCGGGGAGAAGTCTGGGCCCGGGTACCGCAGGACATCGATAGTGAGGTGGTCTCCGGTCAAGCAACCGCGATCCCCGCACTCCCGGCAGCATCTCGGCCGGGTCGGCGGAAACACAGGGTCGGCGCAGTATCAGGGCCGACAGATGGTGTAGTAGTTCCTTCGGGGCCCTGGTGCCATTGGCACCAGGGCCCCTCCACGCGTTCCATGAGAGAGGTTCAATGACAGCAGACGATTCGTTCGGCCGCCTTGATGACGACGACTACCCCGCCTACACGATGGGCCGGGCCGCCGAGATGCTCGGCACCACGCAAGGCTTCCTCCGCGCACTCGGCGAAGCCCGCCTGATCACCCCGCTCCGCTCCGCCGGCGGACACCGCCGCTACTCCCGCTACCAGCTGCGCATCGCTGCCCGAGCCCGCGAACTCGTCGACCAGGGCACACCCATCGAGTCGGCCTGCCGCATCGTCATCCTCGAAGATCAGCTCGAAGAAGCCCAGCGCATCAATGCCGAATACCGCCGCGCCGCCGAATCGTCTACGCCGCCGGACTCCGCCTGAGCGAATTTGTCCGTCCGGGACTGTGGCCCCACGACCTCGAAATGCTTCCTGTGGTGACGGGGTGTGTGGGTGCAGGCGTGCCTGCACTTCCTCTCCACCGTCACCGTGGAACACCCTGAGCCGGAACTCCGCCTCAGTGGCGCAGCGCGAACGGCAGCTCGGGGTTCGGGACGGAGGACTTACTTATTGCCGTTCGACGACCAGCTGGACTGTGATCTCGGGCGCAGCCCACAGCGCGTGGCCGACGTCTGCCGGGCACTGGTCGCCGTCGTGCACGGCGGATCAGTCCCGCGGCGGCACTCCTCACCAGCGGTTGTGGCCTTCGCGGACACGTGGAGCCGGATGGTGCGGGGCATGTCTCCCTCGCTGCAGTCCCGTCGGGGGTGGCACCGCGCACCACCCCCGCACCACCTGCCTACCCTTCTCGAATCAGAGCAAGTGCGGCGGCGGTACGACCAGGACCACGGCCAGGAGGCGCGGCCTCCTCCGGGGGAGCGCCTGGGTCTCGAACCACCCGCCGGAGGGGAGCATGTGGCGGCGAGCCGTACCGGGGGTGGGGTCGCCGAGTTCGGACGGGTCGATGCCGAGGTCGGCCAGCTCGACGATCTGGTCGGCGACGGCCTTCACTTCATCGCGCACAACATCGGGTAGCCCACCTCGTCCTCGGCGTGGAAGGCGTACTCCCACACCCAACGGTCGTCGGTCACCGGGCAGCCTCGCCGGCGGTACGGAGGCCGGCTTCGGCGGCAGCGGCGTTGCGGATGCGGCTGATCTCGGCGGCGATGTCTCGGGCCTCGCCGAGGTCGGTGACCTCTCCGGCGCGGGCCTCAAGCAGGTGGAGTCGGGCGGCGGTCTCCGGGTGTCGGGCAATGGCCACCTCAACGGCCCACGCCTCCGTGAATGCGCGGAGGGGAATGGCCGAAACCTCGGCGCGCGCGCGGGCGGTGCTGGCCGCGCGGTCGCGGTCGAAATCGGCGAGCAGCTGCGGGGCCACCTGGGCGAGGGCCGCGCGGACGGCCTCGGGCTGGGCGGGGGGCTGCGGGATCGCGGACGGCTGGGGCGCGGTGCTCATGCGGCTTCGGTCCTCTCCTCCTGGTCGAGTTCGCCCGCACGGTAGGCGTTGGCAAGGGTGGTGACGTGCTGGCGGGACCAGCCGACGCGGCGGCCTGCCGCAGCTTTCTGCCCGTAGCGGTCGGCGGAGCCGATCCGGCCCACCGTGCGATTGAGGTGCGCCTGCGCCCGCGCAAGGGCTTGCTCGGCCTGACGGACGGCCTTCAGGGCGTCGTCCAGGTCGGCCTTCTCGTCGTCGGTCAGGGGTTCACTGGCGGCTCGCACAACCCGGGCATAAACCGTCACCACGACTTGACGCTATGGGACTCTCCCGCTGGAGGACCAAGCTGAGAGAAGCGACGCACCGTGGAAATGGGTGGAAGCTGATCCCTGAAGCGCACGGGCGCCGGGCGCCTAGGTCGTGTCCGATGGGTCGTGGAATCGCTTGGGCGTAAGCGAAGTGGTGCGGCGATGATGTGCAGGTGTTCTACGAAGATCTCAGCGAGTACGACTACCAGTCCGAGGATGCGTTCACGGACAAGGAGTCGGGCGTCTACACGCTCTGGTACCGCCCGGCGTACACCCGTCTGAACATCGGTTGGCTGGAAGCCGGCAAGCCGTACTCGACAGGGACCGCCCCCACAGCGTTCGTGGAGAAGCTGAAGGCTGTGCAGGAGGTCCAGTGGATGAACGTCTGCCTCGGCGTCCACGCGTGCGACCTGTGTCCTGCGGATGAGGCGCCGGAAGGAAACGGGGAGGTACGGATTCCGGGCGGGCCGGGCATCGCTTATGCCGCTCCGTCCCTGATCACGCACTACGTCACCGCCCACGGCTACCGGCCGCCGCAGTCCTTCGTGGATGCCGTTCTCGCTGTCGACCTCGATGCATGGGCCGCCACACGGTGGCCCGCCGTTCCCTTTCCCTGGGTTCCGGATGATGCGGAACGCATGCTGGAGTAGCGGCGAGCGAGGCTCACGTGCGCAGCCAGAGCCGTATCGAGGCGACGGTGACCGTTCCGTGAAAGACGTAGGCCCGCTTGTCGAAACGGGTCGCGACCGCACGGAAGATCTTTAGTCGGTTGATCGTCCGCTCCACTTCGTTGCGGCGCCGGTAGATCTCTCGGTCGAACCCGGTCGGACGGCCGCCCTTGCTGCCTCGCCGCTGGCGGTTGGCCCGTTGGTCCTTGGGCTCCGGGATCGTGTGCTTGATCTGGCGCCGCCGCAGATAGCGACGGTTGCGGCGTGATGAATAGGCTTTGTCGCCTCCAAGGTGATCGGGTCGAGTACGCGGGTGTCCGCCGGCGGGCCGCGGAACCCGGATCTGTTCCAACACGGGGATCAGCTGCGGGGCATCGCCCCATTGACCGGGCGTGATGACGAAGGCGAGTGGGCGAAGTCCGCCCTCACCCACCAAATGGATCTTGCAGGTCAGCCCGCCTCTTGAACGGCCCAGGGCCTCGTCTCCCCGATGACGGACGGGAGTGCTTCTTCTGCCGGTGACTCTCGGCGGGCGGGACTGGGCCCCAGCCGCGTGCTGATGAGCCCGGCAGGAGGTGGAGTCCACGCTCACCATGCTCCAGTCGATCCGACCCTCAGCGTCCGCGTCAGCCTGGACGGCCCGCAGGATCTTCTCCCACGTGCCGTCCGCTGACCACCTGCGATGGCGGTCGTGAACTGTCTTCCACTTCCCGAAACGGGACGGCAGATCCCGCCACGGCAAGCCAGTCCGCTGCCGGAACAGAATCCCGTTGATCACCCGGCGGTGACACTGCCACCTCCCACCCCGACCCACGCTTCTCGGCAAATGCGGTTCCAGCCGAGCCCATTCCTCATCCGAAAGATCACCCCGCCCCACGTCGACCGCAACGATCCACTGGAGGTGGAGTCACGCGACCCATCGGACACGACCTAGGGGGTTACCTCACGGCAGACAGCAGCCATGCGAAGCCGCCGACCGTGCCACAACGCGCCAGTAGAGGCGGTAAACAGCGGTCACCAGAGGGCTCGACGGGGGCCGCTCCCACGCCACTCCCGGCCACCATCTCAGCAGGTCAGAGGCTATGCGGGCCCTTGATTTCCGGGTGATTCCCAAGCTTATAGCGCGGGTTCGATTCCCGTCATCCGCTCTTGCAAGAAGGCCCAGGTCAGAGACCTGGGCCTTCTCTATTGTCTAGACCTGTTCAAGGGTCGCACACCACCTACGCACCACCTCGACGCCGACCAGGTCTCGGGCCTGCGACCATCCTCACGTGACCACCGCCGTAGACGTGAACGCATATGTGACCTGGCTGTCCGCGCGGGCATCCTCGTCGGGCTGAACCCTGAGTTGGAGCGGATTGGCGGGCGACGAGAGCAAGAACGCCAGATCACCGTAGAGCCACTCCGCTGAAGCAGTCTTGATGCTCACCGCTGCGACCTTCGCCACGATCGCCCCCAAGAGGCTGGGGCGGTGAAATCCGGCCGGCTGGTCCAGCTCAGCCGGCTGCCGGACATGTAGGTCGCGGGCCGGGGGAGTCGGGCGACACCTTCAGCCCTGGTAGCGCCGGAGAGGCGTTCTGAACGACGATGGGCGATGACTGGCGACGACGGGCGCGGGGGGAGAGACACCATCATGGGGTTCGAGCAGGACTGGGGTCAGGCGCGGTCCGCCGCGGCAGACCAGGCGGCGATGCGGCTGAACTCTGGGCCGCCGCCCGGCCCGCTGCTCCCCGGCACCGGGGACTTCGCCTCGACGCCCGCGGAGAAGAAGGCCGCGGCGAACACCATCGAGAACGACCTGGAGCCGAGCACCAAGAAGGCCGCGGACCACGCGGACGAGGCTTCGAACGGCGCGGTCAAGACCTTCGACGGCTGGAGCACTGCGGCCGGTCTGAAGAAGGTGCAAGAGACCTGGGACCGGCAGGTGACCGGGTTGATGGGCCGACTGGCCTCGGAGAAGACCGCGCTGCGCGGGACCTCGAACCTGTTCCTGCGCAACGACATCTCCACGGGCGACGGCTTCAGCATCCTGAAGCCGTCCCCGGACTCGAAACTGAACGAGCTCTAGGCGGCGGGCGCGAACCATGCTGACGTACCACGAGGTCATGACGACCGACTTCGGACAGCTGACCACGGCGGCGGCCAAGTGGGAGGCCATGGCCGCGGAGTTCAAGAAGGTCGAGGAACGCTACCGGGACAGCGTCCAGAAGATCACCATGGGTGGTCAGGCCTGGACGGGGGTGAGCGTGGGCGCGGCCCACACCAACTTCGCCGGCACCCGCTACGAGTACTCCGCCGCGCAGACGCAGGCGAAGGCGATCGGCGGCCTGCTGCGTGACGCGCACGAGCAGTTCACCGACCTGAAAAAGAAGGTCGAGTCCGCCCGCGACGACGCGGTGAAGGCGGGCATGAAGGTGTCCGACCAGGGCCGGTGCACCTTCGACTACTCCAAGGCGGACGCGGGCACGGCCAACGCCGCCCGGCACGACCCGGACCTGAAGAACATCGAGAACTCCTGGTCGCAGCACATCGACAGCGCGGTCAAGGCCCTCGACGACGCCGACCAGGGCGTGAAGATCGCGCTGGAGGCGGTCTGCGCGGACGGCTACGGCGAAATGAACGACACCACCTTCGGCACCGGCTTCAACGGCACGGCGCAGGGCGACGTCGAGGTGTACGAGGCGCGGAACGCGGAGGACATCGCGACCCGTCTGGCGGGGGGCGAGAAGATCCCGGCGGCCGAGCTGGCGGAGCTCCAGCGGTCCTTCCGAGACAACTCGGGCAAGCCCGAGTTCAGCCAGGTGTTCATCAACGGGCTGGGCGCGAAGGGCACGATCGAGCTGACGAACCGCCTCAACGACCAGATCCACGTCAAGAGCCCCGCCAACAAGGCGGACTACTCAGATCTACAGAAGGGCCTGGGGGCCACGCTCGCCTCGGCGACGAAGGACCCGAAGTCGGAGGTCTACAAGAAGTTCCGGGCCGACATGCAGAAGGAGGGTCTCGAGCGCCGCAACACCTCCTTCACCGATCTGCGACTGGAGAAGGCGTACGGCTACCAGTCGCTGGTCACGCTGATGAGCCAGGGCGGCGGGGACTACTCGAAGCAGTTCCTGCACGACATGGGCGACGACATCATGAAGGCGGAGAAGGGCCGGGAGGACATCTGGGTCATGAAGGGCGGCGAGTACAGCGGGGAGCGGACCGGCTGGTTCGCCAACGACCCGATGGACGGGCTGCTCGGCGTGATGAGCCACGACCCCGAGGCGTCGGCGTCCTATCTCAAGGACGAGGACCGGATGAAGCACCTCATGGAGCGCAACTGGGAGGTGGTGCTGGAGGCCAACGAACACGGCAACTCCGTGCACTACTCCGCCGCACTCGACAAGGACGACCGGGCGGGCTTCGCGGCCGCGCTGCAGGCCGGTGCCACAGGCATCGACCCGTCCGCGGAGAACCCGAAGTTCGTCGAGCACTCCGCCGACAACAAGGCCGTCTTCAAGAACACGATCGACCAGTTCGCGAAGGCCGGCGACGACCTTCCCGAGTCGCTGCGCGAGCCGATGGCGAACGTTCTGGTCAACCACGCCGACACGGTGCACGAGGTCACCAGCAGCGTGGACATGCGCTCCCTGGCGGTGCCGCAGAACGACATGTACGAGGTCATCAAGCAGGTCTCGAAGGACCAGGAGGCCTACGGGTCCCTGAACTACGGGATCAACCAGGCCATGGTCGCCGACATCCACGAGGCGGGCCAGAAGCACCCGGAGGAATCGCTGCTGCGCGCCGGGCGCACGGTGGGCTTCCTGGAGGAGGCCCGCACCGCGGCCGTCGGACCGGCCGGGACGGCTGCCTGGGACGAGAAGTGGATGTTCGACACGGCCATCGGCTACCTGCCCGCCTACGACGCGGAGGTCCAGGCCGGCTTCGACTACGTGGTCGACAAATGGCAGGCGGACGAACAGAAGCACATCGACCAGAAGTTCGCGGACAAGAACTACGAGGCCTATGAGAAGCGGAACGGCCAGCTGATGGCGCTCACCGACGAGTGGATGAAGCAGCACGACAAGGACGGCCCTCCTTTCGACTACCAGAACAAGATGGACCTGGCCGCCGGGGCGGGCGAGAGCCGTGCCAAGGGCGTCACCCCACCGCCGAGCGGGGGTGCCGAATGAGGCGGGCCCTGACTGCGGTCACGGCTGGTGCCGCCCTCCTGCTGTCCCTGGTGGCGTGCGACGCCGCCGACGAGGCCGCCCCGGGGACGATCTGCGGGACGCCCGTCTCTCCTGAGCTGTCCGACCCCCTGCTGAAGCCGTATGGGAAGATCACAGAGGCCAGCAAGGTGGACCGGAACGAACCACAGGTGTCAGCGCCCTGCGTGCTGACCGTGGACGGTGAACGCGCGCTCAGCTTCCGGTTCAGTTGGCACAAGGGTGCACCGGAGGACCTGCTGGCCCTCTCACGTGAGAGCAGGATTTACGGACTGGCGGAACCCCTCCGGGTGGATCTCGGCTTCGAGGACTCGGTGGTCGGCAACGATGGCGCCACGGCCACAACCCTGTGTAGGACAAGGGGCGGTGACCACTTCACCCTCCGGGTGCAGGTGGAACGCGCCGACAAGGCGAAGCGGGACCTACGGCCCGCCGTCGAGGCCTTCATGCGCACGTACATGGCGGAGACCCTGAAGACTCTGAACTGCAGCTGAGGGCACGGAGGTCGTCCGTCAGTGTCGTAAGCACGGTACGAGCTGCCGCTCCGCATCCCAACTGCCCTCACCTCCTCCCTCACATGGGGAGGCCGTGCCACAACGTGCCAGTCGGGGCGGTAAACAGCGGTCAACACGGGGCCGCCGAAGCGATCACGCCGAGGCCGTCAGCGCGCGTTCCTGCAGGTCAGGCACCATATACAAGTCCAAGTACCGGGTGATTCCCAAGCTTATGGCGCGGGTTCGATTCCCGTCATCCGCTCTTCCAAGAAAGCCCAGGTCAACGACCTGGGCCTTCTTCGTTGTCTAGACCTCTCAGGCCCTCACGCACAGGCGCTCAGGTTCGCCTGTTCGCAACCCTGAAGGCAGCCCTCAACCACACCGCTTGCGTAGCCAAGTTGGCGACGACGCGACACTCCCCCTACGCCTCCGAATGCCGTCGAAGGCGCTCCCTGTCGGGGCCCGGCGGGAGCCCATACCGACGGTCTCCTATCCGATCGTCTTCCCCAGCACGGGGAACGGCAGGTCAGCCGCCGCCCACCCGCGAAGAGGCGCAGGCGCACCAGCGCAGCGCGGCGCCGGAAGGCCACCGGCTCGGAGGAGCTGTGGTTCATCGGCCTGGTCGGCCTCGTGGCCCTCAGTCTGTCGTGGCGGTGGTGTCGTGGCTCGCCGCCCATCCTTGGGTTCTGGTGGTCGGCCTACTCGGCGCCGGTGCCGTGGGCGCGCTGTGGATGCGCCGGCGCCAGGAGGCCGCGCGATGGGACCAGGTCCGGACTCAAAGGCTGCGCTACGCCGTCGAGCACCTCGACAGCCTCCACCACAACGACTTCGAGTTCGCCGTACGGGACCTCATGCACCGCGACGGCTGCGCCGACGCCCAGAAGGTCGGCGGACGGGGCGACAACGGCGTGGACGTCAAAGCCACCGATCCCTACGGCCGCCGCTGGGTGATCCGGTGCAAGCACCGCAAGGCCGGTCGTGACCATCGCAGCCATGACATCGATGACGGAGACCTTCCACAAGGCCCTGCACAATGCGCCGGCCGGTCGCAACACTCTGATCGAGATGTTGGAACGGATCGCCGAGGACGGAGACGCGGTCCTCATCTCCCTGCTCCCTGACCAGGCCGACACTGCCCCTTACTTGCCTGAGGCCCGTGGTGCCGGGAGCCGGGCATCGAACTACCTCACCGAGTCCACCGGATCCTGGCCTGGCTGGACCGGCCCACCGGCGAGACCGGGGTACGTCGCGAGTCGGTCCGCAGAGGCCTTCTCGTACCCGCCGAACCGCCGGACTAGTCCGTCCCGGCGCTCGTGCGGCTTGTCGATCTTGCCCCGGAGCTGGGCCGACTCACGCTCCAGGGGCTTGAGCTCGTCTCGGACTGCCCCGCGTTCGGCGAGGCAGGTGTCTAGCGTTTCCTCGCCAGGACAGTTGAGCCCGCCCGGCGACACACCCCGTGGGACGGCCGGGGGCCGCAGCCACCGGAACTGCGTTCAGAAGGCGCTCAGCGCGTCGCGGGTGTTGGTGCGGTACAGGCCGACCTTCGGGTTGTCGACGCTGCCCGGCTTGGCCAGCCGGAGGCTGACGCCGTCCGCGTTCGGCATGTGCTCCTTGTCGGCCAGGACGTTGACCTCGTCGGCCACGGGGCCGTTGCCACCCGACGGGTTGAGGTCCACGGCCGCGTACGCGGTGGCGCCGGGGTGCACCGGGTACGCCGGGGCGCCGCCCAGACCACCGGGGGCAGTGGCCTGGAGACCGAGCGCGCCGCCCTTGGCGCTGAAGCCGACGGTGGGGAAGTAGTCCAGACCGCAGGAGGTGGAACCGTTGTTGGTCACGGTGATGACGCGGACGGTGGCCGGAGTGCCCGTCGGGGAAGTGACCTTGACGGTCAGGTTCCGCGCCGAGCAGGGGTGGTCGTAGGCGTAGGAGTCACCGGTGGTGTCCCCCTTGTCCTTGCCGCCCGAACCGGCCTTCGCCGGGGTGGCGGTGGCCGTGCCGGTTCCGGCGACCTTGCCGTCGGACGGGGCGGCGGAGGCGCCCTCCCCGGACGGCGTCACGGTCCCGGTCGAGACCTGCTTGTCCGCGCTCTTGGTCGCGGCGGGGTTCGCGGTCGGCCCGCCGGCGCTGTCCGAGCCGCCGCAGGCGGTCAGGGCCAGAGCGAGGCCGGCGGTGGCGGTGGCCAGGGCGGTGGTGCGGAGTCGGTAGGTGCGCATGGGGAACTCTCCGTGTCGGTGCGGTCGTCAGGCGGAGGCTTCCGCTTCCCGCCTGACGAGGCGTTGGGTGGGGCTGCTGTTCCGGTCGGCTGCTGCCGCAGGCGGTCGGTGGGGCGGGTGGGGGCCCTCCCGTTGCGACCGCCGAATCCGACCGTCGATCCGACCGTCGATCCGATCGGCGGACCGACGGGCTGATGACGCAACTGTGGGGCCGGTTTCGTTCCAGTGGCGACTGGACCGGGATAGTAGGAACCCTGGAACGCTCCCGACCCCTCTCACCTGGGCGATCGGGCGAGCCTGGAACGTGCTTCCGGGATGAGGGGGAGGGTGGAATGGCCACGGAGACGGAGCGGTTCGCGGAGCTGATGCGCGGATTCAAAGAGCGCTCGGGGCGCAGCTACGGCACGCTCGCGAAGCGTCTGCACTCCAGCAACTCGACGCTGCACCGCTATTGCAGCGGCGCGGCGGTGCCCACGGATTACGCCCCGGTGGAGCGGTTCGCCCGAGTCTGCGGTGCCTCGGCCGACGAACTGCTCGCGCTGCACCAGCAGTGGCTGCTGGCGCTGGTGGAGCGGCGGCGGGGGGTGACGGAGGGGCAGGCCTCGGGGTCGGGGGCGGCGAACTCCGCGGCGCCGCTGGGCGGTGACGCCGCGCCGGAGGTGCCGGCTGCATCGGCGGCGGTGGTGGTGGCTGGGGAGGCTTCGGAGGTCCTGCCGCAGGCGGAGACCGACCCCGCACCGGCCCCGGCGTCCGCAGCCGGGTCCGCCCAGGCGCCCGGACCTGCCGCTGCGGAGGTATCCGCCCCGGCGCCCACCCCCGCTCCCGCGCCGGCACCGGCGGAGGCCCCCGCCCCTGCACCGGCAACGGAGACACCCGCACACGCCCCCGCCGCCCGTATCCAGCCGGGCCCCGCCCGGGCCTTCGTACCGGGGGCACGGCGGCCTCGGCTGCTGCTCGCCGTTGCGGCCGCCGTGGCCACCGCCGCGGTGGCGGGGACCGCCGCCGCCGTCTCCGCCATGGGAGATACGGGTCGCGGGGACACGCGCCACGGCGCCGCCCAGCCGTCCTCGCGCGAGCGGACGGCGGCGGGCCCGGCCTTGCCGTCCGGCGGGTCGTCGTCACCCACGCCCCCAGCCGTTTCCGCACCCCCGTCCAGCCCCGGACCGTCGTCCACCTCGGCAACGTCCGCGCCCACCTCGGCAACGTCCGCGCCCACCTCGCAGGCCACCGCCAAGGAGGGGGCCTCCCCCACCGCCCCGTTCACGGTCAACGTCCTGCCCGACAACTGGGACAGCCCTTGCGACCAGTGGTTCGCCCTGGACAAGGCACCCGGCACGGTCCCCCCGCCCCCCGCCGGGCAGGCGACCGAAGGGTGGGCCCGGGCCCTGGACGCCGTCCCGGCGGGGCACCTGCGCATGCAGCTGACCGTCCAGGGCACCGAGGGCAAGGCCGCGGTCCTGCACGCGCTGTACGTCCATGTCGTGAGCGGCCGCAAGGCTCCCGGCTGGAACGCGTACACCATGGGCGCCGGTTGCGGCGGCGCACTGGTGCCGGCGTCCTTCGCCGTGGACCTGGACGACGCCTCCCCGAGGGCCAGGCCCGTACCCGGCAAGGAGGGCGAGCGGCCGACGGCCTCGACCGACTTCCCGTACAAGGTCTCCGCCACCGACCCCCAGGTGCTGAACATCGACGCCGCCACACTCGGTCAGGACGTCAGCTGGTACCTGGAGCTGGCCTGGAGCAGTGGCGACCGCAAGGGCACCACCCGCATCGACGACCACGGCCGCCCGTTCCGCACGGTCGCCCTGAACGCCGGCCACAGCTACTGGTACAACGCGAACAACAACGCCTGGCTGCCGTACACGGAATGAAAGACGCATTGCACCCGGTTCGAAAAGCGGCCGCAGTCCGGACTCCCTCTCCGCGAACCAGTCCAGGTGCCGCTTGACCTCCATGGAGAGGAAGGCCGGCAGGTGGATGGTGCGGACGCCCGCCGCCCGTCAGAGCAGGTGCGGCGGCGGTACGACCAGGACCACGGCGAGGAGGCGTGGCCTCATCCGGGGGAGCGCCTGGGTCTCGAACCATCCGCCGGAGGGGAGCGTGTGGCGACGAGCCGTACCGGGGGTGGGGTCGTCGGTCACCGAGCGGCCCCGCCCGCAGTACGAATGCCAGCTTCGGCGGCGGCGTTACGGATGCGGCTGATCTCGGCAGCGACGTGTCGGGCCTCGCCGAGGTCGGTGACTTCGGCGGCACGGGCCTCAAGCGCGCGGAGCCGGGCAGCGAGCTCCGGGAGCCGGGCGATGGCCACCTCGACGGCCCATGCCTCGGTGAAGGTGCGGAGAGGAACAGCGGACACCTCGGCGCGTGCGCGGGCGGTGCTGGCCGCGCGGTCGCGGTCGAAGCCGGCGACCAAGTGCGGGGCGACCTGAGCGAGGGCGGCACGGATTGCCTCGGGCTGGGCGGGCGGCTGCGGGATGACAGGCGGCTGGGGCGCGGTGCTCATGCGACTTCGGTCCTCTCCTCCTGGCCCAGTTCGCCCGCCCCGTAGGCGTTGGCGAGGGTGGTGACGTGCTGGCGGGACCAGCCGACGCGGCGGCCTACCGCGGCCTTCTGCCCGTAGCGGCCGGCAGAGCCGATGCGGCCCACCGTGCGATTGAGGTGCGCCTGCGCCCGCGCAAGGGCCTGCTCGGCCCGGCGGACGGCTTTGACGGCCTCGTCCAGGTCGGTCTTCTCGTCGTCGGTCAGGGGTTCACTCGTGGCTCGCACAACCCGAGCACAAACCGTCGCCTCGACTTGACGCTATGGCGCACGCATTAAGCACCAACGGTTTCCTCACGCCGACAGGCGCCGTGCGGAGTCGGCGGCCGCAGAGAAGGCCGCATGCCGCTGGTCGAACTGGGTCTCGGGCTGCCTTGCCCGGCCCGGCTCGGGCGTCCGCGTGCCACTTCGAGGACTACCTGACGGTATTCGCCCGAGGCTCTCGTGGGCCGCGGAACGGCAGCGCCCGGCTGAGGACCAGGTTGGTGGTCGTGCTCCCGAACTGGGCCAGCGCGTCGACGATCTCCTCCAGGTGGGCCATCGACGTGGTCGCCACCTTCAGGACGTAACAGTCGTCCCCCGTGGTGCGCAGGCACTCCAGGACCTCCGAGCGCTCCTCGAGCAGCCGGCGCAACGGCTCGTGCCGGGTCCCCGGCCCCGGGTACTTCAGCCGAACCACCGCCAGTACCGCGTAACCGGTCCGTTCCAGGTCCACCTCCGCCCGGTACCCCGCGATCACCTCGGCTGCCTCCAACCGCCGCACCCGCTCCTTCGTCGCCGACGCGCTCAGGTTCACCCGCCGTGCCAGCTCTGTGAACGCGATCCGACCGTCCCGTTGGAGTTCGGCCAGGATCGCCCAGTCCGTCGCATCAAGGCTCTCGGTCATCCGGCCAGAATACCGGCGAATCCACGGTCGAAACGCCTCTGAACAGGCGGGAATTACTTCTGGAGGCCCGTACGGCGTGGCTAGGCTCGGCGTTGTGAAGATCGGAGTCAACGTCCTCAATTTCGGCCCCGGCACCGACCCGGGAGTCCTTCGAAGCTGGGCCCAGACCGTCGAGGGCCTGGGCTTCGACCTGCTCATGCTCTCGGATCACGTCGCGATCACGCCCGACGTCGCCGAACGCTATCCAGCACCCTTCTACGAGCCCTTCACCACCTTGTCCTGGCTGTCCGGCCTCACCACCCGGGTCCGGCTCGGCACGACGGTCCTCATCACTCCCTACCGGCACCCGCTGCTCACCGCCCGGATGGCGGCCAACCTGGATGAACTGAGCGGGGGTCGGCTGGTCCTCGGCGTGGGGGTGGGCTGGGCGCGGAAGGAGTTCGCCGCCCTCGGGATCCCGTTCGAGCGGCGTGGACGACTGACCGACGACCACCTGCGGGACATGCGGGCGGCCTGGGCGGACACCGCCTCCTATGGAAACCGCAGGATCCCGGTGTGGGTCGGCGGCAACAGCGACGCGGGGCTGCGCCGGGCCGTGCGGCTCGGGGACGCATGGCATCCGCTGCGCTGCACCATGCCGTGGCTGCGCGAAGCCGCGGAAAGGCTGAGGGCGGCGGCGGACGAGCAACACCTCCCCGTGCCCGCCCTGGCCCCCCGCATCGCCCTCAAACTGGCTGCGGCACCGGTCAGCGGACCGCAACGACTCGCCGGTGAGGGCACGATCGACCAGATCATGGACGACCTCGACCAACTGCGGCTGCTGGGCGCCGAGTCCGTCGTCCTCGACACCTACAACGGCGACCCCCGCGAGACATGCCACCCGCAGGCGGCTTGGCAGGCACTCGCCACGGTGGCCGCGCACTTCTACCCACCCCGCACCAGAACGGAGCAGACATGACCACACCCGACGACCACGCCCTCCTCCGGCGGGCCATCGCGCTCGCGGCCAAGGCACGCGCGGGCGGCAACCCGCCGTTCGGGTCGCTGCTGTCGGGGCCGGACGGGGCAGTGCTGGCAGAGGAGCACAACACGACCCTCACCGACAGGGACATCACCGCGCACCCGGAACTGAAGCTGGCGAGATGGGCCGCGAGGGAGTTGGAAGCGGCCACGGCGGCGGAAACCACGATGTACACCAGCTGCCAGCCGTGCGAGATGTGCGAGGCGGTCATCCAACAGGCGGGCCTGCGGCGGGTGGTGTTCGCCCTGTCCAACGAACAGCTCCTGGACATCAGGCCGGGCAGCGGCCGGCCGCCCGTGCCGCAGGACGGCCCCGTGCTGCTCGACGAGGTGCGAGCCGTGGTCGAGGGGTACTACCGCTGACCGTCCGGCATCGCGGCCATCTCCCGGCTCCTCCGTCGACGCTGCTGGAGCTGTCCGGCTCGGCACGTATGCCGAGATGCCGGCAGCGGCACCGCGGCCGTCGACGCCGCCCGCGCGCAGCCGCCCTGCTGAAGCCCTGACCGATCCCTTGCACGCGAGAAGCGGTCAGGGCGCGAATGGCCTCGACTGAAGTTCAGCGCGGCATTCAGGGCCGGGGCGCCCCAACCCGTCACGTCTACGGGCCCGTGCCCCATCCGTGCCCAGAGGAGCGGTCAACAGCGGTCAGAACCGGCGAGAAGAGGCCTCCCGACGGCCCTCGCCTGGGCAGATACACGCAGGTCAGAAGGTCGCCAGCGTCAGACGGGGAGATGCGTCGCGAGCTGCTCCCACTGGCTTTGAGGAGCACCCGTGCCGAAGGACGCCGCCACCCCGTCTCGCCGGCCGATGCGCGCCGACGCCCGCCGCAACCTCGAGAAGATCGTGGCCGCCGCGGGGACCCTGATCGCCGAAGAGGGCGCCGACGCCTCCCTGGAGGGGGTCGCCCGCCGAGCGGGAGTCGGCTCGGCCACCCTTCACCGCCACCTCCCCTCCCGGCAGGCGCTCCTGGAAGCGGTCTTCAAGGACCGGGTCGAGACCCCGGCTGCTGAAGCTCGTGGGCGCCATCGCGCTGGCCACCGAGCGGGACGTCGACGGCCCGGCCGAAGCCGACCTCCTGGTGGCGATCGCGATCGACGGCGTACGCAGGCGCTGACCCCGGCGCTCGGTGATCGTTCGCGAGCAGCGGGCGCAGCGTCCGGCACTTGGTGTCGCCCTCGACGCGGCGGCCCGTGTCCGAACATCTGGTGCGCGTGGAGGGCGGTCACCGAGTGACCGGCGCACGAACGCCAGGTCGGATTCCCGCCAGCGCCGGCGATCACTTCCTCATTTCATTGAACCAGCAACCAATGACGAGGAGGACGCATGGACGGCAAGGCGATTCTGGTGACGGGCGGCAGCCGGGGCATCGGCGCGGCGACCGCGTTGCGGCTGGCCGAGCGGGGCGCCGATGTGGCCTTCACCTATGCCGCCGACGAAGCAGCGGCGAAGGAAGTGGTCCGCAGGATCGAGGCGACCGGCCGCAGGGGCATCGCCGTCAAGGCCGACGCGGGCAGGGTCGATGACGCGGCGGGAGCAGTGCACTGGGCGGCTCAGACCCTGGGTCGGCTCGACGTGCTCGTCAACAACGCGGGTGCCGGAGTCCTGGGCCCCCTCGACGCGCTTACCTTGGCCGACATCGACCGCGTTCTGGCGGTCAACGTGCGAGGCACTTTCCTCGCCTCGCAGGCCGCGGCGGAACGGATGAGCCAGGGCGGACGGATCATCACCATCGGCACCTGCATGACCCAGCGGGTCCCCGGCCCCGGCGGCACGCTCTACGCGATGAGCAAGTCCGCCCTGACCGGGCTCACCAAAGCTCTCGCCCGCGAACTCGGCGAACGAGGCATTACCGCCAATATCGTCCACCCCGGTCCGACCGACACCGACATGAACCCCGCCGACGGGCCCTACGCCGCCCCCCAGTCCGCGATGACCGCCCTCGGACGGTTCGGACGGCCAGAAGAGATCGCGGCCACGGTCGCCTTCCTCGCGAGCGAAGAAGCCGCCTACATCACCGGTGCCGAGTTCTCCGTCGACGGCGGCCACGCCGCCTGACCCGGCAGCACCCCTGCCCCCCTCAAGGGACCAGGTCTCGGCCGCGCGGGATCCGGGCGGGCGGCTGCCGGGCCGGGAGCCCGTTTCGGCCCGGCGGTCAACTTCGAGGAGTCATGGTGAAGATCTGGAACGAGAACAACGGAGCGGCCGCCGCGCTGGTCGTGCGGCCCGAGGAAGCCGAACACGTAGCCCTGCCGCACGGCGGCGGCTTCCGGCTGCTGTCGGACGCCGTCGACACCGGTGGCGCACTGGGCGCCAACCGCCTCACCCTCGGTGAGGGCGCGGACGGCGCGCGGCCGCACTACCACGCGCTGTCGACGGAGCTCTTCTATGTGCTCGACGGGGCCGTGGAGTTCCTTGTCGGCGACACGATGGCCTCGGTGGGCCAGGGCAGCTTGGTCGTCGTGCCGCCGAAGGTGCCGCATGCCTTCGGTGCGGCTGCCGGCTGCACCGCGGACCTGCTCGCGGTCCTGACACCGGGCGTCGATCGCTTCGAGTACTTCCGAGCGCTGGGCCGCATCCAGCACGGGCTGGACCCCTTCGGCAGCCTCCTGCCCGAACAGGACCGCTACGACGTACATTTCCTCGACCCCACCACCTGGCAGTCCCTGCGTACCCCGTAGCACCGCCGCCGGCTGTAGCTCGGCCGTTCCGCCGGCTCGGAGGGCGGCGCCGGCGAATACCGGTCGGTCCGCCGCGCGACTCGGCCGAGCCCCGCGAAGGATCGGACACCGACAGTGATCGGGCTGCTACGTTCCGCGCATGGACTTCACCGCTATCGCCACCGCCTTCACCAATCACTACTACTCGTCCTTCGACGCAGGTGGCGCGACCCGCCATGGGCTCGCAACCGTCTACCGGCCCGAGTCGATGCTCGCCTGGGAGGGCCGGCAGGTTCAGGGGGCGTCGGACATCATCGCCGCCCTGACGAAGCCCGAACTCGGCACCGTCAAGCACGCGGTGACCACGGTCGACTCGCAGCCCGCGCCGGGTGGCGGCGTCCTGGTCTCCGTGACCGGCACCCTCGCCGTCGACAACGCCCACGACAAGCCCATGTCGTTCACGGAGACGTTCAACCTGCAGCCGATCCCCGGGCAGCCCGGCGGCTTCTTCGCGTACAACCAGATCTTCCGCCTGATCTTCTCCTGAACCATCCGGTCCGGGTGCGGCGCCGTGCGCCGGAAGGCTGCTTTAACTGGCTGTAAACGACCTGACGCGCAGCGTGACGGCGATGGCAGGATCGACCGCGCTCGGCCGTCCAGGCCGTGCCCGTCGATTCTCGGGAGTCGCTCATGACCGCAGTCGAGTTCGGGACCACGCCTTCGGAACGGTTGGAGCGGCTGCGGGGGGAGCTGCAGGGCAAGCCTGTGGGCACCCGCTCCGCCCGGCACATACAGCCGTCGCGCGGATCGAACCTCCTGCTCGGGGTGATGCTGCACGCGGCGGCCCGGCTGGAGGCCGGGCTGGAGCTGACGGACCTCGAGGAGCGGATGGTGGCCCCGCTGCGACTGCTCCTGCCGGAGGAGGAGGTCCACGACTTCGGGCGCCTGTACCGGGAGGAGACCTCGGCGCGCACGACGGCCGCGGTGCTCCCGGAGGTGCTCACCCGCCGTACCGTGGCCGACGGGTACGCGATGGAGGACCTGATCAAGGACCTTCCCGCGCTGCGGGAGGAGATCCTCGCCCAGGCCAACGTCAGCGTCGTCGACCTGAGCACCTCCACCCAGGAGGGCGACACCTTCGACACCGCGGAGTTCATCGCCGGCCAGGCCGCCTACGGCTACGGGGCGACGCTGGTGACCGCGTCCGAGCCGCCGCCCGCCGAAGAGCCCGGCGTGAACGCCTCGTTCGTCGCGCGGGTCGACATGTACTCGTTCCTGTGCGAGGACGAGTCCAACGAATGGTCCGCGTCCGACGAGATCTACTGGGGGGCGAGCTCGGTGGGCGCGTTCAGCACCCGCCAGGAGCTCCTCAGCCGGGTGTTCACCAACGTCGACAAGGGCGAATGGCACGACTTCGGTGCCAACACCACGCTCTACAACGGCCGCGTGGACACCACCCTGGTGTGCAACATCTCCTGCTGGGAGGAGGACGACGGCGGCGAGCCCTGGCGGAACCAGCTCCGGGACAAACTGCGGGCCATCAGCGTCGAACTGCAGAAGTTCGTCGACACCATGGAGATCTACGGATACCTGGCACCCCAGTACGGCGACTTCCTCGACTACGTCCAGATCACCGCGATCGTCGCCCGCATCATCGCCTGGCTCATCGACCTGTTCCGCAACAACGACGACCTCATCCAGGAACGCACGCTCGTCTTCACCCAGGCCGCGCTGCGCCAGTTGGTCACCACCGGCGGGTCCGGCTCGACCGGCTGGGTCTTCAACGGCGGCGACGCCGAGGGCCGCCACCGTCTCCAGCTCAAGTGGATCGGCAGCCCGCCTCCCGTCGACGCCCCCGGCGACATCAAGCTGGTCTCCCCCGCGAACAACCAGTGGGGCACGACCATCAGGCTCCCCGGACACACCGACTGGGGTCCCTCGCTGGCCGTCCACAACGGCGACCTCCACGTCGCCTCCCGCGGACTCAACGGCGGCGTCCACATCGGCAGGATCAGCGGCGGCGCATGGCAGGGCTACGGCTACGTTCCCGGCCTCACCAGCTGGACCCCGCCGACGCTGGCCGTGAACGCCGGTTCCCTGTACGTGTCCAGCGGCGGAGAAAGGGGAGAGCTGTACGTCTCGCGCCTGGGCGGATCCGGCTGGGAGGCACCCGCCACCCTCCCCGGGAGCACCTCCGCCGGCCCGGCCCTCGCCGGCCGCAACGGCACCCTGCACTGCGCGGTCCGGGGCTGGGGAACCGACGCCTACGTCTACCTGTCCTGGCTCAACGGCTCCGCCTGGGGCGCCTTCACCAGGGTCGCCAGCCTCCAGACCTTCCACGCCCCGGCCCTGACCACCCTGGGCGACAAGCTCTACCTGGCCTGCGTCGGCTTCGACGGCGCGACGTACGTCCTGAACCACAACGGCAGCGCCTGGTCCGCGGCGACCAACCTCGGCGGCACCACCGACAGCGCCCCGGCCCTGACCGTCCGCAATGGCGTCCTGTACTGCGCGGTACGCGGACTGGACTCCGCCATCTACCTCAACTCCTTCAACGGCACCACCTGGACCGGCTTCGTGCAGCAGGTCCCCGGCGCGGCCACCATGTCGGAGCCCGCCATGGCGGGCGGCACCGGCGACACCCTCCACATCGCCTACCGCAGCGCCTGACTCACACGCCCCCCGATTCCTCAGGCGAGCACCAGGGCGGCCAGGTCGAACAGGGCGCTGTGGAAACGACGGAGTGAGAAGCCGCCGCCCCAGCGGGCCCTGGCCTGCTCGCGCAGGTCGAGAACGGCGAACTTGCCCCAGGTGTAACGGCCGTAGCCGGGGTCGAACAGCCCGCGCTCGGCCTCGTGCAGGGCCGCGGGTCCGGCCAGCGAGACGTCCTCGGTGAACCGCGCCGCCGCGTCCGACAGGGTCATGGCTCCGGTGTGGAGTCCGATGGCGCAGGCGAAGCGGGTGACTCTGCGCAGCCCGTCCTGCGCGACCGCGACGGCGACGCGCGGGTCGCCGTCGCGGAAGCCCTGCTCCAGGGCCAGCTCCTCGCAGTAGTGGGCCCAGCCCTCGATGAAGGCATCGGAGTGGAGCGTGCGGCGGACGTCGGTCGCCGCACGGCGCAGCGCCCTGAAGTGGCTGGCGTGCCCGGGTGCCACCTCGTGGATGGCCATGTTCGGCATCAGGGTGCGGTTGAAGCCGGTCGACAGCCACTGCTCGCTCTGCGCCCTCGTCCAGTCGGTGTCCGGGAGGGTGACGCGGAAGCTGCCGGCGGCGTCGGCCTCGTGGGGCGCGGACGCGAAGAGGCCGGCCAGCGCCCGGCGCTGGGAGTCGGGCATCGGCTGGACGACCACCTCGACGTCGTGGTGCGGCACCAGATCGTGCCGGGCGGTCCAGGCGAGCGCTGGTCGACCGCCTCTCGGCAGCCTGGGCCGCGTTGTCGCGGAGCGGTGACCGCCACCGTGCCACAACGCGGCAGTAGGCAGTAGGCGCCACCTCCTGTGGCTGGTCGCACAGTTGTGGGTCTGGCGTGGCCGTGGCCGGTTCTGCGATGCTTCCGTCCGACAAGCGACGGCGGAACGAGGAAGCCGGTGAGATTCCGGCACGGTACCGCCACTGTGTAGGGGGAGCGACTCCGCCATGGCCACCGCCCCATCCGGGGGTGGGAAGGCCGGAGAAGCGTTGATCCCGAGTCAGGAGACTCACGCCGTCGCACCTCGAAGTACGGGGCGGATTTCCCCAGGAGAGGCGGTGGCACTCGTGTGCCTGCGTATGTGTGGTGGCAGCTTCGGGCTGCCCGCGACCCGTCGGAGCCGGTCTGCCCGACCTGCCACTAGGGCCCGTTCACCCAGGTTCTGACGGCCTCTTCCCTCAGCGGGTCCCTTCCCGTACGCCCCATCACGCGCCCCGGAGTGCCGGTGCGCGCTGCCCACGCATGTCACCAGGAGTCACCTTGTCCGTACGATCCGCCATGCCCGGACGCCGTCAGGCAGCCGCGGCGGTCTTCCTCGCCGCCGCCCTCACGCTCACCGCGTGCGGCGGCGAATCCGGCCCGCCCTCCGATGCCAAGGCCCAGGCCGCCGGTGAGGGCTGCATCAAGGACTTCGACCCGGCCAAGGACTATTTCCCAGTCAAGTCGACGGTGAAGCACGCCAAGAACTTCACGCTCCGGTACGAGAAGAGCTACCAGGTCCTCACCGTCAACGAGCCCTTCCCCAAGGGCAAGCCGGAGTCGTACGTGCTGGTCAAGTGCGGTGCTCCGAAGCCGGAGCTGTCCGGTGAGCTGGCGTCCGCACAGCAGCTCACGGTTCCGGTCAAAAGCCTGTACTCCGCCTCGACCACCCACCTGCCGCTGCTCACCGAAACGGGCACCCTGGACGTCCTGACGGGTGTCGCGAGCACCGCGAACATCTCCTCCGCCCAGGTGATCGAGCGGGTGAAGGCGGGCAGGGTCACCGAGTACGCCAAGGACCGCACCCTCAACGCCGAAACCGTCATCGGGGCCAAGCCGGACGCCCTGATGACCCAGGGCACCGACGACCCCCAGTACCCCAAGCTGCGCCAGGCGGGCATCGCCGTGGTAGCCAACGCCGAGTGGCTGGAGGCCAGTCCGCTGGGGCGCGCCGAGTGGGTCAAGGCGATGGCCGCGCTCACGGGTGCGGAGAAGCGTGCGGGCGAGGTGTTCGACACCGTCGAGGGTGACTACCGGAAGGTCGCCGAGAAGGGGGCGCAGGCGGTCACGGCGGGCAAGCCCGTCGAGGTCCTGCCCGGCACGATGCACCAGGGCACCTGGTACATGCCCGCCGGCGGCAGCTACGCCGCCCAGCTGATCAAGGACGCGGGCGGCACCTACCCGTGGGCCGGCGAAGCGGGCACCGGCAACCTCCAGCTGAACTTCGAGGCCGTGTACGCGAAGGGCGGCGAGGGGCCCGTCTGGCTCGTCGGCGAGAAGTGGAAGAACACCGCGGACGCGGTGAAGGCCGACAGCCGGTACGGGCAGCTGAAGGCGGTCTCCGGCGGAGCGGTCTGGACGAACACGAAGGCGCTGGGACCCGGCGGCGGCAACGACTACTTCGAGCGCGGCGTGCTGCGCCCGGACCTGGTCCTGGCCGACCTCTTCGCGCTGCTCCACCCGGACCAGGCGCAGGGGCACGCCTTCACCTTCTACGCCCAGGTGCCCAAGGCGTGACGACGCACATGGCAACCGCACCCGCCCAAGCCCCGGACGCCCCGCGGGCGGTACGGCCGGGGCGGCGACGCCTCGCCGTCGTCCTCACCCTCGCGGCCGGTGCCGCCGCGCTGTTCGTCCTCACCATCGCGACCGGCTCCCACCGGGTGCCGGTCGCGGAGGTGGTGCGGGTCCTGTTCGGCGGTACCGCCGCCGACCCGAGATGGACGGTCATCGTCGAGCAGGTCCGCCTGCCCCGCGCGCTGACCGCCACCGCCGTCGGCGCGGCCCTCGCCGTGGCGGGCGTACAGATGCAGACCCTGTTCCGCAACGCGCTGGCCGACCCGTTCTCCCTCGGGGTGAGTTCGGGCGCCAGCATGGGCGTCGCCGCCGTGGTCGTCGGCACCGGCGGGGTCGCCGGAAGCTTCACCGGAAACCTGGCCGGGCTGGGGCGCGTGGGCGTCGTCCTGGCCGCCTCGCTCGGCGCCGGCGCCGTGCTGGCCCTCGTCCTGCTCCTCTCGCGGTGGGTGCGGTCGGCCGTCACCCTGCTCGTCATCGGCGTCATGATCGGCTCGGCGGCCACCGCGGTGGTGGGCGTGATGCTCGTCTACGCCCGGCCCGAACGCGCCCAGCAGTTCGTCATGTGGGGCCTGGGCAGCTTCAGCGCCACGACCTGGCCCGACCTCCGGGTCATGCTTCCCGTCATCGGCGCGGGCCTGCTGACCGCGCTGCTGACCGCCAAACGCCTCAACGCCCTGCTGCTCGGCGAGGACTACGCCCGCACCATGGGGCTGAACGTACGGCGCAGCCGCGATCTGGCGCTGCTCGGCACCTCGCTGCTGGCGGGCGCGGCGACCGCGTTCTGCGGCCCGGTCGCCTTCCTGGGCCTCGCGGTGCCGCACCTGACGCGCGTGGCGCTGGGGACCTCGGACCACCGGGCGCTGATCCCGGCGTCGATGCTCGCGGGGGCGTTCCTCGCGTTGGCGTGCGCGCTGCTGAGCCAGCCGCCCGGCACCGACTCCGTGCTGCCGCTCAACGCCATCACCTCACTGTTCGGCGCCCCCGTCGTCATCGCGTTCCTGATCCGCAGCCGCCGCGGCGTACAAGGAGTGGCCTCGTGACCGACACCGTGACCGACATCGTGAGCAGTACCGCCGACGCTCCGGACCGCCCCGGCGGACTGGCCACCCAGGGGCTCGCCGTCGGCTACCGCACCCGACCGCTGCGCGGGCGCGGAGCGGGCCGGGCCGTGCTGTCGGGGCTCGACCTGGAAGCGCGGGCCGGTGAACTGACCGTACTGCTCGGGCCCAACGGCGCGGGCAAGTCCACGCTGCTGCGCACCCTGTGCGGGCTCCTCCCGGCGCTCGACGGCCGGATACGCATCGGCGGGGCCGACCTGGCGCACCAGCCGCCGGCCGCTCTCGCCCGACGGCTGGCCGTCGTCCTGACCGACCGGGTGGACCCCGGGCTGCTGTCCGTACGCGAACTGGCCGGGCTCGGCCGTCACCCGCACACCGGGTTCACCGGCCGCCTCACGGCCGCGGACCACGCGGCCGTCGAGTGGTCGCTGAAGGCGGTCGGCGCGGGGCATCTGGCGGACCGGCCGGCCGCCGAGCTCTCCGACGGCGAACGCCAACGCGTCCTGACCGCGCGAGCCCTCGCCCAGGAGCCCGAGGTCGTCCTCCTCGACGAGCCGACCGCCTTCCTCGACGTGCCCTCGCGCGTGGCCCTCACGGTGCTGCTGCGCGACCTCGCCCGGGACAAGGGCCTCACCGTCGTGGTCAGCACCCACGACCTGGAGCTGGCCCTGCGCGTGGCCGACGCCGTATGGCTGGTCGACCGCGACTCCCGCGTCCACGCGGGTGCTCCCGAGGACCTGATCCGCAGCGGCGCCGTCGCGGGCGCCTTCGACGCCGACCACCTCGCCTTCGACCCGGTCTCCGGCAGCTTCGGACTGCGCCGTACCGCGCGGGCCGGCGTGGCGGTGGAGGCGCCGTCCGATGTGCTCCCGCTCCTCGAGCGGGCCCTGGCCCGGGAAGGACTGGCCGTCGCGGACCCGGGCGACCCGGCCGCCACCACCCGGGTGAGCTGGGACGGAGCGGACCGGCTCACCCTCACCGGACCGGACGGGCAGGTCGTCCGCACCCGCGGCTTCCACGAGCTGACGCGGACGGTACGGACATGGTGAACGCGGCCATCACCCCCGACACCTTGGCGCGGATCTCCGCGATCGGCCCCTACTTCGCGGTGGCCACCGGGCCCCGCCCCGAGGCCGACGGCTTCCGGCCGCTGACCGACCTGTACGCCGGCCCGCGCGCGCTGGAGGAATGCGTACGGGCCGTCTCCGGGCGGCTGGGCACCGACCAGCCGCGGGTGGCCGCGTCCACCCTGCACCTGGGCACCGCCTCACGGCTCTGGTCGATCGCTCTGGCCTGCGCCACGCTCACCGGCCGCGTGCCCGACCTGGCACCCGACCGGCTGTGGTGGCGCCTGCCCGCCTCCGGCCCCCTCGACCTGTGGCTGCCCGGCCTGCGGGAGCTGGACCAGGAACCGCACCCGGCCCTGCACCACACCGTCGCCGTCCAGAACCTGGCCCCCTGGTCCGACGCCGTACGGCGCGTATCCGGCGTCTCCCCGCACACCCTGCGCGGCAACGCCGCATCCGCGCTGATCGGAGCCCACCGCGTGCTGCTCGCCAGGGTGGCGGACGCCCCGTTCCCCGTCGTGCCGCTCGTCCGCGGACTGCTGGACCGCCCGCCGCTGGCAGGCGCCGGCGCCTGCCGCACCACCCCCGCCGGGCCGCTCGCCTTCCGGCGCCGCAGCTGCTGCCTGTACTACCGCGTACCGGGCGCGGGCACCTGCGGCGACTGCGTCCTCAACCCCGGGGAGAAGACCTCATGACCACCACCGAGCCGACCGTCATCGAGACCCCGGCCGACGGTGCCCCTGATCCACCAAGTACGGCGCGGCGGGATCGACCTGGTCGGCGCCGACCGCCAGCCGGTGGCCAAACAGCTGCTCTTCCTCGGATCGGTCAAATGGCTGGAGAACTCGGCCTTCGACAGCCACGATCTCGCCGCACTGCACAAGCACCGGGCAGCGGTCACCGACGACCCCGTGCCGCTGATCGCGGTTTCCCGCAGCGGCGTCGACTGCGCCGGGCTCCAGGCAACGTACGGCCCGGAAGAACTGCTCACCGCATGGCACGGAAACTGAGGCGAGGTCCGTGAAGAGATGGTCCGCCGTCCGATGCCGCCGCATCGAGGGCGGGCGTCACCCGTGCGCCACCCCTTCGTGGTCGAAATGATGCAGGCCACCACTGTGCGTGTCAGCGTGATCCGAGAGGAGTCCGTACCCCACGCAACAGGAGGAGTCGCCGTCATGGACGGTACGCAGGGCAAGCCCAAGGAGCCGGGCAAGGGCCGCGAAGCGCAGGTTCACCATCGCCCCGGGGACCCCGCGCACACCCAGCCGGGCAAGGCGTCCCGCGAGCAGGGACGCAAGCAGGGGCAGAAGGAGACCTCGCGGCGCCGCGAGGACGATCTGCTGCGCGAAGAGGATCTGCACGACGAGACGTCCTGACCAGCCGGACACCCCCTAGGGCTGGGCCAGTTCGCGCACCGTGGCCATGTCGCTGAAGGGGAGCAGCTCCTCGCCGACGATCTGGTGCGGTTCGCTGCCCTTGCCCGCGATCAGGACCGTGTCGTCGGGGCCCGCCGCGGACAGGGCGAAGGCGATCGCCTGGCGGCGGTCGGCGTAGCGCCGGAAGGGGGTGCCGGTCGCCGTGAGGCCGGGGGAGACCTGGTCCAGGATGGCCTCGGGGTCCTCGTTGCGGGGGTTGTCCGAGGTCAGGACGCAGAGGTCGGAATGGGTCCCGGCGATCTGGCCCATCTCGGCCCGTTTGGTGGTGTCGCGGTCCCCGCCGCAGCCGAAGACCGTGATCACCCGGCCGCGGGCGAAGCCCCGGATGGTGGTCAGGACCTTGTCCAGGGAGTCCGGCGAGTGGGCGTAGTCCACGATCACCGACGTGCCCAGCGGGGTCCGGAAGCGTTCCAGCCGGCCCGGGACCGGCGGCATCCGGTCGAGCGCGTCGACCAGGGGGCCCAGCTCGTGCCCCAGCACGTGGCAGGCCGCCACCGTGGCCAGCGCGTTGGCCACCGAGAACCGGCCGGGGACGGGGATCGAGGCCGGGTAGGCGCGTCCGTCGTGGTGGAGGGTGAACCGCGTACCCGAGGCACTCACCACGAGGTCCGTGGCCCGGTAGTCAGCCGGGCGGTCGAGGGCGTACGTGGTCACCGCACCCGGCATCATCGACACGATGGACGCGCCCACCGGGTCGTCGGCGTTGACCACCGCACGCCGGCACAGGCCCTGGAACAGCCGCAGCTTGGCGTCCCGGTAGTCCGCCATCGTGCCGTGGTCGTCCAGATGGTCCTGCGTCAGGTTGGTGAAGACCCCGACGTCGATGAACGTACGGTCCACCCGGTGCGTCAGCAGCGCCATCGAGGTGGCCTCCAGCACCACGGCGGCGGCCCCGCGGTCGCGCATGTACCCCAGCAGGTACTGCAGGTCGGGGGATTCCGGCGTGGTCAGCGCCGATGGCGGCATGGGGATCGGCTCGTCGCCGATCCTGCTTCCGGCGGTTCCGATCACCCCCACCCTGGAGCCCTCGGCGATCCGCAGGACGGACTCCACCATGTACGAGACGGAGGTCTTCCCGTTGGTGCCGGTGATCGCCACCATGTCCAACTGCCGCCCGGGCTCGCCGAAGTAACGGGAGCTCACCACCGCGGCGGCCGTCCGCGTGTCCGGTACCCGGATGGCGCAGGTGTCGGGGGGCCATACCGCGGCCGGCAGGCCGGGCTCACCGCCGTCGACGAGTACGGCGGCGGCGCCCCGGGCCAGGGCGGGCGAGACGGAGCCGGGGCCGCCTTCCCGGTGTCCGGGTACGGCGATGAAGAGCGAGCCCGGCGTCACCCGGTCGGCGTCGAAGGTGGTTCCCGCGGTGATCAGCGTCGTGTCCGGATCACCCTGGAGAACGTGGTGCTCCTGCCCGGCCAGCAATTCGCTCAGCTTCACAATGATCCCTTCGAGGGGGCTCTGGCCCGGGCGTGCGGCCGTAGCCAGGCGGCAGCGCCGGCGGCATGCCGGGAAGCTGCTGTGGTGATGTGGAGCGGAGAAGCCGGAGCCGGAGGAGCCGGAGCCGGAGGCGCGGAGCGCTAGCCGTGGCCGTGCAGGACGGTACGGCGGGTGTCGGGCACCGCGGCGAAGGCCGTGCCGGCCGGGTCGACGACGGTCGGAACCCCGGCGGACGGGCGCATCCCGGAGGCGGCCTGCTGCAGGCACTGCCTCGAGGAACGTGTGCGACCCATGGGCCGAGTGTACGGCCCGCCCAGCGGGCCCGGGGCTCGCCGGTGCCGGGGCGTGAAGGCCACCGGCCCGTCTACGACGGTGACCAGCCGTCCCCGTACGGCGACGGCCTTCCGCGCATACCCGGATTCCTGGGCGCGCGTCGACTTCCACGAGCAGGTGAAGGAGAACCCGGCCCCGGTCCTCCTCCTCGCCGGTGCGAACGACCCCGCATTGGGACCCGAGGCCGTCGCCGTGGCTGTCGAGCGGTACCTCGGCCGCTGAGGGTTCAGGGTCCGGCTGCCGGGTCGGCAGCGCCGCCGTCCTCGGGTTCGGGCGTGGTGGCGATGAGGATCTGAGCGGCCTCGGTGATGTTGTCGGCGCGGACGGCGCGGGCCATCGCCTCGCGGGCGGCGTCGGCCGTGGTCTCCGGGGGAACCACCAGCAGGGCGAAGTGGTCGTTGTCGCCGCGGGTGATCAGGACGGTGTCGTCGCCGACCGGGTCGGAGTCGAGGTGCACGACCTGGTCGTCGATGACCAGGCGGGTCGGGAGGCCGTTCCAGGCGGCCGCGTCAACGCCCACCCGGGCGATCGGCCCGAGATGCCCGATCAACGTGCTGATCAGCGCGGGCAGCTCCGTCTCGATGTCGCGCGTGCGCGGCCACCACGCGCCGTCCAGGAGCCCCTCCCGGGACCGCGTGGTCTCCAGCCGCAGCAGGGCCGTGCCGGGTTTGACCGCCTGGTGGATCGCATCCGGCAGGAGCAGTGGGGGCGTGTGGGGGGTGTCGGAGTCAGCCATGTGGTCCGCCCGTCTACGGGGTGCGGCCCTGCTTCATCGCAGGCCGGCACCGACGCCGGCTTCCGGTCGGCGACGTGCGCGATCCCGCCGTAGTTTCACGATACTCCCGCCGCCCGATCCACCGCCCGCCGGAAAACAGCTGGTCACGCCGGTCAGAGTCCATCGAACGGGCGTACAGTGAAAAAACCGGGAGTACTTCGCGCACCCGCTTCCACGCGGGTGCCATTTCCGGCGATCGCCTAAGAACCGGGCTGCCGACGGGCAGTCCGGGGGCAGGTCCGCATCATGACCACGACCCTCCACCGGACCGCGCCCCGCGACCTCGCCGCAGAGCTCCCGGCGCGCTTGTCCCTCACCCCGAAGACCACGCTCGCCGGCCAGCTGGACGGGGCCTGGTGGCCCTACTCCCGCGACCTCGAAGCCGAGCTCCCGCCGCTCGCCGCCGCCCTGGAGGAACCCTGGGGCCGCGTCACCCACGTCACCGTGAACCCCACCCGCTGGCCCGCCGTCCCACACACGGTTGCCCTGGACGGGCGCATCCTGCACGTGGGCTGGTTCACCGAACAGCACCCCGACAAGCTGATCCTGCTCTCCTACACCGTCGGCCGCTGGGACCTCCTCGTCATCCCGCCCGAGACCGAGCCCGCCGCCGCGACCCGGCTGATGGCCGCCGCCGCGATCCCCGGCAGCGTCCTCACCGCCGGAGTCCTGATGGCCAACGAAGCCGCCATCGGGCGCGGCCTCCGCGACGCCCAGCGCCAGGAAGCCGGCTGGGAGAGCGAAGGCGGGGCCTTCATGTCCCCCTTGGGGAACCCGATGGACCGAAGCACCCTCCCACTGCCCGGAAACGGCTGGAGGTGAGCTCCGTGGAGACCCTCGTCCTCATCGCGGTGATCATCCTCATGACCGGCATCGGAATGCGCCTGATACACCTGCTCAACGCCCAGCACGACGCACGGATCGCGGCCTACCACTTCAGCGACCCCCTGCCGAGACCTCCCGGCCTCCCGGACGACACCAGTCGTCGAGCCCACCGCACGGATGCCGACCGGTGAGGAACAGACCTTCCTCCGACCGGGAGCAGCGGGCGGGGCGCCACGGCGCCCCGCCCCGCCGGCTTCTCGCCCACTCCGACGAGATCTGAGAGCCCCGACGGGCTCCGGAGCCCACCACCGCACGCGAGAGGACACGGTCATGGCCACGCTGCGGGAACGCAAGACCTACCGCGAACAGGTGCTCCGGGTCCTGTACGAAGCCGTCGAAGGCAACCGCCTCCTCGGCATCACCGGAGCGCAGCTGCGGCGCGACCTCCACGTACCGGAACAGGACCTGGCCGCCGCCTGCACCTACCTGGCGGGCGAAGGCCTGATCACCGTCGACTGGGAACCGGGCAACACTCCCGCGATGGTCACCCTCACCCACGAGGGAATCCGGCGCATGGAATCCGAGGAGGAAGAGCACGGCTGAATCCCCTTGCACACGTGAAGGGCCCCGGGGCGATGCCCGGCGCGAGCGGGGGCGGCGCCCGCTAGTTGTCCAGGCTGACGGGCATCAGGAGCGAGAAGGCGGCCTCGGTGTCGGTGCGGCGGATCGCCACGGGGGCCTTGGGGGCTCCGAATTCCAGGATCAGCCGGTCCTGGGCGCCGGCGGCGAGGGCGTGGAGCAGGAACTCGCGGTTGACGGCGACCAGGTCCTGGCCGGCGCCGGCGCCGGCGCCGTCCTCGTAGACGGTGACCGTGCCGTCCGCGGCCACCTTGAGCACGCTGACACCGTCCTCGTTCGCGTGGACGGGGCCGGTTTCCAGCGTCTTGCGGAACGCCTGCACGTCGACGAGGACACGGCGCCCCGCGGGGAGGCGGATGAGGCGGCGGTAGTCGGGGAAGTCGTGGTCGAGGCACTGGCCGGCCGTCTGGCGGTCTCCCGCCTCCAGGGCCACGCGGTCACCGTCCACGGTGAGCCGGACGGACGCGTCGTCGCTCAGCAGCGCCCGCATCGCGTCGGCGAGCGGGGACGGCACGATGACCTGCGTACGGGGCCCGTCGTGCCCGGTGGTGCGGGCTCGTGCCACAGCCATCCGGTACCGGTCGGTGGCCACGACACGGAGCTCGTCGCCCTCGATGTCGAACAGGACACCGCCGAGCATCGGCAGCTCCGGGTCGGTGCCGGCGGCGAAGCGGACCGCGTCCAGCGCGGCTGCCAGCTCAGGCGCGGGGACGGCAAGCCGGACGGTGGCGGTGCGGAGCGTGGTCATGGGGTTCTCCCTGCATTCGAGTAGCGCTCGGAGCGTGGAGAACTCGCTGCGGGCATCCGACAGCCCCAGTTCGAGACGGCGCAGGTGCGCCCGGAGCAGTTGCCGCACCAGGTCGGTGTCCGCGCTGGACCAGCCGGCCAGTACCAGCCGGATGTCCGCCAACGGCATGCCCGCCCGGCGCAGCCGGGCCAGCAACCGGGCCTCCTCGAGCTGCTCGGGGCCGTACCAGCGGTAGCCGCTCGCCGGATCCACCCGGGCCGGGACCAGCACGCCGGCGCCGTCGTAGAACCGCAGGGCACTCACGCCCAGGCCACAGTCCCGGGCCATCTCACCAATGCTGCGCATCTCGCTCTCCACACCTGGAACTCTGAGCCCTCGACCACGTCGAGGGTCAACGGCCGAACCGTTCGGAGAGCGGTGAGTCGGCCCCGGGGCCCGTGCGCGCTCCGCCGGGCGGGTGCCGGTCCGCCGTGTCGTCGTGGGACCGCCCGGCCTCGGTACGAGGATGTGGCCGACGTTTCCCGACCCGGTAGGAGCTTCCCGTGCTCGAACGCAAGCGCCGCAAAGGCGGCAAGGACCACACGGAGATCACCTTCGTCCTGCCGGCGGACACCCCGCCCGGGCCGGTCAGTGTCGTGGGCGACTTCAACGACTGGCGGCCGGGCACGCACGAGCTGCGGCCGCGCAAGGACGGATCGCGCGCGGTCACCGTCGCACTGCCCGGCAAGAGCACGCACGCCTTCCGCTACCTGGCGGCGGGCGACTACTGGTTCAACGACGAGGGAGCCGACGCCCTCGACGGCTCCAACAGCCTGCTCCGTACCTGACGGACCCGGCGAGTCCTGGGGCGGGCCCGCCACGCCCGAGGGCGCGGTCAGCGCCCTCGGGCGCTCTTGAGCTCCGCCTTGTCCATCCGGGACGCGACCTCGATGACGAACCCGCTGTGGGGGCGGGTGGGGATCCGGTTCAGCGGAATGGACAGGTCCTGTCGCGGTACGGCGGGGTCCGTGCGGGCGAGGGCCGACGCGAGGGCGGCGAGCAGGGAGAGGGTGATGTCCTCGCCCGGGCACCGGTGGCCGGTCCGGGCGTCGCCGGCGCCCTGGGGGATCAGTTCGCCCGGGCCCGGTTCGCGGCCCAGGAAGCGCTCGGGGGCGAAGTGGTAGGGCCGCTCCCACAGCGCGGGGTCGTGGTGGTGCCCGTACACGTCGAGGAGGAGCAGGGTTCCGGCCGGGAGCTGGTCACCGGCGAAGGTGAGGTCGCGGGCGGCCAGGCCTGCGATGAAGGGCACGAAGGGGTAGAAGCGGCGGACTTCGTGGGCGAAGGCGCGGGCGTGGGCGGGGCCGTCGGAGCCGTCGGTGCGCAGCTGGTCACGGTGACCGGGATGGCGGTGGAGCGCGTGCGCGGCGAAGGTGACGTACCAGGCGACGGCGACGGTCGGACGGATGATGTTGAGGAGTTCGACGGCCGCCGTGTGCGGGTCGAGCAGGGTGCCGTCCGGCTCGCGGTGCAGGGCGACCGTCTCCAGCACCGTCCCGGAAACCAGCTTCGGGTCGTACGCGCGGACCCGGTTCACGGCGTCCATGAGGGCCTGCTCCTGGCGGCGGCGGGCGCGGCGGGCCCGTGCGTGCCGGGGTCCGGCGGTGGCGAACCCTTCCACCATCGCCACGCAGTCCTCGCCGATCTCACGGGCCGCCTCCTCCGGGACCGGCAGACCCACCCAGTCGCAGACCGCCCCCGCGAGCAGGGTCGCCACCTCGTCGAAGAGCACCACCCCGCGGCCCTCCCAGCGGGGCACGGCTTCGCGCCAGCCGCTCTCCACCCGTGCGGTCAGGCCGCCGACGGCCACGGGCGACATCAGCAGCGACGCCAGCAGCTCCTTGCGCGCCCGGTGGCGTGCTCCGTCCAGGGTGTGTACCGCTCCCCTGCCGAAGAGGGTGTCGAGCACCTGCGGCGGCAGCGCGCCGTGCCGCTCGACGCGGGTCTCGTCGTAGAAGAGGGAAACGGCCTCGAGGCCGTGCAGCAGTGCCGCGGGCCGTCCCATCAGGCGGGTGTGCACGACGGGCGCGCCGTCATGGGCCCGGCGCAGGTCCGGGGCCCATGCGTAGCCGTAAACCAGCAGGGACAGGGTGCTGTCAATGTGGTGACCGGACATGCCCTGCGCCTACCCGGGGTGGGGGCGCGCATTCGGGCCGGGGCCCGATGGCCGCCGCGGTCAGGGGCTCGTCAGGATGACGAGTTTCTGGGTCGCGCGGGTCATCGCGACGTAGCGGTCGACCGCGCCCGCGGTGCCTTCGCCGAAGGAGTCCGGGTCGATCAGGACGACCAGGTCGAACTCGAGGCCCTTGGAGAGTGACGGGGTCAGCGAGCGGACGCGGGGGGTCGGGCGGAAGGTGTCCTCGCCGATGTCACCGGCGGCGATGACGCAGGCGACGCCCTCGGGGTTGGCGGCGAGCCAGGTGTCGAGGACCGCGTCCAGGTCCGCGACGGGTCCGTGGGCGACGGGGATGCCGCTGCTGCGGATGGAGGCCGGCACGTTGGCGTCCGGGAGGGCGGCGCGGATGACCGGCTCGGCCTGCGCCATGACCTCTTCCGGCGTGCGGTAGTTGACGCTCAGGGAGGCCACCTCGATCCGGTCGAGGCCGACCCGCTCGAGCCGTTCGCGCCACGACTCCGTGAACCCGTCCCGGGACTGGGCGCGGTCGCCGACGATGGTGAAGCTCCGGGACGGGCAGCGCAGCAGCAGCATCTGCCACTCGGCGTCGGTCAGTTCCTGGGCCTCGTCCACGACGATGTGCGCGAACGGGCCGGCGAGGGGCTCGGGGTCGGCGGCGGGCAGCGCGGTCCCGTCGATCAGGCTGTCCTGGAGGTCCCGGCCGCGCAGCATCGTCACCGCGCCCTCGCCGTCGTCATCGGCGGCCAGCACGTTGTCGATGACGCCGGCCATGCGCTCGCGTTCGGCGGCGACGGTGGCGGCGTGGCGGCGCTTGCGCACGGCCGCCTCCGGGTCGCCGAGCCGCTGCCGCGCCGCGTCCAGGAGCGGCAGGTCGGACACCGTCCAGGCCTGGGCGTCCGCGCGCTGGAGCGTACGGACCTCGTCGCGGCCGAGCCGGGGCGCGCACATCCGCAGGTAGGCGGGGACCGACCAGAGGTCGCCGACGAGGTCGCCCGCTTCGAGCATCGGCCAGGCGCGGTCGAGGGTCCCGACCAGCTCCTCGTCGTGCAGCAGCGACTTGTGGAACGCCTCCGGCGGGACGTCTCCGTCCAGCTTGTCCAGCAGGATGGTGACCAGTTCCTCCCAGATCTGGTCGCGCGCCTCGTTGTGCGGGGTGCCGCGTCCCGCGTCGAACGCATCGGCCCAGTCGTCGGCGGTGAGCCGGATGTCGGCCCAGTCGGTCGAGACCGTCATCCCCTCGGCGGGGGGCTCCTCGTAGAACCTGACGGCCGTCTCGATCGCCTTCACCATGTCCGCGGACGACTTCAGGCGGGCCACCTCCGGGTCGGACTCCACCGTCGCCGCGGCCCCCTCCTCGACGAGGTCGCGCAGGACGCAGGTCTGCACGCCCTCCTCTCCGAGGCTGGGCAGGACGTCCTCGACGTAGGCCAGGTAGGGCCGGTGCGGGCCGACGAACAGCACGCCGCCCCGCCGGTGGCCGAGGCGCGGGTCGGAGTAGAGGAGGTGGGCGGTCCGGTGCAGGGCGACCACGGTCTTGCCCGTACCCGGGCCGCCGTCGACGACGAGGGCGCCGCGCGACCCCGCGCGGATGATGGCGTCCTGGTCGGACTGGATGGTGGCGAGGACGTCCCGCATCCGGTCCGAGCGGTTGCTCCCCAGGCTGGCGATGAAGGCCGACTGGTCGTCGAGCGCGGCGCGCCCTTCGAGCCCGTCGGCGGTGAACACCTCGTCCCAGTAGTCGCTGATCCGGCCGCGGGTCCAGCGGTACCTGCGGCGGCTCGCCAGGCCCATCGGGGCGGCGTGCGTGGCCGCGAAGAAGGGCTCGGCCGCCGGGGAGCGCCAGTCGACCAGCAGCCGGCGCCCCTCGCTGTCGGTGAGGCCGAGGCGGCCGACGTACACGGGCTCGGCGCTGTCCGCCGTGACGATGTGTCCCAGGCACAGGTCCCGGCCGAAGCGGCGCAGGGTGCGCAGACGACCCGTCAGGCGGTGGATCTCCAGGTCTCGTTCCATCGCTTCCCGGCCGATGCCGCCCGGCGCCTTGCGCGTGGCCTCGAGGCGGTCGGACAGTTCGGCGATCGCCTCCTCGAGGGTCTGCGCGATGGCGGCGAAGTGGCACTCGTCGCCGTCGGTCAGGGCCGGATCGGCCTTGGCGGAGAGGTGGGAGGGAAGGTCGAACGCGCTGGTGGCCGCACTGATGGTCAGGGGGTTCATGTGCTCCTGTTTCCGCGGGATTTGGGGCTAGGTCCGCGATTCTTCCCCAGGAGCGGGGCCTTGCCGCAAGCCCCCCTGTGCGCTATAAGTTAAGAGTGGCGGGGAGTGATTACTCCTCCCTTCGCCCTTCTTCACACCGAGCCCAGGCAGTCCGGCCGGGTACGTGTACGCAGCCCCGGAGCGCGGCCGCGTACAGCAGTACGGCGCAGCCCAGGTACGCCCAGTCCCCCTGCTGGAGCCACAGCCAGACCGTCCCGACCCAGGGCACCGCGACCGCGACGACGCCGCGCAGCCGGTCCGGGGTGACGGGAGTGGGGTCCGGGCGGGGGTTGGCGTCGCCCTTGACCAGGTAGGCGTCCTCGGGGAGGCGCTTGACGGCGCGGTGGGTGGTGAGCCGGCCGCCGTGGTCGGGGTCCTCGTACGCGATGACGGCTCCGCCGCCGACCTCGGACGGCAGTACGTGCTGGACGGCGACCACATCGCCCCGGCTCAGCGCCGGCTCCATGGAGCCCGAGACGACCACGGACGGGGACCAGCCCCATGCGAGTGCGGCCATGGGGATGCACATCAGCGTCGTCACCATGGTCACGAGGGCGCGGCAGCCGGACATCCGCAGGACCAGCCACCAGCTCTCCTCCGCTGCCGTCGCCGGCGGCGCGCCTGAGGGGATCACGGGGAGTTCCGTCGTCTCGTCTGTCCGGTCATGAGGAGCGGCCGACCGGTCCCCGGTGTTCGTGCCCACGTGATCGCCTTTCTTGTGGGGCGTGGCTCAACGCCGGTGCGGCGCCGACACCCCTGCCGGGTCGGCGCCGCACCGGAATCGGTCGGGACGTCAGGCCTTCTTCTCGGTCTCGTCGAGCTCGGCGCCGACGGTGAAGGTGATGCCGCTGTTCTGGGCCTCCGCCGGAGCGTCCTTGTCCAGGTACCAGGAGAGCTGGAGGTCGTACCGGTTCGTGAGCTTGAACTTGCCCTTCTCCTTGTCCGCGTCCTTGCCCTTGCCCTTGAGCGGCAGCTGGTCCTTGATCGTCAGACCGGTGGCGTCGTCCTTGAGCCAATCGGCGACGGTGCGCTCCTCCTCGAACACGACGTCGAACTGCCCCTGGCGCTGGACTTCGAAGCCCAGGTGCAGGTGCTTGGCCAGCTCCGAGTTCTTGATGTCCACGACGTTGCCCTTGGCGTCCTTGGCGACGACGTCCTTGAACAGCAGCCGGCCGGCGCTCTGCGCGGCGTCGGGATCAGGGTTGAAGGTGTACTTGACCGTGGTCCACGCCGCCGGGGTGTCCGGGGTGAGGCCGGAGACGTTGACGACCGCCGCGTTCGGCTTGCTGCTCGACACCGTGGCCTTGGTCCACTTGCCGGACGCCAGGGTGTTGTTGTCGTTCCAGGCGGACGCCGTGACCGTGGCGTGGGTGGCGCCGAGGACCATCGCGCCGGAGGCCAGGACACCGACCGGGATGGCCGCCAGCTTCGACCAGCGCTTGGCGCGGCCCGCGTTCATCGCAATACGCATGATGTGACTCCAGGGGGTATGGGGCACGCCGTGGTGGCGTGACCGGAACGCCCTGATCAGATCGGGTGGCCGCGGGCCGAAGGTTGGTTCTGACGGAGGCGAAGGTGATCACCTTCCGCCGAGGAGGCCCGCCTGGTGCGCGAGGATCGCGGCCTGGGTCCGGTTGTCGACCCTGAGGGCGGTCAGCAGCCGGGACACGTACGCCTTGACCGTGCCCTCGGTCAGGTACATCCGCCGGGCGATCTCCGCGTTGGACAGGCCCTCCCCGAGGTGGCACAGGAGCTCGCACTGCTGGTCGGTGAGCGCTTCCAGCCGGCGCCGCTGCTCGGGCGGGATACCGGTGGGCCGCTGGGGGCCGCGCGCGCGGGAGGCCGCCAGCAGCCGGGCCGCGGAGGCCTCGGCGAGCACCCTGCCGCCGGACGCGACCAGCCGTACCGCTCCCACGATCTGCTCGGGCGGGGCGTCCTTGAGGAGGTAGCCGGCCGCCCCGGCCTCGAGGGCCTCGGTGACCCCTTCCTCGGTGTCGAAGGTGGTGAGCACCAGGACCGCGGGAGGGTTGGGGAGGGCGAGGAGCTGCCGGGTGGCGGTGATGCCGTCCATCCCGGGCATCCGCAGGTCGGTCAGGACGAGGTCGGGGGACAGCTCGCGCGCACGGGCCATGGCGGAGGCGCCGTCGCAGGCCTCGCCGACCACCTCGATGCCCTCGGCGGCGTCCAGCAGCATGCGCAGGCCGAACCGCACCAGCGGTTCGTCGTCCGTGACGAGTACGCGGATCATGCGGTGCTCCCTCCGTCTGGGGCCTTCCGGGGGAGCGTCCCACGGCCGTGGTCGACGTCCGTGAACCTCGCGGTCATCGAAAGTCGATCCGGTGTGGCGGTGGGCACGGTCATCACCACGCGCCAGCCGCCGTCCGGGGTGGGTCCGGCCTGGAACTCGCCGTCCAGGAGGGAGACGCGCTCGCGCAGCCCGATCATGCCGAAGCCGCAGCCCGCGGCGTCGCTCCGTACGTGGCGCGCCGGCGGTTCGTTGTGCACGGAGGCCGAGAGCACGCCGTCGGCCAGGTGGATCCGTACGGCGGTACGGGCGCCCGGGGCGTGCTTGACCACGTTCGTCAGGGCCTCCTGGACGGTGCGGTACGCGGTGAGCGCGATCTCCGGCGGCACGGCGTCGTCGGCCTCGTCGGCTCCGTCGGCTCCGTCGGCCCCGCGGTCGAAGGTGACGGCGAGGCCCGCGGCGCGGGCCTCGCCCACCAGCGCGTCGAGGTCGGCGAGCCTGCGGCCCGCGACCACCGAGCCCTCCCCGTCCCGCAGGGCGCCCAGGACCTGCCGCAGGTCGCGCATCGCGGCGCGCGCGGTGTCGCCCGCCGCCCGGGCCAGCTTCCTGCTCTCCGGCTTCACACCGGGGACGAACTCGATCGCCCCGGCGTGCATGGCGATGATCGCGATCCGGTGGCCCAGGATGTCGTGCATCTCGCGCGAGAGGCGCAGCCGCTCCTCCGAGCGGGTCTGCCGGATCCGGTGCTCGCGCTCGGCGCGCAGCGCGGTGATGCTCCGCTCGTAGGCGTTCGCGCCGAGGCCGAAGACCACGGGCAGGACGACGTAGAAGGCCGAGTTCAGGAAGTCCTCCACCACCGAGGTTCCGAGGTGGCCGGGCAGGAGCGCCTTCAGCGGGACGAAGGCCGCGGAGCCGAGCGCGATCACCGCCGTGCGCCGGCCGCGCTGGTAGCGGGCGAGACCGTAGAGGGCGAAGAAGACCGGGGTGCGGGCACCGTTGAGCACCAGGCCGGCCATGGTCAGCAGGGCCACGGGGAGCGGGGCCCGCCGCCGGCAGAGGAAACCGGCGGTGACGACGAGCGCGACCGCCGCGCTGGGCAGGGTGCCGCTCACCAGCCCGGCGTCGGGCCGGAACGCGCAGTGCAGCGCCCCCAAGGCGACCAGGCCGACCATCAGCAGATCGGCGCGCAGCCACTGGGACCGCCCGACGGGCGTCATGAGCTTGAAGAACCAGCGCTCGAAGGTGTCCGGGGAGGCAGCGGCGATCACGGGCATCCTTGATCAAATGTGGATATTCCACCAAATGGAGTCATTCATTATGCCCGTCTTATCCCACAGCCCCTACCTCATGATCGAAAGGACGTCCCCGGCACGAACTCGACGCGCAGGGGCCGCACCGCGTACACGTCCAGGCCGACGGCACGGCACTCAGCCGCGACCGTGGCGGTGAGCTCTTCCGCCAGCGCCTCGGGGTCACGCGGTGGGCGAACGCCATCGGGGTCGGGGGCCGCGGACGAGACGACCCGGCACACGGCGGCCTCGACCACGGCTCCGAGACGGGCCTCGTGGCCGGCCCGGTCCCAGAGCGCCCGCACCGTGCCCCGCGCCCGCCAGACGACCAGCACCGCCGCCCGGAAGGCGATGCCGCCACGGTCGATGCCCCGTATCTCGGGGCTGCGCCAGTGTCGGAGGCGTACGTCCACAGTCGAATCTCCTCTTACGGCAGGTGAATACCGAGGTCATGAGGGCAGGAGGGCTGAATTCACAAACGTGCACGAACCGGCGGCTAGCGTCCTGCGGTGATCACGCCCGGTTCCCCCACGCCCCCGGAGACACACATCGTGACCAAGAGCATCACCGCCACCGTCTTCATGGTGTTGGAGAGCGAGTACGAACGGAGCACCGTGCGAACGCGGCTGCGCTACCGCACGGACCGGCCGTTCGAGATGACGGCGCGCTTCCACCGGCCCGGCGAATGCGCCAAGAGCTGGGTGTTCGCCCGCGACCTGCTGCTGGACGGGCGCGGTTCCTTCGCGGGTCAGGGCGACCTGCGGATATGGCCGCTGCGCTTCGCCAGGCACTCCCGCGTCTTCTTCAGCCTCGCCTCGGACGACGGTGACTGCCTGCTGTCCGCCGACGCGGACGACGTCGACGCCTGGTGCGCGGAGATGGAGACGCTCGTGCCGCGCGGCGCGGAGGAGCGCCACTTCGACATCGACGCGCAGCTGGCCCGGTTCCTGGGCTGACTCATCCGGCCGTGGCGCAGCGCGCCCCGCCCCGCGGGGCGGGCTGCCGGCCCGCCGCGTCGATGAGCCGGCGGTAGAGCAGGTTGCTGTGCCGGACGGCGGCCACCGCCCCGTCGTACGCGACGCCGACCTCCTTGCGCGCCCGCGCGAGGTCGCGTACCTGCCCGCCGATGGGGGCGAGGTCGGCGACCGCCTGGAACTGCTCCCGCCCCAGGTGGCGTCCGGCCCCCGCGGCGTCCGGCCGCCACCTGCCCAGCAGTGCCTCGACCGCCTGCTGCACGGGTGTGACGAGCCGCGGCGGGATGCCGTCCGGGCCCTCCGGCGGATCGGCGGCGAGGGTCCGCGCGGCGGTGATCCCGGCGGGCGGGCAGCCCACGGCGGCCATGGCTTCGAGCCGTCGCTCCAGCACCTCCCGCACGATGGCCTGGACCTGGACGATGCGGTCCAGGCCCCGCACCGCGGTCAGCGGCCGGGCCTCGGCGAACTCCAGCAGATGGGACTTCAGCAGCACGGACCCGTTGACGGCATCCATCCGCGCGGCGGCGGCCAGCAGCAGGTCGATCCGGCTGGGCGCATCCGTGGCCGACCAGGCCAGGGCGGGCCGGGCGCCCTCCCCCGCCCAGGCAGTGACGGCGTGGTTGACGACGGCCAGCAGCGGTGCGGCGTCGAACCCGAAGGTTCCGATCCGCCGGCCCACCGCCGCCCACAGGGCGGCGAACCTGGGCGGAACCCCGTCCACCGCGCGGCCTTCGCCGGACACCACCTCGGACCAGCCGCAGTTGACGCCGATCGCGGCGAGCCGCAGGGCCACCGGCTCCACCTGCCCCTTGGCGAGCGCGGCCACGCGGTCCTTCAGGCACACCACGCTCGGCCCGTCCCAGCGGTCGGCGGCGATCGACCGGGCGTCACGCACGCCTGCGGCGTGCATGGTCTCCCCCGCGTACCAGTCCAGCGACCGCCACGGCCCGGTCAGCGGGCGGTAGACGGCCGGTCTCGGGAGCAGGGGACCGCGGGCCACCGCGGCGGCGGATGGGAAGGTCATCGCAAATCTCCAGACGCTCGATGCCCGGAGACGCTATGCGGGCCCATCGCATCGAACGGAGAAAGCGGGATCCCCTTCGGCGAACCGGACGACTCACTTCCGTGCACTCCCCCACGCCATCCGTCGCGGCAGCCCGCTCGGCGCCAGCGACTCGGCGCCCGTCGCTCGGCGCCGGTCACGAGGCCGCGCGGAGCTCGCAGACCGTGTCGACGAAGGCGCGCACCCGGGCGTTGCCGCCGGACGCCGGCCAGACGAAGCCGTACTCCACGGGAGGGGCGTCGCGGAAGGGGACCCAGGCCACGTCGGGGCGGGCGTAGTAGCGCTCCGCCTCCTCGCTGGCCGGCGAGACCCCCTGGCCCAGGCCGACGCGGTTCATCACCTCGGTCCAGTAGGTGGCCGGGGGCCCGTGCTCGATGGGTCTGCCCTGCGGGGTGCGGTGGGGGTAGTGGTACTCGCGCCAGTACTGCGGCACCGACCCGGACACGGCGATCAGCGTCGACTCCGCGAGGTCCTCCACCGACACCGACGCACGCCGGGCGAAGGGGTGCCCGGCCGGCACCATCAGCACCCGGGGCTGGGACATCACGCGGGGGCCGAGGACGAGATCGGGTTCGTCCACCGGGTGCTCGGTGACCTGGAGGTGGACCCGGCCGCCGCGCATCGGCCCGAAGAGGTCGAAGAGCATCACCTCCTGGATCTCCACCTCGCAGTCCGGGTACCGGGCGCGGAAGACCCCGGCGGCCTTCACCAGGATCTCGGCGGCCATCGGGCTCGAGTACCCGACGTGCAGCACGCCCGTGATGCCCCGCCCCATGGCCACCGCGCGGTCGACGGCGCGCTGGAGCTGCTGCTGTACGGGGATCAGGTCCTCGCGCAGCTGCCGCCCGGTCGGGGTCAGGGTCACGCGGCGGCTGGTGCGTTCGAACAGCGGGACGCCGATGCGGCGTTCCAGCTTCTTGATGGTCTGGCTGACCCGCCCCTGGGCCAGGCCGAGCCGCTCGGAGGTGCGGCGGAAGTGCAGCTCCTCGGCCAGGGTCAGGAACGCCTCGATCTCGTGTCGCTCCACCGCCGGCCTCCATTGGTGAGTTTGGCGCACCGATCGTAGACGACCTCGATCTTGTTCGGTCCGCCGCGGCGTCCGAGAGTGGGTCCACCCCCCACCCCCACACCCTGACGCTCACCGACCGCGCCCCCGCCGCACCGGCGGGGGCGCCCGCCATGATGGGACCACCGCCATGACCACCGTCTTCGACCCCGCCCGACTCGGCGGCCTGGAACTGCCCAACCGTCTGGTGATGGCGCCGATGACCCGCAACCGCGCCGCCGACGACGGCACTCCGACCCCGCTGATGGCCACCTACTACGCGCAGCGCGCCTCCGCGGGGCTGATCATCGCCGAGGCCTCGACGCCGAACGCGGTCGGGCAGACGTACCCGAACATCACCGCGATCCACAGCGACGCGCACGTGGCCGGATGGCGGCGGGTCACCGGGGCGGTGGGCGCCGCGGGCGGCCGCATGTTCCTGCAACTGCAGCACGGCGGCCGGATCGGGCACCCCGACAACAGCGGCGGGCTGCCGCCCGTCGCGCCCTCGCCGGTCCCGCTCCCCGACACGGTCTTCACGCCCAGCGGTCACCAGCCGGCCGTCGTCCCGCTCGAGATGACCGGGGGCCAGATACGGTCCACCGTCGCCGACTTCGCCGCCGCCGCCCGCAGGGCCGTCGACGCGGGCTTCGCCGGAGTGGAGGTGCACGGCGGCAACGGCTACCTCCTGCACCAGTTCCTGGCGTCGGGCACCAACCACCGCACCGACGCCTACGGCGGCTCGGTGGCCGGCCGCATCCGGTTCGTACGGGAGGTGGTCCAGGCCGTCGCCGACGCCGTCGGACCCGAGCGGGTGGGCCTGCGCATCGCCCCCGGGGTCACGGCCAACGGCATGCACGAGGACGACGTCGAGGCCGTCTACCCGGCGCTGGTCGACGCCCTTCGCGACTCGGGCCTCGCCTACCTGCACGTCGTCTTCGCCGATCCCGACCAGCCCCTCTTCCAGCACATCCGCAAGCACTGGGCGGGCACGCTGATCGCCAATCCCGCGCTGCCGTGGCCCGGGCCGCTCCCCGCCGACGGCGGCAGGCACGAGGCCGAGCGGCTGCTCGCCGCGGGAGCGGACCTGGTCTCCCTCGGCCGCGCCTTCCTGGCCAACCCCGACCTGGTCGAGCGACTGCGCAGCGGTGCACCGCTCAACCCCCTCCAGGACAAGGGCCTGATGTACGTGGGCGGGGAGGCCGGGTACACCGACTACCCCGCGCTCAACGAGAACTGACCGGGCGCTCACCGGCCGGGCGCCGGGTCGCGATGAGCACGGCGGTGAAGAGGGCCAGGCAGGCCGGGGTGTACACGAACAGGTTGAGCCGGTAAAAGGGGCTGGCGGTGTCCACGCCGAAGCCCAGGGCCCAGGCGAGACCCACGACGGTACGGGCCAGCACCCCGGCGGCGACGGCGGCTGCGCCGAGCCGCACGGCCCGGGTCGGCAGCCGGCGGGCGAGCCGGGCGGGCCGGCCGGCCTGCGCCAGGAGCAGCGCCGCTCCGGCGAGCAGCAGGCCGAGGGGGGCGAGGAGGGCCGGCGGCGTGAACGGCACCTCCATGTTGAGGACCGCCCGGGACAGGGAGGCGGGATCCCGGGCCGGCCAGGTGCTGCCGGTCATCCAGTAGACGTGGACCAGCGCGTCCGCCGCGAGGAACGCCGCGGCCGCGGTCCCCGCCCGCGCCCGGGTCCGCGCCCCTGTCCGTATCCCTGCCCATGTCCGTTCGTTCGCCGTGACCGCCATGACCGCCTCCTGCTGATGTCGGGTGCCTTCGGGACGGAAGAGGGGCGGGGGCGGCCTGACATTCCCTGTGACCCGCACCACACGACCCGTATGGGAATGTGGCGCGGGTCACGGGGAATGTTCGGCGGCCCCCGCCCCTCTTCCTGCCTGAGACCTCGTCAAGGAGGAAGCAATGAGAATCCCGTGGAGCGGATCGACCGGGCGCAGGTGCGCCGCGGTCGTGGCCGGACTGGTCCTCGCGGCGACGCTGCCCGGCGCCGCCGGCGCGGCCCCCGCGCCGCAGGTGCGCGAGTCCTACGTATCGCTGCCCGGCGTGGACGCGCCCGGTCCCGCGGACCGGGACCGGGTCCACGTACTGAAGGTCGGCTCCGCCCGGGCCCGGCAGGTCGTGGTCCTCGTACCGGGCCAGTTCGCCGCCGCCGGCAGTCTGGCCCCGGTCGCCCGGCAGCTGGCCGCCCGCCGGCCCGGCACCCAGGTGTGGGTCGTCGACCGGCGCCAGCAGAACCTCGCCGACCTGGACGGGTTCCGCCGCCCGCCGGACCGCGCCGCCGACTACTACCTGGGCGGGCACTACCGGGCGCAGACCGCGCAGACCGTCCCGTACGTCGCCGACTGGGGCCTCGCCGTCGAGCTGGCCGACCTGCGCCAGGTCGTCCTCGCTGCGCGGGAGGGCGGGCGCCGGCAGGTGGTACTCGGCGGGCACTCCTGGGGCGCGAGCACCGCACTCGCCTACGCCGCCTGGGACTTCGACGGCCGCCCCGGCCACCGCGACCTGTCGGGGCTGGCCCTGATCGACGGCGGGATGCACGACGCGTTCGCCGGCGAGGGGATCACCTACCGGCTCACCACCGAGCAGGCGGACGCCTGGCGGGCCCGGATCGAGGCCGGAGAGGTCTTCGACGAATCGCTCACCATGGGCCGTACGGAGTCCTTCGCGATCCTCCAGCAGCTGGCGGGCGCGTACGCGGCGAAGGCCCCGGACCAGCCGTCGAAGCTGGCAGCGCAGCTGCCGGCGGGGCTGCGTCCGCCCGCCGGGGTGACCAACGCGGGCCTGGTCGAATGGCTCTACGTCACCCACCCGCTGGTGCCCGACCTCAGCGTCAACCCGGCCTACACCGCGCCCGCGGACCTGGCCCGCGCGCTGGCCGGCCCGGTCCCCTCGCTCTTGGAGTGGTACTGGCCGAACCGGCTCACCCTGGACCTCCAGGCCGCCGACCCCTTCGCCGACACCCCGGTCGCCCGCCGGCTCGGGCTGCGGCTGTGGCACACGCGCGAGATCGACGTACCGCTGTACTCCTTCCAGACCGGCCTCACGCACGGCACCGCCAACGCCGCCGCGCGGTGGGTGGTGGAGCAGTCGCGGATCACCTCGGCGACGTACGCCGGGGACGAGGCCATGACGCACCTGGACCCCCTCTTCGCGGCGCCGGACCGCAACGCCTTCCTGGACACGCTGGCGCCGTTCCTCACCGGGCTCGGCGAACGGTGACCACCACGGACACCGGCCCGGAAACGGACACCGCCACGGACGCAGCCACGAGCGCGGCCGACCGGGCCGCGCTCGTGCGCGCCGCCCAGCGCGGCGACCGGATGGCCACCCAGGACCTCCTCGACCTGCTGACCCCCTACATCGGCCGGCTGTGCGGGCCCATCGCCCTCCAGGACGGCCCGGACGCCACGCAGGAGGCCCTGATCGTGATCTTCCGCAGCCTCGGCCAACTGCGCGAACCGGCGGCCCTGTTCGGCTGGGCCCGGGTCATCGCGGTGCGGGAGGCGGTCCGGGTCGCCCGCGCGGCGGCCCGCGCCGTCCCGGACCCGCTCGAGGACGTCCCCGCCCGGGACGATCCGCAACTCGCCGCCGACATACGGGACGTGCTGCAACGGCTCACCCCGGCCCACCGCGCCGTCCTGGTGCTGCGCGACCTCGAGGGCATGGACGAGCACGCGGTCAGCGCGCTGCTCGGCGTACCCGAACCCACCGTACGGACCCGGCTGTTCCGGGCCCGCCGCAACTTCCGGAAGGCCTGGGAACGTTGAACGACACCTGGCCCGTCGCCGAACTCGACGCGGTCCGCAGGCTGCGGGTCATCGCCCGCACCACCCCGGCCGCCTCCTTCGCGGAGCACCTCGTCCCCGCGCCCTTCGACCGGGTCTGGGCACTCGCCTCCGACCTCGAGAACCAGCTGCCCAGGCTGATCACCGACATCAGCGCCTTCACCGTGACCTCCGCCGCCGGCGAGCGCATGCAGGCCCGGGCCCGCAGCCCCCTGGGCATGCGGGCGCGCTTCGACATCGTGCTGCGCCCCGGCTGGTGCCTGATGCAGAGCCGCTTCGTCCTGGGCGGCATGGCCGCCGTACCCGAGGGCGACGCCACCCGCTTCGCCTTCTTCGGCGCCCTGCGCATCCCCGGCATCCGCCTGATCGACCACGCCCTCACCCCCCTCATCGACCCCCTGGGAGCCAAGGCCCTCAAACGCCTCACCGACCAGCTGGAGACCTGATCCGGAAACGGCCGCCGGAACGGTCAGGATTCGAGAAGCGGCGGTGGCGGGGCGCAACTAACGTTTCGGCCATGGACATCACCATTCACACCACCGCCCTCCCGCACGTCGACCCGGAGGCCTCCCTGGCCTTCTACCGCGACGTGCTCGGCTTCGAGGTCCGCAGCGACGTCGGGCAGGGCACGATGCGCTGGATCACGGTCGGTCCCGTCGGGCAGCCCGGTACGTCCATCCTGCTGGCGCCGCCGGCCGCCGACCCGGGGATCACCGAGGTCGAGCGCCGCACCATCGCCGAGATGATGGCCAAGGGCACCTACGGCTGGATCCTGCTGGCCACCCGGGACCTCGACGGCACCTTCGAGAAGGTGCGGGCCGCCGACGGCGAGGTCGTCCAGGAGCCGACCGAGCAGCCGTACGGCGTCCGCGACTGCGCCTTCCGCGACCCCGCCGGCAACCTGGTGCGGATCCAGGAGCTGCGCTGATGTGCCACCCGGGGTGGGCGCGCGCCCTCGCCGCGGCGCAGTGCCCGCAGGAGGAGGACGCCGAGGGCGCGGCGGTGCCGCAGGTCGTCGCCGTCGTCGCCGTCAGCGCCGTCAGCGCCGTCAGCGCCGTCAGCGCCGGGGCCGATGAGGCGCGGATCGGCGCGCTCGTCGAGGAGGCCGTGGGCTGACACGGCCCTAGCGGGGTGCGGTGTCGTCGGCGGGGAAGGCGGGGCCGTGGCCGGGGACGATCACGTCGGCGGCCGCGAGTACCCGCAGGCGGGAGGAGCGCAGGATGGTGTGGTCCGGGGCCACCGGGTCGTCGACCGGGCCGTTCGGGCGCCACCACAGGTCGCCCACGAAGGCCACGACCCCCGAGTCCGTGCCCGCCAGCAGCGTGATGTCCTCACGGCTGTGGCCGGGGGTGCGGATCAGCCGGAGCGAGGGGGTCAGTTCGTGGCCCTCGGCGTCGCGGTCGGTCCACTGGTCGTTCTCGTAGATCGCCTTGTGGTCGTGGACGCGGGCGTGGCCGAAGAGGCCGACGTTCATGGTGTTGTCCGGGTGGTGGTGGCTGAGCACCACGTCGGTTATGTCGTCGGGGCCGAGTCCCAGCTCCGCGAGCGGTCCCAGGATCCGGTCGCGGCCGGCCACCATGCCCGGGTCGACGATCACGTGGTGTTCCCCGTCGCCCACGTAGGAGACGGTGGCGGCCACCCCGGGGCCGGTGGAGAGGGTGTAGCCGGTGGTCAGGATCCGGAAGCGGGCGCTGTGGCCGAGCGGTGCGTCTGTCATGCCCCCAAGTCTTCGCGGGGCGGGGGCTCTTCACGAGTGGCCGTACTGCCACTGATCGCGGGAATCGTGCCACACTGCCCGCATGCCGCCCTTCGTGTCCGTCGCCGCCTACGCCCCTGCCGGGGTCGGGATGCTCGGGGCCGGGATCGTCTCCGAGGTGTTCGACGAGCGCGGGCAGGGCCTGCCCCGGTTCGACTTCGCCCTGTGCACCGACCGGCCCGGACCGGTGCGTACGGACGTCGGGCTGCCGCTGCTGGTCGGGCACGGCCTCGACCGGCTGGCCGCCGCCGATCTGGTGATCGCCCTGCCCTGGGCGGACTTCCGTACGCCGCCGCCACCCGCCGTGCTGGAGGCGCTGACCGCCGCGCACGAGCGGGGCGCGCTGGTCGCGGCGCACTGCGTCGGCGCCTTCGCGCTCGCCGCCGCCGGGCTGCTCGACGGGCGCCGCGCCACCACCCACTGGCGGTTCGCGAGCCTGCTGGCCGAACGCCATCCGCGGGTCGCCGTCGAGCCCGACGCCCTGTACGTGGACGAGGGCCAGGTCGCCACCGGCGCGGGCGCCGCCGCGGGCTTCGACCTGTGCCTGCACCTCCTGCGGCGGGAGTACGGCGCCGCCACGGCCAACGCCATCGCCCGGGACCTGGTCCTGCCGTCCCACCGCGACGGCGGTCAGGCCCAGTACCTGGCCACGCCGGTGCCCGAGGACTGCCGGGACGAGAAGCTCGCCGAGGTCCTCGCGTGGGCCCGCGAGCACCTGGACGAGCCGCTTCCGGTGGCGGAGCTGGCCCGCCGGGCCCTGATGAGCCGGCGTTCCTTCGCCCGCCGCTTCGCGGCCTCCACCGGCACCACCCCGCACGCCTGGCTGCTCGGCCTGCGGCTCAGCCGTGCCGAGGAGCTCCTGGAGACCACGGACCTGCCGGTCGAGGAGATCGCCCGGCTGGTCGGCTTCGGCAGTGCGGCCGTGCTGCGCGAGCAGTTCGTACGGCGCCGGGGGGTGCCGCCGCGCTCCTACCGCCGGTCCTTCAGCCGGACGCCGCGGTGAGGGAGTCGGCGTCCTGGGGACCAGCATCCTGGTGGGGCGGCGGGGGCCCGAGTCGGCCGTCGCGGTGCTCCGCCACCACCTGAACCGGATCTTCACCCCCGACGCAGCGGCCTAGCGGAACGCAGGCAGGGCGCGGGCGGCCCAGTCGGCGAAGGACGCGGCCGGGCGGCCGAGGATGCGCTCCACGTCGGGGGCGGGCAGCCGCTCGGCCGGCAGCGGGGCGCCGAGGACGTCGAGGGTGCCGGCGATGGCCTCCTCGGGCATGAAGGCCGCCATGTGGGCATGGGCCTCCTCGCGGGAGAGCTCCACGAAGGCGACCTCCTCCCCCAGCGCCCCGGAGAGCACCGCGGCCTGCCCGCGCGGACTGATCGCCTCGGGCCCCGTCAGTACGTACGTCCGCCCCGCGTGCCCGTCCTCGCGCAGCGCGGCGGCGGCGACCGCGGCGATGTCCGCCGGGTCGACGACGGGCAGCGCCACATCGCCGAAGGGGGCGAAGACCGTGCGCCGCGTACGGACCGACTCGGCCCAGGCGAAGGCGTTGGAGGCGAAACCGGCCGGCCGCAGGACGGTGGAGTCCAGGGCGGAGGCGCGTACGGCGGCTTCGAACGCGCGCAGCCGGGCGTGCGAAGGGGCCTCGGGGCGGGTGGAGTTGATCTGGGAGGACACCAGGACCACCCGCTTGACCCCGGCGGCCTCCGCGACGTCGAGGAGGGCCCGCGGGCTTTCGCCGTGGGCGTTGAGCTCACCGCCCAGCAGGAGGAACAGGGCCTCGGCGCCGTCGAGGACCGTCCGCATGCCGGCGGCGTCCCCGACGTCGGCCCGGGCGTGGCGGACTCCGGCCGGCAGCGTCCCGGGGCGCGGCTGCCGCGAGACCGCCACGACCTCCTCGCCCGCCCCGGCCAGCAGCGGCACCAGCGTCTGCCCGATGTTGCCCGTCGCACCCGTCACCACGATCATCATGGACCCCCTTGTTAGTTAGTCGGCTGACTTGGTTGGACCCTAGCACGGGGCCCGGGGGCGCTGTCTATAGTTGGTTGGGTGACTGACTCAGTTAAGCCCCGGGCGGCGCGGGCGGCCGACAAGCGCAGGCGGCTCACGGCGGCCGCGGCCCAGGTCCTGCACGAGCAGGGCGTCGAACGGACCACCCTCGCCGACATCGCGCGGGTGGCCGACGTCCCCGTCGGGAACGTCTACTACTACTTCAAGACCAAGGACGAGCTGGTCCGGGCCGCGCTCTCCGAGCACAGCGCCCACCTGGACGAAATCACCGCCGCGCTGGACGAGTTGCCCGACCCGCTCGAGCGGCTCAAGACCCTGGTCGAAGGCTGGGTCGGCCAGCGGGAGACCGCCGCCCGCTACGGCTGCCCCACCGGCACCCTGGCCGCCGAACTCGACAAGCGCGCCGACGGGACGCTCGACGCGGAGGCGGGGGCGGTGATCCGCCGGCTGCTGGACTGGGCGGGCCACCAGTTCCGCGTCCTGAACCTGCCCGACCCGGACGGCCTCGCCCTCACCCTGGTCTCCGGCTACCAGGGCATGTCGCTCCTGGCCAACGCCCTGCGCGACCCCGAGGTCATGACCCGCGAGGGCGCCCGCCTGCTCGGCTGGCTCGACTCCCTGCGCGCCGCCCCGAGCGCCTAGGAACCCGTACGGCGGGCCGGGCGCAGTGCCAGGATCAGCGCGGTGATGCCCCCGGCCAGGACCAGGATGCGGGGCATCGGCTGCACGTCGTGCGGGAGGGCGCCGATGGCGATGACGGCGGCCAGGGTGAGGACGACCACCAGGGCGGCGGTGATCAGGGCGCGGGGCTTCACTGCGGGAACTCCTTCGGGAAAGGGGGGCCGCGAGCCGTGCGCGGGGGATGCGCACGGCTCGCGGAGCGGAGGGGGTGCGGGGGGGCTCAGTCGCGGGGGTCTCAGGCGCGGGAGAGGAGGCCCTCGCGCCACAGCAGGCGGATCACGTCCTCGGGCACCGGCAGTTCGGCGGGGGTGAACCGCTCCCGCGCCAGCAGGTCGGCGAGCACCGGGGCCGCGTTCGCGGGCAGGGTCAGGACCCGGTCGGCCAGCCGCAGCAGCAGCCGCTCCCCGTCGGGGACGGCGCTCAGGACGGCCTCGCGGTGCACCGCGAAGACGGTGTCGGCGGAGATGACCCCGCCCGCCAGGACCGCCGAGACCTGGCGGAGCGGAGCCGGGAACTCCCGGATCGCGGCGGTGCGCAGGAGGGCGGCGATCTCCTCGTCGGAACTCCCCGCGAACCAGTCGGCCAGGCCCCGGCGCAGGGCGGCCACCGCCTCCACGGCGGTGCCCGGATCGCGTACGAAGTCCGCGGGGAAGGTCGTACGGCCCGGCACGTCCACGACGCGGGAGAGCAGTTCACCGACCGCCCAGTGCTCGGTCCAGGCGGTGAGGCTCAGCGTCAGGTGCAGGGAGGACACGCCCTCGCTGCGCGCCGAGTGCACCCAGCCGCGCGGCAGCCACAGCACGTCGCCCGGCTCCAGGGTGACCACCCGCCAGGGCTCGATCGCCTCCAGCCGCCCGGTGGTCCACTCGGGGCGCTCGCGCAGCCGGTCCCAGGACTCGTGGGCCAGCGGGGCGGGCAGCACCGGCTCGCGCAGGGTCCACACCTTGGTGCCCTCGACCTGCACGATGAAGGAGTCGCGCGGGTCGAAGTGGGCGGCGAAGCCCGGATCCGGGAGCTGGCCACCGAGGCCGCCTCCGAGTGCCTGACCTTCAACCCGGGCGGCGCCCAGTCCCGGGCCAGCCTGGAGGCCAGCAAGCCCCTGGACCGGGAGACCATCGACCGGGGTGTCCGGATGCGGACGGTGTACCTGGACAGTGTCCGAAACGACGCGGTCACCAGGGAGTACGCGGAGTGGCTCACCGACCTCGGCGGCGAGGTGCGCACCGTCCCCTCGCTGCCCGTGCGGATGCTCATGTTCGACCGGAAGACCGTCATCGTGCCGGCCGACCCGGAGAACACCCGCAAGGGCGCGGTGCAGTTGACCGAACCGGGCGTGGTCGTCGGCCTCGCCGGGCTCTTCGACCAGATCTGGGAGTCGGCCGTGCCCCTGGGCACCCGGCGGGACCGCGACGACCGCGGCCTGACCCCCCAGGAGAAGGAGCTGCTGCGGCTCCTGGGCGGCGGCCTCACCGACGAGGCCGCCGGCCGCCAGCTGGGCCTCTCCCTGCGCACGGTGCGCCGGATGATGGCCGAGCTGATGAAGCGCCTGGGCGCGGGCAGCCGTTTCGAGGCGGGCCTGCGGGCGGCGCAGCGCGAGTGGATATAGCCCCCGCGGGCGGGCCCGCCGGTTGCGCCCGGGGCCTGAACCGCCGGGGTCAGGGGCGCCCGCGGCTCAGCGGCGCTCGTATTCCTTGAGGGTGATGGCGTTGGCCGCCCGGTGGATCGGCTCGAGGACCTTGGCCATCATCTTCTCCTTGCCCGGCAGGCGGTTCATCAGCGCGAGCATCTTCAGCTGCACCCAGACCTGGCCCTTCGTCCGCATCACCATGTGCTTGACGTTGGCGGGGCCGAGTTTCTGGTTCGCCTCCACGAAGGGCCGCATCGCGCTCTCGTAGGCGACGAAAGCGGCCTCGTAACCGCCCAGGGCGGCGGCGAGTTCCCCGGCCAGGACGTAGCCGCCGACCAGGGCCAGACTGGTGCCCTGGCCGGAGGCGGGCGAGGCGCAGTAGGCGGCGTCCCCGACCAGGACGGTGCGCCCCTTCGACCAGCGGTCCATCCGGACCTGGCTGAGCGAGTCGAAGTAGAAGTCGGGCGCGTCCCCGACCGCCTCCAGCAGGCGGGGCACCTCCCAGCCCTCGCCCGCGTAGGCCTCGGCCAGGAGCCGCTTCTGCGCGACGGGGTCGCGGCGGTCGTACTCCAGCGGCCCGGAGGCGAAGAGGAACATGGCCTTGGCCCCGGTGTCCTTGGCCGTGCTGTAGGTCAGCGCCGTCCGGTTGGGGGAGACGTACGTCAGCTCCCACCGGTCGAGGTCGAGGTGGTTGGGGACGCTGTAGATGGAGACGTAGTAGCCGAGGTCGTGGACGAAACGTTCCTCCGGGCCGAAGGCCAGCGCCCGGGTGTGGGAGTGCAGTCCGTCGGCGCCGACCACCAGGTCGAACACCCGCCGCTCGCCGCTCTCGAGGAGGACCTCGACCCCGTCCGGCCCCTCCTCCAGGGAGACCACGGAGTTGTCGAAGAGGTACTCGACCTCGCCCTTGGTGAGGTCGTACAGGATGCGGCCCAGGTCGCCGCGCAGGATCTCCGCGTCCTCGCCCTCGCGACCGCCGAAGGTGTCCCCGTCCATGCTCGCCACCCGCTTGCCGGTGGCGGTGACGATGGATCCGCCCTGCACGTCGGTGCGTTCGCGGCGGATCTCCTCCATGACGCCCATCCGCTTGACGACCTCCAGGGCCGCGCCCCGGACGTCGATCTTGTAGCCGCCCTCGCGGTGCGCGGGCGCCCGCTCCACCACCGTGGGCTCGAACCCGTGCCGCAGCAGCCAGTAGGCCAGCGTGGTACCGGCGATGCTCGCGCCGGACACCAGGACGCGCTTGTTCTGCACCTGTTCCATGGATCCCCCGATCAGCCGGCCACCGGTCGTCGGCGACCGGCGGTACACCGCCCCGTGTGCGGCAGGGCGCCTGGACACTATGTGCCGACCGGCCTTTCTGGCCATGGTTTCGGCCAAGTCGATTGGATCAATTACGGGCCAACAGCGAGGGGTTGAGGCGGGCGAAGCCCTCCTGGCGCTCGTACGGGAAGTACGGGTACGGGGCCGGCCGGTGGCTGGCGGCGTCGAGGCGGGCCACCTGCTCGGGGGTCAGTTCCCAGCCGACCGCGCCGATGTTCTGGCGCAGCTGCTCCTCGTTGCGGGCGCCGACGAGGACGGTGGAGACGGTGGGGCGGCGCAGCAGCCAGTTGATGGCCACCTGGGGGATGGTGCGGCCGGTCTCCTGCGCCACCTCGTCGAGGGCGTCGACCACGTCGTAGAGGTGCTCGTCCTCCACCGGCGGGCCGTAGTCGGCGGTCTCGTGCAGACGGCTGCCGGCCGGCAGCGGGCGGCCGCGGCGCAGCTTGCCGGTGAGGCGGCCCCAGCCGAGCGGGCTCCACACCATCGCGCCGACGCCCTGGTCGTGGCCCAGCGGCATCAGCTCCCACTCGTAGTCGCGGCCGACGAGGGAGTAGTAGACCTGGTGGGCGGCGTAGCGGGGGAAGCCGTGCTGCTCGGCGGCGGACAGGGACTTCATCAGCTGCCAGCCCGCGAAGTTGGAGACGCCGGTGTAGCGGACCTTCCCGGACCGGACGAGCCGGTCGAGGGTGGAGAGCACCTCCTCGACCGGGGTGGCCGCGTCGAATCCGTGCAGCTGGAAGAGGTCGATGTGGTCGGTGCCGAGCCGGCGCAGGGCGCCTTCGACCGCCCCGATCAGGCGGGAGCGGGAGGTGCCGAAGTCCCCGGGGCCGTCGCCGGTCGGCAGGCCCGCCTTGGTGGACAGCAGCACCTGGTCCCGGCGGCCCTTGACGGCCTGCCCGAGCACCTCCTCCGAGGCGCCGGCCGAGTACACGTCGGCGGTGTCGAAGAGGGTGATGCCGGCCTCCAGGCAGATGTCCACCACCCTCCGGGCCTCCTGCGCGTCCGTGCTGCCCCAGGCGCCGAAGACGGGGCCCCGGCCGCCGAAGGTGCCGGCCCCGAAGCTCAGGGCGGGCACCTTGAGACCGGACGAACCGAGCTGCCTGTATTCCATGACGGATTCCCTCCCGTGGGCGGTAATGGCACCGCAGACCCTTTAAGGTGATCCCAACGTAACAGCCGATCGCCGCTAATGGAACCAGGGACCCGTTATGACCTTGCCGAGTGATGCCGTGAACGCGGGAGAGGGCTCCGCCGAGCCGGGGAGCGTACGCCCCGGGGGCCGGACGGCCCGGGTGCGCTCGGCGGTGCTGGAGGCGGCCGGGGACATGCTGGCCGAGCAGGGCTTCCACGGGCTGGACCTCGCCGAGGTCGCCCGGCGGGCCGGGGTGGGCAAGACCACCGTCTACCGGCGCTGGGGCACCGTGGCCGGCCTGGTCGCCGACCTGCTGACGGACATGGCCGAGCAGTCGCTGCCCCGCACCGAGACCGGCTCGCTGGAGGAGGACCTGCTGGCCAACGCCGCCCTCGTGCGCCGCACCCTGGCCGACCCGCGCCAGGGGGCCCTGTTCAAGGCCGTCATCGCCGCCGCCACGGGCGACGCCCGGACGGCCGAGGCCCTGCACCGCTTCTACGAGGTCCGGGTCGCCGAATGGGCGCCCTGCGTCCGGGAGGCCGTCGGGCGGGGCGAGCTGCCCGAGGGCACCGACGCCGCCGAGGTGGTCCGCGCCGTCTCCGCCCCGCTGTACTACCGGCTGCTGACCACGGACGCGCCGCTGGACGAGGCGGCGGCGCGGCGGGCGGCCGGGGCGGCGGCCGCGGCGGCCCGCGCGGGGGCCTTCGTACGGAACCCGTAGCGCTGTGACCGCACTAGCGGGTCCGCGTCAGGTGCGGTCGACGAAGACGCTGGTGGACTTCACGCGGGCGGTGGCGCGCATGCCGACCTCCAGGCCCAGCTCCTCCACCGCCTCCCGGGTCAGCAGGGACACCACTCGGTGCGGGCCCGCCTGGACCTCCACCTGCGCACCGACCGTGCCCAGCCTGATGCCGGTCACGATCCCCGGGAAGGCGTTGCGGGCCGAGGTGTACGGGGCGTCCTCGTCCTCCCCGGCCTCCTGCGCCACCTCGACGCAGAACGCCGCCAGGTCGGGCCCGTCGACGATCCTGCGGTTCCCCTCGCGCCGCGTGGGGAACCGCTCGGCGTCCGCCCAGCGGCGGGCGGTGTCACTGCTGACGCCGAGCAGCCGGGCTGCCTGGCCGATCGTGTACGACTCCATGCCCCGCAGACTAGGCGGTGGCGTGGTCAGGCGGTGAGCAGGGCGTCGGCGATCGCCGTACGGGCGTACAGCACCGAGCGGCCGGCCCGGTGCGCGGTGACCAGGCCCGCGTTGCGCAGGGCCGTCAGGTGCTGCGAGACCCCGGCGGCGGACAGGCCGCAGTGGCGGGCGAGCTGCGTGGTCGAGGCCGGGGTGTCCAGCTCCGCCAGCAGCAGCGCCCGGGAGCGGCCCAGCACCCCGGCCACCGCATCGGCCGAGGAGGCCGCGCGGGGCTCCCACAGGGTGCCGGTCCCGCGCGCCGGGTAGGCCAGCTGGGGCGGTTCGGGGGCCACCGCGCGGGTCAGGACGCCGGGCCAGACGAAGGCCGAGGGCACCAGCAGCAGCCCCCGCCCGGCGTTCTCGCGGGTGGGAGCGCAGTGCCGCCGGATCAGGTGCAGGGTGTCCGCGTCCCACCGTACGGACTCGTGCAGCTCGTTGAGGACGAAGGCGGAGCCGTGCTCGGCCACCTGCCGGGCCCGGTGGAAGACGTCCGCCTCCAGGAGCTGGCGGATCCGGGCCCAGTACGGCGCGAGCGCCAGCTCCCAGTACGTCTCGATCTCCGCCGCGACCTTCTCCAGTGCCTGGGCGGGCTCCTCCCGGAGCAACGTCAGCCGGGCCGATGACAGGCGCAGCTCCCCGACGTCATGGCGCACCTGGTCGGGAGGGGTCGCTCGGATCGCCGCCAGCTCGGCGGGCAGTTCGCCGAAGGGCCCGGACGGGGTCGGGTTGAGGAAGTCCGCCAGATAGCCCTGCGCCGGGATCAGATCGGCCAGCCAGCCCTGGTGCAGGCCCGCGCTCAGCAGCCGGGGCCTTACCTGCGCGGCCCAACGGCGGTGCAGGGGCGGCTCGTGGGCTTCCCTCAGCAGCCGGTAGCTGGTGACGACCTCCCACATCGGGGAGACCGCGAACCGGGTCTGCGCCAGGTCCTCCGCCGAAAAGGTCAGCCTCGACTCCACGGCCCCGCCCCCTGGTTGCCCGCCCTTGTTGCCCGCCCTTGGATTCGGCCTGAGCTTAATCACTACGGGAGCACCGGAACAGGCCCGCAGGCTCCTCCCATGCTCTCCACCTTCCGCGGACTCCCGCCCACCGTCTGGACCCTCTTCGCCGGCACGATCGTCAACCGGCTCGGCCACCTGGTCACCCCCTTCCTGGTGTTCCTGCTGGCCGACCGCGGCATCACCGGCACCGAGACCTCGTACGTCCTCGGCGCGCTCGGCGCGGGCAACCTGCTCGGTCCCGCACTCGGCGGCCTGCTCGCCGACCGGATCGGGCGCCGCCCCACGATGCTCATCGGGCTGCTGGGCGCGGCGGCGGCGCAGGGCGCGCTCTACCTCGCGCCCGGGGCGCTGACGATGGGCGCGGCCGCGCTGCTGCTCAGCTCCTCCTCGGCGACGGTCGGTCCGGCCGCGTTCGCGCTGATGGCCGACGCGGTCGACGGGGAGCGCAGGCAGCGGGCGTACGCGCTGTTCCAGTGGGGGGTCAACATCGGCACCGCCGTCGCCGGGGTGCTCGGCGGCTTCCTGGCCGCGCACGGGTACTGGCTGCTCTTCGCGGTGGACGCCGGGGCCCTGCTGGTCTACGCCGGCATCGTGGCGGCCCGGCTGCGCGAGCCGCGGCGGGAGGCGCCGCGCGCCGGCGGCGTACGGAGCCTGGGCTACGGGGTCGTGCTGCGGGACCGGCTGATGCTCGCGCTGCTGCCCGTCTTCGGCGTCCAGCTCTTCGTGTACTCGCTGACCGAGGTGGCCCTGCCGCTGTCCATGCACGACAGCGGGCTCTCGCCCGCCGCGTACGGGGCGATGGCCTCCGTCAACGCGGTCCTGGTGGTGGCCCTCCAGCCGGTGGCGACCGCACGCCTCGCGAAGCTGCCGCAGCTGCCCGTCCACGCGGCGGGCAGTGCGCTGATCGCGGTCGGGGTGGCGGCGACGGGGCTCGCCGACGGCATCGCGGGCTACGCGGTGTCGGTGGTCGTCTGGTCGCTCGGCGAGGTGATCGCCGCCGGGATCGCGGCCTCGGTGGTCGCCGGCCTGGCTCCGGCCGACGCCCGGGGCCGCTACCAGGGCGCCTTCAGCTGGACCTGGGGCCTCGCCCGCTTCGCCGCCCTCACCCTGGGCGTGACCCTCTACTCGGGCGCCGGCCCGGCGGCCCTGTGGGGAACGGCCCTGGTGGGCGGGGTGTGCTGCTCGGCGGCGGTCCTGGTGCTGCGGCGCCGGGTCGCGGCCCGGGTGGAGCACGACCTGGCGGCGTAGGGGGTGTCTCGCGGGCCGGGCCCGGGTATATCCACCTGGACGGTGATGACCCTTACCGCGCAGGACGACGGCCCGGGATTCCGGGACCTCCCGTCGGAGGAGCGCAGAGCGATGGACCGTACCGACCGTACCGCCCGAACCGCCCGCACGGACGCGGCCACCCTCGAGGCCAGGGGCCTGTCCACGGCCCTGTTCCACCGGCTGGCGGAGCTGGACGAGGGCACGGCGGAGTACTCCTACGTCCGCAACACCCTCGTCGAACTGAACATGAGCCTCGTGAAGTACGCCGCCCGGCGCTTCCGAGGCCGCAGCGAGCCGATGGAGGACATCGTCCAGGTCGGCACCATCGGCCTGATCAAGGCCATCAACCGGTTCGACCCGGCGCGCGGGGTGGAGTTCACCACCTTCGCGATGCCCACGATCACCGGTGAGATCAAGCGGTTCTTCCGCGACACCAGCTGGGCCGTCAAGGTCCCCCGCCGGCTCCAGGAGCTGCGGATCGACAGCGCCAAGGCCCACGACGTGCTGGAACAGGACCTCGGCCGTGAGCCGACCGACGCCGAGATGGCGCGGGAGCTGCACGTCACGCCGGAGGAGTTCTGCGAGGGCCGCAAGGCCGCCAGCGCGTACTCCGCGCGCTCGCTGGACGCGCCGGCGCCGGAGGACGCGGAGCGCGACCCGGTCACCGAGCGGTCCTCGCTCGGCGAGGAGGAGCCCGCGTACGACCGGATCGAGTGCCTGGAGTCCCTCAAACCCATGCTCGCCGGGCTGCCCGCGCGGGAGCGGCAGCTGCTGGCGCTGCGGTTCGGGCAGGAGCTGACCCAGTCCGAGATCGGGAAACGGCTGGGCCTGTCCCAGATGCACGTGTCGCGCCTGCTGAACCGCACCCTGACCCAGCTGCGCGACGGGCTCCTCACCGACGTGTGAGGCGGCTGCCCGGGGAGGGCGTCGACGCAGTCAGCTGGCGGCGTTCGCGCAGACGATGTAGAAGGTCACGGTCTCCTCCTGGTCCCCCTCGTTGTCTACGGCGACTTCCCAGCGAGTTCCGTCAGCGTTCGGACCAGACCAATTCACTTCCAAGCCGGAGGTACCGGTCGTAGTGGGGACGACACCGCCGCTCAGGGCGCGCTTTCCCGCGGGGCAGAAAGCCCCCCGACCCGCCGACTGGTTCGGCCCCAGCGTGACCGTGTCGATGGGGATCACCTGGTACCCGGTGATCCCACCACCGTTGGGGGGTGTTGGTGTTGCGGTTTGTTCGCAGGTCCCACCTTGAGCGACCTGGTTGTTGTTGCCATTCACGTTGGTCTGGAGGCCACACACCACAGGCGACAGGATGCCGGACAGCAGGCCCCCGTCGGCGTGCGCGGTGCTGACGCTCACGCTGCCGAGCGCAACTGATGTCGCCAGTGCCGCCATGAACCGCGCAGTTCTCCGCATGACAATCTCCCGCATCCGCGCCAAGTCGACCAATGAGTCCCGAATGTAGAGGTCGGGGGTTGCGGGGGGTGAGACCGACACCGCACGGTCAGTCTTTCGGCTCGCTCAGTGGGAAGACCTGGGTGACGAGGTGGCCGGCGTGTACAAGTTCCCGGCGCCGGCGGCCCCTCTGTGCGGATCGCCTGGGGCGACGAGGGTTGTCATCCGGTGAGTCCAGCAATCAGCCGCGCACACGTCGCCGAGCAGTACACGGCATCAGGCTGCGCTTCCGGCTTCGGCGGGAAACCGCAGTCCCCGCAGGGGCTTGGCCCCGATCCCGAAGCGGTGGGCGATCGAGCGGACCTACGGCTGGCTGATGCTCCAGCGCCGTCTCGCCCGCGACTACGAAACCCACCCCGAACGCTCCGAAGCCATGATCCACCTCGCCATGACCGACCTCATGGCTCGCCGCCTCACCAGCGAGAGCACCGTCTCCTGGCGCGACCCGAAGAAGGCCACTGAACACACTATTCCGGGATGAAACACCGCACGAAAACGACCTCTCAGGGGCGCGGGGCTCAGGGGCGCGGGGCGGGGGCCGGTACCTCCAGCCAGACCGTCTTGCCGGGGCGGCCGTCGGGCGAGGGGGCCGAGCCCCAGCTCTTCGCGAGGCGCTCCAGCAGGATCAGCCCGTGCCCGCCGGGCAGGGAGCGGTCCCGCGCCGCCCGGGGCACCGGCGGTTCGCCGCTGTGGTCGCTGACCTCGACGCGCAGCAGGCCGGGGCTGTGCCGCAGTACCAGCTCGCGCGGGCCGCCCGCGTGCAGGCAGGCGTTGGTGACCACCTCGGAGACCAGCAGGAGCAGGTCCTCCTCGGCCTCCGTGCCCTCGGGCCACAGCCAGTCGGTGAGGGCCCGCCGGGTGAAGTCCCGGCACCGGGCGACGACCCCTGCCGTGGCCCCGCCCAGGACCAGCCGCCGCGTCTGCTCCGCCACAGGCTCTCCCGTCTCCGACGCCGGCTCCCCCCGGCGCTGCACCTACCCCCGGCCGGGACGGACAAATCCCTCACGGACCCCACGCTACTGCCGGGCCGGCGGACGCAGGGAGTCCCGCACGGGCGTCAGGGTGCGTGCGTCAGGGTGCGTCGGCGGACGTCGGCCGTCGTGCCCGCTCATGGCGGGGCCCTCCGCCTCCCGCCGGGCGCGCCCGGCGGGCACGGAAGGGGCCGCGAAGGGCCTGCGAAGGGCTCCCACCATGGGTTTCCCGCCGTTCTCCCCCGTGGAGCGGCCGGTCCGAGCGACGCTATGCGGGGCTCCGGGACCCGTCGAGGATCCGCCCCTCCGTCCGTCAAGTCGCCCGCGCGGGGTGTCGTACCCGACGCACCCCGGTGTCCACATCCTGGACAACTACCCTCGATATATGAACGCAGAAGCCGACGCCCTCGCCGCTGTGAAAGACGCCGTCAAAGCCGCAGACCGGAAGCATGTCTTCCATTCCTGGTCGGCGCAGGAGCTCATCGACCCGCTCGCCGTGGCGGGTGCCGAGGGCTCGTACTTCTGGGACTACGACGGCAATCGCTATCTCGACTTCTCCAGCTCGCTCGTCTACACGAACATCGGCTACCAGCACCCCAAGGTGGCCGCCGCCATCGCGGAGCAGGCCGCCAAGCTCTGCACCCTGGCGCCCGGCTTCGCCGTGGACGTCCGCTCCGAGGCGGCCCGGCTGATCGCCGAGCGCACCCCCGGCGACCTGGACAAGATCTTCTTCACGAACGCCGGCGCCGAGGCCGTGGAGAACGCCGTACGCATGGCCCGGCTGCACACCGGCCGGCCCAAGGTGATGTCCGCGTACCGCTCGTACCACGGCGCGACCACCACCGCGATCAACCTCACCGGTGACGCCCGCCGCTTCGGCAACGACGGCGCGACCGCCGGCGTCGTGCACTTCTGGGGCCCGTTCCTCTACCGCTCGCCCTTCCACGCCACCACGGAGGCCGAGGAGTGCGAGCGCGCCCTGCGCCACCTGGAGGACACGATCGTCTTCGAGGGGCCGCAGTCCATCGCCGCGATCATCCTGGAGACCGTCGGCGGAGCCCCCGGCGTGCTCGTGCCCCCGGCCGGCTACCTGGCGGGCGTGCGCGAGCTCTGCGACCGCTACGGCATCGTCTTCATCCTGGACGAGGTCATGGTCGGCTTCGGCCGCACCGGCACGTGGTTCGCCGCCGACCACTGGGGCGTCACCCCCGACCTCATCTGCTTCGCCAAGGGCATCACCAGCGGTTACGTGCCGCTCGGCGGCGTCGCCATCTCCGCCGCGATCGCCGAGACCTTCGCCCGCCGCCCCTACCCGGGCGGGCTGACGTACTCCGGGCACGTGCTGGCCTGCGCCGCCGCCGTCGCGACGATCCGCGCCATGGAGGAGGAGGGGATCGTCGAGCAGTCCGCCCGCACCGGCACCGAGTTGCTGGGCCCGGGCCTGCGGGAGATCGCCGAGCGGCACCCCAGCGTCGGCGAGGTCCGGGGCATGGGCACCTTCTGGGCCCTGGAACTCGTACGGGACGCCGCCACGCGCGAGCCGCTGGTCCCGTACAACGCCTCCGGAGCCGACAACGCGCCGATGGCCGCCTTCGGCGCGGCCCTGAAGAAGGGCGGCCTGTGGCCGCTCCTCGCCGGGAACCGCATCCACATCGCCCCGCCCTGCAACATCTCGGCGGACGACGTGGCCAAGGGGCTGGCGATCCTCGACGAGGCCCTGTCGGTCGCGGACGCCCACATGGCCTGAAACGTTCCCCCGACCCCAGCCGCGCACCCCGTCTGACCTGCGCGGCTGTGCGGTCGCCCAATCCGTGGGTGCTGGTGTTCGGAGGATCCGTGCGGTGGTTAACCCGCCGTACACATGCTGCAATCCGTGCAGTACTACTCAGCACCTACGGACCGGGATGCACGTCAGTCCCGGGGCGGCCCCCAGGGGCCGAACGGCGGGGAGCGGCACGTCTTCGAGCGGGACGGGCGCTGGACGCCGGGCGTACGGGATCCAGACAACCGGACTCCGTGTTCCCGAGTACCCGAAGGAAGACACCATGAGCAAGCACGTCCTGGGCCAGAACCAGTACGGCAAGGCCGAGAACCGCATCGTCAAGGTGACCCGCAAGGGCAGCGACGGTTCCTGGAGCGAGATCCGCGACCTCAATGTCTCGGTCGCTCTGCGCGGCGATTTCCGCGACGTCCACCTCACCGGCGACAACGCCAACTGCCTTCCGACGGACACCACCAAGAACACGGTGTACGCCTTCGGCAAGGAGCACGGCATCGCCTCCCCCGAGGCCTTCGGCATCCTGCTCGCCAAGCACTTCGTCTCCTCCCAGTCGCCGATCCGCGAGGCGCAGATCCGCATCGAGGAGTACGTCTGGGACCGGATCCCGGTCCCGACCCGCAAGGAGCAGCACTCCTTCGTCCGCAAGGGCCAGGAGGTGCGCACCGCGCAGATCACCTACAGCGAGACCACCGGGCTCCAGGTCCTCTCGGGCCTGAAGGACCTGACGGTGATGAACTCGACCAACTCCGAGTTCCACGGCTACATCAAGGACCAGTACACGACCCTCCAGGAGGCGTACGACCGCATCCTGGCGACCAAGGTCACCTCGCGCTGGGCGCACTCGGCGCTGGCCGCCGACGACCCGGAGTACGACTGGGACCAGTCGTACAAGAAGGTCCGCAAGCACATGCTGGAAGCCTTCGCGGAGACGTACTCCTACTCGCTCCAGCAGACCCTGAACCAGATGGCCGAGCGGGTGCTGGACAACTGCCCCAAGGTCAACGAGGTGCGCCTCAACCTGCCCAACAAGCACCACTTCCTCGTCGACCTGGAGCCCTTCGGCCTCAAGAACGACAACGAGGTCTACTTCGCCGCGGACCGCATGTACGGCCTGATCGAGGGCACCGTCCACCGCGAGGGCGTACAGCCGGTCATCGCGACCTCCGACTGGATCGTCGCGTAACGCGGCAGTCGCCACGTCAGTTCGGCCCGGACCGCGTCGCGGGGTCCGGGCCGTTCTGTTGCGTGCCTTCCTACTGCGTGCCTTCCTGCTGCGGGTCTTCCTGCTGCGGGTCTTCCTCGCGGGGCTGTCCCACGAGGAGGTTCCAGCGGCCCGCCCGTCCGCTGAGGACGGTCACCGTGTCCGGCCGTACGTCGAGCCGCCAGAAGGCCGCGGCCGGCAGCTCCAGCGCGGCCACCACCGCCGCCCGTACGACGCCCTGCGCGACCACCGCGTGGTGCCGGCCGGGGGCCAGGCCCGCCAGGTGCTCCCCCGTACGGGCGATCAGCGCGGCCACCGACTCCCCGCCGCCCGGGGGCGCGTACCCCGGTTCCGTGAGCCACCGCCGGACCCCCTCCGGGTCCTCGGCGGCGACCTCCTCGAGGGTCCGCCCCGCCCAGTCCCCCATGTCCGGCCCGGCCAGACCCTCGTGGCCGGGGCAGGGGCCGGCGTACCCGAACCGCCCCTGGCGGGCGGCGGTATCGAGCGGGGGCGTCGTGAGGTGCAGACGTACGGATGCCATGCGGGGAGCCTAGGGGTGTCCCCGGGAGCGCACGCCCAGGGCGTGAGATGGCGGACACACGCCGTGGTGTTCAAGCCACGAGCGCGGTACGGTCTCGGACGACATGAAGAAGGTATGACGGAAGTACCGGTGAGAATCCGGCACGGTCGCGCCACTGTGAATCCTCCCGCAGCACTCTGGGAGGGAAGTCAGACCCGCCACCTTCGAAAAGAGCACCACTGACCGGGACGCGTGTTCCCCTGGAGGTTCTGCAATGGCCCACACCGCCGTGCCCGCTTCGGCTCCCGCCGCCGTCGCCCCCATCTCCCTCTCGGCTCTGGCCCCTTGGGCCGCCTTCGCCGCGGCCCTGACCCTGGTCCTGCTGTACTTCGTCGGCATCGAGCAGGGCGCCACCGCCGTCTTCGAGGGCGAGACCGTCCACGAGTGGCTGCACGACGGCCGCCACCTGCTCGGCTTCCCCTGCCACTGACCCCTGCTGATCTCCCTCACGATCACGCAAGGGGCTCCCACGTGAACACCATCTCCCCGCGTGTCCTGCTGGTGCGGGGCATGCTCGCCGGCCTGCTCGCCGGCGTCGCCGCCTTCCTCGTCGCGTACCTCATCGGCGAGTCCAAGGTGGACGCGGCCATCGCCATCGAGGAGGCCGGCCACCTCGCGGCCGGTCACGACCACGGCGCCGAGGAGGCCCCGGTCAGCCGGGCCCTCCAGGCCACGGCCGGTCTGGGCACCGGCGTCCTGCTGTACGGGGTGGCCCTCGGCGGCATCGCCGCGCTCGTCTACTGCTTCGCCCTGGGGCGCATCGGACGCTTCGGCCCCCGGGCCACGGCGGCCCTGGTCACCGGCGCCCTGTTCGTCACCGTCACCCTGGTGCCGTTCTTCAAGTACCCCGCCAACCCGCCGGCCGTCGGGGATCCCGAGACGGCCGCCCGGCGGACCGCCCTCTACCTGCTGATGATCGCCCTGAGCGCGCTGCTGGCGGCGGGCGCGCTGATCCTGGGCCGGCGGCTCGCGCCGCGCCTCGGCAACTGGAACGCCTCGGTCGTGGCCTCGCTCGGCTTCGTGGCCGCGGTGGGGATCTCCTACGCGCTGCTGCCCGGGATCAACGAGGTGCCGGCCGACTTCCCGGCCGCGCTGATCTGGGAGTTCCGTCTCGCGTCGCTGGCCATCCAGGCAGCGCTGTGGACGACTTTCGGCCTGGCCTTCGGTTTTCTAGCCGAACGCGCACTTGCCCCGGCAGCCGCACCCAAGGAGGCTGTACAGCCGACGAGTTGAGCGCGACACACCTGTTGCGCGTGTGACGGGTGTGGAGGGTGGGGTCCGCAGATGCAGTCCGCAATCTGGGAATGGCGGGGCTGGACCGGCGCCGCGCCGTTCTGGCTGAACTCTGTACTGCTGATCCTGGCCCCCTTCACCGCCGTCACCCTCCTCGCCCAGATCGGCGTCATCAGCGCCATGGCCGCCCTCGGCGGACTGGCCCGCCAGCTCTGGTTCGGGGACTACGGCCACTCCGCGATGCACCTCGCCGCCGCCCTCATGGGGGTGGCGGCGGTGGCGCTCGTGGTGGTCTGAGCCACCCTCCCCGCACCCCTTCGTACGGGCCCGGTCCGTCCGGCTGAGCCGCCGGGTGTCAGCCGAGGGGGGTGTCTTCGTCCCCCGGTCGGGGGCTTCTCGGCGGTTTGCGGAAACTCGCCCGGCGCGTCGGGGCATGCAGGCCCCGTGAACGGTGCGCGGTACGGGCGGACGGTGCTGACGCGGGCCCTGACGGTGGTCTGCGTGGCTCTGCTGTGCCTGTTCGGCGCCGGTCCGGCGGCCACGGCCTCGGCCGGAGCGGAATCCCGGCCCGCCTCCTCCGCGCCGGCGGATCCCGCCGAAGGCCAGTCGGAGCCGTCCGGGGACCCCATGGGCCGCGCGGCGGTACGGGCGGTCGAGCGCGGGGCGCCGGCCGTGCGGGGGCTGCCACCGAGGATGTTTCACGTGAAACACACGGGCGGGCCCACCCGTGTGGCCTCGTACGGGACGGCCGAACCGGACCTGTCCCGGCGGACGGTACGGGGTGTGGTCCTGCGCTGCTGAGCGGGCCGAGCAGCGTACGCACCCCCACCCCCCTCGAACCACCGTGAGGTTCCGCCATGCCCATCGACCCCTACGCCGCCCTGAACGCCATGCTCCGCGCCGAGGTCTCCCGCTTCTCCCCGCCGGTCCGGCAGGAGCGGCAGGCCGAGCGGCCCGTGCCCCACTCCGCGACGGCCGAGGCCGAGTCCGGGACCGAACCTCAGCAGGACCCCGCCGGCTCGGCGGCGTAACTCCGCGGCCGGACACGGGAACGCGCCGGTTCCCGCACCCCGTCGGCGGGGTGCGGGAACCGGCGCCGGGCTCAGTCCTCCCGCGTGTAGTACCGGTAGAAGGCGGTGAGCCCGACACCCAGGGCCACGAACAGGCCGACGGTGGTGGAGCGGAGCACGGACACGTTGGTCAGGCTGTGGAGATAGCCGACGGCGACGCCGCCGAAGACCCCGTAGGCGGTGGCGTGCAGTTCCCGCTTCAGCTTCGGGCCGACCCGCGCGAGGGCGAACATGCAGCCGGCGAAGAGCAGGCCGCACAGGATCCCGTAGAAGACGTTGCCCGCGTCGACCGGGCCCATCTGGCGGTTGATGAAGGCCGCCCAGACCCCGTAGACGAGGCCGAGCAGCAGCGGACGGGCCAGGGCGCTCTTGCTGACGTGCTGCGCGTCCGCCGACCTCATAGGACGGTGCCGCCGGGGAGCGGTGGGTGCCGCATGTGCCATGGCGGGGCTCCTCTCTTCCCACCACCAGGGCACACCCGGCGCCCCGGAGCGGCAAGTGGATCACCCGTCCGGGCGGCCTTGACCGTGCCACGGGAGGGATTTCGGGCCCCCGGACGCAGCAGTAGGGGTGGCGCCGGGCACCGCATCCGCTTTCCCTGGTGACGTGCGCACCTACCTGTCGGCGGCCCTCATCGTGCTCGTGGCCCTGCTCGTGCCCGCGAGCGCGGTCGCGTACTGGGCCGACCGGCGGCTGGGCGACGCCGACCACTACACCGCCGCCATGTCCCCGCTCGCCAGGGATCCGGCCGTGCAAGAGGTGGTCGTCACCCAGGTCACCCGGGCCCTGTCCGGGCAGATCGACGCGGGCCCCTTCCAGGGCGGCGTGGACGCCCTGATAGGCGAGGCCCTGCACTCCTTCGCCGGGACCCCCGCCTACCGGACGGCCTGGGACGCGGCGAACCGCGCCGCGCACACCGCCTTCCTCGACGCCCTGGACACCGGCCACGGGGACGCCCTCACCATCGACCTCGCGCCGGTGATAGCGCAGGTCAAGGGGGAACTCGTCGAGGACGGCGTGCCCTTCGCCGACCGCATCCCGGAGACCCACCTCTCCGTGAAGGTCATGGAATACGACAACCTCGGCGCGCTCCGGGAAGGGTTCCGCGTGCTCCAGATCGCCGGGGTCTGGCTCCCCGTACTGACCGTCGTGCTCGCCGTGGCGGCCGTGGCCGTCGCCGTCCGGCGCCGGCGCGCCCTCCTCGCGACCGGCGCCGGACTCGCGGTCGGAGCCGTCCTGCTGTGGGTGGCGGTGGGCGTGTGCCGCCGCCTCACCCTCGACGACCTGCCCGCCGACATCGACCGGGCCGCCGCCGCGGCCGTGTACGACGCCCTCACGGCGTTCCTGCGGACCACCGCCTGGGTGGTCCTCGCCGTCGGGCTCGCCACCGCACTGACCGCATGGCTGATGGGCCGGCTGCGCCGCACCCCATAAGCTCGGAAGGTACGCATCCTCCGCAGAAAACCCAGAACGACCGATTCGCGAGCGGCGACACGGAAGCGGAATGACCACCGAACGACGCACCGAGCACATACCGTCCGGGCGGCCCCGGCCCCACCCCCTGGCTCCCCCCGCCTGGCTGCTCGCGGGACTGCGGCCCAGCAGCGCCCCCGTCCCCTGGGCGGCGGCCGCCCGCGCCGGGATCGCGATGGCCACCCCCCTCGCCGTCGGCTTCGCCCTCGACGAGCCCGAATACGGGGCGCTCGTCTCCATGGGCGCCCTGGCCGGGGTGATCGGCGACACCGCCGACGCCTACCGGATGCGGGTCCTCAACATCGCCGTCCCGCAGGCCCTCGGCGCCGTCGGAGTCGCCGTCGGCACCCTCGTCTACGGGCACGGCTGGCTCGCCGTCGCCGTCCTCACCCTGATCGCCCTCATCTCCGGGATGATCTCCTCGATCGGCTCGGTCGCCTCCGTGTCCGGGCTGCTGCTCCTGCTCAACGCCGTCGTCGGGGCCGGGCTGCCGATGCCCCAGCCCTGGTGGACCGCGCCGCTGCTGCTCACCACCGGCGGCCTGTTCGTACTCGCCCTGACCCTGCTGGGCTGGCCCCTGCGCGGCCGGCAGCCCGAACGGGCCGCCGTCGCCGCCACCTACCGGGCGGTGGCCGACGCCCTGGAGGCCTGCGGCGGGCCCCCGACCGCGTACGACGAACGCCGGCAGGAGGTCACGCACGCCCTCAACCAGGCCTACGACCTCGTCCTGGGCCGCCGGGCCCGGGTGCACGGGCGCAGCCCCTCCCTGGTGCGGATGCTGGCCCAGCTGAACGTACTGATCCCGCTGGTCGAGGCCGCGCCCGCCGCCCACCTGCGGGGGCTGCCGCTGCCGCCCGAGATCCCGGCGGCGGTACGGGAACTGGCCGTCGCCGTCGAGGAGGGCCTCACCGGGACCCCCGTCCTCACCCTGCCCGCGCCGCACAGCCCGTCCGAGCGGGCCATCGACTCCGCCCTGCGGCACGCGGCGGCCATCGTGCACCTCGCCGAACCGGACCCGTACAACGTCGACGACCGCCTCGGCCGGCCGGCCGCCCTGCGGGTCCGCGCCCGGCGGGGGGTGCGCGACATGATGCTGTCCGAGGCCTCCTGGCGGTACGGGCTGCGCCTGGCCCTGTGCATCGGGCTCGCGCAGTCGCTCGTCTCCCTCATCGAGGTGGAGCGGTCCTACTGGGTCGCGCTGACCGTCACCTTCGTCCTCAAGCCGGACTTCGGGTCCGTGTTCTCCCGGGCCGTACTGCGCGCCCTGGGCACGGCGGCCGGGCTGGTCCTCGCCGCCGCCGTCCTCGCCGAGGTGCCGCGCGGCTGGTGGGACGTCCCGGTGATGGTGCTGCTCGCCGCGCTGATCCCGGCGTTCTCCGCGAAGGGCTACGCCTTCCAGACCGCGGCCATCACCCCCGTGATCCTGCTCCTGTCGGACCAGCTCAACCACGAGGGCTTCGACCTCATCCTGCCCCGGCTGGTCGACAGCCTCATCGGCTGCGCCATCGCCCTCGTCGCCGGCTACCTGCTGTGGCCCGAGAGCTGGCACACCCGGATCGGGGACCGGCTCGCCGACGCCGTCGACGACGCCGCGCGGTACGTGGAACGCGCCTTCGCCCCCGTCACCGGTGAGGCCGCGCTGCGGGCCGCCCGGCAGTCCCGCCTCCAGGCCCGGCGCCGCATCTACCGCGACCTCTCGGGGGTCCGCAGCGAGTTCCAGCGGGCCCTGACCGAACCCCCGCCGACGGGGAGCCGGGCCGCCGCGTGGTGGCCGCTGGTGGTGGCCGTCGAACGCATCGTGGACGCCACCACGGCCGCGCGCGTCCGCGTCAACCACGGCGCCGAGCCGCCTGCGGCGGGCGAGGTGGACCGGATCGCGCGGCAGCTGCGCGAGCTGGCCGAACGGGTCCGCGCCAGCCCCACCCCCGTCCGCGTCGACCTCCCCCCGGAGGACGACACCTCCAGCGTCCTGGCCCCGGTCCACCACGAGCTGGCCGCGGCCCGCGCCATTGCCCATTTCTGACGCGGTCCTCGCACCGCTCAGCGCTGGCGCGCCACGCCTTCTTCACGCGCCGCTCGCGCGGCTCGGCCCTGGCGGGCCTCTCCGGCTTCGCGCCGCTGCGCCGGACTCCGTCCGTCGGTGGCGGGGCGGGGCCACGGGCCCCGGCTGGGGTCCGGCGGTCGTCTGCGGGTGGTTGCCGCTGCGCGGGGCTGTCCCCTACCCACCCTTCCACCGGTCTCCCCCAGACTCCGTCCGGGGGGACCCCCAGCCTCAAACGCCGGCGCGGCTCCCAAGCCCTGGGCAGGGCTGTGCGCACCAGCGCGGCTCACTACACGGCGCTCCGCGCCCGCGCCTCAAGCGCCGGCGAGGCTGGAAGTGCCCTCCGGGCACAGCTCAGCCGAATCCAGCCTCGCCGGCGTTTGAGGCGCGGGGTCTGGGGGCGGAGCCCCCAGGGGGTCCGGGGCGCAGCCCCGGGGAACGGGCGAAGGGCGGGTAGGGGACCCAGCCCCGCGCAGCGGCCCACCACCCGCAGACGACCGCCGGCCCGGACCCGGCCCCTGGCACGCCCGGCCGGGCAAGGGCAGCGGCCCACCCACCACGGATGGCCCAGTGGTCGGGCCGGACACCGCGCGGCGAGGCAGCATCAGAGGCATGCGCAGCCCCCACTCACTGGCCCTAGCCGCCCTCCTGGCGGCCACGGCGGCCACGGCCGGGTGCGCCGACGTGGAGGGGCTGCGCAGCGCCGGCGACCTCGGCACGGCGCACGCCCCCAAGACCCTGTGGAAGGGCTACCGCCCCGACCCGCCGGGCCCCGGCCAGCAGCCCGGCGCGGCCGCCCTGGTGCCCGGGCTCCCCAAGGCGGGCGGCCCGAGCATGCGCGGGGTGGACGCGCTGTCCGTCGTACGGGCCGACATCACCTCCGCCACCGCCGAGGACCGCGGCACCGGCCGGCTCGTCGACCCCCGGGCGGTCCAGCGGCTCGCGCTCTGCACACAGGCTGTGGACGGCGGTCCGTCCTGCCCGGTGCGCCCGGCGGTCCTCCACGACCTGACCGGCGACGGCAGGGAGGAGCTGATCGCCGCCCTGGACGTGGACGGCCGGCTCACGGAGCTGCGGGTCTACACCGTCCGGAACGACGGCAGGATCGCCCGGATCCTGTCCCGGCGCGGGGTGCTGGAGGGGGTGGAGGTGGCCGCCGAGCACCTGGCGGTCCGCGAGCCGACCTCGAACCCCGCCTACATCTCCGTCTCCGACTACGTGTGGGACGGGAAGGCCGGGAGCATGAGCCTGTCCCAGCTCACCCTCGACGACTGCCCCACCATCACGGACGTACCGCTGAGCGGGGACCGGCAGCGATGCGCGCGCTGAGCAGCCTGCGCTGGAGGATCGCCCTCACCACCACCCTGGTGTGCTGCACGGTGGCCGCCGCCCTGGGGATCCTGGTGCACAACGTGGTCGCCCGGCAGGTGGTCGGCGAGGTCCGCAAGGACGTGGACCGGGACCTGGACCACGCCCTCGGCCACTACGAGTACGGCACCGCGCACGGGGACGTGAACATCGCCCTGGACCCGCCCGGCCTGCCCGGCCCGCTGCGCGAGCTGGTGGCGCGCGGCCGGACCGGCAGCATGGTCGGCACGTACGAGGGCAAGCCCGTCATGTGGGCCGCCGGACCCGCCGACCAGAAGCCGCTGGCGGTCTGGATCCCGTACGGGAGCACGCGCGACAGGCTGCGGGACCTCGACACCGCGATCCTGGCCTCCTCGGCGCTCGCGGCCGGGGTGGTGGCCCTGGCGGGCCTGTTCCTCGCCGACCGGATCAGCCGCCGGCTCGCCACGACCGCCGCCGTCGCCCGCCGGATCAGCGCCGGTGACCTCGACGCCCGGGTGGGGTTCCCGGCCGACACCGGACCCGGCGGCGGCCCGGGCGGCGGCCCGCGCCGCTCGCGCGACGAGGTACGGGACGTCGCACAGGCCCTGGACTCGATGGCCGCCTCGCTCCAGCAGCGGCTGGAGGCGGAGAAGCGGTTCACGGCCGATGTCGCGCACGACCTGCGCACCCCGCTGACCGGTTCGCTGGCCGCGGCCTCGTTGCTGCCGGAGGGCCGCCCGAAGGAGATGATCAACGACCGGCTGGATGCCCTGCGCCTGCTCACCGAGGACCTGCTGGAGATCTCCCGGCTGGACTCGGGGGTGGAGCGGGCCGAGCTGGCCCAGGTGGAGCTGGGCCGGGCCGTGGAACGGGCCGTCGCCGGGACCCGGCTGGCCGCCGAGGTACGGGTGCTGCGGGACGCGGTGGTGCTCACCGACCGGCGGCGGCTGGACCGGATCATGGCCAACCTGCTGGTCAACGCCCACAAACACGGGCGGCCCCCGGTCGAGGTGACGGTGGAGGGGCCGGTGGTGGTGATCCGCGACCACGGCGACGGCTACCCGGCCGAGCTGATCGAGCAGGGCCCGAAGCGGTTCCGCACCGGGGACCCCGGGCGCGGCCGGGGACACGGGCTGGGCCTGACCATCGCGGTGGGCCAGGCGGCCGTGCTGGAGATCGAGCTGAGTTTCGCCAACGCCCCGGACGGGGGTGCGCTGACGACGCTCCGGCTGCCGGTGGGGCGGCTACCGGAGGGAAGTTGACCGGCCGAGGGAAGGTCCGGGGGTTGCGTTTCACGTGAAACACAACCCCGGTGGCCGGTCAACTCGCCCTGCTCACCGGCCGGATCAGACGCCGATGTTCTTGCCGTCCTTGCGCCACACGGACACGACCGCCGGGCGGACGATCTTGCCCGGGCCGTCGGGCCACACCGACTGCGGCTTCTCGACGGACGCGCCGTCGAGCTCGCCCGGGTGCTGGACGGCGACCAGGACGCGCTTGTCCTGGATGATCGGACCGCAGGTCTCGGCGCCGCGCGGGACGGTCAGGAACTGCTTCAGCTCACCGCGGCGCTCGCCGAAGGTCGCGACGCCGAACAGGCCGTCGTGCGAGCCGAGCTGGTTGCCGTCGGTGGAGATCCACAGGTTGCCGTGCGGGTCGAAGGCCACGTTGTCCGGGCAGGAGATCGGGCTGACCTTGTCCTTCGGGAAGCCCGCGAAGTAGGTGGCCGGGTCGTTCGGGTCGCCGGCGACCAGGAACAGGCGCCAGGCGAAGCCGTCGCCCGCCGGGTCGTCGAAGTTCTCGGCGAGCTCCAGGATCTGGCCGTGCTTGTTCAGGTTGCGCGGGTTGGCCTCGGTCGCCCCCTCCGCCTTGCCGGGCTTGCCGCGGTCGGTGTTGTTGGTCAGCGCGACGTAGACGCGGCCGGTGCGCGGGGAGGGCTCGACGTCCTCGGGGCGGTCCATCTTGGTCGCGCCCACCTTGTCGGCGGCCTGGCGCGTGAAGACGTAGACCTCCTCGGCGGTCATGCCCTCGACGTGCGAGACGTTGCCGGTGGCCAGCTTGATCCAGACGCCGGAGCCGTCGAACTCGCCGTCGGAGGGCAGCTTGCCGGAGCCGTCGAACTGGGCCGCCGGGGAGTCGCCGGTGAGCTTGGCGACGTAGAGGGTGCCCTCGTCGAGCAGCGTGAGGTTGTGCTCCTTCGCCGCGCGCGAGTTGCCCTTCTGCATCCGCTTCGAGGAGACGAACTTGTAGAAGTAGTCGAAGCGCTCGTCGTCGCCCATGTAGACGACCGGGCGGCCGTCCTCGGTCAGGCGGGGCTGCGCGGCCTCGTGCTTGAAGCGGCCGAGCGCGGTGTGCTTGCGGGGGACCGAGTTCGGGTCGTACGGGTCCAGCTCGACGACCCAGCCGAAGCGGTGCGACTCGTTGGGCTCCTGCGCGACGTCGAAGCGCTTGTCGAAGCGCTCCCACTTGCGCTCGGTGGCGCCGGCGGAAACGCCGTAGCGCTTGAGGCGGGCGGCCTGGGTGGGGTCGGTGACCTGGCCGGCGTTGCCGAAGTACTGGTTGAAGTTCTCCTCGCCGTGGAGGGTGGTGCCCCACGGGGTGGTGCCGCCGGCGCAGTTGTTCAGGGTGCCGAGCACCTTGGTGCCGGTGGTGTCCACGGAGGTCTTCAGCAGGGCGCTGCCCGCGGCCGGGCCGGTCATCCGGAACTCGCTGGTCGCGGTCAGGCGGCGGTTGAGCTCGTGGCGGGTGACGGCCGTCAGCTTGCCGCTGCGGTGGTCCTCCTGGACGACGACCACGGACAGGCCGTGCGCGGCCCAGGCGATCTCCGCCTGCTCGCGGGTCGGGTTCGCCGGGTCGTAGCCCTTGAACATGAGGTTCTCGTCGGTGTACTCGTGGTTGGCCACGAGCAGCTGCTGGCGCTCGTACTTGCCGCCGAGCGGGAGCAGGCTCAGGAAGTCGTTGTTGTAGCCGAACTGGCCGGCCTGGGCGGCGGCGGTCTGCTTGTCGGCGTTGAAGGCCGGGGCGCCCTTGATGATCGGCTCGCCCCAGCGGATGACCACGTTCTGCTCGTGGCCCTCGGGAACGGTGACCTTGTCGTCGGTGTTCGGCGCGACGGGCTTGAAGCGCAGACCGCGGGCGGCCTCGCCACCCGCGCGCTTGGCCTCGGCGTCGGACGCGGGGGCGGCGCTGGCGCTCTGGCTGCCGCCCGCGCCGAGGGTGACGGCGGTGCCGGCGGCGGTGGCGACCGTGACGATCGCGGCGGTGCGCAGCATCGAGCGGCGGGAGTAGGCGCGGGCTATGACGTCGCCGGCGTACTCGTTGTCGCTGGTGTTGGGCACCTCGTGGAAGCATGCGTCGCCACAGCGGTAGCGACAGGTGAGAGCGGAACGGCCGCTCCCATGCGGGTTGCCGATGAGCGGCAGGAGCTTGCGCACGAGGTGTCCTCCGGTGAAGTGCACGGCGCCGACAACGTGTCGGTAGGAATCCAGCCGTGACGGTAGGCGGGGGTTGCGCCGATGCGGCGGCGCGGGGATGAACGCTGAATGAACCCGGCACGGCGGAGGGGCAGTTCGGGTAAGGGGCCCGGTTGGGTGGGCAGCCGGGCGCCACGAAGGGCGCCCCTGCCGAAGTTCCAGCCACGGGGCCGATAACCTTACGTGTCCACTCTGGGCAGGGATCAACCGCGCAGCACGGACAAATGACGCACGCACTCATGCGAAAGGCCTGGCCCATGGGTATTCGGAGCTTGTTGCGCAAGGTGTTCGGACGGGCTGCGGAGCCGGTCCCCGAGACGTCGGGCACCCCTTCGGCGGCCGTCCCGAGCCAGACCGAACGCACCCCCCTGGACGTGGCCGCCGAAATGGTGGCGGCGTCCTTCGACAATCCGACGGTCCCGCCGCAGTCGGCGCCGCGCGACCGCGAGCCGGGCACGCTGCTCACCGCCCCGGCCCCCACCACGGACCCCACGGTCCCGGAAGCCCGCCGCCCCGTGCCTCCGGCGGTTCCGGAGCCCGCGGGAGCTCCCACGCCCCCGCAGCCGCCCACCGAGGCCCCCGCGGAACCCGAGCCGGTCGCCGTAGCGGCGCAGGCCGAGCCCCCGGCTCCCGCCGAGGAGCCCGCGCCGACTGCCGTCGAGGCGCCCGCAGAACCCGCGCCTGCGGCGCAGACCGGGGCCGAACCGGCCGCGGAGGCCGTCGAGGCCCCCGCGCCGTCGGCACAGGAAGCCCCTGAGAACCAGGTCCCGACCGACACCGAACCCGAGCCCCAGGCCGCGCCCGCCGCCGAGGCGGAGGTAGCGGCCCCCGAGGCCGAGCCCGTCGCCGCTGCGGCAGCCGCCGAGCCGGCGCCGGAGGCCGAACCGGTCGCCGCCGCCGAGGTGGAGGCCGAGCAGGCCGCCGACGTAGCCGCCGTCGAGGCTGAGCCTCAGGCCGGCCTGGCGGCCGTCGAGGCCGTCGAGGCCGTCGAGGCCGTCGAGGCCGTCGAGGCCGTCGAGGCCGTCGAGGCCGTCGAGGCCGTCGAGGCCGTCGAGGCCGTCGAGGCCGTCGAGGCCGTCGAGGCCGTCGAGGCCGTCGAGGCCGTCGAGGCCGTCGAGGCCGTCGAGGCCGTCGAGGCGACGGCACAGGAGAGCTCCGAGCCCCAGGCCGGGCCCGCCGCCGAGGCGGAAGCCGCGTCGGACGAGGCCGCGCCGCAGGTGCACGAGGAGCCCGCCGCCGAGGCGGAGGTAGCGGCCCCCGAGGCCGAGCCCGTCGCCTCTGCGGCAGCCGCCGAGCCGGCGCCGGAGGCCGAACCGGTCGCCGCCGCCGTCGAGGCGGACGCGGCCGACGCCGGACTCGAGCCCCAGGCCGACCTGACGGCCGTCGAGGCCGTCGCGCCGACGGCGCAGGAGGGCTCCGCGCCCGCCGCCGAGGCGGAAGCCGCGTCGGACGAGCCCGCGCCGCAGGCGCAGGAGGAGCCCGCCGCTGCGTCAGCCACCGAGCCGGAGCCGGAGGTCGTCGCCGAAGCGTCGCCGCAGGCGGAAGGGGCTGCCGTCGCCGCGGCAGCGGTGCGGCGGAGGGCGGCCGGGGTGGCCGGGGCGTACAAGGCCGCCGGGCAGGTGCTGCGGGCCAAGGGCAAGGCCGGGGCCCGCGCGAAGGTGTACCTCGTACTGGACCGGTCCGGCTCGATGCGCGGGTTCTACAAGGACGGCAGTGCCCAGCACCTCGCCGACCACGCCCTCGCCCTCGCCGCGCACCTGGACGAGGAGGCCACCGTCCACACGGTGTTCTTCTCCACGGAGCTGGACGGCACCGCCGAGCTGACCCTCGACGGCCACGACGGGGCCTGGGTCGAGGCCCGCCACGCCGAGCTCGGCCGGATGGGCCGCACCAGCTACCACGTGGCCGTCGAGGCGGTCGTCGAGCGCTACCAGAAGGACGGCGGCACGGGCCCGGCCCTGGTCGTCTTCCAGACGGACGGCGCCCCCGACAACCGCCAGCCGGCCCGGCAGGCGATCGCGGACGCCGCCACCGCCGCCCCCGGCATCCACTGGCAGTTCGTCGCGTTCGGCGACCACGACGCCAAGGCCTTCGACTTCCTGCGCAAGCTGGACGCCGAGAACGCCGGCTTCTTCCACGCCGGCCCGGCCCCCACGGAGCTGACCTCCGCCGCCCTCCTCAAGGGCATCCTCGAGCGGTTCTAGCAGCGGCAGCGACAGCCGCAGCGACTGGCACGACGAAGGGCCCGGGATCCGCCAGGATCCCGGGCCCTTCCGCGTCACCGGAGCGGCAGCGTTACCGCGCGGCGTCCGGGTGGACGGCCTCGGCGATCGGCTTGGCGTCCGCCGGCTTGGTCTCGACCGGCTTGCGCAGGGCGATGTTCAGCTCGCGCAGGCGGGACTCCTCCAGCACCGTCGGCGCGCCCATCATCAGGTCCTGGGCGTTGCCGTTGAGCGGGAAGGCGATGGTCTCGCGGATGTTCGGCTCGTCGGCCAGCAGCATCACGATGCGGTCCACGCCCGGGGCGATGCCACCGTGCGGCGGGGCGCCGAGACGGAAGGCGCGCAGCATGCCGGCGAACTCGCGCTCGACGGTCTCGGCCTCGTAGCCGGCGATCTCGAAGGCCTTCAGCATGACCTCGGGCTCGTGGTTGCGGATGGCACCCGACGACAGCTCGATGCCGTTGCAGACGATGTCGTACTGCCAGGCCAGGATGTCGAGCGGGTCCTTCTCCTCGAGGTCCTTCATACCGCCCTGCGGCATGGAGAAGGGGTTGTGCGAGAAGTCGATCTTGCCGGTCTCCTCGTCCTTCTCGTACATCGGGAAGTCGACGATCCAGCAGAAGCGGAAGACGTTCTCCTCGAACTGGCCCGCGCGCTTGGCCGCCTCGACGCGGACGCCCGACATGATCTTGGAGACCTCGTCGAACTCGCCCGCGCCGAAGAACACCGCGTGCCCGGCCGCCAGGCCCAGACGCTCGGTGAGGACCTTGACGTTCTCCTCGGTGAGGAACTTGGCGATCGGGCCGGTGAGCCCGCCGTCCTCGCCCACGCGGACCCACGCCAGGCCCTTGGCGCCCAGCGAGATCGCGTACTCGCCGAGGCCGTCGAAGAACTTGCGCGGCTGGGCGGCGGTGTCCGGGACGGCCAGCGCGCGCACGTGCTTGCCGGCGAACGCCTTGAACTCCGAGCCCTCGAACACGTCGGTGATGTCGACGAGCTCCAGCTTGGCGCGCAGGTCGGGCTTGTCGTTGCCGTACTTCAGCATCGACTCGCGGAACGGGATCCGCGGGAAGGGCGAGGTGACCTCGCGGCCCTTGCCGAACTCGGTGAAGATCTCCGTCATCAGCCGCTCGATCGGCTGGAAGACGTCCTCCTGCTCGACGAAGGACATCTCGACGTCGAGCTGGTAGAACTCGCCCGGCGAGCGGTCGGCGCGGGCGTCCTCGTCGCGGAAGCACGGCGCGATCTGGAAGTACCGGTCGAAGCCGGAGATCATCAGCAGCTGCTTGAACTGCTGCGGCGCCTGCGGCAGGGCGTAGAACTTGCCCGGGTTCAGGCGGGACGGGACGACGAAGTCACGGGCGCCCTCGGGGGAGGTCGCGGTGAGGATCGGGGTCGCCATCTCGTTGAAGCCGAGGGCCACCATCTTGGAGCGGATGGAGGCGATGACGGCCGAGCGCAGCATGATGTTGCGGTGCATGCGCTCGCGGCGCAGGTCGAGGAAGCGGTACTCCAGGCGCCGCTCCTCGTTCACACCGTCGTCGGTGTTGATCGTGAAGGGCAGCGGGGCGGAGGCGCCGAGCACCTCGACCTCGGAGACCTCGATCTCGATCTCACCGGTGGGGAGCTCGGGGTTCACGTTGTCGGCGCCGCGGGAGACGACCTTGCCGTCGATGCGGACGACGGTCTCCTTGGTGACGCTGCTGAGCGCCTCGTTCGCGGCGGTGCCGGGGCGGGCCACGAGCTGCGTGATGCCGTAGTGGTCACGCAGATCGATGAAGAGGATGCCGCCCAGGTCTCGACGATTGTGCAGCCAGCCGCTCAGCCGGACGTCGGAGGCGACGTCGGAGGCACGGAGCTCGCCGCACGTGTGGGACCTGTACCGATGCATCAGTCATCCAGTTCTACGCGATACCAGGGTGGATTCAACCGTCCCAAGGTTACCGTCCGGGCGGCGCACCGCGCGGGCGCGCCCGACGAGGGTCCTGAACAGGCAGGCCGGCGGGATGACCTGTAAAGATGACCGGGTGCGCACCGAGGACGTCCTGGCCGCCATCGCGACGGGTCTGTGGCGATGGGACAACGCCTCCGGGACGGTCACCCTCGACAGCGAGGCCGCCCGGCTGCTCGGGCTGCCCGCCGAGCCCGCCGTGCTGCCCGAGGTCGCCGTGCGCTCGCGCTTCCACCCGGTCGACTGGAACGAGATCAACGGCATCGTGACCCTGGCCGTCGCCGAGGGCACCCTCGCCGAGGCCCGGCTGCGGATCATGGACGAGGACGGGCGCGTGCTGCGCACCGTACGCAGCCGCTCCAAGCCCCTGGAGAACCGGACGGCCGACGGCCGCACGGACTACGAGCTGATCGGCACCATCCAGGAGATCGCCGAGCCCCAGCCCGGCACCACCGCCGCGCACACCCCGATCACCGGCGACTGGCGGCGCTCCCGCGAGGCCTTCCTGCTGGACGCCGGCCGGGCCCTGGCCGAGGCGCGCTCCACGGCCGAGGTGCTGCGGGTGGCGGCCTCGCTGTCCATGCCGGGCTTCAGCCCCGACGGGCTGGCCGTCTTCGGGATGGCGGGCGACCGGCTGTCGGTCATCGGACACCACGGGCACGCCCCCGGCGACGAGGCCCCCTTCACGGACATGGCGCTGGCCACCGACTACCCGGCCGCCGAGGTCGTACGGACCGGACGGGCGATCTACCTGCCCACGCCGGAGGACTACGAGCGGCGCTTCCCGGTCACCTGGCCGCTGGCCCGGCCCTTCGGCCGGGCCTCCTGGGCCTTCCTGCCGCTGATCGTGGCCGGGCGGACCATGGGGGCCTGGATGGCCGCGTTCAAGCACCCGGTGACCTTCTCGCCCGACGAGCGGTCCGTGCTGACGACGGTGGCCCGGATGCTGGCGCAGGCCCTCCAGCGGGCCGGTGTGGCCGAGTCCGAACGGGAACTCACCACCGGCCTCCAGCGGTCGATGATGCCCCAGCTCGGCCCGCGGATCCCCGGCATGACCATCGCCGCGCGCTACGTCCCCACCGGCGGCGGACTCCAGGTCGGCGGCGACTGGTACGACATGATCCCGCTGCCCTCGGGACGGTTCGCGCTGGTCATCGGCGACGTCCAGGGGCACGACGTACGGGCCGCCGGGCTGATGGGGCAGCTGCGGATCGCCGTACGGGCCTACGCGTCCGAGGGGCACCGGCCCGACGCGGTGCTGTCGCGGGCCTCCCGCTTCCTGGACGGGCTCTGCTCCTCCCAGGAGGAGGAGGCCGGGGCGGGGGAACACGGCTCCGCCGCCGAGTCGGACCTCCTCAGCCCCCGCTTCGCGACCTGCCTGTACGTGGAGTGCGACCCGGAGACCGGGATGCTGGAGGTGGCCCGGGCCGGGCACCCCGATCCGGCGATCCGGATGACGGACGGCACCGTGCTGATGCGGCCGACGGCCGGCGGGCTGCCGCTCGGGATCGTCCCCGACACCGACTATCCGACCACCCGGTTCGCCCTGGAACCCGGCGAGACGATGATGCTGTGCACCGACGGGCTCATCGAGACCGGCGGGCACGACCTGGAAACCGGCTGGGCGCGGCTGCGGGCGATCCTGGAGTCCGACGCCGACATCTACGGCCCCGGCGAGCCCACCGGCGCCGGACTCACCGCCGGCCACCTCGAACGCCTCGCCGACCTGCTGGTCCAGGCCGTCCACGGGCCCTCCTCGCACCACACGACCGGCCCGCTGGCCGACCGCCGCGAGGACGACATAGCCGTGGTGCTGCTGTGCCGCGAGGGCGAGGGCTGCGGCTGCGGAACGCCCCTGGCGCACCCGGTACGGCCCGCCCGGCGCACCGTGCTGACCGTGGCCCAGGCGGAGCCGGAGCGGATCGCGGGCGCGCGCCGGCAGGTCCGGGAGCTGCTGCACGACTGGTCGGACACGGAACAGGTGGACTCGGCGGAGCTGATGGTCTCCGAGATGGTGACCAACGTGCTGGTGCACACCGACGGCGACGCGCTGCTGGTCGCGGAGGCGGTGGGCGAACTGGGCACCCGGCGGCTGCGCGTGGAGGTCGCCGACGCGAGCGACGAGCTCCCGCACAAGCGGCACCCCGGGGAGATGGCCTCCAGCGGGCGCGGTGTGCTGCTGATGGAAATGCTGGCCGACACCTGGGGCGTCGACCCCAGGGGCGCGGGCAAGTCGATCTGGTTCGAGCTGTACGAGCGGTCCAAGCCCGACGACGCGGCCGAGAACGCCGGGAACGCCGACGATTCCGACGCCGAGTCCGACGCCGAGTCCGACGCCGCGAACGCCTGAGGCCTGCGACGATCAGGGGGCGTGACTCCCCCGAAGCCGAAAGGTGGACCCGGCGATGCCGACGACCCCCCTGCTGCCCGAACCGGTGCGGCGGCTGGCCGCCTGGTGCGCCGTCGTCCTGCTCGTCACCGGTGTGGTCGCCGTCGGCGTATGGCTCTGCGTGATCCTCAAGACCGCCGTCACACCGGTCCTGCTGGCCCTGCTCGGCACCGCGCTCCTCGGCCCGCTGCACCGGCGGCTGATCCGGCTGAGGGTGAACCGCTCCGTCGCCGCCGCCCTCACCTGCCTGGCCGTCGTGGCCGTCGTGGGCGGGGCCACGTACGTGGTCGTCGCCGCGCTCATCGAGACCGGCGACCAGATCGTCGCCGCCCTCAAGCGCGCCGGCCAGGACCTCGCCGAGCACTTCGGGGCCGCGGGCACCTCGCTCCAGGACCTGGCCGCCAACGCCAAGGAGCTGCTCACCAAGTTCGGCGGCACGGCCGCCTCCGGCGTCATCACCGGCCTCAGCGTCGTCGGCGAGATGATCGCCACCGCGGTCCTCGCCCTCCTGCTGATCTTCTTCTTCCTGCGCGACTCCGACCGGGCCGCCGGCGCCCTGCGCTCCCTCGCCCCGCGCGCCACCGGGGACACCGTGGAGGCCATGGCCCGCCGCGCCTACCAGGCCGTCGAGGGCTTCATGCGCGGCACCACCTTCATCGCCGCGATCGACGCCGTGTGCATCACGGTCGGGCTGCTGGTGCTGCGCGTACCGGGCGCGGTCGGGCTCGGCGCGCTGGTGTTCGTCGGCGCGTACATCCCCTACCTGGGCGCCTTCATCTCCGGCGCCGTCGCCGTGCTGGTCGCCTTCGCCGACCGGGGGTGGATCATCGGGCTGTGGGCGCTGGGCGTGGTGCTGGCCGTACAGGTGCTGGAGGGCCACGTCCTCCAGCCGATGATCCAGAGCCGGACCGTGCAGATGCACCCGGCGGTGGTGATGCTGGCGATCACGGCCGGGGCGAGCGTGGCCGGAATCCTCGGGATGCTGCTCGCCGTACCGCTGACGGCGGCCGCTTTCGGGGTGCTGTCGGAACTGCGGGGCCGCTACGCGCCGCCGAAAACCGGACAACCGCGAAACGGCCTCTGATCATCCATTAGGGGAGGAGCCGGGCATACCGTTTCCGCGTGGCGCCCCCTCCTGCGCGTTTACGGAAACGGATCTGAATGGTCCGTGCCGAAGATCTCCGGCTCGAAACATCGCATTCAAGCCGGACTCGGCCGTACCCCCGATACCCCCTGGCACCGCATTGTCGTTCGTGCCATCGTCTAGCACCGGACCGGGGGGATCCGTCGCGACTCATTCGTCGCAGGCTCGTGGAATTCCTCTCGGCCGGATCACGATCTGTCGGCTCATCGAGAGGATGACAACGTGCGCAAGGCAACCAAGGCCCTGGCCCTCGCCCTTTCCACCGTCGCGCTCGGCCTCGGGACGGCCACGGCCGCCTCGGCCGGCGACTACCTGCAGGACGGCGTCCGGCTCCGCGTGACCCCGTACACCAGCGACACCCGGGTCACCGGTCTCGGCTACCGCAGCCAGACGATCTCGCCCATCTGCTACGACAACGGCACGAGCGTGAACGGCAACGAGTGGTGGACGAAGCACAAGAACAACAGCACCGGCAAGATCGGCTTCAGCTCGGAGACCCTGCTCGCCAGGTGGGCCTCCACGCACTGCTGATCCACTGATCTGCTGATCCACCGGATGCGCCAGATCCACTAGATCCACTAGATCCACCGTGCGCAGTCACCCGTGCCGGGACCGCTGGAATCGGTCCCGGCACCGGGCTCGCCCGGCAGTTTAGGGCCACCCGTACACCACGGAAAGGTCGATCGTGTCGCGCTCCATCCGGCCCCGCCACGCTCGCGGGCCCCTCGGCGCACTGCTCCTCGCCGCAGCCCTGACCGCCTGTTCCGGCGGATCCGCCGACGGCGGCGGCCCGGGCTCCGGATCCGGTTCCTCGCCCGGGGCCGAACCCCGGATCAAGGTCACGCCCCAGGCGGACCCGGCCCGTGCCGGACTGCCGCTGGACGCCTACGCGTTCGACAAGGACCAGCTGAAAACCATGCAGCAGGCGCAGGACATTCTCACCGACGCCTGCATGCACCGGCTCGGCTTCTCCTCCTTCAGGAATTCGAATACCTACGTCGTGACCGGAACGGAACGCGGCAGCACCGGAATCGGCCTCGTCGACGCCGAATACGCGAAGAAATTCGGCTACCGGAACGGCGCCTTACCCGACCGTCCCCGCGATACGAAGAAACAGGACCCGAACGAGGCCGCCGCCCTGTTCGGCCCGCAGAACGGCGCACCCGCGCAGCCCGGCGCACCGGAGGGCGGCTGTTCCGGGGAGGCCACCCGCAAGCTGTACCCGGAGAGCGGCAAGGCCGGTACCAAGCTGCTGGACGAGCTGACGCAGCAGGCGAACGACCGGGCGCGGGGCGACAGCCGGGTCCTCGCCGCCATCGGGCAGTGGAGCAGCTGCATGCGCGACGCCGGCTTCCAGGTGAAGACCCCCTGGGAACTCCAGCAGATGGAAGGCACCCGGTGGACCGGGCCCGTCACCTCCGAGGAGATCACGGCGGCCACCACGGACGTCGGCTGCAAGCAGAAGAGCAAGCTCACGGACACCTGGGCCGCCGCGCTGACGGCGTACCAGAACACCGCCGTGGAGAAGAACAAGGAAGGGCTCGACCAGGAGAAGAAGCACCTGGACGAGCAGGTGCGGACCGCCGGGAAGGTCCTCAAGGACGGTACGGCGTGAGGCGCTGGTGGGCGGCCGCGGCCCTGGTGCTGACGCCCGCGCTCCTCGCCACCGGCTGCGACCAGGCGTCGGGATCGCCCCGGTCCGCCCCGGCGTCCACCGGCCCCGCCCTGGTGCCGCCGGCCGGCGACGTCCGGCAGGCGTACGACACGTACTGGGCCGACCTGCTGGCCGCCGGACAGCGGGCCGACCCCGAGGACCCGGCCCTCGCCCGGAGCACCACCGGCGCCCAGCTCGACAACATGCGCGGCATGCTGCGCCGGTTCAGCGAGGCGGGGCAGGTCGTACGCGGCGACGTCGGGCACCGGATCGACGGCATGGAGATCACCGGCGCGCGGTCGCGGGTCCTCCAGGACTGCGTGGACCTCGACCGCTGGCTCATCTACGACCGGGCGAGCGGCGCCCCCACCGACCAGCTGAGGGACAAGCCCTCACAGCTGTCGTCCTTCACCCTCGTCACCGAACGGCTGGGCGAGCCCTGGAAGGTCACCTCGGTCGTGGTGCTCGGCGAATGTTGAACGGAGAGATGGGTTTCACGTGAAACATCAAGAGGCCGCCGCAGCCGAGGAGCAGGAACAGCCCGAGGAATCCGGGGAGTCCGAGCAGTCCACCGGCTCGGACGACGGCTTACGGGCCTCCCTCGGGCGGCGGCGGCGCGTGCTGCTCTGGGTGGTCGTGGGGGCCGTGGCGCTGACCGGGGCCGGCGTCGGCCTCGCGAGCACCCTCCGGTCCCCCGCCCAGGTCGCCGCGGACGCCGCACCGCCGCCCGCGTCCACGCTGGCCGACCGGGTCGAACGGCGGGTGCTGACCTCCTCGGTGGTGGTACGCGGCACCGTGGCCGCCGAGCAGTCGCTGACCGTGTCCCCGGGAGGCGGGGCCACCGGCGGGGCGAAACCCGTGGTCACCCGGGTCGGCAAGCAGCCCGGCGCGTCGGTCCAGGCGGGCGAGGCCCTGGTCGAGGTGTCGGGGCGCCCGGTGTTCGCCCTGCCCGGGGCCCTGCCCGTGTACCGGGACCTCAAGCCCGGGGCCACCGGCAAGGACGTCGGGCAGCTCCAGGCCAGTCTGAAGGCGCTGGGGCACTCCACGGGAAGCGACCCGGAGGGCACGTACGGGGCCGGGACCAAGGCCGCGGTCACCAAGTTCTACGCCGCGCTCGGCTACAGCCCGAGGCCGGCCGATCCCGGGGACGCGGAGAAGGTGCAGGCCGCCGAGGACGCGGCCGACGCGGCCCAGCGGCAGGTCACCACCGCCAAGAACGCCCTCGCCCAGGCCAGACAGCCGGGCGGTAGCGGCGGTTCCGGCGCTTCCGGTGCTTCGGGCGGCTCCGGCGGCCGCACCGGCGGTACGGGCGGCGGTACGGGCGGGGCCGCGGCCGGCGGCGGGGGCGTCTCGGACGCGCAGCTCCAGCTCACCTTCGCCCAGCAGGACCTCGCCAAGGCCACCACCCGCCTCGACGCGGCCCGCGCGGCGGCGGGCCCCATGGTCCCGGCCGACGAGCTGGTCTTCGTCAAGGGCTTCCCGGCCCGGGTGGACGCGGTCAAGGCGGCGGTCGGCGAGCCCGCGCCGGAGGGGCTGCTGACCCTGTCGGCGGGCGCTCCGGTGATCCGGGCCTCGCTCCCGGCCCACCAGCGGGACCTGGTCAAACCCGGGATGAAGGTGGAGGTGCTGTCCGAGGCCACCGGGCTGACCGCCGCCGGGACCGTGGCCTCCGTGGCCCCGTCCCCCACGCCCGCCGCGGCCGGTTCCCCCGGCGGCGGCGCCGGGACCGCCGCCCCGGACCCCGCCCAGGAGCCGGGCGGGTACGCGCTCACCGTCACCCCCGACCAGGCGCTGGACGCCAAACTCGCCGGGCAGGGCGTACGGCTCACCGTGACGGCGGCCTCCTCCGGCGAGCCGGTGCTCGTCGTCCCGCTGTCGGCCGTCTCGGCGGGCGCGGACGGCCGCACCACGGTCACGGTGCTCGGCGCGGACCCCGCCGCCCCCGGCCCCGCGGGCGCGGCTTCCCGGCGCCGGGTCGAGGTGCGCGCCGGCATGTCCGCCGACGGGATGGTCCAGGTCGAGCCGGTCGGCGGCGGGGCGCTGGCCGCCGGGGACCGGGTCCTGGTCGCACAGGCGGCGCCGTGACGGCCGCTCCCCCGGTGGTCCGCTTCGAGGGGGTCGGGCTGACCTACCCGGGACCACCGCCCGTGGAGGCGCTGCGGCCCTGCGAGCTGACCGTCGCGCGCGGGGAGTACGTCACCGTGGTCGGGCCCTCCGGCTCGGGGAAGTCCACCTTCCTGAACGTCGCCGGGCTGATCGACGCCCCGACCCGCGGCCGGTACCTGCTCGACGGGATCGACACCGGCGCGCTGCGCGACCGCGACCGTACCGCCCTGCGGGGACGGCGCATCGGCTTCGTCTTCCAGTCCTTCCACCTGCTGGCGCACCGCACCGCCCTGGAGAACGTCCGCCTGGCCATGGTCTACAACGGAGTCCCCCGCGCGGAGCGCGCCGCCCGGGCCCGCGACGCCCTGGAGCGGGTCGGCCTCGGGCACCGCACCGCCCATCTGCCGACCCGGATGTCCGGCGGCGAGCGCCAGCGCGTGGCCATCGCCCGCGCGCTGGTCGCCGGGCCCTCCCTGCTGCTGTGCGACGAGCCGACGGGGAACCTGGACACCGCCACGGCCGGCGCGGTGCTGGCCCTGCTGGACGAACTCCACGCCGACGGGCTGACCCTGCTGGTCATCACGCACGACCCGCGCGTCGCCGACCGGGGCGGGCGGACGGTGTCCATCCGCGACGGCATCCTCGAACCGGGCCCCGCCGGAACACCCGAAGGAGCCGGGACGAGCCCGGGGACAGGAGCCGGGACGGGCGCGGGGACGGAGGCCCGGACGTGAAGTGGCCCCTCCCAAGCCGGCTCCGCGCCCGGCTCCGACCGCGGCCGCAGACCCCGGACGGCGGGCCCCCGCAGGTCCCGCCCTCACGCCTGTCCCCGCGCGACCTGCTCTCCGAGGCGCTGGCCGGGGTGCTCCAGCGGCCCGCCCGCTCGGCGCTCACCGGGCTCGGCACGGTGCTGGGGGTCGGCACCTTCGTGGCCGTCCTCGGGCTCACCGCGACCGCGTCCTCCCAGATCGACACCCGTTTCAACGCCCTGACCGCCACCGAGGTCGGCGTCGAGGACACGGCCGGCGGCGGGGACGCGCTGCGCGCCCGGGAGGTGCCGATCGCCTTCCCCCGCGATGCCGATGCCCGCGCGGGCGCCCTCAACGGGGTGCGCGCGGCGGGGGTGTTCTGGCCGGTGCCGCTGCACGGGGCCGCCGTACGGTCGGCCCCGGTCGCGGGGGCCGGCGGCGGCGAGCAGATCCCGGTGGTCGCCGCCTCCCCGGGGATGCTGCGCGCGGCCGGGCTGACGCTCGGCTCCGGGCGGGGCTTCGACGCCTTCCACGACGGCCGCGCCGAGCAGGTGGCGGTCGTCGGCTCGGCGATGGCGGCCCGCCTGGGCATCACCACGCTGGAGAGCCGCCCGGCGGTGTTCATCGGCGACCGGCCGTTCACCGTGATCGGGATCGCGACGGGCGCGGACCGGCGGGCGGACCTGCTGCTGTCGGTGGTGGTACCGAGGGCGACGGCCGAGAAGCTGTGGGGGCCGCCGGACCCGGGGCAGCGGGCCCGGATGCTGGCGGTGACCGAACTGGGCGCGGCCCGCCAGGTGGCCCGGGAACTGCCCCTCGCGCTGCGCCCCGACCACCCGGACTGGCTCACGCCGGTACCGCCGCCGGATCCGCGGTCGCTGCGGGCGGGGGTGACCTCCGACCTGGACCAGCTGTTCCTGCTGCTGGCGGCGATCTGCCTGGTCATCGGGGCGGTGGGGATCGCCAACACCACGCTGGTGGCGGTGCTGGAGCGGACCGGGGAGATCGGCCTGCGCCGGGCGCTGGGGGCGCGCGGGCGCCACATCACGGCCCAGTTCCTGGCCGAGTCCGCCGCGCAGGGGGCGGTGGGCGGGCTGGTGGGCACCACGCTCGGCACCCTGACCGTGGTCGGGGTGTCCGCCCTGCGCGACTGGACCCCGGTGATGTCGCCGGCCGTCGTCGCCGTGGCGCCGCTGATCGGACTGGTCACCGGGGTCGTGGCCGGGCTGTACCCGGCGTGGCGGGCCTCCCGGACGGAGCCGGCGGAGGCCCTCCGCCGCTAGCGGGCCCCGCTAGGGGGCGTCCGCCGAAACGGCACCCGGGCCCGCCCAGGCCCGGAAGAGGCCTGCCCCGAGGGGCCTCAGGCCGTCTCCTCCGGGTCGACCGCGCCCGCGCCGCGGTGGCCCAGACCGGTCCGGGCGGTGGTGGGGATCCGGCCCAGCCGGCCCGCCTGGAAGTCGTCGAAGGCCTGCTGGAGTTCCTGCCGGGTGTTCATGACGAACGGCCCGTAGTGCGCCATCGGCTCCTGGATCGGCCGGCCGCCGAGCAGGACGATCTCCAGGTCCGGGGTGTTGGAGTCCTGGGACTCGTCCGCCCGCACCGTGAGGGAGCCGCCCTCGCCGAAGACGGCCGTCTGCCCGGTGTGGATCGGCCTGCGGTCGGTGCCGACCGATCCGCGCCCGGCCAGTACGTACGCGAGGGCGTTGAAGTCCTCGCGCCACGGCAGGGTGATCTGCGCTCCGGGGGTGACGGTGGCGTGGATCATCGTGATCGGGGTGTGGGTGATGCCCGGGCCCTCGTGTCCGTCCAGCTCGCCGGCGATGACGCGCAGCAGCGCGCCGCCGTCGGGGGTGGTGAGCAGCCGGACCTTGCCGCCGCCGATGTCCTGGTAGCGCGGGGGCATCATCTTGTCGGAGGCCGGGAGGTTCACCCACAGCTGGAGGCCGTGGAAGAGCCCGCCGCTGACGACGAGGGCCTCCGGCGGGGCCTCGATGTGCAGGAGGCCCGAACCGGCGGTCATCCACTGGGTGTCACCGTCGTTGATGACGCCGCCGCCGCCGTTGCTGTCCTGGTGGACGAAGGTTCCGTCGATCAGGTAGGTGACCGTCTCGAAGCCGCGGTGCGGGTGCCAGGGGGTGCCCTTCGGCTCGCCCGGCGCGTACTCCACCTCGCCCATCTGGTCCATCATGATGAACGGGTCGAGGTACTGGTAGTTGATCCCGGCGAACGCCCGGCGTACCGGGAAGCCCTCGCCCTCGAATCCCCCCGGAGCCGTGGTCACGGCGAGCACCTTGCGGGCGGCGGCCGTCTCGGGCTCGGCCACGCGCGGAAGGGTCAACGGGTTCTCAACAGTCACTGCGGGCATGGTCAGGACCTCCTTCTGCTTCGAGTTTAGTTGAATCTCGAACTTCCTGCCACCCGCACAGAACAGCGCACCCGCCCGGGGCATTCCCGGACGGGTGCGCGCAGCGGCGACAGCCCCGCGACCAGGGAGATCCCGCCAAATGTCCTTACGTATGACAACCGAAGAGCCCGCGGCCCGGTCTTCCCGGACATGGAGACCCCTACGACCGAGCCGACCGAGCCGACCGAGCCGACCGAGCAGACCGAGCCGCCCGAGGCGACCGAGCCGCCCGGCCCCGCCACCCGATCCCGGTGGAGCCCACCCGCCCCGCTGCTCGCCCTCGGGCAGGCCGCCACCCTGGCCGCCGTGATCGGGGCCGTCGGCTACGCCGTCCACCGCTGGGCGGCCACCGGCCTGCCGATGTCACCGCTGCCGGGCTCGCCCTGGCCCTTCATCGCCGCCTGGACCGCCTTGACGTTCCTCGCCGGCCTGCTGCTGGTGTGGGCGACGACCGGGGTCGACTTCGACGGCCGCTGGCAGCTGATCCTGTTCCCCGCGATCGCCGGCATCCGGGTGTCGCTGGCCCACCGCCCGGACCCCGCGCTCGTGTACGCGTACGGGCTGGCGGCCCTGGCGGTGGCGGCGGCGGGCATCGCCGTGTGGCGCCGCCGGAGGTTCGCCGTCCGGCGCTGACCAGCGGATCGGCCGCCCGCGCGGCAACGGCTCCTAGCCGTACATGCGGCGCATCGCGAAGTCGACCATCTGCTCGACGGCCTTCGCGTCGAAGACCATCCGGTGGTCGCCCTCCATGTCGAGGACGAAGCCGTACCCGGTCGGCAGCAGGTCGATCACCTCGGCGCCGGTGATCACGAAGTACTTGGACTCCTTGCCGGCGTACCGGCGGAGCTCCTTGAGCGTGGTGAACATCGGGATGACCGGCTGCTGCGTGTTGTGCAGGGCCAGGAACCCCGGGGTCTCGCCGCGCGGGCAGTAGACCTTCGACGTCGCGAAGATCTGCTGGAAGTCCTCGGCGGACAGCGACCCGGTGGTGAAGGCCCGCACCGCGTCGGCGAGCGACGGCGGCGAGGGCTCGGGGTACAGCGGCTGCTCGGCGTACCCGCCGGCCATCTGCTGCGGGGCGGCGTACTGCTGCTGCCCTGCGCTCACGTTCTGGTCGTAGCCGTACATGGACCGAACCCTACCGAGCGGCCCCCGCCCCCAGGCACCCTCCAGCGATTCCGGCTTGACGCTGGTCACAGTGGCCAGCGAAGGGTTGATTCTTATTACCGGTGGGTAGCATCATGAGGTTACCGATTGGTATGTACGAGGAACCTGTCTCCCCGAGCCTTAACGGAGCCGTCGCCATGGGGCACTACAAGTCGAATCTCCGCGACATCGAGTTCAACCTCTTCGAGGTACTCGGCCGCGACAAGCTGTACGGCACCGGTCCCTTCGAGGAGATGGACACCGAGACCGCCAAGAGCGTCCTCTCCGAGCTGACCCGCCTCGCCGAGAACGAGCTGGCCGAGTCCTTCACGGACGCCGACCGCAACCCGCCGGTCTTCGACCCGGCCACCAACACCGCGCCGGTCCCGGCCTCCTTCAAGAAGAGCTACGAAGCCTTCATGGACTCGGAGTACTGGCGCCTGGGCCTGCCCGAGGAGATCGGCGGCACCACCTCGCCCCGCTCCCTGATCTGGGCGTACGCGGAGCTGCTGCTCGGCTCGAACCCGGCCATCTGGATGTACTCCTCCGGCCCGGCCTTCGCCGGCATCCTCCACGAGGAGGGCAACGAGGCCCAGAAGAAGATCGCCCAGATCGCGGTCGAGAAGCGCTGGGGCTCCACCATGGTCCTGACCGAGCCCGACGCGGGCTCGGACGTCGGCGCCGGCCGCACCAAGGCCGTGCAGCAGGCGGACGGCTCCTGGCACATCGAGGGCGTGAAGCGCTTCATCACCTCCGGTGAGCACGACATGGAGGAGAACATCCTCCACTACGTCCTCGCCCGCCCCGAGGGCCACGGCCCCGGCACCAAGGGCCTGTCCCTCTTCCTCGTCCCGAAGTTCCACTTCGACTGGGAGACCGGCGAGCTGGGCGAGCGCAACGGCGTCTACGCCACCAACGTCGAGCACAAGATGGGCCTCAAGGCCTCCAACACGTGCGAGATGACCTTCGGCGACCAGCACCCCGCCAAGGGCTGGCTGATCGGCGACAAGCACGACGGCATCCGCCAGATGTTCATGATCATCGAGTTCGCGCGCATGATGGTCGGCACGAAGGCCATCGCCACCCTCTCCACCGGCTACCTCAACGCGCTGGAGTACGCCAAGGAGCGCGTGCAGGGCCCGGACCTGGCGAACTTCATGGACAAGACCGCGCCCAAGGTCACCATCACGCACCACCCCGACGTGCGCCGCTCGCTCATGACGCAGAAGGCCTACGCCGAGGGCATGCGCGCCCTCGTCCTGTACACCGCCTCCGTCCAGGACTCGATCCAGGTCAAGCAGGCCGCCGGCGAGGACGCCTCCGCCGAGATCGGCCTCAACGACCTGCTCCTGCCGATCGTCAAGGGCTACGGCTCGGAGAAGTCCTACGAGCAGCTCGCCCAGTCCCTGCAGACCTTCGGTGGCTCCGGCTACCTGCAGGAGTACCCGATCGAGCAGTACATCCGCGACGCCAAGATCGACACCCTCTACGAGGGCACCACGGCCATCCAGGGCCAGGACTACTTCTTCCGGAAGATCGTCCGCGACCAGGGTGCTTCGCTGAACGTCCTCTCCGAGACGATCAAGAAGTTCCTCGCCGAGGGCCCCGGCGGCGAGGACCTCGCCCCCGCCCGCGACGCCCTCGCCAAGGCCGCCGTCGACCTCGAGGGCATCGTCGGCCAGATGATCGTCGACCTCACCGCCACCGGCGAGGACGTCAAGAACATCTACAAGGTCGGCCAGAACACCACCCGCCTGCTGATGGCCTCCGGTGACGTGGTCGTCGGCTACCTGCTGCTCAAGGGCGCGGCCGTGGCCGCCGAGAAGCTCGCCACCGCCTCCGCGAAGGACGTCCCCTTCTACACCGGCAAGATCGCCGCCGCGAAGTTCTTCGCCGGCCAGGTCCTGCCGGGCGTCTCGGTCCAGCGCGCGCTGGCCGAGGCCGTCGACAACTCCCTCATGGAGCTCGACGAGGCCGCCTTCTAAGGCAGCCCCCCTCCACGTACGCGGTGTACGTACGCACCAGTGGCCGGACCCCTCCTGTCGAGGGTCCGGCCGCTGGTGTACCGGCCTCCGGTGCGTGGTGTACCGGCCGCCCTACCGGCGGGTTCTCCCGTTGTCGGCGGTTCGTGGGACGCTCGTAGACATGAGTCCACAGGAGCAGCACAGCAGCAGGGGGTATTCCGTCCCCACCGGGAGGCCGTACGCCCTCAAGGAGCTGCAGGCGAACGTGGGCGCGCTCGGCGACCGGATCAAGGACCTCTACGACGGCGCCCACCCCGCCGAGTACGACCCCGTGGCCGACGCCCTGTACGTGGCCTTCCAGACGGCCGCCGGCCTCGCCCCCGCCAAGAGCTACACCGGCTGCCCCGAGCACCCCAACGGCGCCCTCGACCCCGAGGCGCCCGAGGGCTGGGGCCGCTGCCTCATCTGCAACGACCGGCGTCGCCTCGGCCGGCGCCTCCAGGGCGGCCGGGCGGCCGGCCCCGCCCCCGCGGGCGAGCAGCGGCGCCTGGGCTACCCCGTCCCCGAGCCCCCGTACAGCCTCGACGTGCTGCGCCACTTCCTGCGCGTCATCGACGAACAGCGCTTCCACCTCACGCTCGGCTCACCCGACCAGGACTTCGTCCGCATCGCGGACGACCTCCACCGGGCCTTCATCGTGGCCCGGGAGCTGTCGCGGCCGCGCAACGCGTCGGGATGCTCCGAGCACCCCGGCGCGCCGATCGACCCCGATGCTCCTCCGGGCGAGGCCTGTATCTTCTGCGCCGGACGCAAAAGACGCGCGCAGCGCCCCGCGCAGACCCCCGAGATGCTCCCCCGCATCCGCCGGGGCGAGCGCAGACAGCTGCAGCGCAGATTCGAGCGTCCGCCGGGCTGAAAACGAAGGGAACACGGGGCAAACCACCCGCGATCCCGGACCTTTGGGCTATCCGCCGCAGTCCGGCCATGGCGAACACGACCGTCGTTAAGGTGAACCACATGAGCTCTCCCGCCCGCTTCGACCGCGGCCACACCGACGATCTGATGACCTTCCTGACGGCCAGTCCGTCGCCGTACCACGCCGTGGCCAATGCGGCCGAGCGGCTGGAAAAGGCAGGCTTCAGGCAGTTGTCGGAATCGGACGCCTGGGACTCGGGCACGGGAGGCCGATTCGTCCTCCGCGGCGGCGCGCTCATCGCCTGGTACGTGCCCGAGGGCGCGGCCGCGCACACCCCCTTCCGGATCATCGGCGCGCACACCGACTCCCCCAACCTGCGGGTGAAGCCGGTACCGGACACGGGCTCGCAGGGCTGGCGGCAGGTCGCCGTGGAGATTTACGGCGGCACCTTGCTCAACACCTGGCTGGACCGGGACCTGGGCCTGGCCGGGCGGCTGACCCTGCGCGACGGCACCGAGCGCCTGGTGAACGTGGACCGCGCGCTGCTGCGCGTACCCCAACTCGCCGTGCACCTCGACCGGTCGGTCAACACCGACGGCCTCAAGCTCGACAAGCAGCGGCACATGCAGCCGATCTGGGGGCTGGGCGAGGCGCGCGAGGGCGACCTGATCGCCTTCCTCGAGGAGGAAGAGGGCCTTCCGCAGGGCTCGGTGGCCGGCTGGGACCTGATGGTCCACTCGATCGAGCCGCCCGCCTACCTGGGCCGTGACCGCGAGCTGCTGGCCGGCCCGCGCATGGACAACCTGCTGTCGGTGCACGCCGGTGTCGCGGCCCTCGCCGCGGTCTCCGCCTCCGACGGGCTGGACCACATCCCGGTGCTGGCGGCCTTCGACCACGAGGAGAACGGCTCCCAGTCGGACACCGGCGCGGACGGCCCGCTGCTGGGCAACGTGCTGGAACGTTCAGTCTTCGCGCGCGGCGGTTCGTACGAGGACCGGGCGCGGGCCTTCGCGGCCACCATCTGCCTCTCCTCGGACACCGGGCACGCCGTGCACCCGAACTACTCCGAGCGGCACGACCCCTCGCACCACCCGCACGCCAACGGCGGCCCGATCCTGAAGGTCAACGTCAACCAGCGCTACGCCACCGACGGCAGCGGCCGCGCGGTGTTCGCGGCCGCCTGCGAGCGGGCCGGGGTGCCGTGGCAGACCTTCGTCTCCAACAACTCCATGCCGTGCGGCACCACGATCGGCCCGATCACCGCCGCCCGCCACGGAATCCAGACGGTGGACATCGGCGTCGCGATCCTCTCGATGCACTCCGCCCGCGAACTGTGCGGCGCCGACGACCCGTTCCTCCTCGCCAACGCCCTGCTGGCCTTCCTGGAGGGCTGAGCCCCCCAGGAAGCCCGCGTCCGTCAGGCCTCCGTCAGGCGTCCATCCCGGCGAGGACGAGGGGCAGCCGGGCTGCGCCCCCCTCGGTCACCCGGACCGGAACCCCCCAGTCCTGCTGGTGGACATGGCAGGCCGGGTACTCGTTGGAAGGGTCGTCGTCGCAGGACGCGGCCATCGCCGAGACGTGCAGCACCCCTTCGGTGACGTCGGGGTTCAGCACCAGGTCCCGGAACAGGTCGGTCCCGGCCCCCTCCCCCTCCGCCAGCAGCCCCGGCGGGGTCGAGGAGACCAGCAGCCGGGTCGACGGCCCGTAGCGGGTGTCCAGCTTCTGGCCGGCCGGGGCCTGGAAGACCACGTCGAGGCGGAGCGTGCCGGGGGCGACCTCGGTGGCCGCCCGCTGGGTGCGGTGGGCGACCGCGTCGACCCGTACGGCCTCCTCCGGCAGCCGCAGCCGGGTCAGCCGGTGCCGGGCGGACTCCACCACCACGATGTCCTCGCCCACCAGCACGGCGTCGCTCGGCTCGCGCAGGTCGGTGGCGAGGGTGGTGACCTGGCCGGTGGCGGGGTCGTAGCGGCGCAGCGCGTGGTTGTACGTGTCGCAGACCGCGACCGAGCCGTCGGGCAGGGCGGTGACGCCGAGGGGGTGCTGGAGCAGGGCCTGCCCCGCGTCCCCGTCCCGGTGCCCGAAGTCGAACAGCCCGCTCCCGACGGCGGAGGTGACCACGTACCCGTCGGGGGTGTCCGCCACGTACCGCAGGGCGCTGGTCTCCGAGTCGGCGATCCACAGCCGGTCCCCGGCGGCCTCGAGCCCGGACGGCTGCGCGAACCAGGCCTCGGCGACGGGCCCGTCGACGAGCCCCTCGTTGGTCGTCCCGGCGGCGACCGCGACGGTCCCCGCGGCCGGGTCCCAGGTCCACAGCTGGTGCACCCCGGCCATGGCGATCCACACCCGGCCCTGCCACCAGGCGACGTCCCAGGGCGAGGACAGGTCCACCTCGAGCGCCGGCCCGGAGGTCGGGGACCCCTGCCACCACTGCCGCCCGGTCCCGGCGACGGTCTCCACGGCCCCGGTGGCGGGGTCGTACGTACGCAGCGCGTGGTTGACGGTGTCGGCGACGACGACCCTCCCATCGGGCAGTAGCGCCAGCCCCTGCGGCTCGCTGAAGGCGTCCGGCCCGAAGCCGCGCTCCCCGCTGCCGATGCGGCGTACGACGCTCTCCCCGTCCGGGGCCAGCTCCACCAGCTGGTGCCGCGTCGAATCCGACACCAGCAGGTTCCCGGAGGGCAGCGCGAGCGCCTTCCCGGGGAAGCGCAGGTCGGTCGCGACCGGCTCGGGCGCCACGTAGGGCCCGTCCCCGCGCCGCAGGGTCCCCTTGGCCTCGTGCTCGGCCTCCAGCTCCTCGACGAGCCGCGCGATGGCGTGCGCGTGCCCCTCACCGGCGTGCTGGGCGACGACGTACCCCTCGGGGTCGATCACCACGAGCGTGGGCCAGGCCCGCACGGCGTACTGCTTCCAGGTCACCAGCTCGGGATCGTCCAGCACGGGGTGGTGCACCTCGTACCGCTCGACGGCATCGACCACGGCCGTGTGATCGGCCTCGTGGACGAACTTCGGCGAGTGCACCCCGATGATCACCACGGTGTCCCGGTGCTTCTCCTCCAGCTCCCGCAGCTCATCGAGGACGTGCAGGCAGTTAATGCAGCAAAACGTCCAAAAATCCAAGATCGTGATGCGTCCCCGCAGGTCAGCGAGGGTGAGTTCCTTACCTCCGGTATTGAGCCAGCCACCCTTGCCGATCAGCTCGGGAGCACGGACACGGGCACGTCGGCGGGGCGCGGGCGCGGCAGAATTCATGCCCCAAGGGTGCCACTCCGAGTGAGGTGCACCCGCAGGGGTGACGACGCCCTCGGGCATGAATGGGAGTCTGGCCACACGCGATGAAAGAGGCGTCCGCAATGGCCATCCCTCAGGACTACAGCCAGGGCATCGACCCCGAGCGTGCGCTGAAGTACGGCGTCCAGCGAGTCCGCAGTGAGCGTGCCGAGCTGGTCGAAGGGGTCATCGAGGACGCCGGCGCGGACTGGGACCATGAGCACGCCCGGCACGAGCTGCGCACGCAGCTCTCAGAGGTGGTCGACGTGCTCGGCTGCCTCATGGGCTCCGGCGACCTCGACCTGCCCGGATCGCTGAACTGGTACGTCCCGGACATCGCGGTGGTCCCCGAGGAGCTTGCCAGGGACGCGGGCTCCCTCGTCCCCGATCAGACGCTGCTGATCGTCGAGGTGACCTCCGAGTCCAACGCCGAGACCGACCGGGTCGTCAAGCGGAAGCGGTACGCCGAGTACGGGGCTCCGCTGTACCTCCTCGTCGACCGGCTGGACAAGACCGTCACGCTCTTCGCCGGGCCCGGGCGGCTCGGGTACACGCAGGTCGACGGGCCGCACCCGTTCGGGACGCCGGTGCGGCTGCCGGAGCCGTTCGGGATCGATCTCGACACCAGCGAGCTCTAGCGGGCAAGGGTGAACGAGCGCAGCGAGCTGATCAGGGCCGTCACGAAGGACTCCCGGGCAGGCTCCGGAAGGAGGTCCAGGGAGAGGTACGGGTTCAGGTCCTCCAGCTCGACCAGCAGCAGCTCCCCGGACGGGGCCCGGCAGGCGTCCACGCGCTGGATGCCGTGGTCGAGGGTGTTCCAGTCGACGAAGCGGCGCGCGAAGGCCAGGTCCTCGGGGGTCGGCTCGTAGGGGGTGAGCTCCCAGCGGCGCGCGGGGTCCGGGGCGTACAGGGCGTACTGGAAGGCGTCGTCGACGAAGTAGAAGGACACCTCGTACGCGAAGTCGATCCGCGGCTGGATGAGGATCTCCCCCGCCGGGCCGGACGGGGTGGCCGTGAACGTGAGGCCGATGGAGTCGGCGCCCTGCTTCGGCTTGACCGCGTACGTGTCCGCCGCGGGCAGGAGGTGGAGGTCCGCCGGGTCGTCGACCGTGGGAATCACCGGGAGCCCGGCCGCCGTGAGGTCGAGGAGGTACTGCTTCCCGGCCATGTCGCCGCGGCCGGTGAGCGGGTTGTAGACCGGGGTCCCGGCGGCGAGCGCGGCCGCGCGGAAGGCGTCGTACGCCTGCTGGTGGTGCAGGACGGGGCCGCTGTTGCGCACGACCACCGCGTCGAAGCCCGGCATCAGGGACTGCGCGTCCAGCGGGTGGCACAGGGCGATCCGGAAGTGCTCGCGCAGCCGGGCGGTGAGGAATATGTCCTCGTCGCCGTAGCGGCGGCCGCGTGCGGGGTAGGCCAGGTCGGTCACGTAGAGCAGACGCGTGGTGGGCATGGGGGAAACCTATCGCGGGCAACGATCAGGGCATGAAATACCTCGTTCGGGACAAACTGCTGGCCATTGGGGACGACTATTGGATCGAGGACGAGGACGGCCGGCACGCCTTCCTCGTCGACGGGAAGGCGCTGCGCTTCCGCGACACCCTGGAGCTCGAGGACCCCGACGGGCGGGTTCTGATCACCCTGCGGGAGCGGCTGTTCGGCTTCCGCGACGCGATGACCCTGGAGCGGGACGGCGTACGGCTCGCGGTGATCCGCCGCAAACGGCTCTCGCTGCTGCGCAACCACTTCCGGGTCACCATGGCCGAGGGCACCGAGCTGGACGTCAGCGGACGGATCCTGGACCGCGAGTTCAAGGTCGAGTACGAGGGCGAGCTGCTCGCGCTGATCTCCCGCCAGTGGTACCGGATCCGCGAGACGTACGCCGTCGACGTGGTCCGGGAGGACGCGGACGCGGCGCTGCTGCTCGCGGTCGCCGTGTGCGTGATCCGGATGGCCGAAAAGGAGCGGGAGGACGCGGGCGGCGGGAACTCCGGGGGCTGAGCGCCGGGTTCCGGGGGGACGCTCCGGGCCACGGGGGCCACCCGGCCACCCGGCCACCAGGAGGCGCCCATGTACGAGCTGCTGACCCCGGAGTTCTTCCGCGACCCGTACCCCGTCTACGCGCGGATGCGGGAGCGGGACCCGGTGTACTTCCACGAGCCGCTGAACGCCTGGCTGCTGAGCCGGTACGAGGACGTCGACTTCCTGCTGCGCGACCGGCGCACCTCCGCCGACCGGATCGGTCCGCTGCTCGCCGAGGCCCCCGAGGGCTTCAAGGCCGAGGCCGAGCTGCTCGGCCGCTTCCTCGGCGACTGGATGATCTTCGCGGACGCCCCGGAGCACACCCGGCTGCGCGCCCTGATGACCCGCACCTTCTCCGCCCGGGCCGTCTCGGGGCTGCGCGACTTCACCGCGCGGACCTGCGACGAGCTGCTGGACGAGGCCGCCGCGCGGGGGGAGTTCGACCTGATCGGGGAGGTGGCGATGGCGCTGCCGCTCCGGGTCATCGGGCAGATCCTCGGCGTACGGGAGGGAGATCTGGCCGACTTCAAGCGCTGGTCCACGGACCTGATGGCCGTCCCGATGATGAGCGGGGAGCCGGAGCAGCGGTACGCGGGCGCGGTCGCCGCCGTGCGCTGCCTGGAGGGGCTGTGCGGGGAACTGATCGCCGAGCGGCGGGCCCGGCCGGGCGCGTTCGCCGACCTGCTGGCGCACCTGGTCGCCGCCGAGGTGGACGGGCAGTCGCTGACCGACGCGGAGCTGGTGTCGTGCTGCGCCCTGCTGGTGATCGCCGGGCACGAGACCACCGCGTGCGCCATCGGCAACGCGGTGCTCGCGCTGCTGGAGCACCCCGGGCAGCTGGCGGCGCTGCGGGCCGATCCGGCGCGGCGGGTGGGGCCGGCCTTCGAGGAGGCGCTGCGCTGGAACAGCCTGTCGGGGTGGATGGGCCGGATCACCACCGCCGAACTGGCGGTGCGGGGGCGGGTGATACCGGAGGGCAGCCTGGTCTTCGGGCTGACCGGGTCCGCGAACCGCGACGAGCGGGCGTACGAGCACCCCGAGCGCTTCGACATCGGCCGGCCGGTGGCCGCGACCCGGCGCCACCTCACCTTCGGGCACGGGCTGCACATGTGCCTGGGCGCTGCGCTGGCCCGGATGGAGGCGGGGGTGTGCCTGGAGCGGCTGCTGACCCGGATGCCGGGGCTGCGGCTCGCCGTCCCGGCGGCGGGGGTGGACTGGCTCCAGGGCCTCGCCCTGCGCGGGCCGGCGGCGCTGCCGGTCAGCGCGGGCTGACGCCCGGGGCGGAGCTCAGCCACATCCAGCCTCGCCGGCGATTGAGGCGCGGGGTCTGGGGCGGAGCCCCAGGTCCCGGCGGAGCCGGGCTTCGCCGGCATCGGCCGGCGCCCGACACGGCTCGGCGAGGCCCCTACGGCCGGATCGGGGGGCGGAGGCCCAGGACTCGGTCCTTCAGGGCCGGGAACTGGGCCCGGGTCTCCGCGACCTTCGCCGGGTCCAGATCCACCGTCAGGACGGCCTCGCCCGGGCCCGCCTCCGCCAGTACCTCGCCCCACGGGTCGACCACCAGGCTGTGCCCGGCCTGCTCGACGCCCGCGTGCGTACCGGCCGTCGCGCAGGCCAGTACGTACGCCTGGTCCTCCACGGCCCGCGCCCGGTTCAGCAGGGTCCAGTGCTCCCGCCGCCTGGCCGGCCAGCCCGCGGCGACGACCATCGTCGTGGCGCCCGCGTCGACGAGTCCGCGGAACAGCTCGGGGAAGCGCAGGTCGTAGCAGGTGGCGATGCCGAGGGTCTGCTCCGGCAGGGTCACCGTGGTCAGGGAGTCCCCCGGGGACATCAGCACCGCCTCGCCCTGGTCGAAGCCGAAGCGGTGGATCTTGCGGTAGGTCGCGGCGAGCTCGCCCGCCGGGGACAGCACGAGGGCGGTGTTGTAGAGCGAGCCGTCGCCCGCGCGCTCCACGACCGAGCCGGCGTGCAGCCAGACCCCGGCGTCGCTCGCCGCCTTGGACATGGCCTCGTACGTCGGGCCGTCCAGCGGCTCGGCCTCGGTCTCGAACTGCTCGTAGGCGAAGGCACCCACGGTCCACAGTTCGGGGAGCACGACGAGATCGGAGTCGCTCTGCTCCCGTACGAGTTCGGCGGCCCTCGACCGCCTGGAAGCCACCGACTCCCCGTCGTTCACCGCGATTTGGATCAGCGAGGCGCGCACAGTACCACCGTCCTGCCATATCTGCCGTCAGCTCAGGCCTACGATCGTCACACGAAAGCACTGCCGGGGCGCTCACCGGCAGCGTAGTTTTGGGCATAGTCCACAACGCGCCACTGAACAGCACGCGAGGGGTCCCGTTGACCGTCCATCCCAGCCTCCAGCCCTATGCCGACGCGTGGACGCATTCCATCGAGGCGATAACCGAGCTGGTCCTCCCGCTGCCCGAGAGCGAGTGGAACCGGCCGACCCCGTGCCCCGGATGGTCCGTCCGCGACATCGTCTCGCACCTCATCGGCCTGGAGTGCGAGCAGCTCGGAGACCCGCGGCCGATCCACACGCTGCCGCGCGACCTGCGGCACGTGGTGGACGAGTTCACCCGGTACATGGAGGTGCAGGTTGACGTCCGCCGGCACCACACCGCGCCCGAGATGACCTCCGAGCTGGAGTACACCGTCATCCGCCGCCAGCGTCAGCTGCGCAACGAGAAGCGGGATCCGGCCACGACGATGGTGCGCGGGCCGCTCGGCGACCAGGTGACGCTGGAGTTCGCGCTGCGGCTGCGGGCGTTCGACACGTGGATCCACGAGCAGGACCTGCGGACGGCCCTCGGCGTGCCCGGGAACTGGGATTCGCCGGGCGCGCTCGTGGCGCGGGACATCCTGCTGGCCGGGCTGCCGAAGGTGGTCGCGAAGGGCGCGGGCGCGCCGCCGAACTCGGCGGTGGTGCTGGACGTGCACGGTCCGGTGGAGTTCCTGCGGATCGTACGGGTGGACGCGGCGGGCCGGGCCACCCTCGACACGACCCCCTCGCTGGGCCCGGCCGTGACGCTGGCCATGGACTGGGAGACGTACGTACGGCTCGCCGCGGGCCGGGTCCGGCCGCACGCGGTCGCCGACCGGGTGAAGAAGGACGGCGACCTCGCGCTGGCCGACGCGATCCTGGGCGCCTTCGCGGTCACCCCGTAGATCGCGTAGGTCCCTCTCCTCAGACGCCGGCCGGGCTGGGGTTGTCGGCGGGGCCCGGCTGGGCCGGGGCCACCGCCGGCGCCGTGGCCCGGTCCCGTTCGCGGGACAGGGCTCGGCCCCGCAGCCGCAGGATCTGGGCCACGCCGAGGGCCTCCAGGACGAACACCGACGAGAAGGCGATCCGGTAGTCGTCCCCGGTGGCGTCGAGCAGGACGCCCACCGCCAGCAGGGTGGTCATCGAGGCGAGGAACCCGCCCATGTTGGTGATCCCGGACGCGGTGCCCTGGCGCTCGGCCGGGTTCGCCGGCCGGGCGAAGTCGAAGCCGATCATCGAGGCCGGTCCGCAGGTGCCGAGGACCACGCACAGGGTGACCAGCAGCGGCATCGGCGCCCGGTCGCCCGGGTAGACGAGGACGGCGGCCCACAGTGCGGCGGTGATCCCCACCGTGCCCAGGGCGAGCGGGATGCGCGCGGACGGGCGGCGGCCGATGATCTGCCCGTAGACCAGCCCGAAGCCCATGTTGGAGGCGACCACCAGGGTCAGCAGCCCGCCCGCGGTGGTCCGCGCCAGCCCCTGCGCCTCGACCAGGAACGGCATGCCCCACAGCAGCAGGAAGACCATCGCCGGGAACTGCGTGGTGAAGTGCACCCACAGCCCGAGCCGGGTGCCGGGCTCCCGCCAGGAGTCGGCGATCCGGCTGCGGACGAAACCGCCCCCGCCCCGGGCGACGGGCGCGGGCTCCTGCCCCTCGGGGTGGTCCCGCAGGAACAGCACCAGCGGCACCAGCACCACCAGCCCGGCCACGGCGCTGCCCGCGAAGGCCGGCACCCAGCCGAGCCCGTGCAGGACGGGCGCCAGCACCAGGGTGGAGACCAGGTTGCCGGCCATCCCCACCAGCCCGGCCAGCTGCGCCATCAGCGGCGCGCGCCGGGCGGGGAACCAGCGGGTGCCGAGCCGCAGCACGGAGATGAAGGTCATCGCGTCGCCGCAGCCCAGCAGGGCGCGCGCGGCCAGCGCCATCCCGTACGACGGCGAGAGCGCGAAGCCGATCTGCCCGGCGGTGAAGAGGACGGCGCCCAGCGTCAGCACCTTCTTGGTGCCGAGCCGGTCCACCATCAGGCCGACGGGTATCTGCATGCCCGCGTAGACCAGCAGCTGGAGCAGGGAGAAGGTGGACAGCGCCGACGCGTTCACGTGGAAGCGGTCGGCGGCCTCCAGCCCGGCCACGCCCAGGCTGGTACGGAAGATCACGGCGACGAAGTAGACGGCGACGCCGATGCACCAGACGGCGACGGCCCGGCGCCCGCCCTGGGGGTCCTCCGGGACCCGGTCCGGGACCCGGTCCGTGGGCCGGTCCGCGCCGCCCGAGCGGCGGCTCACCGGCCCGTCCCCCGCACCAGGGCCTCGACCCGCCCGATGTGCCCGCGCACGGCCGCGGCGGCGGCCTCCCGGTCCCCGGCGCGCAGCGCGTCCAGGATCTCGGTGTGCTCGGCGAGGGTGCGCTCCACCCGGTCGGGGTGGCCGTGCAGCAAGGCCACGCCCATCCGCAGCTGCCGGTCGCGGAGCTGGTCGTAGAGCCGGCTGAGGATCTCGTTGCCGGCGTTGCGGACGATCTCGGCGTGGAAGCACCGGTCGGCGGTCGTCATCGCGGCGAGGTCGCCCTGGGCCGCGTACCGCCGCAGTTCCTCCAGCAGCTCGGTGAGCCGCTCCAGCAGCGCGGGCGGGGCCGGCACGGCCCTGCGTACGGTGAACTCCTCGACCAGCAGCCGGGTCTCGACCACGTCGGCGATCTCCTGCGCGGAGACCGGCAGCACCAGCGCGCCCTTCTTCGGGTACAGCCTCAGCAGGCCCTCGGTCTCCAGCCGCAGCAGGGCCTCGCGGACCGGGGTGCGGGAGACCCCGACGGCCTCGGCCAGCTCGCCCTCGGTGAGGAGGATCCCGCCCTCGTAGCGGCGGTCCAGTACGCCCTGCTTGACGTGCTGGTAGACGCGGTCGGCGGCGGTGGCGGCACGGGTGGCGGACGGCATGCGCACAGGATAGATACGTGACAGTTGCACGGGTTTTCCTGTCCGCGATGTGGACGGCGCCCGCTCCCCCCTGCATCGAAGGATGTACTGCCGCTTCGTCCGGCGGCAGGACGTACCGGGCCCGGCCGCCCGCGACGCTGAGGACATGGCCGACACCCTCCTCACCGCCCGGGCGGACCGGACCGCGTCCCGGCTGCCCCTGCTCGACGTCCTGCGCGGCGCCGCCATCCTCGGCACGCTCATGACCAACGTCTGGGTCTTCGCCTCGCCCGGCTCCGAATGGAGCGTCCTCCAGGGCGGCCTGGACCTGCCCGACCCGGTCCGGGACCCCTCGGCCGCGAACATCGCCGAGGCCCTCTTCCGCTTCCTCGCCGACGGCAAGTTCCTGGCCCTGCTGACGGTCCTCTTCGGGGTGGGCCTGGCCATCCAGTACGACTCCGCCGCGCGCCGCGGCGAGCCCTGGCCGGGCCGGTACCCGCGCCGCGCCGCGTTCCTCTTCCTCGAGGGCACCGTCCACTTCCTCCTGGTCTTCGCCTGGGACGTGCTGATGGGGTACGCCGTCACCGCGCTCCTCGTCGCCCGGCTGCTGGCCCGCTCCGCGAAGGTCCGCCGCCGGGCGATGTGGGCGGCCGCCTCCCTGCACCTGACCCTGATCGCCCTGGTGACCCTGGGCTCCGTCACCGGCGGGGGCGCCGGCCCCGGGGCGCCCGACACCGGCGCCGTCGACCTGTACGCCCACGGCAGCTGGCCCGCGCAGGTCTCCTTCCGCCTCGACCACGCCCTGGCGCTGCGCATCGAACCCGTCTTCTCCTTCGGGCTGCTGGTGTTCCTCTTCCTCCTCGGTGTCCGCCTGCACCGGGCGGGCGCCTTCACCCCGACCGCCGCCGGGCGCCGGATCCGGGCCCGGATGGCCGCCTGGGGCCTCGGCCTCGGGCTGCCGCTGAACGCGGCGACCACGCTCGCGGGCTCCGACTTCTTCGTCCTGGGCCGCTACGGCGCCGCCCCGCTCGTCGCCGTCGGCTACATCGGCCTGACCGGCATCGCCCTGGACCGGCTGCGCCTGCCCGCCGCCGTCACCGGCGCCCTCGCCGCCGTCGGCCGCACCGCCCTGTCCTGCTACGTCGCCCAGAACCTGCTCTGCATGCTGCTCTGCTACGGGATCGGGCTCGGGCTCGCCGAGCGGTTCGCCGGGTCCGGGCCGTGGTGGGTGATGGGCCTGTGGGCGGGGGTCGGCCTCGTCCTGGCGGCCGGATCGCGGCTGTGGCTGCGCCGCTTCGACCGGGGCCCGCTGGAAGCCGTACAGCACTGGGCGCTCACGCCCCGGCGGCTCCGCCGCTGACGTCGACCTCCAGGATCAGCTCGTCGTACGGGGCCTCCTGCGGGTACGGGGGCCGGATCTGCGCGAAGCGGATCCGGGCCCGGGCCCCGGGGCGGCCGCCCCGGACGGCGTACGCCCGCTCCACGTCGGCGCCGGGCAGCGGCGGCCCCGCCGGCCCGCCGGGCGGGGGGTCGCAGACCGCGACCGAGACGGCGTCCTCGTCGCCCGTCACCTGCCAGGTCCACACGTAGCCGCGCGCCCCCCGGCCGGGCAGCCGCAGGGTGTACGACTCACCGGGCCCGATCGCGATCCTGCGTACCTCCACGCACTGCCTCCCTCACCTCACGCGGGGCCTCTCACGCCGGGCCGATCACCGCCCCCTCGTGCCAGCCCGTACCGTCGCGCCAGTAGTGCTGGAGCAGGCGGTCGGTGCGCAGAACGAGGACTTCCAGGTTGAACCCGAAGCTGCCCTGGAGCATCCCGGTGACGGTGAGCGCGTCGTGCCCGAAGACCGCGCTGCGGCTCCAGGGCGCGCCGGCCGCGTTCCCCCGCCACCAGTGCTCGACGCTGCCGTCGGCGGCGGCCACGCACAGCTCGTAGTTCCCGGCGGTGTCCTCGTCGGCGGCCCCGTACTGCCCCTCGATCAGGCAGGGCGCGGAGGTGATGCCGCTGCCGAAGACCTCCCCGGGGCGCCAGACGAAGCCGTTCGGGTCGTCGCGCCACCACAGCTGCATCCGGCCGTCGGTGCGGGCGGCGACCAGGTCGAGGGTGCGGGAGCGGGTCTGCACCAGGGCGGGGCCGTAGTGCGCGATGCCGGAGGCGAAGCGGCCGCCGTCGTTCCAGGTCCAGGGGGCGCCGTTGATCCGCCACCAGTGGTTGAGGCGGCCGTCGGCGGTGCGGACCACCACCTCGAAGTTGCCCGGCTTGCCGTAGTCGCTCTGGATGAACGCCGGGGTCGAGCCGATGGCCGCGTCACCGGGGCCGAAGGCGCCGCCGTCGCGCCAGACGCCGCCGGACTGCTCGTAGTACCAGTGGCGCAGCCGGCCGCCCGTGGTGACGTGCAGGGACTCCATGTTGCGGTTGTAGGTGCTGCCGGTGAAGGCGGGCTGCCCCGAGGCGTCGGTGGCGAAGGTCCGGGCGCGGGACCAGGCGAAGGGGGCATCGCCCTCGCGCCACCAGTGCTGGAGCCGCCCGCCGCCCGCGGTCGCCGCCATCTCGAAGTTGCGGTGGGCGCGGCCGTTGCCGCTCTCGTAGACGCTGCCCGTGTGCAGGCGGCGCTTGGACCAGGGGTCGATGTTGGTGCCGCGCAGGCCGCACTTGGCCCAGTAGTCGATGTTGACCTCGCCGTAGGCGATCCGGCCGTAGCCGCCGACGTGGTAGCCGGGCCCCCAGGAGTTCTTGAACAGCCAGCAGCCGGCCGCGTCGTCGTAGCCGGTGACCAGCACGCAGTGGCCGCCGGCGATCCGGTCGCTGGTGCGGTGGTAGACGCCGGAGCCGAGCCCGAAGAAGTCGTCGTAGACGTCGAAGCAGGCGGTGAGCGGGCCGACCGTGTCCAGCCACACCTTCTGCTGCTCGACGTCGCCGAGGCGTACGGGGTCGGTGATCCGGACGGTCCGGCCCGAGCGGTCCCAGCTGGGCGTGTACTCGGCGCGCCAGGCGCCCTGCCGCTCGGCCGGCAGGCCGGGGGGCGGGGTGCTGTACGGCCAGCAGTCCGGGTCGGCGAGGCCGCCGTTCGTCCGGATCCAGTCCAGCGCGGTCTCCGGGTCGCCGCCCTGCCCGCAGGTGGACTTCAGCCCGTCGTGGACGTCCCCCTCGGAGCGCTCGGCCCATACGTCGTGCTCGATCCGGGCCATCGACTCCACCAGCCCGGCCGCCCCGAAGGCCCAGCAGGAGCCGCAGGGGTTCTGGTCCTTGACCTTGGTCAGCCAGGGCCAGCCCCAGCGGTTGCGCCAGTCCACGGCGGCCGGGCGGACCGCCGCGCCCTTGGCGTCGGTACCCGGCAGCAGCCCGTGCGCGGCGCGGCGGCGGGTCAGGTGCGGGTTGCCGCTCTCCCGCCCGACGAGCGCCCTCAGGTCGACGGCCCCCGCCTCCGCGGCGGGCGTCAGGTTCACCCCCGGCTCCAGCCCGAGCGAGGGCCGCGGCACGGGATCCGCGTCCGCCAGGTGCTCGCTGACGGACCACCGCGCCCCGTGCTCCACGAGCTGCGCCCGCAGCTCCCCCACCGTCTGGACAGACTCCTCCGGCATCCCGGCCCCCCAGCTGCAACCTCGGTCGTGAGCCCGGGGAGCTTCTCCCCGCCGCCGGAGCCCGTCAAGGGGGGCCGCGCGGTCGCGCGGGGGCACGGGGGGTCGTACGGCGCGGGGCCGCCGGGGCGGCTGCCCGGCAGGATTGCCCGGCCGCAACGGCCCGCGCCCCACCCCGCCCCACCCCGTCGCACCGGCTCCCCCAGCCCCGCCAGCCTTTGAGGCGCTGGGGTCTGGGGCGGAGCCCCAGGAAACGGTGAAAGGGCGGGGCGGGGAGCAGCTCCGCGCAGCGGCACCCCGCCCCCGCCCGGCCAGGGCAACGACCCCGAACCGGCCCTACGGGGTCATGGCCTGGCCGCCGATGCCCGGCGCCCCCGCGAGCTGCCCCTGCCACCAGGCCTCGGCCTCGGCGCGGCTCATCCGCGCCCAGGCCGGGGTCCGTTCCACCTGGGCCCGCCCGAGCCGGCGGGCCAGCGCGACCAGCTCCCGGCCGGCCGCGCCCCGGGCCGCCTGGTAGTCGCGCAGCAGCTCCTCCCAGGTGCCTGCCCTGCCCCAGGCGGCGGCGAAGGCGGTGGCGTCCTGGAGGGCCTTCGCGGCGCCGCTGGTGTTGTGCGGGCGCACCACGGTGGCCGCGTCCCCGGCGAGCAGGAGCCGCCCGGCGGTGGTGCTGGCGGTCTCCAGGTCGTAGATGGGCTGTACGAAGGTGTCCGCCGGGTCGGTCAGCGCGAGCGCCCGGCCCCAGTGGGGCGGGAACTCCCGCTCGAGCAACGCCCGCAGGTGGTCCAGGAGTTCCGGGGTCAGCGCGCCGGGCGGGAAGCTCGTCGGGTCGTCGAAGCGCAGCTGCCCGCCCTGCGGCGGCGGCGCGTACAGCACCCAGTTGACGCGGGGCCCGTCCGGCCCGGGGATCCGGTAGATCACACAACTGCCTCCGGGGAAGCACACGGTGGTCACCGCTTCGGGATGCGACCCGGGCCCCTCCAGCCTCGCGGCGTCGAAGTTCCCGCGCCAGCAGACGTACCCGGCGTAGTGCGGCCGCGCCCCGGGGCAGACCGCCTCGCGGACCACGGAGCGGTACCCGTCCGCGCCGACGGCCAGGTCGTACCGCTCGACCGATCCGTCCCCGAGCCGGACCTCGGCCCCGGCCCCGTCCCCGCCCCCGGCCCCGTCCCCGGCCCCGCCGTCAGCCCCGGTCACGCCCGTCACGGCCACGCCCTGCCGGTACACCACCGAGTCCGGTGTCGCCTCGCGCAGCCCGCGCCAGAGCAGGCCCCAGTGGTACGAGTGGAAGGGGAACGGCTGCTCCCAGATCACCCGCCCGCCGGGCCCGGCGGCGTCGTCCCTGACCACCCACCGCCGCCGCTCCAGCCGGTGCGCCGCGATCCCCCCGGGCAGCGCCCCGGCCCGGACCAGCTCGGCGGCGCGCTCGTCGTGGACGCACAGCCCGAGGCCCCGGTCGGCGAGCCGCCCGCGCGTGCGCTCCAGTACGACGACCCCGTCCGCCCCGGCCCGTGCCGCCGCCGAGGCGAACGCACACCCGGCGATGCTCCCGCCGACCACCGCGACCGTCCCACCACGCATAACCGACTCCCGCCACCGCCGAGTTGCCCTGGGCCGACCACCCTACTGAGTGGCCGTCACCTCTCTCAGGCCCTCTCGGGCCCTCTCAGGCCCTTTCGGCCAGGACCCCGTCCGAAAGGCCTTGCATACCCTCAACGGTATATATACCGTTGAGGGTATGGCCAGGAAAGACGACGAAGACGAGCTCAAGGAACGGGACCTCGCCTATCGCATCGCCCAAGCGGTCCACGACCGCCGGACGCAGCTCGGCTGGTCCCAACGCCGCCTGGCGGAGGCGGCCGACATGAGGCAGCCGCACATCTCCCGGCTGGAGGCCGCCAAGAGCCTGCCGAGCCTGGACGTACTGCGCAGGGTCTCGGAAGCGCTGGGCACCGACCTCGTGGTGTCCCTCGTACCCCGCGAGGCGGACCCCGCCCCCCACGCCCCGATGCCCACGGACACGAACACGAACACGACGAAGGAGACCTCGAGATGACGAACTGGCGCAGACGAACGTCCCACTTGAGGCACCGCCACTTCGGGTACCGCCTGGAACAGTTCGGCTTCCTCCTCCTGCTCTGCGCCCTCGCGGCCACCTGGAAGACCTCCTGGGGCCCGCTCGTCGCCCTGCCCGGCCAAATGCTCGTCGTGTTCTCCAATGCGATGCAGGTGCGGCACAGGCTCGGGCCGCCCTGCACGGAATGCGTCAAGGAAATGCCGCTCAACCCGGAGGAGACGGCTCAGGGACACCGCAGCTCCCGAACGGCGCTACGAGCAGCCCACAGCCTGCTCGTGATCACGGGTGTCGGCCTGCTCTCCGTCGGCCTCCAAGCGGTGAGCCTCTGGCTCCAGCTCGAGGTGCTCGGGACGGGCCGCACGTCATGGACGGCGTACATATTCCTCAGCCTGGGGATCGGTCTCACCCTGGCGACCAACTGGATGACTTACACGCACAACCGCCTGATGCCGTGGTGCCCGTACTGCCGCGACGACGACGATGACGACGACGAAGAGTCGCCGACCCCCAGCCCCGCCGACGGCCGGGACCACCCCGTACCGGCCTGAGTTCCGGGTGGACCCCCTACCGGGCGGACCCGTCCTTGCGCGGGGTCACCAGGCCGGATTCGTACGCGAGGACCACGAGTTGCGCCCGGTCCCGCGCATGGAGTTTGGCCATCGCCCGGTTGACGTGGGTCTTCGCGGTCAGCGGGCTGATGACCATGCGGTCGGCGATCTCGCCATTGGACAGGCCCCGCGCGACCAGGGCCACGGCCTCGCGCTCGCGGCCGGTCAGCTCCTCCAGCCCCGTTCCGGAGCCGGCGCCGGCCTCGGTGGGAAGGGGCTGGGTGACGTACCGGTTGATGAGCTTGCGGGTGATCGAGGGGGCGAGCAGGGCGTCGCCGCGCGCCGCTACGCGTACGGCGTGCAGGAAGTCTTCCGGTACGACGTCCTTGACGAGGAACCCGGCGGCCCCGGCGCGCAAGGCGTTGAAGACGTGCTCGTCCAGGCCGTAGTTGGTCAGGATGACGACGTGCACCGCGGCCAGGTCCGGGTCCGCGGCGATGCGCCGGGTCGTCTCGATACCGTCCATGACCGGCATCTGGATGTCGACGAGCGCGATGTCGGGCAGGTGGACCCGGGCGAGCTCCAGGCCCTGCTTCCCGTTGGCGGCCTCGGCCACCACCTCGATGTCCTCCTCGAGGTCGAGGAGCGCGCGGAATCCGCTGCGGATGAGCGGCTGGTCGTCGACCAGCAGGACACGGATCACGAGGCCCGCTCCAGGGGGAGTTCGGCCTGGACGGTGAAACCGCCCCCGCTGCGCGGTTCCGCCCGCAGCCGCCCGCCGAGGGCGGTGACGCGTTCACGCATCCCGAGCAGCCCGACGCCGGGCTCCGGCGCGTCGCCGGGCGTGGCCTTGCCGTCGTCGTCGATGCGTAGCGCGAGGGCGTCCGGACGGCAGTCGATGCGGACCGAAGCCGTGCCGGCGTCCGCGTGCCGGGCGATGTTGGTGAGCGACTCCTGAACGATCCGGTAGACGGTCCGGCCCACCGCCGCCGGTACGCCGTCCCGCTGTCCCTCGATCGTCAGCGTCGCCTCCAGACCGGACTTGCCGGCCCGTTCCACCAGTTCCGGTACGTGGTCGAGTCCGCGCGGCGGTGACTTGTCGTCGTCGCGCAGCGCCTCCAGGGTGGCGCGGAGCTCCCGGGACGCCTCCCGGCCGGCCTCCCGGATCGCCAGCAGGGCCTCCGGCACCGGTTCGCCCCGCTTGCGGGCCACGTGGACGGCCACTTCGGACTGCACCTTGATGACCGAGATCTGGTGCGTGAGCGAATCGTGCAGCTCCCGCGCGATGTGCAGCCGCTCCTCGTCGGCGCGGCGCCGCGCGGTCTCCTCCCGGGTGCGCTCGGCCTCGTCCGCGCGCCGCTCGGCCTGCCGCAGCGCCTCACCGGCGGCGCCGGCGGCGATCAGCCAGGCGATCTCGAGGGCGCCGCGGGCCTGCGCGAACGCCTCCCCCGTGTCGTGCAGGCCCGAGGCCAGCGCCGCGAGGGGCAGGGAGGCCAGTACGGCCACGCTCACCGCCACGGTGATGAGGCGGTGTCCCGCCCGCATGGCCGCGTACACCGCGAAGAGGAACGCGACGGCGGCCACGTCGAAACCGGCCGCCTGGTACCCCACCGCACACGACCCGGTGACGGCCAGGACGGGCACCGGATGCCGGCGGCCGACGGCCAGCGCCAGGCCTCCGGCCGCCAGCAACGCGTAGCCGAGCAGGTCGAGGCCGCTGGCGGAGTGCTGCCCGGACACCCCGGTGACCAGCAGCGCCGCCGCCACTCCGACGGCTGTCGCCCAGTCCCTGACTCCGGCCGGAACACCGGACCGCCCTCTGCTCATGCGCGCACCCTAGCCGGACGCCCCTGCGGGCGGATCCCGCTCGCGGACGAGCGGCCGGCTACCGCGCACGCAGTACCCGCGCGGCGCCTGCCGCGTCCGCGGTAGCGCGAAGTGCCTGCGTCTGCGGGACGACCGGCGGCGGTCCGCCGGACATGCTCGGAGGACATCCAGCCGCAGCAGGACAAGGAGCACCTCATGTCCGTTCTTCACCTGGCCGCCGCCGGCGTCTACGACTTCAGCCCCGGGCGACTCGGGGCCGCCGCCAGTGGGCTTGTGGCACTGGCCGGCGTGGTCATCGCCGGGCTGGCCCTGGCCCGCCCGGCCGGCCGCCTGGGCACGGCCAACGGCCCGCTCGGCGCCCTGACGGCCCTGGCGGCCGGCCTGACCGGCCTGATCCTCGGCGGGCTGGTCGCCGGCACCGCCGACGGTGGTCTCGGCACCGGCAACGGGCTGGGCGGCGCCTACGTAGCCCTGCTGCTCGGGCTGACCGCCACCGCCCTGGGCGGCCGCGCCCTGACCCGCTCCCGCCGCGCCGGAGGCCGTCTCGGCTAGGGCCGAGGCGGCTACCGCATTCCGCGGTTCCGGCGTACGTAGTACGCCCGGGTCACCACCGCCAGCAACGGCCCCCACGCGAGGATGGGGACGTAGCAGGCCCACAGCGCCCAGGCGCCGGGGCCGCTCGTCGGGAACGCCTCGCCGTTGTCGTTCAGCGGCGGGACGAAGTGGAAGATGTAGTTCAGGGTCGCGTACGCGCCCAGTGCCGTGGCCAGGAACGCGCCGATCGAGGCCGGGACCACGGCCGCGCGGACCGGCACCACGCGGCCCCCGGCGAACGGCACCCAGGCGGGCAGCCGTTCACCCCACGGCCGGACCAGCCCCAGGGTGAGCAGCGCGAGGCACTCGGCGACCAGTGAAAGCGACAGGACGTACGGTCGCTCCCCCGGCAGCCACTCGTGGCCGGCGTACCAGTCGGGCCAGCCCACGACGAGCGCGATGCGCCACAGTCCCGACGGCAGGGCGCACAGGGGGACGGCGTACGCCGCCCATGTGATGCCGCGGGGCACGTCCGGGTCACGTCGGGCGGAGTTCCCCTCGCCCTTCCGGACTCCGGTCCCGGCCGACGCGGCTGTGGTGGCGATCATCGTGGTCTTCCATTCACCTGTGTGCGACCCCCGGCGGGGCCCGGGAGTTCCTGCACACCATCCTCGGGTCGCGCCCGCTCGCAGCGCTTCCGTCTGCGGTCGCGACCCCCTCCCCCGGATGGGGGAGGGGGTCGCGACCGTGGGCCGCGAGCACCCCCGATACCGCGCGGGGCGGAAATCGGCACGCGGGCAGCCTCCAGGCCTCACGCGTAGCGTGGGAGGGGAAGGAGATGAGGGGCATGACCGGACAGGTGTTGAGCGAGGTCAGCGCCGTCGTCGCACCCGGGCGGGAAGCCGACCTCGTCGCCGGGTACCGGGAGCTCGTGGCCCACCCCCTGCCCGACGGGCTGGTGCGGACCGAGTTGCTGAGCGGACAGGACGGACACTGGCGCATCCAGACGCTGTGGCGGGACCGCGCCGCCCTGGACGCCGTACGCGGGGCACCGGGCGGCGCGCCGGCGCCCCGGCTCTTCCGTGAGGTCGGCGCCGAGCCCGCACTGGCGGTGTTCGAGGTCGAGGTCCGCCTCGTCGCCCAGGTCGGCCCGGACTGACCCGGGCCCCGGGCTCGCCGCGCAGGCCGGGTGCGGCGGGCCTAGGCTGGGGATGTTGTCGCCTTGTCCTGGGCTCGGGGTCCTCTGACGACAGGAGGCCTCGCCGTGAAGCCGTTCCCGCTTCGGCTGCGCCGGGCCTGTACGGCCGTTGCCGCCGCCGGTGTGCTCATCGCCCCGGTCGCCGCCGGATCCGCCTCCGCGGCAACGCCGGGGGCCGTCACCGCCGCCCCCTCACCGGGCACCGACCCCGACTTCCCCCAGCTCACCCCCGCCGTCGCCGCGAAGCTCGACGCCGCCGTACGCGACACCCTGCGCGAGGCGAAGGTGCCGGGCGTCACCGTGGGCCTGTGGGCCCCGGGCAAGGGAAGCTACGTGAGGACCTTCGGCGTGGCCGACAAGGCGACCGGCGCACCGATGCGGACCGACTTCTACACCCGCATCGGCAGCCTGACCAAGACCTTCACGGTCACCGCCCTGCTCCAGCTCGTCGACCAGCGCAAGGCCGGCCTGGACGACCCCATCGGCACGTACGTCTCCGGCGTCCCCAACGGCGACCGCATCACCCTGCGCGAGCTGGCCGGCATGCGCAGCGGGCTCTTCAACTACAGCGAAGACCCGGACTTCGACAAGGCGCTCACCACCGAGGGCACCCGCCCCTTCACCCCGCAGCAGCTGCTCGACTACTCCTTCAAGCACCCGGTGAACTTCGCCCCGAACGCGAAGTGGGAGTACTCCAACACCAACCTGATCCTGCTGGGCCTGGTGATCGAGAAGGTCACCGGCCGGCCGCTCCAGGAGGTCCTCGACCAGCAGGTGGTGAAGCCGGCCGGGCTGCACCACACGCTCTTCGCCACCGACGCGGCGTTCCCCTCCCCGCACGCGCAGGGCTACACCGACCAGTCGGCCTCCGGGAAGATCGTGGACTCGGCCGACTGGAACCCCTCCTGGGCCTGGGCCGCAGGGGCGATGATCTCCGACCTCGAGGACCTGCGCAGCTGGGCGAAAACCCTCGCCACGGGCACGCTGCTGACCCCCGCGACGCAGGCCGAGCGCCTGAAGACCACCTCCATCGGCATCCCGGGCGCCGGCTACGGCCTGGGCATCTTCAACGTCCAGGGCTGGATCGGCCACAACGGCTCACTGCCCGGCTACGAGAGCCTCGGCGTCTACCTCCCGGAGGAGCAGGCGACCCTGGTCGTCATCCTCAACACCGATGTCCTGGACGACGGCCAGGAACCCAGCACCCTCTTCGGCGAGGCGATCACGAGCATCGTCACCCCCGACCACGTGTACCCGGGCCACAAGCCGACGGCGCCCCGGCACTAGTCGGTGGTGAAACCACCTGGAGCGGCGGCGCTCTCCGCGTTCGCGGCGGTGTGGTCGGCGGGGACGAGATGGTGGGCGACGCTTCGCAGTTTCTCGCAGGTCTCCTCGTGTTCGCGGTCGGGCCGTGACTGCCGTACGACGCCGGCCCCGGCTTGGAGCCAGCACTGGCCGCCCATCCGGAAGACGCTGCGCAGTACGAGGGCGGCATCGAGTGTGCCGTCGGCATCGCAGGTCAGGACCGCGCCGGCGTATAAGCCGCGGGGGTTACCTTCGAGGGCCCGGATGAGGGGATACGCCTGCGCTTTGGGGATGCCGGTGGCGGTGACCGCGGGAAAGAGGGCCGCGAACGCGTCCCAGGGGCCGTGGCCGGGGCGGAGGCGGCCGGTGACGGTGGAGGCCAGGTGCTGGACGGTGCCCCGGTCGAGGACGGTCATGTACTCGCTGACACCGGTGTCGTCGCAGACCTCGCCGAGGTCCTCCATCGCGAGTTTGACGGAGATGGCGTGTTCGTGGATCTCCTTGGGGTCGCCGAGGAGGTCGGAGCGCAGCCGGGCATCGTCCACGGCCGTTCCCGTCCGGGCTCGGGTGCCGGCCAGGGGCCGGGTGGTGACGTGGCCGTCGGCGGTGACCTCGGCCACCGTCTCCGGGCTGAACCCGGCCGCTTGGATGCCGCCGAGGTCGAGCAGGAACGAACGGGCCGGGGTGTTGGCCCGCCGCCCCGCGACGTAACTGGCGACGAGATCCACATCCTCGGGTATGGGAACCCGCCGGGAGAGGATCAGCTTCTCCAGCATGCCCTGCCCCCGCAGTTCCACCAGGGCCGCCGCCACCGCTGCCCGGTAGGTGCCGGTGTCCTCCAGGGGGAGCGCGATCCGCCCGGCCGGTACCGGCCGGGCCTCGGCGTTCCCTGTCCGCACGTGGTCGACGAGCAGATCCAGCCGTTCGGCGGTCAAGGACCGTACGAGGACGTGTGTCGCGTCGCAGCGCACCTCCTCCGCGGGCACGATCAGGTGCAGCAGGGCTTCCGTGCCGTCCGGGTCCGCTCCGGCGAGCACAGCCCCCAGCTCGAACTTCACCCAGCCGTACGCCCGCCAGCCCGCCGCCGGGACCTCGGCGAGCCGCGCCCCCACCTGGCTCAGGTCCCCGGCTTCGTGGCCGCTCAGCCGAACTGAAGCCAGGACGCCGCCGGCCAGGGACCAGCCGGCCCCGTTCTCGTACACCACGTACTGGTCGAACAGGCGGGAGCGGACCAGCCGGGCCATCAGCAGCAGCGGATCTTCCCGCAGGGGCAGGCGCACTTCCAGGTAGGTGTTGCGCGTCATCGCGGCACTTCCTTGTCGTTCTCGTACGTCCGGCGGCCCCGCGCGCTGATCAGCGGGTAGGAGTTGACGACGAAGTCCGGGCGCTTCAACAGCGTCTGGAACTCCTCCAGATCACCGGTGCTCACACCGGATGTGGCCAGTCGGTCGGCGACCTGATCGGTGTTGTGGTGGTGCAGGGCAATGCCCGCACTCCCGCCCGGCCAGGCCTGGGCGTACGTGGTCGCCGCAAGCTGCTGTAGCCCGGCCGCCGCCATCGCCCCCAGCACCCGCCGTCCCCACAGCGGATCGGCGCCGGCCTTCTCCAGCAGGCCCATCAGCGCCGAATGGACCCGGTCGAACAAGCTCGCCGACGCCTCGTCGGGCGCAGCCAGTACCGGCGTCCAGCCGCAGTCGAACTCCTCCAGCACCAGCCACCCGCCCGGCCGCAGGGCGGCCACGAGCCGCTTGAGCACCTCGATCCGCTGCGGCAGGTGCAGCAGCACCAGCCGGGCGTGGATGAGGTCGTAGTCCTTTCCCGGCAGCGGGTCACGGACGATGTCGTGCCGCAGCAGGCGCACGTGAGCCGGGCGCTGCGGGGAGGCGGCCCAGCGCGGTTCGAGCTCGGTGACCGTCACCTCGCCCTGCGGTCCCACGCACTCACCGAGCCAGTCGCCCACCGAGGCACTGCCGCCGCCGATCTCCAGGCATCTCCACCCCCTGGCGAGCCCGGTCAGCTCCAACTGACGCCGGGAAAAAGGGTCATAGCATGACTCCAGGGCGGTGAAACGGCCGCCGGCATGAACGTCGGCGCTGTCGAACAGGTAACGGGCCACAGGCTTCCTCTACGCGCGGGGAGGGGGCAGTGCCCTCACATGGTCACGAGTGAGCGGAAGCCGATGCAGGGCGCACACACGGCGCTCGAGAGCTGGCGGGGGTGCGGGGGTGCGGCAGTCCTACGACCAGAAGTCGTCGTACGCGGGCCAGTCGAACGGAAGCACCCATCCCTCGCTGATCGCGCTGTCCCTCATGCGGAGGACGAGGGCCAGGTTCAGGTCGAGCTCCTTGTTCTCACGGGACGCCGTGACATGGAGCAGAGCGACCATGTGGTCATCGTTCGCGAGGACATGGTGGAGCCGCGCGCGGTACGTGCCACCCGTCAGCTGGAACTCCCGGCCGAGCAACGCGAAAGTGTCCTCGCGCCCCTGGTAGTCGCCCGTCAGCAGGTTCCTGCCGCCGATGTGCCAGACCACATCGGGCTGGAACTCCCGCGCCAGTGCCTCCATGTCGCCGGCCGAGAAGGCGGCCAGGACACGGTGGAACACGGCGATGTGCGGATGATCGGCCATCAGCGACTCCTGCTCTCCAGAGGTCCAGTCCAGCAGTCGGTACGACCCTCCGCACGGCGGCGGGAGCCGACCGGGCTACGGCCTGATCCGACGGGGGCGCAGAATGGCGTCCTGCGAATGGGGGGAGTACCGGATGCCGCGTCTTCTGCGTGCCGTAGCGGTGGCCGTCGCACTGACGGCCTGCGTGGCCGGCACCACGTCCTGTGAGTCCGAGGGGCAGCCGCGTGTGCCCCGTACGGAGCCACTGACCGAGGCGGACCTGAGGTCCGTACTGCTGCCGGACTACGTCGTCGAGACCCGCGTACCGTCCCCCGACACGGGCCCGGTCAGCGAACTCGGCCCGGGAAGCCCAGAGGCGTGCGGGGCTCTGGTCGACTTCCAGCCGGGCCGGGTACGGCAATGGCCGATGGCGAGGGTCACGGCCCAGGAGTTGCCGCTCCACGACAACAACCCCGACTTCGCGATGGCGCTGTCCAGTTACACCGTCCAGGAGGCATCGGCGGTGATGGACTCGCTCAAGAAGGCCGTGCCGCTGTGCGGCACGTTCCTCCTGCACACCCCGGCCGCCGGCGTCCAGGACAGGCCCGTCCGCGTCGGGGAGCGGCCGGCGCCGTCGGACGGAGACGACGCAGTCGCGTTCGACTGGGTGCCGGACATCTCGATGACCGGGTCCGTACCCATCACTGTCGTACGCACCGGCGGCGTGATCGCCACCTATCACGGCCCGGTCCGGGCGGCCATCCCGCGGAAGCAGCACGAGACCCTGCGGGCCTTCATCGCCGGAACGCGGCCCTGTCCCCCGCGAAGGCCGCCCAGGCGGTGTCGGTGACCCGGATGACCGGCCCGTCGGAGCGCAGCTTGCTGTCCCGGATGGCGACCGTGCCGGCCACGTTCGTGGCCACCTCGACGCACTCGCTGTTGGCTTGGTCGCCGCTGTAGCTGGACTTCACGAACTCGAACTGGTTCACGGTCTTACATACCTTTGCTGATGGCGTCGATCAGGTTCACCGAGTCGTGCGGTGCAAGGCTCCTCTGGGAAACCTGGGCGAACGCGCGCGTGTAGGCAGCGTTGGCTTCCACCCCTTCTGCCCACAGGGTAGAGCCGATGGCCTCGGCGTAGCCGACCTCCAGCGCCCCGGGCTCCGAGAACGAGACGATGTTGAAGGCGCCGTTGGCACCGGGATACGGCCCGGCCCGAAACGGCAGAACCTGCACGTGAACGTGTGGTAGTTGGGCCATCTCCACAAGGTGGTTGAGCTGTGCGCGCATGACATCGGGGCCGCCGACCTGCTGGCGCAGCACCGCCTCCCACAGCACCGCGTGAAACTCCAGCGGCTGGTCGCCCCACAGGCGCCCCTGCCGCTTGGTCCGTGTGGTCACCAGCGCCTCGATCTCGTCGGGATGCGACCAATTGGAAGTGACACCCAGCGCGCGAATGTATTCAGGGGTCTGAAGCAGCCCGGGCACGAGGGCCGGCTGCCACGTGCGGATGCGCGTGGCGACCTCCTCCATCGCGATGTACTCGCCCAGCCCGCCCACGATGGGCATCTGCTGCCACCAGCCCTTGGCCTTGCGGCGGTCGCGGTCCAGCCGAGCCAGATCCAACAGCCCGTTCACCACGTCCGCGTCCGTGGCTCCGTAGAACTGGCACAGCACGCGGATGTCGGGGTCCCGCATGGGCACCCAGCCGCTCTCCATCTTGGTGACTTTGGTCGTTGTGGCGCTGAGCTCATGCGCCGCCTGTAGCTGGGTCTTGCCCGCCTTCGCGCGCAACTTCTGTAGTTCGCCGCCCAGTCGGCGCCCCAGCACCGTCGATGTCCGGTTTCCCTGGCCCTCGCGTGTTCCACGGTTCACCGGGTCAGTCTCTCGCCCACGCGGCCCGGCGTCGACGCCGTAACTCGTCCGGGGAATATCTTCCCCGAACCGCTTGCTCCCGCAGCCAACAGGCCCCTACCGTCGGTGACGAACCGCTCACCGCATCAGTCGGCGGAAGTGCACCGGGCTGCCCCCGTCACGGGCACCGGCATGCCACCGCCCACACCAGGAGGTGCCATGACCACCGAGCACACCCTCACCCGGTACGGCGTCCGCAACTACCCGCCCCGCCAGGACTCCGTCCCCGCCGCGCGCCGCTGGGCGGCCTGGCTCGCGGTGGCGTGGGGGGAGCCTCGGGTGGCGGCGGATGTGGCGCTCGTGACCAGCGAGCTCGTCACCAACGCCCTGCTCCACGGCGCCGTGCGGGACCGGTACCTGCGGGTCGAGGTGCAGCTCGACGGAGCAGTGCTCCGCATCGCGGTCACCGATCCGCGAGGAGAGCGGTGGCCCGAGATGCGGGCGGACGTCACCGAGGAGGAGTCGTACGGGCGGGGGCTGCACATCGTGAGCGCCGTCGCCCGGCGGTGGGGGGCCTCACAGCGGGTGGTCGGCAAGACCGTGTGGGCCGAGTGCGCCCTCCCGGGGCCCGTATAGGGTCCCCCGTATGGATGGGTGGACGGCGCCGAGTGCGGTCGAGAAGGAGCTGTACGAGGCGAAGGGGCGCGGCGACTGGCCGGCGTACCTCGACGCCCTCGCCCGGGCGGAGCTGTTCCTGCCCCAGCCCCGCGCCCAGGTCGACGCCGATCCGCAGGCGGCCCGTTTCCACCCCGGCGCCACCGGCCTCGCCGTCTACACCCGGGGCATGCTGCCCGCCCCCGACCCCCACACCGTGTTCCTGCGCCAGAGCCTCGCCTGGTTCGCCAACGCCTGGGACGACCGGGACCCCGCCCACCTCGCGGTGAACCCCGGCAGCCCCGCCGAGGCGTACCTGACCACCACCCCCGCCGACCGGGCCCGCTGGCGCGCGCACTGGGACGCCGCCCCCTCCTGGGGCCTGACCCCCGGCGCCCTGCACGCCCTGTACGCCGGCGGCCCGCTGCACGGGCCCGTCGCGCACGGGCTGGCTGTCGGGGCCCACCTCGCCGTCTCCAACGGGGAGTTCTGGAACGCCCTCGCCTACCACGGCAACGGCTACACCCGGGAGCGCGACCGGCTGCGCAAGTCCTGGGGCGTCACCGACAGCGCGGGCTGGTTCGACGTGCTCCAGCGCATGCTGAACGCCGAGATCGTCAGCCCCGTCTGGGAGTACGCGCTCCGCGTGCGCCGGATCCTCGCCGCCGAGTTCCCCGGGCCGGTGGAGGTGGAGCACTGGCGGGCCGCCACCGAGGCGAGCCTGCGCCGCGGCGCCGAGCGGGCCGCCGAGCCGCAGCTCACCCCGGACGGGGTGACCGTCGCCGGCCCCCGCCCCACCGCCGAGGTCGAGGGGGAGATCGCCGGGGTGCGCCGGCTCATCGGCCGGATCGCCCGCTACGAGCAGCGCTTCCGGGCCGACGGGCTGCTCCCCGCCGACGGCTGGGTGCGCTCCGTACGGGGCTGGGACCACGGCCGCGCCTCCCAGATGGCCCGCTGGGGCCTGGCCACCCGCTACGGCGGCCTGGAGGACGCCGAGCGCGCCGTGCTCCGCGCGAGCGCGGCGGCCCGTGGGGCGTACGGCTCGTGGGAGGAGTTCTCGGCGGGGTACGCGCTGGGGCGGTGCCTGCACTTCGACGAGGAGGAGTTCGGGCAGTGGTACGGCTCCTCGCTCGCCACCCACCTGACGCTGACCGCCGACCCGGCCAGTCCCTGGCTCAACATCCCGTGGGAGTGAGCGACTTCGGGTAGTCCGCACCGGCCGGAGGAAATCGGCCGCGTGATCGAGACGGCCCCGATTAGCCTCGCCTTTATGACGATTGCGCTGAACGAGGCCGTACGACAGCTCCTCGACTCCCCCCACCCGGCGGTCCTCTCCACCCTCAACCCCGACGGCAGCCCGCAGAGTTCGGTGGTGTGGGTGAGCCGGGACGGCGACGACCTGCTGGTTTCCACGGAGCGGGGCCGCCGCAAGGAGCGGAACATCGACCGGGACGGGCGGGTCGGGCTGACCGTCTTCGACCTCGCCAACCCCTACCTCTACGCGGAGATCCGCGGCACCGCCACCCTCACCGAGGACACCGGCCGGGTGGTCGCCGCCCGCATCGCCGAGGAGTACCTGGGCCCGGGCGGCGGCAAGGAGTACCAGGACACCTCCGACGGCGCGGTACGCGTGGTCGTGCGCATCACCCCGTCCAAGGTGCTCGGCAACGCCGCCAAGGCGGAGCAGAACTAGACGGTCTAGCGCCTGCCCGGGAGCCGGAGCGCTGGGAGGAGGGCCAGCGCGAGGAGTACCGCCGCGACGGCGTACGCGGCGCGGAAGCCGGCCGGGGTCACTCCCGTCGAGCCGAGTACGACGGACGTCAGGGCCGTCCCGACCGAGGCGCACAGCTGGGAGTTGATGCTCAGGGCGGTGCTCGCGGCGGCCATGCGCTCCCCGGGCAGGTCACGGCTGGCGGTGGTCATCGTCGGCATGAGCACGATTCCGGCGCCCACGCCCATCAGCATCGCCGCGCCGACGACCTGCCAGACCGGTGCCCCTTCGGTGCCGGTCAGCAGGCTCGTCAGCAGCATGCCGAGGGCCGCGACCGCGGTACCGGCCGTGATCATCCGGCGCGGGGAGACCTTGTCGACGCGCCGCGAGGCGATCTGCATCGTCACGCCGACGGCGAGGCCGATGGGGGCGACGAGCAGGCCGGCGGCGCTGGCGCTCAGGCCCCGCGTCTGTAGCCAGTACATCGGGCCGAGGAGCATCGAGCCGAAGTATCCGCAGGTGAACAGGGCGAGCGTGGCGATCCCGGCGGCGAAGGTGCGGTCGCGCAGCAGCCGCAGGTCGAGCAGCGGCTCGGGGATCCTGAGCGCGCGCCGTACGAAGACGGCGACGAGGGCGGCGCCCGCCAGCGTGGGCAGCAGCGTGGCCGGCTCGGTGAAGTGGCCGCCCTCGCCTCCCCGGGACAGGCCGTAGAGCAGCAGGGCGAGGCCGGGCGAGAGCGTCAGCAGCCCGGGGACGTCCAGCCGGGGCGCGGCCGCCGGGTCGGCGGGGGCGTCGGAGCGCAGCAGCTTCGCGGCGAGGGCCAGCGCGGCGGCTCCCACGGGCAGGTTGACCAGGAAGATCCACTGCCAGGAGGCGGTGTCGATCAGCCAGCCGCCGAGCATCGGGCCGGCGACCGGTCCGACGAGGACGGGCAGGCCCAGGAAGGCCATCGCCCGCCCGAGGCGGCTCCGGTCGGCGGCCCGCATGACCATGGTCATGCCGACGGGCATCAGGAGCCCGCCGCCGAGGCCCTGGACGGCGCGGAAGGCGATCAGGCTGCCTGCGTTCCACGCGCAGGCGGCGAGTAAGGAGCCGAGGGTGAAGAGGATCAGCGCGGTGAGGTAGGTGCGCTTCGCGCCGATCCGGCCCATGGCCCACGCCGCCGTCGGGATGACGGCGGCGAGGGCGAGGGTGTAGGCGGTGGTGGTCCACTGGATCGTCTCCAGCGGGGCGTCGAAGGCCTCGGAGAGCCTGCCGAGCGCCACGTTGACGATCGTCATGTCCAGCACGGCCATGACCGATCCGGTGATCACGACGGCTACGGTCCGGTTGAGCTGCCCGGACGCGAGGCGGGAGGCCTCCTGCGGCGTCGCGGAGGCGGGTGCCGATGTCATGTCGCCCGGGGTCTCAGACCTCGTAGGGGCGGGTCGCGCGCGCCGTGCGCAGCGCCCGGCCCCACCAGTCCAGCTGGCCGAGCATGTTCTTGGCGGCGCTCTCGCTCACGGCCGTGTCGCGCGGTACGCCGTCCGGGCCGAGGCCGTTCCACGGGCCGTGCAGGCTCACGGAGTCGCGTACCGTCACGGCGTGCATCTCGGCGAAGACCAGGCGGAGCTGCTCGACGGCGCGCAGGCCGCCGCTCGCCCCTCCGTACGAGACGAAGCCGACGGCCTTGGCCTGCCACTCCGGGCGGTGCCAGTCGACGAGGTTCTTCACGGCGGCGGGGAAGCTGTGGTTGTACTCGGGGGTGACGACGACGAAGGCGTCGGCGGCGGCGAGGCGCGGGCTGACCTCCGCCAGCGCGGCGTCGGCCTCCGGGCCGGGGGCGCCGCCCCAGTCGGGCAGGGCCAGCGGCAGCGGGACCTCGGCGAGGTCTATGACGTCGAAGTCCAGGCCGGTGTGACCGGCCGCGGCGCCCAGGAACCAGTCGGTGACGGCGGGCCCCTGACGGCCCTCGCGGACGCTGCCGATGATGACGGCGACGCGCAGCGGAGCGGCTGCTGCGTTGACGTCGGCTTCGCTGACGGTGGCTTCGGTGACGGCTGCTTCGTTGACAGACATGGTGATCCCCCTCGTACCGCGGACGGGCCGCCCGGTGCGGCCGCCACTCCGGTAAGCTACAACGTACGTTGTCGAAAGTGCAACGGTCGTTGCACATTGATGAGGAGGCGGGTGTGGTGATGGTGGTCGGTAACGACGCCCGGACGGCGGCGCAGGCACAGTGCGAGGTCACGCCGCGGAAGCTGGCGAAGCGGATCGCCCTCGCGAAGTCGGCCTGCGGGGTCTTCGGCCGCGAGGGATACGCGCGGGCCTCCGTCGACGCGCTCGCCGCGGCGGCCGGGGTCTCCACGCGCACCCTCTACAACCACTTCCCCGGCGGCAAGGCGGAGCTCTTCGCCACCGTCGTCACCTGGACGTCGGGCGAGGTGCGCGACGCCCACCTCGCCAAGGTGCGCGCCCTGCTCGACCCCGCGCTCCCGCCCCACCCGGACAACCTGGAACGCGATCTGACCGCCCTCGCACGCGCGTTGGTCGACGTGATGTCCGAGCACTCCGACCACTTCGCGCTGGTCCGCCACATCCACGCCGAGGCCGACCACGTGCCGTCGGAGGTGCTGGAGGCCTGGAAGGAAGCCGGACCGCGCCCGGTCGCCCGCGCGCTCGCCGACGCGATGGCGGGCCTGGCCGCCGCCGGGCTGATCGACGTACACGGCGACCCGGACCTGGCGGGCGCTCACTTCGTCACGCTGGCCTCGCAGTCGATCGTGCAGCAGTCCCACTACGGCGTCCTCCCCCTGACGGAGGAGGAGACCGACCGCCTGCTGACGGGCGGGGTCGCGGCCTTCCTGCGCGCCTACCGCACCACCTAGGGCAGTTCTGGACGGATCCGCGACCAGGCCTCCAGCGCCACCGCCGACGGGTCGCCGTCCGCGAGGTACGGGCGGGCGGCGTCCGTCCAGCGCAGCAGGTTCTTCACATGGCGCAGGTGCAGGATCGCCGCCCGGGGCAGCTCCCGCCAGACGCGGGCCCGCTCGGCCGCCTCCGCCGGGGAGAGGTCGACCAGGGCGAGCGCCTCCCGGCACAGGGCGGCCGGGTCACCGCCCCGGCCGGGCCCGAACTCCCGGATCAGGTAGCAGCGTACGAAGGCCAGGTCGATCCCCCGGACCAGGTCGGAGGCCTCCTCCGCCGCCGCGCAGCGGTACGCCGCCGCCTGCGCGAGGCGGCCCCAGCGCAGCCGCACCCCGTCGGGCAGCAGGTCGTCCTGCATGCCGCCCACCGCCAGGCTGCGCAGCGTCCGCGGACGGGGCTCGTCCGTCAGCGGCGGCCCGGTGGCCAGCCAGGCCTCCAGTTCGGCCAGGGCGTGCCCGTCGGGCGGTACGGAGGTCAGCACCTGCCCCCGGCTGAGCAGCGCGACGACGGCGCCCGCGAGGCGGACCCGCGCCGTGTGCCCGGCGTCGAAGAAGTCGACCGCCCGTCCGTACCGCTCTATCCCGCGCAGCCAGACCCTCGACTCCCCGGCCGCGTACACCTGTCCGGCCCGGGCCACCCCGCCGACGCACCGTACGAGGCACACCCCACCGGTGACGTCGGCCTCCTCCACGGCATACACCTGCAACTCGGCCATCGGCATCCCGGGAGGCTACCGCCTCAGGCCGCGGGCGGTTCCTCCAGCACGAGGCGGATCTCGGTGACCCCGTAGCCGGCCCGGTCGAAGGCGGCGGCCATCGGGAGGTTGACGGTGTCGGTGGTCGCGGTGATGCGCTCGGCGCCCTCGGAGGCGTGGAAGCGGGTGATCTCGGCGAGGATCTCGTCGATCAGGCCCCGGCCGCGCTGCTCGGGGACGACGCCCAGGTAGCCGACGTTGCGGTGGTAGGGGGTCGCGGAGGGGATGGCCATCCCGGCCAGGGTGCCGTCGGGAAGGTGCGCGAGGCGCCACCAGGAGCGCTCGCCCGGGCAGTCGCGGTAGTACTCGAAGTCGTCGCGGGCGAATTCCTCCTCGGTCATCGTGCGCAGTCCGTCCTGCGTGCCCAGGTCGAGGCTGCCGCGCGAGAGCCGGCCGAAGACGTCGAGGAACTCCTCGTCGGTGCCCTCGCGGAAGACGAGCTTCCCGCTGGGCTCGCCGGTCCCGGCGGCCGGCGCCCACTCGTAGCGCAGCCGCTCGATCTCGCGGGTCAGGCCGGTCCGCCGCGCGGCCTCCTGCCGCCAGGCCACCGCCTCGACCAGGGCCTCGTCCTCTCGCCAGCCCCGGGGCAGGGAGAGGTTGTAGCCGGGGCGCTTGCCGAAGGCGGTGTGCCCGGCCTCCAGCAGCCCGGCGGCCACGGCGGCCGGATCGGCGACCGTGGAGCGGACCTGGAGGCAGTCGAGGGCGATCGGCCGCTCGCTGTCGGCGCGGCCCCACCACAGGGCGCGGGCCAGCACCTCGCCGTTGTCGTCCTCGGCGAACCAGGTCCACTCGGGGCGGAAGCGGTTCGCCTCGAACTCCTCGCGGACGCGGTCGGGAGCGAGGGCGGCGACGGGCCCGTCGGCCTGGTAGGCCAGGGCGCGGTCGAGGCCGGCGGGGTATGCGGCGGGCTCTGCGGGGCCGGCGGGGTCTGCCGTGGCGGCGGGGTCTGCGGTGGCGGCACGGAATCTCATCCGCCGATGATCACACTGCCCCACCACCCCCGACCAGCGTTTTTGCCGGTCGAACGCCCGACGGCCGGGCCCCTGGAGGGGGTCCGGCCGTCGGTGGGTGTCAGCGCTCGCGCTACGACCAGGTGACCAGCCGGCGCGGGTGTTCCAGGACCGCCGCGATGTCGGCCAGGAAGCGGGAGCCCAGCTCGCCGTCGATGAGACGGTGGTCGAACGACAGGGCCAGGGTGGTGACCTGGCGCGGCTTCACCTTGCCCTTGTGGACCCACGGCTGGAGCTTGATCGCGCCGACCGCGAGGATCGCGGACTCGCCGGGGTTCAGGATGGGCGTACCGGTGTCGACGCCGAAGACGCCGACGTTGGTGATGGTGAGGGTGCCGTTCTGCATGTCGGCCGGGGAGGTCTTGCCGTCGCGGGCCGTGGCGACCAGGTCGGACAGGCCCGTCGACAGCTCCGCCAGGGTCTTGGCGTGCGCGTCCTTGATGTTCGGGACGATCAGCCCGCGCGGGGTGGCCGCCGCGATGCCCAGGTTGACGTAGTGCTTGAGCACGATCTCCTGGGCCGCCTCGTCCCAGGAGGCGTTGACCTCCGGGTTGCGGCGGACGGCCACGAGGACGGCCTTGGCGATCAGGAGCAGCGGGTTGATGCGGAGCCCGGCGAGGTCCGGGTCCTCCTTGAGCTCCTGGACCAGCTTCATCGTGCGCGTCACGTCGAGGGTGATGAACTCGGTGACGTGCGGCGCGGTGAAGGCGGAGTTGACCATGGCCTGGGCGGTGACCTTGCGGACGCCCTTGACCGGGATACGGGTCTCCCGGGCGGTCGCGGGGACTGCCGGGGCCGTCTCGGCCGGGGCCGGTACGACCGCTGCCACGGGCGCGGGGGCGGCGGCCGGGGCCGGCGCCTGCGGGGTGATCGCGGCCGCCGCGGCGGCGTGCACGTCCTCCCGGGTCACGACCCCGCCGTCGCCGGTGGGGACCACCGCGGCCAGGTCGATGCCGAGGTCCTTGGCGAGCTTGCGCACGGGCGGCTTGGCCAGCGGCCGCTCCGCCGTCGGCTGCGCCGTGCCGTTGCCGTTGGCGTACGCGGTGCCGTTCTGCGGGGCCGCGGCAGCGGGGGCCGGCTGCGCCGGAACCACGGCCGGGGCGGCCGGAGCCGTACCGTTCTGGGCGGCCGCGGGGGCCTTGCGCGGGCGGCGCTTCGTGGACGCGGTGGAGACGCCGTAGCCGACGAGCACGGGCTGGCGGCCCTCGGCCACCGGCTCCTCCTCGGCCGGAGCGGCCGCGGCGGCCGGAGCAGCCGGAGCGGCGGCCTCCGAGCCCGCCGGGGCCTCGTCGCCCCCGGCCGGACCGGTCTCGACGGAGATGATGACCTGGCCGACGTCGACCGTCACGCCCTCCTCGAAGAGCAGCGCGTGCACCACCCCGTCGAAGGGGATCGGCAGCTCCACGGCCGCCTTCGCCGTCTCGACCTCGCAGACGACCTGCCCGTCGGTGACCGTGTCACCCGGCTGGACGTACCACTTGAGGATCTCGGCCTCGGTCAGGCCCTCGCCCACGTCGGGCATCTTGAATTCGCGGATCGTCATGGCAGGGCTCTCCTCAGTACGCCAGCGAGCGGTCGACGGCGTCGAGCACCCTGTCCAGGCCCGGCAGGTACTCGTCCTCCAGGCGGGCCGGCGGGTACGGGGCGTGGAAGCCGCCCACGCGCAGTACCGGCGCCTCCAGGTGGTAGAAGCACCGCTCCGTGATGCGGGCGGCGATCTCCGCGCCCATACCGAGGAACACCGGGGCCTCGTGGACGACCACGAGCCGGCGGGTCCGCTCCACCGACGCCTGGATCCCGTCGAAGTCGACCGGGGACATCGAGCGCAGGTCCACGACCTCCACCGACTTGCCCTCCTCGGCGGCCGCGGCCGCCGCCTCCAGGCAGACCTTCACCATCGGGCCGTACGCGGCCAGGGTGACGTCCGTGCCGGCGCGGGCGACCCGCGCCTTGTGGAGCTCGCCGGGGATGGCCTCGGTGTCGACCTCGCCCTTGTCCCAGTAGCGGCGCTTCGGCTCGAAGAAGATCACCGGGTCGTCGCTGAGGATCGCCTGCTGGAGCATCCAGTACGCGTCGCTCGCGTTCGACGGCGAGACCACCTTCAGGCCCGGGACGTGCGCGAAGAGCGCCTCGGGGGACTCGCTGTGGTGCTCGACCGCGCCGATGCCGCCGGCGTACGGGATGCGCACGACGACCGGCAGCTTGATCTTGCCGAGCGCGCGGGCGTGCATCTTCGCGAGCTGCGTGACGATCTGGTCGTACGCGGGGAAGACGAACCCGTCGAACTGGATCTCCACGACCGGCCGGTAGCCGCGCAGGGCCAGGCCGATGGCGGTGCCGACGATGCCGGACTCGGCGAGCGGGGTGTCGATGACCCGCTCCTCGCCGAAGTCCTTCTGGAGGCCGTCGGTGATCCGGAAGACGCCGCCCAGCTTGCCGACGTCCTCGCCCATGATCAGGACCTTGGGGTCCGTCTCCAGGGCCTTGCGCAGCGAATTGTTGAGCGCCTTCGCGATCGAAAGCTTCTCGACTGCCATCAGTGACCCTCCTCGAAGGACGCGAGGTAGGCCGCGAACTGGGCGCGCTCCTCGTCGACGAGCGCGTGCCCGTCCGCGTAGACGTTCTCGAAGATCGCCATGGTGTCGGGGTCGGGCATGGAGCGCACGACCTCGCGCACCCGCTTGCCCAGGACCTCGCTCTCGGCCTCCAGCTCCTCGAAGAACGCCTCGTCGGCGCCCCCGGTGGCCAGCAGGTGGGTCTTCAGGCGCAGGATCGGGTCCTTCGCCTCCCAGGCCGCGGTCTCCTCGTCGAGCCGGTACTTGGTCGGGTCGTCGGAGGTGGTGTGCGCGCCCATGCGGTAGGTGAAGGCCTCGACCAGGGTCGGGCCCTCCCCGCGGCGGGCCCGCTCCAGCGCCCAGCGGGTGACCGCGAGGCAGGCCAGGACGTCGTTGCCGTCGACGCGGACGCCGGGGAAGCCGAAGCCCTGCGCGCGCTGGTAGAGCGGCACGCGCATCTGGCGCTCGGTCGGCTCGGAGATGGCCCACTGGTTGTTCTGGCAGAAGAACACCACGGGGGAGTTGTAGACGGCCGAGAAGGTGAAGGCCTCGGCCACGTCGCCCTGGCTGGACGCGCCGTCGCCGAAGTAGGCGATGACCGCCGAGTCGGCGCCGTCCTTGGCCACACCCATCGCGTAACCGGTCGCGTGCAGGGTCTGCGAGCCGATGACGATCGTGTACAGGTGGAAGTTGTTGGTGTTCGGGTCCCAGCCGCCGTGGTTCACACCGCGGAACATGCCGAGCAGGTTGGTCGGGTCGACGCCCCGGCACCAGGCCACGCCGTGCTCCCGGTAGGTCGGGAAGACGTAGTCGTCGTCGCGCAGGGCCCGGCCGGAGCCGATCTGCGCGGCCTCCTGGCCCAGCAGCGAGGCCCACAGGCCCAGCTCGCCCTGGCGCTGGAGGGCGGTCGCCTCGCCGTCGAAGCGGCGGGTCAGGACCATGTCGCGGTAGAGACCGCGCAGGTCCTCGGTGGTGATGTCCGCGACGAAGGGCGCGAATTCCGCGATGTCGGGGTTGCCCTCGACCTCGACCCGTTCACCCTCGGGCGTCAGCAGTTGTACGAGCTGAGGCTCGGCGTCGTGCGGCTGTGCGGTGGCAGCGGCGGTCTTGCGGGCGCTTGCCGCTCCGGCCGCCCGCTTGGTGCCGCTGCTGCGTCGCGGCTTGCGCGCGGCAGTGCTCTCCACGGTCACGTGTGCTCCTCCGTCGGTCCGGCACCCGGGTTCTCCGGGGACCAGTGCGGCTCACCTGTATCCGTACCCGTGCACGGGGTGGGTGCACGGCACGTATCGGATTCAGGCGTGACAGGTGCCCCGGCGAGTGCCCTGCGCACAGCACGTTACCCAGTGCGACGCATAACTGCGAAACCCCGTTTGACCTGCGATTTTGCTTGGATATCCAAGTAAATCGGCCGCTGCGGGAACATCCACTGGTCACAGCCTTGCAGGGGGCCGGAACAACGGCACGTTATCCCGGGTAACTCCGGCAGGGAAGAGGTGAGTGTGTGAAGATGACTTCGTGCGCGAAGACGGAAAAATCAAGGTATTTCTCCTGGACGACCACGAAGTGGTACGTCGGGGCGTTCATGAGCTTTTGTCGGTCGAAGAGGACATCGAGATCGTCGGCGAGGCCGGTACGGCGGCCGACGCCCTGGTCCGCATCCCGGCCACCCGCCCCGACGTGGCGGTTCTCGACGTACGGCTGCCCGACGGCAGTGGTGTGGAGGTCTGCCGCGAGGTGCGCTCCCAGAACGAGGACATCAAGTGCCTGATGCTCACCTCGTTCGCCGACGACGAGGCGCTGTTCGACGCGATCATGGCGGGTGCCTCGGGCTACGTCCTCAAGGCGATCCGCGGAAACGAGCTGCTCAGCGCCGTACGGGACGTGGCGGCCGGCAGGTCGCTGCTGGACCCCGTCGCCACCGCGCGGGTGCTGGAGCGGCTGCGCGACGGCAAGAACGGCAAGGGTGACGACCGGCTCTCCAACCTCACCGAGCAGGAGCGGAAGATCCTCGACCTGATCGGCGAGGGCCTGACGAACCGCGTGATCGGCGAGCGCCTGCACCTGGCCGAGAAGACGATCAAGAACTACGTCTCCAGCCTGCTGTCCAAGCTGGGCATGGAGCGCCGATCCCAGGCCGCCGCGTACGTGGCCCGCCTCCAGGCGGAGAAGCGCTAGCAGGGTTCCAGGGGGCGGATCACCCCGCCTCGACCCGCTGCGGACCGTTCCTCGAGCGGTTCTCCAGTGTGACGCCCCGTGGCCGCGTGATGCCCCGGGGCACACTGTTCAATTCGGGACCAACGTCCTCGATCATCGGGGCGGGCTCCTCTTTCCGGCGCTCCGCCGGTGCCCGAGAGTGGTCTGCATGTCCCCAGAGGAACTCCAGGCCATCGACCTGCTGCGCCGCGTGCCCTACGGCCGGGTCGCGACCAGCATGCGCGCGCTCCCTTTCCTCGCCGTCGCCCGCCACATCGTGGTGGACGGCAGGGTCGTCCTGAGAATGCACGCCGGTTTCGGCTATCACCAGGCCTGCAACGGCAGTGTCGTGGCCTACGGGGCCGACAACTTCAATTCCGGGGAGCCGTCGCTCTGGACGGTGCAGTGCACCGGAACCGCGCAGCTCGTCGAACCGGCCACCGCGGAACTGGAACTATTCGGTCCGGGGCCGCATTTCGTGGACGGGGAAGTGTTCGACCCCGTCTACATGCGCATCGAACCCCAGCTCGTCACCGCGCACACCCTGGCCGGGAATCCGGCGTGCCGGGACCGGCGGTTCCAGCACGCGCTGTGAAAGGGCCCGGAGGAAGGAATTCCACCGGGCCCTGTTCATATGCCTATTCGACTTCGCTGACCGGGCTTCCGCCGCCGCCCGTAGGCGGCGTGGTCTTCGGAGGCTCCACCGGCGGGGTGGTCTTCGGAGGCTCGGTCGGCGGGGTGGTCTTCGGCGACTCGACCGGCGGGCTGCTCTTCGGCGGCGGGGTGGTGCTCGGCGTGAACTTGCTGCGGCTCGGGGTGGGCGCGAACGTCTCGTCTTCGTGCGAGCGGCCCGTCTCCGCGCTCGGCGAGGTCGACGGGGTGTCCTGCGTGCTGTTGCTGCTGCTCGGCGACGTGGCCGGGGTGGTCACGTTGGTCTTCGGCTTGTTGCCGCCCCCGCCGAGACCACCGCTCTTGACGGCGTACGCGACACCGCCGGCGATCGCGAGCACCGCGAGCACCGCGAAGAGCCAGGCCTTCCACTTGCCGCCGCCGCGGCGGTCGTCGTAGCCGTCGTACCCGCCGTGGCCGCCCTGGCCGCGGCCGTGCCCGTGGTTGCCGCCGCCCGGGAAGGCCGTGCCGTCGTCCGGGTTCAGCGGGGGCACCATCGGCTGCTGGAACTGCGAGGTCGTGGCGTGCGAGGGGTACTGCTGGCGCGGGCCGCCGTTGCCGCCCGCCGCCATCGCCGCGGTGTTCGCGCCGCCCGGCTGGCCCTGCGGGAGCGCCATGGTGACGGGGCCGGTGTTCCAGGTGCCGGTGTTCGGCCCCTGGTCCTGGAGCATCTGGAGCGCGTACTGGACGAGCCCGCGCATCTCCTCGGCACTCTGGAAGCGGTCGTCCGGGTCCTTGGCGAGCGACCGCATGACCATGCCGTCGAGTTCGTGCGGGATCGTGTGGCCCTCGGGCAGCTGCGAGGGCGGGATCGGCGCGTCCTGGACGTGCTGGTAGACCACCGACAGCGGGGTCTCCCCGGTGAAGGGGGGCCGCAGCGCGAGGAGTTCGTAGAGCAGGCAGCCGGTGGCGTACAGGTCGCTGCGGTGGTCCACGGCCTTGCCGAGGGCCTGTTCGGGCGACAGGTACTGCGGGGTGCCCATGACCATGCCGGTCTGGGTCATCGTCGACTGCGCGCCGTGCAGGGCGCGGGCGATGCCGAAGTCCATCACCTTCACCGCGCCGGTGTTGGTGATGATGACGTTGGCGGGCTTGATGTCGCGGTGCACGATGCCGTGCTGGTGCGAGTACGCGAGCGCTTCCAGCACGCCCGACACGATGATGAGGGCCTGCTCGGGCCCCGGGGCCTCGGCGCTGATCAGCAGGTCGCGGATGGTGCGGCCCTCGACCAGCTCCATCACGATGTAGGGGACCACGTTCGGCCCGACCCGGTCCTCGCCCGAGTCGTACACGGCGACGACGGCGTGGTGGTTGAGGCCGGCGACCGACTGCGCCTCACGGGTGAAACGGGCCTTGGAAACCGGGTCCTCGGCCAGGTCGGCGCGCAGCAGCTTGACGGCCACGGTGCGGCCCAGCCGGACGTCCTCGGCCGCGAACACCTCCGCCATGCCGCCGCGGCCCAGGCGGTGGGTCAGCCGGTAGCGGCCGTCACCCACGAGGCCGCCGGCGCCCCAGTGCTCAGGACCGTCGGTCATCCCGGCGCCGTTTCCCTCGGGTTCGGGTGCCATCAGTCCTCGCCGTCGTCTCTCTCGTCCGCTCTAGCGGTGGGTCCTCATCGGGTGCTCCGATGAACGCTACAGCCTCCGAACCGGTCACCGTTCGGACACAGACGCCCCGTAGGCCCGTGGTCACGGAACGGGCACCGGCTTGACGTGTGCTTGCCCTCCGGCAGACTGGGCGCGACATGCGCTCAGCCAGACGCGTAGGGACACAGCCCGAGGGGAAGCAACAGTCATGAGCCAGGACGCCACACAGGGCCGGTACGCAGGCGGCTCCCTGGCCGGTGGCCGTTACCAGCTAAGGGATTTGCTGGGCGAGGGAGGCATGGCCTCGGTCTACCTCGCGTACGACTCCGCCCTCGACCGCCAGGTCGCGATCAAGACCCTGCACAGCGAACTGGGGCGCGAGGCGTCCTTCCGCGAGCGCTTCCGGCGTGAAGCGCAGGCTGTTGCGAAACTGTCGCACACCAATATCGTCTCGGTCTTCGACACGGGCGAGGGAACGGTCACGTTCGCCGCCGACGCGGGCGACGCCACCGTCATGCCGTACATCGTCATGGAGTACGTGGAGGGCCAGCCGCTCGGCTCCGTCCTCGACACGGACATCCGCCAGTACGGGGCCATGCCGGCGGAGAAGGCGCTGAAGGTGACGGCCGACGTGCTGGCCGCGCTGGAGACCAGTCACGAGATGGGCCTGGTCCACCGTGACATCAAGCCCGGCAACGTGATGATGACCAAGCGCGGCGTGGTCAAGGTGATGGACTTCGGCATCGCCCGGGCCATGCAGTCGGGGGTCACCTCGATGACGCAGACCGGCATGGTCGTCGGCACCCCTCAGTACCTGTCGCCCGAGCAGGCGCTGGGGCGCGGTGTGGACGCCCGCTCCGACCTGTACTCCGTCGGCATCATGCTGTTCCAGCTGCTGACGGGCCGGATCCCCTTCGAGGCGGACTCGCCGCTGGCGATCGCGTACGCGCACGTCCAGGAGGAGCCGGTGGCTCCGTCGTCCATCAACCGGGCGGTCACCCCGGCGATGGACGCGCTGGTGGCGCGGGCCCTGAAGAAGAACCCGAACGAGCGTTTCCCGACGGCCTCGGCCATGCGGGACGAGATCCTGCGCGTGATGTCGGCCGGGCAGACCGGCGCCCCGGTCATCGTCCCGGGCGCCGTGACCGGCGGCAGCGGGGCGGGAGTGGGCTCGGCCGTCTTCCCGCCGGTGGACTCCGGTTTCCAGGCACCGCCGCCGCAGTCGCTCCAGCAGCCCTACCAGGCCCCGCAGACCCCGCCGCCGTCCCCGTACGCACCCCAGACGCATCAGCAGCCCCAGCAGCCCCAGCAGCAGGGCGGTTACGCGTACCCGCACACCCCGGCGCCGGTGCCGCAGCAGCAGTACGCCCCGCAGACCCCGCCGCCGTTCACCATCTCGCCCTCGCCCGCCCCGGCGGCCTCCTCGGGCGGCGGCAAGCGGAACACGCCGGTCGTCGTCGGGGCGATCGTCGTGGCCCTGCTGGCCGTCGGCGGTCTGATCGCGGTGCTGAACATGGACGAGGACAAGGACGAGGGGAACTCGGCCTCCCCGTCGGCCTCGGCGTCCGCGTCGGGCTCGGCCAAGGCGGGCCACAAGGGGCCGGACCCCTCGCGCACGATCGAGCTGGAGAAGTGCAAGAGCCCGACGAAGTCCTACAAGGACGCCACCAAGGTCGTGGCCCCGGACTTCCGGTACAAGAACCTGCGCTCGGTGAAGGAGTGCCTCCAGGCGGCGGGCTGGAGGGTCACCGTCCAGGACCGCGACGAGACCGTCTACGGCCAGGACACCGTCCTGGAGCAGCTGCCGGCCTCCGGCACCGACATCCCCAAGGAGAGCACCGAGTTCACGCTGGTCGTCTCCACCGGCAACCCCCAGTAGTCCCAGCGCGTACGCGACGGCCGCGGCCACTTCGGCCGCGGCCGTCGCGCGTCGGTGCGCCTCGGTGCGCCGGGGGCGGCGCGCGCGGGATGGTTCCTCCACACACGATGGAGGAACCCTTGCGCAACGTCTCGCGACTCCTGACCGCGGCGGCCTTCGCCGCCGCCGCCACCGCCCTGCTGATCGCCCCCGCGTCCGCCGCCGCGTCCGTCACCTCGGACTGCTCCTCCCCCGGGGCCTACGGCAGCGCCACCTGGACCTGGGGCGGCAAGAACAGCCTGCGCGACCTGCGGCTGACGGCCGTGGACACCGCCGACGACTCCCGGATCGCGGGGGTGCGGCTGTACACCCTCGACGCGAAGGGCAACAGCCGGTACTGGCAGTGGCGGCTGAACAGCAACGGCTCGGGCAGCAGCCAGAGCTGGAACACCTCCCTGGACGACGCCCGGGGCATCACCCGGGTCGGCGTGGAGGCCGCCGCCTTCACCGATGGCGGCTACCAGCGGCTCTGCGGCTCCGGCTCGCTGGCCAACCCGTACCGCTAAGCCGGTGGTAGTGGCATCCCGGGCACCCTGACGGGCCGCCCGGGATGCCTGTTTTGCCCCACTATGTCAACCTGAGTGCGACGCCTCGACATCCGGCGTCCGGGCCGCACGGAAGGGGAGGGGCACCCCGTGACTCGACACCTCCGACTGCCGCGCCGGACGGCCGCGGCCGCGCTGGCCGCCGCCGCGCTGCTGGCCGCCGCGCCGGCGAGCGCCGCCCCCGCCGCCGCCCCTGTCCGTGCCGCCGGCGCCGTCGCGGCCCCGCGCTCCGACGACGGGGACGGGGAGCACCTCCCGGAGGCAGTCGAGGAGGTACCGCAGGAGGCTTACGAGGAGCTCGCCGGCAGCGCCGCGGGCGTCGGGCGGGAGCACCCGGGGCGGCCCGCCGGCGCGCCGGTCGGCCCCGAGTTCGTCGCCCTCTCCCGGCCCGTGCGACCGGTCCACCCGGTGCCTCCGCCGCAGGTGCGGCCGGAGCCCGTCACCCCGCCGAGCGCCGTCCCGAGCCCGCCCGGCCCGGTCACGGCACTCGGTACGGAGCCCAACGAACGGGCCGCCGACCTGGCCGCGCACCTGCTGCCGCTGGGCACGGGGCTGGCCCTGATGGGGCTCGGGCTCGGCTACATGGGCATGCGGCTGCGACGGGGGCGGTAGGGGGAGAGCGCGGGGCCGGAGGTGCCGGGGCGGCTTGCGAGAGGGAGCATACTCGGTATACATACTGAGTATGTCGATCCGTCACGGCCTTCTCGCACTGCTGGAACGCGGCCCCCGCTACGGCTCCCAGCTGCGCACCGAGTTCGAATCCCGCACCGGCTCCACCTGGCCCCTCAACGTCGGGCAGGTGTACACCACCCTGGCCCGCCTGGAGCGCGACGGACTCGTCGCCCCCGGCGGCGAGGACGCGGCCGGCCACACCCTCTACGCCATCACCGACACCGGACGCACCGAACTGCACGAGTGGTACGAGCGCCCCGTCGACCGTGCCAACCCGCCCCGCGACGAGCTGTCCATCAAGCTCGCCATGGCCGTGGGCGCACCCGGCGTGGACATCCGCGCCGTCATCCAGTCCCAGCGGCACGCCACGATCAAGGCGATGCAGGACTACACCCGGCTCAAGGCCCGGGCCCTCGCCGCCATCGAGAGCGGCACGTCGCGCGAACGCGACGACCTGGCCTGGCTGCTGGTCCTGGAACAGCTGATCTTCCAGACCGAGGCCGAGGCCCGCTGGCTCGACCACTGCGAGTCCCGGCTCGTCCGGCTGGCCGCGCTCGGCCCGGCCACCGCCGGGGCGGACGCCGACGCCGGCGCCGCCGAACCTCCTCCGTCCCGTGCCACCACCGGCACCACCGGCACCACCAGCCCCGCCGCCCGCACGCGGCGCGGCTGAACGACCGTTCCAGGGGGATCCCTCATGCCCGACCAGCACAGCCACAGCTCCCAGCCCGTACTCCAGCTGGACCGACTCGTCCGCACGCACGGCAGCGGCGCCACCGAGGTGCACGCCCTGCGCGGGGTCGACCTCAGCGTCCACCCCGGCGAACTCGTCGCCGTCATGGGCCCGTCCGGCTCCGGCAAGTCCACCCTGCTCACCCTCGCCGGCGGGCTCGACAGCCCCACCAGCGGCCGCGTCCTGGTCGAGGGCGTCGACATCACCACCGCCGGCCGCAGGCAGCTGGCCGCGCTGCGCCGCCGCAGCATCGGCTACGTCTTCCAGGACTACAACCTGATCCCGGCCCTCACCGCCGCCGAGAACGTGGCCCTGCCCCTCGAACTCGACGGGACCTCCGCCCGCAAGGCCCGCCGCTGCGCCCTCGCCGCGCTGGAGGAAATCGGCCTGCTCCGGCTCGCCGACCGCTTCCCCGACGAGATGTCCGGCGGCCAGCAGCAGCGCGTGGCCATCTCCCGCGCCCTGGTCGGCGAGCGCCGCCTGGTCCTGGCCGACGAGCCCACCGGCGCCCTCGACTCCGAGACCGGCGAGTCCGTGCTCGCGCTGCTGCGCTCCCGCTGCGACGCGGGCGCGGCCGGGATCCTCGTCACGCACGAACCCCGGTTCGCCGCCTGGGCGGACCGGGTCGTCTTCCTGCGCGACGGCAGCGTCGTCGACGAGACCCTGCGCAGCCACGCCGACTCCCTGCTCACCGGGCGGGCGGCCGGCCTGTGACCTCCCCGCTCACCGCCTGGTACCACTCCTGGATCGCGGCCCTGCGAATAGCCCGCCGCGACGCCTGGCGCGCCAAGGGCCGCAGCGCCCTCGTCCTCGCCATGCTCGCCCTGCCCATCGTCGGGATGAGCGCCATCGACCTCACGGTGCGCAGCGCGGAACTCTCCCCCGACCAGCGGATGACCCGTGAGCTCGGCGCCGCCGACGCCCGGATCAGCCCCTCCGGCCTGGCCGGGCCGATCTACCAGCACCCCAACGGCGAGCAGTACGCGCCGGTCGGCGGCTACGACAAGTACCGGCCCGGCAAGGCGCAGGACCGTCCGCCGCTGAAGTCCGCGCTCCCGCCCGGGATCCGGGCCACCGAGGACGTCCGGGGCCACGCCAAGGTGCACACCGCGCACGGGCTGCTCCAGACCGACCTGCGCGAGCTGGACGTGCACGACCCGCTGACCCGGGGTCTGGTCACCCTCGACCGGGGCCGGATGCCGCGGGGCCCGGGCGAGGTCGTCGCCACCAACGCCTTCCTGGAGGCCTCCGGCCTGCACGTGGGCTCCTCCGCGACCCCGCGCGGCTCCCCGGCCCCGTACAGGATCGTGGGCTCGTACGAGATGCCCGACAAGCTCTCCCACCCCGAACTGCTCGCGCTGCCCGGCACCCTGCTCGCCCCGCTCGACAAGGCCCTCACGGCCACCGGGGCGCCCCCGATGACCCCGCGGACCACCTACCTCGTCGCGGTCGGCGGCGATGGTTTCACGTGGAACATGGTCAAGGCGGCCAACACCCGGGGCGCGCTCGTCCTCTCCCGCACGGTGTTCCTGCACCGGCCGGCCGATTCCGAGGTGCCGCTGTTCGAGCAGCAGCCCAAGGAGCAGCTGGAGCTCATGGGCGGGGAGGGCAAGCTGACCGAGCGGGCCGTGCTGGTCACCGTCGTCGGCCTCGCCATGCTGGAGATCTGCCTGCTCGCCGGACCCGCCTTCGCGGTCGGCGCCCGGCGCTCCCGTCGGCAGCTGGGCCTGGTCGGCGCCAACGGCGGCGACCGGCGGCACATCCGGGCCGTCGTGCTCTCCGGCGGCCTGGTGATCGGAGCCGTCGCCGCCGTCGCCGGCACCGCGATCGGAGTGGCCCTCACCGTCGGGCTGCGGCCCCTGCTGGAGGAGAAACTCGGCGCCCGTTTCGGCGGCTTCGAGGTGCGTCCGCTGGAACTGCTGGGCATCGCCCTGGTCGCCGTCGTGACCGGCCTGCTGGCCGCGCTCGTCCCCGCCGTCACCGCCTCCCGGCAGACCGTGCTGGCCTCCCTCACCGGCCGCCGCGGCGTGCGCCGGGCCAACCGGGTGCTGCCCGTTCTCGGGCTCCTGGCCGTCGCCGGCGGCGCCGCGATCGCCCTCTACGGAACCCGGTTCCGGGTCAGCCCCACCCTCGTCATGGGCGGCAGCGCCATCGCCGAGCTGGGCATCGTCGCCCTCACCCCCGTGCTGGTCGGCCTGTTCGGGCGGCTCGGGCGGTGGCTGCCGCTGTCGCCGCGGCTCGCCCTGCGCGACGCCGTCCGCAACCGGGGGCGTACGGCTCCGGCCGTGGCCGCCGTACTGGCCGCCGTCGCGGGAACGGTCGCGGTGTCCACGTACCAGCACAGCCGGGAGGTCCAGTACCGGCACGAGTACACCGCCGCACTCCCGGACAACGCCGGCTACCTGACGAGCGGTGACCCCAGCGGCCACAAGGACGTGCCCGCGCTGCGCGACGCCGTCTCGAAGAACCTGCCGGTGGCGGTACGGGCCGATGTGGACCGGCTGGTCGTGGGCAGCCCGAACTGCTCGGAGCGCTCCGCGGAACCGGGCTGCGGCCGGGTCGCGGTCATCGTCCCGAAGGAACAGCGCTGCCCGCTCTCCGAGGCCGAGCACGGCGCGTCCGCCTTCCCGCCGGAGCGGATACGCGAACTGCGGCAGGACCCGCGGTGCAAGGTACGGACGTTCGGCGCCCCCTTCGGCGCCCCCTTCGACATCGTCGTCGCCGACGAGAAGCTGATGGAGGTCCTCGCGATCGGCGACCCCGGCTCCGCGGCGGCCCTGAAGGCGGGCCGGCCCGTCTCCTTCGACCGCAACCAGGTCAAGGACGGGAAGGTCACCCTGCGGATCGTCACCGACGCGGCCGGCGCCGAGGAGGCCTCCGCCAAGCGCGCCGACCCGCCCGGCCAGGACCGGGCGCTCGCCGTCCACCAGGCGCCCGACACCACCGAGGCCTGGGGCGTCCAACTGGTCCTGCCGCCCGCCGCCGCCCGGGCCGCCGGCCTCGCGACGGCCCCGGCCGGCGCGTACTTCAGCCTCGACGGGAAGGCGAGCAGCCAACAGCGCCAGCGGCTGGACGGGGAGGTCGACCGGATGGGCGCCGACGCCCAGGTCGAGATCGAGGAGGGCTACCAGGAGCAGAGCACCCTGGGCCTGCTCGCCCTCAGCGTCTTCGCCGGCCTGGTCACCATCGGCGCCGCCGGCATCGCGACCGGCCTGGCCCAGGCGGACTCCGAGGCCGACCTGAAGACCCTGGCGGCGGTCGGCGCGGCCCCGCGCGTGCGGCGCACGCTCAGCGGCTTCCAGTGCGGGGTCGTGGCCCTGATGGGCGTCGTCCTCGGCTCGGCGGCCGGGATCCTGCCGGCGGTCGGACTGCGGCTCACCCAGAAGCGGGAGGAACTGCGGCTCATCGAGAACGGCATCGACATGGGCTACACCGCGGTGCGGGACACCGAGCTGTACGTGCCGATCGCGGTGCCGTGGGGGACGCTCGCCGGACTGCTGGTCCTCGTCCCGCTGGGCGCGGCGCTGCTGGCCGCGCTGGTCACGAAGTCGAGCGGGGCGCTGGCCCGGCGGACGGCCGGCTGAGGTCGCTGCCCCCGTACAGGGTGGATCACGCCCGTACGGGGGCACACCGTGTGAGGACGCAGGTGTGCGAGAGAATGACGGCATGGAGATGCCGAGGAGTGAACGGTCGCAGGACAGCCCCCCGCACGTACTGATCGTGGGACAGGACGGGAAGGCGGTCGGCGGCACCGATGACGAGTCGCGCGAGGTCCCAGTGACGGAGATGGTCGAACAGCCCGCCAAGGTCATGCGCATCGGCAGCATGATCAAGCAACTTCTGGAAGAAGTCCGCGCCGCACCTCTGGACGAGGCCAGCCGGGTCCGCCTCAAGGGCATCCACGCGGCGTCGGTGAAGGAACTGGAAGACGGCCTGGCGCCGGAACTGGTCGAGGAACTGGAGCGCCTCTCCCTGCCGTTCACCGAGGAGGCGGTCCCCTCCGAGGCGGAACTGCGGATCGCGCAGGCGCAGTTGGTGGGCTGGCTGGAGGGCCTCTTCCACGGGATCCAGACGGCCCTGTTCGCGCAGCAGATGGCGGCGCGGGCCCAGCTGGAACAGATGCGGCGCGCCCTTCCGCCGGGCGGCTCGCACGAGGACGACGAAGAGGGCCCCCACGGCGCCATCCGCTCGGGCCCGTACCTCTAAGACTTGATCCGCAGTTCACCAGGAGGTGAGCTGCGGGTTGCGGCCGGGGCGGTGTCCGGGCTTTCCGGCGTGGTCACGCTTGGGGCGTGGCTCATCCGGGGTTGCTCGGGACCGCCGTCCGGCGGTTCGGGGAGCAGAGGTTCCACGGCGTTGCCGTGGAACTGCCGCATGACCAGCACCGCGAACGGTGGTCTGGCTCGGTGCGGTTGACTCCCGCAGGGCTCCTTCCAGCCCTTGTGCGAAAACGATCTGTGCGTGCCGGGACGAGGTGGTGTCCAGGTACGCGGTCTTGGGGTCGTCCACGTCGGCGAAGCGGACGAACGCCGCCAGGGCTGCGGACACGAGGTCCCGCTTCCCTGCGAGGCCGCAGGCGGTGCACTGGTGCTCGCGGTCCCGCAGGGTCTTGGAGACGCGCTCGCCGCACAGGCAGTGCTGGGAAAGGGTCGTGGACCAGGTGGAGGCGCGTACGAGCCTGCCGCCCGCTGCCTGGCATTCGCGGTCCAGGGCGGCGATGAGCAGGCCGGGGGTGGTCTGGGAGAGGCGCTTGCCCCACAGCCGGTACCAGGTGCGGATGTCGCAGTCCTCGACCACGAGCACGGGGCCGTGGGCGGCGATGATCTGCCGGGCGAGGAGGCGGCGCGGTGGCTGCGGTGTTCGGCGGCGGAGGCAGCGGATTCGGCCTGGCGGGCGCGCAAATCCCGGTAGCCCGTGGAGAGCCGGTCACGGCGGAACGCCTGCTTCGGCACCCCATCGACGCGGGCGGCACGCGCACCGCCCGGCACGGTGACGGTCTTGGGCTTGAGTCCCTTGGCCGTCCGCTGCTCCGCACGTCGGGCCTGCTTCTTCGACAGCCCGTACTGTGCGGTGTTCGTCGCCCGGCGGGAACGCTCCAGCGCCCTGGCACGGCTGCGCCGCTTCTTCGCCTCCCGCTCCAGAAGCGCCCGTTCCTCGGGGCTGAGAGTGATCTCGGTGGAGACCGGGGCTCCCTTGGCGGCGTCCAGGCTGGCGGGCAGGGAGACGACGGAGACGTTGGAAACGTTGCCGTCCACCCCGCCGATCCGGTCCATGGCGGCGGCCTGCTCACGCATGGCGCGTACGGCCGGAGCGGTGTATCCGGGGCCGAGGATCATCAGGTGCGCCTCGTACACCCAGCCGCCCGGCGCGGACGCCTTGCGGCGGCGGACGAGATCGACCTTGTGCCAGCGGCCGGGATTGGCGAGGAAGTGTTCGACACGTGCCCACTGGCCCGGCCGCTGCGGGATGCGCACCGGGAGAACGAGGTCACCCCGGCCGGAGTCGGGTCCGCCCGCGAACACCACGGCGAGCGGTCCGGTGTGGTCCCACCAGGTCGCCTTGCGTGTGCCCGGCTTTCCTGACGCGGAGGTCTTGCCGGTGGGCACCTCGCTGCGCGGCGTGCCCGGCGCTGGCATCCGGCGCGGCTGCATCAGGGTGTGCCGCCCGCCGTCGGTGTAGGCCATGGTGTGGCCGTGGAGGCTGCCGACCAGGCGGAAGGTCTCCCACTTGCGGTCGGTGGTGTGGGAGCGGGCGCGGCCGGGAATGCGGGTGTAGTCGTGCCAGCGGCCGGCCTTCGGACGGCCGTGCCGCTTGCCCGAGTTGTCGGGGAACAGGTGGCGCTGGACTCCGTTCCACACCTCGTCGGCCATGTGCATCGCCAGGGCCTTCGAGACGTGGTGCTTCAAGTGCCCGGAGGATTCGAGGTGCTTGTACGCACACCGCTCCAGGGCCTCACGGGACAGGCCGAGACGTTCCCGCACGGCCTTCGCCCCGTGCTCGTCACGCTCGTTCTTGGCGGCCCAGTACGCATCGATCTTGGCACGGGCATCACGCTGGACGGCCCGCTTGATGCTCCACATTGCTCCGAACAGCTTCTCCAGCCGGGCCAGGTCGGCGGGGTCCGTGACGGCCAGCGGCAACACCATCACCGACACCCGCCCGTCCTCAGGCTTCTTCCACTTCGGAGCCTTGTTCTTCCCCCGGAACCTCCGCTGCGTCTGAACAGCCCGCACGACCATCACCCCCCGTCACAAGCCGGTCACCCTATGACACGCTACGCGAGTAGTGCACTTTATGACTGGGGTTTAAAGCCATCACCGTTCTCCGACAGGAAGGCGCCCGAAAACGGCGGCACGGCTCTAGTTCGCCCTCCAACACGTCTACAAGCTCAACAGCAGCCGCACCGTGGCTTTGTCCACAAGAAGTCCCGACAGCACCGAGCGTGCTGGGCAGAGCCGAGTGAACGGGCCGAACCCGGTAGTCGGAGGTCCTGACAAGTCCGCAGCGGGTACTCGGTGGCATTCCTCGAAGCTGGGGCCAAGTCGTAGCGAACGGATCCATGACCAGCGAGGATGCCCATCGTGGACACTGACCGGAGCCTCGTCCCTCTCCGCTCCACGAGATCGGCACCCATGGTGTTCGGTACGGGAGCGGCGATCGGTGTTCTGGGCGGGATGATCGGGCTGGGCGGCGCGGAATTCCGGCTGCCCCTGCTGATCGGTCTGTTCGGATTCGCGGCGCTCTCGGCAGTGATCCTGAACAAGGCGATGAGCCTGGTCGTGGTCCTGGTCGCGCTGCCCGCCCGCCTCTCGGCGGTTCCGGCGGCCGAGGTGGCGGCCCGCTGGCCGGTCGCGGTCAACCTGCTGGCCGGCAGTCTCCTCGGGGCCTGGGCCGGAGCGAGCTGGGCGGTGCGCATGCGCAGCTCCACCCTCTACAAGGTGCTGGCCTCGCTGATGGTCCTCATGGCGGCCGCCCTGGTCCTCACCCACACCACCACCCTGGACGCCCTCGCGCTGCCGCTCTGGGCCCAGATCCCCGCCGGAGTCGCGGCTGGGTTCGGCATCGGCGTCGTTGCCGCGATCATGGGTGTCGCAGGGGGCGAGCTGCTGATCCCGACGATCGTGTTGCTATTCGGCGAGGACATCAAGACCGCCGGAAGCCTCTCCCTGCTGGTCTCCCTGCCGACCATGCTGGTCGCGTTCGCTCGCTACAGCCGTGACGGCAGCTTCGCTGTCCTGGGCGCCAGCCTCCGCTTCACCGCGATCATGGCCGCAGGCTCGATCACCGGCGCCGTCCTGGGCGGGCTACTGCTCGGCGTGTTCCCCGACGTGGTCCTCATCCCTGTGCTGGCCGTGGTCCTGCTCGTCTCCGCGGCCAAGCTCGCCCGTCACGACTGACTTCGCCAAGCCTTTTCCTGCCCTTTGCCTGGTGCCTCCCGTTCTCGTGAACATCACCTCCGGTGCGATGCCTCCCAGAGCCCTGAACAACTGCTGCCGGAACGTGTGAACAAAGCCACGCGCCAACCTTCCCCGCCCCCGACTACGTCGGCTGCACCCCTGTGGCCCGTGGACCGGCTCAACGGCCCGGCGCGAGGCACACCCGAAGCGCGGACAACCGCGTCCTCCTCGCGGCCATCGCATGGCTTCGGCGTCGGCATCCCCACCGGGCACCGCATCCTCGACCGGCATGACGCCGCTGGTCGCCCGGCTTCTCGAATCGCCCAGCGGCACCAGCGCAGCGGCCCCGGCGGGCAGGCCGTAAGTGGGGGCAGCGGGCCGCGACATGGGCCCCGCATACTCGGGGCATGAGCTACGACGCCATCGTCCTCGCCGGCGGAGCCGCCCGCCGCCTCGGTGGTGCCGACAAGCCCACCCTCCGCGTCGGCGCCCGCACCCTCCTCGACCGAGTCCTGGCGGCCTGCCCCGACGCCGCCGAGACGGTCGTGGTCGGCGCCCGCAGGGCAACGGCGCGGCCGGTCCGCTGGACCCGCGAGGACCCGCCCGGCGGCGGCCCCGTGGCCGCGCTGGACGCCGGGGTCCGCCAGACCACCGCCGCGCTGGTCCTCGTACTCTCCGCCGATCTGCCCTTCCTGGACCACGACACCGTCCGCGCCCTCGTCCGGGCGGCCGCCGACGGCCCCGGCGACGGGGCCCTGCTCCGGGACCCCGAGGGCCGCGACCAGCCCCTCGTCGCCGCCTACCGCGCGGAGCCCCTGCGCCGCGAGATCGCCCTGCTCGCCACCGAGCACGGCACCCTCCACGGGCTCCCGCTGCGCGCGCTCACCGCCGAGCTGGACCTCACCAGGGTCACCGCTGCGCCACTCGCCTCCTTCGACTGCGACACCTGGGAGGACCTGGCAGCGGCCCGCGCCCGGATCAGGGAGCATGGGAACGTGCTGGAGCAATGGATCACCGCTGCCAAGACCGAGCTCGGGATCGACGACGTCGCCGTCGACATCCCGGCCCTGCTCGACCTCGCCCGTGACGCCGCCCACGGGGTCGCCCGGCCGGCGGCTCCGCTGACGACCTTCCTCGTCGGCTACGCGGCCGCCCGCGCCGAGGCCGCCGGCGCCGACCCCGCCCAGGCCGTCGCCGAAGCCTCCCGCAAGGCCGCCGACCTGGCACTGCGCTGGGCCGCGGAGGCCCAGCCCCCACACCCCGAGGAGACCGGCTCCGGATGACCCGTACCGACGCCGACGGCGCCCTGGACGAGGCCCTCGCCCTGGTCAGCCGCACCCCCGACACCGGCGACACCGGCGGCGCCGGCGGCCACCGCGCCGCCACCTGGCTGCGCGCCCGCGAGAGCGCCGCACGGGCCGGTACGGCCGTGCGGGGCCGCACCCACCGGGTACCCCTCGCGGAGGCGCTCGGCGAGGTGCTGACCGCACCCCTCGAAGCCCTCAGCGACCTGCCCTCCTTCGACACCTCGGCCATGGACGGCTGGGCCGTCGCCGGCCCCGGCCCCTGGCGCGTCCGCCCCGGCGACGGGATCCTGGCCGGGGACGAACCGCCCGCGCCGCTCGCCGACGGCGAGGCCGTACGGATCGCCACCGGCGCCCGGGTCCCCGCCGACACCACCGCCGTGATCCGCAGCGAGCACGCCCGCGAGTCCGGCACCCAGCTGCACCCCGCCCGGCCCGTGAACACCGGTCAGGACATCCGCCCGCGCGGCCAGGAGTGCCGCTCGGGCGACCTGCTGCTGCCCGTCGGCTCCCTCGTCACCCCGGCCGTGCTCGGCCTCGCCGCGGCCGCCGGGTACGACGAGCTGGTCACCCGGCCCCGGCCCCGCGTGGAGATCCTGGTCCTCGGCGACGAACTGCTCACCGAGGGCCGCCCGCACGACGGCCTGATCCGGGACGCCCTCAGCCCCATGCTCGGCCCCTGGATCACCCGGCTCGGCGCCGAGGTCACCGGTACGCGCCGGCTCGGCGACGACCCGGCCGGCGCCGAGGCCCTGTTCGAGGCGGTCACCGGCTCCACCGCCGACGTGGTCGTCACCACCGGCGGCACCGCCTCCGGCCCCGTCGACCACGTCCACCCCGTACTGCGGCGCGCCGGGGCCGAACTGCTCGTGGACGGGGTCGCCGTGCGCCCCGGGCATCCGATGCTGCTGGCCCGCCTCGGCGACCGGGAGGAAGGGCGCCACCTGGTCGGCCTGCCCGGCAACCCCCTCGCCGCCGTGTCCGGGCTGCTGACCCTCGCCGAGCCGCTGCTGCGTGCCCTCGCCGGCCGCCGCCAGCGCCCCCGCTACACGGTGCCGGTGGAGGGCGACGTGGCCGGGCACCCGTACGACACCCGGCTGGTGCCGGTGCTGCTGACCGACGAACACGCCGTACCGCTGCGCTACAGCGGTCCGGCGATGCTGCGCGGGGTGGCCGCCGCCGATGCGCTGGCCGTCGTACCGCCGCACGGCGCGCGATCCGGGCAGGAGCTGGAGATCCTCGACCTGCCCTGGGCCTCGGGGGGATGTTTCACGTGAAACTGCACGGCCAGGACGCCATGGCGCGGGGCGCCGAGGAGAAACTCGTCGCACGCCGCGTCAAACTCCCCAAGCGCGTGGTCGAGAAGCCGCTGCGGCAGGTGAGCCGGCGGCTGCTGATGGCCTTGTTCGTGCTGTGCCTGACGGTGCTGATCGTGTGGCTCGACCGCGAGGGCTACCACGACAACGCCAACGAGAAGGTCGACTTCCTCGACTGCGTCTACTACGCGACCGTGTCCCTGTCGACCACGGGCTACGGCGACATCGTCCCGTACAGCGACAGCGCGCGGCTGGTCAACATCCTGCTGATCACCCCGCTGCGCGTGCTGTTCCTGATCATCCTGGTCGGGACCACCCTGGAAGTCCTGACCGAACGCACCCGAGAAGAGTGGCGGCTGAACCGCTGGAGGAAGAACTTGCGTGAGCACACGGTCGTCGTCGGCTTCGGCACCAAGGGCCGCTCGGCCCTGCAGACGCTGCTGGCGACCGGCCTCCAGAAGGAGCAGGTCGTCATCGTGGACCCCAGCGCCAAGGTGATCGACATGGCCACCGCGGAGGGTTTCACCGGGGTCGTCGGCGACGCCACCCGCTCGGACGTCCTGCTGCGGGCCGAGCTCCAGAAGGCCCGTCAGATCGTGATCGCGACCCAGCGGGACGACACCGCCGTCCTGGTGACACTGACGGCCCGGCAGCTCAACCGGGGCGCGAAGATCGTGGCCGCGGTCCGCGAGGAGGAGAACGCGCCGCTGCTGAAGCAGTCCGGCGCGGACGCGGTCATCACGAGCGCGAGCGCGGCGGGACGGCTGCTGGGCCTGTCGGTGCTCAGCCCGAGCGCGGGCACCGTGATGGAGGACCTGATCCAGCAGGGCAGCGGCCTGGACCTGATCGAACGGCCCGTCAACAAGTCGGAGGTGGGCCGCGGTGTCCGGGAGACCGGGGACCTCGTCGTCAGCGTCCTGCGCGGGCACCGGCTGCTTCCGTACGACGACCCGCACGCGAGTCCGCTCCAGCTGACGGACCGCCTGATCACCATCGTCCGGGCCGCCCCGCCGACGGGCCCTCAGGTCACCCTGGGCCCGTCGGAGTAGGGCCGGTAGATTCCGGGCCATGCATGCGATCACGATCGAGCAGCCCGGCGGCCCCGAGGCCCTGGTCTGGGCCGAGGTACCCGATCCGGTGGCGGGCGAGGGGGAGGTGCTCGTCGAGGTCGCGGCGAGCGCCGTGAACCGCGCCGACGTCCTCCAGCGGCAGGGGTTCTACGATCCCCCGCCCGGCGCCTCCCCTTATCCCGGCCTGGAATGTTCCGGGCGCATCGTCACGCTGGGGCCGGGGGTGTCCGGCTGGGCGGTGGGCGACGAGGTGTGCGCGCTGCTGTCCGGTGGCGGTTACGCCGAGCGGGTGGCCGTCCCGGCGGGCCAGCTGCTGCCGGTGCCGCAGGGCGTGGACCTGGTGGCGGCGGCCGCACTGCCGGAGGTGGTCGCGACGGTGTGGTCCAACGTGTTCATGGTCGCGGGGCTGCGTCCGGGCGAGACCCTGCTGGTGCACGGCGGTTCCAGCGGCATCGGCACCATGGCGATCCAGCTGGGCAAGGCCGTCGGGGCGCGGGTGGCGGTGACGGCGGGCGGCAAGGAGAAGCTGGCGCGCTGCGCGGAGTTGGGCGCGGACATCCTGGTCGACTACCGCGAGCAGGACTTCGTGGAGGAGCTGCGGTCCGCGACGGGCGGGGCCGGGGCGGACGTCATCCTGGACATCATGGGCGCGAAGTACCTGGCGCGGAACCTGGACGCGCTGGCCATGAACGGCCGGCTCGCGGTGATCGGCCTCCAGGGCGGCGTGAAGGCCGAGCTGGACCTGCGCACCCTGCTCACCAAGCGGGCGGCGATCACGGCGACCACGCTGCGGACCCGCCCGCTGGAGGAGAAGGCGGCCATCATCGCGGCCGTACGGGAGCACGTGTGGCCGCTGGTCGCCGCCGGCCGGATCCGCCCCGTGGTCCACGCGACGTACCCGATCGCCGAAGTGGCGCGGGCCCACCGGGTCATGGAGGCCAGCACCCACGTGGGCAAGCTCCTGCTGACGGTCTGACGGTCTGACGGCCTGGCGGCCTGGCGGCCTGGCGGCCTGGCGGCCTGGCGGCCTGGCGGGCCGGGGAGCGTATCGGCCGTCACCGGAGTGCCGCCGCGACGAGCCCCTCCAGGGCTTCCCTGGGGACCTCGGTGCCGGTCGGCCCCGGCCGGGATCCGGCCCGCGGACCCCTGTCCCTGCTCAAGCGCCGCTTCGGGGGGTGGCACCGGCCCGTCCCCGAACTCCTGGCCGCGACCCGGCCCGAGGACGTCCTGCACCACGACGTCCACGAGCTGGTGGCCCCGCTGCCCTCGTACGCCGTCGGGCGGGTGGCGCTGCTCGGGGACACCGCGCACGCCATGACCCCGAATCTGGGGCAGCGGGCCTGCCAGGCCCTGGAGGACGCGGTGGTGCTGGCGGCGGAACTGGCCGCCGGGCCCTCGGTGGAGGCGGCGCTGGCCCGCTACGACGCCGTGCGCCGGCGGCGCGCCGAGGCGGTGGCCCGGGCGGCGCGCCGGGCGGGGCGCCTGGGCCACCGCCTGGCGCACCCGCTCGCGGTGGCCGCCCGCAGCACGGCGCTGCGGCTGGCCCCCTCCGGGGTCACCGTCCGCGCCATCCTCCGCCACGCGGCCTGGACCCCACCGCCGCTGCCCTGACGGGCGGCGGCGCCCGCGCCGGCTACAGGCCGCGCAGGAGGACCGCCGGGGATTCCACGCAGTCGGCCACGTACCGCAGGAAGCCGCCCGCCGCGCCGCCGTCGCAGACGCGGTGGTCGAAGGTCAGCGACAGCTGGACGACCTTGCGGACCGCCAGCTCGCCCTGGTGGACCCACGGCTTGTCGATGATCCGGCCCACGCCGAGCATCGCCGCCTCGGGGTGGTTGATGATCGGCGTGGAGCCGTCCACCCCGAACACCCCGTAGTTGTTCAGGGTGAAGGTCCCGCCGGTGAGGTCGGAGGGCGCCAGCTTGCCCGCCCGGGCCAGCTCGGTCAGCCGGGCGAACTCCGCCGACAGGGACTCGGGGCTGCGCGTCTGGGCGTCCCGGACCACCGGGACCATCAGCCCGCGCTCGGTCTGCGCGGCGAAGCCGAGGTGCACGGCAGGGAGCCGGACGATCTCGTTGGCCGCGAGGTCCACCGTGGAGTTGAGCTCCGGGTAGCGGGCGAGCGCGGCCGTGCAGATCCGGGCCAGCAGCGCGAGCACCGAGATCTTCGGGCCGTCCACGGCGTTCATCGCGGCCCGCGCCGCCATCAGCTCGGTGGCGTCCGCGTCGACCCAGCAGGTGGCCTCGGGGATCTCCCGGCGGCTGCGCGAGAGCTTCTCCGCCACGGCCCCCCGCAGCCCCTTGAGCGGGATCCGCTCGCCCGCCGACACCGGCACCGGCACAGCGGCCACCGGCTCGGGGGCCCGCAGCGCCGCCTCCACGTCGGCCCGCAGGATGAGGCCCTCCGGCCCGGATCCGCGCAGCGCCCGCAGGTCGACCCCGTTGTCCCGGGCCAGCTTGCGCACGAGCGGCGAGATGACGGGAACCGGCCCGGCAGGAGCCACGGGAGCCGCGGGAACGAGAACGGGAGCGGCCGGGGCCGGGGCCGCGACGGGCGCCGACACCGCGGCGGTGACGGGTCGCACCCGCCGCCGACGCGCCGGGCGTGAGTGGTCCGAGCCGTAACCGATCAGCGGCCGGGGTGCGTTGCCGGAGCCTTCGGCATCCGCCTCGGCCACCGCGGACCCGGCGGGCGCCGACTCCGCACCCACGGCCACGGTGATCAGCGGGGCGCCGACCGGCAGCTCCTCGCCCTCCTCGCCGAACCGGGCGGTGACCACCCCGCCGTACGGGCAGGGCACCTCCACCATCGCCTTGGCCGTCTCGACCTCGACGACCGGCTGGTCGATGGCGACGACGTCGCCCACCGCCACCAGCCAGCGCACGATCTCGGCCTCGGTCAGGCCCTCGCCGAGGTCGGGCAGCTTGAACTCGAATACCTGCGGCATCAGTTCTCCCACTGCAGGCGGGCCACGGCGTCCAGGATCCGTTCCACACCGGGCAGGTGGTACTTCTCCAGCATCGGGGGCGGGTACGGGATGTCGAAGCCCGTCACGCGCAGCACCGGCGCCTCCAGGTGGTGGAAGCAGCGCTCCATCACGCGGGCGGCGATCTCCGCCCCCGGCCCGCCGAAGCCGCCGGCCTCGTGGACCACCACCGCGCGCCCGGTCCGGCGTACGGAGGCCACGACGGTCTCCTCGTCGAAGGGGACGAGCGAGCGCAGGTCGACGACCTCCAGGTCCCAGCCCTCCTCGCGGGCCGCCTCGGCCGCCTCCAGGCAGACCGGCAGCGAGGGGCCGTAGGTGATCAGGGTGGCGCTCGTACCGGCCTGCCGGACCAGCGCCTTCCCGATGCCCGGGACGGCCGTGGGCGCCTCGGGCGACCACTGCGCCTTCGACCAGTAGAGCCGCTTCGGCTCCAGGAAGACCACCGGGTCGTCGCTCGCGATCGACTCGCGCAGCAGCCCGTACGCGTCCTCGACCGTCGCCGGGGTCACGACGGTGAGCCCGGGCGTGGCCGTGTAGTACGCCTCGGAGGAGTCGCAGTGGTGCTCGACGCCGCCGATGCCGCCGCCGTAGGGCACCCGGATGGTGATCGGCAGGGGCATCGCGCCGCGCGTGCGGTTGCGCATCTTCGCCACGTGCGAGATGAGCTGCTCGAAGGCCGGGTAGGCGAACGCGTCGAACTGCATCTCCACGACCGGCCGCAGCCCGTACATGGCCATGCCGACCGCGGCGCCCAGGATCCCGGCCTCCGCGAGCGGGGTGTCCGTGACGCGGTCCTCGCCGAACTCCTTCGCGAGGCCGTCCGTGATCCGGAAGACCCCGCCGAGTGCCCCGACGTCCTCGCCCATCACGTGGACGGTGGGGTCCTCCGCCATCGCGTCGCGCATGGCACGGGTGAGCGCCTGCGCCATCGTCGCGGGCTTCACAGCGACCGTCGTCATCACGCGTCCTCCGCTTCCAGCTCGGCGCGCAGCAGGGCGGCCTGCTCGCGCAGTCGTCCGGTCTGCTCCGCGTAGACGTGCGCGAAGAGGTCCATCGGCTCCACCACGGGGTCGGCGTTCATCCGCTCGCGCAGGTCCGCGGCCATCGCCTCGGCCGCGTCGCGCGCCTCCTGCTTGCCCGCCGCGTCCAGGATCCCGCGGGCGGTCAGCTCGCGCTCCAGCAGGTCCACCGGGTCGTGCGCCTTCCAGGCCTCGACCTCGGCGTCGGACCGGTAGCGGGTGGCGTCGTCGGCGTTCGTGTGGGCCTCCATCCGGTAGGTGACGGCCTCGATCAGGGTCGGTCCGCCGCCCGAGCGCGCACGCTTCACGGCCTCGGTGAGGACCTCGTGCATGGCGGCGACGTCGTTGCCGTCGACCAGCCGGCCGGGCATTCCGTAGCCGACGGCCTTGTGGGCCAGCGTCGGCGCGGCGGTCTGCTTGGCGAGCGGGACGGAAATCGCGAAGCCGTTGTTCTGGACCAGGAAGACCACGGGGGCCTGCCAGACGGCCGCGAAGTTCAGCGCCTCGTGGAAGTCGCCCTCGCTGGTGCCGCCGTCGCCGACCATGGCGAGCGCGACGACCTCGTCGCCGCGCAGGCGGGCGGCGTGCGCCAGGCCCACCGCGTGCGGCAGCTGGGTGGCGAGCGGGGTGCACAGGGGGGCTATCCGGTGCTCGCGGGGGTCGTACCCGGTGTGCCAGTCGCCGCGCAGCAGCGTCAGCGCCTGTACGGGGTCCAGCCCGCGGGCCACGGCCGCGAGGGTGTCGCGGTAGCTCGGGAAGAGCCAGTCCTGCTCCTCCAGGACCAGCGCGGCCGCGATCTCGGCGGCCTCCTGCCCGACGGTGGAGGGGTACACGGCGAGACGGCCCTGCCGGGTCAGCGCGGTGGCCTGCGCGTTGTAGCGGCGCCCCCGGACGAGCTCGGCGTAGTACCGGCGCATCAGCGCGGGGTCGAGCCCCTCGGCCGCCGGAGTGCCCAGCACCCGGTAGGGCTCGGGGTCCGGAAGCAGCGGGGCGGCCTCCGTACGGGGCCTCCAGGCGGGCGGCGGGGTGACACGGTGGGACGCACCGGCACCGGGCAGCTCTTGGACCGTCATGGCGGCGTACACCTCCTCGTGGGAAGTCGACTGGACACCCCTGGGGGCACCCCCAGCGGTAGCTGGGGGAGTGTGAGGCGCCTCACCTACCGATTGTTCGGTCGTTGGCGCAATTTGGCTACAGGCGGCTCCAGGCTGTGGACAAAGTGACGCTGGGGCCCTGGGATGGGTGCAGGACGTCCAGGAGAGGGAGGCAGTGGGCAATGGCGGATGAACAAATGGCCGGAGCGGGTTCCGTACCGGTCCCACCGGGGGGCGCACCCTCGGGCCCACAGGTCCCGCCCCGCCCCCTGGACCCCATAGACCGTTCGATCATGCGGTTGCTCCAGGCGGACGGCCGCGCGTCGATACGGTCGGTGGCGGAGCAGGTGCACGTCTCCCGGGCCAATGCCTACGCCCGGATCAACCGGCTGATCGACGACGGGGTGATCCGCGGGTTCACGGCCCGGGTCAACCACGAGCGCGCGGGCCAGGGCGCGTCCGCGTACATCACCCTGAAGATCGTCCAGAACTCCTGGCGGACGGTGCGCGAGCAGTTGCGCGAGCTGCCGGGGGCCGCGCACATCGCGCTGGTCAGCGGGGATTTCGACGTACTGCTGCTGGTCCACACCCCGGACAACCGGACCCTGCGCGAGCTGGTCCTGACCCGCCTCCAGGCCATCCCGGAGGTGCTGTCCACGCGGACGCTGCTGGTGTTCGAGGAAACGGATCTTCTCGACCCGGGCCCCGCCGGCGGCCCGGCCCTCACGGAGGAGGAAGCAGCGGGGCCGACGGCGAAATAGGCAGCGGGGGGGCCTAGCGGACGGTGCGCAGGCCGTCCAGGGCCATGCTGACCACGGCGTCCGCGAGCTGGTCGGGGGTGGTGCCCGGGTGCGGGCGGTACCACTCGACCAGGGAGTTGACCATGCCGAAGAGCAGTCGGGTGGCCAGCCGGATGTCCACGTCGGCGCGCAGGTCCCCCTCGTCGGCGGCGGCCTTGAGGAGTTCCGCGACCTGGTGGTCGAACTCGCGGCGGCGCTCCAGCGCCCAGCGCTCGGTGCGGGTGTTGCCGCGCACCCGCAGCAGGAGGGTGACGTACGGCAGCTCCGCGACCAGCACCTCGACCGTGCGCCGCGTGACGTACTCGACGCGCGTGACCGCGCGGCCCCGTACCGCGCCGGGCTCCTCCAGGACCGCGAAGAGGCCGTCGAGGGCGCGGCTGACGGCCCGGTGCAGCAGCTCCTCCTTGCCCGCGACGTGGTGGTAGATCGAGGACTTGGAGATGCCGGCCGCCTTGGACAAGTGCTCCATCGAGGTGCCGTCGTAGCCGCGCTCGTTGAAGACCTGGACGGCTACGGACAGGAGCGTCTCCGGGGTGTAGGTGTCCCGCCTGACCGTGGTCATTCGGTCTCCTCCGCCTCGTCGTCCTCACCGGCCGCGTAGCCCAGCTTGAACAGCGCCAGCGAGGGCGCGTAACGCCCGCCCGGACAGCGCTCGTCCAGGTGGTGCAGCAGGTCGTACGCCCAGTCCCGGCCGAGCCGGTCGTGCCATTCGGCCGGGCCCAGCGGGTAGTTGACGCCGAGCCGCATCGCGGTGTCGACGTCCTCGGCGGAGGCCGCCCCGCGCGCCACCGCGTCGGCGGTGAGGTCGATCAGCATGGCGACGGTCCGGGCGACGATCATGCCGGGGACGTCCCCGATGACGGAGACCTTCTTGCCGAGCTTCTGGAAGAGCCCGACGGCCTCGGCGAGGGTCCGCTCGCTGGTGTCCTCGCTGACGGACAGCGCGATCCGGGTGGCGTCGCGGTAGTCCAGCGCGAGGTCGAAGTAGACGACGTCGGCGAACTCGACCGAGGTCTTGCCGTCCGCGAGCACCAGCTGGCCCTCGCCGGGCAGCTGGATGTACGGCCCCCCGTGCTCGGTGGCCGTGACCGCGATCCCGGCCTCCTCCAGCAGGTCCACCAGCCCGGCGGCCGGACCGAGGTCGCCGACGACGGTGACCTTGGCCGGGGCCTCCTCGGGGCCGGCGGTGTGCGGGGCGGGTGCCTGCGCGTCCTCGCCGTAGGAGAACCAGCCGTGCCCGGACTTGCGGCCGAGGCGGCCCGACTGGACCAGCCGGCGCTGGGCGAGCGAGGGGGTGAACTTGGGGCTCCGGAAGAAGGAGTCCCAGACGGAGCGGGTGACGGCCTCGTTGACGTCCTGGCCGATCAGGTCGGTCAGCTCGAAGGGGCCCATCCTGAAGCCGCCGCTCTCGCGCAGGACGGCGTCGATGGTCGCGGGGTCGGCGCCCTGCTCCTCGTAGACCGCGAAGGCCTCCGCGTAGAAGGGGCGGGCGATCCGGTTGACGATGAAGCCGGGGGTGTCGGCGCAGCGCACCGGCGTCTTCCCCCAGCCCAGGACCGTGCCGTAGGCGCGCTCGGCGGCGGCCGGGTCGGTCGCGTGGCCGCTGACCACCTCGACGAGCGGGAGCAGCGGGGCCGGGTTGAAGAAGTGCAGGCCGAGGAAGCGTCCGGGGTGCTCGAGGCCGGCGGCCAGCTCGGTGACGGAGAGGGAGGAGGTGTTGGTCGCCAGCAGCGCGTCCGGCGAAACCACTCCTTCGAGGGCCGCGAACAGCTCGCGCTTGACGGTGACGTCCTCGACGATCGCCTCGATCACCAGGGCGGCGGGAGCGAGCCCGGTCAGGGTCTCGACGGCATCGATGCGGCGCACGGCGTCGTCGGCCTCGGCCCGGTCCAGCCGGCCCTTGGCCACGAGCCGCTCCACCCGGCCCGCCACGGCCTGAACGGCCTCCCGGGCCCGCCCGGGCACGGCGTCGTGGATGCGTACGGGGTGACCTGCGAGGAGAGCGACCTGGGCGATGCCCTGGCCCATGGTTCCGGCGCCGATGACCGCCACAGTGCGAGCCCGCTCGATTGCTGTCATGTCCTGATCCTCCCGCACCGGGTTGTCCACAGGTCTGCCGGGCCCTCTTGTACCGACCGATCGTTCGGTTACTCTAACTCCAGTCTGCTCTTCTTCACCCGCCCCCGCATCGATCCCAGTCTGCGAACCAGCCTGATCCTGCCCGGCTCAACGAGGAGTTGGTCCCTGATGGCCGCCGAGCTCACCGTCCCCCAGCTGACCGAGAAGCACCGGACCACCCTGGACCAGGCGCTGGATGCCATTCGCAGCCGCGCCTACTGGTCCCCGCATCCCGAGCACCCCAAGGCCTACGGGGAGAGCGCCCCGGCCGACGGGCTCGCCGCCTTCGAGGCCGTGCGCGGCACCCGCTTCGACCTCGGCCAGCCCGGCACCGACGGCTGGACGGGCGGCGAGGTCTCCCCGTACGGCCCGGAGCTGGGCGTGGAGTACCCGCATGTGGACCCGGAGGTGCTGCTGCCCGCGATGCGGGCCGGCATGGGCGCCTGGCGGGACGCCGGGCCCGAGGTCCGCGCCCTGGTCTGCATCGAGATCCTGGCCCGGATCGGCGCGCGGACGCACGAGTTCGCGCACGCGGTCATGCACACCAGCGGCCAGGCCTTCATGATGGCCTTCCAGGCGGGCGGGCCCCACGCGCAGGACCGCGGCCTGGAGGCGGTGGCCTACGCGTACGAGGAGCAGACCCGCGTGCCCGGGCAGGCCGCCTGGTCGAAGCCGCAGGGCAAGCGGGACCCGCTGGAGCTCGGCAAGACCTTCACGGCCGTGCCGCGCGGCATCGCCCTGATGATCGGCTGCAACACCTTCCCCACCTGGAACGGCTACCCCGGCCTGTTCGCCTCCCTCGCCACCGGCAACGCCGTCCTGGTCAAGCCGCACCCGCGCGCCGTCCTCCCGCTGGCGCTGACGGTGAAGGTGGCCCGCGAGGTCCTGGCCGAGGCGGGCTTCGACCCGAACCTGGTGGCCCTCGCCGTCGAGCGTCCGGGCGAGGGCATCGCCAAGACCCTGGCCGTCCGCCCCGAGATCAAGCTCATCGACTACACCGGGTCGACCGAGTTCGGGGACTGGCTGGAGGCCAACGCCCGGCAGGCCCAGGTCTACACGGAGAAGGCGGGCGTCAACACCGTCGTCCTCGACTCGACCTCCGACTACAAGGGGATGCTGTCCAACCTGGCGTTCTCGCTGTCCCTGTACAGCGGCCAGATGTGCACCACCCCGCAGAACCTGCTGATCCCCCGCGAGGGCATCGGGACGGACGCCGGCCACAAGTCGTACGACGAGGTCGTCGCCGACCTCGCGGCCTCGGTCGGCGGCCTGCTCGGCGACGACGCCCGCGCCAACGCCCTGCTGGGCGCGCTGGTCAACCCGGGCGTCAAGGCCCGGCTGGAGGCGGCGGCCGGTCTCGGCGAGGTCGCGCTGGCCTCCCGTGAGGTGACGAACCCCGAGTTCCCGGACGCGGTCGTGCGCACCCCGGTGATCGTGAAGCTGGACGCCGGCAAGCCGGACCCGGACGCGCCCTACCTCTCGGAGTGCTTCGGCCCGGTCTCCTTCGCGGTGGCGGTGGACTCCACGGCGGACGCCCTCGACCTGCTGCGCCGTACGGTGCGGGAGAAGGGCGCGATGACGGTGGGCGCGTACACCACCTCCGCGGACACCGAGCGGGCCCTCGAAGAGGTCTGCCTGGAGGAGTCGGCGCAGCTGTCGCTGAACCTGACGGGCGGGGTCTACGTCAACCAGACTGCGGCCTTCTCCGACTTCCACGGCTCCGGCGGCAACCCGGCGGCGAACGCCGCGCTGTGCGACGGGGCGTTCGTCTCGAACCGCTTCCGGGTGGTGGAGGTCCGCCGCCAGGCCTGACCACCGGTCTGACCCCTGGCCTGACCGCCGGCCCAACGGCCCGGCCCGGCCGCCGCCCCCGCTTTTCGCCGGGGCGGCGGCCGCCGGGTGGAGCCGCCTACTCCTGCGGGAAGATCCGGGAGGAGGCGTCCACCTGGGCCATCCGTCGCAGCGCCGCGAACATGGCGTCGCCGAGGACGGTCCCGACGACGACCGTCTCCACGAGGTCCTCCCGCTCCACCCCGCGCGCGGTGTTCTCCAGATCCGCCCGGGCCACCCGCTCGGCCGCCCCGGCGTACTCGTCGAGCACATCGGCGAAGGAGCCCTGGCCCACCCGCGTGAGCGAGGCCAGCGCCGCCACCAGCGCCTCCACGGCCTTGTCCCCGGGGGCCACGCGCCAGCCGCGCTCCTCGATCAGCCGCGCCACCCTGGCCCGGGCCAGCTCCGTGTCCGCGTCCGGCGCCCCGGAGTACACCGGCACCAGCCGCTGCGCCGCCGCGCCCAGCACCTTGTGCACCGACCGCCCCGTGTCGTCCATGACCGCGAGCACCTCGCCGATGGCGGCCACCGACAGCCCGCCCACCTCCAGCAGCGCGCGGATCAGCCGCAGCCGGCGCTCGTGCCGCTCGCCGTAGCTGGCCTGGTTGGGGCTGGTCAGCTCCCCGGGAGAGAGCAGTCCCTCCCGGACGTAGTACTTGATCGTCGGTACCGGGACCCCGGTCCGACTGCTCAGCTCACCAATGCGCACCGTGCGTTCCGTCCTTCTTCGCTTCACTGCCACTTGCCCACCCCACCACCCATCATAGATAGTGGCACTATCAGATAGCGGCAAGTGCCACTATCCATATGGTCTCCGTCGTCTTGGGGGGTACGGATGTACTGGACTGCGCTCCGTTCGTGGCACCGGCCGTTGGTGGTGTTCGCGGCGGTGATGGTGGTGTGGGCCGCCGGCTGCGCCGTCGGGCTGCTGGTCGACGACCGCGTCCTGGTGGGCGCGCCGATCTGGGCCAAGCCGCTGAAGTTCTCGGTCTCCTTCGTCGGCTACTCGCTCAGCCTCGCCTGGATGATCTCCCTGCTCGGCCGGGCCCGGCCGCGGCTGCGCCGGCCGGCCTGGTGGGCGGGCACCGTCGTGGCCGCCGCGAGCGCGGTGGAGATGCTGCTGATCACGACCCAGGTGGTGCGCGGCGCGCGCAGCCACTTCAACAACGCGACGCCCTTCGACGCGCGGCTGTACCAGACCATGGCCGTCACCGTGGTGGTGCTGTGGGTGGCCACCCTGGTCGTCGCCGTCCTGCTCTTCCGCGCCCGGATCGCCGACCGGGCCACCACCTGGTCGATCCGGATCGCCACCGTGCTCGCCCTCGCCGGGGCGGGCCTGGGCTTCCTGATGACCCAGCCCACCGCCGAGCAGCGCGCGGCGGCCGTCGACGACGCGCCGGTGGTCGGCGGGCACAGCGTGGGCGTCCCCGACGGCGGCCCCGCCATGCCGCTGACCGGCTGGTCCACCACCGGCGGCGACCTGCGCGTACCGCACTTCATCGGCATGCACGCCCTCCAGCTGCTGCCGCTGCTGGTACTGGCGCTCGCCGCCCTCGCCACCCGCTCGGTCCGGCTGCGCGACGAGCGGGTGCGGCTGCGGCTGACGCTGGTGGCGGGCGGGGGCTACGCGGCGGTGTTGGGGCTGCTGACCTGGCAGGCCCTGCGCGGGCAGCCGCTGGTCCACCCGGACGGGACCACCCTCGGCGCGGCGGCGGCGATCCTGCTCGCGGGCGGGCTCGGCGCGCTGCTGTCACTGCGCGGCGGGGCCGCCCCAGTGGAAGAGGGTCATGGCCACGCTGGTGGCCAGGTTGTAACTGGAGACCTGCGGACGCATCGGCAGTGAGACCAGGTGGTCGGCGCGGGCCCGCAGCTCGGGCGAGATGCCGTGGCGTTCCGAGCCGAAGGCGAGCAGGGCGTCGTCCGGGAGGGTGAGGGCGCGGATGTCCTCGCCCTCCGGGTCGAGCGCGTACACCGGGCCGGGCGGCAGCTCCGCCAGCTCCAGCCGGTCCACGGTGGTGGCGTAGTGCAGCCCGGCCCCGGCGCGGACCACGTTGGGGTGCCAGGGGTCGAGGTCGCCGCGGGTCACCACGCCGGTGGCCCCGAAGCCGGCGGCGAGGCGGACCACGGCCCCGACGTTGCCGAGGTTGCGGGGGTTGTCGAGCAGCACGATGGGGGCGGGCCGCGGCATCCGCGCCAGCGCGGCCCGTCCGGCCTCCCGCCCCGGGCGTACGGCGAGCGCGGCGACCCCGGTGGGGTGCACGCGGGGCAGCAGCTCCTTCAGCGGGGCCCGCCGCACGAGCCGGGCCACCTCGGGGGCCACGTCCGGAGCCAGCCCGTCGGCCAGTTCCCGTACGGCGCCGGGCTCGTCGGCGACGACCGCCAGCACCTCGGCGCCGAAGCGCAGGGCGTGCTTCAGCGCGTGGAACCCGTCGAGGAGCACCACGTCACCCCGCCCAGCACACTCCCGCCACCACCGCTCAACCTCACGGGCCCCCTGCTGCTCACTCATGCCCCGACCCTACGACGCCCGGCGCCCGGCCCCGCACGGCCGCACCCCAACCCAGCCTCGCCGGCGGCCTCAGCCAAACCCAGCGCCGCCGGCGTTTGAGGCGCGGGGTCTGGGGCGGAGCCCCTGGGGGCACCTCCCAGCGGTAGCTGGGGGAGGAACGGTGGAAGGGCGGGTCGGGGACGGCCCCGCGCAGCGGCACCGACACCCACCCGCACCCGCACCAGGCGCGGCCCACGTCAGCGCGGGACCGCCGCCGGCTCAGCGGCCGGAAGGCCCCGCGGATCCCGCACCCGGAAGAACCGCAGGGCGGCAACCCGCACCCCCACCCACACCAGCAACCCCGTCGGCAGGAACACCGCATCGGCGGCAATCATCGCCAGCGAAAAGAACGGCAGCCCCAGCAGCACCGCGATCCCCGCGTGCTCCAGCATCATCACCGCCAGCAGCACGTTCTTGACCCGCCGGTTGAACAGCGTGAACGGGAAGGCCACCTGCACCGCCACCGTCCCGTACGTCAGCAGCATCACCAGCAGCCCGCTGCCCGCCAGCAGCTCCGACAGCGCCGGCCACGGGGCGAAGTAGTCCAGCCGCAGGGGGTAGTACAGCGCGGTGCCGTCCTGCCACCGCGAGCCCTGGATCTTGTACCAGCCGGCGGTCGCGTAGATCAGGCACACCTCCGCCATGATCACCAGCATCCCGGCGTTGTGCAGCAGGTTCGCGAGCACGTCGAGGGTGGCCCGCCGCTCGCCCTCCGGTTCGTACCGGTCGGCCGTCCACCACAGCGCCGTACCCGCCCACAGCGCCGCGAAGGCCACCGTCCAGCCGGTCCCGAGGTGCCCGCTCGCCGCCCCGTACGCGAACACCGCGCCCAGGACCCCCCACAGCAGCGGCCCCGCCGCCCCCGCCGAGGCCGAGCCCCGCAGCCGCGCCCGGCGCGCGTCCAGCGACCACACCCGCGCGCAGCGGGTCAGCACCAGGTAGAGCGCCATCAGGTGGATGACGTTGTCCCCGCCGTCGCCCATGAACACGCTGCGGTTCTGCAGCGACAGCACCCCGACCATGAAGAGGACCGACATCGCCCGGGTGCGCCAGCCCAGCACCAGCAGGGCGCTCGCGAGCAGGCAGACGGCGTACACGGTCTCGAACCAGAGCGTCGAGTCCGACCACATGAGCACCGTGAAGGCGTCGTTGGAGGCGATCAGCCGCTCCGCCAGCCGCCAGCTCCACGGCCCGTCGGGCCCGTACAGCTCGTGCCGGTTGGGGAACTCCCGCAGCAGGAAGAACAGCCAGGTCCCGGCGAAGCCGATCCGGACGACGGCGCTCTGGTACGCGCCCAGCGCCTGCCCGGTGACCTGCGCGAGCGCCTGCGCCGACGCCCGTCTCACACGGTCCACCACGGCAGCTCCCGGTAGTACGTCTGGGTGTCGGTCTTCTCCTCGCTCCAGGCGGGCGCGGCCACGGACCGGGTCGCCGAGCGCAGCTGGATCCGGACGATCCGCTCCCCGTCGGGCCGCTCGCCGTCGCGCCGGTCGGCGGCCAGCCGGGCCACGGCGATCCGCTTGAGGTACTCCTCGGACAGCTCCCCGCGCTCGCCGTCGGCCTTGTTGTCCTCGTCGTGGGAGCCGGTGAAGAAGTCCCAGGCCCGGCGGAGCTCGTTCTGCTCGGTGTGGCTCGGCAGCAGGCTGTGCCGGATCGCCGCGCCGTCCTCGGCGGACAGGTCGCGCCAGTCGCGGGTGACGAGCTCGCCGCCGGCGGTGCGGACCTGGGCGCGGACCTCGACGGCGATGTTCTGCTGGAGCGGGTTGGGCGCGAAGAGCTTCCAGTTCTGTTCGAATTCGGGATAGACCCAGCCGTCGACGAGCCGCGCGTGCTGCCTGCTCACCGTGTTGGCGGGCGCGACGTGCAGGAAGACCAGCCCCAGGTGCAGGCAGGCACCGACGGCCAACGCCGCCAGGACGAGGGCCGCGAGGACCCGGTACGGGGCGGACAGGCCCGCTATCCCGGGCGCCCGGACAGCTTGCGGAAGGGCTCCTTCCGCAGGCTCGCGCTCGTTCGAATCCATCCCGCCCCGATCATCCTGCGTCCACAGGGTTGCCCACAGAGGTTGACACCCTACGGGCCGCCGTCTCACCATTGAAGAGGATGAACCGAACGATCGGTCGGTCGGGCGGACGGCATACTCTGACAGGGGACCGGGATGGTCGCAGTGACCCCGGAAACGGGCACGTCAGGCACGGTGGACGGCGCGGTGGACGGGCAGTCCGCGGACCTCGGCGCGCAGCTCCGCGCGGACTTCGACGCCGCCGTGGCGGCGGACGAGCGCGTGGAGCCGCGGGACTGGATGCCCGAGGAGTACCGCGCGTCCCTGGTCCGGCAGATGGCCCAGCACGCCCACTCCGAGATCATCGGCATGCAGCCCGAGGCCAACTGGATCACCCGCGCGCCCTCGCTGCGCCGCAAGGCGATCCTGATGGCCAAGGTGCAGGACGAGGCGGGCCACGGCCTGTACCTCTACAGCGCCGCCGAGACCCTCGGCACCAGCCGCGACGAGCTGCTCGACAAGCTCCACTCGGGCAAGCAGAAGTACTCCTCGATCTTCAACTACCCCACCCTGACCTGGGCGGACGTCGGCGCCATCGGCTGGCTCGTGGACGGCGCGGCGATCACCAACCAGGTGCCGATCTGCCGCTGCTCCTACGGCCCCTACGCCCGCGCCATGGTCCGGATCTGCAAGGAGGAGTCCTTCCACCAGCGCCAGGGGTACGAGCTGCTCCTCGCCCTCTCGCAGGGCACCGAGGCCCAGCACGCGATGGCGCAGGACGCCGTCGACCGCTGGTGGTGGCCCTCCCTGATGATGTTCGGCCCGCCGGACGACGAGTCGGCGCACTCGGCGCAGTCCATGGCCTGGCGGATCAAGCGCCACTCCAATGACGAGCTGCGCCAGCGCTTCGTCGACATCGCCGTCCCGCAGGCCGAGTCGCTGGGCCTGACCCTGCCCGACCCGGACCTGAAGTGGAACGAGGAGCGCGGCCACCACGACTTCGGCGCCATCGACTGGGCCGAGTTCTGGGACGTCCTCAAGGGCAACGGCCCCTGCAACGAACAGCGGATCAGCCAGCGGCGCACGGCGCACGAGGAAGGCGCCTGGGTCCGCGAGGCCGCCTCCGCCTACGCCGCGAAGCACACCAGCACCGGACGAGAGGTACAGGCATGACGCAGAACTGGCCCCTGTGGGAGGTGTTCGTGCGCTCGCGCCGCGGCCTCTCGCACACGCACGCGGGAAGCCTGCACGCCCCCGACGCGGAGATGGCCCTGCGCAACGCCCGGGACCTCTACACGCGGCGGAACGAAGGCATCTCGATCTGGGTGGTGCCCTCCACGGAGATCACCGCCTCCTCGCCGGACGAGCGGGACCCGTTCTTCGCCCCGTCCGCCGACAAGCCCTACCGGCACCCCACCTTCTACGAGATCCCCGAGGGGGTGCGCCACCTGTGAACGCCATGACCGAAACCCGGACCGCGGCCGCCCTGGCCCTCGGCGACGACGCGCTGATCCTCTCCCACCGCCTCGGCGAGTGGGCGGGCCACGCCCCCGTCCTGGAGGAGGAGGTCGCCCTGGCCAACATCGCCCTCGACCTGCTCGGACAGGCCCGCGTCCTGCTGTCCCTGGCGGGCGACGAGGACGAGCTGGCCTTCCTGCGCGAGGAGCGCTCCTTCCGCAACCTCCAGCTGGTCGAGCAGCCCAACGGCGACTTCGCCCACACCATCGCCCGGCAGCTCTACTTCTCCTTCTACCAGCACGAGCTGTACACGGTGCTGGCCGCCGGGGACGGCCCGTTCGCCCCGCTCGCGGCCAAGGCCGTGAAGGAGACCGCCTACCACCGGGACCACGCCGAGCAGTGGACGCTGCGGCTCGGCGACGGCACCGAGGAGAGCCGGGCCCGGATGCGCGCCGGGCTGGACGCGCTGTGGAAGTTCACCGGGGAGATGTTCCTGCCCGTCGAGGGCCTGGACCTCGACCAGGCCGCCCTGGAGGCCCTGGAGGCGCGCTGGCTGGCCGCCGTGGGCGGCGTACTGGAGCGGGCGGGGCTCGCACTGCCCGAGGGGCCCCGTACGGGCGCCTGGGCCGCCGGAGCCGGCCGGCAGGGCCTGCACACGGAACCGTTCGGGCGGCTGCTCGCGGAGATGCAGCACCTGCACCGCAGTCATCCCGGAGCGTCGTGGTGAGCGCGGGGGCCGGGACCACCCGCCTGGAGGCGGAGCTGGCCGAGCTGGCGGGCTCCGTCCCCGACCCCGAGCTGCCCGTGCTGACCCTGGCCGAGCTGGGCGTCCTGCGCGGGGTGCGGATGCATGAGGACGGACACGCCGAGGTGGTCCTCACCCCGACCTACACCGGCTGCCCGGCCATCGAGGCCATGTCCGCCGACATCGAGCGGGTCCTGACCGGCCACGGCATACCCGAGGTCCGGGTCACCACGGTCCTGTCCCCCGCCTGGTCCACCGACGACATCAGCGCCGAAGGCCGCCGCAAACTGGCCGAGTTCGGCATCGCCCCGCCCCGCCCGCACTCCGCGGACGGGCCGGTCCCGCTCACGCTGTCGGTCCGCTGCCCGAACTGCGGCTCGACCGACACCGAACTGCTCAGCCGGTTCTCCTCCACCGCGTGCAAGGCGCTGCGCCGCTGCGTCGCCTGCCGCGAACCGTTCGACCACTTCAAGGAGCTGTAGATGGCCGCACCCCGCCACGGCGCGTTCCACCCGCTGACGGTGGCGGCAGTCGACCGGCTCACCGACGACTCGGTGGCACTGACCCTCCGGGTGCCCGAGGAACTGCGCGAGGACTACCGCCACGCCCCCGGCCAGCACCTGACGCTGCGCCGCAGCGCCGCCGAGGGCGCCGAGATCCGCCGCACCTACTCGATCTGCTCCCCCGCCCCGGCCCCCGAGGGCCCGGGACCGGACCGGCTGCAAGTGGGCGTGCGGCTGGTGGAGGGAGGCGAGTTCTCCACGTTCGCGCACAAGGAGGTCGCCGCCGGGGACGTGCTGGACGTGATGGTCCCGGCCGGGCGGTTCGTGCTGGAGCCGGCCGCCGCCCCGCGGGCCGCGCACTACGCGGCGGTCGTCGGCGGCAGCGGCATCACCCCGGTGCTGTCGATCGCGGCCTCACTGCTGGCGGCCCGCCCCGACGCCCGGTTCTGCCTGGTCCGCAGCGACCGTACGGCGGCCTCGACGATGTTCCTCGAGGAGGTGGCCGACCTCAAGGACCGCTACCCCGACCGCTTCCAGCTGGTCACCGTGCTCTCCCGCGAGGAGCAGGAGGCCGGGCTGCCGTCCGGGCGGCTCGACGAGGCCCGCCTGGTCTCCCTGCTGCCGGCGCTGCTGCCGGTCGCCGAGGTGACCGGCTGGTTCCTGTGCGGCCCGTACGGGCTGGTGCAGGGCGCGGAGCGGGCCCTTGCCGCGCTCGGCGTCGTACGGACCCGGGTGCACGAGGAGATCTTCCACGTCGAGGACACCGCCCCGCAGGCCCCCGCCCGGGCCGCCTCCGCGCCGGCCCACGGCCGGGTGACCGCCCGGCTCGACGGCCGCTCCGGCACCTGGCCCGTCCAGGACGGCGAGTCCCTGCTGGACGCCGTGCTGCGCAACCGCGCCGATGCCCCGTACGCCTGCAAGGGCGGGGTGTGCGGCACCTGCCGGGCGTTCGTGGTGTCCGGCGAGGTGCGGATGGACCGCAACTTCGCGCTGGAGGCGGAGGAGACCGAGGCCGGCTTCGTACTGGCCTGCCAGTCCCACGCCGTTACGGAGGAAGTGGAGATCGACTTCGACCGGTAGGCGTACTGGGGTGTCCGGGGTGTCCGGGGCCTGTCCAATTTCCGGAAGCTGCTCTATCTTGACGCACCGTCAGATAAGGGCGTCAGCCGGTGCGCAGGAGGACAGGCAGTGGACTTCACCTTCACCGAGGAACAACAGGCCGCCGTCGAGGCCGCCAGGGCCGTCTTCGCCGATGTCGCCCCCGACGGCGTCCCCAGCCCCGCGCTCACGCCCGGGGCCGTCGCGGACGAGTTCGACCGGCCCCTGTGGGCCAGGCTCGCCGGCTCCGACCTGCTGAGCCTCGTCCTCGCCGAGCAGCACGGCGGGGCCGGCCTCGACACCATCGCCCTGTGCCTGGTGCTGCGCGAGGCGGCGAAGGTCCTGGCCCGGGTGCCGCTCCTGGAGCACTGTGCCACCGCAATGGCCGTACAGGCCCACGGCAGCCCCGAGCTGACCGCCGCCCTGCTGCCCGGCGCCGGAAGCGGCACGCTCGTCCTCACCGCCGCCGCGCACGGCCGCACCGGGCACGATCCCGCCGAACTCGCCGTCACCGCACGCCGCGAGGGCGCCACCTGGCTCCTGGACGGGGTGCAGACCTCCGTCGCCTGGGCGCACAGCTGCGACTGGATCGCCGTACCCGCCCACGGCGGCGACGGCGCGGCCGTCCTCGCGCTCCTCCCCCGCACCACCGCGGGGCTCACTCTCGCCGACCAGTACTCCACCAGCGGCGAGCGGCTCGCCGAACTCACCCTGGACGGGGTCCGGGTTCCCGCCGCCCATGTGATCGACGCCCCCGGCGCCTGGGACCGGCTCCACCAGCTCCTGGCCACCGGGACCTGCGCCCTCGCACTCGGCCTCGGCGAAGCCGTCCTCACGATGACCAGCCAGTACACCGGCAAGCGGGAGCAGTTCGGCTTCCCCGTGGCCACCTTCCAGGCCGTCGCGGTGCAGGCCGCCGACCGCTACATCGACCTGCGCGCCATGGAGGCCACCCTCTGGCAGGCCGCCTGGCGGCTCGACGCCGCGACCGGCGGGGCGGGCGGCCCGCTGCCCAGCGCCGGGGACGTCGCCGTCGCCAAGATCTGGGCCTCCGAGGGCGTACGCCGTGTCGTGCAGACGGCACAGCACCTGCACGGCGGCTTCGGCGCCGACACCGACTACCCGCTGCACCGCTACCACGCCTGGGCCAAACAGCTGGAACTCCAGCTCGGCCCGGCCGCCGCGCACGAGGAGGCACTGGGCGACCTGCTGGCCGCCCACCCCCTCGGCTGAGCGCGGACTAGGCCTAGAGCACGAAGGCCGGGTTCCCGGTGTCCGTCACCATCGGGCGCCCGGCGCGCTCCCACGCCTGCATCCCGCCGTCCACGTTGACGGCCTCGATGCCCTGGCGCACCAGGTACTGGGTGACCTGCGCGCTACGGCCGCCCACCCGGCACATCACGTACGCCGTACGGCCGTCCGCGACCGCCTCCGTGACCTCGCCGAAGCGCGCCACGAAGTCGCTCATCGGGACGTGCAGCGCGCCCTCGACGTGCCCGGCCGCCCATTCGTCGTCCTCACGGACGTCGAGGACGAAGCCTTCGGCGGGCACCGCGCCGGCGTCCACCGAGGGAAGCGGTCCGAGGTTCATATCTGTCGCCTTCTCTCTTCACGGATCTGGTCTGCCAACGTATCCGAACTCGCGCCCGGGCCGGGTTCAGCCGGCGCTGTACCCCGCCAGCTCGGCCTCGCGCTCGGAGACCTGCGCCAGCAGCTGCTCCGCGATCTCCTCCAGCAGCCGGTCCGGGTCGTCCGGGGCCATCCGCAGCATGGCGCCGATCGCGCTGTCCTCCAGCTCCTTGGCCACCAGCGAGAGCAGCTCCTTGCGCTGGGCCAGCCACTCCAGCCGGGCGTAGAGCTCCTCGCTCTCGCTCGGCGGAGCCTCCTCCGGCGCCGGGCCGGCCTCCCACTCCTCGGCCAGCTCGCGCAGCAGCCGCTCCTCACCGCGCCCGTAGGCGGAGTTGACCCGGGCGATGAAGGCGTCGCGGCGCGTCCGCTCGGCCTCGTCCTGGGCGAGGTCCGGGTGGGCCTTGCGGACCAGCTCCCGGTACAGGCGCCGGACCTCTTCGGTGGGGCGCACCCGCTGCGGCGGCCGCACGGACCGGTCGGTGAGCATCGCGGCCGCGTCGTCGGAGATCCCGTCCGAGCCCAGCCAGTCGTGGAACAGCTCCTCCACGCCGGGCATCGGCATGACCAGGGCGCGGGCCTCCTGGGCCCGCCGCAGGTCCTCGGGATCGCCGCTGCGGGCCGCCTTCGCCTCCGCGATCAGCGCGTCCAGCTCGTCGAGCCGCGAGTACATCGGGCCGAGCTTCTGGTGGTGCAGCCGGGAGAAGTTCTCGACCTCCACCCGGAAGGTCTCCACCGCGATCTCGAACTCGATCAGCGCCTGCTCGGCGGCCCGGACGGCGCGCTCCAGCCGCGCCTCGGGCCGCTCGTCAGCGGGGACGGCGGGCTCTTCGGGGGCGGTGTGTTCGGTCTGCTCGCTCACCCGGCCAGCCTACGGCCCACCCGAGGGCATGTTTCACGTGAAACATGCCCCAGCCCCAGACGCTGCCCCCGTCCCCGCCCGCCCTCAGACGCCGAACTCCGCCGCGACCCGCCCCGACCGCACCGCCGCCACCAGGTCCGCGTGGTCGGCCTCGCTCCGGTCGGCGTAGGCCACGGCGAAGGCGGCGACCGCCTCGTCCAGCTCCTCGTTCTTGCCGCAGTACCCGGCCAGCAGCCGCGGATCGGCGCTGTGCGCGTGCGCCCGGGCCAGCAGGGCGCCGGTCATCCGGCCGTAGTCGTCGAGCTGATCGACGGCCAGCGCCGCCGGATCCACGCTGCCCTTGCGGTTGCGGAACTGGCGCACCTGGAAGGGCCGCCCCTCCACGGTGGTCCAGCCCAGCAGGATGTCGGAGACCACCTGCATCCGCTTCTGCCCGGCCACCACCCGGCGGCCCTCGTGCTCCTCCGCCGGCGCGTGGAAGCCCAGCGCGGGCAGGTGCGGCAGCAGCACCGAGGGGCGGGCCTCCTTCACCTGGAGCACCAGCGGCTCGCCCCGGTGGTCCAGCAGCAGCACCACGTACGAGCGGGTGCCCACGCTGCCGGTCCCCACCACGCGGAAGGCCACGTCGTGTATCGCGTACCGGGCCAGCAGCGGCAGCCGGTCCCCCAGCAAAGTCTTCAGGTACGGGCCCAGCGAGGCCGCGACGGCCGCCGCCTCCCCGTCACCGACCCGCCGCAGCACCGGCAGCGCGTCCACGAAGCGCCGGCTTCCGTCCGCCAGCATCTCGGTCGACTTGGCCGCGAACCGGGCGGAGGTGTTGTTCCGTGCCTTCTCCGAGACCCGCTCCAGCGTGCCCAGCAGGTCCCTGGCGTCGGTGTGGGAGACCAGCTCCTCGTCGGCGATGGCGTTCCACGCGTCGAGGGCGGGCAGTCTGGCCAGCAGCCGCATGGTGCGCCGGTACGCGCCCACCGCGTCCCGCGCCGCCGCCCGGCAGGTGTCCTCGTCGGCGCCCGCCACGCGCCCGGCCAGCACCAGGGAGGTGGCCAGCCGCTTCACGTCCCATTCCCAGGGGCCGAAGACGGTCTCGTCGAAGTCGTTGAGGTCGATGACGAGCCGGCCGCGGGCGTCCCCGTACAGGCCGAAGTTGGCCGCGTGCGCGTCACCGCAGATCTGCGCGCCCACCCCGGTCACCGGTCCGCCGGACAGGTCGTGCGCCATCAGTCCGGCCGCCCCGCGCAGGAAGGCGAAGGGGTTGGCGGCCATCCGGCCCACCCGTATCGGGGTCAGCTCGGCGACCCGGCCCACATTGGACTCCTCCACCGCGCGCACGGCGTCCGGGCGCCCGGCGGGCGCCTCGAACCGCGCGTGCGCCGCCCGGGGCACGCGCAGCCGCAGGGCCTTCCCGGCCTCCTTGGGCGAGCCCGTCACGGTCCGGGCCGCGAAGCCCTCGACGCCCGGTATCCGCACGCCGTCCCACCCCGCCGCCGCGTCTCCCGCGTCCGCCGCGTACTGCCCCGGTACCGCCACCATCCGCGCCGCCCCCGCACCTGTTCGCGCCACATCGGCCACCCCGTGGCCGATCAAGTCCGGCCCGACCGTACCTACAGCCCGGCGTCCCTGGCCAGCAGGGCCGCCTGAACGCGGTTCTCGCACTCCAGCTTCGCCAGGATGCGGCTCACGTACGTCTTCACCGTCGCCTCGCTCATGTGCAGCCTGCGCCCGGCGTCCGCGTTGGACAGCCCCTCCCCCAGCAGCGCCAGCACCCCGCGCTCCCGCTCGCTCAGCTCCGCGACCCGCCGCCGGGCCTCCTCGCCCCGTCCCGCGGCCGGGCCGGACGCCAGCTGGTCCACCACGTGCCGGGTCGCCCCGGGCGAGAGGTACGCGTCCCCGGCCGCGGCCGCCCGTACCGCGCCGATCAGCTCGCCCGGCGCCGAGTCCTTCAGCAGGAAGCCCGCGCCGCCCTGGCTCAGCGCCCGCAGCACGTTCTCCTTCTCCCCGAAGGTGGTCAGGATCAGCGCCCGCACGGCGGGCGTCGCCCGCCCCAGCTCGCCCAGCGCGGTCAGCCCGTCCATCACCGGCATCTGGATGTCCAGCAGCACCACGTCAGGGGCGTGGGACAGGGCCAGCTCGACGGCCTCCCGGCCGTTGGCCCCCTCCGCGACGACCTCGATGTCCGGTGCCGAGGTCAGGATCATCCTGATCCCGGCCCGGATCAGCGGCTCGTCGTCGGCGATCACCACTCGGATCACTTTGGCTGACACCCGCGCTCCTACTGCTTGACCTCGTACGCCTGCTTGTCCACGAGCTTGCCGTCCCGGAAGCAGAACCGGAAAACGGTGTCGGTGGTCAGCTCCGAGGAATCCTCCGAGAGCAGCGCCAGACACTCCGTCCCCTCCGGCCGGGGCGGGCCCTTGCGGTCCATCCCCGACGTCAGGATGCTGTCCCCGTTCGGCAGCCGCGTGCGGACCGCCTGCTCGGACTCGCCCACGTGGACCGCGTCGTACTCCTCCTTGCCGATCATCGCCTTGTCCACCGAGCCCACCAGCATCACCACCGCAGCCCCGAGCACGATGATCAACATCACCACCGCCGCGACCGCGATCCCGCAGCCCATCGCGACGCCCCCGGTCCTGCTGCGCACCGGCACCGCCAGCTCGCGGTCCAGCGCCGCCCAGTCCATCGGCGGCGCCCCCTTCAGCGCCAGCGCCCGGGCCTGCGAACGCTGCCCGAAGTCGTCGGCCACGTCCTGGACGAGCCCGGCCGGCTCCGTCCCGTACGGCAGCACGCCCGCCACCCGGAACCCGCCGCCCTCGGTCGCCCCCGCGTGCACCATGCCGCCGACCAGCCGGGCCCGCTCCCGCAGCCCCGTCAGTCCCTGCCCGCCGGAGACCACCTCACCGGAAGCCCGGTCGGCCGCCGGGCCGTTGGCGATCTCCACCACCAGCGAGTCGTCCTCGTACCGGAGTTCCACGCTGATCGACGACCCCGGCGCGTGCTTGTAGGCGTTGGTCAGCGCCTCCTGAACGATCCGGTACGCCGCGTGGTCGCAGGCCGCGACCAGCGCCCGCGGCTGCCCCGTCGTGCCCAGCCGTACGTCGGTCCCCGCGGCCCGCGCCGCGTCCACGATCCCCGCGATCCCCGCCACCCCGCGCGCCGCCGGCTGCGCCTCCTCCACCGGCGCCGGCGCCTCCACGCCGTCGCGCAGGATCCCGACGACCTCGCGCAGCTCGTGCATGGCCGCCACCGAGGCCTGCCGCAGCACCCCCACCGCCTCGCGCTGGCGGTCGGTGAGCGCGGGGTCCACCTCCAGCGCCCCGGTGTGCACCGAGATCAGCGCCAGCTGGTGGCCCAGACTGTCGTGCATGTCCTGGGCGATCCGCTGCCGTTCCCGCAGCCTGGCCTGCCCGGCGACCATCGTCCGCTCGCGCAGCAGCTGGTCGTTGCGCTCCTGGAGCGCGCTCAGCAGGGTCCGGCGCTGGTGCCAGTAGCGGCTGGCCAGACCGGGCATGACGGTCGTCGCCAGGAACAGCAGCGCGGAGAACACGACCACGAGCAGCGGCCGCATCTGCGTCCACTGCTCGACCACGGAGAGGCCTATCGCCGCGAGGAAGGCCAGGGTGAACGCGGCGAGGGCCCGCCCCACTCCGACGATCCGGCGGCCCGCGGACCAGCCCAGCAGGATCGTCACGAGGAACACGGAGGGCAGGAAGGCGCTCGCCGCGGCGCCCAGTACCAGCGTGGCCGCGGGCAGGCGTCGGCGCAGCAGGACCAGCGCCACCACGGCCACGACCCCGAGGACCATCTTCTGGCCCGAGCTCTTGCTGAGTTCGTCGACGCCGAGGCCGAGCAGCGCCATCACGACGGCGATCGTCAGGTCCCCCGCCACCGCACGCCGCGTCCGGGGCTCCGGCCCCTTCAGCCAGTCCCAGCCCGCCCGCGTCCTCGCCTTGGCATCCACGCGCCCGACCATAGACACCCGGCGGCGCCGCCGGCCGCTCTCTTTCGTCGCGCCCCGCACGACGAAAGTCGGAAGGGGGGAACCGGAGGAGCCGGACATGCGAGAAGCCCCGGCCCGTATTCCGGACCGGGGCTTCCCCGATGTGGGCGAGGGGGGATTTGAACCCCCACGTCCCGAAGGACACTGGCACCTGAAGCCAGCGCGTCTGCCGTTCCGCCACTCGCCCGAGTAGCACTCCAGCGGTTCTTCCCTTTCGGGCCGTTCCCCTGGCGACGTCGAAACACTAGCACGTCAGACGGGGTGGGTTGAAATCGCTTTTCCCGGCTCCTCACGACGACCGGGACGGCCCCTCCCGCACTCCGCGCCCGGTGCGGGACACTGTCCCTGGAGCGCCCCTACGATCCCTTGTGAGGACCAACACTCCTGCGCACGGGACCGAAGGGGAACCACCCGAATCCGCCACGCGTGGATACGATCAGTAAGCAGTACAGGGCGACAACGACGGAGGAGGTGCCCCATGGGAGTCCTGAAGCGTTTCGAGCAGCGACTCGAAGGTCTGGTGAACGGCACCTTCGCCAAGGTGTTCAAGTCCGAGGTCCAGCCGGTGGAGATCGCCGGCGCCCTCCAGCGGGAGTGCGACAACAACGCCACCATCTGGAACCGCGAGCGGACCGTCGTACCCAATGACTTCATCGTGGAGCTCAGCGCCGGCGACTACGAGCGTCTGAGCCCCTACTCCGGTCAGCTCGGCGACGAACTCGCGGGCCTCGTACGCGACTACGCCAAGCAGCAGCGCTACAGCTTCATGGGCCCCATCAAGGTGCACCTGGAGAAGGCGGACGACCTCGACACCGGCCTCTACCGGGTCCGCAGTCGCACCCTCGCCTCCAGCACCTCCCAGGACTCCCCGCAGGCCCCCCAGAGCCAGCAGGGCCAGCAGGGCGGTTACGGCTACCCGCCGGTCGCCGCCCCGCCCATGCCCGCGGGACCGCCTCCGGGCGGACCCGGCGCCCGCCCCGGCGGCGCGCCTGCGGCTCCCGGTGCCCCGGGCACCGTGCGCCGCTGGATCGAGATCAACGGCACCCGCCACCAGATCTCGCGCCCCACGCTCGTACTCGGCCGGAGCACCGAGGCCGATGTGCGGATCGACGACCCCGGCGTATCCCGCCGGCACTGTGAGATCCGGACCGGAACACCCCCGACGATCCAGGATCTCGGGTCCACCAACGGCATCGTGGTGGACGGGCAGCACACCACCCGCGCTACGCTCCGCGACGGCTCGCGGATCGTCGTGGGCAGCACCACCATCATTTACCGGCAAGCCGAAGGGTGAAGCGGGGGCAATGTCAGAGCTGACCCTGACGGTCATGCGGTTGGGTTTCCTGGCCGTTCTGTGGCTGTTCGTCATCGTGGCCGTTCAGGTCATCCGCAGCGACCTGTTCGGTACGCGAGTCACGCAGCGCGGCTCACGCCGCGGTGGCGGCGGCTCCGCCGGCGCGCCGCCGCAGACCGGGCGGCAGTCCGCCCCACCCCAGCAGCGCCAGCGCCGGGGTGCGCCGACCAAGCTCGTCGTCTCCGAGGGCACCCTCACGGGCACCACGGTGGCCCTCGCCGGCCAGACGATCACGCTGGGCCGCGCCCACGATTCCACGATCGTGCTGGACGACGACTACGCCTCCAGCAGGCATGCCAGGATCTACCCCGACCGTGACGGCCAGTGGATCGTCGAGGATCTCGGGTCCACCAACGGCACGTATCTCGACCGGACCCGGCTGACCACCCCGACGCCCATCCCGCCGGGCGCCCCGATCCGCATCGGCAAGACCGTCATCGAGCTGCGGAAGTAGTACGAGAATGAGCGAGCGGAGCGAGCGAGCCGCGGCGGTCCGTCCCACCGGGGACACGGACCCGAGCGCGCTCCCGACCGGAGGGTGGGCAGTGTGGCTCGAGACCGGTTGTACCCCGAGGCATCGTCGACAGGGCAGGTGCGCATGAGTCTGTCCCTGCGTTTCGCCGCCGGATCGCACAAGGGGATGATCCGCGAGGGCAACGAGGACTCCGGCTACGCCGGTCCCCGGCTCCTCGCGGTCGCCGACGGCATGGGCGGCCAGGCAGCCGGCGAGGTCGCCAGCTCCGAGGTCATCTCCTCGCTCGTCCAGCTCGACGACGACGTCCCGGGCTCCGACATCCTCACCGCCCTCGGCGTCGCCGTGCAGCGCGCCAACGACCAGCTGCGCGCGATGGTCGAGGAGGACGCCCAGCTCGAGGGCATGGGCACCACGCTCACCGCCCTGCTGTGGACCGGCCAGCGACTGGGGCTCGTCCACGTCGGCGACTCCCGCGCGTACCTGCTCCGCGACGGCGTCCTCACGCAGATCACCCAGGACCACACCTGGGTGCAGCGGCTGGTCGACGAGGGCCGGATCACCGAGGAGGAGGCGACCACCCACCCGCAGCGCTCCCTCCTCATGCGGGCGCTCGGCAGCGGCGACGTCGTGGAGCCCGACCTCTCCATCCGCGAGGTCCGGGCCGGCGACCGCTACCTGATCTGCTCCGACGGCCTGTCCGGCGTGGTCTCCCACCAGACCCTGGAAGAGACCCTGGCCGACTACCACGGCCCCTACGAGACGGTGCAGTCCCTGATCCAGCTCGCCCTGCGCGGCGGCGGTCCGGACAACATCACCTGCATCGTCGCGGACGTCCTCGACACCGACAGCGGCGACACCATGGCCGCCCAGATGAGCGACACCCCGGTCGTCGTCGGCGCGGTCGCCGAGAACCAGCACCAGCTCTTCGACGGCAACGCCATGCAGACCCCGGCCGGCCGCGCCTCGGGCCTCGGCCGCCCGGCCGCGCCGCCCGCCGGCGCCTTCGGCCCTCCCGGCAGCGGCGAGGCCCCCGGCTACGGATACCCCGACCAGAGCCAGGGCGGCGCACTCGGCAGCTTCGGCGACCCCAAGTCCTACGACGCCTACGACGCCGACGGCCAGTACGAGGACACGTACGACCACCCGCGCAGGCGGCGCAGCAAAGGGCGCAAGTGGACCGTCCGCACGCTGATCCTGCTGCTCGTGGCCGGTGTCGTCGGCGGCGGCCTGTACGCGGCACACCGCTGGACGCAGACCCAGTACTACGTCGGCGTCAAGGGTGACCATGTCGCGCTGTACCGCGGCATCAGCCAGAACCTGGCCTGGATCCACCTCTCGCAGGTGGAGACGGATCACCCCGACATCGAACTGAAGTACCTGCCGCCCTTCAAGCGCAAGCAGGTCGAGGCCACCATCAGCGAGGAAAGCCTCGAGGGCGCGCGCAAGAAGATCGAAGAGCTCGGCACCCAGGTCTCCGCCTGCAAGCAGGACGAAGCCCGACGCGCCGCCGAAGCCCAGGGCAACCAGACGCCCGGCCCCAGCCTGACTCCCGCGGAGCAAGCTGTCGTCGGTCAGTGCGAAAAGCAGTAGACATACGCGGGCACAGGGGGCCTGCCACACCATGAGCGTTGTCACCAACACGACCACCATCGGCGCCATCGAGGCTCCGAGCCGACGGAACACCGAGCTCATGCTGCTCGCCTTCGCCGTGGTCATCCCGATCTTCGCCTACGCCAACGTGGGCCTGTCGATCCACGGCGAGCTGCCCCCGGGCATGCTGCTCTACGGACTCGGCTTCGCCGTCCTCGCCGGGATCGCCCACGTCGTCGTACGCCGCTACGCCAAGTACGCCGACCCGCTGCTGCTGCCGATCGCGACCCTGCTCAACGGCCTCGGCGTCGTCCTGATCTGGCGGCTCGACCAGTCGGAGCGGCTGCAGAACCTCGCCAAGCGCAGCTTCGGCGCCTTCTCGGAGTCCGCGCCGCGCCAGATGATGTACACGGCGCTGGCCATCGCCCTGTTCTCCGTCGTGCTGCTGGTCCTCAAGGACCACCGCGTGCTCCAGCGGTTCACGTACATCTCGATGGCGAGCGCCCTGATCCTGCTGATCCTGCCGGTCATCCCGGGTCTGGGCGCGGACGTGTTCGGCGCCAAGATCTGGATCAGCGTCGGCGGCTTCTCCATCCAGCCCGGCGAGTTCGCGAAGATCGTCATCGCGGTGTTCTTCGCCGGCTACCTGATGGTCAAGCGCGACGCCCTGGCCCTGGCCAGCCGCCGCTTCATGGGCCTCTACCTGCCGCGCGGCCGTGACCTCGGCCCGATCCTGATGATCTGGGCGATGAGCCTGCTCGTCCTCGTCTTCGAGAACGACCTCGGCACCTCGCTGCTCTTCTTCGGCATGTTCGTGATCATGCTGTACGTGGCCACCGAGCGGACCAGCTGGATCGTCATCGGCCTGGTGATGTCGATGGCGGGAGCCGGCGTCGTCGGCGCCACGGCCAGCCACGTCAAGGCCCGTGTCACCGCCTGGCTGGACCCCTTCGCCTGCTACAGCAAGTCCGGCGCCTGCGAGCAGGTCGGCCAGTCGATCATGAGCTTCGGTTCCGGCGGGGTGCTCGGCACCGGCTGGGGCCAGGGCAACTCGGACCTGATCGGCTTCGCCGCCAACTCCGACTTCATCTTCTCGACCGTCGGCGAGGAACTCGGCCTGACCGGAGTCATGGCCTTCCTCCTGCTCTACGGCCTGATCATCGAGCGGGGCGTGCGCACCGCCCTCGCCGCCCGCGACCCCTTCGGCAAGCTCTTCGCCATCGGGCTCTCCGGCGCCTTCGCCCTGCAGATCTTCGTCGTCGCCGGCGGAGTCATGGGCCTCATCCCCCTCACCGGCATGACCATGCCCTTCCTCGCCTCCGGCGGTTCCTCCGTCCTGGCGAACTGGGTGCTCATCGCCATCCTCATCCGGATCAGCGACACCGCACGCCGCCCCGCCCCGGCCCCCGCCCCGTCCCCCGACTCCGAGATGACCCAGGTGGTCCGCCCGTCATGAACAAGCCCCTGCGCCGCATCTCGCTGTTCTGCGGGCTGCTCGTCCTCGCGCTGCTGATCCGGACCAACTGGCTGCAGTACGTCCAGGCCGAGGAACTCAGCACCCGCAAGGAGAACCGCCGGGTCCAGATCGCCCAGTACGCCACCGAACGCGGCAACATCATCGTCCAGGGACAGCCGGTCACCGGTTCCGCCGTCACCGACGGCAGCGACTACAAGTACAAGCGGACCTACATCGACGGCCCCCTGTGGGCGCCCGTCACCGGCTACGCCTCGCAGGCCTTCGGCTCCACCCAGCTGGAGTCCCTGGACGACGGCATCCTCACCGGCAACGACGACCGGCTGTTCTTCGACCGCACCATCGGCATGTTCACGGGGGAGAAGAAGCAGGGCGGCAACGTCATCACCACCCTGAACGCCGCCGCCCAGAAGGCCGCCTTCGACAAGCTCGGCGACCGGAAGGGCGCGGTCGCGGCGATCGACCCGCGCACCGGCGCCATCCTGGCCCTGGTCAGCACCCCCTCGTACGACCCGTCCAGCTTCGCCGGGAACTCCAAGGCCGACGAGAAGGCCTGGGTCGAGCTGAAGGACAACGAGGACAAGAAGCTCGTCAACCGCGCGCTGCGCGAGACGTACCCGCCGGGCTCCACCTTCAAGGTGGTCACGGCCGCGGCCGCGCTGGAGAACGGCGTGGTGAGCGACATCAACGCCCCCACGGACACCCCCGAGCCGTACATCCTTCCCGGCACCAAGACCCCGATGGTCAACCACGCGAGCGGCTGCGAGAAGGCGACCCTGAACTTCGCCCTCCAGGTCTCCTGCAACTCGGTCTTCGCGAACCTGGGCGACAAGGTCGGCCGCGACAAGATGGTCGACACCGCCCAGAAGTTCGGCTTCAACAACGACAAGATCGACACCCCGGTCCGCGCCTTCGCCAGCGTCTACGACAAGACCATGGGCAAGGACGGCAACGCGCAGAGCGCCATCGGCCAGTTCAACACCGCGGCCACCCCGCTCCAGATGGCCATGGTCACCGCGGCGATCGCCAACGACGGCAAGCTGATGAAGCCGTACATGGTGGAGCAGCTGACCGCGCCCAACCTCGACACGATCGAGAAGCACGAGCCGTCCGAGATGAGCCGGCCCCTCAGCGCGGCGAACGCGCAGAAGGTCCAGCAGATGATGGTCAACGTCGTCGAGGCCGGCACGGGAACCAAAGCCAAGATCAAGGACGTCAAGGTAGGCGGCAAGACCGGTACCGCCCAGCACGGCGAGAAGAACGCCAAGCGCCCCTACGCCTGGTTCATCTCCTACGCCGAGCTGCCGGACGGAAGCTCCCCCGTCGCCGTGGCCGTCGTCATCGAGGACAGCGACGCCGACCGCGAGGACATCAGCGGTGGCGGCCAGGCCGCGCCGGTCGCCAAGGCCGTCATGGAAGCCGTACTGAAGAACAAGGGATGAGACTCGGGGGCAGGATCCGAGCGCTCGGTACCGGTCCGATATCAGCCTGTGGTCACGAACCGATCACCGACGATCGGCCGGTAGCCTTGCCGCGAACAGCACACCGCCGGACCACACACCGGTGCGGTCGGGACTGACGGAGAGGGCTGCAACGTTATGGAAGAGCCGCGTCGCCTCGGCGGCCGGTACGAGCTGAGCCACGTGCTCGGCCGTGGTGGCATGGCCGAGGTCTACCTCGGTCACGACACCCGGCTCGGCCGTACCGTCGCCGTCAAGACCCTGCGTGCCGACCTCGCCCGCGACCCGTCCTTCCAGGCCCGGTTCCGTCGCGAGGCCCAGTCGGCCGCGTCGCTGAACCACCCCGCGATCGTCGCCGTCTACGACACCGGCGAGGACTACGTCGACAACATCTCCATCCCGTACATCGTGATGGAGTACGTCGACGGCTCGACCCTGCGTGAGCTGCTGCACTCCGGCCGCAAGCTGCTGCCCGAGCGCACCCTCGAGATGTGCATCGGCATCCTCCAGGCCCTCGAGTACTCGCACCGCGCCGGCATCGTCCACCGTGACATCAAGCCCGCCAACGTGATGCTCACCCGGACCGGCCAGGTCAAGGTCATGGACTTCGGCATCGCCCGCGCCATGGGCGACTCCGGTATGACCATGACGCAGACGGCCGCCGTGATCGGCACCGCCCAGTACCTCTCCCCGGAGCAGGCCAAGGGCGAGCAGGTCGACGCGCGCTCCGACCTCTACTCCGCCGGCTGCCTGCTCTACGAGCTGCTCTGCGTCCGGCCGCCCTTCGTCGGCGACTCGCCGGTGGCCGTCGCCTACCAGCACGTACGCGAAGAGCCCCAGCCGCCGTCGAACTTCGACCCCGAGATCACGCCGGTGATGGACGCCATCGTCCTCAAGGCCCTGGTCAAGGACCCCGACTACCGCTACCAGTCCGCGGACGAGATGCGGGCCGACATCGAGGCCTGCCTCGAGGGCCAGCCCGTGGCCGCCACCGCCACCATGGGCGCGGCCGGCTACGGCTACCCAGACCAGGGCGGATACGGACACCAGGGCTACGACCAGCCCACCACCGCCCTGCGCTCCCCCGACGCCGGCCAGACCTCGATGCTCCCGCCGATGCCCCCCGGGGGCGACGGCGGATACGGGTACGGGGACCAGGGCCACGGCGGCTACGACCAGGGTCACGGCCGCCGCCAGCAGAAGAAGAGCCGGGCCTCGACGATCCTGCTGGCCGTGGCCGCGGTGCTCGTCCTGGTCGGCGCGATCCTGATCGGCCGGACCCTCTTCAGCGAGACCGCCGACAACCGCCCCAGCGTGCCCAAGCTCGTCGGCCAGACCTTCGAGCAGGCCCAGAGCAGCGCCAAGAACATGGGCCTCACGGTGGAGAAGGAGGCCGAGGAGCCCTGCGCGGACCAGCCCAAGGGCAATGTCTGCTCGCAGAACCCGGCCCCCGAGACCAAGGTCGACAAGGGCTTCGCGGTCAAGGTCAAGGTCTCCTCGGGCGCGCCCAAGGTCGCCGTGATCGACGTCGTCCGCATGAAGTTCGAGGACGCCGAGTCGGCCCTGAAGGCGAAGAAGTTCCAGGTCGAGAAGAAGCTGGTCGAGTCCGACAGCGCGACCCCCGGCACGGTGACGGAGCAGAACCCCAAGAGCGGCAGCCAGGCCGAGCAGGGTTCGGTGATCACCCTCACCGTCGCCAAGGAGATCTCGAAGGGCATCGTCCCCGACCTCACCGGCAAGACCAAGGAGCAGGCCGTCAAGCTGCTCCAGGACGCCAAGCTGAAGCTCGGCAGCACCACGGAGGTCGACTCCCCCGGGGCCGCGCCGAAGACGATCGTCCAGCAGCAGTACGCCCCCGGTGAGCAGCTCGCCAAGGACACCGCGGTGAACGTCAGCATCGCCAAGGCCTCGACGGCGCCCACCGCGGTACCGCTGCTGGCGGGCCGGACCGTGGCCCAGGCCAAGGACGACCTCAAGCGGGCCAACCTGAACTTCGGGGCGGTCCTGGGCGGCCCGACGGACGACAACGCCCTGGTGACGGCCTCCGAGCCGGCTGCCGGGACCCCGCTGCCGGCCGGCACGGTCGTGAACGTCCGCACCATGGTGAACCCGAGCCAGCCGCAGGACGGCGGCCAGCAGGGCGGCGGCGGCTTCTTCGGAGGCCTGACCGGCGGCAGCCGCCGCTAGGCAAGGGTTCACGTGAAACGGGCCCGGCCCCCCACTCAGGGGGGCCGGGCCCGTTTCACGTGGAACATCGCTGTGGATCAGCGCAGCTCAGCCGGCTTGGTGCGCTTCTCGTCCACCTTCTCCGTCCGCACCAGCTCGCCCCAGACGATGTACCGGTACTTCGAGGTGTACACGGGGGTGCAGGTCGTCAGCGTGATGTAGCGCCCCGGGGCGGTCTTCCCCGACTCCTTCGGGACCGGGTTGATCACGTCCGTGTTGTACTTCGAGGTCTGGCTCAGCTCGGCGAAGACCTTGTACACGTACCAGGTGTCCTTGGTCTCGAAGACGATCGCGTCGCCACCGCGCACCTTGTCGATGTTGTGGAACTTCGCCCCGTGCCCGTCGCGGTGCGCGGCCAGCGCGAAGTTGCCCTTGTCGTCCCAGGGCAGCGCGGACTTCACCGGCTCCGTGTAGTACCCGGCCACGCCGTCGTTCAGGACCTCCGGCGTCGTGCCCGTCTTGACCAGCACCTCGCCGTTCTTCATCGCCGGCACGTGCAGGAAGCCGATCCCGTCCCCGGTGTCCAGGGCGCCGGGCTGTGCGGGGGCGCTCGCCGAGGCCGCGGGGCTCTGCCAGCGCTGGCGGATCTCGTCGCCGCGCGCCGAGGCCTGCCGGTCGGCGAGGACGTTGGTCCACCAGAGCGAGTACGCCACGAACAGGCCCAGGACCAGGCCCCCCGTGATCAGGAGCTCCCCCAGCAGGCTCAGGGCCCCGGCGACCACACTGCGGTCGGCGGGCGGCGGTGCGGAGCGGCGGCGGGCACGAGACACTGCGGGTTCGTCCTTACGGGCTGGTCAGCGCGGGCGGAGCGCCCTGGCTGCGGGGGCGTTCATCGGTCATCCTGCCCCATACGATCATCCGGTAGGTGCTCGTGAACTCCGGGGTGCAGGTCGTCAGCGTGATGTACCGGCCCGGTCCGGTGAATCCGGAACCGTCCGGAACGGGTTTGATCACCGACACGTTCGCCGGCGAGGTCTGCGGCAGCGCGGAGGCCATCTGGTACGTGTAGTAGGCGTCCCGGGTCTCCACGACGATCGCGTCCCCGGGCACCAGCTGGTTGATGTAGCGGAAGGGTTCCCCGTGCGTGTTGCGGTGTCCGGCGACCGCGAAGTTCCCCTCTTTGTCGGCCGGCATCGCGGTCTTCAGCGCGCCCTCCGCGTAGTGGCCGGCCATCCCCTTGTCGAGGACCTTCGCCTTGCTGATCCCCTCCGCCACCGGCACCTTCAGGTCCAGTTTCGGGATGTGCAGGATGGCGAAGCCCTGACCCGGCTCGAAGGCGGCCACCGGCGGCGGAGCGCCCGCTGCCGGTGGGTGCTCCCAGGTCTGCTGGAGCGAGCCCGCCGCCCCGTCGGCGGCCCGCTCCGCCAGGACGTTCGTGTACCAGAGCTGGTAGGTGACGAAGAGCAGCATCACCACGCCGGCGGTGATGAACAGCTCGCCGGCGGCCCGGCTGAGCACCACCACCGGCCCCCCGGAGCGCGGGCGGGCACGCCGTCGGCCCCTGCCTCCCCCGCCGCGCCTGCGGGCGCGCGCGTGTGAGCGCTTCGCGGCCTCCTGTGCCGCCTTGCGCCGCGCGGCCCGGCCCTCGGTGGGCGCGGACGGCGCGACCGTCGTCACGCGACGGCCTTGCCCACCACCGGGGCCAGCCCCACCGACCGCTCGACGGCTCCGGCGTCACCGCAGCGCACGAGCCAGTTCGCGAGCATCCGGTGGCCCCACTCGGTCAGTACGGACTCGGGGTGGAACTGCACGCCCTCCACGTCGTGCTCCCGGTGCCGCAGGCCCATGATGATCCCGTCCTCGGTGCGCGCGGTGACCTCCAGCACGTCCGGCAGGGTCTGGGGCTCGGCCGCGAGCGAGTGGTAGCGGGTCGCGGTGAAGGGCGACGGCAGTCCGGCGAAGACGCCCAGGCCCTCGTGGACCACGGGCGAGGTCTTGCCGTGCAGCAGCTCGGGGGCCCGGCCCACGACGCCCCCGTAGGCGACCGCCATGGACTGCATGCCGAGGCAGACGCCGAAGACCGGGACGCCCGTGTCGGCGCAGTGCCGGACCATGTCCACGCAGACGCCCGCCTCTTCCGGCGTACCCGGCCCGGGCGAGAGCAGCACGCCGTCGAAGCCGTCCTGGGCGTGCGCGAGCTCCACCTCGTCGTTGCGCAGCACCTCGCATTCGGCGCCGAGCTGGTAGAGGTACTGGACCAGATTGAAGACAAAGCTGTCGTAGTTGTCGACAACCAGAATGCGCGCGCTCACGGAGTGGCTCCCGATCCCTCGTCCACCGTCACATCGTTGAACGGAAGGAGCGGCTCGGCCCACGGGAAGACGTACTGGAACAGCACGAACACCACCGCCAGGACCAGTACGAGAGAGATCAGCGCCCGCACCCACGCGTTGCCCGGCAGATGCCGCCAGATCCAGCCGTACATTCCGTCTGCTTCCCTCTTCGTCCACGATCGTTCCAAGCACCGCAGTGGCGGTACCGCAACAGCCTAAAGGCCGGGGCCCCCGCGGAGTGGGTCACCGGGGCAATCACCCGCTTCCGGTGCCGGTGAGCTCCGCCCAGGCGACCAGCCGGTGGCTGTGGCCCCATTCGGGATCGCAGGTGGTCAGGGTCAGGTACTTGCCCGGGGTGGCGAAGGGGGACCGGCGCGGCACCGGGTCGACCACCCCGGTCTCGGTGGGCAGGATGCGCAGCGGCTCGGCCCGCACGGTGTACGTGTACCGGCCCGTCGCGTCCCGGACGATCACCGTGTCCCCGGGGCGCAGCTCGGGGAAGTCCTTGAACGGGTCCCCGTAGGTGCGCCGGTGCCCCGCGACGGCGAAGTTGCCGTCGCCTCCGGGGCGGGCCGTGCCGGTGTAGTGGCCGAGGCCCTTCTTCAGCGGTTCGGCGTCCGTGCCCTCCAGGACCGGCTTGTTCCAGTCGGGGCCGAAGCGGGGGATGGACATCTCGGCGAAGGCCCGCCCCGGCGGATAGGGCTCCGAAGGGGCCGGAGCGGGGGCCCGGGGGGCCGGAGCGGCCGCCGGGGCCGCCGCCGCCCAGCGGTCGCGCAGCCGGGCCCGCTCGTCCTCCATGGCCCGGTCGGCCTTGACCCCGGTCCACAGCAGGACGTACGCCACGAACAGCACGATCAGGGTCCCTGCCGTCAGGCACACCTCGCTGAACGTCCGTACCACCAGGCGCAGTACGACGTCAGGACGCGGCGGACTCCAGCGGCTTCGCATAGTGGAGGTCCACTGTGCCGGAGTAGCCGGGCAGTGTCAGCCGCTTCTCCTCGTCCACTTTCCAGCCGAGCCCGTACGCGTTGACGTACAGCTGGTAGTTCTGCAGGGCGGGGGAGGCCCCGAGGGCCCTGCGCAACGCGCCCGGGTCGCCGACCGCGGAAACCTTGTACGGGGGCGAGTACACGCGGCCCTGGAGGATCAGGGTGTTGCCCACGCAGCGCACCGCGCTGGTGGAGATCAGCCGCTGGCCCATCACCTCGATGCCCTCGGCGCCGCCCAGCCACAGCGCGTTCACCACGGCCTGGAGGTCCTGCTGGTGGATCACCAGGTCGTTGGGCTGCGGTTCGGGGACGCCGGGGACGCGGGCGGTGGCGTTCGGCGGGGCGTCGTTGAGGGTGACCGTCAGGCCCTTGCCGGAGAGCTCCTCGGTGCCCGAGGCTGTGCGCAGGGCGGCCAGCCTGGCCTCCTCGGCCTTGGTGCTGCCGTTGTCCCGTTCCGCGAGGGCGTCCACCTGGGCGCGCGCGGCCGCGGCGCTCTTCTCCAGCTCGGCGTTCTTGGCGCTGCGCTCGTGGATCAGGTCGGACAGCTTCAGGAGTGATGCGTCCGTCCGGATGTTCGTACCCTTGGACGTGTTGAAGCTGGTGACGAAGATGAGCCCGGCCAGGGCGAAGACGGCGGCCGTGAGCAGCCGCACCGGCCTGGCCCGGCGACGGGGACCCGCGGAGGAGTCGTCTGAATCGCTCAACGTACCCTTCTCCTTCAACGCCACAGGTCCACTACGCTAACGGACGCCCGGGGCAGGCAAGGTCCCCCAGCGCATCGACAGGAGAGCCCCTCGTGCCGAAGTCACGTATCCGCAAGAAGGACGACTACACGCCGCCGCCGGCGAAGCAGGCGCAGACGATCAGGCTGACCAACCGCAGCTGGGTCGCCCCGGTCATGCTGGCGTTCTTCCTGATCGGTCTCGCGTGGATCGTGGTCTTCTACGTGACCGATACCCAGTTGCCCGTCGAGGCGCTGGGCAACTGGAACATCGTCGTCGGTTTCGGCTTCATCGCCGCCGGTTTCGGTGTCTCCACGCAGTGGAAGTAGCGCGCATCCGCTTACCCGGATGGCCGAGCGGCGCAAGCTCTCCCATGAGTTATCCACAGCGTCATCCACACCTGAGGAAAAGACAGAAGATCTGTGGATAACTCTGTGGAGAGTTGACGCCGGTGTGATCAGGTGAGTTCGGCCGTCCGGACGACGATCAGCGCTGCGGTCAGCAGGAGGACCGCAGCGCAGGTCACCACCTGGACGACCGCGCGCTTGCGGCCGGTGGCGGGCGCGAGCAGCCCCAGCGCGATCAGCGCGCCGGTCACCAGGCCGCCGATGTGCGCCTGCCAGGACACCGACAGGCCCCCGAGGGGCACGAAGGTCACGATGAGCATGAGCCCGAGCGTGATCAGCACCGGCCGCATCTCGTAGCGGAGCCGGCGGGCGAGGACCACGGTGGCGCCCAGCAGGCCGCAGACGGCTCCGGAGGCGCCGAGGGTCGGGGTGTTCGGCGCGGTCAGCAGATAGACGAGGGCGCTGCCGCCCAGCCCCGACAGCAGGTAGAGGGCGAGATAGCGGGACCGGCCCAGGGCCGCCTCCAGCGGACCGCCGATCACCCACAGGGCGAGCATGTTGCCGAAGATGTGCCACACCTCGACATGCAGGAACACCGAGGTCAGCAGCCGGTGGTACTGCCCGGTGGAAACCCCTTCGACGGGGGCGCCGAAGTACTCGATGTAGCGGCCGAGCAGCTCCAGCTGGACGGCCAGGCCCGGCACGGCGAAGGCCGCGAGGAACACCAGCGCGTTGATCCCGATCAGGATCTTGGTGACGAGCTGCGGATCGCCGGTGACCAGCCCGCCCGCGACCGTGCGCGGGGCGTTGGCCGCGGGGGCGTGCCCAGTGCCGGAGCCGTCCCGGACGCACTCGGGGCACTGGAAGCCCACCGAGGCGCTGATCATGCACTCCGGGCAGATGGGCCGCTCGCAGCGGGTGCAGCTGATGCCGGTGTCGCGGTCCGGGTGGCGGTAGCAGCCCGGCAGACGGTCGGTGTCCATCGGTCCCCTCGATCGGCGGCGGGCGGGGAAGCGCCCCGCCGGTCCGTGTGTATCCAGTACGGACGGACGGGGCGCAAAGGTTCCCGGTCCCGCGGGGCTGCGGTCAGCGCTTGACGTCGCGCTTCTCGACGGTGACGGACTGGATGATCACGTCGTCCAGGGGCCGCTCGGTGCGCGGGTTGGTCGGGCCGGACGCGATGGCGTCCACGACCTTGCGGCTGGCCGCGTCGGTGACCTCGCCGAAGATGGTGTGCTTGCGGGTCAGCCAGGCCGTCGGGGCGACCGTGATGAAGAACTGCGAGCCGTTCGTGCCCGGGCCGGCATTGGCCATGGCGAGCAGGTAGGGCTTGGTGAAGGCCAGGTCGGGGTGGAACTCGTCGGCGAACTGGTAACCGGGGCCGCCGGTGCCGTTGCCGAGCGGGTCGCCGCCCTGGATCATGAAGCCGCTGATGACGCGGTGGAAGACGGTGCCGTCGTAGAGCGGGGCCGTGGTCTTCTGGCCGTCGGTGGGGCGGGTCCACTCGCGGGCGCCCGTGGCGAGCTCCACGAAGTTCCGTACGGTCTTCGGAGCGAAGTTCGCCAGCAGCTCGATCTCGATGTCGCCTTGGTTGGTCTTCAGGGTGGCGTAGAGCTTCTCGGCCACGGATCTGCCTTCCATAGTCATCACTGTCGGTCCAGATCCTCGCACGGAGGGCACAACGGCACAGAAATCCTCCACCCGTATGCCCTGTCACGCATGCCAGGCGGCGCTATGGCAGGCATGATCCGACAAAGGGTGGAAAGGTGAACTGTGTCCGCCACCGAGGAGGAGGATCCCGTGACCCGCAAGGACAGCGTGCGCCTGGCCGCCGAGAGCGCCATGGACACCGTGAGGCACGCAGCGGAAGTGGTGGCGCCGTACGCAGAGACCGCCAAGGACGCGGCTGTGCACTACGCGCACGAGGCGAACGAGCGGCTGGCGCCGAAGGTCTCGTACGCGGCCGGCCAGGCCTCGCTGCAGGCCCGCGCGGCCTACGACAACCACCTGCATCCGCGGATGCGGGCGGCGCGCACCCATGTGCCGCCGGATGTGGACCGGGCCGCGACGAAGGCCGTCCACCAGACGCGCGTCGCCGCACGCCAGGCGGCCGACTACGCGGCGCCGCGGATCGAGAGCGCGATCGCGGCGGGCCGGCCGGTGGCCGAGGAGGCCGCGTCCCGTTCGACGGCGGCGCTCGCGGCGCTGCGCGGCCAGGTGTCGGCGAAGGAAGTGCGGCAGCTGGTGCGGCGCCACGAGCGGCGGGCGCGGTGCGGCCGCCTGTTCAAGGGGGTCGCGCTGGTCGGGCTCCTGGCCGGCGGCGCCTTCGCGGCGTGGAAGTGGTGGGACCAGCAGTCGAACCCGGACTGGCTCGTGGAGCCCCCGGCGGCCACCGAGCTGTCGGCGCAGGACGCCGAGCCGGCGAGCTTCGACGACGAGCTGGCGGAACAGGAGCACGGGGCGAAGAGCACGGACGGCGGCAAGAACCACTGACCGCACCCGTACGCGCAGAACGCGCAGGGGCCCGGATCCATCACCGGATCCGGGCCCTTGCGCGTAGACGCGTAGAGGTGCGGGCTAGCCCGGCAGCGTCAGCACCATCCCCGGACGGATGAGGTCGGGGTTGGCGCCGACCACCCCCCGGTTCATGGCGTACAGCTCACGCCAGCGGCCCTCGTTGCCCAGCTCGCGGCGGGCGATCGCGGAGAGCGAGTCCCCCGGCTTGACGGTGTACGTGCGCTTCTTGGCGGTCGGCGCCGGCTTGGGCGGCACCGGTACGGCCTTGTGCGCGGCCGACGTGGGACTCGGCGCGGCGGGCGGCATGTGCCCCGCCGCCGGGGGCGACTTGGGACGGGCGGCCGCGGCCATCCGCTCGGCGGCCGCCTTGGTGGCGGACGCGGCGTCGGTGTACTTGCCGCCCATCTCGGAGGGCGCCTTCGGAGCGGCGGGCGCGGGCGCCGCCGCGGCCTGCTGCTCCCTCTGCTCCATCTGCTGTTTCGCCTTCTCGGCGGCCTCGTGTTCCTTCTTCTTGTCGGACCTGAGGAAATCGAAGAGTCCCATGTGCGTGCGCCTCCGGCGTGGTGTTGCCCCCTGGGCTCATTGCCTCCACCCACTCTCGGACACCGGGCGGCGCCCGGCCGTGTGACTGGGCCGTACGGGGGACACCGGCGGCTACTGCTGCCGGGCCCGCCGGGCCGGGCGGGGGCTCTCGGCGGGTACGCCCAGCGGCCCCTCGGCGAGCCGGCCGAGGACCCGCAGCAGGCAGTCGCGGTCCGCGTCGGAGAGGTCGGCGAGGGCGTCGGCGTGGACCCGGTCGACGATCCGCCGGCTCTCCCCGGCGACGGCGGCGCCCCGGTCGGTGACGGCGATGATCCGGGCCCGCCGGTCCTTGGTGGAGGGCCGCCGCTCGGCCAGTCCGGCCTTCTCCAGGGCGTCGACGGTGACGACCATCGTCGTCTTGTCCATGTCGCCGATCTCGGCGAGCTGGACCTGCGTGCGCTCCTCCTCCAGGGCGTGTACGAGGACGCAGTGCATGCGGGCCGTCAGCCCGATCTCGCCGAGGGCCGCGGCCATCCGGGTCCGCAGGACGTGGCTGGTGCGGTCCAGGAGGAAGGACAGGTCGGGCTCGGTCCGGGTGGATCCCATCGCAGTCATGGAACCAGCCTAACAACTCGATCCGAAGAAAATAGTCTGCAACAAAACTATCTGCTACGGTCACACCAGTCGCCGACGATCACCCTTCCGACGCCCCGCCGATGACCGGAGAGACCGATGACCGCCACCGCCACGGAAGCCCCCTCCCCTCCCCGAACCCCTGCACCGAGTGCACCGCGCTCGCGCTGGACCGCCCTCGCCGTGCTCTCCACCGGCATGCTGATGACCGTCCTCGACGGCAGCATCGTCACCGTGGCGATGCCGGCCATCCAGAACGACCTCGGCTTCTCCCCCGCCGGCCTCAGCTGGGTCGTGAACGCCTACCTGATCGCCTTCGGCAGCCTGCTGCTGCTCGCGGGCCGGCTCGGGGACCTGATCGGCCGCAAGCGGATGTTCCTCGCGGGCACCGCCCTCTTCACGGCCGCCTCGCTGCTCGCCGGCTTCGCCGACTCCCCCGCCCTGCTGATCGCCGCCCGCTTCCTCCAGGGCGTGGGCAGCGCGATGGCCTCCGCCGTCAGCCTCGGGATCCTGGTCACCCTCTTCACCGAGCCCCGCGAACGCGCCCGGGCGATCGCCGTCTTCTCCTTCACCGGGGCGGCCGGAGCCTCCCTGGGGCAGGTGCTGGGCGGGGTCCTCACCGACGCCCTCGACTGGCACTGGATCTTCTTCATCAACCTGCCCATCGGGCTCGCCGCCCTGCTGGCCGCCCTGCCCGCACTCCCCGCCGGCCGGGGGCTCGGACTGCGCGCCGGCGCGGACGTACCGGGCGCCCTCATGGTCACCGCCGGGCTGATGACGGGCATCTACACCGTCGTCCAGGTCGAGCAGTACGGCTGGACCTCCCTGCGCACCCTCGGCCTCGGGGCGCTCTCCCTGGCCCTCCTCGCCGCCTTCGCCGTCCGCCAGGCCAAGGCCCGCACCCCGCTGATGCCCCTGCGGATCCTGCGCTCCCGCACCGTGGTGAGCGCGAACCTGGTCCAGGCCCTGATGGTCGCCGCCCTCTTCTCCTTCCAGGTCCTGGTCGCCCTCTACCTCCAGAAGGTCCAGGGCTACGGGGCGGCGGAGACCGGCCTCGCGATGCTGCCGGCCGCGCTGGCGATCGGCGGGGTCTCCCTCGGGGGCGCGGCGAAGCTGATCGCCCGCTTCGGGGAGCGGGGCGTCCTGCTCACCGGCCTCGTCCTGCTGGTCGCGGGCCTCGCCCTGCTGACCCGGCTCCCGGTGCACGCCGACTACGTCTCCGACCTGCTGCCCGTGATGCTGCTGGCCTCCGGCTTCGGCCTGGCCCTGCCCGCCCTCACCACCCTGGGCATGTCGGGCGCCGACGAGCGCGACGCCGGGCTGGCGTCGGGGCTGTTCAACACCACCCAGCAGATCGGCATGGCCCTCGGCGTGGCCGTCCTGTCCACCCTGGCCGCTTCCCGCACCGAGGCCCTGACGACCGCCGGCCACACCCCGCCCGAGGCCCTCACCTCCGGCTACCACCTGGCCTTCGCCACCGGCGCCGCCCTCCTCCTGACGGCCACCGCCCTCGCCGCCACCCTCCCCCGCAGCCGCGATCGCGCCGATCAGCGGTAGTCGTCCGGGTGGCCCTGCATCCAGGTGTTGATCTTGTCGCGGGTGCCGATGAGCGAGGGCTGGTGCTTCCTCAGGTTCCCGAAGGACCGGTCGCCGCCGAGCTCCTCGTCCAGCTTCGCGATCAGCTCGATCGGAGCGTCGCCTGGAGCCCGGCGAAAGCGTCCCGGACCTTTTCGGGTGCCGGAGCGGTGTCCACGGGGTCGGTGGACTCCGACGGCCCGGCGGACGCGGGACTGGACACGGCACCGGCCGGGGAGGCGGCGGCCTGCGTCTCGACGGACGGTATCGCCGGTTCCGCGTCACAGGAAACGGCGAACGCAGCCAGGATGACGGCGCCTACTGCCGCGGTCCGCGCACGGGAAAGGAATATCGACTACCCCTCGATCTCTGAGGTAGTGACCCTACAGAATTCCCCTGCACCGAAAGCGAATCCGCCAGTTTCCGATTCATCGACTCCCGTCAACATTCTCGAATACCTGCATCAACAATCGCTATTCTTCGGCGGTGACGGTGCTGGCTGGCGGCTGCGACCGGGACGCTCAGCCTGACTGCGGCCTGTGCAAGCGGCCCCACGCCCCGAACCGGCGCCCCGGTCTCGCCGTCACCGTCCCCCAGTACGACAGTGGCAGCCGAAGACGGCAAGCCCTGGCGCTATCCCACCCCCGCGGTGCTACAAGGCCTGCGCCTGCCCTCCGGTGCGTTGAGTCTCAGCCCCTGGCAGCAGTTCCGTTCCGAGCAGGCCGAGTTCATCGTCCGCCGCCAGTGCCTGGCCCGCTACGGCCTTGAACCCTACAAACTCCCGAAGCCGTTCGCGGGCCCCCTCACCGCTGAGGAACGCCTCTACGGAGACCCGAACGTGGAGCAGGCCAAAGCCTGGGGGTACTGGCTCAGCGGCAGTGACCAGGTCATCGATGAGCCGCCCATCCCGACCGGCAAGGCGATGGAGGACATGATGCTGGTCGATGCCCCCGTGGGAGACAAGTCCGCGGGTTTCAACGGCAAACCACTGCCGACCGAGGGGTGCACCGGGGAAGTCGACCGGACGCTGTCCGGCGATCCGACAATGACCCACGAGAAATACGCCACAGCCCTCTACGCCGCACAGCTCCTCGACAGTCAGGCCTATCACCAGGCCCGTCAAACACATGAGGTGAAGCAGGCCGAAAAGGCATGGTCAACGTGCATGGCGGGCAAGGGATACCAATTCCCCGCCGACGTGTACTCCGCCGGCGGCAGCCTCGACGGGCCCATGACCCGCACCACATCGACAGCCACACCATCACCACCCGGACACCCCCGCCCCCCTCGGCACCCTGAGCCCGAAGGTGCCGGCAGCCCGGACGGCAAAAAGACCCCCCTGACCGCGTTTCCGCAGGTCAGGGGGGTCTTGAATGTGGAGCCTAGGAGATTCGAACTCCTGACATCTGCCTTGCAAAGGCAGCGCTCTACCAACTGAGCTAAGGCCCCGAGCAACTGGACGCGGACGTCCCCGGTGAGGGAGTGTCCGTTCCGCAGGACAGAGTACCCGGTGCACCCCCGCATCCCGCAAAATGATAGGGACTCCCGCCCCGCGACCACGCTCCGTAAGATGCTCGCGAGGTTCGCACCAGCGAAGGGGAGTAGGAAGAGTGGACGCAGTACAGCAGGAGGCCACGGCCAGAGCCAGGGAACTCCAGCGCAGTTGGTACGGGGAGCCGCTCGGCGCGCTGTTCCGACGGCTCATAGATGACCTCGGTCTCAACCAGGCCCGCCTCGCTGCCGTGCTCGGGCTGTCGGCGCCGATGCTGTCCCAGCTGATGAGCGGGCAGCGCGCGAAGATCGGCAACCCGGCCGTGGTCCAGCGGGTCCAGGCCCTCCAGGACCTCGCCGGCCAGGTGGCCGACGGAAGCGTCAGCGCCGCCGAGGCCACCGACCGGATGGACGAGATCAAGAACACCCAGGGGGGTTCCGTCCTCAGCAACAGCGGCCAGACCACCACGAGCTCCGGCGCCCCCACCGTCAAGCGGGTCGTCCGCGAGATCCAGTCGCTGCTGCGCTCGGTCGCCGCGGCCGGCGACATCATCGAGGCGGCGGACACGCTCGCACCCACCCACCCGGAGCTGGCAGAGTTCCTCCGGGTGTACGGCGCGGGGCGCACCGCTGAGGCGGTGGCCCACTACGAGGCCCACCAGAACTGACGGACACGGGTGACGGGGGGCGGGCACAGCGATGGGTGAGGTCTTCGCCGGGCGGTACGAGCTGATCGATCCGATCGGACGGGGCGGCGCGGGCGCCGTCTGGCGGGCCTGGGACCACCGCCGGCGCAGGTACGTGGCCGCGAAGGTCCTCCTGCAGAGCGATGCCCACACCCTGCTGCGGTTCGTGCGCGAGCAGGCCCTGCGCATCGACCACCCGCACGTCCTGGCCCCGGCCAGCTGGGCGGCGGACGACGACAAGGTCCTCTTCACCATGGACCTCGTCAGCGGCGGTTCCCTCGCCCATGTGATCGGGGACTACGGGCCGCTGCCGCCCCGCTTCGTGTGCGTGCTGCTCGACCAGCTCCTGTCGGGGCTGGCGGTGGTGCACGCGGAGGGCGTCGTCCACCGCGACATCAAACCGGCCAACATCCTGATGGAGGCCACCGGAACCGGGCGGCCGCACCTGCGGCTGTCCGACTTCGGCATCTCCATGCGCAAGGGCGAGCCCCGGCTCACGGAGACCGACTACGTGGTCGGCACGCCCGGCTACTTCGCCCCCGAGCAGCTCATGGGCGCCGAGCCCGACTTCCCCGCCGACCTCTTCGCCGTCGGCCTGGTCGCCCTGTACCTGCTGTGGGGCCGCAAGCCCGACTCCCAGGCGCTGGTGGAGCACTTCAGGGCCCACGGCATCCCCGACGCCCCCGAAGGCGTCCCCGCGCCGCTGTGGGGCGTCATCGCGAACCTCCTGCACCCTGACCCCGAAAGCCGGTTCCGGACCGCCACAGGGGCACGCAAGGCCCTTGCCGAGGCTGCCCAGTTGCTGCCGACGCCCGCCGCGAACGAGGAACCGGTCGAGGTCTTCGACCAACTCGGGCCGCTCCCCGCCGGTTTCGGCCCCGACGGGCCGCAAGTCACCCCGCAGCGCAGTCCGCAGGACACCCCGCGCAGCACCCCGGTGCCCGCCGCCGAAGCCGCCACGCCCGCCCCGGGTTTCGGACCGCCGCCGTCGGCGTACGGGCCGCCCCCGGAGACGGGCGGTTTCCACCTCGCGCCCCCGACGGCCACCGCGACGACCGCCCCCGCCGCCACCCCGCCGGCCCGGGCCGCCCGGGCCGCCGGCGGTATCGCCCCGCCCCCGGCGAAGGTCACCGCCGGCATCCTCACCGCGGCCCTGCTGTGCTTCGCGGTCGGCACCTGGGCGCTCACGCAGTACTAGTGCTGCGACCGGCAAGGTTCGCCGGCCACAGCACTAGGCGGCGTGCCGCCGGGACAGCAGGATCCAGCCCCCGAGCCCGAGCAGCAGCACCGCCCCCGTCCCGAAGCCGGCCCCGGCCACCACCCGCATCACCGAGGCGTTGTCCCGCGCGGCGGCGGCTTCGGGGGCGGTGAGCCCCTCCTTCGCGGCGGACCGCTCGGCGTCGCCCACCCCGAACCCGGCGGCCGCCAGGCTCTCCTTGTACGCGGGAGCCTTGGCCGGCCCGCCGGTGACGTCCAGCCGCAGGGTCAGCGGCACCGGCGTCGCGTCCTCGGTGAACTCCCCGACCTTCCCGCCCAGGGTGACGGCGATGTAGTACCACCCGGCCAGCCGTACGGGCCGCACCTCGTTCGTGTCGGAGAAACGGTTCTCGTACGCCACCGGCGCGGTCTTCGGCAGCGTCAAGGCCGCCTGCTTGCCGTCGTAGGAGGTGTCCTTGGCCTGCACCAACCCCCGGTACGGGGTGTACAGCGAGACGGTGAGCCCGTTGGAGGCGGAGCCGTAGTCCTTGGTCATCCGGGCCTTGGCGATCTCGGCGCCGATCCCCAGCTGCTGCCCCCAGTCCAGCGGCACCCGGTAGAACCGCGTCTGCCCGGGGCGCAGGTCGTCGCGCCACACCCCGGAGTCCAGGGCCCGCGCGTCGTTGAAGCCGGTGCCTCCGGTACGGGCCACCGGGTTCGAGCCGGGCAGGGTCGGGGAGGCCGAGGGCCAGACGCTGGGCGCGGTGGTCGGGGCGGTGCCCGCGGCCGGGGCCGGTTCGCGCTGGACCAGGAGCTCCACCGGCCACGCCGCCTGCGAGGATTCCTTGCCCGCGCTCCGCGTGACCTTCGCGTAGTACGTGCCCGCCGCCTGGCACTCGGCGTCCTCCTCCAGCCGCCGCAGGCCCACCTCGCTGAGCGGGACCGGGTCGTAGCCGAAGGAGGCCTGGCCGTTGTTGTACGGGCAGGGGCGACCGCCGGGGGTCATGATCTCGACCTTGAGGTCGTCGCCGTAGCCGACCTTGGCGCCGGCCGGCGGGCGCAGCACCGCGGAGACGTACACGCTGGAGGCGTCGTCGAGGCCCAGCCGGTAGATCCGCTCGCCCGGGGCGAGGGTGTCCTCGTAGAAGGTGCCGACCTCCAGGAGCGGAGCGTCCGCCGTCGAGGGCTTGCCCTGCACCGCCTTGGCACCCTGGGCCGGACGGTACTCCGGCAGCGGCTGCGCGGACCCCGACGCACCCCCGGAGGGACCGGCGGACGGCCCCGGTGCCGCGTACGCGGCCCCCGGGAGCCAGGCCCCCGCGAGCCAGGCCACCAGCCCCAGGGCCGCCGCCCCTGCCAGCGTCGTCCGACGCATCCGACCTACCCGAACCATCACGCACACCCCGAATTTGCTACCGCAAGCCAAATCTTTGCATAACCGAATTTATCGACACAGAACAGCACAAAGCCCCGGCAGCAGCGGCAGCCGGGGCTTCGTGGAATCAATCGTGGGGCTCACACACCGGAACCAGAGGGCACGGAGTCAGTTGCCTCCGTCCACAGGTCCTGCTCGGCGCGATCCGCCTGGATCTGGCGGTACACGAGGAGCCCGCCGATGGCGGCCAGTGCGACCAGGAGCAGCTTCTTCACCGCGCGACCTCGTCCTTCATTGACGTTGGGGACTTCTGGCCGCCAACAATACACACCGACCGATACCGATCGGTTACCTGGGAGTCCCCCAACTGGCCCTACGACGAAGACCCCCAGGCCATGGGCCTGGGGGTCTTCGACACTGTGGGGCTAACAGGATTTGAACCTGTGGCCTCATCCTTATCAGGGATGCGCTCTAACCAACTGAGCTATAGCCCCATCCGCGCTGCGCGCTGACTCCTGAAGATTAGCGCACAGACGCGGTCGAGCCAAAATCGCCTTCTACGGGGCGTCCGCGCAGGTCATTCGTCCTCGGCGAGCGTGAGCTCCACGCCGCCCACGAAGCCCGCCGACAGGTTGTAGATGAACGAGCCCAGCGTGGCCAGCGCGGTCATCAGCACCACGTCGATCACCGCGATCACCGAGGTGAAGATCAGCACGCGCGGCAGCGACAGGAAGGACTGGAGGTCGAAGCCGTTGCTCTCGTTCGACCCGGTCGCCTCGCTGATCGTGCCGCCGACCGTCGAGAAGATGCCCATGGCGTCCATGACCATCCACAGCACCGCCGAGGCAACGATGGTGCACAGGCCCAGCGCGATGGACAGCAGGAAGCTGACCTTCATCACCGACCACGGGTCGGCCTTGGCCACCCTCAGCCGCGCCTTGCGCGTCCTGGGGACCGTACGGGCCCCCGGGACGGCCCCGCGCTGCGCACCCGGGCCCGTGGGCGCCGCAGGGGCCTGCGGGGACTGCTGCTTCGACTGGGCCTTCGGCTGGCCCTTGGGCTGGCCCTTCGCCGGGGTCTGCGCCTTCGGCTTGGGTTCCGGTTCTCGGGTGTCCGTCACGGTTCCCCCCTGGGAGTCCGCGGCGGGGCCACGGGCACCGTTCGCTCCAGTCTCGGCCGGTCCGGCGCCCGTGGCTCCACTCACGACTTACTCCTCGTGCTCCCCATCCGAGGGCTGCGTGCCCTCGGCGGCTTCGGCGGCCGGTACGTCGGCCGCCGCCTCGATCTCTGACTCGATCTCGTCGGCCTCGTCAGCTTCCTGACCGGCCTCGGCGTTACGAGCGATGCCGACCACGGCATCGCGCTTGCCCAGGTTGATCAGCTGGACGCCCATGGTGTCACGGCCGGTCTCCCTGACTTCGTTGACGCGCGTACGGATCACACCACCGCCGAGCGTGATGGCGAGGATCTCGTCCGTTTCGTCGACCACCAGCGCGCCGACGAGCGACCCGCGGTCCTCCACGATCTTCGCGGCCTTGATGCCCAGGCCACCACGGCCCTGGACGCGGTACTCGTCCACCGGCGTCCGCTTGGCGTAGCCGCCGTCGGTCGCGGTGAAGACGAACGTACCCGGCCGGACAACGCTCATGGAGAGCAGTTCGTCACCCTCGCGGAAGCTCATGCCCTTCACGCCCGAGGTGGCGCGGCCCATCGGGCGCAGCGCGTCGTCGGTCGCCGTGAAGCGGATCGACTGCGCCTTCTTGCTGATGAGCAGCAGGTCGTCCTCGGCGGACACCAGCTCGGCGCCGATCAGCTCGTCATCGCTGCCGTCCTCGGTCTCCCGGAGGTTGATGGCGATGACGCCGCCCGAACGCGGTGAGTCGTAGTCCTTGAGCGCCGTCTTCTTCACCAGGCCGCCCTTGGTGGCCAGGATCAGGTAGGGCGCCGCCTCGTAGTCGCGGATCGCGAGGATCTGGGCGATCTTCTCGTCCGGCTGGAAGGCCAGCAGGTTCGCCACGTGCTGCCCGCGCGCGTCACGGCCGGCGTCCGGCAGCTCGTACGCCTTGGACCGGTAGACGCGGCCCTTGTTCGTGAAGAACAGCAGCCAGTGGTGCGTGGTGGAGACGAAGAAGTGGTCGACCAGGTCGTCCTGCTTCAGCTTCGTGCCGCGCACGCCCTTGCCGCCGCGCTTCTGCGAGCGGTAGTCCTCGGTCTTGGTGCGCTTGACGTAGCCGCCGTGCGTGATCGTGACGACGATGTCCTCTTCGGCGATCAGGTCCTCCATGGACATGTCGCCGTCGAAGGGCACCAGCTTGGAGCGCCGGTCGTCGCCGAACTTCTCGACGATCGCCGCCAGCTCCTCGCTGACGATCGAGCGCTGCTTCTCCGGCGAGGCCAGGATCGCGTTGTACTCGTTGATCTTCGCCTGGAGCTCGTCGTGCTCGGCGACGATCTTCTGCCGCTCCAGGGCCGCCAGGCGGCGGAGCTGCATCTCGAGGATCGCGTTGGCCTGGATCTCGTCGATCTCCAGCAGGCCCATCAGGCCCTCGCGCGCGATCTCGACCGTGTTGCTGCGCCGGATCAGGGCGATGACCTCGTCGATCGCGTCCAGCGCCTTGAGCAGACCGCGCAGGATGTGGGCGCGCTCCTCCGCCTTGCGCAGGCGGAACTTCGTGCGCCGGACGATGACCTCGATCTGGTGCTGCACCCAGTGGCGGATGAACGCGTCGATCGACAGGGTGCGCGGCACCCCGTCCACCAGCGCCAGCATGTTCGCGCCGAAGTTCGTCTGGAGGTCGGTGTGCTTGTAGAGGTTGTTCAGCACCACCTTGGCGACGGCGTCGCGCTTGAGCACGATCACCAGGCGCTGGCCCGTCCGGGACGAGGTCTCGTCGCGGACGTCGGCGATGCCGCCGATCTTGCCGTCCTTGACGAGGTCGGCGATCTTCTGCGCGAGGTTGTCGGGGTTGGTCTGGTACGGGAGCTCCGTGACCACCAGGCACTGGCGGTTCTGGATCTCCTCGACCTCCACCACCGCGCGCATCGTGATGGAGCCGCGCCCGGTGCGGTACGCCTCCTCGATGCCCTTGCGGCCCACGACCAGGGCACCCGACGGGAAGTCCGGGCCCTTGATCCGCTCGAGCAGCGCGTCCAGCAGCTCCTCGTGCGAGGCCTCCGGGTGCTCCAGCGCCCACTGCGCGCCGGCCGCGACCTCGCGGAGGTTGTGCGGCGGGATGTTCGTCGCCATACCGACCGCGATACCGGCGCTGCCGTTGACCAGCAGGTTCGGGAAGCGCGCCGGCAGGACCGTCGGCTCCTGGTTGCGGCCGTCGTAGTTGTCCGTGAAGTCGACGGTCTCCTCGTCGATGTCCCGGAGCATCTCCATGGCCAGCGGCATCAGCTTGCACTCGGTGTAGCGCATCGCGGCCGCCGGGTCGTTGCCCGGAGAGCCGAAGTTGCCGTTGCTGTCCACCAGCGGCATGCGCATCGACCACGGCTGGGCCAGGCGGACCAGGGCGTCGTAGATCGAGGAGTCGCCGTGCGGGTGGTACGTACCCATGACGTCACCGACGACGCGGGCGCACTTGTAGAAGCCCTTCTCGGGCCGGTAGCCGCCGTCGTACATCGCGTACAGCACGCGCCGGTGGACGGGCTTGAGGCCGTCCCGTACGTCGGGCAGCGCGCGGGAGACGATGACGGACATCGCGTAGTCGAGGTAGGAGCGCTGCATCTCCGTCTCGAGCCCGACGGGCTCGATGCGCAGCACGGGCTGCTCCTCCGCGGCGTTCTCTGCGGTGGGTGTGGTTTCGTCGGCCATTGCTGGTCAGAAGTCCTTTCAGGCGGTCAGCGTCGGGCCGACTCAGATGTCGAGGAAGCGGACGTCCTTGGCGTTGCGCTGGATGAAGGAGCGCCGCGCCTCGACGTCCTCACCCATCAGCACCGAGAACAGGTCGTCGGCCTGTGCCGCGTCGTCCAGCGTGACCTGGCCGAGCACGCGGTGGTCCACGTCCATGGTGGTGACGCGCAGCTCCTCGGCGTTCATCTCGCCCAGACCCTTGAAGCGCTGGATCGAGTCCTCGCGGATCCGCTTGCCGTTCTGCTTGCCGAGCTCGACCAGGGCGTCGCGCTCGCGGTCCGAGTACGCGTACTCGAAGTCGTCGCGACCCCACTTGATCTTGTACAGCGGCGGGCGCGACAGGTACACGTGACCGGCCTCGACCAGCGGGCGCATGAAGCGGAACAGGAAGGTCAGCAGCAGGGTGTTGATGTGCTGGCCGTCGACGTCGGCGTCCGCCATCAGGATGATCTTGTGATAGCGGAGCTTCTCGATGTCGAAGTCCTCGTGCACACCGGTGCCGAAGGCACTGATCAGCGCCTGGACCTCGGTGTTCTGGAGGATCTTGTCGATGCGCGCCTTCTCGACGTTCAGGATCTTGCCGCGGATGGGCAGGATGGCCTGGTACATCGGGTTGCGGCCGGACTTCGCGGAGCCGCCGGCGGAGTCACCCTCGACGATGAAGATCTCGCACTTGGTCGGGTCGTTCGACTGGCAGTCGGACAGCTTGCCCGGCAGCGAGGCCGACTCGAGCAGACCCTTGCGACGCGTCAGGTCACGCGCCTTGCGGGCCGCGACGCGCGCCGTGGCCGCCTGGATCGACTTGCGGATGATGTCCGCCGCCTCGACCGGGTTGCGGTCGAACCAGTCGTTCAGGTGCTCGTGGACGACCTTCTGCACGAAGGTCTTGGCCTCCGTGTTGCCCAGCTTGGTCTTCGTCTGGCCCTCGAACTGCGGCTCGCCCAGCTTCACCGAGATGATCGCCGTCAGACCCTCGCGGATGTCCTCGCCGGCGAGGTTGTCGTCCTTCTCGCGGAGCAGCTTCTTGTCCCGCGCGTAGCGGTTGACCAGGCCGGTCAGCGCCGCGCGGAAGCCCTCCTCGTGCGTACCGCCCTCGTGCGTGTGGATCGTGTTCGCGAAGGAGTAGACCCCCTCCGTGTACTGCGAGTTCCACTGCATCGCGATCTCGACCGAGAGCATGCGCTCCTTGTCCTCGGCCTCGACGTCGATGACGGTCGGGTGGATGAGCTCGCCCTTGCGCGAGTTCAGGTACTTCACGAAGTCGACGATGCCGCCCTCGTAGTGGTACTTGACCGTGCGCGCCTGCTGGTCGTCGGCCTCCTCGGCCGAGTCCGCGCCCACCGTCGCCTTCGCCGACTCGCGCTCGTCCGTCAGCGTCAGGGTCAGGCCCTTGTTGAGGAAGGCCATCTCCTGGAAGCGCCGCGACAGCGTCTCGAAGGAGTAGTCGGTCGTTTCGAAGATGTCCGGGTCGGCCCAGAACGTCACCGACGTGCCGTGCTCGTCGGTCTCCTCGTTCTTGGCCAGCGGGGCCGTCGGCACGCCGAGCTTGTAGTCCTGGGTCCAGCGGTGGCCGTCCGTCTTGACCTCGACCGCGACCTTGGTCGACAGGGCGTTCACGACGGACACACCGACGCCGTGCAGACCGCCGGAAACGGCGTAGCCGCCGCCGCCGAACTTGCCACCCGCGTGCAGCACCGTGAGGACGACCTCGACCGCCGGCTTGCCCTCGGACGGCACGATGCCGACCGGGATGCCGCGGCCGTTGTCGACCACGCGCACACCGCCGTCGGCCAGGATCGTCACGTCGATCGTGTCCGCGTGCCCGGCCATGGCCTCGTCGACGGAGTTGTCCACGACCTCCTGCACGAGGTGGTGCAGGCCACGCTCACCGGTCGAGCCGATGTACATGCCGGGCCGCTTGCGGACCGCGTCCAGGCCCTCGAGGACCTGGATCGCACTGGCGTCGTAATTCTTCTCGTTGGAGTCGCCGGAATCGGCCACGAAGCGCCCTTTCTGGCACAGCGCAGCCCGTACTCCGGACCAGCGTGTGCGCCGGAGGAGCGGCCGCGTCGATCTGCGTTGTCTGCGTTTTTCGGGTGTCCCCCGCGAAGAAGGCGGGATTGTCTCCAGTCTACCGGTACCACTGACATGAATGGGGGTTTGCCGGTGCCTGAGTCCGCATGTGCCGCCCTGAACCTCCTCTCTCCGACTCCCCATATCCGGGGAGGGGCTCAAAGAGGCTCACGCGGGCGTCCAGCGCTTCGGGCTGTCAACCTCCCGCTACCGTGAGGGACGCCACCCGCGCCGGCTGCGCCGGGAGGCTCCGCCAGGGGCTCCCGCGGGGCTCCCGCCCTGGCCGGAAGCCGGTCAGCCGTAGGTGTCGCCGGGCCCGGTGCTGCCCGGGGCCCGCCAGGGCCCGTAGCGCTTGGGGCGGCCGCCGGGGCCCTGCACCTTGATCAGCCGGACCGTGCCCTGGCCGAGATCCGCGTTCAGCCGAGCCACCAGCTGCGGGGCCAGCAGCTTCAGCTGCGCGGCCCAGGCCGAGGAATCGCACCGTACGAGGAGTTCACGCTCCTCGTAGCGCTCCGGTTCACAGTGCGCGGCGATCTCCGGGCCGACGATCTCCGCCCAGCGCTCCATCACCCCGGCCACCGCGATCGGCATCTCCCAGCCGCGCTCCGTGCGCAGCCGGTCCAGCGCGGCCATCAGCGGCATCGGGTCCCGGCCGTCGGCGCGGGCGCCCGAGCGCAGCCCGGGCTGCTGCTGGCGCTTGCGCCCGCTCACCGCGTTGCCCCGGGCCCGGGCCTGCTCCCGCGCGGCCGCGAGGGCCTGGCGGGCCAGGTCCACCCCGGAGGGCTCCGGGGCCTTGCGCTTCTGCTGCTCGCCCTCGTTCACAGCCGGGTCACCTCACCGCCGGACACCCCGAAGCGCGTGCCGGTCAGCACGCCCGGAACGTCATCGTCCACTGCCGCGGTCACCAGGACCTGCTCGCCCCCGGCCACCAGTTCCGCGAGCCGCTCGCGGCGGCGCGCGTCCAGCTCCGCGAAGACGTCGTCCAGGATCAGCACCGGCTCCGCGCCCTCCGAGCGCAGCAGCTCGTACGAGGCCAGCCGCAGCGCCAGCGCGTACGACCAGGACTCGCCGTGGCTGGCGTACCCCTTCGCGGGCAGCTCGCCGAGGCGCAGCACGAGGTCGTCGCGGTGCGGGCCGGCCAGGGTGACCCCGCGCTCGATCTCCTGCTTGCGGACCTCGGCCAGGGCGGCGAGCAGCACCTCGTAGAGCGCCTCGCGGGTGCGCGCCTCGCCGCTGTCCACCGGCTCGCCGGCGGAGGACTTGTACGCGAGTGCGAGCGGGCCGCCGCCGGGCGCGAGCTGCTCGTAGGCCTTGTCCGCCAGCGGCAGCAGCGTGGCGATCAGGTCCAGCCGCTGGGCGAGCAGCTCGGCGCCGGTGCGCGCGAGGTGCTGGTCCCAGACGTCGAGGGTGGAGAGGTCCATGGAGCGGCCGCCGTGCCGGCGGGCCATCGCGGCCGACTTCAGGAGGGTGTTGCGCTGCTTGAGCACGCGCTCGTAGTCGGAGCGGACCGCCGCCATCCGCGGCGAGCGGGCGGTCACCAGCTCGTCGAGGAAGCGGCGCCGCTCGCCCGGGTCGCCCTTGACCAGGGCCAGGTCCTCCGGGGCGAACAGCACGGTCCGTACGATCCCCAGCAGGTCCCGGGGTCTGACCTGCGAGGACCGGTTGACGCGGGCCCGGTTGGCGCGGCCCGGGTTCAGCTCCAGCTCCACCAGCTGCTGGCGCTCGCCCTGGGTGACGGCGGCCCGGATGACCGCCCGGTCCGCGCCCATCCGTACGAGCGGGGCGTCCGAGGAGACCCGGTGGCTGCCCAGGGTGGCCAGGTAGCCGATGGCCTCGACGAGGTTCGTCTTGCCCTGGCCGTTGGGGCCCACGAAAGCGGTGACGCCCGGGGCGAGGGGAACCTCGGCCCGGGCGTACGAGCGGAAGTCGGCCAATGAGAGATGCGAAACATGCATTCGGCGCCGACCTCCCCCGGCTTCCTGCTGCTGTGCTCTGTGGTGCTGTGTTGCCGTGTTGCTGTTGGTGCTGCTGTGGGGCTACTTCTTCTCGACCGCGTGGCCGCCGAACTGGTTGCGCAGCGCGGCGATCATCTTCATCTGCGGGGAGTCGTCCTGGCGGGACGCGAACCGGGCGAAGAGCGAGGCCGTGATCGCCGGCAGCGGGACCGCGTTGTCGATGGCCGCCTCGACGGTCCAGCGGCCCTCGCCGGAGTCCTGGGCGAAGCCCTTGAGCTGCTCCAGGTGCTCGTCCTCGTCCAGCGCGTTGACGGCGAGGTCCAGCAGCCAGGAACGGATGACCGTGCCCTCCTGCCAGGACCGGAACACCTCGCGGACGTCCGTGACCGAGTCGACCTTCTCCAGGAGCTCCCAGCCCTCGGCGTAGGCCTGCATCATGGCGTACTCGATGCCGTTGTGAACCATCTTCGCGAAGTGGCCGGCGCCGACCTTGCCGGCGTGCACGGCGCCGAATTCACCCTCGGGCTTGAGGGCGTCGAAGACCGGCTGGACCGCGGCGACGTGCTTCTCGTCGCCGCCGTACATCAGCGCGTAGCCGTTCTCCAGGCCCCAGACACCGCCGGAGACGCCGCAGTCGACGAAGCCGATGCCCTTGGCCTTCAGCTCCTCGGCGTGCTTCTCGTCGTCCGTCCAGCGCGAGTTGCCGCCGTCGACGACGATGTCGCCGGGGGAGAGCAGCTCCGCCAGCTCGTCGACGGTGGACTGCGTGGCCGCGCCTGCCGGGACCATCACCCACACGACGCGGGGGGACTGCAGGCTGTCCACAAGCTCCTGCAGGCTGTGGACATCGGCGAGGTCCGGGTTGCGGTCGTATCCGATGACGGTGTGGCCTGCGCGGCGGATGCGCTCGCGCATGTTGCCGCCCATCTTGCCGAGACCGACGAGACCGAGCTCCATCAGGTGGATTCCTTAAGCGTTGGGGCCGTCTGTACGGGGCTCCCCCGGTACCGGTGGTTTCCGGTCGTTTTTCCGGGGTCGCCCGCCGGATCCGAGCCTACGCCGGGCCTTGGCGTCGGGCTGCTCCGGACGGCGCCGGGCCCGGTCTCGCAGCTGCGAGGGCCGGGCCCGGCGGCGTCTTACGGCAGGAACGGTCAGCCGGAGAGGCGGACCGGCATGATCAGGTACTTGTAGGCCTCATCGGCCTCCGCGTCGACCGCCGGACGGCCGCTGAGCAGCGCGGGCTTGGTGGACGTGGTGAAGCTGAGCTGGGCGGCGGGAGAGTCGATCGCGCTCAGGCCGTCCAGCAGGAAGGTCGGGTTGAAGGCGATCGAGATGTCGTCACCCTCGAGGTTCGCGTCGACGCGTTCCACAGCCTGTGCATCGTCGCTGGACCCGGCCTCCAGGATCAGCACGCCCTTCTCGAAGCTGAGGCGGACCGGGGTGTTGCGCTCGGCGACCAGGGCCACGCGCTTGACGGCCTCGACGAACGGGGCGGTCTCGATCACGGCGATGGAGTTGAACTCCGTCGGGAAGAGCGTGCGGTACTTCGGCAGGTCGCCCTCGAGCAGGCGGGTGGTGGTGCGGCGGCCGGCGCCCTCGAAGCCGATGAGGCCCTCGCCCTGGCCTGAGCTGGAGAGCGCCAGGGTGACGGTGTCACCGCTGGTGAGGGACTTGGCGGTGTCGAGGAGGGTCTTGGCGGGCACCAGGGCCACGGCCGAGGCGTCCGGGTTCTCCGGCTTCCAGAGGAACTCGCGGACCGCGAAGCGGTAGCGGTCGGTGGAGGCCAGGGTGACGCGGTCGCCCTCGATCTCGATGCGGACACCGGTCAGCACGGGCAGCGTGTCGTCGCGGCCGGCGGCGATGGCGACCTGGGCGGCGGCGGAGGCGAAGACCTCGCCGGGCACGGTGCCGGTGGCGGTCGGCATCTGCGGCAGGGCCGGGTATTCGTCCACAGGCAGGGTGTGGAGTGTGAACCGCGAGGAGCCGCAGACCACGGTCGCCCGTACACCGTCTGTGGAAATCTCCACCGGGCGGTTGGGGAGGGCGCGGCAGATGTCGGCGAGGAGCCGGCCGGAGACGAGGACGGTGCCGTCCTCCTCGACGTCCGCCTCGACCGAGACGCGGGCCGAGACCTCGTAGTCGAAGCCGGAGAGGGACAGGGTGCCGTCCTCGGCCTTCAGCAGCAGGCCCGCGAGTACGGGCACCGGCGGCCGGGCCGGGAGGCTGCGTGCAGCCCAGGCCACCGCCTCCGCGAGTACGTCGCGCTCCACCCGGATCTTCACCGGAACCGCCTCCTGCTGTTGCTCGCTCGTCTGCCGGCCTTCGTCGTCGGCTCGTCGATGCCTCGACCGATGCCGGGGACCAGTCTGACGTACGGCGCCGACAGTCGTCGCGGCTGGCGGTCAAGTCGGGAGCGAGGCGTCGGCGAGCCCGTCCGGCGAGTTGTGCACAGGACCTGCTTGAAAACCGAAACCGGCCTAACTCTCTATGGGGGTAGTAGTAGGGCCTGTGGAAACGGTGGATAAGCCCGTTCTCGCAGGTCAGGCCGCGTTTTTTATCCCCACACCCTGTGGGTGACACCGGTGGAAAACACGGTGTGTCTGTGGAGAACGAAAACTTCTGCACAGGCCGTCCCCAGGAGACCCCCACTACTCCACAGGTGTGTCCCCAGCTTTTCCCCAGAAGTCCACAGAGCAAACGTCGACATCCGTGTGACCGCTTTCACTCGGGGCGGTGACCGGGGGTGTGGGGTTGCCGAACAGTGGACAACGGTGTGGAGAACCGCCGGGAACCTGTGCACAGGATGCGGCAACCTGTGAGTCTCCGGTGGACAGAGGAGTGGACGAGCCTGTGGATGATTTTTCTGTCCACAGGCTGTGGATGACGCTTGCTCACAATTCCACAGGGGTCTGACCTGCCCTGATGGGCCCTCAACCTGCACCCCTGTGGACAGATTGTGGGTGATGCGGACTGTCCTCAGGCTGTGGACAGAAGAAAGTCCGCCAATCTGTGGATGACGGGGCCTCCCGGGGGCGCATTCGAACAGAGCAGGGGCGCACGGACGAAGAAGGGCGCCCCCGGTTCGATCCGGAAGCGCCCTGTCGTGAGGTTTGCGGGACCGCCCGCGGGCCCCACACGGGCCCCTGTGGGCCCTCGCGGGGGCCGCGTGGGGGCCGCGTGGGGCCGGCTTCAGGCGTTCTTGATGCGGTTGGTGAGCTCCGTGACCTGGTTGTAGATCGAGCGCCGTTCCGCCATCAGGGCGCGGATCTTGCGGTCTGCGTGCATGACGGTGGTGTGGTCGCGGCCGCCGAACTGGGCCCCGATCTTGGGCAGGGACAGGTCGGTGAGCTCCCGGCACAGGTACATGGCGATCTGCCGGGCGGTGACCAGGACCCGGCTGCGCGAGGAGCCGCACAGGTCGTCCACGGTGAGCCCGAAGTAGTCGGCGGTGGCCGCCATGATGTCCGAGGCGGTGATCTCGGGCGCGCTGTCCTCGCCGCCCGGGATCAGGTTCTTGAGGACGTCCTCCGTGAGGCCGAGGTCCACCGGCTGCCGGTTGAGGCTCGCGAAGGCCGTGACGCGGATCAGCGCACCCTCCAGCTCGCGGATGTTGCGCGAGATGCGGGAGGCGATGAACTCCAGTACCTCCGGCGGGGCGTTGAGCTGCTCCTGGACGGCCTTCTTGCGCAGGATCGCGATGCGGGTCTCCAGCTCGGGCGGCTGGACGTCGGTGATCAGGCCCCACTCGAAGCGGTTGCGGAGCCGGTCTTCCAGGGTGACGAGCTGCTTGGGCGGCCGGTCGGAGGAGAGGACGATCTGCTTGTTGGCGTTGTGGAGCGTGTTGAAGGTGTGGAAGAACTCCTCCTGCGTCGACTCCTTGCTCGCGAGGAACTGGATGTCGTCGACGAGCAGGATGTCCATCTCGCGGTAGCGCTTGCGGAAGGCGTCGCCCTTGCCGTCGCGGATGGAGTTGATGAACTCGTTGGTGAACTCCTCCGAGCTCACGTACCGCACGCGGGTGCCGGGGTAGAGGCTCCGCGCGTAGTGCCCGATGGCGTGCAGCAGGTGCGTCTTCCCGAGGCCCGACTCCCCGTAGATGAAGAGGGGGTTGTACGCCTTCGCGGGCGCCTCGGCGACGGCTACCGCGGCGGCGTGCGCGAAGCGGTTGGAGGCGCCGATGACGAAGGTGTCGAAGAGGTACTTCGGGTTCAGCCGGGCGGTCGGCTCCAGCGGGCCCGAGGTGGAGCCGCCGGAAGGGGCCGACGGCGGCGGCCCGGGCCGGCCCGGCGCCGGTCGCGGGGCGGGCTGCTCGTACTGCTGCGGTTCGTAGGCCTGGGGCTCGTACGGCTGCGATTCGTACTTCTGCTGCTCGTACTTCTGGGGTTCGTAGCCGGACTGCTCGTACTTCTGCTGCTCGTAGTTGCCCTGGTCGTAGCCGCCGGGCTCGGGCTGCTGGAGGTAGCCGGGCTGCGGGGAGGCGTACGGGTCGCGCTCGGGGAAGCCGCCGAGGCGCTGCTGCTGCCAGCCGTACTCCTCCTGGCCGCCGCGGGGCCAGGAGCCGGGCTCCGGGCGCTGCTGCTGGTACTCCGGGTAGGCGGGGCGGGCGGTGGGGAGCTGGTCCTCGCCCGGGCCGCCGCCGGGGCGCTGGCCGCCGTACGGCTCGTAGCCCTCGCGCTGGGGGGAGACGGGCGGGGCGGGCGGCGCGGGCTCGCCGGCGGAGTCGTCGACGGTGATGGCGATCCGGATCGGGCGGCCGCACTCGCGGCTCAGGGCGTCGCTGATGAGCGGGGCGAGGCGGCCCTCGAGGACGCGCTTGCCCCATTCGTTGGGGACGGCCAGCAGGGCGGTGTCGGCGACGAGGGCCAGTGGCTGGCATCGTTCCACCCACTGCTTGTCCTTGGGCTCGATCCCCTGCTGACCCTCCCCGAGCAGCTTCTCGAGCACGCGTGGCCACACTGCGGCAAGATCGGCAGGTACGTCAGCCACAGAGCACGCTCTCTCACAGGTCCCGGTCCCACGAATGTGTGGTTCTTTGGGACGGTCGGGACAAAAAATCCGGGATCAGGCAACGGTAGTCAGGCCGGTGGGTAGGGTTCAAGTCGTTGTCCACAGCCTGTGCACAGTGTGGGGCAGAGGACGCTCGGTTTGACCGGATGGCGTAGCCGCGCGTACCGTAACGAGGTCGAGTTGTCGATGGCTGCTGCCGCCTGCCTACCGATGGGCGAAGATCACTGATTGTGATCGTTTAGCGGTGTCCACTCGGGCGAACACGCGAGTTCCTCGTGGGCGCACGGTGACAGCCAGGCGATGTAACGCCACACACGATTCATTCTCTGGAGCCCCCGAGTGAGCAAGCGCACCTTCCAGCCGAACAACCGCCGTCGTGCCAAGACCCACGGCTTCCGTCTGCGGATGCGGACCCGTGCCGGTCGCGCGATCCTCGCGAACCGCCGTGGCAAGGGCCGCGCCGCCCTTTCCGCATAACAACGCGCAGGTCGTGACGTCGTGCTGTCTCCCGAAAATCGGCTGAGGCGGCGTGAGGACTTCGCGAGCGCGGTACGCCGGGGCCGGCGGGCTGGACGCCCGCTCCTCGTCGTCCACCTACGTACAAGCGGTGCAACGGACCCGCACGAGCCGGGGGAGATCGATCCCTCGCCGCGTGCGGGTTTCGTCGTCAGCAAGGCTGTCGGCATAGCGGTCGTCCGTAACCGGGTGAAGCGCCGTCTTCGGCATCTTGTCCGTGACCGGCTGGCTCAGCTGCCCCCCGGTAGCCTGGTGGTGGTGCGGGCCTTGCCCGGAGCGGGTGACGCCGGCGTCGACGAGCTGGCCCGCGACCTGGATGCCGCCTTGGCGCGGCTGCTGGGAGGCGTGGCTCGATGAAGTACCCGCTGCTCGCTTTGATCAAGCTGTACCAGTGGACGATCAGTCCGCTGCTCGGACCGGTGTGCCGCTACTACCCGTCGTGTTCGCACTACGGGTTCACGGCCATCGACCGGCATGGTGCGGTGAAGGGGACGGTTCTGACCGCCTGGCGGATCCTGCGGTGCAATCCGTGGTCCCCGGGTGGTGTGGATCATGTCCCACCCCGGAAACGCCCGCGTTGGCACGAGCAGCTGCGCAGTGCGTTGCGTAGATCTCGCAATGCTCAAGGAGCCTGATTAGTGGACACGATTGCCAGTCTGTTCAGCTTTATCACCACACCCGTGTCGTGGATCATCGTCCAGTTCCACAAGGTCTACGGGGCGCTCTTCGGTGCGGACAGTGGGTGGGCCTGGGGCCTGTCCATCGTCTCCCTGGTGATCCTGATCCGTATCTGCCTGATCCCGCTCTTCGTGAAGCAGATCAAGGCGACGCGTGGCATGCAGGCGCTCCAGCCGAAGATGAAGGTGATCCAGGAGCGCTACAAGAACGACAAGCAGCGTCAGTCCGAAGAGATGATGAAGCTGTACAAGGAGACGGGTACCAACCCGCTCTCCTCGTGCCTTCCGATCCTGGCGCAGTCCCCGTTCTTCTTCGCGCTCTACCACGTGCTCGCGAGCATCGCCAGCGGCAAGACCATCGGCGTGATCAACCAGCCGCTGCTGGAGAGCGCCCGCGAGGCGCACATTTTCGGCGCCCCGCTGGCTGCCAAGTTCATGAACAGCAGCGAGGAAGTCGCGAAGCTGGGCGCCTCGATCACCGATGTGCGCATCGTGACCGCGGTCATGATCATCCTGATGTCGCTGTCGCAGTTCTACACGCAGCGCCAGCTGATGCAGAAGAACGTCGACCTCTCGGTGAAGACGCCCTTCATGCAGCAGCAGAAGATGCTCATGTACATCTTCCCGCTGATCTTCGCGTTCATGGGCATCAACTTCCCCGTCGGTGTCCTCGTCTACTGGCTGACCACCAACGTGTGGACCATGGGCCAGCAGATGTACGTGATCAACCAGAACCCGACGCCGGGCAGCAAGGCCCAGGACCAGTACCTGACCCGTCTCCTGAAGCACGTCAGCTCCCACGGCGACGTCAAGGGCCGGAGCAAGAAGAAGATCGTCGCGGCGATCGTGGCCAAGGGCCCGGACCGCAACGACAACGAGCGGAAGTTCATCACCGCGCTGACGAAGCAGGGCATGGCAGCGCAGGCGGACGGCTCCGTGATCAAGAGTTCTGAGGCCACGGCGGACTCGGACGCGGCGAGCGGCGGTGTCGCCACGAAGCGGCAGCAGCCGAAGCGGCAGCCGAAGTCGAAGCGTCAGACGCCCCCCAGCAAGCCCTCCAAGAAGTAAGAAGGAGTCCCTCCCGTGACGGAAGGCACCACCACCGCCGCCGCTGAGAGTGGCGACACCCTGACCCGCCTCGAGCAGGAGGGTGAGATCGCGGCCGACTACCTTGAGGGTCTGCTGGACATCGCCGACCTGGACGGCGACATCGACATGGACGTCGAGGCCGACCGTGCCGCGGTGTCGATCGTCAGCGACTCCGCCGGCCGCGAGCTGCAGAAGCTCGTGGGCCGCGACGGCGAGGTCCTGGAGGCCCTTCAGGAGCTGACCCGCCTCGCCGTGCACCGGGAGACCGGGGACCGCAGCCGGCTGATGCTGGACATCGCCGGCTTCCGGGCGAAGAAGCGCGAGGAGCTGGCGGCGCTGGGTGCCAAGGCCGCCGAGGACGTGAAGGCCTCGGGCGAGCCGCTGAAGCTGGCCCCGATGACGCCGTTCGAGCGCAAGGTCGTCCACGACGCCGTGGCGGCCGCCGGCCTGAAGAGCGAGTCCGAGGGCGAGGAGCCGCAGCGCTTCGTCGTTGTGCTCCCGGCCTGATCGGAATGTTGTGTTTCGGCCCCGCCTGTGTCGCAGGCGGGGCCGAAGTTTGTAAGCCTGACAGTTGAACGACACGGTTGAACGACACGGTTCTGGCGTGAGCGGTTCTGTACGGAAGGACGGTCCCCGTGACGGAGGCAGCGGAGCTTCCCCCGGCGCCTGAGGAGGCGCCCCCGGCGCCCGAGGTGGCGCGCGCGGTGTTCGGTGAGTTTTTCCCGGAAGCTGTGCGGTATGCGGAGCTGCTGGCGGACGCGGGGGTCAAGCGCGGCCTGATCGGGCCGCGCGAGGTTCCCCGGCTGTGGGAACGGCACCTGCTCAACTGCGCGGTGCTCTCCGAGGTGGTGCCCGAGGGCGTCACCGTGTGCGATGTGGGCTCGGGCGCCGGCCTGCCCGGTATCCCGCTCGCCCTGGTGCGGCGGGACCTGAAGATCACCCTGCTGGAGCCCCTGCTGCGCCGGACGACCTTCCTTCAGGAGGTCGTGGAGCTGCTCGGGCTGGACCACGTCACGGTGGTGCGCGGCCGGGCCGAGGAGGTGCTCGGAAAGCTCCAGCCGGTGCACGTGGTGACGGCCCGCGCGGTGGCCCCGCTGGACCGGCTCGCGGGCTGGGGCGTGCCGCTGCTGCGTCCTTACGGGGAGATGCTGGCCCTGAAGGGCGACACCGCCGAGGAGGAGCTGGTCTCGGCGAAGGTCGCGCTGACCAAGCTGGGTGTGGTGAAGACCTCGGTGCTCCACGTGGGCGAGGGCATCGTCGATCCGATGTCCACGGTGGTCCGCGTGGAGGTCGGAGAAAGCCCCGGCGGGGTGAGGTTCGCGGCCAAGCGGGCTAAGGCCGCGCGGGTGGGGCGGACGCGCAGGCGCCGTTGACCCGCGCCGCTGTCGGCGGCGTTTTGGGGCGGGTTGGGCCCTATAGGTATGGATTTCGGAGTGTCGTAGCGGGCTGAAGACCCCGTCCGGGCATCGTGTTTCACGTGAAACATCGCTCTCTGCTGCACGGAATCATCAGCCGCGGACGTGCTGCTGCGGCCCCCCGCCACCGTAAGGGCGCGGGGGTGACGGAGTTGTCCACAACGGTGGATTCATCCACAGGAGTACGGGCCCCGCTGGTTCGCGACCCGGGTGGCATGGCAGGCTCTGTTCATCGCGAGCCCGCTGCCGAGGAGAGTGACACCGTGCGGTCCGACGCCAACCTCGCGGGGCCGATGGCCGATCCGGTCCCCGGTCCCCGCTCTGAATCACCGGGCGAGGATGTTTCACGTGAAACATCCTCGCCCCTCGTGGACAACGATGAGACCGAGGACACCCCGATCGGTCGTGCCGCCCAGCTGGCGGTCGAGGCCCTGGGGCGTACCGGAGCGGCTCTGCCGCGGCCGGCGCAGACCCGGATCATGGTCGTGGCCAACCAGAAGGGCGGCGTGGGCAAGACCACGACGACCGTGAATCTGGCGGCCTCGCTGGCCCTGCACGGTGCGCGCGTCCTGGTCATCGACCTCGACCCGCAGGGCAATGCCTCCACCGCGCTGGGGATCGACCACCACGCGGATGTGCCGTCGATCTACGACGTCCTCGTGGACAGTCGGCCGCTGCTGGAGGTCGTCCAGCCGGTGGTGGACGTGGAAGGGCTCTTCTGTGCCCCGGCCACGATCGACCTCGCGGGCGCGGAGATCGAGCTGGTGTCGCTGGTGGCCCGTGAGAGCCGGCTCCAGCGGGCGATCCAGGCCTACGAGCAGCCGCTCGACTACATCCTCATCGACTGCCCGCCCTCGCTGGGCCTGCTGACGGTGAACGCCATGGTCGCGGGCGCGGAGGTGCTGATCCCGATCCAGTGCGAGTACTACGCACTGGAGGGGCTGGGGCAGCTGCTGCGCAACGTCGACCTGGTGCGGGCCCATCTGAACCCGGCCCTGCACGTGTCGACGATCCTCCTGACGATGTACGACGGCAGGACGCGGCTGGCCTCGCAGGTGGCGGAGGAGGTGCGCACCCACTTCAGCAAGGAGGTGCTGCGCACCAGCATCCCGCGGTCGGTACGGATCTCGGAGGCTCCGAGCTACGGGCAGACGGTTCTCACGTACGACCCGGGTTCCAGCGGTGCCCTCTCCTATCTGGAGGCGGCGCGGGAGATCGCGCTGCGCGGGGCCGGAATCCATTACGACGCCCAGCACGCCCATCTGGGCGCGGGCATGAACAGCACGCAGAGTGTGGCGGAGGGGATCCAGTGAGTGAGCGACGTAGGGGTCTGGGGCGGGGGCTCGGCGCGCTGATTCCGGCGGCTCCCCAGGAGAAGACGCCCGTGGTGGGCGGTGGGTCGACGTCTCCGTCGGCCGTGCCGGTGCTGCCGTCGGAGCGGGGAGTCGCCGCGGCGAAGCTCGCTGCGCTGGTTCAGGCGGATGTTGTTTCACGTGAAACATCGGCGGCGGCCGAGGCGGCGGCTGTTCCGGTCCCGGTGCAGCCGGAGGCCGACGCGGTGGCCGGGGCGACGTTCGCGGAGCTTCCGATGGACGCGATCACGCCGAACCCGCGCCAGCCGCGCGAGGTGTTCGACGAGGACGCCCTGGCCGAGCTGGTGACCTCCATCAAGGAGGTGGGTCTGCTCCAGCCGGTGGTCGTGCGGCAGGCGACCCCCGGCCGCTATGAACTGATCATGGGAGAGCGGCGCTGGCGGGCCTGCCGTGAGGCGGGGCTGGAACGCATCCCGGCGATCATCCGGGCGACGGACGACGAGAAGCTGCTCCTGGACGCGCTCCTGGAGAACCTGCACCGTGCGCAGCTGAACCCCCTGGAGGAGGCGGCCGCGTACGACCAGCTGCTCCAGGACTTCAACTGCACGCACGACCAGCTGGCGGACCGGATCGGCCGTTCGCGTCCGCAGGTCTCCAACACCCTCCGCCTGCTCAGGCTCTCCCCCGCGGTGCAGCGCCGGGTGGCCGCGGGCGTGCTCTCGGCCGGCCATGCGCGGGCGCTGCTGTCGGTGGAGGACTCCGAGGAGCAGGACCGCCTCGCGCACCGGATCGTGGCCGAGGGGCTGTCGGTGCGCGCGGTCGAGGAGATCGTGACGCTGATGGCCTCGGAGCCGTCGAGCACGGTGAAGCCGAAGGGCCCGCGGGCGGGCGCGCGGGTGTCCCCGGCGCTCAGCGAGCTGGCGACGCGTCTGTCGGACCGCTTCGAGACGCGCGTGAAGGTGGATCTGGGCCAGAAGAAGGGCAAGATCACCGTCGAGTTCGCGTCGATGGAGGATCTGGAGCGGATTCTGGGGACGCTGGCGCCGGGTGAGGGCCGGGTCCTGGAGCAGGGCTCTTCGGACGAGTAGTACCTGCCGGTTTCTCCTGCTGCCCCCTGCTTCTTCGAGATGTCCACACTCGAAGAAGCAGGGGGCAGTGCTTACGATGTGGTCATGGGTCGTCGGCTGGTACCGCTCACGCTGGACAACCTCCAGGACCTGCCCAGGCGTTGCAGGAGCTGCGTGTTCTGGGAGCTGGATCCGGTCACCGGTGAGGCTGCCGTGAAGGCCGGCACCCCGGAGCTGGAGAAGGAGGCCTGGATCTCCTCCGTCCTGCTGGACTGGGGTTCCTGCGGCCGGGTGGTCTACGTGGACGAGGTCCCGGTGGGGTTTGTGCTGTACGCGCCGCCCGCCTACGTGCCGAGGGCCGCCTCCTTCCCGACCAGCCCGGTGTCCCCGGACGCGGTGCAGCTGATCACGGCCTGGATCATGCCGGGGTATCAGGGGCAGGGCCTGGGGCGGGTGATGGTCCAGACGGTGGCGAAGGATCTGCTGCGGCGGGGCTTCAAGGCGATCGAGGCCTTCGGCGACGCGCGGTGGGAGCGGCCCGCCTGCCTGCTGCCGGCCGACCATCTGCTGTCGGTGGGCTTCAAGACCGTACGCCCCCACCCGTCCCATCCCCGGCTGAGGCTGGAGCTGCGTACGACGTTGTCGTGGAAGGAAGACGTGGAGCTGGCCCTGGACCGCCTGTTGGGCGGGGCGAGGGCCCGGAAGGAACCGGCACTGCGCCCGCTGTGAGCGGGTGGGCCTACGGACACGCGAACGGGGCCGCCCCTGAAGGGGCGGCCCCGTTTCACGTACGCGTGTTGCTCAGACGGTTCAGGCGACCGGCTTGGCGGTCACGAAACCGTCGAGGTCACGCAGGATGGCGGCCTTCGGCTTGGCGCCGACGATGGTCTTGACGACCTCGCCGCCCTTGTAGACGTTCAGGGTCGGGATCGACATCACGCCGTACTTGGCGGCCGTCGCCGGGTTCTGGTCGATGTTGAGCTTGACGATCTCGATCTCGTCGCCGTACTCGGCCGCAATGGCCTCGAGCGACGGGGCGATCTGGCGGCACGGACCGCACCACTCGGCCCAGAAGTCCACCAGGACGGGCTTGTCGCTGGCCAGGACCTCGGCGTCGAAGTCGGCGTCGGTCACGGTCTTGAGAGCCACAACGGCCTCCTCTTGCTACGGGGTGTGGGGTGTGGGGGTGGGGCGAGGTCAGACGGTCGCGGTCACGTGCTCGGCGTCCGTGAGGGCGGCGAGGAAGCGCTCCGCGTCGAGAGCGGCCGAGCAGCCGGTGCCGGCGGCGGTGATCGCCTGACGGTAGGTGTGGTCCACGACGTCGCCGGCGCCGAAGACACCGGTGAGGTTGGTACGCGTCGAGGGGGCGTCGACCTTCAGGTAGCCCTCGTCGTCCAGGTCGAGCTGGCCGGTGAACAGCTCGGTGCGCGGGTCGTGTCCGACGGCGATGAACAGGCCGGTCACGGGCAGCTCGGAGGTCTCACCGGTCTTGGTGTTGCGCAGGGTGAGGCCGGAGAGCTTCTGCTCGCCGTGGATCTCGGCGACCTCGCTGTCCCAGGCGAACTTGATCTTCGGGTCGGCGAAGGCACGGTCCTGCATGGTCTTGGAGGCGCGCAGGCTGTCACGGCGGTGGATGATCGTGACGGACTTGGCGAACCGGGAGAGGAAGGTGGCCTCCTCCATCGCGGTGTCGCCGCCGCCGACGACGGCGATGTCCTGGTCCTTGAAGAAGAACCCGTCGCAGGTGGCGCACCAGGAGACACCGCGTCCGGAGAGGGCGTCCTCGTTGGGCAGGCCGAGCTTGCGGTGCTGGGAGCCGGTGGTGACGATGACGGCCTTGGCGCGGTGCACGGTGCCGGCGGTGTCCGTGACGGTCTTGATCTCACCGGTGAGGTCCACGGCGACGACGTCGTCCGGGACGAGCTCGGCACCGAAGCGCTCGGCCTGGTCCCGCATGTTGTCCATGAGGTCCGGACCCATGATGCCGTCCCGGAAGCCCGGGAAGTTCTCGACCTCGGTGGTGTTCATCAGCGCGCCGCCGGCGGTGACGGCACCTTCGAAGACCAGCGGGTTGAGCGAAGCGCGTGCGGTGTACAGGGCGGCCGTGTAACCGGCCGGCCCGGAGCCGATGATGATCACGTTTCGTACGTCGCTCACGGGTTCTTTCCTCGTCTCTGCGGACTTCGTGGTGCCTACCGGGGGCCGGTGCGGACTCTCACCCCACCCAACGGATCCTACGGCGCGTGCATTCCCCGCTTGTCCCCCTCCGGCCCCCAACGCGCGGGCCGCTACCTCCCGAACCGCTCAGTTCCGGGGATATGTGCTGGTCAGCAGGGGCTTGCCCGGGGTTTGCGCAGGGTTGTCCGCGCAGCCGGCGGCGACGAGATAGGCGTCCACCAGGGCGGGGTCGCCCGAATGGGGCAGCACGACGAGGTAGACGGGCGTGCCCTGGTAGTTGCCCCGTTCGGCGGCGACAGGGGCGTCGGAGCGGCCGGTGGCCTGCTGGACGCAGGGCGGGACCGGGGCGGTCTCCGGTGAGGCGAGCCGGTCGGCGGGGGCCAGACCGGGGGAGGTGTTCTCCAGCCCCATGGTCTTGTCGTTCTCCCCCGGCACGGTCTGCGGGGTGTTCGCCGCGGCTCCGCCCGCGAGGAGCTGGCGGACGTTCTGCCGGAGCCCCTGGGCGGTGTACTCACCGGGGGCGGAGGAGCTGGCGGAGGACCTCGCCGTGTCGTTGCGCGTGGCGGTGTCGTGCGAGGCGGTTCCGGTGAGCCCGTTGAACAGGAAGATGCCGAGCGCGCAGGCGGCCGCCCCGGCCAGGCCGGTGAGGACGGCGATCCGGCGCCGGGCGCGGCGACGGCCGGGGCCGGTTGGGCCGGACGGGTGACCGGTGGGCCGGTGGGCCTCGTTCCGGCCGGAGCGGCTGGTGTCCGTCGGCGATGTTTCTCCCCCAGCTACCGCTGGGGGTGCCCCCAGTGAAACATCGCCAACGGGGTGCGGCTCGGAGGTGGAGGCCTCGGCCCGGGAGTTCGTCGAGTCGAGCAGCGCCTCGGCGGCGAGGGCCGCGTCGATCCGGCCGGCGATGGCGGAGGGCATGCGCGGCGGCCCCGGGAGGGTGCCGAGGAGGGACCGGATCTCCTCCAGGGAGGCGAGGACGTCGGCGCACAGGGCACAGTCTCCGAGGTGGTTGCGTACCTCGGCGCTGTGGGAGGGGGAGAGCAGCCCTTCGGTGAGGTCGGAGATCTCCGAGACCTCCGGGTGCCAGGTCGTGCCGGCAGTGCCGGTCGTGCCGGTTGTGGGGCTCACGGTCGTCCACCTCCGCCCTTCACAGCGTCTGGGTCTGGCTCTGGATGCCTGGGGTCTGCCGCAGGTGGGACGGGTGTCCCCGGCGTCCGGTTCCTTCCCCGCTCCGTGGCGGTGTTATCCCCGGCATTCGTGCGCAGATGAGTGAGCAGCGGCAGCAGTTTGGCCCGGCCGCGCGCGCACCGGCTCTTCACGGTCCCGGTGGGGACGTCGAGGATGCGGGCGGCGTCGGCGACGGGGTATCCCTGCATGTCGACGAGGACGAGCGCGGCCCGCTGCTCGGGCGGGAGGGTGCTGAGGGCGGCCAGGAGCTGGCGGTGGAGGTCCTGGCGCTCCGCGGGGGCCTCGGCGGACTCGTGGGGCTCCAGGAGGCGCTCCAGGCGCTCCGTGTCGTCGAGGGGCGAGGTCCGGCGGGAGGCGGCCTTGCGGGCGCGGTCGAGGCAGGCGTTGACGGTGATGCGGTGCAGCCAGGTGGTCACGGCGGAGTCGCCGCGGAAGGTGTGGGCGGCCCGGTAGGCGGAGACCAGGGCGTCCTGCACGGCGTCCGCGGCCTCCTCGCGGTCGCCGAGGGTGCGCAGGGCGACGGCCCACAGCCGGTCGCGGTGGCGGCGTACGAGCTCTCCGAAGGCATCGGGATCGCCGGCGACGTGCAGGGCCAGGAGTTCCTGGTCGCTGCGGTCGCCGGTCGCGGCTTCGTCCAACGCTGAGCCCCTCCCCGTGCCGTGCGTCAGCCCTTGAACTTCACATCCGTGATGCCCTGCTTGTAGCCGGGCTTGCTGAAATCGTCGTAGCCGGCGTGCGGCATGGCGGTGATCCACAGGAGGACGTAGCGCGCCTTGACCGGCTTTTCCGCGGTCAGCCGGACGCTGGTGTCCTTGGTGGTCAGCCCCGCGATCTTCTTCATCGAGCCGACCTTGCCCTTGGGGTCCAGGGAGTCGGTCGCGTACAGCGTCAGGGTGGTGCGGTCGCCCGGGTACTTCAGCGCTATCGAGGCCTCGCTGACCTCCTGCTCGGAGCCGAGGTCGTAGACGATTCCGACGCCGGCCTTGATCTTGACCTCCGGGCCGTCGTCGAAGCTCTTCGTGCGCCAGTAGGAGGCGGCGTCCCCGTCGTACGTCTTGGAGACGTTGGCGGTGTTCTGCGGCGTGCCGTCCGGGGCGTACTCCTCGGCGCCCTTGATGGAGAGCGGAGCGGGCTCCTTCTTCGCCGTGGTGTCGTTGGGGCCCTGCTGCTGGTTCTGGGTGTTCTCGCCGTTGCCCGGCTTGCGGTACTCCAGGAGTTTGTCGGCGAGCTGCCAGCTGCCGAGGCCGAGGGCGGCGATCAGGAGGGCGGCGACGCCCCACTTGAGGACGCGGCCGGTCCGGCTCTGCAGCGGCGGCGGCGGGACGGGCGCGACCGCCTGGGCGGTGGGCAGGCCGACCGGCGCGGGCCGGCCGTAGGTGCCCTGCTGGTAGGTGGTGTGCTGGTACTCCGGGGGCGCGGTGAAGGCGGGCTCCGGCGGCCGGATGCGGGGCATCGCGGCGACGGCCTTGGCCAGCTCCTCCGGGGTGGTGCAGGCGGGCTCCTGACGGGACGCGGTGGCCCCGTCGTTGGCGAGGGCGCGCATGGCGAGCTCGCCGAGGGCCCGGTGGACGCCGGCGCGGACCTGGTCGGGGGCGAGCAGGCCGACTCCCTTGGGCAGGCCGCGCAGGCCGTAGGCGTCGTTCTCGTACGGCCAGCGCTGGGTCAGGGCTGCGTACAGCAAGGCGCCGATGGCCTCGGTGTCGGCCCGGTGCGGGGTGTCGCTGGTGATGCCGCGCAGGGCGGCGTTCACGGCGAGGCCGCGGATGCGGTACTGGCCCGAGGAGGTGCGCAGTATCGCGCTGGGCGTCAGGCGCAGGTGGGCCAGGCCCTCGCGGTGGGCGGCGGCCATGGCCTGGGAGACCTGGCTGACCAGCTGGTAGGCCTCGTGGGGCTCGAGCGTGCCGGCGGCCAGGACGGAGGTCAGCTCGGTGGCGTCGGGCAGCCACTCGTGGACGACGTAGACGAGGTCGTTCTCCTCCACTGCGTCGAGGACCTGGACGAACCGGGGGTCGCCGAGCAGGGCGGAGGAGCGGGCGGCGGCCAGGACGGTACGGGCCCTGGGGTGGTCGGCGGGCAGCAGGTGGACGCCGACCGCGCGACGCAGCTTCTCGTCCATGGCCCGCCAGCTGCTGAAGCCGTCCAGACGGGTGACGCACTCCTCCAGGCGGTAGCGCCGTGCGAGCTTGTGACCGCTGTGCAGTTCCGGCGCGGCCGCGGGTGCCGCGCTTCTGCGTTCGCCGTCCTTCTCGGGCATGGATCCGTCCGAGGCCTGTCCGTGCTGGGTGTCCACCCCGTCGGCCGTGGCCTTGACCGCATCCGCGGTCAGCGGCTGGTCGCCGCTGTTGTCGGCCACGTCGACGGCAGCCGTGCTACGTTCCGCCACCGTCGTCCCTGCCTCCCCATCCGTTGCGCGCTGTCGGCCAGTCTGCGAAGCCATGCCAATTGTGCCCACAGTCCGCCGCTATGCACGACACACGAAGGGGGGTGAGGGTTGTGCGCATCAGCGCCCCAGACGTCCGCGAACCATTCCGACCATGGAGTTGAGCTCTTCGATCCGCATCCGCTTCGCGGCGAGGAGGAACACCGCTCCCAGGGCGATGGCGCCCGCGACCAGGGCGGCGAGGGAACCGAGGGCATCGTTGCCCAGCACCTTGGTGACCCCGTAGGAGGCGGCGCCGGCCGCGACGGCGGCCGGGACGCACGCGCCGATCAGGCGGGTGTAGGTGCGCATCACGTGGGCGCCGTCGAGGTCCCCACCGAGGCGGGCCTTCAGGCGGCGCCAGGCCACGCCGACACCGACGGCGTAGCCGAGGCCGTAGGCGGCGGCCATGCCGACGACGGCCCAGCGTGCCGGGAGGACGAAGAAGGCCAGGGCGGAGACGCCGGCGTTGACGGCGGCCACGATGACCGTGTTGTAGAAGGGGGTCCGGGTGTCCTCGTAGGCGTAGAAGCCGCGCAGGACCACGTACTGGACGGAGTACGGGATCAGGCCGAGGCCGAAGGCCATCAGGATGAAGCCGATGTTGGTGGCGTCGTCGGCGCCGGTGCTGGCGTACAGCAGCGTCGACATCGGCACGCCCAGCGCGAGGAAGGCGAAGGCGCAGGGCACGATCGCGACGGCCGAGGTGCGCAGGCCGTAGGAGATGTCGTCGCGGACGGCGGCGGCGTCGCCGTCGTGGGCGGAGCGCGAGATGCGGGGCAGGACGGCCGTCATGACGGAGACGGTGATGATGGCCTGCGGCATCTGCCAGAGGAGCAGGGCGTAGTTGTAGCCGGTGATGCCGGTACCGCCGTGGCCCTGCTTGTCGGCGAGCTCACCGGCCCAGGTGGCGAGCTGGGTCACGACGACCAGGCCGAGCTGGTTGGCGAGGACGAAGAAGAACGTCCACTTGGCGAGCCCGGCGGCCTTGCCGAGGCCGTGGCCCTTCCAGTCGAAGCGCAGGCGCATCTTGAAGCCGGCGTCGCGCAGGTAGGGCAGCATCGCCAGGGACTGGACGACGAGGCCGAGCAGGGTGCCGATGCCCAGCAGCCGGACGCCCTCGGGGGTGATGGTCGCCTCGGAGACACCGGTGGTGGTGAAGCCGCCGAAGGCCCAGATGAAGGCGCCGAAGGTGGTGATGACGACGATGTTGTTGAGGACCGGGGTCCACATCATCGCGCCGAACCGGCCGCGGGCGTTGAGGATCTGACCGAGGACCACGTGCACGCCCATGAAGAACATGGTGGGCAGGCAGTAGTGCGCGAAGGCCACCGCGATGTCCATGCGCTGCGGATTGTCGGCGATCTTCTGCGACATCATGCCGATGAAGAGCGGGGCCGCGAAGACGCAGATCGTGGTGACCGCGCCCAGCAGGACCACGACGAGGGTCAGCAGCCGGTTGGCGTAGGCCTCGCCACCGTCGTCGTCGTTCTTCATGGCCCGGACGAGCTGCGGGATGAACACCGCGTTGAGGGCGCCGCCGCCGACCAGGACGTAGATCATCGTCGGCAGGGTGTTGGCGACCTGGTAGGAGTCGTTGAGGGATGCGACGCCGATGGCGCCGGCGATCACCAGGGTGCGCGCGAAGCCGGTGATGCGGGAGACGATCGTGCCGGCCGCCATCAGGGCGCTCGACTTCATGAGGCTCGCGGCCCGCCCGGCGGGCTTGCTCGGGGCCGGGGCCGCGACGGGCGCCTCCTCGGCGGGGGCGCCGGGGGCCGCCTGCTGGTCCCGGTAGAGGTGCGTGAAGGCGTCGGGCTCGGGCTCCTCCTCCGCGGCCCTGGTCACGAGCGAGTCCACTCCGACGAACTGCGTCGTCGCCGCGTGGTCGCCGTAGGGCAGGTGGCGGGAGGGGCCGTCCGGCTCGGGCGGCGGCGTCTGGGCCCAGACGCGCGGGTCGGGGCCGTGCGAGGGCGCCTGCGGGGCCGCGTAGAGCGGGCCGGGCTCCTGGTAGGTGCCGGGCGGCGGCGGGGGGTGCGAGGCCCGGTCGTAGAGGGCCTCGGTGACGGGGTCCTGGGCCGACAGGTCCTGCGACCGGTACGGGTCGTAGTCGTAGGCGTCCTGGACGTACGGGTCGTGGTCCGGCGCGGGCGCGGGCGCGGGAACCTGCCCGGGCACCGGAGCGCCCGGGGCAGTGCCCTGGGAGGGCGCCGGCCCACCAGTGCCCTGCGCGCGGTCACCGTCGTACGGCGCGTTCATCGCAACCCCACCTCATCGTCCCCAGGCCGACCGGCCACGGCATCGCTCAACGGTCCACTGTCTCACCCGTGCCGGACCCCTCGGTGCTTTGCGGTCCGGTGTCCGTGGACTCGTCACTCGGCTGCGTGCTCTCCTCGGCGGCCGCTCGCGCGGCGACGCGCTTGCGGCTGGCGTACATCTTGATGCCGGCCAGGACCAGCAGGAGAACACCGCCGGCGATGACGAGCATGACGGTGGGGGTGATCTCGGTTGCCTCCACGGTGAACTTTCGTTCCTTGCCGTAGGGCACGCCGTCCTTGGTGAAGAGCCGTGCGGTGACCTCGACGGGACCGCTCGCAGTGGCGTTGGCGGTGAACTTTACCGTCTGGCTGTGCCCGCCCTGAACGGTGACTTCCTCTTCCGCTTCACCGCTGTCGCCGAACACCAGACGGGTGGGGTTGGCGGACTTCACCCGCAGCACCAGGTTGTGGACGTCCTGCACGAGGCTGTTCTGCACGCTGACCGGGATGGTCGCGCTGTGGCCGGACAGGGTGGCGTCCGACTTGGGGATGACCTTGACCTTGTCGGTCAGCCCGATCAGGTAGGCCTGCACCTGGTCCCGGTAGCGGGCGGCCTCCTCGGGGCGGCCGCGCCAGGAGGTGGACATCTCCCGGTTCGTGGTGTTGCCGAAGGGGATCTCGACGCGGTCCGGCGCCGACAGGATGACCTTGAAGTGGTCGAGGGTGTTCTGCGTGCTGCGGATCTTCTCGAAGGCGGACACCGGCAGCTCCTGCCGGCTCAGGGCCTCCGGGTACTGGCCCGCGCCGGGTACCTGGGTCGCGGCGCCGGGGTCGGGCTTCGCCCCGGCCGCCGCCTCCAGGTCGGAGGGCTGGGTCCAGCGGGCCGCCTGGAGCCCGCGCAGGGCGATGGCCATCGAATCCGCCTGGGTGGCGGTGGGCTTGCGCTGGGGCATGACCACGTAGCTGCGCGGCTCGTCGCTGTTCTGCAGGTTGAGGGCCAGGCTGTGGGCGAGGAACCGCTGCACGGCGAGCGTGGACTCCCCGGCGGCGGCCATATCGCCCTCGAAGGAGGTGGAGAGGTCGGCGTCGGCCACCACGGCGGTCGTGCCCGCGCCGATGGGGCGGGCGGCCGTCGGGGTGTAGGCGAGGGCGCCGGTCTCCTGGAGGCTGTCGCTGCGGGCCAGGACGTTGTGCGCGCCGGCCGAGGTGGCGACGTTGACGATCGAGGGGTCGATCGCGCCGTCCACGGGCCAGGAGAAGTCGGTGGACGGGGTGACGTGCAGCACCGTCTCGACGGCCTGCTTCGCCTTGTCGGTGGCCGGCCGCAGCTGGCCCAGGGCGCCCGAGACGTTCTTGCCGTGGTGGGCGAGGGAGGCGATGTCGGGGTCGGCGAAGGGCAGCGCGACGACCTTCTTGCCCTGGACGGCGGCTTCCAGGGAGCTCAGCCACTGCTCGGCGACGGCCTTGTTCCTGCCCTGTACGGGCTTGCCGTCGGGGTCTGCGGCGCGGACCCGGTAGCCCTTGGTCATGGCATCGACCGTGGCGAGCAGGTCGGGGTCGATGACCCAGGTGACCGGCAGGTCCTTGCCCAGCGAGACCATCCGCTCCAGGCGGCCGCCCGGCCGGAGCTCTTCGGCGAGGGAGTCGTCGAGGAAGACGGGCGTCTGGAGCTCGTCCGAGCCGGTCTCCGCCGTGACGTGCGTGGTGGAGATCAGCGGCCATACGTAGGTGAGGGCGGACCGCTTGGCGGCGGGATCCGGCTGCCACGGCAGGAAGGTCCGCTGGATGCCCAGGACCTGCTCGTGCGGGCGGCTGTCGGTCGTCCCGGACAGGGAGACTCCGAGCTGGTAGACCCCGTCCGCGCCCAGGTCCAGCTTGTTGAGCGGCACCTTGATCGTGAACGGCCGGCCGACCTTGGAGGTCAGCGAGTCGATCTTCACGGCGAAGGCGGAGTCGATCTCCCCCGGGTCCACACCCGGCCGGAAGCCCTTGCGGTCGGCCACCTCGCCGATCGCCGACCGGTCGCCCACCATGGGCCCGACCCGCAGACCCACGTGGGCGTTCTTGATCGTCTCGGAGCCGTTGTTGACGACGGTGCCGGAGATGGTGAGCGTGTCGCTCTTGACCGGAGCGCTGGGTGACACCTCGGTCAGCTGGACGTCGACCGAGGACTCGGCCGCCTGGGCCGCGGGGGCGGGGGCGTAGACCAGGGCGGCCAGCACCGGCGTCCCGCTGAGCAGGACGACTGCCCGCCGCAGCCAGCGGCGCCGGGCAGGCACGGGGGCCGCTCCCTGGATGTCTGCCGCCTCGGCCACGCGTTCGCCCGTCCCTCGAAGTGTCAGTGGTCGTCGGTTCTGCGTCCACGCATGGTAACGAGGTGCGCTGTGCGCGAGTGCCGCGCCTTGCTCCACATGATCGGTTCCGGTTCGTGGCCGCGGGCGGCGGGGTCCCGTGAAACGGGTGAGCCCTCGGCGGGCGGGCCACGTACCCTTTTCAGTTGTGCCGAACGCCAATGAAGACAACCCCAGTGCCCTGAGTCAGGTGCAGCGCCGCGCGGTCAGTGAACTGCTGCGGGTCGCTCCTGTCGCCGACGAGCTCGGCCGCCGGTTCCAGGAGGCGGGCTTCCGCCTCGCCCTGGTCGGCGGGTCCGTCCGCGACGCGCTGCTCGGGCGTCTCGGCAACGACCTCGACTTCACCACCGACGCGCGTCCCGAGGACGTACTGAAGATCATGCGGCCGTGGGCCGACTCGCTCTGGGACGTCGGCATCGCCTTCGGTACCGTCGGCGCGCAGCGGGACGGATTCCAGATCGAGGTGACGACGTACCGCTCCGAGGCGTACGACCGCACCTCGCGCAAGCCCGAGGTCTCCTACGGCGACTCGATCGAGGAGGACCTGGTCCGGCGCGACTTCACCGTCAATGCCATGGCCCTCGCCCTCCCGGAGCAGGAGTTCGTCGACCCGCACGGCGGTCTGGAGGACCTGGCCGCCGGCCTGCTGCGGACGCCCGGCACCCCGGAGGACTCCTTCTCCGACGATCCGCTGCGCATGCTGCGCGCTGCCCGGTTCGCCGCGCAGCTGGACTTCGAGGTCGCCCCCGAGGTCGTGGCGGCCATGAAGGCGATGTCCGACCGGATCGAGATCGTCTCGGCCGAGCGCGTGCAGGGCGAGCTGAACAAACTGCTGCTGTCCGCGCACCCCCGCAAGGGCCTGGGGCTGCTCGTGGACACCGGTCTCGCCGACCGGGTGCTCCCGGAGCTGCCGGCCCTGCGGCTGGAGCGCGACGAGCACCACCGGCACAAGGACGTCTACGACCACTCGCTGATCGTCCTGGAGCAGGCGATCGACCTGGAGGAGGACGGCCCGGACCTGGTGCTGCGGCTGGCCGCCCTGCTGCACGACATCGGCAAGCCCCGCACCCGCCGGTTCGAGAGCGACGGCCGAGTCTCCTTCCACCACCACGAGGTGGTGGGCGCGAAGATGACCAAGAAGCGCATGACGGCGCTGAAGTACTCCAACGACATGGTCAAGGACGTGTCCCGGCTGGTGGAGCTGCACCTGCGCTTCCACGGGTACGGGGACGGGGAGTGGACCGACTCGGCGGTGCGGCGCTACGTCCGCGACGCGGGCCCGCTGCTGGAGCGCCTGCACAAGCTGACCCGGTCCGACTGCACCACGCGCAACAAGCGCAAGGCCGGCGCGCTCTCCCGTACCTATGACGGCCTGGAGGAGCGGATCGCGCAGCTCCAGGAGCAGGAGCAGCTGGACTCGATCCGCCCCGACCTGGACGGGAACGAGATCCAGCAGATCCTGGAGATCGGCCCCGGCCCGATGGTGGGCAAGGCCTACGCCTTCCTGCTGGAGCTGAGGCTGGAGAACGGTCCGATGGGCCACGACGCCGCGGTGGCGGCCCTCAAGGAGTGGTGGGCCGGCCAGGCCTGATCTCCGCCGCCGGGCGATGTTTCACGTGAAACATCGCCTCCGCCGTCGCAGGTACCCGGCCGTGGCGGCGTAGAGCAGGGCCACGCTCAGGAGCAGGGCGACGGACCGGCCGTCGGTGGGGAGCATGAGGGACGCCACCGCGGCCGCCCCGACGAAGGCGATGTTGAACAGCACGTCGTAGACGGAGAAGACCCGGCCGCGGAAGTCGTCGTCCACCCGGGACTGCAGGACGGTGTCGGTGGAGATCTTGGCGCCCTGGGTGGCGAGGCCGAGGACGAAGGCGGCGACGAGCATCGGCCCGGGCGCGAAGAAGAGGCCGAGGGCGGGCACCAGCAGGGCCGAGCCGGCCGAGCAGACGGTGATCCAGCCCAGCGGCCCGAGCCGGTTCACCAGCCAGGGGGTGACGAGGGCGGCCGCGAAGAACCCGGCGCCGGAGACCCCGACGGCGATCCCCAGCAGGGCCAGGCCGTCGGACTCGTTGTCCGACCAGGAGTAGCGGCAGAGCATCAGCAGCATCACGGTCAGGGCCCCGTAGCAGAACCGCATCAGGGTCATCGCGGTCAGCGCCCGGGCGGCCTCGCGCCGGGAGGCCAAGTGCTTGAGGCCCTCGGCCATGCCCCGCACGGTGAGGACGACCCCTTCGGTGACCGAGGGGTGGGAGGGCCCGCCGGGGTGGTCGGGCCCGAGGAGCCCGACGGCCAGGCGCAGCGCGACCAGGGCCGCGCACAGGTAGAGGGCGGCGCCGAGCAGGACCACGAGGGCGTTGGAGCCCGCGGCCAGGATCCGTACGAGGAAGGCCAGTCCTCCGCCGGCGACCGCCGCGAGCGTTCCGGCGGTGGGCGAGAGGGCGTTCGCGGTGACGAGCTGATCGGTGCGGACCACATGGGGCAGGGACGCGGCGAGCCCGGCCAGGACGAAGCGGTTGACCGCGGTCACGGACAGGGCCGAGGCGTAGAACAGCCAGTCGGGGACGTGGATGACGATCAGCATGCCGGTCACACAGGCGAGGAAGGCCCGCAGCAGGTTGCCGTAGAGGAAGACCTGGCGCCGGCGCCACCGGTCCAGCAGCACCCCGGCGAAGGGTCCGATCGCCGAATACGGCAGCAGGAGTACCGCCATGGCCGAGGCGATGGCAGCGGGCGAGGTCTGCTTCTCGGGGGAGAAGACCACATAGGTGGCGAGAGCGACCTGGTAGACACCGTCGGCGGCCTGCGAGAACAGCCGTACGGCGAGCAGGTTGCGGAAATCCCTCAGGCGCAGGAGTACGCGCAGATCACCTACGACAGGCATGAGGGCAAGGGTCACATACACCGAGGGTCCCCGGACACATTGTCCGGGGACCCTCGGTGGAAGAACGGTCGAAGACCAGGTGTCCGGAGGACCCTTGGGTGCGACTAGCGCTCGACCTCGCCCTTGATGAACTTCTCGACGTTCGCGTACGCCTCGTCGTCGAAGTACTGGACCGGCGGGGACTTCATGAAGTAGCTCGAGGCCGACAGGATCGGGCCGCCGATGCCGCGGTCCTTGGCGATCTTCGCGGCACGCAGGGCGTCGATGATGACACCGGCGGAGTTCGGGGAGTCCCACACCTCGAGCTTGTACTCGAGGTTCAGCGGGACGTCGCCGAAGGCGCGGCCCTCGAGGCGGACGTAGGCCCACTTGCGGTCGTCGAGCCACGCGACGTAGTCGGACGGGCCGATGTGGACGTTCTTCTCGCCGAGCTCACGGTCGGGGATCTGCGAGGTGACGGCCTGCGTCTTGGAGATCTTCTTCGACTCGAGGCGGTCGCGCTCGAGCATGTTCTTGAAGTCCATGTTGCCGCCGACGTTGAGCTGCATGGTGCGCTCGAGACGGACACCGCGGTCTTCGAACAGCTTCGCCATCACGCGGTGCGTGATGGTGGCGCCGACCTGGGACTTGATGTCGTCGCCGACGATCGGGACACCGGCCTCGGTGAACTTGTCGGCCCACTCCTTGGTGCCGGCGATGAAGACCGGGAGGGCGTTGACGAAGGCGACCTTGGCGTCGATGGCGCACTGGGCGTAGAACTTCGCCGCGGCCTCGGAACCGACGGGCAGGTAGCAGATCAGGACGTCGACCTGACGGTCCTTGAGGATCTGGACCACGTCGACCGGAGCCTCGGCGGACTCCTCGATGGTCAGGCGGTAGTACTTGCCCAGCCCGTCCAGGGTGTGGCCGCGCTGGACGGTCACACCGGCGTTCGGGACGTCGCAGATCTTGATGGTGTTGTTCTCGCTGGCGCCGATGGCGTCCGAAAGGTCGAGGCCGACCTTCTTCGCGTCGACGTCGAACGCGGCGACGAACTCGATGTCACGCACGTGGTAGTCGCCGAACTGGACGTGCATCAGACCGGGGACCTTGGCCGCCGGGTCGGCGTCCTTGTAGTACTCGACGCCCTGCACCAGCGAGGCGGCGCAGTTGCCCACGCCGACGATGGCTACGCGAACCGAACCCATTCCGGTTGCTCCCTGTTTGTTCTCGGAACGAGACCTGCGAGATGCAGGCCTCACTTTGCAGTTTCGTCGGGCGGGCCGGATCGTCTCCGATCCCTTCCCGCCCGCTCGCTCTCGATGAGCTCGTTCAGCCAGCGCACTTCACGCTCGACGGATTCCATTCCGTGCCGCTGCAGCTCGAGCGTGTAGTCGTCCAGGCGCTCCCGTGTACGGGCGAGCGAGGCGCGCATCTTCTCCAGGCGCTCCTCCAGCCGGCTGCGGCGGCCCTCCAGTACCCGCATGCGCACGTCTCGTTCGGTCTGGCCGAAGAAGGCGAAGCGGGCGGCGAAGGACTCGTCCTCCCAGGTGTCGGGGCCGGTGTGGGACAGGAGCTCTTCGAAGTGCTCCTTACCTGCTGCCGTCAACCGGTAGACGATCTTGGCGCGGCGCCCTGCGAGTGAAGCGGCGAGAGCGTCTTCCGGGGCGTTCCCCGGTTCTTCGATCAACCAGCCGTTTGCGACCAGCATCTTGAGGCAGGGGTAGAGAGTCCCGTAGCTGAACGCCCTGAAAACCCCCAGCGAGGTGTTGAGCCGCTTGCGCAGCTCGTAACCGTGCATGGGGGATTCGCGAAGCAGGCCGAGGACGGCGAACTCGAGGATGCCTGAGCGCCTGCTCATCCGCCTGCCCCTCTCTGCCTCTGAGTTTATGCCGAGCTGATGTATCGGCTCGATACATCCAGACGATAGAACGGGCCGCCCCCAGCGACAAGTGGTGATGTGGTGACCGGCGTCACATCACCAATTCGTACTACGCAAGTTGCCTGATTTGGGGTGAACTTCGGCACTGGTTGGGTTTTGGCCGTGCGTAGGCTGTGCGGAAGGACCACCGGGGGGAACCGGAATCACCTGCCGCTTCCAGGCCACTCGCCTGCCCGAGGAGTAGTCGTTCGATGAGCGAGCACCGCCGCAAACAGCCGCAGTCCCAGGGCGGCGGCCGCGCCGCGTCCCGCAGGGCTGCCCAGCAGCACTCTGGCCGGGGTGCCGTACCCGGGCGTGAAGTCCCCACGGCGTCAGCCGGCGGACCATATGCCGAACAGGGCGCCCACGGCAGTCGTGCCGACGCCCGCCGAGCCGCCCAGAGAGGCGCTGCCGGCCGAGGACGCGCAGGTGGGAAGGGGGGCAAGGGCGGAAAGGGACGCGGCCGGCTCATCGACTACCCGCGTGCGGACAAGGTCGGCTGGAAGCGTTTCGTGCCGTCCTGGAAGCTGGTCGGCGGGACCTTCCTGGGCTTCTTCGCCGTGATCTTCGCCGGCGCCGGCATCGGTATCGCCAGCGTGGGCACGCCGGACATGAACAAGGCCGCCAAGGCGCAGAACAACGTCTTCCAGTGGGCCGACGGCACCCAGATGGTCGCCACCGGCGGGTCCATGAACCGCCAGATCGTCCCGATCGACCAGATTCCCCTGTCTATGCGGAATGCCGTGATCGCGGCGGAGAACGAGTCCTTCGACACGGACAAGGGCGTCGACCCGATGGGCATCGCCCGGGCCGTGGTGAACATGGCCACGGGCGGCTCGACCCAGGGCGGCTCCACCATCACTCAGCAGTACGTCAAGAACAGCTACCTCGATTCCGAGCAGACGCTCAAGCGCAAGGTCACCGAGCTGTTCATGGCGATCAAGCTGGGTGTCGGCGAGGAGAAGGACGTCGTCCTCGCCGGCTACCTGAACACCGCCTACTACGGCCGGGACGCCTACGGCATCCAGGCCGCCGCCCGCGCCTACTTCGGCAAGGACGCCAAGGACCTCAACCCGTCCGAGAGCGCCTTCCTCGCCTCCATGCTCAAGGGCCCCAACCTCTACAACCCGGACGGCGGCCTCGGCGCCGCGGCCACCCCGGAGGCCAACGAGAAGCGCGCCCGGCTCCGCTGGGCGTGGGTGCTCGACCGCGAGGTCGCGGTGGGCCGCATGGAGCAGTCCGAGCGGGACAAGTACAAGGAGTTCCCCGCGCGGGTGGACTCCGAGCAGGCCCGCGGCATGTCCGGCCAGACCGGTTACCTCGTCGAGGTGGCCAAGCAGTACGTCATGAAGACCACCGGCATCAGCGCCGAGAAGATGGCGCTCGGCGGCTACACCATCACCACCACCTTCCAGAAGCCCAAGGTCGACGCCCTGGTCAAGGCGGTGGAGGACACCCGCAAGGACTTCCTCGACGAGAAGAAGCGGCCCGAGTACGACACCTTCGTACAGGTCGGCGCCGCCTCAGTGGACGTGAAGTCCGGGGCGATCGTGGCCCTGTACGGCGGCCCCGGCTGGGACCACAAGTACTTCGCCAACAACGCCAACACCTCCGGCGTCCCGGTCGGCTCGACCTGGAAGCCGTACGTACTGGCGGCCGCCATGCAGTACGGCACGCAGAACTCCAAGGGCTCGGGCATCTCGGTCGCCAGCAAGTACAACGCCAACGACCTCACCGTGATCAACAACCGGGAGGGCAAGCCGCTCCTCGCCAACGACGGGACGCCGTTCCGGCAGAAGAACGAGAGCGAGTACCCCTACGGCTACGTGACGCTGAACGAGGCGATGGAGAAGTCCATCAACGTCCCGTTCGCCCAGCTCGTCTTCGACGTCGGCCACGGCAAGGTCCGCGAGGTCGCGAAGTCCACCGGGATCCTCGAGGAGTCGATGGACAAGAACAACAACGCCTCCTTCGCCCTCGGCACCTCGACGCCCAGCGCCATCCGCATGGCCGACTCCTACGCCACCTTCGCCGCCTCCGGCACCCACCGGGAGCCCTTCTCCGTCAAGAAGGTCATGAAGGACGGCAAGGACGTGCCCGGGTTCGAGGCGCCGAAGGAGTCCCGCGCCATGGACGACTCCGTCGCGGACAACATCACCAAGGTGCTGGAGAACGTCGTCGAGAACGGCACCGGCACCAAGGCGAAGAAGCTGGGCCGGCCCGCCGCGGGCAAGACCGGCACCACCGACCAGAACAAGTCGGCCTGGTTCGTCGGCTACACCCCGGAGCTGTCCACCTCGGTCACCCTCTTCCGCAACGACCCGACCTCCAAGAAGAAGGAGCTCATGTCGATGAACCACGTGGGCGGGGTCGACTCCATCCACGGTGGTGACATCCCGGCGGCGATCTGGACGGAGTACATGCGCGAGGCGCTCAAGGGCACCCCGGTCAAGGACTTCCCGGAGGCCGAGGACATCGGTGTCGTCGCGGACGCGGCCGGCGCCCCCCAGCCCACCCCCTCGGCCGTCCCCTCGGCCTCGGTCTCGCCCTCGACGAGCCCGTCGAGCTCCCCGTCCGTGTCCCCCTCCCCGTCGAAGGGCGCCAAGCCGTCCTGCAAGCCCCGGCCCTGGAACCTGGACTGCGACCCGGCGACCGCCGGTACGACGTCCGGAACCGGCGGAGAGATCGACGGCGGCACGACGGACGGAAGCACCGGCGGCCTGCCCTCCCCGAGCCCCACGGGCCGGCCGGGCAGGCCCGGAGGCTCGACCAGCTGGGGAAGCATCATGGGTACCTCCGGCTGATCCCGCCTCGCCCACCCGTACCGGCGAGGGCCGTCGCACACCGTGCGGCGGCCCTCCCCCGTGTACCGCCCGGTACGGCAGGATGGGCGGCATGACCAAGGTGCACGAGGACCGTCCCGTACCGCCCACCCAGCAGGACGAGGTCGCCGCCGCCGGCAGCGAGCTCATCGGGGGCCCGGTCGGCCGCCGTGCGCGGCTGGGCGGCCACTGGCTGAGCCCGGTCCGCGTCGTGGTCCTCGTGGCCCTCGGCATGTTCGCCCTCGGCATGGTGCAGAAGCTGCCCTGCTACGACTGGGCCTGGTTCCAGGGAGCGGGCTCGCAGTACACCCACGCCTGCTACTCCGACATCCCGCACCTGTACTCCGCCCGCGGCTTCGCCGACGGCCTCGTGCCCTACCTCGACAAGTTCCCCGGCATCGGGACCGACCCGAAGTACGGCGGCATGCAGTACCTGGAGTACCCGGTGCTCACCGGGGCGTTCATGCAGGTCGCCTCCTGGATGACGCCCTCCGCCGGCACCATCCAGCACCGCGAGCAGATGTACTGGATGGTCAACGCGGGCATGCTGATGGTCTGCGCAGCGGTCATCGCCGTCTGTGTCGCCCGTACCCACCGCCGCAGGCCCTGGGACGCCCTGCTCCTCGCCCTGGCGCCCGCCTTCGCGCTCAACGCGACCATCAACTGGGACCTGCCGGCGGTCGCCCTCGCCGCCGTCGCGATGCTGATGTGGTCGCGCAGCCGTCCCCTGCTCGCCGGTGTCTTCATCGGCCTGGCGACGGCGGCCAAGCTCTATCCCGTCCTGCTGCTCGGGGTGCTCTTCGTGCTCTGCTGGCGGGCCGGGAAGTGGCGCGCGTTCGGTACCGCCGCCCTCGGCGCGGCCGTCTCCTGGCTGCTGGTGAACGGCCCGGTCATGTACGTCGCCTGGGACGGCTGGAAGCGGTTCTACGAGTTCAGCCAGGAGCGGCCCATCGACTTCGGCTCCGTCTGGCTGCTGATCTCCCAGCGCACCGGCAACCCCCTGGAGGGGGCCAACACGTACGCGACGGGGCTGACCCTGCTGCTGTGCCTGGCCATCGGACTGCTCACCCTGACGGCCCCCCGGCGCCCCCGTTTCGCCCAGCTGGCCTTCCTGGTCGTCGCCGCCTTCATCCTGGCCAACAAGGTCTACTCGCCGCAGTACGTGCTGTGGCTCGTCCCCCTCGCCGCGCTGGCCCGGCCCCGCTGGCGGGACTTCCTGATCTGGCAGGCGGGCGAGATCGCGTACTTCCTCGGGATCTGGTTCTACCTCGCCTACACGAGCAGCGGGGACAAGCACCAGGGCCTGCCCGTGGAGGGCTACCAGCTGGCCATCGCCGCCCATCTGCTGGCCACGCTCTACCTGTGCGCCGTCGTCGTACGGGACATCCTGCTGCCCGAGCGCGACGTCGTACGCCGCGACGGCTCGGACGACCCGTCCGGCGGTGTCCTGGACGGGGCCGAGGACGTGTTCACGCTCTCGGAAAGGGCGAAGGCGCCGCGGTACGCGGCGCCTTCGGAGGGTCAGCGGGTCGACTGGGGCGTCGGCCCCAGGGACTGACCGGGCCGGCCGGCCCGGTCACCCGGCCGGCTCAGGCGTCGAGCACCCGGTCGAACTGCGTGGTGGTGTGGCGCAGGTGCGCCACCAGCTCGTCGCCGACCTTCGGCTCGGTGGCGTCCGAGGGCACGAACAGGATCGACACCTGCATGTGCGGCGGCTCGGCGAACCAGCGCTGCTTGCCCGCCCAGACGAAGGGCGAGAGGTTCCGGTTGACGGTGGCCAGACCGGCCCGGGCGACGCCCTTGGCGCGCGGCATCACCCCGTGGAGGGCCTTGGGGGCCTCCAGGCCCACCCCGTGCGAGGTGCCGCCCGCGACCACGACCAGCCAGCCGTCGGAGGCGGCCTTCTGCTGGCGGTAGCCGAACCGGTCGCCCTTGGCCACCCGCGTGACGTCCAGGACCGTGCCCCGGTACTGGGTCGCGTCGTGGTCGCCCAGCCACAGCCGGGTACCGATGCGGGCCCGGAACCGGGTCTGCGGGAACTGCTGCTGGAGCCGTGCCAGCTCCTCGGCCCGCAGGTGGCTGACGAACATGGTGTGCAGCGGCAGCCGGGCTGCGCGCAGCCGGTCCATCCAGCCGATGACCTCCTCGACGGCGTCCGAGCCGTCGGGGCGGTCCAGCGGCAGGTGCAGGGCGAAGCCCTCCAGCCGGACGTCCTCGATCGCCGACTGGAGCAGGCCCAGGTCCTGCTCGGAGATGCCGTGGCGGCGCATCGAGCTCATGCACTCGATGACCACGCGGGCGCCGACCAGGCCGCGGACCCCGTCCACCGAGGACACCGAGCGGATCACCCGGTCGGGCAGCGGCACAGGGTCCTCACCCCGCCGGAAGGGGGTGAGGACGAGCAGGTCGCCGCCGAAGTGGTCCTTGATGCTCGCGGCCTCGTACGTCGTCCCGACGGCGAGGATGTCGGCGCCCATCCGGGTCGCCTCATCGCACAGCCGCTCGTGGCCGAAGCCGTAGCCGTTGCCCTTGCAGACCGGGATCAGACCGGGGAACTGGTCGGTGATCTGCTTCTGGTGCGCACGCCAGCGCGCGGTGTCGACGTAGAGCGTGAGCGCCATGCCCGTCCGGAACCTCTCTCGAAAATCTCGGAAAACAGCTGGTCAGCGGCGCGACATGTAGATGTCGAGCGCCTTGTGCAGCATCTTGTTGAGCGGGAAGTCCCACTCGCCGACGTACTCGACGGCCTCGCCGCCCGTACCGACCTTGAACTGGATCAGGCCGAACAGGTGGTCGTTCTCGTCCAGCGTGTCAGAGATACCGCGCAGGTCGTAGACGCTGGCGCCCAGTGCGTACGAATCGCGCAGCATGCGCCACTGCATCGCGTTCGAGGGCCGGACCTCGCGCTTGTGGTTCGCGGAGGCGCCGTACGAGTACCAGACGTGCTGGCCGACGGTGAGCATCGTGGCGGCGGCCAGCGGCTCCCCCTCGTGCTTGGCGATGTACAGCCGCATGCGGTTGGGGTCCTCGGAGTTGAGGGCCGTCCACTGGCGCTGGAAGTAGCTGAGCGGGCGCGGGCGGAACTTGTCGCGCTCGGCCGTGATCTCGTACAGGTGCTGCCAGGTCGGCAGGTCCTCGTAGCCGCCCTGGACGACCTCGACGCCGGCCTTCTCGGCCTTCTTGATGTTGCGGCGCCACAGCTGGTTGAAGCCCTTGAGGACGTCGTCCAGGGAGCGGTTGGCCAGGGGCACCTGGAACACGTAGCGGGGCTGGACGTCGCCGAAGCCGGCGCCGCCGTCCTCGGCCTGCTGCCAGCCCATGCGGCGCAGCTTGTCGGACACCTCGAAGGCGCGGGGCTCGATGACCGAAGCCTCCACGTCACGCAGGCGCTTGACGTCCGGGTCCTGGATGCCGGCCTTGATGGCGGCGGAGTTCCAGCGGCGGATGACGACGGGCGGACCCATCTTCACCGTGAAGGCGCCCTGCTGCTTGAGGTGCGCCAGCATCGGCTGGAGCCACTCCTCCAGATTCGGGGAGAACCAGTTGATGACCGGGCCCTCGGGGAGGTACGCGAGGTACCGCTTCACCTTGGGCAGCTGGCGGTACAACACGAGAGCGGCGCCCACGAGTTCACCGGACTTGTCGAACCATCCCAGGTTCTCCGAGCGCCACTCGTTCTTGACGTCGGCCCATGCCGGGACCTGGCAGTGGCTAGCCGAGGGCAGGCTCTGGAGATACGCCAGATGCTGCTCGCGGCTGATGGTGCTCAGGGACAGGCTCATGCGGGGTGTCTCCTCCGGCGGCTTCGCTGCTATGGCGCGAAGCCTACTGCGACGGGGGCGCCACCCATCTGGGGGACAGGCCGGTGCCTGGGCCGGAGGGAGGCCGGCGCCCCGTCGCGGAGGTCCCCCGGTCAGCCCAGCCAGCCGCCGAAGAGGCCGCCGTGCGCCATTCCGAGCATGAAGCCGAAGGCAGACGCGCCAAGGCCGATGATCAGCGCGAAGCGCTCGCGGGTGGTGGCGGAGATGAACTGTCCGTACAGCCCGGTCCCGATCCCGATCAGCCCGGTCCACGAGCTGAGCAGGTGCAGATGGTGGAAGAACGCAGTGACGAACGCCACGGCGCCGAGGACCAGGGTGACCGCCATCAGGGTGTCCTGGAGGGGGTGGGGCTTGCCGTCGGTGGAGAAGAGGGAGATCTGGGGCGAGGACTGGCGTCGCATGGCCTGTGCCATCGGAAGGCACCTCCTGGCTGGAGCAGAGCGGTGTCGCGGGGCCGCCTCGGGCCTGGGGCGGGAGGCATAGCACCGAGCACACCCGATGGATACAGATTGTGGCCCCCTCCCGCCGGATTTCAACCGGAAGGAGTCGAGGAGGTAGTCTGTACAGCTGCGCGGTGTCTGCTCTCGGACACCGTGCGCACGCATCACGACCCTCCTGCCACGGAACGACCGTGGCCGCTGAGTCCAAAGGAGGTGGGTTCCACATGCGTCACTACGAAGTGATGGTCATCCTCGACCCCGATCTCGAGGAGCGCGCTGTCTCCCCGCTGATCGAGAACTTCCTCTCCGTCGTCCGTGAGGGCAACGGAAAGGTCGAGAAGGTCGACACCTGGGGCCGTCGTCGTCTCTCTTACGAGATCAAGAAGAAGCCCGAGGGCATCTACTCGGTCATCGACCTTCAGGCCGAGCCTGCGGTCGTCAAGGAGCTTGACCGACAGATGAACCTCAACGAGTCGGTTCTCCGGACCAAGGTCCTTCGCCCCGAGACCCACTGAACTTCGGTTCAGCGGTAATCGGGAACGAGTAGCACAGCAGCCCAGCAGCAATCCCCGCCGAGAGGTTCATCCATGGCAGGCGAGACCGTCATCACGGTCGTCGGCAATCTCGTCGACGACCCCGAGCTGCGCTTCACCCCCTCGGGTGCGGCGGTCGCGAAGTTCCGTGTCGCGTCCACTCCCCGCACCTTCGACAAGCAGACCAATGAGTGGAAGGACGGCGAAAGCCTGTTCCTGACCTGCTCGGTCTGGCGCCAGGCGGCTGAGAACGTCGCCGAGTCCCTTCAGCGGGGCATGCGCGTCATCGTGCAGGGCCGGCTGAAGCAGCGGTCGTACGAGGACCGTGAGGGTGTCAAGCGCACGGTCTACGAGCTGGACGTCGAGGAAGTCGGCCCCAGCCTGAAGAACGCCACGGCCAAGGTCGCCAAGACCACCGGTCGCGGTGGCCAGGGTGGATACGGCGGCGGCGGTCAGCAGCAGGGTGGTGGCGGCGGCTGGGGCGGAGCCCCCAGCGGTGGCGCCCCCCAGGGCGGCGGAGCTCCCTCCGACGACCCGTGGGCGTCCAGCGCGCCGGCCGGCGGCCAGCAGCAGCAGCAGGGCGGCGGCGGGGGCGGCTGGGGCGGAAGCTCCGGCGGCTCCGGCGGTGGCTACTCGGACGAGCCGCCCTTCTAGGGCAGCTCGCATCCAAACTTCTTGATCACACAGGAGAGACACAATGGCGAAGCCGCCTGTGCGCAAGCCTAAGAAGAAGGTCTGCGCGTTCTGCAAGGACAAGACCGCGTACGTGGACTACAAGGACACGAACATGCTGCGGAAGTTCATTTCCGACCGCGGCAAGATCCGTGCCCGCCGCGTTACCGGCAACTGCACGCAGCACCAGCGTGACGTCGCCACGGCCGTCAAGAACAGCCGTGAGATGGCGCTGCTGCCCTACACGTCCACCGCGCGATAAGGAAAGGGTGACCGACTAATGAAGATCATCCTGACCCACGAGGTCTCTGGCCTCGGCACCGCCGGCGATGTCGTCGACGTCAAGGACGGTTACGCTCGCAACTACCTGGTCCCGCGTGGTTTCGCGATCCGCTGGACCAAGGGTGGCGAGAAGGACGTGGCGCAGATCCGCCGCGCCCGCAAGATCCACGAGATCGCGACCATCGAGCAGGCCAACGAGGTCAAGGGCAAGCTCGAGGGTGTCAAGGTCCGTCTGGCCACCCGCGCGGGTGACGCCGGTCGTCTGTTCGGCTCCGTGACGCCGTCCGACATCGCTTCGGCGATCGAGGCGTCCGGTGGCCCGAAGGTCGACAAGCGTCGCGTGGAGCTGGGCTCCCCGATCAAGACCCTCGGTTCGTACCAGGTCTCCGTGCGTCTGCACGCCGAGGTCGTCGCGAACGTGGGCATCGAGGTCGTCGCCGCCTAAGGGCAGCGCATGAAGGGCCGCACCCTCTGGGGTGCGGCCCTTCGTCGTTCCCGGGGGATGTTTCACGTGAAACATCCCCTCGGTCAGCGGGTGGCTCCCGCTACCAGCCAGCGGCCGGAGCGGGCGCGGAGCTGGAGGGTGGCCATCCTGACCAGCATCATCAGCGTCATGGCCCACCAGAGCGTAGTCAGACCGCCGCCGAGGGCGGGGACCAGCAGGGCGGCCGGCGCGAACACGGCGAGGGTGAGCAGCATCGCCCACGCCAGGTACCGGCCGTCGCCCGCGCCCATCAGTACCCCGTCCAGGACGAAGACGACCCCGCAGACCGGCTGGCCCAGGGCCACGACGAGCAGGGCGGGCAGCAGGGCGTCCTCGACCGCGGGGTCGCTGGTGAACAGCGGGATGAACGCCGGGCGGGCCAGGACGACCAGCAGGCCCAGCACGACGCCCGAGACGATTCCCCACAGCAGCATGCGGCGGCAGACGGCCTTGGCACCGTCGGTGTCCCCGGCGCCCAGGTAACGGCCGATGATGGCCTGACCGGCGATGGCGATCGCGTCCAGGGCGAAGGCGAGCAGGCTCCAGAGGGACAGCAGGATCTGGTGGGCGGCGATGTCGGCGTCCCCCAGCCGGGCCGCCACGGCGGTCGCGATCACCAGGATGGCGCGCAGGGACAGGGTGCGGACCAGCAGCGGCGCACCGGCCTGGGCGCAGGCCCGGATGCCGGCCGCGTCGGGCCGCAGGGAGGCGCCATGGCGCCGGGCGCCCCGGACGACCACGAAGAGGTACGCGCCGGCCATGGCGCACTGGGCGATGACCGTGCCCCAGGCCGATCCGGCGATGCCGAGCCCCGCGCCGTAGACCAGGGCCACGTTGAGGGCGCCGTTGAGGGCGAAGCCGCCGACGGCCACGTAGAGGGGCGTCCGGGTGTCCTGGAGGCCGCGGATGACGCCGGTGGCGGCCAGGACCACGAGCATGGCGGGGATGCCGAGGGCGGAGATCCGCAGGTAGGTGATCGCGTACGGGGCGACGGTGTCCGAGGCCCCGAAGAGGGAGATCAGCCAGGGTGCGGTGGGCAGGACGACGGCGATGACCGCGGCGCCGAGCAGGAGGGCGAGCCAGATGCCGTCCATGCCCTGCCGGATGGCGGCCGGGAGGTCGCCCGCGCCGACGCGCCGGGCCACGGCCGCGGTGGTGGCGTAGGCGAGGAAGACGAAGACGCTCACGGCGGTGGTGAGCAGAGCGGCGGCGACACCGAGGCCGGCCAGCTGGGGGGTGCCGAGGTGCCCCACGATGGCGCTGTCGGCCATCACGAAGAGGGGTTCGGCCACGAGGGCGCCGAAGGCGGGGACGGCGAGAGCGAGGATCTCGCGGTCGTGCCGTCGGGGGTCGGCCTTCGTGGTGGTGGGGGCCTGTGTCATGTGCTCAATCTAATCTTCCACAGGTAATGGATGCAAGGGTCTTTAGATCCTTACCAAGCTCCTGACTTGGGCGTTCTTTCCGCCCCGTTGGAGGCGATCTTGAGACACTGGCCAAGAATTTTCTCCGGCACCGTCAGGGGAAGAGGAAACCGCAGGTCAGCTGGGGTGTCGGGGTGGGGTGGGTGATTTTGTCCACAGCGTCGTCCCCCGGTCTGTGCACAGCTTCGGGCGACTTACCCACAGCATTGGCTCCGTCGTCCACATCTCATCCACACAGCCTGTGGATAACAAGATTGGCTGACGTCGCTCGCGGCCCTACCGTTGTGCGTTGCCCGACGCTCCGAGAGCCGATTCGGGTGTCCCAAATGTCAGAGCCGTGTCGTAGAAAGAGTGCCACGGCGAGGTCCGCGTTGCGGACGGAGGAGGTGGCCCGGTGAGCATGCCCGAGCCCATGGACGACCCCTGGGCCGACAGCGGTCCCAGTGACCGTCTGCCCGCCCGTCCGCGCCGCAACGGCGAAGGCCGCGGCCGCGGGGACCAGGAGCAGGACCGGGGCCGCGAGGGCGGCTCCTGGGACGGCGGAGGGGGCGGCTTCGAGCGCGTCCCGCCGCAGGACCTGGACGCCGAGCAGTCGGTGCTCGGCGGCATGCTGCTGTCCAAGGACGCGATCGCCGACGTGGTCGAGGTCCTCAAGGGCCACGACTTCTACCGCCCGTCGCACGAGACGATCTACCAGGCCATCCTCGACCTGTACGCGAAGGGCGAGCCGGCCGACCCGATCACGGTCGGCGCGGAGCTGACCCGCCGCGGCGAGATCAGCAAGGTCGGCGGGGCCTCGTACCTGCACACCCTCGTGCAGTCCGTGCCGACCGCGGCGAACGCCGAGTACTACGCGGAGATCGTCCACGAGAGAGCCGTATTGCGCCGCCTCGTGGCGGCCGGTACCAAGATCACTCAGATGGGCTATGCGGCGGACGGCGACGTCGACGAGATCGTCAACAGCGCCCAGGCCGAGATCTACGCCGTCACCGAGCAGCGGACCTCCGAGGACTACCTGCCGCTCGGCGACATCATGGAGGGCGCGCTCGACGAGATCGAGGCGATCGGCTCGCGCTCCGGCCAGATGTCCGGCGTGCCGACCGGGTTCACCGACCTCGATTCCCTGACCAACGGCCTGCACCCGGGCCAGATGATCGTCATCGCCGCCCGACCCGCCATGGGCAAGTCGACGCTCGCGCTGGACTTCGCCCGCGCCTGCTCCATCAAGAGCAACCTGCCGAGCGTCATCTTCTCCCTCGAAATGGGCCGCAACGAGATCGCGATGCGCCTGCTCTCGGCCGAGGCCCGGGTGGCGCTGCACCACATGCGCTCGGGCACCATGACCGACGACGACTGGACCCGGCTCGCCCGCCGGATGCCCGACGTCTCGGCCGCCCCGCTGTACATCGACGACTCCCCCAACCTGTCGATGATGGAGATCCGGGCCAAGTGCCGCCGGCTCAAGCAGCGCAACGACCTCTCGCTCGTCGTCATCGACTACCTCCAGCTGATGCAGTCGGGCGGCTCGCGCCGTCCCGAGAGCCGCCAGCAGGAGGTCTCGGACATGTCCCGAAACCTCAAGCTGCTGGCCAAGGAGCTGGAGGTGCCCGTGATCGCGCTCTCGCAGCTGAACCGTGGCCCCGAGCAGCGCACCGACAAGAAGCCGATGGTCTCCGACCTGCGTGAATCCGGCTCGATCGAGCAGGACGCCGACATGGTGATCCTGCTCCACCGCGAGGACGCGTACGAGAAGGAGTCGCCCCGCGCGGGCGAGGCGGACCTGATCGTCGCCAAGCACCGAAACGGTCCGACGGCCACCATCACCGTGGCTTTCCAGGGCCATTATTCGCGGTTCGTGGACATGGCCAACACGTAGCATCCGATCATGTAGGGTCTCAAATTCCGCTTCATAATCTCAGCAACAGCTGCATATGGATGGCATTTATGCAGCTGTTGTGAGACTCGCAGCTCGGAGCATTCACTCTTATGGGTGATGCGGTGTAGGTCACCCGCCACGCACGGGAAGAGCGCTGTCACCTTGGTCGCAGGGGCAGTTACTCGTGCGCTGGGGGTGTAGTGGACACTGCTGCGACTGTGAGCGTGCGTCTTCAGAGCGGCCAGATCATCGAAGATCGCGTCTGGGGTACGGAGCCGCTCAAGGGGTTGGCCTCGGCTGTGCCGTGGCGAGTTTTCCGTTGGCGGAAGGGCCAGAAACACTACTCGGGCACCTACTGGTCCGCGACGATGTGCGATCACGTGATCTACGAGTCCCGTTTGGAGCTGGCGCGGCTGCTCTTGGCGGACTTTGATCCGTCTGTGCGCCGCATTGTGGCCCAGCCCTTCCTGCTCAAGGCCGTGCTGGAAGGGAAAGTCCGCAAGCACATTCCGGACTATCTGCTGGTCACGGAGCAAGGGCCAGTGGTCGTGGACGTAAAGCCGCTACACCGGTTGGCGATCCCCGAGGTGGCCTTCACCTTCGAGTGGACCCGGCGGACGGTGGAGTCGAAGGGGTGGAAGTACGAGGTCTGGAGCGAACCGCCGACCGCAGAGTTGGAGAACGTGAGATTCCTGGCGGGCTATCGCAGGGACTGGCTGTTCAGCTCCGACATCCTGGACGCGCTCAGGAGCGCTGAGCTGGATGGTGTTGCCCTGGGCGTGGCAGGTCTCTGCCTTCCTGATCGGCCGGAGCCTCAAGTTCGCGCCGCTCTTTGTCACTTGCTTTGGACGCACTGCCTCATGGTCGATCTCGGCCAGCCTCTTGGTCCGTCGTCTGTACTGAGGAGGCCGGCATGAGCAGGGCTGGAACCCGGGTGGGAGTCGGTACGCGTTTCCGCTATGACGGGGAGACCGTCGAGGTGGTGGAGATGGCCGCAACCATGGCGGGCAACGAGGTGGTCCTGAAGAACGGCCAAGGGAGCCTGCTGAGGATCGCGCTCAAGGAATTGTTGTTTTCCGACCGTGCCGCCATCAGCCCAGACGGATCAGGACCGTCAGGCGGCGATGACGAAGAGATCGCTTCTGTCGTACTAGGGCAGCTCGACAGTTCAGCACGGGCAAAAATCCTTGAGCGCGCCGAGCACGTCAGGGAAGTCTTGACTGGCTATCGGTCTGGAACACCGGAACTTGCCCGTGAAGGTGAGCCTCGCTCGGAGTATTGCCCGGAGCGACCGTGGGAGGCACGGTATGCGGCCAAGGCAGATGAGCTGGGGGTATCACCTCGCACCGTGAAGCAATGGGTCGCTGACTTTCGTCGTCGAGGAGAGTCTGGGCTTGCCCCGAAAAGGTCAGCCGGAAAACCTCACGTCGAGGTCGATGACCGGTGGGTGGAGACCGCGCTGGAGGTGATGGTCGAACACACCGGGGAGTCGAAGCCGTCACGGACGATGGTGATCGCGCGGACTCGGGCCCGGGTGATAGCGCGGTTTGGGCCGGAGGTAGTGCCGCAGCCGAGCCGGGCGACCGCATTTCGCCTGCTGGAGCAGCTGGAACGGCAGCACCCTCTGTTCCGGCTGAGTACGAAACGCAACCGGGACATCGCCAGCCGGCCGGAGGGCGTCTACGGGAAGCTGCGGCCGACGCGGCCGGGCGAGTACCTGCTGATGGACTCCACCCGGCTGGACGTGTTCGCGTTCGACCCGTTCACGCTGCGGTGGGTGCAGGCTGAGCTTTCCGTCGGCATGGACTGGTACACCCGGTGCATCACCGGGATCCGGATCACGCCGGTCTCCACGAAGGCGGTGGACGTCAGCGCGGTGCTCTACCAGTCATTCCGCCCCCGGAGGGCAGGCGCCGACTGGCCGCGGGACGCGGTCTGGCCCGAGCACGGCATCCCCAGGGCGGTGATGGTCGACGTCGGTGCCATGGAGGGGCCCGGTCTCGTGTCTCCGCCGCTGGTGCCGGAGACGTTGGTGGTCGATCACGGCAAGGTCTACGTCTCGGAGCATCTGACGAGTGTCTGCCGCCGGATGGGCATCTCGATTCAGCCGGCGAGGCTACGAACGGGCCGTGACAAGGGACCGGTTGAGCGTTACTTCCGTACCCTCCGTGAGGGGCTGCTGCAGGTCCTGCCTGGCTACAAGGGCCCCGACATCCACTCCCGGGGGGAGAACCCAGAGGGCGACGCGTTCTTCTTCCTGGACGAGCTGGAGGCGATGATCTGGGAGTGGACTGCGAAGGTCTATCACCGGCGGCCTCACGCGAGTCTGGTGGATCCCGGCTTGCCGGGGCTGCGGATGTCTCCGGCGGCGATGTTCGAGCACGGCATGGCCAGGGCCGGCTACATCGAGGCACCCCGCAACCGGGATCTCGCTTTCGAGTTCTTGCAGACCACATGGCGCACGATCCAGCCCTATGGCGTTGAAATCGGCCGCCGCCGCTACAACGGGAGCGCACTCAACGCCTACCGAAACGCCAAGAGTCCCTACACCGGCAGCCCGGTGAGGAACGGCTGGCCGTTCCAGGTGGACCCCGACGACATCACGCGGATCTACTTCCGTGATCCGACGGACCGCAGCTGGCACCCATTGCTCTGGGAGCACGCACCCTCGGCCTCTATGCCGCTGAGCGAGGACGCGCTGACGTTCGCCCGGAGGCTGGCTGCGGCGAAGTACCGCTTCCCCGATGACCGGCTCGCGATCGCTGACCTGCTGGAGCGCTGGAATATCGGGCTGGGAACCACGCTCGCTGAGCGGCGCATGGTCTTGCGTCTCTCGCGAGAGCAGGCGGCCATCGAGCTGCCGCAGACCGAAGAGGAGACCGTCGTCTCCCTTTCCTCCGTACGCAAAGCCCTCGGCCAGGCCGCGGAGCCGACCGAGCCCGTGGAAGAGGATCCGGTAGAGGCGCCCGAGATGGGCGATGACGACGAGGCTGATCTGGAAGACCTCGGTGACGACGATTTCTATGCGGACGCCCTGGAGGACGTGTGAGCACTTCCAGCCCGCCGACCCTGGGCAATCTGGCGTTGTCGCGGAAGGAGGACTGGAAGGCATTCGTCGAGGCCCCGCGCCGCAGCCGGCCCGAGCTGCTGACCCGCACCCAGGTGAAAGACCTGAGCGAGGAAGCGAGGGCCGACTACGACCGGCAGCGGCGGCAATGGCACGCCAACCTCGGCCCGATCAAGACTCCGCAACTCGCTGAACTGCATGAAGACCTGTGGGACATCGTCGACAGCAACGTCCAGGACGGCGACAAGGCCAAGGGGGCCGTGGCCGTCGACGCCTTCCCCGGCCTGGGCAAGACCACCTCGGTGCTTGCGTTCGCCCGGGACTTCCACCGCCGGGAGATCGCCGAACAGGGTGCGTTCACCGCCGATGGGCACGAGCGGCTACCGGTCTGCCGGGTTGGGCTAACCGGCAACACCGGCATGAAGGATCTCAACCGGTCCCTGCTGGAGTTCTTCGGCCACCCCGGACGCAATCGCGGGACCACTGCCCAGTTCGGCCAGCGAGCCCTGGACTGCGTCCTGTCCTGCGAGGTCCGCCTGCTCGCGCTCGATGATCTCCACTTTCTGAAATGGCGCCAGAGCAGCGGTATCGAGGTCAGCAACCACCTCAAGTGGATCGCTAACGAGTTTCCCGTGACCCTCTTGATGATCGGCGTCGGGCTCGCCGACAAAGGGTTGTTCAGTGAGGGAGGCGCTACAGGGGACGAGGCACTGGCACAGACCGGCCGCCGCACCACCCGGCTGGGAATGAGGCCCTTCACGATCGAATCCGAAGAGGACCGCCGGGAATGGCGGCAGATGCTGCTTGCCCTCGAACAACGTGTGGTCCTGGCCGACAGGCGCCCGGGCATGCTCGCGGACGACCTGTCCGACTACCTCTTCGCCCGCAGCACTGGCCACATCGGCTCGCTGATGACGCTGATCAACAGGGGCTGCCAGAGAGCGGTACGCAGCGGCACCGAATGCCTCACCCGCGACCTGCTCGACCGGGTGAAGAACGACGAGGCGTCTGAAGCGGCCCGCAAGGAGCTCGAAGCCGCTCTGGAGAAAAGGCGACTGACCAGCCGCCCCCGCTCCACACGGGAGAAAGCGGCGTGACTGCGGTCGCCCGAACCCTCCCCGTCCGGCTGGCGCCATTGCCGGGTGAGGCCCTCGATTCCTGGCTGGAAGCCCTGGCCCGACGGCTGAACACCGCGCTCGGAGACGTGCTGCGGCACCTCGGGTTCCCGGCGAGATCCAGGCAGGGAGATCACCTGAAGGGCATCCCGCCGGACTGGACGATCCTGCTCAGCGAGCAGGAGACGATGGCCATCGCGCACGCGAGCGGACTCGATCCGCAGACGATCACCAGCATGACCCTGGCCCACTACGACCAGAGGGCTCTCCGCATCAACTTCGAGCGCCGCCACGTCAAACGCTCGGTGCTTTGGGGCCGTGGCGGTGGCTCCCAGTTCTGCCCGGACTGCCTGCGCGACAGCGACGGCAGGTGGCAATTGGCCTGGCGGCTGGGCTGGTCATACGCCTGCGTCTTCCATAGCAGGCTCTTGGCGGACTGCTGCCCGGACTGCGGACGCATTCAACGACAGCGGCCCCGATCCGGCCGAGTCATCCCGCTGCCAGCGATCTGCGGAAACCCGCCTGCGGCGCGGGGTGGACATCGAACAAGCGGCTGCGGATTCGATCTGACCCAGACCCGTACGCTCCGGCTGCCCGTCGGGCATCCCGCGCTTACGGCCCAGGCACGGCTGCTGGACGTCATCGAGACCGGCACCGCAGCCTTCGGCCCCTACGCGATCAGTCCGCAGTCATCCCAGGCGGCACTGGCTGATGTCCGTGCCATCGGCGGACGGGTGTTGGCGGATCTTCCGGCACTCGACATCAGGAACCTGGTGCCGGCGGACATCGCCGAGGAGCACTTCACCGTTGAGCCCGGCTCTCGGCTGGCTCTGCGAGCAAATGACAGGCCGGGCTTCATGGCCCCACCGCGAGCCGTGAGCACGGCCGTCGCGGTGATCATCGCCCTGCAGGTTCTCGAGCAGAACGATTTTCACCGAGCCGGCGAGGCGATGCGGGTCCTCCTGGAGGCCATGCGCGAGGAGCTCTGGCAGATCAGCGCCAGCAGCATCGACAGCTGGGGACAGGGCCTGACCCCTGTCCTGCAAGGAGTGAACCTGGCAGCCCTCGCACCCACGCTCCGTCCCAGCGAACAACTCCGCTACCGCACGGTCACACACATGCCGATCCGCCCTAGGACGGGCCGCGAGGCGACACAGCGGGCCCGGAAGATTCCCAGCATGTTCTGGCCCTCCTGGGCCGTGCGGCTCACCCCTTCCGAAGGGATCTATCCCCGTGTCCTCGCGCCCGTGCTGGCCGCCTCACTGCTGATCATCGGCAGCAAAATCACTCTTGAGTCCGCCGCTGAGCACCTCGGAGTGGTCACGGACGGCATCGAAATCTCTCGCGTTCTTCAACTGCTGGACGATCAGCCGCACTGGTCGGCTGTGGTCACTGCCCTCGTTCAGCTGGCCGATCACCTCGACGCCACGGACGCCCCCATCGACTTCCAGCGGCGGCGCCGCTTGGACTACACCGAGCTGCTGCCACACGAACGCTGGCGCGAGATCTGTCGCAGCGTCGGCACGTCGCCCGGCACCGGCCGCCGCGAGGCTGTCGTCCGCTGCCAGCTCTTCCAGCGCATCAGCGGTCTTCCCCCCGAGTCCTACCCCGACTACCGCGCCAGCAACGAAGCCCAGTTTCGGGCTGCGAGCGTCCGCCACGCCGCCCTCCAGACACCAGAGCTGGCCCAGGCACTGATGGAGGAAGCCCAAAGCTTCCTCGCCCGTCACCGCATCCGCGACGAACCGGTGACCTGGCAGCCGCCCCTGACCTTGCTGACGGGGATCGATGTTCCTGGCCCCGACCCGGATCAGATCGATGTTCGGCGGCTTCACCGGCTCGTCCGCCAGCGCAAGAATCCAGTTCAGCACGCAGCCGAGGTCTTCAGCACGAGTGTCGAGGCCATCCGACTCGTCCTGGACGAACAGCCGGCTCCCGCACGCCCGCCGACGAAGACCGCGGCCAGGGCGACGGGCCACATCCGTTTAAAGGCTCGCCAGGAGGTGCCGAAGGAGACCTTCACCCGGCTCTACCTGGACGAACACCGCTCACTTCAACAGATCGCCGACCTCATGGGTTTCTCCCGCCCGGTGCTGACCGCCTTGGCGAAGGAGTACGGCATCGCGCTTCGAGCCGGCCCGCAGGACTACAAGCCCCGCGGAGCCATCGAACGGGAGTGGCTCATGGAGCAGTACGTCATCCGCCGACGGACCCTGCCGGACATCGCCCGAGAGACGGGCATGAGTACCGCGAACATGGCCCGCTGGGCCCATGCCCACAAGATCCCCCTACGGCCCCGCGGCGGTGGAAGCCACGACACCGCACTACGCGTCACTGAGCAGGCGGCCCGCACCCCAGCGATTCTGCGCAAGGCCCTCACCAGTACCTATGCCTGGCAGCGACTCGAACGGTTTGCGGCCGCGGCGTCCTATCCCACAATCGGCGGGGCGGCCCAAGCCCTCGGCATCAACCAGCCGACCCTGGTGATCCAGATCAACCGCTTGGAACGGGACCTCGGGAAGACTCTGCTTGAACGCGCGGAACGTGGTCGGTCCATGAAACTGACCGCCTTCGGCAAGAAGGTCGTAGCAGTCGTCAGCACCAGGTCGTGTCAGCCCTGATGCTGAGCGTCATCCGCCTCGAACTGCGAGCCGATGTTGTTCCACATGAAATCGACCTTCCAGTCGGCCATGCCGGCCGCCCAGCCGAGCATCGCGGTCAAGACCTTCTCCTGGGACACGGTCCGCGTTTGGTAGTGCTCGGCTGCCACGCCGTCCCGGAATTCGAGTTGGTACGTGTTGTCGTCACGCAGCAACACCTGGACATACCAGCTGCCTTCCGTGCCCTCCTCCACACGCTCCAGAATCAGATGCGCGTTACCGCGCTGGAGGTTGGCCAGCATCCTGCCTATCGCTGGCTTCGAGGGCTTCTTCACCACACGGCCCGCCTCATCAGTCGCAATCAGCATGGCGTGATCCTCCAACACGGCTCTGACATTGCCTCGGCGAGCAGACAGAGCATGTTGTCATCATGGGCTGGTGACGACATGGATGCGCTGCTACTGGGACGAGGAAGACACCTGGTTCTACTTCGAGGTCGACGCCGAAGGTTGGGTGACCCGGCAGATCGAGCTCGAAGGGCCTGAGCTGATCCCGATCGCAGCCGCCTCCCTCGCCGAATGGCAGCAGGCCCGCGACACAGGCCGCCTCGACGAGTACGACAACAGGTTCGGGATCACAGCAGAACTGCCCGTCCCTGAATGGGAAGGCCACGATCCGGAGGAGCTGACCTCCGACCAGTTCGAGGAGGTCTGGGACTCCGCCCGTCGGCAGATCACAGCCCGGCCGTCGTGATTGCTCGCTCGGGGCGGATAGTCACTTGCCGCACCCGCCCTGCCAGCTCGATCATGAAGTCTCGATCGAGGAGGCTTCGTGGGATTGTGCCTGTTCCCTGGGGACGGTGACCTCACCAGCCCGGACATCAGCTGGTCCTACTCGGGTTTCAGCGCCTTCCGCCGGCGCTTGGCGCAGGCTGAGGGGTTCACGCTGCCGGACATGTGGGGTTTCGGCGGGGACCGGCAATGGAGCGAGATCACATCGACGCTTGAGCCCCTGCTTGACCATCCTGATGATGACGGTGAACTATCCGCTGCCGACTGCGCCAGGGTCCTGCCCCGGCTGGCCGAGATCATCACGGAGTGGGAGACCGTGGAAGGCGACCCTACTGTCTCGCGGCACATCGAGGACGCCCGACAGCTCGTGATCGTGTTGAACATCTGCGTCGACTCGAACGTCGAACTGCTCTTTGGGTGACATTGAACAGAACCCAGCTGTGAGCCGGGGAGCCAGGATGGCTTCGAGGAAATGACATGGCCGTGAGACAGAACCTGTGCCAACGCGGGTGAGACACCGCCAAGACCTGCAGGTCACAGCGTCGCCATATGACACCGAAAGCGAGAACCTACAGATCATGGACGCCTTCTCAGAAGACCTGGAACTGCTTCCCGCCACCCGGCGCACCCTGAGGCACCGGATCGCCGTCGCGCAGAGCGAGGGGCGCTCCCCGTCGCTCGTGGCGGCCGTCGTACGCGGCGGGGAGGTGGTCTGGGAGGGTTCCCGGACCTCCGTCGAAGGCCACGGGCCGGACGGGAACGTGCAGTACCGGATCGGCTCGATCACCAAGACCTTCACCGCGGTTCTGGTGATGCGGCTGCGCGACGAAGGCCTGCTGGAGCTGTCGGACCCGCTGGGCAAGCACCTGCCCGGGAGTGGCGCGGACGAGGTGACCGTCGCCCAGCTGCTGGCCCACACGGCGGGACTCGCGGCGGAGACGCCCGGCGAGTGGTGGGAGCGTACGCCGGCCTCCCTGCGGCCGGAGCTCGCCGACGTGCTCGGCGAGGAGCCGTTCAAGCACCTGCCGGGGACCCGCCACCACTACTCCAACCCGGGTTACACCCTGCTGGGTTCGCTCGTCGAGGCGCTCCGCGGGAAGCCGTGGGAGGAGGTGCTGCGCGCCGAGGTGCTGGAACCGCTGGGGCTGGACCGGACGAGCACCCGGCCGCAGGCCCCGAACGCGGGCGGCTGGGCGGTGCATCCCTGGGCGGACGTGATGATGCCGGAGCCGTCCGAGGACCTGGGGCTGATGGCCGCGGCCGGTCAGCTGTGGTCCACGACCAACGACCTGGCCAGGTTCGCCCAGCTGCTGCTGCGCGGCGACGAGCGGGTGCTGAGCGTCGAGAGCGTACGGGAGATGCGCACCTCGGCGGCGCCCCCGGAGCCGGGTTTCGCCGAACTCGGGTACGGGCTCGGGCTCCAGCTGGCGGACCAGGACGGACGCCGGCTCACCGGACACGGCGGTTCGCTGCCCGGGTTCGTCGCGGGACTCTGGATGAGCGAGGCGGACGACGTGGCCGCGGTCGTCCTGGCGAACTGCACCTCCGGCCTGCCGGCTTCGACAGTGGCCGCCGAGCTCGTCGCGATCGTCGCGGACGCGGAGCCCCGCATCCCCGCGCCGTGGCGGCCGTTCAAGGAGACGGACCGGGTACCCCTCGAGCTGTGCGGCCCCTGGTACTGGGGGACTTCGGCGCAGGTGGTGCGCCTGAACTGGGACGGATCGCTGGAGCTGAGCCCGGTGGGTGCCACCGGTCGCCCGGCCCGCTTCCACGCCGAACCGGACGGTACGTGGACCGGTCTGACGGGCTATTACGCGGGCGAGACGCTGCGGGCCGTACGGCGGGAGGACGGCTCCGTGAGCCACCTCGACCTCGGCTCGTTCGTCTTCACCCGCGAGCCCTACGACCCCCAGGCCCCGGTGCCCGGCGGGGTGGACCCGCAGGGCTGGCGGGGCATCGGCTGACGCCTCGGGTCAGGCGACGAGTTCGCGCTCCAGCGGGGTGCGGAACCGGGGGGTGATCCGGGCGTCGCCCACCCAGTCGGCGAGCCGGGCCGCTTCGGCGGCGACCGCCTCCTCGGCGGCGCGGCCGGGGCTGCCCAGCAGCCGCCAGACGATCTCCCCGTCCGGGCGCTGGGCCCAGCCGCCGACGATCTCGCCGTTCCACCACACGGTGGGCCCGATGTTGCCCGCGTAGTCGAAAAGGGCGGGACGGTGGGCGGTGTCGAGGTGGAAGCTCCGGTCGGCCCAGCCCATGGCGCTGGGGTCGAGGCCGGGCAGCAGCGCGGCCCAGGGCTCCGGGGCCGGCTCGGGCCCGGTGTCACCGGGGCAGACGAGCGCGGTCCCGCCGTCGTCGAGGCGGACCTGCTCGGGGCCCACGGCGGCCAGGGCCTTGCGCACGTCGGTGAGGGTCCAGCCGGTCCACCACTTGAGGTCGGCCTCGGTGGCCGGGCCGTAGGCACGGAGCCAGCGGCGGGCGAGCTCGGCGCGGGCCTCGGCGGCGGGTACGGAGGGCCAGGGTTGCGTGTGCACCCACCGGTACTGGCTGGAGGTCCACGACCCGCGCGGGCGGTCCCGCCGGATCCGGCCGTCGGCCGCGAGGAGGCGGATGACACGGGTGGCGACGCCGGTCTCGGTCTCGTACTTCTTGCCCCGGCCGATGGTGATCTTCTGCCGCAGTGCGGGCACCGCCGCGGAGAGCTGGGTGCCCGTCGAGGGACCCCGGGCGTCGAGGGCGTCCAGGGCGGCGCCCTCGGCCCGCGCCAGCCAGTCGGCGTCGAGGCCCTGCCCGTCCTCCTCGAGGTGCTTGAGGAGGGTCCGGCGTTCCTTCACCGCGATGCCCCGGGCGGTGGACGCGTCCACGTACGGGGCGAGTTCGGCGGAGACGGCGAAGAGCGTGTTGCGCATGCTGAGCATGCGGACGACGCTGACGTCCTCGTACAGGGCCTGCCCGATCGTGTCCGGGCCGCCCCCGGCCAGCCGGGCGCGGGCGGAGAGGTAGACGGTCGCGGCGTCCGTGGCGTGCAGGGCGACGACGGCGTCCGCGGCCTGGACCGTGGTGGCGGCGCGGGCGGAGGGAGCCAGGCGGTGCCGTCGGCCGAGCCGGTGGCGGCGTTCGGCGGTGGTGACGAGGGGAAGGCTGGGGCTCATCCTCCCGATCGTAGGCCGGGCCGCCGACAGCGGCCCGGCCTGTGCCGGGACGCGTCAGAGCTGGAGCTTGAACCCCACGTGGGAGGCGGTGAAACCGAGCCGCTCGTAGAACCGGTGGGCGTCGGTGCGGGTCGCGTCCGAGGTGAGCTGGACCAGCTGGCAGTTCTCCTGCCGGGACCGGTCGACGGCCCATTCGATGAAGAGGGTCCCCAGACCGCTGCCGCGTTCGTCGGCGTGGATCCGGACGCCTTCGATGATGGAGCGGGTGGAGCCCTTGCGGGACAGGCCCGGAACGATCGTGAGCTGGAGGGTGCCCACGACGCGCTCGTCGCGGACGGCGACGACCACGTGCTGGTGGGGGTCGTCGGTCAGCCGCTTCAGGGCCGCGACGTACGGGGCCAGGTCGTCCGGGGATTCGCGGGTGGCGCCCAGCGGGTCGTCGGCGAGCATGGCGACGATGTCCGGCAGATCGGCCTCGGTGGCGGGGCGGATGGTCAGTTCGGCGGGTTCGGTCACGGGGAGCCTCGTCTCAGCCGGCGGCGACGGTGAGCGGCGCCCAGCGGCGGGACCAGTCACCGGGGAGGCCGGGGATGTCTCGGGTCATGACGGTGTTGAAGGCCACGGATTCCAGGCCGCGCTCCTTGAGCCACGAGAGGAGCTCCTCGTGGCGCACGTCGACATCCGTGCGCAGGTGCCGTTCGGTGCCGGCGGCGAGGGAGGACACCAGGGCCTTGGCGGAGGCGGTGTCGCGGGCGATCAGCGGGCCGATGACATGGGTGTCCATGTTGGGCCAGATCGCGGCGTAGCCGATGAGGGCGCCGGAGGAGTCCTCGGCGACGAGCAGCCTGTCCGTGAAGGCCGGAAGCCGTGTGATGACGTGGGTCCGGTCGGTGCCGAACACCTCCGTGTCCAGCCGGACGATCCGCTGGAGGTCCTCGGCGGTGGCAGGCCGGACGTGGACGCCGCCGGGGCCGCTGGTGAGGCCGGCGGCGGGTCCGTCAGGCTCGGGGCGGAAGGCGCCCCGGAGCATCTCCGCGCGGCCCGTGGTGTCGAAGCCGAGCTCCTCGTAGAGCGGGCGGCCGTACGGGGTGGCGTGCAGGGTGAGCGGCACGCCGGCGAGGACGTCGTCGCACACGTACCGCATGAGGCGCCGCCCCAGGCCCTTGCGGGCGTACCGGTCGGCGACGAGGACCATCCCGATGGCGGCGAGGTCGGGCTTCGCCCGGGTGTCGCCGTACTGGGTGACGACGCAGGCCGCGGCGAGCCCCTGGCCGTCTGGTGCGTCGATGCCGTAGCCGTTGCCGGCGGCGAGGAGCAGCCCCCACTTGTGGTCCTCGCGCAGCCAGCCGCGGTCCTCGGACAGGTCGGCGCAGTGACGGAGATCGTCCGTGGTCAGCGCGCGGATCGGCAGGTCGGTGAGCGGTGGTGGTGTCACCGGCCCAGAGTGGATCATCAGCTCCTGGGGAGTCCAGGGATTTGAAGGATCCGACCGCGGATGTTTCACGTGAAACATCGGGTCGCTGTTTCACGTGAAACGTAGCGGTTAGCCTCGGCAGCTATGACTTCCCTGCACTTGTTCGACCTCGACGGAACCCTGATGTACGGCTCGGCCGCGCCGGTGGAGATCTCCCGGCAGCTCGGCGTCGGCGCCGAGATCGCCGAGCTCGAGCGGGCCTTCGGCGCAGGGGAGATCGGCCCGCACGCGTTCTCGGTGGCGGCGCGGGAGCTGTGGGCGGACCTCACGCCCGCGCACGTCCGGGCCGCTTTCGACGGGGCCCCGTGGCTGGCGGGGATCCGGGACGTCTGGAAGGAGATCCGGGAGCGCGGCGACTACTGCGCGGTGATCTCGCTGTCCCCCTCGTTCTTCGTGGAGCTGCTGCTGGAGTGGGGGGCGCATGCCGCTCATGGCTCGGTCTTCCCGGAGGTGCCCTTCACCCGGCCCGTCGACGCGGCCGGGATCCTGACGCCCGAGGGCAAGGTGGAGGTCGCGGACCGGCTGTGCGAGCGGTTCGGAGTGGGCCGGGCCGACTGCGTCGCGTACGGGGACTCCAGGACCGACGCGGTGCTCTTCGAGGCGGTGGCGTGCTCGGTGGCGGTGAACGCGCGCCCGTATCTGGCGGAGCGGGCCACGCATGTCTACGAGGGCCGCGACCTCCGTGAGGCATACCAGCTCGTGGGTGTCCCACGCCCGGAAGTCGAGGCATCTTAAGGGGAAAAGGGGGTTCGAAACCCGGTTTTTTCCATTCCCCCGCAGCGCTCTCGGTCGGCTGGCACGCTGTGAAACCCGGAACCTCGGATTCGAGGCCGAGGCGTGTGAGACCCGACCGAGATGCTCGAAGCGAGGCACCGCATGGACGCTCCGCCCACCAGATCGGCAAGAGCGACGGGCCGGATACCTTCCGGGGGCGGTGCGATCGAGCCCTCCCCGGACGCCGTGCTCATCCGCCGGACCCTCGCGGAGATCGCACCCGTCGCAGACAAGGTGACCTCCTACTTCTACGCCCTGGTCTTCACGGGCCACCCCGAGGTCCGGGAGATGTTCCCCGCGGCCATGGACGTCCAGCGCGACCGGCTGCTGAAGGCCCTGCTGACCGCCGCCGAGCACATCGACGACCCGGCCGTGCTCATCCCGTACCTGCGCCGGCTCGGCGCCGGGCACCGCAAGTACGGCACCGTGGCCGCGCACTACCCGGCGGTCGGAGAGGCCCTGATCGGGGCGCTGGCCCGGTACGCGGAACTCACCTGGGGGCCGGAGACCGAGGCGGCGTGGGTGCGCGCGTACACCGCCATCTCACAGACCATGATCGACGCGGCGGCGCAGGACGAGGCCAGGGCGCCGGCCTGGTGGCACGCCGAGGTGGTCTCGCACGACCTGCGCACCTCTGACATCGCCGTGCTGACGGTCCGTCCCGACCAGCCGTACCCCTTCCTCGCCGGCCAGTACACGAGCCTGGAGACGCCGTGGTGGCCGCGGGTCTGGCGGCACTACTCCTTCGCCTCGGCGCCGCGCGCGGACGGGCTGTTGTCCTTCCACGTCAAGGCCGTCCCGGCGGGCTGGGTCTCCAACGCCCTGGTGCGGCACGCCCGCCCGGGCGACGTACTGCGGCTGGGGCCGCCCGCCGGGTCGATGGTGGTGGACCACAGCACCGACAACGGGATGCTGTGCCTGGGCGGGGGCACCGGCATCGCCCCGATCAAGGCGCTGATCGAGGACGTGGCCGAGCACGGAGAGCGGCGTCCGGTGGAGGTCTTCTTCGGGGCGCGCAGCGACCACGACCTCTACGACAAGGACACCCTGCTGGGGTTGCAGCGCTCCCACCCGTGGCTGTCGGTCCGCCCGGTGATCGGCGAGGGGCTGGCGGGCCAGCTGCCGCAGGCGATCGGTGAGCACGGGCCCTGGAGCTCGTACGACGCCTTCATCTCCGGACCGCCCGCGATGATCCGCAGTGGTGTGGACGCGCTCAAGCGGATCGGGATCCCCGGGGAGCGCATCCGCTACGACGCGCTCGAGGAGCTGGCGGGCGTGGCCGGCTGAGACCGGCGCGCGGTCGGCCGGGACCGGCCGGCCGGCTGGGACCGGCGAGGGCCCGTCAGTTCCCCGGCGTGGTCAGCCCAGGTCGGGGGCGTGCATGGCGCGCACCCCCTCGATGTTGCCGTCGAGGTAGTGGCGCAGCGAGAGCGGAACCAGGTGGACGGCGGCGATGCCGACCCGGCTGAAGGGCACGCGGACGATCTCGTACTCGCCCTCGGGTTCGTCGACCTCTGGCCCGTGCCGCAGGGCCGGGTCCATCGATTCGAGGTGGCAGACGAAGAAGTGCTGCACCTTCACGCCGGTCACTCCGCCGGACGCGATGTGCTCGACGGTGTCGACGAAACAGGGCACCACATCGGTGATCTTGGCGCCGAGTTCTTCGTGCAGCTCGCGGTGGAGGGCGTCGACGACCGTGGCGTCCGAGGACTCCACGCCGCCGCCCGGGGTGAGCCAGTACGGGTCGACGCCGGGCTTGGTGCGCTTGATGAGGATCAGGTCGTCACCGTCGAGCAGGATCGCTCGGGCGGTGCGTTTGACCACGGGACGTTCGGTCATGGGAGAAGAGTGGCCCACTCCTCCCCTTCTGAAACGCGCCACGGTCCGAAACACGGGGGGCTCACCAGTGCGCGGCGGCGCGCAGCAGGCGGTCGTGGGCCCGGGCGAGGTGGGCGAGGGCCAGGCTGCCGGCCCGGACGACGAGGAACCAGGTGCGCAGCGGGGGCAGGGCGGGCTCCAGCAGCGAGACGATCTCGCCGCGGTCGAGGGCGTCCTGGCACAGGTAGCGGGGCAGGACGGCGAGTCCGGCGCCGGCCCGGACGCATTCCAGTACGGCCCGCAGGTCGGGTGCCACGACGGTGGCCGCGCAGTCGGGTACGGAGTCGAAGACGGCGGCCCAGTAGCGGGTGACCAGCGGCAGGCTCTCGTGGACCTCGACGACCGGGACCCCCTCGAGCGCCGCCGGGCCCGCGGCGCCCAGTTCGGCCGGGTCGGCCAGGGCGGCCCAGTAGGGCGCGGCGACCAGCACCAGTTCCTCGTCGCAGAGGGCGCTCGCGGTGAAGGGCCCGCCGCGCGGCCGGGCGGTGGTGACGACCAGGTCGTGCTGGCCGGCGGCCAGCCCGGCGAGGTTCTCCTCGGCGCCGGGCGCGAGGGCGGTGCGCAGCGTCTGGCCCTGGCCGACGAGGGGCGCGAGGGCGGGCAGTACCCGCAGGCAGAGGAACTCGGGGGGCCCGGCGAGGTGCAGGGTCCGCAGGGTCCCGGCGGCCTCCCGCTCGGTCTCGGTGATCCGGAGCAGGGCGTCCAGGTGCGGGGCGGCCTTGTGGGCCAGCTCGTCGCCGACGGCCGTGGGGGTGACGCCCCGGGCGCGCCGGTGGAACAGGGGCCGGCCGAGCTGGCGTTCCAGGGTGCGGATCTGCGAGGTGACGGCGGGCTGCGACAGCCCGAGGAGCGTGGCGGCCCGGGTGAACGAGCCGGCCCGGTGCACGGCGACGAAGGTGCGCAGCAGGGCCAGGTCCATGGCGGCCCCTCTCGGTGGGGGTCTACAACTATAAATATGCCGATAGGCCCCTGTCGTTACCGTGATTGGACTCTGACGCTGAGTCAACTAGCCTTGTCGGCGTGGTTCTTCTCGTAGGGACCCGGGGCGGTCCGAGCCACCAGGGGGGAGGCTCGGACCGCTTTACTCCCGCGCGGTTCAGCTCCCGGAGCCCGCGGAGTCGAGGGCCCGGAGCACATCGGCGACCAGGTCCCCGGGGTCCTCGGCCCCGGCGGAGAAGCGGATGAAGCCCTCCGGCACGGCGTCGCCGCCCCAACGTCCGCGCCGCTCCGCCGTGGACCGGACTCCGCCGAAGCTCGTGGCGTCCTCGACCAGGTGCAGGGCGGTCATGAAGCGTTCCGCGTGCGCACGGTCCGGCAGGGTGAAGGAGACCACCGAGCCGAAGCCGCGCATCTGCCCGGCGGCCGTCTTGTGGGAGGGGTCCGAGGCGAGCCCCGGGTAGCGCACCCCGGTGACCTCGGGCCGGTCGGCCAGTGCCTCGGCCACCGCCAGCGCGTTGCCCCACTGGCGTTCGGTCCGCAGCTGGATGGTGGCCAGGGAGCGGTGGGCGAGCCAGGCCTCCATGGGGCCCGGGATCGCGCCGACGATCTTGCGCCAGTGGCGGATGCCCGCGGCCAGCTCGGGGTCGCGGCAGACGACGTAACCGAGCAGCAGGTCCCCGTGGCCGGTGAGCCCCTTGGTGCCGCTGGCGACGGAGAAGTCCGCGCCGAGCTCCAGGGGCCGCTGCCCGAGCGGGGTCGCGAGGGTGTTGTCGACGGCGACCAGGGTGCCCCCCGCGTGTGCGGCCCGCACGAGGCGGCGTACGTCGCAGACGTCGAGCCCCGGGTTGGACGGGGTCTCGATCCAGAGCAGCCGGGCCCCCTCGAGGGCGGCGAGCTGTCCGTCCCCGCCGGTCGCGGCGGTGCGCACGTGGACCCCGTACGCCTCCAGCTGCTCGCGGACCAGGGGCAGCGCCTGGTAGCCGTCGTCGGGCAGGACGACGGTGTCGCCGGTGCGTGCCTGGGAGAGCAGGACGGCGGAGACCGCGGCCATTCCGGAGGCGAAGACGACGGTTTCCACGCCCTCCCGGCCGGGTGCCTCCAGTTCGCCGATGGCGCGTTCCAGCAGGGTCCAGGTGGGGTTCGTGTCACGGCCGTAGGTGTACGGGCCCGACACCTCCCCGGGGAGGTGGAAGTGGGCGGCGAAGACCGGCCCGGGCAGCGGGGGTTCGTTCTTGACGGGCTCGGGCAGACCGGCCCGTACGGCGCGCGTGCCGTCGCCGTACCGGCCGGCCGCCGTCGCGGCCGCGGCCGCTTCGCCGGGGGTGTGCTCGTTCACGGGGCGGGCTCCTTCACGGCGGCGCGTACGGCTTCCAGCAGGCCCGGGCTCGCGGCCTCGACCAGCTCCAGGCACTCCTCGAACCCGTCGAGCGGGCCGTAGTACGGGTCGGGCACGTCGAGGGCGTCCGGTACGCCGCCCCGTGCGGCCGGGGCCGCCGGGTCGTACGAGCGCAGCAGCCGGACCTTGGCCGCGGCCTCCGCGGTGGGCGCGAGGGCGCGCAGGTCGCGCAGGTGGCCGGCGTCGAGGGCGATGACGAGGTCGAGGCGGTCGAACCACGAGGCCCGGAACTTCCGGGCCCGGTGGTCCTGCTCGTACCCGGCGGCCTCCAGTACGGCCACGGTGCGCGGGTCGGCGCCGTCGCCCTCGTGCCAGCCGCCGGTGCCGGCGCTGTCCACCTCGACCAGTCCGCCGAGCCCGGCCCCGACGACATGGGCGCGGAAGACGGACTCGGCCATGGGGGAGCGGCATATGTTGCCGGTGCAGACGAAGCACACGCGGTACATGGCGGCCGCTCAGTTCTTGTCGGGCAGGGCCAGGTTCACGGCCCAGGAGACGATGGAGATGATCAGGCCACCGAGGACGGCCGTCCAGAAACCGTCCACATGGAAGCTGAGCTCGAACTTCTCGGCCAGCCAGGAGGTCAGCATCAGCATCAGGGCGTTCACGACGAGGGTGAACAGGCCGAGGGTGAGGATGAAGAGCGGGAACGAGAGCAGCTTCACCACCGGCTTGACGATGAAGTTGACCAGGCCGAAGACCAGAGCGACCAGGATCAGCGTCAGCGCGCGGCGGCCGGTGGTGCTGCCGTCGTCGAGCGTGATGCCGGAGAGCAGCCAGATGGCGACGGCCAGGGCCGCCGCGTTGGCGAGCGTCTTGACTACGAAATTCGTCATGTGTCTGATCGTGGCAGAGAAGACCGGGGCCGGGCATCGGCAGATCAGCGGATCCTCGGCACCACTGGGCAAGGGCAAGGGGCACAGCGAAGATGAAGGCCTTCCGGCTGGACGAGCTCGAAGCGGAGCGGGCGGCCAACGACGGCGCCTATCTGCAGTTCCTGCGTGAGCGGAACATGTCGGTCGGGCTCTACGCGCTCGACGCCGGGCAGAGCGACCCGCAGCAGCCGCACCGCCAGGACGAGGTGTACTTCGTGGTGAGCGGCCGGGCCGCCATCACGGTGGGAGAGGAGACGACGACGGTGGCGAACGGCAGCGTCGTCTACGTCCCGGCGGGGGTGCCGCACAAGTTCCACCACATCACCGAGCCGCTGAAGGTGATGGTGGTGTTCTCCCCGCCGGAGGCCTGAGCACGATCCGCCCTGAGGGTCGAACCCCTGATCCCCCTAGGGGGCGGGTCAGGGGGTTCCGAGGGCTCGCGGGCCCCCGTCCGGGGCGGCCGGCTCCTAGCATCGAGAGCGAGGAAGAAACGGACGCACGGACGAGGAAGAGGTAGCAACATGGACGGGATCCGAGCGATGTTCGCGGGCATGCCCTGGTGGGTCAAGTGGGTCGCCGTACCGCTGCTGGCGTTCTTCGTCTTCGGCGGAGTGATCACCTCCGTGCTCAGCACGCTGATCTCGTTCGCCTTCCAGCTGCTGCTCTTCGTCGCCCTCGTCGGCGCCCTGGTCTTCGTGGTCAAGAAGTTCACCGGCAGCGGTGCGAAGACCTCCTCCAGCGACTGGTAGGAGGCCCGGACCCCAAGGGGTAGCGGGATTAACCCAGGTGGGGGAATGGGACCGGCCAAACCGCCCACACCCCGGGAATCGGCGGATAGAGTGGCAATCTGTGCCGTTCCCTGGGGGTGAGCTTTGGCTCCGGTTCACAATGCGGGTGTGCCGACCCTGATCGGGTCGGTGCAGAGGGCGTTGAGGCTCCTGGAAGCAGTGGGTTCCCATAGCGAGGGAGCCCCGGCGAAACAACTGGCGCGCGAAGCCGGGCTCCCGCTCCCCACCGCGTACCACCTGCTGCGGACCCTGACGCACGAGGGATACCTGCGCCGGGAGAGCGGGGTCTTCGTCCTCGGCGACGCGGCCGGCCGGCTGGCGGGCGGCGGACTTCAGCAGAAACGTCGCAGCATGATCCTCGACTCGCTCGCGCACTTCCGCGACGCGGTCGGAGCCCCCGTCTACTTCGCGGTTTTCCGCGAGGGTGAGATCGAGCTCGTGGGTGTCTCGGACACCCCGGCCAACCCCGCCTGCGAGGAATGGGCCGACTTCCGCGCGACCGGACACGCGCACGCCATCGGGCAGTGCCTGCTCGGGCAGCTCGACGAGAAGACGCGCAGGGACTACTACGACCGCCACCCGGTCGAGAGCATCACGCCCTACACCGTGCGGGACATGCACGCGCTGGAGCAGCGGATCGGCTCCCTGGAGCGGATGCAGCCCGTGATCGAGCGACAGGAATACGCCCTGGGCACGGTGTGCGCGGCCATCCCGATCACGGCCGGGGACACCGCCGCGACCATGGCGATTTCGCTGCCCTTGCACCAGGAAGACCGGTTGCTCTATGTGGTTGATCGGCTACGGAGTGAAGTAGGCGCGCTGTTGAGCACCCTCTCGTTCTCTATCAGTATCTGAAAACTCACTCCTTGTGATCTGCTAGCGCTTCCACCACCCTTGTCAAGAGGGCCCTGGGGGACATTCCTGGCCACTTCCACTACAGCGGGGTAGGCAATGCGCGAGTCGGTACAGGCAGAGGTCATGATGAGCTTCCTCGTTTCCGAGGAGCTCTCGTTCCGGATCCCGGTGGAACTCCGGTACGACGCTCGTGACCCCTACGCCGTACGCCTGACCTTCCACCTTCCCGGAGACGCGCCCGTGACGTGGGCGTTCGGCCGGGAGCTGCTTCTCGACGGCATCAACAAGCCGTGCGGTGACGGCGACGTGCACATCGCCCCCACCGACCCGGAGGAGCTGTGCGACGTCCACATCCGGCTCCAGGTCGGCAGCGACCGGGCCCTGTTCCGCGCGGGCGCGGCGCCGCTCGTCGCGTTCCTCGACCGGACCGACCGGCTCGTCCCGCTCGGTCAGGAACGCAACCTCGCCGACTTCGAGGAGAACCTCGACGAGGCGCTCGGCAAGATCCTCGCCGGATCGCAGCAGAACGAGCGGAACGCGGGCTAATGCGGGCTGACGCGGGCTGACGCGGGCTGACGCGGGCTAACTCGGGCTAACTCGGGCCGAGGACCTCAGCGCTTGCGCCGCCGGCGGCCCCGCCCGCCGCGGGACGGTCCCGCGGCCGGAGCCCCTGCCGGGAGGCCCGCCGAAGACCCCGGACGGTCGGCGGAAACCACCAGCGCGGCCAGCGCCGTGGTCACGGGCACCGAGGCCACCAGCCCGATGGAGCCCACGAGGGTCCGTACGATCTCCTCCGCGACCAGCTCGCTGTTGGCCACCGTACCCATGCTGCTGTTCGCGATCGAGAACAGCAGCAGGAGAGGCAGTGCGGCGCCGGCATACGCCAGCACGAGGGTGTTGACCACGGACGCGATGTGGTCGCGGCCGATCCGGATGGCGGCCCGGTACAAGGCGCGCGGGCCCATGTCCGGGTCGGCCTGGTGGAGTTCCCAGACGGCCGAGGTCTGAGTGACGGTCACGTCGTCGAGCACGCCGAGCGATCCGATGATCACGCCTGCGAGCAGCAAACCGCTCATGTCGATGTCCGGGTAGAGCCCGTGGATCAGCCCGGTGTTGTCGTCCGTGTTGCCGCTCAGGAACGCCCAGCCGATGAACAGTGAGCCCAGCAGTCCGATCAGCAGGAGCGAGACCAGGGTGCCGAGGACGGCGACCGAGGTCCTGGCCGTCAGCCCGTGGCACATGTAGAGCGCGATCAGCATGATCGCGCTGGCCCCGACGACCGCCACGACCAGGGGGTTCGAGCCCTGGAGGATCGCCGGGAGGATGAAGAGCGTCAGGATCCCGAAGCTGACGACGAGCGCCACGAGGGCGAACAGGCCGCGCATCCGGCCCACCACGACGACCGCGACGGCGAAGATCCCGGCGAGCAGCGCCATCGGGAACTTCCGGTTCAGGTCGATCACCGAGTACTGGAGGTCCCGCGGCGCGTCCGGCGCGTAGGCGACCACCACCTCCTGGCCCTTCTCCAGCTGCCGTGGCGCGCCGGGCTGGACGATCTCGAAGAAGGCGCGGCCCTGGTCCGGGCCGCTGGCGACCTCGATGGTGGCCTTCTTGCACTCGCCGGTCTGGGCGGCCTGCGCCTCGCGGCCCTCGGGGGTGGAGGTGTCGCCCGTCGGGGGGACCTGCGCGGCGTTGACCGATTTGCAGTCGACCTTCGCGAGTGCGACGACCTTGCCCTGCTGGGTCTGCCGGTCGAAGCCCACCCCGGTCCGCTCGTGCGCGGGGGCGCCGCCGGGCCAGAGCACCGCCATGCCGACGAAGACGGCGGCGGCGAAGGGGATCAGTACGGCGGCGATCACCTTGCGCAGGTGCTTGGAGACCGGGGCCGCCGGCCCGTGGCCGTGGCTGTGGCCGTGGGAATGCCCGTGGGAGGACCCGGCCGCATGCCCGTGGGACGCGTGCTCGTGGCCGGTGTGGCCCAAGGGTTCTGTGGGCTCGTTGGGAGGCTGCGGCGAGTACGTCACCGGCAGATCATCGCAAGAGTTCAGGGGGCCCACTGTTCAGCACGCCATAGATGACGCTAGCGTGGGGGCTACTTTGCACAACGCGGGAGCTCGGAGCACCGGGCTGAGAGGGCGCTGATCACCGTACGCGCATGAGAATGCGTACGGGAGGAGGCTGCGTCGACCGCCGAACCTGTTACCGGGTAATGCCGGCGTAGGGAGATCAGGTCTCATGACCATTCAGGACGACGCACGCACGCCTGCCGTCAGCCAGGACAACGACGGCCAGACCGAGCGCCAGCCCGGCTGGCACAAGGGATACCTGGCGGGCTCCCGCCCGGACATCCGGGTGCCGGTCCGCCAGGTCCATCTCACCAACGGCAAGGACGTGACGCTCTACGACACGTCCGGTCCGTACACCGACCCGCAGATCGAGACCGACGTGCGCCGGGGCCTGCCGCCGCTGCGCGAGAACTGGATCATCGGCCGCGGGGACACCGAGGAGTACGCGGGACGCCCCGTGCGCCCCGAGGACGACGGCATCAAGCACACCTCGCCGCGCGGTGGCCTCAAGAACCTCGACGCGGTCTTCCCGGGCCGCCCGCGCCAGCCCCGCCGCGGCCGCGGCGGCGCCGCCGTCACGCAGCTCGCGTACGCCCGCCGGGGCGAGATCACCCCGGAGATGGAGTACGTCGCGATCCGCGAGAACGTCTCCCCCGAGGTCGTCCGCGAGGAGATCGCCGCAGGCCGCGCGGTCCTTCCGGCGAACGTGAACCACCCGGAGATCGAGCCGATGATCATCGGCAAGCGGTTCCTGGTGAAGGTCAACGCCAACATCGGCAACTCCGCGGTCACCTCCTCCATCGAGGAGGAGGTCGACAAGATGACCTGGGCGACCAAGTGGGGCGCCGACACGGTCATGGACCTCTCGACGGGCCGCAACATCCACACCACCCGCGAGTGGGTGCTGCGCAACTCCCCCGTCCCGATCGGCACCGTGCCGCTCTACCAGGCGCTGGAGAAGGTCGACGGCCGTGCCGAGGACCTGACCTGGGAGATCTACAAGGACACGGTCATCGAGCAGGCCGAGCAGGGCGTCGACTACATGACGGTCCACGCCGGCGTGCTGCTGCCGTACGTGCCGCTGACCGCCCGCCGCAAGACCGGCATCGTCTCGCGCGGCGGCTCGATCATGGCCGCGTGGTGCCTGGCGCACCACAAGGAGAACTTCCTCTACACGAACTTCGAGGAGCTCTGCGAGATCCTCGCGACGTACGACGTCACGTACTCCCTCGGTGACGGCCTGCGCCCCGGCTCCATCGCGGACGCCAACGACGCGGCGCAGTTCGCGGAGCTGAAGACGCTCGGCGAGCTGAACACGATCGCCAAGCGCCACAACGTCCAGACCATGATCGAGGGCCCGGGCCACGTCCCGATGCACAAGATCAAGGAGAACATCGACCTCCAGCAGGAGATCTGCGAGGAGGCGCCGTTCTACACGCTCGGCCCGCTCACCACGGACGTCGCGCCCGCGTACGACCACATCACCTCGGGCATCGGCGCCGCGATGATCGCCTGGTGGGGCACCGCGATGCTCTGCTACGTCACGCCCAAGGAGCACCTGGGCCTGCCCAACCGGGACGACGTGAAGACCGGCGTCATCACGTACAAGATCGCCGCCCACGCGGCGGACCTGGCCAAGGGCCACCCGGGCGCCCAGGAGTGGGACGACGCCCTGTCGGACGCGCGCTTCGAGTTCCGCTGGGAGGACCAGTTCAACCTGGCCCTCGACCCGGACACGGCCCGCGAGTTCCACGACGAGACCCTCCCGGCCGAGCCGGCCAAGACCGCGCACTTCTGCTCCATGTGCGGTCCGAAGTTCTGCTCGATGAAGATCTCGCAGGACATCCGCCGTGAGCACGGCGGAGACCTGAAGGCCGAGGAGATCCAGGCGGGCATGGCGGAGAAGTCCGCCGAGTTCGCGGCCGCGGGCAACCGGGTCTACCTGCCGCTGGCCGACTGACCCGGAGTACCGGTCCGGCCCGCGACCTCATGGGGGGAGTCGCGGGCCGGTGCCGTTGCCGCGGCCACCGGCCACCGGCCAGGCGGTCATTCGGGCTCGTGGTCCGGGCCGCCGAAGTCCGGGCTGGTGAAGTCCGGCGGGGTGTAGCCGGGGCGGGGCCCCTGGGAGGCCGGGCCCGGGCTGGTGAAGTCGGGCCGGCTGTACCCCAGGCTGGGGATGCGCCCGGCCCCCGGCGTACGGGGCACCGGGTAGCCCGGTCCGGCGGTCGGGTCGGCCAGGGCGTCGCGCAGGAACGGCACGATGCCCCGCTCCAGCAGCGCGTTGCGCCAGGCCTCCCGGGCGCGGGAGAGCTCGTCGGGTACCGGCACGCTCTCCTCGGCGGCGACCTGCGTGGAGCTGTTGCGCAGGGCCGTCACCAGCAGTCCGATCACCGCGAAGAGCAGGGCGGCCACCGTGAGCGCGCCGAAGAGCCAGCCCGCCGTCAGCATGGTCTGGGCGAAGGCCGGTTCGGGTTCGATCATCTTGAGGCCGTAGCCCACCAGCAGGAAGATCAGCATGGCGGTGCCCGCCAGGACCGGTGCGAGGACGCCGACCACGGCGCTCACCCCGGCTCCGTCGTCCTGTTCCTCGGTGCCGTCCTCGCCGCCCGTGCCCGAGGCCGACAGGGCCCCGTCGCGCAGTTCCTCCCGTACCTTCACGTAGTGGCCGTACTCGGCGGCCGCGGCGGCGGTGAGCAGTGTGGTGGCGGCCTGGGCCATGGTGCGCAGTTGTTCGGCGTTCAGCCGTTCGCCGAGGGTGGCGAGCTCGGGCCGTTCGTCCGCCGTGCGCAGCGCCTCGTCGAGGAGCCGATCGAACTCCGGTCGGTCTTCGGTGAGCAGGTGCGGAGCGCTGGTCATGTGCATCCCCCGATGCTCCGTACGAGCCGGTGTGCGCCGCGTGGATCCGCGGGCGCCGGCACAAACGGAGGAGAGCCTGCTACGGATAGAGCGATGGTAGAGCGCCCCTGCCACGCCGTGACAGGGGCTTTGCTGAAATACCCCGCTCCGAGAACGCTCAGTCGCGCAGAGGTAGTTGAACGACGAGCAGCTTGCCCGCCATCGTCACGCCGCCGTCCATCGCGATGGCCAGCCCGTCGGCGTACACGTGCGGTCCGTCCACGGCCTCCGGGCCGTGGGAGTCCTCGCCGTCCTCGGCGCCGACTTCGCCGAGCAGGTACGGGATGGGGCTGTGGCCGTGGACGACGCGGCTGCCGCCGTAGGTGCCGAGGAGTTCCCGTACGGCCTGGGGGCCGGTCTCCTCGTCGCGGAAGGCGAACCGCTTGGTGAACTTGCGGAAGAGGTCCCAGGTGATGTCGGCGTCGCCCCGGTTGAGCAGCTCGTGGATGGTGTCGTTGACGTCCTCGATGGAGTCGCCGTAGTCCAGGTACGCCGTGGTGTCGGAGTGGAGCAGCAGGTGTCCGTCCTGCAGCGTGGCCGCGTCGAGGCGGGACATCCACTGGAGGTGGACGTCCTCCAGGCGCTCCATGTCGGTGCGCTGGCCGCCATTGAGCAGCCAGGCGGCCTGGAAGGTGGCGGTGCCGGCGCCGGAGTTCACGGGGGTGTCCCCGAAGCGCTTGGCGCCGATGAGGAGCAGCTCGTGGTTGCCCATCAGGGCCTTGCAGTAGCCGCCGGCGGCGGCGGCCTCGGCGGACAGCCGCATGACGAGGTCGATGACGCCGATGCCGTCGGGGCCCCGGTCGGTGAAGTCTCCGAGGAACCAGAGCCGGGCGTTGCCGGCGGACCAGCGGCACTCGGCGTCGATGAGGTGCTGGGCCTGGAGTTCCCTGATGAGCTCGTCCAGGTAGCCGTGTACGTCGCCGACGACGTACAGGGGGCCGGGACCTGAGCCCGGGGCCTCCTGGGGGACGTAGTGGACCTGCACGGTGTCGCCGGGCCCGCCCGCCGCGCCGCGGCCGATGACGGGCAGGTCGCGCCGGGTCGGGGTGTAGCCGTCGTCGGGGTCCTCCTCGGCGGCGTACTCGCCGTCGCCCGCGGCGCGCTGCTGCGGGACGGTCTCCGTCCCGGGGCGGGCGAGGAGGGCGGTGCCCGGGTGGTCGGCGTGGTCCGGGGCGTAGCCGGGCCGCGGGGGCACGGGCGCGCTCTCCTCGTAGTACGCGGGGTACTCGCCGTACACCGGGGCCTCGCCGTAGACGGGGGCCTCGCCGTACACGGGGGCCTCGCCGGGCGGCGCGGCGGGCGCGGGGTACGGCACGGGTTCGGAGACCGGCACCCGGAAGTCCCGCAGCGTGTCCGTCCGCATCGCGGGTCCCTGACCGGCCCCCTGAGTCATCGACCCCTCCACCACCGTCGCGCTGCCGTACACCTGCGGACCCTCCTCACCTCCGGGGCGGAGGGTCCGTGATGTCGTGCGCCCATCATAGGAATGCGGCTCGCGCTCTGTGACGCACCAGGGGTGGTGAATCCTGGCCGGAACCGGTTCTTCCTGTGGTTTTCTCCCGATATGAGTGTTGTTGAAATCCTCGGCGGGGCCGTCGGCCCCGCCGGTACGGCGGTGTGACGGTCAGTCCTGGGCCGGTGAACGGGGCGGGCTGACGGTGGTGCGGGGGGTCCTGCGCTGCGAGGAGGTACGGATGATCAGCTCGGTCGGGACCACCTGCTCGACCGGGCGCCCGGTGTCGACCCCCTCGATCGCGTCGATCAGCAGCTGTACGACGGCGGTTCCGATGCGGCGCGGCTTGAGGGAGAGCGTGGTGATGGGCGGTTCGGTGTTCGCGTAGACGGTGGATTCGCTGCAGCAGACGAGGAGCAGGTCCTCGGGTACCCGCAGCCCGTAGCGCCGGGCGGCGGCGAGGAGGTCGGTGCCGTTGGGGTCGAAGAGCCCGTAGACGGCGTCCGGCCGGTCGGGGCGGGCGAGGAGCCGGTCGGCGGCGACGGCGCCCGCGCACGGGTCGTGGGCGGGGTAGGACTCGTAGACGGGGTCCTGGCCGACGCGCTCGCACCAGTTGAGGTAGGCGGTCGTGGAGAGCCGGGTGTAGGTGTCGGTGGTGGTGCCGGTCAGCAGCCCGATGCGGCGGGCTCCGGCGGCGGCGAGGTGGTCGAGGAGGCCCAGTACGGCGGCCTCGTGGTCGTTGTCCACCCAGGCGGTGACGGGGAGGGTGCCGGCCGGGCGGCCGTCGGAGACCACGGGCAGGCCCTGGCGGACCAGTTCGCTGACGACCGGGTCGTGGTCGGAGGGGTCGATGACGACGGTGCCGTCGAGGGCCACGTTGGACCAGACGTCGTGTCGTGAGGTGGCGGGGAGGATGACGAGGGCGTAGCCGCGGGCGAGCGCGGCGGAGGTGGCGGCCCGTGCCATCTCGGCGAAGTACGCGAATTCGGTGAAGGTGAAAGGTTCATCCCCGTACGTGGTCACGGTCAGGCCGATGAGGCCCGACTTGCCGGTACGGAGGGTGCGGGCGGCGGCGGAGGGGCGGTACCCCAGCCGGTCGGCTACCTCGCGAACGTGGCGGCGGGTGGCGTCCGGCAGCCGTCCCTTGCCATTGAGCGCGTCGGAGACGGTTGTGATGGAGACGCCCGCCGCGGCGGCCACGTCCCTGATGCCGGCCCGGCCCTGTCGGCCGCCGACCCGCCGGGTGGTCTCGGTCCGGCTCACCTGGTGCTTCCCTGCTGCTGTCATGGCGAGCCGATAGTAGGGCTCGGAGGGGAGGGTGGTTCAGGTGCATATGCACGCGTTGACAGGCACGATTCTGCATGGTTCGCCACCCCCAATGACCTTGGAATCGAATGTATTTGGCGGGTTAGGGCGAGAGTGGGGCTTGTCGGCGGGTACGAGCATGCCAAAACGGAGCCGTCTCGGGCCGGTCTCAACTCACCTGCACGAGGGACGCGCGCCACGGCGCAGGCCACCGGCGCGCGCATATATGCGTGCGCTCCCCCTGTGTTCCTGGCGCCCGCCATTCTCGGATCGGCGGAATCCTCATAAGGTGAGCAGTATTGAGTCGACGGAGACGTCGACGGGACGGTCGAGGAGGACCTGCGGTGAGCGAGAAGAGCCCGAAGCTGCGCGCCGAGCTGGACGGCATTCCCACCTACAAGCCCGGCAAGCCCGCCGCCGCGGGAGGGGCCGTCGCGTTCAAGCTGTCCTCGAACGAGAACCCGTACCCGCCGCTGCCGGGGGTCCTGGAGACCGCGGTCGCGGCCGCCGGACGCTTCAACCGCTACCCCGACATGGCGTGCACCGGGCTGGTGAACGAGCTGGCGGAGCGGTTCGGGGTGCCGGTCGAGCACATCGCCACGGGCACCGGCTCGGTGGGCGTGGCCCAGTCGCTGATCCAGTCGACGGCCGGCCCCGGTGACGAGGTCATCTACGCCTGGCGGTCCTTCGAGGCCTACCCGATCATCACGCAGATCAACGGCGCGACGTCGGTGCAGGTGCCGCTGACGGACGGGGACGTGCACGACCTGGACGCGATGGCCGCGGCGATCACCGACCGGACGCGCCTGATCTTCGTCTGCAACCCCAACAACCCCACCGGCACCGCGGTGCGCCGCGCCGAGCTGGAGCGGTTCCTGGACCGGGTGCCCTCGGACGTCCTGGTGGTGCTGGACGAGGCGTACCGCGAGTTCGTGCGCGACGCCGATGTGCCGGACGGCATCGAGCTCTACCGCAACCGGCCGAACGTGGCCGTGCTGCGCACCTTCTCCAAGGCGTACGGGCTGGCCGGCCTGCGCGTCGGCTTCGCGGTGGCGCACGAGCCGGTGGCGGCGGCGCTGCGCAAGACGGCGGTGCCCTTCGGCGTGAGCCAGCTCGCCCAGGACGCGGCGGTCGCCTCGCTGCAGGCCGAGGACGAGCTGATGGGCCGGGTCGGCGCGCTGGTGTGCGAGCGAAACCGGGTGCACGAGACGCTGCTCGCGCAGGGCTGGCCCGTCCCGGACACGCAGGCCAACTTCGTGTGGATGCGGCTGGGGGAGCGGACCGCCGATTTCGCGGCGGCCTGCGAGAAGGCCGGTGTGGTGGTCCGGCCCTTCGCGGGCGAGGGCCTGCGGGTCACGATCGGTGAGACCGAGGCGAACGACCTCTTCCTGCACGCGGCGGAGGCCTTCTTCAAGGAGCTGTAGTCAGACCAGTTCCACGCGGATGGGGTCGCCGTCGCGGACGGTGGCCAGGAGGCGGGGGTCGCCGTCGAACGAGCCGAGCACGTTGCAGGGGCTCGCCAGGCGGCTCTCGCCTCCGCGCGAGATGGGCGTGGGGCCGTAGGGCAGCGCGAGCGCGTCGCCCTCGGTCCAGAACGCGACCGTGCCGGGCTCGACGACCTGCTGGGCGTCGTGCTCCAGGGCCACGGAGACCCCGGTGTCGAAGTAGACCTCCTCGCCCCAGGTGTTCGCGGAGGCGGAGATCGGGAGGGCCGCGGCCAGCGCCTTGCTGGTCGGGGTCTCGTCAAGGGTCGCGGTGAGCAGGCCCGCGGGCCAGGAGATTCGAATCTGCATGGCCACATTCAACAATCTGTTGAATTTCTTGGCTAGAGGCCGGTGAGGGGGGACCCCCCTGATTGAGGTCGGAGACGGTAGGACATAATGCTTGTGAATGTGAACGCGTTCACAAGCGTGTCCTGCTTCCTCCCGGTATGGGAGGGAACCCGCCAGGCAGACTGCCCGCTGTGACCACGGCGACGACAAGGAGAAGACGACGTGGACCTAGCTTTGGCGCCTGAGACATTGGCGCGCTGGCAGTTCGGCATTACCACCGTCTACCACTTCCTCTTCGTTCCGCTCACGATCTCGCTCGCCGCGCTGACCGCGGGGCTGCAGACGGCATGGGTGCGGACCGAGAAGGAGAAGTACCTCAGGGCCACGAAGTTCTGGGGCAAGCTGTTCTTGATCAATATCGCGATGGGTGTCGTCACCGGCATCGTCCAGGAGTTCCAGTTCGGCATGAACTGGTCCGACTACTCGCGGTTCGTGGGTGACATCTTCGGCGCCCCGCTGGCCTTCGAGGCCTTGATCGCCTTCTTCTTCGAGTCGACCTTCATCGGTCTGTGGATCTTCGGCTGGGACAAGCTGCCGAAGAAGATCCACCTGGCCTGCATCTGGATGGTCTCCCTCGGCACCGTCCTGTCCGCCTACTTCATCCTGGCGGCCAACTCCTGGATGCAGCACCCGGTCGGGTACCGCATCAACGAGGAGCGGGGGCGGGCGGAGCTGACCGACTTCTGGCAGGTCCTCACCCAGAACACCGCGCTCACCCAGTTCTTCCACACCATCACGGCCGCCTTCCTGGTCGGCGGCGCGTTCATGGTCGGCATCTCCGCCTTCCACCTCGCGCGCAAGAAGCACATCTCCGCGATGCGCAGCTCGCTGCGGCTCGGCCTGGTCGTCATGATCATCGCCGGACTGGGCACCGCCATCAGCGGCGACCTGCTCGGCAAGGTGATGTTCAAGCAGCAGCCCATGAAGATGGCCGCCGCCGAGGCCCTCTGGGACGGCGAGGCGCCGGCACCCTTCTCGATCTTCGCCTACGGCGATGTCGACAAGGGCCACAACAAGGTGGCGATAGAGGTCCCGGGCCTGCTGTCCTTCCTGGCCAACGACGACTTCACCTCCTTCGTCCCCGGAATCAACGACGTCAACAAGGCCGAGCAGGAGAAGTTCGGTCCCGGTGACTACCGGCCCAACATCCCCGTCGCCTACTGGGGCTTCCGCTGGATGATCGGCTTCGGCATGGCCTCCCTGGGGATCGGCATGCTGGGGCTGTGGCTGACCCGCAAGCGGTTCATGCTGCCGCCGGGGCTGCGCACCGGTGAGGACGAGGTCCCCCATCTCGTCCTCTTCAAGAAGGCGCTCAGCCCCCGGTTCGCCCGGCTGTACTGGCTCGCCGCGCTCTGGACCATGCTCTTCCCGCTGATCGCCAACTCCTGGGGCTGGATCTTCACCGAGATGGGCCGCCAGCCGTGGGTGGTCTACGGAGTGCTGCGCACCCGGGACGCGGTCTCGCCGAACGTCTCGCAGGGCGAGGTGCTCACCTCGATGATCGGCTTCACGCTGCTCTACGCCGTGCTCGCGGTGATCGAGGTCAAGCTCCTCGTGAAGTACGTCAAGGCCGGCCCGCCGGAGCTCACCGAGGCCGACCTCAACCCGCCCACCAGGATCGGCGGGGACGACAAGAACCCCGACCGGCCGATGGCCTTCTCGTACTGAGGCTGAGGAGACCACACCATGCAACTTCACGACGTCTGGTTCGTACTCATCGCCGTCCTGTGGACCGGCTACTTCTTCCTGGAGGGCTTCGACTTCGGCATCGGGGTCCTGACCAAGCTGCTCGCCCGCGACCGCACGGAGAAGCGGGTCCTGATCAACACGATCGGGCCCGTCTGGGACGGCAACGAGGTCTGGCTGCTCACGGCGGGCGGTGCCACCTTCGCCGCCTTCCCGGAGTGGTACGCCACCCTCTTCTCCGGCTTCTACCTGCCGCTGCTGCTCATCTTGGGCTGCCTCATCGTCCGGGGCGTCGCCTTCGAGTACCGCCACAAGCGGTCCGAGGACAGGTGGCAGACCAACTGGGAACACGCGATCTTCTGGACCTCGCTGATCCCGGCCTTCCTGTGGGGCGTGGCCTTCGCCAACATGGTGCGCGGCGTGAAGATCGACCGGAACATGGAGTACGTCGGAAGCCTCTTCGACCTGCTCAACGTCTACTCGATCCTCGGCGGTCTGGTCACCCTCACCCTGTTCACCTTCCACGGCGCGGTCTTCGCCTCGCTCAAGACCGTCGGTGACATCCGGGACCGCTCGCGCGCGCTGGCGACCCGGCTGGGCGTGGTGACGGCGGTCCTGGCCCTGGTCTTCCTGACCTGGACCCAGGTCTCGCGCGGTGACGGCTGGAGCCTGATCGCGATGGCCGTCGCCGTACTGGCGCTGCTCGCGGCCCTCGGGTTCAACCTGGCGGGCCGGGAGGGCTGGTCGTTCGCCCTGTCCGGGGTCACCATCGCCGCGGCCGTGGCGATGCTCTTCCTGACGCTGTTCCCGAACGTCATGCCGTCCTCGCTGGACGAGGCCTGGAGCCTCACGGTCACCAACGCCTCGTCCACCCCGTACACCCTGAAGATCATGACCTGGTGCGCCGGCGTGGCCACTCCCCTGGTCCTGCTCTACCAGGGCTGGACCTACTGGGTGTTCCGCAAGCGGATCGGCACGCAGCACATCGTCGACGCGCACTGAGCCGCACGCGTCACTCCTGCCCGACCCTGCCGAGGGGATGTTTCACGTGAAACCGATCGACCCGCGCCTGCTGCGGTACGCCCGTTCCACCCGTCTCTTCCTGGGAGCGGTGGTGGCCCTCGGGCTCGCCGGGGCGGGGCTGGTCGTCGGTCAGGCGATGCTCATCGCCGAGATCGTGGTCGGAGCCTTCGAGCGGGGGCTCGACGGTGCCGCGCTCCGGACGCCACTGCTGCTGCTCGCGGCGGTGGCGCTGGGGCGCGGGCTGGTCGCCTGGCTCACCGAACTGGCCGCGCACCGGGCGAGCGCGGCGGTCAAGTCCGAGCTGCGCGGCCGGCTGCTGGACCGGGCGGCCGATCTGGGGCCCGGCCGGCTCTCCGGACACGGGACCGGGTCGCTGGTGTCCCTGGCCACCCGGGGTGTGGACGCGCTCGACGACTACTTCTCCCGCTACCTGCCCCAACTGGGGCTCGCGGTGGTGGTCCCGGTGGCGGTCCTCGCCCGGATCGTCACCGAGGACTGGGTGTCGGCGGCCATCATCGTGGTCACCCTGCCGCTGATCCCGCTGTTCATGATCCTCATCGGTATGGCCACCCAGAGCCGGATGGACCGCCAGTGGCGGCTGCTGTCCCGGCTCTCGGGGCACTTCCTCGACGTGGTGGCGGGGCTCCCGACGCTGAAGGTATTCGGGCGGGCCAAGGCGCAGGCCGAGTCCATCCGCAGGATCACCGACGACTACCGCCAGGCCACGATGCGCACCCTGCGCATCGCCTTCCTCTCCTCGTTCGCGCTGGAGCTGCTCGCCACCCTGTCCGTGGCGCTCGTCGCGGTGACCATCGGGATGCGGCTCGTGCACGGGGAGCTGGACCTGTACACGGGACTGGTCATCCTGATCCTCGCGCCGGAGGCCTATCTGCCGCTGCGGCAGGTGGGGGCGCAGTACCACGCGGCCGCCGAGGGGCTGGCCGCGGCGGAGGAGATCTTCGAGGTCCTGGAGACCCCGGCCCCCGCACGGGGCGGCGGCGCCGCCGTGCCGGCCGCCGGACTGCGGATCGCCTTCGACGGGGTCGAGGTCCGGTACGAGGGCCGCGGTGCGAGTTCGCCCGGGCCCGTGTCCTTCGCGGTCGAGCCGGGCGAGTGCGTGGCGCTCACCGGGCCCAGCGGGGCGGGCAAGTCCACGCTGCTGGGCGTACTGCTGGGCTTCGTGACCCCGACGGCCGGTCGGGTGCGGGTCGGGGAGGCGGACCTGTCCGCGCTCTCGCTGGACCAGTGGCGGGAGCGGATCGCGTGGGTGCCGCAGCGGCCGCACCTGTTCGCGGGGAGCATCGCCGAGAACGTCCGCCTGGCCCGCCCCGAGGCCCGCGACGACGCCGTGGAAGCGGCGCTGCGGGACGCCGGGGCGTGGGAGTTCGTGTCCGCGCTGCCGCGCGGGGCGGACACCTTGCTCGGCGAGGGCGGGGCCGGACTGTCCGCCGGCCAGCGCCAGCGGCTGGCCCTGGCGCGGGCGTTCCTCGCGGACCGGCCGGTGCTGCTGCTCGACGAGCCGACGGCGGCCCTGGACGGGGAGACCGAGGCTGCGGTCGTGGAGGCCGTACGGCGCCTCGCGGTCGGGCGGACCGTGCTGCTCGTGGTGCACCGGCCGGCGCTGCTGGCGGTGGCCGACCGGATCGTGGCGGTGGGCGAGGGCGCTGCGGATCTTCCGGGCGGCTCTCCCGCTGCCGGTCCGGCGACGGCCCCGCGGGGGCCGGCGGGGACGTCCGGTCCCGGGGAGTGGATCCTCGGGGACGCGCGGGAACGGGCCGCGGGCGGCGCGGGCGCCGGGGCCGGCGGGGGCGCCGGTTCGGGCGGCGGCTCGGGCGGCGGCGACCCGCTGCGGCGGGTGCGGGCGGTGGCCGCGGCCTGGCAGGGCCGGTTCCGGCTCGGGCTGCTGCTGGGGGCGCTGGCCGTGGGCAGCAGCGTCGGGCTGATGGCGGTGTCCGGGTGGCTGATCTCCAGGGCCTCCGAGCAGCCGCCGGTGATGTACCTGATGGTGGCCGTCACGGCGACCCGGGCCTTCGGCATCGGGCGGGCCGTCTTCCGCTACGCCGAGCGGCTCGTGTCGCACGACGCCGTCCTGCGGATGCTCGCCGACCTGCGGGTGGCGGTGTACCGGCGGCTGGAGCGGATCGCCCCGGCCGGACTGCGCGAGCAGCGGCGCGGGGACCTGCTGTCCCGTCTGGTGGCCGACGCCGACGCCCTCCAGGACTACTGGCTGCGCTGGCTGCTCCCGGTGGGCACGGCCGTGCTCGTCGGTACCGGGTCGGTGGCGTTCACGGCCTGGCTGCTGCCCGGGGCGGGGGCCGCGCTCGCGGTGGGGCTGCTCGCGGCCGGGGTGGGGGTGCCGCTGGTCAGCGGGGCCTGCGCGCGGCGTGCGGAGCGGCGGCTGGCGCCCGCGCGGGGCGAACTCGCCACCCGGGTGGCCGATCTGCTGACCGGTACCGCCGAGCTGACGGTGGCCGGGGCCCTGGCCGGCCGCAAGGACCGGGCGCGGGAGAGCGACGGGGTACTGACCCGGATCGCCTCGCGCGGGGCCGCCGCGACCGGGCTCGGCAGCGGACTGTCCGCCCTGGTGTGCGGGCTCACGGTGGTGTGCGCCGCGTTCGCCGGTGCCCAGGCCGTCGCAGGCGGCCGGCTGTCCGGGGTGGCCATGGCGGTGGTCGTACTGACTCCGCTCGCCGCCTTCGAGGCTGTCAGCGGCCTGCCGCTGGCCGTCCAGTACCGCCAGCGGGTGCGCCGCAGCGCCGAGCGGGTCTACGAGGTCATCGATGCCCCGGTGCCCGTCGCCGAGCCGGCCGAGCCCCGCGAGCTGCCCTCCTCCTCCTTCCCCCTGCGGCTGACGGGGCTCGCCGCCCGCCACGGCGGGCAGGAGCGGGACGCGCTGCACGGGCTGGACCTGACCCTGGAGGCCGGCCGGCGCATCGCGGTCGTCGGGCCCTCCGGCTCGGGCAAGACCACGCTGGCGCAGGTCCTGCTGCGCTTCCTGGACCAGCGCGAGGGCACGTACACCCTGGGCGGCACCGACGTGCGCGCCCTCGACGGCGACGATGTACGCCGTGCCGTGGGCCTGTGCGCCCAGGACGCGCACCTCTTCGACAGCTCGGTGCGCGAGAACCTGCGGCTGGCCCGGACCGGGGCGAGCGAGGAGCAGCTGCGCGAGGCGCTCGCCGCCGCCCGGCTGCTGGAGTGGGCCGACGGCCTTCCGGACGGACTGGACACCCTGGTCGGGGAACACGGGGAGCGGATCTCGGGCGGTCAGCGCCAGCGGCTGGCCCTGGCCCGGGCGCTGCTCGCCGACTTCCCCGTCCTCGTCCTGGACGAGCCGGCCGAGCACCTGGACCTGGCGACCGCGGACGCCCTGACGGCGGATCTGCTGGCGGCCACCGAGGGCCGGACCACCGTGCTGATCACGCACCGGCTCGCCGGGCTGGCGGCGGTGGACGAGGTGCTCGTACTGGACCGGGGCGCGGTCGTGCAGCGGGGTGCGTACGCGGAGCTGGCGGCCGTCGAGGGGCCGCTACGGAGCCTGCTGGAGCGGGAACGGGCGGCCGACGGGGTGCTCGCCGAATCCGCAGGCTGACTTTCCCTCCTAAAGTGGACTAACTAGGCTCAAGGGCATGTCAGTGCAGGAGTCGCAGGAATCAGCGGAACCGCCGGAATCCAGCGGGGGGAAGCCGGACCCCCTGGAGGCCGCCACCCAGGCCACCCGGAGCCTGCACGGGCTGTCCACCGAGCTGACCGCACGGGTTCCGCAACTGCTGGAAGCCATGCGTTCGGTCGGTACCGGCCTCGAACTGCACTCCACGCTCGACCGCATCTGCGAGACGGCCGCCGAGCTCGCGGACGCCCGCTATGCGGCGATCGGGGTCGTCGACACGGACGGCCCGGGGCTCTCGGACTTCGTCACCTTCGGCGTCAGCGCCGAGCTGGCGAAGAGGATCGGGCACCGCCCGGACGGGAGGCGGGGTCTGCTCGGGGCGCTGATCTCCCATCCCGACACGGTGCGGCTCACCGATCTGACGAAGGATCCCCGGTCGGCGGGATTCCCCGCGCACCACCCGCCCATGAAGACCTTCCTCGGCGTTCCGATCCGGGTGCAGGGGGAGATCTTCGGGAACCTCTACCTCGCCGAGAAGAACGGCGGCAGCGAGTTCAGCGACTACGACGTCCACATGGTCCGGGTGCTGGCCACCGAGGCGGGCATCGCCATCGGCAACGCCCGGCTGTACGAGGCCGCCACCCAGCGCGAGCGCTGGATCGACGGCTCGGTGGCCGTCACCACCGCCCTGCTGTCCGGCGGGGACGCGGACGACGCCCTCTCGGTGGTGGCCGAACAGGCCCGTCGGCTGGCCGACTCCGCCGCCGGGATCGTGATGCTGCCGGCGGAGGAGGGCGGGATGGAGATCGTCGCCGTCTCCGCGGACAACCCGGCCACCTCGCTGGGCTTGGTCATCCCGCCCGAGAGCCCGGTGGTGGACCGGCTGCTGCGGGGTGAGCCGGTCTTCGTCGACGACGCCGCCGTCGACCCCCGCATGATCAGCCGGCTGACCAGCCAGTACGGACCCTGCATGATGCTGCCGCTGCACAGCGGCGGGCGGGTGCTGGGCGCGCTGGTCACCCCGCGGGCCCGGGGCAAGAGGCCCTTCACCGAGGCGGAGCGGACCCTGGCCACCCAGTTCGCCTCGCAGGCGGCCCTCGCGCTGATGATGGCCGAGGCGCAGCGGGACCGGGAGCGGCTCGCGGTGTTCGAGGACCGCGACCGGATCGCCAGGGACCTGCACGACCTGGTGATCCAGCGGCTGTTCGCCACCGGGATGATGCTGGAGGGCGCGCAGCGGCGGTCCATCGTCCCGGAGGTCCGCGACGGCGTGGGCAAGGCCGTGGACGAGCTGGACGTGACGATCCAGGAGATCCGTACGGCGATCTTCGCGCTCCAGCAGGGCCCGGCGGAGGCTCCGTCGGGGCTGCGCACCCGGGTGCTGCGGGAGATCAACATGGCGGCCGTGCCACTGGGCTTCAAGCCCGCGCACCGCTTCCTCGGCCCGGTCGACACGGTCGTCGGGGAACTGGTCGGCAAGAACCTGATCGCCGCCCTGCGCGAGGCGCTGTCGAACGCCTTCCGGCACGCGGACGCGTCCCGGATCGAGGTGCTGCTCGACTCCACCGTCACCCTGCCCGACGGACGGCCCGGGGTACGGCTGGAGGTCGCCGACGACGGGGTGGGCATCCCGGAGGGCGGCCGGCGCAGCGGCCTGCGGAACCTGCGCCGCAGGGCCGAGTCGCTCGGCGGCTCCAGCTGGTACGGATCCGGCATCGGGGAGGACGGCGGCGGGACCACTCTGGTGTGGGAGGCCCCGCTGTGAGCCGGTCCGGGGGGTGGCTCGGCTAGGTGCGTGCGGCGCGTTCGGCCAGGATGCGTTCGATGACGACGGCGACCCCGTCCTCGTTGTTGGCGACCGTACGGCCGGACGCGGCCGCGATCACGTCCGGGTGGGCATTGCCCATCGCGTACGAGGTGCCGGCCCAGCGGAGCATCTCCACGTCGTTCGGCATGTCCCCGAAGGCGACGACCTCGGCGGGGGAGATGCCGCGTTCCGCGCAGCACAGTTCCAGGGTGCTGGCCTTGGACACGCCGAGCCCGCTGATCTCCAGCAGTGCGGTCGGGCTGGAGCGGGTGATCGAGGCGTAGCCGCCGGCGGCGGACCGGGCCAGGGCGAGGAACTCGTCCGGGGCCAGTTCGGGGTGGTGCGAGAGCAGCTTCAGCACCGGCGCCGCGCGGTCGTCGGGCTCCTCGTGCAGCAGCTTCTCGGCGGTGGCGACCGTGGCGCCCGGGTCCTGGAAGAACGGCGGGTAGGCCGGCTCGTAGTTGATGCCGGTGGTCATCTCGACCGCGAAGGAGGTGCCGGGGGCGGCCTTCCGCAGGGTGTTCACGACCGTGAGTGCGGTGGCCCGGGGCAGCGCCCTGACCTGTACGAACTCCCGGCCGGCATGGAGATCGACAACGGCGGCGCCGTTCGCGCAGATGGCCAGGCCGTGGCCGTGCACGTGATCGCTGACCACGTCCATCCAGCGGGCGGGGCGCCCGGTGACGAAGAAGACCTCGATCCCGGCCTCCTCGGCGGCGGCGAGCGCGGCGACCGTGCGGAGCGAGACGGATTTGTCGTCGCGCAGCAGGGTGCCGTCGAGGTCGGTGGCGATGAGCCGGGGTGCGGGGGTTGGCCCGTCCGGGCGCTGGGGAGCCGAGGTCACCGCTCCATCTTCGCCCATGGGTCCCTGCCCCCGGACCATGATCGTCGGAGTTGGTCCACGTGACGAGCCGATGTTTCACGTGAAACGTCGGCCCATGTTTCACGTGAAACATGCCCCGCAGGCGGCGTGTGGCCCCTGATGCGTGAGGTGCGGTTGGTGTACGAGACACGGACCGCCGTACGCTCGAGCGCATGACTCTGCGCCTGAGCACTGTGATCCTGCCGGTCCGCCCGTGGCACGAGGGAGGCCGCGACCAGTGGGAGCGGGCCGAGCGCCTCGGGTTCCACACCGCCTACACCTACGACCACCTGAGCTGGCGGACCTTCCGCGACGGTCCTTGGTTCGGCGCGGTGCCGACCCTGACCGCTGCGGCCTCCGTCACCGAGCGGATCCGCCTGGGCACCCTGGTCACCTCCCCGAACTTCCGCCACCCGGTGACCCTGGCCAAGGACCTGATGTCGCTGGACGACATCTCCGGCGGCCGCATCACCCTCGGGATCGGCGCGGGCGGCAACGGCTTCGACGCGACCGCGCTGGGACAGGAGGAGTGGAGCCCACGCGAGCGGGCGGACCGCTTCGCCGAGTTCGTACCGCTGCTGGACCGGCTGCTGACCGAGCAGGCGCTGACCCACCACGGCACGTACTACTCCGCCGAAGAGGCCCGCAACATCCCCGGCTGCGTCCAGCGTCCGCGCCTGCCGTTCGCCGTCGCGGCGACCGGCCCGCGGGGTGTGAAGCTCGCGGCGAGCCACGGCCAGGCCTGGGTGACCGCCGGAGACCCGAAGGTCTTCACGGGCACGCCCGACCAGTCGCTGGAGGCCCTGCGCGGCCAGCACGGGCGCCTCGAGAAGGCCCTGGCGGAGATCGGGCGGGACTCCGAGTCCATCGAGAAGGTGCTGCTGACGGGCTTCACCCCGGAGCGCAGCACCATGCTGGAGTCCGTGGACGCCTTCGTCGACTTCGCGGGCCGCCACCGCGAGCTGGGCTTCACCGAGCTGGTCATCCACGCGCCGATCCCGGACTCCGACTTCGCCGCCGACGAGGCCGTCTTCGAGCGGATCGCCACCGAGGCGCTCGCCCAGCTGGACGGCTGAGGGCGCTCCCCGACGGAACCGGCCGTGGCCCTGTCGTGCGACGGGCTCACGGCCGGTACCGCAGGCTGTCAGGCCATCAGGCCGTCAGGCTCGCGATGATCCGCCGCGCCTGCGGGAGCAACCAGTCCGGGGCCATTCCCTCGGGCAGCCCCTCGATCTCCTCCGCCAGTGCCGAGATCCTGGCGGCGCCCACGGCCGGTCGGCCCAGCTCCTGATCGGTCCAGGCGGCGTTGCTCAGGCACTGGAAACGGTCCTGGAGGTACTCCAGCCCGAGCCTGGCGTACAGCTCGGCCGCGAGCTCCCACAGCTGGATCTCCTCCAGCCGCAGGGCCTCGACGGCGGCCGGACTCAGCGCACCCTGCGCCGGGGACGCCTCCGCCTCGCGCGCCTCGTCCGGTTCCTGGGAGCTGACCAGCCGGTCCAGCACCTGTGCCAGCTGGTGCCAGGTCTGCGCCAGCTCGGCGAGCAGATCCGGGTCCCCGGAGCCGCCGGCCGCCCCGGCCGCCTCCAGCACCCCGGCGGCCTCGTTCATCAGGCCCCGGGCGGCTGCCACGGTCGCCTCGGTGACCTCCTCGCGCATCCCCAGCCAGGCCAGCGAGCGCAGGATCCGTACCTCGGAGACCACCGCGTCCCCGGTCAGCCGACGCAGTTCCAGAGCCCGCCGGTACGCGGCGACGGCTTCCTCGGCCAGGCCGGCGTCGGAGAGGCAGTCGGCGGCCGACTGGGCGAAGCCGGCCTGCGGCCGGGGGTCGTCCCAGTCCTTGACCGCTTCCGCCGCCAGCAGGAACTGCTCCGACGCGGCCCGCGACTCGCGCAGGTCGCGCAGCAGGTTCCCCAGGAACTCCCGGGCCGAGACCGCCTGCTCCTCGCCGTGCTCCAGCAGGTCCGGCAGCGCCGACTGCAGTACCTCCGCCGCGTCGGCGGTCCGGCCGTCCCGCGCGTAGGCCTGGGCCAGCATCAGCCGGGCCTGGGCCCCGCCATCGGCGGACAGCCCCGCCTGGTCGAACCAGTGCGCCGCCGTCAGGGCGTGCTCGGCGGCCTCCGTCACCGTGTCCGGCCGACGCCGCAGGACGTCCGCGAGGGTGAGGCGTACGATGCCCTGCTCTTCGGGGTCGGTCACCTCGGCGGCGTGCTCCAGGCCCGCCCGCGCGGCCTCCTCGGCCTCCTCGGGCCGCCCCAGCGACAGCAGCACCCCGGCCCGCAGTACGAGGGGGTCCACCGCGTGCCACGGCCGGCCGGCCTCGACCGCCCGGGCCGCGGAGGCGGCCAGCAGTGTCAGGGCCTGCTCCGTGTCGCCCTGGGAGAGCGTCAGCCGGCCCAGCATCTCCTCGGCCTCGGCGGCCAGATCCGGGAGGGCCGGCCCGTAGGAGGAGACGAAGGAGGCGAGTTCGGCCATCAGTTCCGCGTGGCCGTGGTCGTGGCCGCCCGCGTGGTCGTGGCCCCCCGAGTGGCCCCCGCTCGAGTGCTCGTGCTCGTGGCCGTGCTCGTGCGCGGCCTCGGCCGAGCGCAGGTACGGCTCCAGGCGCAGCGCGGACAGCTCCGCGATGGCGATCCGGCGCTCCCGCAGCGGCTCCGCCGCGTCCAGCGCCTCGGCGGCGCGCAGGCCCGCCGCCAGCAGCTCGCGGACCTCCCCCGGCTCGGCCCCGGCCTGTGCGGCAGCGCTCGCCAGCCGCAGCTCGGCCAGGGCGGCGCGCTCGGCCTGCCCCAGCGCGCGGTAGCCGTCGCGGACGGCGGCCAGCAGCTGCGCCGCGTCCGGCGCCCCGGCCCGCGCGGCCGTCAGCGCCTGGTGGTCGGCCACCTCGGCGCGCAGCAGCGGGTCCACCTCCGGCTCCGGGCGCGCGGAGATCCGTACGGCCACCTCCGCCCACAGCGGGTCCGCACCCGGGTGGCCGCAGTCCCGTGCGGTCCGGGCCCGCTCGACGAGTTCCGTGAGTCCGGTGGCGGCCACGGGCGCGGGCGCCGTGACCGGCGCCGGGGCCGTGGCCGGCTGCGCCAGCGCGGTACTGCGTACGCCCAGGGGCAGCACGTCGATCAGCGGGGCCTGCTCGATCCGCTCCAGGAGCCGGTCCGAGACGCGGGTGGTGCCGTTGCGCACGTCGAACCGCCGGGCGATGGCGAGGGCCTCTTCGCGCAGGACGCCGTGCAGTTCCCCGACGGTGCGCGCGGAGCCCTCGTAGGGCACCGTCGGGTCGCCGCCGTATCCGAGTTCGACCAGCCGCCGCAGCAGGACGACGACCCCGCCGTAGAAGTCCATCTGCGTCTTGAGGTCCACGAGGGGCCGCAGGTGCGCACCGTGTTCGGCGAGGATCTCCACACCGCGCGCCTCGTTGCCGCTGAGGGCGCAGAACTCGATGTGCTGGCCGATCGTGCGCAGCAGGCTCTCCTTGCCCCGCGCCATCCGGTAACCGCGCAGGTGGTGGGAGCGGGCCTCGTCGGTGCGGCCGAGGTGCAGCAGGGGGCCAAGCGAGCGGGCGAGGACCCGGTGGGGCTCCTCCATGCAGGTCTGCTCGCCCTTCAGCACGGGCTCCCAGACCTCGATCGCCTTGGCGTGCTCGCCCTTGGTCGCCCAGAACACGCCCTGGGAGTTGGTCTCGCAGGCGTGGCAGTCGCTCATCGTGTCGCGGTCGGCCGCGCGCCAGCGGGCCATGGCCCGCTCGGCGCGCTCGTCGTCGCCGATGGCGTCGGCGAGGAAGTACTCGGACTGGCGCACCGCCCGCTCGCTGTACCCGGCGATCCGGTAGCGCTTCTCCATGTCCTCGAGGTACCCGGTGACGGAGGAGACGGGTACGTCGGGGGAGCTGATGATCTGGCCCGAGACCCACTTGAAGCGCCAGAAGAGGGAGTGGGCCTGGCTCGCGTCGAATGCCGCCGGGTCGCGGTCGTACTCCTGGAGCAGGCGGGCGAACGGGACCACCATGCGGCTCCGCTCGGCGCTGTACTCGTAGGCGTCGATCTGGTTGACCAGCGTGAGGCGGAAGACCTCGGAGTCACCGCAGACCTCGGCGGCGGCGGTCAGCGCCTCGGCCTGTGCGTTGCGCGCGGCGCCCTTGGGCAGGCCGCGGTTCTCGTGCAGGGCGCGCCGGATCTCCTCGGCGGTCATGGTGCTCACTTCTCGTCCTCCTGGGACTCGGTACGGGACTCCGTGGCCGGGCCGTCCGGGGTGGCCGGGGTGTTGACGGAGTGGGTCGCCCATTCCAGGAGCCCGAGGAAGGCCCGGTTGAGCAGGGTGGAATCGGCCGGGCGCAGCGGCCGCTGGGACATCAGCAGCGCCTGTCCGTACAGCGATTCGACGGCGGTGCCGGCGAGTGTCGGGTCGGGCAGGCCCGCGATCCGCCGGATCAGCGGGTTGTTGTGGTTGAGGACCAGGCGGGCGCGGGGGCCGGAGCCGCGCAGCGAGCCGAGGATGCCGCTCCACAGGGAGTCGGCGGACTCGAGCGCGGCGGTGCGGTCCCGTTCCTGGCGGGCCTGGCGGTCGTCGAGGTAGAGCGCGGGGACGGCCACGGGCTGGAAGGCGCGCAGGACCACATCGCAGCTCTGGGGTTCCAGGCGGGTGCGGGCGGTGGAGAGGAAGGCGGCCAGGGACAGTTCGACGCTGGTGGGGACCGGGTCGAGGCGCTCGGTGACGGCGCTCGCGTCCAGCTCGGTGACCTTGAGGTCGGGGCGCACCGAGGGCAGCAGCGCCAGCAGGTCGGCGTCGTAGGTGTAGCCGGCGTTGACGACGCCGAGGCCGTGGGCCGCCGCGATCGGCGCGATCTGGCGGAACTCCTCGACGGTGCGCGTGAAGTGGATCTCGGGGTGGGCGGCCGTGAACTCCTCCAGGCTCATCGATCCGTCGCTGGTCTCGAACGGCAGCCACGGCAGCATCAGGCCGAGCAGCTCGGCGTCGTGCCGGGCCAGGGACTTCACGCCGAGGTGGTGGACGCTCAGGAAGGCGGCCAGGCGGTCCGGTTCGCTGGCGGCGAGCTCGGCCAGCCAGGCCCGGACGCGGGCGCCGAGGGCTTCGCGTACGGCGGCCAGGGTCTCGTCGTCGTAGAGGTTCTCGCGGGAGGCCGTGGGCCGCAGGGTGTCGGTGTCGAGCACGGCGCGGACGAAGAAGGCCCAGTCGGGCAGCAGGTTGTCGGCCTGGTCGGTCAGCAGCATGCCCTTGAGGTGGACGCGGTGTCCGGCCCGGTGGGCGGGGCTGGTCGGCTCGGGCAGGACGTACGCGACTCCGCGCACCCCGGCGACCGGCAGGTCGAGGTCGATGCTGTCGAGCGGGGTGAAACCGAAGAGCTGCGCGCAGTGCCCGGCGAGCGCGACGCGGCGGGTGGCCGGGGTGGGGAAGGCGCGGTCCCATACGGCGGGCCGGTCGGTGACGGGGCGGGGGGCGCCGCCGAGGCCGTCGTCGAAGGTGATGGCGTAGGGCAGCAGGGAGCCGTAGTCGCGGGCGAGCCGCTCGACCGTGGCGGGTTCGGTCCACTCCTCGGCGCCCGGTCGGGCCTCGAGGTGGACGGTGGTGCCGGGCTCCGGGCGTGCGTCGTGGGGCAGTTCGCGCACGGTGTACGAGCCGTCGTCGGTGGCCAGCCACTCGACGGGCGCGGCCTGGGGGTCGCGGGCGGAGCGGGTGACGACCCGGATCTGCCGGGCGACGACGAAGCAGGCGAGGAGGCCGATGCCGAACTGGCCCAGGAACTCCTGGCGGGTGGTCTCCAGGCCCCGCAGTTCGGCGGCGCCGTCGCCGCCGCGCTTGGAGCTGCGGCCGATGGTGGCGAGGAGGGAGTGGGCCTCGGCGGCGGTCAGGCCGATGCCGGAGTCCTCGATGGTGACCCGGCCGGCCGAGGCGGACAGGCGGATGCGGACTTCCGCGCCGGGCTCGTGCGCGTGGCGGGCGGTCACGGCGTCGACGGCGTTCTGGAGGAGTTCGCGGACGTAGACGCGGGGGCTGGAATAGAGGTGGTGGGAGAGCAGGTCGACCAGCCCGCGCAGGTCGACCTGGAAGTTGTTGACGGGGGACACGGATGTCATGAGGTATCAGCTCGCTTGCTCGCGTGGTCGGTCGGCGATCGCGAGGTACCCCCCTCACTGATCCCGGAACGAGGAACAGAGTAGGTGGGCGATCCGACAATCACTCCGTGAATTCCGCCTCGCCCGGCAGTGGCCCTCCCGTCACTGGAAGCGGAGGAATTCCGGCGGTACGGCTTCCGCCAGCCAGACCCCGTTGGCGCTGATCCGGAACACGTGCCCGGCCGTGCGCATCGCCGCGGCGTCCACGGCGAGGACCACCGGCCGGCCCCTGCGCGCACCCACCCTGGTCGCCGTCTCGCGGTCGGGCGAGAGGTGCACGTGGTGGCGGGCCATCGGGCGCAGGCCCTCGGCGCGGATCGAGTCCAGGGCCGCGGCGACGGTGCCGTGGTAGAGGTACGCGGGCGGTTCGGCCTCCGGGAGGCCCAGGTCCACGGCGACGGTGTGCCCCTGGCTGGCCCGGATGCGGGTCCCGTCGACGGCGAAGCGCTGCTTGTCGTTGGCGGCGACCACATGGTCGAGCTCGGCCCTGCTGAAGGGGAATCCGTGCTCCGCGGCGGCCCGCAGGAGATCGTCGATCTCCACCCAGCCCTGGGGGTCGAGCACCAGTCCGATCCGTTCCGGCTGATGCCGCAGGTGTTTCGAGACGTATTTGGACACCTTCACGGTGCGTCGGTCATCCATGTCCCCAGCTTGACGGCTCGGGCGGGCCGGAAGCAGCGATTTTCCGCCCCTCGGACGGACGTGGGACCCCTCTATCGCGTTTCCAAGATACGGAATACATTTTCCGCTGAACGCTTATTTTCGAGGGAGAAACTATGACAAATAAGGCTTCACTGCTGCGGCGGGTGGCGGCCGAACTCATCGGCACCGCAAGCCTGCTCGTGGTGGTGATCGGCTCCGGCATTCAGGCCGAGGCCCTCAGCCGCGACACCGGTGTCGCCCTCGTCGCCAACTCGCTCGCCTCCGCGATCGGCCTCGGCCTGATCATCACCCTGTTCGGGCCCCTCTCAGGCGCCCACCTCAACCCGGTCGTCACCCTCACCGCCTGGTGGGCACGGCGCACCGGCGGCGAGGGGCTCGACGCGCGGGAGGCCTTCGCCTACGCCGCCGCCCAGACCGCCGGAGCCATCGGCGGCGCCGTCCTGGCGGAGACGATGTTCGGCCGTGCCCCGGGGACCTTCTCCACCCAGGTCCGCGACGGCGGCCACCTGCTGGTCGGCGAGATCGTCGCCACCGCCGGACTGGTCCTGGTCATCCAGGGACTCGGCCGCATCGGCCGGCCGAGGCTGATCCCGGCCGCGGTCGCCGCGTACATCGCCGCCGCGATCTGGTTCACCTCCTCGGGGTCCTTCGCCAACCCCGCGGGCACCGTCGGGCGCGCCTTCAGCGACTCCTTCACCGGTATCGCCCCGCAGTCGCTGCCCGGGTTCGTCGTGGCGCAGCTGCTCGGCGGCGTCCTCGGACTCGCCCTGGCCACGCTCCTGTACGGCCGTGAGCGCCACGACCGGACGGCGGGGCTGCCCCGGTCCGGTCAGGTGGAGGCAGAGATTCCGGTGGCTGATATGCCGCGCACCGGTGCCGCGTTCGAGGCCACCGCCTGAGGATCCACCCGTGTTGCCCACAGGCGGACGGGAGTTGTCCACAGCCGTTTCGGCGGGTTTCGGTGAGATCTGAGCGATTCGCCCCGGGGACCCCCTGTGGACTACCGATCGAGCATTACCGGCCGCCGCCCCTGCTGGCCAGATCGTTCATCGTCCGGGCCTGGAGCTCCCGCTCCGTCGCGGCCCGGACGAACTCCGCCACGTGTTCCGGCCCCACCAGCTCCTGCACCGCCCGTACCGTCCCGGCGGGCAGGGCCACCAGGGTCGGCCCCGTCGGCTGCACCGCGCCCGGGGCGCCCAGGTGGCGCTGGAGGTGCCGGGTCGCGAACAGCCGCATCGCCCGCGCCAGCTCGGCGTCCACCGTCTGCTGGGCCAGTGGCCGCAGCCGGCGGACCATCGTCGCCGCCTCCGCCGCGTCCGCGTCCGTCGGCGGTACCGGCCCGAGGTAGCGGGCGAAGACGTGCTCGGTGGTGAACTCCAGGAAGCGCGAGGCGATGTGCTCCACCTGCCCGCGCAGCTCGCGCAGGTGCCCGGTGATCGCCCCGAGGGGCACGCCGGCCGTGTACAGCTCGGCCGCGACCGCCAGCTCCTGCGGGGAGGGCACGAGGAACTCGTCCGGGCGCCCGGGGATCCGCTCCAGCACCCCCAGCTCGCAGGCCTCGTCCACCGCGTCGTCGTCGGGCAGGCCGCCGAACCGGGCGTTGAGCTCCTCCCGGCTGATCCGGTCGGCCTCCTCGTCGGTCCACGGCCCGTGCACTTCCGCGACCAGGCCCAGTACGCCGCCCAGCCCGCGCCCCGCGTCCCAGGCCTCCAGCAGCTCCTTGATGGAGGCCAGGGTGTAGCCGCGGTCCAGCAGGTCCGCGATCTGGCGCAGCCGCGCCAGATGCGTGTCCCGGTAGACGTTGGACCGGCCCCGGCGCTCCGGCTTCGGCAGCAGGCCGCGGTCCTGGTACGCCCGGATCGTGCGCACCGTCGCCCCGCTGTGATGGGCCAGATCCTCGATCCGGTACTCGGCTACCGCCTGATCGGACAATCCCGGCTCCCTACGACATGGCGGCTCGGCCGACCGCGCCCGCCGCGGTCCGGGCGGCAGGAGACGCCGCCAGGCACTCGACCGCCGTGAGCAGCGAGCCCTCCTGCGAGGGATGGTACGACCGCCGGAAGGAGCGGGGTATGGCCGTGCGGGGCCCGCTGCGGGCCGGGCTCACAGCTTGGGCTCCAGCCTCGCGAGCCGCCGCAGCGCGTTCGGCGCGAAGCGGGACATCCACAGGGCGCCCTTGGACTCGGGGGTCACGGGTACGACGGCCCGGTTCTTCACCACCGCCAGCAGGATGGCGTCCGCGACCTTTTCCGGCGGGAAGTTGCGCAGCCCGTACAGCCGCGAGGAGCGCTCCTGGCGGCGCTTCTCCTCGGCCGCGTCCACCCCGGCGAACCGGGAGGTGGCGGTGATGTTGGTGTTGACGATGCCCGGGCAGATCGCCGAGACCCCGATCGACTTGGAGGCCAGCTCCGCGCGCAGGCATTCGCTCAGCATCAGCACCGCGGCCTTGGAGGTGCTGTACGCGGGCAGGGTCCTGGAGGGGAGATAGGCGGCGGCGGAGGCGGTGTTGACGATGTGGCCGCCCTGGCCGCGCTCTGCCATCTGCTTCCCGAAGATCCGGCAGCCGTGGACGACCCCCCACAGGTTGACGTCCAGGACCTTCTTCCAGTCCTCGGAGCTGGTCTCCAGGAAGGACCCCGACAGCCCGATCCCGGCATTGTTGACCAGTACGTCGACGATCCCGTACTCGGCGGCGACCTTCGCCGCGAGCTTCTCCATCGCCTGCTCGTCACTGACGTCGACGCACTCGCCCCAGGCCTCCGGTGCGCCGACGAGCCGGGCCATGTCGGCGGTGCGGGCCGCGCCCTCGCCGTCCCGGTCCACGGCCACGACCCGGGCCCCGGCCTCGGCGAACGCGAAGGCGGTGGCCCGCCCGATCCCGCTGGCCGCGCCGGTGACGAGCACCAGCTGACCGCCGAACCGGTCCGCGTACTTGCCCGGAGCCCGCTGCTCCGGCGCCCGCGCGGCCGGCTCCTCCCGGGCCGTGACGAACTCGGAGATCCACGCCGCCACCTGGTCCGGCCGGGTCCTGGGGATCCAGTGCTTCGCGGGCAGGGTCCGCCGCACCAGGTCCGGAGCCCAGCGCTCCAGGTCGTCGTAGAGCCGCTCGGAGAGGAAGGCGTCCCCGGTCGCGACGATCAGCTGCACGGGTACGTGCGCGTACGCGTCGGCGCGGGGCCTGCGCAGGCGGGCCCGTACGTTGTCGCGGTAGAGCCAGGCGCCGTGCGCCGCGTCGGAGGGGAGCGAGTCCGTCGGGTACGCGCCGGCCGGGACGCCCTCGAACCGCTCGAGCACCTTGGGCCAGCGCTTGCCGAGCGGCCCGCGCCAGGCGAGCTCCGGCAGCACCGGCGTGTGCAGCATGCCGACGTACCAGGACTTGGAGCCCTGGCTCAGCAGCTGGGCGGCCCGGCGCGGGGTGGGCCGGGTCATCCGCTTCTTGATCCAGTGCCCGAAGTGGTCGAGGGAGGGCCCCGACATGGAGGTGAAGGAGGCGATCCGGCCCTCGGTACGGGCGACCGTCGCGAACTCCCAGCCCTGGACGGAGCCCCAGTCGTGGCCGACCAGGTGCACGGGACGGTCCGGACTGACCGCGTCCGCCACGGCCAGGAAGTCGTCCGTCAGCTTCTCCAGGGTGAAGCCCCCGCGCAGCGGTACCGGAGCCGAGGAGCGCCCGTGGCCGCGTACGTCGTACAGCACCACGTGGAAGCGGGCCGCGAGCCGCTCGGCGACCTCCGACCAGACCTCCTTGCTGTCCGGGTAGCCGTGCACCAGCAGTACGGTCGGCCGGTCCGCCTCGCCGAGTTCGACGACGCACAGCTCGATCCCGCCCGTGCTCACCCGGCGCTCGCGCGCAGCCGCCAGTGCCGTCCCGCTCATCCCGCTCATGCCGCCTTCTCCTCAGCCCAGCGCCGCACGTGCGGCAGGTCGTCGTCCAGCCAGAACGCGCTCTCCGCGGGGTCCCGGGAGTCGGTGACGACCAGGATCTCCTCGAACTTCGCGCCGGTGCCCCGGAAGCCCAGGTGCGGCTCCACCGCCCACAGGCCGGGCTGCGGCGGGTGGTCGGAGAAGTGGTAGGGACTCCACAGCGGAGACCAGCCCTCCCGGTGCCCGTGCAGGGCGTCCGAGGCCAGCCCCTTGAGGGACTGGGTGCCGAACCCGAAGGCGGTCGGGGACCAGCGGCGCTCCTTGACCCGGTCTATCTTGTGCGCGATGACGCCGAAGGGGTAGGCCCGGTGCCGGTTGGCGTACCCCTGGCGGGTCATCAGCCGCTCGACGTTCTCGTAGATCTCGCGCAGCGGGCGGCGCTCGCGCACCTGCTCCAGGATCAGCTCCCGGTGCGGGCGCAGATCGGACATCAGCCGGTCCTGCACCGGGTTGAGGCCGAGGCTGCCGGAGTAGCCGATGTCGGCCGCGTACCCCCGGTACACCGGCGCCATGTCGAGGATGAACGGCATCCCCGGCTCCAGCCGCCGCGAGGTCGGGAAGAACTGGAGGGGGATCTTGAAGTTCGCGAAGGCGGTGCGGTCCCCGAACCAGGCGAAGGGCAGGTGGAACCAGTCCCGCACCCCGCGCTCGCGCAGCCAGTCCCGCTGCATCCGCGCCGCTTCGCGCTCGGTCACGCCCGGGCGCAGCTGCGCCGCCACGGTCTCCGCGCACTCGTAGGCGAGGCGCTGGACCTCCCTGAAGCCGCGCAGCTCGGCGGAGAGCTGCCCGGAGTCGTGCGCGGTGCGCTGCTTGGTGTCCCCAGTCATGCCAGCCGTCCGTCCCTGTAGCCGTACGCGCCCGAAACCTGACACTGATGAATGTGACAATGACCGGAGGTCACGTCAAGGTGCGTGCACGGACCTGTGGACAAACTTCACCGGCATCAGCCTTCCGTCAGGGTCCGTAGTCCTCAAGGCGGATATGCGATCCCGCTCCAGGTCTGACGATCCGCGGGCCCCACAGCACTAACGTCGAAGCCGTGACTGTCATCGCGACCGAAAGCCTGAGCAAGCGGTACCCCCGAGTGACCGCCCTCGACCGGCTCTCCCTGGACATCGGGCCCGGCGTAACCGGCCTCGTGGGCGCCAACGGAGCCGGCAAGTCCACGCTGATCAAGATCCTGCTCGGACTGTCCCCCGCCACCGAGGGCCGCGCCGCCGTACTCGGACTCGACGTCGCCACGCATGGCAGCGCGATCCGGGAGCGGGTCGGCTACATGCCCGAACACGACTGCCTGCCACCCGACGTCTCGGCCACCGAGTTCGTCGTCCACATGGCGCGCATGTCCGGGCTGCCGCCGACCGCCGCCCGCGAGCGCACCGCCGACACGCTGCGGCACGTCGGGCTGTACGAGGAGCGCTACCGTCCCATCGGCGGCTACTCCACCGGAATGAAGCAGCGGGTCAAGCTGGCCCAGGCGCTGGTCCACGACCCCCAGCTGGTCCTCCTCGACGAGCCGACCAACGGCCTCGACCCGGTCGGCCGCGACGAGATGCTCGGCCTGATCCGCCGCGTCCACACCGACTTCGGCATCTCGGTCCTGGTCACCTCCCACCTCCTCGGCGAGCTGGAGCGGACCTGCGACCACGTGGTGGTCGTCGACGGCGGCAAGCTGCTGCGCTCCAGCTCCACCAGCGACTTCACCCAGACCACGGCCACCCTCGCGGTCGAGGTCACCGACTCCGACGCGCACCCGGACGGCACCGCCGCCCTGCGCAAGGCGCTCGCCGCGGCGGGCCTCACCCTCCACGCGGGCGAGGAGCAGGGCCTGCCCGGAGCCGGCCACATCCTCCTCGTCGAGGCCACCGGCGAGGACGCCTACGACACCGTCCGCGACACCGTCGCCGACCTCGGTCTCGGCCTGGTCCGCATGGAACAGCGCCGCCACCACATCGCCGAGGTCTTCCGCGACAACGGCCTGCCGACGTCCAACGCCCACCAGAAGGGAGCCGGCTCCGATGGCGCCTGAGACCTCGACCCAGATCCACAACATCGGCTACCGGTCCTACGACGGACCCCGGCTCGGCCGTGCCTACGCCCGTACCTCGCTGTTCTCGCAGTCCCTGCGGGGCGCGTACGGGCTCGGCCGCTCCGCCAAGTCCAAGGTGCTGCCGATGATCCTCTTCGCGGTGATGTGCGTTCCCGCGCTGATCATCGTCGCGGTGGCCATCGCCGTCCCCGGCTCCAGCGACCTGCCGATCAAGTACACGACGTACGCCCTGACCACCCAGGTGGTCATCGGCCTCTACCTCGCCTCCCAGGCGCCCCAGTCGGTCTCGCGGGACCTGCGCTTCAAGACGGTGCCGCTGTACTTCTCGCGGCCGATCGAGCGGGTCGACTACGTCGTGGCCAAGTACGCCGCCATGGCCTCGGCCCTCTTCATCCTCACCGCCACCCCGCTGCTGATCATGTGGATCGGCTCGCTGCTGGCCAAGTTCGACTTCGGTCACCAGACCAAGGGATTCGGGCAGGGACTCGTGTCCGTACTGCTGCTCTCGCTGCTCTTCGCCGGCCTCGGCCTGGTCATGGCCGCTCTCACCCCGCGCCGCGGCTTCGGTGTGGCCGCCGTCATCGCCCTGCTGCTCATCCCCTACGGCGCCGTCTCCACGGTCCAGGCCGTCGCCTACTCGACCGGGAACACCGGGGCCATCGAGTGGCTGGGCCTGTTCTCCCCGATCACCCTGATCGACGGGGTGCAGACCGCCTTCCTCAGCGCCACCTCCGCCTTCCCGGGCGGCGACGGCCCCTCCGCCGGTACCGGCGTGGTGTACCTGCTCGTCGTACTCGGCCTCATCGTCGGCTCCTACGCCGCCCTGATGTCCCGCTACCGGAAGGCCGGGCTGTGACCCTCATCGACATCGACCACACCTCCCGCTGGTTCGGGAACGTCGTCGCCGTCAACGACGTGACCATGCGCATCGGTCCCGGCGTCACCGGACTCCTCGGCCCCAACGGCGCGGGCAAGTCCACCCTCATCAACATGATGGGCGGCTTCCTCGCCCCCTCCACCGGCACGGTCACCCTCGACGGAGCGCCGATCTGGCGCAACGAAGCGGTCTACAAGCAGATCGGCGTGGTACCCGAGCGGGAGGCGATGTACGACTTCCTCACCGGCCGGGAGTTCGTCGTCGCCAACGCCGAGCTGCACGGACTGGACGACGCGGCGGCCCAGCGGGCGCTCGCCACCGTCGAGATGGAGTACGCCCAGGACCGCAAGATCTCCACGTACTCCAAGGGCATGCGCCAGCGCGTGAAGATGGCCTCCGCGCTCGTCCACGACCCGTCCGTGCTCCTCCTCGACGAGCCCTTCAACGGCATGGACCCGCGCCAGCGCATGCAGCTCATGGACCTGCTGCGGCGGATGGGCGCCGAGGGCCGCACCGTCCTGTTCTCCTCCCACATCCTGGAGGAGGTCGAGCAGCTCGCCTCCCACATCGAGGTGGTCGTCGCCGGCCGGCACGCCGCGTCCGGGGACTTCCGCAAGATCCGCCGCCTGATGACGGACCGCCCGCACCGCTACCTCGTCCGCTCCTCCGACGACCGGGCCCTCGCCGCGGCCCTGATCGCCGACCCGTCCACGGCCGGTATCGAGGTCGACCTCCAGGAGGGCGCCCTGCGCATCCAGGCCGTCGACTTCGGGCGCTTCACCGAGCTGCTGCCGCGCGTCGCCCGCGCGCACGGCATCCGGCTGCTGACGGTCTCGCCCTCCGACGAGTCCCTCGAGTCGGTCTTCTCCTACCTCGTCGCGGCCTGAAGGAGCTGGCACCCATGTACAACCCCACCGTCGCCCGGCTCACCTACCGGGCCCTGCTCGGCCGTCGCCGCGCGCTGATCCTCTTCGCGCTGCCCGCCCTGCTGATCGTCATCTCCTTCGCCGTCCGCTTCTTCACCGGGGTGGACGACAAGGTCGCGGCCGACCTCCTCGGCGGCTTCGCCCTCGCGACGATGGTCCCGCTGATCGGCGTCATCGCCGGCACCGGCGCCATCGGCCCCGAGATCGACGATGGCTCGATCGTCTACCTGCTCTCCAAGCCGGTGAAGCGCCCGACGATCATCATGACCAAGCTGATCGTCGCGATCGCCGTCACGATGGCCTTCTCGGCGATCCCCACCCTGATCGCGGGCTTCATCCTCAACGGCAATGGCCAGCAGATCGCGGTCGCCTACACCGTCGCCGCCCTCGTCGCCTCGATCGCCTACAGCGCGCTGTTCCTGCTGCTGGGCACCGTCAGCCGGCACGCGGTCGTCTTCGGCCTGGTCTACGCCCTGATCTGGGAGTCCTTCTTCGGCAGCCTGGTCTCCGGCGCCAAGACGCTCAGCGTCCAGCAGTGGGCGCTGTCCCTGGCCGAGAAGGTCGCCGGACAGGGTTACGTCGACTCCAGCGTGGGCCTGACCACCGCCGCGGTCCTGCTCCTCGCGGTCACCGTCGGCGCCACCGCGTACGCGGGCCAGAAGCTGCGCCGCCTGACCCTCGCCGGCGAGGAGTAGGACCGCCGGAGGATGCCTCGAAGACCGTGCCCCGCCCGGCCCACCGGCCGGGCGGGGCACAGTTTCGCGCGGCATCATCGGGTGCATGATCGAGCATCCCGAGCCCGAGCAGTCCAGGCCCCTGCGGTCCTGGATACGCTCTTCGCCCGGCACGCACATATGGCTGCTGATCGTCGCCGTGACCAGCCTCGTCGTCGCGATCGCCCCCGACCGGCTCGACCACGTACTGCTCCACCGCAACAGCAGCAACATCCACCAGCTGGTCAAGTACCCCTTCCGGGCGCTGCTCAGCAGCGCCTTCTGGATCGAGAACCCGGCCTCGCTCGCCCTCTACGCCGTGCTCTTCGAGTTCTTCCACGCCCCCGTCGAGCGCTGGCTCGGCACCCTGCGCTGGCTCCTGGTCGTCGCGACCGCCCATGTCGTCGCCACCCTCGTCAGCCAGCAGGTGCTCCTGATGGCCATCCAGGACCACCGCGCGCCGCACAGCATGACCCACGTCGTCGACATCGGAGTCAGCTACGGGATCGCGGCCTCCGTGGGCGTGCTGACCTATCGGCTCCCGGGCCCCTGGAGATGGTTCTACCTCGCCGGCGCGGTCGCCTTCTTCGGCATCCCCCTGCTCACCGGCGGTACTTTCACCGACCTCGGCCACGCCATCTCGCTCGCCGTCGGGCTCCTCGCCTGGCCGCTGACCCTGCACCGGGATCCGCACGGCCACCGGCCCGCCGCTCATGTTTCACGTGAAACATGAGCCGGCCCGGCCGAGGAGGCTCTGGGGGCCGTACGGGGAAATTCGCTGGTACGGGCCGTGCGGCCGGGGCACAGTGAGTGGTGCGGGGAGTAACAAAAGGTCCGGGACGGCCACTTCGAGCGCGCCTCACGGCGCGGGCCGTCCCGGACCTCTCGTACCTCCGGTCCCAGGTGTTACGCGGCGCCCAGCAGACGCTCCAGCACCACGGCGATGCCGTCCTCCTGGTTGGAGGTCGTCACCTCGTCCGCCACGGCCTTCAGCTCCGGGTGGGCGTTGGCCATGGCGACACCGTGCGCGGCCCAGCCGAACATCGGGATGTCGTTGGGCATGTCGCCGAAGGCGATCGTCTCCGCCGCCTTGACCTTCAGCCGCCGGGCGGCGAGCGACAGGCCGGTGGCCTTGCTCAGGCCCAGCGGAAGGATCTCCACTATCCCCGGACCGGCCATCACGATGTCGACCAGGCTGCCGACGATCCCCCGGGCCACCTTGACGAGCTCGTCCTCGCCCATCCCCGGGTGCTGGATGTACAGCTTGTTGAGCGGGGCGGTCCAGACCTCGGCGGTGTCCTCCAGGTAGAGCGCCGGCAGACCCTCCTGCACCTGGTAGCCGGGGCCGAACAGGACCTCGCCCGCCACCCCGTCCCGGCTGGCGGCCAGCGCCAGCGGACCCACCTCGGCCTCGATCTTCGACAGCGCCAGGCCGGCGAGCTGCCGGTCCAGCGTCACCGAGGTCAGCAGCCGGTGCGCCCCCGCGTCATAGACCTGCGCGCCCTGCCCGCACACGGCGATCCCCGTGTAGCCGAGATCGTCCAGCACGTGCCGGGTCCAGGGCACGGCCCGGCCGGTGACGACGATGTGTGCCGCGCCCGCCGCGGTGGCCGCGGCGAGCGCTTCACGGGTGCGCTCCGAGACGGTGTCGTCGTCACGCAGCAGCGTGCCGTCGAGGTCCGTCGCGACGAGCTTGTACGGGAAGGGGGCCGGGCTCACTTGGTGATCGGCTCCAGGACCTCGCGGCCGCCCAGGTAGGGGCGGAGCACGGGGGGAACCCGCACGGAGCCGTCGGCCTGCTGGTGGTTCTCCAGGATCGCGACGATCGTGCGCGGGACGGCGCACAGGGTGCCGTTCAGCGTGGACAGCGGAGCGGTCTTCTTGCCGTCGCGGTAGCGGATCGACAGGCGGCGGGCCTGGAAGCCGTCACAGTTCGAGGCGGAGGTCAGCTCGCGGTACTTGCCCTGGGTCGGGATCCACGCCTCGCAGTCGAACTTGCGGGATGCGGAGGCGCCCAGGTCGCCGGTCGCGACGTCGATGACCTGGAACGGCAGCTCCAGGCTGGTCAGCCACTGCTTCTCCCACTCGAGGAGCCGCTGGTGCTCGGCCTCGGCGTCCTCCGGTGCGACGTACGAGAACATCTCGACCTTGTCGAACTGGTGGACGCGGAAGATGCCGCGGGTGTCCTTGCCGTACGTACCGGCCTCGCGGCGGAAGCACGGGGAGAAGCCGGCGTACCGCAGGGGCAGCTTGTCGGCGTCGATGATCTCGTCCATGTGGTACGCGGCGAGCGGGACCTCGGAGGTGCCGACCAGGTAGTAGTCGTCCTTCTCCAGGTGGTAGACGTTCTCCGCGGCCTGGCCGAGGAAACCGGTGCCCTCCATGGCGCGCGGGCGGACCAGCGCGGGGGTCAGCATCGGGATGAAGCCGGCCTCGGAGGCCTGCGCGATCGCCGCGTTCACCAGGGCGAGCTCGAGCAGGGCGCCGACACCGGTGAGGTAGTAGAAGCGCGAGCCCGACACCTTGGCGCCGCGCTCGACGTCGATGGCGCCCAGGGACTCGCCCAGCTCCAGGTGGTCCTTGGGCTCGAAGCCCTCGGCACCGAAGTCGCGGATCGTGCCGTGCGTCTCGAGGACGGTGAAGTCCTCCTCGCCGCCGACCGGGACGTCCTCGTGGACGATGTTGCCGAGCTTGAGCAGGAGCTGCTTGGCAGCCTCGTCCGCCTGGTTCTGCTCGGCCTCCGCGGCCTTGACGTCCTGCTTGAGCTGCTCGGCCTTGGCCAGCAGCTCGGCCCGCTCCTCCGGAGAGGCCTTGGGAATGAGCCTGCCGAGCGACTTCTGCTCATTGCGCAGTTCGTCGAAGCGCATGCCGGAGGACCTGCGGCGCTCATCGGCGGAGAGGAGTGCGTCGACGAGCTCGACGTCCTCTCCACGGGCGCGCTGCGAGGCGCGGACACGGTCAGGGTCTTCACGGAGCAGCCGAAGGTCAATCACCCCTCCAGGCTACCGGGCTGGGCTTCCTGGGATCACATCGATATCACGCTGCGTGTCGCTATGTCCTAATTGGTACGAATGCAAATCCCTTGTCTGGCGCTTGTCCCGGGCTGGCCCGACGGCTGGATCCGGCCCCTGCGGGCCGATCGATAAACCGTCCTCATTCCCCGAAAAGGGGCACAACGCCGAACGGCGGGCGGGGCCTGAGCAGGACCGGAGGGTCGCCCTTGTCCACAGGAATTCCCTCGGAGGCACTCTTATCCACAGGCTGTGCGCTGCATCTGTGGACACCGAATTAGATCAATAGGGATCCGGGAGTGGTCCGGGTCGATCAGGGTTCAAACCGCCCTCACACACTCATTCGGGTGGGAATGGCTCGCTCCAAAGAGTTGATCGGTGATACGGGGGTGACGCCGTTCACCTGACGCTCCCCAGCGCGAAACCTGGGCCACCCGGCCGATATGTCGACCTTGTCATGCCGCTCTGTCGACTTGTCCCCAGGTCCCCATCTCGCCCTGTGGATAACTCTGTGGACAGTGGACGAAGGACTACGCCCGGCCGTCGAGGCAGCGGGCCAGCCAGTCGGAGGCCGCCGTGAAATCGCCGTCGGAGGTCCCCGGCCGTGCGGCCCGTACCTCACTCAGAGCGACACCGGCGCGAGGGTAGGAACCGAGGAAGCGGACCTGGGGGCAGGTCCGCCGGAGCCCCATCAGGGCCTCGCTGACCCGGCGGTCGGAGATGTGGCCCTCGGCGTCGACGGCGAAGCAGTAGTTGCCGATCCCCTCGCCGGTCGGGCGGGACTGGATCAACATCAGGTTCACCCCGCGGACGGCGAACTCCTGGAGCAGCTCCAGCAGGGCACCGGGGTGGTCGTCGCCGAGCCACAGCACGACGGAGGTCTTGTCGGCGCCGGTGGGCGCGGCCGGCCGGGCGGGCCGCCCGACGAGCACGAAGCGGGTCTCGGCGTTCTGCGCGTCGTGGATCTCAGTGACCAGCGCCTCCAGCCCGTAGGTGGCGGCGGCAAACTCACCCGCGAAGGCCGCGTCGAACCGGCCCTCCTGCACCAGCCGGGCACCATCAGCGTTGGAGGCGGCCGACTCCCACACGGCGTCGGGCAGGTGCGTCCGCAGCCAGTTGCGTACCTGCGGCTGGGCCACGGGATGCCCGGTGACGGTCTTGATGTCCGACAGCTTGGTCCCGGGCCGCACCAGCAGCGCGAACGCGATGGGCAGCAGCACCTCGCGGTAGATCATCAGCGGCTCGCCGGAGGCCAGCTCGTCGAGCGTGGCGGTGACCCCGCCCTCCACCGAGTTCTCGATCGGCACCAGAGCCGCCGCGGCCTCGCCGTTGCGCACGGCGTCCAGGGCGGCCGGGACCGACACCATCGGGACCAGCTCCCGGGTGGCGGCTTCCGGCAGAGTGCGCAGGGCGGCTTCGGTGAAAGTGCCCTCGGGACCGAGATAGGTGAAGCGGGTGGCCGACATGCGATCAGCCTAATGCCGGGCCACCCGCCGAAGCGGCGCTGTTCACCCTTCGAGCAGGCGCTGTCCGACGTACTCCCCGTCGCGCGGCCCGGGCGGGACGGCGTACAGGCCGCTGGACTCGTGCCGGAGGAACTCCGACAGGGCGTCACCGCGGTCGAGCTTGCGCTGGACCGGCACGAACCCGCGCAGCGGATCGGCCTGCCAGCAGATGAAGAGCAGCCCGGCGTCCGGGGTGCCGTCGGGGGAGATCCCGTCGTGGTAGGAGAAGGGGCGCCGGAGCATGGCGGCCCCGCCGTTCTGCGCGGGGGCGGAGATCCGGGCGTGGGCGTTGGACGGGATGACCGGCTTGCCGTCGGCGCCGAACTTGTCCAGGGCCATCGCGGTCTTCTCGTCGCCGCCGGTCAGCGGCGCTCCGGTGGCCTTGGTCCGGCCGATGACCTGCTCCTGCTGGGCGAGGGACTGCTTGTCCCAGTCGTCGAGCAGCATCCGGATCCGGCGTACGACGGCGTACGAGCCCCCGGCCATCCAGGAGTGCTCGGCCGGCCCGGGTCCGGCCCCCGGTACGAAGATCCGCTTGTCGAAGTCGGGGTCCTTGGGCTTGGGGTTCCCGGTGCCGTCGACCTGGCCCATCAGATTGCGGGCGGTCATGGGCGAGGCCGTGGCTCCGGGGGACCGGTTGAAGCCGTTCATCTGCCACCGCACGCGGGCGGCCTCCCCGGCGTCCTTCTGTACGGCGCGCAGGGCGTGGAAGGCGACGAGGGCGTCGTCGGCGCCGATCTGGACCCACAGGTCGCCGTTGCTGCGCTGGGCGTCGAGCCGGTCCGAGGAGAAGTCGGGCAGCGGGTCGAGGGCCACCGGGCGGCGGGCGGTGAGTCCGGTGCGCTCGAAGAAGGAGTGGCCGAAGCCGAAGGTGAGGGTGAGGGAGGACGGCCCCGCGTCCAGGGCGATCCCGCTGTCGGCGGTCGGTGCGGTCTCGCCCGCCATGAGCCGCCGGGCCGTGTCGGACCAGCGGCGCAGCAGTGCGGCCGCCTCCTTGCGCCCGGCGCCCGGCGCCAGGTCGAAGGCGAGGACATGGCCCTTGGCCTGGAGCGGGGTGGTGATTCCGGCCTGGTGGTCCCCCTGGAAGGAGACCTGGGTGGCGCCGAGGGAGGCGAGGGACCCGGCGGCTCCGGGGGAGCCGGCCGGGGAGTCGGAGACCGCGGACTGTACGAGCGCGCCGCCGGTGGCGCCGAGTGCGAGCCCGGCGGCGCCCGCGGCGCCCACCGTGCCCAGCAGCCGGCGCCGGGAGATCTCGATGTCGGGGTTGCTCCCGGTGGTGTCGGTCACGCTGTTCAGCCGATCTTCACGTTCTTCTGGACGGTCGTCTGGTCGATGTCGGAGGTGCGTACGGTCACGTCGATGCGCCATTCGCCCGCGAGCGGCAGCCGGACGCCGGACGCGGTCCAGTGTCCGGCAGAGGCCCGGTCCGGGGCGAGCGGCAGGGGGCCGATCTCCTTGGCCGGGAGGGTGAAGGCGATCTTGACCTCGGGGAGGTCGAGGGGCTTGCCGTCGGGGCCGTCCGCCCACAGGTGGAGCGTGTTGGCGCCGACCCGGCCCGGGTCGAGCTCCAGCCGGAGGCTGCCCTTGCCGTTCTGGCCGCCGGTGTCGTAGGGCAGGGTGATCTTGACCGGCCGGTTGGGCACGGCGGGGGCGGACGCTCCGCCCCGGCCGGCCTCCCGTTCCACGGCGCGCCCCGGCTCGGTGCTGGTCAGGACGGTGGTGACGGCCAGCAGGACGACGGCCACACCGGCCTCGGCGAGTACGGAGCGGCGCAGGCCGGCGCGGCCCGGATCGGCGTCGCGGACCCGGGTCTCATGGGCCTTCTCACGGGCCGCGCGCTGCCGGGCGAGCTGGGCGGCCCGCTCCGGGTCGGCAGGGGCGGCAGGTTCTGCGGCATCGGCCGAGTTGGAGCCATCGGCGTTCTCGGTCGATGTTTCACGTGAAACATCGTGTCCCGCGAGCACCTTGGCCGGCTCCTCGGCCGGGACCTCCCCGAGCCGGGAGGTCCACTTCCGCGAGAGGTAGGCGATGCCGACGAGTACGGCGACGAGCGCGACCTTGATCAGCAGGAGTCGGCCGTAGCTGGTGCCCGTGAGCGCGGACCAGCTGCCGACCTGGCGCCAGGACTGGTAGACGCCGGTGACCGTGAGGACCACGACGCTGATGAAGGCGACCCGCGAGAAGCACCGGACGGCTTCCCGCTCGATGTCCGGCACCTTGCGCAGGGCGACCAGCAGCGCGGTGAGCCCGCCGAGCCAGGTGGCCACGGCCAGCAGGTGCAGGATGTCGGCCGGCATCGCGATTCCGGGCTGGATGCCGGTGGAGGCGTGCTCGGAGAGGGCCCAGGTGGCTGCGATGCCTCCAGCCACGACCGTGCCGCCGATGCCGAGCCCGAAGGCGAGGTCGCTCGTCTCCTTCTTCTCCTTGGCCTTCTCCTCGGCCTTGTCTTCGGCAGCCGCGCCGGAGGCCTTCTGGCGGCGTGCGTACGCGCCGAAGAGCACGGCGATGAAGAGGGCGGCCGCGCCGAGCAGCAGCAGCCGGGAGAGGAAGGAGGCGCCGGTCTTGGTCTCCAGGACGGCCTTGAGCCCGTCGAGGTCGAAGGCGTCGGCGAAGTTCCCCGAGCCGGTGTACGGGGTGCGCAGCGCCAGCATCGCCAGCGTGGCGGCGGTGAGGGTGACCCAGCCGCCCACGACCAGCTTCTGGAGCGGGCGCTCGGCGGAACCCCGGCGCCAGCACAGCAGGATGAAGGCGGCGCCGCCGACGAGGACGGTGAAGCCGGCGTAGGCGGCGTAGCGGGCGATGCCGTACGCGATGCCGACCGGGCCGCCGCCCACCTGCTGGGCGGGAAGGCTGACGGCGGTCGCCGAGGGGGCGCCGATGGAGAAGGTGAAGGCGCCGGAGATCGGGTGGCTGTCGGCGGAGACGGCCTGCCAGGCGACGGTGTAGGTGCCGTCCGGCAGTCCGGAGTGCAGGGCGGTGCCGTAGCGGATGGTCGATCCGCTGCACATGTCCCGCAGCTCGCCGGTGTCGACGCGCTTGCCCTGGGGGTCCAGCACGCGGATGGAGTCGTCGCCCATGGCGACCTGCTCCGAGAAGGAGAGGGTGACCTGGGCGGGCGCCGTGGCGACCACCGCCCCGTCCTGGGGGTCGCTCGCCGTGAGCGCCGCGTGTGCCGTGGCCGGGGCGGCCGCGGTGAACAGGGTCGCCAGCAGGGCTGCGAGAACCAGCGCCAGCCGCGGCAGGAGTGCCGTGGCGCGGGCGCGGGCCGAAGGAGGAGCGGGGGCGGTGGCCGTCATGGCGTGTCAGTTCCTCGGTCCGTCAGTGGGCGGTGGAGTTCTGTGCGTTGTGCGTCCGTTCCTTGACGTCCAGCTCGACCTTGACCGGGTCGGCCTTCTCGAAACGCAGCTCGATGGTGATCTTGTCACCGACCTTCGGCTGGTTCTTGAGTCCCATGAACATGATGTGGTTGCCGCCGCGCGTCAGCTTCAGCTCGCCGTTGGCGGGCACGTCCATCGACTGGACCTGCTGCATCTTCTGATCCTTGGTCTCGTGGATCTGCAGATCGTCCGAGAGCGGGCTGGTGACGGAGACCAACTTGTCGGCGGTCTTCGAGTCGTTCTTGATCACCATGAAAGCGCCGGCCATCTTGTCGTTGACCGGTTCGGGCATGAAGGCCCCGCTGACCGTCATCGTGGGCTTGGCGGCCTCGGGGGCGTCCGAGGACTTCGCGCCGGCCCCGGAGCCCGAGTCCGAGCCGGAGTCCGAGCCGGAGGAGGAGCAGCCGGATATGGCGAGCGCTGCCGTCAGGGAGAGGGCGGCGGCGAGGGTGCGGATGGTGCGGGCGTTCACGGGTTCTCTCCCTTGATGATCTTCGGCAGGTCCTTGGTGTAGTCGTCGACGGTCGTGCCCTCGCCGTAGAGGACGTAGCCCTCGTCGGTCTTGGGCGAGAACGCGATGACCTGGGCCCCGTGCATGGAGACGACGCTGCCGTCGGCCTCCTTCTTGGGGGCCTCGATACCGATGCCGAGAGATCGGGCGGCGGCCTGGATGGTGGCGAAGTCCCCGGTCAGTCCGGTGAAGGACGGATCCTGGGCCCTGAGCCACGCGCCGAGGGAGTCGGGGGTGTCCCGTTCCGGGTCCGTGGTGACGAAGACGACCTGGAGCTTGTCCTGGTCCGCCTTGGGGAGTGCCTTCTTGGCGACGGCGACGTTGCTCATCGTCAGGGGGCACACGTCGGGGCAGTTGGTGTAGCCGAAGTAGATGAGCGTCGGCCGTCCCTTGGTCTGCTCGCGCAGGTTCCACGGCTTGCCGGTGGTGTCCGTGAGGACGAGGTCCGGCTTGTCGAAGGGGCGGTCGAGGACGGTCGCGGTACCGGCCTTCTTCTGGCCGGTGATCTGGGTGACCGAACCGGTGTTCTCGGCTTTCTCACTGCCACAGGCGGTGAGGGTGAGCGCGGTCGCCACCGCGAGGGCGGCGACCGTCACACGTGTGGTGCGCATGAGGAAATGTCCCTGGGATCGGGGAGGGGGCGGACGTCGTGGAGAACGACTGTGGAACTACAGGACGGGGGGCCGGACGCCTCAGGAGGCGCGGCGGCGCGAGGCGATGCCGAAGGCGACGCCGCCGAGACCGATGACGATGCCCACGATGCCGAGCGCGCGTGCGGTCGTGTCGGAGGCGCTCTTGGCGGCCTCGTCGTGCCCGTCCTTGTCGGTGCTCTTGTCGTTCTTGTCGGCGTTCTTCGCCCCGTCGGCCGGCTTGGCGGCACTGTCGTGGTGGTCGTCCCCGCCCTTGGCGGCGATCAGCTTCAGCACGGGCGCCGGGGTCTGCGGCTCCGCAGCACCCTCCTTGGGCTCCTCGATCCAGCGGACGACCTCGTTGTTGTCGTAGGTCTGGATGGCCTTGAAGACCATCTTGTCGGCGTTCTCGGGAAGCTTGCCGACGGAGACCGGGAACTGCTGGAACTTGCCCGGCTCGATCTTGCCGCCGGTCCAGGTCACCTTGGTGACGACCTCGTTGATCTGCTTGCCGTGCACGGTCAGCGGCTTGTCGAGCTTGGTCTTCTCGACCGTCGACGTCCAGCCCGGGAGCTCCTGCGGCATGACGGACGTGAGCGGCTGGTCGACCGGGAAGTTGACCTCGAGCTGGGTGGTCGAGGCGTTGTCGCGCTCGTTGGGGACCTTGAAGTTGATCGTCGCGTAACCGCCCTTGGTGGCCTCGCCGGGCTGCACGCCGACGTGCGCGAAGGCGGTACCGGACAGGGCGAGGACGGCGCCGGCGGCGAGGGCGGCGGCGAAGGAGACGCGAGAGGTCTTCATGGCAGTAACACTCCACGGAAGCAGTGATGACGGTGGCTCCGCGCACGGCGCGCGCGGAGGTCGCAGCACCGGTGCTCCCGCTGGGTGTTCCGGGGAGTGGGGTGCCGCGTCAGGCTGCGAGGGCGAGCGCGGCCGACGGCGGCCCGCGCCGGATCACGGTGTGCAGCAGCGCGTCCCGGCCGGTGGCGGCGGCGGGCACGGCAGCGGTCCGGCGGGCCCGGGGGCCGCGCGCGGGCGCGCCGGGGAGTCCGGCGGCGAGGGTCCGTACGAAGGCCAGCGCGGCGCGCAGCGGACGTACGGGATCGGCTTCGGCGGAGAGCCGGGACAGTTCGACGAGCCGGAACAGCGCGGCATCGCCCCGGCCCAGCAGCCAGCCGACCGCGAGCGCGGCCAGCAGGTGCCCGGTCAGCATGGCCGGGCTGAACAGGCCGATCGCCGGTGCTCCGGCGCCGTCGGCCAGGTGGGCGTGGGCCATGTGGCCCTGCGCGGCAGCCTGGGCGGCCACGGCGGCCGGGTCGAGTCCGGCGGTCTCCAGGATCTGCCGGGCGTCGGCCGGGCTCAGCGGTACGGAGTTGCCCCCGCAGACCAGCTGGGCGGCCAGCGCCGCGATCGAGGTGTCGGCGTCGGTGACCGGCGCCTGGGCCGCGGCGGCGCTGTGCTGGCCGAGGCCGAACAGCGAGTGCAGCCCGAGCTGGCCGGCGGTGAGCCCGGCGGCGATGCCGGGCAGCGAGCGCCGGCGTCCCGCGAGGGGGACCGCGATCGCGAAGACGGCGACGAAGGCCAGTGCCAGGGCCCACCACGGCACGGTCGCGCAGGAGGCCACGGCGTGGCCGGCTGCGGACAGCACGACGCAGACCGCGGTGAACACCGCGGCCCGGGTCATCCGGAGACCTGCTCCGGCGCGTGTCGTGTGGGTGGCAGTCATGGCCGGGCCATCATCGCACTGCGCTTAGGCCCTGCCTACGGCAGGTGCTGGAGGGACCCTTGGGTTCCGGTGCCCCGTCGGCGTGCGGTCCGTGCCGGGTCAGCCCGAGGTCAGTTCCCGGACCGCTTTCCGACCGTGCCCTGACGGCGTCCTGACGTACACGGCCGCCCGGCAAGCCCGCATCGGCCGAATGAGGGCTCTGCCGGTTCCCGGGGGCTTACGGCTCGGTACGGGAGGCAATAGGTAACCGTATGAGCATCTGGTGGTCTCTCCACTTGAGGCGCGAAGCCGCGAGCGTGCCGCTCGCCCGGCGGCTGCTGCTGGGGACGATGGAGACCGCGGGGGTGGAGCCGGACATCTGCTACGACCTGTCGGTCGCGCTGAGCGAGGCCTGCGCGAACGCGGTGGAGCACGGCGGCCTTGGCGGCGGCCCCGGCGAAGGCCCCGGCGGCGCTCCTGCCGGCGGTGTCCCGGACGGGACCGAGGCGTACCACGTCACGGCCTATCTGGACGGGGACCGCTGCCGCATCGAGGTGACCGACTCGGGCCCGGGTTTCCCGCCCTCGACGGTGGCCCGCCGCAGATCCACCGGCTCCTGCCTGGCCGAGGACGGCCGGGGACTGCACCTGATCGCGGAACTCGCCGACCACGTCCGCTTCCGCAACCGGCCGGGCCGGGGGGCCGTGGTGAGCTTCGACAAGATGCTGAAGTGGCGCGACGACGCGCTGCTGCGGGTGTCTTAGGCGTCTTGGGGCCCGGCTACGACGGTGGGCGGGAACCGGATCCGGTTCCCGCCCACCGTCACGCACGAGCGCCGGCGTCAGCCCTTGAGCCGCGCCATCCACGCCTCGACCTCGACCGAGGTGCGGGGCAGCCCGGCCGACAGGTTCCGGTTGCCGTCCTCGGTGACGAGGATGTCGTCCTCGATCCGGACGCCGATGCCGCGGTACTCCTCGGGCACGGTCAGGTCGTCGGCCTGGAAGTACAGACCGGGCTCGACGGTCAGGCACATGCCCGGCTCCAGCGTGCCGTCGACGTACGCCTCGGTGCGCGCGGCGGCGCAGTCGTGGACGTCCATGCCGAGCATGTGACCGGTGCCGTGCAGGGTCCAGCGGCGCTGCAGACCGAGCTCCAGGACCCGCTCGACCGGGCCCTCCAGCAGGCCCCACTCGACGAGCTTCTCGGCCAGCACGTGCTGGGAGGCGTCGTGGAAGTCGCGGAACTTGGCGCCCGGCTTGACGGCGGCGATGCCGGCTTCCTGGGACTCGTACACCGCGTCGTAGATCTTGCGCTGGATGTCGCTGTACGTGCCGTTGATGGGCAGCGTGCGCGTGACGTCGGCGGTGTAGAGGGAGTGCGTCTCCACGCCGGCGTCGAGCAGCAGCAGGTCGCCGGAGCGGACGTCGCCGTCGTTGCGGACCCAGTGCAGCGTGCACGCGTGCGGGCCGGCGGCGCAGATGGAGCCGTAGCCGACGTCGTTGCCCTCGACGCGGGCGCGCAGGAAGAAGGTGCCCTCGATGTAGCGCTCCGAGGTGGCCTCGGCCTTGTCGAGGACCTTCACGACGTCCTCGAAGCCGCGGACGGTGGAGTCGACGGCCTTCTGCAGCTCGCCGATCTCGAAGGCGTCCTTCACGGCGCGGGCCTCGGAGAGGTAGACGCGCAGCTCCTCGTCGCGCTCCTTGGTCACCTTGTCGGTGAGGGCGGCCTCGATGACGGAGTCGTGGCCGCGGACGGCCCGGACCGGGCCCTCGGCCTCGGTGAGGGCCTCGGCGAGCTTGCGCACGTCCTTGGCGGGGATGCCCAGGAGCTGCTCGGCCTCGGTGAGGGAGTGGCGGCGGCCGACCCAGAGCTCGCCCTGGCCGGACAGCCAGAACTCGCCGTTCTCCCGGTCGGAGCGGGGCAGCAGGTAGACGGTGGCCTGGTGGCCGGTCTCCCCGGCGGGCTCCAGGACCAGGACGCCGTTCTCGGTCTGGTCGCCGGTGAGGTACGCGTACTCGGTCGAGGCGCGGAAGGGGTACTCGGTGTCGTTCGAGCGGGTCTTCAGCCGGCCGGCCGGGATCACCAGGCGCTCGCCCGGGAAGCGCGCGGACAGCGCGGCGCGGCGCTCGGCGGTGTGGCCGGCCTGGGCGATGGGCTCCAGACCCCGCAGTTCGGTGTCGGCCCAGCCGCTGCGCATGTTCTCCGCGAGTTCCTCGCTGACGCCCGGGTACAGCGCGTTCTTGCGCTGCTTGTGCTTCTTCTGGGGCTGCTCTTCTTCCGGGGTCTCCGGGGTGAGCTCGTCAGCCACGTCATCTCCTCAGCTGCTACGACATGCAAGGACCGGGTACGGACCTCATCCATCGTATGTGCGGAGGGAAGGCCCCCGGCTTGACTTGTGACATATCAGTCAAACCGGGCGCAGGCCTCGGCGGGCGGCCGTCGGGCGGCCGGGCTGGGGTGTCAGAGGGGGAGGGAGCGGTTGTCAGTCGAACCGGGCCGCGAGCAGTACGACGTCCTCGGACTCCTCGGCCGCGGCGGCCCCCTCCTCGGGCAGCACCGTCTTCAGGATGTGCTCGCAGATCGCCGCCGGGTCCTCCCGCGCGCTCCGCGGCACCCCCGCGGCCGCCGCGTGCAGCCGGGCGTAGGCCCGGTCCATGGGGTCGCCGGTACGCCGCAGCAGCCCGTCGGTGTAGAGAAGCACCGTTTCTCCGGGCGCGGGCTCGATCTCCACGCTCGGCGCCTCCCAGCAGGCCAGCATCCCCAGCGGAGCCGAGAGGGAGGTCTCCACGTACTCGGTGCGGCGCTCGCCGATGAGCAGCGGCGGGGTGTGCCCGGCCCCGGCCAGGATGATCTTGCGGGCGGCGGGCTCGCAGTACGCGAAGAGCGCGGTCGCCGCGCGCGCGGGCTCGGTCAGGCGCAGCAGCAGCTCCAGGTCGGACAGGACCGCGACGGGGTCCTCCCCCTCCATGACGGCGTACGCGCGCAGCGAGGCCCGCAGCCGGCCCATCGCGGCGACGGCGCTGGGACCGGAGCCGGTGACGGACCCGACGGCCAGCCCCATGGCGCCCTCGGGCAGCGGCAGCGCGTCGTACCAGTCGCCGCCGCCGTGCGGCCCGGTGCGGTGCAGGGCGGCGAGCTGGACGCCCGGGATCCGGGGCAGCCGGCTGGGCAGCAGTTCCTCGGAGATGGTGGCCAGGCGGTCGCGCGAGCGCGTCACCTCCACCATCCGGGCCAGGTGCTCGGCGGCGTGCCGGACGTACAGCCCGACGAGGTCGCGCTGACGCTCGCTCGGCTCGGCCTGCTCGTCGTACAGCCAGACGGCGGCGCCGAGCCGGCCGGTGGCGTCGGCGGTCAGCGGGAGCGCGTAGCTGGCGGCGTAGCCGAGGCGTGCCGCGACCTCCCGGTGGCGGGGGTCGACGGGGGGTTCGTAACCCCCGGTGCCGGGGAGCGCCGCCGTGCCCGGCTCGGGGAGCACCTCGGAGCCGCCGTGGGCGTCGGGGAGTCCGTCGAGGATGCGGCCGTACGAGGTGGCGCTGCGCGGCACCGTCTCGATGTGCCCGAGGTCCGCGCGGCCCAGGCCGAGGCCGATGGTGGTGGCGGGGCCGAGGCCGTCGGAGGGCTCCAGGACGACCAGTCCGCGGCGGGCGCCGACGAGGGCGGCTCCGGCGCGCAGGAACTCCCGGAGGGAGGAGTCGAGGTCACCGGCCCGGGCGAGGCGCTCGGTGAGCTCGTGGAGGGTGGTGAGGTCGGAGACCATGCCCGCCAGCCGGTCCTGGATGATGCTGCTGGCCGGGGGCGGAACGCCCTGGGCGGGGGCGGTCCGGGCGGAAGGGGAGCCGGTGGCGGTCCCTGGCGCGGCCGTGGCCGTGGACGTGGATGTCGCGGGAGTGGAACCGGGCGTGGGCGCCGCAGTGTGCGCGGACGCTGTAACTGCTGGATCGATTCCAGCCACTTTCGGCAGATGCGGGGCGCTCATGGCGTCCGCCTTTCCACCTGGTGCGATTCGCCATATAGCATCGCAAACCCCCAGATCGTGCTGCGCCGCCATCAATGGATCCACATCTACACGCACACAAGGATCGATGTCCAGCATTGCCCAGGCGGGAATACTGGTGTCCGTGGGACGGCAACTCACTGTCCAGCCGGGGCTAAAACTTGGCCGGAAAAAGCGGGAAGCGGACGGTTTTTGCGATCGACTGGACGGGCGCTCCAGGGGCTCCGGGTACGTAATCGATGGTGCCCGGGGTCAGTTGACGCCTCCCGGTGCCGCCGGGAACCGCCCGGCGCGGGCCGTCGTCCTTAGCGGCGGCAGCCGGTCTCGACACCGGTGCGGGTCGCCCGGACCGCTCGCTCCGGGTCCCCGCCGGACGTTTGACGGACCCGTAAGAAAACTGCACGAACCGTGTGAACCTGCTTCTGGCGGACAGTGACGCGAAACGTGTACGTGTGGTGAAACACCGGTTACATGGTGTGATGTGGCCCTCGGCGTTCAACGGAAAGGAACGAGCGCTCATGCGCGAGATCCTCGGAAGGCGTCTCCAGCGGCTCCGCGATCGCTTGAAATTCCCGCGAGCTGCCTCCCGCTCCGTCGCGGCGGGCGCGGACGGCGCGGCCGCTTCCCTTCTCGACGGCGCGCTGACCTGCGCCACCGCCTGGCAGTGGCCCGTACTGCCGGGCGTGGGCCGGGCCGGCGCCGACAGCGCGCGGTGCGCCTGCCCCGACCCCGACTGCGTGGTGCCCGGCGCGCATCCCTTCGACCCCGGGCTGCTCGCCGCCACGACCGACGCCCGGATGGTGGCCTGGTGGTGGGCCCGGCGGCCGGCGGCCCCGGTGCTGCTGGCCACCGGCGGGACCGCGCCGTGCGCGGTGAGCCTGCCGGCCGGGGCGGCCGCGCGTGCCGTCGTACGGCTGGACGCGCAGGGCATGCGGCTCGGTCCGGTCGTCGCCACCCCCACCCGGTGGTCGCTGCTGGTCGCGCCGTACTCGCTGGAGCGGCTCGGCGAACTCCTCTACGCGAAGGACCACGTGCCCTCCTCGCTGCGCTTCCACGGCGAGGGCGGCTACCTGTTGCTGCCGCCCTCCGCGGCCAGCGGCGGCGGACAGGTCCGCTGGGAGCGGGAGCCGGAGCCCGGCCCCGAGGGGCTGTGGCTGCCGGAGGTCGAGGCGGTCGTGGACGCGCTCGTCGAGGCGAGCAGCGGTGCGCCCGGCGGCGGCAGCCGGCTCGCGTACTGACCGTCCCGGGGCCCGGCCACCCGCCGGCCGGGCGGCCGTCGCATCACTCGTACGGGTGCCAGCGCGACGAGTTTCCAAGGGAATTGGGCGCGGGGATCTCCGCGCCCCTTTCCCGCGTCGCTATCTTCGGCGAATGAATCTCCGCCTGATCGGTATCGGCGCCGGTGTGCTGATCATCTTGTCGCTTCCCCTGGCCGGAGCGATCGCCGGGCCGGATTTCGCCGGTCAGGGTGACGGAAAAGGCGGGGGGTTGCTCTCCTCGCTCGGCCTTTCCCACTCCTCCCGTACGCCGGATGCGGCGCGGCCCGCCGCCGGCCCCGAGCGCCCCGGTCCGGCCGAACAGCCCCGCACCGATTCCCGCTGCGGACCCGAACTCTCCGCCCCCCAGGGCCTGGAGGCGCAGACCTGCGTCCTGGAGAGCGCGGGGCAGACCTGGGGCCGCAGTTACTACCGCAACACGAGCGGGCGCGCGCTGGACGCCGTACTGACCGTGATGGGGCCCGCCGGGCGGACGGTGCAGATCCGCTGCGCGGTGGGCGCGGGGGACGAGCCGGGGCTGTGCGAGACGCCCCGGGGTGATTCGGCGGGGGCACCGGATGACTACTCGGCCGTAGCGGAGTTTGCAGTTCCGGATGATGAAGGGCGACTGCTGCTTCGGTCCGGGAGCAACTCACCGGCACCGGGCGACGGTTGAGCGCCACCGGAAAGACAAGGGCCCGGTCGCTGGCGACGGGGGATGCACCAGCGACCGGGCTACAAGAACGGTAACAAGAGATCGCCTGTTCGCAAATTCGATCTCTGATATTCAGACATCGATTTGCAGGCGATTAGCGGGAGTTGTGACCCCAGTCACCGGACCCGTACGTGTCCGTGCGTCAGCTGAGCGTCACCTGGCGGTTGGTGAGACCGCCGCGCGCCCGGCGCTCCTCGGTGGTCAGCGGGGCGTCCGTGGCCAGGGCCGCGGCCAGCCGCTCCGCGAGCTCGGCGGCGGGCTTCTCCACGTCCTCCGCGGAGACCCCGGTGGGCAGGTCCCAGACGGGAACCATCAGGCCGTGGGCGCGGAAGGAACCGACGAGCTTCGTGCCCTCGCCGAGGGAGGACGTGCCCGCCGCGTGCAGGCGCGCGAGGGCGTCGAGGAGCTTCTCCTCGGGCTGCGGCATGACCCAGCGCAGGTGGTTCTTGTCCGGGGTCTCGCACCAGTAGGCCGCGTCCACGCCCGTCAGCTTGACGGTCGGGATGGCGGCGGCGTTGGCGCGCTCCAGCGAGGCGGCGATCTCCGGGGAGGCGTTCTGGGCGCTTTCCGCCTCCGGAATCCAGAATTCGAAGCCGGTGTGCACAACCGGCTCGAAAACGCCGTCCAGGTCCAGGAGATCCTGAAGTCGGGGACCCTCGGCCGGCACCCGGCGGGCCGGTACCGGGGTGCCGGGCTCGGCGACGAGCGCGCGCTCCAGGGTGTCGGCCATGTCGCGGGCCAGGTCCCCGGAGGTCGAGTCGTTCTGGAGGCCGAGCAGGACCGAGCCGTCCTCGCGCCGCAGGGCGGGCCAGGCCATGGGCAGTACGGTCACCAGCGTGACGGACGGAACGCCCTCGGGCAGGCCGCCCTTGAGGGTCAGCGGGATGGTGGCCGCGGGGACCAGCTCGCGCAGCGCGACCCAGTCGCACTCGCCCGGCAGTCCCTCGAACGGGCGCTGCACGTGCTCGGTGACGGCGTGCGAGGCGGCTGCGCCGTGGCAGGCCTTGTAGCGGCGCCCGGATCCGCAGGGGCAGGGCTCGCGCGCGCCCACCACCGGGATCTCCCCGTTGTTGAGCTGCGGCTTCGCGGTCTTCGCGGCGGGGCGCTTCTTGGCCATCGTGGGTGTCTCCCGGTTGCGGCGGTACGGCGGTGTCTCTGGGCGCGAGCCTAGCCGTTCGTACCGCCGGAACCGGTGGGGTGCGGCCGGGAGCACGGTCGGCGTGCGCTCCCGGACGGCCGCCCGTGCGGATGACCGGTACTGCGGGTGCTGAAACTGCGGGGTACTGCGGGGTAATGCCGGCCGGATCCGGTTCACGGATCCAGGTCGTCGAAGGCCGATGCGAAGTCCATCGCCGGGGCAGTGACGCGCGTAGCGAAATCCTCGTGCCGGGGCCCCCGGGCGACGATCACCCACACGGTGACCTCACCCGCCGCTCCGTCCCGGACACCCCAGTCCTGGGCCAGGGCGCTGATGATGTTCAGCCCCCGGCCGCCGTGCGCGGTGACCGAAGGCGTGGCCGGGATCGGGCGGGTGGGGCCGCCGCCGTCCGTGACCTCGACCGTCAGCCGCCCCGCGGTGTCGACGCGCCAGGCGGCGCGTATCTCCCCGTCCCCGACCTCCCGCTGGCCCAGCGGCCGGCCGTGCCGGCAGGCGTTGCTGAGCAGTTCGGAAAGGATCAGTACGGCATCGTCTACGACCGATTCGGACAGGCCGCTCATGCGCAGTTGTTCGCGCATCCGGTGTCTCGCCTCGCCCACGCCCGCAGGACCATGGCGTATGTCCATGCACGACGACGTGGGCACTTCCTGTGCCATCACCAACGCCACCCCCGGAACCTCCTTAGCCCCACGCCATGGTCTGGATGCCCCAATGGCCTGGACCGGAAACCGCCATGACGAGGCCCTCTGGCACCGTCATGACGCATTCGTGACCGTCGGATGCGGAGCGGATGCGCCGGTGCACTCCCTGTCACGCGCGGGGTTCGTGTGACGGGTGGGCAAAAGGGGACGTCAGCGCCCGAGTTGTGACAGAACCTGACGTGGCCTGTTCGTGATGATCGCTTCTACACCCAGATCAGCGCATAGCTGAACATCTTCCGGATCGTTCACGGTCCATACGTGTACGGAGTGCCCCGCGGCCTGGAGCTTGCGGATGAAGCCGGGGTGGCTGCGCACGATCCGCATCGCCGGGCCGGCGATCCGTACCCCGGCGGGCAGCCGCCCGTCGCGCATCCGGGGCGAGACGAACTGCATCAGGTACACGGTCGGCACCGTCGGCGCGGCCGCCCGGACCCGGTGCAGCGAGCGGGCGGAGAAGCTCATGATCCGGACCGGGTGCGGGCCGCCGGCGGGCGGGGAGTCCAGCCCGAAGCGCTTGAGGAGGAAGAGGAGGCGCTCCTCCACCTGTCCGGCCCAGCGGGTGGGGTGTTTCGTCTCGATCGCGAGCTGGACGGGCCGGGGCGCGTCGGACACCAGCTCCAGCAGCCGTTCCAGGGTGAGTACGGAGGTGCGCTCGGGGTCCGCGTCCCAGTCGGGGGACTCCTCGCGGTCCTTCCAGGAGCCGAAGTCGAGGGCGGCGAGGTCGGCCAGCTCCAGGGCGGAGACGGCGCCGCGGCCGTTCGAGGTGCGGTTCACGCGGCGGTCGTGGACCAGGACCAGGTGGCCGTCGGCGGTCAGCCGGATGTCGCACTCGAGGGCGTCGGCGCCGTCCTCGATGGCCTTCCGGTAGGCGGCCAGCGTGTGCTCGGGGGCGTCCTCCGAGGCGCCGCGGTGGGCGACGACCTGGATGGGGCGCGGCGTTGCGTGGGTCACCCGGTCATGGTGCCACCGAGGAGGCCTCATGCGTCGGGGTGACTCCTGGGGGTGCGTTCGATATGTCGGATATAAAGGATGGAGGGAGACGCACAGGTCCGGCTTACAGTGCCCTGACGGGTCATGGGAAAGGCTTTGCCCTGGAACTTGTACGGCACGTCGAACGTTCAGTCGGACCGATGCCAGGTGGGTGTCGGGCCGGTTTCGCCTGAGATGTCCAGTCCTGTGCAGCCGTGTAAGCCGTAAGCCGTGTGTGACGAGGAGAGAGCGCTGTGAGCACCGAGAACGAGGGCACCGCGGCCCCGACGCCCCCCGCGGCCCCGTCCGCACCCCCTGCGCCGGCCGCCTCCGCCCCCGACCCGGCTCAGGTTCCGGCCGCGCCCGCCCCGGTGGCCCCCGCGGACCAGGGGCCCGCGCCCGTCGCCCCGGCCGGGCCCGCCGCCCAGGTGGCCCCCGCGCCGGCACCGGCTCCCGTGCCGGGTGCCGAGCAGACCCAGCAGCTCCCGCCCACCCCGGCCGCCCCGCCGGCCGCGCCCCCGGCCTACGGCTACGGGCAGGCCCCGGCCCCGGCCCCCGCGCAGGCGGCGTACGGCGCCGAAGCCTGGCCCCCGCCGCCGCCCGCGGTCCCCGCGTACGGCGCGACCGGCGGCCACGGCGGCGGTGTCTGGGGCGTCCCGCTCGCCACCGACGGCACCCCGCCGTCCAAGCCGAAGGGCAAGGGCGGCCTGGTCGCGGCCGTCCTGGTGGCGGCCCTGCTCGCGGGCGGCGTCGGCGGCGGCGTCGGCTACTGGGCGGCCGAACGGAACAACGGCGGCGGCTTCGGCTCGACCACCATCAGCGCGGGCAACACCCCCAAGGACCTCAAGCGCGACGCGGGCTCCGTCGCGGGCCTCGCCGCGACCGCCCTGCCCAGCGTCGTCACCATCGAGGCCTCGGCCGGGGATGGCGAGGGCGGCACCGGCACCGGCTTCGTCTACGACCAGCAGGGCCACATCCTCACCAACAACCATGTGGTGGCCTCCGCCGCGAACGGCGGCAAGCTCTCGGCGACCTTCTCCGACGGCAAGAAGTACGAGGCCGAGGTGGTCGGCCGCGCCCAGGGGTACGACGTGGCCGTGCTCAAGCTGAAGAACCCGCCCACGGGCCTCAAGCCGCTGCCGCTCGGCGACTCCGACAAGGTCGCGGTCGGCGACCCGACCATCGCGATCGGCGCCCCCTTCGGCCTGTCCAACACCGTCACCACCGGCATCGTCAGCGCCAAGAACCGCCCGGTGGCCTCCGGCGACGGCTCCGGCGGCAAGAACTCGTACATGAGCGCCCTGCAGACGGACGCCTCGATCAACCCGGGCAACTCCGGCGGCCCGCTCCTCGACGGCCGCGGCGCGGTCATCGGCATCAACTCGGCGATCCAGTCCGCCGGCAACGGCGGCTTCGGCGGCGGCCAGGCCGGCTCCATCGGCCTCGGCTTCGCCATCCCGATCAACCAGGCCAAGAACGTCGCGGAATCGCTGATCAAGACGGGCAAGCCGGTCTACCCGGTGATCTCGGTCTCCGTGGACCTCCAGGCCAAGACGGACGGCGCCAAGATCTCCGAGCAGGGCGCGCCCGCCAACGAGCTGGTCGACCCCAACGGCCCGGCCGGCAAGGCGGGCCTCAAGCCCGGCGACATCATCACCGAGTTCGGCGGCAAGCCGGTCGACAGCGGCCCGACGCTGATCAGCCTGATCTGGACGCACAAGCCGGGCGACACGGTGAAGCTGACCTACCTGCGCGGCGGCAAGCCGAACTCGGTCGACATCACGCTCGGCTCGCGCGTCGGCGACAAGTAGTTCGGCGACAAGTAGGCGTTCGGCACTCGGACGACCACTCGACAGTGGCTTGATGGGAGGGGCCGTGGGCGGGATTCCGCCTACGGCCCCTCCCAATATCTGCTTATGCTTCGCTGGTGTTCGATTCACGGCACATACGGACATTCCACGAAGTGGTCGCTGCGGGCTCGTACTCGGCGGCCGCTCGCGTCCTGGGCTACACCCAGCCCGCGATCACCCAGCAGATGAAGGCGCTCGAACGCGCTGTCGGCACCCCGCTGTTCACCAGAGTGGGCCGCCGGATGAAGCTCACCGAGGCCGGTGAGTCCCTGGCTAGGCACGCCGAGTCCATCCTCGGCAGCCTCTCCGCCGCCGAGGCCCAGCTGAAGGCGTACACACGGCTGCGCACCGGGCGGGTACGGGTCTGCGGTTTCCCCAGCGCCAATGTCACCCTCGTCCCGGAAGCCCTCAGCGGACTCGCCAAGAACCACCCCGGTGTCCAGGTCGAGCTGCTGGAAGGGGAGCCCCCCGAGTCCCTGCGCCGGCTCCAGCGCGGCGAGTGCGACATCACCCTCGCCTTCACCTACCCGGGCCTGCACGAGGAGATCCCGGAGGAGGTCGCCGAGGTCAGGCTGCTGGAGGACCAGCTGACGGTGCTGCTGCCGACCGGCCACCCGCTGGCCCGGCGCCGGGCCGTGCACCTCGCCGACCTCGCCGAGGAGCGGTGGATCGCGGGCTGCCCGCGTTGCCGGGCGAACCTGCTGCACGAGTGCGCGGAGCTGGGCTTCGTCCCCGACATCCGCTTCGCCACCGACGACAACCTGGTGGTGCAGAGCCTGGTCGGGCAGGGTCTGGGCGTGGCGATGATGCCCGCCCTGGTGCTGCCCTCGCTCTCCCTCAGCCGGGTCTGCGGGCGGGTGCTGGAGCCCGCGGCCCGTCGGCACATCGCCGCGTACGTCTACCGCGACCATCTGCGGATCCCGGCGACGGCGGTGGTGCTGGACGAGCTGAAGCGGGTGGCGTCGAACCGGATCGGCTGCTGACCCGGCTGCTCCAGCAGGACTCGATCCATAAGCAGTGCTTGGGATTTCAGGTCATAACTGTCGTTGGACGTGATGGATGCGCCGACGGACGCTGCTTCCATGACCACCACCACGCCGGCCCGTACGACCACGAGGATGGCCGCCCTCGTCAGTGAGATCCGCAGCGTCGTGGACCGGGGCCTGGCCCCCGACCTGACCGCCTACCTGGTCGGCGAGCGGCTCGCCCCGCACCTGGGCGCGCCCGACCTGCTGACCGCCGCCCAGCAGGAGGGGGACCCGGAGCGGTACCGGCAGCACGTCCTGCACGCCGAGCCCGACGGCAGCTTCTCGGTGGTGGCCCTGGTCTGGCTGCCCGGCCAGGAGACCTGTATCCACGACCACGTGTCGTGGTGCGTGGCCGGGGTCCACCAGGGCGAGGAGAGCGAGCGCCGCTACCGGCTCTCGCCGGGCGCCGGTGTCGCGCGGCTGGTGGCCACCGAGGACGTGGTCAACGGCCAGGGTGACGTCTGCGGCTTCGCCCCGCCGGGAGACATCCACAAGGTGCGCAACTCCTGCGGCACGAAGGCGATATCCCTGCACGTGTACGGGGCTGACGTCTCCCGGCTGGGCACGAGCATACGTCGCGTCTACACGCTTCCCGTCGACTGATGGCCCTCCTCCACCGCCCCCAGAGCGAGGCGGTCCGGCATGTTTCACGTGAAACATCCACTCCGTGGCCCGGGTTGGCGGCCGCCGCGGCCGGAGCCCTCGTGGCCTGGTGCGTGCACCTGCTGGTCCCCGCCGTGCCGATGCTGACCGCCTCGGTGGTCCTCGGGATCGCGGTGGCCCACCTTCCCGGTCTACGCACGGTCGTACGCGGACCGGCCCGCCCGGGCCTGTCCCTGGCCGGCCGGCGGCTGATGCGGATCGGCATCGTCCTGCTGGGCCTCGGCCTGGGCCTGGACCAGGTGCTCCGGCTGGGCTGGGCGACGGTGGCGATGGTGACCGGGGTGGTCGCGGCCACCTTCTTCGGCACGGTCTGGCTGGGCCGCCGCCTCGGACTCCCGGGAGACCAGCCCCTGTTGATCGCCACCGGGTACTCGATCTGCGGGGCCTCGGCCATCGGCGCGGTGAGCGAGGTGTCCGGCAGTGACGAGGAGGACGTCGCCGCCTCGGTGGCGCTGGTCACCCTGTGCGGGACGCTGGCCATCGCGGTACTCCCGTTGCTGCAAGGGCCGTTGGGGCTCTCTGATCCCTCCTTCGGCCGGTGGGTGGGGGCGAGCGTCCACGATGTCGGCCAGGTGGTGGCGACGGCCCAGACCGCCGGCCCCGGAGCGCTCGGCGAGGCGGTGCTGGTCAAGCTGATGCGGGTGGCCCTGCTGGCCCCGCTGGTGGCCGCCGTGGCCTTCTCGATGCGGGCCCGGCGGCGCGGGGTGCGCACCTCCTCGGGGCGGCGGCCGGCTCCGGTGCCGCTGTTCGTCGCCGGGTTCCTGGCGGCGGCCGCGCTGCGGGCCACGGGGCTGCTGCCCGGCGTGGCGCTGGAGTGGGCGCACACGGCTCAGGAGGCCCTGCTGGCAGCGGCGTTGTTCGGGCTGGGGAGCGCGGTGCACCTGCCGACGCTGGCCAGGACCGGGGGGCGGGCCGCGGCGCTGGGGCTCGGGGCCTGGGTGATGGTGGCCGGAGTCTCGTACGCGGGGGTCCTCCTGACCTCATGACGGTTGGACACATGGGGAGTTGGCCATTTCCTGGCCGGAACCGACCGAACGTCCGGACTGCCCCCTGACATCTCGGGGCCCTCGTGCGACTCTGCCCCCGCAAGCCGAACAGCCGATCCGCACCGACAGCTCTTCACCCCCACCCTGCCCGGGGCCTTCCGGCACGGGCACGGCAGAAGGAGTCCTGCGTGAATCGTCATCGCACGGCGGCGTCCGTCCTCCTGGCCGCGGGCGCCCTGCTCGCGGGGGCCCTGACGGCGGCCTCGCCCTCGGCGGCGGCCGAGTCGCCCGCCTCGTTCCGGCCGCAGCAGACCCCCGGCTTCTGGACCGCCGAGCGGATGCGCCAGGCCACCCCGCTCGATGTGACGGCGGCCCCCACGGGAGCCCGTAGCGCGCCCTCGGCAGCGGACCGCCCCACCCTGGTTCCCCCTACCTCCCCCACCGCGTTCCCGCAGGCCGGCGGCGCCTGGACGGGCGGCGGGGCGGTGGTGAAGACCTCGGGCCGGGTGTTCTTCACCTTCCAGGGCCGTACGGCCTCCTGCTCGGGCGACTCGATCACCAGCCAGAACGGCAGCACGGTCATCACGGCCGGCCACTGCGTGAAGTACCAGGGCGCCTGGCACACCGACTGGATCTTCGTCCCGGCGTACGACAACGGCAACGCCCCGTACGGCCAGTGGCCGGCGACCAAGACCTTCGCCACCGACCAGTGGGCGGCCTCCGAGGACATGAACATGGACGTCGGCCTCGCGGTCGTCGCCCCGCTGAACGGCCAGAAGCTCAGCCAGGTCGTCGGCGCCCAGGGCCTCCAGTTCAACGGCGGCTACAACAAGAGGATGTACTCCTTCGGCTTCCCCGCGGCCGCGCCCTACGACGGCACCAAGCTCGTCTACTGCAGCGCCAACACGGGCAAGGACTTCCTGCTGACCAAGGACCACAGCATGGCCTGCAACATGACGGGCGGCTCCAGCGGCGGCCCCTGGTTCCAGGACTTCAACGAGTCCACGGGCCTGGGCACCCAGGTCTCGGTGAACAGCTTCGGCTACACCTTCCTCCCGAACACGATGTTCGGCCCCTACTTCGGCAACGAGGCCAAGGCGGCCTACGACAAGGCCCAGACCTCCTGACCCCGCCGACCGCCCTCCCCCACCTCCCCGGGCCCGAAACACCAGCCCCACCCACCCCCACATCCCGGTACTCTGTACCGGCCAGGTGGGTTGCCCGAGCGGCCTAAGGGAACGGTCTTGAAAACCGTCGTGGCAGCGATGTCACCGTGGGTTCAAATCCCACACCCACCGCACCACGTCAGCGCCCGCGCTGACCGGAAGGGGCGTCCCTCACCAGGGGCGCCCCTTCGTCGTACCGCCCGCCTCCGCCTCCGCCTTCCTTTCCTGCCGCGCCGGGAGCCCTTGGGGCCTTTCGAGTGGTGTTTGTCGGAAGATCGGCGCGGGTGGTGGGGGCGGTGCGGTTGCGGCCACATCATGACGAATGTATGCAGATCCGCCCGTCGGAACATCGCGAAATGAGGGGCTCGTCATGACCCACCGCAGCATCACGTCGATCTGGACCACCGTCCTCGCCGCCCTCGTGGCGCTCCTGGCGGCCCTCGGCCTCGGTGGGAAGGCGGCCCCGGTCGCCGCCGGTGCGAAGCTCGCCGCTCCCGTGGTTCCCGCGGTGCGCCGGCCGGCCGTGGTGGCGCGCCGGACGTGGCGGGCGGTGATGCGGGGCGGTTCGCTCCCGCCGACCATCAAGCAGCGGATCCGTGCGGAGGCCCACGGCAAGGCCCCGTCCGTCCGGCGCTCGACCACCGCCGCCGCCCTCGCCCCCGACGCGGACCAGGGCCGGCTCGGCCTCGCCGCCTAGCCGGAGCGGGAACGGCGCGAACAAGCGGGAACGCAGCAACGGCAGCGACGGCAGCAGCGGCAGAACGCGGCGCAGGCGCGCCGCGCAGTGTCCCCGGGAGTGGGGCACAGGGGGTCGCACCGGCGGGTGCCGGGGGCGTGCGGGGGGCGTGAAGCTTGGTACGGCAGGGCCGCAGGCCCGGGAGACGGCGGGGTTCCCGGACGGCGCGGCCCGTTTCGGCATGTCCGGGGCACCCCGGTATGGCGAAACGGTTCGCCCCTTGAGCGGGGCGGCTTCGCCGGGGTACGGGTGCGCCGCGTGGGGCTGGCGGGGCGCGAACGGGGTTTATCCGGGGTTGGTCATGCTTGCGGGGGAATAGCAGGCTGCGGGGTGGTTCGCCGGGGATTCGGTGGGCAACTCTGGACTCGCGACGTCGTCAGCAGCACGAACGTCCGAGGCGGTCGGCCAACTGCCTTGGAGTACACCCGACTTCGGTTTCCTGGAGGAACTCAGACATGGCAAGCATCCGTACCGCCCGCGTCATCGCCGCCGTCGCCTCGCTCCCCCTCGCCGTCGCCCTCTTGGGCGGCGTCGCCTCGGCCGACAACGGCTCGTTCGCGAACGACGGATCGAATGCGAGCGTCGCCGGCATCGTCGGCAGCGGTGTGGGCGGCAACAACCACGGCAACTCCTCCACCTCGCAGCAGGTGGCCACCGGCTCCGGAGCGTCGAACCAGAACAACACCGCGCAGGTCAACGGCTCCGCGAACACGGCCGTCCAGCAGGGCAACTCGAACGTCGCGGTGAACTTCTTCCCCTGGTGGTAGGCGACGCCCGCTGGGCCGCTTGACCGCTGAGGGCGCCCGTACGACCGGACCGGCTGGGGTCCGGTAGTGCGGGCGCCCTCCCGCGTGTTCCCGCCGCCGCGCTCCCGACCTTGACATCCACGGGGAATCTGACGGACAGTCAGATCACTCGTCCGATGTGATGCCGGGAGGCCAGCGCCGTGCACCTCGCCCCGTCCGAAGGCCAGGCGCGACTGCGCGCCGAACTGCGTGCGTACTTCCGCGACCTGCTGCCCGACGGGGTGCCCGGGGAGCCGGCCGCCCAGCGCGCACTGCTGCGCCGCATCGGCGCCGACGGACTGCTGGGCCTCGGCTGGCCCGTCGAGTACGGCGGCCAGGGCCGCGGCCCCGACGAGCAGTTCGTGTTCTTCGACGAGGCCTACCGGGCCGGCGCCCCCGTCTCCATGGTCACCCTCAACACCGTCGGCCCCACCCTCATGAAGTACGGGACCCAGGAGCAGAAGGACTGGTTCCTGCCCCGGATCCTCCGGGGCGAGATCGTCTTCGCCATCGGCTACTCCGAACCAGAAGCCGGCACCGACCTGGCCTCGCTGCGCACCCGGGCCGTCCGCGAGGGCGGGGACTGGGTGATCGACGGGCAGAAGATCTTCACTTCCAACGCCCAGAACGCCGACTGGATCTGGCTGGCCTGCCGCACCGACCCGCAGGCCCCCAAACACCGGGGCATCTCGATCATCCTGGTGCCCACCGACAGCCCCGGCTTCGCCTGGACCCCCATCGAAACCGTCGGCGGTCTCACCACCACGGCGACGTACTACGACGCCATCCGCGTCCCCGGCGGCAATCTCGTCGGCCCCGAACACGGCGGCTGGGGCCTGATCACCAACCAGCTCAACCACGAACGCGTCGCGCTCGCCGCCATCGGCATGCAGGCCGAGGACTTCTACGAGTGCGCGCTCTCCCATGCCCGCACCCCCGACCCCGCGACCGGCGAGCGCCCGGCGGACCGCCCCTGGGTGCGGTCCCGGCTCGCCGAGGCGCACGCCCGGCTGGCCGCCGTACGCCTCCTCAACTGGCGCCTCGTCCAGGACGTGGGCGCGGGCACCCTGGCCCCGGGCGACGCCAGCGGAGTGAAGTTCCTCGGCACCGAGTCCACCGTCGAGGTGTACCGGATCTGCCAGGAGGTGGTGGGCGAGGAGGCCCTCGTACGCGGCCCGGAGGCCTTCGCGGGCGGCGAGCTGGAGCGGATGAACCGGGCTGCCCAGATCAACACCTTCGGCGGCGGCGTCAGCGAGGTCCAGCGGGAGATCGTCGCCATGATGCGGCTCGGAATGAAGGGGAGGAAGCGATGACCGCCGGGGAGACGCAGACGCAGACGCAGACGCAGACGCAGACGGATACGGCGACGGCGACGGGCACGGAAGCGGACCGGTTCCACGAGCGGCTCAAGGCCTTCGAGGGGCGGCCCGCCGCCACCGCGGGCCGGGCCAAGGACGCGGTCAACGAGCCGATGATCCGCCACTGGTGCGAGGCGATGGGCGACACCAGCCCCGCCTACACCGGACCGGACGCCATCGCCCCGCCCACCATGCTCCAGGCCTGGACGATGGGCGGCCTCTCCGGCCACACCGACCGCTCCTCCGCCTACGACGAGCTCCTCGCGCTCCTCGACGGCGCGGGCTGCACCTCCGTGGTCGCCACCGACTGCGAGCAGGAGTACCTGCGCCCGCTGCGCCCGGGGGACACGGTGACCTTCGACGCCGTGATCGAGTCGGTCTCGCCGCGCAAGACGACCAAGCTGGGCACCGGGCACTTCGTGACCACCCGGATGGACGTCCGCGCGAACGGAGCGCCCGCCGGCACCCACCGCTTCCGCATCCTCAAGTACGCCCCGGCGGCCCCGCGCGGACCCAGACCGGCCGCCCCGCTCCGCCCGCGTCCCGTGATCAACCGCGACAACCAGGGCTTCTGGGACGGGGTCCGCGACCACAAGCTGCTGATCCAGCGCTGCACCGCCTGCGCCACCCTGCGCTTTCCCTGGCTCCCCGGCTGCAACGCCTGCTCCTCCCCCGACTGGGACACCGTCGAGGCGAGCGGCGCCGGCACGGTCTTCTCGTACGTCGTCATGCACCACCCGCCCTTCCCGGCCTTCGACCCTCCGTACGCGGTGGCCCTGGTCGAGCTGGCCGAGGGCGTTCGCATGACCAGCAACATCACCGGCGTCCCGTACGACAAGGTGCGCATCGGCCTGCCCGTCCAGCTGGAGTTCCTGCGCGTCGACGACACGCTCGAACTCCCCGTCTTCCGAGGAGAGGCGGGCTGACATGGACTTCCACCCCACCGAGGAGCAGGCCGCCGCGGCCGGTCTGGCCGCGAGCATCTTCCGCGACCTGGCCACCCACGAACGCCTCGCCACCGCCGGCACCGGCAGCGACACCGAACTGTGGAAGGCCCTCACCTCCGCCGGACTGACCGCCGCCGTCGAGGAGGTCGGCCTCCTCGGCCTGGTCCTGCTGCTGGAGGAACAGGGCCGCACCACCGCGCAGGTCCCGTACGCCGCCACGTGCGCGTACGGCGTCCTGCCGGTGGCCGCGCACGGCAGCCCCGAGCAGCGCGCCCGCCTGCTGCCCGCCCTCGGCTCCGGCGAGGCCGTGGCCACCGGCGCCTTCCCGGAGCGCGGGCGCTTCACCGCCACCCCCGACGGCCGCCTCAGCGGCACCGCGCCCGTCGTGCCCTGGCTGCGCGACGCCACGCACGTGCTGGTCCCCGACACCGACCGGGCCCTGTGGCTCGTACGGACGGACGCGCCCGGAGCCGGCGTGCGGCCGGTGGAGACGACCGCGCCCTGGTCGGCGGGGCGCCTCACCCTGGCCGGCGTGCGGGCGGAGCGGCTCGGCGGCCGGGAGGCCCACGACCAGGTGCTCGCCGCCGCCCGCACCGCCTTCGCCGGACTCCAGGCGGGGGTCTGCGCGGGATCGCTGGCGCGCGCCGTGGAGTACACCTCCACCCGCGAGCAGTTCGGCCGGCCGCTGTCCACCAATCAGGGCGTCATGCTCCGCGCGGCCGACGCGTACATGGACACCGAGGCGATCCGGGTCACCGCGTACGAGGCGGCCTGGCGCATCGACGAGGGCCTCCCGGCCGGCGATCACGCGCTCACGGCGGCCTGGTGGGCCTCGGAGGCGGGCAAGCGGGTCGTCCACGCGGGCCAGCACCTGCACGGCGGCATGGGCGCCGACCTGGACCACCCGGTCCACCGGCACTTCCTGTGGGGGCGCCAGCTGGACGCCTACCTGGGCTGCGGCGGCGAGCTGCTGTCCGAGCTGGGCGCGCTCATATCCGAGGGGGAGGACGCATGAACGTCGGCGAGGCGCTGCCGCCGCTGGAGATCCCGGTCACCCGCACGCTGATCGTGGCGGGGGCGATCGCCTCCCGCGACTACCAGGACGTGCACCACGACGCGGAGCTCGCCCGCGAGAAGGGCTCCCCGGACATCTTCATGAACATCCTGACCACCAACGGCCTGGTCGGCCGCTACGTCACCGACCACCTCGGACCGCACGCCGTGCTGCGCAAGGTCGCCATCCGCCTCGGCGCCCCCAACTACCCCGGCGACACGATGACCCTCACCGGCACCGTCACCGCCCTCGACGGGGACACCGCCGAGATCCGCGTCGTCGGCGCCAACCGCATCGGCCACCACGTCACGGGCACCGTGACCGTCACCCTGGGGGCCGGGGCATGAGCGTCCGCACCCGCGACGAGCTCGGCGGTCGCGCCGCCATCGCCGGCATCGGCGCGACCGAGTTCTCCAAGGACTCCGGCCGCAGCGAGCTCAAGCTCGCCGTCGAGGCGGTGCACGCCGCCCTGGACGACGCCGGGCTCAGACCCGCCGACGTCGACGGCCTGGTCACCTTCACGATGGACACCAGCCCCGAGATCACCGTGGCCCAGGCCGCAGGCATCGGGGAGCTGTCCTTCTTCTCCCGCGTCCACTACGGCGGCGGAGCCGCCTGCGCCACCGTCCAGCAGGCCGCCCTCGCCGTCGCCACCGGGGTGGCCGAGGTCGTGGTCTGCTACCGCGCCTTCAACGAGCGCTCCGGCCGCCGCTTCGGCTCCGGCGTACAGCAGCGCGAACCCTCGGCGGAGGGCGCCGCCCTCGGCTGGTCGCTGCCCTGGGGCCTGCTCACCCCCGCGTCCTGGGTGGCCATGGCCGCCCAGCGCTACCTGCACACCTACGGCCTGACCCCCGAGGCCTTCGGCCACGTCGCGGTCACCGGCCGCAGGTACGCCGCGAACAACCCCGCCGCGTACTTCCACGGCAAGCCCATCACCCTCGCCGACCACGCCGCCTCGCGCTGGATCGTGGAGCCGCTGCGGCTGCTGGACTGCTGCCAGGAGACCGACGGCGGCCAGGCCCTCGTCGTCACCACGGCCGAGCGCGCCCGGGACCTGCGCCGGCGGCCCGCCGTGATCACCGCGGCCGCCCAGGGCGCCGGCCGCCGCCAGGAGGCGATGACCTCCTTCTACCGCGACGACCTGACCGGCCTCCCGGAGATGGACGTGGTCGCCCGCCAGCTGTGGCGGACCAGCGGGCTGCGCCCCTCGGACATCGACGTGGGCATCCTCTACGACCACTTCACCCCCTTCGTGCTCATGCAGCTGGAGGCGTTCGGCTTCTGCGGCCCCGGCGAGGCCGCCGACTTCACGGCGGCCGGCGCCCTCCCGCTCAACACCCACGGGGGCCAGCTCGGGGAGGCGTACCTGCACGGCATGAACGGCATCGCCGAAGCCGTCCGCCAGCTGCGCGGCACCTCCGTCAACCAGCTCCCGGGGGCGGAGCACGTCCTGGTCACCGCCGGTACCGGCGTCCCGACCTCCGGCCTGATCCTGGGCGCCGGGGTCTGACCCGGGTCCTGGTCGAGGGCCGGGCCCTCCACCTTCAGTAGGTGGGAGGCGGCCCCGTCCTACAACCTGAGACGGATCCGGCTTCGGCACCTGCGGCCGATCCCAGGGGCGCCCGCCGCTTCTAGCGTGGAGCCATGACCACGCCTGTGTGCACGCTCGCCTCGAATCCGACGCCGTATCCGTCGTTCTCGGCGTACGTACGGACCCGCGGCACGGTCCTGCTGCGCACCGCGCGCTCCCTCACCGCCAACCCCTGCGATGCCGAGGACCTGCTCCAGACGGCCCTCGCCAAGACCTACGTCGCCTGGGACCGCATCGAGGACCACCGGGCCCTGGACGGCTATGTCCGGCGGGCCCTCGTCAACACCCGCACCTCGCAGTGGCGCAAGCGCAAGGTCGACGAGTTCATCTGCGACGAGCTCCCGGAGAGCGAGGCGCCGCCGGGCGCCGACCCGGCGGAGGCACAGGCGCTGCGGGACGCGATGTGGCGCGCGGTGACCCGGCTGCCCGACCGGCAGCGGGCCATGGTCGTCCTGCGCTACTACGAGGACATGAGCGAGGTGCAGACCGCCGAACTGCTCGGGGTCTCGGTCGGCACGGTCAAGAGCGCTGTCTCCCGGGCCCTGGTCAAGCTGCGCGAGGACCCGGAACTCACCCCGGTGCGTTGAGCGGTGGTCGATGTTTCACGTGAAACATCGACCGGACAACAGGGCGCTCGCGCGGTCCGGAGGGGCGAGCGCAACGGCCGGATCCTGGAATTGGTCGGCGCCGGGTAGTGACATACCACCCAGTACGGAAGCAGAATCACCAGGAACTTACCGTCGCGTAATGACGCGCAGACTGGGAGGCGCCCCGGTGCTTAGCACGATGCAGGATGTCCCGCTCCTGATCTCACGGATCCTGACCCACGGGTCGACGATTCATGGAAAGTCCCAGGTCACGACCTGGACGGGCGAGGCCGAGCCACACCGGCGCAGCTTCGCGGAGATCGGCGCCCGCTCTGCTCAGCTTGCACATGCCCTGCGCGACGAACTCGGGGTCCGGGAGTCGGATGCCATAGCGACTCTGATGTGGAACAACGCCGAACACGTCGAGGCGTACTTCGCGATCCCCTCCATGGGCGCGGTCCTGCACACGCTCAACCTGCGGCTGCCCCCCGAGCAGCTGGTCTTCATCGTCAACCACGCCGTCGACCGGGTCGTGCTGGTCAACGGCTCCCTGCTGCCGCTGCTGGCCCCGCTGCTGCCGCACCTGCCCACCGTCGAGCACGTCGTGGTCGCCGGCGTCGGTGACCGCTCCGCCCTCGACGGCCTCGGCGTACGCGTGCACGAGTACGAGGAGCTCCTCGAAGGCCGCTCCGAGCACTACGACTGGCCCGAGCTGGACGAGCGCCGGGCCGCGGCCATGTGCTACACCTCCGGCACCACCGGGGACCCCAAGGGAGTCGTCTACTCCCACCGGTCCATCTACCTGCACTCCATGCAGGTCAACATGACCGAGTCGATGGGCCTCACCGACCGGGACACCTCGCTGGTCGTCGTCCCCCAGTTCCACGTGAACGCCTGGGGCCTGCCCCACGCCACCTTCATGACCGGTATCAACATGCTGATGCCGGACCGGTTCCTCCAGCCCGCCCCGCTCGCCGAGATGATCGAGCGGGAGAAGCCCACGCACGCCGCGGCCGTCCCCACCATCTGGCAGGGGCTGCTCGCCGAGGTCACCGCCAAACCCCGCGACCTGACCTCGATGAAGCAGGTCACCATCGGCGGCGCGGCCTGTCCGCCCTCCCTGATGGAGGCCTACGACAAGCTCGGCGTCCGGCTCTGCCACGCGTGGGGCATGACGGAGACCTCCCCGCTGGGCACCATGGCCCACCCGCCGGCCGGGCTGAGCGCCGAGGAGGAGTGGCCGTACCGGGTCACCCAGGGCCGCTTCCCGGCGGGCGTCGAGGCCCGCCTGGTCGGTCCCGGCGGCGACCACCTGGCGTGGGACGGCGAGTCCGCGGGCGAGCTGGAGGTCCGCGGCAACTGGATCGCGAGCTCCTACTACGGCGGCGCGGACGGTGAACCCGTCCGCCCCGAGGACAAGTTCAGCGCGGACGGCTGGCTCAAGACCGGGGACGTCGGCGTGATCAGCCCCGACGGCTTCCTCACCCTCACCGACCGGGCCAAGGACGTCATCAAGTCCGGCGGAGAGTGGATCTCCAGCGTCGAGCTGGAGAACGCCCTGATGGCCCACCCCGAGGTGGCCGAGGCGGCGGTCGTCGCCGTCCCGGACGAGAAGTGGGGCGAGCGCCCGCTGGCCACGGTCGTCCTCAAGGAGGGCGCCACGGTGGACTACGCCGGACTGCGCGCGTTCCTCGCCCGGTCGATCGCCAAGTGGCAGCTGCCGGAGCGCTGGACGGCCGTCGCGGCCGTGCCGAAGACCAGCGTCGGCAAGTTCGACAAGAAGGTGATCCGCAAGCAGTACGCCGACGGCGAGCTGGACGTCATCACGCTCGGCTAGCCACGCGTGAGCCATGGCCGCAGCAGCCTGCTGACGGCGGGCATGGCCACGTAGGTCATCAGGGTGCTGAAGACGACGGCGAAGGCGGCCGTCCGCACCACGAAGTGCAGGTCCACCAGGTACGGCCCGAGCAGCGCGTTGCCCGCCAGCGAGATCGGGAAGATGGCCAGCCCCGAGCTGATCGCCATCTTCCAGCGCGGCGGCGCGGGCCGGGTCGTACCCGGCTTGGCGAACCAGGTCTCCATGCCGTGCAGTTCGCGCCGGGCTATCTCGGTGTGGTGGTGGCCCAGGCAGTTCGAGAACCACTGGGCCCGCTCGGGGGAGTCCTGCCAGCGCTGGAAGGCCGCCTGGTCGCGGAAGCGGTGCACCAGGAACCACGGCCCGCCCTCGGCGGCCGGGCGGAACAGCCCGTAGCCGAGGTGCCCCGGGAACGCGGCGGCCGTCTCCAGGATCCCGTGGGCCCAGGCCTCGAACGTCTCCTCGTGGCCCGGCTCCACCTGCCGGGCGATGAGGAGGTTGACCTCCCCGTTGTCGGCGGGGACGGTGTGCTCGGACGTGTCGGTGATGGCCATGGGGCCCAGGATGGCTAGTTGGTTCCGATCTTGGCCAGCAGGTCCACGATGCGGCCCTGCACATCGGCCGTGGTGGCCCGCTCGGCGAGGAACAGCACGCTCTCGCCCGAGGCCAGCCGCGGCAGGTCGGCCGGACCGATCCCGGCGGTCGTGTAGACGACCAGCGGGGTGCGGTTCAGCAGCCCGTTCGCGCGCAGCCAGTCCACGATCCCGGCCCGCCGGCGCCGGACCTGCATCAGGTCCATGACCACCAGGTTGGGCCGCATCCGGGTCGCCAGCTCCACGGCGTCGGTGTCCGCGCCCGCCCGGGCGACCTGGAGGCCGCGCCGTTCCAGTGCGGCGGTCAGCGCGATGGCGATCTCGTCGTGCTCCTCGATCAGCAGGACCCGGGAGGGGTGCTGCTCGCTGTCGCGCGGCGCGAGAGCCTTGAGCAGGACCGCCGGATCGGCACCGTACGCCGCCTCGCGCGTGGCATGCCCCAGCCCGGCCGTGACCAGTACGGGGACCTCGGCGGCCACCGCGGCCTGGCGCAGGGACTGCAGGGCGGTCCGGGTGATCGGCCCGGTCAGCGGGTCGACGAACAGCGCGGCGGGGAACGCCGCGATCTGCGCGTCCACCTCCTCGCGGGAGTGCACGATCACCGGGCGGTAGCCGCGGTCGCTGAGCGCCTGCTGCGTCTGCGCGTCCGGCGCCGGCCACACCAGCAGCCGGCGCGGGTTGTCCAGCGGCTCGGGCGGCAGTTCGTCGTCCACGGGCTGCGGCACGGGCCGGTTGACCACCTCGACCGCTCCCCCGGGGCCGTCCAGCGGCTCGGGGCCCTCGGCGGCGCCCGCCTCGGGGGCCCCTATGGCGAAGGCCCGCCCCTGGGGCGCGGGTTCGGAGAGCCGGCGGCGACGGCCGGATCCGGAACCGTCGGTGCCCATGGCGGCGGGGTCCACGGAGATGCCCTGGCCCAGGGTGCCCAGAGCGCGCACGCTGATCGGCTGCGCCGCGGCCGCCGGGGTGTCGCCCGGCCGGCGGGCGCCGGGGACGGAGGGCTGCCCGGGGGTCTCGACGTCCTCGGTGGTGGTCCTGGCAGCCGGAACGGGCCAGGCGGGGGTCGCCGGCAGCGCACGCCGCCGCCCGGTCGGCAGCGCGGTCTCCGCAGCGGCCGGGGGGTCCTGCGGTTCGGGGGCCGCGGGCGCGCCGAGCACCCGGCGGCCACGGCGCCCGCCCGGGCCTTCGGAGTCGGCCTCGGCGGAAGCGGAACCCGGAGTCGGCCCGGACGCGGACGCGGAAGCGGAACCCGGAGTCGGACCGGCGGGCAGCGCGAAGCCACCCTCGGGGGCGATGGGCCGGGGCGCGGCGGGGGCCGGGAGCCCGGCCGCCGGAACCGGTCCGGCGGGCGGGGCGGCCGCCCCGGCGGGACCCAGCGCCCGCCGGCGGCCCGCCGGGTGCTCGGTCAGTGGAACCGGGGGCACCGCGGGTACGGGCGGGAGCGCGGGCATGGGGGTGGCGGTGCCCTGCGGGGGCACGGGCCGGTCGTGCGGGGCGTCGTCGCCGTCACGGCCCCGCCGGCGCCCGGTACCGAGCCCGGCCGGGTTCACCGGGGACTGCGCCAGCTCCGCCGGTCCGGACACGGCCGCCTGCGCGGGGGCTTCGCCCTCGGCCCGGCGCCGCCCGGACGGCAGCGCCAGCGCGCTCCCGCCCTCGCGCGCCTCGGGAGCCTTCGCCCCGGCCGCCTCGTCCTCCAGGAAGGCGTCCACCCCGCGGCGGCCCCGCCGGCCGCCGGAGACCGTCGCCGGAGCACCCTCGGGCTCCGGCGCGGGCTCCTGCTCAGCTTCCGGCAGGGTCACCGCCCCGGCTCCCGATCCCAGCGGCAGCTCCAGTACGTAAGCTCCGCCGGGCGCGCCCGGAACCTCCACCGTCTGCAGGACCCCGCCGTGCGCGGCGACGACGCCCCGCACGATCGGCTCGTGCACCGGGTTGCCGCCCTCGTAGGGGCCGCGCACCTCGATCCGTACGACATCGCCGCGCTGGGCCGCAGCCACCACGATCGTGGAGTCGCCGTACCCGCTGCCCTGGGCGGTCTTGCCGGTGGCGTCCACCCCGGCGACGTCCGCGACCAGGTGCGCGAGGGAGGTCGCGATCCGCTGCGCGTCCACCTCGGCCTCGATGGTCGGGGCGTGGACGGCGAACTGCACCCGGCCGGGGCCGATCAGCTCGACCGCGCCGTTGATGCCGGCCGCGACGACCGTGTTGATCAGGACGTTCTTCTTCTTGAGCTTCTCGCTGCCCGCATCCAGGCGCTGGTAGCCGAGCACGTTGTCCACGAGGGTGGTCATCCGCGAGTAGCCGGCGGCCAGATGGTGCAGCAGCTGGTTGGCCTCCGGCCACAGCTGTCCCGCGTCGTCGGCGGCCAGGGTGGCCAGCTCCCCGCGCAGCTCGTCCAGCGGGCCCCGCAGGGAGTCGCCGAGCACCGCCAGCAGCTGGGCGTGGCGCGCCGCGAGGGCGTCGTACGGGCGCCGGTCGGTGAAGGTCATCACGGCGCCGACGAGCAGCTCCCCGTCCCGTACGGGCGAGGTGGTCAGGTCGACGGCGACGGCCTGTCCGGCCTTGTTCCACAGCACCTGTCCGCGGACCCGGTGCTTGCGCCCGCTGCGCAGGGTGTCGGCGAGCGGGGACTCGTCGAAGGGGAAGGGCGAGCCGTCGGCGCGGGAGTGCTGGATCAGCCCGTGCAGCTCGCGGTTGCCGAGATCGGTGGCGCGGTAGCCGAGGATCTGCGCGGCGGCCGGATTGACCAGGACGACGCGGCCGTCGGTGTCGGTGCCCACGACGCCCTCGGCGGCGGCGCGCAGGATCATCTCGGTCTGCCGCTGGGAGCGGGCCAGCTCGGCCTCGGTGTCCACGGTCTCGGAGAGGTCCCGTACGACGAGCATCAGCAGTTCGTCGCCGGTGTAGGCGGGCTGGGGCTCGCGGTAGGCGTCACGGCCGTCGAGGTGGGCGCTGGTGACCTCGACGGGGAACTCGCTGCCGTCGGTGCGGCGCGCGATCATCCGTTTCGGCCGGGAGCGGCCCTCTTCGCGGTCGCCGGGGCGGCGCATCGAACCGGGGATCTGCTTGGAGTCGAACTCCGGCAGGAGGTCGAGCACCCCGCGGCCGACGAGCCCGGTGCCGGGGCTCTCCATGACCTCGAGGGCGATCGAATTGGCGTTGACGACCGTGCCGTTGGCGTTGACGAGCAACAGCGCGTCCGGAAGTGCGTCGAGTATTGCTGCGAGGCGAGCAGCGCCTCGGGATGGCCTGCTGCTCACGACGAGCTTCCTCCCTGACCACGACTACCGGCATGTCACGGGAGGAGTCTAAGGGCACCGTCCCGCCGGGAGGTGGCGGATGTACGGGGGAAAACGTGCATCCGCCGCATCGTCCCAGGTCAGGAATGCTCCCCCGGAAGGACAGGTTCCAGGTTGTTCCACCGGGAGATGTCGCATCCGTTCCTGCGGCGGAAGGTGGTGTCCACCTCCTGGCCGCGCCATGTTCCCGTGACGTGGGCGGTGGCCGGTCCGCCGTTCTGGAAGGAACAGGCCTCGTCCTTGGGCGGGGCGAAGGGGTTCTTGCCCTTCCTCGCCAGTTCGTCGAGACGGGCGCAGGCGTCCTCTGCCTTGGGGTGGTCGCCGCCGAACGGGCGGCACTCGAGCCGGAACTTGCCGTCCACGAGCCGGTTGCCGGTGTTGGAGAGCTCGATGGTGAGCCGGTCGGGCGTGGCGAGCAGCCGGCCGAGGGGCGGCAGCGGTGGCAGTGGTCCGGCGGCCGCGGCGGCCAGGGCGGAGGTGACGGCGAGGGCGGCGAGACGCAGCATGGGGCACTCCAGGTCGTCCGTACGTCGTACGCCTCACCAACGACCCGGCCGCCCCGACGTTGCGTGCTTAAGCCTTTGCCCTGTGGCCCCGGCTCCTTGTACCGTGGGAGCGGATTGGTGAGCGGCCCTGCGGCTGTGTCATCATCTGCACGCACCCTCGTACACGGGGGTGTGCTGGAGGCGTCGCCTAGTCCGGTCTATGGCGCCGCACTGCTAATGCGGTTTGGGGCTTACACCCCATCGAGGGTTCAAATCCCTCCGCCTCCGCACCTCACCGAAGCCCCGGTCCTGATGGACCGGGGCTTCGGTGCGTTCAGGGCTTGGAGGGGTTTCGGATGGCCGCCGGTGGGTAGGCCGCCGGAGTCGCGGGCCGGCCGCGGATCCTTCCGGACGATCTTCTTCCAGGTCGTTTCCGCAGGTCAGAGGCCATGTGGCTAATGGATTTCGCGTCCCGGCGAGGTCCATGTATTGTTGTTCTCGCAAGGCCAACGGGGCGCAAAACCCCGGGAAGCCCAAGCACTCGTAGCTTAACGGATAGAGCATCTGACTACGGATCAGAAGGTTGCAGGTTCGAATCCTGCCGAGTGCACAGCCTAGAGGCCCTCAGGAGAAATCCTGAGGGCCTCTTTCGTGTGCCCTGGTCCTGGCTTAGGGGTACCCGAGGAGGAGGCGTCCCCCGGGAGATGTCAGGGATGGAATGGCTCCTGCGGGGGACGTGGGCCACGCGGCTCCCCGGCTAAGGTTTTCGAAGATCGTTCGAACCTTGATCGGGGGCTCTCATGGGACTGTTCGGGAACGCGCACACTGTCGATCCGATGTCGGCGCAGCGGGACTACGCGCGGCTGCTGGGGCACGGGGAGCAGGTCCATGCCGCGTACCTGCTGGTGCGCGACACGATCCTGTTCACCGACCGGCGGCTGGTGTTCGTCGACAAGCAGGGGCTGACGGGCAAGAAGGTGGAGTACCACTCCGTCCCGTACCGGAGCATCACGCACTTCTCCGTGGAGACGGCCGGGCATTTCGATCTCGACGCCGAGCTCAAGATATGGATATCCGGCAGCGCGGCGCCGATCGAGAAGACCTTCACCAAGGGGGTCGACATCTACGAGATGCAGGCGATCCTGACGCAGTTCGTGGCGCGCTAGGCCCGTCCGGCCGCAGCGGCGGTCCGGGGCCTCAGGGGCCTCAGGGGCGGCCGGGCAGGACGCGCGGGAGGCCGGTCACCGAGAGCACCAGCGAGTAGAGCGAGGTGGTGGCGGTGATGAAGAGGCGGTTGTTCTTCGGGCCTCCGAAGGCGATGTTCGAGACGGGTTCCGGGACGTGCAGGCGGCCGATGAGGTCTCCGTCCGCCGCGTAGCAGTGCACGCCCGAGGCCATCGCGGCCGCCCACAGCCGGCCCTCGTCGTCGAAGCGGATGTTGTCCACCGAGGGGCAGTCCGTGAAGACGCGGTCCCCGCTGAGGGTGCCGTCGTCGCCGACCTTGAAGGCGCGGATGTGGCCGGCGCGGGTGTCGGCCGCGTACAGCTCGCTCTCGTCGGGTGAGAAGACCAGCCCGTTCGGGCCGAGGAAGCCGTCGGCGACGAGGCGGACCTCGCCGGTGGCCGGGTCGGCCCGGTAGAGGTTGCAGGCGCCGATCTCGCTCGGCGCGCGCCTGCCCTCGTAGTCGTTGGTGATGCCGAAGTCCGGGTCGGAGAACCAGATGGAGCCGTCCGAGCGGACCACCGCGTCGTTGGGGCTGTTGAGCCGCTTGCCGTCGTAGCGGTCGGCGATGACGGTGAGGCTGCCGTCCGGCTCGGTGCGGGTGACCCGCCGGTTGCCCTGCTCACAGGTGATCAGGCGGCCCTCGCGGTCGAGGGTGTTGCCGTTGGAGTGGCCGGCCGGGGAGCGGAAGACGGACACCGCGCCGGTCGCCTCGTCCCAGCGCAGCATCCGGTCGTTGGGGATGTCGCTCCACACGAGCTGGCGCCAGGCCGGCAGGTACAGCGGGCCCTCGGCCCAGCGGCAGTCGTCGTAGAGCCGCTCCAGGCGGGCGTCGCCGTTGGCGCAGCGGCCGGTTCGGAAGCGCTCGTCCAGGATCTCGTACAAGGTGAGGTCGGCTATGCCCAACACGATTCCCCCAAATGGGTGTGGCGCCGAATTTTGTTCGGTGTGATGGTGAGATTGCAGGATCAGGTACCGTCTTCGCAAGAGCCGACGGGCTCAAGGGGCTCAAGGGGTCCGACGGGCCCATGGGAGGAAGACCGCGTGGACGACATCGACCGGGCGCTCGTCCTGCTTCTCCAGCAGGACGCGGGCCAGTCCTACGCCGCCCTCGGTGCGGCCGTCGGACTCTCGGCCGGGGCCACCCACGAGCGCGTACGCAAACTGCGCGAGCGCGGGGTCATCCGGCGGACCACCGTCGACGTGGACCCGGCCGCCGTCGGCAGCGGGGTGCTGGCCTACGTGATGGTCGACTCCAACGCCTGGATGGGCGAGTCGGCGGAGGACTTCGCCGCCATCCCCGAGATCCAGGAGGCGCACATCATCGCGGGCAGCGCCTCGGTGCTGGTCAAGGTGCGCACGGCCACCACCGAGCAGCTCCAGGACGTCCTGCGGCGGCTCTACGCCATCGACGGGGTCAGCGGCACGCAGGCCACCGTCGTCCTGGAGACCTTCTTCGAGCGTCCGCTCCCACTGTGAGCGAGACCGCCGCGGGCTGGCGGTGCACCGGGATCCGGTGGAGCGAGGAGGGCCCGGCCATCGGGTGGTACGGGCGGGGGGAGCGCGGCAGCCGGCTCACGCCCGGGCAGCGGCTGGCCTTCACCGCCCGCGGCGAGCGGCACTGCCTGGGTGTGCGACGGGCCGGCAAGCGCACCCCGTGCCCCACGGATCGGACCGTCCCGGGCCGTGCGGGGAACGCCCAGTGCCCCGAGTGCGCCCGGCTGGACCGGTCCTTCTCGGTGGCCGCCGACACCAACGCCGCCGACCCGCGCACCTACCGCGTGTACCTGGCGTGGTTCGGGCCCGGCATGGTCAAGGTCGGCATCACCGCCGAGGAGCGCGGTCCGGTCCGGCTGCTGGAGCAGGGCGCGGTGACCTGGGCCTGGCTCGGGCGCGGACCGCTGATGGCGGCGCGCCGGACCGAGGAGCTGCTGCGGGCCGCCCTCGGGGTGCCCGACCGGATCGCGTACGCCCGCAAGCGCGCCGTACGCGCCCAGCTGCCGCCGGAGCCCGAGCGGGCCGGGGAGGTCGCCGGGCTGCACGCCCGGGCCGTCGCGCTGCCCGGGTGGCCCGAGTCGCTGGAACGGGTGGGGTGCGAGATCACCGACCACGCCGGGCCGTTCGGACTGGCCGGGCTGCCCGTACCGGCCCGGGTGGTCACGGCGCTGGTGCCCGGCGGGACCGTCGTGGGGCGGCTGGCGGGGGCCGCCGGGCCGGACCTGCACTTCACGGACGGACTCGTGGTGGACACCCGGCTGCTGGCCGGATGGGAGCTGGCCGCCGCGCCCGGGGAGGCGCTCACCGACGTACCGCTCACCGCGATCGCGCCCGCGCTGCCCGAGGTCGAACAGGGCGGGCTGTTCTGACCGGCTCCGGCCGCGTTCCGACCTTCCGTGCCTGGTGGCGGCAAGGTCAAAACTTGGATCCCTTTGGCCTGACGGGGCTGTTTTTGATGGACATGCCAGGGCCTTCCGCCGAGGGTGGAGGGCATGAGCATCCAGCCCGTTCCGGCGTTCGAACCGCCGTATGTCATGGCCGTATTCACCAACGTCCGCACCCCCGACGAGACCGGCTATCCCGAGACCAACACCCGGATGAACGAGATCGTCCGGGAGAATCCCGGCTTCCTCGGCTACGAGTTCGCGCGCACCCCCGGCGGCCTCGGTATCACCGTCGCCTACTTCCGCGACCACGAGTCCCTGGGAGTCTGGCGCGAGGACCTGGAGCACCAGGCCGCCATGAAGCAGGGCCGCGCCCACTGGTACGAGAGCTACACCCTGCACATCGCGACCGTCGAGCGGAGCCACGGCTTTGCCCGCAACGGCTGAGGCGGTCCGCGCCTTCCGGGAGCGGCTCGGCGTGCCCGGACTGGTGGACGTCCACACGCACTTCATGCCCGAGCGTGTCCTGGAGAAGGTCTGGGACTACTTCGACGCCGTCGGTCCCCTGACCGGCGTGCAGTGGCCCATCACCTACCGGCACGAGGAGGAGCAGCGGGTCGCGCTGCTCAGGGAGTTCGGGGTCCGCGCCTTCACCTCCATGCTCTACCCGCACAAGCCCGCGATGGCCGCCTGGCTCAACGCGTGGGCCGCGGACTTCGCCGCCCGCACCCCCGACTGCCTGCACACCGCGACCTTCTTCCCGGAGCAGGACGTGGCGGCGTACACCGCGCAGGCCGTGGAGGGCGGGGCCCGGATCTTCAAGGCGCACCTCCAGGTCGGCGGGTACGACCCGAACGACGAGCGGCTCGAACCGGTGTGGGGGCTGCTGGCCGAGGCGCGGATCCCGACCGTGATCCACTGCGGCTCGGGGCCCTCCCCGGGCAAGCACACCGGACCCGAGCCGATCGCCCGGCTGCTGGCCCGCCACCCCCGGCTGCCGCTGGTCGTCGCGCACATGGGGATGCCCGAGTACGCGGACTTCCTCGACCTGGCCGACCGGTACCCGGAGGTCCGCCTCGACACCACCATGGCCTTCACCGACTTCTCGGAGCGGCTCAGCGGCTTCCCTCCCGGGGACCTCGGACGGCTCGCAGACCTCGGCGACCGGATCCTGCTGGGCACCGACTTCCCGAACATCCCCTACCCCTACGAGCACCAGCTGGAGGCCCTGGAACGGCTGGGCCTGGGCGACGACTGGCTGCGCGCGGTCTGCCACGACAACGGCGCCCGCCTCTTCGGCCTCACCTCCTGAGCGCCCTTTCTCAGGAGATTCACAGCCAGGGGCAAGAGCCCTCTCAGAGGCGGCGGCCAGCGTGAGGACATGACCGCGACGACCACCTCCCACGCGTCCACGTCCACCGGCAACCCGACGGCCCTGCTGCGGCCCGACGGCGGACCCTGCCGGGTGCTCGTCGTCGACGACGAGGCCCCGCTCTCCGAGCTGCTGTCCATGGCCCTGCGCTACGAGGGCTGCGAGGTCCGCAGCGCCGGCGACGGGGCGGGCGCCGTGCGGGCCGCGCGGGAGTTCCGGCCGGACGTGGTGGTCCTCGACATCATGCTCCCGGACATGGACGGGCTGGCCGTGCTGGGCCGGCTGCGCCGGGAGATCCCACAGGTCCCGGTGCTGTTCCTGACCGCCAAGGACTCCGTCGAGGACCGCATCGCGGGCCTGACGGCGGGCGGCGACGACTACGTCACCAAGCCGTTCAGCCTGGAGGAGGTCGTGGCCCGGCTGCGCGGGCTGGTCCGCCGCTCCGGCGCGGCGCAGGTCGCGCGCGGCGGCTCGGTCCTGGCCGTCGGCGACCTGCGCCTGGACGAGGACAGCCACGAAGTGGTCCGTGGCGGTCAGGAGGTCCACCTGACCGCCACGGAGTTCGAGCTGCTGCGCTACCTGATGCGCAACCCGCGCCGGGTGCTGAGCAAGGCGCAGATCCTGGACCGGGTGTGGTCCTACGACTTCGGCGGCCAGGCCAACGTGGTGGAGCTCTACATCTCCTACCTGCGCCGGAAGCTGGAGGGCGGCACCGGCCTGCCCCCGATGATCCACACCCGGCGCGGGGCCGGCTACCTGATCAAGCCGGCCGAGTAGTGTCCCTCCGGCTCCCCCGCCCGGCCCTGTCCCGTCCGCCCCTGTCCCGGCCACCTCGGGGGGCCCGCCCGCGCCCGTCGCGCCGGGGTCCCTGGTCGCTGCGGACGCGGCTGGTCGTATCGGCGGTGGCGCTGATCGCCGTCGTGGGCGCGGCCATCGGCACCGTCACCACCCTCGCCATGCGCTCCCGCCTGGTCGGCGAGCTCGACAAGCAGCTGACCACCTCCGCCGAGATGGCCACCCGGGGCCCGGGCGCCGGGAAGGCCGCCCGGGACGCCGGCCTCGGCTTCGTCTTCGCCCCCGGCTCCCCGATGGGCGCCGCCGGGATCCGGCTCGACCTCACCGGGAAGGTGCTCGGCGGCGCCCGCATCGTCCCCGTGGCCGGTCAGGGCCTCGACCACCGGGAGCACCTCACCGAATCCCAGAGCACCGTCCTCGCCGGGGTCGCCCGCAAGGCCGCCCAGGGCCGCCCCGCCCCGGTGGACCTGGACCTGCCGGGCCTCGGCGCGTACCGGGCGGTGGCCGCCCCCGACGGCTCCCTGGTACTCGGCTTCCCGCTCCAGGGGGTCGATTCCACCGTGAGCACCCTGATCGCCGTCGAGGTCTGCGTCACCCTGGCCGGGCTGATCGCGGCCTCCCTCGCCGGGCAGGCCCTGGTCGCGGTCGCCCTGCGCCCGCTGCGCCGGGTCGCCGCCACCGCCACCCGGGTCTCCGAACTCCCCCTGCACAGCGGCGAACCCGCCCTGCACGAGCGGGTCCCGGACGCCGAGGCCGACCCCCGTACCGAGGTGGGCCAGGTCGGCGCCGCCCTCAACCGGATGCTGGGGCACGTCTCCTCCGCACTGACGGCCCGCCAGCAGAGCGAGACGCAGGTCCGGCAGTTCGTCGCCGACGCCTCCCACGAGCTGCGCACCCCGCTGGCCTCCATCCGCGGCTACGCCGAACTCACCCGCAGGGGACGGGAGGAGCCCGGCCCCGACACCCGCCACGCCCTGGGCCGGATCGAGTCCGAGGCCACCCGGATGACCGGACTGGTCGAGGACCTGCTGCTGCTGGCCCGGCTGGACGCGGGCCGCCCGCTGTCCGTCGAGGACACCGACCTGGCCCCGCTCGTCGTCGACGCCGTCAGCGATGCCCGCGCCGCCGGCCCCGGCCACCACTGGCGCCTGGCACTCCCCGACGAACCCGCGCCCGTCCGCGCCGACCCCGCCCGGATCCAGCAGGTCCTGGTGAACCTCCTCGCCAACGCCCGCACCCACACCCCGCCCGGCACCACCGTCACGGCCCATGTTTCACGTGAAACATCCGCCGAGACGTCCGCCGGAACATCCGCCGGAACCCCCGCCGTCCGGCTGCGGATCGAGGACGACGGCCCCGGGATCCCGCCCGAGCTGCTGCCCCACGTCTTCGAGCGCTTCGCCCGTGGGGATGCCTCGCGCTCCCGCGCGGCGGGCTCCACCGGACTCGGCCTCGCCATCGTCGAGGCCGTCGTCACCGCGCACGGCGGCCGGGTCGACGTACGCAGCGAGCCCGGCCGGACCTGCTTCGAGGTGCTACTGCCCCTGGCGGCCCACGCCCCGGGGCCGTACTCACAGACGGGGCACAGGCTCACCACACCGAGGTGACAGGGCGCCTGGCGAGGCTCGGAACATGCCAACCGACACCTCTCCCGGCGCCCTCCCGGCCCGGGCGCCCCTCGCGTCCGCGCCCGGTGAGCCCGTACTCGACGTGGTGATCCCGGTCTTCAACGAGGAGAAGGACCTCGGTCCCTGCGTGCGCCGGCTGCACGCACACCTCACCCGTACCTTTCCGTACCCCTTCCGCATCACCATCGCCGACAACGCCAGTACCGACCGCACCCCCGAGGTCGCGGCCGGACTCGCCGCCGGGACCGACGGCGTACGCAGTATCCGACTGGAGGAGAAGGGCCGCGGCCGCGCCCTGCGCACCGTCTGGTCCCGCTCGGAGGCACCCGTCCTCGCTTACATGGACGTGGACCTCTCCACCGACCTGAACGCGCTGCTGCCGCTGGTCGCCCCGCTGATCTCCGGCCACTCCGACCTGGCCATCGGTACCCGGCTCGCCCGCTCCTCGCGGGTGGTGCGGGGAGCCAAGCGGGAGTTCGTCTCCCGGGCCTACAACCTGCTGCTGCGCTCCTCCCTCGCCGCCCGGTTCAGCGATGCCCAGTGCGGGTTCAAGGCCATCCGGCGGGAGGTGGCGGAGCGGCTGCTGCCCCTGGTGGAGGACACCGGCTGGTTTTTCGACACCGAGATGCTCGTGCTGGCCGAGCGGGCCGGGCTGCGGATCCACGAGGTGCCGGTGGACTGGGTGGACGATCCCGACTCCACGGTCCACATCGTGAAGACCGCCACTGAGGACCTGAAGGGCGTCTGGCGGGTGGGCCGGGCGCTGACGGTCGGAGCGCTCCCGCTCGACCGGCTCGCCCGCCCCTTCGGCGACGATCCGCGCGACCGCACCGCCCTGCCGGGGGTGCCGCGCGGGCTGGCCCGCCAGCTCCTCGGCTTCTGCGTGGTCGGGGTGCTGTCCACCCTCTGCTACCTCGCCCTCTACTCCCTCTTCCGGCTCGGCGCCGGACCGCAGCTCGCCAACGCCGGCGCCCTGCTGGTCTCGGCCGTGGCCAACACCGCCGCCAACCGCCGGCTCACCTTCGGCGTCCGGGGCCGGTACCGCGCCGTGCGCCACCAGGCCCAGGGGCTGGTGGTCTTCGCCATCGGACTGGCCCTGACCAGCGGTTCGCTCGCCGCCCTCGGCGCGGCCTCCGCCGACCCCTCCCACAGCACCGAGCTGGCCGTACTGATCACGGCCAACCTCGCCGCCACCGTGCTGCGGTTCCTCCTCTTCCGTGCCTGGGTCTTCCCCGAGCGCCGCACCACTCCCGTGAAGGACGACACCCGATGACCACCGCAGCGCCCCCGCTCTTCCCGGTCCCCGAGTCCCGGGCCCGTACCGGCCGCCACGCCGCCGACCGGCCGCGCTGGGAGCGGCCCGCGTACGCGGCGCTGCTGCTGGCCACCGCCGTGCTGCTGCTGTGGAACCTGGGCGCCTCCGGCTACGCCAACTCCTTCTACTCCGCCGCCGTCCAGGCCGGCTCCGAGAGCTGGAAGGCCTTCTTCTTCGGCTCCTCCGACGCCGGGAACTCCATCACCGTCGACAAGCCCCCGGCCGCCCTGTGGCCGATGATGCTGTCCGTCCGGCTGTTCGGGCTCGGCTCCTGGCAGATCCTCGTACCGCAGGCCCTGATGGGCGTCGGCACCACCGCCGTGCTGTACGCCGCCGTACGCCGCCAGTTCGGGCCCGCGGCGGCGCTGCTGAGCGGCGCCGCCTTCGCGCTCACGCCCGTCGCCGCGCTGATGTTCCGCTTCAACAACCCCGACGCGCTGCTGACGCTGCTGCTGACCGTCACCGTGTACTGCGTGCTCCGCGCCCTGGACGGGGCGCGGACCGGATGGCTGGTGGCGGCCGGGGCGGCGATCGGCCTGGGCTTCCTGACGAAGACCCTGCAGGCCTTCGTCATCCTGCCGCCGCTGGCCCTGCTGTACGCCGTCTGCGCGCCGACCCGGCTGCGCCGCAGGCTCGGGCAGCTGCTGCTCGCCGGGCTGGCGGCGGTGGTGGCCGGCGGCTGGTGGGTGGCCGTGGTGGAGCTGTGGCCCGCTTCCTCCCGCCCCTACATCGGCGGCTCGCAGAACAACTCCTTCCTGGAACTCACCTTCGGCTACAACGGGCTCGGCCGGCTGAACGGCAACGAGACCGGCAGCGTCGGCGGCGGGCGGGCCGGGGCCGGCGCGACCGCGGCGTACGGGATGCCCGAGGGCGGCCCGGGCCTGCGCACCGGGGGCGGGGGCTGGGGGGAGACCGGCATCGACCGGCTGTTCTCGTCCAACATCGGCGGCCAGATCTCCTGGCTGCTGCCGGCGGCGCTGGTACTGCTCGTGGCCGGGCTGCTGGTCACCTGGCGGGCCCGCCGGGCCACCGACTCCCTGGAGGGCATGGCCCGCGCGGCCTTCCTCGCCTGGGGCGGCTCGCTGCTGATCACCGTGCTCGTCTTCAGCTACATGCAGGGCATCTTCCACGAGTACTACACGGTCGCGCTGGCGCCCTTCGTGGCCGCGCTGACCGGCATGGGCGTGGCCGTGCTCTGGGAGGAACGGGGCAACAAGGCCGCCGTGCTCACCCTGTCCGGGACGCTGGCCCTGACCGCCGTCTGGTCGTACGTGCTCCTCGGCCGCTCCTCCGGCTACCTGCCGTGGCTGCGCTGGGCGGTGCTGGTGGGCGGGCTGCTCGCCGCCGCCCTGCTGCCCTTCGCCGCGCGCGCCGGGCGCCGGGTGTTGCTCGCGACGGCTGCGCTGGGACTGGGCGCGGCCCTCGCGGGCCCGTTCGCGTACTGCCTGACCACGATCGCCACCGGCCACACCGGGTCCATCGTGACGGCCGGCCCGGAGGTGGCGGGCGGCCGGGGCGGCGGCCCGGGCGGGATGCGCTTCGCCCCCGGCGGCGAGCAGCCGCTGGGCGGACCGGGCGGCCAGGGCGGTGGTCCGCAGGGCGGTCAGCAGGGCGCACCCCAGGGCGGTGCTCCGATGGGTGGTCCCGGCCCGATGCAGCCGCAGCCGAACGGCCAAGGCGGCGCGAACGGCCAGGCCACCCCGGGCGGTGAGGGCGTACGCGACCGCCAGGGCGGCGGGGCCGGCGGCCCCGGCGGGCTCCTGGGCGGTACCCGGGTCGGCGCCGAGGCCAAGGCCGCGCTGAGCACCGACGCCTCCCGCTACACCTGGGCGGCGGCCACCATCGGCTCCCAGAACGCGGCCAGTTACCAGCTGGCCTCCGGCGCGCCCGTAATGCCGATCGGCGGCTTCAACGGCAGCGACCCATCGCCGACACTCGCGCAGTTCAAGGGGTACGTGAAGTCGGGGAAGATCCACTGGTTCATCGCAGCGGGCGCGAACCGGGCCGGAGGAGGTCCCGGCGGGTCCGGCGGTACGGCCATCGACAGCTGGGTGCGGGCGAACTTCAAGGCCACCACCATCGGCGGGGCCACCTTCTACGACCTGACGGCCGCCCCCTCGGCCGACCCGTCCTGATCCGCCCCTGATCCACCGGACACCCCCTAGCATCAAGAGGGCGGACCGGGCATTCCGGGCTGATCCCCTTGTGGTGAGGAGGGTGCCTCCATGGTGACCGAGGCTGATCCGGGCGATGCCAGGACCAGTGTGTGGCTGGCCGCCAGGCCCGCCGCCCCCACCAGACGCCGCAGCGAGGCACCCTCGGGCCTGGACCGGGACCGGATCACCGCCGCCACCGTGCGGCTGCTGGACGCGGAGGGGCTGGGCCGGTTCTCCATGCGCCGGCTGGCCGCCGATCTCGGGGTCACCGCGATGTCCCTGTACTGGTACGTCGACACCAAGCACGATCTGCTCGAACTGGCCCTGGACAGCGCCCTGGGCCAGCAGCGGCTGCCGGCCGGCCCGCCCCCGCAGGAGGGCTGGCCGGCCCGGCTGCGGACCCTGGCCGGCGGCTACCGGCGGCTGCTGGCGGAGCATCCGTGGGTGGCGCCGCTCAGCGTCGCCTACCCGAACATCGGCCCGCACGCGCGGGCCTTCGACGCCGCCCTGCGCCGGCTGCTGGAGGCCACCGGCCTGGCGGACACCGCCCGGACCGGCGCGCACCTGGCCGTCTCCCAGTTCCTGAGCGGCTGCGCCCTGAACGGCTGCGGGGGCACGGTCCGGCGGGCGCCCGAGGCGGAATTCGCCCTGGCCCTCGACGTGCTGATCGCGGGCATCGAGGCCAAGGCCGCGCACACGGCAGCGGCCCGGGCCTGAACCCCTTCCGGTCCAGGCCCGGGCCCGTTCATGCCCGTCTCGGCCTTGGTCAGGCCTTGGCCTGCGCGGCGGCGTCGGCGCTCTCCGCCTCCGGGCTGTGCACGGCCGGCTTCGACTTCAGCGCGACCTCCTTGATGAACAGCACCAGCACCAGCGCGAGCAGCGCGGTCGGGGCGGCGTAGAGGAAGACGTCGCCGACGCCGTGCCCGTACGCGGACTCGATGACGGTCCGGAACGGCGCGGGCAGCTTGTCGAGGTCGGGGATCCCGCCCCCGGCGGTGCCGCCGTGCCCCAGGGCCGCGGCCTTCGGGCCGAGTGCGGTCAGCCCCTCCTGGACGTAGTGGGTGACCCGGTTGGCCATGACCGCGCCCAGCGCCGAGACGCCCATGGCGCCGCCGAGGGAGCGGAAGAAGGTGACGACGGAGCTGGCGGCGCCGAGGTCCTCGGGGGCCACCTGGTTCTGGGTGGCGAGGACCAGGTTCTGCATCATCATGCCGAGGCCGAGGCCGGTCAGCGCCATGAAGACCGCGATGTGCCAGTACGGGGTGTCGTAGCGCAGGGTGCCCAGCAGCCCGAGTCCGGCGGTCAGCAGCACGCCGCCGGAGACCAGCCAGGCCTTCCACTTGCCGGTCTTGGTGATGACCTGGCCGGAGACCGTGGAGGAGACGAAGAGGCCGGCGATCATCGGGATGGTCAGGACGCCCGACATGGTGGGGGACTCGTCCCGGGCCAGCTGGAAGTACTGGCTGAAGAAGACCGTGCCGGAGAACATCGCGATGCCGACGAAGAGCGAGGCGGCCGAGGCCAGGCTGATGGTCTTGTTGCGGAACAGCCGCAGCGGGATGATCGGGTCGCTCGCCCGGGACTCGACGAGGACGAAGAGCAGGCCGAGCGCCACGGCGCCGCCGGTCATCGCCAGGGTGGTCCAGGAGATCCAGTCGTACGAGTCGCCGGCCTGGGTGACCCAGATCAGCAGCAGTGAGACCGCCCCGCTGATCAGGAAGGCGCCCAGCCAGTCGACCTTGACGTCCCGGCGGACCACCGGGAGCCGCAGGGTCTTCTGGAGCACGATCAGCGCGATGACCGCGAACGGCACGCCGACGTAGAAGCACCAGCGCCAGCCCAGCCACTCGGTGTCGGTGATGACGCCGCCGAGCAGCGGGCCGCCGACGGTGGCGACGGCGAAGACCGCGCCGAGGTAGCCGCTGTAGCGTCCGCGCTCGCGCGGGGAGATCATCGCGGCCATCACGATCTGGGCGAGGGCGGAGAGGCCGCCGACGCCGATGCCCTGGACCACGCGGCAGGCGATCAGCATCCCGGTGTTCTGGGACAGGCCCGCGACCACGGAACCGAGGACGTAGATCACCAGGGATATCTGGACGAGCAGCTTCTTGCTGAAGAGGTCGGACAGCTTGCCCCAGAGCGGGGTCGCGGCCGTCATCGACAGCAGGGCGGCGGTGACGACCCAGGTGTAGGAGGACTGGGTGCCGCCGAGGTCGCTGATGATCTGCGGCAGGGCGTTGGAGACGATCGTGGAGGACAGGATCGCCACGAACATGCCGAGCATGAGCCCGGACAGCGCCTTCATGATCTGCGGGTGGGTCATGGGTGTGCCGTCGGACGTGGTCTCCGACTGGCCGCCTCCCCGCACACCGGTGGGTGTGGTCGTAGCCATGTTTTTCCTTTGCCTAGAAGCTCGATCGGAGTCGGGCCAGCAGGGTGTTCAGTACGTCGATGTCCTCGGCCGACCAGCCGGCCAGCGCCTTCTCCAGCGCGTCCGTGTAGCGGGCGCCGAGGTCGGTGAGCATGGCGCGGCCCGCCTCGGTGAGGCGCAGGATCCGGCAGCGGCCGTCGCCGGGGTCGGTCTCCCGCTCGATCCAGCCGTGCTGCGCCACGTGGGCGACGTGCCGGCTGCTGACCGAGATGTCGACGGCCATGAACTCGGTCAGCCGGCTGAGCCGCATCTCGCCGTGCCGGTCGAGGATGGTGAGGACGGCGGCGGATCCGGGCGGGCAGTGCGGGGGCAGGACCCGGGCCAGGTCGCGTTTGACCGCGCCGACGCCGGTGAGCTGGCGGGCCAGTTCCTCGTACCGGGTGTGCTGGGCTGTCCGCGTGGTCACCGGGAGCCACCCCCATCTTGTTGCTTAGGGCAACCATAGAACCGCATGGTTGCTACAGGCAAATGAATCTGGGGGTGGGGCGGTAAAGGAATCGGAAAGCCCACCGCTCCGGGCTCAGCTCCAGGTGGCGGTGACCTTCCGGGTCTCCACGTGCATGCCCAGCGGGACCCGCCAGGCCTCGACGCAGACCGTGTAGGTCTGCGTCTTCGACGCGCCGCCGGCGAGCGGGGCGGGCAGGGGCTGGGTCGTGGTGATCGTGGCCCAGTCGACGCCGAGGGCGCCGATGATGTGCGTCGCGAAGCCGACCGTGCCCGAACGGGCCGCGGTGCTCCCGGTGTTGGTGAAGGTCACCGTGACGCGTTCGCACCAGCGGTCGGGCGCCGCCGCGCGGACCGGGGCGCTCAGCGTGAGCTGGGCCGGGGTGGCCGGCGGGGCCGGCGGTGTGGTGCCCGGCTTCGGGGCGGGAGGGGCGGGAGGGGCCGGAGGGGCCGGGGTGCCTGGAGTTCCGGGTGTGGCGGGAGGGGTCGGGGTGCCGGGGGTCCCGGGAGGGGCCGGTGGGCTGCCTCCGCCCGGCGGTGTGCCGCCGGTGCCCGCGCCCCCGGTGCCGCCGGGGGCGGCAGGGGTGCCTGGGTCCGGCGGGGTGCCGGGGGCCGGGTCGGAGCCTCCGGGGGCGGTGGCCGTCGCTCCGCCTTGGGCGGAGCCACCGGGCGGCTGGGACCCGGGCGCGCCGGGCGGCGTAAGAACGGAAGCGCCCGCGGAAGGGCCCGATCCGGCAGGCGCCAGCGGCTGGAACTCCACCTGGCTCCGGGGCGGCACGTTCTCCCCCGCACCCCGTTCGGGGCCGGGGGCCGCCGCGCCCACGGCGACGTAGCCGCGTCCCGGGCCGCCGCAGCCGGTGAGGGCGGCGGCGGCCGTGCAGCACAGGGCGAGGGTGAGCGCAGCGCGGGATCCCGTTCGCATCGCGCCAGTTTTCCTGACGGAATGTCAAATGTGAACCCCGCGCTCGTGGCTCAGTCTCGTGGCTCAGTCCCCGATCAGGCCCGTCCGCAGCTGGGCGAGCGTCCGGGTGAGCAGCCGGGAGACATGCATCTGGGAGATGCCGACCTCCTCGCCGATCTGCGACTGGGTCATGTTCGCGAAGAACCGCAGCATGATGATCTGCCGTTCCCGGGGCGCGAGTTTGGCCAGCAGCGGCTTGAGCGACTCGCGGTACTCCACACCCTCGAGCGCGCTGTCCTCGTACCCGAGCCGGTCCGCGAGCGAGCCCTCGCCGCCCTCGTCCTCCGGGGAGGGCGAGTCGAGCGAGGAGGCGGTGTAGGCGTTGCCCACGGCGAGGCCGTCGACGACCTCCTCCTCGGTCACGCCGAGCACGGCCGCCAGCTCCGGAACGGTCGGGGACCGGTCCAGCTTCTGGGCGAGCTCGTCGCTGGCCTTGGTCAGCGCGAGGCGCAGTTCCTGGAGCCGGCGCGGGACGCGGACGGACCAGGAAGTGTCCCGAAAGAATCGTTTGATCTCGCCCACGACGGTCGGCATCGCGAACGTCGGGAACTCCACGCCGCGTTCGCAGTCGAACCGGTCGATCGCCTTGATCAGGCCGATGGTGCCGACCTGGACGATGTCCTCCATCGGCTCGTTGCGGCTGCGGAACCGGGCCGCCGCGTAGCGCACCAGCGGCAGGTTCAGCTCGATCAGGGTGTCACGTACGTACGCCCGTTCGGGGCTGTCCGCGTCCAGGGCGGCAAGTCGCTGGAAGAGGGAGCGGGAGAGGGTGCGGGTGTCGATGGCTTCCGAGCGGTCGGACACTGCCGGCAGCTCACGCTTGACGAGCGTGAGCACCTTGGAGCTGCCCTGTTCTGCGGACATGCCACCCCCTTGAGGTCGCGGACGGTCGCGTCTCTGCGCCCGTCGGAGGAACGCAGCCTCCACCTGAATACCGGAGGCGGGGCTGCGGCAAACGCGGTTCCAGCAGAATGTCACATGTCGGCAACACGCTGTAGCGTCATGTCGACAAGTATCTCCAGCGACAGAGAGCCGACCGAGCGGAATGAGCCGATTCTGTAGGGAAACGCGGTAACGGCTCCACCCGATCCGGTTAAGCCTCGATCCTGTTTGCGGATCTCAGACGGGCGAAGCTCCGGGCGAGCAGCCGCGACACGTGCATCTGCGAGACGCCGAGCTCCGCGCTGATCTGCGACTGCGTCAGGTTGTTGTAGTAGCGCAGGAGGAGGATCCGCTGCTCCCGCTCGGGCAGCTGGACCAGCAGGTGGCGTACGAGGTCGCGGTGCTCGACGCCGGCCAGCTCGGGGTCCTCGTAGCCGAGCCGGTCGAGCAGGCCGGGCATGCCGTCGCCCTCCTGGGCGGCCTCCAGCGAGGTCGCGTGGTAGCTGCGGCCGGCCTCGATGCAGGAGAGCACCTCGTCCTCGCCGATCCGCAGCCGCTCGGCGATCTCGGCGGTGGTCGGGGTGCGGCCGTGGAGGGTGGTGAGGTCCTCGGTGGCGGCGTTGACCTGCACCCACAGCTCGTGGAGGCGGCGCGGGACGTGGACGGTGCGGACGTTGTCGCGAAAGTACCGTTTGATCTCACCCACGACCGTCGGCATGGCGAAGGTGGGGAACTGGACCCCGCGCTCCGGGTCGAAGCGGTCGATCGCGTTGATCAGGCCGATGGTGCCGACCTGGACCACGTCCTCCATCGGCTCGTTGCGGCTGCGGAAGCGGGCGGCCGCGTACCGGACGAGCGGGAGGTTGGCCTCGATGAGGGCCCCGCGCACCCGGTGGTGCTCGCTGGTGCCCGGCTCCAGGTCCTTCAGCTGCCCGAAGAGCACCTGGGTCAGGGCCCGGGTGTCGGCGCCCCGCCCCTGGGGCCTCGGCGGGGCCGGCTCGACGGGGGCGCCGACGGCGCCGGGGGCGAGGGGGGCCGCGGGCGCCGTGGGGGCGGCGGTGGCGGCGGTGGCGGTCGTGGTGACCAGGGTGGCCGACGGGCGGTCCTGGGGGCCCTCGTGCGGCTCCTGGCGGGGTTCGTGCGCCCGCGGCTCCTGGGGACGGAGCTCTTGCTGGGGAGGTACCTGAGGCGCAGTACTGGCCGGCACGGTCACGCCACCCCTTCGGTCAACTCTTCGGTCAACTCATCGGTCAAAAGCGGTCATAGCATCACAAGAGATGTGCACTATGCGCAAGCACCGTATATGGCCGTGTTGAGGGCAAGTTGGGCATATCGGGGTATTCTTTTTACCGGCCGCCCCGGCCGTGAACGCGAAAGGCCCCCCACCCGTCGGAGTGGGGGGCCCGGAAGTCCGGAAATCGCTTCAGCGTACGGGTTCAGTTCACCAGTTCGGTGATGAACTCGCCGATGCCGGATGCGGCATCCGATATGCCTTGGAAGCCTATTCCCACCATCTCCGCCGCCCGCTTCGGCTGGGTGATGATCACGAAGAGGACGAACACGGTGAGGACGCCCGTGATGAGCTTCTTGGTGTCCATGAACGGTGTCGGCCTCCCCAACCGGCGCTGCAAAGTCGGGTGAGTCTAACCGGTCAGGTTTGGACACTCACCTTTCCTTTAAGGACCAATGACCCTGTGGTACGGGCCCTTTGCCGCTGGGTGGCCGGTCGGGGGAAGCGCAGGATGGAACACGAGCCCACCGGTTCTGGCAGGAAACCGGTGGGTGAGGGACAGGACCTCACTGCGGGGTCCGAGCCGCAAGCTTCCCCCCTGACTGCGGCTCGGGCTGGCAGGTTCCGTCCTCACCGGGGGAAGTGGCTTTGTCCCCCCGTTGCCACTTCCCCCGTCCCCACCGTCGAAGGTCCCGACTCCGGTCGGGGCCTTCTTCGTGTTTTTGCGGGACGGGGGCGGCGGTGGCACCTGGACGAGCTGCCGAGGGGGGACGGCTACTGGATGGCGCCGGCCAGGCCCAGGACCGGCTCAGCGGGGGCGATCAGCGGGGCGAGCTGGTCGGGCACGGTCATCAGCTGGTTGAGCTGGTTGGCTCCCTCGCCGAGCTTCGCGCCGATCTCCGCGACGGAGGTGGGCTGGGCGCCGGCCGGCATGCCCGGGGCGGCCGCCGGGAGGTCCGGGAGGGCGATGGGGGCGGACGCGGGGGCGGCGGAGGCGGCAGGTGCGGCGAGGCCCGCGGCGGCCCCCGCGAGGGCGAAGGCGGCGAGCATGCGCTGGGTCTTGGTCATGCCGTGACAACGGCCGAGCGGGCGGGCGGTCACGGCGGGCACGCACGAGAGCCCCGGTTCGTACGAACCGGGGCTCTCAAGAGCGGTAGTGGAGGGATTTGAACCCCCGATGGGTTGCCCCATACTCGCTTTCGAGGCGAGCTCCTTCGGCCACTCGGACACACTACCGAGAGAGATCCTAGCCCACGGTGGGGAGTGGTTTGCAAATCCGCAGTACGTGGCCCTGCTCACCGGGCCCCGCTCGCCGGTACCGGAAGAAGGCTCACCGGTCCCGGAAGAAGTCGGTCAGCTGCCGGGCGCACTCCTGCTCCAGCACCCCGCGGATCACCTCGGGCCGGTGGTTGAGCCTGCGGTCGCGTACGAGGTCCCACAGCGACCCCGCCGCGCCCGCCTTCTCGTCCCCCGCGCCGTAGACGACCCGGGCCACGCGGGACTGTACGAGCGCGCCCGCGCACATCACGCACGGCTCCAGGGTCACCACCAGCGTGCACCCCGTCAGCCGCCACTCCCCGAGCCGGGCGGCCGCCCGGCGCAGCGCCAGCACCTCGGCGTGCGCCGTGGGATCACCGACGGCCTCCCGTTCGTTGTGCCCGGTGGCGAGGAGGTCCCCGCCCGGGCCGAGCACGACGGCACCGACCGGCACGTCGCCGGCCGGTACCGCCAGGGCGGCCTCCTGGAGCGCCAGGCGCATGGAGTCCCGCCAGGGATCCCGTACGGGATCGGGGTCGTACGTGATGTCGTGCGCGGCGATCACTAGCGGACGGCCTCCAGCACGTCGGTGGCGCCGAGCGCGTCGGCGATCTCCGAGAGCGCTTCTCCGTCGAGGGACATCAGCTCCTTGTGGCCGACCCCGAGGTCGTCCAGCAGGCGCGGGTCGCCGAGGGGACCGGCCGGCACCGGCTCGGAGCCGGCCCGCGGCTCGTCGTCCTCGTCGTCGTCCTCGTCCGTGTAGGCGGCGATCGGTTCGTCCTCGCCGTCCTCGGTGCCGTCCAGGTCCAGTTCGTCGAGTTCGTCGTCCTCCTCGTCGGTGCCCAGCAGCTCCTTCGTCAGCATCGCTCCGTAGGAGCTGCGGTCGGCTACGGAGGCGTTCGACACGAAGTACCGGGGGTCCTCCTCTCCGTCCACGCGGATGACGCCGAACCAGGCGTCCTCCTGCTCGATGAGGGCGACCACCGTGTCGTCGTCGACAGCGGCGGAACGTGCGAGATCGATCAGATCACTGAGGGACTCGACGTCGTCGAGTTCCAGGTCGCTCGCTTCCCACCCGTCTTCGGTGCGCGCGAGCAGTGCGGCGAAATACACCGTGACTCTCCCACTGGTCATAGGCGTGCCGGTTGGAGGTCCCCCCGGCCGGAGGTTGGGGTGTGAACGGCCGTGACGCCCGCTGTCCGCACCCCGCCCAATCGGCATCGTGGCAGAAACAGCGCCGATGCGAGAGGTCTTCCGCACGGTGGCCGTGTCGCGGCGCCGGTCAGGGGGGCGGTCGCGGCCCCGGTCACCAGCGGAACGTACGCATCCGCATCTGCTGGCGCATCCGGGCCGCGCGGGCGCGCCGGGGCTGGACCCGGTCGCGCAGCTCCCGTGCCTCGTTCAGGTCGCGCAGGAACTGCGCGCGTCGCGCCCTGCGCTGCGCCGCCGTCTCGGGCGCCTCGTACGCCTCGCTCCCGTCGGTGTCGTCCGTCTGCGTCTCGGGCATCGGCACCACCCCAGGCTGGTCCGTCGTCCTCCTCCGCAGGCGCGAAGCAGACCCCCTGCCACCACCTTCCCCCGGCCGGCGCGTTTGATGCCACCCTTGCGCAGATCGGCCCAGGTCAGGGGTTGGGGAGGGGTGCGGGGTGCGGCGACGGCCGTCAGAGCTCCAGGTCGTCCCTGAGGGCCGGTACGACGGCCACCGGGCCGTGCGCGTGCTGGAGCACCGCGTGCGCCACCGACCCGATCAGCAGGGACCGTACGCGGGGGTGGTGGCGGCCCACCACGACCAGCGCGGCCGACCGGGACGCCTCCACCAGCCGCCCGGCCGGGTCCCCGGGCACGGCGGCCTGCTCGACGGGTACGTCCGGGTACCGGGCCCGCAGCGGGGCCAGCCGCTCCGTCTGGGCCCGCAGCATCTCCCGTTCGGCCGGCACCCCGTCCCCGCCGTCGGCGAGCGCCTCGGGCGGGATCACCGCGAAGGGGCTGTCGATCACCATCGTCGGACCGGGCGGGAGGGCGTACGCCGACACCACCTGGACGGTGGTCCCCCGTGCGGCGGCTTCCGCGAAGGCGAAGGCCAGTACGTCCTCGGGTGTCTCGGCGGCGTGCAGCCCGAGCACCACCCGGCCGGCCGAGGCCCCCGCCGAGGCCCCCGCGGCGTCGGCGGACGCGTCGCGGTCCGCGTGCGGGACCACCACCACCGGGCAGCTCGCGGTGGTGGCCACGGCCCGGCTGTTCGACCCCAGCAGCAGCGCGGCGAACCCGCCGCGCCCCCGGGAGCCCATCACCAGCATCAGGGGCGAGCCCTCGCCGCTGATCACCCGCAGGGCCGCCGGTACCGAGCCCTCCAGGGCCTCGTAGCGGACCTCCCGGGGCAGCTCGGGGGCGACCTCCAGGAGGCCGCGCACGTGGTCGCCCACCGGGTCGGCGTACTCCTCGGGCTCGTTCGGGTCGTGCAGGGCCGAGCGGCGGCCGGCGTACAGCTGGGAGGTCTCGGGCAGCACGTGGGCGACCAGCAGCCCGGTGTCGTGCCGCAGGGCCGCCAGGCGGGCCCACTCCAGCGCGCGGAGGCTGTGCTCGGATCCGTCGACGGCCGCGATCACCAGTCCGTTGCTCACCAGTCAAGGGTGCTGGCCGTCGCGGCGCCCCGCATCTCAGGGCGCCGTCGCATCTCAGGGCGCCGGGCGGACGCGGAGCGGGCCCCGCAGCGCGTAGCCTTTTGGCAGTGGGTCGCGAACAGGCGACCGTTTTCGCAGGTAGCAGGGTCTCGCAGTTCGCAGATCGCAGGTCGAAGCCCGGCTGAGTCTTGGAGGATGTTGTGCGTTTGCAGGTCGTCGATCACCCCTTGGTGGCGCACAAACTCACCACCCTGCGCGACAAGCGCACCGACTCCCCCACCTTCCGGCGGCTCGCCGACGAGCTGGTGACCCTCCTCGCCTACGAGGCCACCCGCGACGTCCGCACCGAGCAGGCCGACATCGTGACCCCGGTCGGCCCGACCACCGGCGTCAAGCTGTCCCACCCGCGCCCGCTGGTCGTGCCGATCCTGCGCGCCGGCCTCGGCATGCTGGACGGCATGGTGCGGCTGCTGCCGACGGCCGAGGTGGGCTTCCTGGGCATGGTCCGCAACGAGGAGACCCTCGAGGCCTCCACGTACGCGACGCGCATGCCCGAGGACCTCTCCGGCCGCCAGGTCTACGTCGTCGACCCGATGCTGGCCACCGGCGGCACGCTGGTCGCCGCGATCCAGGAACTCATCAAGCGCGGCGCCGACGACGTGACCGCCGTGGTGCTGCTGGCCGCGCCCGAGGGCGTCGAGGTCATGGAGCGCGAGCTCGCGGGCACGCCGGTGACGGTGGTGACGGCCGCCGTGGACGAGCGGCTCAACGAGCACGGCTACATCGTGCCGGGCCTGGGCGACGCGGGCGACCGCATGTACGGCTCGGCCGAGTAACACCCGGCCGAGTCACACCTGGCCGAGCAACACCCGGTCGAGTAACACCCCCGCCGGGGGATCAGCACTTCGCGGAGGGCGCGGGTACGGGGTTGGCCAGGACGGCCAGCGCCTTGTCCGCGTCCTCCTTCGTGGTGAGCTCCTTGAAGGAGTCGCCGAGGATCAGGTCGATGTCCGCGCCCTCACGGGCGTCGGTCTGCGTGGTCACCCCGGCGAGCTGGGTGCCGAGGACGGAGTAGGCCGCCTTGTCGGTCTGCGGGGAGCCGAGCAGTATCCCGGGGCCGGGGACCTTCTTGTCGAAGTCGGCGGGGGCGTTGCCGACGTGGCCGATGGCGAAGCCGCGTTTCTTCAGCTCGTCGCCGACCGCCTTGGCCAGGCCCGCGCGCGGGGTCGCGTTGTAGACGTTGACCGTGATCTGGCCGGGCTGGGGCAGTGCGACGGCGGGGGCGCCGGAGGCGGCGGGGGCCGCGTCCGGTCCTGTGGCGGGTTTGGCGGCGCCGGCGGGTTTCGCGGCGGGTTTGGCGGACGCCGTCGGGCAGTTCTTGCCGGCCGCCGCCGTAAGGCGCTTGCCGCTGTCGTCGCCGCGGAACACGTCGATGAGCTGCAGCGCACCGTAGCCGAGCAGGGCCAGGGCCAGGACTGATCCGAGCAGGACGAAGAGGATCTTCCGGCGCCGCCGGGGGCGGCTCATACGGGGGTAGGCAGCTCCCGTTACGCGGTACTTTCCGCCCATGCCGGGGGGAGTGAGCATGCTCATGGGCGCAGCGTAGTGCCGTACCGGAACGATGCCTACTAAATGATCTGTTGATCGGGTAAGGCAGACCCGAAAGGCGCAATCAGTCCATCTCGAGGACGCGCGCGTGCAGGACCTGGCGCTGCTGGAGCGCCGCGCGCACGGCGCGGTGCAGCCCGTCCTCCAGGTAGAGGTCGCCCTGCCACTTCACGACGTGCGCGAAGAGGTCGCCGTAGAAGGTGGAGTCCTCGGCGAGGAGGGTCTCGAGGTCCAGCTGTCCCTTGGTGGTCACGAGCTGGTCGAGCCGGACCGGGCGCGGGGCGACATCCGCCCACTGCCGGGTGGTTTCCCTGCCGTGGTCGGGGTACGGCCGCCCGCTTCCGATGCGCTTGAAGATCACACGGAAAGCCTACCGGGCCGGTGCCTCCGGGCGCAGCCTCGCGCCGTTGGTGCAAAAGTGGCACACAGGGACATTCCGGGAGGGATGCATGAGCCAGAGCACCGACCCCGCCGTTCCGGGGGACCCCGCGGTTCCGGCCGGCCCGCCGGACCCGGCCGCTGCCGGGATCGCCGCCGAGGCCGTCGCCGGGATCGCCGCCGAGGCCGTCGCCAAGATCGCCGCCGGGTACGCCTTCACCGGACCCGCGCTCGACCTGGGGGCCCTGCTCTGGGACGGGAACTGCCTGCCCGAGCGGCAGATCCGGATCCCGCTGTCGATGCTCAACCGGCACGGGCTCGTCGCGGGCGCCACCGGCACCGGCAAGACCAAGACCCTCCAGCTGATCGCCGAGCAGCTGTCGGCGAACGGCGTGCCCGTCTTCCTGGCCGACATCAAGGGGGACGTCTCGGGGATCTCGGCGCCGGGCGCGGCGAACGAGAAGACCGCGGAGCGGGCCAGGGACGTCGCCCAGGAGTGGGAGGCCACCGGCTACCCCAGCGAGTTCTACTCCCTGGGCGGGATCGGCCCCGGCATCCCGCTGCGCGCCACCGTCACGTCCTTCGGGCCGGTGCTGATGTCCAAGGTGCTCCAGCTGAACCAGACGCAGGAGCAGTCCCTCGGCCTGATCTTCCACTACGCCGACGCCAAGGGCCTCGAGCTGTTCGACCTCAAGGACCTGCGGGCGGTGGTCGCCTTCCTCGTCTCCGACAAGGGGAAGGCCGAGCTCAAGGGGATCGGCGGACTCTCGACGGTGACCGCGGGCGTGATCCTGCGCGCCCTGACCGCATTCGAGCAGCAGGGAGCTTCGGAATTCTTCGGCGAGCCCGAATTCGACACCAGTGAATTCCTCCGGACGGCGACCGACGGGCGCGGGCTGCTCTCCGTACTGGAACTCCCGGCCGTTCAGGACAAACCGCAGCTTTTCTCCACATTCCTGATGTGGCTGCTGGCCGATCTCTACACCGGCCTGCCCGAAGTCGGCGACCTGGAACAGCCCAAACTGGTCTTCTTCTTCGACGAGGCGCACCTGCTCTTCAACGGGGCCTCGAAGGCATTCCTGGAGTCCATCACCCAGACCGTCCGGCTGATCCGCTCCAAGGGAATCGGCGTTTTCTTCGTGACCCAGACCCCCAAGGACGTACCGGCCGACGTGCTGGCGCAGCTCGGCAACCGCGTGCAGCACGCCCTGCGCGCCTTCACCCCGGACGACGCGAAGGCCCTCAAGGCGACGGTGAAGACCTTCCCCAACTCCGCGTACGACCTGGAGGAGACCCTCACCGGGCTCGGCACCGGCGAGGCGGTGATCACGGTGCTCAGCGAGAAGGGCGCCCCGACGCCGGTCGCCGCCACCCGGCTGCGCGCCCCGCAGTCCCTGATGGGGCCGATCGACGCGGACGCCCTGGACCGGGCCGTGAAGGGCTCGCTGCTGTACGGGCGTTACGCCGAGCCGGTCGACCGGGAGTCCGCGTACGAGAAGATCACCGCCGAACAGGCGGCCGCGGAGGCCGAGGCGGAGGCGGCGGCCGCGGCGGCGGAGGCCGAGAAGCAGGCGAAGGAGGAGGCGAAGGCTGCGCGCAGCGCCCCGAAGGCGGAGCCCTCGCTGGCCGAACAGGTGGTGGGGAGCGGGCTGTTCCGCTCGCTGGCGCGCTCGATCGGTACGCAGCTGGGGCGCGAGATCTCCCGGTCCATCTTCGGAACGGCGCGCCGCAGGCGGTAGCCGCACGCCTCTCCCCGGTTCCTCTCGCCCGTCCCCCCTCCAGAAGGAATCAAGCGAACCGGCTGTCAGCCGTACGGCGGGCGCTGACAGACTCGGGGGTATGCGGACAGAACTCACCGACACCACGTCCAGCAAGATCGGCCGGGCGCTGCTCGACGCCCGCCGGGCCGTTGGCAGTCCCACGATGGGACTGGTGCTGACCCTCGTCATAGTCACCGACGAGGAGAACGCCTACGACGCCCTGCGCGCGGCCTCCGAGGCCTCGCGCGAGCACCCGTGCCGGATCATCACCGTGATCAAGCGGACCTCGCGCGGCCCGGAGCGGCGGCGCCAGACCCGGCTCGACGCCGAGCTGCGCGTGGGCTCGGACGCCGGGTCCGGGGAGATCGTGCTGCTGCGCCTGCACGGCGACCTCACCACCCAGGCCGGCTCGGTGGTGCTGCCGCTGCTGGTGCCGGACGCGCCGGTGGTGGCGTGGTGGCCGGCCGACGCCCCCGCCGATCCCGCCCGCGACGAGCTGGGCGCGCTGGCGCAGCGCAGGATCACCGACTCCCAGGCGGCGCCCGACCCGGTCGGTGTGCTGGACGCGCGCGCGGCCTCGTACGCCCCCGGTGACACCGACCTCGCCTGGACCCGGCTCACGCCGTGGCGCTCGCTGCTGGCCTGCGCCTTCGACCAGAAGCCGCTGCCGGTGACCGCCGCGGCGGTGGAGAGCGAGGCCGACAACGCGAGCGCCGAGCTGCTGGCGCGCTGGCTGGAGGACAAGCTGGGGGTGCCGGTGACCCGGGTGGCCACCGAGGGGCCGGTCATCACCCGGGTCCGGCTGGAGACTTCCGCCGGGGAGGTGGTCGTGGACCGGCCCACCGGCTCGCTGGCCACGCTGGTGCTGCCCGGCTGGCCCGACCGCAAGGTCGCGCTCAAGATCCGCAGCACCGCCGAGCTGATCGCGGAGGAACTGCGACGGCTCGACGCCGACGAGGTCTACGCGTCGGCGCTGCGCAGCCGGCCGGCCCAGGCGTCGCTCTCGGCGTAGTGGTTGTCGTACGTGGGCTGGCTGTCGATGATGTCCTGCACGGTGGCCTCGCCGGCGCGCACCCGCCCGAGGAGGCGGTAGTAGTCGAAGCGGGCCATGCCGGGGGTGAAGCCGACGAACACCTCGGCGGTGTGACCGGCGGCCGGGGCGAAGGCGTGCTTCACGCCGGGCGCGACGCTGATGAAGTCACCCTTGGTGAGGGTGTGGATCTCGTCGCCGACGAGTACGTCGAGCCGGCCCTCGGTGACGTGGAAGAACTCGGTGGCCTTGGTGTGGAAGTGCACCGGGGCACCGGCGGCGCCGACCTCGAAGCACGCGGTGTTGCAGGTGAGCTCCGGGGTGTCCGTGAGCAGGGTGATGAAGCTGCCGGGGCCGTCGGAGATGACTTCGGCGGCGGCCGCGCGGGTGAGGTTTTCGATCATGCGACCGACCCTACGACCGCCCCCACCCCACCCCACGCCGGGGGTACCCAACAGTCCGACCATTTCCCGACGCGCCGCTCGCGCGGCTCGGCGCCGGGGCGCCTCTCCGGCTTCGCGCCGCTGCGCCGGACTCCGTCCGTCGGACCCGGGGCGGGGGCACGGGCCCGGGCTGGGGTCCGGCCGTCGCCTGCGGGTGGGGCCGCTGCGCGGGGCTGGTCCCCTACCGGCCCTTCCACCGTTCCCGCCTCAATCGCCGGCGGGGCTGGGAGTGCGCTGCGAGCCCGCGCCTCCAGCCCGCTGAGCGGCACTGCGAGCGCAGCTCAGCAAAATCCAGCCTCGCCGGCGTTTGAGGCGCGGGGTCTGGGGCGGAGCCCCAGGGGGCCCGGCGCAGCCGGCTCGTACCCTCCGGGCGGCCCGACGGCGGCGGAGCCCCAGGGGGTCCGGCGCAGCCGGCCCGTATCGTTCGGCGGGGCTAGCGGAGCTGCTTGGCGGCGGCCTTCTGGGCCTGCTTGTACTCCCGGACCTTCGCCAGCGACTCCGGCCCGGTGATATCGGCGGCGGACCGGTGCACGTTGGCGAGCCCGTACCCGCCGGCCGCCTCCCGCCACCCCTTCGGGCGGACGCCGAACCGCTTGCCCAGCAGCGCCAGGAAGATCTGCGCCTTCTGCTCCCCGAAGCCCGGCAGCGCCTTCAGGCGGGCCAGCAGCTCCGCGCCCGTCGCCGCGTCCGCCCAGACGGCCTGCGCGTCCCCGTCGTAGTGCTCCACCAGGTACGCGCACAGCTGCTGGATCCGCTTCGCCATCGACCCCGGGTAGCGGTGCACGGCCGGCTTCTGCGAGAGCAGCGCCGCGAAGGCCTCCGGGTCGTGGGCGGCGATGGCGTGCGCGTCGAGGTCTTCGGCGCCGAGCCGCTGGGAGATCGTCCAGGGCCCCGAGAACGCCCACTCCATCGGCACCTGCTGGTCGAGCAGCATCCCGGTGAGCGCGGCCAGCGGGCTGCGGGCGAGCAGGGCGTCGGCCTCGGGCTGCTGCGCGAGCCGGATGGTGATGTCGTCCATGCCTCCAGCCTCCCCCGGGACCGGCCCCGCCGCGCGGTCGGCGCGGTCGGCGCGCGGTTGTCAGACCCCCCGCCTAGCGTGGGATCGACAGGGCAAGCATGCGTGCAGGACGACACAGGAGTCGATCGACCATGGCTGAGTTCCCGGAAGGCGCCCCGTGCTGGGTGGACGCGATGTTCACCGACGTGGAGGCGGCCAAGGAGTTCTACGGCGATGTGCTGGGCTGGACCTTCGGCGAGGCCAGCAGCGAGTACGGCAACTACACGCAGGCCTACTCCGACGGCAAGGCGGTCGCGGCCGTGGTGCCGCCGATGCCGGGGGGTGACGCGCCCTCGCAGTGGTGTCTGTACTTCGCCTCGGCGGACGCCGCAGCCACCGCCGAGAAGATCAAGGCCGCGGGCGGCACGCTGATGATGGAGCCGATGCAGGTCGGCCCGTTCGGCACGATGGCGATCGCGAAGGAGCCGAGCGGCGCCGTCTTCGGCGTCTGGCAGCCCGGCGAGCACAAGGGCTTCGAGAAGGTCGGGGAGGCCGGCGGCTACGCCTGGGCGGAGGTCTTCACCCGGGAGCCGGACAAGGCGGACGAGTTCCTGGCGCAGGTCTTCCCGTACGGGTCCCAGCAGATGGAGGCCGGTGACGACCCGGAGATGGCCGGGATGGACTTCAAGGTCTTCAGCGTGGGCGGGCCGGAGAACGCGGTGCTGGGCCGGATGAAGATGGGCGACGAGTTCCCGCCCGAGATCCCCTCCTACGTGCAGGTCTACTTCGCGGTGCCGAACTGCGACGAGGCGATCGAGAAGACCAAGGCGCGCGGCGGGGCGCTGCACTTCGGGCCGATGGACAGCCCGTTCGGCCGCTTCGCGGCGCTCACCGACCCGCAGGGCGCGGCGTTCGCGGTGATCGACCTGTCGACGACGGTCGGGGAGATGCCGAAGTTCGGCTAGGCCGGGCTCCCGTGCCCCCGCCGGTCAACACGGCGGGGGCACGGGCGTGCGGGGGGCTGCCCGGTGTCAGCGCAGCCCGTAGACGACGTACGCGGGGTGGAAGGCGGGGTGGGCCGACAGCGGGGCGTGCCAGACGACCGGGCCCGAGGTGAGGGAGTAGTAGCCGAAGGGCGGGAGCGGGAAGGAGCTCGGCGCTGCCTGGGCGGGGGAGAAGGTGAGCAGGGCGGTGCTGAGAGCGAGCGCCGCGGCGGCGGCGATGTTCTTGATCATGCGTGCAGAGATAGCGTCCGCGCGCTCCGCCCCACCAGCCGAGGACACTCTTGATCACCCGGTTGCCGGAGCCGATTCACCGCAGAATCGATCACTCGCCCGAGCCTCTCCCCCGTGCGGGGGAGAGGGTTCCCCCAGCTGGGGGAGGTGACCCGATCGCGGATGGACGACTCTGGAATTCCTGGTGGTGGAGGGGGGATTCAGATGGAGCGCTGGGATCGGGTGGGGCGGATCGCGGGCTACGGGGCGGCGCTGGCGTTGTCGCCGTACCTGCTGATCAAGGTGGGGTGGGTGGTCGGCTCGGTCGCCGGGGTGCTGCCGGTCGGCGAGGGATTCACCATGGCGGAGTGGGTGGTGCTCAACACCGTCACGGTGGGTATGGCCGCGATCGGGATCGCGCTGGCGCTGGCCCTGGTGCGTCCGTGGGGGATGCGGATACCGGGGGCCCTGGTCGGGTTCTGCGCCTGGGTGGGCTCGGGGTTCCTGGTCTCGGTGCTGCCGTTCGCGGCGGTCGGCGGGCTGCTGGAGGAGGGTGGTGACGATCCGGCCCTGCCGGTCTGGGAGGGGGTACTGATCCAGTTCGGGTTCCTGGGGATGGGGTTGGGGCTGGCTATCGCCGTTCCCGCCTACCTCAGGCGCCGCTGGCCGGAGGCGTTCGCCGGGCGAATAGGCGACGGGCCGCGCTCGGCACTGCCCTGGGCGGCTGCGCTGGGGGCGGCCGTGGGCCTGGTCTGGCTGTACTGGGCGGCCGGCGGGACGGCGGGCATCGCGCATCCCGCCGAGCGGATCGGCGCCGGGTACGTGCTGGGGGCCGTCGGCGGGTTCTGGGCGGTGGCCGGGGCCGTCGCCGTCTGGGTGGTCGCGCGGACGCGGCCCGCGGGGGTGCCCCGCTGGATTCCGCTGGTGTTCGGCTGGGTGGGGTCGGGCTCGCTGTTCGCGTGGAGCGGGTGGAAGCTGCCCGTCACCCTGTACCTGGCGCTGGCGGGCCCCGCCGGGGTCACCCCGCCGGAGAATCCGGCCGTCGCGGCCCTGCTGCACCTCTGCGCGGTGGTGGCGGGTGCGGGCATGCTGCGCACCCTGGTCCGCTCGGGGTCTGGCTCGGGCTCCGGCTCCGGCTCTCGGAAGGGGAAAACCGCTGTTCATCGCGGAGTTGGCTCTCTAGGGTGATCCGCCATGCTGACAAACGAACGAATTATCGAAGAAGCCCTGGCGCGGATCACCGCGGGCTACGTCTTCCCCGAACGGACCGCTGCCGTCGAGGCTGCGATCCGGGGCCGCCTCGCGGCGGGTGCGTACGAAGGCCTGGACGGCCCTCTGCTCTGCGAGACGGTGACGGCAGACCTCCAGCAGGTGTGCCCGGACAAGCACCTGCGGCTGCTCTGGACGGACGAGCCGCAGTCGCTGGAGCCGGTGGACGACGACGGGGGGATCGCCGCGTTCACCGCGCTGCTCAGGGCGGCGAACCAGGGGATCCGCCGCGTCGAGCATCTGGAGGGGAGCGTCGGGCTCATCGAGCTGAGCCGCATCGCGACCGCCACCGACGGGGCGAGCGCGATCGGGGCGGCCATGCAGCTGGTCGCGCACAGCTCCGCACTGATCCTGGACCTGCGGGCGTGCCTCGGCGGGTACCCGGAAGGGGCGGCGATGTGGTGCAGCTACTTCTTCCCCGACGACCAGGTGCACCTGAACGACATCTACGAGCGGGTCGGCAACACGACCCGGCAGTACTGGACGGTCGGGCACCTTCCCGCGCCGCGTTATCTCGACCGTCCGGTCTACGTGCTTACGAGCGAGGTGACGTTCTCCGGGGGTGAGGACGTGGCGTACACCTTGCAGGCGCACGGCCGGGCCGTCGTCGTCGGCGCGACCACGCGGGGCGGAGCCCATCCGACGGCCCGCCACGCCGTCGCCGAGCACATCCTCGTGACGGTGCCGACGGCGCGGGCCATCAACACCGTCACCGGTACCAACTGGGAGGGCGTGGGGGTCCTTCCGGATGTTCAGGTCCCCGCGGACCAGGCGCTCGAGGAGGCACTCAAGGCCGCGGTGCGAACCCCCTAGCAGGGGCCGCCGGTTAGGGTGCGTCCTCGTGGATGCTGGCGAACTTGACCTGCGGGACCGGATGAGGGACGGGTGGATACCCGTTCACCTGGTGACGTATCTCCTTGAGCACGGCCATGCCGATGAGGTGCGTGAACTGGCGGGTGGGAGCGACTGGTTCTGTGCGAAGGAGTGGGCCCGGTGGCTTGCGGACCGGGGCCGTCCGGACGAGGCCCTGGAGGCCCTCGCGCCGTACGTCGCCACGGGCTGGTGGACGGCCGTCCGCAGGGCCGCCGAACTGCTCGAGCGGTGGGGGCGGGCGGACGAGGCGGTCGCGCTGCTGCGCCCGTACGCGCAGGACGGGAACCGGTCGGCGCTGGAGCACTTCGCGGTGCTGATCGCCGGGCAGGGCCGGGCGGAGGAGGCGTACGGCCTGCTCCGCCCGCACCTCGGGGACCCGTTCCTCGCGCGAGCACTGGTCGAGGTGGCCGCGGGCCTCGACCGGGACGAGGAGCTCGCCGCCCTGCTCGCCGACCGCATCGCCTCGCCGCCACCCCACTGCCCCCACTGCGACCGGCCGGACTGCGGCGGCAGGCGGGCCCCCGAGCCGTGGAACGCAGTCGCCCTGCTGGCCACCGTACGGGAGCGGCAGGGGCGGATCGACGAGGCCGTCGCCCTGCTGCGCCCGCGCGAGATCACCTCCGTCAACGGCAATGACCAGCTGGCCGAGCTGCTGCTCCGGCACGGCCGGATCGCCGAGCTGCGGGAGTACGCGGCTACCGAGTCCCTCGGGGACGCCGCACGCCGCCTCGCCGAGTTCCTGGAGGCCCGCGGGGACGTGGAGGGCGCCGCCGAGGCCTACCGCCCGCACGTCGCGGACGGCTCGCCGAACGCGGCGGTCCGGCTCGCGGAGCTGCTGGCCCGCCACGGCCGGGGCGACGAGGGGATCGCGCTGCTGCGGGACCTGCCGGGCTCGCGGGGCAACGTGGACGACTGGTTCGTGGACGTGCTGTGCGGGCTGTACGCCGGCCAGGGCCGCGCCGAGGAGGCCCTCGCGTACCTCGACGACCGCAAGGCCCGGACCGGCACCGACGAGTGGGAGTTCTTCCGCCAGCGGCCCGGGCTCCTCGCCTCCTGCGGCCGTACCGAGCAGGCGATCGAGGAGGTACGCGCCCACCCCGAGGGCAGCGCCTGGTACGCGGCCCCGGACCTCGCCCGGCTGCTCCTCGGCGCCGGCCGCCCCGAGGAGGCCCTCGCGGTCCTGGACCCGGAGGAGCCGAACACCCGCGAGGACCGCGCCGAGCTGCTCATGCAGCTGGGCCGCGTCGGGGAAGCGGTGGCCCTGCTCCAGCGGCGCAGGCCCCTCCAGGACTTCAAGCCCACCGAGTGGAGCGCCGCTCCGCCCTTCTAGGAGCGGCCGACGCCGGGGCGGCGAAAAGGCTGGTGTGCGGGGCCGACGGAACGGGGTAACGTCTTTGTGGTGTTCTTCCAGATGAATCCGTAGATCACTTCACATCATTACCGGGAGAACCCGTGACCGTGAGCAAGAACATCAACAACCCCGTGGGCCAGGGCGGCGGCCAGCGCAAGAGGCTGTCCCGCGCCGAACGGCAGAACAACGGCCCGCACCGCAACCTCGACCGCCAGGGTGCGGCCGACCAGAAGGCGGAGCTGGTGCGCAAGATGCGCGAGAAGGCAGCCGCAGCCGAGGGCGCCGGGCAGACCGGCGACGACACCGCACAGAGCTGACGCACCGCCGCCGCAGGGCGGCACCGCTCGTCACGGCTGTGAATCCGAATCTGGATCACCGGTCATCCACGCCCGCAGCTTCTCCGGGTTGCGGACCGCCCAGATACGGCTGATGCGGCCGTCGGTGACATCGAGCGCGGCCACGGTCACGGGGACGCCGGTGAGCTCGGCGACCAGGCCGGGCCGGCCGTTGACCGTCCGCTCCAGGAGCGTCAGCCCAGGGGCCTTGTCGGCGATGAAGATCAGATACTGGGCGATGCTCTTGCCGCCCTCGACCGGCTGCAGGACGGTGCCGACCAGGCCGCCGCCATCGGCGATCATCGTGGCGTCGGGGTCGAGGAGGCCGACGAGGGCCTCGATGTCCTTGGACTCCCACGCCTCCTTGAAATTCCGTACGAGACCGGCCTGCCCGGCCGCCGGAGCCGCCGGGGCCTGTGCCGCGCGGACGCGCCGCCGGCCCGAGGAGGCCAGCTGCCGGCAGGCCGCGGGCGTCCGGCCGACGATCTCGGCGATCTCGGTGAAGGGGTAGCGGAAGACGTCGTGCAGGACGAAGGCCACGCGTTCGGCCGGCGTCATCGATTCCAGTACGACGAGGAAGGCCATGCTCACCGACTCGTCCAGGGTGATCCGGTCGGCGGGGTCGGCCGGATCGGTCCTGCCGTCGTCCGCCCGCCCGCCGATCCACTCCGTACGGTCGGGCAGCGGCTCGGGTATCCACGTGCCGACGTAGCGCTCGCGCCGGGCCCGCGCCGAGCCGAGCACGTCCAGGCAGATACGGCCCGCCACCGTCGTGAGCCAGGCGCCGGGCGAGGCGATGGCCTCCTGCTGCCGCCGCGACATCGCGTACCAGCGGGTGTAGGTCTCCTGTACGGCGTCCTCGGCCTCGGCCAGCGAACCCAGCAGCCGGTAGGCGAGGTTGAGCAGATGGCGCCGCTCGCCGAAGATCGCGTCGCTCAGGTCGGGCTCGGACTGGGTGCTCATGTCTGCGACCGCTCCCTGGTTCGGTGACGCCCGCGTCCCACCTCACATTTCGCGGGCCTGCGTCGTCGGACAGCCGAGACAGTACCGATCCACCGCCGCGAGGCAGAAGAGGGGTCCACATCATGGCCGTACAGACGACCACAGCGCCGGGAACATCCACGTTCGTGCAGGTCGCGATCGGCTTGCAGACCCTGACCCTCTTCTTCCAGGCGGCCACCGCCGGGCTCCTGCTCTCCACTTCCTACGGCGAGACGCTCCACGGAGTCGGAGCGCGCGTGATGTACGGCGCGACGATGCTGTACGTGATCGCCGCGATCCTGGCGTGGCGGCCGGGCGGCGGCTCGCCGCGCCCCATCCTGTACTCGTCCGGCTTCCTCGTGCTCGCCTCGGTGCAGGTGATCCTCGGCATCGCGCACATGCCGGCGCTCCATGTCCCCCTGGGAGTCCTGATGTTCGGCCTGAGCCTGCTGGCACTGGGCGGCCGGGTGCTGTCCGCCGCCCCTGGGATCAAGCCCCTACGGCGTGCCGCCTAGCAGGGCCTGTTCCTCGGCGCAGTCCCGGCAGCTGCCGGGGGTGGGGCTGCGGAAGGCCAGGTCGCATTTGTCGCAGGTCTGGAAGGGGTCGGGCGGGACGTACGCGGCTCTGCGGAACAGGGGTTCCAGGGCCGGGGGTTCCTGTTCGGCGAGGCGGTGGGCGATCAGGCCCGCCGGGTTGCGCAGCGGGTGGGGGATGTTCGCCGTCAGTACGGTCGTCACCGCCTCTTTGGTGGCGCCGCGCCGCATCCAGACCTCGACCCCGTCGGCGAGGCGCTCGATGTCCCGCCGGCCGAGCAGCAGCCGGTGGTCCGTCCGGCGCAGCTCGGCGAGCAGGGACATGGCCGCCCGGCGGGCGGGGGAGGGTTCTGCCGTCGTGGCCTCGGGTGCGGGCTCCGCCTCGGGTGCGGGTTCCGGCTCCGGCTCCGGCTCAGGTGCGGGCTCCGGCTCCGGGGCGGGCTCGGGGACCGGGGCGGGCTCCGGTTCGGGCTCCGGAACCGGTTCGGGCTCCGGAACCGGGTCCGGGTCCGGCTCCGGCGGCGGGGGTGGCGTCGGGCGGGCCATGGCGGCGGCCTTGGGGTGGTTGTAGGACACCGTACGGGTGACGATCCGCCCGTCGGGGAGCTGCTCCCGGAGGCGCTTCAGGTACCCGTGCGCCTCCAGCTCGCGCAGTGCCGACGCGATCCGGATCTCCCCCTCGGGCACCCGCCTGGCCAGCTCTTTGATGCCGACGCGCGTTCCGGGAGGCAGCGACTGGATGTACGCACCCAGGCCGCGGGCGGTCAGTGTCAGCTGGGGGTTCTGGATCAGGTGGTTCCCGATGACGGTGTACCGCGTCGTGTGACGGACGTTGGAGTGATGAACGCCGTACGGCACGCTCGCGGGCGCGCTAGGGTGCGTGAGAGCCATCGGGAAGCGTCTACTTCCTACTTGGTTAGGCCCTCGTCCGGGATTGCCGTCCCGACGGGGGCCGTTTCAGTTTCTGGGGTGTGTCGGGGCGAGCATATGCCCCGCAACCGGGCCGAAAGCCAGCCGAGTTGGAGTTGTTCACCCGTGTGAGTGAGGGCGCCTCCGGGGGAGGGCTGGGTGGGTTGGGCAAGGTGCTTTCCCTGAGTACTGCGTAGCAAAAGAAACGTACGCGCCGACCGGGTCGTGGGGTCCCACAACCCGTTGGCCCGGCCGGAGAGACGTCAACGCGGGGGCAGCTGGTCGTACGTCTTGAAGGTGTAGAGCGCGGAGAGGGAGATCGAGTTTCCGGTCTTCGCCGGGAGGCCGAGCTTGTCGTTCACGACCCTCCCGAGCGGTCCGCAGCCCTCGGCGGCGGGGACGGCGAAGGCGTCGTCGGCAGCGGCGAACTTGATCACCGGCGGGTTCTTCGACAGCCACTCCGACTTGCCCACCCGCTTCAGCCGCAGCTCGATCGGGGCGTCGCCCCCGCCGATCACGCAGCCCTCCGGGAGGAGCGGGCTGAGGAGGCGGTAGCGCAGCGTGAAGAGGCCCATGTCGTTGCCGACCGTGTAGAAGTCCGAGCGGCCGCCGTACTCCGGCTGCACGGAGAGCCCGAGCGCCGGGCTGTGCTGGGCCCCGGGGTTGTCGAACAGGCCGCCCGGGACGGCGGTGGCCGCGCTGCGCAGGGCGCCCCAGACCTGCCCCTTGCTGCCGTCGGGCATCGGGCCCTCGGCGTGGGTGATCGTCATCGGGGCGAACTCGGGAAGCGTGCGGTCGCCGAGCTTCAGGGACCCCGTGGCGGTCAGGACCTCGCACTTCCACTTCGCCGCGTCGACCCCGGCCGGGATGGCGGGGCAGTCGCTGAAGTCGTACGAGGGGGTGGGCGGCGCGGGCGCGGCACTCGCGGTTCCGGCGATGGTGACGGTGAGGGCGGCGGCGGCGATGGCGAGCCCGGCGGCTGCGCGGCGGAAGACGTTGGTCTGCATGCCTCTACGCTGCCGCTCGGGCCGGTCCGGAGGCCATGGGGGAAGCCCCCGCCCTACCCTGAGGCGTCCCTGACAGCGGATCAGGGAACGCCGATTATCGGAGAGCCGTCAGGTGGTGCCGCCGACCTGCCCGGCGGTCTGGGTGATCGTGAAATGGATGAACTCGGCGGGGCGCACGGGCGCGATGCCGATGTCGCAGATGACCTTTCCCTCGTCCATGGTCTCGGTTGGGTTGTTGGTGTCGTCGCAGATCACGTAGAACGCCTCTTCGGACGTACGGCCCATGAGCGCGCCCTGTCGCCACTGATCGGTGAGGAACGAGCCGACCGAGTGCCGCAGCGTCGCTCGCAGCCGTTCGTCGTTGGGCTCGAAGACCGCCCAGGTCGTTGACTCGTGGATGGAGTCGGAGAAGAAGGACACCAGGCGGCGGACGTTGAGGTACCGCCAGTCGCTGGCGGTCGACCTGGTGCGGGCGCCCCACACGAGCAAGCCCCGGTCCGGGAAGGCCCGCAGGCAGTTGACGCCCTTCTCGTTCAGCTCGCCGTGCTGATCGTCCGTGAGGGCGGTTTCGAGCGACAGGGCGCCGCGGAGGTTCTGGTTGGCGGGGGCCTTGAAGACACCGCGTTCGGCGTCGGTGCGGGCCCAGACTCCCGCCACGTGACCGCACGGCGGCACGGTGCGCTCGACAGTGTCGACACCCGCCACCTTGAGCCACGGGTAGTACAGGGTGGTGAAGGCGGCGGCGTCCGAGTCGGGCGAGTCGAGCTTCCCGGCGAAGGTCACCGCCTCCCCCGGGTTCTGGCCCGGAGGCGGGTCCAGGATCGCCAGGCGGTCGCGCTGCTCGGTGCAGTGCTTCAGCACCTCGGCCATCCGGCTCAGGCCCTCGGCCTGGTCGGGCGCAGGGGTCTCCTTCTCTTCGGAGACGTTCGCGGTCATGTCCCAGAGGCTGGGCACGGCAACCATGGAGACCTCGGGAACCGTCTCCAGGCCGGCGAGGCCCGTACGGGCCCCCGCGTCTCCCGTGAGGGCCTCGGGAGAAACGGCGGTCTGCGGGCTGGTGAAGCCCACCACGTAGCAGGCGCTCCCGCCATTGGCGAAGAATCCGTGGACGGCTTCGGCCAGGGGGAGGCACCGTTCCAGCACGTGAATCGTGGCCGGCTCGGTGGCCTCCGCGAGCTCCTCGGTGATCCCCTTCACGCTGTAGCGGGCCGCGAACTCCTGCCAGCTGCGGATCTTCTGCGGGACCTCGCGCTCCGCCTCGGTGAACGGCTGCGTCGTCGCCTTCGGATCGTCCTTGGCGGAGGCCTTCGTGTAGCCGAGGAACGCCGGGACGGACGTGCTTGCCCCGGCGATCAGGCGCACTCCGCCGGGCAGTTCTTTTACGAAGACCCCTGGCGGGTTCGGGTTGGGCATGTGCGCTCCTTGGGGTGCGGGGGCGGTTTCCCGGCTCAGCAAAGCGCAGGCGCCGATGGCGCACCCCGCAGACAACGCAAACCGCTCTTCCGAGTGAAACCAAGATCGGCCGGACGGGCCTAGGAGTTGAGCTCCGCCCAGACCGTCTTCCGGGGGGCGGGCCCACGGGTGCTGCCCCAGCGCTCGGACAGGGCTCCGACGATCGTCAGCCCCCGGCCGGGCTCACCGGGCAGCCGGTCGGCCCGGGTGTCCGCCACCTCGATCCGCACGCGGCGGGCGTCGGTGACGCTGAGTTCCAGGTGGAAGTCCCGCCCGGGAACCCGGCCGTGGGTGACGGCGTTGGCGCACAGCTCGGCGACGACCTGGGCGGCGTTCTCGAAGGGGAGCCCCCAGGCGCGGAGTTGCTCGACGGTGAGCAGGCGGGCGAGGCGGGCCGCGCGGGGGGTGGCGGACAGCTGGACGGTGTACCGGAGTGGAGGATTCACATCACTCAGCGTGTCGGGCCGTGCTAGTTGTGTGAAGCGACTCGGCCGGTCCGTAGAGGGTTTGTCCAACCCTTGTCCAAGTGTGTCGGGACTGTCCCAAGGGGGCTGCCGGGTAGGGCGCGTTGAGGAGGTGGGTGCGTATGGACAGCGATGGCACGGAAGAGCACAGCTGGGCCGTTGACCCCGAGGATGCGCAGGGTGTGGCGGTGGTTGCCGCGCTCGGCAGGCAGATGCGGGCACGTCGGGAAGCGCTGGGCATGAGGGTGGCCGAGCTGGCGACCCGCATTGGCTACGGCGAGGACCTGATCTACAAGGTCGAGGGCGGCAAACGGATCGCGAAGCCCGAGTACCTGGACAGGGTGGATGAGGCGCTGCGGGCCGGTGGCCTGATCAAGGCGATGCGGGAGGACCTGGTGGGCGTGCGGTACCCCAAGGAAGTCCGCGCCTTGGCCAAGATGGAGGCCAAGGCGATTGAGATCGGCGGCTATCGCACGCACAACATTCACGGGCTGCTCCAGACGGAGGCCTACGCGCGGGCCTTGTTCGACATGAGGCAGCCGACCCATGCGGTGGAGGAGATAGAGCGTAACGTCGTGGGCCGACTGGCCCGGCGGTCCGTCTTCGAACGCGACCCTGCACCGGCCATCACCATCGTCCAGGAGGAGGCCTCGCTTCGGCGGCCCCTCGGGGGCACAATGGTTTGGCGGGCGCAGCTCGAACGGATCCTGGAAATCGCCGAGTTGCGCAACGCAGTTGTGCAGGTGATGCCGCTGGACTGCGAGGTCCACGCCGGCATGGCGGGCGGCATCGAGCTGCTGAAGTTCCCGGACGGTACGGCGGTTGGGCGCTCGGAGGGAGCCTTTTACGGGCGTCCCATTTCCGACCGCAAGCAGCTCCAGGTGCTGGAACTCCGGTATGGGATGATCCGATCCCAGGCTCTGACGCCAAGGGAGTCTCGGGTCTTCATCGAGCACTTGCTGGGAGAGACATGATCCACCCTTCCGAACTGGACTGGTTCAAGAGCAGCTACAGCGACAGCAACGAGATCGGCGATTGCGTCGAGGTGGCGTCCACCCCTGGCACGGTTCACGTCCGGGACTCGAAGAGCGTCCCCGGCCCGCAGCTTGGCTTCACGCCCGAGGCTTGGGCTGGCTTCATCGAATACGCCGCGGAGGTCTAGGCATGGTTGGCGAACTGGACTGGTTCAAGAGCAGCTACAGCAGTAGCAGCGACATCAACGACTGCGTCGAGGTGGCGTCCACCCCCGGGACGGTCCACGTCCGGGACTCCAAGGGCATCGGCCCGCAACTCGCGGTCAGCGACACCGCGTGGGCGGGCTTCGTCGCGTACGCCTCGCGGAGCTGAAACGCATCGGCAAGCCGGACGGGTGGTTCCGGTTGGCGTCTGCGAGGGCCTGAACACGAGCCCAAGCGGGGGCCTCTACGGTCGATCTTGTGCGGCTCCGCCCGAGCCGTACGACGTGTCTACGTAAGAGGTCGAACCACCCATGAGCCTGTCCATCCGCAACCAGATCGCCGGCACCGTCACCGCCATCGCCACCGGTGAGGCGATGACGACGGTCAAGGTCCGTCTCGAAGGCGGCCAGGACATCACCGCCGCCATCACCACCGACGCCGCCAAGGAGCTGGGCCTCGCCGCCGGTTCCTCGGTGAAGGCCCTGGTCAAGGCCACCGAGGTGGCCCTGGCCACCGGTCCCGTCAAGGGGCTGTCCATCCGTAACCAGATCGCCGGGACCGTCGTCGACGTGGCCGCCGGCCCGGCCATGGCTTCCGTCAAGGTCGACGTGAACGGCGGCGGGCTGACCGCCGCGATCACCGCCGACGCCGTCGAGGCGCTCGGCCTGGCCGCCGGTTCCTCCGTCGTCGCGCTGATCAAGGCGACCGAGGTCTCCCTCCAGGCCGCGTAAGGCCCGCCGGGCGGCCGGAGCCTGCGCTCACTCGATGTAGAGGCTCCGGCCGCGCGCGATGGCCCTCTCGCCGGGGACGATCGGGTGCTCCACCCAGCCGTCGCAGTTCGGGCCTGCCCACACCCAGGCCACCTCGTTCGTGAAGTTGGCGACCTCCGACGGCGCGAAGTCGCCCAGCGGGTAGCAGCCGCTCGGGTCCTCGTTCGGCGCCTGGTCGATGAACAGGACCCCATGGGCCGCCTGTGCCGTGCCCGGGGTCGCCAGCGCCAGCATCGCCGCCGCCGCGCACGCCCCGAGAAGCCTTGCCGCTCGTCGCATCATCCCTCTACCTCGTTCCACTCGCCCGACCAGGTGTCATGACCGAAGGTAAGGGGGAAGTTACGGTAGGTGATACGGCGTGCGGAGGCGAAGGAGGGGCGCGCGTGGATCTTCAGGAAGCCGTTGACGCGCTGGTCGCCTCCGGCGAGGAGACCGGCCTCCAGGTCGCCGCCTACCGCCACGGCCGGCCGCTCGTGGAGGCGTACGCGGGCGTGCCCGGGCCCGGGGCGCTCGTCCACGGCTTCTCCATCGGCAAGGGCTGTACGGCGACCCTGGTGCACCTGCTCGCCGAGCGCGGCCTGCTCGCGTACGAGGACCCGGTCGCCCGGTACTGGCCCGAGTTCGGGGCGCACGGCAAGGCGGGGATCACCCTCCGCCACGCGCTCACGCACACCGCCGGGATCCCCCAGCTCCCCCGCTCCCTCACGGTCCCCGAGCTGTGCGACTGGGAGCACATGTGCGGGATCGTCGCCGCCGCCCGGCCGCTGTGGGAGCCGGGCGGCGCCAGCGGGTACCACGGCTGGACCTTCGGCTGGATCCTCGGGGAGACCGTCCGCCGGGTCACCGGGCTCACCCCGGGCCAGGCCCTGCGGGAGTTCGTCGCCGAGCCCCTCGGGATCGCCGACGAGCTGTACTTCGGGCTGCCGGAGTCCGCGCTGCCCCGGGTCGCGCCGCTGGTGGAGGGCGGCTGGGAGGCGTACCTGGCCGGGCTCCCGTACGGCGCCCCCTTCACCCGGCTCATCGCCCCGAACCGCAGCCTGTGGACCACGGCCGCCCTCGCCAACCGGCCCGGCTACCTGCTGGCCGACCTGCCCGCCTGCGGCACCGTGACCGCCCGCGCCGCCGCCCGGATGTACGCGGCGCTGCTCGGGGAGGTGGACGGGGTCCGGCTGCTGCCGCCGGAGCGGGTCGCCGAGGTGGCGGCGACGGCGGTGGACGGTGAGGACCTGATGCTGCGCAGGCACCACCTGAAGGGGCTCGGCTACTTCCTGGGCCTGCCCCCGGCCGGCGGCGCGGCGGCCGCCTTCGGGCACCACGGCAGCGGCGGGGCCATCGCCTTCGCCGACCGGGAGCGCGGCCTGGCCTTCGCCCTCACCCGCACCCGCCTGGTCCACCCGGCGAACGGGACGGCCACCCGCCTGGCGGACCTGGTCCGCGCGCTGCGGGACTGATCAGAGCCGGCGCAGGGCAACCTCGACGGTGTCGTCGGGGCGGGTGTTGAAGGCGATGGCGGCCTGCGGGGCGTGGCGGTGGACCAGGTTCAGGATCTGCTCGAAGAGCGGCAGGAGCTGCTCCACCTTGCGGATCCCCGCCCCGACGACCACCACGTCCCAGGGGCGCTCGGTCAGTGCGGCGACGAGGGTGGCCTCGGCCTCCCCGTCGAAGGCGATCAGCGCCATGCGGCCGTCTATGCCGTGCTCGTCGAAGCGGGCCATCTCCTTGTCCAGGGCCGCACGCAGGCCCTGCGCGTCGATGCCGGGTATGGCCTGGGGCTCGTAGCCGATGAGGAGTACGGAAGACATACGGCCAACCTACGTACGAACGGGACCCGTTCGTAAGCGATCACTCGGCCAGATCCGCCGGGCTTCAGACCTCGACCAGCGCCGGGACGGTCAGCCTCGCACTTTCTGGTTGATTTTCCGCCAGACCACGTCACGGGTCACCGGCATCTCCGTGAAGCGGATCCCCGTCGCGTCCCGCAGGGCGTTGGCGAAGGCCGGGGCCACGGGGTTGAAGGGGCTCTCGCTCATCGACTTGGCGCCCAGCGGGCCGATCGCGTCGGAGGTCTCCATGAAGTGCACCTCCGTACGCGGGACGTCCGCGTACTGGGGGAGGCGGTAGCGGCGGAAGGCGGCCGTGGTGACCTCCCCGCGCTCGTCGACCCGTACGGTCTCGAAGAGGGTGGTGCCGAGGGCTTGGGCGACTCCGCCCTCGACCTGGCCGCGGCACTGCATCGGGTTCATGACCTTGCCCGCGTCCGCCGCGTGCACGCTGCGCAGGATCCTCATCTCGCCCGTGCCAGGGTCCACGGCGATACGGAACCACTGGGCGTTGAAGGCCACGGAGCGGGGGGAGCCGCCCCAGTGGCCCTCCGCCGACAGGTCCTCCCCCGCCGCGTGTGAGGCCTCGTACAGCTCTTTCAGGGTGACGACGCGGCCCGCGCAGTCGAAGGCCTCGGCCTGGAGCGTGCACAGGTGGCGGGCCACGCCCGTGTGGCGGGCCGCGAAGGTCCGGAGGCGTTCCGCGAGGGAGCCCGCCGCCAGCATCACGGCCTTGCCCGCCACGACCGTGCCGGCCGAGCCGAAGGCGCCGGTGTCGTGGCGGACGACGTCGGTGTCGGACTGGCGGATGGCGATCCGGTCGACCGTGGTGTTCAGGGCCCCGGCGGTGATCTGTTTGTGGACGGTGGTGGTGCCGTTGCCGAACTCGGCCGTGCCCACCGCGATGTCGTACGTGCCGTCGGAGAGCAGGCTGACGCGGGCGTCGGCGAAGTGGCCGCCCGGGGGGCCGGTCGCGATCATCGCGACCGCCGTGCCCGTGCCGGTGAGCCAGCCCTCGGGGACCTGCTCGTGGCTGCGGTCCTCGGCGATGGCCTTGCGGACGACGTCCATGCACTGCTTCATCCCGTACGAGGCGATGAAGAGGTCCTCTTCGTGGCCGATCGGGGTCACCATGTGGTCGCCGGGGCCGATGACGTTCTTCTCGCGCAGGACGAGCGGGTCCATGCCGAGCCGGACGGCGAGCTCGTCCATCACGGATTCGAGGGCGAAGAGGACCTGGCCCAGTCCGTAGCCGCGGAAGGCGCCCGCCGGGACGCCGTTGGTGTAGACGGAGTACGCCTCCACCTCCTTGTTCGGCGCCTTGTAGACGGCGAAGGACTCGCCGACGCTGTGGAACATGACGGCCGGGCCGTGGTTGCCGTAGGCGCCGGTGTTGGAGAGCACGCGGATGCGCAGCGCGGTGAGGGTGCCGTCGGCCTTGGCGCCGACCTTGATGGTGATCTTGAAGGGGTGGCGGGTGGTGGCACCGTAGAACTGCTCGGCCCGGGTGAATTCGAGTTTCACCGGGCGGTGCAGCTTCAGGGCGGCGAGGACCACGATGTCCTCGGTGAGCATCTCCTGCTTGCCGCCGAACCCGCCGCCCACGCGGCCCGCGACGACGCGGACCTCGTCCTCGCCCAGGTCGTAGAGGGCGCACAGGGCCCGCCGGGTCAGGAACGGCGCCTGGGTGGAGGAGCGGACGGTGATGCGCTCGCCGGGGGAGCCGTCCTCCTTGGGCTCGAAGTAGGCGACGCTGCCGTGGGTCTCCAGGCTGGCGTGCTGGACGCGCTGGGTCTGGAAGGTCTCTTCGTAGACGACGTCCGCCTCCGCGTACCCCTTCTCCATGTCGCCGAGGGTGTTGTGGACCTCGCCGCACACGTTGTTCCCGGCGCGGGAGATGCCCGACTCCGGGCCCTTGGGGTGGATCACGGGGGCGCCAGGGAGCATGGCCTCCTCGGGGTCGATCACGTACGGGAGTTCCTCGTACGTGACGACCACGCGCCGGCAGCCCTCCTCGGCGGCCTGCTCGCTGTCGGCGACGACCGCCGCCACGCGCTGCCCGACGAAGCGGACCACGTCGTCCAGGACCCGGGTGTCCATCGGGTCCTCGGTGGGGTGCTCGTGGCGGGCGCTGGAGTAGAGCCGCTCGGGGGCGTCGTGGTGGGTGAGGACGGCGTGGACGCCCGGGACCTGGAGGGCGTCGCGGGTGTCGATGGCGACGATGCGGGCGTGCGGGTGCGGGGAGCGCAGCAGCTTCATGTGGAGCAGCCCGGGCACCTCGACGTCGAAGGTGTAGCGGGCGGTGCCGGTGACCACCTGCGGTCCGGCAGGGGCGCCCAGGGACCGGCCGACGGCCTGGCCGGCCTCCGGGTCCTCGGTGTGCTTCACCCCGCGGACGGCGTCCTCGATGGCGCGGTAGCCCGTACAGCGGCAGATGTTGCCCTTGAAGGCGCGCGGGAGGTCGGCCAGCTTGCCGTCGTCGTGGGCGGTGCCCTGCTCGGCCTGGAGGGCGGCGGTGGTCATCAGGAAGCCGGCCGTGCAGAAGCCGCACTGGAAGCCCTGGGCGTCGAGGAACTGCTGCTGCGCCGGGTGGAGTTCGCCGCCGGGCTTGGCGAGGCCCTCGACGGTGGTGACGGAGCGGCCCCCGGGGCGTACGGCCCCGTCGATCGCCGCGCGCAGCTCGGCGGCGGTGGGCGGCAGCGCGAACCAGAAGCGGAACGGGCGGGTGGTGGCCGCGGTGACGGTGACGGCGAGGGAGCCGTCGCGGGGGTCGTGGGCGCCGATCACGAGGGCGCCGGAGCGGCCGAGTCCGTACAGCGAGGCCTGCCGGAAGGCCGTACGGGACTCCAGCGCGCGGGCCGGGACGCGCACGGAGCGCAGCAGCTCCCCGTCGCGCAGGTCCTTGACCCCGGCGCCGCGGACGAAGTCGGCGACGGGCAGGCGGCGGGTGGCGCCGTCCTGGCCCTGGAGGAGGACGGTGCCGTCGAGGGCGCCGGTCAGGGAGATCATCGGGCCGGCCGGGAGGCCGTTGCAGAGGTTCCCGCCGACGGTGGCCATGTTCCAGATCTTGAAGCTCGCGAGGAAGGCGCGGCAGCACTGCTCGATCAGCGGGGCGGCGGTGGCCTCCAGGGTCCGGCCGAAGCGGGACAGCTCGGTGATGGTGCAGGTGGCGGCGATGTCGAGGGATGATCAACCAAAAGCTGTAGGCGGTCATTGCCCTTGCATTTACGATGGCGTTCCTCGTATTCACCTGGCGAATGTGGGTCACCCCCACCGCAAGGAGTCCCTGCCATGCACGTCCGCGATCTGCTCCAGTCAGACACTCTCGGCCTCACCCTGCTCTGGGGCGAGGAAGCCCTTCTCGGCCAGGAGATCAGCGGGGTCACCGCCACCGACCTGGAGGACCCGGGCCGCTTCCTGGGCCCCGGCGAACTCGTCCTGAGCGGGCTGGTGTGGTGGGCGGACGGCGACCTCGGCAAGGCCGACCGCTTCGTCTCCGCGCTCGCCGGGGCCGGGGCCACCGCCCTGCTGGCCGGCGAGGAGACCCACGGGCGGGTGCCCCAGGAGCTGGTCGCCGCCTGCCGGGCCCACCGGGTGCCGATCGTGGCCGTACCGGGGCGGACCAGCTTCCGGGCCGTCACCGAGGCGGTGTACCTGCGGCAGTGGGGGGACCTCAGCCGCCGCCCGGCCCGGCCCTTCGCGCTCCCCGAGAACGTGCGCGGCGAGCTGAGCCGGCTGCTGGAGGGCGGGGCGGAGCCCGCCGAACTGCTGGACCGGGCGTGCGCGCACCTGGGCAAGGTGGACTGCTACCTGCTGAGCGCGAGCGGGCGCACGGTGGCCCGTACGCCCTCCGCCCCGGCGATACCCGCCCAGCGGGCGGCGGCCCCCGCGCGGGGCGGGCTGTCGCTGCGGGTCGAGGCCGACAGCTCCCCGTACGACGCCTGGCAGCTGCACGTCCCGGACGCGGACGCGGCGCCGCCGCGGGTACTGCACGAGATCGCCGAGGTGCTCGCCCAGTACCGCGAGGGGCGCGAGCGCCGGACCACCGCCGCCGCGCGGGCGGCCGGGCAGGCGCTGGTCGGGCTGCTGGCGGGGCCGGCGGAGCCCGATCCGGGGGCGCTGGAGGAGGCGCTGGCGGCGGCCGGACTGCCGCCGGGCGGGCCGTACCGGGTGCTGGCGGCCACCTCGGGGCCGGCGCTGGCGGAGGCCCTGGGGCACCTCGAAGGGGTCCCGTGGGCGGCCGGGGAGTCGGCGGCCGTGCTGTACGAGGACCCGCGCGGGCACGTGGACGTGGCGGCCGAGCTGCGCGGACTGTGGCCGCTGCTCCAGGCGTGCGGGGGTCCGGAGGCGGACCTGCGCCTGGGCGCGGGCGCCCCGGCGGCGGGACCGGAGGGCCTGCGGGCCTCCCTGAGCCAGGCCCGCTTCGCCCTGACGGCGGCGGAGGGGGAGCTGCGGGTACGGGCGGTCGAGCAGCTGGACACCCTGGCGGAGCTGCTGTCGGGGGTGCCCGGCGAGGTCCGCTCGGTCTTCGGGGCGCGGACGCTGGGCGCGCTGGGGGACGGGATGCTGCGGGAGACCCTGGAGGTCTTCCTGGCCAACAACTGCTCGTGGGCCCGTACGGCGGAGGCGCTCCACCTGCACGTGAACACCGTGCACTACCGGATGGAGCGGGTACAGGTCCTGACGGGCCGTGACCTCTCGCGCCTGGACCACAAGCTGGACCTGTACGCGGCGCTGCTCTGCCGCTAGGCCGTCTCTTAGGCCGTCTCTTTTTTCGGATCAGGCGATGTCGACGTGGACCTCCGTCGACTTCACGCGGGCGGTGACGCTGACGCCGACCGCGATGCCGAGCTGCTCCACGGACTCCCGGGTCACCACCGAGACGATGCGGTGCGGGCCCGACTGGATCTCCACCTGGGCCGCCACCTCGTCCAGCCGGACCGCCGTGACGATGCCGGCGAAGGCATTGCGTACGGAGGTGGCGGCGGCCCGGTCGGGCACCGGGTGCAGGCCGGCGGCCCGGCCCTGCGCGAAGGCGGCGAGCTCCGCACCGTCGACGGACCGGGTGCCGTCGGCTGCGCGCAGGGAGGGCAGCCGCCCGGAGTCGGCCCAGCGGCGGACGGTCTCGGGACTCACGCACAGCAGGCCTGCGGCCTGAGCGATCGAGTAGGACGGCACGCCCGCAGCTTAGGGGGTGGCCCGCGGATCCGGGCGGGGGCATAGGGCCGGCCTATGGGTCCATCGATCCGCGGGTCCTACCGGGGGGAGGCGGTGCGGCCGAGGGTGGAGACAAGAGCCTTTCGATGAAGCAAGGACACCATGTACACCATCCTCTTCCTCCTGATCTCCCTGTGTGTGTGGGCGGTACTGCGCGACTGGCCGGGCAGGGCACGGCTGTTGCTGTGGGCGGGAACGCTGGTCCTCACCACGCTCGCGTTCCTTCCCCACCTCGACCGCGCCTTCGGCCTGAGCTTCTGAGGAGGAGCCCGAAATGAACACCGCCACCACCCTTACCGCCTCTTCCCCCGCCCCCGCCGCCGCCCCCGCCCCCGCCGTCGGCGTCGGCGGATCCGCCCGGCTCTCCAACCGGCTCGGCCTCTGGTTCGCCCACGCCTACGTGCTGGGCATGTGCGCCACCATCGGCGGCGCGTACGTCTTCCAGTTCGGGCTGTGGGAGTACCCCTGCCCCATGTGCCTGCTCCAGCGGATGTTCATGCTGCTCAGCGCCCTCGGCCCCGCCATGATCATCGCCCGGTCGCGCAAGGGACCGGTGAGTACGGGCGAGTTCGCCTCCGGCTGGGGCGTCGCCATCGTCTCCGCCCTGGTCGGCAGCACCGTCTCCGGCTCGCAGGTGCTGATGCACATCGTGCCCCCGGACCCCGGCTACGCCGGCGCCCTCTTCGGCCTGCACCTCTACACCTGGGCCGCGATCACCTTCCTGGTCGGCGTCCTCGCCGCCGCCGTCAATCTGGTCCTGGCCCGCGAGGCACAGCCCCTGGACGCCGCCCAGGGCTCGCCCGCGCTGCGCCGCGCCGCCGGAATCACCCTGGGCGTCCTGGCCTTCTTCGTGGTCAGCAACCTGGTGGCCTGCTTCTTCCTCCAGGGCGTCCACTGGCAGATGCCCGGTGACCCCACGAGCTACCAGTTCATCACCGACCTGTTCTGAGGTGTTCTGAGGAAGCCCCGAGCGGGGCGGCCCGGCTGCTGCCGGGCCGCCCCGCTCGTGCGTCGTCAGTGGTGCCGGGTGAGAGGCCCCGGGGGCAGCAGCCGGACCAGGCCGCAGCAGGCGAGGACGGCCGCCGCGACGACGGCCAGGCTGTGGACGGCGGCGGCAGCGCTGCCGCCGGAGGTGTGGAAGTACACCGTGGTGACGGCGGCGGCGCCGATGCTGTTGGCGAGCTGGGTCACGGCGGACAGCGAACCGCTCGCGCTGCCGGACTCCTTCGGGCCGATGCCGCCGAGCGTGACCTCGTAGACGGTGCCGAAGCAGGTGCCGAGGCCGAGGCCGGTGACGAAGACCGGGAGGGCGAGCGTCCACCCGGTCGGGGCGGTGGCGAGGACCAGCGCGATCAGCGCCAGGGTGCCGGCCAGGGTGAGCAGCAGGCCGACCAGGACGAGGGCGCGGCCGAGGCGTTGCCTGAAGCGGTGCGCGGCGATCGAGGCGACGATGATGCCGCCGGCGATCGGGGCGAGACCGAGGGAGGCCCCGGTCGGGGTGCGGTGCAGCCCGTCCTGGAGGAAGAGGGACAGGACGAAGAGGAGGCCGGCGACCGCCGCGTAGAAGACGAGGCCGAGGAGCAGGCCGGAGGTGAAGGCGCGGGAGCGCAGCAGCGACGGTTCGACGAGCGGGGCGGCGGCGCTGCGCTGGCGCAGGCAGAAGAGGGCGAAGAAGGCGACTCCGGCGGCGAGGCAGAGCAGGGGGACGGTCGTCCAGCCGTGGGCGGAGCCGTCGATCAGCCCGTAGATCAGTCCCAGCATCGTGGCGGCGAGCAGCGCGGAGCCGGGTCCGTCGACGGTGACCGTGCGGTCGCCGGTGTCGCGGGGCAGCAGGCGCAGGGCGAGGAGGATCGCGAGGCCGCCGAGGGCGATGTTGATCAGGAACATCGAGCGCCAGCCGAAGTGGTCGATCAGGGCCCCGGCGAGGACCGGGCCGCTGATCGTCGCCAGGCCGAGGCAGGGGGCGAAGACCCTGAAGGCCTTGCCGATCTCCTCGCGGGGGAAGACGGCGCCGAGGATGCCGAAGCCCTGCGGGATCACCAGGGCGCCGAAGGCCCCCTGGAGGAGCCGGAATCCGATGAGGGAGGCGGGGCCGGTGGCCAGGCCGCAGGCGACGGAGGCGAGGGTGAAGCCGGTGAGGCCGGTCAGGAAGAGCCGGCGGCGTCCGTACTTGTCGCCGAGCCGGCCGCCGACCACCAGCAGGACGCCCATGGACAGGGCGTAGGCGGCGCCGAGCCACTGGACGAGGGCCTCCCCGCCGCCCAGGTCGGCGGCGATGGCGGGGGCGGCGATGTTGGTGATCGTCGCGTCGAGGAGGTCGAGGACCGCGGCGAAGAGGACGACGGCGAGGACGGCCCAGCGGCGGCGGTCGGTGGTGGCGGGCGTGGGGTGGGGAGGGGCAGGGGCAGGGGCAGGGGTTGAGGCCCTGGACATGGGATCCCTTGGGGTCAGTGGCCTGTGAAGGCGGCGGAGTTCTCGTGGGCCCACTGGCGGTAGGTGCGCGCGGGGCGGCCGAGGAGGGTTTCGGTGGTGTCGGCGATGGGGGCCGGGCCGTGGTTCGCGGCCTCCCACAGGTCGAGGAGCGAGGCGACCATGTGGGCGGGCATGTGGGCGCCCATCTGCTGCTCGGCCTCGGCGCGGGTCACGTGCTCGACGGGGACCTCGCGGCCGATGGCGTCGGCGAGGACCTGGAGCTGGCGGCGGAAGGTGAGCGACTCGGCGCCGGTCAGGGTGATGTGGCGGCCGGTGAGGGAGTCGCCGGTGAGCGCCTCGAAGGCGATGTCGGCGATGTCCTCGGGGTGGATGGGCGCGATGTGCGCGTCCGGGTAGGCGAGCTGGACCGGCATCGACCGGCCGATGGGCCAGGCCCAGCCGAGGGAGTTGCTGGCGAAGGCGTCGGGGCGCAGGAAGGTGCAGGTGAGGGTGGAGGCGGCGAGGGCGCGCTCGACCTTCAGGCTGTGGCTCGCGAGCGGGTCGTTCTCGGCGTCCGGGCCGAGGACCGAGGACGAGGACAGCAGGACGACGTGCTCGACGCCGGCGGCCTCGGCGGCCGCGACCAGCTCGTGGATGCCGGCGGGCTGGGGGTAGAGGAAGACCCGGCGGACGCCGCGCAGCGCGGCGGCGAAGGTCTCGGGCCGGTCGAGGACCAGCTCGCAGGACTCGACGCCGGCCGGGACGGCGAGCGCGGCGGGGTCGGCGCTGGCGGCGCGGACGGGGAGACCGGCGGAGTGCAGGCGGGCGATGACGGCCTGGCCGACCTTGCCGCGGGCGCCGGTGATGAGGGTGGTCATGAAGTGCTCCATTCGTTGGCTGCGTACATATGCATGCTGGCATGCACACGTTTTCATGTCAACACATGCCTTCAAAGGGTCACGTATGTACGATGGGGGCCATGACGAAGCACGAGGCGGCGGCAGGCGAGGCGGCGGCACACGGGTCGGCGGCGGACGACGAGCTGCTGGACGCCGTCGGTCCGGCCTTCGGGAAACTGCGGCGCTCCTCGCTCCTGGAGGTCGAGAACCCGATCTCCCAGAAGGACCTCAGCCGAACCCTGGTCCTCAATGTCGTCCTGGAGATCGCGCAGGGCGGGGCCCGCGAGGTCACCGTCGGTGCGGTGGGCGACCACCTGGGCGTCGACCCCTCGGTGGCCAGCCGCATGGTGTCCGACTGCATCTCCGCCGGCTACCTGGTCCGCGCGGCCTCCCAGCAGGACGGCCGCCGCACGATCCTGCACCTCAGCCCCGGCGGCCAGGAGCTGATGGACCGCTTCCGCAAGCACCAGCGCTCGGCCTTCGAGTACATCACCGCCGACTGGAGCGAGCGCGAACGCCTCGACTTCGCCCGCCTGATGCTGAAGTACGTCGCATCCCAGGAATCCCTCCGCCAGCGCGAGCGCTGAGCGCGGTAAAGGTTCCCACCCACGGGTGGAGCCGCCTGGCAGCGCTGGGACGTCCCGCTCCCGCCGGCCTGGCCCGACGGGAGAAACGAAGAGCCCCGCTGCGAGCAGCGGGGCTCTTCGACATCCCGCCCTGAGGTCGTCACACGCCCCTGAGAGCCGGTTCGAGGTCGGGCTCGGCCACCGGCGGCTGGGGGGCGTCGTGATGCCCGAACAGTCTGCTGGGCCACCACATCCACCGCCCCACGTCCAGGGTCAGCGCGGTGACCAGCACCGAGCGGACGATCATGGTGTCCAGCAGCACGCCGAACGCCACCGCGAACCCGAGCTCGGCCGCGAACACCAGCGGCAGCGAGGCCATCGCCGCGAAGGTGCCGGCCAGCACCAGACCCGCTGAGGTGATCACACCCCCGGTGGTGGACAGACCCGTCAGCGCGCCCCGCCGGGTGCCGTGCAGCAGCGCCACTTCGCGTACCCGGGTGACCAGGAAGATGTTGTAGTCGATGCCCAGGGCGACCAGGAACACGAACGTCAGGAGCGGGAAGGAGGCTTCCGCGCCGGCGAAGTGGAACACGTGGTTGAACACCAGACTGCTCACGCCGAGGGCCGCTCCGAACGACAGCACCACCGTCGCCATGAGCAACAGCGGCGCGACGATCGCCCGTAGCAGCAACGCGAGGATGAGGAGCACCACCACCAGCACGATGGGGATGATCACCTTGGAGTCGCGGGCGGCCGCGTCCTGGGTGTCGAGCATGATCGCCGTGCTGCCGCCGACCTGGGCGTCCGCACCCTCGATCTCGTGGACCGCGATCCTGGCCTGCTCGACGGTCCGTATGGCGGCCTTGCTGCTGGGGTCGTCCTCGAGCTCCGCGAGCATGATGGCCTCGCCGTCCTTGACCACCGGCGCCCCGACGCCGACGACTCCCGGTACGCCGGCCAGCGCGGTCCTCACCTGCTCAGCCGCGGCGGCCTTGGCCACGACGAAGACGGGGTCGCCCGACCCGGCCGGGAAGTGCTCGGACTGGATCTTCTCGCCGACGGCCATCTGCGGTGTGCCGGTGAACTGGTCCTTGTTGGACAGTCCGTCGGCCTTGAGCCCAAGTACCCCGATCGCCATGATGCCGAGGACGAGCGTGGTGCCGATCCACACGATCCGCGGCCGGCGGGCGACCGCGGTGCCGACCCGGTTCCAGATGCCTCCCTTGGCCGCCTCGGCCGATCCGTACGACGGCTGCACCGGCCAGAAGATCCAGCGGCCGCAGACGACCAGCAGGGCCGGCATCAGCGTGACCATGGCGAGCAGCCCGACGAGGATGCCGACGGCACAGGCCGGCCCGAGCCCCTGGGTGGAGCTGAGCGTGGCCAGCATCAGCAGCATCAGGCTGACCGCGACGGTCGCGGCGCTGGCGATGATCGCGGGACTGGAGCGGTACAGGGCCTCCGCCATCGCCTCGTGCCGGTCCTCGTGCCGCAGCAGCTCTTCCCGGTACCGCGAGATGAGCAGGAGCGCGTAGTCGGTGGCGGCGCCGAAGACCAGCACGGTCAGGATGAAACTGGTCTGCTTGTTGACGACGAGTCCGGCGTTCTTCGCCAACAGGTAGATCACCGCCTCCGACGTGACCAGGGCGACGCCCACGGTCAGCAGTGGCAGCAGGGGCAGCAACGGACTGCGGTAGGTGAGCAGCAGCATCACGACGACCACCAGTGCGGTGATCGTCGTGAGGGCGCCCCCTCCGCTGAACGCCTTGATCGAGTCGGACGCGTGACCGGCCGGTCCGGTGACGTGGAAGCCGAGGCCGTTGGCGTTCTCCTCGCCGACCTCGGTCATCGCGTCGACGGTCTTGCCGATCCCTTCCCAGCCCGTCTTGTCCTTGCGGATCTGGACCACGGTCTGGATGGCCTTGCCGTCCTCGGCCTTCAACGGCCCCTGCGGCTGCCCCACGACGTTTTCCAGGCCCTTGAAGGCTTCGGTGTCGGCTTGGGCCTCGGCCATGTCGGCAGCAGTGATGCCCTCGGGTCGGTCGTAGATCACGATCGCGGGCACGGTATCGGCACGCTGGAAGTTCTCGGCCTGGGCGACGACCCTGGTCGACTCCGCGTTACCGGGCAGCCAGGCCGAACTGTCGTTCTCCTCGACGTCGCCGAGCTGGCCGGCCAGCATCAGGACCGGGATCAGCAGCGTCGCCCAGAGGGCGAGGACGACCCATTTCCCCACTCTTCCACCGGGCAACGAAGCCAGTCTTCGCATCATGTTGATTCCTCAGCGTTCGGTCGACGTGGACGGACTCGCGGGCATTGCGCACTACGAGCGATGCAGGACCCCGGATTGTGAGGTCCGCCCCCGGAATGTGATCCACGCCTCATCGGCCCTCATCGGCGGCCTCTGAAGAACTGCCAGGGAACGCGAAGAGCCCCGCTGCAAGCAGCGGGGCTCTTCGACGCGACTACTTACGGCCCTCCGGGCCGTACCACTGGATGGGTTGGCCGGTCACCGCGGCGATGCACTCGAAGTCGTGGTCGCGGTGCAGGAGGGTGAGCCCCTGCAACTCGGCAGTCGCGGCGACAACGAGATCCACCGCACCGGCGCTGCGGTGCTTGCCCTGTTTGGTGAGGGCCTCCTGGACCTGCCGGGCCCGGTCGTCGACCGGGACCCAGCCGAAGATCAGCCGATCTCGCATGGTTCACCCGTTGCCAGGGCTGCGAGACACAGCCCCATCCCGGCCGAGCGGTGCGCCCGAGACTCGGCGCCGGCGAACGGTCGGCCATTCGGCGGCGCTGAGGTGACAGGCCTCGCGCGTAGTCCTGTACGAATAGGCGCAGAGTGGCCAGTCAGTCACAACGCGTTGCTGCGGCGTGCCAGGAAAGAGGCATTCGATGCGAAGTCACCAGTCAGGCCTGCCGAGAGCAATCCTCGGGATCTTGTCCCCGCACCGCCGAGCCAGCCGGATTCCGGCGCCCGCACCGGCATCCACGCCGGCCGACCGACCGCTGCCGCGTCGGCGGTCACGGTGGCTCGCGGCCGTTGCGCTGGCGCCCGTGCTGGCTCTGACGGCCACCGCCGCGCACGCCCAGGGCGCCTGGCTGACGCTGCCCGATCTGCCCACCGCCCGCTACGGTCCTGCCGGAGCGACCGCGCCATGCCCTGAAGGGATCGAAGGGATCGAAGGGCTCAGGGGAACCTGCGTATACGCCATCGGCGGCCGGATCGGCTCCGAAGCACAGAGCGTGGTGGAGGCTTACAGCCCCTCCACGAAGACATGGAAGGAGCTCCCCGGTCTGCCCACCGCCCGCTACGCCCCCACGGCGGCGACCGCGCCCTGCCCCAGGAACGTCGAAGGGCTCAAGGGGATCTGCGTGTACGCCATCGGCGGCCGGATCGGCGCCGATGACGTGAGCACGGTCGAGGCCTACAGCCCGGCCACGAACAAGTGGAAGGCGCTGCCGGCCCTGCCCACCGCCCGCAGCTTCGCGGCGGCGGCGACCGCGCCCTGCCCCGAGGGCGTCGAAGGGCTGAGGGGAATCTGCGTGTACGCGGTGGGCGGCGGCTTCGCGGACACCGTGACGGCGTACAGTCCGGCCACGAACACGTGGCAGACGCTGCCATCTCTGAGCACCCCCCGCGACGCCCCAGCCGCGGCGACCGCTCCTTGTCCCAGGGGCGTGGAAGGACTCAAGGGCACCTGCGTGTACGCCACGGGCGGCTTCAACATCAACACCGAGGAGGTTCTGAACTCGGTGGAGGCCTACAGTCCGGCGACGAACACGTGGCGGACGCTGCCCTCTCTGGGCACCCCCCGCGTCGCCCACGCGGGGGCGAGTGCTCCCTGCCCCGAGAGCGTCGAAGGGCTGAAGGGAATCTGCCTGTACGCCGTCGGCGGCTTCAACTTCACCGACGCGGTCCTGAACTCGGTGGAGGCCTACAGTCCGGCCACGAACACGTGGCAGACGCTGCCTTCCCTGCCCACCGCCCGGTTCGAGCTGGCGGGTGCGAGCGCTCCCTGCCCCAAGGACAACCGAGGGCTGAACGGAACCTGCGTCTACGCTCTCGGCGGCGCAAGCGGCTTCCCCCACAACGCCCTGAGCACCGTAGAGGCCTTCGCCGTGGGACAGCGGTAGATCAACCGGCGGAGCCGGGATCGGGACTCCGAGCCCGGCTCCGCCAGGCTCGGGCCGGCGGGCCCGTAGAGCGGAACTGCAACCAAAACTGCAACCAGGGAACGCGAAGAGCTCCTCCGGCCAGGAAACGGACCGTGGCCGGACCTCGGCCATTCCGGCACTGGGCTCAAGGATGGCCCATTCGGTGGGTATGGACGTCTCGCAGGGCGAAAGACCCCCGCCCACGGATGACGTCGAGCCGCGGCCGCGCCCTGCCCACCCTGACGGCGGGCGGGTTCGGCAGAGTGACAGGTCCTCCACCGAGCGAGGTCCGGGGAGGAGGCGTCCTCCCGATTGGCGCGACTACGCGTGCCAGGCGGAAACCATCGAGACGCTCATCGATTTTCTATTCTCCGCCGACATGCGAAGCTCCATTCTCCACATCGTCGGGATGTACGATGGAGTCCTGGATTCCCAAGATGCGCATAAGTGACTTGACCGACACTACTCGGCTGTTACCAATCCAGAGAACCCTGAAGGGGAGGGAGCCCTTCCCGGCCATCTTCGATGCTTGCGATTCCGAAAGGCCGACAATATTGGCCGCCACGCTGAAACTGATGTGTTGCGGCAAGAGATCGGAAAATCGATAGTAAAGATTCTTCCCGTCTACCCATGATCGTCCCATCTGGGCGGGAGTAACGGCGGGAGCTTCTGCCTCATCACGGCAACCGCTGCGAAGTTTGGCATGGAGAATCTTGACGTGGCTCATGGCTCCCATTCGTTGCAGTAGGGCCCCCGTGCACTCGCCGCGAATTCTCTCGTCGGCATCCGGATCCTGCACTGTGCTGGCGTCAATGATTGAGGATGCGCGCAGTGTGGAATCCTCATCACGGACAGCATCGCCAATCAGAGACTCGGCGCTTGCCGTACACGTTTCGGAGCTTCCGGCCTCCAGCAGGCCGCGAGCGCCGGTGAACGCGCGAGTCATCATGGTCGCCAGGAGTTTCTTGGATGGCATGTCACCTGCCACGGAAAGCCATGCCTCCAGGGCTCCTTCTATCATCGCAGACCTGATGTCAGAAACCTCGTAATGCCATTTTCGTGCCAGCTCTTTCGGCCATCCCCCAAAATATGGAGTCAGTAGATCCAGTAGGACCATCAGTCATTTCTCCCCCTCCCGTTGATCGCTTTCCCTCGCCAAAGTGTCCACCGATTCCCAGAGGCGCAAGCTTGCTGCGGACTTCGTTCGGCCAAGTTGAACTTTCGCGCGCAACGCCTGATAGGTGGGATGGCTCTTGATCGCGCACACTTGAACATCGCCGACATGTGTGCAGATCGGTTCCCCGCCGCAGTCACGCTGAACTCGTTCACTGATGAGAGTGAAGACATCGCGCATGTTTTTCCTCTCGCGCCACTAGGTCAGGCCCAAGGAAATAATGGGGGGTGGTAGTAAGGGGCATGCGTGGCGGCACTCGACAGGTGCCGCTCGGCCTGCGGCAGAGTGAGGTCCTCGGTCTCAGCTGACCATGTCGACCTTGCGCTAAAAGGCCTGACGGTCGACGGAGCCGGCCCCGCCACGCGCACGGCTGTGTCCGCCGCTGCGGGCGCAGTCTGGCTACTGCCTGTGCTGCGGCGAACACGGCGACAGGCGTCACGGCTCGTACTGCGTGGCGCGACTGGCTCCTGGGTTCATCGTGTGTGCCTTGTCGTCGGTGGTGACAGGGCAGGCGCTGTCGCAGGCGGACCGCGGCTGCCGGACATCGCCGACGGGCGATTCGGCGGATGCGCTCCGTCAAAGCTCGGATTCGGGTCGTTCTCGGCCTTCTCCAGGGTTGTCCGGCCTAGGGTGGTCTTCAGGCATGGGCCCGTGGACCACAGCGTGGAGGAGCCGATCATGAGCACTGCCCCGAATCTGCCGCTCCCGCCGCGCAGACCTGAGGATCCTCATCCGCTCCGGACGATCCGGGAGATCCGGGAGTCTCTGCCCGAGCAGCAACTCGGGCACTTCGATGCCGAGCTCGCCGACACCGACATCGATGCCCTGCCTGGCATGCTTCACCGCTGGGCGACCCTGGGCAGCGACGGGTTTCTCGAACGGCTTACGGCGGCCCCGTTCGAGGGGCTGGAGTTCGGGCAGCGGTCCTACGGCGACGCGGCGGACGGCGAGTGATCTATCTGCTCGACACCAATGTGGTCGCTGAGATCACCACCCGGCCGAAGCCTGCCCCGGCCGTCGTCGCCTGGGCGCGCTCGGTTCCAGCTCCTGCCCTCTACCTGAGCGTCATCACGATCGCGGAGATCGAGGTGGGCGTCCAGGGGACGCCGGATCTGGTGCGGCGTACCGCTTTCGAGCGGGCGCTCGCGGACATCCGTGATCAGTACCGCGACCGGATCGCCACCGTCGGAGAGCGGGAGGCACTCGCCTACCTCGCTCTTCACCGGAGGCTCAAGAGTGCCGGGACCAGCATCGATCCCCCCGATGCGCTCATCGCCGCCACCGCGCTGGCGAACGACTGGACGCTGGTGAGCCGCAACAGCAAGCATCTGGCGCGATCGGGCGCACTTCTGCTGAACCCTTGGGAACACGGGGGATAGGACGTCGAGGCCGAAACGTGGCGGATCGTCCGGTTGTGCGGCATGCAACTGAGACTGGAACTGAGACCACGGAACGCAGAAGGCCCCGGCCGGTTTCCCGGTCGGGGCCTTCAAGTGCCCGGTGAGGCACTGGCGGAGGATACGAGATTCGAACTCGTGAGGGGTTGCCCCCAACACGCTTTCCAAGCGTGCGCCCTAGGCCACTAGGCGAATCCTCCGCCGCAAACAATACAAGACGTTGAGGGGTGCTCGCGAACACGATCCGGATGGGTGGTCCGGAGCGGGTCCCGATCGGGTCCGGACGCGGATCCGATCGGCGGGCGGATCCGGACCGGGTCGATTCCCGGGGCCTGTATCGGCTAGGGTGGGGCCAGCCCCTCACGTGGCGCTATCTCACCCAACTCCCCCAGGGCCGGAAGGCAGCAAGGGTAAGTGGGCTCTGGCGGGTGCGTGGGGGGCGCTTTGCGTTCCGGGGGCGGCGGCGGGCCGCTGTTGTCGGTGGGCCCGGATAACCTCGTATACGTGTCGTCCCTTGCGCTGTACCGCCGCTATCGCCCCGAGTCGTTCGCCGAGGTCATCGGGCAGGAGCATGTCACTGCCCCGCTGATGCAGGCCCTGCGGAACAACCGGGTCAACCACGCGTACCTGTTCAGCGGGCCGCGAGGCTGTGGAAAGACGACCAGCGCGCGGATTCTGGCCAGGTGCCTGAACTGCGAGCAGGGCCCCACGCCCGACCCCTGCGGGGAGTGCCAGTCCTGCCAGGACCTGGCCAGGAACGGGCCGGGGTCGATCGACGTCATCGAGATCGACGCCGCCTCGCACGGTGGTGTGGACGATGCCCGTGACCTGCGCGAAAAGGCGTTCTTCGGGCCCGCTTCGAGCCGCTACAAGATCTACATCATCGATGAGGCCCACATGGTCACCTCGGCGGGCTTCAACGCCCTGCTGAAGGTGGTCGAGGAGCCGCCGGAGCACCTCAAGTTCATCTTCGCGACGACCGAGCCCGAGAAGGTCATCGGGACGATCCGGTCCAGGACGCACCACTACCCCTTCCGGCTCGTGCCGCCCGGGACGCTGCGCGACTACCTCGGCGAGGTCTGCGGACGCGAGGGCGCCAAGGTCGAGGACGGCGTGCTGCCGCTCGTCGTGCGCGCCGGTGCCGGCTCCGTGCGTGACTCCATGTCCGTCATGGACCAGCTGCTCGCCGGGGCGGCTGATGACGGTGTGACGTATGCCATGGCGACCTCGCTCCTCGGCTACACCGAAGGCTCGCTGCTCGACTCCGTCGTGGACGCTTTCGCGGCCGGGGACGGCGCCGCCGCCTTCGAGGTCGTGGACCGGGTGGTGGAGGGCGGGAACGATCCCCGCCGCTTCGTGGCCGACCTGCTGGAGCGGCTGCGCGACCTGGTGATCCTGGCCGCCGTGCCCGACGCCGGGGAGAAGGGGCTCATCGACGCCCCCGCCGATGTCGTGGAGCGGATGCAGGCCCAGGCCTCCGTCTTCGGCGCCGCCGAGCTGTCGCGCGCCGCCGACCTGGTCAACGCCGGGCTGACCGAGATGCGCGGTGCGACCTCGCCCCGGCTCCAGCTCGAGCTGATCTGCGCCCGGGTGCTGCTGCCGGCCGCCTTCGACGACGAGCGGTCCTTCCAGGCCCGGCTCGACCGGCTGGAGCGCAGCGGCCCGCCCGCCGGCACCGGCTTCGTGGCGCCGCCCGCCGCCGCCCCCGCCCTGGGGTACGTGCCCGGGCCCGAGGCGCACGGCATGGCCCCGGCCGGGCCGGGCGGCGGGGTCGCGGCCGCGCGTGCCGCCGTACGGGGTCCCGTGCCGGAGGAGGCTCCGGCCGTGGTGGCGGCAGCCCCCGCGCCGGTGCAGGCGCCCGCGCCCGTGGCTGCGCCCGTGCCTGCTCCCGCGCCCGTGCCTGCTCCCGCACCGGCTCCGGTGCAGGCGCCCGCGCCCGCCGCGCCCGCTTCCGCGCCCGGCGCGTGGCCCGGTGCCGCGCAGCCCGGCGGTGGTGCGCCCGCGCCCGGAGCCTGGCCGGGAGCCGCCGCCCCCGCCGCGCAGGCCGCTCCCGCCGCCGGGGCGTGGCCCAGTGCCGCCGCGCCCGGCAGCGGCGCCCCGGCCCAGGCTCCCGCTCCCGCCCCGGTCGCGGCCCCCGCCGCCTCCGCCGCTCCCGCCGCGCCCTCCCCCGGCATGGCCGCCCCCGCCGCGCAGGCCGCTCCCGCCGCCGGGGCGTGGCCCAGTGCCGCCGCGCCCGGCAGCGGCGCCCCGGCCCAGGCTCCCGCTCCCGCCCCGGTCGCGGCCCCCGCCGCCTCCGCCGCTCCCGCCGCGCCCTCCCCCGGCATGGCCGCCGGCGCCGGGCAGGTCCAGGCGATGTGGCCCGGCGTCCTGGAGGCCGTCAAGAACCGCCGCCGCTTCACCTGGATCCTGCTCAGCCAGAACGCCCAGGTCGTGGGCTTCGACGGAACCACCCTCCAGCTCGGCTTCCCCAATGCCGGAGCCCGCGACAACTTCGCGAGCAGCGGCAGCGAGGACGTCCTCAAGGCGGTGCTGGCCGAGCAGTTCCAGGTCAACTGGAAGATCGACGCCGTGGTCGGCGGCGGCGGCGGACCGGCTCCGGCCGCGTCCTCCTCGTACTCCGCGCCGCCCGCCCCCGCCTACAGCCCGCCCCCGCCGGCCCAGCAGGCCCAGCAGCCTCCGGCCCCCGCGTACCAGCCGCCGCAGCAGCAGGCCCAGCAGTCGGCCCCCGCACAGCAGCCGCCCGTACGGCAGGCGCCCCCGCCGGTCGCCCCCGAGGACGACTTCGCGGAGGAGGACGATCCGGACCTCGTGGAGAGCGCCCTGACCGGACACGACCTGATCGTGCGCGAGCTCGGAGCGACCGTTGTGGAGGAATACACGAATGAGTAGCCCCTGCTGATTGGGTGGCCGCACGAAACCGGCCAGGCCGTCCGGGCTACCCTGGGCGGCGTGAAGGTCCTCGTCATCGGCGGCGGCGCCCGCGAACATGCCCTGTGCCGCTCTCTGTCCCTCGACCCCGACGTCTCCGCGCTGTACTGCGCCCCCGGCAACGCCGGCATCGCCGAGGTGGCGGAGCTGCGCCCGGTCGACGCCCTCGACGGCGCGGCGGTCGCCGCGCTCGCCACCGAACTCGGCGCCGGGCTGGTCGTCGTCGGCCCGGAGGCGCCCCTGGTCGCCGGGGTCGCCGACGCCGTCCGCGCGGCCGGCATCCCCGTCTTCGGCCCGTCCGCCGAGGCGGCCCGGCTGGAGGGCTCCAAGGCCTTCGCCAAGGACGTGATGGCCGCGGCCGGGGTCCCGACCGCGCGCAGCTACGTCTGCACCACCGCCGAGGAGGTCGACGCGGCCCTCGACGCCTTCGGCGCCCCCTACGTCGTCAAGGACGACGGCCTCGCGGCCGGCAAGGGCGTCGTGGTCACCGAGGACCGGGCCGCCGCCCGCGCCCACGCGCTGGCCTGCGAGCGGGTCGTCATCGAGGAGTACCTCGACGGCCCCGAGGTCTCCCTCTTCGCCATCACCGACGGCGTCACCGTGCTGCCCCTCCAGCCCGCGCAGGACTTCAAGCGCGCGCTCGACGGGGACCAGGGCCCCAACACCGGCGGCATGGGCGCGTACTCCCCGCTCCCGTGGGCCGACCCGAAGCTGGTCGACGAGGTCATGGAGCTGGTCCTCCAGCCGACCGTCGACGAGCTCCGCCACCGCGGCACCCCCTTCTCCGGGCTGCTCTACGCGGGCCTGGCCATCACCAGCCGCGGCACCCGGGTCATCGAGTTCAACGCCCGCTTCGGCGACCCCGAGACCCAGGTGGTCCTGGCCCGGCTGCGCACCCCGATCGCGAGCGTGTTCCTCAACGCCGCCAACGGCACCCTGGCCGCCGAACCGCCGCTCAACTGGAGCGACGAGGCGGCCGTCACGGTGGTCATCGCCTCCCACAACTACCCCGACACCCCGCGCACCGGCGACCCGATCGAGGGCCTGGACGAGGTGGCGGCCCAGGACGCGCCCGACGCGTACGTGCTGCACGCCGGGACCCGGCGCGAGGGCGACGCGGTCGTCAGCGCGGGCGGGCGGGTGCTCTCGGTGACGGCGACCGGTTCCGATCTGGCACAGGCGCGGGCGAAGGCGTATAAGGCGGCCGGGCGGATCAAGCTCGACGGCTCGCAGTACCGCACGGACATTGCGGCCAAGGCGGCCGAAGGCCGCTGACCGGCAGGGTTGTGGCGAGGCGGGCCCGGTGCGCGGAAGGCGTGCACCGGGCCCGCGCGTGCGTCCGCGCCCGTCGCGTGCGACTGCATCCAGCCGCGTTCGAACGCATCCACCTTTAGCCAAAGCCATTCCATCGGGTGATCGTCACCCGGTCTGCCTGACGTCCGCCCCCGCCCCAACTATGGTGCGGCGCAAGCATTCCGGCACATGGCCCACCGGCATTGCGATGTCAGTGGCGGGTGTCACAGTGGGGGAGTGAGCAAAGCCGCCGCAGGGCAGAGGGGGTGAGGTCCGGCCGTGTCCGGAACCGGTTCGATCGCAGAAGTGGGAGCGCCGTCCGCGCGCTCGCGCGCTCTCGCCGTGCTGCGGGTCCGCAGCAGGGCCATGGCCGCCGTGCTGCTGCCCGCAGCGCTCGCGGTGGTGCTCGTCGCCGCCCGGATGACGGGCCGGCTGGCCGGGGATCCCTGGCCGGCGGTGACCCTGGCCGTCTGCGCGGTGGCCGCGCTGGTACTGCTGGCGGGCGGGATATTCGGCGCCGTGGTGCTGCGCGCCGGCCCCGCCGTGACACCGACGGTGCCGCTGCCGGAGGCCGCCGCGCCCGACCTCTACCGGCTGGTGCGGGACCTGGCCGACCGGATGGACGTCCCGGCGCCCTCCGCGATAGCCCTGACCCCGGACTGCGACAGCTGGCTGGAGGACCGCACCCATGCGGCCCACCGCAGGGCCGCCGCGCGCACATCGGCCAGCATAGCCGGAGCCGCCGGCCCGGAGTCCGAGCCCGGCGCGGCCCCCGTGCTCGTGATCGGCTCGCCGTTCCTGTGGTGGATGCGGGTCGCCGAGCTACGGGCCGTCCTCGCGCCGGTCGTCGCCGGTACGGGCCCCTCCGCGCATCCGGACATAGCCGACGCGCGCGGCTTCGTGCGCGGACTCGACGCGGCGGTGGACGTCGGCGGCCGGCCCGGCCTGGGCTGGATCGCCCGCCCCGCCCGGCTGCTGCTGCGGCTGTGCCAGACGGACGCCACCGAGATGGAGCGCGGGGTCGCCGCGGCCGCCTCGGACCGTGCACAGGGTGTGGACTACGGGCTGCGCATCGTCGCCCAGGAGCAGGTCGGCCTCGCCTACGCGGGCTGGGACCGGCTCCTGACCCGGGTCGCGCTGCCCGCCTGGCGGATGGGCCGCTGGCCGGCCCACCTGGACGCCGGGGTGGTCTCCGCCCTGACCGAACTGTCCCGGCGGGACCGGCTGGCCGAGGGGTTCACCTCGCGGCTCGGCGAGCGCCCCGCCTGCGATCTGCTGGAGCAGCCCGGGGTGGTCGACGAGGCCGCCTCCTTGCTGGCGGCCCGCCTCTTCCACGGCGGTCCGGCCGAGGCCGGGCCGGACTGGTCGCCGGTGGACTGGGCGGCCTACCCGGACGAGGTCGTGGACCGCAAGTGGCGTACGGAGGCGGCCCGACTGCATGCCGCCCTGGACGCCCTGTCCGGCTCCGCGGGCCGTGCGGACACCTCCGCGGCCCTGGCCCCGGATCAGCCGGTTCCGGTGACGACGGGCGCGCCGTCCCCGGCCGACAGGGCCGCTCCGCGGTCCGCGTCCGGCAGCCCCGCCGCCCCGTCAGCCGCCGAGCGCTTCGGCGGGCCGACGCTGGAGCGGGTCCTCGGCCACCTCACCGACCCGGCCGGGGACGGCGCCGCCGCAGAGGCCCTCGCCGGGCGGCTCAGCGGCGACCTGGCCCGGGAGGAGCGTGCCGCCGGAGCCGGGAAGCCCCAGGCCCGCGGCGGCGCGGACACCCTGCCGCTGTTCCCCCTCCAGCCCCCGCGCAGCGGACGGGACCTGCTGGCCGACCACGTCACCGCCCTGGTCTGCTGCGCCGCCGTGGACTCGGCCGGCGCCGGCCCGGGCCTGGACTGGCTGGACGGCCCCGTCCTGCTGGTCGGCGGCGAGCGCTGCGCGGACCTCGCCCCCCGCGTGCTCTCCCTCGTCGAGGACGGGGACCCGGAGCCCCTGCGCGACTGGCTCGCGGAGCGCGGCGTACGCCCGGAAAAGCCCGTCCGCCTCGTCTGAGCCGCCCAGCCCCAGCCCGAGCCCGCACCCAGCCCAGCCCGAGCCCGCACCCAGCCCCGACCGCGCCCCCACCCGGCCCGCAGCAAAGCGGCGCCCTTCGTTCCGGTCCCGTCAATTCACGACGAACGGTGACGGAGTGAGTGCGTTATGTGATGTGCTGGGACCGGTCGCGGAAGGGTGTCCGAAAACCCGCCGCGCACCAGAGTGAGGAAAAGGCGTTCGGGGGAGCGAGGGAGGGGAGCGGTATGGGTGCGGACCAGATCCGGCGTTGGGAGTCAGGTGCGCTCGCGCACGCGGTGACCGATCCCTTCGGCCAGGGCCCACTGCCCTGGTTCCGGGGCAGCGAGCTGTACTTCGACGACACCGGCCAGGTCGTCCCCTGGTACGTGGACCCGGCCCTGGCCGCCCCCGGCCAGCACTCCCGCGGCGGCGGAGGCCCCCGCACCGCCGACGACGTCCACCGCCAGATCAAGGGCTTCGCCTCCACCGGAGCCGTCGCCCCCGGCGAGGCCATCGACTTCCACATCACCGTCGACCCGCCCCAGCAGTTCTCGGTCGACGTCTACCGGATCGGCCACTACGGCGGGGACGGCGCTTCCAAGATCACCACCAGCCCCCGGCTGTCCGGCATCGTCCAGCCGCCCCCGCTCACCGCCGACCGCACCGTCTCCTGCCACCACTGGTGGCAGTCCTGGCGGCTGCAGGTCCCCTCGTACTGGAGCATCGGCGCCTACGTCGCGGTCCTCACCACCGCCGACGGCTACCGCTCCCACATCCCCTTCACGGTCCGCGACGACCACCCCGCCGACCTCCTGCTGCTGCTCCCCGACATCACCTGGCAGGCCTACAACCTCTACCCCGAGGACGGCCGCACCGGCGCCAGCCTCTACCACGCCTGGGACGAGGAGGGCCGACTGCTCGGCGAGCGCGACGCCGCCATCACCGTCTCCTTCGACCGCCCCTACGCGGGCGCCGGCCTGCCCCTGCACGTGGGCCACGCCTACGACTTCATCCGCTGGGCCGAGCGCTACGGCTACGACCTCGCCTACGCCGACACCCGCGACCTGCACGCCGGCCGCGTCGACCCGACCCGCTACCGGGGCCTGGTCTTCCCCGGCCACGACGAGTACTGGTCCGCCCCCATGCGCCGCACCGTCGAGCGGGCCCGCGACCACGGCACCTCCCTCGTCTTCCTCTCCGCCAACACCATGTACTGGCAGGTCGAACTGTCCCCCTCGCCCTCCGGGGTCGAGGACCGGCTCCTGACCTGCCGAAAACGCCGCGGCCCCGGCCGCCCCAGCCTGTGGCGCGAGGTCGACCGCCCGGAACAGCAGCTGCTCGGCATCCAGTACGCGGGGCGGGTCCCCGAGCCCGCGCCCCTGATCGTGCGCAATGCCACGCACTGGCTCTGGGAGTCCACCGGCGCCGCCGAGAACGACGAGCTCGACGGGCTGGTGGCGGGCGAGGCCGACCGCTACTTCCCGCGCACCCAGCTCCCCGAGCACGAGGACCGGATCCTGCTCGCGCACTCCCCGTACCTCGACAGCGAGGGGGCCAAGCGCCACCAGGAGACCTCCCTGTACCGGGCCCCCAGCGGCGCCCTGGTCTTCGCGTCCGGCACCTTCGCCTGGTCCCCGGCGCTCGACCGCCCCGGGCACGTGGACGAACGCGTCCAGCGGGCTACGGCCAACCTCCTCGACCGGATCTGCAAGAGGGACTGACCGGACCCGTTGTCCCCGTTCGCGAACAGGTACGGGAGAATGGGACCGCGCTCGTACAGAACCACAGGGAGACCCCGTGTCCGGATTCGTCGAAAAGCCCGAGCCGGTTCAGGTGCCCGGCCTCGTCCACCTCCACACCGGCAAGGTCCGTGACCTCTACCGTGACGAGGACGGCCGGCTCGTCATGGTCGCCAGCGACCGCATGTCCGCCTTCGACTGGGTGCTGCCCACCGAGATCCCGGACAAGGGCCGCGTCCTGACCCAGCTCTCCCTCTGGTGGTTCGACCAGCTCGCGGACCTGGTCCCCAACCACGTCATCAGCACCGAACTGCCCGCCGGCGCCCCCGCCGACTGGGCCGGCCGCACCCTGATCTGCCAGAACCTCGACATGGTCCCCGTCGAGTGCGTGGCCCGCGGCTACCTCACCGGCTCCGGCCTCGCCGAGTACCAGCAGACCCGCACCGTCTGCGGACTCGCCCTCCCCGAGGGCCTGGTCGACGGCTCCGAGCTGCCCGCCCCGATCTTCACCCCGGCCGCCAAGGCCGAGGTCGGCGAGCACGACGAGAACGTCTCCTACGAGGAGGTCGCGCGCACCACCGGCGCCGAGACGGCGGCGCTGCTGCGCCAGACCACCCTCGCCGTGTACTCCCGGGCCCGCGACATCGCCCGCGAGCGCGGGATCATCCTGGCGGACACCAAGTTCGAGTTCGGCTTCGACAAGGACGGCAACCTGGTCGCCGCCGACGAGGTCCTCACCCCGGACTCCTCGCGCTTCTGGCCCGCCGACCTGTGGGAGCCGGGCCGCGCGCAGCCCTCCTTCGACAAGCAGTTCGTCCGCAACTGGCTGTCCTCCCCGGCCTCCGGCTGGGACCCCAAGGGCGAACTCCCGCCGCCGGCCCTCCCGCAGGAGGTCGCGGAGCAGACCTCCGCCAAGTACATCGAGGCCTACGAGCGCCTCACCGGCCAGACCTGGACCGCCGCCACCGGCACCGCAGCCACCGGCAGCTGAGAAACGACGAAGGCCCCGATCAGTGATCGGGGCCTTCGCACTCTGAGCGGACAACGCGACTCGAACGCGCGACATCCACCTTGGCAAGGTGGTGCTCTACCAACTGAGCTATGTCCGCCTGTGCGCCGTAGCGCGAGACCAACTATACCCAACCCCGCTCCCGTGCGAGACGCACCGCCGTGTGCCGGTTCTCCGCGCCCAGCTTCGTCGCCGCCGAGGACAGGTAGTTCCGTACGGTCCCCTGCGACAGCGAGGCCCGCTCCGCGATCTCCGCGATCGGCGCCCCGTCCGCCGCGAGCTCCAGCACCTCCGCCTCACGGGCCGTCAGCGGGGAGTCGCCCGCGCTGATGGCGTCGGCCGCCAACTCCGGGTCCACGTAACGCCCTCCGGCGTGCACGGTCCGGATCAGTTCGGCCAGCCGCTGCGCCGACACCGTCTTCGGCGCGAAGGCCCGCACCCCCGCCGCCAGGGCCCGCTTCAGGTGCCCGGGACGGCCGTGACTGGTCACGATCATGGTCTTGCAGTCGGGCAGTTCGGCCCGCAGCGATGTGGCCACACTCACACCGTCCGCCCCCGGCATCTGGAGATCCAGCACCGCCACATCAGGCCGGTGAGCCCGCGCCATCGCCAGTGCCTCCGGCCCGGAGGCGGCCTCGGCCACGACCACCAGATCGTCCTCCAGCCCCAGCAGCGCGGCCAGCGCCCCGCGGATCAGGTGCTCGTCGTCGGCCAGCAGTACCCGTACGGCGCTCACGCCCGCACCTCCGTTCGTCGTGTGTCCAGCGGCACCTCGGCCCGCAGCCGGAACCGGCCGCCCCCGGCCGGCCCGGCCAGCAGGGTCCCGTCCACCGCCGCGAGCCGCTCCCGCAGCCCCGCGAGCCCGGACCCGGGCGGCCCGGCGGGCGCTTCGGGCACCCCGTCGTTCTCCACCAGCAGCGTCACCGTGCCCGAAGGCCGCTGAGCCGTCAGCCGGATCAGGCAGCTGCGCGCGTCCCCGTGCCGCAGTACGTTCGTGGTCGCCTCCCGGACCACCCAGCCCAGCGCCGACTGCACCTCGCCCGGCAGCGTCCGCGCGGCGGTGGCGAACTCGACCCGGCAGTCCATCCCGGCCGCGCTCAGCACCCCGCGCGCGCCCTCCAGCTCCACCGCCAGATCGGCCTCCCGGTAGCCGCGCACCACGTCGCGCACCTCCCGCTGCGACTCGCGCGCGATCCGCTGCACCTCGATCATCTGGTCCACGGCCTCCGGGCGTTCGCGCCGCGCCAGCTGCACCGCCAGCTCGCTCTTGAGGGCGATCACCGCCAGGTTGCGGCCCATCACGTCGTGCAGGTCCCGCCCGAACCGCAGCCGCTCCTCGGCCACGGCGAGCTGCGCCTGGAGGTCGCGGGCGCGGTCGAGTTCGTGGACGATCCTCAGCAGCCAGGCGGAGAACCCGCAGGCCAGGGCCATCAGCAGGCCCGCGAAGACGACCCCGATCCCGTACGCGACCGCCACCGCGACATGGAGCCCGACGGCGAGCCCCGCGCCCACCGTGAAGACGGTGGCGCAGGGGGTGACCAGGGCCATGTGGCGGACCTTGGGCAGGCCCAGCGTCAGCGAACCCGTCGCGAAACCGACCAGGTTGATCACGAGGGTGGGGGCGAAGCTGTCGTCGGTCACCGTCCCGGACGCGCGCAGGGCCATCACCGCCACGCTGGTCCCGGCCGTCACCGCCAGCATCGCCACCATCAGCCACACCGGCCGCTCCGCCCTGGTGCCGACCACCCAGTCCAGGGTCCTGGAGGACACCACCCCGCACAGGGCGATCTGTGCCAGCAGGGGCAGTGCCAGCCAGGCGGCCACGGTCCCGCCGCCCGTGGGCGCGAGCCCGAGCAGGATCATGAAGGCCTCGATCGCCACGAAGGTGTGGAAGGACCAGCGCGTGTACAGCTCGACCTTCCCCGCACTACTGCGGTCCTTCCACCACCCGGTCAGCTTCGACACGGTCCCCGTCCCCCCGGCTCGTCCCTCTGGCCAACGTCGCGGTTCCCAGCGGAACCGCCGCTGGACAGCAAACACCGTGACGATCATCCGGGCCAGCGAGGTGAGCGCCGCCCCAGCCCTCTACCCGGATCGCTGTATTGGTGGTCATGACCCAAGGCTCGCGGCGTCCCGGCGGGGGCGACAGTGCACGCCATCACGACCCGCGATGACATTTGTCATCGGAAGTGACGTGCACCACAAAGAGGCGAATCGCGGGGCATACGACTCGCGGTGCATACGGCTGCGGTGCATACGACTGCGGTGCATACGACAAAGGCCCCGATCGATGATCGGGGCCTTTGCATTCTGAGCGGACGACGCGACTCGAACGCGCGACATCCACCTTGGCAAGGTGGTGCTCTACCAACTGAGCTACGTCCGCATGCTTCCCACGGCACAAGTGCCGTGCTCTGCGAGCATCACTCTACCTGATCCACAACCGTGATCGGTAAAGCGCTGCAGAGCGGGTGACAGGGATTGCACACTGCGCCTCCCCCCTGGAAGGGGGGTGTTCTGCTACTGAACTACACCCGCACGACTTCGGGGCCCGGCCTTTCGGCCTCGCCCCTCGGCGTGATCCACACACTAGCCGATCGGAGGGGGTGGATGGCAAATCCGGGGTCAGTGGGCTTCGTTGTAGGCGGTGTAGACGGCCTTCGGGATGCGCCCGCGCGGCGGGACGTTGTGCCCGTGGGAGCGGGCCCAGGCCCGTACGACTGCCGGGTCGGGGGCGATCGACGTCAGCTTGAAGGCCTTCCCCGAGCGGGACTGCCGGCGGCCGGCGGCCACGAAGGGCGCCAGGCCCTTCCGCAGTTTCTTTGCGTTGGCCTCATTGAGGTCGATCTCGTACGACTTACCGTCCAGGGCGAACGTGACCGTTTCCGCCGCTTCTCCGCCGTCGATGTCGTCGGAGATCGTGACTACTACGCGCTGCGCCACGGATATCGGTCCCTTCGTGCGCCCATCGCCACCCGCTGACGTGCGGTGATGTCGCCTGTGTGGATGTTTCGGTGGAATGCATCAAACCGTCGGAATCCCGGCTGTTTCCTTTGTACCGCGATTCGCATTGAATTGCGAAGCCCAGTTAATTCTCCCCGCGTGTCCCACCGCAATCCCGGGCGCGTGGTTTTCCGGTGGATTTTGCGAAGCGTTGGTGAAGCCGAAACGGCGCGCGCATCGCTGCGCCCGGATATCTACCCGCGTAGAAATTTCTGGCGGGTACGCTGAGGGAACCGCCTTCGCACCAACCACCTCATCGGGAGTGCCAGTGGCACGCGTCGTAGTCGACGTCATGCTCAAGCCGGAGATCCTCGACCCCCAGGGCCAGGCGGTGCAGCGTGCACTGCCGCGCCTGGGCTTCGAAGGGATCGCCGACGTCCGCCAGGGGAAGCGCTTCGAACTGGAAGTGGAGGGCCCGGTCGACCAGGCCGCCCTCGACCGCATCCACAAGATGGCCGAAACGTTCCTCGCCAACACCGTCATCGAAGACTTCACCGTGAAGGTCGAGGCCTGACGGTGACCACTCGCATCGGAGTCGTCACGTTCCCCGGAACGCTCGACGACCGTGACTCGCTGCGCGCCATCCGCCTCGCGGGGGCCGAGCCGGTCTCGCTCTGGCACCGCGACAAGGACCTGCACCAGGTCGACGCGGTCGTCCTCGCGGGCGGCTTCTCCTACGGGGACTACCTGCGCGCCGGGGCCATCTCCCGGTTCTCACCGGTGATGGAGACCATCATCGAGCAGGCCGGGGCCGGCATGCCGGTCCTCGGCATCTGCAACGGCTTCCAGGTCCTCACCGAGGCCCACCTGCTGCCGGGGGCGATGCTCCGCAACAACCACCTCCACTTCATCTGCCGCGACCAGAAGCTGCGGGTGGAGAACGCGGAGACCGCGTGGACCGGCGACTACACCGCCGGCCAGGAGATCTCCGTACCGCTCAAGAACATGGACGGCCGGTACGTCGCCGACGAGCGCACGCTCGACGAACTGGAGGCCGAAGGCCGAGTGGCCTTCCGGTACCTCGACGGAAACCCGAACGGTTCGCTGCGCGACATCGCCGGCATCACCAACGCCGCGGGCAACGTCGTCGGCCTCATGCCGCACCCCGAGCACGCGGTCGAGCCGCTGATCGGGACCGGCCGTACCGACGGCCTCCCGTTCTTCACGTCGGTCCTGAAGAAGCTGGTCAGCGCATGAGCCTCGACACCGTAAAGAACGCCACCGAGACCCCGGACGCCTCCCAGCCCTGGAAGGAACTCGGCCTCAAGGAGGACGAGTACGCCCGGATCCGCGAGATCCTCGACCGCCGCCCCACCGGCGCCGAGCTCGCCATGTACTCGGTCATGTGGTCCGAGCACTGCTCGTACAAGAGCAGCAAGATCCACCTGAAGCAGTTCGGCGAGAAGACCCCCGAGAACGACGCCATGCTCGTCGGCATCGGCGAGAACGCCGGCGTCGTCGACGTCGGCCAGGGCTACGCGGTCACCTTCAAGGTCGAGTCGCACAACCACCCCTCGTACATCGAGCCCTACCAGGGCGCGGCCACGGGCATCGGCGGCATCGTCCGCGACATCCTCGCGATGGGCGCCCGCCCGGTCGCCGTCGTGGACCCGCTGCGCTTCGGCGCGGCCGACCACCCCGACACCAAGCGCGTCCTGCCGGGCGTCGTCGCGGGCATCGGCGGCTACGGCAACTGCCTGGGCCTGCCGAACATCGGCGGCGAGGTCGTCTTCGACGAGTGCTACCAGGGCAACCCGCTGGTCAACGCCGGCTGCATCGGCGTGATGAAGCACGAGGACATCCACCTCGCCAAGGCCTCCGGCCCCGGCAACAAGGTCATCCTCTACGGCGCCCGCACCGGCGGCGACGGCATCGGCGGCGTCTCGGTCCTCGCGTCCGAGACCTTCGACGACACGAAGCCCACCAAGCGCCCCGCCGTCCAGGTCGGCGACCCCTTCCAGGAGAAGCTCCTCATCGAGTGCACCCTGGAGATCTTCAAGGAGAAGCTGGTCGCGGGCATCCAGGACCTCGGCGGCGCCGGGCTCTCCTGCGCCACGAGCGAGCTCGCCTCCGCCGGCACCGGCGGCATGCGGGTCGAGCTGGACACCGTCCCGCTGCGCGACGCGACGCTCTCGCCCGAGGAAATCCTCATGAGCGAGTCGCAGGAGCGCATGTGCGCGATCGTCGAGCCGCAGCACGTCGACCGCTTCATGGAGATCTGCGAGAAGTGGGACGTCATCGCCACCGTCATCGGTGAGGTGACCGACGGCGACCACCTGGAGATCTTCTGGCACGGCGAGCTGATCGTCGACGTGCCCCCGGGCACCGTCGCCCACGAGGGCCCGACCTACCACCGCCCCTACGCGCGCCCCTCCTGGCAGGACGCGCTCCAGGCGGACGACGCGGGCAAGCTCCCCCGCCCGCAGACCTCCGAGGAGCTCCGCGCGCAGGTCCTGGCCCTGGTCTCCTCCCCGAACCAGGCCTCCAAGTCCTGGGTCACCGACCAGTACGACCGCTTCGTGCAGGGCAACACCGTGCTGGCGCAGCCCGAGGACGCGGGCATGGTCCGCATCGACCCGGAGACCAACCTCGGCGTGGCCATGGCCACCGACGGCAACGGCCGCTACGCCAAGCTCGACCCCTACACGGGTGCGCAGCTGGCGCTCGCGGAGTCGTACCGCAACGTGGCCGCGACCGGCGCCAAGCCGCTCGCGATCTCCGACTGCCTGAACTTCGGTTCCCCCGAGGACCCGGACGTCATGTGGCAGTTCGCCGAGGCCTGCCGCGGTCTGGCCGACGGCTGCCTGGAGCTGGGCACCCCGGTGACCGGCGGCAACGTCTCCCTCTACAACCAGACGGGCGACGTCGCGATCCACCCGACCCCGGTCGTGGCGGTCCTCGGTGTCATCGACGACGTCAACCGCCGTACGCCGATGGCGTTCGCGGAGGCCGGCCAGCTGCTCTACCTGCTGGGCGACACGGCCGAGGAGTTCGGCGGCTCGGCCTGGTCCCAGGTCGTCCACGACCACCTCGGCGGCATGCCGCCCAAGGTGGACCTGGGCCGCGAGAAGCTGCTGGGCGAGATCCTGATCTCCGCCTCCCGCGACGGCATGATCGACGCGGCGCACGACCTGTCGGACGGCGGCGTCATCCAGGCGCTCACCGAGTCCTGCCTGCGCGGCGGCAACGGCGCGCGGATCGTGGTCCCGGAGGGTCTGGACGCGTTCACCTTCCTGTTCTCCGAGTCCGCGGGCCGCGCCATCGTGTCGGTCCCGCGCAGCGAGGAGCTCCGCTTCACCGACATGTGCGGCGCGCGGGGCCTGCCGGCCGCCCGCATCGGCGTGGTGGACGGCGAGGAGATCGAGATCCAGGGCGAGTTCACCCTCCCCCTGGCCGAACTCCGCGAGGCCCACGAAGCCACGATCCCGGCCCTGCTGGCCTGATCCGCCGCGGTTGCGTACGAGGCCCCGTCCCGGTGTGGGCGGGGCCTCCGCGTTGTCGGTGACGGTTGGTACGGTCAGCCGCGTCATCGCAGGCGCAAGACGGGGGGCGGGGATGTCGGAAGCCATGGAGCCGGCCGGCGGTGGACCGCTGCCGGAGCCGGACCGGTGGCGCAACACGGTCAAGCTGATGCTGTGTGTCGCCCTCGGGGGCGTGGTCCTGGGCGGCTGGTCCCTGTACGGCTCCTACCAGTCCTGGCAGGACCGCGAGGAAAGCCGCACCGCGATCCGCGAGGCCTGCGCCGGTCTGCTCGACCCGGACGAGGTGCTGCGCCTCGACGGCGGCCACGACCGGCTGGTGCGGAGCGAGGTCAAGAGCCGCAGGCACCTGGACCTGAAGCAGCTTCCGGACGAGTGCGTCCTGCTGGCCTCGTACGAGGAGAACGGCAAGAGCAGGGCGGGGACGCACTTCGGCCTGAAGGTGCACGAGTTTCCCCAACAGGGCCTGCACGGGCTGGGATCCGGGGCGAAGCCCTTCACCCGGTCGGGCGAGCGCGAGGCGGGTGAGGACATCACCGACCGCGCGGACGAGCCGCTGGTCGCGCCCCTCGGTGACGGCAGCGCCGGCAGCTACTCCGGGCGGACCGTCAGTGTGAACGCCGTCTGCGAGCGGCCCGTGGCCGGGGTGACCGGCTACCGGGCCTACGCCACCGCCCGGTACGGAGACCCGACCGCGAAGGACCGCCGGGCCCTCGCACGCATCGCCCGCACGGCCGCCGTCAGGGCCGCCGAGCGCAAGGGCTGCGCGACGACGCCCCCCGAACTGCCGGCCGAGCTGCCCGCGCAGGGACGCACCCTCGGCCCCGCCGACCGGGCCGAAGGCAGCTGCGCCTGGTACGCGGCCTTCCTGCGCGACCGTCAGGACCGCTCACGGCTGCCCGACAAGGCACTCGGAGTCCGGTCGGCCGAGCGCAGCGGAGCCGAGTCCTGTCTGCTGGCGCTGGACACGGACACCCGTGAGGGCCTGCGCGACCAGATCGCCGCCGAACGCCCGGACAGCCGGAGCCTCGGCGATTTCCGGAACAACCCCTGGTGGCTGAAGACCTTCGCCTACTTCGGCGACGACGCCGCCGGGACCGGCCTGGAACCCGGGGGCTCCAGGCAGACGGGCATCACGGACGGCCAGGCCGGACGCGCCCTCGCGGTGCGCTACGCCACCGCGACCTGCCAGGGCCGCCGGGCCGTCCTCGGCATGGAGGCGCACTACGAGTACGAGCGGTTCCTCGGCGCCCGCCTCGACGAGGCGTTCACGGCCTACGCCACCGCGACGGCCGCGCGGCGCGGCTGCACCGGGCTCGTACTGCCCGGGCCCGAGTAGGGTCGGGACATGCCGCCCGGGAAGAAGAAGCCGCGTACCTACGACCCCGCCAAGATCCGCGCGGCGGTGACGGCGCAGTTCGGGCATGTGGCCCGGGCCGTAGGGGAGTTGGGGCCCGAGGAGCTGGACCGGCCCAGCGGGGTCGGGGAGTGGAGCGTGGCCGAGCTCGCCGCGCACGTCGCGTGGATCGCCGACTCGCTGGCCGGCGGCCTCGCCCGGCCGCCCGCCGCCGTCGCCGAGCTGACCGCCGTCGAGTGGCCCTCCGCCACCGCCTCCCTCGCCGGGAAGATCTCCGAGGCGGCCCGGGAGACCCTGACCGGCGCCCCGCTCCCCGAGCTGTACGAGCGGGCGGCCGCCCGGATGGCCGCCGCGCTGGAGGCCAACTCCGACAGCAGGGTGCTGGACCTGTGGATCGGGGACATGACCCTGGCCGACTTCCTGGTCACCCGCACCGTCGAGCTGGTCGTGCACACCGACGACCTGAACCGGGCCGCCGGCCTGGAGATCCCCCTCGAGCGGCAGGCCCTGGCCGCCTGCACCCGGCTGCTCGCCGACACCCTCGCGCTCAAGGCCCCGGGCGGTTCCGTCGAGGTACGGGTGCCGCCCTTCGCGGTGGTCCAGTGCATCGAGGGCCCCCGCCACACCCGCGGCACCCCGCCGAACGTGGTGGAGACCGACCCGCTCACCTGGCTCCGGCTCGCGACGGGCCGTACCCGCTGGGCCGAGGCCCTCGACGCGGCGCAGGTCCGCGCCAGCGGCGAGCGGGCCGACCTGTCCGCGCTGCTACCGCTGATGAGCTGAACGGGCGAGCGGTGGAACCGCCCGGGCGCCGGCCCCGTCCCAGGGGCATGCGTACCCTCAGGCACCTCACGACCGGCTCCCTGGTCCTCGTACTGGCCCTGACCGCATGCGGCGGAGCCCAGCAGGACGGGCCGGACCGCGGCACCGCCGCCCTGACCGTGCAGACCTCCACCACGCCCCCGGTCCCGGACGCCCCGCTCACCGTGACCACCTGGACCGTCGCCACCGTGGCCGGGCTCACCGCCCCCGAGGGCCGCGAGGCCCGCTTCACCCTCACCCCCGACGGGCAGGCGAGCGGCACCCTCGGCTGCAACCGCTTCAACGCCCCGGCCACCGTCGACGGCCCCACCGTCACCCTCGGCCTGCTGACCAGCACCCGGATGGCCTGCGAGGGCCCGGCCGGCGAGGTGGAGCGGGCCCTGACCACCCTGTTCGCCGCCGGCCCCCTCACCTGGAAGATCCAGGACCGGACCCTGACCCTCACCGCCCCCGACGGCAGCACCCTCACCGCCAGGGGAGCCACCGCCGTCGAGTGACGCTCAGCCCGGGTAGGGGAGGAGCCCCGCGTCCACCGCCTCCCAGGCGGCCCGCAGCTCCGCCAGCCGGGCCGGCTGCACGGCCGCCTTGTCGGCCTGCTCGCGCAGGTCCGCAGCGAGGTCGAAGAGCTGGTCACGGCCCGACTTGCCGCGGTAGTACTTCCAGTCGCCCCGGCGCAGCGCCCGCTCCCCGCGGACCCGCCAGAACAGGTCCCGCCCGGCCGGCTGCTCACCGCGCAGCAGGTACCCGGCCAGGCTCACGCCGTCCAGCGGGTACGCCGGGTGCGGCCGGGTCCCGGCCACCTCCAGCAGCGTCGCCGTCCAGTCGGGGCTGAAGACGGGCACGTGGCTGACCTGGCCGCCGTCCAGCCGGTCGGGCCAGCGCGCGATGTTCGGCACGCGGATCCCGCCCTCCTGGAGGGAGGCCTTGTTGCCGGCCAGCGGCCAGTTGTAGGAGAAGCGTTCGCCGCCGTTGTCGCTGGAGAAGACCACCAGGGTGTTGTCCTCCTGCCCGGAGCGCTTCAGTGCCGCCAGCACCTCGCCGACCGACCGGTCCAGGTCCTCCACCATCTGCTTGTACTTCTCGACCGAGCCGCCGTCCTGGTGCCACAGCGCCCGCGCCTCGCCCGCCTTGATCCGCCGGACGATCTCGGCGGACTCGGCGGTGTCCCCCTCGGCGATCCACGGCCAGTGCGGGGTGGTGAAGTTCAGGTTCAGCAGCCACGGCTTGCCGTGGTGGTCGCGGGAGACGTACTCGCTGGCCCGCTCCGTGATGATCCTCGTGTAGTAGCGCAGGTCCTTGTAGGTGGCGTCGCCCTCGTAGAGGTCGTACTCGCCGCCCAGGCCCAGCTTGGAGTAGTACTCCAGTGCCCCGCCGAAGTTCCCGAAGAAGGTCTCCCAGCCGGACTTCGTCGGGCTGTAGTCGGGCAGGTAGCCCGCGTGCCACTTGCCGATCAGCGCGGTGGCGTAGCCGGCCTCCTTCAGCAGCGAGGCCAGCGTCGGGTGCGTCGGGTCCAGGCCCACCGACTTGTCGGCGATCGGCTCCGCCAGACCGCCCTTCGTACGGGCCGGGTAGCGCCCGGTGTAGAGGCTGAAGCGGGTCGGGGAGCAGGTGGCGGAGCCCGAGTAGGCGTCGGTGAACCGCACCCCCTGGCGGGCGAGGCGGTCCAGGTTCGGGGTCTTGATGTGCGGGGATCCGTACGAGGACAGGTCGGCCCAGCCCAGGTCGTCGCCCAGGATGAACAGGATGTTCGGGCGCCGGGAGCGGCGTCCGCGGGCGGCCCGGAACTCACGCTCCTCCGGGCCCGCCCGGCGGGCGTCGGAGGCCTCGGCCGGGCCGGCGCCCAGCCCCACCGCGGCGGTGGCCGCGGTCGCTCCGACGGCCCCCGCGAAGGCACGGCGGGACAGCTTGCTGTTGTACGAAGACACAGGTACTCCAAGGCGCGGCTCCGCAGGCCCGCCCCGGGCGGGCGCGCAGCGGCGCGCGGGCACGGCGGGGCAGGGCGGGGCGGAGCGAAAAGGGAAAAGGAGAGGAAGAGTTGTGGCTACGCAGAACAGCGACAGATGGCGCTCGCGACACGGACCAGGTCTACGTGGCGGCGCTCGACGAGGGTGACGGAACGGTCACCGAGAGGCTGCATGGAGCGAGAGCCTGTACGAATTCCCTCGTAGCTGTCAACAAAGTGATCCGAATACCGAGACGGGGCCGTCCGGTCACCCTCTGTGCTGTGACATTTCCCGGGCATCCCCAATTCGGACCAGTGGTCGATCTCGCCTACACTCGGTGGCGTGCCTCGTGGTGATGGACGACTCAACCACGACCTGCTCCCCGGTGAGAAGGGCCCCCAGGACGCTTGCGGCGTCTTCGGTGTCTGGGCTCCGGGTGAAGAGGTCGCCAAGCTCACCTACTTCGGACTGTATGCGCTACAGCACCGTGGACAAGAGTCCGCGGGAATCGCTGTGAGCAACGGTTCCCAGATCCTCGTCTTCAAGGACATGGGCCTCGTTTCCCAAGTCTTCGACGAAACCTCTCTCGGCTCGCTCCAGGGTCATATCGCGGTCGGTCACGCCCGCTACTCGACCACCGGAGCCTCCGTCTGGGAGAACGCGCAGCCCACCTTCCGCGCGACCGCCCACGGCTCGATCGCCCTGGGTCACAACGGCAACCTGGTGAACACCGCCGAGCTTGCCGAGATGGTCGCCGACCTCCCCCGTCAGGACGGCCGTGCCACCCAGGTGGCGGCCACCAACGACACCGATCTGGTCACCGCCCTCCTGGCCGGCCAGACCGACGAAGACGGCAAGCCCCTGACCATCGAGGAGTCGGCCACCAAGGTCCTCCCGAAGGTCAAGGGTGCTTTCTCGCTGGTCTTCATGGACGAGGGAACCCTCTACACCGCCCGTGACCCGCAGGGCATCCGCCCGCTGGTCCTCGGCCGCCTGGAGCGCGGCTGGGTGGTGGCGAGCGAGACCGCCGCCCTCGACATCTGCGGCGCCAGCTTCGTCCGCGAGGTCGAGCCGGGCGAGCTCATCGCGATCGACGAGAACGGCCTGCGCACCTCGCGCTTCGCAGAAGCGAAGCCCAAGGGCTGCGTGTTCGAGTACGTCTACCTGGCGCGCCCGGACACCGACATCGCCGGCCGCAACGTCTACCTCTCGCGCGTCGAGATGGGCCGGCGCCTCGCCAAGGAAGCCCCGGTCGACGCCGACCTGGTGATAGCGACGCCGGAATCCGGCACGCCCGCCGCCGTCGGATACGCCGAAGCCAGCGGGATCCCCTACGGCTCCGGCCTGGTCAAGAACGCCTACGTCGGCCGGACCTTCATCCAGCCCTCGCAGACGATCCGCCAGCTCGGCATCCGCCTGAAGCTCAACCCCCTCAAGGAAGTCATCCGGGGCAAGCGCCTGGTGGTCGTCGACGACTCGATCGTCCGCGGCAACACCCAGCGCGCCCTCGTGAAGATGCTCCGCGAGGCCGGTGCGGCCGAGGTCCACATCCGGATCTCCTCCCCGCCGGTGAAGTGGCCGTGCTTCTTCGGCATCGACTTCGCCACCCGGGCCGAGCTGATCGCCAACGGCATGACGGTCGACGAGATCGCCACGTCGCTGGGCGCGGACTCGCTCTCGTACATCTCGCTCGACGCGATGATCGAGGCGACCACCATCCAGAAGCCGAACCTCTGCCGTGCCTGCTTCGACGGCGAGTACCCCATGGAGCTGCCCGACCCGCAGCTGCTGGGCAAGCAGCTCCTGGAGTCGGAGCTGGCCGGCGGTACGGACGCCGCCGACGCGCTCCGCCGCCCGTAGGCGCTCCTTCGGTTCGGCCTGCTCAACCTGCGCTGGGCCCTCTCTTTGAGGCTTCTCCGGGGGCCCAGCACCACACGCAGTAACGACACGAAAGCTCTCTCCTGTCATGACAGAGAAGACCACCGGTGCCAGCTACGCAGCCGCAGGCGTGGACATCGAAGCGGGCGACCGCGCCGTCGAGCTGATGAAGGAGTGGGTGAAGAAGACGCAGCGCCCCGAGGTCCTCGGCGGCCTCGGCGGTTTCGCCGGCCTCTTCGACGCCTCCGCCCTCAAGCGCTACGAGCGCCCCCTGCTGGCCTCGGCCACCGACGGGGTCGGCACCAAGGTGGACATCGCCCGCCAGCTCGGCGTGTACGACACCATCGGCCACGACCTGGTCGCGATGGTCATGGACGACATCGTCGTCTGCGGCGCCGAGCCGCTCTTCATGACGGACTACATCTGCGTCGGCAAGGTCCACCCCGAGCGTGTCGCGGCCATCGTCAAGGGCATCGCCGAGGGCTGCGTCCTCGCCGGCTGCGCCCTGGTCGGCGGCGAGACCGCCGAGCACCCCGGGCTGCTCGGCCCGGACGACTTCGACGTGGCGGGCGCGGGCACCGGCGTCGTCGAGTACGACCGGCTCCTGGGCGCGGATCGCATCCGTACGGGGGACGCCGTCATCGCGATGGCTTCGTCCGGCCTTCACTCGAACGGGTACTCGCTGGTCCGGCACGTCCTCTTCGACCGGGCCGGGATGTCCCTGGACCAGCACGTCGAGGAGCTCGGCCGGACCCTCGGCGAGGAACTCCTGGAGCCGACCAAGATCTACTCGCTGGACTGCCTGGCCCTCACCCGTACGGCCGAGGTCCACGCGTACTCGCACATCACGGGCGGCGGCCTCGCGGCGAACCTCGCCCGGGTCATCCCGGACCACCTGCACGCCACGGTCGACCGCGCCACCTGGGCGCCCGGCGCCATCTTCGACCTGGTCGGCAAGGCCGGCAGCGTCGAGCAGCTGGAGCTGGAGAAGACCCTGAACATGGGCGTCGGCATGATGGCCGTGGTCCCGCAGGAGTCGGTGGAGGTGGCCCTGACCGCACTGGCCGACCGGGGCGTCGACGCCTGGGTCGCGGGAGAGATCCTGGACCGGGGCGACCACGCCGAGGGCGCGACCCTGACCGGAAGCTACGCGGTCTGAGCAGCACTGAAACCCGGTCCGGGGCATGGCCCTGGACCGGGTTTCGGCATGTATGGAACAGCTGGAACCAGTACGGCAGCTTCAGCTGGCTGGTGGTGCAGACGCCGTGTGCAGAGGTGCGGTGCGTCAAGCCCCGCGACGGTGCGCCGACGGACCGGACTGTTCGTCCTCGTCCTCGTCGTCGTCGTTGTACAGAGCCGCGTACTTGGCGTACGGGTCGTCGTCGTCATCGTCCAGATCGTCATCGACTTCGACCGGCGCGCTGATAGGCAGCGGCTCTGTCGGCGATGCGCCCAGCTCATTGGCCAGACGCGAGAGGTCAGTCCCGCCGCTGTTGTACTTCAGCTGGCGGGCGACCTTTGTCTGCTTGGCCTTGGCCCGGCCGCGCCCCATGGCTCGACCCCCTCGGTGACGGGGCTCGACGGCCCCAGAGTCTGACACGCGTTCATGGTTCGGAGCGGGCTCTCCGTAGAGAGACCGTCCGTAGGGGTTTAACGGTACCTGCTTCCGCGGCCATACGGTACGCCGCCCGCATGACGCGCCTCTCCACAGAACCAGCGGGGCACCCCGTACTCGCTGGTCAGCTGCGATTTTAACGCTTTCCTGGCCGCCGACCCGCCGAAGCGCAGTGAGTTCCGTCTCGCCGCGCTCCGGCGGGTCCCGGCAGGGCCTACGCCTTGCGGGCCGCCGCGCGGGCGGCGAGCGCCTCGGACATGCGCTGCTCGGCGATCCGGTCGGCCGCGGCGGCCGGCGGGATCCCGTCCGCCTTCGCACGTGCGAATATGGCCAGGGTGGTGTCGAAGATCTTCGAAGCCTTGGCCTTGCACCGGTCGAAGTCGAAGCCGTGCAGCTCGTCGGCGACCTGGATGACACCGCCCGCGTTGACCACGTAGTCCGGGGCGTAGAGGATCCCGCGGTCCGCGAGGTCCTTCTCCACACCCGGGTGGGCGAGCTGGTTGTTCGCCGCGCCGCACACGACCGTGGCGGTCAGGACGGGCACCGAGCTGTCGTTCAGGGCTCCGCCGAGCGCGCAGGGGGCGTAGATGTCCAGGCCCTCGGTGCGGATCAGCGCCTCGGTGTCGGCGACGGCGGTGACCTCGCCGCCGGGGTGCTTGTCGAGGATCTCCTGCACGGATTCCTCGCGGACGTCCGTGATGACGACCTGGGCGCCGTCCGCCAGCAGGTGCTCCACCAGGTGGCGGCCGACCTTGCCGACGCCCGCGACGCCGACCTTGCGGCCGCGCAGGGTCGGGTCGCCCCACAGGTGCTGGGCGCTGGCGCGCATGCCCTGGAAGACGCCGTACGCGGTGAGCACCGAGGAGTCGCCGGCGCCGCCGTTCTCGGGGGAGCGGCCGGTGGCCCAGCGGGTCTCGCGGGCGACGACGTCCATGTCCGCGACGTACGTGCCGACGTCGCAGGCGGTGACGTAGCGGCCGCCGAGGGACTCCACGAACCGGCCGTAGGCCAGCAGGAGTTCCTCCGACTTGAGGACGGACGGGTCGCCGATGATCACGGCCTTGCCGCCGCCGAGGTCGAGACCGGCGAGGGCGTTCTTGTACGACATGCCGCGCGAGAGGTTCAGCGCGTCGCGGACCGCTTCCTCGTCCGAGGCGTACGCATGGAAGCGCGTACCGCCGAGGGCGGGGCCCAGGGCGGTGGAGTGGATGGCGATGACGGCCTTCAGGCCTGTGGCTCGGTCCTGGCACAGCACGACTTGCTCGTGGCCGCCCTGTTCCGAACGGAACAGGGTGTGCAGGACGCCGTCGGTCATTTCGGTCACGGTGGTGACTCCCATGGAAGAGATGCGGCGGAAAGACGCCCGCCCTGCGGGTGGGGGAGGGCGCGCTGGGAGCAGAGTAAGACCTGCGGCGCGCCGGGGTACCCCCTGTCCGGGGATCGGAACGCTCCCGGGTTGCCTGCGCCCCGGAGGTGAGCCGGGCCGCCAAAAAGGGGAGGACGGCTGGGTGAGCGAATCCCCGCGGCCCGGGCCGGCCGTCCCGTACGCCTCCTACCTGCGCGTGTACGAGCCCCTGGCGGCGTTCGCCGAACCGGAGCGCACGCACTGGGCGGCCTACGCCCGGCGCGGCACGGCCCCGACGGCCCAGGACGAACTGCGGCGCTCGCTCACCGATTTGGTACGGGTCCCCGTGGTCGGGGTCCCGGCGCACGAGAGCGGGGACGCCTTCACGGCGGAGCTGGACGGGGTGCTGCTGGTCTGCCCGTGGCGGACCAGGCTGCGCGGCTGGCTGGCGCTCCAGGAGCTGGTCGCCGACCTCCCGCGCCCGGTGCTGGACGCGGCGCTGCCCCCGGCCCAGCGCCGCCGGGCGGCCGAGGCGTACGAGGCCTGGCGCGAGCGGAACCCGGACGCGCGCCCGTGGATCCGTACGGGGGTGTGGCAGGTGCCGCTGCGCTGGTTCGTGCTGGTGGCGGACGGGGAGCGGGAGTACCTGCCGGGCGAGCGGCTGCGCTACCGGACGCCGATGGTGCAGGCCCGGCGGCGCCTCGCGCGGGCGCTGCGGACCCTGCGGGCGGCGGAGGGGCAGGGCTACGGGCCGCTGGCGGACGGGCTGGTGGAGGTCGGCAGCTGGCTGGAGGAGTTCCATCCGCGCTCGATGGTCGAACTGGACTACGGGGGGCTGCTGCACGCGCTGCCGGCTGACGACCTGGCCGTGGACCGCTCGGCCCGCGACCTGGCGGAGGGGATCGCGGCCCTGCGGGCGGGCGACGGGGAGGGCGCGGTGCAGGTCCACACGGAGCTGGCGCAGCGCTGGCGGGCGGTCCGGGAGAGACTCTTCGCGAACTAGGGCGGCTCTGGGGCTTTCGGGATCCGGGGTCGGTGGGGATCATGTACGGATCCGTTCGGTACCTGTTCGGTACCCGTTCGGACCCCTCGCGTATCGCCCGTATCGGTTGTCATCGGCTGATCGGCCACAATACGCAGATCAGGGGCTTGATCACCGCATTAGGGTCTTAGTTCCAGGACCTACGTCCCGATACGGGCCATTGGCCCAAGCGTGACGGAACGCACTATCTACACCCTTGCGCCCTTCCCCTACCCTCGTGCCAAAATAGGACAAGGAGTCCGGGGAGGGTTCCTTCCGCCCAACTAAGGGCGGAATGCTCGGTATTGCACTCTATGGGGGGTCTGACGACTCCTGATCGCTCTGTGACTGATCGTCACAGTGGGGTGACTGTCCGTTATGGGGCGGTCCATCGGCTTCCGCCGCTGATGAACACCTCGGAGGGCAATTCCATCGGTTTGGCCCTTGGGGCTGGACGGATGGTGTAGTTGTAGTGCCGAGGACAAGCCGTTCGTCCTATAACCGACTCGGCCTGCGTATGTCCATTTCGGGCAACGCGGGCCAAGGTGCAGAATTTAGAGGAAAGAACCGAGATGGTTCGGTTCTCCCGAGGAGGCCGCTCATGACCGCTCGCACCCCTGATGCCGAGCCGCTGCTGACCCCGGCTGAGGTTGCCACGATGTTCCGCGTGGACCCGAAGACGGTCACCCGCTGAGCCAAGGCTGGCAAGCTCACGTCCATCCGCACCCTGGGTGGACACCGCCGTTATCGCGAGGCCGAGGTTCGCGCACTGCTCGCGGGAATTCCGCAGCAGCGCAGCGAGGCCTGAGGTCCCGCAGCACCACCGCTTTAACGGGTCGTGTCGGATCCCCCAATCCGATGAAACCCACAGGGCTTCATACGGCTGGGCCTGCCCCAACAGGCTCATTGCCGTCGATCGCGCTGGACTCCGCCGGGTCCAGCGCGATCTTTTTTATGCCCGGACGCGGCCCGGGGCCGAGGTGTTCCCGGAGCGCCGGCGAGGTAGGTGCCATTGCACATATTAAATCGAGCGTGCGTAGGGGTCCGATAAACGTGCGAGTCCCAAAAACTCGTGTGGTGACTCCCGTCACAGCTGATGTCTCTTGTACATCCGGCAATGCGCCCCGTAAAGGGACGTCCGACGCAGAGCGCCTCATGCGTATGGGGGATTTTTCCGCTCTGGGTGATCTGTTCCTCCGGCTCCGCTGGAGGGGCTCTGGAGGCGCCTGTGGCGGGCCGGCGGCCCGGGAAGCGCCGAGGGGCGGCCGGGGCCCTCTGAGGGGCCTCCAGGGGCGCTGCGGGCCTCGGGCGATCAAAGGGCGGGGTGAGGGTGCCGCGATCGGGGGCGCCGCCCGCGCGGCCCGCCTCCGCACGCAGGCTGGGAGAAACACGCCGAGGGAAGCGCACCGGGGAAACGCGTCAGGGCCCGCATCCCTTACGGGATACGGGCCCTGACGTTTCTGCGAACCTGACGGGACTTGAACCCGCGACCTCCACCTTGACAGGGTGGCGAGCTAACCAACTGCTCCACAGGTCCTTGATTTGCGGCCGCTGGGCGGCTGCGAATCAGACTGTACCGCAGCTCAGGGGGTGCAGTCGAACCGGATCACGGGGCCGCCGCGTCCACGGCCTTCACGATGCGCTTGTCGGAGATCGGATACGCCGTCCCGAGCGCGTGCGCGAAGTAGCTGACCCGCAGTTCCTCGATCATCCAGCGGATCTCGGTGACCGCCTCGGGCACCGGCCGGCCCTGCGGCAACTGCTCCAGCAGCCACAGGTACTCGTCCCGCATCTCGTGGACCTTCTGCATGCGCGTGGTGTCGCGCTGGGCCCCCGTCGGCATCTGCTGGAGCCGCCGGTCGGCCGCCACCAGATAGCGCATCAGGTCCGGCAGCCGGCGCAGACCGGCCAGCGTGACGAAACCGGCCGGCACGAGCGCCGCCAGCTGCGCCTTCACGTCCGCGACGTTCGCCATCAGGGCCAGGCTGTTGGTGGCCTTCAGCCGCCGCTCGCAGGCCTGCCAGGCCGCCAGGACCTGCTGCACCTGCCCGACGGTCCGCACGGTCGTGTCCACCAGGTCGGCCCGGACCGCGTCGTACAGCTTGCGGAAGCCCGCCTCGTCCCAGGCCGGACCGCCGTGGTCGGCGATCAGCTTGTCGGCCGCCGCGGTGGCGCAGTCGTCGAACAGCGCCTGGATGGAGCCGTGCGGATTGCGCGACAGCGCCAGCTTCTGCTGGTTGCTGAGCTTGTCCGAGGCGAACTTCGCCGGGTTCACCGGGATGTTCAGCAGGATCAGGCGCCGGGTGCCGAGCCACATCGCCTGCTGCTGCTCGGCCTCCGTGTCGAAGAGCCGTACGGAGACGCTCGCCCCGTCGTCCACCAGCGCCGGGTACGCCTTCACCGGCTGGCCGGCCCGCCGGGTCTCGAAGACCTTGACCAGGGTGCCGATCGTCCACTCCGTCAGCCCGGAGCGCTCCAGGGACTCCCCGCCCGCCCGCTCGGCGGTGGCCGCCGCGGCCTTGGAGAGGGCCTGGCGGGCCTTGGGCTTCAGGCGCAGCCGCAGCGCCTCGAGGTCCTTGTCCTCGGCGAGGTTGCGGCGCCGCTCGTCGACGATCCGGAAAGTGATCTTCAGGTGTTCCGGGATCCGGGTCAGGTCGAAGTCCTCGGCCGCGACCGGCACCCCCACCATCCGGTGCAGCTCGCGCGCCAGCGTGACGTGCAGCGGCTCCTGGAGGGGCGTGGCCGTCGCCAGGAAGCGCGTGGCGTAGTTCGGCGCGGGCACGTAGTGCCGGCGGACCGGCTTCGGCAGCGAGCGGATCAGTTCGGTGACGACCTCCTCCCGCAGCCCCGGGATCTGCCAGTCGAAGCCCTCGTCGGTGACCTGGTTCAGCACCTGGAGCGGGATGTGCACGGTCACGCCGTCCGCGTCCGCGCCCGGCTCGAACTGGTACGTCACCCGGAACTTCAGCTGCCCCTGCCGCCAGGAGTCCGGATAGTCGGCCTTGGTGACCCCGGCCGCCTTCTCCGTCAGCAGCATCTCCCGCTCGAAGTCGAGGAGTTCGGGCTCCTCGCGCTTCTTGTGCTTCCACCAGGAGTCGAAGTGCGCCCCCGAGACCACGTGCTCGGGGATGCGCTGGTCGTAGAAGTCGAACAGGGTCTCGTCGTCCACGACGATGTCGCGGCGCCGCGCCCGGTTCTCCAGCTCCTCGACCTCGGTCAGCAGCTTGCGGTTGTCGGCGTAGAACTTGTGGTGCGTACGCCAGTCGCCCTCGACCAGCGCATTGCGGATGAACAGCTCGCGCGAGACCTCCGCGTCGATCCGGCCGTAATTGATCTTCCGCTGCGCGACGATCGGCACGCCGTACAGCGTGACCTTCTCGTACGCCATCACGGCCGCCTGGTCCTTCTCCCAGTGCGGCTCGCTGTACGTGCGCTTGATCAGGTGCTGCGCCAGCGGCTCCACCCACTCGGGCTCCACCTTGGCGTTCACCCGCGCCCACAGCCGCGAGGTCTCCACCAGCTCCGCCGACATCAGGAACTTCGGCTGCTTCTTGAAGAGCGCCGAGCCCGGGAAGACCGCGAACTTGGCGCTCCGCGCGCCCAGGTACTCGTTCTTGTCGGTGTCCTTCAGACCGATGTGCGACAGCAGACCGGCCAGCAGCGAGATGTGGATGTTCGTCTCGGCGCCGTCGGCCTCGTTGACGTGGATGCCCATCGTCTTCGCCACCGAACGCAGCTGCGCGTAGATGTCCTGCCACTCGCGGATCCGCAGGAAGTTCAGGTACTCCTGCTTGCACATCCGGCGGAAGGAGGAGGAGCCGCGCTCCTTCTGCTGCTCGCGGATGTAGCGCCACATGTTCAGGAAGGAGAGGAAGTCGCTCGTCTCGTCCTTGAACCGGGCGTGGTTCTGGTCCGCCTGGGTCTGCTTGTCCGAGGGGCGCTCGCGCGGGTCCTGGATGGACAGGGCCGCCGCGATCACCATGACCTCGCGGACGCAGTTGTTCTTGTCCGCCTCCACCACCATGCGGGCCAGCCGGGGGTCCACCGGCAGCTGGGAGAGCTGGCGGCCCATCTGCGTGAGCCGCCTCGACGGATCCTTCTCGGACGGATCCAGCGCGCCCAGCTCCTGGAGCAGCTGCACGCCGTCGCGGATGTTGCGGTGGTCCGGCGGGTCGATGAAGGGGAACTTCTCGATCTCGCCGAGCCCGGCCGCGGTCATCTGGAGGATGACGGAGGCCAGGTTGGTGCGCAGGATCTCGGCGTCGGTGAACTCCGGACGGGCGTTGAAGTCGTCCTCGGAGTACAGCCGGATGCAGATGCCGTCGCTCGTACGGCCGCAGCGGCCCTTGCGCTGGTTGGCGCTGGCCTGGCTGATCCGCTCGATCGGCAGCCGCTGCACCTTCGTGCGGTGGCTGTAGCGGGAGATGCGGGCCGTGCCCGGGTCGATCACGTACTTGATGCCCGGGACCGTCAGGGAGGTCTCGGCGACGTTCGTGGCCAGGACGATCCGGCGGCCGGTGTGGGCCTGGAAGACCCGGTGCTGCTCGGCGTGCGAGAGGCGCGCGTAGAGGGGCAGTACCTCGGTGAGGCGCAGCTTCTTCTTGATCAGCGCGTCGGCGGTGTCGCGGATCTCCCGCTCGCCCGAGAGGAAGACCAGGATGTCGCCCGGGCCCTCGCCCTGGAGCTCGTCCACCGCGTCGCAGATCGCGGTGATCTGGTCCCGGTCGCTCTCCTCGCTGTCGTCCTCGAGGAGCGGCCGGTAGCGCACCTCCACCGGGTACGTACGCCCGCTGACCTCGACGATCGGCGCTTCCCCGAAGTGGCGGGAGAACCGCTCCGGGTCGATGGTCGCCGAGGTGATGACCACCTTCAGGTCCGGGCGCTTGGGCAGCAGCGTCGCCAGGTAGCCCAGCAGGAAGTCGATGTTCAGGGACCGCTCGTGCGCCTCGTCGATGATGATCGTGTCGTAGGCGCGCAGCTCGCGGTCCGTCTGGATCTCGGCGAGCAGGATGCCGTCCGTCATCAGCTTCACGAAGGTCGCGTCCTGGTCCACCTGGTCGGTGAACCGGACCTTCCAGCCGACGGTCTGCCCGATCTCGGACTTCAGCTCCTCGGCGATCCGCTCCGCGACCGTGCGGGCCGCGATCCGGCGGGGCTGGGTGTGCCCGATCATGCCCCGGACGCCGCGCCCCAGCTCCATGCAGATCTTGGGGATCTGCGTGGTCTTGCCGGAGCCGGTCTCGCCCGCGACGATCACGACCTGGTGGTCGCGTATCGCCTCGGCGATCTCGTCCTTCTTCTGGCTGACGGGCAGGTTCTCGGGATACGTGACCTCCGGCATCCGCGAGGCACGGCCGGCCAGTCGCGCGGCGGCCTTCTCGGCCTCCGCGGCGATCTCGTCCAGCACGGCCTGCTTGGCCTCGGGCTTGCGGATGCGGCGGGCGCCCTCGAGGCGGCGGCCGAGGCGGTGCGCGTCACGGAGGGAGATCTCACCGAGAAGCGTCTGCAGGGCGGCGAAGGAAGTAGACATACCTGGTCGAGGATCTCACCTGGGCCCGCCGAGTGGCGAACGCATTTGTGCCCCTCCCCGTACCATTTCGGGACGAGTCCCCCCGTTGTGCAAGTGAGAGGCAGCCCACCTTGTCCCGCCGTCGCCGCGTGCGCTGCCTGTGGGCCGCCGTCGTGCTCGCGCTGCTGGCGATGGCCGGCGCGGTGGGGACGGTACGGGCCGCCGGTCCTGCCGTCGCGGTGGTGGCCGGCCCGGCGGTCCAGGGCCCGGCTGCCGTGACCCCGGCTGCCGTGAGCCCCGCTGCCGTGAGCTCCGACCAGGGCTCGGCGGGGCACCGGGTGCGGGGGCCCGCCTGCGCCCCGGGTTCCTCCGGCCACGGCCCGGGCGACCCCGCCGTCCCGCCCCGGGCCGGGCAGGAGCACGCTTCCGTCCTCGCCGCCCGCCCGGCGCCCGAGCAGGCGCGCCCGCACCTCGCGCTGCGCGTACGCGTCCCCGTACGCGGTCCCGACCGGCCGGCGCCCGGACCGGTGGAGCTGTCCGTGCTGCGGGTATAGGGGGTGTCTTGCGGGTCAGGCCGGGCTCGCGACGCCTGGTGCCGCGCCTCGCCGCGTTCTCGTCGGTCGACGACGCTCCGCGTCGCCTCCCTCCTCGGCCTTGCGATGCGCGGCACCAGACGCCGCTCCCTGATCCGGCCTGACCCACAAGACACCCCCTAGGGGGACACCCACCACCGGTCCCCCTCATCACCCGCAGCTCTGGAGCACCCGCATGTCCCGCAAGTCCCGCAAGCCCCTGCTGATCTCCGCCGGGGTCGCCCTCGCCACGGTCACCCTCGGCCTCGTCTCCTGGCAGGCCACCGCCCCCCAGGAGAGGCAGGACGACACCTCCGCCTCCGCCGGCTCCACCCCCCGCACCGACCCCGCCGCGGAGTTGAAGGCCCTGGCCCGCCGGGAAGCCGGCGACAAGCTCGCGCTGGGCCGCGCCGACGCCCCCGTCGTCCTGATCGAGTACTCCGACTTCAAGTGCGGCTACTGCGGCAAGTTCGCCCGCGACACCGAACCCGAACTGGTGAAGAAGTACGTGGAGGACGGCACCCTGCGCATCGAGTGGCGCAACTTCCCGATCTTCGGCGCCGAGTCCGAGGCCGCCGCCAAGGCCGCCTGGGCCGCCGGGCAGCAGGACCGCTTCGGCGCCTTCCACGCCGCCGCGTACGCCGAGGACGCCAAGGCGAAGGGCTTCGGCGAGGAGCGGCTGACCGAGCTGGCCCGCCAGGCCGGGGTCCCGGACCTGGAGCGCTTCAAGCGGGACATGGCCGGGGAACAGGCCGCCGCGGCCCTGCGCAAGGACCAGGAGGAGGGCTACCGCATCGGCGTCCAGTCCACCCCGTCCTTCCTGGTCAACGGCCAGCCCCTGGCCGGCGCCCAGCCCCTGGCCGCCTTCGACGCCGCCGTCGCCCGGGCCAAGGCGGCGGCCCAGCGGTGACCGGCATCGGATACCTGGCCGCCCTGCTGGGCGGCCTCCTCGCCCTGCTCAGCCCGTGCAGCGCCCTGCTGCTGCCCGCCTTCTTCGCGTACTCCATCGACTCCCGCTCACGGCTCCTGGCGCGCACCGGGATCTTCTACGCGGGCCTCGCGAGCACCCTCGTACCGATGGGCGCGGCCGGCTCCTACGCGGGCCGCTTCTTCCACAGCAACCGCGACCAGCTCGTCCTCGCCGGCGGCTGGCTGATCATCGCGCTCGGCCTCGCCCAGATCCTGGGCCTCGGCTTCGCCCCGAGGCGGATCTCCGAGCTGTCCGGTCGGATCCGCCCGACCACCGCCCTGTCCGTGTACGCGCTCGGCGCGGTCTACGGGCTGGCCGGCTTCTGCGCCGGCCCGATCCTCGGCAGCGTCCTCACGGTGGCGGCGGTCAGCGGCAGCCCCGTCTACGGCGGCCTGCTGCTCGCGGTGTACGCGCTGGGCATGGCCGTACCGCTGTTCGTGCTGGCCCTGCTGTGGGAACGGTTCGACCTGGGCCGGCGGCGCTGGCTGCGCGGGCGGGCGTTGCGGCTGGGCCGCCTCGAACTGCACACGACCTCGCTGCTGTCCGGGCTGTTCTTCATCACCCTGGGCGCGCTGTTCCTCGCGTACGACGGGGCGAGCGCCCTGCCCGGGCTGCTGGACGTGGACGACTCGTACGCCGTCGAGCGCCGGGTCGGCGCCCTCGCCGACGCCGTGCCCGACTGGGCGCTGCTGGGTCTGGTCGCCGCGGGGGCACTGGCCTTCGGGCTGGCGCGGTGGCGGCGGACGTCGGCCGGGGCCGAGGAGCAGGAGGGGTAGAACGCGAAAGGCCCCGTCCGATGGACGGGGCCTTTCTTCTGTGGCTGGGGCCGGGGTCGAACCGGCGACCTATCGCTTTTCAGGCGATCGCTCGTACCAACTGAGCTACCCAGCCACGAGACTGTTTCCAGCCTCAGCGATCCTGACGGGACTTGAACCCGCGACCTCCACCTTGACAGGGTGGCGAGCTAACCAACTGCTCCACAGGACCTGGTGTGTGCAAGAACAAGTCTTGCACATGGTGTTGCGTACCCCCAACGGGATTCGAACCCGTGCTACCGCCTTGAAAGGGCGGCGTCCTGGGCCACTAGACGATGAGGGCTAAAGGCCCGCCGGGCACTTTTCAGCGCGTCGGGGACGTGAGAAGCATATGGGATCGGGGGAGCTATCGCCAAAACGGTTTCTCCCGGAGCGACAATGGCCGGGTGCTGGAGATGACGCGCGAGGAGTTCGAAGAGCTCGTCGCAGAGGCCCTGGACCGGATTCCGCCGGAGCTGATGCGGCTGATGGACAACGTCGCGGTGTTCGTCGAGGACGAGCCCCCGGCCGACGACCCCGAGCTGCTCGGTCTGTACGAGGGGACCCCGCTCACCGAGCGCGGCGAGTGGTACGCCGGAGTGCTCCCCGACCGCATCACCATCTACCGGAACCCCACATTGCGGATGTGCGAGGACCGGGAGAGCGTGGTCGCCGAGACGGAGGTGACGGTGGTGCACGAGATCGCCCATCACTTCGGGATCGACGACGAACGGCTGCACGCGCTGGGCTACGGGTGACCCGGCCCGTCCCCGGGGCCGAGGCGATCGACCCCGACGTCGACCTCCACGTGCCCGCCCAGCGCGCCGAACCGCAGGGCCGGGTGCTCGCGGCGGTCGCGGCCGGCGGGGCCGTCGGAGCCTCGGCGCGCTACGGGGTGGCCCTGCTGTGGCCGGCCGGGCCCGGGGCCTTCCCGTGGGCGACCTTCTGGACCAACGTCGCGGGCTGCGCGCTGATCGGCGTACTGATGGTGCTGATCAGCGAGGGCGGGCGGAGCGCGCCGCACCCGCTGCTGCGGCCCTTCGCGGGGGTGGGGGTGCTCGGCGGGTTCACCACCTTCTCCACCTACGCGGTGGACTTCTCCCGGCTGCTGGACGAGGGGGAGGCGCGGGTCGCGCTGGCGTACGCCGGGCTGACGGTGGCCGGGGCGCTGGGCGCCGTCTGGGCGGCCGCCTCGGTGACCCGGTGGGCGGTCCGGTGGGCGGCTGCGCGGGCGGTTTCGCGGGGGCGGCGGTGAACTGGCTGCTGGTGGTGGCGGGCGCGGTCGTCGGGGCGCCGCTGCGGTACCTGACCGACCGGGCGGTGCAGGCGCGGCACGATTCCGTCTTCCCGTGGGGGACCTTCGTGGTCAACGCCGCCGCCTGTCTGCTGCTCGGGGTGCTGGCGGGGGCGGCGCTGGCCGGGGCGGGCTCCTCGCGCGTGAACCTGCTGCTCGGGACGGGGCTGTGCGGGGCGCTGAGCACCTACTCGACCTTCTCGTACGAGACCCTGCGGCTGGCCGAGCGCGGCTGGCGGTTCCTCGCCGCGGCGAACGTCGCCGCGTCGGTGCTGGTCGGGCTGGGCGCCGTGACGCTCGGGTCGCAGGTGGCGCGACAGCTGTTCGTGTAAGGGGCGTGTCTCTTACGGGGTAAAGGGAGTTGGGCTCATTGACCCACTCATCGCGGACCCCGCCGCCGTGCTCCGGAGGTGCCCCGTGCGCCCTTTGACCGCTTCCCTGTCCGCTTCCCTCAGACTGGCCGTCTCCGCCCTCGCGGTCGCGGCGACGGCGGGCTGCATGAGTGTCGGCGAGGACGCCGCGAAGCCGGGGCCCGCCGCTTCGGTGGGCGGCAAGGACACGGGCGGCGGCGCCGCCGGGGCGGCGGGTGGCGGGCACGGCTCCGGGGTCCACGGCAACGGGCACGGGGTGAAGGACGCCACGGGCAACCAGGACGGGAAGTCCGGTGAGCCCGGGAAGGCCTCCGGCGCGACCGGGGCCTCGCCCAGCCCGGGGGCGCCCGCCGGGAAGCCGGGAGCGCCCTCGCCGTCGGCCGGCCCGGGCGGCGGGGCCGGCGGGCAGGGCGGCCAGGTGCCCTCCGGGGGCGGTACGGGGGCCGGCGGCACGGGGTCCGCGGCGGGCGGGTCCGGATCCGGCTCGGGGTCGGGCGGCTCGGGGTCGGGCGCCGGGGGTACGGGGTCCGGCGGCTCGGGATCGGGCTCCGGGTCGGGGTCGGGCTCCGGCTCTGGTTCGGGGTCCGGTTCCGGCTCGGGATCGGGCTCCGGCTCGGGATCCGGGTCCGGCTCCGGCGGGTCCGGAGGGGGGAGTACCACTACCCCCACCCCCGAGCCGACTGTGACGGAACCCACGCCGAGCGAGTCGGCCGGCACCGGTTCCGGGCCGGGCCTCGCGTAGCGGTGATCTGCCCCGGTCCGTGGGGTTCTGGATGACCCCTCCCGGGTTCACGTAACTCACCCCCGGGGCATCGTTGCAGGTCAGGGGCGATGTCCCGAGGGTGACTTGCCAGACCCCCAGGAGGGTGCGTATGGTTATAGATCGTTTGATCCCATTGCCCGGCGCCGAATCCGAAGAGCGCCGTGTGGCGCGTACTCTCCCCAACCGTGGCTGACCGCATTGAGGCGGTCGATTTGCGATTCACGGAGTTTGGGCGCGTGCCGAGACTCCGGAAGGTTTCGCATTTCGCATGTCCATTTCCAGTTCTGACCGTTCCGTCATGCCCGAGAACGACTCCAACGAGATCGTCGACGCCGAGACCCTCGCGGTCACCGAAGCCATGGACGCCATCGAGCGCGACGAGATCATCGAGGCCCTCGAGGCCGAGGTGGCGGATGTCGCCGACGTGGCCGCCGAGGCCGATGAGGCGGACGGTTCCGACGCCGACGCCGAGCCCACCATCACCTTCGGGGACCTCGGTCTGCCCGAGGGCGTCGTGCGCAAGCTCGCCCAGAACGGCGTCACCAGCCCCTTCCCGATCCAGGCCGCGACCATCCCGGACGCCCTGGCCGGCAAGGACATCCTCGGCCGCGGCCGCACCGGCTCCGGCAAGACCCTCTCCTTCGGTCTGCCCACCCTGGCGCGCCTCGCCGGTGGCCACACCGAGAAGAAGAAGCCCCGCGCGATCATCCTCACGCCGACGCGTGAGCTCGCGATGCAGGTCGCGGACGCCCTCCAGCCCTACGGCGACGTGCTCGGCCTGAAGATGAAGGTCGTCTGCGGCGGTACCTCCATGGGCAACCAGATCTACGCCCTGGAGCGCGGTGTCGACGTCCTCGTCGCCACCCCCGGCCGCCTGCGCGACATCATCAACCGCGGCGCCTGCTCCCTCGAGAACGTCGAGGTGGCCGTCCTCGACGAGGCCGACCAGATGGCCGACCTGGGCTTCCTGCCCGAGGTCACCGAGCTGCTCGACCAGATCCCCGGCGGCGGCCAGCGCATGCTCTTCTCCGCCACCATGGAGAACGAGATCGGCACCCTGGTCAAGCGCTACCTGACCAACCCCGTCACGCACGAGGTCGACAGCGCCCAGGGCAACGTCACGACCATGACGCACCACGTCCTCGTCGTGAAGCCGAAGGACAAGGCGCCGGTCACGGCCGCCATCGCCGCCCGCAAGGGCCGCACCATCATCTTCGTCCGCACCCAGCTGGGCGCCGACCGCATCGCCGAGCAGCTCATCGAGGCCGGCGTGAAGGCCGACGCGCTGCACGGCGGTATGACGCAGGGCGCCCGTACCCGCGTCCTCGCGGACTTCAAGGACGGCTACGTCAACGCGCTCGTCGCCACCGACGTCGCCGCCCGCGGCATCCACGTCGACGGCATCGACCTGGTCCTGAACGTGGACCCGGCCGGCGACCACAAGGACTACCTGCACCGCTCGGGCCGTACCGCCCGTGCCGGCAAGTCCGGTGTCGTCGTGTCGCTGGCGCTCCCGCACCAGCGCCGCCAGATCTTCCGCCTGATGGAGGACGCGGGCGTCGACGCCTCGCGCCACATCGTCCAGGGCGTCGGCGCCTTCGACCCGGAGGTCGCCGAGATCACCGGTGCGCGTTCGCTGACCCAGGTCCAGGCCGACTCCGCGAACAACGCCGCCAAGCAGGCCGAGCGCGAGGTCGCCGACCTCACCAAGCAGCTCGAGCGCCTGACCCGCCGCGCCGCCGAGCTGCGCGAGGAGGCCGACCGCCTCGTCGCCCGCTCCGCCCGTGAGCGCGGTGAGGACCCGGAGGCCGCCGTCGCCGAGGTCGTCGAGGCCGCCGAGGCCGAGGTCGCGGCTGCCGTGGCCGCCGTCGCCGAGCCCGTCGCCCAGGAGCGCACCTTCGAGCGCCGCGACGAGCGGGGCAACTACGAGCGCCGCGACAACCGTCGTGACGACCGTGGCGGCGACCGTGGTGGCGACCGTGGCGGTTTCCGCCGCGATGACCGTCCGTCGGGTGGCTTCCGTGGTGGCGACCGCCCGTCCGGTGGTGGCTTCCGTCGTGACGACCGTCCGTCCGGTGGTTTCAACCGTGACGACCGTGGTGGCGACCGTGGTGGTTTCCGCCGCGATGACCGTCCGTCGGGTGGCTTCCGTGGTGGCGACCGCCCGTCCGGTGGTGGCTTCCGTCGTGACGACCGTCCGTCCGGTGGTTTCAACCGTGACGACCGTGGTGGCGACCGTGGTGGTTTCCGCCGCGATGACCGTCCGTCGGGTGGCTTCCGTGGTGGCGACCGCCCGTCCGGTGGTGGCTTCCGTCGTGACGACCGTCCGTCCGGTGGTTTCAACCGTGACGACCGTGGTGGCGACCGTGGTGGTTTCCGCCGCGACGACCGTCCGTCCGGTGGTTTCAACCGTGACGACCGTGGTGGCGACCGTGGTGGTTTCCGCCGCGACGACCGTCCCTCCGGTGGCTTCCGTGGCGGCGACCGCCCCTCCGGCGGTTCGACCGGCTCCTTCGGTGGCCGTCGTGACGACAAGCCCCGCTGGAAGCGCAACGGCTGACGCCTGAGCGCCATCTGACGAAGGCTCGGCCCCCACAGCACTCCGGTGCGGTGGGGGCCGAGCCCGTTTCCGGCCGTTTGGCCCCTCCCGCACCGGATGGCGGGAAACCGCCGGGGCCACACCCGGCGATACCCGATCGGCCAGCAGCCCCTCTCCGGCTATGCTCTGGGGTGAGCACATGGAGGGCCATTAGCTCAATTGGCAGAGCAGCGGACTTTTAATCCGTTGGTTGTCGGTTCGAGTCCGACATGGCCTACCGCTCGCAGGCCGGGGTTGACCCCTCTGACCTGCTACTGAGCGCCCCACCCGGTTTCGGCCAGGTGGGGCGCTCAGTCGTTTCCGGGCCCGTGCGTGAGCGATGCGTGAGCGGACGGCCCGTCATCCCCTGGTCAGGAGGCGGACGAGCGGGCACGAGGCACCAGCTGGGCCGCCGCTTGGGGTGATCGGTGGCAGGTCGGTGCGGGCCAGCGGTCCAGCCATTCGCCGACAGTGATCGACCCGAGGAGCGAGGTCCGGGCCCGCAGCCGGCGCCGGGTCTCCTCGGCGTCGGGAAGCGCAGCCTTCTCGTCGGCCACCTGCTCCAAGAGGGCCGCGATGCCGACGATGCTCTCGAGGTCGTCCGCCGCGGGTATGCCGAGGAGTGCTCGTACGTGGTCCAGGTCGGCCTGGGCGGCCTTCAGGCTCTCGTACCCGGCGCGGTTGAAGGCACGGCGGATGCCGTCCTCGCGGAGCGGGAGCTCCTGGCGGATCGAGTACGAGCCGTGCTTCCGGGCGCCCAACTCGACCAGCGGACGGCGGGATGATGGCGAACGAGACCTGCGCCGACTCAGGCGCGAGCAGCGGTGGACGCAGGCACAGGCCGCCCAGCGGGTATGCGCCCAGATCCGCTTCCTCGTTGGTTGGTCAACAACGCCAGTACGAGAGGCAGGCGTCCAGGACCCACCGCCCGCGCGCGGCTTCGTTTCCCGTCATCCGCTCACGAGAGAAGGCCCAGGTCAACGACCTGGGCCTTCTGCGGGTCGATCCGCTTGTCCGTGAACTTGATGCAGTTCACGCCGGTTCCCGGCTTCGTGACCGACTTGATCCCGGAGGACTGCGACACGGTGCCGTCGTACTCCACCAGGGCGGAAGCCTGCGCGTGGGGAGCACGGGCGGGGCCGGGGGTGGAGGCGACCGCGACCGTGACCGTCGTGGCCGCGCAAGCTGTGACAGTGGCCAGGATGACGACCTTGGCCCGCTTGGACAGGTGCCTCATGAGTGCGACTCCTTGTGGTGCGTGTGGGGGGAGTTCCTGACAGCACGCGGTGCGCGCCGGAAGGCTGGTCTGCTCTGGACCGCGACGGTGAACGGGGCGTCCGCGGCGGCACCCGTCGAGCTGCGCACGAGGACCAGAATGGTGTTCGCGGCATTGCCGCAGTTCGGGTTCGGAGTCACGAAGGTGTGGACACTGCCGCCGGTAGGACCGTTTCCGGCAAGCACCAGAGCCTCGGGGAGGTTGACCGGGTCCGGACCCACCGTGACGCAGCACACGCCGAGGCTGGCTCGCCGGCTCTCCGTAATGTTCTTGGCCTTCAGTAGTTCTCCCGTCGAGGAGACCTCGGCCGCGGCCTGGGTGTAGGGCGCGTCCAGGGGCACGGGGTCGGCGATGGCCGGCGCCGCGAGGAGGCCCGCCAGAGCGCAGGCCCCCAGCAGGGGAGTTACAGCGTGTCTTCGGCCTTGATGGCGCCGCCCTGGACGACGAACTCCTGGTCCGAGGAGGTGCTGCACTGCGATACGCGGACCTTGTCGTCGTTGTTGCGGGTCGGTCCCATGTCCAGGCAGACCTCACGGTTCGTGCCGATCGTGTCCCTGAAGACGAAGCGGCCGTCGCGTACGACCCACAGCTGGTGGCGCAGGTACGCACTGGTGGCGCACGGCTTCAGCGTGATGCTGCTGCCGTCTTCGAGGGAGTCGAGGGTCAGGCACATCTCCTGGCTGGTGCCGAAGGTGTCACCCCTGATGATCTTCCCTTGGTCGATGACGAAGCGCTGTTTGACGTCACCCGGGGCGCAGTCCCAGATCCGGATGCTGCTCCCCTCGGTGCGGGAATCGGAGGACATGCACATCGGCTGGGGCGGCGCGGTCAGCACGTTCAGCGTGCCGTCGGCGGTCAGCGGAACGCCGACAGCCGCGTCGGTGTAACTGAGCCTGCCGGAACCGGGATTCAGGGCGGTGTTCGCCGGGGCGGTACGCGCCACCGTCACCTGCGGTGAGAACCGCATGTAGGCGTTGGTCTGCCAGCCGCTGACCCCACCGTTGGCTCCGAAGCCGTCGCAGGTCAGGGTGGTGTCGGAGTTGCTGCGCACGCAGTTCCGCAGGACCAGGTTGTTGCTGGTCCAGTTGGATCCGGGGACGCCGTACTCGCTGGGTACGGTGCTCTGCGCGGGGAAAGTGGTGTTGGCGGGGGCGGTGAAGGTCATCTGGACCCCGTTCGCCGGCACCGTCGAGCTCCCCCCGGTGTTCTGGAAGGTCCAGGGCACCGCTCCGGTCTCGCCACGGGCGATGGTCACCTGCGTGGGTACATCCCGGCCGACCAGGGGCTGCGCGGCGGCCGGCGAAGCGGCGAGGACTCCCAGGGTGAAAGCGGCCAGGACGCTTCCCGTCAGACCGGCCAGCCGGGTCGTCGAACGATTCACGGACACGTCTCCGTTCCTTGCGACGCAGGTGGACGCGGGCGTCGAAGGGCCCGTGACGAGGCCACCCTGCGAAGATCGTTATCAACCTAGGGGGCTCTTGCTGGGGAGCATCCGACCCCACGCACGGGTTCACCCCACCGTGTCGCCCTGCGTCTGAACCGTTGGTTGTCGGTTCGAGTCCGACATGGCCTACCGCTCGCAGGTGAGGGCCCCACCGGGGGTCCGGGCCCGCGCGAACTCCCGGAGCAGACCCGCAGCAGATCGGTTTTATGGGGTCTGACCTGCGGTGATGTGGTTCTGTGGGGGTCGGGGCGGGGTAATTGGTGGGAGGCGTCCCCCGGATGACGTAGAGTTGGGTTTACCGACGCGGGGTGGAGCAGCTCGGTAGCTCGCTGGGCTCATAACCCAGAGGTCGCAGGTTCAAATCCTGTCCCCGCTACTCAGTACGAAGGCCCGGTTCCCTGGTGGAACCGGGCCTTCGTCGTGTGCGCTGCCGCCCGTGCGGTGCCCTCACCCGATCGGCCCGGTCCGCTCGCCGTACGAGGGCACGTGCCGCCAGCCTTGAGGGGCGGGGTGACCGGGCGGCGGGAGAGCAGCGTGGCGGGGCTGGGCCGGCAGGGCAACGACGTGAGCGCGGACGGCACCGCCCGGCGGGTGGTGCGGATCCTGCCGGTGCTGCTGATCCTCCTCGGGCTCGTCTTCGACCTCATGACCCCGCCCAGCTTCACGGGATCCCCCTTCTTCACCGCCGGCCCGCTGGTCGCGGCCTCCCTGTTCACCCTCCGGGCGACCGCGCTGACCGGGATCGCCGCCTCGCTGGCGGTGGTGGGCCTGCACGTCAACTACGGCACCAGCTGGAACGTGGAGGCGCTGACCGAGCTGGCGACCGTGCTGACCGTCTCCGGGCTGGCCCTGCTGATCAACCGGGTCGTACGGCGCAGCGGCGAGCGGCTCGCCTCGGCGCGCGGGATCGCCGAGGCCGCGCAGCGGGCCGTACTGCCCACCCCGGCCGAGCGGATCGCGGGGCTGCACGTCTGCGCCCGGTACGAGGCCGCGCAGGCCGACGCCTTCATCGGCGGGGACCTCTACGCCGTCCAGGACACCCCGTACGGCGTGCGGCTCGCGGTGGGCGACGTACGGGGGAAGGGGCTGGGGGCCGTGGAGGCCGTCGCGGTGGTGCTGGGGGCCTTCCGGGAGGCGGCGGAGACCGAGCCGACCCTGGAGGGGGTCGCGCGGCGCCTGGAGCGGGCGCTGGCCCGGGAGGGCGCCCGGCGGGGCAGCCTGGACGCGGTGGAGGGGTTCACCACCTGCGTGCTCGGGGAGATCCCGCCCGGGGCCGAGCGGCTGCGGCTGCTCAACCGGGGGCACCCCGAGCCGCTGCTGCTGTACGCGGACGGGGGACTGGCGGTGCTCGCCCCGGCCGAGCCCGCGCTGCCCCTGGGGCTGGGCGAGTTGGCGCCCGGCCGGCCGGGTGCGCCCGAGGAGTGGCCCTTCCCGGCGGGCAGCACGCTGCTGCTGTACACCGACGGGCTGACCGAGGCGCGGGACGGTTCGGGCACCTTCTACGATCCTGCGGCCCGGCTGCGGGGGCGGGTCTTCCCGGGGCCGGACGAGCTGCTCGGCGCGCTCAGCAGCGATGTGCGGCGGCACACGGGCGGCGGGGCGACGGACGACATGGCGCTGCTGGCGGTCGGCCGGGCGGGGGAGGGGCAGCCGGAGCGCCGCCGGACCGTTCCGGTGGTGCGGCGCGACGGCGTGTGAGGTGACCCTGCGTAGGCGCCGGGGCGCTCTGCGCAAGGGAGCTGACGACGCGTCATTGCTGCAATGTGGCGGAAGTGGTGCGGGTTGGCCGAGGATTTGCCGGAGTTGGTAGACGGTGAGGCGAATGTCCTGGCCAAAGCCGTTCGGGGAGTGGCCGATTGGCCTTAACGATCAGTCGCATCGGCTTGGAATCATTCCCCTTCGTAGATTACCGTTCGATAACGCAGCGCGGTCGTCCCAGCCGTCGCAACGACGGCACCCGTGTGCGTTCTCGCCCATGAGGAGTGTGCCCCGGTGGCCTCCAACTCGCCTGCCGCTGAAGGCATCGACGTCCAGGAGACGCCCACCGCAGGAGCCTGGGGCGAGTGGAATCCCACGGAGGACTCCGCCCGCCCGGTCCGCGGCAAGCACCGGGTCCTCAAGGCGCGCGGCGGACTCGCCCGCAGCTCGACCGTGCTCGGCGTGGGCGTGATCGCGGCCGTCGGCGCGGGCGGCATCGCCACCGCGCAGGACCGGCCCCAGGTCGCCATATCCATGCCCTCGATACCCGATCTGCTGGGCGGCGGCGGACACTCCGGCTCCGACGGCGGTGCGGGCGCGGAGGCCGTTTCCCAAGCCGCCGCCGAGGGCGGGGCGTCCACCGCGGGCGTTCCCCGGCAGGCCGACGCGGGCGAGGCGCTGCGCAACCGCATCCTCCAGCAGGCCGAGACGGAGCAGGACGCCGTCGAGGCCCAGGCCCGGGCGGACGCCGAGCGGACGGCGCGCGAGAGCGCCGCGCAGGAGGCCCGGACCCAGCGGGAAGCGGCCGACAAGGAGGCCGAGGCCGCACGCGTCGCCGCCGAGAAGGCCGCCGCCGAGAAGGCGGCCGCGGACAAGGCCGCCGCCGAGCAGACCGCGACCAAGGCCGCGGCGGACACCGGCGCGGGCGCCGGGACGAGTACGGGGACGGGCTCGGGCACCAAGGCTTCGGGCGGCTACTCCCTGCCGACCTCCTCCTACACCCTCACCTCGCACTATGGGGCCGCCGGCTCCATGTGGTCCTCCGGCTACCACACCGGCCTCGACTTCGCCGCCCCGACCGGCACCCCGGTCAAGGCCGTGGGCGGCGGCAAGGTCATCTCCGCCGGCTGGTCGGGGGCCTACGGCTACCGGATCGTGCTCCAGCTCGCGGACGGTACGGAGGTCTGGTACTGCCACCTGTCCTCGATGTCCGTGACCTCCGGCTCCGTCGGCGCCGGCGAGACCATCGGCCGGGTCGGCGCCACCGGCAACGTCACCGGTGCCCACCTCCACCTCGAGGTGCGCAAGGGCGGCTCGACGGTCGACCCGCTGGCGTGGCTGAACTCGAAGGGGCTCGACGTCTGAGGTCCGGCCCCTCCGTTCCTTTCAAGCGCTCGGCTCAAGCACTCGACGCCGGTCAAGCGCTCGACGCCGACAGCTCCGGCCTCCTGGCGGCCGGTACGAAGGCCCGCGCGGGAGACCCGGCCGGCGGGACGTAACGCGGCGGCAGCAGATCCTCCAGTACCGCCGCCCGGGCCAGGGCCGGCGCGGCCGTCGCCCGGCGCAGCCAGAGCCGGTGCAGCAACTCCCGCTCCCGCTCGGCGAAATCCGGGTCCCGGCGGGCCGGGCCCGTCCGCCGGGCATGGCGGCGCAGCAGGGCGAGGGCGGCGGCGTCCGCCGCGTACCGGGACACCGCCCGGGCGGCGGGACGGCCTCCGGTGCGGCGGGCCAGGGCGCGCGCCAGTGACCGGGCCGGCATCGAAGCCAGGGCCGGCACCTCCGCCGGACTGAGCCAGCCCGCGGCGGCGTACACCGACAGCTCGGCGGCTACGGCCCGCAGACGGTGGCGCCGTATCCGCACGGCCAGCCACAGCAGCAGCCCGAACGCCGGGACCATCACGCAGCCGTAGACCACGTAGAACCCGTACTCGCCGAAATGCGAGGAGCCGTTCCACAGCGCGTGCGCGCCCATGGCGAGGGCCAGGCCCAGCAGGGGAAGCCCGGTCCTGCGCGTGCGGCGGGCGGTGAGCGCGGCCGCGCCGAAGCCGAGGCCGGTGAGCACCGTGAAGAGGGGGTGCGCGAACGGGGAGAGCACGACCCGTACGAAGAAGGTCGCGGCCGTCACGGAATCCAGCGCACCGGTGCCCTTGGCCAGGTCCTCCTCGAAGGCGTTGCCCAGGTAGAGGATGTTCTCCGTGAAGGCGAAGCCGGTGGCGGTGAACCCGGCGAGCACGAGCCCGTCGACGGCGCCGGTGAACTGCCGTCTTCGGAAGACGAACACGAGGAGCAGCGCCGCCGCCTTGGCGCTCTCCTCCACGACCGGGGCGATCGCCACCGAGCCGAGCTGGTCGGCGGCGGAGGGGTCGGTGGAGGCCGCGGCCATCCACTCCGTGGCGAAGCTGTTGGCCAGTATCGCGATCAGCGCCGCGGTGCAGGCCCCCCAGCCGAAGCAGAACAGCAACTGCCGCCAGGGGCCCGGCGCGGCCCGGCCGAGCCACCGGAAGGCCGCCATCAGCGGCGGCACCGGCAGCAGGGCCAGGCCGAGGCCTACGAAGAAGCCGGCCGTGCCGGTCTGCTCCCGCACGAGCTCGAGGATGGCGACCCCGGTGGCGGTGAGCAGCGTGACCAGCACGCACATGCGGGCCGTGCCCGATGGGCGTGCGAGCACAGGGGGGAGCGCTCGGTACACATGATGACCCTACCGAGTGGGTCGGACACTCGGAGTGACGTTTGTCAGTTCTTGGGGCCTGGTTCGGGTGCAGGTTCGCCCGCCTGTTCGCCTGCCGGTTCGCCTGTCGGCTGGGCGCGGGTGAAGAGGAGGTCGTGGACCAGGTGGCCCTTGTCCAGGCCCTGGCCCTCGAAGCGGGTGAGGGGGCGGAAGTCCGGGCGGGGCGCGTAGCCGCCGTCGGCCTGCGTGTTCTCGAACTCCGGGTGCGCCGTGAGCACTTCGAGCATCTGCTCGGCGTACGGCTCCCAGTCGGTCGCGCAGTGCAGCAGCCCGCCGGGCGCCAGGCGGGTGGCGGCCAGGTCGAGGAACTCGGGCTGGATCAGCCGGCGCTTGTGGTGGCGGGCCTTGGGCCACGGGTCCGGGAAGTACACGCGCAGCCCGGCGAGGGAGGCGGGCGGGAGCATCTCGCGGAGCAGGATGATCGCGTCGCCGTTGGCCACGCGGACGTTGGTGAGGCCGCCCCGTTCGGCGAGGGCGAGGAGGTTGCCCTGGCCGGGGGTGTGCACGTCGGCGGCGAGGATGCCGGTGGAGGGGTCGGCGGCGGCCATCTGGGCGGTGGCCTCGCCCATGCCGAAGCCGATCTCCAGGACGACGGGGAGGCCGTCGAAGAGCTTCTCCAGGTCGATGACCTCGTGGCCGTCGATGTCGAGGCCCCAGGTGCCCCAGAGCCGCTTCAGCGCCTCGCCCTGGCCGGTGGTCACCCGGCTGCGGCGCGGCTGGAAGCTGCGGATCCGGCGCTCGTGGTGCGACCCGGCGGGGTCGGGCGCGGGGCCGTCGGGGAAGCGGGGCTCGGTGCGCCACTTGGGGGGCGCGTACGGGGCTGCCTCCGGCTGGGCGTCGGGGAGGCTGGGCTGGGGGTTCAGGGGCTCAGACACAATGCACTGATTCTACGACGAGGGGGCTGGGCGCGGCCTGGCCGTTGCCCTGGCCGGGCGGGGTCGGGGGCGGGGTGGGGTGTCGTCCGGGACGGGCTTCGATGTTCGGCGCCCTGGGTTTGCTTGGTCTGCCGGGCGGTGCCTCGCGCCGAATTCATCTCGTTTTAGTCCCGGACGACACCCCACCCCGCCCCCGACCCCTTACGTGCGCGACCCCGTGCTGGCGCAGTCCCATCCAGTCCCGCTGGCGCCATCCAGCCCCGCCGCACCATCCAGCCTCGCCGGCGTTTGAGGCGCGGGGGTCTGGGGGCGGAGCCCCCAAGGGGTCCGGGGCGCAGCCCCGGGGAACGGGCGAAGGGCGGGTAGGGGACCCAGCCCCGCGCAGCGGGACCCGCGCCGCCGGGCGGGGGGTCAGGGGGCGCGGAGGGCGCGTAGGGCTCGGGCGGCGATCTCGCGGCCGATGGGCAGGGACGCGGTCGCCGCAGGCGAGGGGGCGTTGAGGACGTGCACCGTGCGCGGGGCCTCGCGGATGAGGAAGTCGTCCACCAGGGTGCCGTCCCGCAGGACGGCCTGGGCGCGGACCCCGGCCGCGGCGGGGGTCAGGTCCGCGGCCGTGACGGAGGGCAGGAGGCGGCGTACGGCCTCGGTGAAGGCCTGCTTCGACAGGGAACGGTGGATCTCCCCCGCCCCGTACCGCCAGTGCCGCGCGGCCATCCGCCAGGATCCCGGCCAGGCCAGTTCGGTGGCGATGTCCCGGGGGCGGACCGTGCCCCAGCCGTAGCCCTCGCGGGCCAGGGCGGGGACAGCGTTGGGCCCGACGTGGACCCCGCCGCCGATGCCCCGGGTGAGGTGGACGCCGAGGAAGGGGAACGCCGGGTCGGGCACCGGGTAGACCAGGCCCCGGACCAGCTCCGGGCGGGCCAGGTCGTGGTACTCGCCCCGGAAGGGGACGATCCGCATGCCCGGGTCGTCGCCGGCGAGGCGGGCGATCCGGTCGCACTGGAGGCCCGCGCAGTTCACCAGGACCCGGGCCCGGACCACCAGGCCCGAGGTGGTGCGGACCGCCACGCCGGAGGGGCGGCGCGAGATCAGGTCCACCTCCGCGCCGTAGACGATCTCCGCGCCGGAGGATTCGGCGAGCTGCGCCGCGACCTGCCCGTAGTCCACGATCCCGGTCGTGGCGACGTGGATCGCGGCGAGGCCGCGCACCTCCGGCTCGTACTCCGTGATCTGGGCCGGTCCCAGCTCGCGCACGGGGATGCCGTTCTCCCGGCCGCGCTGGACGAGGGAGTGCAGGCGGGGCAGCTCGGAGCGGTCGGTGGCGACGATCAGCTTGCCCGTCACCTCGTGCGCGATGCCGTGCTCGGCACAGAACTTGACCATCTCGGCGGCCCCGCGCACCGCGAAGCGGGCCTTGAGGGATCCGGGGCGGTAGTAGATGCCGCTGTGGATCACCCCGCTGTTGCGGCCCGTCTGGTGCCGGGCCGGGCCCGGTTCCTTCTCCAGCACCGTCACCCGGGTCCCCGGGGCCAGGCGTGACAGGGCATGGGCGGTCGACAAGCCGACGATCCCGCCACCGATCACCAGCACGTCGCAGTCCACGCTGATACCTCCCACCCCTGCATACTGCACCCCGCCACTGACAATGCGGCTACGCGGGGGCCACCAGCAACGGCCGGGCGCGCTCGCGCAGCTCCGCCACGCGCGGTTCGTCGCCGTACGGTTCCAGCCGGTGCAGCAGGTCCCGTACGTACTCGTTCGTCCGCGCCGAGGAGATCCGGCCCGCGACCTCCACGGCGCGGGTGCCGGCGGCGCAGGCCGCGTCGAGGTTGCCCGACTCCAGCTCGGCGACCGCGCTCACCACCAGCCGCAGCCCGTGCGAGCGTACGTACTCCTCCGTGGGGCGGGACAGCGCCTGCTCGGTGAAGCGGCGGACCTGGCGGGGGAGTTTGAGGTCCCGGTAGCATTCCGCCGCATCCGCCGCGAAACGGTCGTACGAGTAGAAACCCAGCCAGGTCGGATCCGGATCGCCCTCGCGGGAGCGCTCCAGCCAGCCCTCGGACGCCCGCAGCGCCGACCCGGCGGCCGCCGAGTCGCCCGCCTTCGCGTGGGCCCGGGCCTCGACCAGGCGGAAGAAGCTCATGGTGCGGGCGGTGGCGAGGCCGCGGTTGCGTTCGACGGCGGCCTGCGCGAGGTCCACGCCCTCGTCCGGGAAGTCCCGGTAGGTCGCCTGGAGGGACATCGAGGCCAGTACGTACCCGCCGAGCGGGACGTCGGCGGCCGCGCGGGCCAGCCGCAGCGCCTGGATGTAGTACCGCTGGGCGGCCTCCTGCTGGCCGGTGTCGAAGGCCATCCAGCCGGCCAGCCGGGTCAGTTCGGCGGTCGCCCCGAAGAGCGCGCGGCCCACCTCGTCGGTGTAGGAACCGAGCAGCAGCGGCGCCGCGTCCACCCGCAGGCACTCGGGCACCATCGAGGAACGCCAGTCCCCGCCGCCGTACTTGGAGTCCCAGCGGCGGGCGTCCTCCGCGGCCTCGCGCAGCTTGGTCACGTCGCTGTGGCCCACGCGCTGCGGGGAGACCTCCGGGACGGGCCGCGCCACGGGGGCCGCCGCAGGGGCCGTCGCCGGAGCCGCCGCGGGGGCTGCCGCGGGGGCTGCCGCGACGGGCGGCTGCGCGGTTTCGGTTCCGGGCTGGGCGGGCACAACGCCCTGCGCGGGGGTTCGCGGAGTCCGTCGCGGCGGGGCGGCGGTGGTGGAGACCCGTACCGGAGCCGGCTCGCGGACGGCTGCCGGTCCCGGAGCGGTGACGGCGGCCGCCTCGGGCGCGGAGCCCGGATCGCCCGCCGGGCCCGGTTCGCGCGCCACCGAGCTGTCGGCCGGAGATATCAGCCACCGCGAGGCGGGCGTCGCGTACGCCGACACCGAGAAGGAACCCGCGAGCGACTGCCAGATCCCGCCACCACCGCGCCGCCCGGCGAGGTCGAGCCGGTAGAGGTCGGTCGCCGAGCGCACCGCCGCACCGATGTCGCGCGGGAAGGCCAGCCCGACCTCCGGAGCGGGATCGGCGTCGGCCAGCCCGATCTCGTGCAGCGGGACCGGCCGCCCCAGCTTCGCCCCGATGGCGGCGGCGATCAGGTGCGGGGCCGCGCCCTGCGGCACCATCCCCTTCGACACCCACCGCGCGACCGACGTCTTGTCGTATCGGAGCGTCAGACCGCGCTGCGCGCCGAGGTCGTTGACCCGACGGGCCAGCCCGGCGTTGCTGATGCCCGCGAGGGCGAGGACGGCGCCGAGCTTCTCATTGGGCTCGCGGAGCTCCCTGGACATGCGCCACCCCTCGTCACACGCGGAACGCAGACGCCGCCGGGGCATAGGCGCCCGGCATTTCGTAAACCCAGCGTAGTTCCCCGCCTCCCAAGCGTTAAGGCCCCGACTTCCGTATGGCGGGATTGTTGTCCGTATGCACAGTCCGCCCGGGGCCCGTGCCCGGGGCGCACGTGTCAGCTCGTGCTCCGGCCGTGTGGCCGTGCGCCCGGCCGTGCGCTCTGGCCGCTCCCGGGGCCCGGCGATTCGATGTGCGGTGCGTGGGTCGGCCCGCCGCGTGGATCCGGTGGGCCGGGGGATGCCGCTGCCTCAATCCCCGCGGGTGGCGGAACGGTCCGGGAGGTGGGAGACGCCTCCCGGACCGCGCCCCGCGCCCTCCCCGGGCTCCCCGCGCGAGGGTCCGTACGGGCCCTCAGTACGGCCGAAGAATGGCCGAAACCGACCTATGGGGCGGTGGGAACGGAACGCCAAATACCGCGTGGCCGGGGCGTGTTCGTTTACATGTGCGCCCCCCGAAGTCACTCTCGCACGCCCTTCTCGTGGCAGCATGGACCCCGAGCCACCCGGGGTCCTGCCGGCCGCGCCCTCCAAGCGCCGACGCACGCCGACGCACGTTGTCCGTGCCGTACCGGCCGTCCGTTGCCCCGGTCATTTGCCCACGGGCTGGGGGAGGCGGCGGTGCGCTGGTTGGTCGGGTGGAGCAGTATCGCCGCGAGCTTCGGCACGGCCGGACGGGTCGCGTCCGGTCCGGGCGGCGCATCGGGCCCGGGCGGCTACACGGACCCCGCCCACGGCTCCTACGGCCCGTCGTACGGCCGGCCGCCCCATGCCGCCCCGCCCCACGCCGACGCGCCGCAGCGCGGCGGCATCGCGGACGCCGCCTACGCCGACGACCCCGCGGCCCAGGACGCCGAACGCACCGTCCACCCCGTCGGCGCCCAGCTCTTGTGGGGAGACCCCGACCCCCTCTGGGCCGTCGGCGACTGGCGCCCGGACGAGATCCGCACGGTCACCGCCGACCCCGCCGACCCCTTCACCCGCCTCGCCGTACTCGGCTGCTGCGGCGCCACCGACGCCGAACTGCGCCGCGCCCTCTACGCCGCCCGCGGCGGCGCCCTGCGCCACCTCACCGAGTGGTCCGGCAGCTACACCGCCGTCGTCCAGGCCGGACGCCGCATCACCGTCCTCGGCGACCTCGCGGGTGCCCGGCCCGTCTTCTACACCCCCTGGGCGGGCGGGACCGCGTACGCCACCGCCGCACTCCCGCTCGCCGACCTCATCGAGGCGCAGCTCGACGTCGGCCACCTCGCCGCCCTGCTGGCCTGCCCCGACAGCCCCGAGGCACTGGGCGACGGCACACCGTACGCCGGTGTCCGGCGCATCCCGCCCGGCCACACCCTGATCCTGCGCGAGGGCTCCCGGGAGATCACCGGGTACGAGCCCGTCGCCTCCCTCGCCGTGGCCGCCCCCGAGGCCGACGCGGAGCGCGCGGTGGAGGGCGTACGGGAAGCGTTGGTCGACGCGGTGCGCGCCCGGCTCACGGCGCCCAGGCATGCTCCCGACACGCTGGTTCCCGACCCCGGTCCGGTGCCCGGCATGGGCCCCGCCGACCGCCGGGCGGCCCGCGGCGCCCCCGCCCCGGGGGTCGGCGCCGACCTCTCCGGCGGCAGCGCCTCCGCGACGCTGGCCCTCCTCGCCGCCGGCCTGCCCGGCGCCCCCGGCACCCTCCAGGGCTCCGGCTCCCGCCTCCTCGCCGTCACCTTCAACGACCTCGCCACCCCGCAGGGCCGCGAGGGCGAACTCGAACGCGCCCACGCCCTCGCCGCCGACCCCCGGCTGCACCACGTCGTCGTGGCCGCCGCCGAGGAAGCCCTCCCCTACGCGGAACTCGACGGCCCGCTCACCGACGAACCCGGCCCCTCCCTCGTCTTCGCCGCCCGCGAGCGGCGCCGACTGGCCGCCGGCTCGGCCGACCACTTCACCGGACACGGAGCCCGCCGCGTCCTCGACGCGCACCCCGCCCGCATGGCCGACCTCCTGATGGACCGCAGACGCCGCCACCTGCTGCGCCCCGTCGCCGCCCTCGCCCGCTCGGCGCCCGCGGACCCCCTGCTGGTCCCGTTCTCCGTCTACTCCGCGGCCCGCCGCCTCGCCCGTACGCCGTACCGCGCGGGCATGGAGGCCGCCGCGGCCCGGCTCCGCGAGGGCGGCGCCGCCGTCGCCGCCGCCTCGGGGCCGGTCGACGCCTCGCTGGCGTCCCTGACCTGGTCCCGGCCCGGCCCGGCCGCGGGCTGGCTCACCGGCGAAGCCCTGGCGGAAGTATCGATCCGTCTGCGCGCCGCCGCCGGGCGGCCCCCGCTCTCGCTGCGCCCCGGCGAGGCCCGCGCCCGCGCGCTGCTGGCCCGGCACGCGGCCGACCACCGGGTCTTCGAGCAGGCCGTGGAGGTCCGCAGCCAGCGCCTGCACGCGCCGTTCCTCGACAACCAGGTCGTACGGGCCGCGCGCGCCCTGCCGGAGTCCCTGCGGGTACAGCCCGGGGCCCGCGCCGAGATCCTGCGCAGCGTCCTGGCCTCCGCCGGGGTGCGTGAACTCCCGGCCGGCTGGGGCACCACCGACCACGCCCCGAACGAGACCGCCACCCGCCTGGGGCTGCGCGCCGCCCTGACCTCACTCCTCGCGCTCTTCACGGGCCCGCTGCTGGCGGAAGCCGGCCTGATCGACGCCCGCGTCGTCCAGCAGGCCCTGATCGACGCGGCCGAGGGCCGGCCGGTCCCGCTCGACGGGCTGGCGGAACTCGTCTCGATGGAGCTGTGGCTCCGCCGCCTCCTGGCCCGTCGCGGCACCTGCTGGACCGGCACCTCGACCCCCCGCCGCCGCGCCGTCCCACCCCTGGACACCCCCCTCCCCCGCCTCACCCCACCCGCCCTCCCAACCGCCCGCTAGCGCCCTTCCAGCCCCGCCGGCGTTTGAGGCGCGGGTCCGGGCAGCGCCCGGGGAACGGTGGAAGGGCGGGTAGGGGACCAGCCCCGCGCAGCGGCCCCACCCGCACCCGACGGCCGCACCCCAGCCCACCCGCCCCACCTCACCCCAGCCCACCCCGCCCCACCCCGCCCCACGCCCACCCACCCCCATCCCCCGCCCACCCACGCCACAGCCTCCGGCGCCCCCGCGAAAACCCACCCCCCGCCCCCCGCAGGGGCAGGGCAGAATTGCCCGGTGCAGTACCAAATCCTCGGCACCACCTCGGCATTCGACGACACCGGCGCCCCCCTCACCCCCGGCGGCCCCCGCCTGCGCGCCCTCCTCACCGCGCTGGCCCTCCGCGCCGGCGCCCCCGCCGCGGCGTCCGTCCCCGACCTGGTCGACGAGGTCTGGGGCGACGACCCGCCCCACGACGCCCCCGCCGCCCTCCAGGCCCTCGTCTCCCGCCTGCGCCGCACCCTCGGCTCCCGCGACACCGTCCACGCCGACCCCGCCGGCGGCTACCGCCTCGCCGCCGCCCGCGAGGACGTCGACCTCCACCGCTTCACCCGCCTCGCGGCCCTCGGCGCCGAGCAGCTGCCCACGGACCCCACCACCGCCGCCACCACCCTGCGCGAGGCCCTCGCCCTCTGGCGCGGCCCCGCCCTCGCCGACCTGCCCGGCCCCGCCCGCACCGCGCACGCCGCCGCACCCGAGGCCCGCCGCGCCGTCGCCCTGCGCGACCGCATCGAGGCCGACCTGCGCAGCGGCGCCGCCGCCCCCGCCGAACTCCTCCCGGAGATCGAGGCGCTGATCCACGAGCACCCGTACGACGAACCCCTGCGCGCCCAGCAGCTCCGCGCCCTGCGCGCCGCGGGCCGCCCCGCCGACGCCCTCGCCACCTACGAACGCACCCGCCGGGACCTCGCCGAAGGCCTCGGCACCGACCCCGGCCCCGAGCTGCGCGCCCTGCACGCCGAGCTGCTCCAGACCCCGCCCCCGCAGCCCCGCGGCAACATCCGCCCCCGCCTGACCTCCTTCGTCGGCCGCGAGCCCGAACTGGCCGCCCTCGCCGACGACCTGGCCCGCGTACGCCTCGTCACCCTCACCGGCCCCGGCGGCTCCGGGAAGACCCGCCTCGCCGAGCACGCGGCCGCCGCCCGGCCCGACTCCGGCTGGCTCGTCGAACTGGCCCGCCTCGACCACCCCGCCGCCGTCCCCGGCGCCGTCCTCAGCGCCCTCGGCCTGCGCGAGAACAGCCTCGTCGCCCGCGAGAAGACCGCCGCCGACGACGACCCCACCACCCTCCTCGTCGAACACTGCGCGCACCGCAGCCTGCTCCTCGTCCTGGACAACTGCGAGCACGTCATCGGCGCCGCCGCCGAACTCGCCGAACGCCTCCTCACCCACTGCCCCGGCGTCCGGATCCTGGCCACCAGCCGCGAACCCCTCGGCGTGCCGGGCGAGTTCCTGCGCCCCCTCGAACCGCTGCCGCCCGGCCCCGCGCACCAGCTGTTCGCCGAGCGCGCCACCGCCGCCCGCCCCGGCTTCGGCCCCGGCGAGGACCCGGCCGCCGTCGCCGAGATCTGCGCCCGCCTGGACGGTCTGCCGCTCGCCATCGAACTGGCCGCCGCCCGCCTCAGGCTCCTCACCCCGCGCCAGATCGCCGACCGCCTCGACGACCGCTTCCGCCTCCTGACCGGCGGCGCCCGCACGCTCCGGCCCCGCCAGCAGACCCTGCGCGCCGTCGTCGACTGGTCCTGGGACCTCCTCGACGCACCCGAGCGCACCGTCCTCGCCCGGCTGTCGGCCTTCGCCGGCGGCTGCGACCTGGACGCCGCCGAAGCCGTCTGCGGCGCGGGCGGCCTCGACATCGCCGACACCCTCGGCTCCCTCGTCGACAAGTCCCTCGTCGTGGCCGCGCCCGACCCCGACGGCATGCGCTACCGCCTCCTGGAGACCATCCACGAGTACGCCGCCGAGCGCCTGGCGGAGGAGCCCGAGGACGCCCGCGCCACCGTCCGCCGCCACGCCGCGCACTACCTCGCCCTCACCGAGCGGGCCGAGCCCCTGCTCCGCTCCGCCGGCCAGCTCCCCTGGATCCGCCGCGTCGAGACCGAACTCGACAACGTCCGCTCCGCCCTCCACGCCGCCACCGACGGGGACCCCGAGGGCGCCGGCATCGAGACCGCCCAGCGCCTGGTCTTCGCCCTCGGCTGGTTCTGGTGGCTGCGCAACTACCGCATCGAGGGCGCCGACTGGACCTCCCGGATCCTCGCCCGGATCCCCGTCGACCCGCCGGAGGACTCCCCGGCGTACCGGCCCTTCATGCGGCTGCAGATCCTCCACATGCTCCTGCTCGCCGAGAGCACCGGTGCGGAGCGGTTCCACACCCCCGAACACCGTGCCCTCGCCGCCCGCATCAAGGAGGCCTTCCGCCACGGCTCCCCGGAGACCACCCTCTTCCCCGGCATGCTCTGGCCCGCGACCTCCTTCCTCACCGGCGACGCCCTCGACTTCCAGGAGAACCTCGACGGATCGGTGGCCAACTGCCGCCGCCACGCGGGGGACTGGGAACTCGCCGTCACCCTGCTGATGCGCGCCCACATGGCCATCGACATGACCGGCGGCCTGCCCTCCGTCGACGCCGACCTCGCCGAACTCCACGAGATCGCCCACCGGGTCGGCGACCGCTGGATCCGCTCCCAGGTGGCCAGCGCCGCCGGGGAGGCCGCTCTCTCGCGCGGCCAGTACGACACCGCCCGGGCCGAGTACGAGGAGTGCCTGCGCCTCGCCCGGGAGGTCGGGGCCCACATCGAGGCGCCCTTCGCGATCGCCCGCATCGCGGAGGCCGCCTACAGCGCCGGGGACTTCGACACCGCCGAACGGCTGCTGGCGGAGGCCCACCACGAGGCCAGCCAGCACGGCGGGGTGTACGACGTGGGCACCTTCGCCGGGCTCCTGGGCGCCATGCTCGCCCTCCAGCGCGGCGACTTCGCCCGGGCCCGTACCGAGTGCGCCCGCACCCGCGTCGCGGGCGAACGGATCACCGTGCCCTCACAGTTCACCGCGGGGCTCGACCTCGTCGACGCCGTCCTCGACGCCCGCGAACACGGCCCGGAGGCCGGCCTGGCCAGGATCGGACCCGCCCTCGACCGGGCGGTCGCCACGCACTGCGCGGAGCGCTTCCTGGCCGGCCTCTCCGAGGCGGCGGCCCTGTTCCTGGCCGACGCCGGCCGTCCGGCCGAGAGCGTACGCGTCCTCGCGGCGGCCACCGCCTGGCGCGCGGGCCATCCCCGCTCGGTCCCGGAGGAGGCCGTCCTGGAGGGGCTCCCGGACCGCACCCGCGCCCTCCTCGGGGCGGCCGCCCACGCCGGAGCGGAAGCCGAGGGCCGGACCCTGACCCCCGCCGAGGTCGTCACCGAACTCACCGGCCTCACCGGCAGCTGATCACCGCATCGGCCCAGCTCGCCAGCGTCGGCAGGTGCCCCTGCCCGGCCTGCTCCACCACCAGCCGCAGCGTCGTGCGCCCGGCCAGCGGCACCTCGACCGGCACCGGGGCGTCCCCGTACCCGAGCGCGCCCGAACGCCACAGCCGCTGCCCGTCGCCGTAGACGGAGAACCGCACCCTCCCGTCGGTCAGCAGCGACAGCCCGTCCACCCCGGCCCGCGCCGAGAAGCTGCTGCACTGCCGGTTGAGGGTGACCTCCACCGTGGAGCGGGAGTGGACGGTGATCCCCTGCCCGAACCGCTGGCCGCCGGCCATCAGCCCCCACCGCTGCCACACCCAGCTGCTGCGCCAGGTCTCCAGCTCGGGACCGGTGTGCTGCCCGTACGCGGAGTGCCCCAGCCGGGCCAGCTGGAACCCCTGCGGGGGCTTCGGCGCAGGCGCAGGCGGCGGCGTCGGCTCGGCCCGGGTCGGGGACGGCGACGGGGACGGCGTGGGGGAGGGCTTCGGCCGTGCCGTCGCCGAAGCCGACGGCCGCACGGACGGCGGAGGCGCCGCAGACGGCACCGCGCTCTGCCGCGGCGGTACGGAACCACGCGCCGCAGGCGCCGGAGCCCCCGGCGGGCTCCACTCCGGCGCGGCGGACACCGACGGCGCGGGCACCTCGGGCACCACCGGCGCCACCACCCCGGGCTTCGCCTTCGCCTGCGGCTCGGGCTCGTCCCCGGCCAGGGCGAACACCACCCCGGCGGCCGCCGCGACCGCTATCCCGGCGGCGATGGCGGCCTTGGCCGGCAGCCCCAGCCCCTCGGAGACCACCGCACCCCCAGCCCCCGCCCCACCGCCACCGGCCCCACCAGCAGCCCCCGCTCCGGCCCCGGCAGCCCCCCCACCCGCCGCACCCGCACCGGCGCCCGCACCCGCCGCACCCGCACCCGCGGCCCCGGCACCAGCCGCCCCGGCCGACGATCCTCCCGCCGCCGCGGCGGCAGCCCCCGCACCCCCGGCGGCGACGGCCCCACCGGCCACCACCCCGGCCGCCTTGGCGGCGTACCCGGCGGCGAACCACCCGATGACCGCGACCGGCAGCAGCGCGGGAATCCCCGCGTTGACGTCCTTGAGCTCCCCGGCGGCCAGCCGGCACTTGGCGCACTCCTCCAGGTGCTTGCGCAGCCCCCGCTCCGCCCGCATCCGCAGCCCGCCCCGGGCATACGCGCCCAGCCGGTCCGCGTACCGGGCGCAGTCCCCGCCCGCACTGAGCGCGGAACTCACATGCGCCTGGAGGTAGGCCTGCTTGAGGCCCTCCCGGGCCCGGCTGGCCAGCACCGCCGTCGCGTTGGCGCTCAGCCCGAACAGCGGGGCGATCGCACTGGGCGAGGCCTCCTCGACCGTGGTGTGCCACAGCACGGCCTGCCACCGCTCCGGCAGGCTCCGGAAGGCCTGCATCGCGAGTGACCGCTCCGCCTCGTGCATCGCCCGGACATCCGCCCCCAGTTCCAGGGTGTCGTCCCCGGACAGCCCGCCGGCGCTCTCCGCACCCACGGCCGCCCGCTCCGCGAACAGCGCGAAGTCCTCGACCAGATGCTCCCGCCGGGCGGTCTTCGCCCAGGCCGCGGCAACCCGCCGCACGGTGGTCAGGAGATAGGCCCGCACCGACTGGTCCGGACCCGCCCCGCCCCGTACCGCCTGGAGCGTCCGCGCGAACACCTCGGCGGTCAGGTCGTCGGCGGTGTGCCCGTCCCGGCAGCAGGTCCGGGCGTAGCGCCGTACCGCATCGGCGTGCCGGCGGAACAGCTCTTCGTACGCGCCGTCGTCACCGCCGCGCATCCGGGCGACCAAGTCCCCGTCGGACGGCGCCAGATCGGCAGCGCCCGCCCCGGAGGCGGCATGCCGCCCACCGGGTTCGCGCTGGGCCGGGACCTGCCGGGCGGGCAGGCTCCCCGCCGCGACCTCGCCACCGGTGCCACTGGCGCCACCGAGAGATTCGTCCCGCCCGTCAACGCTCATCGCGGAAGCCCCCGCACGACACACTCGAACCGGTACACCGATCCAGCGTGTCACACGGCGGTGGTGCCCTGGCCCCCTCTCCGCGGCATCCACCCATCCGGGGACAATCCGGCGAATCGCCGCAGTTGTCCTCACCCCTTCGGGCGACCGGCCGTTCGAGGGCCTGCGTTGACGACCCGGCCCCCACCCCTGCGGGGGCCGGCCCGGCAACAGCACCCGCCCCGGCTACAGCCGGGACGGCGGCTCACACCGTCCGGGAGCGCAGCCCCTCGAGCAGGATGTCCAGCAGCCGGGCCGAAGCCGCGGCCTGCTGCGCCGGGTCGGGCAGTGCGGGCGCGGCGGTCGCTATCACCAGCAGCACATCGGCCACCGTGACATCGGCCCGCAGTTCACCCGCCTCCCGCGCCCGGTCCACCAGCTGGCCGACGACCTCCAGCAGCGCACCCGCGCCGGAGTCCTCCGCCGGCTCGTCCTCCACCGAGGTCCGCGCGCCCACGACGCGCAGCTCCGGTGCCGAGCCCGCGACGGCCTGGCGCTGGTGCGGCACACGAGCCGCGGCCTCGTTCTCGTCCTCCTCGGCCGCGCCGACCCGCAGTACCTGCGGCGGCAGCAGCCGGCCCGCGCCGGAGGCCACGGAGGTGCGCAGGAAGCGCGACAGCGCCTGCCACGGCTCCTCCTCCTGGCCCAGGGCGGACTTGGCCTGTTCGGTCAGCCGGGCAGTCTCCTCCTCGGCTATCCGCCGGACCAGGACGTCCTTGCTGGGGAACCGCCGGTAGACGGTCCCGACACCGACCCGCGCCCGCCGGGCCACGTCCTCCATCGGAGCCCCGTAGCCCAGCTCGCCGAACACCTCGCGCGCCGCCCGCAGGACGTGCTCGAGGTTGCGCTGCGCGTCGACGCGCAGCGGTGTGGAACGACCCACTCCGTGGGTGGTCGAGCCCGCGATCACACGTCCGCCGCTCTCTGCGGACAGAGCGGTGACAGAGCCATGGAAATCGGAAATGTTCATATGTATCCCCCGGTAATCACTTGTCTCCCCCCGGAGACACTCCCCGCCTTCGTGTCGAGGGGGGCCACGGTCATGAGGGCCCTGGTCCTACTCCTCGACGAGATACGAACATAGTTGAGCCAGAGTCAATTCAGAAGAGGCAGCCCCGGACGGAGCACCGCCCGATCGGAGCATTCACCCCCACTTTTCCGCCGCAACTCGCCGGAATCCCCCCTTCCATAGGTCCTGACCTGCGCATTTTGACCGTGATCAGGATCTCCCGACGGACCCGTCCCAGCACCCCCACCGGTCACACAATTTGCCGGGCCTGTGGACAAACTCCCGGCCACGTTGCGTCATGGGGTGGTGAAGGCTGCTAACTCCCGGGGCGACGCCCCCGGTACCCCGCCCCCCACGCGCATCCTCGTCGTCGGCGGCGGATACGTCGGCATGTACACGGCCCTGGGCCTCCAGCGGAAGCTGAGATCCGGCGAAGCCGAGGTCACGGTGGTCACACCCGAGCCCTACATGACGTACCAGCCCTTCCTCCCCGAAGCCGCCGCGGGCGCGATCTCCCCACGCCACGTCGTGATCCCCCTGCGCCGCGTCCTCGACCGCTGCCGCATCGTCATCGGCGAGGCCCGGAGCATCGACCACGCCAAACGGACCGCGACCGTCACCACCCTCGCCACCGCCGAGGAGGGCACCGGCGGCATCGAGATCGAATACGACGAACTCGTCCTCGCCCCCGGCTCCGTCTCCCGCACCCTCCCCATCCCGGGACTCGCCGACTACGGCATCGGATTCAAGACCGTGGAAGAGGCCATCGGCCTGCGCAACCACGTCATCGAACAGATGGACATCGCCTCCTCCACCCGCGACCCCGCAATCCGCGACGCCGCCCTGACCTTCGTGTTCGTCGGCGGCGGATTCGCCGGCGTCGAGGCCCTCGGCGAACTGGAGGACATGGCCAGATACGCCGCCCGCTACTACCACAACGTCAAGGCCGAGGACATGAAATGGGTGCTGGTCGAGGCCAGCGACCGGATCCTCCCCGAGGTCGGCCCCGAAATGGGCACCTACACCGTCCGCGAACTGCGCCGACGCAATATCGACGTCCGCCTCGAGACCCGCCTCGAATCCTGCGAGAACCGCGTCGCCGTCCTCAGCGACGGCTCCCGCTTCCCCACCCGCACCATCGTCTGGACCGCCGGCGTCAAACCCCACCCCGTCCTCGCCGCCAGCGACCTCCCCAAGAACGAGCGCGGCCGCCTCGCCTGCACCTCCTTCCTCACCATCGAAGGCGTCGAACACGCCTGGGCCGCCGGCGACGCCGCCGCCGTCCCCGACATCACCGCCGCCGACATCACCGCCGCCGACGGCGCCGACGGCGCCGACGGCGCCGGCGAAGGAGGTGTCCGCGAATGCGCCCCCAACGCCCAGCACGCCGTACGCCAGGCCAAACAGCTCGCCGACAACCTCGTCGCCGCCCTGCGCGACGAGGTCCTCACCGAGTACGCCCACAAGTACGCCGGCTCCGTCGCCTCCCTCGGCCTCCACAAGGGCGTCGCCTTCATCTACGGCCGCAAGATCAAGGGCTACCCCGCCTGGTTCATGCACCGCGCCTACCACCTCAGCCGCGTCCCCACCTTCAACCGCAAAATGCGCGTCCTCGCCGAATGGACCCTCGCAGGACTTTTCAAACGCGAGATCGTCTCCCTCGGATCCCTCGAACACCCCAGGGCAGAATTCGAACTCGCCGCAGGCGGCGGCCCCAGACACCACCCGCCCAAGCCCGCCCCCGACCCCCCGCAGGACAAGCAGGGCTGACGTTGTCAGTCCGGTCGGCCACACTGGACGTGTGACCATAGGTGGGCTCACGCCTGCACACAGTGATATTCGCCGAGCGACACCGTCCAGGGACCGACCACAGGGGCACCTCCCGGCAACCGCCAGGAGGGGACACCGCGACCACTTGCGACACCACGAGGCTTGAACGCAGTGAACTTCACGCGCTGGAGCGCCCGCTTTCCCGGAACGCAGCGCCGCGCAGCCGCCCGGAGCGAGCACGCCGCAGCCCAGGCCAAACGGGGTGAGGGCGCCGTCCCGGCAGCCCGCGGCGCCGCCGCCCACCCCGTCACGCCCCCCGAGGGCAGCCCCGCCGACGCCACCGTCCGCGGCACCGGCACGGCACCGCTCCCCGCCGTACCCGCCCTCGACGAGCTCTCCGTACAGGAGGTCCTCGGCCTGCTCCCGGCCCTCGTCGCCCTCGTCCACGGCCCCGAACACCGCGTCGCCTACGTCAACGACGCCTACACCGCCGGCTTCGGCCCCCGCACCACCGGAGCCCCCGCCCACACCGCCCTCCCCGAACTCGGCGAGCTCGGCCTGCTCCCGCTCCTCGACCAGGTCCAGCGCAGCGGCAAGCCCCGTACCGCCAAGAACCGCACCGCCCCCGGCGGCGGCAGCTCGTACACCGTCACCTGCACCCCGGTCGAATTCCCCAAGACCGCCGCCGACGGCGAACCGGACCCCCACCACACCGGCATCCTGGTCCACCTCGCCGACGTCACCGACCACGCCGAAGCCGTCGAACGCCTGCGCGCCAGCGAACGCCGCCAGCGCGAGGCCGCCGTCACCCTCCAGCGCTCCCTCCTCCCGCAGGAACTGGAACAGCCCGACGACCTCCGCGTCGCCGCCACCTACCAGCCCGGCGGCACCGAGGCCGCCGTCGGCGGCGACTGGTACGACGTCATCACCCTCGGAGCCGGCCGCACCGCCCTCGTCATCGGCGACGTCATGGGCCGAGGCGTCCGCGCCGCCGCCGTCATGGGCCAGCTGCGCACCGCCGTCCGCGCCTACGCCCGCCTCGACCTGCCCCCGCACGAGGTCCTCCAGCTCCTCGACGGCCTCGCCGCCGAGATCGACGCCAGCCAGATCGCCACCTGCGTCTACGCCGTCCACGACCCCAACGAAGGCCTCCTCGCCTACGCCTCCGCCGGCCACCTCCCCATCCTCGTCCGCGACGAGGACGGCACCGTCCGCCGCGCCGCCGACCCCACCGGCCCACCCCTGGGCACCGGCGGCTGGCTGCACACCTCCGGCACCATCGCCCTGGGCCCCGGCTCCACCGCCGTCCTCTACACCGACGGCCTGGTCGAACGCCGCGGCGAGGACATCGACGAAGGCGTCGCCGCCCTCGAACGCGCCCTCGCCGGCGCCCAGGGCACCCCGGCGATCATCTGCGACCGCCTGATGCGCGCCCTCGGCGTGGACGCCGACCACGACGACGACGTCGCCGTCATGGTCCTCCAGCAGCCCGCCCGCACCGGATCCGATGCCGAGCTCTTCCACAACGCCGCCCTGGAACTCCTCGGCGGCATCGAGGCCGCCCCGCGCGCCCGCGCCTTCGCCCAGGGCGTCCTCAGCTCCTGGCGCTTCCCCATCGAGCTGTGCGACCTCGGCGTCCTGGCCGCCAGCGAGCTCGTCGCGAACTCCCTCCAGCACGGCACCCCGCCCATGCGCCTGCGCCTGCGCCGCACCGACCGCCGCCTGATCGTCGAGGTCACCGACGGGGACGACCACCTCCCGCGCCGCCGCCGCGCCGAACCGGCCGACGAGACCGGCCGCGGCATCTCGATCGTCGCCACCATCGCCTCGGCCTGGGGCTCCCGCCGCACCCCCGGCGGCGGCAAGGCCGTCTGGTGCGAGTTCGCCCTGCCCGACAAGTGACCGGACACAGGAAGAGCCCCCGGCCAAAAGACCGGAGGCTCTCCCCCACACTCCACCCGCACGTCTCTTACGCGGACACGCGCTCCCCGCGCTCCACGGCCACGGCCGCCTTCCCGGCGACCGCGGGCCCCTGCGCCACGACCCGGCTCACCAGCGACGGGTTGTCCTGCACCGGGCTCAGCTGCCTGCCGAGCCGCAGCGCCAGCACCGCGATCCCCAGCGAGACGAACACGAACACCCCGATGTAGAGCATCGGAATCCCCGCACCCAGCGGCACACCCAGCGGCCCGAGCGCCAGCGCCATCTGCTTGACCAGCGCGAAGGCCGAGTTGTACTGCCCGACCGAGCCCTCCGGGGCCAGATCGGCCACCAGCGGCGCCAGCGTCGGCGACAGCATCGCCTCACCGATACCGAAGAGGGCGTACGTGGTGACGAACGCACCCGCGGCCATCACCGCGCTGCCGTGCCCCAGCCCCGAGAACCCGGCGATCACCCAGGCCACCGTCCAGATCAGCCCGACCAGCGCGATGACCCGCGACCGGCGCCGCTTCTCGACCAGCCTCAGTACGACGAACTGCGCCACGACGATCGCACCGGTGTTGGCGGCCAGCGCCAGGCCCAGCGTCGAGGGGGAGATTCCCGCCGCCTCCGTACCGAAGGCCGCCAGACCCGACTCGAACTGTCCGTAGCAGGCGAAGAACAGCACGAAGCCCAGCACGCACAGCTGCACCATCGCCTTGTGCCGCAGCAGCCGCTTCCAGCCGCCGCCGGCCGGAGCCGCGTCCTTCGCCATCGCGCCGCTGATGTTCTGTACGTGCGGCATCCGCACGGTGGCGATGACGGCCGCCAGCACCAGGAACATCACGGCCTCGATGCCGAACAGCAGGGTGAAGCTGCCCGGCCGGGCCACGTCGACGATCTGACCGCCGACGAGACCGCCGATGCCCAGACCCAGGTTCTGCATGAAGAACTGCAGAGCGAAGGCACGCGTACGGGTGGACGGGGTGGAGCACCACACGATCATCGTGGCCAGCGCCGGCTGCATCACGGCCTGCCCGGCGCCGAGCGCCAGCGCGGACAGCAGGATCGGCACGATGCCGGTGGAGAGCCCGAGCGAGAGCGCACCCGCCGAAGCGGCGACGGCGGCGCCCATCACCACGGGCACCGGACCACGTCGGTCGATGACCCGTCCGGTGAAGGGCAGCGCGACGAGAGCACCCAGGGCGAACGCCACGAACGCACTCGTGGCGGCCATGGAACCCAGACCCCGCACCTGCGCCACATAGATGTAGAGGAACGGAACCGTGAAACCGATACCGAACGCGGTCAGCGCGTTCCCGGCCTGGATCCGCCGCATCGCAGCGCCCATCACCCTGGTCACTTCTCACCTGCCTTTGAGAGCCGAAGACTGAAGACTTCAGAACTTCACACCTAAACTTCGATCCTTAACTCTACACATCGAAGGAGTTAGACGCCAACGGGTTCGTGCGATACTTCGGGGCATGGGTGACACCCCCGACGGCGCTACGCCCGTCCACGAGCCGAGCCTCGATGAGCAGATCGCCGTCTACCAGCGCGAGTTCCAGGACCTCGACCCCCAGGTGGAGAAGGTCGTCTCGGCACTGAGCCGGCTGAACCGCCGGATGAACGTCGCGTACGGCCGCCAGACCGCGGCCCTGGGCATCAGCAACGCGGAGTGGGAGGTCCTCAAGGCCCTCGTCATCTCCGGGGCGCCCTACCGGATGGGCCCCAGCGAGCTCGCGAAGCAGCTGGGCCTCACGCCGGCGGCGATGACCCACCGGATCGACCGCATGACCGCCGAGGGCCTGGTCACCCGCGAGCGGGACGAGTCGAACCGGGTCCGCGTGATCGTGGAGCTGACGGACGAGGGCCGCAGCAAGTGGCTGGACGCGATGCGCGCGGCCACGGTGTTCGAGGAGGACCTCCTCCAGGACCTCTCCACGTCGGAGCGCGGGGTACTGGGAGACATGCTCACCCGGCTCCTGGACCGCGTGGAAGAGCTCCAGTCCCGGGCCTGACCTCCCCAGTTGACATGCCCCTCGCGGATCCGTAAGGTTCTTCGAGTTGCCCCAGAGCCGGAAGGTTCTGACGTCAACGAATCCCGCCGCCTCGTAGCGGCAACCTACTCAGCACGATCTCCCACTGGGAACGAATTCGGCATGTCCGAATTCATTTCCGAAGGCCCGATTATCGGTTGCCGGGAAAATCCGCTAGAGTTCAGGAGTCGGAAGGGCCCAACGGCCCGGAAGACAAACCCCGCTGACTGGGGGTCAGGCCCGAAAGGATCTGATAGAGTCGGAAACGCAAGAACAGAACGAAAGCCCGGAGGAAAGCCCGAGAGGGTGAGTACAAAGGAAGCGTCCGTTCCTTGAGAACTCAACAGCGTGCCAAAAATCAACGCCAGAAGTTGATACCCCGTCCACTTCGGTGGATGAGGTTCCTTTGAAAAAGACCTGCGGGGCCTTCGGGTACTCGTAGGCAACAAACACAGCGAGGACGTTGTGGCGCGTCGGTCTTATTCCGACATGACGTGCCCGCTCAACGTGTGTGTGCACCGGATTACCGGTAAACATTCATGGAGAGTTTGATCCTGGCTCAGGACGAACGCTGGCGGCGTGCTTAACACATGCAAGTCGAACGATGAAGCCCTTCGGGGTGGATTAGTGGCGAACGGGTGAGTAACACGTGGGCAATCTGCCCTTCACTCTGGGACAAGCCCTGGAAACGGGGTCTAATACCGGATACCACTCCTGCCTGCATGGGCGGGGGTTGAAAGCTCCGGCGGTGAAGGATGAGCCCGCGGCCTATCAGCTTGTTGGTGGGGTAATGGCCCACCAAGGCGACGACGGGTAGCCGGCCTGAGAGGGCGACCGGCCACACTGGGACTGAGACACGGCCCAGACTCCTACGGGAGGCAGCAGTGGGGAATATTGCACAATGGGCGAAAGCCTGATGCAGCGACGCCGCGTGAGGGATGACGGCCTTCGGGTTGTAAACCTCTTTCAGCAGGGAAGAAGCGAAAGTGACGGTACCTGCAGAAGAAGCGCCGGCTAACTACGTGCCAGCAGCCGCGGTAATACGTAGGGCGCAAGCGTTGTCCGGAATTATTGGGCGTAAAGAGCTCGTAGGCGGCTTGTCACGTCGGATGTGAAAGCCCGAGGCTTAACCTCGGGTCTGCATTCGATACGGGCTAGCTAGAGTGTGGTAGGGGAGATCGGAATTCCTGGTGTAGCGGTGAAATGCGCAGATATCAGGAGGAACACCGGTGGCGAAGGCGGATCTCTGGGCCATTACTGACGCTGAGGAGCGAAAGCGTGGGGAGCGAACAGGATTAGATACCCTGGTAGTCCACGCCGTAAACGTTGGGAACTAGGTGTTGGCGACATTCCACGTCGTCGGTGCCGCAGCTAACGCATTAAGTTCCCCGCCTGGGGAGTACGGCCGCAAGGCTAAAACTCAAAGGAATTGACGGGGGCCCGCACAAGCAGCGGAGCATGTGGCTTAATTCGACGCAACGCGAAGAACCTTACCAAGGCTTGACATATACCGGAAAGCATTAGAGATAGTGCCCCCCTTGTGGTCGGTATACAGGTGGTGCATGGCTGTCGTCAGCTCGTGTCGTGAGATGTTGGGTTAAGTCCCGCAACGAGCGCAACCCTTGTCCTGTGTTGCCAGCATGCCCTTCGGGGTGATGGGGACTCACAGGAGACCGCCGGGGTCAACTCGGAGGAAGGTGGGGACGACGTCAAGTCATCATGCCCCTTATGTCTTGGGCTGCACACGTGCTACAATGGCCGGTACAATGAGCTGCGATACCGTGAGGTGGAGCGAATCTCAAAAAGCCGGTCTCAGTTCGGATTGGGGTCTGCAACTCGACCCCATGAAGTTGGAGTTGCTAGTAATCGCAGATCAGCATTGCTGCGGTGAATACGTTCCCGGGCCTTGTACACACCGCCCGTCACGTCACGAAAGTCGGTAACACCCGAAGCCGGTGGCCCAACCCGTAAGGGAGGGAGCTGTCGAAGGTGGGACTGGCGATTGGGACGAAGTCGTAACAAGGTAGCCGTACCGGAAGGTGCGGCTGGATCACCTCCTTTCTAAGGAGCACAGTACCGATTGCAGACAAATGTTCTGCACGGTCAGCTCATGGGTGGAACGTTGATTATTTGGCACGGTCTTCCAGATGGATCACGAGTACTGCTTCGGCGTGGAAAGTGACTCACTGATGGAGGGTCGTGCCTGGCACGTTGTTGGGTATCTGAGGGTACGGCCGTAAGGTCTTATCTTCGCGATGCCGGCCCCAGTAAAGCTTTGCTTCGGCAGAGTGTGATGGGTGGCTGGTCGTTGCTTGAGAACTACACAGTGGACGCGAGCATCTGTGGCCAAGTTTTTAAGGGCGCACGGTGGATGCCTTGGCACCAGGAACCGATGAAGGACGTGAGAGGCCGCGATAGGCCCCGGGGAGCTGCCAACTGAGCTTTGATCCGGGGGTGTCCGAATGGGGAAACCCGGCAGTCGTCATGGGCTGTCACCCATGCCTGAACACATAGGGCATGTGGAGGGAACGAGGGGAAGTGAAACATCTCAGTACCCTCAGGAAGAGAAAACAACCGTGATTCCGGGAGTAGTGGCGAGCGAAACCGGATGAGGCCAAACCGTATGCGTGTGATACCCGGCAGGGGTTGCGCATGCGGGGTTGTGGGAATTCTTTTGATCGGTCTGCCGGCCGGTCGGCGAGTCAGAAACCGTTGATGTAGTCGAAGGACATGCGAAAGGTCCGGCGTAGAGGGTAAGACCCCCGTAGACGAAACATCAGCGGCTTGCTTAAGAATCTCCCAAGTAGCACGGGGCCCGAGAAATCCCGTGTGAATCTGGCGGGACCACCCGCTAAGCCTAAATATTCCCTGGTGACCGATAGCGGATAGTACCGTGAGGGAATGGTGAAAAGTACCGCGGGAGCGGAGTGAAATAGTACCTGAAACCGTGTGCCTACAAGCCGTGGGAGCGTCGCTCATTGGGTTTACCCAATGGGTCGTGACTGCGTGCCTTTTGAAGAATGAGCCTGCGAGTTAGCGGTGTGTAGCGAGGTTAACCCGTGTGGGGAAGCCGTAGCGAAAGCGAGTCCGAATAGGGCGATTGAGTTGCACGCTCTAGACCCGAAGCGGAGTGATCTAGCCATGGGCAGGTTGAAGCGGAGGTAAGACTTCGTGGAGGACCGAACCCACCAGGGTTGAAAACCTGGGGGATGACCTGTGGTTAGGGGTGAAAGGCCAATCAAACTCCGTGATAGCTGGTTCTCCCCGAAATGCATTTAGGTGCAGCGTCGTGTGTTTCTTGCCGGAGGTAGAGCACTGGATAGGCGATGGGCCCTACCGGGTTACTGACCTTAGCCAAACTCCGAATGCCGGTAAGTGAGAGCACGGCAGTGAGACTGTGGGGGATAAGCTCCATGGTCGAGAGGGAAACAGCCCAGAGCATCGACTAAGGCCCCTAAGCGTACGCTAAGTGGGAAAGGATGTGGAGTCGCAGAGACAACCAGGAGGTTGGCTTAGAAGCAGCCACCCTTGAAAGAGTGCGTAATAGCTCACTGGTCAAGTGATTCCGCGCCGACAATGTAGCGGGGCTCAAGCGTACCGCCGAAGTCGTGTCATTGCAGCAATAGGGCCAACGCCCGCTGTGATGGGTAGGGGAGCGTCGTGTGCCGGGTGAAGCAGCAGCGGAAGCTAGTTGTGGACGGTTCACGAGTGAGAATGCAGGCATGAGTAGCGATACACACGTGAGAAACGTGTGCGCCGATTGACTAAGGGTTCCTGGGTCAAGCTGATCTGCCCAGGGTAAGTCGGGACCTAAGGCGAGGCCGACAGGCGTAGTCGATGGACAACCGGTTGATATTCCGGTACCCGCTTTGAAACGCCCAATATCGAATCCATTAATGCTAAGCCCGTGAAGCCGTTCCGGACCCTTCGGGGAAAGGAAAGTGGTGGAGCCGGCGATCCAAGGTGGTAGTAGGTAAGCGATGGGGTGACGCAGGAAGGTAGTCCAGCCCGGGCGGTGGTTGTCCCGGGGTAAGGGTGTAGGCCGAGGGGTAGGCAAATCCGTCCCTCATATAAGGCTGAGACCTGATGCCGAGCCGATTGTGGTGAAGTGGATGATCCTATGCTGTCGAGAAAAGCCTCTAGCGAGTTTCATGGCGGCCCGTACCCTAAACCGACTCAGGTGGTCAGGTAGAGAATACCGAGGCGTTCGGGTGAACTATGGTTAAGGAACTCGGCAAAATGCCCCCGTAACTTCGGGAGAAGGGGGGCCATCACTGGTGAAGGAACTTGCTTCCTGAGCTGGGGGTGGCCGCAGAGACCAGCGAGAAGCGACTGTTTACTAAAAACACAGGTCCGTGCGAAGCCGTAAGGCGATGTATACGGACTGACGCCTGCCCGGTGCTGGAACGTTAAGGGGACCGGTTAGTGACCTTTCGGGGTTGCGAAGCTGAGAACTTAAGCGCCAGTAAACGGCGGTGGTAACTATAACCATCCTAAGGTAGCGAAATTCCTTGTCGGGTAAGTTCCGACCTGCACGAATGGCGTAACGACTTCTCGACTGTCTCAACCATAGGCCCGGTGAAATTGCACTACGAGTAAAGATGCTCGTTTCGCGCAGCAGGACGGAAAGACCCCGGGACCTTTACTACAGTTTGATATTGGTGTTCGGTTCGGCTTGTGTAGGATAGGTGGGAGACTTTGAAGCCGTGACGCCAGTCATGGTGGAGTCGCCGTTGAAATACCACTCTGGTCGTGCTGGATGTCTAACCTCGGTCCGTGATCCGGATCAGGGACAGTGTCTGATGGGTAGTTTAACTGGGGCGGTTGCCTCCCAAAGGGTAACGGAGGCGCCCAAAGGTTCCCTCAGCCTGGTTGGCAATCAGGTGTTGAGTGTAAGTGCACAAGGGAGCTTGACTGTGAGACCGACGGGTCGAGCAGGGACGAAAGTCGGGACTAGTGATCCGGCGGTGGCTTGTGGAAGCGCCGTCGCTCAACGGATAAAAGGTACCCCGGGGATAACAGGCTGATCTTCCCCAAGAGTCCATATCGACGGGATGGTTTGGCACCTCGATGTCGGCTCGTCGCATCCTGGGGCTGGAGTCGGTCCCAAGGGTTGGGCTGTTCGCCCATTAAAGCGGTACGCGAGCTGGGTTTAGAACGTCGTGAGACAGTTCGGTCCCTATCCGCTGTGCGCGTAGGAATATTGAGAAGGGCTGTCCCTAGTACGAGAGGACCGGGACGGACGAACCTCTGGTGTGCCAGTTGTCCTGCCAAGGGCATGGCTGGTTGGCTACGTTCGGGAGGGATAACCGCTGAAAGCATCTAAGCGGGAAGCCTGCTTCAAGATGAGTATTCCCACCTCCTTGAGAGGGTAAGGCTCCCAGTAGACGACTGGGTTGATAGGCCAGATGTGGAAGCCCGGTAACGGGTGGAGCTGACTGGTACTAATAGGCCGAGGGCTTGTCCTCAGTTGCTCGCGTCCACTGTGTTAGTTCTGAAGTAACGACCGTGTTTATGCCCGGTTGGTTAACTTCATAGTGTTTCGGTGGTCATAGCGTTAGGGAAACGCCCGGTTTACATTCCGAACCCGGAAGCTAAGCCTTTCAGCGCCGATGGTACTGCAGGGGGGACCCTGTGGGAGAGTAGGACGCCGCCGAACAATCATTGTGGGAAAGCCCCGCACCTTATGGTGCGGGGCTTTTCTGCGTTTACGGGGTATTTTCCTGAGCGGTGACCGCTTCCTTGGTTGGCGTTCACCCGGAACGACCGATGGCCTGGGCCGGTCCCGGGGCGGCTTCACCACCGAGATCCACCTGGCGTGCGAGCAAGGGCAGCGTCCGCTGCCTCTGCTGGTCACGGCCGGACAGCGGGGCGACAAGGCCTACTCGTCCCGCGCCAACAGGTCCTACCTACTCGGCGCCGGCACCCGGGGCCCGGGCGGCCTGCCCAACTCGAGGACACGCAGGAGGAGTTCGACGCAGTCAAGCGAGTACGGGACGCTGGCGGGAGCGGTGCCGGCCCCCTCCGCGGACCTGGCGCTGCTGGAGCGGAGGCTCCGCGAGCGCCTTCCCGAGGCCATCGCCGCCACGGAAGAGCGCCTCGGGATCGCGCTGCCCGACGAGCGCAGTTCGCGGCGATGGCCGCGGTCGTCATCCCGACAGATGCCCCGGTACAGGGCCTGGTCGGCTCACCAGGCTGGATCGTCTTCGGCGACAACGTCGGCGGTGACCGGCTGCCGGTCGTGGCGAGGACCCACATCCGGAGCCTGGACAGTGTCGAGGCGGCCGTGCACCCCGATCTCGAGGTGCTGAGCATCGGAGTGCGGGAGGGCGAGCCGCTCAACCTCGCCCTTGTCACCGGGTTGCCGCGCCTGCGGACCCGCTGATCACCCGGGCCCTTCTCGAAGGCGACCTGGGTTGGACCCTGGCCCCCTGAGGCGCGTCCAGGGTCAATGTCCGCCGGCGAGTTGGAGCTGGTACCGGGTACCGGGGCGGCCGGCGAGGCTGACGTGCCCGACGGCCGTGAACCCGTTGCGGCCGAGTACAGCCGTTGACGCGGGGTTGTCGTGGGTGGTGACCGCGGTGAGTGAGGTGAGCCGGTATGCCGTGGCAGCCAGGCGGCACATCTCCCCGACCACAGCCGTTGCCAGGCCCCGGCCCGCCGAGCCCTCGCCGATCCGGTAGCCGAGTTCCGCGGCGCCTTCCTCGACGTCCACGAGATTGACCCGGCCGACCAGCTCACCCCGGTCGTCCACGACGACATGGAAGTGGCACACCCCCGCGTCCTGCTCGGCGAGCAGGGCACGGTGCCGGGCGGCGAACTCGACGAAGTACGCATCTCCGCGATCCGGCACCGACCGCGCGAAGTACGCGCGGTTCTCCCGCTCGAAGGCCAGCAGGGCGTCCGCATGGTCGGCCCGCAGCCGCTCCAGTCTGATCACGCCCGGCAGCATACGTACCGCTCCACCTGGTCTGGCGCCGTTCCGCCAGGTCGGAAGAGCTTTCCGTAACGTGGATGTGGCAGCTCGGCGCCGTGGCAGGCCGGACGAAAGCGTGAGCAGCGGAGGGGCCTGCACGTGATCGGCACCGGCGACATCGACGTCTTCTTCGGCCTGGCGGGGGATCGCCGACCTCTACCCGGGTGAGGCCAAGACCGATGCGAGGGACGCGTTCATCATCGCGGACGCGGCCCGCGCGATGCCTCACACGCTGCGGGCGATCGATGGCGAGGACGAGACGATCGCCGAGCTGGAGATGATCGTGGGCTTCGACGACGACCTGGCCGGAGAGGCCACCCGGGTCGCGAACCGGCTGCACGGCCTGCTGACTCAGATCCATCCGTCGCTGGAGCGAGTACAGGGGCCGCGGTTGCAGCACGCGCCCGTCCTCACGCTGCTGGAACGGTTCGCGTCACCAGCTCAGATCCGCAAGGCTGGCCGACGGCGGCTGGTCACGCTGTTACGGCCGAAGGCACCGCGGATGGCCGAGCGGCTGGTCGCCGCCTTGGGCGACCCGGCGTCGCGGGCCTACTAACGACAAGAAGATCGCCCAAGGGAAGCATCACACCCAGGCCCTGCTCTGCCTCGCCAGACGGCGGGGAGACGTCCTCTTCGCGATCCTCCGCGACGGAACCTTCTACGAGCCTCAGCCCGCCAGATCAGCCTGAAGCACCAAGAATTCGCCTGGCCTCGACCCACAGGAGCTCGAACTCCTCCGCGGAGATCTCACCTGCCTGCGGCTGGTCCTGCCAGCCGTCGAGCACGGCCTCGGCCAGGACGCCGTACTGCCGTTCATAGCGGCCCATCGCCGCGAAATCGGCATGATCACGCAAGTGCAGCACCTCTTCCAAAGAGGCAGCCGTCACCGGCCGTGAGTCCTTCCCCCGGACCTCAACGTGACGCGCCGCCCAGCCCTCGTCATCGGCCTCGAAGTACAGCCACAGATCTTCGTCTTCGTAGTAGGTGCGGAACCAGGTCGTCATGCCCCCATCCTCACCCACCAGCAGCCCGCACCACCTTGACCCAACAGATAGGGGCACCCCCCCGGGCTGGCGCGTCGGTGGCTCCGAGTGGGACGGCGGCAGCGGCAGCTGGAAGCCGGTCGAAGAGCGGGGCCTCCCTCCACACCCGCACGCCACCCCGACCAAGGTCGTCGTGGGCCGCGCGGGCGAACTCAACCTCTTCTTCTGCCCCGGCACACCTCGCGCAGCCAGCGGGAGTACAGGTCGGGCCGGCCGAGGGCGATGGCCCGCATCTGGAAGCCGATCAACGAGGCGCCGCGGAGCAGGAGTTCGTACGCCTCCACCGTGCCGCCGCCGGAGCTGAAGGCCACCAGCCGCCCGCCCATGGCCAGGGCCCGCACGGCGGGGCCGAGGAGGTCGCCGCCGACGCCGTCGAGGATCACGTCGTACGGGGCGCCCCAGTCGGCGTCCTCGTACAGGATGACCTCGTCGGCGCCCAGGCCGCGGACGAAGCCGGCCTTGTCGGCGCTGTTGATGGCGGCGACCACGCGCCCGGCCCCGCCGGCCTTGGCGTACTGGAGGGCGAGGGTGCCCACCGCACTGGCCGCCGCCGTGACGAGGACGGACTCTCCGGGCTGCACCCGCGCGGCCTCGTAGGCACCGCGGGCCACCAGTCCGCTGCGGACCAGCGCGACCGCGTCGACCGTCGGCCGAGTCGCGGCGCGGGGCCGGGGCCGGTCGCCGACGCGATCGCCCCGGAGGGGATGAAGCTCGTGCAGCACGCGGTGCTGGCCGCGACCGCCGAATTCGGGCCCGTGGCCCAGGCGGAGCTGGGCCGCCGGCTCGCCCTGGACCCGAAGGACATGGTCGGGATCCTCAACGACCTTCAGGAGGGGGGCCTGGTCCTGCGCACCCCGGACCCCGCCGACCGCCGTAAGAACGCGGTCTGCGCGGCCCTCGCGGAAGCGGCCAACGCCGAGCTGTTGGCCCCGCTCACCCCGGAGGAGCAGGGCACGTTGATGGCCCTGCTGACCCGGGTGCACGAGGCGCCCACCTCGTTTTGACACCCCCGGGGGAGGGTTGTAGAGTCAAACGGTTGCCTCGAACTGGTCAAGTTCGGCGACCCCCACCCCGCAGGGAATCCAATTCCGTGTGGAGTGCATTCGACTCACCAATCGGGAACGTTGAAGCCGGGAAATCCGGTGGAAAACTTCTGATAGAGTCGGAACCGCCGGAAAGGGAAAGCGCGAAAGCGCAGAACCTCGAAGGCGCCGAGGAAATCGGACACGAAAGAGTCTGATAGAGTCGGAAACGCAAGAACAGAACGAAAGCCCGGAGGAAAGCCCGCGAGGGTGAGTACAAAGGAAGCGTCCGTTCCTTGAGAACTCAACAGCGTGCCAAAAATCAACGCCAGAAGTTGATACCCCGTCCACTTCGGTGGATGAGGTTCCTTTGAAAAAGACCTGCGGGGCCTTCGGGTACTCGTAGGCAACAAACACAGCGAGGACGTTGTGGCGCGTCGGTCTTATTCCGACATGACGTGCCCGCTCAACGTGTGTGTGCACCGGATTACCGGTAAACATTCATGGAGAGTTTGATCCTGGCTCAGGACGAACGCTGGCGGCGTGCTTAACACATGCAAGTCGAACGATGAAGCCCTTCGGGGTGGATTAGTGGCGAACGGGTGAGTAACACGTGGGCAATCTGCCCTTCACTCTGGGACAAGCCCTGGAAACGGGGTCTAATACCGGATACCACTCCTGCCTGCATGGGCGGGGGTTGAAAGCTCCGGCGGTGAAGGATGAGCCCGCGGCCTATCAGCTTGTTGGTGGGGTAATGGCCCACCAAGGCGACGACGGGTAGCCGGCCTGAGAGGGCGACCGGCCACACTGGGACTGAGACACGGCCCAGACTCCTACGGGAGGCAGCAGTGGGGAATATTGCACAATGGGCGAAAGCCTGATGCAGCGACGCCGCGTGAGGGATGACGGCCTTCGGGTTGTAAACCTCTTTCAGCAGGGAAGAAGCGAAAGTGACGGTACCTGCAGAAGAAGCGCCGGCTAACTACGTGCCAGCAGCCGCGGTAATACGTAGGGCGCAAGCGTTGTCCGGAATTATTGGGCGTAAAGAGCTCGTAGGCGGCTTGTCACGTCGGATGTGAAAGCCCGAGGCTTAACCTCGGGTCTGCATTCGATACGGGCTAGCTAGAGTGTGGTAGGGGAGATCGGAATTCCTGGTGTAGCGGTGAAATGCGCAGATATCAGGAGGAACACCGGTGGCGAAGGCGGATCTCTGGGCCATTACTGACGCTGAGGAGCGAAAGCGTGGGGAGCGAACAGGATTAGATACCCTGGTAGTCCACGCCGTAAACGTTGGGAACTAGGTGTTGGCGACATTCCACGTCGTCGGTGCCGCAGCTAACGCATTAAGTTCCCCGCCTGGGGAGTACGGCCGCAAGGCTAAAACTCAAAGGAATTGACGGGGGCCCGCACAAGCAGCGGAGCATGTGGCTTAATTCGACGCAACGCGAAGAACCTTACCAAGGCTTGACATATACCGGAAAGCATTAGAGATAGTGCCCCCCTTGTGGTCGGTATACAGGTGGTGCATGGCTGTCGTCAGCTCGTGTCGTGAGATGTTGGGTTAAGTCCCGCAACGAGCGCAACCCTTGTCCTGTGTTGCCAGCATGCCCTTCGGGGTGATGGGGACTCACAGGAGACCGCCGGGGTCAACTCGGAGGAAGGTGGGGACGACGTCAAGTCATCATGCCCCTTATGTCTTGGGCTGCACACGTGCTACAATGGCCGGTACAATGAGCTGCGATACCGTGAGGTGGAGCGAATCTCAAAAAGCCGGTCTCAGTTCGGATTGGGGTCTGCAACTCGACCCCATGAAGTTGGAGTTGCTAGTAATCGCAGATCAGCATTGCTGCGGTGAATACGTTCCCGGGCCTTGTACACACCGCCCGTCACGTCACGAAAGTCGGTAACACCCGAAGCCGGTGGCCCAACCCGTAAGGGAGGGAGCTGTCGAAGGTGGGACTGGCGATTGGGACGAAGTCGTAACAAGGTAGCCGTACCGGAAGGTGCGGCTGGATCACCTCCTTTCTAAGGAGCACAGTACCGATTGCAGACAAATGTTCTGCACGGTCAGCTCATGGGTGGAACGTTGATTATTTGGCACGGTCTTCCAGATGGATCACGAGTACTGCTTCGGCGTGGAAAGTGACTCACTGATGGAGGGTCGTGCCTGGCACGTTGTTGGGTATCTGAGGGTACGGCCGTAAGGTCTTATCTTCGCGATGCCGGCCCCAGTGAACTTGTTCCTTTCGAGGTGCAGGGTGATGGGTGGCTGGTCGTTGCTTGAGAACTACACAGTGGACGCGAGCATCTGTGGCCAAGTTTTTAAGGGCGCACGGTGGATGCCTTGGCACCAGGAACCGATGAAGGACGTGAGAGGCCGCGATAGGCCCCGGGGAGCTGCCAACTGAGCTTTGATCCGGGGGTGTCCGAATGGGGAAACCCGGCAGTCGTCATGGGCTGTCACCCATGCCTGAACACATAGGGCATGTGGAGGGAACGAGGGGAAGTGAAACATCTCAGTACCCTCAGGAAGAGAAAACAACCGTGATTCCGGGAGTAGTGGCGAGCGAAACCGGATGAGGCCAAACCGTATGCGTGTGATACCCGGCAGGGGTTGCGCATGCGGGGTTGTGGGAATTCTTTTGATCGGTCTGCCGGCCGGTCGGCGAGTCAGAAACCGTTGATGTAGTCGAAGGACATGCGAAAGGTCCGGCGTAGAGGGTAAGACCCCCGTAGACGAAACATCAGCGGCTTGCTTAAGAATCTCCCAAGTAGCACGGGGCCCGAGAAATCCCGTGTGAATCTGGCGGGACCACCCGCTAAGCCTAAATATTCCCTGGTGACCGATAGCGGATAGTACCGTGAGGGAATGGTGAAAAGTACCGCGGGAGCGGAGTGAAATAGTACCTGAAACCGTGTGCCTACAAGCCGTGGGAGCGTCGCCGTTGTTCTTCGGAACAACGGTCGTGACTGCGTGCCTTTTGAAGAATGAGCCTGCGAGTTAGCGGTGTGTAGCGAGGTTAACCCGTGTGGGGAAGCCGTAGCGAAAGCGAGTCCGAATAGGGCGATTGAGTTGCACGCTCTAGACCCGAAGCGGAGTGATCTAGCCATGGGCAGGTTGAAGCGGAGGTAAGACTTCGTGGAGGACCGAACCCACCAGGGTTGAAAACCTGGGGGATGACCTGTGGTTAGGGGTGAAAGGCCAATCAAACTCCGTGATAGCTGGTTCTCCCCGAAATGCATTTAGGTGCAGCGTCGTGTGTTTCTTGCCGGAGGTAGAGCACTGGATAGGCGATGGGCCCTACCGGGTTACTGACCTTAGCCAAACTCCGAATGCCGGTAAGTGAGAGCACGGCAGTGAGACTGTGGGGGATAAGCTCCATGGTCGAGAGGGAAACAGCCCAGAGCATCGACTAAGGCCCCTAAGCGTACGCTAAGTGGGAAAGGATGTGGAGTCGCAGAGACAACCAGGAGGTTGGCTTAGAAGCAGCCACCCTTGAAAGAGTGCGTAATAGCTCACTGGTCAAGTGATTCCGCGCCGACAATGTAGCGGGGCTCAAGCGTACCGCCGAAGTCGTGTCATTGCAGCAATAGGGCCAACGCCCGCTGTGATGGGTAGGGGAGCGTCGTGTGCCGGGTGAAGCAGCAGCGGAAGCTAGTTGTGGACGGTTCACGAGTGAGAATGCAGGCATGAGTAGCGATACACACGTGAGAAACGTGTGCGCCGATTGACTAAGGGTTCCTGGGTCAAGCTGATCTGCCCAGGGTAAGTCGGGACCTAAGGCGAGGCCGACAGGCGTAGTCGATGGACAACCGGTTGATATTCCGGTACCCGCTTTGAAACGCCCAATATCGAATCCTCTGATGCTAAGCCCGTGAAGCCGTTCCGGACCCTTCGGGGAAAGGAAAGTGGTGGAGCCGGCGATCCAAGGTGGTAGTAGGTAAGCGATGGGGTGACGCAGGAAGGTAGTCCAGCCCGGGCGGTGGTTGTCCCGGGGTAAGGGTGTAGGCCGAGGGGTAGGCAAATCCGTCCCTCATATAAGGCTGAGACCTGATGCCGAGCCGATTGTGGTGAAGTGGATGATCCTATGCTGTCGAGAAAAGCCTCTAGCGAGTTTCATGGCGGCCCGTACCCTAAACCGACTCAGGTGGTCAGGTAGAGAATACCGAGGCGTTCGGGTGAACTATGGTTAAGGAACTCGGCAAAATGCCCCCGTAACTTCGGGAGAAGGGGGGCCATCACTGGTGAAGGAACTTGCTTCCTGAGCTGGGGGTGGCCGCAGAGACCAGCGAGAAGCGACTGTTTACTAAAAACACAGGTCCGTGCGAAGCCGTAAGGCGATGTATACGGACTGACGCCTGCCCGGTGCTGGAACGTTAAGGGGACCGGTTAGTGACCTTTCGGGGTTGCGAAGCTGAGAACTTAAGCGCCAGTAAACGGCGGTGGTAACTATAACCATCCTAAGGTAGCGAAATTCCTTGTCGGGTAAGTTCCGACCTGCACGAATGGCGTAACGACTTCTCGACTGTCTCAACCATAGGCCCGGTGAAATTGCACTACGAGTAAAGATGCTCGTTTCGCGCAGCAGGACGGAAAGACCCCGGGACCTTTACTACAGTTTGATATTGGTGTTCGGTTCGGCTTGTGTAGGATAGGTGGGAGACTTTGAAGCCGTGACGCCAGTCATGGTGGAGTCGCCGTTGAAATACCACTCTGGTCGTGCTGGATGTCTAACCTCGGTCCGTGATCCGGATCAGGGACAGTGTCTGATGGGTAGTTTAACTGGGGCGGTTGCCTCCCAAAGGGTAACGGAGGCGCCCAAAGGTTCCCTCAGCCTGGTTGGCAATCAGGTGTTGAGTGTAAGTGCACAAGGGAGCTTGACTGTGAGACCGACGGGTCGAGCAGGGACGAAAGTCGGGACTAGTGATCCGGCGGTGGCTTGTGGAAGCGCCGTCGCTCAACGGATAAAAGGTACCCCGGGGATAACAGGCTGATCTTCCCCAAGAGTCCATATCGACGGGATGGTTTGGCACCTCGATGTCGGCTCGTCGCATCCTGGGGCTGGAGTCGGTCCCAAGGGTTGGGCTGTTCGCCCATTAAAGCGGTACGCGAGCTGGGTTTAGAACGTCGTGAGACAGTTCGGTCCCTATCCGCTGTGCGCGTAGGAATATTGAGAAGGGCTGTCCCTAGTACGAGAGGACCGGGACGGACGAACCTCTGGTGTGCCAGTTGTCCTGCCAAGGGCATGGCTGGTTGGCTACGTTCGGGAGGGATAACCGCTGAAAGCATCTAAGCGGGAAGCCTGCTTCAAGATGAGTATTCCCACCTCCTTGAGAGGGTAAGGCTCCCAGTAGACGACTGGGTTGATAGGCCAGATGTGGAAGCCCGGTAACGGGTGGAGCTGACTGGTACTAATAGGCCGAGGGCTTGTCCTCAGTTGCTCGCGTCCACTGTGTTAGTTCTGAAGTAACGACCGTGTTTATGCCCGGTTGGTTAACTTCATAGTGTTTCGGTGGTCATAGCGTTAGGGAAACGCCCGGTTTACATTCCGAACCCGGAAGCTAAGCCTTTCAGCGCCGATGGTACTGCAGGGGGGACCCTGTGGGAGAGTAGGACGCCGCCGAACAATCATTGTGGGAAAGCCCCGCACCTCATGGTGCGGGGCTTTTCTGCGTTTACGGGGTTTTGCGTTTACAGGGTTTTATGCGGCGGTGCCGAAGCGGGCGAGGTAGTGCCAGACCCGCTTGAGCGCCTGCTCGTCGTAGCGGCAGGTGCGGGCGGCTTCGCCGAGGATGCGGGGGGTCAGCACGCCGGCGACGGCGATGGCGGAGCCGAGGTCGACGTACTCCTGGCCGCGGTAGTCGGGGTGCCGGCGGAGTTCGGTGACCGTGAGGCGGAAGCCCGGGTGCCACTCCGTGGGGCAGGGGAGTTTCGCCGCGGCCGCCTCCACCTCGGTGTCGCAGTAGCTGGGGTCCAGGACGAGCGCCGCCACGTCGCGGTCCAGCCGGACCGGGGTGTGGACCTGGGCCTCGATGTAGTCGTCCAGGGCGTCCTGGTCGTCGGCCAGCGCCAGGAGGATCAGGGACATGCGGTCGGCGACCCCGAAGGATTCGGGTTCCAGGTAGCTGTCCGGGTAGCAGAACGTGGTGCGGCGCAGGGTCTGCGGGTGCAGGCGGAAATGGGCGGAGCCGAAGCGGGGCGCGGCGCCGGCCGGGTTGCGGCGGAAGTTGAGGGCGCCGTACACCGGGCGGTCCTCGGCGGGGGCGTCGTCGTAGGCGCCGCCGAAGATGCGGCTCTCCCAGTGCCAGCGGGCGCCGCCGGGGTGGGCGGTGAGGCCGCCGTTGCTGGTTCCCGTGGCGAACTGTGAGCGGTAGACGCCCTCCTCGGCCAGGGCGGTGAGGATCGGGAGGCCGTCCGTGACGCGGTCCGGGTGGAAGTTGAGCGTGACCGTGAGGTCCGGGTCCAGTGGGGGGCCGGAGGAGAGGGCGGTGACGTGGGCGAGCGCTTGGGCGTGCGGGTGCATGGATGCAGTGTGCATGAAGTGGCTGGTTAGGATCCGGGTTTATGAATCAGCATGTGGTGCGCGCGGTGCGGGTGGACGAGTGGGAGCAGGTCAGGGCGTTGCGGTTGGACGCCTTGCGGGATCCGGCGGCGCCGGTGGCCTTCTTGGAGACGCTGGAACAGGCCGAGGGGCGGTCGGACGAGTTCTGGCAGGACCGGGCACGCGGGGCCTCGCACGGGCGCTCGGCCCGGCAGTTCATCGCGGAGGGGCCCGACGGCGAGTGGGACGGGGCCGTGACCGTGCTGGTCGAGGAGGAGGGGACCGCCGACTTCTTCGCCGTGCCCGTGGAGGCGACGCAGGGGCATGTCGTGGGGGTGTTCGTGCGGCCCGGGCAGCGGGGGAGCGGGCTGACCGAGGCGCTGTTCACGGCCGCGGTGGAGTGGGCCTGGTCGCTGGAGGGGCCGGCGCTGGAACGCGTACGGCTCTTCGTGCACGAGGACAACGCGCGGGCGGCCGCCTTCTACCGGAGGTTCGGGTTCGCGGCGAGCGGGCATGCGGTGAAGCTGGACTCGGGGGCCGAGGAGTACGAGTACGTGCTCGTGCGGGGTTAGTCGAAGGTCGCTTGGGGCCAGCGGGAGCGGGCCTGTTCGCGGCTGCGGCACAGGGCCAGGAGGGGCAGGGTCTCGTCCTGGAGGAGGTCCGGGAGCTGGGGGACGGGGGCGACGGCCGCGACGTCCTCCAGGACCAGGGTCAGTGGTGGGTCGAGCCGGCCGTGGGATGACCGTGCGGCCATGCGGCGGCCGTGCTCGACCACGTGTGAGGCGAGCGCGGTGAGGAGGGGCATCGCACCCGGGTGGGTGCGGGGGTCCTCGAGTGGTTCACCCAGTACGTAGAGGGTGCCCCCTTCGGCGGCGAACGATGCCAGGGTCAGGGCATCCGTCCGGTTGGGGTTGCAGGCCTCGCGGATGTGGATCGAGGTCAGGCAGGACAGGGCGCGGGCCGTCAGGTGCTCGGCCTGTTCGCGGCGTTCGGGGTGGGCGGTGAGGGCGCTCTCGAGTTCGCCGGCCGCGCCGGGGGCGGCCCGGGGGTGGGTGCGCAGGGTGCGGACGGGGTCCTGGGCGTTGTTGCCCTGGGCCCAGCGGGCGAGCTGCTTGAAGGGGTGGCCCTCGAGGGCGGCGGCCTGGAGCCAGCTGCGCAGGAGGGTCTCCGCGGTGTCCGCGACGGCGGAGTCGAGGCGGGCCTGGGGGCGTACGGGGGCCAGCAGGGCGATCGCGCGGGCGGCGGCGGTGTCGCGGTCGGCGCAGCCCTCGGCGGGGTTCCAGTGCATCCGGGCCGGGGTGTCGCACAGGTGCGAGGGGTCGTAGAGGAGGACCGGGCCGAGCTTCGCGCGGGCGTCCTTGGTTTCCGACCACAGGGCGGGGGAGGAGGTGACCACCAGGGCGGCCCCCTCGGCGGCGGCGACGGCCTGGGCGGCGAGGCGGTGGCGTTCGGCCGGGCCGCCGTAGGTGAGGCGGGGGGCCGGGGCGGTGACCGCCGGGGCGTAGCCGAAGCCGTAGCGGTAGGCCTCGTCCACCGGGGGGCGGCGGGCCGGCGGGGGAGCCGGTGCCGGCGCGGGTGCGGGAGCGGGTGCGGCCGTCGCGGCCGGGGCCGCTGCCGGAGCCGGGATGCGGGGTGGCTCCGGGGTCGGGGGGACCGCGGGCGCGGGCTGCTGTTTGGCCAGCGCGCGGCGGGCCTTCGTACGGGCGACGACGCCCATGGTGAAGATCGTCAGGACCAGCAGTATCAGGAGCTGGCTGATGAACAGGCCCCAGAACAGGCCCCAGCCCGAGAGGGCTGCGGGATCGGTGTCGGGCCAGGCCGCGGGGATGTCGTGGGGTTGCGTTATCAGGGCGCGGACGGCATCCGGGGTGCGGGTGAAGGTGACGGTGGCCGGCCAGGCGCCCTTGGCGAAGAGGGCGGCGAGGCCGGTGGCCGACCAGACGAGGACGGCGAGGCCGAGGAGGAAGGCCAGGAGGCCGACGAGTACGCCGTCGGGGATGCCGCCGCCGCGCGCGGGGGGTTCCGTACGTCTCGCGTCGGGCATGGTCAGGCCACCGTGGTCGCTGATCCGGGGCCGGCGCCCCGCTGGCGTTCGATGTACAGGGCTCGTTCCTCCGCTTCGAGTTCGGCGGCCAGCAGCTCGTCGGGGAGCTGCTGGGGGGTGGAGGACTCCGTCATCGCGCGGTCGGTGTAGACGAGGGGGCGTTCGGTTTCGGTGATCAGGTGTTTGACGACCTGGACGTTGCCGTTGACGTCCCAGACGGCGATGCCGGGGGTGAGGGTCGGGATGATTTCGACGGCCCAGCGGGGCAGGCCGAGGACGCGGCCCGTGGCGCGTGCTTCGTCGGCCTTCTGGGCGTAGATGGTGCGGGTGGAGGCCATTTTGAGGATGGCGGCGGCCTCGCGTGCGGCGGCGCCGTCGACGACGTCGGAGAGGTGGTGGACGACGGCGACGAAGGACAGGCCGAGGCGGCGGCCGAACTTCAGGAGGCGCTGGAAGAGCTGGGCGACGAAGGGGCTGTTGATGATGTGCCAGGCCTCTTCGACGAGGAAGATGCGCTTCTTGCGGTCGGGGCGGATCCAGGTGTGTTCCAGCCACACGCCGACGATCGCCATGAGGATGGGCATGGCGATGGAGTTGCGGTCGATGTGGGAGAGGTCGAAGACGATCAGCGGGGCGTCGAGGTCGATGCCGACGGTGGTGGGGCCGTCGAACATGCCGCGCAGGTCGCCGTCGACGAGGCGGTCGAGGACGAGGGCGACGTCGAGGCCCCAGGCCCGGACGTCGTCTATGTCGACGTTCATGGCCAGGGCGGATTCGGCTTCGGGGTGGCGCAGCTGTTCCACGATGTCGGTGAGGACGGGCTGGCGGTCCTGGATGGTGTCGACGACGTAGGCGTGGGCGACCTTGAGGGCGAAGCCGGCGCGTTCGTCGAGGCCGTGGCCCATGGCGACTTCGATGATGGTGCGGAGCAGCGCGAGCTGTCCGGTCGCGGTGATCGCCGGGTCGAGGGGGTTGAGGCGGATCCCGTCGTCGTTGGCGGCGATGGGGTCCAGGCGGATGGGGGTTATCCCCAGCTGCTGGGCGATGAGGTTCCACTCGCCGACGCCGTCCTCGCCCTGGGCGTCGAGGACGACGACCTGGCGGTCGCGGAAGCGGAGCTGGCGCAGGACGTACGTCTTCTCCAGGGCGGACTTTCCGTTGCCGGATTCGCCGAGGACCAGCCAGTGGGGGGCCGGGAGCTGCTGGCCGTAGAGCTGGAAGGGGTCGTAGATGTAGCCCTTGCCGCTGTAGACCTCGCGGCCGATGATGACGCCGGAGTCGCCGAGGCCGGGGGCGGCGGTGGGCAGGTAGACGGCCTGGGCCTGTCCGGTGGAGGTGCGGACGGGCAGGCGGGTGGTCTCGACCTTGCCGAAGAGGAAGCTGGTGAAGGCGTCCGTCAGCGCGGACATGGGATCTCGCATGGGCGGCACTTCCCTCCAGCTAGCGTCGGATGCCGGTGGCGAACGGCAAGGTGTTGACGAAGGCGCGGTGGTGCTCGCGGTCGCACCATTCGAGCTTCAGGTAGGACTTGCCGGCGGAGGCGCGGATGGTGCGCTTGTCGCGGGCGAGGGCTTCGGGTGAACGCGAGGACACCGTGATGTACCCGACGAGGTTGACTCCGGCAGCGCCGCTGGCGAGATCTTCACCCCTCTGGTCGAGCCGGCCGTGGGCGGCGATGTCGCGGGGGTCGACGGTGCGGTTCATCTTGGCGGCGCGGGAGGCGTCGGCCTCGTCGTTGGTCTTCTCGGTGAGCATGCGCTCGATGGCGATCTCGGTGGGTTCGAGGTCCATGGTGACGGCGACGGTGCGGATGACGTCCGGGGTGTGGACGAGGAGGGGGGCGAGGAAGTTGACGCCGACCGGGGTCATCGGCCATTCCTTCACCCAGGCGGTGGCGTGGCACCAGGGGGCGCGGGTGGAGGACTCGCGGGTCTTGGCCTGGAGGTAGGTGGGCTCCACGGCGTCGAGCTCGGCGGGCCAGGCGTTGCGCTTGGTCATGGCCTGGATGTGGTCGATGGGGTGGTCCGGATCGTACATGGAGTGCACGAGGGAGGACAGGCGTCCCTGGCCGAGGGGCTGGCGTACGCGGATGTCGGCTTCGGCGAGGCGGGCGCAGATGTCGGTGAGCTCGCGGGCCATGACGATGGCGAGGCCGGCGTCGCGGTCGAGCTTGCGGCCCTTGTGGGGGGTGCCGGCGCGGGCGATGGTGACGGCTTCGGCGGCGAGCTCGCGGGTGTAGTGCATGCAGGCGACGAGGTACGCGCGGTGCTGCTCGGAGGAGGTGGAGACCATCGACTGGAGCTGGTCGTAGGAGTCGCGCAGCCAGGTCGGGGCGTGCAGGTCTCCGCGCTGGGCGACGTCCTTGGCGTGGGCGTCGGGGTCGGCGGGGAGGGTGCGGGCGAGCATCTGGAGGCGGGTGACGAAGCCGTCGCCGTTGGCGACGTGCTTGAGGAGGGTGCCGAAGCGGTCGACGAGGGCTTCCTGGTCCTCGCTGTCGCGCAGGCCGACGCCGGGGCCCTCGATCTCGATGGCGGCCGTGACGGTTCTGCGGTCGGCGTGCAGGAGGACGGCGATCTCGTCGGGGCCGAAGGGGGCGGCGAGCCAGTTGATGCGGCCGATGCCGGGGGGCGGGCCGACTTCGACCTCGCGGCCGTCGGCGGCGCGGGTGCCGGATTCCATGGCCGGTGAGCGGTACGTCGTACCGCGCCGCAGGGTGCGCTTGTAGCTGCGGCTGATCTCGAACCACCGGTAGAAGGTGCGGCCCTTGTAGGGGACGTACACGGCGGCGAGGGCGAGCAGTGGGAAGCCTGCGAGGCTCACGATGCGCAGGGTGAGGTCGGGGACGAGCAGTCCGCTCATCATGCCGAAGAAGGCGCCGACGATGATCAGTGCGATCTCGCCGGTTTCGCGGTTCTTGCCGACGATCGCGTTCGGCCGGGCCCGGCCGATGAGATACGTGCGGCGGGGCGCGACCGGGTGGAGCTGGTGGGACTGGGTCGTCAACGCCCGTCACCTCCTGTGTTCCTCGTACTCGAGCCAGTGCGGGGCGGGGGTGCGGCGGAGGGGACAGTTCCGCCGCCGGACCCGCTGCCGGAGCGGCTGCTGTGGGCGGCCATGCCTCCGGAGATCTGGTTGGCGTCGCCGCCGGTGGAGCCGCCGGAGGCGCGGTGGGAGCCGCCGCGGCTGCTGTGGGTTTTGATGCCCTGGGAGACGAGGGAGGCCGGGGAGCTGATGACGGCGGCGGCCTGGGCGCCGTCGGTGGCCTTGGAGCGGTTGTTGCGGGCGGAGGCGATCTCGTCGCCGAAGCCGGGGACGAAGCGGTAGATCATCGCGGAGGCGAAGATCGCCAGGAGGATGATGGCGAGGCCGGAGACGACGGCGGAGAAGGCGTCGGGGCCCTTGTCGCCGGCGAGGGCTCCGGCGAGGCCGAGGACGATGACGATGACCGGCTTCACGAGGATGACGGCGATCATGATGCCGGCCCAGCGGCGGACGTGGCCCCACATGTTGCGGTCGACGAGTCCGGCGTAGACGACGGTGCCGAGGAGGGCGCCGACGTAGAGCAGGGCGGCGCGGATGACGAGCTCCAGCCAGAGCACTCCGGCGGCGAGGACGGTGACGAGGGCGACGACGATCAGCATGATCGGGCCGCCGCCGATGTCCTCGCCCTTCTTGAGGGCCTCGGAGAAGGAGCCGAAGAAGACGTCGGTCTGGCTGCCGGTGGCGGAGGCGATGACCTCGGTGATGCCGTCGGTGGCGGAGACGACGGTGTAGAGGATCAGCGGGGTGAAGGCGGAGGCCAGGACGGTCAGCCAGAGGAAGCCGATGGCCTCGGAGAGGGCGGTGGTCAGGGGCACGCCGCGGATGGCGCGCTTGGCCACGGCGAGCAGCCACAGGACGAGGGTCAGGACCGTGGAGGCGGCGAAGACGACGGCGTACTGCTGGAGGAACGCGGGGTTGGTGAAGTCGACGTTGGCCGTGCTCTTGACCGCTTCGCTGAGCTTGCCGACGATCCAGGCGGCGGCGTCGGCGCAGCCCTTGGCGAGGGAGGCGAGGGGGTTGATGGCGTCGCCCGCGCCATCACTGGGGGCCAGCCCCGCCCCCGTTCCCCTGCCGGTTCCCCTGTCCGCTTCGCAGTACTGCTTGGAGGGACCGTCCAGCAGGGCGCACGGGTCGTTGCTCGCCTGAGGGCTGGGCGTACCGGTGGGGGCTGTGGTGCCCGTGGGCGTGCCGGAGGGAGTGGGCGAGGGGGTCGGTGCGGCGTAGGCACGTGTGGCCAGGGCGACGAGGGCGAGGTGGACGGAAGCGATCACGCCCAGCTTGTGCGGGAAGCTAGCGGGCATAGGTGAACCCTCCGAACTCCTTGATGGCCTTGCTCATATCGTCAGACGTTGAGACGGGGACATCGCCGGGAACCGGGGCTGGTCCGTCCTGCTGTGTGTCATCGACGACCTTCCAGTCGTCGGCCACCCAGCTCAGTTCGAAGGTCCAGGTCTTCCAGGTGGTACGGACGGGATCCGTGGACTTCTCGCCGGACATCCCGATCATGCCGGTGTACCAGACCGCGATCTTCGCGGAGGTGGGCGTGTAGCCCTCGACGCGGGTGCCGATCGGGACGGTGCGGGTCACGAAGGTGCTGCCCTGGGGCGGTGCGCCGTTCGCGTCGAGTCCGAGCCTGGCGAGGAAGGCAGGGCTGTACGCCGCGTCCTGAGGACCCTTCAGGGCTGCTGCTGCCTGGGGTGCGTAGATTCCGTCCACGAGGGCGTGTCGGGTGTTCTTGTTGAACATCGCGTCAGAACCAAGGGCCACCGCGTAGTTGGCGGCGGCGGACTGGGCGCCCTGTTCGTCGTGGGCGAAGCCGCGGGGGATGCCGGCCGCCTTCCCGGTCACCGGGGCGGTGCCGGTGGGGGCGGTGGCGTCGGCGGCCGGGGGCTTGTCGGAGGGCGGGTCCTGCGGGGAGTCCTGGGACTGGTTCGCGAACGCGATGGCGGCGATGAGCAGGACCACCACTCCGACCACCGTGATCAGGCCGCGGGAGGAGCGGGAGGTGCGGCGGGGGGCGCCGTAGGGGTCGGAGGGGGAGTCCGGGAGGCGGGTGCGGGTCTGGCCCGTGCCGCCGACCTCGGCGTGGCCGCTGCCGCCGCCGTACTGGTCGTCGTTGCTCATTGCGTGTCCGCCCCCTCCGCGTCGTACGACGGTAGCGCTCTTTCCCGCTCAGGCGCGGTGTGGTGATTCGTCATCAGGGTGCGGCCGGTCGCGGTGGTCCGGCTAGACGGCCATCCCGTAGACGATCGTGAAGAGCGTGCCGAGGGAGCCGATGATGAAGACTCCGGTGAGGCCGGCCACGATCAGGCCCTTGCCCTGTTCCGCGCTGAAGGTGTCGCGCAGGGCGGTCGCGCCGATGCGCTGCTTGGCCGCGCCCCAGATGGCGATGCCGAGGCAGAGGAGGATCGCGACGGCCATGACCACCTCGATCATGACCTTCGCTTCGTTGCCGAGACTGCCGAACGGCCCCCAGTTCGGGGCGATTCCGCCGATGATGGTGGTGATGTCGCCCTTTTCGGCTGCCAGGATCATGTAACTCACCGCCCCTGTATGGGTAGTTCCGGTAGCCCGTGCCCGACGGCAGGGGTCACGCACTATCTTCGCTGATGAAACCGGCGCCGTCGTCGACTTGGCCGCTCTCTTTACCCGATCTCCCGGTCCGCGCCCCGTATGCGCACCCTGACCTGGTCACTCTGTGTATCACGGGGGGTGACCCCGGGCAATGATTGTCGGCCCGGCGTGCGCGGGGCCGTGTGAGGGGCGGCCGTTCGGGCTAATCGGGGGAGGCCGGGGCAGCGGGGGAGCGTACGGAGGCGTGAGGGGCGCATGGGTGGCCGGCGGGCGCCGGGGCGGGTCCCTTCTCCTCTCTGGCGGGCGCCGCGGTGGGGCGCTCACACTGGCGCGCATGAATCAGCGGAGCCTCGCGTACGAGGAGCTCGTCGTCGGCGGAGTGCGGCACTGCCGGATGCGGCGGGAGGGCGATCCGGAGCCGGTGTGCGCGCTCGAAGTGGTGTCCTTCCGGCAGCGGTTCGGGGCGGTGGCCGTGGCCGCGGAGGGGATCGGCGGGGTGGAGACCCGGCCCGACTGCCGGCGCGAGGGGTACATGCGGGAGCTGCTGGGCGCGGCGGTCGGGGGGATGCGGGGGCGGGTGGCGGTCGGTTTCGTGTCGGAGGCCATCGAGGGGGCGTACGAGCAGCGGGGGTTCGTGACCGCGCTGGGGGACGGGGAGTTGGTGGTGCCCGTACGGGCGGTCGAGCGGGCCGCCGGGTCGGAGGGCGGGTCGGCGGGCGGGTCGTCGGGCGGGGAGTACCGCGTACGGGAGGGCTCGGCGGCCGATCTGCCGGAGGTGGTGCGGATCTTCAACTCCGCGCACGCCGAGCGGCCCTGGAGCCGGGTCCGGGACGCGGACTGGGACCGGCGGGTGCCGCAGGGGATGTGGAAGCCGGGGTCGGAGCTGCTGGTGCTGGAGGGCGCGGGCGGGGCGGGCGGGACGGACCGGGGGGTGGCCGGGTACGCGCTGCTGCGCGGGCGGTCCTTCGGGGACAGCGTGCGGACGCTGGTGGTCCACGAGATGGGGGCGTGGGAGGCGGCCGGGGTGCGGCGGCTGCTGGTGGAGCTGGCGGCGCGGTGCTGGGAGCTGCGGCTGTCCTCCTTCACGGTCCGGGAGCCGGCCGACAGCCTGGTGGGGCGGGTGGCGCGCGGGTGGGGGTGCGCGTACCGGCAGCGGTTCCCGGTGGGCGGCGGGATGATGGCGCGGATCCTGCGGCGGGAGGCGCTGGTGCGGGAGCTGGAGCCGGAGCTGCGGCGGCGGGCGCAGGGGTACCCGTACGAGGGCGCGGCGGTCGGGGAGCTGGCGCGGGGGGTGCTGGTGCCGGACGACGGGATGCTCGTACGGCTGCTGCTGGGGCACTGGTCGGTGGGGGACGCGGTGGTGCAGGGGCTGGTGGTGCCGGAGGGGTACGAGGGGCTGTACGGCCGCTGGTTCCCCGGGGGCGGTACCCCGGGGCTGCCGTTGCCGCACGCGCACGTACTGGACCGGTACTAGGAGCCCGAGCCCTGCCAGTGGGAGGGGTGGGTGAGGTGCGGGGGGATGCGGGTGGTGGGGGCGCCCTGGGCGGCATTCAGCTGGGGCTGGGTGAGGAAGAGGGTGTCGCGGAGGTCGGCGCCGCGCAGGTCGGTGTCGCGGAAGTCCGCGCCGATCAGGTCGGCTCCGCGCAGGTCGGCGCGGCTGAGGTCGGCGGCGATCAGGTAGGCGCCGCGGAGGTTGGCCCCGCGCAGGTCGGCCCCGGAGAGGCGGGCGCCCATGAGGTCGGCGCCGCGGTGGTTCTTCTTGCGGCCGGGGGCCTTGGCGCGGACCAGCTCGCTGGTCTTCAGGAGCAGGGTGTTGATCTCCTGGCGCAGGGCGCCGACGTCGAGGGCGGTGAGGGTGTCGGCGTCGGCGCGGGTCAGGGCCTCGGTCTTGGCGAGGGCCGTGCGCAGGGCCGGGTGGACCGGGGCGGCCGCCGGGAGGGTGAGCGCCTCGGCGACGTAGAAGAGCAGCTCGTGCAGCTGCCGCATCACGGGGAAGGCCTTGAACATCGCCTCCCGGGTCTCGGGGTGGGCGCGCCAGTCCCGGCCGCCGAAGGTGACCTGGGAGATCTGCTGGCCCGCGCCGAAGCAGTCGAAGACGGTGCAGCCCTGGAAGCCCTTGTCGCGCAGCCGGGTGTGGATGCCGCAGCGGAAGTCCTGCCGGAGGTTCTTGCAGGGGGTGCCGGCGGACTTGTTCGCGGCGAAGTCGGCCGATTTCGCGAAGGGCAGGGCGACGCAGCACAGGGCGAAGCAGTTCGCGCAGTCGGCCTGGAGGAGGGGCAGGGCGGTGGTGGACACCCCTCCATTGTCACCGGAGAACGGGGTTGATCCGTGAGGAGGGGGAGGCGAGCATCACGTACATGACAGAAGTGATCGCAGTTGCCGTCATCACCCTCCTCGCCGTGATCAGTCCGGGCGCGGACTTCGCCATGGTGGTCAGGAACAGTTATCTCTACGGACGGCCCACGGGGCTGTTCGGGGCGGCGGGGGTCGCGGCCGGCGTGCTGGTGCACGTCTCGTACACGATGCTCGGGGTCGGGTTGCTGATCGCCTCGTCGACCGCCCTGTTCACGGCGATCAAGCTGGCGGGTGCGGCGTACCTGGTGTGGATCGGGATCCGTACCTTCCGGGCGCGGGCCGAGCTGACCGTGGACCTGGAGTCGAAGCCGCAGCTGACCCGGCTCGGCGCGCTGCGGTCGGGGTTCTTGACCAATGTGCTGAATCCGAAGACCACGCTGTTCGTGGTGTCCACCTTCACGCAGGTGGTCAACCCGGACACCTCGGCGTGGCAGCAGGTGGGGTACGGGCTGTTCATGTCGGCGGCGCACCTGGTGTGGTTCGGGGCGGTGGCGCTGTTCTTCTCCAACTCCCGGCTGCGCGAGCGGATGCTGAAGGCGCAGAAGGCGCTGAACCGGGCGATCGGCTCGGTGCTGGTGGGGCTGGGGGTGGGGCTCGGCTTCGCCCGCTGAGCCGGCCGCGGGGGCTGGTGCCCGGGGTTACCTGTCGGTAGCGTGCGGCGGCATGGATGCTGAGGACGGGTTCTACGAGCGGCTCGGCGCGGGCCGCTTCCTGGCGACCGAGGCGACGCGCGGGCCGTGGGACCCGGGGTCGCAGCACGCCGGGCCGCCGGCCGCGCTGCTGGGGCGGGCGGTCGAGGAGCGGCCGGGGGCGCGGGCGGACATGCGGATCGCGCGGATCACGTACGAGATCCTGCGCCCGGTGCCGATCGGCGAGCTGGAGGTGACCACCTCGGTGCTGCGCGCCGGGCGCGGTACGGAGGTGGTCGAGGCAGCCCTGGCCCCGGCGGGCGGGGCGGCGCCGGTGATGCTGGCGCGGGCGCTGCGGATCCGGGTGGCCGGGGAGCCGGTGCCGGCGGTGGTTCCGGGGGCGGTCGTGCCGCCGCCGGGGGAGGTGGGGGTGACGCCGTTCTTCCCCGTGCCGTGGGAGACGGGCTACCACTCCTCGGTGGAGGCCCGCTTCACGGAGGGGGCCTTCACGCAGCCGGGCCCGGGTACCTGCTGGATGCGGATGCGGGTGCCGCTCGTGGCGGGTGAGGAGATCCGGCCGCTGGACCGGGTGCTGGTCGCCGCCGACTCGGGCAACGGGATCAGCGCGGTGATGGACTTCGGCCGGTTCGTCTTCGTCAACGGGGACCTCACCGTCCACCTGCACCGCCACCCGGTGGGGGAGTGGGTGTGCGTGGAGTCCCGTACGAGCGTGGACGCGGCCGGGATCGGCCTCGCCGACGCCCGGCTGCACGACGAGAAGGGGCCGATCGGACGCGGCGCGCAGAGCCTGTTCGTCGCCCCGAGGTGAGGCCAACCCCCTTTTCCGCCAGGGAAGTCGGTATGGCACCCTCGTGCGAATGGAGGCCCTGAGAAACACCGACCCCGCCCACATCGGCGCACAGACGCTGCTGGCCCGGCTGGGGGCCGGGGGGATGGGCCAGGTGTATCTCGGCCGGTCGCCGGGCGGCCGTCTGGTGGCCATCAAGGTGATCAAGGAAGAGATCACCGAACATCCCGAGGCCCTCGCGCGCTTCCGCCGGGAGGCCGAGACGGTCCGCGCGGTGCGGTCCGCGTACACCGCGAACCTGATCGACGCGGCGCTGGCGGCTCCGCCGTACTGGCTGGCCACCGAGTACGTGGCCGGCCCGACGCTCAGCCACGCGGTGCGCGAGTTCGGCGCCCTGCCCGCCGCCTCCTGCCGCAGGCTGTTCGCCGCGCTGGCGGAGGGCCTGGCGAGCGTGCACGCGTACGGGGTCACGCACCGGGACCTCAAGCCGCAGAACGTCATCCTGGGCGCACAGGGACCGCAGCTCATCGACTTCGGCATAGCCAAGGGCGTCGCCGAGACGGCTCTGACGCAGGCCGGCGCGGCCCCGGGCACCCCCGGCTACACGGCCCCCGAGGTGCTGCTGCGCGGCGAGGCGGAGGCCACGGCGGACGTCTTCGCCCTGGGCGCGACGATCGCGTACGCGGCGACGGGCCGGGCGCCGTACGGCACGGGGGAGCCGACGGCGGTCAACTTCCGGGCGGTGCACGGCGAGATAGACCTCGAGGGCGTGGAGCCGGAACTGGCCGGGCTGATCAAGGCCTGCGTGGTGACGGAGCCGGGCGACCGGCCGGCCCTCGCCGAGATCATCCGGCGCTGCGCGGTGGACGCGGCGCTGGTCGACGACCCGGTGTACGCGGCGCTCACGGCGGCCGGAGGCGGGGCGGCGCAGGTGCCGGGGCTGCCCTCGACCATCGGGCCGGGGCTGCCCGCCGCCGGCTACGTGCCGACGTACGTGCCCGCGGGGACGGCCGCGGCGTCGGCCGGTACGGGTGTGGGGCGTGCGCCGCGCTGGGCGCTGGCGGTCGTCGCCGGGCTGGTGGCGGGAGGCCTCGCCACGGGCGGGTACCTGGCGCTGCGCAACGACGAGGAGAAGGGGGCCGACGGAGGGCGCCTGGCCGGCCCTCTGCCGAGCGGTCGGACCACGCCGGGCGGGGGCGGTGGGCCGTCCGGGTCCGGGCCGTCCGGGCCGTCCGGGGCCGGGCAGCCGGCCTCGAGTCCCTCCCCCTCCTCCCAGGGCGGCGGCAGCGGGGCCGGGTCCGTGCCCGACCACATCGAGCCGATCAAGGTGTCGCGGGACCTGTGGACCAGCAGCAGCGATCCGGGCGGCGGGGGCTGCAACCTGCCCGCGGAGGAGCGGGCGGAGTTCCTGGTGGGCTCCGTGGTCGACGCCGACACCCCGGACGCGAAGGCGTTCACGGGCAAGGTCAAGATCCGTATCCACCTGAAGCCGTACGCCACGGAGAAGGCCCCCTACGCCATCTCCGTCGGCGTCAAGCCGCCGCACGAGATCGACCACAGAACCCAGAAGCCCTTCGAGTTCGTCAAGGACTACAACCACGGCATCGGCTACTCCAGCAAGCCCGTCGACCTCAAGGACCCGGCCACCGGCGGCGACGTGGAGCTCACGTACCCGGACGACTTCGCCACGCAGCTCGTGGACAACGAGGGAATCCGCAAGACGTTCCCGGGCATCCCGATCGCCAACGATCCGGGCGACTGGACCGTGCTCGTGTACCGGGTCCGGGGTGTCATGGAGTACAGCACCATCTACTGCACCGGCTTTCCGGTGAAATAGTGCCCGGACAGACTGGCGAATGCACTGTCAGGCGACCTGGCATGAGGCAGTGTTGACGAGTGCGCAAGTTCTGGATGGCAAGCGGGATCGGCATCGGCGTGTGCCTGACCTTCGTCGCGCTGCTGGTCGTGGGCACCTACTCGGCGGCGGCGGGCATCGCGGGCGGCGCCAGAGGGGGCGCGGTCGGGCTGGTCAAGGGTGCGGTGCCGGCCGTCTACCAGCCGCTGGTGGAGAAGTGGGGAAACCTTTGTCCCGCACTGAATCCGGCGCTGCTGGCCGCCCAGTTGTACACCGAGAGCAACTGGAAGCCCGATGTGGTGAGCCACGCCGACGCGCGGGGCATCGCCCAGTTCATCCCGGAGACCTGGGCCACGTACGGGATCGACGGTGACGGCGACGGCGACCGGGACATCTGGGACCCCAAGGACGCCATTCCCTCGGCGGCCTCGTACGACTGCCAACTCTCCAAGGACGTCGCGAAAGTACCCGGGGACCGGTCCGACAACATGCTCGCGGCCTACAACGCCGGCCCCTACCGAGTGATCAAGGCCGGGGGCGTGCCCCCGATCAGCGAGACGCAGGGCTACGTGAAGGCCATCCGCGCCCTGGAGAAGAGCTTCGCGCGCCCCGTCGGGCGGATCGCGCCCTCGCAGCAGGCCGCCGGGGCCGTGTACTTCGCGCAGAAGCAGCTCGGGACCCCGTACCTGTGGGGCGGCAACGGGACGCCCGACCAGGACGGGCGCTTCGACTGTTCGGGGCTGACCAAGGCCGCGTACGAGACCGTGGGGATCGAGCTGCCCCGCGTGGCGAACGACCAGTACAACGCCGGGTCGCATCCCTCGCGGGCCGAACTGCTCCCCGGTGATCTGGTCTTCTTCTCCGATGATCTGACGAACTCTCGGGAGATCCGGCACGTCGGGATGTACGTGGGCGGCGGCTACATGATCAACGCCCCGTTCACCGGAGCCGTCATCCGCTTCGACAAGATCGACACCCCCGACTACTTCGGCGCCACCCGGGTGACCAAGGATGGTGCCGAGGCCCTTCCGGAGCAGGCGGGAGCCACTCCGAAGGCTTAGCAACTCTCCGTGAGGTCCAGGCCCTGAGCTGCGACGATGGGTCACTCTTCGATAACGTTGGAGTGATCATTCGGTGGAGAGTGGAACGTCCCCGGCAGAACGGGCGTTCCATGAACACCGGGGTTGATCGACGGGGGTTGAAGGGGCGCACACCGCCGTGCGTCCGCAGGGGACCTAGGCAAGCAAGGGGCCGCGTCGCATGGCTGGACTCACAACCGGTGGGCCGAATGTGGATGTCAGCCTGCTGTACGGGATCAACGGCCTGGCGCGCCGCGCCCCGGACTGGTTCGACCACGCCGTGGCACTCGCCGGCGGGTACGGACTGCCGCTGGCGATGGTCCTGCTCGTGCTCTGGTGCTGGCGCGGGGCACGGCGGCAGGACGAGGCGACCGCCGTCGAATCCTTCGCCGCCCTCGTGTGGGCCCCCCTCGCCGCCGCCGTCGCGCTGCTCGTGAACGTACCGCTGCGCGAATTCGTCGCCCGGCCCCGGCCGTTCCTCCAGCACGAGGGCCTGGAGGTGCTCGGCGGCTCCGGCGCGCAGAACGCCGGGTTCTCCTTCGTCAGCGACCACGCCACCCTCGCGATGGCGCTCGGCGTCGGGGTCTTCCTGGCCAACCGCCGGCTCGGCCTCGTCGGGATCGGCCTGGCGCTCGCCGAAGGGCTCTGCCGGATCTACCTGGGCGTGCACTACCCGACCGACGTCATCGGGGGGTTCGCGCTCGGTACCGCCGTCGTCCTGCTCCTCGCCCCGCTCGCCATGGCGGCGCTGACCCCGCTGGTCAGGACCGTCGCGCGGATGCCCCGGGCCGGAAGTCTCGTACGGGCACGCGAGCGCGTGGTGGCCCGCCCGGTCGAGCTGGCGCAGCGCCCGGCCGAGAGCGACCTCGCCGCCTGAGGCGGGAGGCGGGCCGCGTCAGCCCGCGTACGCGTTCCAGAGCGCGAGCAGCCCCGCCACCAGCAGGCACAGTCCCGCCGCCCCGAAGCACAGCCGGACCGCCGCCGGGCGGAGGCGCGGGGTCACGGATCACCGTCCCCGCCGCCCCGCCCGGGATGCTCGGCCTCCTCGCGGCGGTAGCGGGAGCGCAGCCACAGCCCGGTGGCCACGGCCGCCGCGGTGGTGACCCCGACGGCCAGCGCCACGTCGGCCGGCCCGTCCGCCGTGCCCACGGGGCGGGCCCAGGCGGCCGCGGCCGGGGTGAGCGCGATCAGCAGGGCCCAGAGGAGGGCCGCGAGACGGGGTGCGGTACCTGGCATGGAACCAGGGCATCCGCTCCCGCCGCCCCCGGCCAGCCGGGACGTCCGAACGGGCGAAGGGGCGAAGGCGTGAGGGGCGTGAGGGCTAGCCGGCGGTGTGCCGGGTGGCGTCTCTTCGGGCCAGGTCGCGGGAGCGGCGGGCCGGCCCGGTCCAGCCGCAGCTGCAGACGGCCAGGCAGAAGGAGCCGCGTTCCGCGGTGCTCGTGGAGTGGCCGGTGGATGGCTGCGCGTGCTCCACGCGGTCCCGCGGGAGGGGCACAGCGGTAAACGGAGCGACCGGGGTCGCCTTGGTGTGCGGATCCACCCCTCCACGGTACCCGGGTACGACCCGGCCCGGTACGGCCCCCGGAACACGGCGGCCCGTTACGGGAAACCCCGGACCTCGTTAACCGGAGCGGGTGGGGGCCTCGGGCAAACAGCGGTCATGCGTTGGGGGTTGGCAGGCGATGGTGGTGCACCAGCACAGGCGGCGGCGCAGGCGTGCGGTCGAGGCGGTGCTCGCGGTCTGCGCGGCCGTGGCCGTGGCCGCGCTGAGCGGATGCGGAGCGGCCAGCGGAACGGGAACCGGGCCCGGCGGCGGCCCCGCGGGCGGCGACGACCGGCCACCGGGCGACCCGGCCGCGGTGGTCCGCGGCGCCGCTGACGCGCTGACCGCCACCGGGAGCGCGCAGGCCCGTACGGCGATGGAGATGGCCACCGGCGGCACCCGGGTGACCATCCGGGGCGAGGGCGGGGTCGACTTCCGCAAGCGGATGGGCCAGCTGCTGGTGATGCTCCCCGCCGACGTGAAGGGGCAGCCCGAGCACCGGCCGATCACCGAGCTGCTCGTCCCCGGCGCGCTCTACATGAAGAACCGGGGCGCCGGCGTCCCCGACGACAAGTGGGTCCGGCTCGACACGACCACCCTCTCCGACGGGAACCTCGTCACCGGCGGGGCCACCGATCCGGTGGCCGCGGCCGAGCTGCTGCGGGGCGCGCAGGAGGTGACGTACGTGGGCGAGACCGAGGTGGCCGGCACCAAGGTGCGGCACTACCGGGGTACGACGGACATCGCGCGGGCCGCGCAGAGCGCCTCACCGGGGATCAAGGGAGCCCTGGAGGCGGCGGCGAAAGGGTTCAGCAAGGACAGCGTGCCCTTCGACGCCTACCTGGACGAGGAAGGGCGGCTGCGGAAGGTCCGGCACCGCTTCACGTACGTCAAGAATGGCGTGATCGATGTCTCCTCGACCACGCTGCTGTACGGGTTCGGGACCCCGGTGACCGTCGTATTGCCCGCAAGCGGGGACATTTACGCCGGGAAGATCGCCGAATAGCCGGCCGGGCGGGGTGAAGCGGCGCCTCCGGGCCATGGCCCCGCTATCCGGAAATGGTCCATCCGTGTCATGCGCTGCGTGAGGCGCGATCCCTACGCTGGGAGGCCGAGCGCCGACGGGCGAGGACGGCAGAGAGAGGTGACACGCGTGACTCCCGCAGGCGGCATGACGGTGCAGGACCACGTGGCGCTCGCCGAGATCGAGCTGTGCGGTGAGCTGATCATCGCGGCCTCGACGGCCGCCGAGGACCGGCTGAGCCAGGACCGGATCGACGAGGTGCTGATGGGCATCTGTCCCTGACCCCTGCCCTGGCCGGGCGGTTGACCCCTGTTGACCGCTGTTGACCGCTCCTCAGCTGCGCAGCAGGCGGGCGATGGCCTTCGTGGCCTCTTCCACCTTCGCGTCGATCTCGGTGCCGCCCTTGACGGCCGCGTCCGCGACGCAGTGGCGCAGGTGCTCCTCCAGCAGCTGGAGGGCGAAGGACTGGAGGGCCTTCGTACTGGCCGACACCTGGGTGAGTATGTCGATGCAGTAGACGTCCTCGTCGACGAGTCGCTGGAGGCCGCGGATCTGGCCCTCGATCCGGCGCAGTCGCTTGAGGTGCTCGTCCTTCTGGTGGTGGTAGCCGTGGACGGCTCCGGAGCCCTCCGCCTCGATGGTCGTCATCGGTCCTCCCGTGGTCCGGAAAGAGGGGTTATACCCCTCATGGGTATAGGGTACTTCGCCCAGGCCGCGGGGACAGGGGTCCGTGCCGCCCACTCTGCCTGATGGAGGACACTGGGGAACCGCCGGTTAGCCGTGGCCGGGGGATGCGCCTAGCATCAGCCTGACCGAATCCAATGCACCCCGAGGACCTCACGTGCGATTTCGTCTGACCCCCAGGGAGACGAGCTTCTACGACATGTTCGCCGCATCCGCGGACAACATCGTCACGGGCTCGAAGCTCCTGATGGAACTGCTCGGAGCGGATCCTTCCGCCCGGGCCGAGATCGCGGAGCGGATGCGGGCAGCGGAGCACGCGGGGGACGACGCCACGCATGCGATCTTCCACCAGCTGAACTCCTCCTTCATCACGCCGTTCGACCGCGAGGACATCTACAAGCTGGCTTCGTCGCTCGACGACATCATGGACTTCATGGAGGAGGCGGTCGACCTGGTCGTCCTCTACAACGTGGAGGAGCTGCCCAAGGGTGTCGAGCAGCAGATCGAGGTGCTGGCGCGGGCGGCCGAGCTGACCGCCGAGGCCATGCCGCACCTGCGGACCATGGACAACCTGACCGAGTACTGGATCGAGGTCAACCGCCTCGAGAACCAGGCCGACCAGATCCACCGCAAGCTGCTCGCCCAGCTCTTCAACGGCAAGTACGACGCCATTGAGGTGCTGAAGCTCAAGCAGATCGTCGATGTGCTGGAAGAGGCCGCCGACGCGTTCGAGCACGTCGCGAACACGGTGGAGACCATCGCGGTCAAGGAGTCCTGAACCTCGTGGACACCTTTGCGCTGGTCGTGACCATCGGGGTCGCGCTCGGCTTCACGTATACGAACGGATTCCACGACTCCGCGAACGCCATCGCCACCTCGGTCTCGACGCGGGCGCTGACCCCGCGCGCGGCGCTGGCGATGGCCGCGGTGATGAACCTGGCCGGTGCCTTCCTGGGCAGCGGGGTGGCCAAGACGGTCAGCAAGGGGCTCATCGAGACGCCGCACGGTGACAAGGGGATGTGGATCCTCTTCGCCGCGCTGGTCGGAGCGATCGTCTGGAACCTGATCACCTGGTACTTCGGGCTCCCCTCGTCCTCCTCGCACGCGCTCTTCGGAGGCATGGTGGGAGCGGCGCTGGCGGGAGGGATCGGCGTCATCTGGCACGGGGTGCTGGAGAAGGTCGTCATCCCGATGTTCCTCTCGCCGCTCGTCGGTCTGGTCGTGGGCTACCTGGTGATGGTCGCGATCATGTGGATCTTCCGCAGGTCCAACCCGCACAAGGCCAAGCGCGGCTTCCGGATCGCCCAGACCGTCTCGGCGGCCGGCATGGCCCTCGGCCACGGCCTTCAGGACGCGCAGAAGACCATGGGCATCGTGGTGATGGCCCTGGTCATCGCCGACGTCCAGGACTCCGGCGACCCGATCCCGGTGTGGGTCAAGATCGCGTGTGCGGTGATGCTCTCGCTGGGTACGTACGCGGGTGGCTGGCGCATCATGCGCACCCTGGGCCGCAAGATCATCGAGCTGGACCCGCCGCAGGGCTTCGCCGCCGAGACGACGGGCGCGTCGATCATGTACACCGCGTCCTACCTGTACCAGGCGCCGATCTCCACCACCCACGTCATCACCTCCGCGATCATGGGCGTGGGCGCGACGAAGCGGGTGAACGCGGTCCGCTGGGGCGTCGCCAAGAACATCATCCTGGGCTGGTTCATCACCATGCCGGCCGCGGCCCTGGTCGCGGCGGTCAGCTTCTGGATCGTGAACCTGGCCGTCGGCTAGCCGGGAGAACGAAAGCGGGCCGGCTCCCCCCACCCAGGGGGAGCCGGCCCTTTTCTTTCGCCCTGTGGTGGCACCGCCATGCAGCACCACAGGACGTCCAGGCGGGTGTCGGCGGTTTAGCCGAAGCGGCCCGAGATGTAGTCCTCGGTCGCCTGGACGGACGGGTTGGAGAAGATCCGGTCCGTGTCGTCGATCTCGACCAGCTTGCCCGGCTGGCCGACGGCGGCGAGGTTGAAGAAGGCGGTGCGGTCGGAGACGCGGGCCGCCTGCTGCATGTTGTGGGTCACGATCACGATCGTGAAGCGCTCCTTCAGCTCCCCGATCAGGTCCTCGATGGCGAGGGTGGAGATCGGGTCGAGCGCGGAGCAGGGCTCGTCCATCAGCAGGACCTGCGGCTCGACCGCGATGGCGCGGGCGATGCACAGACGCTGCTGCTGGCCGCCGGAGAGGCCGGAGCCGGGCTTGCCCAGGCGGTCCTTGACCTCGTTCCAGAGGTTGGCGCCCTGGAGGGACTTCTCCACGATGTCCGTGAGCTCGGACTTCCGGAAGTTGCCGTTCAGGCGCAGGCCCGCCGCCACGTTGTCGAAGATCGACATGGTGGGGAAGGGGTTCGGGCGCTGGAAGACCATGCCGACCGTGCGGCGGACCGCGACCGGGTCCACGCCGGGGCCGTACAGGTTCTCGTCGTCCAGCAGCACCTTGCCCTCGACGCGGCCGCCGGGGGTGACCTCGTGCATGCGGTTCAGGGTGCGCAGGAAGGTGGACTTGCCGCAGCCGGAGGGGCCGATGAAGGCCGTCACGGAGCGGGGTTCCACGGTCATCGAGATGTCGTCGATGGCCTTGTGGGTGCCGTAGAAGGCGGACAGTCCGCTGACGTCGATTCGCTTCGCCATGAGGGGTCACTTCGCTTTCAGTGGTCGCGTCAGCGACCGGTCTTCGGGGCCTTCCAGCGGGCGATGCCGCGGGCCACCAGATTGAGGATCATGACGAAGGCGATCAGGACGAGCGCTGCGGCCCATGCCCGGTCGTAGGAGGCTTCACTGCCGACCTTGTACTGCTCCCAGATGTACAGGGGGAGCGAGGACTGGGCGCCTTCGAAGGGGTTGCCGTTGATGAGCTGGGAGCCGAAGACCAGCAGCATGATCGGCGCGGTCTCACCGGCGATGCGGGCCACGGCCAGCATGACACCGGTGGAGATGCCGCCGATGGCGGTGGGGAGCACGACCTTGAGGATCACGCGCCACTTCGGCACACCGAGGGCCAGGGCGGCCTCGCGCAGCTCGTTCGGGACGAGCTTGAGCATCTCCTCGGTGGAGCGGACCACGACCGGCATCATCAGGATCGACAGGGCCATCGCGCCGGCGAAGCCGGAGGGGCCGAAGCCGAGCATCAGGTTCCAGGTCGTCAGGATGAACAGACCCGCGACGATGGAGGGGATGCCGGTCATCACGTCGACGAAGAAGGTGACGGCCTTGGCGAGCTTGCCCTTGCCGTACTCGACCAGGTAGACGGCGGTCAGCAGACCGATGGGGGCGGCGATCAGGGTGGCGAGGCCGACCTGCTCCAGCGTGCCGAGGAGGGCGTGGTAGACGCCGCCGCCCTGCTCGAAGCTGGTCACGCCGTTCATGGAGTGGCTCAGGAAGCCGCCGTCGAGGACCTTGATGCCGCGGCTGATCGTGGTCCACATCAGGGAGAGCAGCGGGACGACCGCGAGGATGAAGCAGACCCAGACGACGGAGGTCGCGACACGGTCCTTGGCCTGGCGGCGGTTCTCGACCACGGCGCTGGAGGTGTACGTGATCCCGACGAACAGCAGGGCCGCGATCAGGCCCCACTGGACCTTGCTGTGCAGGTCGAAGACCAGGCCGATGACGCTGCCGAGCACGGCGGCGAGGACGGCGGTGCCGGCCGGGGCCCAGCGGGGGAGGCCGCCTCGGGTCAGGCTGGCGGGGGCGGCGGACTTGCGCGGCCGGACGGGGCGCTGGTCCTGGAGTGCGTGGCTCATCAGGCGTTCGCCCCCGAGAAGTCCTTGCGACGGGCGATGATCAGCCGGGCCGCGCCGTTGACCAGCAGGGTGAGCAGGAAGAGGACCAGGCCGGAGGCGATCAGCGCGTCCCGGCCGAACTCGTTGGCCTCGTCGAACTTCGCGGCGATGTTCTGCGCGAAGGTGCCGCCACCCGGGTTCAGGACGTGCAGCGAGATCAGGAAGCTCGGGGAGAGGACGGTGGCCACGGCCATGGTCTCGCCGAGCGCGCGGCCGAGGCCGAGCATCGAGGCGGAGATGACACCGGAGCGTCCGAAGGGCAGCACCGACATCCGGATGACCTCCCAGCGGGTCGCGCCGAGGGCCAGGGCGGCCTCCTCGTTCATGCGCGGGACCTGGAGGAAGACCTCGCGGCTGACGCTGGTCACGATCGGCAGGATCATGATCGCGAGGAGGATGCCGACGGTGAAGAGCGAGCGGGCGACGCCGACCTGGGTCTTCTCGAAGACGTAGGTCCAGCCGAGGTACTCGTCGAGCCAGAGGTTCAGCCCGTTCAGCTGCGGCACCAGGAAGAGGGCGCCCCAGATGCCGTAGACGATCGACGGCACGGCGGCCAGCAGGTCGACCACGTAGGCGAGGGGCGCGGCCAGCTTGCGCGGCGCGTAGTGCGAGATGAACAGGGCGATGCCGACAGCGATCGGAACCGCGATGGCCATCGCGATGATCGAGCTGACGACGGTGCCGAAGAGGAGGACGGCGATGCCGAAGACAGGGGGGTTGGCCGAGGCGTTCCAGTCGAAGGTGGTGAGGAAGTTCCCCTCGTTCTTCGACAGGGCGATGCTGGCCCGGTAGGTGAGGAAGGCGGCGATCGACGCCATGATCACCAGGAGCAGGATGCCGGAGCCCTTGGAGAGCCCCGCGAAGATCTTGTCACCGGCGCGGCCGGTGGACCTGCTCGAGGAGACGGGCGGAGCCGTGTCTATGTGAGTGGGTGTGGTGGAAGCCATGGTCTTTCCGGTCTGTGTGGGGGGCAGGCCCCCTGGCGGCGGTGCACCGGATCCCCCCGGGTGAAGGGGGAGGTCCCGGGTCCCGGGCCGATCGCAGGATCGGCCCGGGCCGGGAGGGTCGTACTAGGACAGCGACTTGACGACTTCGCGGACCTTGGTGTTGATCTCGGCCGGGATCGGCGCGTAGCCGTTCTCGGTGAGGACCTTCTGGCCCGCGTCCGAGGAGGTGTACTCGAGGAAGGACTTCACGGTGGCGAGGGTCTCGGCCTTGTTGCCCTTGTCGCAGACGACCTCGTAGGTGACCAGGACGATCGGGTACGCGCCCTCGGCCTTGGTCGTGTAGTCGAGCTTCAGGGCCAGGTCGGAGCCGGTGCCGGTGACCTTCGCGGCGGCGATGGCCTTGGAGGCGTTCTCCGGGGTGGCCTTGACCGGGGCGCCGGCGCCGGTGTTGACGTCGACCGTCTTGATGCTCTGCGAGGTCGCGTACGAGAGCTCGAAGTAGCCGATCGCGCCGTCGACGGCCTTGACCTGGGAGGCGACACCGGCGGAGCCGGAGGCGGCCTGGCCACCGGGGGCCGGCCACTTCTTCGAGGCCTCGTAGGACCAGGCGTCAGGGGCGGCGGCCTTGAGGTACTTGCCCAGGTTCTCGGTGGTGCCCGAGTCCTCGGAGCGGTGGAAGGCCTGGATGGCGGTGGAGGGAAGCGTGACGCCCGGGTTCAGCTTCTTGATCGCCTCGTCGTCCCACTTCTTGATCTTGTCGTTGAAGATGTTGGCGAGGGTCGCGGCGTCGAGGTTCAGCTTGTCCACGCCGGAGACGTTGAAGCCGAGGGCGATGGGGCCGCCGACCATCGGCAGGTTGATGCCCTGGCCGCCGGTGCAGATCTTCTTCGACTCCTCGACCTGCTCGGGCTTCAGCGCGGAGTCCGAGCCGGCGAAGCCGACGGTGCCCTGGTTGAAGGCGACGATGCCCTCACCGGAGGAGGAGGACTTGTAGTTCACCTCGACGCCGGAGCAGGCGGCCATGTAGTTCTTCACCCACAGGTCGACCGCGTTCTTCTGCGCGGAGGAGCCGGAGGCGAGGAGCTTGCCCTTGGCGCCGTCGCACTTGATGTCGCCGGGCGCCGGGGCCGAGGCCTTCGGGGTGCCGTCGGCGCCGGTCTTCGTGTTGTCGTCCGAGCCGCACGCCGTGAGGACCAGGGCGCCGGACACGACGAGAGCCCCGAGGGCGGAGGCACGAAGCCGGTTCTTGCGCTGAAGCTTCACTGTTCGGGTGTTCCTTCCGAGGGGCCGCCGGCCGCTTTCTGTATCGGGGCGGCGTGCGAAGAGGACTACGGGGCTTGTGTGGTGCGGCGCCGTGTTTTCCCGATCGGCTCGCACCGTGCAGTACCGAAATTAGGCAGAACAGGTGAAGCGGTCGACCGCGCTTGGTGAACGGCGGGTGAACCATGGCGGACGGGCCGGTGCGGATGGGGTGGTTTGTACCTGGGCGTAATCGGGCGTTATCCGCCCGTTATGCCGCCGTGACCTTCGCCTGGCCGGCGGTGGGGTGGCTGGATACCGTCCCTGCCGTGGCCGGGTCGTGCCCGGCGCCCTGTCCGGCGGGGTGGGGTGGGGGGCCGCTGCGCGGAGCGGGTCCCCTACCCACCCTTCCACCGTTCCCCGGGGCGCGCTGCCCCGGCCCCCGCTCCCTGGGGCTCCGCCCCAGACCCCGCGCCTCAAACGCCGGCGGGGCTGGATAACCCAGCCCCGCCGGCGTTTGAGGCGCGGGCGCGGAGCGCCGTGTAGTGAGCCGCGCTCGCGGTCCAGGGCGGAGCCCCGGGTCCGTCGAGCCCCGCCGGCGATTGAGGCGGGAACGGGCGAAGGGCGGGTAGGGGACCCAGCCCCGCGCAGCGGCCCACCATCCGCAGGCGGACGACCGACCCCGGCCCGGGCCCGTGGCCCCGCTCTAGACCCGGCGGACGGAGTCCGGCGCAGCGGCGCGAAGCCCGGGAGGCCCGCCAGGGCTGAGTGGTGCGAGGGGCGCGTCGGGAAGGGCGGCGGGGTGCCAGATGTGGTGGAAGGCGATGCGGGCCGCCTCCACCGCGTGGCGCTGGTCGGCGTGCAGGACGCCCAGGGCGTAGGCCGTCGCCGGGGCGATGCGCGGGGTACGGGCGGCCGTCGCCGAGGCGGCGGCGGCCTCGGAGGCGTCCCGGTGCCGGTCCAGCGCCTCGCCCGCGGCCGCGAGCCGGGCCACGTCCTCGCCGAGGGCCTCCCGCGCGTACCGGTGCACCCGCAGGAGCCGGCGTACCTCGTGCCAGGCGCCGTCCTCGTGCGCGGCGTACGGGGTGCCCTCCGCGGCGGGGAGGGCGGCGACGGCTCCGGCGAGGCGGGTCTCGGTGAGCGCCGCAAGCGGGTGGAGGACCTCCCCGACCCGGCCCCGCGCGGCCACCGGGTCCAGCGGGACCTCCGAGGCCAGCACCGCGACCGCGTCCGCCACCGCGTGGAAGCGGGCCGACCCGAGAGCCTGGAGGATGGTGGAGTGGGCCCGGGTGCGCGCGAGCGTCAGCTGGCGTTCCAGCAGGGCGCCCGCCCGCGCCGAGCCCACGGTGAGCGCGCCGGAGGAGGCCGAGCCGACCCGGGGCGAGGGGACGTCCGGGGAGCCGGAGAGGCGTTGCAGGGCCTCCATGAGCCGGGCCAGCCGGGCGGCGTACGCGTGCTCGTCGGCCAGGGTGGAGGACAGCCAGACGAGCTCCGTGCGCAGCGAGTCCGCCCAGCCCGACTCGGTCACCACCCGGAACGTGCTCAGGGACCCGGCGATCCGCCGCGCCGCGCCCCGCAGGCCGTGCGCCGCCTCGCTGCTGTCCGCCGGGTCCGCGCCGCCCGGCGCGCCCGCGTCGTGCAGGCGCAGGGCGCGCAGGAAAGCGGTGGCCTGGGAGCGGAGGTAGACGCCGAGCACGTCACCTGCGGTCAGGTCGTCATGGTTTGGCTGAGCCACGCCGGCGCCTCCGGGCGTCTATGAGCATCTCCTGTACGTGCCGCAGCGGCTGGCCTTCGGCGTCGGTGCTGTGCCGGGTCCATTCGCCGTCCGGGCCCAGGTGCCAGGAGGAGGTGGCGGCGGACATGCCGGTCTCCAGCATCCGGTCCAGTGCCGCGCGGTGGGCCGGGTCGGTGACCCTGACCAGTGCCTCGATGCGGCGGTCGAGGTTGCGGTGCATCATGTCGGCGCTGCCGATCCACACCTCGGGTTCGCCGCCGTTGCCGAAGGCGAAGACCCGGGAGTGCTCCAGGAAGCGGCCGAGGATCGAACGGACGCGGACGTTCTCCGACAGCCCGGGGACTCCGGGGCGTACGGCGCAGATGCCGCGTACCCAGATGTCGATGGGGACGCCCGCCTGGGAGGCCCGGTAGAGGGAGTCGATGAGGGCCTCGTCGACGATCGAGTTCATCTTCAGGCGGACCGACGCGGGGCGGCCGGCCCGGTGGTGGTCGGCCTCCTTGTCGATGCGCGAGATCAGTCCGTCGCGCAGGGACTTCGGGGCGGTCAGCAGCCGGCGGTAGGTCTCGCGCCGCGAGTAGCCGGACAGCCGGTTGAAGAGGTCGGAGAGGTCCGCGCCGACCTGCGGGTCGGCGGTGAGCAGGCCGAGGTCCTCGTACAGGCGGGCGGTCTTGGGGTGGTAGTTGCCGGTGCCGACGTGGGAGTAGCGGCGCAGGGTGTCGCCCTCCTGGCGGACGACGAGGGAGAGCTTGCAGTGGGTCTTGAGGCCGACCAGGCCGTAGACCACGTGGCAGCCGGACTCCTCCAGCTTGCGCGCCCACTTGATGTTGGCCTGCTCGTCGAAGCGGGCCTTGATCTCGACGAGTACGAGGACCTGCTTGCCGGACTCGGCGGCGTCGATCAGGGCGTCGACTATGGGGGAGTCGCCGGAGGTCCGGTACAGGGTCTGCTTGATCGCGAGTACGTCGGGGTCGCCGGCGGCCTGTTCCAGGAAGGCCTGCACGGAGGTGGAGAAGGAGTCGTACGGGTGGTGCAGGAGCACGTCGCGTTCGCGCAGCGCGGCGAAGATGTCGGGCGCGGACGCGGACTCCACCTCGGCGAGGTCACGGTGGGTGCCGGCGACGAACTTGGGGTACTTCAGCTCGGGCCGGTCCAGGGAGGAGATCCCGAAGAGGGCGGTCAGGTCGAGGGGGCCGGGCAGCGGGTACACCTCGGCGGCGCTGACCTTCAGCTCCTGTACGAGCAGGTCCAGGACGCCGGGGTCGATGGATTCCTCGACCTCCAGGCGCACGGGCGGGCCGAAGCGGCGCCGCATGAGTTCCTTCTCCAGGGCCTGGAGGAGGTTCTCGGCGTCGTCCTCCTCGACCTCGAGGTCCTCGTTGCGGGTCACGCGGAACATGTGGTGCGCGAGCACCTCCATGCCGGGGAACAGCTCCTCCAGGTGCGCGGCGATGACGTCCTCGAGGGGGACGTAGCGCTGCGGGGAGGCCTCCAGGAAGCGGGAGAGGAGGGGCGGGACCTTGACCCGGGCGAAGTGGCGGTGGCCGCTGACGGGGTTGCGTACGACGACGGCCAGGTTCAGGGAGAGGCCGGAGATGTACGGGAACGGGTGCGCGGGGTCCACGGCCAGCGGGGTGAGCACCGGGAAGATCTGGTTGCGGAACAGGGTGAAGAGGCGCGCCTGCTCCTTCTCGGTGAGGTCGGGCCACCGGATGAGGTGGATGCCCTCCTCGGCGAGCTGGGGGGCGATGTCGTGCTGGTAGCAGGCGGCGTGCCGGGCCATGAGCTCGCGCGAGCGGGTCCAGATCAGGTCCAGCACCTCACGCGGCTGGAGGCCTGAGGCCGAACGGGTGGCGACGCCGGTCGCGATGCGGCGCTTGAGGCCGGCGACGCGGACCATGAAGAACTCGTCGAGGTTGCTCGCGAAGATCGCCAGGAAGTTGGCGCGCTCGAGGAGCGGGGTGTTCGGGTCCTCGGCGAGCTCGAGCACCCGCTCGTTGAAGGCCAGCCAGCTGCGCTCCCGGTCGAGGAAGCGGTTCGCGGGCAGCTCGCCGGTCTCGTCCTTGTCCTCGTAGGCGTCCAGGTCGGCGTCGAGGTCGGGATCCAGGTCGACGTGGCCGACCGCGCGGCCGGCGTGGGGGCGGTGGGCGGCTATGGAGCCGAGGGAGGACTTCGCGGTGCCGGTTCCGCTGGCGCTGGCGGTGCCGGTGGCGGTTCCGGTTCCGGTTCCGGGGGTGTGAGACGGGTGCTGGGCGGGGACCTCGGTGGGGCCTGCGCTGGGCTGGTGGCTCATGACTCCATTCTTCCGCGCACGCGGCAGGACAGGCGCGTCGGAAGTGTCTGCCGTCAGGCGGAGTCGGGGCTGCATGTCGCGAGACTCGCAAGCGCGTCTGAATGCCCGGTTAATGGCGTATGGCTTCCAGGCTCCGCCTGATGCACGCTTGCCCGCCCCCCATCGCAGCCGGGCCCGGCCCGGGCTGCGCCCGGGCCTCTGGGGCTCCGCCCCGGACCCCGCGCCTCAAGCGCCGGCGGGGCTGGTTTTTGTGCGGCGAGGCGGTTGCCTGCGGGCCCGTCGCCGGGGCTGGGCGGTGCCCGGGCTCCTGGGGCTCCGCCCCGGACCGCACGCCTCAAGCGCCGGCGGGGCTGGATTTGGCTGCGGTAGCCGTGCGCCTGCGGGTCGGTTGCCGGGGGTCCGGGGCGCAGCCCCGGGGAACGGTGGAAGGGCGGGTAGGGGAACGCCCGCGCAGCGGCCACCGCCCGCAGGCGGCGGCCGGACCTCAGCGCGGGTCTGTGGCCCGGCCCGAGGTCCGGCGGACGGAGTCCGGCGCAGCGGCGCGAAGCCGGGGAGGCCGCCTGCGGCCGAGCCGTGCGAGGGGCGCGTACAGAAGGGGTGGCGCGCCAGCGCTGAGCGGTGCGAGGGGCGCGTCAAGAAGGGTTACAGCGGGGCGAGGAGCATGAGGATCTCGTCGCGGTCGTCGGCGGCGGCGAGCCGGAGGGCGCCGGGCCAGCGGCCTATTTCCCTCCAGCCGAGGCGGCCGTAGAAGTCCTCCAGGCCGACCCCGCCGCGGGCGGCGAGGTGCAGCTGTTCCAGGCCCATCTCGTCCCGGGCGACTTTCCGTACCTCGTGGATCAGGGCACGTCCGACCCCGCGCCCGCGCAGGGCGGTGCGGGTCTGGACGTGGTGGAGCGTGCCCCAGTGCGCGATCAGCTCGAAGGGGTCGCGGCGGACGTTGAGCCAGCCCGCCAGTTCCCCGTCCACGGTCGCCGTGAGGAGCCGGCTGGTGTCGGGGGAGAGCTGGTCGATGATCTGGTCGAGGGCCGGGGTCACGGTGGCGGCGTCGACCGGGGGGAAGGGGAAGCCGGCCGCGCCGCCCGCGTTGGTGACCTCGACCCAGCAGTCGGCGAGGGCGCGGCGGAGCTGGGGAGGGACGTCGCCGGGAGAGGTGAGCTGCCGGAAGGTGGGGGAGTCAGAGGTCATCCGATGATCATGGCACCGCCCTCTGACACCCCGGTCCGTGCGGCCGCGGGCCCCGCCGGGGCAACCGCAGGCGGCGGCCGGCCCCAGCCCGGGCCCGGGCCCCGCCCCGCGTCAAGAAGGGGCGGCCCCGCCCGGCGGTGGCGGGGCGGGGCCGGGGGGTGGGCGGGGTTTCGGCGGGGCGGTGTCATAGCTGGTTTGGGGGTTTCCCGTCAGTCCCATCGTCCTTCCGGTTCGGGCCGGCCTGTCAAGGGCGCTCCCTTCGGTCGCGTCGCTTCGCGATGGCCTTCGGCCACCCTTGACAGACCGTCCCGCCCCGGAAAGCCGAAAGACTGCCGGGAAGCCCCCAAAGGAACGGTCACGGGGCAAGAGCAGGAGGAGCGGGTCCGTCAGGGATGAGGCGAGGGGCCGGGCCTTGCCACGCCGGGCATCCGGGCCCGTTCAAGGAGGGCCCAGGGCCGGGGGCCCGGGCGCGACAGATCGCTACGCGCTCCTCATATCTCGGCGTCCGGCGGCCGCCTGCGGCTGATCCCTGCACCAAATGTTGATCAGAGCGGCGCGGGAAGCGCATGGGCGCGACAGATCGCTACGCGCTCCTCGGGTCTCGGCGTCCGGCGGCTGTCGTGGGGCAGGCGACGGGTGTCATCGGACGACGGGACCGCGACCGGATCGCCAGTCGTTGAGGCGCTTGCGAATGCTGGACACCATAGGGAGATCGTTGATCTCCTGTGGCGCGAACCAGGCGACTTCGAAGGACTCGTCCGAGGGGCGGAGGGTGCCGCCGGTGGGGCGGGCCAGGAGGCAGATGGAGAACTCCTGACGCACCTCGCCGTCGTCGTAGGCGAACACGTGGCCAGGGTTGGTGTAGGTGCCCACGATGCCCGTGATCTCGACGGTGATGCCGGTCTCCTCGTAGGTTTCCCGGACCGCGCAATCACCGATGGACTCGCCGAGATCCATCTTCCCGCCGGGAAGGGCCCACATCCCGTTGTCCGTCCGGCGCTGCAACAACACCCGGCCGTCCTCGTCCACCACGACGGCGGAAGCAGCAGGCACAAGGCTGTTCGCCTGCGGTGCGTGGGGGTCGTCTTCGTAGTCACGCCTGGCCATCGTCGTCGCTCTCCCTGATGTCGCGGCCCCGGCCCCACAACTCCTCGACATGCGCCGCGAACCGGTCGAACATGCCGTCCGCCTGACGGCGTCGTAGATGCATCATCGGAGAGTCGTGCCCGACTCGCCGGGCCAGGATGGGTGTCACGATCATCTCGTCATCGAACCGGAACACCGAGAGATTGACGTGACCCGTCTCGAAACGGCCCTCGATGCCACTGACATCACGCAGCTTCGCGAGCTCGTTCAAGGTCACGGCGATACGAGTCGAGAGAGTCAGGGGTACGCCCTCCTCCGCCTCCCGTGCTGCAGTGACCGGGCTGTCGGGATCGCCCATGAGGAATCGGATGCGACAACCGCTCAGGGCTCGCCTGCTCCAACCACAGGAAGTAGTTGGTGTATCCGGCGAACACCAGGTCGTGCTGTGCCTTCGTTACCAGCGAGCGCCACAGGCTCGAAGGAGCTGCCGACCGGTAGGGAAAGACCTGGACGATCTCATTGTCGGGACCGCTCGTGAGAGCCGCACGGACGGCGTTGGGCCACAAGGCTGTCTCCTCCTCGCCTAATGCCTCGCAGGCTGCCCACCGATGCCGGGCGTGGGGGACGCGGTTCGGCTCGGTAATCCACCGCCCCACCGTCTTCGCGTCTACCCCACAGGCTTCAGCGAGCTGTTGTTCAGTCATCTTGGCATTTGCCATCGCGCGGCGGAGTGCGTGATTCACAGGTCTCTCCGTAGGCCGTCGGGGACGGATCAGACGGTAGTGGCGAAGCGTCCCAAACGTCCCGCAAACGGAGTGGTAACGCCCTGACGTGGGATCCACGATCGGTTTGTGCTGGAAAAGCGATTAACCCGCATGCGCTCATCGTCGCCTGGAATCGGAGGTCTGACCGTGAATCACGACGCCCAAGACGACCCCTGGCCAAGACCGGTGGTTAGGGGCGAGCTCAGCCAGGAGCTCTTGGACCGCGCTCTCGTCGGCTGGGAGCGCTTCATCGCGTCCATGGTGGAGCTGTCCGATGAGTGAGTGCTACGAGTACGTGCCGCATCGGCTCCTGCGCCGTCGTGTCCGCGATGTCGCCTCCGGTGCCGAGGGCGAGCTGATGGCTGTGATCAACGAGAACGTCTCGGACTCGGCCCTGCGTGAGCACTGGGTAGAGCTGGCATACATCCGAGGCGCATCCGGCCGCGAATTCACCACCGCCGCCGCCAACGTCGAGCCCGCCCTTGACCAGCCCCAGACCACCGTCGGCCGCCGAGACCACAGGAGCGCGTAGCGATCTGCTGCGCCCATGCGCTTCCCACACCGCTCTGATCAACATTTGGTGCAGGGATCAGCCCCAGGCGGCCGCCGGACGCCGAGATATGAGGAGCGCGTAGCGATCTGTCGCGCCCGGGCCCCCGGCCCTGGGCCCTCCCTGGACAGGCCCGGATGCCCGGCGTGGCAAGGCCCGGCCCCTCGCCTCATCCCTGACGGACCCGCTCCTCCTGCTCTTGCCCCGTGACCGTTCTTTTGGGGGGTTCTCGGCAGTCTTTCGGCTTTCCGGGGCGGGACGGGCTGTCAAGGGTGGCCGAAGGCCATCGCGAAGCGACGCGACCGAAGGGAGCGCCCTTGACAGGCCGGCCCGAACCGGAAGGACGATGGGACTGACGGGAAACCCCCAAACCGGCTGTGAGACCGTCCAGCCGAAACCCCGCCCACCCCCGACCCATCTCCCGCCCGGGCCCGGGGGCTCGAGCGGGAGATGGCGTACCCCCCGCCTCAGCTTTCCGTGCGGTACATCAGGTCGATCTCGTGCGTCGTGAAGCCGAGGCCCTCGTACACCGCCAGTGCCGCCGGGTTGTCGGCGTCGACGTAGAGCATCGCCGTCGGCAGGCCCGCGGCGGCGAGGTGGTGGAGGCCGATGGCCGTGAGGGCCTTGCCGAGGCCGCCGCCCTGCGCGCCGGGGCGGACGCCGACGACGTAGACCTCGCCGAGCCGCTCCTCGGCGTGGACCTTCGTCCAGTGGAAGCCGACCAGCTCGCCCTCCCGCTCCGCGAGGAAGAAGCCCTTGGCGTCGAACCACGGCTGCGCGATCCGGTCGTTCAGGTCCCGCTGCGTCAGCGCGCCCTGCTCCGGGTGGTGGGCGAAGGCGGCGGCGTTGGCGGCGAGCCAGGCGGCGTCGTCCTGCCCGGGCACGAAGGTGCGTACCGTCACCCCGGCGGGGAGGACGGCCTCCGGGAGCGGCGGCGCGTCGGGGCCCAGGGGGCGGCGCAGCTGGCGCAGTTCGCGGAAGAGGGTCAGGCCGAGGACCTGGGCGAGGTGCCGGGCGGCGGACTTGCCGCCGTGCGCCCACACCCGGATCCGCTTGCCGGAGGCGGCCAGCAGGGCGGTGCCCAGCGCCCGGCCGTGGCCGCGGCCGCGCAGGGCGGGGTGGACGACGAGTTCGGCGGCGGGGGCCTCCACCGGGTCGGTGTCCTCCAGCTGCCCGTAGCCGCACAGTCGGCCGCCGTCGGTGAGGAGGAAGTGCCGGATCCCCTCGCGCGGGCCGCCGCGCAGCTGGAGGCGGCCCTGCTCGGAGACGGCGGTGGTGCCGTCGGTGCGGGCCGCTTCCCCGATCAGCGCCAGTACGGCGCCGGCCTGCTCCTCGGTCAGTTCGTCGAGGATGTCAATCTGCCGTCCCGGCTCCAGGGCCGCTGCTGCGTCAGTCATGTTCCGAGCCTACGGCGCCACCGCCCGACGGCCGCGCGTAACCAGCTCGCAACCCGCTACCCCCTGTCGTGCTACGCGCGTTGACCATAGGCTTCGGGGCACTTCCCAAGTTGTCTCGCTGTCCACAAAGGGGACTAAATGTCAGCGAAGCCACAACGGCCCCGCACGGCCCGCCGGTTGACCTTCGGCGCTCTCGCCCTCACGGCGGGTGCCGGCGCGATGGTCGCCGTCGCACTGCCGGCCGGTGCCGCGAGTGGTGGCGGTGCGGCCCCGAAGGCCCGCACCGTCGACGTACAGATGCTTTCGTTCAACGACTTCCACGGCACGCTGGAGCCCCCGCAGGGCTCCTCCGGCACCGTGAGCGAACGTCAGGCAGACGGCACCACCAAGGCAATACCCGCAGGTGGGGTCGAGTACCTCGCCACCAGCCTGCGCGAGGCCCGCAAGGGTCACGAGTACTCCGTCACGGCCGCGGCCGGCGACATGATCGGCGGCAGCCCGATGCTGTCCGGTCTCTTCCACGACGAGCCGACCGTCGAGGCGCTCAACAAGCTGAACCTCGACGTGTCGAGCGTCGGCAACCACGAGTTCGACGAGGGCAAGACCGAGCTGCGCCGGATGGCGTACGGCGGTTGTCACCCGGTCGAAGGCTGTTTCGAGTACGGCAAGACCTTCACCGGAGCGCAGTTCAAGTACCTCGCCGCGAACGTGACGGACGAGAAGACCAAGCGTCCGATGATGAACCCCACCTTCGTCTGGAAGAAGGGGGACGTGAAGATCGGCTTCATCGGCGTCACCCTGGAGGGCACTCCGGACGTCGTGACCGCCGAGGGCGTCAAGGGCCTGAAGTTCGGCGACGAGGTCGAGACGATCAACAAGTACGCCGCCGAGCTGAACCGGCAGGGCGTGAAGTCGATCGTGGCGCTGATCCACGAGGGCGGTCTGCCCGCGAGCGGCGCGTACAACTACGACTGCGACGCGCCGGGCGCGGGCGCCGGCATCTCGGGTGCGATCGTCGACATCGCCAAGAACGTCGACCCGAAGGTCGACGCGCTGGTGACCGGCCACACGCACCAGGCGTACTCCTGCAACATCCCCGACCCGGCGGGCAACCCGCGTACGGTCACCTCGGCCGCCTCGTACGGCCGGCTGTTCACGGACACCACGCTGACGTACGACCGGGCCACCAAGGACATCGTCCGCACCCCGGCCGCCTCGCCGAAGCCGGTGAACAAGCTCGTCGGCCGTGAGCAGCCGAAGGCCGCGGACATGTCCGAGCTGATCACCCGCTGGAAGGCGCTGGCCGCCCCGGTGGCGAACCGTCCGATGGGCTACGTCTCGGCCGACATCCCGGGCCGCGGTTCGGAGGCGCCGGAGAAGCCCCTCGGTGACCTGATCGCCGACGCGCAGCTGGAGGCCACGGCCCCGGCGGACAAGGGCGGCGCGCAGCTGGCCATCATGAACCCGGGCGGCATCCGTGCCGACCTGGCCTACAAGGCCGCGGGTGACGAGGGCGACGGCGTCGTGACGTACGGCGAGTCCTACACGGTCCAGCCGTTCAACAACCTGATGAACGTGGTGGACCTGACGGGCGCGCAGCTGGTCACCGCGCTCCAGCAGCAGGTCACGGGCCCGGTCAACGGCCCGAACCCGAAGATCCTCCAGGTCTCGAAGGGCTTCACCTACACCCTGGACCTGACGAAGACGGGCGCCGACCGCATCGTCGCGGGCTCGGTGAAGCTGAACGGCGTGGCGATCGACCCCGCGAAGACCTACCGGGTCGTCATGAACGAGTTCCTCGCGGGCGGCGGTGACGGCTTCACCGTCCTGAAGGAGCACAAGAACAAGCTGGTGGGCGCGTCCGACCTGGACGCCTTCAACGCCTACCTGGCGAAGTCGAGCGCGGCGAGCCCGATCGCCCCGCCGGCGGCGGACCGCATCACGGTCGTCAAGTAGGTCGAGCAGGTCACACAGGACGCGTAGTACGTACGTCCCCGGAGGGGCGGTGGGCCACGGGCCCGCCGCCCCTCCGGCTTTCCCCCGTGACCGGTGGCGCAGCGGTTCACAGCGTCGCCAGGAACTTCGCGACGGCCGCGTGGAAGCCCTCCGGGTCCGTGAACGGCACGAAGTGGTCCCCGTCGAGGACCGCGTACGAGGTCCCCGGGCGCCGGGAGACCATCGCGTCGGCGGTGGCCTGCGGGAGCGCCTGGCTGCGGCCGGCGTGGATCAGCAGGGCCGGGCAGGTGCTCGCGAGCCAGGTGTCCCAGTGGTCGCCCTCGCAGGCGTGGATGGAGTCGAGCATGTCCTGCCCGTGGAACGCCAGCCGCCAGCCGGTGCCGTCGGGCAGCGGGCGCAGGCCGTCGGCGACGAAGGGCGCGGCGGCCGGGCCGACTGTGGCGAGCAGTTCCTCGCGGGTGGGCGCGGTGTAGGGCAGGCCGCCGAGGAAGTCGTACCACTGCGGCCCGGAGGGGATGGAGATCTCCACGGTGGCGTCCACGCCGATCAGGGCGCCGGTCCGGTCGGGGTGGGCGGCGGCCAGGTGGTAGGCGTTGAGCCCGCCGACGGAGTAGCCGAGCACGGCGACGGGGTCGGTCAGGCCGAGGTGGTCGAGGAGGGCGACGGCGTCGGCGACGTATCCCTCGCGGCGGTAGTGCGGGGCCCGGTCGGAGTCGCCGTGGCCGCGCTGGTCGGGCGCGATGACCCGCCACTCGTCGCCGAGGACGGCGGCCAGGCCGGTGAAGGCGGCGGCTTCGGACATCCCGCCGTGCAGGGCGAGCAGCGGGCGGCCGGCGCCGCCGAAGTCCAGGTAGGACAGTGCGCGTCCGTCGATGCTCAGCGTGTGGCGCATGGTTCGGCTCTCCCCGTTCGGTTCCCGCGGTGACGGGCATCAGCCTGCCAGGATTTGGGCAAGCGTGCAATACGATCGTCTTGGGCGAGCGCCCAAGACGATGCCCGCGGATACCATCCCGGCATGGGAAATCGCGAGGACCTGCTGGCCGGAGCGCGCCGCTGCCTGGAGGAGAAGGGGTACGCGCGCACGACCGTGCGCGACATCGCCTCGGCGGCGCAGGTGAGCATGGCCGCGATCGGCTACCACTTCGGATCGCGCGAGGCGCTGCTCAACCAGGCGCTGTTCGCCGCCATGGACGACTGGGCCGCGGGCTCCGGCCGGCTCGCCGGGCAGGGCGGCACGGCGGAGGAGCGGTACGCCGACACCTGGGACCGCAAGAGCCGCGACTTCCTCGACATGCGCTGGCTGTGGATCGCGAACATCGAGGCCTTCGTGCACGCCCAGTCCTCGCCCGAGCTGCTCGCGGCCCTCGCCGAGGGCCAGCGCCGGTCCCGGCGCATGGTGGCCGCGCAGCTGGCCGGGGTGTCCGAGGAGGCGGTCGCCGAGGAGGACGTACGGGCCCTCGGGTCGGTGCACCTCGCGCTGCTGAGCGGGGTGATGGTGCAGGCGCTGACCGACCCGGAACAGGCGCCGACCGGGCAGGAGCTCGTCCAAGGGCTGCGCAGAATGGTGGAGTTGCTGGAAAATCCGGTCCCTACCGACAGGTAGTAAAGGCGGGTCCCGCACGCCATAATCCGTCCACCAACGGGTCGGCGAAGGGGCGGGCATGGCGGGCATGGCACTGGACCGGCGGGCTTTTCTGACCGGGGTTACGGCGGTGGGCGCGGGCGCGCTCCTGTCCCTCGGGGCGGTGGCTCCGGCCTCCGCGCGCACCCTCGGCACACAGGACTGGATGTCCGGCCTCGCCGACTCCACCGCCCTCCAGCGGATGACCATCCCCGGCACCCACGACTCCGGCGCCCGCCAGGGCGGGGCCTACGTCGCCTGCCAGAACACCTCGATCGCCGAGCAGCTCGACTCCGGGATCCGCTTCCTCGACGTCCGCTGCCGGGTGACCGGCGGCTCCTTCGCCATCCACCACGGCGCGTTCTACCAGAACCTGATGTTCGGCGACGTGCTCGCCGCCTGCGGGAACTTCCTCGCCGCGCACCCCTCCGAGACCGTGCTGATGCGGGTCAAGCAGGAGTACTCCACCGACAGCGACGCCACCTTCCGCGCCGTCTTCGACGACTACCTCGACAACCGGGGCTGGCGCCCGCTCTTCCGGATCGACGCCGCCCTGCCCGCGCTCGGACAGGCCCGCGGCAAGGTCGTCCTGCTCGCCGACAACGCCGGACTGCCCGGCCTGCGCTACGGCGACGGCAACGTCTTCGACATCCAGGACGACTACAACACCGAGCCCTTCGCCAAACGCGGCCGGATCGAGAACCACTTCCGCAAGGCCGTCCAGCAGCCCGGCAAGCTCTTCGTGAACTACACCAGCACCTCGGCGTACATGCCCCCGCGCTGGAACTCCGACCGCCTCAACCCGCAGGTCCACGCCTTCGTCGACGGCTCCGAACTGGCCGGCCGCACCGGCCTCGGCATCGTCCCGATGGACTTCCCCAACACCCGAGCCGGCCTGGTCACCTCACTGATCCGGCACAACTGACCTCCGGGCGCAGGTTGCGTTTCTTTCGAATTCTGCGATGCTTGCGGAGTCGAAGGAGGCTGGACATGGCTGGTATCACCGAGGACCGGACGCTCCTTCCGGAGCACCGGGCGGAGATCGCAGAGCTGCGCGCGTTCCTGGACGCAGCGCCCGAGGCCGCCGAGCCCGCCGTCCTGTGGGGGCCCGACGGGACGGCCAAGGCATTGCCCGCCGAGGTGTACGAGGCGCTGCTCGTCGTCGTACGCGCCCTGTCCGAAGGAAAGGCCGTCACGGTCGCCCCCGTGCACACCACTCTGACGACCCAGGAAGCCGCGGATCTCCTGGGCGTCAGCAGGCCCACCCTCGTCAAGATCCTCGATCGGGGCGAGCTGTCGTACTCCCGCCCCGGGCGGCACCGCCGAGTGCTGCTCGCAGATCTCATCGAGTTCCGGGAGCAACGTCGCGCCAAGCGGCGTTCAGGCCTGGACGAACTCGTCGATCTGACAGAGGAAGCCGGCCTTTACGACGACTGACCCTGGGGCGTCTTGCAGCGTGCTGTGGCATCGGCCTTTCCCGACAGCGCCGTTGCCGGCTACGAGCAGCTGATCCCGGTGATGGGCAACGACCTGAAGGGCCGCCACGTGCTCGCTGCGGCTGGCGCCGCGGCGGGTGTCGGGCGTACTGAGCGAGCAGGCCGCCCGGTACGCGCGGGAGCCGCGCGATCTGCACGGACTGCTGGACCGGCTGGCCGCGGCTGGTTCGGTGCAGTTCGCGGCGGAGGTCAGGCGACGGCTGACCGCCTAGCCCGTCATCTGCGACGGCGGTGGGGTGGGGGCGCCCGGGATGCGGAGGAGGGCTTCCGTGCCGCCGGCGCCGTCCGGCGCGGCGCGCAGTTCCGCGCTGCCGCCCGCGCGGGCCGCCGTACGGGCCACGATCGACAGGCCCAGCCCGCTGCCGGGCAGGGCGCGGGCCGACGGGGAGCGCCAGAACCGCTCGAAGACGTGCGGGAGGTCCTCCGCCGGGATGCCCGGGCCGTGGTCGCGTACGGTCAGCTCGCCCGCCCGCAGCGACACCTCGACCGCGCCGCCCGGCGGGCTGAACTTCACCGCGTTGTCCAGGACGTTGACCACCGCCCGCTCCAGCGCCGCCGCCTCGCCCCGCACGTACCAGGGCTCCAGGGCCGAGGTGAAGACCAGCTCGGGACCGCGCAGCCGGGCCCGGGACAGGGCCGAGGCGGCGATCTCGTGCAGGGCCACCACCCCCAGCGGCCCGTGCGGGGCCGCGTCCGGGCGCGACAGCTCCTGGAGGTCCCCGATCAGCGCGGCCAGCTCCGTCATCTGCGCCTTGACCGAGGCGAGCAGCTCCCTGCGGTCCTCGGGCGGGATGGCCCGGCCGGTCTCCTCGCTGCGCGCGAGCAGCTCGATGTTGGTACGGAGCGAGGTGAGCGGCGTACGCAGCTCGTGCCCGGCGTCCGCGATCAGCTGGGCCTGGCGCTCCTGGGAGGAGGCGAGCGCGGCCGTCATCGAGTTGAAGGACCGTGACAGGCGGGCGATCTCGTCGTCGCCCTCCTCGGGGATCCGTACCGTCAGGTCCTCGGTGCGGGCGATGTGCTCGACCACACCGGTGAGTTCGTCGACGGGCCGCAGCCCCGTACGGGCCACCCACAGCCCGGCCGCACCGGCGCCGACGACCCCGACGCCGGAGACCAGGAGCAGCACCCAGGCCAGGGTGGACAGGGGCTTGTCGATGTCGGCGAGGGGTTTGGCGATGGAGATCGCGAAGCGCTGGCCGCCGGGGAGACTGGCGGACTTGGTGTAGACGCGCATGTCGACTCCGTCGGCGGTCGTCACGTCGTGCAGCCTGCTGCTGTTCGGGGTCGACGCGACCTGCTGGTCGGCTTGGGTGACCGGCAGGTCCGTTCGCCCGTCCACCAGGCACCGGTCACCGTCGGCGGTGACGATCTGGACCGTCGCGTTCAGCTCTTCGGCGATGTTCGGCACCGTCTGGGCCGGGCGGGTCGCGCAGCCCTCGCGCAGGGTGCGTAGCACCTGCTCATTGGGGTCGGTGGCCACCAGGGACTGGTTCAGCTGGTCGTTCAGCTGTGCCCGGACCATCACCCAGGACACCCCCGCCACCGCGGCCACGGCCAGCGCCACCGCGACCGCGACCAGCAGCGCCAGCCGGGAGCGCAGCGGCAGGCCGCGGAATCTGGCGGCCGGGCTCACTCGGGCCCGCTCTCGCCGGCGCGCAGTACGTAGCCCACCCCGCGCACGGTGTGGACCAGGCGGGGCTCGCCGCCGGCCTCGGTCTTGCGGCGCAGGTACATCACGTACACGTCCAGGGAGTTGGAGCTGGGCTCGAAGTCGAAGCCCCAGACCGTCTTGAGGATCTGTTCGCGGGTCAGCACCTGGCGCGGGTGCGCGAGGAACATCTCCAGCAGCGTGAACTCCGTACGGGTCAGCTCCACCGGGCGTCCGCCGCGGGTGACCTCGCGGGTGGCGAGGTCCATGCGCAGGTCGCCGAAGGTGAGGGCGTCCCCGTCCGGTTCCGCCCCGGCGGCGGGGGCGGCGTAGGAGCTGCGGCGCAGCAGCGCGCGGACGCGCGCGAACAGCTCGTCCAGCTCGAAGGGCTTCACCAGGTAGTCGTCGGCGCCCGCGTCGAGGCCGGTGACGCGGTCGCCGACGGTGTCGCGGGCGGTCAGCATCAGCACCGGGGTGACGCTGCCACTGGCGCGCAGCCGGCGGGCCGCCGTCAGACCGTCCATCCGGGGCATCTGGATGTCCAGGACGATCAGGTCCGGGGCGTACGAGGCCGCCTGGTCGAGGGCGTCGAGCCCGTCGACCGCGGTCGCCACGGCGTACCCCTCGAAGGCGAGGCTGCGGCGCAGGGCCTCACGGACGGCCGGCTCGTCGTCGACGACGAGAATCCGCTGCGGGTCGCCTTCGGCAGGATTCACGGTGGGTCCCCCCAGGGGTGGTGGTCGGTGCGCGGGGCACCTCCCAGGGTCTCAGAAGGAGGTGCCGAAGCCGGTGGTGCCGTTGTCGCTGCTGCCACTTCCGCCACTGCCGGTGTTGGCGCCCGTGCCGCCCTTGCGGAGGGAGTCGAGGTCGGCCTTGATGGTGTTGACCGGGATGGCGAAGCCGAGGCCGACGCTGCCGGCGCTGGAGCTGTCGTTGGAGGGGGAGTAGATCGCGGAGGGCATCCCGACGATCTCGCCGTTCATGTTGACGAGGGCGCCGCCGGAGTTGCCGGGGTTGAGGGAGGCGTCGGTCTGGATGGCCTTGTACGAGGTGGTGTTCGAGCCGGTGTCGCCGTTGAACTGCTGACCGTCGTACGAGAACGGCCAGCCCCCGCCGCCGCCCTGCTGGCGCCGCTGCTGCTGCTGGCTCTCGGACTTCGGGACGTTCACCTCGCGGTTCAGTGCCGAGACGATGCCGCTGGTGACGGTGCCGGTGAGGCGGTCGGGGGAGCCGATGGCGACGACCTGGTCGCCGACCTTGAGGCCGTCGGAGTTGCCGAGCTTGGCGGGCTTGAGGCCGCTCGCGCCCTGGAGCTTGATCAGGGCGAGGTCCTTGGCGGGGTCGGTGCCGACGATCTTGGCCGGGTACTTCTTGCCGTCGCTCATGGTCACCTCGATCGCGGAGGCGCCGTTGATGACGTGGTTGTTGGTGGCGATCTCGCCGTCGGCGGTGAGCACGATGCCGGAGCCGGTGCCCTGGCCGGAGCCGGTGCGGGTGTCGATGCGGACGACGGACGGGCTGACCTGCTCGGAGACGCCGGAGACGGTGCCGTTGCTGGACTGCGAGACGTTGGTGCCGTTCACGCCTCCGCCGGCGGCCCCGCCCTGGCCGAGGAACTGCTGCACGGCGGCGGCCGTCCCGCCGCCGACCACGGCCGCCGCGAGGGCGACGGCGGCGAGGAGCGCGACGGGGCGCTTGGCGCGGGCCGCGTGCGCGGGCCCTGCCGGGCCTGCGGGGAGGGTCTCGCCCTGGATGACCGGAGGCTGGTGCGCCTCGTGCCAGCCGGGCGCCGAAGCCGCCGGCGGGTAGGCGGGCGGCGGCGGATACGCCCCCGCCCGGGCGTCCCGCGCCAGCCGGTCGCGCCCCCGCTGCCAGTCCTCGCCGAAGGGCGCGTTCTGGGTCGGGCCGTTCTCCTGCGGGTACTCGCCTTCGCGGCGGAAGCTCTCGGTCATGGCTACGACTCTGTCCGCGCATCATGAGAGCTTCCTGAGTCCCGGCTGAGAAGCCCGACAGAACCGCGTATGCCCGACATGAGGCGCTGGGATGGCGAGGGCGCGCCGGGCCCTCCCGGGACTCCGCCCCAGACCCCGCGCCTCAAACGCCGGCGAGGCTGGTTGTGGCTGCGGCAGCCGTGCGCCTGCGGGCCCGCCCCCGGGGGCCAGCCCCCGGACCCCCGCGCCTCAAACGCCGGCGGGGCTGGTTGTGGCTGCGGCAGCCGTGCGCCTGCGGGTTCGTTGCCGGGGGCCAGCCCCCGGACCCCCGCGCCTCAAGCGCCGGCGGGGCTGGATGTGGCTGAGCCCCGCGCGGATGTGCTGCTGAGAACCCAGCCCCGCCGGCGTTTGAGGCGCGGGTCCGGGCAGCGCCCGGGGAACGGGGGAAGGGCGGGTATGGGGACCAAGCCCCGCGCAGCGGGCACTACCCGCAGGCGAAGGACGACCTCGACCCGGGCCCGTGGCCCGCCCGGCACCCGACGGCCGGAGGCCGGCGCAGCGGCGCGAAGCCGGTAAGGCCCGCCAGGGCCGAGCCGTGCGAGCGGCGCGTTAAGAAGGGCGGCAGCCGCAGGAGCGGCGGATTACCAGGGCGGAGGGGAACTGCTTCAGGCGCTCCCGGCGCGAGCCGGCCACGCGCAGGGCGTCGTCCAGGACGAGGTCCACCGCCGCGCGGGCCATCGCCGGGCGGTCCGAGGCGATCGTCGTCAGCGGCGGGTCCGTCAGGGCCGCCTCCTTGACGTCGTCGAAGCCGGCCACCGCCAGCTCCTCGGGCACGTCGATGCGCAGCTCACGGGCGGCGCGCAGCACCCCGATGGCCTGGTCGTCCGTCGCGCAGAAGATCGCCGTCGGCCGGTCCGGCCGGGCCAGGACCTCCAGGGCGACGGTGTACGCGTCGTAGCGGTTGTACGGGGCCTCGATGAGCCGGCCCTCGATCGACCGACCGGCCTCCAGCATGGCCCGGCGCCAGCCCTCGACGTGGTCGGCCACCGGGTCGCCGACGGACGGGGTGTTCTCGATGCCGCCGATGCAGGCGACGTACTCGTGCCCGTGTTCCAGCAGGTGGCGGGTGGCGAGCTGCGCGCCGCCGATGTCGTCGGTGACGACCGCGACGTCGTCGATCGCCTCGGGCCGCTCGTGCAGCAGCACCACCCGCGCGTCCCACGCGTCGATCTCCGTCGCGGCGCGCTCGCTCATGCCCTGGCTGACCAGGATCAGTCCGGACACCCGCATGCCGAGGAAGGCCCGCAGGTAGTGGACCTCGCGCTCGTCCCGGTAGTCGGAGTTCCCGACCAGGACCATCTTTCCGCGCTCGGCGGCGGCCTGCTCGACCGCGTGCGCCATCTCCGCGAAGAACGGCTGGCGGGCGTCCGGGACGATCATGCCTATGAGGTCGGTACGCCGTGAGGCCATCGCCTGCGCGACCCGGTCCGGGCGGTAGCCCAGATCCTTGATCGCGGCGAGGACACGCTCGCGCGTGGCCGGGGCAACCGGCCGGGGTCCGTTGTTGATGACGTAGCTCACGACGGCGGTAGAAGTACCCGCAAGTCGCGCCACGTCATCCCGCGTCACCTTGGCCACGCACGGGAGTCTACGCGGGGTGACCTACCTCTGGGCAGGGTGTTTGGCCGACTGGATGGTCACAGGAGCTTCCTCCGAACGGGCTACGTCCTCCGGTGCCTGCGGCGCGGGCTGCGCAGAGGCCTGTGCCGGGGTCTGTGCCGAGGTCTGTGCCGAGGCCTGCGCCGCAGCCTTCTTGGCGGCGGCCTCGGCGGCCGCCCGCTCGACCTTCTCCGGGGTGACGAAGCGGTAGCCGACGTTGCGGACCGTACCGATCAGGGACTCGTGCTCGGGGCCGAGCTTGGCGCGCAGCCGCCGTACGTGGACGTCCACCGTCCGGGTGCCGCCGAAGTAGTCGTAGCCCCAGACCTCCTGGAGGAGCTGTGCGCGGGTGAAGACCCGGCCCGGGTGCTGGGCGAGGTACTTCAGCAGCTCGAACTCCTTGAAGGTCAGGTCCAGGACCCGGCCCTTCAGCTTCGCGCTGTACGTCGCCTCGTCGACCGACAGGTCGCCGTTGCGGATCTCCATCGGGGAGTCGTCCGAGCCCAGCTGCTGGCGGCCGGTGGCCAGCCGCAGCCGCGCCTCGACCTCGGCGGGGCCGGCGGTGTCGAGGAGTACGTCGTCGATGCCCCAGTCGGCGGTGACGGCCGCGAGACCGCCCTCGGTGACGACGAGGATCAGGGGGCAGCCGGGTCCGGTGGACCGCAGCAGCTGGCACAGCGACCGTACCTGCGGCAGGTCGCGGCGGCCGTCCACGAGGATGACGTCCGCGCCCGGGGTGTCCACCAGGGCCGGGCCCTCGGCGGGAGCCACCCGGACGTTGTGCAGCAGCAGGCCGAGTGCGGGCAGCACCTCGGTCGACGGCTGCAGGGCATTGGTCAGCAGGAGAAGAGAGCTCATGCCCGACCACCTGCCCGGGTCGGGTGTCCGTGCACCTGTTTGCTTCGCTGGTCCATCACGTCGGTTCCTCCTCGGTCCCGTCGAGGACGTGCGTGGTACTGCTTCGTACGCCTGGCCTGGCATCCGCCGCGGCCCCCGCGCCCTGGGGTCCGGATGGATACCACTGTTCTCGGTCCGTTCAACGTGCTGAAAGCACAAAAGGACCCGGGGGCTACGTTGCCCGGATCCTCTACGCCGCCAGAATAGCCCACCCGCCCTTTCGGGGCCGAGGGCTGCCGTGCACCGCATTCTGTGGTTCGCGCCACGCCTTCCTCCTGCGTATGCCCTGGTTTCGCCGGATCGAGCAGCCCGCCCACCGGTCCCGAGGGCCTTCCGGGCGCACGTACGGCGCGCGGAGGCACGCCGGGGTGGCGGGCCGGAGGGGTCATCATGGAGGCCGACGGTAGAGAGCCGACGGAGCCGACCGATAGGAGCTGCAGTGGCAACCGGAACCATCCGCTACTGGGCGGCGGCGAAAGCCGCCGCCGAGACGGCGGAGGAGCCGTACTCGGCGCACACGCTGGCCGAGGCGCTCGACGCGGTGCGGGACCGCCATCCCGGGGAACTGACCCGGGTCCTGCAGCGCTGCTCCTTCCTCGTGAACGAAGAGCCCGTGGGCAAGCGCCCGCACGATGCCGTCCTGCTGACCGAGGGGGGCACCGTAGAGGTGCTCCCGCCGTTCGCGGGCGGGTGAGCGGAAACCGATGAGCACCCCCGAGGAACAGCAGCGACAGCGGCAGCAGCAGCAGGCTGCCGAGCAGGACCCGTACGGAACCCAGACCTGGCAGGCCGACACCTGGGAGACCGGCTACCAGCCGGTGCACCCGCCGCTGGGCTCGGTGCCCGGCCAGCCGGCCGCGCCGCAGGGGGAGTGGGGGCAGACCGGTGGCGGCGCCGCGCCGTGGCCGGACGGTCCGGCCGCCGAGCAGACGGCGTACCTGCCACCGGTGCCGCAGCATCAGCAACAGCAGCAGCAGGCGCAGCCCGCCGCGCCCGAGGGCTGGTTCCGCGACGAGCAGCCGCAGGCCCCGGCCGCGCCGTGGCCGGACGGTCCGGCCGCCGAGCAGACGGCGTACCTCCCGCCGGTGCCGCAGCAACAGCAGCAGCCGCAGCAGCAGCCCGCCGTGCCCGAGGGCTGGTTCCGCGACGAGCCGCAGCAGGCGTACCCCCAGCCGCAGGCTCCGGCCGCGCCGTGGCCCGACGGTTCGGCCGCCGAGCAGACGGCGTACCTCCCGCCCGTGCGGGAGCCGGCCCCGGCCGCGCCGGAGGGCTGGTTCCGCGAGGAGCCGCAGGCCGCCTCCGCCGCCTCCGCCGCCTCCGCCGCCGAGACCGCGTACCTGCCCCCGGTCCGCGAGGCCGCCGGCGCGGCTGCCGAGCAGACGGCGTACCTCCCGCCGGTCCGCGAGGCCGCCGGCTCCGCTGCCGAGCAGACCGCGTACCTGCCCCCCGTCCGGGAGGCCGCCGGCGCGGCTGCCGAGCAGACGGCGTACCTGCCCCCGGTGCGCGAAGCCGCCGCCGAGCAGACCGCGTACCTGCCGCCCTACCCGGGCCCCGGGCAGGCGCAGCCGCAGGCCGCCGCCCCCGAGGCCTGGTTCCGCGACCCGGCCCCGCAGGCCCCGGCCGGAGCCGACGCCGCCGCCGAGCAGACGGCGTACCTCCCCCCGGTGCCGCCGGAGCCGCAGCCGCAGGCGCAGCCCGCGCCCGGGCCGCCCGCCGAGTACTCGCCGCCGACCCTCGGCGGCAACACCCTGCGCGCCGTCGACCCCGCCCAGGCCCGCGCCGAGGGCCGGTCGCCGATCATCGACCCGGGTCCGCAGCCGGCCATACTGACCGCCGCCCTCGGGCTGCTGCTGGCCGGTGCCGCGGCGCTCGGCCAGTACGCCCTCCTCGTGCCGCTGATCGCCCTCCAGGGCCTCACCGCGGCCGGCTGGTTCCGCCTCAACGGCATGTGGCCGGCCCGCCAGGGCATCGTCCTCGCCTTCGCCGGAGCCCTCGTCGCCGACGGAGCGGTGCTCGCGGTCGACCGTACGTACGGGCCCGGCGCGATCATCGGCACCCTCGGGGCCTGGGTGCTGCTCACGCTGGTCCTCCAGCTGCGCAGCCACGCGGACCCCGACGAGCGGATGTACGGGCTGATGGCCTCCGTGGCCTCCGCCGCGCTGGCCATCGTGTGCGCCGGCTTCCTGGCGGCGGACTGGGAGCCGGTGGCCACCGGCGCCGCGGCCGTCGCGGTCGCCGTGTTCGCGCGGGCCCTGCCGCTGCCGACCGCGCCCTCCGTCGGTGTCTCGCTGGCCGCCGCGGCCGGTGCGGGCATCGCGGTGGGTGGTCTGACCGGGCTGGGTGCGGGCGGGGCGCTGGTCGGCCTGGCGGCCGGGGTGTGCGCGCTGATCGGGCTGCGCGTGGCCGCGTACGACTACCCGTCCAAGTTCGTCCACATGACGGCCGGTGTGGCGCTGCCGCTGGCCGCCGCTGCGCCCGCGGTCTACCTGATGGGCCGGGTGGTGGGCTGAGGGCGCCGGGCGGGCCCGCACCGCTACGGCACTGACATCGCCCTCACGGCCGGTCATGGTCCACTAGAACGCACGTACCGACTAGTAGGGGGAGGGGCACGTGCGTTTTCTACGTGTCGTGGTGATCATCGGAGTGGTGCTGGGGGGCCTGTTCGTGGGCGTCGACCGCTGGGCGGTCGGCTATGCCGAGAACCGGCTGGCCGACCGCGTCCAGTCCCGGCAGGGGCTGGCGGGCAGCGCCGAGGTGGAGATCCACGGTTTCCCCTTCCTGACCCAGGCGCTCAGCCACGACCTGGAGCAGGTCGACCTGAAGCTGACGGGCGTGGACGCCACCGCCGACGGCCGCAAGACGCGCCTCTCGGAGCTCGAGGCCGAGTTCCACGAGGTGAAGCTGAACGGGGACTACAGCGGGGGCACTGCCAAGCGGGCCCAGGGCACCGCGCTGATCACGTACGAGGACCTCACCAAGGCCTCCCAGAACGGCGTGGTCCTGACCTACGGCGGCGCGCCGAACAAGGTGAAGGTCACCGCGACCGTGGACTTCCTCGGCAAGTCGGTCACCCGCAGCGTGGTGTCGACGGTCGCGCTCGTGGATTCGGGCAGCGGCAAGGTCGTCCGGGTGCGTGCGGACTCCGTGCCGGGCGAGGGCATCCCGGGCATCGAGAGCGCGGTCCGCAAGCGGACCGACTTCGACCGCCGCATCGACGACGGGCTGCCGGCCGGACTCAAGCTCTCCGCGCTGACCTCGGACGACTCCGGTGTGCACCTCACGCTGAGCGGGACGGACGTGTCACTGGCCGGATCGTGAGACGGCGCGGTCCGATCCGCAGAAGGACGGGCCGCACGAGGAGCCCCGGAGGGCCGCGAGGCGGCCGTCCGGGGCTTTCTCATCCCGCTATACGGACGATCCTGTCTCGATATATGACACGCCGGTGACAGGGTGGCCGGTTCGTCCCTACGATCCATGCCTATGAAGCATCAGCAGGCGGACCTCACGAAGCGGCGGGCAGTAGACCTGTGTCGCGTCGCCGCCATGCTCTGTCGCTCCATGTGAGGTGTGAGCCTTCCGCTCCACCGGCCGGACGACGGCCCTTCATCCCGCGTGACCGCACCGCACCGCATAAGCCTCCTGTCCCCCTGACGCCTCCCCGCGCAGGGCCCGAGAGCCGCACCCGGAACGGCGCGCACCAGCACAGCCCGCTTCGCAGCAGCACCAGCACAGCCCCGCCGCACACTGCCCCGGAGGAGAACACCATGAGCCGCAGCGACGTCCTCGTAGACGCCGACTGGGTCGAGGCCCACCTGAACGACGCCGACGTCGTCATCGTCGAGGTGGACGAGGACACGTCCGCGTACGACAAGAACCACATCACCAACGCCGTCCGGATCGACTGGAAGAAGGACCTCCAGGACCCGGTCCGCCGCGACTTCGTGGACCAGGAGGGCTTCGAGAAGCTCCTCTCCGCCAAGGGCATCTCCAACGGCGACACCGTCGTCCTCTACGGCGGCAACAACAACTGGTTCGCGTCCTACGCCTACTGGTACTTCAAGCTCTACGGCCACCAGGACGTCAAGCTCCTCGACGGCGGCCGCAAGAAGTGGGAGCTCGACTCCCGCGACCTGGTCGACGGCAAGGACGTCCCGAACCGCCCGGCCACCGAGTACAAGGCCAAGCCCCAGGACACCTCGATCCGCGCCTTCCGTGACGACGCGGTCGCCGCGATCGGCACGAAGAACCTGGTCGACGTGCGCTCGCCCGACGAGTTCAGCGGCAAGCTGCTCGCCCCGGCGCACCTCCCGCAGGAGCAGTCGCAGCGTCCGGGTCACATCCCGAGCGCCCGCAACATCCCGTGGTCGAAGAACGCCAACGACGACGGCACCTTCAAGTCCGACGAGGAGCTGACCGCCCTCTACCAGGCCGAGCAGGTGGACCTGGCGAAGGACACCATCGCCTACTGCCGCATCGGTGAGCGCTCCGCGCTCACGTGGTTCGTGCTGCACGAGCTCCTGGGCCAGGAGAACGTCAAGAACTACGACGGCTCCTGGACCGAGTACGGCTCGCTCGTCGGCGTGCCGATCGAGCTCGGCCCGAACAAGTAATCCCGGCCGGGCACGCGACGCCCGCCCCGTAGGCAGCAGAACCTCTCTAGGACAGGACAGAGAACATGTGTGGAGCACAGATCGGCGGGCCCGACCTCTCGACGCTCAAGCCCGGTGAGACCGCGATCCAGGGCCAGGTGACCAAGGACGGCGAGCCCATCAGCGGCTACGTCCGCCTGCTGGACTCGACCGGCGAGTTCACCGCCGAGGTCCCGACCTCGGCGACCGGTCAGTTCCGCTTCTACGCCGCCACCGGCTCCTGGACGCTGCGCGCGCTCGTCCCGGGTGCCCAGGCCGACCGCGCCGTCGTGGTCGCCGAGGCCGGCGGCGTGACGGACGTCGCCATCGCCGTCTGAGCGATTCGCTGAACCGGCCGAAGGGCCGCACCCCCGGGGGTTGGACGCCACTGGAACGGGGTGCGGCCCTTCGCGCCGTCCACGCCTTGTCATCGCAGGGGCCGGCCCTACGCTGGAGGCATGTACGCCCGGCGTCGGCGCGCCTATTTCCTGCTCATGGGCGGATGCCTGTTCCTCTTCGTCTCCGCCTGGTCCTTCGTGCGCCTGTTCTCGGTGGAGGCCGCGGTCGCGCTGTGCGTGGTCGCCATGGTCATCCCGCCGGTCGCCGCGATGGTCGCGAACCGCCGGGGCCCGGACGACCGCTGGTGGGACGACCCCTCGGGGGATCCGAAATCGGACGAGTGGTGGGACGAACTGGACGGAAAGCGGCGTCCTGAGGACTGAAACGCCGCGATGTGTCAACGTGATCGTGGTGTGCACGACTGCCGTCTTGTGCCGGCGGGCGGCGTTGATCGCCTTGTCCATCGTGGCCGTGTCTGGCGCGAGCGCCTTCAGGGGCGGGCGCCTCCAGGACCAGCTGCTCCACTGAGCGGTACGGCCTACCTCACACCGTGCGCCGGTCCCCGGGCCAGTAGGCTTGGGGACCGGCCCCGTACACCGCACCGAAACCTCCGAGGAGCACCCCGTGCTTGAGGCAGTCTTCACCTCCCTGCTGGTCCTGGTCTGCGTCGGCGTCATGGCCTTCACCGGCCTGGCCGTCAAGAAGCTGTACCAGGGTCAGCGCTGAGCATCCGCCCAGCCGACCGCCCCGGAACCCCTCCCACAGATCGCCTGAGCAGCCAACCATGATCCAGATCCCGTCCGACCTGAACCCGGGCCTCGTCCCCCTCGCCTTCCTCCTCGGTACCTGGGAAGGCGCCGGCGTCTTCGACTACCCCGGCGAGGAGAAGTGCAACTTCGGCCAGGAAGTCGTCTTCACCCACGACGGCCGGGACTTCCTGGAGTACCACTCGCATACCTGGGTGCTCGACGCCGAGGGCAACAAGGTGCGCCCGCTGGAGTCCGAGGCGGGCTACTGGCGCATCGACAAGGACCGCAAGGTCGAGATCGTCATGGTCCGCGACCAGGGCGTCGTCGAGGTCTGGTACGGCGAGCTGGCCCACCAGAAGCCGCAGATCGACCTGGTCACCGACGCGGTGGCGCGTACGGCCACCGCTCGCCCGCACAGCGGCGGCAAGCGCCTCTACGGGTACGTCAACGGCGACCTGATGTGGGTCGGGGAGAAGGCCACCCCCGATGTCGAGCTGCGCCCGTACAAGTCGGCCCAGCTGAAGAAGGTCGTCACCCCGGAGCAGATCGCCGACATGGCGCGCAACCTCCCGGAGCTGCCCGAAGACGGCATCGCCTTCTTCCGCTGAGCCGCGACGGGTACACCGGAGCCGTAACGAAGGGGGCCGCGGGCAGACCGCGGTCCCCTTTCCGCGCATACACTGGCCCCGTGGTGACCACAGACTGGAAGAGCGACCTGCGGCAGCGCGGTTACCGGCTGACACCGCAGCGCCAGCTCGTGCTGGAGGCGGTCGACGCCCTGGAGCACGCCACCCCCGACGAGATCCTCGTGGAGGTGCGCAGGACCGCCTCCGGGGTCAACATCTCCACCGTCTACCGGACCCTGGAGCTCCTGGAGGAGCTGGGACTGGTCTCCCACGCCCACCTCGGGCACGGGGCCCCCACCTACCACCTCGCCGACCGGCACCACCACATCCACCTCGTCTGCCGCGACTGCAGTGACGTCATCGAGGCCGATGTGGACATCGCCGCCGATTTCACGGCGAAGCTGCGCGCCACCTTCGGCTTCGAGACCGACATGAAGCACTTCGCGATCTTCGGGCTGTGCAAGAAGTGCGCGGCCGCCAAGCGCCAGGCCGGCCAGGCCGGCCAGGCAGCCCAGGACGGCCCGGCGTAGCAGCGTCGTAGGCTGGTGGCATGACCAGCAGCCCCTTGCTCCATCTCCCCGGCGCCGTACCGGCCGAAGGCCGTGACGAGGGCGTCGCCGCCCACTACGGAGAGCTCTACGGCGAACAGCGCGCCCTCGCCGGCGGCCGCGGCTTCGTCGACCTCTCCCACCGCGGGGTCGTCACCGTCACCGGACCGGACCGGCTCAGCTGGCTGCACCTGCTGCTCACCCAGCACGTCAGCGACCTCCCGGCCGGGCAGGCCACCGAGGCGCTGATCCTCTCCGCGAACGGGCACATCGAGCACGCCCTGTACCTCGTCGACGACGGCGAGACGGTCTGGGCCCACGTCGAGCCCGGCACCCAGGAGGCGCTCATCGCCTACCTGGAGTCGATGAAGTTCTTCTACCGCGTCGAAGTCGCCGACCGCACCGCCGACTTCGCCGTCGTCCACCTGCCGGCCGGCTCGATCGCCGAGCTTCCCAAGGAGACGGCCGTACGCGAGACCCCCCACGGCCGCGACGTCTTCCTCCCGCGCGCCGAGCTGGAGGCCTTCGCCGCCGCCCACGGCCCCGCCGCCGGGCTCCTCGCCTACGAGGCCCTGCGCGTCGAGGCCCACCGGCCGCGCGTCGGCCTGGAGACCGACCACCGCACCATCCCGCACGAGCTGGGCTGGATCGGCACCGCCGTGCACCTCCAGAAGGGCTGCTACCGGGGCCAGGAGACCGTCGCCCGCGTCCACAACCTGGGGAAGCCCCCGCGCCGCCTGGTCTTCCTGCACCTGGACGGCTCCGAGGTGCTGCTCCCGGCGCACGGGACGCCCGTACGGCTCGCCGCCGACGGGGAGGACGGCCGCCAGCTCGGCTTCGTCACCACCGCCGTACGCCACCACGAGCTCGGCCCGATCGCGCTCGCCCTGGTGAAGCGGAACGTCCCGGTCGACGCCCTGCTGCTGGCCGGGAAGACGGCCGCCGCGCAGGAGGTCGTCGTAGCGCCGTAGCCGTGGCCGTGGCCGTGGCCGTGGCCGTAGCCGTAGCCGTAGCTACGGCTAGATGTCGATGACGATGGTGAACGGGCCGTGGTTGGTCAGCGAGACCCGCATGTCCGCGCCGAACCGGCCCGTCGCCACCGTCGCGCCCAGCGCCCGCAGCTGCGCCACGACCTCCTCGACCAGCGGCTCGGCCACCGGGCCGGGCGCGGCCGCGTTCCACGTGGGGCGACGGCCCTTGCGCGCGTCCCCGTAGAGCGTGAACTGCGAGATCACCAGCAGCGGCGCGTCCACGTCGCTACAGGACTTCTCCGCCTCCAGGATCCGTACGGACCACAGCTTGCGCGCCAGCAGCGCCGCCTTCTCCGGGGTGTCGTCGTGGGTCACCCCCACCAGCACGCACAAACCCTCGCCGACGATCTCGCCGACCGTCTCGCCGGCCACGACCACGCTCGCGCCGTCCACCCTCTGCACCACTGCTCGCATACCACCTGTGTACCAGGCGTGCACCCGTCCGGGGCCGATCGGGTGGACGGGGACTGCGTCGGGACCACGGAGAGTGGCACGATGCTCGCAGGCGGTGCCCCCAGCACCGGTCGAGGGGACGGACACGAACGCATGAACACTTCTGGTACCTCCGCACCTGCACCCGTATCACCCGCCGACGCACCCGCGTCCGCGGTCCGACCGCCCGCGCAGCGCACCGGCGAGAGCGAGGGGCTGACCACCCCCGCCACCGCCCTGGGCCTGCCCGAGCTGCGCGCGCTGCGGCGCGACGCGCAGCGCGACGAGGCCGACCTGAGCTACGTACGCAGACTCCTGCAGGGCCGCATCGACATCCTGCGCGCCGAGCTCGCCCGCCGGACGGACCCCGAGGCGCCGGTGGTGGACCGGCTCTCGGAGATCCTCGCCGACGCCCCTTCCCGCCGCAGCGCCTCCGCCCGGCACGTCACCCTCGGCACCCCGCACAACGAGGAGTACCGGCTGCTGGCGGCGGAGATGCTGTCCGACGTGGAGCTGTCCGACCTGGACGCGCGCACGGACACCGAACTGCACGACGCGATGGGCCGGCTGGTCCGCTACGAGCAGCAGGTCTCGCGGCGCCGCCAGCAGCTCCAGCGGATGGCCGACGACTCGAGCGCGGAGATCACCCGCCGCTACCGGGAGGGCGAGGCACAGGTGGACGACCTGCTCGCGTAGGGCGCCCGGGCCGCCCGGGCGGGCGGAAATTCGGGCGACCGGGCCGGGTGGCGGCGGTTAGCGTGGCCGGTCATGAGCGCTGACGTGCGGCCGATCGCCGCCTCCGAACTCCCCGCCTGGCTGACCACGCTGAAGACCGGCTTCCTGATCCCGGGCCCGCCCACCGAATCCGATGTGGCCCAGCGCGCCGCGAACGACGACCTCGCCCGGATGCAGGGCGCCTTCGACAAGGAGACCGGGCGGTGCGTCGCCACCTTCCGCTCCTTCGCCCAGGAACTGACCGTGCCCGGCGGGGCCGCCGTCCCGTGCAGCGCGCTCTCGAACGTCGCCGTGCTGCCCACCCACCGCCGCCAGGGCCTGCTGACGCGGATGATGGAGGCCGAACTGGCCGCCTCCCACGCGCGCGGTGACGTCCTGTCCACCCTGATCGCCGCCGAGTACCCGATCTACGGGCGCTACGGCTACGGGCCCGCGACCGTCCACGCCGAGTGGGAGGTCGACGTCACCCGCACCGGCCTCGACCGGAGCCGGCCCGCGCCGGTCGACGGCGGCCGGCTCGACCTGGTCGACGCCGCCGAGGTGCGCCGGGTGGGACCGGCCCTGCACGAGCGGCTGCGGGCCGCCCGCCACGGCGTCATCGACCGGGACGAGCGCTGGTGGAGCCTGACGACCGGCCTGGAGGAGATGTCCCACCGCCCGTACAAGGAGAAGATGTACGCGGTGTACCGGGACGCGGCGGGCGAGGTGGCCGGGCTCGCCGCCTACCAGGCCGACGACCACTGGACGGACTCCAAGACCCCGCTGAACACCGTCCACGTCCGGGACTTCCTCGCGCTCACCCCGCAGGCCGAGCGGGCGCTGTGGCACTTCCTGTGCTCCATCGACTGGGTGCTGAAGGTCCGCACCGGCAACCGTGCCCCCGACGACCTGCTGCCGCAGCTGCTGCCCGACGCGCGCGCGGCCCGGCCGGTGTCGGCCGCCGACTTCCTGTGGGTGCGCCTGCTGGACGTCGTACGGGCGCTGGGCGCGCGGACGTACGCCGTGCCCGGGGTGCTCGTCCTGGACGTCACCGACCCGGCCGGCCCGGCGGGTGGCCGCTACCGGCTGGACGCGGGCACCGGCGCGTGCACGCGTACCGAGGAGCCGGCCGACCTGCGGCTGGACGTGTCCGCGCTGGGCTCCCTGTACCTGGGCGACGCGTCGGCGGTGCGGCTGGCGGCGCTGGGCCAAGTGGCGGAGGAGCGGCCGGGTGCCGTGGCGCTGGCGGACGCGGTGTTCCGTACCGCCCGCCGGCCGTGGTGCCCGGACGTGTTCTGAGCCGCGGACCCGCGGGCGACATGACGGACCCGGCCTCCCGGGCGGAGCGGTCCGTACCCGGCGGCCTATCGTCGCGACCGGCGTCCACGGATGCCACTGTTGTGGAAGACCAAGAGGATTGAGCTACGTGACATCGATTGTTGAACGGCTGCGCGCCGCGGGTTGCGTCTTCGCGGAGGAGGAGGCGGACCTGCTGGTCGCGGCCGCCGCCGACGAGGGACAGCTGGAGGGCATGGTCGCCCGCCGGGTGGAGGGCGAACCGCTGGAGCACGTCGTCGGCTGGGCGGAGTTCTGCGGGCTGCGCGTGGAGGTGGGCGCGGGGGCCTTCGTACCGCGCCGGCGCACCGAGTTCCTCGTCCAGGAAGCGTTGGAGCTGGCCCGGCCCGGCGCGGTCGTGCTGGACCTGTGCTGCGGGGTCGGCGCCCTCGGCGCGGCGGTCGCCGCCCAGGTCCCGGGCGGGGTCGAGCTGCACGTGGCCGACATCGACCCGGGCGCGCTGGCCTACGCCCGGCGCAACGTGGCCCCGTACGGGGGCACGGTGTGGGAGGGCGACCTGTACGCGGCGCTCCCGGCGCAGCTGCGGGGGCGGGTGGACGTACTGGTGGTCAACGCCCCGTACGTGCCGACGGAGGAGATCGGGCTCATGCCGCCCGAGGCCCGCGACCACGAGCCGCTGGTCTCCCTCGACGGGGGCTCGGACGGCCTGGACGTCCACCGCCGGGTGGCGGAGGCGGCGGGGCAGTGGCTGGCTCCGGGCGGGCACCTGCTGATCGAGACCAGTGCCCGGCAGGCGCCGCTGACGGCGTCCGCGCTGACCGGGGGCGGGCTCGTGGTGCGGGCCGTCACCTCGGAGGAGCTGTACGCGACCGTGGTGATCGGACGGATGCTGCCGTGATCCGGCGGTGGGGGAGGGATTGACGCATGGACCTGGACGCCGACAGATCTGAGCTGACCGGGCGTTTCGAGGAGCACCGCAGCCATCTCAGGGCGGTCTCCTACCGGATGCTCGGCTCGCTCAGCGAGGCCGACGACGCCATCCAGGAGACCTGGCTGCGCCTGAGCCGCACCGACGTGAGCGCGATAGAGAACCTCGGCGGGTGGCTGACGACCGTGGTCTCGCGGGTGTGCCTCAACCTGCTGCGCGCCCGTGAGCAGCGGCGCGAGGACCCGATGGAGCGGCTGGAGACGCGGATCCCCGATCCCCTCATCGGCTCCGAGCGGCGGATCGATCCCGAGCACGAGGTGCTGCTCGCCGACTCGGTCGGGCTGGCGCTGATGGTGGTGATGGAGTCGCTGGCGCCGGCGGAGCGGCTGGCGTTCGTCCTGCACGACATGTTCGCGGTGCCGTTCGACGAGATCGCCCCGCTGATCGAGAAGTCCGCCGCCGCGACCCGGCAGCTCGCCAGCCGGGCCCGGCGCAAGGTGCAGGGGCAGGCTCCGGCTCCCGACGCGGACCTCGCCCGGCAGCGGGAGGCGGTGGACGCCTTCTTCGCCGCCGCGCGGGACGGGGAGTTCGAGGCGCTGGTCGCGGTGCTCGACCCGGATGTGGTGCTGCGCTCCGACGGGGGCGTGGGCGGCCGGGCGACGGTGGTGCTCACCGGTGCGCGGGCGGTGGCGAGCCAGGCGGTCACCTACCGGGTGCTCAGCCCGTTCGTACGCCCGGCGCTGGTCAACGGCGCTGCCGGCGTGGTCGTCGTGCCGAAGGCGAAGGCGGTGTCGGTCATGGCCTTCACGGTCGTCGGCGGGAAGATCGTGGCGATCGACGTCCTGGCGGACCCGGATCGCCTGAAGGGGCTGGACCTGGCGGCCCTGGAGGGCTGAGTCGGGTCCGGCTCGCGCCGTCCCCGCCCTTGTCTCAGACCAGGGCGAGGACGGCGACGGCGGGGGCGGCGTAGATCACCGGGAAGATCGCGTGGCCGTAGGCGCGGGCCCGCAGGACGGTGATGACGGCGCCGGTGAAGTAGAGGACCAGCCCGATGGCGGCGGCGATCCCGATGGCGGGGACGAGGAACCCGGCGAGGAGGCCCACGGCGCCCGCGACCTTGGCGGCGCCGAGCCAGTTCCACCAGCCGCGCGGGACGCCGTACTGGGCGAGCGGCTCGAGGGTGAACTTGGCGCCGGCGAAGATCGAGATGCCGGAGAAGCCGGCCATGAAAGCGGCGACGAGGGTGATGACGGTGGCGGTGGTGGACATTGCGGGCTCCTTCGGGGCGGTCTCTCTTGCGTTCGACACCCCTATGACCCGGCGGCCCGGGCGGATGTGACAGCCCGCCGGATTTATTTTCCGGCGGACCTGCCGAGGAGTTCGGCGACGCGGATGAATCCGTCGCCGCCGTGGCCGAGGCCGATCGCCCGGCGGGCCAGGCCCTCGGTCGCGCGCATCACGCCGGCGTCGATGCCGTGCGCCTCGGAGGTGTGGATGATGTGGGCCATGGACGAGGCAGCCGAGGTCAGCGGGTTGATCGCGCCGGAGAAGCCGCCGCTGTCCACGTCCTCGGCGAACTCCTCGAAGAGCGGCGGCAGGATCGCGCCGATCCCCTGGGCGAAGGGGGCCAGTTCGCGGGCCGTGACTCCCTCGGCCTTCGCCAGGGCCAGGGCGTGCGCGTAGCCCGCCATCGCGGTCCAGAAGATGTCGAGCAGCGCGATGTCGTACGCCGCCGCCCGGCCGGGGTCCTCGCCGAGGTGGGTGTGGGTGCCGCCCAGGGCGTCCAGCACCGGCCGGTGCCGGTGGTAGAGGTCCTGGGGGCCGCTGTGGAGGAACACCGCGTCCGGGGTTCCGATGGTCGGGGCCGGGGTCATGATCGCCCCGTCGAGGTAGTCGATGCCGTGCCCGGCCGCCCAGGCGGCGCTCTCCCGGGCCCGGGCCGGGGTGTCGGCGCTCAGGTTGACCAGGGTGCGGCCCTTGAGCGCGCCGGTGACGGCCCCGGGCCGCAGGATCGCGTCGGCGGCGTCGTAGTCGACCACGCAGACCACGGTCAGCGGGCTCGCGGCGACCGCCTCCTCGGCGGACCGGGCGCCGACGGCGCCCCGCACGACCAGCTCCTGGTCGCGGCCGGGGGTGCGGTTCCAGACCGTGGTGCGCAGGCCGGCGTCCAGGAAGGCGCCCGCCAGGGCCCGGCCCATCGGGCCGAGGCCGAGTACGGTCACTGCGGGCTGCTGTCCGGTGTTCGAAGACATGACTCAACTCCCATGGAAATATGAGTAATCCATAACAAAAGTCGTGCGGAGGGGGACGAGGATGACGCGCAGCCGCGCCCAGGACCTGGATGTCTGTGGGGTGACCGCCGCGATCGCCGTGATCGACGGGAAGTGGAAGACGGCCCTGCTCTGGCTGCTGGAGTCCGGTCCGCAGCGTCCGGGCGAGCTGAGGCGCCGGCTGCCGGGCCTCAGCGAGAAGGTGCTGACTCAGGCGCTGCGGGAGATGGAGGCCGACGAGATCGTGCACCGGGAGGTGCACGACGTGCTCCCGCTGAAGACCGAGTACTCCCTGACCGCGTTCGGGCGCGAACTGGCCGAGGCGGTGGCGCCCTTGTCCGACTGGGGCCATCGCCGCCTGGAGAAGCTCGCCGCGGCCCGGCCGGCCTCCTGAACCTCCTGGACCCTCATGCCGTCACCCGCCCTTCCGGCTCTCCGGCTTTCCCGTGGTCCGGGGCCTTCCCGTCCGCCTCGACCAGCTTCGCCCGGCGCCGGCCGGCCGCCAAGTACCCACAAAAAGGTGGGTGCCCGCACCCCGGCGGTGTGGGAGCTATTGCAAGCAGCCGCTTGCAATAGTTAGCAGGGTGCGGCAGGATCGGGGCATGGCATCGCTCAACGTCGGAAACCTCGGCGAATACCTCCGTGAGCAGCGGCGGCAGGCCCAGCTCTCGCTGCGGCAGCTGGCCGAGGCGGCGGGGGTGTCGAATCCGTACCTGAGCCAGATCGAGCGCGGGCTGCGCAAGCCGAGCGCGGACATCCTCCAGCAGCTGGCCAAGGCGCTGCGGATCTCCGCGGAGACGCTGTACGTGCAGGCCGGGATCCTCGACGAGCGGGACCGGGACGAGGTGGAGACGCGGGCCGTCATCCTCTCCGACCCGTCGATCAACGAGCGGCAGAAGCAGGTGCTGCTCCAGATCTACGACGCGTTCCGCAAGGAGAACGCGCTGGAGGCCGACGAGGCTCCCGGCGCGGACGCGGACGCGAGCGCGAACGCCGGCGCCGGGGACGACGCGGCGATGCCCCCTACGAACTGACTGTGATCCGGGAGGACCCGCACATGGCCATCGCCGATGACCTGAAGAAGACTCTCAAGGACCCCACCCCCCTCTACTTCGCCGCCGGCACGGCCGACCTCGCCGTCCAGCAGGCCAAGAAGGTGCCCGCGCTCATCGAGCAGCTGCGCGCCGAGGCCCCCGCGCGCATCGAGGCCGTGAAGAACACCGACCCGAAGGCCGTGCAGGAGGCCGTCACCGCCAAGGTCACCGAGGTGCTCGGGTCGATCGACCCGAAGAAGCTGGGCGAGACCGCCCAGGACCTCGCGCTGCGCGGTGTGGGCGTCGCCGCCGAGTACGCCGTTCGGGCGAAGGAGACCTACGACAAGGTCGCCGAGCACGGCGAGCAGGCCGTACGGACCTGGCGCGGCGAGGTCGCCGAGGAGATCGTCGACATCGCCGAGGCGGTCGAGCCGGAGCCCGCGACGCAGGAGCCGGAGCAGGCCGGGGACGCGGAGCCGGCCGAGGCCTCCGCCGAGGAGAAGCCCGCCGCGAAGAAGACCACCGCGCGCCGCGGCACGGCCAAGAAGGCCGCCGCCACGCCCGGCGAGGAGAGCTGAACGACCCGATTCCGGGCCGGGCACCCGGCGGGTGCCCGGTTCGTTGTCGTTTGGGAAGGCGGCTCCGGCGGTAGCGTGGAGTCAGTGGTGCCGGATGCGAGAAGGCGGTCGAGACGATGCTGATGCAGGGGTTCGATAACGGGGTGCTCCCGTTGCTCGGCTACGCCATGCTGGCGCTCGCCGTCGCGGCCTTCGTGCTGGCGCTGCTGGCGCGCGAGGACGCGTACCGGGCCGCCGAGAAGCAGACCAAGACCTTCTGGCTGGTCATCCTGGGCGTGACCGTCCTGGTCGACTTCTTCCTCGGGATGCTGTTCCTGCAGATCGCGGGCCTGGTGGCCAGCATCGTCTTCTTCGTGGACGTGCGCCCCGCCCTCAAGCAGGTCTCGGGCGGCGGACCGCGCCGCGGCGGCAGCAGCAGCGACGGGCCGTACGGGCCCTACAACGGCGGGCGGTAGGCGGAGCCCGCGGTTCAGCCGGCCGCGCGGGAGAGCAGGACGACGGCGACGTCGTCGGTGAGCTCGCCGCCGTTGAGCCGGCGGGCCTCGGTGACGGACGCCTCCAGCAGGGCCTCGCCGCTCAGGCCGCGGTCCAGGTGGCGATTGATCATCTCGACCATGCCGTCCTGCCCGAGGCGCTCGCGGCCGTTGCCGATGCGGCCCTCGATGAGGCCGTCGGTGTAGAGCATCAGGCTCCAGGTGCCGCCCAGGTCGACCTGGCGGCGGGGCCAGCGGGCCCGGGGCAGCAGTCCGAGCGCCGGGCCGCTGTTCTCGTACGGGAGGAGCCGCGCGGCCCGGCCCGGCCGGGATATCAGCGGGGCCGGATGCCCGGCCAGGCACAGGCCCGCGCGCCGGCCGTCCGGGGAGATGTCCACCGTGCACAGCGTCGCGAAGATCTCTTCGCAGGGCCGCTCCACCTCCAGGACCTCCTGGAGGGTGGCGAGCAGGTCGTCCCCGCACAGGCCGGCCAGGGTCAGGGCGCGCCAGGCGATGCGCAGCTCGACCCCGAGGGCCGCCTCGTCGGGGCCGTGGCCGCAGACGTCGCCGATCATGGCGTGGACGGTGCCGTCGGGGGTGCGGACGGTGTCGTAGAAGTCGCCGCCGAGCAGGGCCCGGCTGCGGCCGGGGCGGTAGCGGGCGGCGAAGCGGAGGTCGGAGCCGTCCAGGAGGGGTGTGGGGAGCAGGCCGCGTTCCAGGCGGGCGTTCTCCTGGGCGCGCAGTTTCGATTCTGCAAGTTTGTACTGGGCGATGTCCGCCCGTTTTCTCTCCACGGCGTAGCGGATGGCGCGGCTCAGCAGCCGGCCGTCGAGCTCGTCGCGGTAGAGGAAGTCCTGGGCGCCCACGCGGACGGCCTCGGCGGCGCGGTCGGCGTCGGCCTCGGCGGTGAGGACGAGTACGGCGTGGCGGGGGGCGATGCGCAGGACCTCGCGCAGGGCGCCGAGGCCGTCCTCGCCGGGGCCGGGCAGGGCCAGGTCGAGCAGGACGCAGTGCACGTCGGGGGTGAGCAGTCGCGCGGCCTCGGTGAGGTTGCGGGCGCTGCGGATCCGGATCCGGTGGCCGTCGGCGTCGAGGATCTCGGGGACGGTCAGGCCGCCTGCGGGGTCGTCCTCCACCACCAGCAGCGTCAGCGACGCCTGCGGTGCGGGGCCGCTGTCCGTGGCCAGGCTGTCCCTTTGCCGCGGTACGGGTACGGGCATCGTCTCCGGTTCCTTGCCTCCCCCCGAGGGTGCGCTCATGCGGCAGACCCTAGCGGGCGGGTCCGGCGAGCGGAATGGAGGCCTTGTGAAGGCCTCCGTCATATGCCCTTATCGCGGGGGAAAAGCGAGCCGGCGGGATGACAAACGTCACGGGGAACCCCCCCACCGTCCCGCCCAGCGAGATACCGGCCGCCGCCCGCGACGGCACCCCGCGCGAGACGCCCGCCGCCCGCGACGGCACCCGCCCGCGAGGCGCCCGCGCGCGACGGCACCCCGCGCCCGCGACGGCGCCCCCCGCGCCCGCGACGGCGCCCCCCGCGCCCGCGACGGCGCCCGCGCCCCGCGCCCGGCGGTACGCGCCCCGGGCGGGGTTCCTGGGGCCGGCCGCGGCCCCGGGGCCGGTCGGCGCCCGGCCAGGGCCTACGCGTCGGGGCGGACCACGGCCTTGATCGGCATCGAGCCCGCGCCGGCCATCGTCACCGTGCGGCCGGGCCGCGGGGCGTGGACCATCGCGCCGTCGCCGACGTACATGCCCACGTGGCTCGCGTCGTCGAAGTAGATGATCAGATCGCCCGGGCGCATGTCCTTGACCGGGACCTTCGGCAGCAGCCGCAGCTGCTCCTGCGAGGTGCGCGGGATGCCCCGCCCCGCCGCCAGCCAGGCCTGCGAGGTCAGCCCGGAGCAGTCGAAGGAGGCCGGACCCTCGGCGCCCCAGACGTACGGCTTCCCTATCTGCGCGGTGGCGAACTGCACGGCCCGCTTGCCGGCATCGGTCGCCGCGCCGTTGACGTCCTTCATCGCGCCCGTCGACAGCCAGGCCGTCTGCGCCTTGTACTGCGCTTCCTGCTCCAGCTGGAGCAGCCGGGCCTTCTCCTCGGCCGCCAGCTTGTTCTCCAGGGCCTCCGCCGTCTTGATCTTCTCCTCGATCTCCTTCTTGGCGGCTTCCTTCTTGACCCTGTTGTCCTCCATCTTCTGCCAGAGGGCGCCCGCTTCCTTGGCGTACCGCTCCAAGTCGGTCTGGGTGCGGTTCAGTTCGGATAGCAGGTCCGTGGTGGCCTTCTCGCCCTGCCGCAACCGGCCCGTCCCGTCCAGGTAGTCGGCCGGGCTGTCGCTCAGCGCCAGCCGCGCGCCGGGCGGCAGCCCGCCCGAGCGGTACTGGGCACGGGCGGCGGCGCCCGCGCGGTCCTTCAGGCCGGAGATCCGGTCCTGGCCCGCCACCACCAGATTGGCGATCTGGACGATCCGCTCGGACTGCGCCTTGGTCTCGCTCTGCGCGAGGTTGTAGGCGTCCGTCGCGGTGCCGGCCTGGCGGTAGAGGTCCTCTATCTCCTTGCGGACCTGCTCCAGGGACTTGGCGCCCGGCTCCGGCGTGGGAGCGGCGGGCGCGGCCGGAGCCGAAGGCGCGGAGGGCGCGGAGGGGGCGGACGGGGCGGCGTACGCGGTGCCCACCGCGAGCCCCGGGGCCGTCAGTATCGCCATGGCGCACAGCAGCGTGAGAGCGGACACCTTCTGTCCTCGCGACGACGCTCGCTTCACGGTCCCCATGGCTCCCCCAGGCGCCCCGAGTCAGGCTGATGTCACCGGACATCACATCTGACTATTCATCAGTAACTTGGCACTGTCTCCGGGATGGTGCCACGACTCGGTGAATTCCAACACCCTCCGGATGCCGCTCCGATCATGACCGGCCACGCCCCGCCCACCCCTGCCGACTCAACGGGCCGCCCCCGACACCGGTTCCCCACCCCGCGAGTTTCACCCCGCCGGGCGCAACGCCTCCCACCGCACCGTCAGTTCCCCCTGCCGCCACCGCACCGGCCCGTCCGCCAGCGGCCAGTCGACGGCCAGCGCCCGCGCCGTCCGGATCCAGCGCTGCCGTGCCCCGTACGAGGCGTACGGAGCCGCCGCCGCCCACGCCCGGTCGAAGTCGCGCAGGAACGCGTACACCGGCTCGCCCGGCACGTTCCGGTGGATCAGCGCCTTCGGCAGCCGCTCCGCCAGATCCGACGGGCGCTCCAGGGAGCCCAGCCGGGTCGCGAAGGTCACCGTGCGCGGCCCCTCCGGTCCGAGCGCCACCCACACGTGGCGCCGGCCGATCTCGTCGCAGGTCCCCTCCACCACAAGCCCGCCCGGGGCCAGCCGGTCGCAGAGCCGCCGCCACACCTCGGCGACCTGCTCCTCGTCGTACTGGCGCAGGACGTTCGCCGCACGGATCAGCGCCGGGCGCTCCCCGCCGTCCAGGGGCACCTCGAAGCCGCCGTGCCGAAAGCTCAGCCCCTCCCGCTCGTACGGCTTGGCCCCCGCCACCCGCGCCGGTTCGATCTCGATGCCGACCACCCGCACCCCCGGCGCCGCCTCCCGCAGCCGCGCCAGCAGCTCGACCGCCGTCCAGGGCGCGGCCCCGTACCCGAGGTCCACCGCCACCGGCGCGTCCGCCCGCCGCAGCGCGGCCCCGTGCGTGGCGGCGATCCAGCGGTCCATGCGGCGCAGCCGGTTCGGGTTCGTCGTCCCGCGCGTCACGGTGCCCACGGGGCGTTTCGGGGGTGGCGGAGTGCTGCGGGAGACCATGCGCCGAGCGTAAGCGGAGGGCCCGGCCGAGATAAAAATCCGGCAAACGAGAAGGAACTTCCGGAGCCCCGGAATGCGGCGGACCTCCATCCGGGTTGCACTCCTTGCAGGGCGCCGACCGCGCTCCCGCAGCCATGCCGCCCCACCGGCGCTGCCGACCCGCCGCCAGAGCGAGGTCGCAGAGGTCCTTCGGCCGTCGTCCGAGCGAGAGGAACTGCTCCCTTGAGCCAGTACGTGTCCCGTCTCGGCGGCAGCATCAGCGGCCGCATCGCCGCCGCGCGCGGCGCCCGCCACGACCAGCCCCGCCTGCGGCTCCCGGCCGTCGGCCACCACCGCAAGCCCCGCCGCGTGGCCATGCTCAGCGTGCACACCTCACCGCTGCACCAGCCCGGCACCGGCGACGCCGGCGGCATGAACGTCTACATCGTGGAGCTGGCCAAGCGCCTCGCCGCGATCAACATAGAGGTCGAGATCTTCACCCGCGCCACCACCGGCGGCCTGCCGCCCGTGGTCGAGCTCGCGCCCGGGGTCCTCGTACGGCACGTGGACGCCGGCCCGTACGAAGGCCTCGCCAAGGAGGAGCTGCCCGCCCAGCTGTGCGCCTTCACCCACGGCGTCATGCAGGCCTGGGCCGGCCACCGCCCCGGCTACTACGACCTCGTCCACTCCCACTACTGGCTCTCCGGGCACGTCGGCTGGCTCGCAGCCGAGCGCTGGGGCGTGCCGCTCGTACACGCCATGCACACCATGGCCAAGGTCAAGAACGCCGCACTGGCCGAGGGCGACACCCCCGAGCCCGCCGCCCGCGTCATCGGCGAGACCCAGATCGTGTCCGCCGCCGACCGGCTCATCGCGAACACCGCCGAAGAGGCCGAGGAACTCGTACGGCACTACGACGCCGACCCCGGCAAGGTGGCCGTCGTCCACCCCGGCGTCAACCTCGACCGCTTCACCACCGGCGACGGCCGGGCCGCCGCCCGCGCCCGCCTCGGCCTGCCCCAGGACGCCGTGATCCCGCTCTTCGCGGGCCGCATCCAGCCCCTCAAGGCCCCCGACATCCTGCTGCGGGCCGTCGCGGAGCTGGTGGACCGGGACCCTTCACTGCGCGGTCGCCTCTTCGTCCCCGTCGTCGGCGGCCCCAGCGGCAGCGGCCTCGCCAAGCCGGAGGGGCTGCAGAAGCTCGCCGCGAAGCTCGGCATCGCCGACCTCGTCCACTTCCACCCGCCGGTGGCCCAGGACCAGCTCGCCGACTGGTTCCGGGCGGCGTCCGTGCTGGTCATGCCGTCCTACAGCGAATCCTTCGGCCTCGTCGCCATCGAGGCCCAGGCCACCGGTACGCCGGTCCTCGCCGCCGAGGTCGGAGGACTGCCCGTCGCCGTCAACGACGGGGTGACGGGGATCCTCGTACCCGGGCACGACCCGGTGGACTACGCCCGCGAGCTGCGGCGCTTCGTGGACGAACCCGGCCTCACGGCCCGGATGGGCGCCGAGGCCGCGCGGCACGCGCAGTTCTTCGGCTGGGACACCGCCGCCAGCGGAACCGCCGACGTGTACACCGCGGCCATGCATGATCACCGCCGTCGCGTACGCTCCCACCATGGCTGACACCGCCGCGATCATCGAGTCCACGCTGGCCGGCGCCGAGCTGAGCTGGGAAAGCCCCGAGCCGGGCTCGTACGTCGTCCAGCTCCCCGGCACCCGCAAGCTGAGCACCACCTGCTCGCTCAAGATCGGCCGGCATTCCCTGTCGGTGAACGCCTTCGTCATCCGCCACCCCGACGAGAACGAGGCGGGCGTCCACCGCTGGCTGCTCGAGCGCAACCTCAAGCTGTACGGGATGGCCTACGCGGTCGACCCGCTCGGCGACGTCTACCTCACGGCCCGCCTCCCCCTCTCGGTCGTCACCCCCGACGACCTCGACCGGCTCCTGGGCACCGTCCTGGAGGCGGCGGACGGTGCCTTCAACACCCTGCTGGAGCTCGGCTTCGCCGGCGCGATCAAGCGCGAGTACGAATGGCGCGTCTCGCGCGGCGAACCGACGCACAACCTGGACGCCTTCAAGCACCTGACCCGCCCGGCCTGACCGGACGGGCCGTTCGGGCGGGTCAGACGGCGGCCGGACTGGCCGCCGCGGCGGCCCCGGAAGCGGCCACCGCGCCGCTCCCCTTCGCCTCCGCACCCACACCCGCACCCACACCCACACCCACACCCGCGTCCGGACCCTTGCCGGAATCCGCATCCTGCAGGTTCCGCATCAGCAGCCAGTACCCCAGCGCCGCCACGGTCCCCAGTACCCCCGTGGCCCCCCACAGCCAGTCCGCGCCCAGCCGGTCGATCACGAACCCCGCCATCAGCGGAGCCACCAGCGCGGCCACCGCCCACGACATCGTGTACATCCCCTGGTACCGGCCGCGCCCGTGCACCGGCGACAGCCGCACCACCAGCCCCATCTGCGTCGGCGAGTTCACGATCTCCGCCAGCGTCCACACGCACACCGTCAGCGCGTACGCCCACAGCGACCCCGCGAAGGCCGTCATCGCGAACCCGTACCCCGCCAGCAGCGCCGAGATCACCAGCAGCCGGCGCGGGTCGCGGTGCTCGATGAACCGCGTCACCGGGATCTGGAGCACCACGATCAGCAGCCCGTTCGCCGCCACGACCAGCCCGTAGTCCCCTGGCGAGAACCCGGCCGCGCCCATCGCCGCCGGCAGCCCCACCGAGCCCTGCGTGAAGATCAGCGAGATGACGAACGACAGCCCGACCACCGCCATGAACCGCCCGTCCCGCAGCACGGTCCCCAGCCCGATCTCCGGCCCGTCGTCGGCGACCGCGGCGCTGTCCCGCACCGGCCGCGACTCCGGCAGCTTCACGAACACCAGCACCGCGCACAGCAGCGTCAGCGCGGCCTCGCCCAGGAAGCCGGCCAGGTAGCTGTACTCCGCCACCACGCCCGCCACCACCGCGCTGATCCCGAAGCCCATGTTGATGGCCCAGTAGTTCAGCGCGAAGGCCCGTACCCGGTCCTCCGGCCGGACGATGTCCGCCATCATCGCCGAGACCGCCGGGCGCGAGGCGTTCGAGGTCATCCCGACCAGCCCCGCCACCGCGGCGATCGCCACCGGATGCTCCATGAAGCCGAGCAGCGCCACCGAGAAGGCCGTCGAGACGTTCGCCGCCAGCATCGTCGGCCGCCGCCCCAGCCGGTCGGTCATCACCCCGGCCCCGAGCGAGGACACCACCCCGCCGAGCCCGTGCAGGGCGACCACAAGCCCCGCGAAGGAGGCCGAATAGCCCCGGTCCAGGGTCAGGTACAAGGTCATGAACGTGGCGACGAAGGCCCCGAGCCGGTTGACGAGCGTGCTGGCCCACAGCCACCAGAAGGCGCTCGGCAGACCCGAGACGCTTTCCCGGGCGGCCCGTCTCAGACTGGCAGCGGACATACGTGTTCCCCCGATGATGTAAGAGTCCCTGGATCTCCCCGCACGTTACGAGCGGGGTCCGCCGCCGTCCACTGGATTGACGCCGACCGTCAATCGAGGGCCCTCCACGACCGACCACGGACCGCGCGCGGGCGCCCCATGGCGTCCATTAGGCTCGTACGCATGGCCGACGCACCGTACAAGCTGATCCTCCTCCGCCACGGCGAGAGCGAGTGGAACGCGAAGAACCTGTTCACCGGCTGGGTGGACGTCAACCTCAACGAGAAGGGCGAGAAGGAGGCAGTCCGCGGTGGCGAACTCCTGAAGGACGCCGACCTCCTCCCCGACGTGGTCCACACCTCGCTCCAGAAGCGCGCGATCCGCACCGCGCAGCTGGCGCTCGAGGCCGCCGACCGCCACTGGATCCCGGTCCACCGCTCCTGGCGCCTGAACGAGCGCCACTACGGCGCCCTCCAGGGCAAGGACAAGGCCCAGACCCTCGCCGAGTTCGGCGAGGAGCAGTTCATGCTGTGGCGCCGCTCCTACGACACCCCGCCGCCGGCCCTCGAGGACGGCACGGAGTTCTCGCAGTCCGCGGACCCGCGCTACGCGTCGATCCCGCCGGAGCTGCGCCCGCGCACCGAGTGCCTCAAGGACGTCGTCGTCCGCATGCTGCCGTACTGGTACGACTCGATCGTCCCGGACCTGCTGGACGGCCACACCGTGCTCGTCGCCGCGCACGGCAACTCCCTGCGCGCCCTGGTCAAGCACCTGGACGGCATCTCCGACGCCGACATCGCGGGCCTGAACATCCCCACCGGCATCCCGCTCGCCTACGAGCTCGACGCCGCCTTCAAGCCCCTCAACCCGGGCGGCACCTACCTCGACCCGGCCGCCGCCGCGGCCGCCATCGAAGCCGTCAAGAACCAGGGCAAGAAGTAACCCTTACGCACGAAGAAGCCCCCCACCTGCTGGTTCTCCGCAGATGGGGGGCTTCTTGTTGCTCTGGGGCCGTCTCTGGGCCGTCAGGCGCGCCGACGGACGCGGATCTGCACGGCAATCAGGACGGCCAGGGGCAGAACGGCGGCTGGTGGGACCTCGGTCCAGGCGGGGAGCGCCGTGGCTCCGGCGCCGATCACCAAGAACGGTAGTTCGCGTAGCGAGATGTCGATGGTCAATCCCGGGCGTGGCACCATGGAGGCTCCAGATGTGCTCGTAGGTCCAAGACAAGAGGTCGTGCAGGCGCAGACGGAAGTGAGAGCCGCCCTAGCCGGGGCGGCTCTCTTTTTGCGCTTTGGTGAGCTTACAGAGCGTTCCTGACGTGAGACAAACGTGCAGGTGGGGCTGTCGGGCTAAACCTGGTATTTCATGTTGGATCGCCAAGTTGACGCATCCTTGTCCCTCTGACCTGCGAAGATGCTTTTCAATGGCGTGGTTGCTATTTCATGTACGCCTATCCGTGCGTGCGTGCATGCATGCATGCGGGAAGGCTTCTGGATGGTTGGCTCGCGCGTGCGTAACTAATACCCTCAAGTTGTTGGTTCAATAGAGCCCCGTTTTCCGTGGTGGCTGGGCTTCTCAAGTCGCCCGTACACCGTCGCGACGGCCGTGCGGGTCCGCTCCTGGCTACTCGGCATCAGATGTGCGTAGACGCGAAGGGTGAGGCCAGGGTCCGAGTGACCCAGGTACTCAGCCAGAGCTTTCACGTTCTCCCCCGCGTCCAGCAGCACCGAAGCGTAGAAGTGCCTCAGCGCATGCATCCCGTGCTCCCGGGCGGAGGCATAGCTCTCCTGTCCCTTCTCCCTCTCGGCGATGACCCCTGCGGCGGCGAGGGCCGGCTTCCACTGGTCGGTGTTGAACATGCCGCGCCATACGTGGCCGCCCATCGGCGCGGTGAAGACGAGCCGCTTCGTCACCAGGGGGCCGCCGGCCACCCCCCACGGCAGGGTGATCGCGACGGGCGGGCAGTGCTTCATGTGGGCGCGCAGCGCATCAGCGACCGGGCCCGGCAGCGGGACGTCCCGGAGCTTGCCGCCCTTCGGTGGGGCGAACACGGCCTTGCTCCGGCTCAGCTTCAGCTGCTGGACCACGTGGACCGTGTCCGTGTCGAAGTCGATCGCGTCCACGTCGATGCCCAGGATCTCGCCCTGCCGCAGCCCGCACCCGGCACCCAGGTCCACGAGCGCGCGATACCGCTCCGGCAGCTCGGCCTGCACGGCGAAGACCCGCTCGGCGGTCCAGGGAATCACCCGTTTGGCCTCCACGGTCGGAGCCTTGACCGACCGGGCCGCGCACGGATTCTTGGTGAGCAGGGTGTCATCCACCGCCGCGTTCAGCACGCTCCGCACGTTGGAGTAGATGACCCTCGCGTACGACCCGGTTACGCCGACCGCCTTGAGCTTGGCCACCCAGTCCCGGATGTGGGCGGGCTGGAAGGACGCCAGCGGTCGCGACCCCAGGTACGGGAAGGCGTGCAGTCGCAGCTGCGACTCCATCGAGAACCCCGTGTTCGGGTCGGCGCCGTGGTTGCCGAGCCAGCGTTCCGCGTACTGCTGGAACGTGATCCGGCTGGCCTTCGGGTCGATGTACGCGCCGCGCGACATGTCGGCCTCGATGTGCGCGAGCCACTGCTCTGCCAGACGCTTCTGGCGGTCCGGGAAGGACTTGCTCTTCTCGGTGCCGTCCGGCCCGACGTACCGGGCCCGATAGCGCAGCCCGGATCCGTAGCGCTCGGTCTTGACCTTGACGGGCTTGCCGCCGGGCCCAGTCTCGATCTTGTACCAGCGGTCCTGGATGTGTCCGGCCATCAGGCAGCACTCTCCTCATTTATGAGCGAGCTGACCCACGTACGGACGTCCTCCGGGTCGTACCGGAGGTGGACCCCGACCCGGAAACCACGCGGCCCGGTCCGCTTCCGGCGCCACTGGTAGACGGTCTCCAGCGGGACACCCAAGAGGTCCGCCAGATCGGTCGGCGTGAGGTAGCGCTCGGGCAGAGCGCGGGCCATGGTCACCACTCCCCATTGGTGTCGGCGGCGTCGAGTTCGGCGCGGATCTCGCGGGCGTGATCGCGGTTGTGCTGGAGGTCCCGGCGGACGTTGGCGGCGAGCCAGGACTCACCGGGGGTCGCGCCGTGGCCGGCGTAGGACCAGTGCGCGACGACGAGGAGGGTGGCCTCCGGGTTCGCGTCGGGGTCGGGCAGGCCGAGCGAGGCGCGTTGCTGGGCGGCGCGGTAGTCGGCGCGGACCTGGCGTAAGGCGCCGAGGGTGGTCGAGTAGCGGCGCGACTTGGTGGAGAAGTGGCCACGGAAGCCGAGCATGTGAGCCCAGGCCCGCAGCCGCCGGTCCGGGTAGGCCCGGTCGAGGTCCATGCAGGCTTCCATCAGCCGCCGGGGGTGCTCGGGCACGCCGAGGAGGACGAGTGCCTCCTTGTTGCCCACCGGGTGGTCCACGGTGCCTGTCGTCTCGGCCGCTTTGGTGGCGTACTTGGCGACGTAGGAGGCGACCGCCTGTTCCGTCAGCTCCTCCCCGTTCCCGAAGGCGCCGATGGGCTGGACGTCGATCTGCTCGCCCCACCGCAGCACCCACTCGTCCTCGATCCCGTGTTCCGGGGTGGCGGGGACGACGACGCGGACGCGGGCAGCGGCGGCCCGGATGGCCTCGGTGAGGAGATCGAGGGTGGCCCAGGCGGGCGGCGGGGAGTCGGGCCCGTCGGGTCCGTCGAAGCGGATGACGGCGTGGAAGTGGACGGCCCCGCGCTTTTGGTACTCGGCGACCTTGCCGAAAGAGACCCGCGACTGCTCGCGAGCAGCCTTCTGGGTCAGGCCGGCGCGAGCAGCGATCTCGCGGCGGAGGTAGATCGTGAAGTAGCGCCACAGCTCGGAGGCGTGGTTGTTCCACAGCACCGCACCCGCGTAGTCGTACGTGGCCGGGTCGAGCGGGGTGCCCAGTTCGGCAGCGTCCTCGGAGTGCCGGACGCCGCAGCGGCAGGGTCGGGTGCCGGGGCGGTTGTGAACGGGGCCGAAGGAGGGGGCGGTGAGGGTGGCGAAGACGCGGGGGTGATCGCGGATCGTGTCGGGGGTGCCCTTGGCCCGGTCGCCGATGAGCCCGGCGCGGATGAGGTGATAGGTGTCGCCGGCGTAGGTCCAGGCGCAGGCGGGGCAGCGGGAGGCGCGGCGGTTGCCGCAGGCGACGCGCAGGACGCCGCCGGGTTCGGTGTCGGTGGTGTAGGCGTGGAGCACGGTGCGGGTGGCCGGGTCGAGGAGCTTGGTGCCGCCGGAAAGGCGGATGGGGGCGGCGCATCCTCCGGTGCGGCGGATCTGCTCGTGAAGGCGGTCGAAGCCGGGGGACCCGGCCACCCGGAGCAGGTCGCTCAGGGTGGCCGGGTCCAGGCCCGCCGCAGTGGCGGTGTAGATCACGTGATCACTTACCGACGCGGACGAGGACGGCGGTGGTGGAGCGGCCGAGTCCCTCGCAGGCGGGGCAGTGGACGGGGATGGTGGCCCGGGTGCCATCGGAGGTGCGGGCGCCGGTGGTGATCGTGGCGGTGGCGAAGCCGTCGCAGTCGCGGCACGGGGTCGAGGTGCTCTGGGGCATGATGAGCTCTCCCTTTCGGGTCCGTTGGATCTGGGATGGGTCCAGGCGCCCGGGGTGGCGGAAGTTTGGCGACCGAGGCCGTCCCGGGGGCCGCTCAGCGTGTGTTGCGCCTGCCGTGGCCCTTGACCGTGTACATCGAGGAGTCGGCGGCCGACAGCGCGTCGGTGAGGGCGGGCACCGGCAGGTGCTCGCGGTGGCAGTGGCCGACCGAGGCCGAGACCGGCAGGGCGCAGCCGTCGTGCGTGACCGGCTGGTCCAACGTGGTCCGGAGGGCGTGGAGGCCCTGGGTGAGGCCGGGGTCGGTGACGATGGCGGCGAACTCGTCCCCGCCGAGGCGGGCGGCGATGCCGTGGCGTCCGCACCAAGTGGTCAGGCGGCGGGCGGTCGTGGTGAGGACCGTGTCGCCGGCGGCGTGGCCGTGGGTGTCGTTGATGGCCTTGAAGTCGTCCAGGTCGACCAGGATCACGAGGGCGCTGGGGTGCTTGGCCATCAGGTGTTCGGCGCGGGCGGTCCACCCGGAGCGGGTGTGCAGGCCGGTCAGGGGGTCGCGGCGGGCGGTGGCCAGGCGGCGCAGGAGCAGCCCGCCGTGCAGGGCCCAGCCCAGGGACGGTAAGCCCGCAGCGATGACGTGCGTGTCCATGAGGGGGTCACCGCCCCTTCTGGAGGTCCTTGATGAGCAGGCGCAGGACCACCGCGATCACGGCCACGGAGACGCCGGTGATGGCGACCGCGAGGAGCATCGAGACGAGGACGGCGCCGACGACCAGGACCACGGCGCCACCGCCGGCGGCGAGGGCGACCACGCTGCCGGGGGTGAGCTGGACCGTGGTGCGGGCCGGGGCGTTCGGGGCGGCGGCCGTCGGCGAGGACTCGTGGCGGGGCTCGACGTCGGACGTGGTGACGGACTGCGCGAGCGGGGTGACGATGCCGGTCGGGAGCGGGTTGACCGGGATGCGCGGTCGAAGCATGGCGGGATCTCCCTACTTGGTGATCGGGTCGGCGAGCGGGGCCAGGAAGCTGTCGGCGAGGAGGTAGCCGCCGAGGAGGATCACGGCGACGAGCCACCAGGGCGGGCGGATGAGCTTGATTCCCAGGGCGCCGACGACGATCAGGGCGAGCCAGAGCGGGACGTCCATGAGGTGGTCTCCTTCGCGATCAGCGCGGGTTGCAGCGGTGAGTGCGGGCGGCGAGTTCGGCGCTGGCGCGGCTGCTGTAGTCGGCGGAGAAGCCGCACTCAGGGGCGGTGCAGGCGGCGGCGTGCTTGGTGCGGCCGTGGCCGTCGCGGTAGGTGCCGACGCGTACCGGGCCGATGCGGACGACGTTGTAGAAGCGCTTCGGGCGCATGGTGGCGATCTCCTTTCCTGTCAGGCGAGTTGGAGGGCGATCGAGTCAGCCAGGGCGGCAGGTACGCCGAGGCGGCTCCGGAGGGTTGCCGCGTCGATCGGGGCTCCGGTCTGGACGCGATGGGCGTCCGCGATCTTTCGGGCGTGATCGAGCAGCGCGGGCGGTACGGGTACGGCGGCTGTGGTGGGCGCGGGCTCCGGCTGCACCTCTTCCGGGGCGGGTTCGACCGGCGGAAGCTCGGGAGCCGGTTCCGGGACGCGCTCCACCGTCAGGTCCGGCGCGGGTTCGATGTGAGGCTGTTCCAGGGGCTCCAGGTGCGGCGTCGCCAGCTCCGGTGTCGGTGCGTGGGCCAGGAGCGTGCCGCCGAGGAAGGCGAGCGCGGGCCATCCGGCGACGAGGATGCGCAGCCAGGCCGGGACGTTGTGCAGGTCGAGCAGTCCGGCGGTGGCGATGTTGGCGCCGAGCGACGCGATCAGGGCGATGGCGAACCAGAGCCAGGCGTCGCGGTTCTCCGCGTCCATGCGCATCCGTCGCCATGCGGCGACCAACAGCAGGTCCACGCTCACCGGGTAGGCCCAGGCCTTCCATCCGTCCTGTCCAGCCGCAGCAGCGAGATCGTGCAGGTGGGCGAAGGACAAGGCCCCGGCGATGACGGCCTGGATGAGTACGGCGTCGAGGCGGAGGGTGCGGAACATGAGGCCGTCTCCTTCCTGGGTTCAGGCGGTGCCGGTGCCGAAGCAGTCCGGGCACAGCGCGGTCTGAGTGGCGTCGATCTCCCGGCGCTTGCGCCCAACCCGGACCGTCGTGGCGGTCTCCCCGGTGCCGGCGCAGGTACCGCAGGACGGCGGGGCGGACGCGGGCTTGGCCGAGCGGCGGCGCGGGGCCGGGGGCTTCTTCGTGGTGCTCATGGGGTTCCCTTCGATTCCGGGCATGGGTCGGGTAGGGACCTGGCGTGAGACGGTCACGCCGACCGAGGGGGAGAGTGACTAGTCCGTCGCCGGGATCGGCTTCACGAGCGGCACGGGCCCGTCGGACGCGGCTTCGGTGGGGACCACCGGCCGGTACGGGGCGAGAGCCGGAAGGTCCGGGGTCAGGTGCGCGTACTGGGTGCAGATCGCAGCGGCCTCCTCCGCGCTCAACGCGGGGGTGCGCATGCGGGACCAGCCGCCGGAGGAGTCGCCGGCCACCGCGACACCGGGACGGTCGGGCGGGATCGTCGTCACCGCTACCACCGCGTCCGGGGCGATGTCGCCAAGGCCCATGTCGGCGGTCTGCTTGTCGTTGACGCGGTGGACGACGCGGCCGGTGAGCTGGGCGCGGAGCGCGGTGGCACCCTTGCCGAGGTCAGACCCGAACCGCTGGCCGCAGATCTCCAAGTAGATGCCGGCGGCGCGGGCCATCTGTCCGAGGCGGATCATCTGCATGACCATCCGGTCCCGGCGTTCCTCGTCCTTCTTCCCGGCCACGAGGAACAGCTCCGCGACCTCGTCCACCAGCAGCACGACCGGCACCGGCCGGACCTCTTCGGGCAGAGCCCACAGGTCGGCGGCCCCGTGATCGCTCAGCAGGTCGAAGCGGTTTTCCATCTCGTCCACGAGCGCGTCCAAAAGCCCCGAGGCCTCTTCCGGCGTCACGGCAAGTGCCGACAGACGCGGCGCGTATCCCCGCTGTTCGACACCCCGCTTGCAGTCGATCCCGACGAGGGCGACCCGCAGTCGGGCGAGGCCTACGACCAGGTTGCGCAGGTACATGGACTTGCCCGACTGGTTGGCGCCGAGCGTCAGGGCGTGGGGGACCTTGAGGTAGTCCCGGACGAAGGCGGTGCCGTCCTCCCTGAGCGCGACCGCCACCGTCATCGGACCGGCAGGCGGGCGGCGCGGCATCTTCACCCGCTGGAGTACGTCGTAGCCGGTCATCCGCAGCTCGACGAACCCGGGCCGGGTCTCGATCACGTTGACGGAGCGGACGCCCCAGGCGTGCCGCAGCCGTTCGGAGGCCGCGATCACGTCGGCGGGTTCCAGACCGGCCGGCAGACGCAGGGTGACCCGCATGCCGGTCGAGGAGCCCCGGACGCGCCGGACCTTCGGCGGTACGGGCTGCACGTCACTGCGACGAGCGACGTTGCGCACCAGGAACGCCCGCAAGCGGGACGGCTGCACCGTCAGCCCGCACACGTCCATCGTGGAGCGGTACGTCACCGCGAACCGCACCCGTGCCACCGGCAGCCCGACCAGGGACCAGAACACGCGGGGCGCGCGGATCTTCGCGTAGCCGAGACCTCCGCCCGCACCGGCCAGGGGGAGGCCGACCTCCCATAAGGTCGTCAGGTCGGCCATGGTCAGGCCCCGGCGGTGAGGGCGACGGCGCGGAACGAGATGCCGTGCCGGGTCTGGCCGTTGAACGTGTTCTCCCAGTCCCGGGCCTTCAGTCCGATCACCGAAACCGGCATGCCCGGCATCAGCCCCTCGGGGAGACCCGTCTCCGGCACGGTCACCTGGTAGAGGTTGCCCTCCCCCTCGTCCGAGATCAGCAGGCCCACCGTGGACAGGCCGGCACCGGTCTCCCGGTCGACGGCGCGCTCACCGGTCTGCTTGCTCACGAGCTTCGGCACGGGGGCCGTGGCCACGAACACCACGGCGGTCGACGTGTCCACCTTGAACGACGGCATGGTTTCTCCTTCAGAGATGCCAGCAGGAAGCTAGATGACCAACTTGGCTAGCCCGGTTGGTCACATCTCGAAGGTAGGAGACGTGGCTAGCCATGTCAACAACATGACTGGCATGGCTGTCCTGCCTGGAGGGGTTTCGCCTACCATCGACCCATGACCTTCGTCCCCGAGCCCCTAGACCCAGACGACGACCGAGCCCCGTACGAGCAGGTGGCCAGCAGCCTCAGCGCTGCCATCCGAACGAGGCGACTGGGCCCTGGCGAGAAGCTCCCGTCCCACAAGGAACTGACGGAGCTGTACGGGTTCGCGCGGGCGACGATCCAGCGCGCACTGCGCGACCTCGAAGACGAGGGCCTTGTTGTCTCCCGCAAGGGCAGCGGTGTCTACGTCCGCAACCGGACCGAGCGGCCGGCGGGCCTGCGGCCGTACGTCGAGCAGGCCTTCGCCAAGGAACACGTGACCATCGACTTCGCCGGATTCTCCAGCGAGACGCTGCACGGTGCGCTTCAGGAACCGCTGGACAAGATCCGCGTCGGTCGGCTCACGCCGTCGAGCATCACCATGCGGATACTCGTCCCGGACATGTCCGTGCCGCAGGCAGCACCCGTGCGCATGGAGGACGGAGCGGACGACGAGCGGCTCCGCGACCGCATGCACGACATCATGGTCAGCTACACGCGCAGCATTCGGGATGCCATCACCGAGCTGGAGCACCTGGGTCTCGTCGCCGAGGCGCGGATCAAGGTCCGCGTCCACAGTGGCACGCAGTTCTTCAAGCTCTACGTGATCAACGAAGAGGACGCGTTCTTCGGGTACTACCCGATCCGTCCGAACAAGGTCGTCGCCCAGGGCGAGGTGATCGAGATCTACGACCTGGTGGGCAAGGACACCACGCTCTTCCACCACTCGATCAACGACGGCGAGTCTTCCAGCGGGGCACAACAGGTCCAGCAGGCCCGCATGTGGTTCGACAGCGTGTGGGAGACCATCGGAAGGGACTTCGACCTTGACGCACGATGAGCGGCTCTCAGGAGTCTTGGCGAACGCGCGCGTTGTCTTCTTCGACTTCGACGGGCCGGTGTGCGACGTGTTCGCCGGGCTGCCCGCTCCGGAGGTCGCCAAGCAGCTGACCTCGTTGCTCTCTTCCCAGGACGAAGCCGCGGGCGCGAAGGCCGCCGAGACCGACGATCCGATCGAGGTCCTGCGGATCGCCCATGAAGCCGGTGCCGCCATCGGCCGGGAGGTGGAGCAGGCGCTGACTGCGGCGGAGGTCGAAGCCGTCGCAGTGGCCGGCCCGCCGACTCCTGGAGCGGTGGAGGCCCTTCGAGCCGCTCGCTCCTCGGGGCGCGAAGTGCTGGTGGTGAGCAACAACTCTGCCGAGTGCGTTCAGCGCTTCCTGGAGATCCATGGTCTGGGGGGTCACGTAGCGGAGATCGTCGGGCGCCCAGTCGGACAGCCCCACCTGATGAAGCCCAACCCGTTCCCGATCATCACGGCGGCGGAGCAGGCGCGGGTGGGGGTAGAGGACTGCACCCTAATTGGTGACTCGCTCACCGACGTCCAGGCCGCTCATACAGCCGGCGCAACGGTCATCGCCTACGCCAACAAGCCCCACAAGGCCGCGCTCTTCGCCGAAGCGGGAGCCGACGCCATCACGGACGCCATGCAGGCCATCGCCGACGCATTCACCACGGCGTAGCCGTAGGAGCCAAGCGGACCTGTTACAGGTTTCTCTACCTCATCAAGCACCCGGCTGCGCTCCGCTCCGCCGGGCGGGCTTCCCGGCTCCGCTCCGCGCGACGCTCCTGCCTTCGGCCCGCTCCGCGCGCGCTGCGCCGACGCCCGCCCCTACGGCGGGATAGGCCCAAGGGCATGAGCCGAGTCCCCAGAGGCCGCTGGATCCGCCTCTCACCAAACATGCCTCCGGCGGGGGCGCTCAGGCTCCGGGATGGCGGGGGCGCCGCACGCGAGTGCCGGCCGTATGTGGCTGGGGGCGGGGAACTCCCATCCCGTCTGCCGTCGACCCAGGGCAAGCCGAGCAGACACGGCACCGGGCGTCCAGGTCGTTCGTACAGTGGCGCGCTCCACCTGGACGCCCGGCACCGCGCCCGCTCCACATACGTGTGGGTCGACGGCAGACGGGATGGGAGTTGGGGTGGGTGGTGCGTCGAGGCGGGGGCTCTCGCGGGGGCATTTACTCAAGCCGGACCTGTTAATCGTGTGCCGCCGCTAGCCTGACTGCTTGATCAGCACGAGTCTTGGGGAGGCCGCGATGAATGACCGCGAAGGCAGGCAGCTAGCTCCTGGAGATCCTGTGACCATCTCCTTCACGAGTGACCGGCCGTACCACTTGCAGGGCGCTCACGGGGTAGTGCTGAGCCTGGGAACCAAGAGGGTGAAGGTGGAGCTGACCCGAGCTGCCTTCGAGAGCGGCGATGGCAAGGTGGAGACCTTCCTTCCTCGTGACCTGACGTATGGCCATGAAGGGACTCCGAGGAACGCGGACAAGATGGCGGAGACGATGCTGGAGATCCAGCGAGTGCCTGTCCGCGAAGCGACAGCGCTTGGGGTAGAGGCTGGCGTCATCACGAAGGCGCAGGCTGAGCAGCTCGTCCAGCTCTGGCAGGACCACACCGCAGCGAAGTCGGCATGGCGGACGACCGGCTGAGTGCCTTGGCTGGGCCGTCCCTGGGCCGTGGGACGGCGGCCAAGGGTGGCCGAGGGTGACAACCGCTGACCGCGCGACCGCAGGTCAGGGCCAGGGTGCCGGGTAAAGCCCCAGGCCGGGTCAAGAACCAGGGCAAGAAGTAACCCGCGGCCCGCAGGGCCTCGTACGGCACGCGAGAGGGCCCCGTCCGGAACGGACGGGGCCCTCTTGGGCTGCGTGGGCGGGGTCAGCCGCCGCATTGGCAGGGGGCGCCGGACTGGCAGCCGCAGCCGCAGCCGGAACCGCAGCCGCAGGCCGCGAGCAGCGGGAGGCTCAGGGGCTCCGGGCGGGCCGGCTGCTCCTGTTCCGGTGTGATCGGGACGGGGGAATCGGGCATGGTTCCTCCTCGTAGGCGGCGTACGGGGGCTTCCTATGGCGGAGTGCCTTCGCCCTCATTCATGCCCAGCCACACCGGCGCGTCAACGGCGCATTGGGGCGTGCCGACGCGAAGGCGGATCAGACGCCCTCGACCTGCGTCGGCTGCTGCAGCTCGTCCGCGTGCTCACCCGTCACCAGGTACACCACGCGCTTCGCCACCGACACCGCGTGGTCCGCGAACCGCTCGTAGTAGCGGCCCAGCAGGGTCACGTCCACCGCCGTCTCGATGCCGTGCTTCCAGCGGTCGTCCATCAGGTGCTGGAACAGGGTGCGGTGCAGGTGGTCCATCTCGTCGTCGTCCTGCTCCAGCTGGAGCGCCAGGTCGACGTCCTTCGTGATGATGACCTCGGCCGCCTTCGCCATCAGGCGCTGCGCCAGCTGCCCCATCTCCAGGATCGTCGCGTGCAGGTCACGCGGCACCGCCGTGTCCGGGAAGCGCAGCCGCGCCAGCTTCGCCACGTGCTGCGCCAGGTCGCCGCTGCGCTCCAGGTCCGCGCTCATCCGCAGCGAGGTCACCACGATGCGCAGGTCGGTGGCGACCGGCTGCTGGCGGGCCAGCAGCGCGATGGCACGGGCCTCCAGGTCGTGCTGGAGGTCGTCCACCTTCTGGTCGGCGGCGATCACGCTCTCCGCGAGCTTCAGGTCGGCGTCCAGCATGGAGGTCGTGGCCCGCCCGATCGCGGAACCGACGAGCCGGGCCATCTCGACCAGGCTTTCTCCGATCGAGTCCAGTTCCTCGTGGTACGCGTCGCGCATGGTGTCCCTCTCCTACCGGCTTGCCTACTGCTCGCTACTTCTGCTGTGTGGACTGTCGTGCCCCACGTTGACACGTTGGGTCGCCAACGCGTCCGACTCCGGCATCACAAGTGAATCAACCCCGTCGTCAGGGTGAACTCTGGGCGACGACTGTTCGAGGTGCCACCCGAACGGCTGTGGAAGTGTCGCCGAGCCTGCTTAACCTGGATCCATGGACGTGAACGCGGCGGTCGCCGCAGCTGCTGCGATCGCCGGTCTCTGCACCGGCGTCATCGCCATGCTGGCGTTCCGCTGGAGCGAGCGCGACCAAGCCCGCCCCACCCGGAGCTCCATGCGCCCCGACATCAACGCGGTACTCCCACCCGGAGTGGACACCGTCCTCTCCGTACTCCGCTCCTCCGCCGTCGTCCTCGACGAGGGGGACGCGGTGGTCAAGGCCAGCTCGGCGGCGTACGCCCTCGGGCTGGTCCGCGGCGGCAAGCTGGCCGTGGAGCCCATGCTCCACATGGCCCGCGACACCCGCCGCGACGGCGAGATACGCCAGATCGAGCTCGACCTGCCCCGGCGCGGCACCGGCCGCGGCGAAGCCCTCGCGGTCTCCGCCCGCGTCGCCCCGCTGGGCTCCCGGCTGGTGCTCCTGCTGGTCGAGGACCTCACCGAGGCCCGCCGCATCGAGGCGGTGCGCCGCGACTTCGTCGCGAACGTGTCGCACGAGCTGAAGACCCCGGTCGGCGCGATCTCCCTGCTCTCCGAGGCGGTCATGGACGCCGCCGACGACCCCGAGGCGGTCAGCCGCTTCGCGGGCCGCATGCAGATCGAGGCCACCCGCCTGATCAACCTCGTGCAGGAGCTCATCGACCTCTCCCGGGTACAGAACGACGACCCGCTGGAGGACGCCGAGCCCGTACGGGTGGACACGCTGGTGGCGGAGGCCATCGACCGCTGCCGCCACACGGCCACCTCCAAGCAGATCACCATGGCCGCCGGCGGCACCGCCGACCTGCGCGTCTGGGGAAACCGGGGCCAGCTGGCCGCCGCCCTCGGGAACCTGGTGGAGAACGCCGTCAACTACAGCCCCGCCCGCACCCGCGTCGGCATCGCCGCGCGCCGGGTGGCCGCGCCGGGTGGAGACTTGATCGAGATAGCCGTGACCGACCAGGGCATCGGCATCCCGGAGAAGGACCGCGAGCGCATCTTCGAGCGCTTCTACCGCGTGGACCCCGCCCGCTCCCGCGCCACGGGAGGAACCGGACTGGGCCTCGCGATCGTGAAGCACGTGGCGGCCTCGCACGGCGGGGAGGTGTCGGTATGGAGCTCCGAGGGCCAGGGCTCCACGTTCACCCTGCGACTCCCCGAGGCGGCCGCGCCGGCCCCGGCGACGGCCCCGGAACCCGCCAGACCCCTGCTTGAACCAGAACCAGTCATTCCTGCCCCGGAGGTCCTTCCGTGACCCGAGTGCTCGTCGTAGAGGATGAGGAATCCTTCAGCGACGCCCTGTCCTACATGCTCCGCAAGGAAGGCTTCGAGGTCGCGATCGCCGCGACGGGGCCCGACGGGCTCGACGAGTTCGAGCGCAACGGCGCCGACCTCGTCCTCCTCGACCTGATGCTGCCCGGCCTGCCGGGCACCGAGGTCTGCCGGCAGCTGCGCGGCCGCTCCAACGTTCCCGTGATCATGGTGACCGCCAAGGACAGCGAGATCGACAAGGTCGTCGGGCTGGAGATAGGAGCCGACGACTACGTCACGAAGCCCTTCTCCTCCCGGGAGCTGGTCGCCCGCATCCGCGCGGTCCTGCGCCGCCGCGGCGAGCCGGAGGAGGTCACCCCGGCGGCCCTGGAGGCGGGTCCCGTACGGATGGACGTGGACCGGCACGTGGTCACCGTCGCCGGAGCCAAGGTGGACCTCCCGCTGAAGGAGTTCGACCTGCTGGAGATGCTCCTGCGCAACGCGGGCCGCGTCCTGACCCGCATGCAGCTCATCGACCGGGTCTGGGGCGCGGACTACGTCGGCGACACCAAGACGCTGGACGTCCACGTCAAGCGGCTCCGCGCCAAGATCGAGCCGGACCCGGGCGCGCCGCGCTACCTGGTGACGGTCCGCGGCCTGGGCTACAAGTTCGAGCCGTAAGCCGGCCCCGCCTGGACGGAAACAAGGAAGGGCCCCAGCCGCGTCGCGGCTGGGGCCCTTTCCCGTTGTCTGGCGTCAGTGCCCGGCGGTGGGCGACGGGGAGCCCGACGGCTTGCCGGACGGGGTGCCGGAGGCGGCGCCCGACGGGGTGGCGCCGGCGGCGGGGGAGCCCGAGGGGGAGCCCGACGCGGCGGGGGAGGCCGAGCCCGAGGGGGCGCCCGACGGGGCGGCGCCCGGGGCGGCGGGGGCCTCGGTCGGGCCGTAGCCCGCGTACATGCCGGTGGCCGGGACGACGAAGGCGTCCAGCGCGACGTCACCCGCGGTGCTCAGCTGGAAGACGACGTTCTGCACGTTGCCGTTCTGGACGGCCTCGCGGCCGCCCTCGATGACGGCGGAGGCGTTGCCCTTGCCACCGAGCACCACGGAGCCGCCGGCGGGCACGGTGATCTTGCCGGAGCCCTCGGCCGCCTTCAGGACCACCTTGGACTTGCCACCCTCAAGGGTGATCCCGTCCAGGGTCTGGGGCTTGGCGCCGGCGTTGAAGACGGTCGCCGTGACGGCGGCCGGGCCCTTCTTGCCCTTTTCGCCCTTGGTGATCACCAGGGCGTTCTGGATCTTGATGTCGCCCTTGGTGACAGCGGCGTTGTCCGGCTTGATCTCGAGAGTCTGCGCGTCGTTGCCCGCACCGCACGCGGCGAGCGAGGCGATCGAGAACACGACGGCGGTAGCGGCGAGGGCGCCGCGTCGAAGGCTGCGGCTCACGGCTGCGGCAACTCCTAGGACGTACGGACGGGCGGGCGGGCTCTCGGGACGGCCGAGGTAAAGCCGCCCTAAGGGTGTGTCAGCGCGCTTAGGTTACCGAGCCGCCGCCCCGCCCCCGCACCCGACCCTCCGCAGCGCGCGCCCCGCCCTGGGCCGGTCCCGCGATCTTCCATTCCGCTATCCCGCCCGAGGGCGCCGCGTGATCAATTCCGGGATTCCCCCGAACGCGTCTTCGTGATCAATTCCGGATTGGGCCGGAACCCGCTCCGTACGGGTGGCCGCCAGGCGAACGGAGTACTTCGGTTTCCTGTCCGGGAACCCGGCAAAACGGGACGTACGTCACACGGGTGGCCGCGTCCGTCAGGTGTAACGTGGTCGTTTCGCCCGGTCCGCACAGCGCCTCCGACCTGCGAATACCCCCTTCCGGAAGCCTTTCGCAGCACGTTCGTGTCGCTGTTGTCAAGCCCCGAGATGTGCCCTGACCTGCGAAAACGCCATTCATAACAGTCAGTTCTCGTGTTACCCTGGATAGCCACGGAAGGGGTACCTGTCACATGACGTTCAAGGTTGGCGACACCGTGGTCTATCCCCATCACGGGGCCGCGCTGATCGAGGCCATTGAGACTCGTCAGATCAAAGGCGTGGACAAGACCTACTTGGTGCTCAAGGTCGCTCAGGGCGACCTGACGGTTCGTGTGCCTGCGGACAATGCGGAGTTCGTCGGCGTTCGCGACGTAGTCGGCCAGGACGGGCTGGACCGGGTCTTCGAGGTGCTCCGCGCACCGTATGCAGAAGAGCCGACGAACTGGTCCCGGCGCTACAAGGCAAATCTGGAGAAGCTCGCTTCTGGCGATGTCATCAAGGTCGCCGAAGTCGTGCGTGACCTGTGGCGTCGTGAGCGTGAGCGCGGTCTCTCCGCCGGTGAGAAGCGCATGCTCGCGAAGGCGCGCCAGATTCTGGTGAGCGAGCTCGCGCTCGCCGAAAACACCAACGAGGACAAGGCTGAGGCCCTCCTCGACGAGGTTCTCGCGTCCTGACGCTCGAACCGACCACAGTGTGCCGCGGTGCCCGATGACTGACCCTCTCTCACGAGAGGGCTGTTGCCGGGCGCTGCGGCATGTCTGCACCCGGCACCATGCACCCCGGCACCCCGCACCCGGGACCCTTCACCGGGACCTGCATCCGCGCAGCCCCCGTACACAGTCCTACGCTCTACCCACGCTCGGCCTCACCTGGCGTGCCGGGTCCGGGCAGCCGGCTCGACCGGTCGTCACGGAAGGGGCGAGGGCGTCGCACCCGGCACCCTTCAGGCCATACCCATGTCGGCCGAAGTCACAAACCTGGCTCGGAGCTACTGATGTCTGACGAATCCCGCCCCCACCGCACCGCCGCGGTGATCCCGGCCGCCGGCCGCGGGGTACGCCTCGGCCCCGGCGCCCCCAAGGCCCTGCGGGCCCTCGGCGGGACCCCGATGCTGATCCACGCCGTCCGCGCCATGGCCCGCTCCCGCGCGGTCGCCCTCGTCGTGGTCGTCGCCCCGCCCGGCGAGGCCGCCGAGGTACGCCACCTCCTGGACGAGCACGCCCTGCCCGACCGCACCGAGATCCTGGTCGTCCCCGGCGGCGACACCCGCCAGGAGTCCGTGCGCGCCGGCCTGGACGCGCTCCCGGCCGACATCACCTCCGTACTGATCCACGACGCGGCCCGCCCGCTGGTGCCCGTCGACACCGTGGACTCCGTCATCGAGGCCGTCCGCGACGGCGCCCCCGCCGTGGTCCCCGCACTGCCCCTGGCCGACACCGTCAAGGAGGTCGAGCCCGGCGAGCCCGGCGCGCCCGAGCCGGTCGTCGCCACGCCCGAGCGGGCCCGGCTGCGCGCCGTGCAGACCCCGCAGGGCTTCGACCTCGCCACCCTGCTGCGCGCGCACGAGGCCATCGCCGTCAGCGGCGAGGGCGCCACCGACGACGCCGGCATGGTGGAGCGCACCGGGGTCACCGTCGTGGTCGTCCCCGGCCACGAGGAGGCCTTCAAGGTCACCCGCCCGCTCGACCTGGTCCTCGCCGAGGCCGTACTCGCCCGCAGGAGGGCCACCGATGTCTACTGAGCCCCGGCTCCAGCCCCCGCTCCAGCCCCCGCTGATCCCGCTCGTCGGGATCGGCACCGACGTGCACGCCTTCGAGACCGGCCGCGAGCTGTGGTGCGCCGGCCTGCTGTGGGAAGGGGAGGACGGCCTCGCCGGTCACTCCGACGGCGACGTCGCGGCCCACGCCGCCTGCGACGCCCTCTTCTCCGCCGCCGGCGTCGGCGACCTCGGCGCGCACTTCGGCACCTCCCGCCCCGAGTGGTCCGGCGCCGCCGGGGTCACCCTCCTGGCGGAAGCCGCCCGCATCGTCCGCGCCGAGGGCTTCGAGATCGGCAACATCGCGATCCAGGTGATCGGCGTACGCCCGAAGATCGGCAAGCGGCGCGACGAAGCGCAGAAGGCGCTCGCGGCGGCGGCGGGCGCCCCCGTCTCCGTCTCGGGCACCACCACCGACGGCCTCGGCCTCACCGGCCGCGCCGAAGGGCTCGCCGCCATCGCCACCGCCCTCGTCTACCGGACGAACCGGGGCTGATCGCGACGTACGACTGCCAGGCGGTCGTTACGGATGTCACCTCTTCGGCAGCAAAGCGTCCCCGCGGCCTCAAACGGTCGCGGGGCACTGCCACAGGCGCACTACCCTGGATGCCGTGACTATTCGCCTGTACGACACCAGCGCCCGGCAGATCCGCGACTTCATCCCCCTCGTCCAGGGCTGCGTCTCGATCTACCTCTGTGGCGCGACCGTGCAGGCCGCTCCGCACATCGGGCACATCCGCTCCGGCCTCAACTTCGACATGATGCGCCGCTGGTTCGCGTACCGCGGCTACGACGTGACCTTCATCCGCAACGTCACGGACATCGACGACAAGATCATCGCGAAGTCGGCCGAGCAGCGCCGTCCCTGGTGGTCCATCGGCTACGAGAACGAGCGCGCCTTCAACGACGGCTACCAGGCCCTCGGCTGCCTGCCGCCCACCTACGAGCCCCGCGCGACCGGACACGTCACCGAGATGGTCGAGATGATGCGCGGGCTCATCGAGCGCGGCCACGCCTACGAGTCCGAGGGCAACGTCTACTTCGACGTGAAGTCGTACCCCGGCTACCTCTCGCTCTCCCGCCAGGAGCTCGACAACATCCGCCAGCCGGAGTCCACCGGCGAGACCGGCAAGCGCGACGCCCGCGACTTCGCCATGTGGAAGTCCGTCAAGCCCGGCGAGCCCTCCTGGGAGACCCCCTGGGGCCGCGGCCGTCCCGGCTGGCACCTCGAATGCTCCGCCATGGCACACAAGTACCTCGGCGAGGCCTTCGACATCCACGGCGGCGGCCTGGACCTGATCTTCCCGCACCACGAGAACGAGATCGCCCAGGCCAAGGCCTTCGGCGACGCGTTCGCGAACTACTGGGTCCACAACGCCTGGGTCACCATGTCGGGCGAGAAGATGTCGAAGTCGCTCGGCAACTCGGTGCTCGTCTCCGAGATGGTCAAGCAGTGGCGCCCGATCGTGCTGCGCTACTACCTCGGCACCCCGCACTACCGGTCGATGATCGAGTACAGCGAGGAGGCACTGCGCGAGGCGGAGTCCGCCTTCGCGCGCATCGAGGGCTTCTACCAGCGCGTCATCGAGAAGGCGGGGGGGCCCGTCGAGGCCGCCGCCGAGGTCCCGCCGGCCTTCGCCGAGGCGATGGACGACGACCTGGGCGTCCCGCAGGCGCTCGCCATCGTCCACACCACCGTCCGCCAGGGCAACAGCGCGCTGGCCGCCGACGACAAGGACGCGGCCATCGCCCGCCTGTCGGAGGTACGGGCCATGCTGGCCGTCCTCGGCCTGGACCCGCTCGACCCGCACTGGGCCGGCGAGGCCGACCGCGGCGAGGACCTGCACGGGGCCGTCGACACCCTCGTACGCCTGGTCCTGGAGCAGCGCGAGTCCGCCCGGGCCCGCAAGGACTGGGCGACGGCCGACGCCATCCGCGACCAGCTCCAGCAGTCCGGCCTGGTCATCGAGGACAGCCCGACCGGCCCGCGGTGGACGCTCGGCCCCCGCTGAGCTGCCATGTTGTGCCGCCCGGCGCTCCGGGCGGCACACTCTTCATACGTACATATCGCAGCACCAACGAAAACAGGTAGAGGTCATGGCCGGGAACAGCCAGCGCAGGAACCGCCGCACGTCCAACAAGAAGGGCGCCACGGTCGGCAGCGGTGGCCAGCGGCGCAAGGGCCTGGAGGGCAAGGGCCCCACCCCCAAGGCCGAGGACCGCAAGAAGCACAAGGCGAACCGCATCAGCAACGCCATCGCCCGCCAGGCCGCCAAGCGCCGCCCCGCCCCCCGCCGCGGCGGCCCCAAGGGCACCAGCGAGATGGTCGTCGGCCGCAACCCGGTCTTCGAGGCGCTGCGCGACGGCGTCCCCGCCACCACCCTCTACGTCCAGCAGTTCATCGACAACGACGAGCGCGTCCGCGAAGCCCTCCAGCTCGCCGCCGAGCGCGGCAACATCAACCTGATGGAAGCCCCGCGCCCCGAGCTTGACCGGATGACCAACGGGCTCAACCACCAGGGCCTGGTCCTCCAGGTCCCGCCCTACGAGTACGCGCACCCGGAGGACCTCACCGCCGCCGCGTACGACAACGGCGAGGACCCGCTGATCGTCGCCCTCGACGGCGTCACCGACCCGCGCAACCTCGGCGCGATCGTCCGCTCCGTCTCCGCCTTCGGCGGCCACGGCGTGGTCATCCCCGAGCGCCGCGCCGCCGGCATGACCGCCGGTGCCTGGAAGAGCTCGGCCGGCACCGCCGCCCGCACCCCGGTCTCCCGCGTCACCAACCTGACCCGCGCCCTCCAGGAGTACAAGAAGGCCGGCATCGCCGTCGTCGGCCTCGCCGCCGAGGGCACGCACACCGTCCGCGACCTGGACGCGCTCGCCGGCCCGGTCGTCATCGTCGTCGGCTCCGAGGGCAAGGGCCTCGGCCGCCTCGTCGGCGAGAACTGCGACTACCTCGTCCGCATCCCGATGCCGGGCGGCGCCGAGTCCCTCAACGCCGGTGTCGCCGCGGGCGTCGTCCTCTACGAGGCCGCCCGCAAGCGTGACGAGCGGGGCCGCGCCTGACGGCCACGGGCCGTCCAGCCGCCCGCGCTTGATCCACTTGGCCCACGGAACATGACCCGTGAGCGTGTCGCCCCGCCCCTTCCGGGCGGGGCGACTTGATCTTGACGGGTCTCGGACAGATCCCTGCTGTCAAGGCAGTGTCCTAAACACTCATCACTCGGTTAGATGAGTGTGGACACCAGAACGTCAGGGTTCGACGACCAGCCCGCGCTGAGCATGGTCAAGGTGCCGTGCGACCCCGCACAGGTCATCGTCAACCACGCCAGCTTCCGCGTGCGGCTCGCACCGAGCCCGAGCGCGCGTTCCAAGCCCGCGAACGCCCCCGGCCGCGCGCCCCTCGTCGGCGCCGGAGCGGTCGCCCTCGCAGGAGCCACCCGCCGCCGCGCCCCCGTCGTCTGGAGCGGCAAGTCCGCCCCCGGCGACGCCGCGGCCATGGGAGGACTCCTCCAGGCCGCACGGGAGGCCGGCCGCGGCCACGACGACTACGACGGCGGAGCCGCCACCCAGACCATCCCCCGCGTGGACCTGGCGCACGACCTCGCCGAGGACACCCTCGCCACCCCCACCGTCATCGGCCAGCAGCGCACCTACGGAGACCCGGACGAGACCCGCCCGCTGGCCGCCGTACGCGACCTGCCGCGCCGGCCGTACGAACCGTACGAGCCGTACGAGCCGTACGAGAGCCACGACGGGCCGTACACCGGCCCCGACGCCGGCCCCGACCCCGACGCCCGCCGCCCCGCCGCCGACACCCGCGGCCAGGCCTCCTACTACCCCGGCCGCCGGATGAACCTCGGCGTCGTGCTGCTCCCGCTGCGCGTCTTCCTCGGCTTCATCTCCATCTACGCCGGCATGGGCAAGCTGTGCGACCCCGTCTACTTCGACGGCGGCGAACGCGGCTCCATGGTCACCTGGCTCCAGACCCTGCACCCCTGGGCCCTCGCGGAACCCCTCCGCGACTTCGCGCTGGCGCACCCCGTCGGAGCCGGGCTCAGCGTGGCCTTCCTCCAGGTGATCGTGGGCGTCCTGACGGTCTTCGGGCTGTGGCAGCGCTTCGCCGCCTGCATCGGAGCCCTGCTCTCCGCCGCCCTGCTGATGACGGTGAGCTGGAAGACCGTCCCCGCCTACGACGCGCCCGACATCATCTACCTGGCCGCCTGGAGCCCGCTGATCATCGCCGGCGCGCCCGTGTACTCCCTCGACGGGCGGCTCGCCGGCGAGGCCTGGCGCACCCTCGGCCCCCGCTCCGAGGTCTGGCGGCTGCGCCGGCGCGTCCTGCGGCGCGGGGCCGTCATGGCCACCGTCGTATGCGGGCTCACCCTCCTCATCGGCTCCGTCCTCGGCGGGGCCGTCCGCTCCAACACCGTCGTCACCGTCCCCGGCCCCGGCGAGGCCCCCAGCAACTACCTGCCCGGCAGCCCGCTCCCGCAGGCCCCCGCCCAGCAGCCCGGACCGGCCCGGCAGCAGCCCTCGAAGCAGGCCGCACCCTCGGCCGCACCCTCCGAGTCCGCCACCAAGCCCCGCACCAGCAGCAGCGCCCCGGCCCGGGAGAGCGCCGGGACCGGCTCCGGAGCCCCCAGCGCCACCAAGGGCTCCGGCAGCAGCCAGACCCCGCGCGGCAGCACCACGAAGCAGTCCAGCCCGCAGCAGGCGCCCACCTCCACCTCGGGAAGCCGCACCGGCTCCGCCGGGGACACCACCACCAAGAAGCCCGGCCTCGTCGGAGGCCTCCTGGGCTGACCCGCCGAGAACCGGCGAGAAGGGCCCGGCGCGCTCCCCGCGCGCCGGGCCCTTCCGGCATGCCGGGGCACGGGGCGACGTAGCAACGCGGCGCAGCAACTCGACGTAGCACTCGTCGTAGCAACACGGAAAGGGCTCAGGCGGCCCCCTGCGCCGCCAACTCCCGTGCCGCCTCGGTGAGGTCCTTGGCCGTGTCGATCGCCCGCCAGTAGGCCCCCTGCGGCAGCGCAAAGCCCGCCAGCCGCCGCTCGCGCGCCAGATGCGGGAACGTCGTCCGCTCGTGGTCCCCCAAGTCCGGGAGCAGCGCCGCGAATTCGGGAGCGAAGACGTACACGCCGGCGTTGATCGGATAAGGCGACGGCGGAGCCTCGATGAAGTCCAGGACCTGCCCGAACTCATTGGTCTCCACCACCCCCCACGGGATCCGCGGCCGCGCCAGCGCCAGCGTCGCCGTCGCCTCCCGCTCGGCATGGAAGGCCGCCATCTCACGCAGCGGGAAACGCGTCCACACATCGCCGTTGGTCGCGTACCAGGGCCGGTCCGGATGCGGCAGCCGCCGGGCGGCGAACTTCAGCCCGCCCCCGCGCCCCAGCGGCTCCTCCTCCACCACCGTCGTCACCCGCAGCGGCAGCACGGCCCGCGCCAGCCACTCCTGGAGCACCTCCGCGAGATGCCCGCAGGAGACGACGGCATCGGTGACCCCCTCCGCCGCCAGCCACGCCAACTGGTGCCCGATGATGGGCAGTCCGGTACCCGGGATCTCCACCATCGGCTTCGGCCGGTCGTCCGTGTACGGCCGCAGCCGCGAACCCTGGCCACCCGCCAGGACGACTGCCTGGGTGGGCGAGGCCGGGAACGCGGCCGCGTGATCGGTGGATTGGGGCGGTACGGGGGGAATCTCGGTCATGGCCGCCAGCGTAGGGACGACCCCTGCCCGGGCCGGGGCAGGCGCGGCGGGCCGTCAGCCCATCGAGGCGACACCGGACGCGTACGAGGTGTCGCACACCGGGCGCGCGTAGGACTGGGCCCTCGTCGGCCCGTACGCCTCCACCGCGGCCCGGCCCAGCGCCCGCGCGATGCTCACGCAGTGCTCGGCCAGCGACGGCCGCTGGTTCACCTCCTGCTGGAGGTGTGTGAGGACGATGCCCGGCTGCTCGCCCTGCTGGAGCTCACCGAGGAGCTTGTCGCGCAGCACGTCCTGGGCGGCGACCGGCTTCTTGGGGACGGAGACGTCCTCGGCGGAGGCAGTCAGGATCTGGGAGGAGTGATCCGCCCAGGGGACCATCGTGACCGCGAGGGTCCCGGACAGGACCAGGACGACGGGCAGGACCAGGGCGAGGGAACGGCCGATACGGCGGGCAGTGTGGGTCACGAGGGCGAGAGTAGCGCTCGGTGAAGATTTGGCGACATTCAGTCACCCGGTCGGGGGATGGTTCGACGTGGCTTTTCGATTTAAGGGTTGACGAGTGCGGCCGAATGGCCCGGTCTGACGGGGTTCGCGCGGCACGGCCGGCAACTGCCGGAACAGGGGCGCCCCTTGGTGGACGCCCCTGCCCCACCGGCTACTTGGAGAGGCGGGCACCCGAGGACGTCGAGAACACGTGGATCTCGTCGGCACGCGGCACCACGTGCAGGGAGGAACCCTTCTCGGGCACCTGGCGGCCGTTCACACGGACCACGATGTCCTGGCCGTCGTGGCTGCCGTAGACGTAGCCGTCCGCGCCCAGCTCCTCGACCACGTTCACGGTGATCGTCAGGCCGCCGGTGTCACCGATGTCGAAGTGCTCCGGACGCACGCCGACCGTGACCGTCTTGTCGCCCGCGTCGGCGGCGACGGACAGCGCCTCGCGCGAGACCGGGACCACGCTCTCGCCGAACTTCACACCACCGTCGGCGATCGGAACCTCGACGAGGTTCATCGCGGGCGAGCCGATGAACCCGGCGACGAACAGGTTCGCCGGCCGGTCGTACATGTTGCGCGGGGTGTCGACCTGCTGGAGCAGACCGTCCTTGAGCACCGCCACGCGGTCGCCCATCGTCATCGCCTCGACCTGGTCGTGCGTGACGTAGACGGTGGTGATGCCGAGATCGCGCTGGAGCGCCGCGATCTGGGTGCGGGTGGACACGCGGAGCTTGGCGTCGAGGTTCGACAGCGGCTCGTCCATGAGGAAGACCTGCGGCTTGCGCACGATGGCCCGGCCCATGGCGACGCGCTGGCGCTGGCCGCCGGAGAGCGCCTTGGGCTTGCGGTCGAGGTACTGGGTCAGGTCGAGCATCTTGGCCGCCTCCTCCACCTTGCGGCGGATGGTGGCCTTGTCTTCACCGGCGATCTTGAGCGCGAAGCCCATGTTGTCGGCGACGCTCATGTGCGGGTACAGCGCGTAGTTCTGGAACACCATCGCGATGTCCCGGTCCTTGGGCGGCAGGTGCGTGACGTCGCGGTCACCGATGCGGATGGCACCGCCGTTGACGTCCTCCAGGCCCGCGAGCATGCGCAGGGAGGTGGACTTGCCGCAGCCGGAGGGGCCGACGAGGACGAGGAACTCGCCGTCCTCGATCTCCAGCTCCAGCTGGTCGACGGCGGGCTTGTCGCCGCCGGGGTACAGACGGGTCGCCTTGTCGAAAGTGACAGAAGCCATGGTGGTGAATCCCTTCTACCGGCAGGAACGTGCCGGACGATCCGAGTGGAAGGTCTAGTCCATTAATCCGGACTTCGCCCGACGCTACCCGCCGAACCCCCTCCTGTCAGCACCCACCCCGACGTGACTTCCGACTCTGTGCGATCTGTCGGACCCGGCTGCTTGGATGACGCCCATGAACGCCACACCGCGCCCCCGCGACGTCCACGAACTGATCCGCGTCCTCCCCGACGTCCCGGTCCTGCGCGACCGCTGCCGGGCGCTGGCGGCCCTGGAAGCACTGATGGGCGCCCAGTGCGGCCCCTACTTCGACTACGACCCCACGTGGGGCCCGGGCGTCGAGGCCGCGCTCATGAACAACGGCTCGGGCGACGAGTACACGATCCTCTTCACATCCGACGGGGTCTTCGGCCGCGGCTTCGACCACGAGTCCTGGATGAGCCCCTACACCAACGACGACATGGCCCTGTGGCCCGGCCTCGTGGACACCCTGCCGGAGGTGTTCCGGCCGCTGCTCGCGGAGCCGGCCTTCTGCGACGACGAAGTACAGGTGGCCACCGTGGTGTTCTGGCGCGAAACCACCGACACCGCCTGGCGGGCGGGCCCGGTGGAACCCCCCGAGCACGGGGCCGACGGCACGGCCCACCTCTTCGACGTCCTGGCCGCCGGCACCCCGGAGGCCTACGCGGCCTGGGCCGAGGACTACTACGAGCGCCCCCTCGACCTCGACGCGATCCGGTGGGTCTGGGACCTGCGCCCCCTGACGGCGACGGTCGCCACGACCCTGAACCCGGCCGCGGACCCGGCAGCGGCGGCGAAGGCGGTGGCGGGGATGGGCTGGCCGACGGGGGAGTGAGGGCTCGAAGCAGAGCGCTTGACTTTTGACCTGGAGTAGCCAGAGCGCCGCACTTTTGGCCTCGGCTCTGCTGAGCTTCACCGCTCTCGCGGGCGGTGCTTCCTGCTTCGACGCCCGTTGCCGGCCCGGCGTGACCCTGGGGGTCGCGCCTGGTCGGTCTTACGCAGGCTCCACAGGCATTGCGGCCGACGGCCCGTCGGTCCGTACTACACCCCGACTAGGCGGCCGGTACGAGATCCACCACCTCCGACGCCCTGATCACCGCAGGCGGCACCCGGCCGGGCGGCAGGCCCGTGGCCACCAGCCAGTACAGGCGCATCCCCTCATCCCGCAGGTTCACCGCCGCGTTCGTATCCCGGTCGTGGGCGGCCCCGCACTCCGCGCAGGTCCACTCCCGGACCGACACGTCGAGCTTCGGACCCTTCGCATGGCACGCGGAACAGCGCCGGGTCGACGGGAAGAACCGGTCCACGACCACCAGCGTCCGCCCGTACCACGCGCACTTGTACCGGAGCTGACGCAGCAACTCACCCCAAGCGGCGTCGACTATCGACCGGTTCAGCGCGGCCTTGCGCCGCCTCCCCTTGCCCGACGCCGCACGCAGAAGATTGGCGATCGGGAGGTCCTCCACCACGAGCACTTGGTTCTCGCGCACGAGGCGGGTGGTGAACTGATCCAGCAGATCACGACGGACATCACCGATCGCGGCGTACAGGCGGGCGATCCGCTCCCGCACCTTCCCCCGGTTCTTCGACCCCTTCCGCTTCACCGGCAACTGCCCCGGCGGGAGCGCACGCGACCAGCGGACATCCAGCGGTGTCGCCTGCTTGGCGAGCGTGACCGAGGCCGTCCCCGGACGCTCCGGATCCTCCAGCCACCGGAAACCCGTCCGTACGTACGTAGCCGAATCCCGCGACCGGTGCTTCGACTTCCGCTGCGGGTACTTCGCCGAGCCCTTGAAGAACCGCGAGAACGCCGCGTCGAGGTGCCGCAGCGACTGCTGGAGCACCGTCGAGGACGTCTCCTTCAGCCACGCGGTCTCCGGTATTCGCTTCCAGCCGGTCAGGGCGCGGCAGGTCTCGGCGAAGCCCAAAGACACCTGGTGCTCCTCCCAGGCCTTCATGCGGAGGGCGAGGCCCTCGTTGTAGACCCAGCGGCAGGCTCCGAAGGTCTGGGTGAGCTGGGCTGCCTGGTCGGGGGTCGGATAGAAGCGAAAGCGGTAGACCCGCTGGTGCGTACCCGGCTCCCTGGACAGGCCGCGGAGCGGTGTGGCCTTCCGGCCGTGGTGTTTGGTCCGGTCGCCCACCCCGAGTTGTTCGCGCTTGATGCGCTGGGCTTCCTCCCCCGTGACGCGGTCCGCCATCGTCGCCCCCTCCCACGATCTGATCTTCGGAACGGCACACCAGTCCGTTCAACGAACGTATGCGTGGGTGGTTACGGGTTCGGCTCTTACGTGATGGCTTCGGCAATCGGCCGCTGTGTAGAGTGATGGCGGCTTCGCTCGCAGTGTGTTTGCGCGTGGACTTGTGCCGCCTTAGCTCAGTTGGTAGAGCAGTTCACTTGTAATGATCAGGTCATCGGTTCGATTCCGATAGGCGGCTCCATCCCAGGTCAGAGGTGTGACAACCAAGGGAATTCGTACAGAAGCGGAGGGCCCCGGGCGATTGCCCGGGGCCCTTTTGCGTGGGGTCAGGCGCGGCCCGAGATGCGGTTGGCCAGGCGGGCCAGCGGGGTTGTGGTCGGGGTGTGGGTGGTTGTTTCGTGGCGGTCCGCCTCGCGGTAGGCGGCGTAGAGGGCGTGGACGCCGAGCCAGCGGAAGGGTTCGGGCTCCCAGCGGCGGACGCGGTGGTGGACCCAGGGCAGGGTGGTCAGCTCGGTGGGGTCGCCGAGGACCAGGTCGCGCAGGGTGCGGGCGGCGAGGTTGGCGGTGGCCACGCCCGAGCCGACGTAGCCGCCGGCCCAGCCCAGGCCCGTGGCGGCGTCCAGGGTGACGGTGGCGCACCAGTCGCGGGGGACGCCGAGGACGCCCGACCAGGCGTGGGTGATCTCCGTGCCGGTGAGGACCGGGAAGAAGGAGGTGAGGAGGGCTGTGAGGGAGGCGATCGTGGTGGGTTGGGTGCGGCCGTCGTTGTCGGTGCGTGAGCCGAAGCGGTACGGGACGCCGCGGCCGCCGATCGCGATGCGGTCGTCGGCGGTGCGCTGGGCGTACATGTAGGCGTGGGCCATGTCGCCGAGGAGGGGGCTGTCGGACCAGTTGAGGTGCTCCCAGACCGAGGGTGGGAGGGGGGCCGTGACGATCATCGAGGAGTTCATGGGGAGCCAGGTGCGCTTCTGGCCCTTGAGGGCGGCGGTGAAGCCCTCGGTGCAGCGCAGGACGTACGGGGCGCGGACGGTGCCGTAGGGGGTGACGGCTCGGCGGGGGGCGATTTCCGTGACGGGGGTGGATTCGTGGATGACCACGCCGAGGCGTTCGCAGGCCGCCGCGAGGCCGCGGACGAGCTTGAGGGGGTGGATGCGGGCGCCGTGCGGGGTCCAGCTGGAGCCGACGGCGTCGGCGATGTCGATGCGGGCTCGGGTGGCGGGGCCGTCGTAGAGCTCGCGTTCGGTCTCGCCGAAGGAGAGCTCGGCGGTGTGGAAGGCCTTGAGGCGGGTGAGCTGGGCGGGGGTGCGGGCGACTTCGAGTACTCCGCCGTGGTGGATGTCGGCGTTGATCTTTTCCCGGGCGGCGACCTTGATGACCTCGGTGACGGTGTCGTTCATGGCGTGCTGGAGGCGGCGGGCGGCGTCGTGGCCGTGGAGGGCGGCGTAGCGGTCGCGGCCGGCGATGCCGTTGTAGAGCCAGCCGCCGTTGCGGCCGGAGGCTCCGTAGCCGCAGAACTTCTGCTCCAGGACGGTGACGCGCAGGTCGGGGGCGGTGCGCTTGAGGTAGTAGGCGGTCCACAGGCCGGTGTAGCCGCCGCCGACGATGACGACGTCGGCCGTGGCGTCGGCGGTGAGGGGGGCGCGGGGTGGTTGGTGGGCGCTGGTGTCCGTCGCGTACCAGAAGGAGATGCCGCCGTTGATCGTCATGGGGGAGTTGGTACAGGGGGTTCCGGAAGGGTGTCCAGGGGGCTGGATGTCGTGTTTCGGGGGTGGATGGCAGGCCGGTTGGCCGGTGTGGGGGGCGGTGTACGGGTGTAGGGCGCGGCTGGGGGCCGGCGCGTGGGGGTCAGGGTTCCAGGACGACCTTGCCGGTGGTGGCGCGGGTTTCGAGGTCGTGGTGGGCGGCTGCGGCCCGGGCGAGGGGGTAGCGCTGGAGGGCGGGGCGCAGGCGGCCGGCGGCGGCTTCGGCGAGGGCGCGGGTTTCCAGGACGCGCAGCGGGTCGGGGGCGCCGACGGCCTCGAGCATGGCGGGTCCGAGGACGTTGCGGGTGGTGATGCGGCGGGCGGTGAGGTCGGCCCGTTCGGCTTCGGTGAGGTCGAGGGGGGCTTCGGACCAGCCGAAGGCGAGGTGCCGGGCGCCGGGGGCGAGGAGGCCGAGGGCGGTGCGGGCGGTGGCGCCGCCGACGGAGTCGAAGAGGACGGTGGCGCCTTCGGGGTGGTGGGCGCGGATGGTGTCGGCCCAGCCGGGGGTGGTGTAGTCGAGGGCGAGGTCGGCTCCGTTGGCGGCGGCCCGGGCGGTTTTGGCGGGGCCTCCGGCGAGGGCGATGACGGTGGCGCCGGCGTTCTTGGCGTACTGGACGAGCAGGGTGCCGATGCCTCCGGCGGCGGCGGGGACCAGGGCGGTGGAGCCGGGTCCGAGGTCGGCGAACTGGAGGATCCCGAGGGTGGTGCGGCCGGTGCCGATCATGGCGACGGCTTCGGCGGGGTCGAGGCCGTGGGGTACGGGGTGCAGTCGGGCGGCGTCGGCGACGGCGTGTTCGGCGTAGCCGCCGGGGGCGAAGCCGAGGTGGGTGACGACGGGGCGGCCGAGCCAGGTGGGGTCGGTGCCGGGGCCGAGGGCGTCGACGGTGCCGGCGACTTCGCGGCCGGGGATGGTGGGGAGTTGGGGGAGGGGTGCGGGTGGGCCCTGGATGCCTTGGCGGAGGGCGGTGTCGAGGAGGTGGACCCCGGCGGCGGCGACTTTGATGCGGACTTGGCCGGGGGCGGGGGCGGGGCGGGGGGTGGTTTCGTAGGTGAGGTTTTCGGCGGGGCCGAAGGTGTGGAGGCGGATGGCCTTCATGGTGTCCGTGTGCGTGTGCGTGTCCATGGCGTCAGCCTTCGGCATCAAGCGTGGTTGAGGTCAAGGGGTGGTTGTCGGTGCCGTGGGCCACGATGGGCGCATGGTGCGGAACGGGCAGCGGGGGCAGGAGCGGGTGAAGGCGGCGCGGCGGCCGGAGGTGCGGTTGCCGGAGCTGGTGGTGTGGGAGGGCGGTGGGCTGGAGCCGGACGGGGACTACGACGGGCTGGAGTTCGCGGACCTGGACCTGGCCGGGCAGGAGGGGGCCGGGGCGCGGTTCATGGACTGCGCGCTGCGCCGGTGTGCGCTGGACGAGGCGGGTCTGGCGAAGGCGCGGATCCTGGATTCGGTGCTGGAGGGGATCCGGGGGGTGGGGACGGACCTGTCGGGGGCTTCGCTGCGGGACGTGGAGCTGGTGGAGGCCCGGCTGGGCGGGGTGCAGCTGCACGGGGCGGTGCTCGAGCGGGTCCTCGTACGGGGCGGCAAGGTCGACTACCTGAATCTGCGGACGGCGCGGCTGCGGGACGTGGTCTTCGAGGGGTGCGTGCTGCTGGAGCCGGATTTCGGGGGTGCGGTGCTGGAGCGGGTGGAGTTCCGGGACTGCGTGGTGCGGGGGGCGGATTTCACGGGGGCGCGGCTGGCGGAGGTGGACCTGCGGGGGGCCGCCGAGCTGGGGATCGCGCGGGGGGTGGAGGCCCTGGCGGGGGCGGTGATCAGCCCCGCGCAGCTGTTCGAGCTGGCTCCGGCGCTGGCGGCGCAGCTGGGGGTGCGGGTGGTGGGGTAGGGCCGGGGCGGGGCGGGGCCGGGCGCGCGGCCCGTACGGACGGGGGTCGTACGGGCCGCGCGTCCGTGGGGTCAGCGCTTCTTCGGGTCCTCGGCGTTGCGCCAGATGGTGAGGTCCACCGTGATGTAGTTGCTCGCGTCCTTCGCGTCGGACTTGCCGCGGTACGTGGCCACGGCGATGTGTCCCGCGTCGCTGAGCACGCAGATCTCGGACCCGTCGGTGAGCTGGTCGAGGCCGACCTTCTCGGTGTAGCGGGTTTCCGCGCGGCAGGTCTCCAGCGAGCCCTTCTGGGCGTTGTTCAGCACGACCAGCTTGCCGTTGTTGGTGCCGACCTTCTTTTCGCCGAACAGGCTGTCGAAGTAGTAGTAGAAGTCCCCGCCGTTGTACATCACGCCGGCGTTGCCGCCCGTGCCCGGGCGCGGCGGGTTGTCGGCGAGCATGACCTGGTAGTTGGCCGTGATGTTGATGCCCTGGTAGGAGGCCGGGGTGGGGTCGGGCCGCTTCTGGTTCTTGTTCTGGGAACCGGAGCTCGTGGGGCCGGGGGTCGCGCCGTTGCTGCGGCTGCCGCCGGCGGTGCTCTTGCCGTTCTTGGAGGAGCCGTCCGGCAGCAGGGAGCCGATGACCGCGATGCCGATGACCGCGCCCACGATGGCCCCGGCGATGATCAGTCCCTTGGGCCGGGTCTGCTGCGGGGCGGGCGGGTAGCCGGTCTGGTGGAGCGGCGGCGGCGTGGGGTAGCCCGGGGCCATGTAGCCGGGCGGCGGGGTCATGTAGCCGGGGGGAGGGGTCTGGTACCCGGGCGGGGGCGTCTGGTAGCCGGCCGGTACCGCGCCCGGTGCCGTCGCCGGGGCTGCCGGGGCTGCCGGTGCGGCCTGCGTCGGGGCGGCGGCGACGCCGAAGCCGGTCGGTGCGTACGCGGGCGCCGGAGGTGGCGGCGTCGGGCCCGCGGCCGGCTGCGGGGGCGCGGAGAGCGCGGTCGCAGTGGGCGCGACGGTGGGCTGCGGCGGCGGGGTCTTGGCCGGTTCGGGCAGCCGCAGGCGTTCGGTGATGGAGCCGGCGACCTCCTGGGGGAGCCAGTCCTCGCCCTGGCGCAGCGGGGTAGGGGAGAGGTCGTGGCACATCCCGATGACCTCGGTCAGGGTGGGCCGGCCGGCGGGGTCGCGGTTCAGGCAGCGGCTGACCAGGGGATGCAGCTCCGCGGGCAGGGCGCTGAGGTCGGGGTCCTCGTGCACGATGCGGTAGAGCACCGCGTGCGAGTTCCCGTCGCCGTAGGCGGGTGCGCCGATCGCGGCGAAGGCGATGATCTGGCCGAGGGCGAAGATGTCGGTGCCCGCGGTGACCGTTCCGGCGGAGGCCTGCTCGGGTGCCATGAAGGCGGGCGTGCCGATGCTGACGCCGCTGCCGGTCAGGGAGGTGGCGTCGGCCGCGCGGGCGATGCCGAAGTCGATCACGCGGGGGCCGTCGGAGGCCAGGAGTACGTTGGCGGGCTTCAGGTCGCGGTGGACGATGCCCGCGCCGTGGATGACGTGCAGCGCTTCGGCGACCCCGATGGTCAGCAGCAGGACGCTGCGCAGCGGCAGCTTGCCGTGCCGGGCCACGGCGTGCGCGAGGGAGGGGCCCGGTACGTAGGCGGTGGCGAGCCAGGGCTGCGCGCCTTCGGTGTCGAAGTCGATGACGGGCGCGGTGTACAGGCCCTGTACCCGCTGCGCGGCGCGTACTTCCTGCTGGAAGCGCCGCCGGAACTCGGGGTCTTCGCTGAACTCGGGCCGGATCACCTTGAGGGCGACGGGCCGTCCGCCCAGCGTGTAGGAGAGGTACACCTTGCCCATGCCGCCGGCGCCGAGCACGGCCGACAGCCGGTAGCCGCCGACCGTGGCCGGGTCGCCTTGTCCGAGCGGCTGGAAGAGCTCGGCCGGAGGTGTACCGCTCATGAAAAATCCGTCCCCTATCAGGCAGTTCAAGCCTGTCGACGCCCGAAACCATCGAGAGAGTATCCGACGCGCCCGGTCGGCCGGGCCGGACTGCGGGACGGGCCCCGGACGGGCTCCGGGACGGGCTCAACGGGCGGGCAGGGGGCGGCGGCGCCGGTGGTAGGCGTGGGTGAGGGCCAGGATCAGGGGTCCCCAGAGGACGAAGAGGCCGCTGACGGTGACGGAGAGGGCCTGCCACCAGCCGTTGGTGAAGCCGACGTCGGAGAATCCGGCGATGTGGAAGACGCAGAGCGCCCAGTCGACGGTCAGGAAGGTGAAGCCGAGGCCCGCGAGGGCGGCGGGCACGGTGACCGCGTACGGCGGGATGCGCCGGCCGCGCAGTACGGGGACCCAGGCGGGGACGGTCTCGCCCCAGGGGCGTACGAGGCCGGCGCAGAGCAGGGCGCAGGCTTCGGTGAGCAGGCTGAGCGTCAGGACGTAGGGGACGGTGATCCAGAGCGGCTGGGGAGTGGGGGGAGTGTCCATGCCCATCTGGAAGCCGAATCCGATGGGCAGCCGCCACAGGCATACGGGCAGGGCGAGGAGCGGCAGGAGGCGGGCGGTGGTGACGGCCCAGCGGGGGACGGGGCGTGCGGTGGTGTGGAGGGTCATGTGCCCAGCCTGTCCGCCGGGCGGCGGGCGGGGATCGGGCGCGGGAGTGATCATGCTCCCCCGGGCGGGGGAGGCGTTTTTCAGGCCGGTACGCGGGGGAAGCGGGACTGGAGCGTCCAGATGACCGGGTTGTCGCCGAGGCCGTCGTGCATGTCGATGAGGTCCGCGATCAGGTCGTGGAGGAAGTCGCGGGCCTCGCGGCGCAGCAGGCGGTGGCTGAAGGTCAGCGGGGGCTCCTCCGGGTCCATCCAGTCGGACTCGATGTCGACCCAGCCGAAGCGGCGCTCGAAGAGCATGCGGTCGGCGGACTCGGTGAAGTCGAGTTCGGCGTACTGGCGGTTGGCGGAGCGGCTGCCGCGGGGGTCCTCGTCGAGCTGCTCGACGATGTCGCACAGCGCCCAGGCGAAGTCGAGTACGGGTACCCATCCCCAGGCTGTGGACAGTTCCTGGTCCTTGTTGGTGTCCGCGAGGTAGACGTCACCGCAGAAGAGGTCGTGGCGCAGGGTACGGACGTCCGCGGAGCGGTAGTCGGTCTGCGGGGGGTCCGGGAAGCGCCGGGAGAGGGAGTAGCCGATGTCGAGCACGTTCCCGATGGTGTCACGGCTACGCGTCTCCCGGCGCGGGGGGCGGGTCAGCGGACGTTGACGGCCGTCCAGGCTGCGGCGACGTGGGCGGTCTCCGGGGCGGTGGGGCCGTAGAGGTCCGCGGCGGCCCTGAGGGTGGCGGTGCGGGCGCCGGAGTAGTTGGTGCTGGAGCGCATGTAGAGGGTCAGCGCCCGGTACCAGATGCGGGTGGCCTTGTCGCGGCCGATGCCGGGGAGCTTGGAGTTGTCGTAGGTGGGGGAGTCGTAGGCGACCCCGTCGATCACTTTGGGTCCGCTGCCTTCGGCGAGGAGGTAGTAGAAGTGGCGGGCGGGGCCGGATGCGGCGTGCGGGTCGAGGGCGGCGAGGTCGGGGGACCAGTGGTCGCGGGAGACGCCGTCGGCGCTGGGGCGGTCCATGCGGCGGGGCGGGCCTTCGAGGGCGCGTTCGCCGAGGAGGTAGTCGCCGGGGTCGGCCTCGTTCCCGGCGAAGAACTCGCCGGCGGTGGCGAGGATGTCGGAGGTTCCCTCATTGAGCGCGCCGGGCTCGCCGGAGTAGCCGAGGCGGGCGGTGGAGGCCGTCAGGCCGTGCGCGAGCTCGTGGCCGACGACGTCGAGGGAGGTCGGCGGGCGGCCGGGGGTGGCGCCGTCGCCGTAGGTGACGCAGGCGCAGCTGTCGCTCCAGAAGGCGTTGCCGAAGCCGGTGCCGTAGTGGACGCGGGAGGTGGTGCCGACGCCGTCGCCGCGGACGCCGTTGCGGTTGAAGGCGGCCTTGTAGAAGTCCCAGGTCACGGCGGTGGCGTAGTGGACGTCGACGGCGGCGGTCTGGCGGTGGGCGGGGGTGCCGTCGCCCCAGACGTTGTCGGCGTCGTTGAAGGGGACGCCGGGGTTGTTGGTCTGGTTGAGGGCGTCGAGGGTGCGTTGGCCGCCGCGGGAGGGGTCGGTCAGCTGGTAGGCGGTGCCGGTGTAGGTGGTGCCGAGGGGGACGGTGCCGGAGTACTGGCTGTGGCCGGTTCCGGTGGCGGTGGCGGTGGTTTGGGGGGTGGTGGCTGCGAGGGCGGCTGCGCCGAGCAGGACGGCGGCGGCGGCGGCGAGGCGGCGGGGGTGTGACACGCGGGCTCCTTCGCGGGTTGCCGGGTGGCGGCGGGGCCGAGCGTGCCACTGGGGGTGGGGGGTGTGGTGGGGCTCCGCCGGGGTTGTCCGAAGAGGGGGGCGGAGTGTCCGGATCCCCCCTGCCGTTGCCTCCGGCGGGGGCGTGGGGGGCTGCCGCTGCCGGGCCGGCCCCCGGAACCCCTGCGCCTCAAACGCCGGCGGGGCTGGTTGTGCGTGCGGTGGCCGTCCGCCTGCGGGTCCGCTGCCGGGGGCCAGCCCCCGGACCCCTGCGCCTCAAACGCCGGCGGGGCTGAGTTTGGTTGCGGTGGCGGTGCGCCTGCGGGGTGGCGGTGCGTGTGCGGGTCCGTTGCCGGGGGCCAGCCCCCGGGCCCCCGCGCCTCAATCGCCGGCGGGGCTGGGTTTGGCTGCGGTAGCCGTCAAACGCCAGCGGGGCTGGATTGTTGCGGCGAGTCGGTCGTTTGCGGGCCCGTCGCCGAGGCCCAGCCCCGGGTCCGGGCGGAGCCCGGGGAACGGTGGAAGGGCGGGTAGGGGACAGCACCGCGCAGCGGCCACCACCCGCAGGCGGCGGCCGGACCCCAGCCCGGGCCCCTGGCCCCGCCCCGGCATCGGCGGACGGAGTCCGGCGCAGCGGCGCGAAGCCGGAGAGGCGCCCCGGCGCCGAGCCGTGCGAGCGGTGCGTCGGGGAATGGTGCGGTGCGTTAAGAAGGCAACAGCCGTTGTTCCTTGGCTACCGCCACCGCGCCCGCGCGGGTGTCGACGCCGAGTTTGTCGTAGATGCGGCCCAGGTGGGTCTTGACCGTGGCTTCGCTGATGAACAGCGCGCGGGCGATGTCGCGGTTGCCGAGGCCGCGGGCCAGCTGGCCCAGGATGTCCAGTTCGCGGTCCGTCAGGGTGGGGCGGGTGCCGCGCATGTGGGCCATCACGCGGCTGGCGACGGGCGCGGAGAGGGTGGTGCGGCCCGCCGCCGCCGAGTGGATGGCGGCGAACAGTTCCTCCGGGCGTTCCGCCTTCAGGAGGTAGCCCGTCGCGCCGGCGCCGATCGCGCGGGTGATGTCCGCGTCCGTGTCGTACGTGGTGAGGACGAGGACGTGCGGGGGCCGGGGGAGGGCGGTGATGCGGCGGGTCGCCTCGACGCCGTCGATGCCCTCGCCCAGCTGGAGGTCCATCAGGACCACGTCCGGGCGGAGCTTCGCGGCCAGGGCGACCGCCTCCTCGCCGCTGCCCGCTTCGCCGAGCACCTCGATGTCCGGTTCGCTGCCGAGGAGCGCGAGGAGTCCGGCGCGGACCACCACGTGGTCGTCGCAGAGGAGGATCGTCGTCATCCTGTGGGCTCCAGGGGGATTGAGGCCGAGAGGACGGTGCCCTCGCCGGGGGTGGATTCGATCGTCAGGGTGCCGCCGAGCTGCCGCACGCGGGCGCGCATCGCCGGCAGGCCGTGGCCGCGGTCGGGGCTGGAGGCGGCGGCGGTGAAGCCCTCGCCGTCGTCCGCGATGTCCAGGACCACCTGGTCGCCGAGGAAGCTGAGGGTGAGGGCGGCGGTGTGCGCGTTCGCGTGTTCGCGGACGTTGGCCAGGGCGCCCTGGGCGATGCGCAGCAGGGCGGATTCGGTGCGGTCGGGGAGGGGGGTGGGGGCGCCCTCCAGGTGGAAGCGGACTTCGATGTCGGGGCCGGCGTCCAGCGCGCGCAGGGCGTCGGCGAGGCCGGCGCCGTTGTCCAGCTCGGGCGGGGCCAGGTCGTGGACCAGGCGGCGGGCTTCGGCGAGGCCGCGTGCCGCGATGCCGTTGGCGGTACGGACGTGCGCGCGGGCGGTGTCCGGGTCGGTGTCCCAGGTGCGGTCGGCGGCCTGGAGCAGCATCTGCTGGCTGGACAGGTGCTGGGCCAGGGTGTCGTGGATCTCCATGGACAGCCGCTGACGTTCGGCGAGGGTGCCTTCGCGGCGTTCGGTGGCGGCGAGTTCCCGGCGGGTGCGGATCAGGTCGTCGATGAGCGCGCGCTGGGCCTGTGCCTGGCGCTCCATGTGGACGAAGACGGCCGTGGCGAGGGCGGCGATGGCGGGTGGGGCCAGGAGGAGGTTGGGGTCGAAGGCGGTGGACAGCTTGAGCTGGGCGATGACCACGAAGACGGTGAGCACGGCGACCAGGCCCACCGCGGCGCGCGGGGGCAGGGTGCGCAGGGCCGTGAAGAAGAGCGGTACGGCGCACCAGGCGAAGCTCGGGGCGAGGACCACCAGGACCACCCAGGTGGCCACGACCAGGCCGAGCCAGAGCCGCCGGCGGAGGGTGGGGGGCGCGGGGGCGCCGGTGGCGGGGGCGGCGGGGGTGGTGCCGGTCGCGCCGGTGGCTCCGACGGCGGGGCCGAGGACGTAGAGCAGGGCGAGGGCGATGCTGAGGGCGATCACCCAGGGGGTGCGGGGTTCGCCGGGGTGGCGGAGCAGGAACCGGGCCACCGAGGCGCCGAGCAGGAGGAAGAACGCCGTGTGCATGACGGTGGCGAGGGTGCGGGTGTCGGGGGCGGTCGAGGGATGCCGGCTCACGGCGTGGCTCCTGGTGGTGGGGCGGTGGTGTCCATGCTGCCGTAGCCCTGGCCGGGCGGGGTGCGGGGCGGACGGGGTGCGGGGTGGGCGTCGCCCGGGCGGGCGGCGGGGTGTGGGTGGGCCGGGGCCGGGGCCGGGGGCGGGGTGGGGTGCCGTCCGGGACGGGCTTCGATGTTCGGCGCCTTGGGGTGGTGGGGTTGTGGGGCGGGGGTTTGCGCCGAAATCATCTCGTTTTAGTCCCGGACGGCACCCCACCCCGTCCCCGACCCCGGCCGGGCCCCTGACCAGGGAAACCGGGTGGCCCGCACCGCCGCATCGGCCGATCGGATGACCCCCGGGTCAACCGGTGTGGTCGTCGGGCACAGCCGGTACGGGGACGGGTGGGGGCGGGGTCGCGGCCGAAGCTTGGAGGGAGCCAGACGAGCCGATGACCTCCCCAGGAGCACACCATGAACACCCGCACCCGCGTTCTCACCGGTACCGCCCTCGCCGTCGTCCTCGGCGCCGGGACCTTCGGTGCCGTCAGCGCGAGCGCCACGCCCGCCGCCCCCGCCAAGAAGGACGGCAACGCGAACTTCACCACCTCGACCCACCTCACGATCGGCGCCGCCACCCGCGCCGCCCAGGCCGCGCTCGAGGCCGCCCAGAAGGAGAACCAGAAGGTCACCGTCGCGGTGGTCGACCGCAACGGCAACACCATCGTCACCCTGCGCGGCGACGGTGCGGGCCCGCAGTCCTACGAGTCGGCGCAGCGCAAGGCCTTCACCGCCGTGTCCTGGAACGCCCCGACCTCCGTCCTCGTCGGCCGTCTCGCGCAGACCCCGAACCTGAAGGACATCCCGGGCACCCTCTTCCTCGGCGGTGGCGCCCCCGTGCAGGCCGACGGCGCCCCGGTCGCCGGCATCGGCGTGGCCGGCGCCCCGAGCGGTGACCTGGACGAGAAGTTCGCCAAGGCCGGCGTCGAGTCCCTGCAGAACTAGGACCCAGGCCCGCTCCAGAGCCCCCGCTTAGGATCGGTGCGTGGAACTCCGCGCGCTCACCCGCCTCGCCGTCCCCGCCGTCGCCGCCCTGCTCGTCCTCACCACGGGATGTACGGGCGCGACGGTGCAGGGGCGGCCCGGCGCGTCCGGGCTGCGTGATCCGTACTTCCCCCGGGCGGGCAACGGCGGCTACCAGGTCGAGCACTACGAGCTGGACCTCGCCTACGACCCCGCCGACGGGGAGCTGCACGGCACGGCCGTCATCACCGCCCGCGCCGAGCAGGGGCTCAGCTCCTTCAACCTCGACTTCAGCGGCCTCAAGGTCGAGGGCGTGGAGGTGCAGGGCGCCGGCGCCCGCCACAACCGCACCGGCAACGAGCTGACGGTGCGTCCGGCCAAGGACCTGAGGAAGGGCGAGGTCTTCCGTACGCGGGTGGACTACACCGGGCGGCCGAAGGCGGTCGTCGATCCGGACGGCTCCAAGGAGGGCTGGATCACCACCGAGGACGGCGCGGTCGCCGTCGGCGAGCCGGTGGGGTCGATGGGCTGGTTCCCCGGCAACCACCATCCGAGCGACAAGGCCGCGTACGACGTCACCGTGACGGTGCCGGACGGCTACGAGGCCGTGTCCAACGGCGAGCTGCGCTCCCGCCGGGAGGTGGAGGACGGCGAGACCGAGTTCGTGTGGCACAGCGCGGAGCCGATGGCGAGCTACCTGGCGACCGTCGCCGTCGGGCGGTTCAAGGTGAGCATCGGGCGGACCCCGTCGGGGGTCCCCGTCTACAACGCCGTCGCTCCCGACCAGGCGGCGGGCAGCGAGGCGGCGCTGGCGCGGCTGCCGGAGATCGTGGAGTGGGGCAGCCGCAGGTTCGGCCCGTACCCCTTCTCCACCGCCGGTTCGATCGTGATGCCCGCGCAGACCCTCGGGTACGCGCTGGAGACGCAGACCAAGCCCGTCTACTCCGGCGCGCCCGACGAGGAGCTGGTCCTGCACGAGCTGGCCCACCAGTGGTTCGGCGACTCGGTCTCGCCGAAGTCCTGGAAGGACATGTGGCTCAACGAGGGCTTCGCCACCTACGCGGAGTGGCTGTGGTCGGAGGACCGGGGCGGCATCGGCGCGCAGCGCCGCTTCGAGGCCTTCCTGGCCGGTGACACCTCGGTCGACCCGCATGCCGACGCCGCCTGGGACGCCTTCCCGCCGGCCGCGCCACCCGGCGCCGAGCACATCTCCGACGACCCGGTGTACTACCGGGGCGCGATGGTCCTGCACCGGATCCGGCAGGAGGTGGGGGACGAGAAGTTCTTCGACCTGCTGCGCGGCTGGGCCACCGACCACCGGCACGGCAACGTGAGCACCGCCGACTTCACCGCGTACGCGCAGCAGCGCACGGGCCACGACCTGCGGAAGGTGTGGGACGTCTGGCTGTACGGCGAGGGCCGCCCGAAGGCGTAGGCCGTGTGTTCAGCGGACCCTTGCGAGGAACCCCGGGCGTTTACGCCCGGGAGGAATCACATCCCTGACCCGAAGGCGCGGAGCGCCGGAGTTCGCTGCGTTCCCCGCTGGAACGGGCGTTGTCAGAGGGCGCTGTTACGTTGCCGGTGTGAAGCTCGTCGTGCGGGTGAAGCTGATGCCGGATGCCGTGCAGGCACCCGCGCTGTCGGCGACCTTGCGGGAGGTCAACGAGGCGGCGTGCTGGGTGTCTCGGGTGGCATTTGAGCGTGGTATCCCGCGTGAGTACGAACTGCGCAAGCACACTTATGCCGAGTTGAAGACGCGTGGGTTGGGAGCGCAGGCCGCACAGCACGTGATCAAGAAGGTCCGTGACGCCTACACCGCGTTGAAGGCGAACATCCGCGCCGGGAATCTCGGCAAGCCGGGGTCGAGGCGGCGGGTCAGGGCCGAGTCGAAGCCGGTCATGTTCAGGCCGGAGGCCGCGCAGCCTTTTGACGACCGGTGTCTGTCCTGGCAGTACGACGCGAGGACCGTCAGCATCTGGACCACGGCTGGGCGCCTCAGAGGTGTCCGCTTCGCCTGCTCACCCGGCACGTTCAAGACGCTCCGGGAGCACCGCAAGGGCGAGTGCGACCTGATCCAGCGCGACGGCAAGTTCTACCTGATCGCCGTCTGCGACATCCCGGAAGCCCTGCCAAACGAGAACCCCGCCGGGTTCATCGGCGTTGATCTCGGCGTCGTCAACATCGCCACCACGTCTACCGGCTACCGGGCCGCCGGGCGCGGTCTGAACCGGCACCGAAAACGACAGCTCGACCTGCGAAAGAAGCTGCAGGCCAAGGGAACCAAGTCCGCCAAGCGACTCCTCAAGAAGCGCAACCGGCGCGAACAGCGCCACGCCGCGAACGTCAACCACGTCATCTCCAAGACCATCGTCTCCACCGCTGAACGCACCGGCCACGGTGTCGCCCTCGAAGACCTGGGCGGCATCCGGGACCGGGTACGGCTCCGTAAAGGCCAGCGGGCACAACTGCACTCGTGGAGCTTCCACCAGCTCGGCCAGTTCATCGCCTACAAGGCGAAGCGGGCCGGGGTGCCGCTGGTGTACGTCGATCCGGCATACACCAGCCAGCAATGCTCCGAGTGCGGACACATCGACCGGAAGAACCGAGTCGATCAGGCCACGTTCGCGTGCCGCGCCTGCGGCGCCGTCATGCACGCGGACGACAACGCGTCCCACAACCTCGCCCGCAAGGGCGAGACCGTGTGGACCGCGGGGCGTGAGTCACGCGTCCCAGCCGCCCCCCAGGTGGCTCAGACGGAGGAGGCCACGCGACAGCCAGCCGCGCCCTACCTCCAAGCCCGGTCGTTCACGGCCGGGTCAAGTTGACAGGGCCTTGCGCAATACCGTGCAGGGGCGGCCCAGTTCGCGGTCCTTGGTGTGGCGCAGGGGGGTGTAGCCCTGGGCCTGCCAGAAGGCGAGGGCCTTGGTGTTGGCCTCCAGTACGGCCAGGCGCAGGCCGGTGCGGCCCGCCGCGCGGAAGCGGTCCTCGACGAGGGCGGCCACGGTGCGGCCGTAGCCCTCGCGGTGCGCGGTGGAGTCGATGAGGAGCAGGCCGATCCACGGGTCCGGGTCCTCGGAGGCCGGGTCGCCGGGGGAGGGGTTCGGGTTGTGGGCCAGGGTGGCGGCCAGGCCGACGAGGCGGCCGGCGGAGCGGGCCAGCAGCACCTCGGCGCCCTCGTGGGCGAGTTCGTCGGCGAGTGAGGCCGCGACCTGCTCGACGGTGATGCGGGCCGGGTCGGGGAAGTCGCCGCTCAGTTCGAAGAACGCGTGGTTCGTCGCGTAGAGGGTGGCGACCTCGGTGAGGACCGGGCCGGGCAGGGCGCCGTCCACGGGGACGAGCGGTTCGAGGATCACGTACCGAACGGTAGCGAAGCCCCCTGCCCGGAAGGCCGGGAGGGGGCTTCGGCCACGGCGCGTCTGATCAGGATCCTGATCAGACGTTGACGCCGAAGTCCTGGGCGATGCCGGTGAGGCCGGAGGCGTAGCCCTGGCCGACCGCGCGGAACTTCCACTCGGCGCCGTTGCGGTAGAGCTCGCCGAAGACCATGGCGGTCTCGGTGGCGGCGTCCTCGGAGAGGTCGTAGCGGGCGATCTCGGCGCCGCCGGCCTGGTTCACGACGCGGATGTAGGCGTTGCGGACCTGGCCGAAGTTCTGGCTGCGGGACTCGGCGTCGTAGATCGAGACCGGGAAGACGATCTTGTCCACGTCGGCGGGCAGGCCGGCGAGGTTGACGTTGATGGCCTCGTCGTCGCCCGAGCCCTCACCGGTGCGGTTGTCACCGGTGTGGACGATGGTCTGGTCCGGGGTGGACTTGTTGTTGAAGAAGACGAAGTGACCGTCGGAGACGACCTTGCCGGTCGGGTTGACCGCGATGGCCGAGGCGTCCAGGTCGAAGTCGACACCGGTCGTCGTACGGACGTCCCAGCCGAGGCCGACCGTGACGGCGCTGAGGCCGGGGGCCTCCTTCGTGAGCGAGACGTTGCCGCCCTTGGACAGGCTTACTGCCATTTTGACTGGTGTCCTTCCTCGTCACATGACCTCGATATGGGGTCAAGTTACCGCTGACCTCCATAACGCGGGGAGGAGGTGCGCAGTTCCACGGCGGCGCGTCGCCCCGTAAATCGGGGTGACGGGCCCACGGGCGGGGGCCGATCATAGGGGCATGCCTGGTCCCCATGTCATCCGCGGTTCGGTCGTGCTCCCCGAGGGGGAACTCGCCTGGCGGTTCTCGCGTTCCTCCGGGCCGGGCGGGCAGCACGTCAACACCTCGGACTCGCGGGTGGAGCTCCTCTTCGACCTGGGGGCGACGAAGTCGCTGCCCGAGGTGTGGAAGGAGCGGGCGCTGGAGCGGCTCGCGTCCCGGCTGGTGGACGGCGTGGTGACCGTACGGGCCTCCGAGCACCGCTCGCAGCTGCGCAACCGGGAGATGGCCCTGGTCCGGCTGGCCTCGCTGCTGGCGGAGGCCACGGCCCCGCCGCCCAAGGCCCGGCGGGCGACGAAGATCCCGCGGGGGATCAACGAGCGTCGCCTGCGGGAGAAGAAGGCCCGCGGCGAGACGAAGCGGGGACGCACCGGACGCGACTGGTAGCGGGCGGCTCGCGGTCACCTCACAGCCGGACGTCCAGGGTGATCGTGCCCTTCACTTCCTTGATGCCGTTGCTCACGGTGTAGAAGATCTTGTCGGTGCCCTCGTAGTTCTTGTCGGCCCTGTAGACGAGCTGCTTCTTGTTGTTCTCGATCGACACCTTCCCGTGCTTCGGCTTCTCCGCCTTGACGATCTTCAGCTGGCCGCGGCCGATGGCCAGCTGGCCGACGTTGAACTTCTTCGCCTTCTTGTCGGACTGGTACACCGTGCCGCTCGGGGAGGTGGCCTTCAGCTGGCCGGGCTTGCTGGGCTGGTCCGCCCCACTGCCGGGGGTCACACGGACCGTCGCGGTGAGCGTCTTGCCTATGTCGGCGCCGAAGCTCGGCTGGGCCTGCAGGCTCACGAGTACGCGGCCGGGCTCCTTGCTCGTCCAGAGGTACTCCCAGTCGTCGCCCACGTATTCGACGCTGTTGATGAACTTCTCGGGTGGAGGGTCTTCCCAGTAGAGGGCGATTTCGGCGATCTTGACCGCCGATTTGATGGGAATGCTCACCGCGATCCTGTCCCCGTAGTTGAGGACGAATCCGGGGTTGCACTGCGTCCAGTCCGCCCCTGCCAGGTTCGGACAGGTGATCTGGTCTTCCTGGGGCGGTGCGGCCTGGGCCTGTGTGCCGAGAGGGCCGAACGCGGGAACGGCCAGCAGTCCGGCAATGGCCACGGACAGTGTTCGCTTGCGCATGACGTACCTCCTCTTGCGCGCCGGCGGAGAAGGAAGCCTTCTCTCAGCCTACGGACCCGGAGGCCACCCCGCCCGGGGGCGCTACGGCGCCAGGTGCCGGTAGCGGCCGCGGAAGTACGTCAGCGGCGGCGCCTCCGCCGCCGGCAGGGCGGCGGACAGGACGCGGCCGACGACCAGGGTGTGGTCGCCCGCCGTGACCCGGGACTCGGTGCGGCACTCCAGGGTGGCCAGCGCGCCCGACATCAGCGGCGCGCCGGAGACGGGGCCGCGTACGTACGGCAGGCCCTCGAACAGCAGCCGGTCGCTGATCCGGCCCTTCATCGCGAAGCGGCCCGCGACCTGGACCTGGCTGTCCGCGAGGAGGGAGACCGCCCACAGCGGCTGCTCCGCGAGCAGGTCGTCCATCCGCGAGCCCTCGCGCACGCTCACCAGGACCAGCGGCGGGTCCAGGGACACCGACATGAAGGCGGTGGCCGTCATGCCGACGTCCTCGCCGCGTCCGTCGGCGTCCAGGGGCGGCTCCTGGGCGGTGATCAGGCACACGCCCGCCGCCAGCCGGGACATGGCGGCCCGGAACTCGTCGTTGCTCACCCCCTCAGGATGAGGGGTGGCAGGGTGCGGCGGGCTCGGGTGTACGGGACCGGGATGTACGGGACTGGGGGTTACGGGGCTCGTGTTCGGCACGTACCGAACGCTAGTCTCGCGGCTGCGCGCCGCACATCGGGCCCTGGTCCGAGCCGCGTCCCCGCCCCTCGGCCTAGGCCCGCGCGTATCGTTTGCTCGCGGGAAGGAGGGGGAGCGCTCCCACTCCTTACCCCGCCCACGGCACGCCCTTATTCATCTCATGTGACTTGAGTCACAGAGGGCAAGATTTGTTGACCCTGTGTACCTGCCGCACAGCTCACTGTGATTCAGTGGACGGGACACCGCAACGAAACGCCGATGACAAACCTGGAGTTGCTGTCGAGGTCTCGGGGAGAGCGAGCAATGGAGACCGAGTCGGAGCCGTACGTCCGTCTTGCGACCCTGCGGCAGCTGCACCAGGTGGTGGCCGAGCTCAACACGGCCCGGAGCCTGGCGGACACCCTGCAGACCGTCGTGGACGGCATCGTCAGGGGCCTCGGCTACGAACTCGCCTGTGTCAACCTCGTACGCCCTGACGGGGATCTCGTCGTCGCGGCCTTCGCCGGCGACCCCGCCGCCGAGGCCCTGATCACCGGCCGCGTCGGCTCCCGCGCCGCCTGGGAGCGCCGCCTGACCATGGGCGAGGACTGGGACGGCCTGCGGTTCATCCCGCACACCGAGGGCTGGGTCCTGCTGGAGGACGACGTCCCCCAATGGCACACGGACGGCCCCGACCCGCGCTTCGCGGACGAGTGGCACCCCGAGGACCGGCTCTACGCCCCCATGTATGCGACCGGCGGGGAACTGCTGGGTGTCATTTCGGTGGACAGGCCGCGCAACGGGCGCCGCCCCGGCGCGTGGGGGCGCGAAGCGCTCCAGATGTACGCCTTCCAGGCCGCCATTGCGATCAGCAACGCACGGCTGCGGGCGAACATGCAGCGGGCCCTGGTCCGGCTGGAACGCGAACAGCAGGCGCTGCGTGCCAGTGAAGAGTCGTTCCGGCAGGCCTTCGAGTACGCGCCCAGCGGCATGGCCATCGCCGAGATGGGCGGCGATCAGCACGGCCGGCTGCTGCGCACCAACGACGCGCTCTGCCGGCTGCTCGGCCGGCCCGCATCCGTCCTGCGCCGCTACTCCTTCTCCGACCTCGTCCACCCCGAGGACATCGGCACCCTGCTGCGCACCTCCGCCGAGGGCGGCCGCGCCGAGCTGCGCCTCGGGCGGCGCGACGGCACGTACGTCTGGGTCTCCCTGCGCAACTCGGTCGTCGCCGACGCGGCCGACGGGCCCCGCTTCCTGCTCACGCACGTCGAGGACATCGAGGAGCGCAAGCGGCACGAGCTCCAGCTCGCCCACCGGGCCAGCCACGACTCCCTCACCGGCCTGCCCAACAGCGCCGAGCTGCGCTCCCGGCTCGGCGCACGGCTGTGCCGGCGGCCCCAGTCCGTACGGGCCACCGCCGTGGAGGCCCTGGACGCGGCGTACGAGGGCCGCCCCGAGGCGGGTGGTGCCGGAGAGCACGGCTTTCCACCCGACGGGCAGCACCACGGGTACGACAGCGGCTTCTCCGGCCAGGGCTTCCCCGCCCAGGGCGCCCAGGGCTTCCCCGCCCCCGCGGCCGGGCAGGCGGGCGGCGGCGACTCCTTCGACTTCCCCGGCCCCTTCCCGGGGCGCGCGGAAGGCCCGTACGACCACCACGTGCACACGGTGGCGCCCGCCACGGACATCGACGACGGCACGAAGGGGCTCGCGGTGCTCTTCTGTGACCTCGACGGCTTCAAGTCGATCAACGACCGGTTCGGGCACCACACCGGCGACGCGGTCCTGATCGAGGTGGCCCGGCGGCTGACGACGGGCGTCAGGGACGGTGACACCGTCGCCCGGCTGGGTGGTGACGAGTTCGTCGTCCTCGCCGACGGACTGGGCGCCGCCGACGCCGCCGACCTCGCCGTACGGCTGCGCAACGCGATCATCCCGCCGATCCGGGTGGACGGCCGCGCGGTGCGCGTGGGGGCGAGTTTCGGGATCGGCTGGGCCAGCTGCGGGATGTCCGCGGACGAGGTGCTGCGCTCAGCCGACCAGCGGATGTACATCGAGAAAAGGTCCCGTTCCAAGGCCCACCGCAGGGCAGGCTGAGGCCGTTGGCCGCCCGTGGGCGCACGTGTTCGGGGTAGGCTCCCGGGGGTCGAAAGGAGTGACCTGCGATGACGACGCCCGCGAACAACGGCCCGCACGGTGGGGCGAACCAGCCCGAGGACGATGATCCGTTCGGCTACCTCTACGCGGACGGCCAGGCCGCCGGAGCCACCCCGCCCGGTCAGGGCGGCGGATACGGCTACCCCGGCCCGACGGGCGGCGGTCAGCCCGGCGCGCAGCCAGGCGTCCCCCGCACCTCGTACAACCAGGTGCGTACGGTCGGCGAGCGGACCTACGGCGGGCAGCGCGGCGCCGTGCCGCAGCAGCAGCCGGCCCCTTCGTACCAGGCGCAGTACCAGGCGCCGGAGGCCCTCCAGGCCGGTGGCTACGGGGTCCCTCAGCAGCCGCAGTACACCCAGCAGAGCCCGCTCCCGGGCGGCGGCCACGGCGGCCACGGTGGCGGCGGCTCCAGCCGCAAGGGCCTGCTCATCGCGGCGGTCGCGGTGGTGGCCGCGGTCGCGATCGGCATCAGCGCGGCGCTGATCTGGGGGAACAACGACAAGGACAAGGGCGACAAGAACCAGGCGTCCAACCAGTCCCAGCAGCCGGTCGCCCCCCAGCCCAACCAGGGCTCCGGGCAGCCGAGCGGCTCCCCGACGCCCTCGCAGGCCCCCCTGCCGAAGGGTGAGGCCGCCGGCGCCGGAATGGCGCTCACCGGCGGCGCGGTGCTCCAGAACACGGTGCTGGGCTCGAAGAGTTCGGGCGGCCAGTACGTCGGCAACTTCAACGTCACGGGTGCCGCCCTGACCTGGACGGTCGACGTGCCCGAGGCCGGCGAGTACACACTGCACGTGAACTACGCGGTGCCGGGCAAGGACGCGAAGACGACCCTCACGGTCAACGGGCAGAGCCCGACGCAGTCCCTGAACCTGGCGAACTTCGCCAAGGCCGAGGCCGGGGCGTGGGACAAGGGCTGGACCCGCACGTACGCGTGGATCAACCTGAAGAAGGGCTCGAACACGATGAAGATCTCGTGCGAGGCCGGGAACCAGTGCGAGGTCATCTTCGACCAGCTCGGACTGGCTCAGGGTCACACCAAGCGCTGACGCGCGCGGCCGAGGGGGAGGTGTCCACGCGTGGGCACCTCCCCCTCGGCCGTTCCGCTCCCGCCCGCCCGCCCGGTGCCGTGGCCCGGAGCCGGTGCGGTCAGGTTGCCTGGTGGAGCCCCGGTGCGGCCACCTGGGTGACGGTGACCTCCCGTCCGACCTCCTCGTAGGTGCGGGGGTCGAAGTCTCCCGCCGTCGGGGCGTGGACGGTGGCCGCGGAGAGGGCCACCGCGCGGGTGAGGCGCTCGGGCCAGTCCAGGCCCCGTGTGAGGGCGGAGAGCAGGCCCGCCACGGCGGAGTCGCCCGCTCCGGTGGGGTTGCCGCGCAGCGGGCGGGGCGGGGCCGCCTGCCAGGTGCCCTCGGGGGTGGCGGCGAGCAGTCCCTCGGGGCCGAGCGAGGTGACCACCGCGTGGGCGCCCCTGCGGCGGGCGTCGCGGGTGGCGGGGAGCGGGTCGCGGGAGCCGGTCAGCTCCGCCAGCTCGGCGGCGTTCGGCTTGATGATCTCGGGCCGGGCGGCGACCCCGCGCCGCAGGGCCTCGCCGCTGGTGTCGAGCAGCACCGGGGCGCCGGCCGCGCGGGCCGCCCGTACGAGCACCGCGTACGCGCCGACCGGCACGCCCGGGGGCAGGCTGCCGCACAGGGCCACCGCGCGTGCTCCGGCGAGCAGTTCGGTGTACCGGTCGAGGAAGGCGGCCCATTCGGCGGCGGAGATCTGCGGGCCGGGTTCGTTGAACTGGGTGGTGTCGCCGGTGCTGTCGTCGACGACGGCCAAGGTGCGCCGGGTGGTGCCCGCGCAGGGGACGAGGGCGTCCACCACTCCCGGGGTGGCGGCGAGGAGTTCGCGTACGGTCTGCCCGGCCGGGCCGCCCGCGAAGCCCGTCGCCGTGACCTCGTCGCCGAGCGCGGCGAGCACCCGGGCCACGTTCAGGCCCTTGCCGCCGGCGCGTTCGGTGACACCGGTGACCCGGTGGGAGGTGTGCGGCAGCATGCGCGGCACCCGGTGGGTGACGTCGAGCGCGGTGTTGAGCGTCACGGTGAGGATCATGGCCAGTCCCGGTCTTGGTGTGTGCCGGGATCATGCCAAATCGAGGGCGGCCAGCCCAGCCCTGCGGGCAGGCCACCTCTCGCGCGGCGGCCGAAGGGCCGGTTCAGACCAGCGGGCTGACGATCCATTCGCCCCGCCGCATGACGCCCTTGACGTCGAAGGCGGCGTCCAGGACCACCAGGTCGGCGTACTTGCCGGGCTCCAGCGAGCCGACCTCGTCGTAGAGGCCGAGGAGCTTGGCCGGGTTGGCCGAGATCGCCTGGACCACGGATTCGACGGGCAGCCGGTCCACCGTCACCGACCGCTTGAAGGCGGTGTCCAGGGTCAGCGTGGAGCCGGCGATGGAGCCGCCCTCCACGAGCCGGGCGACGCCGTCCTTGACCTCCACCTCCAGCGGGCCGAGGTGGTAGGTCCCGTCGCCGAAGCCGGCCGCGTCCATGGCGTCGGTGATCAGTGCGACGCGGTGCGCGCCCGCGTGGTGGAAGGCCAGCTCCAGCATCGCCGGGTGCAGGTGGGTGCCGTCGTTGATCAGCTCGACGGTGACCCGCTCGTCCTCCAGCAGCGCCGCGATCGGGCCCGGGGCGCGGTGCTCCAGGCCGGGCATCGCGTTGTAGAGGTGGGTGGCGACGGTCGCGCCGGCGTCGATGGCCTGGCGGGTCTGGTCGTACGTGGAGTCCGTGTGGCCGATCGCGGCGATGACCCCGTGTTCGGCCAGCAGCCGTACGGAGTCCAGCCCGCCCGGCAGTTCGGTGGCGAGGGTGACCATGCGGGCGGCGCCGTGCGCGGCGTCGATCAGCTTGCGGACCTCGGCCGGGTCGGGGTCGCGGAGCAGGTCCTCCTTGTGCGCGCCCTTGCGGCAGGCGTTGATGAAGGGGCCCTCGAAGTGGATGCCGGCGATCTCGCCCTGCTGGGTGAGCTCGGCGAGCAGGCCGGCGCGCCGGGCCAGCTCGTCCAGGTCGCCGGTGACGGTGGAGGCGACGAGGGTGGTGGTGCCGTGCTCGCGGTGGGTGCGTACGCCCTTCAGGACCTCCTCGGCGGTGCCGGAGGTGAAGGAGGCGCCGCCGCCGCCGTGGTTGTGCATGTCCACGAAGCCGGGGACGATCCAGTGCCCGGACAGGTCGAGGACGCGCGCGTCCTCGGGGGCGCTGCCCGCGACGCGTCCGCCTTCGACGATGACGCGGCCGCCCGCCACGGTCCCGGTGGGCAGCACCACCCTGGCGCCGGAGAGAACGGTGCTGTGTGCGCTTCCGGACATCAGGCAGGTACCTCCGTGGCGAGTAGGTCCCAGGCGAGCAGCCCTGCGCCCAGGCATCCGGCGGTGTCCCCGAGGGCAGCCGGAACGATCTCGGGCAGCCGCTGGAACGTCACGCGTTCCTCGACGGCCGTCCTCAGTGGTGTGAACAAGGTTTCCCCCGCCTCGGCGAGCCCGCCACCGATGATCAGCGTGCTCGGGTCCAGCAGGGTGATCGCGGTGACCAGTCCGTCGGCGAGGGCGCCGATGGCGGCCAGCCACACCTCGCGGGCCGCCGCGTCGCCGGACTCGACGGCTTTGGCGCAGTCCGCGGCGTCCGCCTCGGGGTCGCCGGAGGCGGCCGCCCAGGCGCGGCTGACGGCGGAGGCGGAGGCCAGGGTCTCCAGGCAGCCGTACTGGCCGCAGCCGCAGGCGGGGCCGCCCGGGCGGACGACGATGTGCCCGATCTCGCCCGCGTAGCCGTGGGCGCCGGCCTCGATGCGGCCGGCGATGCCGATGGCCCCGGCGATGCCGGTGCCGAGGGGGACGAAGAGGAAGCGCTCGGCGCCCAGGCCCGCGCCGATGCGGCCTTCGGCGAGCCCGCCCGTGCGGACGTCGTGGCCGAGGGCGACCGGGATCCCGCCGAGGCGGGCGCCGAGCAGGTCGCGCATCGGTACGTCGCGCCAGCCCAGGTTCGCCGCGTAGACGGCGAGGCCCCGCTCGGCGTCGACGATGCCCGGGACGGCGACCCCGGCGGCCGAGGCGGCCGTGCCGAAGCGCTCGCGGCCCAGGTCGAGGAGCTCGGCGGCGAAGGCCAGGATCGTCTCGACGACGGCGTCGGGGCCCCGCTCGCGGCCGGTGGCGCGGCGTGCCTCGTGCAGCAGGGAACCTTCCGCGCCGATGAGGGCGGCCTTGATCCCGGTGCCGCCCACATCGAGGGCGATGACGTGTTTCACGGGTTTCACAGCAGACAGTCTCGCGTGCTCGGCGGGGAAAGGTCTAGTCCATTGAGGGGGATTGTTGAGCGGCCATACAAATTCAGGACCTTCATCCGGACACGGTCCGGCCACAGTCCGCGCGCGGCCCCGTTCCGGATGTGAAGGAGCGGCCAAAGTGGTGTAGACCTTACGTCGGATCGTACGTACAACCAGGGGTGGATCGAGAACTGTGAAGGGCCGTTACCTGAGGCCGGCCGCGACCGGCGCCGCACTGTGCCTGACCGTCGCGACACTGGCGGGCTGTGGAGCCGTGTCCGGCCTCACCGGGGACAACGAGGTGACCCTGCGGGTCGTGGCGGCCGACTACGGGGACAATCCGCAGAACTCCTCCGCCAGGTACTGGGAGAACCTCGCCACCGCCTTCGAGAAGGACAACCCCGGCGTCCACGTCGAGGTCAGCGTCTACTCCTGGTCGGAGGTCGACGCCAAGGTCGCCGCGATGGTCAAGGCGGGCAAGGCCCCCGACATCGCGCAGATCGGCGCCTACGCCGACTACGCCGAGGCCGGCAAGCTCTACACCGTCGACGAGCTGCTCTCCGTGAACACCGAGGCGGACTTCCTCGGCCAGCTCGCCGACGCGGGCAAGGTCAAGCGCGTCCAGTACGGCATGCCCTTCGTGGCCAGCACCCGGCTGCTCTTCTACAACCAGAAGCTGCTCGGCGACGCCGGGGTTATCCCCAAGGACAGCGCCGCCGGCTGGCAGCCGAAGAGCTGGGCGGACATCGAGGCCGCCGCCAAGAAGCTCAAGGCGGCGAACGTCCCGACCCCCTTCGCCCTGCCCCTGGGCCGCGAGGAGGCCCAGGCCGAGACGATGATGTGGATGCTCTCGGGCGGTGGCGGCTACACCGACAACGAAGAGGCGTACTCGATCGACTCCCCGGAGAACGTCAAGTCCCTGGAGTTCCTGCGCGACAAGATGGTCGGCCAGCAGCTGACCGGCCCCGTCGAACCGGGCAAGCTGGACCGCCAGGCCGCCTTCGACGGCTTCACGCGCGGCGAGGTCGGCATGCTCAACGGCCACCCGACGCTGCTGAAGCAGGCCGCCGGCAAGGGCCTGAAGTTCGGCATGGTCGCCATGCCGACCGTCGACGGCACCGACCACTCCACCATGGGCGTCGCGGACTGGGTGATGGCCTTCAAGAACGGCCACAAGAAGGAGTCCGGGAAGTTCCTGGACCACCTGTACTCCGCGAAGAACGTGACCGCCTTCACCAACCAGTACGACCTGCTGCCGGTCACCACCAGCGGCTACCGGGCCATGGCGAACAGCACCGGCGGCTCGGCCACGCAGCTCAAGACCTTCCTGACGGCCCTGCCGACCGCCCGCCTCTACCCGGTCGGCAAGAAGTCCTGGGCCGGGGTCAGCGAGGACCTGAAGCAGAACATCGGCAAGACCGTCCAGCCGGGCGGGCAGCCGGCGAAGGTCCTGGAGGAGATCGCGACGACGGCGCGCAAGGCGGACGGCGAGCGCTGACGTCGCTACCGGTGCCGGTCGGGGGCGGTGTCGGTGTTGGTGTCGGTGGGCGCAGTTAATCTGGCCGTATGACGGACGACGGGCAGGTGACGCGGGTGACTCTGACAGCCACCGAGGCGGCGGTGCTCGCGTACGAGGGACGGACCTGGCCCGGCCCCGGAGCCAAGGAGCGGGCGATACGCGAAGGGCTGGGGCTGACCCCGGTCCGCTACTACCAGCTGCTCAACGCCTTGATGGACGATCCACGCGCGCTCGAGCACGCCCCGGGCACGGTCAACCGCCTCCGACGCATCCGCGAGGCCCAGCGGGCCCGGCGCTAGAGCGTCTACGGCGGGGGCTGGGCGGGCCCGGACGGCGCCGGTAGGGTCATCGGTATGGGGAGCCAGCCGCACGACCTGCCGCCTATGCCCGTGCCCGCCACCGCAGCCGGACGCGAGGGACTCGAAGCCCTCCTCCGCGCACCCCGCAGAGCCGTCATCGCCCTCGACTTCGACGGAACCCTCGCCGAGATCGTCCCCGACCCCGACCAGGCCCGCGCCCACCCGGCCGCCGTGCCGGCGCTCGCCGAGCTGGCCCCCCAGGTCGACGCGGTCGCCGTGGTCACCGGCCGGCCGGCCGGGGTCGCCGTCCGCTACGGCGGCTTCGCCGGGGTGCCGGGGCTGGAGCACCTGGTGGTCCTGGGCCACTACGGGGCCGAGCGCTGGGACGCCGTCACCGGCATCGTGCACGCCCCCGCCGAGCACCCGGGCGTCGCCGCCGTACGGGCGGAGCTGCCGGGGTTCCTCGACGCGATCGGGGCGTGGCGCGGGACCTGGATCGAGGAGAAGGGCCAGGCGCTGGCCGTCCACACCCGCCGCGCCGAAGACCCGACGGCGGCCTTCGACGCCCTGCGCGAACCCCTCGCCGAGCTGGCCGCCCGGCACGGGCTGATGGTCGAGCCGGGCCGGGCGGTGCTCGAGCTGCGCCCGCCGGGGATGGACAAGGGCGTCGCCCTGACGGAGTTCCTCACGGAACGGGACGCCGAGGCCGTGCTGTACGCGGGGGACGACCTCGGGGACCTCGCGGCGTACTCGGCGGTCGAGAAGCGCCGCGCCGAGGGCCTCCCGGGGCTCCTGGTGTGCAGCGGCTCCGCCGAGGTCCCGGAACTCGCCGCCCGAGCCGACCTAGTCCTCCCGGGCCCGGGCGCGGTGACGGCGTTCCTGTCGCAGCTGGCGGGTGCGCTGCGCGCCTGAGGGCGGGCGGGTCGCGGGGTGGGCCGGGACTCCGGGGATCCGGGTCCCGGCTGGGCGGTGTCAGGGCTGGTTTGGGGGTTTCCCGTCAGTCCCATCGTCCTTCCGTGTCGGGCCGGTCCGTCAAGGGCGCTCCTTCGTCGCGTCGCTTCGCGATGGCCTTCGGCCACCCTTGACAGCCCGCCCCGCCCCGGAAAGACAAGGACTGCCGAGAACCCCCCAAAGGAACGGTCACGGGGCAGGAGCAGGAGGAGCGGCCCCGTCAGCGATGAGGCGAGGGGCCGGGCCTTGCCACGCCGGGCATCCGGGCCCGTTCAAGGAGGGCCCAGGGCCGGGGGCCCGGGGCGCGTCAGATCGCTACGCGCTCCTCATTTCTCAGCGCCTACCGGCCGTCTGGGGCTGATCCCTGCACCAAATGTTGATGAGAGCGGCGGGAGGAGCACCTGGGCGCCTCAGATCGCTACGCGTTCCTCTCTTTTCGGCGTCCGCAGCCCGTTTGGGGTGGTCGTAAGCCGCCCGGATCCGTGGCAGGGGCGCGGGCATGCGAATCTTGGTGCTGGATGGTGGCTGGTTCCTTGGCAGAGCAGTGATCGAGGGCGCGCTCGCTCGCGGTTGGGACGTGACCGCGTTCAACCGGGGTCGCTCCGGCGCTGTGCCGGAAGGCATTGAGACGGTACGAGGTGACCGGACCAGCGACGCGGATCTGAAGCGTCTGGCGCAGTCGGGTTCGTGGGACGCCGTCGTGGACACCTCGTCGGGGGAGATGGCTCCCCACACCGTGTTGGCGGCCGCCGAGGCCCTGCGTCCGGTGGTTGGCCGCTGGGTGCACGTTTCCACCGTGTCCGTCTATCAGGGGTGGCCGCATCAGCCTCTGACGGAGCACTCGGCTCTGCTGGACGCACCGGCCGACGCCGATGAGTCGTTCGGATACACCGGTGCCGACGGGTCTCCCACGAAGTACGGGTTCCAGAAGGCCGGGGCGGAGAAGGCCGTCCGTCAGACCTTCGGGGGCGACGCGGTGGTTCTCCGCCCCGGGGTGATTCTGGGGCCCGGCGAGTACGTGGGCCGGCTGCCGTGGTGGCTACGGCGGGCCGAGCGCGGCGGGGTGATCCTCGCCGCTGCCCCGTCCTCACGCTCGATCCAGCCCGTGGACGTGCGCGACGTGGCCGCGTTCGCTCTGGATCAAGCCGCTCGAACCGGCGGCGGGGCTTTCAACATCGCCCATCCGACCCCGCTCTCCACCGGGGAGTTCCTCGCCCATTGCCTTGCTGTCACCGGCGGCGTCGGACAAGTCGTCTGGGCTGATCCGGCCGTGCTGGAGGATCACGGCGTTCGCCAGTGGACCGAGATGCCGTTGTGGCGCACCGCCGCCGGTGTGTGGTCCGTGGACTCGTCGCGTGCCGTGGCGGCCGGACTGTCCTGCCGGCCCTTGACCACGACCATCAGCGACACCTGGGAATGGCTGGAGGCCGAAGGCCGTCCGGTGGAGCATCCCAGGGCCGCCGAGCACGGCATCACGCCGGGCAAGGAGGCTGCGATTCTGGCCGCCCTCGGCCACGGCATACCCCGCCCTGCCGTAAGGCGTCCGTAGTCCTCGATCTGCTCGCCGAGATCCACCGTCGGCCGGGCCGGTACCGTTCTGGTGTCGAGTCAGAACGGGAGCCACTATGCACTCTCTACCTCACGACCACACCGGTGCGCGTATCCGCCGCCTGCGCCGGGAACGCCACCTCACCCAGGCCGCGTTGTCCGACCTCTCCGCAGTCCCCTACGGGACCCTCACCAAGGTCGAACAGGGCGTCACTCCGGCCTCGCCCCACGTCATCGCCGCCGTGGCCAGAGCCCTCCGGGTCCAGGTCCAGACCGTCACCGGCCAGCCCTACATGACCGAGCTGCGCGCGGACGAACTCGACGTCCTGATAAGGCCCATCCGTGAGGCCTTGGACCTGTACGACCTGGGCGCAGATCCCGACATCACCCCGCGTGCGCACCGGCTCCTCGCCGACGACGCGGAGGAACTCCTCGTCGCGGTCCGCGCGGGCGAGATCAAGCAGGTTGCCTCCCGCATCCCGGGGCTCATCCAGGAGGCCACCACCGCTGCCCACGCAACCCCGCGTGGGGAAGGGTGGTTGCTCCTGGCCTCCACCTATCGCACCGCCTACGACGTGGCCTCGAAGCTGGGCTACTACGACTTGGCCGCCATCGCCCTGGCGCGCATGGACTGGGCGGCGCAGCGCGGCTCGGACGCGGTCATCGCCGGTATGTACCGGTACATGCGCGCCCTCACCTACCTGCGCGAGGGCGAGTACAAGACGGGCCAGCGCCTCATCGATCTGGGCCTCCGGACTCTGGAGCAGGCCGACCCCGGCCGGGAGCGCGACGTCGTCACCGGGCAGCTCCACCTGGGCGCTGCGGTGATGGCCGGCCGGTCGAAGGACGGGGGCCGGGCGGAGGGGCACCTCGCCGAGGCGGGCCGGATCGCCGAGGGCACCGGCGAGGCCGTGTCGACGCACTGGCTGGCGTTCGGTCCGACCAACGTGCAGGTGCACCGGGTGTCGGTGTTGGCCGAGCTGGACCAGTACGGGCAGGCCGCGCAGGCCGGCCGAGGGGTGAGCATTCCGGCGGACTGGCCGAAGTCGCGGCGCAGCCACCACCACGCGGAGCTGGCGCGGGCGCAGATGTGGACCGGAGACCTCGACGCGTCGTTCCAGAACCTGCTGAAGGCACGGAAGGCAGCCCCTCAGCAGGCCCGCTACCACCAGACGGTGCGGGAGACGTACGCAGGACTGGAAGCCGCACGCCGCCAGCTGCCGGATTCGTTCCTGTCGTACGGCTCCTGGCTGAGCATCTGACTGTGAGTCAACCCAAGGCCCCGACTATCCACAACTCCGGATAGTTGGGGCTTTGCAATGCCCCGACGCTGGTCACACCACCCGCTGGTAGGGAGTGACCGCATCATGCACAGCTACGCCCACGACGAGCCCAGCATCGACAGCTCGGACAAACCCTTGCCGAGGGTGAGGGCCATAGACGAGCCCAGTGCCGAGCTGCTCGACCGGGCACTGGTCGGCTGGCAGCGCTTCCTAAGCACTTTTGAGGGAGGGCTCGATGACTGAACGGTACGAGTACGTCCCGCATCGACTACTGCGCCGCCGCGTCCGCGACATCGCCTCCGGCACCGAGGGCGAGCTGATGGCCGTGATCAACGAGAACGTCTCGGACTCGGTCGCCCACGAGCATTGGATGGAGCTGGCATACATCCGGGGAGCCTCCGGTCGAGAGTTCACCACTGCGGTCGCCAACGTCGAGCCCGCCTATGTGCTCCCCACGCCGCTCTGATCACCATTTGGTGCAGGTATCAGCCCCAGACGGCCGCCGGACGCTGAGAAATGAGAAGCGCGTAGCGATCTGACGCGCCCCCGGGCCCCCGGCCCTGGGCCCTCCCTGGACGGGCCCGGATGCCCGGCGTGGCAAGGGGAAGCCTCTCGCCTCATCCCTGACGAGGCCGCTCCTCCCCTCCTGCCCCGTGACCGTTCTTTTGGGGGCTTCCCGGCAGTCTTTCGGCTTTCCGGGGCGGGACGGGCTGTCAAGGGTGGCCGAAGGCCATCGCGAAGCGACGCGACGAAGGAGCGCCCTTGACGGACCGGCCCGACACGGAAGGACGATGGGACTGACGGGAAACCCCCAAACCAGCTCTGACACCGCCCAGCCGACCCCCCCCTCACGCGCGCAGTGCCTCCAGCTGGGCCTGGAACCAGGCCTTCGGGGGGAGGGCGGTGGCGGCTGCGGCCAGGCGTTTGGTGCGTTCCGCGCGTTCGGCCGCCGGCATGGTCAGGGCTTCGTGCAGGGCCTCGGCCGTCGCCGTGACGTCGTACGGGCTCACCGTCAGCGCGTCCCCGCGCAGCTCGTCGTACGCCCCCGCCCCGGTGGACAGCACCAGCGCGCAGCCCGCCTCCGACACCACCGGGATCTCCTTCGCGACGAGGTTCATCCCGTCCCGCACCGGGTTGACCAGCGCCACGTCCGCCAGCCGGTACGCCGCCAGCGAGCGGGCGAAGTCGTCCTCGACCGAGACGAGGACCGGCTGCCAGTCCGCCGTACCGAATTCCGCGTTGATCTCCGCGGCCAGCTCGCGCACCGACTCCGTGTACGCCCGGTACACCGCCAGGTCCTGCCGCGAGGGGTAGGCCGAGGCCAGGTGGACCACCCGGCCGCGCCACTCGGGGTGGGTGGTCAGCAGTTCCCGGTAGGCCAGGAGCCCGCGCAGGATGTTCTTCGACAGCTCGGTGCGGTCCACCCGCACGATGGTCTGGCAGTCGCCGACCTCCGCCCGCAGCGCGGCCAGCTTGTCGTCCACCTCCGGCCGGTGCGCGAGCGCCCGCAGCTCGTCCGCGTCGACCCCGAGGGGGTACTGCCGGACCTCGGTGAACCGCTTCTTCTCGTACCCGCCCCCGTCGGCGCGCAGCTTGCGGTGCCACACCCCGCGCTCCGGGACCCCGCTGGGCAGGTACGAGTCGGCGATGCCCCGCTCGTCGTCGGTGTTCGAGCCGGTGATGAAGTTCACCGACCACCGCCAGGCGTGGAAGCCCAGCTGGTCCGCGCCGAGCATCCCCCACACCAGCTGCCGCCGGATGTCGTCCGGGAGCATGTCGAGGAAGTCCCACGATGCCCACGGGGTGTGCGTGAAGTGCGCGATCCGCAGGTCCGGCCGCAGCTCGCGCAGGGCCCCCGGTACCAGTGCCAGGTGGTAGTCCTGCACCAGGACCGACGCGCCCTCGGCGGCCTCCTCGGCCAGGGCCTCGGCGAAGGCCCGGTTGTAGGCGGTGTACGAGTCCCAGCGCCGGCGGAACTCCGCGTCGAAGACGGGCTCGCGCGGGACGTCGTACAGGTGGTGGTGGGTGAACCAGAGCACCGAGTTGGCGATGCCGTTGTACGCGTCGTCGTACACCGCGGGATCGATGTCCAGCATCCGGACGCCGGGCTCGGAAACGCCCCGGCGGACCGCCTCCCGGTCGGCCTCGGACAGCGCCGCGCAGATCCACAGGGCCTCCGGCTGTGTCGCGAGCGCCGCGGAGAGGCCGGAGACGAGGCCGCCCCCGCCGCGCCGGGCGCTGAGGGTGCCTTCGGCGTCGAGGGCGTACGAGAGCGGGCCGCGGTTGGCGGCGACGAGTACCTGAGAAGCCATGCGGGAAGCCATGCGGCGAACCTAGCCCGGGCGGTCCTCGCTCAAACGTCCGGTAAATGTCCGGTTCGTCACGTCTCGGTCAAGCCGTGCGTCACGCCACCCGCCGGCCCGCGTACTCCTTGATCTCCGCCATCGGCGGCCGCTCCTCCGTGTCCACCGCATACGTCCGCGGAACGAACCCGTCCGGCCCCCGCTCGAACTGCGTCAGCTCCGGCCGTACGAGGTGCCCGCGCGAGAGCCGCAGCTGCGCGGTGCGGTAGATCGCCGCGGCCATCCGGCCCAGCGCCTGACCGTCCTGGTGCCGGTGCAGCCGGACCCCCACGTCCACCTGGGCCAGCGCGTCCAGCCCGACCGTGTGCAGCGCGTCCACGAGCAGGCCCAGCTCCACTCCGTATCCGACCGGGAAGGGCAAACGTTCCAGCAGGGAGCGGCGTACGGCGTACTCGCCCCCCAGCGGCTGGACGAAACCGGCCAGCTGCGGCCAGTGGAGGTTCAGCAGCGGGCGCGCCACCAGCTCCGTGACCCGCCCGCCCTGGCCGGGCGCGTCCCCGAGCGGGCGGTCGTACATCGCCTTGACGAACTGCACCTGCGGCTCGGTCAGCAGCGGGCCGACGATCCCGGAGACGAAGGAGGACGAGAAGTCCCGCAGGTCGGCGTCCACGAAGCAGACGACGTCCCCGGTGGTGGCCAGCAGCGAGCGCCACAGCACCTCGCCCTTGCCGGGCAGCGCGGGGATCCGCGGCAGGATCGCGTCCCGGTGCACCACCCGGGCGCCGGCCTTCGCCGCGACCTCGGCCGTGCGGTCGGTGGAGCCCGAGTCGACCACCACCAGCTCGTCCACCAGGGGGACCGCCAGGCCCTCGATCAGATCCCTCCGGATCACCTCCACGATCTGCCCGACCGTGGCCTCCTCGTCGAGCGCGGGCAGTACCACGCTGACCGTCGTACCGGCCGCCCGTTTCCGTTCGAGCAGCTGGTCGAGCGGTCGGTCGGCGGCGGACCAGGAGCGGTCTGCCAGCCAGCGCTCCACCTCATCCAGCACTCTCAGCACTCCCTGGCTTCTCAGCGACACTCAGCGGCACTCGGCGCTTTTCGGCCGAATTGTGATCCATCTCGCGGTTCGGACGGCTGTCTCAACCGCCCGTCCCTTCAGTTACAGTCTTGAACAACGCGAAGGACCACCGCATGCCGGGGGTCCCGCGTACAAACGCACCGGCGCGCCATAGAGCGCGTGTGCCGGTGCCATACCGCTCATCCAGAGGGGCAGAGGGACACGGCCCGTTGAAGCCCCGGCAACCCTCCAGTCGGTTCTCGCACTCGCCATCGGCGACGTCAGCGGGGTCCCCCGGCTAGGGAAGGTGCCAATTCCGTCTCATGGCGAAGTGCGCCATGGGGAAGATGAGGAGAAAGGGCCTCGCCGTCATGGCTGCACAGACTGTCGCCACCTCTGCCGACCTCGGATCTGCCAACAACGGATCCGTCGATCTCGGACCCGCCACCGGACTCTCCTGTCGCGAGTGCGGTACCCGCTTCGAGCTCGGTCCCATCTTCGCCTGCGCCGAGTGCTTCGGCCCCCTCGAAGTGGCCTACGACCTCCCGCTCGGCACTGGGTCATCTGAAGACGTCGAGGCGCTGCGCGCCGCGATCGAGGCCGGCCCGAACAACATCTGGCGCTACGCGCCGCTGCTGCCCGTCCCGGCGGACGTGGCCTCCAAGCCGAGCCTGAACCCGGGCTTCACCAAGCTCGTGGACGCCGAGAACCTGGCCAAGGAGCTGGGCGTCACCGGCAAGCTGTACGTCAAGGACGACTCCGGCAACCCGACGCACTCCTTCAAGGACCGCGTCGTGGCCATCGCCGTCGAGGCCGCCCGCGCCTTCGGCTTCACCACCCTGTCCTGCTCCTCCACGGGCAACCTGGCCGGCGCCGTCGGCGCCGCGGCCGCCCGCGCCGGCTTCCGCTCCTGCGTGTTCATCCCGCACGACCTGGAGCAGGGCAAGGTCGTCATGGCCGGTGTCTACGGTGGCGAGCTGGTCGGCATCGAGGGCAACTACGACGACGTCAACCGCTTCTGCTCCGAGCTCATCGGCGACCCGCTGGGCGAGGGCTGGGGCTTCGTCAACGTCAACCTGCGCCCCTACTACGGCGAGGGCTCCAAGACCCTGGCGTACGAGATCTGTGAGCAGCTCGGCTGGCAGCTGCCCGACCAGATCGTCATCCCGATCGCGTCCGGCTCCCAGCTGACGAAGATCGACAAGGGTCTGCAGGAGCTGATCAAGCTCGGCCTCGTCGAGGACAAGCCGTACAAGATCTTCGGCGCCCAGGCCGAGGGCTGCTCCCCGGTGTCCACCGCCTTCAAGGCCGGCCACGAGGTGGTCCGCCCGCAGAAGCCGAACACCATCGCCAAGTCCCTGGCCATCGGCAACCCGGCGGACGGCCCGTACGTCCTGGACATCGCGCGGCGCACCGGCGGCTACGTCGAGGACGTCAACGACGAGCAGGTCGTCGAGGCCATCAAGATCCTCGCGCAGACCGAGGGCATCTTCGCCGAGACCGCGGGCGGCGTGACCGTCGGCGTGACGAAGAAGCTCATCGACAACGGGCAGCTCGACCCGACGCTGACCACCGTGATCCTGAACACCGGTGACGGCCTCAAGACCCTGGAGGCGGTGGCCGCGGACAGCGGCCAGACCGCCACCATCCGCCCGAGCCTGGACGCGTTCCGCGCCGCCGGCCTGGCCTGACCCCCCTCCCGACCCACCCGGAAAGGCGGTAGCGCCATGAGCGTCAACGTCCGCATCCCCACCATCCTGCGCACCTACACCGGCGGCGTCGCCGAGGTCCCGGCCGAGGGCGCGACCCTCGCCGAGGTCATCGACTCCCTGGAGAAGAACCACCCGGGCATCTCCGCCCGCGTCCTGGACGACCAGGGCAAGCTGCGCCGCTTCGTGAACGTCTACGTCAACGACGACGACGTGCGCTTCGAGGGCGGCCTGCAGACGGCGACCCCGGACGGCGCCGGCGTCTCGATCATCCCCGCGGTCGCGGGCGGCTGCTGACCCCCAGCTGGTCCGCGGTTGACACGTTCAAATCAGAATTGCCCCCTCCGCTAATAAGCGGAGGGGGCAATTCTGCTTGATTGGGCGCGGTAGGGTTGGGGAAGTCCCCTCCGTTGTTCTTGCCCGCCGCATATGAGCGGGCCGATGGATGGTTGACATTGAGTCAACATGCGTGCGCCTTTTGGGCCTTTGGCGCGGCTTGTCAGGCCCGAGTTGCCCTGGAATATGCCAAATTTTCACTGCATTTCAAGGTTTCCGCGTGTCCAGATTTCTCGTCGGAATGACCTGTTGCTGACAGCACCGGTGCGGATACATTCAGCCGCGGTCGAGGCGTTCCGGCGCAAGTTCTGACCCGGGTCCGCGAAGTGCGGTCCTGCGCAAGGGCCAGTAATAGGGGAGTTAGGCATGGCTCAGGGCACCGTCAAGTGGTTCAACGCGGAGAAGGGCTACGGCTTCATCGCGGTCGACGGTGGTGCGGATGTGTTCGTCCACTACAGCGCCATCCAGATGGACGGGTACCGCACCCTTGAAGAGGGTCAGCGGGTCGAGTTCGAGATCTCGCAGGGCCAGAAGGGTCCGCAGGCGGACATGGTCAAGCTCGCGGCCGGCTGACGGCTGAGTCGAAGCGCGATCGGCCACCGACGCACGCGCACACGTATGAGGGGCTCACATCCTGGACAGGGTGTGGGCCCCTCCTGCGTGTCACCTGCGTGTTGACTGAAGCCGCTTGCACTCGTGGGGGTCGAGTGCTAATCATTGGCGTTAGCACTCTCCGGGTGAGAGTGCTACTCAGACGAGGACCGGGTCGGTGAGGCCCGCAGGATCCGCCGGGAAGGAACCGACGGGTCCGCAGGCCGTCCGTCGCGGGCGCGGGCGCGGTCCGGAGCAATCCACCCGCCCCTGGCGCCTAACGGCGCAGGGGGAACCCCAGTCCGGGAGGACCACTTCAGATGGCCAAGATCATTGCGTTCAACGAGGAGGCCCGGCGTGGTCTCGAGCGTGGGATGAACCAGCTCGCCGACGCCGTCAAGGTCACCCTTGGCCCCAAGGGTCGCAACGTCGTCCTTGAGAAGAAGTGGGGCGCCCCCACGATCACCAACGACGGCGTCTCCATCGCCAAGGAGATCGAGCTCGAGGACCCGTACGAGAAGATCGGCGCCGAGCTGGTCAAGGAAGTCGCCAAGAAGACGGACGACGTCGCCGGCGACGGTACGACCACCGCCACCGTCCTCGCCCAGGCTCTCGTCCGCGAGGGCCTGCGCAACGTGGCCGCCGGTGCGAACCCGATGGCCCTCAAGCGCGGTATCGAGAAGGCCGTCGAGGCCGTCTCCGCCGCCCTGCTGGCGCAGGCCAAGGACGTCGAGACCAAGGAGCAGATCGCCTCCACCGCCTCGATCTCCGCCGCTGACACCCAGATCGGCGAGCTCATCGCCGAGGCCATGGACAAGGTCGGCAAGGAAGGCGTCATCACGGTCGAGGAGTCGCAGACCTTCGGCCTGGAGCTCGAGCTCACCGAGGGCATGCGCTTCGACAAGGGCTACATCTCGGCGTACTTCGCCACCGACATGGAGCGTATGGAGGCGTCGCTCGACGACCCGTACATCCTGATCGTCAACTCCAAGATCGGCTCGGTCAAGGACCTGCTGCCGCTCCTGGAGAAGGTCATGCAGTCCGGCAAGCCGCTGCTGATCATCGCCGAGGACGTCGAGGGCGAGGCCCTGTCGACCCTGGTCGTCAACAAGATCCGCGGCACCTTCAAGTCCGTCGCCGTCAAGGCCCCGGGCTTCGGCGACCGCCGCAAGGCCATGCTCGGTGACATCGCCATCCTCACGGGCGGCACGGTCATCTCCGAGGAGGTCGGCCTCAAGCTGGAGAACGCCGGTCTCGACCTGCTCGGCCGCGCCCGCAAGGTCGTCATCACCAAGGACGAGACCACCATCGTCGACGGCTCCGGTGACAGCGACCAGGTCCAGGGCCGCGTCAACCAGATCCGCGCCGAGATCGAGAACTCCGACTCGGACTACGACCGCGAGAAGCTCCAGGAGCGCCTCGCGAAGCTGGCCGGCGGCGTGGCCGTCATCAAGGCCGGTGCCGCGACCGAGGTCGAGCTCAAGGAGCGCAAGCACCGCATCGAGGACGCCGTTCGCAACGCGAAGGCGGCCGTCGAGGAGGGCATCGTCGCCGGCGGTGGAGTCGCCCTGCTCCAGGCTTCCTCGGTCTTCGAGAAGCTCGAGCTCACCGGTGACGAGGCGACCGGCGCCAACGCCGTGAAGCTCGCGCTCGAGGCCCCGCTGAAGCAGATCGCCGTCAACGGTGGTCTCGAGGGTGGCGTCGTCGTCGAGAAGGTGCGCAACCTGCCGATCGGTCACGGCCTGAACGCCGCGACCGGCGAGTACGTCGACATGATCGCCGAGGGCATCATCGACCCGGCGAAGGTCACCCGTTCCGCGCTGCAGAACGCGGCGTCGATCGCGGCCCTCTTCCTCACCACCGAGGCCGTCATCGCCGACAAGCCCGAGAAGGCCGGTGCCCCCGCGGGCGGCGGCATGCCGGGCGGTGACATGGACTTCTGATCGGCCCCTGGCTGATCGGCTGTTCTCGAACGAGGGCGGCACCCCCACGGGGGTGCCGCCCTCGGGCGTTCGCGGGCGTCCGTCTAGAAGCCGGTGGTGTCGAGCGAGAAGCCGAAGGGCTCCGGGACGGGCAGCGCCTCACCGAAGGACACCGTCGTGCGGGAGCGGTATCCGTGCGGGGAGGGATCCCAGAAGCAGGTGATCTCCGAGTTCTGCATGTCGACGACCAGGTAGACGGGTACGAGGCGGCCGTACACGTTCAGCTTCTCGTTCCAGTCCGCATCCTTCGTGGAGACGGAGGTGAACTCCGCGACCAGTGACAGGGCCGCGCTGTCCGCGTGGCGTCCCTCCTCCTCGAAGGCCTCCTCGTCCGCCACGAAGAGGTCGGGCCCGTAGGCGCGCTCGGCTGCCGTGAACCGGAAGAGGATGGGTGCGGTCTCCGCAACGTGCCCTTCGGATGCGTGGGCCTGGAGCTGCTCGCGCAGGAGGCGCATGGGGCGGCAACAGCGCAGTGCGGGCCACGGTGACACGACCACCTTCCCCCGGATGAGCTCGGCCTTGAAGCCATCCGGAGTGTCCATCTCCGCAACCATGAGCAGGCGACTCGCAAACGTCACTGTCGTCCTTCGGGTGGGAACGTGTGCCTCGTCCAGGCTAGCGGCGCACGTGGCCGGGTGCCCGGGTGATGGGACGTATCGCCGCGGTGCAGCCGGGTTTGGGAGACTCCGGGTATGAGCGAAAGCAGCGCACTGTTCGTCAAGATCTGCGGGCTGAAGACCCCCCACGACGTCGACGTGGCCGTGGAGGCCGGGGCCGATGCCGTCGGGTTCGTCTTCGCGCCCGGCAGTCCCCGGACCGTCGGGGCGGGCGAGGCGCGGGAGCTGGCGGCGCGGGTGCCGGGCGGGGTGCTGACCGTCGGGGTGTTCCGGGGGCAGTCGGTCGCGGAGGTGCGCCGGCTCACCGAGGAGAGCGGGGTGCGCGGCGTACAGCTGCACGGGGACGAGCCCGCCGCGTACTACGAGGAACTCCGCGCCCCCGGCCGCACCCTGTTGCGGGCCACCGCCGAGCACGTGGAGCGCTGCGGCGAGTACGGCGAGGACCTGCTGCTGATCGACGCCCCCGACCCCGGCTCCGGCAAGCCCTGGAACTGGGGCTCGCCGGAGTTCACCGCCCCCGAGGGGCGCTGGCTGCTGGCCGGCGGGCTCACCCCCGGCACGGTGGGCGCGGCCGTCCGGGCCACCGGCGCCTGGGGGGTGGACGTCTCCAGCGGGGTCGAGCGGGAGCGCGGGGTGAAGTCCCCCGAGCTGATCCGCGCCTTCATCGACGCCGCGCGTTCGTATGATTACTCTGAGTGAGAACGCGGGTGTAATCCCCCGCCCGGCGGGCACAAGCGCCGCATGGACTCGGAAACGTACGGATGGCTGCGGCGCCTGACCCGCCGCCTCGCCCCCGCGGGCGGCGGCGGGGGCCTCCTGCCGGTGTTCGCCCCCCGCCGCACCCCCGTCTTCACCGCCGACTTCACCTCCCCCACCCAGTGGGTCGCCGGCCGCTCCTGGGCCTATCCCGACGGCGGCCCCGTCAACCCCGGCGACAACAAGCTCGACCACCTCACCGCCGACCCCGCCTACAGCCGCAGCGGCACCTTCCGCGCGACCCTGCGCCCCGACGGCAACTGGGACACCGGGCTGCTCACCACCGAGGGCAGCGACGAGGGCTTCACGGTCCGCACCGGCGACGTCCTGGAGGCCCGCGTCCGACTGCCGGTGGAGACCGGCGCCTGGCCGGCCATCTGGACCTGGCGCGACGGCGGCCAGGAGATCGACGTCTTCGAGTACCACCCCGACAACCCCGACCTGCTGGAGCTGTCCAACCACGTCCGGGAGGCCCACCGCTACCACCGCGACCCGACGGTCCACCCGGGGGCGTGGGTCGACCTGAAGGTGGAGTTCGGCCGCAAGTCGGTCGTCTGGTGGATCAACGGCATGCGCGTCTTCTCCGACGGCCGGGGCGTCGGCCGCGGCTGGCACGCGTACCTCATCGTCAACCTGTCGGTGTCCGCCGGCCGCTACCACCCCGCCCCCGGCCCGGGGCTCACGGAGATGTCGTACGAGGTCTCGGACCTGCGCGTCCACCGGGTCTGAAGGAGCGGGCGGCGGGAGGGGAGGCGGCCCACCCCTCCCCGCGCGGCGAGCTCAATCCGTTCCTCGAGGAACAGCTGCCGGCGCGCGGCGTGGACGGCTTCGACTCGCTGCCCGCCGAGATCGACGTCTCCAGGCTTGAGCAACTCTTCAAGCCGGTCCTCCACACCAAAGCCCTGGAACGCACCGACGACGACGCGGCCTGGCTGCGTGCGGCCCTGCTGGCGCTCTTCCCGCCCGAGGCGGCGACGTGAGGCGGCGGCGTGAGGGTGCGCACCGGGCCGGTGTGCGTGCCGTGTTGAGTGTCGGAGTCGAGCTGTACGGTTGCCGTGCCGCGATCTGTCGGCCGGGTTCGCGGGTGTGCGATCCGCCCCTGAAAGCAGTGATGGGGTGGCGCCCTCGGCGCCACCCCATCACAGGTCGGATCGATCCATGAGTCGCTCGTTCTTCCTGATCAAGTGCCGGGGGAGGCCCGCACGGCACCACCCGTCGCGGACCCCCACCCGACGAGCTGCGCTGAGCCCTCCAAGACTCTTGCGTCAGCTTCGACACATATAACTAGCGGCCCATCGCGAACATTCCCCAGCGTTGGGGATTTTTTGCTTTCCTACACCTGAAACTGTGCCTGGTCATACGTTCGACAGGCGTTTCCGAAGCCCTGAATTTCGGGACCCGGTGTCCCCCGGCGGCCTTTGCCGCGATGGCGACCAGGGGTTATGGCGGGGCTACGATGTCCATCCGGTCGTGATATATGCTCTCGATCGTGAGGGTGCCACTCGATCGGTAGACCACCAATCCGCCGATCGGCAGACCACCAATCTGCGTGCATTCTCCACCCAAACTCCAAATAGCTGAGCCCTCCAAGCTTTTACGTCTAAAAGGAATCGCCCGTGCTTGCTTTTCTGGCTGCGGCGGTGGCCATTGTCGCGATCGTCGCGCTCCTGGCCGCCTACGCGATCAAGAACCTCTCCTCGACGCCCGCCCGGGTCGTCGCCGTCATCGGCGCCATCGCCGTCCTGCTGGGGGCGATCCCCCCGCTGTTCCGGGAGCTCCGGCCGGAGGCCGTGACCCCGCCTCCGCCGCCGTCGGCGCCCGCTCCGCAGACGCCGGGCCCGCAGGCGCCTCCGCAGGCGCCCGCGGCCCCCGCCTCCCCGGTCGGCGCCCACGCGCTGCCCGCCCTCGAAGCAGGGAGCCTCTGATGGGGCTCGCCCGTCGCCGGCTGGAGACCACCGAGCAGACCATGCTCATCGGTACGCAGCTGTACGCGGTGCACGAGCAGACCGGCCGCGCCCGGTTCCTGCCCGAGCACCGCTCCGTCGCCGCGATGCTGGAGTACAACACCTTCATGCGGCGCCTGCCCGGGGCGCACGTCCACGAGCTGGTCACCCTGCTCCAGCGGCGCTCGTACGAACGCCGGGACCTGCTGCGCGGATCCAACAGCTCGATGGTCCACATCGTGCTCAGCGGGTGTGTGGTGGAGGAGACCTCGTACGGCGACACGACCACCGTGCGCATCCTGGGCGCCGGCGCCGTACTGGGTGACATGGAGATCTGCGACGACACGCTGATCGCCCCCACCACCCGGTGCCTGAGCCGGACCCTGACCCTGGCGATCACCATGGACCGGATGAGGATGATCGCCCGCCACAACACGGTCGTCGCCCTGGCCATCGCCTCCTCCGTCGTCGACAGGGTCAAGGACACCGAGCGGGTCTACGGCCGCCCGGGCCTGCGCCCCGAGGAGCGCCTGGCCGGGCTCTTCGTGCACCTCCTGCGCACCTGCGCCGTCCCCTGCCGCAAGTTCGGACGGATGCTCGCCGGGCCCACCCAGGCCGATCTGGCCGAGGCGCTGTGCGTCAGCGCCGCGACCCTCGACCAGGCCCTGCGCACCCTGCGGGACGAAAACCTGGTCGTCACCGGCTACAGGACCTTCCAGTTCCCGAGCGAGTCGGCACTCGCCGAGCGGGGCAGGGTCAGGATTTCCTCCCCGTGGGTCACCGGAGAGTCCTCCCAGGGCTAAACCGAAGGCGCACCGCAAGGTGCCGGTCGGGGAACTTCCCCGGCCGGCACCTTTTTGCTTTGCCTGAATGTCTAGACCTTTCCGGTATTGACTCGGATGTAAATAGAACCGTTTCTTCGGGCAGGTCCGGCCGAAAATGGACGCATCTATTGGCGGAATCCATTGAGGAAGGTGAGGCTCGCTTTTGAAAATTCAACCGCTGCCTGGCCGGGAGCGTCCCTCGCCGCACGGGTAGTCTGCGGCCGGGGGGGATCATGAAGGAGAAGCTGTTCGGAGTCGGGTGGCTGGTCGGCACCGCGGCCCTCGGCGCGGTGACGCTGATGTACTTCGTGCTGTTCTGGAAGCTGTCGTTCGTGGACATGCCCGGCAACGAGTGCGGTTCCGACGACTGCCCGCGCGGCATGGGCTGGCTGATGCTCTTCACGCCGGCCCTCGGATTCCTCACGTGGCTGCTCTGGCAGGGCGTCAAGGAGATGCAGGAGCTGCGCCGCTCCTGCCTCGTCCGGCTGATCGCCGCCGTCCTGGCGCCGGTCGCGCTGTGGCCCGGCTGGCTGGGCTACGAGTGGATGCGCGGCCCGCAGATGTACGTCTCCGGCTGGCAGATCCCCGACGGCTCCGGCAAGGCGAAGCCGGTGGGCGTCTGGGGGTTGTCGAATCCGGTGCCCGGGATGTTCGTGCGGGCCCGGGTGGACGGGCTCGTCGCCTTCGACGGGACCGGCCGCAGGGGCTGGGGCCTGGCGGCCCCGGAGGGTACGGGCCTCTGCGCGCTGAGCCGGACCACCCCCTCCGGCATCGGGCTCCTGTCCTACGAGGGCGGTACGGGGGGCTGCGGTTCGCAGGTCGCCGCCGTGGAGCTGGGGGAGGGCCGCAGCCTCTGGAAGCGCGACGCGTCGCAGGCGCTGGTGGCCGCCGTCGGTGACACCGCCGTCCTGGCGGAGCCGAACGCGGTGACCGGGCTCGGCCTGCGCGAGGGCGGGGAACGCTGGCGCGCGCCCGTCGCCCGCGACTGCCTGGTCCGGGCGGTGGACGGGGCCGGGGAGCGTGCCGTGTACGTCGAGGAGTGCCGGGCCGGCGCGACGGCGCGGCTCGTGTCCGTCGACGCCCGTACGGGAGCCCGCGCGTGGGAGGCCGCCCTGCCGACGGTGAGCCGGCTGGGCGAGGTACGGGTGCTGTCCGCGGATCCGCTCGCCGTCCACGTCAAGGACACCCAGCGGGGCACGGACGTGGTCCTGCTCTTCGACGCGCAGGGCCGCGAGCGGGGCAGGCTGCCGGGCGGCGACCTGTACGGCGAGCCGCTGGTCACCGGTGACCTGCTGGTCAGCCCGGTGAAGGCCGGGAAGAAGGCGGACGTGTCCGCGTACTCCCTCATCGACGGCCACCGTGTCTGGCGGACCGGCTTCGGGGACGAGCGGATCCTGGGCCTGGCCCCGGGCCGGAGCCCGGGCGAGATCGCCGTGGTCGGCTCGGTCCACGGGTGGACGTACCTCACCCGCCTCGGCCGGGCCGACGGCAAGCGCCGGGAGGAGTCCACGATCCTGCGCGAGGTGCGGCTCGGCAACCGCTTCGCCTTCTCCGCGGGCCCGCCCGGCAGCTACGTCTTCGTGAACCTGGACGCGAACGACGAGTTGCAGCCGACCTTCGAGGTCATGCCGGTGTGGGGCTGGTGACGGGCCGGACGGGCCAGGCGGGTTAGAAGGGCTCGCCCGAGGAGGCCGGACCGTCCTCCTCGACGGCCACCACGGCCGCGGAGTCCCGCAGGGCCTCGGCCTGTTCGGGGGAGAGGCGGGCGGCGAAGCCGTTGGTCACGGCGTGGAAGACGTGGGTCGGCCGGATCCCGTAGGCGTCCGCGACGGCGGCCGGGTCGACGCCCTCGCGGACGGTGACGAGGTACGAGGGCTGGTCGGCGGCCGGGGCCGAATGGGGCGCGGGCGCAGCGGTGGTGGTGGCGTGGGCGGGCAGGGCGGGCAGGAGGGCTACGGCGGCCAGTGCGGCTGCGGCGGCGACGGCCGTCGGTAGGGCCCGGCTCGGACGAGTGCGCATGCCGGCGAGGCCATCACGCACGCCCCGGCCCGGTCAACGACCCCGGCGGCGTGGCGGACGCGGGCGGAGGTGAACAACGAGTGCGCCCCCTCGGCGGGTGCGCGGCGGGGTTCCCCGTACGGGTGAATTGCCGGGCCGCCGCGAGGAGGGTTCCAGCAGGTGGCGGGCCCCGGGCGTCAACGGGAGGGAATCCTTTCTTCGGTGGGCGCGAAGGCCCGCTCCCGGCCGTCGGCGGCCTCCTCGGCCATGTGGGGTGGGGGGTTCAAGTCCCGCTCCGAAGGAGACCGATGAAGGGGACGGCCGCCCTCCGGAACGTGTCTCGCATCGCGTGGGGGCGGCTCCCCCATGCCGTCTGCCCTCTTCCGGAGTTCTTCTCATGCGCCTGATCGCACGCGTGGCAACCGCCGCCCTCCTCACGATGACCCCGGTCGCGGCCGGCACGGCTTCCGCCGCCGGCCCGGAGCCGACCCCGGCACCGCTGCACACCTCGGCCAACGCCGTGCCCGGCAAGTACATCGTCACCCTGGAGAAGGGGGTGGACGCGGCGAAGGCCGCGCAGAAGCTCGGCCTGCAGCCTTCGTACGTCTACACGTCGGCGGTCAACGGCTTCGCGGTCCCGATGACCCCGCTCCAGCTGTCGATCGTCCGCAACAGCCTGGGGGTGAAGGCGGTGGAGGAGGACGCCGCGATCCAGTCCGTGCCCAAGCCGACCCGCACGCCCGGTATGCGGGCGCCGTCCTCGTCGTGGGGCCTGGACCGGATCGACCAGAAGCAACTGCCGCTGGACAGCGACTTCACCACCGAGGGCAACGGCGCCGGGGTGACCGCGTACATCCTCGACACCGGCATCGACTACGCCCACGACGAGTTCGGCGGCCGGGCGACGTTCGGCTTCGACGCCATCGGAGACGGCCGCAACGGCCAGGACTGCCAGGGCCACGGCACGCACGTGGCGGGCACGGTCGGCGGCAGGACCTACGGAGTGGCCGGCAAGGCGAACCTGGTCAGCGTCCGCGTCCTGGGCTGCGACGGCAAGGGCACGTGGTCGGGGATCCTCGCCGGGATGGACTGGGTGGCCAAGAACGCCAAGCAGCCCGCCGTCCTCAACGGCTCCCTGGGCGGTGACAGGTCCGAAGCCGTGAACAACGCCGCGACCGCCCTCTCCGACGCGGGTGTCCTCCCGGTCATCGCGGCGGGCAACTCGGCGATCGACGCGTGCAACGTCTCCCCCGCCTCCGCCGCCCGTGTGCTGACGGTCGCCGCCAGCAACCAGTGGGACGAGGAGACCGACTTCTCCAACTACGGCCCCTGCGTCTCCCTCTACGCCCCGGGCCAGGCCATCGTCTCCGCCAAGCTCGGCGGCGGCAGCGTGGCCCTCGACGGTACGTCGATGGCCGCGCCGCACGTCGCCGGTGTCGCGGTGCTCTACAAGGGGGCGCACCCCTCGGCGGGCCCGGCGGAGATCAACGAGTTCCTGGACGACGAGTCCACCAAGGACGTCCTGACCAGCATCAGCAAGGGCAGCCCGAACCAGCTGCTCTTCACCGCCGGCCTCTGACCCGTCAGAGCGTCGCGACGAACTCGGCCCAGGCCCGCGCGCGGAACACCACGTGCGGGCCGTCGGGCCGCTTGGAGTCCCGGACGGGGACGAGGGTGGGGTGCCCGTCGGCGACCTCGAGGCAGTCGCCGCCGTCACCTGCGCTGTAGGTGGACTTCCGCCAAGTAGCCATCTCCAGGCAGTTGCCGCCGTCGCCCGCGCTGTAGCTGGACTTGTGCCAGACGGCTGCCGACAGGTCGTACTCAGGCGTGCTGGTCATGTTCGTACTCCTCCGCCACCGACTCGATCAGGGCCAGCGACTTCCGCGGGGAAAGCGCGCTGGCCGTGAGGAGATCGTAGGTCAGGGTGTGATGGGCCACCGTGGCCGGATCATCGAACAACTGGCCCATCCCGAGGCCGTCTACGTAGGAGAGTGGCGGCGCGTCGCTGAAGGCCATCAGCTTGAGTGTGCCCGCCAAGCCTGCGTGGAAGCCCGCGCTGAAGGGCAGTACCTGAATGATGACGCGGTGCGCGCGGATCAGGGCCGCGATGTGGCGCAGGGCCCCGGCCAGGATCTCCGGGTCCTCTCCGGCGCGGCGCAGGACCGCCTCGTCAAGGACGCACCAAAACAGTGGGGTTGTTTTGTCGTCGAGGATCGCGGCCCTGACCAGCCGGTTCGTCACCAGCTCGTCGATCACCTCCGCCGTGGCCGTCGGCTGGTAGGCGCGGCAGACGGCTCGGGCGTAGGGCTCGGTCTGGAGCAGTCCGGGGATGATCTGCGGCGCGTACTCGCGGATCGCGGTCGCCAGGCCTTCCGCTTCGGCCGCCGCCGTGAAGTGGTCGGGGTACTTGGACTTGGCCGCCGCTCCGCAGTTGCGGACGAAGAAGCCGTCCGTGCCGAGGATTTCGTCTATCTGACGGGCGTACTCGAGGTGCATCCGGCGGGTGCCGGCCTCCAGCTGGCCGATGAACGCCCCGCTCACGAACAGCGGTTCGCCGAGTTCGGCCTGGCTGAGGCCCGCGCGTTCGCGGGCTACGCGTAGTTCGGCGCCGAGCAGGGCGCGGGGTGAGGAGGAGGGGTCGAGTTCTTTCGGTGCGGGCATGGCAACTCCTGTTGCAACTGCACTTGTTGCTGCATCTGCCTGCTTGAAAGGCCAGCCCTTGCGTCGCCACTCTGTGTGGAGAAGTTGAATACTCAGAGTGGAAGGGTCACATGTCATGGTGCTCACCCCGCAGGAGCGGTTGGGGGCGGCCGAGGAGGCCGTGCGGCAGTTGAAGGATGCCCTCCACGGGGTGGGAGTGGTGTTCCCCTCGCTGGACGTGGAACGGGTCTCGGCGGCCGGGACGTACGGGCTGCCGCTGGTCGACCTCGGGCGCTGCAACATCGACACCGCGCTCCGGCTGGCCGCCCTGCTGCACCACCGGGCGGGCGAGTGAACGAGTCGGTGGACGCGGCGCAGTTCGCGTTCGAGCTGGGGTGGAAGCTGCGCGGGCTCGACACCGCCCTGGCCGGCGGCGGCTGGCGGCGCGGGGGCCTGGGGCTCGCCGTACGGGCCCGGCCGGACGGCATCGGCGGGGCGTGGACGGCCGTCGGGGACGACGGGGTGCGGCGGGAGACGCGTACCGCCGACACGGCGGACGAGGCGACGGCGGGGGTGCAGGAGGCCTTCGGGGTGATGGGGTGGCGTCCGCAGCCGCCTCCGCCGCCGGGGTGGCAGCGGTTCACGCTGATCCACTGCCCGGTGGGGGAGTGTCCCCCGTACGAGGACGCGCGCTACGACCGGCTCAAGGCGGAGCCGCCGCGCGGGTGCGTGCCCGAGGAGGTCGGCGGGTACTTCGGGCTGCGCTGCGAGCGGCCGGCCGCGCGGCTGCTGGACGCGGTGGCCGACGCCTGCGCGGAGGTCCGGGAGGGGTACGGGCTGCTGATGGGCGACCTCGGCATCGAGAAGCTGTGGGGCTGGTCGCCGGACGGTACGGACGGCTGGGGCGCGGAGATCGTGGGCCAGCTGCTGCTGATGGCGGCCGAGCGGGGCCCGGAGCTGGGCTACTCCGTGGACGACCTGGCCCGCTTCCTGCGGAGGGCTGCCGGGGCGTGAGGCCGCCGGCAGCCGGGTCAGACCTTGACGGCGACGAGCCGCTTGCCGCAGAGGGCGGTGAGGTCCTCGGGGTCCGAGGTGAGGACGGTGACGGGCCCGGGCGCGGCGAGCGCGGTGGCGGCGAGGATGGCACCGATGGCGTACTTGTGGCCGTGCAGGCCGGCGTCCCGGAGCAGCTCTCCGGCCCGGTGGGCGATCTGCCCCGTGACGGGTTCGACCACCACGCGGGACAGCGCCCACCCGAGGGCGGGCACGTTGGTCTGTGGGTGAACCGTCGCGACGAGGGTGGCCGTGCTGGTGATGACGCGCACGTCCCGGGCGCGGGCCGCCGCCAGCCAGGCGACGGTTTCACGGTCTCGTGAGAGGTACTTGGCGAGGCCCTCGCTGTCGAGGACGAGGGTGCCGAGGAGGTCGGCCCTTCCCCTGATCTCCTCGGCCGTGATCGGGCCGATCTCGGCCTCGGCCGCGGCGACGAGCTCGGCGAGGTTGTCCCGCTCGATCTGGCGGGCCACGACGGTGGTGACGTAGGCGGACAGGCCCGAAGGGCCACTGCGGGCGAGAGCGGCCTCGGCCACGGCTCTGGGCATCGAGATGGAGTACGCCTGGGCGGGGTCGCTCATGTCGCCGCCGTACTCGGCGCGCGGGGAGGAGAAGTACACGGACATAGGCTCCTGGCATATGCCCATCCCCGTCTGGTGATCGCGCACGGTTCGCGCAATGGGATGAGAGGGCGGCCGGGTGTTCGGCCGGGCGGGGCCGGGCCGGGCCGGGGTCACGCCAGGGCCGGTTCCTTCGTCGTGTCGGGGGCCGGGGGCGTCGCCGGTTCGGGGCCGGTGTCGAGGTCGGCCAGCATCTGGTGTGTTAACTGCACCTTCTCTGGCTCGTTGGGCAGGGCGACGTTTCCCCCGCTCAAGGAGAGCCCGAGTGGAACCCAACCTGCACCACGACCTGATCGAGGGTCGGGCCGATGTACCTCGTCTCGGTTTGGTGGCCAAGCTGGAGACCCAGCATCCGCCCTACGCCGTCCTCAACGCGTCTGGGGAGGTAGTCGAGCCCGTCCTTTCGTACCTTCGTGATCTCGCGCTCAGCGACAACAGCCCGCTGACCGGCCGTAGCTACGCACATGACCTTCTGCGTTGGTTCCGGCTGCTGTGGTTTCTCGACCTGCCATGGGACAAGGCGTCAGAGGCAGAGGCCGCCGCACTCGTGGGGTGGCTTCGTACGGCGCCCAATCCGCAGCGCCGGCGCAGCAACCCGGCATCGCCCCCGCCAGGGTCGGCGAACCCGCGCACGGGCAAGCGGTACCTCCAGGCCGGCTATGCGCCGAGCACGATCAACCACGCTTTGACCGTGGTCAGCAGCTTCTACGCCTTCCACCGCCACTACGGACGTGGACCGCTGACCAACCCTGTTCCGGATTCCGTCGCACAACGAAGGGCGCTGGCACACCGAAGCCCCACCGAGCCGGCGCAGCCGTTCCGGCGGGCCCGGCTGCGGCAGCGAGTGTCGAAGGGCGACCCAAGGGCGATTCCCGACGTTCTGTGGGACGAGTTCTTCGCAGCGATGACCCATGACCGGGACCGGGCCGCTGTCCTGCTCTACGTCTCCAGCGGCGCCAGGGCCGAGGAGTTGCTGGGGGTCACCCCGGCCGATATCGACTGGTCAGGGCAGGTCTTCCACGTGATCTCCAAAGGGACGAGGGAACGGGACCCCGTACCGGCCAGCCCACAGGCCCTGATCGTGCTCGCGGCCTACCTCGACTCCATCGGACTGCCCGCCGCCCACGAGCCGGTACTGCGGACGCGGCGCGGCCCCGACAAGCCGCTGAGTTACTGGGCGATGCGCCGGGTCATCCAGCGGGCCAACGCCAAGATCGGCACGAACTGGACGCTGCACGATCTCCGCCACACGGCAGCCAGTCGTATGGCGAACGACCCGAACCTCACCCTGACCGAAGTCCGGGCGATCCTCCGGCACTCCGACCTGGCAACCACGGGCCGCTACCTCAACGCCCGCGTCGAGGACCTCTTCGATGCCCTCCAGGAGCACTACAACCGGCCGAAGGCCGTGCGCACTATTGCGCCCGGCTACGACGCGGACGACTTCAAGGCGGTGTTCGGTGCCTAACCGCCACACTTCCGACACCTACACGGCGCGAAGCCGCCGAATCGCCTCAGAGCGAGAGAGGGCACAGTCAGAGGCGCCGAGGAGCCGGTTCTCCACGGCGTCAGTGAAGGCCGCACCGGCACCGCGGCCAGAGGTCTCACCGGCACCGTTCGGGGATATCTCCCGGGCGACGTTGGAGGAGGTTCGGGAGATCGCCACAGGTGCGCTTAAGGGTCGTTCGGACCGTTCCCACGCGAACAAGCGGCGCCGGGGTATGACCCTGCTGCTTGCCCACTTGGAGACGCTGCCAGGGGAGACCTGGCAGCAGCGGTGGGAGGTGAGCGGCTTCGACGGCGAGAACGCACCCTCGGTCAACATCCTCGCGCGTGAGGGCTTTCAGTACGACGGCTTCGACCTGATCACAGCCGCCAAGATGGCCTTCTGCCTTCGGGTGATCCAGCCGTCTGTGTCCGGCTTCCGCGCCAACAAGTTCACGCGGTACGCCGAGCCCTTCCGGGAGATCCAGAACGACCCACTCCTGAACCGGTTCTTCGAGGTCGTTGACGGACACCCCACGATGGGACACGTCCACAAGTCACGTGCGAAGTTCGATCTCACCTGCGCGCTGACGACTCAGGGCATCGCACTCGAACATCTGACGCCTGCGGCGCTGCTGCACTACTCACTGGAGTCGAAGCGTCTCGGGCTGACCCACGGGGCCAACAAGAACCGCAACTGTTTCGCTGCCCTCGGTGCCTGGCAGATGCTCCACGCAATGGGGCACTTCCCGGCTGAGACGCCACCGACGCTCAGGACGTTCGTGTACCGCGGTCAGCGGACGATCGAGGAACTGGTGGACCGCTACGCGATCGAAAACCTCTCCGTCCGACAGCTGTTGATCGACTACCTGAGCCGCAGGCGGGCGGAGACGGACTACATCACTATCGAGGGCCTTACCCGGAACCTGGCCAAGCACTTCTGGGCCAAGATTGAGGAGCTCAGCCCAGGACACCCTGACCTGGCCCTCGGCCAAGACCTCTACGACCAGTGGCGAGCCGAGCTCCAGACGTGCACCACTGGTGGCGGCCAGGAGCTCCGGAAGCGCCTGGACCCGGAATCCATCCTCCTTGCCGTTCGCGGCCTCTACGTCGACCTCCATAGCTGGGCCGTCGAAGAGCCGGAGCGGTGGGCGCAGTGGGTCGTTCCGTGTCCCATCCGTCCACAGGATGTGAAGGGGTTCGGGAAGCGCAGGCGGGACATCAACCGGCGAATGGCGGACCGGGTCCGTGTCCGGCAGCCGCTCCTGCCCGCACTGGTGGCCCACGTCGAAGCACGCCACGAGTTCTACGCCAGTCTGTTGGATGCCGCTCGTCCGATCGCGCTCGGTGAGGAGTTCGTCCATCAAGGACGCCGTTACCGGCGGCGGGACTCCCAGTACGACCGGCGTATGGCTGTGGCGGAGGCGGAGCCGGCGGTGCGGATCACGGACGAAGGATCGGGCGAGCGGATCAACGTGACCGTTGCCGAGGAATCCGCTTTCTGGGAGTGGGCAGCGGTCGAGGTACTACGGCACAGTGGTGTCCGGGTCGAGGAACTCTGCGAACTCACGCACCTGAGCATCCGCCAGTACCAACGGCCTAACGGCGAGGTCATCGCCCTGTTGGTGGTCGCGCCGTCGAAGAGCGAGCGCGAGCGAGTGATTCCGATGTCGGCCGAGTTGTTCCACGCTGTCGCGCAGATCCTTCGCCGTCATACGCGCAACGGCAGGACCGTTCCCCTGGTGACCCGGTACGACCCGCATGAACGGACGTGGTCGGAACGGATGCCTTTCCTCATGCAGCGGAACCTCGGGACTGCGATCGGTGTCATGTCTGGCGCAACGGTGCTGGCCATGCTTGGCCGCAGCTGCAAAGAGCTGGCCGAGACCAACCCCGGATTTGAGGATCTGACGTTCACCCCGCATGACTTCCGTCGGCTGTTCGCCACCGAGGTTGTCAACGGTGGTCTGCCGATCCACATCGGAGCTGCCCTGCTTGGTCACCTGAATCTGCAGACGACGCAGGGATACGTCGCAGTATTCGCCGAGGATGTGGTCGGCCACTACCAGGCCTTCCTCAACCACCGGCGGTCTCTGAGGCCCGAGGTGGAATACGGCGAGGTCAGCCCACAGGAATGGAACGAGTTCGAGGAGCACTTCGACAAGCGCAAGGTGGAGCTGGGCAACTGCGCGCGGCCCTACGGGACGCCATGCCAGCACGAGCATGCCTGCATCCGCTGCCCCATGCTCCAGATCAACCCCAAGATGCTGCCTAGGCTCGCGGAGCTGGAGAAGGACCTTCTCCTCCGCCGCAAGAAGGCCGAGGAGGAGCAGTGGCTCGGCGAGATCGACGGCATCGATCTGACTCTGACCTTCCTCCGGACGAAACAGGCTGAGGCTGCTCGACTCACTCACCGTCCGGTGGTGGAGTTGGGCCTTCCTCGCCCCCGTCGTGAGCGTCCTGAGGCCGAGGCATAGGGTCGCCGGATGGCCGACAGGTTTGATGTGGCACAGGCTCTTGCGGGAGCATCGGGTGGGCGGGCCCAAGTGTGGGAGTTCGCCGCGGAATTCGCGGCGTCTTGGGCGACTCCTCTCTCGCCGGGGGACGGATTTGTGCCGGCGGAAGTGCGCCGTGCAGAGGAGCGACTGGGGCGCCGGGTTCCCGTGGCTCTTCACGAGGCCTACGCGCTCTTCGGCCGCCGCAGCGATCTCGTTGCGCAGCACAACCCCTTGCTCCCTCCAGACGAACTGCTCCTCGATCCGTCCGGACAGCTGCTGGTATTCCGAAGCGAGAATCAGGGTTGCGCCGGATGGTGTGTCTCCCTTGACCAGCTATCGGCCGACGACCCGCCGGTGGTCTTCTTCTCGGACTACTTGCCCGACCTGGTGTGGGAGCCGTTCATGCCGAGCCTGTCTCTCGCCTGTGCGGAGACGATCCTCAGCGAAACGGTGATGGGTAGGCGCTACGGCCCGACCGGACGAGACTGCGTGGCCACACCCGAGGTCCTTTCCGGCGTTGAAGACCAATTCGAACCGGTCGGGCTGCCGGGGTACCCGGCCTGGCACTCTCCTGGAGAACCTCCGATCCGGTGGTTCTCCGCAGCGGGCAAGTTGCTGTGTCTGGAGCCCGGAAACTCGGGACAGGATCTGGTCGTCGTCGGCAGGACAGAGGGCGACCTGCTGGAGGTACTGCAGGCGATCCCCGGTGAGTGGTCTGATCCGGCGGACACGGCCGGCAGAGCGGAACCGGAGGAGCAGCACGACCTGGTTCTGCCGTTCTGACAGGTTCGGCCGCCAGGTCATCGCCATGGACGACGGCCCGGCGGCCTCCGCTCGGCATCAGCGGACAGGTACGGCTACTTCCTCGGTGGCAGGCGAGGCGGTACTCGGGGTGTCGGCGGTGCTTTCCGCCGTCAGCTCCTCGTCGCCCTCCTCCCGATTGAGTGAAGTGCAGAGAAGCTTCGTGAAGCCGAAGAAGTACGTCGCGGCGAAGCCGGTCAGGTAGCCCACCGCGAGGCCGCCCCCGTAGATGCCGATGGTCAGGCCCATGCCCGCCTTCCCGTCCAGCAGCGGGAACAGCGCCCAGCCCGAGGGGCCGATGGCGGTGGAACCGAAGGCCACGCCCAGCTGGTTGAACAGGCCCACGAAGGCCCCGCCGGCCGCCCCGCCGACGCAGGCGGTGATGAAGGGACGGCCCAGGGGGAGGGAGACGCCGTAGATCAGGGGCTCGCCCACGCCCAGGAAGCCGGCCGGGAGCGCGGACTTGATGGTGGTGCGGATCGAGCCGTTGCGCGGGAGGCGGCAGTAGACGGCGAGGGCCGCGCCGACCTGGCCCGCGCCCGCCATGGCGAGGATGGGCAGCAGGACCGTGTAGCCGGACTGCTCGATGAGGGTGGTGTGGATGGGGATCAGGGCCTGGTGCAGGCCGAGCATCACCAGGGGCAGGAAGAGCCCGCCGAGGATCAGCCCGGCGACGGCGCCGCCGGTGGCCAGGAGCGCGTTGGCGAAGCTGCCGATGGCGGTGGAGACCTCACCGGCGAGGAACATCAGGCCGAAGAGGGTGACCAGGCCGGCGACGAGGACCGTGAGGGTCGGGGTGACCAGCACGTCCAGGGTCCCGGGGACCCACTTGCGGCACCACCTCTCCACCTGGACGGCGAGGAGGGCCGCGGCGAGCGCGCCGAGGACCCCGCCCTGGCCGGGGGAGAGGTGCTCGCCGAAGGCGTCGATCCGGGAGACCCCCGGGAAGACGATGATCGCGGCGACCGCCCCGCCGAGGACCGGGGTGCCGCCGAACTCCTTGGCGGTGTTGTAGCCGACGAAGACCGCGATCAGGGACATGAAGCCGGAGGCGATCGCCGCGAGGGCGGGGACCACGGCCGGGAGCCAGCCGAGGTTGGTGAGCAGGCCGTTCAGGCCCGCGATGACCCCGCAGCCGATGAGGGCGGGGATCAGCGGGACGAAGATGTTCGCGATGCGGCGCAGGAACAGCTTGAAGGGGGTGGAGTTCCGCGTCTTCTGCGCCTCCTTCAGCGCGGCGCCCCGCGCGGCGAGGCCGTCGGCGGTGACCGCCGTCCGCGCGGCCGCGCGGCCCTCCTCGACCAGCGCCTCGAACTCGGGCGTGACGCGGGCGACGGCGCCCGGGCCCAGCACGATCTGGTACGTGTCGTCCTCGACCACCCCCAGGACCCCCGGGACCGCCTTCAGGGCCTCGTCCCGCACCAGGGAGCGGTCGTGCAGGCCGATCCGCAGGCGGGTCATGCAGTGCGCGATGGAGCCGATGTTGTCCGGGCCGCCGACCAGGGGGAGGATCGCGGCGGCTGTGGCGCGGTTCTTGTCAGAGGACGTGTGGTCGGACATGTGGTCGCCTTGCGTCGGGGGGATGCGGGCGGTCTGAGGGCTTCGGGCTACCGGGTCTGTTCGAGGGCCGCGCGGAGGTGGCCCCGGGAGCCGGCGAGCAGGCGGGCGGCCTCGGGGCCGTCGACGCCGCCGAGGATCACGAGAACGGCGTCCTTCACCTCGCCGCCGGTGGCGGTGAGCGCGGCCTCGATCTCCGTGTCGCCGGCGCCGGTGGCCAGCGCGACGATGCGGCGGGAGCGGGCGCGCAGCTTCTCGTTGGAGGCGCGTACGTCGACCATGAGGTTCCCGTACGTCTTGCCGAGGCGGATCATCGTGACGGTCGAGACGAGGTTCAGTACGAGCTTCTGCGCGGTGCCGGCCTTCAGGCGGGTGGAGCCGGTGAGGAGTTCGGGGCCGACGACCACCTCGATGCCGTGCTCGGCGGCCGCGGCGAGGGCGGAGCCGGCGTTGCAGGACAGGCCGACGGTGAGCGCGCCGCGCGTACGGGCGAACTCGACCGCGCCGACCGCGTACGGGGTGCGGCCGGAGGCGGACACGCCGATCACGGTGTCGTCGGCGGTCAGGGCGAGCGCGGTGAGGTCGGCGGCGGCCAGCTCCCGGGAGTCCTCGGCGCCCTCGACGGCCCTGACCATGGCCTCGGGCCCGCCCGCGATCAGGCCGACGACCTGCGCCGGGTCGGTGTTGAAGGTGGGCGGGCACTCGCTGGCGTCCAGCACCCCGAGGCGTCCGGCGGTGCCCGCGCCCGCGTAGACCAGCCGGCCGCCGCGGGCCATCCGCTCGGCGATGGCGTCGACGGCGGCGGCGATCGGCTCCAGCTGCGCGGCGACGGCGGCGGGGACGGTGGCGTCCTCGGCGTTCATGACGCGGGCGATCTCGAGGGTGGAGAGCCGGTCGATCCCGGCCAGCTCGGGGCGGAAGGCCTCGGTGGTCAGGGTGTCGAGCTGGGCGCGGAGGGCGGCGTACGCAGTCATGGACGGGGGCTCCCGTGGCTGTGGGGGGGGGCATAGGAGATGAAGGGTTGCGGAGTTGACGGACCGCCGTTGGTGCGTGCGGTCGCTCACTCGTTCGTGTGGGGTGTCGGGGATTCCGGGAGGGCAGCGGGCTACGGCTCTTACGTTGGCGTCATGGTGGCATTGACGAAGCCCGGAGAAGCCGGGCGCGCCCGGTACACCTTCCGGCTTCGTGTGTCGTCCACTGCGTTGGCGGGTCTGCTGTCGGAATGGGACCGGGGCCGGTGGGTGTGGAATCAGTGCGTTGCCGAATCCCGGGCGGCGCGCAAGGCCGGGGAGGAGTGTGGCGCGGCCCGGCTGGACAGGATGCTGACTGGCTGGCGCTGCGAGCACACGTGGCTGCGCGAGGGCGCCAGGGTGCCGCAGCAGCAGGCCGTCCAGGACTTCGCGAAGTCCCGTGCCAAGAGCTTGAAGGACATCAAGGATCGACTGCCGATGCGGCGGCGGGCCGGGATGCCCGGCTTCAAGCAGAAGGGCGTGGCCCGCCCGTCGCTGAATTACACGCGCCGAAATTTCCGGTTGAAGGGCGGCCGCCTGCACCTGGCGGGTGGCATCGTTCTGACGGTGGTGTGGTCGCGTGAGCTGCCCTCCGAGCCGTCCAGTGTCCGTGTCTACCGCGACGAGCTCGGGCACTGGTACGCCTCCTTCGCAGTCCAGGCGGAGGTGCAGCCGCTCCCCCCGACTGGGGCGGTGATCGGTGTCGACTGGGGCGTGAAGGAGACCGCGACCACAACCAGCGACGGACACGATCTCCCGCATCCTGAGCACGGCAGGAAGGCGGCCGGAAAGCTGGCCCGCTACCAGCGGATGATGGCCCGCCGGAAGCCCAAACGTGGCCAGGCCGCCTCGAAGGGCTACCGGAGGGCGAAAAGGCAGGCCGGGAAGGAGCACAAGAAGATCGCCCGGCAGCGCCAGGACACCGCCCGCAAGTGGGCCAAGCAGGTCGTGAGGGACTTCGACCAGCTCGCCGTGGAGGACTTCCGGCCGAAGTTCCTGGCGAAGTCGACCATGGCGCGCAAGGCGTCCGACGCTGCCATCTCCGCCACCAAGCATGAGCTGATCAACATGGCACGCAAGCACGGCCGGGTCCTCCACCTTGTGGATCCGGCACACACGACCATGGACTGCGGACGGTGCGGAGCGAGAACCAAGCACGCACTCCCGCTGTCGGAACGTACCTACACCTGCACCGCGTGCGGAGCCGTCTTCCCCAGGGACAAGAACTCCGCACGTGTGATGTTGGTCCGGGCTGGTCTCAACCCGGCTGGCGCTGATCGCGGAAGACCAGACGGACCGCCGGTCCGCCGGGCAGCGTGAGCCAGGCATCCCCTCCCTTTATGGGCGGAGAGGAGTCAAAATGGCCCCATGGACCACGCGACCCCCCTGGAACAGGCGCTGCATGTCGCCCGTGCACTCGTTCTCGCCGATCTCGCCGCCGGTGAGGTCGCCGATGCCGATGTCGTCTCCCTCGTCGAGGATTCGGTCACGCACCGCCGGTGGTGGGTGGAGCAGTGGCCGGAGGGGGTCGACTACCTTGCCGGACTCGTCGCGCAGGACGTGAAGGACGCCCTGCTGGAGAAGTACGGGCGCTGGCCGATGTGCCCCGTGTGCGTGCACGGGGAGCCGCACGCCCTGGACGTGGAGCCGGAGCTGGGGCCCGACCCGCACTGGGTGTGCTCCGAGGCCGGGGTGAAGGTGGCGGCGGTGGGCGGTCTCGGCCCCGTCTTCCACCCGGGCCGGTGAGCGGCCGGTGACGGTGTACATCGACCCGCCGGTCTGGCCGGGGCACGGCCGCCTGTGGTCGCACCTGGTCAGCGACGTCTCGTACGAGGAGCTGCACGCCTTCGCGGCGGGCATCGGCTGCCCGCCGCGAGCCTTCGAGCGGGACCACTACGACCTGCCCGAGCACCGCTACGCGGACGCGGTCGGGGCGGGCGCGGTGGAGATCGGCAGCAAGGAACTGGTCCGCCGCCTCACCGCGGCCGGCCTGAGACGGCCGAAAAACCGCCCGCCTGTGGTCTGATCGGCCGTCATTTGTCCTGCGGTCCAGGGACTGACGCCCTGGCTACCGGCTGACCGCCTCCTCTTCCTCCTCCGCAGCGGCGGCGGCCCGGGGCGTGTCGGCCGAGGAGGCGATCACGCGGGTCGTGGCCGGGGGCGTACGGCGGTCCAGGCGGAGGGCGAGCACCGTGAGGGCGATCGCGGTGAGGGTCATGGCGGCGCCCGCCCAGGCGGGGGAGGCGAAGCCGAATCCGGCGTCGATGACGGTGCCGCCGAGCCAGGGGCCGCCGGTGTTGCCGAGGTTGAAGGCGGCCGTGGCGGTGGCTCCGGCGAGGGTGGGGGCGGCGCCGGCGACGTTGAACAGCCGGGCGTTGAGGGCCGGGGCGGTGAAGAACGCCGAGAAGCCGAGCAGGAAGGACAGGGCGATCGCGGCCGCCGCGCTGGAGGCCAGCACGGTGAGCGCCGCGAGGAAGACCGTCGAGGCGGTGATGCCCCAGAGCATCACCCCGAAGAGGTGCGCGTCGGCGATCCGCCCGCCGACGGTGGTGCCGATCAGCGCGCCGGCGCCGAAGAGGCCGAGGACCCACGGCACCCACTTCGAGTCCAGCCCGGCCACGTCCGTGAGCAGCGGCGACAGGTAGCTGAAGGCGCAGAAGACGCCGCCCGCGGCCAGCGCGGTGACGGCGATGGACAGCCACACCTGGCGGTCGCGGTAGATGCGCAGCTCACGGCCGAGACGGGGCTTCTCGGCGGGAAGCGGCATCTTCGGGATCAGCGTCAGGATGCCCGCGAGGGCGATGGCGGAGGCCACGCCGACCGACCAGAAGGCGGAGCGCCAGCCGAACTGCTCGCCGAGGAAGGCGCCGGCCGGGACGCCGAGGACGTTGGCGACGGACAGGCCGCCGATCATGACGGACATGGCGCGGGCCCGCTGGTCCCGCTCGACCATCGCGATGGCGACGGCCGCGCCGACGGCCCAGAAGCCGGCGCAGGCGAGGGCCGACACCACGCGGGAGGCGAAGAGGAGCTCGTACGAGGGTGCCAGCGCGCCCGCGACCTGGCCGAGGCCGAAGACGCTGATGAGGGCGATGAGGGTGGTGCGGCGCGGGAGGCGCAGGGTGGCGACGGCCAGCAGCGGGGCCCCGACGACCATGCCGATCGCGAAGGCGGATATCAGCAGGCCCGCCTGCGGGATGGTGACGCCCATGTCCTCGGCGATGGGTGGGAGCAGGCCGGACAGCATGAATTCGCTGGTGCCGAGCGCGAAGACGGACAGGCCGAGGATGTAGACGGCCACGGGCATGCGGGATCGGGTTCGTGCGGAGGCTGCGGGCATGTACGTCACGAACCGCCGCGAAGTGGGGCGCATTCCCGGGCGGCGTCCCGTATGTCATGTCGGCCGTCAGGTCAGGGTGGTCAGGTCAGGGTGGTCAGCTCCTCGGCGAGGTTGCGGCGCGCCGGGGCCTCCCAGTGCGCGGCGCCGTAGGGGGTGCGGTAGAGGCGGGGGAGGGCGAGGAGCTGGCGCAGCACGGCGGCGCGGCCGGTGCGGAAGGCCTCGTCGGGGACGAAGCCGTACTCGGCGCGGACGGCGGCGACGTAGGCCGCGTAGGCCTGCGGGGCGCCGGCGAGGACGGCGAGGTCGGCGTCGCAGAGGGCCTCGCCGTTGGTGTCGCCGGGGGCGGGGTCGTGGGTGACGGTGAGCCGCACCAGGCGGGCGACCTCGGCGGTGCGGGCCGCGTCGACGCCCAGCTCGGGCAGGGCGCGCTCGGCGAGGGCCGCGCTGCGCTCCTCGTTCTCGGAGCGGTCGGGGCGGTAGACGGCGTCGTGGAACCAGGCGGCGAGCTCGACGGCTGCGGGGTCGGCGGCGTGGGCGGCCAGTACGTCGATCCGTGCGAGGACGTCGGCCAGGTGGGCGGTGGTGTGGTACTGGCGCTGCGGTTCGGCCCAGGCGGCGAGGAGGCGGTCGGCGTAGGGGGCGGGGTCGCGGGTGGCGCCGGCGGCGGTGGCGGTCGCGTGCCAGCGGGCGCGGAGGCGGGCGGTGCCGGGGTGGTCGGGCGTGTCCATGCGGACATTGTGCGGGTGACGTGATTCCGCTGGTGGAGCGCGGGGTGGGGCCCGTACCCTGGATATTGGACTAGACCTATTTTCCATACAGGTCATACGAGCAGTTTTCCGAGCAGTTTTCCGAAGGATGGGATCGCATGAGCAACCGTGCACTCCTGGAGGTGATCGCCCTCGACGCGGAGGACGCGGTCGCCGCCCAGGCGGGTGGGGCGGACCGACTCGAACTGGTCACCGACATTGCCGCCGACGGGCTCACCCCGCCGCGCGAGACCTTCGCGGCGATCAGGGCATCGGTCGACATCCCGCTGCGCGTGATGCTCCGCACGGCGGACGGGTTCGCGGCGGGCGACGTCCCCGCGCTCGCGCGGACGGCGCGGGCACTGCGGGCCGAGGGCGCGGAGGAGTTCGTCCTCGGGTTCCTGCACCCGGACGGCGGCCCGGACCTGGACGCCGTCGAGGCGGTACTGGCGGAGCTGGACGGCTGCCGCTGGACCTTCCACCGGGCCATCGACCGCGCGGCGGACCGGGACGGCCTGCGCAAGGCGCTCGCGGACCTGCCCGGGCTGGACACGTACCTGACGGCCGGGTCGGCGTCCGGGGTCGCGGACGGGCTGCCGGTGCTGCTGGCCGAGGCCGCGGCGGGCCGGCGCGGCGAGCCGGGGTACCAGGCGCGGATCCTGGTCGGCGGCGGCCTGGCCCTCTCGCACCTGCCGGTGCTGCGGGAGGCGGGCATCGACGCCTTCCACATCGGCGGCGCGGCCCGTCCCTCCGGGTGGGACCACCCGGTCTCGGCGGCGGCCGTCGAGGAGTGGCGGACGGCCCTGGACCGGTAGGCCGTCTCTTCCGGATCATGCCGGGCCCGCGGCGGCCTGGCCCCCGGATCCGGCGGGGCCGGATCCGGCGGGGCCGGATACCCCGGCCCCGCCGGCCCGCAGGGGCTTGAACCTCCCGTGGGGGGAGGCGGCAGGGTGGGCGCATGGACGGCGACACCCCCTACTCGATCGGCGACCTGGCCCGGCTCACCGGCGTCACGGTCAAGACGATCCGCTTCTACTCCGACACCGGACTCGTCACGCCCACCGGCCGGAGCCCGGCAGGGCACCGCCGCTACGGCGCCGACGCCCTCGCCCGCCTGGAACTCGTACGGACCCTGCGCGATCTGGGAGTGGATCTCGCCACCGTCCGCAAGGTCGCCGACCGGGAGCGGCCGCTCCCCGAGGTGGCCGCCGCCCACGCCGAAGCCCTGGACGTACAGATCCGCATCCTGCGCCTGCGCCGCGCGGTCCTGACGACCGTGGCGCAGCGAGGGTGCACCCCCGAGGAGATGAGTCTCATGCACCAGCTCGCCCGCCTCTCCGAAGCCGAGCGCCGACGTCTGGTCGCCGACTTCCTCGACGCCGCCTTCGGCCCGCTCGGCACCGACCCGGCCCTCGCCGCAGCCGTGCGCACCATGACCCCGCAGCTGCCGGACGACCCCTCGGCGGAGCAGCTCCAGGCCTGGGTCGAACTCGCCGGACTGACGCAGGACCCGGGCTTCCGCTCCCTCGTACGGGACCTGGTCGAGGAGCAGGCGGCCGAGCGCGCCCGCGACGCCCCCGGACCCCGCCCGGACCTCGCGGCGACCGTGCGTGAGCTGGTCGGCCCGGCCCTGGCGGCGGGCATCCGGCCGGACTCGCCCGGGGCCGGGCCGGTGGTCTCGCAGCTGACGGCGCACTACGCGCGGCTCCTCGGCCGGGCCGACGGCGCGGGGCTGCGCCGGCGGCTGTCGGCGCGGCTGGCGCGCATCAACGACCCGCGCCGGGAGCGGTACGCCCGGCTGCTGGCGGTGATCAACGGCTGGAGCGCTCCCGAGAGCCTGACGCCGGTGCTCGACTGGTCGCTCCGGGCCCTGTCCGCGAAGCCCGACGGCTCCGTGGTCCTGGAGGCGCCGGCCACGTCGGCCGGACCGGCGCTCGTGCTCCGCCCGTGGTGCCTGGAGGACGTCGACGCGCTGGTCGAGGCGTACCGGGATCCCGTGCTGGCCCGCTGGGCGGTCTCGGTCCCGGTCCCGGACAGCGAGGCCGCCGGGGTTCGGTGGGTCCAGGACCAGCAGCGGCGCTGGGCGGCGGGGGAGCGGTTCGCCTTCGCGGTCCTCGAAGCGGGTCCCGATCCGGCGTCCGGGCATCCGGCGTCCCGGCGCCTGGTGGGCGGTGTCGTCCTCAAGGAGGTCGTCCCCGGCAAACCGTCCGCCGAGGTCGGCTACTGGACGGTCGCGCACGCACGCGGGCGAGGTGTCGCCCCCCGCGCCCTGGAGGCGCTCACCACCTGGGCCTTCGAGACCTTCCGCGCCGACGGGCTGGAAGGCCTCGAACTGCTGCACCAGGTGGACAACCCCGCCTCGTGCCGCGTCGCCGGGAAGAGCGGCTACCCCTTCGACCGGACCCTGCCCGCGGCGCCGCCCGCCTACCCGCTGGACGGCCACCTGCACCTACGGCGCGCGGACGCCCCCTAGGACGCGGCCAGCGCCGCCGGCAGCGGGGCCGAGTGGAGGGCCGTCAGGCCGGACACGGCGCGGGTGAGGCACACGTACAGCCGGCGCAGGCCGGTGCGCTCGTCGGGCTCGCCGTCGACGATGGCCGCCGGCTCGTCCAGGACCACGTAGTCGTACTCCAGGCCCTTCGCCAGCGACGCCGGCACCAGCGTGAGCCGGGACTGCGCCGTGGTCTCCTCGCCGGGCGACAGGTACGCCAGCCCCGCCTCCAGCAGGGCCTGCGCCAGCACCGGGATCCGCGCGTCGGCCGCGATCAGGCCGATCGATCCCTCGTACGCGAGGGAGTCGCGGCAGGCCGAGACCACCTCCGCCGTCAGGTCCGTCGCCGGGGTGACCACCAGCGACCCGGGGGTCTCGCGCACCGAGGAGACCGGGGCCAGCCCCGGGGAGATCGCCGGCAGCAGCCGGGACGCGTACGCGATCACCTCGCGCGGCACGCGGAAGCCCGCCGTCAGCTCCTCCAGCACCGCCTCCGGCTTGCCCAGGTGGGAGAGGGCCTCGTCCCAGCTGCGCGTCGCCCACGGGGTGGTGCCCTGCGCGAGGTCGCCCAGTACCGTCGCCGAGCCCGTCGTGCAGCGCCGCCCGACGGCCCGGTACTGCATCGGGGACAGGTCCTGCGCCTCGTCGAGGACGACATGGCCGAGCGAATGCGTCCGCTCCACCAGGTCCGCCGCCTCGTCGACCAGCACCAGGTCGGCCGCCGACCACTTCGCCGACTTCACGCTCCGGAACGGCTTCGGCCACAGCAGCAGCTTCTGCTCGTCCGCCGTGAGGACCCCCTCGGCGTGCAGCGCCAGGAACTCCGGGTCCGACAGCAGCCGCAGCACCAGCTTGGCCGGGTCGACCTGCGGCCACACCGCCTTGACCGCCGCCTTCACCGCCGCGTTGCGGGCCACCGCGTCCTGCACCCGGTCGTCCGGCGCCTCGCCCGCCTGCTCCATGCGGACGAGGATCGCGTGCGAGATCCGCTGCGGCAGCGCGTCGCGGGCGGCGCCGTAGCGGATGTCCCGGGCCTGGAGCTCGGCGACGATCTCCTCGAGCTCGTACGCCGGCACGCGCCACCGGCGCGAACCGCGGACCACCATCAGCGGCTCGGTGGGCGCGGTGACGTGCGAGCGGACGGCACGGCGCAGCACCTCCGCCATCCGGGCGTCGCCCTTGACCACCGCGGTGTCGGCGGCGTCGGCGCCGCGCACCTCCAGGCCCTCGCGGGCGACGAGGTCGTCGACCGTGGCCTGCTTGACCTCCAGCTCGCCCAGGGCCGGCAGGACCTGCTCGATGTAGTGCAGGAAGGAACGGTTCGGCCCGATGACCAGGGTGCCGGTGCGGGCGAGGCGCTCGCGGTGCGCGTAGAGGAGGTACGCGACCCGGTGCAGGCCGACGGCCGTCTTCCCGGTGCCGGGGCCGCCCTGCACGCAGACCGAGCCGGACAGGCCGGAGCGGACGATCTCGTCCTGCTCGGGCTGGATCGTCGCGACGATGTCACGCATGGGGCCCACGCGGGGGCGCTCGATCTCCTGCTGGAGCAGCTTGCTGACGGCCGCCGACTCGGAGGGGTCGGCATCGGCGAGGGGCTCGTCCTCGTAGGCGGTCAGCTCGCCGCCCGTGTAGCCGAAGCGGCGGCGCAGCGAGACGTCCTGCGGGTCGGCCTTGGAGGCGCGGTAGAAGGGCTGGGAGACGGGGGCGCGCCAGTCGATGACCATCGGATCGCCGCCGGCGTCGTGGACGTGGCGGCGGCCGATGTAGAACTGCTCGCCGTCGGCGCCCTCGGCCAGCTCCGCGCCCGGGGCGTGCAGGTAGTCGAGGCGGCCGAAGAAGAGCGGGGTGTGGGAGAGATCGGCGAGGGCCTTGATGCGGTCGTCGATCTGCGCCTGGAGGACGATGGCGTTGACCCAGTTCGCGGTGACGTCGCGGATGTCGAGGGCCTCGACGTCCTCGCGCATGGCGCGCAGGGCGGAGCGCGAGGCGCTCAGGTGGGCCCGTTCGCGGGCGAGCGGGTCGGTCCCGGCGGTCTCGGGTGCGGCGGTTTCGGGTGCGGTATCGGGGGCGTGCGCGGACACGGAAAAGCCTCCAGCTGCAGGTCAGGCACGGTACGGAAGCCCCCGGTTTCCGTCCGGAAGGCGGCTCTCCCCGATGGGGCGGCGGGAGGCGGCAAGAGCGGAGATTGTAGTCACCGGGGCGGGTCCGCGCGAATGGATTTGGGGGGCCGAAAGTCCTGGGCGGGCAGGACCTCCGTCCGGGTGTCATACCGGGGAGTGTCAGACCTTGGGCAGGGCCACTAGGGGGTGCCATGGGCCGTGAGGAGGACGCGGGAGGCCCGCAGGTTCCATCCCGAGGGCGATGTGCGCAGAGGGGCGAAAGCGCACCATGGATCCATGAGCACCGCAACCTTCACCCCGATCCAGGGAGGCCGCCCCGCGGGCGCCACCGCCACCTCCGAGCACCGTTCCCGCTACCGCGTCGGCGATGTCCTGCGCGCCGCGAAGGTCTTCGCCGCTGCCGCCATGAGTGTGGTCGTCCTAGGCGAGTACGCCGAGGACGCGGGCGTCATACGCCGCTGACGGGCGCCCGCAGAGCCGTGGCCTGAACCCGGTGGCAGTGCGGCGCTGATCCACTAGGGTCACGCGCGTGACCCGCAGCCCCGATTCCGCTTCCTCGCCGTCGCGCCTCGTCGGCGTGCTGGTCACAGGCTCGCTGCTGGTGCTGGGCGTCCTGTGCATCGCCCTGCGGATCCCGACGGCCGACGCCGTCCTCAGCGGCTTCTCCAGTGGCTTCTCCGCCGCCGAGTGGCATCCGCCCACCGCCTATCCGCCGTTCGCCGCGATCCTCTTCACGCCTGCCGCCTGGCTGCCGGCCGGTGTGCTGAAGGCCGTCCTCGTCCTCGGGAACGCCGGCCTGCTCGCCCTGCTGATCCTGCTCTCCTGCCGCCCCGCCGGAGTGAAGGCCCGGCCAGCCCCGGTGCTGGCCGCCACCATCGCCGGGCTGTGGCTGGAGCCCCTCTTCCAGAGCCCGCTGCCCGGCCAGATCAACCTGGCCCTCGCCTGCCTCGCCGTCTGGGACCTGGGCCGCCCGCCCGGCGCGCTCGGCAAGGGCTTCGCGCTGGGCACCGCCGCCGGGATCACCCTGACCCCGGCGCTCTTCGTCCCGTACCTGCTGGCGACCCGGCGCTTCCGGGTCGCCCTGACCGCCCTGGCCGGTTTCACCGGAACCGCCCTGCTGGGCCTGCTCGTGCTCCCGGAGGCCTCCGCCGACTTCTGGGCCCACCACCTGCCCTCGACCGGGCGGGCCCTGCTGCGGGAGTGGCCGCACCTGTGGGTCTGGTGCGTACCGCTCCTCACGGCCCTGGCCGGCGCGGCCCGCCGCCGCGCCCGCCCCGCCGCTGCCACCGTCACCGGCACGGCCGACACCGTCACGGCCGGCGGTGTCCCCGCCCCGAGGTCACCCCTCGGGGCGGAGGTCAGTCACTCGCCAGCAGCTCGTCGGCGTCCATGATCCGGTAGGCGTAGCCCTGTTCCGCCAGGAAGCGCTGGCGGTGGGCGGCGAAGTCCTGGTCGATCGTGTCGCGCGCGACGACCGAGTAGAACCGCGCCTCGTGCCCGTCCGCCTTCGGCCGCAGCACCCGGCCCAGACGCTGCGCCTCCTCCTGCCGGGAACCGAAGGTGCCCGACACCTGGATGGCGACCGTGGCCTCGGGCAGGTCGATGGAGAAGTTGGCGACCTTCGAGACGACCAGCACGTTGATCTCGCCCTCGCGGAAGGCGTTGAAGAGCTTCTCGCGCTGCGCGTTGGAGGTCTCGCCCTTGATGACGGGCGCGTCCAGGTGCTCGCCCAGCTCGTCGAGCTGGTCGATGTACTGCCCGATGACCAGCGTCTGCTCGCCCTTGTGCTTGCGCACCAGCGCCTCGGTGACCTTCCGCTTCGTCGCGGTCGTCGCGCAGAAGCGGTACTTCTCCTCGGTCTCGGCGGTCGCGTACGCGAGCCGCTCGGACTCGGTCAGATTGACGCGGACCTCCACGCAGTCGGCGGGCGCGATGTAGCCCTGCGCCTCGATCTCCTTCCACGGGGCGTCGAACCGCTTCGGCCCGATCAGCGAGAACACGTCCGACTCCCGCCCGTCCTCCCGTACCAGGGTGGCCGTCAGCCCGAGCCGGCGGCGCGCCTGGAGGTCGGCGGTGAACTTGAACACGGGCGCGGGCAGCAGGTGCACCTCGTCGTAGAGGATCAGCCCCCAGTCCCGGGAGTCGAACAACTCCAGGTGCGGGTAGACGCCCTTCCGCTTGGTCGTCAGCACCTGGTACGTGGCGATCGTGACGGGCCGGATCTCCTTGCGCGTACCGGAGTACTCGCCGATCTCCTCCTCCGTCAGCGAGGTCCGCTTGACCAGCTCGTGCTTCCACTGGCGGGCCGAGACGGTGTTGGTGACCAGGATCAGCGTGGTCGCCTTCGCCATGGCCATCGCACCGGCGCCGACCAGCGTCTTGCCCGCACCACAGGGCAGCACGACCACGCCCGAGCCGCCGTGCCAGAAGCCCTCGACGGCCTGCTGCTGGTACGGCCGCAGCGCCCAGCCGTTCTCCTCGAGCTCGATCGGGTGCGCCTCGCCGTCCACGTACCCGGCGAGGTCCTCGGCCGGCCAGCCCAGCTTGAGCAGGGTCTGCTTGATCTGCCCCCGCTCGGACGGGTGCACGGCCACGGTGTCGGCGTCGAGCCGGGCCCCCACCAGCGGGGCGATCCGCTTGGAACGCAGGATCTCCTCCAGCACGGGCCGGTCGGTGCTGGTCAGCACCAGCCCGTGGACGGGGTGCTTGGACAGGGTGAGCCGCCCGTAGCGGGCCATGGTCTCGGCGACGTCGACCAGCAGCGCGTGCGGGACGGGATAACGGGAGTACTCGACGAGCGCGTCGACGACCTGCTCGGCGTCATGCCCGGCGGCCCGGGCGTTCCACAGCCCGAGCGGGGTGATCCGGTAGGTGTGGATGTGCTCCGGCGCCCGCTCCAGCTCGGCAAACGGAGCGATGGCCCGCCGCGCGGCCCCGGCGAGCTCGTGGTCGACCTCGAGAAGGAGGGTTTTGTCGCTCTGGACGATGAGAGGCCCGTTCACGTAGCTGCGTCCCTTCCGCATGGGTCAAACCTTCAGTGTGCCTCATGCCCGGGCGATGAGCCCCTCCCCGCTCCCGGGCGGCGTCCGCACGGGGCCGGGTTGGCGGCGGAGTGGTGGGGCGGAACTGGCCGCCGCTGGACGGGATGTCCGCCCAGGCGAACCTCGCCGATCTGGAGCGGCACGCGCGGGACTTCACGCAGCGGCGCGGATTCACGTACAGCGTGCTGGAGGGGGCCGGGGAGGTCATCCTTCGACGCCGGGCGGATCGACTACGCCGCCAGGTGCCCCGGGGCGCGGGTCTGCGACCGAACGGGTCGTCGGCAGGGGCCGCCGACGTTGCGGCCGGGGCATCGCGGACGGGCTTCGTAGGGTGGCCGTTGCTCACAGGCGACGTAGAACGGACGCTCATGACGCATGAAGGACGGGACCGCGAACTCTTTCGCGCCTCCTCGGCTCCTGCCACCACCGCCACCCGCGACACCGGCCTGCTCGTGCTCCGGCTCGTCGTCGGCCTCAGCATGGCCGGCCACGGCACGATGAAGCTCTTCGGCTGGTTCGGCGGCCCCGGCCTCACCGCGACCGGCAAGGGCTTCTCGATGGCCGGCTATCCCGCCGGGGATGCCATGGCCGTCATCGCCGGCCTCGCCGAGACCCTCGGCGGCCTGGGCCTGGCCCTCGGCCTGCTCACCCCGCTCGCCGGTGCCGCCATGATCGGCACCTTCATCAACGTCCTCGGCATCCGGGGGCTGAGCGCCTATTTCCCGCCCAAGGGTGTGGAACTCGAAGTGGTGCTCTTCGCCGGGGTCCTCGCCCTCACCCTCACCGGGCCGGGCCGCTGCTCCGTCGACCACGTCCTCCCGGTGCTGCGCGAGTCGCGGCCCCGCTACTCCCTGCTCGCAGTGGCGCTGGGAGGCGTGGCGGGACTCGTCGTTCTGCTCATGCGGGACTGACCGGACCGGACTGAGGGGACCGACGGGACCGACGGCTACGCCTCCAAGTGGGGCAGCGGCCCGGCCGGGTAGGGGGTTTCGACGGGGAGCAGGGCGCGGGCGGCGTCGGTTTCGCCGGCGCGGAGGAGGCCGTGGATCTCCCGGGCCAGCGGGGTGACGTCGCGGATGGAGACCGTCCACTCGTCGGCGTACGCGCGGGAGGAGGGGCCGGACAGGCCCAGCTGGAGCGCGCGGTGCGGCAGCGGGTTGAGGTGGAGGTCGCGCTCCGGGTCCCACTGGACCCGGGCCGACGTCGTCCGCACCGACTCCTGCCACGCCGCGCGGTCCGCGTGCACGGTGGGGACGTAGTGCGACAGGCAGGCCCCGGCCAGGGCCCGGTCGAAGCCGGCGCGGGTGATCTCGACCGCCAGCACCGTCTCCTGGTCGGCCTTCGTGGCCCAGCCGCAGCGGTACATCATCCACAGGAACGACGGCTTGATCCACGTCATGCGCTCGCGCTTCCAGGCGGGAGGGAAGCGGCCGTCGCGGGCCGCCGGTTCCCCCAGGTGGGGGGCGTAGGCCTGGTAGACGGTGACGGTGGTGTCGGTGTGCGCGGCGCGGATCTGGCGGAGGGGTACGTCTGGCATGCGCCCAGCGTGCGGGGTGGCATGCGCCGCTCGCCAGGGGTTTTCGCCGCGGGGGCGGTGGACTCCGCCGGTGGGTCCGGGACGGCGCGGCGCCGTTGCCGGGGCGCTGCCCCGGGCCCCGCGCCTCAAACGCCGGCGGGGCTGTAGGGGTGCGGCGGGGCCGGGAGGGTGGGGCGTTCCCGGGCTGTAATGGCGGGGCGGAGCCCGGATGGTGCGGTGGAGTCCGGCTAGAGGTGGTCTTCCGCCAGTTCCGCCACGCCCGTGATGCGGTGGAGGGCGTACGTGCGGACCTCGTCCGCCGTGTGGTCGTAGCCGGTGACGAAGCCGCCCTCCACCCGTACCGGGGCGATGACCCGCTGGCTCGCCGCCCCGTCGGCGTTCACGTACCCGATCCACACCGCCGACCCCGTCAGCGCCGCCGCCTGCACCGTGGCCAGGGTCTCCGCCGCGCTCGTGCGCGGCAGCTCGCCCGGGACCCCCGCCGACGGGGAGGCGGCGGCCGGCTCCTTGCGGACCGCCGTCGCCGCCAGGTCGCCCGCACGGATCGCCCGTACCGCCGCGCCCAGCAGCGTGGCGTCCGGCATCGGCGGCCCGTCCGGCACCGGCACCGGCGCCGAACGCGCCGGGGCGCGGTGCGCGTCGGCCCGCGCCACCACCACGTCCCCGGTACGGGACTCCGCGGCCGGCGCGTACCCCATCGCCCGCAACCCGTCGAGGAGGGCGGCGGGTTCGGCCTGGGCGGCCAGGACGGTCGGGGCGAGGCGGCGCAGCCCCAGCCCCGCCGAACGCTTGTCGGCCAGGATCTCGCCCAGCATCGCGTCGTCGTCGCAGCGCACGTACGAGGACGCCGCGCCGACCCGCAGGTGCCCGTGCCGCCGGGCCACGTCGTCGATGAGGTACGCGAGCGGCTGCGGCACCGGCGTACGGCTGTGCTCGGTGAGGAAGGCGTGCAGGTCGGAGGCGGCGTGCCCGGAATCGAGGGCGCGGCGCACCGAGCCCGGCGTGAACCGGTACACCGTGGCCCCGCCCTTGGACTCCACGTCCGCGAGTACCGCCAGGACGTCCGCGAGCGGGCGGCGCAGCGGCCCGGGGGCCACCGCCGTCAGGTCGGCCTGGAGCAGGACGTGGTCCACCGGCTCCGGCAGCAGCGGGGCCAGCAGCGGCGCCGGATCGCGGTGCTCCAGCAGGGCGCGGCCGAAGGCGCTGATCGCGCCCCGGCCGGTGACGCCCAGCACCTCGGCCTCGTGCAGGGCCCAGTGCGCGAGCCGGGCCCGCAGGTCGCTCGTACCGCGCACCGGCCGCTCCCACGCCAGCCGCTCGAGGACCGCCTCCGGTTCGGGCGCCCCGCCCTCGGGCAGCTCGGCGATCAGGTCCAGCACCCGGCGCCGCACCTCGGGCGCGGCGGAACGGTCCAGGTCGGGGCCGAGCGCCGACAGGGTGCGGCCCTTCGCGTCCTGCTCGCCGACCAGCCCGCACGTGCGGGTGGCCGGCAGCCAGGCCGCCGCCAGCACCGACCACCGCTCGGCGGGCGGCAGTTCGCACCAGTCGTCGAAGGAGGGGGTCGGCGCGTACCGCTCGTCGACCTCCCCGTCACTGGCCAGCAGCCCCGCCGCGTAGCCGAGCTCCATCCAGAACGCGGTCGCCTGCTCGGTCGTGTCGAGCGCGGCCGCGGTCCGCTTGAGGTCCCGTACGGCCAGCCCGCCCGCCCGCAGCACGGGCGGACCCGCGTGCTCCCAGGACTTCACCAGCTCCTCGACGGTGGCCAGCGCGGCCAGCGCCTGCCCGGCCGCGTTCGCGTCCACAAGCTGTGGACGGTGCTCGCGGTGTACGCCCACCGGCGGCGCGAGCGGCGCCGTCTGCCGGTGCGCGAGCCCGCCGCGCAGGTGCAGGGCCACCTCCCGGGGCAGGACGACCGTCCGCGGCGAAGCCGGCAGCAGCAGCCCCCGGTCGCGCAGCCAGCGCACCGGCGGCGTCGGATTCGGGGTGACCTCCCCGTACGGCGGCCCCCACACGAGCCGCCCCAGCACCTGGTGCGCCTCCGCCGGGGCCTCGTCCAGCAGCGCCGACATCCGCTCCGGGTCGGTGAACAGGGAGGTCAGGGCCGTCACGGCGGACACCGGGTCATGGGTGGCGGGCAGCCCGGCCGCTGCGACGATCTCCTGGATCCGGGTCGGCGACATCCCCGCGGTGGCCTCCGCGACGGTGGGCCCCAGCCCGGTCGGCGACGGCCGCTGCGGGGAGGGGGCGAGCAGCTCCCGGGCGGTGCGGACCAGCCGCAGCCGCTCGTCGTCCCCCCACACCAGGGCCTGGTCGCGCAGGGTCCCCAGGGCCCGGGGGAGGGTGGCGCGGGCGGCCTCGTCCTCACCGCCGGCGCCGGTGAGCAGCGACTCCAGCACCGGGTACGGGCACGGGTCCGGGGCCACCGCGAGGGCCTCCGCCGTCTGGAGCGCGAACCGGTCCAGGCGGTCCAGGGCGCGCACGACGGAGGCCCGGGTGCCGGCCCGGGTGGCCAGCTGGGTGACGTCGCCGGGCACCGGGTTCAGCAGATCGGGGCGGGCGTGCAGCAGGGCGGCGAGCGCCACGTCGTCGCGGGCGCGGAGCGCCTCGGCGAGGGAGCGCGGGGCGTTCGCCGCAGCGGTACTTGCCTCGGGCACGTTGGTCGCCTCCTGGTCACGTCGGCCGGTCCGTCGGCCGGTCCCCATCCGGCCAACGGTATCCGCTGCGCCGTCGGCCGCTCCACGGACGCACGCGCTACCGTCGGGGGCGTGGGGATCGAGAGCGACCATCTGGTCTACGAATATCTGAGCCGCGTCGGGGACTTGGCGCAGCGGCGGCAGCTGTCGTCCGGGGACCGGATGCGGCTGGTGTCGGGGCTGCGGGACGAGATCGACCGGCGGCGCGCCAAATTCGAACCGGACACGCCGGCGGCCGTACGGAGCATCCTGGAGCGGATCGGCACGCCGGAGGAGGTCCTCGACACCGTGCGCTCCGCCCGCGCCGCGCCCGCCCCGGCGCCGGGGGTCCCGGCACAGCGGGGCAGCACGCCGAGCACGGCGCCGGGGAGCACGCCGCCGGGGAGCACGCCCCCGCAGAACGTGCCGCCGCACCTGGCCGGGCTCGACGAACTCGGCGACTCCGCCGGAGCCGAACCCGACTGGTGGAGCCTGGCCCCAGGCGCTTCCGGGGCGGGGCCCCAGGTGGAGGGCTTCGCCGGCGGCATCGAGATCCCGGACCTCTTCCGCGACCCGGAGGAGGCGAAGGCGGAGAAGGCGGCGAAGGAGGCGGCCGACACCCCGCCCGCCGGGCCCCCCGCGCCAGGGGGCCTCGTACGGTTCCTGCGCGACCGGCGCGAGCGGAAGAAGGCCGCCGCCCCCGAGGCACCACCCGCCCCAGCGCGGCAACCCCGCCCGCGCCCGCACCCGTTCCTCCTGCTGGCGGCGGCGCTGCTCCTCGCGGGGGCGCTCACCGGGTACTGGCCACTGCTCGGCGCCGGCGCGCTGGTGGCGTACGCCTCCCGCGTGCTCGGGCCCCGGGAGCGCAAGTGGGTGATCCTCGGGCTGCCCGCAGCGGTCTTCACCCTGGCGATGCTCTGGCTCTGGGGCCGCAGCACCGGCCGCTGGGGCGACCCCCTCCCGGGCGACCAGGTGGGCCCCGCCTTCCAGTCCCTCTGGCCCACCCTGGCCCGCACGGCGGGGGCCATGGTGGCGGCCTACCTGGGCTGGCGGTCGCGGCGGCGGTAGGGGGGCTTCGGGGGGCGGGGTCGGGGGTGGGCGGGGTTTCGGCTGGGCGGTGTCAGGGCTGGTTTGGGGGGTTCCCGTCAGTCCCATCGTCCTTCCGTGTCGTGCCGGCCCGTCAAGGGCGCTCCTTCGTCGCGTCGCTTCGCGATGGCCTTCGGCCACCCTTGACAGACCGACCCGCCCCGGAAAGCCGAAAGACTGCCGAGAACCCCCCAAAGGAACGGTCACGGGGCAGGAGCAGGAGGAGCGGGTCCGTCAGCGATGAGGCGAGGGGCCGGGCCTTGCCACGCCGGGCATCCGGGCCCGTGCAGGGATGGCCCAGGGCCGGGGGCCCGGGGGCGCGGCAGATCGCTACGCGCTTCTCATATCTCAGCGGCCAGCCGCCGTCTGGGGCTGATCCCTGCACCAAATGGTGATCAGGGTGAGGCGGGAAGCGAGGAGGCGCGTCAGATCGCTACGCGCTTCTCGTATCTCAGCGTCTGGCGGCTGTCTGGGGCTGATAGCCGCACCAGAGGGTGAACAGGGTTGCGGGGAAAGGGGAGTACCCACGCCTTTCCACTCTCAACGTATAGCGCACCGGGGGGCTTGCGGCAAGGCCCCGTCCGTGCCGCAGAATCAGCGGCCTAACGCCAGGACCTGGGGAAATGGGAGTCACGGAATGCGTGTTGTGCTGTCGGGCTATGACTCGCGCGGGGGCGTGGAACCGCTGGTGGGACTTGCGGTGAGGCTGCGGGGACTTGGTGCGGAGGTGCGGGTCTGTGCGCCGCCGGACGAGGAGTTCGCGAAGCGGTTGGCCGAGGTCGGGGTGGAGATGGTGCCGACCGGCATGTCGGTACGCGACTTGGTGACCGGGAAGACGCCGCCGTCGCCGGGAGGTGTGCCGCGGCGCGCGGCCGAGTTGGTCGCCGCGTTCTATGACAACGTCACCGCCGCGGCTGCCGAGGGGTGTGACGTGCTGATGGCGACCGGCCTGGTGCCGGCCGTGGCCGGTGTGCAGGCGGTGGCCGAGAAGCTGGGCATTCGCTACGTGTACGCGAGTTACCAGCCGGTGAGCCTGCCGTCGCCGCACCACCCGCCGATCCCGCGGCCGGGCCGGCCGCTCCCGCCGGAGGTGACCGACAACCAGGTGCTGTGGGACCGGGACGCCCAGGACGCACAAGAGGTGTTCGGCGAGGCCATCAACACCCACCGGGCGTCCATCGGCCTTCCGGCATTGGACAACGTCCGCGACCACGTCTTCACCGACCGGCCGTGGTTGGCCACGGACCCGGTCCTGGCCCCTTGGCAGCAGCCGGCGGCCCTCGAGGTGGTGCAGACGGGCGCGTGGGTCCTGCCGGACGAACGCCCCCTCCCGGCAGAGTTGACGGCGTTCCTGGACGCCGGCACACCGCCGGTCTACGTGGGGTTCGGCAGCATTCCCATGCGCGATCCAGAGGATGTCGCCCGGGCAGCCATCGAGGCCATCCGTGCGCAGGGACGCCGCGCCGTCGTCTCCCGCGGTTGGGCCGAGCTGGCCCTGATCGACGACCAGGACGACTGCTTCGTCGTCGGCGAGGCCAATCACCAGGCACTCTTCCGCCGGGTCGCCGCCGTCGTGCACCACGGCGGCGCGGGCACCACGACGACGGCCACCTGGGCCGGCGCGCCCCAGGTGGTGGTGCCCCAGGGAGGAGACCAGCCGTACTTCGCCGGTCGCGTGGCCGCCCTGGGTATCGGCGCGGCACACGACGGCCCGACTCCGACCTTCGAGTCCCTGTCGGCCGCTCTCAAGACGGCCCTGACCCCGGAGACCCGTGCCCGGGCCACCGCCGTGGCCGCCACGTTCCGCACTGACGGGGCAACAGTGGCCGCAAAGCTCCTGCTCGACGCATAGCCATGTGATGTCCGCGATCCGGCCGCCGTCTGGTGCTCCTATCAGCCCCAGACGGCGGCCAGCCGCTGAGATACGAGAAGCGCGTAGCGATCTGACGCGCCTCCTCGCTTCCCGCCTCACCCTGATCACCATTTGGTGCAGGGATCAGCCCAAGACGGCCGCCGGACGCTGAGATCTGAGAAGCGCGTAGCGATCTGACGCGCCCATGCGCTCCTCCCGCCGCCCTGATCACCGTTTGGTGCAGGGATCAGCACCAGACGGCCGCCGGACGCTGAGATATGAGAAGCGCGTAGCGATCTGGCGCGCCCCCGGGCCCCCGGCCCTGGGCCAGGGCTGGACTGGCCCGGATGCCCGGCGTGGCAGGGCCCGGCCCCTCGCCTCATCGCTGACGGACCCGCTCCTCCTGCTCTTGCCCCGTGACCGTTCTTTTGGGGGGTTCTCGGCAGTCTTTCGGCTTTCCGGGGCGGGGCGGTCGGTCAAGGGTGGCCGAAGGCCATCGCGAAGCGACGCGACGAAGGAGCGCCCTTGACGGGCCGGCCCGACACGGAAGGACGATGGGACTGACGGGAAACCCCCAAACCGTCTCTGATCAGGTCCGAGGTCGGCTGCCCACCCCCGGCCCCGGCCGGCTGTCAGGTCCCGGCCCGCCCCCGCCCCCGCCGCCCCCGCTGCGCGAAGGGTGCGTTAACAATTGGTGACATTCCGCCAAATATCGGCATCCGATAAGCCAACCTCCGCTTACGTTCCCTCACGGCGGTGGAGCCTCGGCACAATGGCGCTATGACCTCCCGCATCCCCCCACAGCCCGCCGCCCCGGTCTCGCAGCTGACCGTCGGCTTCGACCTCGACATGACCCTCATCGACTCCCGGCCCGGCATCAAGGCCGCCTACCAGGCGCTTTCTGCCAAGACCGGGGCCTACATCGACGCCGACGAGGCCATCACGCGCCTCGGGCCGCCGCTCGAAGAGGAACTGGCCTACTGGTTCCCCGAGGAGGAGATCCCCGCGATGCGGGACCTCTACCGGGAGATGTACCCCGACCACGCCATCGCGGTGACGCCCGCGATGCCGGGCGCCCGCGAGGCGATCAAGGCCGTCCAGGCCCTCGGCGGCCGGGCGATCGTGGTCACGGCCAAGAACGAACCCAACGCCCGCCAGCACCTCGAGCACCTGGGCATAGAGCCCGACGCCGTCATCGGCTGGCTCTGGGCGGAGGCCAAGGCCGGGGCGCTGCGCGAGTACGGGGCGCAGGTCTACGTCGGCGACCACGTCGGCGACGTACGCGGCGCCCGGACGGCCGGCGCGCTGTCGGTCGCGGTGCCGACCGGCCCGTGCCCGGAGTCGGAGCTGCGCGAGGCCGGCGCGGACGTGGTGCTGACCGACCTCACCGCGCTGCCGGAGTGGCTCGCGGAGTACGTCCGTACCCGCGAGGTCTGAGACGAGGAGCGCGTAGGAGTACGCGTACGAAGCGTCAGGCGGCCTGGGATGCCCGGGCCGCCCGGCGCTGCGCGGCGGCCGAGCGGAGCACGCCCGCCGCCGAGATGGCGAAACCGACGCCCATCAGCATGCACACGGCCCACGCGTACGGCGGGAACGGGTCGGTGTCCAGGAACAGCGGGGCCATCGTCGCCAGGGTCGCCACGGCGCCCAGGATGAACACGATGCCACCGGCCTTGACCAGGCCGTCGCCGGGCCGCGCTTCGTCGGGATGAGGAGTAACAGTCACCCCACCAGGGTAGTTCCCTGGCCGAAGCGGTGAAGCTGGAAGGACCGGGGAACGTCTTGCCACCGGTTTCTGGACCATTAGCCTGGAGGAGGCGGGTCGGAGGACCCGCTGTACTGCTATCCGGCGCCGTTTACCCCGGCCCACCGGACCCGACGAGCACAAGGACAGAGGACGGACGTGCCTACCGGCAAGGTCAAGTGGTTCAACAGCGAGAAGGGCTTCGGCTTTCTCTCCCGTGACGACGGCGGCGACGTCTTCGTGCACTCGTCGGTGCTCCCGGCCGGGGTCGACGCGCTCAAGCCCGGCCAGCGGGTCGAATTCGGCGTCGTCGCGGGACAGCGCGGTGACCAGGCACTTTCGGTGACGGTGCTGGATCCGGCGCCCTCCGTCGCGGCCGCGCAGCGCCGCAAGCCCGACGAGCTCGCCTCGATCGTGCAGGACCTGACGACCCTGCTGGAGAACATCACCCCGATGCTGGAGCGCGGTCGCTACCCCGACAAGGTGCACGGCACGAAGATCGCCGGCCTGCTGCGCGCGGTGGCCGACCAGCTGGACGTCTGAGACATCAGAGGTATCTGAGACGCGGTGCCCCGCCGCTCCTTCGAGCGGCGGGGCACCGGCGCGTCACGTCGCCTCACGTCACGGGAAGCGCAGTGCGTCCGCCGGGATGGCCGGAACGAGCCCCTCTGCGGCGGCCCTGGTCAGCAGCCCGCGGACGGCCGCGTACCCCTCGTCGCCGAGGTCGGCGGTGAACTCGTTGACGTACAGCCCGATGTGCTGGTCGGCGACCGCCGGATCCAGTTCCTGCGCGTGGGCGCGCACGTACGGCCGTGAGGCCTCCGGGTCCTCCCACGCCATCCGCACCGACGTACGGGCCGACTCCGCCAGCGCGCGCAGCGTGTCCGCGCCCAGCGAGCGCTTGGCGATGATCGCGCCGAGCGGGATCGGCAGGCCGGTGGTGGCCTCCCAGTGCTCGCCCATGTCGGCCAGACAGTGCAGCCCGTAGCTCTGATAGGTGAACCGGGCCTCGTGGATGACCAGCCCGGCGTCCACCCGCCCGTCGCGCACCGCCGGCATGATCTCGTGGAACGGCAGCACGACCACCTTGCCGACACCGTCCGGCAGTACGTCCGCCGCCCACAGCCGGAACAGCAGGTACGCGGTGGAGCGTTCGCTCGGCACCGCGACCGTGCCGGTGCTCAGGTCCACGCCCGGCTCCCGCGTCAACACCAGCGGACCGCAGCCGCGCCCCAAGGCACCGCCGCACGGCAGCAGCGCGTACTCCTCCAGTACCCAGGGCAGTACGGCGTACGACACCTTCAGCACGTCCAGCTCGCCGCGCTCGGCCATGCCGTTGGTGATGTCGATGTCGGCGAAGGTCACGTCGAGGGCGGGCGCCCCGGGGACGCGTCCGTGCGCCCAGGCGTCGAAGACGAAGGTGTCGTTCGGGCAGGGCGAGTAGGCGATGCCCAGCGGTTCACCGGTGCTCATGTCGTTCTCCCCAGTTGACGAGTACGGGTCCCAGGGCGCGGAATCCGGCGGTGAGGGCGCCCAGCGCCTCCCCGATCCGCCAGGCGGCCCGGTCACGCGGTCCGACGGCGTTGGACACGGCGCGGATCTCCAGTACCGGCAGCCCGTGCCCGGCGGCGGCCTCCGCCACCCCGAAGCCCTCCATCGCCTCGGCCCCGGCGAGCGGATGCCGGGCGGCGAGCTCGGCGGCGCGGGCGGCGCTGCCGGTGACGGTGGACACGGTCAGGACGGGCGCGAGCAGCGCCCCGGTGGCCTCGGCGGCGCGGGCGGCCAGTTCGGCGGGCGGCAGGTGCACGCTGCGGCCGAAGCCGAGCTCCTGCACCGGCAGGAAACCCTCCGGGGTCTCGGCCCCCAGGTCGGCGGCGACGAGCGCGTCGGCGACCACGAGCGAGCCGAGCGGGGCGGCGGGCGCGAACCCGCCGCCGATGCCGGCGGAGATGACGAGGGAGTAGTCGGCCAGCGCGAGCGCGGTGGCCGTGGCGGCCGCGGCGGCGGCCGGGCCGACACCGCCGACGAGTACGTCGGCGGCGAGGCCGGGCAGGTCCCGGCGGGTGATGAGGTACCCCCCGGGCAGCGTGCGGGGCTCGGGCGTGACCGGGTCCGGATGAGGGGTGAGGCCGGCGGCCACGGAGTCGGCCTCCGCGGCCACCGCGGTCACGATCAGCGCGCGCATGCTGCGCCGCCGCCGCTTAGTTCTTGAGCTTGAGCTTGAACGACCAGACGGCGAGCGGCTTGCCGTCCTCGCCGACCTGGACGAAGCCCAGCATCTTCGACTGGGGCGCCTCGCCCTGGCCGCCGGTCGCGAAGACGTCGGCGCCCTGGAAGCTGCGGTAGGTGTTCGCGGAGGGCTCGGTGATGGGCTGCCCGTCGAGGACCGCCTGCCACTTCTTGCCGTCCTCGACGATCTCCGGCTCGACGCCGAGGCGCAGCGTGTCGCCGCGGCCGTACTCGATGGTCTTGGCGTCCTTGAGGTCCGTCAGGCACTCCTGGACCCTGTCCATGGTGAGGTCCGAGCCGTCGCCGCGGCAGTCGGACTCGGCGGACACCGACGAGCTGCCGACGGTCACCGTCGCGAGCGGCGTCGGCTTGTCGCAGGCGGACAGGAGGAGGAGGCCGGCGGACACGGCTCCGAGGGCCGCGACGCTGCGGCGGGCCCTACCCGGGAAAAGCGGTGCGGTCATGAGCCGAAGGCTATCGGGCCGGTGGGCTGCGCCGCCGCACGGGGGTGCCGGTGTTGCGGGGGTGGGGGCGCCGCTGCCCTGGCCGGGCGGGGTGGGGGTGCCGCTGCGCGGAGCTGCCCCGCCCCGCCCTTTCACCGTTTCCTGGGGCTCCGCCCCAGACCCCGCGCCTCAAACGCCGGCGGGGCTGGATTTGGCTGAGCTACGCCACTCGGGGTCTGGGCGAGGTGGGGTGGTGGGGGCGGGGGGTGGTCAGGAGGCCGCGGAGGGCCATGGTGGTGCCCAGGGCGACCACGGCCGCGGCTACGGACATGCCCAGGACACCGTTCAGGGGAAGGGCGATGCCGATGCCGCCGCCCAGCACCCACGCCACCTGGAGCAGCGTTTCCGAGCGGGCGAAGGCCGAGGTGCGCACGGCCTCCGGTACGTCCCGCTGGATCATCGCGTCCAGGGACAGCTTCGCCAGGGCCTGGCAGAAGCCCGCCGTCGCCCCCAGGAACGCCATGAACAGGCCGCTGAAGAGCACCGCCGCCAGGATCGCGACACCGAGGGTCAGCGAGAGGACGGACGCGATGATCGCCTCCGGCGCCCGCGCCCGCAGCCACGCGCCCACCGCCGTCCCGCACGCGTTGCCCACGCCCGCCGAGACACCGACGATGCCCAGCGACACCGCCGCGCTCTGCCCGGCGAGCGGGTGCTCGCGCAGCAGGAACGCCAGGAAGAAGATCAGGAAGCCGGACAGCCCGCGCATCGAGGCGTTCGCCAGCAGCCCGCACAGCACCGGACGGCTGACCGTCCGCAGCCCCGGGCGCTGCGAGTGCGCCTCGTGGGTGGACAGCCGCGCCCGGCGTTCCCCCTTCGCCTCGTCCACCTTGTGCGGCAGCTGGAACGCCGCGAAGGTGCCCCACACGAAGATCGCGCAGGCCCCGTACAGCGGCCACGGCGGGCCGATCGCGTGGAGCCCGGCCGCCACCGGCGCCGCCGCCCCCGTGGCGAGGAGGCCCGCCAGGGTCACCCTGGAGTTCGCCTTGACGAGTGAGAACTTCGGCGGCAGGAGCCGCGGGACCACGGCGCTGCGTACGACGCCGTACGCCTTCGAGGCGACCAGTACGCCCAGCGCCGCCGGATACAGCTCCAGCCCGCCCGTGGCGACCGCGCCGGACATCATCACCGCCAGCAGGGCCCGCGTCAGCATGGCGCCCGCCATCGCCGCCCTCCGGCCGTGCGGCAGCCGGTCCAGCAGGGGGCCGATCACCGGGGCCAGCAGGGTGAAGGGGGCCATGGTGATCGCCAGGTACAGGGCCACCCGGCCGCGTGCCTCGTCCGTGGGTACCGAGAAGAACACCGTCGAGGCCAGCGCCACCGTGATCATCACATCGCCGGCACCGTTGATCGCGTGCAGTTCGATCAGCCGGCCCAGCCCCGATTCACCGGCCCCGTGGGCGTGCGTGGCCCGCCGGATCCCGCGCGCCGTACCGGTGATCGGGAGGTGCAGGGCGCGCCCGACAGCCCGGCCGGCCCGCCTGGCCGGTCCCGAGCCGTCTGCGGACGACCGTACGGGTGCCACGTGGCCATAGTGCCCCACGTGGCCGTCCCGGACCCGTCCCGGCGCGTCCCCGGTGCGTTTCGGGTGGCTCCCGTGCGCGGGCGTTGTCCGCGAATCGGACCTCGCATGTGGGCCGAAGGCGTCGGAGGAGGTAGCGTGCGTAGCGCGCCACCGGCGGTTGCTCTTGGCCGCGCGCCTCTTCGTGATACCGCAGAATGGATCACAGTGGGGTGCGCCCGAGGCCGATCGGGGCGCGGACGTCGACGCGGCCCTCTGGTCCGCTCCGCCCGCGCTACGTACGGACGAGACCGACGGGTCGTTGTGAACGACAGTACGGACGGCGCACTCGTGAGACGGCGTAGGAGAGAACGAGACCTGTGAGTGCTGCGACGACGCGAAGCCGTACCCCGCGTACCCCCGCCCCCGACCGCCTCTGCGCCGAGGCGGTGGAGCTCGCCCGCGCGGCGGCCGAGGAGGCCGCCTACCCCGGCGTGGTGGGCGAGCACGTATCCGTCGTAGCGGAGGGCGACCGGGTCGTCACGCACTTCTTCGAGTCCAAGGAACCGGGCTACCGGGGATGGCGCTGGGCCGTCACCGTGACCCGTGCCTCCCGCGCGAAGAACGTCACCCTCGACGAAACGGTGCTGCTTCCCGGCGACGACGCACTGCTGGCCCCCGAATGGGTGCCGTGGAGCGAGCGGCTCCGGCCGGGTGACATGGGCCCCGGCGACCTGCTGCCGACGGACGCCGACGACCTGCGGCTGGAGCCGGGCTGGTCCGGGGAGGACGTACCGCCGCCGAACTCGGTGGTCTCCACCGAGATGGCCGAACTGGTCGAGGCGGAGGACGCCGACGTCACCGACCGGGTGGTCGTCCCGGAGCGGGGCTCCATCACCTCCGTGGCGGAAGAGCTCGGCATGCGCCGCGCCCGCGTCCTGTCGCGGTACGGGCTGCACGGCGCGGCCGACCGCTGGGACGAGTCCTTCGGAGCGAAGACCGCGATGGCGCAGGCGGCGCCGGCCTCCTGCGTCTCCTGCGGGTTCCTCGTCGCGATCGGCGGCTCCCTGGGGCAGGCCTTCGGCATCTGCGCGAACGAGTTCAGCCCCGCGGACGGCCGGCTGGTGTCCCTGTCGTACGGCTGCGGCGGCCACTCGGAGGCCGCGGTCATGCCGACGCCGCCGAGGCCCGCGCCGCCGGTCCTGGACTCGATGGCGACGGACGAGTTCCCGCTGCGCCCGGTGCCCGACACCGGCTCCGTCCCCCCGGCGGACCTCCCGTCCGCCGACCTGGGGCACTCGTAGGGTCCGGGGCGGGTTTCCCCCGGGCGGTGTCCGGGGGAGAACGGCGGTGGGGGGGGAGGCCGGTATGGAGATGGTCGGGCTGACCGGGCGGGTGACGGGGACCGTAGGGCCGGGTCTGGTCGGCGAGGTCATCGTCCGCGTCCGCGGCGGGGCCGAGCACTTCCTGGCCCATCCGGCGCCGGGCGAGGGCCGGCTGGCCGTCGGGACGGTGGTGACGGTCGTCGAGTACCTGCCGCCGCGCACGGTGTACGTGATGGCCGCCTACGACAACTGACCCCGCACGCGACCTGTGCGTATCTGCGTATCAAGATGGCGACAAGAACGATCCCGGCACTTCTCCCGGGGCCCGCACAGGCGCACACTCGCCCTCGTCGGTGTCGAACGGCACCGCGATAAGGGGGCGTTGCCGATGGCTATCGGCGTAGTGGCGGGAATCGTTCTCGCCGCAATCACTGCCTTGATCGGCCTGTTCAAGCTCATGTGGCGGGTGGCCGAACCCAACGAGGCACTCGTCATCTCCGGTTCCACGCACAAGACCGAGGGCATCGGCGAGGGCATGGGCTTCCGGATCGTCACCGGGCGCGGAACGCTGGTCCTGCCGGGGGTGCAGGCCGTGCGCAAGCTGTCGCTCGACCTCAACGAGACCCAGCTGGTCGTGGACTGCGTCACGCACCAGGGCATCCCGTTGCGCGTCAAGGGCGTGGTCATCTTCAAGATCGGCGACGACATGGTGTCCATCGCCAATGCCGCGCGCCGCTTCCTGGACCAGCAGAAGATGATGCCCGAGCGGGTGCACATCGTCTTCGCCGGCCATCTGCGGTCCATCGTCGGCGGTCTGACGGTCGAGGACATGATCCGGGACCGGGAGAAGCTGACCGGCCAGACCCGGGCGGCCTGCGGGACCGAGATGGAGAAGCTCGGGCTGATCGTCGACTCGCTCCAGATCCACGAGATCGAGGACCCGACCGGCTACATCAAGAACCTGGCGATGCCGCACGCGGCCGCGGTGCAGCGCGACGCGCGCATCGCGCAGGCCGAGGCGAACCGGCTGGCCACCGAGGCCGAGCAGACCGCCTTCGCCCGGATGGCGGAGGCCACCCGCGACAGCGAGATCCTCCAGGCCGGCTACCAGGCCGAACGGGACAAGGCCGCGGCCACCGCCCGTCAGGCGGGACCGCTGTCGGAGGCCGCCGCCAAGCAGGAGGTCGTCGTCCAGGAGACCCGCGTCGCGGAGCTGGAGGCGCACCGGCGGGAGCAGCAGCTCCAGGCCGACGTACGAAAGCCCGCGGACGCGGCGGCGTACCAGACGAGGACCCTCGCCGAGGCGGAGCGCGACGCCCGGATCTCGGCGGCGCAGGCCAAGGCGAAGGAGACCGAGCTGGCGGCGGCCGCCGAGGCGACCCGGGTGAAGACGGCCGCGGCCGCCGAGGCCCAGGCCACCGAGGCGCGCGGGCTCGCGGCGGCGACCGCCACCCGGGCGAGCGGTGAGGCGGAGGCGGCGGCCACCCAGGCCAAGGGCCTCGCGGCGGCCGAGTCGGCGCGGGCGGGCGGCCTCGCGGCGGCGGAGGCGGCGAAGGCGAAGGGCCTGGCGGAGGCCGAGGCCATCAAGGCGCGGGCCGCGGCCCTGGCGGAGAACCAGGAGGCGGTGGTCGCCCAGCAGCTCGCCGAGAACTGGCCGGCGATCGTCCAGGCGGGCGCGGGCGCCTTCGGCAACGTCGAGCACATGGTGCTGCTCAACGGCGCCGAGGGGATGTCGGAGATGTTCGCGAAGGCCCTGACGATGGGCGGCACCGGGCTCGGTGTGGCCCGCCAGCTGCTGGCCTCGATGGCCGCGCAGCCGGGGCAGGAGCCGGGGACGGGGCAGGAGCGGTCCGCTGCCGGCACCCCCGTGAACGGCACGGGCCCGCACCCGACGCCGATCCCGATCGACGACGGGGCCTGACCGGCGCCCTCGCACGGGGCCGGGCGGCGCACGCGGGTGCGCCGCCCGGGCCCGGCCGAGGGGTGCGGCTCAGGCCTTCGGGCGGCGTCGGAAGAGCCGCTTGCCGGCCAGCACCAGGGCCGTTCCCGCCGCGAGCACCAGCGCCCCCTTGGCGAAGCCGCCGCCGTCCTTCCCCGTCGGCACGCCCTGCGCGCCCGGGCCGGCGCCCGCGGGCGGCTGCTGCGGGGAGCCGGGCCCGGTCGGGGCGGGCGACCCCGCCGGCGCCACCGGCACGGCCACCACCCTGCTGCTCGCGCCCTCCGCCCCGAACATCAGCGTGCCGCCGTCCGGCGTGTACGTCACCGACTCCGCCTGCCCCTGCCAGGGTGCGTCGATCCGCTCGCCCGCCCCCTCCGGGCGGCCGTCATTCCACGGGTAGGTGCGGGCCGAGAAGTACCCGCGCAGGGTGAGGCGGGCGCCGTCCGGCGAGAACGCCCCGTCCGTCACCCACGGCACGTCCGCGACCTTCCGGAAGACGTTGCGCCCGTCCGCCGACAGCCGCTCGGGTCCCTCGTACAGGCCGCCGCCCTGCTCGTTCTTGCTCGCGATGTACACCCGGCCCGTCACCGGATGCACCATCAGCGCCTCGGCGTTGCGCGGCCCGTCCGCGTAAGTCGCCGTGAACTGCTCGGCCTTGACGGTCCGGTCGCCCAGCTCCTTCGGCTCCGGGAAGCGGTAGACCCATACGTGGTCCCAGGTGCCGCCCCGGTTGTCGCCGATGTCCCCGACGTACAGCTGCCCGTCCGGGCCGAGCGAGATCGCCTCCACGTCGCGCGGGGTCCCGATCCCGGTCAGCGTCACCCGCGCGACCGTCTTCCCGGTCGCCGAGTCCACCGCGTACACGTACGGGCCGTCGTCGCTGTCGTTGTGCGTCCAGTACACGCCCGGATGGACCCGGCTGGCCGCCAGCCCGCTCGACTCCTTGATCCGCGGATCGCCGATGGTGAACCCGGGTGCGGGCGCGGCGGGGCTCTCGGCCGCCACGGCGGCCCCCGGCAGCAGGGCGAGCACGAGAGCGGCGGGTACGGCGGTCGACCGGGGCAGCAGGCGCATCCCACAAGCATCTCTGATCAGCCGGGTGATCCGGCGTCAGGCATGAGGGCGCTGCCGGTCACCGCCGAGGGAGTGAGCCGGGTCACATGCTGTCACAAGCGCCGGTCACGCGGTGTCTTAAGGCCGAACCCCCTGGAGCGAGCCAACCGACAGGAGCATCACATGAAGCACCGCATCGTCGTCCTCGGCGCCGGCTACGCCGGGGCGTACGCGGCCGGGACCCTGGCCCGCCGGCTGTCCCCGGCGGACGCCGAGATCACCGTGGTCAACGCCGAGCCGGACTTCGTCCAGCGGCTGCGGCTGCACGAGCTCGCGGCGGGCCATGAGATCGAGGCCCCACAGCTCACCGACTTCTTCGAGGGCACGGGGATACGGCTGCGCCTGGCCCGCGTCACCGCCGTCGACCCCGGGCGCCGGGTCGTCGCCGTGGCCGACGCCGACGCGGACGGCGAGCTCGGCTACGACACGCTGGTCTACGCGCTCGGCAGCCACGGTGACGTTCGCAGTGTCCCCGGCGTGGCGGAGCACGCCTTCGATGTCGCCGCCCGGCCCTCGGCGCTGCGCCTGCGCGAGCGCCTGGACGGGCTGCGGGAGGGCGGGAGGGTGGTGGTCGTCGGGGACGGGCTGACCGGCATCGAGACCGCCACCGAGATCGCCGAGTCCCGGCCCGGCCTGTCGGTGGCTCTGGTCGCCCGCGGCGAGCTGGGGGCCCAGCTGTCCGCCGGAGCCCGTAGCCACCTGCGCCAGGCCTGCGACCGGCTGGGCGTCACCGTTCTGGAGCACACCGGCGTCGAGGCCGTCGAAGCGGCCCGGGTGCTGTGCGCCGACGGCACCGCGCTGGCGTCCGACGCGACGGTGTGGACGGCCGGGTTCGCGGTCAGCCCCATCGCCGCCGCCGGCGGGCTGGAGGTCGCCGACAACGGCCGGATCGTCGTCGACGGCACCATGCGCTCGCTCTCGCACCCGGACGTCTACGCCGTCGGCGACAGCGCCTACGCCATCGGCGACAACGGCCGGCCGCTGCCGATGTCCTGCGCTTCGGCCGGCTACACCGGCCGGCAGGCCGTGGACGCGGTCGTGGGACGCCTGACCGGCCGCGAGATCCCGAACACCAAGCTGGAGTACGTGGGCAATCACATCAGCCTCGGGCGGCGGGACGGGATCCTGCAGATGGTCGACCACGAAGCGCGGGCGAAGCCGAAGTACCTGGGCGGCCGGAAGGCCGCGCGGATCAAGGCGGGCATCCTCTGGATGTCGCTGTGGGCCACCGAGCACCCGACCTTCGGCCTGCCCAAGCGCAAGCACCGCCTGGCCGCCGCGCAGGATGCGTTCGCGGAGAAGGCGGTCGCGTAGCGGCCCGGCCCACCAGGGGCGGCGTGTCCGGCATCACAGGGGTTCCTGTCGCGTGATCCGCGATGATGACCGGATGCGTTTCATGTTCGTCGGCGACTCCATGACCATCGGACGCGCCGGCGACTACACCTGGCGCTACCGGATGTGGCAGCACCTCAGCGCCACCCTCGGCGGCTCCTTCGAGATCGTCGGCCCGCGCAGCGCGCTGTACGACACCGGGGACGACACCGCCACCAGCCAGGCCTACGCCGCCCCTGACTTCCCCGCACACGCCCGCCGCCACCTGGCCGGCTGGGGCGAGGGCTGGCAGCACATGGCCCCCCTCATCGGGCCCGCCGCCGGCGCCGCCCGGGCGGACGTCCTGCTCGTCTCCCTCGGCCTGATCGACCTCGGCTTCTACACCAAGGCCGACGAGACCGCCGCCAACGTCCGCCGCTTCGTCGCCGCCGTGCGCGAGGCCCGCCCCGCCGTCCGGATGGTCTTCCTGCCGGTCATACCCAACGTCCGGGCCGAGGAGGACGAGCCCTTCGCGAGTGAGGTCGCCCGCTTCAACGAGCTGCTCGCGAAGGCCGTGGCCGACCTGACGACCGACGCCTCACCCATCCTGCTGGCCGCGCGCCCGGAGGCGTACGAGATCCACCACGACACCTACGACGGCACGCACCCCAACGCCTCCGGCGAGCACCGCCTGGCGGGCGAGTTCGCGGCCGTCCTGCACCAGGCCTGGGGCATCGGCGGCCCCTACCGGCCCGCGCCGCACACCCCGTCAAACACCCCGTAACACGCCCCGCACGACGCACTCTTGCCTCGAGCGCACTCCAAGCAGTTGGCTAGTGCCCCATGAAGTACACGCAGCTCGGACGCACCGGTCTCAAGGTCAGCCGCCTCGTGCTCGGCACCATGAACTTCGGCCCCCAGACGGGCGAGCCGGAGAGCCACGCACTCATGGACTCCGCCCTCGACGCGGGCATCAACGTCATCGACACCGCCAACGTGTACGGCTGGGGCGAGAACAAGGGCCGCACCGAGGAGATCATCGGCACCTGGTTCGCGCAGGGCGGCCGCCGCCGCGAGAAGACCGTCCTCGCCACCAAGGTCTACGGCTCCATGGCCCCCGAGGGCGAGCCCTGGCCCAACTACGACCGCCTCTCCGCCGTGAACATCCGCCGGGCCGTCGACGAGAGCCTGCGGCGGCTGAAGACCGACCACATCGACGTCTACCAGTTCCACCACGTCGACCGGCAGACCCCCTTCGAGGAGATCTGGCAGGCCGTCGAGGTCCTGATCCAGCAGGGCAAGATCCTCTACGCGGGCTCCTCCAACTTCCCCGGCTGGAAGATCGCCCAGGCCAACGAGGCCGCGGCGCGCACCGGCCGGCTCGGGCTGGTCAGCGAGCAGTGCCTGTACAACCTCGCCGAACGGCGGGCCGAGATGGAGGTCATCCCGGCCGCCGGGGCGTACGGGCTCGGCGTCATCCCGTGGTCCCCGCTGCACGGCGGCATGCTGGGCGGCGCGCTCCGCAAGGCCGCGGCGTCCGGCCGCAGCTGGACCGGCCTGTCGGGGAACGCGCTGGCCGACAGCTCGGTACGGGCGCAGGTGCAGGCGTACGAGGACCTGCTGGACAAGCACGGCCTGGAGCCCGGCGAGGTGGCCCTGGCCTGGCTGCTGACCCGCCCCGGTGTCACCGGCCCGATCGTCGGCCCGCGCACCCAGGAGCAGCTCGCCTCGGCCCTGCGGGCGGTGGAGCTGGAACTCTCCGCCGAGCTGCTGGCCGCCCTGGACGAGATCTTCCCGGGCCCGGGCCCCGCGCCGGAAGCCTTCGCCTGGTAGTCGGGGCCGCCCGGTCCGCCCCCGCCCCGCCGGTGCGTCGAGCGCCGGCGGGTGGGGCGCCGGCGGGTGGGGCTACTGGCCTACGGCGGCGGGTGGGGCTACTGGCCCACCGCGGCCGCCACCGCCACGACGACGAACATCAGCACGAGCACACCGGCCATGACACGGTTTCTGGTCTTCGGGTCCACCCATCGAGACTAACGCGGAGACTAACGCGCCCGCACCCGCCCCCTCCGCCAGGGGCTGCGAGACTTCCGTCATGGTCACCGTCGACGACGTACGGAGTCTCGCGCTCGCGCTGCCGCGCACCGAGGAGCACCTCATCCGCGACCGGGTGAAGTTCCGGATCGGCCGGATCGTCTACCTCGCCCTCTCCCGGGACGAGACCGAGCTCGGCTTCGCCTTCCCCAAGGAGGAACGGGCCGCGCTGGTCGCCTCCGAGCCGGAGAAGTTCTCACTGCCCGGCGCCGGGGACATGCGCTACCACTGGGTGCACGCCCGCATGGCCGCCCTCGACGCGGGGGAACTCGAGGAACTGGTCACCGACGCCTGGCGGATGTGCGTCCCGGCGAAGGTGGCCCGCGCCCACCTCGGGGACCCGGACGGCGGGCTGCCGCCCGCGCCCGGGCTGGACCGGCTGCGGGCCGCCGCCGAGGTGTTCGCCGCGTTCCCCGGCGTGGACCGCAGCTGGCTGGCCCTCGTCGCGGACACCGCCCCCGGCCTCGACCTCTCCGGCGCCGGGCACCGCACCGCCCTGCACCGCTGGCTCAACGCCTGGGGCTGCCGCATCCGCTACCCGCGCGAGGGCGAGCCGGACCCGCTGGGCACCGGCCTCGGCGCCTGGTGGGACCGGCACACCCTGCCCGGCACCCCGCTCGCGGCCCTCACCGACCGGGACATCGCCCGGCTCGCCGCCGCGTACGGGGACCTGGCCGCCCTGCCGCTCGGCCGCCGCACCCTCGGCCCGACGGCCGCCGCGAAGGCCCTCTTCGCACTGCGGCCGCGCACCGTCATGCCCTGGGACGCGGCCATCGCCGCCCGGCTGCACGGCGGCCGCGACGCGCAGGCCTTCGACCGGCACCTGCGCACCGGCCGGGCCTGGGCCCGGGCCGCACTGGCGGAGAGCGGCCTCGACGAGGACGCGCTCACCGCCGAGCTGGGCCGGCCCGGGCTGCCGCTGGCCAAGGTGCTCGACGAGTACCTCTACGTCACCCTCAGCCACTCGTCCGGGACGCCGACACCAGCTCCGGCGCAGGCTCCGGCTCCGCGCTGATCCGGGCCGCCCTCGGCCGTACCACCGCCAGGTAGCTGGCGGTGCTCAGCGCCACCGACTCGTCCAGCCGGCCCGCGTTGAACCAGATCTCCTCGTGTTCCAGCAGGGCCGGGTCCACGACCACCTCCACGGAGGGGTCGAAGCTCACCGGCATGATCGAACCGCTGACGCAGCCCGTCAGCTCCTCGGCGACCTCCCGGACGGCGAAGGAGGCGTTCGTGCCGCCGTACTCGGCCCGCACCGCCTCCAGGTCGACGCGGCGGTGGCCCGGGACCACGGCGATCACGTAGCGGCGCTGTTTGCGCCCCAGCGCGACTCTGATGACCAGGCACTTGGCGGCCTGTTCGAGGCTGTGGCCGCGTATCAGGCTGGCGAGTTCGGTACGCCCCTCCGGGGCGTGGCGCAGCAGCCGGTAGTCGGCTCCTCCGTCCGCCAGGAGGCAGAGCAGGCGGGCGTGGGCGTGGCTGTCCGCGATCGCGGTCGCAGAGGTCACAACGGTTCCTTTCCGGAAACTACGTCGGTGGTGACTCAGCGGTCGCGCAGCTCCAGGGTGCAGCACTTCACGCTGCCGCCCGCCTTCAGGAGCTCGGAGAGAGCGACCCCGATCGGCTCGAAGCCGCGCGCGCTGAGCTGGGCCCGCAGGCCGGTGGCCGCCTCCGGCAGCAGCACGTGGCGGCCGTCGGAGAAGGCGTTCAGCCCGAAGACCGCGGCGTCCTCGGCGGTGGCGAGGATCGCGTGGGGGAACAACGTGCGGAGCACGGCCCGGCTGCCCTCGGAGAAGGCGGCCGGGTAGTACATGACCTCGTCGTCGGAGAGCACGGCCAGGGCCGTGTCCAGGTGGTAGTACTCCGGGTCGACGAGGGTCAGGCTCGTCACCGGCAGGCCGAAGAACTCCTGGGCCTCGGCGTGCGAGCGCGGATCGGTACGGAAGCCGGTGCCGGCGAGCAGCCGGCGGCCGACGGTGAGGATGTCGCCCTCGCCCTCGTTGATGTACTCGGGCCACAGCACCTCGCGGTAGCCCCGGCGCCGGAACCAGTCCAGGTACGCCGGGCCCTCGGCGGTGCGCTGCGCGTGGCGGAACCGCGCGCCGTAGACCTTGCCGTCGACGACTGTGGCGCCGTTGGCGGCGAACACCATGTCGGGCAGGCCCTCGACGGGCTCGATCTCCTCTACGAGGTGGCCGAGTTCGCGGTACAGGTCGCGCAGCCGCTCCCACTGGCGGACGGCGAGGGCGGTGTCGGTGCTCTTCTCCGGGTGCATCCACGGGTTGATCGAGTACGTGACGTCGTAGTGCCGCGGACGGCACATCAGCAGCCGGCGCCGGGTGGCGACGCGCGCGGGGGCCGTGGGGGTGGTCATCGGCTCGGTGAGCGGCACGGGGGCTCCTTCAAGGGTGGCTGGAGGGACTCCGGGTCGGCCCGCGAGGTGGTGCGGGCCGACCGGCGGTGCGGTGCGTCAGTGGGCGGAGACGAGCGGATTGCCAGGTACTGGGCCGGAGCATGCCGGGGTCGCCTCTACTACTTCTGTTTCACCGGAATCCGGATTCCGTGCCCCGAAGTGCGGGCTACCGGGGCGTGAACCGTCCCCGAACGCTCGGCTCAGCCCGAGAGGGTCCAGGCGCCGACGGTCTCGTAGCGGGGCTGCTCGCCGGGGATTCCGCTGGTGGGGAGGTTGCTGCGGACCAGGCTGAGGGTGTCGACCTGCCAGGGCGTGCCCTCGAAGCCGGCGAGGGCGTCGAGGCAGGGCCGCAGGTCGGTGCCCCCGTGGTGGCTGCGGGCGAGGGTGAGGTGGGGGGTGTAGCGGCGGTGCTGTTCCATGGGCACCCCGGCCCGGCGGGCGGCGGCGTCGGCCCGCTCGGCGAGCAGGCGCAGGTCGTCGAGGCCCCCGGCGGCCCCGGTCCACAGGGCGCGGTCGCCGAAGTGGCCGACGCCGTGCAGGCGGAGGGGGAAGGGCGCGGTACGGGCCGCCGCGCGGGCGAGGCGGGCGTGCAGGTCGGGGAGGAGGGGGTCGGGGACCTCGCCCATGAAGGCGAGCGTGAAGTGCCAGCCCGCTGCCGCGGTCCAGCGCAGGCCGTCCGGGCGGGGCGCGGCGTCGAGCGCGGCCCGTAGCTCTGCGGTGGCGCCGGGCGGTGGCAGCACGGCGGCGAATAGCCTCACGCCCCGACGATAACGCCCCCGGCCGTGTCCCGGCCCGCCGCGCGGGGCTCCGCCCGGGGGGCCGGGCCTGTCGGCCGGGGCCGGTGGTCCGGGTGCCGCTGCGCGGTGCGGTCCCCTACCCGCCCTTCGCCCGTTCCCCGGGGCTCCGCCCCGGACCCCGCGCCTCAAACGCCGGCGAGGCTGGAAATGCCAGCCGCTCCGGCGTTTGAGGAGGGAACGGTGGAAGGGCGGGTAGGGGACCAGCCCCGCCGGGACCCCGGAGGGTCAGGCCGGGGCCAGTTCGCGGGGGCGGGGGGAGGGGACGAAGGTGATGCCGTGGCGGTTCACGCTCAGGCGGAGGTTGCCGACGCGGGAGAGGACCACCGCGACGGCGACCGCGGCCGCCAGGGAGATCAGGCCGCCGGCCGCCATGCCGAGGCGGGCTCCGTAGGTGTCCGTGATCCAGCCGACCAGCGGGGCCCCGACGGGGGTGCCGCCGGTGAAGACCATCATGAACAGGGCCATGACCCGCCCCCGCATCTCGGGGTCGGTGGCCGTCTGCACGCTGGAGTTGGCCACGACGTTGACCGTCAGGCCGAACATCCCGATGGGTACCAGCAGCGCCGCGAAGAGCCAGAAGGCGGGGGCGAACGCCGTCACCACCAGCAGCAGCGAGAAGAGGACCGCCGCCGTCACCAGCAGCCGCAGGCGGGAGTGCCCGCGCCGGGCCGCCAGCAGGGCGCCGGCCAGGGAGCCGGCCGCGATGAGGGTGTTGAACAGCCCGTACGTGCCCGCGTCCCCGTGGAAGACGTTGTCGACGAAGGCCGACAGCCAGATCGGGAAGTTGAACCCGAAGGTGCCGATGAAGCCGACCAGCACGATCGGCCAGACCAGCTCCGGCCGCCCGGCGACGTAGCGCAGGCCCTCACGGAGCTGCCCCTTCGCGCGGGGCCGCGGCTCGACCGGGTGCAGCTCGTGCACCCGCATCAGCAGCAGGCCCGCGACGGGCGCGGCGAAGGACAGCCCGTTCAGCAGGAAGGCCCAGCCGGAGCCGACGGCGGTGATGAGCACGCCGGCGATCGCCGGGCCGACCAGCCGCGCGGACTGGAAGTTCGCGGAGTTCAGGCTGACCGCGTTGGCGAGCTGCGCGGGGCCGACCATCTCGGAGACGAACGTCTGGCGGGCCGGGTTGTCGACGACGGTGACCAGCCCGATCAGGAAGGCCGCGAGGTAGACGTGCCAGACCTGGACGTGTCCGGCCAGGGTCAGGACGGCGAGTGCGACGCCGGTGAGGCCCATCGCGGTCTGTGTGGCGATCAGCAGCGGCCGCTTGGGCAGCCGGTCGGCGAGTACGCCTCCGTAGAGCCCGAACAGCAGCATCGGCAGGAACTGCAGGGCGATGGTGATGCCGACGGCGGACGCGGAGCCGGTCAGGGAGAGGACCAGCCAGTCCTGCGCGATGCGCTGCATCCAGGTGCCCGTGTTGGAGACGACCTGGCCGGTGGCGAAGAGCCGGTAGTTCCGGATCTTCAGCGAGCTGAACGTCCCCCGGCTACCGCCGGGCGGTGCCCCCAGGTTGTTCTTGCCCGCGGTGGGAGTAGTGGTGGATGTATGGCCGGGTGCGGAGTCTGCTCCGGTTCCCGTACTCAAAAGCGTTCGCCTCCTGGCGTCGTTCCTACAGGTGCGCGAGCTTCTCCAGGACGGGTGCGGCCGCGCGGAGCTTGGCCCATTCGTCCTCGGTCAGCTCGGCCGCGAGCCCGGCCAGGAAGGCGTTGCGCTTGCGGCGGCTCTCTTCGAGCATCGCCTCGGCTTCCTCCGTCTGGCGGACCACCTTCTGGCGGCGGTCCTCGGGGTGCGGCTCCAGCGTGACCAGTCCCTTGGCTTCCAGCAGCGCGACGATGCGTGTCATCGACGGGGGCTGGACGTGCTCGCGCCGGGCCAGCTCACCGGGGGTGGCCTGGCCGCAGCGGGCGAGGGTGCCGAGCACCGACATCTCGGTCGGGCTGAGCGATTCGTCGACCCGCTGGTGCTTGAGGCGGCGTCCGAGCCGCATCACGGCGGAACGGAGATCGTTCACGGCGGCGGCGTCGTCGCCACGGGAGAGGTCATGCATGTCTTTAGAGTAACTCATTACTCTGTCTAAGGAACACCGGGTTCCCCGGCCCCGCCGCTCGAACCGGGTCAGCCGGGCGCATCACTCGTACGGGTGAGTAAGCGGCGGAAAGTGACACGCGTCCACACCGTCTGCCCCGACCCTTTCGGACATGGGGACACATGTGCTGAGCATGCGCATAGACGGGGAGCTGTTGGAACGGCTCCGGCACCATGCCGCCAAACGCGGAATGAGCGTCCAGGACTATGTCGTCCGGACGCTCATTCGCGATGACTTCGACGAGCGGTTCAAGGCCGCCGTCGACGAGACGGAGAAGTTCTACGGCCTTACGTGAGGCCCAGCGCGGGCATCGCGTAGTAGAAGACGAACACCGCGGAGACGGCGTACATGGCGGCCGGGACCTCACGGCCCCGGCCCGTCGCCAGGCGCAGCACGCAGAAGCTCACGAAGCCGATGCCGATGCCGTTGGTGATCGAGTAGGTGAAGGGCATCATCACCATGGCCATGAAGGCCGGGACGGCGATGGTGAAGTCGCTCCAGTCGATGTCCTTGACGGAGCCCGCCAGGATCAGGAAGCCGACCGCGACGAGGGCGGGGGTGGCCGCCTGCGAGGGGACCATCGTGGCGAGCGGGGTCAGGAAGAGCGAGACGGCGAAGAGGCCGCCCGTCACCACGTTGGCCAGGCCCGTGCGGGCGCCCTCGCCGACGCCCGCCGTGGACTCCACGAAGCAGGTGGTGGCGGAGGAGGAGGTCGCGCCGCCCGAGGCGACGGCCAGGCCGTCGACGAGCAGGACCCGGTTGATGCCGGGGAAGGTGCCGTCCGGCTTCGTCAGCTTGGCCTCGTCGCCGACGCCGAGGATGGTGCCCATCGCGTCGAAGAAGCAGGACAGCAGCACGGTGAAGACGAACAGCAGGCCCGTGAGCAGGCCGACCTTGTCGAAGCCGCCGAAGAGGCTGACCTCGCCGACGAGCCCGAAGTCGGGCGCGGCGACCGGGTTGCCCGGCCACTGCGGCACGGTCAGGCCCCAGGCCAGGTCGGGGAGGTCGACGATCAGCTGCACGGCGACCGCGATCACGGTCATGACCACGATGGAGATCAGGATCGCGCCGGGCGTCTTGCGGATCAGCAGCGCGAGGGTGAGCAGGACGCCCACCACGAAGATCAGGACCGGCCAGCCGTGCAGGTGGCCGTTGCCGCCGAGCTGGAGCGGGACGGTGGTGTGCGCGGCGTCCGGGATGCGGGTGACGAAGCCGGCGTCGACCAGGCCGATCAGCATGATGAACAGGCCGATGCCGATCGCGATGCCCTTGCGCAGCCCCGCCGGGACGGCGTTCATGACCCGCTCGCGCAGGCCGGTGGCGACCAGCAGCATCACCACGAAGCCGGCCAGGACGACCATGCCCATGGCGTCGGGCCAGCTCATGCGCGGGGCGAGCTGGAGGGCGACGACGGTGTTGACGCCGAGGCCGGCGGCCAGGGCGATCGGGACGTTGCCGATGACGCCCATGAGGAGGGTGGAGAAGGCGGCCGTCAGGACGGTGGCGGTGACGAGCTGGCCGCCGTCGAGCTGGTGCCCGTACATGTCCTTCGCGCTGCCCAGGATGATCGGGTTCAGCACGATGATGTAGGCCATCGCGAAGAAGGTGGCGAAGCCGCCCCGGACCTCGCGGGCGACGGTCGAGCCGCGCTCCGAGATCTTGAAGTAGCGGTCCAGGCCGGTGGTGGGGGCCGCGGCGGGTGCCGAGGTGCTCATGCGGTCCTCAAACGGGTCTATTGGGCGGTTCATACGAACGAATCCGGTCGCAGGCAAACCGTTTCAGTATGAACACATGAACGAAGGGCAGTCCATCTCCGCGCGTAGACCCCAAAACGCGCCACCTAGACTTGGCTCCATGGCGAAGTGGACTGCGAAGCACGAGGCGCCCGAGCCCCTGGAGGGGCCGGTTGTCGCCACCATCACAGGCGGCACGATCCTCTGGTTCGCCCTGTTCCTCGTCCAGCTGCCGTTCTACGGGTGGTTCGCGGACCGGGACCTGCTGTGGTGGCTGTGGACCTGCGCCGCCGGCGGCGGGCTCGGCCTGATCGGCATCTGGTACGTCCGAGGCCGCGACGCGGCGCTCAAGCGCCACGCGGCGGAGCGGGCCGCACAGGACGCCCGGGGCGCCCAGGGCGAGGAGCAGGCCGGCGGCGAGGCGTAAGCCGGCGCGCCGCGCCGAGGGGGCGACCAGCCGAGGGGGCGACCAGCCGAGGGGGCGACCAGGGGACGATTCCGCTCATCCTGAAGTCGGATCTTCGCACCGCTCGGCGGGTGAAGCGTTCGAACGCCCTTTACCGTCGAAAGCATGACGCAGCGGGCGAGGATCGACCAGGACGGGCCGGAACGGGCCGGCGGCGCCGCCATCGACGCGGGCGCCGAGCTCGATCCCGTGCACCCCGTGAAACCCCCCGCCCCCCGGTTCAAGCCGGGCGGCCTCAGCACCGCCCAGGTGGCCGAGCGCGTGGCGCGCGGCGACGTCAACGACGTCCCCGTCCGCTCCTCCCGGTCCACCGCGGAGATCGTCCGCGGGAACGTCTTCACCCGGTTCAACGCCATCATCGGCGTGCTCTGGCTCGTCATGCTCTTCGTCGCGCCCATCCAGGACAGCCTCTTCGGCTTCGTGATCATCGCGAACACCGGGATCGGCATCATCCAGGAACTGCGCGCCAAGAAGACCCTCGACGGCCTCGCCGTCATCGGCGAGGCCAAACCGAGCGTGCGCCGCGACGGCACCACCGCCGAGATCTCCACCTCCGAGATCGTGCTCGACGACGTCATCGAACTCGGCCCCGGCGACAAGGTCGTCGTCGACGGGATCGTCGGCGAGGCCGACGGACTGGAGATCGACGAGTCCCTGCTCACCGGCGAGGCCGACCCCGTCCTGAAGAAGGCCGGCGACCAGGTCATGTCCGGCTCCTTCGTGGTCGCCGGCGGCGGTGCCTTCACCGCCACCAAGGTCGGCCGCGAGGCCTACGCCGCCCAGCTGGCCGAAGAGGCCTCGCGCTTCACGCTCGTCCACTCCGAGCTGCGCTCCGGCATCTCCACCATCCTCAAGTACGTCACCTGGATGATGGTCCCGACCTCGATCGGCCTGATCATCAGCCAGCTCGTGGTCAAGGACTCGGGCCTGAAGGACTCCATCGCCCGCACCGTCGGCGGCATCGTCCCGATGATCCCCGAAGGGCTCGTCCTCCTCACCTCCGTCGCCTTCGCCATCGGCGTCATCCGGCTCGGCCGCAAGCAGTGCCTCGTCCAGGAGCTGCCCGCCATCGAGGGCCTCGCCCGCGTCGACGTCGTCTGCCTCGACAAGACCGGCACCCTCACCGAAGGCGGCATGGACGTCACCGAGCTCCGCCCCCTCGGCGGCACGGAACCCGCGTACGTCAAGAAGGTGCTCGGGGCGCTGGGCGAGTCCGACCCGCGCCCCAACGCCAGCCTCCAGGCCATCATCGACGCCTACCCCGACAGCGCCGAGTGGCGCTGCACCGAGTCCCTGCCCTTCTCCTCCGCCCGCAAGTACAGCGGCGCCAGCTTCAGCGAGGGCGACGGCGAGAACAACACCTGGCTGCTCGGCGCCCCCGACGTGCTCCTGCCGGCCGGGGACCCGGCGCTCGAGGAGATCAACGGCCTCAACGAACAGGGACTGCGGGTCCTCCTGCTGGCCCGCGCCGCCCGCGAGCTCGACGACCCCGCCGTCGCCGACGGGGTCAAGCCCACCGCCCTCGTCGTCCTCGAACAGCGGCTGCGCCCCGACGCCGCCGACACCCTGCGCTACTTCGAGGACCAGGACGTCAAGGCGAAGGTCATCTCCGGGGACAACGCCGTCTCCGTCAGCGCGGTGGCCGGCAAACTCGGGCTGCCGGGCGCGCACAACACCGTCGACGCCCGCCGGCTGCCGGCCGAGCAGGCCGCGATGGCGGAGGTCCTCGACGGCAACTCGGTCTTCGGCCGCGTCACCCCGCAGCAGAAGCGGGACATGGTCGGCGCCCTCCAGTCCAACGGCCACACGGTCGCCATGACCGGCGACGGCGTCAACGACGTCCTCGCCCTCAAGGACGCCGACATCGGCGTGAGCATGGGCTCGGGCTCCGAGGCCACCCGCGCCGTCGCGCAGATCGTCCTCCTCAACAACAGCTTCGCCACCCTCCCCTCGGTGGTCGCCGAGGGCCGCAGGGTCATCGGCAACATCACCCGGGTCGCGACCCTCTTCCTCACCAAGACGGTCTACTCGGTGCTGCTCGCCATCCTGGTGGTGTGCTCCCAGGTCGAGTACCCCTTCCTGCCGCGCCACCTCACCCTGCTGTCCACCCTCACCATCGGCATCCCGGCCTTCTTCCTGGCGCTCGCCCCGAACAGGGAACGCGCGAAGCCGCACTTCGTGAAACGGGTCATGCGCTACGCCATCCCCGGCGGCGCGATCGCGGCGACCGCCACCTTCGTGACGTACCTGGTCGCCCGCGCCCACTACACCGGCCCGGACTCCCTCAAGGCCGAGACCAGCGCGGCGACGCTGGCCCTGTTCCTGACCTCGATGTGGGTCCTGGCGATCATCGCCCGCCCCTACACGTGGTGGCGGGTCGGCCTGGTCGGCGCGATGGCCGGGGCCTTCCTCGTCGTCCTCGTCGTGCCCTGGCTCCAGGAGTTCTTCCAGCTCAAGCTGGAGGGCGTGACCATGCCGTGGATCGCGGTCGCCATCGCGGCGGCCGCCGCCACCCTGATCGAGTTCACCTTCCGGTGGGTGGACCGGAAGTTCCCGGCGTAGGGGGCGTCTTGTCAATCATGCTGTGAGCCAGATGAGTGTGCTGGCGGGTGTGATCGCGGCGAGGTATCGGTCGGGTTTTTGTCGTAGTGGGTGGCGATGCCGCGCTACTGCTTGAGTCGGTGGAAACACCGTTCGACGACGTTGCGGCGTCGGTAAATGGCTTTGTCGAAGCCGCACTGGTGCTGGTGTCGGGCGCGGTCGGCGAGTTGGTCGATCTGTTCGGGGATCGTGGCATTGATTCCGCGTCTGCGCAGGTAGGTGCGGAACGTGTGGGCCGAGTAGTCCTTGTCGACGACCACCCCCGGACCGGCAGCACCCGGGGCCGTCCCGTTCCGGGGCCGGTGACCTTGATCCGGTCGATGACGGCTTCGGCTTGGGTTCAGCCGTTGCGGTTGCCGCCGGTGACAAGGACCGCCAGGGCCGGCCACGTTTGCCACAGCCGAGATAGATCTTGCTGGTCAGTCCGCCGCGGGAGCGCCCAGGCCCCGTTCTTCAAGCCCCCTTTGACTGCGGCTGCTGGTGGGCCCGCACAATCGTGGAATCGAGCGTGCCCAGCCAGGCCACCGCAGCCCTGCCCTGGGCTGCGGCCAGCATGCGGCTGAAGGTGCCTTCGGCGGCCCAGCGGGCGAACCGGCCGTGGACGGTCTGCCAGGGCCTGAACCGTTCTGGCAGGTCCCTCCAGGGTGCCCGGGTGCGGCACTTGAAGACGAGGCCTTCCAGTACCGGGCGGTGATCCCGCCACCTGCCACGAGCCCGGCCCGTCGGCGGCAGCGACGGCGCGATCACCATCCAGAAGGCATCGGATATCTCAGACGCATCCCTCACAGCCACCTCAACGATCGGATGATCGGAAAGGCGCACCCTAGGGTCAGGCCTGGCCCTTGCGGGTCATGCTGAGTGCCTTGCGGTACATCTCGGGTACCCGATATCGCTCGGTTTTGTCGCGGGGGCCGGACACCGCCTCGAGGAGCCCGACGTCGCGGGCGAGCCGGACGAGGTCGGGTGATGCGTCTGCGAGCTGCTCGGCAGGGAAGGGGGTGGAACCGATCTCGCGCAGCCTGGTCAGCAGAGGATCAAGTTCAGGGAACTCGTCACGCTGAAGGGCGTCCAAGGCCGATGAGCTGACCTCGTCCAAGGACTCCACGAGGGCCCGAGGCCTGATGATGGACCGGGAGTACTTGTTGCCCGCTTCGAACGCCCGCTCCAAGTTCACGGCGACGGTCATCATCTGGGCCAGTGCCCGGGGAGCGTGATCGCCATTGGCGTCGGCGAGCCGGGACCACACCCAATTGTCGGTGTACGCAGTGCGGCCACCAGAGACGCGCTCGCTTGCCAAGATGACCCAGGCGTTGCGGACAAACTCCTCCGGCCAGTATTCGATGGGAGTGTCCTCCAGTCGAAAACCGGGTTTGTTCAGCCTCGCGGTCACCAGTTGCTTGAACGCGGTCGACCGCCATGCCTGCTTGATCGCGATTCGCAGATAGTCCGTCTTATTGGACCAGCTCAGGCGAGCCGAGCGGGCGCTGAGATGGGACTTGTTGGGCACGCCGACCTCGCGCCAGATGTCCTCGCGCAACAAGACCTTGAACTTGAGCCGACGCAACTGCGGTCCAACCGCACCCACTGTGGTGAGCAGACCGGCCACGCCCTCGTTACGGCGCTTGCGCTCACTGTCGGTGTTTCCGAATCCGGTGTCCAGCGCGTCGAACAGCAGCACGTGGTTATCGGTCATGCTGCGATCGATCTCTTGCAGCCACTCGCCGACCAGCAGGGGTGCCTGAGGAGGCGAGAGCAGCGCCCGCACGTCCCTAAGAAGGTCTGTCTTGAGATATCCGCTGCCCCCCGATGCCGTACCGATGGGTTCGTCAGCCCAATGGGGCTGTGGAGCCTCGGGAAGGTGCTGGTGGATGGCCAGGCCGACAATCGCCGGCCATGCCTGCCGCCACTCCAGTCCTCTGGCCCGCAGTTCCGACTCCAGTGCCGCGTATACGTCCGCGTCCGGCGTCCAGCTCTTGTGAGTGTCCAGCCCCGGGGGGCTGGTGACCACGACCGCCTGCGGGTTCTCTGCGAGTTTGCGGAACACGGCTGTCTTGCCAGTGCCCTTGCGCCCGATGACGACGACGGTGTCCAAGTCGAGTGCGCGGTCCACGTCCGCAGTGCTCAGGAAGGTGTTGTGGAGTTCGTCCCACTCCTGGTTCTCAGCTGTCTCACCAGCGAAGTGGAGGGACGCGAGCACGTCTGCCTTGCTCGGCTCCGCAAGCGAGTCTTCCCGGTCACCGAGGGCATCACGGGGCTCTACGAGTCCGGTGATCCAGTTCGCTACGACCGTGAAGTCATCCGCGCCCTGGACCCGCATCACGGAGTCGGAAGCGGCCAGTGTCTCCTGGTAGCCGATGACCTGGACGATTTCCTCCAGTGCCTCGAAAGCGGGACTGCCGGAGGCATGCCGTGCCACGGACAGCCACTCCCTGATCCAGTCCTGCGCACGCTCTGCGTAGAGCTCGCGGACCTCGGGTGTAGCCGGTACCGGGGAGACGACGAAGCGAACCTCCGGGGTGTACGGGCTTCCTTCCGTGGACCGGCGGGATTTCGCCGCGAGCAGGGCCCGGGTGAGTGCGCGTGTGCCCGCCTGGGCCTGTGGGTGAGGGTAGAAGGCGATGATATTGATGTCGGAAACGTCGAACAGAAGCGGCGCGGCGAGCGGGCTGATACCGGTTCGTGAATCGATCAGCACCACATCAGGCCGCTCGGGGAGCTTTGAAACCGCCTCGACCAACAGCCGCAGAGGGTTGATCTCATCGTCCTCGTACCAGGCCGTGGGGTCGAGGTGCGCGAGCAACCGGGCGTACTCGGCGTCTGGCCGGCCTGCGGGAAGAAGGAACAGCCCCATGTCCTCGGTGACGCGCAGCACATGTGCATCGAGGGACCGGATCTCACCGGTCACCTCGGCGGTGGCCAGCAGGGATACGACGCCCATTCCTTCGGTAACGCTTTCCTCGACGTCGAACAGCGAAGCAAGGCCGGGAGCTTCCAAGTCCATATCGATGCAGAGCACGGTCAGACCCTGCTCCGCAATGCCGCGCGCGGCGTGCGCCAATGCAGTGGACCGGCCAACACCACCGCGTAGCGAGTAGAAGGTCGAGACCACTGGAGACGGGAGCGTCCCGTAGTCGTCTGAGGGGAAGCGCACTGTGATCTCGTCCGCCTTACCGCTGGCCAAAGCCTCCGGCCATAGCGGAAGCTCGGCCTGTACGGGTGCGGCGGCGAGTTCTTCCAGCTCGACGAAATCTGCCTCCTCGGGTGTGAGCAGTTCGTATCGGACGATGTCCGCGTCCGGCACCAGGGCCTGAACGTGCTCTCGCCGCCCGCGGGGCGTCATCCCTGTAAATTCCGTCGAAATTGCGGTGACCCGGACGCCGGAGTAGGGGTCTGCGATCACCCACACCCGGACCCCGAGGGATTCCCGAAGGGATCCCTCGATGCGGGAAATTTCGTCGGGCTCTGTCACGGCGTTTTCCTCCTCTGCGCCCTCGTGCGACGGCGCAGCTGCTTGATGCACCAGCTCGCGAAGCGATTGGCCGCTTTGATCTCGTCCTCGATGCGTACATCCTCAGGCAGCATCGCCTGGTAGCGCAGGCTGACATCTCGGTCCGACAGAAAGTTCCGGACTTCGGGCGGAAGCACATTCGGGCTATACCCCGCCTGCGCCAAGATGGCCAGCACGTCGTGCCCGTCACGGCCGCGCGGCACTGGACGTCCTTGTGCCACGCACAGTGCTTTGGCGAAGCACTCAGCGGTGAACCCCAGGTAGTACAGGCATGCGACCTGTCGGTCGGCGAGATGCAGGTGTACCGCGTCGGACCGGCGCTCCAACGCCACGTCCTCCCAGTCCTGAGGCGTGCGCGGATCCTCGTACAAGCGGTCCCCCCCGTGCCGTCTCGTTCCAGGCAACTCTAGATCGAGATCTGTTGCCCTGTACGGCGCTCCCGCGGAAACGGCACGGTCGATCGCTGAACTCCTCGCCGGGTTCCGCAGCCCTCTAGTCGAACCACCTGTCGCGGGCCAGTTCCGCCGTGCGGGAGGGGTCCTCCAGGAGGGCCGCCACCTCGAAGCGGCGCGGCCACTGCCCCGCCGACCAGGCCAGGCCCGCCGCGACGCCCTCCAGGGTGGCGGCGTGCAGGACGCCGTCCGGGGTGCGGCGCCAGTCCAGCTCCGTGCCGCCCGCGATCAGCTCCTCGTGCTCGACGTACGTCGCCGGCGTCGACGGGCCCAGGAGGACGCGTACCGACTCCGGGACCTCGTGCTCCTCGCCCGGGGTGCTCACCTCCGCCGGGACCGTCTCCGACAGACGGCGCACCTGGAGCAGCTCGGCCAGGTCGGCCGCGCGGGAGGGGGAGACCGGCAGGAGGGCGAGGCCCGCCGTCAAGGGGAGCAGGTCGGGGGCGTCGGCGACGACCGCCTCGGCCGCGTCGACCACGACGGGCTCCCCGTCGACCACCGCCCGCAGCTCGTCCGGGAGCGTGACCTGCTCCGGGTCCAGATCGGCCAGGGCCCCGTACAGGCCGTGCAGCTGGTGGCCGCTCACCTCGCGGTCCGGGTCGCCGAGCCGGCCCAGCAGCTCGGCCGCGCCGCCGGGCTCCTCCAGCAGGGCGCGCACGGAGGTGCGTACGCCCAGGGCGCGCAGGACCTGCTCGTCCTCGAAGCCCGTCGCGTCCGCCGAGGTGTACAGGCCCTCCAGCAGCGGGTCGCCGCCGGCCGCCCGCAGCCCGGCCGGGCGGCGGCCGTCGAGCACCGGGTGGTCGCGCAGCCACCAGGCGGTGTACGGGCGCACGGACTGCGTGGTGCCGTCCGGGAGCAGGATGCGTACGGGCTGGGTCAGGGCGTCGCGCAGCGGGGGCTGCGCGAGCATCGCCAGGGCCTGCGGCCAGCGGTCGTCGTCGACGAGGTCGAGGTCCCGGACGGCGATCAGCTCGGTGGCCACCGGCGGTACGGGGGTGTCCGGGAGCTGGTCGAGGAGGTCCTCGCACCACACGTCGACCGCGTCCAGCAGGCCCGCGTCGTCGGGCTCGGCGAAGTCCCCGTCGCGGGGCTCCAGTTCGTCCGGGTCGAGGACCACGTCGGTGGCGCGGACCAGCTGGAACTCGGTCAGCACCCCGCAGGCGGCCAGCGTGTCCGCGTCCCAGCGCGCCGCCAGCTCGGCGTCCAGGTACGGGACCTCGTCCTCGCGCAGGACGGAGGCCAGCGGGCTTCCGGCGAGCAGCAGTTCACCGGCCGGGGTCGGCTCCCCGTCCTCGTCCGGCAGGGCCAGCGCGCCCAGCCAGGGCTCGTCGCCGGGGGCCAGGCCGGCGTCGCGGACCAGGGTGAGGACCACCTCGGCCAGTTCGTCCGCGTCCAGGGTGTCGGCGTCCTCGTCCCAGATCTCGCCCGCGTCCAGGGAGGCGGCCACGGCGGCGCGGATCTGCGGGGTCGTCAGGACGGCGCGCGCGGTGGCGGGCAGGGCGCCCAGCTTCTCCAGCAGCGGGTGCGCCGCCTCCGGGTGGGCCACCTTCAGGCCCAGGCGGGCCAGGTCCGCCGGGGTGTCCGTGCCCGGCAGCAGGACGTGGCGCGGGCCGATCGTGGTGCGCCCGTCGGCGAGCGGCACGGGCAGGCCCGAGAGCCGGTCGGGATCCACCCCGGCCAGGGTGTCGTACAGGCGGTGCCACCAGTCCGGGGTGCGCTCGATGCCCGCGATCCGCTCGATGGCGTCGCCCAGCGGCAGCCGGCCCACGCCCAGGGTGCGCAGCTCGGGGCGCCGCTCCAGCCCGGCGGGCAGCAGCGTCGGGAGCACCTCCGCGAGGACCCGTACGGTGTCGGAGCCGGCGCCCTCCACGATCTCGGCCTCGAAGGGGCGCAGCGCCGACAGTTCCTCGGTGGGGGCGGCCGGGGCGAGGAAGGCGGTGCGGGGCAGCCGCTGGAGCACGGCGGCGCGCAGGGCCCCGTCGAGCGCGCTCTTGCCGAGCGGGCCGGGGACCAGGTCCACCAGGGCGGTGCTCACCGGGTCCCAGGCGCCCAGGAGTTCGGCGTAGGCGTCCGCCGCGCGCTCGACCAGGAAGTCGGTCAGCGGCCCGGGGGCGGGGTGGCGGCGCGTGGTGTCCAGCGGCAGCGAGGCGATGAGCAGGGCGGGGACGCCCAGCGGCTCGTCGGTGGGGGTCGGGGCGTGCACGACGGGCGCGGTGCGCGGGTGTACGGGCGCGCCGTCGGCGTCCACGGGGGCGGCCCAGGTGACGGTCCAGTCGGGCCGCAGCCGCTCCTCGACGGGCCGGTCGGCGAGCAGGGCCGGCTCGATGGGGCCGGTGTGGCGGACGGTGCGCCAGCGGTGGGTGCCGGAGGCGGAGTCCTCGATGACGGTGTACGGGCCGTCCATGCGCCGGTAGAGCACGCGGTGCCCGGCGGCCGGGGTCTCCACGACGACCTCGCGCAGTCCGGGCAGGGTCAGCAGCAGGGCGTCGTCGATCCCGGCGAGCAGGCGTTCGGCGAGGTCCTCGGCGGCGGCGTCGCGCAGCGGGAGGACCACGACGGTGTCGTACCCCTCGGGGGCGGTGCCCTCGGCGGGCAGCGGCAGCCGCAGCAGCGGTACGTGGCCGTCGCGGCGGCGGAGTTCGTCACCGAGCCCGGGGCTGCCGTTGGCGGCGTCCCGGGCCAGCTCGCGGGCCTCGGCGAGGGACCAGCGGACCCCGCCGTGGCGGCCGAGCACCGCCGGCTCGTCGGAGACGGCCAGCACGGCGGCGAAGCCGACGCCGAAGCGGCCGACGGAGCCCTGGTCGTTCTCCCGCTTGGCGGAGGCGCGCAGGGTGCTCAGCGACTCCACGCCCGTCGCGTCGAGCGGGGCCCCGGTGTTGGCGGCGGCCAGCACGGCGGGGCCGTCCGGCCCGGCGGGGTGCAGGGTCAGCCGCAGCCGGCCGGGGACCTTGGCGCGGCCCGCGGCGTCGGCGGCGTTCTGGGCCAGCTCCACGACGAGCCGGTCCCGGTAGCCGCCGAGCGCCAGGTCCTCCTCGGCGTTGGCGTCCTCGCGGAAGCGGGCCGGGCCCGCACCCCACGCGTCGAGCACCCCGCGCCGCAGCCGGGCCGTGCCGAAGGGGTCCACGCCGCTCTGGGCCGCCGTGACTCGCACGTTCATGCCGGTGCCTCCACGTCTGTGCTGTCTTGCAGGAGTGCTGAAGGTATCGCGTGGGGGCCTACGCCCTGCCCGTGAGGTGGGCGAACACGACGACGGCGAGGGCCGAGGCCCTGCCGGAAACGGCAGGAGTCCCCGGCGCAGGCAAGGCACCGGGGACTCCTGTCTCAGAGCGCAGCGGTCAGAGCTGCTCGATCACGTAGTCGATGCACGCGGTCAGCGCCTGCACGTCCGCCGGGTCGATCGCCGGGAACATCGCGATACGGAGCTGGTTGCGGCCGAGCTTGCGGTACGGCTCGGTGTCCACGATGCCGTTGGCGCGCAGCACCTTGGCGATCGCGGCCGCGTCGATGTCGTCGGAGAAGTCGATCGTGCCGATGACGGCCGAGCGCTTGTCGGCGTCCTGGACGAAGGGGTTGGCGTACTTCGACGCCTCCGCCCAGCCGTACAGGTTGCGCGCGCTGGCCGCCGTACGGCCGGTGGTGAACTCCAGGCCGCCCTGGCTGTTCATCCACTCCAGCTGCTGGTTCAGCAGGAAGAGGGTGGAGAGCGCCGGGGTGTTGTACGTCTGGTTCTTCAGCGAGTTGTCGATCGCCGTCGGCAGCGAGAAGAACTCCGGGATGTGCCGGCCCGAGGCGTGCACGCGCGCGGCCCGCTCCAGGGCGGCCGGGGAGAACGCGGCCAGCCACAGGCCGCCGTCCGAGGCGAAGGACTTCTGCGGGGCGAAGTAGTAGACGTCGGTCTCGGTGATGTCCACCGGAAGTCCACCGGCACCCGAGGTCGCGTCCACCAGGACGAGCGAACCGGCGTCCGCACCCGCGACGCGCTTGATCGGCGCCGCGACACCCGTCGAGGTCTCGTTGTGCGTGTACGCGTACACGTCCACGCCCGCCTCGGCGACCGGCTCGGGGTGCGTGCCCGGCTCGGAGGAGATCACGGACGGCTCGTCCAGCCACGGCGCGAGCTTCGCGGCCTTGGCGAACTTGGACGAGAACTCGCCGAAGGTGAGGTGCTGGGACTTCCGCTCGATCAGACCGGCGGTCGCGATGTCCCAGAAGGCGGTGGAGCCGCCGTTGCCCAGGATCACCTCGTAGCCCTCGGGGAGGGAGAAGAGGTCCCGGAGGCCCTGACGCACCGAGCCGACCAGGTTCTTGACCGGGGCCTGGCGGTGCGAGGTGCCGAGCAGGGAGGTACCGGTGGCGGCGAGGGCGTCCAGCGCCTCGGTCCGCACCTTGGAGGGGCCCGCGCCGAAGCGTCCGTCGGCGGGCTTGATGTCAGCGGGAATCTGGATCTCAGCCACGAGCGGAGCGTATCCGGTCCTGGACCGGGAGTCGGAGGCGCGTCCACCCGGTGAGACGCGTGGAGACGCGTGGAGACGCGTGGGGCCGGTGGGAGGGTGGGAGGGTGGACGCCGTGACGTCACCCGGGGAACTCGAACGGACCTTGCGCTCGCAGCTGCGCGGGGAGGTGGACTTCGGCGCCGCCGCACGGGCCTTGGCGACCATGGACGCCTCGAACTACCGCCGCGTCCCGGTCGGCGTGGTAGCCCCGCGCGACGCCGAGGACGTGGCGGCCGCGCTGCGCGTGTGCGCCGAGGCCGGCGTGCCCGTCGTACCGCGCGGCGGCGGCACCTCCATCGCCGGGCAGGCCACCGGGGTCGGGGTGGTGCTCGACCTCACCCGGCACATGAACGCCCTGGTGTCCGTGGACCGCGAGGCGCGGACCGCCGTCGTCCAGCCCGGGCTGGTCCTCGACCGGCTGCGGGACGCGGTGCGCCCGTACGGGCTGACCTTCGGGCCCGACCCGTCCACGCACTCCCGCTGCACCCTCGGCGGGATGATCGGCAACAACGCCTGCGGGGCCCACTCGGTGGCCTGGGGGACCACCGCCGACAACGTGACCGAGCTCGCCGTCACCACGTACGGCGGCGCCGCCCACCGGCTCTCCCGGGGCTGGACCGGGGCGCCGGCCGGGCTGCGGGAACTGGTCGACGGCAACCTCGCCGTACTCCGCACCGGGCTCGCGGCCGGATCCTTCTCCCGCCGGATCTCCGGCTACGGCGGGCTCGACGCGCTGCTGCCCGAACGCGGTACGCAGCTCGCCCGGGCCTTCTGCGGCAGCGAGGGCACCCTCGGCGTGGTGACGGAGGCGGTGGTGCGCCTCGTGGAGCTGCCGCCCGCGCCGGTGCTCGTGGTGCTCGGCTACTCCGACGAGGGCGCGGCGGCGGAGGCCGCCGCCGGGCTGTTGGGATACGGGCCGCTGACCGTGGAGGGCATGGCCGAGGACCTGGTGCGGGGCGCCGGCGGACTGCCGAGGGGCGGGGCCTGGCTGTTCGTGGAGATGCCGGACGAGGGCGCGGGGCGCCGCCTGCTGCGGGACGCCGACGCCCTCGACGCGGTCCTGGTGACGGAGCCCGCCGCGCAGCGGGCCCTGTGGCGGATCCGCGAGGACGCGGCGGGCACCGCGACCCGGACCCCGGAAGGGGGGATGGCCTGGCCGGGCTGGGAGGACTGCGCGGTCCCGCCGGCCCGGCTGGGGGCGTACCTGCGGGAGTTCCGGGCCCTGCTGGCCCGGTACGGGCTGCACGGCACCCCGTACGGGCACTTCGGGGAGGGCTGCGTACACGTCCGGATCGACTTCGACCTGGTGACGGCGCCCGGCGTGGCCCGCTTCCGTGCCTTCTCCGGCGACCTGGCCGACCTGGTCGTCGCCCACGGCGGCTCCCTGTCGGGGGAACACGGGGACGGGCAGGCCCGGGCGGAGCTGCTGCCCCGCATGTACGGGCCGGAGGTGATCGCGCTCTTCGGCGCGTACAAGGACGTGTGGGACCCGGCCGGAGGCATGAACCCGGGGATCCTGGTCCGGCCGGCGCGGCTCGACGAGAACCTCCGCTTCGCGGTGCTGCCGGCGGCGTCCGCGCTGGGCAGGGACGTGGCCCGCTGCGTGGGCGTCGCGAAATGCCGGTCCACCGAACCGGGAGGTCCGTCGGTGATGTGCCCGTCGTACCGGGTCACGGGGGAGGAGCGGCACTCCACGCGCGGCCGGGCCCGGCTGCTGCACGAGATGCTGGCCGGGGAGATCCTGACCGACGGGTGGCGCTCGGCGGAGGTCGCCGAGGCGCTGGACCTGTGCCTGAGCTGCAAGGGCTGCCGCAGCGACTGCCCGGTGGGCGTGGACATGGCCACCTACAAGTCGGAGTTCCTGCACCACCACTGGTCCGGCCGTGTCCGCCCCCTGGCCCACTACACCCTGGGCGGCCTCCCGGCCTGGCTCCGCCTCATCGCCGCACTGCGGGCCGCCCGTCCCGTCAACGCCGCCGGGCGGGCACTGCGGATCCCGGGGCTGGCCCGGGAACGCCCCCTCCCCGCACTGGCGCCGGTCCCGTTCACCCGCTGGTGGCGCAGTCGGCCGGCGGCCGGGGTGGGTCCTGGTGCGACCACCGTGACCCTGTGGCCCGACACCTTCAGCGAGTACCTGGCCCCCGAGACCGCCCGCGCCGCGGTACGGGTCCTCGAGGCGGCCGGCCTCACCGTCACCGTCCCCACCCGCCGCCCGGTGTGCTGCGGGCTGACGTACGTCTCCACCGGCCGCCTGGACCGCGCCCGCACGGTTCTCCGGCGCACCCTGGACGCCGTGGGGGAGGTACGGGACCCCGTGCTGGTCCTCGAACCCAGCTGCGCGGCGGCCCTGCGCACCGACCTCCCCGCCCTCCTCCCCGACGACCCCCGCGCCCACCACCTCGCGGGGGCGGTCCGCACCTTCGCGGAAACCCTGGAGGAGTACGCCCCCCACTGGACCCCGCCCCGCCTCGACCGGCCCGTCGCCGGCCAGACCCACTGCCACCAGCACGCCGTCCTCGGCGACGCCGCCGACCGGCGGCTGCGCGAACGGGCCGGCCTCACCGGGGCCCTCAGCGGCGGCTGCTGCGGGCTCGCGGGCAACTTCGGCTTCGAGCCCGGCCACCACGCCGTCTCCGTGGCGTGCGCGGAGGAACAGCTGCTGCCCTCGCTGCGCACCGCCGACCCGGACGCGGCGGTCCTCGCCGACGGGTTCTCCTGCCGCACCCAGATCGCGCAGCTGTCCGGCCACCGGGCCCGGCACCTGGCGGAGCTCCTCGCGGAGGCGCTGGGGGAGGTGACGGGGGAACCCGTGTAAGGCAAAACACGCCGGGACGGTCCTTACGCACCCCTTAGTCTGGATTGATGCCCGCACCCGCACCCGCCTCCTCGTCCCCGACGCCCACCGCTGCCGCTCCGGCCCCCGCCCCCACCCCCGTCCCCGCCCGGGGGGCCCGGTTCGGGCCGGTCGCGCTGGTGGTCTCGGCCGGGGTCTCGGTGCAGTTCGGAGCTGCCCTCGCGGTGATGGTCATGCCCCGGGTGGGCGCGGCGGGCGTGGTCACCCTGCGACTCGCGGCCGCCGCGGTGGTACTGCTGCTCCTGTGCCGGCCCAAGGTGCGCGGCTACAGCCGCGCCGACTGGGGCACGGTCGTCGCCTTCGGCGTCGCCATGGCCGGCATGAACGGCCTCTTCTACCAGGCCATCGACCGCATCCCGTTGGGCCCCGCCGTGACCCTGGAGGTGCTCGGCCCGCTGGCCCTGTCCGTGATCGTCTCCCGCCGCCTGGTGAACCTCCTGTGGGCCGGCCTCGCCCTGGCCGGTGTCGCTCTGCTGGCCGGCCACGGCGGCGGAGGCCTCGGCGGCCTCGACCCGCTGGGCGCGGCCTTCGCGGTGGGGGCCGGTGCGATGTGGGCCGCGTACATCGTCTTCAGCGCCCGCACCGGCCGCCGCTTCCCGCAGGCGGACGGCCTGGCCCTGGCGATGGCGGTGGCCGCGGTCATCTCGCTCCCGCTGGGCGTGAGGGAGGCGGGCTCCGCCCTCCTCGTCCCGGGCACGCTGGCGCTGGGCCTCGGGGTGGCGGTGCTGTCGTCGGTGCTTCCGTACACGCTGGAGCTGCTCGCCCTGCGCCGGCTCCCGGCCCCGACCTTCGCGATCCTGATGAGCCTGGAACCGGCCATCGCGGCGACCGCCGGCTTCCTGATCCTGGGGCAGGCGATGTCGTGGCCCGACGCGCTCGCGATCGCCCTGGTGATCGCGGCCAGCATGGGCGCGGTCCGCTCCCAGACGGCGGGGTGAGGGGGGTTTCACCTGGGCGGCCTCAGGGACGGTTTGGGGGTTTCCCGTCAGTCCCATCGTCCTTCCGTGTCGGGCCCGCCCGTCAAGGGCGCTCCTTCGTCGCGTCGCTTCGCGATGGCCTTCGGCCACCCTTGACGGCCCGTCCCGCCCCGGAAAGCCGAAAGACTGCCGGGAAGCCCCCAAAAGAACGGTCACGGGGCAGGAGGGGAGGAGCGGCCTCGTCCGGGATGAGGCGAGAGGCTTCTCCTTGCCACGCCGGGCATCCGGGCCCGTCCAGGGAGGGCCCAGGGCCGGGGGCCCGGGGGCGCGTCAGATCGCTACGCGCTTCTCATTTCTCAGCGTCCGGCGGCCGTCTGGGGCTGATACCTGCACCAAATGGTGACCAGGGCGGCGGGAGGAGCGCATGGGCGCGTCAGATCGCTACGCGCTCCTCATATCTCAGCGCCTGCTGGCCGTCTTGGGCTGATAGGTGCATCACAAGGTGACCAGCACGGCGTGGGGAGTATCTGGGCACTACAGATGGCTGCGCGCTTCCTCCATCTCGCTGTCTGGGGGCTGGTAGGTGGCGCGGGCTAGGGTGGGCGGCACATCGTGAACCGGAACAAGGAGCAGACGTGAGCGAGTCGGCGTCCATCGCCCTGCAGCAGGAGATCGCCCAGGAACTCCAGGTCGCCGAGACCTTCGAGGCCGAGCGGGAGATCGAGCGCCGGGTGGCCTTCCTCGCCGAGCGGCTGACCTCCACGGGTCTGCGGTCCCTCGTACTCGGCATCAGCGGTGGTGTCGACTCGACCACCACGGGCCGGCTGTGCCAGCTCGCCGTCGAGCGGGCCCGTGCGGCGGGGCACGAGGCGCAGTTCTATGCGATGCGGCTGCCCTACGGCATCCAGGCCGACGAGCACGACGCGCAGCTCGCGCTGTCCTTCATCCAGGCCGACCACGTGCTGACCGTGGACATCAAGCCCGCGAGCGACGCGGCGCTCGAGGCGTCGGTGGCCGCAGGTGTGAGCTTCCGCGACGCCCACCACCAGGACTTCGTGAACGGCAACATCAAGGCCCGCCAGCGCATGATCGCCCAGTACGCGGTGGCCGGTGCGTATGCCGGTCTGGTGGTCGGTACCGACCACGCGGCCGAGGCGGTGTCCGGCTTCTTCACCAAGTTCGGCGACGGGGCAGCGGACGTGGTCCCGCTGACCGGCCTGACCAAGCGCCGGGTGCGCGCCGTCGCGGACGCGCTGGGTGCGCCCGCCGAGCTGGTGTGGAAGACCCCGACGGCCGACCTGGAGACCCTCGACCCGGGCAAGGCAGACGAGGACGCCCTCGGCGTCACGTACGACGACATCGACGACTTCCTGGAAGGCAAGCCGGTGGACGAGCGCGCCTTCGAAACGATCGTCAGCCGCTTCCGCCTCACCGACCACAAGCGCCAGCTGCCCATCGCCCCCTGACGCGCCCGCAAGGCGATCCGGCCGCCGTCTGGTGCACCTATCAGCCCCAGACGGCGGCCAGCCGCTGAGATACGAGAAGCGCGTAGCGATCTGACGCGCCTCCTCGCTTCCCGCCCCCCCTCACACCCCCGCCAGGAACCCTCCCACCGTCGCCGCGAAGGCGTCCGGGGCTGCGGTGTGGATGAAGTGGTCGGTGTCGAGTTCGGTCGCGGTGGTGTGGGGGCGGCGTTCCGCCATCGCGTGGGCCTGGCCGGCCGGGATGACGCCCTTGGTGCCGTGGACGAGCAGGGCCGGGCAGGTGGTGGCCGTCCAGTCGGCCCAGTGGTCGCCGTGGACGTGGTGCTCGGAGTCGTACATGTCCCGGGGGTGGAAGGGCAGGCGCCAGCTGCCGTCGGCGTTCTCCCGCAGCCGGTCGGCGAAGTACGGCGCGGCCGGGCCGAGGCCCGCGACCAGCGCCTCGCGGGTCGGAGCCTCGTGGGGCAGCTCCAGCAGGAAGCCCAGGGGGTTCGGGCCGTCGAGGCCGAACGCGGCCGGGCCCTCGGCGTTGACGAGTGCGCTGACGCGCTCGGGGTGACGGGCGGCGAACTGGTAGGCGTTGATGGCGCCGAGGGAGTGGCCGAGCAGGACGACGCGCTCCAGCTCCAGGTGGTCCAGCAGGGCCTCGATGTCGGAGAGGTAGCCCTCCCGCGAGTAGTCGGCGGCACGGTCGGACTCGCCCTGGCCGCGCTGGTCGGGGGCGATCAGCCGCCATTCGGGGTCCAGGGCCCGGGCGAGTTCGGCGAACGTGGCGCCCTCGGAGAGGTGGCCGTGCAGGGCGACCAGCGGCCGGCCGGTGCCGCCGAAGTCGAGGTAGGACAACCGGCGGCCGTCGATGGTCAGTTCGGAGCGGGTGGCGGTGTTCATGGTGGATCCCCTTTGGCCCTCGGTCCCAGCGCCTGACGTGACGTGACATGGGGAACCCTACGGGGATCTATACGGCTGTGCAATACGCTTGTCTAAATCGGCCGTACATGACCTCCCCCGCCCTCACCCCAGCGGCAGCTCCACATAAGACGGCGTCGGCTCCGGCGAGGTGAACGCCAGCGTGGCGCGGGGCAGGTTGGCGTCGCCGTAGAAGGGGTCGCGGGCGGTCGCGACCAGCAGGGTGCGGTGGCCGCGCGGGATGTCGTACGCCGTGGCCTGGAGGTCGATGTCCGCGCTGATCAGGCTGTCCGGCGGGGCGTCGAGGTCGCTGAACGGGGCGTGCGTGATCAGGCGCGCCGAGCCGTCCGGGGCGAGGTCCAGCAGGTACGCGACGAAGGTGGAGCCGGAGTTCGCGGCGCGGTACGTGACGCGCAGGCGCGGGATGCCCCGTACGCGGATGGTGTCTTCGGCGGGGGCCGCGGCCCAGGCGGCCGTCACCGTGGGGTCGATGGCGCCCGCCGGGTAGGTCTTCGGGCGGCCGGCCATCTCCGCGTACCCGGAGGCCACGATCGCGTCGGCGACGGCGGCCGGGGTGTCCACCCCGCACAGCACGCCCGCCGTCCAGCCGGCTTCGGGTTCCTCGGCCAGTTCCCCGTGGCCGGTGAGGTGCAGCCGGCGGACGTGCCGGGTGAGGGAGGGCCAGGTGGGGGCGGGTTCGAGGGCGCGGGTCCACATCACCTCGGAGAGCACCTGGCCCTCGGCGTCGATGCCGTTGGCGGCGCCGCGCAGGTGGTGGTCGAACCAGCGGTGGGCGTCCGTCCAGATCCGGTTCGGCAGTCCCAGCAGGCCCGTGGCCTCGGGGCCGCCGTGGTCGCCGATGGACAGGTCGAGGCGCTTGGGGCCGGTGAGTTCGTCGAACAGCCGCAGCGTCTGGTTGGCGGGGAAGAGCGTCTCGTGCCAGGCGTGGGAGAAGAAGACCGGCACCCGGCGGCGGTTGAGCTCCTTGACGTGGGTGAAGGGTGAGCGCTGCTGGGCCCACCGCAGGCTCCCTTCGGTGTCCCGGTTGGCCAGGACGTTCTCCAGTGCGCGCTCCGTCTCCGGGGTCAGGTGGGCCCGGCCGGCCGTCGTGAGGAGGGCCTGTACGGCGGCGGCGCGGCGGGTGGAGTTCTCACGGAGGACCTCGCCGAGGTCGCCCCAGGTGCTGAGCGCGGCGACCGCGTCGACCCGGGGGTCGTGCGCGGCGACGAGCTGGCCGATGCCGGAGCCGTAGGAGACGCCGAGGAAGCCGATCCTGGTGACCGGGCCGGCGGTGCGCTCCAGGAGGTGGTCCAGGGCCCGTCTGCCGTCGGCGACGTCCAGCGGCCCGGCGAAGTCGGCCTGGCCCTCGGAGCGGCCCAACCCGCGGGCGGTGTAGGCGAGGACGTCGTAGCCGCGCGCCGCGAAGGCCGCGGCCTGGACGACGTACGCGGTCCAGCCGAGGTCGGTCCACGGCGAGGGCATCACCACCGCCGGCCGGGGGCCGGGCCCGGTGTGCCGCCAGAGCGCGGCGTCGAGGAGGTCCCCGCAGGCGCCGGTCACCTTGCCCCGGGTGAAGACGGCCGCGGCCCGTACGGCCTGCGCCCCGGCGGCGCGCGCGGGCGGCAGGCCGGTGAGGTCGCCGCTCTCCAGGGCGGCGGCGAAGGCGGTGAGGGCGCCGGCGTCGAGCTCGGGGTAGAGGGAGGTGAAGGCGTCTGGGGCAGCGTGGTTCACGGCGGACCGTCCTCGTCGTCGGGTGGCGTGGAGGGGCTCGGATGCGGTGGCTGCGCGGGCGGAGCCCCCAGTATCGGCGCGGCGCAGGGGCTGCTTCGCGGGCTTCCGGGCGTACGGCCGGAACCGTCTCTGCCGGTTTTGCTTCCTGGGCCCTGTCGCCCTCATGCGTAGCTGGGCACCGGCCTCATTCGCCTTCGCCCGTGCAGATGTTGTCGGCGATGGCGGGAATGAGTGGGTGGGGCCCGGGCCATCCAGTGGCCGGGACCCCACAGCGGACCGTCTAGGACAGGGCGCGGGCGCGCTGCTCCCAGGTGTCGATGCGTGTGATGACGCCGCTGACGAGCTTGAGCGCGGCGGCGATGTCCTTGCCCGGGACGCGCAGCTCCCGGCTCATACCGATCATCGAGTTGATCGCCGTGCCGAAGGCCGTGATGCCTTCCATGGCCCCGCGCGTTCCCTCAGCCGTGCCCAGTAGTCCGCTCACGAACTCGTTCTCACCTTCACTGCGCTCATCCGCGGGGGTGGACTCGTGGAAGTCCAGTGCGGAGTGCACAGCGGTGTCGACGTCGGCCATCCTCTCGGCGAAGCGCCTCGCGCTGTCCTTCAGGTCGCTGGCCGGACCGCTGAGGGCGGATGCGTACTGGACCAGCAGTGGCAGGCGGGCGCTGAGGGGGAAGCCCGGCTGGTTGGCCCGTTCCATGGCCGGGGCACACTCCTGGGTGGCCTGCATGATGCGCTCCAGCGCCTCACTCATCGCGTTCGTGTCTTCGTTGAGGGCGTCCATCTGTTCCTCGATCGCGACGAAGCGGTCGATCAGGCCCGGGGCCTCGTCACCCGCCGGGTCGGTCTCGTCATCCGGCTCTCCCTGGGCCGGGGTGGCTGCCTGCATCCCGCGCATGATCCTGGCGGGGGCGGACAGGTCGAAGCCGTTGTGGATCCCTTCGTCCAGGGCCTTCTCCAGGGCCTTGCGTGCATCGATGAGGCCGCTCCGTTCGCGGCGGTTGAACCGGATGGTGCGGAACGAGGAGATGTCGAAGGGCAGCTGGCCGCGTTCCCCGAGCTGGATGACGGGCCTGCCGGCGCCGTGGCGCAGGCCCAGCTCGTACATGACGTTGGGGTTGCCGTGGCTCACGTCGGCGATGACGAGGTCGTCGTCCCGCAGGCGGACGTAGATCTGCTCGGCGATCTCTCCTGCACGGACGATCTGATCAGCCCGGACGGGGTTGATCCCGAAGCGCTCGCACGCCGGGCGGATCACCTTCTCGAACACCTCGAGAGCGTTCTCGTACGCCTCGGCTGCCGGGGTGCCGTGATCGGCGAGATCGTCGCCGATCGGGCCGATGACGAAGCAGCTGCGGAGGGCGCCGGCGCCCTCGGATGCGGCTGAGGCCGCCTCGGTCATGGTGCTCATGAGCGGTACTCCCTTTCGTGGGTGGCGGGATTCTCCGAGCGGGCGGCGTGGTCGGCGCCCGCTTCCAGGTCGACGGCGTAGATGGGCCTCTCCTCGATCCCCAGGGCACGCAGGACCCAGGCGGTGGGGATGCGGTAGCGGTGGCCGAGGCGAAGCACGGGGCAGGGGAACCTGCCGAGACGGATCTGCTTGTACGCGGTTCCGGGGCACACCCCGAAGGCACGGGCGGCGGTACGCAGATCCATCGTCAGGGGGAGGTCGAAGGCTTCCGCGAACGACAGCGGGGGACCTTTGCGCTCGCTCATCGGTGTGCTCCGGCCGGCCGCAGGGAGAGGGTTCCGATCAGCGTTCCCTCACCGGGCCGGCGGGCGCGGTGGACGATGTCCCGCAGACCGAGTCCCTGGGCCAGCGCACCCAGCCGCTCGCCTTCGACCCGGGCGGGCGAGGTGGTGAAGCGGAGTGGTGCGCACAGTCCGTCCGGGCGGGGCAAGGGGTCGATGTCCAGCTCCCAGGCGTGTTCCGGCACCAGGTCCGCGATGCTGGGTTCGGGTCCGAGACGGGCTTCCGCGATCGCGGCGATGTCCGCGACGCGTGTTTCCTTGGCGGACTGCCGGGCGAGGGCCCATGCCCGGCGGCTCGCAGCCTTGGCCAGAGTGCTTCCGGGAGCGGGCTGGTCGGGGTCGAGGACTGCCAGGGTTTCGAGCAGTGCGAGCACGGCCTCGGCCTGGAGGTCGGCGTGACTGGCTCCGAAGGCCGATGCTGCCCTCCATACCGTTCGGTAGAGGTGGGGGAGTGTCAGCCAGACCGCGAACAGCCGCCAGGGTTCACCGTCCGGGGCGGTCTCCTCTTGTGCGGCCACAACGGCCTGCCGCCAGACGGCGCTGCGCAGCTCTTCGTCCGATGCGGGTGTGTACAGCAATTCCCGGGCTGCCGCCGGCGTCAGCAACAGCACGCTCCCGGCGACGGATACGGCGAGGGTGACGGGTTCCCGTGCGGGCGACGTGAGCTGCTCGCCGATGTTGTCGAAGGGGCGGTTGAACCGGATCAATGCCATGAACCTGCTCCTCGGACGGGGAAGATGCGCGAGAGTTCTGCCGCCATCTGCTCGCAGGCCCGTGCCAGTCGGTCCAGCGCGGCAACGAATTCGGTGTGCGGCCCCGGTGCGGGCTCGAAGTCCGGCGCCGGAGCGGACCGCGGTGACATGCCGCAGGGGGCCGAGTAGACGTTGTTGATGACGTCGCGTCCGACGTTTCCCTCGATGGCGACCCCGTGCCCGACGTGCTGGCTCACCGGCGGGGCTCCCCGGTGTAGCGGAAGTCGCCGGACACCTCGCCCACGAAAGCCACTCCGGAACCGACGTGCTGGATGCTCTGGGCCGGGCGCGGCGGAGGGTTCTTGGGGTCGCGGAATTCGGTTCGGGGTGCGGCGCTCGGGGTGAGACCGGTCTGGAGAAGGCTTCCGGACAGCCGGGGGACGTAGAGCCACGCCGGTTGCGAGAAGCCCTTGTTCGCCACAGTGGCATCGACCTTGACGCAGCGGTGGCGGCTCAGGCCGGTGTAACCGCCGAGGACCACGTCCTCGTAGACACGTTGCGAGATGATCGCCGCCAGGTTCGTCGAGTCCGCGCTGGTGCATGCGAGGGCTTGTCGGAGGGGCTCGGAGTCGAGCAGCCGGTGCGTGTCGTTGCGCGCGGTCCCGTTGCCGTCGCCGGGCAGCCCGGAGTCCGGTAGTGGGCCGATGTGGACGGCAGCGCGGAGGCGGATGGGAGGACCCGACGAGGTGACGTTGTGCAGGGCGAGCACCTCCTCGAGCGTGTCGAGGAAGGGCCAGAGGACGAAGGGAAGGAGGCGGGGATCGAAGCCGAAGGCGACTCCGTCGCCGGTATCCGCAGGAAACCGCCTCGTCTGCCACAGCTCACCCAGGCCGGATGCGCTGAGGGCACGGCCCATGACGTGGTGGATCAGCACGTTCGTCGGAGCGTGTCGCGAGGCCGGCAACCGGGTGAAGGCGACGGCGTCGACGGCGAGCACTCCGCGGTGCGGTGGCAGAGGGATGCTTTTCAGCGAGGGGTCGGGCATGGCGAATCTCCTGCTGGAGGTGATGGGTTGGGCCGGTAGCGATCCCGGCGGATTCCGAGCATGCGCGCGCTCGGCGGCGGCGAATGGCCAGTAGTGGCCACTCGGAATGTGAGGGCGGTTACTCGGACGGGAGCAGGCGTCAGGCGCGGGTTGCCGCGGCCAGGGCGCGGAGGGCGGGCAGATCGGTGACCGTGATCAGGCGGCGCTTGACCTGCACCATTCCCGCCGTGGTGAGCGTCCTCAGGACTGGCGTGATCGCACTGAGTGAGGCCCCTGCGGCTCTGGCGAGGTCCGCTTGTGTCCAGCCGGTGATGCGGGGCGAGCCCGAGAGGCCGACCAGTCTGACGAGGAGGCCGGCAAGCCGGACCTTCACGGGCAGGCTCCACTGCTCGCTGTGGGCGAGGTCCATCTCGTGCTGCCTCGCCAGCAGCTGCCGGTAGAGCAGCGACGCCAGCGCGCCGCTCTCGACGCGACGCAGGAACCGATCACGGTGCAAGACCACTGCCGTACATGGACTGACCGCGATCACGGAGGCGTTGCGCACCGCGCCGCTCAGGACGGACATGTCCCCGAGCAGGCATCCCGGACCACGATGTGCCAGCCAGAGGTCCGTGCCGTCCTCCTTGCCGAGGACGACGCGCGCCACTCCGCCGGTGAGGACGAGGAGGTGGGTCCCGTCCTCTCCCTGACGCAGCATGCGGGTGCGCGGCGCGTAGAGCCGAGGGATTCCGTCGTTGAGCAACTCCGCCAGCGCGTTCCCCGCCATCGAGCTGGTCCTCCTCCCGGTCTTGCCGTGGGCACTTGCCTCTCGGCGAGAGGTATGTCCCCGAGGCCGGCGGAGGCCATGCCCGGAGTCACCGGGACGAGCGAAGCGTGCCGCACAAACGGGTCGCGGTTGTGTTCTGCACCTCAACTTGTATGGGTGGTAGGGCCGTTGTCGAGAATGCTGAGGGCTCTGCCGGCCGGGCAAAAATCATGCAAGCGTGCTTGATTGTTTTAGTGGAGGGTGCCAGGCTTCCCCTCACGCCGAGAGGGGAGTGCGCCGTGCCCGATCCGTCCGTCGTCGCCGTCTTCGCCGATCTCCGGGAGGAGGGACGCGAACTCGATTCGCTCGTGGGGGAGTTGCCGGTGGCCGCGTGGGCCGGGCCGACGCCCGCGCCCGGGTGGAGCGTCGCCCACCAGATCGCCCACCTGCACTGGACCGACCGGGCCGCCCTGCTCTCCCTCACCGACGCCGAGGGCTTCGCGCGGATGGTGGATGAGGCGCTGGAGGCCCCCGACTCCTTCGTCGACGAAGGCGCCGAGCAAGGGGCCGCGCTGGCGCCCGGGGAGCTGCTGGAGCGCTGGCGGGCCGGGCGCGGTGCGCTCGACGCGGCGCTCGCGGCCGCCGCGCCCGACACCCGGTTCCCCTGGTACGGGCCCCCGATGAAGGCCGCCTCCATGGCGAGCGCCCGGCTCATGGAGACCTGGGCGCACGGCCAGGACGTCGCCGACGCGCTCGGCGTACGGCGCACCCCCACCGCCCGGCTGCGGCACGTCGCGCGGATCGGGGTGCGGGCGCGCGACTACGCGTACGCCGTGCGGGGACTGCCCGCGCCGCAGGGGGAGTTCCGGGTGGAGCTGACGGCCCCGGGGGGTGCGCAGGTGTGGGCGTACGGCCCTGCGGACGCCCCGCAGCGGGTCACGGGACCCGCGCTGGACTTCTGCCTGCTGGTCACCCAGCGCGCCCACCGCGCCGACCTCGGCCTCACGGCGACCGGGCCCGACGCCGACCGCTGGCTCGGCATCGCCCAGGCCTTCGCGGGTCCGGCCGGGCCGGGCCGGGAGCCGCAGGGGCCGTCGCGGTGACGCGGCGGGCGCTGCGCATCGGCAACGCGTCCGGCTTCTACGGAGACCGGTTCGACGCCGTGCGCGAGATGCTGACCGGCGGCCCGCTGGACGTGCTGACCGGCGACTACCTCGCCGAGCTCACCATGCTGATCCTCGGCCGCGACCGCCTGAAGAACCCGGACCTCGGCTACGCCAAGACCTTCCTGCGGCAGCTGGAGGAAGGGCTCGGGCTCGCGCACGAGCGGGGGGTGCGGATCGTCGCGAACGCGGGCGGGCTGAACCCGGCCGCCCTGGCGGCGGCGCTGCGGGCGCTGGCCGCGAAGGTGGGGGTGCCGGTCCGCGTCGCGCACGTCGAGGGCGACGACCTGATGCCGTACGGGGACGGGGGCGGGCGCGGGGACTCGGGTGCAGGGGTGCTCACCGCCAATGCCTACCTCGGCGGCGGGGGGATCACGGCCTGCCTGCGGGCGGGCGCGGACGTGGTCGTGACGGGCCGGGTCACGGACGCGGCGCTGGTCAGCGGGCCGGCCGCCTGGTGGTTCGACTGGGGCCCGCGGGAGTACGACCGGCTGGCGGGGGCGGTGGTCGCGGGACACGTCCTGGAGTGCGGCACCCAGGCCACCGGCGGCAACTACTCGTTCTTCACCGCCCACGACGTGCGGCGGCCCGGTTTCCCGCTCGCGGAGATCTCCGAGGACGGCTCGGCGGCCATCACCAAACACCCGGGCACCGGCGGGGCCGTCACCCCCGGCACCGTCACCGCCCAGCTCCTGTACGAGACCCAGGGCGTGCGCTACCTCGGCCCCGACGTCACGGCCCGCCTGGACACGGTCCGCCTCGCCCCCGCCGGCCGCGACCGGGTCCGGATCAGCGGGGTCGTGGGGGAACCCCCGCCCACCACCCTCAAGGTGGGCGTCACCCGCCTCGGCGGCTGGCGCAACGAGGTCGTCTTCGTCCTGACCGGCCTCGACATCGAAGCCAAGGCCGCCCTGGTACGGGCACAACTCGCCGACGCCCTGCGGGAGGTGGACTCCGTCCGCTGGACCCTGGCCCGTACGGACCACGAGGACGCGGACACCGAGGAGGCGGCGAGCGCCCTGCTGCGGCTGGTGGTCCGCGACCCGTCCCCGGATCGGGTGGGGCGGGGGCTGACCTCGGCGGCGGTCGAGCTGGCCCTCGCGAGCTACCCGGGCTTCCACGTCACGGCCCCGCCGGGCCCGGGCCAGCCGTACGGGGTGTTCACCTCGGCCCTCGTCCCGGCGGACTCGGTCCCCCACGTGGCGGTCCTCCCCGACGGCACCCGCCTGCCGGTGCCCGCTCCGTCCCAGGACCCCCGCGCCTCAGAGCCCGGCCTTTCAGCCCCTCCGGCGTTTGAGGAGCGGGGTCCGGGGCGGAGCCCCGGGGAACGGTGGAAGGGCGGGGTGGGGGACAGCCCCGCAGGGCCCACCACCCGCGCCCCCCTCGGGGCCGTGGCCGGGGCCCGGAGCGGCGACAAGGGCGGCGACGCCAACGTCGGGGTCTGGGTCGAGACCGACGAGGCCTGGGCCTGGCTCGACCGCACCCTCACCGTCGAGCTGTTCCAGGAGCTGCTCCCCGAGGCCGCCGGCCTCCCCGTCACCCGCCACGCGCTGCCGCGACTGCGCGCCCTGAACTTCACCGTCCCCGGCCTCCTCGGTGACGGCGTCGCCTCCGGCCACCGCTTCGACCCGCAGGCCAAGGCCCTCGGCGAATGGCTGCGCGCCCGCCACCTCGACATCCCGACGCACCTGCTGCCCACCCCGGAGGGGACCGGCCCATGACCCGCCTCGCCACCACCGTCGACCCACTCGCCGCCGAGCACGCGAAGGCCCGTACCGCCGCCCTGGAGCGGCTCGCGGAACTGGACGCCGAGCACGCCAAGGCCCTCGCCGGCGGCGGGGAGAAGTACACCGCCCGGCACCGCGACCGCGGCAAGCTGCTGCCCCGCGAGCGCGTCGAGCTGCTCCTCGACCCCGACACCCCCTTCCTGGAGCTGTCCCCGCTGGCCGCCTGGGGCAGCGACTACCCGGTCGGCGCCTCGATGGTCACCGGCATCGGCACCGTCGAGGGCGTCGAGTGCCTGATCACCGCCAACGACCCCACCGTGCGCGGCGGCGCCAGCAACCCCTGGACCCTGCGGAAGGCCCTGCGGGCCAACGAGATCGCCCGGCAGAACCGGCTGCCCTGCATCAGCCTCGTCGAGTCCGGCGGCGCCGACCTGCCCTCCCAGAAGGAGATCTTCATCCCGGGCGGTGCGGTCTTCCGCGACCTCACCCGGCTCTCGGCGGAGGGCATCCCGACCGTCGCCGTCGTCTTCGGCAACTCCACCGCCGGTGGCGCGTACATCCCCGGGATGTCCGACCACACCATCATGATCAAGGACCGTTCCAAGGTCTTCCTCGGCGGTCCGCCGCTGGTCAAGATGGCCACCGGCGAGGAGAGCGACGACGAGTCCCTCGGCGGCGCCGACATGCACGCCCGCGTCTCCGGGCTCGCCGACCACTACGCCCTCGACGAGTACGACGCCATCCGCCAGGCCCGCCGCATCGTGGCCCGGCTCAACCACCGCAAGCCGTACGCCGATCCGCCCCGGGCCGAGGAACCGCTCTACGACCCGGAGGAACTCCTCGGCATCGTCCCGCCGGACCTGAAGACCCCCTTCGACCCGCGCGAGGTCATCGCCCGGATCGTCGACGCCTCCGACTTCGACGAGTTCAAGCCCCTCTACGGCGCCAGCCTGGTCACCGGCTGGGCCACCCTGCACGGCTACCCGGTCGGCATCCTCGCCAACGCCCAGGGCGTGCTCTTCAGCGCCGAGTCGCAGAAGGCCGCCCAGTTCATCCAGCTCGCCAACCAGCGCGACATCCCGCTGCTCTTCCTCCACAACACCACCGGCTACATGGTGGGCAAGGAGTACGAGCAGGGCGGCATCGTCAAACACGGCTCGATGATGATCAACGCGGTGTCGAACTCGAAGGTCCCGCACCTGTCGGTGCTGATCGGGGCCTCCTACGGCGCCGGCCACTACGGCATGTGCGGCCGCGCCTACGAACCCCGCTTCCTCTTCGCCTGGCCCAGCGCCAAGTCCGCCGTCATGGGCCCCCAGCAGCTCGCCGGGGTGCTGTCGATCGTGTCCCGGCAGTCCGCCGCCGCCCGGGGGCTCCCGTACGACGAGGAACAGGACGCCGGGATGCGGGCCTACGTCGAGGCCCAGATCGAGTCCGAGTCCCTGCCGATGTTCCTGTCCGGGCGGCTCTACGACGACGGCGTCATCGACCCGCGCGACACCCGTACCGTCCTCGGCCTGTGCCTGTCGGCCGTCCACAACGCCCCCGTCGAGGGCGCCCGTGGCGGCTTCGGCGTCTTCCGGATGTGAGCCCGCAGATGACCAGTCCGACCACCTCGCAGAACCCGATCACCTCCCTCCTCGTCGCCAACCGGGGCGAGATCGCCGTCCGGATCTTCCGCACGGCCCGTGCGCTGGGCCTGGCCACGGTCGCCGTCCACTCCGATCCCGACGCCGACGCCCTGCACGTCCGCTCCGCCGACGCGGCCGTACGCCTGCCCGGGGCCGCCCCCGGCGACACCTACCTGCGCGCCGGGCTGCTGATCGAGGCGGCCCGCGCGGCGGGCGCGGACGCCGTCCACCCCGGGTACGGCTTCCTCTCCGAGAACGCCGACTTCGCCCGCCGGGTCCGGGACGCCGGCCTGACCTGGGTCGGCCCGCCGCCCGAGGCCATCGAGGCCATGGCCTCCAAGACCCGGGCCAAGGACCTCATGAGGGCCGCCGGGGTACCGCTGCTGGAGCCCGTCGACCCGGCCGCCGCCGCCGCCGCTGACCTGCCCCTGCTGCTGAAGGCCGCCGCGGGCGGCGGAGGCCGCGGGATGCGCGTCGTACGGGACCTCGACTCCCTCAAGGAGTCCCTCGACGCGGCCCGCGCCGAGGCCCTGTCGGCCTTCGGGGACGACGAGGTCTTCGCCGAGCCGTACGTGGAGCGCGGCCGCCACGTCGAGGTGCAGGTCCTCGCCGACGCCCACGGCACCGTCTGGGCGCTGGGCACCCGCGACTGCTCCCTCCAGCGCCGCCACCAGAAGGTCATCGAGGAGGCCCCGGCCCCCGGCCTGCCGGAAGCCCTGCGCGAGCGCCTCCACGGCGCCGCCGTGGCTGCCGCCCGGGCCGTCTCGTACCGGGGCGCGGGCACGGTCGAGTTCCTCGTCGGCGCCGACGGCCGCCCGTACTTCCTGGAGATGAACACCCGCCTCCAGGTGGAACACCCCGTCACCGAGGCCGTCTTCGGCCTGGACCTGGTGGCGCTCCAGCTGCGGATCGCCGAGGGCGCCGCCCTGCCCCCCACCCCGCCGCGGCCCGCCGGCCACGCCGTCGAGGCCCGCCTCTACGCGGAGGACCCCGCCCGGGACTGGCGGCCGCAGACCGGGGTGCTGCACACCCTCGAGGTCCCCGGCCAGGTCCGCGTCGACACCGGTTTCACCGCCGGGGACACGGTCGGCATCCACTACGACCCGATGCTGGCCAAGGTCGTCGCCCACGCGCCCACCCGCGCCGAAGCGGTCCGCCTCCTCGCGGACGCCCTGTCCCGGGCCCGGATCCACGGCCTGACCACCAACCGCGAGCTGCTCGTACGTTCCCTGCGGCACCCGGAGTTCACCGCCGGCCGGCTCGACACCGGCTTCTACGAGCGCCACCTCGACGCCCTCGTCGAAGCCGCCCCCGCCCCCCGCCTGTCCGTCCTGGCCGCCGCCCTCGCCGAGGCGGCCCCGGCCCCCGGCGCCCCGCTCGCCGCCCGCCTCGGCGGCTGGCGCAACCTCCGCTCCCAGCCGCAGAGCCGCCGGTACACCGTGGCCGGCGCCGAGTACGAGGCCCGCTACGCGCCCGTGGACGAGCCGGGCGTCCGTGTCCTGGCCGCCACCCCCGAGGCCGTCACCCTCGAAGTCGGCGGAGTCCGGCGCGTGTTCCACGTGAAACGTAATTCGAACACCGCCGGTGTGCGCGAGGTCTACGTGGATTCCGTGCTCGGCGCCCACACCCTGGTCCCCGTCCCCCGGTTCCCCGATCCCCAGGACCGCACCGAACCGGGATCCCTGCTCGCCCCCATGCCCGGCACCGTCGTCCGCGTGGCCGAGGGCCTCGCCCCCGGCAGCGCCGTCACCGCCGGGCAGCCCCTGCTCTGGCTGGAGGCCATGAAGATGGAGCACCGCATCCTCGCTCCCGCCTCCGGCACGCTCACCGCGCTCCACGCCGTCACCGGCCGACAGGTCGAGTTCGGCGCCCTGCTCGCCGTGGTCCAGGAAGCACAGGAGGAACCGCAGTCATGAGCCCCACCATCGAGTCCGAAGAACACAAGGCCCTGCGCACGGCCGTCGCCGCGCTCGGCCAGAAGTACGGCCGCGAGTACCTCGCCCGCGTCGCCCGCGAGGGCGGACACCCCGACGAGCTGTGGGCAGACGCCGCCAAGCTCGGCTACCTCGGAGTCAACCTCCCCGAGGAGTACGGCGGCGGGGGCGGCGGCATCGCCGAACTCTCCATCGTCCTGGAGGAGCTGGGCGCGGCGGGCTGCCCCCTGCTGATGATGGTGGTCTCGCCGGCCATCTGCGGCACGGTCATCGCCCGCTTCGGCACCGAGGCCCAGAAGCGGGCCTGGCTGCCCGGCCTCGCCGACGGCAGCCGCACCATGGCCTTCGGGATCACCGAACCCGACGCCGGGTCCAACTCCCACCGCATCACCACCACGGCCCGCCGGGACGGGCAGGAGTGGGTGCTCAGCGGCCGGAAGGTCTTCATCTCCGGCGTGGACATCGCCGACGCCACCCTCGTCGTCGGCCGCACGGAGGACGCCCGCACCGGACGGCTGAAGCCCTGCCTGTTCATCGTTCCGAGGGACACCCCCGGCTTCACCCGCTCGGTCATCGACATGGAACTCCAGGCGGCGGAGAAGCAGTTCGAGCTGGTGCTGGAGGACGTACGGCTGCCGGCCGAGGCGCTGGTCGGCGACGAGGACGCGGGCCTGCTCCAGCTGTTCGCCGGACTCAACCCGGAGCGGATCATGACGGCCGCCTTCGCCATCGGCATGGGCCGCTACGCCCTGGCCAAGGGCGTGGAGTACGCGAAGACCCGCCAGGTGTGGAAGGAGCCCATCGGCGCCCACCAGGCCGTCGCCCACCCGCTGGCCGCCGCCCACATCGAGCTGGAACTGGCCCGCCTGATGATGCAGAAGGCCGCCCATCTGTACGACGCGGGCGACGACATGGGGGCCGGGGAGGCCGCGAACATGGCCAAGTACGCGGCCGGTGAGGCCTGCGTCCGCGCGGTGGACCAGGCCGTGCACACCCTGGGCGGCAACGGCCTCACCCGCGAGTACGGGCTGGCCTCGCTGATCACCGCCGCCCGGGTCTCGCGGATCGCCCCCGTGAGCCGGGAGATGATCCTCAACTTCGTGTCCCACCAGACCCTGGGCCTGCCCAAGTCGTACTAGGCCCTGTCGTCAAAGTCCCTCCCCCAGCTACCGCTGGGAGGTGCCCCCAGGCCCGCGACGCCCGGCACCGCACCTCGCCGCGTTGTCGGAGCACCCAAGTACGTCCAGTACTCGGGAGCTCCTCCGCCTTGCGATGCACGGCACCGGACGCCGCGGGCCTTACCGGCGCTACTTTGACGACAGGGCCTAGGAGCCCCGTTTCCCAAGAGCATCGTTCGCGGGAGCTTTCTTTCGGGTGACACCCGGCCCGGAGGCCCGGCCCCCGCCCGCCCGCGCTTGGGCGGGGGCCGGGGGAGCCGCGTACCCTCCCCCGAGGGGCGCCCGCCGGAGCGCCCGGCCGGGGCAGGGATCCGGCCGGGGCAGGGACCCCGGCCGGGAGGATCCCGCCCCACCCGTACCCCCTCCGGAGGAGACATGGCCCCACTCGTGCACGCCGCCCGGGCGACCGGCATCACCACGCTCACCCTCGACTCCCCGGCCAACCGCAACGCGCTCTCCGCGCAGCTCGTCGGCGAGCTGCGCGCGGCCCTCGCGGCGGCGGGCGCGGACCCCGGGGCACGGGCCGTGCAGCTCACCCACACGGGCAACACCTTCTGCGCCGGCGCCGACCTGAAGTCCCCCTGCGACCCCGCCGACTTCCTCGCCCTGCTGCGCGAGGTCACCGCGCTGCCCAAGCCGGTCGTCGCCCGCGTCACCGGGCACGTACGGGCCGGCGGCCTCGGCCTGCTCGGCGCCTGCGACATCGCCGCCGCCGGGCCGCAGTCCACGTACGCCTTCACCGAGACCCACCTGGGCCTGGCCCCCGCCGTGATCTCGATGACCCTGCTGCCGCGCCTCGACCCGCGCGCGGCCTCCCGCTACTTCCTGACCGCCGAGGCCTTCGACGCCGCCGAGGCCACCCGCATGGGGCTGCTCACCCTGCACACGGGGGAGGACGTCGACGCGGCCCTGACCCCGGTCCTCGACGGACTGCGCAAGGCCTCCCCGCAGGCCCTCGCCGAGACCAAGGCCATGGTCGCCGCCGGGGTGCGCGAGGCCCTGGACCGCGACGGCGCCCGCCTGACGGAACTCTCCGCGCGCCTCTTCGCCTCCGACGAGGCCCGCGAGGGCATCACCGCCCGCTTCGAGCGCCGGGACCCGTCATGGGTACGGTGACCGGCGCCGTCCCCAAGCAGGCGCGCAGCCGGGTCACCCGGCGCCACCTCCTGGAGGCGGCCGTCTCCTGCCTCGCCGAACACGGCTGGGCGGGCTCCACCGTCGCGGTCGTCGCCGAGCGCGCCGGGGTCTCGCGCGGCGCCGCCCAGCACCACTTCCCGACCCGCGAGTCCCTCTTCACCGCCGCCGTCGAGTACGTCTCCGAGGAGCGATCCACCGCCCTGAGAGAGCTGTTCCAGGCCGCCCCGGCCCCGCGTCCGGCGGTGGTCGAGGCCCTGGTCGACCTGTACACCGGCGCCCTGTTCCGCGCCGCGCTCCAGCTGTGGGTCGCCGCCTCCAACGAGGAGCAGCTGCGCCCCCAGGTCGTCGAGCTGGAGGCCCGGGTCGGCCGGGAGACCCACCGGATCGCCGTCGAGCTGCTGGGCGCGGACGAGTCGGTGCCCGGCGTACGGGAGACCGTGCAGGGCCTCCTCGACATGGCCCGGGGTCTGGGCCTGGCCAACGTGCTGACCGACGACACGGCCCGCCGGGCCCGGGTGGTGGCCCAGTGGTCGCGGATGGTCGAGGCCGCCCTGGGCTGAGCGCCCCGGAACGCGCGTGGGCGCCGCACCCCCGGTCGGGGTGCGGCGCCCAGGGAGCCGGGACCGGCGGGGGTCAGGCGTTCCCGGCGAGGTCCGTGATGGTGGAGTAGCCCTCGATGTCGCGCGGGTCGCGCCGGCCCGGGCCGACGTAGCGGGCCGACGGGCGCACCAGGCGGCCCGTGCGCTTCTGCTCCAGGATGTGCGCCGACCAGCCGGCGGTACGGGCGCAGCTGAACATGGAGGTGAACATGTGCGCCGGGACCTCCGCGAAGTCCAGCATGATCGCGGCCCAGAACTCCACGTTGGTGGCGAGCACCCGGTCGGGGCGGCGCGCGTGCAGCTCCTCGAGGGCGGCCTTCTCCAGGGCGGCGGCCACCTCGTAGCGCGGGGCGTCCAGCTCCTTGGCGGTGCGCCGCAGGACGCGGGCGCGGGGGTCCTCGGCCCGGTACACGCGGTGGCCGAAGCCCATCAGCCGCTCGCCCTTGTCCAGGGCCTTCTTCACGTACGCCACGGCGTCGCCGGTGCGCTCGATCTCCTCGATCATGCCGAGGACGCGGGAGGGGGCGCCGCCGTGCAGCGGGCCGGACATGGCGCCGACCGCGCCGGACAGCGCCGCCGCGACGTCCGCGCCGGTGGAGGCGATGACGCGGGCGGTGAAGGTGGAGGCGTTCATGCCGTGCTCGGCGGCGGAGGTCCAGTAGGCGTCGACGGCCTTGACGTGCTTGGGGTCGGGCTCGCCGCGCCAGCGGATCATGAACCGCTCGACCACGGACTCGGCCTTGTCGATCTCGCGCTGCGGGACCATCGGCAGGCCCTGGCCGCGGGCGGACTGGGCGACGTACGACAGGGCCATGACGGCGGCCCGGGCGAGGTCGTCACGGGCCGTCTCCACGTCGATGTCGAGGAGCGGTTTCAGACCCCACACGGGGGCGAGCATGGCGAGCGCGGACTGCACGTCGACGCGGATGTCGCCGGAGTGCACCGGGATCGGGAAGGGCTCGGCGGCCGGCAGCCCGGGGTTGAACGCACCGTCGACCAGGAGGCCCCAGACGTTCCCGAAGGAGACGTGGCCGACCAGGTCTTCGATGTCGACCCCGCGGTAGCGGAGCGATCCGCCTTCCTTGTCGGGCTCGGCGATCTCCGTCTCGAACGCGACGACCCCTTCGAGTCCGGGTACGAAATCGGACATCAGGCGGCTCCTCAGATAGTGCGAACACGCGCGGCTCCCGGCGTGATTCGCGGTCCGGCGCGGTCATCCCCGTTGATGCCCGGCATGGCCGATGGTCACCCGCGCGGGGACCCTCGGACCAGCCCCAAGATTTTGTCCGTTCCGGTGGGCCTGCGGAAGCGTGACATACGGCACACCGGCAGCTGTCGTCCTGCGGCAGGATGGCCCGTGTGACCGATCAGGACATTGACCCCGCCGTCATGCGCAAGCAGTACCGCTCGGAGATCGTGACCGAGGAGAGCCTCGCCGAGGACCCGGTGGCGCAGTTCGCCGTGTGGTTCCAGCAGGCGGCCGACTCGCACCTCTTCGAGCCGAACGCGATGGTCGTCTCGACCGCCACCTCCGACGGCCGCCCCAGCTCGCGCACGGTGCTGCTGAAGCAGTTCGACGCGCGGGGCTTTGTCTTCTTCACCAACTACGGCTCCCGCAAGGGCCGGGAGATCGACGAGAACCCGTACGTCTCGCTGCTCTTCCCCTGGCATCCGATCGCCCGCCAGGTCATCGTGACGGGCACGGCCGCGCGGATCGGCCGGGACGAGACGGCCGCCTACTTCCGCTCCCGGCCGCACGGCTCGCAGCTGGGCGCGTGGGCGAGCGAGCAGTCCCGGGTGATCGGCTCGCGCGAGGAGCTGGACCGCCGTTACGCGGAGCTGGCGGAGCGCTACCCGGAGGGCGAGCAGGTCCCGGTGCCGCCGGAGTGGGGCGGGGTGCGGGTGGTGCCCGACGCGGTGGAGTTCTGGCAGGGCCACGAGAACCGGCTGCACGACCGGCTGCGGTACGTCCTGGAGGGCGGCAAGTGGCGGCTGGAGCGGCTCTGCCCCTGAGGCTGCCCGGGGGGCCGAGCGAGGTGGTTCCGACCCGCTTGCCGCCGTTGCCCGGAGCGGGCAACGCAGACGACCCGCGGGCTCGGGTCTCTCTCCTGCAGTGAGAGAAGCCGGCCGGACGTACCGGCGAGCCCGCGGGTCGGGTGACTGCTGTGGATTGGCGCCTGGCGATCCCGCCGGGCACCGCACTGGGTGCGTGCGACGACGGGCGCTTAGCCCGCAGCCACCTCACGCGTCCGGATTTCATACATTTCCGGGATCACCTCCTTTCAGTGTGCGACCACTGTAGGCAGGCCTGTGGACGCCGCTCAACCGAATTTCGGGGGCGAATCCGTAGGTATATCCATCGGCCCTCTGGAGCAGCCTGAGATGCCGATGGGAGACGTCGAAGCGGCTGGTCAGAGTGCTGATGCGGTGCTGGCCGCTCGTCCGGACCGCGATGCGTCCCACCCAGGTACCGGCCCATTTCCCCTGGGGAACCACGGCTCGCACCAGGTCGCCGGTGACATACCCGTGGTGGATCTTGCTGCGAGGCCGCCGCAAGCGAGGGAACCCGAACCGGTCCGGGGTGGTTCTGGCGTACGAGCCTCGCCCCGTCGAAGCCACCACCAGGATCTGTGTGGGCGCCCGTACGACGGCGTCTCCTCGATCATGGTCAATAAACCCAATCGACAGGGCATCGAGTGTGTGGCTCTTCGGTAGTCCCATCACTACGCGGTTCCAGCGGGTGCGGCCACCCGACCAGGTATGCACCGGTACATCCAGCACCCCGAGAGTCTCCACGAGCCGGAATCTGGTGGCGTTCATGGCGGCGACGTCCTGTAGCGGTCTCCTGAGCTGGGCGATCACGCTTCCCAGGCGGGCAGGCTGGTCGATGAGGAACTCCTCGACCCGTAGAGTCCCCTTCGCCTGGTTGCAGGGAACGCAGGCTAGGACAAGATTCGACACGCGGTCTGATCCTCCTCGGCCCCGGGGACGGACGTGTTCGATGTTGAGCGGTACTCCGGTGGCGCCGCAGTAGGCGCAAGATCTGTTCCACTTGGCCAGGAGGAACTCACGGATCTCGGATCCGGCGCGCGTTGGCCCCGGGTTCTCTCGTAGTGCGGGATGGCCCGACCTCTGCGACAGCGGTCGTGTCGAAGGCGACCTGCTCCACGTGGATCTCAAGAACTGGTGCGTAGCGGCACAGCCGCGTGACGAGCGACATCGTGGAGTCGATGCGGTGGCGCAGGGACGGTGGGAGCCAGCCGTTCGGCCGGGGGCGGTTGTCGTGCCGAGGGGCCCGGTACCGGAGATTCGCCGTGCGCCGTCGGCGACGGTATCCCGCGCGCCGCATCATGCCGCTGTGGATCTGCTGTCCCCGATGCCGGAGCTCGATTGCGACCAGCCCTCGGCGTGCGACGGCGGTTCGACCTGTTGGACCAACGTGGTGGCGTTCATCGGTCACGGCGATCCCCGTCGCCTTGGAGCCGGGGTCGAGGCGCAGTTGTACGCCCGAGACGTCGGAGACCGCGCGCGTTCGGTGTTTGAGCCGGATGGTAAAGGGCGCGTGCCGTGCTACGACGGCACGTCTACTGTCGAGTAACTCGCGTGCACGGGCAGGGCGGCAGGGCATGAGCGGCTCACCTCCTTTGGCCAGAACGAAAACTCGGCTTGCTGTTCGGCGGGGAGCGTCACCGCTCCCGGTCTCTGCCATGGACGCTGCTGAAGCAGCGGATCCGGCGTTCCGCCGACGGGTCCAGGTGCGGCGCCCGCCGGTCTCCCCTCGCCCATGTTCCACACCGGTGCCCGGCCTTGCGGCCGGGAGTCCGTGAGCCGTTTCGTCCCTGCTCCCGGGGGTGTCTGCTCTCACGGATTCCAGAGCGGGCTGCTGAGGAAGCACAGCCTGGTGGGTCTGCTCACCTGCGGAGAACGTAGTCATCGAGGCACCTTCTCTGATCCGAGGATCGTGATGACTGGGGCTGGTCACTCCGTGAGGGAGCGAGTGACCTCCCTTCTCGTGATGCAACTGACGCTACCTACCTCGATCGGGCAGCGGGGACGGACAAGTAGACATCACTCGAACGTGTGGTCGTTCTGTGGTCGCGCCGTCCGCGGCATCCCAGTGCGCATCGATTTCCCCGAACGCGGTGTGGGCTGCGTCACGTTCCAGTTCAATGATCTGACGTGCCGCACACGCGAACACCTGCAGGGGGTGCCAGGTGAGTGCTTCCGGACGTAGTGACACCGCCGACGATCTGCTCGCAGCGCTGCTCGACGGGATGGACGCCGCCCTGTGCGCGTTCGACTCCGGCGGCGTGATCACCCACTGGAACCGCGAGGCCGAGCGGATCCTCGGCTGGACCGCCGCCGAGGCCGTGGGGCGGCGCGGGTTCGCGGGCTGGGCCGTGCGCGCCGCCGACGCCGCCGACGTACAGGACCGGCTGATGTCCGCGCAGGACGCGCCCGGCCGGCAGGTGCACGAGTTCGCCCTGCTGACCAAGGACGGCGGGCGGATCCTCGTACGGACCCAGTCCGCCGCGGTGCCCGGCGCCGACGGGAAACCGGCCGGGGTCTACTGCGCCTTCAGCGAGGTCCACGCCCAGATCGACCTGGAACGGTCCATCGCCCTGAGCGAGGCGCTGATGGACGACGCCTCCTGGGGGGTCGTCCTCGTCGACGTGGACCTGCGCCCGGCGGTGGTCAACGCGCACGCCGCCCGCGCCTTCGGGGCCGGGCGCGGCGCGCTGCTCGGGCGGCCGCTCGGCGATCTGCTGGCCCAGGGCGTCGAGGAGCTGGAGGGCGCGCTCCAGCACGTGCTGGCCGAGGGGGCGCCGCCGTCGCCGCTGGAGCTGTGGGTGTCGGTGCGGACCGCGGAGGGGGTGCGCCGGCGCTGCTGGCGGAGCGGGTTCCTGCGGCTGGCGTCGCCGCTGGCGGAGGAGCCGGTGCCGCTGGGGGTCGGCTGGCTGTTCCAGGACGTCACCGAGGCCCGGCAGGCCGAGCTGGACACCGGGCAGCTGCGGTTCCGGGCCAACCAGCTGCACCGGGCGGGGCGGGCCGCCGCCGAGTGCGAGGACCCGGCGGAGGCGGCCGCCGTCCGGCTGGACTTCGCGCTGGCCGGCTTCGCGGAGCACGCGCTGGTCGACGTACGGGAACCGGGGCCCGGGCGGCGGCTGGTCCGCTCGGCTGTGTCCCCGTCCGGGCTGGCGCTGCTGCTGCCGGGGCCGGGCGCGATCCCCGTCCGGTACGAAGCCGCGCACCCGGCGCTCCAGGCCATGGACCGCATCGGCCCGGTGCGGGCCGGCGCCCCGGAGGGCGGCGAGGCGGCCGAGGCGTGGGCCCGGGCCCGCCAGTGGCCCCCGGGCTCCACGTACGCGCTGTGCGCGGTGCTCCGCAGCCGCGGCCGCACCCTGGGCGCCCTCACCTTCCTGCGGGGTGCCTCGCGCCCGCCCTTCGAGCGCGCGGACGCCCTGTACGCGGAGGAGGTCGCGGCCCGGGTGGCGGCGGACCTGGACCTGGCCATGGGCGGTCCGGCGGGAGGCTGAGGGGGCCGGGCGCCTGATGGACACCCCCTAGTGGCGGAAGAAGATCCGGTCCCCGTACTCCTGCATGACGCGCCCGTTCCACTCGTGGCCGCCGTCCACGTTCCCCGAGCGCAGCAGCGGCGGCTCGACGCCCCGCGCCACCAGCTCGCCGGCCGCCGCCGCCATCACCGCCTGCATGATGGCGCTGGTCACGACGGTGGAGGCGGGGGCGAACGGCGCGTCGACGCCGTCGACCGACAGCTCGGCGTCGCCGACCGCGATCTTGCTGTCGAGGACGATGTCGCAGTGGTCCTTGAGGAAGGTGCCCGAGACGTGCCGCGACTTGGTCTCCGTCGCGTACGCCACCGAGGTCACCCCGATGACCTCGAGGCCGATCGCGCGGGCGTTCATGGCCATCTCGACGGGCAGTGCGTTGCGCCCGGAGAGCGAGATGACGATGAGGACGTCCCCCGCGGAGGCCGGGCTGCTGTCCAGGACCGCCCCGGCGAGTCCGTCGACCCGCTCCAGGGCGCTGCCCAGCGTGGCGGGCATGACGTCGACGCCCGCGGTGCCCGGGACGGCGAGGAAGTTCATCAGCGCGAGGCCGCCGGCCCGGTAGACCACGTCCTGGGCGGGCAGCGAGGAGTGCCCGGCGCCGAAGGCGAAGAGCCGGTTCCCGGAGGCGACGGCCCGGGCGATCACGGCCCCGGCCTCGGTGATCCGCGCGCCCTCCTCGTCGCGCACCCGCTCCAGCAGGCCGATGGCGGCGTCGAAGAACTGACCGGCCAGCTTGCTCTCGCTCATACGCCGTGGGCCCTTTCAGGGTGGGGTGCGCGGTGGCTGCGTCGTCGATGTCCGCCGCTCACCGTGCGGTCTGTACCAAGGGCGTGTCAATACGGGCGTCAATCCCGGGCCGACCGTCCCCGTGGGGATGTCCAGTACATGCCTTGACGCTCGGCGCGGGACGGTTGTCGGCCCGATGCGTCAGAATTGGGGACAGGGCCAGCGCACGCAATCCGAGGGGCACGAATGTCCGGACTGATCGACACCACGGAGATGTATCTCCGCACCATCCTGGAGCTGGAAGAGGAAGGTGTGGTCCCCATGCGCGCCCGGATCGCCGAGCGGCTGGACCAGAGCGGCCCGACGGTGAGCCAGACCGTGGCCCGCATGGAGCGTGACGGGCTGGTCGCGGTGGCCAGCGACCGGCACCTGGAGCTGACCGACGAGGGCCGCAAGCTCGCCACGCGCGTGATGCGCAAGCACCGGCTCGCGGAATGCCTGCTCGTCGACGTCATCGGCCTGGAGTGGGAGCAGGTGCACGCCGAGGCCTGCCGCTGGGAGCACGTGATGAGCGAGGCGGTGGAGCGGCGCGTGCTGGAGCTGCTGCGCCACCCGACCGAGTCTCCGTACGGGAACCCGATCCCGGGCCTGGAGGAGCTGGGCGAGAAGGCCGAGGCGGACCCGTTCCTGGAGGACGGCATGGTCAGCCTGTCCGAGCTGGACCCGGGCAGCGAAGGCAAGACGGTGGTCGTCCGCCGGATCGGGGAGCCGATCCAGACCGACGCCCAGCTGATGTACACGCTGCGGCGGGCGGGCGTGCAGCCCGGCTCGGTGGTGAGCGTGACGGAGTCCCCGGGCGGGGTGCTGGTCGGCAGCGGCGGCGAGGCGGCGGAGCTGGACGCGGACATCGCCTCGCACGTGTTCGTCGCCAAGCGCTGACCGCTGCGGCAGCAGCTGGTTCGCCCCGTTGACGGCGGTGCGCGGAGAGTGGTGGAAGTGGGCGGTCCCGGCGCCTTTCGGCGCCGGGACCGGTCCTCCCCTTGTTGACCTGGAGCCCCGAGCTCTCAAGGTCATCCCCTTCGGACCGTCTTCCCCGAGCGGCCCGCCTCCCTGTTGAAAGGATCTCCATCGGCAGCGGCGGCCAATCCTTGAGCAAGGTCACTCGAAAGAGCGGTGTTGCCGGCGAGACGCCCGTTTTCGAATGCGGGTTCGATAGTCTGGCCGGGAGCGAAGGGGGTGCATCTCCGGTGGTACAGCGCATCGATGTGACGGGTGCCGACGGCGTTCGCCTGGCCGCCTGGGAGTTCCGGGAACCGCCCGCGGAGCCCCGGCAGCCGGCGGTCCTGTTACTCCACGGCCTGATGGGCCGCGCCCTCCACTGGGCCGGCACCGCGCGCTGGCTGGGCGAGCACCGCCGCGTCGTGGCCCTGGACCAGCGCGGGCACGGCCACAGCGGCCACCCGTCGGCCGGCCGCGACCGGGCCGCCGCCGCGCTCCTGGGCCGCGAGGCCTTCGTCGCCGATGCGGAGGCCGTCATCGAGCAGCTCGGGCTCGGCCCCGTGGTGCTGATCGGCCACTCCATGGGCGCCCTCACCGGATGGCAGCTCGCCGCCCGGCGCCCCGAGCTCGTCCAGGCCCTGGTCATCTGCGACATGCGCGCCTCCGCGCTCGGCGAGGCCTCGCAGCAGGAGTGGGAGGACTGGTTCCGCCGCTGGCCGGTGCCCTTCCCCACGCAGGACGCCGCCCGTCGCTGGTTCGGCGAGGACGACCCCCGGGTGGAGCGCCCCGACCCCGGCCGCGGCGCCTTCTTCGCCGAGGTGATGCATGAGGCGCCGGACGGCTGGCGCCCGCTCTTCTCCCGCAGCCAGATGCTGACCGTCCGCGAGACCTGGGTGCACGACGCGCACTGGGAGGAGCTGGCCCAGGTCCGCTGCCCCACCCTGGTCGTCCGCGGCCTGGACGGCGAGCTGGGCCGCGCGGAGGCCCAGGAGATGGTCCGCGTCCTCCCGGCCGGCCAGTACGCCGAGATCCCGGATGCGGGCCACTACGTCCACTACGACCAGCCCGCCGCGCTCCGCGCGGCGCTGGAGCCCTTCCTCGAGGGGGTCACCGTGTCTCCCTAGCGCTGCCCGGCCGCCAGCAGGACCTTCAGCAGCTCCTGCGGCGCGTCCCGCATCACGTTGTGCCCGGAGGCCAGCGCGTGGGTGCGCCAGGCGGGGTCGCCGAGCAGCCGCTCGTACAGCGCGGTGAAGGGGGACGCGCCGTCCCAGCCGGCCGCGTAGACGTAGTCCCGGCTCCCGAAGCGGTCCAGCCCGCCCTCCAGGCGGACCGCCTGGAGCAGGGAGGCCAGCGGGTGCGGGGTCGCCCGGGGGTCGAAGAAGGGCAGCGGCGCGCTGGCGTAGCCCGTCTCGGCCACGCCGTTCAGGTACCAGCCGCGCTCCTGCTCGGTGACGAGGGACCAGGTGGAGTCCCCGTCCTCGGGGACCATCGCGTCGATGTACACCAGCCCCGCCACCCGCCCGGGCGCGCGGTCGGCGGCGCCGGTTATCACCATCCCGCCGTAGCTGTGCCCGACCAGCACCGCGTCGGTGATCTCCTGGTCCGCCAGCAGGTTGACCACGTCGTCGATGTGGGTGTCGAGGTTGACCGAGGCGCTGAGCAGGTGCCGCCGCTCTCCCACCCCGGTGAGGGTCAGCGGGAAGGCCTCGTGGCCGTGCTCGCGCAGCTGCCGGGCGAGGGGTTCGTAGGTCCAGGCGCCGTGCCATGCGCCGGGGACGAGGACGTATGTGGCCATCGTTTCTCCTTGACGGTCGGTCGGTCAGTCGGTGACGGTGAGAACGATCTTGCCGGTGGTCCGGCGGCTGTCGGCGAGCTCGTGGGCCTTGCCCGCCAGTTCCAGCGGCAGGACCGTGTCGATCTCCGGCCGCAGCAGACCGGCCTCCGCCAGGGCGGCGATCTCCCGCATCCCCGCCTGGTCGGCCTCCACGGCCATGAAGGCCGCGCGCAGCCCGAGCGGGCGGGCCTCGTCCGCCAGGTACGCCTCGGCCGGGGAGGCGAGGGAGACCACGATGCCGCCGGGGCGCAGGGCGCGCAGCGAGCGCGGCCCGTACTCCCCGCCGATGGCGTCGAGTACGACGTCGACGGGCGGGGTGGCCGTCTCGAAGTCGGCCCGGGTGTAGTCGACCAGCTCGTCGGCGCCGAGGCCGCGCAGGAAGTCGTGCTTGGCCGCGCGGGCGGTGCCGATGACGTACGCGCCGCGGGACTTGGCGATCTGCACGGCGAGGTGGCCGACCCCGCCCGCCGCCGCGTGGATCAGCACCCGCTGCCCGGGGCGCAGGCCGGCGGTGTCCACCAGGGCCTGCCAGGCGGTGAGCGCGGCCAGCGGCAGCGCGGCGGCCTGTACGTGGCTCAGCGCGGCGGGCTTGCGGACCAGGTGCCGGGCGGGGGAGGTGACGTACTCCGCGTACGTGCCCGCCGGGAGCGGGTGGCGCGGCATGCCGAACACCTCGTCGCCGGGGGCGAGGGTGGTGACCCCGAGGCCGACCGCCTCGACCACGCCGGAGACGTCCCAGCCGAGCCGGATCACCTCGCCGGCGAGGCCGCCGGTGGCGCGGTGCCAGGAGTCCGTCGGGTTGACCCCGGCCGCGTGGACCCGTACGAGCACCTCGGCCGGCCCGGGCACCGGACGCTCCACCTCGACGACCTCGAGCACCTCGGGCCCGCCGAACCGGTCCTGGGCTACCGCACGCATCTCATCAACCCCGTTCTCCACGGGGCCCTGGCGGCCCCTCGGAGATCAAGATTTCCGCACTTCCCACACCCGAACGAGTGGCAAGAATGTCATCATCGATAAGAATCTTGCCATGCATCGTGTCGTAGTCCTGGCCCTGGAGGGCGTCTACCCCTTCGAACTGAGCATCCCGGTACGGATCTTCGGCACCGCCGCCGGACCGGACGGCGAGCCGCTGTACGAGGTCGCCACCTGCAGCCTGGACGGCGGCCCGGTGACCACCAGCGCCGACTTCTCCGTCACCGTGGCCCACGGCAGCGAGGCGCTCTCCCGCGCCGACACCCTGGTCATCCCGCCGTTCACCTGCGGCCCCGACGCGCAGCGGGAGTGGCTGCCGGCCGAACTGGCCGACGCCCTGGCCCTCCTCCCGGCCCACGCCCGCATCGTCTCGATCTGCACGGCCTCGTACGTACTCGCCGCCGCGGGCCTGCTCGACGGCCGGCGCGCCACCACCCACTGGAACGAGGCCGGCCGCTTCCAGCGGGCCTTCCCGCAGGTCGAGGTCGACGCGAACGTCCTCTTCGTCGACGACGGCCGCGTCCTCACGGCCGCCGGGGTCGCCGCGGGCGTGGACCTGTGCCTGCACCTGCTCCGCCGCGACCACGGCAGCGAGATCGCGAACCGGGTGGCCCGGCTGTGCGTGGTCCCGCCGTGGCGGGAGGGCGGCCAGGCCCAGTACATCGAACGCCCGATGCCGGAGCCCGAGGCCGCCACCACCGCGGCCACGCGCGCCTGGGCCCTGGAACACCTCCACCACCCCCTCCCCCTGAGGGAGTTGGCGGAGCACGCCCGGATGAGCGTCCGCACCTTCTGCCGCCGCTTCGTCGAGGAGGTCGGCATGCCCCCGGGCCAGTGGCTGGCCCAACGCCGCGTCGACCACGCCCGCCGCCTCCTGGAAACCACCGACCTCCCGATCGACCAGATCGCCGCCCACGCGGGCTTCGGCACGTCGGCCTCCCTCCGCCAACACCTCGCAGCCACCCTCGGCGTCTCCCCCACGACCTACCGCCGCGCCTTCACCGCGTCCCGCGCGTGACGGCCCCCGGGTCGTCTCGGCGAGCGCGGGGAGACGGAGCTGGACGACAAGTTCCCGGCCTCGCCACGGGAGTGCACGGACGGGTTGTTGGACAAGCTGGAGCACTTCACCCCGTACGGCCGGCTCCTCGTTCAAGAGCTGCGCGAGTTCACCGACACCTACGACATGGACCTCGTCGCCGAGTCGATCTCAGGTGAGCGGTTCGCGCACTACGACGTGATCGCGGCCTGATCTACGGCTCGATCCTGATTCCGGCGTCCCGTGCCAGGGCCAGGGCCAGCTCCATCGCCCCGGGCCCTTGCACGGTGGCACCTTTCAGATGTGTGGCCCCTCCCACGTCCAGCAGCGTGCAGTTCTCGAACCGGACACGCTGCGCATTGAGGTGGGCGAACTGGGCGCCGGTCAGATCGCAGCCCTGGAACAGCACGTCACGCATCTCGGCGAACTGGAAGTCGGCCTGCGTCAGATTGCAGTTGGTGAAGACGATCGCTTTGAACTTCGAGTGCCGCCACAACGACAGGTCGGCTCGGCAGTTCTCGAACCGCACATCGTGGAAGTGGCTCTTGCTCCAGGAGGAGCCCGTGACCCGGCTGGATACGACCTCGGCGCGCACCAGAGAGGTGTCATCGGCGCGCACCGATGCGAAGTCGCAGGTGTCGAACGTGGCGTCGCAGAAGACGACCTGCCGCGTGTGCATCCCGGTGAAGCGGACCGTGTCGAAGCGGCACTGCTCGGCCTCGGCAAGTTCGATGCTCTGGCTGGCGAAGACGGTTCCGCTGTACTCCACCCCGCGGATCATCGCGTCCTCGGCCAGGTCGTCCTCTGGCAGCCGAGCCGGCCGAAGTGAGGTCTTGTTGCGGGGAGCGAGGGGGTTCCTCGGGCGCGCTGCGGTCACGGAGGCCATGGCGCCGGAGCGTAGCAGCGGGAGACCGGCCCGCAGGGCCTTCTCGCACGCTCGGGGTGGGCGCCTCCGGCCCTTGCTTTGGTCACGTACGTCTGCACACCTCGCCCTCACCGGATAGCCCCACCGAGCAGGAGGCGACGGACTCTCGGGGGTGGCGCGGATCGTTACGGGACACCCTTTGGTGTGCTCCCGGCGCACATGCCAGCGCACGCGTGGCTGAGGCGTCTCGGCGGTCGCGTTCCCGTCTGGCCCGTCCACCTCGGCACGGCAGTGATCGCCGCGGCCGCCCTCTCTCGGCTCCGATGCTATTCGTGGAGGATGTCGTGGACATATCCCGACAGGTCGCCTGGAAGGGGAGATCCCTCGATCTCTTTCAGGTATGAAACGGAACTTCGATCCGCGAGAGCACCCAGCTGGATGATCGCGTTGAGTTGGGACTCAAGTGCCGTGCCATCAGTCTCGCATGCGGCGGTCACGGCGAGAATTGCCGCCAGGAGGCGGCCGTCGACTTCCGTGTAGCTTCCTACCCAGTCGGTAACCTGATCGGCGGCCAAGGCGCGTTGGGTCGAGGATTCGGCAACGAGAGAGCGAACCATGTTCAGGAGGTTCCCGCTTGGAACGTTCACCTTTCGGCCTTTCTGCCAGTGGATCAGACCTGCCCCCAGAGGGGCGATTTACAAGGGGAAATCGTTCTTCCACGGGGCGTCGAGGCTGTTCGGATCTACCCCAAGGTTCCTGACTACTTCGTCAACTGCCGACAGTTCTCGTACGGTGGCGATATGATCTCGTGAAAGATCTTCTTCAGCGAAGCATTCGTCGTCTACGAGGTTCTTGGGGATTTCAACGGTCGATACGCGGAATGTTCCGTCGCGTGCAGGGAATACCCAAACCCACGAGTGCAGCTCATTCGAGCTGGCATCATGCCGCGCCGAGACCGTCGCGCGCGACATCGTCAAACGGCTGGCGACCTCGGTTCTCACGATACCTCGCCTCTCCCTAGAATATTCGTATGATTGCTTCCCTTTGAGGGGACTCTTCGTAAGTGCAGATTTGCAGATGAAGTCGGTCGCTGACCGCCGTGTCCTACCGCGCGCGGCGTGGATGGCAGCGGCCGTCATCCTCGTGGACGGATGGTGATTGTTGCGATCACGAGGCGGGGGGCGCGCACCGCATCAGAGAGACCCCTCAGATGCTTTGAGGAAGCGCTTTACGTCACCTTCGGTGTATGGAGACAGGTCCTTCAGTAGGGTGGTGATTTCATTTACCTCCCTTGCGAGTTCGGGAAACGATGCCCAGGTTTCTGTTTTTCGGGTGAGGACTGCTGAAAGCAGGTCATCGTCATAGAATCCACCCCTGTTGTTGATCTCCACTGTCTCCCGCAGGATCTCCAGTGCCAGCGAAATCGTCCAGCGAAGCCCAACGTCCTGGCCGACGAGTCTTCCCAGTTCGTATGGTGACAGGCTGGCGAGAGGTCGCTGTCGAAGTGCGTGTACGGCCTTGACGAGGCTGGTGGAGTCGACTGACGGCTCTGGCTGCCGCTCTCCTTCGAGTTCCTCAATGGAGTGGCTGCGGTCGAAATCAATACTCATCGTTACCTCCGGGGGTGCGCATCCTGCGCAGCTCTGCTGCGAAGCGCAGTTGACGGGCTGTGGGGCTGCTGCGCATGGGCATCGCGTGTTCCTCTGAGAGGAAGTCTCACCCACATGAGTAGGCGCCCGCCAGGAATCCCGGAGTGGCGAGCCGGCAGTTTGCAGGCCAACTCCCGACTGAGCCGTCAGGTCGACTCGTCAACTGGCTTCGGGGGTCGTCAGAGAATGGGGCACCAGCCCAGGCCGGTTGAGGGAGAAGTGATGACTGGCCCGGCCGTAAAGGCCTGAGACCTCGGCGATCCTATTGAGGCTGTTTCGTGGCATTTTCGATCACGACGTGCACTTGGCGCTGTTGAAGATTGATGTACTCGACCCTGACTTCGACCCTCTCGCCGATTTCTGCATTCTTGATCCATTCGTTCTGCGGGTTGGAATCGGGTAGCAGGGCATCGATTCCTGAGGGGAGACGGAGGAAAGTGCCGATGGGTGTGAATTTCGTGATCCTGCCGAAGATTTTCTGCCCTAGCTGGGTGCGTGCAAATTCGACAAAGGGATCGGGTTCGAGGTCCTTCAGTGAGAGGGAGATGTTGCCGCGATCTGGGTCGAAACTCATGAAAACAACCGTTACTTCCTGGCCGATCTCGGCGATTTCAGACGGATGTTCCACCTTTCTCCATGACAAGTTTGCGGCCGTGACCGTGCCCCGCACTCCGCCATCAAGCTCGACGATCAAATTGAATCCGTCCATGCCGGAGATGACCCCCCTGCACACCTGTCCGGGCTGGAACTTTTCGCCGGTTCCCACGTAGCTCATCAACTCCTTGGTTGGGTGATGGCTAGGCGTCAATTGTCTAGCCAACGGTGGCCTCCATACCAGTTTATCCATGTCACCTTTTCGATGAAGGAATTAAAGTGTGAAATATGGCCTTGATCGATCACCCACTGCCATTCTGTTGGTCGGTTGTCGTGTGGGATTCTGAGCTTGGGTCCGCCTGCGTGCCCGTCTGGAGGAAATGCTTCCAGGAAGCCTGGTCTCATCACGTACTCGTGATATCCGTCCTCGTACCCGCCCTGGTCGGCATACCTGCGTGCGACTTCTTCGCTTTCGCCCAGATAGGCGGTCCCGGCGCCGCCTTCCGGTGTGGGCGGGTGAAGTGACGGGTCAAGCCCGTTGGCCTCAAGGCCTCTGTTTCCCCGATGCGGGGATCGGTACAACTTGACGGGGTCCTGGGGACAGTCTTTCGGGGAGAGACCCAGCGGGTCGGACCAGGTGTGGGGGTTGTGGACGTACGTGGCCGGGTTGGGGGCGGGGGTGAGGCCCAGGGGGTCTGGGGTGAGGTAGCGGGCGGTTTCTGGGTCGTAGGTGCGGAAGTAGTTGTGGTGGAGGCCGGTTTCGGGGTCAAAGTACTGGCCCGGGAAGCGGAGGGGGGTGTAGGCGGCGGCGTTGCGGGGCCAGGTGGTGGTGCCCCAGAGGGTGGAGCGGGAGCGCCAGGCGATGTCTCCGGATTCGGAGACGAGTTCCTTGGGGGTGCCGATGAGGTCGGTGACCATGGCGAAGAAGCGCTCGTCCGTGGTGCCTAGAACGCGTTCCGCCTGGGTGAGGGGGTGTAGGCCGTCGTGGGTCCAGGTGAGGGTGACCGGGCCGGTGGTTTCCTCGCAGAGGGTGGTGTTGTCCCAGGTGAAGAGGATTTCCTCGGCCACCTCGCCCGTGGGGGTGAGGCGTTGTTTCGCCGTGCGGCGGGACAGGGCGTCGTAGCGGTAGCGCCACCGGGTGCCGTCGGGGGTGGTGACGCCGCTCATGCGGTCTTCCGCGTCCCAGGTGTAGCGCCAGGTGTCCGGCTTGCGGGAGAGGCGGGTCTTCCGGCGCAGGACGGTCCGGCCGAGGGCGTCGTACTCGTAGCGGACGGCCCCGGCGGAGGTGATGCGGGTGCCGGAGTAGGTACGGGCGCCGTGGGATTCGGTGCCGGGGTGGCGGCTGGGCCAGCCGGCGTGGGTCTGGTTGCCGGCGTCGTCGTAGGCGTAGCGCTCCGACCAGTTCTCGGCGTCGACCGCGGTGACGCGGGACGCCGAGTCCAGGGTGAAGGTGCGCGGGCCGGCGAGGGCGTCGTCGATTCCGGTGAGGGCTCCGTCGGCGCGGTAGCGGTAGCCGCGGCGCTGGAGGGTGCGGCCGTCCTGGCCGATCAGGTGCTGGTCGGTGAGGCGGCCGAGGGGGTCGTACTCCTGGATGAGGGAGAGGTCCGGGCCGAATGCGCGGGTGAGTTCGCGGCCTGCCGCGTCGCGCTCGAAGGTGATCGTGCGGCCAGACGCGGTGAGCTCGGTGCGGTGGCCGGCGGCGTCGTACGTCCACTGGGAGTGGGCGCCGGTGGGGGTGGTGCGGCCTGTGGGACGGCCCAAAGCGTCGTAGGTGTAGGTGAGCGTGCGGCCGTCGACCGATTCGGATATGAGACGGCCGTAGGGGTCTCGTTGGCGCGTGAGGACCGTGCCGTCCGGCGAGACGGCTTGGGCCAGTTGGTCGAAGGCGTCGTAGGCGTAGGACGTGGTGCCGTCTGGTGTGTGCTTGTGGAGGAGCTGCGAGAGGGCGTTGTGGGTGTACGTGGTGGTTGTACCGAGGGTGTTGGTGCGGGTGGCGAGGCGGCCCGCCGGGTCGTAGGCGTACGTGAGGGTGCGGTCGTCGAAGTCCGTTTCCGCGGCGAGGCGGCCGGCCGGGTCGTAGGCGTAGGTCCAGGTCAGGCCCTGGGGGTTGGTGACGCCGGTGAGACGTAGCTCGGAGTCGTGGGTGAAGGAGTAGCGGACCCCGTCCGGGCCCGTGCGGGCCGTGAGGAGGTCGAAGTCCCCGTACTCGGAGACCGTCAGCCCGCCCACCGCGTCCGTGTGGGAGGTGCAGTTGCCCTCGCCGTCGTAGGTCCAGGATTCGGCGGACCCGTCGGGGTCCTGCCGGTGCAGGAGGCGGCCCTCGATGCTCCAGGTGAGGTGCGTGGTGTGGCCGAGGGGGTCCGTCACCGCGGTCGGGCGGCCGAAGGCGTCGCGGGTGTAGCGGGTGGTCGCGCCGAGGGGGTCGACGGCTTCCAGGAGCAGGCCCGCCGGGTCGCAGCGGACCGTGGTCGTGTGGCCGAGGGGGTCCGTCACCGAGGACAGGTGTCCGCGGGAGTCGTGGGTGAAGCGGGTGGTGGTGCCGTCCGGGGCGGTGGCCGAGGTGCGGTTGCCGAGCGCGTCGTAGGTGGTGAGGTAGACGCGGCCGTCCGGTTGGACGACCTTCACGGGCAGGCCCATGACGTTGTACTCCGCCCGGACCTCGCGGGCGTCCGGGCGCACCACCCTGACCAGGCGGCCGTCTTCGTCGTAGTCGAAGCGGGTCGTGTGGCCGAGGGCGTCCGTGCGCGAGAGGAGGCGGTTGCAGGCGTCGTAGGTGGACTGGGTCGTCGCGCCCGTCGGGTCGGTCTCGGCCGTGACCTGGGCCCGGTCGTTGATCAGGAAGCGGGTGGTGTGGCCCAGGGAGTCGGTGAGGGAGGTGATGCCGTCCTCGTACGCGAAGCGGACGTTCAGGTGGCCGTTGGTGCCGGACTGGGCGACGCAGCGGTGCCGGTCGTCGTAGACGTAGTCGAAGCGGCGGTCGTTGGTGTCGGTCCAGGAGGTGATCCGCCCGAGCTCGTCGTAGCCGAAGCGCAGGGGGAGACCGGAGGAGTTGGTGACTTCGGTGAGGTGCCCGTCCGTGTAGCCGTACCGGAGGATCTCGGTGCCGTCCGCGAGGGAGAGGCCGGTTATCCGGCCCTCGGAGGACGCCAGGCGCAGTTCGTGGCCGCCGCTGTGGGACAGGCTGGTCGGGGCGCCCGTGGTGTCGTAGGAGAAGGCGATCCACGCCCCTCGCCGGTCGTCGATCTGGGTGAGGAGACCGGCTTCGGAGAAGTGGAGGACGTGGCCGGTCTCCGGGTCGGTGACCGTGTAACCGCCGTCGGCGTCCAGGGAGAGCGGCCAGCGCTGGCCGTGGGCGGGGAGTACGGGGACTCCCGGCTCGGGGTGCGGGTAGGCGAGCAGGCTGCCGTCCTCGCGGACGAGGATGACGCCTTCCGCGTCGACCTCCAGACGCTGGTCGACCGTGGAGGCCCAGGTCGGACCGAACCAGCGGCCCGCACGGTACGAGGACTCGAAGGTCCGGGTGAAGACGAGCGGGAGTGAGCCCGGCAGGACCAGGTCGGTCTGCGGCAGGATCATCCGGCCGGTGGCCACCTCGACGGGGTCACCCGCGCACTTCAGACCGGACTTGCTGCGTGCCACGGCCTCTGCTTCAGCCTGCGTCGCTGCTCGTGCCGCACCCTTGCGAGCGGCTCCTCCCATGCCCTTCGTACCGAGCACATCGGGAACGAGGCGGCCCACGCCCTCGGCGAAGTCGTCGCGGAAGGGGTCGATGAGGCCCGCGGCGACCCGGTCCGGGTGTGCGGGGGCGGAGACGATGCCGGCCAGCGTCATGCTGACGTTCTGGTGGTACTCCGCGGGGTGGGTCAGGTTGTAGCTGTCGTACGGGGTGATGCCGCGCAGGAAGTTGAGCATGCCTGCGGTGCCCTTGACGACCCCGCCGCCGACGTGGGCCAGCTCGATGGACTGGGCGGCCGCGACGTCGGCGGCCAGGGACATGGCCTCGAGGTGGGGCGGCGGCTGGGCCGGGGCGTGTTGCAGGGCGGCCGTCAGGGCGTGTCCGGCCGTCGTGGCGGCCTCGTCGCGCTGGCGGCGGGCCTCCGCCACGACCTCCTGGGCCCGGCTCGCCTCCGCGACGCCGACCTTGTCCGGCCTGTCGGGGACCGGGCCCGGGTTCTTCCCCGCCAGGGCGGTCGCGTTGTAGGTGTCCACGGCCTTGGCGTAGGCGTCGGCGGCGTCCTGGCGGGCCTTCACCGCCTTCTTGTACAGCTCGATGGCCTGCTGGGCCTGCTGCTGCGCCCACTCCACCGTCTCCGCGTAGTGCCTGAGGGCGTCGCCCGCCTTCTGGCAGGCGTCGGAGGCGTGCAGCCACTTGGTCGGGTGTACGGCGAACTTCTCGCGGAACGCGTCGGCCGCCGCCCCCTTCCAGTGGCCGGCGTCCAGGGCCTTCATGCCCTGGCCGACCCGGTCGAAGGCGGCCTGGAAGTCCCTCAAGTGGGCGGCCGAGGCGCGGATCGCGGCCGGTGAGCCGTGGATGAGCTCGTTGGCCTGCTCGGTCTGCCCCAGCTGCTGCTCCGCCACGGATGCGCCGAGGCGGGAGGCGAGGCCGTCGCCGAGGTCCTCGACTTCGTCGGCCCAGGCGTCCTTGCCCACCTTGTGCAGGACGCCGCCGATCTCGTCGGTGGCCTCGTCGACGCCCTCGCCGACCGTCTTCTTCGCGGAGTTCCAGGTGCGCTCCAGCTTGCCGAGGCCCCTGTCGGCCAGCGCCTCCCAGTCCGTCACCGTTCCTCACCGCCGAGGTTCCGGTCCCGGGCGATCTCGGTCAGCCTCGAGGTGTCCTGGCGAGGGGAGACGTCCTCCCAGGTCTGCTCCCAGGCCTGGCCGGTGGCTTCGGCCCCCCGGACGACGGACTCCGGGCTGTAGTCCGCGTTCCGCAGGTTGTTGGCCGGGCTGTTGGCCAGGACCTCGTCCCAGCCCTTGCCGATGACCTCCTCCTCGGAGGCGTACGGACTGCCCCCGAGCGCGGTGTTGGCCAGCACCTTGAAACTGCCCTGGACGTACTGGTCCTGCTCGTGCACCAGCCCGGCCGACAGGCCGACGTTGTACGCGAACGCGTTCGCCTCCTGGACCAGTGAGCGCACGCCCCAGCCCCACCGCTCGCAGAAGGTGTCCAGCAGTGAGGTCAGGCCCTCGTGCCCGCTCTGCAGACCGGACAGTTTCAGTTCCGTGAAGCCGCCGCCCATGCTCGCCGTCCCGACCGAGCCGAGTTCCTTCAGCTCCGCCAGGGTGTCCGTGATGCCCTGGGCGATCTGCCCCAGCGCCGCCTTCGACACGTCGAGGTCGCCCGGCTCCCCGCTCACGCCGCCACCTCGCCGTCGACCGCGGCCGAATCCGGCACGATGCCGCGCACCGGCGGGAACACCGCCCCGTCCGGCCCGGCGGCGTCCAGCGCGACCCCGCAGGGGAAGTCCAGGGCCGGGACCACCTCGTCCAGCAGCCGCGCACCGCGCACCCGGCGGAACTCCCACGCGCGTCCGGCCTCGCCCCGTGCCTGCGCGAACCGGGCCAGCGCCTCCTCGTCCGAGAAGGCGCAGATCCAGTCCAGGCCCCCAGCGGGGCCGTCCACAGGGCGCCCCGCTCGTCGAGCGGAACCAGCACCAGCCGGTCACGGAACTCCGCGAGCCGGTCCCGTAGCGGCTCCGGCCCGGCGGCGACCCGCTCGGCCGCCTCCGTCCGCAGCCGGCCCCATTCCTCGTCGAACCCCACCCTGAACTCCCCCCACACCCCTGCTAATCGAACGAACTTGTGCAGGGCGGGGTGGCCGGGGCAAATGACCGGGGGCGGTGGTGCGTGGATCCGGCCAGGTGCGGTGGCGGGGCCGGGAACGCCGCAGGGGGTGGTGGGCGTTGCGCGCCCGCCACCCCCTGCGTCCACAGGAACGGAGTCTCAGCCCTTGCTGACCGCCGCCAGGATCTCCGGGAGCTTGCGGGAGACCGCCGGGGCCGCCAGGCGCAGGCCTGCCCAGGTGGCCAGGGTGCCCCAGGCGATGCCGAGCGGGAGGAGGATCCAGGTCAGGCCCTCGAGGCCGTCCGCCACCGAGAAGTACACCGTCAGGGCGATCACCGGGGAGCAGATCACCGCCGAGGCGAGCATGCCGCCCACGATGCCCATCCAGGCGAGGCCGCCCTGCCCCGGGGCGACGTTCTTGAAGGCGCCCTCCGTCGGGATGGAGTACGGGAAGTGCGCCGAGGCCAGCGCGCCCGTGCACAGCATCGAGCCCAGCAGCGCGAGCCCCAGCCCCAGGGCGCCCGGGAAGCCGGACCAGTTGCCCACCAGGGCGGCGGTGATCACCGTGACGAGGACCGTGTACGGGACGGTGACCAGGGCCAGCGCGCCGGCGCGGGCGCGCAGTTCCCCGTACGCCTCGCGCGGCGAGGAGATGGTCTGGGCGACCATCCAGAAGGCGGAGGTGTCCTGCCCGAACTGGTTGTACATCTGGACTCCGAGCATGCCCGCGCCGAAGCAGGCGAGGTAGACGGAGCCTGTGCCCTGGAGGGCGTTGAAGACGGGGACGATCAGGCCGACGGCCAGCGCCGAGACCCAGGCCGACTTCGTCTTCGGGTCGCGGACGACGTAGCGCAGGGTGCGCTGCATGACCGCGCCCGTGCGCCCGCCGGGCAGCAGGGACCAGAAGCCGCCCGCGCCGCCGCGGTCCTTCTCGGGCTTCGCGGCCGCGAGGGTCGAGCCGTCCGGGGTGACCATCAGGCTGGTCAGGCTGCGCTCCCAGAAGAACAGCAGGGCCGCGATGGCGGCCAGGGTCAGCGCCAGCTGGGCCGCCGCCACCCCGTACGCGCCCTCGCTCACGGAGTCCACCATGCCGACGGCCGTCGCGGGCGGCAGCCACCGCACGATCGCCTCGACCGGCTCCAGCGCGGCCAGGCCGCCCTGCTGGAACAGGCGCTGGCTGGCGAAGTTGGCCAGCTGCGCGCCGATCGCGATCAGCAGGCCGCTCAGCAGCGCGAGGTCACGCCCCTTGCGGCTGGTCAGCAGCCGTACGTTCGCCGTGGCCACGGCCCGGGCGAGCGCCACGCAGCCGAGGAGCAGGAGCGGGGCGCCGGCCACGGCCGCCACGATGCCCGCCGCGCCGTGCGCGACGGCCGCCACCGAGCCGGCGGCGATGCAGAGGGTGAACAGCGGGCCGGTGCCGACCAGCGAGGAGGCCAGCAGGGCCCGTACGAGCGGACGCGGGCGCAGCGGCAGCATCACCAGCCGGCTCGGGTCGAGGGTTTCGTCCCCGGTGGGGAAGAAGAGCGGCATCACGGTCCAGCCGAGCGCGAGGATCGCGGCCAGCAGGACGACCACGGTGCCGGCGTGGACGTGCCCGTGCAGCATCGCCAGGCCGAGGGTGACGAAGAGGGAGAAGACCAGCGAGATCACCAGGCTGGTGATCCAGACGGCCTTGCGCTTCGAGGACCCCTTGAGGCCGTTGCGCATGAGGGAGATCTTGAGCCGGACGAACAGCGGGGTGAGGGAGGCCTCGGAGGTGGCGGTGCTCATCGCGCGCCGCCGAGCCAGTCGAGGGAGTCGCCGGCGGCGTGGTCGCGGGCGCCGACGAGTTCGAGGAAGGCGGCCTGCAGGGAGGGCGCGGAGCCGCGTACGTCGGCCAGCGGGCCGGCGGCGCGGATCTGCCCGGCGGCCATGACGGCCACCCAGTCGCAGAGGGATTCGACGAGCTCCATCACGTGGGAGGAGAAGACGACGGTGGCGCCGGACGCGGTGTAACGTTCCAGCACTCCGCGGATGGTCTGCGCCGATACCGGGTCCACGCCCTCGAACGGCTCGTCCAGGAAGAGGACTTCGGGGTTGTGCAGCAGCGCGGCGGCGAGGCCGATCTTCTTGCGCATGCCCGTCGAGTAGTCGACGACCAGCTTGTGCTGGGAGCCCGCGAGGTCCAGCACCTCCAGCAGCTGCGTCGCCCGCTTGTCGGTCTCCTCGCCCGGCAGTCCGCGCAGGCGGCCCATGTAGCCGAGGAGTTCGCGCCCGGAGAGGCGCTCGAACATCCGCAGCCCCTCGGGCAGTACGCCGATGCGGGACTTCACCTGCACAGGGTCGGCCCACACGTCGTGCCCGGCGACGACCACCCGGCCCATGTCCGGGCGCAGCAGCCCGGTCACCATGGACAGCGTGGTCGTCTTGCCGGCGCCGTTCGGGCCGACGAGACCGACGAAGCGGCCGGCCGGCAGCTCCAGGTCGATGCCCCCGACGGCCACTTGCTCGCCGAACCGCTTCCACAGTCCCTCTACCCGCACGGCGGCCACCGCGGCCGTCGCGGATCGCGCGCCACCACCCGTCCCGCCCGTACCGCCTGCCGCATAACCCTGGTCCGGCATGCGCCTGCCTCTCGTTCTGTTCCCCGTGGTCGTACTTTCCTCACCATATGAGGAGGGGGAGAGGCAGCAGCAGTTACGAATGTCATGAACTTGCAGGCAGGAATGTCACCGGTCCCGGCGGCCGACGGCCGACGGCGTGAACGGCGCCGACCGCCTCAGGACTTGCGGCGGCCCCGGGCCGCCGCCGCCTCGCTGCCGCAGGCGTACGCGAGGGCGTCGATCAGCTCCTCCGTGTCCGGCAGCCAGCGGTTCGCCGGCGTGGGCTTGCGCGCCCACTGCACCGGGCCCTTGCCTCCGAAGCGGGTCGGCGGCGCCGGCACGTACTCGCCCTCGCCCCGCGCGGTCAGGTCGATGGCGTGCGGCAGCCAGCCCAGCTTGCGCACCAGGTCCGCCACCTTCGCCCCGGCGCCCGGCAGTACGAAGAACAGCATCCGGTGGTCGGGAGACAGCGCGACGGGCCCCAGGGTCCGCTCCGTCCGCTCCAGCCGCGCCAGCGCCAGGAACCCGGCGGAGTCCGGCACGTCGAGGGCGTCGAAGGTCCGGCCCGTCGGCATCAGGATCGAGGCGGCGGGGTGCTTGCCCCAGATCCGCCGCACGCCCACCGCGCTGCCCGAGGCCAGCGACGCCCAGTCCTTCACCGCCGGGTGCGCGCCGGGCGCCGGGCAGTCGGACACCCCGCAGGAGCACACCTCCCGGCCGTCGCCGGGCTCCAGCCACGTGCCGGCGAAGACGTCCCAGTGCCGTTCTTCCACGTACCGCACGGCATGGTCCAGCAGCTGATCCCCGCGCTGCTGGGGGATGGGCGCGGTCTCCGTGACTGTGATGGTCTCTTCCACGCCCTTCACAACTCCCCGGGTCACGGGGGGTTACGGCCGTAAACCAGCCGGTGGGCGCTGCATCGATCCTGCATACGGGGCGCACCGGTGCACGCGAGGGGGCGCGTGGGAGGCCGGAGCGCGGTCGCTGGGTAGCGACACGACGCAGAGGGGAAGATTCTCCGCACATCAGGCGGGAAGTGATCATTCCAACGATCACCCGCGGCCTCAGGGGGTTTTCATGGCAGCCAGGCCTCTCGTAGCGCGCCAGCCGAACGAACGGCTGCAAGCGCTCATCCAGGAAGCCGGGTGCTCCAACGCCGGGCTCGCACGGCGCGTCAACATGTGCGGGGCCGAGCACGGCCTCGATCTCCGCTACGACAAGACCTCCGTGGCCCGCTGGCTGCGCGGCCAGCAGCCGCGCGGCAGGGCCCCCGGCATCATCGCCGAGGCCCTCGGCCGCAAGCTCGGCCGGACCGTCACCATCGACGAGATCGGCATGGCCAACGGCAAGAACCTCGCCTCCGGGGTCGGCCTGCAGTTCTCCCCGACCGTCGTCGGCGCCATCGAGCAGGTCAGCGAGCTGTGGCGCAGCGACGTGGGCCGGCGCGACTTCCTCTCCGGGTCGAGCGTGGCGGCCTCCGCCCTGGTCGAGCCCAGCCGGGACTGGCTGATCACCGGGGCCGACCCGCAGGTGGCCCGCAGCGGAGGCGCGCGCGTGGGCATGTCCGACGTGGAGGCGGTACGGGCCACCACCGAGGCCCTGACCGACCTCGACCACCGCTTCGGCAGCGGGCACGTGCGGCCCGTGGTCGTGCACTACCTCAACTCCGTGGTCTCCGGGCTGATCGCGGGCTCCTACCGGGAACCGGTCGGCCGGGCCCTGTTCGCGGCGGTGGCCCGGCTCACGGAACTCGCCGGCTACATGGCGGTGGACACGGGCCAGCCGGGGCTGGCCCAGCGCTACTACATCCAGGCCCTGCGCATGGCCCAGGCGGCGGGCGACCGCGCGTACGGGGGCTACGTGCTGGCGGCGTCCATGAGCCACCTCGCCGCCGAGCTGGGCAACCCGAGGGAGATCGCGCAGCTGGCGCGGGCCGCCCAGGAGGGCACGCGCGGGCAGGTCACCCCGCGGGTGGAGGCGATGTTCTACGCCGCCGAGGCGCGCGGGCACGCGCTGCTGGGCGACGCCCGGGCCACGGCGGTGCTGTCCGGGCGGGCGGTGACGGCGCTGGAGCGGGCGGAGCCGGAGTCCGGGGACGACCCGGTGTGGATCCGCCACTTCAACCAGGCGTACCTGGCGGACGAGCTCGCGCACTGCCACCGGGACCTGGGCCAGGCCGACGCGGCGGGCAAACACGCCGAGGAGGCCCTGCGCGGGCTGCCCGCGACGAAGGCCCGCCGCCGGGCCATCGGACTGCTGCTGCTGGCGGCGGCGCAGGTGCAGCAGCGGGAGGTCGAGCAGGCCTGCCAGACGGCGACGAAGGCCGCCGAACTGCTGGGGTCGCTGCGCTCGCGGCGGGGGGCGGAGTACCTGGACGATTTCCGGGCGCGGCTGGAGCCGTACCGGGAGGAACCGGCGGTCCGGGAGTTCGGGGCGGGGCTGGAGGTTCAGGCGGCCTGACGTGTGCGCGGTGTGACCGGGTAGCGTGACCCGACGGTTCCGTAGGTTCGGACGAGTCGGAGAAGGCAGAAGGAGTCCCGGTGACGGAGAACGGACAAGGGGGCGTCCCCCAGCCCGGGACGCCGTATCCGGCAGGGCCGGTGCCGGCCCCCGGCTACCCGGAGCAGCCGGCGCCGCAGGCCGGGGAGGCCTGGGGGGCGCCCCCCGCGTACGGCTACCCGCCCGCGCAGGACCCGCAGCCCGGGCAGCAGTACCCCGGGCAGGAGCAGGCCCCGCAGCAGTACCCCGGGCAGGAGCAGGCCGGGCAGCAGCAGTACGCCGGTCCGTACGAGTCCGCGTACGAGCCGCCGCCGCAGCCCGGGCAGCCCGCGTACGGGTACCCGCCGCCGGCGGGCCATGTCGTCGGCCCCGGCTTCGAGGGGCCGGGCGACCCGCACGGGTACGGCTACCCGCCGCTGCCCGACGCGGTCACGCAGTACATCGCGCCCGTCCCGGCGGCCCCGGGCGAGGACGCGACCCAGTACATCGCGCCCGTCCCGGCGGCTCCGGCGGATCAGGCGACGCAGTACATCGCACCGGTTCCGGCAGCCCCGGCCGATCAGGCGACGCAGTACATCCCGCCGGTTCCGGCGGCGGCCCTGGCCGATCAGGCGACCCAGTACATCGCGCCCGTCCCCGCCGCCCCGGCCGAGGCGGCGACGCAGTACATCCCGCCCGTCCCGGGTGGCCCCGCGCCCAGTGGTGCCGAGGGCTTCGACGCGCTGTTCCGGACCGAGGGCGATGCCGACGCCGCCGGGCACACGCAGGTGCTGCCGCCGGTCCCGGACGCGGGTCCCCGCCGGACCCCGCCGCGCCGGCCCCAGCAGCCCCAGCCGCCCCAGCAGCAGTTCCAGGCCCCGCCCCCGCCGCCGCCCCCGCCGGTCCCGCGCCGGATTCCGCCCGCCGTCATCGCGGCCGGGGTGTTCGGGCTGGCCGTGGCCGGGCTCGGGGTGGGCGCCCTGCTCAGCGACGGCAAGGCCCAGAACAACGACCCCGGCGCGGTGGCCCCCGCGGCCAGCGGCTCGGCCGGCTCGGGCGCGGCGCCCGGGGAGGCGGCGGTGGACCCCGCCCGCCCGCAGGCCGTCCAGCTCGACAAGCTCCTCGCGGACAGCAACGACAGCCGGGCCTCGGTGATCAAGGCCGTGGACGACATCAAGGACTGCAAGAACCTCGGCCAGGCGGCCCAGGACCTGCGTGACGCCGCCCGGCAGCGCGAGGAGCTGGTCACCCGCCTCCAGGAGCTCAAGCTGGACCTGCTCCCGAACCACGCGCGGCTCACGGCCACCCTCACCAAGGCCTGGAAGGCCTCGGCGGACGCCGACACCAGCTACGCCGCGTGGGCGGACGACGCCGCCCACGACAAGGGCGGCTGCAAGGACGGCAAGGCCAAGCCCACGGACGACGCCGCCGACGGCAACAAGTCGAGCGGCGAGGCCACGAAGGCGAAGGAGTCGGCGGCGACCATGTGGAACTCGATCGCCGCCAAGTACAGCCTCACCCGGAGGGACACGACCCAGCTTTGAATCCTCCCCTCCCTGAAGGGAGGGGATTCCTCACCCTCCAGGGCTGCTCGGGGATTTCTAGCTCACGCTGCCAGGCGGGGCAGCGCCCCACCTGGTCTCACACGATCAGCACCAGCCGGGTTGAGACCAGCCCGGACCAGCATCACGTGGGCGGAGTTCTTGTCCCTGGGGGACACGGCTCCGCACGCGGTGCAGGCATACGTTCGTTCTGAGAGAGGTAGCGCGTGCTTGGTTCTCGCTCCGCACTCGGCGCAGTCCATGGTGGTGTGCGCGGGGTGGACCAGGTACACGGTCCGGCCGTGCTTGCTGCCCATCTCGACCAGGGCCCTCTTCGTCGCCGAGATCGCCGCATCGGCCGCTTTGCGGGCCATGGTGGACTTGGCGAGGAACTTCGGCCGGAAGTCCTCCACCGCCAGGGCATCGTGGTCGCGGACGACGGACTTGGCCCACTTACGGCCGGTGTCCTGGCGTTGCCGGGCCACCTTCTTGTGCAGCTTGGCGACTCGCTTCTTCGCGGCCCGGTAGCCCTTCGACCCGGGCTTGCCCTTCCCCGGTTTCCGGCGGGCCATCATCCGCTGATAGCGCGCGAGGCCGGCGGCGGCCTTCTTGCCGTACTCGGCATGCGGGAGGTCGTGGGCGTCGCTGGTGGTGGTCGCGGTCTCCTTCACGCCCCAGTCGATGCCGATCACCGCGCCGGTTTCCGCAAGCGGCTCGACCTCGGCGGGGACGACGAACGAGCAGTACCAGTGTCCGAGACCGTCCTGATAGACACGCACGCTGGACGGGTCGGCCGGAAGGCTCCGCGACCACACCACCGTCAGGGCGATACCGCCCGCCAGGTACAGGCGGCCGTCCTTCAACCGAAAGCCGCGCTTGGTGTAGTTGAGGGACGGCAGTGCTTCCCGCTTCTTCTTCCACTTCGGCATCCCGGCCCGCTGCCGCACCGGCAACCGGTCCTTGACGTCCTTTTGCGCCTTGGCGCGGGACTTCCCGAAGTCCCGGATCAACTGCTGCTGCGGAACCGAGGACCTTTCACGAAGCCAGGTGTTCCTGGTGCGGGCTTCGGTCAGCATCCTGTCGAGCTGCGCCGGGCCGCAGGTCCGCTTGTCCGTCCCCTCGGGCCGGTCCTTGTTCCAGACATGGGTCTGCTTCGACTTCGCGCAGCACTCGTTCCAGATCCACCGGCACCGGTCCCACTCCGCCATCAGGGCAGTGAGCGCGGTGGACGACACGCGGACACGGAACGTCCACCGGGCGTACCCGGCATCCCCCGCCATCGGTGTCGCTGCCATCCCAACAACCTATCCCCGACCACTGACAACAGCCGAAAGGCCAGGTCAGACCAGACGCGAACGGAACTCCGGCGCTTCGCGCCTCCGCCCCAAGGACCCATTCCTCCCCGGCCTGAAGGCCGGGGCCTCCTGGGAGAAATTCGGTGACGCCGGCCCCGGCCGGGTCAGGCCCCGGCCGGGTCAGGCCGAGCGGGGGGCCTGTTCCAGGGTCGGGGTGATGTCCAGGTTCTGCTCGCCGAGCTGGGCGACGAGGCGGCCCGACTGGACGGTCTGGAAGCTGACGCGGCCGTTGACCAGGCGCGGGAACCCGGCCACGGCGCGCATGTCCTGGTAGCGCCAGCTCAGCTCGGGGGTGAGGTTGCCGGTCTGCACGCCCGGGGACTGGTTGAGCGCCTTGGCCATCTTGCGGGCCGTGATCTCCTCGTCGCTCTTGAACCGCTGGGTGATCTGGTTCAGGACCGTGTACGCGATCCAGGTGGTCTGGGCCCCGCTGTCGTCGGGGTCGACGGTGTCGTCGCCGAAGGCCTGATCGGCGATCACCTTGCGCATCGGCGCCCACAGCGGGTCGGTCGACACCGGGTACCAGCTGGTGATGTACGCGCCCTCGTACGGGCTGTCCTTGCCGCCGGTGCGGTCCACCAGGGCCTGGCTGACGCTGCCGAGGACGGAGGAGATCTGGGTCCTGCGCTGGGTGTCGACGCGGCGGAAGGCGTCGAAGAAGATCTCGGTGCGCGAGCCGAGGACGGCCGTCACGCAGCTCTTGTTGGCCTTGGCCGCCGAGTCCTTGGCCGAGTCCTTCGCCGGGTCCTTGGCGGTGTTCTTAGCCGGGTCGTTCGCGGGGTCCTTCGGGCCCTTGGCCGTGGGGCTCGCGGCGGGGGTCGTACCGGGGGTGGCGGCGGCCGGTGCCGCCGGGCCGTCGGCCATGGCCTCGCGGGCCTGCGGCTTGAAGTCCGCGGAGTCCTCGGCCGCCCGGATGTCGGAGGCCTCCGGCATGCCGTTCGCCTTCAGCCCCGCGTTCAGCAGGATCGGCATGGAGTCCCCCGCGAGGGTGTCCGGGCGGACCAGGGACACCTGGGAGCAGGCCTTGCCGAGCTGGTGGCCGGCCCCGGCGAGCAGGGTGGGCTGGCCGCCGTTGACCGGGTAGGACAGGGTGCTCTGGAACTCCTCGGCGGAGACCCCGTAGCCGCCGATGAAGGGGATCCCCTCGGCCTCCAGCGGGGCCATGAAGGCGCGCCCGTGCTGGCTGTACGAGCCGACGACGGCGACGGCCTTCTCGGTGATGGCCTTGCGGGCGCAGTCGGCGGCGCCGGTGGGGGTGTTCTTCTCGTTGCAGGTGATGACGCGCAGCTTGCGGCCCTTGATGCCGCCGTTCGCGTTCACCCAGCGCTCGTAGGCCTTGGCCATGCCGGGCATGCCGGGCATATTGGTCGCCTTGGTCCCCATGGGCGCGAAGGTCATGACCGTGAGGGTGTCCCCGGAGCCCCCCGACCCACCGGGGACCACCCCGCACGCTGTGGTGAGACACGCACCCGTCACCGTGGCAATGAGCAGGCGGGACAGGGGAGTTGCGCGTCGGTGATTGGTCATGTCCACCGACCATTCCGCCTCATGGGTAACTCGGCGATGAGATGGACACAACAAACGGTGACGCCCAGGTGAATTGCAGGGGATCGGTCACGCACAGGTGCTTCAAGATCGCGCCACCGGGGAACGTACGATCGAAAGCGTGACATTCGCCCAAGCTTCGAAGAACCCTTCCCGACGCGGCGGCCGCTCCTCCACCATGGGCGGCATGCCCCTCAACGACATGCCGTGGTGGCGCTGGCGCGGCAACGTGCGCTCGGCGCTGCACATGCTCTCCGACCCGGTGTTCCAGGAAGAGGTCTGGCTGGCGGGTGTCGAGGGGTACGGGGACGTCACCGACGCCGTCTACCGGCTCGTCGAGGACACCTGGCTCGACAGCTGGTCCGCCGAGAAGTACGTCGGCACGATCTTCCGCGACGCGCAGGAGGCGGCCGTCGTCGACCTCGCCGTCCTGCGGGTGCTGCGGATCCTGCACCAGGTCGGTCCCGACGCGCCCGTGTCCACGTACCTCGACCACCACGCCTGGCCCGAGGCGGTGCGGGCGGCGCGCGAGGCGCACGTACGGCTGTCCACGGCCGACGGGGAGGACCCGGACGACCGGCCCAGCAGCATAGAAGTACTGAAGAACCTCACCCGCGCGGTGTGAAAGGCTGTGCCGTCATGAGCGAACACCCACAGCCCCAGGCCCAGCCCCAGGCCCAGGCCCAGTACGTCCTGACCGTCTCCTGCCCCGACAAGCAGGGCATCGTGCACGCCGTGTCGAGCTACCTCTTCATGACCGGCTGCAACATCGTGGACAGTCAGCAGTTCGGAGACCGGGAGACCGGGCTCTTCTTCATGCGGGTGCACTTCGAGGCCGAGCCTGCGGTGACGGTGGAGAAGCTGCGCGCGAGCTTCGCGGCGATCGGCGACTCCTTCAGGATGGACTGGCAGATCCACCGCTCGGACGAGCGCATGCGGATCGTGCTGATGGTGTCGAAGTTCGGCCACTGCCTGAACGACCTGCTGTTCCGCTCCCGGATCGGCGCGCTGCCGGTGGAGATCGCGGCGGTGGTCTCGAACCACACCGACTTCGCCGAGCTGGTCGGCTCGTACGACGTCCCCTTCGTGCACATCCCGGTGACCAAGGACACCAAGGCGGACGCGGAGGCGCGGCTGCTGGAGCTGGTGCGTGAGCAGAACGTCGAGCTCGTGGTGCTCGCGCGGTACATGCAGGTGCTCTCGGACACCCTGTGCAAGGAGCTGAGCGGGCGGATCATCAACATCCACCACTCCTTCCTGCCGAGCTTCAAGGGCGCGAAGCCGTACCACCAGGCGCACGCGCGCGGTGTGAAGCTGATCGGCGCCACCGCGCACTACGTGACGGCCGACCTCGACGAGGGCCCGATCATCGAGCAGGAGGTCGAGCGGGTCGGCCACGGGGTCACCCCGGAGGAGCTCGTCGCCATCGGGCGCGACGTGGAGTGCCAGGCGCTGGCGCGCGCCGTGAAGTGGCACAGCGAGCACCGGGTGCTGCTGAACGGATCCCGGACGGTCGTCTTCGCGTAGCCGGGGACGGGGCCGGGGACGCGCCCTGCGGCGCGCCCCGGGGCGCCCCGGGCGGCGTCTAGCCGGCGGCGACCCAGCCGCCCAGCCCGTTCACCTGGGTCTGGCCGGCCAGGCGCATCGCGTCCGTGAAGCCCAGCAGTTCGGGCGGCAGGTAGCCGGAGCGGACGCCGAGCTCCCACTGGTGTGTCTGGACCGCGAGGGCGGCTAGGGCCAGCGGGCCCAGCGGCAGCAGGGTCCGGGGCGCGGGGTCGGCCTCGGCCTCCGCGCTCTCGCGGTGGGCGGTGAGCCGGTCCGCGAGGGCCGCCTCGAAGGCCGCCCGGTCGTCGTTGAGGAGTACGCGCAGCAGCCGCTGGTCCGCGGTCAGCGGGCCGGCGGCGTCCAGCCGGCGGGCCGCCTCGGCCCGCGCGGCGGCGTCCGGCTTGCACAGGGGGACGGTCGGCCAGCCGCTGGGCAGGTGGCCGGCGCTCTCGGTGAGGTAGCCGCACAGGGCGTCCATCGCGGCGAGGTCCGCGGGCTCCGAGTGCGGGGTGTACGGCGAGTACGGCACCCCGTCGCGGACGGCGGGCGCGTAGTCGTCGCGCAGCAGCAGGCCGATGACCTTCTGCCAGTCCCACACCAGGCCGCTGACCACCGTGGTCTCGAAGGCGTCGAGCCAGGTCCGGGCGGTGGGGGCCACGGTGATGACGGTGGTGAAGTCGAAGTCCTCGCTGCTGACCGTCTCGCTGACCAGCGGGAGCTGCACCTCCTGGTCGCCGCCGGGGAAACAGCCGATGCTGAGGACGCCCATGGCGCACTGCGCGGCGGTGTGCAGCGCGGTGCGTGCCGTCTGGCCGAGCCTGCCGCCTTCGGTGGTGCGGGCGGCGACGTGGTCGAGCAGCTCGTCACACATGTCCCGCAGCCGCTCGGGCGCCGGGTCGGAGTACATGCCGTCGTACCGCATCCACGTCCGGTGCCTAATGTCGTCGAGCGCCCCGGCTATCCGGGCCTCCCGGACCCTGTGCCGCTCCACTTCCCGCACGTCCTGCATGCCGAGCCGCCTCCCGTGATCGTTCCGGCTGGTTGCGGCACGCTATCAGCGCGCTCGGACAGAGCCCGGGGGTGACGGCCCCGGGCGGTTGCCGAGCAGGCCCCAGGGCTCAGGCGTCGGGGTCGACCCCGCAGTAGCCGGCGAAGGCCTTCAGGATCTCGTCCTCCGAGATGCGGCCGTCGCCGTCCGCGTCCAGGGCCGACGCCACCCGCTCGGCCAGGTCGGGCGGGGTGCCCAGGACGCGCAGGACGCGGGCCGCCGCCGTCGGGGTCGCGCCCGTGCCGTCCTCGTCGGCCACCGCGATCACGGCCGCCAGGAACGGGCGGGCGATCTCGGCGAACCGCTCCGGGTTGTCCCGCAGCCGCTTCGCCGCCCCGGTGACGAACTCCTCGCGGGACACACGCTGGTTCCCGTTCACATCGGCGATTCCGGCCATGCCCTGCCAGAACGCCTCCGCCCCGCTGAAGACGGCCTGACCCTTGTCCGACCGTGCGGTCGTCCCGAATTCGGCCAGTACGGCCTTCGCCGCCGTACTGAAGTCCTCCCGGTCGATATAGCCGGACCCGTCCTGGTCGAAGGTGGCGAATCGGGCGGCGATCTTGCGCTCGTACTCTGCGCTGTCCATGTTCGGCTTTCCGCCTTCACGTGTGCGTTGGGGTGCGGTTGGGGGTGCAGATCAAGACAGGCAGGAGCGTAAGGCCTCGGTGGCCCGGGCGTTAAGCGAAGCGGTCAAGGAGGTGGCCGCATCGAACCCGCGCACGGGGAGCGCGCCGGGGCGCGTACGCGTGTGCCAAGGCGCCCGGTTAGCACGGAGGTCCCGCTTCCGGGGTGAGCTTCTGCCAAAACCGGCGCGTTCCATCCGGTGCCCACTACATTTGACGGGTCGACACACGGCTGGAGGCACGATGGCGAAGGATGTTCCACCGCGCTGGGACCGCCGCATGCAGCAGCGCCTCGCCCGCGGTGAGGCCGCCGCGCTCGGTGAGCTCTACGACCGGTTCGCCTCGCTCGTCCACAGCCTGGCCCACCGGGTCCTCGGCGACGAGAAGGCCGCGGACCGGATCACCCGCGAGGTCTTCGGCTACATCTGGGAGAACCCGGACGCCTACGACCCCAAGCAGGGCTCCATGCGCTCCTGGGTCGCCCGGATCACCCAGGGCCAGGCCGTCGCCCGGCTGCGCCAGGCCGAACTGGGCCGGGGCTCGCGCGAGGAACTCGAGCAGAAGGTGCGCAGCGCCAACGCGGCCGCCCGCGCGGACTACATCGTCACCTCCATGCCCGCACCGCTGCGGGCCGCCCTGGAGCTGGCGTACTTCAAGCGCCGCGACTACCGCCAGGCCGCCGCCGACCTGCAGATCAGCGAGGACGAGGCACGGCGCAGGCTGCGGCTCGGGCTCCAGCTGCTGTCGACCGCCAACGTCCTCCCACGGGAGGACACCGCCCCGCCCGGATACGGCCCACGCGGATACGGAACGCCCCGATGACCGGACCCTCCGACAACACCCCCGACGACGCGTACCAGCGGCCGGCGGGCGGTCGGGCGCGGATACCGGGTCCCCGCGCGGCCGGTGACGACCTCGACGCCCCCGAAACCCTGCCGCCCGCACCACCCTCGCACGCCGTACTGAAGTCCCTGCTCGGCGCGTGGGCGCTCGCCGCCTGCTCCACCGAGGAGACCCAGGCCGTCGAGGACCACCTCACCGAGTGCGCGCCCTGCGCGGAGGAGGCGCTGCGGCTGCGCGACGCGGTGGGCCTGCTCCACCCGGAGGAGAGCCTCGACCTCAAGCCGCTGCTGCGCTCGCGCGTGCTGGAGGACTGCCTGGGCAAGCGCCCCGCCCGCATCCCCGTACCGGTGTGGGCGAACCCGTACGACACCGAGACCGCGCGCCTCGACGCGCTGCTGCGGGACTTCGGCGACTCGGAGTGGCACACCCCGGTCCGGCTCAAGTGGTTCGAGGAGGAACGCCGGCGCACGCACCGCACCACCGTCGCGGGGGTGATCGGGCACCTGCTCACGGTGGACGGGCTGATCGCCACCGCCCTGGGACTGGACGACCCGCTCGGACCCCAGGCACCGCCGGGCGGGCCCACCGACCGCACCGAGCACTTCTGGACCGCCGCCCCCTACCCCGCCACCCGCAAGGTCCGCGAACCCTGGCGGGCCCAGGGGCACACGCTGGTCCGTACGGTCTCCTTCGCGGGCCGGGGCGTGGCCGAACTGGCCGTGGACTACGGGGGTTTCGCGCTGCCGCTCGGGGACGCCTTCCTGGAGCGGGCCTTCGAGTGCTGGGTGCACGCCTGGGACATCGCGGAGGCGGTGGACTACCCGTACGAGCCGCCCTCGGGGCCGCACCTGCACCGGATGATCGACCTCGCGGCGCGGCTGCTCCCCGGCGCGCTGGCGGGCCGGCGCCGCTCGGGACTGGCGGCGCCGCCGCGCGGGCTGGTCGCGGCGGGCGCTCCGGGGCGGACCCTGCACCTGGAGATCGAGGGCGCGGGCGGGGGCGGCTGGGACATCGCCCTGGACTCCCCGGCGGCGAAGCCCTCGCGGGAGCACACGGTGGCGGAAGTCGCGCTGGACGGGCTGGAGTTCTGCCAGCTCGCCGCCGGGCACATCTCCCCGGAGGAGGCCGCCGTGGGCCAGACCGGCGACCGGGAGGCGATCCGTGACGTGCTCTTCGCCGCGGCGTCGCTGAGCCGGCTGTAGCCGCGGGAAGGCGGGACGGCGGGAACGCGGGAACGCCGTACGCGGCTCCGGGGAAGTGGAGCCGCGTACGGCGGTGAGGTTCCGGTGGTCAGCTGCGGGTGACGAGGAGCTGGGCGTCACCGCTCGGGGTGCCGGTGATGCCCGCCTTCTGGGCGCCGAAGCCGGTGGTCTTCCAGCCCTGCCACTGGCCGGCCGCGTTGCGGATGTTGTGCCAGGCCTTGCCGTCGTTGCCGACGGCGAGGAGCTGGGCGTCGCCGTTCGGCAGGCCCGTGATGGCCACGCTGCTCGCGGCGAAGGAGGCCGCGCCGTTCGCGCCGTCCATCCGGTTCCAGCCCTGCCACGTACCGTCCGCCCTGCGGATGTTGTGGTACGTGTTGCCGTCGTTGCCGACCGCGAGGAGCTGCGCGTCACCGTTCGGCAGGCCGGCGATGGCGACGTTGCCCGCGGCGAAGGTCGCGGCGCTGCCCACGCCCGCGACGCCGTTCCAGCCCTGCCAGGTGCCGTCGGCCTTGCGGACGTTGTGGTAGACGTTCCCGTCGGTGCCGGTGATCAGGATCTGGAGGTCCCCGTTGGGGAGGGCGGCCGCGGCGACCTTCTTGGCCTGCCAGTCGCCGACCTGGTTCCAGCCCTGCCAGGAGCCGCTCTTGTAGCGGGCGTTGTGGTAGATCTTCCCGTCGCCGCCGATCGCCATGATCTGCGCGTCGCCGTTGGGCATGCCCGCGATCGCCTCGCCCTGCGCGGCGAAGGAGGCCGCGCCGCCCACGCCGTCCATGCGGTTCCAGCCCTGCCAGGAGCCGTCCGGGTAGCGGGCCGTGTGGTAGAGGTTGCCGTCCTTGCCGGTGCCGAGGACCTGCACGGAACCGTCGGGGGTCGCGGTGATGGCCTCCTGCGAGCCGTTGAAGAACTCCGCGCCGTTCGCGCCGCCCAGCGGCTTGAAGCCGCTCCAGCCGCCGTCGGCGGCGCGGATCGCGTGGTAGAAGTCGCCCGCCTGGCTGACGGGGGCCGCCGGGTACGGGTCCGCGTGGTCGTACGCCAGGCCCGCGGCCGAACCGCAGCTGCCCCAGGCGCCCGCGCCCTGCCCGGCGAGGATCTTCTCCGCGGTCAGGATCTGCTGCTGCTTGCTGGCCTGGTGGGGGTAGGCCGCGTACTGCGTGCCGCCGTAGGCGTCCCAGGTGCTCTTCAGTATCTGGAGGCCGCCGTAGTAGCCGTTGCCGGTGTTGATGCTCCAGTTGTTGGTGCTCTCGCACTGGGCCACCTTGTCCCAGGTGGCGACGGAGGCGGCCTGCGAGGAGCCGGTGGCGACCGTGGACAGGGCGACGGCGGCGAGGACGGTGGCGGTTGCGGTGGCGAAGGCGCGGCGGCGGGACATCGGAGGTCTCTTCTCGGCGGTCTGGGGAGGGCGGCGGCAGGCGGGGGCCGGGGCGCGGGGCGCCCCGGCGGGGCCGGCCCGCCGTGAGGCGGGCCGGCCGGCGGGTCAGTTGCGGGTGACGAGCATCTGCGCGGCGCCGTCCGGCGTGCCGGTCAGGCTGACCTTGTGGGCGCCCATGCCGGTGGTCTTCCAGCCCTGCCACTGGCCGGCCGCGTTGCGGATGTTGTGCCAGGCCTTGCCGTCGTTGCCGACGGCGAGGAGCTGGGCGTCGCCGTTCGGCAGGCCCGTGATGGCCACGCTGCTCGCGGCGAAGGTGGCGGCGCCGTTCGCGCCGTCCATGCGGCTCCAGCCCTGCCAGGTGCCGTCGGCCTTGCGGATGTTGTGCCAGGTGTTGCCGTCGTTGCCGACCGCGAGGAGCTGGGCGTCACCGTTGGGCAGGCCGGCGATGGCGATGTTGCTCGCGGCGAAGGTCGGGGCGGTGCCCGCGCCGGCGGTGGCGTACCAGCCCTGCCAGGTGCCGTCCGTCTTGCGGACGTTGTGGTAGACGTTCCCGTCGTTCCCGACGATCAGGGACTGCATGCTGCCGTCGGGCAGACCCGCCGCGGCGACCTTCTTGGCCTGCCAGTCGCCGACCTGGTTCCAGCCCTGCCAGGTGCCGTTCTTGAAGCGGGTGTTGTGGTAGACCTTGCCGTCGTTGCCGATGCTCATGCTCTGGGCGTCGCCGTTGGGCATGCCGGCGAGCGACTGGCCCTGTGCGGCGAAGGAGGCGGCGCTGCCCACGCCGTCCATGCGGTTCCAGCCCTGCCAGGTGCCGTCGGGGTAGCGGGCCGTGTGGTAGAGGTTGCCGTCCTTGCCGGTGGCCAGCGTCTGGGTCGACCCGTCCGGGGTCGCGGCGATCGACTCCTCCGTGGCGTTGAAGAAGGACGCGCCGTTCGCGCCGTTCAGCGGCTGGAAGGAGGTCCAGCTGCCGGCGGCGTCGCGGATCGCGTGGTAGAGGTCGCCGCCCTGGCTGACCGGGGTCTCGGGGGTCTCGGCCAGGCCGGCCGGGCCGATGAAGGCCAGTGCGCGGCCGGCGCCGACCGGGCTGGAGTTGGTCTTCCAGTTGAACCACTCGCGGAAGCGCACGCCGCCGCTCTCGTTGCCGCCGACGGTCTGGATGCTGTCCCCGGAGACCGCCACGACGATGTTGACGTGGTCGGCCTCGCCGTCGTTGAGGTTGCCGTCCCTGTCGTAGAGGACCGCGTCGCCGACCTGCGGGGTGCTGTGCAGCGTGCCCTTGTTCTTGCCGTACTGGTAGATGCTGACAGCCGCCGCGCTGATGCCGGACGTGTTCGCGCCGGCCTTGTTCCACACCCAGCGGGTGAACTCGGCGCACCAGGCGTTGGAGTACTGGCAGTTGTAGTCGCCGCAGGTGCCGCCGACCTCGGCCCGGGCGATCGAGGCGACGGTCTGGGACTCCGCCTGCGCCGAGACGGCGGGCAGGGCGACGGCCAGCAGCGGCGCGGCGACGAGGGAGGTGAGGGCGACGGTGAGCATGCGGGAGGAGCGACGCGCGGTCATGGTGGTGTCTCCAGGAGGACATGGCGGCCCGAGGCATCAGGGCCGGGGAAGTGTGGTGGGGCGGTGCTGCCGAGCCGGCGGGGCCGGCCCGCGCCTTGGCCCGGGAGCGGGGTGAAGCGGCGCGGTGGCCCGGTCGCCGGCGGTGACGGCTGCCCTGCAGGAACAGCGGTCGGACGGGCGGCGGCGGCGCGGTGGTGGCGCGGTGGGGCGGGTCGAGCGGTGGGGCGGTGGCGCGGTGGTGCGGGTCGAGCGGTGACGTGGTCGGGGCGCTGCGGCAGGGGTGCCGGGCGGCGGGTCAGTTCGGGATGAGCGGGCCGAGCGAGTAGTGGCGGGCCGCGCCCGTCCCGAGGACGGTGGCGAGGAGGGCGCGGGCCTTTTCACGGGCCTGGTCGTCGTTCTCGGCCCGGACGAAGAGGGCCACGCTCATCCCCTGCGGCAGGGGACGCACCCGCACGTGTTCGAGGGCGTGCTGCGGGCCGGCGTGGGCCCAGAGGGCGTCGTGGAGGAGGCTCGCCCCGCTCTCCGTACCCGGCGCCCCGGTGTGGTTGACGAGGGGCAGACGGACGAGGAGCATGCCGGTCAGTCCCACCCGATGCCGCTGGAGGCGACCGCGCCGGTGGTGGCGGCGACGGTGCGGGCGATGCGGCTGTGGGTGGTTCTGGACATGGCGGTGCCCCCTGGCTGACGACGGGTTCTGGTGGTCCGGGAGGCGGATGCCCGGGCGTCGGGGGCGAGTTGCCCCGGCGGCCCCGGCTTCGGGATTCTTTCCCGCCGCCGTTCCGGTGATCACCATCTTGCTGCCGTCGAAAGCCCCGGGGAAGGGGAACGGCCCGGCACCAAGGGGCCTGTCACCTTGGTGACACCCCCCGGGGAGGGGCTCCCGGGTCAGGCGTAGCGCTCGCGCAGCCGGTACTTCAGCACCTTGCGCAGGGCGTCGTTGCGGGGCAGCGCGTCGATCAGCTCCAGCTGCTCGGGGAGTTTGTGGGGCGACAGCCCCTGCGAGCGCAGGTACGCGGTGACCTGGGGGAGGGTGAGGGGGGCGGCGCCGGGCGGCTGTTCGACGACGGCGCAGACGCGCTCGCCGCGTTCCTCGTCCGGCAGGCCGATGACGGCCACGTCGCCGACGCCGGGGAGCTGGTGGAGGAGGTCCTCGATCTCCTTCGCCGAGATGTTCTCGCCCTTGCGGATGATCACGTCCTTGCTGCGTCCGGTGAGGACCAGGTGGCCGGAGGCGGTGAGGTGGCCCAGGTCGCCGGTGATCAGGTAGCCGTCGGTGTCGAAGGCTCCCTCGGAGTCCGCGCGGCTCAGGTAGCCCTGGCAGACGGCCTCGCCGCGCAGCCGGACCTCGCCGTCGGTGCCGGCGGGCAGGGGGGTGCCGCCGGGGGTGGTGATGCGGATGGACATGCCCTCGGGGGGCCGGCCCTCGGTGGTGGCGAGGTTCTCCGGGGTGTCGTCCGGGGAGCCCATGGTGATCATCGGGACCTCGGTCATGCCGTAGCCGTGGGTCAGCCGGCAGCCCAGCTCGCGGACGACCGCGTGGTAGATCTCCGGGGGTTTGGGGGCGCCGCCGCCCGCGAGCAGCCGCAGGCTCGGCAGGAGCCTGACGGCCGGGTCCTTGCGCTGCTCGGCCAGGAACATGGAGTAGAAGGCGGTGGAGCCGCCGGCGAGGGTGACTCGGTGGCGGCGGTAGCCGTCCAGGGCGTCCGGCATCGCGAACTTCTCGAAGAGCACCGCCGGGAACCCGTACAGCAGCAGCATCACGGTGTAGTCCGGCCCGGCTATGTGCGCGTACGGGAAGGCCATCGAGCCGACGTCGGCCGGGGTCAGGCGCAGGGCGTGGGCGAGGCAGGAGCCGCCCGCGATCAGGGAGCGGTCGGTGTGCAGGACGCCCTTGGGGTCGGAGGTGGTGCCGGAGGTCCAGTAGATCCAGCGGACGGAGGTCCCGTCGGCCGGCGGCGGGGGCAGCACGGCCGGGTCGCCGTCGGGGAGGGTCGCGTACGCCTCGAAGACCCCGTGCGCGCCGAGCCGGGCGGCCATGGCGGTGTGGTCGAAGCCGCGCCAGGTGCCGGGTACGGCGAAGAACTCCGCCTTGGACTCGCGCAGCGCGAAGCCGACCTCGCGGTCGCGGTAGAAGGGGATCACGGGCGACTGGACGGCGCCGAGGCGGGCGAGGGCGGCCGAGAGCAGGACCGTCTCGATGCGGGTCGGCAGTTGCCAGGCGACGACGGTGCCGGGGCGTACGCCCATGCCGTACAGGCCCGCCGCGACGCGTTCGGCGCGCTCGCGCAGCTCCCCGAAGGTCAGCCGTCGGTCGGTCGCCGGGTTCTCGGTCGCCGGGTTCTCGGCCGCCTCGATCAGGACGGTGGTGTCGGGGGTCAGTGCGGCCCGGCGGGCGATCAGCTCCCACAGGGTGCGGGAGCGGCTCAGCTCTGCCGCGGTGCCGGTCGCGGTGTCCGTCATCCCAGACCTCCCCATAGCTGACGGTTAGTCAGATCAAGGGCAGAGCGTAGGGCTCCGGCGCTTGTCGGTCCAGGGGTGGCGGGGCTAGCTTGTTTCTGACGAGCCATCAGATTTGGGAGCGAGCATGGGACTGGAACTGCCTCGGATCATCAGCGTCGACGACCACGTGATCGAGCCCGCCCACCTCTTCGACGTGTGGCTGCCCGCCAAGTACCGGGACCGCGGGCCCAAGGCGCTCACCGCCGGGATCGGCGAGCTGGAGTACACCGGCGGCAAGTACGTGATCTCCATGGATCCCGACGGCCCGCCGACCGACTGGTGGATCTACGAGGACCTGAAGTTCCCGTACAAGCGCAACATCGCCGCCGTCGGCTTCGACCGCGACGACATGACCCTGGAGGGCATCACCCGCGAGGAGATGCGGCGCGGCTGCTGGGACCCCAAGGCGCGGCTCCTCGACATGGACCTCAACCACGTCGAGGCCTCCCTGTGCTTCCCCACCTTCCCGCGCTTCTGCGGCCAGACCTTCGCGGAGGCCCACGACAAGGAAGTGGCCCTCGCCTGCGTGCGCGCGTACAACGACTGGATGGTCGAGGAGTGGTGCGGCGACAGCGGCGGCCGGCTGATCCCGCTGTGCATCATCCCGCTGTGGGACATCGACCTGGCCGTCGCCGAGATCCGCCGCAACGCCGCCCGGGGCGTGCGCGCGGTGACCTTCTCCGAGATCCCGACCCACCTGGGGCTGCCGTCCATCCACTCCGGGTACTGGGACCCCTTCTTCGCCGTCTGCCAGGAGACCGGCACGGTCGTGAACATGCACATCGGGTCCTCCTCCCAGATGCCCGCCGCCTCCCCCGACGCACCGCCCGCCGTCCAGGCCTCGCTGAGCTTCAACAACGCCATGGCCTCGATGATGGACTTCCTCTTCAGCGGGGTCCTGGTGAAGTTCCCGACGCTCAAACTCGCCTACAGCGAAGGCCAGATGGGCTGGATCCCCTACGCCCTGGAGCGCGCCGACGACGTGTGGCAGGAGCACCGCGCCTGGGGCGGGGTCAAGGACCTGATCCCCGAGCCGCCGTCCACGTACTACTACCGGCAGATCTTCTGCTGCTTCTTCCGCGACAAGCACGGCATCGCCTCGCTGGACGTGGTCGGCCGCGACAACGCCACCTTCGAGACCGACTACCCGCACGTGGACTCGACCTTCCCGCACACCAAGGAGGTCGCCCTCGACCACGTGCGGGGCCTGGACGAGGAGACCGTGTACAAGCTGATGCGCGGCAACGCCATCCGCATGCTGGGCCTGTCCTTCGACCGGGACCGCTGATGGACCTCGCCTACACCGAGGAGGAGCAGGACTTCCGCGCCCGGCTGCGCGAGTGGCTGGCCAAGGCGCTGCCCGAGCTGCCCGCCAAGCCCGCACCGGAGGACTGGCCGGGCCGCCGCGCCTACGACCTCGGCTGGCAGCGCCGGCTCTACGACGCCGGGTACGCGGGCCTGCACTGGCCCCTCGACGCCGGCGGCCGGGGCGCCACCCCGACCCAGCACCTGATCTTCCTCGAGGAGACCGAGCGCGCGGGAGCCCCGTACGTCGGCGCCAACTTCGTCGGCCTGCTGCACGCGGGACCCACCATCGCCGCCGAGGGCACGGCCGAGCAGCGGGCGCGCTGGCTGCCGCCCGTACTGCGCGGGGACGAGGTGTGGTGCCAGGGCTTCAGCGAGCCCGACGCCGGCTCCGACCTGGCCTCCCTGCGCACGAGGGCGGTGCGCGACGGGGACGCGTACGTGGTCACCGGATCGAAGATCTGGACCTCGCACGCCGAGGTCGCCGACTGGTGCGAGCTGCTGGTGCGCACCGACGCGCAGGCCCCGAAACACCGGGGGATCTCCTGGCTGGCCATGCCGATGGACGCGCCGGGGGTCACGGTCCGGCCGCTGCGCACCCTCGCCGGATCGGCCGAGTTCGCGGAGGTGTTCCTGGACGAGGTCCGCGTCCCGGTCGCCAACCGGGTCGGCGCGGAGAACGACGGCTGGCGGGTCACGATGGTGACCCTGTCCTTCGAGCGCGGCACCGCCTTCGTCGGCGAGGTCGTCGCCTGCCGGCGGACGCTCGCGCGGCTGGCCCGTACGGCGAAGGACAACGGCCGCTGGGACGATCCCGTGATACGTCGCACCCTGGGACGGCTCTACGGGGAATTCGGGGCCCTCTGGCGGCTGACGCAGTGGAACGTCAGCGCCTCACAGCGCTCGGGCGGCGTCCCGGGTACGGGGGGCAGCGTCTTCAAGCTGGCGTACTCGCACGCGCGGCAGGAGCTGTACGAGGCGGCCGCGGCGGTCCTGGGATCCTCGGCCCTGTCCCTCGAGGAGGAGTGGGTCCTGGACCGGCTCTCGTCGCTCTCGTACACCATCGCGGCGGGCACCTCCCAGATCCAGCGGAACATCGTGGCCGAGCGGATCCTCGGCCTGCCGAAGGGGCGGTGAGCGCCGTGGACTTCCAGGAGACCGAGGAACAGCGGGACCTGCGGGCGGGCGTACGGAACCTGCTGGCCGGGCGGTACGGGCGCGAGGCGCTGCGGGCCTCGGTGGACAGCGGCGCGGGCGTGGACCGTGCCCTCTGGCGGGAGCTGGGCGAGGCGGGCTTCTTCTCGCTGCGGCTCCCCGAAGCCGAGGGCGGGGTGGGCCTGGGCCTGCCGGAGGCGGTGCTCGTCTTCGAGGAGGCCGGGCGGGCACTGCTGCCGGGACCGCTGGTGGCCACCCACCTGGCCGCCGGAGTGGTCCGGGGGGCGGCGTCCGGCTCGGCGGTGGTGACCGCCTTCGATCTGGACGGGCCGCTGGTGACCCACCTGGGGGAGGCCGACGCCGTCCTCGGGATGCCCGGGGTCCCGGCGGGCGAGCCGGTGCGCTCGGCGGACCCGCTGACCCCGCTGTGGCGGGCGTCGGGTTCGGCGCCGGGTGCCGAGTACCGGGACACCGGGGCGCTGCTGACGGCCGCGCTGCAGGCCGGAAGCGCGGTGCGGACGGTGGAGCTGGCGGTGCGGTATGCGGGGGAGCGCGAGCAGTTCGGGCAGCCGATCGGGGGCTTCCAGGCCGTCAAGCACCTGTGCGCGCGGATGCTGGTACGGGCCGAGGTGGCGCGTACGGCGGTCTACGCGGCGGCGGTGACCGGGGACCCCGCCGAGATCGCCACCGCCAAGCTGCTCGCGGACGGGGCGGCCGTGCGGGGCGCCCGGGACTGCCTCCAGGTGCACGGCGGGATGGGGTTCACGTGGGAGGCGGACGTGCACCTGCACCTGAAGCGGGCCTGGGTGCGGGCGGAGCAGTGGCGCACGGCGGCGGAGGCGGAGGAGCTGCTGGCGGAGCGGCTGCTCGCGGACGACGCGTCGTAGCAGGTTGTGTCGTAGCAGGTTGTTACGGGAGGGACGGCGCGGGACGCATGTCCGATTACAGAGAGTTGATATCGGTTTGTGTCCTTCGCCCACCTCGATGCGGCCCGGTGGCAGGGGTGTGCCACGGTACGCTCCGACGATGCGAGCGGTTGAGCGGCGTGAGCGTCGCACAGTATGCACCACGCCTACTCCTTCGCGCTGGAATATGCCCGAAGCGCTTGTTGTGGTGACTGTATGTCAACCATGCTGCTCGGCACGGGGATCACAGTCGGTGATCCCATCCTGTCGCGAGGCGAAGTGTCCGCCGGTTCGGATGGTGTGAGCGGTGCAGGTGCTTCAGGTACAGCTGGAGGTAGGACCGGACCCCGCCGAGGTCGGCCGGGCGCGCCGGTGGGCGCGGTCCCGGCTGGCGGGGTCCGGCATAGGGGATGACGAGCCGCTCGCCGAGACGCTGATCCTCCTGATCTCCGAGCTGGTCACGAACGCGGTCGTGCACACGGGCTGTCCGGCCGTGCTGCGGATGCTGTTCGGGGAGCCGGGGGTGCGGGTCGAGGTGGCCGACGCGAGCGACCGGGCGCCGGCCCGGCGGCAGGCCGGCGGCGAGGACACCGGCGGGCGCGGGCTGGAGCTGGTGGACGGGCTCGCGGACCGGTGGGGCTGGCAGCGCGAGGGCGCGGGCAAACGCATCTGGTGCGAGATCGACCGGGCCGTGACGGAGGCTCCGGAAGCAGCCCCGAAAGGGACCTCGAAGGGAACCCCGAAAGGGACCCCAAAAGGGACTCTGAAAAATTGTGGGCTTATGAGGGAACCGCACGTGTACCTCTAACGAGGTGTTGACGGTTTGTCACCTGTTGATCACCCTGGTGGTGAGCGATTCGTCGCGAGGGGACGCCAAGGGTCCTGTGCCTTGACGAGTGCGGGTCGTGGGGTGGCGGCTGCCGTGCCGCGCTCGGGGCGTGCACGACCGCACGCCGCCACCCACAAATCGGTTCCGCCGTGCCGGATTACGGCCGGCGCGGTGTGAGGACGCGTACGTCGCCTCCGCGCGCCGCTATCCAGTCCTCCAGCTCGCCGCCGGCGAGGGTGGTGCGGGACCCGTCCGGTGCGACGTGTTCCGCCGGCCCGAAGACGGTGCCGGTCAGTCCCGCCACCACGGTGCTGTCGTCCACCGTCACCCCGAAGGAGTTCTCCTGGAGGACCGCGCCGCTGAGGTCGGCCCCGCGCAGGTCGGTCTCCAGCAGCACCGCCCCCAGGATGCGGGCGCCGCGCAGGCTCGCGCCGCGCAGGTCGGCCCCGTACAGCTCGGCCCGGACGAGGTCGGCCCCGTCGAGGACGGTGCCGCGCAGGACGGACTCGTCGAGGTCGGCCCGTACGAAGCAGGCGCCGGTGGCGTCGGCCCCGGAGAGGTCGGCGCCCTTGAGGTGGGAGCGGTAGAAGCAGGCTCCGACCAGGCGGGCGCCGGCGAACTTGGCGTCGTAGGCCCAGGACTCGGTGAAGTCGGCGCCGTCCAGCACCGCCCCGCTGAGGTCGAGCCCCATCAGGTCCTCCCCGCCCGAAGCCCCGGCCAGGACCCACTCCCACAGCCGGTCGGCGGCCTCCGGGTCGGCGGGCAGCAGCACCCGCCAGGGCAGTACGGCGGGGCGCCGGTGCCAATACCAGGGGGTGGCGGCCGGGTCGGCGCCGATCTCCAGGCCGGCGTCCTCGACGGTCACGGCCCGGAACCTGGCGTCGAGGGCCTCCAGCTGGGCCCCCAGCTCGGGGTCGCCTTCCAGGTCGCGCAGCTCGTCGCGGGACTCCAGGTTCTCCCGGTACATGTCGATCCCGTACCAGCGCACGGGGGGCCACCCGGCCTCCATGCGGCAGATCAGGTCGGTCCACAGCCACAGGCGGGGGGCGGTGCCTTGGGGCGCGAGGGGTGCGTGCCGCACCACCTCGGGAAGCCCCTCGACCACGGCGTTCGGGAACTCCTCGACCCAGGCGTGCGTCGCGGTCACCTCGCACCCCTCGGCGTCCCCCTCCAGGTCGTCTACCCGCGCGAAGGTGGCCCCGCCTCCGGGGGTGAGGACCTGCTCGACCCACGGGTGGGTCCGCCAGTCGACCAGCACCGCCGTCCCCAACTCCCGTGCCAGCGCCCGCGCGATGGTCTCGCCGGACGGCGGATCCGGCACGGCGGGACCGGCGTAGACGTGGAGCGCACCGGCGATGTCGCCGTGGCTGAACCACTCGTACCCGCACTGGACGGGCGTGTCCCACCGCCAGGCGTCGGCATCCCACTGGGGTGCGACCTCGACGGCCCCCGTGCCCGCCGCGAACACCTCGTCCAGTACCCGGGCGAGGTCCTGCGGTTCCACCTTCCCGGCGAGGAGGAAGCCGTAGCCCTGTCCGCTCATCAGGCGACCCCGTACCGGGCCGCGATGCCCGCGATCACCAGGCGCAGGCCTTCCTCGAAGCCCTCGTCGTAGTCCTGGAAGAGCTCGGCGCCGGCCTCGGCGGCGAGGGGGAAGTCGGCCAGCCGCTCGGCGCGCTCGTCCACGTCGAAGCCCTCCCGGCGCTCGCCGGGGAGCGGCTCCACGCCCTGTTCCTCGGTGACGAAGCCGAGGGTGAAGAAGTAGGCCGTGGTGGTGGCGCGGACGGCCTGGGGGAGCTCGAAGCCCGCCGCGACGAGGGCGCGGAGGTTCGCCTCCATCTCGACGGCGTGCTCGGTGCCGGTGAAGCGGGAGCCGCTGAAGACCTTCGCGCCGTCGCGGTAGCGGAGCAGGGCGGTGCGCAGGCCGCGGTTGGCGGCGAGGAGGCGGTCCTGCCAGGAGAGGTCCGGGGAGAGCGCGGCGTCCGCGACCATCCGGCGGTACATCTCCGTCGCCATCTCGTCGAGCAGCTCCTGCTTGTTCTTGAAGTGCCAGTACAGGGCGGGTGCCTGGACGTCCAGCTCCTTGGCGATGGCCCGCAGGCTGAGCCCGTCCAGGCCCAGCTCGTTGAGCAGCCTCAGCGAGGTGTCGACGGCCTGCTTCTTGTCCAGCTTGGGGGATCTGCGCGTAACCACGCTTGACAGTTTAACAGCGTTAAGGGCACTCTCGTGGGGACGGAACTTAACAGCGTTAAGGAGAAGGTCATGGACGCGGACGTACTCACGGACACGGGCGTACTGACGACGGACGTACTGATCGTCGGGGCGGGGCCCGCCGGGCTCGCCCTCGCCGTGGACCTCGCCCGGCACGGGGTGCGCGCCCTCCTCGCGGAGCGGACGGCCGGCCTCTTCCCCGGATCCCGCGGCAAGGGCATCCAGCCGCGCACCCTGGAGGTCCTCGACGACCTCGGCGTCCACGACGCGGTCCGGGCGGCCGGCGGCCCGTACCCGGTCGGAATGATCTGGCAGGACGGGAAGCAGCTGGGCGAGCACGTGATGTCCGACGAGACCGAGCCGGGCGAGGGCGCGCCGTACCACGAGCCCTGGATGGTGCCGCAGTGGCGCACGCAGGAGATCCTCCTGGCCCGGCTCGCCGAGCTGGGCGGGGGCGTCGCCTTCGGCCGGGAGCTGGTGGGCATCGTGCAGGACGCGGACGGGGTGACGGCCGAGTTCGCCTCCGGCGCGCCCGTCCGGGCGCGGTACGCCGTCGCCGCCGACGGGGGCCGCTCGACGGTGCGGCGCGCCCTCGGGATCGGGATGACGGGCGAGACCGTGGACCCGAACCCGATGCTGGTGGCCGACGTCCGCATCACCGGCCTCGACCGGGAGCACTGGCACGTCTTCCCGCCCGCCGCCGCCGACGGCACCGGATTCCTCGCGATCTGCCCCCTGGCCGGGACCGCCGACTTCCAGGTCGCCGCGCAACTCCCCGAGGGCGGCGGGGACATCGACCTCTCCCTCGACGGCGTCCGCGAGGTGATCGCCGCCCGCTCGCACCTGGATCCCGCCGATGTGACCGAGGTGCGCTGGGCCTCGGACTTCCGGCCGCGCGCGGCGATGGCCGACCGGTTCCGGGAGGGCCGGATCTTCCTCGTCGGCGACGCCGCGCACGTCCACTCGCCCGCCGGCGGGCAGGGGCTCAACACCAGCGTCCAGGACGCCTACAACCTGGGCTGGAAGCTGGCCGCGGTCCTGCGCGGGGCGGCCCCGGAGAGCCTGCTCGCCTCGTACGAGGAGGAGCGGCTGCCCGTCGCCGCCGAGATGCTCGGCCTGTCGACCCGGATCCACCGCGGCGAGGCCCGGCGCGGGGCGGCCACCCAGCAGCTCGGCCTCGGCTACCGGGGCTCGTCGCTGGCGGCGGAGACCCGTACGGACCTGCCCGCCGACGCCCTCCGGGCCGGCGACCGGGCCCCGGACGGCATCCGTGGCGGAGTCCGGCTCTTCGACGCGTTCCGGGGACCGCACTGGACCCTGCTGTCCGTCGGCGAGCCCTCGGCCGCCCTTCCGGAGCTGCCGGGCGTACGCACCGTGCGCATCCCCTCGTACGAGGCGTACGGCGACGGCGTCTTCCTCGTCCGGCCGGACGGCTACATCGCCTGGGCGGGCACGACGCCGGAGCACGTGGCGGCGTACGCGGCAGGGGTGGGGTGCAGGGGGTGTGACATGCCGCTGTCGGCGTAATGGGGGCGGTGGGCCGTCCGGTGGCCGCACCCTGTGCCCGTGCCCCTTCCGCCCGTACGGGCTCGCCGGGCCCGTGAACGCGCCGCCCTCGCCGCCCTCGTGCGTACCGACTTCCCGGCTGCGGCGCGCATCGTGGTCACCGTCGCCGCCGCCTGGCAGGTGGCGCTGTGGCTGGGCGCCGACCAGCCCCCGGTCTACGCGGCGGTCGTGCCGCTGGTGGCCCTGCGCGGCGATCCGGTGACGGCGCTCGGCGCCTCGGTGTCGCGGTCCCTGGGGGTGGTGGCGGGGGTGCTGATCGGGATCGCGGTCCTGAACGTACTGCGCCCCTCGACCCTCACACTGGCGCTGGTGGTGGCCCTGGGGCTGGGCGTCGGGATGGTCCTGCGGGCCGGCGGGGGGCTGAACATCCAGGTGGCTGCGTCCTCGCTGCTGGTCTTCGCCAACGCTTCACCCGACGCCTACGGATGGCACCGCGTCTGGGAGACGGTGGCGGGCGCGGCGGTGACGGTCCTGCTCGCCCCGCTGCTGTGGCCGCCCGACCCGCACCGGATCCTGGCCGACCTCGCCGAGGACTGCCGCGTACGCCTGACCCGCGCCCTCACCGGCACCGTGGCGGCCCTGGGCGCCCCGGACCCCGCCGCCGCCCGCGACAACCTCGCCCTCGTCACCGCCCACGCCGAGGCGGTCCACGCGGACGCCGCCCGCGCCCGCGAAGCCGAACGCGCCATGCGGTTCAACCCGCTGCGCCGCCGGTACCGGGACACCGTCCGGCGCCAGGCCGCCACCATCGCCACCGCCGACGGCCTCACCCCACACCTCACGACCCTGGCCCGGGAGGTCGCCGCCTTCGCCGGCCGGACGGACCTCGCCGCGGACCTAGCCCGGGCCAGGCTGCGCCTCCCCGCCCTCGCCTCCCTCACGGCCCGCGCCATCGAGGACACCCTCTCCGGAACCGACCCCGGCCCGGCGGTGACCACGGCCCGCGCCGCCCTGACCGCCTACACCACGGCGGACTCCCGCCCGGCGGCGGTGGCCCTGCGCCGGCCCTTCACCGGCCTCTTGGACGACCTCGCGCCGCCCCGGCCGTGACGCCTACTCGACGACGACCGTGAGCCCCAGCGCGTACTCGGCGGTGGCGAGCATCCTGACGACCTCGACGGGCAGCTCCTGGAACTCGCCCGCCACCACGGCGAACGGATCGACGCGCCGCACGACCCCGTCGAAGCCCGTGGCCTCGATGACGTACTGGTACCCGACGGGGCCGTCCGGGTCGTCGGCGACCTCCCAGGACGCCCCGTACCGCCGAATGAGGAATTCGGCCAGGTACGAGACCAGATCCGCGTGAAGGGTCACCCAGTCGGACTGCTCGAACTCCTCGAGCGGAAGCCGGTCGACGTAGTGCTGCAGTGCGGGAATCAGCGTCATCGGTTCACCCTCGAAGCGATCAGCCGAAACCCCCAGCATGTCCGCGATCCCAAGGACGTTCCGACGCCCCTCGTCGCCCCATTCCTGAAGCGTGCGGCTCCCGTTCACGTGCTCCTCCATCGGTACCTCCAGGCCGCCGTCCCCACACCCGGCGTGCAGGTGTCCAGTGTGCCCAAGGCTTGTCCCGCAAACTGCCTGCTCAGGACCCGATGGCATGATCGAGGCGTGATCAGGGAACCCGGGCCGTCAGGTGCGATGAGGTATGTCCTGTTTGATGTCGACGGCACGCTGATCGATGCCGTCGACAATCAGCGCGTGGTGTGGCGAACGTGGGCGGAGCGGTACGGACTCGACCCCGATGAGGTCTACCGGGTGGCGCTGCGGACGAGGCCGATGGAGACCTTCGCGCAGGTCGCTCCGGACCGGAACCCTCGGGAGTGCCTGGCCGTACTGCACGAGCTGGAGGACGAGGACGTCCGGTCCGGTACTTACACGGCCTTCGACGGCGCCTCGGAGCTGCTGAGTGCCCTGCACCCCCGAGGCTGGGCCCTGGTGACGTCGAACTACGAGCACCGGGTGCGCGGACGCTTCGCACGGACCGGCTTGCCCGTCCCGGACGTTCTCGTGGATGCGGCCGCTGTGGAGGAAGGCAAGCCGTCTCCGGTGCCGTATCTGCAGGCCGCCGCGCGACTTGGTGCCAAACCGGAGGACTGCCTGGTCATCGAGGACGCCCCCTCCGGGGTGCAGTCCGGGCTGCGCGCCGGGATGAGGGTGTGGGGCGTCAACACCCCTGTGGCGGTGAACGGCGTGCACCGCCACTTCGGCAGCCTGAGCGAAGCAGTCCACGACATCCTCGCCTTCGCGTCCGGACCCCAGCCTCACTGGGTGGAGGGATAAGGCGCAGTGGAATGAAGGGCCGCGCGGCGAAAGTACTCCCGCATGAGTCGAGCACAAGAAGTTCCGTGCTCGAGGCTGTCCTCTGCGGCCCACCAGTCAATGGCGGTGAGCCTCTCCACCACAGCGTTCGCGCGTGCATTGCTCACGGCCGGACGCGCCCTTACTCCAGCGCCAGTAGCGCCAGCTTCCCGAACTCGTCCACCTCGACCGTCGCATTCACCTCGGCCAGCCCTGCGACGGGATCAGCGGGACATCTGCCCAGCTCGACGAGCGCGGCGGTGGGAGACAGACCCTTGTCGTACGCCTCTTGCAGCCGGTCCAGCCAGACCAGGCCGGCCCGGTAGGCGTCCAGGTCGGCTGCGTCACGCGGCTCGAAGCTCGCGGCGGCCTCGGTGTCCGAGGCCCACAGGTACCCCAGTACCCCCTGGGATCCCATGACCGGGACGTACCGCACGGGTCCCGACGCCTGCCGCCCGTACCCGGCCGTGAACCTCGGGGTCTGGCTGAAGATTCCGTTCCGGTAGGGGATCTCGAAGCTTCCCCACACGTCGGACGGGGTGGTGCCATCGTGCTCGTAGTGGTTCTCGACACCTGTCGTGGTCGCAATCCCGAACCAGGTGGGGTCATCGGGGTCGGTCTCCATGCCGAACGCCTGGGAAAGCCCGGCCAGGGCTGCGGCCAGGCGGGGCCGGTTTGCGGCGAAGAGGGCCTCCTGCGCGCGGCCCCGCAGATCGAACGGCATCCAGGCATCCGAGAAGGTGATCAGCCACACCACGGAGAAGCCGTCGTCCACGTCGACGGAGACGGCGAACATCCCCTCCACGGGCTCGGGCCCCGCAGCGGTCTCCACCACGCCGTCGCACGTCGCGTAGAGCCCGACACCCCCCATCTTCCCGTCATCCAGGCCACGCCTGATCCCCTCCACCAGCGCCCCGTCACCCGCCACCCCCACGGGAAGGTCAGCCCGCAGCAAATCGTCCCGGCCGCCCCACTTCGACACGTGCACCGCCACGCGCCCGCCCTGCGGCACCCCCAGCTGGTGCCGCTCGAGGACGCCGAGGGTGAGGTGGAAGAGGCGTACGGCCTCATGGACGGGATCGGGATGCTTCCCGAATTCCCCCCAACTCCAGCGGGCCACAGAGGAAGTGGTGGTAATCAATTGGTGTCTCCCGTTCCTGTCCGCCCCAATGCCGGTACGGGGGGCGTGATTTACGTGCTCAGGGTGTCGAACTCCCCGACCCAGCTCCGTGCGATGAGGTGATTCGGAGGATTCGCAGCATGAGGTCCCGGTCGTCGCCCTCGAGCCCCTCCGGGTCGGTGCCCGCGATCGCGGCGTCGAGGGACACGCTCAGGTCGCCGCCGCGGAGCCACCAGGTCTGCAGGGTCTCGATCCACGGGTACACGTACTCGTCGTACCCGGCGCCCGGCGCCCGCAACAGCTCCAGTGGGACTTGGGCCAGGGCCGTCAGCCGCTCCGGCTCCCGGCAGGCGATCGCCAGCCAGAAGGCGTTGATCCAGTTCGCCGGGTTGGCGGCGTACTGCGGCCCGGTCGCCGGGAGGGTCCGCACCTCGTCCGTCGCCGCGTCCTTGTCGAGCGCCTCGGCGCGGCTCGCCATGCCGTTGGGAAGCGCATGGCGTTGCACGATCGAGTTCACAGGCTCCTCGGTGTGTATCTGTTGGGGGCATGGGCTCGACAGACCCCCAGTTTCCCTAGCCATTCTGCGACTTGATGCCGTCAGGTGGCGAACTCGCCGACCCAGGAGCGCTTCAGCAGGTGCACGGGCAGGTACGGGGACTCGACGTTGACGGGGATGCCGCCGTCGTAGGCGAGGCAGGTGACGGCGAGGATGCCGAGCGGTACGAGGCCGTCGATGTCGTTCGCGCGCTCGGGAGTGGCGGTCCAGTACTGCTTGTGGAGTTCGAGGGCTTCCAGGAGCGTGGCGTGGAAGCCTTCCTCGTCCTTCTTGAGGAACTTGTAGAAGAGGTTGATCGGCGGGTAGGCGACCTGCTGGATGTACTCCCGGCCCGCGATGACCGCGACGTCGGGGTGGGAGCGCTGGAAGGTCAGCGTCAGTTCCGGGACCAGCTCGGGACGCTTGAGCCAGTACGCCTGGAGCGTGGCGACCCAGTGGTAGAGGTAGTCGTCGTGGTCCGCGCCCGAGGCCCGCAGGACGTCGATCGGGAGCTCGCACAGCTCGGTCATCTTCGGCTGGTCGCGGGTGATGATCGCGTACCAGAACGCCTCGGTCCATGCCTCTGCGTTCGCGTCCCACGAGGGCCCCGCCGCCGGCAGGGTGCGCATCGCGTGGTGGATGCGTACCTCGGTGGTTCCCTCGGCCATCCCAGCCGTACGGAACAGCGCGGATCCCAGCTGCGCCGCCGCGACCACCGCCTCCCACGTGCCCAGCTCGGCGGCCTGTGGGTCCACCCCGAACCGGGCGCTGACGTTGAAGGTGCCGTCCTTCCACGCCGACCTGAGCTTCCGGGGCGATGAAGAGAGGGCGTCGAGGTCCTCGATCAGATCCTCGGTGAGTTCATCGACCCAGGCCGCGCTGGTCGGCCGCGGCTCCGAATGGCCGGCCACGAAGACGGTCATCGCTTCCCCTGTCATTTGGTGAGGTCGAAATGTCGAATAGTGTATCCGGCGTAAATTCCCGTGTTATCGGCTCCCTTGACGACGACGTAGTCGATTCGCGGGGGATCCGCGTCCAGCGCTGCCTTGAGGGCTTTGTACAGGTCCTTTTCGCTCTCGATGTCTCTTCCGCGCTTCTTCATTTGCTTCAGGATGTCCTCGAAGTACTCGCGGGTTCCCTGCGAGACACGCTTACCGCCGATCCGGCGTTCGCCCAAGTCCGTGGTGACGTGGCTCTTCGCCTCGACCACAACGTACCGGTCACCGTGCTTGTACACCTGGTCGAACTGGTCGTTGCCGTTGTCCGGGCCGTGCAGCGGTTCTTCCTTGGCCCCGGGGAACTCCTTCGGTATCGCGTGTTCCCTGGCTATGGCCTCGCCGTACGCCTCGCTCTTCTTGGAAAGGGCCTCGTGGAACGGTGCGTGCTCCGCCTTGGCCGCGTCGAGTGCGGCCTTGGTTTCCACCGTGTTGTGGGTCTTGTGGGCCGCCTTGGCTTCGCCGTAGGCGTCGTGGGGCCCCTTGTCGGCGGCGATGGCGTCGTGACGTTCCTTCGCTGCCTGGTCGAGCGAGTCCCGCATCTCCTTGGTGACGGAGGCGTCCTTGTGGCTGACCGAATCCGCCTTGCCCAGGTAGTCCGGCGGAACCGGCGGCGGAATGTCCGACTTCGGCACCCAGACGTCGGGAGCGGTCTCCACGAGCTGCGGCGGGACCAGACCGGTGTGGTCCGGGACATCGGCCCGCAGGCGGTAGCCGAGCTTGTTGTAGTACTGCTTGAAGTAGGTGTCCGTCTTGTCGTTCGCCCGGTAGACCTGGTACTCCATGATCTGCCGCTTCTCGGCGGCCGTGTACTTGTGCGCGTTCTCCCGGTGGGGCGGCAGCTCGGGCCGTTCCCCGTGGCCGGGCACTGACGGGCCGGGCCCGTCGCCGTGGCCCAGGTTGTCCGGGATGCCGCCGCCCTGGTGCGGGACCGTCGGGTTGTCGCCGTGGCCGCTGCCCGTGCCCGGGCCGTCGCCGTGGCCGCCGCCCGTCGGGGTGGTGTCGGTGTTGCCCCGGCCGCCGTTGCCGCCGGGTTCGGTGTGGCTGTTGTGCGGCATGTTGTCGGCGGTGCCGCCCGGGGTGTGCGTCGCCGTGCCGCCGGGGGTGTGGGAGGTGACGTCCGCCGTGTGGGCGCCCACGCCGACGGTGACTTCCTGATGCCTGGGGACTTCGGCCAGGGGGTGGTCCGAGCCTTTGGGGACGGAGGTGAGGTCCTGTTTGGGGAGGCCCTTGTGGTCCAGGAGTTGGTTGGTGGTCTTGTCGTAGTACTGGGGGCGGCCCAGCGCGTCGTCGGGCAGCCGCATCGTGTCGTCCGGGTGCGGGAACTTGACGCCCGGGGCGTCGGCCTTGGGGAGGTCCTTCCAGACCACGTCGTCGAGCTTCGGGAAGGCGCCGTCGACCTTGCCCAGGTTCGCGAACAGCTCGCCGATCTTGAGCTTATTGAGGGTGAGGGAGCCGGCCTTGACGACGTAGGTGATGGGGTCGATCAGTGAGCCGACCTTGCCGGCCGTCGAGATGGCCTTGGCGACCGTGCCCGTCTTGGCGGCTGTGCTGGCGCCGCCGGTGACGATGGAGGTCACGACGTTGAAGGTGACCGCGCCGGCCGCGCGGGCCGGGTTCTTGCCCCACTCGTCCCAGGCGACGAGGGCCTTGCCCGTCTCTTTCATCGCCTTGCGCGAGTCGCGAATCCAGGGCGGCAGGTCCTTGTCGTCGGCCGTCCAGAACATCGCGTTCGACGCGGGGAGCATGGTGGTGATGGCCAGACCGGTCGCCAGCTTCGCCAGGCCCGTCCAGGCCTGGCCCGCCGCGTCCGCGCCGTCGACGCCGACGAGCGTGCCGAGGCCGCGGACCGTGCCCCAGATGCCGTCGACGACGATGCCGTCCCAGACGAAGGATTTCACCCAGTGGTCAATCTCGTACCAGCGGTGGCTCTGCTCAAGCTGTGAACCCCAGGGCAGGTCCTGCGCCTTGTTGAGATCGGAGGCTTTGTAGCCGTACATGTTCGCGCCGTGCGAGCCGTCGTCGGCGGTCAGCGGTGGTGCGCAGTACAGGGCGCGGATCTTGTTCGCGCAGGTGCGTTCGGCAGCCCAGAAGGCGCCGGCGGCTGCGTTGACGTCGTGGATCAGGTCGTTGTTCTCGTCGACCTTCTTCTTGTCGTCCTTCCAGTGCTCGTCGCCGGTGATCTTGTTCGAGAAGGTGGTCGCCTCGGCCTGGAGCTGCTTGAGGCGGGCCACGATGGGGCGCGCCTCGGTGGCGAATTCGCCCAAGGCTTTGGCTGCTGACTCCAGTTGGTCCGCGACGAAGTCGCTCTCCGTCTTCACCGGATTCGTTGTCGCGAACAGCTGCGCCGCCTCCGGGGCGGAGTAGAAGGCGGACAGGCCCTGGAACTGGGAGTCGACGTTGGAGCCCGCGTCGCGGAGCGTGCCCGCTGCGGCCGATACTGCGGTCCTGTTGCGCTCCAGCGCGTCCAGGTCACCCGTGAACTGCGGGATGCTGCACGGGTTGATCGGTACGCGGTCCGTCACTGCTTCCCCGCCCCCCCCGGAGATCGATCTATGTGCGCGAGCCCCTGTCTACCTGCGAGGTGTTGCGAACACAAATGCGAAACGGGGTGGGGAGTTGAGTCCGGCCGGAAAGTGGCGGGCGGTGACCGGATGCGGTGTGGGGTCAGTTCTACGTGTGGTGCGGCGCGGGGTGGGTGGGGGTGAGGGCGAGGTAGTCGACGGGGCGGACGCGCCATTCGGGGCGCAGGCCGTTGCGCAGGACGATGCTGAAGCCGGCGGGTTCGCCGCGGTGGAGGGCGGCGAGGGCGTGGATGCGGCCGCCACCGTCGGCCCAGGCGAGGGCCCGGTCCACTTCCGTGGGGGAGAGGGCGAAGGGGTGCGTGGTCCGGATCTGGACGCGGATCAGGCGGATGGCCTCCTCCGGGGTGTCCAGCGTGGTGCGGTCGAGGAGCTCGGGGGGATCGTCGTAGGCGTCCGGGTAGCAGAGGGCCTCGAACCAGTAGCCGGTGAGGATCGCCACCGTGTGGTCCTGAGCCGGGGGTGCGGTGATGTGTGGGGTGTGGGGTCGCGCGAGCATGTGCAACTCCTGCCGTCGCGGAGAGTTGCCCCCTCCGGGCTGTGACGAGCAGCGGGGAGGGGGCAACTGATTCACTCCCCCTAACTGGCGCATGGGAAAGGGGAGTTACGTCGCTCGGGCCGAGCCGGGCGACGTGGTTCGACGTTAGCGCTGGCTGCAAGCCCGTATCAACTGTTTGACGCCTAACGGGTGATACGGCATATGTCAACTAGTTGTACGGCCTGTGCGGTGCGGGCATGGATCGGCCCCCTGTCCGTGGCGGGCAGGGGGCCGGAGGGGTCGCTGGAGTCTCAGGCGAGGTCGTCAAACTCGCCTGCGGCGGCTCCGTCGATGAAGGCCCTGAGCTTCGCTCGGGACGTCCTGATGACGACGCCGGGGTCATCGCTCTCGCGCATGAGGATCTCGCCATCCTGCACCGCGACTTCCAGGCAGTTGCCCTCGGCGTCCGTCGACTTCGAGGACTTGCGCCACTGAATTTCCACTGTTCTCACGCCTTCACACTTGTTGCGCCATCTCGCGAATGAAATCGCGAGACCGTTCGGGGTCGTACGCTCTTTCCTCCGTCCGGTCCAGGACGGCCCGGTAGTTGGCGAGCCTCGTCTCGGCATCGAGGAACGCGGGTCCGGTTGGAGTGTCCGTCTGGACGGTGTCGAGTTGTGGCACCGGGCCGTGTGCGTAAAGTGTCGAGCTTCCGGCGTTCGGGAAGCCGCCCACCTCGAACGGGATCACTCGTACGGTGACGTTGTCCCGTTCGGACTGCTTCAGCAGGTAGTCGAGCTGATTGCTGGTGATCTTGCGGTCGCCGAACCGCATCCGCAGCGCCGCCTCGTGGATCAGGAACGTGAAAGCGGGCGCGTCGGCGCGGTCGAGGACGTCGCGGCGCCTCATCCGATGAGAGAGGCGGCGACGCAGGTCGACCGGACGCAGTGCCGGAACCGCCTCCTCGAACACGGCGCGCGCGTAGTCCTCGGTCTGCAGCAGTCCGGGCATGTGCATGATCTGCACGGCGCGGATCGCGACGGCGTGGTGCTCGAGTTCGGAGAGGTCGAGGGCGCCGGCAGAGAGGTCGTCACGGTAGTCGTCCCACCAGCCCCGTCCGCGTTCCGCGGCAATTGCCGCGAGGGCGTCGACGTAGTTGGCGTCGGGGCAGGCGTAGTGGCTGGCCCATGTCCGGACGCGCTCGCTGCTCACGCCGAAGCGGCCGCTTTCGATGCTGCTCATGGTGGTCCGGTCGGTGCTCAGCTGCGCTGCCGCGTCCGTGAGTGAAATCCCTGCGTGCTCGCGGATCTTCCTCAGCTCGGAACCCAAGCGGCGCTGACGCGCGGTTGGGGCCTTCCTCGGTGGCATCGGCTCCCCTCCTGTCGGCTCTCAGTGTGGCCCGCTGGCGGGGGCGGGGTCTACCGAGTCCCACTCTTTAGTGGAATCAGTATCAAGCTTGATACGCGTTCGCTACTGTCGTCCTCGTAGCACCGCGTCGCACGCGCCAGTAAGACCGAAGTGCAGCCGCTGACATGCCTCTTGGGGCACATGTCACCTGGGGGCGGCCATTGCCACGGATGGCGCAGGCAGCGCGAACTCGTACCGCGTGGGGAGATGACTGCGATGAACGCGAGCGCTTTACGTCATGTCGAGCCGGCCCCGGAGGAACGGCTCACCTATCGGATGGTCGCGCCGAGTCGGGCCGATACGGCCCGGATCGCGCGGGACTGGGTGGTGTCCGTCCTGCGGAGTGCCGGATACCCGGAGCTGGCGGAGCGGGCGCGGCTGTGTGCGTCCGAGGTGGTGACCAACGCGTACCGGCACACCGATACGCCGGAGATCGCCGTCGAGGTCGCGCTGGTGGCTGGGTGCGTGACCGTGTACGTCTACGACTGCGCCCCCGAGCGGTGGCCGTCGGGGGTCGGGGCCGGGCTGATGGACCTGTGCGGGCGGGGGCTCGCGCTCGTCGCCGCGTACGCCGACGACTGGGCGGCCGTGGCGCAGGGGAGCAGCGTCAAGGCCGTCTGGTTCAGGCTCGTGGCACGGGCATGAGGCCGCCGCGCACCCGCCGCCGGGCTTCAGGAGGGGAGTAGGGGCTTTGCTCAGCGGTAGGTGCCGGGGCGGCGGCGTTCCGCGTGGAGGGAGTTGAGGGTGTAGCGGTTGATCCACTCGTTGATGCGGGCGGCCGGGCGGCCGGTGATCACCAGGCGGTGCGCCGAGTCGTCGGTGCGGACCGGCTGGATGATGCCGTCGCGGCGGCCGAGGCTGATGCACTGGGCCACGTAGCGGAACCGGAGCGGGAGAGTGCTTCGATGGACTCGGCGGCGTGCGCTCCGGTGGGCATCGCCGTCGCGCACGCCATGCGGAGCTCCCCGGCGCCGGGCACCAGGACGCCTCTGACCTCCCCCAACAGAGCAAGGGCCTTCGAAGCCCCACTCTCGGTAGCGTCGAGCACGGCGGGTGGCTCCCAGAGCCACTCCCCCAGGGGCTCGGTCGTGATCACAGGTCCTCACCCGCAGGCTCCCGGCGGGAGGGGGCGAGGCCCACGCGCCTCACCCCTCTTCGCGATGCCATTCGCGGACGAGGTTGCCTTGCTCGTCCCAGACGCTCTCCTCCTTCAGGGAGTAGATGTCGTCGTCGAAGAACTTTCGCGACTTGAGAACACCATTGGGGTGCCATTCCAGGAATTCACCCGATGCAGCACCGTTAAGAACCGTTCCCTGCAGCTTCAAGGCGCCGTCCGGATACCACATCCGAGACAAGCCGTTCCGGACCCCGTCGAGGTAGACGTCAAGGCAGACGATTTGTTCACCCTGATACTCGGCCACCTCCCCCGTGAACAACTCGTCTCGATAGAGCATTCGATGCCCCATATCGATGTCAACATCGGGATCGTCAGCGTCGACGCGCCGCACCGAGCTCATCACGGAATCCAATTCTCGTCAGACGGCGGATACCCCGTGAACCGGCCATGAGGCGAAGGAACGCCGGGAAGCATATGGTAACAGTTGGCACAGAAGGGGGCACCCCTGCCGATAACCCCCGTTGTTCTGTCCTTCATGAAGGGGAATTCAACGGAAGCCCGAATTTCCTTGAGCGCGTTCGCGCCGTCCGGCAACCCGAGTCGAGTGCGAGCCCACAGCAATTCGTTGGTGGCCTTCACTTCCGCGTGCCCCAGAGGCTTGTCCGGGTGAGGCTTGTTCGGAGCCATCTCCTCGTAAATCGCCCGAAGGGTCGGGTGCACCCGATCCTTGGGGATGACGTTGTCCGGGCGCCCGTTGATTCCCTCGATCGCGATGCCGGTTCGCGTGTCCATGACCGCACCCACGCAGGCACCCACATCGCCCTTGACGAATTGTTTGGCGTCCTTGGCATCCCGGTATACCTGCGCCCTGGACTCCGCGAGGGAATCGAGGTACTGATCAACAGGCTTACCGTCAATGTGGGTGATGACGTCATCGGCCACCGTGACGCGGGGACTGTCCAGGTCGAACAAGTCCAGCAGCTTTTCACCGTGGTCAGCCGGGAGCCTGCCGTCCGGGTCCGGCAGTCGGGTCTCCGGAGAAATCGCCTCGGCCGGTGTGGACGCAGTTCCGCGCTCAGGGTGATCCGCAGTCCCATCGTGACTGCCGGAATGAGGGAGATCCGAGTGGCCCTGCCCCGGAACGGACGGATCGTTCGTGTGACCAGAGCCGACGGGCCCGTCGCCCTGGTGCGGGATGCCGCCGTGGTCGCCGCCCGTGCCCGGGCTGTCGCCGTGGCCGCCGCCGGTGGGGGTGGTGTCCGTGTTGCCGTGGCCTGGGGTCGTGCCGTTGCCGCCGGGTTCGGTGTGGTTGTTGTGCGGCATGTTGTCGGCGGTGCCGCCCGGGGTGTGGGTGGTCGTGCCGCCCGGGGTGTGGGTCGTGGCGTCCACCGAGTGGGCCGGGGCGCCGACGGTGACTTCCTGGCGCTTGGGGACCTCGGCCAGGGGGTGGTCGGGGCCCTTGGGGACCGAGGTGAGGTCCTGCTTGGGCAGGCCCTTGTGGTCCAGGAGCTGGTTGGTGGTCTTGTCGTAGTACTGGGGGCGGCCCAGCGCGTCGTCGGGCAGGCGGACCGTGTCGTCCGGGTGCGGGAACTTGACGCCCGGGGCGTCGGCCTTGGGGAGGTCCTTCCAGACCACGTCGTCGAGCTTCGGGAAGGCCCCGTCGACCTTGCCCAGGTTCGCGAAGAGGTCGCCGATCTTCAGCTTGGCCAGCGAGCCGGCCTTGCCGATGTAGGTGATCGGGTCGATCAGCCTGCCCGCCTTGCCGGCCACGCTGATCACCTTCGCGACCGAGCCCGCCTTGGCGGCCGTACCGGCGCCGCCGGTGAAGACGGTGGTCAGGACGTTGAAGGTGACCGCACCCGCCGCGCGGGCCGGGTTCTTGCCCCACTCGTCCCACGCGACCAGCGCCTTGCCGGTCTCCTTCATCGCCGTGCGCGAGTCACGCAGCCAGCCCGGGAGCTGCTTGTCGTCGGCCATCCAGAACGCCGTGCCGACGCCCGGGATGGTGGTGATCGCCAGACCGGTCGCCAGCTTCGCCAGACCCACCCAGGCCTGCCCCGCCTTGTCCCAGCCATCGACGCCGACGAGGGTGCCCAGGCCGCGGATCGTGCCCCAGATGCCGTCGACGATCAGGCCGTCCCAGACGAAGGACTTCGCCCAGTGACCGATCTCGTACCAGCGGTGGGTCTCCTCCAGCTGCGAACCCCACGGCAGGTCCTGCGCCTTGTTGAGGTCCTCGCCCTTGTAGCCGTACATGTTCGCGCCGTGCGAGCCGTCGTCGGCGGTCAGCGGCGGCGCACAGTACAAGGCGCGGATCTTGTTCGCACAGGTCCGCTCGGCCGCCCAGAAGGCGGAGACGGCCGCGTTGACGTCGTGGATCAGATCGTTGTTCTCATCGATCTTGTCCCCGTCGTCCTTCCAGTGCTCGTCCCCGCTGATCTTGTTGGTGAAGGTGGTGGCCTTCGCCTGGAGCTCCTTCAGCCGCGCCACGATCGGGCGCGCCTCGGTGACGTACTCGCCCAGCGCCTTCGCCGCCGACTCCAGCTGGTCCGCGAAGAAATCACTGTCGGTCTTGACCGGCTTGGTCGTCGCGAACAACTGCGCCGCCTCCGGCGCCGTGTAGAACGCGGACAGGCCCTGGAACTCGGAGTCGACGTTCGAACCCGCGTCGCGGAAGGTGCCCGCCGCGGTCGCGATCGCGTTCCTGTTCGTCTCCAGCAGGTCAAGGTCGCCCGTGAACTGCGGGATCGTGCACGGATTGATCGGTACGTGGTCCGTCACTTCTCCCCCGCCCCCCGGAGATCGATTTATGTGCGCGAGTCTCCCTGTCTATCCCGTGGGATGTTGCGAACACAAATGTGAAAGGGGGTGGGGAGTTGGGTCCGGCCGGAAAGCGGTGGGCTGTGACTGGATGCGGTGTGGGGTCAGTTCGACGTGTGGTGGGTGGGGGTGAGGGCGAGGTAGTACGCCGGAGATCGCCGGCGAGGTCGCGCTGGTGGCTGGGTGCGTGACCGGGTACGTGTACGACTGCGCCCCCGGGCGGGGGGCCGCCGGGCTTCAGGAGGGGAGTAGGGGCTTGGCCCAGCGGTAGGTGCCGGGGCGGCGGCGTTCCGCGTGGAGGGAGTTGAGGGTGTAGCGGTTGATCCACTCGTTGATGCGGGCGGCCGGGCGGCCGGTGATCACCAGGCGGTGCGCCGAGTCGTCGGTGCGGACCGGCTGGATGATGCCGTCGCGGCGGCCGAGGCTGATGCACTGGGCCAGGTAGCGGAACCGGAGCGGCCGGGGCTCGCGGCCGCGGGAGAGCGCTTCGATGGACTCGGCGGCGTGCGCTCCGGTGGGCATCGCCGTCGCGCACGCCATGCGGAGCTCCCCGGCGCCGGGCACCGTCACGCGCGCCGCGTCGCCCACGACGAACACGTCGGGGTGGGACAGCGAGCGCATGGCTCCGTCCACCAGCGCGCGTCCCCGTTCGTCCACGCGGAGCCCGGCCTCGGCGGCCAGGGACGGAACGGTGAACGCGGCAGCCCAGACCACGACGTCCGAGGCCAGCTCGCCGCGGTCGGTCGACAGCCCGCCGCCGTGGACGGCTCGGACCCGGGTGTGCGGGTGCAGGCGGACGCCCAGGCCTTCCAGGGAGCTGCACACGTACGCCCGTCCGGCTGCGGACAGGCCGCCCCCGGGCTTGCTTCCCGTGACCAGGCGGACCCGCCAGGTGGCGCCGGCCGACTCGGCGAGTTCCGCGGCCAGTTCGATGCCGGTGGTGCCGCCCCCGACGATGGTGACCGTGCCGGTTCCGTGGGCCAGCCGGTCGCTGAGCTCCCGGGCCTGTTCCAGGGTGTAGGCGTGCTCGGTGATGCCGGGTACCCGGGTGGTGTCGGTGCTGCTGCCCAGGGCGTAGACCAGGCGGTCGTAGGTGAGGGTGGCGCCGTTGTCCAGGCGGACCGTGCGGGTGTCCGGGTCGATCGAGGCGGCCTTCGCCGTGACCGGGGTGATGTCCCGTCCGGCGACGAGTTCCCGCAGGGCGATGGGTGTTCCGGCGCGGCCGGCCGCCCGTTCGTGGAGCCGGATCCGCTCGGCGAAGCATTCCTTCGGGTCGACGAGCGTCACCCGGTGCCGGCGGCTGACGCGCAGGGCCGCCGTCATGCCCGCGTATCCGGCTCCCACCACCACGACGTGCTGCTTCTGTCCTGTGTCGGTCATGTTGCCCATGTCGGTTCTCCCCCGCCTGCACGGCCCTGCGGGGCTCCGTGCGGATGCCCCTCTGCGGATGGGACAGGCGGGTGCGGCGGAACGTGACACCGCTCCGGGGGTTCGGGGTGTGAGCTGGGTCTCGTCCGGCCGGTTCGGGAGCGATGACGTGAGTGGAGGCGCCCGTGCCGGCGCCGGAGGGGGCGGGGCACGGGCGGGTGGGCTTACGGGGGCGGGGTCAGCAGGGGCGGATGTGGTAGACGGGGCTCCAGGCCGCCGTGCCGGTGTCCTTGGCGACGTTCGACCAGCGCTCGCTGCCGTTCTGGTTGTAGAAGCGGGCCCGGGTGCCCGAGCTCTGGTTGTTGTTGAAGGTCCCGTCGCCGACGCCGCTGAAGTCGTAGTAGCCGCAGTAGTAGTAGTCGTAGGTGCTGCCGGTGCCGTCCTTGATGCACAGGTGGCCGTTGGCGCAGGCCAGGGCCGCGTCCGGGGCGGCCAGGTCGCGGGTTTCGCGCTGGCCCGGGGCCCTGAGGACCAGGTCTCCGCCGGCGATGGTCAGTTTGTTCGCGGAGACCTGGCGGGCCTGCGCGTCCGTGGCGAGGACGGTGTCGACCCGCTGCTGGAGCTGGGCCGCCTGGGCGGCGGTCAGCCCGGCGGCGCGGGTCTGCTGGGAGAAGGTGGTCTGCGGTGAGGTCGAGGCCTCGGCGGTCAGTACCGGGCCCGCGATCAGTGCCGCGGTCGCGGTCATCATCGCGAGGATCCTGCGCGGTGACATGGTTGTTCCCCTCTTCTTCGGCAGCCAGGAAGCCAACCGCTCGTGGCGGTGGCCTGGGAGTCGCGGGACTCATCGTTCCGAAATCGGGACATGTCATGAAGGGGGGAATCGGTCGACTCACGGCTCTTGGGCGGATACCTCCACAGTGTGTCCGTCCCACGCGGCACAGCTGTTTTCGATCAGATGTGTGGTACATGCATTGTTTTGGCTGGCCGGTGCGGGTGTGGGCGGAGAGCGGTCGGTGCGTGGCGTGATGCGGCGGGTCAGAGGACCGCGACCGGTGCCACCGGGGTGCCGGTGCCGCCGACGAAAGGTTCCGGCATCGCGGAGAGCAGGAAGCTGTGGCGGCCGGCTTCCGCACAGGCTGTGGACAGGGCTTCGAGGTTCCAGTTCTGGCCCTGGTGCATGCCCATCTCGACCAGGTCGAGGGCGTGCACCGGCAGCCAGAGGTTCTCGATCTCGGGCGGGAAGATCTCGAAGGTGAGCGTGTCGTTCGCGACGGCCGCCACGTCCCGGGCGTGGAACCACTCCGGGGTGCGGACGGAGAGGCCGGGCGAGGGGAAGCCGTAGCCGTGCTTGTCGCCCGCCAGGTAGACCTGGATCTGGCCGGTGCGGACGAGGACGATGTCCCCCGGGCGGACCGTCACTCCACCGAACTCCTCCGCCTCCGCCAGGTCTTCCGGGGTGACCGCGTGGTCGCCCGGGAGGCGGTCCAGGCCCTTGGCGCGCGCCACGTCCAGGAGGACCCCGCGCGAGACGATGGGCGTCGCCTTCTCGATGCCGCTGAACAGGGCGCGGGAGTGCGCGGTGATCGAGGAGGCCGGGCGGCCGTTGTAGATCCTGCCCGAGTGCGAGACGTGGGTCAGGGCGTCCCAGTGGGTGGCCGACTGGAGCCCCATCGTCACGGCGTCGTCGCTGCACGCCACCGTGCCCGGCCCGAAGATCTCCTGGTTGATCTGCACCATCGTGTGCAGCGGGTTGATCCGCCCGGGGATCAGGCCCGCCTGCACCCCGTCCTCCTTGAGCGGGAGGGCGAGGGGGATGCGGCGGCCGGTGCGGACCTCGGCCGCGGCTGCCCGTACGACCTCGTCGGTGATCAGGTTCAGGGTCCCGATCTCGTCGTCGGCGCCCCAGCGGCCCCAGTTGTTGATCCGCTTGGCGATGTCGTGGAACTCGGGGGGGAGGGTCACCGGCCATCAGCTCCTAGGGCTTGTGTGAAGGGATCTGACTGGTCATAGAATCTAACGGACCGTCAGAAAACGCGGGAAGGGGTCGGGCGTGGGGAACTTCTTGACAGGGAAGGTCGTCGCCGTCACCGGCGCCGGCCGGGGCATCGGCCGGGCCGTCGCCCTCGCCGCCGCCGCCGAGGGCGCCAAGGTCGTCGTCAACGACTACGGGGTGGGGATCGAGGGCGGGGAGCCGACCAGCGAGATCGCCGAGGGGGTGGTGAAGGAGATCACCGCCGCCGGCGGGGAGGCCGTCGCCGTCGCCGACGACATCTCCACCATGGCGGGCGGACAACGCATCGTCGACACCGCCCTCGCCCGGTACGGGCGCATCGACGGGGTGGTCTGCGTCGCCGGCATCCTGCGCGAGCGGATGCTCTTCAACATGTCCGAGGAGGAGTGGGACCCCGTCGTCGCCACCCACCTGAAGGGCACGTTCACCGTCTTCCGCGCCGCCTCCGCCGTGATGCGGCGGCAGGGCGGCGGCACCCTCATCGGCTTCACCAGCGGCAACCACCAGGGCTCCGTCGCCCAGGCCAACTACAGCGCCGCCAAGGGCGGGATCATCTCCCTCGTACGCAGCGCCGCGCTCGGGCTGAACAAGTACGGGGTCACCGCCAACGCCGTCGCGCCCGTCGCGCGGACGCGGATGTCGGCGAACGTGCCGATGGAGCTCAAGGAGATCGGGGAGCCGGAGGACGTCGCCGCGCTCGTGACCTACCTGCTCAGCGACCGGGCCAAGGAGGAGGGCATCACCGGGCAGGTCTACACGATCGCCGGCCCCAAGATCGCCGTCTGGGCGCAGCCGCGCGAACTGCGCGCCGGCTACGCCGAAGGCTCCTGGACCCCCGAGAAGATCGCCGACTTCCTGCCCGGGACGGTGGGCACCGACCCGATGCCGATGCTCGCGCAGCTGGAGGCCATGGCCAAGGCGGCGGCCGCCAAGGACCGCCCCAACGCGTAAGGGGGCACGGGGACATGGACTTCGGCTTCGGCGCCGAGGACGAGGAGCTGCGCGGGCGCGCCCGGGCGTGGCTGGCGGAGCACCTCGTGGGCCCGTACGAGGAGGCCATCGGCCTCGGCGGGCCCGGCAGTGAGCACGAGGGGGTCGAGACCCGGCGCGCGTGGGAGCGCGAGCTGGGCCGCGGCGGCTGGATCGGCCAGGGCTGGGCGGAACAGGGGTACGGCAACCGCCCGCTCTCCCTCACCGGACAGGTGGTGTGGGCCGAGGAGTACGCGGCCGCGCGCGCCCCCGCACGGGTCGGCCACATCGGCGAGAACCTCCTCGCACCGACGCTGATCGCCTACGGCTCCCCGGAGCAGAAGGACCGCTTCCTGCCCGCCATCGCCCGCGGCGAGGAGCTGTGGTGCCAGGGGTACTCCGAACCGGGCGCCGGATCGGACCTGGCCGGCCTGCGCACGGCGGCCGTACGCGACCGCGCGGACGGGCTGCTGCGCGTCACCGGGCAGAAGATCTGGACCTCCCTTGCCCAGGACGCCGACTGGTGCTTCGTCCTGGCGCGGACCGAGGCCGGGTCCCAGCGGCACCGGGGGCTGTCCTTCCTCCTCGTACGGATGGACCAGCCGGGCAAGGTCGACGTCCGGCCGATCCGGCAGATGTCGGGCACCGCCGAGTTCAACGAGGTCTTCCTCGACGGCGCCGTCGCCTCCGAGGTCGTCGGCGGCGAGGGCAACGGCTGGGCCGTGGCCATGGGCCTGCTCGCCCTGGAAAGGGGCGTCTCCACGCTCGTCCAGCAGATCGGCTTCGCGGCCGAACTGGAGCGGGTGGTCCGGGCCTACGCGGCTTCGGGCGCGCCGGATCCGGTCCTGCGCGAGCGCCTCGTCCGGCAGTGGGCCGAGCTGCGCACCATGCGGTGGAACGCGCTGCGCACCCTCGGCGCCGAGGGCGGGCCGGGCGCGCCCAGCGTGGCGAAGCTGCTGTGGGGCGGGTGGCACCGGCGGCTCGGGGAGCTGGCGGTGGCGGTGCGGGGCGCGGTGGCGACGGCCGGGCCGGGGCTCTGGGCGCACGGGGCGCCGTACGAACGCGGGCTCGACGAGGAGCAGCGCCTGTTCCTGTTCACCCGGGCCGACACGATCTACGGCGGCTCGGACGAGATCCAGCGGAACATCATCGCCGAGCGGGTGCTCGGCCTGCCTAAGGAGCCCAGGTGAGAGGCGTCGTGTTCGACGGCAAGCAGGCCCAGGTGGTCGGGGACCTGGAGATCCGGGACCCCGGGCCGGGGGAGGTGCTGGTCGCGATAGCGGCGGCCGGGCTGTGCCACAGCGACCTGTCGGTGATCGACGGGACGATCCCCTTCCCGCCGCCGGTCGTGCTCGGGCACGAGGGGGCGGGTGTGGTCGAGGCGGTGGGGCCGGGGGTGACGCACGTGGCGCCCGGTGATCACGTGTCGCTGTCCACCCTCGCCAACTGCGGGGCGTGCGCGGACTGCGACCGCGGCCGGCCGACGATGTGCCGCAAGGCGATCGGGATGCCGGGGCAGCCCTTCTCGCGGGGCGGGCAGCCGCTGTTCCAGTTCGCCTCCAACTCGGCCTTCGCGGAACGGACCCTCGTCAAGGCCGTGCAGGCGGTGAAGATCCCCGAGGACATCCCGCTGACCTCGGCCGCGCTGATCGGCTGCGGGGTGCTGACGGGCGTGGGGGCGGTGCTGAACCGGGCCAGGGTGGACCGGGGGGAGACGGTGGTCGTCATCGGCACCGGCGGGATCGGGCTGAACGTCCTCCAGGGCGCCCGGATCGCGGGGGCCACGACGATCGTGGCGGTGGACGCGAACCCGGCGAAGGAGGCGGTGGCCCGGCAGTTCGGCGCCACCCACTTCATCGACGCCTCCGCCGTTCCCGACTCCTCGGCGGCGGTGCGGGAGATCCTGCCGACGGGCGCCGACCACGCCTTCGAGTGCGTGGGCAACGTCAAGCTGATCCGCCAGGCCGTCGACCTCCTCGACCGGCACGGGCAGGCGGTGCTGCTCGGGGTGCCGGGCTTCAGGGAGGAGGCGTCGTTCCTGGTCTCGTCCCTGTACCTGGACAAGACGATCATGGGCTGCCGGTACGGGTCCTCGCGGCCCCAGCGCGACATCGCGCTGTACGCCGAGCTGTACCGGCAGGGGAAGCTGCTGCTGGACGAGCTGGTGACGGAGGTCTACCCGGTGGAGGACTTCGCCAAGGCCGTGGACGACGCGCAGCACGGGCGGGTGGCGCGGGGGGTGCTCACGTTCTGAGGGTGGGGGGTGGGCCCGGTGCGCGTACGGGTGCGTACCGGGTGGCCCCGGCCCCGGCCCCGGTGCGGCCCCGGTGCGGGTCCGGTGTGCGTACGGGTGCCCGGGCCCGGTGTGGGTCAGTCGGCCAGGCGGCCGAAGCGGCCCTTGTGGAAGAGGAGCGGGTCGCCCTCGCCGGCGGCGCCCATGGCCTCGACGCGGCCCACGACGATCAGGTGGTCCCCGCCGGTGTGGACGGCATGGATCCGGCAGTCGATCCAGGCCGGTACGTCGTCCAGCTGCGGGGATCCGGTCGCGGGTGCGGGCCGGTGCGGCACCCCGGCGAACTTGTCGGCGCCGCTCACCGCGAAGGCCCGGCACAGCTCGCCCTGCCCGGCGCCGAGGATGTTGACGCAGAACACCCCGGCGCGGGCGATCCGCGGCCAGGTGGTCGACGTACGGGCCACCATGAAGGTGACCAGGGGCGGGTCGAGGGAGAGCGAGGCGAAGGACTGGCAGGCGAAGCCGGCCGGGCCCTCCTCGCCGTCCGCGGCCGGGGCGGTGATGATCGTGACCCCGCTCGCGAAGTTGCCCAGTACGGCCCGGAACTCGGCGGGGCTGACGGGCGCGCGCTCGTCCTCGCCGACGGCCCGCAGGTCGGGGCGGGGCAGGGCGTCGACGTGTCCGGCCGAGGTGGGGGAGCCGGCTGACCTGAGGTATCGGACGACGGTGGCCGCCATCCCTGCGTGTCCCATCACATGGACGATTGAAGCTGACGGTTCGTCAGATGGGAAGGGGTGGGTGTGGGGTGGTTCGCCCTGCCGGTCACCGCCGCGGCGCGGGCTCCCCTTCGGCCTGATGTGGGCCTGGGTCGCCGGGCTCGCGGTGCTGCCGGTCGCCGGGGTCGGGATGGTGCCGGGGTCGGGATGGTGCTGGGGGGTGTCCGGCCCTGATCGCTGGGCGTGGCGGGCCCGCCGATCGGGTGAATCCGCCCGGGCGTGCAGGGCCGTACGCGGTCGCGGGGGCGGGGGGTGGGCATGGTGGCCAGCGACCGTGTCGCCGCACCCGCTGGAGGACTCCCATGCTCGGCACCGACTTCCGTACCGGATCGCCCAACTGGCTCGACCTCGGGAGCCCCGACGTGCCCCGGGCGGCGGCCTTCTACGAAGCCGTCCTCGGGTGGCGGTTCGTCTCCGCCGGACCCGAGGCCGGGGGGTACGGGTTCTTCCAGGTGGACGGGAAGACCGTGGCCGCGATCGGCCCGCTCACCGACGAGGGGGCGACGTCCGCGTGGATGCTGTACTTCAACACCCCGGACATCCAGAGCACGGCCCGCGTGGTGCAGGCCGCGGGCGGCCGGGTGCGGACGGAGCCCATGGACGTCATGGGGGAGGGCTGGATGGGGCAGTTCACCGACCCGCAGGGCGCGGAGTTCGCCTGCTGGCAGCCGGGGAAGAACGCCGGACTGGAGCTGGCCTCCGCCGAGAACAGCCTGGTGTGGGCGGAGCTGCACGTACCGGACCCGGACGCGGCCCTCGCCTTCTACGGCGGGCTGTTCGGGTGGCGGTCCGAGGAGATGGAGGCGCCCGGGATGACGTACCGGGTGCTGAGCACCGCCGACGGCGACCAGCGCGAGACGTCCTTCGGCGGGGTGGCGCCGCAGGGTGAGGGCGCGGGCGGGGCGTCGGCCATGGTGCCGCGGTGGGTGCCGTACTTCCACGTGGCGGACGTGGACGCCACCGTCGCGGCGATCGAGGCGAACGGCGGCGGGGTGCTGATGCCGGCGGCGAACGTGCCGGACGTCGGGCGGATCGCGTGGGGCGCCGACCCGGCGGGGGCGGTGTTCGCGCTGCTGAAGCCGAATCCGCGGATGTAGGGGCCCGTTGGTGGGTTAGCGGCCCAGGTACTTCGGTGTGCGGCGCTCCACGAAGCCGGCCACGCCCTCGTTCGCGTCGGCGGTGGCCATGTTGAGCTCCTGGGCGGTGGCCTCGGCGGCGAGCGCCGTCGCCCGGTCGCTGTCCAGGGAGGCGTTGACCAGCTGCTTCGTGAGCGCGAGGGCGCGGGTGGGGCCCTGGGCGAGGCGCTCCGCCCAGTCGCGGGCGGCCGCCTCCAGTTCGTCGGCCGGGACCACCTTGTTGACCAGGCCGAGGCGGGCGGCCTCCTGGGCGGGGACCGCGTCGCCGAAGAACAGCAGTTCCTTGGCCTTCTGCGGGCCGAGGAGGCGGGGGAGGAGGTAGGCGCCGCCGCCGTCGGGGACGAGGCCGCGGCGGACGAACACCTCGATGAAGCGGGCCGGTTCGGCGGCGATGACGAGGTCGCAGGCGAGGGCGAGGTGGGCGCCGATGCCGGCGGCGGTGCCGTTGACCGCGGCGATGACGGGTTTCTCGCAGTCGAGGACCGCGGTGATGAGGCGTTGGGCGCCTTGGCGGATCATGCGGGAGATGTCGCCGACGACGCGGTCGGTGGTGGTGCTGCTGGGGCCGCTGCTCCGGAGGTCGGCGCCCGCGCAGAAGCCCTTGCCGGTGGCGGTGACGACGACGGCGCGGATGCCGGGGTCGGCGGAGGCGTCGGCGAGCAGGGCGATGACGCGCTCGCGTTGGTCCCAGGTGAGGGCGTTCATGGCGTCGGGGCGGTTGAGGGTGATCCAGGAGACGTTGGCGTCTACGCGGTGCAGGATCTCGTCCATGGCGGTGCGCTCCTGTGGTGGTGGCTGCGGGTGGGTCGGGGCCGGGGGCGGGGTGGGGTGTCGTCCGGGACGGGCTTCGATGTTCGGCGCCTTGGCGGTGCTTGGTTTGCGGGGCGGTGGTTTGCGCCGAATTCATCTCGTTTTAGTCCCGGACGACACCCCACCCCGCCCCCGTCCCCTTACGTGCGCGACCCCGTGCTGGCGCAGTCCCATCCGGTCCGGCTGGCGCCATCCCAGCCCCGCCGCACCCCCAGCCTCGCCGGCGTTTGAGGCGCGGGGTCCGGGGCGGAGCCCCAGGGAACGGGCGAAGGGTGGGGTGGGGAGCAGCCCGCGCAGCGGCCAGGGCCACCGTCAGCGGCAGATGGCCAGCGCGTCCAGCGCCACCGCGCCCTGCCCGCGGGGGAGGACCATCAGGGGGTTGATGTCCAGCTCGGAGAGGTCGTCGCCCAGTTCCAGCGCCATCCGCTGGACCCGCAGGATGACCTCCACCAGCGCGTCCACGTCCGCCGGGGGTGCGCCCCGTACGCCCTCCAGGAGGGCGTGGCCGCGGAGTTCGCGGAGCATCGTGCGGGCCTGGTCCTCCCCGAAGGGGGGTACGCGGACCGCCGCGTCGCCCAGGACCTCCACCAGGACCCCGCCGAGTCCGACGGTGACGGTGGGGCCGAAGAGGGCGTCCTGGGTGACGCCGACGACCATCTCGACGCCGCGTTCGATCATCTGGCAGACCAGGATCCCGTCGAGCGGGATGTTCTCGTAGCGGGCTATGTCCGTCAGCTCGCGGTACGCGTCGCGGATCTGGCTCGCCGAGGTGAGGCCGACCTTGACCAGGCCGAGTTCCGTCTTGTGGGCCAGCTGGGGGCCCGAGGCCTTCATGACGACCGGGTAGCCGACCAGGCCCGCCGCCCGGACGGCCGCCGCCGCGCTCGTGACGAGCTGTTCGCGCGGGACGCGGATGCCGTAGGCGCGCAGGAGCTGCTTCGCCGCGTGTTCGCTGAGCTGCTGGCCGGGGCGCATCAGGGCCTGGGCCTTGCGGTGGGAGGGGGAGGGGGTGCGGGGGGCGTCGGTGAAGGGGGAGCGGTACGAGGCGGTGAAGCGGTGGTGGCCGAGGTAGGCGCGGACGGCGGTGATGCAGTTGCCGAAGGTGCGGAAGGTGGCCACGCGGGAGGAGCCGAGGAGGGTGGTGCGGTAGGCGTCCTCGGTGCCGACGGGGGAGCCCCAGATCACGCAGATGAGTTTGTCCGTGGCTTCCGCCGCGTCGACCAGGTCCTGGGCCAGCTTGTCGCTCATCGGGGGGAAGGGGCCGGTGATCGGGCAGATCAGGACGCCGACGGAGGGGTCGGCCAGGATCGCGTCGATTATTTTGCGGCCCCGCCAGTCGCCGACGGGGTGGCCACCGTTGTCGACGGGGTTGGCGACGTTGAGGTAGGGCGGGATCCACTGGTGGAGCTCGGCCTGTTTGGGCTCCGAGAGGGCGGGGAGGGTGAGGCCGGCCTCGGTGGCCAGGTCGGAGAAGTGGGCGCCGGTGCCGCCGGAGATGGAGTAGACGACCACCCCGTCGGCCTGCGGGGGGCGGGCCCGGGCGAGGAGGGCGGCGGTGTCCTGGAGTTCGTCCAGGCCGTCGACGCGGATGACGCCGAACTGCCGCATGGCGGCGTCCACGACGGTGTCGGCCCCGGTGAGCTTGCCGGTGTGGGAGGCGGCCGTGCGGGCGCCGGTCTCGGTGCGGCCGACCTTGACCGCGACGACCGGGACCTTGTTGCGGGCGGCGCGGTCGGCGGCGAGGAGGAAGGCGCGGCCGTCCTTGAGGCCTTCGACGTAGCAGGCGATGGCGCCGACCTCGGGCCGCTCGGCGAAGTAGGAGATGAAGTCGGAGGTCTCGAGGTCGGCCTCGTTGCCGGTGGGGGCCCAGTGGGAGAGGCGGATGCCCAGCTCCTGGAGGGTGTAGACGGGCCGGCCCTGGTGCCCGGACTGGGTGATGAGGGCGATGGCCGGGCCGTCGAGGTCGTCCCGGAACCTCTCGAAGGCGTTGAGGTTGGTGTTCGGGCCGAGCAGGCGCAGGCCGGAGCGGCGGACGGCGGCGGCCAGGCGGGCCTGGGCGGCGGCGCCCGCGTCGCCGGTCTCGGCGAATCCGGAGGCGAAGGCGACGGCGAACTTGACCTTCGTGTCGGCCAGTTCCTCGATCACCGGGACCGGGTCCGCCACGAGGAGGACCGCGAGGTCGACCTGTTCGGGCAGGTCGGCCACGGAGGCGTGGCAGGGCAGCCCGAAGACGGCGGTGCGGGTCGGGTGCACCGGGTGGACGCGGGCGCCGACGCGCTCGGCCCAGGCGATGAGCTGCCGGGTGATGCCGGTGTTGGGCCTGCCGTCGGCGTCGGAGGCACCGATGACCGCCACGGACTCGGGCCGGAAGAAGCGGTCCAGGTCGGGCACGTCGGAGTGCAGGGGCCGGCCGCTGACGTCCAGCGCGGCCGAGTCCTCTGTGGAGGGGGCCGCGGTGGAGTGGACGGCCGTCCTGGGGGTCTCCCCGCAGGCCTCGACGCGTGCGCGGAAGTCGGTGGTGAGGGTGCCGTGAGTAGATCCAAGCATCGCTTCGCCCGCTCCCTGCTCGATGAACCCCGATGGAATCGTCTGTAGCTGACGCGTTGTCAGATTACTGAACTGACGCGCCGTCAGGAATGGGGTTGCGCAGGAAAGGTCGTGGAGGTGGTGTGTTGAACGGTGTCAGATCCGTCCGGCGAGGGGCCAGACCCGATTCGGCCTAGCGTCGCTACCCGCGCGAGAGGGCCTTGGCTATCTTCGCCGCGTCGCGGGACAGCTCGCGGAGCATGCCGCTGATCGGGTTCGTGTAGCCGGTGAAGTACAGCCCCGGGGCCTGCTCCGGGCTGCGGGCGCCGTGTACGAGGGGCCGTCCGCGTTCGTCCAGCACGCCCAGGTGGCCGACCAGGCCCTCCAGCCCGCGCCGGTAGCCGGTCGCCGCGACCACCGCGTCCGGGGTGATCCGCGTACCGTCCGCGAGGAGTACGCCGGCTCCGTCGAAGGAGGCGACCGCGGCCACCGGCTCCACCCGCCCCGCGCGCACGGCGTCGATCAGGCCGACGTCCTGCACCGGGATCGCCCCCTCCCGCACCCTGCTGTACAGCCCGGCTTCCGGGCGCGGGAGCCCGTACGCCGTCAGGTCCGGGACGGAGGCCTTGGCGACGAGCGCCCCGAGCCGGTCCACGAGCCGCACCGGCAGCCTGCGCACCAGGATCCCCGTGCACTGCGCCGGCCAGCCCAGGGTGGAGCGGCGCACGATGTGCGGGGCGGTGCGCACGGCGAGCCGCACCCGCGCGGCCCCGCCCTCGGCGAGGTCCACGGCTATCTCGGCGCCGGTGTTGCCGACGCCGACGACGAGCACGTCCTGCCCCGCGTAGGGGCCCGGGTTCCGGTAGCCGGCGGCGTGCAGCAGCTGCCCGGTGTACGTCTCCCGGCCCGGCCAGTCGGGGAGCGCCGGGGTGTGGTTGTAGCCCGTCGCCACCACCACCGCGCCGGCGGCCAGCAGCCGCCCGCCGGAGGCGTGCAGGGTCCAGCCCTCCCCGTCGGCGGCGCGCTCGATCCGGGTCACCTCGACGCCGGTGACCAGCTCCAGCTCGTGGTGCTCGGCGTACTTCTCCAGGTAGCGGACCACGTCGGCGCGAGCGACCCAGCGTCCGAAGCGGCGCGGGATCGCCAGTCCGGGGAGGGCCGACAGTCGGCGGGTGGTGTGCAGGCGCAGCCGGTCGTAGTGGCCCCGCCAGGAGGCGCCGACCGCGCCGGACCGCTCGACGACCACGGCGCGCACCCCGCGGGCGCGCAGTGCGGCGGCGACGGCGAGGCCGCCGGGGCCCGCGCCGATCACGTACACGGGGCGGGGCTGGGTGGAGGTCAGGTCGGGCTCGGGCATGAGGAGTGAGCGTATCGACACCCAGCGTTGATGGGTCTCGGTCAAGGAGGGAATCGATTGCGGATCGATCACGGGCGGGCGCCGGCCCGGCGCGGCCCGCCGCCGCTACGGAGCGAATGCTGACAAAGTGGGTCATCCAGCCCCCGAGAGGAGTGCGCGATGTGGCAGCCCGACGGGTGGGACGTACGCGTCCGGCTCGGTGTCCTCACCCCCCACGCCGATGTCGGCCCCGAGTCGGAGTTGCGCGCCATGGCCCCGCCCGAGGTGGGCCTGCACACCGCCCGGGTGCCGTTCGCGGCGATGGGGCCCGGCGGCACGATGGGGCTCACCGTGCCGCTCGCCCCGGTACGGGCCTTCGCCGAGCCCCCGCACGTGGACGACGCCGCCGAGCTGCTGGCGGGCGCGCCGGTGGCGGCGATCGCCTACGCCTTCACCAGCTCCGCCTACGTGATCGGCGCGCGCGGGGAGGCGTACATGCTGGACCGGCTGCGCGAGCGCGCCCGCGGCCTGCCGGTGGTCGCCACCTGCGCCGCCGTCGTGGAGGCGCTGCGGCTGCTCGGGATCGGGCGGCTCGCGCTCGTCGACCCGCCGTGGTTCGACGCCACCCTGAGCGACCTGGGGCGGGGCTACTACGAGGAGGCCGGGTTCGAGGTCCCGTACGCCGCCCCGTGCGGGCTGCCCAGCGGGCAGGCGCTGATCCGGCCGGAGGCCCTGTACGGCTGGGTGCTGGAGCAGGTTCCCGACGGGGCCGAGGCGGTGGTCGTCGGCGGGAACGGCTTCCGCGCCGTCGGGGTGATCGGGGCCCTGGAGGCGGAGCTGGGCCGGCCGGTGCTGACCGCGAACCAGGTGCTGCTCTGGGCCGCCCTGCGCGCGGCGGGCGCCCCGGTGGACGGGGTCAGGGGCTACGGGCGGCTGTTCGACACCCCGTAGGGAGGTGTCCGCCCGATACGGGAAGGACCCGGATGCCCGCCGGCATCCGGGTCCTTCATGGTGTGAGCCGGCTAGCTCTGCGGGCGCGGGGTGATCTCGGTGGTCGCGGTGTCCGTGTTGTTGGCCTTGTGCGGGTCCGCGTCGTCACCGAACACCGTGGCGGTGTTCGACACGGTGGTGGCCTCCGTCACCTCTGCGGCGGTCCCCGTCACCGTGATCTGCTCGTGGTGGCCCTTCTGCAGCGGTCCGCCCGTGCAGGAGAGGGTGCCGTCGGTGATCGTGCACCCCTCGGTCGTCGTGGCGGGGTTCAGGATCTGCGACGGGATGCGGTCGGTCAGGGACCAGCCGGAGGAGTCGCCGCCCTTCTTGCCCTTCTTCCCCTCCTTGCCCTCGTTGCGCACGGTGATGCGGTAGGTCACCGTCGCGCCCGACTCGACGGTCTTGGGGGCGCGCTTGTGCACTGCCAGGTCGGCGGAGGAGTCGAGGAAGCAGGAGGTGGCGTCGAGGTTCGTCGCCGGGGTGGTGTCCTGCACGGACAGGACGGTGAACTCGGGGCTGGCGGCGGCGGCGTTCTTCACGTGCAGCCGGTGGAGCGTGCCGGAATTGCGGAAGAAGCCGAGGTCGCCGTTGCCGTAGACGAAGACGCCGCCGAAGTCCTCGCCGCCGGGCAGGACGCCGGGGAAGAAGTCCACGCTCTCGTTGGCGATGTCGATGCGGGCGATGGCGCCCGCCTCGGTGGAGCCCCACAGGAACCCGTCACGGAAGGCGATGTCGAAGATGTCGAGGGCCTGGTCCTCCAGCTCCTCGACGTCGATGGTCCCCGTCACCGAGGCCTTGCCGTGGTGGTCGATCCCGACCCGGTAGATGAGCCGGTTGTTGTCGGCCAGGATGTAGTAGTTGCCCTCGTCGTCGAACGTGCCCGAGATGTAGAGGTCGGACGGCAGGCCCTCGATGGGGCCGAGGTTGGTGAACTTCCCGTGGCCGTCGAACCGGATCAGCTCGTTGTCCGCGCCGCCGAAGCTGGTCCCGTAGAGGAAGCGGTCCTCCGGGTTGACCCCGATGGCGTTGTAGAGGAACGGCGTCGGGTCGCCCAGTGGCGAGAACTGGACCGCCCCGGGGCCTCTGTCGGCGGTGTAGAGCTGGTCCTCCGGGTTGCCGAAGGAGACGTAGACCTGCCCGTCGCACGCGACGGGGTTCTTGCCGTGCGGGTTCTCCGCGACCGCCGCCGTGGGGGCCGGGTCGGCGCCGGCCGGTGGGGCCAGCATGCCGGAAGCGAGTCCGGCGACCAGACCCATCGCGCCCAGAGTGGAGAGCGCGCGCAGCCGCCGCGCCCGGTTCGGCCCGTATGTTCCTCGACTCACGAACATGCACCTTTCGCTGCTGAGTGACAGACGGCGCCGCTGGCGCCCGCCATAGATCAGCACAAACCATCCCGGGTCGGACATCGCGGCTCGGCTTCGGCGGCGGGTTTCGCCCCAAAGCACCAGGGGTGCCTTGCGGGATCGACCCCGATCGGCTGAACTGACGTACCGTCAGATCAAATGATGGAGGGCGCCCCATGCAGACCGTCTGGCTCACCGGGGCCGAATGGCTCGCCGTGCTGCGGATAGGCCTCGGCCTGTGGTGGCTGGAGAGCTGGCGGCACAAGGACAAGAAGGGCTGGTTCGAGCGCGGCACGGGCATCGCCTGGGCCGCCGACGTCGCCGGCAAGCACCGCTGGCCCTTCGTGAAGAGCGGCTTCGAGAAGGTCGTCCAGCCGAGGCCCAAGCTGATGGCGTACGTGGTCGTCTACGCCGAACTCGCGCTCGGGCTCGGCCTGGTGCTCGGCTTCCTCACCCCGGTCGCCCTCGTCGGCGGGCTGCTGCTGAACCTGCTCTACCTGGTCCTGATGATCCACGACTGGGCCGAGCAGGGGCAGAACGCGATGATGGCGCTCATCTCGCTCGTCGCGCTCCTCACCCTGTCCTGGCAGACCTGGTCCCTCGACGCGACGATCGGAATCCTCCTTTGAGCGCCGTACGGTACGACCTCCCCGAGACGGACGAGTTCACCCGCCCCTACTGGGACGCCGCCGCCGAAGGCCGCCTGCTGCTGCGCCGCTGCGCCGACTGCGGGCGCGCCCACCACTACCCGCGCGAGTTCTGCCCCTCGTGCTGGGCCGGCGAGGACCGGGTGACCTGGGAGCCGGCGAGCGGCCGCGCGACGCTCTACACCTGGTCGGTGGTCCACCGCAACGACCTCCCGCCCTTCGGTACGCGCGTCCCCTACGCGGCGGCCGTCGTCGACCTCGCGGAGGGACCCCGGATGATGACCGAGGTCGTCGACTGCCCGTACGAGGACCTCCGCGTCGGCATGCCCCTGCGCGTCTCCTTCCGGGAGGCGGCGGAGGGGGTCTGGCTGGCGGTCTTCCGGCCGTACGGGATGACTCCCTAGGGCCAGAGCAGCTCCCGCAGCCACGCGCCCCCGGCGGTGCGCCGGTAGCGCAGGCGGATGTGCCGCCGCGCGGCGTCGCCCTGGAAGAACTCGGCCTCGGCGGGCTCGAGTACGTACCGCGTCCAGGTCGGCGCCGGCGCGTCCGGCTCCGCCCCCGCCCGCTCCCACGCCGCCGCCGAGGCCCGCACCAGCTCCTCGCCCGAGCCCAGCACCTCGCTCTGCCGCCCCGTCAGCGCGGCCGCCAGCGCCCCGCGCGAGCGCACCGCCAGGTCCGCCCGGCTCTCCTCGGGCCCGCACACGAGGACCCGGCCCCGGATCCGCACCTGCCGCGCCACCGACGGCCAGTAGAAGCACAGCGCCGCCTCGGCCCGCCCCGCCAGCTGGCGGCCCTTGGCGCTCGTGGAGTGCGAGGCGAAGTGCCAGCCGCGCTCGTCGGCGTCGTGCAGCATGAGCACGCGTACGTCGGGCCGCCCCTCGGAGTCCACCGTCGCCAGGCTCATCGTGTGCGGCTCGGGCTGCCCCGCCCGGGCGGCGTGGACGAACCACTCCCGGAACAGGGCGAGCGGCTCCCCGGGCGCGGCCGCGGCATCGAAGCCGGGGAGCGGGCTGTCCCACACCCGCAGGGAGTGCAGGACCTCATGGAACTCGCTGCTGCTGCTCATGCGCCCCAGGCTAGGGGTTCCAAGACGACGCCCCCCGCTTCCGCCGGTAGGCATGAAGCGGGGCCTTGGTCGTCAGTACGACGGGGTGCGGAACCGGGCGGCGCCGGCCTGGGGTGCGAGACCATGCCCGGAGGTGAGCTGCCGGACATCTGCGGCGTCCAGGCGTCCGGTCGAGTCGCGGTAGGCGAAGCGGTCCGGTCCGCCGGGTTCCTGGATGCCGCACCGCTCGGCGGCCTGCCGGGTGATGGCGCGTGCCTCCCAGTCGCAGGCCCCTTCCATGACGACGCCGAGATTGCGCGTGCCTGGTGTGTCGACGGTGTCCGGCGCCGAGTAGGTGCGCCCGTCGGGGCGGCGGAAGTTGACGCCCTACTGGCTCCGGACGATCTCGCCGTTACGAAGGCGGTAGCTGCGGTACGAGCCGTAGTGGAGGCAGTCGTGGGCGTAGGAGCGGAGCAGGTCGAGCGCGGCCAGGGGCGGGTTCTGCGGCGTACTGGTCAGCGGCCCGTACATCGTGATGAGGGCGCGCATCTGGAGGTGCCGGTAACCCTGGTTGGGGTGGTGGAAGCCTCCCCATGCGGCCGTGTCGGCGGACTCGGTCCCGATCACCACGCGCTCCGGCGGAAGCAGCCGGGTCATGCCCAACTCGCGGTACCGCAGGCGCAGCAGCTCCACCCCTTCGTGGAAAGGGTGCATGTCGTGTCCGGCGGTCCGCCATTCGGCCAGGGCGGAGGGGAGCGGCAGGAACCGGATGCCGGGGTGCTGGGGGGTGAGGGTGTCCTCGGTACGCAGTACGAGCAGTCGGCCGGCCAGCTCCCCCGTGGGGTCGATGGCGTGCTCGTTCGGGGCCAGGGTCAGGCCGCTGTCCCGAGGATCAGCGCCCGGTGGGACTCCTGCAGCCCGCTGGGCAGTTCGTCCGGGGAGAACCATCGTGCCTCCAGAATCTCGAACGAGTCGGTGGTGATTTCGCCGCCGACGAACGAAGCCTCGTAGGCGACCTCGACGCGCAGTTTGTATCCGCTGTTCAGGTTCACCAGGCGGCCGGCCTTGACGTCGAGTCCGGTCTCCTCCTTGACCTCGCGGGCCACGGTGGCGCCGAATTCCTCGCCCTTGACGGCGTAGCCGGTGGGCAGGCCCCACTGGCGGCCTTCGGGCCACATGCGGTGGCGCAGCAGCAGGACGCGCCCCTGGTCGTCGCGGACGATGCCGGTGACGCCGACCATGAATTTCGCGTGTGCCAGCCACAGGACACGCCACTGCATGGGGCCACGGATGATGCGCCAGATACGGGCGATCAGCTTGTGCACGGGATCCTCCTGCGGTGTGGGCGGTCCCCCACTGTGGCGTACATGGGGCGCGCGTGAGAGCCGGGGAGCCCAGGATCACCGGATGGCTCGAGTCTGGGTGTTCAGCGGGCGTCGGTCTGGCGGAGCGCCTGGTGGTCGGCGACGACCCACTCGACACCGCCGCCCTCGGGGCGCAGGAAGATCGCGCGGGGGATGACGCGCCGCGTCTGCGGGTCCTCCCACTCGCCGATGAACTGGATGATCCCTTCGCGGTCCTTGGCGGGGTCGAGGACGCGGGCGCCCTCGTAGAGCCAGGAAGGGGGCTCGCTCACGCCGTACCGTCCTCGCCGGCCGTGTCGGTGCGGGCGTGCAGGTCGCCGAGTTTGCGCCAGCCGCGCCTCGCCCTCGCGATCAGGGCCGGGGAGGGCTGGCCGTACTGGCTGGTGACGTCGGCCTCGACGGCGAAGGCGTCCCACGGAATGCGCGCGTCGGGCTGGCCTTCGAGCTGTCGGGCCAGCGGGGTTCGACGGGGGAGGGGCTCGTTCAAGGCACTCGCTCCTATCCGAAGTGGTGGTATGGCCAGTGAAGCCGTCCAGACCCGTTCGGACGATGTCTGACGGAGGGTCTGCAAAGGCTGTGCATGGATCGGCACACTCTGTGCATGGGCGATTCGCTGGGGGATGTGCTGCGGCAGGCTCGGAGCGCCAAACGACTGTCGCAAGGGGAAGTGGGTAAGGACGTCGGATACTCCGGTTCCTGGCTGTCGCGGGTAGAAGCCGGGAAGATCCAGCCGGACCATGCCGCGCTGGCCGCTTTGTGTGGTGTCCTGGGCCTGACTGCTGCTGATGTCGGACTCGAAGGGGATGACGTGCACCGCCGAAACGTGCTTACGCTCGGTCTGGGAGTCGGTATCGCCGCCGCTCTGCCCGGCACGGCCGCCGCAGCCGCTGCCGATCCCAAGGAGCTGGTGGAGCGGTCGCTGTTCCGTCTGCCCGAGGCGCGGCCGACGTCCCGAGCGTCGCTTGCGGCTGCGCTGACCGAGGCCCGGACGGTGTTCCAGGAGGCGCAGTACAGCAGGCTGAGCCGCACCCTGCCGTCGCTGATCTCTGGCTCCCTGGCGTCGCAGGCCCACGACATCGCAGCCCGCGCATACGTGCTGCTCGCCCAGCTCGCGATCAAGAACTACCAGGGTCCGTTCGCCGGTATCGCGGCCGAGCGGGCCCGTGCGCAGGCGGAGCTGACGGGCCATGCGGTGGTGATGGGGGAGGCGGCGCACTCGATGGGCGTCACGCTGCGGCGCGGCGGGGAGTATCAGGCGGCCATCGACCATCTTCGGCAGGCAGCGGACCGGCTCGGTAGCCGGTCCGAAGAACTGGCCATGCGGGGGACGCTGATGCTGACGGCCTCGTACAGTGCCGCGCAGGCCGGTTGGCGGGGGCAGGCCATGGAGCTGATCGGGCAGGCTGAGGAGACCGCCAAGCGCCGGGAGAGCGCCGCTCAGCGCCTCTACATCCCGGGCGTCTTCGGCCAGGACCAGACGAAGGTCTTCCGGATCTCGGTTCACCACGCGCTCGGCGAGGACGACCAGGCGCTGAATCACGCGGAGAAGATCGACCCCCGCCGACTGCCGAACGCGGAGAGGCGGGGCCGGATGTGCATGGACGTTGCCCGCGTGTGGCAGGGTCTCGGCGAGCCGGAGAAGGCGTTTCACGCCCTGCGTGCTCTGGCCTCGTACGCACCCGAGGAGGCGACCCGGCCGAAGGTGAGGGCCATCGCCTCGGAGCTGCTGGTGATGAACCCGGAGATGCCGGGGCTGCGCAGGTTCTCCCAGAAGATCGGCGCGACTGTCTGAGCGGAATCCTCGACTGAAGGACCTTGGAGGACCCGACCCGTGTCGGGTCCTCACATGCCCACCGGGCGGTCCCTCAGATCCAGCCGTGGTCGCGGGCCAGGAGGGCTGCCTGGAAGCGGTTCGTCGCGCCCAGGCGCTGCATCAGGTCCGCCACGTACTTGCGGTACGTACGGACCGACACCCCCACCTCGCGGGCCCCGCTCTCGTCCTTCTCCGCCTGGTACATGGTGGCCAGCACCTTGCGCTCGATCACGCTCAGCTCGCCCTCCGGGCCCTGCCGGGCCGCGACCGCCTCCTCCAGGGGGACGGAGTCCGACCACATCCGCTCGAACAGCGAGACCAGGTTGGCCACCAGCCCCGTCTCCCGGATCACCAGGGCGCCCAGGCGCGGGTTCTGCGGATCGATCGGGGTCAGCGCGGCCGCCCGGTCGAAGACCAGCATCCGCTCCAGCGGCTTGTCCGAGATCCGGATCTCCGCCCCCATCGCCGAGATCTCCTGGAGGTAGGCCAGCGTCGGCGCGTCCTCCACCGCCGCCGGGCGCATGATCGTGCGCATCCGGATGCCGCGCCGCAGGATCCGGGCGTCCAGCGGCCGGGACGCCTCGATGCTGGCCGGGCTGAGCGCCCCGTGCGGCTGGGTGGTCAGCCCTTCCTCACGGGTGAAGAACGTCAGCTCGTCGATCACCGCCCGGACGTTGGGCGTCCCCTCTACCCGCTCGATGGCCGGCCGCTCCGACGCCTCGCGCGCGACCGGACGTACCGCGTCACGCTCCGCCAGCAGCGATTCCACGACCCGCTGCTCGGCCGCCACCCGCCGCAGTTCCTCGCGCAGCTCCCGCAGCCGCAGGTCGATCAGCCGCTGTACGGCGATCGCCGGCGGGGCTGGCCGGATGCTGCCGTTGTCGGCCAGGGAGGTCAGCTCCATCGACTCCAGCCGCCCCGCCCCCTCCTCCACTTCCGGAACGGGCCGGCCGAGGTGGCCGGCCAGGACGGTGGGTGTGCCTTCCGTGAGACGGAGCAGGCATCGGTACAGGTCTTCGTCCTCTGGTGATATCCCCAGGTGGGTGAGGCTTCCGGTGCGCAATGGTTCCCCCTAGTGATGGTGCCCCGTGTGGTCAGCACGGTGGGCTGATCATACGAACGCGGACACCGGCTGACCATGAGTAACGGAAGCGATCCCACCGCTCCCGGTTCCACCCGACGTGCAGCTTGTTGCACGGAGGAACGCAGGAAGCTGCGTCCGAAACCGCTCGAACGCGCGCCCTTTGATCGGCAGTCTTCTCCTTGTCGGAACAACGACGATCAACACAGGGGGAAGCAATGGAGAAGACCACGCTCGCAAGGCGGACGCGATTCGCTTCGGTCATCGCGGGATTCGCGGTCGCGGCCGGACTCGTCTTCGGCGGGCCTTTCATCCACCCGCCGGCCCAGGACACGCTCACCGCGTCCGGCCCGGTGTCCGACAAGGCCCGTTGCTTCCTCTCCGTCGTGGAATCCGGGAACGCCGGAAACGCCGAGAGCATCGCCGACTGCACCGGGTCCCTGAAGCCCCTGAAGCCGGCCTTCGACCGGCGCGAGACCTTCGACTGGGTTTAACGGACAGACAGAGCGAACGAACGAGGAAGGAAGAGGGGAGCGCGACACCATGACCGCATACTCGGTACTCATACCGTTCCTGCCGCGCCGGCCGGAACAGATCCTCCCCTACGCCGGCCTCGTCCACTGGACCCACGCGGAGCGGCTCTGGCAGGGACAGTCCCTGATGGTCGAACCCCACCACGGGTTCGTCCACGCGGCCGGAGCCGGCTTCCGGGTCCCGACCGGGCTGGGCGTGACGCTGATGCCACTGCGCCACCCCTACGAGGCCGCCGTCCAGGCCCGCTCGCTGGCCCTGGCCACCGGGCAGCCGGTGACCGCCGGCTTCGGGCCCGGGGCGCCGTCCCTCCAGCAGGCCCTGCTCGGAGCCCCGTACCGCAGTCCGCTCACCGCGGCCCGCGAGTACCTGACGGCGGTGCGCGGCCTGCTGGCCGGCCGGCACGTGCAGATGGCGGGCGAGTACGTCACCTGCGACGCGCAGCTCGCGCCCTTCCCCTCCGCCCCGGTGGAGCTGGGGCTCGGCGTACTGCGGCCCGCGATGGCCCGGCTCGCCGGGGAGGTCGCCGACGTGGCGATCACCTGGCTGACCCCGGCCGCCTACCTGCGGGACACCGTGCTGCCGGCGCTGCGCGAAGGCGCGGAGAAGGCCGGCCGGCCGGTGCCCCGGCTGACGGCCATGGTGCCGCTGGCGCTCGCCCGGCCCGACCGGACAGCGGGTGAGATCGCGCTGGCCAGCAACTCCGCGCACCTGGGACTTCCGCACTACATCGACATGCTCCGCAAGTCCGGGATCGGCATCACCGGCACGGACCGGGAAGCGGACGCCCGCGCCCTGGCCGAAGGCCGCGGATTCCTCTGCGGCGACCTCGCGGAACTCCTCGCGCAGCTGAAGGAGTACGAGGAGGCCGGCGTCGACGAGGTCGTCCTGAACGTCACCGGCGTGGCCAATCTCTACGGCCCGCAGGCGGCCACCGAAGAACTCAGGACGATTCTGTCCGCCCTGGCCTAGCCCAGGCCCGGCCCGGTTTTTGGCCATGGTCCGGCCCTGCGCCCGGCCCTGTGTTTGGCCTTGGCCCGGCCCTGCGCCCGGCCCTGCGCCCAAGGCCCTGTTTTGGCCTTCGCCCGGCCTTGGTCCGGCGCCTGACCGACGCGTGCTGCGCGTTCACCGAATCGCTTCGAATCGCTTCGCATTACTTCAAGGGGGAGTCATGGCGGGAATCAAACGGCATCTGATGCTCTGGGGTACGGGAAAGCCGGGCGCGGAACTCTCCGCGGAGGGCGCCGCGACGGTCGTCCTGGAGAATCCGGAGCACCTTTCCACGCTGCTCGGCTCGGATCTCGTCGGCCCGCGCTCCGTGGTGTTCACCCCCGGCCACGCCGAGGACACGGACACGCCGCAGGGGCCCGTCATCGCCGGTTACGAGGGCTCCCTGAGCGAGCCCGGCGCCGAATGCTCCCTCGGCACCGACTTCTACCTCCAGATCCAGAACTACGGCATCAGCGCCTACATGTCGGTCGTCGGCCCCACCCTGATCCGCGTCGCCGACGAGATGGACCAGAGCGCCTACCTCGCCGACGCCGACCAGGCCCGGCAGGCGGGGGACTTCCCCGACTTCCTGACCAACCCCGTCATCCAGCTCGCCGACCTGCCCGCCCTCGGCGCCGGTACGGCCGGCGACGGCCCGCGTCGCAGGCTCTACGCCGACCAGGACGGAGTCCTGTCCACCGCCCCGGGCGGCGCCCGGATCGGCGTCCTCGGCGAGGACACCCTGGAGCAGGTCGAGACCCGCTGGCTGCTGTCGCAGGCCGCCGCCGGGCAGGGACCGGCCGCCGAGCGCCCCTGGCTGGGGCGCTACCTCGCCGCGGTCGGCGCCGTCCGCGACCTGCGGGCCCGCGGCCTGGCCGACGTGAAGGTCTCCGGCTTCGGCGGGCGCCTCGGCGCCGCCGCGGCCTCCGTACCGGCCGACGAGGCGATGGACACCACCGACGCGCTGCTGCCGCTGCTGCTGTGGTCGGGCGAGAGCGCCTTCGTCCACGACCCGGCGAGCGGGCGCACCTTCGGCCTCGACCCGGTCGCCGCCGCCCTCGCCGAGGTGCTGCTGGTGGCCGGTTCGGTCGCGGCGGGCTCCGTCTACGCCGACCGGGCCGGACTGGAGCAGGTCGCGGCGTACTTCGCGGACGCCGGGATCACCCTGTGCGCGGCCGGTGACAGCGCCCGCGAACTCGTGACGGCGGGGCACTGACCGCCATGACGACCATGACCACGACACTGACGACGACACCCATGTCGGAGGCGGGCCACCGCCTCCCCACCCCCGCCGACGTCCCCGGACGGGCCGGCGAGCTGCTGGCCTCCCTCGGTGAGCGGGCCGTGCTGTGCGACCTGTACGACGCGGTCGGCGCCTCCGTCTACCACGACCTCGCCGGCACCGGCACCCACGAGGTGCGCGAGCTGCTCGCCCTGGTCCGCCGCATCCCGGGCCCCGTGCTCGACCTGGCGGCCGGCTCCGGACGCCTGACGCTGCCCCTGCTGGCGCTGGGCCGCGAGGTCACCGCGCTGGAACTCTCCCCGTACATGCTGGAGTTGCTTGACCGGCGGCTCGCGGACGCCCCGCCCGCCCTGCGCGGGCGCTGCCTGCCCGTACGGGCCGACATGAGCGACTTCGCCCTCGGCCGGCGCTTCGGTGCGATCGTGCTGGGCACCACCACGATCTCCCTGCTCGACGCCGAGGGTCGCCAGGGCCTCTACCGGGCGGTGCGCGAACACCTCGAGCCCGGCGGCCGGTTCCTCCTCTCGACGGTCGACATGACCGCCACCGCGTCCGGTCCCGCCGAGGTCGACATGGAGATCGTGACCGACAGCGGCCGCGCCTACCGGCTCTTCGAGCACTGGACCCCCGACGCGGGCAGCCGCACCGTCACCCTCTTCCCCGCCGTGACGGCCGCGACAGGCCCCGTGCAGGTCTGCACCACCACCATCGGCGTCCTGCCCGCCGAACTGCTGGAGGCCGAACTGGCCGCCGCCGGGTTCTCGGTCCGCTCCCGGCACCCGCTGCCCGCCGTGGGCGAGCGCCACCACGACGTACTCCTGGAGACGGAGGTGACCCCGTGAACGAGACGACACCCCCCGGCCACCACCCCCTGTGGCCGTCCCTGACCGTACCGCAGGACCAGGGCCGCGACGACCTCTGCGCGGTCTCCGCCCAGGGCGTACGGGTCCGCTTCGCCGACGGACGCGAACTGCTCGACGGCTCCAGCGGCCTGTGGAACACCAACATCGGCTACGGCAACGAGGAGATCGCCCGCGCCGCCGCGCAGGCCCTGCGCGAGGCCTCGTACCTCTCCGTCTTCCGCTACGAGAACTCCTACGCCCGGCGCGCCGCCGAGGCACTGGTCGAGGCGGCCGGCCCCGGACACTACGGCCGGGTGCTGTTCTCCACCTCCGGCGGCGCCGCCAACGACCTGGTCATGAAGGTCGCCCGGCAGTACCACGCACTGCGCGAACAGCCGCAGCGCAAGGTGGTCGTCGGCCTGCGCGGCAGCTACCACGGCCTGACCTACGGCAGCTTCGCCCTGACCGGCGACGACCTCGGCCAGCAGCTCTACGGCGTCGACCAGCGGCTCGTCCGCCACGTCGCCCCCAACGACCCGGCCGAGCTGGGCACGCTCATGGCCCGCCAGGGCGGCCAGATCGCCGCCGTCGTCGTCGAGCCGGTGCTCGGCAGCGGGGCCGTCCCCCTCACCGAGGAGTACCTCGGGGAACTGCTGCGGCTGCGCCGGGAGCACGGCTTCCTGCTGGTCGCCGACGAGGTCGCCACCGGCTTCGGCCGCACCGGCAGCCTCTTCGCCTCCCAGCAGTGGGCCGAACAGCCCGACCTGCTCGTCTCCTCCAAGGGACTCACCAACGGCACCAGCGCGGCGGCCGTCGTGATCGCCTCCCGCCGGGTGGCGGCGGCCTTCACCGAGGCCGGCGCGGTCCTCACCCACGGGGAGACCCAGGCCGGCACCCCGGTCACCTGCGCCACCATCCTCGCCACCCTCGACGAGATGCGCCGCCTCGACGCGGTCGCCCTCGGCCGGCGGCTGTCGGCCCGGCTGGACACCGAACTGGCCGCGCTCGTCGCCGACCACCCCCGGGTGGCGGCCACCACCGGCCTGGGCCTCTTCCGCTCCGTCCGGCTGTGCGACCCGGACGGGACCCCCTTCCCGCAGGATCAGGTGCACGCCCTGGTGCGGGCGGTCCGGGAGGCCGGCGCCATCGTGCACCCCGGGGTCAACGGGGTGCAGCTCTTCCCCGCCCTCACCTACACCGACGCCGACCTCACGGAACTGCTGGCCTGCGTCACCGCCGGACTGGACATCCACCTGGCACGGACCGCCGCCCCGGCGGCGCAAGCCCTCGCCGCCGAGGCCCTGGCGTGAGCGCCGGCTGGCGGCCCCCGGCCCAGCAGCTGATCGGCTGCGACAGCCTGGGCGCCTGGTTCACCGGCCGCCCCGAGCGACGGGTCACCGTACTCGTGGACGAAGCGGTCGCCGCCGCCCCGGTCACGGACCGGGTCCGCGCCCTGCTCGCCGGGGACCGCCACCGCACCCGGGTGCTGGAACTGTCCGGCCCCGGGGACCTGGAGACGGTCGCCGAACTCGCCGGCCGGCTGGCGGACACCGAGCTGATCGTCGGCATCGGCGGCGGCTCCCTCCTGGACCAGGCCAAGCTGGCCGCCCTGTTCCGCACCAACCCCGACGCGTACGCCCGCCTCACGGTGCCGCAGCGCAGCGGGCTGATGGTCCTGGGCCCCGGCACCGCGCACGGGCTCCCGCTGGTCGCCGTCCCCACCACAGTCGGCACCGGCACCGAGTCCAGCGGGGTCGCCTGCCTCGGCTACCCCCGCCACGGCAAGCGGCTCGTGATGGGCACCGCACTGCGGCCCACGGCGGCCGTCCTCGACCCGGTCGCCACCGCCACCCTCGACGACGAACTCATCGCCGAGGGAGTGCTCGAAGCGCTGTTCCGCGTGGTCAGCCCGTACGTGGGCGACCACGGGGACCTGCCCACCGAGGACGCGCTGGTGGAGACCATCGCCGAACGGCTGGTGCTGCTGGGCCACGAGGTGCGCGACGCGCGCCGCGCCGGCCGGCCCACCGGCGACCGGCTGCGCCTGGAGATCGCCAAGCTCAGCGGCCTCAGCCACGCCGAGTGGGCCCACCTGGGCCGCGACCTGTACGCGGTCAAGGGCTGGCTCATCGCCAACGAGCTGTCCTCCGCCCTCGGCGTGCGCAAGATGACCGCGGTCGCCGCGATCCTGCCGCACCTGTGGCGGGCCATCTCCGCCGGCGAGGCCCGGCTCGGCTCGGCCGTCCGGCTGGAGCGCATGTGGTCCCGGCTGCGGGCCACCGACCCGGACACCCTGCCCCGGGACCCGGCGGCGGGCATCGAGGCCCTCGTCGACTCCTGGCGGATCGACCGGAGCATCACCGCGGGCCCCGACCGGCTCGCCGCCATCGCGGGCCGCACGGTCCGCGCCTGGGGCGCCGGCCTGCCGATGCTCGGCGGCCTGCGGACCGACGAGGTGTACGGCCTGCTGGCCGAGGCCGCGGCCTGACGCCGCAGGCCCAGCACCACCTGCACCACCACAAGCTTCCGCACCCGCAGGCACGGCCGCGCGGTGCGGTCGGAAGCACCCCCTGATCGACTCACACGGAACAGGAGCACCTCTCATGCAGGACAACCTCGCGATGGACGCCTTCCCCGCCCTTGAGCTCGGCATGCAGGAGCTGGAGGCCATGGAGGCCCCGGGCTGGTGGACGGGCGTCGGCGTCAGCGCCGGTGTCGTGGTCGCCTCGGCGGCGGCCTACGGCAGCTACGTCGGCTCCGCGGCCCTGATCGCCACCTGAGAAGCCCGTACCGCCCAGGGCGGTACGCCCCGCACATCCACTGATCGACCCACACGGAAACAGGAGCACCTCTGATGCAGGACAACCTCGCGATGGACGCCTTCCCCGCCCTTGAGCTCGGCATGCAGGAGCTCGAGGCCATGGAGGCCCCGGGCTGGTGGACGGGCGTCGGCGTCAGCGCCGGTGTCGTGGTCGCCTCCGCGGCGGCCTACGGCAGCTACGTCGGCTCCGCGGCCCTCATCGCCACCTGAGAAGCCCGTACCGCAACACACCGCTCGACCAACCCACACGGAAACAGGAGCACACCATGCAGGACGTTCTGAAGCAGGACATCCCCACCGCCGGTCTCGAGCTGGGCATGCAGGAGCTGGAGGCCATGGAGGCCCCGGGCTTCTGGTCCGGCTTCAAGCAGGGCCTGGTCATCAGCGGCGTCGCCGTGGCCAGCGCCACGCTCGCCACCTGATCCCTCCGGTAGCCCCGGCTACCGCGATCACAGCAGACCGGACCCCCGGTCTCCCAGGGTGACTTGGTCCCGTGGCGGTGGCGCACAGCCACCGCCGCGGGCCCCCTGCACCGGATCACGAACGACACGCGACACGCACAGAGCTGAAGGAAGAGGGAGCCAACATGCCGAAGGAGAATCCCCGCAAGGGGACGAACGGTCAGCTGGGGACGACGGCCGCGCTGCTCGCGCTGGCACTCGCCGTCGCCAACGCGCAGCTGACCGGGGCCGCGCTCGTCGCCGTCATGACGGTCATCGGCCTCGGTCTGGTCGGCTGCGCCGCCAAGGTCGGCGCCAACGTCGCCGCAGGCAAGCGATGAGCGCCGCCGGCGTCGTCCGCGCCTCGGGCCTGACGAAGGAGTTCGGCCCGTTCACCGCGGTGCAGGACCTGAGCTTCGAGGTCCGGCCCGGCCGGGTGACCGGACTGCTCGGCCGCAACGGCGCCGGCAAGTCCACGTCCCTGCGCATGCTGCTCGGCCTGGTCCGCCCCACCTCCGGCACCGCCACCGTCTTCGGCCACCCCTACACCGAACTCCCCGACGCCGCCCGCCGCATCGGCGTCTGCATGGACGGCATCGGCCCCACCCCCGGCGCCTCCGGCCGCCGCGACCTGCGCATCTGGGCCCGCACCCTGGGCGTGTCGAACGCCCGCGTCGACGAGGTACTGGACCGCGTAGGCCTCGCCGACAGCGCCGACCGCGCCGCCAAGGGCTACTCCACCGGCATGCGTCAGCGCCTCGCCCTGGCCACCGCGCTGCTCGCCGACCCCGAACTCCTCGTCCTGGACGAGCCGGCCAACGGCCTCGACCCGGACGGCATTCGCTGGCTGCGCGACACCCTGCGCGCCCTGGCCGCCGAAGGCCGCACCGTCCTGGTCTCCAGCCACCTCCTCGCCGAGGTCGAACAGACCGTGGACGACGTGGTGATCATCCAGCGCACCCTGCGCTTCGCGGGCTCCCTCGCCGAGCTCACCTCCGACGGCGCCGAACGCCTCGAGGACCGCTTCTTCACGCTGGTGGACGAGGACGCCGCGACCAGCCAGCGCACCGAAAGGCTCACCCATGCGTAACGTCCTCGCCGGCGAGTGGATGAAGGCCTGGACCGGCCGCACCTGGCTGATCCTCGCCTCCACCGGGATCTTCATGTCCCTCCTCACCTGCTTCGGCTACGCCTCCCAGGGCGACGAGACCATCGCCCTCGGCCAGACCACCGCCGCCGCCGTCACCGACGACATGGCCCAGGCGTGGATGATGACCTTCCTGATGTCCGCCGTGTTCGGCGGCATCCTCGTCACCCGCGAGTACAACTCCGGCTCCATCGCCCGCTCGGTCCTGCTCAGCGGCGGCCGGCTGCGACTGCTGTCCGCCAAGGCCCTCGTCGCCACCGCGGCCGGCCTGATCAACGGCCTCCTCGCCGCCGTCCTCGCCGTCCTGTGCGCCTTCGCGCTGCCCGCCCGCTTCGGCTTCACCGCCGACTGGACCGGCCACACCACCCGCATCGTCCTCGGCGTGGTCACCGTCAACGTCCTCGCCGCCCCCTGGGGCGCGCTCCTCGGCTGGATCATCCGCAGCCAGCTCGCCACCGTCGTCACCGTCATCGCGCTCACCCTCCTCGTCGAACCGGGCCTCCAGGAACTCGCCCCGCAGGTGGCCAGGTACCTCCCCACCATCGCGATGAGCTCCGTCTACCTCGACGGCAAGCCCGAGCTGCTCTCCGTACCGCTCGCGCTCCTGGTCCTCGCCGGCTGGCTCGCCGCCGCCGGGACCGCCGCCCGCCAGCTGCTGCTCTCCCGCGACGTCATCTAAGGCGTGATCCAGACATGTCCACCAAGACGCTCACCAGGAAGACGCCGGCGAAGCCGGCCACCACCGCCGACTGGGACCCCGCGCTCCTGGAGCGCCCGCGCATCGCCTCCAACGTGGAGATCCACGCGCCCACCGAAACCGGCGCCCCCTGGGTCCTCCAGCGCGGCCACCACCAGCACTTCCGCCTCCAGCCCGACCTGGCACGCCTGGTCCGGGCCATGGACGGCTCCCTCGACCACACCGGCCTCGCCGAGGTCCTCGGACCGCCGTGGACCAGCCACCACGTCGCGACCGCCGTGCACAAGCTCGCCGATTCCAAGGTCCTCGACGACGGCAAGCCCATCGAGCGCCGCAGCACCTGGTTCCGGTTCGTCCCCCCGATGACCCTCCAGTTCACCGTGCTGCGCCCCGAGCGGCTGCTCTCCCGCCTCGCGCCGCTCGTCAACCTGCTCGCCGGACGGACCGCGGCGGCCGTCGCCGCCGTGTTCGTCCTCGGCGGCATCCTCGCCCTGGCCCTGCTGGCCCCCGAGATGGACGCCGCGCTCGGCCGGCCGCTCCCCTTCTCCGCCTACTTCGGCGTCCTCATCGGGGTGCTCGCCACCACCGCCGTCCACGAGATCGGCCACGGCGCGGTCCTCACGTACTACGGCGGACGCCCCAGCCGGATGGGCGTGATGCTCTTCTACATGTCGCCCGCCTTCTTCTGCGACGTCTCCGACGGCTGGCGGCTCTCCCGCAAGGAACAGCGCGTCAAGGTCGCCCTGGCCGGCATCGCCACCCAGAGCGTGATCGCCGGGGCCGCGGCCCTGACCGCCCTCCTCCTGGGCCCCTCGGACCTGCGCGACGCCGTCCTCGTCTTCGCCGTCGCCACCTACACCAGCGGCATCGTCAACCTGCTGCCCTTCGTGAAGCTCGACGGCTACATCGCGCTCATGAGCCACCTCGACGTCCCGCACCTGCGCGACCGGGCCATGACCGAAGCCCGCCGCTTCCTCGCGCGGATCCTCTTCGGCGGCCGCGGCTACACCCGCGAACTCCCCGGCCGGCGCTGGGCGGTGGCCTTCGGACTGGCCTGCATGGCCTTCCCCCTCTACGTCATCGCCGGCGCCCTGACCCTGTGGTCCGACCTCCTCCAGCGGCTCGGCGCCGTCGGCACCAGCACCGTCCTGATGGCCGTCTGCTACCTCGTCTACCGCCTCGGCCTCGGCTTCACCCGCCTCGCCGGGGAAGGCCGCACCGCCGGAGCGCCGGCGTGGCGCATCGCCGCCGCGGCCGTGCTGCTGACCGGGGCCGCCGGGGCCGCGCTGGTCTTCGTCAAGCTGCCCTACACCGTCGCCGCCGGGTACGTCGCCCAGGACCGGGGTCGCGTCGAACTCGTCCTGCCGAGCACCGCCCACCTCTCGGCGGTCCGCACGGACGCCACCGTCCGGCTCTACCGGGCCGGGCTGATGACCCGCGAACAGACCGGCACCGCGACCGTGGCCGCGCTGACCCGCACCGACACCACCGCCCCCCTGTCGGCCTTCCTGCCGGTGGCGTCCACCCCGCTGGAACTGCCCGTCGTCAGCTACCCGCTGACCGTCGGCGAGGCCCCTGCGGACCGCGCCGGAGCCGCGCAGCTCGACCTCGGCAGGCTCCCGCTGGGCGAGTGGCTGTACACGAAGTACGCCGCCCCGCTCTGGGGCTGGTAGCCCGCCCCCGTCCGCCCTTCCCCTGTCACGAACGGAGCGCATCATGGACCTTCGGTATCTGAACTACTGCCAGCCCGGCAATCCGTTCTACGACGTAGCGGCCACCGCCACCGCCGACGCCACCGCGTTCCCCGCGGTGACCGGCCCCCTCCCCGAGGGCTGGACCCGTACCGACAACACGCACTGGCTGCTGATGACCCCGCCCGGCGCCCGGCTCCCCGGCCAGGGCTGGAAGATCCACGTGTCGGCCACCCTCGACAACGCCGACCGGATCCTCGACCTGGTCTGGGACTTCTGCGTGGCCGAGCGGGTCACCTTCAAGTTCATCCGCAGCGCCGCGATCCTCAAGCTGCGCAACAGCAAGTACGGGGACCGGGGCAGCAGCGGCAAGTTCTTCACGGTCTACCCGGGCGACGAGGCGCAGCTGGAGCGGATCCTCACCGGCCTCGGGGACCTCCTCGACGGCGAGCACGGCCCCACCATCCTCAGCGACCTGCGCTGGCGCTCCGGCCCGCTGTACGTGCGCTACGGCGGCTTCGTCTCCCGCCTGGGCCGCTCCGAGTCCGGCGAGCTGGTGCACTGCATCGAGGACCCCGAGGGCCGCCTGGTGCCCGACGTACGCGGCCCGTCCTTCCGGCCCCCGTCCTGGGTGACGCTGCCCGCCTGCCTGGCCGACGCCCTCGCCGCCCGCAACTCCGCCACCCTCCAGGGCTTCCCCTTCCGCGCCACCAAGGCCCTGCACTTCTCCAACGGCGGCGGCGTCTACCAGGCCACCGACACCCGCACCGGCGGCTCCGTCCTGCTGAAGGAGGCCCGCCCGCTGGCCGGGCTCGACGAGGACGGCGCCGACGCCGTGGCCCGGCTGGAGCGCGAGCACTGGGCGCTGGAGCGCCTCGCCGGCCTGGACTGCATCCCGGCGATCGTGGACTACCGCAAGGGCCACGAGCACTGGTTCCTGGCCCGGGACTACGTGGAGGGCAAGCCGCTCGCCCGGGAACTCCTCACCCGCAACCCGCTCGTCAGCGACGACCGCACCGAGGGCGCGTACGCCGCCTACACGGCCTGGGCGCTGAAGATCCTCGACCAGGTCGAGCAGGGCGTCGACGCCATGCACGCCAAGGGGGTCGTCTTCGGGGACCTGCACCCCAACAACATCCTGGTCCGCCCCGACGACACCATCTCCTTCATCGACCTGGAGACCGCCTCCGCGGCCGACGCCCAGTCCGCGCAGGCCATCGGCGCCCCCGGATTCCGCGCCCCGGCCGGCTACACGGGCACCGCCGTCGACCGCTACGCCCTGGGCTGCATCCGGCTCGGCGTGTTCCTGCCGCTGACGGTCATGGCCACCTGGTCCCCGGCCAAGGCGGACCAGCTGATCGGACTGGTCGCCGAGCACTTCCCGGTGCCCGCCGACTTCGCCGACCGGATCCGCGAGGACCTCGGCCCCGCCCCGCACCCGGGGCACGCGCAGGAGGGCGACCCGCAGCCGCTGTGGACCCCGCCCACGCCCGCCACCTGGCCCGCCCTGCGCGAGACCCTCGCCGCCGACCTGCTGGCCAGCGCCACCCCGCACCGCGAGGACCGGCTGTTCCCCGGGGACGTGGAGCAGTTCTCCCTGCCCGGTGGCGGCGCCACCTTCGCCTTCGGCGCGGCCGGCGTGCTGTGGACGCTGGCCGAGCTGGGCTTCGCACCGGCCGAGGAGCACGTGGCCTGGCTGACGGACGCCGCCCGGCGCACCCCCGGCATGGGGCCCGGCTTCTACGACGGGCTGAGCGGGATCGCCTACGCCCTGGACCGGCTCGGCCGGGCCGAGGAGGCCGCCGCCGTCCTGGAGCGGATCCGCGAGGCCCCGCTGGAGGACGTGGACCACAGCCTCTTCGGGGGGCTCGCCGGGATCGGCCTGACCCAGCTGCACTTCGGCAACACCGACGAGGCCGCCCGGATCGCGGCGCTCCTCGCCGACCAGGCGCCGGGCGGGGTCGCGGGCCGGCCCCGGCCGGGGCTGCTGCGCGGGGCGGCGGGCGGGGCGCTGCTGATGCTCCGGATGCACGAGGCCACGTACGACCCCAAGTACCTCCACCTGGCGGGCGAGTTGCTGCGCTACGACCTCGCGGAGGCGGGCTGGTCCGAGGACACCTCCCCGGACGGCTCCGCCGACGCGCCCTGGAAGGTGCCGTTCCTGTCCTTCGGCGGCGCCGGCCTGGGCATGGTGGTCCACGAGGTGGCGCGGCAGCTGCCCGACCCGGAGTTCGTCCGGGCGCGGGACGCGCTGCGGGAGGTGACCGGCCCGTCCTTCGCGCTGAACTCCGGCCTCTTCCACGGCCGGGCCGGCGCCCTGCTGGCCATGCGGCACCTGCACGACGGGTCCGCCACCGCCGAGGCGGCCGTCCGCCGCCACCTGGACCGCCTCGGCTGGCACGCGGTGCGCTGCGACGGCCACCTGGCCTTCTTCGGCGACCACACCCTGCGCCTGTCCGCCGACCTGGCGACGGGTTCCGCCGGTGTCCTCCTCGCGGTGGAGGCCGCGCTGGGTGATGCTGGCCCCGGCCTGCCGTTCCTCGCGCCGGGCCCCCGTTGACCTGCCAGGAGTCCGCGATGCGCACCACCACGTACCACTTCGTCGTCGCCCCCGACGGCCGTGGCCCCGAGGGCGCGGCGCCGGAGCTGGCGGCGGTGCGGCTGATCTCGTTACTCCCGGCGGGCTGGGGCTACGCGCCCGAGTTCCCCGACGGGACGCTGTCCCTGCTGCTGACCCCGCCGTCCGGGACCACCGACGAGGCCGCCCACGCCGCCTTCGGCCGCACCTTCGCCGACCCCTGCCTGCGGGGCTGGACCTGGGCCAACCGGCCGGCTGACTAGTGCTGTGGCCGGAAAGGTTCACCGTGTCACGGCGCCCGGCACGGCACCTCGCCGCGTTGTCGGACCACGACGGTACGTCCAGTACGAGTCGCGGTCCTCCGCCTTGCGATGCACCGCACCGGACACCGCGACCCGGCAAACCTTTCCGGCCACAGCACTAGCAGATCGGCGTCCCGGTCGTGGCCACAAGGGCGGAGCAGCCCCCAAGAGGCCCCGGGCGGTGGGACGATGGTGTCGTCGTCGAGGTCACCAGATCGAGGCCACCAGGGGGTGCCATGAGCGTTGACGTCCGCGAAAGGCTTGCCGAGCTCGGATTACGGCTGCCGGAGGTCAGTCCCCCCAAGGGGGCGTACGTACCGGCCGTGCGCAGCGGGATACACGTCTTCGTCGCGGGCCAGATCCCGATGACCGGCGGCGAGCTGACCCAGACCGGCCGGGTCGGCGCCGAGGTGTCCCCGGAGCGGGCCAGGGAGCTGAGCCGGCAGTGCGCGCTGGCGGCCCTGGCCGCCGCCGACTCGGTGACCCCCCTGGAGTCCGTGGTGCGGGTGGTGAAGGTGGTCGGGTACGTGTCCTCCGCGCCCGGGTTCACCCGCCAGGCGGGAGTGGTCGACGGGGCGAGCGAGCTGCTCGTGGAGGTCTTCGGCGAAGCCGGCCGGCACGCGCGCAGCGCCGTCGGGATGGACATCCTGCCGCTCGACGCCCCCGTGGAGATCGAGATCGTCCTGGAGGTCTCCGACCCCGCCTGAGCGGTGGACCCGCCTGAGCGGTGGATCCACCTGAGCGGTGTCAGCCGATCGGGACCGCCGTGCCCGTCACCTCGATGCCGGCCGCCGGGTCCGCCGGGACGCCCACCGTGATCAGGCTCGGACGGCCCATGTCCACGCCCTGGTGGATCGTCAGTACGGCGGGCAGCTCGATCAGGCCCAGGCTCCGCAGGTATCCGCCCAGGGCCGCGGCGGCCGCGCCGGTCGCCGGGTCCTCGACCACCCCGCCGGGCGGGAAGGGGTTGCGGGCGTGGAAGACCTCCGGCGATTCGCGCTGGACCAGGGCGACCGTGGCCCAGCCGCGGCGCGCCATCAGGGCGCCGAGCGCGGGCATGTCGTAGTCCAGGTCGGCGAGCCTCGCCCGGCTCGCGGTTGCGAGCACCGGGTGCCAGGCCCCGGCGTAGGCGGCCCGGGGAGGCAGCGCGGGGTCGAGGTCGGCGGCGGACCAGCGCAGCGCGGCCAGCAGCCCGTCCAGGTCGTCCTCGGTGATGGCCTCCGTACGGGGCTCCACGCTCACCAGGGTGGCGACGACGGCCCCGTCCGGGCCGGCCGAGGTGGTCACGGGGACCGGGCCGGCCTGCGTGTGCAGCAGCAGATCGCCGACCCCGTGCCGCTGGGCGTGGGCGACGGCGGTGGCGATCGTGGCGTGCCCGCAGAAGGGCACCTCGGTCTGCGGGCTGAAGTAGCGGATGTCCAGCGCCCCGTCCTGGCGGGGAACGGCGAAGGCCGTCTCCGAGTAGCCGACGTCCGCCGCGACGGCGGCCATCGTCGCCTCGTCGATCCCGGTGGCGTCCAGCACCACACCCGCCGGGTTCCCGCCCAGCGGGTCGGTGCTGAAGGCCACGTAGCGCAAGAGGTCCATCACCCGAACGTAGCGGGCCCGTGACGAGGCGTCAAAATCCTTGAGTGGAACGGAAGTTGACGATAATCGGTCCGGGCCCGCGTTCGGCTGCGGCCTGAGGTTCCGGCCTGCGGTTCGGTGGGCCGGTCAGGCCCAGGTGAGCAGCTGGCCCGAGGTACCGAGCCCCACCGCGAACCCCAGTGCGATTCTGCGCGCCCCGCGACTGGGCCGTACGGCGTGGAAGAACCGGGGGTCGATCAGCAGCGCCTCGCCGACCTCCGGAGCCAGCTCGATGGATTCGGCGTCCCGCACCACCGCCTCGTCGTACCCGTACGAGGCGGGCAGCCGGTACGCCTCGTCCTCGGGCTGCCAGCGGTGCCTCCACAGCACCGTCTCACCGCCCGAGGGCGGCACGCTGAGGTAGAGGTTGAACGCGAACTGCCCGACCAGGGGCACGTCGAGCAGGTCCCCGGCGTACTCGCGGAGCGCGTCGTCGAAATGGACCTGGAAGCCCTGGTTGGGCTCCCGGGCCACCCCGTCGCCCATCTCCAGGCCGCCCCGGCGGCCTACCGCCACCCCGGCCGGCCAGGCCGCGGCGAGCGCCTCCCGGCTGGTGCGGAACGGATCGAAGGACAGGCCCAGCCCCTGCCAGGCCTCGTGGTGCCCCTGTAGCGCCTTCCAGTAGCTGTCGGCGACTCCTCCGCCCGCCATGTGGTCGCTGACGCCCACGCCGAACCGCATCACCGGCGGATCGACGCGGGCCTTCCCGTACGAGTCGAACGCCCGTTCCGCCAGCGCGCCGAGCACCTCGTCGCACCGCTCGCGCGACAGGAACCCGGGCACCCGGACCGCCGCGTACCGCCCGGCGGCCAGCCCGGCGAGCAGCTCGTGGGTGAAGGCCGGTGCGGTCACGGCGCGGAAGAACGGATCGTGCGGTGGAGCCGGTAACTCACTCTGAGTGGATTGCCCTGACGTCATTCGATCGCCCCCCGGCAGTCGGAAAGACAACAGAAAACAACGGCACCTATCCGGGATGCGCCCCGCTTGTCGCGCGGAACGCGGTCTTCGCATCGAGCTCCAATGCCTGGCGTCCGGCCTCCAGCGCTTCCATCGCGATCCGCCGGCCGACCTCCGCCTGCATTTGCTCCAGGTCGCTCCCCGGAGCGCCCCATCTGAGGGACTGGTCGTCGTTCGTATCGGTGGGGAGTGCAGTCATCGGCGGACCTCCGCGCATTTCGGTGTGGGACGCGTCACACAGGGTGAGGCACCGCCAGGCTACGCGCAAGCCCGCCACGGCCGTTGGGGTTCCGCTCAACTGCCCTGGAATGAGGGAGGTTTCACCCCGGCATCTCCCGCAGCGTCTTCTCCAGAAGGTCCCTGGCCTGCATCGACAGCGGATGCTCCGAGGCCACCACCCGGTCGAGATCGCGCACCAGCGCCTTCAGCTCGTTCACCGCTTCGGGCGTACGCCCCACGATGCCGAGGAGGACCAGCACGAAGGTCCAGCGGAAGCGCATCACCATGTTGGAATCCGGAGGCTGGGACGCGTCCCGCAGCGCCTCGCGGATCACCTGCTCCGCCTCTTGCGCGCGCCCCTGGCCCAGCAGCGCGTGCGCCAGCGTCTCGCGCACCCGCAGGATCTCCGGCGTCGACGGCGGCCAGTGGTTGCGGCGGCTGATGTCCAGGATCAGCCAGGCCTCCGCCTCCGCCTCCGTGTGCCGGCCCAGGGCCCCCATCGTCCGCGCCAGGGTGTGGCGCACCACGAGCGTGTCGTAGTGCTCCGGGCCGCGCACCTCGTTCTCCGCCTCCACGATGGAGCGCAGCATCTCCTCCGCCTTCTCCTCCCGCCCGCCCTGCTCGTTGATCGCACGGGCCAGCTTGTGCCGGCTGGCCAGGGTGTCGGCGTGGTTCTCGCCCAGGATCCGGGTGCGCGCCCGCACCACCAGGTCCAGCACCTGCTCGGCCTGCGTCAGCTGCTCCCGGTCGAGGTGGATGCGTCCCTGCTCGTGGCGCAGCCCCAGGATCTCCCGGTCGTCGATGTCGAAGCCGAAGGAGGAGCAGCGCTCGACCATCGGCATGACGAGGTCGTACGCGGGCCCCAGCAGCCCCGTCGCGATCAGGTAGCGGGAGGTCAGCCGGGCCAGCTCCAGGGCGTCGGTGCGCACCGTGCGGTCCGACAGCTTGAGGTCGCCGAGCAGGCACGCCCGGGAGACCTCCAGCGCGTGCGGGGCGAGCGCCGCCCACAGCGGCCAGTTCGCCGGGTGGTCGGGATTGCTCAGGTGGGCGGCCTGGAGCACCATCCGCACCGCCAGCCCGTAGTAGTCCGCGGGCCGCTCCCGTACCTCCGTGTCCTCCCGCAGCACCCCGTGTACCACGGGGTGCATGGTCAGTACGTGCGCCAGGTCGCGCTCGGCGACGCCCTCGCGCTCGTAGGCGTCCACCAGTCCGAACTCCTCCAGGCCCGTCAGGGCGGCGTTGGTGCGCGTCGGGGTGGTACCGGGGAACAGCGGGGACTGCGTGAGCAGCGGACCGTTCAGCAGGCACCGGTAGGGGATCGGGGCGATGCTCAGGCAGGCGAGGACCTTCAGCAGGGTCGCCGCCTGCGCCAGCTCCTGCTTGCTCAGCAGGTCCAGGGCGATCCCGCAGACCTTCTCCACGATCTCCCGGCCGAGGAGCTCGCTCAGGTCCGGTCCCGCCTGCCCCGGGGCGGTCTCGACCCGCGCGGCGACGGTCCGGCGGAACGTCTCGAAGTCCCGGATGTCGCTGTCCAGGGAGATCTGGCTCTCGCTGACCGCCTTGATCGCGTCGGCGGCGTGCCGCAGGGCCAGCGGCAGCCCGCCCAGCTGCTGCGACAGCCGGCGCGCCTCCTCGTTCGTACCGCCCAGGCCCCCCGTCCGCTCCAGCAGCATGGAGGCCCCGTCGTCCTCGCCCAGCGGCACGACCTGGTGGACGACGCTCCCCTCGCCCCACGTCTGGTGGCGGCGCACCCGGCTGGTGACCAGCACCGTGCCGTTGGCGTTCTGCGGCCGGCGCAGCCAGCCGGTCCCGTCCGCGACCTGGCCGCCGCGGGGGCCGAGGCGCTCGGGGTCGTCGGCGTTGTCGAAGATCAGCAGCCAGGGGTCCGGGCAGGCGTTGAGCAGCGTCCACACCAGATCCGTGGCCGTGCCGAGCAGCCAGGCCCGTTCCACCGTGATCGAGGGGGCGCCCAGATCACGGGCGATCATCCGCATCCGGAGGCTGAGCTCCGGCATCGACACCCACCAGACCCGGCGCCCGGCCCGCTGCGCCCGGTCGGCGGCCTCCAGCGCCAGCCGGCTCTTGCCCGACCCGCCCAGACCCGCCAGGACGTGCACCTTCTGGCGGGCTTCGCCGGCCAGCAGGGACGCGACCATGCTGTGCCGCTCCTGCCCCTTGAGCTGACCCTCCTCCAGCTGCCCGTACGGCGGGGGCGGGAAGGGCGCCAGGTCCGGCTCCCCGGCGGCGGGCGGCGGCAGCGAGGGCCGGCCGGCCGCCTCGGCGGGGGAGCGGGACGCGAGGGGCGTCACGTTCTCCGGCAGCGTCGTCGTCCGCTGCGCCGCCTCCAGCAGGGCGCCGCGTACGGCCATGTACGAGACGGCGGTGCGGTCGGCGGGCTGGACGATCGAGAAGTGGTCGGCGGTGACCACCCCGCCCTTGGGGAACACCCCGCGCGCCACCACGGGCGGCACGATGTCGTCGGCGGAGCCCCCGTAGGCGCGCACCGGTATGGGGCACTCCTGGTCGCTGTACGTCCGCCCGTGGACGACGGCGCTGAGGACGGTGCGCTGCGCCTCCGTCACGGCCCGGTCGAAGGGGCGCAGCTGCTGCTCCTGTGGATTGCTCCACAGCTTGAGGGCCTTGCGGACGGTGAGGAAGAAGCCGGAGCCGGTGTTGGGGCAGGCGAACATGGTGAAGTGCCTGATCCGGGCCAGCTCGGCGCCCTCGCCGTTCCACAGCTTGCGGGCCAGGAACCGCTGGACGATCAGGCCGCCCTGGCTGTGGGTGACCAGCACGATCCGCTCGGCGTCGGCGAGTTCGGTCTCCAGGAAGGTGCCGAGCTGGTCGGCGACGTCGTCGGTCTCGGCGACCCGGCGGTCGGGCCGGAGCCGGACGAGGGGGGAGTCGTACTCGAACCGGTGGACGCTGACCCAGTCGGCCAGCTCCGGGTCGGTGGTGAGGAGTTCATGGAACGCCGTCCACACCTTCGCGGAGGAGAACAGTCCGTGCACCAGCACGAGGTGTACGCGCGTCCGTACCACCATCGCGAACCTCCGCAGCCAGAATGTGGGTTGAAGCAGAAGGATTTCGGTCGCAGATGAAGAATTAGATGAAGAACTACCCGCGTCAATGATGCATGAGGGACGACCGCAGGAGCCATAACAAGACAGATCCGCCCCCGGCTCTCTGACGGCGCGCCGGGCGCGCGCCGGGGCGCACCGCGGCGCGGCGTCCGCCCCCGGGTGGGGGGGGTGTGTTGGGGACGTCGCCTCGCGGCGCGGGCCCGCCTGGCCCCGCCTGGTGCGGGCGGGCTCCGGCGGCGGGGCGGGGCGCCGGGTTGGCGGTGCCTTGGCTGGGCGGTGTCAGAGCTGGTTTGGGGGTTTCCCGGCAGTCCTTTGTCCTTCCGGTTCGGGCCGGCCCGTCAAGGGCGCTCCTTCGTCGCGTCGCTTCGCGATGGCCTTCGGCCACCCTTGACCGACCGTCCCGCCCCGGAAAGACAAAGGACTGCCGGGAAGCCCCCAAAAGAACGGCACGGTCCAAGAGCAAGGGACGGGTCCGTCAGCGATGAGGCGAGGGGCCGGGCGCAGCCGCGCCAGGCATCCGAGCCAGGCCAGCCCTGCCCCAGGGCCGGGGGCTCGGGCGCGGCAGATCGCTACGCGCTTCTCCCGTCTCAGCGTCCGCCGGCCGTCTGGGGCTGATACCCGCACCAGACGGTGATGAGGGCAGCGGCGGGAGCATCCGTCACCGTCGCCGGGGGCTGGACGGCTTATCCCGAACTGGCCGGTCAGTCTGGCCGATCGCTGACCTCGCCCTGGACTACCTCTGGGTAGTGTCCGTCGAGGCAAACCGACACAGCAGGAGGACCGCCATGGCGACCGACGTCGTGATCGCGCAGACAACGGTCGACAGCGAACGTGGGGCGAGTGAGTTGGCGCGAGGCGCGGTGGAGGCCCGACTGGCGGCCTGTGCGCACATCGACGCGCCCTTCACTGCCGTCTACCGGTGGAAAGGGACCGTTGAGACGGCTACCGAGTGGCGCATCTCGTTCAAGACGACACGAGACCGTCTGCCTGCCCTGGGCGCGTGGGTCGGGCAGGAGCACGGCTACGAGGTACCGGAGTGGATCGTATTTCCGGTAGAAGGCGGCTCAGATGCCTACCTGGCGTGGGTCGCCGAGGAGACGGCCCCCGCGTAGTCGTAAGGGTCAGGCGGCACAGGCCCGGAGCTGCGCCGCCAGCTCGCGCTCGTGGTGGGGAAGCCGGTCGGCAACGTTGAGTGCACGCGCGCGGCCCATCGTGTTCGGGCGGGCATCAGCCGCCGCCGCGAATCGACGGGCAACGTGTACGCCCTGTTCGATGTCGCCACCCGCAAGAAGAGCAGCGGCCAGGTCACCGAGGATGACGACGCCCGCGTCGGACAGCTCGCTGCCCAAGCGCCGAGTGGCGGTATCTGCTGCCTCGGCGAGCTCGGGGTGGGCAAGCCGTCCGTGGACAGAAAGCACAAGGGAGTCCATGCGGGCCGGAGTCATGAACCGCACCCATGCCTGTTCCGCCGTGTGGTCGGCGTACTCGTAAGCAGTGTGGGCGCGATCAAGTCCGCGCAGGGCGGCAGTCACGTCGCCGATGGCAGCTGCCTCCTCAGCATGGCGGGCGTGAATCCAGGCTGCGGCGGTGGCATTGCCGGGGCCGCGAACGTGTGTAACGCCTCGACAGGCCTTCGAAGTTGCCGTGCCGTCAGGTGGTGCTCACTGACATGGAGCGCGCCGGCCCGCTTCACCAGGGCGCCGGCCGCATGGGCGTCGACGCGGCTGCCCTTGGCGAGGGCGTGGGCCAGCCGCCCCCACGGCTCACTGGCGACAGCAGCGCCGATGACAGCGCCTCCGATCAGTTTCCGCCGCTCCATGTCGTCCGGCTCCTGTTCTTCCCGGCCTGTCTGATTCCTGCGCCGTGCACGTGCGGCGCCGGCTTCCGTAGGCCGCAAGCCACCGCGATGTGAGCGAGGGTGTGGGTGGTCGGAATGTTCTCGCCGTTCTCGTAGAGGCTGATCTCACGGCGAGTCATGGTGTCCCGGCCGGAGACCGTGTTGATCGCGGCTGCCTGCTGCTCCTGAGTACGTCCGGCCTCCATGCGGAGCCGGAGCAGCAGTTGGCCGAACGGGTCTGTTGGCATGAGTGTCACCACTGTCGGTCGGAGTGGCCACATGATGGCTGCTGAGTTCCCTACAGGTTCCCCCTTGACAGGTTTTTCCCCCGAAGGTTTCCCCTGGGAAGAGGGCTGGCCAGGCAGTGTCATTGCCCCATGACCACATATCGAAGGGGCCCCCGAAACCCGGGACGGCCCCTGGCCAAGCCCGGAGGCCAGGGCTGGGCTCAGCCAGGAACTCCTCGACCGTGCTCGCGTCGGCTGGGAGCGTTTCATCTCATCCATCGAGGGATCGTCCGATGGATGAGCGGTACGAGTACGTTCCGCATCGGCTCCTGCGTCGGCGTGTGCGCGATATCGCTTCCGGTACGGAGGGTGAACTGATGGCCGTGATCAACGAGAACGTTTCGGACTCGGCCCTGCGTGAGCACTGGGTGGAGCTGGCCTACATCCGGGGCGCGTCCGGCCGAGAGTTCACCACCGCAGCTGCCCATGTCGAGGCCGTGTGATCACCACCGACAGGGGGGAGGGCCGCGGCCGGCTCGGCGCCCCGTGGAGGTTGAAGCGCGAGTGCTGCTGCCGCAGTCGAACAGCGCCAGACAGCGACTGACGGTCCGGAGCGGTGGATGACCTTGCGGTTCGACTGAAGGTTCCGTACACCAGTTCGCATGCGCTGCGATCGCGCCAATAAGATCAACTCTCTGTATGTGACCTATCTCTAGGGGGACTTCGGTGAAGCGCTTCTTCGTGCGCATGACGTGCACGTTCGGACTGCTGCTCGGCAGCCTGGCCGCGACGGCCGCGCCTGCCGGGGCGGCTCCGGCCGCCGACTACACGACGGTCACCAACGTGGCCGGCGGAACGTGTCTGGAGATGCCCGGGTGGACCGGCGAGTGGGGTGCCCAGGCCGCGATGTGGGGCTGCACCGGCGGCGACAACCAAACCTGGGTCTTCAACAGCGTGGGCGGTGGCTTCTTCCGGATCGTCAACCGTCACTCCGGCCTGTGCCTGGAGCTGCCGGGCCTGCCGCCGTCGACCTCCAACGGCACGGCGGTCAAGCAGTGGCCGTGCAACAGCGGCCGCAACCAGCTCTGGTGGTTCGACCACTGGCGCAACGTCAACGGCAAGGCCACGGCCGAGCTCAAGAGCGCCTACACCGGGTGCCTGGAGATCACCGGCTGGCAGGCCGGCACGTGGGGCACGGGGGCCCAGCTGTGGAGCTGCAACGGCGGCGACAACCAGCGCTGGGCCTTCGCATCCGACTTCATCTACAACCACTGACGTCCCCGGCCTGAGCCTGGTGCTCCGTCTGGTGGTTTTCCCTGAGGGCGATCCGGCCCTTGCGGAGAACCGCCAGGCGCGGGGCGCGGCGGTGCGCTGGAGGGGCGGAAACCGGGTCGCGGGGGTGATGGGGTGGATGGCAGGGTGCGGGGCATGGCGCCCCAGTATGAGATCCGTGCCGACTACGACGCCCGCACGATCGTGGTCTACCAGGCCTACGCGCCCGCCATCGCTGACGCGGCGCTGCGGGCGGGCCGCTTCGTGGCGCCGTTCTCGTTCCAGCGGATGACGTGGATCAAGCCGTCGTTCATGTGGCTGATGCACCGCAGCAACTGGGGCCGCAAGGCTGGTCAGGAGCGGGTTCTCGCGGTGCGGATGACCCGGGAGGGGTGGGAGGAGGCACTGTCCCAGGCCGTGCTGACGACCTCCGACCCGGCAGCGGTGGCGCAGGCCGCCGTGCACGTTCAGTGGGACCCGGAGCGCTCGCCGCGCGGGGCGGCGCTGAACCACTACAGCATCCAGGTGGGCGTTGGCCGTCATCTCATCCGTACGTTCACCGACGACTGGGTCGTCGGCCTCACCGACCTCACCCCGCAGGTCCGCAAGGCGGCGACCCTGATGCAGACGGGGCAGGCCGCAAAGGCCCAGCGACTGGTTCCCCCGGAGCGCGCCTACCCCCTGCCCCGCGCCCTGGAGCGCCGCCTCGCCTCAGGCGGGTGAACTGGACCACCGTCCGCGCAAGACGCTCGGCTGGGACACCCCAGCCGAGCGCCTGCAGTGGGCATCTGGGTCAGGTGCTGATGGGAGTGGTGAGGGCCGGGGTCCTGACCACCCTTGCGCAGATGGCGTAGACCTTCAGGGTTCCCGGGTTGGTGGTGTCCGTGTTCGTGGCGAACGCCCACCAGGCCTCTCCGCTGATCGGCTGGGTCGAGTGCAGCAGGTACCGCTCGGCGTGCGAGTTGCCCGCGATCACGCTGGCTCCACCGCCGGTCCGCGTTTCGCCGGCCGGGCATGAGGCCATGGCCGAGGCCCTGCCGGGGTAGCCCGCGGAGGCGACAGGAATGGTCACCTCACTCTCCACGACACGCACGATGTCGTCGGCCTGCGCCAGGGTCGCCGACCCCATCACCATTGCCACGGCTGATGCGGCTACGAGACACTTCTTCAGCACGAGATGTTCTGCTTTCTCTCAGTTGCCAAGGGGAGACCTCACACCTGGTGTGAGCCGCCTCAGGTCTATCGGCATGCCGGAGCGAACCTTCGGACGATGTTTCGAAACACGCTCACACGGCCGAAGAGATCCACTCCGTCAGCCGACCCCGGGTCTACCTGAAGACTTTCGAACGATTGCCCTGGATGGCCGTATGCGGCCCGCCCGCCCGATCGAGGCGCAGGGCCAGGACTGACGGCAGAGCCGTTGTGGTGCAGGTATCAGCCGCAGACGGTCGGCAGGCGCTGAGATATGAGGAGCGCGTAGCGATCTGTCGCGCCCCCGAGCCCCGGCCCTGGGCCCTTCCTGGACAGGCCCGGATGCCCGGTATGGCAAGGCCCGGCCCCTCGCCTCATCGCTGAGGCGCCCGTCCCTGTCCCTTGCCCCGTGACCGTTCTTTTGGGGGGTTCTCGGCAGTCTTTCGGCTTTCCGGGGCGGGACGGGCTGTCAAGGGTGGCCGAAGGCCATCGCGAAGCGACGCGACGAAGGAGCGCCCTTGACGGACCGGCCCGACACGGAAGGACGATGGGACTGACGGGAACCCCCCAAACCAGCCCTGACACCGCCCCGCCAATACCCGCCCCCCTCACCCCCGCCCCAGGATCACCGTGCCCGAGGAGCAGAACCAGCCGCCCGTGCCCGAGGCCAGGGCTACCTCCGGGAGGTGGCCGCCGGGTTTGGTGACCTGGCCGGGGCCGGCTTCGCCGCGGAGTTGGCGGACGGCTTCGACCAGGAGGAAGAGGCCGCGCATGCCGGGGTGGCAGGCCGAGAGGCCGCCTCCGTCGGTGTTGACCGGGAGTTCCCCCTCGCGCAGCAGGCGGCCCTTCTCCACGAAGGCCCCGCCCTCCCCCTTGGCGCAGAAGCCGAGGTCCTCCAGGGTCACCAGGGTCATGTACGTGAAGGCGTCGTAGATTTCCGCGAGGTCCACGTCCGCCGGGGTCAGGCCGGCCCGCTCGAAGGCCCGCCGGCCCGAGACGGCCGCCGGGGAGACCGTGAAGTCCTCCCACTCCGACATCGTGGTGTGGGAGACCGAGGTGCCCGAGCCCAGGATCCAGACGGGGGCCTTCGCCGTGTCCGGTACGTAGTCCTCCGCCGCCAGCAGCACCGCGCAGCCGCCGTCCGAGCGGATGCAGCAGTGCAGCTTGGTGAAGGGGTCGGCGATGGGCTCGGAGGTCAGGACGTCGTCCACCGTGATGGGGTCGCGGAACATCGCGTCCGGGTTGGTGGCCGCGTTCGCCCGGGCCTGGACGGCCACCGAGGCGAGCTGCTCGAGGGTCGTCCCGTACTCGTGCATGTGGCGGCGGGCGGCCATGGCGTACTTGGCGACCAGCGTGTGGCCGTACGGGACCTCGAACTGGAGGGGGCCGCGGGCTCCGAAGGAGAGGTTCGAGGTGCGGCGGCGGGCCTTGATGTCCGCGCGGGCGGTGGATCCGTAGACCAGCAGGACGGCGTTGGCGTGCCCCGCGGCGATGGCGTCCGCCGCGTGGGCCGCCATGACCTCCCAGGTCGAGCCGCCGACCGAGGTGGAGTCGACCCAGGTGGGCCGCAGCCCGAGGTACTCGGCCACCTCCACCGGGGCGAGGACGCCGAGGCCGGCCGAGGCGAAGCCGTCGATGACGGAGCGGTCCAGGCCGGAGTCGGCCAGCGCGCGGCGGGCGGCCTGCGCGTGCAGGGCGTAGGGGGTCGGGCCGTCCACGCGGCCGCAGTCCGAGAGTGCGACGCCGACCACCGCGACCCGGCGGCGGGGGCGGGGGAGGGGTTCGGGCGCGGGTCCGGAGAGGTGTCCAGGCAGCATGGAGGGACCGTACAGCTGACGGTACGTCAGCTGCTACCCCCCCCCGGGTCCCCGCCCCGCCCCCCTCCGCCCCGGGCTCCCCGCCCCCGCCCGCCCCCTGTGCATCTCATCCCCGCCGCCCTAACATGACGCCCCGTCAGATATGGGGAGGAGCCCGACGATGGATGCCGCCTTCACCGCGGAGCAGGACGAGATGCGCCGTACCCTGCGCGAGATCCTGGGCAAACGCTGCGGTCCGGACGAGGTCAAAGCCGCCGTCCGCACCGCCGCCGGACACGACCGCGAGCTGTGGCAGCAGCTCTCCCGGCAGCTCGGCCTGCCGGGCATCGCCGTCGCCGAGGAGTACGGCGGCGTCGGCTGCGCCCCCGGCGACCTCGCCCTGGCCTGCGAGGAGACCGGCCGCGTGCTGCTGCCCTCCCCGCTGCTGGCCACCGCCGCCCTCGCCGCCCCGCTGATCGGCGCCCTCGGCACCGCCGCGCAGCGCACCGCCCTGCTGCCCCCGCTCGCGGCCGGCGAGCTGACGGCCGCCCTCGCCGTACCCGGCCCCGCCCTGGCCACCGCCCTCGCCCTGACCGGCGACAACACCCCCGGCGACTGGGCCGGCGGGGGCCGCGCGGGCGGGGTGCAGGCGCACCGAGCCGCGGACGGCTGGCGGCTGTACGGGGAGGTCGCCCAGGTGCTCGACGGGCACAGCGCCGGGCTGCTCGTCGTCGCGGCGCACACCGGCGGCTTCGCCCGCAGCCGGACCCTGCTGTTCCTCGTGCGGGAGGACGCGCCCGGCCTCGTACGGGCCCGGCAGACCACCCTCGACGAGACCCGCCCGCAGGGCCGGATCCAACTGCGGGACGTCACCGCCGAGTTGCTGGGCGAGGGTGATGGCGATGGCGACGGCGAGGGGCCGGACCCGCTCGGCGCGCTCGCCGCCACCGGGCGGGGCGCGGCCACCGTCCTCGCCGCCGAGGCGGTCGGCGCGGCCGACCGGGCGCTGGCCCGCACCGTGGAGTACGTACGCCAGCGCGAGCAGTTCGGCCGGGCCGTCGGCTCCTTCCAGGCGGTCAAGCACCGGCTCGCCGACCTCTACGTACAGGTCCAGGCGGCCCGCTCCGCCGCCTACTACGCCGCCTGGGACCCGCGCCAGGGCGGCCTCGCCCTCGCCCAGGCCCTGGAGGCCCTGCGGACCACCGCGGGCGAGGCGATCCAGCTGCACGGCGGCATCGGCTTCACCTGGGAGCACGACGCCCACCTCTACTTCAAGCGGGCGGCCGCCGACGAGCTGCTCTTCGGCCCCGTCCACCGGCTCCGCGCGCACGCCGCGCAGCGCGCCGGGCTCTTCGACCTCACCGACCCGTCCGCGACACCGTCCGCGGCACCGTCCGCGACACCAGAGAGGGTGGCCGTCTGATGGCTCCCGGCGTCAAGCTGATGCAGAAGGTCTCCTCGACCCTCCTCTTCGCCAAGATCGCACCCCACTTCATCCCCGCCATGGACAAGGCCGTACACCGGCTGACCCGTGGAAAGGTGCTGCTCAGCGCCCAGATGCTGCCGGGGGTGATCCTCACCGCCAAGGGCGCCAGGACGGGTGAGCCGCGCACCACACCGCTCGCGTGCATGCCGGAGGACGGAGGCGTGAGCTGGCTGCTGATCGGCTCCAACTTCGGCCGCCCCGGCCACCCGGCCTGGACCGGGAACCTGCTCAAGCACCCGGACGCGGACGTGAGCTGGCAGGGGCAGGACATCGCCGTACGGGCCCGGCTGCTGGAGGGGGCCGAGCGGGCGGCGGCGTGGCAGGCGGTACTGAGGTTCTGGCCGCCGTACGCGACGTACCAGGCGCGCGTCGAGCGCGAGATCAGGCTGTTCCGGCTGGAACGGCGCTGATCACCGGAGAACGGCGCTGATCGCCGTCACGGTCACAGCTGTGGGGCGGGCGGGCGGGTGGACGGGCGGACGGGCGAGACCGGCGGACCCTCCAGGGGGTCCGCCGTCACTTGGTCGGCTTCTTCCCGGTGATGCCCAGGTGCACGAGCAGCGCCAGGTTCGGCCTGAGTTCGGCCTGCTTGACGCCCCAGGTCTGGAAGCCCTTCTGGTGCGAGGCGACCGCGGCCAGCATCGCGACCAGTGAGCCGGCCATCGCCGCCGGGCTGAGTTCCTTGTCGACCTTGCCCTTGGCCTGGAGCTCCTTCATCGACTCCGTAAGGGAGTTGGTGACGGAGTTCAGGATCTTCATGCGGATCTTGTAGAACCGCTTGTCGCCCTCGGCCGCGCCGAGGTCGACGACCCGCAGGATCGCGTCGTTGCGCCGCCAGAACTCCAGGAAACCCTCGACGAGTTCCTCGGCGGCCGCCCAGCCGGCCTTGCCGACCCAGTTGCGGCCCTCGACGAGCGCCGTCAACTGCGCGCCCTCCGTGGCCATTTCTTCGGCGATCTCCAGGACGGCACCCTCGACGTCCGGGAAGTACTGGTAGAAGGTCGCGGGGGAGGTGCCGGCCTTGCGCGCGACGTCGATCACCTTGACGTCGCGGTACGGCGAGGAGCTGAGCATCTCGCTGAGGCAGTCGAGCAGCTTCTGCCGCGTCGCCTGGCCGCGCCGGCCGGCGACACGCCCGTCGACGGTGCGTACTTGTCCTGTCATGCCGTCAGCTTACCGAGGGGGGATCGGCGCGCTATTCGGCCGCCTGCAAATGGGGTTATGCGGTCGCCGACCTGGACGGAAGCGCCCCTGCCGGGGTCCCGGCGGCGGATTCCGGCCGGTCCGCACCCACCCGCCCCGCCCGCCCCGCACCCTTCCGTACCGTGGCGTATCCCCCGAATAGTCTTATCAACAGGCTGTGGACAAGTTTTCGGGCGGACCATGGCTGATGGGGATGAAAGGCGTGCTGCCCGGACAAGCCTCGCAAAACTCGCACGACGGAAGGAACCCACCCCATGGCCGCAGCCGCAGCCCCAGCCGCAGCCGCATTCGCGGAAGGCTCGCCCTGCTGGGTCGACGCCTCGCTCCCGGACGTCGAGGCGGGCAAGCGCTTCTACGGTGAGCTCTTCGGGTGGACCTTCGGCGACAGCGCGGGACCCGCATACGGCCACTACACCCAGGCCTACAGCCGCGGCCGCAACGTCGCCGCCCTCGCCCCCAAGCCCGACGGCCGCATGCCCACCGTCTGGGGGGTGTACCTGTACACCTCCGACGCCTACGCCTGCGCGGCCCGCATCCGCGCCGCCGGCGGCCAGATGGTCATGGACCCGCAGCCCGTCGGCCCCTACGGCATCGCCGCGATGGCCGCCGACCCCGGCGGGGCCGTCTTCGGCCTCTGGCAGCCCGGCACCCACCACGGCTTCGACGCCCAGCAGGAGCCGAACACGTACTGCTGGGCCGAGGTCTACACCCGGGCCCGCGACGCCGTCGACGTCTTCTACGCCAACGTCTTCGGCTACGTCCCGCAGGACCAGGACGACCCCGAGAGCGACGTCGAGTACCGCCTGTGGTCCCCGCCCGGCAGCCCGCCCGGCCCCGACACCGCCGTCCTGGGGCGCAGCCTGATCACCGACGCCTTCCCGGAGATCATGCCGGCGCACTTCCTCGTCTACTTCGCCGTGCCGGACTGCGACCGGAGCATCGCGACGGTGCAGCGGCTCGGCGGGCGCGTCACCGCCGATCCCTTCGACACGCCGTACGGGCGGATCGCGGTCGTCGCCGACAATCAGGGGGCCGTCTTCGCGCTCCTGTCGGAGCCGCGCGCGAATGCACACCCGGAGCCGGGGCCGGACCAGGCGCGGGCCTGACAGAATCGGGTCGGACCGGTGCGCGCGCCGGTGGATGGCGCGCACGGGTGGAAGCGGGTCCGGCAGGGGCCCGTACGGGGAGGTAGTGGAGGCGAGTGGTGGAGCAGCTGACGCAGCACGACCCGAGACGGATCGGCCCCTTCGAGGTGCTGGGACGGCTCGGCGCCGGCGGCATGGGGCTGGTCTATCTCGCACGGTCGGCGTCCGGACGCCGGGTCGCGATCAAGACGGTGCGCACCGAACTCGCCGAGGACCAGCTGTTCCGGGTGCGGTTCACCCGCGAGGTGGAGGCCGCGCGCGCCGTCTCCGGCTTCTACACCGCGGCCGTCGTCGACGCCGACCCGCGCGCCGCCGTGCCCTGGCTGGCCACCGCGTACGTCCCGGCGCCCTCCCTCGAGGAGATCGTCAACGAGTGCGGGCCGATGCCCGCCCAGGCCGTACGGTGGCTCGCGGCCGGGATCGCCGAGGCGCTGCAGTCCATCCACGGGGCGGGCCTGGTCCACCGCGACCTGAAGCCGTCCAACGTGCTCGTCGTCGAGGACGGCCCCCGCGTGATCGACTTCGGCATCGCGAGCGGGGTGTCCAACACCCGCCTGACCATGACGAACGTCGCCGTCGGCACCCCCGCCTACATGTCGCCCGAGCAGGCGAAGGACTCGCGCAGCGTCAAGGGCGCCAGCGATGTCTTCTCGCTCGGCTCCACCCTCGTCTTCGCGGCGACCGGGCACCCGCCGTACCACGGGGCGAACCCGGTCGAGACGGTGTTCATGCTGCTGCGCGAGGGCCCCAACCTGGAGGGGCTCCCCGACGAGCTGCGGCCGCTGATCGACTCCTGCATGCAGATGGACGCCACCCAGCGCCCGACCCCCGCCGACCTCCAGGCGCAGCTCGCCCCGCACCTGTTCGACGGCGGCGACGACAGCGGGACGGCCTCGGCGTGGCTCCCGGAGCGGGCCGTCGCGATGATCGAGGCCCGCCGCGCGGGGAACCGTACGGCGTCCACCCCGGCCCCCGTGGTCCCGGCCCCCGGGCGTTCCCCGGCGCCGCCCCCCGGCCCCGCCACGCACCGCCGGCCCCCGCGCGGCGCCGCCGACCCGTGGATGGACCCGCGCACCGGGCAGGCCGCGCCGCCGCGCCCGGACCGCCCGCCGCTGACCCCGCCCCCCGGTCCGGCGCCGGTGCCGGTGTCCTCGATGCCCGGGATGCCCGTCCGGCTCGGCGGCTCCCCGGTGCCGATCGGGCCCGGCCCGCGCGCCACGGCCTCCGCCCCGGCCTCCGCCCCCGCCGGGCACGCCGCCGCGGACTCGGCGACGGGCTGGGTGCGTCCGCCGGGCGGCTCCCCGGCGTCGGCCGCCGCCCCGGCCGCGGCCCCGGTGGCCACGCCGTCGGTGCCGGGTCCCGGCCCGTCCCCGGACAGCGGGCGCTGGCGGCCGTGGCGCTTCCGCATGTCCAACGAGGTGTGGGGGACCCCGACGGTCGCGGGCGACCTGCTGTACGTCACCTCCTTCGAGGTGCACGCCCTGGACGTCGGCAGCGGCCGGCGCCAGTTCAAGACGCGGGACGTCGCCTGGTCCATGACCGTCGCCGACGGCCGCATCCACGCCTCCGACGGGCCCTCCCTGTACGCGCTCGACGCCGCCGACGGCTCCGAGCGGTGGCGGCTGTCCACCGAAGCCTGGGTGTACGCGCTGCGCGCCGAACGGGGCACCGTCATCACCGCCACGCGCGGCGGCGGGGTCCAGGGCTGGGAGGCCTCCAACGGGCAGAAGCTGTGGGAGCTGAGCGGCGCGCAGTCCGACTTCGAGACCCCGGAGGCGGCCCCCGTCCTCCACGAGGGCACCGTCTACGTCTGGCAGGACGCCCGGCTGCGCGCGCTCGACGCCCGCTCCGGGCAGGAGGCCTGGTCGTACCCGGTCGGCGACGCGGCCTCCTGCGGCAACGTCCCGGTCCGCGTGACGCCCGCCGCCGACGGCAACGTCTACGTCGTGGCCGGCACCCGCGTGCTCTCCGTCGACCGGGCCTCGGGCCGGGTCCGCTGGCACTTCGAGGCCCCCGCGGTGTTCCTCGCGCCCCCGGCCTTCGCCCCCGGCCCGGCGGTCACCGGCGGCGGGGTCTACCTCGCCGACTACCTGGGCACCGTCTACGCCCTGGACGCGGCCACCGGCAAGGACCGCTGGCGCATCGCCACCGAGCCCCGCCCGGCTGCGGACCCGGTCCTGGTGGCGGGCGGCAGCGTCCACCTGGGCGCGGGCAGCGCCCTGTACACGCTCGACGCGGTCACCGGCACCCCGAAGTGGCGGTTCGCGGCGGGCGGCGAGATCACCGGCCCCCCGGTGGTCGCGGACGGCCGCGTCCACTTCGGCTCCGCCGACCACTGCCTCTACACCCTGGACGCGGCGGGCGGCCAGCTCCGCTGGAAGCTGGCCACGGGCGGCGAGATCACCGGCGCCCCGGTGGCGGAGGCGGGCGTGGTGTACGCCTGCAGCAAGGACCGCTGCGTCTACGCCCTGGACGCCGCCAAGGGCACAGGCACCCGCACGGGCGCCTGAACCACCCCCCGGCCCCCGCCCCGCCAGGCGGGGGCCGCGCGAACGCGCCAACGGCGGGTCCCGGCCCCGCCGGGGTGCGGTTCGTACCGGGAGTGACAGGATGGGACCCATGAGCAACGTTTACTTCGACATCAACATCGACGGCGCCCCCGCCGGCCGCATCGTCTTCGCCCTGTTCGACAAGGTCGTCCCGAGGACGGCCCGGAACTTCCGCGAGCTGGCCACCGGCCAGAACGGCTACGGCTACGCCGGCTCGGGCTTCCACCGCGTCATCCCCCAGTTCATGCTCCAGGGCGGTGACTTCACCAACCACAACGGCACCGGCGGCAAGAGCATCTACGGCGCGAAGTTCGAGGACGAGAACTTCGACCTGAAGCACGACCGCAAGTACCTGCTGTCGATGGCGAACGCCGGCCGCAACACCAACGGCTCGCAGTTCTTCATCACCACCGTCCTCACCCCGTGGCTGGACGGCAAGCACGTCGTCTTCGGCGAGGTCGTCGAGGGCCAGGACGTGGTCGACAAGATCGAGGGCCTGGGCTCCGCGTCCGGCACCACCCGCAGCAAGATCGAGATCGCCGCCTCCGGCGTCGTCGACGCTGCCTGATCCACCCGACCGCGAAGCCCAGGACCACGGCCCCGGCGAGCGCCATCAGCAGCCGCGAGCGCCGCAGGACCGCGGCCAGCGTGAGCAGCGCCGCTAGGAGGCACGGCAGCAGGAGGGAGCCCAGCAGCGCGGCCTTGTCGGTGGTGATGCCGGAGCCGGAGAACAGCTCCTCGATCCGGTAGTCGCGCCCGAGACGGCCGTCGTACCAGGCACGGAAGGGGCTCCAGACGGCGGCCGTCGCTCCGATCAGACCCATGAGCGAGCCGATTGCGTTGCGGATCATGCCCGGCCCTCCGGGGTAGGGGTCGTGATCCCGACGCTACGCCCGGGCCCCTGGCCCCGCACGCCGGACGGAGTCCGGCGCAGCGGCCCGAAGCCCGCGAGGCCCCCCGGGGCCGAGGGGTGCGAGGGGTGCGTGAGGAAGCGGTCGCTACGCCCGGGCCCGGGGGACCGCACGCTGGCCGGAGCCCGCTTCAGCGCGGGGTGCGGGCCGATTCGACGCGGGTGCGCAGGGCCGCGTTCATCGCGGTGATGTTGCGGGCGGTCCCCGCGAGCCGTTCGCCGAGGAAGGGGACCAGCAGGCCGCGGAAGCGCTTCCCGTGCTCCAGCCGGGTGGTGCGGCCCGGGCCCTCGGAGAGGCGCAGGAAGTGCTCGCCGTCGAGGAGCCCGCGGACGAGGAAGTGCCCGGCCCAGCGGAGCTCGGCGCCGGGCACGGACACCACGACCGTCGGCCGGGAGGTCGTCGGCCTCCCCGACTCCGGGTACATCGTCAGGGTCAGCCGCCCGCCGGGCACCACCTCGCCGGCGGCCTGCCGGATGAAGGGGTTCCAGGTGCAGTAGCGGGGCAGGTCCGCCAGGACCTCCCAGACCTCTTCGGGTGTCGCGTCGATCGTGACCTCGGTGGCGATGGTGGTGCGCACAGGTGCCGTGCTCCTCGTGGTGGTTCGTTGCCACCGAAGGGACGCGGTACGGGTGCGGTTCGCCGCCGGGTTCGGTGCTCGGGATGCAACCACGGATTTCGGTGGCGCAGCCCGGGCGGAGGGGAGTCTTCGCTGGTGGCGCAGAGAATGGAGCAACGCGTTCCGGGTGCGGGGTGGTGAATGCCGAAACGTCCGGCGGGAGCCCGGGGTCGCGGCGGGCTTCGGGCCGGCCGCCTATCCCCGGTCCGCGTCCGGCCCGGAGGCGCCGTCCGGGGCCGTCTCGGGCTTCGTGTGGAGGATCTCGCGGGCCTGGTCCGCGGCGCGGGCGATGTTCTCGGAGACGAAGGTGACGAAGCGGGCGATGTTCTCCAGGCGGACGGCGGCCGGGGTGCCGTGGCCGAGTACCGGGACGCCCTGCCGGGCGATGTCCGCGAGGTGGGCGGTGGCGCGGGCACTGGCCATCATCGACTGGTAGTGGACGTCGTCGTCGACGACGTAGCGCTCGCGGCGGCGTTCGTCGCGTTCCCGGCGGACGAGGCCCTGGCTCTCGAGGAACGTGATCGCCTTGGAGACGGACGCCGGGCTGACCTGGAGGCGCTGGACGAGTTCGGAGGCGGTGAGGGTGCCGGAGTCGGTGGTGTAGAGGCTGGCGAGCACCCGGGCCGTCATATTGGGCAGGCCCGACTGCATGAAGACGGTCGCGAACGTCTCCTCGTACGCGCGCACGGCCTCGCCGTCGCGCCCGTGGGCCTGCGGGGGCGCGCTGGGGTCCCGGGGCGCGGCGCGCTTGCGGCGGTGGGCGCGCTGTTCGGTGGCGCGGTGGGCCAGGTCGGCGCGGTAGGCGGTGGGGCCGCCGTTGCGCATCACCTCACGGGTGACCGTCGAGGTGGGGCGGTCGAGACGTCTGGCGATCTCCGCGTAGGCGAGGTCGTCGGCCAGCCCCAGAGCGATCTGCTGGCGTTCCTGCTGAGTGAGCCTGCCTCCCGGCACGGTGATCTCCCTTGACGCTTGCTTGCGGTGCCGCCAGCATAGCGTTCATTTTCCATCCAATGCAACGAGCGGGCGACTGATGTTGCGTTGAAATCAGAACTCTTGCAACGATGTGATGGCCCTGAGCTGCGCATATGCAGTTCTGATGCAACGAACTTGTTGCTCTGTCATTGAACACAACGTAGCTTTTCCATCGTCAGAAACAAGCGCAGCGAAACGAAGCGAAGGAAAGCATCATGCAGAAGTTCGACACCACCGCCCCGGTCTCCGCCGTCCTCGACATCCCCGCCGGCCGCGTCCGGTTCATCGCCGCCGACCGGGCCGACACCACGGTCGAGGTCCTGCCGGCGGACGCCTCGAAGGGCCGCGACGTGAAGGCCGCGCAGCAGACCACCGTCGACTACCGCGACGGCGTCCTGCGGATCAAGGGCGGACCGGCGAAGAACCAGCTCCTCGGCAACTCCGGTGCCGTCGAGGTCACCGTCCAGCTGCCCGCCGGCTCCCGCGTCGAGGCGAAGGCCGCCAGCGCGGAGTTCCGGGGCGTCGGCCGCCTCGGCGACGTCGCCTTCGAGGCCGCGCACGGCACGGTCAAGCTCGACGAGGCCGTGAGCGCCCGCCTCACCCTCCAGGCCGGCGACGTCGAGGTCGGCCGCCTGGGCGGTCCCGCGGAGATCAGCACCCAGAAGGGCGACCTCCGCATCACCGAGGCCATCGCCGGCACGATCACGCTGCGCACCGAGCACGGCGGGATCTCGGTCGGCGCCGCCCGCGGGACCTCCGCCACCCTCGACGCCGGCACCGGCTACGGCCGCATCCACAACACCCTCGGCAACACCGATGGCCCCGCCGCCGCCCTGAACATCCACGCCACCACCGCTTACGGCGACATCACCGCCCGCAGCATCTGACGCACCGTGGACCGGTCACCGCAGACGGAACTGCGACCCCGGCCGCCGGGACGCGAAGAGCTCCGCCTGCCGCTCCGGCGTCAGGTTCCCCAGCGCGATCAGCGCCGGCGCCTGGTCCAGGGCCTGGCGCAGCGCGGCCCGCTTCGCCGACCACAGGGCCCGTACGGTGCCCTGTACGCCCTCCGTCGGGAACCCCGCCAGGGTCTCGGCCGAGCGCAGCGCCGCCCCGAGGAGTTCCCCGGGCTCGGCCAGCTCGGAGACCAGCCCGATCTCGTACGCCCGGCGCGCGGAGAGCCGTTCCGCCGTGCCCATCAGGGACATCCGGGCGGCCTCGCCGAAGGGCATCCGCTGCGCCATGTACACGGCCTCGTAGGCGCTGACCATCCCGTAGGCGGTGTGCGGGTCGAAGTACGTGGCGCTCGTGGAGGAGACGATGAACTCCGCCTCGCCCAGCAGGTAGAAGGCCCCGCCGCAGGCCATGCCGTTGACGGCGGCGATCACCGGCTTCCACAGGTCGTTCGCCTTCGGCCCGATGGCGATCAGCGGGTCGTCTACGGAGTACGGGGAGGCCGGCTGCGGCACCTGCGCCGACCGGTCGATCCCGGTGCAGAAGGCGGCCGTGCCCGCGCCGGTCACCACCGCCGCCCGCACGTCCTCGTCGAAGCGCAGCTCCCGCCACACCGCGGCCAGCGCGGCCGCGGTCTCCAGGTCGATCGCGTTGTGCCGGTGCTCCCGGTCCAGGGTGACGACCGCGACCCCGGTCGTCTTGTCCCGCTCCACCCGCAGCGTCACGGCTTCTCCAGGACCCAGCGCGGCACGCTCATGCCGCCGCTCTCGGTGAAGACCACCTGCACCCGGGCGCCGATGCGCAGCCGGGCCGGGTCCACCGAGTTCAGCGGGGCGTCGGCCGAGGCGACCAGGTTCCCGGCCAGCCGGATCCCCGGCGCGTCGGCGAGCTCCACGAGGATGACGTTGTACGGGGCCTGCGCGGCGTACGCGGGCAGCAGTGGCGGGTGCGGCCGGACGTAGGACCAGATCCGGCCCCGGCCGCTCACCGGGCGCCACTCGCTGTCGAAGGACTGGCAGTGCGGGCAGCAGGGTCGCGGGGGGAAGCGCAGGCGGCCGCAGGCGGTGCAGGCCTGGACGCGGAGTTCGCCTTGGGCGGCGTACGCCCAGAAGGGGGCGCCGTCCTCGTCGGGGACGGGCAGCAGCAGTCCGTCGGCGGCGGCGTCCGCCGGCGCGGTCGGCGCGGCCGGCGCGGTCGGCGCGGCCGGCGCGGTCGGCGCGGCCGCCGGGGTCGCCGGGGTCGTCGCGGTCGGCGTAGTCGGCGCGGTCGGTACGGTCGTCATGGGTCGGCTCCTCACACGCGCAGCAGGATCGCGGACGTGGGTACGCCCTCGCCCGCCGTCACCAGGCAGGTCGCGGCGTCCGGCACCTGGGCGGTGGAGGTGCCGCGCAGTTGCTTGACGCCCTCGTTGATCAGGTTGAAGCCGTGCACGTAGGCCTCGCTCAGCCCGCCGCCGCCGGTGTTGACCGGGAGCCGGCCGCCGATCTCCAGGGCCCCGCCCTCGGTGAAGGCGGCGCCCTCGCCGCGCCCGCAGAAGCCGTAGCCCTCGAGGGAGAGCGGGATCAGGGGGGTGAAGGCGTCGTAGATCTGGGCGACGTCCACGTCCGCGGGCCCGAAGTCGGCCTGCTTCCACAGGTGGCGGGCGGCGGTCCAGGCGGGGCCGGTCAGCGGGTCGTCGTTCCAGTAGTTGACCATCCCGTGGTGCTGGGCGGGCAGCCCCTGGGCGGCGGAGTGCACGTAGACGGGCTTCTGGCGGCAGTCGCGGGCGCGTTCGGCGGAGACGATCACGCAGGCGAGCGCCCCGTCGGTCTCCAGGCAGTTGTCGAACAGGCAGAGCGGCTCGCTGATCATGCGGGAGGTCATGTACATCTCGCGGGTCAGCGGGCGTTCGTACATCATCGCGGCGGGGTTCTCGTTGGCCCGGTTGCGGCAGGCCATCGCGACGTTGAAGAGGTGGTCGCGGGTGGCCCCGTACTCGTGCATGTAGCGGCGCGCCAGCATGCCTATCTCGTCGGCGGGGCGCAGCAGCCCGAAGGGGCGGGTCCACTGGCCGGGGGTGGGGAGCTGGACGGCGGTGTTCTTCCAGGGGCGCGGCCCGGAGCCGCGTTTTCTGGAGCGCCAGGCGACGCCGACGGTGGCCTGGCCGGTGGCGATCGCGGCGGCGAGGTGGCCGACGGTGGCGCAGGAACCGCCGCCGCCGTAACCGATCTTGGAGAAGAAGGTGACGTCGCCGGCGCCGATGGCCTTGGCGACCTCGACCTCGTCGGTCTCCTCCATCGTGTAGGAGGCGAAGGCGTCGACCTCGGCGGGCGCGATGCCGGCGTCGGCGAGCGCCGCGAGGACGGCCCGGCAGGCCAGTTCCTTCTCGGACGACGGCAGGTTTTTGGCAAAGGCGGTCTGGCCGATGCCGACGATTGCCGTAGCGTCCTTGAGCGTTGCCGCCATCGCCACCTCCGGTTGCACCAGTACTGACAGCCGCGAAGGCTACAGCTAATCTGACGGATAGTCAGCTACTGGGATCCTGGGAGGGGCGGGCGATGGAAGAGGGCGCGGGCGCCGAAGGTTTCGCACACGACGCGGGAGCGGCCCCCGGAGCCGGCTCCGCCGACCCCCGGGGCGACCTGCGCTGGGCCACCGTCGGCGGGCTCGTACGCGACGCCGCCGAGCGGTACGGCGACCGCGAGGCCGTCGTCGACGGCCGGGTCCGGATCACCTACGCCGAGCTCGGCGCCCGCGTCGAACGGGCCGCCGCGGCCTGCCTCGCCGCCGGAACCGAACCCGGCGACCGGGTCGCCGTCTGGGCGCCCAACACCCTCGAGTGGATCGTCTCCGCCCTCGGCGCCGTCTCCGCCGGAGCGGTGCTCGTCCCCCTCAACACCCGCTTCAAGGGCACGGAAGCCGCGTACGTCCTCCGGCGCAGCCGGGCCCGCCTGCTGTTCGTCACCGGCACCTTCCTCGGCACCTCCTACGTCGCCTCCCTGCGCCGCGCCGCCGCCGAGGGCCCCGGAACCGGGCCGCTGCCCGCACTGCCCCACCTGGAGCAGGTCGTCGTCCTCGCCGACGACGCCCCCGACGCCTTCCGCACCTGGAAGGAGTTCCTCGCCGACGGGGACGCGGTCCCCGCCGCGGCCGTCCGCGCACGCGCCGACGCGATACGCCCCGACACCCCCTCCGACATCATCTTCACCTCTGGCACCACCGGCAGCCCCAAGGGCGCCGTCATCACCCACGCCCAGACCCTGCGCTGCTACGCCGTGTGGAGCGAGCTCGCCGGACTGCGCGAGGGCGACCGCTACCTGATCGTGAACCCCTTCTTCCACACCTTCGGCTACAAGGCCGGGATCATCGCCTGCCTGATGCGCGGCGCCACGATGGTCCCCCAGCCCGTCTTCAACGTCGACACCGTCATGGCCAACATCGCCGCCGAGCGGATCTCCGTACTCCCCGGGCCGCCGACCCTCCACCAGTCCCTCCTCGACCACCCCCAGCGCGCCCAGCACGACCTGTCCGCCCTGCGCCTGGTCGTCACCGGCGCCGCCGTGGTCCCCCTCCAGCTGGTCGAACGGCTCCGCGCCGAACTGCGCATCGCCACCGTCCTGACCGCGTACGGGCTCTCCGAGGCCGGCGGCTTCGTCACCATGTGCCGCCGCGACGACCCGGCCGAGGTCGTCGCCGCCACCTCCGGGCGGGCCATCCCCGACACGGAGGTACGCGTCACCGGCCCGGACGGGGCCGCCCTCCCGGCCGGTGCGGCCGGCGAGGTCCGGGTCCGCGGCCACCACGTCATGCGCGGCTACTTCGAGGACCCCGAGGGCACGGCCGACGCCATCACCCCCGAGGGCTGGCTGCGCACCGGCGACGTCGGCGTCCTCGACGCCGCCGGCAACCTGCGCATCACCGACCGGATCAAGGACATGTTCATCGTCGGCGGCTTCAACGCCTACCCCGCCGAGATCGAGCAACTTCTCGGCCTGCACCCGGACATCGCCGACATCGCGGTGGTCGGCGTCCCCGACCCCCGGCTCGGCGAGGTCGGCAAGGCGTACGCGGTCCGCCGCCCCGGCTCCACCCTCACCGCCGACGACCTGATCGCCTGGTCCCGCCGGGAGATGGCCAACTACAAGGTGCCCAGGGAGGTGGAGTTCCTCCCCGCCCTCCCGCGCAACGCCGGCGGCAAGGTCCTGAAGACGGAGCTCAGGAAGCGCTGACCACCCCGACCCGCCCCGGACCCGCCCCGCCCGACCGCCCCGACTCGCCCCGGACCCGCCCCTGACCACCCCCGCGCAGAGGCCGAGTTAGCCTGCACGGGTGAGCTCGCAACAAGCAGGTGTTCGAATCCGCTGGGGCGTCCGGGTCTGGATCGGGGCCGCCGCCCTCGTCGCGCTGGTCCTCGTCGCCGTCGTCCTGCTGCCCGGCGCGCCCGCCGGAGGGGGCAAGCCGGGCGCCGCCGGCGGCGGCGCGGCGAAGCGGCCGGGCGGGCTGACCGCCGCCGTGTCCGCGCCGTTCAGCGCCTTCACCGAGGGCTACGACTGCTACCGCATCCCCACCCTCATCACCACCAAGGACGGCACCCTGCTGGCCATCGCCGAGGCCCGCACCGCGAGCTGCAACGACATCGGCGACATCGACCTCGTCCTGAAGCGGTCCACCGACGAGGGCCGCACCTGGGGCCCCATGCAGGTCGTCCGGGGCGCCGGCGACCCCGGCGCCTACGGCAACCCCGTCCCCGTCGTGGACTCCGCCTCCGGACGCATCACCCTGCTCCACGCCTACAGCACCTGGACCCCCGACGCCGACGGCAACCGCGTCCGCGGCCCCCGCGAACTGCGCCTGGCCCACAGCACCGACGACGGCGCCGGCTGGAGCACCGACCCCGCCCCGCAGCCCCAGCTCAAGGGCGCCGACTGGGCCTGGGTGTCCGTCGGCCCCGGCCACGGCATCCAGCTGACCCCGACCCGCCCCGACCGCCCCGGCCGGCTCGTCGTCAGCGCCGACTACCGCACCGAGTCCAACGAGTCCGGCGCCCAGCTCCTCTACAGCGACGACGGCGGCCTCACCTGGCGGCCCGGCGCCCGCTGGGGCGCCCCCGAGGGCACCCCCGCCCCCAACGAGCCCGCCCTGACCCAGCTCCCCGACGGCCGGATCTACGTCAACGCCCGCTCCACCGCCACCTGCGGCACCGCCGACCACCGCGTGGCGGCGATCGTCGAGGACGCCGCCGCGCCCGCCGTCCCGGAGCCCGGCTTCCTGCCGGTCCCCGCCCTGCCGGCCCCGCCCGCCTCCGGGTCGGTGCTCCAGCTGCCCGGCGGACCCCTGCTGCTGTCGGCGCCCAGCCGCCCCGGCGCGGAGTTCTCCGACCGCTGGACCCTGGCCGTGCGCACCTCGAAGGACGAGGGCCGCACCTGGTCGAAGGGCGGCGCCGTCGTCCTGCGCGAGCGCGCCGGCTACTCGGACATGACGGTCCTGCCGGGCGGCCGGGTCGGCATGCTCTACGAGACCGCCAACGGCACCCCGCACGGCTACATCAAGTTCACCGCCTTCGGCCCCCACGAGCTCCAGGCGGCCACCGAGGACCTCACCCCGCGCCGCACCACCGACGCCACCCCGTACCACAACCACGCCGTCGTCCACGGAGCCCCGAAGCTCGGCAACCGTCCCGACGGCGGGAAGGCCATGCGCTTCGACGGCAAGGACGACTTCCTGCGCCTGATCGACTGCCCCGACGAACTGCGCATCGGCGAGGGGGACTTCGCGGTCGCCACCTGGGTCAAGTACAAGACCCGCGGCCAGGACCGGGACAGCGGGCTGCGCCAGCCGCTCGTGTGGGGCTACGGCCAGGGCCCGGCCGCCAAGCAGTTCCGCATCGAGGCCGACCCCGCGACCGGCGGCCTCGAAGCCACCGTCAACGCCGGCACCGGCCCCGCCTCCGTGGCCACCCGCACCCGCGTCGACGACGACGCCTGGCACCACGTGGTCCTCCAGCGCAAGGGCACCCGGCTCGAACTGTCCGTGGACGGCGCCCCGGCCGCCACCACCGGACTCACCCCCGACCAGATGGACTTCCGGCCCACCGGAGCCTTCACCGTCCACCTCGGCACGCAGCCCGACTACAAGGCCTTCTACGCGGGCGCGCTGGACGACGTACGGATCTACGGGCGCGCCCTGTCCGGCAATGACATGGCCCGCCTGCGCGACGGCAACGACCTCACCGACCAGGAGCGGGTCCGGCTCACCTTCGACCGGATCTGGTGAGCGGGACGGCCCGGACGGCCCGCTAGGAGTCCTTCCGGGCCAGGACCAGCCGCCAGTGCGGGCTGCCGTCCTTCCGGTGGCCGAAGTGCTCCAGCGGGGCCGTCTCCACCCGGAAGCCCGCCGCCGTGAGGTCCGCGCGGACCGGGCCGAACGGGAAGGTGCGGTAGTACATCACGAAGGGCGGGCGCCACACGGCGTTGCGCACCCGCATCGCCGCGTCGAAGCCGGCCACCGCCCACCAGGCCGGCGAGGTGGGCGGGACCGGGGCGCCGACGGGGAAGGCGAAGACCCCGCCCGGCCGCAGCGCGCGGTGCACCCCGGCGAAGAGGGCGGGCCGCTCGGCCGGCAGGAAGTGGCCGAAGGCCCCGAAGCTCACCGCCAGGTCGTACGTGTCCCCGAGCGTCCGCGGCAGCTCCAGCGCGTCGGCCCGTACGAGGTCCACTCCCTCGGGATGCGCCCGCGCGGCCTCGGCCAGCATGCCCGCGCTGAGGTCGACCCCGGTGACGCGGTCCCGGCACAGCCGGCGCAGCATCGCCAGGCCCGCGCCCGTACCGCAGCAGACGTCCAGGCCGGAGCCGAAGGATCCCTCCCGCTGGGCGAGGGTCTCCTCGACGGCGTCGAGCATCCGCTCCGGGGTGCGGAAGGGGGTCCGGTCGAACTTGGGCGCGAGCAGGTCGTAGCCGTGCTCGACGGAGGAGAAGGCCTGGACGGCCAGTTCGCGCAGGCTGGGACCCTGTGAGGTGAACACGCTCACACCCTACGGCAGCGGGGGGATCCGGACACGGGTGCGCGGCGGCCGCGGTGGTCCCCCTCCTGGCCACCGCGGCCGCCGCTTCCCCGTGCTGTTCCCCCGTGTCGGACGGCCCTGAATTCCCCCGAATTCCCCCGTGGGCCGTCCGTCCGGCGTTCTTCCCTCGTGTTCCCCCGTGTTCCCCCGTACGTCCCCGAGCGGCTCCCCCGTACGTCCCCCGTACGACCGCTCAAGGCCCCCCGTACGTTTCCCCCGTACGTCCCCCGTACGTCGTGCCCGAACTACGGGCGCGGGCCGGACGCGTGGTTGTCCAGCGACACGATCTCCTCGCCGGAGGCGTGGTTGTCGAGCGGCTTGTCCGTGGACTTGACCACCGGCGGGTCGGCCGGCGGGTCCAGCGGATTGATGTCGGCGCCCGAGGCGTGGTTGTCGAGCGGTCTGATGTCGCCGTCGAGCGGCAGGCTGTTCTCGTTCGTCGTCATCGGATCTCCTGATGGTGAGTCGGTCCCGTTCGGCGATTCCCCCGTGGACCGCCGAACGGGTAGTCCTCCTGCCGGCCCGGGTGCCCCCCGACGCGCCGGGCCGATGCACCTATCGTGCCGCGCGGCGATAAACGAACGATGAACGCCCCGTCCATCCGTGAACCGCCCAGATCAGGGGCCTCAGGCCGCCAGCTCCGACGCCAACAGTGCCTGCACTTCTGCCAGTTCGGATGAGCCGAGCTGGGTGAAAACCGTCTCCGCGTCCCGCCAGCAGGCCCGCGCCCGGTCCGGCTGGCCCAGCCGCCGCAGCGCCTTGCCCAGCACGGTCAGCACGGTCGCCCGGCGCCACTCCCCGCCGATCCCGCGCAGCGCGATGGCCTGCTCGGCGTGCTTGGCGGCCAGGGTGGGCCGCAGGGCCGCCAGGTGGGCCTCGGCGAGCCGGAAGTGGGTGACGCCCTCCCACAGTGGCTGGCGGTTGTCGTGGAAGAGCGACAGCGCCTCGCCGAGCTGGTCCAGCGCCTCGGCGAGCCGGCCCGCCTGGGTGAGGGCGATGCCCAGCGCGTAGCGGCCGTTGGCCAGGCGCAGGGTCAGGCCCATCCGGTCGTAGACGGCGATGCCCTGCCGGGCGAGGTCTATGGCGCTGCCGAGGCGGCCCAGGCCGACGTGGATCCGGGAGAGGTTGCACAGGGCGCTGGCCTCGCCGATGTGGTTGCCGTCGGCCCGGAAGTTCTCTATGGCCTCCAGCAGGTAGCGCTCGCCGTCCTCGTACCGCTTCTGGTAGAGGGCGGTGATCCCGCGGTCGTTGGGCGCCCAGCAGCTGGGCAGCGGGTCGCCGGCCTCGCGGGCCAGGTCCATGGCCTGGCGGGCCTCGTCGTCGGCCTCGGTGAACCGGCCCGCGAAGAGGTGGACCATGGTGAGGGTGGTCCGCGCGCGGCCCTCCGCCCGGGGGTCCCGTGCGGCGCGGGCGGCCTCGCGCAGGGTCAGCGCGGCCGATTCGTACTGCTTGGAGTTGGCGCCGGACTCGGAGAGGTCCTTGGCCGCCCACAGCAGGTCGACGGCCCGGCGCAGGGCGCCCGGCCGTCCGGCGGACTGCCGTACGCAGGCCAGCAGCGGGTCGGCCTCGGCGAACAGCCAGTCCAGGGCGGCGCGGGGGTCGGTGAGGGTCAGGCCGGGGTGGCGGGTGGCGCTGAGGTGGGCGGGGAGGCGGTCGCCGGGCCGCTCGACGCCGTAGACCCGGGCGGCGGTGGCGAGGTAGAAGTCGAGGAGCCGGTCCAGGGCGTCCTCGCGGCCGCCGCTCTGTTCGTCGCGCTCGGCGCACGCACGCGCGTAGAGGCGTACGAGGTCGTGGAAGCGGTAGCGGCCGGGCGCGGCCGATTCCAGCAGGGAGCAGTCGACTAAAGCCTCGAGGAGGTCCTCGGTGTCGTACTCGGGCAGTTCGAGCACGGCGGCCGCGGCGGCCAGGGAGATGTCGGGGCCGTCGGCGAGGCCGAGGAGGCGGAAGGCACGCTGCTGGGCGGGCTCGAGCTGCCCGTAGCCGAGCTCGAAGGTGGCCTTGACGGCGAGGTCGCCGGCCTGGAGCTCGTCGAGGCGGCGGCGCTCGTCGGCGAGCTTGGCGGCGAGGACGGAGACGGTCCAGGTGCGGCGGGCGGCGAGCCGGGAGGCGGCGATGCGGATGGCGAGCGGCAGGAACCCGCAGGCGCCGACGACGTCGAGGGCGGCCTGGCGTTCGGCGCCGACCCGTTCGGTGCCCACGATGCGGGTGAACAGCTGTAGGGCCTCCTCGGGGCTCATCACATCGAGGTCGACGAGATGGGCCCCGGCGAGGCCCGACATCCGGACCCGGCTGGTGACGAGGGCGGCGCAGCCGGCGGTGCCCGGGAGCAGCGGGCGGACCTGGGCGGCGTCGCGGGCGTTGTCGAGCAGTACGAGGACGCGGCGCCCGTCGAGGATGGAGCGGTAGAGCGCGGCCCGGTCGGCGGGGGAGTCGGGGATGGAGCTGTCGGGGGTGCCGAGGGCCCGCAGGAAGGAGCCGAGGACGGCTTCGGGGAGGGCGGGGCGGGGTTCGGTGCCCTGGAGGTCGACGTAGAGCTGGCCGTCGGGGAAGTGCGGCCGGGCGGCGTGGGCGACGTGCACGGCGAGGGTGGTCTTGCCGACGCCGCCGATGCCGGCCAGCGCGGAGACGGCCATGACCTGGCCCTCGGCGCCGGCGAGGATCGTCCCGAGTTCGGCGACGAAGGGGGTGCGGCCGGTGAAGTCCGAGACGGTGGCGGGCAATTGCGCGGGCCTCACGGGTACGGGCGCGGCCGTCGGGACGGGGTCCTCGGCGCGGGCGAGTTCGGCGTCGGCGTTCAGGATCCGCTGCTGGAGCGCGGAGAGCTCCGGGCGCGGGTCGACGCCGAGTTCCTCGGCGAGGAGCCGGCGCGTGTCGGCGTACACGGCGAGGGCCTCGGCCTGGCGGCCGCTGCGGTAGAGGGCGAGCATCAGCAGCTCGCGCAGCCGCTCCCGCAGGGGGTGGGCGGCGGTGAGGGCGGTCAGCTCGGAGACGGCCTCGGCGTGGTGGCCGACCTCCAGGTCGAGGTCGAGGCGGGTCTCCAGCAGCTGGAGGCGCCACTCGGCGAGCCGGGTGCGTTCGGTCTCGGCGTGCGGGCCGGGTACCCCGGCGAGGGGTTCGCCGTCCCACAGGTCCAGGGCGCGGGCCAGCAGCGTACGGGCCAGGGCGCGGTCTCCGGCGGCGCGGGCCTTCTCGGCGTCGGCGGCCAGGCTGCGGGCGATGCCGAGGTCCAGGGCCTCCTGGTGGCGCAGCCGGATCGCGTAGCCGCCGGCGTCGGTGACGAGCAGCTCGGGGTCGAGCACCTTGCGCAGCCGGGAGGCGTACGTGCGGATGGTGGCGAGGGCCTGCTGCGGGGGGTCCTCGCCCCAGATGGCGTCGATCAGCTCGGGCGCGGTGGCGGTGCGGCCGTCGCGCAGCAGCAGCACGGCGAGCAGGGCGCGCTGCTGGGGGCTGCCGGAGGGCAGGGCTTCGCTGCCGCGCCAGGCACGGACGGGGCCGAGGACGGCGAAGCGGTTGTCGGCGGGGGCGGGGGCGGGGGGTGTGGGGGGTGCGGGGGGCGTGGGGGAGCCGGCCGCTTCGGGGGATGCGGGCACGGGGCTGTCGGGCGGTGTGCCGGTACGGGTGCCGGTGGTGGTGGCGGCGGTGGTGGTGGCGGTGTCGGCGCCCGTGCCCGGGCTGGTGCCCGTGCCCGTGCTGGTGTCGGCGCCCGTGCTGGTGCCGGTGGTGCTGGTGCCGGGCCGGGACCGGGCCGCGTCGGGGTGGTTCCGCTGGTGCGGGATGGCCGGTTCGCCGTCCATCTCTCGTCCCCCCTGCCTTCCGTCGGTTTAAGGGTCAGTCTGCCCTGTGTTGCGCGTACACGTCAGCCCGTAGCGGAGGCATCCGCTCCCGGCCTGAGTGCCACTGCGGCGGGAATAGCTGACGGTTCGTCAGTTCAGCGCTACGGTAGAGCACATGGAGACCTTCCCGAAGATCATCTCGGTGGACGACCACACGGTGGAGCCCCCCCATGTCTGGCGGGACCGGCTCCCGGCCAAGTACCGCGACACCGGCCCCCGGATCGTCCGCGCCCCGCTCAAGGAAATGACCTTCCTCGGCGGCAAGTTCGCCCCGGTCATGGGGGCCAAGGGCGACGACGGCCCGGTCGGCGACTGGTGGGTGTACGAGGACCTGCGCCGGCCGCTCACCCGCCTCGACACCGCGGTGGGGTACGACCGTGACGAGATCAAGCTGGAAGTCATCACCTACGAGCAGATGCGCCCGGGCTCCTTCTCGGTTCCCGAGCGGCTCGCCGACATGGACGTCAACCACGTCCAGTCCGCCCTCTGCTTCCCGACCTTCCCGCGCTTCTGCGGCCAGACCTTCACCGAGGCCAAGGACCGCGAACTCGGCCTGCTCGGCGTACGGGCCTACAACGACTGGATGGTGGAGGAGTGGTGCGGCCCGCTAGCCCGCGGCCGCCTGATCCCCCTGACCCTCGTCCCCCTGTGGGACGCCCGCCTCGCCGCCGCCGAAGTACGCCGCAACGCCGCGCGGGGCGTGCGCGCGGTCGCCTTCTCCGAGATACCCCCGCACCTGGGGCTCCCCTCGATCCACACCGACGAGTGGGACCCCTTCCTCCAGGCCTGCGACGAGACCGGCACGGTCATCGCCATGCACATCGGCTCCTCCTCGCGCATGCCCTCCACCTCGGCAGACGCCCCGCCGGCCGTCGGCTCCACCATCACCTTCGCCAACTGCTGCTTCTCGATGGTCGACTGGCTGATGAGCGGCAAGTTCGAACGCTTCCCCAACCTGAAGATCATGTACGCCGAGGGCCAGATCGGGTGGATCCCCTACATCCTCGAGCGCGCGAACGTGGTCTGGGAGGAGAACCGAGGCTGGGGCGGAGTCGCCGACAAGGTGCTGCGCCCGCCGGCCGAGCTGTTCGCCGAGCACGTCTTCGGCTGCTTCTTCGACGACGCCTTTGGCCTCCGCAACCTGGACGCCATCGGGGTCGGCAACGTCCTCTACGAGACGGACTACCCGCACTCGGACTCCACCTGGCCGAAGTCCCGCGAGGTCGGCGAGTCCCAGATGGGCCACCTGGCCCCGGACGTCGTGGACCGCATCGTGCGCGGCAACGCCATCGACCTGCTGGGGCTGACGACGGAGGGGCTCTGGGCGGGGGCGGGGGCGTAAGGGGCCTGCGTGACGGCTCGGGCGGCCTGTTCGTTCAAGCGGACAGGGGCAGGCCGCCCCACGCCGAGGAGGCCCACCATGACCGGCGTAAGCGCGAGAAGTTCCTGAACTGGATCGCCGAGGGCGGCCTGCCGGACCTCACCGGTCCGGTGGAGGCGGCGGCCGAGCCGGCGGGCGAGCCCCTCGCGGGCGCGGACCCTGTCGGGGGTGGGGCGCCCGGCCCGGTCAGGCGGTGACGGGACGGTCCGGCGCGAGCGCCGGGCGGACGTGGGTCAGGAGGAGCTCCAGGAAGCGCTCCGGGTCGCGGAACGACGCGAAGTGGCTCGCGCCCTCGATCAGCGCGAACGCCTTCACCGGCGCCTCCACCGCGTCGAAGTACGCCTTCGCGCGTGCTGCCGGGGTGATCACGTCCTCGGCGCCCTGGAACACGAAGAACGGCACCTGGAAGTGGGTCCCGTCCGCCCAGTCGTCGAAGCGGCCCGTTCCGGTCGTCACCGACTCCGAGAAGGCCTGGGCCTTGAAGTACGCCGCGATGTGCTTCAAGGAGTACAGCGGCGACAGCCACATCGAGCCCAGGACCACCTTCTTCACGGTCTCCAGCGTCAGCGGGTCGCTCCCCGCGCACAGCTTGTCGTACGAGGACCGCTGCGCCGGGCTCCACCGGCGCGGGTCCGGCCCCATCGCCTCCACCCTCGCCACGTCCTTGGCCTTGCCGGCCGCCCGGAGCCGCTCCAGGGTGGCGTCGTAGGCGGAGGTGTCACGGCCCGCCTCCTGGACGTTCTGGTCGGTGCCGACGTACGCGGAGTACAGCTCGGGGTGGCTGCGGGCCAGCCGGAGCCCGAACACCGTGCCGAAGGAGCTCGGCATCAGCACCACCCGCTCCACGCCGAGCCGCTCGCGGATGTGGTGGGTGACCTCCAGCGCGTCCGCGTACAGCCGCTCGAAGCCGATCCCGCCGCCGTCGGCGCCCTGGCCCTCCCGCCCGCCGTGGGCGAAGGTCAGCCCGGCGCCGCGCATGTCCCAGCGCACGAGCGTGAAGTGCCGCTCCCAGGACCGGGTACGGGCGCCGTAGGGGGAGTTGGCGGCGCCGGGCCCACCGTGGATCTCCAGCAGCACGGGGTTGGCCCGGTCCTCCCCCCGGACGGAGATCCACTGCTCGATCCCCCCGATGCGGACGAAACCCTGCTCGTCGATGCCGCCCGGCGTCTCGATCCGCATCAGGCGGGCATTGGCGGCCCGGCGCACGGCCCGGTGGGCGAAGAGCCCGACGGCGGGCGCGGCGAGGGCTGCGGTGGCGGTGGCGGTGGCGGTGGCGGCGATGACTCCGAGCATTACTGTTTCCCCCAGACACTGTTTTGCGGACGAGGGGGAGCTTACGTGAATACGGCGGCTTGTAAAGGCCGTTGAGGGGCTGGGAGTGGCGGTTTGGGTGCTGATTTCGACCGGGGTGCCGCTACTGGGGGCGTTGTACGAGTGGGGGTGCTGGACCGGGGGAACACCGCTCGCGAACGTGGCATGCAGGCGCGCGAGTTGGGGGTGTCAGGGTGCAGCATGTGGATGACCAGGGCGTCGAACCCGAAGAGGTGGAGGACCCGAACGGGGCTCTACGGAGCTTCGCGGAGGTTGCGAAGGCCTTCCGTAAACGGTCCCGCCTGACCCAGGAGGAGATGGCCGAGCGGATCGGTTACTCGGTCCAGTACGTCGGCTCGGTGGAACAGGCCCGCCGCTACCCGAGCGAGCGGTTCGTGGACCGCATGGAGTCGGAGCTCGACTGCTTCGGCGCGGTCAAGGGCGCGGCCCGGCACCTGACGAAGCCGAGGCGGGTGGCGTCGTGGTTCAAGAAGTGGGCACTGCTGGAGCCGGCTGCGGTGAGTCTGTATACGTACGAGTGCCGGATGGTGCCAGGGCTGTTGCAGCGGGAGGAGTACGCCCGAGGGATCTTCGCGGAGCGAGTGCCGCCGTTGGAGGACGCGAGGATAGAGGCCCAGGTGGCGGGCCGCCTGGAGCGCCAGCACATCCTGCGCGACCTGCCGAACTCCTCGTTCAGCTTCATCATCGAGCAGTCGGTCTTCGACCGGCATTTCGGCGGGCGGGAGGTCATGCGCGACCAGGTCGACCACATCCTGGGACTGATCCGGCTGCGCAATGTGACGGTCCAGATCATGCCGAAGGAACAGGCCGAGCACGCGGGCCACGATGGCCCCATCCGGTTGCTGGAAACTCCAGACCATCAGTGGCTCGCCTACAGCGAGGGACAGCGGACCGGTGTGCTCATCTCGGATCCCTCGGAGGTCAGCATCCTCCATCAGCGGTATGCCAAACTGCGTTCACAGGCCCTCAATCCCGCCGACTCCTTGGGCCTGTTGGAGCAAACGCGAGGGACGCTATGAGCAACTCGGATCTGCACTGGTTCAAGAGCAGCTACAGCGGTGGCGACGGCGACAGCTGCGTCGAGGTCGCCCTCTCCTGGCACAAGTCGACGTACAGCGGTGGCGACGGCGACGACTGCGTCGAGGTGGCCACCTGCGCGGACACCGTCCACGTCCGGGACTCCAAGCTGGCCACCAGCCCCGAGCTGGCCCTGGCCCCCGCGGCCTGGGTGGCATTCCTGGGCGGTGTCACGGGCTGACGGGGTTCCAGCCGGACCTGATCAGAGAAGGTATGGGGCTTTCCCGTCAGTCTCATCGTCCTTCCGTGTCGGGCCGGCCTGTCAAGGGCGCTCCTTCGTCGCGTCGCTTCGCGATGGCCTTCGGCCACCCTTGACAGACCGTCCCGCCCCGGAAAAACGAAGACTGCCGGGAAACCCCCAAAAGAACGGTCACGGGGCGGGAGCAGGAGGAGCGGCCCCTCAGCGATGAGGCGAGGGGCCGGGCCTTGGCCTGCCGGGCATCCGGCCCTGGCCAGGAAGGGCCCAGGGCCGGGGGCCCGGGGCGCGTCAGATCGCTACGCGCTTCTCATTTCTCAGCGCCTACCGACCGCCTTGGGCTGATCCCTGCACCAAATGGTGACCAGGGTGAGGCGGGAAGCGAGGGGCGCGTCAGATCGCTACGCGCTCCTCATATCTCGGCGTCTGGCGGCCGTCTGGGGCTGATACCTGCACTGGGCCGCGTTTTTAGAGGTCGGCGATGACGAGCCGGTAGCCGATGTCGAGGGTTTCGCGGTTGAGCAGGTCGGCGTGGCGTTCGTGCCACAGGCCGGACGACAGGTCGTCGGAGAGTCGGGCCAGGCCCGGACGGAGAACTTCCTCGCCGGTCTGGGCGAACATGGACATGCCGGCGCGTACTTGCGGGTCGAGGTAGGCCTCGGGGCGGCGCCAGAAGGCGGCGCCGAATCCGTCGGTGCAGTCATGCGGGATCGGGACCGTCTCGACGCGGGCTCCTCCCAGCAGTGCGGTCAGCCGGTCGATCGGGACGGCCCGGGTGTCGTTGAACGCGGCCACATCCGGCAGGTACTCGTCCGCCAGCCAGAAGCTGCGCTGGATGGTCTGGTCCCAGGTGAAGATGACGACGCGCCGCCGGGCGATGCGAAGCAGCTCCGCGATACCGGCTTCCAGGTCGGTCCAGTGGTGCACGGTGAGGAGGGCCATTACCGCGTCGGCGGAGTCGTCGGGGAGGGGGATCGACTCGGCGGATGCCTGGAGGGCCCGCGCGGAGCCGGTTGGACGCTGGGCGATCATCACCGAACTGGGTTCGACCGCCAGCACCGTTTGCGGCGGTTCGTAGGAGCCGGTGCCCGCACCTACGTTGATCACCGTCGCAGCATCGCCGAGCGCCGCGTGGATCTGGGCAGCGATCCGGGGATCCGGCCGTCGGGTGTGACTGTAGGTCGTACCAATGCTGTCATATGTGGTCATGACGGACAGTGTGCTGCTTCGCCGCGCAGTCCTCGAACGAATTCGGCGACCAAGAGCGTCATTGGAGTTTGACTGTAGGGGACATGCGGCATTTCGAGACACCGGATTGGTCCTCGAGAGCGTGAAGTGCCCTACTTCCCTGGCAACTTGAGCCCGTGCGTGTGGATGCCCAAGACGGCCGCCGGCCGCTGGGATCTGAGAAGCGCGTAGCGATCTGACGCGCCCATGAGCTCCTCCCGCCGCTCTGATCAACATTTGGTGCAGGGATCAGCCCCAGACGGCCGGTAGGCGCTGAGAAATGAGGAGCGCGTAGCGATCTGACGCGCCCCGGGCCCCCGGCCCCGGGCCCTTCCTGGCCAGGGCCGGATGCCCGGCGGGGCAAGGCCCGGCCCCTCGCCTCATCGCTGACGAGGCCGCTCCTCCCCTCCTGCCCCGTGACCGTTCCTTTGGGGGGTTCCCGGCAGTCTTCGTTTTTCCGGGGCGGGGCGGTCGGTCAAGGGTGGCCGAAGGCCATCGCGAAGCGACGCGACGAAGGAGCGCCCTTGACAGGCCGGCACGACACGGAAGGACGATGGGACTGACGGGAAACCCCCAAACCGTCTCTGATTCCGGCCCGCTGAATCCCGCCAACCCGACCCCTCCCGCACCACCTCCAGCACCCCCGGCCTTGCACCCTGGCGTGCTGCCGGGGCATGCTTCGCCAGGGCAAAGTGGGGAGGGATCATGGCGGTGGACAAGCGGACCGTGGTGACGGCGGTGCTGTGTGCGCTGGCGGCGCTGGGCGCCTCTGCGGCGGTGGCTGAGCTGGTGCCGCCGCCCGACGGGGCTGTTCCCGTACGGGCCAAGTCGGCCGCGCCCTCGGGGTCGCCGACCGCCTCTTCGCGATCGCAAGCGTCGAAACCTCAGCTTGCCGCGCCCCCGCCGTCCCCTGCGGCCCCCAAGCCCGGCGGGCCCGCCGCGTTCACCGGTGCGCTCTTCACCGGCGGCCTGGACGGCGACCACTTCTGCACCGCGACCGTCGTGCGCAGCCCGGGCAAGAACATGATCGTCACCGCCGGCCACTGCCTGATGGAGGGCAAGCAGGCCCGTGAAGGCGGCGCCGTCTTCGCACCCGCGTACGCGAACGGCGTTGCCCCGTACGGGGTGTGGAAGATCGAGGAGGTCTTCGAGGACGAGCGCTGGGCCGAGGGTACGGACGACGACTACGACCTCGCCTTCGCCCGCCTGGCCCCCGACGACAAGGGCCGCACCATCGAGGACGTCACCGGCGGCGCGACCCTGGACACCACGGGCCGCGCGGGCGAGGAGGTCACGGTGACGGGTTACCCCGCCGACCGCAAGGTTCCGCGCATCTGCACGGCGGTCACCGTCCGGCTCGGCGAGCGGGAGCAGCGCTTCGACTGCGCCGACTTCCCCGGCGGGACCAGCGGCAGCGCCTGGATCGCCCGCGACGGCAAGATCATCGGGATCCTGACCGGCGGGGAGACGGACGACGTCTCCACGAGCACGATCCTCGGCGACTACGCCGCCCAGCTCTACGCGAAGGCCACCGGCAAGCACTGACCGCCCCGCCGCGCCGTGCCGGAGCTCAGGCCAGCAGCCCCAGGTGGACCGGGTCGGCCGGGGTGCCGGAGAGCAGGTCGGGCAGGCGCGGGGGCCAGAGGGGCTCGCCGAGGGTGGCCAGGCGCTGCGGTGACAGCCACTGCCAGTGGATGTCGGGGGCTTCGAGCACGGGCTCGCGGCGCGGGCCCGTGGTGACGTAGATGTGCTCGTGCTGGCGGACCGGGACGCCCTGGTGGGTGAAGTCGTGCTCCCAGGTGCACAGCAGCCGCTGCGGCTCCAGGTCGGTCCACCCGGTCTCCTCGCGCAGCTCGCGCCGCACGCACTCCTCGGGGGTCTCGCCCGGGTCGATGCCGCCGCCCGGGGGCAGCCAGTGGATGCCGACTTCGATGTTGTTCTCCCGGAACAGGAACACCGACCCGCCGGGAGAGAGGACGACAATGCGGGCTGCCTGACGCGGAGTTCTCATCAGCTCAGGGTAAGTCGGGGCCCTGCCCTGGCGGGAGGGGTCGGTGGGGTGCCCGGGGATTCATCGCAGGGTCAGCGGGGTCTCCGCCTCGAGGCGGGACAGCTTCTCCGGGTTGCGGACGTAGTAGAGGCCGGTGATGCGGCCGTCCTCGACCTGGAGCGCGATGACACCGTCGAGTTCGCCGTCCAGGTGGACGACGAGTCCCGGGGCGCCGTTGACCACGGTGGGAGCGACGGTGACCGGCAGTCCGTTCTTGCGCATGCCCCCGATCATGAAGCGGGCCACGTTCCAGGCGCCGGTGATCGGCCGCACCGCGGCCTGCTTGATACCGCCGCCGTCGCCCATCAGGACCACGTCCGGGGCGAGCACGTCGAGGAGGCCCTGGAGGTCCCCGGTCTCCAGTACGCGCCAGAACGACTCCATCGCCGTCCGGGTCTCGCTCGCGGAGACCACCTCGCGCGGGCGGCGGGCGTCGACGTGCTTGCGGGCGCGGTGGGCGATCTGGCGGACGGCCGCCGGGGTCTTGTCGACGGCGGCCGCGATCTCCTCGTAGCCGACGTCGAAGACCTCGCGCAGGACGAAGACGGCGCGCTCGGTCGGCGACAGCGTCTCGAGGACGAGCATCACCGCCATCGACACGCTCTCGGCCAGCTCGACGTCCTCGGCCACGTCCGGCGCGGTGAGCAGCGGCTCGGGCAGCCACGGGCCGACGTACGACTCCTTGCGGCGGGTCATGGTGCGCAGCCGGTTGAGCGCCTGGCGGGTCGTGATCCGGACCAGGTAGGCGCGCTGCTCGCTGACCTGCGTCAAGTCGACCTCGACCCACCGCAGCCAGGTCTCCTGGAGGACGTCCTCGGCGTCGGCGGCCGAGCCGAGCATTTCGTAGGCGACCGTGAAGAGGAGGTTGCGGTGGGCGACGAAGACCTCGGTCGCCGCCTCGATGGCGTGCTCGCTCATACAACTTCCTTCTTACCGGACGGTGGTTCGAACCGGCTCACCGTACGAGATCGTCTCCTGCTTGGCCTCCAGCAGCTGACGACGTGTGTCACCTCCCGAGCTGCGGTGCAGCTTGTACGAACCGGGCTTGTGCCCCTCGTCGGCCAGGTGCTTGACGACGACCTTGCACACGGTCTCCTTCAGCTTCGCGCCGAGGCGGCCGTCGATGTGGAACCACACCGCGACGTCCGACCTCTTGGCGAACTGGAAGATGCCGCTGTGCCGGCCCAGGCTGATGCACTGCGCGGCGAACGACTGGTTGAGGGTCTCGGGCCGTTCACCCGCGATCCGGCTGAGGACGGTGTCGGCGGCCCGCGCGCCCAGCGGCATGGCGGCCTGGCAGCTCATCCGCAGCGCCAGGTCCGACGGCGCCGCCGAGTCCCCGGCCGCGACGATCCTCTCGTCGTCCACGCTCGTCAGCGTCTCGTCCGTCAGCAGGCGGCCCAGGGCGTCGGTGCTCAGCCCGCTGCGCACCGCCAGGTCCGGCACGGCGAAGCCGGCGGTCCAGATGGTCACCTCGCTCGGCAGCTCGCGACCGTCGGCGAGCCGTACGGCGTCGCGCGACACGGCCGTCACCTTCGTGTCGGGCCCCTCGAGCACGGTCACCCCGAGCTTCGCCAGCCGCCCGGCGACCGAGCGACGACCCCGGGCGTGGAGGTACGGGCCGAGCACCCCGCCGCAGACCAGGGTCACGGCACGCCCCTCCTCCGCCAGCTCGGCGGCGGTCTCGATACCGGTCGGCCCGGCGCCGACCACCGTCACCGCGGCCGACGCGGACGCGGCCTCGAGGACCGGCTGCAGCCGCTGCGCCTCCTCCAGAGTGGCGAGCGGGAAGGCGTACTCGGCCGCTCCGGGCACGCGCGGGTCGGCGCTGCCGCTGCCCACCGCGTACACCAGGTAGTCGTAACCGACCGTGCCGCCCGACGCCAGCTCCACGCCGCGCCCCGCCGCGTCGATCCGCGCCACGGTGTCGACCACCAGCCGGACCCCCTCGGCCAGGACGTCCCGGTACTCGACGACCGCCGAGTCGGACCCGCCCACCAGCTGGTGCAGGCGGATGCGGTGGACGAAGGACGCCCGCGGGTTGATCACGGTCACCGTCACGTCTTCGCGCTGCGTCAGCCGGTTGGCCGCCATCACGCCCGCGTAACCGCCGCCGATGACGACGATTTCGGTGTTCTTGTTCATGGTGTCTCCCTCGCTTCGAACGCTTCCGGCAACAAGACACCGCCCGGCCGGTCCCTGTGACAGCGTTCGCGTTCTTTTTCGGATTCTTTTTTCGACGTGGCCGGTCCGGAGCCCGTCGGCGGCCCCGTCGGCGGATTCCGCTTGCCCGCGCCGCAGGGGCTGCGGGAGTACGCCGTTCACCGGGAACGATGATCACCTGATGTACGGTCGGGTGAATGAAGAAGCACGCCCGAGCCCGATCCCGCTTCCGGACCGGCGGTCGCACGCCGTCCCGTACGGGCCCCGGTTCGGCCGAAAGCAGGCGTTCCGCTTCGCCCGGCCGGCCGCCCAGGGCCCTGCTCGTCGTGGCCGCCCTCGGCCTGCTGACCTTCGGGGCCGGATGGGTGCACGCCGTGTACGAGCAGCCGGGCGCGCCCGCCCAGCCGGCCCGCTCGGACGCCCGCCCCCAGGGCCAGCTCCGCCCCCAGGCCCAGACCGGGACCCCGGCGCAGCCCCAGGCCCAGGCCCAGGCCCAGGGCGGCCCGGGTCACGCCACGCGAGGTACCCCGCGCGCGGACGCCCTCCAGGGGCTCCCGGACTCCCTCAGCGCGGCGACCCGGGCCAGGATCCCCGGGGACGCGCGGCAGCTGGTGCTGGTCACCGGCAAGGCGAAGGACTCCTCGGACTCCGCCGTCACCTTCTTCACGCGGACCGGCATCGGCGCCGACTGGACCGCGGCCGGGCACTGGCCGGCCCGCAACGGCGCCAACGGCTGGTCCACCGAGCGCGAGTACGGGGACCTGACCTCCCCGCAGGGGGTGTTCTCCCTCACCGACGCGGGCGGCCTGCTGCCGGCCCCGCCCGGCACGAAGCTCCCGTACGACCGGGACCCGGCGTTCGTCGCGACGGGCCTGGGCGTGAACGGGGAGTCCCTGGCGGGCTCCTTCGATTACGTGGTGGCGATCGACTACAACCGCAGGCAGGGCATGTCCCCGCTCGACCCGGTCAAGCCGGAGGGCGAGGCCAAGGGCGGCAACATCTGGCTGCACGTGGACCACAACGGCCCCTCCCACGGCTGCGTCGGCCTCCCGAAGGAGGCGATGGAGCAGCTGCTGAAGACCCTGGACCCGGCGGCGCACCCGGTCATCGCGATGGGCCCGGCGGGCTTCTGAAGCCGCCCCTGACGCCCCTGACCTCACCGGGCCCGGCCTCACCGCTTCCGGCCCCGTCGGGCCGCAGGAGCAGCAGCCCGATGTAGGCGAGGTCGAAGACGGAGCACAGCACGCCCAGCCCGAGGACGAAGCCGGACCCTTCGCGCACCCCGAACAGCACGGTCGGCGCGAGGGTGCCGAGCCACTTGGCGACGGCGATGAGCAGCGACTGCCCGCGCGGGCCGCGCCGGGCGGCGTAGAGGGCGATGAACAGCCCGGACATCAGCAGGTTCTGCAGGAACGCCGAGTAGCGGGTGGCGTCGTGCGTCCCGAAGTGCGCGAGGAACAGCCACTGCACGGCGAAGCCGGCGCCGAGGACGAGCGTGCTCCAGGCGGCGAACAGCGGCCGGGTCACGAAGCCGGGCAGTTCGGCCCGGCCGAAGCGCAGGTAGGTGTACAGGATCACCGCGTCGGCGGCGGCCCACACCACGTTGACCACTCCCTGCGGGGACACCCCGGTGCGGAAGTCCGTGACGGCGTAGGTCGTCTCCCAGGCGAAGTTCAGCGCGAGCGCGGCGACCGGCATGGCGTACGTCCGGTCCCGCAGCCCGACCCGGATGGCCTCGACGTACACGACGGTCCAGGCGATCCCGCTGACGAGGGTGAGCATCAGATCCACTTCCACGCGCGCACCCTAGGCGCTGCGCCCGCCCCCGCACAGTCCCCGGGGACCGCTCAGACGCGCACCGCTGGCTACGCGCCGGTGCGGCCTTCCTGCTCTGCAGCGGCCTCCCGCGCTGCGAGGATCGTCAGCCAGTGCTCGGCGGCCGCGTCGATGAAGCGCGAGAACCCGCCCGCGCCCACGCGTTCCTCGATCTGCTCGGCGATGGACCGCCGCATGGTCACGGACTTCTTCACGGTGGTCCTGGACATGTCGGTCCCTTTGGCGCCGGTCACGGAGTGAGGTCCAGGATTCGGACGGGCTCGCCCTCCCACCGCTTCGGGGCCGTGGTGGCGACGATCGCGCCGTCGGGCCGGTCGGCGGTGGGCTGGGCGGCGTGCAGGCAGTGGGCAGTGGCCCAGCTCTCGTCCCGCGCGACGGCCAGCGCGGCGGGCAGGTCCAGGTCGAGGACGATGACGCCGGGCAGGGCCGCGAGGTGCTCCGCCGTGCCGGGCCGGGCCCGGTCGGCCTCGACCAGCGCACAGGCAGGGGCGTACAGGAACCAGCCGGACTCGGCGTGGGCCCGGTGGATGAGGCGCGAAACCAGGACGTTGCCGCGGCCGGCGGCGGTCATCGCCGTCTCGTCCAGCACGATGTGTACGGGCTCGGTCACCGGGGCCTCGCCCCTTGGAGGCGGCGGTCCAGCTCGCTGTCTAGCTCCTGCTGCTCGGCGGCCGTCGGCGCGTAGCCGTTCCAGTCGCGCAGCGCGGCACGTGCGCGTTCGGCACGTTCGGCGCGCTCGGCCGGGGTCAGCAGGGTCTCGGCCAGACGGGCCAGGTAGGCGCGGAGCGACAGCCCCTCGGCAGCCGCTATGGCGGCGAGTCTGTCCTTGGCTTCCTCGGGGATACGGATGTTCGCATCGGGCATCGTCGTGCTCCTTCCCATCCTTCGAGGGTACGGGTACGCACCCGTACCCGCCACCCATCCTCGCGCGATTCCACCCCGCCCCTTGCCTGACGGACCGTCAGCTATGACGATGGGGCCCGGCACCGGTATGCCGAATCGGCAGTCGAAGCGGTGCGCGGACCGGCGGACGAAGGCGAGGCGGGCTCGGTATGGCACGCGTGTTTCCGGAAGGCCGGCTGGCGTACGGGATGCAGCTCCCCGTCCAGTCGCAGAGCACCATCTACGCCGAGCCCTGGGAGGCCTCGGCCGGCGCGGCCGACCTCGCCGAGGTGGCGCGCGCCGCCGACCGGGCCGGCTTCGGGTACGTGGCCACCTGTGACCACGTGGCCGTCCCGCGCCGGCTCGCCGGCCCCATGAGCACCGTCTGGTACGACCCGGTGGCCACCCTGGCCTTCTTGGCCGGGATCACCGAGCGGGTGCGGCTGCTGAGCCACGTGGCGATCGTCGGCCTGCGCCACCCCCTGGTCACCGCCAAGCAGTACGCGACCCTCGACCACCTCTCCGGGGGCCGCCTGATCCTCGGGGTCGGGGCCGGGCACGTCCAGGAGGAGTTCGAGGCGCTCGGCGTCGACTTCGGGCGCCGCGGGGCCGTCCTCGACGAGACCCTGGACGCGCTGCGCGCGGCGCTGGGGCCCGAGGAGTACCCGGAGTTCGAGGGGGAGCGGTTCTCCTTCCGGGACCTCGGGCAGCTGCCCCGCCCCGCCCAGGCGCGCATCCCCGTCTGGGTCGGCGGCTCCTCGCCCGCCGCCGTCCGCCGGGCCGCCGTACGCGGCGACGGCTGGCTCCCGCAGGGGGACCCGCGCGACCGGCTTCCGGCGCAGATCGCCCGCCTGCGCGAGCTCCGCGCGGCGGCCGGGAACACCGGGCCCGTCGAGATCGGCGCCATCACCGAGCCCCTCTACGTCGGCGAGCCCGCCTGGGACACCGGCCGCCGCACCCTCACCGGCAAGGCGGAGGCGCTCGCCGAGTCCCTCCGGGAGTACGGGGCGCTGGGCGTGAACCAGATCCAGGTCCGCTTCCGCAATCGCGACCGCGCCGAACTCGTGGACCAGATCACCGCGTTCGGGGCCGAGGTGGCCCCGCTCCTCAACCAGTGACTCCTCAACGACTGGCTCCTCAAACCACTAGGGGTACCCCATGGGCAAGCTGGACGGGCGCGTCGTCATCATCACCGGTGCGGCGCGCGGCCAGGGCGAGCAGGAGGCCCGCCTCTTCGCCGCCGAGGGCGCGAAGGTGCTGCTGGGCGACGTACTGGACGAGCAGGGCGCCGCCGTCGCCAAGGAGATCGGCGAGGACCGGGCGCGGTACGTACGGCTGGACGTGAGCCGGGAGGAGGACTGGGAGGCCGCCACGGCCACCGCGAAGGAGGCCTTCGGCCCGGTGGACGGGCTGGTCAACAACGCGGGCATCCTGCGCTTCAACGAGCTGACCGCGACCCCGCTGGAGGAGTTCCGGCAGGTGGTCGAGGTCAACCAGGTCGGCGCCTTCCTCGGCATCAGGGCGGTCGCGCCCGAGATCGAGGCGGCCGGCGGCGGGACCATCGTCAACACCTCCTCCTACACCGGCCTGACGGGCATGGCGTACGTGGGCGCGTACGCGGCGACGAAGGCGGCGATCCTCGGGCTGACCCGGGTGGCGGCGCTGGAGCTGGCCGCGAAGAACATCCGGGTCAACGCGATGTGCCCGGGTGCGGTGGACACCCCCATGGCCAACCCCGGGCTGCTGGACCCGGCGGGGATGACGGACGAGGCCAGGGATGCGATGGCCGAGCTGTACAAGCGGGTGGTCCCGCTGGGCCGGGTGGGGCGGCCGGAGGAGATCGCGAAGCTGGCCCTCTTCCTGACCGGCGACGACTCCTCCTACATCACCGGCCAGCCCTTCGTCGTGGACGGCGGCTGGACGGCCGGCGTCAGCATCATCTGACGTCTCCTGACGGACCGTCAGATGAACCCCTGCGGCTCTATTGACGGCCCCGCCCCGCGGTGGAACAGTCGGACCCATCAAATCTGACGCAACGTCAGAAACCTAAGGACGGTGAACCCCTTGGAATTCGGGCTCTTCGTGCAGGGATACGTGCCCGAGGCGCGGTCCAAGGTCGACCCCGAGGCAGAGCACAAGGCGCTGCTCGAGGAGACCCAGTACGTCATCCAGGCCGACAAGTCCGGCTTCAAGTACGCCTGGGCCTCGGAGCACCACTTCCTGGAGGAGTACTCGCACCTCTCGGCCAACGAGGTCTTCCTCGGATACCTCGCCGCCGCCACCGAGCGCATCCACCTCGGCTCCGGCATCTTCAACCCGCTCGCCCCGGTCAACCACCCGGTGAAGGTGGCCGAGAAGGTCACCATGCTCGACCACCTCTCCAAGGGCCGCTTCGAGTTCGGCACCGGGCGGGGCGCCGGCAGCCACGAGATCCTCGGCTTCATGCCCGGCATCACGGACATGAACCACACCAAGGAGATCTGGGAGGAGACCATCGCGGAATTCCCCAAGATGTTCCTCCAGGAGGAGTACGAGGGCTTCCAGGGCAAGCACTGGTCCCTCCCGCCGCGCAAGGTCTTCCCCAAGCCGTACGGCAAGGCCCACCCGGCCATGTGGTACGCCGCCGGCTCCCCCTCCTCGTACGCGATGGCGGCGAAGAAGGGCCTGGGCGTCCTCGGCTTCAGCGTCCAGAAGGTCTCGGACATGGAATGGGTCCTCGACCAGTACAAGACGGCGATCCGGGAGGCGAAGGCGATCGGCGCCTTCGTCAACGACAACGTGATGGTCACCTCGACCGCGATCTGCGCCGAGACCCACGACAAGGCCGTCGAGATCGCGGTCAACGCCAACATGAACCGCTTCCAGTCGCTGGTCTTCCGCTACCACGACACCTTCCCGCGCCCGGAGGCGATCCCGCAGTGGCCGGAGACCCTCCCCGAGTACAACGCGGAGATCATCGAGCTGCTCATCGCGGAGGAACTCCTCATCTGCGGTGACCCGTCCGAGGTCCGCGCCCAGTGCAAGCGCTGGGAGCAGGCAGGCGCCGACCAGCTCTCCTTCGGCCTGCCGACGGGAGTCTCGCCCGAGGACACGATGACCACCATCAAGCTCATCGGCGAACACGTCATCCCGCACATAGACACGGACCCGATCCACCGCACCACCCGCTTCCGCCAGTCCGCGTAGTCCCGGCGGGGCTGGAGTGCGCGCAGCGCACTTCCAGCCCCGCCGGCGTTTGAGGCGCGGGCGCGGAGCGCCGTGTCTTTCCAAGCCCCGCCGGCGCTTGAGGCGTGGGGGTCCCCCCGGACGGAGTCTGGGGGAGGTGGAAGGGCGGGTAGGGGACAGCCCCGCAGGGCCCCCACCCCCGCCCGGCCAGGGCAACGGCACAGGGACACACAGGAGGGGAACATGCTCGACCACCTCATCCGCGGGGCGACCGTCGTAGACGGCACCGGCGCCCCCGCATACGTCGCAGACATCGGCATCCGCGACGGCCGCATAGCCGTCATCGCGGAACCCGGCCGGACGACGACAGAGGACACCCGCACCAGCGAGGACGCCACCGGCCTCGTCCTCACCCCCGGGTTCGTCGACCCGCACACCCACTACGACGCCCAGCTCTTCTGGGACCCGTACGCCACCCCCTCCATGAACCACGGCGTCACCACCGTCGCCGGCGGCAACTGCGGCTTCACCCTGGCCCCCCTCAACCCCGCCCGCCCCGAGGACGCCGACTACACGCGCCGCATGATGAGCAAGGTCGAGGGCATGGCCCTCAAGGCCCTCGAAGAAGGCGTCGACTGGACCTGGTCCGGCTTCGGCGAGTACCTCGACGCCCTCGAAGGGCGGATCGCCGTCAACGCCGGTTTCATGGTCGGCCACTGCGCCCTGCGCCGCCACGTCATGGGCGAGGACGCCGTCGGCGGACAGCCCACCCCCGAGCAGCTGCGGCAGATGGTCGACCTCCTCCACGACGCCATGAACGCCGGCGCCTGGGGCCTGTCCACCACCCAGTCCTCCACCCACTCCGACGGCGCCGGCGCCCCCGTCGCCTCCCGGCACGCCGGGCCGGAGGAACTCCTCGCCCTCTCCCGCGCCGTCGCCGAACACGAGGGCACCCAGCTCGAGGCCATCGTCGCCGGCTGCCTCGACCAGTTCTCCGACGAGGAGATCGACCTCTTCGTCGGCATGAGCGCGGCCGCCGGCCGGCCCCTCAACTGGAACGTCCTGACCATCGACGCCGCCGTCCCCGAACGCGTCCCGCGCCAGCTGATCCCCTCCGAGCGCGCCCGCGCCGCCGGCGGCCGGATCGTGGCGCTCACCATGCCGATCCTCACCCCCATGAACATGTCCCTCGGGACCTTCTGCGCCCTCAACCTCATCCCCGGCTGGGGCGAGGTCCTCGCACTGCCCGTCCCCGAACGGATCGAGAAGCTCCGCGACGCGGACGTCCGCGCCGAGATGCTGCGCCGCGCCGACAGCAAGGAGGCCGGAGTCTTCCGGCGCCTGGCCAACTTCGGGCGCTACGTCATCGGTGACACGTACAGCAAGGAGAACGAGGGCCTCTCCGGCCGGGTGGTCGACGACATCGCCGCCGAGCGCGGCCAGGACGCCTTCCACTGCCTCGTCGAGATCTGCGCCAACGACGACCTGCGCACCGTCCTGTGGCCGATGCCCAGCGACAACGACCCCGCGAGCTGGGCCCTGCGCGCCGAGACCTGGCAGCACGAGGACGTCATGCTCGGCGGCTCGGACGCCGGCGCGCACCTGGACCGGATGTGCGGGGCCCCGTACACGACCCGCTTCCTCGGCGACTGCCTGCGCGGCCGCAAGCTGGTGCCGCTCGAGCAGGCGGTACGGATGCTCACCGACGACCCGGCCCGGCTGTTCGGGCTGCGCGAGCGCGGCCGGATCACCGAGGGCTACCACGCGGACCTGGTCCTCTTCGACCCGGAGCGCATCGACGCCGGGCCCGCGACCCTGGTCCACGACCTGCCCGGGGACAGCCCCCGGCTGGACGCACGGGCGACGGGCATCGTCTCCGTACGCGTCAACGGCGTGGAGACCGTCCGCGACGACGAGGTGACCGGCGCGATCCCGGGCATCGTGCTCCGGTCGGGCCGGGACACGAGGACGGTGAGCACACGGTGACCAAGCTCTACATCGGCGGCGAGTGGGTGGAGCCCGACGGCGGCCACTACGAGGTGGTCAACCCGGCCGACGAGTCCGTGGTGGGCCTGGCCCCCGAGGCCTCGCGCGCCCAGGTCGAGGAGGCCGCCCGGGCCGCCGCCGAGGCCTTCGGTACGTGGTCCCGTACGGCCCCCGGGGAACGCGCGGCGATCCTCGACCGGGCCGCCGACATCATGCAGCGGGAGTTCGAACCGTGGGCCGCCCTCGCGCAGGCGGAGACGGGCGCGCCCACGGGCATCGCGCGCGGGATGCAGGTCGGGGTCGGGGTCGCCCGCTTCCGGCGGTACGCGAAGGGCGCCCTGGAGCCGGTCGAGCGGGGCATCGCGCCGCAGGTCACCGAGGCCGGCCCGATGGGGAAGGCCGGCATCCTGGGGGCGCTGGAGGTGCGCCAGCCGGTCGGGGTGGTCACCTGCATCACCTCGTACAACAACCCCTGGGCGAACCCGGCGGGCAAGGTGGCCCCGGCGCTGGCCATGGGGAACACGGTGGTGGTCAAACCGGCGCCGCAGGACCCGCTGTCGGTGTTCAAGATGGCGGCCGCCCTGCACGAGGCGGGGGCCCCGGCGGGCGTGGTGAACGTGGTCTCGGGCGCCTCGGTGGAGGTCGGCGAGGCGGCGGTGGACTCCCCGTACGTGGACATGGTGTCCTTCACCGGCTCCACGGGCGTCGGGCAGCGCATCGCCGAGGTGTGCGGGCGCTCCATGAAGCGGCAGCTCATGGAGCTGGGCGGCAAGGGCGCGGCCGTCGTCTTCGAGGACGCCGACCTGGACGCGGCGGTGATGGGGATCGGCACCACCTTCTCCTTCTACTCCGGCCAGATCTGCACCGCCCCGACCCGGGTGATCGTCCACCGGTCGGTGTACGAGCCGCTGGTGGAGAAGCTGCGGGGCTACCTGGCCTTCATGAAGGTCGGCGACCCGGCGGAGCGGGGCACGGTGGTGGGCCCGGTGATCTCGGCGGCGCACCGCGACCGCGTGGAGTCGTACGTGGAGCTGGGCAGGAAGGAGGGCGCGCGGATCGCGTACGGCGGGGAGCGCCCGGTGGTGGGGGACGCGGGGAAGGGCTTCTACGTGGCCCCGACGCTGCTGGTGGACTGCACGAACGAGATGCGGGTGGTCCGCGAGGAGATCTTCGGCCCGGTCGTGGTGGTGGTCCCCTTCGACGGGGACGAGGAGGAGGCGATCCGGCTGGCGAACGACAGCGACTTCGGGCTGCTGAGCTACGTGTGGTCCGGGGACGCGGCGCGCGCCTTCCGGGTGGCGCGCCGGCTGCGGGCGGGCGGGGTCGGGGTCAACACGATCGGCCGGAACATGGAGGCGCCGTTCGGGGGCTTCAAGCAGAGCGGGGTGGGGCGCGACGTGGGCTCGTACGCACTGCACGCGTACAGCGAGATGCAGTCGATCGTCTGGACGGCTTAGGGGAGTAGGGGGGTGGAGGGGCCCTGGCGGGCCCCTCCGCCCCCTTCCGCTAGCTGGGTTTCTCCGGCCAGGCGCGGCCCAGGATCCGCGCCGACTCGCGGCTGCCGCCGCAGATCCGGGACCAGGTGGTCGGGTCGCCGCCGGCGAGCCGGTCCAGTGCGGCGGCGGCCTGGACCTCGGGCGGGCGGCCGTCGTCCGGGAGCTCCCAGAAGTACTGCAGCCAGGGCGGCTCCCCGTGCTCCTGTACGGCGGGGGGCGCCGCCGGGCGGTAGGTGAAGGACACGTGGGCCGAGTCCGGCTCCCGGTAGGCCGTGCCGGTCCAGCCCGGCCGGCACTCCCAGCGGGCCAGCAGCTCCGGCCGTTCGCGCAGGCCCGCCGCGATCAGGCGGGCCGTACTGCGGGCGGGCCAGGACCAGGCCCGGTCGGCGTCGGCCCGGGCGAGTTCGGCGCCATAGGCGGCCGCCGCGAAGCGCAGCTCGGGCGGGGCCGTGGACCCCGTCGCACCGCGCCACTCGCCCCAGACCACCTCCGCCCCGTCCCGCCGGACGGTCGCGTACAGGGCTCCGCAGCAGCCCTCGGAGCAGTACGCCTCCGCGAGCTGGACCTCGCGCGGCTCGGGTCCGGCGCGCAGGTCGTCCCGGTCCAGCAGGAGCTCCGGGGGGTTCCCGGGGCCCTTGCCGAAGAGCGCGGGCACCAGGGGGCGGCCGTCGACGAGGATCCGGGTGTCCACGCCGTTCCCCTCGGCGGGGTCCTCGACGACCACCTCGATGCGCAGCCGCTGCGGTGCCGGGGGGAGGTCGAAGGGACGGCGCCCGGTCCGCCGGATCCAGTCGGCCCGCCGCTCGTCGGCGGGGGTGGATGTGGCGGTGGCTGCGGCGGTCCAGGCGGGTGAGGCCAGCAGCCGGCCCAGGGCTTCGAGCAGGGCCTCGCGGCGCCCCGGCGGCCAGTCCAGCAGCGCGGCGGTCCCGCTGTGCAGGTCCAGGGCGGTGGACAGCAACAGCGCGTGGTGGTCGAGGCTCGGCGGGATCCGGTCCGCCCCGGCGACCAGGGCCCCGTACACGGCCACGGCCGGGCGGTAGTCGAGGATCTCGGCCCGGTAGTCGCGCTGGCAGGCCATCCGGGTCAGCAGCCGGGCGGCCCCGGCGAGCAGCGCCCCGTCCCGCGGATGTGCGCGGAGCAGGACGTCGAGCTCGGTGGCTTCGGCGATCCGGCGGGCGGGGGCGTACGCACCCGGATCGCGCGGCAGGGCGAGCAGTGCCGTACGGGTGGCGGCGGGGTCGCGGGCGGCGACGGCGTCGGCCAGCCCGTCCAGGTGGGTCCGGTCCGTGCGCTCGGCCAGCAGGAGCAGCGCGGCCGCCCGCCGGTCGAGCGGGTCCAGGGCGGCCGCGGCCAGGCGGCCCAGGCCGCGCAGCAGGCCCAGGGTCTGGAGGACGGGCACGTCCTGTGGTTCGCCGAGCCGGACGAGCAGGGCCAGGCCGATGCCGACGGCCGCCGGGCTCGTGCCGTGCCGGGTCAGCCGGCGGGCGGTCCGCCGGGCGGCGCTCTCGTCGGCCAGCGGGAGCCGGGTGACGTGGGCGCGGACGGTGCGGTGCGGTAGCGCGAGCGCTTCGGCCCGGCGGTGGACGGTGTCGGCGGCCCGGACGGGGTCGGGGTCGGCCAGCGGCGCGGTGAGCGCGGCGGCGACCTCCTCCTGGGTCTCCTGCCAGGTCAGCCGGCTCCGGTCGGGCTTCGGCTGGGGCTGGGGCGAGGGCGCGGGTGAGGGTTCTTGCGGTTCCGGTAGCGGATGGCCGCCGCGCGGGAGCCGGCCGTCGGGCTCGATGCCCTGGCGGAACAACGCGTAGTCGTAGAGGGAGGAACGCTCCATCGGGGCGTTCACCGGGCGGGGTGGGACTCGATTCCGTAGGTCATGGGGCGGAGCCTGCCAGCGGGGCTCGGGGCGAGTCCACCGGATTACGGCGCCACGGCCCCTCCGGGCTGGCCGAAAACTGCCACGGGAAAGTTTTGAATGGGGCAAAACGGGCACGGCTGCGGTTTCCGCATGGCGAAAGCTGAGCTCCAGGTCCAGCGAAACGATGACCGCTGACCCTGTGAACCTTCCATTGCGGGAACATGAACTCTCTCGGGGTCGAGATTCCAAGGCGTTTTTGGGACCTCAGTTTCGGACTTAAGTCCTCCGGATGTGGAAACCGCACCGTCTAACGTCCTGACCCATGACTCAGCTGGACGTTCGGCCTCAGGTCGGAGACACGGTAAGCGGCGTCGCCGAGGGCGAGGCCGGCGTTCGCGGCAAGGGCCTCGGCAAGGGCTCCGTCGGCCTGGTGGGCAGTGCCGTCATCGGCATCTCCACCGTCGCCCCCGTCTACTGCCTGACCTCCACCCTCGGCTCCACCGCCGGCGAGGTCGGCCTCCAGATGCCGGCGGTCTTCCTGGCCGGCTTCCTCCCGATGCTGCTGGTGGCCTTCGCCTACCGCGAGCTCAACAAGGCCATGCCGGACTGCGGCACCTCGTTCACCTGGACCGTCAAGGCCTTCGGCCCGCGGATCGGCTGGATGTGCGGCTGGGGCCTGGTGATCGCCACGATCATCGTGCTCTCCAACCTCGCGGGCGTCGCCACCTCCTACTTCTGGCTGCTGGCCGGCGAGATCACCGGTGACGCCTCGATCGCGGCCCTGGACGACAACAAGCTCGTCCACATCGCCACCTGCCTCACCCTGATCGCCATCGCGACGGCCATCAGCTACCGCGGCATGACCGCCACCAAGGGCGTCCAGTACACCCTCGTCGGCCTCCAGCTCGCCGTCCTCGCGATCTTCGTCGCGATGGCCTTCCAGAAGGCCTCCGCCGGCACCTTCGACACCGGCCTGGACTTCTCCTGGGAGTGGATGAACCCCTTCGCGGTCGAGTCCATGGCGGCCTTCACCGCCGGACTCTCGCTCTCGATCTTCATGTACTGGGGCTGGGACGCCTGCCTGGCCACCAACGAGGAGACCACCGGCTCCGCCAAGACCCCCGGCCGCGCCTCGCTCATCGCGATGGTCGTCCTGGTCGGCTCGTACCTGGCCACCGGCATCGCCGCCCAGATGGCCGTCGGCGCCGGCGAGAAGGGCCTCGGCCTCGGCAACCCGGACACCTCCGGCAACGTCTTCGCCGCCCTCGCCGGCCCGGTGATGGGCCCGATGCTCGGCATCCTGCTCTTCGTCGCCGTGCTCGCCTCCGCCGCCGCCTCGCTCCAGACCACCTTCATCCCGGTGGCCCGCACCGTGCTGGCCATGTCCACGTACGAGGCGCTGCCGCCCTCCTACGCCAAGGTCCACCCGAAGTTCAAGACCCCGGGCCGCGCCACCGTCATGGCGGGCATCGCGACCGGCGCCTTCTACACGGTCATGACCCTGGTCAGCGAGAACGTCCTCACCGACACGATCTTCGCGCTCGGCCTGATGATCTGCTTCTACTACTCGCTGACGGCCTTCGCCTGCGCCTGGTACTTCCGCGGCGAGCTGCGCCGCTCGGCCCGCGACCTGTTCTTCAAGGGCGTCTTCCCGGTCCTCGGCGGCCTGCTCCTCGCCGCGGTCTTCTTCAAGACGCTGGCGGACGCGTGGGACCCCTCCTACGGCTCCGGCTCCGCGGTCTTCGGCGTCGGCAGCGTCTTCGCCATCGGCGTCGGCCTCCTCGCCCTCGGCCTGGTCGTCATGTTCGTCACCGAACGCCGCAGCCCCGCCTTCTTCCGCGGCGAGGTCCTCACGAAGTCGACCCCGGCGCTGGTGGTCGAGGACTGAGTCCCGCTCTTCTTCCCCTCTTCCCCGCTGTGTCATCGCCCGCGGCCCCGGATCGATCCTCCGATCCGGGGCCGCGGGCGTTTGGGGGGTGACCCGGGGCGCGGGGGGATCGTTGGGCGGGGCATGAAGGCAATGAAGCGCACCCTCTCCGCCCTGGCCCTCACCGGCGGGGCCGCACTCGCACTCACCCCCCTCGCCGCGCACGCGGCCGACGGGCCCACCATCGAAGGGCAGCCCGTCGTCAAGCGCGTCGTCGACATCGCCGACCACCCCGGCCAGGCCGTCAAGGACGCCAAGACCGCCGTCGCCGTGACGGGCGCCGCCGCCGGCAGCGCGACACAGTCCACCAACTCCTCCCTCGCCGGCGCCGGCAGCGCCCTGGACGCCGGGGTGCCCGACGCGCCGAAGGTGAAGTGAGGGTGCGCTGAGCACGCCGTTAGTTGGCAGGGGTGAGCAGGACCAGCGGGATCTCCCGGTCCGTCGCCTCGCGGTAGGCCGCGTACGAGGGCATCGCGGCCACCACCACCGGCCACAGCCGCTCCGCCTCCTCCGGGCTCGCGCGACGGGCGAGCGCCGGGAAGGTGTCGGCGCCGACCTGGAGGGTGACGGCCGGGTCGGCGGCCAGGTTCAGGTACCACGCGGGGTGCCGGTCGGCGCCCGCGTTCGACGCCGTGAGTACGTACGCATCCCCGTCGCGTACGTACGCCAGCGCCGTCCGGCGCAGCAGGCCCGAGCGGCGGCCCCGCGTGGTCAGCAACAGGTCCGTGATCCCGGGGCGCGGCCGCCCGGCGGTCTCCTCGAAGCGGCGGATGTGGTCGGCGACCCAGGGGTTGGGGCTGTCCGTGGCGGTTTCGGTGGCTGCTGTGGTCGTCGTCATGCCGTTGTCACTCCTGTGTGCGTGCCGTGCAGGGTCGGGGCCGTGGCCTCGTCGAGGAGGGCTCCGGCGAAGTCCGCGGGGGTGATGCGGGCGGCGGCGTCCGCAGGGGCGAAGGCGTAGCCGCCGCCGGCCGGTGTTCCCTCGTGGTCGAAGTCCCCGGCCGGGGAGAGCACCGCCCAGTCCAGGGCCTCCGGCGCGGCCGCCCGCAGGGCATCGGTGCCGGCGCCGTGGCCGACGTAGAACTCCCGCCACTCCTGGGGGTAGCCGGGGGTGTCCATCAGCGGGATCCCGTCCGCGGTGGGCAGTACGGAGGCCAGCCCGACCGACACCAGCCGCCGCACCCCCGCCTGCGGCAGGCCCGCCGCCAGGGCCCGCGCCATGGCCGGGAAGAACTCCCCGGGCGCCGCCTGGGCGTCGTACACCGCGACCACCGCCGCGTCGTGACCCGCCGCGAGCCGGGCCACGTCCGCCGCCGAGGTCACCTCCCCGTCGGCCCGCCCCACCGCCGTCACCTCCACCCCGCGCGCCCGCGCCCCGTCGACCACGGCCCGGCCGACGCGGCCGGTGGCGCCGAAGACGATGACTCGGGTGGTGGTGGCGTTGTCGGTACCGCTGATCTCGTTCGTCATGGCAGCGAGCGTAAGAAAGGGGGTGGTTACCGATCGGATACCGGCCTACGGTGGCGATCATGACGCAGCCGCCGCCGCTCCTGGACCCCGAGATGTTCGACCCCGTCTGCCCCTCGACGCTGGTGCCGTTCCGCGTCGGCGACAAGTGGGCCGCGCTGATCCTGCGCTGCCTCGAGGGCGGTCCGCGCCGCTTCTCGGAGCTCAAGGTCCCGCTGCGCGGGATCACCTCCAAGTCCCTGACGCAGTCCCTGCGCGGGCTGGAGCGCGACGGCTTCGTCGTACGGGAGGAGTACGAGACCCCCGAGCGCCGGGTGGAGTACGCCCTGACCCCGCTCGGCCGCGGCCTGCTGGGCCCGCTGGACGCGGCCTGCGCGTGGACGCGGGAGCACTGGGACGAGCTGATCGACGCCCGGGAGGAGGGGCTGGCGGGGCGGCCCGGGACTCAGCCCCAGGTGCGGGAGCAGAGCACGAGCCGGTAGCCGTCGGGGTCGGCGACGGTGACGCCGTACTCGTCCCAGTACGGGTTGTGGGAGGCCACGCGGGTCCCGCCGCAGCCTTCGAGCCGGTCCACGAGGGCTTCGTCGGGGGTCTTCCCGAGGTAGACGACGAAGAGGTCGTCCACGGTGGGGGTGGGGTCGAGCGGGTTGTCGGGGTCGTTGGTCAGCTCGAAGTGCCACCCGCCACCGGCCGGTCCGACCATGATGAGGTCGTGCTCCCCGGGAACGTGCCCGGAGGTCCGCCAGAGGACGTCGAGCCCGAGCCCGTCGACGTAGAACCGCTCGGCGGCCTCGAGGTCGCGCGAGGGCCGGGCGACACGGATGTGGGTGTGTGCATCGATCATGCGGGGAGGGTACGGGGCCCGGCCCGCGGGGAGTTGGCCGGGGGACGGGATGTGTCAGGTGGGGCGACTGCCCCCGGCGCGGGCCCTACGTAGACTCGCCCCGGATTTCCAACTGTGCTCCACGGGGGATGAGATGACCATACGCACCGTACGTACGGCCGCCAGGATCGTCGGCCGGCGTACCGCGCTGCGCTACCTCGCGATCGGGGCCGGCGCGGCGTTCCTGGCGGCCTGTACGGGCAAGGACAGGCCGTCGGCACAGGCTTCCGCCGCCCCGCCCCCGGCCGACACGCCCTCGGCAGCCGTCTCCGGCTCCGCTCCCCCCACCTTGTCCGCACCTTCGAAATCCCCTGGCGGGCAGGGTGTGATCGAGCGTTCCGTGGAGGCCTTCCTCACGGGCACCTGGAGCATTCGGACCACCATGCCCGGCGGCCAGACCCTTCAAGGCAGGGCGACCGTGCAGGGCCAGGAGGAGGCGAACGGGAGGTGGACCATCGAGTGGGATGGCGGGGCCGGCACCTGGAAGGGAGGCTTCGTCTTCCGCCGCGACCGTCTGATGATGCAGGTCAACGAGGGCCCCAAGCAGGGCGCCAAGGGTGCAGCCTCCGCCCACGACGTACCCGGCAAGGTGGGTGACGGCTTCGACCTGACCCTGCCCTGGCAGCCTCCGGAGAAGGGCGGCACCGGTGACGGCGAGCGACTTTCGGTCGGGTACGCGAAGAACACCCTCACCATCCGCCACGTCAATGCCTCGGGCAGCGCGACCATCCACACCGCCACCCGGGCCTGACCGCGAGAGAAACCCGCCTGACCAGGGTGAGGCGGAGAGCGTTCAGGGCCCTGCCTCGGCCCGCGCCCGAGCGTTAGCGGACGTCCGTGGTCGTGCGGCGGTAGGTGGTGCGGCGGTCGTCGATGTCGTGCCAGCGGTCGCCGTAGATGGTCTTGATGACGGACGGTTCGCGTACGAAGTCGTGCGGGAAGCCGAGCGGTACGGCGCTCACCTTGTCCAGGCGGGCGACGGCTTCGGCGTCGAGGCGGACGTCGAGGCAGCCGAGGTTGTCGGCGAGCTGGCTCTCCTTCGTGGCCGCGATGATCGGAACGACGTTGCCGGGGCGGCCGAGGAGCCAGGCCAGGGCCACCTGGGCGGGGGTCCAGCCGCCCTGTTCGGCGATCTCCAGGACGACGGAGATGACCTCCTCCTCCTGCGGGGACGGCTTGACGCCCCAGGCGTCCAGCCGGCCTCCCTCGCCCCGGCGGTACTTGCCGGTGAGCTTCCCGGCCGCCAGCGGGGCCCAGGCCAGTACGGCGAGGTCGAACGCCCGGGCCTGGGGGAGGAGTTCGCGCTCCGGCGTCCGCTCCAGCAGGTTGTAGCGCAGCTGCGAGCCGGCGAAGGTGGACCAGCCGCGCAGCTCGGCGAGGGTGCCCGCCTGCGCGATCTCCCAGGCGGGCCAGTCCGAGACGCCTATGTAGAGCGCTTTGCCGGTTCGTACGAGGTCGTCCAGCGCGCGCATCACCTCGTCCACCGGGGTGAAGTTGTCGCGGGCGTGCACCCAGAGGATGTCGAGGTGATCGGTGCGCAGTCGCTTCAGGCTGTCCTCCACCGACCGCACCAGGTTCTTCCGGTGGTTGCCCGCCGCGTTGACGTCGCCTTCGCGGGTCGCGCAGGTGTACTTGGTGGCCAGTACGAACTCGTCGCGCCGCCCGTCGAGCAGTTCGCCGAGGATCCGCTCCGAACTGCCGTTGGTGTAGATGTTCGCCGTGTCGATGAAGTTGCCGCCCGCGTCCGCGTAGGCGGCGACTATTCGGGCGCTGGTCTCCTGGTCCGCGAAGGTCATGGTGCCGAGGCTGAGCTCGCTCACGCGCAGACCGGTCCTGCCGAACAGTGTGTACCGCATGATTTCCCCCCATTACGCCGCAGGTTGTGGGTGCGACGCTATGCGTTGGAGTGCACTTCAACGCAAGCGCCGCACCTTCCGCGCCGGTGTCAGCCGGTGACCGGCGGGGGCGGAGGGGCGGGCAGCTGGCCCAGTACGGCCTTCACGGCGTCCTGGAGTGCGGCGAGTAGCTTCTGCAGGTCCCCCGGGTCCAGGGGCGACGGGGCGGCCGGGACGGCTTCCCTGAGGGGGCTGAGTGCCTCGAGGTTCCTGGTGGCCTCGTCCACGGTGGTCGTTCGGACGCTGGTCGCCGGGCCGGTCTCGGCAGCGTGGGCGACGGACGTGGTGGTGATCGTGGCGAGGCTGAGGGCGGCGGTCAGCGCGGCGGTCGTCCAGGTGGCACGCAGGGGGATCGCGTTCCTTTCGGTGGGATTCAGGCGTCATCGCCTGCACCCACACGTTGGACCACCCCCCATGGGCCCGGCCAGCGCTCGTACGCCGAATGGCGGGACCGGCCCGTTCACCCCGCGCGTCGCTCGGCGGCGCTGCGCTCCACGCAGAACTCGTTCCCCTCGGGATCGGCCATGGTGACCCATCCCGTGCCGTCGTCCGTGCGGTGATCGCCCACCACGGTGGCGCCCAGGTCCAGCAGGCGTTGCACCTCCGCATCGCGTGTCCGGTCCTGCGGCTGGAGGTCCAGGTGCACTCGGTTCTTCACCGTCTTGCCCTCGGGCGCCTTGATGAACAGCAGGGCGGTTCCGGCTGAGTTGACCTGCGCCTCGGGGTCGCCGGGGAAGTCGTCGTCGGCGAGCTTGCCGTCGAGGGCGCCGGCCCAGAACTGCGCCAGGGCGTAGGGGTCGGAGCAGTCGATGGTCACGTGTCGCACCAGAGAAGTCATGGCCCGCACTATCGATCACCCCCTGTCCGCTGTCCACCGAGTTCGCCCGGCGTAGCGTTCAATTCCCATCTGTTGCAACGGGCGGGTGGCTGTCGTTGCGTTAGATTTGGAAACGCTGCAACGATGTTGTGGGTCTGACCTGCGAGGATGGGTGGACTGCGCAACGAAGTTGTTGCTCGATCCTTGAACGCGACGTAGCGTTTCTCTTGTCAGAAACGCAGTGAGCCGAAGGAACGAGACAATGCAGAAGTTCGAGACCCCCGCCGCGATCGCCACCGTCCTCGACATCCCCGCCGGGAACATCCGCTTCATCGCCGCCGACCGGACCGACACCACGGTCGAGGTCCTGCCCGCGAACGCCTCCAAGAGCCGCGACGTGAAGGCCGCCGAGCAGACCACCGTCGACTACCGCGACGGCATCCTGCGGATCAACACCCCCTCCAAGAACCAGATCCTCGGCGCCACCGGCGCCATCGAGGTCACCGTCCAGCTGCCCGCCGGCTCCCACATCGAGGCCAGGACGGCCAGCGCCGAGTTCCGCGGCGTCGGGCGCCTGGGCGACGTCACCCTCGAGAGCGCCCACGGCACCGTCAAGCTCGACGAGACCGCGAGCGCCCGCCTCACCCTCGCCGCCGGTGACATTACGGTCGGACGCCTGGGCGGCTCCGCCGAGATCCGCACCCAGAAGGGCGACCTGGCCATCGCCGAGGCCGCGGGCGGCACCCTCGACCTGCGCACCGAGCACGGCAACATCTCCGTCGGCGCCGCCCGCGGCGTCTCCGCCTCCCTCGACGCCGGCACCTCCTACGGCCGCATCCACAACGCCCTCCAGAACGCCGACGGTGCCAACGCCGCCCTGAAGATCCAGGCGACTACTTCTTACGGCGACATCACCGCCCTCAGTGCCTGAATCCCCCTCCCGCCATAGCCGATCCGAAGGAGCACACCACCATGTCCGTCACGCCGAACGACCGTCCGGAACTGCAGAAGGCCCTCGAGGAGATCGCCGCATCCGGCAGCTGGGCCGGGGTGCTGGTGCGAGTGAACGACCAGCGGGGCGAGTGGACCGGCGCCGCCGGGATACGCGAGCTCGGCGAGAGCGCCGTACCGCAGGCCGACGGGCACTTCCGGATCGGCAGCAACACCAAGACCTTCACCGCGACCCTCGTCCTCCAGCTGGTCGCGGACGGCCGGATCGCCCTGGACGACCCCGCCGACGACCACCTCCCCGAGTACGGGCTGGACCGGCGGATCACGGTCCGCATGCTGCTCCAGCACACCAGCGGCCTCTTCAACTACACCGGGGAGTACTACGAGGACGGGACGACCGCCCCGGGCATCGCCTGGCAGGGCCAGGAGTGGGTGGACAACCTCTTCCACACCTACCGGCCCGAGGGACTCGTACGCCTCGCCCTGTCCAAGCCGGCACGTTTCGAGCCGGGAACGGACTGGAGCTACTCCAACACCAACTACGTGCTCGCCAGGCTCCTGGTCGAGAAGGTCGCCGGCCGCCCGTTCGCCGAGGAGATGCAGGAGCGCATCCTGACCCCGCTGGGCCTGACGGGCACCCTGGTCCCGGACGCCTCGCCGGAGATTCCCGAGCCGCACGCCCACGGCTACTACACCTACCAGGACGCCGAGCAGTGGAAGACCGTCGACGTCACCCGGGCCAACCCCTCCTGGATCTCCGCCGCCGGCGACATGATCTCCACCACCCGGGACCTGCACACCTTCTTCTCCGCCCTGATGGGCGGCAGGCTCCTGCCCGCCCCGCTGCTCGCCGAAATGCGCACCCCGCACCCCAAGTACGGCTACGGCCTCGGCCTGTTCGTCCAGGAGACCGAGCACGGCACGCTCTACACCCACAACGGCGGCTTCTGGGGCTGGGGCGCCCTGATGTTCAGCTCGCCCGACGGCAGGACGACCCTCACCGCCTCGCTCACCACCGGCGACGCCCAGCTCGACCTCATGGCGGCGGCGGAAGCCTTCGGGAAGGTCCAGAGCGTGCTCATCGGCGAGGTGTTCGGCGCCTGAGTGCCCGTAAAAGCAGGTGCGGCTGGCCGTGGGCGCCGCCTAGCTTGAGGCGGGTGAGCAGCGACTATCCATTCGCCGACGGGTACAACCTCGTCTGGGATCTGACCGGTTTCGGTGACGCGGACGAAGAGATAGTCGAGTCCGTGTCCCTCTCGCGGGACCAGTACCTGAAGATCAGGCACCTCTTCGTGCTGGGTGATGACCCCTGGATGGTGTCCGGCGAGTACCGCGTCGCCCCGAGCATCTGGGCACACGTACGCAGCGCCGTGCCGGGTGTCCGGTTCCAGCGCGATGCCGACTACTTCCTCGGCGCCCGTCAGGCCCTGCCTGACGGGCGCTTCTGGCGTCCGGCCCCGGGCGTGGCGGCGCCGGGACCGATTCCACCGCCCTAGGCGGTGACGCCACCGAGGAACGCGGTCCAGGTGGTGGGGCTGACCGCGAGCTCAGGGCTGGCCGTGAGCTTCGAGTCCCGGATGTGGACGGTGTCGGCGCAGGCGGCGACCTCGACGCAGTCGTCGCCCTGGCTGCCGCTGTAGGTGGACTTGTGCCAGGAGAGGGCGACCTCGACGCAGCTGTCGCCTTCGCTACCGCTGTAGCTGCTCTTGTGCCACCGGAGCTGGGAGCTGTTCACAGGGATCCTCGCAATCGCATCAACAGGCCCGCGCTGTCCGCAGGATTGAGGGCCTGGATGCGAAGTTTGGCATACCGCTGGTGGAGGAGGCTGATGTCTTTCGGGTCGGAGATGACCCGGCCGGTCTGCTGGCCTTCGCTGTATCCGAACCACTCGTTCTCATGGGATTCGAGGAGTCGGAAGGGGCCGTCGGTCCCGGAGTGTTCCGGGCTGGCGGTCGGCATGATCTGCACGTCCACATTGGGGAGCCGGGCGGACTCCAGTAGGTGGTCGATCAGCTCGCGCGTCACCTCCGGACCGCCCGTCTGCCGCTCGATCACCGCCTGTTCGATGATGAAGCTGAAGGAGGCGTACGGGGTGCGGGCGAGCAGCTTCTGCCGCTCCAGACGTCGCGCTATCCGGTCCTCCGCCTCCTGGGCCGTGGGCATGGGCGGCACGTTCTGGATCAGGGTCCGCGCGTAGGCCTCCGTCTGGAGCAGCCCCGGCACCACCCGGCACTCGTACGTATTGAGCGCCACCGCCTCCTCCTCCAGCTCCGCCCACCGCCGGAACCACGAGGCGAGTCCGCGCCTGCGCGCCAGCTGTTTCGCCGCGATCTTGATGACCCCGAAGGAGTCCAGGACCTCGTCCGCCTTGTTCACGAACTTCGTGGACGGATGCCGGCGGCCCTGCTCCACCGAGGCGACGTATTGCACCGAGTAGCCGACCAGCGGCCGGAACTGCTCCTGCGTCAGGCCGGCGCGTTTGCGGCAAGCCTTGACCGTATCGCCGAAGTTCCGCAGGTCGGCATCGGGTTCCACCTGGTTGTCACCGTTGCTGTTCTCGCCAGCCGTCATCACGGTCACCTCCCGAGTCATCATGCTCACGGTCGGTGACGGCTCCTGTCCAGAGCGTGGACTACTACAGTTGAACAGTAGTAGTGCCTTTGCTTGGAACTCCCCACCGCACACGGGAGTTTCTCCTCATGACCGCACCCTCCGGCCGCTCCCAGGCCCTCGTACGCGTGTTCACTCAGCGTTTCAGCTGCACCCCCCGCGGGGCCCGCCTCGCCCGGCAGTTGGCGCTCGTCTCGCTGCACGACTGGGGTGTCCCCGAGGGCACGCCGCTATCGGAGGACGCCGGGCTGCTCGTCGCGGAGCTCGCCTCCAACGCCGTCACCCACGGCCGGGTCATCGGGCGGGACTTCGAGCTGCGCATGACCCTGCTGGACGGCGGCGGCCTGCTGCGCCTGGAGGTGTCCGACCCGCGCCGGGACCGGCGCCCCGCCGTGCAGCCGCAGGCGTACCAGGCGGAGTCGGGCTACGGGCTGCGGATCGTGGACGCGCTCGCGGCCGACTGGGGGGTCATGGACCGGATCATCGGCAAGACCGTCTGGGCGGAGCTGGCACCCCGGCGGGCCGCTGTCAGAGGTGGCGGCTACCTTGCTGGTCAGCATCAGGGCTGAGGCACGGAACAGGGAGCGGCAATGGTCGTCGAGGTGGGGTACGCGCAGGCGTGGGACGTGGAGGCCCGCGCGCCCTGGCGGCCGATATCCGCCGGGGAGGCCCGGGAGCGGGATGCCGCCGGGCTGCCGTACGTCGTGGTGTACCGGACGGCGGGGCGGGAGGCGCCGCTGGAGGTCCGGCTCGTCTCCTGGCGGGACCACTACGTCGGCCTGTGGGTCTACGACGCCCAGGGCCGCCGCATCTACGACCTGGACATGCGGCTCCTGGACGATCCGGGGCGGCTGCTGCGCCGGTACAGCGTCGGCTGGCAGTACACCGGCCCGGAGATGGCGGAGTTCGACAAGGAGTGCCCGCGGGTCACCGTGGAGCTCTTCCCGGACGGGAGGGGCCGGCGGACGGAGGAGCGCCGGGGCGACGTCGGGGGCTCGTACGCCACCGTGCCCAAGGTCCGTGAGGACGAGCGGTGGATGGTCCGGCCCGCGTTCGGGGAGTGGCCGCTGCTGTCGGCCCAGGCGCAGGGGCTCACGGGGGCGCCGGTCTTCGAGGTGGCCGAGGCCGAACCTGGGGTCGCAGAGGGAGACGCCCCCGCCACCTGCTGGCGTCCGCCGCGGATCGCGCAGCCCGGGCCGATCAGCGAGCTGTTCCGGCCCGGGGTGCGGGTGACCGACGGCTACCACCCCGAGATGACCGTCGTGGAGCCCCGCCGGACCGGGACCCTGCGCGTGCCCGGCGGGCTGCTGGCCGTCTCCGGGCCGGACATCGACCGTGGCGACGGGCCGCACATCACGGTCCCCGTCCCGCCGGGGGAGTACGTACTCGAGGAGGCGCAGGTCAGCTACGAGTACGACTGCGAGTGGCGGGGCCGCCGGGTCGCCGCTACGGACACCACCGCCGTCCGCCTGCTCGTCAGCGAGACCCCCGCCGCCGCCTGGGAGATGGCCCGCAGGCCGGGCGACGACCCGCGGCTGTGCATCGAGAACGAGATCTTCGGCTTCGACACCGACGGCGCCACCGGCTGCTTCGCGGATGCCGGGGCCTGGGAGCCGCTCCGCGAGCTCTACGAGAGGGCGCTGGTCCAGGGCGACCCGGACGCCGGCGAGACCATCAGCGACTCCATGTACATGCTGCGCACCCGGGACGAGGCCTCCGGCGCCGAGCTGATGGCCTTCGCGACCACCGGCGACGGCACCTACCCCGTGTGGGTGGGCCGGTCCGCGGCGGGCGAGGTGGTCGGCGTCGTGGTGCTGGTGGAGGGGATGCCCGAGCTGATCTGACGGTGCGCGGCGGCCCGCCCGCCCGGCACGGCGGGTGCCGGGCGGGCGGGCGGGCCGGTCGGCGCTACGACTTGGGCAGCGCCGGGAGCGAGGGGAGCTTGCCCGGCTCGCTCTTCTGGAAGGTGTCGGTGCCGGCGCCTTCCCAGGTGACCTTCAGGGTGGTGGCGTCGACGGAGTCGACCTTGCCCTTCGAACGGGTCGCGCCCGCCGGGCACTTCAGGTCGAGGGTCGAGCCGTTGGTGGTGCCCTCGCAGGTCAGGCCGGTGGCGGCCTCGACCACGAACGCCTTCTGGCCCTTGACGGTGAGCACCACGCCCTTGCCCGGGGTCGCCATGGCGATCCAGCCGCCGTCGAGGGTGCCCGCGCCGGCCGCGCTCCCGGCGGAGGTGGGCGCGGAGGTGGGCGGGGTCGTCGGGGCGGGCGCGCCGATGGTCGGCTTCTTGTCGGCGGCCGGGGTGCTGTCGCTGCCGCAGGCGGTCAGGGTGAGCGCGGCCGCGACGCCGGTGGCGGCGACGAGGACGTTACGCAGGTTGCTGTGCACGGGAGGTCCCCCAGGAAAGCGGTGATCGAAAGACGGGCCAAGCTACCAGCCGTCCGGGCAGGCGGCCTCACCCCCAGACACGCGCCAGTGGGGGAATCCGGTTCCGTGAGCCGGCTGTTCAGAGGTGTCAGAGGGGTCACAGGTACTGGGCGAACTCGTCCAGGCTGCGCAGCACTTCCGCCTCCCCGGCCGAGGGGAGCTGGAGGACGACCTCCTCGATGCCCAGCTCGGCGTAGTGCCCGAGCTTGCCGGGCGTCGGCTGGACGGCGTACGGGATCACCTGGAGGGTCTTGGGGTCGCGTCCCGCGTCCTCCCAGGCCTGGCGCAGCACCGGCATGGATTCGGTCAGGCCGCGTCCGCCGATGGGGAGCCATCCGTCGGAGTGGTCGGCGATGGCGGCGAACAGCTTCGGGCCGGCCGCGCCGCCGATCAGGGTGCGGGGGCCGTACAGCGGCTGCCCGGGGCCGAGTTCGCGCGGGGGCCGGACCGGCTTGGGGTAGGCCGCGCTGGCGCGCACGGAGGCGTACGGGCCCTCGTACGCGGTCGGCTCCGGGGCCCACAGGGCGCGCATCAGGGCCATGTGGTCCCGGACCCGTTCGCGCCGGGTGGGCCAGTCGACGCCGTGGTCGGCGGCCTCCTCGACGTTCCAGCCGTAGCCGATGCCCAGGGTGAGGCGGCCGCCGCTGAGGTGGTCCAGGGTCGCGATCTGCTTGGCGAGGCCGATGGGGTCGTGCTGGGCGACCAGGGTGATGCCGGTGCCGAGGTGGAGGCGTTCGGTGACGGCGGCGGCCTGGCCGAGGGCCACGAAGGGGTCGAGCGTGCGCCCGTACTGCTCGGGGAGTTCGCCGCCCATGGGGGCGCCGGTGTCCCGGCTGACGGGGATGTGGGTGTGCTCGGGGAGGTAGAGGCCGGAGAAGCCGCGCTCCTCGAGGGAGCGGGCGAGACGGGTGGGGGAGACGGTGCGGTCGGTGAGGAAGATGGTGGTGGCGATCCGCATGGGCGAGGGCACCTCCGAGTCGTCGGGAGGGCCAAGGTACGGCGTTCCCGGCGCGGGCGGCAGGGCGTGTGCCGGCCGGGCCGCGTTCGTGAGTTCCCCGAACGTGTGACAGGGCTTTCGGTCGAATCCGTACGTCGCGCACAGTCGTACACGCGGTCGCAGGCGGGCCCGTACGAGGAACGGGTGTTCGCGGCCGTCGGCGATTCGGCCAGGTGCGTACGTGTGTGCGGGTGACCGATCTTGTCCGGGTGCGTGCCTGCTTTCAGGATGCAGGGGCCCGCCCGGGGTCCGCCCGGTGAGGGGCGTCATCCACCGGTGAAGGGTTTTCGATGGAGACCTTGTACACGATTGCCTCGGGCAACGGCAGGAACCCCATGCCGCACCTCGGATACGACATCAGCACGGGCGACCAGATCGTCGGCGCCCTCATCTCGAAGCTCAACATGTACACCCGGGACGAGGCCAGCGCGCGCCAGATCTGGGGCTGGGACCCGGCCTCCGGGACCGCCGAGGACCGCTACCGGATCGAACTGATCATCAAGTCCTGGCTCTCCATGGAGCGCCGCATCGTCAGCGCGATGGACCGGCTCGACGGCGACGTGCGCACCCTCGTCGAGAAGGACGCCCTGGAAGGGGCCGGCTCCGGCACGCGGGACGGGTTCTACGAGAAGCTGAACGCCCTGGAGGAGGACGGAGATTACGAAGGAGCGGTGCGCCTCCAGGCGGAGGCCGGGCGGCGCGCCGGGCGCGTCGGCGAGTACACGCACTCGCTCAACGTCAATGCCGCCCGCCGGATCATCGACTGGTCCTTCGACGGCCCTTCCGGCGTCGGCGACGGGGTGCTGCCCTTCGCGGACGGCTTCTGGCGCTCGGGGAACGGCCCCGCGTTCCCGGCCGAGGGGCGGGCCCGGCTCGCCGAGCTGATCGCGCTGTGCTGGGAGGCGGGCGGCCAGATGGGCGGGATGGGCGCCGAGGCGGCCGTGGGCCAGGCCCTCCAGCTCTTCCTCACCGGAAGCCACGGGAAGGACACCGCGTCCGCGGAGGACACGGCCATCGCCGAGCACCTCCGGCAGACCCTGCGCGGCGGCGCTTCCCGCTTCCACCGTGCCGGCAGGGCCGACGCCCTGATCGACTTCACGGACCCGGTGGTGGCCCGGCCGATCCCGCCGGGCTCCCTCTCCGGCGGCGGCTACAGCTTCACCACCACCATGTGGCGGCTGATGGACGTCGCCTACGACGCCCAGCGCATCGCCGACCCGGAACTGCGCGACCTGGTCGACCACTGTCTGGCGGTCCAGGCCGAGTACCAGCTCCAGGCGCTGCTGACCAACCGCGAGATGATGAAGGTCATCGACGCCGGGGGCCAGCAGTTCGAGTACCTGAAGGCCAAGGCGGCGGCCGAGGCCGCCAAGGAGCAGGGCGGCGGGTTCTGGGGCTTCCTCGGGGACGTCCTGGGCGTGATCTCCGCCGTCTCGGGCGTGCTGGCCATGATCCCCATCCTCACCCCCATCTGCGGGCCCATCTCGCTGGCCGCCGGGGCGGCCTCCTTCGGGGCGCACCTGGTCGACGCGGCGATCAAGGGCGACTGGGACGCGGCCACGATCGCCGGGCTCGCCACCGACGCGCTCGGGCTGCTCCCCGGCATCGGGGCGGCCGCCAAGGGGCTGAAGGCGGGCACGACCTCGATGCGCGCGGTCGGCAGCCTCAAGGTCGCCTCCCGGGCCGCCGGGCGGACCTTCCTGGCGGAGGTCGCCGGAAAGGGTGCCTCCGAGGCCTCGAAGGTCTTCACGTACGTCGGCGCGCGCGGCGCGAAGGCGCTGGGGGCCAGTACGAACGCGGGCAAGATCGCCGGGAAGGTGATGCAGGGCTCGATCACCCTCGCCACGCAGGTTCCCGACGTCCTCGAGCTGACGACGGGCAGCGACCAGGGCACGGCCGGGGACGTCGCCACCGGGGCCGGCCTCACCGCGGAGTGCGGCAACTCCATCGGGAACTGGGGGGCGGTGGGCTCGGCGGCCAAGAAGGGCGGCACGGTCACCCTCGCCACGCTCGGCCGCATCGTCGGCCGCCGCTGACCCCGCCCGCCGCCGTCCGACCCGCCACCCACCACCACAGGAGACACCGCGCCATGCCCGACGCCACCGTCGAACTCCCGCTCACCTTCTCCGTTCCCGAGGTCTTCACGGACATCGACTTCCAGGTCTCCGCCGAGACCAACACCAACCGGCTGATCGACAACCTGGAGTCCCTCGACCCCAGGCCCACCCCGGAGCAGATCTCCCACGCCGTCCTGGCCCAGCAGGCCATGTACGAGATGCTCGCCGCCGCGGGCGCCGTCTACGCCGGGGTGCTGCTCGGCGGCCCCAGCGAGGACAACCCGGACAAGCCGCTCAGCTCGGTGATGCTCTCCGTCACCGCCCGCCCGAGCGAGCTGTCGAACGAGCACACCGTGCGCCGCCTGTCCCGCACCATGGGCGCGCTCTACCCGGAGGCCGAGGTCGGGGTGATGGTGCTGGACTGCGGGCCCGCCGTGGTCGTCACCCAGGACACCAAGGTCCCGAGCCCGGTCAACCTGCTGGAGAACGACACCCGGCCCACCGTGGTGCGCCAGCTGCACATCTTCGTGCCGGTCCCCGGCCGTCTGGCCATGGCCGACTTCTCCCTCGCCACCGAGAACATCGACGAGTGGGAGGACTGTCTGGAGCTCATCGGGGCGGTCTGCCGGACGATCCGCTTCACGGACGATGCCGCGGCCGCCTGACCGGGGCCGGCGGCGGGCCGCCCGGCGGGCAGTGGCGAAAGCCGTGTTCGCCGGGCTCGGCCTGCTCGCGCTGGTCCTGGCGCTGAGCCTGTCCCGGCCCTGGCTGTACGGGGTGGGCGCGGCCCTCCTCGTCACCTCGGTCGCGGTCGGCGTCCCCCGGGGCGGTCAGCCGCGCGGATAGCGAGCGAGCCAGCCGGGGGCGGAGGCCGAGGGGCCGTGGAGGGCGGGGCCCTGGGTCATCTCCAGGGCGAAGTCGTCGGCGAGTTCCAGGATCGTGGCGCGGCCCTCCAGCTCGGCGAGCCAGCCGGCCGGGAGGGCCGTTTCGCCGTGCAGGGCGCCGAGGAGGGCGCCGCACAGGGCGCCGGTGGCGGTGGAGTCGCCGCCGTGGTTGACGGCCAGGCGCAGCCCGTGCGGGACGTCCTCGGCGACCAGGGCGCAGTACACGGCGATGGCGAGGGTGTCCCCGGCGTCGTGGCCTTCGCCGCCGTCGCCGGGGGTGAGGGACTCGACGGTGCGGGGGCCGGGCGCGCCCAGGGTGACGGCCGTGACCGCGCGCCGCAGGGCCCCGGTGACGGGCTGGTGGCCGGGGCGGGTGGCGAGCAGGGTGAGGGCGCGCTGGACGGCGGTGTCCAGGGAGTCGCCGCGGGTCATGCCGTGGACGATCACGGCGAGGGCGCCCGCGGACAGGTACGCGGTGGGGTGGCCGTGGCTCTGGGTGGCGCACTCGACGGCGAGCTGGAGGACGAGGGCGGGCTCCCAGCCGACCAGCAGTCCGAAGGGGGCCGACCGTACGGTGGCGGCCGCGTCCCGGGCGGTGGGGTTCTTGGGCTGTTCCAGGGTGCCGAGGGTGTCGTCGGCGAAGCCGGTCAGGCAGGCCCGGGCCGGGTCGCGCCGGGCGTAGAGCCACTCCTCGAGGGCGAGCCAGCCGTTGTCCTTGCGCCGCTCGTCGGGGCCCCAGTCGCGCTGGGTCGCGGCCCAGCGGAGGTGGGCGCGGTGGACGTCGGTGGGCGGGTGCCAGCCACCGGCGTCCCGGCGCACGTGGGCCCGTATCAGGCCGTCGACGGTGAACAGGGTCAGCTGGGTGGCGGCCGTGACGGCGCCTCGGCGGCCGTGGGCGGGGGCGGGTTCTGTCAGTCCCGCCGGGCCGTGGGTCTCGCGGAGGGCCTCGAGGGAGAGGCCGGCGAGGGGGGCGCCGAGGGCGTCTCCGATGGCGGAGCCGAGCAGGGTGCCGCGTACCCGGCTGCGGAAGTCCTGCTGTTCGGCGCGGCCCCAGAGGGCGGTGCCCGTCGCCCCGGTGGCCGCTGCCCCGGTGGCCTGCGCGTCCCCCGTGGCCGTGGCGGGTGTGCCCGCCGCCGGCGTCGTACTCGTAGCGGTCGTCGTCGTATCCATGCCGTTCCCCCCAGGCTCCGGACGCGCACTGTAGTGGACAGCTTCGGTCGTATTCGGAAGCAGTTCGGCGGGTCGCCCGTAAGTGAGCGGAGAACGGCCGGATTACGAACGATTCCGGCCGCGATGATGATCAGTGACACGTTTTGCCACTCGCCTTCGACCCGGTCGCTTTCGGCCACGCTTCGTTCATGCGGCGTTCTCCGGGCGCCCAGAGCCTCAAGGGCATGAAGAAGGCTCTCCTCGCCGCGACCGTCGTCGCCTCCGCACTCACCGCCTCCCTGGTCGTGGCCCCCGCCGCCTCCGCCTCCGGCTGGGAATGGTTCGGCAGCCACCAGAACCGCTCCTCCATCCCCTTCACCGAGGCCACCGTCACCGCCGGCGCCGACGGCTCGTACGCCCTGAAGTGGAACACCAAGGGCACCAAGCGCGTCGAGATCAAGGCGAACGGCAAGGTCGTCGCCAAGGGCGGCGCCCAGGGCCGGGCCGTGGTCACCGGGCTGCCCGCCGCCGACCGCCAGTGGTTCGACTTCCAGCCGGACCACGGCCAGGGCCTGCGCCTCGCCGACCGGCTGATCAAGCTGGACGGCACCGCCAACTTCCGTGACGCGGGCGGCTACCGCACCACGAACGGCCAGTGGGTCAAGATGGGCGAGGTCTACCGCTCCGACGCCCTCAACAGGCTCACCGCCAACGACCTGGCCAAGCTGGAGCGGCTGCGCGTGCGCACCGTCTTCGACCTGCGCATGCAGGAGGAGCGCACCAAGGACGCCGACAAGCTCCCGGCCGGCGCCACCTACGTCGTCGCCGACGTCTTCGCCGGCTCCGGCTCCTTCCAGACCCTGCCCAAGTCCCCCGACGAGGCCGTCAAGGCCATGGTCGACGCCGAGAAGACCATGGTCAGCGGCGAGGGCGGCAAGAAGGCGTACACGCAGGTCTTTGACGGCCTGCGCAGCGACCGCGGGCGCGCCGCGCTCTTCCACTGCACCGCCGGCAAGGACCGCACGGGCTGGGCGAACGCCTCCCTGCTGACCGCCCTCGGCGTACCGCAGGAGACGGTGATGGCCGACTACCTGGCCAGCAACGACTACCGCAAGGCCGCCAACGACGCGGTCCTCTCCCACCTCCCGGCCCAGCAGGCCGCCGTGTACAAGCCGATGCTCGACGTGCGCCCCGAGTACCTCAACTCGGGCTACGACGAGGTCAAGGCCAAGTACGGCTCCTTCGACCGCTACCTGAAGGACGGCCTCGGCATCGACTCCCACGAGCTGCGCGAGCTGAAGAAGGACCTCCTCGTCGGCTGAGCCGGACCGACGGGAGCGAGTGGGGGGCGGGACCCGGCGGGGTCCCGCCCCCCCAACACGTTGTTCAGTCCAGGACCGGCAGCAGCTCCGGCAGGTGCCCGTCCGAGGCGCGGGCCGCGTCCTGCCGCTCCTGCGGCACCTCCCCGTACAGGGTGGTCCGGGCCTTCGCGGGCCGCCCCGCCGCCTCGGCGACGGCGACCAGGTCCCGGACGGACTTGTACGAGCCGTAACCCGACCCCGCCATCCGGGAGATGGTCTCCTCCATCAGGGTCCCGCCCAGGTCGTTGGCGCCGGAGCGGAGCATCTCGGCCGCGCCCTCCGAGCCGAGCTTCACCCAGCTCGTCTGGATGTTGGGGATGTACGGGTGCAGCAGCAGCCGCGCCATCGCCGTGACGGCCCGGTTGTCGCGGACCGTCGGCCCGGGCCGGGAGATGCCCGCCAGGTAGACGGGGGCGTTGGTGTGGATGAAGGGGAGCGTCACGAACTCCGTGAAGCCCTCCACGCCCTTGGCGAGGGCCTCCCGCTGGATGCGGGCCAGGGTCCGGAAGTGGCCGAGCCAGTGCCGGGGCTGGTCCACGTGCCCGTACATCATGGTGGAGGAGGAGCGGATGCCCAGCTCGTGCGCCGTGGTGACGACGTCGATCCAGTCCGCCGTCGGGAGCTTGCCCTTGGTGAGGATCCAGCGGACCTCGTCGTCCAGGATCTCCGCCGCCGTGCCCGGGATCGAGTCCAGCCCGGCCTCCTTGGCGGCCGTCAGCCAGTCCCGTACGGACATCCCCGTGCGGGTGGCGCCGTTGACGACCTCCATCGGGGAGAAGGCGTGCACGTGCATCCCCGGGACCCGCTCCTTCACGGCCCGCGCGATGTCGAAGTACGCCGTCCCGGGCAGGTCCGGGTGGATGCCGCCCTGCATGCACACCTCGACCGCGCCGACCTCCCAGGCCTGGGCGGCCCGGTCGGCGACCTGGTCCAGGGACAGGGTGTAGGCGTCGGCGTCCGTGCGGCGCTGCGCGAAGGCGCAGAAGCGGCAGCCGGTGTAGCAGACGTTGGTGAAGTTGATGTTGCGCGTGACGATGTACGTGACGTCCTCGCCCACCACCGACCGGCGCAGGTCGTCCGCGATCCGGCACAGCGCGTCCAGCGCCGGGCCGTCCGCGTGCAGCAGGGCCAGGGCCTGCTCGTCGGTGAGCCGCTCCGGATCGTCGGCGGCCCGCGCCAGGGCCGCCCGTACGTCCGTGTCGATGCGCTCGGGCACCATGCCGGGCGCCGCCGCCTCGCGCAGGGCCTCCCAGTCGCCGTAGACGTGGTCGAAGTCCTCGCGGCGGTCGCCGCTGCGGCCCTCGGTGTCGATGGCGCTGTGCAGGTCGGTGCGCCCGTAGGAGGCGAAGGAGTCCTCGGGCTCCTGCCACGGATGCCCCTCGACCACCGCGTCCGGATCCGCGAGCCCGGTCTGCGGGTCCGCGAGGGCCCGTACGTGGGGCAGCAGGCGGGGGTCCAGCCACGGCTCGCCGCGCCGCACGAACTCCGGGTACACGCACAGCCGTTCGCGGAGCTCGAAACCGGCCGCCGCGGACCGCTCGGCCAGCAGGTCGATCTGGGGCCAGGGCCGCTCGGGGTTGACGTGGTCCGGGGTCAGCGGCGAGACGCCGCCCCAGTCGTCGATGCCGGCGCCGATCAGGCGGGCGTACTCCCCGTCGACCAGGTTGGGCGGGGCCTGGAGGCAGCCCGACGGGCCCATGATGTGCCGGGCGACGGCGATCGTGGCGACGAGGTCGTCCAGTTCGGCGTCCGGCATGCCGCGCATCGCCGTGTCCGGCTTGGCGCGGAAGTTCTGGATGATCAGCTCCTGGACGCCGTGGTAGGCGCGGGAGACCCGGCGCAGCGCGAAGAGCGACTCGGCGCGCTCCTCGTACGTCTCCCCGATGCCGATCAGCAGGCCGGAGGTGAAGGGGACCGAGGAGCGTCCGGCGTCCTCCAGGACGCGCAGCCGGACGGCCGGCTCCTTGTCGGGGGAGCCGTGGTGCGGGCCGCCGGGCTCGGACCACAGGCGGGTGGCGGTGGTCTCCAGCATCATCCCCATGGAGGGGGCGACGGGCTTGAGGCGCTGGAAGTCCGACCAGGACATCACGCCGGGGTTGAGGTGGGGCAGCAGCCCGGTCTCCTCCAGGATCCGGATGGAGATGGCCCGCACGTAGGAGATCGTGTCGTCGTAGCCGTGGGCCTCCAGCCACTCGCGCGCCTCGGGCCAGCGGTCCTCGGGCTTGTCCCCGAGGGTGATCAGGGCTTCCTTGCAGCCGAGCGCGGCGCCGCGGCGGGCGATGTCGAGGACCTCGTCCGGGGACATGTACATCCCGTGGCCCGCGCGGCGCAGTTTGCCGGGGACGGTGGCGAAGGTGCAGTAGTGGCACTTGTCGCGGCACAGCCGGGTGAGGGGGATGAACACGCTCTTCGAGTACGTGATCACGCCCGGGCGGCCGGCGGCCGCCAGGCCCGCGTCGCGGACGCGGGCGGCGGAGGCGGTCAGGTCCTCCAGGGCCGCGCCGCGCGCCTGGAGGAGCACGGCCGCCTCGGTCGCGTCGAGCGCGACGCCGTCGCGGGCACGCCGGAGCGCACGGCGCATCGCGTTGTCGGTCGGAGCGTCACTCGGAGTGGTCATACGGGGAGCATACGATCCGCTCGGGCGCCGGTGGAGGGCCTCATCGCATCAGCTCACCGGCGTTGACCAGCAGCGACTGGCCGGTTATCGCCCGCGCCCGGTCGGAGGCGAGGAAGACGGCGGCGTCGGCCACGTCCCCGTCGGTGGCCAGGTCGGGCAGGGCCATCCGCCCGGTCAGGCGCTGGTGCACCTCGGCCTCGGGGACGCCCTCGGTGTGGGCGGTGAAGGTCACGAAGGCCTGAACCGGAGGGCCCCACATCCAGCCGGGCAGCACGGTGTTGACGCGGATCCGGTGCGGGCCGAGCTCCCGGGCCATGGAGTACATGGCGGAGGTCAGCGCCCCCTTGGAAGCGGCGTAGGCGGCCTGCTGCACCTCGTTGGGCGCGGCGATCGCGGACTGGGTGCCGATGATGACCACGGAGCCGCCGCCCGCCTTGAGGGCGGGCAGGCAGGCCCGGGTCATGCGCAGGGTGCCGAGGAGGTTGACGTCGAGGATCTGCTGCCAGGTCCCGAAGTCGGCGTCCTGAAGGCCCCCGAAGTAGGAGTCCCAGGCGGCGACGTGCACGACGGCGTCGATGCCGCCGAACCGCTCGCGGGCGAGCTCGGCGAGGGCCTCGCACTGCCGCTCGTCGGCGATGTCGGTCGGCAGGTGGGCGGTGTGCGCGCCGTCGGGGTCGATCTCGGCGGCGGATTTGGCCAGATTGGCCTCGGTGCGGGCGCCCAGGACGGCGTTGCCTCCGTCGCGCACCACGGCGGCGGCCACCTGGTGGCCGAGCCCGGCCCCCACACCGGAGACGACGACGGTCTTCCCTCGCAGCAGCATGACGCGCCCCCAGTGCGGTTCGGCAATGAATCTGACGGGCCGTCAGGGTAGGGGTGCGGGGCGCCGGTGTGAAGGGGCGCGGGGGCGGCCGGGGTTCAGCGGCGTCCGGTCACGTCCAGGAAGATGTTGACCGCGACCCAGGTGGCCCACAGCAGCGGGATGATCGCCACGTAGGCGAGCGGCCGGGCGTGCACCGGCGGGCCCTCCTCCAGCGGCTGGCGGCCCGGCGCGGGCGCGGAGGGCGCGAGCTTGCTGAACTTGATGGCGGCGATCAGGTTCCAGAGCAGCGTGAACGGCGTGAAGATCACCAGGGAGAAGGGGCTCCACCAGCCCTGGCACAGGGTCTTGGTGGTCATGACGCGGACCAGCGCCCGCCCGCACTGGCGGCAGAACGGCCCGTTGAGGGTGTGGAAGCGCATCAGGACCAGTACGCCCACGTGGGCGCGGACCGCGAAGTTCGCCGCCTCCGGGGCCCCGCAGTTGCGGCACCCCGGCATCTGGGCGTGCGGGTACGCGCCCCCGTACTGCGGGTGCTGCGGCTGCTGGTACTGCTGCGGGTACGGCTGCTGCGGGTAGCCGGGGGCGGCGCCCGGGTAGCCGGGGCCGGGCTGCGGGTAACCGGCGCCTTCGGCCGGTCCGGGGCCCGGGTAGCCGGGGCCCGGGGCCGGGTGACCGGCGCCGGCGGGCTGCCCGTACGGGTTCTGCGCGGCCGGAGCGCCGGCGTACGGGTCCGGCGGAACGGGGGCGCCGGAGTAGGGGTTGGGCGGGGGAGTGCTCATGGGCAGGCCTTCGGGATCGGCGCGGGCAGGGAGCGGCGACCGGCCGGACCCCCCGGACTGCTTCCGCTTCCGCTTCCGCTCCCGGGCGTTCTCACGGAAGGGGGAGGCGCCGAACACCAGTGCTCTCGTTTGGCCTGAAACGTATCAGGCGCCGGTGACAGCCTCGTTCCGCTCAGCCTCGTTCCGCTCAGCCGCTCAAGGCTTCCGGTTCTCCGCCACCAACTGCCCGAAGGCGTCCGGGGTGATCGGCCCGCCCGTGCCCGTCAGCACGTTCACCTCCTTGCCGTTGACCTCCACCGCAGGGGTGCCCTTCTTGCCGCTCCCGTAGAAGGCCTGCGACACCTTGTCCACCCAGGGCATGTAGGAGAGTTCCTCGACGGCCTTGTCGAAGCCCGGCGTCCGCAGCCCCGGCACCTGGTCCGCGAAGCCCAGCAGGGTGTCCGTCGACCCGAACTTGTCGTCGGTCTCCTTCTGCGGGTGGTTCTTGTAGAGGACCTGGAGGTACTCCATGAACTTCTCGGGGCTCTCGTTCACCGCCGCACCCAGCGCGTTCAGCGCGCGCTTGGAGCCCTTGCCGCCGAGGGGGCCGTCGAGGAAGGTGGCGAAGTGGTACTCGACCCGGTAGGTCCCGGCGTCCGCCTGCTCCTTGAGGGCCGGGCCCAGCCCCGTCTCCACGTTCGCGCAGAAGGGACAGCGCGGATCCAGCCAGACCGATACGACGTCCTTCGCGTCCGGCTTGCCGTACGGGACCACCACCCCGTCCGTGCCGCTGGTGCGGGCCGGCCGCAGGAAGGGCTTCCCGGCCGCCTCGCTCCCGCCGCCCGAACCCGCCTGCCGCGACGCGTAGATGCCCGCCCCGGCCGCCACGGCCAGTACGGCGACCGCCGCACCGCCGACGAGCAGCCGCCCGCGCAGCCGGGCCCGCCGGGCCTCGGTCTCCCGCGCCGCCCGGAGCCGTTCCCTGGCCTCGCGGCGCTGGTCCTTCTTGCTGCTGCTCGCCATGACAACCAGGGTAAAGGCCCATGAGGGGTGCAAGGGCGGGTCATTGGGGTGTTTCGGGCAGGGTCGAAAGGCCCCCGCCGGGCCGGGCCGGAGGTCCCCCGGAGCCGGGCTGGACGTCCTGAGCCACAGGCGGGTGAAGCCGAGACGAATGGTGTGTCATATCTACGGGGGCGACGGCGAGTCGTGTCGGAATACCTGATAGACAGAAGAATCACGGCCCGACCGGCCGTACGTGCCTCTGCCGGCCGCCTTGGGGGGATCGCCGCACCGTGAAGCCGCTTCACCGTCATGTAGTCAACACCTCGCGCAAGGTCTTGTGCACGGCCGCGCTCGCGGCCAGCCTGACCACCGCCGCCGTCGTGACCAACACCCCGGTCGCCGGCGCCGGAGAGGCCGAGCCCACGCCCGACAGCCCGCAGGCCGCCGACCGCGGTGACGCCCGCCTCGACCTGCCGGGCCAGCTCGCCGATCCGGTGGTCCCGCCCGCCGCGGGCGCGGGGGGCACCACGGCCGAGGGGGCCTCAGGCATACCCGCGACCGCCCTGGACGCCTACAAGCGCGCCGAGGTGGCGGTGGCCGCGGCCCTCCCCAAGTGCAAGCTGCCCTGGGCCCTGCTGGCCGGCATCGGCCGCGTCGAGTCCGTGCACGCCTCCGGCTACGGCCTCAAGACCGACGGCACCACCGAGAAGCTGATCCGCGGCCCGCGCCTGGACGGCAACGGCTTCGCGAAGATCCTCGACACCGACAAGGGCGAGTGGGACGGGGACACCGAGTACGACCGCGCCTTCGGCCCGCTCCAGTTCATCCCCTCGACCTGGACCACCTGGAAGGCCGACGGCAACGGGGACGGCAAGCGCGACGCGAACAACATGTACGACGCGGCGCTGGGTGCGGGGCTCTACCTCTGCTCGGGCGGCAAGGACCTCTCGCTCCCGGCCGACCTGGACAAGGCGATCCTCGGCTACAACAGCTCCCGCGAGTACGTGAACTCCGTGCTCGGCTACATGCGCCAGTACCAGCAGGACGGCACCGCCGGGATCCCGAACCCGCCCGTCGGCACCTTCCCGACCCCGCCGACGACGACCCTGCCCACCCCGCAGCGGCCGCACGTCCCGGCTCCGCAGCCGCCGGCCACGAAGCCGAGCACTCCGGCCCCGGACCCGAAGCCCACCCCGAAGCCGACCCCCGAGCCGTCGAAGCCGAACCCGACGCCGGAGCCGTCCAAGCCGACCCCGGCGCCCGCGACGCTGGCCAAGCTGGAGCGGGTCGGCGACGCGAAGCTGGAGGCCGAGGCGGGCAGCCTGTTCGCGGACGGCACCCGCTTCAAGGCGGTGCTCAGCGACGGCAAGCCGGCCGCGGGCCAGGCCGTCGTGGTCGCCGTGGAGCAGGACATCACCGGCGGTACGGGCTTCGTCTTCGGCGACGAGTCGAGCGTGGTCGTCCGTACGGACGCCGAGGGCATCGCCACCGCCCCCCGGCTCAAGGCGGGCCCGAAGGCGGGCACCTTCACCCTGCGGGCCACCGCGTACGACGCCAAGAGCCAGTTCACCGTGGCCCTGGAAGGCCGGATCACGGCGAAGCCGGTCGAGCAGCCGGTCGCGCTGACCCCTGCCGACGGCTCCAAGGCGGTCCAGGCCCCGGCGGGCACCGCGATCAAGGGCCTGGAGTTCCTGGCCGCCCGCGGGGACAAGCCGGTGGCCGGCGTGCAGGTCACCGCCTCGCTGGTCGAGGAGGTCGCGGGCAAGCCGGGCGTCTGGGCCCCCGTGGACCCCAAGACCGCCAAGGGCCCGTACTTCAAGGGCGCGACCCCCGACGCGAAGCTGTTCACGCTTCAGCTGCCCAAGACCGGCACCGACGGCAAGACGGCCCTCCCGGAGCTGCTCACCAAGGACGTGCCCGCGGGCACCTACCACCTGCGGCTGCTGACGGCGGACAAGGCCGAGCTGATCGTCACGATCACGATCGTGGCCCCCGCGGCCTGACCGGCTCCCGGCGCAGCACACACGGCACGGCCGGTCGCACCGAGCGACCGGCCGTGCCGTTTTCTTGCGCGAGCCCGCTATACGGGGGTGGCCTGGAGGGGCTGGAAGCCGACGCCGCAGGTGCCCGGCAGGTTCGTCGGGCTGTAGGCCGTCGAGCTGGTGGTGCACCTGGCCTCGTGGATCACCCCGTTCTTGCCGAGCAGGCTGAGGGTGAGGCGCCCGCCGGAGTTCTCCTCGACGGAGACGGCGACGCCCGTGACGCACTTCGGCGCGTTGGGGACGACCTGGAGGTCGATCCACACGCCCGGGTTCCGGCTGTCATTGAGGAAGGCGTGCCCCTCCCGGTCGGTCGCCAGGCGGAACACCGTTCCGAGCAGGAAGGAGAAGTCGGGGGCGGCGGAGGCGATGTGGCGGGCCACCGGTCCGCACTTCTTCTTGGCGTGGGGGTCCGGGGCCGGACCGCCGTCGGCCACCGCGGACGGGGCGATGAGCGTCCCGAGGAGCAGAGCTCCTGAAACGGCGGAGATACCTCGTGCGGCCCAAGCGAGCTTCCTCATGTGCTTCCTTTCCCGTGACGGCCTTGGTAACGGGACCGAACATCCCCCGGGCATCCGGAAAGCACACGTAACGTGACGAATCATCACTCAGGGGAACCATCGGCCCACCCCGAACGGCGCCGCCCCCGCCGCCCCCTGGAGCCCGCCCCGCCCCGGGAAAAGGCAGGAGCCCCGCCTTCTCCGCTCGCACGGAGGAGGCAGGGCTCCTTGGGTACTGCTACTTCGACCGCGATCCGGTCGGCCTGGCGACTAGGCCGGGGTGACGTTCTCCGCCTGCGGGCCCTTCGGGCCCTGCGTGACGTCGAAGTTGACCTGCTGGTTCTCCTCGAGGGAGCGGAAGCCAGAGGCGTTGATCGCGGAGTAGTGGACGAAGACATCCGGGCCGCCGCCGTCCTGGGCGATGAAGCCGAAGCCCTTTTCAGCGTTGAACCACTTCACGGTTCCGGTAGCCATGAGCCCTCCTATGGGCCAAAGGGTCGCCCTGCTCCAGAACCTGCTAAGAAGTCTGAAAACTACAAAAGCCTGCGGGTTACATGCTCCGCAGGCCTCGTACTGCAAGGGAAACCAAACTGCAACTTGCGTCGAGCCTAGCACGCACCCTCGGGCCGAGACCAGAGGGAAAGATCACGTCACCCGGACGTTTGAGACCCGCTCGATCGCTGACGGAGAACCGGGGCTAGTCTCGCGATGTGGACGTCTATCGCAGCCGGCCCCGTGTCGGCCACATCCAGTTCCTGAACTGCCTGCCCCTCTACTGGGGGCTGGCCCGAACCGGCACGCTGCTGGACATGGAGCTGACCAAGGACACCCCCGAGAAGCTGAGCGAGCGCCTCGTGCAGGGTGAGCTGGACATCGCCCCCATCACCCTCGTGGAGTTCCTCCGCAACGCCGACCAGCTCGTCGCCTTCCCCGACCTCGCGGTCGGCTGCGACGGCCCCGTCATGTCCTGCGTGATCGTCTCGCAGGTCCCGCTGGAGCAGCTGGACGGCGCCCGGGTCGCCCTCGGCTCGACCTCCCGCACCTCCGTACGCCTGGCCCAGCTGCTGCTCGCCGAGCAGTACGGAGTCCGCCCCGATTACTACACCTGCCCCCCTGACCTGGGGGTGATGATGCAGGAGGCCGACGCGGCGGTGCTGATCGGCGACGCCGCGCTGCGCGCCTCGCTGCACGACGCGCCCCGGCTCGGGCTGACCGTGCACGACCTGGGTCAGATGTGGAAGGAGTGGACGGGGCTGCCGTTCGTCTTCGCCGTCTGGGCCGCCCGCAAGGACTACCTGGCCCGCGAGCCCGTGGTCGTGCGGGAGGTCCACGAGGCCTTCCTCGCCTCCCGGGACGTCTCCCTCGAGGAGGTCGTCAAGGTCTCCGAGCAGGCGGCCCGCTGGGAGGCCTTCGACGCCGAGCTGCTCCAGCGCTACTTCACCACCCTCGACTTCCGCTTCGGCCCGGACCAACTGGCCGGCGTACGCGAATTCGCGCGCCGTACGGGAGCGGACACCGGGTACGACGTGGATGTGTCCGTGGAGCTGCTGAAGGCGGCCGGGCCGGAAGCCTGATCGCGATATCCCCCGCAGATCTTCCGCTTCTCCGAACGGGAATGTTCCGTTTGCCGGGAATTCGTTCCCCTTTCGTATTCATGTCGCTCGAAGGGGAATGCGAACGGGAGCGGGGGAAGCGGAAGGTATTCGGCGGGAAGGGACACCCGCGACCGCCTAAGGTGCTGCGTGTTCGGATGACACACATCTCGGGGGACGGGGGACGCGATGCAGCCGCTCGAAGCCGGCGAGCCGCGCACCATCGGCGCGTACCGGCTGCTCGGCCGGCTCGGCGCCGGTGGCATGGGACGGGTCTATCTGGGGCGCAGCGCCGGCGGCCGGACCGTCGCCGTGAAGATCGTGCACCCGCACTTCGCCGCCGACCACGAGTTCCGCGAGCGCTTCCGCCGTGAGGTGGAGGCCGCGCGGCGGGTGGGCGGGGAGTGGACGGCGCCCGTGCTGGACGCCGATCCGGAGGCGGCCGTGCCGTGGGTGGCGACGGGGTACGTGGCGGGCCCCTCCCTGGACCGGGCGGTGGCCGGGCACGGGCCGCTGCCCGAGGCCTCGGTGCGGGCGGTCGGCGCGGGGCTGGCCCGCGCCCTGGTGGCGGTGCACGGGCTGGGACTCGTACACCGGGACGTGAAGCCCTCCAACGTGATGCTGACCCTCGACGGGCCGCGGCTGATCGACTTCGGGATCGCCCGGGCCACGGACGGCACCGCCTCGCTGACCTCCACCGGGGTCTCCGTCGGCTCGCCCGGCTACATGTCCCCGGAGCAGATCCTCGGCAAGGGCGTCACCGGGGCGTCGGACGTGTTCTCGCTGGGCGCGGTCATGGCCTTCGCGGCGACCGGCCGGCCGCCCTTCACCGGGGACAACTCCGCGACCCTCCTCTACAAGGTGGTCCACGAGCCGCCGGAGCTGGACGGGATCCCCGCCGGTGGGCTGCGCGAGCTGATCGGGGCCTGCCTGGCCAAGGCGGCTTCCGCGCGGCCGGAGCCCGAGGCCCTCGCGGCGGCCCTGGGCGGCGCCCTCGGCGCGCCGGGGTGGCTGCCGGGGCCGCTGGTGGAGGAGGCGAGCCGGGCGGCGGTGGCCCTGCTGGACCTCGACGCCGACGCCTCCGGGGGCGGTTACGGCTTCGGCGCTCCGGACCCCTCGTACGGGGGCCCGGCCGGCGTCGGCACGGGCCCGGCCGGGTCCGGCCCGTCCACGCCCGCGACCGGCTCCCCGTACTCCGTCCAGGCGGGCCCGTACGGCTCCTCCTTCGCGGGCTCCGGCGCCGGGGCCGGGGTGTACGGGGCTCCGACCGAGACGGCCGGCGGGGCCGGCGGGGCCGGCGGCTCGGCGGGGGCCGGGGTGCCGCAGCCGCGGACCGCCGCCGACGACGGCCGCCGGGTCACGCTCAGCGCGGCCGGCCGCCGCTTCAGCTGCACCCTGGTGCTCGGCGCGGCCGCCGTGCTGACGGCGCTGACGGGCGGGCTGTACGGGATGGGGATGCTGCCCGGCCAGGGCGAGGGCCGGGAGATGGCCCAGGGCAACAGCCCGAAGCCCTCGACCCCGGCCCCGGCGGCCTCCGCCCCGGACTCCGCCCAGCCGTCCGGGTCGTCCTCCGCCCCGCCCAAGGGGACCCGTAACGACGTGCCCAAGGAGCTCATCGGCACCTGGAAGGGCACGGTCACCACCGCCCGCATGGGCGTCCCCAGCCAGTTCGAGATCACCATCAAGGCCGGCAAGGTCGGCGAGGTCGTCGCCCGGGACAAGTCCGTCATCGAACTCCTCGGCACCGACTGCAGCGGCGACTGGAAGCTCGCCTCCGCCACCGACCGCTCCCTGGTGCTGGACACGGCGGGCGGCCCCAACCCGGCCCCGGGCATCTGCTCCAACGGCTCCGCCGACGAGCGGTTCACCCTCAACGCGAACGGAACCCTGCACTACAAGTCGGGTGACGTGCCCGCCGGGAACCCCGAGGGAGACCTCACCCGCAGCCCGTGACCCCCGCCCTGAAGGCGGCGCGCGAGCCCTGGCGTAGGCTGGATCGGTCCGGACCCTTGACACACCGCCGAAAGGTGATCCACCGGTGACCGACCTGGCCGCACTCCAGTCCGTCCTCGACCGCGCCGCCGCAGGAGGCCGGATCACCAAGGAAGAGGCCCTCGACCTCTACCGGCACGCCCCGTTGCACGCGCTCGGCCAGGCCGCCGACGCGGCGCGCCGGCTGCGCTACGCGGGTACGGAGCACATCGCGACGTACATCATCGAGCGCAACATCAACTACACCAACGTGTGTGTCACGGCGTGCAAGTTCTGCGCCTTTTACGCGGCCCCCAAGGACACGAAGAAGGGCTGGTCGCGCGACCTCGACGACATCCTGCGCCGCTGCGCGGAGACCGTGGAGCTGGGCGGCACGCAGATCATGTTCCAGGGCGGGCACCACCCGGACTACGGCGTCGAGTACTACGAGCACCACTTCTCGGCGATCAAGAAGGACTTCCCGCAGCTGGTCATCCACTCCCTCGGCGCGTCCGAGGTCGACCACATGGCCCGCATCTCGGGCGTCTCGGCCGAGGAGGCCATCCGCCGCATCCACGCGGCCGGTCTCGACTCCTTCGCCGGCGCCGGCGCCGAACTGCTGCCCGAGCGGCCGCGCAAGGCGATCGCCCCGCTCAAGGAGTCCGGCGAGCGCTGGCTGGAGATCATGGAGATCGCCCACAAGCTGGGCGTGGAGTCCACCTCCACCATGCTGATGGGCACCGGCGAGACCAACGCCGAGCGCATCGAGCACATCGCGATGATCCGTGACACGCAGGACCGCACGGGCGGCTTCCGCGCCTTCATCCCGTACACGTACCAGCCCGAGAACAACCACCTCAAGGGCCGCACCCAGGCGACGGTCTTCGAGTACCTGCGCATGATCGCGATCGCGCGGCTGTTCCTCGACAACATCGCCCACGTCCAGGGCTCCTGGCTCACCGTCGGCAAGGAGGCGGGCCAGCTCTCCCTGCACTACGGCGCCGACGACCTCGGCTCGATCATGCTGGAGGAGAACGTGGTCTCCTCGGCCGGTGCCAAGCACCGCTCGAACCGCCAGGAGATCATCGACCTGATCCGCAAGGCGGGCCGCGTCCCCGCCCAGCGCGCGACCACCTACGAGCACCTCCTGGTGCACGACGACCCGGCGAACGACCCCGTCGACGACCGCGTGGTCTCGCACATCTCCTCGACCGCCATCGAGGGTGGTACCGCGCACCCGGAGCTGAAGCTCATCTCCACGAACTGACCCCCGATGCTGACGCTGCACACCGCCGACCTCCTCGTCACCGGACCGGGCGCCGCACCGCTGAAGGGCGGCGCGGTCCTGGTCGACGGCGACCGGATCGTCCGCGTGGGCCCGTACGAGGAACTCGGCGCGGCCGCGCCGCACGCCCGGGTCCGCCGCTGGCCCGGGGTGCTCACCCCGGGGCTGCTGGCGCGCGGGGCGGACGAGCTGCTGGAGCGGACGTACTACCCGGACGACCCGTACGAGGTCACCGAGCTGGGCGCCGGCCCGATCAGCGGGGCCGAGGCGCTCGAAGCCCTGAAGATGACCGAGGCCCGCTGGGGCAACAGCGCCCGGCGGGGCACGCAGAAGCTGCTGGCGCGCGGGGTGGTGGCGGTGGCCGGGCGCTTCACGACCGCCTCCGTGCGCACGGCGGTGGTCCGCTCGGGCCTGGCCGTGGTGCCGCCCGCCCCGTACGAGGGCAGGCCGGCCCTGGACCCGCTCGCGGGGCGGGAGTCGGCCGGGCAGGCCTTCCACGGGGTACTGGAGGCGGGCGCCGCCGCCCGGTTCGCGGTCTTCGCGGTGGCGGACGAGGCCGAACTGCTGGAGCGCGGCGCGACCACCTGCGTGGCCACGGTCATCGGCGGCAGGCTCCTGCACCGGCGGCGGTAGGCCCTCTACGGGACGCGCGGCCCCGCCAGGTAGGTGCCGTCGCGGTCGTACGGCCAGGCGTTGGAGGTGCAGCCCTGCAGCCCCTTGATCTGCTGCATCATCGCCGGGGCGGGCGCGCCGGGCCGGGGGCAGCCCTCGTGTTCGTGGCCGAGCTCGTGGCCCACCTCGTGGTTGACGATCAGCGCCCGGTACTCCGCCAGGGGGCCGCTGAACCGGGGCGAGCCCTCCTGCCAGCGCTTGAGGTTGACCACGACGGTGTGCCCGACCCGGCAGTTGGCCTCCCCGATCAGCTCGGGGGTGACCACCTCGCACAGCCGGTCGGTGGTGGCGGGCGTGGCCACCTTAACGGTGAAGTCCACCGGCTCGCCGCGCCCGGCCAGCCGGAAGCCGTACTCGGGGTTGCGAATCCAACCGCGCCGGTCCCCGAGGATCGCCTCGACGGCCCGGGCGGCGGCGTCCGGGTCGACACCGCTGCCGTTCTCCGCCTCCACCCGCCAGCGCAGCGCACGGCCCCGGCCCTGCGCCCGCCCGGCGACGGAGGAGGCGGTGAACCCCACCGCCACCGCGGTGGCCCGCTCGGGCGGCGGGGGCGGGCCACCGCCCCTGCCGTCGGCGGCGGGCCCGCCCTCCTCCGGCCCCATCCGGAAGGCGGCGACCGAGAGGGCGGCTAACACCGCCGCCCACAGGACCGTACGGCGCAGTCGCCTGCGCCGCTCGGCCCGCCGTGCGCTGACTGAACGCCCTGTCCGCATCCGTAAAACCCTTTGTTCGGAATGTCCGACCAGTCCGGCCAGTCTGCCCGGATCCGCTCCGGATCCGCCGGAACCCCGGCCGGGCCGGGCCAGCGATCCGTCCGGGGCGGCGGCCTGAGAGGATGGCCGCGTACCAGTCACCGAGCACCGAGGGGCCAACGCCAGTGACAAGGGCTTCCCTGGACAAGCAGCCGCACGAAGTCGCCTCCATGTTCGACGGCGTGGCCGCGAACTACGACCTCACCAACGACGTCCTCTCCCTCGGGCAGGCGCGCCTGTGGCGCAAGGAGGCCGCCAAGGCGGTCGCCGCCCGGCCCGGGCAGAAGGTGCTCGACCTGGCCGCCGGAACCGCGACCTCCTCGCTGCCCTACGCCGCGACCGGGGCGTACGTGGTCCCCTGCGACTTCTCCCTCGGCATGCTCCGCGAGGGCAAGAAGCGCAACCCGTGGCTGCCGCTGACGGCCGGCGACGCGACCCGGCTGCCCTTCAGGGACGACGTCTTCGACACCGTGACGATCTCCTTCGGGCTGCGCAACGTCCAGGACACGGAAGCCGCGCTGCGCGAGATGTACCGGGTGACGAAGCCCGGCGGCCAGGTCGTGATCAGCGAGTTCTCGCAGCCCACCTGGGCCCCCTTCCGCACGGTGTACGTGGAGTACCTGATGCGCGCCCTGCCGCCGGTGGCCCGCGCGGTCTCCTCCAACCCGGACGCGTACGTGTACCTCGCCGAGTCCATCCGCGAATGGCCCGACCAGCCGGCGCTGGCGGCCCTCCTGCAGAAGGCCGGCTGGTCCGGGGTCGCCTGGCGGAACCTGAGCGGCGGCATCGTGGCGCTGCACCGCGGAGTCAAGGCGTAACCCTTCATGGACTACCAAGGGCTGCTGGAGCGGATCGCGGCCGACGTCTCCCCGCTGGTGGGCAGCGGCACGCCCGCCGAGTACATCCCGGCGCTGGCGTCCGTGGACCCCACCCGGTTCGGGATGGCGGTCGCCGATCTCGAAGGCAACGTCCACGGGGTGGGGGACTGGCGGGTCCCCTTCTCCGCGCAGTCCGTGACGAAGGTCTTCGCGCTGGCCCTCGCCCTCGCGGAGGGCGGCGACAGCCTGTGGGAGCGGGTGGGCCGGGAGCCGTCGGGCAACCCCTTCAACTCCCTGGTGCAGCTGGAGTACGAGAACGGCATCCCGCGCAACCCGTTCATCAACGCGGGCGCGCTCGTCGTCACCGACCGGCTCCAGACCCTGACGGGTGACGCGAGCAGCGAACTCCTCGACTTCCTCCGGCAGGAGAGCGGCAACCCCGACATCGGCTTCGACCCCGAGGTGGCCGCCTCCGAGCAGGAGCACGGCGACCGCAACGCGGCCGTGGCCCACTTCATGGCCTCCTACGGCAACATCGACAACCCGGTGCCGGCGCTGCTGGAGCACTACTTCTGGCAGTGCTCCATCGAGATGAGCTGCGCCGACCTCGCCCTGGCCGGCCGCTTCCTGGCCCGGCACGGCCTGCGCGCGGACGGCTCCCGCCTCCTCACGCGCAGCGAGGCGAAGCAGGTCAACGCGGTGATGCTGACCTGCGGTACGTACGACGCGGCGGGCGAGTTCGCCTACCGCGTCGGCCTGCCGGGCAAGAGCGGCGTGGGCGGCGGCATCATCGCGGTCGTCCCGGGCCGCTGCACCCTCGCCGTCTGGAGCCCGGGCCTCGACCCCCAGGGCAACTCGGTAGCCGGCGTCGCCGCCCTCGACCGCTTCACGACCCTGACGGGGCTGAGCGTTTTCTGACCGTTCAGGAAACCGCCAGTTCGTAGCGGCGGACCCGGCGGGTGCCCCCCGGGAGGGGGAAGGTTTCGGCCAGGGTCATGCCGAGGCGCTCCGCCACCGCTATCGAGCGGAGGTTCCCGTCCTGGATCATCGCCACCACGTGGGGGACACCCGCCGCGCGGAGCCGGTCGACGGTGGCCAGCGCGGCGGCGTACGCGTATCCGTGCCCCCACGCGGCGCGGCCCAGCCGCCAGCCGATCTCGATCTCCCCGACCGGCCCCCAGGCCTTCTCCGCCGGCCACGGCTGCGCCCCGGTGAAGCCGATGACCTGGCCCTCCCCGTCCAGCAGGGTCCACAGGCAGTAGCCGAGCCGGGCGTCGTGCATGCGCTGCCGCGCGGTGAACTCCTCGTAGAGGGAGGCCTCGGCGGGCCCGCCGAGGAACTCCATCACCTCCGGGTCGTCGAAGACGCGGTGCCAGGCGTGCGCGTCCTCGTCGGTCGGTACGCGGAGCCGGACGGCGGGAAGCGGCGAGGTGGACGAAGTGGTCAACGGACGGCCCTTCTGATCGCGATCTCTCTCGCTGCATAGACTGCGTCATGTCCTGTGCCGTTGGGCACCCCTTATCGAGCCTTCGGGAGACCCCGCAGTGACCGAGCCCCTCTCCGAACACTCCGCGGACGTGATCGTCGTCGGTGCCGGGCCCGCCGGTTCCACGACCGCCTACTACCTCGCCAAGGCCGGACTGGACGTCCTGCTCCTGGAGAAGACGGCGTTCCCGCGCGAGAAGGTCTGCGGCGACGGTCTGACCCCGCGTGCCACCAAGCAGCTGGTCTCCATGGGCATCGACATCTCCGAAGAGGCGGGCTGGCTCCGCAACAAGGGCCTGCGGATCATCGGCGGCGGGCAGCGGCTCCAGCTGGACTGGCCGGAACTCGCCTCCTACCCGGACTACGGACTGGTCCGCAAGCGCGACGACTTCGACGAGACCCTGGCCCGCCAGGCGCAGAAGGCCGGCGCCCGCCTGTACGAGCGCTGCAACGTCGGCGAGCCCGTACGCGACCCCCGCACCGGGCACATCACCGGTGTGCAGGCGAAGCTCGGCGAGGACAAGACCCCCGTCACCTTCCACGCCCCGCTGGTCGTCGCGGCCGACGGCAACTCCTCGCGCCTCTCCCTGGCGATGGGCCTGCACCGGCGCGAGGACCGCCCGATGGGCGTGGCCGTACGCACCTACTTCACCTCGCCCCGCCACGACGACGACTACCTGGAGTCCTGGCTGGAGCTGTGGGACCGGCGCGGTACCCAGGACCGGCTGCTGCCCGGCTACGGCTGGATCTTCGGCATGGGCGACGGCACCTCGAACGTCGGCCTCGGCATCCTCAACTCCTCCTCCGCCTTCAAGGAGCTGGACTGGCGCGAGGTCCTCAAGGCCTGGTGCGCCTCCATGCCGGAGGACTGGGGCTACACCCCCGAGAACATGACGCAGCCGATCCGCGGCGCGGCCCTGCCGATGGCCTTCAACCGGCAGCCGCACTACACCAAGGGCCTGCTGCTCGTCGGTGACGCGGGCGGGCTCGTCAACCCGTTCAACGGCGAGGGCATCGCCTACGCGATGGAGTCCGGCCAGATCGCGGCCGACGTCATCGTCCAGGCGCACTCCCGCGCCACCCCCGCACTGCGGGAACTGACCCTGCACAGCTACCCGAAGGTGCTGAAGGAGACCTACGGCGGCTACTACACGCTGGGCCGCGCCTTCGTGAAGCTGATCGGCAACCCGAAGGTCATGAAGATCGCGGCGCAGCGGGGCCTGACGCACCCGGTGCTGATGCGCTTCACGCTGAAGATGCTGGCGAACCTGACCGACCCGACGGGCGGCGACGCGATGGACCGCATCATCAACGGCCTCTCGAAGGTGGCCCCCAAGGCCTGAGCGGGCCTTCCAGGGCGCCCTGTGGGGCCTCTGAGCCGTCTGAGCCAGTCTGAGCCGCTCCCGGGACTGCGGGGGCGGCTCAGGGCTGTCCGGGGTCCTGTTCGGCCGCCTCGGGGGCGTCCTGGCCGGCGTGGACCGTACGGACGCACCGGGCCAGCAGGACGAGCCCGGACAGCAGCAGCGCGCCGGAGACGGTCCAGCCGATGCCCAGGGTCAGGGGGTTGCCCGGTTTCTGCCAGGGGCGGGTGGTGGTCAGCAGCCAGCCGCCGACCGACAGGAGGCCCAGCCCGAGCGCGGCCGGGACGGCGGCGGGGTCGCCGGAGCCGTGGTCCTCGTAGGACGGTCTGCTCACGGGACCACCACCTCCTGGGGTCTGCTCGAAACGGCCGGGCGCGCAGACGCCATCCTCTCAGCACGCCGAAGGTCCGGTACTCCGCCCCCGAGCGGGGGAGTACCGGACCTTGTGGCGATCGTGCGATCAGAGACCGTGCGATCAGAGACCGTGCGATCAGAGGACGCGGACGGCGCCCGTCGGCATGTCGTAGCTCAGGTTGCGCTCGACGATGCCGGTGCTGGGGTTCTGCGCACCGATGAACTTGCCGTTGCCCGAGTAGATGGCGACGTGCCACGCGCTGCCCCGGGAGCCCCAGTACAGGATGTCGCCGGGCTGCAGGTTGCTCAGCGAGACCGAGGTGCCGGCCAGGGACTGGTCCTGGGAGACGCGGTCCAGGGTGATGCCGGCCTGGCGGTAGGCGGCCTGGACCAGGCCCGAGCAGTCGTACGCGGAGGGGCCGGTGGCGCCCAGGACGTACGGCTTGCCGATCTGGGCGCGGGCGAAGTTCACGATGGCCGCGGCCGAGCCGGTGGCCGGCTTCGAGGCCGTGGAGCCGCTGCTGGAGCCCGAGCCCTTGGTGACGGAGGAGCCGCCGCTGTCGGACGCGGAGGCGTTCGTCAGGTCGGTGCGGCCGGCGCTGCGGTTGGCGCGGTCGGCCTCGGCCTTGCGGTCGGCCTCCTGCTTCGCCTTCTGCTCGGCGACCTTCGTGGCGTCTTCCTTCGCCTGCTTCGCCTCGGCGGCGGCTCCCGTGCGGGCGCTCTCCTCCAGGGCGTTCAGCTCGCCTTCCACGGCGGCCTCGACGGCGGCGACGCGGGTGTTCTCGGCGGCCGTGTTGACGGCGTTGGAGACCTCGGTGCCGAGGTCCAGGTCGAGGACCGGCATCTCGAGCGTCGTCTCTGCCACGGGCTCGGACGGGGACGCGCTCGCGGTGCCGGCCATGGCCAGGGTGCTGAGGACGCCACCGGCAACTCCGGCGCGGACCGCGAGCTTCGAGGCGCTACGGCGGGGCTTCCGGTGGCTGGGTATGTGAGCGGTGTGGGACATGGGACAACCGCTATCAGGGGTGCCGGGTTCCCTTCAAGAAACGTGGTCTGCGCCACAGTTGCGCGCGAAGGCCGCTAACCGGGCGCGCCGCGCCCCTTATTGACGCCGTAACGGACGTAACGGACACGCTTTCACAAGCCTGTGATCATGGGTTTTCAGTAATAAGTCCGAATTGATCCACGGCCTACCATCCACCTGCACAGATGGCCAAGCCCCCTTTCGGTGGCTCCGGTTCCGTGTGTCGCAGGTCACAGTTACCTGTCGCTGTGAGGGCGCTGTGGCCGGTCCGTGATCCGACCGTGAACTCCCCGTGCGGTTCGTGAACGGATGCACAGGATCTCTCCCCGGACCCCCCCCGGCGGCGACTTCCGGTCGCGGTGTCCACTCCCGTACCCGGGGCCTCCCCCGACCGGGGGACGCCGATCCCTTTACCACCCCGCCCGCCGAGTCGCCAATTTGCCTGCACTGCCCATCATTTGATAGAGCGGCACGCCTTTCACCTGCGGCTAAGGGCTCGGATGTCACCTTTGGTGATCATGTGGATGCCTTGAGTGCGAAGATCACCACTCATCTGACTTCATGATCGTTCGTCAGGTGGTGGAGATCACAAACTCGGTGTTGTTACCCGTGTCGCAGATCACAGACCGGCAGGCATAAGATGCGCACCAGTCCGGCTTGTGAACTGCCTCACATGCGATCGGCCCCCCGCTCAGGAGGGCGGTCTTCGGGAAGCAGGGCACTCGGCGCCGGCGCAGCGGTCCAACGGTCAAGGACGACTGGAAGGAGCGAGGAGCGTGAATGCGTACGCACCCATCCTCGTGCTCGGCGCCATCGGCGCAGGGTTTGCGATCTTCTCCGTGGTCATGGCCACGCTGATCGGCCCAAAACGGTACAACCGGGCAAAGCTCGAGGCCTACGAGTGCGGCATCGAGCCCACCCCGATGCCCGCCGGCGGCGGTCGCTTCCCCATCAAGTACTACCTGACGGCGATGCTCTTCATCGTCTTCGACATCGAGATCGTCTTCCTCTACCCCTGGGCGGTCACCTTCGACTCCCTGGGGATCTTCGGGCTCGTCGAGATGCTCCTCTTCGTGCTCACCGTCTTCGTCGCCTACGCCTACGTGTGGCGCCGCGGCGGCCTGGAATGGGACTGAGGGGCTGAATTTCCCATGGGACTGGAAGAGAAGCTGCCGAGCGGCTTTCTGCTGACCACCGTCGAACAGGCTGCGGGCTGGGTGCGCAAGTCATCCGTCTTCCCGGCCACCTTCGGCCTGGCGTGCTGCGCCATCGAGATGATGACCACCGGAGCCGGCCGCTACGACCTCGCCCGCTTCGGCATGGAGGTCTTCCGCGGCTCCCCGCGCCAGGCCGACCTGATGATCGTGGCGGGACGGGTCAGCCAGAAGATGGCGCCGGTGCTCCGCCAGGTGTACGACCAGATGCCCGCCCCCAAGTGGGTCATCTCCATGGGCGTATGCGCCTCTTCGGGCGGAATGTTCAACAACTACGCGATCGTCCAGGGCGTCGACCACATCGTGCCGGTGGACATCTACCTGCCCGGGTGCCCGCCCCGCCCCGAAATGCTGCTGGACGCGATCCTCAAGCTCCACCAGAAGATCCAGGGCTCGAAGCTCGGCGTGAACCGGGAAGAGGCGGCGCGCGAGGCGGAGGAGGCGGCCCTCAAGGCCCTCCCCACCATCGAGATGAAGGGGCTCCTTCGGTGAGCGACGAACCGGCCGTGGAGAACGGCAATAACGTCCCTGCTCCCAGGGCCGCAGCCGGGCCCGAGGTGATCGGCGTCCGCAAGGGCATGTTCGGCACCCAGAACGGCGGCGACACCAGCGGCTACGGCGGCCTGGTCCGCACCGTGGCCCTGCCCGGCGCGAGCGCCCGTCCGTACGGCTCGTACTTCGACGAGGTCGTCGACGAGCTGGAGGGCGCCCTGGAGGAGCAGGACCTGCTCCCGGAGAACGCGATCGAGAAGGTCGTCGTCGACCGGGGGGAGCTGACCCTCCACATCGCCCGCGAACACCTCGCGCGGGTGGCCTCCACCCTGCGCGACGACGCGGCCCTGCGCTTCGAGCTGTGCACCGGCGTCTCGGGGGTGCACTTCCCGGAGGACAAGAGCCGCGAGCTGCACGCCGTCTACCACCTGCGCTCGCTCACCCACGGCCGGGTCGTCCGGCTGGAGGTGTCCGTCCCGGACGCCGACCCGCACCTTCCCTCGCTCGTCGCGGTCTACCCGACCAACGACTGGCACGAGCGCGAGGCGTACGACTTCTTCGGCCTGGTCTTCGACGGCCACCCGGCCCTCACCCGGATCATGATGCCGGACGACTGGCAGGGCTTCCCCCAGCGCAAGGACTACCCGCTCGGCGGCATCGCCGTCGAGTACAAGGGCGCCCAGATCCCGGCTCCCGACCAGCGGAGGTCGTACAGCTGATGTCCACTTCGAATCACGCCTCCCCCCGCGAGACGACCGAGGGCACCGTCTACACCGTCACCGGCGGCGACTGGGACGAGGTCGTCCAGTCCGCGGCCCGCGCTGACGACGAGCGCATCGTCGTCAACATGGGTCCGCAGCACCCCTCCACCCACGGAGTGCTCCGCCTGATCCTGGAGATCGACGGCGAGACGGTCACCGAGGCCCGCTGCGGAATCGGCTACCTGCACACCGGCATCGAGAAGAACCTCGAATTCCGGAACTGGACGCAGGGCACCACCTTCGTGACGCGCATGGACTACCTGACGCCGTTCTTCAACGAGACGGCGTACTGCCTCGGCGTGGAGAAGCTGCTCGGCATCACCGACCAGATCCCCGACCGCGCCACCGTCATCCGCGTCCTGCTGATGGAGCTCAACCGGATCTCCTCGCACCTGGTGTGCATCGCCACCGGCGGCATGGAGCTGGGCGCGACCACGATCATGATCTACGGGTTCCGGGACCGCGAGCTGATCCTCGACATCTTCGAGCTGATCACCGGCCTGCGCATGAACCACGCCTTCGTCCGCCCCGGCGGCCTCGCCCAGGACCTGCCCCCGGGCGCGGTCGACCAGCTGCGCGAGTTCATCAGGACCATGAAGAAGAACCTGCCGGAGTACGACAAGCTCGCCACCGGCAACCCCATCTTCAAGGCCCGCATGCAGGACGTCGGCTACCTCGACCTCACCGGCTGCATGGCGCTGGGCGCCACCGGCCCGATCCTGCGCTCCGCCGGCCTGCCGCACGACCTGCGCAAGGCGGAGCCGTACTGCGGCTACGAGGACTACGAGTTCGACGTCCCCACCACCGAGACCTGCGACTCCTACGGACGCTTCCTGGTCCGCCTGGAGGAGATGCGCCAGTCGCTGCGCATCGTCGAGCAGTGCCTGGACCGGCTGGAGCCGGGCCCGGTGATGGTCGCCGACAAGAAGATCGCCTGGCCGGCGCAGCTCGCCCTGGGCCCCGACGGCCTCGGCAACTCGCTCGACCACATCAAGAACATCATGGGCACCTCCATGGAGGCCCTCATCCACCACTTCAAGCTGGTGACCGAGGGCTTCCGGGTACCGGCCGGGCAGGCGTACGCGGCCGTCGAGTCCCCCAAGGGCGAACTGGGCGTCCACGTCGTCTCCGACGGCGGAACCCGCCCCTACCGGGTCCACTTCCGCGACCCGTCCTTCACCAACCTCCAGGCCATGGCCGCGATGTGCGAGGGCGGCCAGGTCGCCGACGTCATCGTCGCCGTCGCCTCCATCGACCCCGTGATGGGAGGCGTCGACCGATGACCGCCAATCCTGAAAGCCGGGGGGTCAGCTTGGGCATGCCGCAGCTTCCCGCCCCCGACTTCCCCGCCGAGGTGCGCGCCCGGCTCGAAGCGGACGCGAAGGAAGTCATCGCCCGCTACCCCGACAGCCGTTCCGCGCTGCTGCCGCTGCTGCACCTGACCCAGTCCGAGGAGGGCTACGTCTCGCGCACCGGCATCCGCTTCTGCGCCGAGGTGCTGGGCCTGACCACCGCCGAGGTCACCGCGGTCGCCACCTTCTACACGATGTACCGGCGCAGGCCCTCCGGGGACTACCAGGTCGGCGTCTGTACGAACACCCTGTGCGCGGTGATGGGCGGCGACGCCATCTTCGACGAGCTCAAGCAGCACCTGGGGGTCGGCAACAACGAGACCACCGCCGACGGCAAGGTGACGCTGGAGCACATCGAGTGCAACGCGGCCTGCGACTACGCCCCCGTGGTGATGGTCAACTGGGAGTTCTTCGACAACCAGACCCCCGAGTCCGCCAAGGCCCTGGTGGACGAACTGCTGGCGGGCCGCCCGGTCGAGCCGACCCGGGGCGCGCCGCTGTGCACGTACAAGGAGACCGCCCGGATCCTGGCGGGCTTCCCCGACGAGCGCGAGGGCGCGGTCGAGGCGAGCGGCGGGGCGGGCCCCGCCTCCCTGATCGGCCTGCGCATCGCCCGCGGCGAGTCCCCGCACGCCCCGATCGTCCACCCGCGCGGCGAGTCCCGCGGCGAGACGCGTGGCGAGACCACCGAGGGAGGGGAGTGATGTCGGTGTCATCCAAGGAAAGTCATGGGGGCACCTCCCGGCCGGAGGCTGGGGGAGGCACGAGCCCGGAGAAGCTCCTCTCGCCCGTCCTGTCGGCGTTCTGGGACGAGCCCGAGTCGTGGACGCTGGAGACCTACCGGCGTCACGAGGGCTACGAGGGCCTGCGCAAGGCGCTCGCGATGACCCCGGACGAGGTGATCGCCTACGTCAAGGACTCCGGACTGCGCGGACGCGGCGGCGCGGGCTTCCCCACCGGAATGAAGTGGCAGTTCATCCCGCAGGGCGACGGCAAGCCGCACTACCTCGTCGTGAACGCGGACGAGTCGGAGCCGGGAACCTGCAAGGACATCCCCCTCCTCTTCGCCAACCCGCACTCCCTCATCGAGGGAATGATCATCGCCTGTTACGCGATCCGGTCGGACCACGCCTTCATCTACCTGCGCGGCGAGACGGTCCCCGTGCTGCGGCGCCTGCACGAGGCCGTGCGCGAGGCGTACGCGGCCGGATACCTCGGCAAGGACATCGGCGGCAGCGGACGCGACCTCGACATCACGGTGCACGCGGGAGCGGGCGCGTACATCTGCGGCGAGGAGACGGCACTGCTCGACTCCCTCGAAGGCCGGCGCGGTCAGCCCCGGCTGCGTCCCCCCTTCCCTGCCGTCGAGGGGCTCTACGCGTGCCCCACTGTCGTCAACAACGTCGAATCCATCGCCTCGGTTCCCGCGATCCTCAACCGGGGCAAGGACTGGTTCAAGGCGATGGGGACGGAGAAGTCCCCCGGTTTCACGCTGTATTCGCTCTCCGGGCACGTCGTCGGCCCCGGCCAGTACGAGGCCCCCCTCGGCATCACCCTGCGCCAGCTCCTCGACATGAGCGGCGGCATGCGCCCCGGGCACCGGCTGAAGTTCTGGACCCCCGGCGGCTCCTCCACCCCCATGTTCACCGACGAGCACCTCGACGTCCCCCTGGACTACGAGGGCGTGGGCGCGGCCGGCTCCATGCTCGGCACCAAGGCCCTCCAGTGCTTCGACGAGACCACCTGCGTGGTGCGGGCCGTCACCCGCTGGACCGAGTTCTACGCCCACGAGTCCTGCGGCAAGTGCACCCCCTGCCGCGAGGGCACGTACTGGCTCGTCCAGCTGCTGCGCGACATCGAGGCCGGCAAGGGCGTCATGTCCGACCTCGACAAGCTGAACGACATCGCCGACAACATCAACGGCAAGTCCTTCTGCGCGCTCGGCGACGGCGCGGCCAGCCCCATCTTCTCCTCGCTGAAGTACTTCCGCGCGGAGTACGAGCAGCACATCACGGGCAAGGGCTGCCCCTTCGACCCCAGGAAGTCGACCCTCTGGGCTGACGGTCCGGCCAAGAACTCCGAGGTGAACGCATGACCGTCACCACCAACGCTCCCGCGGGTGGCGGCGAAGCCGCTGTGCCCCCGCAGGACCTGATCTCCCTGACCATCGACGGACTCGAACTGTCCGTCCCCAAGGGAACCCTCGTCATCCGCGCCGCAGAACAGCTCGGCATCGAGATCCCCCGGTTCTGCGACCACCCCCTCCTCTCCCCGGCCGGCGCCTGCCGCCAGTGCATCGTCGAGGTCGAGGGCCAGCGCAAGCCGATGGCCTCCTGCACCATCACCTGCACCGACGGCATGGTCGTCAAGACCCAGCTGACCTCCGAGGTCGCCGACAAGGCCCAGCGCGGGGTGATGGAGCTGCTGCTCATCAACCACCCGCTGGACTGCCCCGTCTGCGACAAGGGCGGCGAATGCCCGCTCCAGAACCAGGCGATGTCGCACGGGAACGCCGAATCGCGTTTCGAGGGCCACAAGCGGACGTACGAGAAGCCGGTCCCGATCTCCACGCAGGTGCTGCTGGACCGCGAGCGGTGCGTGCTGTGCGCGCGCTGCACCCGCTTCTCCAACGAGATCGCCGGCGACCCGATGATCGAGCTGCTCGAGCGCGGCGCGCTCCAGCAGGTCGGCACCGGCGAGGGCGACCCCTTCGAGTCGTACTTCTCCGGCAACACCATCCAGATCTGCCCCGTCGGCGCCCTCACCTCGGCCGCCTACCGGTTCCGCTCCCGCCCCTTCGACCTCGTCTCCTCCCCGAGCGTGTGCGAGCACTGCGCGGGCGGCTGCGCGACCCGGACCGACCACCGGCGCGGCAAGGTGCTGCGCCGCCTCGCCGCCGAGGACCCCGAGGTCAACGAGGAGTGGATCTGCGACAAGGGCCGCTTCGCGTTCCGTTACGCGCAGCGCCCCGACCGGCTGACCACCCCGCTGGTACGCGGCGCGGACGGGATCCTCGCCCCCGCCAGCTGGCCCGAGGCCCTGGAGGCCGCCGCGCAGGGGCTCGCCGCCGCGCGCGGCCGGGCCGGGGTGCTGACGGGCGGCCGGCTCACCGTCGAGGACGCCTACGCGTACGCCAAGTTCGCCCGGGTCGTGCTCGACACCAACGACATCGACTTCCGGGCCCGGGTGCACAGCGCGGAGGAGACCGAGTTCCTGGCCGCCTCCGTGGCCGGCACCGGCAAGGACCTCGACGGCACGGGCGTCACGTACACCTCCCTGGAGGCGGCCCCCACCGTCCTGCTCGCCGGCATCGAGGCCGAGGAGGAGGCCCCCGGGGTCTTCCTGCGGCTGCGCAAGGCCCACCGCAAGCACAAGCAGCGGACCTTCGCCCTCGCCCCCTTCGCCACCCGCGGCCTGACCAAGGCGGGCGGCACCCTGCTGGCCGCCGCCCCCGGCACCGAGCCCGAATGGCTGGCCGCGCTGGCCTCCCGTACGGGCCTGGAGGCCGGCGGCTCCGAGGCCGCCGAGGCGCTGCGCCGGCCCGGCGCGGTCATCGTGGTCGGGGAGCGCCTCGCCGGCGTGCCCGGCGCGCTGACCGCCGCCGTACGCACGGCCACCGCCACCGGGGCCCGCCTGGTGTGGATCCCGCGCCGGGCCGGGGAGCGGGCCGCCGTCGAGGCGGGCGCGCTGCCGTCCCTGCTGCCGGGCGGCCGCCCCGCCACCGACCCGCGGGCCCGCGCCGAGGTCGCCACCGCCTGGGGGCTGGACGAACTCCCGCACCGCTACGGCCGCGACACCGGACAGATCGTCGAGGCCGCCGCGACCGGGGAGCTGTCCGCCCTGCTGGTCGCGGGCGTCGAGGTCGCCGACCTGCCGGACCCGGCCCGCGCCAGGACCGCCCTCCAGGAGGCCTTCGTGGTCTCCCTGGAGCTGCGGCCCGGCGAGGTCACCGACCACGCGGACGTGGTCCTGCCGGTCGCCGCCGTCGCGGAGAAGTCCGGCACCTTCATCAACTGGGAGGGCAGGGTCCGGCCGTTCGAGGCCGCCCTCAAGCCCGACCAGATGACCCGCAGCCTCGCCCCCGCCGACGCCCGCGTGCTGCACATGCTGGCCGACGCCGCCGACCGGCCCCTCGCGCTGCCCGACGTACACGCCGTACGGCGGGAGCTGGAGCGGCTCGGCCCCTGGGAGGGGGAGCTGGCGGCCGAGCAGTCCACCGCCCCCGAGCCGCTGCCCCGCCCCGGCGCGGGCGAGGCGGTCCTCGCCGGCCACCGCCTGCTGCTGGACCTGGGCCGGCTCCAGGAGGGCGACGAGGCCCTGGCCGGGACCCGGCACGAGGCCAGTGCCCGCCTCTCGGCCGCCACCGCCGCCGAGACCGGCGTCAAGGACGGCGACGTCCTCGCCGTCACCGGCCCGGCCGGCCGTTTGGAACTCCCGCTGCGGATCACCGAGATGCCCGACCGGGTGGTGTGGCTCCCGCTGAACTCCACCGGCTCCGGTGTCCTCGCCGACACCGGCGCCCGCCCCGGAACCCTCGTACGGATCGGCCCGGCGACCCCGGCCGGCGCCGCCGGCGACACCACTGCGGAGGTGGACGCGTGAACGCCGCACACGGTGACCTCGTACAACTGGCCGCAGAGGACCTGAGCCTGTTCGGCAAGGACGTCTGGTGGCTCGTCCTCATCAAGGCGGTGTTCTGCTTCGCCTTCCTGATGGTGACCGTGCTCTTCTCCATCGTGTGGGAGCGCAAGGTCGTCGCCTGGATGCAGCTGCGCATCGGCCCCAACCGGCACGGACCCTGGGGCATGCTCCAGTCGCTCGCCGACGGCATCAAGCTGATGCTGAAGGAAGACGTCATCGTCAAGCGGGCCGACAAGGTGGTGTACGTCCTGGCCCCGATCATCGCGGCGATCCCGGCCTTCATGGCCATCGCGGTGATCCCCTTCGGCCCCTCGGGCAACGAGGTGTCCATCTTCGGCCAGCGCACCACGATGCAGCTGACCGACCTGCCGATCGCGATGCTCTACGTCCTCGCGGTCGCCTCGGTCGGCATCTACGGCATCGTCCTCGCCGGCTGGTCCTCCGGCTCCACCTACCCGCTGCTCGGCGGCCTGCGCTCCTGCGCGCAGATGATCTCGTACGAGATCGCGATGGGCGCGGCCTTCGCCTCGGTGTTCCTCTACTCCGGGTCGATGTCGACCTCGGCGATCGTGGAGGCGCAGGCGGACCGCTGGTACATCGTGCTGCTGCCGGTGTCCTTCATCATCTACGTCATCACGATGGTCGGCGAGACGAACCGCGCCCCCTTCGACATGCCGGAGTCCGAGGGCGACCTGGTCGGCGGCTTCAACACCGAGTACTCCTCCATCAAGTTCGCGCTGTTCATGCTGGCCGAGTACGTCAACATGGTCACCGTCTCGGCGGTGTCGGTCACCCTCTTCCTGGGCGGCTGGCGGGCCCCGGCGCCGATCTCCACGTACTGGGAGGGCGCGAACCACGGCTGGTGGCCGATGCTCTGGTTCGTCATCAAGGTCCAGCTGCTGCTGTTCTTCTTCATCTGGCTGCGCGGCACGCTCCCGCGCGTGCGCTACGACCAGCTGATGAAGCTCGGCTGGAAGGTCCTGATCCCGGTCTCCGTGGTCTGGCTGATGCTGGTCGCCACCGTGCGGGCGCTGCGCAACGAGCGCTACGACTTCAGCGAGATCGTCCTGTACGTCGGGGGCGCGGTCATCGCGATCCTGCTGATCTCCTCCGTGGCGGACCACTTCCGCGACAGGCGGGAGAAGGCCGCCGCCCACGAGGCCGGGAAGGCCGCCGCGGCCGAGCCCTTCGACCCGATGGCGGGCGGTTTCCCCGTACCGCCCAAGCCCGGCCAGCACCTGGCACCCGTACCGCGCCGACGTCCCCGCGGTGAGCGGGAGCTGATTGTCAGTGGCGGGGCGAATACTGACAGTGACCGAGAGGAGGGTGCTGACCATGTCTGACGCTGAGAGCGAGAAGTGGCAGAACCCGGTGGCCGGCTTCGGCGTGACCTTCAAGGCCATGTTCAAGAAGCGGCTCACCGAGCAGTACCCGGAGCAGCAGAAGACCACCGCTCCGCGCTTCCACGGACGGCACCAGCTCAACCGCCACCCCGACGGTCTGGAGAAGTGCATCGGGTGCGAGCTGTGCGCCTGGGCCTGTCCCGCCGACGCGATCTACGTGGAGGGCGCGGACAACACCGAGGAGGAGCGCTACTCCCCGGGCGAGCGGTACGGGCGGGTCTACCAGATCAACTACGCCCGCTGCATCCTGTGCGGGCTGTGCATCGAGGCCTGCCCGACCCGGGCGCTGACGATGACGAACGAGTTCGAACTGGCCGACTCCAGCCGGGAGTCCCTGATCTACACCAAGGAGCAGCTCCTCGCCGGGCTGACCGAGGGCATGGTCGAGACCCCGCACTCCATCTTCCCGGGCACCGACGAGCAGGACTACTACCGCGGACTGGTGACGGGCGCGGCCCCGGGCACGGTCCGGCAGGTGGCGGTGTCGCAGGGGGAGACGGCCGAGGGCGAGAGCGCCGCTGCGGAGAACGGCAAGACCGAGGAGGTCGGGGCATGAGCGCCATCGCCGCGGCCGCCACCTCGACCTCCACCGGTGAGGCCGTGCAGTTCTGGGTGCTCGGCACGGTCGCCGTCATCGGCGCGCTGTGCACGATCCTGATGAAGAAGGCCGTGCACAGCGCCCTGTGCCTGGCCGGGACGATGATCATCCTGGCGGTCTTCTACCTGGCCAACGGGGCGTACTTCCTGGGCGTGGTCCAGGTCGTCGTCTACACCGGCGCCATCATGATGCTCTTCCTCTTCGTGGTCATGCTCGTCGGCGTCACGGCGGCGGACTCGCTGAAGGAAACCCTCAAGGGGCAGCGCTGGCTGGCCGCCCTGTGCGGGCTCGGCTTCGGCGTCCTGCTGATCGCCGGCATCGGCAACGCGGGCCTCACCCACTTCAACGGGCTCGGCCGGGTCAACTCCGCCGGGCACGTCGAGGGCCTCGCCGAACTGATCTTCACCAAGTACGTCTTCGCCTTCGAGATCACCGGCGCCCTGCTCATCACGGCGGCCGTCGGCGCGATGGTGCTCACCCACCGCGAGCGCACCGAGCGGGCCGCCACCCAGCGCGAGCTCGCCGAGAAGCGCGTACGCGAGGGCGTGCAGCTCCCGCCGCTGCCGGCCCCCGGCGTCTACGCCCGGCACAACGCGGTGGACATCGCCGGCCTGCTGCCGGACGGCACCCCGTCCGAGCTGACCGTGAACAAGACGCTGCGCGCCCGCGGCCAGATCCGCGACGTGTCCGGCCAGGCCATGGACGACCTCAAGGCGCTGGAGCAGCGTTCCGCGGAGCGCCTCGGCCGTGAGGAGGCCTCGAAGTGAATCCGGTCAACTACCTGTACCTGGCCGCCCTGCTGTTCACCATCGGCGCGGCCGGCGTACTCATCCGGAAGAACGCGATCGTGCTGTTCATGTGCGTCGAGCTGATGCTCAACGCCTGCAACCTCGCGTTCGTGGCCTTCTCCCGGATGCACGGCAACCTCGACGGCCAGATCATCGCGTTCTTCACGATGGTCGTCGCCGCCGCGGAGGTCGTGGTGGGCCTCGCGATCATCGTGTCGCTGTTCCGTACCCGCCACTCGGCCTCGGTCGACGACGCCAGCCTGATGAAGCTGTAAGGGGCGTTCACAGTGGAGAATCTGATTGCGCTGCTGGTGGCGGCGCCCCTGCTCGGAGCGGCGGTGCTGCTGTGCGGCGGCCGGCGCCTCGACAAGGCCGGCCACTGGATCGGCACGCTGCTCGCGGCCGTCTCCTTCGGCATCGGCGTCGTGCTGTTCGCCGACATGCTGGGGCGCGGGCCCGAAGACCGGGCCCTGCACCAGAGGCTGTTCAGCTGGGTGCCCGTCGAGGGCTTCCAGGCGGACATCGCCTTCCAGCTGGACCAGCTGTCGATGACCTTCGTCCTGCTGATCTCCGGGGTGGGCACGCTCATCCACGTGTACTCGATCGGGTACATGGAGCACGACGAGCGCCGCCGCCGCTTCTTCGGCTACCTCAACCTGTTCGTCGCGGCGATGCTGCTGCTCGTCCTCGCCGACAACTACCTGCTGCTGTACTTCGGCTGGGAGGGCGTCGGCCTCGCCTCGTACCTCCTGATCGGCTTCTGGCAGCACAAGCCCAGCGCGGCCACCGCCGCGAAGAAGGCCTTCCTGGTCAACCGGGTCGGCGACATGGGCCTGTCGATCGCCATCATGCTGATGTTCACCACCTTCGGCTCCTTCACCTTCGCGGCGGTGCTCGGCACCGCCGGGAACGTTTCCGAGGGCAAGCTGACGGCGATCGGCCTGATGCTGCTGCTGGCCGCCTGCGGCAAGTCGGCGCAGGTCCCGCTCCAGTCCTGGCTCGGGGACGCGATGGAGGGCCCGACCCCGGTCTCGGCCCTGATCCACGCGGCCACCATGGTCACCGCAGGCGTGTACCTGATCGTCCGCTCGGCCGCGGTCTTCAACGGGGCGCCGGACGCGCAGCTCGCGGTCACCGTCGTCGGCGCGGTCACGCTCCTCTTCGGTGCGATCGTCGGTTGCGCGAAGGACGACATCAAGAAGGCCCTCGCCGGGTCGACGATGTCGCAGATCGGCTACATGATCCTCGCCGCCGGCCTCGGCCCCATCGGGTACGTCTTCGCGATCATGCACCTGGTGACGCACGGCTTCTTCAAGGCCGGCCTCTTCCTCGGCGCCGGCTCCGTGATGCACGGGATGAACGACGAGGTGGACATGCGCAAGTACGGCGCCCTGCGCCGCTACATGCCGGTCACCTTCGTCACCTTCGGCCTCGGCTACCTGGCCATCATCGGCTTCCCCGGCCTGTCCGGCTTCTTCTCCAAGGACAAGATCATCGAGGCGGCCTTCGCGAAGGGCGGCACCGAGGGCTGGATCCTGGGCGGAGTGGCCCTGCTGGGCGCCGCGATCACCGCCTTCTACATGACCCGCGTCATGCTCCTCACCTTCTTCGGCGAGAAGCGCTGGCAGCCGGACGCCGATGGCAACGCCCCGCACCCGCACGAGTCCCCGAAGTCCATGACCATCCCGATGATCGTGCTGGCCTTCGGCTCGGTCTTCGCGGGCGGCCTCTTCGGGATCGGCGACCGCTTCCTGAAGTGGCTGGAGCCCGTCACCGGCCACCAGCACGGGCACCCGCCCGTCAGCGCCCTGACCGTCACCCTGTCCACGATGGTGGTCCTCCTCATCGGTGTCGCCACCGCCTGGGCGATGTACGGCCGCAGGCCCGTCCCGGTCACCGCCCCGCGCGGCAGCTGGGTCACCCGGGCGGCCCGGCGGGACCTGCTCCAGGACGACTTCAACCACGTCGTGCTGGTGCGCGGCGGAGAGCACCTGACCCGCTCGCTCGTGTACCTCGACCACAGCCTGGTCGACGGAGTGGTCAACGGCACGGCCGCCTCGGTCGGCGGACTCTCGGGCCGGCTGCGCAAGCTGCAGAACGGCTACGCCCGCAGCTACGCGGTCTCGATGTTCGGGGGCACGGCGATCCTGATCGCCGCGACCCTGCTGATGAGGGCGGTGTGAAATGAGTTTCCCGCTTCTGACGGTGACGGCGCTCGTGCCCGCGGTCGGCGCGATCCTGACGGCGGCCGTCCCGGCCGCCCGCAGGACCGCCGCCAAATGGCTCGCGCTGCTGTTCTCCCTGGCCACGCTGGCCCTGGCCGTACTGGTCGCGGTCCGCTTCGAGCCCGGTGGCGACCGCTACCAGCTCACCGAGTCCCACGCCTGGATCGCCGACTTCGGCGTCCGCTACGAACTGGGCGTGGACGGCATCGGGGTGGCGCTGATCGCGCTCACCGCGCTGCTGATCCCCTTCGTGATCGGGGCCGGCTGGCACGACGCCGACCCCCTGGAGACGTCCTCGTCCCGCTGGCGGCCGACGCAGGGCTTCTTCGCCCTGATCCTGCTGGTCGAGGCGATGGTGGTGATCTCCTTCGAGGCCACCGACGTCTTCCTCTTCTACATCTTCTTCGAAGCCATGCTCATCCCGATGTACTTCCTCATCGGCGGCTTCGGGGACCGGGCGCACGCCGGGTCCGACGAGAACGCGGCCGCGCAGCGCTCGTACGCGGCGGTCAAGTTCCTCCTCTACAACCTGGCCGGCGGCCTGATCATGCTGGCCGCCGTCATCGGGCTGTACGTGGTCGCCGGGAACTTCTCCCTCCAGGAGATCACCGCAGCCCGCGCCGCGGGCACCCTCGACATGGCGACCAACACCGAGCGGCTGCTCTTCCTCGGCTTCTTCTTCGCCTTCGCGGTGAAGGCCCCGCTGTGGCCGCTGCACACCTGGCTGCCCAACGCGATGGGCGAGGCCACCGCCCCGGTCGCCGTACTGATCACGGCGATCGTCGACAAGGTCGGCACCTTCGCGATGCTCCGCTTCTGCCTCGGGCTCTTCCCCGAGGCCAGCAAGTGGGCCACCCCGGTGATCCTCGTCCTGGCCCTGATCAGCATCGTCTACGGCGCACTGCTCGCGGTCGGCCAGCGGGACATCAAGCGGCTGGTCGCCTACGCCTCGATCTCGCACTTCGGCTTCATCATCCTGGGCATCTTCGCGATGACCTCCCAGGGCCAGTCGGGCGCGACGCTGTACATGGTCAACCACGGGATCTCCACGGCGGCGCTGATGCTGGTCGCCGGCTTCCTGATCTCCCGGCGCGGCTCCCGGCTCATCGCCGACTACGGCGGCGTGCAGAAGGTGGCCCCGGTCCTCGCCGGCACCTTCCTGATCGGCGGCCTCGCCACCCTGTCCCTGCCGGGCCTCGCCCCCTTCGTCAGCGAGTTCCTGGTCCTGGTCGGCACCTTCGCCCGGTACCCGGTCGTCGGCATCATCGCCACCATCGGGATCGTGCTGGCCGCGCTGTACACGCTGGTGCTCTACCAGCGCACCATGACCGGCCCCGTGAAGGAGGAGGTCCGCACCATGCCGGACCTGCGCGCACGGGAGCTGCTGGTGATCGCCCCGCTGATCGCCCTGCTGATCGGGCTGGGCGTCTACCCGAAGGTGCTGACGGACATCGTCAACCCGGCGGTGAAGCACACCATGTCGGACGTGAAGCAGACCGACCCGAACGCCGAGCTGTCCATCCAGAACCTGGAGGCGGCCAAGTGAATGCTGCCCAGAACCTGCTGACCCTGGCGGCCAACACACCGGCCGACCGCATCCCGGCCCCGCACATCGAGTACGCACAGCTCGCGCCCACGCTGATCGTGGTGGGCGCGGCCGTCCTCGGAGTCCTCGTCGAGGCCTTCGTCCCGCGCAAGTCCCGCTACTACGTCCAGGTGTTCCTCGCCGTCGCCGCGCTCGCCTCGGCCTTCGCGGCGGTCGTCGGCCTCGCGGCCGGCGGGTACGGGAGCACCAAGGCGCACATCGCGGCCATGGGCGCCATCGCGGTGGACGGCCCGGCGCTGTTCCTCCAGGGCACCATCCTGCTGGCCTCGATCGTGGCCGTGTTCACCTTCGCCGAGCGGCGCCTGGACCCGAAGGCGCACGGCAACCGGGTGGACTCCTTCGCCGCCCAGGCCGCGTCCGTGCCGGGCAGCGACAGCGAGAAGGCCGCCGTCAAGGCCGGTTTCACCACCACCGAGGTGTTCCCGCTGGCCCTGTTCGCGGTCTCCGGCATGCTGATCTTCCCGGCCGCCAACGACCTGCTGACGCTGTTCATCGCGCTGGAGGTCTTCTCCCTCCCGCTGTACCTGCTCTGCGCCCTCGCCCGCCGCCAGCGGCTGATCTCGCAGGAGGCGGCGGTCAAGTACTTCCTGCTGGGCGCCTTCTCCTCCGCCTTCCTCCTCTTCGGCATCGCGCTGCTCTACGGGTACGCGGGCTCGGTCTCCTACGCGGTGATCGCCGACGTGGTGGACGGCACGGTCGCCCGGATCGACCCGGCGCTGGCCTCCACCATGGGCAATGACGCGCTGCTGCTCATCGGCGGCGCGCTGATCCTGATGGGCCTGCTGTTCAAGGTCGGCGCCGTCCCCTTCCACATGTGGACCCCGGACGTCTACCAGGGCGCCCCGACCCCCGTCACCGGCTTCATGGCGGCGGCGACCAAGGTGGCCGCCTTCGGCGCGCTGCTGCGGCTGCTGTACGTGGTCCTGCCCGGGCTGCGCTGGGACTGGCGGCCGGTGATGTGGGGCGTCGCGATCGTCACGATGCTCGCGGGCGCGGTGATCGCCGTGACCCAGACCGACGTGAAGCGGCTGCTGGCGTACTCCTCGATCGCGCACGCCGGCTTCATCCTGGCCGGTGTGATCGCCACCTCGGAGGAGGGCGTCAAGGCCGTCCTCTTCTACCTCGGCGCCTACTCCTTCGTGACGATCGGCGCCTTCGCGGTGGTCACGCTGGTGCGCGACGCGGGCGGCGAGGCGACGCACCTGTCGAAGTGGGCGGGCCTGGGGCGGCGTTCGCCGCTCACCGCGGCCGTCTTCGCGGTGTTCCTGCTGGCCTTCGCCGGCATCCCGCTGACCTCCGGCTTTACCGGCAAGTTCGCGGTGTTCAAGGCGGCGGCGGAGGGCGGCGCCGGGGCGCTGGTGGTCGTCGGTGTCGTCTCGTCGGCGATCGCCGCGTTCTTCTACATCCGGGTGATCGTGCTGATGTTCTTCAGCGAGCCGAAGGCCGACGGCCCGACGGTGGCCGTCCCCTCGCCGCTGACGATGACCACCATCGCGGTGGGCGTCGCGGTCACCCTGGTCCTGGGCCTGGCCCCGCAGTACTTCCTGGACCTGGCGGGACAGGCCAGTACCTTCGTGCGCTGACCGCACCGCTCGCCGTACGCGCCGGGGCCCGGCTCCCTCAGGGGGGCCGGGCCCTGGTGCGTGCCGGTCTAACCGTGGTCGTGGGCCGGGGCGGCGGGGGTGGCCGGGGTGGCCGGGGTGGCGGCGGTCTTGGGACAGGTCAGGGCCGTGTTCCAGTTGTGGAAGCGGCCCGCCGGGTTGTCCTTGTACGCCCACATGTGCAGGTCGTAGTGCTTGGGCATGCCGGCCCAGTGGCCGGGCATCGGCCCGTCGAAGGGCAGGCCGAACATCGTCGGCCGGTCGTCCTTGGTCTTCAGGTCCTGGTCCCCGTCACTGACCATCCACTCCACGGCCTGGAGCTTGCGCCGGCCGTGCTCGTCGGTCTCCGCGCTGTAGACGAGCGCGGTCGGCTTGCTCGGGTCGGTCGAGCCCCAGTACGCGTCCTTGACGTAGTGGAAGCCCATGGAGCCGGTACCGAACGGGTTGTTCATGCACTCGCCGTGCTTCACGTACCCGTCCTTGACCGCCTGCCGCTCGTCCACGTACTTGGCGGTCACCGCGATCGCCGTGGCCATGTCGCGCATCGCCCGTGGGTTGCGCGGGTCGGGCGCGGGCCCTTCCACCGCCAGGGCCGGGGGCAGGGCGGCCAGGAATACGGACGCGCCGGCGACGGAACAGGCGAACAGGGCCTTGACGCTGCGGGATACGGGCATGGGAGCTCCTGGTGCTCGGGGGTCCCGGAGGGGCTTTCGTCCACCATCCCGGGGCGGTGGGAGCCGTGCACGCGGCAGGCCTCCAAACGGGGGCCTAGGGTGCGTCGGCGGTGGCGGGAGCGACGGCGGGGGCGACGGAGGGCGCGGTGGCGGGCGCGGGCGGGCGCGGCCTGGTGGTGCCGGGGCGGCAGACGACCGCCGGGTTGAAGGGCTCGAAGCGCCCGGACGGGTTGTGCTTCCACAGCCACAGGTGCAGCGAGTAGTGGACCTGCTGGCCCTTGTACCGGGCGGGCAGCGGGCCGCGGAAGGGCTGCCCGAAGAGGGAGGGACGGTCGTCGTCGGTGTCGACCCGGCCGTCGCGGTCCACGACCATCCATTCGAGGCCGGCCAGCCGCCAGCGGCCCGCCCCGTCGCCCTCGTAGAGCAGGGCCGTGGGCTTCTTCGGGTCGGTGGAGCCGTCGTAGGCGTGGTTGAAGTGCGGGTAGCCCAGGGCCCCGCCGCCTCCCTCCGGGTTGACGACGCAGTACTGGTCGGGGACGTACCCGGCGGCGACGGCCGTCCGGTGCTGGTGGTACTTGGCGGTCGCCCGGTAGGCGACGGCCAGTTGCGCGGTGGGCGTGGCCACCGGTGCGGCGGGGGCGGCGCCGAGGGTGAGGGTGGCCGTGGCCGCGAGGGCCACGGGGGCGAGTTTTGCGGAACGTGATGCCATGTCAGCAGCCTCACCTCGCCGCCCGGGCCCCGCCACTCGGGCGGCGCGGGCGGCGTACCCGCACCCCGCCGCCCGAGTGGCGGACCGGCCCGTTAGCGGGACCCGACGATGCGGCCGGTGACCTCGCCGAGGCCGACGCGGGTGCCGTCGGCGCCGGGGGCCCAGGCGGTGAGGGTGACCGTGTCGCCGTCCTCCAGGAAGGTGCGCTTGCCGTCGGCGAGCTCGATGGCGTCGCGGCCGTTCCAGGTCAGCTCCAGCAGGGAGCCGCGCTGGTCGACCTCGGGGCCGCTGACGGTGCCGGAGCCGTACACGTCGCCCGTGCGCAGCGAGGCGCCGTTGACGGTCATGTGGGCCAGCTGCTGGGCGGCGGTCCAGTACATCGAGGCGAACGGCGGCCGGGCGACCTCCTGCCCGTTGATGGAGACGGTGATGCGCAGGTCGAAGCCGCCGGGGCGGTCGCCGTCGGCGTCGTCCAGGTAGGGCAGGAGCGGGAAGTCCCGGGCCGGCGGGGCGACGCGGGCCGCGTCCAGTGCCTCCAGGGGGGTCACCCAGGCGGAGACGGAGGTGGCGAAGGACTTGCCGAGGAAGGGGCCGAGCGGCACGTACTCCCAGGCCTGGATGTCGCGCGCGGACCAGTCGTTGAGGAGGAACAGCCCGAAGACGTGCTCCTCGAAGTCGCCGAGCGCCACCGGACGGCCCAGCTCCGAGGGGGTGCCGACGACGAAGCCGACCTCGGCCTCGATGTCGAGCTTGACGGACGGCCCGAAGACGGGCGCCGGGTCGGTCGGTGCCTTGCGCTGCCCGGAGGGCCGTACGACGTCCGTCCCGGAGACCATGATGGTTCCCGACCGGCCGTGGTAACCGATGGGCAGGTGCTTCCAGTTGGGGGTGAGCGCGTCCCCGTCCGGGCGGAAGATCTGGCCGACGTTGGTGGCGTGGTGCTCGCTGGCGTAGAAGTCGACGTAGTCCGCGACCTCGTACGGCAGGTGCAGGGTGACGGCGTCGAGCGGGAGCAGGTGCGGCTCGACCGTCCCGCGGTGGCCGGGGTCGGTGACCCAGGCGGTCAGCGCGCGGCGCACGTCGCGCCAGGCGGTGCGGCCGGCGGCCATCAGCGGGTTGAGCGACCCCTGGGCGAGCAGCCCGGCGTACGGGGACCCGAGCGCGACGGCCACGGCCCCCGCGTCGAGCACGTACCCGCCGATCCGCACGCCGACCCGGCGGCGATCCGGCTCGGCCGGGGTGGAGAAGACGCCGTAGGGGAGGTTGTGCGGCCCGAACGGGTCGCCCTCGGGAACATCGAGGGGGCTCTGCTGGGGCATGGGGTGCTGCCTCGCTTTCGACGCGGTCCGGGGGTGTCCCGGGAGCTGGTTGACACGGTACGTGGCTGGTGGGGTCTGTGGGAGGCCGGATTAGGGCGCGATTTGTAAGACTTGTCCAAAGGGGTCCGTATCCTTGGCGCCGTGACTTCCGCCCTCCCCTATGCCTTGATCGCCACCGACCTGGACGGGACTCTGCTGCGCGCCGGTGACACCGTCTCCGCCCGCTCGTGCGCGGCGCTCGCGACGGCGCGCGCCGCCGGCGCCCGGCACATCGTCGTCACCGGGCGCCCGGTGCCACAGATCCGGCACGTCCTGGACGACCTCGGCTACACGGGGCTCGCGGTGTGCGGGCAGGGAGCACAGGTGTACGACGCGGCGCGCGGGCTCCTGCTGCACTCCGTCGCCATGGACCGGGGGCTGGCCGAGGTGGCCCTCGGCAAGATCGAGGCGGAGATCGGCGAGGTCTACGTGGCCGTCAACCAGGAGGGGGTGGACGCGGAGATGCTGATAGGGCCCGGCTACCGGATGCCGCACCCGCACCTGCCGACGGTGCGCGTGCGCAGGCGGGGCGAGCTGTGGTCGGCGCCGATCAACAAGGTGCTGCTCCAGCACCCGCTGCTGGACGACGACGAGCTGACGCGGGTGGCGCGGTCGGTGGTCGGCGACCTGGTCAACGTCACGATGGCGGGGGAGCACACGGTGGAACTCCAGCCGCCGGGCGTCGACAAGGCCAGTGGGCTCGAGCGGGCGGCGTCGGTGCTGGGGCTTCCGGCGGCGTCGACGATCGCCTTCGGCGACATGCCCAACGACGTCCCGATGTTCGCGTGGGCCGCCCACGGGGTGGCGATGGCCAACGCCCACCGCGAGCTGGTGGCCGTCGCCGACGAGGTGACCCTGTCGAACGAGGCGGACGGCATCGCGGTGGTCCTGGAGCGGCTGTTCGCGTAGCGCCCCGGGTTCCCGCTGCGCGGAGCCGTCCCCTACCCGCCCTTCCTCCGTTCTCCCCCAGACTCCGTCCGGGGGGACCCCCAGCCTCAAACGCCGGCGAGGCTGGAAAATCCAGCCTCGCCGGCGTTTGAGGCGCGGGTCCGGGCAGAGCCCGGGGAACGGAGGAAGGGCGGGTCGGGGAGAGCTCCGCGCAGCGGTAACCACCGGCGGACAGCGGGCGCTCAGCCGGCGGCACGCGGGAGGCGGCGTTCCCAGGTGCGGTGGAAGAGGACCTCGTCGCCCTCGCGGCAGACGACCTCGTTCGACGTCAGGAAGCCGCCCTCGTCGCACGAGATCTCGGAGCGGGTCTCGACCCGGGTGTCCCAGCCGAGGTCCGGCCGGTGGAGCCGGATCCGCCACTCCGAGCGGGTGCGGGCCGACAGGGGGTCGGCCTGCTGGATCTCGTACACCTCCGCCGCGTCCTCCTCGTACTCCAGCCCGTCCGGGTACACCCGCGTCCCCCCGTACCGGGGATCCACCTCCAGCCGCCAGGTCCCGCGCGCGACGTCCCGTACGACGAGCCGCTCCGGACGCGGCTCGTCCAGGGTCTCCGGGTGGACCACCCCCAGCGGCTCCGACTGCTCCGGGGCCTCGAAGACGATCCCGGGGTCGGCGGGGGAGGGGGGACGGACGGGGAGTTCCAGCGTGCTGCCCGCCGGGTCCAGGGTCCAGCCGGCCTCCGAGCCGGCCCGCGGCCAGATCCACGGCCAGTACGCGGAGGACACCGCCAGCCGGATCCGGTGCCCCGGCGGGAAGGCGTGGCCGATGCCGTTCAGCTCGAAGGTGACGTCCTCGTACGCGCCCACCGGCCAGGGCGCCGCCCGGTCCCGCCCGTGCCGCGCCGAGAGGTTCAGCGCGCCCCGGGTGACCAGCGTCGACGCCCCGTCGGGGGCGACGTCGCACAGCCGCGCCACGACCTGCCCGTACGGGACGTCCATCCGCAGCCGGAGGGTGACGGAGGGTCGCCCCAGGACCTCCACCGGCTCGCCCGCGTCCAGGGGCACCGGGAACTCGAAGCAGGCCGACTTCGCGTCCTCCTCCCGCTGGTCCGGCGGCAGGTCGGCGTCGTTGCCGAAGGGGAAGAACCGCCCGGCGTCCAGCCCGGTGTGCTGCGGCGAGGCCACGGCCACCGGCGGGCCCTGGAGCCCGTACGAGACGGGCACGATCGAGGGCGAGGGCCACGCCTTCTCGCCGACCCAGCGGCCCGGCAGCCGCTCGTACGCGGTCGCCGGCGGGTGCGAACCGCTGATCCAGGCGCGCAGCAGCGGTTCGTCCATCACCCCGTTGTCCGCGCCCTTCAGCCAGTGGTCCCACCACCGCAGGGTCTCCTGGAGGAAGCCGATCGCCGGGCCCGGCGGCAGCCCCCGGTCGGGGTACTGGTGCGACCACGGTCCGATCAGCCCCCGCACCCGCGACGCCGGCAGGGCGGCGGCCAGCCGCAGCACCGTGTCCCGGTAGGGGTCGTGCCAGCCGCCCACCGCGAGCACCGCCGCGCCGATCGCGGCGTAGTCCTCGCAGACGCTGCCGTGGCGCCAATAGGCGTCGCGGGTCTGGTGCGAGAGCCAGGTGTGGATCAGCGGCTCCACGCCCTCCAGCCGGTCCAGCCACTGCGCGCGCCAGCCGTCCCCGGTGTGCAGGGGGTCCGGCGGGCGGGAGGCGAAGGCCAGCATGGTGGCCGCCCAGGCGTGCATGTCCACGGCCAGCACCGAGCCGCCCATGTAGTGGACGTCGTTGTCGTAGCGGTCGTCCGTCGAGCAGACGGTGACGACCGCCTTCAGGGCCTCGGGGGCGAGGGCGGCGATCTGGAGGGAGTTGAAGCCGCCCCAGGAGATGCCGAACATCCCCACGGCCCCCGTGCACCACGGCTGCGCCGCCAGCCACTCCACCACCGCGACCCCGTCGGCCAGTTCGCGGGCGTCGTACTCGTCGCCGGGGCGGCCGCCGCTGCATCCGTGGCCGCGCACGTCCACCCGTACGGAGGCGTAGCCGTGTCCGGCGTACCAGGGGTGGCGCTGCCAGTCGCGCGGGGCGGTCCAGTCGGTCAGCCGGTACGGGAGGTACTCCAGCAGGGCCGGAACGGGTTCGTCCGTCACCGGGCGCCAGATCCGGGCGTACAGCTGGACGCCGTCGGCCATCGGGATCCGGACATCCTCGTGGGCGGTCGCGTACGGGAAGTCGGTACGGATGATCATCGGGATTCCTTCACCGGCCCCTCAGTGGACGGGATGCATCGTGCGGCGCAGCCAGGGCGCCGCCGCGGCCACGGCCAGGCCCGCGGCGACCGCGACGGCGCCGTTGACGCCGAAGTACACGGGGTTGGACACGTGGCCGTAGACCTTGACGACCTGCGCCTGGATGCCGTTGGCCAGCGCCAGCGACAGGAACCACAGGGCCATGGTCTGGCTGGCGTACGCGCTGGGGGCGAGCTTGGTGGTGGCGGACATCCCGGAGGTCTCCAGGAGTACGTCGCCCAGCCCGAGCAGCAGGTACGAGCCGACGATCCACCAGGCGGCCATCCGGTAGGTCTCCCCGCTGTGGCCCGAGGTCGGCAGGACCATCAGCAGGAAGGACAGGCCGCCCAGGACCACCCCGATGGCGATCTTGTTGGAGGCGTGCGGCTGGCGGCGGCCCATCCGCACCCACAGCGCGGCCACCACCGGGGCGAGCGCCACCTCGAAGGCGCCGAGCGCCGAGGCGTACCAGCCGGCGGGGAAGTGGAAGCCGAGGATCTCGGTCCGGGCGTTCGTCGAGGCCAGCAGCATCATCGTCGAGTAGGCCTGGAAGAGGATGAAGTTGAAGGCGACCGAGGCGAGGAAGAGCACCACGTACGGGCGAAGGCGGCCGCGTTCCTCCGGCGTCACCCGCGGGCTGCGGAACATGAGCGCGAAGTAGACGACCGGGGCGATCACCGAGACGAGGGTCAGCAGGTCGACGAAACGGCCCATCGTCAACCAGCCGATGCCCGCCAGGAGGGTGGCGAGCGCGGCGAAGGCGAGGCACCCGCCGATGATCTTCCGGACGGCGGCGCGCATCGCGTCGGGCGCCAGCGCGTACTCCGCGGCGTGCTTGCGGCCGGCCAGGTGGCGGCGCCCGAGGACGTACTGGACCAGGCCGGCGGTCATCCCGACCGCGGCGGCGGAGAAGCCCCAGTGCCAGCCCTGGTGCTCGCCGAGCCAGCCGGTGACCAGCGGTCCGGCGAAGGCGCCGATGTTGATGCCCATGTAGTACAGGGCGAATCCGGCGTCGCGCCGCTCGTCGTCCGTGCGGTACAGCTTGCCCACCATGCTGGCCACGTTGGGCTTGAGCAGGCCGGTGCCCGCGCTGATCAGGCCGAGGCCCGCCCAGGTCATGGCGGCCGTCGGCACGGCCATGGCGTAGTGGCCGCAGGCGATCAGGACGCCGCCGCACAGGACGGCGCGGTACGAGCCGAGGATCCGGTCGGCGAGCCAGCCGCCCGCGACGGAGACGAGGTAGACCATGGTCCCGTAGGCCGCCGAGACGGAGGCGGCGGTGCCCGGGTCCATCCCGAGGCCGCCGCGCGCCACCGTGTCCGCGAAGTAGAGGACGAGGATGGCCTGCATGCCGAGGAAGGAGAACCGCTCCCAGACCTCCAGTCCGGAGAGCGTGGCGAGGCCTCTGGGGTGTCCGAGGAAGGCATGGTCGTCACCGGGCGGTGGCTGGTCCGCCTCCGGATCTTCCGGCTCGTCTCGATCGGTCACAGTTCTGGACAAAACGCATTCTCCGGTTGTTTCGGCTCCCACCGAACATACCGGGGTGGATCGGACTGCGCGTGTGCGGCAACCGGACAGGCCCTCTCGGTGATCGAAAACGGACCCGATACGCTGGGTTGAGTGAAGGCAGCGACACATCGACAATCCAGGTGATCGTCAGCGTGATCGTCAGCAGACAGGAGTACCCCTCGTGACCGTCGTCGGGCCGTTCGGACTGAGCGTGCGGGACCAGGCTCTTGAGACCGATGTCCAGGCCGGACTGGCCGCCGTCGAGGCGGGTCTGCTGGAAGCCACCAAGAGCGAAGTCCCCTTCATCACCGAAGCCGCACAGCACCTCGTGCGCGCCGGAGGCAAGCGCTTCCGGCCGCTGCTGGTGATGCTGGCCTCCCGCTTCGGCGACCCCTACGCGCCCGGGATCGTGCCGTCCGCGGTGGTCGTCGAACTCACCCACCTGGCCACCCTCTACCACGACGACGTCATGGACGAGGCGGACGTCCGCCGCGGGGTGGAGAGCGCCAACACCCGCTGGGGCAACTCCGTGGCCGTCCTGACGGGTGACTTCCTGTTCGCCCGCGCCTCGCACATCCTGGCGGACCTCGGGCCGGAGGCCGTACGCATCCAGGCCGAGGCCTTCGAGCGGCTGGTGACGGGTCAGATCCTGGAGACGGCCGGCCCGCGCGGCGGCCGCGACCCGGTCGCGCACTACCTGGACGTCATCGCCGGCAAGACCGGCTCGCTGATCGCCGTCTCCGGCCGCTTCGGCGCGCTGATGTCCGGCGCCGACGAGTCCGTCGTCGACATCCTGACCCAGTACGGCGAGCGCCTCGGCACCGCCTTCCAGCTCGCGGACGACGTCCTCGACATCGCCTCCGACTCGCACGAGTCCGGCAAGACCCCGGGCACCGACCTGCGCGAGGGCATTCCGACCCTGCCCGTGCTGCGGCTGCGGGAGATGGCCGAGCGGGACCGGCGCCCGGAGGACCTGGAGCTCGTGAGCCTGCTGGACGGGGACCTGACGGACGACGCCCGGCACGCCGAGGTCCTCTCCCGGCTGCGGGTGCACCCCGCGCTGGAGCAGGCCCGCCGCGACACCGTCCAGTACGCGGAGGACGCGCGCGCCATGCTCGCCCCGCTGCCGGACTGCTTCGCGAAGTCGGCGCTGGAGGAACTGTGCGACGCGGTGGTCCACCGCGCGGGCTGACTCCGCCCCCCAGGACAGTTGAACGGCAGGACAGTGGAACGGGCCCTTCCGCCCTCGCGACCCCTACGGGTCGGGGGAGGAGGGCCCTTTCCGTGTCATCCCACGGTCGTACGCGGAGTTGATTCCGGGGACTGACGCCCCGTGCTCCCCGATTTGGTCAGATGGAGTCATCGAACCCCACCGGATCGGGTGAGCGCGGCGACACGGGGGTCGCCGCCGCGGACCGTCGTAGACACAGAGGGCAGGGCACTGACATGGCACACACGAAGACCTCGCGCAAGGCCGCTCGGTACGCCGTACCGGTAGCCGTGGCGGGTATCGCGGCGGCGACCGTCGCGATGGTTCCGGCCTTCGCCAACGCCGGCGGTCCGGACCTGCCGAAGGTGACGGCGCAGCAGCTCATCGAGAAGGTCGCGGCCTCCGAGGTGGAGCAGCTCTCCGGCACCGCCAGGATCACCACCGACCTCGGCCTGCCGACCTTCGCCTCCGGGCTGCTGGGCGGCGGCGGGTTGGCGGGGGGCTCCGCCAACCCCGAGGACAAGATCGCGCAGCTGGCGAACGGCTCGCACACCTTCCGCGTCGCGGCCGACGGCCCCGACCGCCAGAAGCTCACGTTCCTCGACGGCAAGGACGAGTACACCCTCGTCCACAACGGCAAGGACGTCTGGGGCTACGACTCCAAGTCCAACGAGGTCTTCCACGACAAGGCCGAACAGGGCGGCCAGGACCACAAGAAGACCGCCGACCGCCTCGCGGCCTCGCCGCAGGAGCTGGCCCAGGAGGTCCTCAAGGCGGCCGGCCCCACCACCGACATCGGCGTGGGCGAGACCGCGCAGGTCGCCGGGCGCGACGCCTACCAGCTGGTCCTGAAGCCCAAGCAGAGCGGCTCCACCGTCGGCTCGGTGCAGATCGCGGTCGACGCCAAGAACGGCGTGCCGCTGCGGGTCCAGCTGCTGTCCAGCCAGGGCGGCAAGCCGATCGTGGACGCCGGCTTCACCCAGGTGGACTTCGCCAAGCCGGCCGCGGACGCCTTCGCCTTCACCCCGCCCAAGGGCGCCAAGGTGACGGAGGGGACGGACGGCGCCGAGGCCAAGGGCAAGGAGCACGGCAAGGCCCAGGAAGACCAGCACTGGAAGGCTCTGGAGTCCTTCCCCGGCCTGGGCGGGCTGACCGGCGGGGCGGACGGCAAGGGTGACGTGAAGGTCCTCGGCGAGGGCTGGTCCACGGTCGCGCGGATCGACTCCGGGGCGGGCAAGGGCCTCAAGGAACTCGAGAACGACAAGAACGCGCCCAAGGAGGCCAAGCAGTTCATGAACTCCCTCGGGGACAAGGTCTCCGGGAAGTTCGGCGAGGGCCGGATTTTCTCCACCCGCCTGGTCAACGCGCTGATCACGGACGACGGCAAGGTCTACGTCGGCGCGGTCACCAAGGACCAGCTGGTGAAGACGGCCGACTCCGCGAAGTAGCCGCACCACCGCCAAGGGTGGCCCGGGACCTGTGTCCCGGGCCACCCTTGTCCCGTTTTCGCTCCTCCGTACAGCGCGGCCGCTGTACCGTGAAGGCCATGTCGAGACACGTCACCATCCGCCTGGACGAAGAGTTCCACGAACGCCTCAAGGCGCGCGCGGCGGCGTTGGGGACGACGGTCACCGCGCTGATCACCGAGGTCACCGAACGCGAACTCGACGAGGACCGGAAGACCTTCCTGTCGGGCATAGAGGAGTTCGCCGACCACTGGGGCTACTTCCAGGAGCGGTTCGGCAATTGAAGATCACCATGGAGTGGGCCTGGACCGCCCTGGCCCACCATCTGCCCTCGGACCCCGCCGTGTGGGACCCCTCCGGGGTGGCCGCCGCCGTCGCCCGGCACCAGAACGACCTGGTGCTGGTACCGGAACAGCCCGCCCCCGACACCGCCTGGCGGGCCGCGGCCTTCCTGCACACCCTCGCCGTCTGCCCGGCGCTGGAATCCCCGATGAACGAGTTCTACGCGGCCGCCGCGACCCGCTCGTACCTGCGGGTGGCCGGCGCGAAGCAGCTGCCCTCGCCCGAGGAGCTCGGCGACCTGGTGGAGGCCGCGAAGCTGGGCCGCGCGGACGTCGCCGCGGTCGCCCACGAGCTGCGCGCCCGCATCCAGGACCCCCTGCCCGCCTCGCTGCGCCCGCTCGCGGAGGACGCGTAACGCCACAGGGGCCCGACGCGGACCCGTCGTCCGCGCCGGGCCCCTGCGGGGGTCCGTACTAGAAGCTGATCTTCCAGCTGTTGATGTAGCCGACGTCCTGCGCCGCCACGTCCTTGACCTGGAGCTTCCAGACGCCGTTGGCCACCTCGGCGGCCGCGTTCACCGTGTAGCTGGTGACCAGGTTGTCGGCGGAGTCCGAGCTGGAGTTCTTCAGCCGGTACGCCGTGCCGTCCGGGGCGATCAGGTCGATCACCAGGTCACCGCGGTAGGTGTGGACGATGTTCACGTCGACCTTGGTGGTGGCCGGGGCGTTGCCCGCGACGCCCGAGACCGTGATCGGCGAGGTCACCGCGGCGGCGGGGGAGTCCGGGATGTTCACGTCCGCGGTGTTCTCGAAGGACGGGCCGGGCGGGACCGGGGTGGCCGCACCGAGGTTCCAGATCGCGTAGGCGATGGCGTCGGAGTTGCGGTCCAGGGCGGTGTCGTTGATGTTCGCCGTGGTGTCGCAGGAGGAGTGGTAGCAGCGGTCGAAGGCCTGACCGGAGGTGCCGCCCCACTTCTGGGCCTGGGCCGCGGTCTTGGTGTAGTCGGCGCCGGAGAACAGGCCGCCGACCGGGATGCCCGCGTTCTTGAACGGCGCGTGGTCGGAGCGGCCGTCGCCCTCGGTCTCGATCTCCGTCTGGATGCCGAGGCCCGCGTAGTAGTTCTTGAAGGTCTGCTCGATGGTCGGGTCGTCGTCGTAGACGAAGTAGCCCGGGTTCGGCGAGCCGATCATGTCGAAGTTCAGGTAGCCGGAGATCTTCGCCTTCTCGGCCGCCGGCAGGCTGTTGACGTAGTACTTCGAGCCGATCAGACCCAGCTCCTCCGCGCCCCACCAGCCGAAGCGCAGGTGCTTCGTCGGCTGGAGGCCCGCCCGGGAAACGGCCAGCGCGGTCTCCAGGACCGCCGCCGAACCGGAGCCGTTGTCGTTGATGCCGGGGCCCGAGCTCACCGAGTCCAGGTGCGAGCCGGACATCAGGACGGAGTTGGGGTCACCGCCGGGCCAGTCGGCGATCAGGTTGTAGCCGGTGGCGCCGCTGGAGGTGAAGGTCTGGAGCGTGGTGGTGAAGCCCGCCGCGTCCAGCTTGGCCTTCACGTAGTCGATCGAGGCCTTGTAGCCGGCCCGGCCGTGGGCGCGGTTGCCGCCGTTGTTGGTGGCGATGGTCTGGAGCTGCGTCAGGTGCGCCTTGACGTTGGCCAGCGGGATGTCCGGCGGCGTCGGCGCGGCGGCGACGGCCGTGGGCGCGGCGAGCGCGGCGGGGGAGGTGGCGGCCAGCAACCCCGCGACCGCGATCGCGGTCGCGGCGGCGAGACGCCGGGAGACGGACAGGCTCATGTGGGGGCTCCGGGATTCCGTGTGGGGATGATCCGTTGGGGATGAGACGGAACGTGCGGGAATCGTGCAGGTGAGCGTTGGTGCGTCAGTGCGAGCCTGATGTTCAGCGAGAGTATGACTATCCGTCAAGACCACAATCCGGTCAGGGTGGTTCGGAAAACGGACGATCCCCGGTACGGATGTTCCGTACCGGGGATCGTGTGGTGTAGCGGTGGGCGGTTACGCGGGCTCGCGGCTCGGCGCCGGATCCGCACCGGGGGCCGGGGCGGCGGCGGGGGCGGCGGCGCCCGCTCCGGAACCGGATCCGGAGGCCGTTCCCGTTCCGGCTCCCGTTCCCGCCGCGGTCTCCGCCTCGGCCGCGGCTTCGGCGAGCCGGGCCCGGGAGCGCCGGGAGGTCCGCAGCGCGTCCCAGGTCAGCAGCAGCAGCGCGCCCCAGACCAGGGAGAAGCCGGCCCAGCGCTCCGGCGGCATCGCCTCGTGGAAGTAGAGGACCCCCAGCCCGAACTGGAACACCGGCGCCAGGTACTGGAGCAGCCCCAGCGTGGACAGCGGCACCCGGATCGCGGCCGCCCCGAAGCAGACCAGCGGGATCGCGGTGACCAGTCCGGTCGCCGCGAGCAGCGCGGAGTGTCCGAGTCCTTCTGAAGTGAAGGTGGACTGCCCCTGGACGCCCAGCCACACCAGGTAGCCCAGGGCGGGCAGGAACTGCAGGGCCGTCTCGGCGGCCAGTGACTCCAGTCCGCCCATGTCGAGCTTCTTCTTGATCAGCCCGTAGGCGGCGAAGGAGAAGGCCAGCGTCAGCGAGATCCACGGCGGCCGGCCGTAGCCGATGGCCAGCACCAGCACGGCGGTGAAGCCGATCCCCACGGCCGCCCACTGGGCCCGGCGCAGCCGCTCACCCAGGACCAGGACGCCGATCGCGATGGTGACCAGCGGGTTGATGAAGTACCCGAGGCTGGCCTCGACGACCTGGCCGTTGTTGACCGCCCAGATGTAGAGGCCCCAGTTCACGCTGATCACGGCCGCGGCCAGTGCCGTCAGCCCGAGCTTGCGCGGCTGGCGGACCACCTCGGTGATCCAGCTCCAGCGGCGCAGCGCGAGGAGCGCGATGCCGACCACGGCCAGGGACCAGACCATGCGGTGGGCGAGGATCTCGATCGCCCCGGAAGGCTTGAGGAGGGGCCAGAAGAGGGGGACGAGCCCCCACATCCCGTATGCGCCGAATCCGTAGAGCAAACCCGTGCGCTGCTCGTTCTCCGCCTTCACGGGGCCTCCAGTGCGACTTCCAGCCAATCTCACAACCTCACGACGGTAGCGCTGTACGAGGCTGCTGTCATGCCCGTTTCGGGGAGATACTCATGACATCTGGGGGGGGGCGGGCTCAGGCCAGCGCGGTGGCGATGGCCTCGGCCACCGGGGTCGTCGGCCGGCCGATCAGCCGCGACAGGTCGCCGCTCGTCCCGGCCAGCCGGCCGCGCGAGATCGCCGCGTCCACGTCGACGAGGATCGCCGCGAAGCCCTCGGGGACCCCGGCGCCGGTCAGGACCGTCAGGTGCGCGTCGGCCGCGACGGCGGCGTACGAGACCTCGCGCCCGGACTGCCGCGCCACCTCGGAGGCGTACTCGGCCAGGCTCCAGGCGGTGTCCCCGGAGAGCTCGTAGACCTGGTTCAGGTGGCCCTCGCCGGTCAGCACCGCCGCGGCGGCCGCCGCGTAGTCGGCCCGCGCCGCCGAGGCGATCCGGCCCTCGCCCGCACTGCCGACGACGGCGCCGTGCTCGAGGACGACGGGGAGCTGGGCGGTGTAGTTCTCGTGGTACCAGCCGTTGCGCAGGAAGGTGTAGGGGAGTCCGGAGTCGAGGATCGCCTGCTCGGTGGCCTTGTGTTCGGCCGCCAGGTCGAAGTCGGCCTCGGGCCCGCCGAGGATCCCGGTGTAGGCCAGCTGGGCCACCCCGGCCGCCTCCGCCGCCTTGATCACGGCGGTGTGCTGCGGAACCCTGCGCCCGACCTCGCTGCCGGAGATCAGCAGCACCCGGTCCCCGGCCCGGAAGGCGCCGGCCAGGCTCGCCGGGTCGCTGTAGTCGGCGATCCGTACGGAGATGCCGCGCGCGGCCAGGCCGGCGGCCTTCTCCTCGCTCCGCACGACCACGGCCAGCTCGGTGGCGGGGACCCGGGTCAGCAGCTCCTCGACGACGAGGCGGCCGAGGGCTCCGGTGGCTCCGGTGACGACGATGCTCATGATGCGCTCCTGGTGCTCGGTGGGCTTCGCGGTGATGACACCAGCTTATGGAGAGCGCTAACTATTCGTAAGTACCCACTTCAAAGTAAGGTACTGGTATGGAAGTAAGTGTCAAAGCCCCGATGTGTCCGTCGCGCGGGATCCTGGAGCACGTCACCAGCCGCTGGGGCGTACTGGTCCTCGCCGCCCTGGTGGAGCGCTCCTACCGGTTCAGCGAGCTGCGCCGGGAGGTGGGCGGGGTCAGCGAGAAGATGCTGGCCCAGACCCTCCAGACGCTGGAGCGCGACGGCTTCGTACTGCGCCACGCGCACCCGGTGATCCCGCCGCACGTGGACTACTCCCTGACCGACCTCGGCCGGGAGGCCGCCGAACAGGTGTGGGCCCTGGCGCGCTGGACGGAACGCCGCACCGGCGAGGTGCAGCTGGCCCGGGCCGCGTACGACGAAGCCCGGACCCCGTAGCGGGATCCGGGCTGCCGGTCGTACGTCCTAGCCGACCACGGTCCAGGTGTCGGAGCCCGCGAGCAGGGTCGACAGGTCTCCCTTGCCCCGCTGGTCGATGGCGGTGTCGAGCTGTTCGGCCATGAGGGTGTCGTAGACGGGGCGGTCGGTGCTGCGGAAGACGCCGATGGGGGTCTGGTGGAGGGTGTCGGGGTCGGCGAGGCGGGACAGGGCGAAGGCGGTGGTGGGGCTGGCCGCGTGCGCGTCGTGGATCAGGATCCGCGCTTCGTTCTCCGCGGTGACCTCGACGACCTCGAGGTCGCCGGTGCGTTCGTTGCGGATGACGCCCTTGGTGTGGTCGGTGCCGAAGCGGATGGGGTGGCCGTGTTCCAGGCGGATGACGGCTTCCTGGGCCTGGTTCTGGTCCTTGAGGGCTTCGAAGGCGCCGTCGTTGAAGATGTTGCAGTTCTGGTAGATCTCGACGAGGGCGGTGCCGGGGTGGTCGGCGGCCTGGCGCAGGACTTCGGTGAGGTGTTTGCGGTCGGAGTCGATGGTGCGGGCGACGAAGGAGGCTTCGGCGCCGAGCGCGAGGGAGACCGGGTTGAAGGGGGCGTCGAGGGAGCCCATCGGCGTGGATTTGGTGATCTTGCCGAGTTCTGAGGTGGGGGAGTACTGGCCTTTGGTGAGTCCGTAGATCCGGTTGTTGAAGAGGAGGATCTTGAGGTTCACGTTGCGGCGCAGGGCGTGGATGAGGTGGTTGCCGCCGATGGAGAGGGCGTCGCCGTCGCCGGTGACGACCCAGACGGACAGGTCGCGGCGGGAGGTGGCCAGTCCGGTGGCGATGGCGGGGGCGCGGCCGTGGATGGAGTGCATCCCGTAGGTGTTCATGTAGTACGGGAAGCGGGAGGAGCAGCCGATGCCGGAGACGAAGACGATGTTCTCCCGGGCCAGGCCCAGCTCGGGCATGAAGCCCTGCACGGCCGCCAGGACCGCGTAGTCCCCACAACCCGGACACCAGCGGACCTCCTGGTCCGACTTGAAGTCCTTCATCGACTGCTTGGCCTCGGCCTTGGGGACCAGGGACAGCAGGGTGGGGGCGTCGGTCACCTCAGTCATTGATGGCCTCCTTGAGAACCGTCGCGAGCTGCTCCGCCTTGAAGGGCATTCCGTTGACCTGGTTGTACGACTGGGCGTCGACCAAGTACCTCGCCCGGATCAGGGTGGCCAGCTGCCCGAGGTTCATCTCCGGCACCACTACCTTGTCGTAACGCTTCAGGACCTCTCCGAGATTCCTCGGGAAGGGGTTGAGGTGGCGCAGGTGGGCCTGCGCGATGGGGGTCCCGGCGACGCGCAGCCGGCGGACGGCGGCGGTGATGGGGCCGTAGGTGGAGCCCCAGCCCAGGACCAGGGTGCGGGCGCCGTCCGGGTCGTCGACCTCCAGGTCCGGGACCTCGATCCCGTCGATCTTGGCCTGGCGGGTACGGACCATGAACTCGTGGTTCGCCGGGTCGTAGGAGATGTTGCCCGTACCGTCCTGCTTCTCGATCCCGCCGATCCGGTGCTCCAGACCCGGGGTGCCGGGCACGGCCCAGGGGCGGGCCAGTGTCCGCGGATCCCGCTTGTACGGCCAGAACACCTCGGTCCCGTCGGCCAGCTCGTGGTTCGGGCCGGTCGCGAACTGAACCTTCAGATCGGGGAGGTCCGCCACGTCGGGGATCCGCCAGGGCTCGGAGCCGTTGGCGAGGTAGCCGTCGGACAGCAGGAACACCGGGGTCCGGTAGGTCAGGGCGATCCGGGCCGCGTCCAGTGCGGCCTCGAAGCAGTCCGCCGGGGTGCGCGGGGCGACGATCGGGACGGGGGCCTCGCCGTTGCGCCCGTACATGGCCTGGAGGAGGTCCGCCTGCTCGGTCTTGGTCGGCAGACCGGTCGAGGGGCCGCCGCGCTGGATGTCCACGACCAGCAGCGGCAGCTCCAGGGAGACTGCCAGGCCGATGGTCTCCGACTTCAGCGCCACACCCGGTCCGGAGGTGGTCGTCACGCCCAGGGCGCCGCCGAAGGCCGCGCCCAGCGCCGCGCCGATGCCGGCGATCTCGTCCTCGGCCTGGAAGGTCCGCACGCCGAAGTTCTTGTGCTTCGACAGCTCGTGCAGGATGTCCGAGGCCGGGGTGATCGGGTACGAGCCCAGGTAGAGCGGCAGGTCCGCCTGCTGGGCCGCCGCGATCAGCCCGTAGGACAGGGCCAGGTTCCCGGAGATGTTGCGGTAGGTGCCGGTCGGGAAGGCCTGCGTCGCGGGGGCGACCTCGTAGGAGACGGCGAAGTCCTCGGTCGTCTCGCCGAAGTTCCAGCCCGCCCGGAAGGCGACGATGTTCGCCTCGGCGATGTCCGGCTTCTTCGCGAACTTCTGCCGCAGGAAGTTCTCCGTGCCCTCCGTCGGCCGGTGGTACATCCAGCTCAGCAGGCCCAGGGCGAACATGTTCTTGCTGCGCTCGGCCTCCTTGCGGGTGAGGCCGAAGTCCTTCAGCGCCTCCACCGTCAGGGTGGTCAGCGGCACCCGGTGGATGTTGTAGGCGGAGAGGGAGCCGTCTTCCAGCGGGGAGGTGTCGTAGCCGACCTTGGCCATCGGGCGCTTGGTGAACTCGTCCGTGTTGACGATGATCTCCGCGCCGCGCGGTACGTCCGCGATGTTGGCCTTCAGGGCCGCCGGGTTCATCGCGACCAGTACGTTCGGCGCGTCGCCCGGGGTCAGGATGTCGTGGTCCGCGAAGTGCAGCTGGAACGAGGACACCCCGGGCAGGGTCCCGGCGGGGGCCCGGATCTCGGCGGGGAAGTTCGGCAGCGTCGAGAGGTCGTTGCCGAAGGACGCCGTCTCCGAGGTGAAACGGTCACCCGTCAGCTGCATACCGTCACCCGAGTCACCCGCGAAACGGATGATCACGCGGTCGACACGGCGGATTTCCTTGCCGGCTCCACCGGGCTGAGGCGCGGTGCGCTGCTCGCCGATGGACCCACCGGCCCCGTCGGCCTGCTCGGCCGGGCTACTGACCTGGCTGGTCACTGAACTGGACCTCCTTCGAGGCGCGGGCGCTCGTTCCCAAGGCCCACCCTACGTCCGTGGGGTCGTCCGGCCCTGGGTTCGCCCGCATTCTGGACCGCCCCTTTCGAGGCGGTCTGTCCGACAGACGTCGTGCACTACTCGAAATATTCCAAATCACCCGGCGGTCGCCGTTGCGCGCGCCGGTGACGGCGCGCCCTACCTGACAGGTTGTCAGTTAATCAAGACCTCAGGTAGGTGAGAACCGCCAGTACACGCCGGTGATCCCCGTCACTCGGGGACAGCCCCAGCTTCATGAAGATATTGCTGACGTGCTTCTCCACCGCCCCGTCGCTCACGACGAGCTGCTTGGCCACAGCGGAATTCGTGCGTCCTTCAGCCATCAGGCCCAGTACCTCGTGCTCGCGCGGGGTCAGGCCCGCGAGGACGTCCTGCTTCCGGCTGCGTCCGAGCAGCTGGGCCACCACCTCGGGGTCCAGCGCCGTACCGCCCCGGGCCACCCGTACGACGGCGTCCAGGAACTCGCGCACCTCGGCGACGCGGTCCTTGAGCAGGTAGCCCACGCCGGTGCTGGAACCGGCCAGCAGTTCGGTGGCGTACTGCTCCTCCACGTACTGAGACAGCACGAGCACCCCGATCCCGGGATGGTCGCGGCGCAGCCGTACGGCGGCCCGTACGCCTTCGTCGGTGTGCGTCGGGGGCATCCGCACATCGGCGACCACCACGTCGGGCAGCGCGTCCTCGGCCGCCAGGTCCGCCACCGTCTTGATCAGGGCTTCCGCGTCCCCGACGCCGGCCACGACGTCATGCCCCCGGTCGGTCAGCAGCCGGGTCAGGCCCTCACGGAGCAGCACTGAGTCCTCGGCGATGACCACTCGCACCCTGTCTTCCACGTTTCTGCAGCTCCCGCGTCCACTCGTCAGCCCACTTGGCAGTGCCAAGCATCCCAGTCGGACTCCCTGACCAGGATGGATTCGGTCCAACAAGTGCCGAAACCCCTATCCCCACCCCCACCCACCCCGCCCACCGCCCGGCAGGGTTCCGGCTCACCGCCCGGCAGGGCCTGCCTGCGCGCGCCACGGCAGCTCCGCCGTCACCGTCGTCCCCCGCCCCGCCCCGGAGTCCACGACCAGCACCCCGTCCACCGCGTCCAGCCGCTCCGCGAGCCCCGCCAGCCCGCTCCCGCCGGAGGTACTGGCCCCGCCGCGCCCGTCGTCCGAGACCTGGAGCAGCAGCCGCTCCCCGGACTTCCACACGTCGACCCTCGCCCCCCGAGCCCGCGCGTGCTTGCTGACGTTCTGCAGCAGCTCGGAGACCGTGAAGTACGCGATCCCCTCGATCGCGGCCGCCGGCCGGGCCGGCAGGTCCACCTCCACCCGCACCGGAACCGCGCACCGCGAGGCCACCGAGGACAGCGCCGCGTCCAGCCCCCGGTCGGTCAGCACCGCCGGGTGGATCCCCCGGGCCAGGTCCCGCAGCTCCTGGAGGGCGATCTTCACCTCCCCGTGGGCCTCGTCCACCATGCGGGCGGCGGCCTGCGGATCCTCGGCCAGCTTCTCCTTCGCCAGCCCCAGATCCATGGCCAGCGCCACCAGCCGGGCCTGGGCCCCGTCGTGCAGGTCCCGCTCGATGCGCCGCAGGTCGGCGGCCGCGGTGTCCACGACGGCCCCGCGGTCGGACTCCAGCTCGCTGACCCGGTCGTCGAGGCGCGACCGGCCGAGCAGCCCCCTGACCAGGACCCGGTCGACGGTGGTCAGGGCCCGGAAGACCCACGGAGTGGCCAGCGTGAGAACGAGCCCGAGGGCGAAGGTGGCGCCGATCGACAGGGTGGAGTCGAGGTAGAAGGCGTACTCGCCGTTCTGGAACACCGACAGCCCCGGCTGGTCGGTGAAGGCCGGGAAGACCCAGAACCACAGCGGGTACAGCAGCATGGCCCACCCGGTGCTCCACAGGGTCAGCGCCAGCGAGAAGGCGAACACCGCCCACGGCAGGTGGACCACCGAGTACAGCAGGTGCCGCCAGGCGCTGCCGTTCTTGAGCAGCGCCCCCGTCACGGCCAGCGCCCCGCTCCCGCCCGCCCGCACCGGCGACGGATCGGCGAGCGGCACCCGCAGCAGGCCGCGTACCCGGGCCCGCTCCACCCGCCCGAACCCCCGGCACATCGCCAGCACCCCGGCCAGTACCGGCACCCCGACGAACGTCACGAGCAGCCCGGCGCCGACGGCCACCCCGCTGACGGCGAGCGAGAAGTACAGGGTGCTGAGCGGCAGGCCGAGGAGCAGGTACGCGAACTCGCGCCAGGTCTGCGCCGCCACGGGGGCCCGCAGCACCACCGCGACCCCCTGGCTGCTGCCCTTGCCGTTGCCCATGATCCCGACCCGCCCTTCAGCTCGTCCCTTGACCCCTCAACCCTGCCGCCCGCCCCTCCGGCGAACCATGCGGCGGGTCGGCGTCTCCACTGGGGGGTTAACCCCACCCACGCCGCCCCATCCAGCCTCGCCTGGGGGCACCTCCCAGCGGTAGCTGGGGGAGTTTGAGGAGCGGGGGCCGGGGGCGGAGCCCCCAGGAAACGGGGTCCGGGGCGGAGCCCCGGGATACGGAGAAAGGGCGGGGCGGGGACCAGCTCCGCGCAGCGGCACCCCCGCGACTACCCGCGGCCGCGCCACGGCAGCTCCGCCGTCACCACCGTCCCCTCCCCTTCGGGGGACACCACCACGAACACCCCGTCCACCGCCCGCAACCGCTCCGCGAGCCCCGCCAGCCCGCTCCCACCGGAGGTACTGGCCCCGCCCCGCCCGTCGTCCGAGACCCGGATCAGCAGCCGGGCCCCCGCCCGCCACACCTCGACGCTCGCGAGGCGCGCCCCCGCGTGCTTGCTGACGTTCTGCAGCAGCTCGGAGACCGTGAAGTACGCGATCCCCTCGATCGCCTCCGCCGGCCGCGCCGGCAGGTCCACCGCCACCTTCACCGGCACCAGGCACCGCGAGGCCACCGAGGAGAGCGCCGCGTCCAGCCCCCGGTCGGTCAGCACCGCCGGGTGGATCCCCCGGGCCAGGTCCCGCAGCTCCCGCAACGCCAGCTTCACCTCCCCGTGCGCCTCGTCGACCATCGCCGCCGCGCCCTCCGGGTCCTCCAGCAGCTTCTCCTTCGCCAGACCCAGCCCCATCGCGAGGGCCACCAGGCGCGCCTGGGCCCCGTCGTGCAGGTCCCGCTCGATGCGCCGCAGGTCGGCGGCCGCCGTGTCCACGACCACCCCCCGGCCCGACTCCAGCTCCGCGATGCGCCGCTCCAGCTCGTCGGAGGGCGACAGCAGGCCCCGTACCATCGCGCGGTCCGCGTTGGCCAGGCCGCGCACCACATAGGGCAGTACGGGCCACAGCACGAACAGCCCCGTCAGCGCGATACTGAAGGTCAGTACTCCCCACGGCAGCCGGACCAGCTCGTACAGCACGGTCCGCCAGCCCACCGGGTCCTTGATCCCGGCCCACAGCCAGGCGAAGAACCCGCCGGCCCGCTTCGGCCCCGGCAGCGGGGTCGGCTCGGCCACCCGAACGCCGAGCAGGGCCCGCGCCCGCGCGCGGGCGAGCCTCCCGAGCTGCCGTGACCCGAAGAGACCGCATGCGAGCAGCGGCAGTCCGATCGCGGTCACGGTCAGACCGCCCGCAGTCGCAAGCATGACAACCGTGTAAACAAATCCGATCAACGCCACCGGCAGGTTGCCCAGCAGGTACGCGATCTCCTTCCACGTGGCCGCGTCGAAGGCGGGGCGTACGGGAGGGGGAGCGGAAGCTTGATCGTTCGCGGTCATGCGGCCAGCCTGCCAATTCCGCCCCGCCGACGCCATGGGGCAGCCAGGCGCCAGTGAACGGGGGGTAACCCCACCCCGCGCAGCCCAGGCCCTAGACTCCCTGCCGTACCAGATCAACCTGATCGTCGACGGTGGCCGAGGAACGAGGAACGGACGTGCCCGACCCAACGGTATCGACAGCAACCGTGATCGCCGCGGACTACTTCCGGAGCTATTCGGTCGTCGGCCTGCTCGCGGTCCTCGGCGTGCTCTTCGTCGCCGTGGCCTTCGGCGCCGGCCGCCTGCTGCGGCCCGTGGTCCCGACCCCCGAGAAGCTGCTGACCTACGAGTGCGGCGTGGACCCCGTGGGGGAGGGCTGGGCACACACCCAGGTCCGCTACTACGTCTACGCCTTCCTCTACGTCATCTTCGCCGTCGACTCGATCTTCCTCTTCCCGTGGGCGACGGTCTTCGCCGCCGCCGGTTACGGCGCCACGACCCTGGTCGAGATGTTCATCTTCCTGGGGTTCCTGGCCGTCGGCCTGCTCTACGCGTACAAGAAGGGCGTCCTCGAATGGACGTGACACCGGCCGTGACACCGGCCGTGACCCCGGCCGTGACCCCGGAGCCCCAGCTGCTCCCGGAGCCCAAGAGGCTGGGAGTGCTCTCCCGCCTCGCCCCGGAGCCCATGAAGGTGGTCCTGAACTGGGGCCGCCGCTACAGCCTGTGGGTCTTCAACTTCGGCCTCGCCTGCTGCGCCATCGAGTTCATCGCCGCGTCGATGGCCCGCCACGACTTCATCCGCCTGGGTGTGATCCCCTTCGCGCCGGGCCCGCGCCAGGCCGACCTGATGATCGTCTCGGGCACGGTGACGGACAAGATGGCCCCGGCCGTCAGGCGCCTGTACGAGCAGATGCCCGAGCCGAAGTACGTCATCTCCTTCGGCGCCTGCTCCAACTGCGGCGGCCCGTACTGGGACTCGTACTCCGTCACCAAGGGCGTGGACCAGATCATTCCGGTCGACGTCTACGTACCGGGCTGCCCGCCCCGCCCCGAGGCGCTCCTCCAGGGCATCCTCAAGCTCCAGGAGAAGATCGCCCGCGAGTCCCTCGCGGACCGCTACGCGACCTCCCCCTCCGTCGCGCAGCTCACCAGCGGCCTGGTCACGCCGCCGACCGCCCCGGGGGCCGGCGCGTGAACCTCTACGACTCCCTCCCCGAGGCGGCCGCGACGATCTTCGGCGCCGAGGCCGTGGCCTCGTCCGCGTACGAGGTCCTCACCGTCGACGTCCCCGTCGGCTCCTGGATCTCCTCGCTGGAGATCGCCCGCGACAAGCTGGGCTGCACCTACTTCGACTGGCTGAGCGCGGTCGACGAGCCCGGCACGGGCCTGCGGATCTGTGCGCACGTGGTCTGCCTGGAGAACCACCGGGTACGCCGCCTCCTGCTGCGGACGACCGTCCCGCACGCGGCGCCCTCCCTGCCCTCCGCCGTCGCGGTGTACGCGGGCGCGGCCTGGCACGAGCGGGAGACCTTCGAGATGTTCGGGGTCACCTTCACGGACCACCCGCACCTCGTCCACCTGCTGCTTCCCGAGAACTTCGAGGGGAACCCGCTGCGCAAGGACTTCGTCCTGGCGGCGCGCGTGGCCAAGGCGTGGCCCGGAGCCAAGGAGCCGGGCGAGGCCCACGACCCGGACGCGCCCAAGCGCCGCCAGATGCTCCCGCCCGGGGTGCCCGACCCGAACGACTGGGGCCCCCTGAAGGGCCAGCTCCCCCCGGCCCCCGCCCGCCCGGCCCGCACCCCGCGCGCGGCCGGCGCCGGCCCGGCGCGCACCCCGCGCGAGGGCGCCCCGGTGCGCCGCACCCGCTCGGTGGCGGAGGGCTCGGCCACCCAGGCCCCGGCCGGCGAGCCCGCACCCCCGGCCGAAGCCCCCACCGCCCGCCCGCCGCGCCGCACCCGCTCGGTGGCCGACGGCTCCGCGAGCCAGGCGGCGGAGACCCCGCAGGCTGCCGCCCCGGCCGACGCACCCACCGGCGCCCCGGACGCCGCCCGCCCGCCGCGGCGTACCCGCTCGGTGGCCGACGGCTCGGCGAGCCAGGCCACCCCGGCGCCCGACGCCCCGGCCCCGGCCGCCGCCGCGGAGGCGAAACGGTCTGACGCGCCCTGGCACGACCCGAAGCCCGCCTTCGAGGAGCCCCCGGCCGCCACCCCGCCGGAGCCGGAGCCCGACCCGGAGCCCGACCCCAAGCCCAAGCCCGAAACCGACACCACCGGAGGCGACGCGTGAACGACGTCCTCGACGTCGCCCTGCGACTGATCGTCGTCTTCGCCGTCTTCCTCGTGCTCCCGCTCGTCATCGGGCAGACCGAGCACAAGGTGATGGCGCACATGCAGGGCCGCCTCGGCCCCATGTACGCCGGCGGCTTCCACGGCTGGGCCCAGCTCGTCGCCGACGGCGTGAAGTTCGCGCAGAAGGAGGACATCGTCCCGGCCAACGCCGACCGGCGGATCTTCCAGATCGCCCCCGCCGTCGCGCTGCTGCCGTACCTCCTCGTCCTGATCGTGATCCCCATCGGCCCGGGCAACGGCGCGGTCGGCCAGGTCATCGACGCCGGCCTCTTCTACGCGCTCGCCGTCATGGGCCTCGGAGTGCTCGGCAGCCTCATGGGCGGCTGGGCCTCCGCCAACAAGTTCTCCATGCTCGGCGGCCTGCGCACCGCCGCCCAGCTGCTCGCCTACGAGCTGCCGATGCTGCTCGCCGCCGCCTCCGTCGCCATGGCCGCCGGGACGGTGTCCCTGTCCGGCATCGTCGGCGCCTTCGAGTGGTGGTGGCTGCCCTGGCAGATCATCGGCGGGCTCGTCTTCTTCACCGCCGGCCTCGCCGAACTCCAGCGGCCCCCCTTCGACATGCCCGTCGCCGACTCCGAGATCATCTTCGGCGCGTACACGGAGTACACCGGCCTGCGCTTCGCGCTGTTCCTGCTCGCCGAGTACGCCGGCATCGTCGTCCTGTGCGCCCTCACCACCGTCCTCTTCCTCGGCGGCTGGCACGGCCCCTTCGGCGGTGAGGACCTCGGCTGGGTCTGGACCCTCCTCAAGGTCGCCGTCCTCGCCTTCGTCGTCATCTGGCTGCGCGTGAGCTACCCGCGGCTGCGCGAGGACCAGCTCCAGAAGCTCGCCTGGACCGTACTCATCCCCCTCGCGCTCGCCCAGATCGCGCTCACCGGCATCGTGAAGGTGGCGATCCAGTAATGCCCCCGATCCCCGGATCCGGCCTCGCCAAAGGCCTGGCCGTCACCCTGCGCACGATGACCAAGCGCGCGCACACCGCCCAGTACCCCGAGGTACAGCCCGAGCTCCCGCCCCGCAGCCGCGGGGTCATCGGCCTGTTCGAGGAGAACTGCACGGTCTGCATGCTGTGCGCCCGCGAGTGCCCCGACTGGTGCATCTACATCGACTCCCACAAGGAGACGGTGCCGGCCACCACCCCCGGCGGGCGCGAGCGCAGCCGCAACGTCCTCGACCGCTTCGCCATCGACTTCTCCCTCTGCATGTACTGCGGCATCTGCATCGAGGTGTGTCCCTTCGACGCCCTCTTCTGGTCGCCGGAGTTCGAGTACGCGGAGACCGACATCCACGAGCTCACCCACGAGCGCGACAAGCTGCGCGAGTGGATGTGGACCGTGCCGGCACCGCCCGCCCTGGACCCCGCAGCCGAGGAACCCAAGGAGATCGCGGCCGCCCGCAAGGCCGTGGAGAAGGCCGAAGCCGCCGCCGCGGCCGCGGCCGCCGCGGCCCAGGCCGAAACGGCACCGCCCGCCGACAGCACCCCCGACACCCCGGCGGGAGGCACCGCCTGATGTACCCCGCCCACCTCGCAGCCGCCGCGGCCACGGCCGTCGGCGCCCCCGGCGCCCCGGCGCCCGGCCCCGGCTTCCTCTCGCCGACCGGCGTCGAGATCGCCTTCCTCCTCGTCGGCCTCGCCACCCTCGGCGCGGCCGTCATCACGGTCACCACCAAGCAGCTCGTGCACGCCGCCCTCTGGCTGGTCGTCGCGCTCGGCGGGATCGCCATCGAGTACCTGCTGCTGACCGCCGAGTTCATCGCCTGGGTCCAGGTACTGATCTACCTCGGCTCCGTGGTCGTCCTCCTCCTCTTCGGGCTGATGCTCACCAAGGCCCCCATCGGCCGCTCACCGGACGCCGACTCGGGCAACCGCTGGGTCGCGCTCGGCGTCGCCGCAGCCGCGGGCACCTCCCTCGTCTGGGTGGTCGCCGACGCCTTCCGCACCACCTGGATCGACCTCGACGGCCCCGCCCAGGGCTCCACCAAGGTCTCCGGCGAGATCCTCTTCCAGCACTGGGTGCTGCCCTTCGAGGCGCTCTCCGTCCTCCTCCTCGCAGCCCTGATCGGTGCCATCGTGCTCTCCCGCCGGAACACCCCCGCCGAGGAGGCCGCCGACGCCGCCGCCCGCGCGGGCCGCCAGGAGGGACAGCGCTGATGCACCTCGTCTACCCCGCCGTACTCGCGGCCCTGATCTTCGCCACCGGCCTCTACGGAGTGCTCGCCCGCCGCAACGCCATCCTGGTCCTGATGTCCGTCGAGCTGATGCTCAACGCCGTCAACCTCAACCTGGTGGCCTTCGACGTCTGGCTGCGCGACACCCTGCACGCCGGCCAGGCCCTCACCCTCTTCACGATCGCCATCGCCGCCGCCGAGATCGGCATCGGCCTCGCCATCGTGCTGATGGTGTACCGCAACCGGGGCACCTCGGACGTCGACAAGCTGCGCGACACCGCCGAGGGCCACGAGCCCGGCCAGCCCGACGACATCACTGCCCGGCCGGAGGTCGCCGCGTGAGCACCACGACCCTCGCGGTCCTCGTCCCCCTCCTCCCCTTCCTCGGCGCGGTCGCAGGCCTGCTCCTCGGCCGCGTCGCCCCCGGCTTCGTCAGGCCGCTCGCCGTCCTGCCGGCGCTGGCCGCCGCGGTCCTGGCCGTGCTCGTCGCCGTGCGCCACGGAGGCGGCCCGGCCATCGACACCGCGACCGAGCTGACCCCGACCGGCTCGGTGCCGATCGAGCTCTCGCTCCACCTGGACGGCTTCGCCGTGCTGGTCGCCGCCCTCGTCGGAGTCGTCGCCACCTGCGTACAGCTCTACTCGACGGCGTACCTCCGCGAGGACCCGCGCTACCCCTCGTACGCTGCTCTGGTCTCACTCTTCACCTCCGCCATGCTGCTCGTCGTCTACTCCGGCGACCTGATGGTGCTGCTGGTCGGCTGGGAGATCATGGGCATCTGCTCGTACTTCCTCGTCGGCCACTACTGGGAGACCGAGGCGGCCCGCTCCGCCTCCCTCAAGGCCTTCCTCGTCACCAAGCTCGGCGACGTCCCCTTCCTCATCGGCCTGTTCGCGCTCGCCGCCGACGCCGAGTCCTTCCGGATCACCAAGATCCTGGGCACCGTCGAGACGGGCGGACTCGACCACCCGACGCTGATCGCGCTGCTCCTGCTCGCCGGCGTCGCCGGCAAGTCCGCGCAGTTCCCGCTGCACACCTGGCTCCCCGACGCCATGGCCGGCCCCACCCCGGTCTCCGCGCTGATCCACGCCGCGACGATGGTCGCCGCCGGTGTCTACTTCATCGCCCGCCTCCTTCCGGTGTTCACGGCCTCGCAGGCCGCACTGGTGGTCATGGCCGTCATGGCGGCCGTCACGATGGTCGGCTCGGCCCTCGCCGCCCTGGCCCAGGACGACATCAAGCGCGTACTCGCCTACTCCACGGTCGGCCAGCTCGGCTACATGACCGGGGCCCTGGCCGTCGGCGACCGCGGCGCCGCCGTCTTCCACCTCCTGTCCCACGGCGCCTTCAAGGCACTCCTCTTCCTCGGCGCGGGCGTCATCATCCACGCCGCCGGAACGAACTCCCTGGCCGCCATGTCCCGTATGGACGGCCTGGCCAAGCGCATCCCCGACGCCTTCTGGACGATGACGATCGCGCTGCTCGCGCTCGCCGCCATCCCGCCCTTCGCCGGCTTCTTCTCCAAGGAAGCCGTCCTCGTCGCCGCCGAACACACCGCCGGCGGACACTCCGACCTCGCGCCCGGCGCGGCCGGCTGGATCGTGCTGGTCGCCGGCGTACTGACCGCCCTGCTCACCGCCGCCTACGCCACCCGGCTGTGGCTGATGGCCTTCCGCGGCCGGGGCGCCGCAGCCCCCGACCACGGCAAGGAACCCGTCGCCATGACCGGCGTGCTGTGGCTGCTGGCGGTTCCCTCGATCGCCCTCGGCCTCGCCGCCGCCCCCCTCGCCGACTGGTTCGACGGCAAGGAACTCACCCCGACCGTGACCACCTCCGTCCTCGGCACGGGCGCCGCGCTCATCGGCGTGATGCTCACCTACGCCCTCTGGCAGCGCGCCACGGCCAGGGCCGCCGCCGGAATCCGCAACGGGGCCGCCGTCGGCGCGTCCACCCTCGCCGCCGAATCCGCCGCCGAGAGCCCCGAGGTGGCCGAGGTGACCCACGACCACCCCACCGTCCCGGCCGGCCCCGCCGCCGACCCCGGCCGCGCCCTCCTCGGCCCGCTGCACCGCCACGCCGCCGACGGCTTCCACCTCGACGCCGTCTACGACCGGCTCTTCGTCCGCCCCACCCGGGCGGCCGCCGGCCTGGTCCGCTTCCTCGACCGCGAGGTCGTGGACACGTACGTCCTCGGCGCGGGCACCGGCACCCGGCTGCTCGGCAGCCTCGTACGCCGGGCCCAGACCGGCAACGTGCAGAGCTACCTGAGCGCCCTGCTCGCCGGCGCCGTGGTCCTGGCGATCGCCACCGCCGTCCTCGCCAACGTCAACGCCGGATCGTGAGCCGAGAGTCAGCCGTGATCGATATCAGCCCGTCCGTGATGCAGTTCCTTCTGGCGTTCGTCGTGGCCGCACCGCTCCTCGGCGCCGTCGCGGCCCTCCTGCCGGCCCCGCCCGGGCTCAAGGGCAAGAGCCCCGAACAGGCCGTGCTCCGCCACGGAGTCACCGTCACCGGAGTCATCCTCGCCGCGGCCGTCGCCCTCACCCTGGGCTTCGACCACGACGCCCCGTCCCGCTTCCAGGCGACGACGGACATCAGCTGGATCCAGGCGCTGAACATCCGGATCCACCTCGGCATCGACGGCATCTCGCTCCCCCTCCTCCTGATGACCGCGCTGCTGTTCTTCCTCTGCGCGGTGTACAGCTACTACAAGCTCCCCGAAGGGCCCTCCCCGAAGGCCTTCGTCGCACTGCTCCTCGTACTCGAGTCCGGCACCCTCGCGACCTTCGCCGTCCTCGACCTGCTGCTCTTCTTCCTCGCCTTCGAGATGGTCCTCATCCCGATGTACTTCCTCATCGCCCGCTGGGGCGGTGCTCAGCGGCAGGCCGCCGCCTGGAAGTTCATCCTCTACACCCTCCTCGGCTCCGTGGTCATGCTGCTCGGGCTGCTGCTGATCGGACTGAACAGCGGCACTTTCGACATGGTGGCACTCGCCTCTGACAACGGCCGCGGACTGACCCACACCACCCAGCTCCTGGCCGTCCTCGCCATCGGCACCGGCCTCGCCGTGAAGACCCCCATGTGGCCGCTGCACACCTGGCTGCCCGACGCCCACACCGCCGCCCCCACCGTCGGATCCGTGCTGCTCGCGGGCGTCATGCTGAAGATGGGCACCTACGGCTTCGTCCGCATCCTGCTGCCCGTCACCCCCGACGGAATGCACACCTTCGCGCCCTACCTCGGCGCCTTCGCCGCCGTCGGCATCGTCTACGGATCCCTCGCCTGCCTCGCGCTGACCCGCAAGGGCGGCAAGGGCGACCTCAAGCGCCTCATCGCGTACTCCTCCGTCGGACACATGGGCTTCGTCCTCCTCGGCATCGCGACCATGACCCCCACCGGGGTCAACGGCGCGCTCTTCGCCAACATCGCCCACGGCCTGATCACCGGCCTCCTCTTCTTCCTGGTCGGCGCCCTCAAGGACCGCTACGGCAGCAGCGACCTCGACACCCTCGCCGGAGCCACCGGCGCCGCCCTCTACGGCCGCGCCCCCCGCCTCGGCGCGCTCCTCGCCTTCGCCGCCGTCGCCTCCCTCGGCCTGCCCGGCCTGGCCGGCTTCTGGGGCGAGATGCTGGCCCTGTTCGGCGCGTTCGACCCGGCCGAGGGCCTCTCCCGCCCGGCCTTCCTCACCTACATGGCCGTCGGCGCGTTCGGCACCCTGCTCACCGCCGCCTACCTGCTGATCGTCGTACGGCGCGTCTGCATGGGCGACCCGAAGGCAGGCCCCGAGATCACCCTCGCGGACGTCCAGCGCTACGAGTTCGCCGCCTGGACCCCCCTCGTCGCCCTCACCGTCCTCGCCGGCCTGTGGCCCGCGGTCCTCCTCGGCCTCACCGACCCGGCCGTACAGAAGCTCCTCGCAGGAGGCAACGCATGACGGCCATGACGGTCCTCGCCGCCGACACCCCCAGCCTCGTCCAGTCCGTCGACTGGCTCGCGATCGCGCCCGTGGTCATCACCGCCGCCGTCGCCCTGTTCGTCCTGGTCGCCGACCTCTTCGTACCGGAGGGCCGCAAGCCGCTCCTCGGATGGATCTCGGTGGCCGGCCTGGCCGCCGCGACCGCCACCCTGCTGCCGCTGCGCGCCGGCGACCGCACCACCTTCTGCCTCACCACCGACCCCGCCGCGTGCAGCTACACCGCCGACCACTTCACGCTCGTCGTGCAGTTCCTGGTGCTGGCCGGAGCCCTGGTCACCGCCCTGATGTCGGTCACCGTCGTCCGCGACGCGCGCACACCGGCCGGCGAGTACTGGTTCCTGCTGCTCTCCTCCGCCGCCGGCGCCGCCCTGCTGCCCGCCTCCCGCGACCTCGCCACCCTGATCGTCGCCCTGGAAGTGGCCTCGCTGCCAGCCTTCGCCCTCGTCGGCATGCGCCGCGGCGACCGGCTCTCCTCCGAGGCCGCCCTCAAGTTCTTCCTTTCCTCGGTCGCCGCCACCGCCGTCTCCCTGATGGGCGTCAGCCTCGTCTACGCCGCCACCGGCTCCCTGCACCTCACCCAGGTCGCCGGCCGGCTCGAAGAGGTACCCGGACAGCTCGACACCCTCGCCATGGCGGGCGTCGCGCTCACCCTCGTCGGCTTCGCCTTCAAGACCGCCGCCGTCCCCTTCCACTTCTGGGTCCCCGACACCTACGTGGGCGCCCCGCTGCCCGTCGCCGGATACCTCTCGGTGATCGGCAAGGCCGTCGGCTTCACCGGCCTCATCCTCGTCACGGTGATCGCCTTCCCCGCCTACTCCGACATCTGGGGCCCGGCCCTGGCCGTGCTCGCCGCGCTCACCATGACGCTCGGCAACGCCGCCGCCCTGCGCCAGTCCGCCGACCGCGCCAACAGCGCCGTACGGCTGCTCGCCTGGTCCTCCGTGGGCCAGGCCGGCTACCTGCTGGTCCCGATCGCCGCGGCCGCGTACTCCGACCGCGACCAGATCGGCACCACCGTCGCCTACGCGCTCATGTACGCCGCCGTGAACCTCGGCGCCTTCGCCGTGGCCGCCCTGGTGGCCCGTACGAAGCCGCTGCACCGGATCAGCGACTACCGCGGCCTGTACGCGCAGCGCCCCGCCGCCGCCCTCTCGATGGCCTTCTTCCTGCTCTGCCTGGCGGGGCTGCCGCCGGGCATCATCGGCCTCTTCGCCAAGGTCGCCGTCTTCCGGTCGGCCGTCGACGCGGGCCTGGGCTGGCTGGCCGTGGTCATGGCGGTCAACGTCGTCGTCGCCCTCTACTACTACCTGCGCTGGACCGCGCTCCTGTTCCGCACCCCGGAATCCCCCCAGGACGTACCCGCCCCCACGAAGGCCCCCTGGCCCGTCGCGGCCGCGATCGCCCTCACCGCCGTGACCGCCCTGGTCCTCTCGGGCGCCCCGCAGCTGGTCCTGCGCTTCGCCTCGGGCACCCTCTTCCCGCTGTAGCCCGCCCGGCCGCGTCCCCGCGTACGCCGCTCACCCGTACGGAGTAACGCCCGCCGCTGCCCCCCGGCCCGTGCCACAGGGGCAGCGGCCCCGCCGTGCCCTGGGAACCAGACGCCCCCACCTCGCGTTGACCAGGAAGGGAGGGTCCACTGGACCGAAGACCCTCAGATCCACGACGGGGCTCCCCTGCCGCACCACTTGGAGGGCGTACCGTGCACCGCCGGCACAACGGGCTGAAGACCGCCGTACTCCTCGGCGGGCTGTCCGCACTCATCATCGTCATCGGAAGCCTCTTCGGGCGGACCGGCCTGATCGTCGCCGTCCTGGTCGCTCTCGGCACCAACGCCTACGCGTACTGGAACAGCGACAAGCTGGCTCTACGCGCGATGCGCGCCCGCCCCGTCAGCGAGTTCGAGGCCCCCCAGCTCTACCGCATGGTGCGCGAGCTCTCCACGTCCGCGCGCCAGCCCATGCCCCGGCTCTACATCTCCCCGACCGAGGCCCCCAACGCCTTCGCCACCGGCCGCAACCCGCGCAACGCCGCCGTCTGCTGCACCGAGGGCATCCTGCGCATACTCGACGAGCGCGAACTGCGCGGGGTCATCGGACACGAGCTGAGCCACGTCTACAACCGCGACATCCTCATCTCGTCGGTCGCCGGAGCCCTCGCCTCCGTGATCATGTTCCTGGTGAACTTCGCCTGGCTGATCCCGGTCGGCCGCTCCAACGACGACGAGGGCCCCGGCCTCTTCGGGATGCTGCTCATCATGATCCTCGGCCCGCTGGCCGCCTCCGTGATCCAGCTCGCCATCAGCCGCTCGCGCGAGTACGAGGCCGACGCCTCCGGAGCCCAGCTCACCGGCGACCCGCTCGCCCTGGCCAGCGCCCTGCGCAAGCTCGACGCCGGCACCAAGCAGCTCCCGCTGCCCCCCGAGCCCCGCCTGGAGACCGCGAGCCACATGATGATCGCCAACCCCTTCAGGCCCGGCCAGGGACTCTCCAAGATGTTCTCGACGCACCCCCCGATGGCCGAGCGCATCGCCCGGCTCGAACAGATGGCAGGCCGAAGTCAGTGAAGACCATCCTGAACCTCATATGGCTCGTACTCAGCGGGATCTGGCTGTTCCTCGGCTACTGCCTGGCCGGCCTGATCCTCTGCGTCACGATCATCGGCATCCCCTTCGGCATCGCGGCCTTCCGCATCGCCGTCTACGCCCTCTGGCCCTTCGGCTACACCACGGTCGAACGCCACGACGCGGGCGCACCGTCCTGCGTCGGCAACGTCCTGTGGCTGATCCTGGCCGGCTGGTGGCTGGCCATCGGCCACATCGTCACCGGCATCGCGCTCTGCGTCACGATCATCGGCATCCCCTTCGGCATCGCCAACTTCAAGATGGTCCCCCTCTCCCTGCTCCCCCTGGGCCGCGAAATCGTCCCTACAGACGCCCCCTTCGCCTCCCGGTGACGGCCTCCACGGCCTTCACCCTGTGGGGCGAGAGCGAGGGCCAGTCCGGGGAACAGCTGTGGGCACGGTGCGAGGAGGCGGTGGACCTCTTCGCCGAACCGCCCGCGCCCGTGCGGCGGCGCTACGAGCTGCTCGGCTGCACCTTGGAGGCGGAGCTCCAGGCCGCACTGGGATTCCTCGTACTGACACCGCTCGACGAGCAAGGCGAACCCATGGGGAGGTGGGAGTGGTACCTGGAGGACGCCCGCGTCCTCGCCACCCGGACCTGCGCCCGCGACGCGTCGCGGCTGGACGTCACCGTCGAGGCCGTACGCAGCGACCAGCAGCCTCCCCATCCCGGCAGGCCCCTGGCGGTGGGCTTCAGGCTCTCGGACGCCGAGGACGGACTCCTGGGCCGCTTCCGGGACCTCGCCGAGGTGTCCCCACCCGAGGAGCCCCCGCCGCACTCCGTACGACTCCTCGGATGCTCCCTGCACGGGCCGCTGCGCGAGGTGCTGGAGGGCAGGGACGAACGGCCGCTCGGCTACCGGCACCTCGACGCCCTGGACTCCGGGGGCGCGGTCCTCGCCCCGGCCGGCTACCCGCACATCGTCGACTGGCAGCCCTCCACGCGCGGGCCGGGCCTGTACGACCTGACTGTCCACATGGATCCCCAGCCACCCGTCGTCGCCGACATCTGGGCGCTGTGGAGCGACGGCCGTCCGGCCGTCCCCAACCTGTGGGCGCGCTTCGACCGTGTCGGCCGGTCCTGCTGGCTGGACCCCGCCCTGTCCCACCGGACGGGCCCGGACCGGCCGGCCGGCGGCACGTACCACCTCGACGGGCGGCACATCACCGACGCCGAGGGCTTCTTCTGCGCCGTCGGCGAGGCGGTCAACGGGCCGGGCGGGTACTTCGGGCGCTGCCACAACGGCTTCTCGGACGCCCTGGGCGGAGGCTTCGGAGCGAGATGGCCGTTCACCCTCGTCTGGCACGACCACGAGGTGGCCCGTCGCTGCCTGGGGGTACAGCCGCTCACCTCCCGTCCCGACGCCTTCCCCGAGCTGCTCTCCTTCCTCCGGGAGAAGGGCATCGACGTCGTCCTGGCCTGAGTTGTCCACAGGCCCGGGCGGCTGTCAGTGGGGTGCGGCACCATGAACACATGAACGAGACCGAGCAGTTGCTGAAGCAAGTCGCACACCGCGTACGCACCTCCACGCGCGAGCCCGGACAGCCCCTGCCCGTGCATCGGGCGATACGGGCCTACGAGGACTCCCAGCGGGGGAGGAGCGCGAGCTGGAGCCGCCCCCCTGGGCCGAGTTCAGATCCCGGATGACCTGATCCGGCCCCGCACCCCGTACACCAGCGCGCCCAGCGCCAGCACCGCCGCCCCCGAAACCGCCGACCCGACGGGCAGCGCACAGGCCAGCACCACACAGCCGGACAGCCCGACCGCTGCCACGGCCCGGCCCTTGACACCTGAACCGAGAGTCCACGCAGAGGCGTTCGCGATCGCGTAGTAGACCAGCACTCCGAAGGAGGAGAAACCGATCGCGCCCCGCAGATCGGCGGTGGCCGCGAGCACCGCCACGACCGCGCCCACGGCGAGCTCCGCATGGCGCGGCACCTGACGCCGGGGATGTACGGCGGCCAGCGCGCGCGGCAGATGGCCGTCCCGGGCCATCGCCAGCGCCGTGCGCGACACCCCGAGCACGAGGGCCAGCAGAGAGCCCAGCGCGGCCAGCGCCGCACCCACCCGGACGACGGGGGCCAGTCCGGGCCACCCGGCCGCACGCACCGCGTCGGCCAGCGGGGCCGTCGACCCCGCCAGAGCGTCGCTGCCCAGCACCGACAGCGCCGCCACCGCCACGGCGGCGTACACGAACAGGGCGATCCCCAGCGCGATCGGCACCGCGCGCGGGATGGTGCGCTGCGGATCACGCACCTCCTCGCCCAGGGTGGTGATCCGGGCGTAGCCCGCGAAGGCGAAGAACAGCAGCCCGGCGCCCTGCAACAGCCCGGCGGCCCCGGCCCAGTCGCCGCCGAGACGACCGGAATCCGCCGCGCCGGAACTCAGGCACACCACGACGACCGCGGCCAGTACCGCCAGCACCGCCGCCACGATCAGCCGTGCGATCCGGGCGGACTTCTGGACCCCGCCGTAGCTCGCGGCGGTCAGCGCCACCACCGCCGCGACGGCCACCGCATGTTGCTGCCCGGGCCACACGTACGCCCCGACGGTCAGGGCCATCGCCGCACAGGAAGCCGTCTTTCCGACCACGAAACCCCAGCCGGCCAGGTAGCCCCAGAAGGGGCCGAGCCGCTCGCGCCCGTACACGTAGGTCCCGCCGGAGGCCGGATACCGGGCGGCCAGCCGCGCCGAGGAGTTGGCGTTGCAGTACGCCACCAGGGCCGCCACCGCCAGGGCGGCGAGAAGCCCGCCGCCCGCCGCGCGCGCCGCCGGGGCGAGGGCGGCGAAGATGCCGGCGCCGACCATCGCGCCGAGTCCGACCACGACGGCGTCGGACACCCCCAGATCGCGCTTCAGCTCGTTGTCCACGGGCGGAGGGTAACCGCCCTGGACGACGACGCCTCAGGCGGCGCCTCAGATGACGCCTTCCCGGCCCGGAAGCGGCATCCGCTTGCGCTCCCACCCCTCCAGAGCGGTCAGGCAGGCGTGGTCGAGATGCCGCAGCCCGCTGAGGTCGAGGCGCACCGACGGCCCGTGCGGCAGCGCCTCCAGGGAGTCCAGGAGCTTCGGCAGCCGCAGGAAACTGGCGTTCCCCACGACCCGGACGCACAACTCGTCGCCCTCCCAGACCTCCTCGATGTGCACGTGGGAGGTCTCCCAGGCCGCCTTGGCCACCGCCAGGCCCAGCCCGACCAGCACCCCCTCGAAGAGGCTGGTGGCCACGATCGAGGCGGCCGTCACCACCAGCACCACCGCCTCGCCCCGGTGGGTCCGCCACAAGGCGGCCACCGCCCGGGCCGGCAGCAGCTTCCAGCCGGCGTGCAGCAGCACCCCGGCGAGCGCGGCGAGCGGTACCACCTCCAGCACCTGGGGCAGTGCCACCGCGAACAGCAGCAGCCAGCCGCCGTGCATCACCCGGGCCGCCCTGGTCCGGGCCCCCGCCTCCACGTTGGCGGAGCTGCGGACGATGACGGCGGTCATCGGCAGCGCCCCGAGCAGCCCGCACACGGCGTTCCCGACGCCCTGGGCCACCAGTTCCCGGTCGTAGTCGGTCCGCGGCCCGTCGTGCATCCGGTCGACGGCCGCGGCGCTGAAGAGGGTCTCGGCGGAGGCGATCAGCGCGAGCGCGATCACGGTCCCGACGGCTCCGACGGACGCCAGGACCCCGAAGCCGGCCCATCCGGGCGGAGCCACCGCGTCCAGCACCCCGGTCACCCGGACCTTCTCGACGGGCAGCCGCAGCACCGCGGCCACGGCGGTCGCCGCCGCCACCGCGACCAGCGCGCCCGGCACGAGCCGCAGCCGGGCCGGCACCCTGGGCCAGGCCGCCAGGACGGCGATGGTCCCCGCACCGAGCGCCACGGCGGCCCAGTCGGCCTGCGCCCCCAGCTCGTGCACCGCGCCCATCTTGGCCAGGGTCTTCCCGGGGGCCTCCACCCCGCCCAGGGCGTAGAGCTGCCCGGTGATCAGCACGAGCCCGATGCCGGCCAGCATCCCGTGCACCACGGCGACGGAGATCGCCCGGAACCACCGTCCGAGCCGTAGCACCCCCATGCCCAGCTGGAGCACCCCGGCGGCCAGCACCAGCACCCCGAGCGCCGCCAGGCCGTGGCCGTGCACGGCCTCGTAGACGAGCACGGTCAGCCCGGCGGCGGGGCCGCTGACCTGGAGCGAACTGCCCCGGAACCAGCCGGTGACCAGCCCGCCGACCACCCCGGTGACGATTCCCAGCTCGGCCGGCACACCGGAGGCGACGGCCACCCCCACACAGAGTGGAAGGGCGACCAGCGCGACGACGACGGACGCGCCGAAGTCCGCTCGGAAACTGCCGGCCCCAGGCATGCGGGAACCCCCTCGTCACACGGTGATGGATGTCACCCAGCGTGCTGGGCGCATCCGCCCGCCGCCTAGTGACCACCGGGGGGCCGGGCGGGAGCGTGCGCCGCTCACGCCGGGCACACACCTTGCGCTCCCTGCCGGGCGCCCATGACGAAGGGCACAACGCGGGCGGCCGCCGGAAGCCCGGCGATCCGCCCCCGTTGTGCCCCACGGGTCCACTCAGCGGCGTATGCGCAGCTCAGTGGTGGTTCAGCGGTAGTTCACGAACTGGATCGCGAAGTCCAGGTCCTTGCCCTTGAGGAGGGCCTGGATGGCCTGGAGGTCATCGCGGCTCTTGGAGCTGACGCGCAGCTCCTCGCCCTGGACCTGGGCCTTGACGCCCTTGGGACCCTCGTCCCGGATGATCTTCGCGACCTTCTTGGCGTTCTCCTGGGAGATGCCCTCCTCGATCGTCGCGAAGATCTTGTACTCCTTGCCGGACAGCTGCGGCTCGCCGGCGTCCAGCGCCTTCAGCGAGATCCCGCGCTTGACCAGCTTGGTCTCGAACACGTCGAGGACGGCCTTGACGCGCTCCTCGGAGTTCGCCTCCATGAGGATCTTCTCGCCGGACCAGGCGATGGTGGCGCCGGTGCCCTTGAAGTCGTAGCGCTGCGAGAGTTCCTTGGCGGCCTGGTTGAGGGCGTTGTCGACCTCCTGCCGCTCGACCTTCGAGACGATGTCGAAACTGGAGTCGGCCATGTGCTGTGGCTCCTTGAAGTCGGCTGTGGTGTGCCCCGGAGGGGCGCGGCCGGACATCCCCGGCCCGCTCCGCAAAGCCTAGCCACCACGCCCACGTGGGGCGCTGATCAATCCGGTGGCGAACCACCCCCGCACATCGGGTATCGTTTACGTCGTTGCCACGGAGCGCCGCCGAAAGGCGGAAAGACGGCAGCAATCTTGGCGGTGTGCCCGAGTGGCCAAAGGGAGCAGACTGTAAATCTGCCGGCTCAGCCTACCCAGGTTCGAACCCTGGCGCCGCCACGCGAGTGGAACCCCCGTTCATCTGCGGAAACGCAGTGGACGGGGGTTTCTTCGCATACCCCGGACCAGCCCCCCACCGAGGCCGGAGGGCAGGGCTAGGGGGCGGTGACCGTCAGGTGGTAGGTCGTGTCGATCCAGAAGCCGTTCGTGGCCGAAGCCTCGATCTCCAGGACGAACTGGCCCGGCGGGAGGGGCTCGAGGGCGCACCACAGACCCCAGGCGACCTGCGGTACGCCCACCACGGGGAAGGGCTTTGAGGAGAACTCCCTGACCTCAAGGGGAGAGCTGTTCAGCGCCGCCGAGGCACGGGTCACGTCCAGGCGCCACGGCTTGGTCAGGAACGGCACCGCGGCCCGCTTGGTGTTCAGGACCGGGAAGAACAGCGGCCGCCCCGATGGGATGCTGCACCGGCGCACCACCCGGCCGCCGTACGTCCCCGCGAGGAACCAGAGGTCCCGCGGCTGACGCCACCCGGCGTACGCGCCCGTCGTGTCCCCCACGGGACTCTCCTCGGCCGGGGCGGACAGCGCCCACCTCCACCACCGGGCGGCGAGCCGGCCGCCCTCCACCGCGCTGACGCGCCACTCGCCGTCGCCCATGCCCCACCCCGGTACCCCGTACGGCCGCCCCCTGCGGCCGAATTCGGGGTGACCCTATCGGCCCCCCGCCACGCACCGAAGCGGGCGGCCGGTCGTTTCTCGGGGCATGGCATGGACATCGGACAGACGCGGGAAAGCCGGGGGCGGCGTACTGATCGCCCTGCTCGGCGCCGGGATCCCGGCCCTGGTGGGGGCGGCCCTGCACGGCCACGCGGGGGAGCCCCACCGGGAGACCCGGCTGTACTTCGGCACTCAGCGCCCCGACGGCCGGGGACCCGTCGCCAGGGGGGAGTTCATGCGGTTCCTGGACCGCGAGATCACCCCCGCCTTCCCCGAGGGGCTCACCCTCCACGACGGGTACGGCCAGTGGCGCGGCGAGGACGGCGCCATCGTCCGCGAGGCCTCGTACGAGGTCGTGCTGCTCTACCCCGAGAAGGAGGCGGGCGAGCGCGACGTCCACGTCGAGCGGATCCGGCAGCAGTACGAGAAGCAGTTCGGGCAGGACTCCGTCGGACGCTCCGACGACGAGGTGGAAGCCGAATTCTGACCTGGGCACGGGTGCCTGAGGGGCCGTCGGCGCGCCCTCAGTTGCCCGCCATGTCCTTCACGGCCACCGAGACCGGGGTCGACCCCGAGACGAGCTCCAGCGTCAGACCGGCCGTCGCCGGAGTCTCGACCAGCTCCGCGAGCACCGCCGCCACGTCGTCGCGCGGGACGGGACCCCGGCCGGTGTCGGCCTCCAGCCGGACCAGTCCCGTACCGGCGTCGTCGGTCAGCGGCCCCGGGCGCAGGATCGTCCACTCCAGGCCGAGCCGGGTGCGCAGGTGGGCGTCGGCATCGCCCTTCGCCCGCAGGTACACGTCGAAGACCTCGTCGCCCTCGTGCCAGGGGTCGGCCCCCATCGTGGAGACCATCAGGAAGCGGCGTACGCGGGCCCGTTCGGCGGCATCGGCGAACAGCACCGCCGCACCCCGGTCCACGGTGTCCTTGCGCGCGGCGCCGCTGCCGGGACCGGCCCCGGCGGCGAACACCGCCACGTCCGCACCCTGCAGGATCCCCGCGACGTGCTCGACCGAGGCCGACTCCAGGTCGCACAGGACCGGTTCGGCACCGGCCTCCCGCAGGTCGGCGCCCTGCTCCGGGTCACGGATGATGCCCGCGACCTCGTACCCGCCCGCGGCGAGCAGGCGCTCCAGCCGCAGCGCGATCCGACCGTGTCCACCCGCGATGACGATGCGCATGTCCCGACCGTACGACGAGCCGGGCCCGCACGCCCGCGAACGCCCGGGGAAACGATCAGGGCCCCGGCTCCGTACGGCCCTGCCGGGGCAGGTCCAGGGCCACCGCGACCGCCGAGTCGCAGTACTCCCGCACGGCACTCGTACGGGCTACCACCCGCCCCCGGTGGATCACGATGCGGCTGTACGCCAGCGACAGCACCGCGGCGATCCGGTCCCCGCGCACCGCGAGCAGCTCCGCCGGGAAGCCGGCCTCCACCCGCACCTCCGGCAGCCCCATGGCCTCCCGGGCCGCCGCGCTGACGGCCTCGTAGGCATCGGCCGCGCGGAGCCCGCCCTGGGAGGCCAGCAGGTACGCGGCTTCGAGCGGGTCGCCCCGGCCGACCGGATTCCCGGCGTCCCGCAGGGCCCCGCTGCCGGCCGCGACACGGACCCCGGCCGCGCGCAGCAGGCGTACGGGGGCGGTGCGCAGTCCGCGGCGCTCCAGGGCCGCGCAGTCGCCCTGGGGCAGGCAGGTGACCCGTACGCCGGCCGCGGCGAGCCGGTCGGCGGCGCGGGTGGCCGAGTCCAGCGGGAGCCGGGACAGGCCGCCGCAGGGGCCGATGGTCACCCCGGGCCGCAGCCCCCCGGCCATGGCCGCGAGCCGGGCCAGGCGGCCCGGGTCGTCACCGTCGGTGTGCAGGTCCACCGGGCAGCCGTGCTCGGCGGCCAGCTCCAGGACCGCCTCCAGGAAGCCCGTCGGGTCGGGGTCCAGGTCGGGGCAGCCGCCGATCACGGAGGCGCCCATCTTGACGGCGTCGCGCAGCATGGCGAGCCCGTCGGCGCCGGCCACCCCGGTCAGCAGCCGGGGGACGGCCACGGTGGTCAGATCGGCCAGCCCGCGCAGGGAGCGGCGGGCCTGGAGCACGGCCTCCATGGGCCCCAGCCCGTGCACGTCGCCGATCCGGACGTGGGAGCGCACGGCGGTGGCGCCGTGGCCGAGCTGGAGCAGCGCCGCCTCGGTGGCCCGGCGCTGCACCTCGTCGGGGGTGTACGAGACCGGCCCCTCGCCGTCGGCGGTCAGGGCGGTGTCCCCGTGGGCGTGCGGCTCGGCGGGGGCGGGCAGGAGCAGGTAGCCGCGCAGGTCGACGCGGGACAGGGCGGGTGCGGGAAGGCTGCCCGCGGTGCCGACGGCCTGGATGCGGCCGCCGCTGAGCCGGACGTCGACGGTCCGGCCGTCGGTGAGCCGGGCACCGGTCAGCAGGAGGCCCGTGGGCTCGGGGGCGGGGCCGTCGAAGGGATTGCGCGGGGAGGGGGACGGCTGCTGCGGCTGGCTGTCGGACATCGCGCTCCTGCGGTGGCTCGGGCGGTTCCTGTGCCGTGGCCGCAGCCCGCGGCCCAAGATCACGCAGCGTGCTCAGAGCCTAGGGCGCGGGGGTCCCCGGTTCGCGGAAGAGCGCAATAGTCGTACCGGTGTGGTCTCCGTACGCCGAGGCGCCCGCGAGCGCGCCGGGGGAGTGTGAGCCCTGCCACAAACGGCCCGGTAAACGGGTCGGGAGGGGTCCTTGGGGTGATCGGGAAAGGCCGGGCGGTGGCTTCCGAGCCCAGTCCCCCCAAAGGATTTGGGCGATCGGCGGGCAACCGTGTAATGTCTTCATCGCTCGCCCCAATAGCTCAGTCGGTAGAGCGTCTCCATGGTAAGGAGAAGGTCTGCGGTTCGATTCCGCATTGGGGCTCTGGTGAGAGAGGTTCCCCACCCTCGGGTGGGGAACGGATCTCATCAAAGCGGCGTAGCTCAGTCGGTAGAGCAAGCGGCTCATAATCGCTGTGTCACCGGTTCAAGTCCGGTCGCCGCTACACACAGTAGCCGATTGCGGGGTCGGTCTCCCGATCGGCTACTCTTTTATGCGTTCATCCGTCCCATAGTCCGTCAAGGAGCACTCACGTGGCTGCCACCGACGTCCGCCCGAAGATCACGCTGGCCTGCGTGGAGTGCAAGGAGCGGAACTACATCACCAAGAAGAACCGGCGTAACAACCCGGACCGCATGGAGATGAAGAAGCACTGCCCGCGCTGCAACTCGCACACCGCGCACCGCGAGACCCGCTAGTCATTGGCGAAGTCTCAAATATAGGCACCGTCATGAGGTCGTCCCCTTCATATGGGGGGCGGCCTTGTGTCGTTTCCGCACCGGATCCTTGATCGGATCCGCAGTGCGCCGGCCCGGGTGCGGCCGGTGTGTCCCGTGCCCCTCTTGAACGTGTCCGTTCAACGTGCCCGTTCAAGCGCGCCCCTTCAACGTGTCCCTGCAACTGGAGGCAGTGAGCCATGGCCCTCGATCAGACCTTCGTGGGGCGGACCTACCCGCCCACCGAGCCGTACGAGGTCGGCCGGGAGAAGATCCGCGAATTCGCGGTAGCGGTGGGTGACGAAAATCCCGTCTACACCGATCCCGAAGCCGCCAAGGCGTTCGGTCACCAGGACGTGATCGCTCCGCCGACTTTTGTGTTCGCCATCACCTTCGCGGCGGCGGGCCAGGTCGTCGAGGACCCGCAGCTCGGGCTGGACTACAGCCGCGTCGTGCACGGCGACCAGAAGTTCGCGTACGTCCGCCCCGTGCGGGCGGGTGACCGGCTCACCGTGACCTCCACCATCGAGGCCGTGAAGTCGCTCGCAGGCAACGACATCATCGACATCCGCGGCGAAGTCCACGACGAGTCCGGCGAGCACGTCGTGACCGCGTGGACCAAGCTCGTGTCCCGCGCCCCCGAGGAGGCCTGAGATGACCGCGCAGATCCACTACGCCGACGTCGAGGTCGGCACCGAGCTGCCGGCGGCGTCCTTCCCCGTGACGCGCGCCACGCTCGTCCGCTACGCGGGGGCATCGGGTGACTTCAACCCGATCCACTGGAACGAGAAGTTCGCCAAGGAGGTCGGACTGCCGGACGTGATCGCGCACGGCATGTTCACCATGGCCGAGGCGATCCGCGTGGTGACCGACTGGGTGGGCGACCCGGGCGCGGTCGTCGAGTACGGCGTCCGCTTCACCAAGCCGGTCGTGGTCCCGAACGACGACCAGGGCGCGCTGATCGAGGTCACCGCGAAGGTCGCCGCCAAGCTGGAGGACAACCGCGTACGGGTCGACCTGACGGCCATGAGCGCGGGCCAGAAGGTCCTGGGCATGTCCCGCGCGGTGGTCAAGCTGGCCTGAGGCCCTTCGGGGGCGGGGCGGGGCCTGATGGCTGGGCGGGGTGCGGGGGGCGGGGTTTCACCTGGGCGGTCTCAGAGCCGGTTTGGGGGTTTCCCGTCAGTCCCATCGTCCTTCCGTGTCGGGCCGGTCCGTCAAGGGCGCTCCTTCGTCGCGTCGCTTCGCGATGGCCTTCGGCCACCCTTGACCGACCGTCCCGCCCCGGAAAGACAAAGGACTGCCGAGAACCCCCCAAAAGAACGGCACGGTCCAAGGGGCAGGGACGGGCGCCTCAGCGATGAGGCGAGGGGCCGGGCCTTGCCACGCCGGGCATCCGGGCCCGTCCAGGGAGGGCCCAGGGCCGGGGGCCCGGGGGCGCGTCAGATCGCTACGCGCTTCTCATATCTCAGCGCCTACCGACCGCCTTGGGCTGATACCTGCACCAAATGGTGACCAGGGTGAGGCGGGAAGCGAGGCGGCGCGTCAGATCGCTACGCGCTCCTCAGATCTCAGCGGCTGCCGGCCGTCTTGGGCTGATACCTGCACCAAGGGTGACCGCAGGTTGACCACGGCGAGGTGGGGTGTCTTTCCGCCGAGAGGTCCGCTTGCCTGATCCGTCGTTGGTTCACAGCCGCCATGGGCGCGCTGCTGCTTCTTCTCGCACCACTCCCTGCGGCCTCTGCCACTCGCAGGGCCGAGAAATGAGAAACGCGTAGCGATCTGACGCGCCCCGGGCCCCCCGCCTCACCCTCATCACCATTTGGTGCAGGGATCAGCCCAAGGCGGTCGGTAGGCGCTGAGATATGAGAAGCGCGTAGCGATCTGACGCGCCCCGGGCCCCCGGCCCTGGGCCCTTCCTGGCCAGGGCCGGATGCCCGGCAGGCCAAGGCCCGGCCCCTCGTCTCAGCGCTGACGGGGCCGCTTCTCCTGCTCCCGCCCCGTGACCGTTCTTTTGGGGGTTTCCCGGCAGTCTTCGTTTTTCCGGGGCGGGACGGTCTGTCAAGGGTGGCCGAAGGCCATCGCGAAGCGACGCGAACGAAGTGAGCGCCCTTGACAGGCCGGCACGACACGGAAGGACGATGAGACTGACGGGAAAGCCCCATACCTTCTCTGATCAGGTCCAGCTGGAACCCCGTCAGCCCGTGACGCCGCCCATTGTGCGAGCCCCGCCCCCCCCACCGCCGCTCTCACCCCCCCCCTTGACGTAGTTAGTGATTGCGCACTAACTTCGACTCATGGCAAGGATGAGTGCGGACGAGCGGCGCGAGAGCGTCATTCGCGCGGCGATTCACGAGTTCGCCCGCGGCGGCTACTACGGGACCTCCACCGAGGCGATCGCCAAGCGGGTCGGGGTTTCGCAGCCGTACCTCTTCCGGCTGTTCCCCAACAAGCAGGCCATCTTCCTCGCGGCGGCCGCCCGCTGCTTGGAGCGCACCCGGGAGGTGTTCGCCGAGGCCGCCGACGGGCTCGGGGGGGAGGACGCGGTGCACGCCATGGCCGACGCCTACACCCGGCACATCGCCGACGACCCGCAGGTCCTGCAGATGCAGCTCCAGATGTACGTCACCGTCGCCGCCGCCGAGGCGGCCGGCGACCACGAGCTCGGTGAGCTCGTACGGGCGGGGTGGATGGAACTGTGGAACACCGTGAAGGTGCCGTTCGGCGGGGACGTCGACGAGACCACCACCTTCATGGCCTACGGCATGCTCATCAACACCCTCACCGCCATGGGCTTCCCGCCCGGCCACGCCATCTGGGAGGGGCTGTACCCCTCAGGCCGGCCCAAGGAGCCCCAGGGGGAGTAGCCCCGCCCCACCCCAGGCCCCCATCCCCACCCCGCCCCCCACCGCCGTCTTTTTCTGCCCGCGAAAGTTAGTCAGCAATAACTAACAACCCTCAGGGGGAATCGTGACCCAGCAAGCAGAGACGAAGCTCCGCAGGCCCGCCGTCTGGGCCCTCGTGCTCACCGGGGCCGCCAGCTTCATGGCCGCCCTCGACAACCTCGTCGTCACCACCGCCCTCCCCGCCATCCGGGGCGACCTCGGCGGCAAGCTGGAGGACCTGGAGTGGACGGTGAACGCCTACACGCTCACCTTCGCCGTCCTGCTGATGTTCGGCTCCGCCCTCGGTGACCGCTTCGGCCGGCGCCGGCTCTTCGTCGCCGGGCTCGCGGTCTTCACGGGTGCCTCCGCCGCTGCCGCCCTCTCGCCCGGGATCGGGCAGCTCATCGCCGCCCGCGCCGTCCAGGGCGTCGGCGCGGCGGTCATGATGCCGCTCAGCCTCACCCTGCTCGCCGCCGCCGTCCCGGCCGCGCGCCGGGGCATGGCCCTGGGGATCTACGGAGCCGTCGGCGGGCTGGCCGTCGCCAGCGGTCCCCTCATCGGGGGCACCCTCACCGAGCACATCTCCTGGCAGTGGATCTTCTGGCTCAACGTGCCCGTCGGCCTCGCCCTGATCCCGCTCGCCCGCCTGCGTCTCACCGAGTCCACCGCCCCGAACTCCCGCCTCGACATCCCCGGCACCCTCCTCATCAGCGGTGGTCTCTTCGGGGTCGTCTACGCCCTGGTCAACGCCAACGCCGACGGCTGGACCAGCGCCCCCGTCCTGACCGGCCTGATCGCGGGCAGCGCGCTCATCGGCGGCTTCGTCCACCACGGCTTCCGCAACGCGAACCCCATGCTCCCCATGCGCCTCTTCCGCAACCGGGGCTTCTTCGGGATCAACATCGCCAGCCTGCTGATGTACCTCGGGATGTTCGGGTCGATCTTCCTGCTCAGCCAGTTCCTCCAGGGCGTCGCCGGCTACTCGCCCACCCAGGCCGGCCTGCGCATGCTGCCCTGGACCGGAATGGCGATCATCGTCGCCCCGATAGCGGGGATGCTGTCCGACCGGATCGGCGGCCGGCCCGTGGTCGTCGCCGGGCTGGCGCTTCAGGCACTCGGGCTCGGCTGGTTCGCCGTGATCCTGAGCACGGACGTCTCGTACGCCGCCCAGCTCCCGGCGCTCGTCCTGAGCGGGATCGGCATGTCCCTGTACTTCGCCCCCGCCGGCAACGTGCTCATGTCCACGGTGACCCCCGCCGACCAGGGCAAGGCCTCCGGCGCCAACAACGCCCTCCGCGAGGTCGGCGGGGCCCTCGGGGTGGCGGTCCTGGCCTCGGTCTTCTCCGCGCAGGGCGGCTACGACACCCCGCAGACCTTCACCGACGGCACCGTCCCCGCCCTGTGGATCGGCGCCGCCGCGGTGGCCCTGGCCGCCGCCCTCGCCCTGCTGCTCCCGCGCAGGGCGAAGACCTCACCGGTCACCGCCGCCGGCCCGCTCCCCGCGGCCGCCAAGGTGCCCGTCGGCTGACCCACCCCGTACGGCTGACCCACCCCGGTACGTACGACTCCAGACCCATGCGAAGGAGACCCGTCATGCCCGACATCCCCTGGTCCACGCCCACCCAGGCCGCGCCCGACGCCGAGGTCTACGTCATGGCCTCCCGCTTCGAGACCGCCACCCTCACCGGCGCCGTGAGGTTCTTCCTCAAGGCGCCCGGCATCATCGGCCAGATCCGCAAGGCCCCCGGCGCCCACGGCGTGGCCCTCCGTGCCAGGGTCCTCGGCCGCACCTTCCTCACCCTCTCCGCCTGGGAGGACCGGGACGCGCTCTACCGCTTCGCCCGCAGCGAGCCGCACCGCTCCAGCTCCCGCGCGGCCAGCGCGTACATGAAGGAATCCGCCTTCACCTTCTGGACCGTTCCTGCCTCGGAACTGCCCATCACCTGGGCCGAGGCGGAGCGCCGTCTGGCCGAGCAGAAGCACGGCTACTGAGTGCCCCTCCGGGATGCGAGGGGGACGGCCCGTACTCTTGTCCGCGTGCAGGAACTCCACGATGCCCCCCTCGCCCCGCTGACCACCTTCCGCCTCGGCGGCCCCGCGGCCCGGCTGGTCACCGCGACCACCGACGCCGAGGTCGTCGAAACCGTCCGTGCCGCGGACGCGAGCGGCACCCCGCTGCTGGTCATCGGCGGCGGCAGCAACCTGGTCATCGGCGACCAGGGCTTCGCCGGAACCGCCCTGCGCATCGCCACCACCGGCTTCACGCTCGACGGCACCACCCTCGAGCTCGCGGCCGGCGAGAACTGGAGCGACGCCGTCGCCCGCACCGTCGAGGCCGGGCTCGCCGGCATCGAGTGCCTCGCCGGAATCCCCGGCTCGGCCGGTGCCACCCCGATCCAGAACGTCGGGGCGTACGGCCAGGAGGTCTGCGAGACCATCACCGAGGTCGTCGCCTACGACCGCACCACCGGCGAGACGGTCACCCTCACCGCCGCCGAGTGCGCCTTCCGCTACCGCAACAGCACCTTCAAGGACCAGCCCGACCGCTACGTCGTCCTGCGCGTGCGCTTCGCCCTGGAGGACGCGGGCGGCCTCTCCGCCCCGGTCAAGTACCCCGAGACGGCCCGCGCCCTCGGCGTCGAGGCCGGCGACCGCGTCCCGGCCGCCCGCGCCCGCGAGACCGTACTGCGCCTGCGCGCCGGCAAGGGCATGGTCCTCGACCCCGCCGACCACGACACCTGGTCCGCCGGCTCCTTCTTCCACAACCCGATCCTGACCGACGAGGCCTACGCGGCCTTCCTCGCCCGCGTCCAGGACCGCCTCGGCGCCGACACCGCCCCGCCCGCCTACCCGGCCGGCGAGGGCCGTACGAAGACCAGCGCGGCCTGGCTGATCGACAAGGCCGGCTTCACCAAGGGCTACGGCAGCGGCCCCGCCCGCATCTCCACCAAGCACACCCTCGCCCTCACCAACCGGGGCGAGGCCACGACCGAGGACCTCCTCGCCCTGGCCCGGGAGGTCGTCGCGGGAGTCCACGCGGCGTTCGGCGTCACCCTCGTCAACGAGCCGGTGACGGTCGGCGTCAGCATCTGACATGCACTGCCCCCTGCACGGGGCCGGTACGGACCCCACACGACTGGTGGGACGCGAGATCCAGCGGGTCGTCGCGTCCTGGCACATCTGCGAGGGCGAGCGCTCCGAGGCACCGCTCGACGTCTGGCTGATCGACAGCGCCGGAGACTCCACGCGGATCACCACCGGGTCCGACCAGTGCCTCATCGTCGAGTCCGCCCAGCCCCACGAGCCGTACGACATGGGGGAGTGGGGCCGGGTCGAGGTCGGCGAGGACCTGGGCGACCACCCCTTCCTGCGCCACCTCGGCCAGATCGTCGAGTCCGTCGCCGAGTTCGCGCTGCCCGAGCAGGGCCGCACCCACCTGGAGATCGGCTTCCCGGACGGCCACCGGGTACGGGCCGACTGCTACGAGGGGGACCTGCGGCTCACGCGCTGACGCTCAGGGGGTGGGTCCTACGCGCCGAGCCAGTGGTCGATCCCGGCCAGCAGCTTGGCCCGTACGTCCTCCGGCGCGGCCGAACCGCGCACCGACTGGCGGGCCAGCTCGGCGAGCTCCGCGTCCGTGAAGGCGTGGTGGCGGCGGGCGATCTCGTACTGGGCCGCGAGCCGGGACCCGAAGAGCAGCGGGTCGTCCGCGCCCAGGGCCATCGGCACCCCGGCCTCGAAGAGGGTGCGCAGCGGCACGTCCTCGGGCCGCTCGTACACGCCGAGCGCCACGTTGGAGGCCGGGCAGACCTCGCAGGTGATCTGCCGGTCGGCGAGCCGCTTCAGCAGCCGGGGGTCCTCGGCGGCCCGTACGCCGTGCCCGATGCGGGCGGCGTGCAGGTCGTCGATGCAGTCGCGGACGGAGGAGGGGCCGGTCAGCTCGCCGCCGTGCGGGGCCGCGAGCAGGCCGCCCTCGCGGGCGATGGCGAAGGCCCGGTCGAAGTCGCGGGCCATGCCGCGGCGCTCGTCGTTGGAGAGCCCGAAGCCGACGATGCCGCGGTCGGCGTAGCGGACGGCCAGGCGGGCGAGGGTGCGGGCGTCGAGGGGGTGCTTCATGCGGTTGGCGGCGATGACGACCCGCATGCCGAGGCCGGTCTCGCGGGAGGCGCTGTCGACGGCGTCCAGGATGATCTCGACGGCCGGGATCATCCCGCCGAGGAGGGGCGCGTAGGAGGTGGGGTCGACCTGGATCTCCAGCCAGCCGCTGCCGTCCCGCACGTCCTCCTCGGCCGCCTCGCGGACCAGGCGCCGGATGTCCTCGGGCTCACGCAGGCAGCTGCGGGCGGCGTCGTAGAGCCGCTGGAAGCGGAACCAGCCGCGCTCGTCGGTGGCGCGCAGCTTGGGTGGCTCCCCGGCGGTCAGGGCGTCGGGGAGGCGGACGCCGTACTTGTCGGCGAGCTCCAGCAGGGTCGACGGGCGCATCGAGCCGGTGAAGTGCAGGTGCAGGTGGGCTTTCGGCAGAAGCGTGAGATCGCGTACGTGCTCCATCTGGTGATCCTGCCTTACCGCTGCGCTCGGCGGGAGGGGGTTTTACCTTTCGGGGGCTTGCCCGAACGCGAGAGCGGGGCTGCGCTGCCGCTGCGCGGGGCTTCCCGGGGCGCCGCCCGGACCCGCGCCTCAAGCGCCGGCGGGGCTGGATTTGGCCGGCGTCGGCTCGTACGTGAACGCCGAAGGGGCGGTGGAACGCCTGAGCGGCGGCTCCCCGGGATGGGGGAGCCGCCGCTCAGGGTCTGGCTGCGGAACCGCCGGAGGCCTAGGCCTTGGCTTCCGCCAGGAGCTTCTGGATGCGGGACACGCCCTCGACCAGGTCCTCGTCGCCCAGGGCGTAGGACAGGCGCAGGTAGCCCGGGGTGCCGAAGGCCTCGCCCGGGACGACCGCGACCTCGGCCTCGTCGAGGATCAGCGTGGCGAGCTCGACCGAGGTCTGCGGGCGCTTGCCGCGGATCTCCTTGCCGAGCAGCTCCTTGACCGACGGGTACGCGTAGAACGCGCCCTCGGGGGTCGGGCAGAGGACCCCGTCGATCTCGTTGAGCATCTTCACCATCGTCTGGCGGCGGCGGTCGAAGGCCTTGCGCATCTCGGCGACGGCGTCCAGGTTGCCCGAGACGGCGGCCAGTGCGGCGACCTGGGCCACGTTGGAGACGTTGGAGGTGGCGTGCGACTGGAGGTTGGTCGCGGCCTTGACGACGTCCTGCGGGGCGATGACCCAGCCCACGCGCCAGCCGGTCATGGCGTACGTCTTGGCGACGCCGTTGACGATGATGCACTTGTCGCGCAGGGCCGGCACCAGCACGGGCAGCGAGGTGAACTTCGCGTCGCCGTAGACCAGGTGCTCGTAGATCTCGTCGGTCATGACCCACAGGCCGTGCTCGGCGGCCCACTCGCCGATGGCGCGGGCGTCGTCCTCGCTGTACACCGCGCCGGTCGGGTTGGAGGGGGAGACGAACAGGACGACCTTGGTCCGCTCGGTGCGCGCGGCCTCCAGCTGCTCGACGGAGACCCGGTAGCCGGTGGTCTCGTCGGCGACGACCTCGACCGGGACACCGCCGGCGAGGCGGATCGACTCCGGGTAGGTGGTCCAGTACGGGGCCGGGACGATGACCTCGTCGCCCGGGTCGAGGACCGCCGCGAAGGCCTCGTAGATGGCCTGCTTGCCGCCGTTGGTCACCAGGACCTGGGAGGCCTCGACCTCGTAGCCCGAGTCGCGCAGCGTCTTCGCGGCGATGGCGGACTTGAGCTCGGGGAGGCCGCCGGCCGGCGTGTAGCGGTGGTACTTCGGGTTGCGGCAGGCCTCGACCGCCGCCTCGACGATGTAGTCCGGGGTCGGGAAGTCCGGCTCGCCCGCGGCGAAGCCGATCACCGGGCGCCCGGCGGCCTTGAGCGCCTTGGCCTTGGCGTCGATGGCGAGGGTGGCGGACTCGGAAATGGCGCCGATACGGGCGGACACCCGGCGCTCGGAGGAAGGCGTTGCAGAGGTCATGCGGCCAATCGTCCCAGACGGTCCGGAAGCGCCGCACACCGTTTCAGTTACCGGACGGAGCAGATCCGGATGTCTTCTGTTCGACGTCAGGGCCCGGACCACGTACACTCACCTGTCGTTGGTCCTCAACAGCCGCTCCAGAGCGTGAGCACTCCGTGCACTCGCCCGGATGCGGTAGGTTGAGGGGCGCAAAGGGTCGTAGCTCAATTGGTAGAGCACTGGTCTCCAAAACCAGCGGTTGGGGGTTCGAGTCCCTCCGGCCCTGCTTCACACTCCTTCTCGGATGTGTGCGCAGGTACGTACTTCGATGCAACGCCGTGCGGCGCAACCGGGCGCGGCTACGGCCACGACCCGGATTCAGGTGAGAGACGTGACGGACGCCCTGGGCTCCATCGACATGCCTGACGCCGACAGCGACACTCGCGAGAAGAAGGCCCGCAAGGGCGGCAAGCGCGGAAAGAAGGGCCCTCTCGGCCGTCTCGCGCTGTTCTACCGCCAGATCGTCGCGGAGCTCCGCAAGGTCGTATGGCCCACCCGTAACCAGCTCTCGACGTACACCACCGTGGTGATTGTCTTCGTCGTCATCATGATCGGTCTGGTGACCGTGATTGACTATGGGTTCCAGGAAGCCATCAAGTTCGTCTTCGGCTGATCCCCGCGGAGGGCGGCGCCTTGATGGGTGCCGCCCGTTTTCGCATGTTCCACCACCTTTTGTATCCAGGAAGAAGCAGCCACCGTGTCTGACCCGAACCTGAACGTGAGCGACGAGTCCGTCGAGTCCGTCGAGTCCGTTGAGGACCAGCTCGACATCGTCGAGGCTGCCGACGCCGTGGACCCCGATGAGGCCGAGCTCGCCGACGCCGAAGCCGGCGTCGCGGCCGAGGAAGCCGCGCTGCACGTCGAGGACGAGGTCGACGCCGAGGCCGAGGACGACGCCGAGGTCGAAGAGGCCGCCGACGACGCCGAGGACGAGGGCGACATCGAGGCCGAGACCGAGCTCGAGGACGAGGCTGCCGAGGAGGCCGCCCCGGCCGAGCCCGCCGAGCCCGTCGACCCCATCCAGGCGCTGCGCGACGAACTGCGCCTGCTCCCCGGCGAGTGGTACGTGATCCACACCTACGCGGGCTACGAGAAGCGCGTGAAGGCGAACCTCGAACAGCGCGCCGTCTCGCTGAACGTCGAGGAGTTCATCTACCAGGCCGAGGTGCCCGAGGAAGAGATCGTCCAGATCAAGAACGGCGAGCGCAAGAACGTCCGGCAGAACAAGCTGCCCGGTTACGTTCTCGTCCGCATGGATCTGACGAACGAGTCCTGGGGTGTCGTGCGTAACACGCCCGGCGTCACCGGCTTCGTCGGCAACGCGTACGACCCGTACCCGCTGACCCTCGACGAGATCGTCAAGATGCTCGCCCCCGAGGCGCAGGAGAAGGCCGCCAAGCAGGCTGCCGAAGAGGCCGGCCTGCCCGCGCCCGCCGTCAAGCGCACCATCGAGGTCCTGGACTTCGAGGTCGGCGACTCGGTCACCGTCACCGACGGCCCGTTCGCCACGCTGCAGGCGACGATCAACGAGATCAACCCGGACTCGAAGAAGGTCAAGGGCCTCGTGGAGATCTTCGGCCGCGAGACCCCGGTCGAGCTCAGCTTCGACCAGATCCAGAAGAACTGATCTTCCGGACGACGCTTCCGAACCAGGTCAGACCAGCCCGTAAAGGGCGGTCTGACCTGCTCGGTTTTTAGCCCCGCGCCAATACCCGTTATCGTGGTGCGGTATGCCTCCATCCGGATGACCGGACGGACGGCTGAAAACTCTCACTAGGACCCGGAGAGAGCAATGCCTCCCAAGAAGAAGAAGATCACGGGGCTTATCAAGCTCCAGATCAAGGCCGGTGCGGCCAACCCGGCTCCGCCGGTCGGCCCCGCGCTCGGTCAGCACGGCGTCAACATCATGGAGTTCTGCAAGGCCTACAACGCCGCGACCGAGTCGCAGCGTGGCATGGTCGTGCCGGTGGAGATCACGGTCTACGACGACCGTTCCTTCACCTTCATCACCAAGACCCCGCCGGCCGCGCGCCTCATCCTGAAGAGCGCTGGCATCGAGAAGGGCTCCGGCGAGCCGCACAAGACCAAGGTCGCGAAGCTCACGCGTGACCAGGTCCGCGAGATCGCCACGATCAAGATGCCTGACCTCAACGCGAACGACATCGACGCCGCCGAGAAGATCATCGCCGGCACCGCCCGTTCGATGGGTATCACGATCGAGGGCTGATCCAGCCCCTCGCAGTTCCCTAGTGGTAGGACCAAGCGCTGGTCCGCACCACGACTCCACGCCTGAAGTACTTACACAGGAGCAGAAGTGAAGCGCAGCAAGACTCTCCGCGCTGCGGACGCCAAGATCGACCGGGAGAAGCTCTACGCCCCGCTCGAGGCCGTCCGTCTCGCCAAGGACACCAGCGCCACCAAGTTCGACAGCACCGTCGAGGTCGCCTTCCGCCTGGGTGTCGACCCGCGCAAGGCCGACCAGATGGTCCGCGGCACCGTGAACCTCCCGCACGGCACCGGCAAGACCGCCCGGGTCCTGGTCTTCGCGACCGGTGACCGTGCTGCGGCCGCGGAAGCCGCCGGCGCCGACATCGTCGGCGATGACGAGCTGATCAACGAGATCGCCAAGGGCAACCGCCTCAACGAGTTCGACGCCGTTGTGGCCACCCCGGACCTCATGGGCAAGGTCGGCCGCCTCGGCCGCGTGCTCGGTCCCCGTGGCCTCATGCCGAACCCGAAGACCGGCACCGTCACCATGGACGTCGCCAAGGCTGTCACCGAGATCAAGGGTGGCAAGATCGAGTTCCGCGTCGACAAGCACTCGAACCTGCACTTCATCATCGGCAAGGTCTCCTTCTCCGATGAGCAGCTGGTCGAGAACTACGCGGCGGCCCTGGACGAGATCATCCGTCTGAAGCCGTCCGCCGCCAAGGGCCGCTACATCAAGAAGGCCGCCCTCAGCACCACGATGGGCCCCGGCATCCAGCTGGACTCCAACCGCACCCGGAACCTCCTCGTCGAGGAAGACCCGGCTGCTGTCTGAGCAGTCCGAGCCCCAGGGCTCGACTGAATGACTGAGAACGGGCCCTTCGCCCCCCTTGCGGGGGCGGAGGGCCCGTTCTTCGTTCTCCGGCGGACAGCTGTCCGCCGGATAGTTGCCTGGCGCACATATGTGACGCATATATCAGGCGCGTACGCGTCAACCGACCCTTAAGGTCGGGAGGCAATCCAACGATCACACCAGGGGTGGGGACTCCATGCTCGCGTACCGCAAGAAGACCGCAGGGGCCGCGCTGGCCGCCGTACTGCTCGTGGGTGGGGCCACGACGGCGTGCGAGGACGGGAAGAAGGCCGACGGGGGCAAGGCGGCGGCGGGCGCGCCGTCCGCGCAGGCCTCCGCCTCCCCGTCCGCGTCCGGCAAGGCCGCGGGGGGCGCCGCGGACGCGACCCCGGCCGCGTACCTGCAGAAGGCCAAGAAGCAGTCCGAGGAGATCACCTCCCTGCGGTACACCATGTCCGGGACCTCCGCCGGCCAGCCGGTCTCCGGAGAGGCGTCCATGCGCCTCAAGCCGTCCGTGGCCATGGCGATGAAGATCAGCTCGCAGGGCGCGGACGCCGGGACGGTGGAGATCCGCCTGATCGACGGGGCCATGTTCATGGGCGCCGAGGGCAAGTGGCTCAAGTACGACATCAAGAGCCTGGACCCCCAGTCGGCGAAGAAGCTCGAGGGCGCGGGCGGCGGCGCGAACAACTCCGGGGAGAACCCGGGCGACCGCGCCGACCAGCTGATGGGGGCCAAGGACCTCAAGACCGTCGGCGACGAGACCATCGACGGCGTGAAGACCACGCACGTCACCGGGACCGTCACGATGGAGCAGATGCGGGCCTCCCTCGCCACCGCCACGCCCGAGGCCAAGGTGCGCCAGGAGAAGTCCCTCCAGAAGATGGAGGGCGAGGGCATCAAGAGCATGAACATGGACATGTGGATCGACGAGTCCGGCCACACCAAGCAGTTCCGCACCCGCGCCGAGGCCACCAAGGGCCCGCTGGACATGACCGTCAAGTTCCTGGACTACAACAAGCCGGTCGACATCGCGGCCCCGCCGGCCGACCAGGTCATGGACCTCGCCGAGATGATGAAGGGCTCCGGCTCGGGCTCTGCCCAGGGCTGACCCGACCCGTGCCGGGCAGATCCGCCGAACGGGCGGATTTGCTCTGCAACGGATGGTTCGCGTACGCTTCCCGAGAAGCCAAAGACCGCTGGTCGTTGCCGTGCTCGCAAGGGTGCGGTGGCCGAAGGATCCGCTAACTGCGGACGTCCTGCGCAGGTGACTATGGAGAGTTCCCGGAATTCGTTCCGGTCGAGCTATGCCCTGGCGCCTGCGCCGGGGCGTTTTGTATTTATGCCCCTTCTGAGCGGTCCTCATCACCCGGAAGGAGGCCGACGCACTATGCCGACGCCCAACAAGGCTGCCGCGGTAGCCGAGCTCAAGGACGCGTTCCAGAGCTCGAACGCCGCCGTGCTGACCGAGTACCGGGGTCTCACCGTCGCGCAGCTCAAGACGCTGCGTCGTTCCCTCGGTGAGAACGCCCAGTACGCCGTGGTGAAGAACACGCTGACCAAGATTGCGGCCAACCAGGCCGGGATCACCGCGCTGGACGAGCACTTCGCTGGTCCGACCGCGGTCGCCTTCATCACCGGTGACCCGGTGGAGTCGGCGAAGAGCCTGCGTGACTTCGCCAAGGACAACCCGAACCTCATCATCAAGGCGGGTGTCCTTGATGGTAAGGCGCTCACCGCCGATGAGATCAAGAAGCTTGCGGACCTCGAGTCCCGCGAGGTTCTGCTCAGCAAGCTGGCCGGCGCGTTCAAGGGCAAGCAGTCCCAGGCTGCCTCGCTCTTCCAGGCGCTGCCGTCGAAGTTCGTCCGCACCGCGGAAGCGCTTCGCGTCAAGCTCGCCGAGCAGGGCGGTGCCGAGTAATTCGGCTCGCGCACTGATCCACGCCGCCTAGTGCGTGGGTCGTAGCGGGCCGTTACGCCCGCCTCTATATACATCCGGCACCTGCCGAATTAGTGGAAGGATCGCCCATCATGGCGAAGCTCTCTCAGGACGACCTCCTCGCCCAGTTCGAGGAGATGACCCTCATCGAGCTCTCCGAGTTCGTTAAGGCCTTCGAGGAGAAGTTCGACGTCACCGCCGCCGCGGCCGTCGCCGTTGCCGGCCCCGCCGCCGGTGGCGCTGCCCCCGAGGCCGCCGAGGAGCAGGACGAGTTCGACGTCATCCTCACCGGTGCCGGCGACAAGAAGATCCAGGTCATCAAGGTCGTGCGTGAGCTGACCTCCCTGGGCCTCAAGGAGGCCAAGGACCTCGTGGACGGCGCTCCGAAGCCGCTCCTCGAGAAGGTCGCCAAGGAGGTCGCTGACAAGGCCGCCGAGGCCCTCAAGGCTGCCGGCGCTGGCGTCGAGGTCAAGTAACACCTCTGAGGCCCTCTGAGGCCTCTTCAAAGGGCGATCACCCGTAAGGGTGGTCGCCCTTTGGCGTATCCGCAGTGCCTGACTTGCCCTGGTCTCGTTGGGGAGTAGGGTGATCTTCGTTGCCTCGAAGCAGGGTCCGGAGATGATCCGCTCGGAGCACGGGGCCTTGACGAACGGCCAGCGGCGCGCAATTCTCAGTCCCGTCGTGAGGTCGGCCAGCTCGATCCGAGATCCGAGGCATGGATCGACTACGAAGAGGGCAGTACTGATACGCGCTCTGTGTACGAGAGCCGTGGCGTGTTGGATGAACAACGTAGGGAAGGGCCTGTTGCCGGTTTCCGGAAACCTGGTCTGGACATCAGTGAGCCGAGTGGCTACACTGACCCTTTGCGCTGCCTGTTAGCTGCCCCCTGCCCGTCGCCAGGGGCATGCCCACGCTAGGGCACACCTGACTGACCGCCTCCGACCTGGCCTTTTGGCCGGATCGGGAGCACACGTCTTCTGTGTCTGCTGGGACCGGTACGCGCGTAGTGAGTCCGAGCCCTCGGAAGGACCCCCTCTTGGCCGCCTCGCGCAACGCCTCGACCAATACGAACACCGGTGCCAGCACCGCCCCGCTGCGCATCTCCTTTGCAAAGATCAAGGAGCCCCTCGAGGTTCCGAACCTCCTGGCGCTGCAGACCGAGAGCTTTGACTGGCTGCTCGGCAACGCCGCCTGGAAGTCTCGCGTCGAGTCGGCGCTTGAGAGTGGACAGGACGTCCCCACCAAGTCCGGTCTGGAAGAGATCTTCGAGGAGATCTCGCCGATCGAGGACTTCTCCGGGTCGATGTCGCTGACCTTCCGCGACCACCGTTTCGAGCCGGCGAAGAACTCTGTCGACGAGTGCAAGGAGCGCGACTTCACGTACGCGGCTCCGCTGTTCGTCACGGCCGAGTTCACGAACAACGAGACCGGAGAGATCAAGTCTCAGACGGTCTTCATGGGCGACTTCCCGCTCATGACCAACAAGGGCACCTTCGTCATCAACGGCACCGAGCGTGTCGTCGTGTCGCAGCTTGTCCGCTCCCCTGGTGTCTACTTCGACTCCTCCATCGACAAGACGTCCGACAAGGACATCTTCTCCGCCAAGATCATCCCGTCCCGGGGTGCCTGGCTGGAGATGGAGATCGACAAGCGCGACATGGTCGGTGTCCGCATCGACCGCAAGCGCAAGCAGTCCGTCACCGTCCTCCTGAAGGCTCTCGGCTGGACCACCGAGCAGATCCTCGAGGAGTTCGGCGAGTACGAGTCCATGCGCGCCACCCTGGAGAAGGACCACACCCAGGGCCAGGACGACGCGCTGCTCGACATCTACCGCAAGCTGCGTCCGGGCGAACCGCCGACCCGCGAGGCCGCTCAGACGCTGCTCGAGAACCTCTACTTCAACCCGAAGCGCTACGACCTCGCGAAGGTCGGCCGCTACAAGGTGAACAAGAAGCTCGGCGCGGATGAGCCGCTGGACGCCGGTGTGCTCACCACCGACGACATCATCGCGACGATCAAGTACCTCGTGAAGCTCCACGCGGGCGAGGTCGAGACCATCGGTGAGTCGGGCCGTTCGATCGTCGTCGAGACCGACGACATCGACCACTTCGGCAACCGTCGTCTGCGCAACGTCGGCGAGCTCATCCAGAACCAGGTCCGCACGGGTCTGGCTCGTATGGAGCGCGTCGTCCGCGAGCGCATGACCACTCAGGACGTCGAGGCGATCACGCCGCAGACCCTGATCAACATCCGGCCGGTCGTCGCCTCCATCAAGGAGTTCTTCGGCACCAGCCAGCTGTCGCAGTTCATGGACCAGAACAACCCGCTGTCGGGTCTGACGCACAAGCGTCGTCTCTCGGCTCTGGGTCCCGGTGGTCTGTCCCGTGAGCGGGCCGGCTTCGAGGTCCGTGACGTTCACCCGTCGCACTACGGCCGCATGTGCCCGATCGAGACCCCTGAAGGCCCGAACATCGGTCTGATCGGCTCGCTCGCCTCCTACGGCCGCGTCAACGCGTTCGGCTTCGTCGAGACCCCGTACCGCAAGGTCATCGAGGGTGTCGTCACCGACGAGGTCGACTACCTGACGGCCGACGAGGAAGACCGCTTCGTCATCGCCCAGGCCAACGCCGGCCTGTCCGAGGACATGCGCTTCACCGAGAACCGCGTACTGGTTCGTCGTCGTGGTGGCGAGATCGACTACATCGCCGGCGACGACGTCGACTACATGGACGTCTCCCCGCGCCAGATGGTGTCCGTCGCGACCGCGATGATCCCCTTCCTGGAGCACGACGACGCCAACCGTGCCCTCATGGGCGCGAACATGATGCGCCAGGCCGTTCCGCTCATCAAGGCGGAGGCCCCGCTCGTCGGCACCGGCATGGAGTACCGCTGTGCGGTCGACGCCGGTGACTCGATCCGTGCGGAGAAGGACGGTGTCGTCCAGGAGGTCTCGGCCGACTACATCACCGTCGCCAACGACGACGGCACGTACACCACGTACCGCGTCGCCAAGTTCTCCCGCTCCAACCAGGGCACCTCGGTCAACCAGAAGGTGATCGTCGGCGAGGGCGACCGGATCGTCGAGTCCCAGGTCCTGGCCGACGGCCCGGCGACCGAAGAGGGCGAGATGGCCCTCGGCAAGAACCTGCTCGTCGCGTTCATGCCCTGGGAAGGTCACAACTACGAGGACGCGATCATCCTGTCGCAGCGCCTCGTGCAGGACGACGTCCTGTCCTCGATCCACATCGAGGAGCACGAGGTCGATGCCCGTGACACCAAGCTGGGCCCCGAGGAGATCACCCGGGACATCCCGAACGTCTCCGAGGAGGTCCTCGCGGACCTCGACGAGCGCGGCATCATCCGCATCGGTGCGGACGTAGTCGCCGGCGACATCCTGGTCGGCAAGGTCACGCCCAAGGGTGAGACCGAGCTGACCCCGGAGGAGCGCCTGCTCCGCGCGATCTTCGGTGAGAAGGCCCGCGAGGTGCGTGACACCTCGCTCAAGGTCCCTCACGGTGAGATCGGCAAGGTCATCGGTGTCCGCGTCTTCGACCGCGAGGAGGGCGACGAGCTTCCTCCGGGCGTGAACCAGCTGGTCCGCGTCTACGTCGCCCAGAAGCGCAAGATCACCGACGGTGACAAGCTCGCCGGCCGCCACGGCAACAAGGGTGTCATCTCCAAGATCCTTCCGATCGAGGACATGCCCTTCCTTGAGGACGGCACGCCGGTCGACATCATCCTGAACCCGCTGGGTGTCCCGTCCCGAATGAACCCGGGACAGGTCCTGGAGATCCACCTCGGCTGGCTCGCCAGCCGCGGCTGGGACGTCTCCGGTCTGGCGGACGAGTGGGCGCAGCGCCTCCAGGCGATCGGCGCCGACCAGGTCGCTCCCGGCACCAACGTCGCCACCCCGGTGTTCGACGGTGCCCGTGAGGACGAGCTCGCCGGCCTCTTCGAGCACACGCTCCCCAACCGCGACGGTGACCGTCTGGTCCTGCCGTCTGGTAAGGCGCGCCTGTTCGACGGCCGCTCCGGTGAGCCGTTCCCGGACCCGATCTCGATCGGGTACATGTACATCCTCAAGCTCCACCACCTGGTCGACGACAAGCTCCACGCTCGGTCGACCGGTCCGTACTCGATGATCACGCAGCAGCCGCTGGGTGGTAAGGCGCAGTTCGGTGGCCAGCGCTTCGGTGAGATGGAGGTGTGGGCGCTCGAGGCTTATGGCGCCGCTTACGCCCTCCAGGAGCTGCTGACCATCAAGTCCGATGACGTCACCGGCCGCGTGAAGGTCTACGAGGCCATCGTCAAGGGCGAGAACATCCCCGAGCCGGGCATTCCCGAGTCCTTCAAGGTGCTCATCAAGGAAATGCAGTCGCTCTGCCTCAACGTGGAGGTGCTGTCCTCGGACGGCATGTCCATCGAGATGCGCGACACCGACGAGGACGTCTTCCGCGCGGCGGAGGAGCTCGGTATCGACCTGTCCCGGCGCGAGCCGAGCAGCGTCGAAGAGGTCTGACGGGCCTGACGGGGGGCTCGCTCAAGAGCCCCCCGTCATCCCCGGGACCGTTCAGACCATGATTGAGACTCGACCCCGAAAGAGGGATTGACGCACAGTGCTCGACGTCAACTTCTTCGACGAGCTGCGGATCGGCCTTGCCACCGCGGACGACATCCGAACCTGGTCGCACGGCGAGGTCAAGAAGCCGGAGACCATCAACTACCGCACCCTCAAGCCCGAGAAGGACGGACTCTTCTGCGAGAAGATCTTCGGTCCGACCCGGGACTGGGAGTGCTACTGCGGTAAGTACAAGCGTGTCCGCTTCAAGGGCATCATCTGTGAGCGCTGTGGCGTCGAAGTCACGCGCGCCAAGGTGCGTCGTGAGCGGATGGGCCACATCGAGCTTGCCGCTCCCGTCACCCACATCTGGTACTTCAAGGGCGTTCCGTCGCGTCTTGGCTACCTGCTGGACCTCGCGCCGAAGGACCTCGAGAAGGTCATCTACTTCGCCGCGTACATGATCACGTTCGTCGACGACGAGCGCCGTCAGCGCGACCTGCCGTCGCTGGAGGCCCACGTCTCCGTCGAGCGCCAGCAGATCGAGAACCGCCGTGACGCGGACCTCGAAGGCCGTGCCAAGAAGCTCGAGACCGACCTGGGCGAGCTCGAGGCCGAGGGCGCGAAGGCCGACGTACGCCGCAAGGTGCGCGAAGGTGCCGAGCGCGAGATGAAGCAGCTCCGTGACCGCGCCCAGCGCGAGATCGACCGCCTCGACGAGGTGTGGGCCCGCTTCAAGAACCTCAAGGTCCAGGACCTCGAGGGCGACGAGCTGCTCTACCGCGAGCTGCGCGACCGCTTCGGTACGTACTTCGACGGCTGCATGGGCGCCGCCGCGCTGCAGAAGCGCCTGGAGTCCTTCGACCTCGACGAGGAGGCCGAGCGCCTCCGCGAGATCATCCGTACCGGCAAGGGCCAGAAGAAGACCCGTGCGCTCAAGCGCCTCAAGGTCGTCTCCGCGTTCCTGCAGACCAGCAACAAGCCCAAGGGCATGGTTCTGGACTGCGTGCCGGTCATCCCGCCGGACCTGCGTCCGATGGTGCAGCTGGACGGTGGCCGCTTCGCGACCTCCGACCTGAACGACCTGTACCGCCGCGTGATCAACCGCAACAACCGCCTGAAGCGCCTTCTCGACCTCGGTGCCCCCGAGATCATCGTGAACAACGAGAAGCGCATGCTCCAGGAGGCCGTGGACGCCCTCTTCGACAACGGTCGTCGTGGTCGCCCGGTCACCGGTCCCGGCAACCGTCCCCTGAAGTCCCTCAGCGACATGCTGAAGGGCAAGCAGGGTCGATTCCGTCAGAACCTCCTCGGCAAGCGCGTGGACTACTCCGCGCGTTCCGTGATCGTCGTCGGTCCGCAGCTGAAGCTGCACCAGTGTGGTCTGCCCAAGGCCATGGCGCTGGAGCTCTTCAAGCCGTTCGTGATGAAGCGCCTGGTCGACCTGAACCACGCGCAGAACATCAAGTCGGCGAAGCGCATGGTCGAGCGCGGCCGCACGGTCGTGTACGACGTGCTCGAAGAGGTCATCGCCGAGCACCCGGTGCTGCTGAACCGTGCGCCCACGCTGCACCGCCTCGGCATCCAGGCCTTCGAGCCCCAGCTGGTCGAAGGCAAGGCCATCCAGATCCACCCGCTCGTCTGCACCGCGTTCAACGCGGACTTCGACGGTGACCAGATGGCCGTGCACCTGCCGCTCTCCGCGGAGGCGCAGGCCGAGGCCCGCATCCTGATGCTGTCCTCGAACAACATCCTCAAGCCGGCCGACGGCCGTCCGGTCACGATGCCGACCCAGGACATGGTCCTCGGTCTGTTCTTCCTGACCACCGACGGTGAGCTCCGTGACGTCAAGGGCGAGGGCCGCGCGTTCGGCTCCACGGCCGAGGCGACCATGGCGTTCGACAACGGCGAGCTCGCGCTCCAGTCGTCCGTCGACATCCGCTTCCCGGTGGGCACCATCCCGCCGCGTGGCTGGGTGCCGCCGGTCGCCGAGGAGGGCGAGCAGGAGTTCCAGCCGGGCGACAGCTTCCGTCTGCGCACCACCCTGGGCCGCGCGCTCTTCAACGAGCTGCTGCCCGAGGACTACCCGTTCGTCGACTACTCGGTGGGCAAGAAGCAGCTCTCCGAGATCGTCAACGACCTGGCGGAGCGCTACCCCAAGGTCATCGTGGCGGCGACGCTCGACAACCTGAAGGCGGCCGGCTTCCACTGGGCGACCCGTTCGGGCGTCACCGTGGCCATCTCCGACGTCGTCGTGCCCGAGGCCAAGAAGGCCATCGTCAAGGGCTACGAGGAGCAGGACGAGAAGGTCCAGAAGCAGTACGAGCGCGGTCTGATCACCAAGGACGAGCGCACGCAGGAGCTCATCGCGATCTGGACCAAGGCGACCAACGAGGTTGCCGAGGCGATGAACGCGAACTTCCCCAAGACGAACCCCATCTTCATGATGGTTGACTCGGGTGCCCGAGGAAACATGATGCAGATGCGACAGATCGCCGGTATGCGTGGTCTGGTGTCGAACGCGAAGAACGAGACCATCCCGCGTCCGATCAAGGCGTCCTTCCGTGAGGGCCTCACCGTTCTGGAGTACTTCATCTCCACGCACGGTGCCCGTAAGGGTCTGGCGGACACCGCCCTGCGTACCGCCGACTCGGGTTACCTCACCCGTCGTCTGGTGGACGTCTCGCAGGACGTCATCATCCGCGAGGAGGACTGCGGCACCGAGCGCGGCCTCAAGCTCAAGATCGGTGTCAAGGACGAGACCGGTGTCCTCCGCAAGGCGGACGACGTCGAGACCTCCGTGTACGCCCGCATGCTGGCCGAGGACGTCGTCATCGACGGCAAGGTCATCGCGCCGGCGAACGTGGACCTCGGCGACGTGCTCATCGACGCCCTCATCGCGAACGGCGTCGAGGAGGTCAAGACCCGCTCGGTCCTGACCTGTGAGTCCGCGGTCGGCACCTGTGCCTTCTGCTACGGCCGCTCGCTGGCCACCGGCAAGCTCGTCGACATCGGCGAGGCGGTCGGCATCATCGCCGCCCAGTCCATCGGTGAGCCCGGTACCCAGCTGACGATGCGTACCTTCCACACCGGTGGTGTGGCCGGTGACGACATCACGCAGGGTCTGCCGCGTGTCGTCGAGCTCTTCGAGGCCCGTACCCCGAAGGGTGTCGCCCCGATCTCCGAGGCCGCCGGCCGCGTGCGGATCGAGGAGACCGAGAAGACGAAGAAGATCGTCATCACGCCCGACGACGGCAGCGAGGAGACGGCCTTCCCGATCTCCAAGCGCGCCAAGGTCATCGTGCACGAGGGCGACCACGTCGAGGTGGGCCAGAAGCTCACCATGGGTGCCACCAACCCGCACGACGTGCTGCGCATCCTCGGCCAGCGTGCCGTCCAGGTCCACCTGGTCGGCGAAGTCCAGAAGGTCTACAACTCGCAGGGCGTGTCGATCCACGACAAGCACATCGAGATCATCATCCGGCAGATGCTGCGCCGCGTGACGATCATCGAGTCCGGCGACGCGGAGCTCCTGCCGGGCGAGCTCGTCGAGCGCTCGAAGTTCGAGACCGAGAACCGTCGTGTGGTCACCGAGGGCGGTCACCCCGCCTCCGGCCGTCCGCAGCTGATGGGTATCACCAAGGCCTCGCTGGCGACGGAATCCTGGCTGTCGGCCGCCTCCTTCCAGGAGACGACCCGAGTCCTGACGGATGCGGCGATCAACGCCAAGTCCGACAGCCTCATCGGCCTCAAGGAGAACGTCATCATCGGTAAGCTCATCCCGGCCGGTACGGGTCTGTCCCGCTACCGCAACATCCGGGTCGAGCCCACCGAAGAGGCCAAGGCCGCGATGTACTCGGCCGTCGGCTACGACGACATCGACTACTCGCCCTTCGGCACCGGCTCCGGCCAGGCTGTCCCGCTGGAGGACTACGACTACGGCCCGTACAACGGCTAAGAGCTCGTAAGACGAAGCCCCCCACCGCTCCGAGAGGAGCGGTGGGGGGCTTCGTCGTGTCCGGGGGTGCCCCGGGGCGGGGACGCCCCCTGTCAGCCGTTGCGGCGGCGGCGGAGGGCGGTCGCCGTGGTGACCGAGGCCAGGGTGAGGAGGGCCAGGGCGGCGGCTGCGAGGCCTGGGGGGAGGCCCTTGGGGGTGAAGGTGCAGGAGAGCTTCTCGGTGCCCGGGGTGAGGGGGAGCGCGAGGAGGCCGTGGAAGTCGCGGACCGGGGCCGAGCACTGCCAGCCCGGGATGTCGGTCACGGCGAGGACGGCGGTGCCCGTGGCGCCCTCGGGGAGGGTGGCTTCGATGGTGTGGCCGCCCGTCCGCACGGTGGTGGCGCCGGTGGTGGTGAGGTGGCGGACCGCGGTGTCGAGCCGGGAGCGGTCCAGGCAGCCGATGGGGCGGGGGCCGGCCGTGGCGTTCTCGGTGCGGGTCTCCACGGTGACGTCGAGGCGGCCCGAGGCGGGGACGGGGCCGAGGGGGATGACGCCGGTCATGCGGTCCCAGAGGGCGTGGTCCGCGCCGCCCGCGCGCAGGGTCCCGAACAGCTCGGGGGAGTACCAGTACGCCTCGGAGCCGGGCGTGCACTGGGCGGCGTACGTCTGCTCGGTGGGGGTGCCGGCGCGGGTGACCTGCGGGACCTCGTAGACCGTGGCGCCGAGGACCGTCTCCTGGCGGGCGTAGACGGACGGGGGGTTGGGGGAGGTGTACGGGGCGGAGCGGACCGTCACCAGGGGAGGGGCGGGGAACTTCGCCGCCGTCCAGGTGCCCGGGGCCGTGCCCGGGCGGACCCGGGCGCCGATCGAGAAGATGGCGTCGAGGACCGGGTTGTCGGCGCCGAAGAAGGTCCGGCCGTCGTTCTTGAAGCCGTAGCCGAGGGGTTCGAGGGCCTTGTAGGTGGCCTCGGGGAGGTAGCTGCTGTAGTACTGCGGGCCCTCCGCCCGGAGGGCGAGGGCGTCGTTGTACGAGGTCTGCGGCGCGCCCGAGTCCGTCCGGTAGGCGGGCCATCCGTCCACATCCCGGACCGCGTCGAAGTGGTTCGTGATGGAACGGCTGGAGGTCGCCTCCGGCTTCGCCCAGCGTTCGCGGGCCCGGCGGGCGTCCGCGCTGGCCGCGGCGACCGCCGACTCGGCGAAGACCACGCCGATCATGAGGACGGCCGCGACGGGGACCAGGTACCGGCGCTTCTCGCCCAGGGCGAGCAGGGTCAGGGCCAGCAGGGAGACGGCGCCGCCGCCCAGGACGGCCGGCCAGGTCCAGCCGCCGAAGTCGTCGGTGTGGCGCAGCACGAAGGTGGCCAGGACCAGCAGGCCGGTGACGAGGGCCAGGTGCAGGGGGCGGGGACGGTTGGCCAGCGCCAGCCAGGCCACGATCACCACCATCCCGCTGAAGACGAAGGCCTCGCGGTACGGGTTGCCGTTCGGCACCGCCAGGCCGTGCCACACGTACTGGGTGGGCGGGAACTGGAAGGAGGCCACCACGAGGAGGGTGGCCACCGCCCAGACCAGGCGGGTCTTCTTCGCGATGGAGGTGTTGAGGAGGAAGCTCCCCGCCAGGATCAGGCCGAGCGAGGCCACGTACAGGCGCGGGCGGCCGCCCCACAGGTGGGTGGCCGGGAGCATCCCGGCGAGGAAGACCTCGATCCGTACGGGGTCGAAGGCGCCGGCCTTGGTGGGCTGCGCGGCCCCGCTGGAGAGGAAGGAGGGCAGCAGGAGGGGGAGGGTCAGGAGGATGCCCGTGGCCGCCGCCGTTGCCGCGCGCCCCAGGGCCCGCAGCCGCTGCGCGCCCGTCATGTCGAGGGTGACCAGCCGGATCGCCAGCAGGACGCAGGCGGCCATCGTGGCCATCATCGCCGTGTAGAAGTTCCCGAACCAGGCCAGGGAGACCAGCAGGGCCACCCCCGGCCAGCGGCGCCCCTCCAGGCACCACTCGACGGCGATGCCGAGCAGCGGGAGGGCGACCAGGCCCCACAGCCACATGGGGATGTAGGAGGCGTCGCTCAGCGCCCAGCCGCACAGGCCGTACGTGGCTCCGAGCACGCCCCGCTGCCACCACGGCCCGGGGTGCAGCTTGCCGAGGTAGACGGCCATCAGGGCGGCGGCGGTGCCCATGGTGACCGGGGTGATCGCGAAGACGGCGAGGTCCACGTGCTCGCGCGGGACCAGTACGGCCAGCCAGGAGAAGGGATTGCCGAGGTAGGTGTAGTAGTCGGACAGGAACTGCTGTCCGAAGCCGCCCCGCCAGCTGAAGAGCAGGTCGCCGGCGGCCTGGCCGTGCACCAGGTCCCACAGGGCGCGGTGGAAGGGCACGTACTGGTTGGCCTGGTCGTTGAGGGCCCGGCCGGTGTTGCCGAAGGGGAAGGTGCCGCGCGCCGCCCAGGCCGCGCAGCAGGCGCCCGCGGTGATGACGAAGGCCAGCAGGGGCCCGTACAGGCGCCGGAGCCCGGCGCGCCGCCGTGACCAGGGGGTCCGGCCGCCGTCAGGGGGCGGGGCGTCCGCCGTCGCCGGCTCCGAGGTGACCGTCCCCAATGTCCTGCTCCTGGCACTCGTACGTTCTTTGGACTGACTCGCTGGGATTCGCTGGCAGTGTAGTTCGCCCGCCCTACCACGGAGGTGTCCGCTGCGCGCGGCCGACCCGGCTGCGGGGCCCGTTGCCCGTGGGGCGCCTGAGCTGTGCGGTCGTCCGGGCCGTGGGGGCGCGGCTTATGTTTTGACCGGAGTGGATGCGGTGGGTACGCTCAGACCTTGTGCCTGGGGTGTGCCTGGGCTCCCGTGCGTGTCCATCAACCGCATGCGAGCCCGTATCGGCCACTGCGATCCATGCGTTTCCGTGCTTGCGCGGGAGTCCGCCGGATCCGACACACCCGACCGCGTGGGTCGGCAAAGTTCCAGGTTAGCTTCACTACACGGCACACAGAAACCGGAGAAGTAGTGCCTACGATCCAGCAGCTGGTCCGGAAGGGCCGGCAGGACAAGGTCGAGAAGACAAAGACCCCCGCGCTTGAGGCTTCGCCCCAGCGTCGTGGCGTCTGCACGCGAGTGTTCACGACCACCCCGAAGAAGCCGAACTCGGCGCTGCGTAAGGTCGCGCGTGTGCGTCTGACCTCTGGCATCGAGGTCACCGCTTACATTCCGGGTGAGGGACACAACCTGCAGGAGCACTCGATCGTGCTCGTGCGTGGTGGCCGTGTGAAGGACCTGCCGGGTGTTCGTTACAAGATCATCCGCGGTGCGCTTGACACCCAGGCTGTCAAGAACCGCAAGCAGGCCCGCAGTCGCTACGGCGCCAAGAAGGAGAAGTAAGAATGCCTCGTAAGGGCCCCGCCCCGAAGCGCCCGGTCATCATCGACCCGGTCTACGCATCTCCTCTGGTGACCTCGCTCATCAACAAGATCCTCCTGAACGGCAAGCGCTCCACCGCCGAGCGCATCGTTTACGGCGCCATGGAAGGCCTCCGCGAGAAGACCGGCAACGACCCGGTCATCACGCTGAAGCGCGCGCTGGAGAACGTCAAGCCGTCCCTCGAGGTCAAGTCCCGCCGTGTCGGTGGCGCGACCTACCAGGTTCCCGTCGAGGTCAAGCCGGGTCGCCAGTCGACCCTGGCCCTCCGCTGGCTCGTGGGTTACTCCCGCGCCCGCCGCGAGAAGACCATGACCGAGCGCCTGATGAACGAGCTGCTCGACGCCTCGAACGGTCTTGGCGCTGCCGTCAAGAAGCGTGAGGACACGCACAAGATGGCCGAGTCCAACAAGGCCTTCGCGCACTACCGCTGGTAGTCCCAACCCACATCGAGACCGAGAGAAGACTGAGCCGATATGGCTACCACTTCGCTTGACCTGGCCAAGGTGCGCAACATCGGCATCATGGCCCACATCGACGCGGGCAAGACGACCACCACCGAGCGCATCCTGTTCTACACCGGTGTGTCGTACAAGATCGGTGAGGTCCACGACGGCGCTGCCACGATGGACTGGATGGAGCAGGAGCAGGAGCGTGGTATCACCATCACGTCTGCCGCTACGACCTGCCACTGGCCGCTCGAAGATGTCGACCACACCATCAACATCATCGACACCCCGGGCCACGTCGACTTCACCGTCGAGGTGGAGCGTTCGCTCCGCGTGCTCGACGGCGCCGTCACCGTCTTCGACGGTGTGGCCGGCGTGGAGCCGCAGTCCGAGACTGTCTGGCGTCAGGCGGACCGCTACGGCGTGCCGCGCATCTGCTTCGTCAACAAGCTCGACCGCACCGGCGCCGAGTTCCACCGCTGCGTCGAGATGATCAAGGACCGCCTCGGTGCGGTTCCGATCGTCATGCAGCTCCCCATCGGTGCCGAGGCCGACTTCCAGGGTGTCGTCGACCTCGTCACGATGAAGGCGTTCGTCTGGTCCGCCGAGGCGACCAAGGGCGAGATGTACGACATCGTCGACATCCCGGCCACGCACACCGAGGCTGCTGAAGAGTGGCGCGGCAAGCTGGTCGAGACCGTCGCCGAGAACGACGACGAGATCATGGAGCTGTACCTCGGTGGCGAAGAGCCGTCCGTGGAGCAGCTGCACGCCGCCGTCCGTCGCATCATCCTCGGCTCCGGCAAGGGCAAGGGCGAGCCCACGATCACCGCGGTGTTCTGTGGCACGGCGTTCAAGAACAAGGGCGTCCAGCCCCTGCTCGACGCCGTCGTCCGCTACCTGCCCTCGCCCCTGGACATCGAGGCCATCGAAGGCCACGACGTCCGGGACCCCGAGGTCGTCGTGAAGCGCAAGCCTTCCGACGAGGAGCCCCTCGCGGCGCTGGCGTTCAAGATCATGAGCGACCCGCACCTCGGCAAGCTCACCTTCGTCCGGGTTTACTCGGGCCGCCTGGAGGCCGGCACTGCGGTGCTGAACTCCGTCAAGGGCAAGAAGGAGCGCATCGGCAAGATCTACCGCATGCACGCGAACAAGCGTGAGGAGATCGACTCGGTGGGCGCCGGCGACATCGTCGCCGTCATGGGCCTGAAGCAGACCACCACTGGTGAGACGCTGTGTGACGACAAGAACCAGGTGATCCTGGAGTCCATGGACTTCCCGGCCCCGGTCATCCAGGTCGCCATCGAGCCCAAGTCCAAGGGTGACCAGGAGAAGCTGGGTGTCGCCATCCAGCGTCTCGCGGAGGAGGACCCCTCCTTCCACGTTCACTCGGACGAGGAGACGGGCCAGACCATCCTCGGCGGTATGGGCGAGCTGCACCTCGAGGTGCTGGTCGACCGTATGAAGCGCGAGTTCAAGGTCGAGGCCAACGTCGGCAAGCCGCAGGTCGCTTACCGCGAGACGATCCGCGGGACCGTGGAGCGTCACGACTACACCCACAAGAAGCAGACCGGTGGTACCGGTCAGTTCGCCAAGGTGCAGATCGCGATCGAGCCGATCACGGACGCCGATGGTCCGGCGTACGAGTTCGTGAACAAGGTCACCGGTGGCCGCGTGCCGAAGGAGTACATCCCTTCGGTCGACGCCGGTGCGCAGGAGGCCATGCAGTTCGGCATCCTGGCCGGCTACGAGATGACGGGCGTCCGCGTCACGCTTCTCGACGGTGGCTACCACGAGGTCGACTCCTCCGAGCTCGCGTTCAAGATCGCCGGTTCGCAGGCCTTCAAGGAGGCCGCGCGCAAGGCGTCCCCCGTGCTCATGGAGCCGATGATGGCCGTAGAGGTCACCACGCCCGAGGACTACATGGGTGACGTGATCGGCGACATCAACTCCCGCCGTGGCCAGATCCAGGCCATGGAGGAGCGTCACGGCGCTCGCGTCGTGAAGGGCCTCGTGCCGCTTTCGGAGATGTTCGGCTACGTCGGAGACCTCCGCAGCAAGACCTCGGGTCGCGCCAGCTACTCGATGCAGTTCGACTCCTACGCCGAGGTTCCCCGGAACGTCGCTGAGGAGATCATCGCGAAGGCCAAGGGCGAGTAACTCTTCCGAGTACACGCTTTAGGCTTGTCACCGGCAGCCTCTGGGGCAACAGGAGCCACGCTCTCGTTGCCCCGGGGACCGGCCGGCTTTCCAGCAAAGATCACCTGGCGCCGATCTGTAAGGCGTACAGAACCACTCTCCAGGAGGACCCCCGTGGCGAAGGCGAAGTTCGAGCGGACTAAGCCGCACGTCAACATCGGCACCATCGGTCACATTGACCACGGTAAGACGACCCTCACGGCCGCCATTACCAAGGTGCTGCACGACGCGTACCCGGACCTGAACGAGGCCTCGGCCTTCGACCAGATCGACAAGGCTCCTGAGGAGCGCCAGCGCGGTATCACCATCTCCATCGCGCACGTCGAGTACCAGACCGAGGCGCGTCACTACGCCCACGTCGACTGCCCGGGTCACGCGGACTACATCAAGAACATGATCACCGGTGCCGCCCAGATGGACGGTGCCATCCTCGTGGTCGCCGCCACCGACGGCCCGATGCCGCAGACCAAGGAGCACGTGCTCCTGGCCCGCCAGGTCGGCGTCCCCTACATCGTCGTCGCCCTGAACAAGGCCGACATGGTGGACGACGAGGAGATCCTGGAGCTCGTCGAGCTCGAGGTCCGTGAGCTGCTCTCCGAGTACGACTTCCCGGGCGACGACCTTCCGGTCGTCCAGGTCTCCGCGCTGAAGGCGCTCGAGGGCGACAAGGAGTGGGGCGAGAAGCTCCTCGGCCTCATGAAGGCCGTCGACGAGGCGATCCCCACCCCGCCGCGTGACACCGAGAAGCCGTTCCTCATGCCCGTCGAGGACGTCTTCACGATCACCGGTCGTGGCACCGTCGTCACCGGTCGTATCGAGCGTGGTGTCCTGAAGGTCAACGAGACCGTCGACATCATCGGCATCAAGACCGAGAAGACCACCACCACGGTCACCGGCATCGAGATGTTCCGCAAGCTGCTCGACGAGGGCCAGGCCGGCGAGAACGTCGGTCTGCTCCTCCGTGGCATCAAGCGCGAGGACGTCGAGCGCGGCCAGGTCATCATCAAGCCCGGTTCGGTCACGCCGCACACCGAGTTCGAGGCCGCCGCGTACATCCTGTCGAAGGACGAGGGTGGCCGTCACACCCCGTTCTTCAACAACTACCGCCCGCAGTTCTACTTCCGTACCACGGACGTGACCGGCGTCGTTACCCTCCCCGAGGGCACCGAGATGGTCATGCCGGGCGACAACACCGACATGACGGTCGCGCTGATCCAGCCGGTCGCCATGGAGGAGGGCCTGAAGTTCGCCATCCGTGAGGGTGGTCGTACCGTGGGCGCCGGCCAGGTCACCAAGATCACGAAGTAATTCGTGTTCTGACCTGGTAGCTCGCGCGAGCGGGCACCATGTTTGACGGGAGGGCCCCTTCCCCACCGCTCCGGCGGCGGGGGAGGGGCCCTTCGTCGTACCCCGTAAGGGCTGCTGACCGGGAAGGCCGAAGCCCGTCAGGCGGCCGAGGGGGCCCGCCGCTGCCGGCGGAGTCCCGTACGTCCGACCGGGGCCCCGGAGGCCGTGTACCCGGACCAGCCGACGCTGAAGGACCCATTCCGGGGCTCGCCGGCGCTGAAGACGCCTCCCGGGCGGCCCGACCCCCTCCGGTGACCCGGTCGACCCGTACGACCGCAGCAGGAACCTGGACGGCCCCGCGGCGGACGAATGCGGAGAGATCACAAGGTTCTGACCTGGGACGGTCCCCGTCGGGCGATGGGTGTGGCGCGGTTTGACGTGATCGCGCGGCGGGGTATTCTCTTCGGCCCGATTGGCCAGGTGCCCGTCTCGTATGGCAGACTACTCAAGTTGCTCGGTTGAGTGCCGATGCTGTGCGCCTCCCGCCGGGAGGACCGGAAGCGAGTCCCACAGTACTCGTCGTCCTTAATCTGCCTTTCGGGGCAGCAATGAGGACGGACGTACGGGAATCTTCTGGGAAGTATCAGCACGGCGCACACCAGGCACTCGGTGGGTGTCTTTCCCCCGATGCGCGGTCCAGGGACCGCACCCCCTTGGACGAGGGAATTTCCGTATGGGAATTTTCTGTAGAGGGAGTGCGACACGCCCGACCGCGTGGGTCGGAGGAAGGACTGCAGGAGCTGCTCCTGCGGCCGGCCGAGGGCCAGAGCGTTTCCACACAGAGACAGGACTACGGAGTAGCCATGGCGGGACAGAAGATCCGCATCCGGCTCAAGGCCTACGACCACGAGGTCATCGATTCCTCGGCGAAGAAGATCGTCGAGACGGTGACGCGCACTGGTGCGTCGGTCGCGGGCCCGGTGCCGCTGCCCACTGAGAAGAACGTGTACTGCGTCATCAAGTCGCCGCACAAGTACAAGGACTCGCGCGAGCACTTCGAGATGCGCACGCACAAGCGCCTGATCGACATCCTCGACCCGACGCCCAAGACCGTTGACTCGCTGATGCGCCTGGACCTTCCGGCCGGCGTTGACATCGAGATCAAGCTCTGAGAGGCGTCGAGAAGATGGCAAAGCAGATCAAGGGCGTCCTGGGCGAGAAGCTCGGCATGACCCAGGTCTGGGACGAGAACAACCGTGTCGTCCCGGTCACCGTGGTCAAGGCCGGACCCTGCGTCGTTACCCAGGTCCGTACGAACGACATCGACGGCTACGAGTCGGTCCAGATCGCCTTCGGCGAGATCGACCCGCGCAAGGTGAACAAGCCCCTCAAGGGCCACTTCGCCAAGGCCGACGTCACCCCCCGCCGCCACCTGGTGGAGCTCCGCACCTCCGACGCCAGCGAGTACACGCTCGGCCAGGAGATCACTGCTGAGGTGTTCGAGTCCGGCGTCAAGGTTGACGTCACGGGCAACAGCAAGGGCAAGGGCTTCGCCGGTGTCATGAAGCGGCACAACTTCCGGGGCCTCGGCGCCGGTCACGGTGTGCAGCGCAAGCACCGCTCCCCCGGTTCGATCGGTGGCTGCGCCACCCCTGGGCGTGTCTTCAAGGGCATGCGCATGGCCGGTCGTATGGGTAACGAGCGCGTCACCACCCAGAACCTGACCATCCACGCGGTTGACGCGGAGAAGGGTCTGCTCCTTATCAAGGGTGCGGTCCCCGGTCCGAACGGCGGCCTCGTCCTGGTCCGTACCGCGGCCAAGGGGGCTTGAGGTAATGAGCACCATTGACATCCTTTCGCCGGCAGGCGACAAGGCCGGTACCGTCGAGCTCCCCGCGGAGATCTTCGACGCGAAGACCAGCGTTCCGCTGATCCACCAGGTCGTTGTCGCTCAGCTGGCTGCTGCCCGTCAGGGCACGCACAAGACCAAGCGTCGTGGCGAAGTCCGTGGTGGTGGCCGCAAGCCGTACCGCCAGAAGGGCACCGGCCGCGCTCGCCAGGGTTCCACCCGCGCTCCGCAGTTCGTCGGCGGTGGCGTCGTCCACGGCCCGCAGCCGCGTGACTACTCCCAGCGGACCCCGAAGAAGATGAAGGCCGCCGCCCTCCGCGGTGCCCTCTCGGACCGTGCGCGTCACTCCCGCATCCACGTCGTCACCGGCGTGGTCGAGGGTGCCGCCTCCACGAAGGCCGCCAAGACGCTGTTCGGCAAGATCTCGGAGCGCAAGAACCTGCTCCTGGTCGTCGACCGCAGCGAAGAGGCCGCGTGGCTGTCCGCCCGCAACCTGCCCCAGGTTCACATCCTGGAGCCGGGCCAGCTGAACACGTACGACGTGATCGTCTCTGACGACGTGGTCTTCACCCAGGCCGCTTTCGAGTCCTTCGTGTCTGGCCCCAAGGCCGATGAGACCGAAGGGAGCGACGCCTGATGTCTGAGGCGACCGTTACCAGCAAGACCTTCACTGACCCGCGCGACCTGCTGATCAAGCCGGTTGTCTCGGAGAAGAGCTACGCGCTGCTGGACGAGAACAAGTACACGTTCATCGTCGCGCCCGGCTCCAACAAGACCCAGATCAAGCAGGCCGTCGAGGCGGTCTTCGGGGTCAAGGTCACCGGGGTCAACACGATCAACCGTCAGGGTAAGCGCAAGCGCACCAAGACCGGTTTCGGCAAGCGCGCTGACACCAAGCGCGCCATCGTGACCCTCGCTGAGGGCGACCGAATCGACATCTTCGGCGGCCAGGCCTCCTAACGGAGGTCTAGTCGTCCGGAATCGGACGAGGACTGAGAAATGGGTATCCGCAAGTACAAGCCGACGACCCCGGGCCGTCGTGGCTCCAGCGTCGCCGACTTTGTCGAGATCACGCGGTCCACGCCGGAGAAGTCGCTGGTTCGCCCCCTGCACAGCAAGGGCGGCCGTAACAACACCGGTCGGATCACCGTTCGCCACCAGGGTGGTGGACACAAGCGCGCCTACCGCGTGATCGACTTCCGTCGTCACGACAAGGACGGCGTGCCGGCCAAGGTCGCGCACATCGAGTACGACCCCAACCGCACCGCGCGCATCGCGCTCCTGCACTACGCGGACGGCGAGAAGCGCTACATCATCGCGCCGAAGGCTCTGAAGCAGGGCGACCGGATTGAGAACGGCCCCACGGCCGACATCAAGCCCGGTAACAACCTGGCGCTCCGCAACATCCCGGTCGGTACCACGATCCACGCGATCGAGCTCCGTCCCGGTGGCGGCGCGAAGTTCGCCCGCTCGGCCGGTGCCTCCGTGCAGCTGCTGGCGAAGGAGGGCACGATGGCCCACCTTCGTATGCCGTCCGGTGAGATCCGTCTCGTCGACGCGCGCTGCCGCGCCACGGTCGGCGAGGTCGGCAACGCCGAGCAGTCGAACATCAACTGGGGCAAGGCCGGCCGTATGCGCTGGAAGGGCGTTCGCCCGTCCGTCCGCGGTGTCGCGATGAACCCGGTTGACCACCCGCACGGTGGTGGTGAGGGCAAGACCAGTGGTGGTCGCCACCCGGTCTCCCCGTGGGGTCAGAAGGAGGGTCGTACTCGCTCGCCGAAGAAGGCTTCGAGCAAGTACATCGTCCGCCGCCGCAAGACGAACAAGAAGCGCTAGGAGCGGGTTTAGATGCCGCGCAGTCTCAAGAAGGGGCCCTTCGTCGACGACCACCTCGTAAAGAAGGTGGATGTCCAGAACGAAGCCGGCACCAAGAACGTCATCAAGACCTGGTCCCGTCGCTCGATGATCATCCCCAGCATGCTGGGTCACACCATCGCGGTGCACAACGGCAAGACCCACGTCCCGGTGTTCGTCACCGAGTCGATGGTCGGCCACAAGCTCGGCGAGTTCTCGCCGACTCGCACCTTCCGCGGCCACGTCAAGGACGACCGGAAGTCGAAGCGCCGCTAAAGGCGGGGTGGTTATGACTATGACTTACACCGAAGGGACAACCATGGAAGCCAGGGCCCAGGCGCGGTACATCCGCGTCACGCCCATGAAGGCCCGCCGAGTGGTGGACCTTATCCGTGGCATGGATGCCACGGAGGCTCAGGCGGTCCTGCGTTTCGCCCCGCAGGCCGCGAGCGTGCCGGTCGGCAAGGTGCTGGACAGCGCCATTGCCAACGCCGCACACAACTACAACCACCCGGACGCCTCCACGCTGGTCATCAGCGAGGCGTACGTGGACGAGGGCCCGACCCTGAAGCGGTTCCGTCCGCGTGCCCAGGGCCGTGCCTACCGGATCCGCAAGCGGACCAGCCACATCACCGTGGTCGTCAGCAGCAAGGAAGGTTCCCGGTAATGGGCCAGAAGGTAAACCCGCACGGGTTCCGGCTCGGCATCACCACCGACTTCAAGTCGCGTTGGTACGCCGACAAGCTGTACAAGGACTACGTCAAGGAAGACGTCGCCATCCGTCGGATGATGACGTCCGGCATGGAGCGCGCCGGCATCTCGAAGGTTGAGATCGAGCGCACCCGTGACCGCGTGCGTGTGGACATCCACACCGCTCGTCCGGGCATCGTCATCGGCCGCCGTGGCGCCGAGGCCGACCGCATCCGCGGTGACCTCGAGAAGCTCACGGGCAAGCAGGTCCAGCTGAACATCCTCGAGGTCAAGAACCCCGAGCTTGACGCTCAGCTGGTTGCCCAGGCCGTTGCCGAGCAGCTCTCCTCCCGCGTCTCCTTCCGTCGTGCCATGCGCAAGAGCATGCAGGGCACGATGAAGGCCGGCGCCAAGGGCATCAAGATCCAGTGTGGCGGCCGTCTCGGCGGCGCCGAGATGTCCCGCTCCGAGTTCTACCGCGAAGGCCGTGTGCCGCTGCACACCCTCCGCGCGAACGTGGACTACGGCTTCTTCGAGGCCAAGACCACCTTCGGCCGTATCGGTGTGAAGGTCTGGATCTACAAGGGCGACGTCAAGAACATCGCCGAGGTTCGCGCCGAGAACGCTGCGGCCCGTGCGGGTAACCGCCCGGCCCGTGGTGCTCAGGGCGCTGGCGACCGTCCCGCCGGCCGTGGTGGCCGTGGTGGCGAGCGCGGCGGCCGTGGTGGCCGCAAGCCGCAGCAGGCTGCTGGTGCCGAGGCCCCCAAGGCCGACGCTCCCGCCGCCGCTCCGGCCGAGAGCACCGGAACGGAGGCCTGACCGACATGCTGATCCCTCGTAGGGTCAAGCACCGCAAGCAGCACCACCCGAAGCGCAGCGGTATGGCCAAGGGCGGTACTGAGGTCTCGTTCGGCGAGTACGGCATCCAGGCGCTTACCCCCGCCTACGTGACGAACCGCCAGATCGAGGCGGCTCGTATCGCGATGACCCGCCACATCAAGCGTGGCGGCAAGGTCTGGATCAACATCTACCCGGACCGCCCCCTGACGAAGAAGCCGGCCGAGACCCGCATGGGTTCCGGTAAGGGTTCTCCCGAGTGGTGGATCGCCAACGTGCACCCGGGCCGGGTCATGTTCGAGCTGTCCTACCCGAACGAGAAGATTGCTCGTGAGGCGCTTACCCGCGCTGCTCACAAGCTTCCGATGAAGTGCCGGATTGTTCGGCGCGAGGCAGGTGAGTCGTGATGGCGACGGGAACCAAGGCGTCCGAGCTGCGTGAGCTCGGCAACGAGGAGCTCGTTGGCAAGCTGCGCGAGGCCAAGGAGGAGCTGTTCAAGCTCCGCTTCCAGGCGGCCACTGGTCAGCTGGAGAACAACGGCCGGCTCAAGTCCGTCCGTAAGGACATCGCTCGCATCTACACCCTGATGCACGAGCGTGAGCTCGGTATCGAGACGGTGGAGAGCGCCTGATGAGCGAGAACAACGTGACTGAGAAGACCGAGCGCGGTTTCCGCAAGACCCGTGAGGGTCTGGTCGTCAGCGACAAGATGGACAAGACCGTCGTCGTCGCCGTCGAGGACCGCGTGAAGCACGCCCTGTACGGCAAGGTCATCCGCCGTACGAACAAGCTCAAGGCGCACGACGAGCAGAACGCTGCCGGCGTCGGCGACCGCGTCCTCATCATGGAGACGCGTCCGCTGTCGGCGAGCAAGCGCTGGCGCATCGTCGAGATCCTCGAGAAGGCCAAGTAAGCACCTGAGGGGTTTCCCTTAGGTTCGTTCCGCCAGGCTCGGTGGGGGCCACCGCTCTTCGGAGTGTGAGGCCCCCGCCGGGAACCGGCAGACAAACAGGAGATACACGTGATCCAGCAGGAGTCGCGACTGCGTATCGCCGACAACACTGGTGCCAAGGAAATCCTTTGCATCCGTGTTCTCGGTGGTTCCGGTCGCCGCTACGCGGGCATCGGTGACGTCATCGTCGCCACCGTCAAGGACGCGATCCCCGGTGGCAACGTGAAGAAGGGTGACGTCGTCAAGGCGGTCATCGTTCGCACCGTCAAGGAGCGTCGCCGCCAGGACGGCTCGTACATCCGCTTTGACGAGAACGCCGCCGTCATTCTGAAGAACGACGGCGACCCTCGCGGCACCCGTATCTTCGGCCCGGTGGGCCGTGAGCTGCGCGAGAAGAAGTTCATGAAGATCATCTCGCTCGCGCCGGAGGTGCTGTAAGCATGAAGATCAAGAAGGGCGACCTGGTTCAGGTCATCACCGGTAAGGACAAGGGCAAGCAGGGCAAGGTCATCGCGGCCTTCCCCGCCGACGACCGCGTCCTCGTCGAGGGTGTCAACCGGGTCAAGAAGCACACCAAGGCTGGCCAGAACCAGGCCGGTGGCATTGTGATCACCGAGGCCCCGGTCCACGTCAGCAACGTTCAGCTGGTTGTGGAGAAGGACGGCGAGAAGGTCGTCACCCGCGTCGGCTACCGCTTCGACGACGAGGGCAACAAGATCCGCGTTGCCAAGCGGACGGGTGAGGACATCTGATGGCTACCACTCCGCGTCTCAAGACGAAGTACCGCGAGGACATCGCGGGCAAGCTGCGTGAGGAGTTCTCCTACGAGAACGTCATGCAGATCCCCGGCCTCGTGAAGATCGTGGTCAACATGGGTGTGGGCGACGCCGCCCGCGACTCCAAGCTGATCGACGGCGCCATCCGCGACCTGACGACGATCACCGGTCAGAAGCCGGCCGTCACGAAGGCCCGCAAGTCCATCGCGCAGTTCAAGCTGCGCGAGGGTCAGCCGATCGGCTGCCACGTCACCCTCCGTGGTGACCGCATGTGGGAGTTCCTGGACCGTACGCTGTCGCTCGCGCTGCCGCGTATCCGTGACTTCCGTGGTCTGTCGCCGAAGCAGTTCGACGGCCGTGGCAACTACACCTTCGGTCTCACGGAGCAGGTCATGTTCCACGAGATCGACCAGGACAAGATCGACCGTACCCGGGGTATGGACATCACCGTGGTCACCACGGCGACCAACGACGCTGAGGGCCGCGCGCTCCTCCGTCACCTCGGCTTCCCCTTCAAGGAGGCGTAAGCGAGATGGCGAAGAAGGCTCTCATCGCGAAGGCTGCCCGCAAGCCCAAGTTCGGTGTGCGTGCGTACACCCGCTGCCAGCGCTGCGGTCGCCCCCACTCCGTGTACCGCAAGTTCGGCCTGTGCCGCGTCTGCCTTCGTGAGATGGCTCACCGTGGCGAGCTGCCGGGCGTGACCAAGAGCTCCTGGTAACTACCTCCGGTCCGTAAGGACTTGGGGAAGTACCAGAGACTCTCGGTAAGCATCTGGTCGGCGGATGCCCGGCCCCGCATGCCTTAGGCTTGTGTGGTTGGGCGTCCGCCGCCCATAACGACTTACTACGCCGTAGGTCCCCGCACCGCACCCGTCCCGCCTCTGAGCGGGGAGAGGGATGGCGCATACAGGAAACCCCGGCGAGAGAGGCCGAAGGCCACTTCATGACCATGACTGACCCGATCGCAGACATGCTCACGCGTCTGCGTAACGCTAACTCGGCGTACCACGACACCGTCGTGATGCCGCACAGCAAGATCAAGTCGCACATCGCAGAGATCCTCAAGCAGGAGGGTTTCATCACCGGCTGGAAGGTCGAGGACGCCGAGGTCGGCAAGAACCTCGTCCTCGAGCTGAAGTTCGGGCCGAACCGCGAGCGCTCCATTGCGGGCATCAAGCGGATCTCGAAGCCCGGTCTGCGCGTGTACGCGAAGTCCACCAACCTGCCGAAGGTGCTCGGCGGCCTGGGCGTGGCGATCATCTCCACGTCCCACGGTCTCCTCACCGGCCAGCAGGCAGGCAAGAAGGGCGTAGGTGGGGAAGTCCTCGCCTACGTCTGGTAGTCGGGAACGGAGGAAAAGCAATGTCGCGAATCGGCAAGCTCCCCATCCAGGTTCCCGCCGGTGTGGACGTCACCATCGATGGCCGCACGGTCGCGGTGAAGGGCCCCAAGGGTCTCCTTTCCCACACCGTCGCCGCGCCGATCGAGATCGTCAAGGGTGAGGACGGCGTTCTGAACGTCACCCGCCCCAACGACGAGCGTCAGAACAAGGCCCTGCACGGCCTGTCCCGCACGCTGGTGGCGAACATGATCACCGGCGTGACCACGGGTTACGTCAAGGCTCTCGAGATCAGCGGTGTCGGTTACCGCGTCGCCGCGAAGGGCTCCGACCTGGAGTTCCAGCTCGGTTACAGCCACCCGATCCTGATCGAGGCGCCTGACGGCATCTCGTTCAAGGTCGAGTCGCCGACCAAGTTCACGGTCGAGGGCATCGACAAGCAGAAGGTCGGCGAGGTCGCCGCCAACATCCGCAAGCTGCGGAAGCCCGACCCGTACAAGGCCAAGGGTGTCAAGTACGCCGGCGAAGTCATCCGCCGCAAGGTCGGAAAGGCTGGTAAGTAGCCATGGCATACGGTGTGAAGATCGCCAAGGGCGACGCGTACAAGCGCGCTGCCAAGGCTCGCCGCCACATCCGCATCCGCAAGAACGTCTCGGGTACGGCGGAGCGTCCGCGCCTCGTCGTGACGCGTTCCAACCGCAACATCGTTGCTCAGGTCATCGACGACCTCCAGGGTCACACCCTGGCGTCCGCGTCGACCCTGGACGCTTCGATCCGCGGTGGCGAAGGCGACAAGAGCGCCCAGGCCCAGGCTGTCGGCGCGCTCGTCGCCGAGCGTGCCAAGGCTGCGGGTGTCGAGACCGTCGTGTTCGACCGCGGTGGCAACCGATACGCCGGGCGCATTGCCGCTCTGGCTGACGCCGCCCGCGAAGCCGGGCTGAAGTTCTAAGCCCCGGTTCCGGGACTCACGGACGTAACAGAGAGAGGTAATCCAATGGCTGGACCCCAGCGCCGCGGAAGCGGTGCCGGTGGCGGCGAGCGGCGGGACCGGAAGGGTCGCGACGGTGGCCCTGCCGCCGAGAAGACCGCTTACGTTGAGCGCGTTGTCGCGATCAACCGCGTCGCCAAGGTTGTCAAGGGTGGTCGCCGCTTCAGCTTCACCGCGCTGGTCGTGGTGGGCGACGGTGACGGCACCGTAGGTGTCGGTTACGGCAAGGCCAAGGAAGTTCCCGCGGCCATCGCCAAGGGTGTCGAGGAAGCCAAGAAGAACTTCTTCAAGGTTCCGCGCATCCAGGGCACCATCCCTCACCCGATCACGGGCGAGCGCGCTGCGGGCGTCGTGCTGCTGAAGCCGGCTTCCCCCGGTACCGGTGTTATCGCCGGTGGCCCGGTGCGCGCCGTTCTCGAGTGCGCCGGCGTTCACGACATCCTGTCGAAGTCGCTCGGCTCTTCGAACGCGATCAACATCGTGCACGCGACCGTGGCGGCCCTCAAGGGCCTGCAGCGTCCCGAGGAGATCGCGGCTCGCCGTGGTCTGCCCCTCGAGGACGTCGCTCCCGCGGCTCTGCTCCGTGCGCGTGCTGGGGCGGGTGTCTAATGGCCCGCCTCAAGATCACGCAGACGAAGTCGTACATCGGCAGCAAGCAGAACCACCGCGACACGCTGCGTTCGCTCGGGCTCAAGCGCCTGAACGACGTCGTCGTCAAGGAGGACCGCCCCGAGTTCCGCGGAATGGTTCACACCGTCCGCCACCTCGTGACGGTTGAGGAGGTTGACTAATCATGGCTGAGAACAGCCCGCTGAAGGCCCACAACCTCCGTCCCGCCCCCGGCGCCAAGACCGCGAAGACCCGTGTCGGTCGTGGTGAGGCGTCGAAGGGTAAGACGGCCGGTCGTGGTACGAAGGGCCAGAAGGCCCGTTACCAGATCCCGCAGCGCTTCGAGGGTGGGCAGATGCCCCTCCACATGCGCCTGCCGAAGCTCAAGGGCTTCAAGAACCCGTTCCGCACCGAGTTCCAGGTCGTGAACCTGGACAAGCTCGGTGCCCTCTACCCCGAGGGTGGAGAGGTCACGGTGGCCGACCTGGTCGCCAAGGGCGCGGTTCGCAAGAACAGCCTCGTCAAGGTCCTGGGCCAGGGCGAGATCTCCGTGGCGCTGACGGTTTCGGTTGACGCCGTTTCCGCCTCCGCCAAGGAGAAGATTGCCGCTGCCGGCGGCACCGTCACCGAGCTCGTCTAAGACGAAACTCTTGTGACAAATAGCTAGAAACCCGACCGGGGATGCCTCACATAAGGGGCATCCCCGGTTGGTCGTTCCACGGGGGGCACACTCGCCGGTAAGGTGGCGTGCACCTTTGCTTGTACGTATTCGTCGATCCCTCAGACCGTCACCTCTGACGCAGTAGCGCGGGGGTCGCAGGAGGCACCGTGCTCACCGCGTTCGCCCGGGCGTTCAAGACGCCCGACCTGCGCAAGAAGCTGCTCTTCACGCTCGGCATCATCGTGCTGTATCGGCTCGGGTCCCACATCCCGGTACCCGGCGTGAGCTACAAGAACGTTCAGATCTGTGTGGACCAGATGGGGAGCAGCAACAGCCTCTTCGGTCTGGTCAACATGTTCAGCGGCGGTGCGCTGCTGCAGATCACGATCTTCGCGCTCGGCATCATGCCGTACATCACGGCGAGCATCATCCTGCAGCTGCTGACCGTGGTCATCCCGAAGCTGGAGAACCTCAAAAAAGAGGGACAGTCCGGCACGTCGAAGATCACTCAGTACACGCGCTATTTGACGGTCGCACTCGCGATCCTCCAGGGCACCGGCCTGGTCGCCACCGCGCGGACCGGCGCCCTCTTCGGCACCTGCCCGGTCGCTCGGGAGATCGTCCCGGACCGCTCGATCTTCACCACGGTCGTCATGGTGCTCACCATGACCGCCGGTACCTGTGTCGTCATGTGGCTCGGTGAGCTGATCACCGACCGCGGCATCGGCAACGGCATGTCCATCCTCATGTTCATCTCGATCGCGGCCGGCTTCGTCTCCGCCCTCTGGACGATCAAGCTCCAGGGCAAGATCGCTGATGGCTGGGTGGAGTTCGGCGTCGTCATCCTGGTGGGCCTCGCGATGGTGGCCCTGGTGGTCTTCGTCGAGCAGGCGCAGCGCCGGATCCCGGTCCAGTACGCGAAGCGCATGATCGGCCGCCGTGCTTACGGCGGTACGTCCACCTACATCCCGCTCAAGGTGAACCAGGCCGGTGTCATCCCGGTCATCTTCGCCTCGTCGCTGCTGTACATCCCGGCCCTGATCGTGCAGTTCAGCGGCTCGACGGCCGGCTGGGCGACCTGGATCCAGAAGCACTTCGTCAAGGGCGACCACCCGTACTACATCGCGACCTACTTCCTCCTGATCGTCTTCTTCGCGTTCTTCTACGTGGCGATCTCGTTCAACCCCGAGGAAGTTGCGGACAACATGAAGAAGTATGGTGGCTTCATCCCGGGCATCCGCGCCGGCCGGCCTACCGCCGAGTACCTGAGCTACGTACTCAACCGGATCACTTGGCCGGGGTCGCTGTACCTGGGTCTGATCGCTCTTGTGCCGACAATGGCGTTGGCCGGCTTCGGAGCGAACCAGAACTTCCCGTTCGGCGGGACGAGCATCCTCATCATCGTGGGTGTGGGTCTGGAAACCGTGAAGCAGATCGAGAGCCAGCTCCAGCAGCGCAACTACGAAGGGTTCCTCCGCTGATGCGAATCGTCCTCGTCGGACCCCCCGGTGCGGGCAAGGGAACGCAGGCCGCGTTCCTCGCCAAGAACCTGTCGATCCCGCACATCTCCACGGGCGACCTCTTCCGCGCCAACATCAGCCAGAACACTGAGCTGGGGCTGCGCGCGAAGGCGTTCATGGACGCCGGTGACCTCGTCCCCGACGAGATCACCATCGGCATGGCCAAGGACCGCATGGAGCAGCCGGACGCCGCGGGCGGTTTCCTGCTCGACGGCTTCCCGCGCAACGTCTCGCAGGCCGAGGCGCTGGACGCGATGCTCCAGGGCGAGGGCATGAAGCTCGACGCCGTCCTCGACCTGGAGGTCGAGGAGGACGAGGTCGTCAAGCGGATCGCCGGCCGGCGCATCTGCCGCAAGGACTCCGCGCACGTCTTCCACGTCTCGTACGCCGCGCCGAAGACCGAGGGTGTCTGCGACACCTGCGGCGGCGAGCTGTACCAGCGCGACGACGACTCGGAGTCCACGGTCCGCAACCGGCTGAAGGTCTACCACACGCAGACCGAGCCGATCATCGGCTACTACAAGGAGCAGGGCCTGCTGGTGACGATCCCCGCCCTCGGCGAGGTGCACGAGATCACCAAGCGGGCGATGGACGCCCTGAAGAAGTAGTCACCCCTGTGTGACCAGTACGGCCGCGGTGTCCCTCGGGCATCGCGGCCGTACTGTTGAGAAGACCCGTTTTCGAAGGTGGAAGGTCCGTAGATGGTTCAGCTGAAGACCCCCGAGCAGATCGCGAAGATGCGCGAGGCAGGGCTGGTCGTCGCCGCGATCCACGCGGCGACCCGTGAGGCGGCCGTGCCGGGCGCCACGACGCGGGATCTGGACATGGTGGCCCGCAAGGTGATCGCGGACGCCGGGGCCAAGTCGAACTTCCTCGGCTACGGGGGCTTCCCCGCGACCATCTGCACTTCGGTGAACGAGGTCGTCGTCCACGGCATCCCGGACGACAAGACGGTCCTGAAGGACGGCGACGTCATCTCCATCGACGCCGGCGCGATCGTGGACGGCTGGCACGGCGACGCCGCCTACACGGCCTTCGTGGGCACCGGTCACGCTCCGGAGCTGATCGAGCTGTCCCGGGTGACCGAGGAGTCGATGTGGGCCGGCATCGCGGCCATGAAGCTCGGCAACCGCCTGGTGGACATCTCGAAGGCGATCGAGACCTACATCAAGCGCCAGCCGCGGCCCGCCACCGGTGAGCACAGCCTCGGCAAGTTCGGGATCATCGAGGACTACGGCGGCCACGGCATCGGCTCCGAGATGCACATGGACCCGCACCTGCTGAACTACGTCTCGCGCAAGCGGGGCAAGGGCATCAAGCTGGTCCCGGGCCTCTGCCTGGCGATCGAGCCCATGGTCTCCCTGGGCACCGCGCAGACGGAGGTCCTGGCGGACGACTGGACGGTCATCACGACGGACGGCACCTGGTCCTCGCACTGGGAGCACTCGATCGCGCTGACGGAAGCCGGCCCGATCGTCCTGACCAGCCCGGACTGCGGCAAGGCGAAGCTGGCGGAGTACGGCGTGACCACCGCGCCCGACCCGCTCGGGTAGCCGCAGGTTAATGATCTAGACTCATGGGCAAACTTTCCGGATTCGTCTTTCTGGGTGCCCTGACGTAGACTGACTCGTCGGCTCTCGTGCACTTCCATGCCTGCATGGCGACGCACGGGGCCGATCAAGGTAGCCGATTCGAAAGGCGAAGCGTGGCCAAGAAGCAAGGTGCCATCGAAATCGAGGGCACCGTGATCGAGTCCCTCCCGAACGCGATGTTCAAGGTGGAACTCCAGAACGGTCACAAGGTCCTCGCGCACATCAGCGGCAAGATGCGTATGCACTACATCCGCATCCTCCCCGATGACCGGGTCGTTGTGGAGCTGTCTCCGTACGACCTGACGCGTGGCCGGATCGTCTACCGATACAAGTAGATCTTGTCCTCACTCCTGCCTGGGCATCCGTCCCGGTGCGGGTGGTGGCACTGACCCGGAGAACCTCACCAACATGAAGGTCAAGCCGAGCGTCAAGAAGATCTGCGACAAGTGCAAGGTGATCCGCCGTCACGGTCGGGTCATGGTCATCTGCGACAACCTGCGCCACAAGCAGCGCCAGGGCTGACGCACGCCGACCGACCTGCACTACGCAGTTCTTCGCGCGACGTAAGAAAACGTACATACGCAGAACCCGCCCAGCCCTGCAAGGGGCCGGCGGCACCTCCGGCGGGGGCCGGGGACCCGGACGTACCACCATCCATCAAGGGTGGTCGGCGGTCGGGGCCGGTTCTGCGGAAGACCCCCGAACACACAGGAGCCATTTGTGGCACGCGTTTCCGGTGTTGACATCCCGCGCGAAAAGCGTGTGGAGATCGCACTCACCTACGTCTTCGGTATCGGGCGCACCCGGTCCAAGGAGATCCTCGACTCCACGGGCGTGAACCCGAACACCCGCGTTCGTGACCTGGCCGAAGAGGACCTCGTCAAGATCCGCGAGTACGTGGACGCCAACCTCCGTACCGAGGGTGACCTCCGCCGCGAGATCCAGGGCGACATTCGCCGCAAGATCGAGATCCAGTGCTACCAGGGTATCCGCCACCGTCGCGGCCTCCCGGTGCACGGCCAGCGCACCAGCACGAACGCGCGTACCCGCAAGGGCCCGCGTCGCGCGATCGCCGGTAAGAAGAAGCCGGGCAAGAAGTAGTCCTGTTCAGCGGTCTTGCGCTGTAGGACCGACCACCTCCCGTAGGAGATTTAGATGCCCCCCAAGGGTCGTCAGGGCGCTGCCAAGAAGGTGCGCCGCAAGGAAAAGAAGAACGTCGCTCACGGGCACGCCCACATCAAGAGCACGTTCAACAACACCATCGTCTCGATCACGGACCCCTCGGGCAACGTGATCTCCTGGGCCTCCGCCGGCCACGTCGGCTTCAAGGGCTCGCGCAAGTCCACCCCCTTCGCCGCGCAGATGGCCGCCGAGTCGGCCGCCCGCCGCGCGCAGGAGCACGGCATGCGCAAGGTTGACGTCTTCGTCAAGGGTCCGGGCTCCGGCCGCGAGACCGCGATCCGCTCCCTCCAGGCCACCGGCCTCGAGGTCGGCTCGATCCAGGACGTCACCCCCACCCCGCACAACGGCTGCCGCCCGCCGAAGCGCCGCCGCGTCTGACGCAGCGGACGCACCTGTGCGTCTTTGAGTGTCCGGGCGGTACGAACCCTTCGCGGGGGACGTACCGCCCGTACCCTTGTAAGTCCGCGGCCTCCCGGCCGCACCCGTCGGGCGTCAAATAGTGGGCGTCCACGACTGAAGGAACAGACATGCTTATCGCTCAGCGTCCTTCGCTGACCGAAGAGGTCGTCGACGAGTACCGCTCGCGGTTCGTGATCGAGCCGCTGGAGCCGGGCTTCGGCTACACCCTCGGCAACTCCCTGCGCCGTACCCTCCTGTCCTCCATCCCGGGTGCCGCTGTCACCAGCATCCGCGTGGACGGCGTCCTGCACGAGTTCACCACCGTGCCGGGCGTCAAGGAAGACGTCACGGACATCATCCTCAACATCAAGCAGCTGGTCGTCTCCTCGGAGCACGACGAGCCGGTCGTGATGTACCTGCGCAAGCAGGGTCCCGGCCTGGTCACCGCTGCCGACATCGCGCCCCCGGCCGGTGTCGAGGTGCACAACCCGGACCTGGTCCTCGCCACGCTCAACGGCAAGGGCAAGCTGGAGATGGAGCTGACCGTCGAGCGCGGTCGCGGCTACGTCTCCGCCGTCCAGAACAAGCAGCTGGGCCAGGAGATCGGTCGCATCCCGATCGACTCCATCTACAGCCCGGTCCTCAAGGTCACCTACAAGGTCGAGGCGACCCGAGTCGAGCAGCGCACCGACTTCGACAAGCTGATCGTCGACGTCGAGACCAAGCAGGCCATGCGCCCGCGCGACGCCATGGCGTCCGCCGGTAAGACCCTGGTCGAGCTGTTCGGTCTGGCCCGCGAGCTCAACATCGACGCCGAGGGCATCGACATGGGCCCCTCGCCGACGGACGCGGCCCTGGCCGCCGATCTGGCGCTGCCGATCGAGGAGCTCGAGCTCACCGTTCGGTCGTACAACTGCCTCAAGCGCGAGGGCATCCACTCCGTGGGTGAGCTCGTCGCCCGCTCCGAGGCCGACCTGCTCGACATCCGCAACTTCGGTGCGAAGTCGATCGACGAGGTCAAGGCGAAGCTGGCCGGCATGGGCCTGGCCCTCAAGGACAGCCCGCCCGGATTCGACCCGACCGCCGCCGCCGATGCCTTTGGCGCCGACGACGACGCGGACGCCGGTTTCGTCGAGACCGAGCAGTACTAGAAAAGCTTGTGGGGGGCTCACGCCCCCCACACCCCCTCTCGCGACCGCTTGAGGGAACTGACTCCGGTACCTGACACGGCCGGTGCAGATTTGAAGGAGTAACAATGCCGCGTCCCGCAAAGGGTGCCCGCCTGGGCGGCTCCGCCGCGCACGAGAAGCACCTCCTCGCGAACCTCGCGAAGGCGCTCTTCGAGCACGGCCGCATCACCACCACCGAGGCCAAGGCCCGTCGCCTGCGTCCCTACGCCGAGCGTCTGGTCACCAAGGCCAAGAAGGGCGACATCCACAACCGTCGCCTGGTGCTGCAGACGATCACGGACAAGAGCATCGTGCACACGCTGTTCACCGAGATCGCCCCGCGCTACGAGAACCGCCCCGGTGGTTACACGCGCATCACCAAGATCGGCAACCGTCGTGGCGACAACGCCCCGATGGCGGTCATCGAGCTGGTCGAGGCCCTGACGGTCGCCCAGCAGGCCACCGGTGAGGCCGAGGCCGCCACCAAGCGCGCGGTCAAGGAGGCGGAGGCTGTCGAGACCCCCGCCGAGGAGACCAAGGAGGCCTGATCCTTCGGGATCACGCTTGCTTGAACGGCTCTGAACGGGCCCGCCCCCTTCCGGGGCGGGCCCGTTCTGCATTTCTGTGCGTCTGAGAGGATCTGTCACGTGAGTGACGAGGTGGAGCCCGGGCACGTCCGGGTGCGGCTGGACCTGTCGTACGACGGCAAGGACTTCTCCGGCTGGGCGAAGCAGCGCACGCTGCGGACCGTCCAGGGCGAGCTGGAGTCCGCCCTGAAGACCGTGATGCGGCTGTCCGAGCCGGTCGATCTGACCGTGGCCGGACGCACCGACGCCGGGGTGCACGCCCGCGGGCAGGTCGCGCAGTTCGACGTGGCCGAGGAGGTGTGGGCCGAGCACCGGGACAAGCTGCTGCGGCGCCTCGCGGGGCGCCTGCCGCACGACGTACGGGTGTGGAAGGCCGCCGAGGCCCCCGAGGGCTTCAACGCGCGGTTCTCGGCCATCTGGCGCCGCTACGCCTACCGCGTCGGCGACCACCAGGCCGGCGTGGACCCGCTGCGCCGCGGGCACGTGCTGTGGCACCAGTGGCCCCTGGACGTGGACGCCATGAACGAGGCCGCCGCCGCGCTGGTCGGCGAGCACGACTTCGCCGCGTACTGCAAGAAGCGCGAGGGCGCCACGACCATCCGTACGCTCCAGCAGCTCAGCTGGGAGCGGGCCGAGGACGGGATCATCACCGCGACGGTCCGCGCGGACGCGTTCTGCCACAACATGGTCCGCTCGCTGGTCGGAGCGCTCCTCCACGTGGGCGACGGGCACCGGCCGGTCGAATGGCCCGGGCAGGTGCTGGCCGCGGCCGTACGGGACTCCTCCGTGCACGTGGTGAAGCCGCACGGGCTCACCCTGGAGGAGGTCGGCTACCCGGCGGACGAGCTGCTGGCCGCCCGCAGCAAGGAGGCGCGGAACGTGCGCACCCTCCCCGGGGCCGGCTGCTGCTGACCCCTCGCGGGAATCCGTTTGGGCGGATCGCCGCCGGGCCGGGACAATGCCCGGCATGGGACATCTCGAAGCCAGCCACCTGGAGTACTACCTTCCCGACGGGCGGGTCCTGCTCCCCGACGTCTCCTTCCGCGTGGGGGAGGGGTCGGTGGTGGCCCTGGTGGGGGCGAACGGCGCCGGCAAGACCACCCTGCTGAAGCTGATCTCCGGGGAGCTGCAGCCGCACGGCGGCGGGGTCTCCATCAGCGGCGGCCTCGGCGTGATGTCGCAGTTCGTGGGCTCGGTCCGCGACGAGACGACCGTACGGGACCTGCTGGTCTCGGTGGCGCAGCCGCGGATCCGGGAGGCCGCGAAGGCCGTGGACCAGGCCGAGCACCTGATCCTGACGGTGGACGACGAGGCCGCGCAGATGGCGTACGCGCAGGCGCTGAGCGACTGGGCCGACGTCCAGGGCTACGAGGCGGAGACCCTGTGGGACGTCTGCACCATGGCCGCGCTGGCGATCCCGTACGACAGCGCCCAGTTCCGCGAGGTGCGCACGCTGTCGGGCGGTGAGCAGAAGCGGCTGGTCCTGGAGGCGCTGCTGCGCGGGCCGGACGAGGTACTGCTGCTCGACGAGCCGGACAACTACCTCGACGTGCCCGGCAAGCGCTGGCTGGAGGAGCAGCTGCGGGCCACCCGCAAGACGGTGCTCTTCGTCTCCCACGACCGGGAGCTGCTCACCCAGGCCGCCGAGAAGATCATCAGCCTGGAGGCGAGCCCGACGGGGAGTGACGTGTGGGTGCACGGTGGGGGCTTCGCCACCTACCACGACGCCCGCAAGGAGCGCTTCGCGCGCTTCGAGGAGCTCAAGCGCCGCTGGGACGAGGAGCACGCGCGGCTGAAGGCCTTGGTGCTGCGGCTGCGCAACCAGGCCGCCTCCAGCCCCGACATGGCCTCGCGGTACCGGGCGATGCAGACCCGCTTCCAGAAGTTCGAGGAGGCCGGCCCGCCGCCGGAGCCGCCGCGCGAGCAGGACATCCGGATGCGCCTCAAGGGCGGCCGGACCGGGGTGCGCGCCCTGACCGTGGAGAACCTGGAGCTGACCGGCCTGATGAAGCCGTTCTCGCTGGAGGTGTTCTACGGGGAGCGGGTCGCGGTGCTCGGCTCCAACGGCTCCGGCAAGTCGCACTTCCTGCGGCTGCTGGCGGGCGAGGAGGTCAAGCACACGGGCAACTGGAAGCTGGGCGCGCGGGTGCTTCCCGGCCATTTCGCGCAGACCCACGCCCACCCGGAGCTGTTCGGCCGCACGCTCGTGGACATCCTGTGGACGGAGGCGGCGAAGCCGCTCGGCGCGGCGATGGGCGCCCTGCGCCGCTACGAGCTGGAGCGCCAGGCGGAGCAGCCCTTCGAGAAGCTCTCGGGCGGCCAGCAGGCGCGTTTCCAGATCCTGCTGCTGGAGCTGGCCGGGACCACGGCGCTGCTGCTGGACGAGCCGACGGACAACCTCGACCTGGAGTCGGCGGAGGCCCTCCAGGACGGCCTGGAGTCGTACGACGGGACTGTGCTGTGCGTCACGCACGACCGGTGGTTCGCGCGGACATTTGACCGTTACTTGGTCTTCGGTTCAGACGGTGTTGTGCGGGAGACTCAAGAACCCGTCTGGGACGAACGTAGGGTCGAGCGCAAGCGCTGAGGGGGCGATCTCCCCCTCGGCGGGTCGAGGAGGAGAGCTGTGGGGCTGCGGCCTAGCATCTGGCTCATGCGATGGGACCGGCCGTCCACGGCGGGCCGGGTGACCGCCTGGCTGCTGGGGCCGGCGCCGCGGCCGTGGCGGTGGGTCTCTGCCGGGATCCTGCTGGTCATCGCCGTGTCGGCGAGCCTGCAGACGAAGTGGGGCTCGGACAACGCCTTCGTGGTGAAGGCGGCCGACGCGCTGCTGGCGGGGGTCTCGCCGTACGAGGACAAGCGGTTCCTGTACCTGCCCAGTGCCGTGATCATGGCGGTGCCGGAGGCGATGGTGCCGCAGGCGGTGCTGCGCTGGCTGCTGCCGGTGGGGATGACGGGGCTGCTGGGCGCCGGGTGGTGGGCTTCGCTGCGGCTGTTCTCGGTGCCGCTGTGCTCGCGCATGGCGGTCGGGGGCTTCGGGCTGCTCGCGCTGGCCTACAAGCCGTACGTGAACCTCGTGATGCTCGGCAACTGGACGGCGATCTCGGCGGCCGCGCTGCCGGTGGCCCTGCTGCTCGCGCACCGGCGGTCGTGGGGCGCTGCGGGGCTGGTGGTGGGGCTGGCGATCGCCTGCAAGCCGATGCTGGTGCCGCTGGGGCTGCTCTTCGTACTGGCCCGGCAGTGGCGCGGGCTGGCGGTGGCGGTGCTGGTGCCGGTGGGGATGTCGCTGCTGGGGGCCCTGCTGATGCCGAGCCCGACGCTGTTCTTCACCAAGACCCTGCCCTTCCTGTTCAAGGGCCAGGACGCCTACGCGCTGCCGTGGGACGCCTCGCCGATCGCGGTGCTGCCGCGGCTGGGGGTGCCGGAGCCGGTGGCGGTGGTGCTGGCGGGCGCGGGGGCGCTGGGCGGGCTGTGGGCGGCCTGGGCGCGGTGGCGGCGGCCGGACGCGGAGGGCGACGGGGGCGAGCTGCGGCTCGTGGAGACGGCGTGCATGGTGATGCTGGCCGCGTTCCTGGTGTCGCGGCCGTCCTTCGACCACTACCTGCTGGTGGTGGTTCCGGTGCTGCTGGTGTCGGGGGTGCGGGCCGGCTCGATGCCGCGCTCGCCCTGGTTCTGGGCGGCCCTGCTGCCCCAGACGGCGGGTGTGCCGTGGCCGTCGGAGCTGGCGGCCAAGCGGCGGGCCTTCAAGGACATGGCGACCCTGTGCGGGCTGGCCGGTCTGCTGGCGCGGCGAGCGCTGCGGCGGCGCCGGGGTACTCTGGAACTCGTACGAACTACGGGGTCCCCACCCAGGACCGAACCGGAGTGCGCCGCTACCCCCGTTTCGACGGGATCGCGGACCGCGTTTTGACCCTTCCAGGTCTTCAGGGGTACCCTGCTGGTTCGTTATGCGTATTGGCTTGCTCATTCTCACGTGAATTTGCCTTACGCCGGTCCACCGGGCCGATGACCAGCGGTACACACGGGTTGCGTCCCCGATGTGAACCAGGGCTGTCGTGATCGTCCGTGGTGACCCATGTCAGGACCCGTCCCTCGGGCTCACCCCCCGGGGATGACCCACCACTGAAGAAGCGAAGGCATACGCGTGCGTACGTTCAGCCCCAAGCCCGGCGACATCTCGCGCCAGTGGCTCGTCATCGACGCCCAGGACGTTGTCCTCGGCCGTCTGGCGACCCAGGCCGCTGCCCTCCTGCGGGGCAAGCACAAGCCGACTTACGCCCCCCACATGGACATGGGCGACTTCGTCATCATCGTCAACGCCGACAAGGTTCACCTGTCCGGCAACAAGGCGTCCCAGAAGATGGCGTACCGCCACTCCGGCTTCCCGGGTGGTCTGCGTTCGGTGCGTTACGACGACCTGCTCCGTGACAACCCGGAGAAGGCCGTCGAGAAGGCCGTCAAGGGCATGCTCCCCAAGAACACCCTGGGCCGTCAGATGCTCTCGAAGCTGAAGGTCTACTCGGGCGACACGCACCCCCACGCTGCCCAGCAGCCGGTGCCGTTCGAGATCACCCAGGTCGCGCAGTAGTTCCGGCCACCCCCTAAGACGTAGAAAATTCTGAGGAGCATCGTGGCCGAGACCACCGCCGAGACGACCCCCGTCGAAGAGTTCGAGGGCAACGTCGAGGAGTACACCAGCGAGTCCGAGGTCGTCGTCGAGGGCGACTACACCTCCGAGTCCCTTGCCGGTCGCTTCGGTGACCCCCAGCCGGCCGCCGGCCTGGGCCGTCGCAAGAACGCCATTGCCCGCGTCCGGATCGTTCCGGGCACCGGCAAGTGGAAGATCAACGGTCGCACCCTTGAGGACTACTTCCCCAACAAGGTGCACCAGCAGGAAGTCAACGAGCCCTTCAAGCTCCTCGAGCTTGACGGCCGCTACGACGTCATCGCCCGCATCGGCGGCGGCGGCGTGTCCGGTCAGGCCGGCGCCCTGCGCCTCGGCGTGGCCCGTGCGCTGAACGAGGCGGACGTGGACAACAACCGCCCGGCGCTGAAGAAGGCCGGCTTCCTCTCCCGCGACGACCGTGCGGTCGAGCGCAAGAAGGCCGGTCTCAAGAAGGCCCGTAAGGCTCCGCAGTACAGCAAGCGTTAATCTGCGCCTGCTGTTCTGCAACGAAACCGCCCCGGCAGCACTCTCCGTGCTGCCGGGGCGGTTCGTTTACCGCCATAAGCGGCAAATACCTGTCACTAGCGGTCACAAGCGAAGCGTGAACTCGGGAGGACAACAGTGGGACGACTCTTCGGGACGGACGGTGTACGAGGCGTCGCCAACGCGGATCTGACGGCCGAGCTCGCGCTCGGCCTCTCCGTGGCGGCCGCACATGTACTGGCCGAGGCGGGCACCTTCGCGGGCCACCGCCCCACGGCGGTGGTCGGCCGCGATCCCCGCGCCTCGGGCGAGTTCCTCGAGGCCGCGGTCGTCGCGGGCCTCGCCAGCGCCGGCGTGGACGTCCTGCGCGTCGGTGTGCTGCCCACCCCGGCGGTGGCGTATCTCACCGGTGCGCTGGGCGCCGACCTCGGCGTGATGCTCTCCGCGAGTCACAACGCCATGCCCGACAACGGCATCAAGTTCTTCGCGCGCGGCGGCCACAAGCTCGCCGACGATCTCGAGGACCGGATCGAGTCCGTCTACGAGGAGCACCGCACGGGCGCGCCGTGGGAGCGCCCCACCGGCTCCGGCGTCGGCCGCGTCTCCGACTACACCGAGGGCTTCGACAAGTACGTCGCCCACCTCATCGGGGTGCTGCCCAACCGCCTCGACGGCGTCAAGGTCGTCCTGGACGAGGCCCACGGCGCGGCCGCGTACGTCTCGCCGGAGGCCTTCACCCGGGCCGGCGCGGAGATCGTCACGATCGGCGCCGAGCCCGACGGCCTGAACATCAACGACGGCTGCGGCTCCACCCACCTGGACCTGCTGAAGCAGGCCGTGGTCGAGCACGGGGCCGACCTCGGCATCGCGCACGACGGCGACGCCGACCGCTGCCTGGCGGTGGACGCCACCGGCGCGGAGGTCGACGGCGACCAGATCCTCGCGGTCCTGGCGCTGGCCATGCGCGAGGCGGGCCAGCTGCGCGAGAACACCGTGGTCGGCACCGTCATGTCCAACCTGGGCTTCAAGCTCGCCATGGAGGCCGAGGGCATCCAGGTCGTACAGACCGGCGTCGGCGACCGGTACGTACTGGAGTCGATGAAGCAGCACGGATACGCGCTGGGCGGCGAGCAGTCCGGGCACGTGATCATCCTCGACCACGCGACCACCGGCGACGGCACCCTGACCGGGCTGATGCTGGCGGCACGGGTCGCGGCCACCGGGCGCCCGCTGGGCGACCTGGCCGGGGTCATGAAGCGGCTGCCGCAGATCCTGATCAACGTCCCGGACGTGGACAAGTCCCGGGTCGCCACCTCCGGCGAGCTGGCCGCGGCCGTCGCCGACGCCGAGCGCGAGCTGGGCGCCACCGGACGGGTGCTGCTGCGTCCGTCCGGTACGGAGCCGCTCGTCCGCGTGATGGTGGAGGCCGCCGACATCGAGCAGGCCCGCGCGATCGCCGGCCGGCTCGCCGACGCGGTGAAGTCGGCGCTCGGCTAGACGCCAGGCCTCATCCGGCGTTCCTGTGTGGCGCACCCGGCGGGCGGATCATCCGCGCGTGCTGGGTGCGCCACAGCAGTTTCCAGCCGATCAGGGTCAGCGAGCCGGCGACGATGATGCCGAGCAGGTTCAGCAGCAGCTGCTCCGCCGAGCCCCACATCTGGCCGACCTCGCCGTGGCTGAGCGCCACGGCCGCGTTCGCGGCGGCCGGGACCGTGGTCACGGAGATCGCCACACCCACCAGCGCCCCCGACTTCGCCGACGTCAGCGACAGCATCCCGGCCACGCCGGCGAGCACCGCCACGACGAACGAGAACGGGTCGGGCTGCCAGATGAAGCTGGTGTTCGGCCGCGGTTTGTCGAGCATCCCCGGCTCGAACAGCCCGAGCGCGTCCATGACCAGGCTGAACACGGTCGTCGCCACGATCGCCGCGGCGAAGCCGACCAGCAGCGCCACCAGCGAGCGCCACGCCGCCTTCGGGGCGCGCTGGACCAGGCCGGTGCAGATCCCGGCGAGCGGGCCGAACTCGGGGCCGACGGCCATCGCGCCGACGATCAGGATCGCGTTGTCCAGGACCACACCGCAGGCCGCGATCATCGTCGCGACGATCATGAACGCGCTGTAGGTGATCGTGAGGGTCGACTCCTCGTGGGTCGACTCGGAGAGCTGCTCCCAGATCACCGCGTCCGCGGCCTCGCCGGGCGCCTCCTCCTCCGCGTCGTCGGCGCGCTGGGAGATGGAGAGGTCGATGTTCTCGACCGCGATCGAGCCGGTCTTGTCGATGCCGAGGGACCGCATCTCCTGGAGCAGCTCGTCGGCCGCCTCGCGCGCCACGTCGCAGAGCACCAGATCGCCCTCGGGGTCGCGGGCGGCGCCCGTCAGCACGACCAGATGGGTGGTCCCGACCGTTTGCTCGATCAGCTCCACCACCTGCTCCGTGAGCGGGTGCGGGGTGATCATCCGTAGATGCAGCATGGCCGCACCCTAAGTGTTAGAGCTTGCGCAGGCTCAGCTTCTGCACCTTGTGGTCGGGGCCCTTGCGCACGACGAGGGTGGCGCGGCCGCGGGTGGGGGCCACGTTCTCCAGCAGGTTGGGCTTGTTGACGGTGCGCCACATCGTCTGCGCGTACTCCAGGGCCTCCTCCTCGGAGACCTGGGTGTACTTGCGGAAGTAGGAGAACGGGTTCTGGAACGCCGTCTCGCGCAGCTTCCGGAAGCGGCCCAGGTACCAGCGCTCGATGTCCTCGGGGCGGGCGTCCACGTACACGCTGAAGTCGAAGTAGTCGGCGAGCCCGACGCGGGTGCGGCCGTCCTTGCCGGGGAGGGCCGGCTGGAGCACGTTCAGGCCCTCGACGATCAGGATGTCGGGGCGGCGTACGACGAGTTCCTCGCCCGGGACGATGTCGTAGATCAGGTGCGAGTAGACCGGGGCCCTGACCTCGTCCTTGCCCGCCTTGATGTCGGCGACGAAGCGGGTGAGCGCCCGGCGGTCGTAGGACTCGGGGAAGCCCTTGCGGGAGGTCAGGCCGCGGCGCTGGAGCTCCTTCATCGGGTACAGGAAGCCGTCCGTGGTGACCAGCTCGACGCGGGGGTGCTCGGGCCAGCGGGCCAGGAGCGCCTGGAGCAGACGGGCCACGGTGGACTTGCCGACGGCGACGGAGCCGGCGACGCCTATGACGAAGGGGGTGCCCTGCTGGGCGCCGTGGCCGTTGCCGGCGTCGCCGAGGAAGGTGTTCAGGGTGCCGCGGAGGTTGCTGGTGGCGCCGACGTACAGATTGAGCAGACGGGACAGCGGCAGGTACACGTCCCGCACCTCGTCGAGGTCGATGACGTCGCCGAGGCCGCGCAGCCGCTCCACCTCGTCGGCGGTCAGCGGCAGCGGGGTCCGCTCGCGCAGGGCGCTCCACTCGGCCCGGGTGAGGTCGACGTACGGGGAGGCGTCGTGCGCCCGGCGGGGGCCGGGGCGCTCCGTTGCGCGGTCCGGCGTACAACGCGTCGGCGAGGTGATCACACCGCCATTGTCGGGGCTCGGGGGCGCTTGTGGATGGTGGGGTCGGTCACGTGGGGGATGACCGGCGCAGGAAGCCCAGGTGGCGGGCATGTGGCGGGTTGTACGCGAGTACGTATCGATCGGAGGCCTGCCCGGTCTCGTGCGGATCACGATTCCGTGCGTGTGCCGGTAACTCCGATCAGCTGATCGATTGAGTCGTACATTGAATGTCACCGTGGCGCCGACCAGCGTCCCGCGCGTGTTCTGTTTTTCCAGGGGGAGATCTTTCGTGGGTACCAGGCATGTCCATCGTGCTGTCCTAACGGCGTCCGCGGTGTCGCTGAGCCTGCTGGCGACCGCCTGCGGATCCGGTGACACCGGCTCGAAGGACGGCTCCGGGGCGGACGCGAAGACGGCGGCCAAGCCGTCCGCGCCGGCCCGTACGGGGAAGTCGGCGGCCGAGCTGGCCCCACTGCTGGTGAACCAGGCGGACCTGCCGCAGTACAAGGTCGAGGCGGACTCGCCGAAGGGCGACCCGGCGCGGAAGGTCGAATCCGACAAGCCCGCCTGCAAGCCGCTGGTCCAGCTCCAGGGCCTGGTGCCGATCTCGACCCCGTCCGGTACGCCGTCCGGCACCGTGGTGGCCTCGGTCTCGGAGAAGCGCAAGCCGGTGGGTGAGGGGGCGACCCTGGAGGAGCAGCTCGACGCGCTCAAGGACACCGCCGGCGTGTCCGGGACCTCGGTCGTCCTCGACTCCTACGACGCCAAGGGCGCCCAGGAGGCCTTCGCGTCGCTGAAGGACGCCAGCACGGCCTGCGCCGGCGGGTACACGTCCGTCGACGGCGCCAAGACCACCAAGGTCCAGAAGGTCCTGCCCTCCGCCCAGATCACCGCCGGGGACGAGTCCCTGGCGTTCCAGCTGGTGCTGGAGCTGGCGGGCGGCGCGAAGGGCAGCATGCAGTTCGTGGTCGTACGCAAGGGCGGCACTCTGGCCACCTTCGAGGGCCTGAGTGTGATCGGCGAGGCCGCCCAGCCGCCCAAGGCGGTCGTGGAGGCCCAGTCCAAGAAGCTCGGATGAGCGGGCTGCGCGCGCGGCGCGCGGCCGTGCTGGGCGCCTCGGCCGTTTCGGGGCTGACCCTGGCCTTCCTGGTCACCGGCTGCGGGACGACCAGGTCCGGCATGGTGCTGGAGATCGTGCCCGCGGCGGATTCGTCCGCCGGGGCGGCCGGCCACCTGTCGAAGGGGAGGGGGCAGGAGCCGCCGTCCCGGCTGATCGTGGCGCAGGGGGACCTGCCGGACCACCGGGTCGGCCAGGAGACCTCCGACAGCGCCCTGCCGAGCGTGGACAAGCCCGAGTGCAGGGAGCTGGCCTACGCCGCCACCGGTCTGCTGCCGACCGGCAGGACCGGCTGGGCCAGGGCATCGGCGGTCGCCGTGCCGGCACCGCTGGGACGGGACGCCACGGAACGGCAGAAGCGGGCGGCCGCCCTGGACGACGCCAGCTCGACGGTGACGGTGGTGACCCTCGGCGCGTACGCCGGGAACACCGCCGGCGGGCACTTCGCCGAGCTGAGGGCCGCCGGTGAGGCGTGCGGCGGGGGCTACTCGGCGACGGCGAACGGGGAGACCGTGAAGGTGACCCGGGTCGTCCCGCACTCCGCCCACGGCGGTGACGAGGCACTCGCGTACACCGTGGAGGCCGAGCGCGACGGTGAGCGGCACACGGCCGAGGTGCTGGTGGTGCGCAAGGGCGGTACTCTCGCCGGCTTCGTCGCCGACCGGGCGTCCGGGGAGGCGCGGCTCGCGGCTCCCGTGGTCGAGGCGCAGCTGCGCAAGCTCGGCTGAGGCGGTTCGCAGACCGGTTCGAAAGCCCGGACCGAAAGCCTGGTTCGAAAGCTGCGTCAACCCCGCTCCGGTGGATTCACCGGGGCGGGGTTTTCGTCTTGTTCGGGTACGGGGCAGACGGGCGGCCACGGCGTACGCTGCGGCCTATGTGCGGAATTGTGGGTTACGTAGGGGCGCAGTCGGCGCTCGATGTGGTCATCGCCGGACTGAAGCGGCTGGAGTACCGCGGCTACGACTCGGCCGGGGTCGCCGTGCTCGCCGACGGGGCGCTCACCAACGTCAAGAAGGCCGGAAAACTGGTCAACCTGGAGAAGGAACTGGTCGGGCGGCCGCTGCCGGCCGGCTCCACGGGCCTCGGGCACACCCGGTGGGCGACCCACGGCGGGCCCACCGACGTCAACGCCCATCCCCACCTGGACAACTCCGGCCGGGTGGCGGTCGTGCACAACGGCATCATCGAGAACTTCGCCGCGCTGCGCGCCGAACTGGCCGAACGGGGGCACCGGCTGGAGTCCGAGACGGACACCGAGGTCGTGGCGCACCTGCTGGCCGAGCAGTTCACGGCGGCCGGGGGCGGTGCGGTCGACGGGAGGCTCGCGGAGGCGATGCGGCAGGTGTGCCGGCGGCTGGAGGGGGCCTTCACCCTGGTCGCGGTGCACGCCGACGAGCCGGACGTGGTGGTCGGCGCCCGCCGGAACTCCCCTCTGGTGGTGGGCGTTGGGGAGGGTGAGAACTTCCTCGCCTCGGACGTGGCCGCGTTCATCGCCCACACCCGGTCCGCGATCGAGCTGGGGCAGGACCAGGTCGTCGAACTCCGGCGCGACGGGGTCACGGTGACCAACTTCGACGGTTCGGTCGCGTCCGTGCGGGCGTACCACGTGGACTGGGACGCCTCGGCGGCCGAGAAGGGGGGTTATGACTACTTCATGCTCAAGGAGATCGCCGAGCAGCCGAAGGCTGTCGCCGACACCCTCCTGGGCAGGATCGACGCGAGCGGCCTGCTGACCCTGGACGAGGTGCGCATCCCCGCCTCGGTGCTCCGGGAGGTCGACAAGGTCGTGATCGTGGCCTGCGGTACGGCGTACCACGCGGGCATGATCGCGAAGCTGGCCATCGAGCACTGGACCCGCATCCCGTGCGAGACGGAGCTGGCCAGCGAGTTCCGCTACCGCGACCCGATCCTGGACCAGCGGACGCTGGTGATCGCGATCTCGCAGTCCGGCGAGACCATGGACACCCTGATGGCGCTGCGCCACGCCCGCGAGCAGGGTGCCCGGGTGCTGGCCGTCTGCAATACGAACGGCTCGACCATCCCGCGCGAGTCGGACGCCGTGCTGTACACGCACGCCGGTCCGGAGGTGGCCGTCGCCTCCACCAAGGCGTTCCTGACGCAGCTGGTGGCCTGCTACCTGGTCGCCCTGTACCTCGGGCAGGTACGGGGTACGAAGTGGGGCGACGAGATCCAGGCGGTGATCCGGGAGCTGTCGGACATCGCCGCGGCGGTGGACACCGTACTGGAGACGATGGAGCCGGTACGGGCCCTGGCGCGCTCGCTCGCCGACAAGGACACCGTGCTGTTCCTCGGCCGGCACGTCGGGTACCCGGTGGCGCTCGAGGGTGCGCTCAAGCTCAAGGAGCTGGCGTACATGCACGCCGAGGGCTTCGCGGCGGGCGAGCTCAAGCACGGGCCGATCGCGCTGATCGAGAAGGACCTGCCGGTGGTGGTCGTCGTGCCGTCGCCGCGCGGGCGCTCGGTCCTGCACGACAAGATCGTCTCGAACATCCAGGAGATCCGGGCGCGCGGGGCGCGGACCATCGTGATCGCGGAGGAGGGCGACGAGGCCGTGGTCCCGTACGCCGACCACCTGATCCGGATCCCGGCGACGCCGACGCTGCTCCAGCCGCTGGTGGCGACGGTGCCGCTCCAGGTGTTCGCGTGCGAGCTGGCGACGGCGCGGGGGAACGAGGTGGACCAGCCGCGTAATCTCGCAAAGTCAGTGACTGTGGAGTAGTTGGGGTTCGTTGTGATTGTCGGTGTGGGGATTGACGTTGCCGAGATCGAGCGGTTCGGCGCGGCGCTGGAGCGGACGCCGCAGATGGCGCAGCGTCTCTTCCTCGACTCCGAGTTGACGCTGCCGAGCGGCGAGCGGCGCGGAACCGCCTCGCTCGCCGCCCGGTTCGCGGCCAAGGAGGCCCTGGCCAAGGCGCTCGGCGCGCCCGGCGGGCTGCTGTGGACCGACGCCGAGGTCTACGTGGAGGACTCCGGGCAGCCCCGGCTGCGGGTGTCCGGGACGGTCGAGGCCCGGGCCCGGGCGCTCGGGGTCACGTCCTGGCACATCTCGCTGAGCCACGACGCCGGCATCGCGTCGGCGGTGGTGATCGCCGAGGGCTGACGCCCGCCGTGGGGCACGCTGTGGGCATGCGTACTGCTTACAGCGTGGAGACCGTACGGGCCGCCGAGCGCGAGCTGATGGCACGGCTGCCGGAGGGCGCCCTGATGGCACGGGCGGCGGCCGGACTGGCCGCCGTGTGCGGCCGGTTGCTGGCGAGGCGCCGGGGCCGGGTCTACGGGTCCCGGGTCGTGCTGCTGGTGGGTCCCGGGGACAACGGCGGCGACGCGCTGTACGCGGGCGCGCGGCTGGCGCGGCGCGGGGCCGGGGTGACGGCGGTGGCGATGGACCCGGAGCGGATGCACCCGGGCGGACTGGCCGCGCTGCGGGCCGCCGGGGGACGGGTCGCGGAGTCGGTTCCCGCGCGGGCGGACCTCGTACTGGACGGGCTGGTCGGCATCGGCGGCCGGGGCGGGCTGCGCCCGGCGGCGGCCGCGCTGGTGGAGCGGATCCCGGCGGCGGCGCTCGTGGTCGCCGTGGACCTGCCGAGCGGGGTGGACGCCGACACCGGGGAGGTGGCGGGCCCGGCGGTGGCGGCCGATGTGACGGTGACCTTCGGGGCGTACAAGCCGGGGCTGCTGATCGACCCCGGGGCCTCGCGGGCGGGCGCGGTGCGGCTGGTGGACATCGGACTGGCCCTCGGTGCCCCCGGGGTGGAGGCCCTCCAGCACACCGATGTGGCGGGGCTGCTCCCCGCGCCGACGGCGTCGAGCGACAAGTACCGGCGGGGCGTGGTCGGGGTCGTCGCCGGGTCGCAGGAGTACCCGGGCGCGGCCGTGCTCGCCGTGGCGGGGGCGCTGCGGGGCGGCGCGGGCGCGGTGCGGTACGTGGGCCCGGCGGCGGAGGCCGTGCTGGCGCGCTACCCGGAGGTGCTGGTCGGGCGGGGGCGGGTGCAGGCCTGGGTGGTCGGCCCGGGGCTGGGGTCCGGGCGGGGCGCCGAGGTGGAGCGGGCGCTGGCGGACCGGGACGTGCCGGTGCTGGTGGACGCGGACGGGCTGCGCGGGCTGGACCCGGCGGTGGTGCGGGGACGCCGGGCGGCGACCCTGCTGACCCCGCACGCGGGGGAGGCGGCGGCGCTGCTGGGGGTCCCGAGGGAGTCGGTGGAGGCCGGGCGGCTGGCTGCCGTACGGGAGTTGGCCGGGCGCTACCGGGCGGCGGTGCTGCTGAAGGGCTCCACGACGCTGGTGGCCGCCGGCGACGGCTCCGTGGTGCGGGTGAATCCGACCGGGACGCCGTGGCTGGCGACCGCCGGGAGCGGGGACGTGCTGTCCGGGCTGGCGGGGTCCCTTCTGGCCGCGGGCCTGGGCGGGGCGGACGCCGGGTCCGTGGCCGCGTACCTGCACGGGCTCGCCGGGAGGCTGGCCGCCCGTGGTGGGCCGGTCCTGGCCCAGGAGGTGGCCGCCGCGCTGCCGGACGCGTGGCGGGGCGTGGTGGCCTGACCCCGGCGGGGGTGCCGCGGCGGCCGGCCGGCTGCGCGGAGCCGCTCCCCGCCCCGCCCTTCCCCCGTTCCCCGGGCGCTGCCCGGACCCGCGCCTCAAACGCCGGCGAGGCTGGATGGTGCGGCGGGGCCGGTGGAGTGGTAGCGGAGGGGCGGCGCGTGCGGAATTCGTAGGTGGGCGCGAGGGGTGGGGTGGGGGCTCTGAGAGACTGTGGGCGATGAACGAGACACCGATGCGCGTGTACGCCGAGATCGATCTTGACGCAGTACGGGAGAACGTACGCGCCCTGCGCGCGCGGGCACCCCGGGCCGAGCTGATGGCCGTCGTCAAGGCGAACGCCTACGGGCACGGCGGCGTCCAGTGTGCCCGGGCCGCCCAGGAGGCCGGTGCCACCTGGCTGGGCACCGCCACGCCCGAGGAGGCGCTCGCGCTGCGCGCCGCCGGGATCGAGGGGCGGGTCATGTGCTGGCTCTGGACCCCCGGCGGGCCCTGGCGGGAGGCCGTCGAGGCCGACATCGACGTGTCCGTCAGCGGGATGTGGGCCCTGGACGAGGTCCGGGCCGCCGCCCGCGCGGCCGGCCGTACCGCCCGTATCCAGCTCAAGGCCGACACCGGCCTCGGCCGCAACGGCTGCCAGCCCGCCGACTGGGAGGAGCTCGTCACCGCGGCCGTCGCCGCCCAGGCCGAGGGCACCGTCCAGGTCACCGGCCTCTGGTCGCACTTCGCCTGCGCCGACGAGCCCGGCCACCCCTCCATCCAGCTCCAGCTCGACGCCTTCCGCGACATGCTGGCCTACGCGGAGAAGGAGGGCGTCGACCCCGAGGTCCGGCACATCGCCAACTCGCCCGCGACGCTCACCCTCCCCGAGAGCCACTTCGACCTGGTGCGCACCGGACTCGCCGTCTACGGCGTCTCCCCCTCGCCCGAACTCGGCACCCCCGCCCAGCTCGGCCTGCGCCCCGCCATGACGCTCAAGGCCTCCCTCGCGCTGGTCAAGACCGTCCCCGCCGGGCACGGCGTCAGCTACGGCCACCACTACGTCACCGGGTCCGAGGCCCACCTCGCCCTCGTCCCCGCCGGCTACGCCGACGGCCTGCCGCGCAACGCCTCCGGCCGCGGGCCCGTGCTCGTCGGCGGCAGGATCCGGCAGGTGGCCGGGCGGATCGCCATGGACCAGTTCGTCGTGGACCTCGGCGAGGACCTCGCCCGCGCCGGCGACGAGGCCGTCCTCTTCGGGGACGCCGAACGCGGCGAACCGACCGCCGAGGACTGGGCTCAAGCGGCGCACACGATCGCGTATGAGATCGTCACCCGTATCGGAGGTCGAGTACCCCGGGTGTACCTGGGCGGCTGAGTGAGGACGGCGACGGCGTGAGCGATAACTGGCGCAAGGCCGGCTGGGCCGGTGCCGCCATCGGTGTCATAGCGGCGGGCGCCGCGGCCGGTGTCGCGGTCGAACGGATCACCGTGGGGCGCGGCATCCGGATGAAGGCACGCCTCGCGCTCGACGCCGCCGGGGACTACGGCTCCCTGCGCGGGACCGAGGGCGGCTGTCGCGCCGAGGACGGCACCGAGCTGTACTACGAGGTCGACGAGCTGCCCGACAGCGGCACGAAGCGCCGGCTGCGGCGCAGGCCCCCGGCCGCCGCCACCGTCGTCTTCTGCCACGGCTACTGCCTCGCCCAGGACTCCTGGCACTTCCAGCGCGCCGCCCTGCGCGGAGTCGTCCGCTCCGTGTACTGGGACCAGCGCAGCCACGGCCGCAGCGCGCGGGGCCTGGCCCAGGCCGACGGTGAACCGGTGACCATCGACCAGCTCGGCCGCGACCTGAAGGCCGTCATCGACGCCGCCGCACCCGAGGGCCCGCTCGTCCTCGTCGGCCACTCCATGGGCGGCATGACCGTCATGGCCCTCGCCGAACAGTTCCCCGAGCTGGTACGCGACCGCGTGCTCGGGGTGGCCCTCGTCGGCACCTCCAGCGGCCGGCTGGACGAGGTGACGTACGGGCTGCCCTCCGTCGGACTGGGCGCGGTGCGCCGCCTGCTGCCCGGCGTGCTCAAGGTGCTCGGCTCCCAGGCCGAGCTGGTGGAGAAGGGCCGCCGGGCCACCGCCGACCTCTTCGCCGGCATGATCAAGCTGTACTCGTTCGGCTCCCGGGACGTGGACCCGGGCGTGGCGCGCTTCGCCGAGCGGCTGATCGAGGCGACCCCGATCGACGTGGTCGCCGAGTTCTACCCGGCCTTCCAGACCCACGACAAGAGCGCCGCCCTCCAGCGGTTCGCGGACATCCCCGTCACCGTCGTCGCCGGGGACAAGGACATGATCACCCCGCCCGGGCACAGCGTGACGATCAAGGAGGCGCTGCCGGCCGCCGAGCTGGTGGTGCTGGAGGACACCGGGCACCTGATGATGCTGGAGCGCCCCGACACCGTGACCGGGCTGCTCACCGGCCTCCTGGCGCGCACCGGAGCCGTCCCCGCAACGGCTAACGTTGGGGGACATGGAAGACGTACCGCGGGAAGCGCCGCGCAGCCCGGCGGCTGAGGCCCTGGCCGAGGCCGCCGCCGAAACCCTGATCACCGTCGACTCGCCCGCCTCCATGCAGGAACTGGGCCGCAGGATCGCCGGCCTGCTGCGCCCCGGCGACCTCGTCCTGCTGACCGGCGAACTCGGCGCGGGCAAGACCACCCTGACCCGGGGGCTGGGGGAGGGGCTGGGCGTGCGCGGGGCCGTGACCTCGCCGACCTTCGTGATCGCCCGGGTGCACCCGTCCCTGGGCGACGGTCCGCCGCTGGTGCACGTGGACGCGTACCGGCTCGGCGGCGGGCTGGACGAGATGGAGGACCTGGACCTCGACGTCTCGCTGCCCGAGTCCGTGGTCGTCGTGGAGTGGGGCGACGGCAAGGTCGAGGAGCTCTCCGACGACCGGCTGCACGTGGTGATCGGGCGCGCGGTCGGCCACGAGGAGGTCCTGGACGACGTACGCGAGGTCGCGCTGCGCGGCGTCGGGGCCCGGTGGGCCGGCGCGGAGCTGGCGAGGCTGTCGGCGCGGTAGCCACGGCGGTGCGGGCGGGGCGGGGCGGTGGCTCCGGGCCCGCCCGTCGGCGTACCCGCGTACCGACGACGTACCGATGAGGTGCCGACAACGTGCCGACAACTCGTCGGGAAAATATTGCGTTGGCGCAGGCTCGCGTGATGACATGGTACCGAGCGCTGGTTAGGTCTACCTAAGTACGGCGTCCCGGGGTCTCAGGAGGCAGCCATGTCGGCAGCAGGAGCAGAGCGAGCGCCCGTCGTGTCCATGCGGGCCCTGCTCGCGGCGGGCGTGGCCGCCACGGCGGTGTCCACACCGCCCGCGCGCGCGGAAGCCGAACCGCACGCCGGGCCCGGGCTCGCCGAGGACGCGGAACAGGCCGCCCCGGAGCCGGAAGCGGCCTGACGCCCACGTACGGGTGAATCACCTTCCCTGAAGGATCAGGGAACGACGACGACCTTCGCGCTGATCGTCGCGAAGGCCCACATCGCGTCCCCGTCCGCACGCGCCATGCGGATGCCGCCGGTCTTCTTCGCGAGGTCCGGCTCCGGCATCGAACCGTCCACGCGGGCGCTGAAGCCGATCGCGATCCCGTCCGTGCTGGCGAACCGTACGACGTGCTCGATCGGCACCCCGTCGGTGCCGGTGACCGCCCCCGCGCGCGAGCCGACCACGTAGCTGCCCGGCGCCGGGTGGACCGTGCTCGGCATCACCGTGAACGTCCTCGGGTCCCGCCCGTCCTCCGCGACCAGCCACACCCGCTTCTGGGACACCGAGTACACGACCCGCGGCCCGGTCCCGGAGTCGGCGGGCACCGCCGCCGGCTTCGCCGGGTCCTGCTTGGCAGGGGCCTGCCCCTGGGGCGCGGCGGGGGCCTGCGCGGCCGGCTTCACCGGATGCGCGGGCGCGGTCGCGGAGGCCTGGTAGCCGAGGAAGCCGATGGCGGCGATCGCCGCCGCCGTGAGCCCGGCCACGATTCCCGAGCTGCTGCTTGCCACCTTGCTCCACCTCTCCGCGCCTGACTCGTCGAACTCTCCGCCGACCTGGGTGTGTACCCGGTCGAAAGGTAGCAGCCGGGCCCCGCCACCACCGGCCGCAAGGCCCTGGGGCCGGGGAGTCGTAGGCTGTTCGCGTGCTCTTGCTCGCCGTAGATACCGCCACGCCCGCCGTCACCGTCGCCCTGTACGACGGGGAGTCCGTCCTCGCCGAATCGAACCAGGTCGACGCCCGCCGCCACGGGGAGCTCCTGCTGCCCTCCGTGGACAAGGTCCTCGCCGAGGCCGGGGTGAAACTCGAATCCGTCACCGGCATCGTCGTCGGCGTCGGCCCCGGCCCCTACACCGGGCTGCGCGTCGGCCTCGTCACCGCCTCCACCTTCGCCGCCGTCCTCGGTGTCCCCGTGCACGGCCTGTGCACCCTCGACGGGCTCGCGTACGCCGCCGGGGCCGCCGGGATCGAGGGCCCCTTCACCGTCGCCACCGACGCGCGGCGCAAGGAGGTCTACTGGGCGCGCTACGAGGACCCGCGCACCCGGGTCGGCGAGCCCGCCGTCGACCGCCCGGCCGACATCGCCGAGCGGGTCGCCGGCCTCCCGGCGGTGGGCCAGGGCGCCGCGCTGTACCCGGAGGTCTTCCCGGACGCCCGCGGCCCCGTGCACCAGTCGGCCGCGGCGCTGGCGGCCCTGGCCGCGGAAAAGCTGGCGGCGGGGGGGGCCTTCGAAAATGCGGAGGGCCTTGCCCCGACCCCCCTCTACCTGCGCCGGCCCGACGCGCAGGTGCCCAAGAACTACAAGGTGGTCACCCCGCAGTGACGGCCCCGACCGCAGTGCTCCGCGAGATGCGCTGGTGGGACATCGAACCGGTGCTGGCGCTGGAACACGAGCTGTTCCCCGACGACGCCTGGTCGGCCGGGATGTTCTGGTCCGAACTCGCCCACGCGCGCGGCCCGCAGGCCACCCGCCGCTACGTCGTCGCCGAGCTTCCTTCCGATAGCGGCTCCGCCGCGGGCGGGACCGGCCGCATCGTCGGCTACGCCGGACTGGCGGCCGCGGGCGACCTGGGCGACGTACAGACCATCGCGGCAGCCAAGGACCAGTGGGGCACCGGACTCGGCGCCCGGCTGCTCACCGAGCTGCTGCGCGCCGCGACCGCCTTCGAGTGCGCCGAGGTGCTGCTGGAGGTACGGGTGGACAACACCCGCGCCCAGCGGCTCTACGAGCGCTTCGGCTTCGAGCCGATCGGCTTCCGGCGCGGCTACTACCAGCCGGGCAACGTCGACGCGCTCGTGATGCGCCTGACCGACCCGGCACATACGAAAACTGAGCACCCTGAGAACTCTGAGCACACTGAGAGCAGTGAGAGCAATGGCTGACGAACCGCTCGTCCTCGGCATCGAGACCTCCTGCGACGAGACCGGCGTCGGCGTCGTCCGCGGAACCACCCTCCTCGCGGACGCGGTCGCGTCGAGCGTCGACGAGCACGCCCGCTTCGGCGGGGTCGTGCCCGAAGTGGCCTCCCGCGCCCACCTGGAGGCGATGGTCCCGACCATCGAGCGCGCCCTGAAGGAGGCCGGTGTCAGCGCCCGCGACCTCGACGGCATCGCGGTCACGGCCGGCCCGGGCCTCGCGGGAGCGCTGCTGGTGGGCGTCTCGGCGGCGAAGGCGTACGCGTACGCGCTCGGCAAGCCGCTGTACGGGGTGAACCACCTGGCCTCCCACATCTGCGTCGACCAGCTGGAGCACGGGCCGCTGCCCGAGCCGACCATGGCGCTGCTGGTGTCCGGCGGGCACTCCTCGCTGCTGCTGGCCCCCGACATCACCAGCGACGTACGGCCGCTGGGCGCGACCATCGACGACGCGGCGGGCGAGGCCTTCGACAAGATCGCCCGGGTGCTCCACCTGGGCTTCCCCGGCGGTCCGGTCATCGACCGGCTCGCGCGCGAGGGCGACCCGAAGGCGATCCACTTCCCGCGCGGTCTGACGGGGCCGCGCGACGCGGCGTACGACTTCTCCTTCTCCGGCCTCAAGACGGCGGTGGCCCGCTGGATCGAGGCCAAGCGCAACGCGGGCGAGGAGGTGCCGGTGCGCGATGTGGCGGCGTCCTTCCAGGAGGCCGTGGTGGACGTGCTGACGCGCAAGGCGATCCGCGCGTGCAAGGACGAGGGCGTGGACCACCTGATGATCGGCGGCGGGGTGGCGGCCAACTCCCGGCTGCGCTCGCTCGCGCAGGAGCGCTGCGACGACGCGGGGATCATCCTGCGGGTGCCGCGGCCGAAGCTGTGTACCGACAACGGCGCGATGGTCGCGGCGCTCGGCGCGGAGATGGTCCGGCGGAACCGGCCGGCCTCGGACTGGGACCTGTCGGCCGACTCCTCGCTGCCGGTGACGGACCCGCACGTGCCGGGCCACGGCCACGACCACGGTCATGCCCATGACCACGACCACGTGCACGAGCTCAGCAAGGACAACCTCTACTCGTGAGCACCGTCGCGCTGATGTGGGAGGCCCGGGCCGCCGACGGCCGGGGCAACGAACTGCTGGAGTGGGCCCGGGCGCAGGTCCTGGCCCGGGAGCCGGTGCGCCGCGAGGTGCTGCGCGCCGCGCAGGACCGGGTGCTCGTGATCACCTGGTGGGAGGCCCCGGAGGGGGTGGCGGCGGAGCTGCCGGAACTGCCCGAGCCGGCCGCGGACCTGATCACCCGGGCGGTGCACCGCTGGCGCTTCGAGTCGGTGGAGACCACGGGCACGGGCTGAGCCCCGGGCGCTGAGGTTCAGGCGCTGAGGTTCAGGCCGAAGCGCAGGCCGAAGCGCAGGTCGGAGGGCCGGTCGAGGAGCGCTGAGGCGAAGCTCGAAGGGCCGGGGCTATGGTCATGCGCATGCCTAGCCGTGAGCTCCCGCCCCCGCCGCCGCCCGCGCATCTGCGCGAGTGGCTGGACGAGGGCGTCGTACGGGCCGACCGCGCGCGTTTCCTCGCGGACCTGAGCCGGCGCAGCCTGGGCCCGGGGCGGCTGCTGTCGCTGTGGGGCGTTGCGGCGGCCTTCGCGCTCGGCTGGACCTTCGTCGGGCTGGCCGTGATGTCCTTCGCGTCTGGAGGCCCGCTCGAGTACCTCGTCGGCGCCGTCCACTCTGTGATCGCGCTGGGCGTCCTGGTGCCCGCCGGGCTCTGCTTCGCGCGGGGCGCCCGGCGGGAGCGCCAGGTGCGGCAGCTGCTGTGCGCCTGGGTCGTGGCGGGCCGGGACCCCGAGACCGACGCCCGCCTGCGCGCTCCGGCGCGGAGCCTGGTGTGGCTGGTGGCCTCGCTGGTGCTGGGCGCGTCCGGGCTCTGGATGGCCTTCGCGTCGGCGGCCGGAGCCCGCCCGGGCACGGACACGTACGGGGAGGTGGCGTACTTCATGGGATTCGGCATGATCCTGTGGATCACCGCCCTCCTGGGCCTGGCCAAGACCGCCACCCACTACCGCTGGGCCCTGCGCACCACCCACCCCGGCCCGCCCGACGCGCCCCGGCCGACCCCATCAGGCGCCGCCGCGCAATCCGGCCCCGTCCGGCGGAAATCCAGCCTCGCCGGCGTTTGAGGCGCGGGGTCCGGGGCGGAGCCCCGGAAAGCCCGGGCGCAGCCCGGGGCCGCCAGCGCAGCGGTCCCGCACCGGCCGGCCCCCAACCGCCCGGCCAGGGCAACGGCCCCGGTACCCGTCAGCCCGCGGGGGACCCGATCAGCATCGACGGCGCCCCCGCCACCCGCGTCAGGAAGACCGTCGCGGAGTTCGGCCCCTGCGGCTTGACCTTCCTGCGCAGCTCCTCCGGCTCGATCGCCGAGCCCCGCTTCTTCACCGTCAGGATCCCGACCTCCCGCTCGCGCAGCAGCGCCTTCAGCTTCTTCAGCCCGAAGGGCAGCACGTCCGTGATCTCGTACGCGGTCGCGTACGGCGTCGCGCGCAGCTCGTCGGCGGTGATGTAGGCGATGGTCGGGTCGATGAGCCGGCCGTCCAGCTGCGCGGCCACCTCGGCGACGAGGTGCGCGCGGATCACGGCCCCGTCGGGCTCGTACAGCCAGCGCCCGACCGGTCCCGCCTCCGGGTCCGGCAGCGGTTCGGCGGTGACCAGCCCGCGCGGCCCCGGCAGCAGGGTGGCCCGTACCGTGCCGGGGGCGGTGCCGAACCACAGCACGGCCTCCTTCACGTCCCCGTGGTCGGAGATCCACTCGGCCTCGGCCTCCGCCGGCACCGCCTCGTGCGGGATCCCCGGCGCGATCTTGATGGCGGCGTACTTGGCCGCACGGGCCGTCTCCACGGCCCAGGACAGCGGCGGTGAGTAGGACTCCGGGTCGAAGACGCGGCCGCGCCCGCCGCGCCGCGCGGGGTCGATGAAGACGGCGTCGTACGAGGACACGTCCACCCCCGTCACATCGGCCTCCCGGACCTCGATCAGGTCCGCCAGCCCCAGCGCCTCGGCGTTGGCCCGCGCGACGGCCACCGTCAGCGGGTCGAGGTCCACCGCCAGCACCCGGATCCCGCGCCGGGCCAGCGCCAGGGCGTCCCCGCCGATTCCGCAGCACAGGTCCGCGACGCTCCGTACGCCCAGGTCCGCGAGCCGCTCGGCGCGGTACGAGGCCACCGGCGCGCGGGTGGCCATCTCCCCGCCGCCGGGCGTGAAGTACATCCGGAACGCGTCCTCGGCCCCGAACTTCGCCACCGCCCGCTGCCTCAGCCGGGCCTGCCCCAGCGCGGCCGACACCAGCCCGGCGGGGTGCTCGCGGCGCAGCCGGGTGGCCACGGCCAGTTCCTGGGCGGGGTCGTAGTCGCGGAGCGAGTCGAGGAGCGCGCTGCCCTCGGGGGTGAGGAGCGCGGCGAAGTCTTCGGGGGTCACCGGTCCATTGTGGGCCAGCCGGTGGAAGGCGGGAGTCCGGCCGTGGTGTCGTCCGGGGCGCGCAGCTGCGCGGTGGAAGGATCCGCAGCTATGCAGCTTGTACGACAAAACGGAAATACTGCGCAGTTTGGTCGCCGGCCCGCGGTACGTCCGCGCGGCCGGTACGGGGTGGCCCTGGCCGCACTGCTGGTCGCCGCCCTGGGTACGGGATGCGGCTCCGCGGAGCCGGCGAAGCCGGCCAAGGGCAAGCCGGGGCAGGCCGCGGAGGCGGGCGGCGCGGCCGGCGCCCTCGCCAACTCCGCCGAGCGGCTCAAGGCCGCCCAGCAGGCCCGGATCGCCGCGGCGAAGAAGTGGGGGCTGCGCAAGACGCCGCTCCTGGCCCCGGCCGCACCGAAGGTGAAGCCCGAGATCACCACCCGCGACGGCTTCGAGGTCGAGGACCAGGACGAACTGCCCCCGGTCTTCACCACCGTCCCGACCGAGGAGAAGGTCGTCTTCCTGACCGTGGACGACGGTGCCGAGAAGGACCCCGAGTTCATCAGGATGATGCAGGAGCTGAAGATCCCGTACACGGCGTTCCTCAGCGACTACCTCGTACGCGAGAACTACCCCTACTTCAAGCAGATGCAGGCCGCGGGCGTCACCCTGAACAACCACACCCTCAACCACCGCTACATGCCCGGACTCTCCTACGAGCAGCAGCGCGAGGAGATCTGCGGCCAGCAGGACACCATCCAGAAGCAGTTCGGCAAGCGGCCCGCGCTCTTCCGCCCGCCGTACGGCAACTACAACCAGGACACGCTGCGCGCCGCCAAGTCCTGCGGCATCAAGGCGGTTCCGCTGTGGAACGCCGAGGCGTTCGTAAACCGGATGGACTACCGCGAATGGGACCGCGATCTCCACCCGGGCGACATCATCCTCACGCACTTCCGGGGCCGGGAGGACTGGAAGGGCACGATGCCTGACATGATCCGTCATGTCATGAAGACCGTCACGGACAAGGGATATGCCGTGGCCCGCCTGGAGGACTACTTGTGAGGTACGCGCGCCGGTTCGTAGCCGGGACGCTGACGGCCGGCGCGCTCGCGCTGTCCCTGACGGGATGCGGGAACAGCGTGGATCCCATCGAACGGCTGGGCCGCAAGACCGCGCAGGACACCGCTTCCCCGTCGGCCTCCCCGTCCGTACCGGCCCCCGCGGCGAGCAGCTCCGCGACGGCCGGTACGGCGGGCGACGAGGCGTACCGCAAGTGGGGCCTGACGGCCCCCGTCCAGTACGCCCCCAAGCCGGCGCAGAAGCCCCAACTTCCCAAGGCCGCCCCGGGCAAGGCGGCCGTACTGGACCGAATACCCGTCGCGCCGACGGAGAAGGTCGTCTTCCTCACCTTCGACGACGGCGCGGAGAAGGACCCCGAGTTCCTGAAGATGGCGGCCGACCTGAAGCTGCCCATCAGCATGTTCCTGACGGACAACGTGGCTTCCGCGGACTACGGACACTTCGAGAAGCTCCGCGACAACGGCTCCGGCAGCACGATAAACAACCACACCCTGACGCACCCGAACCTCCGCACCCTGCCCTTCGCGGCGCAGAAGAAGGAGATATGCGGCCAGCAGGAACGCCTGGAGAAGCGCTTCGGCAAGCGCCCGCCCCTCTTCCGGCCGCCGTTCGGGAACTACAACGACGACACCCTCAGGGCCGCCGCCGAGTGCGGGGCCCCGACGGTCGTCCTGTGGCGCGCGTCGATGCAGATCAACGACTTCCAGTACGCCGAGGGCTCCGCCCTCAAACCGGGTGACATCCTCCTGGCCCACTTCCGCGGCCCCTCGGAACTCAAGGGCGCGACCGAGACCCAGATGACCACCCGCATGCTCCAGCGCATACAGGACCAGGGCTACAAGATCGCCCGCCTGGAGGACTACCTGTAGCCCGCCCCCCCCAGAACTATCCCGCGGAACGGTCGGTGACCGGCCGACGGCGCTGGGCCGGGTCGGTCAGGGACAGCGGCTGCCAGGCCCCGTCCGGGTGGTAGAGGTTGGTGCCGGGCGGCACGATCTCGTCGATCCGGTCCAGCACTTCGTCATCCAGGACGAGATCCGCCCCCTTGAGCGAGGCCTCCAGCTGCTCGCCCGTCCGCGGACCGATGATCACCGAGGTGACGGCCGGGTGCGCGAGCGGGAAGGCGAGGGCCAGCTCCGGCACCGTGCGGCCGATCCCGTCCGCCACCTCCGCGAGCCGCTCGACGGCCTCCAGCTTGGCGACGTTCCCCGGGATCGCCGGGTCGAAGCGCGCGGGCGTCAGCGCGGCCCGGCCGGTGGTGAGGTCGATGTCCCGGCCCAGCCGGTACTTGCCGCTCAGGAACCCGGAGGCCAGCGGGCTCCAGGTCAGCACCCCCATCCCGTATCGCCGGGCCACGGGCAGCACGTCCCGCTCCACGCCGCGCGCGAGGATCGAGTACGGCGGCTGCTCGGTGCGCAGGCGCGGCAGCCCGCGCCGCTCCGCGACGTGGTGCGCCTCGGCGATCTCCTCGGCGGGGAAGGTGGAGCAGCCGAAGGCCCGTATCTTGCCCGCCCGGACCAGGTCGCCGAGGACCGACAGGGTCTCCTCGATGTCGGTCGAGGGGTCGGGCCGGTGCACCTGGTAGAGGTCGATCCAGTCGGTGCCGAGCCGCCTCAGGCTCTCCTCCACGGCCCGGGTGATCCAGCGGCGCGAGTTGCCGCTGCGGTTGCGGCCCTCACCCATCTGGAAGTGCACCTTGGTGGAGAGCACGACGTCGTCGCGCCGCCCCTTGAGGGCCTTGCCGACGATCGTCTCGGACTCGCCGGCGGAGTACATGTCGGCGGTGTCCACGAAGTTGATGCCCTGGTCGAGGGCGGTGTGGATGATCCGCACACAGTCGTCGTGGTCGGGGTTGCCCACCGCGCCGAACATCATCGTGCCGAGGCAGTAGGCACTCACCTCGATGCCGGTCCCACCCAAATTTCGGTATCGCATGCTCATACCGGCGCACCCTAGAAGTTAGAGCCCACTCCAAGTCAACCCCGAGGCCCGGCACCCTCGTACGGGCGACACGGGTCAGCTTGCCCGGCTGGTCAGGGTGCAGTGTGGCTCATCGTGGTCCGGATCGCCGACGCGGGTCCAGAGCTTCAGGACCTTGCCGTTCTTCAAGGCGGCCCAGGAGTCGGGGCGTCGCTCACCCGTTTCGGGGTGAGCGGCGTCGAAGGACACAACGACGATGCTTTGCTCCGTGTTGGAGCCCAGCCTCCAGGTGCCTGTTCCGGACTGGGTCAAACCCTCGTCCCAGCTGAAGGCGATGCAGACGTTATCGGCGATGAACGTCCCGTCCTGCTTCAGCGTGAGGGTGCCGTCGTGGATATCGGTCCACGTGGTCGCAAGTTCGGCTGGCTCCAGCACGACCGGTTTGCCCTCGGGCGGCGGCAGTTCGTAGATCCTGCCGCAGCCCGTGAGGGCAAGGGCCATGGCGGCCAAGATCAGCGAAGCGCGACGGTAACGCAACAGACTCCACCCCTAGCGGGTTCCGCAGGCCGCGTCCGCGACCGGTGAGCTCAAGAACGCATGCCGTACCCTGGCACAGAGTTTGAACGCGTTCAAGTCATGGTCGTCGGCGGCCACACGTCACCAGGGGACATGACCTGCTCCCCGCGCCGCTCTGGTCGTCATTTGGTGCGGGTATCAGCCCAAGACGGTCGCCGGACGCTGAGATCTGAGAAGCGCGTAGCGATCTGATGCGTCCCCGAGCCCCCGGCCCTGGGCCCTTCTTGAACGGGCCCGGATGCCCGGCGTGGCAAGGGGAAGCCCCTCGCCTCATCGCTGAGGGACCCGCTCCTCCTGCTCTTGCCCCGTGACCGTTCCTTTGGGGGCTTCCCGGCAGTCTTTCGGCTTTCCGGGGCGGGGCGGTCGGTCAAGGGTGGCCGAAGGCCATCGCGAAGCGACGCGACGAAGGAGCGCCCTTGACGGACCGGCCCGACACGGAAGGACGATGGGACTGACGGGAAACCCCCAAACCAGCCCTGACACCGCCCAGCCCAGACCCCGCCCCCACCCTCCGAGGGGGAGATGGCGCGCCCGAGCCGCAGCCCCTCACCGCACCCCCGCCATCACCGGGGTGATCGTGGTTTCCGCCGGGCCGTGGGCGTCGGCTTCGCGTTGGCGTTCCGCGCTGTCGCTGATGCGGAGCAGGAGGGCGATCATGATCCAGTTGGCCAGGAGGGAGGAGCCGCCCTTCGCCAGGAAGGGCAGGGCCTTGCCGGTCAGGGGGATCAGGCCCGTGACGCCGCCGGCGACCACGAAGACCTGGAGCGCCAGCGCCGCGGCCAGGCCCACCGCCAGCAGCTTGCCGAACGGGTCCCGCGCGGCCAGGGCCATGCGCAGCCCCCGCTGCACGAGGAGGGCGTAGACGATGAGGACGGCCATGACCCCGGCCAGGCCGAGTTCCTCGCCCACCGTCGTCAGGATGAAGTCGCTGCGCCCCGCGAACTTGATCAGCTCGGGGTGGCCCATCCCCAGGCCGGTGCCCGAGATGCCGCCGGTGCCGAAGCTGAACAGCGCCTGCGCCGACTGCTCGGAGTTGAGCCCGGTCGGAGGGTTCGGGGCGTAGATCGCCAGCGGGTCCAGCCAGGCGGCGACACGCGCCTTGACGTGGGGTTCCGTCGCGCCCACCGCGAAGGCGCCCACCGCCGCCATGAGCAGGCCGCACACGATCCAGCTGGTGCGCTCGGTGGCCACGTAGAGCATCACCACGAAGACGCCGAAGAAGATCAGCGAGGTGCCGAGGTCGCGCTCGAAGACCAGGACCAGCAGCGAGAGGATCCACACCGTGATGATGGGTCCGAGCTGGCGCATCGGGGGCAGCCGCATGCCGAGGAACTTGCGGCCGGTCAGGGCCAGGGAGTCGCGGTGGATGACCAGGTAGCCGGCGAAGAAGATCGCGATCATGATCTTCACGAACTCGCCGGGCTGGAGCGAGAAGCCGAAGAGGATGATCCAGCGCTTCGCGCCGTACGTGTCCGCGCCGAAGAACGCCGGCGCGATCAGCAGCACCAGCGCGACGACCATCGTGATGTAGATGAAGCGCTGGAGCAGCCGGTGGTCGCGCAGCAGCGCCACGACCAGGAGGCAGGCGGCGACCCCGACCACCGTCCACATCAGCTGGTCGGGCGCGTTCGCCGGCGAGTCGTACCGCTCGATGTACCCCTGGTCGAGCCGGTGGATCAGCACCAGCCCGAGCCCGGTCAGCAGCATGGCGAGCGGGAAGATCAGCGGATCCGCGTACGGCGCGAACCGGCGGATGCCCAGGTGTCCCACCAGCGACAGCAGCGTCATGCTGATGACGAAGCTGGTGAGCTGCTGCGGCAGCTCGCCGTTCATGGCCAGGCCCGCGCTCACGTGGCCGAAGACGGCGATGCCGATGACCAGGAGCAGCAGCAGTGCTTCGGTGCGGCGGCGGGCGCCCGCCACCGTCAGGGGCCTCAGTCCACGCACGGGATGCCGCCGCCGTCGATGACGTCCTTCTCCGGCTGCGGAGGGGGCGGCGGCGGGGCGGAGGGAGACGAGGAGGAGGAAGAAGAAGCGGGGGATGAGGACGCGGCGCCCGGAGCACCCGGGGTCGTCGCAGTGGTCGACCGGGGACCGATCTGCTCGGCAATGAGGCGCTTTATCTTCATATCATCTACGACGTTGATGTCCTCCCCATGGTTCCTTCCGAACCCCTCGATGGGGAGTGTCGTGAATTGCACTTTGCCGCCGGACAGGTTCTTCGCCTGCTTCACGAACGACAGCAGATCCCAGCCCGAGTCCGTCACGACGTCCTGTTTGGCCGTGTCGATCAGCTTGAGCAGCTTCACCGGGTCCGTGAAGGTCCCGGCCGAGTTCAGCTTCTGCGTCGCGCCGGCCAGGAAGGCCTGCTGCCGCTTCGTCCGGTCCAGGTCGCCCATGTCCAGGCCGTGCCGCTGCCGTACGAAGGCCAGGGACTGGCTGCCGTTCAGGGTCTGCCGGCCCGCCGGGAAGTCGGCGCCCGAGTACCTGTCCTTGACCGGCTTCCTCAGGCACACCGGTACGCCGCCCAGCGCGTCCGCCAGGTGGTGGAAGCCGGCCAGGTTCAGCTCGGCGAAGTGATCGACCGGGACGCCCAGGAAGCCGCGCACCGTCTCGATCTGCGCCTTGCGCCCCGCCTCGCGCCCCTCCCGCTCCAGTCGGCGCCGGTCCTTCACCCCCTGCTCCGACAGCTGCTCCTCCTTGGCCGCCTTCGCCAGCCCGTACGCCTTCTTGATCTTGTCCTTGTGGCCGAGCCCGGCTATCTGCACGAAGTCGTCGCGCGGTATGGAGAAGGCCTGCGCCCCGCCGCCGTCCCCGCCCCCGCCCCCGCCGGGCACGTGGAGCAGGATCAGGGTGTTCGCGTTGTAGCCGCCGATGTCCGAGCTGCCGGCGTGCAGTTTGTCGAGGATCTCCTCGGGCAGCGGGTCGCCGTTCTGGTCGCGGCGGCTGTCCAGGCCCATGAGCAGGATGTTCACATCGCCGTGCGCCGACTTCTCGGCGCCGTCCAGGGCCGTGGAGCTGCCGATGCTGGAGGCGAGGTCGTCGTAGGCGTACCAGGCGCAGCCGCCCGCCATCAGCGTCAGCGCGCAGGCCGCGATCAGCAGGGTGCGGGCGAGGCGGTGGCGGCGTGAGGGCCTGTGGTGCTCGGTCTTCCTCCGGTGCGCGCTCATACCGCTCGATGCTGGCGCAGCGGGGCTGAAGGAATCCTGAGGAAGCGCCCTCAGCGGCGGGGGCCCGACGGGATGCGCAGCTCCAGCCGCGCGCCCCCGTCCCGCGCCCCCGGCGCGCGTACGCCGCCCCCGTGCGCCCGCGCGATCTCCCGGGCGATGGCCAGGCCCAGCCCGGTGCCGCCACTGGCCCGGCCCCGGTCCGCGTCGAGCCGTACGAACCGCTCGAACACCCGGCCGCGGTCCGCCTCCGGGATCCCCGGGCCGTCGTCCACCACCTCCAGCACCGCCCAGCCGTCCCGCGCGGCGGCCCGCACCACCACCTCCGTGCGGGCGTAGCGCAGGGCGTTGTCCACCAGGTTGGCCAGGGCCCGCTCCAGCCGCGCCGGATCCCCGTACGCCGGTACGGGCGCCGGCGCGTCCAGCCGTAGCCGTACCCGGGGCGCGGGCCGCCGGGCCGCGTCCTCCGCCGCCAGCAGCGCCAGGTCCACCGGCTCGGGGCGGGGCGCGGGTCCGCCGTCGAGGCGGGCCAGCAGGAGCAGGTCGGCGGCGATCCGCTGGAGCCGCTCGGTGTCGGCCAGCGCCGCGGCCACCGACTCCCGGTCGGGCCGGTCCATGGCGAGGGCCACCTCCAGCCGGGAGCGGACGGCGGCCAAGGGGTTGCGCAGCTCGTGCGAGGCGTCGGCGGTGAACTGGCGCTGCCGGGCGTCGGAGCGTTCCAGCCGGTCGAGGGTGTCGTTGACGGTCCGGGCCAGCCGGGCGATCTCGTCGGCGCCGCCCGGGTCGGGGACGCGGCGGTCCAGCTCGTTCGCGGTGACCGCGGCCAGTCCGGTGCGGATCGCGGTGACGGGGCGCAGCGCGCGCCCGGTGGCCCACCAGGCCAGGGCCGCCGCGAAGGCGATCAGCGGGGGCGCGCCGGTGAGCAGGCCGGTGGCGATGGCGCGGGTGGCGTCGTCGACGTCGCCGAGCACGGTCATCGCGTACACCGTGTGCGGATCGCGCGCGCCCGGCGGGCCGGGGGCCTCGACCGCGACCACCACGTGCCGCTGTGCGCCGGGGTGCGCGGGCGGCAGTACCGCCGAGCGGGAGTCCCGGCCGGGTCCGGGGCGCAGCCCGTCGAGGGGCGGGGGGTCCTCGGGGGCGTCGGCGGCGGTGCTCGCGACGTCCTTGCCGCGCGCGTCCCGTACGAGGACCAGGTCGACCCCGCCGTCGGGCGCGGGCAGCCGTCCGCCGCCCGGGAGGGTCCGGGTGTCGAGCTGGGCGGCGACCTTGCGGGCGGCGAGCTCGGTGCGGCCGGTGGTGTTCTCGAGGAGGTTGGTGCGCATGAGGGTGTACAGCCACAGCCCGCCGGCGGCGAGGACCGCGGCCATCGCGAGGGCGGCGGCGAGGGCGGTCCGCGCGCGGAGGCCGCGGGGGGTGTGGGGGCCGCGGGGACTTTTAGCCACCGTCGGGGGCCATGCGGTAGCCGGTGCCGTGGACGGTGAGGATCGAGCGGCGGCCGAAAGGGGCGTCGATCTTCTTGCGCAGGGAGGAGACGTACACCTCGACGATGTTCGGGTCGATGCCGTGCGGGGCGTCCCAGACCTCGTCGAGGATGTCCTGCTTGGCGACGGCCCGGCCGGGGCGCTCCATCAGGCAGGCGAGTACGCCGAGCTCGCGGGCGGTGAGCTCGATGTCGTGCGGGCCGCGGCGGCAGCGGCGGTCCTGCGGGTCGAGGACGAGGTCCCCGGCCTGGAGCACGGTGGGCTCGGGGGCGGCGGCGCGGCGGGCGAGGGCGCGCAGGCGGGCGTTCAGCACGACGAAGGAGAACGGCTTGGTGAGGTAGTCGTCGGCGCCGGCGTCGAGGCCGTCGGCCTCGTCGTGCTCGCCGTCCTTGGCGGTCAGCATCAGGACGGGGGTGGGGTCGGCGAGGGCACGCATCCGGGTGCAGATCGCGGCGCCGCCGGGGCCGGGGAGCATGAGGTCGAGGAGTACGACGTCGTACGGGCCGCCGGTGAGGGCCAGTTCGAGGCCGCGGTGGCCGTCGCGGGCGAGCTCGACGTGGTGGCCCTCGGCGGATAGGCCCTGCCGGAGGGATTCGGCCAGGCTCTGTTCGTCTTCGACCACGAGGATGCGCACGGCTCAAGCGTCACATACCGGGCGGAGTCGGTCCCCGACGCGGGGCAGTTCCTGACGCGCCTCAGCGCTGGCGCGCTGCCCGGGCTTCGTGCCGCTGCGCCGGACTCCGTCCGTCGGCCTGCTGGGCGGGGCCGGGCCCGGGCGGGGGCGTCTGCGGGTGGTGGGCCGCTGCGCGGAGCCGGCCCCTCCCCGCCCTTCCACCGTTCCCCGGGCTCCGCCCGGACCCGTTCCCCGGCCTGCGGCCGGCCTGCTGCGGGCTGCGCCCGGTTACCCGGCCCGGGCCCATTCCCGGCCTGCGGCCGGACCGCTGGGGGCTGCGCCCCGTTCCCCACCCGAGGCCGGGGCCTGTTCCCCGAGCTTCGCCCGGGCCCATCCCCGGCCTGCGGCCGGTTACCCAGCCCGGCCCGTTCCCGGCCTGCTGGGGGCTGCGCCCCGTTCCCGGCCCGGGGCCGGGGCCTGTTCCCCGGGCTCCGCCCGGACTCGTTCCCGGCCTGTGGCCGGCCTGTGACCGGCTGCGCCCGGTTACCCGGCCCGGGCCCATTCCCGGCCTGCGGCCGGACCGCTGGGGGCTGCGCCCCGTTCCCCACCCGAGGCCGGGGCCTGTTCCCCGAGCTTCGCCCGGGCTCGTTCCCGGCCTGCGGCCGGATCGCTGGGGGCTGTGCTCCGTTCCCGGCCCGGGGCCGGTTCCCCGGGCTTCGCCCGGACTCGCTCCCGGGGCGCGGCCGGATTGCTGGGGCTGCGTCCCGTTCCCCGCCCGGGGCCGGGCCGTTTCCCGGCCTGCGGCCCGACCCGCTCGGGGTTGCGCCCCATCACCCCGGCCGTGGGGTGGGCGGGGGTGGGTTTCGGGGGGTGGGTGTCGGCCGAAAGGGGGGTTCCGCGGCTGGAATGCGTGGAACCAGCGGCGCGTGTTGGCACTCCGCTTGACCGAGTGCTAATCGCCGGAATAGTCTCGCATCTGGCACTCGCCCCTGGTGAGTGCCAACACAGCGACAGGCAGATCCGGCACCCGCGACGACGGATCGACCTGGTCGCCACCTCAGACAGTTAACCCCGGATCTCCGAAGGGGGAGGTCGGATCGTGACGACCACCAGCTCCAAGGTTGCCATCAAGCCGCTTGAGGACCGCATTGTGGTCCAGCCGCTCGACGCCGAGCAGACCACGGCCTCTGGCCTGGTCATCCCGGACACCGCGAAGGAGAAGCCCCAGGAGGGCGTCGTCCTCGCGGTCGGCCCGGGCCGCTTCGAGGACGGCCAGCGTCTCCCGCTGGACGTCAGCGTCGGCGACATCGTGCTGTACAGCAAGTACGGCGGCACCGAAGTGAAGTACAGCGGCGAGGAGTACCTCGTCCTCTCGGCTCGCGACGTGCTCGCGATCGTCGAGAAGTAATCACTTCTCCAGTTTTGCTTTGAGCTACGCCCCTGGTCACCCCTGCTGATGCCGGGCGGCGAGGGGCGTAGTTCGTTCTAGGCGGTCGCGGTGAGCGGCCGGGGATCGCAACGAGAGGGCTGAACCGCTCCCATGCCGAAGATTCTTAAGTTTGACGAGGACGCCCGTCGCGCCCTCGAGCGCGGCGTCAACAAGCTTGCCGACACGGTCAAGGTGACGATCGGCCCCAAGGGCCGCAACGTCGTCATCGACAAGAAGTTCGGCGCCCCCACCATCACCAACGACGGTGTCACCATCGCTCGCGAGGTCGAGCTGGACGACCCGTACGAGAACCTGGGCGCGCAGCTCGTGAAGGAGGTGGCGACCAAGACCAACGACATCGCGGGTGACGGCACCACCACCGCCACCGTGCTGGCCCAGGCGCTGGTCCGCGAGGGTCTGCGCAACGTCGCCGCCGGCGCCTCCCCGGCCGCCCTGAAGAAGGGCATCGACGCCGCGGTCAAGGCCGTGTCCGAGGAGCTCCTCGCGACCGCCCGCCCGATCGAGGACAAGTCCGACATCGCCGCCGTGGCCGCGCTCTCCGCGCAGGACTCGCAGGTCGGCGAGCTCATCGCCGAGGCGATGGACAAGGTCGGCAAGGACGGTGTCATCACCGTCGAGGAGTCCAACGCCTTCGGCCTGGAGCTGGAGTTCACCGAGGGCATGGCCTTCGACAAGGGCTACCTCTCCCCGTACATGGTCACCGACCAGGAGCGTATGGAGGCCGTCCTCGACGACCCGTACATCCTGATCAACCAGGGCAAGGTCTCCTCCATCCAGGACCTCCTGCCGCTGCTGGAGAAGGTCATCCAGGCCGGCGGCTCCCGCCCGCTGCTGATCATCGCCGAGGACGTCGAGGGCGAGGCGCTCTCCACCCTCGTCGTCAACAAGATCCGCGGCACCTTCAACGCGGTCGCCGTCAAGGCCCCCGGCTTCGGTGACCGTCGCAAGGCGATGCTCCAGGACATGGCCACCCTCACCGGTGCCACCGTCATCGCCGAGGAGGTCGGCCTCAAGCTCGACCAGGCCGGTCTGGACGTCCTCGGTTCCGCGCGCCGCGTGACCATCTCCAAGGACGACACGACCATCGTCGACGGCGGCGGCAACGCCGGTGACGTCGCGGGCCGCGTCAACCAGATCAAGGCCGAGATCGAGTCCACGGACTCCGACTGGGACCGCGAGAAGCTGCAGGAGCGCCTGGCGAAGCTCGCCGGCGGCGTCTGCGTCATCAAGGTCGGCGCCGCCACCGAGGTGGAGCTCAAGGAGAAGAAGCACCGCCTCGAGGACGCCATCTCGGCGACCCGCGCCGCGGTCGAGGAGGGCATCGTCTCCGGCGGTGGCTCCGCGCTCGTCCACGCCGTCAAGGTGCTCGAGGGCAACCTCGGCCTGACCGGCGACGAGGGCACCGGCGTCTCCGTCGTCCGCCGCGCCGCCGTCGAGCCGCTGCGCTGGATCGCCGAGAACGCCGGCCTCGAGGGCTACGTCATCACCTCGAAGGTCGCCGAGCTCGACAAGGGCCAGGGCTTCAACGCCGCCACCGGCGAGTACGGCGACCTGGTCAAGGCCGGCGTCATCGACCCGGTCAAGGTCACCCGCTCCGCGCTGGAGAACGCCGCTTCCATCGCCTCGCTGCTGCTCACGACCGAGACCCTGGTCGTCGAGAAGCCGGCCGAGGAAGAGGCCGACGCCGGTCACGGCCACGGTCACGGCCACAGCCACTGATCGCGCCACGCATGGGGAAGGCCCCGTTCCGCACCTGCGGAGCGGGGCCTTCCCGCGCGTGTGGGGGCTACCCGGTGGCTACATGGCGCCCAGTTGCCGCATCAGGCCCATGGCGTCGTAGTGCCACCAGCCTTCCTTGATCATTCCGTCCTGACATCGGAAGACCGTGGTGCCGGTCATCGTGCAGGTCTTGCCGGTCGGGGCGATGCCCATGAACTCGCCCTTGTGCTTGCCGGTCCAGGTCCACAGGGTGGTGACGTGGTCGTCCTGTGCCATCTGGGCGTCCTTCGTGAAGCTGAAGTCGAAGGCGCTCCGCCACATCTCCGTGTCCTCGCGGATGGCCGCGTAACCGGTCTTGTCCACCGGGTTGCTGATGTCGTGGTCCTGGTAGTCCGCCGCGAAGATCTCCTCGATGACGGACATGTCGCCCTTCATCGCGATCTCGTCGTACATCCGGTTCACCATCAGGGTGTTGAGGTGCTCGTCGCGGACGACGTCGAGGTTGGTGAAGGTCGGCATCCCGTCGCAGAGCGCCATCATCTCCTTGAACATTCGGTCCGTCTCCGGGAGGCTCGAGTTCTTCATGGCCTCCTCGTACGAGGGGAACTCGACCACGTCCACGTAGTGGTTCTCGGACTCGCGGTCCCTGCCCACCATGCTGTGGGTCACCGTGCGCTTCCCCTGGCTCTGCGCGACGTACTTGTCGAGGAGCGCGTTCAGGGCCTCGGGTTGCTTGGTCTCGTAATCGACTATCTGTACGAATGTCATGGTGTCTCCCGGGCTGGATGGGGCACATCCAGTCTAGGGAGAAACCACCCATTCAGCCCGGTTTGTCATTGGGGCCCGTACTTGCGCCCCGTACGGGAGGACACGCCGCCGAGCAGCCCGCGCGGGGTCAGCTTCACCACGCCCATCAGCGCCTTGTAGCGGGGGTCCGGGATCGACACCGTCTTGCCGCGCGCCAGGTCGGCCAGCGCCGCGGACACCAGCTTGTCCGCGTCGAGCCACAGCCAGCCGGGGATGTTGTCGGTGCCCATGCCGGCCCGCTCGTGGAACTCGGTCCGCACGAAGCCGGGGCACAGGGCCATCAGGCGCACCCCGGACCCGCCGAGGTCCCGCGCCGCGCCCTGGGTGAACTGCACGACCCAGGCCTTGCTGGCGCCGTAGGTGCCGCGCGGGACGAACGCCGCCACCGAGGCCACGTTGATGACCCCGCCGCGGCCGCGCGACCGCATCGACTCCGTCGCCGCCGAGGTCAGCCGCAGCACCGCCTCGATGTGCACCTTCAGCATGGTCAGCTCGTCGGCCAGGGAGACCTCGAGGTAGCGGCCCTTGTTGCCGAAGCCCGCGTTGTTGACCAGCAGGTCCACCGGGTGCCTGCGGTCCCCGAGGCGGGTCTCGACGGCCTTGATGCCCTCCTCCGTGGACAGGTCGGCGGCCAGCACCTCGGCCTCGATGCCGTGCCGGTCGTGGAGTTCGGTGGCCTGCTCGGCCAGCCGCTCGGTGTTGCGGGCCACCAGTACGAGGTTGTGGCCCTGGGAGGCGAGCCGCCGGGCGAAGGCGGCGCCGATGCCCGCCGTGGATCCAGTGATCAGCGCAGTCGTCATGTGCGCAAAATAGCCGCCCGCGTCAGCTCCCGTACGTCCGCAGGTACGCGCGTACGATCCCGTGAGCCGCCGGCTCCGTGGCGTCACCGGCGGCCCGGGTGCGGGCCGGGCCGTTTCCCAAAGCGGCGGCGGGATATTGGCGCTCCAGTCAAAGCCGGTCTTATGCTCGAAGGGTGATTGAGGCACGCCACCTCCGGATCCTGCGCGCTGTCGCCGGGACCGGTTCCTTCTCCGCCGCCGCCCGCGAGCTCGGCTGCACCCAGCCCGCCGTATCCCAGCAGATGAAGGCCCTCGAGCAGTCGGCCGGCACCCCGCTGCTGGTGCGCGCCGGCCGCGAGATGCGGCTGACCCAGGCGGGTGAGGCCCTGGTGCGGCACGCCGCCGGGATCCTGGCCGGGCTGACGGCCGCCGAGGAGGAGGTCGCGGCCATCGCCGGGCTGCGCGCCGGCCGGGTCCGGCTCGTCTCCTTCCCGAGCGGCAGCTCCACCCTGGTGCCGACCGCGCTCGCGGCGATGCGGGCCGAGCACCCGGGTACGCGGATCTCGCTCGTCGAGGCGGAGCCGCCGCGGTCGGTGGAGATGCTGCGCGAGGGCGACTGCGATGTGGCGCTGGCCTTCCGCTACGGCGGTGACGGCCCCGCGGCCGGGAGCGCGGCCGAGTGGGAGGACCTGGTCGTCACCCCGCTGCTGACCGACCGGCTCGTCGGGCTGGTTCCCGAGGGGCACCGGCTGGCGGGCGCCGAGCGGGTGGGCATGGCCGAGCTGGCCGACGAGCCCTGGATCGCGGGCTGTCCGCGCTGCCGCCGCCACCTGGTGGAGGTGTGCGAGGGGGCGGGCTTCACCCCGCGGATCGACTTCGCCACCGACGACTACCCGGCCGTGGTCGGGCTGGTCGGGGCGGGGCTGGGGGTCGCGGTGCTGCCGGAGCTGGCGGTGGAGTCCGTACGGGCGAAGGGCGTGAGCACCCTGGCCGTGGAGCCGGCCGTGGAGCGGGAGGTCGTGGCGCTGACCCTGCCGGACCTGGCGCGCGTACCGGCGGTGGCGGCGACCCTGGGCGAGCTGGTGCGGGCCGCCACGCGCTGACCGTACGGGGGCGTACGGCCGGACGGGTGACGGCCCGGACCTGAGTCGTGGCGACACGCCCGGGAGCGCGCGCGAATCGGAGGAAACGTTCCTTCGGATGCTCGTTCGGTTGGTTCGGTGGGGTCCGGCCGGCCGTCAGTGCGGAGCGATGGGGCCGATCGTGCTGGAGGCCGGGATCAGCCGATGCCTTGCGCGGCCCATCAGTTCCTCGCGTTCGTCCTCGGTGAGGCCTCCCCACACCCCGTAGGGCTCGCGGACGGCGAGTGCGTGCGCGGCGCATTCCGAGCGCACCGGGCAGCGCATGCAGACCTCTTTAGCCGAGGCCTCGCGCGCACTCCTGGCCGCGCCCCGCTCGCCTTCCGGGTGGAAGAAGAGGGAGCTGTCGACTCCGCGGCAGGCGGCCAGCAGCTGCCAGTCCCAGAGGTCGGCGTTCGGTCCGGGGAGGCGGGAGAAATCTGCCATTGGTAGTCCCTCTTGGTGCCGGTACTGAGGCGGATACGGTCCATGTCTCCACACCTACTGTCGTAGTAGATGTAAATATGACTCATTGGGAATCTAGCCTCAGACACATGGCAAACGGAAGGAAAGCCGCCAAATAGGGCATAGCTCCAGATGGAGGACAGATGGCTCGTGGCTCCAGCGCGGTGATCGCTTCCTCACGTAGAGTGCCGAAGGTGTCCGTCCGACCCGTAACTCTTTCGAGTGACCATCGTTGAGAGAGCGAGTGCGGTTGAAACGAGAAGTTCCCGGACAGGTGTCCGAGAGCATCGACCGCACAGGTGACGATACGTACCAGCCTGGAGGCTCAAGGTGACGCGCATCAGCAGCTGCGGAGGGCGGTCATGACTTCCGTCCTCGTCTGCGACGACTCCCCGCTTGCCCGAGAGGCGCTCCGTCGCGCGGTTGCCACCGTGCCCGGCGTCGAGCGTGTGACGACGGCTGCCAACGGCGAGGAAGTCCTCCGCCGCTGGGGTGCCGACCGCTCCGACCTGATTCTGATGGATGTACGCATGCCGGGGCTGGGCGGTGTCGAGACGGTCCGCCGGCTCCTGTCCGCCGACCCGGGTGCCCGCATCATCATGCTGACGGTCGCCGAGGACCTGGACGGCGTGGCCCTCGCGGTCGCCGCCGGCGCCCGTGGCTACCTGCACAAGGACGCCTCGCGCGCCGAACTGCGGGCCACGGTCACCCAGGCCCTCGCCGACCCCACCTGGAGGCTGGCCCCCCGCCGGCTCCGCTCGGCCGAGATGGGGGCCGCCCCCACCCTGACCGCGCGCGAGATCCAGGTACTGGAGGGCATGAGCCACGGCCGGTCCAACGCGGAGATCGGGCGCGAGCTCTTCCTCTCCGAGGACACGGTCAAGACCCACGCCCGCAGGCTCTTCAAGAAGCTCGGTGCCTCCGACCGGGCGCACGCCGTGGCGCTCGGCTTCCGCTGGGGCCTCGTCCGCTGACCGCGAGAGGGGCGGCCGGCGCGCCGGAGCGGTCCCGTCCGCCACCGGCGGGCGGGGCGGCAGGCGCCCGCCGGCGGCGCCGGTACGTCCGTCCCGCCGCACCCGGTGTTCCGCCGGGGATTGGCGGGGCACAATCCGGGGGACGTGTCGCTTCGGGCGCGATGCCGCATCCTTGATGGTGTGCCGCATTCTTGGAGAGGTCGAGTCCTCCGGACGACGATTCGGGCCGAGCGGAGGGGAGGGCGCAAATGATGAGTTCCGGCGCACCCGCTCATAACGCTTCGATGCACAACACGGACCACGGTGCCGCGAACGCTCCGGCGCCAAGGCACCATGGATTGATGCGCGACGACGAGGCCCTGGGGTCACCAGCGGCCACAGCCCCCACCGGCGCCGCAAAAAGCGGCAACGCCGGGGCTGTCGGCGCGCTCGTACGCCGTGCCGTCGAGGGGGACGAGCAGGCCACGCACGATCTCCTGGCCTTCGTGCACCCCCTCGCCATCCGCTACTGCCGCACCAGACTGTCGCGGCTCCCGGGTGATGCTCGTCACTTCGTGGAAGACCTCGCGCAGGAGGTCTGCGTCGCCGTCCTGATGGCGCTGCCCCGCTACCGGGACACCGGCCGCCCCTTCGAGGCCTTCGTCTTCGCCATCGCCGCGCACAAGGTCGCGGACCTCCAGCGGGCCGCCATGCGGCATCCGGGGAGCACGGCCGTCCCCTCGGACGAGATGCCGGAGCGGCCGGACGACTCGCTGGGCCCGGAGGAGCGCGCCCTGCTCAGCAGTGACGCCGCCTGGGCCAAGAAGCTCCTCGCGAACCTGCCGGAGAACCAGCGCGAGCTGCTCGTCCTGCGGGTGGCCGTCGGGCTGACCGCGGAGGAGACCGGCCAGATGCTCGGCATGTCCCCGGGCGCCGTACGGGTCGCCCAGCACCGGGCGCTCAGCCGGCTGCGCGCCCTCGCCGAGCAGTGACCACCGCCGTCGGCGGCGCGTCCCCTTTCGCACCATTTTCTGTCGTAGGAAACGACGAAACTTCTGGTTGACCTTGGTCGTGGAATGAGACGCGTCGGGATCCCGTTAGCATGGACATCCGCGCTGAGCAAGACCATTGGGAAGGTGTCATGACCGCCGACGGAGTGCCCGACAAATTCGCCACGCTCGGACTGACCTACGACGACGTGCTGCTGCTGCCGGGCGCGTCGGACATGGCTCCGGACGAGATCGACACCTCTTCCCTCATCTCGCGCAACGTCCGCGTGAACGTTCCGCTGCTGTCCGCGGCCATGGACAAGGTCACCGAGGCCCGCATGGCCATCGCGATGGCCCGCCAGGGCGGCGTCGGCGTACTGCACCGCAACCTCTCCATCGCCGACCAGGCCAACCAGGTCGACCTGGTCAAGCGCTCCGAGTCCGGCATGGTCACCGACCCCATCACGGTGCACCCGGACGCGACGCTGCGCGAGGCCGACGAGCTGTGCGCCAAGTTCCGCATCTCCGGCGTCCCGGTCACCGACCCGGCCGGCAAGCTGCTCGGCATCGTCACCAACCGCGACATGGCCTTCGAGTCGGACCGCAGCCGCCAGGTGCGCGAGGTCATGACCCCGATGCCGCTGGTCACGGGCAAGGTCGGCATCTCCGGCGTGGACGCCATGGAGCTGCTGCGCCGCCACAAGATCGAGAAGCTGCCGTTGGTCGACGACGCGGGCATCCTCAAGGGCCTCATCACGGTCAAGGACTTCGTCAAGGCCGAGAAGTACCCGAACGCCGCCAAGGACAAGGAAGGCCGCCTCCTCGTCGGCGCGGCCGTCGGCGTCGCCGGCGACGCGTACGAGCGCGCCCAGGCCCTGATCGAGGCGGGCGCCGACTTCATCGTCGTCGACACCGCCCACGGCCACTCCCGCCTGGTCGGCGACATGGTCTCCAAGATCAAGTCCAACTCCGGCGTGGACGTCATCGGCGGCAACGTCGCCACCCGCGACGGCGCCCAGTCGCTGATCGACGCCGGCTGCGACGGCATCAAGGTCGGCGTCGGCCCCGGCTCCATCTGCACCACCCGCGTCGTCGCCGGCATCGGCGTCCCGCAGGTCACCGCGATCTACGAGGCCTCGCTGGCCGCCAAGGCCGCGGGCGTCCCCGTCATCGGCGACGGCGGCCTCCAGTACTCCGGCGACATCGCCAAGGCCCTGGTCGCGGGCGCCGACACCGTGATGCTCGGCTCGCTGCTCGCGGGCTGCGAGGAGTCCCCGGGCGAGCTGCTCTTCATCAACGGCAAGCAGTTCAAGTCGTACCGCGGCATGGGTTCGCTCGGCGCGATGCAGTCCCGCGGCGACCAGCGCTCCTTCTCCAAGGACCGCTACTTCCAGGAGGGCGTGGGCGGCGACGACAAGCTGATCCCCGAGGGCATCGAGGGCCAGGTCCCCTACCGCGGCCCGCTCTCCGCGGTCGTCCACCAGCTGGTCGGCGGCCTGCGCCAGTCGATGTTCTACGTCGGCGGCCGTACCGTCCCCGAGCTCCAGGACCGGGGCCGCTTCGTCCGGATCACCTCGGCGGGCCTCAAGGAGAGCCACCCGCACGACATCCAGATGACGGTGGAAGCACCGAACTACTCCCGCAAGGGCTGAGTGGCGCAAGGCTGAAGGGGCGGGCCCGGGTGGGCCCGCCCCTTCGCCGTGCCCGCCCCCGTGAAGGCCCGCGCTCGTCCGTACAGCGGTCACCGGAACGCGGGCGCCCGGGGTTCGGGGATACTGGACGGGCAGACCCAGAGGAAAGGCCACCACACGTGACTGAGATCGAGATCGGGCGCGGCAAGCGCGGCCGCAGGGCGTACGCGTTCGACGACATCGCCATCGTCCCGAGCCGGCGTACCCGGGACCCGAAGGAGGTCTCGATCGCCTGGCAGATCGACGCGTACCGCTTCGAGCTCCCCTTCCTGGCCGCCCCCATGGACTCGGTCGTCTCCCCGCAGACCGCGATCCGCATCGGCGAGCTCGGCGGCCTCGGCGTGCTGAACCTCGAAGGCCTGTGGACCCGCTACGAGGACCCGCAGCCGCTGCTCGACGAGATCGCGGAGCTGGACGAGGAGTCCGCCACCCGCCGTCTCCAGGAGATCTACTCCGCGCCCATCCAGGCGGACCTGATCCGGCAGCGCATCAAGGAGGTGCGCGACTCGGGCGTCGTCACCGCCGCCGCGCTGTCCCCGCAGCGCACCGCCGAGTTCTCCAAGGCCGTCGTCGAGGCGGGCGTGGACATCTTCGTGATCCGCGGCACCACCGTGTCGGCGGAGCACGTCTCCGGCGCCGCGGAGCCGCTGAACCTCAAGCAGTTCATCTACGAGCTCGACGTGCCGGTCATCGTCGGCGGCTGTGCCACCTACACCGCGGCCCTGCACCTGATGCGCACCGGCGCCGCGGGCGTCCTGGTCGGCTTCGGCGGCGGCGCCGCGCACACCACGCGCAACGTGCTCGGCATCCAGGTCCCGATGGCCACCGCCGTCGCCGACGTGGCCGCGGCCCGCCGCGACTACATGGACGAGTCCGGCGGCCGGTACGTGCACGTCATCGCCGACGGCGGCGTGGGCTGGTCCGGCGACATCCCGAAGGCCGTGGCCTGCGGCGCGGACGCCGTGATGATGGGCTCCCCGCTGGCCCGCGCCACCGACGCGCCGGGCAAGGGCAACCACTGGGGCATGGAGGCCGTCCACGAGGACGTGCCGCGCGGCAAGAAGGTGAACCTCGGCACGGTCGGCACCACCGAGGAGATCCTCACCGGCCCGTCGCACACCCCGGACGGCTCGATGAACATCTTCGGCGCGCTGCGCCGTTCGATGGCCACCACCGGCTACAGCGAGCTCAAGGAGTTCCAGCGGGTCGAGGTCACGATCGCGGACTCGCAGCACCGCCGCTGAGTTTTTTCATTGCGTACGCCGGAGGGCCGGCACCCCACTCGGGGTGCCGGCCCTCCGGCGTACGCGGGCGCCCGCTCAGTCGCTGGCCTTCTTGGCCGCGCCGAAGGCGACGAAGGCGCCGATGCCGAAGAAGACGAAGGACATGAAGTCCGTGGCCTTCTTCCAGACGTCGTTCAGGCCCGCGACGCCGACCTTGTCGAGCACATCGACCACACCGACGTTGGCGATCTCGGCCGTCATGAGCGCGATGTAGAACATCTGCCCGAGGTAGACGGCGCCGAGCGCGAGCACGGCGGCGACCACGGGCAGGACCGGGTTGCGGCCGCCGATCTTTCCGGCGGCCAGGCCCACGAGCAGGCCGACGCCGACCGCGGCGTAGCCGACCTCGCGGTCGATGGCGTTCATGATGCCGCCGTACGCCGCCGCCGCGATCAGGGCCGCCACGACGGCGGCCACGATGCCGAGGCCGACATTGCCCCTGCGGGCCGGGGCCGGGGCGGGGGCCTCGGTGTACGGCGAGGGCGCGGGCGGCTGGAAGTTCTGGCTCATTGGGAAATCCCCCCCAGGGATTCGGGCGCACGGGTGCCCGTGGGGCGTAAGTGCGAGATAAGTGACGCCGCAGGCTAGCAGGGTGCGGCGCCGTCCGAGAGGGGATTTCGATCGGGTGATCGGACCGGGATCGCGTCGTGACCTGGGGTGGCGGCCCGTGGGGCGTCAGAGGCGGTGGGCCGCGCCGGCCGGGCTGGCGCCGCGGGTGTCCAGCAGCAGCTGGGCCTTCACCGCCAGGCCCTGGAGGTCGTACGTGCGGTGGTGCTGGAGCAGGATCGTCAGATCGGCGTTCGCGGCGGCCTCGTACAGCGAATCGGCACGCGGCACGGGCTGGTCGCGGACCCGCCAGCCCGCGATGTACGGGTCGTGGTAGCTGATCAGGGCCCCGAGGTCGAGGAGCCGGCTGGCGATCTCGCGGGCCGGTGAGCCCTCCTGGTCGGCGAGGTCGGGCTTGTAGGTGACGCCCAGGAGGAGGACGCGGGCGCCGCGCGCGGACTTGCCGTGCTCGTTCAGCAGGGTGGCGCAGCGCTGGATGACGTACTGCGGCATCCGGTTGTTGATCTCCTGCGCCAGGCCGACCATGCGCAGGGGGTGGCCGGGGGTGCGGGTGGTGTGGGGGAGGTAGTTGGGGTCGAGGGGGACGCCGTGGCCGCCGACGCCGGGGCCGGGGCGGAAGGCCTGGAACCCGTACGGCTTGGTCTCGGCGCAGCGGATGACGTCCCACAGGTCGACGCCGAGGTCGTGGCAGAGGACGGCCATCTCGTTCATCAGGGCGATGTTGACGTGCCGGTAGTTGGTCTCGAGGAGCTGGACCGTCTCGGCCTCTCGCAGGCCGCGGGCGCGGACGACCTTCTCGGTGAGCCGGGCGTAGAAGGCGTGCGCCGACTCGGTGCAGGCGGGGGTGAGGCCGCCGATCACCTTGGGGGTGTTGGCGATGGTGTGGGTGCGGTTGCCGGGGTCGAGGCGGCTGGGGGAGTAGGCCAGGTGGAAGTCGCGCCCGGCGCGCAGCCCGGACCCCTCCTCCAGGATGGGCCGCAGGTAGTCCTCGGTGACGCCCGGGTGGGCGGCGGACTCGAGGATCACGGTGGTGTGCGGGCGCAGCCGGGCCGCGAGGGTGCGGCCCGCCTCGCCGACGGCGTCGAGGTCGAGCGCGCGGTCGGCGCCGAGCTGGGTGGGGGCGCAGATGACGGCGGTGCGGACCCGGCCGAGCTCGACGGGGTTGGTGGTGACCCGGAAGCCGGCCGCCGACATCCGGCGGATCTCGGCGGCGGTGAGGGTGCTGTCCGTCGCGGGGCCGCTGTCGTAGCCGACGGTCTCGATTCCGGCGGCGACGGCCGCCTGGGCGAGGGGGAGGCCTAGGTGGCCGAGTCCGATGACGGCGAGATCTGCGGGCATGGGGGGCCGTCCCTTCCCTTCCCTGGCATGCATGAGGGGGCGGTGCGCGCAAGTCCTGTGGACGACTGGAGCTGGCGCAATGTCAGACTAGGCGTATATATGACAGATATGTCGCATTGTGAGGTGGTGGTCGCGCTTGTGTTGTCCACAGGCGGTGGCTGATGTCGGTGCGGCCGGTCAGAATCTGAAGTGGGAGATGTGAGCGGGATCACCCGCATCGAGCGGGTACGGCCCGCGCCAACGGGAGGCAGCCGTGAGGACAGCGACACTGGGACCGGCGCAGCGCGCGGAGGCGCTCGCCCGGATGGCCGAGCGGGAACTGGACGTGCTGGTCGTAGGCGCGGGCGTGGTCGGCGCGGGCACCGCGCTCGACGCGGTGACCAGAGGCCTCTCGACCGGGCTGGTGGAGGCGCGTGACTGGGCGTCGGGGACGTCCAGCCGCTCGAGCAAACTCATCCACGGCGGGCTGCGGTACCTGGAGATGCTCGACTTCGCCCTCGTACGGGAGGCGCTGAAGGAGCGCGGGCTGCTGCTGGAGCGGCTCGCCCCGCACCTGGTGAAGCCGGTGCCCTTCCTGTACCCGCTCCAGCACAAGGGCTGGGAGCGGTTCTACGCCGGCTCGGGCGTGGCCCTGTACGACGCGATGTCGGTCTCCAGCGGCCACGGGCGCGGACTGCCCACCCACCGGCACCTCTCGCGCAGAAGGGCGCTGCGCATCGCGCCGGCGCTGCGCAAGGACGCGCTGGTGGGCGCCCTGCAGTACTACGACGCCCAGATGGACGACGCGCGCTACGTCGCCACGCTGGTGCGGACGGCCGCGGTGTACGGGGCGCACTGCGCCAACCGGGCGAGGGTGGTCGGCTTCCTGCGCGAGGGCGAGCGGGTGGTCGGGGCGAAGGTGCGCGATGTGGAGGGCGGGGGAGAGTACGAGATCCGCGCCAAGCAGGTCGTGAACGCCACCGGGGTGTGGACGGACGACACCCAGGCGCTGATCGGGGAGCGCGGGCAGTTCCACGTACGGGCCTCGAAGGGGATCCACCTGGTCGTCCCGAAGGACCGGATCCACTCCAGCACGGGGCTGATCCTGCGGACCGAGAAGTCGGTGCTGTTCGTGATCCCGTGGGGGCGGCACTGGATCGTGGGGACCACGGACACCGACTGGGACCTGGACAAGGCGCACCCGGCGGCGTCGAGCGCGGACATCGACTACCTGCTGGAGCACGTGAACTCGGTACTGGCGGTACCGCTGACGCGGGACGACGTCCAGGGCGTCTACGCGGGCCTGCGGCCGCTGCTGGCCGGGGAGTCGGACGCGACGAGCAAGCTCTCGCGCGAGCACACGGTGGCCCATCCGGTGCCGGGTCTGGTGGTGGTGGCGGGCGGCAAGTACACGACGTACCGGGTCATGGCGAAGGACGCGGTCGACGAGGCGGTGCACGGGCTGGACCAGCGGGTCGCGGCGTGCGTGACGGAGGACGTGCCGCTGGTGGGGGCCGAGGGCTACCGCGCCCTGTGGAACGGCCGGGCCCGCATCGCCGCGCGGACGGGACTCCATGTGGTGCGGGTGGAACACCTGTTGAACCGGTACGGATCGCTGACGGAGGAACTGCTCGACCTGATCGCGGCCGACCCTGGACTGGGGGAACCGCTGTCCGGGGCGGACGACTACCTGCGCGCGGAGATCGTCTACGCGGCCTCCCACGAGGGGGCCCGGCACCTGGACGACGTGCTGACGCGGCGGACCCGGATCTCGATCGAGACCTTCGACCGGGGGACCAGATCGGCGCGCGAGTGCGCGGAACTGATGGCTCCGGTACTGGGCTGGGACAAGCAGCACATCGAGAAGGAAGTGGAGCACTACGAGAAGCGGGTGCAGGCGGAGCGGGAATCGCAACGCCAGCCGGACGACCAGACGGCGGACGCGGCCCGGCTGGGGGCGCCCGACATCGTTCCGTTTTGACATCCTCCCCTTGGTGAGCGGGGATTCCTACCTCACACTGCCTGGTGGACCGGCGGTCCGTCAGGTCTTCCACGATCAACGGTAGCCGGGTTGAGACCTGCCCGGACCAGCATCACGCGCGCGGAGTTCTTGTCCCTAGGGGAGACGGCTCCGCATGCGGTGCACGTGTAGGTACGTTCCGACAGCGGTAGTGCGTGCTTGGTTCTCGCTCCGCAGTTTCCGCAGTCCATGGTGGTGTACGCGGGATCCACGAGGCGCAGGTCGCGTCCGTGTTTGCGCGCCATGTTGAGCAGCTCATGTTTGACAGTTGAGATCGCAGCGTCGGCCGCCTTGCGCGCCATGGTCGACTTTGCGAGGAACTTGGGGCGGAAGTCCTCCACAGCAAGCAGGTCGAAGTCCCTCACGACCTGCTTGGCCCACTTGCGTGCGGTGTCCTGACGCTGCCGGGCGGTCTTCTTGTGGGCCTTGGCGGCCTGCCGTTTCGCCTTCCGGTAACCCGTCGAGGAGGCTTGGCCGCGCTTGGGCTTCCGGCGGGCCATCATCCGCTGGTAGCCGGCCAGTTTCCCGGCCGATTGCTTCCCATGTTCGGGATGTGGGAGGTCGTGAGCGTCGCTCGTGGTGGTCGCGGTCTCCTTGACACCCCAGTCGACACCGATCGCCGCACCGGTCGCTGGTAGCGGCTGCACGTGCGCCTGGACGACAAAGGACGCGTACCAGTGGCCAAGGTTGTCACGGTAGACGCGCACACTGGAGGGGGCGCACGGCAGCTCCCGCGACCACACCACCGTCAGCGAAATTCCGCCCGCCAGGTAGAGACGGCCATCCCTCAACCGGAACCCGCACTTTGTGTAGTTCAGCGTCGGATCCGTCAGCTCCTTCCTCTTGAACCGGGGCATTCCCGCACGCCGCCGCACCGGCAGCCGGGCCTTGATGTCCTTTAACGCCTTGGCCCGCGATGCGGCGAAGTCACGGATGACCTGCTGCTGCGGCACACTCCCGCCCATGCGCAGCCACTCACGCCCTGCACGCCAGTCGGTCAGCTTCTTGCACAGCACGGCCGGACCACACTTTTCCCCAGCCTTGTACGCCACCTTGGACTCGGCAACGCACTGATTCCACACCCACCGACACCGGTCCCACTCGGAGAGCAGAGCCGACCGGGCGGCAGACGATACGCGCAGCCGGAAGGTGTACCGGGCGTGCCCAGCCTCCCTGAGTACCGCCAATGCCGTCATGGAGTCAACCTAGGAGCCTGGGCCCTGCTTCGCCCCGAAACTCGGACAACTAGCGCGAACGAGTGACCGACAGCCGTACTGACTGGCACTCCCCAACCTCAAGCTCCCTGCACCTGGCAGAGGTCACCCCCACCACTTCTGTGGCAGCCGCTTTTCTGGCCTGAGGGCTGGGCAGCCTGGGGTTGCCCAGTGAGGGAGGGAACCGCTGGACCCGGGGCTCCCGTCCGATGCGGAGTGAGCAACAATGAGGTTTCTGTCGGGGTGGGTTAACGTGCCCCCCGGCGGCTGCCGAGGCAGCCGGGCAGGCTGCACGATCGCAGAGGGGACGCATGTCGAAGCCGGAGCACACCGAGTCGCCCGCCGAGGCGCCTGCCGGGCCGCCTGCGGCGAAGCTGGACGGTGAGGGCGAGGCTGCGTCTCCGGCGGTATCGCCCAAGGCGGAGCCCGAGGACGCGAAGCCCGTGGCTGCGGCCGTGCCCCGGGCGCGGTCCGGCGAGCCCGGGCCGTCCGAAGCGGGCCCGGACGAGGCGGACGGGGCCGCGCCCGTGGCGGAGCCCGGTCCTGACGCCGGGAAGGCTGCGGCGGCCGAAGCGGAGCCCGAGGACGCGAAGCCCGTGGCGATGGCGAAGCCGGAGCCTGAGGACGCGGAGCCTGCGGCGAAGTCGGGTTCCGGTGGCGTGAAGCCGGCCGTGGTGCCGGAGGCTGACGCCGCGTCCGCCAAGCCGTCCGGCGGCAAGGCCGGGGCGGCGAGCGCTGACGCGCCCGCGAAGGACAAGGGGCGGCTGCTGGCCGGGCGGTACCGGCTGGGAGCGGTGCTCGGCAAGGGCGGCATGGGCACCGTCTGGCGTGCCGAGGACGAGGTCCTCGGGCGGACGGTCGCCGTCAAGGAACTCCGCTTCAGCAGCGGCGTCGACGAGGACGAGAAGCGCCGCCTCATCACCCGGACCCTCCGCGAGGCCAAGGCCATCGCGCGCATCCGCAGCGAGGGCGCCGTCACCGTCTTCGACGTCGTAGACGAGGACGCCCGGCCCTGGATCGTCATGGAGCTCATCGAGGGCCCCTCGCTCGCCGAGTTCGTCCGGGAGAACGGGCCGCTGACCCCGCACCGCGCGGCCGAGGTCGGGCTCGCCGTGCTCGACGTGCTCCGCGCCGCGCACCGCCAGGGGATCCTGCACCGCGACGTGAAGCCGTCCAACGTGCTCATCGCCGCCTCCGGCCGCGTCGTCCTGACCGACTTCGGCATCGCGCAGGTGGAGGGCGACCCCTCCATCACCTCCACCGGCATGCTCGTCGGCGCCCCCTCGTACATCTCCCCCGAGCGCGCCCGCGGCCAGAAGCCCGGTCCGCCCGCCGACATGTGGTCCCTGGGCGGGCTGCTGTACGCGGCCGTCGAGGGCGTGCCCCCGTACGACAAGGGCAACGCGCTCGCCACCCTCACCGCGGTGATGACCGAGCCCGTGGACCCGCCGAAGAACGCCGGCCCGCTGACCGAGGTCATCTACGGACTGCTCGTCAAGGACCCGGCCCGGCGTCTCGACGACGACCACGCGCGGTTGATGCTCACCGCCGTGGTCAACGCCCCCGAGCCCGTCGCCGCTCCCGAGCCGGAGCCCGAGCCGGTCCCGCCGGTCGAGGAGACCCGGCCGATATCGCTCAGCAAGGCCGACGCCGCGGCCGAGAAGGCGGCGAAGAAGGAGCGCGAGCGCCGTGAGCGCGAGCAGCGCGAGCGGACCCGCGCCGCGCTGAAGGCGGCCCGCAAGGCGGCCGCCGCCGACGCGGCCGCGGCCTCCGCCGCCGAGGCCGCGCCGTCCCGTCCCGGGCCGGCCGCGGCCTCGCTCACCGACGTGGTGCCGCGCCGCACCATCGCGCTCGCGATAGCCGGTGTGGTCGTGGTCCTGGCGTTGGTCGGCTCGCTCATCGCGTACATGGTCAGCGGCGACGACAAGCCCGGCGGCCGCAAGAACGAGGGCAAGGGCGGCGCCGGTCCGGTCGCGTCCGGCAGCCCCTCGCCCGGCGCCTCCTCCGGCAACAGCCCGGCCGCGTCGGCCGGTTCCTCGCCGAGCGCGACCCCGAGCGGCACGCCCGCCGCCCCCGGCACGCCCGTGCCCAGCGGCACCCCGGGCGGCGCCGACCCCGGCCAGAGCCAGGGGCAGGGCCAGGGCCAGGGGGCGAGCCCCGGCGGCGGGCTCCCGGCCGGGTTCGGCACGGTGACCGACCTGCGGTTCCACTTCGCGATGGCGATGCCCGAGGGCTTCCGCCAGACCGACACCGCGGGCAGCAACTCCGGTGCGATATACAGCCGCGACGGCGGCTTCCCGCGGATCCAGGTCGACTACACCAACAGCCCGGGCAACGACGCCCGCCTCGCCTGGGCCCAGCTCGCCCCGGCCGTGGCCGGCAGCAGCAAGGGCTACCGCCAGATCCGCCTCGACACGGTGGACTACCGGGGCTACCCGACCGTCGCGGACTGGGAGTTCGAGCGCGAGCAGCAGGGCATCAGGGTCCGGGTGCTCGACCGGGGCTTCAAGACCGATCCCACGCACGGTTACGCCATCATGATCAGCTGCGCCGCCGACCAGTGGGACGGCCCCGAATGCACGCAGCTGCGCAACACGGCGTTCCAGACCTTCCAGCAGTTGGGCTGACAGGCCTCGTAAGCCCGGGACGCGGGCGGCCCCGGCGACGTATCGTGTCCAGCGGGGGACATGGGGGACCGCACTCGGGGGAGGCGATGTGGAGGACTACGCCGGCCGGATCCTGGCCGACCGCTACCGGCTGCCGCTTCCGCCGTCCGACGAGTACGAGCTGATAGAGACCCGCGCCTTCGACACGCGCAGCGGACAGGAAGTCCTGGTACGGCAGGTGCCGTTACCTGAGGTCGTGGACGCGGAGCTGCTCGACGGCACCCGCGCGCAGGCCGGAGCCACCGGGGAACTCCCGGCCGTCCGACGGGCGATCGCCGCCGCCCAGGCGGCCGCCTCCGTACCGGACCATCCGCGGCTCGACCAGGTCTTCGACGTGTTCGCCGAGGGCGGCTCGCTGTGGATAGTGAGCGAACTCGTCCCCGCCAGGCCGCTGGCCGCGCTGATCGCCGACGAGCCGCTGAGCCCCTACCGGGCGGCGGAGGTGGCCTCCGACGTCCTGACCGCGCTGCGCGTGCTGCACGCGCACGGCTGGACGCACCGGAACATCACCGCCCGGACGGTGTTGATATGCGATGACGGGCGGGTCGTCCTGACGGGCCTGGCGGCGGGCGCCGCCGAGGAGGCCCTGTGCGGGTACGACCCGGTCCCGCCGCCGGACACCGGGGAACCGGGCGGGGACGAGGCCGTGGAGGCCGCCTGGGGCACACCGCCGCCCCCGGTGGCCCCGGAGCCCCGGGACGACGGGCCCCGGTACGCCCCGCTGGTGGCGCCCGGGTACGACACCGGGCCGCGCTACACGGACCACATCACCCCGGAGCCGCCGCAGCCGCAGGAGCCCGCGCAGCCCGCCCGGCCCGTGCAGGGCCGGTCCGACGCCGAGGCCGTCGCCCGCGCCGGGACCATCGCCGCGTACCGGGCCGGCAGCCGCGCGGCCGCCGCCGAGGTGGCGCGGCAGCGCGGCGAGCGCGGCCCCGTGGTCGTGCCGGTGCTGCCCCCGACCGGGGCCAACCTGCCGCAGGAGTACGCGTACCCGTACGGGGGGCCGGACACCGCCGCCGCCACGCCCTGGCACGGGGCGACCCCACGCCGCCCGGCGCAGCCGGAACGGGAGCCGGAACGGGAGCCGGAACGAGAGCCGGAGCGCGAGCCGGAGCAGGCACCGCAGCCGCAGGCCGTAGAGCCGCAGCCCGCCGCCGAGCCGGCCCGCCCCGCGCTGCCCGCGCAGCTCGCCCTCCCGCAGGGCTACCGCCAGGCCGAGCCCGCGGCGCCGCCGCGCCCCCCGGCCGCGGCCCGGCCCGGCGCGGGCCACCCGCCGGCCCGGCAGGCCGTCACGGGACCGGCGGCGGCGCTGCGCCCGCCGGCGCCGGGACCGGCGAGCGCGCCCCGAGCCCCCGATCCCCGAGCCCCCGAAGCCCGCGTCCACGAAACCGGCGGAGCCTGGGGCGGCCCCCGCACCGGCCTCGACGCCGAGCGCGCCCGCCAGACCCGGATGGCCGTCGTCGGCGCCCTCACCGAGCGCTGGGCGCCCGAACAGGCCGGCCCCGTCCACGGCCACTGGCAGCTGGCCGCGCCCGTCGGCCCCGCCACCGACCTCTGGGCCCTCGGCGCCCTGCTGTACCGCTCCGTCCAGGGCCACGCCCCGTACCCCGAGGACAGCGTGGCGGAACTCGTCGAGATGGTCTGCGCCGAGCCCCCCGCCTTCGCCGAGGAGTGCGGCCCGCTGCGTCCCGTCGTGGAGTCCCTGCTGCGCCAGGACCCCACCGAGCGGCCCGAGTTCGAGGAGCTGCGCGGCTGGCTGCGCTCGCTGATCCGCTCCGCCCCGGAGCCCGACGGGGACTTCGCCGGGCTCCCGATGCCGGAGGCGGATCCCGCGCGGCTGCCCGTCGTACGCCGCCGCGGCGATCTCCACGGGCGCCACCGCAACCCCGCCGCCCCCCGCAAGCCGCGCTCCCTCGGCAAGGTCCTGCTGGTCGGCGTCCTGGCCCTGCTCGCGGGCGCGGTGGCGTACGCGATGGTCTTCATGCCGCGCGCGGCCGACTCCGACGAACAGCAGCCCACGGCCGCCCAGAGCCCGGCCGCCGCCTCCTCCGGGCCGCCCAGCCCCCAGCCGAAGCCCCCGACGCCCGGCCGGACTCCGAGCGGAACCCCGGAGTCCAAGCCTGCCCCGCAGACCGACGCGCCCGCGCCGGAGGGTTACACCGTCCAGCAGGATCCCGCGCACTTCGCCATCGCCGTCCCCAACGGCTGGGAGCGGCAGTCGATCAACGAGGCCGGTCAGGTGCGCTACACCCAGGGCCAGTTCACCCTGATCGTCGTACCGGGCCGGGACCGGGTCGAGGGGGGCAGTCCGGATCCGCTGGGGTACCAGAAGGACAAGGAGCCGGAGCTGGCCCCGTACCGCAACTCCACCTGGGCCTCCGGCGGGGACGTCAAGTCCACGAAGGTGGGGCAGCAGTTGCGGGTCACGGGCCGCTACACCTGGATCGACGCGGCGGGCCGGTCGCTGTTCGCGCGCAACTTCGTCGTGGCGCTCGGCGGCAGTTACCACGTTGTCATGGTCACAGGTCCGGAGGACAACCAGGACAAGGTCACCGACGTCTTCGAGAAGGCAACGGCGAGTTACAAAGCCGGCGGCTGACGGACGATCAGTACGGCGATTGCGTCACAGTGCCGCCTTCCGGGCCCCGCTCGGTTCCGGCAGCACCCGCAGGCTCCGTAATCTGGCTTGGAGTGCACAGAGCGGCGGGATTTCGTGGAACAGCAGACAGGCGTGGGTGCGGTGCTCGCGGGCCGGTACCGGCTCGTGGAGCCCATCGGCAGCGGCGGCATGGGCAAGGTGTGGCGCGCGCATGACGAGCTGCTGCACAGGACGGTCGCGGTCAAGGAACTGACGGCGGGGTTGTACGTGGCCCAGGCCGACCGGGAGGTCCTGCACGCCCGTACGCAGAAGGAGGCGCGGGCCGCGGCCCGGATCCAGCACCCGGCGGTCGTCACCGTCCACGACGTGCTGGAGCACGACGACCGGCCGTGGATCGTCATGGAGTACGTCGACGGCCCCTCCCTCGCGGAGGCCGCCAAGGCCGCCGGCCGGATCGAGCCCCGCGAGGCGGCCCGGATCGGCCTGCACGTGCTGGGCGCGCTGCGCGCCGCGCACGCGGTCGGCGTACTGCACCGGGACGTGAAGCCGGGCAACGTGCTGCTCGCCAAGGACGGCCGGGTGCTGCTCACCGACTTCGGGATCGCCGCGATCGAGGGCGACTCGTCGATCACGCGTACGGGTGAACTCGTGGGCTCCATCGACTACCTGGCCCCGGAGCGGGTCACCGGCGGCGCCCCCGATCCGTCCTCCGACCTGTGGTCGCTGGGCGCCACCCTCTACACGGCCGTCGAGGCCCGTTCGCCCTTCCGGCGGACCTCGCCCATCTCCAGCCTCCAGGCGGTGGTCAACGACGAGCCGCCCGCGCCGCGCCAGTCGGGCCCCCTGGGCCCGGTCATCACCGCGCTGCTGCGCAAGGACCCGGCCGAGCGCCCCTCGGCGGCGGAGGCCGAGCGGATGCTGCTGGAGGCGATGGAGGGCCGAGAGCCGAAGGCGGCTCAGGCGTACGTGCCCACGCGCGCGGTGAGTGCCGAGGAGCGGGCCGCCTCCCAGGGGGCTCCGGCGCCGGAGCCGGCCCCCGCTCCCGCCCCGGCCACCGCCCCGCCCGCCCAGGCACCCGCCCCCGCGGGGCGCCCGCGCGGGCGGCTCAGGCGGGCCGCCGCGGTGGCCCTGGTGGCGGCGCTGCTGGGCGGCGGGGCCGTCTTCGGGCTGCTGAAGTTCACCGGGGGCGGCGAGGGGGACGGGGGCGGGGATACGGGCAAGGGCGGCGGCTCCGACAAGAACGCGAGCGCCGGCGGCCCGCCGGCCGGGTGGAACAAGGTCACGGACCCGGCGGGCTTCACGCTGTTCGTCCCGCAGGGCTGGACGCGCCAGATGGACGGCAACCAGATCGACTACACCTCGGACAACGGCAAGCACTACATCCGGATCGCCGCCGACCCCACCCCGGACTACGTGAACCCGTACACGCACGTGCTCGACCTGGAGAAGCAGGTGCAGAAGCGGACGGACTACAAACGGTTGAAGCTCAACCCGAACACCTTCCGCGACAGCACCCAGGCCGCGCTGTGGGACTTCACGTGGACCGAGAAGGGGGTGCACGCCGGACCGCGCCGGGCCATCGAGCAGATGTACATCGCCCCGAACAACACCGAGTACGCGATCTACATGACGGGCCCCGTCGCCGACTGGGACACGACCCGCCAGCAGTTCGACATCGTGCTCAGCGGCTGGGCGCCGGCCGTGAAGGGGAGCTGAGCCCGCCCGGCCGGCCCTCCCCGGCCATCCTGCCAGTGATCACTGGCAGATTTGGCAAAATCCGGTTACCCACGGGTACCCAAAGGCTTCCGGGCGGAATACGCTCACCGCCATGACGGACTCGCAGGCCCCCGCCGCCCCTCTCCGCTCCGCACCGCAGCCCACCAACCCGGTCGCCCCGGCCCCGGCAGGTGCCCGCACCGCCGCCGACGTGGTGACCCCCGCCCTGGTCACCCGGCTCACCCGCGGAGTGATCGGTTCCGGCCGGACCGCCAACCACACCCCCTTCACCGGGGCGAAGCTGGCGGACCTGCCCGAGGCCACCCCCGAGGACGTGGCCACCGCCTTCGCGAAGGCCCGCGCCGCCCAGCCCGCCTGGGCGCGGGTCCCCGTACGCAGGCGCGCCGCCGTGCTGCTGCGCTTCCACGACCTGGTCCTCGCCCGCCAGGCCGAGGTCCTCGACCTCATCCAGCTGGAGACCGGCAAGGCCCGCCTGCACGCCCACGAGGAGGTCCAGGCCGTCGCGGTCGCCGCCCGTCACTACGGCCGCAAGGCACCCTCGTACCTGCGCCCCAAGGGCCACACGGGCGCCATGCCCACCCTCACCAAGGTCACCGAACTGCGCCAGCCCCGCGGGGTCGTCGGCCAGATCGCCCCCTGGAACTACCCCCTCGAACTCTCCGTCGGCGACGCCCTGCCCGCCTTCGTCTCGGGCAACGCCGTCGTCATGAAGCCCGACACGGAGACCGCGCTCACCGCCCTGTGGGCCCGCGACCTGCTCATCGAGGCCGGACTGCCCGCCGAGGTCTTCCAGGTCGTCCTCGGCGAGGGCCCGGTCGTCGGCCCCGAAGTGGTCCGGCACGCCGACTACGTCTCCTTCACCGGCTCCACCCGCACCGGCCGCGAGGTCGCCCAGGGCGCGGCCGCCCGCCTGGTCGGGGTCTCCCTCGAACTCGGCGGCAAGAACGCCATGCTCGTGCTGCACGACGCCGACGTGGAGAAGGCCGCCGCCGGCGCCGTCCGAGCCTGCTTCTCCTCCGCCGGCCAGCTCTGCATCTCCATCGAGCGGCTCTACGTCCACGCCTCCATCGCCGATGCCTTCGTCGAGCGCTTCGCCGCCCGCACCAAGGCCATGCGCCTCGGCAACTCCCTCGCCTACGGCGCCGACATGGGCTCGCTCGTCGGCGAACGGCAGCTGGAGACCGTACAGCGGCACGTGGACGAGGCCGTCGCCAAGGGCGCCACCCTCGTCGCCGGCGGCGTGGCCCGCCCCGACATCGGCCCGCTCTTCTACGAACCCACCATCCTCGACGGGGTCGAGGCCCCCATGTCGGTCTGCGCCGAGGAGACCTTCGGCCCGGTCGTCTCCGTCTACCGGTTCACCGACGAGGACGAGGCCGTCGCCCAGGCCAACGCCACCCCCTACGGCCTCAACTCCAGCGTCTGGACCAAGGACGCCCGTCGCGGGCACGCCGTCGCCGCCCGGCTGCGCACCGGCACCGTCAACATCAACGACGGCTACGCCCCCGCCTACGGCAGCGCCCAGGCCCCCATGGGCGGCATGAAGGAATCCGGCCTCGGCCGCCGGCACGGCTCCGAGGGCATCCTCAAGTACACCGAGGCGCAGACCGTCGCCCACCAGCGGCTGATCCCGATGGCGCCCTCGCTGGGCATGGACGACGAGCAGTACGCCCGCTTCATGACCAGCAGCCTCAAGGTCCTCAAGGCTCTCCGACTGCGCTAAGGGGTGTTCGTGCCGAACGACCACGACCACGACCACGAGCACGACCACGATCGTGACCACGAGCACGATCGTGACCACGACTACGACTACGACGTCATCGTCATCGGATCCGGATTCGGGGGGTCTGTCTCGGCACTGCGCCTCACCGAGAAGGGCTACCGGGTCGGCGTCCTGGAGGCAGGACGCCGCTTCACCCGCGAGAGCCTGCCCCGTAACAGCTGGGACCTGCGCAACTACCTGTGGGCGCCCGCCCTCGGGCTGTACGGCATCCAGCGCATCCACCTGCTCGGCAACGTGATGGTGCTCGCCGGCGCCGGGGTCGGCGGCGGCTCGCTCAACTACGCCAACACCCTGTACGTGCCGCCCACCGCCTTCTTCGAGGACCGGCAGTGGGCTTCCATCACCGACTGGCAGGCGGAACTCGCCCCGTACTACGACCAGGCGAAGCGGATGCTCGGCGTACGGCTCAACCCGACGCTCACCCCCTCCGACGTCCACCTCAAGGCCGCCGCCGAGAAGATGGGCGTCGGCGACACATTCCACATGGCGCCGGTCGGCGTCTTCTTCGGCGACGGCCAGGACGCCGCGGGACAGCCCCGGGTCCGCCCCGGCCAGGAGGTCGCCGACCCGTACTTCGGCGGCGCCGGGCCCTCCCGCAGGGCCTGCACCGAGTGCGGCGAGTGCATGACGGGCTGCCGGCACGGCGCGAAGAACACCCTCAACGAGAACTACCTGCACCTGGCCGAACGGGCCGGCGCCGTCATCCACCCCATGACCACCGTCACCGCGCTCTCCGAGCACCCCGACGGCGGCCACCGGGTCCGCACCGTCCCCACCGACCACCGCCGCAAGGGCCGCGCCAGGGTGCTGCGCGCCCGCCACGTGGTGGTCGCGGCGGGTACGTACGGCACCCAGACCCTGCTGCACACCATGAAGGACCTCGGCGAACTGCCCCGGATCTCGGACCGGCTCGGCGACCTGACCCGGACCAACTCCGAGGGCCTGGTCGGCGCCCAGACCGACGACCGCCGCTACCGCAAGCGGCACGGCGGCGGCGCCCGGGCGGACTTCACCCGGGGCGTGGCCATCACCTCGTCCGTGCACCCCGACGCCGACACCCACATCGAGCCCGTCCGCTACGGCAAGGGCTCCAACGCCATGGGGTTCATGACCGTCCTCCAGGTGCCCTACAGCGGGCACCGGGTACGGGCCTGGTTCGCCCGCACCGCCAGGCACCCGGTGCAGCTGCTGCGCTCCCTGTCGAACCGGCGCTGGTCGGAGCGGACCATCATCGGGCTGGTCATGCAGTCCCTGGACAACTCCCTGACCACCTACCGCAGGCCCGGCGGCGTCGGCAAGGGCCTGCTGACCGCCCGTCAGGGCCACGGCGCCCCCAATCCGGTGCAGATCGAGGAGGCCACCCGGGCCGCGACCCTGCTGGCCGAGGAGATCAACGGCTTCCCCGGCAGCAACATCGGGGAGCTGATGGGCACCCCGCTGACCGCCCACTTCCTCGGCGGCTGCCCGATCGGCGCCACCGCCGAGGAGGGCGTGGTGGACCCGTACCACCGGCTGTACGGACACCCGGGCATCTCGGTGGTCGACGGTTCGGCGGTCTCCGCCAACCTCGGGGTCAACCCGTCCCTGACCATCACGGCACAGGCCGAGCGGGCGATGTCGTACTGGCCGAACAAGGGCGAGGCGGACCGGCGGCCCGCGCAGGGCCGGTCGTACGAGCGTCTCGAGGCGGTGGAGCCGAACCTCCCGGCCGTCCCCAAGGAGGCGTTCGGCGCGCTGCGGCTGCCGTTCCTCGCGGTTCCCGAAGTTCCGCCGAGGCAACCGGAACCGGAGCACTGACGACGGTGAGCACCGCGCTCCCCCTCCGAGCGCGGTACTCACCGCAGTACATGAGTGGACAGGCGGTTGCCGAAAAAGGTTGTACCGGAATCCTTCGCGCTGAGCTGTGGTGTCGGTCACATGGGGAACCGTGCAACCGCGACGGCGGTCCGGGGGTCAAGGGGGGCATGAGACAGCGCATCTCCCTGCTGGCCGCGTGCGGCCTGGTGGCCGTGGGGCTGGCCGCCCCTTCCGCGATGGCCGCCGAGCCCGCCGGACCGGCCGGACCCGCCGGACCCGCCGGACCCGCCGAGTCCGCCGCCCCCGTCTTCCGCCTGGCCGCCCCGGCCGCCCTCGCCCTCCCGCTCCACCCGGGAGGGACCGCCTCCCCGCAGCCCGTGGCGCTGCCCTTCCGCCTGGACGACGTCGGCACCTTCGGCGGCGAGTTCACCTTCACCGTCGACCTTGCGAAGGTCGCGGCGTTCGCGGACGTACGGGAGAACCCCGCCGCGGCTGTGAAGAAGTGCCAGGTCAGCGGCACCACGCTCGTCTGCAAGGACAAGGGCCCGCGCCCCGGCGTGGACCTGGAGGCCACCGCCGTGAAGGGCAGCGCGAACGGCGCCTCCGGCGTGCTCACGGTGACCGGCACGGCCACCGGAGCCACCGTCACCCCCGCCGCCACCACCCTCACGGTCGGCGGCCCCGACCTGGTGATGCGGGAGATGCGGCTCAAGAAGGACCCGAAGCCGGGCGAGAGCCAGCCCCTGCCCCTCGCGTTCAGCAACGAGGGCACCCAGCCGGCGAAGGGAGTGGTCCTGGAACTGGAGGCCACCCACGGCATGGAGCTCCCGGAGCGCTACGACAACTGCTCCTACCGCACCACCCGCACCTCCACCACCGCCGTCTGCACCGTCGACGGGGACTTCGAGGCCAAGGCGAGCTACGAGCTGGCCGGCGACAGCCCGCTGCACCTGAAGGCCACCGCGCACGCCCGCACCGAGCTGTTCGGCTACGGCATCTACCCGGCGGCCCCGCACCAGCAGGCCACGGGCACGGACGCCAAGACGCCCGGCACGGCCACCGGTACCACCACCGGCCGGAAGCTGACCGCACGCAAGCGGGCCCCGGAGCCCGCCGCCCCCCTGCGCGGCGCCGACCTGAACCCGGCCGACAACAAGCGCGTGTTCGACCTCGCCGTGCCGAACACCGCCGACTTCGCGGCCGAGCCCCTGAACCTCAAGGGCACCGCCGGCACCACGGTCAAGACGGCCGTCACCGTACGCAACCACGGCCCGGCCTGGGTCGCCGACCACCGCTCCACCGCCCCCGCGGCCGTGGTCGACGTGGTGCTCCCGCAGGGCGTGAAGGTCCTCACGGCCCCCGCGGTCTGCCGCCAGGTGCGGAGCGCGCACTACCGCTGCGCCACCGGCACGTCCGTGCTGGAATCCGAGAAGGCCGAGTTCCCCTTCGAGCTGCGGATCGAGAAGACGGTCAAGGACGCCAGGGGCGCCATCACCGTCGGCAAGCCCGGCCCGCAGGGCGAGCCCCAGCGGCACGCCTTCGACCCGGTGCTGACCAACAACATCGCCGCCTTCACGGTGAACGCGACGGGCACCACCACCCCGTCGCCGCGCCCCTCCACCGGCACCCCCTCGCCGAGCGCCTCGGCGAGCGCCTCCGCGAGCGCCTCGGCCACCCCGGGAGCCACCACGGGCTCCGGCGCCTCCCCGGCCGCCGGCCGCAGCGGCGGCCCGCTGGCCTCCACCGGCAGCACGGCGGGCCTGGTCGGCCTCGCCGGAGCCGGGCTGCTGGCCGTCGGCGCGGCGCTCTACCTGGGCTTCCGACGCCGCGGCGGCTCCGCGCACGCGTAACGGCACACGACGGCGCGCATAAGACGACGGCGCACGGAACACGACGGCGCACAGACGAACGGCCGGCCCGGGGCGTCCCCCGGGCCGGCCGTTCTCATGGGTGACCGGGCTGCTGTCCCCTGCCGTCCGGTCACACGAAGGGAGCGAGGTCCCACGACGCGCGCCGTCGGGCGGCACGTCTCATCGCTCCCGTGGAGCCACGCGTGGTGCTGCGTCGCGCGCCTGGCTGGCACGGACAACCTCACCAACGAAGGCCCCCGGGGCCGGTCACGGCCCGGACGGGTGACGAACAGGCGCCCGCGCCGCTCAGACGCGGCCCCGGCACAGCTCCAGCAGGGTCATCGCGAGCGCGGTGCCGGGCTTGCCGAGGGCATCGCTCCAGTGCGAGAGCACCTCCATCTCGCGCGAGAGGTGCACCCGCCGCCCGCCCGCCCCGATCCGGGCCTCCTGGATGACGGCCGAGACGGCCATCCGCTCCTGGATCAGCCCGATGATCCGGTCGTCGAGGGAGTCGATGCGCTCGCGGGAGCCGGCGATCAGCTGCTCGGGGGTGGTGGTGATCGTGGTCATGACGTCTCTCCTGTGGGTTGGTGGCCGGCAGGAGCGGAAACGCCAGAGCGCCCCGGTCCTGTCGGACCGGGGCGCTCTGGGAAGTCAGTGGCTCAAGCGAGCATCACGATGACCCATGGCGACCGGACCGGCCGGTGCCATAGGTAAAGAGGAAGCTCAGCTGCTTGCGCATGAAAGGGATTATTACCTTCCGTCCCGCTCCGGGCCAAGCGGGTTCGGATGGTGAGACGAAGGGGGAGTGGCGTCCCCCGTTAGAATCGACAAAACAGCCACCTCTTCCGCCGGAAGGCCTGCCCCGTGCCAGAAGCACCCTCCGCCGCCCACGACAGCGCCCCGGACACGGTTCTCGTCGTCGACTTCGGCGCCCAGTACGCCCAGCTCATCGCCCGTCGCGTCCGTGAGGCCCGCGTCTACAGCGAGATCGTGCCCAGCACGATGCCCGTGGCCGAGATGCTCGCCAAGAACCCCAAGGCGATCATCCTCTCCGGCGGTCCGTCCTCCGTGTACGAGGAGGGTGCCCCGCGCCTGGACGACGCCCTGGGCCTCTTCCAGTCGGGTGTCCCCGTATTCGGCATGTGCTACGGCTTCCAGCTGATGGCGACCACCCTCGGCGGCACCGTCGACAACACCGGCGCGCGCGAGTACGGCCGTACCCAGCTGGCCGTCTCCAAGCCCGGCTCCACCCTCTTCGAGGGCACCCCGGAGCACCAGTCGGTGTGGATGTCCCACGGCGACGCCTGCTCCGCCGCCCCCGAGGGCTTCACCGTCACCGCGTCGACGAACGTCGTCCCGGTCGCGGCCTTCGAGAACGACGAGAAGAACCTGTACGGCGTGCAGTACCACCCCGAGGTGATGCACTCCACGCACGGCCAGCAGGTGCTGGAGCACTTCCTCTACCGGGGCGCGGGCCTGAAGCCCACCTGGACCACCGGCAACATCGTCGAGGAGCAGATCGCGGCCATCCGCGAGCAGGTCGGCGACAAGCGCGCCATCTGCGGCCTGTCCGGCGGCGTGGACTCCGCGGTCGCCGCGGCACTCGTGCAGAAGGCCATCGGCTCGCAGCTGACCTGCGTCTACGTCGACCACGGCCTGATGCGCAAGGGCGAGACCGAGCAGGTCGAGAAGGACTTCGTCGCGGCCACCGGCGTCCAGCTGAAGGTCGTCGACGCCCAGGAGCGCTTCCTGACCGCGCTGGCCGGCGTCTCCGACCCGGAGACCAAGCGCAAGATCATCGGCCGCGAGTTCATCCGCGTCTTCGAGCAGGCCCAGCTGGAGATCCTCCAGGAGGACGGCCCCGCGGTCGCCTTCCTCGTCCAGGGCACCCTGTACCCGGACGTGGTCGAGTCCGGCGGCGGCACCGGCACCGCCAACATCAAGTCCCACCACAACGTGGGCGGCCTGCCCGACGACATCGAGTTCGAGCTCGTCGAGCCGCTGCGCCAGCTGTTCAAGGACGAGGTCCGGATGGTCGGCCAGGAGCTCGGCCTGCCGGACGAGATCGTCCAGCGCCAGCCCTTCCCGGGCCCGGGCCTGGGCATCCGCATCGTCGGCGAGGTCACCAAGGAGCGCCTGGACCTGCTGCGCGAGGCCGACGCCATCGCCCGCCACGAGCTGACCGCCGCCGGCCTGGACCGGGAGATCTGGCAGTGCCCGGTCGTCCTGCTCGCGGACGTCCGCAGCGTGGGCGTGCAGGGCGACGGCCGCACCTACGGCCACCCGATCGTGCTGCGCCCCGTCTCCTCCGAGGACGCGATGACCGCGGACTGGACGCGCATGCCGTACGAGGTGCTCGCGCGGATCTCCACCCGGATCACCAACGAGGTGCCGGACGTGAACCGCGTGGTCCTGGACTGCACGAGCAAGCCCCCGGGCACCATCGAGTGGGAGTGACACCCCGCACGGCCTGACGAAGCCGCCGCCCCCTTCCGGGAGTGGCGGCTTTCGCCTTCCCCCGGCCCCTTCCCTATGGCCACTTCACGGCCATGCCGGTACCTTGCGCCGCGACCCGAAGGAGGGGCGCATGCCGGATCAGCCCGTACCCGTGCCGGTGGACCGGCTGGCCTTCGAGATGCCGCCCGCGCACACCGGCCCGGCCGAGGAGCGCGCGTACCGCAAGGAGCGGCTCGCCGGGGCACTGCGGCTGCTGGGGCGGCTCGGGTACGAGGACGGGGTCTCGGGGCACGTCACCGCGCGGGACCCGGAGTTCGAGGACTGCTACTGGGTGAACCCCTTCGGCCGGGCCTTCGCGGGCCTGGGCCCCGAGGACCTGCTGCTGGTCGACGGGGAGGGGCGGGTGGTCCGGGGCGGGCGGCGGGTCAACCAGCTGGCCTTCGCCGTGCACGCGGCCGTGCACCGGGCCCGGCCCGAGGTGGTGGCGGTGGTCCGCACGCAGGGCCCGTACGGCAGGGCCCTGGCCTGCCTCGGCGAGCTGCTGGCGCCCGTCACCCAGGAGGCCTGCGCCTTCTACGAGGACCACGCGCTGCTCGACGAGTACCCGGCGGACGGAGCCGCCGACCCCGTACGGATCGGCCGCGCGCTCGGCCCGTACAAGGCGCTGATCCTGCGCAACCAGGGGCTGCTGACGGTCGGCGGCTCGGTGGACGCGGCGGCCTGGTGGTTCATCGCGGCGGAGCGGGCGGCGCAGGTGCAGCTGATCGCGCGGGCGGCCGGGAAACCGGTGCCCGTCGACCACCGCGCGGCCGTGGCCACGCGCGAGCGGTTCGGCGGAGATCTCGCCGCCTGGGTGAGCTACCAGCCGCTGTGGCAGACCGTCTCGGACGGTGGCGTCAACATCATGAACCGTTAATCACCTGCTCTGACATCGTGCGCAATCCGGAGCGCTCTCGCAGTGGTGCACAATTCGCTGGCATTGCACCGTAGTTCAGAGAGGCGGCACGCGCGTGGCTGTCCAAGAGATGTCCCGGAGTACCCATACCGCCGTCTGCGCCTGCGACGAGTGCGCACGGGAGGGGCACCGCAGAGCCGTCGCCGCGTTCCTGGAGAAACGGGAAGAGTTCGCCGCGGGGCAGGGGGTACCGGCCGCCGTGGCCCACTCCCTCGGCGCCTCGCGGCAGTGGGTCTCCGACGAGCTGACCCTGTCCGCCCGTACGGTCGCCGACCGGGGGCGGGAGGCCGGCCACTCCTGGCTGTACCTGTTTTCGCGGCGGGCCGTGCTCGCCCTGTGGATCGCCGCCGGGGTGCTGCTGGTGGTGCAGGTGGGCACCGCGCTCGGCACCGGCTGGTCCACCGCCCGCACCGCCGGGCTGCTGGCCGCGCTGGTGCTGGCCGGGCTGCTCACCGTCGCCGCCCGGGCGCAGTCGCTGCGCGGCGGGCTGCTGGCCCCGGTCGTCGGGGAGGACAACCGGCTGTCCACCTCGAAGGCGGTGCCGAGCGCCTGGCTGGTGCTGACCGCGTTCGCGGCGCTGCTGCCCGCGCTGCGGCTGGCCGCCTCCTCGCCCGGACCGGAGCGCGAGGCCCTGTACCAGGGGTTCGCGCTGGGGCGGGCGCTGCCGCTGCTGTCGGTGGTCGCGCTGACCTCGGGGGTGGCGGTGCTGGTGCGCCGGGTGGTCTCCGTACGGATCATGGGGCAGCGGCTGCAGAAGCTGCCGGCGGACCGGCCGCGCGGGGTGGACCTGCTCACGGACGACGACGGCCGCGGCAGTTTCCCCGACGCGCAGTACGTGCTCGTCTCCACCGTGGTGCTGGGCTACGCGGCGGTGTCGCTGGCCCGCTTCCCCGACCGGCTGCCGGGGCTGCCGTGGGCGCTGGCCATGCTGGTGGCGCTGTCGGCCGCGGTGTACCTCGCGGCGAAGTACGCCGAGGGGAGCCGCCCGCTGGTGCTGTCCGTGGTCCGCCGGCGCGAACCCGGGGACCTGGACGCGGCCGTCCGGCCCGGGGACGACATCGAGATCCGGGGCCTCGGCTTCGTGCCGCCCGGGGCGCAGACGCCGGAGATGCTCGCCCGGCTGGTGGTGCGGATCGGGGCGGTCCACGTGCACGTGCCGCTGGTCCCGGTGCCCGGCGGGTTCACCAACCCCGCGGACACGGTGCTCACCGTCCCGGTGCCGGCGGAGGTGGAACCGGGCCGCATCGACATCCAGGTCGTCACGGCGGCGGGGGTGGAATCCAACCGCTGCATCATCGACGTGGCCGAGTGAACGGGGTAGACATGGGGGCGTGACCCGAACTGACGCCCCATCCGGGCAGCGGACCACCCCGCTCAAAGAGCAGGCCACCCGCTACGCGCTCCTTCCGCTGCGGATCTTCCTCGGCGTGACCTTCGTCTACGCAGGCGTCGACAAACTGACGGCCGCCGGCTTCCTGGCCGAGACCGGCAGCGGCTCGATCGGCGAGCTGATGCGCGGGGTGCGCGACACCTCCGCGATCCCCGCCCTGGTGGACCTGGCCCTCAAGGCCCCCGTCGGCTTCGGCGTCGCCATCGCCATCGGGGAACTCCTCGTCGGGCTGGGCGTGCTCGCCGGGGTGCTGACCCGGCTCGCGGCCGCCGGCGGACTGCTGATCTCGCTCAGCCTGTGGCTCACGGTGTCCTGGGCCGTGACCCCGTACTACTACGGCAACGACCTGGCCTACCTGATGGCCTGGACCCCGCTCGTCCTCGCGGGGGCGCCCTACTGGTCCTTCGACTCGATGATCCGGTCGCGCTGATCCCGGCGCACGGCGTACGTGACCATCCCGACCAGGGCGGCCAGCGACAGCCCGCCCATCGCGACGGGGACCACCAGGAACCACGGCAGGTCCGTCTCGCCGGCCGCGTCGAGCAGGTAGAGCACGCCCGCCGCGGTCAGGACCAGACCGGCCAGCAGCCGTCCCGGCTGGAACTCATGACGCCGCACGGGCCACCTCCACCTGTCCCACACCCGCGTCCAGGCGCAGCTCGATCGTCCCGCCGGCTTCGGTGCCGGCGGCGGGGGGCAGGGTCTCCTGCCGGGTCTCTCCGCCGCTCTTGATCCGGACGGCGCGGCCGTCGTCCCCGGGCAGCTGGATGTCGCCGAGGTGGATCGAGACGTCGGCCTTCGCGGTGACCTCCCGGGGGAGGACCACCTTCAGCCGGCCCGCCTCGATGGAGGCGCGGACGGGCACGGTGGCACCCTTCGGCACGTCCAGGCGGCTCAGGTCCAAGGTGGCCAGCCCCGTCCCCGACTCGTACACGGGCCGTACGTCGGCCACTGCCGCCGGACGCCAGTGGACGTTGTGCCAGTCGGTGCCGATCTCGCGCGGCAGGGCGACCGACACCGCGAGCAGTCCGGCGGTGAGCAGGCCCAGCAGGACCGTGCCGAAGCCGGTGCGGCCCTTGACGGAGCTGACCGCCAGACCCAGCCCGAAGACGGCGAGTGCGCAGGCGAACCCCACCTGGAGGGCGTGCCCGAGCGTGCTGCCCTCCCACACCGCGGCCGTGCCCACCGCTCCGGCCAGCAGGGCCAGCAGGAACACCCGGCCGCCGATGCCCCCGCCCTGCTGCGCGGGCGCGCTGCCGCGGGGCCTCGCCGGGGCGCCGCCCGGGCGGGCCCCGGAGCCGGCGAGGGCGTCGCCGAGGGCGCCGTCGTCGGCGCTGTCGTCGGGGCCCCACAGGTAGCCGGTGGAGCCGACCGGGCCGGTGGTGCCGTCCTTCACCAGCGGGTCCCGCCACCAGGACGGGCTGCCGGGCACCGGCGGCGCCTGGGTCTCGGGCGGCGCCGGGCGGTGCGCGGCGGGGGCCTCCGCCTCGGGCGGGGCGGCGCCGCGGTGGCGCCGGGACCAGTAGGAGGCGCCGCCGAGCGCCAGGATGACCAGGACCGAGAAGGCCCCCATCACCCCGTTGTCCAGCATCGACAGGAACAGCGCGCAGCCCACCAGGGCACTGAACACGGCGGCCAGGGTGGCACCCTCCACCCGGCCGGTCAGCAGCCTCTTGCCCTCGCTGTCCTCCTCGCCCTCCTGGGGGAGCAGCAGCCACGCGAACCCGTAGAAGATCAGACCGACGCCGCCCGTGACGGCGAGCACCCCGAGCACGATCCGGAACACCACCGGATCCAGGTCGAAGTACCGGCCGAGGCCGCCGCACACGCCCGCGAGGACCTTGTCGCGCTTGCTGCGGCGCAGGGGTGGCCGCTCGGCGGGGGAGGGCGCCCCCGGATCCCCCGGCGGGGCGTCGTGTACGTCGGTCATGTGTCCATGGTGACGGCCGGCGCGGGCCGTCGGCACCGGGCCCAACCCTGGCGCAACCCTGATATCCCCCCTACCGAACTGGGGGAACGCCCTGATGCCGCGCCGCGCCCGGGCGTGTGACCCTTGGTGGCATGCCCGTAGCCGCCGCCCCCCGTATCCCGCACGCACCGGACCCGGAAGACGTCCCGCAGCGCAAGCTCTACCGCAGCGCCGACGGGCGGATGCTCGGCGGTGTCGCGCGGGGCCTCGCCGGGCACCTCGGGCTGCCCGTGATCTGGGTCCGGCTCGCCTTCCTCGGCATGTTCATGTTCGGGGACGGGCTCGGCGTACTGCTCTACGCGGCCTTCTGGGTCTTCGTACCGCTCGGCCAGGGCGGCAAGACCGGGCACCACTCCTTCTTCGAGGCCCTCCCCGACGGCACCCGCCGGCTGCGCAAACCCGACAAGGGAGCGGTCTCCGGGCTGATCGCGCTGGCCGTCGGAGCGGGCATCTTCTTCTCCCAGCTCCGCGTCGGCGGCGAGAACGGCCGCTACATCTGGCCCACCCTGCTCGTCGGGGCCGGCGTGGTCCTCGTCTGGCGCCAGGCCGACAACGCCCGCCGCGCCCACTGGAGCGCCGCCGCCGGCCGCCAGAAGCGCCTCTTCCAGGCCGCCCGGGCCCTCGCCGGGGTGGTGCTGGTCGGTGTGGGCCTGACCGTGTTCATCGTCGTACGGGGCTCCGCGGCCCAGCTCGGCAACCTCCTCACCGCCGTACTCGCCGTCCTCGTCGGCATCGCCCTGCTCGCCGGGCCCTGGCTGATACGGATGACCCAGGACCTCTCCGAGGAGCGGCTGATGCGCATCCGCGCCCAGGAGCGCGCCGAGGTCGCCGCCCACGTCCACGACTCGGTGCTGCACACCCTCACCCTGATCCAGCGCAACGCCGAGGACGCGGGCGAGGTACGCCGCCTCGCGCGGGCCCAGGAGCGGGAGCTGCGCAACTGGCTCTACAAGCCCGAGGGCACCGGCAAGGACGAGGCCGAGGAGCCGGCCACCCTCGCCGAAGCCGTGAAGAAGACCGCCGCCGAGGTGGAGGACCACCACGGCGTCCCCATCGAGGTCGTCGTAGTCGGCGACTGCCCGCTCGACGAGCGGCTGGGCGCGCAGATCCAGGCCGCGCGCGAGGCGATGGTCAACGCCGCCAAGTACGGTGGCGAAGGGGGACCGGTACAGGTGTACGCGGAGGTCGAGGGCCGCACGGTGTTCGTGTCCGTACGGGACCGGGGACCGGGCTTCGACATCGAGGCGGTACCGGACGACCGCATGGGCGTACGAGAATCGATCATCGGCCGGATGCAGCGCAACGGCGGGACCGCCGTGCTGCGGTCCGCGCCCGACGGCGGCACGGTAGTCGAGCTGGAGATGGAGAGGGCGGCATGAGCGAGGACAGCGCTGTGACGGAGACCAGGAGGGTCCGCGTGGTCCTCGTCGACGACCACCGGATGTTCCGCACCGGAGTACAGGCCGAGATCGGGGAGACGGCCCGCACGGGCGTCGAGGTCGTCGGCGAGGCGGCCGACGTGGACCAGGCCGTCACCGTCATCACCGCCACCCGCCCCGAGGTGGTCCTCCTCGACGTGCACCTGCCCGGCGGCGGCGGGGTCGAGGTGCTGCGGCGCTGCGCCCCGCTGATGGCGGCGGCCGAGAACCCGGTGCGGTTCCTGGCGCTGTCGGTGTCGGACGCCGCCGAGGACGTCATCGGCGTCATCCGCGGCGGTGCGCGCGGCTACGTCACCAAGACCATCACCGGCAGCGACCTGGTGGACTCCGTCTTCCGGGTGCAGGACGGGGACGCGGTGTTCTCGCCCCGCCTGGCCGGCTTCGTCCTGGACGCCTTCGCCTCGACGGACGCACCGCCCGTGGACGAGGACCTGGACCGGCTCACCCAGCGCGAGCGCGAGGTGCTGCGGCTGATCGCGCGCGGGTACGCGTACAAGGAGATCGCCAAGCAGCTCTTCATCTCGGTGAAGACGGTGGAGTCGCACGTCTCGGCGGTCCTCAGGAAGCTCCAGCTCTCCAACCGCCACGAACTGACCCGCTGGGCGACCGCGCGCCGGCTCGTCTGACCCCGATGTGATCCACGCCGCAGGCGGGGAGGGCAACCGGAGGGTGTCGCACCTGCCTCTTGGGTGGCGTGATGAGCCTGACCGGGACCCCCCTCTTCGCGACGGCGGTCGCCCTGACCGTGACCGCCGTCGTCCTGCCGCTGTTCGTGTGGAGCAAGGTGCGCGGCCCCGCCGTCGTACGCGTGGCCTCGCGCGGGCTGATGGTGGTGTTCGCCCAGGCCACCGCGGTCGCCCTGGTGTTCCTCGCGGTCAACCGGGACATGAACTTCTACGCCTCCTGGGGCGACCTGATGGGCACCGGGAAGTACGTCCAGGCCGCCCCCGACCTCGGCCCCGACGGACTCGGCGGGAAGAAGGCCGATCAGGTCAGGCAGGAGCCCAAGGTCCGCCAGGAGTTCGTGCCGGTCGACGGCCTCGGCGGGCGGGTGAAGAAGACCGAGCTCGACGGCAAGATCTCCGGCGTCAAGGGCGACGTCATGGTGTGGCTGCCGCCGCAGTACGACGACCCCGCCTACAAGGACAAGAAGTTCCCGGTGGTCGAGCTGATCCCGGGCATCCCCGGAACGGGCAAGTCCTGGTTCCAGGGGCTCAAGGCGCACGAGGTGCTGGAGCCCCTGATGAAGGAGGGCAAGGTCCAGCCCTTCATCCTGGTCTCCCCGCGCGCCATGCTCCTCGGCAACGCCGACACCGGCTGCGCCAACCTCCCCGGCAAGGTCAACGCCGACAGCTGGTTCAGCGTCGACGTCCGCAAGATGGTCACGGACAACTTCCGCGCCTCCGACGAGGCCCGCACCTGGGGCGTGGCCGGGTACTCGGCCGGCGCGTACTGCGCCGCCAAGCTGGCGATCCTGCACCCCGACCGCTACGGCGCGGCCGTCTCCCTGTCCGGCTACAACGACCCCGGCCAGGAGCCCAGCTCGCTGGTGTCCCAGGACCCGGAGCTGCGCCGCACCCACAACCTGAAGCACCTCCTCCAGACACAGCCCGCGCCGCCGGCGATCGCGCTGTGGATGTCCGGCGCCGAGCACGACGGCTACCTGTCCGGCACGGACCTGGGCGCCATCGCCAAGAGCCCGACCACCGTGCACGCGGAGAAGGTCACCGGCGGGCACAACCTCGACTCCTGGTCCAAGCAGCTGCCGCAGACCTTCGGGTGGCTGACCCAGACGGTCAAGACGCCGTAGGCCGTCCAGCCGCGCTCCGGGGGCTCACGCGGGGCGGGAGGCGCCGGCCCAGGGCATGGAGTCGACCGGTGCGAGGCGGACCGTGGAGCCCGGGCGCGGGGCGTGGATCATCTGGCCGTTGCCGATGTACAGGCCGACGTGGGTGACCCCGGAGTAGAAGAAGACCAGGTCCCCGGGGGCGAGCTGGTCCCGGGAGACCCGTCGGCCCGCGTTGATCTGGGTGTAGGTGGTGCGGGGCAGGGAGACCCCGGCCGCGCGCCACGCCGCCTGGGTCAGGCCCGAGCAGTCGAACGAGCCCGGTCCCGTCGCGCCCCACACGTACGGCTTGCCGATCGCCCCGTACGCGAAGGCCACCGCGCGGGCCGCGCGCGAGCTGTCGGCGGGCGGCGGGGAGGCCGCCGGGCGGCGCTGCCCGGGGGCGGCGGGGGTGGTGGGGGCGGGGTCGTCCCCGCCCGACCGGGCCTCGTACGCCGCCCGCTCCTCGGCGGTGAGCCGGGCCAGCAGCTGCTTCGCGGTGGCGAGCTTGCCCTCGATGACGGCCTTGTGCCCGGCGAGCTCGCCCTGGCGGGCGCGCAGGTCCGCGAGCCGGCCGGCGGCCTTGTCGCGCAGCTGCCCGACCTCGTCGAGCCCGCGCCGTACGGCGGCCACCTCGGCGGCGGTCCGGTCGCCGGCCCGGGTGAGGAGGCCGGCCCGGTCCAGGTAGTCCTGCGGGTCGGAGGCCATCGCCAGCTGGAGGGCCGGGCCCAGGCCGCCGCTGCGGTACTGGGAGGCGGCGAGCGAGCCGAGCGCGCTGCGGGCGGTGTTCAGCCGGTCCGTCTTGCGCGCGGTCTCCTCGCGCAGTCCCGTCAGCGCCCGCTCGGCCTCGTCGGACTTGGCCTTCGCCCCGTTGTACCGCTCGGTCGCCTCCTCGGCCTCCCCGTAGAGCCGGTCGACCTCCGCCTTGACCTGGGCGGGGGTGAGCTGGGGGTCGGCGTGCGAGGTGCCTTCGAAGGCGGTCGCGGTGGCAGCGCCCGCGAGGGCGAGGGTGGCGGCGGTCCGTACCGTGCCGCCGGAGAGCGGGCGCTGCCTGGGCTTTCGATGACTGGCCACGGGGGCCTCACGTCCTTCCGCTCGTCCCACAGATCTCGGGGGGCTCGGGGCTCTTGGGGGAGGACGCTAAACCTGAAGGTAACGGGCGGATGACGAGATGATCAGAACTGGCCGTGTCTGATTGTGGTTGGTCTCGGCTGACCGGTCAGTGCCAGAGGACGGCGATAAAGATATTGGCGATGGTCAGCCCGCCGACCGCACTGAAGACCCCCTTCTCGACGTGCTCCTCGTCGCGCTTGACGTAGACGAGGGCCAGCACCACGAAGAGGACCGTGAGCTTCACCCCGATCTTGACCATGTTCAGCGGGTCGCCGTCGCCCATCTCGCGGAAGCCCACCAGCAGCACGCCGGTGACCAGCATGGTCAGCGCGCCGTGCAGCATCGCGGGCACGAAGCGTGCCGTACCGGCGCCCATCGCCTTCATCTGGGTCAGGAAGCCGCCGAGGAGCGAGGCGATCCCGATGATGTGCAGGCCGACGAAGATGTTGGTGAGAACGGTCATGCCGAGGAGCGTACGGGGCGCCCGTTCCCGGCGATTTTCCGGGGGCGGGACCGGCTGTCGGTCCCGCCCTCTAAACTCGGAAGGCGATGAGCAGCCTCTTTGACGACAGCTTCCTGGCCGACCTCTCCCCCTCCGACGAGGTCCCGCCGCCGCCCGAGGACCATCCCGAGCCGGAGACCGGCGCGGACGACCTCTTCGGCGGCCGCTTCGACGCGCCCATGAGCGGGGACGCCTACTACCGGGACGGCGCCCCGCGCCCCGTCATCGACCCGGCGACCCTCCTGGACGGGCTGAACGAGCAGCAGGCCGCGGCCGTGGTGCACGCGGGCTCCCCGCTGCTCATCGTGGCCGGCGCCGGCTCCGGCAAGACCCGGGTGCTGACCCACCGCATCGGACACCTGCTGTCCGCGCGGAACGTCCACCCCGGCCAGATCCTGGCGATCACCTTCACGAACAAGGCCGCCGGCGAGATGAAGGAGCGCGTCGAGAGCCTGGTCGGCCCGCGCGCGAACGCCATGTGGGTCTCCACCTTCCACAGCGCCTGCGTCCGCATCCTGCGCCGCGAGTCGAAGCGGCTCGGCTTCACCTCGTCGTTCTCGATCTACGACGCGGCCGACTCGAAGCGCCTGATGGCGCTCGTCTGCCGCGACCTGGACCTGGACCCGAAGAAGTTCCCGCCCAAGGCCTTCAACGCCAAGATCTCGAACCTCAAGAACGAGCTGATCGACGAGGACGCGTTCGCGGGGCAGGCCGCCGACGGTTTCGAGAAGACCCTCGCCCAGGCGTATGCGATGTACCAGGGGCGGCTGCGCGAGGCCAACGCGCTCGACTTCGACGACATCATCATGACCACCGTCCACCTCCTCCAGGCCTTCCCGGACGTGGCCGAGCACTACCGGCGCCGCTTCCGGCACGTACTGGTCGACGAGTACCAGGACACCAACCACGCCCAGTACACCCTCGTGCGCGAGCTGGTCGGCCCCGGCTACCCGGACCTGCCGCCCGCCGAGCTGTGCGTGGTGGGTGACGCCGACCAGTCGATCTACGCCTTCCGCGGCGCGACCATCCGCAACATCCTCCAGTTCGAGGAGGACTACAAGGACGCGACGACGATCCTGCTGGAGCAGAACTACCGCTCCACCCAGACGATCCTGTCGGCCGCCAACGCGGTCATCGAGCGCAACGAGAACCGCCGCGCCAAGAACCTGTGGACCCAGGCCGGCACCGGCGCAGTGATCACCGGCTACGTCGCGGACACCGAGCACGACGAGGCCCAGTTCGTCGCCGACGAGATCGACCGGCTCACCGATGCCGGTGACGCCAAGGCCGGCGACGTCGCGATCTTCTACCGGACGAACGCCCAGTCGCGCGTCTTCGAGGAGATCTTCATCCGCGTCGGACTGCCCTACAAGGTCGTCGGCGGAGTCCGCTTCTATGAGCGCAAGGAGGTCCGGGACGTCCTGGCCTACCTGCGCGTCCTGGCCAACCCCGAGGACAACGTCCCGCTCCGCCGGATCCTGAACGTGCCCAAGCGCGGCATCGGCGAGCGCGCCGAGGCGATGATCGACGCGCTCGCGATGCGCGAGAAGATCACCTTCCCGCAGGCGCTGCGCCGCGTCGACGAGGCCTTCGGCATGGCCGCCCGCTCCACCAACGCCGTCAAGCGGTTCAACGTGCTGATGGAGGAGCTGCGCACGATCGTCGACTCCGGCGCCGGCCCGGCCGTGGTGCTGGAGGCGGTGCTCGAGCGCACCGGGTACCTCGCCGAACTCCAGGCCTCGACCGACCCGCAGGACGAGACGCGCATCGAGAACCTCCAGGAGCTGGCGGCCGTCGCGCTCGAGTTCGAGCAGGCCCGGGAGGCAGCGGTCGCCGAGGCGGCCGAGACCGGCGCCCCGGTCCCCGGTTCCGGCACCCTCGCCGAGTTCCTGGAGCAGGTCGCCCTCGTCGCCGACTCCGACCAGATCCCGGACGAGGACACGGACGGCACGGGCGTCATCACCCTGATGACCCTGCACACCGCCAAGGGCCTCGAGTTCCCGGTGGTCTTCCTGACCGGCATGGAGGACGGGGTCTTCCCGCACATGCGCTCGCTGGGCCAGACCAAGGAGCTGGAGGAGGAGCGCCGCCTCGCCTACGTGGGCATCACGCGGGCCCGCGAGCGGCTGTACCTGACCCGCTCCAGCATGCGCAGCGCGTGGGGCACGCCCTCGTACAACCCGCCCTCGCGGTTCCTCGAGGAGATCCCGGCCGAGTACCTCCAGTGGAAGCGCACGGGCGCCGCGCAGAAGCCGGCGGGGCCGATGCGCGGCTCGGGGTACGGCTCGTCCTCGTCCTCGTCCTCCGGGAAGACCTCGTTCGGGACCTCGCCCGAGGCGTTCCTGTCCTCGTCGCGTACGAAGTCCGGCCCGTCCGGCTTCGCCACGCGCCGGGCCGCCGACAAGCCGGTCATCGCCCTGACCGTCGGGGACCGGGTCACGCACGACCAGTTCGGCCTCGGCACCGTCATGGAGGTCCGGGGAGCGGGCGCGGACGCGCAGGCCACCATCGACTTCGGGGACGACAAGCCGAAGCGGCTGCTGCTGCGCTACGCGCCGGTGCAGAAGCTGTAGGGAGACTCGGGCCCTCGGCCCTCAGGTGGCGTCCAGGCCGTGGCTGCGCAGCCACGCCTGGGGGTCGACCGCAGAGCCGCCGCCGGGCCGTACCTCGAAGTGGAGGTGCGGGCCGGTGGAGTTGCCGGAGTTCCCGGAGTACGCGATGACCTCGCCGGCCTTGACCTTGCCGGACCGGATCTTGGTGCTGCTGAGGTGGCAGTACCAGGTCTCGGTGCCGTCGGGGGAGGTCACTATCGCCATGTTGCCGTAGGCACTGTTCCACTGGGTGCGCACGGTGCCGTCGGTGGCGGCCATGACCGGGGTGCCGTAGGAGACGGGGAAGTCGATGCCGGTGTGCACCGACATCCACATGCCGCCCGCCTGACCGAAGCCGGCGCTCAGGCCGCGCTGCGCGACGGGGACCGCGAACTTGGGGCGGGCGGCCTCCTTGGCCGCGGCCTCCTCGGCCCGCTTCTTCTTGTCTTCTTCCTGGCGCTGCTTGAGGTCGATGCGCTCCTGGGTGCGGCTCGCGCGGTCCGCGAAGTCGCCCGCGTCGGCGCTGAGGGCGGCCAGCTGCGTGTCGAGCTTGTTGTTCGCCTCGACCGGCTTCACCGAGGCCGGGTCGGGGGCGGCCACCGTGGTCGTCTCCTCGGCCGGCTTGTCGGCGGCCGTGAGCCCGCCGACGGAGGCGGCGGCCACACCGGCGACCCCCATCACGCAGGCGGAGGGCACGGCGACCGTCAGCAGGGCGGACCGCTTGGCCGGGCTGCGCCGACGGCTTCCGGCGGTGGCGTTGCCGCCGCTGCCGGCCTTCCCGGCCTTGCCGGCCTTGGCGGCGTTCTTGCCGGTGGCCCGGCGCGCGGAGCGCGGAGCGGTGGTAGTGGTGGTGGCCGGGGTGACGGGCATGGCCTGCGTGGGCAGATCGTGCACGGCGTCGTCCGGGAAGCCGGGCTCGTCCTCGACCGTGATGGCCACGGGCTCGAAGACGGAGGTCTCGTCGTGGGCGTACGCGTCGGCTTCGGCGTACGGGACGGCTTCGGGGGTCTCGGTGAACACCGGGACGACGGTGGTGGCCTCGTAGCCGGCGGCCGTCGTCTCCTCGGCGGCGCCGCCGTTCCAGGCGGTGGCGTCGTACGTGCCGGTGTCCTGCCCGTAGCCGGGGAGGGTCCAGTGCCCGGTCTGCTCCGTGCCGGTGGAGTCGTAGCCGAAGGTGCTCGGCTGGTACTCGGTGGCCGCGGAGTTCCAGGCGCTCGCGTCCCACGAACCCGTGGTGTCCTCGGGGACGGTCTGGGCCGGGACGCTCGACAGGTAACTCTCCGGCGCGGTCCACGCGGTGCTGTCGTACGCACCGGTGTCGGCGGCGGACGGGTACCCGCTGTACCCGCCGTACGAGTCGTACGTCCCGGAACTGCCGGAAGCGGTGTAGTCCGTGACGAACTGATACCCCTGACCCTGCGTTTCATAGGAAACGTATGCCTGGTCACCAGCGAAAGTGGTGGTGGAAAGGCCGTCGTACCCCATATCGGGGTACTGGCCCGACGTCGGGCGGTCGTTCACCAACTTCTCTTTCGCCTCGGCAGTGGGGGCCTGGGTGGCCGGGGAACTCAAGGTTCACCGGAGGAGAGCAGTGGCGTGACTGTACCCGGCGGTTACTCGCCACGACAATCTTCTGAAGGTTTCGTCCTCGGCGGAACCGGGCATTCGGCCGCCTTTCGGCCGTCGAAAGACCGAGCCTTGGCCTTGAGTTCGAAATTCGTTCGACTGGAGGTCGACCGGTGTTGTACGCGTGGGGCCGGGAGGCGGCGGCCCCGGAGGCGGGCGGACGCCTGGTCAGACGACCCGTGTCCGCCCTTCGGTTCCCGTCGCGCGGGGTCCCGCGCCGGCGCCGGGGCGGGCCGTGCTGTCCGTGGCGCCGTCCGTGGCGCCGACCGCATGGTCCGTGGCGCTGACCGGGCCGTCGAGGGCGCGCCGGACGGCGGTGATGACGGCGGGATGGACGGGGAGGGCGAGATGCCCGATGCCGGTGACCTGGATGTTCGTCGCCTCCAGGTCCGGATGCTCGATCCGGGCCGTCCCGGTGGGCGTCATCAGCGCGTCGAACTCGCTCCAGAACGCCACGCACCGGGTCCGGCAGCCGGGCGCGGGCGCGCGCAGCTCGGCCATCACGTCAGAGTCCGGGCGCATCTGGCGGACCAGGGGGTGCGCGTCCATGAAGGGGGCGACCCGGGTGCCGCCGTGCGGGGTGCCCAGGGTGACCAGCGTCCGCACGCGCGCGTCGCCGCCGAGCCGCTGGACGTGGTACCGCGCCACCAGCCCGCCCAAGCTGTGCCCGACGAGGTCCACCCGGTCCTGGCCGGTGCGCTCGCACAGCTCCTCGACGCGCCGGGCGAGGTGGCGGGCGGTGACGCGCAGGTCGCGGGTGAAGGGGGAGTAGTTGTACGTCTCCACGCGCCGCCGGCCACCCGCGCCGAGGGCGCGGCGCAGCAGGACGAAGACCGAGCGGTTGTCGGTGAAGCCGTGCAGGAGCAGCACGGGCGGCAGCTGCCCGGCGGTCCGGGCGGCGGGCTGCGCGGCGGGCCGCTCCTCCCGTATCCCGGTGGGGTAGAGGAGGAGGTGCCCGGTGAGCACCGCCGCCTCCAGGACCGCGGCGCGCAGGGCGGCGCCGGTGCGCGGCGCGGGCAGCGGTGCGATCGTCAGCCCCATGGACGGCCTCCCCCTGGACCTCTTGGGTGCGGGGCCGTGCTGCCGACGCGGCCCCGCCACCGTGCCGGGCGGCTGTCGGCGCGGTGGCGGGGCGGCGGGGCGGTGGTGAATCAACGGCGTCCCACGTGTGATTTCCCCCTCCCCGTTGACTGTGAAACGGTGCGGTGCGCAATGCTGTACTTAACGTTCGTTCACTCGGGAGGCAGTGCGATGGGTGTGACCGGTCCGATCCGTGTGGTGGTGGCCAAGCCGGGTCTCGACGGCCACGACCGCGGCGCCAAGGTGATCGCGCGAGCGCTGCGCGACGCCGGTATGGAGGTCATCTACACCGGCCTCCACCAGACCCCCGAGCAGATCGTGGACACCGCCATCCAGGAGGACGCGGACGCCATCGGCCTCTCCATCCTCTCCGGGGCGCACAACACGCTCTTCGTCCGCGTCATCGAACTCCTCAAGGAGCGCGACGCGGAGGACATCAAGGTCTTCGGCGGCGGGATCATCCCGGAGGACGACATCGCCCCGCTCAAGGCCAAGGGCGTGGCCGAGATCTTCACCCCCGGCGCCACCACCACCGCCATCGTGGACTGGGTCAACGCCAACGTCCGCCAGGCCTGACCCTCCCCTGGCCGGGGTTTCCCGCTCCGCGGACCTGTCCCCGCCCCGCCCTTCCTCCGTTCCCCGGGGCTCCGCCCCCAGACCGCCGCGCCTCAAACGCCGGCGGGGCTGGAAGATCCAGCCTCGCCGGCGTTTGAGGCGCGGGCGCGGAGCGCCGTGTAGTGAGCCGCGCCGGCGATTGAGGCGGGAACGGGCGAAGGGCGGGTAGGGGACAGCCCCGCGCAGCGGCCACCACCCGCAGACCGGCCGCGTCGGGAAAGGGCGCGGCGCGTCAAGAAGGACGGGCGGTGGCCAGTTCGGTGAGCATGGCCGCGCGGAGCCGAAGGGTGGCCACCAGCCGCTGAAAGGCCTCCGCCCAGTACGCGGCGGCTCCCGGTGAGGCCTCCGGGGGCTCCTGGGCGGTGGCCGTCAGGGCCTCCAGACGGTCCGCCTCCGCAGGGTCCAGGCAGCGCTCCGCGAGGCCCATCACCCCGCTGAAGCTCCAGGGGTAACTGCCCGCCTCACGCGCCGCGTCCAGCGCGTCCACCACCGCCCGGCCCAGCGCCCCCGCCCAGGGGACCAGGCACACGCCGAGCAGCTGGAAGGCCTCCGAGAGCCCGTGGGCGCGTACGAACTCCGCCACCCACTCGGCCCGTTCCTCCTCCGGCAGGGTCTCCAGCAGCTTGGCCCGCTCCGCCAGCGAGGCCGTGCCCGGGCCCGCCGCGGGCGGCGCGGACGCCGCTCCGAGCAGGGCCTTCGACCACTGCGGGTCGCGCTGGCGCACCGCCGCCCGGCACCAGGCGGCATGCAGTTCCTCCGCCCAGCCCTCGGCCACCGGCAGCGCCACGATCTCCGCCGGGCCCAGCCCCCCGAACCGCTCCCGCCAGCAGGACAGCGGCGCCGCCTCCACCAGCTGGCCGAGCCACCAGGCCCGCTCCCCGCGTCCGGCGGGCGGTCGCTTGACCACCCCGTCGCGCAGCATCCCCGCGTCGCACTCCGCCGGCGGCACCACCGCCTCCGGGCCCACGCAGGCCAGCGCCCGCTCCGCCATCCGCCCGGCCAGAGCCGAGCCCGGCAGCGCGGACAGTAGTTCGGCGGCCGTCGCCCGGACATTGCGGCTGCGGTCGCCCAGCGCCGCCTCCAGGAAGGGCTCGTCCTCCTCGGACAGCCCCGCCCTCAGCGAATCGAGGAACATCAGCCGGTCCTCGGCCCGCTCGGTGGCCCAGGTCGTCGCCAGCAGCCGGGGTGCGGCCGCCGGCTCGTGGGCCCGTACGGCGCCGAGCAGGGCGACCCGCTCCGCGAACAGGCCCTCCTCCCAGAGCCGCGCCACCGCCTCCCGGTCCGCGGGGTCGGGCAGTTCCCCGCTACCCCCCGCCGCGCCGCGCAGCGCGAACCGCCACTCCGGATTCAGCCGGGCCAGCCACAGCCCCCGCGCCCCGGCCAGGGCCAGCGCCTGCGGGCGCAGGTCGGTCCGGGCGCGGGCGGCGTCCAGCAGGGCCGGGACCAGGGCCGACGGAGCCCGGTAGCCGTGCCGCCCGGCCGCCGCCAGCCACTGCGGGAGCAGCTCCGTCAGATCCGGGGCGGCCCCCCGCCGGCCGTTGGCGCCGCCCGCCGCGGTGCGGCCCGCCAGCAGCTGCGCGAGCCGCCGCCGGGCGGCATCCGGCGGCGCCGGGCGCGGATCCCGCGGCGCGGGCCGCGGCCGCCGGGCCGCCTCGGCGGGCCGCAGCCCGGCGCGGCGGCGCAGCGTCTGTACGGCCGCCGCGTCGAGCAGCTCCTCCGGTGAGCCGCCCCGCCGCTCGGTACCCAGCAGCGCGGCAGTGACCAGCTCCTCCCAGTCCCGGTATCCCTCGTCACCCTTGCCCATCGGACCCCTCCCTCGTCGCTCGTGCCTCGTGCTCGTGCCTCGTGCCTCGTGCCTGGCCGGTCACCGGTCACCGGTCGCCGGTGCCAGTCGCCAGTCACCGGTCGCCGGTCGTGCCGGACGGCGGCCCCGGTCCCGCCCCCTCCGCGGGACCGGGGCCGCCGGTGTGCGGCTCGACTGCGTTCAGCTGGCGTGGTTGTCGTTCATACAAGCCCCCCGGCTTCTCGTTCTTCCGCGCGCCGGCGCCCCCGCGCCGCGCGTCCCTCCTCGCGCGTTCCTCCCGTGCCGCCCCCCTCCGACGGCATACGGGCCCCCAGGCCCCCTGCGATTTCCGTTGGTTCCGCTCTTGCTCAGGCCAGTGCCACCGGCTCCGCCGAGCCGGGCTGCCAGGCCGTCAGCGGGGTGAAGCCCCGGTGGCCGCACTCGCCGAAGACCGTGACGGGGCCGCCGCCCGAGAGGGCGGCCAGCTGCCACAGCCCGGACCGCGAGCGGCCCGCGGCGAGCGCCACCGGCAGTGCGGACGTCCCCTGCGCGTCCGCGAGCTGCCAGGCCCCCTCGCCCCCTTCTCCCGGTATCGGGATCACGGGGCCGAGGACCACCGGCCAGGAGTCGAGCCACGGGTCCTCCCGCAGCGCGGCCCCGTAGGCCTCCAGGGCCTCGCCGGTGCCGACCCCGGGCGGAGTGCGGGCGGCCGGTACCGCGGCCGCGGTACGGTCCCCCAAATCCGCCCGCAGCCCCGCCGATCCGGGCCGGAAGCGGGCTTCCGCCTCCAGCACCAGCCCGACGGGCAGCGCCAGTGCCGGCGGCCGCCCGGGCGGGCCGAAGTCCAGTACCAGCGCCGGTCGTCCGCTCTCCAGCCCGCGCAGCCATATCCGGCGGGTGGTGAGACGGCCGTCCGGGGACACCGAGTCGTACTGGGCCAGTACGAGCCAGTGGTCCCGGACGGCCTCACCCTCCGCCGGGGACGGCAGCCCCACCCGGCTCCGGACGGTGGCGGCCAGCGGCTCCGGCAGCCCGGACACCCCCAGCCAGCCCCTGTCCAGCAGGTGCAGCAGCGCGAACTCCTCAAGCATCCGGGCGGGCCAGCCGGGGCCGCAACCGGGTATTGCTCCCAACTCCCTTACCTGCGCGGCCAGTCCGGGCGCCTGGGCGTCGACCATCCGGGCCGCTGCCTCCTCCCATGGCGCGTATCCGGCCTGCTGCTGTCCGGCGATCCCGCCGCGCAACAGGTCCACGAGCCGCTGCTCCAGCTCGGTGACGCCCGCGCCGATGCGCTCGGCCCGCCGCTCCGCCCGCTTGCGGGCCGCCTCCGCGTCCACCGGGCCGGCCGCGGCGGCCGCCGGGCGCGCGGCCTTCGCCGCCCGCCCGGCCAGCCACTGCTCCGCCCAGTCCGGAGCCTCGGCCGGATCGCCCAGCCCCTCCGCCGCCCAGAGCAGCAGCAGCCCCAGCGCGTGCTTGCACGGGAACTTCCGGCTCGGGCAGGAGCAGTTGTACGCGGGCCCCGTCAGGTCGACGACCGTCCGGTACGGCTTGCTGCCGCTGCCCTTGCACAACCCCCACACCGCACCGGAAGCGGAACCTCCGGTCTGTGACCACGGACCCCCTCCTCCCAGCCTGCCCCCCGCCTTGCGTGATGCCTCGTCAGGAGCCAGAGCCAGTACCTGTTCCGCCGTCCAGCGGACCCCCTGCTCAGTCATGTGAACCACCGTAGAGACCCCCACTGACAATCGCTCTGACCTGCAACAACGGCCGGAGCAGGGGGCGTTGTCAGTGGCATGGTGCACGGTGGATCCAGCAGTCGGGAACGGCTGCCGAGCATTGGAGGGGGACCATGACCACGCCCGAGAACGGCACCGGTACCGAGGTACTGCGCCCGCACGCCGAAGACGCCTTCGCGCACGAACTGAAAGCCCTGGCAGCCGCCGACGACCGGCCCCGCCCGGCCCGCTGGAAGCTCTCCCCGTGGGCCGTGGCCACCTACCTGCAGGGCGGCACGCTCGCCGACGGCACCGTCATCACACCCAAGTACGTCGGCCCGCGCCGGATCGTCGAGGTCGCCGTCACCACGCTCGCGACCGACCGGGCCCTGCTCCTGCTCGGCGTCCCCGGCACCGCCAAGACCTGGGTGTCCGAACACCTCGCCGCCGCCGTCAGCGGCGACTCCACCCTCCTGGTCCAGGGCACGGCCGGAACCCCCGAGGAGGCCATCCGCTACGGCTGGAACTACGCCCGCCTCCTCGCCCACGGCCCCAGCCGCGAAGCCCTCGTCCCCAGCCCCGTCATGCGGGCCATGGCCGAGGGCATGACCGCCCGGGTCGAGGAGCTCACGCGCATCCCCGCCGACGTCCAGGACACCCTCATCACCGTCCTGTCCGAGAAGACGCTCCCGATACCGGAGCTCGGCGATGAGGTGCAGGCCGTGCGCGGCTTCAACCTCATCGCCACCGCCAACGACCGCGACCGCGGGGTGAACGAGCTCTCCAGCGCGCTGCGCCGCCGCTTCAACACCGTGGTGCTGCCCCTGCCGGCCACCGCCGACGCCGAGGTGGACATCGTCGCCCGCCGCGTGGACCAGATGGGCCGCGCCCTGGACCTGCCCGCCGCGCCCGAGGGCCTGGAGGAGATCCGCCGCGTCGTCACCGTCTTCCGGGAGCTGCGCGACGGGGTCACCGACGACGGCCGCACCAAGGTGAAGTCGCCGAGCGGCACCCTCTCCACCGCCGAGGCCATCTCCGTGGTCACCGGCGGACTGGCCCTGGCCGCGCACTTCGGGGACGGCGTCCTGCGCCCCACCGACGTGGCCGCCGGGATCCTCGGCGCCGTCGTCCGCGACCCGGCCGCCGACCGGGTCGTCTGGCAGGAGTACCTCGAGGCGGTCGTGCGCGAGCGGGACGGCTGGAAGGACTTCTACCGCGCCTGCCGGGAGGTGACGGCATGAGCCCGGGGGCCGCGGGGCCGCTGCTGCTGGGCGTGCGCCACCACGGGCCCGGCTCCGCCCGGGCCGTACGCGCCGCCCTGGACCGGGCGCAGCCGCGGGCCGTGCTGATCGAGGGGCCGCCCGAGGGGGACGCGCTGCTCGCGCTGGCCGCCGAGCCCGGGATGCGCCCGCCCGTCGCCCTGCTCGCGCACGCGGCGGACGATCCCGGCCGGGCCGCGTTCTGGCCGCTGGCCGCCTTCTCCCCGGAGTGGGTCGCCATCCGCTGGGCGCCGGCCCGGGAGGTGCCGGTGCGCTTCATCGACCTGCCGGCCACGCACACGCTGGCCGCCGGGCCCGAGGGCGACGAGCCGGACTCCCTGCCCGTGGACCCGCTCGGTGTGCTGGCCCGGACCGCCGGGTACGAGGATCCCGAGCACTGGTGGGAGGACGTGGTCGAGCACCGGGCCACGGGGGAGGCCAGGGACCCGCTGGCCGCCTTCGAGGCCGTGGCGGAGGCCATGGAAGCCCTGCGCGAGACCTACGGGGACGGCGGCCGGTCCCGCGACCTGGTCCGCGAGGCGTACATGCGCCAGCGGATGCGGGCGGCCCGCCGGGAGTTCGGCGAGGACTACGCCGTGGTGTGCGGCGCCTGGCACGTCCCGGCGCTGCGGGCCAGGTCCACGGTGGCGGCGGACAAGGCACTGCTCGGCGGGCTGCCCAAGGTCAAGGTGGAGACCACCTGGGTGCCGTGGACCCACCGCAGGCTCGCCCGGGCCGGCGGATACGGCGCGGGCATCACCTCGCCGGGCTGGTACGCGCACCTCTTCGCGGCCCGCGACCGGCCGGTGGAGCGGTGGCTGACCAAGGTCGCCGGACTGCTGCGGGAGGAGGACCGGCAGGTCTCCTCGGCGCACGTCATCGAGGCCGTGCGGCTGGCCGAGACCCTGGCCGCCGTGCGGGGCCGCCCGCTGCCCGGGCTCACCGAGACCCTGGAGGCGGTCCGGGCCGTGATGTGCGACGGCTCCGACATACCGCTCGCGCTGGTCGAGGACCGGCTCGTGGTCGGGGACGTGCTCGGCGAGGTCCCGGACGCGGCGCCCGTCGTACCGCTCCAGCGGGACCTCACCCGCCGGCAGCGCTCCCTGCGGCTCAAGGCCGAGGCGCAGCGGCGCGACCTGGAGCTGGACCTGCGCAAGGACTCCGACGCGGCCAAGTCCCTGCTGTTGCACCGGCTGCGGCTGCTCGGGGTCGACTGGGGCATACCCACCGCCTCCCGCGGCGGCACGGGCACTTTCCGGGAGACCTGGCGCCTGTGCTGGGAGCCGGAGCTGTCGGTGCGGGTCGCCGAGGCCGGGATCTGGGGCACCACCGTCCTGGGGGCGGCCACCGCCAGGGCGGAGGCCGACGCGGCGGGCGCCGAGGAGCTGGGAGAGGTCACGGCTCTGGCCGAGCGGTGCCTGCTGGCCGGGCTGTCGCAGGCGCTGCCCGCCGTACTGCGGGCGCTCGCGGACCGGGCCGCCCTGGACACCGACGTGGCGCGGCTGGCCAAGGCGCTGCCCGCGCTGGCGCGTTCGCTGCGGTACGGGGACGTGCGGGGGACGGACGCGGCGGCCCTCGGCACGGTCGCCGCCGGGCTGGCCGAGCGGATCTGCGTGGCCCTGCCGCCGGCCTGCGCCGCCGGGCTCGACGCCGACGGGGCGGCGGAGCTCCGGGGCCACATCGACGGGGTGCACGGAGCGGTCGGGCTGCTGGCCGACACGGACCAGGGGCTCCGGGAGCGCTGGTCGGCGGTGCTGCGGACGCTGGCCGGGCGGGAGAGCGTACCCGGGCAGATACGCGGCCGGGCCGCGCGGCTGCTGCTGGACGAGGGCCGGCTCCCGGCGGAGGAGACGGCGCGGCTGATGGGGCTCGCCCTGTCCCCAGCGGGCTCCCCGGCCGACGCGGCGGGCTGGATCGAGGGGTTCGCCGGCGGGGGAGCGGGCGGCGGGACGCTGCTGGTCCACGACGAGCGGCTGCTGGGCCTGATCGACGCCTGGCTGGTGTCGGTGCCGGAGGGCGCCTTCATCGACGTACTGCCGCTGCTGCGGCGCACCTTCGGGGCGTACGAGCCGGGTGTGAAGCGGACCCTGGGCGAGCTGGTCCGGCGCGGCCCGGGCGCCCGTGCGGCGTCCGCGGCCTCCGGGGCGGCCCCCGCGGGCTTCGCCCCGGACCTGGACCCGGCCCGGGCCGACGCGATGGTCGGGCTGGCCCGGCTCCTGCTCACTGCTGCGGCCGCCTGACGCTCCGGGGTCCGGGGTCCGGGGGCCGGGGGCCGGGGGTCGGTGGTCGGGCGGCTGCGGCCGCCCTGGCGGGGCGGGCCAGCACATTCAGCCCCGCCGGCGCTTGAGGCGCGGGTCCGGGCAGAGCCCTGGGGGCACCACCCAGCGGTAGCTGGGGGAGGAACGGTGGAAGGGCGGGGAGGGGAATCGGCCCCGCGCAGCGGCACACACGGAACGAGTCGAGGGGATCGGCAGATGACGGAGAGGGACCCGGAAACCGCCGGAGGCGAGCGGCTGCGCCGATGGCGGCTGGTGCTCGGCGGCGGCGAGTGCGACGGGACGGGCCGCGCGCTGAGCGGGCGGGACGCGGCGATGGACGGGGCGCTGGAGGCGCTCTACGGCGGCGGTGCCGGCCGGCCCCAGGGGGAGCGGTCGGCCGGGCTCGGGGGCAGCGCGCCGCGCGTGGCGCGCTGGCTCGGGGACATCCGTACGTACTTCCCCGGCCCGGTGGTCCAGGTCATGCAGCGGGACGCCATCGAGCGGCTCGGCCTGTCCGCGCTCCTGCTGGAGCCGGAGATGCTCGAGGCGGTCGAGCCGGACGTCCACCTGGTCGGCACCCTGCTGTCGCTGAACAAGGCCATGCCCGACACCACCAAGGAGACGGCGCGGGCCGTGGTCCGCAAGGTGGTCGAACAGCTGGAGAAGCGCCTCGCGACCCGCACCCGGGCCACCCTCACGGGCGCACTGGACCGCTCGGCGCGGATCAGCCGCCCCCGCCACCGGGACATCGACTGGGACCGGACCATCCGGGCCAACCTGAAGAACTACCTCCCCGAGTACCGGACCGTCGTGCCCGAGCGGCTCGTCGGCTACGGCCGGGCCTCGCAGTCGGTGAAGAAGGAGGTGATCCTCTGCATCGACCAGTCGGGCTCGATGGCGGCCTCGGTCGTCTACGCCTCCGTCTTCGGGGCGGTCCTCGCCTCCATGCGGTCGATCGCCACCCGGCTCGTCGTCTTCGACACGGCGGTGGTCGACCTGACCGATCAGCTCGACGACCCGGTCGACGTCCTGTTCGGCACCCAGCTCGGCGGCGGCACCGACATCAACCGCGCCCTCGCCTACTGCCAGTCGAAGATCACCCGGCCAGCCGACACGGTCGTCGTCCTGATCAGTGACCTCTACGAGGGCGGCATACGCAACGAGATGCTGAAGCGGGTGGCCGCGATGAAGGGGGCCGGTGTGGAGTTCGTGACCCTGCTCGCACTGTCCGACGAGGGCGCCCCCGCCTACGACCGCGAGCACGCGGCGGCACTGGCCGCGCTGGGCGCGCCCGCCTTCGCCTGCACCCCCGACCTGTTCCCGGAGGTGATGGCGGCCGCGCTGGAGAAGCGCCCCCTGCCGATCCCCTGACGAGGTCTGCCCCGGTGCGGAGGGAAATCGGCGGATCGCACGAAGATGCAGTTGCGGCGTGAGGCGATCTGTGACAGGTATCACCGCTCAGGTGTGATCTGCGATTTAGGGACCTACGTCCCACGGGGATAACCTGCGAGACGGACATGCCGCGTCCACGGTCACCGTGTGCGCCTTCCTAGTGACAGCGCCGTCACGTTGCCCTCCGCGGCACGCCCACGCAGATAGCAGACAAACCGCGAATCACTGCGAATCTTTTAAGACAAGGGACGGACGCGCGTGGACCTGTTCGAGTACCAGGCGAGGGACCTCTTCGCCAAGCACGGTGTACCGGTGCTGGCCGGTGAAGTCATCGACACGCCTGAGGCGGCTCGCGAGGCCACCGAGAAGCTGGGCGGCAAGTCGGTCGTCAAGGCCCAGGTGAAGGTCGGCGGCCGCGGCAAGGCCGGTGGCGTGAAGCTCGCCGCCACCCCCGACGAGGCCGTCGCACGCGCGACGGACATCCTCGGCATGGACATCAAGGGCCACACGGTCCACAAGGTGATGATCGCCGAGACCGCGCCGGAGATCCTCGAGGAGTACTACGTCTCGTACCTCCTCGACCGGACCAACCGCACCTTCCTGGCCATGGCCTCGGTTGCGGGCGGCATGGACATCGAGCAGGTCGCCGAGGAGACCCCGGAGAAGCTCGCCAAGGTCCCGGTGAACGCCAACGAGGGCGTGACCATCGAGAAGGCCCGCGAGATCGTCGCGCTGGCGCAGTTCCCGGCCGAGGTCGCCGAGCAGGTCGCCGAGGTCCTCGTGACCCTGTGGGCGACCTTCATCGCCGAGGACGCGCTCCTCGTCGAGGTCAACCCGCTCGCGAAGGTCGCCAACGGCGACGTCATCGCGCTCGACGGCAAGGTCTCGCTCGACGAGAACGCCGAGTTCCGCCAGCCGGGCCACGAGGAGTTCGTGGACCACGCGGCCGCGAACCCGCTCGAGGCCGCCGCCAAGGCGAAGAACCTCAACTACGTCAAGCTTGACGGCGAGGTCGGCATCATCGGCAACGGCGCGGGTCTCGTCATGAGCACCCTCGACGTCGTCGCGTACGCCGGTGAGAACCATGGCGGCGTCAAGCCCGCCAACTTCCTCGACATCGGCGGTGGCGCCTCCGCCGCCGTCATGGCCAACGGCCTCGAGATCATCCTGGGCGACCCGGACGTCAAGTCCGTGTTCGTCAACGTCTTCGGTGGCATCACCGCGTGTGACGAGGTCGCCAACGGCATCGTCCAGGCGCTGCAGCTGCTCGAGGACCGGGGCGAGGCGGTCACCAAGCCGCTGGTCGTCCGCCTCGACGGCAACAACGCCGAGCTGGGTCGCAAGATCCTCTCGGACGCCAACCACCCGCTGGTCCAGCGCGTGGACACCATGGACGGCGCGGCCGACAAGGCCGCCGAGCTCGCGGCTGCGAAGTAAGGGCAGAGGTCAAAGACTCACATGGCTATCTTCCTCAACAAGGACAGCAAGGTCATCGTCCAGGGCATGACCGGTGCCACGGGCATGAAGCACACCAAGCTGATGCTGGCTGACGGCACCAACATCGTCGGCGGCGTGAACCCGCGCAAGGCCGGCACCACCGTCGACTTCGACGTCCCGTCGGAGACGGGCGACTCGACTTCCGTCGAGGTCCCGGTCTTCGGCTCGGTCGCCGAGGCGATGGAAAAGACGGGCGCCAACGTCTCCGTCCTCTTCGTCCCGCCGGCCTTCGCCAAGGCCGCCGTCGTCGAGGCCATCGACGCCGAGATCCCGCTGGCCGTCGTCATCACCGAGGGCATCGCGGTGCACGACTCCGCCGCCTTCTGGGCGTACGCGACCGCCAAGGGCAACAAGACCCGGATCATCGGCCCGAACTGCCCGGGTCTGATCACCCCCGGCCAGTCCAACGCCGGCATCATCCCGGGCGACATCACCAAGCCCGGCAAGATCGGTCTCGTGTCCAAGTCGGGCACGCTGACCTACCAGATGATGTACGAGCTGCGCGACATCGGCTTCACCTCCGCCGTCGGCATCGGTGGCGACCCGGTCATCGGCACCACGCACATCGACGCCCTGGAGGCCTTCGAGGCCGACCCGGAGACCGAGCTCATCGTCATGATCGGCGAGATCGGCGGCGACGCCGAGGAGCGTGCGGCGGACTTCATCGCGAAGAACGTCACCAAGCCGGTCGTCGGTTACGTCGCGGGCTTCACCGCCCCCGAGGGCAAGACCATGGGCCACGCCGGCGCCATCGTCTCCGGTTCTTCTGGCACCGCACAGGCCAAGAAGGAGGCCCTCGAGGCCGCGGGCGTGAAGGTCGGCAAGACGCCGACCGAGACCGCCAAGCTGGCGCGCGAGATCCTGAACGCCGCCCAGTAGGCAGCTCTGCTGTACGGATGTACGGATGTACGGGCGTGGCCCGCACCCCCTCGGGGTGCGGGCCACGCCCGTTCTTCATTCGGTGCTCGGGGAGAGGCGGTTGGGCCCGGCGGCCGGGTGGGCGCGCAGCTGGTCCTGGAGCTCGCGGCTCTGTTCGGTGAGCCGCTGCGGGCCGCTGTGGGGCGGGACGCCGGAAACGCTCGCGCCCGGTGCGAGCGGGGGCTCGTACCGGTCGGGCGCGGTGACGGTCGTGTACGCGGTCGCCGCGGCGATCACCGCGGTCAGGGCGAGCGCGGCCCGCGTCAGCCGCCGGGCGCGGTGCTCGCAGACGGTGCGTACGAGGTCGGCCGGGTGCGGCTCGAGCCGTACGGCGGGCCGGACCGTGCCGAGCCGCTCGCGCAGCAGGGCCGACCGACCCTCCGGCGGTACGCCGACCAGCTCGGGGACCCGGCCGGCGAGTTCGGCGTGCGCGCGGAGCAGGCGGTTGCCGGTGGCGGGGGTGCTGGCCTCGGTCTCGGCGGCGGTGTCGGGCAGGTCGAGGCCGACGCCGTCGTAGAGCAGCACGGTCCGGCGGAGCACGGGCGGAAGCGCGAGCAGGGCGTCCAGCAGGATCCGGTCGGCGGGGTCGGCCGGGGGTTTGTCGGGGTGCCGGTGGGCCCGGCGCAGCCGGTGCCAGGGGGAGAGGGCGTACTCGTACGCGACCGAGCGCACCCAGCCGACGGGGTCGGGGTCGGTGGCCACCTCGGGCCAGCGGCCCCAGGCCTGACGGAACGCCTGCTCCACGGAGTGCAGGGCGAGGGCGCGGCGGCCGGTGAGCAGGTAGGCCTGGCGGACGAGCGCGGGCGCGGTGTGGGTGTAGAGGGCGTCGAAGGCGTCGGCGGGCCGGCGGAAGGGGGGCCCTTGCCAGGGTCCTTGCCACGGCCCCCGCCAGGGCCCCTGCGGGGTTGCCGGTGCGGGGGGTTCCGCTTCGGCGGGGGCCGCCGGGGAGGCCGGCTCCGCCGGGGTGGCGGGCGGATCGGCAGGCCGGACGGCCTCCGGGGTGGCCGGCTCCGCCGGGGCCACCGGGCGGTCGGCCGCGGGTGTGGCGGGTTCCGCGGCAGGGGCCGGGTCGGCCTGGGGGGCGGGGGCCGCCTGGGTGGTGGGCGCCGCCTGGGTGGTGGGGGCCCCTGGGGCAGGGGCCGGATCCGGGGGCGGGGCGGTTGCCGGCGCGGTGAGTTCCGGCTGGGTGGGCCGGTCGGGCGTGGGGGTGAGTTCCGGCTGCGGGGGGCGGTAGGCCGTCGGGGTGGGTGCTGTGGTGGGGGGTGGGGCGGGGCGGGTCGGGGGGCGGGTTTCGTGGCGCGGCAGGGCGGCCGGCGGTTTCGCGGCGCGCTTGGCGGCGGGTCTGGGCCGGGTCGGCGGCCCGCCGGTCCGTCCGCCCGCGTGGCGCACGGGGGCGGGCCCGGCGGTCGCGAGCCGGTCCAGGAGTTCCGCGTACGCCTCGCGCGTGCGCCCGCGCGGTTCGGTGCGCCCGCACTCCCAGGAGCGGACGGTGACCGGGGTGACGCCCACCTCCGCCGCGACCTCCTCGTACGTCAGCCCGCCCGACTCGCGCAGCCGCCGCCGCTCCTGGGGGGACGGGAGGCCCAGCTCCGAGCCGGAGGCCGTCTCGACGTCTTGTGTCATGCCACACTCCCCGCGACCCGGCAGTTCTGGGCGATAAAGTACATAAACGTATATTGAGCGACACCACGGTCAATCGCCTGTTACCCGGACATAGCGCGTGTCGAGGGCACCATGGCGGGGTGACCCAAGTGACCGAACGCGGGACCCCGTTGCCGGCGGCCCCGCAGGCCGTGGCCGCGCGGCGTCGTTCACCGGCGGCCGCCGCCTGCGTGCTGGGCGGGGCCGTGGCCGCCGGACTGGGGCTCGGCTTCCTGGCCGTGCTCGTGATCGTGCTGTGGATCAGCTCCCCCTACCCGGACAGCGGCCCCGGCGGCGCGCTGCACCTCGCCGCCGGGCTGTGGCTGATGGCCCACGGCGCGGAACTCGTCCGCTACGAGACCCTCTCGGGGACGCCGGCACCCGTCGGCCTGATTCCGCTGCTGCTGGTGGCGCTGCCCGTGCTGCTGATGCGGCGGGCCGCCCGGCTGGGCAGCGCCTCCGGGGACGCCGCCGGCGCGGACGGGGACGAGGTGCTGCCGGCCAGTGCCGTGTTCTCTGCCGTGACCTGCGGCTACCTCACCGTCGGGGCGCTCGCCACGGTGTACGCCGCCGGCGGGCCGATGCCGGCGGACCCGCTCAGTGCCGCCTGGCACGTCCCGCTGGTGGCGGTGCTCGCCGCCGCGGGCGGGGTGTGGGCGGCCAAGGGCAAGCCGGTCGGGCCGCTGCCGGACTGGGTTCCGGGGGGCGTACGCAAGGCCGTCGCCCGCCCCCGTTACGCGCTGGCCCTGCGCTCCGGCGCGGCGGGGGTGCTCGTCCTGCTGGGCGGCGGGACCCTGCTGGTCGGGGCCTCGCTGACGTGGCACGCGGCGGAGGTGCAGAACTCGTTCCTGACGCTGACCGGGGTGTGGTCGGGGAGGTTCGCGGTGCTGCTGCTCGCCCTGGCACTGATCCCGAACGCCATGGTGTGGGGCGCGGCGTACGGGCTCGGGCCCGGGTTCGCGCTCGGCGCGGGGGCGGTGGCGACACCGCTCGGCTTCGAGGGGGCGGCGGCGCTGCCGAGGTTCCCGCTGCTGGCGGCGCTGCCGGCGCAGGGGCCGGGGACGCCGGTGACGTGGGCGGCGGCCGGGGTGCCGGTGGCGGCCGGGCTGGTGGTCGGGTGGTTCGCGGTGCGGCGGGCGCGGGAGGTCTCGTACGGGGAGACCGCGCTGACGGCGGCGCTGGGCGCGGTGGTGTGCGGGCTGGTGATGGCGGGCCTGACGGCGGCCGCGGCGGGGCCGCTGGGGTCGCGGGGGCTGGCGGACTTCGGGCCGGTGTGGTGGGCCGTGGGGGGCGCGGCGGCGGGGTGGACGCTGGTGCTGTCCGTGCCGTTGGCGGTGGGGGTGCACGCGTGGCGGACGCGGCCGGTGCGGTCCGTTGGTGGCGGTGGGGTGGAGGACGCGTGGCACGACTCCGGGGTGCGGGAGCTTCGGTGGGAGGCGTTGCGGAAGGCGGCGCAGCCGTTGGTTGCTCCCGCCGTTGCCGTGCCGGCTCCGGAGCCGGTGGTGGCGGTGCCGGTGGCTGTGGTGCCTGCGGAACCGTTGCTGCCGGCGGCGGTGGTGGGGGCGCGGGTTCTGGCCCGGAGGCGGCCGGCGTCCTGACCGCCGGTGGTGCCGCTGCGCGGGCTGCTCCCCGCCCCGCCCTTCGCCCGTTCCCCGGGGCTGCGCCCCGGACCCCGCTCCCTGGGGGGCTCCGCCCCCAGACCCCCGCGCCTCAAACGTCGGCGGGGCTGGGTGGGTGGCGGGGCTGGGTGGGTGGGCGAGGCGCCGGGTGGGTGGGTGCGCCTCAAGCGTCGGCGGGGCTGGAAGACCCTGGGGCTCCGCCCCAGACCCCGCGCCTCAAACTCCCCCAGCTACCGCTGGGAGGTGCCCCCAGGCGGGGCTGGGTTCTGCCGGGGGTTCTGGCCTCGCCGGGGTGGGTGGGTGGGGCTGGGGAGCCCCCCGGGTCAGCGTTGGACCTTGAGGATGTCGCCAACGACGTTGTCCGGGAGGAGGGTGTTGCACTGGAGTTCCGCGGTGCGGGTGAGGGCGTCGTCGCGGCAGATGTAGAAGTCCTTGTACGCCAGTTGCAGCGCGTACGAGCTGCCCGCCAGCAGCAGCGCCAGCGAGGCCGTGACCAGGCCGCTGACCGCCGCCGCGCGCTGCGGGCGGGCCGCCGGGCCGAGGGCGGCGAGGCCGCCGGGGTCGGCCTCGGTCGCCGGGCGGCCGCGCAGCGCGCTGATGCCCCAGTACATGGCCAGCGCGCCCAGCAGCAGCCCCACCGACGGGATCCCGAAGATCCCGAAGAAGAAGCCCCACATGCCCGACAGCAGCGCGTACCGCGCGCGCCGCTGGACCGGGTCCATCGGGTCCCACCGGGCCGGGCCCTCGGGGCCGGGCTCCGAGGGGCCGCCGCCGCCGTCCTGCGGCCGCTGCGGCTGCCGCGGCTCCCACGGCTGGTCGGGCCGGCCCTCCGGGGGCGCCGCGAAGGGGTTGTCGTCGGTCGAGGGGTCGGGCTGACGGCGGTCCGGCATCGAGTGCGTTACTTCCCCTGTGTCGTGGGCGCTGCACGCGCCCCGCGTGCGCGGCGCGTACCGCGTCGTTTGCGGCTTGTATGCCAGACGCTACCGCCCGCCCGTCCCCCCGTCCCTCGGGGGCGGTCCGGTGTGCCGGTATCGTTGCAGGCGGTCGGTGGCTTCGTATGGTTCCCCGTATATCGGTACCCCGAAGTTTCGTATGACCACACAAGACGAACGTCGCAAATCCTGTGAGAAAGGGCCTCCCATGGCCGCCTCCCGCCTGGTCGTGCTGGTTTCCGGCTCCGGCACCAACCTCCAGGCCCTTCTCGACGCCATCGACGCCCACCCCGGCGGAGCCGAGGGATTCGGTGCCGAAATCGTCGCCGTAGGAGCCGACCGCGAGAACATCGCGGGCCTCGAACGGGCGGAGAAGGCCGGGATCCCCACCTTCGTGTGCCCCGTCAAGGCCTACGGGAGCCGCGAGGAGTGGGACGCCGCCCTCACCGGGGCGACCGACGCGTACGCACCGGACCTGGTGGTGTCCGCCGGGTTCATGAAGATCGTCGGCAAGAGCTTCATCGACCGCTTCGGCGGCCGGTTCATCAACACCCACCCCGCCCTCCTCCCGGCCTTCCCCGGCGCGCACGGGGTGCGCGACGCCCTCGCGTACGGGGCGAAGGTCACCGGCTGCACGGTCCACTTCGTGGACAGCGGCGTGGACACCGGTCCGATCATCGCCCAGGGTGTCGTGGAGATCCGGGACGGAGAGGGCGAAGCCGCGCTCCATGAGCGCATCAAGGAAGTCGAGCGCCAGCTGCTCGTCGACGTCGTGGGGCGCCTGGCCCGGCACGGCTACCGCATTGAGGGACGAAAGGTAACAATCCAGTGACCGCCAACGAAACGACGACGACTCAGCGGCCGATCCGGCGTGCGCTCGTGAGTGTCTACGACAAGACGGGCCTGGAAGAGCTGGCGCGCGGCCTGCACGAGGCGGGCGTGGCGCTCGTCTCCACCGGCTCCACCGCCTCGAAGATCGCCGCCGCCGGGGTGCCCGTCACCAAGGTCGAGGAGCTCACCGGCTTCCCCGAGTGCCTCGACGGCCGGGTCAAGACCCTCCACCCGCGCGTGCACGCCGGCATCCTCGCCGACCTGCGCCTGGAGGACCACCAGCGGCAGCTCGCCGAGCTGGGCGTCGAGCCCTTCGACCTGGTGATCGTCAACCTCTACCCCTTCCGGGAGACCGTCGCCTCCGGCGCCACCCCCGACGAGTGCGTGGAGCAGATCGACATCGGCGGCCCGTCGATGGTCCGCGCCGCCGCCAAGAACCACCCCTCGGTCGCGGTCGTCACCAGCCCCGCCCGCTACGCCGACGTCCTCGCGGCCGCCCAGGGCGGCGGCTTCGACCTGACCGCCCGCAAGCGGCTCGCGGCCGAGGCCTTCCAGCACACCGCCGCCTACGACGTGGCCGTCGCCTCCTGGTTCACCAACGCCTACGCCCCGGAGGGTGAGGAGGGCGCGCTGCCCGAGTTCCTGGCCGGCGCCTGGGAGCGCAAGTCGACCCTGCGCTACGGCGAGAACCCGCACCAGGCCGCCGCCCTCTACACCGACGGGCAGCCGGGCGGGCTCGCCAACGCCGAGCAGCTGCACGGCAAGGAGATGTCCTTCAACAACTACGTGGACACCGAGGCCGCCCGCCGGGCCGCCTACGACCACGAAGAGCCCTGCGTCGCGATCATCAAGCACGCCAACCCGTGCGGCATCGCCGTGGACCAGGACGTGGCCGCCGCGCACCGCAAGGCGCACGCCTGCGACCCGCTCTCGGCCTTCGGCGGCGTCATCGCCGTCAACCGCCCGGTGACCGTCGAGCTCGCCGAGCAGGTCGCGGAGATCTTCACCGAGGTCATCGCCGCCCCCGCCTACGAGGACGGCGCGGTCGAGGTCCTGGCCAAGAAGAAGAACATCCGCGTCCTGAAGGTGGACGGCACCCCGCACCAGCCGGGCGACCTCAAGCCCATCAGCGGTGGCGTGCTGCTCCAGGACTCGGACACGTTTGAAAAGGGAAGGGGCCAGGCCGACGGCGACGACCCGGCGAACTGGACCCTGGCCACCGGCGACGCGCTGTCCGCCGAGGAGCTGGCCGAGCTCGCCTTCGCGTGGAAGGCCTGCCGCGCCGTCAAGTCCAACGCGATCCTGCTCGCCAAGGACGGCGCCTCGGTCGGCGTCGGCATGGGCCAGGTCAACCGCGTCGACTCGGCGAAGCTCGCCGTCGAGCGGGCCGGCGCCGAGCGCGCGCAGGGCTCGTACGCGGCCTCGGACGCCTTCTTCCCCTTCCCGGACGGGCTGGAGATCCTGACCGCCGCCGGCATCAAGGCCGTCGTGCAGCCGGGCGGTTCGATGCGTGACGAGCTGGTCGTCGAGGCCGCGAAGAAGGCGGGCGTGACGATGTACTTCACCGGTACCCGTCACTTCTTCCACTGATACGACCGGTACGACCGGTACGGCAACGGCGAAGGCCGCGTCCCGCACTGCGGGACGCGGCCTTCGCGTCGTTCAGCCGAGCGGGGCCGTCAGGTCACTTGACCTTGACGACGAGCGTGCCCGCGGCACGGTCGTGCCAGCCCTGGAGCTTGCCCGAGTTGTCGAAGAACGGGGACAGGTAGACCAGGATGGCGCCGATGTAGCAGAGGAAGGCGCCGACGATCGGGATGATCCAGCGGATGAAGCCGCCGCCCAGGCCCGGGTTCTGGCCGGTGTTCTCCTTGACGACCTTCAGGCCCAGGGCCATCTTGCCGAGGGTGGCGCCGACGAAGGCGATCATCAGCCACTCGTAGAGCAGCGTGATGAGGAAGAAGAGCAGCATCATGCCGAGGAAGGCCATGACGATGCCGCCCGCAGCCTCGGACGCCTCGTTCACGCAGGTGCTGTACGCGGGGGAGAGCGGGTCCATGCCGGAGCAGTCGTCGATGGACTTCGAGGCGCCGAAGACGCCCGCGAGGCCGATCGCGCTGAAGACCGCGTACAGGATGCCGATGGCGATGCCGTCGATCACGCGCGCGCCGAAGCGGCGGCCCATCGTGGCCACCTGGACGGTGCCGAGGCCCGCGACGTTGATGAGGCCGTTGTTGGCCTGGAGCGTGCCGGGGGTCTGCGGCGGGACGCCGTACGGCGGCTGGCCCTGCTGCGGGTATCCGTAGCCGCCCTGCGGCGGGACGCCCTGGGGGGCCTGCTGCGGGTATCCGTAACCGGGCTGCCCCTGCGGGGCAGGAGGCTGCTGCTGCCCGTAAGGGTTGTTCGGGTCGCCGAAGCTCATCTGGGTGTTTCCTCCGTGAAGTGCGGGGACGCACGGCACGCCTGGAGGACACTTGCTTTCTGCGGTACGCCCCCCGGCACTGCCCGCGGCACTCTTTCCGATCTGCTTGCTGCCCGTCATCGTGGTGGGCCCGCACCTGGCTTGTCCAGTTGGTTGCCCGAGCGGGCCAGACTTGTTGTGCAAGTGCAATCAAGAACGCGATCCGGCCGCGGCCCGACTGGAAGCCGGGCCGCCCCATCCGGGAGGATGCCCACATGACCGCCCAGATTCTCGATGGCAAGGCCACTGCAGCCGCGATCAAATCCGAACTGACCGCCCGCGTGGCGCAGCTGAAGGCCCGGGGCATCACCCCCGGCCTCGGCACCCTGCTGGTCGGCGACGACCCGGGCAGCCGCTGGTACGTCAACGGCAAGCACAAGGACTGCTCCGAGGTCGGCATCGCCTCCATCCAGCGCGAACTGCCCGCGACGGCCTCCCAGGAGGACATCGAGGAGGTCGTGCGGGAGCTGAACGCCGACCCGCACTGCACGGGCTACATCGTCCAACTGCCGCTCCCCAAGGGAATCGACACCAACCGCGTCCTGGAGCTGATGGACCCGGCCAAGGACGCCGACGGGCTGCACCCGATGTCGCTGGGCCGCCTCGTCCTCAACGAGCGGGGCCCGCTGCCCTGCACCCCGTACGGGATCGTCGAGCTGCTGCGCCACCACGGGGTCGAGATCAACGGCGCGCACGTCGTCGTGCTCGGCCGGGGCATCACCGTCGGCCGCTCGATCGGGCTGCTGCTCACCCGCAAGTCCGAGAACGCCACCGTGACCCTGTGCCACACCGGTACGCGCGACCTCTCCGGGCTGCTGCGCCAGGCGGACATCGTCATCGCGGCGGCGGGCGTTCCGCACCTGGTGAAGCCGGAGGACGTGAAGCCGGGCGCGGCCGTGCTCGACGTCGGCGTCAGCCGCGACGAGAACGGGAAGATCGTCGGGGACGTCCACCCGGGCGTCGCCGAGGTGGCGGGCTGGATCTCCCCGAACCCGGGCGGTGTCGGCCCGATGACGCGGGCACAGCTGCTGGTGAACGTCGTCGAGGCGGCGGAGCGGACCACCAGTGCGGGCTGAGCACGAGGCGAGCGGGACGGGCGGTACGGGCGGTACCGGCGGGGCGCCTGACGAGGCGTCCCGCGCGGCGGCCGCCCCGGCCGGCCCCGCCGCGGGCTCCGGGCCCGCCGCCGCGCCGGCTGCCCCGGCTGCCGCGAAGTCCCGGCGCTTTCCCACCCTCACCCAGGACACGGCCCGCCCCGAGGGCGGCGGCCGGGCCATCCCCGGGGCCGTGTCCGCGCCCGCCCGTCAGTGGCCGATGCTCAGCGTCCTCGCCGCCACCGCGGCCGGGCTGCTGTCCACGGCGATGGGGCATCCGCGGGTCGGCTGCCTGATGATCGGCGTCGCCCTGATCGCGGCCGCGGTGCTCCGGCGCGTCCTGCCCTCGGTGGGCATGCTCGCGGTGCGCTCCCGCTTCACGGACATGGTCACGTACGGGCTGCTGGGCGTGGCCATCACCCTGCTCGCCCTGGTGATGGAGCCGAGGCCGCTGCTGGAGATCCCGTTCCTGGAGAGCGCGGTCCGCTTCACCGTCCGCTAGCCGGCCCGGACGGCCGGGACGGCCCGGCGGCCCGACGAGGGCCTCCAGGGCCGCGACGACCGCCGGGCGGGTCCCGTGCCGGCACTCCAGGCAGGGGGCGGGAGTAGGGGGCGGTCACCCGTCCGGGCCTTCGAAACCTTCGAACCCGGGGGTCCGTGTGCCGCGGACCACAGGGACCGGGGGATTGGGGGCCCCGCGGGTCGGATAGCCTGACCGCGGATGTCTCTTCACGTCAAGATTCGCAGGACAGGGAAGCGGCGTCCGCCCCCTACTCAGGGGTCCAGCACATGGGGCGGGGACGCCCCACCGCCAGCTGTCTAACGGAGAAGGCCATGACCCGCACTCCCGTGAATGTCACTGTCACCGGCGCCGCCGGCCAGATCGGCTACGCGCTGCTCTTCCGCATCGCGTCCGGCCACCTGCTCGGCGCGGACGTGCCGGTCAAGCTCCGCCTCCTGGAGATCCCCCAGGGCATGAAGGCCGCCGAGGGCACCGCCATGGAGCTCGACGACTGCGCCTTCCCGCTCCTCAAGGGCATCGACATCTTCGACGACCCGAACCAGGGCTTCGCCGGCGCCAACGTCGCCCTGCTCGTGGGCGCCCGCCCGCGCACCAAGGGCATGGAGCGCGGTGACCTGCTCTCCGCCAACGGCGGCATCTTCAAGCCGCAGGGCGCCGCGATCAACGCGCACGCCGCGGACGACATCAAGGTCCTGGTCGTGGGCAACCCGGCCAACACCAACGCGCTCATCGCGCAGGCCGCCGCCCCGGACGTACCGGCCGAGCGCTTCACCGCGATGACCCGCCTGGACCACAACCGCGCGATCTCGCAGCTCGCGCAGAAGACCGGCGCCGACGTCACCGACATCAAGCGCCTGACCATCTGGGGCAACCACTCGGCCACCCAGTACCCGGACATCTTCCACGCGGAGATCGCCGGCAAGAACGCCGCCGAGGTCGTGAACGACGAGCTGTGGCTCGCCGAGAACTTCATCCCGACCGTCGCCAAGCGCGGCGCCGCGATCATCGAGGCCCGTGGCGCGTCCTCGGCCGCCTCGGCCGCGAACGCCGCGATCGACCACGTGCACACCTGGGTCAACGGCACCGCCGCGGGCGACTGGACCTCGATGGGCATCCCGTCGGACGGCTCCTACGGCGTCCCGGAGGGCATCATCTCCTCCTTCCCCGTCACCTGCACGGACGGCAAGTACGAGATCGTCCAGGGCCTGGACATCAACGAGTTCTCCCGGACCCGCATCGACGCGTCCGTGGCGGAGCTCGTCGAGGAGCGCGACGCGGTGCGCGGGCTCGGCCTCATCTGATCGCTCCGGCAGCGGACGATTGATCGGGTTCACCTGATCGCATGATCCCTGCGAACGCCCTTGCGCCCCGGCCAAACCAGGCCGGGGCGCTTTGGCGTGAAAACGCCTATCGGTCCATGTAGGTGGTAAATAAGGTCGCCCGGTGACCGACCACCTGATTCCCCCTCAGTCCGGCGGCGGCAACGCCTGGGCAGCCGATCCACGGGACGGCCGCCCACCGGTGCACCCCTCCGTCAGCGAGGCGGGCCGCCTCCTGTGCGCGGGAACCTACCTCGACGCTTCGTACCGCGACCGGGTGATCGACGAACTGTTCGTGCACGAGGAACGGATCGCCGCCCCCTCCTACGGCTTCGACGCCACCCGCGTACTCGCCCACGCGCTCCGCGCCCGCCGCATCGAACTCGCCTGGGCCGGCGGGGTCATCGGCGCCTGGTTCGTGGGCTCCCTGCTGACCAGCGGGGCCCTCACCCTGCTGCTCTTCCCCTTCCTGATGCTCAGCTTCGCCCACTGGCTCCGCGCCCGGCGCAACGCCCTGGTGCGCTTACTGGCCGTGCTGATGCGGATCTACGCCTGGATCTCGCTGGTCCTGGCCGTCTTCTGGCTCTGGGCGATGGCCACCGGCGACGTGCTGGCGGCAGCCGAGTTCCTCGACTTCTTCTCCTTCTCCTCCAGCAGCTCCCGCTACGGCGGTTACAGCGGCTACAGCAGCTACGGGGATTCCTCCGGCACCCCGATCGTCTGGCTGACCCCCCTGGTCTTCGCGGCCGTCGTCACCGTCGTCGCGCTCCAGCGCGGCCACGCCGCCCGGATCGTCTCCACCGAACTCGCCCCGCGCCGGTACGCCGACCAGCCGGGCGATCCCGCCGAGACCTCGCCGAGCCCCCGCTTCGCCCGGGTCCGCGGCCGGATCCGCAACGAGCAGCACGCCCCGCTGATCATGTACAACATCAACGGCCCGTTCACCGGGGCGGGGGACGCCTACCGGCCCTGGCAGCTGTCCGTCGAACTGCGCCCCCGCGACGACCTCGGGCCCGACCGCAAGCCGCAGCCCGTCACCAACGCCCACATCGTGGAGCGCATCGTCCCGCTCCTGCACGCCCTGCGCGTGCCCTCCCCGCACGGCTCGCCGGAGGCCCAGGCTTCCGTACTGGACCGGCTGCGCGAGCTGGTCGTCGACGAGTGCGTCTTCCTGCCGGCGGTCGGGCTCCCGCACCGGGACGCGGCGCCGCTGTCCCCGCAGCAGTTCGCCGAGCACCGCCTCGGCGCCATAGAGGAGGGCGGGGAGCGGCGCAGGCACTTCCTGCGCATCCGGGTCGGCGGCTGGGACGAGAACCTCGTCGTCACCGTCTTCGTCCGGGTCCACACCCAGGGCCGCATGCTGATGCTGGAAGTGGCCCCGCACGTGCTGCTTCCCGTACGCACCCGGTTCCAGAACGCCGACGCGGCGGCCCAGCGGCTGCTGAACAACACCTGGTTCGGCAAGGCGGTCGAGGCGCTCGCCGCGACCCCCGGCTCGTTCGCGGGCTCCGTCGCCACCCTGGGCCGGGGGGTCGCCAGCTGGTGGCGGATCGTCACCGGCGGCCACGGCGGCGCCCGCCCCGAGGGGCCGGAGCTGTCGGTGCGGGAACTCGCCGCGCGGGAGGACGGCTCCCTCTTCCACCTCATGGACCTCGACCGGTATCTGAAAACCATTCAGGACCGGGTGGTCGGCGGGGTTACCGTCGCCCTGCACGAAGCGGGCTGGCACACGGAGGAGTTCGCGCAGCGCGCGGTCCACGTCGCCGAGGGTGCCACCTTCATCCAGTCGGTGAACCACAGCGCCTTCAGCATCGGCGGCAGCAACAACACCAACAACAGCGGTACGAGCGGCAAGGGGAGCAGCGGTGGGAAGTAACGACGACGAGCGCCCGGTCCGGATCGGAGACGTCCACAACACCGCCTTCAGCATCGGCGGCAGCAACAACAGAAACACCGTCAACAACGGCGGCGGTACGGGGGACCGGGCGCCGGGCGCGGAGGAGCTGCTGGAGGCCGTACGCGACCTGCGTGCCGCCCTCGTCCGGCTGCCCCGCAGCACCGGGCGCGGGGACCTCGACGCCGAACTCGACGGGGTCGCCGAGGAGCTGGAGGATGCCGAGCAGATTCCGCAGGGCCTGCCCGCGCGGCTGCGCGGGGCACTGGTGCGGTGGGCCCCGCTGGTGGAGTCGCTGAGCGCGGCCACCGCCCTGGGCGGACTGCTCACCTCGCTGGGAGGCTGAGCGGTGTCCTCGTCCGACGGCGCCCGGTGGGACCCGCAGTCGCAGAGCTGGGAGTGGGGGCCGGCTCCGGGGCCGGGGCCCACGCCTCCGCCGCCGCCCGTGCCCGCGCCGCCCACCCCGCCCCCGCTGCCGCCGGGGCCCGCGCCCGGGTACCACGAGCCGTGGCCCCCGCTCCCGTCCGCGCCCGTGCCCCCGCCGCCCCCGCCCCCGCCCGGCGGGCAGCAGTGGCGTACTCCGCTGCTGGTGGGTCTGGTGGCGGCGGTCGTGGGCGGGGCCTCGGTGGCGGCGTGGATGCTGCTGGGCACGCAGGACGGCCCGGCGACGGCCACCCGCCCGCCCGCCTCGGACTCCCCGTCCGGGCAGCCGGCCACGCCGTCCGCGCCCGCGAGCCCGCCGGCGGGTACGACGGCCGTGTCACCGGCCCCCGGCGCCTCGGCGAGCACCGGGAGCCCCGGCTACACCGTCGTGCGCAACGAGGCGGGCTTCTCGGTGGCCGTCCCCACGGGTTGGGAGCCCAGCCACAACGAGACGGGCAGCGGGGCCTTCTACCGCCTGCCCGGGGACCGCAGCGCCCTGCTCCAGATCTTCCGGGTCACGGAGGACAGCGGCACCGGCTCCTGCGAGCTGCTGCGGATGTCCTCGGACCGCCTGAACGACGCGACCCCCGCCTTCCGGCAGGTCTCCCTCGAACCGGTCGCCGGCAGCGCCTGCGAGCTGGTCTACGAGTACGACAGTGCGGAGTCCCACGGCCGCCGCCGGGGCATGGAACGGATCATCACCACCCCGGACGGCAAGCGGTGGGCCCTGCTGGCGGCCGGCCCGGCCGGCGACAGCACGACGACACGGGCGAACCTGACGGCGGCGCTGGACTCGTTCCGGCCGGGCTGACCAGTACTTGGCTGCTCAGTGCTTAAACATGCCGGGGGTGTAGTGCCCCGGCACCGAGCGGGTGGTGACGCCGAACCGGTTCCAGGCGTTGATCGTCGAGATCACGGCGATCAGCTGGGCCAGTTCGGCCGGCTCGAAGTGCTTGGCGGCCTTCTCGAAGACCTCGTCGGGGACGAAACCTTCCGTCAGGACGGTGACGGCCTCGGTCAGCTCGATCGCCGCCAGCTCCTTCTCCGTGTAGAAGTGCCGCGACTCCTCCCACGCGCCCATCAGCAGGATCCGCTCGACGCTCTCCCCGGCCGCCAGCGCGTCCTTGGTGTGCATGTCGATGCAGAACGCACAGTGGTTGATCTGCGAGGCGCGGATCTTGACCAGCTCGACCAGCACCGGGTCGAGCCCCTTCCGGGCCGCGATCTCCAGGTTGACCATGGCTTTGTAGACCTCGGGGGCGAGCTGGTGCCACTGCATCCGGGCGGGCTGTTCGGGTGCGTATGCGGGGGTTTCGTTCGTCGTCATGCCCCCACTCTAGGGAGCGGGCGGCCCGCCGATATGGTCCATGTCCATGACGGGATCATGGGCCACTTTCGGCGCCGACCTGCACCTGGACCTCGCCGCGGCGGCGGGCGGCCGCGGCCTGCGGGCCGCCCTGGCGGAGGCGCTGCGGGAGGCCGCGCGCAGCGGGCGGCTGGCGCCGGGGACGCGGCTGCCGTCCTCGCGGTCCTTCGCCGCCGACCTGGGGATCGCCCGCAACACCGTCGCCGAGGCGTACGCGGAACTCGTCGCCGAGGGCTGGCTGACGGCCCGCCAGGGCTCCGGCACCCGCGTCGCGGAACGGGCCCGCGTACGGCGGGAGGCGGGGGCGCCCCAGGTACGCCGTCCCGCGCGCCGGGGGCCCGCGTACAGCCTGCTCCCCGGCTCCCCGGACCTGGGCGGCTTCCCGCGCACCGCGTGGCTGGCGGCGGCCCGGCGGGCGGTGACCGCCGCCCCCAACGAGGCCTTCGGGTACGCCGCCGACGCGCGCGGCCGGGTGGAGCTGCGCGAGGCGCTCGCCGGGTACCTGGCGCGGGCGCGCGGGGTGTACGCCGACCCGGACCGGATCGTGCTGTGCGCCGGCTTCGCGCACGCCCTGATGCTGCTGGGGCGGGTGCTGCGGGGGCGCCGGGTGCGGGAGGTGGCCGTGGAGGGGTACAGCCTCGACGTGCACCGGGAGCTGCTGACCGGGGCCGGGCTGCGGACCCTTCCGCTGTGGGTGGACGAGGCCGGGGCCCGCACCCCCGACCTGGCCGGGCTGGGCCCCCGGGCGGGGGCGGTGCTGCTGACCCCGGCGCACCAGTTCCCGACGGGCGCGGCCCTCACCCCCGGGCGGCGAGCGGCGGCCGTGGACTGGGCGCGGAGCACGGGCGGGGTGATCCTGGAGGACGACTACGACGGGGAGTTCCGCTACGACCGCCAGCCCGTCGGCGCGCTCCAGGGGCTGGACCCGGACCGGGTGGTGTACCTCGGCACCGCGAGCAAGTCCCTGGCCCCGGCGCTGCGGATGGGCTGGATGGTGGTCCCGCCGGACCTGCTGGAGGAGGTCCTGGAGGCGAAGGGCCGGGTCGACTGGACCTCCAGCGCCCTGGACCAGCTGACGCTGGCGGAGTTCATCACCTCCGGGGCGTACGACCGCCACGTGCGCGGCATGCGCCAGCGCTACCGGCGCCGCCGGGACGAACTGGTGGCCGCCGTGGCCGGGCGGGTCCCCGTCTCCGGCATCGCGGCCGGGCTGCACGCCGTGCTGGACCTCCCGCCGGGCACGGAACGCTCCATCGTCCAGGCCGCCGCCTGGCAGGACCTGGCCCTCGAGGGCCTCGCCCGCTACCGCCACCCCGACTCGCCGATGCCGGTCCGCGAAGCCCTGGTCGTCGGCTACGGCACCCCGGCCACCAGCGCCTGGACCCCCACCCTCACCGCCCTGACCAGCACGCTCCCGTGAGGTTCGGCGGACGCCGGTCCCTGCGGGGCTTGCCCCTCCCCGCCCTTCCTCCGTTCCCGCCTCAATCGCCGGCGAGGCTGAAAGATCCAGCCCCGCCGGCGTTTGAGGCGCGGGTCCGGGCAGAGCCCGGGGAACGGAGGAAGGGCGGGTAGGGGACAGCCCCGCAGGGACCGGGACCGGCGGGCTACGCCTCCGGCTCCCCGAAGCGCGACAGCGCAAGGGCTCCCGCCACCGCCACCGCGAAGCCGGCCACCGCCAGCCACGTCAGGCCCTCGCGGGTGCGGTCGCCGAGCCACGCCACGCCCACCGCCGCCGGGCCGAGGGTCTCGCCCAGGACCAGCCCCGCCGTCGCCGCCGTCACCGAGCCGCGCTGCAGGGCGGAGGTGAGCAGCAGGAACGCCGCCGCCCCGCCCAGCAGCAGTGCGTACAGCGCGGGATTGCGCAGCTCCCGCAACGAGACGGAGTCGATGAGGCGCACCGCCACCTCCACCACCCCGAAGCCCGTCCCCGCCGCCAGCCCCAGCGCCAGCGCGCGCGGCCCGTCGGGCAGCGCCCCCGCCACCGCGCCGACCACCAGCACCAGCGCCGCCACCCCCAGCAGCCCCAGCTTCAGCGCGAGCGTCCCCGTACCGGACCCCTCCTCACCGGAGGCCAGCCCGAGCATCAGCAGCCCCGCGCACACCACCCCCACCGCGCCCCACTCCAGCCGCGACAGCCGCACCCGCAGCAGCCGCGCCGCGACCACCGCGGTCACCGCCAGGCTGGCGGCCAGCGCGGCCCCCACCGTGTAGATCGGGACGTGCCGCAGGGCGATGATCTGGAGCACGAAGCCGACCGCGTCCAGCCCCAGCCCCGCCAGGTACCGCCACTGCCGTACCGCCCGCAGGAACAGCGCCGCGTCGACCCCGGAAGCCCTCGCCCCCGCCCCCGTACCCGCCCCCGGGCGCGCCGCCGCCCGGGCCGCCACCGCCTGGAGCACCGACGCCGTACCGAAGCAGACCGCCGCACCCAGCGCGCAAACCATCCCAATCAGCACGAACCGACTCTAGGTCACCATCGTGACAAGGGTGTGACGGCGGCCGGATTCCATACCCCCGCGCCCCCGCTCTAGGGTGCAGCCCATGGACACCAGCAACACCAACAGACGCCGCATGCGCTCCGGCGCGGTCGCCCTCGGCGGAATGGGCCTGCTCGCCGCCACCCTCGTGGCCTGTGGCAGCAGCGACGAGCCCGACAAGCGCTGCGCCTCCCGCTCGACGCTGGACCACCTGAACATGAAGGAGTGCAAGAGCGGCGGCCACGGCTCGTACTACTACGGCGGCCGGGTCACCAACGGCAAGGTGACCGGTGGCAGCTTCGACAAGTCCGCGGTCACCCGCGGCGGCATCGGCGGCCACAGCAGCTCCGGCTCCTCCGGCGGCTGAGCGCACATGCAGCGGCACACCATCGAACCGCGGCCCGACTGGCAGAAGACCGTCGAGGAGCAGGGGCTGATCTATCCCCTCACCCGCTACCCCGACGACTCCCTGCGCCCCTACTGGGACGAGAGCGCGTACTACTCCTTCACGCTCCCGGAGGTCGAGGCGCTGGAGGACGTCGTCGAGGACCTGCACGCCATGTGCCTGGCCGCGGCGGCGCACATCGTCGACCACGACCGCTTCGCGGACCTCGGGATCACCGACCCGAAGCTGGCGGCGCGGATCGCCGAGTCCTGGCGGCGGCGGGCCGAACAGCCCTCCCTCTACGGCCGCTTCGACCTGCGCTACGACGGCGCCGGCGGCCCCGCCAAGCTGCTGGAGTACAACGCCGACACGCCGACCTCCCTCGTGGAGGCGGCGAGCCCGCAGTGGTTCTGGATGGAGGAGCGCTTTCCCGGCGCCGACCAGTGGAACTCCCTCCACGAGCGGCTCGTCGAGGCCTGGCGCCGCCAGGCCGAGCTGCTGCCGCCCGGCCCGGTGCACTTCGCGCACTCCGAGACCGACGAGCTCGGCGAGGACCTGATGACGGTCGCCTACCTCCAGGAGACCGCCGAGCAGGCCGGGCTGGAGACCCACGCGCTGTCCGTGGAGACGATCGGCTGGGACAGCCTCTCGGGCCGTTTCGTGGACGAGAAGCTCCGCTTCATCCGCAGCTGCTTCAAGCTCTACCCGTGGGAGTGGCTGGCCACCGACGAGTTCGGCCCGCAGGTGCTCGGCACCTACGACCACGGCGGCGGCTCCGGCAGCACCGTGTGGATCGAGCCGCTGTGGAAGATGCTGCTCGCCAACAAGGCGCTGCTGGCGATCCTGTGGGAACTCTTCCCGGAACACCCGAACCTGCTGCCCGCCTACCTCGACGGCCCGCGCGAACTGGCCGACACCTGCGGGTACGTGGCCAAGCCCCTGCTGGGCCGCGAGGGCGCCGGGGTCACGCTGCACGAGGCCGGCGAGGGCGGCGAGCCCTTCGTCCCGGAGGAGGGGGAGACGTACGTCTTCCAGGCGCTGGCGCCGCTGCCCGACTTCGACGGCAACCGCGTGGTGCTGGGTGCGTGGGTCGTCGAGGAGGAGGCGGCCGGACTCGGCATCCGGGAGTCGGCGGGGCCGGTCACGGACGAGTACGCCCGCTTCCTGCCGCACGTCATCCTGTAGAGCCGGCCTCGCAGAGCTCGTTGAAGACGGTGTTGAAGCCTGCCGTCCATCCCTTCCGGTAGGAGTCGGAACGGGGCTGGCTCGTGTCCGGCTTCGTCGGCTGGCAGGTCTCGGCCGCCCGCTGGCCGGCCACGTACCCGTCGTTGAAGCCCTTCTGGAAGTCCTGCGCGGGGCCGGTGGACGGGGCGGTGGACGGGCTGGGGGACGGGGCCTTGGGCTCCGCGACCTTGCAGTTCACGAAGACGAAGTCCTGGTCCTCGTTTACCGCGAGAACGGTGTAGTCGACGTTCTTCTGGAACCGCTTCAGCCGGAAGTTGCCGTTCGCGTCGATGTTCAGGGGCTCGGTGGACTCGCCGTCGTTGAGGCTGCGCGGGGGTGTGAAGCCCTCGCCGGTGATGACGACGGACAGACCGTCCGCGGCGGGGGTGACCGTACAACTGGCGGCGGGCACCGCCGCGGCAGCGGCGGCCGGCCCGAGGACGACCGCGCCGCCGAAGGCGACGGAGGACGCCACGACACCGCAGACCACGGCGCGTCGGGTACGTCGGTACATGGGGGGTGCTCCCATCGGAGGGACGGGCCCGGAAAGACCCCGGGCGGGCACCCGTACGGGGTCTTCCCATCCTCAGGCGGACTCCTCCCGGTGTCCACCGCAGGGCCCGTCCCCCCGTCGGGAGCCGTCAGCCGGCGAGGACGGACCGCAGCTGGTCCAGGCCCCAGTCCAGGTCCTCCTTGCTGATGACCAGCGGCGGGGCGATGCGGATCGTCGTCCCGTGGGTGTCCTTCACCAGGACCCCGAGCTCCATCAGCTTCTCGGAGATCTCCCGGCCCGTCCCGTGGCCCGGGGCGATGTCCACGCCCGCCCACAGCCCGCGTCCGCGTACGGCGGTCACCGCGCCCCCGCCGACCAGCAGGTTCAGCTCCCGGTGCAGGTGGTCGCCGAGTTCGGCGGCGCGCTGCTGGTACTCGCCGGTGCGCAGCATCGCGATCACCTCCAGGGCGACGGCGCAGGCGAGCGGGTTCCCGCCGAAGGTGGAGCCGTGCTCGCCCGGCCGGAACACCCCGAGCACGTCCCGGTCGGCGACCACGGCGGACACGGGCACGACCCCGCCGCCGAGGGCCTTGCCCAGCACGTACACGTCGGGCACGACCCCCTCGTGCTCGCACGCGAAGGTCTTCCCGGTACGGCCCAGGCCCGACTGGATCTCGTCCGCCATGAAGAGGACGTTCCGTTCGCGCGTCAGTTCCCGTACGCCGGCCAGGTATCCGGCCGGCGGGACGAGGACCCCCGCCTCGCCCTGGATCGGCTCCAGCAGCACGGCCACGGTGTTGGCGGTGACGGCGGAGTCGAGGGCGGTCAGGTCCCCGTACGGGACGATCTCGAAGCCGGGGGTGTAGGGGCCGTAGTGGTCGCGGGCCTCGTGGTCGGTGGAGAAGGACACGATGGTCGTCGTCCGGCCGTGGAAGTTGTTCGCGGCGACGACGATCTTTGCCTGCCCGTCCGGGACGCCCTTGACCTCGTACCCCCACTTGCGGGCCGTCTTCACCGCCGTCTCCACGGCCTCCGCGCCCGTGTTCATGGGCAGCACCATCTCCTTGCCGCACAGCGCGGCGAGCTGGGCGCAGAAGTCGGCGAAGCGGTCGTGGTGGAAGGCGCGCGAGGTGAGCGTGACCCGTTCCAGCTGGTCACGGGCGGCGTCGAGCAGACGGCGGTTGCCGTGGCCGAAGTTGAGCGCCGAGTACCCGGCGAGCATGTCGAGGTACCGGCGCCCCTCCACGTCGGTCATCCACGCTCCGTCCGCCGATGAGACGACGATCGGCAGGGGGTGGTAGTTGTGCGCGCTGTGTTCGTCGGCGGAGCGAATGGCATCAGCAGTTCTCGACACGGGGTCTCCGATCGTCCGTCTGGCTGGTGGCGCGGGTGACGTGGGTGACGTCCTTTGTATCGTCGCTCGGATCCTGGACGCGGAAACCTGCCCGGTGCCGCGCCCGCTAAGGTGTGCGGTACGCACGGCGACTGGCGTACGGAGAACCAACTCCGGGGGAGTCGTGCGCGTACGACCGCACACAGGGCCGCTCGCCTGGGCCTCGCGGGGACGAGATCTGACATCGACCCCGGAGGAGCCGCGATGACCGCGCACCGCCAGCCCGCCCTGTACGCCACCGACCCCGAGCTCGCCTCGCTCGTCTCCGCCGAGGAGACCCTCCAGGCGGAGACCCTGCGGCTGATCCCCAGCGAGAACTACGTCTCCGCCGCCGTGCTCGAGGCCTCCGGCACCGTCCTGCAGAACAAGTACAGCGAGGGCTACCCGGGCCGCCGCTACTACGAGGGCCAGCAGAACATCGACCGCGTCGAGGCGCTGGCCATCGAACGGGCCAAGGGCCTGTTCGGGGTGGACCACGCGAACGTCCAGCCCTACTCTGGCTCCCCGGCGAACCTGGCCGTCTACCTGGCCTTCGCGAAGCCCGGCGACACGGTGATGGGCATGGCCCTGCCGATGGGCGGGCACCTGACGCACGGCTGGGGGGTCTCCGCGACCGGCTCCTGGTTCCGGGGCGTGCAGTACGGCGTCCGCCAGGACAGCGGCCTGATCGACTACGACGCCGTCCGCGAGCTGGCCCTGGCGGAACGCCCGAAGGTCATCTTCTGCGGCGGTACGGCCCTGCCCCGCACGATCGACTTCGAGGCGTTCGCCTCGATCGCGAAGGAGGCGGGCTCGGTCCTGGTCGCGGACGTCGCCCACATCGCCGGCCTGATCGCGGGCGGGGCCCACCCCTCCCCGGCCGGGCACGTGGACGTCATCTCCACGACCACGCACAAGACGCTGCGGGGCCCGCGCGGCGCGATGCTGATGTGCCGGGAGGAGCACGCGAAGGCCATCGACAAGGCGGTCTTCCCGGGCCTCCAGGGCGGCCCGCACAACCAGACGACGGCCGGCATCGCGGTGGCCCTGCACGAGGCCGCGCAGCCGTCCTTCGTCTCCTACGCCCACGCGGTCGTCGCCAACGCCAAGGCGCTGGCCGAGGCCCTGCTGTCCCGGGGCTTCGACCTCGTCTCGGGCGGTACGGACAACCACCTGATCCTGATGGACCTGACCTCGCGGGGGGTCCCGGGCAAGGTCGCCGCCAAGGCGCTGGACCGCGCGGGCATCGTCGTGAACTACAACACGGTGCCGTTCGACCCGCGCAAGCCCTTCGATCCCTCGGGGGTGCGGATCGGTACGCCGTCGCTGACCTCGCGGGGGCTCGGGGTGGCCCACATGCCGCTGGTCGCGGAGTGGATCTCCCGCGCGGTCGACGCCGCCGCCAAGGCCGACGAGCCGGCCCTCGCCGCGATCCGCGCGGAGGTCGCCTCCCTGATGGCCGCCTTCCCGGCCCCGGGCCTCCCCCTGTCCTGACCCGCGGCGCCGCTCCTGGGGCTCCGCCCCGGACCCCGCGCCTCAAACTCCCCCAGCTACCGCTGGGAGGTGCCCCCAGGCGAGGCTGGATATGCCGCTGCGCGGCAACCAGCCCGCCGGGAGACGCCGGCGGGGCCGGAACGGGCTGCACGTGCGACTGCGGCTCGGCCACATCCAGCCTCGCCGGCGTTTGAGGCGCGGGGCCCGGGCGGCGCCCCGGGGAACGGTGGAAGGGCGGGTAGGGGACAGCTCCGCGCAGCGGCCCACCCCCCGCACCCGGCGACCGGAGGCCGTCAAAAATCGGTCGCTCGGCCGGGGCGGGATCCGGCCGCCCCGCTACTGCCCGGTACGCGGGCACGGGCCCGGCGGCGGCACGGGCGCGGGCCGGGACCCGCGGAAGGTTCCGGCCAGCGGCGGGCCCGAGCCCGCCCCCGCACCTGAGAGAATGAAGCCATGGCTTCTGATCGTCCTCGCGCGCTCTCCGGCATCCAGCCCACCTCCGGCTCGTTCCACCTCGGGAACTACCTCGGAGCCATCCGCCAGTACGTCGCCCTACAGGAGACGCACGACGCCTTCTACATGGTCGTCGACCTGCACGCGATCACCATGCCGCAGGATCCGAAGGAACTGCGCGCGAACACCCGCCTCTCCGCTGCGCAGCTCCTCGCCGCCGGCCTGGACCCCGAGCGCTGCACGCTCTTCATCCAGAGCCACGTCCCGGAGCACGCGCAGCTCGGCTGGGTCATGAACTGCATCACCGGCTTCGGCGAGGCCAGCCGGATGACCCAGTTCAAGGACAAGTCCGCCAAGCAGGGTGCGAACAACGCCACCGTCGGCCTGTTCACGTACCCGATCCTCCAGGTCGCCGACATCCTCCTCTACCAGGCGAACGCCGTCCCGGTCGGCGAGGACCAGCGCCAGCACATCGAGCTGACCCGCGACCTGGCCGAGCGCTTCAACCAGCGGTTCGGGCAGACCTTCACCCTCCCGGCGGCGCACATCGTCAAGGAGGTCGCGAAGATCTACGACCTCCAGGACCCCTCGATCAAGATGTCGAAGTCCGCGTCCTCCCCCAAGGGCCTGATCAACCTCCTCGACGAGCCCAAGGTCACCGAGAAGAAGATCAAGAGCGCGGTCACCGACACCGAGGCCGAGATCCGCTTCGACACCGCGAACAAGCCCGGCGTCAGCAACCTGCTCACGATCTACTCCACCCTCACGGGCGAGTCGATCCCGGCCCTGGAGGCCCGCTACGAGGGCAAGGGGTACGGCGCGCTGAAGACCGACCTGGCCGGCGTGATGGTCGATTTCGTCACACCCTTCAAGCAGCGCACCCAGGAGTACCTGGACGACCCGGAGACCCTGGACTCCTTGCTGGCCAAGGGCGCGGAGAAGGCCCGGGCGGTCGCCGCCGAGACCCTGGCGCAGGCCTACGACCGGCTCGGGTTCCTGCCCGCGAAGCACTGACGGACCGAGGCCCCTGGCGGCCGAGGGGGTGCTGCCGCCACACTGATGCGGCAGCACCTCGTACACACACGGAGGAGACACACGTGGGGACCGTAACGCTCGGCGTTTCGATCGCGGTCCCGGAGCCGTACGGCCGCCAGCTCCAGGAGCTGCGCGCCGGCTTCGGGGACGCCGCCGCGTACGGCATCCCCACGCACGTCACCCTCGTACCGCCCACCGAGGTGGAGGCGGACCGGCTGCCGGCGATCCGCGCCCACCTGGCGGAGGTCGCGCGGACCTTCCGCGCCTTTCCGATGCGCCTGGAGGGGACGGGAACCTTCCGGCCCCTCTCGCCGGTCGTCTTCGTCCAGCTCGCCGAGGGCACCCCGGGCTGCACCCGCCTCCAGGGCCGGGTCCGCGACCCCGAGGGGCCGCTCGCCCGCGAGCTGGCGTTCCCGTACCACCCGCACGTCACGGTCGCCCACGGGATCTCCGAGGAGGCGATGGACCGGGCCTTCACCGAGCTCGCCGACTACGCCGCCACCTGGATGTGCGAGGGCTTCGCCCTCTACGAGCAGGGCTCGGACGGGGTCTGGCGCAAACTGCGCGAATACCCTTTCGGCGCGGGCACGGCCGGCGTCCCCGCACAGCCGGGACCGGTGGGCAACACGGCGGCGCGGCGCTCCTGACGCAGGAGCCCCAGGACCTGGCGGGCACGGAACCGCAGCCCGCGCAGGACCAGCGTGTGGAACGGGCGGGCCGCGGGGCGGGTCACGGGACGGGCCGTAGGGCGAAAAGTCACAATCGACGACCGTAGTGCCCAAAAGCCGCAATCCCGGCTATTTCCAGCAGCTCATTTACGGTGGCCCCATGGACTGGCTGAAGAAACTCCCGGTGGTCGGGCCGACGGCCTCCGCCCTGATGCGGACCCACGCGTGGCGTTCCTACGAGCGCCTCGAGCGCGTGCACTGGACCCGCCTGGCCGCCGCGATCACCTTCATCAGCTTCCTCGCGCTCTTCCCGCTGATCACGGTGGCCGCCGCCGTCGGCGCCGCCCTGCTCAGCCAGGAGCAGCTGGACAAGCTCCAGCGCAACCTCGCCGAACAGGTCCCCGGCATCTCCGACCAGCTCGACCTCGAGGGGCTCGTCGCCAACGCCGGCACGGTCGGCCTCGTCGCCGGCGCCGTCCTCCTCTTCACCGGCATCGGCTGGGTCGGCTCGATGCGCGACTGCCTGCGTGCCGTCTGGGAGAAGGACGACGAGGACCAGGGCAATCCGTTCCTGCGCAAGGGCAAGGACGCCCTCGTCCTCCTCGGCCTCGGCGGCGCGGGCCTCGGCTCGGCCGCCGCGTCGATCATCGGAGCCAGCGCGGTCGGCAAGTTCGGCGAGCTGCTCGGCATCCCGCGCGAGGGCGCGGGCGGGGCGCTGCTGCGCACCGCGGCCTTCCTCGTCGGCGTCCTGGCGGCCTTCCTGCTCCTCCTCTACGTCCTGTCCCTGCTGCCCGGCGTCGACCCGCCGCGCGGCCGCCTGATCCAGGCGGCGCTGCTGGGCGCGGCGGGCTTCGAGCTGCTGAAGCTGCTGCTCAGCGGCTATATGAGGGAGGTCGCGGGCAAGAGCATGTACGGGGCCTTCGGCGTGCCGATCGCCCTGCTGCTGTGGATCAGCTTCACGGCGCGCCTGCTCCTCTTCTGCGCCGCCTGGACGGCCACCCGCGACGAGGACACGGCCGAGGGGGAGGCGGCCGCCGATCTTACCGAATCCTGACGCCCCCTCCTCCGGACGCCCACAAGTACCCAGTCCCCTCTAGCGTGTTCGTCAGATCCCCGTGTGCGACTGGTCGGCGCGAGCCGTGCCGGATGCCGGTTCGACTCCGACGAACCCGAAATTTCACTAGAAGGCGGAAAAATGACGGTCGAGACGCTTCCCCTCTGCGCTTACCCGGAGTGCACGAACCACCCCGAGGCGCCGACGCCCGGCAACCCCGCGCCCCGCTACTGCGCTCACCCCGACCACAACGCGCTGGGGGCGTTCCGCAAGTTCCGTGCCAAGCGGCAGCAGCGCAAGGACGAGAAGCGCCAGGCGGCCGAAGCCAAGAAGGCGGCCAAGGCGGCGGACGCCGCCATGGAGACCGCGATGGAGGGCAAGGACGCCTCCGGCGCCCGCGACGACCTCGTGGCGCTCATCTCCCGGCTGGCCACGGAGCTGCCCGGCTACATCGAGGAACTGGCCATCATCACGGACTCGGCCGCCGCCGAGGCGCGCATCGATACGGTGACCAGGGCGGCGGCCCAGCGGACCCTGGACGCCGAGCAGCGCACCGCGCTGGCGGAGGAGGCCGCGGACATGGCCGTCGCCCAACTGGACGAGGCCGAGCAGCGGTTCGAGGCGCAGGCGGAGAAGATCCGCCAGGAGGCCGCGAGGCAGGTGGCCGACGTCGAGTTCGTGCGCGCCGAGCTGGAGCGCTACCGCGAGCGGGTCGCCCAGCTGGAGGAGCGTCTCGACAAGGTGCGCGAGGAGGCGGACGCGGCCCGCCGGGAGCGCAGCGAGCTCGCGCGGCAGGCCGAGCAGCACCAGTGCGCGGTGTGACGACCGGCTGCCTCGCGGCGAGCGGACCCCGGCTCGCCGCGAGGCCTGCCGCCAGGCCCTAGCTGCCGGCGCCGGGGCCCCGGCGGCCGCGCGGCCAGCGGCGGTTCACCACGAAGGCCCCGCCCGCCAGGACGGCCATCGCCCCGCCCGCGATGCCGAGCGCCGTGCCGAGCCCGCTGCTGCCGGAGGCGCCGCCGCCCGCCGACGGCCCGTCCTTCTCGTGCGACTTGGCGGGGGAGCCGAGCGGGGAGGTGTCCGCGCTCTTCGGCGGCACCAGCTCGCCCACCGGCTTGACCTTCCCGGCCGCCGCGAAACCCCAGTCGAAGAGCTCGGCGGTCTCCTCGTAGACCGAGTTCGCCCCGCCGTCGTCCGGGTTCATCACCGTCACCAGCAGTTTCTTGTCCCCGCGCTGGGCCGCGCCGGTGAAGGTGGAGCCGGCCATGGTGGTGTTGCCGTTCTTCACCCCGGCGATGCCCTTGTACGGGGGGATGCCGCCCGCGCCGGTCATCAGCCGGTTGGTGTTCTGGATCTCGAAGTACTCGCGGGGCCTCCCCGCCTCCTGCCTGCCGGGGAACTTCGCCTCGGCCGTGCCGCAGTACTCCCGGAAGTCCTGCTTCTGCAGCCCGGAGCGGGCGACGAGGGTGAGGTCGTACGCGCTCGACACCTGCTCGGGGGCGTCGTAGCCGTCCGGGGACACCACGTGCGTGTCGAGGGCCTGGAGCTCCTCGGCGTGCGCCTGCATGTCCTTGACGGTCTTGTCGACCCCGCCGTTCATGGCCGAAAGGACGTGCACCGCGTCGTTCCCGGAGCGCAGGAACACGCCGAGCCACAGGTCGTGGACGCTGTACTCCTGGTCCTCCTTCACCCCCACCAGGCTGCTGCCGGCGCCGACGCCGTCGATCTCCTGCTCGGACACCCTGTGCACCTGGTCCTTGGGGAGGCTGGGCAGGACCGTGTCGGCGAACAGCATCTTCATGGTGGAGGCCGGGGGCAGCCGCCAGTGGGCGTTGTGCGCCGCGAGGACCTCGCCGGTCTCGGCGTCCGCCACGATCCAGGAGCGGCCGCTGAGATCGGCCGGCAGGGCGGGCGCGCCGGGCAGCGGGTTCACCTGGGTTCCGGGCTGCCCGAGGCGGGCGCCGCCGACCGTGGACATCGAGGCGGGCGGTGCGGGGGCGTTCGGTGCCTTCGGGGGCTGCCCCTTCCCGTCGGCCGGCGGGGGCGGGGTCGGCGCGGCGCTCGCGGGGACCACGAGCATCGCTGGAACCAGCAGCGCGGCGGAAAGGACCGTCAGCGCGGTCTTCTTGGCAGACACGCAGGTGAACGTACATCCCGATGGACTGCCGGACGTCCGGGACCGGCCAACCGGGCCCAACCACCCCCGGGACGGCCCACCCCGGCGCGTCCGTCCTGGGGACGAATCCGATACTGGGGACATGAAACTCAGCCGCACCGCCTCCTGGTTCCTGCTCTGCTTCGGAGTGTGGAGCTGGTTCATCTGGGTGTCCTTCGTCCGGAACCTGTGGAAGAACGGCAGTGGCCTGGCTTTCGACGAGGCCGGGGACCCTACGGCCTACTTCTGGGTCCACCTTCTCCTGGCGGTGTCGTCCTTTCTCCTGGGGACGGCCGTTGGTGTGATCGGGTTGCGTAGTGTCCGGGCTCTGCGGCGGGAATCACGATGACCGTATTTGTGGCGATTGTTGCTGTGGTGGCGGTACTGGCGCTGCTGGCGCTGGTCCACCGGTGGCTGTGGGTCCGGCTGGTCCGTGACACGACCCGCGCGGGCGGGCCGGTGCGGCGGGCGGGCACCGTCCTGGCCTTCGCGCTCCCGCTGCTGGCACTGGCCGCGCTGACCGCCGGCCGGGCGGGTGCCCCGTTCTGGCTCCAGCAGCTGGTTTCGTGGCCGGGGTACATGTGGCTCGCGGTGCTGCTGTACCTGACCCTGGCCATGGTGGTGGCGGAGCCGGTCCGCCGCCTCTGGCTCCGCCGGCTTCCCGCGCCCCGGGCTCCTCGGGAGCCGGAGGAGCTGGAGGAGCTGGAAGCCGCGGCCCCTGCGGCCCCGGGCCCCGCTCCTCAAGGGCCGGACGGGCTGGAATTCGCCGTCCCCGCAGGTGGCGGTGCGGGTGCGGAGCCCCGGCTGCGGGAAGGGGCGGGTGGGGGAGCGGGCCCGCAGGGCCCCGCCCCGCAGGACGGCGGAGTCAGCCGGCGGGTGTTCGTCGCGCGCACGCTCGGCGGGGCGGCCGTGGCCGCGGCCGGGCTGACCGTCGGGACCGGTACCTACGGAGTGCTCCGCGGTCCGCGCGTCAAGCGGGTCCAGGTCCCCCTCGCCCGGCTGCCCCGCGCGGCGCACGGGTTCCGGATCGCCGTCGTCAGCGACGTCCACCTCGGCCCGGTCCTGGGCCGCGCCCACACCCGGCGCATCGTCGACACCGTCAACCGCACTCAGCCCGACCTCATCGCCATCGTCGGCGACCTCGTGGACGGCGACGTCCACGACCTCGGCCCCGCCGCCGAGCCCCTGCGCGAGCTCCGCGCCCGCCTCGGCAGCTACTTCGTCACCGGCAACCACGAGTACTTCTCCGGCGCCCAGCAGTGGGTCGACCACGTCCGCGAACTCGGCCTCACCCCGCTGGAGAACGCCCGCCGCGAGCTGCCGCACTTCGACCTCGCCGGGGTCAACGACATCCAGGGGGAGAGCGAGGGCCACGGCCCCGACTTCCAGGCGGCCCTGGGGGACCGCGACCGCTCGCGCGCCTCCGTACTCCTCGCCCACCAGCCCATCGTGATCGACGACGCCGTCCGCCACGGCGTGGACCTCCAGCTCTCCGGCCACACCCACGGCGGCCAGCTGTGGCCCGGCAAGTACCTGGCCGAGCTGGCGAATCCGACCGTCGCGGGCCTGGAGCGGTACGGGGACACCCAGCTCTACGTGTCCCGGGGCGCGGGCGCCTGGGGCCCGCCGGTCCGGGTCGGCGCGCCGTCCGACATCACCGTCGTCGAACTGGCCTCGTACCAGGCCTGACCGGCGGGCCGGCGCGGCGCGACCGAGGTCACCCGCCCGCCCGGACTGTGTCCCCGTGGGCCAGCAGCAGGGTGCGCAGCGCCTCGGCGACCACGGAGGCGGTGTCCGGGTCCAGCGGGGCGAGCAGCCGCGCGTAGTGCCTGAGGTGCTCCTCCATGACGGCCCCGCTCACCGCGAGGCCCTGCTCCGTCAGGCGGATCCGCACCGAGCGGCGGTCGACCTCGTCGCGGACCCGCTCGACCAGGCCCTTGGCCTCCAGCCGGTCGATCCGGTTGGTGATCGCGCCCGAGGTGACCATGGCGGCCGGGATCAGGGCGCCGGCGGTCAGCGCGTACGGCGGGCCTGACCGGCGCAGGCTGGCCAGTACGTCGAACTCGCCGACCTCCAGGCCGCGTTCGGCCATGAAGGCCTTGAGCTGCTTGTCGATGATCCGGGTCATCCGCTGGATCCGGGCCAGTACCTCGACGGGCCGCAGTGCCTCCGTGAGGTCGGGGCGCTCCGCCTCCCACTGGCCGATGAACGTGGCCACCGTGTCCTTTTCCATGCCCTTTTCCATGCCCTCAGGATACCTCAACGTTAAGACACTTGACGTTGAAGCACTCCGGGTGATTTTATCTCAACGTTGAGATTGTCAAGGTTGAGAAGTGAAGGGGAGCGGGCCGTCCATGACCGTCACCACCAGCGCCACCACCGCCACCACGATCAACGGCAGCGGCTCCGGCAGGGCCGCCGCCACCCCGCAGCGCGGGCCCGTCCCCGTCCTGTGGCTCGCCCTGCTGGCCACCCCCATCGCCGCCGGGGCCAACGCGCCGGTGCTGATCCTCCCCGACATGGCCGGCTCCCTCGGCGTCACCACCGCCGGCGCCGCCTGGCTCCTCACCGGCTTCGGCTGGGCCATCGCCGTCGGCACCCCGCTGCTCGCCGGACTCCTGCGCCGCCGGGGCCTCGCCGCGGTGCTGCGCCTCGCCACCGTGCTGGTCCTGGCCGGCACCCTGCTGGTGGCCGCCTCCCCCTGGCTCCCGCTCACCCTGCTCGGCCGCTGCGCCCAGGCCGCCGGCGGCGCCGGGCTGGTGGCGGCCGCGATCAGCCTCGCCGGAACCGCCCGCCGCATGGGCGTCATCAGCGCGGGCTTCGGCATGCTCGGCGCGGCCGGACCCCTGCTCGGCCGGGCCCTCGCGGACGGCGCCTCCTGGCGGATCGCGCTCGCCGTCCAGGCCGTCTCCCTGCTGGCCGTGCCCGCCGTCATCCGCCGCGCCGGCGCGGGAACCCCGCCCGCCCCCGGCCGCTTCGACGGCCGCGGCGCCGCCCTGCTGACCGCGCTCGCCACCGCCCTGGTCCTGCTGCCGACCGCGCCGCTCGCCGCCCTCGCCGGGGCCCTGGTCGCCGCGGTGCTGCTCACCGGGCACGTACGCCGGCGCCCCGACGGGTTCGTGCCCGCCGCGCTGCTGCGCCGGCCCGGGTTCGTGGTCTCGTCGCTGCTCGCGCTGGCCCTGTCGGCCTCCTACTTCACCCTGCTCTTCTCGGTGCCCCGGCTGCTCGCCGACCGCGCCGGATGGGACACCGCCTCCGCCGGGACCGGGCAGCTGGTCGCCCTGCTCGCCGGGTCCGCGCTGTCCTGGCTGCTCGCCGCCGCCTCGACCCGCATGAGCCGCACGGTGGTCCGTACCGTCCTCGTCGGGACCGGCGCCCTCGCCGCGCTCGCCGGGCTCCTGGCCACCTCGGGCCCGCTGCTGCTGGCGGCCACCGCGGCGGGTGTGTTCACCGCCGGCGCCGCCAACGCCATCCTGTCCACCCACGCCGTGGCCGACGCCCCCGATGAGGCCCAGCGGCCCAGCGCCATCGGCCTGTTCACCCTCTGCTACCAGCTCGGCGGCGCCTTCGGCCCGGCCGTCGCCGCCCTGCTGGTCCTGGGCTGAGCGGCGCGGGAGCCGCTCACTCCTCGCCGGGGGCCGGGTCCGGGTCCGAGGCCCGCTTGCCGGCGCGCGAGGCCGCCGTCTGGGCCATGCCCGGCAGGAAGTCCGCGAACAGCTCGTGCACTTCGCGCACCAGCGGCCGCAGCACCCGGAAGCGGGCCAGCACGATGCCCCGCGTGGTCAGTTGCGCACCGCGCTCGGCGAGCCGCCGCGTCTTCTCGCTGTTCGGCGAGCGGTCGAAGACCCAGTACAGGACCAGGCCCATCTGCGAGAGCCACATCAGCTCCGGCAGTACGTCCGCCAGTTCGGCCGGGACCTTGGTCTTCGCCCCGGCCAGCACCTCGCGGTGGATGTCGATGGCCGCCTTGCGCGCCGGCTCCGATTCCACCGAGAAGGGGCTGAGCGGGCTCTCCGGGTCCGCCGCGTTCTTGAAGAACTGCGAGGCGAACTCGTGGTACGGCTCGGCGATGTCCATCCAGGTCGTCAGTACACCGGCGAGCCGCTTCTGGAGATCGGTCTCCTGGTCCAGGATCGGCCGGACCGCCGCCTGATGGGCGGCGCCGATCCGGTCGTAGAAGCCCTGGACCAGGTGTTCCTTCGACTCGAAGTAGTAGTACGCGTTGCCGACCGAGACCCCTGCCTCCTTGGCGATGCCCCGCATGGTCGTCTTGTCGAACCCGCGCTCCTGGAAGAGCCGGAGCGCGGTTTCGAGGATGAGCGTGCGGGTCTGCTCGCTCTTGGGCGCCTTCTGATCTGTCACGGTGTCCGACCTTATCGGGGTGCCGCGCACTGCTCGTCACAGGCCGGTTCTCCGGGCTCCGCTTCGGAACCGGTACGGACCGCGTGCCGGACGGCGGCGGCCGTGTACATGGCCGCCCTGGCGAAGGGCCGACCGGCCGGTGTGGCCAGCCAGTTGGCCTTCGGCCGGTGCTCGGCCAGTGCCCACAGGCACACGATGAAGGCGTCCGTCCCGGTCCACACCTGCCCCCGGTCGCCGATCACGGTGATCTCGCGGAGGGTGGCCGTGTGGTCCAGCCGCGGGAACCGCTGCCGGGCCTGGAAGGAGGCGGCCGGCACCATCACCAGCCGCACCAGCTGGCGCTGTCCGAGCAGCCAGTGGCGGATGTGCACGCACACCGGGCAGTCCGCGTCGTAGAGGACGGTCAGGTACCGGGTGGCCTGCGCCGTCGGCGCCACCGGTCAGGCCCCGGCCGGCGCGGTCCACCCCTGCGGGGCGACCGGCGGGGTCTGCTGACGCTCCATGATCCCGCGCCGGCGCATCTTGTTGAGCACCCACACGTTGCCGAGGTGCATGACGCCGAGGACCAGCAGGACGACGCCGAGCTTGACCGACAGCGCCTCGAAGAGCCCGCGGGCCTCGAGGATCGTCTCGCCCGAGCGGAGGTAGAGGGTCACGAAGCCGATGTTCACGAGGTAGAAGCCGACCACCAGGAGGTGGTTGACGGCGTCCGCGAGCTTCTCGTTCCCCTGGAGGACGTCGGCGATGAAGACCCGGCCGTTACGGGTGAGCGTGCGGGCCACCCAGATCGTGAGCCCGATGCTGATGAGCAGGTAGATGACGTACGCGACCACGGTGAGGTCCATTGCCCTCAGCCCCCTTGAACGTGTTCAACTGCTGACGTCCCTGACTGTAGACCTTCTTTTGAACATGTTCAAGCGTTCTGGTGGCGAACCGGCTCGGCGCCCGGGTACGCGTGAGGCCCCGCCCTCGGAGCAGGTCCGGGGGCGGGGCCTCACGTGCGGCGCCTCAGGTGCGGCGCGGGAAGGTCAGAAGCGGCGCGTGATGAGGGCGCGCTTGACTTCCTGGATCGCCTTCGTGACCTCGATGCCACGCGGGCACGCGTCGGTGCAGTTGAAGGTCGTGCGGCAGCGCCACACGCCGTCCTTGTCGTTCAGGATCTCCAGCCGCTGCTCGCCGGCCTCGTCGCGCGAGTCGAAGATGAAGCGGTGGGCGTTGACGATCGCCGCCGGGCCGAAGTACTGGCCGTCGTTCCAGAACACCGGGCACGAGGACGTGCACGCGGCGCACAGGATGCACTTGGTGGTGTCGTCGAAGCGCTCGCGGTCCTCGGCGGACTGCAGGCGCTCACGCGTCGGCTCGTTGCCCTTGGTGACGAGGAACGGCATGACGTCGCGGTACGCCTGGAAGAAGGGCTCCATGTCGACGACAAGGTCCTTCATCACCGTGAGGCCCTTGATGGCCTCGACGGTGATCGGCTTCTCCGGGTTGATGTCCTTGATCAGCGTCTTGCAGGCGAGCCTGTTCTTGCCGTTGATCCGCATCGCGTCGGAGCCGCAGATGCCGTGCGCGCAGGAGCGGCGGAAGGTCAGCGTGCCGTCGAGGTCCCACTTGATCTTGTGGAGGCCGTCGAGCACGCGCTCCTTCGGGTCGATCTCGACCTGGAAGTCCTGCCAGGTCGACTCGTCCGAGATCTCCGGGTTGAAGCGGCGGATCCGGAACGTGACCGTGATGAAGGGGGAAGCCGCGGCCGCGGCCTCCATCTCGTCCGTCTTGGACAGGGTGGGGGTACCCATCAGTACTTACGCTCCATCGGCTGGTAGCGGGTGACGACGACGGGCTTGTAGTCCAGCCGGACGGAATCCTTGCCGTCGGCGCCGACCTCGCGGTACGCCATGGTGTGGCGCATGAAGTTGACGTCGTCGCGGTTCGGGTAGTCCTCGCGGTAGTGACCGCCGCGGGACTCCTTGCGCGCCAGCGCGGACACGGCCATGACCTCGGCCAGGTCGAGCAGGTTGCCCAGCTCGATGGCCTCCAGCAGGTCCGTGTTGAAGCGCTTGCCCTTGTCCTGGACGGACACGTTCTTGTAGCGCTCGCGCAGCTCCGCGATCTTCTCGACCGCGGTCTTGATGGTCTGCTCCGTGCGGAACACCATCACGCACGCGTCCATCGTCTCCTGGAGCTCCAGGCGCAGGTCGGCGACCCGCTCCTTGCCCGTGGAGTTGCGCAGGTGCTCGACGAGGTCGGCGACCTGCTGCGCCGGGTTCTCCGGCAGCTCGACGTAGTCGTTCTCGGCCGAGTACTTCGCCGCCGCGATGCCCGAGCGCTTGCCGAAGACGTTGATGTCCAGCAGCGAGTTGGTGCCCAGGCGGTTCGCGCCGTGCACCGACACGCACGCGACCTCGCCGGCCGCGTACAGGCCCGGGACGACGGTGGTGTTGTCCATGAGGACCTCACCCTCGACGTTCGTCGGGATGCCGCCCATGGCGTAGTGCGCGGTGGGCTGGATCGGGATCGGGTCCGTGTACGGCTCGATGCCCAGGTAGGTGCGCGCGAACTCGGTGATGTCCGGGAGCTTCGCGTCGAGCTGCTCCGGCGGCAGGTGCGTCAGGTCCAGGTACACGTGGTCGCCGGCGGGACCGCAGCCGCGGCCCTCGCGGATCTCCGTGTAGATGGAGCGCGAGACGACGTCACGGGACGCGAGGTCCTTCATGACCGGCGCGTACTTCTCCATGAAGCGCTCGCCGTCCTTGTTGCGGAGGATGCCGCCCTCACCACGGGCGCCCTCCGTCAGCAGGATGCCCATGCGCCAGATGCCCGTCGGGTGGAACTGGAAGAACTCCATGTCCTCCAGCGGCAGGCCGCGGCGGTAGCAGGCCGCCTGGCCGTCACCCGTGAGGGTGTGCGCGTTGGAGGTCACCTTGAAGAACTTGCCGGTGCCGCCGGAGGCGTAGATGACCGCCTTGGCCTGGAACACGTGGATCTCGCCGGTGGCGAGCTCGTACGCGACCACGCCGGCCGACTTCTTGACGCCGTCGACCTCGACCAGCAGCTGGTCCAGGACGTAGAACTCGTTGAAGAACTCCACGCCCTCCTTGACGCAGTTCTGGTACAGCGTCTGGAGGATCATGTGGCCGGTGCGGTCCGCGGCGTAGCAGGACCGGCGGACCGGCGCCTCGCCGTGGTTGCGGGAGTGACCGCCGAAGCGGCGCTGGTCGATGGTGCCGTCCGGGGTGCGGTTGAACGGCAGGCCCATCTTCTCGAGGTCGAGGACCGCGTCGATGGCCTCCTTCGCCAGGATCTCGGCGGCGTCCTGGTCGACCAGGTAGTCACCGCCCTTGACCGTGTCGAAGGTGTGCCACTCCCAGTTGTCGTCCTCCACGTTGGCCAGCGCGGCGGCCATGCCGCCCTGCGCGGCGCCCGTGTGGGAGCGGGTGGGGTAGAGCTTCGTCAGCACGGCGGTGCGGCTGCGCTTCGTCGACTCGATGGCGGCGCGCATGCCCGCGCCGCCCGCGCCGACGATGACGGTGTCGTACTTGTGGATCTTCATTTGGTTCGCCTCAGCCCCGTTGCCTAGCGGATGTTCGGGTCGAAGGTGAAGATCACCAGCGTGCCCAGAAGGATGGTGAACACCGTGGCGGTGTAGAGCAGGCCCTTCAGCCACAGCCGCGTGTTGGCGCGCTCCGCGTAGTCGTTGATGACGGTACGCAGACCGTTGGCGCCGTGCAGCATGGCCAGCCACAGCATCAGCAGGTCCCAGACCTGCCAGAACGGGGACGCCCAGCGGCCGGCCACGAAGGCGAAGCCGATCTTGGAGACGCCGCCGTCCAGCACCAGCTGGATGAGGAGGTGGCCGATGACCAGGACCACCAGCACGATGCCCGAGAGGCGCATGAAGAGCCACGCGGCCATCTCGAAGTTGCCGCGGGTCGAGCGCGGGGTCTTGCCCGTGCGCTTGCGCGGGGCCTCGATGTACGGCGCCGGGTTGTCGGTGTCGTAGAGGGAAACGCCCTCCACGTCGCCGATCGCCTTGGCGGAAGAAGTGTCAGAAGACATGCGTGTCACTTCCCGAACAGTTCGAGGTAGGCGTGGCCCAGAACGGGGTACAGGGCCCCGCCCATCAGGACGACCCAGATCACCACGACCGACCAGAGCATCTTCTTCTGGTGGCGGGGGCCCTGGGACCAGAAGTCCACGGCGATGACACGGAGACCGTTGAGCGCGTGGAACAGGATGGCGGCGACGAGGCCGTACTCCAGCAGCGCGACGATCGGAGTCTTGTAGGTAGCCACCACGTCGTCGTACGCCTCGGGGGAGACGCGGACGAGAGCGGTGTCGAGGACGTGTACGAACAGGAAGAAGAAAATGAGGACGCCGGTGACTCGATGAGCCACCCAGGACCACATTCCTTCCCGGCCGCGGTACAACGTTCCAGCCGGCACGGAAAACCCTCCGGAAGCGGGGCGGGGGCCAGCCGGCTTCTTTGTCGGTCGGGCCCGGCCGGGTACGGTCCACCGGCCCCGGACATCGTAGCGACGCTTTGTCGGTTCCCTCGCCCGGGGTCCGCTGGTGTGATCAAACAGGCACGTACGGGCTATCCCACCGGGGCAAATAGCCCGGAATCCGCCGCAGGCAGGCCGTCGTCGGGGTCCGGACGGTGCGCACCGGCGAGTCGGTCCAGCAGCCGGACCATACGGGAGCGGGCCACCAGACGCAGTTCGTCGGCGGCGATGGAGCGCTCCTCGTCGATCTCGTGAGCCATCCTCCGGCGGATCGCGGCCAGCAGCTGGTCCACCTGCTCCTCCGGCGGATGCCCGTCCAGGCAGATCACGAAGGCGTGCCCGAAGGTCCGCTCGTACTCCGCCCGGGCCGCGCCGAGGGCGAGGAGCGCCGCGTACGGGGCCCCGTGGCCCAGTTCCGCCGAGGACTCCCTGGCCAGCGCCTCGGAGAGGTCGCCCTGGGAGAGGTCGTACGAGGCCTCGTCGCCCGCCGCCAGCAGGGAAGCGGTGTCCGGGTAGGGGCGGTGGGCGGCCACCCGGTGGGCCCAGCGCCCGCTGCCGCAGCAGTGCAGCAGGGCGGCCCGGGCGGTCTCGGGCGGCAGGGAGTTGAAGCGCGCCAGTCCGACGCCGGGGGCGGAGGCCGGGCCGCGGACCTGTGCCGGAAGGTGGCTGGACAGCGGAGTTCTCCTCGGGGCGTGGCGCGGGTGTACCGCCACGCTAGCGATCTCGGAGGGGCGGCGCCGTGCCCGTGCGGGGATTTCACCCGGAAGTGAGCCGAAAGGATGAGCCCGGGCAGTTTTGACCCGGCTGAAGAGGGGAGGACGACCGAGGCCGCCACCCCCCACAGGAGAGGCCCCGGTCGCCATCCGTCACGGGCTCGTGCGACAAGCCCGTATCCATGTCAGCGCCCCGAGTGCGTTTTCTGTCACACCCCGCTCCGCGCAGGCTTGGTTGCTGGTTGTACAACTCGTGGACGAGAGGTGCGTGAAAGCCGTAACGTGCGGATTTGCGCCACACGTACAGGACGTTGAACGGGTTGGGGACTTTGCTGGGGGACGACGCGGAGCTGACCGCCGCGGTGCTCGCGGCACAGGACGGCGACGAAAGAGCGTTCCGGACTGTGTACCGCGCCGTGCACCCACGGCTGCTCGGATACGTCCGGACGCTCGTCGGTGACGGCGACGCCGAAGACGTGACCTCCGAGGCCTGGCTGCAGATCGCCCGCGACCTCGACTCCTTCACCGGAGACGCCGACCGCTTCCGCGGCTGGGCCGCGCGCATCGCCCGCAACCGGGCCCTCGACCACATCCGCATGCGCGGCCGCCGCCCCGCCATCGGCGGGGACGAGACCGAGCTGACCGGGCGCGCCTCCGACTGCGACACCGCGGGCGAGGCCATGGAGGCCCTGTCCACCGGCCGCACCATGGCCCTGATCGCGCAGCTCCCGCAGGACCAGGCCGAGGCCGTCGTCCTGCGGGTGGTCGTCGGCCTGGACGCGAAGAGCGCCGCCGAGACGCTCGGCAAGCGCCCCGGAGCCGTCCGCACGGCCGCCCACCGCGGGCTGAAGAAGCTCGCGGAACTGCTGACCGCGGAGTTCGGGAGCGCCGGCCCCGGGGGCGGCCAGGAAATCGAAGCGGAACCCCGCGCCCGGGTCGGCCATAATGCCGGGGACCAGGCTCGGGAGCGCGATCTCGACGCGGTACCCGCGCAGCGCGCGCGGACCGCGAACCTGGTGGAGCAAACCGGTGTGACGCATTCACGTTGGCGGACGCAGAAGGACATGTGATGGCCGACGAGCACAACGCGTGGCTGGACAGGGCCACGGCGGACGAGCTGCTGCGCGGAGGAGTCCCCGGCCCGGACGGACCCGGCGCCGACCCGCGCGCCCGGGCCGAGGCCGCCCGCCTGCGGGCGGCCCTCGACGCCCTGGCCCCGCCCCGCCCCACCGGGGCGGAACTGCCCGGCGAGGAAGCCGCCCTGGCCGCCTTCCGCGCGGCCCGCGCCAAGGCGCCCGCGACGGCTGCCGCGGCGGGCTTCGGCGCGCCCGCGGCCGGCGGCGCCCACGAACCCCTGGTCGACCTGGCCCCCGTACCGGCCGTACGGATCCCCGCGCAGCGGCGCCCCGCACGGCCGCCCGGTTCGGGCTGGCGGCCGCGCTGGCCGGCGTCGCCGTCGGCGGGATCGCGGCCGCGGCCGGCAGCGGCCTGCTGGACCGCGCCGCGCACCTGACGGCGGGCCCCGCCCCGGCCGTCTCGGTCAGCGCCGACTCGGACCCGGCGCCCGCCGGGGACACCGCCGGCCCCACCCTCGTTCCGCAGCTGCGGCCCACCCCGCAGTTCGGCGGGGACGGCTCCTCGCCCAGCCCGGGCGCCTCGCGGATGCCGGGTACGGAGACCCGTACGATCCCCGGGACCGTCCCCAGCCTGTCGCTGCCGCCCGGCACGGCCACCACGGGCACCGGAGCCGGCACGGGCCAGGACGGCGCCCGCGACAAGTTCACCGACAACGCCGGCGGCAGCACCGCCGGCGGCAGGGACCAGGGCGCGACGGAGAAGCCCAGCCCCGAGGAACTGTGCCGGGACAACAAGGCGAAGAAGCTCGGCGACGAAAACCGCGAGTACCTCTCCAAGCTCGCGGGCGGGGCCGCCAAGGTCCAGCGCTTCTGCGCGACCCTGCTGGACGGAGCCACCCGGGGCGGCCTCCCGCAGGGCAGCCCCGTCGACCAGGGCAGCGCCCCGCTCCCGTCGACGTCCCCGCTCTCGGGCGGCGCGCTCGGCTTCCGCACCCGCTGACACGGGGGCAGTAACACTTTTCGAACCGCCGGCGCAGTACGTATCGAGCCGACTGGTCATCGGCCGCGCACGAGCCGGGGTTCCCCCCGTACCCCTGGGCTCGGCGCAACCGGCGCGGGCGGGGCACGTTCCCCCGGCCCTGCCCGCGCCCTCACTCCTCTACGACCCGCTCACCAGTAGACGACGACCTTGTCGCCCACCTTCACCTGGTCGAACAGCGCCGACAGCTTCCCCTTGTCCCGGACGTTCACGCACCCGTGCGAGGCGCCGGAGTAGCCGCGGGCGGCGAAGTCGGACGAGTAGTGCACGGCCTGGCCCTCGCTGAAGAACATCGAGTACGGCATCGACGTGTGGTAGATCGTCGACGTCCACTCCCGGGCCTTCCACTCCACCTTGAACAGGCCCTCACGGGTCGGCGTGTTCTCCGAGCCGAAGCGCACGTCCATCGTGGAGACGACCTTGCCGTCGATCATCCAGGCGAGGGTGCGGCTCTCCTTGCTGATGCACATCACCCGGCCCTGCATGCAGCGCGGGTCCGGGGCGTCCACCTCGTTGGTGGTCGGCGGGCGCAGCTCCTCGTCCGTCGGCTTGCGGCTCAGGCCCTGCAGCTTCTGCCAGGTCGCCTCGTCCACCGCACCGGTCGCTCCCAGCCCGTGCTGCGACTGGAAGGTCTTGACCGCGGCGGTCGTCTTCGAGCCGTAGAAGCCGGTGGGCGCCGTGGACACCAGCTTGAGCTGGCGCAGCCGGGCCTGGAGTTCACGGACCTGGTCGTTCTCGTCGCCGTTGGCCATGAGCGGCTTGGGCCCGGGGGCGGCGGACTCCGAGGGCGAGGACGAGGGGGACTGCGAGGGCGGGGCGGAGGGCGAGGGCGAGCCCGGCTTGTCGTCCTTCGCGGACGGGGAGGCCGCGGGGGAGCTGCCCGCCGGAGGCGAGGAGGGCGACGCCGGCCCGGCGCCGGCGTTCTGGGGGCCGCAGGCGGTCGCGGCGAGCGCGACGGCCGCGGCCAGGCCGAGCGTGCGGATGACGGCTCTCTGTCGGTGCATGGCGGGTCCCCCGAATTCAACGTCGTGTATCTAGGTGATGCCTGACGGGCGTGGACAGTTGCGGACGAACCCGCGATGTTGCCCCATTGTGACCAGCGGCCCGGCTCCACGGACACGGAGGTTCACGTCATGGCCCGTTCCACGGCACGAACCGAGAGCGGAATCCCCATCGAACCGGTCTACGGGCCGGGCGCCCTGACGGGCTGGGACCCGGAGGTGAGCCTCGGGAGACCGGGGGAGTACCCCTTCACCCGGGGGATCTACCCCAGCATGTACACCGGACGGCCGTGGACCATGCGCCAGTACGCCGGCTTCGGTACGGCCGCCGAGTCCAACGTCCGCTACCGGGCGCTCATCGAGGGCGGCGGGACCGGCCTGTCCGTGGCCTTCGACCTGCCCACCCAGATGGGGCACGACTCCGACGCCCCGCTCGCGCACGGGGAGGTCGGCAAGGTCGGCGTCGCGGTCGACTCGGTCGAGGACATGCGGGTGCTCTTCGACGGCATCCCCCTCGACCGGGTCTCCACCTCGATGACCATCAACGCCCCCGCCGCCCTGCTGCTCCTGATGTACCAGCTGGTCGCGGAGGAACAGGGCATCACGGGCGGTCAGCTGACGGGGACCGTGCAGAACGATGTCCTGAAGGAGTACATCGCGCGCGGGACGTACATCTTCCCGCCCGGCCCCTCCCTGCGGCTGACGGCCGACACCTTCCGCTACTGCCGCGACGAGATCCCCCGGTGGAACACCATCTCCGTCTCCGGCTACCACATGGCCGAGGCCGGGGCCTCGCCCGTGCAGGAGATCGCCTTCACCCTCGCCGACGCGATCGCGTACGTCCGTACCGCGCTCGCGGCCGGGATGGCGGTCGACGAGTTCGCCCCCCGGCTGTCCTTCTTCTTCGTCGCCCGCACCACCCTGCTGGAGGAGGTGGCCAAGTTCCGGGCGGCCCGGCGGATCTGGGCCCGGGTGATGCGCGAGGAGTTCGGCGCGCGGGACCCGAAGTCGCTGATGCTGCGCTTCCACACCCAGACGGCCGGGGTGCAGCTGACGGCGCAGCAGCCCGAGCTGAACCTCGTACGCGTGGGCGTGCAGGCACTGGCCGCCGTGCTGGGCGGCACCCAGTCGCTGCACACCAACTCCTTCGACGAGGCCATCGCGCTGCCGACGGAGAAGGCGGCCCGCCTCGCGCTGCGCACCCAGCAGGTGCTGGCGTACGAGACGGACGTGCCGCACACGGTGGACCCCTTCGCCGGGTCGTACGCGGTGGAGCGGATGACGGACGAGGTGGAGGCGGCGGCGCTCGCGCTGATGCGGCGGATCGAGGAGCTGGGCGGGGCGGTCGCGGCGATCGAGGCCGGCTACCAGAAGGAGGAGATCGAGGCGAACGCCTACCGGATCGCGCGGGAGCAGGAGGCCGGGGAGCGGATCGTGGTCGGCGTCAACCGTTTCGCGCTGGAGCGGGAGGAGCCGTACGAGCCGCTGCGGGTCGACCCGGCGATCGAGGCCCGGCAGTGCGCCGCTCTGGAGCGGCTCCGGGCCGGGCGGGACGGGCATGCCGTGGCCGGGGCGCTGGCCGAGCTGCGGGAGACGGCGGCCGGGACCGAGGACAACGTCCTGTACCCGATCAAGGAGGCGCTGCGGGCGAGGGCCACGGTGGGGGAGGTGTGCGGGGTGCTGCGGGAGGTCTGGGGGACCTATGAGCCGTCCGGCCACTGAAAACGACTGGCGTGACAGGTGTGTCCCCATGCGACACTCCTGCGCATGCTGGGTGTGACAGATCTTCCTACTTATTTCGCCGCCGTCGTACTGATCGTGCTGCTGCCGGGGCCGAACTCGCTCTACGTGCTCTCCGTCGCCTCACGGCGTGGGATCAAGGAGGGCTACCGGGCCGCCTGCGGGGTGTTCACCGGGGACACCGTGCTGATGGTGCTCGCGGCGGTCGGCGCGGGCGCGCTGCTCCAGGCCAGCCCGGTGCTGTTCACCGTGGTCAAGGTGCTCGGCGCCGGCTACCTGGGGTGGCTGGCCGTCGGCATGATGCGGGCCGCCTGGGGCATGTGGCGCACCCGCGCGGTCAGGCAGGAGGAGCAGGCCGCCGGGGAGGAGACGGCCGGCGCGGCCGAGCGGCCGTACCGGCGGGCGCTGCTGGTCAGCCTGCTCAACCCGAAGGCCATCCTCTTCCTGCTGTCCTTCTTCGTGCAGTTCGTCGACCCCGGCTACGCCTACCCGGCGCTCTCGTTCCTGCTGCTCGGGACCGTCGGCCAGCTGGTCAGCTTCCTCTACCTGTCCACCCTGATATTCGCCGGCACCCGGCTGTCCGCCGCCTTCCGCCGCCGCAAGCGGCTGTCGGCCGGGGCGACCTCGGCGGCGGGCGTGATCTTCCTCGGCTTCGCCGCCAAGCTCGCCGTCAGCTGACCCGGCGCAGCCGTTTGCGCAGCCGGTGCACCGTCCGGCGCACGGCCGGGCTCCTGGGCAGGAACGACAGCTGCGCGGGGATCCCGCCGGGCAGGCCCAGCGTGGTCAGCCGGCGCCGGCCGAAGTAGCGCCGGGTCTGCGGGGTCAGGTTCCGCGCGAGGTAGGCCTCGGCCTCCGCGCGGCGGCCGGCCAGGATCCGGGGCTGCATGGTGAAGCCCACCGCCGCGACCAGGCCGGCCAGATCGGCCGGGGGGTCCTGCGGCGGCCCGAGCAGGTCCGGGACCAGGGCGTCCACCAGGGTCAGCGGGATCCGGTTGCTGTTCTGGTACGGGGCCAGGCGGGCCAGCAGCGCCGCCGTCCCAGTGCGCGCCACCGGGATCCCGTACAGCGCCCGCGCCGTCAGCAGCCCCGTCGAGAAGCAGCCCACCACCAGCGCCGGGCGCAGCCGCTGGTACAGGGTCTCGGCCGGTACCGGGGCCGCCAGCACCGTCAGGCGCGCCCCGAGCCGGTCGGCCTCGGCCTGTGCCCGCCGCCAGTACGCCGCCGGGGCGCTCGGATGCGGTTTGAACACCAGCTCCCGGTGGCCCCACTCGCAGGCCCCGCGCACCATGTCGGCGTGCAGTTCCTCCTCCTCGTCGGAGGACATCAGGTCCAGCGCCGACAGGTACTGGCCCAGCAGCAGGGCGGGCGCCTCCTCCTCGAGCTCCTCGCCGCCGGGCCCTGCGGGGAGTTCCGCCTGTTCGGCCAGCTCCGCCAGGACCTTCAGCACGGCCGGCGCCGGGACCAGCTCCCCCCGCACCCCGAACTCCGTCAGCAGCAGGGGCTCCAGCCCCGGGACCAGGTCCAGGTGGAGCACCCGCCGCACCCGCATGCCGATCTGCGGGTCGAGCCGGAAGCGGGTGGGCCCGTACGACATCAGCCCGTCGGCGTAGACATCGACCGCCGCCCCAGGGAACAGCCGGCAAAGGCTCTGCGCGGGCGGCACCTGGAGGGACTCCACGACCAGTTCGACCCGGTCCTCGCCGAGTCCCCACAGCCGGCGCAGCTGCCGCTCCCACATCGGGACGTCCTCCGGGCGCGGGGCCCAGGTGCTGGGGTGCTGGGGGGCGATGACATCGTTCCAGTCGAGCACCTCGTCGAAGCGGGTCCGCAGCGCGCCGAAGCCCGGCATGGCCTCGAGCCCGGGGGTGATCTCGGGGGTGAGGGAGTGGTTGCTGGTCAGCAGGATCCGGCGGGCGGCGGGCGGGAGGCTGCCCGCGTCGAGGGCGGCGGCGAGGGTGGTCGCCCCGTAGAGGGTGGAGGCGAGGAAGATCTGGGTGACGTTCACGCGGCGGCGCCGGAAGGGGTGCGGCGCCGCAGCCTGCGCAGCAGGGCGGAGCGTTCGGCGTCCATCGAGTCGAGGACCTGGTCCAGCACCGGCCCGGGCATGCGGCCGAGGGCGGCCGCGCTCTTCGAGCGGAGTTTTTTCGCCACGGCCGGTTCGAACCTTTCGATGGAGCCGATATGGTGCGCGATAATCGCGCAATATGTTCGGACGGCCTTGGGGATCAACAGTTCGGATTCCGGGTCGGCCATCGTGTCCGTCAGGACTTGATCAAATGCTCGAATGAAATCGAGCTGACGCTCGTCCCCGATCTGCGTCAACGAGGTGGAAATGCCCCGCCGGTAGAAGACCCCGGGCAGCCCCACCGCCGCGAAGGAGCCGGCCTCGCGGTGCAGCCGCCAGATCCACGGCCGGTCCTCCGCCGTCCGCAGCCCGTCGGTGAAGTGCAGCAGCCCCCGGTCCAGCAGCCGCCGGTGGTACATCCCCGCCCAGGCGTACGGATAGTCCACCGCCGTGGCCCGCGAGACCGGCAGGATCCCGGCGCGCGGATCGCCCACCACCGCCTCGGGCCCGTACGGCACCCGCTGCACGGTCCGCGCCCGGCCCGTCACCTGGACGTGGTCGGTGCGTACGAAATCGCAGCTCAGCGCCTCGATGGCGGCCAGAGTGCGGGCGAGGTGGCCCGGCGCCAGCCAGTCGTCGCCGTCCAGGAAGGCGATGTACTCCCCGCGCGCCGCGTCCAGCCCGGTGTTGCGGGCGGTGGCCAGCCCGCCGTTGCGGTCCCGTCTGAGGTGCACCGCCCCCGGGAGCCCGCCGGCGGCCGCGCGTTCCAGCAGCCCCGGCGTCCCGTCCGTGGAGCGGTCGTCGACGAGCAGGAACTCGAAGTCCTCGCGGGCGTTGAGTTCGAGACTCTTCAGGGCATCCGGTGCGTACGTCTGCACGTTGTAGAACGGCACGACAACAGAGAGCTTGAGCACCCGCGAGACATTAGGGCGTACCCCGGCATTCACCATGGCCCGGATGCGGATTCCATGTGAACGACGCGGGGCGGGCGCGTTAACCCGGACGCTTTCGCATTTCGTCGACGGGTTGTTAACCCTCCGTTGTGCGTTCGTTGGGCCGAACACCGGAAATGCGGAATAGCTTCTGCCGGGTGCCAGTGCCACTCAGAAGCAGTCGCGCCGATCAACATATCGCCGTACTCGCCGATTCCGACACACGCTGGAAATGGGGCGCCCTCACCGCCCGCCGCCTCGTCCCCGGGGAACCCCGGGTCACCGGCTACCTGCTGCGCGGCCGGGCCACCCCCACCGCGCGCCAGCTGGGCGAGGTCGGAGCCGGCGGGGCGACGGAGGTGACCTGCGCCGAGTTCCTCGCCGAACTCGCGAGCGGGCGCGAGCGGTACGACGTGGTCGTGCTGGCCCTCGTCGGCGGCGCCGTCCAGGCGGTCCTGCACGGGGCCCGCGCCCTGTGGCCCGATCCGGCCGCCCGGCCCGTGTTCGTCACCGGGTACGTCGGGGTCGTCTACGAGAAGCTCGCCGACGGGCTGCTGCTGCGGCACGGCGCCGACCTGGTCCTCGCCAACTCGCGCCACGACGCCGACCGCTTCCGCGCCGTGTACGAGGGGGTGGGCGCGGACCCGGACGCCGTCACCGAGACCGCCCTGCCGTTCCTGGACGGGGCCCCGTACGAGAGCGCCGGGAGCCAGGCCCACCGGGTGGTCTTCGCGGTGCAGCCCTCCGTGCCCGAGAGCCGCGCGGACCGCACGTACCTGCTGGAGCGGGCCGCCGGGCACGCGCGGCGCCACCCGGAGCGCGAGGTGCTGGTCAAGCTGCGCAGCAAGCCGGGGGAGCACACCACCCACCTGGAGGAGCACCCCTACCAGCGCCTCGCCGAGCGGCTCCCCGCCGGGCTCCCGCCCAACTGCCGCCTGGTCTACGGGAACATGGGCGAGGTGCTGGACACCGCCGACCTGCTGGTCACGGTGTCCTCCACCGCGGCCCTGGAGTCCCTGCACCGGGGGATCCCGACCGCCGTCCTGACCGACCTCGGCATCCGCGAGGCGCTCGGCAACCAGCACTTCCTCGGCTCCGGCTGCCTGGCCTCGTGGGACCAGCTGGACGAGGGGCTGCTGCCGCAGGGCGACCCCGGATGGCTCGCCGCCCACGGCGTACCCCGCGCCCACCCGGCCGAGCGGCCCCCGACCGCTCCGGCGCCCACCGTGCCGGCGCCCGCCGGGCGGGAGCCGCACGCGGCGGAGCCCGCTGCTCCCGAGCCGGCTGCTCCCGAGCCCGCCGGGCAGGGGCCCGCGGATCCGTACGCCGCCGCGCGGGAGCGCCTCGGCGCGCTGCTGGCGGGCGACCGGCTGGCGCCCGTGGCCCCGTACTACACCCTCACCACCGCCCCCCGGTACCTGCCCGGCATCCTGGCCCGCCAGCACCTCGCCCCGGACGGGACCCCGCTGCCGGGCGCCGTCCGGCAGGGCGCGGGGAAGTCGGCGGTCCGCCGCTGGCTGCGCGCGCACCTGCGCGAGGCGGCCCGGGGGGCCTACCGGCACGGGGTCCAGCGCGTGGCCCCGGCGATCCGCAGGCTGGGCGAGCTGTGAGCCCCCGCCCGCCCGCGCCCGGCGCTCCCGAAACCCTCGCCGCCTCCGACACCGCCCCCGCCGCGCCCCGCAGGGTCCTCGCGGTGATCCCGGCCCGCGGCGGCTCCAAGGGGGTGCCGGGGAAGAACACCGCACCCGTCGGCGGCTCCCCGCTGGTCGCCCGCGCCGTCGGGGCCTGCCTGGCCGCGCCCACCGTCACCGACGTGGTGGTCTCCACCGACTCCGACTCCGTGGCCGCCGCCGCCCGTACCGCCGGAGCCCAGGTGATCCGCCGGCCCGCGGCCCTGTCCGGGGACACCGCGAGCAGCGAGGCCGCCGTCCTGCACGCCCTGGACGCCTTCGAGGAGCTGCACTCCCTCACGGTGGACGTGGTCCTCCTGGTCCAGTGCACCAGCCCCTTCCTGACCCCCTCGGACGTCGACACCGTCGCCGCGGCCGTGGCTTCGGGCGCCGCCGACTCGGCCCTGACCGCGGCCCCCTTCCACGGCTTCCTCTGGCGCAGGGCGCCCGACGGCGCCGGGAGCGGGGTCAACCACGAGGCCTCGTACCGCCCCCGCCGCCAGGACCGCCCCGAGGAACTGCTGGAGACCGGCGCGGCCTACGCCATGACCACGGCCGGCTTCCGCGCCGCCCGGCACCGCTTCTTCGGGCGCACCCTGCCCGTGCCCGCCGACCCGGCGCGGGTCCTGGAGATCGACGACCCGCACGACCTCGCCCGCGCGCGCCTCCTCGCGCCGCTCTTCGACGCGGCCGAGGACACCCCGCACACCCACGCCCCCCTCCCACGCACCGAGCGAAGGACACCATCAGCCATGACGGTCGCCACCCCCCACTCCCGCCTGCGCACCTTCGGCCCGCGCGTCGCCGGCCCCGGCCGCCCGGTCTACGTCGTCGGCGAGATCGGCATCAACCACAACGGCGACCTCGGCACCGCCTTCGCCCTCATCGACGCCGCCGCCGAAGCCGGGTGCGACGCCGTCAAGTTCCAGAAGCGCACCCCGGAGATCTGCACCCCTCGCGACCAGTGGGACATCGAGCGCGACACCCCCTGGGGCCGGATGACCTACATCGACTACCGCCACCGCGTCGAGTTCGGCGAGGCCGACTACCTCGCCATCGACGAGCACTGCGCCAAGCGCGGCATCGCCTGGTTCGCCTCCCCGTGGGACACCGAGGCCGTCGCCTTCCTGGAGAAGTTCGACCTGCCCGCCCACAAGGTGGCCTCCGCCTGCCTCACCGACGACGAACTGCTGCGCGCCCTGCGCGCCACCGGCCGCACCGTCGTCCTGTCCACCGGCATGTCCACCCCGAAGCAGATCCGGCACGCCGTCGAGGTGCTCGGCAGCGACAACATCCTCCTCTGCCACGCCACCTCGACGTACCCGGCCAAGGCCGAGGAGCTCAACCTGCGGGTGATCAACACCCTCCAGGAGGAATACCCGAACGTGCCGATCGGCTACTCCGGCCACGAGACCGGCCTGCAGACCACCCTCGCGGCCGTCGCCCTCGGCGCCACCTTCGTCGAGCGGCACATCACCCTCGACCGCGCGATGTGGGGCTCCGACCAGGCCGCCTCCGTCGAGCCCGGCGGCCTCGCCCGCCTGGTGCGTGACATCCGCACCATCGAGACGGCCCTCGGCGACGGCGTCAAGCGCGTCTACGAGTCCGAACTCGGCCCCATGAAGAAGCTCCGCCGCGTCCAGGGCGCCCTCCCGGCCCCGGCAGCGGTCTGACCGGCCGGCCCTCCCCCCGAGAGCGGAGTACGCGGTGAACCCTTCCGGCCCCACCCTGGCCCTCGTGGAAAGCCCGGTCCAGCTCCTCAACGTGCTGGAGTGGGCGCACACCCGGCGCGAGCGCGAGCCCCTGCTGGCGGCGGTCCCGGCCCAGCCCGGGCCCCTCGCCGGGCGCCCCCGGCCCGACCTGCGCACGGTCGCCGACCAGCTGCGGATCGTGGTCCTGCCGCCCACCGACCCCATGTCCCGGGGGCAGCTGCGCCGGGTCGCCGGGATCGCCCGCGACGAGGGGTACGCCGTCCACTGGCAGGAAGCCCGGGGCGGCTCGGGCGCCCCCTTCAGGGCCCTGGCCGCCCTCGGCCCGGCCGTGCGCCGGGCCGGGCGGATCGTGGTCGGCGACCCCTTCTCCCGCTTCGTCCAGCTGCTCCTGACCCCGGCCCGGCCCGCCGAACTGGTCGTCGTCGACGACGGCACCGCCACCATGGAGTTCGTCGCGCAGCTCGGACGCGGGGAGCGGCTGCGCCGCTGGCACCGCACCGGCGGCGGGGCCGTCTCCCGGGCGCGCGAACTGGCGTACGCACCCGTGTCGGGCGCGGCGCGGCGCCGGCTCACCCCGGGCGAGGGGCGCGCGGTGGAGCTGTTCACCTCGATGCCGGTCACCCCGCTGCCGGGGACCCGGCTGCGGGTCAACGACTTCGCCTGGACCCGCGCCCGGTTCGGCCCGCCCCGGCTGACCAAGGGCACCGACCTGGTCGGCACCTCCCTGGTGGAGACGGGAGTGGTCGACCCGGCCCGCTACCTGGAGGCGGTGTGCGCCCTGACCCGGGAGCACGGCGTGACCCGGTACTTCGCGCACCGCCGGGAGTCGCCGGAGAAGCTGCGCGCGCTGAGCGCGGCGACCGGGCTGGAGATCGTACGCCCGGACCTGCCGCTGGAGCTGATCGCCCGGCGGGGCCCGGTCGGCCGTACGATCGTCAGCTTTCCGTCCACGGTCGTCCACACGCTGCCGTACGCGCTGACGGGTACTGGCGTGACGGTCGCGGTATGCGATATCGACCCCGCGTGGCTCACCCCGGGCGCGTCGCCGAGGGCCCGCGGCTTCCTCGCCGGGATCACCGGAAGCGCCCGTGATGTGCGAAGACTCCCCACGAAGAAGGCGCCCGCGGCCGGATGAGCGCGCGAGTTTACCCTCGGCCGCATCCGGTCATGCGTCCAGAGGCTGCTTTTCTTTCCCCTGACGGCATGAACTTTTGGTGATCTCCGGACAGTTGACCCATCCGTGGGCCTAACCTTCAACGGGTGAACCAGTTGATGTCCCGCGAGCCCCAGACCGCCCTGCCCGGCAAGCCTGCCCGGCCCGAGCTGCCCGGCAAGCTGCCGGACCGGCTGCGTGCCGAACTGATCGCTTTCCGCCGGGACTTGCACATGCACCCCGAGCTAGGACACCAGGAGTTCCGCACCACGGCGGCGATCAAGGCCCGGCTGGAGAAAGCCGGGCTGCGACCACGCGTCCTGAAGTCCGGCACCGGGCTGATCTGTGACGTCGGCACCTGGGACGGGGGACGGCCGATGCTGGCCCTGCGCGCGGACATCGACGCCCTGCCCATCCCGGACGCCAAGACGCACGTCTCGTACCGCTCCACCTACCCGGACCGGGCCCACGCCTGCGGCCACGACGTCCACACCGCCGCCGTCCTCGGCGCCGGCCTGGTGCTCGCCGACCTCGACCGCCAGGGCCTGCTGCCCCGGCCGGTGCGGCTGCTGTTCCAGCCCGCCGAGGAGGTGCTGCCGGGCGGGGCGACCGAGGCCATCGAGTGCGGGGTGCTGGACGGCGTCGGCCAGATCATCGCGGTGCACTGCGACCCCCGTGTCGACGCGGGCATGATCGGCCTGCGGCCCGGCCCGATCACCTCGGCCTGCGACCGCCTGGAGGTCACCCTCTCCGGGCCCGGCGGCCACACCGCCCGCCCGCACCTGACCACCGACATGGTGACGGCCGCCGCGCGGGTCGCCGTCGACGTGCCGGCCCTGTTGAAGAGCCGGATGGACGCCCGCTCGGGCATGTCCGTCACCTGGGGCCGGATCGAGTCCGGGCACGCCTGCAACGTCGTCCCGATGCACGCCGAGCTGTCCGGCACGATCCGCTGCCTGGACCTCAACGCCTGGTACGAGGCCCCCGACATGATCCACGCGGCGATCGACGAGGTCGCGACGATGCACGGGGCGAAGTTCGAGATCAACCACGTGCGCGGGGTGCCGCCGGTGGTCAACGACCCGGTGGTCACCGAACTGCTCCGCGAGGCCATGGGCGCCCGGTGCGGCGCCGAGTCGGTCGAGGACACCGAGCAGAGCCTGGGCGGCGAGGACTTCTCCTGGTACCTGGAGCACGTCCCCGGCGCCATGGCCCGCCTCGGCGTCCGCAAGCCCGGCGACACGGCCAAGCGGGACCTGCACCGGGGCGACTTCGACGTGGACGAGTCCTCCATCGGCTACGGCGTGGAGTTCTTCACGGCCGCCGCGCTGCTCGACGGACGGCGCGCCAGGCCGGTCACGTAAAAGATCGGGTAAAGCTCCGTACAACATCGGCGGGTCCTCCGTCTGGAGCGTCCAGCCCTTGGTACACAAGGGCTGGACGCTCCTGCCGTTACCGATCGGTCACTGTCCGGTTCGCGACGATCCGATAACGACTCATGAACGGGCCTTTAACTGACATCTACGCGCGTTACGATCGCCGCGAAACCAGCGCCGGTCGTGGCGCTTCGGTCAGGTTTTGAAGGAGCCTCCCCTTGCGCCGGATCACCAGGATCGCCACCGTGGGCATCGCGTCCGCGGCGCTGGCCCTCTCGGCCACCGCCTGTGGCGGTAAGAAGTCCTCGGACACCCCGTCCTCCGACGGCACCGCCAAGGCCGCCGCTGGCGCTGCCATCGCGTACGACATCGGTGGCCGCGGCGACCAGTCGTTCAACGACGCCGCCTACGCGGGCCTCGAGAAGGCCGAGAAGGACCTGAAGGTCAAGGGCGCCGAGGCGGAGCCCACCGAAGGCGAGAGCGAGGCCGACAAGGTCCAGCGCCTCACCGAGCTGGCCCGCAAGGGCAACAACCCGGTCATCGGCGTCGGCTTCGCCTACGCGCCGGCCATCAAGAAGGTCGCGGCGAAGTTCCCGAACACCACGTTCGGCATCATCGACGACACCTCGGTGACCGAGAAGAACATCGCCAACCTGGTCTTCAACGAGGAGCAGGGCTCCTACCTGGCCGGCGTCGCCGCCGCCAAGGCGTCGAAGAGCGGCACGGTCGGCTTCATCGGCGGTGTCGAGGTTCCGCTGATCAAGAAGTTCGAGGCGGGCTTCACCCAGGGCGTCAGGGACACCAACCCCAACGCCAAGGTACTGACCAAGTACCTCTCCCAGCCGCCGGACTTCGGTGGCTTCGCCAAGCCCGACCTCGGCAAGACCGCCGCCAAGGGTCAGATCGACGGCGGCGCCGACGTGATCTACGCCGCCGCGGGCCTGGCCGGCTCCGGCGCCATCGAGGCCGCCGCCACCGCCGACAAGTGGGCCATCGGCGTCGACTCCGACCAGTACAACCAGGCCGGTCTGTCGAAGTACAAGGAGAAGATCCTGACCTCGGTCACCAAGGACGTCTCCGACGCCGTCTACAACCTGATCAAGTCGGTCAAGGACGGCAAGCCGGAGTCCGGTGAGGTCCGCTACGGCCTGGACAAGGACGGCGTCGGCCTGGCCGACTCCAACCCCGAGTACAAGAAGAACGCCGAGCTGATCGCCGCGGTGGAGAAGGCCAAGGCCGACATCATCGCGAAGAAGATCACCGTCAAGACCGCGCCGTAAGGCCTCGTCTGACGATTGGTCTCGGTCTCCGGGGTCCGGGAGCGTCTCCATCGCTCCCGGACCCCGGACCGCATCTTTCCCCCTGAGTCCGTGACGACTTGTGGCCACTTGGCCGCAAGTTTTCACTTCCGACAGTGCTACGCGCGTAGAGGCATCGTGGACGCGATACCGTCCGACTCCCGCCCACCCGCCCGGCCGATCACCGCCCTGTCCCCCTGCCGAGCCAACAGGCTTTCCAGCTCCTTCCGCGCCAAGGAGAGTGCGTCATCAACGCGTCCAGCCCCCCTCTCGCCGTAGAACTGCACGGCATCACCAAGCGTTTCCCCGGCGTCGTCGCCAACAAGGACATCGCCATCTCCGTCCGCAAGGGCACGGTCCACGCCCTCATCGGTGAGAACGGTGCCGGCAAGTCGACCCTGATGAAGATCCTCTACGGCATGCAGAAGCCGGACGAGGGCACCATCGCCATCGACGGGGAGCAGGTCTCCTTCAACAGCCCCGGCGAGGCCATCGCCCGCGGCATCGGCATGGTGCACCAGCACTTCATGCTCGCCGACAACCTCACCGTCCTGGAGAACGTGGTCCTCGGCGGCGAGAAGCTCTACGGCATCGGCGCCAAGGCCCGCAAGAAGATCAAGGAGATCTCGGACGCGTACGGCCTCGGCGTGCGCCCCGACGCCCTGGTCGAGGACCTCGGTGTCGCCGACCGCCAGCGCGTGGAGATCCTCAAGGTCCTCTACCGCGGCGCCAAGACCCTCATCCTCGACGAGCCGACCGCCGTGCTCGTGCCGCAGGAAGTGGACGCGCTCTTCGACAACCTGCGCGAACTCAAGGCCGAGGGCCTGACGGTCATCTTCATCTCGCACAAGCTGGGCGAGGTGCTGAAGGTCGCCGACGACATCACCGTCATCCGCCGCGGCACCACCGTCGGCACCGCCGACCCGAAGACCGCCACGACCAAGCAGCTCGCGGAGCTGATGGTCGGCACCGAGCTGCCCTCGCCGGAGACCCGCGAGTCCACGGTGACCACCACCGCGATGCTGAAGGTCGACGGCCTGACCGTCATCGAGACCGGTGTCGTCCAGGTGGCCCCCGAGACCTCGGCGCGCCTCGTCCTCCCGACGGACACCTACGTGCACGAGACCGCGGAGGTCGGCCGCCGGCTGCTCGACGAGATCAGCTTCACGATCCACAAGGGCGAGATCCTCGGCATCGCCGGTGTCGAGGGCAACGGCCAGACGGAGCTGATCGAGGCCCTCATGGGCATGACCACCCCCGACGCGGGCGTCATCACCCTCGACGGCGCCGACATCACCAAGACCCCGGTGCGCAAGCGCCGCGAGGGCGGCATCGGCTACATCCCCGAGGACCGCCACCGCCACGGCCTGCTGCTGGAGTCCTCCCTGTGGGAGAACCGCATCCTCGGCCACGTCACCGAGGCGCCCAACTCCAAGCGCGGCATCCTCGACCCGAAGGCCGCCCGCAAGGACACCGAGCGGATCGTGCGCGAGTACGACGTCCGCACGCCCGGCATCGACGTCACCGCGGCCTCGCTCTCCGGCGGCAACCAGCAGAAGCTGATCGTCGGCCGCGAGATGAGCCACAACCCCAAGTTCCTCATCGCCGCGCACCCCACCCGCGGTGTGGACGTCGGCGCGCAGGCGCAGATCTGGGACGCGATCCGCGAGGCCCGCCGCGAGGGCCTGGCCGTGCTGCTGATCTCCGCCGACCTGGACGAGCTGATCGGCCTGTCCGACACGCTCCGCGTCATCTACCGCGGCCGCCTGGTCGCGGACGCCGACCCGGCGACGATCACCCCCGAGGAGCTCGGCACCGCCATGACCGGCGCTGCCACCGGGCACCTCGAAGCCCATGACGACCACTCCGCCGAGGTCGACGGCGACACGACGGAGGACGAGGCCCGATGAAGAAATTCGACAAGGACCGGCTGATCCTCGCCATCGCCGGACCCGCCCTGGCGCTGATCACCGCCTTCGCACTCAGCATGATCGTGCTGGCCGTCTCGGGCGTGGACCCGATCGAGCCGCTGCGCATCATGATCGAGCAGTCCGGCTACGAGGACGTACAGGTCCTCATCGTCAACCAGGCCGGTACGTACTACCTGGCAGCCCTGGCCGTGGCCGTCGGCTTCCGGATGAACCTCTTCAACATCGGTGTGGACGGCCAGTACCGCCTCGCCGCGATGATCAGCGCCCTGGTCGGCGCGGCGGTCACGCTGCCCGGCCCGCTGCACATCCTGCTGATCGTGGTCGTCGCGATGTGCGTCGGCGCCTTCTGGGCCGGTATCGCGGGCATCCTCAAGGCCCGGCGCGGTGTGAGCGAGGTCGTCTCCACGATCATGCTCAACGCCATCGCGACCTCGCTGATCGCCTGGCTGATCCTGCCCAAGAACCTCGGCGTGCAGCCGGTCGGCTCCAACGACCTGACCACCGGTGAGATCCCGGAGTCCGGCTGGTTCCCGGCCGTCACCCTCGGCGACGGCCTGGAGATCTACGGCTTCACCTTCGTGGCCTTCGCGCTGGGCATCGTCTACTGGTTCGTGCTCAACCGCACCCGCTTCGGCTTCGACCTGCGCGCCACCGGCGCCAGCGAGTCCGCCGCCCAGGCCTCCGGTGTGGACGCCAAGAAGATGATCATGACCTCGATGCTCATCTCGGGCGCGATCGCCGGTCTGGTCAGCATGCCGCTGCTGCTGGGCGAGTCCCACACGTACAACCTGTCCTTCCCGGCGGGCATCGGCTTCACCGGCATCACCATCGCGCTGCTCGGCCGCAACAACCCGGTCGGCATCTTCTTCGCCGCGCTGCTGATCGCCTTCATCGACAAGGCGTCCGCGGGCCTCGACACGGCCGGCTACGCCAAGGAAATCGGCACGATCATGAAGGGCCTCATCGTGGTCGCCGTGGTCGTCAGCTACGAGCTCGTCCGCCGCTACGGCATCCGCCGCCAGCAGCAGAAGGTCGGCGAGGAGCTGGCCGCCGGCCACGCCATCAAGACCGAGAAGGAGGTCGCGGCGTGAGCGCCAGCACCGTTTCCACGACGAAGGCCGCGCCCACGCCGGGCGGCCGCCGCAAGCTGACCCTGCCCTGGATCCTGCTGATCGTCGCGGGTGGCCTCGCGCTGGTCTCGCTGGTCCGGGTCATCTCCGGGGCCCACGACCTGACCTCCGTCGGCCAGGTCTCCGGAGCCCTCCAGCTCGCCGTGCCGATCGGTCTCGCGGGCCTGGGCGGCCTGTGGGCCGAGCGGGCCGGCGTGGTCAACATCGGCCTCGAAGGCATGATGATCCTCGGCACCTGGTTCGGCGCCTGGGCGGGCTACCAGTGGGGCCCCTGGACCGGCGTCCTGATGGGCATCGTCGGCGGCGCCATCGGCGGCCTGGTGCACGCGATCATCACCGTCACCTTCAACGTCAACCACATCGTCTCCGGTGTGGCGGTCACCATCCTGGCGGTCGGCTTCACCCAGTACCTGTCGAACTTCACCTTCGACAAGGCCGAGGGCGGCTCCTCCAAGCAGTCCCCGCGCATCGAACCCATCACCGACATCACCATCCCGGGGTTGTCGGACTGGCTGGCAAGCCTCCAGGGCAAGCACTGGTTCCTGGTCTCGGACATCGCCGGCGTCCTCGGCGGCCTGGTCACCAGCCTGTCGCTGCTGACCGTCGTCGCCGTGCTGCTGATCCCCGCCACCTGGTGGGTGCTGTGGCGCACCGCCTTCGGCCTGCGCCTGCGCTCCTGCGGTGAGAACCCGATCGCCGCCGAGTCCCTCGGCGTCAACGTCTACAAGTACAAGTACATCGCCGTGATCGTCTCCGGCGGCCTGGCGGGTCTCGGCGGCGCGTTCCTCGCGATCGTGTCCACCGGCATCTACCAGGAGGGCCAGACCGGCGGCCGCGGCTACATCGGTCTCGCCGCGATGATCTTCGGCAACTGGATGCCGGGCGGCATGGCGCTGGGCGCGGGCCTGTTCGGCTTCACCGACAGCCTCAAGCTGCGCGGCGGCTCCGAGAACGTCCACGCGATGCTGCTGCTGATCGCCATCCTGCTGGTGCTCGCCGTCGCCTGGCAGCTGTACAAGAAGAAGTACGTCCAGGCCGCCGTCGCGGGCGTCTGCGCCCTCGGCCTCTTCGTCTGGTACGCGGCCACCGACCAGGTGCCCAGCCAGTTCGTGGACGCCGCCCCGTACGTGACGACCCTGCTGGTGCTCGCCCTGTCGGCGCAGCGCCTGCGGATGCCGAAGGCGGACGGCCTGCCGTACCGCAAGGGCCAGGGCAAGTGACCCCGGACCAGGCAGTGGACTGGGAAGCCCTGCGGACGGCCGCCCGGGACGCGATGACCCGGGCGTACGCCCCCTACTCGGGCTTCCCGGTCGGGGTCGCCGCCCGGGTGGACGACGGCCGGGTCGTGACCGGCTGCAACGTCGAGAACGCGAGCTACGGACTCGGCCTGTGCGCCGAGTGCGGCCTGGTCTCCTCCCTCCAGGCCACCGGCGGCGGCCGTCTCACCCACTTCACGTGCGTGGACGGCAAGGGCGAGATCCTCGTACCCTGCGGGCGCTGCCGCCAGCTGCTCTACGAGTTCGGCGGCCCGGACCTGCTGGTGGAGACACCGGACGGGATCCTCCCGCTGAGCGCGATGCTGCCGCAGGCCTTCGGGCCCGACCACCTGAGATAGCCGTACCGACGGCCCTCCGCCCTGCCGGGCGGAGGGCCGTCGCCCGTCTCGGCTCCCCCTCGAAAACTCCTTGAACCTCCCTCCCTCATCTCTATGCGCGTAGAAGGAAGTCACCTCATGGACGTCATCTCCGTCATCCGGACCAAGCGGGACCGCGGTGAGCTGAGCCCCGAGCAGATCGACTGGGTCATCGACGCCTACACCCGCGGGGTCGTGGCCGACGAGCAGATGTCGGCGCTCGCGATGGCCATCCTGCTGAACGGCATGAACCGGGCCGAGATCGCCCGCTGGACCGCCGCGATGATCGCCTCGGGCGAGCGGATGAACTTCGACTCCCTCTCCCGCCCGACCGCCGACAAGCACTCCACCGGCGGCGTCGGCGACAAGATCACCCTCCCGCTGGCCCCGCTCGTCGCCGCCTGCGGCGCGGCCGTGCCCCAGCTGTCGGGCCGGGGCCTGGGCCACACCGGCGGCACCCTGGACAAGCTGGAGTCCATCCCGGGCTGGCGCGCACTGCTGTCCAACGAGGAGATGCTGAACGTCCTCGACACCACCGGCGCCGTCATCTGCGCGGCCGGCGACGGCCTGGCCCCGGCGGACAAGAAGCTCTACGCCCTGCGCGACGTCACCGGCACGGTCGAGGCCATCCCGCTGATCGCCTCCTCGATCATGTCGAAGAAGATCGCCGAGGGCACGGGCTCGCTCGTCCTCGACGTCAAGGTCGGCAGCGGCGCCTTCATGAAGAACATCGAGGACGCCCGCGAACTGGCCTCCACCATGGTGGCCCTGGGCACCGACAGCGGCGTCAAGACGATCGCCCTGCTCACCGACATGTCCACCCCGCTCGGCCTCACCGCGGGCAACGCCCTGGAGATCCGCGAGTCCGTCGAGGTCCTCGCCGGCGGCGGCCCCTCCGACGTGGTCGAGCTGACCCTGGCCCTGGCCCGGGAGATGCTGGACGCGGCGGGCATCAAGGACGCCGACCCGGCCAAGGCCCTCGCCGACGGCTCCGCCATGGACGTGTGGCGCCGGATGATCGCGGCCCAGGGCGGCGACCCGGACGCGGCCCTGCCGGTGGCGCGCGAGCAGCACGTGGTCACCGCCCCCGCCTCGGGCGTCCTGACCCGCCTCGACGCGTACGCCGTCGGCGTCGGCGCCTGGCGCCTGGGCGCGGGCCGCGCCCGCAAGGAGGACCCGGTCCAGGCCGGCGCGGGCATCGAGCTGCACGCGAAGCCGGGCGACACGGTCACCGCGGGCCAGCCGCTGATGACCCTGCACACGGACACCCCGGAGAAGTTCGAGTACGCCCTCGCCTCCCTGGCGGGCTCCTACGACATCGCCCCGGCCGGCACCGCCTTCAGCGCCACGCCGATCGTCCTGGACCGCATCGCCTGACCTGCGCCTTCCCTTCGGGGTGAACGGGACCGGTGGACCCCACCGGTCCCGTTCGGCATACCGGGCGGCGGCCCGCGGCGATGAGTCCCGGGGCGATGAGTTCCGGACCGCCCGGGGGTCATCCCCCCGTGGAGACGAGAACCCTGGCCCTGGAAGGCCCCGCCCCGGACACCGCCGACCTGTGCGCACGCGTGCGCGCGCTCTGCCGCGACGGCCCCGACGAGCTGGTCTGCGATGCGCGGGCCGTCACCGAGCCCACCCTCGCGACGGTGGACGCGCTCGCCCGCGCCGCCCTCACCGCCCGCCGCCACGGCACCCCCTTCCGGGTACGGGCCGACGGGCCGCTGCGCGCCCTGCTCGCGCTGGCCGGGCTAGGCGAGCCGCTCCGGGAGCCCGAACAGCGGGAACCAGCGGTCGGTGTCCAGGAAGGCGTTGAGCCCGACGATCCGCCCCTCTGATATCTCCAGCACCTGGAGCGCCCACGGCGTGTGCCCGGAGCCGTCCTCCGCGGGCCGGTACTGGCCGAAGGCCGGCAGACCGTTCGCCGTGGTCGCCACCAGGCGCGAGCCCTTGCAGCCGATGCCCTGGTTCAGGTGCCACGCCGCGATGTCCGCATGGCCCCGCAGCCACAGGTCGAACGGCGGCATCGACAGCACCGCGTCCTCGTGCAGCAGCGTGGTGAGCCGCGAGATGTCGTACGCCTCGAAGGCCGACAGGTACTGCTCCAGCAGCTTCGCCTGCTCCGCGTCCAGCGGGTCCGCCGGATCGCTGGGGCGCAGCGCCTGCCCGGAGAGGGTCGCCCGCGCCCGCTGGAGCGCGCTGTTCACCGAGGCCACCGTGGTCTCCAGGAGCTGCGCGACCTCGTCCGCCTTCCAGGCGAGCACCTCCCGCAGGATCAGCACGGCCCGCTGCTTCGCCGGCAGGTGCTGGAGGGCCGCCACGAAGGCCAGCCGGACGGACTCCTTGGCGAGGGCCATCTCCGCCGGGTCGGCGGTCTGCGGCAGCACCCGCCCGTCGGGCACCGGCTCCAGCCAGGTCACCTCGGGCCGCTCGTTCAGCACGGCGGAGGCCTGGTGCTGCGGGGCGGACAGGTCCATCGGGCGGGCCCGCTTGTTGCCCGCGCTCAGCAGGTCGAGGCAGACGTTGGTGGCGATCCGGTACAGCCACGACCGCAGCGAGGAACGGCCCTCGAACTTCCCGTGGGCCCGCCAGGCGCGGATGTACGTGTCCTGCACCGCGTCCTCGGCGTCGAAGGCCGAACCGAGCATCCGGTAGCAGTAGCCGGTCAGCTCGACGCGGTAGCGGTCCATCGCGGCGTCGAGCTCCGGAGATGAGGTCGCGAGGTCACTCATGGCTGCCGTCCCCCAGGTAGTTTCCGTCACTTCGGAAACTACCCGAGGGGTCTGACAACGGCAGCCGGAGCGGCTCTGAACGTCAGGTCCCGGGCTTGCGCCCGTACACGTAGACGTCCTCGCCGTTGGTCAGCATGCTCCAGTAGGCCTTGGCGTCGTTCGTCGTCATGTTCACGCAGCCGCCCGAGCCCGGCGGGTTCCACATGCTCTTGGTGACCGAGTGGAAGGCGATGCCCCCGTCGAAGAACTGCGAATAGGGCATCGCGACGTTGTAGATCGTCGACCAGTGGTTGATGCTGCGGTAGTAGATCTTCTTCAGGCCGGTCCGCGTCGGCGTCTCCGCCTTGCCGGTGCGCACCGGCACCGGGCCGTACTTCAGCGTGGCGCCGTCCTGGATCCAGCTGAGCTGGCGCGTCAGGTCGACGCAGGCGATCCGCCCCAGGTTGGTGGGGCACTTCCGGTCGGCGTTCGGATTGCTGCCGGCCGCCCGCTGCGCCAGCATCGTGCTCATCGTCTGCCAGGTCAGAGGCCCGGCGTACCCCATGGTCGGGGTGATCCCGTGGGTGGCCTGGAAGGCCTGGATGGCAGTGCAGTCGGCCGCCGACTGCACCCCGTCCACCGGCCGCCCCAGGAACTGCTCGACCTGCCGCTGGTAGGGCCCGGTGGTCACGTTGCAGGAGGCGGCCTGAGCCGAGCCGCCCCCCACGACCACCAGGGGCGCCGCCAGCGCCAGTGCCCCGCCGAAAACCACCGCAGCCCGCCGCTTCGCGCGCACGCGTATAGCCGCCATCCGGTCCTCCCCTGCCTCGCCCGCACTGTGGGGGCGCCAATGCCCTCCAAGCTAGAGCGAGTTGCGGACGCCGCACAGACTTTGAACGGAGTTGGCCGGTGCGGGCCCCTCCGAGGCGCGGGCGGCCCGTTCTTGACGGCTCAGCGGGCCGCCGCGGCCGGGGCCAGCAGCCGGCGCCGCTCGGCGCGGGCCGCGTGGGACCCGTACAGGGTGATCGAGACGACGCCCAGCACCGCGAGCAGCGCGATCCCGACCGTGGCCGCCCACCCCGAGGCGTGGTACGCCAGCGCGCCCAGGGTGCCGCCCGCGCTGGAACCGAGGTAGTACGCGGACTGGTAGAGCGCGGAGGCCTGCGCCCGGCCCGTCTTCGCCGTCCGGCTCACCGCCGCGGAGGCCACCGCGTGCCCCGCGAAGAAACCGGCCGTGATCAGCACCAGCCCCGGCAGGACCGCCCAGAGCGAGTCGCCGAGCGACAGCAGCAGCCCCAGCGCGGTCGTGGTCACGGCCAGGTACAGCGCCCCGCGCCGCCCCGCCCGGGCCACCAGCTGCCCGGCGGCCGCCGAGGAGACCGTACCCACCAGGTAGACCAGGAAGACCGACCCGACCACGCCCTGGCCCAGTGAGAAGGGCGCGTCCACCAGGCGGTAGCCGATGACGGTGTACACCGCCCCGAAGACGGTCATGAACAGCGCGCCGATCCCGTACAGCCGCAGCAGCAGCGGATCGCGCAGGTGCCCGGCGACGGTACGTCCCACCGCGCGCGGGTTCAGCGAGGCCGGCCGGAAGAACCGCGCCCGGGGCAGCAGCACCAGGAAGGCCACCGCGCAGGCCAGCGCCATCACGCCGACGGCCAGCAGCCCGCCGCGCCAGCCCCACAGCTGCGCCGCCCAGCCGGTGACGATGCGGCCGCTCATGCCGCCGATGGAGTTGCCCGCCACGAACAGGCCGATCGCCCCGACCAGCGCCTTCGGCCGGACCTCCTCCGCCAGGTACGCCATCGCGGAGGCCGGGATCCCGGCGATCGCCGCGCCCTGCACCGCACGCAGCGCCACCAGCCACTCCAGGCTCGGCGCGAACGGCACCAGCAGGCCGATGCCGACGGCCACCACCATCGAGCAGGTCATCATCCGGGTCCGCCCGAACCGCTCGGACAGCGCGCTGAGCGGCAGCACGAACAGGGCGAGCGCGCCGGTGGCCGCGGACACCGTCCAGCTGGCCTGACCCGCCGTCACGCCGAAGCCGGCGGAGAGCGCGGGCAGCAGGGCCTGGGTGGAGTAGAGGAGCGCGAAGGTCGCGAGGCCGGCGGCGAAGAGCGCGAGGCTCATCCGGCGGTAGCCGGGGCGGCCGGGGGAGCGGGGTTCTGGCTGCGGAAACGACGGGGTGGAGGCACCTGTGGTGACAGGTGCCCCGGTATGAGCGGGAGGCATACGTCGAAGGTAGGCCCCTGTTTTTCATGCGTCCAATGCACGAATTCGCGATAATCGATCCACCCATGCATCACCTGAGGTCAGGGCTTCGGATATCAATGAACCGTTACGAAGAAGACATGGCCGTGACACAACAGCTGGCCCCCCGGCTCGCCCAGTTCGTCGCGGTCGCCCGGCACGAGCACGTCACCCGCGCCGCCCACGAGCTGGGCGTACCGCAGTCCACCCTGTCCCGGGCCATGGTCCGCCTCGAACAGGACCTGGGTGTCAGCCTGTTCGCCCGCAAGGGCCGCACCGTCGCCCTCACCACCGCCGGCCGTACCTTCCTCGCCTCCGCCGAACAGGCCCTGGACGGCATCGCCCGCGCCGCCGGGTCCGTCCAGCAGGACGCCGATCCGGCCTTCGGGAAGGTGGCGTTCGGCTTCCTGCACACCCTGGGCCCCGAGACCGTACCCGGCCTGATCCGCGGCTTCCGGGCCGACCATCCGCGCGTACGGTTCGCCCTGGTGCAGAACTACGGCGAGGCCATGCTGGAGAAGCTCCGCGCCGGGGAACTCGACCTGTGCCTGACCTCCCCCGTGCCCGATGCCCCCGACCTGGTGGCCCGCCGCCTCGACGAGCAGCGGCTGCGTCTGGTGGTCCCGGACGACCACCGCCTCGCGGCGCGCAAGCGGATCCGGCTGGCCGAGGCCGCGGAGGAAACCTTCGTCACCCTGGAGGCGGGCTACGGCCTGCGCCGGATCACCGACGACCTGTGCGCGGAGGCCGGGTTCACCCCCAGGGTGGCCTTCGAGGGCGAGGAGGCCGAGACCCTGCGCGGCCTGGTCGCGGCGGGCCTCGGCGTGGCCCTGCTGCCCCCGCCCGCGGTGCCCCGGCCGGGGGTGGTCGAGCTGACGGTGACGGCCCCGCGCGCGGTGCGCGAGATCGGCGTGGCCTGGCTGGACGGCCACCCGGACACCCCGCCGGTGGCCGAGTTCAAGCGCTTCCTACTGTCCCGCCGCGGCCGCCTGATTCCCTCTTAACGCGCCGCTCGCGCGGCTCGGCCGCAGGCGGCCTCCCCGGCTTCGCGCCGCTGCGGCGAACTCCGTCCGCCGATGGCTGGGCGGGGCCGCGGGCCCCGGCTGAGGTCGGTTGCCCGTCTGCGGGGTGGAGGCCGCTGCGCGGATCCGCTCCCCGCCCCGCCCTTCCACCGTTCCCTGGGGCTCCGCCCCAGACCCCGCGCCTCAAACGCCGGCGGGGCTGGATCGCGTGCGGTGAGTCGTTCGTTCGCGGGTCCGGGCGGAGCCCGGGGAACGGTGGAAGGGCGGGTAGGGGACAGCCCCGCGCAGCGGCCCATCACCCCGCAGACGGGCAACCGACCCCAGCCGGGGCCCGTGGCCCCGCCCGGGGTCCGGCGGACGGGGTCCGGCGCAGCGGCGCGAAGCCGGAGAGGCGCCCTGGCGCCGAGCCGCGCGAGCGGCGCGTGAAAGAACGGTCCGGCTCAGGCGGCCGGCTTTGCGTAGGTGCCGAAGCCCGTCCAGTCCACCGCCACGCAGGGCTCGTCGCCCAGGACCCAGGCGTCATGGCCCGGGGCCACCTGCATGAAGTCCCCGGGTCCGTAATCGGCGCTCTCCCCGTCGTCCATGACGACGTGCATCCGGCCGCTCACCACGTACCCGGTGTGCGCGGACTGGCAGCTGTCGGTGCCGGCCAGCGGCTTGATGTGCTCCGACCAGCGCCAGCCCGGCTCGAAGACCGCGCGGCCGACGGGGCCGCCGTCCGCCTGGATCACGTCCAGCCGGCCCTTACCGTCGGCGAACGGCCGTGTCTCGTCCGCACTGTCGAAATTCCTGCACACCATTCCGGCCATGAAGGATCGCCTCCCGCAGAGAAGCACCCCGAGTCCACTCCTCACTCTACGCTCAGCCCCGCAGGGACCGCCCGAAACCCGAGGCGAGCGGCATCCGCAGGCCCAGCGGCGGGGGCGCCGCCAGCGCGTCGGTGACCGGCCGCGAGTACCGCCCCGAGAACATCGCGCCGAGGACGAAGTCCACCGCCAGCGCCACCACTTCCGCCTGGTGTTCCCGCAGCCCGTGCCCGTCGGAGTGCACCTCGAACCGGCAAGTAGAACGATTCGCCTTCTTCGCCCGGGCGGCCAGCCGGAAGGAGGCCTCCGGGTCGCTGCGCGCGTCGTTGGTGCCGTGCACGATCAGCACCTGGCGCCCCGCGAGCTGTTTCACCGGCTCAGGGGAGCCGTCACCCGTGCCCTCCGCTAAGCAAGGGGCCATCGCCACCACCGAGTTGACCGCCCCGTGCCCCGCCGCCCGCAGCGCCGCCCCGCCCCCGGCGGCGAAGCCGGCCAGGCACACCGGCACGTCCCCGTAGAGCCGCACCACCTCCTCCGCCGCCCACCCGGCGGCCTCCTCCCGGGACCCCGCCCCGTGCGCCACGGTGTGCGCCACCAGCCCCTGCGCCCTGCCCGCCCGGGCCAGCGCCCGCGCGAGCGGACGTACCGGACCGGGGGAGAATCTGGACGCCCCGGGAAGCAGGAGCACCACTCCGTTGACCGTGCTGACCGTCGAGACCGAGCCGTTCGCGCCGGCCGCCCGCCCCAGGCGGGCCCCGCGCGCCGGCGGCGCATGCTGTGCCATGGCGGAACAGTCTCAGACTGACAGGTGTACGCCACCCGTCCGTACGGTCTCTGTTACATATCGACGCTCGCCGCCGACGCGTTGCTCTACGCGCGTAGGAGTAGAGTGCCCGGATGACGAGCGAGACCCCCAACCTGCCCACCCCGGATCAGATCCGCCGCTCCCCGAAGGTGCTGCTCCACGACCACCTCGACGGTGGACTGCGCCCCGGGACCATCATCGAGCTGGCCCGCGACGCCGGCTACGAGAACCTTCCCGAGACCGATGCCGACAAGCTGGGCATCTGGTTCCGCGAAGCCGCCGACTCCGGTTCCCTCCCGCGCTACCTGGAGACGTTCGCGCACACCTGCGCCGTCATGCAGACGAAGGAGGCCCTCTTCCGGGTCGCCGCCGAATGCGCCGAGGACCTGGCCGAGGACGGCGTCGTCTACGCCGAGATCCGCTACGCCCCCGAGCAGCACCTGGAAGCCGGCCTGACCCTCGAAGAGGTCGTCGAGGCCGTGAACGACGGCTTCCGCGAGGGCGAGCGCCGCGCGAAGGCCAACGGCCACCGCATCCGCGTCGGCGCCCTGCTGACGGCCATGCGCCACGCGGCCCGCGCGCTGGAGATCGCCGAGCTGGCCAACCGCTACCGCGACAACGGCGTGGTCGGCTTCGACATCGCCGGCGCCGAGGCCGGGTTCCCTCCCACCCGCCACCTCGACGCCTTCGAGTACCTCAAGCGCGAGAACAACCACTTCACCATCCACGCGGGCGAGGCCTTCGGCCTGCCGTCGATCTGGCAGGCCCTGCAGTGGTGCGGCGCCGACCGGCTCGGCCACGGTGTGAAGATCATCGACGACATCGAGGTCGCCGCCGACGGCTCGGTCACGCTGGGCCGCCTGGCCTCGTACGTCCGGGACAAGCGCATCCCCCTGGAGATGTGCCCGACCTCGAACCTGCAGACGGCTGCGGCCGCCTCGTACGCCGAGCACCCGATCGGGCTGCTGCGCAAGCTGCACTTCCGGCTGACGGTCAACACCGACAACCGGCTGATGAGCGGCACCAGCATGAGCCGCGAGTTCGAGCACCTGGTCGACACCTTCGGCTACTCGCTCGAAGACATGCAGTGGTTCACCGTCAATGCGATGAAGTCCGCGTTCATTCCTTTCGATGAACGACTGGCCATGATCAACGACGTGATCAAGCCGGGTTACGCGGAGCTGAAGTCCGAGTGGCTTTTCCGTCAGACCGCTTCCACCAGCGGATCTGTATCGGCCTAGGCCACAGCCTGACTCAAAGGAAGCGTCCGGGAGTGGTAATTCCCGGACGCTTTCTCGTATTTAAGGATGTTTGCGGGGCGGGGTTTGAAGTGACTAGTTTGCGGAGCCGCTCAGTTCCCCGTCGCAAGGACGATTTTTCATGAAGCAGTCTGCTGCCAAGTCCCTCGGTGTCGCTGTCATTGGTGCCGCCCTCGCTGCGGGCGCCGCCGGCACCGCCTCCGCCTCGGCGCTCCCGGCCGCCAACCTGACGGACACCCTCGGGTCCCTCACCAGCGCCACCAGCTCCCTCACCGACCAGACGCAGCAGGAGGGCCAGGACGGTCAGGCCAGCGACCCCACCGCTCCGGTCACGGGCCTGCTCGGCGGACTGCCCCCGCTGCCCGGCGGCATCGGCGGCTGACGCTCCGGATCGCACGCACGTGCCCGTGGCGCACGCCCCTTCGAAGGGGTGTGCGCCACGTCGCGCGGTGTGCCACGATCACCACCAACTGCCCGCCGACGTACTGGGTATGAGGTTCGGTCATGCGCATCACGGCACGATTCACGGCGACGCCCGCGGCGACATTCGCGCTGCTCCCCGCCCTGCTCCTCGGAGCGGCAGCCTGCGGCAGCGGTACGGACGCCCCCGCGCCCGGCAAGAGCCCGGACCCCAAGGGTTCCGCGGCCGCCGCGCCCTCGGGCGTGCCCGGCGCCCCGGCCGCCTCCGCCGCGCCCAAAGCCAAGGACGGCCGCCTGGAGCGGGCCGCCCTCGAACAGGGCGACCTGACCGGCTACCAGATCTCCGCGCAGGGCAAGAACCCGAACGCCCCCGACGGCCAGCCGCAGGCCGACAAGAAGGCCTGCCAGCCGCTCGCCGACATCATGGGCGACAAGCCCGACCCCGCCGCCCACGAGACCGTCAACCGGGGCGTGGGCTCCCAGCGGCAGGTCGGACTCGCCGTATCGGCCTCCGTCAGCTCCTACGACGAGAGCGATGCCAAGCAGGTGGTCTCCCGGCTGCGCGAGGCCGTCGCGGCCTGCGGTACGGGCTTCTCCGCCACCGTCCAGAAGCAGACCGGCAGCTACCGGGACGTGAAGTCCGTCCCGTACAAGACCGGCGGTGACGAGACCGTCAGCTGGACCACGACCGCCGCCGCCGGCGGGGTCTCGGCGCCGGTCCACCTGGTCGTCGTACGCGAGGGCGACCGGGTCGTGCGGCTGATGGCTTTGAACGTGGCCGCCGCGGGCCAGAAGGCGACGGTCCCGCAGGAAGTGGCCGACAAGCAGCTCGAGAAGGTCAAGAAGGCGGGCTGATTCCCGCTGGAGCGCCGGTCGACCGACCGCGCATTACCGGGCCGGGCATGACCGGGCCGGGCATTACAGGCCGGGCATTACGGGCCTGGCATGACCGGGCCGGGTCCTACCAGGCGGTCTGCGCCGAGCCCACGCCGGACTTCTCGTTCGGGAGCAGCAGCCACAGCGCCAGGTAGATGAGGAACTGCGGTCCGGGCAGCAGGCACGAGGCGACGAAGATGATCCGCATCGTCCGCGCCTTGATGCCGAAACGTCGTGCGAGCCCGGCGCAGACGCCGCCGATCATCCGTCCGTCACGGGGGCGGGTAATCGCGCTCATGGTTTTCTCCTTCGTACGGGACCGCGGTTGTTTTCCGCGATGCCTCAATACTCGCGCGGTACCGCCGACAGAACCTCGGTCCAAGGGCCGATGCCGACCCTGGTAATTCTCGGGGTGGGCCCCTGAGACGCGTACGAGCGGCGCAGCCTGGCGCGCAGCACCGGTACGACGGCCGCGTGGACGATCACCACCCCGGCGGTGTTCAGCAGCAGCGCGTCCACGTCCAGCACCCGGCCCGGTACCGCGGTCTGGAGCATCTCGATGCTCAGCGAGATCAGTACCGCCGCGGCCGCCGTCCGCGCCAGCGAGGACCACGCGGCCAGCGCCCCGGGCGCCAGCCGCCCCCCGGCCAGCGGCAGCAGCACCCCCAGCGGGGCCAGCAGCGCCAGCCCCTCGCCGATCCGCCGGGCCGCCTCCAGCGGCCCGTAGGCGAGGTCCGCCCTGATCCCCTCCAGCGGGGTCAGGTTCGCGGCCGCGGCCCAGGGGATGTCCAGGGGGCGCAGGGTCAGCCATCCGACGAGCAGCAGATGCGCGGCCAGCAGGGCCCCGCTCAGGAGCCGGGACCGAACCGGGAGCTGTGTGGCGGTGGCGGCGCTGCCGCTGCCCTCATGACGGTGCACACCTGCGAGGACGCACCCCCCGGTGGCGGCGGTTCCGGTGGTTCCGGGACTTCCGGCACTTCCGGCACTTCCGGGCACTGCCCCGGCCCGCCCGCCCCGCGGACGGGTCAGCCGGTGGCCAGGAGCACGGCCAGCAGCACCGCTCCGGCCACGGCGGGCGCGATGATCTCGTACGCCCACCGCACGGTGACGCCGCCCTGGGCGCCGGGCCGGGCGGCCCCGCGCTCGGCGAGCTCGCGCAGCTCGTCCACGGCCTGGTCGGCGGAGGCCCGCTTCGGCTGGGCGGGCGCCGCCGCCGTCTCGTCCTGCTTGGTCATGCCCTTGCCGCGCAGCGCGTCACGGCGGCTGAACTGGCTGCCGGCCTTCTTGCGCTCGCGCAGCGACACCGGCACCGACCACAGCTGGTACTTCGACCCCTGCGCCAGCACCTCCGCCGAGTACCCGGCGCGCACCGCGTCGACCGCGGCCCACGGCAGCTCGATGTTCCGGAAGGGGTTGCGGACCCGCATCCGGTCGTCGTTGGCGAAGACGGCCGGCCGGATGGTGAACGCCACGATCAGCGGTACGGCGCACAGCGCGACGGCGATCCCGATCCACCGGGCGTTCCCCCCGCCCCGTACGACGGCGTCCCCGCACAGCCAGGCGACGAGCGCGAGCAGCAGCACCCCGGTGACGACGGCCATGGGGGAGCGGTAGACGCGGTCGGCGTAGACCGGCTCGTGGGGGGAGGGCGTAGTCATGCGGCCGATTCTGCCGCATGACCGGCCGGGCGGTGCGGGCGCGCGGGCCCGGAAGCTCCGATGGCGGATGTCACGCCCATATGTGCAAGAGGGGGGTGACAGGTCGCTACGCGCGTAGATATGCTCATCTGGTGACCATGCCCACCACCCTCACCGCATTCGCTGACGTGACGACGTCCGACAGCGCGCTGCGCCGCTTCCTGCACGGGCTGCCCGGCGTAGACGCAGTCGGCCTGGAGGCCCGCGCGGCCTCCCTCGGCACCCGCTCGATCAAGACGACGGCCAAGGCGTACGCCATCGACCTGGCCATCTCGATGATCGACCTGACGACGCTCGAGGGTGCGGACACCCCGGGCAAGGTCCGGGCGCTCTCCGCCAAGGCCGTCAACCCCGATCCGACCGACCGTACGACGCCCATGACCGCCGCGGTCTGCGTCTACCCCGACATGGTGGCCACCGCCAAGGCCGCGCTGCACGGAGCCGACGTCAAGGTCGCCTCCGTCGCCACCGCCTTCCCGGCCGGCCGCGCGGCCCTGCCCGTCAAGCTCGCCGACACCCGTGACGCCGTCGCCGCCGGCGCCGACGAGATCGACATGGTCATCGACCGTGGCGCCTTCCTCGCCGGCCGCTACCTGGAGACGTACGAGCTGATCAGGGCCATCAAGGCCGCCTGCGTCCGCGAGGACGGCACCGCCGCCCGCCTGAAGGTCATCTTCGAGACCGGCGAGCTGTCGACGTACGACAACATCCGCCGCGCCTCCTGGATCGGCATGCTCGCGGGCGCCGACTTCATCAAGACCTCCACCGGCAAGGTCGGCGTCAACGCCACCCCCGCCAACACGCTGCTGATGCTCGAAGCCGTCCGCGACTTCAAGGCGCAGACTGGAATCCAGATCGGCGTGAAGCCGGCCGGCGGCATCCGCACCACCAAGGACGCCATCAAGTTCCTGGTCCTGGTCAACGAGACCGCGGGCGAGGACTGGCTCTCCAACCACTGGTTCCGTTTCGGCGCCTCCAGCCTGCTGAACGACCTGCTCATGCAGCGCCAGAAGCTGAGCACCGGGCGTTACTCCGGTCCCGACTACGTGACGGTGGACTGATCACCATGGCATCCCTCTTCGAGTACGCACCGGCCCCCGAGTCCCGCTCGGTCGTCGACATCGCCCCCTCCTACGGGCTCTTCATCGACGGCGAGTTCACCGACGCCGCCGACGGCAAGGTCTTCAAGACCGTCAGCCCCTCCAGCGAGGAGGTGCTGGCCGAGGTCGCCCAGGCCGGCGCCGCCGACGTGGACCGCGCCGTCAAGGCCGCCCGCAGGGCCTTCGAGAAGTGGTCCGCGCTGCCGGGCTCCGAGCGCGCCAAGTACCTCTTCCGCATCGCCCGGATCATCCAGGAGCGCAGCCGCGAGCTGGCCGTCCTGGAGACCCTGGACAACGGCAAGCCGATCAGGGAGACCCGCGACGCGGACCTCCCGCTGGTCGCCGCGCACTTCTTCTACTACGCGGGCTGGGCCGACAAGCTCGACCACGCCGGCTACGGCGCGAACCCGCGGCCGCTGGGTGTGGCGGGCCAGGTCATCCCCTGGAACTTCCCCCTCCTCATGCTCGCGTGGAAGATCGCCCCGGCGCTCGCCACCGGCAACACCGTCGTCCTCAAGCCCGCCGAGACCACGCCCCTGTCGGCGCTGTTCTTCGCGGACATCTGCCGCCAGGCCGGTCTGCCCAAGGGCGTCGTCAACATCCTCACCGGGTACGGGGACGCGGGCGCGGCCCTCGTCGAGCACCCGGACGTCAACAAGGTCGCCTTCACCGGCTCGACGGCCGTGGGCAAGAAGATCGCCCGCCACGTCGCCGGCACCGACAAGAAGGTCACCCTGGAGCTGGGCGGCAAGGGCGCCAACATCGTCTTCGACGACGCCCCCATCGACCAGGCCGTCGAGGGCATCGTCAACGGCATCTTCTTCAACCAGGGCCAGGTCTGCTGCGCGGGCTCGCGCCTGCTGGTCCAGGAGTCGATCCACGACGAGCTGCTCGACTCCCTCAAGCGCCGCCTCTCCACGCTGCGCCTGGGCGACCCGCTCGACAAGAACACCGACATCGGCGCGATCAACTCCGCCGAGCAGCTCGCCCGGATCACCGCGCTCGCGGAGACCGGCGAGGCCGAGGGCGCCGAGCGCTGGTCCCCGGCCTGCGAGCTGCCGTCGGCCGGCTACTGGTTCGCCCCGACGCTCTTCACGAACGTCACCCAGGCGCACACCGTCGCCCGCGACGAGATCTTCGGCCCGGTGCTGTCCGTGCTGACCTTCCGCACCCCGGACGAGGCCGTCGCCAAGGCCAACAACAGCCAGTACGGCCTGTCCGCCGGCATCTGGACGGAGAAGGGCTCCCGCATCCTCGCGGTCGCCAACAAGCTCCGCGCGGGTGTGGTGTGGGCCAACACGTTCAACAAGTTCGACCCGACCTCGCCCTTCGGCGGCTACAAGGAGTCGGGCTTCGGCCGCGAGGGCGGTCGCCACGGCCTGGAGGGCTACCTCGATGTCTGAGTCTTCTGCGACCCGTCTGAACGTCTTCAAGACCTACAAGCTGTACGTCGGGGGCAAGTTCCCCCGCTCCGAGAGCGGCCGGGTGTACGAGGTGAGCGACTCGAAGGGGAAGTGGCTGGCCAACGCCCCGCTGTCCTCCCGCAAGGACGCGCGTGACGCGGTCGTCGCCGCGCGCAAGGCCTTCGGCGGCTGGTCGGGCGCCACCGCCTACAACCGCGGGCAGATCCTCTACCGCATCGCCGAGATGCTGGAGGGCCGCCGGGACCAGTTCGTCCGCGAGGTCGGCGAGGCCGAGGGGCTGTCCAAGTCGAAGGCCGCGGCCGTCGTCGACGCGGCGATCGACCGCTGGGTCTGGTACGCGGGCTGGACCGACAAGATCGGCCAGATCGTGGGCGGGGCCAACCCGGTCGCGGGCCCGTTCTTCAACCTCTCCACCCCGGAGCCGACCGGTGTCGTCACCGTCGTCGCCCCGCAGGAGTCGTCCTTCCTGGGCCTGGTCTCGGTGATCGCCCCGGTGATCGCCACCGGCAACACGGCCGTCGTGATCGCCTCGGAGAAGTCCCCGCTCCCCGCCCTCTCCCTGGGCGAGGTGCTGGCCACCTCCGACCTGCCCGGCGGCGTGGTCAACATCCTGTCCGGCAAGGCCTCCGAGATGGGCCCGCACCTGGCGGCCCACCAGGACGTCAACGCGATCGACCTGGCGGGTGCCGACGCGGCGCTGGCCAAGGACCTGGAGATCGCGGCGGCGGACAACCTCAAGCGCGTCCTGCGTCCACAGCCTGTGGACGACTGGTCCGCGGACCCGGGCACGCACCGGATGACGGCGTTCCTGGAGACCAAGACGGTCTGGCACCCGACGGGCTCGCTGGGGGCGTCGGGCTCCTCGTACTAGGCAGCCCACGAAGCGAAGGCCCCGGCAGCGCGAGCGCTGCCGGGGCCTTTCGTATGCCTGCTGCTTACTGCTTACTGCCTACTGCCTACTGGTGGGGCAGTACCGGCCCGAGCAGCGAGGAAACCGCGGCGGTGGGCAGTTCCCGGACCGAGGGACCCTGGGTCAGGATCCCGGTGACCATCCCGGTGCCCACGGCCGGGAAGTCCGCGACCTTGGTCCCCACCCCGTTGTCCAGGGGGTCCACCCCGGTCTTGGCCAGCGGGTTCACCTTGAGGTTCGCGATCGGGTCGGCGACACCGGCCACCGCCGCCTGGAGGTCGGTCTCCGCGGCGGCGTGGGCCCCGCCGGCCGCCATCGCCAGGGCCGCCCCGGCCATGGAGAGGGTCAGGCCGGCGGAACGGAGCCGGTTCGGAGACGGGTCGTGGGCTGCGTGACGGGCCATGGGTTCGGATTCCTGCCTGTGGTCGTAGTCGCGTGCGCACGCAGCGTAGTGGAGGTGCGGTCGGGGATTCCAGCCGGTCACCCGGACGTACGGGTTCCACTGCCGTGTCCGCTCGGGGTCGGCGCAGCCGCCGATGATGCGAAGGAGGTGTGACGGTGCTCGCAGGGCCCGTCGTCGGTGTGTTGATACCGGGGGTCATGCCTCACACTGGTTTCCCGTGAGCTGTTCATCTCCCCTTCCCACGCGCGTCGTCCTGCTGACCGGTCCCTCGGGATCCGGCAAGTCCTCGCTGGCGGCCCGCTCGGGCCTCCCCGTACTGCGCCTGGACGACTTCTACAAGGAGGGGACGGACCCGACCCTTCCGCTGGTCGAGGGCAGCTCCGACATCGACTGGGACTCCCCGCTGTCGTGGGACGCCGACACCGCCGTCGCCGCCATAGCGGAGCTGTGCGCGTCCGGGCGTACGGACGTCCCCGTCTACTCCATCGCCACGTCCTCGCGGACCGGCGCGGAGACCCTGGACATCGACCGGACGCCGCTGTTCATCGCGGAGGGGATCTTCGCCGCCGACATCGCGGCGCGCTGCCAGGAGCTGGGCCTCCTCGCCGACGCCCTCTGCCTGCGCGGGCGGCCCTCGACCACCTTCCGCCGCCGCCTCGCGCGCGATCTGCGGGAGGGCCGCAAGTCCCTGCCGTTCCTGCTGCGCAGGGGTTTTCGCCTGATGCGGGCGGAGCGGGGCATCGTGGCCCGGCACGTCGCCCTCGGCGCGTACGCCTGCGGCCGCGACGAGGCCCTGGGCCGCCTCGCGGCGGCCGCCGCGGGCCGCCACCGCTCGGCGAGCTCCACGACCGCGTAGCCCCTGGGGCTCAGGCGGGGCAGCCGGGGACGGTTCTCCGGCGGGACCTCGACCGCCACGGCCACACCCCGCACAAGTGAAAAGGCGGGATCACGCGGACCCCCGGCCGCTTGATCCCGCCTCTTCTCCCCCTGCGGCCTCCGCCCCACCCCCGTAGGACGGACCCCCCGGCCCCATGGTCTTGTGGCCCCCGTGGCCTTTGGCCTCGCGGCCTTTGGCCCCATGGCCTTTGGTCAGGCGACGAGCTCCCCGAAGGACTCCGCCTCGTCACGCCCGAAGCTCAGCACCTCGTCGTCCCGCAGCCGGCGCAGCGAGCGCCAGATGCTCGACTTCACGGTGCCGACGCTGATGCCCAGGATCTCGGCGATCTCCGGGTCCGTACGGCCCTCGTAGTAGCGCAGCACGAGCATCGTGCGCTGCGGCTCCGGGATGCGGGCCAGCGCCTGCCACAGCACCGCACGCAGCTCCGTGCCGCGCATGGCGTCCGTGTCGGAGGCCGTCTCCGGCAGCTCCTCGGTCGGGTACTCGTTCAGCTTCCGCCGGCGCCAGGCGCTGATGTGCAGGTTCGTCATCGTGCGCCGCAGGTAGCCGCCGACGGCCGCCTTGTCGCTGATCCGGTCCCAGGCGCGGTACGTGGAGAACAGCGCGCTCTGGAGCAGGTCCTCGGCCTCGTGGCGGTCGCCGGTGAGGTGGAAGGCCGTCGCGTACAGCGCGGCCCGCCGCTCCTGGACGTACGCCGTGAACTCCGCCTCGGAAGAGGAGGACGGGGTGCGCTGTGCGGGAACCGCCTGGTACTGCTTCGCGTCAATGGCTGTGACGTGTGCCGGCCGCTGACGGGCGACCGTCACCGTACGGACACCCGCCCGGCGGTTCACATCGTGCAGCCGCGTGACAACCGCGCTGGTCGTGGTGCTGTGCAGCGTGTTCATCTCGCGCCCCCCGTCGTGGAGTCTGCTTCGGTCCGTCGGTTCGATGACAAAAGACTGCCCGCCGGACATAACCAGGGTGTCCGCCGACTGTCACAGGCCTGTCACAGCCACCGGCGTGCCCGTCGGTGGCGCGATTGCCTCCGTCCGGACGGTCGAGTGCGGACGGCCGATGGGACAGAATGAGCGCGTGCCTTTCCTGTTGCTGATCGAGGACGACGACGCCATCCGCACGGCCCTCGAACTCTCCCTGTCACGCCAGGGCCACCGAGTGGCCACCGCGGCGACGGGCGAGGACGGCCTGAAACTGCTGCGCGAGCAGCGGCCGGACCTGATCGTGCTGGATGTGATGCTGCCCGGGATCGACGGCTTCGAGGTGTGCCGGCGGATCCGCCGCACCGACCAGCTGCCGATCATCCTGCTCACCGCGCGCAGCGACGACATCGATGTCGTCGTGGGCCTGGAGTCCGGCGCCGACGACTACGTGGTCAAGCCCGTCCAGGGCCGGGTGCTCGACGCCCGCATCCGGGCCGTGCTGCGCCGCGGCGAGCGCGAGGCGAGCGACTCCGCCGTCTTCGGGTCCCTGGTCATCGACCGGGCCGCGATGACGGTGACGAAGAACGGCGAGGACCTCCAGCTGACCCCGACCGAGCTGCGGCTGCTACTGGAACTCAGCCGCCGGCCCGGCCAGGCGCTGTCCCGCCAGCAGCTGCTGCGGCTCGTCTGGGAGCACGACTACCTCGGCGACTCGCGGCTCGTCGACGCCTGCGTGCAGCGGCTGCGCGCCAAGGTCGAGGAAGTGCCCTCCTCACCGACCCTGATCCGCACCGTCCGGGGCGTCGGCTACCGGCTGGACTCCCCGCAGTGATCAAGGCCCTGTTCGCGGGCCGGCGCTGGACCAGCCTGCGGCTGCGCCTGCTCGTGGTGTTCGCGCTGGTCGCGCTGACGGCCGCGGTCTCCGCGTCCGGGATCGCGTACTGGCTCAACCGCGAGGCGGTGCTCAGCCGGACCCAGGACGCCGCCCTCGGCGACTTCCGCCGGGAGATGCAGCTGCGGGCCGCGGCCCTGCCCGCGGACCCGACGACCGAGGAGATGCAGCGCACCGCCGAGCAGATGGCGGGCGGCAGCCCCGGGTACAGCGTGCTGCTCGTTCACGAACGCAAGGACGGGCGCAAGGTGACCGGCGCGTCGGGCGCGGTCCCCTTCGGGCTGAACGACGTACCGAAGACCCTCCAGCACGCGGTGAACGACCGGCAGAAGACCACGGCCGCCAACGACTCCGAGTACCACATGTACTGGCAGCGGACGAAGCCGCAGGGCAACCCGTACCTGGTCGGCGGCACGCGGATCGTGGGCGGCGGGCCCACGGGCTACATGTACAAGTCGCTCGCCACGGAACGGGACGACCTCAACGCGCTGGGCTGGTCGCTGACCATCGCGACCGGGCTCGCCCTGCTCGGGTCGGCGCTGCTCGCGCAGGCGGCGGCGCGGACCGTGCTGAAGCCCGTCCAGCGGCTCGGGGACGCGGCGCGGCGGCTCGGCGAGGGCGAGCTGGACCACCGGCTCGACGTGTCGGGGACCGATGAACTCGCCGATCTGTCACGGACGTTCAACCGGACGGCGGAGGCGCTGGAGAAGAAGGTCGCCGACATGAGCGCGCGGGAGGAGGCGAGTCGGCGGTTCGTGGCCGACATGTCGCACGAACTGCGCACGCCGCTCACGGCGTTGACGGCGGTCGCCGAGGTGCTGGAGGAGGAGGTCGACGACCTCGATCCGATGATCGCGCCGGCGGTGGGCCTGGTGGTGAGCGAGACCCGGCGGCTGAACGACCTGGTCGAGAACCTGATGGAGGTCACCCGCTTCGACGCGGGGACGGCCCGGCTGGTGCTGGACGACGTGAACGTCGCCGACCAGGTCACGGCGTGCATCGACGCGCGGGCCTGGCTGGACGCGGTCGAACTCGACGCCGGGCGCGGGATCGTGGCACGGCTCGACCCGCGGCGGCTCGACGTGATCCTGGCCAACCTGATCGGCAACGCGCTCAAGCACGGCGGCTCGCCGGTGCGGGTGTCGGTGGGCGTGGAGGGGGAGTGGCTGGTGATCGCGGTCAAGGACAACGGGCCGGGCATCCCGGAAGCGGTGCTGCCGCACGTCTTCGACCGCTTCTACAAGGCGAGCGCGTCCCGGCCGAAGTCGGACGGGAGCGGGCTGGGCCTGTCGATCGCCATGGAGAACGCGCACATCCACGGCGGTGACATCACGGCCGCGAACGGGCCGGACGGCGGCGCGGTGTTCACGCTGCGGCTTCCGGTGGATGTGGGGAAGGTGATCGCTGGTGGTGGCGTGGACGCGTAGGACGCGTAGGACGCGTAGGACGCGTGGGGCTTGTGGGGCTCGTGGGGCTCTGCTGTTGGTTGGGGTGTTCGTGCTGTCCGGGTGCGGCATCCGGGCCACGACGGTGCCGGTCGACGTGGGCGCGGCGCCGTCCCGGGTCTCCTGCGAGACCGCCGGTCAGCCGGCCGGGCAGAGCGGGGTGCAGGGCTTCCGGGCCACGGTGGAGCTGGTCTGCGGATCGCAGCTGGTGGGCGTGGAGCGGGTGGTACCGGTACCCGAGAAGAGGGTCGCGCGGGATCCCGTGGTGCTGGTCGCGCAGGCGCTGCTGGAGGAACTGGAGCGGACCCCGTCGGCGGAGGAACGGGACGGGGGCTTCACCACCAGCGTCCCGGACGGGCTGTCGGCGTCCCCGGCGCGGCCGGGCGACCCGACGGGGACGCTGCGGCTGAGCCGCAAGCCGGAGGACCTGCCGCCGGTGGCGCTGTCGCAGGTCGTGTGCACCCTGGCGGCGAGCGAAGCCGTCTCGGCGGGGCCGGGGCCGGTGGTGCTCGGCGGACCGGACGCGGACCCGCCGCGGGCGTGGGAGTGCACCGACGCGGTCCGCTCCCGCCCGGAGTCGGTCCCGACCCTGGGCGAGCTGGTTCGGCCGTCTGGGTCGGCGTCGCCGTCGCCGTCGGCGGGGGTTACGCCGGGGGTGTGAGGCGGGGTTCCGGCGGGGCGGTGTCAGGGCTGGTTTGGGGGTTTCCCGTCAGTCCCATCGTCCTTCCGTGTCGGGCCGGTCCCTCAAGGGCGCTCCCTTCGGTCGCGTCGCTTCGCGATGGCCTTCGGCCACCCTTGACCGACCGTCCCGCCCCGGAAAGACAAGGACTGCCGGGAAGCCCCCAAAGGAACGGTCACGGGGCAGGAGGGAGAGGGGCGGGTCTCTCAGGGATGAGGCGAGGGGCCGGGCCTTGGTACGCCGGGCATCCGGGCCCGTCCAGCCCTGCCGCAGGGTTGGGGGCCCGGGCGCGGCAGATCGCTACGCGCTTCTCATGTCCCAGCGTCCGACGGCCGTCTTGGGCTGATACCTGCACCAGGTGGTGACCAGGGTGAGGCGGGAAGCACGGAGGCGCGTCAGATCGCTACGCGCTCCCCATGTCTCGGCGTCCGCGGCCCGTCTGCGGCTGGTCATGGGCTGGCTCGACGTTGGCGGGCCGCGGTGGTGAATCGCGGCCGGATGCGCCTCGGATGTACGCCCGCTCCATCCAGTGCTGGTGGACTACGGAGTCCGAGACGTTCTCGTTGATCACGGCCATCAGTTCGCCCTCGGTGCCGGATGCGATGTCGCGGACCCGGCGGCGGAGGAGCCGGTGCGGCACGTACTCGTAGCGTTCACTCATGGGGCAGTCCCTCGAAGGTAGCGAGGAAGCGCTCCCAGCCGGCGAGCGCACGGTCGAGGAGTTCGGCACTGGGCTCGCTACGCACGATGCGGCCGGTCACGGGCCACTCCCAGGAGCCGGAGGTCGTACCGGGGCCGTGACTCCGATTGACATCAGACGTCGCCATATCTGCGCCCTTTCGTAGGTTCGTAGCCACGTTGTTTGCGACAACACCCAGGAAAGCGCGCCGATTCGGGGATCTCCACGGCATCCGTGCGGCAGGCTTGAGGCAGATCCGTGCACGAGAGCCAAGGCGGCCAGAGGCACAAGAAGGGGTCGTCATGGGACTGGCCGAACGGCGCAAGACCCTGGGTTACAGTCAGGAGAAATTGGCCGAGTCACTTGGCGTGGACCGCACAACGGTCGGACGCTGGGAGAGCGGCAAGATCGCACCGCAGCCGTCTCAGCGGCCAGCCTTGGCGAGCATCCTGGGAATCAGCCTCCACGAGCTGGAAGCCCTCCTGTCACCGTCACAAACGGCAGAGCAGGGGGCCGCGCGGCAGAAGTCCAGTGACCACCCGAGCGCGGGAGACCCCGACGAGATGATCCGCCGCGAATTCCTCCGCATACTCACTATCAGCGGCGCGCTGACCGCCCTTCCGTTCGACGAAGCGGAGGCGCTGGCCGACGGCGTGCACAGGGGCAACCCGGCGGACTTCGCGCGGATGAACAGCCACCTGTGGCAGGTCTACCAACTCGCACGGTCCAAGAGGACGGTGTATCCCGTCGTTCGCGATCAACTGGCCACGCTGAACGAGGCCCTGGCCGGAGGTCGCCGTGGCAACACGCCACCCCTCCTCAATGCGGCGGCCGACCTTTTCCAACTTGCCGGTGAAGTGGCTTTCGACGCCAACCGGTATGTGGACGCGGCGTCCTCCTATGCTCTGGCGGCGTCCGTGAGCAAGGAGGCCGGGGCATACGACCTGTGGGCGTGCGCGCTCGTTCGTCATGCCTACGTGGACGTGTCCGAGCACCGGTACCGCCAAGCGGCCGAGGTCCTGAGCGCGGCGGAACGCGTCGCCGCCCGGGGCGACGGCACCCTGTCCACCCGGCACTGGGTCGCATCGGTGCAGGCTGAGGCACACGCCGGCCTGGGGGACCTGACGGGCTGCGAGAAGGCACTTGCCCGGGCGGAGGAAGTTCAGCACCTCGCTGACAACAGCTCGAATGGCGGGTGGCTCCGTTTTGACGGCACGCGGCTGGCCGAGGAGCGCGGTGCGCGATACGTACAGCTCGGCCGTTTCGACCTGGCAGACGAGACGCTCAAGCAGGCGCTGGATCAGAGCGCGCTGGCTTTCGGACACTCGTATCGCCGAAGGGGCGCGGTGCTGGTCGACTTGGCCGTGATCGGGGCCAAGCGCCGGGATCCGGACCAGGTGGTGGACTACGCCCGTGAGGCGCTGGACCTGGCCCACGCATCATCGTCGGGGTACATCGCCCGTAGACTCCGAAGCCTGTGCGACGAGTTCGGCCCCCTGAGCCGAGACCAGCGCGTGGCGGGTCTGGGGGCGGAGATCGCCACGCTGAGGACACCGTGACGAGAGGGGTTGGCATGTCGCAGACCGAAGGCGCACGACTGTTCCGGGAAACCTGGATCGCGGGGGTGCATCAGCACTTCCCCGGTGAGCCGAAGGCCGGCTACGTGACTCCCTGGGACGACACGCCTCAGTGGGAACGTGAGGCCGCAGGGGCCGTGTACGCGCAGGTCCGCCAGTTCATCGAGATCAGCGGCGGCAACACGGACCGGCTGTCCCGCGAGCAGAAGAGCCGCTTCGTCGCCACCTGCTGGACCGCCCAGATGTTCAAGCAGTTCGAGGACCCGAAACCGGGCTACGTGGCCGACTGGCCGGACCTCCCGAACTGGCAGCAGGAGACCGACGCGGACATCTTCGAGGCCATCGAGAAGTCACTCACCTGAAGCCCGTGAGCCGAGCACTGCGTCAGGGTGATGGCTGATGCCGGATTGGACGGCCACGGCCCCCTGAGCTGGAGCTCAGGGGGCCGTGGAGTACGCCGGACGGAGTCTGGCGCAGCGGCGCGAAGCCGGTGAGGCCCGCCAGGGCCGAGCCGTGCGAGCGGCGCGTCAAAAAGGGGTCAGAGGCCCATGGCTGCTGAGAGGTCCTTCTTGATCGCGTCCAGGATCTCCTGGCCGCGGACGCGGGCGTCCGCGAGGTCGGAGGCCTCGGGGACCGGGACCACGACCTCCAGGTAGCACTTCAGCTTGGGTTCCGTGCCGGACGGGCGGCAGATCACGCGGGCCTTGTAGTCGCCGTCCAGGTAGTAGCGCAGGCCGTCCGTGGGCGGGAGCTTCGCCGTGCCCTGGGACAGGTCCTCCGCCGAGACTACGCGCAGGCCCGCCAGGGAGGTCGGGGGCTGCGCGCGGAGCTGCGCCATGGCGTCGGCGATGACCGAGAGGTCCGAGACGCGGACCGAGAGCTGGTCGGTGTGGTGCAGGCCGTGGGCCATCGCCAGGTCGTCCAGCAGGTCGGTCAGGCTGCGGCCCTGCTCCTTGAGTTCGGAGGCGAGTTCGGCGACCAGCAGGGCGGCGGTGACGCCGTCCTTGTCGCGGACGCCCTCGGGGTCCACGCAGTAGCCGAGCGCCTCCTCGTAGCCGTAGCGCAGGCCCTCGACGCGGGCGATCCACTTGAAGCCGGTGAGGGTCTCCTCGTACGGCAGGCCCGCGGCTTCCGCGATCCGGCCGAGGAGGCTGGAGGAGACGATGGACTCCGCGAAGGTGCCCTGCGCGCCCTTGTGGACCAGGTGGGCCGCCAGCAGCGCGCCGACCTCGTCGCCGCGCAGCATCCGCCAGCCGCCGTTGTCGGGAACCGCCACCGCGCAGCGGTCGGCGTCCGGGTCGTTCGCGATCACGATGTCCGGCTGGACCTCGGCGGCCTTCGCGAAGGACAGGTCCATCGCGCCCGGCTCCTCCGGGTTGGGGAAGGCGACCGTGGGGAACGCCGGGTCGGGTTCGGCTTGCTCGGAGACCAGTACCGGGGCCGGGAAGCCGTGCCGGGCGAAGGCCGCCATGACGACGTCCTTGCCGACGCCGTGCATGGCCGTGTAGACGGTCCGCACGCCCCGGGGGGACCCGGGGGTCAGGACGGCGTCCGTACGGGTCAGGTAGGCCTCCAGGACCTCCTCGTCGAGCTGCAGCCAGCCGTCGGCCGGGCGGGGGACGGAGGCGAGGGAGGAGATCGCGTCGATCTCCGCCGCGATCTCCACGTCCGCCGGGGAGACGATCTGCGAGCCGTCGCCGAGGTAGACCTTGTAGCCGTTGTCCCGCGGGGGATTGTGGCTCGCGGTCACCTCGACGCCGGCGACGGCGCCCAGGTGCCTTATGGCGTACGCGAGGACGGGCGTCGGCAGCGGCCGGGGCAGGACGGCCGCGCGCAGGCCGGCGCCGGTCATGACGGCGGCGGTGTCACGGGCGAAGTCCGCCGACTTGTACCGGGCGTCGTAGCCGACGACGACGAGGCCGCCGGCGTGGCCCTGGGCCTTCAGGTAGGCCGCCAGGCCCGCCGCGGCCCGGATGACCACGGAGCGGTTCATTCGCATCGGGCCCGCGCCCAGCTCGCCGCGCAGTCCGGCGGTGCCGAACTGGAGCGTGCCGGAGAAGCGGTCCGCGAGCTCGGCCGTGTCGCCGGCGTCGACGAGGTCGGCCAGCTCCTTCGCCGTCTCGGGGTCCGGGTCCTCGGCCAGCCAGGCCCGGGCCCGGGTGAGCAGGTCGTCCTGTCCCTGTTCCTGCACTACTTCCGCCTTGCCTCTCGTACGTCGTCGGTCGTCGATCAGATGCGGGCGAGCACCTGCGTCAGCAGCGTGCCCATGCGGGCGGCCGAGTCGCGGCCGGCCTGGAGCACCTCTTCGTGGTTCAGCGGCTCGCCGGACAGGCCCGCGGCCAGGTTGGTGACCAGGGAGATGCCGAGCACGTCCGCACCGGCCTCACGGGCGGCGATGGCCTCGAGCACGGTGGACATGCCGACCAGGTCGGCGCCCATGACGCGGATCATGTTGATCTCGGCCGGGGTCTCGTAGTGCGGGCCGGGGAACTGGACGTACACGCCCTCTTCGAGGGTCGGGTCGATCTCCTTGCACATCGCGCGGAGCTTCGGCGAGTACAGGTTCGTGAGGTCCACGAAGTTCGCGCCGACGATCGGCGAGGTGGCCGTGAGGTTGAGGTGGTCGCTGATCAGGACGGGCTGGCCGGGCTTCATGCCCTCGCGCAGGCCGCCACAGCCGTTGGTGAGGACGATGGTCTTGCAGCCGGCGGCGACGGCGGTGCGCACGCCGTGGGCGACGGCGGCGACGCCGCGGCCCTCGTAGTAGTGGGTCCGGCCGAGGAAGACCAGGGCGTGCTTGTCGCCGATCTTGTACGAGCGGATCTTGCCGCCGTGGCCCTCGACGGCGGCGGGGGGGAAGCCGGGCAGCTCGGTGACGAGGAACTCGGACTCGGGGGCGCCGAGCGCCTCTGCGGCGGGGGCCCAGCCGGAGCCCATGACGAGGGCGACATCGTGGGATTCGACGCCGGTGAGCTCGCGGAGGCGGGCGGCGGCGGCGTCGGCGGCGGCGAAGGGGTCGGTAACAGATGCGTTCACGCGGAAGAGCGTAGCCGCTGTTGGCCTACGCGCGTAGATGGCACAGCTCACGGTGTTCGGATCGTTGCCTTGTCGTTTCCGCCGAAACCTTCCGATTGGCGCGGCGGATTCCGTCCGGCGGGGGGTGCGGGTGCCGGGTGCGGGTGGCGGGCCGCTGCGCGGGGCCGGGTCCCCTACCCGCCCTTCGCCCGTTCCCCGGGGCGCTGCCCCGGACCCCGCGCCTCAAACGCCGGCGGGGCTGAAGGACCCTGGGGCTCCGCCCCGGACCCCGCGCCTCAAACGCCGGCGGGGCTGGATCTTTCAGCCTCGCCGGCGTTTGAGGCGCGGGCGCGGAGCGCCGTGTCGTGAGCCGCGCCGGCGATTGAGGCGGGAACGGGCGAAGGGCGGGTAGGGGACGGCCCCGCGCAGCGGCTACCGCCGGCAGGCCCCGCCCCGCCCCCCCCGCCCCGGGTCCGGCGGACGGAGTCCGGCGCGGCGGCGCGAAGCCGGGGAGGCCGCTCGCGGCCGAGTCGAGCGAGCGGCGGGTCATGGGGCCGCCTCAGCAGGGGCGCTTGCGGAGTTCCATCACGTAGTCGTGCGGCGCGCCCGCGGACTCGGCGGCGTCGGCGATCTCGCCGAGGTAGCGCGCCGACGGCAGGCCGCCCTCGTAGCCGTTGAGGACGTAGCACCAGGCGGCTTCCTCGCCGTCCAGGGTGTGGACCCGGATCCGCATGCGGCGGTAGATGTCCAGGCCGACGCCCTCCCAGCGGTCCATGGAGTCCTCGTCCAGCGGGGCGATGTCGTAGAGGGCGACGAAGACCTGCTGCCGGGGGGCTTCGACGATCGTGGCGAGAGCGCCCTCCCAGCCCATCTGCTCGCCGCCGAAGGTCAGCCGCCAGTCGTTGATCCAGCCTGTGCCGCGCAGCGGTGAATGGGGAGCGCGGCGCGTCATCAGCCGCGGGTCGAGGTTGCCGGCGTACGCGGCGTAGAGCGACATGAGGTCGAGGGTACGGGAGGGTCGCCCCGGCACGCGTGTCCGGATGGTGCGAGCACCTTGATGCGTGCGGGACAATGGGGCACGGAATGCATCCCCCGGGGAGACCCCCCGGAACACCGGCCGGGGCGGCAGCCGGCCGGGTAGACGTGAGGCGGACTTTTCGTGACCCGGATCGTGATCATCGGCGGCGGACCCGGCGGGTATGAGGCGGCCCTGGTGGGGGCCCAGCTCGGCGCGGAGGTGACCGTCGTCGACTGCGACGGTCTGGGCGGGGCGTCGGTGCTGACCGACTGCGTGCCCTCGAAGACCCTCATCGCGACCGCAGAGGTCATGACGACCTTCGACTCGTCGTACGAGGAACTGGGGATCGTCGTCGCGGACGACACCCCGCACATCGAGCAGGCCGCGCGCGTCGTCGGCGTGGACCTCGGCAAGGTGAACCGCCGCGTCAAGCGCCTCGCGCTGGCGCAGTCCCACGACATCACCGCCTCCGTGACCCGGGCCGGCGCCCGCGTGCTGCGCGGCCGCGGCAAGCTCGGCGGGCCGCAGGGCATCGACGGCACCCGGGACGTCATCGTCACCGCGGCCGACGGCTCGGAGACGATCCTCACCGCCGACGCCGTGCTGATCGCCACCGGCGGCCACCCCCGCGAGATCCCGGACGCGATGCCCGACGGGGAGCGGATCCTGAACTGGACCCAGGTCTACGACCTGGAGGAGCTCCCCGAGGAGCTGATCGTGGTCGGCTCCGGTGTGACCGGTGCCGAGTTCGCCGGCGCGTACCAGGCCCTGGGCTCCCGGGTGACCCTGGTGTCCTCGCGCGACCGGGTGCTGCCGGGTGAGGACCCGGACGCGGCCGCCGTCCTGGAGGACGTCTTCCGCCGCCGCGGCATGAACGTCATCGGCCGCTCGCGCGCCGAGTCCGCCAAGCGGGTCGGCGACCGGGTGGAGGTGACCCTGTCCGACGGGCGGGTGATCACGGGTACGCACTGCCTGATGGCGGTCGGCGCGATCCCGAACACCAAGGACATGAACCTGGAGGAGTCCGGGGTCCGGCTCAAGGAGTCCGGGCACATCTGGACCGACAAGGTGTCGCGTACGTCCTCGCCGGGCGTGTACGCCGCGGGTGACGTCACCGGGATCTTCGCGCTCGCGTCCGTCGCCGCCATGCAGGGCCGCATCGCGATGTACCACTTCCTCGGCGACGCGGTGGCCCCGCTGAACCTCAAGACGGTGTCCTCGAACGTCTTCACCGACCCCGAGATCGCCACCGTCGGTTACACCCAGGCCGACGTGGACGCCGGCAAGATCGACGCCCGCGTGGTGAAGCTGCCGCTGCTGCGCAACCCGCGCGCGAAGATGCAGGGCATCCGGGACGGCTTCGTGAAGCTGTTCTGCCGCCCGGGCACGGGCATCGTGGTCGGCGGCGTGGTCGTTTCGCCGCGCGCGAGCGAGCTGATCCACCCCATCTCGATCGCCGTCGACAACAACCTGACCGTCGAGCAGATCGCAAACGCGTTCACGGTGTACCCCTCGCTGTCCGGATCGATCGCGGAAGTGGCCCGCCAGCTGCACACCCGCAAGGCGGCCGGCGAGGCGTAGGGCCCGCCTCCGGCGCCCCAACCGCCCCTCCCCACACGGGGGTTGGGGCGGACGCCGAGGTGGGGCGCGGATGCGCGACGGCCGGCCGGGCAACGGCCGGGCCGCGTATACCACTAGTTGGCCCGCTGTATGGACAACTTCGGTATTCCGGCGCAAAGAGCTGAAAGCAGACGGTCGTTGGGGTTACTGTCAGTTTCGTGTTCGCTGCTGAACGTCGCCAATTGATCCTCGAAATGGTGCGGGCCAACGGTGCGGTATCGCTCCGTGAGCTCGCCCGCGTCGTCCAGACCTCCGAAGTGACCGTACGGCGGGACGTGCGGGCACTGGAGGCAGAAGGACTCCTCGACCGCCGCCACGGCGGTGCGGTTTTGCCGGGCGGTTTCACGCGTGAGTCCGGCTTTCCGCAGAAATCCCATCTCGCCACGGCGGAGAAGACCGCCATCGCCGATGTCGCGGCCGGCCTCGTCGAAGAAGGCGAGGCCGTCGTCGTCGGCGCGGGTACCACGACCCAGGAGCTGGCCCGCCGGCTCGCCCGGGTGCCCGGTCTCACTGTCGTCACCAACTCGCTGCTCGTCGCCCAGGCCCTGGCGCACGCCAACCGGGTGGAGGTGGTGATGACCGGCGGCACGCTGCGCGGCTCGAACTACGCCCTCGTCGGCAGCGGAGCCGAGCAGTCCCTCCAGGGGCTGCGGGTGTCCCGGGCCTTCCTGTCCGGGAGCGGGCTGACCGCGGAGCGCGGGCTGTCCACCTCCAACATGCTCTCCGCGAGCGTGGACCGGGCGCTGGTGCAGGCCGCCGCAGAGGTGGTCGTACTCGCCGACCACACGAAGCTCGGCACCGACACCATGTTCCAGACCGTGCCGACGGACGTGATGACGCGGCTGGTGACGGACGAGCCACCGCCGCACGACGAACGGGCCGCCACCGAGCTCCAGGCGCTGGCCGACCAGGGCGTGCAGATCACCGTGGCCGGCTCGGCCCCGGCCGCCGGCACCGGTCACGCCGGCGCCGGCGGGGAGGGCATGCCGGGGCGCAGGCCGCGCCGGGACTCCCCCCTGCCGGTCCAGCGGCGCGGCGGCCCCACCGCCCAGCTGCGCAGCGCCCCCGCGTCCCTGCTGGAGCAGCAGGCGGGGGAACGGGCCCGGGTCGCGGACATGCGGCGCCGCTAGCCGCTCGGTGGGGGCCCTGCCCCCAGGGGCTGGGTGTGCGTGAAGGCCCCCGCCCCGGATACCGGGGCGGGGGCCTTCACGTCGGCTGAGGGCGTCAGTCCTTGATCTCGCAGATGGTGGCGCCGGAGGTGAGGGAGGCGCCGACCTCGGCGGTCAGGCCGACGATGGTGCCGGAGCGGTGCGCGTTCAGCGGCTGCTCCATCTTCATCGCCTCGAGCACGACGACCAGGTCGCCCTCGTTGACCTGCTGGCCCTCCTCGACCGCGACCTTGACGATCGTGCCCTGCATCGGGGACGCGAGGGTGTCGCCGGACGCGGCCGGGCCGGACTTCTTGGCGGCGCGGCGCTTGGGCTTGGCACCGCCCGCGGCGGCCGTGCGGGCCAGGGTCATGCCCAGCGAGGACGGGAGGGAGACCTCCAGGCGCTTGCCGCCGACCTCGACGACGACGGTCTCACGGCCCGGCTCGTCCTCGGTCTCCTCGGCTGCCGGAGCGGCGAACGGCTTGATCTCGTTGACGAACTCCGTCTCGATCCAGCGCGTGTGGACCTTGAACGGGGTGCCGTCGGTGGGGGCGAAGGCCAGGTCGGAGACGACCGCGCGGTGGAAGGGGATGGCGGTGGCCATGCCCTCCACGTTGAACTCCGCCAGGGCGCGCGCGGCGCGCTGCAGGGCCTGCTCGCGGGTGGCGCCGGTGACGATCAGCTTGGCGAGCAGCGAGTCCCAGGCGGGGCCGATGACCGAGCCGGTCTCGACGCCCGCGTCCAGGCGCACGCCGGGGCCGGTGGGCGGGGCGAAGAGGGTGACGGTGCCCGGGGCCGGCAGGAAGCCCCGGCCCGGGTCCTCGCCGTTGATGCGGAACTCGAAGGAGTGGCCGCGCAGCTCCGGGTCGCCGTAGCCGAGCTCCTCGCCGTCGGCGATGCGGAACATCTCCCGGACGAGGTCGATGCCGGTGACCTCCTCGGTCACCGGGTGCTCGACCTGGAGGCGGGTGTTGACCTCGAGGAAGGAGATGGTCCCGTCGGTGCCGACGAGGAACTCCACGGTGCCCGCGCCGACGTAGCCGGCCTCCTTGAGGATGGCCTTGGACGCGGCGTACAGCTCGGCGTTCTGGGCTTCCGTCAGGAAGGGGGCCGGGGCCTCCTCGACGAGCTTCTGGTGGCGGCGCTGGAGCGAGCAGTCGCGGGTGGAGACGACGACCACGTTGCCGTGGGAGTCCGCCAGGCACTGGGTCTCGACGTGGCGCGGCCGGTCGAGGTAGCGCTCGACGAAGCACTCGCCGCGGCCGAAGGCGGCCACGGCCTCGCGCACGGCGGAGTCGAACAGCTCGGGCACCTCTTCGAGGGTGCGGGCGACCTTGAGGCCGCGGCCGCCGCCGCCGAACGCCGCCTTGATGGCGATGGGCAGGCCGTGCTCCCGGGCGAAGGCGACGACCTCGTCGGCCCCGGAGACGGGGTCGGGGGTGCCGGCGACCAGGGGGGCCCCGGCGCGCTGGGCGATGTGGCGGGCGGCCACCTTGTCGCCGAGGTCGCGGATGGCCTGCGGCGGCGGGCCGATCCAGGTCAGGCCCGCGTCGATGACGGCCTGGGCGAAGTCGGCGTTCTCGGAGAGGAAGCCGTATCCGGGGTGGATGGCGTCCGCTCCGGAGTCCGCGGCGGCCTGCAGGACCTTCGCGATGTCGAGGTAGCTGGCGGCCGGGGTGTCACCGCCCAACGCGAAAGCTTCGTCTGCCGCGCGGACATGCAGGGCGTCCCGGTCCGGATCGGCGTAGACGGCTACGCTCGCGATTCCGGCATCCCGGCAGGCCCGAGCAACGCGGACAGCGATTTCGCCACGGTTGGCGATGAGCACCTTGCGCACGATGGCTCCCTCCTTGAAACAAGCTGAGTTTAGGGACTGCCGACACGGCCTTACGACCCTTCCCCGGTGGTGACCTTGCCCACACGGAGCGTGATGCGAGTGCCCCTTGAGTGCGAAAACCCTTGTGTCGCCCCAGGTCAGGGAGATCCCCGACTGCACAGTAACCCCGTTGTGCGGCGGAGGTCTCTGTTCAGCGGGTCAGCGGCCCCCGCTGATTCTTTGTGGAGTCCCTACGAACGGCCTATGCATTCTTTGAGTGAGAGCCGTCACGGTCGCCCTCCCGGGGGCCCGAACGGAGCGGCCCCGTAACGAAGCGGCCCCGGCCTCTTGTCCCAAGGTTTACTCGTTAGTAGCCTCCCAGGCGTCGAACACGCTTGTGGCGTGGGGAGGATGGGGGCTTCGTGCTGCGCAGACTCGTGGCGGGGCTGGCCGCGATCACGCTCGTCGCGGAAGCGGCGGTGCTCGTACTCGTCCACCTCGTACTGGGCCGGGTGACCGAGGGGCAGTCGATGTCCATCGCCGGCATGGACCCGCAGGTCATGTCCACGGCGACGTACGCGATGGGGGCCGCCCTGGGCGCCTTCCTGCTGCTGTGCGCCGTACTGATCGCCGTGGCCGCCGTACGGGACCGCCCGCCCGCGCGCTTCGCCCGGGTGCTGATCGTCGCCGCCGCCGTCACCCACGGGGTGCTCGGCGCCCTCGCCGTGGGGCTCGTCGGCTGGGGCGCCTTCGCGGTGACGATGGTGATCCTGTGCCTGCTCGTCCTGACCCTGATGCTGCACACCAAGGCGGCGGGAGGGCTCAGGCCCACAAGTCCGTGATGGACACGTCCAGTTCGCCCAGCAGGGAGCGCAGCAGCGGCATCGAGAGGCCGATGACGTTGCCGTGGTCCCCGTCGATGCCGTCGATGAACGGCGCCGACAGCCCGTCCAGGGTGAACGCGCCGGCCACGTGCAGCGGCTCGCCGCTGGCCACGTACGCCGCCACCTCCGCGTCCGTCGGCTCGCCGAAGCGGACCGTCGTGGAGGCCGTCGCCGAGACCTGACGGCCGGACGCCGTGTCGATCACGCAGTGCCCCGTGCGCAGCACCCCGGCCCGCCCGCGCATCGACTTCCAGCGGGCCGTGGCCTCCTCCGCGTCCGCCGGCTTGCCCAGTGCCTCGCCGTCCAGCTCCAGCACCGAGTCGCAGCCGATCACCAGCGCGCCCGCGGCCTCCGCCAGCTCCGCCACCACGCCGGCCTTGGCCTCGGCCAGGGCCAGCGCCAGGTCGGCCGGGTTGTCGTGGTTCAGCGTGTCCTCGTCGAAGCCGCTGACGATCACGTGCGGGGCGAGCCCGGCCTGCCGCAGCAGGTTCAGCCGGGCGGGGGAGGCGGAGGCGAGGACGAGCGTGCGTACGGTCATGGGGGCCATCGTAGGGCGGCCGCGCGGGCACCCCCTAGAACGGGGGCACGCCGAGCACGTACACCGCGACCACCATCGCGAGGACGAGCACCACCAGCATCCGCCGCAGCATCGCCTGGGCGTCGCGCATGTCCTTCGGCGGCTCGTTCTTCGGGTCTGACCAGAGCATGCTCCGATCCTGGCCCCGGTACGGCGGTGGCGCCTGAGTACGGGTACTCAGGCGCCACCGTCCGTTCGCGCCATCTTCCGGAGCCCGGGACTCAGCCCCGGCCCGGCCAGTACGTACGGCCCCACGCGCGCGGACCGGGCCGCAGCTGGTGCCGGCGGGCCACCCGGCTCGGCGAGGCCCACTCGTCCGGGATCCGGGGCGCGCCCGACGGGGCCGAGGCCAGCGCCGCCGCGCGCGCTTGGACCACCGCCAGTGCGGCGGCCAGCTCCTCGGGGGTCGGGTTGCCCTTGACGACCTTGATCACCACAGAGTCCTCCTGGAAGGCCTAGAGGGGGATGTTGCCGTGCTTCTTCGGGGGCAGGGACTCCCGCTTGGTCCGCAGCTGGCGCAGTCCCTTGACCACGTGGGCGCGGGTCTCGGACGGCATGGTCACCGCGTCGATGTAACCCCGCTCGGCGGCCGTGTACGGGTTGAGCAGCGCGTCCTCGTACTCGGTGATCAGGCGGGCCCGGGTCTCCTCCACCTCCTCGGGAGCGGCCTCCGCGATGGTGCGCCGGTGCAGGATGTTCACCGCCCCCTGCGCGCCCATGACGGCGATCTGCGCGGTCGGCCAGGCCAGGTTGAGGTCCGCGCCGAGGTGCTTGGAGCCCATGACGTCGTAGGCGCCGCCGAAGGCCTTGCGGGTGATGACGGTGATGAGCGGGACGGTGGCCTCGGCGTAGGCGTAGATCAGCTTCGCCCCGCGCCGGATGATTCCGTTGTACTCCTGGTCCGTGCCCGGCAGGAAGCCCGGGACGTCGACGAACGTCAGCACCGGGATGTTGAAGGCGTCGCACGTCCGGACGAACCGCGCGGCCTTCTCGGAGGCGTTGATGTCCAGGCAGCCGGCGAACTGCATCGGCTGGTTGGCGACCACGCCCACCGGGTGCCCCTCGACCCGGCCGAAGCCGGTGAGGATGTTCGGGGCGAAGAGCGACTGCGTCTCCAGGAACTCCGCGTCGTCCAGCACGTGCTCAATAACAGTGTGCATGTCGTACGGCTGGTTCGCACTGTCCGGGATCAGGACGTCGAGCTCCAGGTCGGCGTCGGAGACCTCGGTGTCCGCCTCCTCGGGGAAGGCGGGCGGCTCGGAGAGGTTGTTGGACGGCAGGTACGCCAGCAGGGACTTGACGTACTCGATCGCGTCCTTCTCGTCCCCGGCCATGTGGTGGGCGACGCCGGAGGTGCTGTTGTGCGTCCGCGCCCCGCCCAGCTCCTCGAAGCCGACGTCCTCGCCGGTGACCGTCTTGATGACGTCGGGGCCGGTGATGAACATGTGCGAGGTCTGGTCGACCATGACCGTGAAGTCGGTGATGGCGGGGGAGTACACGGCGCCGCCGGCGCACGGCCCGACGACCAGGCTGATCTGCGGGATCACGCCCGAGGCGTGCACGTTGCGGCGGAAGATCTCGCCGTACATGCCGAGCGCGCTGACGCCCTCCTGGATGCGGGCGCCGCCGGAGTCGTTGATCCCGACGAGCGGGCAGCCGGTCTTCAGGGCGAAGTCCATGACCTTCATGATCTTCTGCCCGTAGACCTCGCCGAGGGCCCCGCCGAAGACGGTGAAGTCCTGCGAGAACACGGCGACGGGGCGGCCGTCCACCGTGCCGTAGCCCGTGACGACGCCGTCGCCGTAGGGGCGGGTCTTCTCCAGCCCGAAGTTGGTCGACCGGTGCCGGGCGAACTCGTCCAGCTCTACGAAGGACCCCTCGTCCAGCAGCAGGGCGACCCGCTCACGTGCCGTCAGCTTGCCCTTGGCGTGCTGCTTCTCGACGGCGCGCTCGGAACCTGCATGGGTGGCTTCCTCGACGCGGCGCCGCAGGTCCGCGAGCTTGCCCGCGGTCGTGTGCATGTCGATCGGCTCTGAGGGTTGGGACATCGGGGTCGCGGCTCCCTGTGTGGTGTCAACTGCCTGGTCAATTGATTGACTGCTGCTGGCTACTGGTGCGTAGCGTATCGGCGGGCATGGCGCTCGGCAGTGCGGCGTTTGACACACCTACATTGGCTTGCATGACGCCTCAAGATGCTTCAGCCGGCGCTTCCGCCGGACGCTGGTCGAGCCTGGACCGGCCTCCCCTGAACGCCACCGCCCTTCAGCGGGCGCTCCTCACCCCGGACGGCCTGTGGACCTCGCTGGAGGTTGTCGCCGCCACCGGGTCCACCAACACCGATCTCGCGGCGCGGGCCGCGGGGCTGCCCGAGGGGGCCGTGCTGGTCGCGGAGGAGCAGACCGCCGGTCGCGGGCGCCTCGACCGCAGCTGGGTCGCGCCGGCCCGGTCCGGGCTGTTCTTCTCCGTCCTGCTCAAGCCGGGCGAGGGCGTGCCGCAGGAGCGGTGGGGGTGGCTGACCCTGCTCGCCGGGGTGGCCACCGCCAACGGGCTGTCGCGGGCCGCGGGCGTGGACACGTCGCTCAAGTGGCCGAACGACCTGCTGGTCGGCGTGGAGGGGGAGGAGCGCAAGACCGGCGGCATCCTCGCGGAGCGGGTCGAGGACGGGGTGGTCGTCGGGATCGGGCTCAACGTCACCCTCACCGAGGACGAGCTCCCCGTACCGGCCGCCGGGTCGCTGACCCTGGCCAAGGCCACGGTGACCGACCGGGAGCCGCTGCTCAAGGCCGTGCTGCGCTCCCTGGAGGAGTGGTACGGGCGCTGGCGCGAGGCGGGCGGCGACCCGGCGGAGAGCGGGCTCCAGGAGGCGTACGCGGCGGGCTGCGCCACGCTCGGCCGCCACGTCCGGGCGGACCTTCCGGGCGGGCGCACGCTCACCGGTACGGCCGAAGCGGTCGACGCGGACGGGCGGCTGGTGATCCGTACGGCGGAGGACCACCGGGAGGCCGTGGGGGCGGGGGACGTGGTGCACCTGCGGTCCGTGCGGTAGCGCCGCCCTTGGCGGGCACGGCCGGGCGGGTGCCGGCAGGCCCTTGCCCGCGGCCCGCACGGGGCTCCTGAGCCGAAGGGGTGCGCCTGGGGTCAGGCGTGCGGCGCCCCGGAGGCGAAGGAGCCCCGAAGATGGGAGGGGGAGTGAGCTACGGCACACCTGCCGTATGGTTTAGGCGATCCCGGTCCTCACGGTGATCACCCGATTCGGCAGTGCGCACGGAATGGACAGGAGGCGGCCCTTGACCGTCGACGACTCTACGTCCAGCGCGTCCGCGTCCGGCTCGGCGAGCGGTCCGGGGACCCCGATCGGGCGGGACCAGCACACCCCCTTCCACGAGGTCGACCACGCGGCGCAGCCGACGGCCGACCCGCTGGCCATCCGGCTGGAGCAGCTGATCCTGGGCGCCGAGCGGCGGTACACGCCGTTCCAGGCGGCTCGTAGCGCCGGGGTGTCGATGGAGCTGGCCTCCCGCTTCTGGCGGGCGATGGGCTTCGCGGACATCGGGCAGGCCAAGGCGCTGACCGAGGCGGACGTACTGGCTCTGCGGCGCCTCGCCGGCCTGGTGGAGGCGGGGCTGCTGAGCGAGCCGATGGCGGTGCAGGTGGCGCGTTCCACCGGGCAGACCACCGCCCGGCTGGCCGAATGGCAGATCGATTCCTTCCTGGAGGGGCTGACGGAGCCGCCCGAGCCGGGCATGACCCGCACGGAGGTCACGTACCCGCTGGTCGAGCTGCTGCTGCCGGAGCTGGAGGAGTTCCTCGTCTACGTGTGGCGGCGCCAGCTCGCGGCGGCCACCGGCCGGGTGGTGCAGGTCGCGGACGACGAGGAGATGGTCGACCGGCGCCTGGCGGTGGGCTTCGCGGACCTGGTGGGCTTCACCCGCCTGACCCGGCGGCTGGAGGAGGAGGAGCTCGGCGAGCTGGTCGAGGCCTTCGAGACGACGGCGGCGGACCTGGTGGCCGCGCACGGCGGCCGGCTGATCAAGACGCTGGGCGACGAGGTGCTGTACTGCGCCGACGACGCGGCGACGGCGGCGGAGATCGCGCTGCGGCTGATCGAGACGATGGAGACGGATCCGCAGATGCCGGAGCTGCGGGTCGGGATCGCCTTCGGGACGGTGACGACCCGGATGGGCGACGTCTTCGGAACCACGGTGAACCTGGCGAGCCGGCTGACCTCGATAGCCCCGAAGGACGCGGTGCTGGTGGACGGCGCGATGGCCGAGGAGCTGGGCCGCACCGGCGCGGCGCCGGTGTCGGAGAAGTCGGCGGAGAAGGAGGAGGGCGGCGGTGCCTACCGCTTCGCGCTCCAGCCGATGTGGCAGCGGCCCGTGCGCGGACTGGGTGTCGTGGAGCCCTGGTCGCTGACGCGGCGGACGCCTAAGATCCCCGGGTAACGTTCGTTAACTGGATTCCGGGGAGAGTGCGCCGTGGGCGTGGACGAGGTCCGTTTCGGGGAGTTCGTGGCGGTGCGGCGGCACGGTGACGGCGGGGTGGTCGCCGAGCTGGTGCTGGACCGGCCCAAGGCGATGAACGCCGTCTCCACGGAGATGGCGCGCTCGATCTCCGCCGCGTGCGACGCCCTGGCGCCGGATCCCGGCGTACGGGTCGTCGTACTCAGCTCCACCCACGAGCGGGCGTTCTGCGTGGGCGCGGACCTCAAGGAGCGCAACTCGCTCTCGGACGCCGAGCTGGTGCGGCAGCGGCCGACCGCCCGGGGGGCCTATGGGGGCGTGCTGGAGCTGCCGATGCCGACGATTGCGGCGGTGCACGGCTTCGCGCTGGGCGGCGGCTTCGAGCTGGCGCTGGCCTGCGACGTGATCGTGGCCGACGAGACGGCGGTCGTCGGGCTGCCCGAGGTGTCGGTGGGCGTGATCCCCGGCGGCGGCGGTACGCAGCTGCTGCCGCGCCGGGTCGGGGCGGCCCGCGCGGCGGAGCTGATCTTCACGGCCCGCCGGGTCGGGGCGGCCGAGGCGCTGTCCCTGGGGCTGGTGGACTCGGTGGCTCTGGCGGGCGAGGACCGTCTGCGGGCCCTGGAACTGGCCGAGGCGATGGCGGCGAACTCCCCCGTCGGGCTGCGCGCCGCCAAGCGGGCGCTGCGGCTGGGGCACGGGATGGACCTGGCGGCCGGGCTGGAGATCGAGGACGCGGCCTGGCGGACGGTGGCCTTCTCCGGGGACCGGGCGGAGGGCGTGGCGGCCTTCAACGAGAAGCGCAAGCCGAACTGGCCGGGCCAGTAGGAATCCGCAGTAGGAAACCGCAGTAGGAAGCAGCCCCGCCGCTGTCACTTGGGGTGATCTTGGTATCGCCCAAAGTCGCGCCATCTATCACCAAATCGGATAAAACTCCCTAATCTGGGGTGATGGGAGTTGACGGACGGCTTCGGGCCGTCGTGGGCCTCGCGCAGGCGATGGCGGCGGCCTGCGCACCGCGGGACAGCGTCCGGGCGGCCGCGCGGGGCGCCCGCCTGGCGATGGACGGGTCGTTCGCCGCGATCTCCGCCTGGGAGCGCGAGCGGGGGCGGCTGCGGGTGCTCGTGAACGAGGGGGAGCGGCGGGCCGGGGAGGAGGAGTTCCCCGAGGACGAGTCCTACCCCGTGCACGACTTCCCGGAGATCACCGAGTTCCTGCACGAGCGCTGGGCCGGCGGCGGCGGTCCGCACGCCTGGGTCGAGCACGCCGTCGGCGACCGTCCGGGCCGCCGGGGCGAGGCCCTGCGCGGGCGCGGGCGCGGTACGTGCGTGGTCGCGCCGATCGTGCTCAGCGGGCGGGCGTGGGGCGAGCTGTACGTCGCCCGGGACGAGGGGCTGCCGGACTTCGACGAGGACGACGCCGAGTTCGCCGCCGTGCTGGCGGCCGTCGTGGCGGCCGGGCTCGCGCAGAACGAGCGCCTGGAGGAGGCCCGGCGCCTGGCCTTCACCGATCCGCTGACCGGCCTGGCCAACCGGCGGGCCGTGGACATGCGGCTCGACGAGGCCCTGGAGGAGCACCGGCGCAGCGGGGCGGTGGTGAGCCTGGTGGTCTGTGACCTGAACGGGCTCAAGCGGGTCAACGACACCCTGGGGCACGCGACGGGCGACCGGCTGCTGGAGCGGTTCGGGTCGGTGCTGAGCCTGTGCGGGGCGATGCTCGGCGGCGCGGGCGCGGGCGCGGGCGCGCTGGTGGCGCGGCTGGGCGGGGACGAGTTCTGCCTGGTCAGCGTGGGTCCCCCGGCGGACGAGGTGGTACGGGTCACCGAGGAGGTGTGCGTACGGGCCGCCGAGCTGGAGCTGGGCGAGGGAGTGGCCTGCGGGGTCGCCTCCACGGGGGATCCGATCGGGCCGGTCAAGTCCTCGCGCAGGCTCTTCCGGCTGGCGGACGCCGCGCAGTACAAGGCGAAGGCCGCGCGGTCGGCCGGGCCGGTGGTGGCGGGGCGCGACACGGCGGTGGTCCGCCTGGCCGACGCCGCCGCCCACGAGGCCCGGGGCGAACGCCGCCGCTTCCGCGGCCGCCAGTAGCCCCCGGCGGCGCGCCCCGCCCCACCCGCGCGCGCCCCCGGCGGTACGGGCCCCGCTGCGCGGAGCTGGCCCCGCCCCGCCCTTCCTCCGTTCCCTGGGGCTCCGCCCCAGGCCCCGCGCCTCAAACGCCGGCGGGGCTGAAAGATCCAGCCCCGCCGGCCCCGGGCCCCGCGCCTCAAACGCCGGCGAGGCTGAAAGATCCAGCCCCGCCGGCCCCGGGCCCCGCGCCTCAAACGCCGGCGGGGCTGGATCGCGTGCGGTGAGTCGTTCGTTCGCGGGTCCGGGCGGAGCCCGGGGAACGGTGGAAGGGCGGGTAGGGGACCCAGCCCGCGTAGCGGACACCACCCGCAGACGGGCAACCGACCCCAGCCGGGGCCCGTGGCCCCGCCCGGGGTCCGGCGGACGGGGTCCGGCGCAGCGGCGCGAAGCCGGAGAGGCGCTCCGGCGCCGAGCCGCGCGAGCGGCGCGTCAAGGAGACGTGGCGCCCCCGGCACCGAGCCGCGCGAGCGGCGCGTCTAGAGGGGTGACATGAAGGGATTCAGTCCGTAGGGTGCTGAATATGGATATGCACACTGTCGTGGTGGGGACGTCCGGGACCACCGCCGAGGACGTCATCGCCGTCGCCCGCGGCAACGCGCGGGTCGAGCTGTCCGCCGAAGCGCTGGAAGCGCTCGGCCGCGCTCGTGAGATCGTCGACGCGCTCGCCGCCAAGCCCGAGCCCGTCTACGGGGTCTCCACCGGCTTCGGGGCGCTCGCCTCCCGGCACATCAGCCCCGAGCTGCGCGCGCAGCTCCAGCGCAACATCGTCCGTTCGCACGCCGCCGGCATGGGCCCGCGCGTCGAGCGGGAGGTCGTCCGCGCCCTGATGTTCCTGCGCCTGAAGACGGTGGCCTCCGGGCACACCGGCGTACGCCCCTCCGTTGCCCAGACCATGGCCGACCTGCTCAACGCCGGGATCACCCCCGTCGTGCACGAGTACGGCTCCCTCGGCTGCTCCGGCGACCTCGCGCCGCTCTCCCACTGCGCCCTCGCGCTCATGGGCGAGGGTGACGCCGAGGGCCCGGACGGCACCGTCCGCCCGGCCGGCGAGCTGCTCGCCGAGCACGGCATCGAGCCCGTCGAGCTGCGGGAGAAGGAGGGGCTCGCCCTCCTCAACGGCACCGACGGCATGCTCGGCATGCTGGTGATGGCCCTCGCCGACCTGCGGACGCTGTACACCTCCGCCGACATCACCGCCGCGCTGACCCTGGAGGCGCTGCTCGGCACCGAGAAGGTGCTCGCGCCCGAGCTGCACGCCATCCGCCCGCACCCCGGTCAGGGTGCCTCCGCCGCCAACATGGCCGCCGTGCTGAAGGGTTCCGGGCTCACCGGGCACTTCCAGGAGGAGTCCGCCCCGCGCGTGCAGGACGCCTACTCCGTGCGCTGCGCCCCGCAGGTCGCCGGCGCGGGCCGCGACACCATGGCGCACGCCGCGCTGGTCGCCTCCCGTGAGCTGGCCGCCGCCGTCGACAACCCGGTGGTGCTGCCCGACGGGCGCGTCGAGTCCAACGGCAACTTCCACGGGGCCCCCGTGGCCTACGTACTGGACTTCCTGGCGATCGCCGCCGCCGACCTCGGCTCCATCGCCGAACGGCGCACCGACCGGCTGCTCGACAAGAACCGCTCGCACGGCCTGCCGCCGTTCCTCGCCGACGACGCCGGCGTGGACTCCGGCCTGATGATCGCCCAGTACACGCAGGCCGCCCTGGTCAGCGAGATGAAGCGGCTCGCGGTCCCGGCCTCCGCCGACTCGATCCCCTCCTCCGCCATGCAGGAGGACCACGTCTCCATGGGGTGGTCCGCGGCGCGCAAGCTGCGTACCGCGATCGACAACCTGACGCGGATCATCGCGATCGAGCTGTACGCGGCCACCCGCGCCATCGAGCTGCGCCACGGGCTCACCCCGGCCCCGGCCAGCCAGGCCGCCATCGCGGCGGCGCGCGCGGCGGGCGTGCAGGGCCCCGGGCCGGACCGTTTCCTCGCCCCCGACCTGGCCGCCGCCGACGCCTTCGTCCGCGCGGGCGCACTCGTCACGGCCGTGGAGCCGGTGACGGGCCCGCTCGCCTGATCCGGGGCGCCCGAGCGAAAGGGCCGCACCCCCGCCCGGGGGTGCGGCCCTTCGCCATGTCCGGGGGCTGTGGGGTTTACAGGCCGCGGGAGCGGCGTACGGAGAAGGTCACGAAGCCCGCCCCCAGGCCCAGGCAGAGGGTGCCGCCCAGGACGTAGGGGGTGGTGTCGACGCTGCCGGTGTCGGCCAGCGAGAGGACGGTGACGGTGGCGGGTCGCTCCTCGGCGACGCCGGCGATGGTGCCGGTGCCCGTACCCGTGCCCGACACGGTTCCCGTGTTGGCGGCGGCGGGCGCGCCCGTGGTGCCCGCGGGCTGCCCGGGGGCTGTCGCGTTCGCCGAGGGGACGAACCAGAGGGCGGCGAGGAGGGTGGTCGCTCCGAGAGCGGTGAGCAGAGGCCGGCGTGCGGACACGGTGCGATCCCCCTTGCGGAAGCAGCGAATTGGCCGTGTGCGCAGATGCTAGTGAAAGGGGCGGGTCGTGGGAAAGTCGAGGCTGTCGCGGGCTTACTCTCCGTCGTATGAACCCTTCTGACACATCACGTTACGTACGGCTTCGGGTGGATTTGGTGCTGGAGGTGTCGGACTCCGATGCCCTCATCGGAGCGGCCCTCGCGCACATCAAGGCCGACGAGTTCATGCCGGACGAGGAGCGCGCGCACGCGGAATCGGCCGTCAGGGAGGACGAGTCGGAGGCTCTGGCCTACCTCGTCGACCCCACTGACCTGGTCGCGGAGCTGACCGGGGTGGAGCTGGCACAGGCCTCGTGGAGCAGCGAACCGGTCGAATACGACCCCGAGTCCCTGGAGTGGGACCTGGACGAGGAAGATGGTGACTTCGAAGAAGGGGCCGACAACGCCTGACCGTGGGGTTGCACACATTCGAACGGAATGTGGAACCGATCCGCATCGTTAACGCGTTGTCAGGACGAGCAGGGGGTGTTGCCCCCTGCCCGGCCCGATCCCGGGATTGCAGCCCCGGGGTTTCCGGCAACGATGGAGTGACGTGTGAGGACGTACAGCATGCGGCGGAGAAGGTCCTTGGTGGCCGTGTCCGCCGTGCTCGGTGGCGTACTGATGCTTTCGGCCTGCAACGACGGGGGTGCCGACAAGCCGCAGGGGAGCGCGGAAAAGGGCAAGTCGCAGGCGGAGGTCGACGCGGCGGCGGCCAAGGACGCCTCCAAGGCCAAGATAGCCATCGCGCCCAAGGACGGTTCCACCAACGTCGCCCTGAACGACGGGGCGAGCGTCACCGTCAGCGACGGAACGCTCACCAAGGTCGAGCTCAAGACCACGGAGGGCGGCGCGGCGGTGGCCGGCAAGATAGCCGCCGACGGCAAGAGCTGGAAGCCGGACGCCGCCCTGAAGCGCTCCACCAAGTACGCGCTGGCGGCGACCGCGAAGGACGAGGCCGGGCGCGAGGCGCACGAGAACGCCTCCTTCACCACCCTCTCCCCGGAGAACAGCTTCGTCGGCTCGTTCGTCCCGGAGGAGGGCGAGACGGTCGGCGTGGGCATGCCGGTCTCGATCACCTTCAACAAGCCGATCAAGGACCAGAAGGCCGTCCAGGCGGCCATCAGCGTCACCTCCAGCAGCGGCCAGGAAGTCGTCGGCCACTGGTTCGGCAACCAGCGCCTGGACTTCCGCCCGGAGCAGTACTGGCAGGCGAACTCCACCATCACCCTGAAGCTGTCGCTCCAGGGCGTGCAGGGCGGCCCCGGCATCCAGGGCGCGCAGAACAAGACCGTCACCTTCAAGGTCGGCCGGAGCCAGGTCTCCACCGTCGACGTGAAGGCCAAGACGATGACGGTCACCCGTGACGGACAGGTCCTCAAGACCATCCCGATCTCCGCCGGTTCTCCCGAGAACCCGACGTACAACGGCCAGATGGTGATCTCCGAGAAGTTCAAGGAGACCCGCATGGACGGCTCGACCGTCGGCTTCACGAACAAGGAGGGCAAGGGCGAGTACGACATCAAGGACGTCCCGCACGCGATGCGGCTGTCCACCTCCGGCACCTTCATCCACGGCAACTACTGGGGATCGGACTCGATCTTCGGCAAGGTGAACACCAGCCACGGCTGCGTGGGCCTCAATGACGCCCAGGGTGCCAACGACCCCAACCAGCCCGGCGCCTGGTTCTTCGACAACTCGCTCATCGGCGACGTGGTCACCGTGGTGAACTCCCCGGACAAGATCATCAAGCCGGACAACGGCCTCAACGGCTGGAACATGAGCTGGGCCGAGTGGAAGGCCGGCCCGTCGGCCTGACGCGGCGACAGCAGGCATAGACACAGGCGCATGGACGGCGGGGGGCCCGGCAAGGGCCCCCCGCCGTCCGGCATTTCAGCGTGACGCCCACTCAAACCCCCTGGTGGGGCGTGGGGACGGCGCCTAGGGTCCCCGTATGACGAAGATCCACGCGCTGTCCGCGCACCCGACCGACGCCGAGGTGGACACCTGGTGGGCGGTCCAGCTCGCCGCCCACGCCACCGACGCCGCCGCCCTGCCCGGCCTGCCCGCCCCCGCAAGGGTGGAGGCCGCCGGGAGGCTGCAAGTCCCGCCGTCCCGCGGCCGCCTCGTGCGCTGGGCGGCCGGCGACGGCGACGGGCAGGCCGCCCTGCTGCTCTTCACCGAGGAGGGCAACACCCACACCGCCTTCCTGGACGAACTGACCGTACGGCCCGACGCGCGTCGGCGCGGCGTGGGCTCGGCCCTGTGGCAGCAGGTCCGCCGGGAGCTGCTCGACCAGGGCCGGACCTCCGTCGCCACCGTCGCCGACCTCGGGGGCCCCGGGCAGGCCTTCGCGGAGTCCCTCGGCTTCGAGAGCGTGCTGTCGATGGGCTGGTACGTGCGCGAACTCGGGGAGGACGGCCCGGTGGCGGCCCCGGCCACCCCCGGGTACGAACTGCACGTCTGGCCGGGCCTGGTCCCCGACGCCTGGGCCCCGGCGACAGCGCTGGCCCACGGGGCGATGGAGGACGCGCCCAGCGGGGACAGCGACGAGACCTTCCAGCCGTGGACGGCCCAGCGAGTGCACAGCGCGCAGCAGCTGGTCCTGGACCGGGGCGGGGAGATCACCCTGGCCGCAGCGGTCACCCCCGCCGGGGAGGTGGCCGCGTACACCGTGCTGGTGCTGCCGGACCCGGAGGGCCCGCGAGCCCTCCAGTACGACACCGTGGTCGTCCCCGCCCACCGGGGCCACGGCCTCGGCCGCGCGGTCAAGCTGCGCATGGAGGAGTACGCGGCCGGACGGTACCCGGGGCTGCGCCGGATCGGCACCACGGTGGCCGACGACAACACCGCGATGCTGAGGGTGAACGCGTCCGTCGGCTACCGGCGCGAGCGCGGCGCGGGCCTCTTCCAGCTCAAGCTCTGAGCCCACGCCCCTCCGGGGCTAGGCCGGCTCCTCGGCGGGCCTCGGGGCCGCCGGCGTCGCCGACCAGGACGACAGCAGCCGCAGGGCGTCCGCCGAGGGGGAGCCCGGCTCGGCGTGGTAGGTGACCAGGAACTGCGCCGGATCGTCGGGCAGGGTCAGCGTCTCGAAGGCCAGCTCCAGCTCGCCGACGATCGGGTGCCGCAGCCGCTTCACTCCGTGCGTCTTGTCCGCCACCGCGTGGGCCGCCCACAGCCGGCGGAACTCCTCGTTCTTCACCGAGAGTTCCCCGACCAGCGCCGACAGCCGCTCGTCCTCGGGGTGCTGGCCCGCGTACAGGCGCAGATTGCTGACCACCTCGCAGGCCCGGCACTCCCAGTCCGCGTACAGCTCGGCGGTCGCCGGGTCCAGGAACACCAGCCGCACCAGGTTCCGCTCCGCCGCCGGCAGCGCCCCGAAATCCCCGAAGACGGCCGCCGCGAGCGGGTTCCAGCCGATCACGTCCTGCCGCCGCCCCACCAGGTACGCCGGTACGCCCTCCATCGCCGCCAGCAGCGTGCGCAGCTCGGGGCGGACCTGCTGGGGGCGCTGGGCCCGGCTCCGCCCCCGGCTGCGCGGGCTCGCCAGGTGGTTCAGGTGCGCCGACTCGGTGCTGCCCAGGCGCAGCGCCCGCGCGATGGCGTCCAGCACCTCCGCCGACACGTTCTGGCCGTGCCCCTGCTCGAGGCGGGTGTAGTACGCCACCGACACCCCCGCCAGCTGCGCCAGCTCCTCGCGCCGCAGGCCGGGCACCCGGCGGCGCCGGCCGTGTTCGGGCAGGCCCACGTCCGCGGGGCGCAGCCGGGCGCGGCAGCTGCGCAGGAAGTCTCCCAGTTCGGCTCGCTGATCAAGCTGGTCCATAGCGCAAGTATCCCCGGCGTGCGCGCGGTACGAGGGCCTCAGCCTGACCCCGCCAGGGGTACGTCTGGCAGTCCTAGGCTCGGCAGGGGTCTGGGTGCGCCGCGCGCGGCGGGGCATCGTTGGGGGCATCGCAGAACGGACGCCACGGCCCCTCGTCGACCGCAGCACCGCGCGGCACGGCACACGGCCCGCCCGGCGTCCTCGTCGTCCGAGGAGAGCACCCCCATGTCCGTCACCCAGGTAGCCGCCTACGCCGCCCCCGCCCCCAAGGCCCCGCTGGAGCGCACCACCGTTCCGCGCCGCCCGGTGGGCGAGCACGACGTCCTCATCGACATCAAGTACTCCGGCATCTGCCACTCCGACATCCACCAGGCCCGCGACGGCTGGGGCGAGGGCATCTTCCCGATGGTCCCGGGCCACGAGATCGCCGGTGTCGTCTCCGAGGTCGGCCCGGGCGTCACGAAGTACGCCGTCGGCGACCGGGTGGGCGTCGGCTGCTTCGTCGACTCCTGCCGGGAGTGCGAGTACTGCCTCGCGGGCCAGGAGCAGCACTGCGCCAAGGGCGCGACCGGCACGTACAACGCCCTCGACAAGAACGGCGAGCCCACGTACGGGGGTTACTCGACCCACCTCGTCGTCGACGAGAACTACGCCGTCCGCATACCCGACGGCCTGGCCCTCGACGTCGCCGCGCCGCTGCTGTGCGCCGGCATCACCCTGTACTCCCCGCTCAAGCACTGGCAGGCCGGCCCGGGCAAGAAGGTCGCGGTCGTCGGCCTCGGCGGCCTCGGCCACATGGGCGTCAAGATCGCCCACGCCCTCGGCGCCGAGGTGACCGTCCTGTCCCAGTCCCTGCGCAAGAAGGAGGACGGGCTGAAGCTGGGCGCCGACCACTACTACGCGACGAGCGACGAGGCCACCTTCGAGGAGCTGGCCGGCCGCTTCGACCTGATCGTCTCCACCGTCTCCGCGCCGCTCGGCCTGGACCGCTACCTGTCCCTGCTGCGGGTCGGCGGCGCGTTCGTGAACGTCGGCGCCCCCGAGGAGCCGGTCGAGCTGAACCTGTTCTCCGTCATCGGCGGCAACAAGACCCTCGCCGGCTCGATGATCGGCGGCATCGCCGAGACCCAGGAGATGCTCGACTTCTGCGCCGAGCACGGCCTGGGCTCCGAGATCGAGGTGATCACCGGCGGGCAGATCAACGTGGCCTACGAGCGGGTCCTGTCCAGCGACGTCCGCTACCGCTTCGTCATCGACGCCTCGACCATCTGATCCCCGCCGGGCCCGGCCGGCCCGGCGAGCGCCGTACGGAGCCGGTCGCGCGCGGCCGTCTGTACGGCGATCCGGGCCTCCAGGACGGCCAGCCGCTCCCGGGCCACCGCCAGCCCCTTGGGCGACGGCGGCCCGGCGGCCACGTCCCCGTCCAGGCACGGCAGGAACACCCGTACGTCGTCCAGCGTGAGCCCCGCCTCCAGCAGCACCCGGATGTTGCGGACGCGCACGACGGCCCGCTCGTCGTAGACGCGGTAGCCGTTTACTGCCCGTGCGGAGGAGATCAGCCCGGCCTGCTCGTAGTGGCGCAGGGCGCGGGCGGTCGTGCCGGTGGCCTCGGCGAGTTCCCCGATCAGCATGGGGTCATGCTCTCAGGCCACCGCCGCGCCCCCGTCCACCGGGAGCACGACCCCGGTCAGGAACGACGCGGCCGGGTCCGCGAGCCGGCACGCCGCCCAGGCGACCTCCTCCGGCCGCCCCACCCGCCCCAGCGGGGTGCGCGCCACCTGCCACGCCCGCACCTCGGCGGCCCGCTCGGGGCTCAGCCCCTGGTGGGCGGCGATCGGCGTGTCGACCGCGCCGGGCGCGACCCCCACCACCCGGACGCCGCGGGGGGCCAGCTCCACGGCCCAGCTGCGGGTGAGGGTGTCGAGGGCGGCCTTGGTGGCGGCGTAGACGGAGGCGCCGGGCCAGCCGCGCTGCCCGACGGCGGTGCTCACGTTCACGACCACCCCCGCTCCGGCGGCCTCCAGGGCGGGCAGGGCGGCCTGCGTGAGGAGCAGCGGCGCGACCAGGTTGGTCGCCAGCTGCGCGGCGACGTCCCCGGGGGTCACGTCGGCGAGGGCGCCGGAGCGCACGATCCCGGCGTTGTTCACGAGCACGTCGAGGCGGCCGTGGGCGCCGAGGACCTCCGCCACGATCCGCTCGGGCCCGCTGGGTGCGGCCAGGTCGCCGGCCAGCGGCCGGATGCCGGGATGGCCGTCGGCGGTCTCGGCGAGCGGCCCGGGCCGGCGTCCGACGGCGACCACCCGCTCCCCGGCCGAGGCGAAGGCGCGGGCGGTGGCCCGCCCGATGCCGGTCCCGGCGCCGGTGACGAGGACGACCCGCTGCGTGCTTGCGCTGTTCTCCATGGCACGAGGGAACAACCCTGCCGCCAGTGACAAGGTCAAGATTCCGGGCCCCGGCGCCGGCGTACCCAGCCGGTCGGCCGGGTCCCCACCCGAAAGGGTGAGCCCGGCCGATGCCGTCCGTTACTCCGCCGCGGCCACGCCGATGGGGCAGGAGACGCCCGTGCCGCCGATGCCGCAGTAGCCCGCCGGGTTCTTGTCCAGGTACTGCTGGTGGTACGGCTCCGCCGGCCAGAAGGGGCGGTCGGCGGCGGGGAGGACGGCGGTGGTGATCTCGCCGTAGCCCGAGGCCTGGAGGACCTGCTGGTAGGCGGCGCGGGAGGCTTCCGCGGCCGCCTGGTGGGCGGGGGAGTGGGTGTAGAGCGCCGAGCGGTACTGGGTGCCGACGTCGTTGCCCTGGCGGAAGCCCTGGGTGGGGTCGTGGGACTCCCAGAACAGCTTGAGGAGGGTTTCGTAGGAGACCTCGGACGGGTCGAAGACCACCCGGACGACCTCGGTGTGGCCGGTCTGGCCGGAGCACACCTCCTCGTACAGCGGGTTCTCCGTGTGGCCGCCCTGGTAGCCGGCCAGGGTGGTCCACACCCCGGGGGTCTGCCAGAACTTGCGCTCCGCGCCCCAGAAGCAGCCCAGGCCGAAGTCGGCGACCTCCAGGCCTTCCGGGTACGGGCCGGACAGCGGGTTGCCGAGGACGGTGTGGCGCTCGGGCAGCGAGAACGGGGCCTCGGAGCGGCCCTTCAGGGCCTCCTCGCGGGTGGGGAGCTCGGGCGTGCGGCGGTACGAGAACATGGAATCGATTCCCTTCTGGTGGGAGTGTCAACGGCCGGGGGCGGGCCGGGATTCCCCGGCCCGCCCCCTCGTCCCGTCCGGTCGGCCGGTCGGCCGGTCAGTCGGCCGATGCCACCAGGTCCACCGCGAAGTTGCGGGCGTACAGGTAGCGGCCCACCCCCGAGTAGGACCACGGCACGGCCCCGATGTACCCGTCGATGTGCCGGAACTGCTCGACCGCCTCGGCGTCGCGGTCCTGCCAGAACAGCAGGTACGCCAGCATGTGCCGCATCAGCGGCGTCCCGGGGTGGTCGTTGCCGGCCGCCGCCAGGTCCACGAGCGCCGCGTCCACCGCGGCGACGATCTCCGGCTCCTTGAAGAACGTGTCCACGGCGAGGTCGTCGTCCTTCGTGAACTGCTCGAAGTACGCCATCAGCGGCACCAGCGACAGCAGGTCACCGGGCTCGCCCGCCGCCGCCGACTCCCGCGCGAAGGCGAGCGCCAGCTCGTCCGAGCCGCTCCACTTCCGGCACCAGTACTGAAGGCCGGTGACGTGCGACCACAGCACCTTCGGGTCGCGGTCGACGATCTGCGCCCACAGTTCCCGGAAGGTCTCGTGCGAGTAGCCCAGGCCGAATCCGATGGCCTGCTCCGCTATGTACGGGGTGGGGTCCGCCGGGTCGGCGAGGCGCTGGGCCTCGTGGGCGTCCGCCTGGGCCTTGGTCAGCAGCTGGTGGAAGAGCCGGAACTGCTCCTGCGTGGTGTGGCTGGCCCACTTGGCGCCGCGCACGTTCCAGGCCACCTGCACGGAGGTGTCGGCGTTGACCAGGGCCGCCGTCGGGTCCGAGGGCCGGGCCGCACGCCAGGCCAGCAGCCACGCGTCGTCCTCGGCGGCCGCCTCGGCCAGCGGGCGGACGCGCTCCATGCGCTCCTGCCAGTCCTTGCCGGCCGCCTCGATGTAGGCGGCTCCCGCCTCCCAGTCACCCGACCGGACCGCCTCCAGGGCGGCGGTCCGCTCCGGCGGTACGGGCGCCGGGTTGTCCCGGTCGAGTTCGGATTCCGGTACGAAGCCCAGCGCGACGGCCCGTTCCGCCCGCGCGGCCTCCGCGGCGGCCTCCTCGTCCGACTCGATGGCTTCGGTCTGCGCGTTCAGGGTGCCGATCTCGGCTTCCAGGCGCTTGGCCTTGCGGATGAGGAACACGCCCCGCAGGACCCAGCAGGCGACGCCCAGCAGGAGGGCGCCGAGCACGATGAGGACGATGGTCACGGGGCGATTACCAGCTTTCGCAGCAGTTCGGTGTCGGGCAGGTCGGCGACGGCGGCGTCCAGGGCGGGGCCGAGCTCGTCCTCGAAACCGGGCACGGGGTAGGACAGGGTGGGCGAGTCGGACCAGGACAGCTCCCAGCGGGCCGCGCCGCGGGCGGTCAGCTCGACGGTGACCAGCTGGCCGAGGGCGCGCCGGACGGACGGCCGGGCGAACTCGCGGGCCGTACGGCCGGTCGCGGCCTGGGCCTCCTCGGACTTCGGGAAGTGGTCGGCGATCCGCCAGCGCACCGCCGGGTCGGCGTCGATCGCGTCCAGCAGGGCGGCAAGGGAGGGGCCGGCGCCCTCGGCGGTGAGGGCCTCGCGGATGTCCTCGGCGCCCTGGCCGACGTACGTGGTCATCGACTGGTGGACGAGGTCCTCCCAGTCGACGCGGGTGAGCGCGAGGGCCTCCGGGGTGAGGACCGCCTGCTCCAGCGCGGCCAGCGCCTCCTGCGGGGAGGAGAGCAGCTCCAGGGCCGGGCGGGCCGCCTGGCCGCCGCGGCCGTCGTCCGGCAGGGCCTCGATGCGGGCCACGCGCTCGGCGAGCGCGGGGTGGGAGTCGTACGGGGAGGCGGGCTCGGTGGACAGCTCCCGGCGCATCTCCTCCAGCTCGGCCGCGCGGGCGTCGAGGAGCCGGCGCAGCCCGCCGAAGACCTGCCCGGGGCGCGGCAGCAGGCCCGCGCCGACGCCGAGGGTGGCGTACGAGCTCATGTAGAACTCGTGCGCCGAGTCGAGGGCGTTCAGTTCGCGCAGCGCGGAGGCGGCCGAGTCGCGGCCCGCGACGCGCACGGAGGCGAGGTCGGCGGCCAGCTCCTGGCGGCGTGCGGAGGAGAGGGTGGCGCGCATGTAGAAGCGGGCGTAGAGGTTGTAGATCCCCGCCATGGCGCGGTACGTGAAGCCCGCGCCGTCGGTGTCGATCTCCTTGGCCTTCTTGCCCTTGGCGATCCGCTTCTCGGCCCGCTTCTCCTGCCTGGCGCGTTCCTTGGCCTCGGTGTTGTCGGCGCGGTCGCGGAAGTGGCCGATGGTGCGGATCAGCTGGGCGCGGCCGCGGGCGATCACCGGGGTGAGGCGGGTGTCGAGGTTGGCGTAGTGGCCCATCTCGTGGGCGAGTACGGCGCGCAGCTGCATCTCGTCCAGGCCCGTCATCAGGGGCAGGCCGAGGTGGAGGCGGCGGGTGCCGGAGCGCAGGCCGAGCAGCCGGGCGTCCTCGGAGACGGCCGCGTTGACCTCGTCGATCAGCAGGATCTCGTCGGGGGCGCGGGTGCCGACCTGGTCGGCGATGTCCCGGACGGTCTGCCACAGGAGGGGTTCCTGCGCCTCGGTGACGCGGACGCCTGCCGCCGGCTCCGGCTTGGGGGTGCGGAGCATGAACATGCCGCGCACGATCGGGATGGCGAGGACCACCGATCCGATGACGACCTTGGCGGTTATGGGGCCGTGCAGCCAGGTGAAGGTGGCCCAGTCGGCGAGTCCGAGGAGGGCGAGCAGGACGACGCCGAGCAGGTAGAAGCCGGCGAGCAGGACGAGGGCGCGCAGAGCGCGCAGCGAAGCGCCCATATGGATGGGGTCCCCCCGGGGGATGGTGCGGCTTTTGACGCGCACATGATGCAGTGTTTACGCGCACCTTATGGCCAATGGCCGAAAACCGTTGGTCCGGGGGTACCGGTACGGGAGCGGGGCGGGGGCGGACACGGGCCGTCCGCCCCCGCGGCGGGTCAGTGCGGCAGGGTCGCCGGGGAGCCGCCGTTCGCCTCGTAGCCCGCCACCGCCAGCGCCCGGTACACCGCGTACTGCTCCGCCGGGTCCTGCGAGGCCGTCCAGGGCAGGGCGCCCACGCAGCCGTCCACGTGCCGGACCTGCTCCATCGCCTCCGCCCAGCGCTCCATGTTCACCAGGAACACCAGCAGCATGTGGCGCACGTGCGCCAGCATCGGGTCGTCCGCACGCGCCTGGTGCACCGCGTACAGGGCCCCCTCCACCGCCCGGGTGACGACCGCGCTCTCCCAGAAGTTGCTGACCAGGACCACGTCGGGCAGGTTCTCGTACACCGAGAACAGCGGCAGCGCCGCCAGCAGCGAGCCCTGCGGGGCGCGGGCGGCGGCCGCGTGCGCGAAGGCGTCGGCCTGCTCCCGCGAGCCGTGCCACTTCCCGCACCAGTAGTGCAGGGCCGCCAGGTGCGCGCCCATGTGCGCCGGGGCCACGTCGATCACCTTCGCCCACAGCGCGTCGAACTCCGCCTCCGAGTAGGCCAGCCCCCGCGCCACGGCCAGCTCCGTGATGAAGGGCACCGGGTCCCCGGGCGCCAGCAGGACCGCCTTGCGGGCGGACTCCCGGGCCTCCTCCAGGATGATCCGGTGGTCCTGCGAGCCCACCCCGCCCGAGGACCGCCACGCCTGCTGCACCAGCAGCTCCGCGTGCACCTGGGCGCCGCCCGCGTCCTTCTCCGCCTCCAGCCGCCACGCCTTCAGCCACTGCGCGCCCGCCCCGGGCCGCTCCACCAGCTCCAGGGCCGCCGCGCCGCCGAAGGCCTGCACGCGCTGCCAGCGCCGCTCCCCGTCCTTCGGGGTCCCGGCGAGCAGCGCGGACGCGGCCTGCCAGTGGCCGGTGCGCTGGACGTTGGCCAGAGCGTCCATCAGGTCCGGGTCGGGTCCGGGCACCCGGACGTCCAGCTCCTCCTGCCGTATGAACCCGTAGTCCGCGGGGTCGGCGGCATCGGGGCTGCCGGGCGCGACCTGGCGGATCCCGTCGCCGCGCCTGGCCCGTACGTAGCTGTAGACAAAGAGCGTGGCCAGGGCGAGCCCCATCAGGACCCAGATAATCTCCATGCCGCCAAGCGAACCAGACCCGGCGGCCCAATGGCGAACGAGGCCCTCCGCACGCCGGGTCAGCGCACGGTCAGGCCAGGAGAGGACCGCGGCCCTGACGGGGCATAGCATCTGCCCCATGAGCGACGACAGCCACGAGCACCAGAGCTTCGAGACCCGCGCGATCCACGCGGGCAACACGGCGGACCCGCAGACCGGTGCGGTCGTCCCCCCGATCTACCAGGTGTCCACCTACAAGCAGGACGGCGTGGGCGGACTGCGCGGCGGCTACGAGTACAGCCGCAGCGCCAACCCGACCCGCACCGCGCTGGAGGAGAACCTCGCGGCGCTGGAGGGCGGCCGGCGCGGCCTCGCCTTCGCGTCCGGGCTCGCCGCCGAGGACTGCCTGCTGCGTACGCTGCTCTCCCCGGGCGACCACGTGGTCATCCCCAACGACGCCTACGGCGGCACCTTCCGCCTCTTCGCGAAGGTCGTCTCCCGCTGGGGCGTGGAGTGGTCGGTGGCCGACACCTCCGACGCGGCCTCCGTACGCGCGGCCCTCACCCCGAAGACCAAGGTCATCTGGGTCGAGACCCCCTCGAACCCGCTGCTGGGCATCACCGACATCGCGGTGGTCGCGGACATCGCGCGCACGGCCGGCGCCAAGCTGGTCGTGGACAACACCTTCGCCTCCCCCTACCTCCAGCAGCCCCTGGCGCTCGGCGCCGACGTGGTCGTGCACTCGCTGACCAAGTACATGGGCGGCCACTCCGACGTCGTCGGCGGCGCCCTGGTCACCGCCGACGAGGCCCTGGGCGAGGAGCTGGCCTACCACCAGAACGCGATGGGCGCGGTCGCCGGGCCCTTCGACTCCTGGGTCGTGCTGCGCGGCATCAAGACCCTGGCCGTGCGCATGGACCGGCACGCCGAGAACGCCGCGAAGATCGTGGAGGTGCTCAAGCGGCACCCCAAGGTCACCAAGGTCCTCTACCCGGGCCTGCCGGAGCACCCCGGCCACGAGATCGCCGCCAAGCAGATGCGCAACTTCGGCGGCATGGTCTCCTTCCAGGTCGCCGGAGGCGAGGAGGAGGCCGTCGCGGTCTGCGGCCGCACCAAGATCTTCACCCTGGCGGAGTCCCTCGGCGGCGTCGAGTCCCTCATCGAGCACCCGGGCCGGATGACCCACGCCTCGGTGGCCGGCTCGGCCCTGGAGGTCCCGGCGGACCTGATCCGCGTCTCCGTCGGCATCGAGAACGCCGACGACCTCATCGCGGACCTGACCCAGGCGCTGGGCTAGAGCAGATCCGCCGCCCCTGGAGCGCCTACCAGCCTTCCAGGGGCGGCGAGACCTCGCTGGGCGGGACGGCCCACGGCTGGGTCAGCGCCGCCCACACCGTGAAGGCCACCGCCGCCGCCCACAGCAGCGCCCAGCCGAACCGGCGCAGGACCCGCCGGCGGCGCAGCAGCCGCCTGCCGTGCGCGACGGCCGCCGTCGCCAGCCCCGCCGGAACCGCCGGATGCGGGCCGTCGAGCAGCTGCCTGACCTGCGCCTCCTTACGGTCGAGGGGGCTCATGCGGCGCCCGCCGCGGCTCCGGCGCGCAGGGTGGCCACCGCCCGGTTGCACACGGCCTCGACCCGCTCGGGCGGCAGCCCCAGCTGCGCGGCCGTGACCTCCTCCGCGACGCCCTCGTAGATCCGCATCACCAGCACGAGCCGCTCCAGCGGGCTCAGCGGCGCGAGGACCCCGCCGCCGCCGGGATGCCGCCAGGCGGTGCGGGCGTACGCGGCGCACACCTGCCGGCGGGTGTGGTCGTACGGGTCGTCGCCGCGCAGCCGCGCCCACTGCGCGTACGTACGGGCCAGCGCGCCCGCGAGGATCCGCCGGGCGGCGGGCGCCCGGGCCGGGGGCTCGGCCGTCAGCAGGGCGGCGACGTGCAGCAGCCGCCCCGCCGCGCCCGCGACGAAGGCCTCGAACTCCGCATCCCGCCCCGAACGCCGGTCCACAGCCCCCATGGTGCGGCCGGTGGCACCATCTTGGTCAAGGGGTCGGACGCGGCCGGATCAGGAGGCCGGGCCGCCCTCGGAGGCGGCGGACATCAGCTCCGACAGCGAGCCGTTGAAACGGGTCAGCAGCGTGGTGAACACCTCGCGCTCCTCCTCCGCCCAGCCCTCGGTCACCCGGGCCATCAGCTCCCGCCGCGAGGAGCGGACCTCCTCCAGGCGGGCCAGGCCGCGCGGGGACAGCGCCAGGACCACGGCGCGGCCGTCCTCGGGGTGCGAGGTGCGCTTGACCAGTCCGCTGTCGACGAGCGGGGCGACCTGGCGGGTGACGGTGGACGAGTCGATGCCCATCCCGCCGGCGAGCGCCTTCACGCCCATCGGGCCTTCGAGGTCGAGCCGGTTCAGCAGCAGGTACGCGGCTCGGTCCATCGAGTTGCGCACGTGGCCGACGCCGCCCAGGCGGGTCTGCTCGGCCCGGCGGGCGAAGACGGCCACCTGGTGCTGGAGCGTGTCGAGGAGTCCGGCTCCGGCGGGCGCTTCGGCCGCCGTGGGCAGGTCGGAACTGGCCGGGATGGAGGGCATGGCCGTGGGCTCTCTTCGCATGGGGCCGACAAGGATGGGGGACAGAGTACGCGGCCCTGCGGCGGCTCGTACGCCGCGTTTGAGAACTGATACGGCCCGTCGCCGCGGCCCCGCCGGGAGCGTCCCGCATGGCGGGATTTCGCCCCTTCCGCGGCCTCTCCCGCGGCCCCTCCAGCAGCCTCTCCCACGGCCCCTTCGTCCGACCTTCCGCCGCCCTCCCGCCGCCCCCGCCCGGGCTCCGTCCGTCCCTGAGCCGGGGCCCCCGCGGGCTGCGAGACTGGCCGCATGAACTACCGCGTGCCCGTGCCCGTCCCGCAGGTCATCCTCGACGACGTCCGGGGGGCCCAGAAGATGCTGTCGGGAGTGGCCCGGGTGACCGCGATGGAGGGCAGCCGGCACCTGTCGGCCCTCACCGGCTCCCCGGTCCACCTCAAGTGCGAGAACCTCCAGCGGACCGGCTCCTTCAAGCTGCGCGGAGCGTACGTGCGCATCGCGGGCCTGCGCCCCGAGCAGCGCGCCGCCGGCGTGGTCGCGGCCAGCGCGGGCAACCACGCCCAGGGCGTGGCCCTCGCCTCCTCCCTGCTCGGGGTCCGCTCCACGGTGTTCATGCCCGTCGGCGCCCCGCTGCCCAAGGTGGCCGCCACCCAGGAGTACGGCGCCGAGGTGCGCCTGCACGGCCAGGTCGTCGACGAGACCCTGGCGGCCGCCCAGGAGTACGCGGACCGCACCGGGGCGGTGTTCATCCACCCCTTCGACCACCGCGACATCATCGCCGGCCAGGGCACGGTCGGCCTGGAGATCCTCGAGCAGTGCCCCGAGGTCCGCACGATCCTCGTCGGCGTCGGCGGCGGCGGGCTCGCCGCCGGCATCGCGGTCGCGGTGAAGGCGCTGCGCCCGGACGTGAAGGTGATCGGCGTGCAGGCGGCGGGCGCGGCCGCGTACCCGCCCTCCCTCAAGGTCGGCCACCCGGTGTCGATCGACGACCCGAACACGATGGCGGACGGCATCAAGGTCGGCCGCCCCGGCGACGTCCCCTTCGCGATCATCGCGGAGCTGCTGGACGAGGTACGGACGGTGTCCGAGGACGCCCTGTCCAGCGCGCTGCTGCTCTGCCTGGAGCGGGCCAAGCTGGTCGTGGAGCCCGCCGGGTGCAGCCCCGTGGCGGCCCTGCTGAGCGAGCCCGAGCTGTACGGGGGCGGCCCGGTGGTCGCCGTGCTCTCGGGCGGCAACGTCGACCCGCTGCTGCTCCAGCGGATCCTGCGCCACGGCATGGCGGCGGCGGGCCGCTACCTGTCCCTGCGGCTGCGGGTCGCGGACCGGCCCGGAGCCCTCGCGGGGCTGCTGGCGGTGCTGTCGACGGTGGACGCCAACGTGCTGGACGTCAGCCACGTACGGACCGACCCGCGGCTCGGGCTCACCGAGGTCGAGGTGGAGCTGCACCTGGAGACGAAGGGGCCCGAGCACTGCGCGGAGGTCGCCCGCTCCCTGCACAGCGCGGGCTACCCGGTGATGGCCTGACGTGGCAGGCGGCCGCGCAAAAGGCGTGGCGGAACGCGATATGACGCGATACGGTGCCCATGCGTCGGGCGACGCCTGCCCGGCGCCCCTAGGATTTGCCTAGGAATGTCCAAAATCATGCTGGCCCGATCGCTCTGGGAGAACCCCTATGCCAGGCGCCATCTACGCCGAAGGCCTGGTCAAGACCTTCGGTGACGTACGGGCACTGGACGGCGTGGACCTCGATGTCCCCGAAGGCACCGTGCTGGGCCTGCTCGGCCCCAACGGTGCGGGCAAGACCACGACCGTGCGCGTCCTGACCACCCTCCTCCAGCCCGACAGCGGCAAGGCCGTCGTCGCCGGGATCGACGTACTCAAGCACCCCAACGAAGTCCGCCGCTCCATAGGCCTCTCCGGCCAGTTCGCCGCCGTCGACGAATACCTCACCGGCCGCGAGAACCTCCAGATGGTCGGCCAGCTCTACCAGATGAGCGCCAAGGCGGCCCGGGCCCGGGCCGGCGAGCTCCTGGAGCGCTTCAACCTCGCCGACGCCGCCGACCGCACCGCCAAGACCTACTCCGGCGGCATGCGCAGACGCCTCGACCTCGCCGCCGCCCTCGTCGTCCGCCCACCGGTGATGTTCATGGACGAACCCACCACCGGCCTCGACCCCCGCAACCGCCAGGCCCTGTGGGACGTCATCGAGGAACTCGTCGCCGGCGGCACCACCCTGCTGCTCACCACCCAGTACCTGGAGGAGGCCGACCGCCTCGCCCACGACATCTGCGTGGTCGACCACGGCAAGGTCATCGCCCGCGGCACCTCCGACCAGCTCAAGGCCCAGACCGGCGGCGAACGCGTGGAGGTCGTCGTCCACGAGCGGGAGCACATCACCACCGCCCGCGAGGTCCTCGCCGGCTTCGGCAAGGGCGAGACCACCGTCGAGGAACACACCCGCAAGCTCACCGTCCCGGTCTCGGGCGGCGCCAAACTGCTCGCCGAGGTCATCCGCGAACTCGACTCCCGGGGCATCGAGATCGACGACATCGGCCTGCGCCGCCCCACCCTCGACGACGTGTTCATCTCCCTCACCGGCCACGCGACCCAGCTCACCCCGGACGAGAACGGCACACCCGCCGCCGAGGGCCGGGCGCGCAAGGAGGCGGCGAAGTGACCATCACCTCCCCGGCCGCGGACCGCGCGGCCCGCCACCCTCACGGCGGCGTCACCCAGGGCATCAGGGACTCCCTGGTCATCGCCCGCCGGAACCTGATCCGCCTGACCAGGATTCCGGAAATGGTCGTGTTCGGGCTGGTGCAGCCGATCATGTTCGTCGTGCTGTTCAGTTACGTCTTCGGCGGCTCGATGATGATCGGCGGCTCGACCAGCGCCAGCGCCTACCGCGAGTTCCTGATGGCCGGCATCTTCGCCCAGACCGTCACCTTCGCCACCGCCGGCGCGGGTGCGGGCATCGCCGACGACATGCACAAGGGCCTGATCGACCGCTTCCGCTCGCTGCCCATGGCGCGCGGCGCGGTTCTGACCGGCCGTACGCTTGCCGACCTGGTGCAGACCGCGCTGACCATGGTGGTGCTCGCCATCGTCGCCCTCCTGGTTGGCTGGCGCACCCACGAGAGCCTCGGCAAGGTGCTCGCCGGCTTCGCCCTGCTGCTCCTGCTCGGATACGCCTTCTCCTGGATCGGCGCCCTGATCGGCCTGTCCGTGCGCACCCCGGAGGCAGCCACCTCGGGTGGGCTGATCTGGCTCTTCCCCGTCACGTTCATCTCGAACGCCTTCGTTCCGACCGAGAACATGGCGAGCTGGCTTCAGCCGATCGCCGAGTGGAATCCCTTCAGCGCGACCGTTCAGGCGGCCCGCCAGCTCTTCGGAAACCCCGGCGTCTCTCCGTCCGACACCTGGCCGATGGCCCACCCGGTCTGGGCCTCGCTCATCTGGTCAGCCCTGATCATCGCGGTCTTCCGCACCCTCGCGGTCCGCAAGTACCGCCGAGCGGCCAGCTGACCTGGGGCAGTACGCGCGCGAGCCCCCGCCGGACCGGGTCCGGCGGGGGCTCGCGCGCAGGTGTTCTCGTAAGGGGGTGATCAGCCGGTGAAGGGCTTGACGGCCAGGATCTTGACCGTGGCCTTCTTGCCGTTCGGCAGCTCGTACTGGGCGTCCTCGCCGATCTTCTTGCCGTTCACGCCGCTGCCCAGCGGGGACTGCGGGGAGTAGGTCTCGAAGTCGGTGGACGCGTACTCGCGGGAGGCCAGCAGGAACTCCAGCGTGTCGTCCTCGTCGCCGTCGAAGGCGATCGTGACGAGGGTGCCCGGCGCGACCTCACCCTCGGAGGCGGGGGCCGTGCCGACCTTCGCGTTCTCCAGGAGCTGGGTGAGCTGGCGGACCCGGAGCTCCTGCTTGCCCTGCTCCTCCTTGGCCGCGTGGTAACCGCCGTTCTCGCGCAGGTCGCCCTCCTCGCGGGCAGCCGCGATCTTCATGGCGATCTCCGTGCGTGCGGGACCAGAGAGGTAGTCCAGCTCGGTCTTCAGCTGGTCGTACGCCGCCTGGGTCAGCCAGGTGACGCTCTCGCTCGTCTGGGTCACGGGTGCTCCTCGTCGGTACAGGGGACTACAAAGCCGCCAGCGGCGGGCGAAACCACGAGCCTAACAATTCGGGAAGAAAAGGGGGAGGACACCCTGTGTATGAAGTGTGTCATTGCGCCCGGGGAGCGCGGACGTCCTCCCAGGCGGAGCTGGTCCCGAAGTACGTGTCGTACAGCTCCTGGACCTCCAGGAGGCTCTCCGGCGGCATCGTTCCGTACCGGATGCGCTCCAGGTGGCGGAAGTACTCGAAACGCTCCACGCCGGGAGTGATGACGACCAGCATTTCGGCGCTCTCCCCGGGCGCGGCGGCGAAGGCGTGCTGCTGCCCCGGCGGGACGATGACCAGGTCACCGGCCTCGGCGGTGACCACCTTGTCGCCGGCCAGCAGCTGCGCCGTCCCGTCGATCATGTAGAACATCTCGGCGGACCGGCCGTGGTGGTGCGGGCGGGCGCCGTCGGAGCCCTGGCCCAGGCTCACGCGCATGGTGGACAGGAACCCGCCGGCGGAGGAGTTGTCGGCCAGCAGTCGCACGGAGGAGTCCGGCGAGAACCGGACCTCCTCGGCGTCGGCGGCGCGGACGACCACGGAGTCGTCGAAATCCGGGATGAAGAGTGACATGTCGACTCCTGGCGCTCGGAAGGCGGAACACCCCAGTCGACACCGTCCGGGGCGTGCCGCGCACCCCCCGGACGGCCGTCTGTCACCTCTACTGGCGCTCGTAGTTCGTCAGGACGCAGCCCTCGACCTGTGCCTTCTCCAGCCGGTACCCGGCCGGCGCGGTGAAGCCGGTCTCGCAGTTGAGGTAGAGGAACTGGAACTGGTAGAGACCGATCCGGACGGACTTGCTGTTGGTCTCGACGGCGACGTTCGTGCCGACCAGCAGCTTGCTCGCGGTGGCCTTGAGGCGGCCGTCGTCCTTCAGGTCGGCCAGCTGCGCCGCCTTCGCCTTGGTCTGGAGGGTCTTCATGTCGGAGACGGTGTCCAGCCAGTTCAGGTTGTGCGCGCGCTGCGCGCCGCCGAGGGTGCCGCAGACCGCGCGCTCCTTGACGCCCCAGGTGCGCGGGTTGCCGCCGGCGTCGACCACCGGCAGGTAGTCGATCGACTGCACGTGTTCGTCGGTGACGGTCATGCTGGTGCAGTCGACGGTGTGCGGGTGGACCATCTTCTTCAGCTCGGCGATGCTGCCGGCGCTCGCCAGCCCCAGGCTGCCGGTGGCCGGCTGGCCGGGCTTCTCGGTCCCCTCGGTGGAGGGGTCGCGGACCGCCCCGCGGAAGGGGCTGCCCTGGCCGTCGGGACTGTTGACGTAGTCGGTGAGGATGCAGCCCTCGACCAGGGCCTTCTCCTTCTTGAAGCCCTCCGGTACGTAGACGTTGGGGTTGCAGCTCAGGATGCGCAGGTCGGAGTTGGGCGGGTCGACCAGGGACACGGCGGTGCGGGTCTTGAGCGCGGTCAGCGCGAAGGTCTTGCCCACGACCATGCGGCTGGCGAGGCCGTAATCCTCCCGGCCCTCGGCGATCAGCTTCGTGGCGTGGTCCTTGGCGGCCTGCTGGAAGGCCTTCATGTCCGGGGTCAGGAAGAGGACGATCTCGCCCGGCGCCTTCTTGTCCGTGCAGACGCCGCGCTCCGTGATGGACCAGTCCCCGGCACCGATGAACCCGCTGAGCGCCACCCGGCGGTCGTTCGGGTCGGTGCTCAGGTTCTCGCAGGACGTGTACTTCTGTACGTGCGCCTGCGCCCCGGCCAGTGTGGCGGGCGCGGAGCCGGCCGCCGGGGAGGCCTGGGCGGAGGCCGTGGCGGTCGCGGTGGGGCTCGCGGCGGGCGGGCCCGGCTTGGCGGGGTCCTCGCAGGCGGTGGCGAGGGTGGTGAGCGCGGCGAGGGCCGCGGTGGCGGCGAGTATCCGCTGGAGGCGCATGGGTGTCTTCCGTCGGCTGGGCACGGCACGGGGGATGGCGTGCACATGCTAGGCCGCGGGCATGACCATGATCAAAGACGGCGCACCGGGCCGGGCGGGGCCGGGCCTCCGCGTCCGGGCTCGGCCTGAGGGCTCAGCCCGTGGTGCCGGCCGCCTGGCAGCCGACCAGCTCGATCATGGTGGCGCGGCCGGTGGTCTTCAGGGTGACCATCTCGTCCACCCGCTCCGCGTTCTGCCCGAAGGTGAAGTCCGCGCGGCCCACCTCGCCGTGCCCCTCGTCCTGCGAGCTGAGGGTGCACACACCGGTGACCGAGGCCTCCTTGCGGACCTCCAGGTGCACCTTGACCTCGCTGTCGGAGACGATCTGGAACTTGATCACCTCGGCGCTGACGCTCTGCCCGGCGACGTAGTCCCAGCCGATCCACCCGACGACGGCCAGCAGCCCGACCCCGAGCACCGATCCGACGATCTTGAGCTTCCGGTCCGCGCGCTCGTCCGCCGACCGGCCGTACCGGCCCTCGGGGAGCCCTTCGCGTACCGCGCTCATGATCGATTCCTCTCTGGGGAAGGTGAGACACCCAGGAATTTTCCGTCCCCCGATTCGGTCAATATAGAGGTTGACCGTCGCGCCGAATCACAGAGGATCCTGTCTTGACCGAGCAGCTTCGACTGATGGCCGTCCATGCCCACCCCGACGACGAGTCGAGCAAGGGCGCGGCCACCATGGCCAAGTACGTGTCCGAGGGGGTGCCGGTCCTGGTGGTCACGTGCACCGGCGGCGAGCGCGGTTCCGTGCTGAACCCCAAGCTCCAGGGCGACACGTACATCGAGGAGAACATTCACGAGGTGCGCGCCCGCGAGATGGACGAGGCGCGCGAGATCCTCGGCATCGACCAGGAATGGCTCGGTTACGTCGACTCCGGCCTCCCCGAGGGCGACCCCCTGCCGCCGCTGCCCGAGGGCTGCTTCGCCCTCGCGGACGTCGACGAGGCCGCCGGCGAGCTGGTGAAGAAGATCCGCGCCTTCAAGCCGCAGGTCATCACCACCTACGACGAGAACGGCGGCTACCCGCACCCCGACCACATCATGACCCACAAGATCACGATGGTGGCCTTCGACGGCGCGGCCGACACCGACAAGTTCCCCGAGGCCGAGTACGGCGCCCCGTACCAGCCGCAGAAGCTCTACTACAACCAGGGCTTCAACAAGCCGCGCACCATCGCCCTGCACGAGGCGCTCCTCTCGCGCGGCCTGGAGTCCCCCTACGGGGAGTGGCTGGAGCGGTGGAAGGAGTTCGAGCGCACGGAGCGGACCCTGACCACCCACGTGCCCTGCTCCGACTACTTCGAGATCCGCGACAAGGCGCTCATCGCGCACGCCACGCAGATCGACCCCGACGGCGGCTGGTTCCGCGTCCCCATGGAGGTCCAGAAGGAGGTCTGGCCCACCGAGGAGTACGAACTGGCGAAGTCGTTCGTCGACACCTCCCTCCCCGAGTCCGACCTCTTCGCGGGCATCCGGGAGAATGCTTAGCCATGAGCGCTACGCACGCAGCAGTCACCCAGCTCCTTCCGCTGGCCGCCGACAGCTTCGACAAGAACAAGGTGACCCCCGGAATCCTGGGCTTCATCGTGTTCGCCGCCCTCGCCATCGGCGTGTGGGGCCTGATGAAGTCGATGAACCGGCACATGGGCCGCGTCGACTTCCAGGAGGCCCCCGAGCCGGCCGCCACCCCGGCCGCCTCCGCCGCCGAAGGCACCCGGGCCAAGTAGGCCGCGGCCGGCGCCGGAGCGCCGCCCCCCGTCAGGGAGGGGCGGCGCTTCCACGCGCGCGCGGCCGCCCGGCCCGGCGAGACGCGGTGCCAGGCGGGCCCCGCCCGGCCACGATCCGCCGGGCGGGCCCCGCCCGGCCACGATCCGCCGGGCGGGCCCGGCCCGGCCACGATCCGCCGGACACCCCTAGGGCACCGGCACCCCCATGATCTCCCGCGCCCGCAGGTTCGGGACCAGGCCCAGCCGCCACGCCTGCCAGCCCTCCGCCGGGTCCACCCCCCGCGCCAGCACCACCCCGTACGTCTCCAGGCACTCCTCCAGCCGGCCGTCCCGCAGCGGATGCGCGGCCGAGACCAGCCGGGCCAGCTCGCCCCGCGCCTCCTCCACCCCCGCCCCGCCCGGACCCGCGTACGGGAGCATCGTGCAGCGCAGGAAACGCGCCCAGTCCTCCCCGCGCCGGTCCCCGTACGAGGCGAACAGCCGGGCCGCCTCCTCGCACAGGCCCAGCGCCTGCGCCGCCCGCGCGTTGCCCGCGTCGACCACCGCCAGCTCCAGACAGGTCCAGGCCTCCCCGTGGGCCAGCCCGATCCGCCGGAAATCCGCCCGCGCGTCCACCAGCAGCTGCCGCGCGAAGCCGGAATTGCGCAGGTTCCCGGTCTGCGCCGCCCGCTGGTCCCGGGTGACCCGACCCGACTGGTACCGGGCGTGCGCCAGCCCGTACACGTCCCGCATCCGCGAGAACATCGTCCGGGCCCGCTCCAGCTCCCGCACCGCCGCATCGAGCCCGCCGTCCTCCTCCAGCGCCTGCCCGAGGTAGTACAGCGTCCACGCCTCACCCCGCACGTCCTCCGCCAGCCGGTGCCGGGCCAGCGCGTCCCGCAGCCGCTCCAGCGCCCCCTGCGGATCCCCGTCCACCACCCGGGCCCGCCCCAGCTGCGTCAGCGCCCACGCCTGCCCGCGGTCGTCGCGCGTACGCCCGTACAGCTCGAGGGCCAGCCGCAGCTCCGCCTCCGCCCGCGACACGTCACCGGTCCGCAGGTACACCTGCCCCAGCTGGAAGTGCGCCCACGCCTCCCCGTGCACGCTCTCGCTCTCCCGGTGCAGCACCAGCGACCGCTCCAGCAGCTCCAACGCCTCCGCCAGCTGCCCCCGGTCCCGCTGCACCGCCGCCAGCGCGTGCAGCCCCCACGCCCGGTCACCCGCCAGCTCCTGCGGCTCCTGGAGCACCAGCGCCTCCCGGATCCGGGCCGCCGCCTCCGGCAGATTGCCCTGGTGGTGCAGGGTGATCCCGAGCGACACCAGCGCCATGCCCGCGCCCGCCTCCTGCCGGGCCTCCATGTACTGGTCCACCAGCGAGGTCAGCGTCGTGCGCGACTTGTCCAGCTCCCCCAGCTGACGCGCCGCGATACCCGTACGCCACTGCACCGAACGGTTCAGCCGCCCCTGGTCCACCGCCCGCGCCAGCTCGTTGATCTCCCCCAGCCGGTACAGGTCCCCGCGCAGCAGACAGAAGTCGCACAGCGCCCCCAGCAGGTCCAGCACCGCCTGCTGGTCCACCCCCTCCGAATGCCGCAGCGCCGCCGTGATGAAGCTCGACTCCTCGTCCAGCCAGCGCAGCGCCGCGTCCAGCGAGGCGAAACCGTGCCCGCCGAAGTGGTTCGCCCGCGTCGACATCTTCCCGTCGACCATCCGGATCACCGAGTCCGCGAGCTGCGCGTAGTCACGGATCAGCCGCTCGTGCGCGGCCGCCGCCTCCGCCCGGTCCTCGTCCCCCGCCAGCCGCGCCGCCGCGTACGCGCGCACCGCGTCGTGCATCCGGTACCGCTCCCCCCGTACGAGGTCCAGCAGCCCCGCCCGCGCCAGCTCGCCCAGCAGCCGCCCCGCCTCGACCCGGTCCGCGCCCGTCAGCGCCGCCGCCGCGGCCGCGCCCAGCGAGGCCCGCCCCGCCAGGGTGAGCCGCCGCAGCAGCCGCCGCCGCTCCTCCGGCAGCCGTACGTAGGCCAGCTCCAGGGCGTGCTCCAGCGAACCGTCCCCGCCCCCGTCCGAAGCCCGCGCCGCCCCCAGCGGCGCCAGCACCCGCAGCGCCAGCGGCAGCCCCGCCGCCAGCTCCAGCAGGCCCGCCCGCGCCACCGCACCCGGCGCCGCCTCACCCGCCGCCTGCGCCCCCGCACGCAGCACCCCGGCCGCCTCCGCCTGCGCCAGCCGCACCACCGGCAGCTGGTACACCCACGCCCCGAGGTCCGCCGGCAACTCCAGCGGCTCCCTCGCCGTCACCAGCACCAGGCTCTCCGAGCGCTCCGGCACGAGCGTGCGCACCTGCGCCGCCTCCACCGCGTCGTCCAGCACCACCGTCACCGGAAACCCCTGGAGGTGCTGGTGGTACAGCTCGGTGAGCCGGCGCACCTGCTGCTCCGCCGACGCCCCCTCGCGGAACAGCAACTGCTCGCGCGGGGCGCCCAGCCGGTTCAGCAGGTGCAGCAGCGCCTCCCGCGTCGACAACGGCGCCTCGCCCGCGGCGGTGGACCCGCCCCGCAGGTCCACCACGCACGCCCCGCGGAACTGGTCCCGCAGCGCCTGCACCGCCCGCAGCGCCAGGGCCGTACGCCCCACCCCCGGCTCGCCGTGCAGGACCACCACCACCGGCCGGGTCTCCGTACTGGCCCGGGCCGCCTGCACCCACTGCGCGATCCGGGTCAGCTCCGCACGCCGGCCCGTGAACAGCGCGTCGGCGTCCGGGAGCTGCCCGAACGACTGCTCCAGCATGCTGCGCCGGCGCGCCTCCGCGCTGCGGTCCCCGCCGCGCAGCTGCGACACCACCGCCCCGCCGGCGCCGCCCGCCCCGCCGCCACCGACACCGTTGACCGGCGGCCGGCCCCGCGCGGGGACCCGTACCGCCGCCGCCACCGCACGCTCCTGCTCCAGGAACGGCCGGATCCCGCGCACCTCCAGCGCCGTCAGCCACTGCAACCGCAGCTGCTCCGGCCCGCCCGGGCGGCCCGCGGCCCCCGCCCGGCGGTTCGCCGCCGGCAGGTGCAGGGCCGTCACCTTCGCCACCGTCGCCGCCGCCCCCGCGACGCCCACGACGATGCCCGCGCTCAGCGCCGTACCCGCATCCACCCCGAAGGCCAGGTCGGCCCCCACCGCGGCCGCCGCGGCCACCCCCGTCGCCAGCAGCGCCGCCCCGGTGTTCCCCCGCCGGAAGGCCTCCCCGAGGGACTGCTCCCCGGCCGCCGCCTCGTCCAGGGCCGCCACGTACGCCGCGTACTCCTCGGCAGCGGCCGCCGCGAGCCCCTCCAGGGCGTCCCGGCCGCGCGCCAGCAGTACCTCACCGTCGGCCGGGCCCCCCGACCCCGCCCGCCGGACCTCCTCCTCGACGGCCCGGGCCAGCACCCGTTCCGCCTCGACACGATGGCTGTCCCGCATCGGCATCCTCCTCGCAGAGCTCCGGCACACGCGTGCGCCAAGTGTGCTGCGGGACAGTCGCCCGCGCGAGGAATCTGAGCTACTTCAGAGGGAGTTGGCGCCTGCGCGGCCAACGGCGTGCATATATGTACGCCAGAGACGCCCGCCAGGCTGGGACCATTCGCGCGTGGTTCCGGTGTGGAAACGGGCTGATCGCCTGGCGGCGGCCGAACCGGCGGCCTGATGGCCCCGTCGCGGGGCGGGGACCGGCCGGTGCGGCAGGATGGGACGTATGTCGAACCGCCTCGCGAACGAGACCTCGCCGTATCTGCTCCAGCACGCCGACAATCCGGTCGAGTGGTGGCCGTGGTCGCCCGAGGCGTTCGCGGAGGCGAGGGAGCGGGGCGTACCCGTTCTGCTAAGCGTTGGGTATAGCTCGTGCCATTGGTGTCATGTCATGGCCCACGAATCGTTCGAGGACGAGCTGGCGGCCGCCTACATGAACGAACACTTCGTCAACATCAAGGTGGACCGCGAGGAGCGGCCCGACGTCGACGCCGTCTACATGGAGGCCGTGCAGGCGGCGACCGGCCAGGGCGGGTGGCCCATGACCGTGTTCCTCACGCCCGACGCGGAGCCCTTCTACTTCGGGACCTACTTCCCGCCCGAGCCCCGGCACGGGATGCCCTCCTTCATGCAGGTACTCGAAGGCGTGCGGACCGCGTGGGTCGGGCGGCCCGAGGAGGTCGCCGAGGTCGCGCAGCGGATCGTGCGGGATCTGGCGGGGCGGCAGCTGGACTACGGGAAGGCCGGCGTCCCCGGGCCCGAGGAGCTGGGGCGGGCGCTGCTCGGGCTGACGCGGGAGTACGACGCCACGCGCGGCGGGTTCGGCGGGGCGCCGAAGTTCCCGCCGTCCATGGTGCTGGAGTTCCTGCTGCGCCACCACGCCCGGACCGGGTCCGAGGGGGCCCTGCAGATGGCCGCCGACACGTGCGAGGCGATGGCCCGGGGCGGGATCTACGACCAGCTGGGCGGCGGGTTCGCGCGGTACTCCGTGGACCGGGAGTGGGTCGTGCCCCACTTCGAGAAGATGCTCTACGACAATGCGCTTTTGTGCCGGGTCTACGCGCACCTGTGGCGGGCCACCGGTTCCGATCTGGCGCGGCGCGTCGCGCTGGAGACCGCGGACTTCATGGTCCGTGAACTGCGCACCGAGCAGGGCGGGTTCGCCTCCGCGCTCGACGCGGACAGCGAGGAGCCGCTGAGCGGGAAGCACGTGGAGGGGGCGTACTACGCCTGGACTCCCGCCCAGCTGGCCGAGGTGCTGGGGGAGGCGGACGGCGAGCTGGCGGCCGCGTACTTCGGGGTCACGGGGGAGGGGACCTTCGAGCACGGGAAGTCGGTGCTGCAACTGCCGCAGGACGGCCCGGCGGTGGACGCCGGGCGGATCGCCGGGATCAAGGAGCGGCTGCTGGCCGCCCGCGCCGAGCGGCCCGCGCCCGGGCGGGACGACAAGGTGGTCGCCGCCTGGAACGGGCTGGCCATCGCGGCGCTGGCCGAGTGCGGGGCCTTCTTCGAGCGGCCGGATCTGGTCGAGCGGGCCATCGAGGCCGCCGACCTGCTGGTACGGGTCCACATGGACGGGATGGCCCGGCTGGCGCGGACCAGCAAGGACGGCAGGGCCGGGGCCAACGCCGGGGTGCTCGAGGACTACGGCGACGTGGCGGAGGGGTTTCTCGCGCTGGCCTCCGTCACCGGCGAGGGGGTGTGGCTGGAGTTCGCCGGGTTCCTCGTCGACCTGGTCATGGCCCGGTTCACCGCCGAGGACGGCTCCCTCTACGACACGGCGCACGACGCCGAGAAGCTGATCCGCCGGCCGCAGGACCCGACGGACACCGCGGCCCCCTCCGGCTGGACGGCGGCGGCCGGCGCGCTGCTCTCGTACGCCGCGCACACCGGCTCGCAGCCGCACCGGGAGGCGGCCGAGCGGGCGCTCGGGGTGGTGCACGCCCTGGGGCCGCGCGCCCCGCGCTTCATCGGGCACGGTCTGGCGGTCGCGGAGGCGCTCGTCGACGGGCCGCGCGAGGTGGCCGTCGTCGGTCATCCGGAGGATCCGGCGCGGGCCGCGCTGCACCGGACGGCGTTGCTGGGGACGGCTCCCGGGGCGGTGGTGGCGGTCGGTCTGCCGCGTGCGGCGGACGGCAGCGGGGGCGAGTTCCCCCTTCTGGCCGAGCGCACACTTGTGAGCGACCTTCCGACGGCGTATGTCTGCCGCCATTTCGTCTGCGCGCGGCCTACGACCGAACTGGTCGAACTGGCAGAGCAGTTGGGTGTGGTTCATCCCTGATTCTGGCGGAGTACCGTCAATTCCGGTTGCCGTACGTCAACTCGGAAACGTGGTTTTTATCCAGGCGGCGCCTCAGTTTCATCTTTGGTGCCTAGTCTCGTGTCTTCGGGAGTCACCGAGACAGCGCACTGGGGGGTGCGCACGTGGGGGAAGCGGAGGCGGCGGGCCGGGGGGCCCGCTCCGGCCTCCGGGGGGTCTTCGTTCGCCGCCTGGGGTTGCGGCATGTCTGTGGGGGACGGTTTGTTCACTTCCGTGTTCATTTCCGCCATATCTCTGGCGCTCTTCTGGATGGCTGCCTTCACGCTGTGGTGGCAGATGCACGCGTGGCGCACGCCCGAGACGCTCGCCTCGACGCGCTTCGACAGCCCCGACGGCGGGGGCCGGCTGTCCTTCTCGCTGCTGCTGCCCGCCCGCCACGAGCAGGCCGTTCTGGAACACACCATCGACCGGCTGCTCGAGTCGAGCCACACCGACTACGAGATCATCGTCATCGTCGGCCACGACGACCCGGAGACGACCGCCGTGGCCGAGCGGGCCGCCGCCCGGGCGCCCGAGCGGGTGCGGGTCGTCGTCGACCACAACGAGACGAAGAACAAGCCGAAGGCCCTCAACACCGCCCTCCCGCACTGCCGGGGCGACATCGTCGGGGTCTTCGACGCCGAGGACCAGGTCCACCCCGAGCTGCTCACCCACGTCGACCACGCCTTCCGCGCCACCGGGGCGGACGTGGTGCAGGGCGGGGTCCAGCTCATCAACTTCCACTCCAGCTGGTACAGCCTGCGCAACTGCCTGGAGTACTTCTTCTGGTTCCGCTCCCGCCTCCACCTGCACGCCGAGAAGGGCTTCATCCCGCTGGGCGGCAACACCGTCTTCGTGCGCACCGGTGTGCTGCGCGAGGCCGGCGGCTGGGACCAGAACTGCCTCGCCGAGGACTGCGACCTGGGCGTGCGGTTGTCCTCGGTGGGCAAGAAGGTGGTCGTCGCGTACGACTCCGACATGGTCACCCGTGAGGAGACCCCCGGTTCGCTGATGAGCCTGCTCAAGCAGCGCACCCGCTGGAACCAGGGCTTCCTTCAGGTCTACCGCAAGAAGGACTGGCAGCAGCTGCCGGGCCGCGGCCAGCGCTGGCTGGCGCGCTACACCCTGATGACCCCCTTCATGCAGGCCACCTCGGGGGTGATCATCCCGGTCAACTGCGCCGTGGCGGTCTTCCTCGACGTCCCGGTCGGCATCGCGATCATCACCTTCCTCCCCATGATCACGGCGATGGTGACCTTCGTCTTCGAGATCGTCGGCCTGCACGACTTCGGCCGCCAGTACGGTCTGCGCGTGCGCTTCGTGCACTACCTCAAGCTCGTCGTCGGCGGCCCCTTCTACCAGGTGATGCTGGCGGGCGCCGCGATCCGCGCGGTCTGGCGCGAGCAGCGCGGCCGCAACGAGTGGGAGCTGACCAGCCACACCGGCGCCCACCTGACCTCCGCCACCCCGATCCGAGAGGACAGCCTCCAGTGACCGCCACCCTGCCCACGGCCACTGATCCCCAGCCGGCGGACGCTGCCGCCGACACCGCCCAGCTCCTGCCCGTACGCCGTCCGCCCGGCTCCGGTGACTCCGGGCGTTCCGAGGGCTCCGAGGGCTCCGGGCGCTCCGGGCGCCAGGGCGGTCTCGGGGTGCGTCCCGCGCCGGCCCGCCCGATGGTGCGTTTCCGCTCCTCCCGCCCCGACCTGCTGCTCTGCGGTGTGATCCTGCTGGCGATCGTCCTCGTACAGGGCTGGAACATCACCAACTTCCCGACCCTGAGCGACGACGAGGGCACCTACCTGGCGCAGGCCTGGGCCGTCCAGCAGGGTGACGGCCTGGCCCACTACACGTACTGGTACGACCATCCGCCGCTGGGCTGGATCCAGGTCGCGGGCCTGACGTACCTGCCGGCCCTCTTCGTGCCCGAGTGGATGACGGTCGCGCCGATGCGCTTCTCGATGCTGGCCGTCTCGGCCGCCAGCTCGGTGCTGATCTACGTCCTGGCGCGCCGGCTGTGGCTGCCGCGGTGGGCGGCGGGGCTGGCGATGGGGCTCTTCGGGCTCTCCCCGCTCTCCGTCGTCCTCCAGCGGGAGATCTTCCTCGACAACCTCGCCGTGATGTGGATGCTGCTGGCCTTCTGCCTCGCCGCGTCCCCCAGCCGTCACCTGTGGCACCACTTCGGTTCGGGGCTGGCGGCCGCCACCGCCGTCCTGACCAAGGAGACGATGCTGGTGGTGCTCCCGGCGCTGCTGGTGACGATGTGGCGCCACAGCCACCGCGACACCCGCAAGTTCGCCGTGACGGGGGCGATCACCGCCTGCGCGCTGATAGGGCTGTCGTACCCGCTGTTCGCCCTGCTCAACGACGAGCTGCTGCCCGGCGCCGGGCACGTCTCCCTCATCGACGGCATCACCTACCAGATGAGCCGCCCGGGCTCCGGCTTCATCCTGGACCCCGGCTCCGGCTCGCACGGGGTGTTCCAGTCGTGGCTGTACTACGACACCGTCCTGCCGCTCGGCGGGCTGGCCGGCGCCGTCCTGCTGCTGGCCACCTATCGGTGGTCCGTCACCGCCCGCGCGCTCGCCGGGCCGGCCCTGGCCGCGGTGATCCTCGCGGTGGTCGCGATGCGGCCCTCCGGCTACCTCCCGGCGATGTACGTGATCCAGGCCCTGCCCTTCCTCGCCCTGGTCCTCGCGGCCGCCGCGGCCAGCGTCACGCACGCCGTGCTGCGCCGCCGGCGCGGGCCGGGGGAGCACAAGGCCCTGGTGTACGCGCGGTGGGCGCTGGTCGGCGTACTGGCCGCGGCGGCCGCCGCGTACGTGCTGCCGCGCTGGTACGAGGGCAACCGCACGGCGCTCACGGTCGACGCCAACGCCCCCTACCGGCAGGCCGCGGCCTGGCTCGGCAGCGGGGTGGCCGACCCGGCGAACACCCGCGTCCTCGTCGACGACGCGCTCTGGCTCGATGCTGTTCACCACGGCTTTGCACCCGGGGACGGCGCCATCTGGTTCTACAAGGCGGACCTCGACCCGGCCGTCACCAAGACCTTGCCGCGGGGCTGGCGGGACATCGACTACGTAGTCTCCTCGCCCACCGTGCGTCGCGATGCGGCGGACCTGCCCAACGTGAAGGCTGCTCTGGAGCATTCGACCGCGGTCGCCGTCTTCGGTACGGGCGAGGACCGTATCGAGATCCGCCGCACCGACCGCGAGAGTGGGAGCTGAACCACGATGAGCGAGGACCTGTGGCCCCCGCATACCCTGGATGATCCGGAAGCCGACGCTCCACGTTCTGCCGCCTCCGGCAGCGTCACGGCCGGCAGCGTCACCCTGATCATCCCGACCTACAACGAGTCCGCCAACGTCGGGGAGCTGCTGAGGCGCCTGCGCGCCTCGATCCCGGACGAGCTGCCCTGCGAGGTGCTGTTCGTCGACGACTCCACCGACGACACCCCGGCCGTGATCGAGAAGGCGGCCGGCGACTGCCCCTTCCCGGTGTCCGTCCTGCACCGCGAGAGCCCGGACGGCGGCCTCGGCGGGGCCGTCGTCGAAGGGGTCAAGCGGGCCGGCTCCGACTGGATCGTCGTCATGGACGCCGACCTCCAGCACCCGCCGCACCTGGTCCCCGAACTCGTCGGCGAGGGCGAACGCACCGGAGCCGACCTCGTCGTCGCCTCCCGCTACCTCCCCGGCGGCAGCCGGGCGGGGCTGGCCGGGAGCTACCGGGTGGCCGTCTCGCGCGGTGCGACCTGGCTGGCCAAGGGGCTCTTCCCGCGCGCGCTGCGCGGCATCAGCGACCCGATGAGCGGCTTCTTCGCGATGCGCCGCTCGGCGGTGACCGCCGACGCCCTCAAGCCGCTCGGCTACAAGATCCTGCTGGAGCTGGCCGTCCGCTGCCGCCCGCAGCGGCGCGCCGAGGTGCCCTTCGTCTTCCAGGACCGCTTCGCCGGGGAGTCCAAGTCCACCGCCCGTGAAGGCCTGCGCTTCCTGACGCACCTGGCGGCCCTGCGCTCCGCGAGCCCGCTCGCCCGGATGGTCGGCTTCGGGCTGATCGGGCTCACCGGCTTCGTGCCCAACCTGGTCGCGCTCTGGCTGCTCACCCACGCCGGGATGCAGTACCTCGCCGCCGAGGTGCTCGCGAACCAGGCCGGGGTGCTGTGGAACTTCCTCCTCATCGAGACCCTGCTCTTCCGCGACCGGCGCCGCCACCGCCACTGGGCGGACCGCATCGGGCGCTTCGCCCTCCTCGCCAACGCCGACCTGCTGCTGCGCATCCCGCTGATCGCGCTGTTCGTGGGCCGGTTCGGCCTGGAGGTGCTGCCCGCGACGGCCCTCGCGCTGGTCACCACCTTCGTACTGCGCTTCGCCGCCACCGAAGCGCTCGTCTACCTGCCGCGCGGGCCACGCGCGGTGCCCACCGCCAGGAGTTGAGCCGCACCGAAAGGACCCCTCGTATGCGAAGGAAGATCCGACGGAGGGCGGGGCGCCGGGCCGCCCTGCTCTCCGTCGGGGCGATGACCGCCTGCCTGCTCCTGACCGCACCGCAGCAGGCCACGGCCGGACCGCCCAACCTGCTCACCAATCCGGGCTTCGAGACCGCCGGCCCGGCCGGCTCCGACATGCCCTCCTGCTGGTCCAAATCCGGCTGGGGCGACAACGACTTCACCTTCGCCACCGTCGCCGACGCGCACAGCGGCACCAAGGCCATGAAGGTCTCGCTCACCCGCCGCGTCGACGGCGACCGCAAGGCCCTGGTCACGGAGAACACCACCTGCGCGCCCACCGTCGTCCCGGGAAAGCAGTACGACCTGTCCGCCTGGTACAAGTCGAACACCCCCGACGTGTCGGTGACCGTGTTCCGCCACGACACCACCGCAGGCTGGCAGTACTGGGCCGACCTGCAGAACCCGCCGGTCAGCGCCGCGTGGGCGCGTACGGAGGTCCGTACGCCGGCCGTCCCGCCGAACACCGACAAGATCGCGTGGGGTCTGTCCGTATACGGCGTGGGCACCCTCACCACCGACGACTACGCGCTGGAGGAGGTGGCCGCCCCCCTGCCCCAGCCCACCTGCACGGGCACGGCCGAGCAGTGCGCCAAGGGCAAGTGGGAGGTGATGGCCGCCCAGAACCCGGTGCGTTCGATGCACGCCGTGGTCCTCAAGAACGGCAAGGTGCTGCTGATCGCCGGCTCCGGCAACGACATATCGCAGTTCAACGCCGGGACCTTCACCTCCGCCGTCTACGACCCGGTGGCGGGCAGCGTCAAGACGATCCCGACGCCCGTGGACATGTTCTGTTCCGGGCACGTGCAGCTGGCCGACGGCCGGGTGCTGGTCATGAGCGGGAACAAGGGCTACCCGTCCGCCGACGGCAAGATCGGCTACCAGGGCCTGAAGGACTCGTACGTCTTCGACCCGGCCACCGAGACGTACACGAAGACCAACGACATGAACGGGGGCCACTGGTACCCGTCCGCCACCATCCTCGGCAACGGTGACGTGATCTCCTTCGGCGGGCTGAAGGAGGACTCCACGGGCAACGTCACCGCGGAGAAGTTCTCGGCGGCGCAGGGCAAGTGGCTGCCGATGAACGAGGTCAACCAGACCTGGTCGTACTGGGGCCTGTACCCCTCGATGATCCTCATGCAGGACGGCCGGCTCTTCTACTCCGGCAGCCACACCTTCGGCAACGGCACGCCCGGTTCGGGCGCCTCCGTCTACGACTACGACGCCAACACCATCACCGACGTGCCCGGACTGCGCAAGAAGGACGAGCGCGACGAGTCGGCGAGCGTCCTGCTGCCCCCGGCCCAGGACCAGCGGGTCCTGACCGTCGGTGGCGGCAACAACGAGTCCAACCCGGCGGCCAACCGGCTCACCGACATCATCGACCTGAAGAAGCCGAGCCCCGCCTACACCGCAGGCCCCGACCTCCCGCAGGGCCTCGTCGACACCGGCACGGGCAAGCGCCCGCAGGCCGGCGCCGAGGGCAAGATGTACGTCTCCGCCGTGCTGCTGCCCGACGGCAAGGTGCTGGAGACCGGCGGCGGCCTCCACGACCGCGCCGACCCGGTCTTCGAGGCCTCCTTCTTCGACCCCACCAGCAACACCTACCAGGCGGGCCTCGCCACCGACCCGATCCCGCGCACCTACCACTCCGGCGCGTTCCTGCTGCCCGACGGCCGGGTCATGTCGGTCGGGGACAACCCGGGCAACGGCACGTACAACCACGCGGTGTCCGTCTACACGCCGCCCTACCTGTTCAAGGGACCGCGCCCGCAGCTCACCTCGGTGATCGACACGGAGTGGGTGTACGGGGACACGCAGCGGATCACCGTCGACCGGCCGATCGTCAAGGCGGAGCTGATCCGCCCGGCGGCGGTCACCCACTCCTCCGACCCCAACCAGCGGTTCGTGGACCTGCCGATGACGGTGGTCAACAACACCACCATCGACCTGAACGTCACCAGCAACCCCAACCTGGCGCCGCCCGGCTGGTACATGCTCTTCGGGGTCGACGCGAACGGCGTCCCGTCGGTGGCGACCTGGGTCCACCTGGGCGGAGCGCCCTCGCTGGCGGTGGCCCAGCAGCAGCCCGCCCCGCACGAACACGCCTTCGCCGACAAGCTCGCCGGACCGAAGCCCAACCCCGCGAAGCGTGAAGCGGCCCCGGTCGCGCCCACCGTCGCCGGCTGCGACCGGCACTACGGAACGGCGAGCGTGTGCGTTCCGGGCACCTTCCCGGCGGAGGTGAAGAAGACGACCAAGGCCCGCTGCGACTGGCTGGCCTCCCACCAGTTCCCCCAGCGGATGAAGGTCAACGGCAGCGACCCGCTGCGCCTGGACGCGGACGGGGACGGCTACACCTGCTGAACCGAGGACCAGGGGGCCCGGCCGCGCGTGCGGCCGGGCCCCCTTTCCGTGCTCGTACTCAGTCTCAGGGTGCGTTCAGCCCGAAGGTCGCTCGAGACGGTGCACACCACCGACGACAGATCAGCCGCGATGCCACAGTCCCACTGCCCCGCGGGCGCGGACGAGGTCACGGCCTGGACCGTGAGCCCTGCCGGAAGGTTGTCCTCGAAGACAAGACCCTCGCCAGCCTCGTTCCCCACGTTCGTCACGGTAATGAGATAGTTGCCGGACCCTCCTCGGGCGAAGTCCCCTTCGTGGGTCTTCGTGACGCTCAACTGCGCCTGGGCGTATGCGGGTACTGCGCCTGTGGCGAAGGGCAGTACGACGCCCAGCCCCATCACCGTGGCGAGGCCGGCGATCCGCCGAGACCACCCGTGCGTACCCATATATGGCTCTCCACTCCCGTGCGGTCACCGCGACCCTCTGCGCGGGATCCTTCCAAGCAGGCGAAGTGCCGGATCGATCCGTGGTGGGAGACACGCCTCTTTCACCCGATCGCCCTCGAATCCGGGGCCCCACCCTGCTCAGTGCTGGTACGCGGCCACGGAACCGTCGTCTGCACCCGCTCCCCTCAGGGCTTTCCTGATCGGGGCCGCCGGCCGGCAGAAAGCGGGAATCTCATGGGCTGCCCGGCCCGGTGAGGGCCAGGGCCGTGTACTCGCCCGCGAGGTCCAGGTCCCAGCGGGCGGTGTGCGCCCAGCCGTGTCGCAGGTCCTCGATGACCGCGTCCGGGTAGCCGCGGAACATGCCGGGCTGCTGCCTCTCCCAGACCTGCACCACCAAGTACAGGGTTCCGGTGTGGGGCTTGAGCCAGCGCCGGAAGTCCCCCATCGCGATGTGCCGGTCCACGTACGGCAGTGTCAGACGGCACGCCACAACGTCGAGGCTGCCCGGCGCCAGCTCGCGCGGAGGCGGCTCGGTCACGAAGTCGTGGACCTTGAACTCCAGCCGCTTGTGGTCGAACAGGTTGGAGGCGCCCTCGACCGCGACCGGCGACCAGTCGTAGCCCGTGGTCCACAGCCCCATTCGCGCCATCGCGGCGGTGAGGAACCCCCAGCCGAAGAAGCGGCCGGTCAAACAGTTCGTCCGTCGCTTCGACATCCTCGCCCAGGGCGCCCTGCCCGCCCAGCGTGCCCGCAGCCGGGCACCGTTCACGTGCGGGACTCCAAGCGCAACGATGAGCCCGAGGCGCCGGTTCTCGGCTTCACGACCGCAGCGTGGTCGGCATTCGCCGTCTACGCCGGAGGCCAGCGGTAGGAGCAAAACGGCCGGGCCCGGAAGCTGTCTGTCTCCCGGGCCCGGCCGCACGTTTACGCCACGGGCGGGCTCGGGCCAGGCCCGCTCCCCGCTCTCAGTGCTGGTACGCGGCCAGCGAGATGCCGACGTAGTGGGCGACGAACGCCGCGAGCGTCAGGGAGTGGAAGACCTCGTGGAAGCCGAAGAAGCGGGGGGAGGGGTTGGGGCGCTTCATCCCGTAGATGACCCCTCCCACGCTGTAGAGCAGACCGCCGACGATCACCAGGACCAGGACGGCGATGCCGCCGGTGCGCATGAAGTCGGGCAGGAAGAAGACGGCCGCCCAGCCCATCGCGATGTAGCAGGGGGTGTAGAGCCAGCGCGGGGCGCCGACCCAGAAGACCCGGAAGGCGATGCCGGCCGCGGCCGCGATCCACACCGCCCACAGCAGGGTCTTCCCGGTGGAGTCGGGCAGCAGCAGGACGGTCAGCGGGGTGTAGGTGCCCGCGATGATCAGGAAGATGTTGGCGTGGTCGAGCCGGCGCAGTACGGCTTCGCCGCGCGGTCCCCACGTACCGCGGTGGTAGACGGCGCTGACGCCGAAGAGCAGGCAGGCGGTGAGGATGTACACCCCGCAGGCCACCCGTGCCCGCGTCGAGTCGGTGAAGGTCATCAGCACCAGGCCGGCGACCACCACGGCGGGGAACATTCCGGTGTGCAGCCAGCCGCGCATCAGCGGCTTGGCCTCCGGAGCTGCCGGTACGGCCGGTGCGGCGGCGTCTGAAGTCATGGTCCACATGCTACCTACGGGTCCGTAGCTTTCGGTTAGTCCTCTTTACGGAAGATTGACGGACGTGGTGATGCTCACGTGAGAGGCCCCCTGGACATATGCGCACGCGCACCGGATGATCAGATGAGTGCGGTCGGCACCGGATGAGCGGAGCGCGAAGCATCCGGGTCGCAGCCCCCACGGGGCATACACCAAACAAACCCCTCAACAAGGAGCAATCGTGGCGCGCGACAACGCGGCTCCCACTTCCGTCCCGACGAAGCACCAGGAGCTGATCTCCTGGGTGGATGAGATCGCAGCCCTGACCCAGCCGGACCGCATCGTCTGGTGCGACGGCTCCGAGGCCGAGTACGAGCGCCTGTGCGAGGAGCTCGTCGCCAAGGGCACGTTCAAGAAGCTCGACGAGACCAAGCGCCCGAACTCGTACTACGCCGCCTCCGACCCCTCCGACGTCGCGCGCGTCGAGGACCGTACCTTCATCTGCTCCGAGAAGGAGGAGGACGCGGGCCCGACCAACCACTGGAAGGCCCCCGCCGAGATGAAGGAGATCTTCGCCGGCGGCGAAGGTATCTTCCGCGGCTCCATGAAGGGCCGGACGATGTACGTCGTCCCCTTCTGCATGGGCCCCCTCGGCTCCGAGCTCTCCGCGATCGGCGTCGAGATCACCGACTCCGCCTACGTCGCGGTCGCCATGCGCACCATGACCCGCATGGGCAAGGCCGTCCTCGACGAGCTCGGCACCGACGGCTTCTTCGTCAAGGCCGTCCACACCCTCGGTGCTCCGCTCGCCGAGGGCCAGGACGACGTCCCGTGGCCGTGCAACACCACCAAGTACATCTCGCACTTCCCCGAGACCCGCGAGATCTGGTCCTACGGCTCCGGCTACGGCGGCAACGCCCTGCTCGGCAAGAAGTGCTACGCGCTGCGCATCGCCTCCGTCATGGCGCGTGACGAGGGCTGGCTCGCCGAGCACATGCTGATCCTCAAGCTCACTCCGCCGCAGGGCGAGGGCGAGGCGAAGTACGTCGCGGCCGCGTTCCCGTCGGCCTGTGGCAAGACCAACCTGGCCATGCTGGAGCCCACGATCCCCGGCTGGACCGTCGAGACCGTCGGTGACGACATCGCCTGGATGCGCTTCGGCGAGGACGGCCGCCTCTACGCGATCAACCCCGAGGCCGGCTTCTTCGGCGTCGCCCCCGGCACCGGCGAGCACACCAACGCCAACGCCATGAAGACGATGTACGCCAACACCGTCTTCACCAACGTCGCGCTCACCCCGGACGGCTCCGACGTCTGGTGGGAGGGCATGACCGAAGAGGCGCCCGCGCACCTCATCGACTGGAAGGGCAACGCCTGGACCCCGGAGTCCGAGACCCCGGCGGCCCACCCCAACGCCCGCTTCGCCGTCCCGGCCGCCCAGTGCCCGACGATCGCCCCCGAGTGGGAGGACCCCAAGGGCGTCCCGATCTCCGCGATCCTCTTCGGCGGCCGCCGCGCCTCCGCCGTGCCGCTGGTCACCGAGTCCTTCGACTGGAACCACGGCGTCTTCATCGGCTCGAACATCGCCTCCGAGAAGACCGCCGCCGCCGAGGGCAAGGTCGGCGAACTGCGCCGCGACCCCTTCGCCATGCTGCCCTTCTGCGGCTACAACATGGGCGACTACATGGCCCACTGGGTCAAGGTCGCGGCCGACAAGGACCAGTCCAAGCTCCCGAAGATCTACTACGTGAACTGGTTCCGCAAGAACGACGCGGGCAAGTTCGTGTGGCCCGGCTTCGGCGAGAACAGCCGCGTCCTGAAGTGGATCGTCGGCCGCCTCGACGGCACCGCCGAGGGCGTCGAGACCCCCATCGGCGTCCTGCCGACCAAGGACTCCCTCGACCTCGACGGCCTGGACCTCCCGGCCGAGGACCTGGACTTCCTCCTCACCGTCGACAAGGAGGTCTGGCGCGAGGAGGCCGCCCTGGTCCCCGAGCACCTGAACACCTACGGCGACCACACCCCCAAGGAGCTGTGGGACCAGTACCACGCGCTGGTCGAGCGCCTGGGCTGACCGCCCGCCCCCTGACCGGGGCGCCCGCCCCGAACCGGGGCCCTCGAATGTGGGAACCCCCGACCAAGCGGTTCCCGCCGCAGCACCGGCCCCTCAGGAGCGTCCGCGCTCCTCGAGATAGGCCGTGTGCGTCTGCTGACGGCGGACCTCCCTGTCCTGGAGGTCCGCCGTCAGGCGTTCCGCCTCCTCGGCCAGTACCGACAGCTGCCGCTCCAGGTGCCGCTCCGGGGACTCCCCGCCCGGCGTCAGCCGCGTCCACCAGCGGGTCCGGTTGTAGGTGTCCACGCACTCCGGCACGTCCAGGCGGATCGCCCGCGCCAGCGCGTGCACCGCCTCCGGCTCGGTGGCCAGCACCTCCGTCACCCAGCCCGGGTCCAGCAGGGCCGCGTACAGGTCCAGCAGCTCGCTCAGCCTGCCCTCGGCGGCCGGCGGCAGCTCCACCTCCGCCACGTAACCGCGCAGCCGGCCCAGGTCCTCCCGTACGAGGTCCAGCTGCTCGGCCGGACCGGGGAAGGGCGGGACGGGCGTCCGCCGCGGCGGGGCGATCAGCGCGCCCGCCCCGTACAGGCCCGCGACCACCACCGGCCAGTACGCGCCGGCCACGCCGGCCAGCGCCAGGCCCACCCCGGCGAGCCCGCAGGCGCTGCCCGCCAGGTTCTTCCCCGACTCCACGTACTCCCACGCCCGCGCCGCGAGGCCTCTACTGGTAGCCACGGATCTCCTCGAAGGCCCCGTCCAGGGAGCCGTTCCCGTCGGTCGCGTCGAAGAGCCGGCCACCGGTCAGCTCCGTGATGTGCGTCAGCTCCTTGCGGTCCGAGTCCCCGAAGAGCACCGCGAAGACCGGGGTGTGCCGCTGCCCCTCCGGCAGTCCGGCGTAGAAGGAGTCGAAGTCCTGCACCTTGTCCCCGCTCTGCCCGTCCGTCATGAGCACGATCGAGGTGAACGCGTCGGCGTTCCCCTGCCCCAGGTGCTGGTACGCGGCCTTCAGGCTGCCGTAGACGGCCGTGCCCCCCTCCGGGCGGAGGGACTTCACGTCACCCCGGATCGCGTCCAGGGCGGGCCCCGGATTGCCGGGCTCGACGACGTGCGTCAGCACCTTCTTCACCTTGTCACCGAACGGCAGCAGCGTCACCTCCTCGCGGTCCCTGAACCGCTGCCCGGTGCCCGAACTCCCGCTCCCCGTCAGCTCCGTGAGCGCCGAGCGCAGCCGCCCGATCCGGTCGGCCTCCTCCATCGAGCCCGAGGTGTCCAGTACGTAGACCGTGCGCGAGGGCCGGCGCAGCTCGTTCTCGTACGAGGCCAGCAGCCCGTCGGCCACCGACCGCGAGCCCGGGAAGGGCAGTTCGCGGCGGACCGAGGTGTCCAGGCCGGGCGCCGGGGCCACCCCCGAAGCCACCGGACGACGGAAGGTCTTCTCGGTGATGGCCTTCTGCGCCGCGTCGCCCCGCAGGTACTCGGTCAGCAGCCGGCCCGACTCCCGGGCCCCCGCCGGGGCCGAGGTCAGCAGCGTCAGCGGGTAGTGCGCGGTGACCACCCCGTCCTTCGGGCGGATCACCGTCAGCGGGGCCTTGGCCCGGTCGTTCATGGACAGCAGCACCGACTCGTAGTTGACCAGCGCGTCCACGTCGTCCCGCTTGGCGTACGCGGTCACCAGCCAGCCCGAGGAACCGGAGGTCAGCTTCTGCCCCTTGAAGAACTCCTTCAGCTTCGGATGGGCCTTCTGCACGTCCGCGTCCGTCAGCGCCGCCTGGGCGCCCGACAGGCCGGACGCCACCGAGACCAGCGTGGAGAAACCGGAGTTGGAGCGGACCGGGTCCGTCATCCCGTACGACAGCTTCCCGGCGGCCACGGCCTCCTCGACCGCCGACCAGGTCACCTCCTGCGGCTTCCAGCCGAGCCGGGCCAGTGCCTCCGGCTTGACGCCGAGGGCGACCGGCGAGGACATCACCGGGGTCTCGTTGGCCAGCTTGGCGGCCGCTTCGGGCCGCAGCCGCAGGTAGTCGTTGGAGGACAGCCAGATCGCGTCGAACTTGCCGTCGGCCTTGCCCGAGGCGACCTGCTCGGCCGCGTCCAGCGTCCCCGACCAGGTGAAGTCGACCGAGACCCCGGTGGCCGCCTTGGCGTCCTTCAGGATCTGGCCCATGTCGGAGAGCTCGCTGGAGGCCAGTACCCGCAGCCTGCCCTCCTTGTACTCCTGCTGCTTGCTGCCGCCCGAGCCCCCCGAACCGCCCGAGGCCCCCGAGGGCTCCTCCGAGGTGCAGGCAGCGGCCCCCAGCAGGGTCGCGGCCAGCGTCACCACCGCCGCCAGCTGTCGGCGCATCCGCGCCGTGCGCAGCTTCATCGCTCGCCGCCTTCCAGGGCGTTCGCGGTACGGGTGCGGGCCAGGTGGGCCGAGGCCGCCTGGAGTTCGCCGGTCAGGGACTCCACGGTCGCCGCCATGTTCTCCGTCGCCTGCACCTTGAAGGTGTCGATCGCGTCGAGGGTCTTGTAGATCTGCGCGAAGGCCGTCCGCAGCGTTTCCGCCCCGACCGCCGGGTCCGCGGCGATCCGCTGGATGTCGCCGGTCTGGGTGGACAGCATCTCCGCGTTGCCGCGGATCAGCTCCTCGGTGGTGCCCTTGAGGGCGTTGACCTGCTCGACCACCTTGCGCTGGTTGTCGAGGGCCGAGGCCAGCATCACCGCGATGCGCAGCGCCGAGACCGTGGTCGTGGCGGCCCGGTCGACGCCCTTGATCAGCTCTTCGTTGTTGCGTCGCACCACGTCCATCGCCAGGTAGCCCTGCGCGCACACGGCCAGCTGCGTCAGCAGGTCCTGGTGCTTCTGCCGCACCGGGAACAGCACGTCGGCGCGCATCGCGTCCGCCTGCTGCGGGTCGGTCCGCCCGGCCTCGGCGATCCGCTGCTCGACGGCCCCGTCCAGGGCCTCGGTGAGGACCGCGTACTCCTGGAGCTTGCCCATGGTCTCCCACAGGCGGGCCCGCTCGGTGTGCAGGGCCGCGTTGTCGCGGCGCAGCTCGTCCTGGCCGCCGCGCAGCGCGCCCACGATCCGGTTGAGGGTGGCCTGCGAGGAGGCGTACTTCGCCACGTGGTCGCGGAACCTGTTGCCGCCCGGGAGCTTCGCCAGGAGCCTGCGGGCCCCCTTGGCGGGGGCGTCGCGGGGGTCGAGGTCCTCGACGGTGCGGCGCAGCTCGACGAGCGAGCCCGCGACGCGGGCCTGGGCGTCGCCGCCGCCGTCCGGGCCGAGGGAGCGTACGGCCCGCTCCAGCATCCGGTTGGACTGCTGGGCGGCGCTGCGGATGTCGGCGGAACCCAGGGCGGCGATCTCGCCGATGCGGGTGGCGAACTCGGGGGAGCGGGCGTCGATCCCGGCGAGCTGGCCGACGTACTCGCCGGCGCGGCGGGCCATCTCCTCCTGGACCCCGTCCTGGAGCGGGACGAGGCCGGAGGCCTGCTCCCGGCGGACGGGGGCGACGGGCTCGGGCGCGCTCAGCACGAGCGGGCCGTCCTCGGGCGGTGTCAGCGTCACGGCGTGCCCCCCTGTCCCTTGGCGCGGCCTGCCAGCGCGGTCAGGACCTTCACGGTCGGTGCGCCGACCTGGCGGATCCCGGTCAGCTCCGGGTTGAGGTACCCGGCGTAGCCGGCGGTGGCGGCGCTGAACTCGGCCGTGCCCTCCTGGGGCCGGAACCCGTGCCGCAGGGCCAGCTCGCGCAGCTTCTTGTCGGTGGCGAGGAGGGTGCCGAGGTCCTTCGCCTTCTCGCCGAGCGGCACGAGGGTGTGCGGGGAGTTCACGGTGGTGTCCGGGTACAGCACGACCATGCTCGCGGCCTCGCCGGTGGCCTGCTTCTGCAGCAGCAGCGAGGCCACCTGTGCCTCGTAGGCCAGGACCAGCGGCTCGCCGCTGCCGCTGATGAAGGAGCGGAAGGGGCCGTCGGTGCTCGGCTCCAGGGAACCCTGCACGGAGATCAGCTTGCGCAGGAGGGGGGCGGTGCGGTTGATGCCGGCGTCGTCGGAGACCACCGTCTTGTTGTTGGCCACGTTGGAGGTCGCGCCGATGAACAGCGCGCCGGAGTTGGAGGTGGCGGGGTCGGCGGTCTTGATGAACACCGTGCCCGTCAGCTCGGCGTACGAGGCGGAGCCGGGCAGCTGCTGCCAGGTCCGGTCCTCGCCGGCCGCCTTGAGGAAGGGGTCCATCAGGAGGGTGCCGGTGTTCTTGCCGTTCATCTTCACGAGCCCGTTGTCGGCGAGGACCTTCGCCGCGTTGGCGCGGGCGATGACCACGAGCGGGGAGAAGAAGGGCTTCGCGCTCTGCGCGCCCTGCACCCCGGCCTTGGCCGCGATCTCGTCGGCGGGCTCACTGCTGCTGGGGAAGGCGAAGTCGTACTCCTTGAGGGCCAGTTGGTCCATGGCCCAGGAGCCCGAGGTCTCCGTCTTCACGGTGTAGCCCTTGGTGGCAAGGGCCTTGACGACGTCAGGATCACGGAAGAACTCGGACTTCTCCGATCCGATGACGCCACGCACGGTCTTCGTTGCCGTGCCCTCCGAGCCGTTCCCCCCGATGACGATGACGGCGATCACGCCGCCGATCAGGAGGATCGCCAGAGCGATTCCCAGGATGCGTCTCACGGGTGCAGCGTGCTCGCGGAAACCCACATTCCGCGCGGTGTTGGGTGAACGCCGGGTGACCAGGCGGTCCCACTTCGAAATGGTGTGTGGGCTTGTGGGTGCTGGTGGGGCGGGCGGGCCGGCGGGAGGATCGTGCCATGGCCGTGAGCACGTTGAAGTGGCAGGGCTGGCTGGTCGGCCTGATGGGCCTGGCCGGGCTGTTGGTGTTCGCCCCGCTGGGGCTGTACGTGTGGGCCAGCGGCGGCGGCCCCGCCCCCGCCGCGCCGCCGCCGGACGTACGGATCACCGGGTGCCGCGTCGACCCGCCGAGCCGGCGGGTGGTGGCGGCGCTGGAGGCCCGGGGCGAGGGCTCGTACGTGGTCACGGTCGAGTTCCGCGACCGCCGCCCCCCGTCCCCCGACGCCCGCACCTCCCAGTCCCTGGTCCGCATCCCGGGCCTCACCCCCGACACCCCCGCCCGCACCGAAGCCATCGGCCCGGTCTGGCCCCCGGCGACGGTCCCGTGGTGCGGGGTGGCGGGGGTGGCGGGGGAGGGGTGAGGGGGGGGCCTGCCGGGGGCGGGGGCTCGGCCGTTACCTGCACGAAATGGTGACCAGAGCGCTGTCCGGACCACCCAGACGCATCAGATCGCTACGCGCTCCTCTTTTCCCGGCGCCCGACGGCCGTCTGGGGCAATCCCGCTGGCGCGGTGCGATGCACGCCTTGACGATCGATCGTGGCTGAACGCTCACGGATCGTAGTGGTCCGTGGGGTAAGTGAACGAAGGAGCCTCTCATGTCGAAGATCAAGGCGATCGTGCTCGCCCTCGGGCTCGCGCTCGCCACCCTCTTCCTGGCCTCGGCGCCCGCGAGCGCCGGTCCCAAAACCGTGTACATCGAAGGCAGCGGCACAGGAACGATCCGCATCAATACGGAGACCGGCGCCTTCACCGGCGAAGAGTCGGGCGTCGCCAACCTGCTCGGGAAGTACGCAGTCGACTTCCAGGGCGACAGCACCATCTCTCAGGACGGAACGGTCGAGGCCAGCGGCACCGCGAAAATCGTCGCTGCCAACGGTGACCAGTTGACGGGAACCTTCACTACGACCGGCCGCGAGCCAACACTGACGGTCACCGTGACGATCACCGGGGGTACCGGACGGTTCGAGCACGCCAGCGGGACCCTGACCGTGGACTGCGTCTCCTCCGGACCTCCGAGCCAAGAGGGACCGGTGCTCGTCATCGAACACGACTGCACGATGAAGGGGAAGATCCGCTTCTAAGCCGCGAACCAGTCGGACCGCACTCGTGGGCGGAGGCGCTCGTGGCAGGGTGAAGGGATGACGGTGAACCGCAGGCGCTCATCCATAGGGTGGTCGGACACGACCGAAGTGCACCGTGATCTCCTCGCGGCGAAAGCGCTGGTCTACGACCCCTGCGGATTCGCCTGTTCGCAGCCGGTTCCCGAGGCCGAGAGCGCCGACTACGCCGCCCACGAGTTCACCCTGGACGGCCTTGCCGTCCGGTTCCGCGCGGCCAAGACGACGCCCACCAAGGTCGGCCAGTTCGTCACCGTATGGAAGAGGTCCCCGGGCGGGCCCATCCAGCCCTTCGACGCGACGGATCCTGTCGACCTCTTCGTCATCAGCAGCCGCGAGGATCACCACTTCGGCCAGTTCGTGTTTCCCTTGCGCGCGCTCCGCCGGCACGGGGTCGTATCGGCAGCCGGTGCAGGCGGGAAGCGGGCCTTCCGTGTCTACCCGCCCTGGGTGGCCACGTCCAACCGTCAGGCCGACAAGGCGCAGGCGTGGCAGCTGGACTACTTCCTGCACCTGTATGCGGACGGGCCCGTCGACTCTGCCCGGGCCAAACAGCTCTACCGGTCCGCCGCCAGCTGATCCCCCGGCCGGGGCCGGCAATTGATTACTCTCCGTGTGTCACATCCCCCTGGACGGCTACGCTGTGTCATGGTCCTTTCGTCGCTCCTGCTATCGAAAAGGGATGTCATGACCAGGCATCGTCTTGCCCTCCTTGCCGCCGCCGTGGCGGTTGCCCTTCCTGCCGTGCTCACCGGCGCCTCGCCGGCCGCGGCGGACGAACTCCGCAACCAGGACCTCGTCAACAGAATGGACGGAAGCCGGCTCACCACCAGCAGCACCGCCGACGGCACTCAGGTCTACACGGCCCGCGGTACCGCGCGGGACGCCAACGTGGGTGAGGCGTGGGACTTCAACGGCACCTGGGACCCGGTCGCCCGGCTGTGGACCGCCACGCTGAGGACCACGTCCGGCGGCAAGTGTCTGCAGCCCATCGACAACACGCCGGCGCGCGGCGAAGCCCTCGTCATCCGCGCCTGCGACGACTCCGCCTTGCAGCGGTGGAGCGTGCGCGAGGAGACCAAGGGGGACGACAAGAACCGGTGGTGGGTCTGGCGCCCGGAAACGAACCTCGACGTGGCCATGTCCGCCACCAACATCGAATCCGACTACGACCTCCTGCGCCTCGACTACTCCTACCCCTCCAGCGACAGGCTGTGGCAGCTCGGCCCGAACAACTCCCCCTGGTGGTAGGTCCTCCGTTGATCAGGGTCGCGCCGCCGGCCAGGCGGTGAGGGCCAGTTCGGCTGCCGCGGCCAGTTGGGGGGCCGTGGCGCCGTCCTGGGCCCGCTGGGAGAAGCCCTGGAGGGTGATGGCGAAGTGGTCGGCGAGGGCTCGGGGGTCGGCCTCGGGGGGCAGCTCGCCCGCCTGTTGCGCCTGCCGTAGCCGGGCCTCGAAGGCGTCCACGTTGCTGTTGCGCAGGTCGCGGAGGAACAGTCGTACGCCCGCGTCCTGCGGGGTGACGTTGGTGGCGGCGCTGATGGCCAGGCAGCCCGCCGGGTGCGCGGGGTCCGGGTAGATGGCCGCGGCCTCCCGGAGGATGCGCGCGAACGCCCCGTACGCGGTCGGCTCCTCGCGGAGCGCCACCGCCGCGAAGGCTCCGACCGGCGACCGGCCGTAGGCGTCGACCACTTCCTCGAAGAGGGACCTCTTGTCGCCGAAGGCCGCGTACAGGCTCCCTGAGCGGATCCCCATCGCCTCGGTCAGCTCCCCGATGGAAACGCCTTCGTAGCCCCGCTCCCAGAACAGGCGTGTGGCGGCGGTCAGCGCCGCCGCGCGGTCGAAGGTGCGGGGGCGGCCGCGCTTGGGCGTCTCGGTCATGCCCACATTTTAGAGTGCTCGACCAAGAAATCGTGCTAGCTTCTTTCTTGGTCGATCACTCAACAAATGAAAGGCGGCCAACCACCATGGACATGCGGCGACTTGAGGGAAAGATCGCGCTGGTCACCGGCGGCAGCAGGGGCATCGGGCGGGCCGTCGCGGAGCGGCTGGCCGGGGACGGCGCCGTTGTCGCGCTCACCTACGCCCGCGACGAGAGCGCGGCGCACGAGGTGGTGGCGGGCATCCGGAAGGGCGGCGGCCGGGCCTTCGCCGTCCATGCGCCGCTGGGCCGTCGCGGCGACGCCACCGCCCTGTGGTCGGCCTTCGACGCCGGGATCGCCGACCACGCGCCCGAGCCGGCCGTGGACATCATCGTCAACAACGCCGGCATAGGACGCAGCGCGGACCTGGCGTCGCTCACCGAGGACGGCTTCGACGAGGTCTTCGCCGTGAACGTACGAGCGCCGTTCTTCATCGTGCGGGAAGGGCTGAAGCGGCTGCGCGACGCCGGCCGGATCATCAACATCTCCAGCGGCGCGGCCCACCTGGCCATGCCGGAGGCCATCGCCTACGGAGCCACCAAGAGCGCCCTGGACAACTTCACCCTCAACCTCGCCAAGGACCTGGGCGCCCGGGGCATCACGGCGAACTCGGTCGCCCCCGGGATCATCGACACCGACGTCAACGCCGGCTGGCTGCGCGGCAACCCGCAGGCCGAAGCCCACGCGGCCTCCCTGGCCGCGCTGGGCCGGGTCGGGCAGCCGCAGGACGTCGCCGACATCGTGGCCTTCCTCGCCTCCGACGACGCCCGCTGGGTCACCGGCAAGGTGATCGACGCGACCGGCGGCTCCGGCCTGTGAGCCTTCACCCAACAGCTGCGGCCCGGAAGAGGTGAAGGAGACGCTGCCGTTCGGCCAGCGGGGTGGAAGTGCACAAGACTTCAAGGGCATACCGGTGACTGCCGGCAGTGCGCGGAGTGTCCTGTTGACCGTTGTGGGCGCAAGCTGCTCGCCTGCTCGTAAGCGTCGGGCCGACCGGCCGGTGCGCAGGAGAGATCCGGGGAGAAGGACGCATGAGCGAGGGCGACCGGCCAATCCCAGTTCCGCACTCGGAGAGCGTAGGCGCGCAGGTCCAGGCTTCTGCCCGCGGCTGGCACACCGTCCAGCTGGCCGTCTTCGGATTCATCGGAATCTGCGGTGTCCTCAAGAGCGGCAGCAGTTCGGCGGCGCCCCGGTGGATCGAGGAAGTGGCGGGGCTTCTGGTCCTGGTGGCGCTGGCCGTGGAGTGCTGGGCAACGTATCTGGTCGCTCGGGTCGCCTGGCCGCTGCCGATGTCCGTGTCCGGCGCCGACGCACGGCCGGAGGGGAAGACCGGGGTGGACCGCGCCGCCCGACGACTGCGAAGCGGGCTCGCCTTGACGTTTCTCGCCGTCGTGCTCGTTGCCACGGCTGCTGCCTCCTCGTGGTGGCCCACCCGGCCGACGTCCCAGGGACAGTCCGTGCAAGTGTCCACGTCACAGGGCACGCTCTGCGGGACTCTGGGCTCGTCCAACGAGGGAAGTGTTCGCGTACAGACTCAGGGCCAGGCCATTGACATCCCGCTCAGCCAGATCACAACTCTCCGCCCCGCATCCACCTGCCCATAGCGGAACGGGCACCAGCACCGCCGACTGGACGTCTCTACGGGACATGGGCCATGACCCTCTATCCTTGACCAGAGCAGAGTAATTGTCAATTCCTGTGGATGGTCCGGCGCAAGGGTCAGGAGGATGGGTTACTGCTCGGTGATGAGTGTGGGCAGTTTGCGCATGTCGTGGAAGACGGTGGTACCGGGGCCTTCGAGCCGTTCGGCCGGGGTGAGCCCGCCTGCGTAACCGAAGGCGTGCATGCCGGCTGCGCGGGCGGCCCGGACGCCGGGCTGGCTGTCCTCAACCACCACGCAGGCGGCGGGATCAACCCCCATCTGCCGGGCGGCATGCAGGAACAGGTCCGGGGCGGGCTTGCCGCGGGCGACTTCGGTGGCGCTGTAGATGCGGCCCGCGAAGCGTTCGTAGAGTCCAGTGCGACCGAGGGTGTGGCGCATCTTGTCGTGGGAGCCGCTGGAGGCCACGCAGGTCGGCAGAGTGATCGCGTCGAGTGCGTCGGGCAGTCCCTCGACGGGGGCGAGATCGGTGTCCACGGCCTCGCGGTGGAGCTGTTCGAACCGCTCCGACCAGGTTGCGGCAGTCTCTTCGCCGAGCCGGGCAGCGACCTGCTCGCGGATGGAGGCATGCGAGCGCCCGATGAAGCGGTCGACGACCTCGTCTTCGGTGAGGGGCCAGCCCAGCTCCGCGCCGAGAGAGACCTGGACGCGGGCGGCGATGCGTTCGCTGTCGACCAGCACGCCGTCGCAGTCGAATATGACGAGTTCAATCGGCTTGATCATCCCGGCAGCATAGGTGCTTGCCCCGATCATGCCGCCGTGACGTCCCCACGGTGCTCGACGAGCCGTCCGCCTTCGAAGCGGGCTCCGGCCCGGACGAGAACCACGAGGTGGGGTGAGTAATTGTCAATACCTGTGGAACGAGTCGGGATCAGCGCTCGGTTACCGCTTGCTGTAGCTGAGCGGTAATTCCCTGCCGGTCGATCTGGATCCAGTACTCGACAATGAGTCCGTCCTCGACTCGATAGACCGCGCTGGTCATCGCCGTGACCTGCGCACCGGTCGGCGGGTGGCGGTCCACCGGTCCGACGTGTCGTCCGTTTTGGGTCCAGCGGGCGTAGACCCGATCTCCTTCGGCGATGAGCTCGTCCACGGTCAGCGTGAAGGGGCCGTATGCGTCGAGCATCTCCTGGACGTGCTCGGTGTACTGCTGTGGCGTTCGCTCCACGACCGCCGGTGACTCCGAGACGACCTGATGCGCCCGGACCCGGTCGGCCATGAAGTGAGTGGCTCGGTCAGGGTGCAGCCCCGAGCGCACTTGCAGGAGGAACTGGCGGACGGTGTCCTTGGCATTGTTCATTGGCGAAGTCTGGCATCCCGTTCAGGCTGCGGCGGGTTCGGGGCGTTTGGCGAGGTGACCGTTCTCGAAGCTGCCCCCAGCCCGGAATCACCGACACATGGGCCCGGATGCCCGCCCCGCCAAGACCCCGCCCCCAGCCCCCGGACCCGCAGACGGGGAGATGGCGGGCCCGCGCCGCGAGCTGACGTCACCGCGAGCACAGCAGCGGCTCGAGCGGCTCGAGGGGGCGTGGAGCACCCCCGAAGGGGTTAGTGGCGCCCGGTCCGGAGCCTGCGCGGCCCCGGACCGGGGCCGTCAGTGGGCGCCGGCCAGGTCGACGGAGTCGAGGGCGGCGGTGTGGGCGTCCATGCGCTGGGCGGCGAGTATCGCCGCGGCGGTGTCGGCGCGGGAGGCGGCGACGAGCAGGGCGCGGGCGGCGAGGTCGTGGGCGCGGCGGTGCAGGGTGCGGGTGTCGGCGCCGTCGGCGAGCGCGGGGTAGGCGACCCGTACCGGCTGGGATCCGCGCAGCCGGGTCACCTGGGCGGCGATGCGCACGGCGCCGTCGTCGTCGAGGCCGAGCTCGTCGGTGACGGCGAGCAGCGCGGCGAGGTGTCCGGCGAGCTGGATGTCGAGGGCTTCGCCCCGGCTGCTCTGCGGGTACGCGGGGGCGGTCCGGTTGCCGTCCACTCGGTGGACGACCGACTTGGGGCGGATCGGCTCGTACATGAGGAGGCCTCCTGCTTGGTCAGGAGGCCATCCTACATTGGATCCGGTCTAAGGTTGAGTTGAATCCTGATTGAGTCCGGCTGGAGTCCGCCGTTACGGCTGGCCGTAGCCGTCCAGGAAGCGGCCGATCCGGGTCACCGCGTCCGCGAGGTCCTTGGTGTTCGGCAGGGTCACGATCCGGAAGTGGTCCGGCTCGGGCCAGTTGAAGCCCGTACCGTGCACGACCATGATCTTCTCGGCTCGGAGGAGATCGAGGACCATCTGGCGGTCGTCCTTGATCTTGTAGACGGCCGGGTCCAGCCTCGGGAAGAGGTACAGCGCGCCCTTGGGCTTCACGCAGGTGATGCCGGGGATCTGCGTCAGCAGGTCGTACGCCGTGTCGCGCTGCTCCAGCAGCCGCCCGCCCGGGAGCACCAGGTCGTTGATCGACTGCCGGCCGCCGAGCGCGGTGGCCACCGCGTGCTGCGAGGGCATGTTGGCGCACAGTCGCATGTTGGCCAGGATCGTCAGGCCCTCGATGTACGACGAGGCGTGCGCCTTCGGGCCGCAGACCGCCATCCACCCGGCCCGGTAGCCGGCCACCCGGTAGTTCTTCGACAGGCCGTTGAAGGTCAGGGTCAGCAGGTCGGGCGCGATCGCCGCGGTGTTCGTGTGCGTGGCGCCGTCGTAGAGGATCCGGTCGTAGATCTCGTCCGAGCACACCACCAGGTTGTGGCGGCGGGCGATGTCCGTCAGGCCCCGCAGCATCTCGTCGTCGTAGACGGCGCCCGTCGGGTTGTTCGGGTTGATGATCACGAGCGCCCGCGTGCGGTCGGTGATCTTGCGCTCGATGTCGGCGAGGTCGGGCATCCAGTCGGACTGCTCGTCGCACCGGTAGTGCACGGCCGTGCCGCCGGCCAGCGAGACGGAAGCGGTCCACAGCGGGTAGTCCGGGGCGGGGACCAGCACCTCGTCGCCGTCGTCCAGCAGCGCCTGCATCGCCATCTGGATCAGCTCGGAGACGCCGTTGCCGAGGTAGATGTCCTCGACGTCCAGCTCGATGCCCTTGGTCTGGTAGTGCTGCATGACCGCGCGCCGCGCCGACAGCAGGCCCTTCGCGTCCCCGTAGCCGTGGGCGTTGCCCAGGTTGCGGAGCATGTCCTCGAGGATCTCCGGCGGGCAGTCGAAGCCGAAGGCCGCGGGGTTGCCGGTGTTCAGCTTGAGGATGCGATGACCTGCCGCTTCGAGCCGCATCGCCTCTTCGAGGACGGGTCCGCGGATCTCGTAGCAGACATTGGCGAGTTTCGTTGACTGGATCACCTGCATGACGGGAGCTTACGGGCCCCGCCGCCCGCCCGCTGCGCCGTTTCAGTGGAACTCCAGCGAGCGATATGCCCCATTTCGCGCGATGGGCAGGCGGCGGAGCCGTCCACCCTTTGAAACGGCGGCCCCGCCGCGTTCCGGCCTGCGGAATGGATGGGGGAGGTGTGAGCGGCGGGCGCAGGGTGTTGCGCTCGTCACCCCGGGGCGGCTCCCCGCCCCGGGGTGACGGATCGCCGCCGGCGGGTGAGGGGAACGGGGCAGGGGCCTCTGTGGCGGGACTCACGGTCTTGGCCCGTGGACCCGGATTGACGAGGGGGGACCTTTAGGTAAGCCTTACCTTGCCTTCGCGCGGCGGGCCGCCGCGTTCCGCTTTTCCCCCGGAGCCAGCTCAGATGTCGTCCCCCGCAGCCAGACTTTCCCCCCGCCCCGTCCGCCTGTACGACTCGTGGTGGACCGTGGCGGCGGGCGCGCTGTGCGCGCTGGTCGTCCTGGCGGCGGGGCTGTGGTGCTCCCTCCACATGCAGGCCGACGCGGCCATGCACTCCGCCGCGCTCTTCGCGCACCTCGCCTCGTTCGTGCTCGGCTTCGGCGCGGTGCTCTCCGCCGACTACCACGGGCTGCTGTGGGCCACCGGCCGCTGCACCCTCGAAGAGGTGCTCGGCGCCACCTCCCGGCTGCACGTGCCGATCTGGGCCGGCCTCGGGGGCCTCGTGGTGAGCGGCCTGATGCTGCACCCCGACCTGGACTCCCCGCTGACCCTCACCAAGCTCGGCCTGGTCGCCCTCCTCACCGTCAACGGCCTCCAGGCGGGCCTCCTGGGCCGCCGCCTGGAATCCGCCGCCGCCCCGATCGGCCGCGGACTCCTCCTCTGGGGCGGAGTCACCGCCCTCGTCTCCCAGGCCTGCTGGTGGGGCGCGGTCGTCATCGGCTTCCTCAACACCAACACCTGAGCGTGAGGTGACATAGAGGCCCCGCCGTCCGTCCCGCGTCGGGGTGGCGTGGCAGCATCGGGCGCATGCGCTTCCGATACGCCACCGAGGCCGACGCGCCCGCCCTCGCGCTGCTGTTCGCCGCGAACCACCACGACGCCCTGACCGAGGAGCAGCGGGCCGCGCAGGGCTTCGTCCAGGGGGCCTTCGGCGTCGACACCCTGCGGGGCATGGCCCGGGGCGGGGAGCTGCTGGTGGCCGACGACGGGCAGGGGCGGGTCGCCGGGCTGCTCGCACTGTCGGTCGCCGAGGACATGGCCGACCCGCCGGCGGCGGTCCTCGGACTGCTGCGGGCGCAGGACTCCCTCAGCTGGCACGGGCGCCCGCTGGGCGAGGTGCGGTGGCTGCTGTACGGGCCGGTCGTGGTCGACGCCGCCTTCCGGGGGCACGGCGTGGCCCGGGGCCTGTTCGCGAAGGCGGTGGCGGCGGCGGCCGGGCGCGCCGAGGCGCTGGTCGCCTTCATCGAGGCGGGCAACCTGCCGTCCTGGCGGGTACACGTCGACGCCTTCGGTATGACTCCCCTCGGCGAGTACACCGTGGCCGGCCGCACCTACACGGCGGTCGCGACCCCGGTCCAGGTCCCCGTCTAGGCCCCGTTTAGGCCCCGGCCGAGCGGGCCGGCGGCGACCAGCCCTGCACGCGGAGCCGCTCGAAGCCGTCCAGCAGCAGGTCCAGCGCGAACTCGAACTCGAACTGGTCGTCGCAGCCGCCGCCCACCACGGACTCCGCGTCGTGCGCGGCCGCCGCCGCCAGCTCTGCGATGCGCGGGTAGCGCGCCGCCAGCGCGGGATCCGGGGGCCCGGCGCTGCCGCTGCCCGAGTCGTCGAACAGCTCCTGGCTGAAGCCCAGCAGGCGGCTCCCCATCGCGTGCATCACGTGATGGGTGAGGTCGACGGAGAACCCGCCGTCCCGGAACACCCCGATCATCGAGTCCACGTACTCCAGCACCGCCGGGGTCGGCCCGGTCCGCGACTCGATCACCCGGTACGCCCAGCGGTGGCGCGACAGGACCCGCCGGGCGGAGAGGATCCGCTGCCGGGCCACGCCCCGCCAGTCCGGGCCGGGCACCGGGGGGTCGATCCCGCCGACGACGGCGTCCACCATGCCGTCGAGCAGCTGCTCCTTGTTGGCCACGTGCTTGTAGAGCGCCATCGGTACGACGTCCAGCTCCTGCGCGAGCCTGCGCATGCTGAGCGACTCGATCCCGCTCTCGTCGGCGAGCGCGACGGCGGCCCGCAGGACCCGGTCCCGGTTCAGTCGCGTCATCCCGCTCTCCCGCTCTCCCGCGCTGCCGCTCTTCCTCCGGCGCTCCTTGACGAGTGTACGGCGTACACCTATGGTCCGAGCAAGGTGTACGCCGTACACCTCTCTTGCTGGGAGGGGCCGAAGATGAGCACGGATGTAGACGGCACGGACAAGGCAGGCAGACGGACCGCCATCGTCGCGGGGGTGCTGTTCCTGGTGACGGAGGTCGCCGCGATCGCGGGGGCCGTCCTCTACCGCCCCCTGCTCGGCGGCGGCGGCGCGGCGGCCGACGCCGGCGGCCGGGCGGTCCTCGGCGCGCTGTGCGAGCTGGTCCTGGTGGCCGCCGTGGCCGGCACCGGCGTCACGCTGTTCCCGGTCGTCAAGCGCTGGGGCGAGGCGCTCGCGCTCGGCTACGTCTGCGCCCGCCTCCTGGAGGCCGCCCTCATCCTCCTCGGGATCGTCGCCGTACTGGCCCTCACCACCCTGCGGCAGGAGGCCCCCGAGCCCGGCGCGGCCGCCGTCGACGCGGCGCTGGTGGCCGTGCACGACTGGACGTTCCTGCTCGGCCCCAACATCGCCCTCGGGGTGAACACGGCCCTGCTGGCCCTGCTGATGTACCGCTCGCGGCTCGTACCCAGGCCCATCGCCGTGCTCGGCCTGATCGGCGGCCCGCTGATCTGCACCTCGGCGGTCGCCGTGATGTCCGGGCTCTACGCGCAGCTCTCCGTGCCCGGGTCGCTGGCCGCACTCCCGGTCTTCGCCTGGGAGCTGAGCCTCGCCGTGTGGCTCGTCGTCAAGGGCTTTCGGCGCACACGTGGAAGTGACTGACCCGGCAGGTGTCCGTCGGGGAGGCCGCGCCCAGGTTGACGGCGGTGCCGTCCGGGGCGATGCGCCAGCGCTGCCCCGCCGGGACCGTGTGCGTGGGGTACTCGCCCGGCTCGATCAGGATCCACTTGCCGCGCACCGTCCGGTGCCAGTGCGCCTCTCCGCCGCACCGGCGGCAGGCGGCCGGCCGGGCCTCCGGCGACGCGGGGTCGCCGGCCGGTCGCGGCCGGCCGATCGTGGTGACCAGCGTGTCCGCCAGGACCTTCGCGAGCAGGAACGGACCGCACTCCCCGCTGCCGCGCTCCCCACTGCCGCGCTCCCGGCCGCCCTGCTCCCGGCCGCCGCCCTGCTCCTGGGTGTTTGTGCTCAACTGTCCCCCTCACAGCCCCGTTGGTAGCCGATCGGAGGGCAGCGCGTCCACCACACCCCGCCGGATGTGACCCGAACGGGTGAGGAGTGAGGGCGTCCGCCCCTACTGCTCGATGATCACCAGCGGCAGCTCCCGCGGCCACGCGAGGGTCTGGTAGTCGTCGTACGGCGGCCAGAGCGCCGTCATCGCCTCCCAGTACGTCTCCCGCTCCAGCGGGCTCGCCGTGCGCGCCCAGGCGGGGAAGGCCCTCGGGCCGACCTGGAGCCGGACCTCCGGGTGGACCCTGAGGTTCCCGTACCAGCCGGGGTGGCGCGGACCGCCCCAGGCGGCGGCCACCACGAGGTGGCGGCCCGCGTCCTCCGCGTAGATCAGCGGCGTGCGCACGGCCCGCCCCGTGGCGCGGTCGAGGGTGGTCAGCAGCAGGGTGGGCACTCCGTGCCACAGCTGCCCGTCGGTGCCCCCGCTCGACACGTAGGTCCGTACGTGATCGAGCCGCGGGCCGGGATGCGGGTCCGTGGGGTGGTCCCAGTCGACGGGGGCGACGGGGACGGCGACGCTGTTCATCTGATGACCTCCGTAGGGCGGCCCCCGGAGCGCTAACGAGCCATGACCGATTCTGGATGCGGCGGACCCGTCGCGCACGCCGGCCGGTCCGGTCCGGTCCGGACCGGTCCGGACCGGCTCAGCCCACCAGTGCCGCCTTCTCGATCACCACCGGCACCAGCGGGACGTCGCCGTGCCCGCCCGCGCGCCCGGTCCGGACCGCGGCGATGGAGTCCACCACCTCCCGGCCCTCGCTGACCACGCCGAACACCGCGTAGCCGTACCCGCCCGGCGTCGGGGCGGTGTGGTCCAGCGCCGGGTTGTCGGCGGTGTTGACGAAGAACTGCGAGGTCGCCGAGTGCGGGACGCTCGTACGGGCCATCGCCACCGAGTACCGGGTGTTCTTCAGGCCGTTGTCCGCCTCGTTGCGGACCGGCTCCCGCGTGGGCTTCTGCCGCATGTCCGCGGTGAAGCCGCCGCCCTGGTTCATGAACCCGGGGATCACCCGGTGGAAGACCGTGCCGTCGTAGTGGCCGCTCTCCACGTAGGCGAGGAAATTGGCGACCGTGGCCGGCGCCCGCTCCTCGTGGAGGTCGATGACGATGGTGCCGAGGCTGGTGGTCAGCTTCACCTGAGGCATGGCGGGGTCCGGTCCCTTCTGGGGCTGAAACGTGCCTCTCAGCTTCGCAGAGGGTCACCAGGAGGCCACGGCCCGGGGTGCGACCCCGGGGCGTGGCCACAGCAGCCTTCGGCCGGCCGACCGCTACGGGAGGTAGCGCTCGATGACCTTGAGACCTTCCTTCTCCATCAGCTTGCGCGCGGCCTCGACCCGCTCCGGAGTCACGTCGTGGCCGGTCGCCATCACCAGGTCCTCGGGGTCGTACGGCCGCTCTCCACCTGTGAAGAGCCGGTCCGACCGGGTGGGCTGCTCGTCGGTTCCACTGTCCATCGCGTACCTCCTCGGTGCCCCCCAGGCCCCCATCCTCCGGCCCCGGCGCCATGAACGCACCTCGGGCGCCCGGCGGCGGTCAGCGGGAGACCGGCACGGTGGCCCACTTCCAGGAGACGCCCGCCTTCTTGTACTCCTCGGCGGTCTCCCCGTCGGGGGCCCAGGCCAGCCGGGTGGGCTGCTTCGAGGAGTGCCCGATCCACAGCGAGCAGTAGGTGCGCGACTCGCCGATGTCCCAGCCGAGGTAGACGTCCCCCACCGGGCAGCCGCCCTCGAGGTGCCCCCCGTGGACGACCGGCCGCTTCGCGACCTCCTCACCGCTCTCGTCGAAGACCGCGGCATGGGCGTTGAGGTCGGGATTGGAGGAGTCCGGCTTCCCCTCCTTCAGGGTGTACGTCACGTACACGAAGTACGGGGTGTCGCCCAGCTGCTCCTCGAAGTGGCGGTCCTTGAGCATCTTCGGGGTGCCCTTGACGATCTTCGTGGCGGCCACCTGGAACTTCCCGCTCCCGCCGGCGAGCGTGGCGTACGACTGCGGGGCCGGCTGGCCCAGCGCCAGCGCGGGGGCCCACTGCGCCTTGGCGGGCGCGCTCGACGCGGGGGCCGCGCCGGCGTTCCCACTCCCGTTCCCGCTCCCGGCGGCGTTCCCGTTCACGGTGCCGTTCGCGATTCCGCTCGCGCCGGACTTCGCTCCGCTTCCCTCACCTCCGCAGGCGGTGAGGGCGAGTCCCAGTACGGCGGCCGAGATCCCGTAGAGAGCCTTGGAGCGGCGGTGCATGTCGTTCTTCTTCCTGACCGAAGTGCCTTGGGGGAGCGGCCGCTTGAGCGTTTCCCGCCCCCCTCGTTGGCGCGAAATATACGTCGTGCGCACGCCAACTGCCGCCCCGGCCTCACGCGGCCGTGAGCGTCGCCAGCGCGCCGAGCGCGACCAGCAGCCCGCAGATCGTCAGGTTGACCGCCCGGTGCTCCCAGAACACGGCGACGAACTCGCGGAGCGTGGCGCTCGGCCAGAAGTAGCGCGCCGTGGGCGAGCCCAGCACCTGCCCGTTGACCCCCGTCTTGCGGGCCATCATCGCGGCCCGGAAGGCGTGGAAGTTGTTGGTCACCACCACGCACCGGTAGCCCGGCTTGTCCGCCAGCATGATCTCCCGCGAGAACAGCATGTTCTCCTCGGTCGTCCGGGACCGGTCCTCCAGCGTGATGGCCTGCTCCGGCACCCCCTGCTCGATCAGCCAGTCCGCCATCGCCCGCGCCTCGGAGACCTGCTCGTCCGAACCCTTGCCGCCCGAGGTGAGCAGCACCGGCGGGCGCGAGCCGCGGGCCAGCTGGGCCTCGTAGATCTGCTGTCCCTTGCGCAGGCGCGAGGCCAGCAGCGGCGGCACCCGGTTCCCGCCGATCAGGCCGGAGCCCAGCATCACCACGTGGTCGACGTCTCCGCGCACCTTGATCCGGCCGTAGAGGAAGGCGTAGCCGAGGAAGCACAGGAAGACGAAGGAGACGTAGGCGACGACCAGGGTGAGGGTCGCGGCCATGCCGTTGAGGAGGGTGGAGTGGAACTGCGGGACGATGATCAGCAGCGCGATCATCCCGAAGATCCCGAGCCCGGCGAGCATCGACATCAGGTTGGCCGGCCGGCGGCCCTCCTTGCGGATCATGGTCACGCCGTTGGCGATCAGGAAGACGCCGATCGCCATGGTGCCGAAGGTGGGCAGGGCGAAGGCGAGCACCATGATGCCGATGGCCGCCCACGGCGGAAGCGCCGTCAGCTGGAGGAGCATGGCCCCCGAGAACGTGATGAACGTCAGCCCGAACAGCACCGCGTTGCTGAAGCGGCGGCGGTCCTTGAAGGCGCTGACGCACAGGGCGAGGAACAGGAGGGCGGGGAGGACGAAGGCGGCGACCATGCCGTTCATCGTATGTGTCAGGTGCGAACGGCCGTTCTGCGTACGGACCGTCCGGCCAGCACACCGGTCCTGGTCCCGTCCCGCATGACGAAGTGCCCGTCGATCAGCACGTACGGGATGCCGGTGGGCAGCGCGCGCGGCTGCTCGTACGTGGACCCGGCCGCGACCGTCTCCGGGTCGAAGAGGACCAGGTCGGCGCGGAAGCCCTCGCGGACCAGTCCCCGGTCGGGCAGCCGCAGCCGCGCCGCCGGGCGGCCGGAGAGGTGGGCCACGCACTCCTCCAGGGAGAGCACGCCCAGCTCGCGCACGTAGTGCCCGAGGTAGTGCGGGAAGGTGCCGTACGCCCGGGGGTGCGGCTTCGCGCCGTGCAGGATGCCGTCGGAGCCGCCCGTGTGGACGCGGTGGCGCATGATCGCCCGGACGTTCTCCTCGTGGCCGACGTGCTGGAGGACGGTCGGGCCGAGCCGGTCCCCGAGGAGGAGCCGCCGGGCGGTCTCCCAGCCGTCGAGCCGGGTGCCGACGTGGCTCCCGTACGCGGGGCTGTTCGTCCCGGAGACCTCGACGCTCGCCCAGTCCACCGGAACCCCGTGGCAGCCGTCGGAGCCCTCCACCTCCAGCGCGTACCGGATCCGCTCGGCCGTCTCCGGGGCGCGCAGCCGCGCCAGCAGCGCCTCCGGGCCGCCCTCGTGGGCCCAGCCGGGGAGCAGCGCGGCGAGGGTGGTGCAGCCGGGGGTGTACGGGTAGCTGTCCAGGGTGAGGTCGGCGCCGTCGGCGAGCGCCGCGTCCAGCAGGGCCAGCAGCTCGGGGGCCCGGCCGCGGTTCTCCCCGAAGTTCATGGTGGCGTGGGCCAGGTGCAGGGCGCAGCCGGCCTCGCGGGCCAGCGTGAGCATCTCGGCGTAGGCGGCGAGCGCGCCGCGCCCGTACGAGCGGTGGTGCGGGCAGTAGTAGCCGCCGTACGCCGCCACCACCCGGCACAGTTCGGTCAGTTCGGCGCCGGAGGCGTACATGCCGGGGGTGTGGGTGAGCCCGGAGGACATGCCGACGGCGCCCTGTTCCAGTCCCTCGGCGACCAGTTGCCGCATCCGGTCGAGTTCGGCCGCGGTCGCGGGGCGGTCGTCCCAGCCGAGGGCGTACGCGCGGACCGTGCCCTGGGGCACGAGGTACGCGGCGTTCACCGCACTGCCGTGTCCGTTGTGGGCATGGTCCAGCCGGTCGAGGTACTCGCCGACCGTCCGCCAGTCGAAGTCGACGTCGTCACCGGGGCCGTTCCAGCCCGCGATCGCGGTGTTCGTGCGACGCGGGCCCCCCGGATGACGAGGTCCACGGCTAAGACTTGATCCGCAATTCGCCAGAAGGCGAGCTGCGGATTGCAGCTGGGGCGTGACCTGGGCTTTCCGGCGTGGTCACCCGCGAGCGGGTGTCTCTTCCGGGGTCGCCCAGGGCGCTGATCCGGCGTTCGGGGAGCAGAGGCACGGCCCGAAGGCTGTGCTGCCGCGCGGGCCGCTCCGAGAAACCGGAGGTCGGACCGCCATGCGGTTGACTCCCACAGGGCGTCTTCTCGCCCTATCCACAAGGGACTTGGCCAACCCATCAGCAAGACCCGCAGGGCAAGCCAATTACGGGAACACCTCTTAGAAGAACGTCCGGACGTAGTCACTGACCGTTCCGTCGGCCTCCACGACCGGGATCAGCGGCCACTTCTCGAAGATGGTGCAGGGGTGCGACATGCCGAGCGCCACCCAGTCCCCGACCTGCACGTCCTCGGAGGAGGCGGTCTCCAGCCAGGCGTGCTGGTCGGACAGTTTGACCACCCGGACGCCGGTGGCGGGCCGCTCCTCGCCGGTGAGGGCGTCGCGGACCAGCTCGGCCTCGGGCAGGCCGAGGTCGTAGGCGATGTCCCGCTTGCCGGCGTTGACGAAGGCCTGGGTGGGGGAGGGGCGGGAGACGACCTGGGTCCACAGCCGGAAGGCGGGGCGCAGCCCGCCCTCCTCGGGGATCCGGTTGAAGGGGGTCAGGCGGGTGTACCAGCCGTGGTCGTGGGAGACGTACGCGCCGGAGCGCAGCAGCTTGAGGACCGGCCGGGACAGTTCCGGGATCGCGGCGAAGACGTCGGCGACGGCGTCGAACCAGGCCGAGCCGCCCGCGCTGACGACGATCTCCTCGACGTCGGGGGCGAACCGCCCGGCCCCGTCGAACTCGGCGGCGAGCGCGGTGAGCCGGCGCAGCCAGGCGTGGACGCCGTCCGGGTCGGCGTCCGGCACCTCGGCCTCGTAGCCGGCGACGCCGACGAGGCGCAGGGTGTCGGTGGCGGCGACGGCGTCGGCGACGGCCCGGCAGTCCTCGTCGGTACGGGCGCCCGTGCGGGCCCCTTCGCCGGCGCCGAGCTCGACCACCACGTCCAGGACGGCGGGCTGCCCCTGGAGGGCCCGGTCCATGAGCCGGACCCCGCGCACGGAGTCGACGTAGCAGACGAACCGGAAGCCGGGGTCGGCGGCGAGCTCGGCGGCGACCCAGCGCAGGGCGGCGGGGTCGACGAGCTCGTTGGCGAGGAAGATGCGCCGGATCCCGAAGGCCCGGTAGACGCGGGCCTGGTGGGGGACGGCGGCGGTGATGCCCCAGGCGCCGTGCTCGAGCTGCCGCTCGAAGAGCTGCGGGGCCATGCAGGTCTTGCCGTGGGGCGCGAAGCCGAGGCCGTGGCGGCCGGCGTAGGTGCCGAGGACCTCGAGGTTGTGCGCGAGCGCGTCGGCGTCGAGGGTCAGGACGGGGGTGGTGAACCCGCCGGTGTACAGGTCGCGCTTCTGGGCGGCGAGCTCGCCGACGGTGAGGCCGGCCGGTCCGGCGTCCGGGGGGAGGCCCTTGAACCGGTGGTCGACCGGTTCGTCGGCGAGCCGTCGGACTGCGTCGCTGCCCATGGATCCTCCTGATGGCGTTGCGTCGTGCGCAACGGGCGTTGCGGGTGGTGCCCGTGCTGTCTAACACCCGGCGTGGCGACGGGTCAACGGCCCTCTGCGTGCAGCGGCAGCCGGACGCGGGGCCCCCAGCCGCGGGCCCGGATCCCCGCCCGACGAAGACCGAAGCGGAGGAAGTCAGCACCACCACGGAAGACGTGGAACCCGGAAGCAGCCTGCAGCGACACGCGACGATCCCGGTCGGAGCCGAGCAGGACAACATGGGGTGAGCCAATCACCTCAACGAACAGCGATCGCCGCTGACGAATCGAGGTTGAGGTTGTAGACGTGCTGGACGGCGACCTCGAATCGTGCCGCCGCCTGTCAGGCGTCTTCATGTTCAGGAATTGCGATGGCCCAAAACCCCATTCATGGGCGAACTGCTCACGTATGATGCCGCAGAGTTATCAATTCGTGACGGGGGGTGATGGTCATGCAGGCTGCCCAGGCGCAGCGGAGGTTCCGGGGGAAGAACAAGGCCCCGAAGTGGAAGAAGCCCGAGGACGGGCAGGTGTCGGTGATGGTGCTTCCGCTGGCCGTCACGGACCCCGCCGACCTGGCCCGGCTGGAGACGCTGCTCGGCTCCATGCGGTCGGTCAAGCGGGCCGTCCACCGTGATGCCCGCGCCAAGGTCGATGCTTACTGGGCCGCCAAGAACGAGCGTGACGAGCACGGGGCGAAGGCCGTGCGGGAACGTCTCGGCCTGTCCCGTGAGGCCCTGGAGCGGTGTGCGTACAAGCACCTCGAATCCTCCGGGCACTTGAAGCACCACGTCTCGAAGGCCATGGCGATGCACATGGCCGACGAGGTGTGGAACGGCGTCCAGCGCCACCTGTTCCCCGACAACTCGGGCAAGCGGCACGGCCGTCCGAAGGCCGGCCGCTGGCACGACTACACCCGCATTCCCGGCCGCGCCCGCTCCCACACCACCGACCGCAAGTGGGAGACCTTCCGCCTGGTCGGCACCCTCGACGGCCACACCATGGCCTACACCGGCAGCGACCGGCACACCCTGCTACAGCCCAGCCGGATGCCGGTCCCGGCGGCACCTTCAGGCGTCGTGCCCACGGGCAAGGCCACGGCGTCGGGGAAGCCGGGCACCCGGAAGGCGACGTGGTGGGATCACACCGGTCCGCTCGCCGTGGTGTTCGCGGGTGGCCCCGACTCCCACGCGGGTGACCTCGTATTCCCGGTGCGCATCCCCCAGCAGCCCGGCCAGTGGAAGCGTGTCGAACACTTCCTCGCCAACTCCGGCCGCTGGCACAAGGTCGATCTCGTACGCCGCCGCAAAGCATCCGCGCCGGGCGGCTGGGTGTACGAGGCGCACCTGATGATCCTCGGCCCCGGCTACACCGCTCCCGCCGTGCGGCAGATGCGCGAGCGGGCCGCCGCCCTGGACCGGATCGGCGGGGTGGACGGCAACGTCTCCAACATCTCCGTCGTCTCCTTCCCCGCCAGCATCACACCGGTTGATGGCGCCCCTGCTTCCACGGAGATCACCCTCAGCCCCGAGGAACGGGCGCTGCTGGAGCGGGAAGCGAAGAATCGGCGGGGCCGTGCGCGAGCCTTGGAGCGCTCCCGCCGGGCCACCAATACCGCGCAGTACGGCCTGTCGAAGAAGCAGGCCAAGCGCGCCGAGCGCCGGGCGGAAGAGGGGCTCAAGCCGAAGGCCGTCAGTGTGCCCGGCGGTTCCCGTGCTTCTCGCTCCGACGGTGTGCCCAAGCAGGCGTTCCACCGTGACCGGCTCTCCACTGGTCACCGGAAGCTGCGCGCCCGACAGGCCGAAGCCGCTGCCTCAGCCGCCGACCGCCGGGGCCACCGCGCCCGCCTCCTCGCCCGGCAGATCGTCGCCGCCCACGGCCCCGTGCTCGTTGTGGAGGACTGCGACATCAGCACTTGGTACCGGCTCTGGGGAAAGCGTTTGTCCCAGACCACGCCCGGCCTGCTCATCGCCGCCCTCGCGGCGTTCGTCCGCTTCACCGACGCGGGCGACCCCAAGACCGCGTACCTGGACACTGCCGCGTCCCGACACGCACAGATCGTTTTCGCACAAGGGCTGGAAGAAGCCCTGCGGGAGTCAACCACACAGAACCGGACCACCGCTCGCGGTGCTGGTCGCGTGGCAGTCCCACGGCAACGCCGTGGAACCTCTGCTCCCCGAACTACCGCATGGCGGTCCCGAGCGACCCCGGATGAGACACGCCCTGTGCGTGACCACGCCGGAAAGCCCGGACACCGCCCCGGCTGCAGCCCGCGACTCACCTTCTGGAGAATTACGGGTCAAGTCTTAGCGAACTGCTCGAGCTGCTCCCCTGATACGCCGTACCGCTGACACCATCAGCCGGGAGTACTCCGACACGGAATCCAGACCAGAGACCGACCCAGAAACCGAGGATCCCTCGTGAGCGAGACCCGCGAGAAGACCGCCGTCACCCCCGACACCCACGCCGCTCCGCCCGCGAAGTTCTCGCACGGCGTGCGCAAGGGCAACATCCTCCAGGTCGCCGGCCAGGTCGGCTACCTCCCGGCCGTCGAGGGGCAGGCGCCGACCACCGCCGGGCCGAAGCTGCGCGAGCAGACCCACCAGACGCTGGAGAACGTCCGCTCCGTGCTGGAGGCGGGCGGCGCGGGCTGGGACGACGTGATGATGATCCGCGTCTACCTGACCGACACCGGTCACTTCGCCGAGATGAACGAGATCTACAACGCCTACTTCGAGGACCAGGGCCTCAAGGAGGCCCCGGCCGCCCGTACAACGGTCTACGTGGGCCTCCCGGCCGGCCTGCTGATCGAGATCGACGCGCTCGCCGTCCTGGGCTGACGGGCTGTCCGGGCGTCTACGTACGGGGCTTGCCGCGCCCCCGCTGCGGCCCGACACTCCCGGTAGGGAGGGCTCATGGCCGTTGAACGGGCACGTGTGAGGAAGCTGGCGGTGGCGGCGGTCCTGGCCGCCGCCACCGCTCTGACCGGGGCGTCCTGCGAGGATCCGCCTAACCGCTCCGACCGGGGCGCGCCGTCGCGGACCCCGGACCGGACCCCGGACCGGACGCCGTCGAAGACCCCGGGCAAGTCGCCCGGCAAGACCCCCTCGAAGACCCCGGAGGCCTCTCCGGAGACGTCTCCGGGCAAGGTCACCACCCCGCCGCCCAAGACCCCCTACCCCGGGCAGGCCCAGGTGAAGAACCTGCGCCCGGACAACTTCCGCGACGGGATCGCGCACGTCGGCTGTACCGGGATCGACGCCGGGTTCACGGTCCTCGGCTACGGCGGGCGGACCAAGTGGGAGGTGCTGGTCCTCGACTTCGAGCCCCGCGCGGACCAGCGCGAGTTCGGCAGCGTGAACATCCCCCGGAACGTGGTCGTGGAGCCCAGGTCCGGGGTCCTGGAGGCCGGCCGGTCCCAGCCGGTGAAGATCCGCGGCACCTTCGGCGGCGGGTTCGGCGGCCGCCCGCACTTCTGGGTGCTGCTCTCCTCGCCGGAGCGCGACTCGCCCACGCGCGAGGTCGTCCACTTCCAGTGCCTGGGCGCGCTCGGCCCGTGAACGTAAGGGGGGCGCCCCCCTGGCGGTGGGGCGCCCCGGCTCGCTCTGCGACTAGGCGCAGTACTGGGCTTCCTTGCCGATCGAGCGGTACATGCAGTCCGCGTTCTCCAGCAGCTGGAGCACGGCGTCCTTGTTGCGCGCCGTTTCGCGGTCGATGACCTCGTCCGGCGGGTAGAAGCCGCCGCCGCCGTTGGCCGGGTACATCTCGAAGGTGTAGGCGAAGATCTTCTGGTTGCCCCACAGCCAGTCGTCGATCGTGCCGTCGGTGATGTACAGGTCGCTCGACTGCTCGGGGGTGTAGCCGTTGCTGGCGGCCATGCTCGTGCCGATCTTCTTGTACACGGCGAGGTCGTCTGCGGTCAGGCCGGGCGCGGTGTCGTTGTACGTGTACCCGAAGGGCCACAGCACGAGCTCGCTGTACGTGTGGAAGTCGATCGCGGCCGTGATCTGCTGCTTGCCGCCGACCACCCGGCCGCGGACGAAGTCGGAGACCGCCTTCACCTCGGGCGCGGACTCGGCGGCCGGCCCGCGGTAGGTCTCGGAGCTCTTGCTGGTGCTGGAGCCGCCGCAGCAGCCCCACTTGTAGTTCCAGTTGCGGTTCTCGTCCGTGCCGACGTACGAGGAGCCGCTGTTGGGCTGCCGGTTCTTGCGCCACGAGCGGTAGGAGCCGGTGGCGATGTCGTACTCGCCGCCGTCGGGGTTGAGGTCCGGGATGATCCAGATCTCGCGCCCGTTGACCGCGTTGGTGACCCGGGAGTCGCTGCCGTACTTGGAGCCGAACTCCTTGAGCAGGTACAGGGCCATTTCCACGGTGAGGTGCTCACGGGCGTGCTGGTGGGCCGTGAAGAGCACCTCGGGCTCGGCCTCGTCCGTGGCGACGTTGTCACTGATCTTGATCGCCACGAGGTCCCGGCCCTGGTACGACTTCCCGATGACCTGCTTGCTCATGATTCCGGGGTACTGGGCGATGCGCTGGTCGATCTCCGCGTTCGCCTCGGCGTAGTTGTGGTAGCGGGAGTCGGCCGACGGGAAGTCCATCGGGGTCGCCGCGACGCCCCGCTCGCTCCGGTCCGGCGGCCCGGGCAGAGCACTCAACTCGTATCCGAGCGCGCGCAGGCTCCTGGCCTGCTGGGTGTCGGCGCTGACCACGACCGAGCGGGCGTCCACCTCGTCGATCGAGACCCCGGTGCGCAGCAGGGCCGTGCGTTCGGCGGCCGTGGAGGGGCCCTGGATCTCGTACTGGACGATCGCCTCGTCCTGGGTGGCCGTGGAGGGGGTGGGCGGTGGCGCTGCCGTCGCGCTCAGGCCGTAGGCGGGTGCGCCGAGCGCGAGCGCCAGCAGGGCCGCGGTGACCGCGGCCCTTCGGCGGTTGTGGAGCCGCATGCGTTCTCCTGGGTGGGAGTGTGGGGGTGCCGTGCGGACGCGCACAGCGTGCTCTCATGGCATGTTCCGGTCAAGAACCCAATGGGCTCACCGGACCGAATCAGCCACCCCCACACCTCTACCGCCTACGGCAGTCCGTGGACCTTGGGACCCACCGCGTTCGACCAGGTGCTACCCGCCTTGGCGTCCCAGTTGGTCGACCAGGTCATCGCGCCGCGCAGCGCCGGGTAGGTCTTCGAGGGCTTGAAGGAGCCGCAGTTCGTACCCCGGGCCAGGCAGTCCAGGGCGTTGTTGACGACGGTGGGGGAGACGTAGCCGCTGCCCGCGCCGCTGGGCGAGGCCGGGACGCCGATGCCCACCTGCGAGGGGTCGAGGCCGCCCTCCAGCTGGATGCAGGCCAGCGCCGTCAGGAAGTCCACCGACCCCTGCGAGTAGACCTTGCCGTCGCAGCCGTTCATCGCGCCGCTGTTGTAGTACTGCATGTTCACGACCGTCAGGATGTCCTTCACGGCCAGCGCCGTCTTGAAGTACCCGCCCTGCGTGGACTGCATGTCGATGGTCTGCGGGGCCATGGTCAGGACGAGCGAGGGGCCCGCCTTCGCCGACAGGGCGCGCAGCGCCTGGGTCATGTACGTCGGGTTGAGGCCGTTCTCCAGGTCGATGTCGATCCCGCTGAAGCCGTACTCCTGCATCAGGGCCCAGGCGGAGTTCGCCAGGTTGGTGGCGGAGGCGGAGTCATTGACCGAGATCGTGCCCTTCTCGCCGCCGATGGAGAGGATGACCGACTTGCCGGCCGCCTTCTTCGCGGCGACGTCCGCCTTGAACTGCGCCACGGTGTAGCCGCCGAGGCCCGCCGAGTCGAGGTTGAAGGCGATGGCGCCGGGTGTGGCCGTGGCGTCGGCGAAGGAGACGGCGACGATGTCGTACTGGGCGGAGACGTCGGAGATCTTCTGGACCGTCGCGCCGTTGTTGAAGTTCTGCCAGTAGCCCGTCAGGGCGTGCCTGGGAACCGAGGGGTTCGGGTCCGTGCCGCCGCCCCCGGTGGTGGTGCCGGTCACCGGCGCCGACCTGGGCCCCTCGCCCGCCGCGTTGTACGCGCTCACCTGGAAGGAGTACGAGGTGGCGGGCGCGAGCCCGGAGACCGGGGCGGAGGTGCCCGTCACCGTCTGGACGCGCACCCCGTCCTGGTAGAGGTGGTAGCCGCTCGCCCCGCTGACGGCGTTCCACGAAAGGGTGAGCCCGCTTTGGCTCTGGCCGGAAACGGCGGCCCCGGAGGGCGCGCCCGGCAGGCTCGGGCCGGGGTCCGTGCCGCCGCCCCCGTCCGGGCCGAAGACGCTGAACTCGTCCACGACGTAGGCCGGCTGGCCGTACCAGCCGTGGGTGTAGACGGTGACCTGGGTGGTGTTCGGCCCGGTGGTGAAGGTGGTCGACAGCTTCTGCCAGCCGCCGCCCGAGCCGGGGGTCCAGGTGGAGACGTCCTGGGTGCCGGTGCCGGTCGCGCCCAGGTAGACGTACGAGCCCTGCACCTGGGTGCTGAGCGTGTACGTGGAATTCGGCTTGACCGTGACGGTCTGGCTGCACCGGGCGTTGTCCGAGCCCGCCGGGGTGGCCTTGAGGGCGCCGGAACCGGAGTGGACGGGGGAGGAGACGACGGCCCCCGAGCCGCCGGAGCAGGACCAGTTGGCGATACCGGATTCGAAGCCGCCGTTGCGGGCGACGTTGATGTCGGCGGCCTGGGCGGGGCCCGCCGCGAGGGCGGTCAGCCCGCCGGCGGTGAGGGTGGCCGCGCCCAGCAGGGCGAGGGAGCGTATGCGGTTCACGTGGGCTCCGTGGGGGGAGGAAGGGGAGAAGCGGAAGGGGGGTACGGGCGGGCGGGAGTGGGGTCCCCGCGACCAAGGGCCGGCGCAGCCAAGTTGGTCCAGACCAATCCCCGTGTCAAGAGTGTTTGCAATGTGGCTTGAAATGCTCGGAGCCCCGATCCCTGTTGTCCGGGTTTCCCGCCTCCTGTGACATGTGCTTCTGGCACGGGAATCTTCAAGGCCCTGCCCTGCCAGGGGCGTCGCGGATATGGTGCTCGGGCAAGGGGGAACAGCGCCGATCGTTTGCGGTCGCGCAGCATGCGCGCGTGACCGAAGGCCGCCCGACGGCCGGGCGAACGGGCGCCGCGTAGAGGGTGAACGGGGGGATTCGCGTGCCGACCGCCATCGCTGTCACCAGTACCGATCTGGTGCTGCCGGCCCCCGACCGGCACACCCCGGGGGCCGCCGTACTGCGCCCGCCGGGCGAAACCGACCTGGAGGGCTCGCTCGCCGAGACCACCGCCCTGCTCGAGCGGCACGGCCACCTCGTGGCCGTCGTACCGCCCTGGCTGCCGCCCGCCACCGTGCGCCGCCTGCGCACCGTACGGGCCATCCTGGAGACCGACCGCATCGCGCTCCTCGAGGTCGATCTCCCGCCGCTGGGCACCGCCGTGCTGGTGCGTCAGCTGCGCCAGCTCACCGTCTGCGACTTCAGCCCCGGGGTGATCGCCTCCGCCGCCCGGCTGCTGTCCCACTACATCTACGCGGGCGCCCTGCTGGGCAGCGTCGCGAAGCTGGACCGGGTACCGGTCGGCCTCAAGGCGCACGCCCGCTCCTGGTCGCCCAGCGCCCAGTTCGCCGTACTCGCCCACCCCGAGCCGCACCTGGCCAGGCTGGGCACCCAGGCCGCGGCCGGGGTGCTGCCGCCCGGACCCGCCTTCGCCACCCACCTCACCTTCGCGCGCGGAGCGCTGGCCTCCGACTGGGTGGCGGCCGAACTGGCCCCCGCCTGGCAGGTGCAGGGCGTCATGGAGAACCCGCTGCCGGCCGACTCCGCCCGCTGGTGGGCCACGCCCAAGCTGGTCGAGTTCGCCGCCGCCATCCCCGACGTGTCCGTGCTCTACCAGCTGGTCGCCTCGGTGCGCCGCGAGCAGTGCGGCTGGTGCGGCTTCGAGCTCATCGGCGACCGCTGCGGATTCTGCGCCGCCCCGCTGCCCGCCCCGCCGCCCGAGGCCGCGACCGCCGCCCGCACCAGATCCGGATCCTGACCACCCGAACGAACGAAGAACGGCGAGGTAGTACGCCCGATGAACTCACGCCAGCGCCGCGGCGTCATCCTGCTCCTGCTGTCGGTCCTGTGCGCCCTCGCCGCCTTCGCCGGGGTCCTCGTGGTCATCGGCGACGTCAACTCCAAGGTCGGGGCCGAGGTCGTCGCGTACCGCGTCAAGGGCGACATCGCACCGTACAGCGCCCTCACCGCCGGCCAGTTCGAGGAGGTGAAGGTCCCCAAGCGGTGGCTGTCCGACACCGCCGTCGACGACCTCGGCGCCCTCCAGGGCAAGATCGCGCTCACCACCCTGAAGAAGGGCTCCCTGCTCCAGAGCGACATGTTCGTCGACCAGCCGAAGCTCCAGGCCGGGGAGCAGGAGATCGCCATCATGATCGACGCGGCCACCGGCGTGGCCGGCAAGATCACCTCGGGCGCCAAGGTCAACATCATCGCCACCTTCAAGGGCGCCAAGGAGACCGACCCCTCCCGCTCGGTGATCATCGTCGCCAATGCCCGCGTCCTGGGCGTCGGCAAGCTCACCGCCCTCGACAAGGACAGCGACCGCAAGGGCCCCGCCGAGGCGGTCCCGATCACCTTCGCCCTCAACACGAAGGACACCCAGCGCGTCGCCTACGCCGAGTCCTTCGCGGAACACGTCCGCCTGGCCCTCGTGGCCCCCGGCACCGACTCGGCCCCCAGCGCGGCCGACCGCACGTACACCCTCGACGGGGACAAGTGAGGCGCGGATGACCACCCGAATCCTGCCCGCGGCGGGCGACCCGGACGCCGCCCGCTCCATCGTGGCCCTGCTCAGCCAGCTGCCGGACGCCGAGCCCGCCCCTCCCGTGCCCGACTCCACCCACCTCCTGGACACCCTGGGCCGCATGGCCGCGGAGTCCATCGACGAACTCCCCGAGGTGGTCCTGGTCCACGAGCGGATCGGCCCCGTCCCCGCCCTGGAACTCATCCGCGAAGTCGCCCTGCGCTTCCCGGCGGTGGGCGTGGTCCTGCTCTCCTCCGACGCCGGGCCCGGGCTCTTCTCCGCCGCGATGGACTCCGGCGCGCGGGGCCTGATCAGCCTGCCCCTCTCGTACGAGGAACTCGCCGCCCGCGTCCAGGCCGCCGCCCTGTGGTCCGTGGGCGTACGCCGCCACCTGGGCCGGGGCGCGGAGGTGTACTCCGGCCCGGGCGGCCGGGTGGTCACCGTCACCGGGGCCAAGGGCGGCGTCGGCACCACCTTCACCGCCGTCCAGTTCGCGCTCGCGGCGGCCGCCTCGGGGCGGCGTACCGCCCTCGTGGACCTCGACCTCCAGGCCGGGGACGTCGGCTCCTACCTCGACGTGCAGTTCCGCCGCTCCATCGCCGACCTCGCCGGCATCCAGGACATCTCGCCGCGGGTCCTCCAGGACGCCGTGTACGAGGACCGCACGGGACTGGCGCTGCTGCTGGCCCCGGCGGAGGGGGAGCGGGGCGAGGAGGTCGACGAGCGGGCGACCCGGCACGTCATCAGCGCCCTGCGGGCCCGCTACGAGCTGGTCGTCATCGACTGCGGGACCCAGGTGACCGGCGCCAACGCCGCCGCCGTGGAACAGGCGGACGTGGCCGTACTGGTCACCACCCCCGACGTGGTCGCCGTACGGGCGGCGAAGCGGATGGTCCGCATGTGGGAGCGGCTCCAGGTGCGCAAGGCGGAGGACACCGCGATGGTGGTCAACCGCTGGAGCAAGCACACCGAGATCCAGCCCTCGCTGATCGAGAAGATCACCAAGACCCGGCCCGTCCGCACCACGGTCCCCGCCGCCTTCAAGGAACTCCAGGCCGTCGTGGACGCGGGCCGGGTGCAGGACCTCGACAACCGCTCGACGGTGAAGCAGGCCCTGTGGGCGGTGGCGGGGGAGCTGGGACTGCTCTCGGCCGCCCCCTCCCGCGAGAAGCAGCCGGCCGCCTCCGCCGCTGCCGGAACGGCCCTCGCCGTCCGCGCGGCCGGCCCGGTGGCCCGGCTGCGGCGCGGCCGGGAGGGCTGACGGATGCGGGGGGCGCGCAACCGGGACGCGGACCGGGACCGGGGCCAGGTGGCCCTGGAGTTCGTCGGCATGGTCCCCCTGATCCTGCTGCTCGTGGCGGCGGTGTGGGAGTGCGTACTGATCGGCTACGCGTTCTCCCTGGCCGGGAACGCGGCGGACGAGGGCGCGCGGGCGGGGGCGGTGCACGGGGACGCGGGGTCCTGCGCGGCGGCCGCGGGCAAGCACATCAGCGGCGCGTGGGGACTCCAGACCGACTGCGGCCGGTCCGGCGACATCTACAAGGCGACGGTCACGCTCAAGATCCCGGTCCTCTACCCCGGGCTCAACTTCGGGGAGATCACGGGCACGGGCGGCGCGGCGATGGAGAAGGAGGCGGAGTGAACCGGAACCGGCGGCGGATCCGCTCCGACCGGGGGCAAGTCGCCCTGGAGTACATCGGCTTCGTGCCGATCCTGCTGTTCGTCGCACTGTGCGGGATCCAGCTGGGCTGGATCGCGTACGTCCACGAACAGGCCGACACGGCCGCCCGCACGGCGGCCCGCGTGGAGGCCCGAAAGGGCTCGGGCGGGGCGGCCGCCGGTCAGGCCGCCGTCCGGGGCGGTCTCGCCGTCGCGGTGGACATCAGCAAGAGCGCCGACGCGGTCACCGCCACCGTGACGATCCCCATCAACTCGATCGTGCCGGGACTGGACGTCTCAGATGCCAAGGCAACGGCCGTCATGCCCAACGACGACCCGAACGGAGCCCGCCCATGAGCCTGCGTTCCCGGGTCAACACCCCCGACGACCGCCACAGCCCCCGCGAGGACGGCCGGCTCGTCTCCTCCTACCGTGCCAAGCTGCTGGAGGAGATCGACCTCGCCGAGATGTCCGCGCTCGCGCCCGCCGAGCGCCGGGCGCGCCTGGAGCGCGTACTCGGGCACATCATCAGCCGCGAGGGCCCCGTCCTCTCCACCGCCGAGCGCGCCCAGCTGATCCGCCGCGTCGTCGACGAGGCGCTCGGTCTCGGCGTGCTCGAACCGCTCCTCGAAGACGCCTCCATCTCCGAGATCATGGTCAACGGGCCCGACCAGATCTTCGTCGAGCGCTCCGGCCGGGTCGAACAGCTCCCGATCCGCTTCGCCTCGCACGAGCAGCTGATGCAGACCATCGAGCGCATCGTCTCCACCGTCAACCGCCGCGTGGACGAGGCCAATCCGATGGTCGACGCGCGCCTGCCCAGCGGGGAGCGCGTCAACGTCATCATCCCGCCGCTCTCGCTCACCGGCGCGACGCTCACCATCCGCCGCTTCCCGCGGGCCTTCACCCTGCACGAGATGATCGCCCTGGGCTCCCTCGACGAGCAGATGCTGCTCCTGCTCTCCGGCCTCGTCCAGGCCAAGATGAACCTGATCGTCTCCGGCGCCACCGGCACCGGCAAGACCACCCTCCTCAACGCCCTCTCCGGCCTGATCCCGGAGGGCGAGCGCGTCATCACCATCGAGGACTCCGCCGAACTCCAGCTCCAGCAGGCGCACGTCATCCGCCTCGAATCCCGCCCGGCGAACGTGGAGGGCAAGGGGCAGATCACCATCCGCGACCTCGTACGCAACTCCCTGCGCATGCGCCCCGACCGCATCATCGTCGGCGAGGTCCGCGGCGGCGAGACCCTCGACATGCTCCAGGCCATGTCCACCGGCCACGACGGCTCCCTCGCGACCGTCCACGCCAACAGTTCCTCGGACGCCCTGATGCGCCTCCAGACGCTCGCCTCCATGTCGGAGGTCGAGATCCCCTTCGAGGCGCTCCAGGACCAGATCAACAGCGCCGTCAACGTCATCGTCCAGCTCACCCGCTTCGGCGACGGCTCGCGCCGCATCACGGAGATCTCCATCCTCGACTCCCACGGCCGAGAGCCGTTCCGGATCACCACGGTCTGCCGTTACATCGCCCAGCCCATGGGAGCCGACGGGCGCGTGCACGGCTACTTCGCCTACGCCCCCCTGCCCCGCCGGATCGCGGAGCGCCTCTACATGAGCAACCAGCCGATCCCCCAGGCCTTCGGGGTCGCCCCCGAGGACTTCCTCGACCCGCTCACCTCCCGGACCGTCCTGTGACCAACCTCGTCCTCCTCACCCTCGGCGCCACCCTGCTGGCCGGCCTGCTCGTGTCCCTCGGGGTGCACGCGTACTCCGCCGGCCTCGCCCAGCGCGCCGCCCTCCTCGAACGCCTCTCCGCGGAGGGCGCCCCGGACACCGTCGGCCGCCGGCGCCGCTTCCAAGGGGTCGACCGCCGCCTGCGCGGCACGAAGTTCGGGCGCCGCATCGAGCTCAAGCTGGCCACCACGGGCCTGGACCTCACCCCGGGCGAGTTCTTCGTCTACATGCTGATGGCGGTCGCCGGGACGTGGTTGCTCTTCGCCTCCCTCCTCGCGCCCTTCTTCGGCCCGGTGGCCGGGCTGATCGGCCTCTGGTCCGCGAACGCCTTCCTCAACTGGCAGCGGGCCCGGCGTACGGAGCGGTTCATCAACCAGCTCCCCGAGCTGGCCCGGATCCTCGCCAACGCCACCCAGGCCGGGCTCGCCCTGCGCACGGCCATCGGGATCGCGGCGGAGGAGCTGGAGGCCCCGGCGGGGGAGGAACTGGCCCGGGTCGCGGACCGGCTCGCGGTCGGCCACTCCATCGAGGAGGCGCTCGGGGAGATCGTGGAGCGGCTCCCGTCGCGGGAGCTGGTCGTCCTCGTCTCCACCCTCGTCCTGTCCGCGCGGGCCGGCGGAGCCATCGTCGGCAGCCTCCGCAACCTCACGGTCACCCTGGAGCAGCGCAAGGAAACGCGCAGGGAGATCCGTACGCAGCTCTCGCAGGTGACGGTGACCGCGTACCTGGTCCCGGCGATCGGGCTCGGCTCGCTGCTGCTGGTGGACATGATGATGCCGGGGGCGCTCGACCGGATGACCGGCGCCATCGTCGGGCAGACAGCGGTGCTCGTCTCGCTCGGGCTCTTCGCGCTGGGCTTCATCCTGATCCGCAGGCTCTCGAAGATCGACGTGTGAGGGGGGACGACGCCACATGACCACCACCGCTCTGCTCCCTCTCCTCCTGGCCCTCGCCACGGCCCTGTCGGTCTTCGGCATCCTGCACGGCATCCGCCTCTACCGCGCCGAGGTCAAACTCCCGACCGACCTCGCCCTCGCCCTGGAGGTCGGCGCGACCCGTACGACGGCCGTCGGCTCCGTCGTGGACCGCCTCGGCATCCGCTGGGCGCCGATGGTGCTGCGGCTGATGGGCCCCAAGCAGGTGGCGCGCAAGCGCCGCCAGATCGACATGGCGGGCAACCCGGCCGGTCTGACGATCGACCGGTACGCGGCCCGGCGCGCGGTGTACGGCTTCCTCGGCGGGCTCGGCGCCCTGGCCATGCTCATGAACGAGCAGCTCGTTCCCGCCCTGCTCATGATCGCCTTCGGGCTGTTCTGGATCGAGGCCGGTCTGTGGTCGGCGATCCGGATCCGCCGCGACAACATCGAGCGCACCCTGCCGGACTTCCTGGACGTCCTCGCGGTCGTCGTCAGCGCGGGGCTCGGCTTCCGGCAGGCGCTGGAGCGGGTCGCGGGCAAGTACGAGGGCCCGTGGGCGGACGAGATCCGGATCACCCTCCAGCAGATGGACATGGGCGTCAGCCGCCGCCAGGCCTTCGACGAGCTGCGCCGCCGCAACGACAGCGAACAGGTCGCGCAGTTCGTGACCGCCCTCCAGCAGGGCGAGGAACTCGGCTCCCCGATCGTGGACACCCTGATCGCGATCGCCGAGGACATGCGGCGCACGGACGCCCAGAACGCCCGCCGGCGCGCCGCCCGGGCCGTGCCGAAGGCCACCTTCGCGGTGACGATGTTCATGCTTCCGGGGACGCTGATCCTCCTCGTCTGCGGCTTCGTCTACGGTGCGAACGTCGACTTCGGCGCGCTGCTGGGGGGTGGCTGATCCGTGCCCCCTTCCCCTTCCCCTTCTCCCTCCCCCTCGCTACGCCTCCAGGTGAACGCCCTCCAGGCCCTGTGCCGCCAGGTCTTCGCGGTACGGCTGGTCATGATCCCCCTCGGCGCGCCGCTCGCGCTGGACCGCACGGCGCGCGGGGTCCCCACGTACCTGGTCGGGGGCTCCCTCCTGCTGACCTTCATGCTGTCGTACGTCCTGTACCGCGACTGGGAGCGCTTCGGGCCGCTGCTGCTGCGCCACCGGTGGCTGCTGGCGGCGGACATGGCGGTCGGCGCGCTGCTGCTGATCACCGCCACGCCGTCCTCCCCGCTGGGCCTGGTCGCCCTGGGCACCCCGCTGCTGGCGGGGCTGGTCTACGGCTGGCGTGGCTCGGCGGTGTTCGCGGCCGCGCAGACGGTGGCGGTGGCGGCCCTCGGGGGCGGCCTCGTCCTGTCCCTCCTCTGCGTCCTGACGGGGGCGACCGGCTCCTCCATCCGGGACTTCCTCTTCCGCCTGACCGAGACGCGGGCGCGGCTGGCGGCGGCGGAGGCGGTCCGGGAGGAGCGGGAGCGGCTGGCCCGGGAGATGCACGACTCGGTGTCCAAGACCCTGCACGGCCTGGCCCTGGCGGCGGACGCCCTGGCCCGCCTCTCGGACCCGGAGGCGATCCGCCGTCAGGCGGAGCTGGTCTCCTCGGCTGCCCGCCGCGCGGCATCGGAATCCCGATCCCTCCTGACGGACCTGCGCCACGAGGAGGTCTCGCTCCTGGCCGGCCTCCGCCTCTTGGGGGCGGACCTCCACACCTCGGGCGCCCTGCCCGCCCTCCCCCCACCGGTGGCCCACCACCTGGTGTCCATCGCCTCCGAGGCGGTGGAGAACTCCCGGCGCCACGCGGACGCCTCCCGCATCGAGGTGTCGGTCAGCGTCGCGGCCGGGGAGACCCTCACCCTCACGGTGGAGGACGACGGAGCGGGCCTGCCGTCCGTCGTTCCCCCGGGCCACTTCGGCCTGCTCGGCATGCGGGAACGCGCGGCGGCGATCGGAGCCGCCCTGTCGCTCGGCCCCCGCCCGGCCGGCCCGGGCACCCGTGTCCGTCTCTCGCTCCCCCTGGAGGGGATCCGATGACCCCGATCGACATCCTGATCGCCGACGACAACCCGGTCGTCCGGGCGGGCCTGAGCACCCTTCTGGAGACGGCCGCGGACCTCCGGGTGGTGGCGGAGGCCCGCGACGGCCACGAGGCCCTGCACCTGACCCGGCTCCACGCCCCGGACGTGATCCTGCTGGACGTCCGGATGCCGGGGGTGGACGGCATCTCGGCGCTGCCGCACCTGGTCCGGCTGGCCCCGGTCCTGATGCTGACGTACAGCCAGGAATCAGAAATCGTCCGCGAGGCCCTCCTCCTGGGCGCGGGCGGGTACCTCATCCACGGCGAGTTCACCGCCGACGACCTGGTCCGCGCGGTCCGCGACATCCGCGACGGCCGCGCCCACTTCACCCCGACGGCGGCGACGGCGGTCCTCGCGGAACTCCGGTCCTCTTCGCAACAGCAACGTTCTGTGGCACAGTCTACGGAGCGCATGCACAACTCCGTTGCGTTCGGCCTGAGTTCGCGGGAGGTGGAGATCATGGACCTGATCGCGTCCGGAATGAACAACCAGCAGATCGCCGGCGCCTGCTTCATCAGCGAGAAGACGGTCAAGAACCACATCAACCGCATCTTCGCGAAGCTCCAGAGCACGTCGCGGAGTGAGGCGATAGCCCGCTGGCTGGGAACCGCCCGTCCAGGGGTGGCCGGTCATGGCTAGACGGAGTGCGCAGTGGGTCCGTATTTGGGCCCCGGGACCCTTGGTTATCTCTCGTCACTCGCCGTACGGTCCGCAAATCAACAGCGGCACCGGCCCGGGAGGGAACCCCCATGTCACACAACTCGCTGCTGAAGGCTTCGGTCGAGGCGAAGATCCGCCTGACCGGCTGGACCGACACGGCCGTGTCCCGGATCCGCAAGCGCTACTCGAACCTCGACCGGGGTCAGACCGCGTTCGAGTACCTGGGCATCATCCTGGTGGTTGTGGTGATCATCGGCGCGATCGTCGGTTCCGGGATCGGCACGGCAATTACGAACAAGATCGCGAAGGCGGTCGAGGACATCAAGGCCGGCGGCTGAGCAAGTTGCGAGACCGAGGGCAGGCCTTCCCTATCTATGTCGTGGTAGTGGCTGGCCTGCTCTTCGCCGCGCTTGCCTTCTTCGTCGTCGGTCAAGCGGCCGTGACCCGTAGCGACGCTCAAGGGGCGGCGGATGCGGCTGCCTTGGCAGCTGGACGAGAGGCCCGAGACAAGGTCCTGTTCGGCCTCGACCTCACGGCGCTGAAGCCTGAGGACTGGAGGAAGATCGCAGACGGGGACTATCTCAAGGCGAATGGCGCCTGCGCCCAGGCCGATGTCTTCGCGGGTCGCAACGATGCGAGGGCGCAGTGTGAGGCGTCACCGCCCAGGTTCACCGTCAAGGTGGAGAGCAACCGGACAGTCGGCGATTCGGTGATTCCGGGCACTAACAGCATGCACGGATCGGCGACAGCCACGGCTTTGGTCGAGTCGAAGTGCCACCTGGGAACGGTGGCCACCCCCAGCCCAGCGCCTACCGTTCCTGCAGGGGGAAGCACGCCAGGGCCTACGCCGACCGCGTCGACGGCTCCGGCAGTCACCTTTGCCTGCGATAAAGGCGATCCGGTCAAGCTCGATCCGATGAAGCCGGGCTCACTACGCGAGTTGGGCAGGAAGCTCTTCAGCGTGCGTCTCGTCGACTGACGAGGAACAAGAGACAAGGAAGCGTCACAGATGGGCATTCGGCACATGGCTAAGGTCCGTGGGGGAGCGACTGTTGCAGCGGCGGCGGTCCTGGCGCTCACGCTGACCGGGTGCGGGGGCGACGAGCAGCCGAAGGCTCCGCAAAAGTCCGCTGGAGCGCAGGGTCAGTCAGGCAGTACTGCACAGTCTTCCGCGCCCAATGCGACCAAGGCTCCCGGCCCCGTAGAGGTCATCGCTACTGCCAAGGGTCCGGCGAGCATCACCCTCGAGATCAATTCCGCCATCCGCGATGCCGGTAATTTCGTTACGGTCAGCGGACTGATCAAGAACAGCGGCACTCAGGCCTACGTTGAGACTGCGGCTTGGCGTGGTGATGAACGAAGCGCGAGTGCGGCCTCGGTCGCTGGTGCCACGTTGATCGACAAGCAGGGTAAGAAGCGCTATTACGTTCTGCGAGACACCGAGGGCCGCTGCTCCTGCACAATTGGCATTACGCGTATCGGGCCGGGGGAGTCCGTTCCCTTCTTTGCGCAGTTCCCGGCGCCGCCCACCAGCACCAGCGAGGTTGACTTCGGGATTCCCACGTTCGCCACGGCCACGATCAAGATCTCGGGGTGACGTAATGACACAGCTCATTGGCCGACACCGCGTTGCCGCGGCCATTGCAGTCGCCGGGCTCGTCGTCGCCGGTGCCCACCTTCTCGGGGCGACCGCCGCGTACGCTGACGATGTCAAGCCATCGGTCCCGCCTGGCACCGAGCCGTCGGCATCTGCACCACTGCCCATCGATGCCAGGTCCCCCGGACTGAAGCTTCCACAGGGCGGCACCCTTGCGCCCCCCAAGATCCTGGATCTCGTGGAGGTCGTCGAAGACCTCGGCGGGGAGCAACGCCGGCAGGAGACGAACCAGAACGTCATGATGGCCCTGCAGTCAGAGGTCCTCTTCCCCGAGAACAGCGCCGTTTTCAACGCCCAGGCGGGCGCCCGCATACAAGCCATCGCCCAAGAGATCAACCAGCAAAAAGCCACCCGCGTCCGCGTCTTCGGCTTCACCGACGACCAGGGCAGCTACGAACACGGCAAGGAACTCTCCAAGCAGCGCGCCGACGCCGTCCAGGCCGAGCTGGCCAAGACCGTCACCAGCCCCGGCATCACCTACGACGTCCGCGGCTACAGCGAGGACTACCCGATCGCCGACAACACCACCGAAGAGGGCCGCAAGAAGAACCGTCGCGTCGAGATCACCTTCCCCCGCAGCACCACCGGCTAGGCCGAGTGAGGTAGAAGGGCGGCATGGATGCTGCCGTACTGGAACAGATGCTGGACGAGACCTTCGATCACGCTGTCGTGCACCACGGATACACCAACTACATGCGCGACTACGAGGTCATCGTCTACGCGACGGCTGATCCCCGTACGGGCATCCCGCCAGCCCACCTGCGGTATCTCTTCAGGTACTGCGTTGAGGCCCGGTGCGAGACGTCCGTGCCGGCGGGCATCTGGCGGATCTCTTTGGACGACCGGCTCATCGACCACGAATCCGGTGTCGACCTCGACGGATACGTCTGGGGCGTGAAGTGGCACTGCCTTTACCCGGGAGCCAAGCTGCTCCCCGAGTCGGAGGCGACCCGACGCTGGTCGAAGGCCCTCGGAATGGATTTCCACGAGGTACGGATGGAGACCAACGCGCACAACCTGACCTTGCTCTTCTCTGACCTTCAGGTGAGCGAGGTCCCGGTGGGCTACGCCCCCTTCGTCGTGGAGTAGGGCTCGTACGCGCGGGACACGTTCTAGTCGTCCACCGCCCCCGGGGCCAGCGCCGGGGACGGAAACGCGAAGCGGGCCTCGGCGCCCGACCACCAGACGCCGATGGCGAAGACGGCAGTGGCCTCCAACAGGGCGGCACGGCCCAGACCGCCGCAGGGCAACGGCGTACAGCCCATGGAGGCGATGAGCTCCGCCACCCGCGTGGCGGCGCCCGGCTCGTCGGTGCAGAACGGCACCGCCAGCGGCGCCCCTTCGAAGGCCGGACGGTCCAGGGTCCAGATGCTCTCGTGGCACACCCCGAAGGCCTTCACCACGTGGGCGTCGGGGGCGGCGTCCGCGATGAGCCGGGCGACGGACGTGACGCCGTCCGTGGTCAGGGCCGGGCCGCCGTCCGGGCCCGGCGCCATCGGAACGGTGCAGTCGATCACCGTCCGCCCGGCGAGTACGTGGGCCAGCTGCTTCGCCAACCGCGGCGCGGCATCCGCCGGTACGGCGGTCAGCACCACTTCCCCGTGGGCCGCCGCCTCCGCGAGGCTGCCGTGCCCGGCGGCGCCGGTCCGCCGCGCGGTGCGGGAAGCCGCATCGGTGTCCCGTCCACCCACCCGAACGTCATGGCCGGCTCGTACCCAGGCCCCGCCGAGGGCCGTCGCCATGGCCCCTGTTCCCAGAATGCCGATGCGCATGCGCTTGCTCCTGTCGTCGTGTCGCGGGATGCGACGGGAACGACGCTAGGCGTGCCGATGCACACCACATGGTGTGCATCGGCCGGGCAGGATGGAGACATGGCCGACGGAGCGATAGAGGAACAGGGACAGGAACAGGACCTGGGCGGCGAGGAGTTCGCGGCGGACTGCCGGGCGAGGGTGGCCTTCGAGGTGCTGGCGAACCGCTGGGACAGCGTGATCGTGTTCATCCTCGGCGAGGACGGCCCCATGAGGCCCCGGGCGCTGATCACCCGCACCGGTGGGATCAGCCCCAAGGTACTCAACGAGGCCCTGCGCCGCCTCGAGTACAACGGCCTGGTCGTACGCAGGGCGTACGCCGAGGCCCCACCGCGCGTCGACTACGCCCTCACCGAGGCGGGCGTCGCGCTGCAGGGCCCGATCCGGGCGATGGGCGCGTGGGCGGGACGCTACGCCGAAGCCGTACTGGAGGCCCAGACCCGCTTCGGCCACCGTAGAGACCGCCGGGCCAGGATCCTCAGACCGGCAGATGGAAGACGTCGTCCTGAATGTTCGTGATCTGCGTGTTCCGCTTGATCACGTCCGACATCCTCGTGCCCTTGATCGCCGGATCCGGCGTGAGCTCGGCGAACGTGCGGTACGGCGGTAGCCCGTACGCACTGCGGCACTGGTTGTAGTCCGGGAAGCCGTGGTCGCGGGCGCGCTGGATGTCCACGGCGACCAGGTCCAGCGGCGGCGCACCGGTGAGCCGGATGCTGCGCATCGCCTCGAGAGCGATCTACCGCTCCGGAGGCTCGTAGACGGACAGGCAACGGCTCGTGAGGGACTGCGTAGGGGCTGCTCCTGCTCCTCGGCTGAGGCGGCAATTCGTCCTCACGGCGTGCAGCGAGGATTCGTGCTTGGCCCAGCTGTGCTGCTCTTCAGCTTCTGCGATGACCGAGTCCGCCGTGCACACGCCGTCACAGTGGGCACCCTGGCAAGGCTGGAGGCCGCAGGCTAACAGCCCTCAATGTCGTTAGCGCAGCCGTGCACGTCGGCGGGCTCAAGGGTCATCAGGTACCAAGCAACCAGGCCCATGGGTGTGGGGTTCCCGGTTGCTGGTGCGATCTTGACGGTGACGGGAGCTCCTGCAGGGAAGTTGACGCGGACGACATTCGTGCCTGTGCAATCGATGTCGAACTGCTTCTTTGACGTGCCCCGTGAGAGGACGAGGGTCATCTTGGGAACATCGGTGCTGTCGCAGACGGCGTCAAAGCGGTAGGGCTTGTCACCTCCTGTTTCCAGCGTCTTGTCCAGGCCCCCAGCCACGTACGGGGCTCCTTTGAGGACGAGCTGTGACGGTGTGCCACCATCCTTCAGAGCCGCTTGTGCTCTTTGCAGGGCGTCGTCGGGCTCCCATATCGTTCCCGGTTCGTACGGGGGCGGTTCAGTGCTCGTACACCCGGTGAGGGCAGCAGCGACGGTTAAAACCATCAAGGACCTTGGTATCCGCATACAGCATTCCTTGGTTTGGGCCGTGGGGGCCCCGCGTGTTGCCGGCGGGGTCCCCACGGCTGCCGGTCTAGCGACTACGGCGATACAGTTCCGGTCCACATACCTTGGCACAGGGGTCGTCCGGTCGGACGGCGCCTTGTTCCGTGGCTGCCCGCGCTGCTGCGGGTGGGGGCACTAGCTGGTACTCGCGGCCGATGCCGCCGGCTTGAGTGTTGCCGTACATGGTGACTTCGCCGTCCGACCAGCGGACGAACAGGTCGTCCTCCCAGTCGTTCATGCCGTACTCGCCGAGGGCGATGACACGAGCGTGGGTCCAGGTGGAGCTTGATACGACGACTTCTTCGTTCTGCAGGCGTCCGGAGTTCACGTCGGGGAAGACGCTCACCGTTCCGCTGGTCCATACGACAAGCAGGTCGTGGTTGGGAGTTGTGGTGCCGTTGCTGTCACCGTCGAGGTCGCCGCCGGTGATGAGGCTTGCTGTCTTCCACCGGTCGTTCGGGGCTGCGAGCTGCTCCTCGGCGTGCAGTCCGTTGCCGTCGATGTCGATGTACTTGGTGACCTCGCCGTCGTTCCAGCGGACGATGAGGTCGTCGGGCCACTGGTTGCCGGCGTACTTGCCGGTGGCGAACCCGCGGGCGTACTCCCATACCGAGTGGGGTGCGGCGAGCGTGATCTCGTTGGGAAGGTGCTGGTCCAGTGCTGTGGGGAGCCGGGTGCTCTCGCTGATGTCCGGGTAGAGGGTGACTTCACCATCGACCCACTTGACCAGCAGGTCGTACGCGTTGGTCCCCGCGTAGTCTCCGGCCGTGATGACGTCGGCGTAGTCCTTCCACATGGCGTTGGGCTTGGCCAGCTGCGTCTCACAGGGCGCATCGGGCTTGCAGCCTGTGTGGAATCCGAAGTTCTGGTCTCCCGGGTAGAGGGTGACTTCGCCGTCGTCCCATTTGACGACGAGGTCCGAGTCGCCGAACTGCTGGGAGCTGGTGTGGAACGTCCCCGAGGCGGCGCCGTTGGCGTGTTTCCAGAGGTCCGCGCTGCCCATCGTCGCATCGCCGTTGGGGGTGTCGGGCGCGTAGTCGTTCACCGCCTGGTTGTACAGGCGGACGATATCGGCGTCGAACTGTGAAGAATAGGACTCGTCGGGGATCGGTCCGCCGGTTTTCCAGCCACCGATGACACCTATCACATCGCCGCGTTTGCCATCGAAGTTGCGCAGGAAGGGCCCTCCGGACGAACCGCCCTCGTAGCCCTTGCAGGCGATCTTCAAGAATCGTCCGGAGAACCCGGTGGTGTTCGTTGACGGGCACACGAGCGGAGCCTTGGACCCTCCGGGGAACCCGAACAGGCTCACGTTCTTCTGGTTGAACTGGCTCGACTGGAGCGTGGTGAGGGTGTTGCCCATCCCGGTGGCGTTCTCCAGGAACTGTCCCCTCGAGTTGGGGCCGGTCTTCAGGAACGCGAAGTCGAGGTCATCTGCCTTTGCGGGCCCCTGCGACAGGTACCGGCCGTCGATCCAGATCTTTCCCCGCTCGATCGGGAAGATGCCGTACGGCGCGGTTCCACGGGTCTGCGGGGCAGCGGGGTCCGGCTTCCAGCCGGGAGCGAACGCCAGTCGCTTGAACCGGTCGTTGTCACTGAGGCAGTGCGCAGCCGTCAGCACGAGCGACTTGGTCGGTGAGGCCACGGAACTCGCGGAACAGAACTGATCACGCCCGCCCGGGTCCGACTGGGGATCGTCGTCCTCGTTGATGAGGAACACGCCGACCGTGGCCACGCCGTTGTTGTCGAAGTGGGACGGCGCGGCTGCTGTCACACCGTTCTCCCGCGCGGCACTGGCGTCGGACGTCTTGCCGATGTCCACCGGGACGGCCTTGGCGATGCGCTCGGGTGTCCAGTACGCCTCCACCTCCTTCGCCGCGGCGATCTGGGCGGGCGTGGCTCTCATCTCGCCGCCGTCAGAAGGGCTCGGGTCGGCGGGCTTGGGAGGCGTGGCAGGGGTGCCGGAGGGCGTTGGGCCGGGTGGCACCTGTGAGGGGCTCGTGCCCGGCGGGGTGATCGGAGGTGTGGCGGCCGGTTTGCTGCCGCGGACCGCCTCCTCGTAGAGGTCTTGGACCGTGGTGTCGAGGTACGGGCTGTAGACCGCGGAGAGGCGGTCAGGGGAGGTGACTCGCTCCGAGGCGCCGATGATGCTTCCGACACGTGTTTTCGTGTCGTAGTCGGTGATGAACGCCGAGCCGTCGGCGAGGTCTGTGCCGGGCTTGCCGCAGTCGAGCCGCAGGTACGGACTCTTGGAGTCGGCTACGTCCGCCTTGGACGTGTCACCGATGCATGCCTTGACCGGTTCTTCCGCGACACCGTGGCCGGCGACTCGAACACCCTTGTGTGTGTACTCGGCACCCGTCAGTAGACGGTGACCTGGGACTGTGTCCTCAAGCTGCTCGCTCTTGATGCCCTTGTCGACCGTCGCGAAGCCGACACCTGAGGGGGAAGAGGCGTCACCCGACTGAGCCTGGCCCCGGGAGTCGGTCCACACCATGGGCCGGTTGCCCTGCTGTTTGACGGCATAGAGGCCCCTGGGCGCTTCCAGGGCGCCTGAGGTGTTCTTCAGGACGTGCGGAGCAAAGGCGAGCTTGTCCTCGGCGTCTCCGGTCAAGCAGTTGGCGGCCGTCACGAGAAGGTTGCGGTGTGGGCTGGAGACGACGCTCGCGCCGCAAAAGTAGACCGTCCCCTTGGAAATTCGGAAGAGCACCCCGGCGTCCGGCCCGTCCGGGTCCTGCGTCGGCACACGTGAACCCAGTGTCTCCGCCGTCGGCGCCGCGCCTGCGGCGGCCGGGGGCTTCCATAACCGGGCGGCCGCCATCTGTTTCGGGGACAAGAGGGCTTGCGCCTCCTTCGCTGTCCAGTAGGAAGCGGCACCGGGCGGCAGCCCTGTGGGCGAAGGCGTCGGGGGCTTCGCCGCCGCGCCTGCCGCGGCGGACACGAGAACCACTGCTGTACACGCTCCGACACCTACCGATCGGAGCGGAAGTCTCACTCGCACTCACTCAACCCTTCGTCGAACCACCCGGGCTCACCTCGTGTGAACCCAAACCTGCGGATGAGTGATCGAACGTAGAGTCGATTCAGTTGTGGGTGTGTGCCCTTTCTTGACTGTCGGGCGTCATCCTGGCCCGATACCACCGACCGCCTCCGTTCCACTCCCGCTGGCCCGGAGCCGGCGCGGCGTGTCGAAGCTCAGCTCACGATGGGTTCATGGAGCATCTCCGCTTCCCGGCTCCCCACCTCCGCAGCTTTGGAGAGAGACGGCCGTGATTGGCGAGAAGCCAAGGACCGGGCTGTGCCTGCGGTGTACCGCGGGGTGGGTTCCGGCGGGGCATGTCGAGAGCGCGCTGAGTGGCCCTCAGATGGCGGGCCATCTGCCGCCACGCGGCTTGGTTGCTGCTCTACAGCCGGGCTCCGGGCTCGTCCACGGCCATGGTCCGCGGCGGCCGGTTGTCCCTGGTCACCGTCAGGCACCACGCCTGCTCGTTCTGCTGCTCGGGCTGACGGCGGAGTGATCTTGTCCTCGCGGGCGTAGTGGAGCTGGCGGCGCAGGGCGTACAGGGACTCGCCCTTGTTCAGCTGTCGGGCGATCTTTCACCGGTAGCCCTAGTCCGACAGGTACTTCGCCGCGTAGATCGTGCTGCGGAGCGCCCCCGTACTCCTTCAGCGCGGCGGCCAGCGCGTTCTGCCGGGATGACGCCGAAGGCTTGCCGACGATCAGCGAGGCGGTGGCGTGCCCGTACTTCAGCGACCCCGCCAGGGGGCGGCCGGTCGTCCCAGTGATCGGCGACCGGGCTGCTTGCCGACCAGGTCGAACAGGCCGAAGTTGACCAGGGTGACGCCGTGCGTGTCCCCGCGTGGGGAACCGCTGCCCGTCGGGGGAGGACAGGGTCCGGAGCCGAACATCGCGGTCACCGGCAGCTTCTGGTGGTAGTTGACCAGGCAGATGTTCGCCTCGCGCAGGGTCTCCTCGCGGATGTACCACTCCGCGGTCACGCCAGCACGTCGTAGGGGATGCCGCAGGACGCGGCCATGCCGTGCAGACCGAGGTTCGTGTAGAGCTCGATCAGACAGGCGATCACGTTCCTTTTGAGCATCCGCGCCAGCTCGGCGTGCAGCTCCTTGGCCTTGGACGGGATGTCCTCCGCCGTCAGCGGCGAGATGATCAGCTTCCCGACGCCGTTCAACCTGACCGGCCCGTCGCCGCGCCCCAGGACCCCCTCCAGAGGGTGGTGATGAGCACTGATCGGCCGGACAGCTCCCAGCGATCGGCTAAGTGACCAGCAGGTTGTAGATCTCGACCACCCTCGTGTCGAACGGCGGCGCCCCGAGCTCCTGCGCGGCAGGCATGATGACGTCCTCTGTGAAGCGCTGGAACGCGGCCTGCGACTCCCACACGTCGACGACCTCCCACCCGCCTCCGTCGCCGGGCATCCCCGTATGGATGATCAGTCCGGCAGGCGGGTTCGCGCGGTCCGGGATGACCCGGTCGAAGATCGTCTGGTAGAGCTCCTGGTTCCAGGCCGCCCCCTGGCTGTGGACCAAAACGGCCATGGCGATACCTCGATTCGCCTCACGGGAAACGCAGCTACTTACGACGCTACGTCCGTCCGCACCAGCCTGCGAATGGAGGATGCGACAGGGGGGCGTTGTTGGTTACGGTGGGGCGGTCTCCTCTAGCGGGATTCGTTTAGGCCGACGGGGTTTGCTCACCGCCTCACAGCGGAGGTCTTCGGACCGGGCCCCGTCGGGCCGTCTCCATCTCAGGACGCGATCGGGTGCCGGTCATTCGTCCAGGAGGTGGTCGGCCTTGCCGGCCTTGATGTCGAGGATGAGCTGGCGGAGGGCGTCGGTGGTGTCGGTGAGGTACGAGGCCTCGGCGCCCGCGACGGCGATGTAGCTGTTGCCGTCCCCGTCCACCCCGATCCGGTAGCAGTTGTTCCCCTCGCCGCAGAAGGCGTCTTCCCAAGTGATGTCGGCCATCGGGTCCCTCTCAGAGTGGCTGGGCAGTTGGGTCTCGCTGTGCAGTAGTCGGGGCTTTGTGCTCCCCGGGCCCTGGGCTTGTCCGTCCAGTGTCTTCCTCACTCGAACGGGTGGTTTGAGGTCCCGGGCTCCGAGGGCTCCCCGCGGCAGCACCTGAGACTGAGCACGCATCTCCCTACTCAGCACCTGTTCCCACCAGGAGGGTTCCGCATGACCAAATGGATGTACGAAGACGTCGGAATGCCGGAGGACGTGTTTCAGGTCAAGAGCGTCTCGGTCACCCCGGACCCGCTGGTCCGCGGGGAGACTGCCGTCTTCACCCTCAACGGCCGAGTGGTGACCGCCATCGAAGACGGCGCCTACGTCGATGTCGTCGTCAAACTGGGCCTCATCAAGCTTCTCACCAAGCGGCTCGACCTTCTGGACGAGCTGCGCCGTGGCGATCTGAAGCTGGCCTGTGACACGAGCGACGGCAATAGCCCGATCCCGGCAGGCGACACGAACTTCACCCTGACATTCGACTTCCCCAAGGAGGCCCCGCAGGCGAAGTTCAGTTGCGAGATCAGCGCCTTCACGGCCGATGACGAGGACCTCGCCAGCCTCAGGATCCACCTCGACCTCATGGGCGGGTGACCTTCTCGGTCACGCCTGCCACGTGATCAGGCCTCGTACGTACCCGGCCTGACGACTCGGACGGAGGCCGGCCCTTGGGGCGAGCGCGGGCTCCGTCCGGGGCCGGTCAGTCGTCCAGGAGGTGGTCGGCCTTGCCCGCCTTGATGTCCCGGATGAGCTGACGCAGGGCGCTGGTGGTGTCGGTGAGGTACGCGGCCTCGGCGCCCGCGACGGCGATGTAGCTGTTGCCGTCCCCGTCCACCCCGATCCGGTAGCAGTTGTTCCCCTCGCCGCAGTACGGGTCTTCCCATGTGACGTCGGCCATGGTCTTCACAACTCCTTGTGGACGCGGTGGATGAAGTCTCGGGAGGCCGAGGCGTCGAGTGCCTTGGCTTCCATCCACTCCAGGTGGCTGCGGTACTTGGACAGCTGGCCCTCCGCGTGCATGAACGCCGGCCCATGAGCGGAGTCGAGCTGTGCCGTGTCGAGCTGCGGGACGACCCCTTCGGCGTACAGCAGGGCGTGTCCGGCGCCGGGGAAGATGCCCTGGGAGACCGGGATGACCCGGATGGTGATGTGGTCGGCCGTGCTCTGCTCGCCCAAGTGCTCAAGCTGCGCCCGGGCTGCCTGCCGTCCGCCGAAGTGCATGCGCAGGGCCGCTTCGTGCACGAACCCGATATACGGGACCGGTTGTGCCCGCTCCAGTACGCGACGGCGCTCCTGGCGGTGGGAGACCCGGAGTTCGACCTCCAGCCGTGACAGCTCCGGCAGGACCGCGCTGAAGATGGCTCGTGCGTACGCCTCGGTCTGGAGCAGCCCGGGGATGTGCACGGTCTGTATGGTGTGCAACCGCGTTGCATGCCATTCGAGTTCGGCGATGTCGAGCATGCCCGACGACAGCTGGCCCCGGTGCTGGTCCCACCAGCCGCGCGTTCTGGGCTGCGCCATCGCCGCCAAGGCTGTGAGGTAAGCCTCGTCCGTGCAACCGTAGTTGGTGGCCAGGGTGCGCAGTCGTTCCGGACTCAGGGTCCGGACCCCCGACTCGATGTTGGGGATCTTTCCCCGGTCAATGCCGAGCAGCCCGGCTGCGAACTCGGCGGTCACGCCTGCGTGGAGGCGCATCTTGCGCAGCTCGGCCCCGAGCCTGGCTTGGCGGTACGTCGGTGACGTCCTGGGTGGCATGAGGGCAGTCTGCATGGATCCGCCCGCCCGGTCCAATGGTGGCGCAGGCATCACCATTCATATGGCGCAGGCATCACATGTTGCCCTACAGTCGGTAACGCACAGCTCACGCAGGGGAGTTGAAGTGCATCGCCGCAGCATGCCTCGGGCCTCGGCGACGAGCCACGCTCCCCGCCCGCGTGGGCCCATGTGCGCGTCGAGCTTCCGAACGCCAATCCGCCGTCACCGTCGACGACTTGGGAGCCGAAGATGCTCAGCCCGCTCAACCTGTTCGCCATGCCGCCCTCCGCCTGCCCGGTCGTGCCGGACCAGCCGGCCGCGCCGCCCGCCGCGCCGGGGCTCAGCATGACCCTGCCCGCCTCCGCCCGCTCCGCGGGGATCGCGCGGCAGGCCGTGCGGGCCGCGCTGCACGCCTACGCCCTCGACCCCCTCGAGCCCACCGCCGTCCAGGCCGCCTCCGAACTCATGGGCTCCGCCTGACGGATGGACCCGTACGGGGAGCTGTATCTGTCGCTGCGCTACCGCGACGACGCGCTCCGGCTGATCGTGTACGACGGGCACCCCGCCCACACGCACCCCCGCCTCGCCGCGCTCTGCGAGGCCCGCCGCCGGGCCACCCTCCGGGTGTTCACCGCGCTGGTCCGCGACCACGGTGGCGAGTGGGGCGTCGGCCCCTCCCGGGAGCCCGGCGGCGGCACTCGCGCCTGGGCCACCCTGCCCCACCGGCCGTGAAGGAACCGTTCCGGACGCGTGCCCCGGCTCGGTTGGCAGGAACTGATCTGGCGATCGGCCGGGCGGTGCACGGAGGATGACAGGCGCACGTTCCGTGACCGCGTATTTACGTACTGCGAAGGCAGGGGATCGCGTGACCTTCATTCTGGCTGCCCACTCCGACCGTCTCGAGCGGCTGCGCGCACAGCTCGCGGGTACCGCCCGATCCGACTCCCGGATGGAGCGACGCCTGCGGCTGAGCCCGCAGACCGGGTTCCTCTACGGAATGACGCTGCGGGCCGCCGCGCGTCTGGAGCAGGACCAGAAGCTGACCGACCTGGAAGAGAACCTGATCGGCCTGTTACGGCTGTCCGGGTCCTCGGACTCGGAGATCGCCGAGTTCGGCCACCTCTACCGGGACAACCTCACCGCACGCGGCACCGGCGAGATCTTCCCGGCGGCGGTCACCGGGCGCCCGCTGACGGAGGGCTACTCGTACGAGGACCTCGCGGCCGAACTCCCCGCCCTGGCCCCCGAGCTGACCTCGCAGCCGACGTTCCGTACCGTCCGCGCCGACGCCCTCGGCCCGGACGAGGGCATCGACACCGAGGAGGCCGCGGCCGCGCGCTTCGAGTACGGGGGCGGCTCGATCGTGGTCCTGGCCGACGGGGACATCGGCCCCTGGGCGACCAACCCCACCCCGCTGGACGTCCGGGTCGAGTACAACAAGTTCTACGCCGTGCGCGTCGGCGACCAGGGCGGCGGCCGCTCCGAGATCTACTGGGCCTCGGGCGCCGGCAGCGACACCGCCGCCTACCCCGACTTCAAGTCCCGCGAGTACGGCGCGACCAGCTCGGGCGACACCAAGTACTTCGACTCCGGCTCATACGTTTTCAGGGGCACCATCAAGAACACCCTGATGTGCAACATCCAGTGCTGGGAGGCCGACGACAGCGACGGCGGCTTCTACAACCGGCTGCGCGAGGCGCTGCGCGACATCTCCCGCTGGTGTTACGACAAGTCCGAGAAGCTGATCGACCAGAACGAGGACTACAACGCGTCCTCCGCCTTCCTCTCCCTCGTCGCACTCATCTCGGACCTGATCAACCTGATCCTGGGCTGGCTGATCAACGAGGACGACCTCTTCGGCGAGGTCGACATCGCCTACAGCTCCCGCGGCCTGTACGAGATGAGCCGCCGTTCGGTGGACCACAACCGCGTCAACTTCAGCGGCCGCAACGGCAGCAACAGCGTCGACCTGTACATGAAGGTCGTCATGCCGCAGGGCCCGGTGTTCCCGCCCGAGCCGCTGAAGCTGCGCACCCTCAACAACGGCAGCTGGAGCTCGGCCACCGAGCTGCCCAACTCGCTCAGCCGTACCGCCCCCGCGGTGGAAGCCTTCCAGGACAAGCTCCACGTCACCTTCATCCGGGGCGGCGGCACCCAGCTGCTGTGGACCTCGAGCGAGAACGCCTCTTCCTGGACCACGCCCACCCAGATCCGGGGCTTCGGCGGCTACCTGCGCCCGGCCCTGTGTCCGGTCGACGCCAACACCCTGCTCGGCGTCCACGTCGGCGGCGCCGGCGAACTGTGGTGGAGCACGTACGACGGCTCCACCTGGTCCGCCCACCAGCGCGTCAAGAACTACGTCGCCACCGCCGGCGCGGCCCTCACCTGGCACGACGGGAGGATCTACCTGGTCCACCGGGGTCAGGACCAGGCCATGCACGTCAACAGCTACGCGAACGGCCAGTGGAGCGACTCCACCGTCCTCAGCTCCTTCGCCGGGATGTTCAAGCCGACGACCCCCAGCGCGCCGACCGCCGTCTCCTACAAGGGCGTGCTCCACGTCGTCTACCGGGCCTCCGACAACAGCCTGGGGTGGTTCCGCCTGCAGAACGGGTCCTGGACCCCCAGCTCCGTCGCCTCCCACTGGCGCACGACCGCCGGCCCCGCCATCGAGGTGTCCGACAACCGGATGTACTGCCTGCACGTCGGCACCGGCGGCCGCCTCTACTCGGCCTCCTACGACGGCACCGCGTGGAGCGGGGCCACCCAGATCGGCGGCCCCGTCGCCACCGACGACCCCGTCCTCCAGACGTACCAGGGCAAGCTGCGCCTGATGTACCGCTGATCACGGCCTGAGGGCCCGGCCGGGAGTCCGGTCGGGCCCTACGCTGGCCGGATGATGGCGGAAACGGTTCAGCAGACGGCAGGTTCGGAACTCCGACGGGCGGACGGCGGCGCTGCCCGGCGCTCCTGGCCGTTCCTCGTCGCCGTCCTCTGCGCGGTGCTCGCCGCCGTGGCGGGCTGGAGCGACCTGGTCCTGGTCGTGCCCGGGTGGGTGGTCCCGCACTGGGTCGTCGCCGGGCTCCTGCTGGCCGTCTCCGTCGCCGTCCGGGTGTTCCGCCGGATGCGCGCGCTGTCCCGCCGCCCGGCGGCGCCCGCCGCACCGGCGGCCGGTCGCGGAGCCCAGGCCGCACGGTGGGCGGCGCTCGCACTGCCGACCGGCGCCGCCGTGCTGGGGATCGGGCTCGGCGGGCTGGGGGACCTCGGCGCCGACTACCGGGTGCTCGAACCGGCGGGGCCGGACGGCTGCCGGGCCGTGGTGCGCGAGACCTCGTTCCTCAAGGCGGGCAGCGGCGAGCTGTACGCGGTGAAGGGGGTGGGTCTGGCCTTCAAGAGCAGTTCGTGGATCGTCGACGACGGCGGCCGCCCCATCGCCGCCGGGCTCTACGAACTGACGTGGGGCCACGAAGACGGCGCCCTGGACATCCACGGCCGCGCGGGCGATCCGGTGATGCCGGCCCTGCACGGGGTCGACTGCCGCTGACGGGGCCTCCCGGTCAGAGCTTCAGCAGCACCCCGCGCCAGGTCCAGCCCGAGCCCAGGACTACTCGCTGGAGGGGGCCCCTCATGTCCTGAGTGCTGAAGCGGAACGTCTCGGCCTTGTGCCGGCGGCCGTCCGCCCCGGGTTTGACCTCCCACTGCCGGTACACCTTGTCCGCCGGCCCACGGCCGTACTGTCTACGGGCCCCCTCGGCCGTCGGCTCCCACCGCTCCTCGAGGACCCGCACCTCGTGCGCCGCGGGGTTCAGGCGCATCCGGGTCTTGAGGGTCAGGTCCAGCGGCGGGAATTCGAACTCCGCCACCAGGTCCGCGCCTTCCTTCGGGGTGCCCTCGCGCACGACGAACCGCACGTCCGCGCCGTTGACCGCGAGGAGCGCAGCCCGGACCTCCGGGGCGGGCCGCGCTGCGATGCCACTGCGCGGGTACTTGGTGCCGGTCCACCTGTCCGTGAGGCGGCCCACGGCTATGCTCCCGTCCCCGCGTCCGGGCGTACCGTGCGCAGGAACGCCTGGAAGTCGCCCAGCACCCTGTCGTGCTGCGCGGCGGTGGCCGTCAGGATCAGCCGGATCACCGCACGCTTGTGGGGGTCGGTGACGTCCAGGATGGTCATGTAGACCTGGAGCTGGACCAGGTCGCGGAGCGTGCCGCCGACGACGGCCGACACGTCCAGCCGCTGCGTCAGGCCGGGCGCCTCCGGCGAGCCGATCGGGCGGCGGCCGGCCACCTCCACCGACTCGGAGGCCCCGCGCACGCGCACCACCGAGGCGTCGGCGAGTTCCTCCAGTGCCGTCCCCTCGGCCAGGAACTCGCCGTCGACGGTGATGTTCGCCGTGAATCCGGCATCCGGCTCCGGATGCAGCGCGACGAACGCCACGTCCTGCGCGCCGACCTCGTCCGGCGGCGCCGCCCGCCAGCCCTCCGGCAGCCGGAATTCGATCGGCACGGGCAGTGTCGTGGGCATCTACGGGCCTCCTTCCACGCAAACGGAATGGGAAACGTACATCAGTCGATCCAGCTGCCGACGGTGTTCTTGACGCCCCCGGCGAAGTCGCCGACCGCGTCGGCCGCGTCGTCGAAGGCCTTGCCCACCTTCTCGGTGTCGACCGTGAACTCGGCGCCCACCGATCCGCCGATCCCGAGGGCGAGTCCCACCTCGCCGCCGATGTGCCACTTGCCGTCCTCGCCCTTGCCGAAGGTGGCCTTGGCCTCGGCGCCCGCGCCGTACCAGGCCTCGGCCGTCCCGCCGGCGCCGAGCCCGGCGAGCTCCCCGCCCCCGGCGACGCCGACCTTCTCCCCGGCGAACGCCTTCGCGCCGGCGGTGAAACCGTCCTTGCCCACGCCGAGCGTGGCCGCGGCCTCCCCGCCGACGAAGATCTCGCCGCGCCCGTAGACCTCGCCGTAACCCTTCTGGGCGCGCCCCTCCAGCAGGGCGCGCAGGCCCGCCGACACCTCGGCCTTGCCGCTGAGGCCCTTGTTGGTGAGTCCGTAGTTCGCCTGGGCCCTGGCTCCGAGGTGCCAGTCGTCGATCCCGGAGAAGTTGATGCCGCCCTTGGTGGCCTCGCCCTTCGCGGTGAAGTGGAAGAGCTCGGCGTACGCCTTGGCCGAGCCCTCCTTGCCGTACTTCGTACCGCTGAGGCCGAAGCCGGCGTCGGGCCCGGTGAAGGTGTAGCCGTCGGGCTTCGTCCTGATCGCGGACTCACTGGGCTTGGGGGCCTTCGCGATCTCGCCCTGGGCGCCCGCGTTGAACCCGTCGAGCGTCTCGTCGTTGCCCTTGCCGAGGGCGTCCTTGTTGCTGTCGACAACCGCGCCCTGGAGGGCGGTCTTGACGTTCTGGTCGAGCTCGGTGACGGCCTTCACGCGGTCGTCGATGTGCTGCTGCCACTTGGTGACGGCTTCGCTGATCGTCTTCTGGCCGTCGGGGTCGTGGTGGTAGGCGCTGCGTTCCGACGGGGTGAGCTTGCTGTAGTCGAAGGCGACGCGCCCCTGTTCGGAGACGGTCATGCCGGCGGCTATCGCGTCGTCGCGCGCGCTCTCGAGCTTCTTCTTGAGGTCGGTGAACTTCTCGTGCGCCTCGCGCAGCAGGCTCGCGATGGCCTTGGCCTGGATCTGCGCGGCGGAGTACTCGTAGCGGGTCGCCGCGAAGCTGGTGTGGGCGGTTCCGGCGCTGAGGCCCTGCCAGTTCTGCCCCATGGTGATCTTCTGGACGGAGTCCCCGTAGCGGGTCTCGACCTTCTTCAGCTCGCCCGCCATGTCGTCCCACTTGCCGGCGGCCGTCGTCAGCAGGCCCAGGTCCGTGGTCATGACCTCGTAGTAGTTCAGCACCGGCCCGCCCCTACAGGTCGTTGAGCTTCGACTGGGACGCCAGGAACTGGTTGCCCGTGCCGACGTCGTTCTGAACGAAGAGCCCCGAAGCCCCGCGCAGGGCGGTCTTCTCCGCCGATAGCCGGGCCATCAGGCTCTTGACCTGCTGGTCCCAGGTGTCCGCCACCTTCTTCAGGCCGGCGGCCGTCTCCCAGCCCTCGAAGCCCTTCTGGGCGGTGTTGGTGGCGTCGTCCGCGTGCACCGCGGCCTTCTTGGTGTTCGGCTCCAGCTCGGTCTCGATCGTGCCGGCCGCGGCCTTCTTCTCGGCCGGCGTCGAGGCGAAGTCGCTGGGGCCGCCCAGACCGCCGGGCCCGCCGAGACCGCTCGGCGGCCCCGAGGGCTCCGGCGGTACGTGATTCAGCCGCATGCCGACCAGGTCCTGGGCGGTGTTTCCTGCCATGTCGTGTCTCCCCCGTCGGAAGGATCCGATCATATGCGCGGCAACTTCAGGCCAGCCAAGCAGCGTTACCGGCTCATGACAATCCACACGCCTCCCGCACACCGCCCGGCACGGAGCCGCCCGCCTCCGCGCCGACAACCGAGAGCCGGGCCGGCCGTCGTGACGTGCACGACTGCCGACCCGGCTCTCCCGGGAGTGGTGCGCTAGTGCTTGAAGTCTTCCGACCCGAAGATCTTCATGGTGCCGACCCCCTGGTGGCACGACCAGCGGAACACTCCCGGCTTCTGAAGGCGAACCGTCTCCTCGGGCTCCGCTCCCCGAATGCTCAGGTGATGGCCCGTACTGAACACCATGCGCAGAAGACCCGACTTGAAAGCGACCGCCGACAGGACAGTGGCACCCACAAGCCGGCTCGACTCTTCAACGGAAAGCACCACCGCCCCCGGAGCCGCTGACGGCCCCTCGGTAAGGAGTACGGATCCGGAGACCGTGAGCACCACGCCGTCGCTGAGCGTCAGCGTGAGGTCCGGCCCGCCCTGCGTACGATCGACGGCCAGTACGGGGATGCCCCTCAACCCGATGAGCCAGCGGTCGCCAAGCTCCTCGATCACGGCCGCTCCGGCAGGTGGTCGAAAATGTTTCCGATGCTCTCACCCGGACTGCCATCGGGCATCTGAGGGTGGACTTCGCCGGTCTTGGGATCGATGAGCATGTCGGGGTTCTTGTTGTCGCCGATTCCCCGCCACCCTCCCTGGGCCTTGACCTTGTGAATGGCGTCCTTGATCTGCTTCACGGAATACCCGGTCGCCTTGGCGATGGCGCCCGGCCTGCTGCACAAGCCGTTGGAATTGTGGACCAGGACCGGCGTGGCGCCTGCGAGCACATAGTAGGTGTGCAGGTCGTTGACCGTGAGGTTGTACGCGCCCTGGAGTTCCTTCCAGTGGACGACCTCGTCGATCTCGACGGTGGTGCCGTCCGGGGTGCGGAGGGTGTCGCCGGAGTTGAGATCGGCCGCGTCCGTCCACTGCTTGCGGTTCTCCGACCAGAACGGGTGGTGGTCGGTGGCGGTGAGGGACCCTTGGCCTTGGCCTGCCTCCCGGCGGACGGTGATGCCGGTGAAGTCAAGGTCGTCGGGCGTGTGGATCGTGGCGTCGACCGGGCGTGGGCCGGTGGTGCCCGTTGCCGGGTCGGTGGCGAGGACGGTGTCGCCGGCCTTGATCTGCTCGATGGGGCGGGTGGCCCCGTCGCCCATCAGCACCGGCGTACCGGCCGGGAAGCTGTTGAAACACCCGGCGATCTTTTCGCCCTTGCGAGCGGCGCGGATGGCCTCGGCGGTCAGCGTGCCGCCGGTCTTCACCCAGCGCAGCACGACGAGCGCGCCCAGGGCGCGGTCCGTGGCGCTCAGGTGCTCACCGGTGGCCAGGTCCTTGCCGGTGAGGGCTTCCACGACGCCCTTGCCGTCGCCGATGCCGGGGAGCAGGTTGAGCAGCGCGCCCATCTTGCGGTCCTGGGCGGCGAGCACCTCGGCCGGCACGGTGTTCGCGCCGATCTGCTCGTTGATGTGGGAGAAGTCGAACTTGAAGTCCGGTACCGAGAGGATGCCGTCCGCAGCCTTGTTGAACCCGGTCACGGCCGTGTTCACCTGCCCCAGGCCCTCGTTCATCTGGGCCACGCCCTTGTTGAGCTGGTCCATGCCCCGGTTGGCCTGGGCCAGGCCCTTGTTCATCCCGTCGATGCTCTCGTTGACCTCGACCATGATGCCGTTCATCTCATCGAGCGCCTCGTTCATCTGGTCGAGGCCGGCGATGATCTGGTCGATGTCCTTGCCGATGCCCTTGAGCTCATCGAGCGCGTCGAAGATGCTCGGACCGTCGGGCGCCGGCTCGACCGGCTTCCGCTCGGGGAAGTAGTCCCCCATGTAGACGGAGAGGAGGGTGGTGAACTCGGCGGACGGCTCGCCGATCGCGTCGGCAAGCTCCGAAGCCTTGAACAGCTGGGCGCGGAACTTTTCCAAGTGAGGCCGGGCTGCCTTGTACGTCTTGGCGAGCTGTTTGAATATCTCCCTCCTCCGCTCGGGGTTCGCCTCCTGGTTCGCCTGCGTCAGGAGGGGCTGGAGCTGACCGGCGAGCGTCCCCAGCTCCTTGTTCACCTCGGCGAAGGCCGCCCCCTTGTCCTTCATCGCCGGTTGCGAGACGTAGAGGTAGGCGCCCACGGCAAGGCTGAGCTTGAGGGACTTGAGGGCGAAGTCCTTGGCGCACTGTGGTCGCTGGCGCAGTGGCAGCGACCTGCAGTTCGCGTACTTCGAGACCTTGGCCGCCATCTCCAGGAGCGTGGGCTCGCGCTCGGCCGGCTCGGCAGCCGCGGCCGTACCGGCACCCGCACCCACGGTCAGGCACAGGACGGTCAGGAGTACGACGATTTTCTGTTTGACGTGCTGAAACATGCATTCCTTACGACGCGGCCCGCTGGGGCCGCGTCTCCCCTTGGCGGCGACAGCCACCGTTGTTGCTCGCGCGTAAGGCGCGTGGTCGTGGCCTACCGTAGGGCGTTACCCCAGGTCATGATCATCTTCTGGGGGGAGCGGGCATGCGCCCGGACACCGGGACGGAGAGCTGACGATGGGCCGCCTTTGGGACAAGTGGACCGGCACCAGGTACCCCGACAGGGACGTCAAACCCCTGCCCACCCTCGAGGAGCAGTGGGGCAACCTCTCGTACGAGCACTCCGGCAGGCAGTACGCCCGAGGGGGTTCGACCAGGATTGCCCGGCAGTGGGAGTTCCAGAAGGGCCCCGACGGCCGTCGGCGCCTGGTCGAGACGTTCCGCTACGACTCCCGGGACATGAAGGATCCCCTGCGGGACACGGTCCTCACCGCGGGATGGACCTGGCGCGGAGTGCTGTTCACGTGGTGACCGCTCCTCGGGCCTGAGCCAGCAGCACCGCAGCCGCCTCCCGGGCGCGTAGGGCCGGTTCCGGGCCGGGGGTCAGGGCGGCTACCGCCGTGGCGCCCTCGGCCAGGATCAGGAGCTGGTCCGCGAGGGTGGGGGAGTCGGTCAGGGTGCCCAGCAGGGAGCGCAGCTCGGCCTTGTGGCGGCGGACGACGTCCAGTACGGCGGCGGGGCCCGCGCCGAGTTCCCCGTACGTGTTGAGGAAGGCGCAGCCCCGGAAGTCCGGCTCCGAGAACCACCGCGCCAGCCAGTCGAAGACGGCCGCGACCGGCTCCGGGGCTCCCGTCACCGCTTCCCGCAGGCTGCCGATCCAGCGGGCGTCGCGCCGCTCGAGGTAGGCGGCGACCAGGGCCTCCTTCGCCGGGAAGACCCGGTAGAGGCGCTTCAGCGGTACGCCCGACTCCGCGCGGATGCGGTCCATGCCGACGGCCTGGACGCCCTCGGCGTAGAACAGCGCCTCCGCGGCGTCCAGCAGCCGGGTCCGGGCCTCTTCATCGTCCATGGGGTGAAGGGTAGTTCAGAATCCCTTGCGGCGAGAACGATCGTTCTCTACTTTGAGAATGATCGTTCTCTGAAATGCGATAGGAGAGGAACGGCACATGCTCACGCCCCCGTTCACCGAGGAGACCGCCCGCGCCAAGGTGCAGGCCGCCGAGGACGCCTGGAACACCCGCGACCCCGAACGGATCGCGCTCGCCTACTCGCAGGACTCCGTCTGGCGCAACCGCGACCGCTTCCTCACCGGCCGCGCCGAGATCCGCGCCTTCCTCGCCGAGAAATGGGAGCGCGAGCTCGACTACCGCCTGCGCAAGGAGCTCTGGGCGTACACCGGCAACCGCATCTCCGTCCGCTTCGAGTACGAGTGGCACGACGCGGGCGGCCAGTGGTGGCGCAGCCACGGCAATGAGCAGTGGGAGTTCGACGACGACGGCCTGATGCGCCGGCGCGAGGCCAGCATCAACGACGTCCCCATCGAGGAGTCCGAACGGCGACTCCGCCCCTGAGGGGCCGTGTCTGTTCTGTGCCCTCCTGACCGGTTTCGGTAGCGTGGCGTGCGCTTCGGGCGACGTACGGACCCGGCGGCGAGGGTGCGGACAGGAGGTGCACGCCGGTGTCGGTGAAGCGGCCGAAGCACGGGGGACGGGTGGTGCGGGGCGCCGAGGCCATGGACGCGCGGCTGCCGCTGGCCGAGGTGGCGCGGGGGGTGATGCGCAAGGTCTTCCCCGACCACTGGTCCTTCCTGCTGGGCGAACTGGCCCTCTACAGCTTCGTCGTCCTGCTCCTGACCGGGGTCTACCTGGCCCTCTTCTTCGACCCGTCGATGCGGGAAGCCCCCTATCAGGGTTCCTACGAGCCGCTGCGCGGCGTGCTCATGTCGCAGGCCTACCGCTCCACCCTGGACATCAGCTTCGACGTGCGCGGCGGGCTGCTGATCCGCCAGATCCACCACTGGGCCGCGGTCGTCTTCCTCGCCGCCATCGGCGCGCACATGCTGCGCGTGTTCTTCACCGGCGCCTTCCGCCGTCCCCGCGAGGTGAACTGGGTGATCGGCGTGACCCTCTTCATGCTGGCCCTGCTGGAGGGCTTCGCCGGCTACTCGCTCCCCGACGACCTGCTGTCCGGCACCGGACTGCGGATCGCCCAGGGCGTCATGCTGTCGGTCCCGGTGGTCGGCACCTACCTCAGCTTCTTCGCCTTCGGCGGCGAGTTCCCCGGCGAGGACATCGTCTCCCGCCTCTACCCCGTGCACATCCTGCTGGTTCCCGGCCTGCTGCTGGGGCTGGTCACCGTGCACATCCTGCTCGTCTTCCACCTCAAGCACACCCATTGGGCGGGGCCCGGCCGGACCGCCCGCAACGCCGTCGGCCTGCCCTTCTTCCCCCAGTACCTCGCCAAGTCGGGCGGGCTGTTCATGGCCGTCTTCGGAGTCCTGGCCGCCCTGTCCGCCGTCGCGCAGATCAATCCCATCTGGGTCTACGGCCCCTACCGCACGGACCTGGTATCCGACGGCTCCCAGCCCGACTGGTACATCGGCTTCCTGGAGGGCGCCCTGCGGCTGATGCCCGGGGTGGAGACCCGGCTGTGGGGGCACACCATCGCCTGGAACGCCCTGGTGACGGCCGTACTCATGCCCGGGCTGCTCTTCACGGTGCTGTACGCCTACCCCTTCTTCGAGCGCTGGATCACCGGCGCGAGCGGCGAGCGGCACCTGTGCGACCGCCCCCGCGACCGGCCCGTCCGTACGGGGCTCGGCGCGGCGGCCCTGTCCTGGTACGCGGTCCTGCTCCTCGCCGGGGCCCAGGACATCCTCGCCTTCGTCTTCGCCCTGCCCCTGCCCGAGCTGACCTGGACGCTGCGCGTCGCGTTCTTCGCGGTGCCGGTGGCGGTCTTCTGGCTGACCAGGCGGCTCTGCCTGGCCCTCCAGTCCCACGAGCGGGGGCTGCTGGCGGAAGGGGAGGAGACGGGCCTGGTGGCGCAGAGCGCCGAAGGCGGCTTCCACCCGCAGCACGAACCCCTCCCGCCCGGCGAGCGCTACGCCATGCTGGCCCGGGACCTGCCCCGGCCGCTGGAGTACGACGGCGACCCCACCCGCTCCTTCCCGCGCCGGCTCCTGGACCGGACCCGGTCGGCCATCAGCGGCTGGTACTACCGGGACGGCGTCCCCTACCCGACGACCCCCGGGCAGCGCCGGAAGATCGCCGCCACCCTCGCGGGACCGGACCGGCCGCAGCCCCCGGACGAGACGTGAACTACTCCGGGTGGCCGAGGTTCTGGAAGGCGAAGCCGAGGACACCCGGCAGCAGGACACCGAAGCCGATCAGGCTCAGCCACAGCCCCTGCACCACGCCCAGGCCGACCAGCGCGCTCCCGGCCGCCGCGAGCACCGGGTAGCAGCTGCGGCCGGGGAAGAAGACCCGCCGCCCGTCCGCCTCCCGCACCTCGGCCCCCTCGCGGTCCTCCGGGCGCTCCCCGCCCCGCCGGTACTGCCGCCACAGGAACGCGGCGACGAGGCCCGACATCACGAAGGACACGCAGAGCGCGGCGCTTCCCGCCGGCTCGTCGGAGAGCCACCGGTAGACGACGGTGGTGGCCCCGAAGAACAGGGCCGTACCGGTGAAGAGCCAGGCCTCACCTTTCAACGGGCACCTCCGGGTGGTGAAGGTCGAACGCCGGGGATTCCGAGCGGATCCGGGGCAGGGAGTGGAAGTTGTGCGGGGGCGGCGGGCAGCTGGTCGCCCACTCCAGCGAGCGGCCCCATCCCCACGGGTCGTCGACGGTGACCCGCTCCCCGTACTGGTGGGTGATCCAGACGTTCAGGAGGAAGGGCAGCGTGGACAGCCCCAGCAGGAAGGACCCCAGCGTGGAGACCGTGTTGAGGAGGGTGAACCCGTCGGCCGCGAGGTAGTCGGCGTACCGGCGGGGCATGCCCGCCTCGCCCAGCCAGTGCTGGACCAGGAAGGTGATCTGGAAGCCGGTGAACAGGGTCCAGAAGTGGATCCTGCCGAGCCGTTCGTCCAGCATCCGCCCGGTCAGCTTGGGCCACCAGAAGTAGAGGCCGCCGAAGGTGGCGAAGACGATGGTGCCGAAGAGGACGTAGTGGAGGTGGGCGACGACGAAGTAGCTGTCGGTCAGGTGGAAGTCCAGCGGGGGCGAGGCGATCAGCACCCCGGTCAGGCCGCCGAGCAGGAAGGTGACGAGGAAGCCGATGGACCACAGCATCGGGGTCTCGAAGGAGAGCGAGCCCTTCCACATCGTCCCGATCCAGTTGAAGAACTTCACCCCCGTCGGTACGGCGATCAGGAAGGACAGGAGGGAGAAGAACGGCAGCAGGACGGCGCCCGTGGCGAACATGTGGTGGGCCCACACCGTCGCCGACAGGCCGGTGATGGCGATCGTGGCACCGATCAGGGACACGTAGCCGAACATCGGCTTCCGGCTGAAGACCGGCAGGATCTCGCTGACCACGCCGAAGAACGGCAGGGCCACGATGTAGACCTCCGGATGCCCGAAGAACCAGAAGAGGTGCTGCCACAGCAGCGCGCCCCCGTTCGCCGGGTCGAAGACGTGCGAACCGAACTTCCGGTCCGCCTCCAGGCACAGCAGGGCGGCCGTGAACACCGGGAAGGCCAGCAGCGCGAGGATCGACGTGAACAGCACGTTCCAGGTGAAGATCGGCATCCGGAACAGCGTCATGCCCGGGGCGCGCAGACAGATGATCGTGGTGATGAAGTTGACCGCGCCCAGGATCGTGCTCAGCCCCGCCACGGCCAGCCCCATCGCCCACAGGTCGGGACCCGTCCCGGGGGAGTACACGGCCCCGTTCAGCGGCGCGTAGGCGAACCACCCGAAGGCCGCCGCCCCGTCGGCGGTCAGGAACCCGGAGACCACCATGAGGCCGCCGAACAGGTAGACCCAGTAGGTGAAGGCGTTCAGCCGCGGGAAGGCCACGTCCGGCGCGCCGATCTGCAAGGGCATCACCGCGTTGGCGAAACCGGTGAAGGTCGGCGTCGCGAACAGCAGCATCATGATCGTGGCGTGGATGGTGAACGCCTCGTTGTACTGCTGGTTCGAGATGATCTGGAGCCCCGGGCGGGCGAGTTCGGCCCGCATGAGCAGCGCGAGCGCACCGGCGAAGAGGAAGAAGGCGAAGGCCGTCACCAGGTAGAGGTTGCCGATGACCTTGTGGTCGGTGGTCGTCAGCCACCGCAGCACGGTGGAGCCCTGCCGTACCCGCCGCTCGGTCCGGGCCTCGTGGTCCACCGCTGTCATCGGTCCTCCAGAGGGCCTCGCCGCCGAGCCTGCACCCCCTTCCCCTACAGCCTCCCCACCCCGCCACCGGGACGCCGCGCCGCAGACCCTCCCCCGCACGGGGGAGCAGACCCCGCCGACCGGACGATGCCGCCGTCCGGCGGGCGGTGACATCGTCGGACGGTCGGTACACCACCCCACCCCGCCGGAGCCCGCGATGACGAGTGGCCTTCTCCCCTCGAACACCCTTGACCTTGCCCCTCGCTGGGCGGTCCGTGCGGCCTGGGCGACCGTGCTGTGCACGGTGCCCTCGTGCGTGTGGCGGCTCCTGCTCGCCTTCGGCGTCGACGTCGGCTTCACCGGCCGCCTCGGTTCCCTGTACACGGGCACGGCGATCACGGTCTACGTGCTGATCCTGTCCGTGGCCTCGCAGGCGGCCGCCTGTCTGACCCTGGCCCTGGTACGGCCCTGGGGTGAGCGGGTCCCGCACTGGGTCCCGCGCCTCGGCGGGCGCCGCATCCCGCCGCGCGCGGTGGTCGTACCCGCCGCGATGGGCGCCGTCGCGGTGACGGCCCTGTGCGCGGCGCTCACCCTGGTGCCGGGAGGCCCGCTGGACAACCCCGAGTTCCCCCAGGGCGCGGCGGGCCTGGTCATGGACCTCTGCTACGCCCCGATGCTGGCCTGGGGCCCGCTGGTCGCCATCCTCACCTTCGCCTACGCCCGCCGCCGGCGGATATGACGCAACGTAGCGGAAAAGGTGACGGAGGGTGGTGAATCTCGGGCCAAACCCCTCCATCGAGTGCTCCCCGGGCCTAATCTGGTGGAGGGGGCCGACTCCCGAGGTGGTGTGCGATGTCCGAGACGATCAAGTACTGGGCTTCCGGCGACTGGCAGGTGCGCGCAGGCGAGGAGGAGGAATTCGTCAAGCGCTGGACGGAGTTCCTGACCTGGACCAAGGGGGCCGCCGAAGGCTTCCTGCACGCCCGGCTGATCCGCGACCTCAACGAACCCCGCCACTACGTCTCCTTCTCCCGCTGGCTGAGCGCACAGGCCATGGCGGACTGGCAGGCCAAGCCCGAGTTCACCGAACTCATCGGCGCCTGCCGGGCCTTGTGTGAGGACATGCACAGCGGGGCGTTCGGGCTGGCCGTGGCGATCGACGTGTAGCTGACACAATGTCCGCATGGCACACGAGAAAGACCCCGAAGCGCAGCCCGCCGGCGCGGCCGGTTCGAGCATGGCGACAGGCCTGTCGATCGGCATGTCCGCGGGCATCGCGCTCGGGCTCCTGGTCTTCGACAACATCGGCCTCGGCCTGGCCCTCGGGATGGCCGTGGGCAGCGCCCTCGGCGTCGGCCTCCCCGCGATCCGCCGTGCCCGCAGCGCTCCTGCGGAGCCCTCCGCGCCCCCGGCGGACGAAGCCTGACCCGTACGCGGCCGGCCCCGGAGGCCGGTTACGCCTCCCCGTGGTGGGCCCGGGTGATCAGGTCCGTCGCGACCTCCAGGGCCGCCATCCGGGTCTCCTCCGGATCCCCCTCCACGTGCTGGAGGAACATCATCCCCGCGTGCAGCGTGAACAGGGCGCTCACGCACCGCACCTGGTCCGTCAGCGGGCCCTCATCCGTGCGCAGCAGCTCCACCAGCGTGAACAGCCGCCGCTTGACCGTCTCCCCGATGCTCAGCTCCCGCATCGTGGCCTGGTTCTCCTGCATGAAGCGGTACAGCTGCGCGCCCGCCGCCATCGCCTCGCTGTAGCGCCGCAGCACTTCCCGCTTGGTCTCCAGCGTCCTCGGCTGTTCCTGCGCCCACTCGATCAGCTCGTCGATCGGCCGCGTCACGTCGTCGAAGACGCTGATGATGATGTCTTCCTTGGTCTTGAAGTGGTAGTACAGCGCCGCCTTCGTGACCTCCAGCCGCTCCGCGATCTCCCGCAGCGAGGTCTTCTCGTACCCCTGCTCGGCGAAGAGCTCCAGCGCGACGTCCTGGATGCGCTGGCGCGTGTTGCCGCGCCGGGGCTGCGGAGTGCTGCCGCCACTGCCGCCGCTGGAGGTGCTGGACATGATTCTCCCCAAAGGAACTTACTTGACGCCCGGCTAGTTACGGGTCTACCTTCCCCAGTGTAGTGAACTAGCCGGGCGACAAGTAAGTGCCGGGCACGCCGGAAGAGCGGCGAGAAGTGCCGGTGGCAGGGGAGTGGGACGGACATGAGCGAGACGCTGAAGCAGGCCGACACCGCCGGGGAGGTGAAGCCGCGCAGCGTCCGCGTCGTCCTCATGGCCCTCATGATCGCCATGCTGCTGGCCATGCTCGACAACATGATCATCGGCACCGCGATGCCGACCATCGTCGGCGAGCTCGGCGGCCTCGAGCACCTCTCCTGGGTGGTCACCGCCTACACCCTGGCCACCGCCGCCTCGACGCCCATCTGGGGCAAGATCGGTGACATGTACGGGCGGAAGGGTTCCTTCCTCACCTCGATCGTCATCTTCCTCGTCGGCTCCGTGCTCAGCGGCATGGCCCAGGACATGGGCCAGCTGATCGGCTTCCGCGCCATCCAGGGCCTGGGCGCCGGCGGTCTGATGGTCGGCGTCATGGCGATCATCGGCGACCTGATCCCGCCCCGCGAACGCGGCAAGTACCAGGGCATGATGGCCGGCGTGATGGCCCTCGCCATGATCGGCGGCCCGCTGGTCGGCGGCACCATCACCGACCACATGGGCTGGCGCTGGTCCTTCTACATCAACCTCCCGCTCGGCGCCGTCGCCCTCGCGATGGTCACGGCGGTCTTGCACCTTCCCAAGAAGACAGGACAAGGGGAACGGCGAAGTATCGACTACCTCGGCGCGGCCCTGCTGACCGTCGCCATCACCTCGACCGTCCTCGTGACGACCTGGGGCGGCACCGAGTACGCCTGGGGCTCCGCAGAGATCATCGGCCTGATCGCCGTCGGCGTCCTGTCCACCGCCGCGTTCCTCTACGCGGAGACCAAGGCCGCCGAGCCGGTCATGCCGCTGCACATCTTCCGCAGCCGCAACTTCACCCTCATGTCGGTGATCGGTTTCCTCGTCGGCTTCGCCATGTTCGGCGGCGTGCTCTACCTCCCGCTCTTCCAGCAGGCGGTCCAGGGCGCCTCGGCCACCAACTCGGGCCTGCTGCTCCTGCCCATGCTGCTCTCGATGATGGCCGTCTCCCTCATCGCGGGCCGGATCACCACCAGCAGCGGCAAGTACAAGATCTTCCCGATCGTCGGCGGCGCGCTGATGGTCGTCGGGCTGTTCCTGCTCGCGACGATGGACACCGGCACCACCCGCCTGGTCTCCGGCGTGTACATGGCCGTCCTCGGCGCCGGTCTCGGCTTCCTGATGCAGATCACCATGCTGGTCGCGCAGAACAGCGTCGAGATGAAGGACATGGGGGTCGCCTCCTCCTCGGCCACCCTCTTCCGCACCCTCGGCGGCTCCTTCGGCGTCGCCCTGATGGGCTCCCTCTTCACCACCCGGGTCACGGACACCATGTCCGAGCGGCTCGGCCCGCAGGCCGCGCAGGCCGCCGGCTCCGCCCAGCTGGACGCGGCGAGCCTGGCCAAGCTGCCCGAGGCCGTGCGCGACGCCTACCAGCACGCGGTGGCCTCCGGTACGCACTCGGCGTTCCTGCTGGGCGCGGCGATCGCCGTACTGGGCTTCGCGCTCGCCTGGTTCGTCAAGGAGGTCCCGCTGCGGGGCGCGGGTCCGGCCCCGGCCGGCGGCGAGCCCGCCGAGGGGGCGCGGGCGCAGGCTCCGCAGGACTCGCTCGCGCACTGAGTCCGTCACCGTCGAGGCGGGTGCGGCCCGGGTTCTCCCGGGCCGCACCCGCCTTTTTCGTTGCCGCCCAACGGATGTGACATCTGAGGTTATTGAGGCCCAAACTCCTTATTACCTGGAATTTATGGGGCAATTCAGCGGAACCCCGCCAGGTGTGAAGGCGTCATGACCCACAGGACCCTCGCAAGGCCGGATGGGGAGTGGACACATGACGCACACGCAGAAGCACAGCCTCCGAGGGCGGATAGCCGTCGGCGCCTCGGCCGTGGCCGTGGCCGCCACCATCTGGGGCGTGACGACCCTGGTGGCCACGGGCGACGGCCGCACCCCCCGGCACGAGAACCCCTCGGGTCCGACCGGTACGGACGACCGTGCGGGCGGGAGCAAGCCGAGCACCGGCCCCAGCACCGGCACCGGGACCGGCCCCGGGGCACAGCCGGCAGGAGTGCCCGACAGCATCGCCCACGCCTCGGAGGCCGGCGGCAACGCCGTCAACATCACCATCGACGACGGCCCCGACCCCCGCTGGACCCCGCAGGTCCTCGCCACGCTGGCCAAGTACGAGGTGAAGGCCACCTTCTGCATGATCGGCCCGCAGGCCAAGGCCCACCCGGACCTGGTCAAGAAGGTGGTCGCGGCCGGCCACCGGCTCTGCGACCACTCCATGGACCACGACACGTCCATGGACAAGAAGCCCGTCGCCTACCAGGAGGCGCAGATCCTCGACGCGAAGAAGCTGATCGAGGAAGCGGCCGGCGCCGGTGTGAAGGTCGAGTACTACCGGGCCCCGGGCGGGGCCTTCACCCCCGACAGCCGGCGGATCGCCGCCGCCCACGGCATGCGCCCGCTCGGCTGGAACGTCGACACCAAGGACTTCGGCAAGCCCGGGGTCGCCGCCATCGTCGACGCCGTGAAGCGCGAGATCGGCAACGGCCCCACCGTCCTCTTCCACGACGGCGGCGGCAACCGCCAGCAGACCGTCGAGGCCCTCGACCAGGTGCTGGCCTGGCTGCGGGAGCAGGGCCGGCCCACCGGCTTCCCCGTACGCACCGCCTCCTGACACGCCGCCGGGCGGCGAACGGGTGAGGGTCGGCCCGCCGGCCCCGCCCGGGGTGTTCCCTGGTCGCGCACCTACACAGCCCGAACGCCCGACCAGGAGACCCCGTGATCGATCCGGCTCAGCTCACCGACCCCGCCGTCCGCGCCTTCGTCACCGCCGTCAACGCCGGGGACCAGGCGGCCTTCCACGCGCTCCTGACCCCCGACGCGACCATGTCCGACGACGGGTCCGAACGCGATCTGACCCAATGGGCGGAACGGGAGATCTTCTCCTCCAACGGCCACATGTCGGTCGAGAAGGAGTCCGACGGCGGCCGGGCCCTCATCGTCAGCTACCGCAACGACACCTGGGGCGAGATGCGCACCGCCTGGCGGTTCGACGTCACCCCCGACGGCCGCGTCAGCCGCTTCGAGACCGGCCAGGCCTGACGAAGGGCAGCGGCTACAGCCCCCGCGCCACCTCCAGCACCGCCGCCGTCAGGCGCCCGTTCTCCGGGGCCGACCCGCCCGGGAAGCCGAAGCGGCGGCGCGTGTACCCGTACGCGATCCCCGTGACCGGGTCGGCGAAGCCCAGACCGCCCGCCGCGCCGCAGTGCCCGAAGGCCTCCGGGCCCACCGCCGGCTGTGTCTCGAAGCCCAGCGCGAAGTGGTCCTGCTCCGGGGTGACCCGGTCCTGGCCCGGGGTGTGCAGCCGGGCGACCTCGGCCACCGTCTCCGGCTTCAGCAGCGCGGCCACGCCGTCCAGGCCGCCGACGGCCGCCGCGTACAGGGCGGCCACACCGCGCGCCGTGCCGGTGCCGCCGGCCGAGGCCGGGCCGAGGGCCCGCACCTTGGGGTGGTTGGCGTAGCCGACGATGTCCATCGGCGGCTCGTGGTGCTGGTTGAAGGCGATCCTCATCATCTCGGGCATCGGCCCGCCCGACGCGAGCAGCTCCACCTGCGCGGGCGTCGGCAGCATCTCCAGCACCGGCTTCCACCGGCCCTCGAGTCCGGCCGGCAGCCCCATGTACAGGTCCAGCCCGTACGGCGCCCGCAGCCGCTCCTCGTAGACCTCCTGGAGGGAGCGGCCCGTCGCCCGCCGCACCAGCTCGCCCGTCAGCGCGCCGATCACGAAGGCGTGGTAGCCGTAGGCCGTACCGGGCTCCCAGAACGGCTTCTGCGTGGCCAGCCGGGCCGCGACGAACGCGTCGTCCGCGATCTCCTCGTAGGAGAAGCCCTCGTCGGAGCTGATCAGCCCGGAGCCGTGCGCGACCAGCTGCCGTACGGTCAGCCGCTCCTTGCCGTGCCCGGTGAACTCCGGCCAGTACGTCGACACCGGGCGCTCCAGGTCCAGTACGCCCTCCTGCACCAGCAGCGCCACGACCAGGTGGGCGGCGCCCTTGGTGATGGAGAAGACCCCGCTCAGGGTGTCCCCGTCGGTGTCCTCGCCGCCCCACAGGTCCACCACGGTCCGGCCGTGGTGGCGTACCGCGAGCTGGGCCTCGGGCGAGTTCGGCTCGCGGGACACGAAGTCCTCGAACTCCTCCCGGACCGTCTCCCAGCCCGCCGCGACCGTCCCGTCCACCGTTACACCCATGACATCCCCCATAGCCGTACGTAGATCGTTTTCTTGTCCGAGCACAGCCAACCAGAGGCCACCGGGCCGTATTCCTGTCCGGAATCGAATCTGTCACCTGTACGTCCGTCCTGCGCTCCCGTACGGGTGAACGCGCGCGCGGCGTCGTTCCGGCCCGCCGCGCGGGCCCGTTGGGCCGGGCATGAAGCGCACGCGTACCGCAGCCCTCGCCCTCGCCGCGGCCGCCGCGGCCGTCGCCCCCGCCCTCGGCCAGGCCTCCGCCACCGCCGCCCCGGGCACGGGCTTCCTCCAGGACCCGGCCGGAGGCGAGCACGAGATGAAGTCGATGTGGACCAACGGCCAGAAGCACAAGCTGGAGGGGCAGGTCCGCTTCCACCCGGGGATCCAGTACAAGACGGTCGCCCGCCCCGCCCTCCAGGGGGACACGCGGGAGGAGCGTCAGGTCGCCGATCCGTCCACGCTCGCCTGGCAGCCCTCGTACGAGTTCGCCTGGGCGGTGTCCGACGTCCTGGTGAACAAGGGCCTGACCACCAAGAACGGCACGCACCCGATCGTCGTGCACGCCGTACTGCGCGACGCGAAGGGGGCCAAGGCGGCGGAGGTGGAACAGAAGCTGACCGGGCAGCCGGCGACGGGACGTCAGAAGGTCGCGGGCGGCAAGCGGATCGCGTGCGACACCGGTGAGTACACGGTGGAGTGGTCGCTCACGCGCACCCATTACGGGACGCTGACGGGCACGCTGCGCTGGGACTCCAGCTGCGAGCAGTACCGTACGGCCTTCTCCTCGAAGAACGGCTAGTTCCAGCGGCAGGAGAGGCGAAGAGGGGGAGGGGGAAGGCCTGTCGCCCCGCGCACCTTGTGGGTGCTCGGCGGGCGACGGGGCCGCGGCCTCGGATCAAGTGCCGTCAGCCATTCTGCCGTACGGGATGGGGTGCGGCAGGGAGGCGAAGGTCCCGTGTCAGGGGGTCCTTCAGTGCTGCTTCTTGGATGCGGCGCTCGCCTTGGCGGCGATGTCCTCGAGGACGGCCTTCGGGTCGCCGCCCGGTTCCACGGCCCGCCCGATGCTGCGCTTGAGGGTGTCGCTGACCGTCACCCAGGTCGGGTCGTTGACCGGGTAGAGCTGGGCGCCGCGCAGGGCGGTCAGGAACTGCTCGTCGTTCTTGTCGAGGCCGCCGCCCGCGGGGGTGCGGGAGGCCGTGACCGTCGAGGGCAGCAGGTGGTAGCGGCCCGCGAAGTCCGACAGGTTCTTGTCCTGGTAGAGGAAGTCGAGGAACTTGCCGATCTCCGCGCGGTTGCCGTTCTGCTTGAAGGCCATCATCCAGTCGGCCACGCCCACGGTGGGCGGGGTCTCGCCGGTGCCGAGGGTTTCCGAGACCGGCATGGACACGGCGCCGACGGTGATGCCCTTGGCGCGCGCCTCGTGGGAGAGGGACGGGTAGCCGTTGAGCATCCCGACCTCGCCGCGCAGGAAGGCGGCGAAGGCGTCGGCGCGGTTGAGCTGCGAGGGCGGGACCGGACCGGTCAGCCCGGGGGCGACCAGCTGCTCCTTGAGCCACTTGAGGGTGTAGATGTTCGCGTCCGAGGCGAGGCTGTAGTTGCCGCTGCTGTCGGCGTAGCCGCCGCCGTTGCTCAGCTCCCAGATCATCGTCTCCGCGTGGGCCTCCTCGGGGCCGAGCGGCAGCGCGTAGGGGAACCGCACGCCCTTGGTCTTGAGTGCCTTGGCGGCCGTCTGCAGGTCATTCCAGGTCTTCGGCTGCCACGGGACGGAGCCGTCCTTGGGGATGATCCCGGCGTCCATGAACAGCTTGGTGTTGTAGAAGAGCAGGCGGCTGCTCGCCACGAAGGGCAGGCCGTAGAGGGTGTTGCCGACCGAACCGGCCTCGGCCAGCGGCTGGAGGAAGTTGGCCTCGGCGCTGATCGAGAGCAGTTCTTCCGCGGAATACAGCTTGCCCTGGGCCGCGAAGTCCGAGTAGGAGCCCATGAGGGCCATGTCCGGCGCGTTGCCGGCCTTGACCATACGGGAGACCTCGCGGTCGATGTCGGCCCACGGAAGGAGCTCCACCTTGACCTTGATACCGGGGTTGGCCGCGGTGAAATCAGCCGTCACCTTGTCCCAGAAAGCCTTGGAACTGTTGGCCGAGCTGTTGCCGTATTCGGCGGCGATCAGGCGCAGCGTACCGCCGTCACCTGCGTCGCCCGAGGAGCTTCCGCAGCCGGACAGCGGTATCAGTAGACCGAACACGGCTGCCGTGGCTGCCGCGCCGAACATTCTTCGTCGCACGGGTGGATACCCCTGATTTTCTTTTGAGTCCCGTTATTACTTATGAGTTGCTCCGGGCTGGGGTGTCCCGCCGTGCCCGTCTGGCCGGAATTCTCTCCTGAGGGGCGTCTGGTTGATTCCATTGGGTCGGTAGTTGTGTTCAATGCTCCAACTGCGGCTATTCCCGATGGTGTTTTCCGATATAAGGCCGAAGAATTGGACGCGCGTAGACATGCCGAAAAGCCCGTTTCCGGCCGGGAAACGGGCTCAGGGCTTTCGGTCGGCTTCCGCCGGCTCCGCGCTAGTCGGCGAACTCGCCGGCGTAGGGGTCGGGCTCGCCCGTCTCCGGGTTGCGGCCCTCCTGCCAGCGGCGCTGGGCCTTGCGCCAGTGCACGAAGCTCAGGTGCCCGGCGTCCCAGAAGGTGATGCTCACGGGGCTCACGTCGAACTCGTCGGAGCACAGCCGCAGCAGGAATTCGGCCATGCCGTACGGGTGGACGGCGAAGGCGTCGGCGGTGTGCCGGCCGGCGACGAGTACCGGCCACCGGTCCGGGTCGGGGTCGGTGGTGAGCCAGCACAGGATGTCGGACCCGCCGGTGACCCCCCAGGCGATGATCGACTCCGGGTCCACGTCGAAGGCGGCCCGGCCGCCCCCGGCCTCCCAGAGCTGCCGGGCGTTGGCGGTCTCCTCGGCCATCTCGGCCGGTTCCCACTGGAGCCCCGGCTTGGGCAGCGGCAGCAGGATGCTGGCCTCGCCGTTGATGGAACCGGCACCGAAACGGCCCATGAACGCGACGAAGTCGGCCGGGAACCGCGTCCCCCAGACGGCCTCGGCCGCCTGCCAGTCGATGTCCTCGTCGGCGCCGTGCGTCGCCGGCATGATCTGCTCAAGCGCCTTGATCCGCGCGTTCTCCGTCATGCCGCTCCCCTGAGACCCCAGCTCAACCGCCCCAACCTACCGCCCGGGCGGCGCGTCACCTAGAGGGTGCCGAGACGGCGACCACGCTTCCGACGCGCAGGCCCCAGCCGGCCATCACCCCGGCCCCGGCCTCCAGGACGTGCCGGGCGCGCGGGCGGGGGAGGCCGAGGCGGCCCGGGGGCATGGTGGTCAGCGCGATGACGCGCAGCCGGCGGTCGAGGTAGGCCACGTCGATCGGGAACCGCATCCGGAAGGTGTGCACGCTCGCGGCCGGGGTCAGCAGCATCGCCCCCTCGACCCCGTCCCGGCCGAGCAGCCCGCGGGTCCGGGCCCGGTACGAGGCGGCGACCTCCAGGGGGACCGCGGTGGTGCCGATGAGGAGGGTGCCGGGGCCGTCCTGCCAGTACGCCATGCGCGCCACCCTAGGCGCTCCGCTCCCCGCCCTTGGGGGCTCCGCCCCCAAACCCCCGCGCCTCAAACGCCGGCGAGGCTGAAAGATCCAGCCTCGCCGCCACCCGCAGACAAAGAAGGGGCCGGGGGCCTACCGTCGGGCGGGTGGGTGTATTCGTGATCTTCCTCGCCGCCGCGTACGGCGTAGCCGTCGGGTCGCTGCTGCCGCGCGCCGCGTACCGGCTGTCCGTCGAGCCCGGGGAGCCCTGGCGGAAGCACTCCGGGTGGTTCGGGCCCGCCCCCCACGGGGGCCCCGCGTGGCGGGTGGCCGCCGTCACGGGGGCCGTGTGCGCGGTGCTCGCGGTGGCGGTGGGCGCGCGGCCCGAGCTGGCGGTGTTCGCCGGGCTCGCGCCGGTGCTCGTCCTGCTGGCCCTCGTCGACCTCGCCGTGCACCGGCTGCCCGACGTGCTGACCCTGCCCCTGGCCGCCGCCTGCGCCGCGCTGCTCGGCGCGGCCGCGCTGTCGCCCGGCGCCGCCGGCTCGTGGCGGCTCGCGCTGCTGGGCGGGGGCGCGCTCGGAGCCTCGTACCTCGTGCTGTTCCTGATCAACCCCGCCGGGATGGGCCTCGGCGACGTCAAGCTGGCGCTCGCCCTGGGGGTCGCTCTTGGGTGGTACGGGTGGGGGGTATGGGCGGCCGGGGCGTTCCTGGGGCTGCTCTACGGGGCCCTGTACGGCCTCGGCCTTGTGCTGCGGGGCCGGGCGGGCCGGAAGGAGGGTTTCGCCTTCGGCCCCTTCATGGCGGCCGGAGCACTCACCGGAGTGCTGCTGGGCGGATTCGGAGCGTAATCATCTCGCGCCAATGCACGCAGGACGCTTTACGAAGGGTTATGGTGGAACCCCCCCCTCGGGCCGGTCCGTATCCCCCCCACGGACCGGCCCGTTTTTTGTTCCACGCGCCCGTCGGGCAAAAGCGCAGGTCAGCCGCGCTGGGCCCAGATGTTGGTGCCGGGGGTGGACACCGCGAAGGAGTCGATCTCCTTCAGTTCCTGCTCGGACAGCGGCTCTCCGGCCAGCGCGGCGATGTTTTCTTCCAGCTGCTTCACGCTCGACGCGCCGATCAGCGCCGAGGTCATCCGCTCGTCCCGCAGCACCCAGGTCAGCGCGAGCTGGGCCAGCGACTGGCCGCGGCGGGCCGCGATCTCGTTCAGTCCGCTGAGCCGGCGGACCACGTCCTCCGAGAGCAGCGAGGGGTTCAGGGACTTGCCCTGGCTGGCCCGGGAGCCCTCCGGGATGCCCTGGAGGTACTTGCCGGTGAGCAGGCCCTGCGCGAGCGGGGCGAAGGAGATGCAGCCCATGCCGGCCTCCTCCAGGGTGTCCAGCAGCCCGTCCTCCTCCGTCCAGCGGTTGATCATGGAGTACGAGGGCTGGTGGATCAGCGGCCGTACGCCCATGCCGGTGAGGATCCGCGCCGCCTCGGCCGTCTGCTCGGCCGTGTACGAGGACACGCCGACGTACAGCGCCTTGCCCTGCTGGACCGCGGACGCGAGCGCGCCCATGGTCTCCTCCAGCGGGGTCTGCGGGTCGAAGCGGTGCGAGTAGAAGACGTCGACGTAGTCCACGCCCATCCGCTTCAGCGAGGCGTCGAGCGAGCCGAGGAGGTATTTGCGGCTGCCCCACTCGCCGTACGGGCCGGGGTGCATCAGGTAGCCGGCCTTGGTGGAGAGCACCAGCTCCTCGCGGTAGGGCGCGAAGTCCTGGGCGAAGATCTTGCCGAAGTTCAGCTCGGCCGAGCCGGGCGGCGGGCCGTAATTGTTGGCCAGATCGAAGTGGGTCACACCGAGGTCGAAGGCGCGGCGCAGGATCGCCCGCTGGGACTCCAGGGACCGGTCGTCCCCGAAGTTGTGCCAGAGGCCGAGGGAGATGGCGGGAAGCCTGAGGCCGCTGCGGCCCGTGCGCCGGTACTCCATGGAGTCGTAGCGGGAGGACCCTGCCCGATAGGGATTGTTATCAGTCACGATGTCCTCCCTATCACGTACTTGTGACAGACCGAGTTGGGTACCCCATCCCGCCGCGCAGTAATGTGGCGGACTCGGGGGAGACCGCAATTCGCACGGGGGCATCGCACGGAGGGGCTGGAAGATCGTGAAGCTGCGCGACCTGGTGTACAGGCTCTATGCACGCCGGGTGGAAGGCCGCCTCGACCATGACGCGTCGCCGAAGCACATCGGCGTCATCCTGGACGGGAACAGGCGCTGGGCCAAGGCGTCGGGGAGCTCCACGGTGCAGGGCCATCAGGCCGGCGCCGACAAGATCTCCGAGATGCTGGGCTGGTGCACCGAGACGGACGTCGAGGTCGTCACCCTGTGGATGCTCTCCACGGACAACCTGGACCGGCCGGAGGTCGAGCTCAGGCCACTGCTCAACATCATCGAGAACACCGTCCGGGGCCTCGCCGAGGACGGGCGCTGGCGCGTCCACCACGTGGGCAACCTGGACATCCTGCCCGCCCAGACGCAGTCCGTGCTGAAGGAGGCCGAGCAGGCCACGCACGACATCGACGGGATACTCGTCAACGTCGCCGTCGGCTACGGCGGCCGACAGGAGATCGCCGACGCGGTGCGCTCGCTGCTCCTGGAGCACGCCGAGAAGGGCACCTCCTTCGAGGAGCTCGCCGAGGTCCTGGACATCGACCACATCGCGGAGCACCTCTACACCCGCGGCCAGCCCGACCCCGACCTGGTGATCCGCACCAGCGGTGAGCAGCGGCTGTCGGGGTTCATGCTGTGGCAGAGCGCGCACTCCGAGTACTACTTCTGCGAGGTCTTCTGGCCGGCCTTCCGCAAGGTCGACTTCCTGCGGGCCCTGCGCGACTACGCCGCCCGCCACCGGCGGTACGGCACCTGACGGCACCCGGCTGACACCCCCTCGGCCCCGTCAGCCCCTCCCGCGAAGCCTTCACCAGCGGTTCACCGAGCGTCCGTCATATGCCATGGCATGGCGGTGCATGTTCGAGGGCATAACCCTGGCAGGTCGACGCCCGATCCACGGGTGTCGAGTCTCAGCGGACGGCACAGGGCCGTCCGCCCGGGAGGCCCTTTGCACCAGGACGCGCGTGCGGTTCGCACGGTCGGATTGGAGGGCCGGGATTCGGCCCTGGCACTGGCGCCGATGACCGGTCCGGTCTTCATGGCCCGACCTCTTCCGAGGGGGTACGTCCTTCCGTGGTGACCAGCACAAAGCGCCGCCTGCCCGACAGGCGGACCTACGTCCTCGACACCAGCGTCCTGCTGGCAGACCCCAACGCGTTCTCCCGGTTCGACGAGCACGAGGTCGTGCTCCCGATCGTGGTGATCACCGAGCTGGAGGCAAAGAGGCACCATCCCGAACTCGGCTACTTCGCCCGTCAGGCCCTGCGCCTGCTCGACGACTTCCGGGTTCGCTACGGTCGCCTCGACGCCCCCATCCCGCTGGGCGATCTGGGCGGCAGCCTGCGCGTCGAGCTCAACCACTCCGACCCGGGCGTCCTGCCCGCCGGCTTCAGGCTGGGGGACAACGACTCGCGCATCCTCGCGGTCGCCCGCAACCTCCAGGCCGAGGGCTACGACGTCACGGTCGTCTCGAAGGATCTCCCGCTGCGCATCAAGGCCTCCTCCGTGGGGCTGCTCGCCGAGGAGTACCGCGCGGAACTCGCGATCACCGACGCCGGCTGGACCGGCATGAGCGAGCTCGCCCTCTCCGGGGAGCAGGTCGACCTCCTCTACTCCGAGGAGCGGCTCTACGTACCGGAGGCCGCGGAACTGCCCGTGCACACCGGGCTGGTCCTCCAGTCCGAGCGCGGCAAGGCCCTGGGCCGGGTCACGGCCGACGGCAACGTGAAGCTCGTACGGGGCGACCGCGAGGCCTTCGGGCTGCACGGCCGCAGCGCCGAGCAGCGGATCGCCCTGGACCTGCTGCTCGACCCGGAGATCGGGATCATCTCGATGGGCGGCCGGGCCGGCACCGGCAAGTCGGCGCTGGCGCTGTGCGCGGGCCTGGAGGCGGTGCTGGAGCGGAGGCAGCATCAGAAGGTGATGGTCTTCCGGCCGCTGTACGCGGTGGGCGGCCAGGACCTCGGCTACCTGCCCGGTGACGCGTCCGAGAAGATGAGCCCCTGGGCGCAGGCGGTCTTCGACACCCTCTCGGCGGTGGCCGGGCGGGAGGTCATCGAGGAGGTGCTGAACCGCGGGATGCTGGAGGTCCTGCCGCTCACGCACATCCGCGGCCGCTCGCTGCACGACGCCTTCGTGATCGTGGACGAGGCCCAGTCCCTGGAGCGCAATGTCCTGCTGACCGTTCTGTCCCGGATCGGGGCCAATTCGCGGGTGGTTCTGACCCACGACGTGGCCCAGCGGGACAATCTGCGGGTCGGCCGGTACGACGGAGTGGTCGCCGTCGTTGAGAAGCTGAAGGGGCATCCGCTCTTCGCCCACGTCACGCTGACCCGCTCCGAGCGCTCCCCGATCGCCGCACTGGTGACGGAGATGCTGGAGAGCCTCTAGTCGCGAAGGGGGTAAAACCCCCATAGCGGGACGGTGAGTTGGCGCCGCCCGGCAAAGGCCCAGGAGCCTAGCCGGGCGGCGCGCTGCTGCACAGGCCTTTGCCGAAAACGACGGTGACATGCCAGGTGTGACCTTTCCCACGCAACGCGGAATTGCCCTGCGGCGTCGAGGTCCGGCAGAGTCTGTTTTCCGTCAGGCCCCGCATGCGGCACAGCTGTATCTCCCGTTGGGATGCGTACGGCACCACAACTCCAGAACCGTTCGCCGCATGCCGCCCGAGCACCACGCGGCAACCCCCGCAAGGGAGTTGCCCACGGGCCCGTGTCTCCAGTGACCTCATCACCGCGGAGACCAGTGTCGAGGGGCACTCTTGCGATCGCGCGGTCACTGCGGACGCTGCTGGAAGGACACCGTGTGAGCCGGATCTCGGTCCGGGGGTTCGCAGTGGCTTCGGCCACCGCGGTCACCACCGTCGGCGCAGTCGTCGGCGTCGCCACTGGCGACGCTGCCTCGAACGATCTCGAGACGACCGCTTCCGGCGCAACTCTCCTCACTGACATCCCGGTCGGCGAGCAGGCCCAGGTCCAGAGCGCCTCCCTGGCGCAGCAGGCCGACACCATCGCCCACGCCGCCGACGCCGACGCCAAGCGCTCGGTGGAGGAGGCCGCCCGTATCCAGGCCGCCGAGGACGCCAAGTCCAAGAAGGCGGAGGCCGAGAAGGCGGAGCAGGCGAAGAAGGCCGAGGCCGACGCCAAGCTCAAGCAGGAGCGCGAGGAGAAGGACCAGGTCGCCAGCCGGTCCGCCACCCGCGACGCCGGCGACTTCCCGGTCCAGGGCTCCTACACGGTCGCCCAGGTCAAGGCCATCGCCCAGCAGCTGGTCCCGGCGGGCCAGTTCCAGTGCTTCTCGAACATCATCGACGCGGAGTCGACCTGGAACTACAAGGCCGTGAACTCCTCTTCGGGAGCCTACGGTCTGGTCCAGGCGCTCCCCGGTTCGAAGATGGCCTCGGCCGGCTCCGACTGGCGCACCAACCCGGCCACCCAGATCAAGTGGGGCCTGGGCTACATGAACGAGCGCTACGGCAGCCCGTGCAGCGCCTGGAGCTTCCACCAGGCCAACGACTGGTACTAGAGCCCGGGCACAGCGCCCGCGCACAACCTCGGGGAACCCCGCACCGTCCTACGGTGTGGGGTTCCTCGCGTGTACGGTCGTGCGAGGTGTCACCGCTCGGCGGGGGGAAGGGAAAGACATGGCGAAGAGGGCAGGCTGGCTCGGCCGGCTCGGCAGCAGACTGAGCCGGATGGAGGCGCGCCTGGACGAACGGCGGGCCGAGGTCGAGGCCGAGGCCGCCGGGGAACCGCCGCTGCCCGCCGCCGCCGTGGCCGCTCCGGCGCCGGCCCCCGTGGTGCCGGCCGGGCCGCTCGCGCAGTCCGAGCGGCCCGACCCGGTGACCGTGATCCCGTGGGGGGTGCGGGTCGCCGCCGAGGCGAGCTGGCGGCTGCTGCTGCTCGCCGGGATGGTCTGGGTGCTGATGAAGGTGATCAGCGAAGTCCGCCTGGTCGTGCTCGCCTTCGCCGCCGCGCTGCTCGTCACCGCGCTGCTCCAGCCGTTCGTGGTCCGGCTGCGCCGGCTCGGCCTGCCGCGGGGGCTGGCCACCGCCGTCACCGCGATCCTCGGCTTCGTCGTCATCGGGCTGGTCGGCTGGTTCGTGGTCTGGCAGGTCATGGAGAACCTCGACGACCTCTCCAACCGGCTCCGCGAGGGCATCAACGAGCTCAAGAGCTGGGCACTGGACAGTCCGTTCCACGTGACCGAGAAGCAGATCAACGACATCGCGAAGAACCTCAGCGAGACCATCGGCACCAACACCGAGGAGATCACCTCCGCCGGTCTGCAGGGTGTGACGGTGCTCGTCGAGGTGATGACGGGCATGCTGCTCGCGATGTTCTCGACGCTCTTCCTGCTCTACGACGGCAAGCGCATCTGGAACTGGGTGCTCGGCCTGGTCCCGGGCGCCGCCCGCCCCGGGGTCGCGGGCGCCGGCCCGCGCGCCTGGCGCACCCTGACGGCGTACGTGCGCGGCACGGTGCTCGTCGCGCTGATCGACGCCGTCTTCATCGGCCTCGGGCTGTACTTCCTCGACGTGACCATGGCCGTGCCGCTGGCGGTGTTCATCTTCCTGTTCGCCTTCATCCCGCTCGTCGGCGCCGTGATCTCCGGGGCGCTCGCGGTGGTCGTGGCGCTGGTGACCCAGGGGCCGGTCATCGCCCTGGCGGTGCTGGGCGTGGTGCTGGCCGTGCAGCAGATCGAGGGGCACGTGCTCCAGCCCTTCATCCTCGGCCGGGCCGTACGGGTCCACCCGCTCGCGGTGGTGCTCGCGGTGGCGGCCGGCGGGATGATCGCGGGCATCGGCGGAGCGGTGGTCGCGGTGCCGCTGGTCGCCGTCACCAACACGGTGGTCGTCTACCTGCGGGCCTATTCGCGCGAGCGGCACTACGGGGCCGCCTCCCCGACCGGTCCGGCGCCGCACGGGGCCACCGCCGTACGGGCGGCCGCGCTGGAGGCCGGGGATGATCAGCGAGCCTGAGCTCGGCGGGGAGTGGGCGGCCGGCTCCCCGGCGGAGCTCGCACAGCCGCCGGAGCCCCGGGAGGGACGTCCACGGGCTCCCTGGCTCTGGGCGCTGGGCGGGGCCGTGCTGGCCTCCGCGGTGTGGGCGGGGGCACTGGTCGTGCAGGAACGTTACGCCGCCGCCGGGCCGCCCCTCGCGTACCGGCACAGCGAGCAACTGTGCGCGGAGACGCCGCTGAAGACGGTCGGCACGGTGGCCGGGGGCTTCGGCGTGGGCATGCCGAGCCAGGGCGAGAGCGCGGCGCTGGACTGGTCGCACTGCTACTCCAGCGGGGGGCGGGAGGACCGCCCCTTCACCCACGACGCCCAGGTGCTGGTCGAGCTGCACAAGAAGACCGACCCCGAGGCGGAGTTCGGCGCGTGGCCCGAACTCAACGAGGACCTGCGCTCGCCGTCCGTGCGGCCGGAGCAGGTTCCCGGCCTCGGCGAGCGGGCGGTGTTCTCCGGGCAGGAGTCCGCGCCCCGGCTCCAGGTGCTCGACGGCGGGGCGGTCTTCACCATCCGGGTGCGGTGGTGGACGGGCCAGGACGGCGGCGGGGAGGACCTCGACGAGGACGCCGTCAAGGCGGCGATGGTCGAGGACATGCGCGCGCTGATGGCCCGGCTGCGCGCGAAGTGACCCCGGCAGCACCGTGCCCCCGCCGCCCGGAAGGGCTGCGGGGGCACGGTGGGCCGTACATTCACCCGTACGAGTGACTACTCGGCGGCCAGGGCCGCTTCGGCGTCGAGGGTGACGGCGACGGCCTGGATCACCGAGGCGATCTTGAAGGCCTCCTGGACCGTCTCGCGGTCGACGCCGGCCTTGCGCAGGACCTGCTCGTGCGAGTCCAGGCACTGCCCGCAGCCGTTGACGGCGGAGACGGCGAGCGACCACAGCTCGAAGTCGACCTTCTCCACGCCCGGGTTGCCGATGACGTTCATCCGCAGGCCCGCGCGCAGCGTGCCGTACTCCGGGTCGGACAGCAGGTGGCGGGTCCGGTAGAAGACGTTGTTCATCGCCATGACCGCCGCGGCGGACTTGGCGGCGGTGTACGCCTCCGGGGACAGCGCCGCCTTCGCCTCCGGCTCCAGCTCACGCAGGACGCGCGGGGAGCGGGCGGCGATCGCGCAGGACAGGACGGTGCCCCACAGCTGCTGCTGGGAGAGCTTGTCCTGGTTGCCGATGACCGAGCCGAGGTTCAGCTTCAGATCCTTGGCGAAGTCCGGTATGGCGGACTTGAGGGAGTCGAGGGACATCCGTCACTCACCGGCCAGCAGGGCGCCGGCGTCCAGGGTGGTCTCGCCCTTGGTCCAGTTGCAGGGGCACAGCTCGTCGGTCTGCAGGGCGTCGAGGACCCGCAGGACCTCCTTGGGGTTACGGCCCACGGAACCGGCGGTCACCATCGAGAACTGGATCTCGTTGTTCTGGTCGACGATGAAGACGGCGCGCTGGGCGAAGCCGTCCTCGCCCTGGACGCCGCACGCCTGCATCAGCTCGTGCTTGGAGTCGGCCAGCATCGGGAAGGGCAGGTCACGCAGGTCGGCGTGGTCCTTGCGCCAGGCGTGGTGGACGAACTCCGAGTCGCCGGAGACGCCGAGGATCTGGGCGTCGCGGTCGGCGAACTCCTCGTTCAGCTTGCCGAAGGCGGCGATCTCGGTCGGGCAGACGAAGGTGAAGTCCTTCGGCCAGAAGAACACCACGCGCCACTTGCCCTCGTAGGTCTTGTGGTCGATCTGAGCGAACTCGCTGCCCGCTTCGAGCGAGACGCAGGCGGTCAGGTCGTAGGTGGGGAACTTGTCACCGACAGTGAGCACACGCACTCCTTGCGGAATGGAAAGTGACCCTTTTGGGCACTTTCCGAGGGGGTTGGACGGATCTCACATGCTGACACAGCTGCATTGATTACGGAAATAGCTACTCTTGTGGTGGGTGATCGGAGGTACCTATCAGTGGCTGTCAGTAGTAGAGGACCGAAGCAACCGACGCTGGCGCAGCTGCGCGCCTTCGCGGCGGTCGCCGAGCACCTGCACTTCCGCGACGCCGCCGCGGCGATCGGAATGAGCCAGCCCGCGCTCTCCGGGGCCGTCTCGGCGCTGGAGGAGGCCCTCGGGGTGCGGCTGCTGGAACGCACCACCCGCAAGGTGCTGCTCTCCCCGGCCGGGGAGCGGATCGCGGTGCGGGCGCGGGGCGTGCTGGACGCGATGGGCGGGCTGCTGGAGGAGGCCGAGGCGGTACGGGCCCCCTTTACCGGGGTGCTGCGGCTCGGGGTGATCCCGACGGTGGCCCCGTACCTGCTGCCGACCGTGCTCGGGCTCTTCCACCGGCGCTACCCCGGGATGGACCTCCAGGTGCACGAGGAGCAGACGTCCTCGCTGCTGGAGGGGCTGGGCGGCGGGCGGCTCGACCTGCTGCTGCTCGCGGTGCCGCTGGGTATGCCCGGGGTCACCGAACTGCCGGTCTTCGACGAGGACTTCGTCCTGCTGGCACCCCGCGAGCACCCGCTGGCCGGGCGGCGGGACATCCCGCGCGAGGAACTGCGCGGCCTGCAGCTGCTGTTGCTCGACGAGGGGCACTGCCTGCGCGACCAGGCCCTGGACATCTGCCGGGAGGCGGGGCGGGGTGCCGGAGCGGACGTCACCACCACCGCCGCCGGGCTGTCCACGCTCGTCCAGCTCGTCGCCGGCGGGCTCGGGGTGACCCTGCTGCCGCGCACCGCGCTGCGGCTGGAGACGGCCCGCAACGAACACCTGGCGACCGGGTACTTCGCCGAGCCGGCCCCCTCGCGGCGGATCGCGCTGGCCATGCGGACCGGGACGGCCCGGCAGGAGGAGTTCCGGGCCATCGCGGCCGCGCTGCGCGAAGCGGTACGCCCGCTCCCGGTGTGGCCCACCGACTGATCTTTCCCGCGTCCCTCGCACCGCTCGGCCCCTGGGGGCCTCGCGGGCTTCGGGCCGCTGCGCCGGACTCCGTCCGTCAGCCTGCCGGGCGTACGTCACTCCGTGCGCAGGCCGTCCCCTTCTTCACGCGCCCCTCGCACCGCTCGGCCCCGGGGGGCCTCGCGGGCTTCGGGCCGCTGCGACGGACTCCGTCCGTCGGCCTGCCGGGTGTACGTCACTCCGTCCGCAGGCCGACGCCTTCTTCACGCGCCCCTCGCACCGCTCGGCCCCGGGGGGCCTCGCGGGCTTCGGGCCGCTGCGACGGACTCCGTCCGTCAGCCTGCCGGGCGTGCGGTCACTCCGTGCGCAGGCCGTCCCCTTCTTCACGCGTCCCTCGCACCGCTCGGCCCCTGGGGGCCTCGCGGGCTTCGGGCCGCTGCGACGGACTCCGTCCGTCGGCCTGCCGGGCGTACGTCACTCCGTGCGCAGGCCGTCCGGGCGCATCAGGCGCAGCAGTGGCGGCAGGCTCAGCAGGGTGACCGCGGCGACGACGGCCGCGCCGGCGCCGGTCATCGCCACGATGGAAGCCCAGTCGATCCGGACGGGGCGGTTCGCCATCTTCATCAGGACCACGCCGAGCCCCGTGCCGATCACGGCGGCCAGGCCGAGGCCCAGCCCGATCGGCAGGGCCGTCTGCCAGAGCACCGACAGGCTCAGCGTGGAGCGCCTGGTGCCGAAGGCGACCAGGGCGGAGAGCAGTTTCCGGCGCTCCCGCAGCTGCTCCAGCTGCGAGACCAGCAGGCTGGCGCCGATCAGGAGCAGCACGGCGGTCGCGCCGAAGAGCAGTCCGACGCGGACCGTCGAGTAGCCGGTGTCCGTCCGGTTGGACCGGAGCGTCATGACGGTGGCGAGCGGGGCCGCCTTGAAGGCGGCCGTGCGGGCCTTCTCCACGGCGTCCGGCACGGACGGGTCGAGCTGCACGTACACCTGGGGCGTGCGGGCCTCGATCACCGTCTTCGGCGCGACGGAGGGGGTCACCAGCAGTCCGCCGTGCCGCACGCCCGCTGGATCCGGGCGGCCGGCGACCCCGCGTGCGCCGGCCGGGAAGGTCCACTGGGTGGGCTTGGCCTCGTCGGCCGGGCCGGCCACGCCGTCCGTGTCGTCCCCGGGGCCGCCCAGGCCGCGGCCGACCCAGAGGGTGTCGCCGGCCTTGGCCGTGGGCGCGGGCACCCCGCCCTTCATGGCGGGGGCGTCCGTGATCAGGAAGGCGTCGCCGTCCTTGCAGGATTCGATGGTCGCGAACTCGCGCAGGACCTCGCAGCCGCCGACCGTCACCTGGACCCGGTCGTCCGCGGACGGAATCCGGTGCGCGGCCCTGAAAGAGGACGGTGCGACGGCCTTGGCGACGCCCTCGGCCCGGGAGACCTGCTGGGCGACGGCGTCGACCGCGGCCCGGTCGGCCTCGATCATGAGGACCGAGATCGCCGCGCGGGAGGGGTCCTGTCCGGTGTCCGTCGTGTAGTCGTTCTCGACGCTCGCGAAGAGCATCTGGAGGGCGATGGCCCCGGCGACGGCCACCGCGACGCCGTTGACCAGGCGGGCGGCGCCGCCGCCGGCGACTTGGAGGCGGCGTACGGCGAGCTGCCAGGACACCGGGCCGCCGGACATCCGTCCGACGAACCGTTCCAGCAGCCAGGGGAGCAGGGCGGTGATCGCGATCAGCAGCAGCACCACGCCACCGCTGACCTGCCACTGGTTGAACCTCCCGTGGTCGTTGCCGCGCCCCGTCAGCGGCGCCAGCAGGGCGAGTCCGCCGAGCGGCAGCAGCAGCCGCCACCAGATGCGGCGCCTGCCCGGCCGGTTGGTGCGGAGCACCCCCAGCGGCTCGATGACCACACCGCGCAGGGCGAACAGCGTCACGGCCACGGCCGAGACGGGCACCGCGAGCGCGACCAGGACGGCCAGCCACAGGGAGGGGTCGAGGTCGGCGGGGAAGACGCTGCGCTGCTGGAAGGTGAAGCTGCCGACCAGTCGGCGGCCGATCAGGAAGAAGCCGGCGCCCATCCCCAGTCCGACCACGGATCCGGCCAGCGCCTCGCCGGCCGCGATCCGGCGGACCATGTGGCTGTCGGCGCCGACCAGGCGCAGCGCCGCGAGCCGGCGGTCGCGCCGCTCCCCGCCGAAGCGGACGGCGGCCGCGATGAACACGGCGACGGGCATCAGCAGGGCCACGAAGGTCACCACGACCAGGAGCATCAGGACCGGGTCGAGCCCCGGGCGCTCGAAGTGCCAGTTGAAGTCGCTCACCCGCTGGGCCCGGTAGTCCTTGGCTCCGGTGATCCGCAGGTCGCCCTTGCCTGCGTAGAAGAAGAGCTCGCCGGGTCCGGTCAGGCCGGCGTCGCCGATGACCTGGGTGGGCTTCCAGGCGTCGAGGCGTTCGCGCAGCAGCGCGCCGTCCGCCGAGGCCAGCAGGCTCTTCAGCGCGGGGGAGACGGCCATCTCCCCGGGCGCGGGGATGCTCTTGAGCCCGGGCGGCACCGGCGCGTCGGGGCCCTCGGCCAGGAGGAACCTGCCGTCGACGTCCTTGCCCTTGTACACCTGGTTCGCGCCGGCCATGAGCACGGTGTCGCGGCCGGGCGCCGTGCCGGTCGGTGAGGGCGCGGCGAAGCGTGCGTCGCCCCGCTCGTCACGGGCGGTGAGCGCGCCGGGGATCGCGGTGCTGATCAGCAGCAGCGCGACGCCGAGGCCGACGCCCACACCGGTGAGCAGGGTCCGGGTCCACCCCTCGCGCCCGCCCCCGAAGGCGAAGCGGGCGCCCATGGCGAGGTCCCGGGCCCAGGTCCGGAGCGCGCTCATAGGGACATCTCCATGTCGCGGGAGCGGCCGTCGCGTACGACGATCTCGCGGTCGGAGTACGCGGCCACGCGGGTCTCGTGGGTGACGAGGACGACGGCGGCGTTCGCGGAGCGGGCGGCCTCGGTGAGCAGCTGCATGACCAGCTCGCCGTTGAGGGAGTCCAGGGCGCCCGTGGGCTCGTCCGCGAAGATCACCCGGGGGCCGGTGACCAGGGCCCGTGCCACGGCCACGCGCTGGCCCTGGCCGCCGGATATCTCGCCGGGGCGCTGGCGGGCCAGGTCGTCGACCTGGAGGCGCTCCATCCAGTGCAGGGCGGTCCGTTCGGCCTGCTTGCGCCCGACGCCGGTGAGGCGCAGCGGGAGGGCGACGTTCTCCACGCAGCTCAGCTCCGGTACGAGCTGGCCGAACTGGAAGACGAAGCCGAAGTCGCTGCGGCGCAGGGCGCTGCGCTCGGCGTCGCGCATGGAGGACAGGGTGCGCCCGGCGTACGTGATGGTGCCGGAGTCGGGCGTGACGATCCCGGCGAGGCAGTGCAGCAGGGTCGACTTGCCGGAGCCGGAGGGCCCCATGACGGCGACGACCTCGCCGGGGTGGATGGAGAACGCGGCGCCGTCGAGCGCGGAGGTGCTCCCGTACGCCTTGCGGAGGTCCCTGGCGGAGAGCAGGGTGCCGGCCGGGGTCATCGGCGTACCTCCCGGGCGAGCTGGTCGAGGCGGGCGGCGGTCAGCTCGAGCCAGCGCAGGTCGGCCTCGAGGTGGAACAGGGCGTGGTCGCAGACCAGCTGGTCGGCGAGGTCGCCCTTGCGCTTGCGCTGGGTCAGGATGCGCATCAGCCGCAGGTGCTCGGCGCGCTGGGTGTCCAGGAGCTCGCCCGCGCTGCGGTGGGTGAGCAGCGCCAGGATCACCTTGGTGTACAGGGTCGACTGGAGGTACGGCTCGGGCTTCTCGGGCTGGGACAGCCAGTGCTCGACGTCGGTGATCCCGGCGTCGGTGATGGCGTACCGCTTGCGGTCGGGGCCGCCGCCGCTCTCGATGCCCTCGACCTCGACGAGGCCGTTCTTCAGGAGGCGGGACATGGTCGAGTAGACCTGTCCGTAGGCGAGGGGCCGGTCGTGGCCGAAGGTCTCGTCGAAGGTGCGTTTGAGGTCGTAGCCGTGGCGCGGACCGGCCTCCAGGAGGCCGAGGAGGGTGTGACCGATGGACATGACCGCGACTATACACGCGGTGTATACGCTCGGTGTATAGAGGGGCGGGAGGGTACGGACCGGCGGGCCTCCGGTGGGGTGCGGCGAGCAGGTCGGCTCCACCGGCGAGCGGGCCGGCCCCACCCGCGGGCGGGTCGGGGCCGGCGGGCCGCTCAGGAATCCGGTGCGTTGCGGGGGCGGCCGCGCGGGGGGATCGGGGCGGCGCCGCCCGGGAGGCGGCCCGACTCGGACAGGGCCCTGCGGAGCAGGAACTCGATCTGCGCGTTCGCGCTGCGCAGCTCCTCGCCGGCCCAGCGCGCGAGGGCCTCGTACACCTGCGGGTCGAGCCGCAGGAGCACCTGCTTGCGCGCCTGCCGCCCGGCCCGGGCGGGCACCGGCTCGCCCGGGTCCTGGCCGCCGCCGGGGCGCGTGCCGCCGGAGGGGATCACTGGTAGAGGGTGCCCGTGTTGATGACCGGCTGGGCCGCACGGTCGCCGCAGAGCACCACCATCAGGTTCGAGACCATGGAGGCCTTGCGCTCCGGGTCCAGGTCCACGATCTCCTCCTCGGCCAGCCTGGTCAGGGCGAGTTCCACCATGCCCACGGCACCCTCGACGATCTGCTTGCGGGCCGCCACGACCGCGCCCGCCTGCTGGCGCTGGAGCATCGCGGAGGCGATCTCAGGAGCGTACGCGAGATGCGTGAAACGGGACTCGATGATCTGCACGCCCGCCGCCTCGACCCGGGTCGCCAGCTCGGCCGCGAGCTTCTCGGTGATCTCCTCGGCGTTGCCGCGCAGGGAGAGGCCGCCCTCGTCGTGGGAGTCGTAGGGGTACTCGATCGCGATGTGCCGGACGGCCGCCTCGGTCTGCGTCTCGACGAACTCGGTGAAGTCCTCGACCTCGAAGACGGCCCGCGCGGTGTCGGAGACCCTCCACACCACGACCGCCGCCAGCTCGATCGGGTTGCCGTAGGCGTCGTTGACCTTCAGGACGGCCGTCTCGTGGTTGCGGACCCGGGTGGAGATCTTCTGGCGCGAGGTCAGCGGATTGACCCAGCGCAGCCCGTCCGCGCGGACCGTGCCCCGGTAGCGGCCGAACAGCTGCACCACCCTGGCCTCGCCCGGCGCCACGGTGTTGAGCCCGGTCATGGCGATGATCGAGGCGATGATCAGCAGGAAGCCCAGGGGGATCAGCGTCGCCTTGGCGCCCGTGGCGTCCGCCGCGGCGGCCAGGGCGAGCAGCCCCGCCCCGGTGACCGTGCCCGCCAGCCCGAGCAGCAGGGCGAGCCCGCCGCCGACGCTGCGCGCTGTGAACTCCCGTACCTCGCTCGAGTGGGTGTCCGTTGTGTTTGTCATCTGATGCCCCCGTTTGCGCCGTTGTGTCCGGCCGTAATCGGCCGGAGCGGTCTATCAAAGTGATAGCACTTTTTGCGGACACCGCAACCCTTCCGGCATCGTGGGCGTCGGTTCCATTGGAGTGGGTGCTGATTCTCACGTCCGAATTGACCGGTATTGATCAGGGTTAGTCAACCTTTGTCACAGCCTGCGGTGTTAGTTTTCTGAGCTGACGTCGGGGGGGTAATCGAGCGGAGCGGGAGCGATGGGCCGAGCAGAAGCGCGACGGGCGCAGCAGCAACGCGGTGCGCGGAAAGCGCCGAGCGGGCGCGCCGACGGGCGCGCGGGCAAGTCGACCGGGAAGAAGCGCAGCGGCATACGCCGCTTCTTCAACTGGAAGACGATCCTCGGGACTTTCCTCGGCGGGATCCTGCTCCTGGTCATCGGAGCGGTCGCCCTCTACTTCTCCGTGGACGAGCCGAACGACCCGAACAAGACCGCGACGCTCCAGAGCAACACGTACAAGTACGCCGACGGCTCGGTCATGGCCCGCACCGGCGAGATGAACCGCGAGATCGTCACGCTCGACAAGATCCCCGAGGACGTCCGCACCGCGTTCATCGCCATCGAGAACAAGACCTTCTACAAGGACCGCGGCATCGACGTGATGGGCGTGGCCCGAGGCCTCGTCAACACGGTCCGGGGCAAGGGCACGGCCGGTGGTTCGACGATCACCCAGCAGTACGTCAAGAACTACTACCTGACCCAGGACCAGTCGCCGACGCGCAAGCTCCGGGAGCTGGTCATCTCCCTCAAGGTCGACCGGCGCATGGAGAAGGACGACATCCTCGCCGGCTACCTGAACACCAACTTCTACGGCCGCAACGCCTACGGCATCCAGGCCGCGGCCCAGGCCTACTACGGCGTCGACTCCGACAAGCTGACGCTGGAGCAGGGCGCTTACCTCGCCGCCGTCATCCAGGCCCCCAGCCAGTACGACTGGGCGACCGCCGGCCCCAACGGCAAGCGGCTGGTCCTGATCCGCTTCAACGCCGTCCTCGACAACATGGTCGAGATGGGCAAGCTCGACCAGGCCAAGCGCCAGACCCTGAAGTTCCAGGAGCCGATCAAGCCCAAGCAGCGTCCGGGCATGGACGGGCAGAAGGGCTATCTGATCCAGGCCGCCGAGGTCGAGATGAACCGGCAGGGCATCAAGGACTCCGAGATCGCCGCCGGCGGCTGGACGATCACCCTCGCCATCGACAAGAAGAAGCAGGCCGCCCTGGAGAAGGCCGTCCAGGACGAGCTCGAGTCCAAGCTGGAGCGCAAGAACACCAAGGACCGGCCCCAGGACCAGAGCGTCCAGGCCGGCGCCACCTCCGTGGACGCCAAGACCGGCTACGTCGTCGCGATGTACGGCGGCGTGGGCCTGACCGAGAAGTCGGCGAGCAACGCCCTGCGCACCGACTACCAGCCGGGCTCCACCTTCAAGCCGTTGGTGCTGGCCTCCGCCCTGGAGAACGGGTCGAAGACCCAGGACGGCCGCCCGATCAACCCGAACACCCTCTACGACGGCACCAGCAAGCGCCCCGTGGTCGGCAGCGACACCGCCTTCGCCCCGGAGAACCAGGACGACATCAACTACGGCGACCCGATGATCACCCTCCAGGAGGCCACCAACTCCTCGGTGAACTCCGTGTACGCCCAGTTGATCGTGGACGCCAAGCCGACGAACGTGAAGAAGACCGCGCTCTCCCTCGGCATGGTCGACCGCGACGGCTGGCTCGCCGACAAGCCCGCCATGTCGCTCGGCACGATGAGCGCCAACACCGTCGAGATGGCCGCCGTCTACGCCACCCTCGACAACCACGGCAAGAAGGTCACCCCGACCATCATCAAGAAGGCCGAGCACAAGGACGGCGAGTTCAAGCCCGTCACCCCGATCGGCGCCCAGGTCCTCACGAGCACGACCGCCGACACCGTCACCAAGGTCCTCACCGGCGTCGTCGAGGAGGGCTCCGGCAAGGCCGTGCGCAGCTCCGCCTACGAGGCCGCGGGCAAGACCGGTACCACCGAGAAGAACGTGGCCGCCTGGTTCACCGGCTACACCCCCGAGCTGGTCACCGTCGTCGCGATGTTCGGCGAGGATCCGAACTCGCACAACCAGGTCACCCTGACCGGTACCGCCGGCAAGGGCCGCGCGGGCGGCTCCAGCTTCCCCGCGCAGATCTGGATGGCGTACACCACGGCCGCGCTCAAGGGCCAGACCACGGGCCAGTTCGACCTGTCCGACGCCAAGATGGGCACCCCGGCGCCCTCCCGCGCCGCCACCCCGTCGGCCGGCCCGACCGGCTCCGCCACCCCGACGCCGAGCAGCTCCGGCACCCGCCCGACCGGCACCCCGGACCCGTCGGGCAGCTCCGGCAAGCCGGACCCGACCTCGTCGAGCGGGGGCCCGACGCCGCCGACGAAGAAGCCGACGCCGCCGACCAAGGAACCGACGCCGCCGACGAAGGAACCGACGCCGCCGTTCCCGCCGCCGCCGAACCAGCTGGAGCGCTAGAGGCCGGAAGACCGGCCCGTACGACCACAGCCCCGCAGCGATCACGCTGCGGGGCTGAGTCGTTGTCCGTGGTCGTTCGTCGTGTACGGGGCTTGCGGCGGGTCCTGGCGGTCAGCGCCGCTCGTGCACCCCGGGCAGGGGGAGCTCGAACCAGACCACTTTCCCGCTGCTCAGACGGGTCGCGCCCCAGCGCCGGGCCAGCCGGTTGACCAGGAACAGGCCGCGGCCGCCCTCGTCGGTGTCACGGGCCCGCCGCTGGCGCGGGAGCTGCGGGGAGTCGTCGCCGACCTCGCAGCGCAGTACGTCCGTACGCAACAGGCGCAGCGTCACCGGCCGTTCGGCGTACCGCACGGCATTGGTGACCACCTCGCTGACCAGCAGCTCCAGGGAGTCGCTCAGCTCCTCCAGGCCCCACCGGGTCAGGGCGCGCCGGGCGAAGCGCCGGGCCCGGCCCGGAGCGGTCTCCTCCGGGTCCAGGAACCAGTACGCCACGTCGCTGGGCGCGATCCCCTCGAAGCGGGCCGCCAGCAGCGCGATGTCGTCGTCCCGGTCGCCCGGGCCCAGCATGTCCAGCACGTCGTCGCAGAGGGCCTCCAGCGGCGGCGGGTGGTCCAGCCCGGTCAGCTGCGCGGTGGTGGCGAGCCGCTCGCGCAGCTGCTCGATGCCGGTCCACACGTCCCGCAGCCGGGACTCCACCAGCCCGTCCGTGTACAGCAGCAGGGTGGCCCCGGCGGGGGCGTCCAGCTCCACGGCCTCGAAGTCCACGCCGCCGACCCCGATGGGGGCGCCCGGCGGCACGCGCAGCACCTCGGCGCGGCCGCCCAGGTGCAGCAGCACCGGCGGCGGGTGGCCGGCGTTGGCGATGGTGATGCGGTGCGAGACGGGGTCGTAGACCGCGTACAGGCAGGTGGCCATGCGGTCGGAGCCCAGCCGCTGGGCCTGCTCGTCCAGGTGGTGCAGCACCTCGGCCGGGGGCAGGTCCAGCTGGGCCAGGGTCTGCGCGGTGGTGCGGAGCTGGCCCATGATCGCGGCGGAGGTCATGGAGTGGCCCATGACGTCGCCGACGACCAGCGCGACCCGGCTGCCCGGCAGCGGTATGGCGTCGTACCAGTCGCCGCCCACCCGGGCCGTCTCGGCGGCGGGCAGGTAGCGGGAGGCCAGCCGGACCCCGGTGGGCTGGGGGAGGCCGTCGGGCAGCATGGTGCGCTGGAGCTCGTCGGCGATGTACGCCTCGCGGCCGTACAGCACCGCCTTGTCGATGCCGAGCGCGGTGTGGGTGGCCAGCTGGGCGGCGACGAGCAGGTCGTTCTGCTCGAAGGCGTCCCGGTCCGGGGTACGCAGGAACACCGCCGCGCCGATCACGCGCCGGCGGCCCCGCAGCGGGGCCAGGATGGCCCGCTGGCCGCGCGGCACCGGATGGTCGGCGCCCAGCAGCTCCGGGAGCGCGTCCTTGGCGCCCGCCGCCGACCCGAAGACGGGCCGTACGCCGCGCAGCACCTCGGCGAGGGCCCCGCCCGGCCGGATCTCGCACAGCTCGGCCGCGGGGAGGTCACCCTGCGGGCCCACCAGGGGCAGCTGGCTGAAGTCGAGCTCGCCGGCGGCCCCCGCGGCCCCGGCGCCCTCGGCGGTGTCGGTCAGGTCGTCGATCGGCCGGAGCCGGTCGGTGCGGCGCAGCCTTAAAACGACCGGGCCGACGGGACGCTCGTCGCCGACCGGCAGCGGGTCGCGCAGGTAGACGAGGATGGCGTCGGAGAAGGTCGGCACGGTGGCCCGGCACAGGCCGAGCACGATCTCGTCGAGGTCGATGCCGCGCGCGATCCGGCGCGTGGCGGCGCCGACGAAGCGCAGCCGGTCGCCCTCGCGGCGCGCCACACTGACCTCCCCGGAGCCGGAACCGGAGCCGGGGCCCGGGCCGGTAACGGAGGCCGAGCTGGCAACGGAGCCCGAGCCGGCGCCCGTACCCGTACCCGCGCCCGCGTTGCGCGCGGCCGCGCCGTCGCGGCTGCGGGCGGCTTCCGTGCCGGCGTCCGCCGGGCCGTGCCCGGAGCCCTCGCCGGCGGTGCCGCGCGGGCGCGGGAAGTCGGCATGCGTGCGTACGGCCTCGGCCGCCGCGATGGGGGCCTTGCCGTGGCCGAGCTCATCCGTACCTCCGCCGGAGGCGACGGTGGGCTGCGGGCCCTCCTGGGAGGTGGGGTACTCCGTCACGCGTGGAATTCCGTCCGTTTGCGCTCGATGTGCGCTGCACTCAACTCGGTCAGTCGCGGTATACCCGCTCAGCGGCGGGGGCACCATCGCCCCCGGGTACCGCGTCCCGCTCGTTACCTTTCGCTCTGCGCCGACCTCCGGTCAAGTCCCGGTCGCCACAGGTCATTTACGGATGCGGGACCAGGGAGGCCCCCCGTGCACGACCGGCGGAGGACGATCCTACGTTTGAACCCCGGGGGCGCATCAAGGGTCTCATGAGGTCATATGCGCCGGGGTGCGGTCCCAGTCCTCGGGCAGAACCGGAACTCCCCAGGCCGGATCGGGCCTCCAGTCCTGCCAGCCGTCGCAGAACGGAGCCCCCCAGGCCCTGATCACGTCCACCGCCGCGCGCCCCGCGTCCTCCACCCGCCGCGCCTGCCGAGGGGTCATCAGCCCGATCCGCTGCGCCTGCGCGAACTCGTCCTCGTCCAGCCACTTCCAGCTGCGGTCCGGGTAGACGGCGATGTCGAGGAAGTGGTCCACGGAGTCGACCCCGCCGGCCCACCGGGTGCGCGGCTCCTCGAGGTTCACGTACCAGTTCCTGAGCCGCCAGCCGCCGTCCCAGAACAGCCAGACCGACCAAGGCTCCCCGGGCCGGGCCAGCTTGAGCACGCCCCCGCCGAACCAGCGCGACCGTACGGTGGTCCGCGGCGCGGTGTAGCGGGTGGCGAGCGGCTCCTTGTGCACCGGAGTGCCGTCCACGAGCACCGGCTTGACGCATTCGGTGCCCGGCGCCATCCACACCGCGAGGAGTTCCTCGGTGTCCTGCACCACCGTCACCGGCCGGGCGATGTGGAACTGGCCCTTCAGGTCCGGGGCGTGGTCGCGGTAGCGCCAGAGGATCCGCTCCCCGGGCGCCCAGTGCCCCTCCCGCGTCCCACCGCGCGCGGCGGGACGCGCCGCGCCGCCCCCGGGACTGTAGGTACCTGTCATGGGCAGATCTTAGGGCGGCACCCCTCCGAGATGCTGCGGTGCAGGTCACGGAGGGGGCCGGGGGCGGTAAACGACCGGATTCGGCCCCTGTCCGGAACCGGTTTCAGGGGCGGGTCATCCGCAGGACGTCGAGCGCCTCGTCCAGTTGCTCCAGGGTGAGCTCGCCCCGGTCGACGTAGCCGGACTCCAGGACGACCTCCCTGATCGTCTTCCGCTCGGCGAGCGCCCGCTTGGCGACCTTGGCCGCCTCCTCGTAGCCGATGTACCTGTTGAGCGGGGTCACCACCGAGGGCGAGGATTCGGCGTACTCCCTGGCCCGCTCGGCGTTGGCGGTGATCCCGTCCACGGTGCGGTCGGCCAGCAGCCGGCTCCCGTTGCCGAGCAGCCGGATCGATTCGAGCAGGTTCCGGGCCATCACCGGGAGCATCACATTGAGCTCGAAGTTGCCGGCGGCGCCCGCGACGGCGACCGTCGCGTCGTTCCCCATCACCTGCGCGGCGATCATCAGCACGGCCTCCGGGACGACCGGATTGACCTTCCCCGGCATGATCGAGGACCCCGGCTGGAGATCCGGCAGATTGATTTCGGCCAATCCGGTGCGCGGGCCCGAGGCCATCCAGCGCAGATCGTTGGAGATCTTGGTGAGGGAGACGGCGATCGTACGGAGCGCTCCCGAGGTCTCCACGAGCGCGTCCCGAGCCCCCTGGGCCTCGAAGTGGTTGCGCGCCTCGGTCAGCGGCAGCCCCGTGGCCCGGGCCACCTCGGCGATCACGGCGGCCGAGAACCCGGGCGGGGTGTTGATCCCGGTGCCCACCGCCGTACCGCCCAGCGGCAGCTCGGCCAGCCGCGGCAGGGCGGCGCGCAGCCGCTCGACGCCGTAGCGGACCTGGGCGGCGTACCCGCCGAACTCCTGGCCCAGGGTGACCGGGGTGGCGTCCATCAGGTGCGTGCGCCCGGCCTTGACCAGCTCGGCGAACTCCTCCGCCTTGCGCTCCAGGGCGAGCTCGAGGTGGCGCAGGGCGGGGATGAGCTCGTGGGTGACGGCGGCGGTCGCCGCGATGTGGATCGAGGAGGGGAAGACGTCGTTGGAGCTCTGCGAGGCGTTGACGTGGTCGTTGGGGTGGACCTCGCGCCCGAGCCGCTCGGTGGCCAGGGTGGCGATCACCTCGTTGGTGTTCATGTTGGACGAGGTCCCGGAGCCGGTCTGGAACACGTCGACCGGGAAGTGCTCGTCCCAGCGGCCTTCGGCGACCTCGGCGGCGGCGGACCGGATCGCCTGCGCGACGTCCTCGTCCACCACGCCGAGCTCCGCGTTGACCAGGGCCGCCGCGGCCTTGATGCGGGCGAGGGCCTCGATGTGGGCGCGTTCGATGCGCTGGCCGGAGAGCGGGAAGTTCTCCACCGCGCGCTGGGTCTGGGCCCGCCATTTGGCGTGCGCGGGCACCCGTACCTCGCCCATGGAGTCATGCTCGGTCCGGAACGCCTGCGGCTGCTGATCGTCAGTCATTTTCGTAGCCTCCTCAAAAACTTGAGCAATTGTCTTGTTCGAACTGTTCCCATCTCCCCTACCGGCCAGTAAATACCGGTGGTAACACCGATATCGGGGAGGCGTTCATGGCACGTGCGCGTACGAAACCCAGACTCAGATCTACCTTCGCCGCGGTCGCGGCGGTCGCGGCCGCCCTCGGGGGCGTCACCGCCATCACCCCCATGGCCCAGGCGGCCCCCGCCGCGGTCGGCTCGATCACCCCCCTCTCGCCGGAACTCGAGGCCGTCCGGGCCGCCGAGGCCACCAAGATCTACGGGGACCCGGCGATCCGGCCCCTCGCCGAGCGCAAGACCGGGCTCATCTCGCTCGGCGACAGCGAGATCTCCGGCGAGGGCGTCGGCAACTACGACCCCGCCACCAACACCGCGTCCAACCAGTGCCACCGCTCGCCGGACTCGGCGATCCACCGCACCGGCATCCCGGCCGACCTGACCTTCAACGTCGCCTGCTCCGGCGGCTACACGGGCAACATCCGGATCGGCGGCAGCAAGCAGTACGCCGACGAGCTGGTGCAGAGCGACAGCCTGGCGATCAAGGCCCGCAACACGAAGATCAAGATGGTGCTGCTGGTCGCCGGAGCCAACGACGACCTCCAGTTCGGCCCCGTCATGACCGACTGCGTCACCCGCTGGGTGCTCAGCCAGGGCACCTGCGAGCCCAAGTACGCCCCCGGCTGGCAGGCCCGCGTCGACGGGCTGAAGCCCAAGGTGGAGGCGACCGTCGCCGACCTCAAGACGGTCATGCGCGACGCCGGTTACGCCGACTCCGACTACAAGCTGGTCGTGATGGGCTACCCCAGCCCGATCGGCCCCGACTTCAACGACAACCCGGACTTCCCCGGCAAGCTCCCCGGAGGCTGCGCGGGCTACGACTCCGACGCCACCTGGGGCCGCGACTACGCGGTGCCCACCTTCGAGAAGGGCATGCGCGCGGCGGCCCTCGCCTCCGGCGCGGTCTACCTGGACAACTCGCGGCTCTTCCACGGGCACGAGGTGTGCATGGAGGACGCCTGGGCCCGCGGGCTCTACCTGGACCTCGGGGACCACTTCCCGTGGGACGAGAACACCGCCCGCCAGTCCTTCCACCCCAACTACCGCGGCCACGGCGCCTTCGCGTCCTGTCTGACCCAGCTCTACTCCTCCGGCCTGCGCGAGGCCTCCTGCGCCGACCCGGCGAGCACGGGCACCCCGGTCCTCCAGGCCGGAGGCTGGGACTCCCTCTACAAGCCCCTGAAGAACGAGGCCACCGGCAACTGCCTGGACTCCTTCGGCGGGTCCAGCGCCAACGACACCAAGGTGGTGGGCTGGGACTGCCACGGCGGGCGCAACCAGGGCTGGTGGTACGACTCCTCGAAGAAGTCCCTCCACATCGAGCTCACCCACGACCGCTGCCTGGACGCCCCGGGCGCCAACTACGGCGCCGGCACGGGCCTGATCCTCTACAACTGCCACGGCGGCGCCAACCAGCAGTTCGTCCGCGACGGCGCCACCCTGCGCCCCGCGGCCGCCCCGGGCATGTGCCTGACGGTCCCCGCCGCCCACGAGCAGCTGCGCCTGCAGCCCTGCAACGGCTCGCCGAACCAGCGCTTCGCGTCGTAACCGCCCCGCTCCACCGACGACCCCCCACACCCGGCCGGCGCACCCCGGCCGGGTGTCACATGTCCTGGAGCAGCTTGCGCACGTCACGCGGCCGGTTGGTGATGATCGTGTCCACCCCGAGCCGCACGCACAGCTCCACGTCCTCGGGCTCGTCCACGGTCCACACCCGCACCCGCAGCCCCTTGGCCTTCAGCCGCCCCACCAGCCCCGGATCCCGGCGCACCAGGTCGATGCCCGGCCCCGCGTGCGTCGCGAACGGGGGCCGCACCGGCCTGACCGCCCGCTCGATCAGGAACACGGTGGGCAGCCCGGGCGCGAGCCGGTGCAGCCTGGTCAGCGCGCTCCGCGAGAAGCTCATCACCTCGATGCGGCCCGAGGCGCCGTCCGCGAGCCCGTACTCCCGCAGCATCCGCACCAGCTCGGCCTCCAGCCGCCCGCCGGCCCGCGTCGGGTGCTTGGTCTCGACCGCGAGCCCCACGGGCCGCGGCGCGGCCAGCGCCTCCCGCAGCAGGTCCTCGAAGAGCAGCACCCGCGCCCCGGCGTGCGCCTGCCCCTTCCACGCCCCGAAGTCGAGGGCGGCCAGCTCCTCGTACGTCATCTCGGAGACCACCCCCCGCCCGTCGGAGGTCCGCTCCACGCGCCGGTCGTGCACGCAGACGAGCTTGCGGTCGGCGGTGAGCCGCACATCGCACTCGAGCGCGTCGGCCCCATCGGCGATGGCCTGCCGGTACGCCTCGATGGTGTGCTCGGGGTACTCATGGGAGGCCCCGCGGTGGGCGACCACCCGAGTGTCGAGGGCGGTACGGGTGGAGGAGTTCGTCGCTGCCATACGGAAATCCTTGCAAACCGGCGTGAACGGGCAGGCGCGGGGTCGTGTCCCCGACGTTAACCGGATGTGGGCGCCGTCCCGGGCGGTGCAGGGTGACGCCATGCCGGAGCCGACGATGGTCACCTTGTACTGCGAGCCCTGCCCGCACTGCGTCTTCCATGCCTGGCAGCGGATCGCCGACGGGCGGCTGTGCTGGGAAGCCGAGTGGGAGTGTGTGCGGTGCGAGTTCGGGGCGCCCGATGTCTGCGACCTCGACCACGGGTGGGGGCGGGCCCCCGAGCGCGTCCGCGCCGCCATCGTCGCTGCCGAGGGCACGGTCCTGCTCCGCGTGGACGGCTCCGGCGGCGCGGCCCTGAAGGTCTTCCGCGACGCGCTCGGCATGACGATCCCGGAAGTCCTGGCTGCCGTCCGCGAGGGCTACAGGGCCACTCCGGTGGAGGCCGAGTACCTCACGCACCTGCTCGGCGAGGCCGGGTTCACAGTGCGGTTTACGGCATCGGGGCCAGGGGGGCCGGGGTGACCTTGAAGCCGCCCTTGGTCACCTCGGTGAAGGGGGCCATGGACATGCAGGTGCCGACCGTCCCCGGGGCCACCGTGCCGTCCGGCTTCGCGTCGACGTTGGCGACGGCCCAGGAGAAGCCGACGCGGTCGGGCTCGCCGCGCTGGCCGTCCTGGACGCTGATGCCGATCCGCTTGCCCTCCCAGCCGACGTTCGAGGTCTTGACCACGGCCGTGAGGGTGGCCGTCTTGCCGCCCGTGACCAGGCAGTCGACCTCCGCCTCGGCAACACCGGTGAAGCCGCCCTCCGCGTAGTGGTGGTAGATGGTCACCCGGCCCCGCGCGTCCGTCGGCAGGCCCTTCTCGAGGCCCGGGACCGGGAGGGGCTTGGTCCACGGGGCCGACTCGGCGTCGACCGTGAAGCGGATGTCATCCTTGGGGGAGTAGGGGAAGAAGATCGTGCCTCCCCCGTGCACCGAGGCGAGCTTCGGGGCGGCCGGGGCCCCTGGGGCCACCGGGGCCGCAGGGGCGGGGGCCGCCGCGATCAGGGTGGCCACCAGAGCGGCGGCGCAGCCCGCGAGGGCAAGGGCGCGCGTGCGGTTCTTCATCGTGAACTCCCGGTGAGAGTGGGCTGTTCGGATACGGGAAACAGCCTCGCCGGGCGCCCGCCCGCCTGCCATCTGCCGAAGGGCGGACATACATGAGGGCCTCTCCCCCGAACGGGGGAGAGGGTCCCGGACCCTACCGGGACGGTTCCGGCGTGATGGTCGGCCGGCCTCGCGCGTAACGCTCGGAGCACGCGGGCAGCGGGCCTGCCTGCCTGTGGGCCAGAGGCAGAAAGCGCACAGGCCGGATCGTCCACACGATGTGGAGACCTCCCGTACACACGGCGAACGCGAACGGCTCACCTTGCATGATCTGGTGCACCGCTTGCCACTGACCGTGTTCAAGCCACGCGAACGCGCGTCCTGCCTCGTGCTGGTCCAGTGCCGGCGTGACCGTCCTCAGCGCCGTTCGCACCCACCGAACTGCCTGAATGGCGCTGTGCGCCTCGAACGATGCCGCAAGCGCGGTCTGTTGAGTCTCGCCCTCGTCCGTGCGTGCAGCCACGCACTCGCCCCAGAACCCGGGGCGCGCGACGCCAGCCGTGCGAATCAGCACGGGGTTCCCGGCTTGATCTTCAGGGAGACCCATACGGTCTTGCCGATACCGATCCGGGGAACACGCCCCAGTCGTCCGCCAACGCGGCCACCAGCAGCAGGCCGCGCCCCTCGATGTCGTCCTCACCGGGCGTGCGAGGCATCGGGGGAAGGCCACTCGCGTCCGACACCTCCACCCCGGGCGACCTGTGACCATGGCTGACAGGACCTGTATCCGCGAGGAAGACTGAGCCCATGAGCACGACTGATCTCGCCCCGGGCGCGAATCTGGCGGCGCTGAGAAAGGCGCACGGACTGTCACAGGGACGGCTGGCCCGGAAGGCATCCGTGTCCGTGTCACTGCTGAGCAAGATCGAAGTCGGGGACCGGGCGCTGACACCGGCAGTCGCTGCCGCTGTGGGCAAGGCCCTGGGTATCACCATGGCCGAAGTCCTCGGGCGTGCGACGGTGGCCCGTGACGACGAGCAACGGCTGTCCGCACTCCGCTCGGCCATCCGGGACTATGACCTGCCCCTCAGACAAGGGGTCGAAGAGCAGCGCATCAGCGCGGCTCTGGAGTCGGCCGGACAGTACCGGGACAACGTAGAGGTGACCCGTCTGCTCGCGATGCTCCCGCAGCTCCTCAGGGAAGCCACGACATACGCGCACGCCACGAACACGGTTGAGTCATGGATGGCTCTGGCGGACGTCTACAGCACCGTGTACTGGCTCGCTGCCCGGCATCGGTGGATGGACATGGCGGAACTGGCCGTTTCTCGCCAGCGGTGGGCGACGGAGCAGAAGACCAACCCGCTCGGTGAGGCGCTGGCCGCACGTGACCGGGCGGGCGCCTATCTGAATTTCGGAGACGTTGAGACAGGGCTCATGGTCGTGGACCGTGCCGTCACAGCCGCACAAAGCACACTGTCCGGCACGGAAAGGGATATCGCCGTGGGCATCCTGAACCTGCGCGGTATGACCTTGGCGGGCAGGCTGGACGACAAGCGGGAAGCGGCTCGGGAAGCTGAACGGCACATCCGGTCCGCCCGGAACGCATCCGCGTCATTCGCCAGTGACATCGATGTGCACGGCCTGACGTTCGGTCCCCGGAACACCTTCACCCACGAACTCGCCACCCGCGTGGACCTCGGCAGACCGCAGGAAGCCCTGAACCTGACGGACAACGTGGACGCCGCCTTGGCGGGCCTGCCCGCCACACGCATCGCCCCCACGAGGATCAACCTGGCACGAGCACAACTCGACGTCGGCGACCGTGATGGAGCCCTGGAGAACCTGTCCGTGGCGTGGGGCGTGGCGCCCCAATTGGCCCGCATCCATCCCATGGGGCGAGAGGTGTTCCGAGTCCTCACGTCGCTCCACAGACGCAGCAACGCCAAGCTGCTCAGGTTGTCGAAAGTGTCGGGCATTCAGCTCTGAGCATGCAGGTGCTCCGTCGGTCGGCGGAGGTGAGCAGCCAGAGCTCGGGCCTTGGCGGCGTCGAGGAATGGATACCCTGGCCGGGGCACCCCTTGGAGGACGCCGTGACCACACAGCCGGACCACGGCGCGGCGCTGATCCCGCGCCCTGAGCGCGCGCCCGACGCCGTACGTGTCGCCCTCGCCCGCATCGCCCCGCACCGCCTGGCGGAGCTGGAGCAGCACAAGGAAAACGCGCTGGCCGCCGCCATCCGCAGCGGGAAGGTCGGCCACCTCACACACTGGCTCGACTGGTGGATGCGCGAGGTGGAGATCGAACGGCGTCCGGACCTCTTCACTCGTCGCAATGACGCCTTGGCCGCCCTTCACCGCACCACCGGCAAGGATGATCCGGCCTTCCGCCCCGCCATGGACGAACTAGCCGCTATCGAGGTCAGGTGACCTACCTGTAACCGGGGCGGGCGTAGCCGCCCTGCCCCGGCACAGCGACGCGTTACGCCAGGCCCGGGCCGCGGACCGGGATGTGGGTGAACGTCGGCTCGGGGGCCGGGTTCTGGAAGAAGTCGTTGCCCTTGTCGTCGACCACGATGAAGGCCGGGAAGTCCTCGACCTCGATCTTCCAGACCGCCTCCATGCCGAGCTCCTCGTACTCCAGGACCTCGACCTTCTTGATGCAGTCCTGCGCGAGGCGGGCCGCCGGGCCGCCGATCGAGCCGAGGTAGAAGCCGCCGTGCGTGCCGCACGCGTCCGTCACCTGCTGGGAGCGGTTGCCCTTGGCCAGCATGACCTTGGAGCCGCCCGCCGCCTGGAACTGCTCGACGTAGCTGTCCATACGGCCGGCCGTGGTCGGGCCGAAGGAGCCGGAGGCGTAGCCCTCGGGGGTCTTCGCGGGGCCGGCGTAGTAGACCGGGTGGTCCTTCAGGTACTGCGGCATCTCGGCGCCCGAGTCCAGCAGTTCCTTGATCTTGGCGTGCGCGATGTCCCGGGCCACGACCAGGGGTCCGGTGAGGGACAGGCGGGTCTTGACCGGGTGCTGGGTGAGGGTGGCGAGGATCGACTCCATCGGCTGGTTCAGGTCGATGGAGACCACGTCCGCCGAGTCGTTCAGGTGCTCGTCGGTGGTTTCCGGGAGGAAGCGCGCCGGGTCCCGCTCCAGCTGCTCCAGGAAGACGCCCTCGGCGGTGATCTTCGCGGTGGCCTGGCGGTCCGCGGAGCAGGAGACGGCGATCGCGACCGGGAGGGACGCGCCGTGGCGGGGGAGGCGGACGACGCGGACGTCGTGGCAGAAGTACTTGCCGCCGAACTGCGCGCCGATGCCGATCTTCTGGGTGAGTTCGAAGACCTGCTGCTCCAGGGCCTCGTCGCGGAAGCCGTGACCCAGGGGGGAGCCCTCGGTGGGCAGCTCGTCCAGGTAGTGCGCGGAGGCGTACTTCGCCGTCTTGAGCGCGTGCTCCGCCGAGGTGCCGCCGACCACGATCGCCAGGTGGTACGGCGGGCAGGCCGCGGTGCCGAGCGAGCGGATCTTCTCCTCCAGGAACTTCATCATGGAGGCCTCGTTGAGGACCGCCTTGGTCTCCTGGTAGAGGAAGGACTTGTTGGCCGAGCCGCCGCCCTTGGCCATGAAGAGGAACTTGTACGCGCCGCCGTCGGTGGCGTACAGCTCGATCTGCGCGGGCAGGTTCGAGCCGGTGTTCTTCTCCTCCCACATGGTCAGCGGGGCCATCTGCGAGTAGCGCAGGTTCAGGCGCGTGTACGCGTCGAAGATGCCGCGCGAGAGGGCCGCCTCGTCCCCGCCCTCGGTGAGGACGTTCTGGCCGCGCTTGCCCATCACGATGGCCGTGCCCGTGTCCTGGCACATCGGCAGGACGCCGGCCGCCGCGATGTTCGCGTTCTTGAGGAGGTCGAGCGCGACGAACTTGTCGTTCGAGGAGGCCTCGGGGTCGTCGATGATCCGGCGCAGCTGCGCGAGGTGCGCGGGGCGCAGGAAGTGCTGGATGTCGTGGATGGCCTCTTCGGCGAGCTTGCGCAGCGCCTCGGGCTCGACCTTGAGGAACGTACGGCCGTCGGCCTCGAAGGTGGACACGCCCTCGGCGGTCACCAGCCGGTAGGGGGTGGTGTCCTCGCCCAGGGGCAGGAGGTCGGTGTACGCAAACTCTGGCATGACGGCAGTCATTCCTCACTCGGCAGACGGCGCTGGCGACCAATTGGCAGCGCGGCTATCAAGCGTAGGACCTCTCGCGCCGGCTGTGTCTGTGAGGTAAGGCTCACCCAGCAGTATCGCGATCTATCGTGTCTCGCTATGCTGGGTGACGTGGACCTGGAAAAGCACCCCGCCGCCCCTGCCCCCGCCGTGCCCGCCGCCATGGCCGCCGAGCCCGCGCCCGGCGGGCTGCGCGCCTCCGACGCCGACCGGGACCGGATCGCCCAGATCCTCTCCGACGCCCTCGCGGAGGGCCGGCTGACCGCCGAGGAGCACTCCGAGCGCCTCGACACCCTGTACGCGGTCAAGACGGTCGGGGAGCTGGACCTGCTGGTACGCGACCTCCCGGCGGCCACCGCCGCCCACCGGCCGGCCGCCCCCGCCGCCGGCCTCCCGGCCCCGGCCTCCGCCGGGCCCGTCGAGACGGTGGTCGCGGTGTTCAGCAGCTCCGCCCGCAAGGGCCGCTGGCGCCCCGGCGCCCGCACCCGCGCGATCTCGGTCATGGGGGACGTCACCATCGACCTCACCGAGGCCGTCTTCGAGCAGCAGGTCACCGAGATCAACGTGACCAGCGTCCTGGGCAACGTCGAGGTGCTCGTCCCGGAGAACGTCACCCTGCGCGGCTACGGCAGCGGGGTCCTCGGCAACTTCGAAGTGCGCGGCGAGGGCCTCGCCGCCGACCCGCAGGCCCCCGTGGTGATCGTCCGGGGCTTCGCGCTGCTCGGCAACATCGAGGCCCACCCCAGGCGCGGCGCCCGCCTGGTCGACCTGGCCGACCGGCTCCGCAAGCACCTGGACTGAACCCGTCCGCGCGGCGGCCGGTTTCGGACGAACCCGGTCGCCCCGGTGGCACACGGTGCATAGGGGCACGCACAGCGGGTAGGGACTGGTGCATCGTCGCTCGCTCGCGTATACGTCGTCAGGAGTAGACCGTGCCGCATCCGCCGCATCAGTCCCTGCAGGCCGCCGCCGTCCAGAGTCTTCAGACGCGCCCGGCCGCCGTGCCGAGGCCGCGGGTTCCGGCCAGGGAAGAGGACGGCCCATGGCACGCGGAGGCCGTGTGCCGCAGGGATGAGGCGGGACTCTTCTTCGCGCCGTCCAAGGAGCCGACCGCGGCCCGGCTCGCCCGCGAGGAGGCCGCCAAGCGGGTCTGCGCGCGCTGTCCCGTGATGGTCGCCTGCCGCGAGCACGCCCTGCTCCAGCCCGAGCCCTACGGGGTCTGGGGCGGGCTCACCGCCGCCGAGCGCCGGGTGGTGCTGGGGCGCAGGCGCCGCCGCGCCGCCGAGCTGCTCCCCGGCGCGGGCGCACCGGGGCCGATCGCCGCCGCGGGCTGACCGGCCCGACGCCGCAGGCGCGAGGCGGCGTAGGGCCCGCGCCGGGGAGCAGCTCGGCGGCGCAGGAACCGTGAAGCGGCGTACGCACGCCGAAGGGGCGGTCCCCCGCACAGGGACCGCCCCTTCGGCGTGCCGTTGCCGGCCGGACCGCTCCTACTGGGCGCGGTCGAAGGCGATGCCGCTGTACGCGCGCAGCTTCGACAGGCGGTGCGTGGAGTCGATCTGCCGGATCGTGCCCGACTTCGAGCGCATGACCAGCGACGAGGTGGTCGCGGTCTCCGAGCGGTAGTGGACGCCGCGCAGCAGCTCGCCGTCCGTGATGCCGGTGGCGACGAAGAAGACGTTCTCGCCGGACACCAGGTCGGTGGTGGTCAGGACGCGGTCGAGGTCGTGGCCCGCGTCGATGGCCTTCTGGCGCTCGGCGTCGTCCTTCGGCCAGAGCTTGCCCTGGATCACACCGCCGAGGCACTTGACGGCGCAGGCCGAGATGATGCCCTCGGGGGTGCCGCCGATGCCGAGGAGCAGGTCCACGCCGGTGCCCTCGCGCACCGCCATGACCGAGCCCGCGACGTCGCCGTCCGAGATGAACTTGATCCGGGCGCCCGTCTCGCGGATCTCCTTGACGATGCCCTCGTGGCGGGGGCGGTCCAGGATGACGACCGTGACGTCCTCGGGGGCGATGTTCTTGGCCTTGGCGACCCGGCGGATGTTCACCGAGACGGGGGCGTTGATGTCGACGTAGTCGGCGGCCTCGGGGCCGGTGACCAGCTTGTCCATGTAGAAGACCGCGGACGGGTCGAACATGGTGCCGCGGTCGGCGGCGGCCAGGACGGCGATGGCGTTCGGCATGCCCTTGGCATTGAGCGTGGTGCCGTCGATCGGGTCCACGGCGATGTCGACCTCGGCGCCGGTGCCGTCGCCGACCCGCTCGCCGTTGAAGAGCATGGGGGCTTCGTCCTTCTCCCCCTCGCCGATCACGACGACGCCGTTCATGGAGACGGTGGAGATCAGGGTCCGCATCGCGTTGACCGCGGCGCCGTCCGCGCCGAGCTTGTCGCCGCGGCCGACCCACCGGCCCGCGGCGAGGGCCGCGGCCTCGGTGACCCGTACGAGTTCCAGGGCGAGGTTGCGGTCGGGCGAGTCGGGAGAGACTTCGAGCTGGGGCGGCAGGTTGTGCTCGGTCATCGGAGCGCACCTTTCTGTACGACGACGGCCGGGATGTGAGGGTGCTGGAACTCTATCGGTTCATCGACATATTGAGCAGACCGGGTCACGTATGAGCGGCATATCGATCAATCGGTCCGGCTGAGCGGACAGGGTCCGCCCCCTGTCGGCGCGCCCCCGGCGGCCGACACGCCACCCCGGCGCTGATCGCCCCCGGCGATGCGGGACGATGGTGCGGTGGCAGGTATGAAAGGCAAGCAGACGGTCTGGGACATGGTCCGGTCGCTGGCGTTGATCGGCGTGGTCGTGGCGGGGATCTACATCTTCGTCCCCCATGACGACAAGGCCGACCCGACGCGCACGGTGGACTACCGGGTGGAGACGATCACGGCGCGGCGCGCGGCTCCGTACCCCGTGGCCGTCCCCGTGGGCCTTCCGGAGCAGTGGCGGGCGACCTCGGTGACCTACGAGCGCAAGAACGCGAACGCCTGGCACCTGGGCTTCCAGGACCCGGACCGGCAGTACGTGGCCGTGGAGCAGTCCACCGACACCTCCGCCAAGAACGTGGCCAAGGTCACCCGGCGGGCGACCGCCACCGGGCAGACCCAGCAGGTCGGCGACCGGACCTGGGAGCGCTGGGACGGCGAGAAGTACGACGCGCTCGTCCGGCAGGAGCAGGGCTACGTCACCGTCGTGACCGGTACGGCCTCCTTCGAGCAGCTGGGCGCGATGGCGGCGGCGCTGGAGTTCAAGCAGGGGCCGGACGCCCGGTAGGTCCTGCGCGTACGACGCGTACGAGAGAAGGCCGCCCGTCCCGGAAATCCGGGGCGCGGCGGCCTTCTGCGTGTCCGGGTGTCCGGGTGTCGCTCAGACGGTGGTGACGACCTGGTCGAACTCCAGGCGCGGGGAGCGCGGGAACCAGGCGTCCTCGCCCGGCTTGCCGATGTTGATCACCATCAGCGGGGTGTGGTCGGCGTCCAGGAACTCCTTCTGGATGCCGGCGAAGTCGATTCCGGTCATCGGGCCGGCGGCCAGGCCGGCGGCACGGATGCCGACGATGAAGTAGGCGGCCTGGAGGGTGGCGTTCACCAGTGCGGACTGCTCGCGGACCGGGCGCTCGGCGAAGAAGGCGTCCTTGGCCTGCGGGAAGTGCGGGAGCAGCTGGGGGAGCTCCTCGTGGAACTCGTTGTCCGCGGAGAGGATCGCGACCAGCGGGGCGGTGGCGGTCTTGGCCTGGTTGCCCTCGGCCATGTTCTTGACCAGGCGCTCGCGGGCCTCGGGGGAGCGGACCAGGGTGATGCGCAGCGGGGTCTGGTTGAAGGCGGTGGGGCCGAACTTCACCAGGTCGTAGATGGCCTGGACCTGCTCCTCGGTCACCGGCTCGTCGGAGAACGAGTTGGCGGTGCGGGCCTCGCGGAACAGCAGGTCCTGAGCGGCAGCGTCGAGCACGAGAGACATCGGTAAGCCTTCTTCTGTACGGAAGTGGAGCGGGCGACGTCTCCGACTCTACGAGGAAAGTAGATGAAATTTCAACTACTTTCCCAGCGGGTGACCCGGGTCACTCCTCGCGGCCGCCCTCGCCCTCGCCGGCCGCGGCCTCCCGGGCGGCGAGCGCCGAGTCCAGTCGGGCGCGGGCCCCTTCGAGCCAGTGCCGGCAGACCTTCGCCAGCTCCTCGCCGCGCTCCCACAGTGCGAGGGAGTCCTCCAGGGAGGTGCCGCCCGCCTCCAGCTTGCGGACGACCTCGACGAGCTCGTCGCGGGCCTGTTCGTACCCCAGCGCCGTGTCGGTGTCAGTCATTCCCAGTGTCCCATCGTAGATGTCGCTTACATCGAATTCGTGCCGGAATGTGTCAGTTCTCGAGCGGGCCTGGCCCGGCGCTCGAGCCCGCCTCCACCGCCGCCTCCGGCTCCTTGCCCGCCCCTGGCTCGGTGACCGCCACGTTGAACTCGCCCGCCGCCACCCGCGCGCGCAGCACCTCGCCCGCCGCGACCTCCTCCGGAGCCCGCACCACGTGCCCGTCCGCCCGCTGGAGCACCGCGTACCCGCGCTCCAGGGTGGCCGCCGGCGACAGCGCCAGCACCCGGGCGCGGGTGTGCTCCAGCTCGGAGTCGGCCCGGTCCAGCAGGTGCCCGAGGGTGCGCCGGCTGCGGGCCAGCAGCGCCTCGAGCTCGGCCTCCCGGGTCTCCACCATCCGCTGCGGGTGCACGAACACCGGCCGGGCCAGCGCGTGCGCCAGCCCCCGTTCCTCCCGCTCGAGCAGCCCGCGCAGCGCGCGCAGCCCCCGGCCCTGGAGCTGGCGTACCCGCTCCAGCTCCTCGCCGACGTCCGGGACCACCTTCTTCGCCGCGTCCGTGGGCGTGGAGGCCCGCAGGTCCGCGACCAGGTCCAGCAGCGGGGAGTCCGGCTCGTGCCCGATCGCCGAGACCACCGGGGTGCGGGCGGCCGCGACCGTCCGTACGACCTCCTCGTCGGAGAAGGGCAGCAGGTCCTCCACGCTGCCGCCGCCCCGCGCCACGATGATCACGTCCACATCGGGCCGCGCGTCCAGCTCCTTGACCGCCTCCACCACCTGGGGCACCGCGTGGACCCCCTGCACCGCCACGTTGCGCACCTCGAAGCGGACTGCCGGCCAGCGACGCCGCGCGTTCTCCAGCACGTCGCGCTCGGCCGCCGAGGCCCGCCCCACCACCAGACCGATCAGCTGCGGCAGGAAGGGCAGCGGTTTCTTGCGCTCCAGGGCGAAGAGCCCCTCGGCGGCCAGCGACCGCTTCAGCCGCTCGAGGCGCGCCAGCAGCTCCCCGATGCCGACCGGGCGGATCTCGGTCACCCGCAGGGACAGCTGCCCGCGCGGGGCGTACCACTCCGGCTTGGCCAGTACGACGACCCGCGCGCCCTCCGAGACCACGTCCGCGACCTCGTCGAAGACCTGGCGGAAGCAGGTCACGCCGACGGAGATGTCGTGCGACGGGTCGCGCAGCGTCAGGAACACCACCCCGGCCCCCGGCCGCCGGGACAGCTGCGTGATCTGCCCCTCCACCCACACCTGGCCCAGCCGGTCGATCCAGCCCCCGATGAGCCGGGACACCTGACCGACCGGCAGCGGCGCATCAGCCGACGTATTGAGACCCATGTACGCAGGCTAACCGGCGCCGCTGACAGCGCCTCAGGCCCCGGGGCGGGTGTCGGGCCCCGGCCGGCAGCCGCCGGACCCGGCCGGACCGGCGCCGCGCCCGCGCTGGGCGAACAGCACGCCCAGCCCCACCGCCAGCCACACCGCCCCCACCAGCTGCGCCGTCCAGGACGCCTCCACGATCACGGCGACGGTCACCGCCGCCCCCAGCACCGGAACCACCAGGTGCTTCCACCACACCGGCGCTCCCTCCCGCCGCCTCACCACGAACCACCCCACCACCGACGCGTGCAGCAGGGTGAAGGCCACCAGCGCCCCGATGTCCACGACGGAGACCAGGTGGTCGAGGCCGTCGTCGCGCCGGGCCGCCCACACCGCCGCCACCAGCGTCACCGTGGCCGCCACCAGCAGCGCCGCCCGCGGGGTGCCGTCCGAGGTGCGCGCCAGCGCGCCCGGCAGCCGCCGCTCCCGGGCCATCGCGAAGAGCAGCCGCCCGGCCGCCGCCTGCCCGGCCAGCGCCGCGAAGGCCGCCCCGACCGCCTTGCTCACCGCCACCAGGTCGTGCAGCCAGGGCCCGACCGAGGCCTCGACCGCGTTGTAGAAGGCCGGCCCCTGCCGCGCCGGGTCGGCGGCCAGCTCCGCCGAGGACACCGGGGTCAGCAGCGCCGCGAGGTAGGTCTGCGCGATGAACAGCACCCCGGTCAGCGCCAGGCAGAACAGCACCGCCCGGGCCACCCGGGCGCTGCCCCCGGTGACCTCCTCCGCGAAGGAGGCGATGGCGTCGAAGCCCAGGTACGACAGGACCGCGACCGACACCGCGCCCAGTACGGCGGCCGCCGAGAAGCCCAGCGAGCCGTCGCCGGTCAGCGGCGAGAGCCAGCCGCGCCGGGGCCCGTCCTGGACCAGCACGGTCACCGCCGCCACCAGGAACACCAGCAGGACCACGATCTCCATGGCCAGCACGGCGAAGCCCACCCGCGCGGCCGCCCGTACGCCCCACAGGTTCAGCAGGGTGGTGACCACCACCGCCAGGGCCGTCCACACCCACCGGGACACCTCCGGCACCAGCGCGTGCATCGCGATCCCGGAGAACAGGTACGCCACCGCCGGGATCAGCAGGTAGTCGAGCATCGCCATCCACCCGGCGATCAGCCCCGGCCCCTCGCCGAGCCCCTTGCGGGCGTACGTGAAGACCGAGCCGGCCTGCGGGGCCACCCGCACCATCTGCGCGTACGAGAAGGCCGTGAAGGCCATCGCCACGGTCGCGGCGAGGTAGACCAGGGCGACGGCGCCGTGCGAGCGGGCGTCGAGGGTGCCGAAGACCCCCACCGGGGCCATGGGCGCGATGAAGAGCAGCCCGTAGACCACCAGGTCACGGAAGCCCAGGCTCCGCCGCAGCGCCGCGGGGGCGGCCGTACTGGAATCCGTAGCGGATGCCATCGTTCCTCCGGGTGACGGTCGGGACGGACATTCGGCCAAGTCTGTGCCGGACGGGCGACGTCCGGCCTGCTGGAGACCCCCGTACGATGGAGCGTATGACTGCTCCCGCCCCTGCTCCCGCCTCCCGCCGCGTCCTGCTCGCCGCCCCGCGCGGTTACTGCGCGGGTGTGGACCGTGCCGTGATCGCTGTCGAGAAGGCCCTCGAGCAGTACGGTGCTCCGGTCTACGTCCGCCACGAGATCGTGCACAACAAGTACGTCGTCCAGACGCTGGAGAAGAAGGGCGCCATCTTCGTCGAGCGGACGGAGGAGGTCCCGCCGGGCTCCATCGTGATGTTCTCCGCCCACGGCGTGGCGCCGGTGGTGCACGAGGAGGCGGCGGCCGGAAAGCTCGCGACGATCGACGCGACCTGCCCGCTGGTCACCAAGGTCCACAAGGAAGCGATCCGCTACGCGAACGAGGACTTCGACATCCTCCTCATCGGCCACGAGGGCCACGAGGAGGTCATCGGCACCTCCGGCGAGGCCCCGGACCACATCACGATCGTCGACGGCCCGCAGGACGTGGCCAAGGTCGAGGTGCGCGACGAGTCGAAGGTCGTCTGGCTCTCCCAGACCACCCTCTCGGTCGACGAGACGATGGAGACCGTCGACGCGCTGAAGCAGAAGTTCCCCCTCCTCGTCTCCCCGCCCAGCGACGACATCTGCTACGCCACCTCGAACCGCCAGGCCGCGGTCAAGGTGATGGGCTCCGAGTCCGACCTGGTCATCGTCGTCGGGTCGAAGAACTCCTCGAACTCCATCCGCCTGGTCGAGGTCGCCCTGGACGCCGGCGCCCGCGCCGCCCACCTGGTCGACTTCGCGAGCGAGATCGACGAGGCCTGGCTGGAGGGCGTCACCACGGTCGGCCTGACCTCGGGCGCCTCCGTGCCGGAGGTGCTGGTCGAGGAGGTGCTGGAGTGGCTCGCGGAGCGCGGCTACGCGGACGTGGAGATCGTCAAGACCGCCGAGGAGTCGATCGTCTTCTCCCTGCCCAAGGAGCTCCGCCGCGACCTGCGCGCGGAGGCTGCCGAACTGGTCGCCGAGAAGTAAGTCCTTTCGTACCGTATGTCCATGCAGATCTTCGGTGTGGACATCGGCGGTTCCGGCATCAAGGGCGCTCCAGTGGACCTGGAGCGCGGCGAGCTGGCGCAGGAGCGCCACAAGGTACTCACCCCACAGCCGGCCACCCCCGAGGGGGTGGCCGGCTGTGTCGCGGAGGTGGTCGGGGCCTTCTCCTGGCAGGGCCCGGTCGGGGTGACCTTCCCGGGCGTGGTCACGCACGGCTTCACCCGGACGGCGGCCAACGTCGACGCGGGCTGGGTGGGCCTCGACGCGGCCGCGCTGCTCTCCTCCCGGCTGGACGGCAGGCCGGTCACGGTCCTCAACGACGCGGACGCGGCGGGCGTCGCGGAGATGACGTACGGGGCGGGGCGCGGGGTGGCGGGCACGGTCGTCCTGCTCACGCTGGGCACGGGCATCGGCAGCGCGCTCTTCCGCGACGGGGCGCTCGTGCCCAACACGGAGCTGGGCCACCTGGAGCTCAAGGGCCACGACGCGGAGACGCGGGCCTCGGTCAAGGCCAAGGAGGACGGGGACCTCAGCTGGGAGCGCTGGGCGCGCCGGCTGGAGAAGTACCTGGCCCACGTGGAGATGCTCTTCTCCCCGGACCTCTTCATCCTCGGCGGCGGCGTCAGCCGCAAGCCGGAGAAGTTCCTGCCGCTGATCGAGGGGGTCCGCGCGGAGATCGTCCCCGCGAAGCTCCAGAACAACGCGGGCATCGTGGGCGCGGCGATGGCGGCCCGCGACCTCTAGCCACGAGGTGCCGCTCAGTAGGCGGCGCTACGCCGGGCAGCGCGCCGGCGCCCGCTCAGCGCGGCACGCCGCCCCAGCGCGATCAGGGCGGCGGCCAGGGTCCCCGCGTACAGCCAGCCGGCGTGCAGGGACAGCGCGGACACCACCCCCATCAGCTCCCCGCCGAAGCCGCCGGAGCCGCCGGAGACGGGCCACACTCCGGCGGCGAAGGCGATGGGGGCCGAGATCGGCGCGGTGATCAGGTCCGCCGGCCGCACCCACACGGCGATCGCGGCGGCGACGGGCAGGAAGAGCAGCCCGTACGCGAACAGCGAGGAGTCGAAGAGCAGCCAGGAGATCCCGGCGACCAGCAGCATCGCCAGGCAGCCGAACAGCCCGCCGCCGAGCCCGGTCAGCTTGGGCCGGGGCAGCCGCCGGGGCGCGGCGGGCCGCCGCAGCTGTGCGGGCACCTGCGGGTGACGTACCGAACGCATCCTGTATTGCTCCACCCCACCAAACTAGGCGGGCGGCCCCCGTATCCCCTCACGGACACGCGTACATCCAGTGCCGCTCATCGGAAAGTAAACTGTCCGATGGCCCACTCCGGGCCGCCGCCCCCTCCAGCTACGGGAAGTCGCCAACGTGTCGCTCACGATCGGAATCGTCGGCCTGCCGAATGTCGGCAAGTCGACCCTTTTCAACGCCCTGACCAAGAACGACGTGCTGGCGGCCAACTACCCGTTCGCCACCATCGAGCCGAACGTCGGCGTCGTCGGCGTCCCGGACCAGCGCCTCGCCATCCTGGCCGGCATCTTCGGCTCGCAGAAGATCCTCCCGGCGACGGTCGACTTCGTCGACATCGCGGGCATCGTGCGCGGCGCCTCGGAGGGTGAGGGCCTGGGCAACAAGTTCCTGGCGAACATCCGCGAGTCGGACGCGATCTGCCAGGTCATCCGCGCCTTCAAGGACGAGAACGTCGTCCACGTCGACGGCAAGGTCTCGCCCAAGGACGACATCGAGACGATCAACACCGAGCTGATCCTCGCCGACCTCCAGTCCATCGAGAAGGCGGAGCCCCGCCTGACGAAGGAGTCCCGCCTCCAGAAGGAGAAGGTCGCGGTCCTGGCGGCCGTCGTCGAGGCCAAGAAGATCCTCGAAGCGGGCGACACCCTCTTCTCCAAGGGCATCACCAAGGGCACGGAGAAGGGCGACCTCCTCCACGAGCTCCACCTCCTCACGACCAAGCCCTTCCTCTACGTCTTCAACGTGGACGAGGACGAGCTGACGGACGAGGCCTTCAAGGACGAGCAGCGCGCGCTGGTCGCCCCGGCCGAGGCGATCTTCCTGAACGCGAAGCTGGAGCAGGAGCTCATCGAGCTGGAGGACGACGAGGCCCTCGAGCTCCTCCAGTCGGTCGGCCAGGACGAGCCGGGCATGGCCACCCTGGGCCGCGTCGGCTTCGCCACCCTGGGCCTCCAGACCTACCTGACGGCAGGCCCGAAGGAAACCCGCGCCTGGACCATCAAGCAGGGCGCCACCGCCCCCGAGGCCGCCGGCGTGATCCACACCGACTTCCAGCGCGGCTTCATCAAGGCCGAGGTCATCTCCTTCGCGGACCTGGTCGACTGCGGCTCGGTCGCCGAAGCCCGCGCCAAGGGCAAGGCCCGCATGGAGGGCAAGGAGTACGTCATGCAGGACGGCGACGTGGTCGAGTTCCGCTTCAACGTCTAATACGTTCGGCGAAAGGCCGTCTGACCTGCGGTGGAGCGGGTTGGGTGGCCTTTGCTGTCCGCACAGAGTCCGCAGCGTGCTGACTTCGATCAGCGCCGGGGGAGCGGCTACGCCACTTCGTCGACCTGTGGCTGGGCACCGGCGGACTGGTCCGCGTACGCCTTGTCGACGGCGGCCCGGGTCCGCTCCTCGGAGTCAGGCCACAGGTGGGTGTAGATGTTCAGCGTCATGGCCGCGTTGGTGTGGCCGAGGCGCTCGGAGACCGTCTTCACGGACTCGCCGTGCTTGATCAGCAGGCTGGCGTAGTGGTGCCGGAGGGCGTGGGGTCCGATGCCCTTCGCTATGCCGGCCTTCGCACAGGCGGGCCGCCAGGACCCGTCCATGAAGTGCGTGTAGACCACGGGTCCGCCTTGCGGCGCCGTGAAGATCCAGCTCTCGGGCCCATTGGCGGGGAAGTCCCGCAGGTGGGCCTTCATGGCGTCCACCGCCACGCGGGGGAGCGGAACCGTTCGGTGCGAACGGGCGGTCTTCGGCGGCCCGACGTACACGCCGTGCTTGGCCGTCTGCTGAATCTGCTGCTCGACCGAGACGGTCGCCTGCAGCAGGTCCACGTGCCGGAGCTGGAGGCCGAACAGCTCCCCGGGGCGGAGCCCCGTTGCGGCGCCCAGCAGGACCAGGCCCTTGTAGCGTCCGGGTATCTCCTCGGCCAGCGTCCGCACCTGTTCGACCGCCAGGGGTACGACCTTCTTCCTGGGCACGGAAGGCAGCTTCGCGTCCGTACAGGGGTTGTGCGGAATCATGCGGTCGCGGACCGCTGCCCGGAAGACCGCGTTGACCGTGTTGAAGACGGTGCGGGAGGTGCTCGCGGCGAGCTTGTGGGTGGTCGTCAGGCTGGTGATCCAGCTCTGCACGTCACCGGGCTTGATCGCGCCGAGTGCCCGCTTCTCCCACACGGGGTAGGCGTAGCAACGCAGGTGCTGGGCTACGGCCTTGGCCGTCGACGGCCGGTGTGGCTGGCTGGCCCGCCACTCCTCCGCGTACTCCTTGAAGGGCTTCTTCGCCGACCTCGGGTCGACGTACTGCCCGGTGACAAGGCTGGTCGTGACCTCGTCGAGCCAGCGCTGGGCGTCGATCTTGCGGTCGAAGTGGCGCGCGTGCTCCTTGCCGTCGAGGTCGCGGTAGCGGGCGCGCCATTTGCCGTTGGGTCGCTTCTGGATGTTCGCCAAGTGGGTCTTCTTTCCTCGGTGATCAGTGGTAGTAGCCGCCGCTTTCGATGTACTCGGCGAGGGCGCGGGCCTCGCGCTCCTCGCCCATGAGGCGGAGGACCTGCAGGTGGATGCCCTTCGAGCCCTCGGGGTGGGCTTCGATGTACTCGGCGATGGCGACGACCGCGTGGTGGAGGCGGTCCTGCGCATCGCGGGACTCGTAGAACGCCTCGACTGCCTCCTGGACGATGCGCCGGCCGTCGAGGTCGAGACCGTCCAGGGGCGGTGACATGAGTTCTTCGAGGGGCAGCTCGAAGACGCGGGCGAAGCCGAGCGCCTCATCGAGGGTGATCTTGCGGCGCGGGTTGCCGTTCTCGATGCGCCAGACGGCCGTCTGGTTCATCGGCACGCCAGCCTTGGTCATGCGGGCGGCCAGTTCGGTCGTGCTCCACCCCCTGACCTCGCGCTCCAGCCCGATGCGCGCCGCCGCGTTGCCCTCGCTGTAGAGCAGCGGCGCGCTGCCGTCGCCTGGTCCGTCCTTCATGTCACCCTCCGTCTCATGCCCAGTGGCTATCCCAATTGAAACATGGACTCTCCGGTTTGACTAACCCGGCTCTGCGTGGCACTGTCTAGCCGAAACGGAAAGCATCCTAGTCGAACTGGAAAATCTTGGGCCCCTACCTCACTACCGCCGAAGTGGCGGAGCGCTACCGCACCGCCGAGAGCACAGTCCGGTACTGGCGTCACACGGGCTACGGCCCTCGGGGCGTGAAGGTCGGTCGCCGAGTCCTCTACAGCGAAGCCGAGCTCGCTCGCTTCGACCAGGAACTACTCAGTCAGGACGGGCTGCGCAGCAACTGGACTCTGGGAGCTTGATGGCCGCCGACCCTGACATGGCGACAGCCCACGGCGTGAACACCCCACCCGAGAGCGAATCGAATCGAACCAGTGGAGCCGGTTCCGACAACCCGATGTACCACCAGAAGGAGTTCATATTGCTTCACCCCGCGACCCCGAACACCCCTGCCGCTCATCAGGCCGGATGGCCTCCGGTGGCGGTACCTGGCCAGCCTGACATCGTCCGGGACCAGGTCCCCGCGGAGGTTGAAGAGGTACCACCAGCCGAGCCTGCGGAGATTCCGGACGCGCCGGCTACTGAGGGCGCCGAGCTGCTGTCAGAACTACGAGGACAGATCGCCAGGTTCGTGATCCTGCCCTCCGAGCGAGCCCTCGACGCGGTCACGCTGTGGGTTGCAGCGACTCACCTTCAGCCCTCATGGCAGCACGCCCCACGGTTGGCCGTGGTCGGGCCCGCGAAGCGGTGCGGCAAGTCGCGGCTGCTGGATGTGCTGACCGAGACGGTCCACGAGCCGATGCTCACCATCAACACCACTCCGGCGGCGATCTTCCGATCCATCACCGAGGAGCCGCCCACGCTCCTCGTGGACGAGGCGGACACCATCTTCGGCACTCCGAAGATGGCCGAGAAGAATGAGGAGATGCGCGGCCTGCTCAACGCGGGTCATCAGCGCAATCGCTACGTCACCCGGGTGGTCGGCAACGACCACACGCCCCACAGGTTCGCCACCTTCGCGATGGCGGCCCTGGCTGGGATCGGTGACCTGCCTGACACGATCATGGACCGCTCGGTGGTCATCCGCATGAGGCGCCGGGCCGAGGGCGAGAGCGTGCACCCCTTCCGCTCCCGCCGCGACACCCCTTCCCTTCACAATCTCCGTGACCGCATCGCCGCATGGGCAAGGCCGCTGCTGGACAAGGCCGCAGACCTTGAACCGTCGATGCCAGTCGAGGACCGTGCTGCCGACACCTGGGAACCGCTGGTCATCACCGCCGACCTCGCAGGCGGCCCGTGGCCACGCCTGGCTCGCGCGGCCTGCACGCAGATGGTCTCCGACGAGGTCCAGGCAGAGGAGGACAACCCTGGTGGCGCACGCATCCTCGCCGACATCCGCCGTATCTTCTTCGCCCAGCGCGAGCCGGAGAGCCTGACCACAGACGAGATCCTCGGCTCCCTGCGCGGTGACGCCGAAGGCCCGTGGGCGGATTGGGGTCGCAGTGGCCTGACGGCCCGCGAACTCGGTTCCCTGCTCCGCGAGTACGGCATCAAGTCGGGCAACGTCCGCCTCGCGGACAAGACCCAGCGCAAGGGCTACACCCGCAACAAGTTCCTCGATACCTGGCGCCGGTACTGCCCTGGTGTCCACCCCGTCGACGCCGCCGGCCCCGGCCCCAGCGAGGGCTGAGACCCCGCCCCACCCCGGTTGCCGTCCGTGCCGTCCCTGCCGTCGCACCGCAGGTCAGACGCATGCAGCCGAGACGGCAACTGGGGCCAAGACGGAAGTCGATCAAGACTGCCCGCGCCGCACCACTGATACGCCGCCCACATCCGTCTTGCCGCGTCCCAGGCGTCTCCGCCGTATCGCCGCAGGTCACAGGCCGCCCGCCGGGATGGGACCGAGACGGAGCGCCGCATCACTGCCGTACCGCCCCTGACCTGCGCCTGCAACGGCCAAGACGGCAAAGACGGGCCAACACAACACCCCCATCACCCCTGGAGTGCTCGCACCACATGGCCACCCTCGCGCCACCCACCCACATACCTCTGCCCAGCCGCGCCACAGCCTGGGACCACGCCGCGATCCTCACCCTCGGCGCCGCCGGATGCGCGCTCTCGTACGACGCCCTGCAGCAGATGGCCGTGGCCATCCACGTCCGCGGATTCCTGACGTACCTCTTCCCGCTGCTCATCGACGGGTTCATCGCCTACGGCGTGCGCGCCCTCATCATCCTGCGCGGCACGTCCTTCCGCGCCCGCCTGTACGTGTGGACCCTCTTCGGCACCGCCACCGCCGCCAGCACCTGGGCCAACGCCCTGCACGCGGTACGCCTCAACCAACAGACGGCCTCCAGCACTCTGCGGCTGAGCGACCTCACGGTCGGCATCCTCTCCACCCTTGCCCCGCTTGCTCTCGCTGGGGCGGTCCACCTCCGCATCCTCATCACCCGCGAGACCGGTTCTGTAGCGGAGGTCGCGACCGTGGCCTCCGCAGTGGTGGACGAGGAACCGAAGCCCCAAGCGCAGGGTGGTCGGCCGGCGGACGCACCCCTCGACAGGATCGTCGAAATCGGACGTGCAGCTGCCGTTCAGCAAGGACGCCTCAGCCGGGCAGTGGTCCGGCAGGCCGTAAAGGACGAGGACCTCAAGCTCGGCGGTGAACGGCTGACCGAGGCGATGAACATCCTGCGACCCGAGTTCGAGACCGAGGCGAACCTCAGCTGACCGCCAAGACGACGGTCCCGATCGGGTGGTCGGAACCCCTTCCGACCACCCGGTCACCCGCCCTTCTGTCCCCCGGTAGTGCCCCCACCTGGGGACTGAACAGCGGATGGCTTGGATCCCGGCCGCACGGTTGCCCGTGGTCGAGTCGCCGCCCGCTGCCGCTACGCCGTGTGAAGGAGACTCACCCTGATCGACAACACGAACGACGCTGCTTCCAACGAAGGGAGCGACGACCTCGCATTCTCGACCGATGCAGCTGCAGGACAGGACACAGCCGCAATGCCGACCGCGAGCGGAGCAAGTTATCCCTTTGGACACTCCACCGTCGGCGGAGCATCCAAAGGGACCCTCCGGCACCAGGGGGCGCCGGAGGGGGAAGCTGAGGCCGAGGGCGGCCTGCAGCTTGAAGAAGGTCGGCAGCCGGTTCAGCCGCTCTCGCGAGTCCGAAGGCGTCATCGGAAGCCTTCGCAGCGCAAGATCTTCTGCACGGTCCGTGTGAGCGAAGAGGAGCTCGTCGAGATCAGCGCGGGTGCCCAGGTCTCCGGCATGACGACTGCTGGCTTCCTCGCGCACTGCGCGCTCGCCGCGTCGAGTGACCTGAACCGCACAGCCGCTGAGGTTGCCGGTGAACGAGAGATCGTTGTCGAGATCTTCGCCGCGCGACGCCAGCTCGGGTACATCGGCAACAACCTGAACCAGGTTGCCAAGGCACTGAACTCGGGGGCTGATGGTGTTGGCGCCCATTCCGTGCTGGAAGCCGTCCATCGCACGGCGAAGAGGCTGGACGATGCGGTGACGCGGCTTATTGATCATCGGAACGCCCGGTCGGATCGATCCGCTTCGTAGACCGGACGCGAGGCCCATGCTATGCGGCTTCCGTCGTTCCACCCGCTGCGTCCAGGAGGCCCGCCCAGTCCCGCACATCGGCGAGGTGGCTCGGCTGGAGACCGATGTAAGGGTCCGGCTGGACGAGGAGGGTGGCGCAGCCGCGGGCGGTGCGTTCGGCAGCCCAGGCGTGGTCGAGCACGGTGAAGTCGTCGTCGATCCAGACGACGGGTGCTCTGCCGAGCCAGGGGTCGACGTGGTCGCGCTTCCACAGGTAGCCGTCGGGATGGCTGGTGGTGATCTGTGGGCGGGGGAGGTCGAGGTAGGGGAAGTCCGGCAGCCCCAGGAGCGGCCCGATGATCGTGGTGGCGTCCTTGCGCCAGCTCGTGCACCAAACTGGGGTGACGAGGCCGCCAGTCAGGAGGCTAGTGAGCAGCGGGCCGTGGCTGGGGTCGAGCCAGATGGGGACGGGATCGTCGGGGTGCCGGCCAGTGGGCAGGACGGTGTGGCGGACGTGGGTGGGTGGGGTGCTGCCATCTGCCGCCGGGAACGGGATGAGGACGCCGTCGATGTCCAAGAGCAGGTAGGGCAGGGTCATCGGTGCCTCCGGGGTCAGCGTTTGCGGGCGATGATCAGGAGGGTGGTCGGCCACGGGTCGCGGCGAGGGTGACGCAGACCCAACGCCGAGGTGATGCGCAGGCCGTTACGCACGAGGTGTGCGCCCCAGCGCCGGGCATCGAACTCCCATCGGGCGATGGGTAGCCGGGTGTGGTCGGGCATGGTGACGTAGTCCTCGCGCGGACGGTCGTCCGTAGATGGATGTCTTCCGGCCCGTGCCGGGTGCGGGACGGAGAAAGCCAGGACTCCAGCCGGCTTGAGGCGGTGGGAGATCGCGGCGAGCAGGAGCTCGGGGGCGACGAGGCCGACGGCGCCGAAGACGGAGTAGATCGCGTCGAAGGTCTGGCCGGTGGCCTGGAGGTGGTGCAGTGCGTGGCCGGCGGCGAAGGTGGCGCCGTCGACGTGTCCGTAGTGGGAGCGGGCGCGGCGTATCTGGAGGCCGACCAGGTCGACACCGGTGACGCGGGCCTGGTGGTGCTTGGCGAGGTGGGCCACGTTGTGGCCGGGGCCGCATCCCAGCTCCAGGAGGCGCTTGCCGCGCAGGTCCCGTCCCAGAATCTCAGCTCCGGGACCGAGGCCCGCGTGGGTGCTCCACTCCATCCGGGCCGGTGCGGTGAGCGCATGGGCGGGGGAAGCGGTTATGCGCTGGGCTGCATGGGCGTACCAGGGGGAGACCTGGGCGAGCACCTAGACCTCCAGGAGTTGGACCACGTCGTTCAGGTGGCGGCGGACGACGGGGATGTATGCGCGGTCCTTGGCCGGGTCGTTGATCCAGCGGATGGCCTGCTCCATGAACCACTCCACCACCCACATGCGGTGCCAGCCCAGGGCCCATGCCTCGGCAGCCAGGCCGCCCCGGGCGGCGAGGGCGTCTTCGTGGCCGCCTGCGGTGACGTACTGCTCCAGGAACACGCGCAGCCGGACGGGGCTCGGCGTGTCGGTGGTGCCGTGGTAGGAGGCGAGGTCGATCAGGCCGGGGCCGGTGAAGGCGCGGGCGAGGTCGAGGAGGTGCCAGCTGTTCTCCCCGATGTGGATGCTCGTGGGGTGGAACTCGGAGTGCACCCAGCCGAACGGGTCGAGCGTCGCCCCCTGGACGCGGGCCTCGGCCGCAGCGGAGATCTTCCCCAGAGCGGTCTCGATGTCGTCGCAGTCCGTCCACCGGTCGGCCTTCCGCAGCCGCTGGAGGTGATCGAGGGCTCGGCCGGGCAGGGCCGCGAGGCCCGCGCCGTCGAGGAGGGGCAGGCCGCCGGCCGGGCGGGCGGCGTGGAGCATCATGGCGGCGGCGACGCCGTCGAGGTCGTCGGCGTCCCGTACGGGGGCGCCGAGGTCGTCCATGAGCATGCCGAGCCACTTGTCCTGCACGGCGGTGGCGTGGAGTGCGGGGACCGGGAGCCCGCGCTGGTGGGCGATCCGCAGGGCCTGGGCCTCGCGGTCGAAGGGCTCCTTGGCGTACTTGAAGACGGCCGTTGTGCCGTCGGGGAAAGTGACGCGTTCGACTCCGGACATGCCCCAGACGCGGATCTCGGCGCGTTCGGGGAGGGGCTTGCCGACGAGAGTGCACAGGTCGTCCAGCAGGGTGGCGGTGAGGCTCTGGTCCATGGCGGTCTCCAGGGGCTGGTGGGCTCCGGGGCGGGCGAGCGGGTCGGCCCGCCCCGGAGCCGTACGGGGGTTGGGCGTTACTCAGCCGCGGTCACACGGTGGGCGTAGACCTGCTCGATCCAGCCCGCCTTGAACTCGGCCAGGTCGTCACGGAAGTTCGCCATCGAGGCACCGTAGGGCGCGACGACCCCGCCGGACTGGTCCGGCACGGACTGGCAGCCGTGCACGAGCCGGCCGCCGAGGGCGGCGTGGGCCTTGATGGACTCGATCCGGCGGTGCTCGTTGAACCAGCCGCCGTGGTAGACCTCGTCGAGCATCCCGCCCGTCTCGTCGTCCAGGTCGAAGACGACGGAGGTGGCGGCGGGGAAGAACCAGCACGGGCCGACGTTGGAGATGTGGCCGTCCAGCTCGACCTTGTTGAGGGCCATCAGCGTGGCCGCCTCGCGCAGCATGCGCAGGTGGTCGGCGGTGATCTTCGGGAGGCCGAGGCCGGCCAGGTGCTCCTCGCGGAAGAGGTACGAGTAGACCCCGTACGCCGTCGCCAGCACGCGGGCAGCATCCGACGTGGACTCGCCCTGCTTCTTGATGAAGTCGAGCGCGAGCTGCTCGACCGCGCTCTCGGTGGTCTCGTGCACGTCGAGGAGCTGGGCCTTGACCAGCTCCCAGTCGGCGACGAGCCAGGTGTTGGACTCGAAGCGGAAGAAGTACTCGGCCGGGTCGATGGTGATGCGCCGGCCGTCGACCTGGATGCCGGGCAGTCGGCTCCAGCGCGGGTCGAAGGCGTCGGGCAGCTCGACCGTGATGGTCGCGGTGTCGATGGTGGTCACCGTTTCTCCGTCTCTGATCGTCCGGGCCGGGGCATAGGAATGCCCGAGCCCGGTAGGGCGTACGGAACTTGGGGCCGCCCGGCCCGAGAGTGGGGCGGCTGTCGATAAGTGAACCGCCCGCTACGCAGAGTGGGTACGGTGTGACCGAGGTCAAGCGGTATACGCGGTTTACAGCTCCGGAGCGGAGGAGATCGTGCCAGCGCCGAACACCCCCAACTCCCGCCTGCGCGACACGATCAACGCCGCCGGGTGCACGTACGAGGCACTCGCCAAGGACGTGCGCCGCATCGCCGCCGAGAACGGCGAGCTGCTCCAGACCAACAAGTCGGCGATCTCCCACTGGGCGAACGGCACCCGCGCGCCGTCTGGCCGGACAGGCCCGTACCTCGCTGAAGCCCTCTCCCGTCGGCTGGGTCGCGTCGTCACCCAGACCGAGATCGGCCTCCACTCACCCGACGCGGAGCCGCTACCGGACACCGACCCCGTCACCACGGTCACGGACCTCGGCCGGGCGGACGTCGAACGCCGCCGCTTCCTCGCCATCGCAGCCTTCACCACGGCCGGCGTGGCCATGCCGCTCCTGCACGACCACGAAGCCACCTCCCGCATGCTCCGCGCCCGCACCGCCCGCACCCTCGTCGGCAGCGACGACATCGACGTCGTACGGCAGATCACCGCGGCCTTCAGCGCTGCCGACGAACGCCTCGGAGGCGGCCACGGTCTGACGACCGTCACCGCCTACCTCGCCGACACCGCAGCCCCCATGCTGCGCGGACGGTTCCCCTCAGAACCCTTACGCCAGGCCGCTTTCGGTGCCGTCGCCGAACTCGCCTACCTCGCAGGCTGGAAACACCACGACCTCGGCCACGAAGGCGCCGCCCAGCGCTACTACCAGGTCGGCTATCAGCTCGCCTGCGAAGCCGACCCCCACGGCCATGCCGCCTGGATGATGCGCGCCCTCGCCCACCAGGCCCTCAGCCTCAAGCAACCCCACCACTGCGTCGACCTCGTCGAAGGCGCCCTCACCCGCGGCCTCGGCCACGTAGACGGCCAGACCGAAGCCCTCCTCCACATCACCCACGCCCGCGCCTACGCCGCCACCGGCGAGAACCCCTCGGCCGCCCGTGCCCTCCTCGCCGCCGAAGACGCTCTCCTCCGGGACGACGGCCCACAGCCCAGCTTCTCCCGCGTCAGCGGCCCAGCCGCCGGCACCGTGGCCAGCCACACCGCCCGCACCCTTACCGACCTCGCCGACCACATCGGCACCGAGCAACAACACCGCGACGCCCTCACCCGCTGGGACCCGCAGAAGTACAAGCGCGTCCACGCCCTCACCCACGCCGACCTCGGCGACAGCCTCGCCGCCCAGGCCCGAGCCGACGAAGCGGTCGCCGCCTGGACCCAGGCCCTCGTCCTCATGGAGGGCATGACATCCGACCGCACCCGCAAGGCGATCTCCTCCATCCGCTCCACCCTCGCGGTCTACCAGCGCCGCCGTGTCCCCGGCGCCGCTGATCTCGCCCGCCGCGCCCGCGAGGCCCTCGCCTAACATGCCCAACAACCCGCCCGACGAAGGGAACTCCCGTGGCTCAGCAGACCGACGACCGCTCCCAAGCCCTCAAGCCGGCGCTCGACTCGATGACCCTGCTGGTCGCGGCCGTCATCGTCCATGACAAGGCCACCAACCGAGTCGTCCTCCTCCAGCGCAGCGAGAACGCCAAGTTCGCCCAAGGCCTGTGGGACCTCCCCGTCGGCAAGAGCGAACCCGGCGAACCCATCACCGCAACCGCGGTCCGCGAGCTCTACGAGGAGACGGGCCTCACCGTGAAGCCCGAGTCGCTCAAAGTCGCCCACATCATCCACGGTGCCTGGGGCGTCGAGGCCCCCAGCGGCTTCCTGACAGTCGTCTTTGCCGCCCATGAATGGACCGGCGAACCCGAAAACCGCGAACCCCGCAAGCACTCCCAAGTCCGCTGGGTCGACGTCAACGCGATCCCCGACGCCTTCGTCGACACCACCGCCAGCGCCCTCCACCAGTACCTGACTGGGGACTCCGAAGTGTCCTTGACTGGCTGGCTCTAGCCACACGGTTGGGCGGCCTTGGGCGGTCTGCGGATAGTCCGTGGGGGTGCTGAATGGGTCAGCGCGCGGAGTGGCTAAACAACTCCTTCGTTCTGGGTCCGCCCTCGTCGACGCTGGTCGCATGCGCTTTGTCGACAGCGGCCGGGTCTCTCCTCGGAGTCGAGCCACGGCTGGCGGTCGATCTCGCGGTCGAATCGGCGCCGACACTCCGTGTTCACTGAAAGCCAGGTTATGGCCGTGATCTGTGCGAACACCCTTCAGTCGGCGTGTTGTTGAGGAGCTCGATCACACTTGCCCGCCTCGCAGTCAGCCGCGAGCCGCTAGCCTTGCGGTACGGAAGACAACTGCCGGGGGCATGCGCCCTCTTCGCGCCTGACGCGGCAGTCGGATCGGCCCGAGAGGACCCGCATGATCGATCTTCCCGCCCCCCGGCTCACCGAGCATGAGCTGGTCCTGGATTCTGCAGACCCAGTACGAGGAGACGACCCCGCGGCGTCGGAGTGTGGGGTGCCGCCGCTCGCTGGCCGTATTGCTCTCGGCGGGCCGGAAGCGCGCGTCATTACACCCGCATTCCTTGCTGCTGACCCTGAGTTGAGAACTTATGTGACGGAGCACGCCCACCGTTACCTTTACTATCTGGTGGATCTCAGCGTGAGCTTCGTCCCCGGGCCGACGCACCCACGGCTGATCTCTGCAACCGTCGGACTGCAGCTCTCTTCCACCGCTGGCACCTCGGAACCTATCGCTCTGTCCATGAGCCCGTACCGGGTCTCTGACGTCTCACAGGTCCAGAAGTCCTGGCGACTGGGCCCGCAGCTCTCCCTTCTCGGGACAGACGCCTCGATCGGGGAGATCGGCAGGACCACCAGCCAAGCTGAACACCAGCTGTTCCTGCAGGCGTTGCGGCCCCTCCGCTCCGACCCGGCCTGGGAGTTCCGCCGTACCAGAACTAACGAGCTCGAGGGCAGCCACCTGCTCAGGCTCGTCGTACGGACGGCGTACGGCACCGCGACGGGGATCAGCTGCGCCATCACAGCGCGCGCCAAGACACCCCTGCTGCGCCGCTACCGGAAGGAACTGCCGAACCCCTTGCGGCTGGAGACTGTGCTGTGAGCGATAGCGAGGCCCTGAACCGAGCTGAGGTCGAGGCGCTGGCTACGTGCTTTCCCAACAGCCATGAGGCCGGCTCCTTGCTGCTCGCCGCTGGATATCCGCCCGCAGCCCTCCCTGCCTCCGCCGACACCGCTCGCTCTTACTGGGAGCGGGTCGCGGCAGCCATCGGCGCGGGCGTGATGCAGGATGGCCGACGTCGCATCATCGCGCAAGCGTTCAATAGCTACCCGTACAACCCGGCTTTTCAGTACGCCCATGCTCCCATGGACCCTTACTCCTCCACCATAACGATGAGCCCCTCGGCCAACCATGCGCCCTCCTCATCTACGCGGGACACAGCGAAACCGGGCGCCCTCCGGGTTCTTCTGCTGGGCGCCAGCCCCGACGACGAGGACCGGGTCCGCTGGGATGCCGAACTGAAGGCCATGTCGAGGGCCGCCGATCGCGGCTCCTTTGTGCTGGACGTCTGCGCGGCCGCAACCGCTCGGGACCTCAAGCGAATCAGGACGTTCCGCCCCGATCTCCTACACCTCGCCTGTCACGGCGAAGGGGAGTTTCTGGTCTTCGAAACCATTGACGGTGAAGCACACAAGATTTCTGCCTCCGACATCGTCGCCACCCTGCGGCTGGCACAGGAACAGACGGGTGTGCGGTTGCGGAGTGTTCTCTTGAGGTCGTGTGGTAGTTCGAAGGTCGCCGACGCTTTTACCGAGGTCGCAGAGACCGTCATCGCGCACCAAGGGGCGCTGAACGACCGGTGCGCTGCAGAGTTCACCACTCACTTCTACGAAGAGCTCGCAAGTGTCCATGATCCTGAACCCTCAGACTTCGTGACTGCGGCGCGTTTGGCCGCGCAGGACACCGTCAACCAGGATCAGTACTGTCGATCCGTGCTCAATGGGCTTGTCATCCGTCCGGCCGTGCCCTGACAACGAAGGAATCGCCATGTCTGCGCCTGAGCCGGACAGTCTCCCGCAACCGGGATCGCATGCCGAACTGGCTGGCACCACTCGCAAGCTCGAGGAAGGAGACCGGAAGCTCTTCGTCGCTGAACTTGGCAGCGCGTTCAACACAATGGACGAGCAGCGAGGGCTGCTCCGCGCCGCCAAGTTCCCAGAAACCCGCATTCCACAGCAGTCCGGAGACCCCAGAGCCTTCTGGGACCAAGTTCTGCACAAGATTGAACTCGGTGTGGGGGCCACTTGGGAGGCGTTGCTTGCTGCCAGCTTGGACGGGTACCCCGGAAACGGAACCTTTGGCGACTTGGCTACGCGCTACGGCTTTCCGGTTCCGGCCACGACCGCCGCCGTCGGGGAGAGTGCCGTGGCGGTCGACGCCGTCTCTTCGGCCCAAAATCCCGAGACCGTACAGATTGCCGTACAGGCGCCCTCGCTTCCATGCATCCCCGCTCTTTCTGAAATCCCCACACCCCCCGCTATGAAGGCGGCACCTGCGGCGGACATCACTGGTTACACAGGGTTGCTGGCCAACGCCGATCGACCTGACCACGGTTCTCTGATCGCCTTGTGGAAGGGGCGTATCGGCTCCTGGGATTCGCTGAACGACTTCCAGCGGAATGTCCTGATCGCCTGCCGAAGCGCTCTTGCTCAGCGGGGAGTCGCCCTTGTTTATGCCGTCACCAACAGTGGCAAGACCACACTTGCCCGCATCGCCATGACCATGGCTCTCAACGCCGAGAGCTCCGCCATCATGCTCCTGCCTACCAAAGCACTTGTGACCCAGGAGGTCGCAGAGTGGAAGGACTGGCATAGTGCCGACGGGCTGAAGAACATTAAGGTCTACGGCTCTTCCCGAGACTATCCGGAGAACGACCGTCCGGTGTCCAGGGGCCGCTACGACGTGGCTGTGGCAATCTACGAGAAATTGGGCGTGTACCTCGTCAGTGGCCGCAGCCCGCTCAGCCGGAGCGGCTTGGTCGTGGTGGACGAATTGCAGACCCTTGTCGAGGACAGCGAACGGGCAGCCAAGCTGGAGGCCCTTCTGACGCTGATCAAGATGCTGCCTAGGCATGAGCAGCCAGCCATCCTGGGCCTGTCCGCGGCTCTCGATCCTGCTGCCACGGAGCCATTGCGCCAGTGGCTCGGCGCCGGCGAACGTGTTGTCGTCAGCAACGAACGGCCAGTTCCTCTCGACACGTATGTAGTCGACCAGACGTCGAGGAAGGTGCAGAAGAACGCCCATCTGCTCAGCATGCCGGGCGCCCCTCCGCTGGAGGCACCCGAGCAGTCCCGGCACGGCTTGATGAAGTTGCGACGCCAGTACGAGCGGGCGATCAGGGGCCCAATCAAAGGGCTACCCACGGGTGAGCTCGCCGTCGCGCTTGTTGCGGACATCCTGGAGAAGGACCCGAACCGACGCATCATCTGCTTCGTTCCATCCCGGACCGCAGCCAGTGAGCTGGCGACAGCCATCCAGCGTGTTCTCAAGGCGGACCTTGGCCGGACCGAGAAGGGAACGCCTTGGGAAGCGGGCCGTTTCGCTGGGGATGGATCGCGTGCTCGCGATCACGAATACGCCCTGAATGAAAGAGTAACGCACTCGGATCTGCCGGAGCGCGACGAGATCATCAGAGGTCTGAAGGAAGGCGTCGCGCCGCACTCCTCCAGGTTCGCGCCAATGCTGCGGCGACTGCTGGAGGAGGAGTTCCGTTCCGAGGACGGCTTGCTGCGAGTGCTCGTCGCGACGGACACACTTGCTGTGGGCATCAATCTCCCTGCTGACACAGTCATCGCGACGAGTATCTCCGGTTGGTCAGGTACACCTCGCAGGCGGCGTGTCCTAACGGCAGCGGATCTGGATAACAAGGGAGGCCGGGCCGGACGTCGCGGACAGACCGCATACGAACGCGGCGAATTCTACATCCTTGTACCCGAAGAACGTGAGCTTCAGGAGATCGACGGCCTGACGAACCAAGAAATGAAGGAACTGTCGAGTATCGATGGTGTCTTCCGTGCGTTCGTCACCAGCCAGTCGCGGTCGGGCGTGGTCAGGTCCAAGTTCCGGGATCCGGTGACGATCAGTGGGCTGGTGCTCCAGGTTCTTTGTCAGGACGGATTCGCCCGGACTCCGGAAATGTGGGAAGCCAGAGTCCGTGAGATCCTCGACGGCCTGTTGATTACCCAAGAAGAGGGAACCGATCTCCCGAGCCCCGGGCGTGTGCAAGAGGAATTGGCCAAGCGACAGTGCATCGGCACGCGCTCGGCCCGCACTGACGGGCGCAACGGCAAACTGGCTCTGACCGGTATGGGTCTGGCGCTGGGCCGATCGGGGATGGAACTCGATGCGGCCAGGGATCTGGAGCGGCTCGCCAGATTGGCATGCGACGGTGCGGGGACGATCGACTTGTTGTGGAACGCGTGCCGAAGCAAGTCGATCGAGTCGGTGACGGAGTGGGTGACGCTTCCGCCAGTACCGGCCCGTCATCTGCCTTCCCTCAAGGATGCGGTTATCACCATGGCCCTCGCCTACTGTGCCGATACAGATACTCAGCGGCGGGATTGCGCGCAGTTCGTGGACAGCGGCAAGCACCACCCTCCCGAGCGTCTGGTGGCCGCCCGCAACAAGGTCATCTCGCCGGAGCTGAGGCACCTGTTGTACGCGTCGCAGCCGGAAGAAATTTCACGAGGGGATGTGAATGCCCTGCTGCGCTCGGTCGTCGCCTATGAGTGGATGTTTGGCATCCCTTTCGGTCAGTTGCGAGCCCGTTTCAACACGGCGATCAGGTCTGACGAGAAGCCCGAGAAGGGGCACGACCCGTCACTGAAACTGCACTACTCAGACGTTGAGCAGTTGTGCGAGCAGCTTGCTGGCGTTATCCGGGCGGCCGCCGACATCAGTCATAAAGATGGCATCGACCACTCTGGCAAGATGCGGTTGCTCGCGCTGGAGGTCGAGGCCGGGCTGCCATCCTGGCTCGCAGCGGTGTCCAAGATGCGCCTTCCCTCTCTTCATCGCCAACGCCTGGCCCAGCTCTGGGACGCACCCAGGCCGGGCCGGCTAGCAGAAGTCCTTGACCACCCAGCGCTGCGCGACAACCCTGGCATCACCAACGCGGATCGCCAGCGGGCCCGGGATGCCATTGAGGCGCGTGAGGTTGCGGAGGAGAAACTCCGCAACGTTATTGCTCGGCAGTGGGCTGACCAAGACATTCCGGACAGCGGCGGGAGGACGTTCGACGACCTTGCGGATGAACTGAACGACGCCAAGTCGTCCGTGGCCTACTTGGACCTGTTTGGTGAGGTGGTCACCCGCCTGGGTGTCGATGCGTCCGAAGCCGAGACGCAACGGAACTATGCGGTGTCGCGATGGTCTACGGAGGACCGAACGGTGACCGTCAAGGTGCCGCACGAGCGCCTCACTGCGGAAATGGTTGAGGAAGCAACGGGCGACCCATCGCTGATTGTCGTCCGGGGGACTGAGGTAGGGGTGGATGAGGCGCTGAAGCTCTCCACGCGGGCCCGCTTTGTGCAGCCGGAGCATGTGCTGTCTCTGCTGGCCACTCTGGTTCAGAACCGGGGTGACGAAGTTACGGGGCATGATGTGGTCGGAGGCCTGGGAGCGATCAAGGTTTCATCACTTGGCGCCGACGGCTGGTACCTCATCAACCCCGACACCGTCAGCGCGCCACCGCCATTCGAGGGGCCGATACCCGCGGCGGCTGTTTCGGGCCCTCTCCCTGATGCGCTGAGCGACGATGTACTTGCCTGAGAGCCTTTTCACAGGCGTGTCTCCGTTCGCTCTCCGCGTCGACGAAGCACGCGGTTCGAGGCGAAGCGTGGAGGCGGCGGGGTTGGACCGTCGCGCTGGCGACGCTGAGCTGTTCCGAGCTTCATGGAGTGCCCCGAGCGCAGACTCGGTGCCGCAGTCGCGTGCTTCGGAGGCCCCGAAGCGTTGACTCGGCGGTCCGCAGACAGTCCGCGGGACACCCGTAAACGGCCGTCGGGAGCCAACGCATGCCAACGAGGAAATCCCAGGTCAGCGCCCTGGGCGGGGCTCCGTCGCAGGTCAGGATCGGTCCTCAGACATTCCGCTTCAACGTCTGATGCGTCACATAGCACCACGTGGCTGATCTGGCAAACATGCAGGTCAGAAGGGGTCCACCTCTCCGGGGGTGGGCCCCTAGCTTTTCACCGTGCTGGATAGGTGCTGGATAATCTGACACCTCGTCACCCGTCATCACCCCTCATCACCTGCACCGTGCTGGATGGCTGACGCGTCCCCAAGCTGCGTGATGTAATCCCGGATGTGGGGCGGCATCCTGTCGGGGAGCGCATCCAGTGGGAAGAGCTTCAGGGCTTGGCCTTCGCCGAGAATCAGGTCGCCCTCGCTTCCTCCCCAGGTTCCGAGGAAGACGTGAGGTGGAGTCTTCGCCGGATCGTGAGGGGTTACCGCGACCTCCACGATTGCGGCCGGGGCGATCCCTGCTTCCTCGTGGATTTCACGAAGGACCGCCTCCATCGCTGTTTCCCCAGGCTCGATCTGGCCCCCGAGGAGCGACCAGTACCCCGGCCAACAGATATTCGGCTTCTCGTCTCGCAGTTGCAGAATGATCTCTGACTCCTCAGTCGTGATCATCGCAATGCATCCGGTCTTCGTGTTGAACGACCCAGCAGTCACAGAGCCCTCTCTCGGCACGCAAAACGGCGACTCCCACCGTAATGGTGGAAGCCGCCGTTTCGCCGTGCTGGATCAGGAGGCCGCGTTCTCCTTCTTCGCGCGGTCGTATCCGTACTTCAGGTAGCTCCTCCAGGCACCGTCGGCTGAACCGTCGGGCGAAAGCCTGTCCAGAGCGACCATGCCGGCCATGATCGCCGCACAGATCTCGTCCTGGACCTCGGGCGGAGTCGCGGAGACCACTCCGTCCGTCCCCCACCCCTTCATCCGCCGGTAGAGCTCCGCGGCCTCGTTGGCTTCCTCGGATACCTTCGTCACCAAGAGCAGCTCTTTGGCTTCGTCCGGGGCGCCGCTGCGACGCTCGTCGCGTCCACGCAGCTCCCGGATCTGGACCCACAGGTCTTCCATCTACTCCTCCGGTATCTCGCTGGGCCGCCCCCCGGCTCGGCTGAGCTGAGCGTCAGCGGCTACACAATGGGGTGCTGAGGCGGCCGGCCGAGCTGCCAGACCTCCCAGCCAGCCGCGCACCACGACGCGGCATCCACCACGTTCCGTACATCGACCAGGACCCGACGCTGCACATGGGCCGCAGCGGTGGACGGGAGCTTGGTGTCCTCGGTGAACTGCGGCCACTCGGTGGCGAGCACAACGACCTTCGCGCCGTTGAGGGCACCCTGAACGTTGTCCGCGTACGTGTACTCCGGGCGAAGGCGCCGTGCCGCCTCGTTGGATTCGGGGTCGAAGATGATCGTGCGAGCCCCAGCCTGGTGCAGGCGACCAGCGAGGTGGAGAGCGGGCGAGTTCCGTACGTCGCTGGTACCCGCCTTGAACGATGCGCCCAGAACCGCGATGGGGGCGCCGTCGAGGACACCCCCGTGGGCCCGGCGGACGAGCTCAAAGGCGGCGTCGAGGCGGCTGTGGTTCACGGCCTCGACGGCTTCGAGAAGTCCGGCGGCGTGTACGGCCCCGATCTCGCGGACACGGTGGGTGAAGGCCGCAGTGTCCTTGGGCAGGCAGCCGCCGCCGTAGCCGATTCCCGGCCTCATCCCGCCGTGGCCAATCCGCTTGTCGATGCCGACGCCGTACGCCACGGTATTCACGTCAGCGCCGGTGATCTCGCAGACCTCGGCCATCGCGTTGATGAAGGAGATCTTGGTCGCTAGGAAGCTGTTGGCAGCGGACTTGAGCACTTCGGCGGTCTGAGGGTCGGTGACGATCAGTTCGGCATCGCCGCGTGCCAGGATGGGCGCGTATACCTCTTCGATCGCCTTTTGAGCCTCGGCGGATGAGAGGCCGGCCACGATCCGATCCGGGTAGAGGGAGTCCTCGACGGCGTGGCCTTCGCGGAGGAACTCCGGGTTCCAGACCAGCTCGACGCCCTCGGCGGCGTCCACCGCCACGATCTCCTGGAGCCGGGCCACGGTCCCCACGGTCACGGTGCTTTTCCCGACGATGGTGCATGGCCGCTTGAGCAAGGGGGTGAGCGCACGCATCGCACCGATCACCTGGCTGACGTCGTAGCCGCGGCCGTCGTCGCGGAGCGGAGTCCCCACCGCGATGAAGTGCAGGTCCGCCCAGGCTGCTGCCTCGCTGAGGTCGGTGGTGAACCGCAGGCGGCCTGAAGGGACATGCTTGGCCAGCAAGTCGTCGAGGCCCTTTTCGTAGAAGGCTCCCCGGCCGCTCTGGAGAATCCGGCATGTCTCCGGATTCAGCTCGACACCGATCACCTCGTGACCCAGCTCCGCCATCGCGGCGGCATGCGGGGCGCCGAGGTGACCACAGCCAATGACTGAAACTCGCATTGCTGTCCGTTCCTTGTTGTCGTGGGGCGCATCGTCCGGTGCGCCCCACGACGCTATCGCTGTCTGAACCAGTGCTCTGCTACCGCGAGTTCGGCTCGCTAGTACGCGACCTTCAGCAGCTCGCACAGTCGTCCGAGGGCGTCCGTGGCGGACTGCCGCACGATGACGTCCCCGGTCTGGGCGCCTTCGATGGGGTACTCCTTGAAGGTGCCGTTCTCCATCAGGCCCTCCGGGTCGACGTAGAAGACCTTCATCCCCTTGGCGCGCGCCCGCTCCTGGACGGACCGGCGGTCGGCGTGCAGGCCTACCACCAGCAGGGCCTTGGCCTCGTCGTAGAGCGGGACGGGCGGGATCTTCTGGTCGTAGCGGCGGACGAACACCTCGTCGAGGCCGACTCGCGCCGGAAGGAGGTCGAAGTTGTGAGTGATGACGGGGCCGATCATGTGCCCCGAGCCGTGCAGGGCCTTCAGGGCGTGGTGGGCATCGGTCGGATCGGCGACGAAGCAGGCGGAGAACATCTTCACGAGCTCCGGAGCCTTGGTCTTCGGATCGACCAGCATCTCTTGGACGAGAGTGTCGGCCGCCGGAGACATGGTGAAGGCGTGTGACTGGGTGAGCGCGTTATCGCGGCGGGCCGTGACCCGATAGACCTCGTGGAGGAAGTGCAGCGGGGGGATGCCGGCCTCGATGCTCGTACCGCACCCGATCTCGACCTGGAAGGGGAGGTAGTCCAGGAGGCCGCTGAGGTCCTCGGCGATCGTCGGTTCTCCGCGCTGATCCTTGACTCGGATGCCGCCCGCGAGGACGTCCCACGGCAGGTTTCGCACGGTGCGAGAGACCTCGTAGCCGTCGGAGGTGAAGGTGACGTCGAGCGTTCGGAAGCCGGGCGGGGTGGCGCGGTCCGCGCGCTCGTCCTGCGGGTGGTCGTCGTAGCGCGAGATGGCGAAGCGGAGGTCGCCGCGGTGCCAGCCGTCCGGCTTCTGCCGCCATCGCCCCTGGGCGAGCCACCCCTCGACCGCCTTCGAGTAGTCCTCGATCTCGGCAGCGGGCGCCGTGATCGAGCAGTAGAGGTAGAGGTCGGAGAGCACGAGACGCGGCACGGGGAACGTGTAGTCGAGCCCGTACTGGTACCGGTAGTGGACGATGCGACGTCGTCCGTCGGCGTCCTCGCTCCAGCCGGACTGCTCGCGGTTGGCCGGGTCCTGGGTGCGCCGCCAGATCCCCTCCTCGATCGAGCGCGGGCGCTCGTGGTGGCTGCCGGCGAAGTGCTGCTCCCAGTCCTCCACCTGCATGGGGGAGAGCTGTTCGATCACGGGGTAGGGCAGGAACACGGTTCCTCCTCAGTTCATCGGATTGCCCATCAGGAGCTCGACGAAAGTGCCGCTTCGCAGGGCCTCGACGCAGTGCGTGAGTCGCAACAGCTCGTGGTCGACAACCAGCGCGGCTGCTGCGTCCGGCGTCACCCAGCGAATTTCGTCGTAGCCACCCGCAGGGGTGGTTTCGGCGTCGGTGTTGACCGTCGCGTGGTAGACGAGGTTCATTCCTTCGCGGTACCGGCCGGGCCATTCCGGCGCGTGATCGATGGCCAGCAGGCGCCCGGCCGACAGGCGGAGCCCGAGCTTCTGGTCCATGTGCCGGCTGAATGCCCGCCGGGGCAGCTCGTTGGGGTCGGCGGACCCCCCGGGCAGCCCCCACTTGGCTACCGACGTCCAGTAGGTCCGGTGGATGATCGCGAACAAGCCGTCCTGCTCAAGCAGCGCGAGAGCAGCAACCCGGCGAGGCGGCGGATCTTTGAAGGGGTCAGGCCGTTCGTCAGACATTCGCTCCTCCGTTCCAATCGACTGGTTGAACGTCTGGCGTGCTGATGGCCAGCTCTAGGCGAGGAGGGGCTGCGCCCGTGGCCTGGACAGCGAGCAGAGTGAGCGACGGCGTCAGCCACAGACTGAGAGCCCCAACTACCATCCCTAGGCCGGGTAACCGGATCGGCTCTGCCCTGGCATGCAGGCCCTTCACTGTGCGTCTCCCATCAGGGGCTGAGCAGACTTCCGAAGCGGCCCGGCTCATCGGCGTAGCTGATCGGACGGGCAACGATCTCGGCCTGCGTCATGACGTAGGGGCTGCGCGCGTCGAAGTGCAGGATGCGGCTTCCACCCAGTCCCGACGCCATGTCCTTGACCGGGTACCAGGCAGCATCGAACTGAAAGAGGTCACCGAGCTTGACCTCGTGAGGGAGCAGGAACTCCTCAGACGTTCCGAGCGGGCGACTCATGCGATGCGCCGCCCCTCCGGCCGGGGGACTTCGAGCGCGCTCGTGGCGGGGGCCCGCGCCACGATCCAGCGGGCGAAGTCGTAGGCGTCGGCGGAGCTGAGCGAGATGTGGACCAAGCCGTCGAATCCGCCGTCGTCCAGCTCGTTCACACCCGCCGCGTAAGCCGCCCCGGCGACCCCCATGAGCTTGAGGGCTTCCTGGACGTCGGGCACCGCGTTCTGCGCGATGAGTCCGGCCGTGATGCGCGGAGTTCTGCCGAGCTGCTCAGTCTGTGCCGTGATCTTGTTGCTCATAGCGGTCCCCTTGATCTGCGTCGCGTGGATGCCAACACGAACGTAGGGCGAGCGCGGGCCAACTCCCAAACAGATTGCGCGAGTTTGCAGCAGCTCGATTGACGGGGGCGAACAGCGGATCGACCATCGATGTGTCGCGCAATCCGGCGCAAGGCAGAAGACAGGGGAACGACCATGAAGCTACGGTTCCTTGGTAAGAACTCCGCGAACGGAGACTGCCCCACCCTGTACGCAACCGACCGGGACACCTACCTCGTGCAGGGCTGGAGGATCTTCGCCAACGAGCTGCTCATGCAGCTCGACATCCCCGAGGGGCAGACCGCCGTGGAGGTCCCGACGGAGCTGTTCGAGCACCTGACGAAGGACGGACTGCCTGCCGGAGAGATCAAGCGCCTTGAGGACCCGCTCATGGTGCTGACGCCGGAAGGCACGTTCATCGTCCAGGGCCTGGAGGTGACCGACCCGGAGGCTCTGGAGCAGATGTCGATTCCGGACTACGAGACCGTGGTCGAGGTCCCCAGGGCCGCGATCATCGCCCTACTGGAGGAACCGCGTGGAGCTGATCTCCAGCGCCGAGCGCAACCGGCTCTTTGAGACGTTCGAGCATGACGCCTTCCACCTGGAACTGCGAGATGACTACACCGTTCCGAACGAGGCGTCACCGTTCACCAGGTGGCTGAGCGGCGAGCCCGACGATCTCCAGTGGTTTGAGCCCTGGGCTCGGGAGATGCGGCGCGTTACGGCGGACGGTCGGACTGTGCGCCGGGTGCGAGTGGTGACTCAGCCGCACAGTCCGTACATCCAGTGGGAGCACTCGCTCACGGACGGAAACGAGCAAGCCGGTGAAGACATCAGGTGGCTTCCGCGGCATCTGCTTCCAAGCGGGCTCCGGCTGCCCATGGACGGCAATGACTGGTGGCTGTTCGATGATCGGCTCCTGGCAGTCGGCCACTTCGATCACGAGGGCCGGGTGCTGGGCTCGGAACTGATCGAGGACGTGGACGCCGTGGAGGAGTGCATCCGAGTTCGCGATCTCCTCTGGGCTAGTGCCATCCCCCACGCCGAGTACAAGCCCTGACCGACCCGTGAGCAAGCAGGCACAAGAAACTCGCGAGGCGCTGGGCGCCCGGTTGCGCGGATTCCGTAAGGATGCGGGGTTCAGCAGCGGCCGGGCGCTCGCGGCTGCCCTCCGTTGGCAGGAGTCGAAGGTCTCGCGACTCGAAAATGGCAAGCAGAACGCGAGCGAGGACGACATCCGAGCGTGGTGCCGCGTCACCGGCTGCCAGGAGCACGTCGACGACCTCATTGCCCTCGTCCGGCACATCGATGAGCTGTGGCTCGACTGGCGCCGGCAGCTCAGCACCGGGATTGAGAAGCGGCAGAAGCAGTCGCTACCCGTCTACGCCAAGACCAACGCGTTCCGCATCTGGCATCCCAACCTCATTTGGGGAACCTTCCAGACGGCTGACTACGCCAAGGCGATCTTCGAGCAATCCGTCAGCATGTATGAGATCCCTGACGACTCGGAAGCCGCAGTGGCCAAGAGGCTGGAGAGGCAGCGGTACCTCTACGAGGGGAATCGGATCTACAACGTCCTGCTTGGGGAGCAAGCGCTCTACTCCAATGTCGGCGGACCGCGGGTGATGCAGTCGCAGCTCGACCGCTTGACGGCACTGATGGGGCTGGCGCGGGTGAGCCTGGGCATCGTGCCCAAGTCAGCGCCGACGAAGATTTGGCTGGGCCACTCATTCTCGATGTTCGACGACAAGCTCGTCCTCGTTGAGACGTGGTCTGCCGAGATGTCAGTGACTCAGCCCCGGGAGATCGAGCTCTACACGCGGGCCTTTGCCTTGCTGAAGCAGTCGGCCGTCTACGGCGACCCTGCCAGGGCGCTGATCGCGTCGGCCCACGCCCACTTCAATCACTGAGAGGAAAGCCATGCCTGTAGCACCCAACTGGCGGACGAGTTCGTACACCGGCACGGAGACCTGTGTCGAGGTCGCAGACGATGCGCCCGAAGGCGTCATGGTGCGCGACAGCAAGTGCCGGCATCGCGGCACCATGACGGTGGCCCCCTCCGCCTGGTCCTCATTCGTCGAGCACAGCAAGGTCGCGGACCCTTTCTAGTCCCGCTGTACAGCGAACGACCGGCCTCGTCGATCCCGTGATCGGCAAGGCCGGAAGGCTATGCCGCAGCCTCGGTCTCTAGGCCCGCGTATCCGTCAACGTACTCACAGCCGTTGAGACTCTTCGGACTCGTCTTCGAGGAGCTCCCAGCCCTCGGGAACGAACAGCTCGACGTCGTCCGGCTCCTCGGACAGGTATTCCTGCACGTAGGTGGTCTGTGTGGCTCCGGGCACTCCCCTGTAGGGCTGCCCGATCACCAGCATCAGGTTGAACTTCGCGTCGCTCGGAGCAACGACCTGGGCGCTCATGTGACCTCGACTTCGTACGCAATGCGGCTGGCATCGTCAGCAGCCGGGCACCACCCCGGCCGGACGCTCGACCGCCGCAACGCAGCGACCAAGCGTTTCGCTAGTCAAACTCTTCCTCTTCATCGGGGAGGAGATCGACGAGCACGCCGCAGCGTGGGCCCCGATCCCTCTGGGGTTCGAGACCAGGGACGGCAAGAAGAAGGTCGTCGAGGTCTTCTTCGCCCCCCGCGAGCGGGGCAAGGGCATCATGCCCACGGCCTCGACGTACGGGTATCACTGGCGGAAGGCGCTCAAGGCGGCTGGCCTCGTCAATCCGGACGGCAGCCCGAAGTACACCCCACACAGCCTTCGGCACTTCTTCGCCTCGACCGCCCTCGCGAACGGCGTGCCGATCCACGAGGTCTCGCGCTGGCTCGGTCACAAGTCGATCAAGACCACCGTCGACATCTACGGCCACCTGGTCCCGGAGGCATGGGACCGCTGCCGTGACATCATGCAGAAGGCCATGCGCCCGGAGGCCCCTCAGGAGTCCTCCGGCTACGACACCGCAGCCTGACGGTGCTGGATGTGCTGGATGAACTCGCACCGTGCTGGATTGGTGCTGGATGGGCACCTCGGAACCCGCGTTTTCGCAGGTGGGAGCGCTGTGCTGAACGTTCCGCTTCAACGTGTGATCGCAAACCCATAGGCGGCCTGACCTGCGAGAACGCGGGTCGGGCCGTTCTGCTGTCCGCAACAGTCCGCAGAACGGGTCGACCTGGAGGGGTAGCACGCTGCTGAGTTCTTCGAACTGTAGGCGCAATCTCGCGCAGATGTCTCTATATCCGTGCGTTAGCTTGATCGTTCACGTCTGCAGTGGGGAGGGGCGTCGTGAGTGGACTTGCGCCTGACTTGGAGTTCATCGCGGAGGGCATGATCCGCGGTTCCATGGGGTTGATCGAGACGATGCGTGGGGCTCGGGACACCGCCATCGCGCTGGGGCATGAGCTGGTGCGGCAGCAAGGGATGGCCGGCGATGACGACGCAGGCCGATCGTTTGCCAAGGTCTACGCGTCGGCGGCGTCCACGACTCTGGACAAGATGGGCTTCAGCTCGTACATCCTCGGGGCCACGAGCCGTGGTCTGATGCGCAATGCCCGTGAATTCATGGCTCAAGAGAGCCGCACGGCGTCGGCGTTCCTGGGGAAACAGGTCGACCTGACCGTGGGCATGGGTGACCCGGGCGCCGACTGCACGGAGAGCTACCTCGGCCTCGGGCGGGAGCTCCCCGGAGTGGTGGGCGAAACCGCTTGGTACGACCAGTACGCGCCGGGAGGACGTAGCGATAGGTTCCGTGGTTCACCGGAGAAGATCCGCGACGTCGCCAGGTCCTGGCAGCAGGCTGGTTCCCTCTTGCAGCGGTTCCTGGAGGATGCCCAGACCTACGCCTCGACCGCAAGCAAAGCGCACTCGGGAGAGGCAGCAGATGCCTTCCAGTCGCACTTCAAGCACTGTGTGGGTCTTACCTGCCCTCCAGCAAAGGCGCAGCAGGACGAGCCGTTGGTGACGAACCTGGTGGCCGCCTGCTCTCAGCTCGCGAAGGCATGTGCTCGGTACGCCGATCACGTGGAGGCCGCCAAGGCGAAGATCCGGGACCACAAGAACGACCTCTTCGAAGTGGACATGCCCTGGGACACGCCCATGTTCGGAGGCAACGGCTACGACGGCGGGCTGCGCGATGCCGTTCTCGCCGACTCCTGGATACACGACCTGGGAGACGTCGCCCACGCGCTCGACTCTTCCGCAGCCCGAGTCACGCTCCCCGATGCAGAAGGTCCTGCGACACCCGGGCTCCCTGGGGTGCCGTTCCTGCCTCCGCTCATCCGCCTGCCCGTTCCCTTGCCGATCAGGCTCGCCTCGTACGCGGGGACTCCTGCGCTCCTGCCGATGGTCAACTCTGTCGATCCCGGCATCCCGTTCGCTGATCCCATTGCCCCGGTTCCTGGCACTACCAAGCTGCTCACCACCCCAGAGCAGCAGCAATTCCGTATGTGGATGAACTCGCTCACGCCTGGCGGCTTCGCCGGCGGCGGAGGCCCGAGCGACCCGGACAACGCCTACCAGTTGCGCACTTCCGGGTATCCGGAACGGGAGGTGCCACTGGCCGGGAAGAACCGTGGACTGATGGTGGACGGCATACGGCCCGTTGACGGATACCTCGTCGAGGCGAAGCACGTTCGTGATCCCGACTGCAAGAAGAAGAGCTTCCGATCCCTTGACCGCTTGGAAGAGACTTTGACCAAACCGGTCAAGGTGGACTCGCAGGGAAAGATCGCTTGGGATCCCGTCATCGACTCCATGTACGCCGGAGACGAGAAGGAGCTCGTCCGATACAAGCAGGCCATGGAGAACCCCGCGAACAGCGAGATACGGGGACTGGAGATCGTCACGAACGGCAAGGACAACGCTGCCTACTGGCAGTCCATGATGGCGATGTCGGGTACGCCAGGCTCGACGCGATACGTGCCGTGAGACAGAGGAAGCCCGTGCCCACTGAACGGAACATCCGCACCAATTTCGCCTTCTACCCGCCCCAGGGCGACGGCGGGGCTTGGCGCGCCACGGCTGAGTCTCTGGAGAGGGCTCTGAGGGAGGCGTTTCCCGAGCCGGCCGTGGAGTATCGGATCTCGGGGATCCACAGCGTCCCTGTCCTCGATTTCGAGATCGAGCTCGCGCCTGGCGTATGGATCGACGGGACGGCGTCGATGCCCAAGCCCGACTATGCCTACATCACTCTGACCGACGTGACCGCAGACGAAGCCGCGGTCTTCGCGCGGTGGCTTCGGGACTCCTTCGTGCCCGCACCACACCTCGTCTGGTTCGCGAGCAGCCTCGCTGTGGCGAACGGCGAGCAGGACCCGTGGCCGCTGCCTGCCGAGGGTGGCGACGAAGACATCGCCGCGGAGCTGCGCAGGCACCTCGACTCCGTCGAGACCCCGTAGGCCAGTCCGCAGACAGTCCGCAGGACACCCGTAGACAGCCGTCGGGACCCAGCGCACACCAACGGAGAAATGCCTGGTCAGGGCGGTGCGTGCGGCTCCGCCGCCGGTCAGGATCGGGCCGCAGACATTCCGCTTCAACGTCTGAGCGGATGAATGAGTGCCACGTCGCTGACGTGGCAAACATGCAGGTCGGAAGGGGTCGACTCCGTCAGGAGTCGGCCCCTTGTTGTTTCCCGTGCTGGGATGACGCTGAGATGTCTGACCGTTCATCAGCTGTTCGGCCCGGCCGGAGGGTGTCACGAGTGGTACGTTATTAGGTACCACTTGAGGGAAGAGGTCAGGTCATGTCCATAACCGCGAGCGAAGCCCGCAAGGAACTCTTTCCGCTGATCAAGAAGGTCAACGAGAACCACGAGGCCATCGAGATCGTCTCGAAGCACGGCAACGCCGTGCTCGTCTCGGCCGAGGACTACGCGGCGCTGCGCGAGGGCTCGTACCTGCTGCGCTCTCCGGCGAACGCCCGGCGGCTGCTCAAGGCGTACGAGAATGCCCTGGCCCACATCAACGTGTCGGAGCGCGAGCTGATCGATCCGGACTCTGCGGACGCGGGTGCGGGTGCTGCGTGAGGCTTGTCTTCGAGGATCAGGGCTGGGAGGACTACACGTCCTGGCTCAAGAACGACCGCAAGATGCTCACCCGGATCAACAAGCTCATCGAGGACGTCAGGCGTGACCCGTTCACGGGAATCGGCAAGCCCGAGCCGCTGAAGTACCACTTGCCGGGGGCTTGGTCGCGACGGATCGACGATGAGCACCGCCTCGTCTACCTGATTACGGACAAAGAGATCGTCATCCTCGCTGCCCGGTATCACTACTGATCACTGAGTGCTTCGTGTGTGCGGAGATGTGCTGTCGGTGGGCCGTGGCAGTGGACACCTCTCTACGGTCCACGGGGCCGTTGACCGGCGAGGAGTCCGGGCCGTTCATCTACTTCCCGATGCGCTACAGCATGGCCGGGCCCTGCTGGAACGGCATCGGTCACCTCTCCGGGAATAGGTCGGTACGGTCGATCCAGGTGGGGGCGACGAAGATGCTCTCGCCGACGGGGGCTTCGGAGGCTTCCAGCAGCGACCACGTGCGGGACTCTTCGACCAGGTGCTCCCAGGGCGTGGTCCAGTCGAGTTCCCAGTCCAGGGTGGTGCCGGAGATGCCGTACGTGCGGCCGGCGTCCACCCGCCAGAATTGGGAGTAGAGGATCACTTGGGCGTGGTCGGCCAGGTCGTTGATGATCTCGGCGAAGTGGGCTGAGGGCCAGCCAGGGGCGTCATCCGCAGCAGTGTCTCGTAGGCGCGCGGTGAGCGGTGGGACGACAGGGCTGCGGGCGCCGAGTTCGGTCAGGGCCCAGCGGATGCCGACGGGCTCGCTCCAGTCGGGTGAGGTCGCCCGTTCCAGGCAGGCACGATCGGCGCGGCCCAGGGGCTCGACCGCGCCGTCGATCTCCAGGTTCGCCAGGGCCATCGCTGCCCATTCCCGGACGGTGGGGTCGCCGCTGTCCAGTAGGGCGATCAGGGCGGGGCCGCAGCGTGGGTCCGCTACCTCTTCGAAGGGACGAGGGCCTCGATGGGGGACGTCATGATGCCACCGGGTGGCCGCGGCGCCAGAAGGTGGGGAGCCACCAGCAGAGCACCGAGTGGTCGTCGGGCCACGGGACGCGGTCCTCGGCTTCCCAGTCCTCGAAGGAGTCGCGCGTCAGGTCGATGGGGCGCCAGGCAGGGTCGAGCGGCTCGTCCGTCGTCGGCGGGCGGACGTACTGGCGGCCGTGTTGGTCGCAGGCACCGAAGTCCTGGTAGTTGAGTTGGGCCTCGATCAGGGAGACCTTGTTCGCGCCACCATTCATGGTCGGCCAGCGGAACTGGACCGCGTCGTCCTCCCAGAAGCAGACGGGGCAGATCTCCCAAGAGCCGGGCATGTCGTCGAGCACGCGGCGCCCGCAGCAGGGACAGGGGTAGGAGTCGCTCACCTGCGCAGTCTCGTCGCAGGTCCGGCCGGTGCGCCACGGATTTCGGTGCCTCGCATTTGAAGCCAGTCCGCAGACAGTCCGCAGGACACCCGTAAACGACCGTCGGGACAGCTACGTTTCGTAGACCGTGGAGCGGTGTCCGACGTGAACGACCCACACCACCAGCTCTCCGTTGTCGATGGTGTAGACGATGCGGTAGTCGCCGACGCGCAGGCGGCGGCGCTCGGGCTGGGACACGAGTGCGGTGGTGTTGAAGCCGAAGGGGTCGCTCTCCAGCTCGGTCAGCTTGGCCAGGATGCGCAGCGCCATGTCGCGGGGGATCTTCCGGAGCTCGGCCTGCGCCTCGGGCCGGAAGACGGTTGGGTACTCACTCACCGCGTGCCAGCGTCTCCCTCATGATGTCCTCGATCGGGATGCCGGGCGCGGGGTTGGCCATGCGCTCGTCGATGATCCGGTTGATCTCGCGCTCTTCCCACTCCTGGTACTTGCGCAGGACCTCGATGGAGACGACGGCGGCGACCTGCTTGCCGCGCCGGGTGATCACGGTGGGCACGTCGTCGCGATCGGCGCGCTCCACGACCTCAGCCAGGTGCGCGCGCACGTCGCGGATGGACTCTATGGGCAGTGGCTGCGTCATGCGCTCAAGCGTACCGAGTGTCTCATGTGTACACAACGCGATCGAGCGGGTGGTGGGTCAGGCGGCTCTGAGGGCGGCCAGGAAGTCCAGGCGGGTTTCGAGGCGGGTCAGGTCGCGGGCCGTGAGGTGCTCGATGCGGGCGATGCGGTGGCGTAGGGAGTTGACGTGCAGGTGGAGTTGGGCGGCGCAGGCGGTCCAGGAGCCGTCGCAGTCGAGGAACGTCTCCAGCGTGGCCAGCAGGTCGGTCCGGTGGCGGCTGTCGTGGTCGCGCAGGGGGCCGAGGAGGCGGGTGGCGAAGGCGCGCCGGGCTTCGGCCGGGATCAGGGGCAGCAGCGACAGGATGTGCGTGGTGAGGTCGTCGGGGCCGCGTACGGTCACTCGCTCCGGGCCCTCGTACGCGACCCGCAGGGCGTTGCGGGCCTCGTCGAGCGCTCGGCGTGCGTTCCCGGGCTCTTCCACCGGAGAGCTGACACCGACGCAGACGCGGTCCGTCGGGCCGAGCCAGCGCGCGAGCGCCGCCGAGAGCCTCTGCTGGAGGGCGGCGCAGTCGAGGGCCGGTTCGGGGAGCGCGTCCGTGGGCGGCACCAGGACGAAGAGCACGGCCCGGTCGCCGTCGACGGTGGCGGCGATGTCCTGCGGCGATACCGGCACCGGGCCGTCAGGCTGGACCAGGGCCTCCTCCAGCAGTACGCGCAGGGCCGGGGCGGGGATGGGCCGGTTTCCGTGCCACTCGCCCCGGGCGACCACGAACTGTTCCCGCGGCCAGGTGTCCTGCTGGCTGACGACGGCCTGCGCGGTGTTGCGCAGCCGGACGGGGATCTCCTCGGGCGGGACGCCGCCGCGCAGCAGGTCGAGTAGCCGGCCGGCCAGGTCGTTGAGCGCCTCCTTCGCCCCTTCGTGCGCGGATCGGGCGTCTGCGACCAGCTCGACGATCCGGTCGAGGAGTTCCACGTCCGCCGCGGGCCAGTTCGCGGTGTCGGCTTCCATGACGACCAGCCAGTCACCCAACTCGGTGGCCGGCCCGGTCGTGTGGCGTACCGGCACGAGGGAGTACAGGCGCTCGCCGATCGTCACCCGGTGGGGAGCCGCCTCGCCCGCGCGGCGCGCGGCGAGGTACCTCGCGGCCAGTGCCACCGCCGTCTTGGGGTGCAGCGGAGGCCGGGCCCCGGCGATCTGACGTCCGGTCGGGGACAGGACGCGCACGTCGAGGCCGAGGATTTCCCGCAGGAGCTCCAGTACGGAGTCCGGCGCGCCCCGGTCGGTGAGGAGCTGCCGGTGGCGTTCGACCACGGCGGCGAGGCTGCCGACGTCCTTGCGCCGCAGACCGCGCAGACGGCGCAGGACGTGTTCGGTGATCGCGGCGAACGAGGTTTCCGGTCGTACGGCGACGAGCGGGACGCCGTGGCGCCGGCAGGCGCGCACGAGGTCGTGCGGGACGAGTCCGTGCTCGACCTCGCCGGCGGCGAGGGCCGCGACGCCCGCCCGGGCGAGGACGCGTACGAACGACTCGGCGTCCCCCTCCTCGCGCCACCAGGCGAGCCCGGTGAGGACGAGTTCACCGCCGGTCAGGAACCGGCCGGGGTCGGCCAGGTCGATGGTCGGGACAGCACGGATGGCTCGATCGAGCACGCCGTCGTCGGCGTCCAGGCCCACGAGCAGCTGCAGATCCAGCTCGTCGACGTCCAGGAGATCGCGTAGCCGCATGCATGCCACCCTCTCACGCCGTCCGGGTTGGGGAAGGTGAATTGCCGCAGGTGAGCGAGGTGAGGTGGTGGGAAGGCACCGTCTTCCACAGGCTGCGGAGAAGTCCGTTTCGAGCGATCGGTGACTGCCTCGTCCCCTTGATCGCGCTGTCTACTTCTGGGCGTGCGGCCGAGAGCGACTTCGGGTGTGCCGCGTACGGGGGTCGCGGCACCGACGGCGGCGGGGGCGGTCTCTGCCGCCGCACGGGTTACGAGAAGATCCTGGCCGCGGCCCGCCAGGAGCACCGAGGACTTCAGGAAAGCGTGGTCTGATCATGGCTGGCACCACCACCGGTATTCCCACCAACGTCACCCAGGGCTCCCGCACCAGGGGCGGCATCGGCGAGTCGACGCTGCGCCCGGACGGCACCCTGAAGGTCACCGGCGAGTTCGCGTACTCCTCGGACATGTGGCACGAGGACATGCTGTGGGGCCAGACCCTGCGGTCCACGGTCGCGCACGCCGAGATCGTCTCCATCGACATCTCCCAGGCCCTGACCGTGCCCGGCGTCCACGCGGTCATGACGTACGAAGACCTGCCGGCCCCGATGAAGAACTACGGCATGGAGTTCCAGGACACGCCCGTCCTGGCGCACGGCAAGGTCCGCCACCACGGTGAGCCGGTCGCCCTGGTGGCCGCCGACCACCCGGAGACCGCGCGCCGTGCCACCGCGAAGATCAAGATCGAGTACAAGGAGCTGCCCCTCGTCACCGACGAGGCCTCGGCGACCGCTCCGGACGCCGTACTCGTCCACGAGAACCGCGACGACCACCACTCCGGTCACGTCCCGCACCCGAACATCGTGCACCGCCAGCCGATCTTCCGCGGCGACGTGGAAGAGGCCCGCAAGCGCGCCGACGTCATCGTGAAGGGCGAGTACACCTTCGGCATGCAGGACCAGGCCTTCCTCGGCCCGGAGTCCGGCCTCGCGGTGCCCTGCGAGGACGGCGGCGTCGACCTGTACGTGGCCACCCAGTGGCTGCACTCGGACCTCAAGCAGATCGCCCCGGTCCTCGGCCTGCCCGAGGAGAAGGTCCGCATGACGATGGCCGGCGTCGGCGGCGCGTTCGGCGGCCGCGAGGACATCTCGATGCAGATCCTCGCCTCCCTGCTCGCCCTGCGCACGGGCAAGCCGGTCAAGATGGTCTACAACCGCTTCGAGTCCTTCTTCGGGCACGTCCACCGTCACCCGGCGAAGCTCTACTACGAGCACGGCGCCACCAAGGACGGCAAGCTCACGCACATGAAGTGCAAGATCGTGCTCGACGGCGGCGCCTACGCGTCGTCCACGGCCTCGGTCGTCGGCAACGCCGCGTCCCTCTCGGTCGGCCCGTACGTCATCGACGACGTCGAGATCGAGGCGATCGGCCTCTACACCAACAACCCGCCCTGCGGCGCGATGCGCGGCTTCGGCGCCGTCCAGGCCTGCTTCGCGTACGAGGCCCAGATGGACAAGCTCGCCGCCAAGCTGGGCATGGACCCGGTGGAGCTGCGCCAGCTCAACGCGATGGAGCAGGGCACCATCATGCCCACCGGCCAGGTCGTGGACTCCCCGGCCCCGGTCGCCGAGCTGCTGCGCCGGGTCAAGGCCCGCCCGCTGCCGCCGGAGCGCCAGTGGGAGGTCGCCGACGGCGAGGCCGATGTGCGCGCGCTGCCGGGCGGCCTGTCGAACACCACGCACGGCGAGGGTGTCGTCCGGGGCGTCGGCTACGCGGTCGGCATCAAGAACGTCGGCTTCTCCGAGGGCTTCGACGACTACTCGACGGCCAAGGTCCGCCTGGAGGTCATCAACGGCGAGGCCGTCGCGCTGGTCCACACGGCCATGGCGGAGGTCGGCCAGGGCGGCGTCACCATCCACGCGCAGATCGCCCGCACCGAGCTGGGCGTCCAGCAGGTCACCATCCACCCCGCCGACACCCAGGTGGGCTCGGCCGGTTCGACCTCCGCGGGCCGCCAGACGTACATGACCGGCGGTTCCATCAAGAACTCCTGCGAGCTCGTCCGCGAGAAGGTCCTGGAGATCGGCCGCCGCAAGTTCGGCTCGTACCACCCGGCGTGGGCCACCGCCGAGCTGCTCCTGGAGGGCGGCAAGGTCGTCACCGACGGCGGCGAGGTACTCGCGACCACCGCGGACGTCCTCGAGGACGAGGTCGTGGAGATCGAGGCCGAGTGGCGCCACCGCCCCACCGAGGCCTTCGACCTGGTCACGGGGCAGGGCGACGGCCACGTCCAGTACTCCTTCGCCGCGCACCGCGCGGTGGTGGAGGTCGACACCGAACTGGGCCTGGTCAAGGTCGTCGAACTGGCCGTCGCCCAGGACGTGGGCAAGGCGCTCAACCCGCTGTCCGTCGTCGGACAGATCCAGGGCGGCACCGTCCAGGGCCTGGGCGTCGCGGTGATGGAGGAGATCATCGTGGACCCGGAGACCGCGAAGGTGAAGAACCCCTCCTTCACGGACTACCTGCTCCCGACCATCCTCGACACGCCGACGATCCCGGTCGACTACCTCGAACTGGGCGACCCGAACGCGCCGTACGGGGTGCGGGGCATCGGCGAGGCCCCGACCCTGTCGTCCACCCCGGCCGTCCTCGCGGCGATCCGGGCGGCGACCGGCCTGGAGCTGAACAGGACACCGGTCCGCCCCGAGCACCTCACGGGGGCCTGACCGCCGCCTACCCGAAGGGGCCGGACTCCGCGGAGTCCGGCCCCTTCCGCTTGCCGTCCCGGCTCTCAGCTGCTTCGGGGCGGGGTGAGCTTGTCCAGGTCGAGGCTGATCTCGAAGGGCACCGGCCGCCGGAGGGTGCCCCGGAAGATGCCGGCGGGCGCGTAGACGCCGGTGGGTTCGTCGAGCTCGTAGACGTGGACCACGGGCGCGCCGTCCTCGTCCTCGATGCACCAGTAGTGCGGGATGCCGGCCTCCGCGTACTTGCGGAGCTTGACCGTGCGGTCGCGGTGGGCGGACTCGGGTGACACGGCCTCGATGACGAGCTTCACGTCATCCGGGGCGTACCACGTGCGGTCGGGGTCATAGGGCAGGTCCGTCAGCAGGAGGTCCGGCTCAGGGCGGTTACGGGCATCGAGGCGGATCGTCATCTCCCGCTCGACCTCGAAGCCGGCCGGGGTCTGAGCCATGAGCGTGGTGGTCAGGGCGGTGACGAGGCGGCCATGCCAGGACCGCTGGGGCGACATCATGAAGACGAGGGCTCCGTCGATGAGCTCGGTGTGGCGGGGCGCCTCGGGGAGGCGGTCGAGGTCCTCCGCGAACCAGCCTTCCGCGCGCGGTGGGCGCATCCAGTCGGGCAGTTCGGTCATGGGCCAACCCTATCGACTGCAGCCGTCACTGGGGCGTCAGAGGCCGCGGACCGAGGCGATCGTGAAGGTGGTCGGGGAGCCCGTGGAGGGGGTGAGGGGGCCGTCCTTGTCGAACTGGGAGCGGACCACCAGGGTGCGGCCCCGGGTGTGGGCCAGGGTGGTGGGGATCTGGAGGGACGGGTCCGTGATCGTGCGGGTCAGGTGGGCGCGGGTGCCGTCCGGGGTGAGCTGCCAGCGGGTCAGGGTGTTGCTGATGTTGTGCACCGCCCGCAGGGTGCCGGCGGGGGAGAGCTGGATGCCGTCGGCGGCCTTGAGGTCGCCGCCGGTCAGGGCGACCCGGCTGAGGGCGCCGGTGCGCAGGTCGACGCGGTGGAGTTCGCCCGCGGTCATGTCGACGGTCAGCAGGTAGCGGCCCGCCCGGTCCGAGGTGATCCCGTTGAGGGTGAACTTGCCGGGCGGCGGCGGGGTGATGTGTCCGCTCAGGTCGTAGGCCACGGTCAGGGGGCCGGTGCCGGCGCGCTGCTGCTCGGGGGTGACGCGGTAGATCACCGCGCGCACGCTGTCGGTCAGGTAGGCGGTGCCGTCCGGGGTGATGGTCAGGTCGTTGATGAAGTGCGGGGTGCCGGCCGCGGCCTCGAAGTGGGCCAGGCGGGCCCCGGTCGCCGTGTCGTACACCGCGACCCCGGCGGTGGAGTCGGTGACCCACAGGCGGCCCCGGGCGTCGACGCGCAGCCCGTTCGCCGTGCGCCGGCCGTCGGTGCCGGACGGGAGGAAGACCTCGGCGGTACGGGCCCCCGGGCGGGCTCGGTAGACGGTGCCGTCCGCGTACGAGCCGACGTACACGGTGCCCGTACGGGGGTCGGCGGCTATGCCCTCGGGGTAGACCTTCGAGCCGGGGAGGGTGAACGCCGTCGATACGGGAGACGGTGCGGGTGCGGGTGCGGGTGCGGGTGCGGCGGCGGTGGTGAGCGCCGCGGTCGCGGTGACGGCGGCGACGACCAGGGCATGAGAGAGCTTCGGCATGGGTGAACCCTTCTTGATCGGTGTGTTCGCAGAGTAGTTAGGGCTCTAATGATTGGCAAGGGTCGTAGGATGCCGCAATGACCTCCATGCCTCCCGAGGAGCGCATCGGCGCGCACATCAAGCGCGCCGAGCAGGCGCTCCTCGCGGCGAAGAACGCCGCCGTCAAGCCGGCCGCAGTAACGGTTCCGCAGTACGCCGCCCTGCTCTGGCTCGCCGAGAAGCCGGGCATTTCCGCGGCCGCCCTCGCCCGGCTCTGCGGGGTCACACCGCCGACCATGAACACCGTCCTGAAGAACCTCCACGAGCGCGGGCTCATCGAGCGGACCCCGCACGAGTGGCACCGCAACGTGCTGGAGACCCGGCTCACGCCCGAGGGCCACGCCGCGATGGAGCTGGCCGACGCCGGCGCCGTCCGCGTGGAGACGGCCCTCGCCACCGCCCTCTCGGCGCAGGAGCGGACCCTGCTCATCGAGCTGCTGGGGCGGTGTTCCGAGGTGCTCGACACCCTGAAGTGAGCTCCCGGACACCTGATGTTCCCGCCGGGTTTTTGCAAGGATTTGGAACTTCTCGCAGAATCCGCACATCCCCCTAGGGGGATGTCCAGCCGCGCTGTCCCGCCCCGGGGCAGTCCCAACCGTTCGGAGCGAAGCCCGTGCACGAGTACCCGCAGCAGTCGTCCGGCCACGAGCCCGAACGGGGCCGCAGGAGGTCCCGGCGCGCGATGTGGATCGGCGCGGGCGTCGCCGGCGCGCTGCTCCTCGGCGGGGGTGGTTTCGCCGCCTACAAGAACGACTGGTTCTCCGGCAACGGCGAAGCCGTCAGCTTCGGCAAGCCCACCCCGCCCGCCGCCGCGGACGCCGGCGCCGCGAAGAAGGCGGAGCCCACGGCCGCGCCCAAGCCCAGCGGTGACCCGGACGTGCAGATGCCCTCCGGCCCGAAGTCCGACTTCAAGCAGACCACCAAGCTCGACGACGGCACGATCATCGCCAAGACCCGCCTGGCGGGCGCCAAGTCCGGCTTCGAGGGCGACGTCTGGGTCTGGGCCCCCAAGGAGTACGACGACCCGAAGTACGCCAAGAGCGCCTTCCCGGTCCTCATAGCCCTGCCCGGCGGCAACGGCTTCCCGACCAACTACTGGGCCGACCGCAGCCTGGGCCTCCAGAAGGCCATCACCGAGGGCGTCCAGGCCGGCACCAGCCTGCCCTTCATCGTGATCATGCCGGTGCTGAACCCGGACAACAAGTACTACTACGACGGCGCCGACATACCCGGCCAGCCCAAGATGGGCACCTGGATCGCCGAGGACATCCCGGACTTCACCCGCGCCAACTTCCGTACGTACAAGTCCCGCGACGGCTGGGCCTTCATGGGCTCCTCCTCGGGCGCCTTCGTCGGCATGAAGACGCTCCTCCAGCACCCGGACAAGTTCAAGGCCGTGATAGCCAGCGGCGGCGAGATCACCCCCGACTCCCCGCTCTGGAAGGGCCACCAGGCGGAGATGGACGCCAATAACCCCGAGAAGCTCGCCGACAAGCTGATCGCCACGGGCGGCCCGGAGGTCTACATCAACTTCCAGGTCGGCACGAAGGAGTCCGGCAAGAACCTCATGACGAAGTTCGTGACGGAGCACGGCAAGGGCCCGGTCAAGACGACCATCCGCGACATCCAGAACGGCGAGCACAACGGCTGGCACTACGTGCGCGGCATGAAGGAAGGCTCGCTGGAGTGGGTCAGCAAGGTGATGAAGGGCCCCAAGCCCGAGGCCGGCTGACCGCCCCCGCCCCGCTCCCCGCCCCGGCTCCCGCCCCCGCTCCCCACCCTCCCGTTCCCGCTGGCCGACCCCCGTCGCCGACCCCGTCGCCGGACTCCGCCACGTGGCCCTCGCCACGTCGCCCCGGTCCCAGGCAACCCATACGGTCGTTCACACCTCTGTACAGGTGTTAAGGGGGACCAATCGGTCCGACCCGCGCCCAACCAGGGCGCCGGAGAAGGAACGGGAACAAATCCGTGCAGTATGACCACCAAGGCGACGGCGGCCCCATGACCAAGGGCGGCCGTCGCCCCCGGCGCCCGCGCCGGCGCCAGATCCTGATCGGCGGCGGACTCGCGCTCGCCCTCGCCGCCGGGGGCGGCGCGGCGTACAAGTCCGGCCTCTTCTCGGAGGTGGGGGACCCGACCTCCTTCGGCAAGATCCAGGAGTCGGCGGCGGCCGAGGACATCCGTTCCGGGGTGCTGATGCCCACCGGCCCCAAGGCCGAGTTCGTCCGTACGAGCAGGCTCCCGGACGGCACGCAGATCGCCAGGACCACCCTGACCGGGGCGAAATCCGGGTTCACCGGTGACGTGTGGGTGTGGGTGCCCAAGGAGTACGACGAGCCGCGCTACGCCAAGAGCGCCTTCCCGGTCCTGATCTCCCTGCCCGGCGGACGCGGATACCCCACGAACTACTGGGGGACCGGCCCCGGCCTCGGCCTCCAGCAGGCCGTGGCGGAGGGTGCGAAGTCCGGGAAGAGCCTGCCCTTCATCCTCGTCATGCCGGTGACCAACGCCGACACCAAGCACCACTTCGACGGCTCGGACATCCCCGGCCAGCCCAGGATGGGCACCTGGATGGCCGATGACATCCCGGATTTCGCGAAGGCCAATTTCCGTACCTTCGCCTCCCGCGACGGCTGGGCCTTCATGGGCTCCTCGGCGGGCGGCTTCAACGGCTTCAAGCAGGTCCTGAAGTACCCCGACCGGTTCAAGGCGGTCATCGCCAGCGGGATCGACATCGTCCCCGACTCCCCGCTGTGGAAGGGCAACCGGCAGGCGATGGACGAGGACAACCCCGAGAAGCTCGCCGAGAAGCTGATCGGGGAGGGCGGTCCGGACGTCTACGTGAACTTCCAGATCGGCACCAAGGAGAGCGGCCGCGACCTGGCGGAGAAGTTCATGAGGGAGTACGGCAGGGGCCCCGTGCACACCCGGCTCCAGGTGATCCAGGATGGTGAGCACAACGGAAAGTCGTACGTACGCGGCATGAGGGAGGGCGCGCTGGAGTGGATCAGCAAGGTGATGCAGGGACCGACACCCGACCCCGCCGTGCGATGAGCCCGGTGGTGAAGGGGGCGTCGGTGGCCGCCGCCGCGGGGATCGCGGCGGTGTGCGCCGTCGCATTCCTCAAGGCGCCCGGCGACCGCCCGGTGCACCCCTTCCCCACCGTCGGCGTGCTCATGGCGGGTGGCGAGCACTGGTGCACGGCGAGCGTGGTCGACAGCCCCAAGGGCAACGTCGTCGCGACCGCCGCGCACTGCGTCGCCCCGGCGGGCGAGGACGGACAGCCCGGAGAGGTCGCCCACGACGGCCTCGCCATCGGCGAGCTCTCCTTCGCACCCGCCTTCTCCGGGGAGGGCTCGGGCACCCAGCCCCTCGGGGCGTGGAAGGTCCGCTCGATCCACGTGGACGAACGCTGGACGAAGTGGGGCGACGACACCGCCGACTTCGCCTTCCTCACCATCGAGCCGGACGAGGACGGACGCAGCGTCCAGGAGGCCGTCGGCGGCAAGGGCGAGGCGCCCGCGCCCGACTGGACCTCCGCGTACGAGCGGGAGGTCACCGTCGTCGGCTATCCGGAGTCCGAGCACAACCCGCAGAACAAGCCCGTCTCCTGCACCACCCAGACCCGCCACGACGCGGACGACCCCGACATGCTCTACATCAGCTGCTCGGGCTTCTGGACGGGCACCAGCGGCAGCCCCTGGATCGCCGACCGCGGCGGCACGGGCCAGCCGGGCCGGCTGATCGGGGTGCTCAGCGGCGGCGACACGGACGTGGACTCCACGGCCGCGCTGTACGACGAGAAGGCCAAGGCCCTCTACGAGCGGGCGGCCGGGGGCTGATCCCCGCCCCCGCCGGAGCCCCCCCGGGAGCCGCCCCGGGAGCCGCCCCGGGCGGGGTCTACCTCCGGCGTTCCGTACTGACGATCACGCCCACCGCCGCCACCACGATCGCGCCGCCGAGCGCGATCGGCAGGGTCAGCGCCTCGTCCAGGATCAGCGCGCCGAGCGCGACGGCGACGACCGGATTGACGTACGCGTACGTGGCCACCAGCGACAGCGGCGCCGCCTGGAGCAGCCACGCGTACGCGGTGAAACCGACGACCGACCCGATCAGCACGAGGTAGCCCAGGGCCACCCAGGAGGCGGTGGAGAAGGCGCCGAGGTCCAGCCCGCGCTGCTCGCCGCGCAGCAGCCCCACGACCACCCCGGCGACCCCGCCCGCGACCATCTGGTACGCGGCGCCCGTGAAGGGATTGCCCGGCATCGGCAGCTTCGACGCCGAGAACGAGCCCAGCGACCACAGCACCGAGGCCGCCAGCACCAGCAGCACGCCCCACAGCCGCACCTCCCCGCTGAGCCCCGGGCTGGTCAGCACCGCCAGCCCGGCCAGGCCCACCAGCACCCCGGCCAGGGTGCGCGGCTGCGGCCGGTCCCCGGTGCCCGCCCGCAACACCACCACCCACATCGGCACCGCCGCCACCAGCAGCGCTGCCAGCCCGGACGGCACCGCGGTCTCGGCCAGCACGACCAGCCCGTTGCCGCCCAGGATCAGCAGCAGCCCCACCAGGACGGTCGAGCGGAGCTGCGCCCGGGTGACCCGGAGCGCGGCCGGCCCGAACCGCCAGGCGACGATCGCGGCCAGCACCAGGCCGGCGGTGATGAAGCGGGCCCCGGCGGAGAGGAAGGGCGGCATGGTCTGGACGACGATCCGGATGCCGAGGTAGGTCGACCCCCAGACGACGTACACGAGCGCGAGCGCGGTCCACACGGCCCCGGTGGTCCTGCGGCGCGGGGCGTCAGCCGCCGTGCTCTCCGTCGGTGTTGAGGTGCTCATGGCCGGATCCTACGGTCGTTGCCCCATGCAGGCTTCTCGGTATCTCACCCCTTGAGCAGGGCGTTCAGCTCGCCGTACGGCAGGGCCTGGGCGAGCGCGCCGTAGGTGCCGCCGGCCAGCAGTTCCTCGGTGGCGCGGCGGACCACGGCGTACGCGGCCTCGGCCACCCAGGAGCCGAGGCTGACGCGGGCCACGCCGAGGGCGCCGAGCTCGGCGACGGACGGGGCGGCGGGGCCGACGAGGACGTTGAGCGGGGCGTCGATGCCCTTGGCCAGCTCCGCGACGGTGGCCGGGTCGGTGACGCCGGGCACGAAGACGCCGGTGGCGCCGGCGGCGAGGTACGCGGCGGCGCGGGAGAGGGTCTCGTCGAGGCGGGTGGCGCTCTCGCCGAGGCCGAAGAGGTACGTGTCCACGCGGGCGTTGATGTACAGCGGGACCCCGGCGGCGTCGGCGGCGGCGCGGGCCGCGGCCAGCCGCTCCGCGTGCTCGGCGGGGGCGCGGTTGCCGTCCTCGATGTTGATGCCGACCGCGCCGGCGGCCAGTACCCCGGTGACCGTCTCGCCGACCCCGGCGGCGTCGGCGCCGAAGCCGCCCTCGATGTCGGCGGTGACGGGCACGGAGACGGCGGCCGCCACCCGGGCGATCAGGTCCAGCGCCCGGTCCCGGGCGAGGGCGTCCCCGTCGGGCGCCCCGAGGGACCAGGCGACTCCGGCGCTGGTGGTGGCCACGGCGGCCGCCCCGGCCGCCTCGACGACGCGGGCACTGGCGACGTCCCAGGCGTTGGCGAGGGCGAGCGGCGCGGCGGGGGTGTGCAGCCGGGCGAAGGCGGTGGCCCGGGCGGCGAGTTCAAGGTTGGTGGTCATGGGGCCAGTTGACCAGACCGGGCGGGCCCGGGGCTCGCGGATTTCCGACATGTGCGTCCGGGCCCGCGGCGGGGCCGGGCGTCAGGGCGCGAGCCCCGTCTTCGCGCCGGCTCCGCACAGCGGGAGGACCGCCGTGCGGCCCTGGAGGGGGTCCCCGGGGGCGGCGGGGCCGACTGCGGCCCAGCAGGCGGCGGCCGTCGGTTCCACGAAGAGGCCGCGCCGGGCCAGGTCCCGCTGGGCCTCGCGCAGCCGGTCGTCCGGGACCGTCAGGAAGGTGCCGCCGGACTTGCGCACCGCCGCCAGGATCTGCCGGGCCCGCGGCGGGGCCGGGATCGCGATGCCCTCCGCCAGGGTGGGCAGCTGCGGTACCGGTCCGGCGTCCTCGGCCCCCGCCGCGAAGGCGGCGGCCAGCGGGGCCACCGCCGCCGACTGCACCGCGATCAGCGCGGGCGGCCGTACCCCGCGCCGGGCCAGCTCCTCCACCGCCAGCGCGGCGCCCAGCAGCAGGGTGCCGTTGCCCACGGGCAGGACGAGCACCTCCGGCAGCCGGCCGCCGAGGGCCTCCCAGATCTCGTACGCGTACGTCTTCGTGCCGTGCAGGAAGTACGGGTTGAAGACGTGGCTGGCGTAGAAGACCCCCGGCGCGTCCGCCGCCGCCCGGGCGGCCTTCGCGGTGGCCTCCCGGCCGCCCGGGACGAGGCGTACGGCCGCTCCGTGCGCCCGCATCTGCTCCGTCTTCTTCTCGGAGGTGCCCTCGGGCACGAAAACTTCACAACTCAGCCCGGCCCGCGCGCAGTACGCCGCCACGGAGGTCCCCGCGTTGCCGCTGCTGTCCGCGATCACCCGCTCCGGGGCCAGCCGCCGGGCCAGCTCGGCGAGCATGACCGCGCCCCGGTCCTTGAAGGACAGCGTCGGCATCAGGTAGTCGAGTTTGGCGTGAATCCGCTCCGCCAGCGGCACCAGCGGGGTGTGCCCCTCCGAGAGCGAGACCGAGAACGCCCCCGGCAGCGGCAGCGCGGCCGCGTACCGCCACAGCGAGTGGGGGCCGGCCGCCGGATCCAGCGCGGTGGCCGGATCGGGTGTGAAGTCGAGGTCCCAGGGGCCGCCGCAGAGCGGACAGCACCAGGGGCCCGTTCGCACGTCCGCGCGCGTGCCGTCCTCGGGGCAGAGGTATCCAGGAAGTGCGTGCGTCATGTGCTGAGCACCCTTGCTCGTTCATGGCCTGCGTATGGCACGGATGTTACGCGTGCGCCGTGCTCTTGTGGGATGGCGCACGGCTGGGTCAACCTTTCGGAGGCGACGGCCCGTTGATGCGTGTTCATTGTCATGGACATGCCTTTTCAGGCCCGGACCCCCCGCACACCATCCCTACGAGGAGGACCCCCCACATGTCCGTTGTGCGTCACACCCGCCGGAGGATCGCCGGCATCAGCGCGACCGCCGTAGTGGCCCTCGCGCTCGGCGCGGCCGCCGCGTTGCCCGCCTCCGCGGCCGACGGCGGCCCCCAGGGCGTCATCGAGAACGCGGGCGCCGCCGGATCCGTCCCCGGCAGCTACATCGTGACCCTGAAGGACTCCGCCGCCCGCTCCACCGCGGACAGCGGCAAGGCCGTCGCCAAGCGGTACGGCGCGAAGATCGACCGGACCTACAGCGCCGCCCTCAACGGCTACTCCGTCGAGGTCTCCGAGGCGCAGGCCAGAAAGCTCGCCGCCGACCCGGCCGTCCAGTCGGTCGTGCAGAACCGGATCTTCACCGTCGACGCCACCCAGCCCAGCCCGCCGTCCTGGGGCCTGGACCGCATCGACCAGCGGGCCCTCCCGCTGGACCAGAGCTACACCTACCCGGACAAGGCCGGTGAGGGCGTCACCGCCTACATCATCGACACCGGTGTCCGTAAGACGCACCAGGACTTCGGCGGCCGGGCCTCCGACGGCTACGACGCGATCGACAACGACAACACCGCCCAGGACGGCCACGGCCACGGCACCCACGTCGCCGGCACCGTCGCGGGCGGCGCGTACGGCGTGGCCAAGAAGGCGAAGATCGTCGGCGTCCGCGTGCTCGACAACAACGGCTCCGGTACGACGGCCCAGGTGGTCGCCGGCATCGACTGGGTGACCCGCAACGCCGTCAAGCCGGCCGTGGCCAACATGTCGCTCGGCGGCGGCGCGGACTCCGCGCTCGACACCGCCGTACGCAACTCCATAGCCGCCGGCATCACCTACGGCGTGGCGGCCGGCAACGAGTCCACCGACGCCTCCACCAAGTCCCCGGCGCGCGTCGCCGAGGCCATCACGGTCGGCTCCACCACCAACACCGACGCGAAGTCCAGCTTCTCCAACTACGGCAGCATCCTGGACATCTTCGCGCCGGGCTCCAACATCACCTCCGCGTGGGGCACCGGGGACACCGCGACGAACACCATCTCGGGCACCTCGATGGCCACCCCGCACGTCGTGGGCGCGGCGGCCCTCTACCTCTCGCAGAACCCGGCGAGCACCCCGGCGCAGGTCCGGGACGGCCTGGTCGCGGCGGCCACGCCGAACGTGGTGACCAGCCCCGGCACCGGTTCCCCCAACCGGCTGCTGAACGTGGGCGCCGGCACCACCCCGCCGAACCCGGGCACCCGCTTCGAGAACACGGGCGACTACGCGATCAACGACAACGCCACCGTCGACTCGCCCCTCACCGTCAGCGGGATCTCCGGCAACGCCCCGGCGGCGCTGAGCGTCTCGGTCGACATCAAGCACACCTACATCGGTGACCTGAAGGTCGACCTCGTCGCCCCCGACGGCACCCTCTACAACCTCCACAACCGCACCGGCGGCAGCGCGGACAACATCGTCAAGACCGTCACGGTCAACGCCTCGTCCGAGGTGGCCAACGGGGTGTGGAAGCTGCGGGTGAACGACAACGCGAACATCGACACCGGAAAGATCGACTCCTGGGCGCTGCAGTTCTGACGCTCAGGTCCGCCGCCCGGGTGACCGGGTGGCGAGGGGCGCGATAACAGGCTGGATCGCGCGATGAACGCGGGGGCGACCGACTAGTCGGTCGCCCCCGCTGCGTACTATTTCGCGCATTCGTTCGCGCCCCCTTTGATGGAGCACCTCACCACTGTGAGCACCCCGCCCCCGCAGCAGCCCCCCGTCGGCCCCGGCCACTCCTGGCCCCCGCCGTCACCGCCGCCGGTGTGGGGGCCGCCCGCGTACCGGCACCCGCCCGCGCTCAACGGCTTGGCGCTGGCCTCGCTGCTGGTCGGGTTGCTGTGCTTCCCGCCGCTCGGGATCGTCTTCGGGATCGTGGCGCTGGTGCAGATCGCCCGCAAGGGGGAGCGGGGCCGGGCCCTCGCCATCGTGGGGCTGGTGGTCTCGGTGGTGATGTCCGCCGTACTGGTGGCCGGCGCCGCCCGGTTCGCCGGGTCCTTCCTGGGCCGGCTGGGCGAGGCGCGGGAGCTGGAGCACGTCGAGGGCCAGCTGACCGGGATGGACGAGCTGCGGCCGGGCGACTGCTTCAACGTCCCCGGCGGGGACCTCCTGGACGAGAGCCGCTTCACCTACCGGGTCGGCTGCGACCAGGCGCACGACGCCGAGGTGACCTCCACGACCGTGCTCGGCCCGGGCGGCTTCCCCAGCAGGGGCAAGCTCAAGGAGACCGCCACGGACACCTGCTGGAAGGCGCAGGACGCGTACGCGATGGACACCTGGGCGCTGCCCTCGTACGCGGAGATGTTCTACTTCGCCCCCTCGGCGGAGAGCTGGCAGGGCGGGGACCGGCGGCTCCTGTGCCTCATCGGCACGTCGACCGAGGAGCACCGGGGCAGTCTGCGCAAGGACGCGGGGATGCTGACGCCGGACCAGGTGACCCTGCTGAGCGCGCTGAACGCGGTGGACCAGGCGCTGGGGCGCGCGCCCGACGCGGAGCTCGACGAGGAGCTGGCGCAGTACCGCACCTGGGCGCGGGAGGTCGACGAGGTGCTGGCCGGGGAGGAGCGGACGCTCCAGGGCGCGGTCTCGCGGCCGGGGACCGGACCGGCGGCGGCCGCGCAGCTGAAGGAGGTCGCGGCGGCGCGCAAGGAGTGGCAACGGGCGTCCCGGGTGACGCGGCCGGCCGACTTCCAGCAGGCGTGGGACGCGGCGCTGGGCTTGCTCTCGGTGGACACGGAGAAGGCGCTGCGGGGCGCGTACGGGCTGTCGACGCGGGTTCCGGAGTGGCTGGAGGGGGGCCCGGAGGGGCCGGGTGCGGGCTCCGGGCGCGGGCCTTCGTCGGAATCGGTGTGAAGTCCAGTGGGTAACGCGCGGTAACGGGTTTGAGTGACCTGGGTTCATCACATCGGGTGAAACTCTGGCCCGTGCTTGCGCAGCTCAACCGTCGGTTGCCAGGGTGTGGCTGTCTGTCAACCTGATGGGAGTGGCTCGTGACTTTCGGTGAGCAGCCGGCCTATCTGCGCGTCGCCGGGGATCTGCGACGGAAGATCGTCGATGGGTCCCTGCCCCCGCACGCCCGGCTCCCTTCCCAGGCCCGGATCCGCGAGGAGTACGGGGTCTCCGACACCGTGGCGCTGGAGGCGCGCAAGGTCCTCATGGCGGAGGGGCTCGTCGAGGGCCGCTCCGGGTCCGGTACGTACGTACGGGAGCAGCCCGAGCCGCGCCGGGTCGCCCGCTCCGGGTATCGCGCGGCCGGGGCTTCGACGCCGTTCCGCCAGGAGCAGGCGGAGGCGGGCGCGCGCGGCACGTGGGACTCCAGCAGCGAGCAGGCGGCCGCGCCGGCCGGGATCGCGGAGCGGCTGGGCATCGAGCCGGGGGACCGGGTCATGCGCACCCGGTACGTGTTCCGCGACGCGGGGGAGGCGATGATGCTCTCCACCTCCTGGGAGCCCCTCGCCGTGACCGGCCGGACCCCGGTGATGCTGCCCGAGGAGGGGCCGCTGGGCGGCTCGGGGGTGGTGGACCGGATGGCCGCGATCGACGTGGTCGTGGACAACGTGGTCGAGGAGGTCGGCGCCCGGCCGGGCCTGGCCGAGGAGATCATGTCGCTGGGCGGGGTCCCGGGGCACGTGGTCCTGGTGGTGAGCCGTACGTACTTCGCGTCCGGCCGCGCGGTGGAGACGGCGGACGTGGTCGTCCCGGCGGACCGGTTCCGGCTCTCGTACCACCTCCCCGTCCGGTAGCCCGGAGGGACACCGGATTTTCGGTCGCTTCGGCGGGGGCCGGGGCGCGGTCCCGGGCCCCCGTCCGGGCCGCGCTCGCCGGCGGGGCGACCTCCCCCACGCCCCCCACCCGCCGGTGCGCTCCGTGCGCCGGGTCCGGACCGGCGTGCGGCGCCCGCTCGTACGCCTGGCCGGATGCGTACGCCCCCGAGGTACCTCTTCGTGAAAAACCGTATCCGCTCAGTAAAGGTCGGGCGTAAGCTCCGGCATATGCGCAATGCGGTTTCCTGGGCAGGTACATCGGCGGAGGGTGAAGCGCGATGAGCGACAGCGGTGCCCTGCTTCCATGGCTGGTCATACGTCAGGACGACAACGGCAACCGCTACCGGGTGGGTCGCTACGCCACCCGGGCCGAGGCCGAGAAGGTCATCGAGAGTCTCGAGGACCGGGGACACAAGCAGCTCTACTGGGTCGAGCGGATCGGGCAGGGCAGCCAGACCGCCACCACGAACTGAACCGGACGGAAGGCGCTGGCATAGGCTCCGCCCATGACTGAACGCGTGGTCGTGGGCGGAGCCCTTTGTCATGACGGACGCCTGCTGGCCGCCCGGCGCAGCGCGCCGCCCGAGCTGGCCGGCCGGTGGGAACTCCCGGGCGGGAAGGCCGAGCCGGGCGAGAGCGTGCCCGAGGCGCTCGTGCGCGAACTGCGCGAGGAGCTCGGCGTGGAGACCGAGGCGCTGGAGCGGATCCCGGGCGAGTGGCCGCTGAAGCCGGGCCTGGTCCTGCACGTGTGGACCGCCCGGCTGGTCTCGGGGGAGCCCGCGCCGCTGGAGGACCACGACGAGCTGCGCTGGCTCGGGCCGCACGAACTGGACTCGGTGGACTGGCTCGACCAGGACCGGCCCGCCGTCGCGGAAGCCGGGCGCCGGCTGCGCGCCGGGGTGGACATGGAGGCGGCCCGGTCGCACGGCGGGGCGCACCGGGGCGCGTGACGCTCCCGCGCTAGGCCGTCTGCGCCACAGTGCGCCGGTGCGTGGGGGATCGGGTGGTACGACGCCTCGAATATCGGGTATGTCGCTATTAGTCCCTATCTCGTCCCCCCTTCGTCACCGACGAACCGGACTGGGGTCGCTGGTGGCCCGGGAAGTGATCGGCGTGATCGACACAGACGGTGAATGTGCCGAGTGGGCCTTCCCCGCCGAGCCCGGTGCCGTCCGCACCGCGCGCCACGCCGTGCGCGGCACCCTCCGCTCCTGGGGCCTGGACTCCGTCGGCGACGTGACCGTCCTGCTGGTCAGCGAGCTGGTCACCAACTCCCTGCGCTACGCCTCCGGCCCCATCGGGGTCCGCCTGGTCCGGCGCAATCCGGCCGCACCGGACCTGGCCGGCGGCCCGGCACTGCTCGTGGAGGTCTCCGATCCGCTTCCGGATCCGCCCCGCGAGCGCATCGCCGAGCCGGACGACGAGGGCGGGCGCGGACTGCACCTCGTCGCCGTCTCCGCGCGGCGCTGGGGAACCCGGCACGGGAAATCGGGGAAGACCGTGTGGTTCGAGTTGGCTCTTCCTGGTGAGTAACAAGGAGGAAGGGCAGAGAAGGCGGCGGCTGGGGGTCTCCCGGGAAGCGTCCGGGGAGACCGCCGGACGTGGCCGGAAAACAACGGGACCCTTTTGTGATCGTGAACGCCGTGCCGTGCGGGGCCGTGGTGCTGAATACTTCGGTGCATGGCCGGTCCGGTTGCGGTGAGCTGGAGGGGACGGTCGCGTGAGCGAGATACCTGCGCAGACACATCAGGCCCGGGTGCCCGGGGAGCCTTTGCACGACTCCCTGTGGCACAGCAGTCCGCCTGGCTCGATATACGACTACATAAAGGTGGCCTCCTTCTCGATCGGTCCCGACGGGCTCATCGACCAGTGGAGCCTGCGCGCCGAGGAGCTCTTCGGGCTCGGCGCGGCCCAGGCGGTCGGGCGTGATCCGGTCGACGCCTTCATGCCTCCCGAGCTGCGCGCCGACGGCCACCGCAAGGTCGCGGAGATCCTCGACGGCAAGGAGTGGACCGGCCTGATCCCCTTCCGGATCCCGGGCGGGAACGGGGCCCACGGCGTGGCCGAGATCTATGTGATGCCGACCCAGACCGAGAGCGCCGAGCGGGCCGCGCTGTGCGTCGTCGTCGACGTACGCGCGCTGCGGCGCATCGAATCCGACCTTGCCGCTTCTCAGGCCATATTCGGCCAATCTCCCTTCGGGTTCCTGCTCTTCGGTACGGACCTCACCGTGCAGCGCGCCAACCGCCGCTTCGCGACCGTCTTCGGCGGAGCGGTGGAGGAGCACCGCGGCCGGACCGTGCACGACTACCTGCCCCCGCACGAGGCCGACCGGATGGCCGAGGCCCTGCGCCGGGTGCTGGAGACCGGCGAGTCCGTCACCGACCTGCGGATCACCGGCGCGACCCCCGGCTGCCGCGACGACCGCCACTGGTCCATCAACCTCTACCGGGTGCACGACGGCACCGGCCGCCCCATCGGCATCGCCGGCCTCGGCACCGACGTCACCCGCCGCCACCTCGCCGCCCGCGAGGCCGCCGGGGTCCGCCGCAATCTCGCCCTGCTCAACGAGGCCGGCCACCGCATCGGGAACTCCCTCGACCTGGAGACCACCGCCCGCGAACTCCTCGACGTCACCGTCCCCGGCTTCTGCGACCTGGCCGCCGTCGACCTCTACCAGGGGCTGCTGCTCGGAGACGACGACCGGCCCGCCCGTCCGCACGGCCCCGGGCTGCCCTCCCTGCCCGGGCAGGGGGCCCGGCGCGCCCCCTCCGCGCCGCTGCGGCGGGTGGCCTTCGCCTCCGCCGTGTCCGACGCCCCGCTGTCGGGGCCCGGCGCGCTGGTCGCCGTGGGGGAGACCCACCGCTACCCGGCCGCCTCCCCCGGCGCGATGGCCCTGCGCACGGCCCGGACCCGGCTCGTCGAAGGAAGCGGGCCGGACGAGCTCGTACAGTCCACGCTGATCGTGCCGATGGTCGCCCACGACACGGTGGTGGGCCTCGCCCAGTTCTCCCGCACCAAGGGCAGCGAGCCCTTCGGCGAGCGCGACCGGGCCGTCGCCGTAGAACTGGCCGCACGGGCCGCCGTATGCATCGACAACGCCCGCCTGTACCGCCGCGAGCACGAGCGGGCGCTGATCCTCCAGCGCAGCCTGCTGCCCCCCGGCGACCCGGAGGCCGCCGGGCTGGACATCGCCTGCCGGTACCTGCCGGGCAACGCGGCCACCGAGGTCGGCGGCGACTGGTTCGACGTCATCGAACTGCCCGGGCACCGCACCGCCCTCGTCGTCGGCGACGTCATGGGCCGCGGGCTGCGGGCCGCCGTCGCCATGGGCGAACTGCGCACCGCCGTACGCACCCTCGCGCTGCTGGACCTCGAACCGGCGGAGGTGCTCACCGCCCTCGACGAGGTCGCGCGGGGCCTCGGCGCCTCCGGCGGCGGCCAGCAGGCCTCCCGCGCGGCCCTGCACTCCCGCGACGCCGACCGCTCCGAGGTGTACCTCGCCACGTGCGTGTACGCCGTCTACGACCCGGTGACCCGGCGCTGCACCATCGCCAACGCGGGCCACATGCCGCCCGTGCTGGTCGAACCGGCCGAGGAGGGCGCCGAGCCGCGCCCCGGGCTGCTGCTGGAGATCCCGACCGGGATGCCGCTGGGGGTCGGCGGCGAACCCTTCGAGGAGGTCGAGGTGGAACTCCCCGAGGGCGCGCTGCTGGCCCTCTACACCGACGGACTGGTCGAGTCCCGCGACCACCCCCTGGAGGAGGGCCTGCGCGGGCTCCGCGACGCGGTCGCGGACCCGGCCCGCCCCCTGGAGGAGGTCTGCGACCACGTCCTGAACACACTGAACACCCGGCACGGCGAGGACGACATCGCCCTGCTGATGGCGCGGGTGCAGGGGCTGCCGGTGGACGCCGTCGGCGACTGGCAGCTGCCGCGCGAGGCCCGCTCGGTGGGCCGCGCCCGCGAACTGGCCCGGGCGAAGCTGCCGGCCTGGGGCCTGGAGGGGCTGCTCGACACCACGGAACTGCTGGTCAGCGAACTCGTCACCAACGCCCTGCGGTACGGGGAGGGCGAGATCCGGCTGCGGCTGCTGCTGGACCGGACCCTGGTGTGCGAGGTCTGGGACGCGAACCTGGCCCAGCCCAGACGCCGCCGTGCCCGGGACACCGACGAGGGCGGCCGGGGCCTCCAGTTGGTCGGCCTGCTCTCGGCCGGCTGGGGCACCCGCCGCACCCACCGGGGCAAGACCGTCTGGTTCGAGCTCCCGCTCCCCATGCCCGGCTGCGGCCCGGGGGAGGCGGTCACCGAACTCTCGGCGGAGCAGCTGCTGAGCATGTACGGGTGAGTCGGGGGCGGGGGCGGGGGCGGGGGCGGGGGCTGTCGGTCTAGGCCGCCCGGGTCTTGAGGGCGGCGAGGCGGGCCTCGAGCTCCGAGGTCTTGCCGAGGTCCTCCAGCGACTCGAACTGCGCGTCCAGGGAGGAGGCCGCCAGCTCATGCTTGCCCAGGACCATCGCCTCCTCGCGCCGGATCTTCTCCTCGAAGCGGCTGAGCTCGCTCGTCGGGTCCAGGACGTTGATGTTCTTCACCGCGTCCAGCATCGTGTTTTGCGCCTGCGCCGTCTTGGCCCGGGACATCAGCTCGTCCCGCTTGCCCTGGAGCTCCGTCAGCTTGTCGCGCATCGAGTTCAGGCCCGTCTTGAGCTTGTCCACGACCTCCGTCTGGGCGGCGATCACCGGCTCGGCCGTCTGCGCCTCCTTCTCCGACTGCATCTGCCGGCCCAGGGCCACCTTCGCGAGGTTGTCGAACCGGTCCGCCTCCGCCGCCGCGCCGGACGCGCGCAGCTCGTCAGCCTTGCGGCTGGCCGCGAGGGCCTTGCCGCCCCATTCGGCGGCGGCCTCCACGTCCTCCGTGTGGTCGGCCTCCAGCATCCGCAGGTTGCCGATGGTCGTGGCCACCGCCTGCTCGGCCTCCGAGATGTTCTGCGAGTAGTCGCGGATCAGCTGGTCGAGCATCTTCTGCGGGTCCTCCGCCTGGTCCAGCAGGGCGTTGATGTTCGCCTTCGCGAGCTGGGTGACACGGCCGAGGATGGTCTGCTTGCTCATGTGGGTCTCTCCTGGTGAGGGGATGTCCGGTGCGGGTTCCGCCGTCTGGTGGCGGTGCCGGTTCCGGTGCGGGTGCCGTCTGGTGGCGGTGGTGCCGCGTGGGTCAGAAGCGGCCGCCGCCGCCCATGCGGCCCCGGGTGCCGCCGCCCCCGTAGGAGCCGGGGCCGCGGCCGCCGCCTGCGCCGCCCCCGCCGCCGAAGCCTCCGCCGAAGCCGCCTCCGCCGAAGCCGCCCGTGCCGCCCCGCAGGATCTCGCCGAGGATGATCCCGCCGAGTACGGCGCCGCCCCGGCCGCCGCCGGCGCGCTGCCCGGCGTACGGGTTCTGGTACGCCCGTACGTCCTGCTCCGCCAGCTGCTGCGCCTGCCGGGCGAGCGAGTCCGCCTGCTGCGCCTCCGCCAGCGCGCCCGCCGGGTTCTGCCCGGCCAGGGACACCGACCGCTCCAGGTGCCGCTGCGCCTCCGCCAGCCGGGTCCGGGCCTGGCTGCCGACCGCGCCCCGGCTGGTGGTGACGTAGTCCGTCGCCGCGCCGATCGCGCTGCGGGCCGACAGCATGGCCTGGTCCAGCAGGCCCGCCGCGCGCTGGCGCCCCGACTCCTGCTCGCGCGCCCCGGCCAGGGCCTCGTCGAGGGCCGCGTCCGCCTCCTCGACCCGCCGCAGGGCGTCGATCGGGTCGTACCGGCCGGCCGCCTGCTCCTGGCGCACGTCGGCCAGTACGGACTCCGCCCGGCCGATCCGGCCGCGCAGGTCCGCCGTGGAGGAGCCCTCCGCCGTACCGGTGAGCAGGCCGCGCGCGTCGGCGAGGTCCGCCTCCGTCTCGGTGAGGGCGCCCGGCAGCTTCCCGGCCGCCTCCGCCAGCTCCTGCGCCCGCCGCTCGACCGCGTCCACCAGGGTCGCCGCCTGGTCCACCGCCCCCTCGGCGGCCCGTACGTGCACGGCCGCCCTTCCGTTGTCCCCGCCGTCGATCGCCGCCCGCGCCTCGCCGAGGTTGGTCGTCGCGAACAGCAGCCGGTCCTTGGCCTGCTCGGGGTTGGAGGCCACCGGCGCGGACGCGGAGTCCGCGTACCGGCCCGTCAGCGCCGTCAGGGTCGCCTCGGCCGTGGCCGTACGCCCGGTCAGCGCGCGGAAGTGCGCCTCCACGGTGGTGAGGGCCTGCGGGGCGTTCTTCTCCAGGTCCCGCAGCCGGTCGAAGTCCGCCGACTCGGCGTCGAGCCGCCGGTTCGCCTCCGTGCAGCGCGCCACGATCTCGTCCAGCATCCGGCGCCGGGTGGCGTCGTCCTCGGGGTAGGCGTCGTCCAGCTGCTGGCGCAGCCGGAAGGCCTGCGTCAGCTCGCCCTTGGCGTACGCCACCGCCTCGGTGAAGGTCCCGATCGCCGCGTCGCCGAACTGGGCGGAGGCGAAGCCGAGTTCCTCGATACTCGTACGGATGGCGTCGTCGGTCTCCACCAGCAGGGCCTTCGCCCTGGTGTCGAGCTCCGGCAGCGGGGTCGGCTCGGCCCGCGCCCCGTCCCAGCCGGCGTGGGTGGTCGCCGTACCCCTGCCGCGCTTGCGCCGCCTGTACGCGTACACCCCGAGCGCCCCGGCCGCGCCGACGGCGACCACCGGCAGCACGAAGTCGCCGGCGCCGCTCTGGCCGTCGGCCCCGCCGCCGCCGGGGTCGGGCGCGCCGGGGGTGATGGCGGGCACGGGGACGGGCCGGCCGGCGAGCACCGCGTCGTAGCCGTTCGCCGCGCCGATCGCGGCGCCCGCCCAGTCGTTCTGGCGCAGGGCGGGCTCGATGGCGGTACGGGCGACGGCCGCGAGCTGCTCCTCGGTGAAACCGGACTCCACGTCGGCCGAATAGGCGTACTGCCGGGCGCCGGTGGCCACCGCCAGCAGGAGGTCGTTCTGGCCGAGGCCGTTCTTCTGTGCGGTCGCGTCGGCCCAGCTCTGGGGGGAGCGGTCGGAGAAGTCGTGCACGTACGTGACGAAGAGCTGGACGCGGTGGTCGGCGTAGAGCTTGTCCAGCGCGGCCGTGACGGCGGGGCGGCGGTCGGCGAGGGCGTTCACGCGGTCGGTGATCTGCCCTTGCTGCGACAGGGTGACGGGGTCTTCGGCGTGGGCCGGGGTCGCCCCGGCCACTCCCCACCCGCCGAGCGCCAGCAGCGCGGCGGCGAGGAGCAGTCCGCTGCGCGCGGCTATGCCGGTGGGGGGCTTGGGTCGCGTCCTGCTTCTCGGCGGGTGCACATTTGGGAGGGTATGGGGGCATTTACGGTCTCGCACCCGGAGGCGGGGCGGGGGTGTGGGTGGGTCGGGGTCGGGGGGGGGGGGGTGTCGTCCGGGACGGGCTTCGATGTTCGGCGCCCTGGGCTGATTGGTCTGCCGGGCGGTACCGCGCGCCGAAATCATCTCGTTTTAGTCCCGGACAACACCCCACCCCGCCCCCGCCCCCTCACGCCCGCAGCCAAGTTCAGCCTCGCCGGCGTTTGAGGCGCGGGGGTCTGGGGGCGGAGCCCCCAGGGGGTCCGGGGCGCAGCCCCGGGGAACGGGCGAAGGGCGGGTAGGGGACCAGCCCCGCGCAGCGGCACAGGCGCAGCCCCCGGCTCGGACGCGTAACGCCCGGCCGGGGCTACGGAAGGGCCAGGGCCGTGAGGGTGGGGTGGGGGAGGACCAGGGTGCCGGCCGCCACGACCGCGTCGTGCCCCGCGGACGGGTGCTCCCACTGCCCCCGCGGCTTGCCCGTGTCCAGGTCCAGCCCGGTCACGAACGGCAGCGCGGCCCGCCCCAGGAGCCCCCGGCGGCCGCCGTGGGAGGACTGGACGTACAGCACGCCCTGCCGCACGCCCAGCAGTTCCAGCACGCAGGCCGTGCCCTCGCGCCGGGTCACGGGCCGCTGCCACCGCACCGCCCCGCTGTCCGCGTCGAGCGCGAACACCACGTCCCAGCCCTGCTCCGGGCGGTACGCGGCCACGTACACCACCCCGTCCTCGACGAGCGGCCCGCCCCCCGGAGTGCCCGGCTCGAAGCGCCACAACTCGTAGCCCTTGCGCCGGTCGAGGGCGCGCAGGACCTTCCCGTCGAGCACGTGCACCGGCCCGGCGGGGAGCTCCGGGGCCGGCCGGGTGCCGGCGCCGTAGCCGCGCGGCCACGACCACAGCGGCGCCCCGCTCGGCAGGTGCAGCGCCCGCAGCTGCCGGCCGTCCCCGAGGACCAGGCACTCGCCCGCGACGGTCACCGACAGCCGGCCCGCGCCCGGCACCGGCTGCCGCCACACCGGCTCGCCGGTGGCCTTGCCCAGGGCGGTCAGTTCCCCCTCGGCGGCGTGCAGCACCAGACCGGGCGCCAGCGTCAGCGAGGCCGCCTCCGGCAGCTCCCGCCACCAGCGCACCCGCCCGTGCGCCGGCTCCCGGACCACCAGCCGCCCGCGCGCCCCGCCGCCGGACTCCACGACCACGCAGACGGTGTCCGCGTCGGCCGCGCACCACACCCGCTCCGGCTCCGGGAGCGGGCGGGCCCGTATCCCCTCGTCGGAGTACGCCGTCCAGCGCGCGCCCCCCGTCGCCGCCTCCACGCAGCCCACCTCGGCGCCCGAAGTCCACACCACGCGCTCCCCGGCGGAGTGCAGGGCGTCCGGGCGGTTCCCGGTGTGCCACCGTTCCTCGCCCGGGCCGGCCTGCCGCAGTGGGGGCCGGGTAGCGCTGTCCGGGAACGGCGTCACCCTGTGCGGCGTGGTGCCCGGATCCGCGGCGGCCTGCGCCAGCCAGGGCGCTCCCGCCGTGCAGTCCCGGGCGATCCAGGCCAGTTCCCGGCCCCGCTCGGCGGGTTCGCCCAGCCTGCGTGCCGCGGCCGCCCGCTCCCGCGCGACGGTCAGGTCCAGCACCGACCGGTGGCCCTGGGCGCTGAGATCGCGGGCGGCCTCCAGCGCGGCACGGGCCCCGTCGACCTCCTCGTCGCCGGTGCCGCGCCCGTCCTCCCGGCCCACGGCGGCCGCCTGCTTGCGCAGCCGTTCGGCCTCTACGGGGACACCCCGGTCGGCCTGCTGGGCCGCCTGCTCGCGCAGCCGGGCCGCCCGCCCCGCCACCAGTTCCTCCAGCGCCTCCCCGGCCCGGGCCAGGGCCTCGGCCGCACCCGTCCGGTCCCCGACGGCGGAGCGCTCGCCCGCCACCCGGCACAGGGCCCGTACCCGGGCCCCGCCGACGGGGATCCGCGCGGCCAGCCGCAGGGCGGCGGGCAGGTCCTGCCGCGCGACGGCGGTGACGGCCTTGGACTCGGTGGCCGCCCGGACCACCGGGCTCTGGATCCGGGCCAGGTAGCCCTCGGCGCGCGTGAGGTCGGCCGGGGCGCTCGCCAGGGCGGCCCGCGCCAGTACGGCCTCCTCGGCGGAGCTGTCGGCGAAGTAGCGGCGGGCCAGGCGGACCCCGCGTTCGGGCGCGACCGCGGCGAGTTCCTCCGCGACCTTGCGCAGCCGGGCCGTCCGCTTGGGGTCCGACGCCGTGAACAGGGCCTGCTGCGCGTCGGTCAGCACCCGTTCGGTGCGGGCGGGGGCGTCCCGCGAGATCCGCCGGGCCAGCCCGGTCAGCAGCGCGGCGACCCGGGCGCCGTCACCGTCGCCGTCGGTCCACGCCCAGAGCTCGGCGTCCGCCAGGAGCCGGCTCGCGAGGCCCGCGTCGAAGCGGGCCGCGGCCTCCGCCGCGAGGGCGAGCCCCTCGGCGCGCACCTCGCCCGCCCCGGGGGGCAGGGAGGTCAGCGTCTCCTCCGTCTCCAGCAGCAGCTCCCGTACGAACTCCCGTACGGGGGCGGGAATGTATCCGTTGTCGCTGTTGTCGTCGTCGCCATCGGATCTCGGCCCGGTGTCGGATTCGGGCCCGGTGCCGATTCCCGTTTCGGTCCCGGTCCCGGTCCCGGTCCCGGTCCCGGTGCCGGTGCCGGTGCCGGTGCCGGTGCCCGTCCCCGTCCCGGTCCCCGTCCCCGTGCCGGTCCCCGTCCCCGTCCCCGTGCCGGTGCCGGTGTCGCTCCCCGCCCCCGTCCCGGTCCGGTCCCCGGACTCCGCCCCGTCCGCCTCCCGCGCCCCCGGGGCCGTGCCGGCGCCCGCCAGCTCCCGCAGGGCCCGTGCCACCCACGCCGCCGACTCCGGGCGGTCCTCGGGGTCCTTCTCCAGCAGGGCCAGCACCAGCCGGTCCAGCTCCGCGCTCACCGCTGCCCCGGCCTGCCGCAGCGGCAGCGGGGCGTCCTCGACGTGCCGCCGCATCAGTACGTACATCGGCTCGGCCGAGCCGAAGGGCGGCTCCCCGCTCAGCAGGGCGTACAGCACGCACCCCAGCGCGTACAGATCGCACCGGGCGTCCACGTGCTCGCCGCGCCACTGCTCGGGCGCCATGTACGGCGGCGTGCCGAACATCCGCCCCGTGACCGTCCAGCCGGCCGTGGCGTCGGCGGAGTGCGCGATGCCGAAGTCGCAGATCTTGAGCCGGCCCCCGGGCAGCAGGAAGAGGTTCCCGGGCTTCAGGTCCCGGTGCACCACCGCCTGTTCGTGCGCGGCGGCCAGCGCCTCCGCCGTCTGCGCGGCCAGCCCGACCGCCTCGGCCGGAGCCAGCCCGCCCGGCGAACGGGCGAGCACCGCCCCCAGGTCCTCCCCGGAGAGCAGCTCCATGACGATGAACAGCCGCCCCTCGTGCTGCCCCACGTCGTGCACCACGGTGATCCCGGGGTGCTGGAGGCGCGCACCGATGGTGGCCTCCCGTCGGAAGCGCGCGATCAGTTCCTCGTTGGTCGCCGCGTCCAGCAGCACCTTGACCGCCACGGCCCGGCCCAGGGCCAGGTCGTGGCCGCGCCACACCTCGCCCATGCCGCCCGCACCGAGCCGTTGGTCCAGCCGGTACCGGTCTGCCAGCAGTTCCCCCACCCGCACCGCGAAGCCCCCTGAGATCACGTCGTCCGACGGTCATCCAGGGGGCATTGTCCACCGCGAAGTGAACTAACGGGGGTGGGGAGCTGCTGGTCCGTTAGGTCACTCTTGTGAGTGATAGTTCACTTTGGTGAGTGTTGTTACGGTCGGATGTATGAACCTCAAGGAGTGGGCGCAGGCGCAGGGTGTGCATCCGCAGACCGCGTATCGCTGGTTCCGTGAGGGCACCTTGCGCTGGGCCGCACCGAGCTCGTTGAGGCCGCCCTGTCCGCGACTGGCCGGCGCCTTGTCGTGCTGGACGAGGGTGATGTCGATGACGACCTGGCGCAGGACATCGTGGATGTGCTGACCTCGTTCTGCGCCCGCCTGTACGGAGGACGGTCGGCGAAGGACCGGGCCCGTAGGGCCCTTGAGGCGGCCGGGCATGGCTGAGCCGAAGAAGAAGCTCCGCACCATCGACGCGCCGTTTGTCGCCCTCGGGCCGTCCGGTGTGGCCATACGCGACCGCCTCAAGCACCTCACCCCAGGGGATCAGAGGGTTCTCCGCCTGGTGGGCGAGCACCTGGGCTCCCTCGCATCCCGTGACCTCAAGGCACGCTGTGCGGATGGCCTGGAGCATTCCACGGACACGTGGGCGGCCCGCAAGCGGGACCTGACCGCCGAGTCGTCCTCCCGCTGGGCCGGTTCGATCACCAAGGCCACCCACGATCAGTGGGCGCCTTCCCGCCGCTGTCAGCTCGCGCACATCCAAAACCTCGAGGCCGGTGTCCGCACGCTGATGCACCGCCTGTCGCAGCCCATCGGGGAGAAGGGCACCAAGAAGGCGCCGGGTGGTTACCGGTCAAAGGGCGAGTGGTTCCAAAAGTCCCGGCGCCTGCACACTCTGGAGCACCGTCTCGACACGGCTCGCGCCGACCGGGAGGCAGGTGTCGTGCACGTCGTGCGGGGCGGGAAGAAGATGGCCCGCAATCGTCACAACCTTACGTCCGCCCAGCTCACCGAGCTGGAGTGGCGCGAACGCTGGGAAGCGGAGCGCTGGTTCCTCGCCGCCGACGGAGAGCCCGGCAAATGCTTCGGGAACGAGACGATCCGCGTCGCTCCCGGCGGCGAGGTCTCCATCAAACTGCCCACGCCGCTCGCTCACCTGTCCAACGCGCCACATGGCCGGTACGTCCTCGCCTCCACGGTGCACTTCCAGCACCGTGGCGAGGAGTGGCGAGAGCGCGTCAGCGGCAACCGCGCCGTGGCCTATCGCATCCACTACGACGCAGCGCGGGGCCGCTGGTACCTCACCGCTGCCTGGTCTTGCCCGGTGGTCAAGACGATCCCGCTGGAGGCGGCCCGCGCCCTCGGCATGGTCGGGGTCGATACGAACGCCGACCACCTGGCCGCCTACCAGCTCGACAGGCACGGCAACCCGGTCGGCGAACCGCACCGCTTCTTCTTCGACCTGGCCGGGCCGGCTGATCACCGGGACGCCCAGGTGCGGCACGCGATCACCCGGCTCCTGCACTGGGCCCGTCGCTGCGGCGTCCATGCGATCGGCATCGAGGACCTGGACTTCGCCGTGGAGAAGACACGCGAGAAGCACGGCCGCAAGAAGCGGTTCCGGCAGTTGATCTCCGGCATGCCGACCGGCAAGCTCAAAGCCCGGCTCGTGTCGATGGCCGCCGAGCAGGACCTGGCGATCGTCGCGGTCGATCCGGCCTACACCTCGATGTGGGGCGATGAGCACTGGCGCAAGCCCCTGACCAGCAACAAGCGCAAGATGACTCGCCATGACGCCGCTTCGGTGGCGATTGGCAGGCGCGCCCTCGGGCACCCGATCCGGCGACGGACGGCACCGCCCCGCGACGACCAGAGTGATCGTCGCGGGCATCGGACCGTCCAGGCCGGACCGCAGACCCGAGGGCGTGAGGAAACCCGCCCCCGCATCCCCGGACCACGGACACGATCCGTATCGCCGGATGCGGAGCGAAAGCGGGCGACCAGGGCATCCCAAACCGCTCGGGATGCCCGCAGTGACCAGGTATGGGTACAAGACCCACTCCTGCTCACTGATTAGGAACGGTCGGAATCCGAACGGCGCCGGATCTTGTTCCCCAGCCACACCAGGGGGTCGTACTTGCGGTCCACGGCCCGTTCCTTCAGCGGGATCAGGGCATTGTCGGTGATCTTGATGCCCTCGGGGCAGACCTCGGTGCAGCACTTGGTGATGTTGCAGTAGCCCAGCCCGTGCTCCTCCTGGGCGGCGCGTTTGCGGTCGAGGCCCGTTTCGGCTGCCGCGTCCAGGGGGTGCATGTCCAGCTCCGCGACCCGCATCAGGAAGCGCGGACCGGCGAAGGCGGTCTTGTTCTCCTCGTGGTCACGCACCACGTGGCAGGTGTCCTGGCACAGGAAGCACTCGATGCACTTGCGGAACTCCTGCGAGCGCTCCACGTCCACCTGCCGCATCCGGTACTCGCCCGCCGCGACCCCCGGCGGAGGCACGAAGGCCGGCACCTCCCGCGCCTTGGCGTAGTTGAAGGACACGTCCGTGACCAGGTCCCGGACCACGGGGAAGGCCCGCAGCGGGGTGATCGTGACGGTTTCCTCGCGGGTGAAGGTGGACATCCGCGTCATGCACATCAGCCGCGGGCGGCCGTTGACCTCCGCGCTGCACGAACCGCACTTGCCCGCCTTGCAGTTCCAGCGGACCGCGAGGTCGGAGGCCTGGGTCGCCTGGAGCCGGTGCACGATGTCCAGGACCACCTCGCCGTCGTGCACCTCGACGGTGAAGTCCCGCAGTTCCCCGCCCTCCGCGTCGCCCCGCCAGACCCGGAAGCGTGCGTCGTATGTGGTCACCCGTACAGCTCCTCTTCGGCGAGGTATTTGGCCAGTTCTTCCTTCTCGAAGAGCGCGAGGAGGTCGGAGCGGATCGGTTCGGTACGGACCCGTTCCAGCGCGATCCGGCCGGCGGCGGGGTCGGCGGGGGCAGGCTCCACCGGGCGGCACAGCAGGTTCACCGGCCGCCACTGGCGTTCCATCGCCGGGCAGTCCTCGCGGGTGTGCCCGCCCCGGCTCTCGGTGCGCTCCAGGGCGGCGCGGGCCACGCACTCGCTGACCAGCAGCATGTTGCGCAGGTCCAGCGCCAGGTGCCAGCCCGGGTTGAACTGCCGGTGCCCCTCGACCCCGGCGCGGGCCGCCCGTACGCGCAGGGCCGCCAGCCGCTCCAGCGCCTCGGCCATCTCGCCCTCCCGGCGGATGATGCCGACCAGGTCGTTCATGGCCGTCTGGAGCTCCTGGTGGAGGGTGTACGGGTTCTCCGCGCCCTCGTCCGCGTGGAAGGGGGCCAGCGCTTCGGCGGCCGCCGCGTCGATCTCCGCCTGGGAGACCGCGGGCCGCCCTCCCGGCGCGGCGGCGTGGGCCGCCGCGTGCAGCCCGGCCCGCCGGCCGAAGACCAGCAGGTCGGAGAGGGAGTTGCCGCCGAGCCGGTTCGAGCCGTGCATGCCGCCCGCGACCTCACCGGCCGCGAACAGCCCCGGTACGCCGACGGTCGCGGCGGTGTCGGAGTCGACCGCGATCCCGCCCATCACGTAGTGGCAGGTCGGGCCGACCTCCATGGGCTCGGCGGTGATGTCCACGTCCGCCAGCTCCTTGAACTGGTGGTACATGGAGGGCAGCCGGCGTTTGATCTTCTCGGCCGGCATCCGGGTGGACACATCGAGGAAGACCCCGCCGTGCGGGGACCCGCGGCCCGCCTTCACCTCGGAGTTGATCGCGCGGGCGACCTCGTCGCGGGGGAGCAGCTCGGGCGGACGACGGTTGTGGTCCGGGTCCTCGTACCAGCGGTCGCCCTCCTCCTCGGACTCGGCGTACTTCTCCTTGAAGACGTCCGGGACGTAGTCGAACATGAACCGCTTGCCCTCGGAGTTGCGCAGGACGCCGCCGTCGCCGCGGACGGACTCCGTGACGAGGATCCCCTTCACCGAGGGGGGCCAGACCATGCCCGTGGGGTGGAACTGGACGAACTCCATGTTCAGCAGCGGGGCGCCGGCCAGCAGGGCCAGCGCGTGTCCGTCGCCGGTGTACTCCCAGGAGTTGGAGGTGGTCTTGAAGGACTTGCCGATCCCGCCGGTGGCCAGCACCACCGCGGGGGCCTCCAGGACGAAGAAGCGGCCGGTCTCGCGCTCGTAGCAGAAGGTCCCCGAGACCCGCTGCCCGTCCTTGAGGATCCTGGTGACCGTGCACTCCTGGAAGACCTTGAGGCGGGCCTCGTGGTCCCCGTACTCCGTGAAGTCCTGCTGCTGGAGCTGGACGATCTTCTGCTGGAGGGTGCGGATCAGCTCCAGGCCGGTCCGGTCGCCGACGTGCGCGAGGCGCGGGTACTCGTGCCCGCCGAAGTTGCGCTGGGAGATCCTCCCGTCGGGCGTGCGGTCGAAGAGCGCGCCCCAGGTCTCCAGCTCCCAGACCCGGTCCGGTGCCTCCTTGGCGTGTAGTTCGGCCATCCGCCACTGGTTGAGGAACTTGCCGCCGCGCATGGTGTCGCGGAAGTGGACCTGCCAGTTGTCGCCCTCGTTGACGTTGCCCATGGAGGCGGCGATCCCGCCCTCCGCCATCACCGTGTGGGCCTTGCCGAAGAGGGACTTGCAGATCACGGCCGTACGGGCGCCCCGTTCGCGGGCCTCGATCGCGGCCCGCAGTCCGGCACCGCCCGCGCCGACCACGACCACGTCCCACTGCTGCCGTTCCACTTGAGCCATCTCAGAAGATCCTCGGGTCGGTGATGGTGCCGCTGGCCAGCAGGTACACGTAGAAGTCGCACAGGGCCACGCTGATCAGGGAGGCCCACGCGAGCTGCATGTGACGGGTGTTGAGCCGGCTGACCCAGCCCCACAGGCGGTAGCGCACCGGATGCCGGGAGAAGTGCTTGAGGCGGCCGCCCATGATGTGCCGGCAGGAGTGGCAGGACAGGGTGTAGGCCCAGATCAGCACGATGTTCGCCAGGAAGATCAGCGTGCCGAGGCCCATGTGGCCCCACGCGTAGTGCGCGTCGCGGAAGGTCAGCACGGTGTCGTAGGTGAGGATCCCCGCGACCGGCACCGCCGCGTAGAAGAAGTACCGGTGCATGTTCTGCAGGATCAGCGGGAAGCGGGTCTCGCCCGTGTACGAGGCGTGCGGCTCGGCGACGGCGCAGGCGGGCGGGGAGGCCCAGAAGCCCCGGTAGTAGGCCTTGCGGTAGTAGTAGCAGGTCAGCCGGAAGCCGAGCGGGAAGACCAGGATCAGCAGGGCGGGGGACAGGCCCCACCAGCTGCCGAACAGGTCGAGGTTGGGGCCGCCGCGCATCGTCTCGCAGTTCTCCGCCAGACAGGGGGAGTAGAAGGGGGAGACGTACGGGGCCGCGTAGTAGTGGTCGTTGGCGAAGGCCCGCCAGGTCGAGTAGACGATGAAGGCGAGCAGCCCGGCCGCGGTGCCGGCGGGCGACAGCCACCACCGGTCGGTCCGCAGGTGCCGGGCCGAGATCGCGGCCCGCGAGGGGCCGTGGACCCCGCCGGGCCGCTGCTGGGGTGGTTCCGTGCCTGTGGCCAAGGGGAACTCCGGGTGGAGTGATGAGGGGTGGCCCAGGAGGCCCGGCCGCCGCAGCGGCCGGGCCAGATGGGGGATGGTGCCGCGGACGGCCTGCGGCGCGTCCGGGGGGCACTGCTGGCGGCGCTCCTAGGGGGCGCGGCGGTCGCGGGCGCCGAGACCCTCGTCGTCGGTGTCCGTCCACAGCGTGCTGTCGTACGGGGTGTCCGGGATGTGCACCATCCGGGACGGGTCCGGCGGCCTGGTGGCGGCGGCCGGCGACTGCCGGGCGACGTCCTTCTCCAGCTGTTCCACCGAGCGGACCAGCTCGTTCAGATTGCGTCGTACGGCGGTCAGATCATCTTGCAGGGACATGGCTCGCCCTCACTTCCGCGGGTGCGGTGGCAATGCTCACGGGCGCCTGCGAGTGTCGCGCCTCCCGTCCCCGGTTGTGAAGGGACGTGCAGCGATTCCGGGCGCGCAGGCGCAAACCGTGCGCCCCTCCCTGCCCCCATTCTCATCCCTCGTCCGGGGGAACGCTCGCCTGGGACACGTCCCGCGGGAGCCGGGCGGCAAGCCGGATTGGTCCGCACGGGTGGGGTTCGCGGCGTGGCGAGGGTCCGCTCCGGAGGACGCGGGCGGCTGTCGATTTCAGTGGGTTTCGACACCAGTGTGATCAGCTCCATATACCGCCGAACGTGATCAAGAACCCTCTTTCACAGCCCTCACGCCCCGCCCCGGAGGTACCACCCATGACCCAGAGAAGGCGCAGGTCCTTGGCGCTCCTCACCTCGGGAGTCCTTGCGCTGCCGCTCCTCACGGGCTGCGGGGCGGGCGAGGACGAGGGCGGCCCGGCCGCCGCGGGACCGGACATCGCGACGACCGTCCGCGAGCAGGTCGCCGACGGCGGCGTGCTGCGCTGGGCGGTGGACGCCCTGCCGGAGACCCTGAACACCTTCCAGGCCGATGCGGACTCCACCACCAACCGGATCGCGGGGGCGGCCTTGCCCCAGCTGTTCACGCTCGACGCCAAGGGCCGGCCGGTGGCCAATCCCGACTACCTGGAGAAGGCCGAGGTCGTCGAGCGCGAGCCCAAGCAGGTCGTCCTGTACAAGCTGAACCAGCAGGCGGTGTGGAGCGACGGACGCGAGATCGGCGCCGCCGACTTCGTCGCCCAGTGGCGGGCCCTGAACGGCAAGGACTCGGCGTACTGGACGGCCCGCAACGCGGGCTACGAGCGGATCGAGAAGATCGAGCGCGGCAAGACCGACCTGGAGGTCAAGGTCACCTTCGTCAGGCCGTACGCCGACTGGCGTTCCCTGTTCAGCCCGCTCTACCCCAAGCAGGTCATGGGCACCCCGGAGGCCTTCAACGAGGGCGCCCGCGGCGCACTCAAGGTCACCGCCGGCCCCTTCAACCTCGGGGCCATCGACAAGAAGACCGGCACCGCGGCCCTGACCCGCAACGCGCGCTGGTGGGGCCGGCCCGCGAAGCTGGACACGCTCGTGCTGACGGCGGTGCCCCGGGCGGGCCGTCCGGCCGCGCTGGCCGAGGGGAAGATCGACCTGGCCGAGATCGACCGCTCGGGCGCCGACCGCATCGCCCTCGCCCACCGGGACGCCGGCCGCGTGGACGGCACCCACGGCCCGGGCGCCTCCCTCACGGTCGCGCAGGCCACCCTCTCCTGGGCGCTGGCCCACGGCGCCGACGAGGCCAGGGCCAAGGAGGAGCAGGAGACCCGCCAGAAGAACGCTGACGCCACCCGCAAGTACGCGGACGAGCAGTCGGCCCTGCGCGGCTTCACGGTCCGCAAGTCGCTGGAGCCCGCCTACACCCAGCTGGCCATGAACGGCGCCTCCGGCCCGCTGTCGGACGAGCGGGTCCGCCGGGCGGTGGCCCGCGCCCTGGACCGCAGGACGCTGGCCGAGATCGTGCTGAAGCCGCTCGGCCTGCCCGCGAAGCCGGTCGGCAGCCACCTGGCGCTGGCCGGGCAGCAGGCGTACGCCGACAACAGCGACGCCCTCGGCGGCCAGGACACCCAGGCGGCCCAGGCCCTGCTGGCGGACGCGGGCTGGCGCAAGGGCGGCAAGCTCAGCGAGCCGGCCGGGGCGAAGGCGGGCGCCGAGAGCGCCGAGAGCGCGACGGACGACTCCAAGACCCCGGCGGGCCCCGGCACCGGCAACGACGGCCTGTACATCGTGGGCCAGGACGACGGGCGCAACGGCGGCCTGCGCTCCGCCGCGGCCCGACTGGCCGCCCGGGGGGCCCGCCCCGGCCTGCCCGGCGCCCCCGCCGCGGGGCTGCACGTCCTCCCGGAGGGGCCCGCGCGCGGTTTCGAGGCGGAGCCGGTGGAGGGCTTCGACACCTTCGCCCGCACCGACCGGCCCTCCCCGGCGCTGGCCCCGGCCTCCCTCGCCGCCCAGCAGGAGCACGTACTGCTGACCCAGGCGGAGGCCCTCGACGACGGCAAGGCCGCCCCGGCCGCGGACGAGGGCGCGGACGGCAAGGAGCCCGCCTGGGCCAGCCCGGCCCCCGTCCCGGCCAAGCAGGCCGCCCGCACCTCGGGCGCGATGCTCGCCAAGGACGGCAAGCCTCTGAGCCTGCGCTTCGTCCTCCCGGCGGGCCCCGGCTCGGAGGCCCTGCGCACGGTCGGCGAGCGGATCTCCCAGATGCTCCAGAAGATCGGCGTCAGCACCCAGCTCACCAAGGTCGCGGACGAGAGCTTCTTCAAGGACCACATCGCCTCGGGCCAGTACGACCTGGCCCTGTACTCCTGGCCCGCGACGGCCTTCCCCGCCACCGACGCCCGGCCCATCTTCGCCAAGCCGGAACCGGCCGCCGACGGCTCCCTCCTCGTCGAACAGAACTACACCCGGGTCGGCACCGACCACATCGACCAGCTCTTCGACCAGGCGGCCGGCGAGCTCGACGAGGAGCAGGCCCGCGAGCTGATGCGCAAGGCGGACGCCCGGATCTGGGCCGCGGCCGGTTCCATCCCGCTCTACCAGCGCCCCGAGCTGGTCGCCGTCAAGCCGGGCCTGGCCAACGCCGGGGCCTTCGGTCTCGCGGCGCCCCGCTTCCAGGACATCGGCTGGAAGAAGCCCCCTCAGGCCAAGGAGGCCAAGGACGCCGGGAAGAAGTAGCGCGGGAGAAGAAGTGGTGAAAAAGGGGGGCCTGTCAGGTTGACCCCCGGGTGGCAAGCTCAGAAGTGACTCAAGTCCCTTGCCCGCCGGATCCCCGGCGGGCAAGGTCGTGCACACCCATTGACCCGCCCGTTGACCCGCGAGCACACAGGCCGCACCCACAGCCGGGACCCCCCTGTCGGGCCCCACCCGAATCCCGGCCGTCCTCAGCCTTCCGGCCTCTTGACAGACCCCCCGGCGAGCGGTTCCCGCCACGCGACGTACCATGGGGTAAGGCCGTGGCAGGTTTTCCGCCCGGCCGAGGCGAGCGTGCCGGACCGTACGCGACGCCATCCACTATCCCGGGAGAAGCGCCGAAGTGCCCACGCGCCACGACATCCGTAACGTCGCCATCGTCGCCCACGTCGACCATGGCAAGACGACCATCGTCGATGCCATGCTCAAGCAGGCCGGTGCCTTCGCCGCCCACCAGCACCTCGACGACCGCATGATGGACTCGAACGACCTGGAGCGTGAGAAGGGCATCACGATCCTCGCCAAGAACACGGCGGTGAAGTACCACCCCAAGGACGGCGGGGCGCCCATCACGATCAACATCATCGACACCCCCGGCCACGCCGACTTCGGTGGTGAGGTCGAGCGCGGTCTGTCGATGGTGGACGCCGTCGTCCTGCTGGTGGACGCCTCCGAGGGTCCCCTGCCCCAGACCCGCTTCGTCCTGCGCAAGGCCCTGCAGGCGAACATGCCGGTCATCCTCTGCATCAACAAGACGGACCGCCCGGACTCCCGGATCGACGAGGTCGTCAACGACACGTACGACCTCTTCCTGGACCTGGACGCGACCGAGGAGCAGATCGAGTTCCCGATCGTCTACGCCTGCGGCCGTGACGGCGTGGCCTCGCTGACCAAGCCCGAGGACGGCACCGTCCCCGCGGACAGCGACAGCCTGGAGCCCTTCTTCTCCACCATCCTGGAGCACGTCCCGGCCCCGGTGTACGACGACGAGGCGCCCCTCCAGGCCCACGTCACCAACCTGGACGCCGACAACTTCCTCGGCCGCATCGCGCTGCTGCGCGTCGAGCAGGGCGAGCTCCGCAAGGGCCAGACCGTCACGTGGATCAAGCGCGACGGCACCCAGTCGAACGTCCGCATCACCGAGCTGATGATGACCGAGGCGCTCACCCGCAAGCCGGCCGAGGTGGCGGGCCCGGGTGACATCTGCGCGGTCGCCGGTATCCCCGACATCATGATCGGCGAGACCCTGGCCGACCCGGAGAACCCGATCGCGCTCCCGCTGATCTCGGTCGACGAGCCGGCGATCTCCATGACCATCGGTACGAACACCTCCCCGATGGTCGGCCGCGGCGGCAGCGGCAAGGGCGCGGACGCCAAGTCCGCGGTCAAGGACCGCAAGGTCACCGCGCGCCAGGTCAAGGACCGTCTGGACCGCGAGCTGATCGGTAACGTCTCGCTCCGCGTCCTCGACACCGAGCGTCCCGACGCCTGGGAGGTCCAGGGCCGCGGTGAGCTCGCGCTCGCCATCCTGGTCGAGCAGATGCGCCGCGAGGGCTTCGAGCTGACCATCGGCAAGCCGCAGGTCGTCACGCAGGAGATCGACGGCAAGGTGCACGAGCCGGTCGAGCGCATGACGGTCGACGTCCCCGAGGAGCACATGGGCGCGGTCACGCAGCTCATGGGCGTCCGCAAGGGCCGCATGGACAACATGTCGAACCACGGCTCCGGCTGGGTCCGCATGGAGTTCGTGGTCCCGTCGCGCGGCCTCATCGGCTTCCGCACGGAGTTCCTGACGAACACCCGCGGTACCGGTATCGCCCACTCGATCCACGAGGGCCACGAGCCGTGGTTCGGCCAGCTGGTCACCCGTAACAACGGTTCCCTGGTCGCCGACCGCGCGGGCTCGGTCACGCCGTTCGCGATGATCAACCTCCAGGAGCGCGGTGTCCTGTTCACCGACCCCGGCACCGAGGTGTACGAGGGCATGATCGTCGGCGAGAACTCGCGCGCCGACGACATGGACGTGAACATCACCAAGGAGAAGAAGCTCACCAACATGCGTGCGGCTTCCGCGGACAACACCGAGAACGTGGTGCCCCCGCGCAAGCTCTCCCTGGAGCAGTCCCTGGAGTTCTGCCGCGACGACGAGTGCGTCGAGGTGACCCCGGAGGCCGTGCGCATCCGCAAGGTCGTCCTGGACCAGAAGGAGCGCTCGCGCACCGCGTCGCGCGCCAAGTCGGCCAAGTAGTACGCGAGTCGGCCTCTGGCCGGAATACGTACGGCTGACAACGGCCCCTCCTCACACCGGATCGGTGTGAGGAGGGGCCGTTCGCGTTTGTCAAACGGATTGTTGAGTTCTGATGTCCGCATAGCGGCCGTGACACTCCGGATGATGAGCTAACCGTCCGTTTCGCACGTGTCTGTCTCCTATCCGTTTGTCCGGATATCGGGTTTTCGCCATGCGGTGATGTTGTGAAAACGAGACCACTTAAGTGTGGTTTACGGCCTGGGTGTCCCTGAGGATTGGCTCCATTGAGCTCGGGTCAATGGGTCACACGCTGTGGGGAGCGTCGACTCACGAGCACACACGATGGGACCGGATTTCGCTGTCAGGGGTGTCAGCGGGAACCGGGTCCTTCACGAATCGACAGTGACTCCTGAGGAGGCAAATACCCATGCGCGGAGCAACGAGCGCCAAGTGGGTCGCGGGTGCCGTCATCGTGGCGATGGCTGCCACGGCTTGCAGCACCGGTAGCAACGACGCCGGTGGTAAGGGCGGCAACATCACGGTTGTGCTCGGCGAGCCGCAGCACCGCCTGATTGGCCAGGACACCGCCGAGTCCGAGGGCTCCGAGGTCATGAACGCGGTCTTCACCGGTCTGGTCAAGTACGACACCAAGACCAACGAGCCGAAGCTCGACGCGGCCGAGTCCATCGAGTCCACGGACTCGAAGACCTGGACCATCAAGGTCAAGGACGGCTTCACCTTCCACAACGGTGAGAAGGTCGACGCGCAGTCCTTCGTCCGCGCCTGGAACTGGGGTGCCAACCAGGACAACGTCGCCGAGGCCATGCCGTTCTTCGCCAAGATCGACGGCTCCGAAGAGCTCGCGCCGGGCAAGGGCAAGACGCCCACCGCCAAGGAGCTCAAGGGCCTCAAGGTCGTTGACGAGAAGACCTTCACCGTCACGCTGAAGGAGCCCTTCTCCCAGTTCAAGACCATGCTGGGCTACAACGCCTTCTTCCCGCTGCCGAAGGCCTTCGAGGCCGACCCGAAGAAGTTCGGCGAGCAGCCGATCGGCAACGGCCCCTTCCAGATGGACGGCGCCTGGGAGCACAACAAGCAGATCAAGGTCAAGCGGTACGACAAGTACCCGGCCGAGGGCCGCGCCAAGCTCGCGGGCGTCACCTTCAAGATCTACGACAACATGGACACGGCGTACAACGACCTGCGCGCCGACAACATCCAGATCGTCGACAAGCTCCCGATCTCGGCGATGGCCACCGTCTCCCAGGAGTTCGGCGACCGCTACATCTACAAGCCCGAGTCGGCCGTCGGCTACATCGGCCTCCCGCTGGAGACGAACCCCGAGGCGTTCGGCAAGCTGGAGATCCGCAAGGCCATCTCCATGGCGATCGACCGGGACTCGCTCACGAAGACCATCTTCAACGGCACCCGCAAGCCGGCCGACGACTTCATCAGCCCGATCGTCCCGGGCTACCGCAAGGGCGCGCTCGGCGAGGTCGGTCAGTACAACCCGACCAAGGCCAAGGAGATGTTCGAGGCGGCCGGCGGTGTTCCCGGCAACAAGATCGAGCTCGGCTACAACGCCGACGGCGGCCACAAGGAGTGGATCGAGGCCGTCGCCAACCAGCTGAAGGCGAACCTCGGCATCGAGGTCACCGCCAAGCCGTACGCCAAGTTCGGCGACATGCTGGACGACCTCGGTGCGGCCAAGTACAAGGGTGCCTTCCGCATGGCGTGGTCGATGGACTACCCGGCGGCGGAGAACTACCTGCGTCCGGTCTTCTCGAAGGTCGCGATCGAGCAGGGCTCCAACTACGGCCACTACCGTAACGACGAGTTCGAGAAGACCATGGCGGAGGCCGACAAGGCCACCGACGCCGCCGAGGGCCTGAAGCTGTACCAGAAGGCCGATGACATCGTCATCCGCGACCTTCCGTACATCCCGGTGTTCACGTACATGTCCTCCGCGGCCTACTCCAAGTCCGTGAAGAACGTCGAGGTCGACGCCCAGGGCCAGATGGACCTGGCGAACGTCGAGCGCAACTAACACCCCTCGTCACCAAGGGGATCCGGGGGCGGGTAGACGGAATCAGGTTTCCGTCTGCCCGCCCTTTCCCCCTGTTCTTTGCTGGAGGTCTGATGGGCCGCTACCTCATCCGCCGACTCATACAGGCGATCCCTGTGCTGATCGGTGCCACGTTCCTGATCTACCTGCTGACCTTCGCGATGCCCGGCGCTGACCCGATTCAGCTCCTCGCGGGCGAGAAGAAGGCAGACCCCATCGTCGCCGCGATGCTGCGCGAGAAGTACCACCTGGACGACCCGTTCCTGCTGCAGTACTGGAACTACATCACCGGCGTGTTCCAGGGCGACCTCGGTGAGACCCTCACCGGCCGCAAGGTCGCCGACCTGATCGGCGAGGCGTTCCCGTACACGGTGAACCTCGCGATCTTCGCCTTCGTCATCGAGGCCGTCGTCGGCGTCGCGGCCGGCATCATGGCCGCCCTGCGCCGCGGCAAGTTCCTGGACCAGCTGGTCCTGATCTCCACCCTGATGGTCATCTCGATCCCCGTCTTCGTGACCGGCTTCGTGCTCCAGCTGACCCTCGGCGTCGAGCTGAAGAACAGCTGGGGCATCGAGCTCTTCTCCGTCTCCTTCAACGAGAACGACGGACTGCGCGCCTACCTCCTCCCGGCGTGGGTCCTCGCTTCCACCTCGCTGGCGTACGTGGCCCGACTGACCCGTACCAGCCTGATGGAGACCATGCGCGCGGACTACGTGCGCACCGCGACCGCCAAGGGCCTGCCCCGCCGCCGCGTCGTGATCAACCACGCGCTGCGCAACGCGCTGATCCCGATCGTCACCTTCCTCGGCGCCGACCTCGGCTCCCTCATGGGCGGTGCGGTCATCACCGAGCGCATCTTCAACATCCACGGTCTCGGCGGTCTGCTCGCCCAGTCCGTCTACCTCAAGCAGGGTGCCGTCGTCGTGGGTGGTGTGACCCTCCTGGTCCTCATCTACCTCGTCGCCAACCTCCTTGTGGACCTGCTCTACGCCGTGCTCGACCCGAGGATCCGCTATGCGTGACACGAATACGGTGGAGGACTCGATGACCGACACCCAGACTGCCGGCCCCTCCGCCGGCACGCGGGCCGCCAAGGGCCAGGACAAGAAGAAGGACCGCGAGGCCAGCCTCTGGTCCGACGCGATCTCCGACCTGCGCCGCAACCCGATCTTCATCATCGGTGCCGCGCTCGTGGTGTTCCTGCTGATCGTGGCCGCCGTGCCGCAGCTGTTCACCGACGGCAGCCCCTTCGACGCCGGCGCCTGCAAGCTCGAGGACTCGCTCAAGACCCCGAGCTCGGCCCACTGGTTCGGCTTCGACATCCAGGGCTGCGACGTCTACACGCGTACCGTGTGGGCCGCCCGCAACTCCGTGATCGTCGGCGTCGTCACCACCTCGCTCGTCCTCATCGTCGGCGGCGCGCTCGGTCTGATCGCCGGCTGGGTCGGCGGCATCGTGGACAGCTTCCTGTCCCGCTTCACCGAGATCTTCTTCGCGATCCCGCTGCTGCTCGGCGGCATGCTGATCATGTCGGCGATGCCGGGCAACGCCTGGACGGTCTCGCTGGTCCTCGCCGTCCTCGGCTGGCCGCAGATCTTCCGCATCATGCGGTCCTCGGTGCTGCAGAACAAGAACAACGACTACGTCGTGGCCGCCCGCGCCCTGGGCGCCGGGACCCTGCGCATCACGATCCGCCACATCCTGCCGAACGCCGTCGCCCCCGTCATCGTGGTCGGCGCGATCAGCCTGGGTGTGTACATCTCCGCCGAGGCGGCGCTGTCCTACCTCGGTATCGGTGTCCAGCCCCCGGAGATCTCCTGGGGCCTGATGGTCAGCGACGCTTCGGCCCGCTGGCTCCAGGCACCGCACATCCTGCTGTTCCCGTCCATTGCGCTGAGCGTCACCGTGCTCGCGTTCATCATGGTCGGAGACGCGGTACGCGACGCCCTCGACCCGAAGCTGCGCTGAGGAAGGGCGTACGTTGACCACTATCGACAAGACCTCGAACGTCCCCGCGCCCCGTTCGGCGCCGGAGGGGACCCCCCTGCTCGAAGTGCGCGACCTGCACGTCGAGTTCCACACCCGCGACGGTGTCGCCAAGGCCGTCAACGGAGTCTCGTACTCCGTCGACGCCGGCGAGACCCTCGCCGTCCTCGGCGAGTCCGGCTCGGGCAAGTCCGTGACGGCGCAGGCCATCATGGGCATCCTCGACATGCCGCCCGGCAAGATCCCCTCTGGTGAGATCCTCTTCCAGGGCCAGGACCTGCTCAAGCTCCCGGCCGAGGAGTTCCGCAAGGTCCGCGGCCAGAAGATCGCCATGATCTTCCAGGACGCGCTGTCCTCGCTGAACCCGGTGCACACCGTCGGCGCCCAGCTGGGTGAGATGTTCCGCGTCCACCGCGGGATGTCCAAGAAGGACGCCACGGCCAAGGCCGTCGAGCTCATGGACCGGGTGAAGATCCCCGCCGCCAAGGCGCGCGTGGGCGACTACCCGCACCAGTTCTCCGGCGGTATGCGCCAGCGCATCATGATCGCCATGGCGATGGCCCTGGAGCCCGACCTGATCATCGCCGACGAGCCGACCACGGCCCTCGACGTGACGGTCCAGGCCCAGGTCATGGACCTGCTCGCGGAGCTCCAGCGCGAGATGAACATGGGCCTGATCCTGATCACCCACGACCTCGGCGTCGTCGCCGACGTCGCGGACAAGATCGCCGTCATGTACGGCGGCCGGATCGTCGAGAACGCCCCGGTCCACGAGATCTACAGCCGCCCGGCGCACCCGTACACCCGCGGCCTGCTCGACTCGATCCCGCGCCTGGACCAGAAGGGCCAGGAGCTCTACGCGATCAAGGGCCTGCCGCCCAACCTGCTCAACATCCCGCCGGGCTGCGCCTTCAACCCGCGCTGCCCCAAGGCTCAGGACATCTGCCGCACGGACGTGCCGGTCCTGCACCAGGTGACCGAGCAGGACGGCACCGAGATGCCGGGCCGCGGCAGCGCGTGCCACTTCTGGAAGGAGCAGATCCATGGCTGACCTCACCAAGCCCAAGGGCGAGCCGATCCTTCAGGTGCGCAACCTGGTCAAGCACTTCCCGCTGACCCAGGGCATCCTGTTCAAGAAGCAGATCGGCGCGGTCAAGGCCGTCGACGGGATCTCCTTCGACCTCTACCAGGGCGAGACCCTCGGCATCGTCGGCGAGTCCGGCTGTGGCAAGTCCACCGTCGCCAAGCTGCTGATGAACCTGGAGAAGGCCACCGCCGGCGAGGTCTTCTACAAGGGCCAGGACATCACCAAGCTGTCCGGCGCGGCCCTGAAGGCCGTCCGCCGCAACATCCAGATGGTGTTCCAGGACCCGTACACCTCGCTGAACCCGCGCATGACGGTCGGCGACATCATCGGCGAGCCGTACGAGATCCACCCCGAGGTGGCTCCCAAGGGCGACCGGCGCCGCAAGGTCCAGGAGCTCCTGGACGTCGTGGGCCTCAACCCCGAGTACATCAACCGCTACCCGCACCAGTTCTCCGGCGGCCAGCGCCAGCGCATCGGCATCGCCCGCGGCCTCGCGCTCAACCCGGAGATCATCATCTGCGACGAGCCGGTCTCCGCGCTCGACGTGTCGGTGCAGGCGCAGGTCATCAACCTGATGGGCAAGCTCCAGGACGAGTTCAACCTCTCCTACGTGTTCATCGCGCACGACCTCTCGATCGTCCGGCACATCTCGGACCGCGTGGGCGTCATGTACCTGGGCAAGATGGCCGAGATCGGCACCGACGCCGAGATCTACGACCACCCCACCCACCCGTACACCCAGGCCCTGCTCTCCGCCGTGCCGGTGCCGGACCCGGAGGCCCGCGAGGGCCGCGAGCGGATCATCCTCACCGGTGACGTCCCCTCCCCGGCCAACCCGCCGTCGGGCTGCCGCTTCCGCACCCGCTGCTGGAAGGCCGAGGAGAAGTGCGCCACGGAGGAGCCCCTGCTGGCGATCCCGACGCGCTTCAAGAACGTCGACAGCCCGGCCGCGCACGAGTCGGCCTGCCACTTCGCGGAGGAGAAGGCCATCCTGGCCGTCTGATCCCGCACAGCGGTACGCAGTCCGGGGCGCCCGGGACCGGATCCGTCCGGCCCGGGCGCCCCGGCGTTTCCCGCCCGCCCCGAGGGGCCCGAAGTCTGTTGCGTCCGTGCCCCGGCGCCGCCGACAGTGGACGGATGACCGACAAGCTGACCGTCCGGCCCGCCGGCCCCGGGGACGCCTCCGACATCTGCGGACTCCTCAACGCCGTCGACGTCATCGAGATCGGCAGACCCGAGACCGATCTGGGCACCGTCGAGGCCGACCTCAACCACCCCGAGGTGGACCTGGCCACCGACTCCTGGGTCGCCCTCCAGGGCGGCCGGCTCGTCGCCTACGCCCTGGTCTGGGCCGACTCCGGACCGGGCCGCATCGACGGCGACCACTACGTCCTGCCCGGCCACGGTGACGCCGCCCTGCGGCTGCTGCGGCTGATGGAGGCCCGGGCCCGCGCGATGGCCGCCGGCGCCGGCCCCGGAGCCCGGCTGCGGATCCAGCTCAACGCGAAACCCACCCTCGACCTCACCCTCCTCACCGGACGCGGCTACCGCAGCGTGCGCCGCTACCAGGTGATGACCCGCCCCCTGGCCCCGGCCGCCGACCCGGCCCCCGGCCCGGCCCCCGCCCCGCCCGAGGGCCTGACCCTGCGCGACTGCGCCGCCGACGAGGCCGACCGCCGTCGCGCCCACGCCCTGGTGGAGGAGACCTTCGCCGCGCACTTCGGGCACGCGCACCGCACGTACGAGGCATGGCTCGACCACCTCGACGCCCGCGCCCTCGACTGGTCGCTGGTGTGGATCGCGAGCCTGCCCGGCCGGGGCGACGTCGCCGTCCTGCTCAGCCGCGACGACCGCACCAGCATGGGCTGGATCAGCCACCTCGGCGTCACCGCGGACCTGCGCGGCCGGGGCATCGGCGGCCACCTGCTGCGCCACGGCTTCGCCGTCTACGCCGCCCGCGGCCGCGACACCCTGGGCCTCGGCGTGGACGTACTCAACGAGAGCGGCGCCCTCGCCCTGTACGAGGCGCACGGCATGGGCCTGCACTACGCGGTCGACACCTGGGAGCTGCCGTTGCACTCGCAGGGGTGACAGGCGGGGGACGCGCGGGTGCAATCGGGCCAACCTGGAGTGCACGGGGCGACACATGGGGTGACATTGCCCCTAAGTGAGACCCGGGACCCAGTAGGAGGCACTCCATGCGCGGAGCCACCCACGCCAAGTGGGCCGCATGTGCGGTGGCCGTAGCCCTCGCGGCGACGGCCTGCGGCGGCGGAAGCGACAGCGGCGGGGGCGGCGGTGCGGCCGGGATCGTCAGCTCCTCCTGGGGTGACCCGCAGAACCCGCTGGAGCCCGCCAACACCAACGAGGTGCAGGGCGGCAAGGTCCTCGACATGCTCTTCCGGGGCCTCAAGCGCTACGACGCGAAGACCGGCGAGGCCAAGAACATGGTCGCCGAGAAGATCGAGACCACCGACGGCCAGAACTTCACCATCACCCTGAAGGACGGGTGGAAGTTCAGCAACGACGAGCCGGTCACCGCCCAGTCCTTCGTGGACGCCTGGAACTACGCCGCGGACGTGGGCAACAAGCAGAACAACGCGCCCTTCTTCGCCGACATCGTGGGCTACGCCGACGTGCACCCGGCGAGCGGCGAACCCAAGGCCAAGACCATGTCCGGCCTGGTCGTCAAGGACCCCAAGACCTTCACCGTCGCCCTGAAGGCCAAGTTCTCCACCTGGCCCGAGACCCTCGGCTACCAGGCCTTCTCCCCCCTGCCCAAGGCCTTCTTCACCGACCACACCGCCTGGCTGGACAAGCCCGTCGGCAACGGCCCGTACACGGTGGACTCGTACACCAAGGGCACCGGCATGAAGCTGCGCACGTGGGAGGGCTACCCCGGCGAGGACAAGGCGCAGAACGGCGGCGTGGACCTCAAGGTCTACACCGACAACAACACCGCCTACACCGACCTGATCTCCGGGAACCTCGACCTCGTCGACGACGTGCCCGCGCAGCAGCTGAAGAACGTCAAGAACGACCTCGGCGACCGGTACATCAACCAGCCGGCCCTCATCATCCAGACCCTCACCTTCCCCCTGTACGACGCCCAGTGGGGCAAGGAGGGCATGGAGAAGGTCCGCCGCGGCATCTCGATGGCCATCAACCGGGACGAGATCACCCAGCAGATCTTCCGCGAGACCCGCACCCCGGCCAAGGACTGGACCTCCCCGGCCCTCGGCGCCAAGGGCGGCTTCAGCGCCGCCGTCTGCGGCGACGCCTGCAAGTTCGACCCCGCCGAGGCCAAGAAGCTCATCCAGGAGGGCGGCGGACTGCCGGGCGGCAAGATGACGCTCACCTCGAACGTGGACACCGGCTCGCACCGCGACTGGATGGACGCCGTCTGCAACAGCGTCAACAACGCGCTGGGCGAGGGCCCCGTCTGCACGGTCAACCCGATCGGCACCTTCGCCGACTTCCGCAACCAGCAGAGCGCCTTCAAGCTCACCGGCCCCTTCCGCGCCGGATGGCAGGCCGACTACCCGCTGATCCAGAACTTCCTCCAGCCGCTGTACTACACCGGCGCCTCCTCCAACTACGGCAAGTTCAGCAACCCGGAGTTCGACAAGCTCGTCGACCAGGCCAACCAGGAGACCGACCCCACCAGGGCCACCGCCGCGTTCCAGGACGCCGAGAAGATCCTCGCCGAGCAGATGCCGGCCATCCCGCTCTGGTACCAGAACGGCAGCGCCGGCCACTCCGAGCGCATCTCCGACGTCGCCCTGAACCAGTTCAGCATCCCGGTCTACAACGAGATCAAGGTCAGCTGACCACCCCTACGGATCGAACCCGGAGCAGTCCGTGACTCCACCCACCGCCAAAGCGGCGGGCTTCCTGCGTCGGTGGCGAGGCCTCCGCGCAGAGGGCCAGCCCGGCCCTGTGCAGAACGTTCAAGGCGCCCACGCGGTCGGCATTCTCGGCCAGCCCGCACGCGGTGCACTCGAACTTCGCTTGGGTGACGCGGTTCTCCTTCGCCACGTGCCCGCATCCGCCTATCTCGGGCGGGCACGTGCGGGAAGTGTCGCGGGCGTCCACTTCGATCACTCGGCGACCGGCGCTCTCAGCCTTCTTCGCCAGGATCGACAGGAACTGCCCCCAACCTGCGTCGAGGATGCTGCGATTCAGCCCAGCCTTGGCGGCGGCACCGTTCGGGAGGAACGCGCCGTCGTTCTCGGGGTCGGGCCTGGGCGCGGGCGCCTTCGTCATGCCCGCTGTGTTCAGCCGCTCGTGCCCGATCACGTCGTACCCACGCACGAGGGCCAGAGCCTGTTTGTGGTGGTGGTCCAAGCGCTGCCGCCGGATCCTGGCGTGCAGCTTGGCGACCTTCCGGGCTGCAGCCCGGTGCTTCTTCGACCTCTGCCGGGTGTGTTTGGGGAACGTCGAAAGGTGCTGCTGGGCGGCGGCCAGCTCGTCGGCCATCGCGTCGAGGAACCTGGGGTTTGCGACGTGTGCACCGCTGGAGTCGGTGAAGAAGTGCACCGTGCCCATGTCGATGCCCACGATGGTTCCCGTCGAGGGCAGGGGCTCGGCCGGCACTTCGTCGCAGGCAAGGACGACGTACCAGCGTTTGCCCTCGCGTTTGACGCTGATCGTCTTCACCCGGCCGCGCAAGCTCCGGTGCTGGTGCACCCGGACATGCCCGACGCCCTGGAGGCGTATGCGGGTCTGCTGGTCGTGTGGGGTGGAGTCCCACCGGCAGCCGTCCCCGTCCCTCGGGAACGTCACGGTGTCGAAGTGCCCCACACCCTTGAAACGGGGGTATCCGGGTTTCTCCCCGGCCTTGACCCGGCGGAAGAACGCGGCGAACGCTTTGTCGAGACGGCGAAGCGTCGCCTGCTGGGAAGAGAACGACCAGCGGCCCTGGCGCTCCGGGTCGAACGCCCGGATCTCCTTGAGCTGCGCGGATTGATCCCCGTACTTGATGCTCTTCTTCGAGGAATGCCGCCAGGCATCCCGCCGCTCCTGGAGCGCGCCGTTGTAAAGGGAGCAATGGTCGGCCAACATCGCCCGCAGCGCGGCTTCCTGACCGGCGGTGGGCCGCAGAAGGAACTTGTAGGCGCGTATCAACCCCGCACCTCTGTGTCCTTCTTCCCAGAGCCTTCCCACTGGGTGTCGATGTACTTCTCCACCGCGGCCGCTGAGAGGCTGCCGGCAGATGCGGCGAAGTACGACGACGACCACAGCGTGGGCATCCGCGACTTCAGATGCGGGAACTCCTCTCGGAGCGCATGGGAGGTGAAGCCCTTGAACTGGTTCGCCACATGCGACGCCGACGACTTCGGGTCGTGTTTGACGAACAGGTGCACGTGGTCCGGCATCACCTCAAGCTCGATGATCTCCCACCCGCGCTCGTCGGCTTTGGCCCGCATCAGCTCGTCCAGACGTTCCGCGACCAGGCCGTCGAGCACCGGACGGCGGTACTTCGGGCACCACACCACGTGGAGAGCGAGGTCGCACTCGCCGCCAGAGAACTGGCGAACCCTCCGGGTCACAGTCACATCGTCACTATACAGACGTGACAGGTCTAATGCGGTGGAGAGGTGGTACAGGTGAACAGTGCGGATCCGTGCACTGGATTGAGGGCAGAGCAGCCCAGAGCAGCCATGCGCCACCCCGCTAAAGCGGGGCGTCCCCTGGCCAGGTTCTGATGGGACGTTACGTGATCCGGCGGCTGCTCCAGATGATCCCCGTGTTCATCGGCAGCACCTTCCTGATCTTCTTCATGGTGTACGCCCTCGGCGACCCGGTCGCGGCCCTCTTCGGCGACAAGGCCCCCGACCCCGCCACCGCCGCGCGGATCCGCAAGGACCTCTACCTCGACCGGCCCCTGTGGCAGCAGTACCTCCACTACATGGGCCAGATCTTCCAGGGAGACTTCGGCACCGCCTTCAACGGGCAGAAGGTCACCGCACTGATGGCCTCCGCCTTCCCCGTCACCCTGCGGCTGACCGTCGTCGCCATCGCCATCGAGATCCTCGTCGGCATCACCCTCGGCGTGATCAGCGGCCTGCGCCGCGGCAAGGCGATCGACACCACCCTGCTGGTGCTCACCCTCGTCGTGATCTCGGTGCCCACCTTCGTCACCGGCTACCTGCTCCAGTTCCTCTTCGGCGTCAAATGGGGCTGGGTGCGCCCCACCGTGTCCCCCGACGCACCCTTCGGCCAGCTGATCCTGCCCGGCATCGTCCTCGCCCTGGTCTCCCTCGCCTACGTCACCCGGCTCACGCGGACCTCCATCGCCGAGAACGTCAAGGCCGACTACGTCCGCACCGCCGTCGCCAAGGGCCTGCCGCGCCGCCGGGTCATCACCCGCCACCTGCTGCGCAACTCCCTGATCCCGGTGGTCACCTTCATCGGCACCGACATCGGCGCCCTGATGGGCGGCGCCATCGTCACCGAGCGGATCTTCAACATCCACGGCGTCGGCTACCAGCTCTACCAGGGCATCCTGCGCAACAACTCACCGACCGTGGTCGGCTTCGTCACCATCCTCGTCATCGTCTTCCTGCTGGCGAACCTGCTCGTCGACCTGCTCTACGCGGTCCTGGACCCGAGGATCCGTTATGCCTGAGCCCGAGCACCCCCAAGGCCCCGGCGGCTACGACCCCGTGGGCCCCCGCCCGCGCGAGGCGATGTCGCCCACCGGCCAGGGCGGGGCCATGGACCTGGCCCTCCAGGAGGCGGAGAGCGTGGAAGGCGTCGCGAAGGTGACCGGACCCGCCGGCCCCCGGGAGAAGGCCCGCTCCCTGTGGTCCGACGCCTGGCACCAGCTGCGCCAGAGCCCCGTCTTCCTCGCCTCGGCGCTGCTCATCGCCTTCCTCGTCGTCATCGCCATCTGGCCCCAGCTCATCGCGAGCGGCGACCCCCTGACGTGCGACCTGTCCAAATCGCAGCAGGGCTCCGCCCCCGGGCACCCCTTCGGCTACGACACCCAGGGCTGCGACGTCTACACCCGCACCGTCTACGGCGCCCGCGCCTCCATCACCGTCGGCGTCTGCGCGACCGTCGGAGCCGCCCTGCTGGGCTCCGTACTCGGCGGGCTCGCCGGCTTCTTCGGCGGCTGGGGCGACGCCCTGCTCTCCCGGGTCGCCGACATCTTCTTCGGCATCCCCGTCGTCCTCGGCGGCCTGGTCTTCCTGTCCGTGGTCACCAGCAGCACCGTGTGGCCCGTCGTCGGCTTCATCGTGCTGCTCGGCTGGCCGCAGCTCGCCCGCATCGCCCGCGGCTCGGTGATCACCGTCAAGCAGAACGACTACGTCCAGGCCGCCCGGGCCCTCGGCGCCGGCAACGGCCGCATGCTGCTGCGGCACGTGGCCCCCAACGCCGTCGCCCCCGTCATCGTCGTCGCCACCATCGCCCTGGGCACCTACATCGCCCTCGAGGCCACCCTGTCCTTCCTCGGCGTGGGCCTGCGCCCGCCCACCGTCTCCTGGGGCATCGACATCTCCAACGCCGCCTCCCAGATCCGCAACGCCCCGCACATGCTGCTCTACCCGGCGGGGGCCCTGAGCCTGACCGTGCTCGCCTTCATCATGCTCGGCGACGCGGTGCGCGACGCCCTCGACCCCAAGCTGCGCTGAGGAGTGAGTCGCCAGATGCTGCTCGAAGTGCGCGACCTCCAGGTGGAGTTCACCACCCGCGACGGGGTCGCCAAGGCCGTCAACGGGGTGAACTACTCGGTCGACGAGGGCGAGACCCTCGCCGTGCTCGGCGAGTCCGGCTCCGGCAAGTCGGTGACGGCGCAGGCCGTGATGGGGATCCTCGACATGCCGCCGGGCCGGATCGCGGGCGGCGAGATCCTCTTCAAGGGCAAGGACCTGCTGAAGATGAAGGAGGAGGAACGCAGGAGGATCCGCGGCGCCGACATGGCGATGATCTTCCAGGACGCCCTCTCCGCCCTCAACCCCGTGCTCAGCGTCGGCGCGCAGCTCGGCGAGATGTTCGAGGTCCACCGCGGGATGTCCCGCAAGGACGCCCGGGCCAAGGCCGTCGAGCTGATGGACCGGGTGAGGATCCCGGCGGCCCGCGAGCGGGTGGGGGACTACCCGCACCAGTTCTCCGGCGGCATGCGCCAGCGCATCATGATCGCGATGGCGCTGGCCCTGGAACCCTCGCTGATCATCGCCGACGAGCCGACCACCGCCCTCGACGTCACCGTCCAGGCCCAGGTCATGGACCTGCTCGCCGAGCTCCAGCGGGAGCTCAACATGGGCCTCATCCTGATCACCCACGACCTCGGCGTGGTCGCCGACGTCGCCGACAAGATCGCCGTCATGTACGCGGGCCGGATCGTCGAGGCGGCCCCCGTCCACCAGATCTACCGGGCGCCCGCCCACCCGTACACCCGCGGCCTGCTCGACTCCATCCCGCGCCTGGACCAGAAGGGCCAGGAGCTGTACGCCATCAAGGGCCTCCCGCCGAACCTGCTGGCCATCCCGCCCGGCTGCGCCTTCAACCCGCGCTGCCCGATGGCCCAGGCCGTCTGCCGGGCCGAGGTCCCGCCGCTGGCGGAGGTCGCCCCGGACCGGTCCAGCGCCTGCTTCTTCTGGAAGGACTGCCTCGGTGCCTGAGCCCATCCTGGAGGTCCGCGACCTCGTCAAGCACTACCCGCTGACCCAGGGGGTCCTCTTCAAGAAGCAGGTCGGCGCGGTCAAGGCCGTCGACGGGGTCTCCTTCGGCCTCGCCCCGGGGGAGACCCTCGGCATCGTCGGCGAGTCCGGCTGCGGGAAGTCCACCGTCGCCAGGATGCTGGTCCACCTGGAACGCCCGACCGCCGGCGTGATCTCGTACAAGGGCGAGGACATCACCAAGCTGTCGGGCCGCGCCCTGAAGGCGGTGCGCCGCAACATCCAGATGGTCTTCCAGGACCCGTACACCTCGCTGAACCCGCGCATGACGGTCGGCGACATCATCGGCGAGCCGTACGAGATCCACCCCGAGGTGGCTCCCAAGGGCGACCGGCGCCGCAAGGTCCAGGACCTGCTCGACGTGGTCGGCCTCAACCCCGAGTACATCAACCGCTACCCGCACCAGTTCTCCGGCGGCCAGCGCCAGCGCATCGGCATCGCCCGGGGTCTGGCCCTCCGGCCGGAGGTCATCGTCGCGGACGAGCCCGTCTCGGCCCTCGACGTCTCCGTCCAGGCGCAGGTGGTCAACCTCCTGGAGCGGCTCCAGGGCGAGTTCGGCCTCTCCTACGTGTTCATCGCGCACGACCTCTCGATCGTGCGGCACATCTCCGACCGGGTCGGGGTCATGTACCTGGGCCGGATCGTCGAGATCGGCACCGACACCCAGATCTACGACCACCCCACCCACCCCTACACCCAGGCCCTGCTCTCCGCCGTGCCCGTACCCGACCCCGGGGCCCGCGCCCACCGGGAGCGGATCATCCTCACCGGCGACGTACCCTCCCCGGCCAACCCGCCCTCCGGCTGCCCCTTCCGGACCCGCTGCTGGAAGGCCGAATCCCGCTGTGCGGCGGAGGTCCCGCTGCTGGCCGTGCCGAAGGTGTTCCCCTCGGGCCCGGCGGCCCACCCCTCGGCCTGCCACTTCGCCGCGGAGAAGCAGGTGGTCCCGGCCCCGGGCGAACTCCCGCCCCCGCCCGCCTCGCTGACGAAGGAGTAGCCCGTAGCCCGCCTCAGCCGGCCCCGACCGCGAGCGCGCCGACCTCGCTCTCCAGCCACTGCGGCAGGGACAGCAGCCGGACCCCCTCCTGCTCGTCGGGGTCGGTCCGGGCCACCAGGCACACCATGTCCTGCGTGCCCGTGTTCACCGGCATGTGCGGGGTGTCCGCCGGGATGTAGAGGTAGTCGCCGGCCCGCAGGACGAGGTGCTCGGCGAGGCCCTCGCCGTGCCAGACCTCGACCTCCCCGGACTGGACGAAGATGGCCGACTCGTGCCCCGCGTGCAGGTGGGGCCGGCCCCGGGTGCCCGCCGGCATCACCAGCCGGTGCAGGCACAGCCCCCGCGCCCCGGCCGACTGGGCGCTGATCCCCGCCCCGAAGGAGCCGCCCTGGACCCCCTCGTAGCCTCCGGTCCGCACGGCCACGCACTCCTGTTGCTGAAGATCGCTCATGGACGGCAGTAGAGCAGGCCCCCTCGGTGTCCGAACGGTTTTCGGACGCCCCTGTGACCGATCATTTCCAGCCACCCCGTGCGGTGGGGCCAGGGCGTACCGCCTCGGCCCCAACACGCTTAACGCGGGGGCAACTTGACCGTTTCTGTCCCGAGATCTGGGTCGGGCAGTCTGGGTGCCGTTGGACCGTGCGGGTGCCGACAGCCGGCCGGGAGGGCGCGTAGCCCTCCCGGCCGGTCTTCGTGCGCCCCCGGCCGTGCGCGGCATGCGCCCCTCGTGCTGCCGGAATTCGATCGATGCGCTGGTACGGATAGTTATGATCCGTAGCGCACGGTGGGTATGAATTCGCCGAGCATGAGTACGCATACCGATGTCCGCTCGACGTGGAGGTGAAACGCCGTGGCACTCTCGATCTCGGCCGTGGTGCTGCTGGCGATCGTCGTCTTCCTTCTGGTCCGGAGGTCGGGTCTGAAGGCGGGGCACGCGTTCGTCTGCGTACTGCTCGGGTTCTACCTGGCGAGTTCCACGGTCGCTCCCACCCTCAGCCAGCTCACCTCCAACGTGGCGAGCATGATCAGTGGCCTCAAGCTGTAGGCGGTACTCGTAGGCTGGGTCCATGAACGGTCTTCCCGCCCGTCGTCTGCTCCTCGTGCACGCGCACCCCGACGACGAGTCGATCAACAACGGCGTCACCATGGCCAAGTACGCGGCCGAGGGTGCCCACGTCGCGCTGGTGACCTGCACCCTCGGCGAGGAGGGCGAGGTCATCCCCCCGGAGCTGGCCCACCTGGCGCCGGACCGCGATGACACCCTCGGGCCCTTCCGGGTCGGCGAGCTGGCCGCCGCCATGAAGGAACTCGGGGTCGCCGACCACCGCTTCCTCGGCGGGCCCGGCCGCTTCCGGGACTCCGGGATGATGGGCGCCCCGCAGAACAGCCGCCCCGGAGCCTTCTGGTCCGCCGACCTGGACGAGGCCGCCGGACACCTCGTGGAGGTGATCCGGGAGCTGCGCCCGCAGGTCCTCGTCACCTACGACCCCGACGGCGGCTACGGCCACCCGGACCACATCCAGGCCCACCGGGTCGCCATGCGCGGCGCGGAGCTGGCCGCCGAGGCCGCGTACCGCCCGGAGCTCGGCGCCCCGCACGCGATCGCGAAGGTCTACTGGAACCGCGTCCCGCTCTCGGTCGCGGAGGAGGGCTTCGCGCGGCTGCGCGCCGCCGGCGCGGCCTTCCCGGGGATCGCGACCCCGGACGACGTGCCCGGCGTGGTCCCCGACGAGCGGATCACCGCCGAGATCGGCGACGAGGAGGGCGAGCGGGTCCTGGTGGAGGCGAAGACGGCCGCCATGCGGGCGCACGCCACCCAGATCGCCGTGGACGGGCCCTTCTTCGCCCTCTCCAACGACCTGGGCCAGCCCCTGTTCACCCGCGAGTACTACGAGTTGGTCGCCGGTGTGTCCGGAGCCCCGGCCGGCGAGCGCGAGCGGGACCTCTTCGCGGGGGTGGGGGCATGACCACGGCGCTGACCCCGGGGCGGATCGCCGCCCTGCTGGGCCTGCTGGTCGCCGGCGCGGTGACCGGCGCGGCCGGCTGGGTCGTGGTGGACCTGTGGTTCCCGGGCGGGCTGCTGCTCGCCCTGCTGGCGCTCCTGGGGCTGTTCCTCGCCGGCCGGATCTCCATCGGCACGGGGCTCGGGGTGGGCGCCGCGGCGGGCGGCTGGTTCCTCTCCTACGTCCTCCTCAGCTTCCCCCGCCCCGAAGGGGACCTCCTGCTCGGTTCCTCCGGAATGGGTATGTACGCATACCTTTTGGGGGGAAGTGCGGCCGCTGTGATCTGTGCCACGATGCGCGGGCCCGCGCAGGGGCCTGTTTCGGCCTCGAAGTCGCGCGGATGACAGCCCGCTGAACTCCCGCGCCCTCCGATCGGGGACGGGTTGCGGGGGTTTGACGGGCCCTCGGGAGGGGGCGCGCGGAAGCTCAAGAGGAACCTCGGATTCCCGGGGGACAGTTGCGCCCGGGCGGCGGCCAGTATGGTGGACGGGCCGCCGAGCTGCCCGCGCACGGTACGACGGGTGGCGGAGCCAACCGGGAGAACCTGCCTTGAGTCGTGAAACTGACAGTTCGTCCCCCGGGCCCCGGGGGCACGGTGGAGCCGCCTACCCCTCGGGTACGCCGCCGTATGGAACCGGCCAGTATCCGTCCACGGCCGTGCAACCTGGTCCTGGCGCAGCGACCGTCCCGGAGGAGAACCCTGTGACCTCGAACCCGTCCACGCCCGACACCGACGGGCCGAAGACCGAGACCACCCTGACGACCCGGATCCGGATCAACATCCCGGGTTCGCGGCCGATCCCGCCCGTGGTCGTACGCAAGCCCGTGAAGGACGCCGCCCAGAACGCGTCCCCGGCCGCCGCCGAGCCGGCGCCGGCCGAGACCCTGCGGGCCTCCGTCCCCGCGCGCACCGCCCCGCCGGTGCGGCCCGCCGGGCAGGCCCCCGCGCTCGCCCCGGCCCCGGCCGCACCCGCGCCGGAGCCCGCCCAGGCCCCCGCCGACGAGCCGGCCAGCAACTGGTTCGCCCCGCGCAAGGCGGCCGCGCCCCCGCCGGCCGTCACGCCGCCGGCCGTCACGCCGCCGCCCCCGGCGCCCGCCGCGCCCGGCGCGAGCTACGGCTCCGCCGCGCCGACCGGCGCCGGTGCCGGCTTCGCGCCCCCGGCCGCCCCCGGCCGCCCGCAGCCCCCCGCCGCGCCCGGCCGCCCGCAGCCCCCCGCCGCGCACGGCAGCGGCGCCGGCTTCGCGCCGGCCCCCGCCGTCGGCGGACCCGGAGTCGGCGCGCCCCAGGGGTACGCCGGGTACGACGGCGGCCCCGTCACGGAGCCCTTCCCCGCCTTCCCGGAGCCCGCCGGGCCGACCGGCGGACCCGCGCTGGGCACCGTACCCGTGGGCGCCGAAGAGGCCCCGCGCTGGCCCGGCCCCGAGGCCCTCGACGTCCCGGCCCCCGGCCCCGGTCGCGTCCCCGGGCCCGTCCCCGGGCCCGGCCCGGCCGCCCCGCCGCCCGGCCCGCAGCCGCCGCGCCAGACCCGGCCGGCGCCCGCACAGGCCGGCAAGTCCGGCAAGGGCGCCAAGCCCGGCAAGCCCGCCAAGAAGGGCCGCTCCAAGCTGGTCCTGCTCGGCGGCGGCATCGTCGTCCTGGCCGGCGTGGCCTACGGCGCCGGGCTGCTGATGAACCACTCCGACGTCCCCAAGGGCACCACCGTCCTCGGCGTCGACATCAGCGGCAGCCGCGACGACGCCGTCACCAAGCTCCAGACGGCCTTCGGCAAGCGGGCCTCCGCCCCGCTCCAGCTCAGCGTCGGCGGCAAGACGGTCGAGCTGAAGCCCGAGAAGGCCGGCCTGACCCTCGACAGCCAGACCACCGTCCGCAACGCCACGGGCAGCGACTACAACCCCGTCACCGTCATCGGCTCCCTCTTCGGGGTCGAGCGCGCGGCCTCCGCCGTCATGCCGGTCGACGAGGAGAAGCTGCGGGTGTCCCTCCAGGAGCTGGGCGGCGCCGCCGGCTCGGCCTCCGAGGGCACGATCAAGTTCGACACCGGCAAGGCCGTCGCGGTCCCCGGCAAGGCCGGCACCACCCTCGACGTCGACGGCTCCGTGGACAAGGTCACCAAGGCCTTCCGCGAACTCGTCGCCAACGGCAAGGCCCCCACCGTCGAACTGCCCACCGCCACCAAGGAGCCCACGGTCACCCAGACCGAACTGGACCGGGCCATGAAGGAGTTCGCGCAGCCCGCGATGTCCGGCAACGCCACGGTCACGGCGGGCGGCAAGTCCCTCGCTTTCGGCGCCAAGTCCCTGCCGAAGATCCTCAGCATGACGGCCGTGGAAGGGCGCCTCGTCGAGAAGTACGACCTGGAGGCCCTGAAGGCCACCTACGGCAACACCTTCGACGGGGTCCTGATCACCCGGGGCACCGGCGCCAAGACCCCCGTCACCCCGCAGGACGTCGCGGGCGCCCTCGGCAAGGCCCTCCTCGGCAAGACCCCCGCCGAGCGGACCGGCACCATCGACACCAACGCGAACTGACCTGCCCGGACCTGCCCGGCCCGACCCGGTCGAGCCAGTCGCACGAAGCCCCTTCCCGGACCCCGGGCAGGGGCTTCGCGGCGTTCCGGCACGCCCCGCGACCAGGGCCGTCACCTCCACCGCATGACAACTGTCATGCGGCGTCCACGACCCGCGACACTGCCGCGCCCACCCCCGTACGGGCCAGCCTTGAGCCATGACGACGACGACCGCGGCACACCCCGCCGCCCCGGGCCCCGCAGGCGGCCCCGGTGCCGAGACCGGCACCGTGGTGAGCTTCCAGAACGTGACCAAGAGCTACGGCCCGGTCCGGGCGGTCGACGGCCTCTCCCTCGAACTCCACCCGGGCGAGACCGTCGCACTCCTCGGCCCCAACGGCGCCGGCAAGTCCTCCACCCTCGACCTGCTCCTCGGCCTGCGCCCCGCCGACTCCGGCACCGTGCGCCTCTTCGGCACCACCCCCCGCGAGGCCATCGCGGCCGGCCGGGTCGGCGCCATGCTCCAGAGCGGCGGCCTGATGGAGGACGTGACCGTACGTGAACTCGTCACCCTCGGCTGCGCCCTGCACCCGCGCCCCCGTCCGGTCGAGGAGGTGCTCGGCCGGGCCGGGGTCCAGGGGATCGCCGGCCGGCTCGTCAACAAGCTCTCCGGCGGCCAGGAGCAGCGCGTGCGCTTCGCGCTCGCCACCGCCGGCGAGAACGACCTGATCATCCTGGACGAGCCGACCACCGGCATGGACGTCACCTCCCGCCAGGCCTTCTGGGCCACCATGCGCGACCAGGCCGCCCAGGGCCGCACGGTCCTGTTCGCCACCCACTACCTGGAGGAGGCGGACGCGATCGCCGACCGGGTCCTGGTCCTCAACAAGGGCCGGCTGCTCGCCGACGGCACCGCCGCCGAGATCAAGGCCAAGGCCGGCGCCCGGAAGGTCGCCTTCGACCTCGACGGCCCGGTGGACGAGCAGATCCTGCGCGCGCTGCCCGCCCTGACCGCCTTCGAGCTGACCGGCTCCACCGTACGGCTCCAGTCGCGCGACGCCGACGCCACCGTGCGGGCCGTGTACGCGCTCGGGCTCTACCCCCGCAACCTGGAGGTCGCGGGCCTCGGCCTGGAACAGGCCTTCATCGCCCTCACCGAGGCCGAGGAGGCCACCCGATGACGAACACGGTCAACTCCGGAACCGTCCAGCTGGTCAGGCTGGAGATCTCCCGCGCCCTGCGCAACAAGAAGTACCTGTTCTTCACCGTCATGTACCCGGCCGCCCTCTTCCTGATGCTCGGCGGCACCCTGGACGGCACCACGAAGGTCCTGGGCACCGAACTGACCATGCCCGCGTTCTACATGGTCGCCATGGCCTCCTTCGGCGCCCTGACCGCCGTACTGATGGGCAACAGCGAGCGCATCGCCAAGGAGCGCGAGAAGGGCTGGGTGCGCCAGCTGCGGCTGACCGCCCTGCCCGGACACGGCTACGTCCTCGCCAAGACCGCCAGCGCGGGCGTCCTGTCCCTGCCCTCCATCCTGGTCGTCTTCGCCGTCGCCGCGGCGGCCAAGGGCGTACGCCTCGACGCCTGGCAGTGGTTCGCCCTCACCGGCGCGATCTGGGCCGGCAGCCTCGTCTTCGCCGCGCTGGGCGTGGCCATCGGCTACCTGGCGAGCGGGGACAGCGTCCGCCCGATCACGATGCTCTGCTACTTCGGCCTCTCCATCCTCGGCGGCCTGTGGATGCCCACCGCGAACTTCCCGCAGTGGCTCCGCGACATCTGCGAGTGGCTGCCGACCCGCGCCTACGCGGGCCTCGGCCAGGCCATCGAGCTGGGTGGCGCGCCGCAGGCCAAGGACGTGGCGATCCTCGCCGTGTACTTCGTACTGTTCACCGGTGCGGCCGCCTGGCTGTACCGCAAGGACTCCCTGAAGGCGTGACACCGTGGCCCTGACGCAGGAAGGCGACGGCCTGGCCCGCATCGGCCAGGCACCGGAGACCACCACCCACAAAGTGGTGAAGAGCCTGTGGATCGGCATCTGGCTCTTCTACCTCAGCGCTCCCGTCACCGACCTGGTCAGCGGCGGACACGGCACGGGGGTCCGGCTGCTCGGCGGCCTGGGCCTCCTGGCCTTCACCTCCTGGTACCTGGTGCTCGTGTTCCGCACCGTCAGGCTGATGCCGGTACGCCGGGTCCTGGTCTCCCTGGCGGTGCTCGCCACCCAGGCCACGGTGCTGTCGCTGACGCTGGGCCGCGAGTGGCTGGTGCTCTTCGTGTACGTGTCCATCTCCTCCGGCGCCGCGCTGCCCGGGGAGATCTCCCGCTGGACGGTGCCGGGCGCGACCGCGCTGCTGACGGCGGTGGCCTTCGCGGTGCCGGGCGGCACCGAGTACCTGGCCGGGCTGGTGATCCCGGCCCTGATGGGCGGGTTCGCGATGGTCGGCGTCCGGGCGATGATCCGGACCACGATAGAACTCCGCCAGGCCCGGGCCACGGTGGCGCAGCTCGCGGCCAACGAGGAACGCCTGCGGCTGGCCCGCGACCTGCACGACCTGCTGGGCCACTCGCTGTCGCTGATCACGCTCAAGAGCGAGCTGGCGGGCCGGATGCTGCCCGAGCACCCGGAGCGGGCCGCCCAGCAGGTGGCGGACATCGAGCGGGTCAGCCGGCAGGCGCTGGTCGACGTACGGGAAGCCGTGAGCGGCTACCGCAGACCCACCCTGCCCGGCGAACTGGCGGGCGCGCGCACGGCGCTGGCGGCGGCGGGTGTGGCGGCGGACCTGCCGGCCGACTTCGAGGAGGCCCTCCCGGAGGAGACGGAGTCCGCCCTGGCCTGGTCGCTGCGCGAGGCCGTGACCAACGTGGTCCGGCACAGCGGAGCCCGGCGCTGCACGGTCACCCTGGCCACCCGCCAGACCCTCGCGGGCGCCGTCGTGGAACTGGCGGTGTCCGACGACGGCACGGGCGGCCCCGCGGTCCCCGGCAACGGCCTGACCGGCCTGACGGAACGCCTGGAGGCGGTCGGCGGCACCCTGTCGGCGGGCCCGGCGGGCAAGACCGGCTTCCGCCTGCTGGCCAGGGTCCCCCTAGGATCGCCGTCATGAGCGAAGCCGCGGCCCCCATCCGCATCCTGCTGGCCGAGGACCAGTCCATGGTCCGGGAGGCCCTCGCCGCGCTGCTCGGCCTGGAGCCCGACATCGAGGTCCTCGCCCAGGTCGCCCGCGGCGACGAGGTCGTGGCGGCGGCCCTGGCGCATGACGTGAACGTCGCGCTCCTGGACATCGAGATGCCGGGCATGACGGGCATCGAGGCGGCCGCGGAGCTCCGCTCCGCCGTCCCCTCCCTCAAGATCGTCGTCCTGACCACCTTCGGGCGCCCCGGCTACCTCCGCGGGGCGATGGAGGCGGGCGCCTCGGCCTTCCTGGTCAAGGACGCCCCGGCCGCTCAACTCGCCGACGCGGTACGCAAGGTCCTGGCGGGGGAGCGCGTCATCGACCCCACCCTCGCGGCGGCGGCCCTCGCGGAGGGGGCGAACCCGCTGACGGGACGGGAGCGGGAGATCCTGCGCGCGGCGGAGTTCGGTGCGACCAACGCGGAGCTGGCGGCCCGCCTGCACCTGTCCCAGGGCACGGTCCGCAACTACCTCTCGACGGCGATCCAGAAACTGGCGGCCCGCAACCGCGCCGACGCCGTGCGCGTGGCCCGCGAAAAGGGCTGGCTCTAGCCCCACCCCACCCTTCGCCTCAATCGCCGGCGAGGCTGGAGAATCCAGCCTCGCCGGCGATTGAGGCGCGGGTCCGGGCAGAGCCCGGGGAACGGTGGAAGGGCGGGTAGGGGACGGCCCCGCGCAGCGGCCACCACCCGCAGCCGGGTCAGTTCAGCAGCGCGCGAGCGGAGAGGGCCTCGCCGCGGATGCGGGCGGCGGCCTCCGTGTCCACCGCGTCCATGACCTCCGCGTACGCCTCCAGCTCCGAGGCCCCCTCCTGGAAGGAGCCCCGCTCCACCAGCAGCCGCGCCCGCTCGTACCGCAGCGCGGCCGGGTGCGACGGCAGCAGCAGCGCCAGGTCCAGCGACCACAGCGCGACCGCCGAGTGCTCCGGCCGGGAGGAGGCCCAGACCCGGATGTTGTTCAGGATCCGCAGCACGATGTCCAGGGTCCGGGCCGGGGTCCGGGGCGAGGCCGCCAGCTCGGCCGGGCCCGCGCCCAGCGAGGCGCCGCCGGCGAAGGGATCCACCACCACCCCCTCCTCCGGGTCCCCGAAGCCCACCACGAAGTGCCCCGGCAGCCCCAGCCCGTACACCGGCGCGCCCGCCCGCCGGGCCACCTCCAGCCACACCACCGACAGCAGGATCGGCAGGCCGCGCCGGCGCCGCAGCACCTCGTGCAGCAGCGAGGACGAGAGCCGGTCGTAGTCCGCGGGGGTGCCGTGGAAGCCCATCCGGCCGCCCAGCAGTTCGGTCACCGCCGAGGCCCACGCCCGCGCGCCCCGCAGCCCGTACGGCAGCAGCCCCGCGAGCCGGTCCAGTTCGATCTCGGCCCAGTCCATGGCCCGTTCGTCCAGCTCCGGGTCCGCCTCCGCCGCCAGCAGCAGACACAGCCGCGCCAGGTCGGGCCGCTCCGAGCGGGCCTCCGCCGCGAACAGCTCCCGCGTCCCGGGGTTCACGCCGCCGCCCGGAAGTGGTGGTAGGCGTGGTGCGTGGCGAAGCCCATCCCGTCGTACAGGGCGCGCGCCCCGGGATTGTCCGTCTCCACCTGGAGCCACGCCGCCGACGCGCCCTCCTCCAGCGCCCGCCGGGCGAGCGCCGTCATCACCACGGTCCCGAGCCCCTGCCGCCGGTACTCCGGAGCGACCGTCACGGCGCCGAAGCCGGCCCAGCGCCCGTCCACCACGCACCGCCCGACGGCCCGGCCGCCGCCCAGCGAGGCGAACCACACCGACGGGCCCTCCACCAGCATCCGCCGCGCCAGGTCCGGGTCCCGGACCTTGCCGTAGCGGGCCAGCCAGTCCTCGTCCGGGGTACGGGTCAGCCGTACGCCCGCGACGTCCGCGTCGAGGTCGCCGACCGGGGCCAGCGCCCCGATGCGGACCTCCGCCGAGACCTCGTTCACCCAGCCGCGCCGTTCCAGCTCGGCGCAGAGCAGCTCCTGCGTCCCGGCGGCACCCGTCGCGGCCTGCACATACGCAGGAAGGCCGCGTTCCGCGTACCAGGAGGTCACTCGCGCGAGTGCTTCGCCGAGGGGTATCCCGGGGTCGCCGAGCGGGAGCACCGAGTTGGCCCGCCGGGTGAAGCCGGCGGCGGCCCGCAGGGTCCACTCGCCCAGCGGCTCGCTCTCCAGGGGCTGCCAGGCCCGCGCGGTGACCCGCGCCAGCTCCTCGAAGGAGGCCGCGGGACCCCTGCGGCGGGCCGGCGCGGGGGGCACCGTCTTGCCCGCGACCAGCGAGGATTCCGCGATACGGACGGACACGCCGTCCTTGCGTGTGATCGTCAGCACACCCTCGTTCCAGGATGTGAGAACCCCGACCGTGTCCGTGAAGGAGGGGGAGCCGCTCCCGCCGTCCTCCACCCGTCGTACAGAGACTCGTTTACCCACGTCAGCCGGGGTAATACGGATCTCCAGCAGCCCACCGGCAGTGATTTCCACAGCTCTGTCCGCCCCTCCTGTTCGGATCGTGCCCGGGAACGGAGATACTAGGTGCGGGCATCGACGACGCCGCGCTCCCGCGCGAATGGACAGCCCTACCGAGGAGGAACGAGAGCGTGACCTACGTCATCGCGGAGCCTTGTGTCGACGTCAAGGACAAGGCATGCATCGAAGAGTGCCCCGTCGACTGCATCTACGAGGGCCAGCGGTCCTTGTACATCCACCCGGACGAGTGCGTCGACTGCGGCGCGTGTGAGCCGGTCTGTCCGGTCGAGGCCATCTTCTACGAGGATGACACCCCGGAGGAGTGGAAGGACTACTACAAGGCGAACGTCGAGTTCTTCGACGAGCTCGGTTCGCCCGGTGGTGCCTCCAAGCTCGGCCTGATCGAGCGCGACCACCCCTTCATCGCCGCGCTGCCCGCCGACATCAACCCCGGCGAGCACTGACCGTTCACGGCAGACGCGCCTCTCGGTCCCGTACGGCACTGCTGCCGGGCGGGACCGAGCCGTTTCTCCGTACAGCACAGCCCCCGCACCTCACAGAGAGCAGAGAGCACCGTGGCCGCAGTTTCCGACCGTCTTCCCGCCTTTCCCTGGGACAAGCTGGAGCCGTACAAGGCCACGGCGGCGGCCCACGCTGACGGCATCGTCGACCTGTCGGTCGGTACGCCCGTGGACCCGGTGCCCGAACTGATCCAGCGCGCCCTGATCGGCGCCGCCGACTCTCCCGGCTACCCGACGGTGTGGGGGACGCCCGCGCTGCGCGACGCGATCACCGGCTGGCTGCGGGGCCGGCTCGGCGCGAGCGCCGTCGGACACCGCAACGTCCTGCCGGTGGTCGGCTCCAAGGAGCTGGTGGCCTGGCTGCCGACCCAGCTGGGCCTGGGTGCCGGGGACAAGGTCGCCTACCCCCGCCTCGCCTACCCGACGTACGAGGTCGGCGCGCGGCTGTGCGGCGCGGAGGCCGTGGTCTACGACGACCCCACCGAGCTGGACCCCGCGGGCGTGAAGCTGCTGTGGCTGAACTCCCCGTCCAACCCGACCGGGAAGGTCATCCCGAAGGCGGAGCTGATCCGGATCGTGGCCTGGGCGCGGGAGCACGGCATCCTCGTCTTCAGCGACGAGTGCTACCTGGAGCTGGGCTGGGAGGCCGAGCCCGTCTCCGTCCTGCACGACGACGTGTGCGGAGGTTCGTACGAGGGCCTCGTGGCGGTCCACTCGCTCTCCAAGCGCTCCAACCTGGCCGGCTACCGGGCCGCGTTCATCGCCGGTGACGCGGCCGTGCTCGGCGAGCTGCTGGAGATCCGCAAGCACGGCGGCATGATGACCCCCGCCCCGGTGCAGGCGGCCACGGTGGCGGCCCTCGGCGACGACGCCCACGTCGAGGAGCAGCGCGGCCGCTACGCCGCCCGCCGCGAGGCGCTGCGCACGGCCCTGGAGGGGCACGGCTTCCGCATTGAGCACAGCGAGGCCAGCCTCTACCTGTGGGCGACCCGCGACGAGCCCTGCTGGGACACCGTCGCCCACCTCGCCGAGCTCGGCATCCTGGTCGCGCCGGGCGACTTCTACGGCGAGGCCGGCGCGAACTTCGTCCGCGTCGCCTTCACTGCCACCGACGAGCGGGTCGCGGCCGCGGTCAAGCGCCTCGGCTGAGCGCGGTCCCGCCGGAAACAAACAGCCCGAGGGGGCCGGGAGTTCGTGCTCCCGGCCCCCTCGGGCGTACCCGCGTCCAAGCGGTGGTCAGCCCAGCGGCAGGCTGCCCAGGGGCAACTGGCCGGCGACCGGCAGGCCGCCCAGCGTCTGGCCGGCGCCGCCGGCGGCGCCGACGACCTCGCCGGCGGGGCCGGCGACGGGGGCGGCGGCCGGGAGGGCCTGGGTGGCGGTGCTCGCGGCGTCGGTGGCCGCGCCGGTGTCGGGCGCGGTGAGCGTGTTCAGCTTCGGCAGGGACTCCAGGCCCACGGCGTCGGCCGCGCTGGCGGCGCCTGCCGCACCGACCACGGGAGCGGTACCGGCTGCGAGGAGAAGCGCGGCACGGGCGATCCGACGGGTCAGGGGGAGGGTCATGATGCTCCTAAGCGGTAGCGGCTGAGTACGCCGTGTACAACCGCTCCCGGGGTGGGAGGAGTTGCGGACCCACCGGGTAAAGGATCAGTAACGCATCGTTTAATCGGCTTCCGTGACAAGAGCACCGGACCCGCGCCCACCTGGGGTTCTGTCCGTGAATCGGACATCCGGCTCGAACGCCCGGACAACCCTCCCGGGTGACGGGCCGTACGCATGACCGGCCGGGCTCAGCGCGGGGTGCGGGACACGAAGATCCGTACCTCGCCCGGAGCCGCGTCGTGCGGGTCCCCGGCGCCGCCCTTGCGGCCGCCGCCCTTCCCGCCCTGCCACCGGCCCCCGTCCCGGCCGGCCACCCAGGACGAGCCGTCGTACGACACCCGGGCGATGCCCAGCTCCTTCGACCGGGCCACCGCCCAGTGGGCCATCGCCCGGCCCCGCCGCGCCTCGGCCGCACCGCCGCCCTCCTTCAGCCGCAGCGCGACCTCGGCCTCCGGGGCCGGGCCGGCCGCCGTCGACCGGCCGGCCGGAGCACCCGCCCGGCCGCCGCCCTGCACCAGCGCCTCCCGCGCCTCCTTGCCGAAGGCCCGCGTCAGCTCCGCCCGCACCTTCTCCGGGTCGCCCGCCGCGGGCGCCGGGCCGGAGCAGGCCAGCGACGCCGGGACGCCGTTCTCGCCGAAGGCGGCCGTCAGGACCGTCGCGTCCGGCTCGTGCTTCGCGTACGCCTGCGGGAAACCGCTGAGCTGCACCTTCTGCGCGGCCACCGTCAGCGGGAGCCGGGTGTACCCCTTGATCTCCGCGAGCCGGTCGTAGAAGATCCCCGCCGAGTACACCGGGTCCGTGATCTGCTCCGGGGTGCCCCAGCCCTGCGAGGGCCGCTGCTGGAAGAGCCCCAGCGAATCCCGGTCGCCGTGGTCGAGGTTGCGCAGCGCCGACTCCTGCATCGCGGTCGCCAGCGCGATGGTCACCGCCCGGTCCGGGAGCCCCTTGGAGATGCCGACGGCGGCTATCGTCGCCGCGTTCGAGGCCTGCTCCGGGGTCATCTCGTACGTCTGGACGGTCCCCGCACCCGCGGAACCCGCCCCGGTCGCCGAGGCCGTGCAATAGGCGGCACCGCTGCTGGACTCGCGCTGCACGACGAAGTACCCGATCACCGCGAGCAGGACGAGCAGGCCCATGGCCTTGCGGAGCGGCCTGCGGCGGCGGGGGCGGAAGCGATCGGTCTCGGACACGCGGCCCACCGTACTTGAGGCCGATATCGCGTCCACCGGCCGGACGGACCAGGTTCCCGCCCATCCCGGGGCGTTAGGGTCAGTTCCATGTCCGAATCCGAGCTGGACCTCACCCTGGACGCTGCCGAGCTGACCGCCCGGCTCGTCGACATCCCCTCCGTGAGCGGCGACGAGAAGGTGCTCGCCGACCTCGTGGAAGACGCGCTGCGCGCCCTCCCGCACCTCACCGTCGACCGTCTCGGCAACAACGTCGTCGCCCGTACGCACCTCGGCTGCGCCGAGCGCGTCGTACTCGCCGGCCACCTCGACACCGTGCCGATCGCCGACAACGTCCCGTCCCGCCTGGACGAGAACGACGTCCTGTGGGGCTGCGGCACGACGGACATGAAGTCCGGGGTCGCCGTACAGCTGAGGATCGCGGCGACCGTCCCCGAGCCCAACCGCGACCTCACCTTCGTCTTCTACGACCAGGAAGAGGTCGCCGCCGACCTCAACGGCCTCGGCAAGGTCGCCGCGGCCCACCCGGACTGGCTGACCGGCGACTTCGCCGTGCTGCTGGAGCCCTCCAACGCCGAGGTCGAGGGCGGCTGCCAGGGCACCCTGCGCGTGCTGCTGCGCACGAAGGGCGAGCGCGCCCACTCCGCGCGCAGCTGGATGGGCTCCAACGCCATCCACGCCGCGGGCCCGATCCTGGCGAAGCTGGCCGCGTACGAGCCCCGCAAGCCGGTCATCGACGGCCTGGAGTACCACGAGGGCCTCAACGCCGTCCGCGTCGAGGGCGGCGTCGCCAACAACGTCATCCCGGACGCCTGCACGGTGACCGTGAACTTCCGCTACGCCCCCGACCGCAGCGAGGCCGACGCGCTGGCCCACGTACGGGAGGTCTTCGCGGACTGCGACATCGCCGAGTTCGTGATCGACGACTCCTCGGGCGGCGCCCTGCCGGGCCTGTCCCACCCGGCCGCGGCGGCCTTCATGGAGGCGGTCGGCGGCCGGCCCATGCCCAAGTTCGGCTGGACGGACGTCTCCCGCTTCAGCGCGCTCGGCGTCCCGGCGGTCAACTACGGCCCGGGCGACGCCCTGCTGGCCCACAAGGTCGACGAGCGCGTCGAGACGAAGGCGATCCTGCACTGCGAGGAACGACTCCGCGCCTGGCTGACCTCGTAAATTCCCCTTCCGGTCACCTTCGTGCGCCTAACCTGATCCAACGATCAGCAGGAGGGAGCACATCATGGGCAACCCCGAAGGTACTCGTCGTCGGCCCGAGGAGCAGCAGCTCGGGCCGGTGCTGCGCAGGCGGGGCCAGGTGCAGGCGGGCAGTACGACGGACCAGCGGCTGCTGGACTCGGCCGGGCCCTCCGAGTGGGTGCACACCGATCCCTGGCGGGTCCTGCGCATCCAGTCGGAGTTCATCGAGGGCTTCGGCACGCTCGCCGAGCTGCCGCCCGCGATCAGCGTGTTCGGCTCCGCCCGCACTCCGGTGGACTCGCCGGAGTACGAGGCGGGCGTACGGATCGGCAGCGCGCTCGTCGAGGCGGGCTTCGCCGTCATCACCGGCGGCGGCCCGGGCGCGATGGAGGCGGCCAACAAGGGCGCCCGCGAGGCGAACGGCATCTCCGTCGGCCTGGGCATCGAGCTCCCCTTCGAGCAGGGGCTCAACCAGCACGTCGATCTCGGGCTGAACTTCCGGTACTTCTTCGTCCGCAAGACGATGTTCGTGAAGTACAGCCAGGGGTTCGTGGTGCTGCCGGGCGGGCTCGGCACGCTGGACGAGATGTTCGAGGCGCTGACCCTGGTGCAGACGCAGAAGATCACCCGGTTCCCCATCGTGCTCTTCGGCACGGAGTACTGGGGCGGCCTGATCGACTGGCTGCGCAACACGGTCATCGCCCAGGGCAAGGCCTCGGAGAAGGACCTCTACCTCTTCCACGTCACGGACGACGTGGACGAGGCCATCGCGCTGGTGACCAAGGAAGTCGCGAAGTAGGGCCGCGGGCCGCGCCGCCCTAGGCGGGCGGCGCGGCCCACCACCCTCGACGCCGTCCTCGCGCGGTGCGGCGCTCGGGCGCCTTACCGGCTTCGGACGGCTGCGCCGTCCTCCGGCCGTCGGGTGGGGCCGTCAGGCCAGTCCGCGGCGGGCGACGGCCGGCGGGCGGTGGCCCTGGATGGAGCGGACCATCTCCAGAATCTGCTTCGTCTCCGCGACCTCGTGGACGCGGTAGACCTGGGCGCCGAGCCAGGCCGAGACGGCGGTGGTCGCCAGGGTGCCCAGCAGGCGCTCCTTGACCGGCTTGTCGAGGGTCTCGCCGACGAAGTCCTTGTTGGACAGCGAGACCAGCACCGGCCAGCCCGTCCGCGTCATCTCCTCCAGGCGGCGGGTGGCCTCGAGTGAGTGGCGGGTGTTCTTCCCGAAGTCGTGGCCCGGGTCGATCATGATCGACTCCCGTGGCACCCCGAGGGCCGCGGCCCGCTCCGCGAGCCCGACCGTGACGCGCAGGATGTCCTCCATCACGTCCTCGTACGAGGTCCGGTGCGGCCGGGTGCGCGGCTCGACCCCGCCCGCGTGGGTGCAGACGATGCCCGCGCCGTAGCGCGCGGCGACCTCCGCCAGCTTCGGGTCCACCCCGCCCCACGCGTCGTTCAGCACGTCCGCCCCGGCCTCGCAGACGGCCTCGCCGACCTCGTGCCGCCAGGTGTCGACGCTGATCACCACGTCCGGGTGGCGGCGCCGCACCTCCGCCACGAAGCCGACCGTGCGCCGGGCCTCCTCCGCCGCGTCCACGTGCTCGCCGGGGCCCGCCTTGACCCCGCCGATGTCGATGATCGCCGCGCCCTCGGTCACCGCCTGCTCGACCCGGTCCAGCGCGGGCTCGTCGCGGAAGGTCGCGCCCTGGTCGTAGAAGGAGTCCGGGGTGCGGTTCACGATGGCCATGATCACCGGCTCGTGGGTGTCGAACTCGCGCCTGCCCAGTCGCAGCATCCTGCTCTTTCCTCCTTCGGCGACCCTCGCGCCTCGTCTGCGACCTTAACCTGGTGGCCGGAGTCTCTCAGGGGAGTTGATCGTGTTCTGGTTCTTGCTGATCGCGCTGGTCGTGGTCGTGGCCGCGGTCACCCTCGCGGTGGTCGGCGGAGGCGCGGAGGCCGTACTGCCCGAGGCCGAGCCGGACCGGGTGGCCGACGCGCTGCCGGAGAGCCGGCCGGTGGTCCGGGCGGACATCGACGCCCTGCGGCTTCCGGTCGCTCCGCGCGGCTACCGGATGGCCGAAGTGGACGAGGTCCTGGACCGGCTCGCGGCCGAGCTGGCCGAGCGGGACGCCCGGATCGCGGAGCTGACGGCCGCCGCCGCGCACGGCCCGGCCCGCGCCGCGGCGCCGGCGGAGCGGATCGACCTCACCAAGGACGAGCGGTGAGCGGCGCCGGGCTCGTGGCGGGCCCGGACGGCGGGCTGCGCTGCCCGTGGGGGCTGTCCACGGAGGACTACGTCGTCTACCACGACACCGAGTGGGGCAAGCCCGTCCACGGGGACGACGCGCTGTACGAGCGGCTGTGCCTGGAGGCCTTCCAGTCCGGGCTGTCCTGGCTGACGATCCTGCGCCGGCGCGAGGGGTTCCGTAAGGCCTTCGCGGACTTCGAGATCGCCGCCGTCGCGGAGTTCGGCCCGGCGGACGCGGAGCGGCTGCTGGCCGACGAGGGGATCATCCGCAACCGGGCCAAGATCGAGGCCACCCTCGCCAACGCGAAGGAGCTGGCCGGCTGGGAGGCCGGGGAGCTGGACCGGCTGATCTGGTCCCACGCCCCCCGGAAGCAGGGCCGGGCCCCGAGGACCACCGGCGACGTGCCGGCGGTCACCGCGGAGTCCACGGCCCTGGCCAAGGCCCTGAAGAAGGCGGGCATCCGCTTCGTCGGGCCCACCACCGCCTACGCCCTGATGCAGGCGTGCGGCCTGGTCAACGACCACCTCGCGGGCTGCGTCTCCCGCGAGGCGTGAGCCGTCATCGCCCCAGGTACTTCGGGGGCTGCTTCGCGAGGAAGGCCTGGACGGCGATGGAGTGGTCCTCGGAGGCACCCGCGCGCGCCTGGAGGACGTCCTCGCGCTCCAGGGCGTCGGAGAGCGAGTGGGCCGCCCCGTACGCCAGGGACTCCTTCAGGGCGGCGTAGGCCACCGTGGGGCCCGAGGCGAGGGCACGCGCCACCGACTCGGCCTCCGCGTGCAGGGAGTCCGACGGGACCAGGCGGTTCACGATGCCCAGCTCGTACGCCTCCTGGGCCTTCACCGAGCGGGGGAAGAGGAGGAGGTCGGAGGCCCGCGAGGCGCCGATCAGGCGGGGGAGGGTCCAGGACACCCCGGAGTCGGCGGTCAGCGCGACCCCGGCGAAGGAGGTGTTGAAGGACGCCGTGTCGGCGACGACCCGGAAGTCCGCCGCCAGCGCGAAGCCGAAGCCGGCTCCGGCCGCGACGCCGTTGACCCCGGCCACCACCGGCTTGGGCATCTCCGTCAGGGCCCGGACGATCGGGTTGTAGTGCTCCGAGACCGTGCTCATCGTGAGCTTCGAGCCGCTCTCGCGGTCCGCGGCCAGGTTCCCGATGTGCTCCTTGAGGTCCTGGCCGACGCAGAAGGCCCGGTTGCCGGCCGCGGTGAGCAGGACCGCCCGTACCGCGGTGTCGGCGGCGGCCGCCCGGACCGCGTCGCGCAGGGCGACCTTGGCCTCGGTGTTCATGGCGTTCATCGCGTCGGGCCGGTTGATCGTGATGGTCGCGAGTCCGTCGGTCACTTCGTAGAGCACGCTGTCGGCCATGGCGGGGGTCCCCCTTCGTCGCGGGCTTGGCTACCGGCCGGTACCGGCCGGTGCAAGGGCCAGCATGGCGGACGGGACGGGGGGCGGGCATGTGATGTGCGTCAAACAAACCAGAGCCCTTCCCCAGGGGAGAGCGGCGAAGTATCGCAGGCGGATCCCCGAAATGAGTGGTTTTGGCCGAGCGCGTTGCGCAAGCGTTCCCGTCCGATGTTGGTCATCGGGTCCTGACATGCGGGATAATGGCTGGGAAGCAATGTGTTCGATGCCGGGTACTAGGCGCCTGAACGGGGCCGTCGGCTGACGATGAGCTGGTTTCAGGAAGGGGAACGAGCATGGCGGCCATGAAGCCGCGGACGGGCGACGGCCCGCTCGAGGTCACCAAGGAGGGGCGAGGCATCGTCATGCGCGTACCGCTCGAAGGCGGCGGTCGGCTTGTCGTCGAGCTGACTCCGGACGAGGCGGACGCCCTGGGTGACGCCCTGAAGAAGGTCGTCGGCTAAGCGTCGGCACCATCTGACTCTGCACCGCCCCGCCCGCTCTCCGCGGCCGGGGCGGTGTTGTTTTGCCCGCACCCTTTTTTGACGCGCCGCTCGCGCGGCTCGGCCCTGGCGGGCCTCCCCGGCTTCGCGCCGCTGCGCCGGACTCCGTCCGCCGACCCGCCGGGCGGGGCCGGGTCGGTCAGCTGGGGGAGCCTGAGGCGCTGGGGGTCCGGGGCGGAGCCCCGGGATACGGAGAAAGGGCGGGGCGGGGACGGCTCCGCGCAGCGGCAGCACCGGGCGGCCCGCCGGGGGGCTAGCGGCGGACCGCGCAGAGGAGGCCGTCGCCCACCGGGAGGAGGGCGGCCTCCAGGGCCGGGCTCTCCCGGACGGTGCGCAGCAGCTCGCGGACCCGGATGACCTCCACCGGCTGGGCGGCGGAGTCGACGGTGCGGCCGTCGGAGAAGACCCCCTCGAAGCACACCAGCCCCCCGGGCCGCAGCAGGCGCAACGATTCGGCGAGGTAGTCCAGGGACTCGGCGGGGTCCCCGTCGCAGAAGACGAGGTCGTAGCCGCCGTCGGCGAGCCGCGGCAGGACGTCCAGGGCCCGGCCGGGGATGAAGCGGGCCCGGTTGCCCGCGAAGCCGGCGGCGCGGAAGGCCTGGCGGGCGAAGGCCTGCCGGTCGGGTTCGGGATCCACCGTGGTCAGTACGCCGTCCGGCCGCATCCCGTGCAGCAGGTGGATGCCGGAGACGCCCGTCCCCGTGCCGATCTCGGCGACCGCCTTGGCGTCCGCGGTGGCGGCGAGCAGGCGCAGCGCGGCCCCGGTGCCGGGGGAGACGGACCGCAGGCCCGCTTCCCTGGACCGGTCGCGGGCCCATCGCAGAGCGTCGTCCTCGGCGACAAACGCGTCGGCGAACGCCCAGCTCGTCTGCCGGTTGCCGCTAATGACCCTCTCCTGTCCCCATAGTTGGCGCAACGGTGACTGTATCCGCTGACGTCGGGAACCCGCAGATGGGACCGGGCGTTGGGAGGGTGAGAGGCGGGATAGAGGGGACGGCTGCGGGCAGATCGGCAGTCCGGGCCCCGAGGTCCGTGCAAAGTTACTGCAAAAATGCTTATCCAGAGCTGACGGGAGGGGTGGCTATGGTAGGGGCTCCACTGGACACCACCAGAGCCGACAGGGGAGGTGCGGCTGCGCTTGTGGATCGTGGAGGCGTGTTGAGACGTCTCTTCTGGTCGGCGGGTGAGCCGAAATCCGTGACCTACACTGCTGACCGCTTCCACACCGCCCACACCGCGACCACCGCGACCTTTGCCGCCGATGCGGGCTCCCAGGCGTGGACCCCTCCCACGTGGGAGGAGATCGTCAGCACGCACAGTGCGCGGGTCTACCGCCTTGCCTACCGTCTGACGGGCAACCAGCACGACGCCGAGGACCTGACGCAGGAGGTCTTCGTCCGCGTCTTCCGGTCGTTGTCCACCTACACGCCCGGCACCTTCGAGGGCTGGCTGCACCGCATCACCACGAACCTGTTCCTGGACATGGTGCGCCGCAAGCAGCGGATCCGCTTCGACGCCCTCGGGGACGACGCCGCCGAGCGGCTGCCGAGCCGTGAGCCGTCCCCGCAGCAGGTGCTCCACGACACCCACTTCGACGCCGACGTGCAGCAGGCGCTGGACACCCTGGCGCCCGAGTTCCGTGCCGCCGTGGTGCTCTGCGACATCGAGGGCCTGTCCTACGAGGAGATCGCCGCCACGCTCGGCGTGAAGCTCGGCACCGTCCGCAGCCGTATCCACCGCGGCCGCTCGCACCTGCGCAAGGCGCTCAAGCACCGCTCTCCCGAGGCCCGCGCGGAACAGCGCGCGCTGGCGGGTGTGGCGGTGGGCGCGCCGGGCGCCGGGGGAGAGGGCGGAGCCGAGTGAGCGGAGCCAGTCCGTCCCCCGCCGAACAGCACCTGGGCGACCGTCTCGCCGCCCTGGTGGACGGGGAGCTGGGGCACGACGCGCGCGAGCGTGTGCTGGCGCACCTGGCGACCTGCGCCAAGTGCAAGGCCGAGGCCGATGCGCAGCGCCGGCTGAAGACCCTGTTCGTGGAGAGCGCCCCGCCGCCGCTGTCCGCCGGGCTGCTGGCCCGGCTGCAGGGGCTGCCGGGCACGGGGCCCGACGGGCCATCCGGGCCTTCCGGGCCGGGCGGCGGACCGGGGGCGCCGCTCGCGCCCCCGGCCCCGGGCGTCGACCCCTTCTCCTCGTTCGGGTACTCCGCCCCGGCCGCCCCGCGCGAGGGGTTCCGTATCCACGAGGTGGGCCGTCCCAGACGCCGCTTCGCCTTCGTCGCGGCGGGAGCCGTGTCGCTGGCCGCGATCGCGCTCGGCGGCTCGCTGCCGCTGGAGGGGATCGAGCCGAACGCCCGGGGTGAGGCCCCCGCGACCCGTCCGGGTCCCGTGGTCCCGCTGACCGACGCGTTCGTCCGCGACCGGGTCCCGACCCCCGGCGGGGTGCCCGCTCCGGTCCCGGCCGGGCAGCTGCCGACGGCCCCCTCCTCGGCCCCGGCGACGGCGCAGCCGGTTTCACTCTCCCGTTGACCCGGGCCCCCCGAGGGGCCCGGGCACCTGGTTGAATCTGCGGCACACGCGCCGCCCCGCGGTGCGCCAGGCCCGCGGGGAGCGCACATGTCCGACAGTCAGCAGAGCGGTCCGGCTCCGTCGTGGTGGAGCCGGCCCGCCGGCCCTGCGGAGCCGCACCCGCAGGACCGGACCGCCCCCGCCACCCCGGCGGCGGAGGAGGCGGCAGACCCCGTCGCGGAGCCCGTCGCCCTGCCCGGCCCGCGCTACGACCCCTGGGGCGAGCGCCCGCTCCAGGTCGTGGACCACGGCAAGCCCCGCCGCGGCCCCGGGCTGTGGCAGCTGGTGGTCTTCGGCGCCGTCATCGCCCTCCTCGCGGGCGGTGTGGGCGGCTACCTCGGCATCCTCGCCGAGCGGCGCACCGGCACCCGCCTGGAGCTCCCGCAGGCCGCCGCCGACGACAAGGGCCGGGCCCCGGACAGCGTGGCCGGCATCGCGGCCACCGCACTGCCCGGCGTGGTCACCCTGCACGTCAGCGGAGGCGGCGGCAGCGGCACCGGAACCGGCTTCGTGCTGGACGAGCAGGGCCACATCCTGACGAACAACCACGTCGTCGCCGACGCCAAGGACATAACGGTCACCTTCAGCACCGGCGACAGCGTCTCCGCCGAGCTGGTCGGCCGCGACGGCGGCTACGACCTGGCCGTGGTCAAGGTGAGCGGCGTCCGGGGCCTGCGCCCGCTGGCGCTGGGGAACTCCGAGAACGTCCGCGTCGGCGACCCGGTCGTGGCCATCGGCGCCCCCTTCGACCTCTCCAACACCGTCACCGCGGGCATCATCAGCGCCACCGGCCGCCCCATCACCGCCGGCGGCGACAAGCGCGACGGCAGCGACATCAGCTACGTCGACGCCCTCCAGACCGACGCCCCCATCAACCCCGGCAACTCCGGCGGCCCGCTCCTCGACTCCCGCGCCCACGTGATCGGCATCAACAGCGCGATCCGCGGCGCCGACAAGGGCGAGGACGGCGACGACCCCACCCGCCAGAGCGGCAGCATCGGCCTCGGCTTCGCCATCCCCGTCAACCAGGGCAAGCGGGTCGCCGAGGAACTCATCCGCACCGGCCGCGCCACCCACCCCGTCATCGGCGTCACCCTGGACATGCAGTACAAGGGCGACGGAGCCCGGGTCGACGCCAAGGGCGAGGACGGCAAGCCCTCCGTGGTGGCCGACGGCCCCGGAGCCCGCGCCGGGATCAGGCCCGGCGACGTGATCACGAAGGTGGACGGCGTACGCGTACACGGAGGCGACGAGCTGATCATCAAGATCAGGGCCCACCGCCCGGGCGACCGGCTCGGCCTGACCGTGCTGCGCGACGGCAAGGAACGCACGCTGGACGTCGTCCTCGGTTCGGCCAGCGATTCCTGAGGAGCGGCGTTCCTGAGGCGCGGGGTTCCGACACGAATACCGCATGACGCCCGGGTGAATCCCGCAGCGGCCGCGCACCGGCGTAGGGGTCGGCGGGAAAGGCCGGGTACCGTTGACCCGGCCGGACGTGGAGAGAGCCGAGGAGCGGCAAGGTGTTCAACGACATAGGCGCACTCGAGCTGGTCACGATCGTGGTGCTCGCCGTCCTCATCTTCGGCCCGGACAAGCTGCCGAAGGTGATCCAGGACGTCTCGGGCTTCATCCGCAAGATCCGTGCCTTCTCGGACAGCGCCAAGCAGGACATCCGCTCCGAACTGGGCCCCGACTTCAAGGACTTCGAGTTCGAGGACCTGAACCCGAAGACCTTCATCCGCAAGCAGCTGACCGAGAACGAGGACCTCCAGGAGCTGCGCAGCAGCTTCGACCTCCGCAAGGAGCTGAACGAGGTCACCGACGCGGTCAACAGCCGGGAGACCGGACCGGCCGCCGCCTCCTCCGCGCCGGCCGCCACGCCCGCCCCCAGCACCGGCCCCGACCTGCTGAAGAAGCCCGCCGCTCCGGCCCAGGAGCCGCGCACCCCCTTCGACGCCGACGCCACCTGAGCCGCAGCCTGCCCGTCGATCCGGGGTCGGATGGCTATCCTCCATCTGTCCGGACGCAGGACGCCCGAGGGAGGGGGTCCCCCCAGCGAAGCGAGGGGGAGGGCCGTTCCGGACCCCACGGAACGAGAGGCCGCCCCATGGAGACGACGAGCAGTAGCCGCGTAGGCGCGCAGCCTGCCGAAGCCCCCGAAACCGCACCACCCGCGCATACCGAACCCCCGCCGCCGGCCGCCCAGGCCGCCCCCGACCAGGCCGCCCCCGCCCAGGCCCTGGAGGCCGCCGCGCCGTTCCCGGGGGCCCGCCGGGCGGCTGCGGGCTACCTGAAGGCCGAGTTCCCCTGGTACGGGCTGGACGGGGCCTTCACCGGCCCCCGCTGGCTCATGCAGGTCGCCGCCGGCGCCGACGGCACCGTGGAGCACGGCTCCACCGGCCACGGCGACGAACCGTCCGCCCGGGGCGAGATCGCCACCGGCGAGAAGGACCGCTTCGCGGTGGTGGTCACCATCGCCGGCAACCCCCTGCGCCGCAGCGGCGACGGCACCGGCGTCCTGGAGGCCACCTCGGTCTCCTCGGCCGCCTGGCTGGCCGGCTCCGGGCTGCTGGCCTACAGCTGGCCGCCGCAGATGGACCACACCCGGCGCGACGACTGGCTCGACCAGCAGACCGAGGCGGCCTGGGAACTCGCCGACGACCTCGCGGGGCCGGACTGGTCGACGCTGTCGCTGCCGGTGGACGGGGAGCCGACGCCGTTCCACTACCGCGAGTCGGAGTTCGGCTGGGTGCTCGCCGGATCCACCGGGAGCGGGGTGCACCTGGGTGCGTACGGGCGGGGCATGAGCGCGTACGGGCTCGGGTTCTCGGTCATCGGGGACCTGGCGGCGTACGAGTAGACCGGGTACGGGAAAGGGCACCGCCGGCCGGCGGTGCCCTTCGCTGCGCGGCCCCGCACGGGGCCGCCTACGTCAGAACTTGTTGCGCGGTGTGATGCCCAGGGACATGCCCGACAGGCCGCGGGCACGGCCGCCGAGCTTGCCGGCGATCGTGCGCAGTGCCGCGCCCGCCGGGGAGTCCGGGTCGGACAGGACCACGGGCTTGCCGTCGTCGCCGCCCTCGCGCAGCCGGACGTCGATCGGGATCGAGCCCAGCACCGGCACCGTCGCGCCGACCGTCTTGGTCAGGCCGTCGGCGACCTTCTGGCCGCCGCCCGAGCCGAACACGTCCACCATCTCGTCGCAGTGCGGGCACGGCAGGCCCGACATGTTCTCGACGACGCCCACGATCTTCTGGTGGGTCTGCACCGCGATCGAGCCGGCCCGCTCCGCGACCTCGGCGGCGGCCTGCTGCGGGGTGGTCACGACGAGGATCTCGGCGTTCGGCACCAGCTGCGCCACGGAGATCGCGATGTCACCGGTACCCGGCGGCAGGTCCAGCAGCAGCACGTCCAGGTCGCCCCAGTACACATCGGCGAGGAACTGCTGGAGGGCGCGGTGGAGCATCGGGCCGCGCCACACCACCGGCGCGTTGCCCGGGGTGAACATGCCGATGGAGATGACCTTCACGCCGTGCGCCGACGGCGGCATGATCATGTTCTCGACCTGGGTCGGACGGCCCTCGACGCCGAGCATCCGCGGCACGCTGTGGCCGTAGATGTCCGCGTCGACCACGCCGACCTTCAGGCCGTCGGCCGCCATCGCCGCGGCCAGGTTGACCGTGACGGAGGACTTGCCGACGCCGCCCTTGCCGGAGGCGACCGCGTAGACGCGGGTCAGCGAGCCGGGCTTGGCGAAGGGCACCTCGCGTTCGGCGGTGCCGCCGCGCAGCGAGGCCGCCAGCTCCTTGCGCTGCTCGTCGCTCATCACGTCCAGGGAGACGGCGACGGAGGTGACGCCCGCGACCTTCTCGACGGCCTCGGTGACGTTCTTGGTGATGGTCTCGCGCATGGGGCAGCCCGACACCGTGAGGTAGACCGTGACGGCGACGGCGCCGCCCTCGCCGATCTCCACCGATTTGACCATGCCGAGCTCGGTGATCGGCCGGTGGATCTCGGGGTCGTTGACCGTCGCCAGCGCGTCCAGGATCGCGTCCTGCTCCGGCACGGCGGCGGAGGGTGTCTCGGTAGCCATGCCCCGATGGTACGGCTCGGTAGCAGGGCTCAGGTAAGCCCGTCAGCGGTCGACTTCGTCACTTTCACCGGGGAATAGACGCCGCTCGTCCATCTCCTTGATCAGGTCCTGGAACTCCGACCTGATCCAGTCCCGGGTGGCGACCTCGCCCAGGCCCATCCGCAGCGCCGCGAGCTCCCGGGTCAGGTACTCCGTGTCGGCGATGGAGCGCTCGTTCTGCTTGCGGTCCTGCTCCAGGTTGACCCGGTCGCGGTCGTCCTGCCGGTTCTGCGCGAGCAGGATCAGCGGGGCCGCGTACGAGGCCTGGAGCGAGAGCATCAGCGTCAGGAAGATGAAGGGGTACTGGTCGAAGCGCAGGTGGTCGGGCGCGAAGATGTTCCACAGCACCCACACCACGATGACCAGGGTCATCCAGACGATGAACCGGCCCGTGCCGAGGAACCGCGCGACCTTCTCCGACAGCCGCCCGAAGGCCTCCGGGTCGTACTCGGGCAGCAGCCTGCGGCGCCCCGGGCGCGGCTGGTCCAGCCGTACGCGCGAACGCGTCAGCGCACTCGCCCCGGCGGGCGCACCGCTCTTCGACCGTTCGGCGGAACGTTCCAGCCGCTCGGTACGCAGCCGCTCCGCGGCCTCCTCCAGCCGCTCCGAGAGCCCGTCCCGGGCATGCTCGCGCCGCTCCCGGCGCCGTTCGCGCGCGGCCTCGCCGCGCCCCCGCTCAGTGGCCATGTACGGCCTCCTCGGAATGGAAGTCCGTCTCCCGCCAGTCGTCGGGCAGCAGGTGGTCCAGTACGTCGTCCACGGTGACCGCTCCCAGCAGGGAGCCGCTCTCGTCGACGACGGGCGCCGCGACCATGTTGTACGCGGCCAGGTAGCTGGTCACGGCGCGCAGCGAGGCGTCCGGAAGCAGCGGCGGAAGGTCGGTGTCCACCAGCGAGCTGACCAGGGTGAACGGGGGGTCCCGCAGCAGCCGCTGGAAGTGCACCATCCCCAGGTACTTGCCCGTCGGGGTCTCGTCCGGCGGCCGGCACACGTAGACCTGCGCCGCCAGCGCCGGGGACAGGTCCGACTTGCGTACGCGGGCCAGCGCGTCCGCGACGGTGGCGTCCGGGCGCAGCACGATCGGCTCGGTGGTCATCAGACCGCCCGCGGTGTTCTCCTCGTACGACAGCAGGCGCCGCACGTCGGCGGCGTCGTCCGGCTGCATCAGGGTCAGCAGCCGCTCCTTCTCCTCCTCGGGCAGCTCGGAGAGCAGGTCGGCCGCGTCGTCCGGGTCCATCGCCTCCAGGACGTCGGCCGCGCGCTCCTCCTTCAGCCTGCCGAGGATCTCCACCTGGTCGTCCTCGGGGAGCTCCTCCAGGACGTCCGCGAGCCGGTCGTCGTCGAGGGCGTGGGCCACCTCGGCGCGCCGCTTCGGCGTCAGGTGGTGCAGGACGTTCGCCAGGTCCGCCGGGCGCATCTGCTCGAAGGTCGCGACCAGGTTCTCGGCGCCCTGGCCCTCCTCCTCCAGGGAGAAGCCGGTGACCGCCGACCACTCCACGGTCAGGGTCTCGCCGCGCCGGCGCAGCGCGCCGGCCTTGCCCTTGCGTACGAAGATCCGGTCGATCTCCCAGTCGCGGCGGGCCGGCAGCTGCTGGATGGCCACGTCCAGGACGGTGACCTCCTCGCCCGTGGCCCCCAGCGTCACCCGGCGGTCCAGCAGTTCGCCCAGGACCAGCCGCTCGGTGGGGCGCTGTTCGAAGCGCCGCATGTTGACGACACCGGTGGTGATGACCTGCCCGGACTCCACGCCCGTCACCCGGGTCATGGGCAGGAAGATCCGGCGCCGGCTGACCACCTCGACCACCAGGCCCAGCAGCCGGGGCGGACGGCCGCCGACGCGCAGCATCGCGACGAGGTCGCGGACCCGGCCGACCTGGTCGCCGTTGGGATCGAAGACGGGCACACCCGACAGATGCGAGACGAAGATCCGCGGGGCGCCTGCAGCCATCCGTGCGCCTCCTAGAGCGTCCATCAACAGTCCTGCCGTGCCTCAGGCTAGCCCGTGCCGGAGGAAAGCGTCCTGGTGGGGCCGTCCGCCCGGGGTGTGCCCGGGGGTCCGCCGGGACCGCGTCCACGGGCGGGTACGCTGCCTGCGGCTCCCCCCGGCCGACGCCGGGTGGGGCTCCCCCCGGCCGACGCCGGGTGGGGCTGCCCCCTGCCGGAGGCCGGGGAGCACCCTCCAGCAGACCCCCGACGAGAGGCGCCCGCCCGTGACCGCCTACACCCCCGCCGTACGGTTGCGCCGGGCCGCCTTCATCGGTGCCCTGTGCGCGGGCCTCGCCGTCGCCGGGACGGGCTGCGCCGCGGAGAAGACGGACCCCGACAAGGGCACGAACGGGGTGGGCAAGCTCGCCGCCGACAAGATCGAGGGCCAGGCGAAGGCCGCCGCCACCGCAGCCGCCTCCGTCCACCTGTCCGGCACGCTCGTCAGCGGCGGCAAGACCTTCACCCTCGACATGCGGCTGAAGGCGGACGGCGGCTCCGGCGAGGTGAAGTCGGCCGAGGACACCTTCCAGCTGCTGCGGGTCGGCGAGCAGCTGTACCTGAAGGCGAGCGCGGCCTTCTGGGGCAAGTCGGACTCGGCCGGCAAGCTCGGCGACAAGTACGTGAAGGTGCCCGAGAGCGACCCCACCTACAAGCAGTTCCGCGGTTTCACCGACATGCACGTCCTGCTCGACGGGCTCCTCGGCCTCCAGGGCCAGCTCACCAAGGGCGGCTACACCACGGTCGGGCACACCCGCGCCGTGCCGCTGTCGGCGGCCGCGGGCAAGGGCGGCAAGCTCTCGGTGTCCCTGGAGGGGACCCCGTACCCGCTGCTGATGGAGCGCGCCGGCGGCGCGGGCCGGGTGGAGCTGTCCGAATGGGGCAAGCCCTTCCCGCTGGAGGCGCCCGCCCAGGACCAGACCCTGGACTACGGCAGCCAGCTGCCGACCACCAAGGACGGCAAGGGCGCCGGCCCCACCGGCACCCCGGCCCCCTCGAAGTCCCCCGCCCAGGGCTCGGGCACGGGCTCCGGCACGGGCTCGAACCCCGGCACGGGCTGACCCGCTCCTACCGCTTGGCCTTCTTCCGCTTCAGCAGCAGCTTCGGCAGGCTCGCCGGGATCGGCCTGCGGGTGACCGCGGGGGAGCCCAGCGGCCGGGCGGCCAGCGAACCGTCGGGGAGCTGCCCGTCCACCGCCACCGGCTCCAGCCGCAGCAGCCGGCACTCCCGGGCCCAGCGCTCCGTCATCGCCTCCGAGTCCGGCGCGTTCAGCCGCTTGCCCTTCAGCTCGGCGACGGCGGCCTCCCACGGCTCGCTGCCGGGTACGAGTTCCCGTACGGCCGCGGTCCAGGCCACGAGCCGGCCGCCCTTGTCCTTGCTGCGTACGGTCACCTCGGCCGAGGAGCCGTCGGCGAGTCCGGGGAAGGGCTGCTCGCCGGGCCCGTCGCCGAGCACGTGCGCGGCGCCGTCCACCCAGGCGTGCCACAGGGCCCGGTCGGCACCGGAGCCGCGGACCCAGATGAGGCCGGACTTCTTGGAGGCCTCCTCGACGAGGGCCAGGTCGAGTGCGCTGAGAGTCATGCGCACAGGGTAGGCGGTGCCCTCCCGCCGGGCGCCGCCGGCCGCTACAGCCAGCCGTTGCGGCGCAGGGTCCGGTGGATGGCGAAACAGCTCCCGACGATGGTGGCCATCACCAGCGGATAGCCGTAGCGCCAGTGCAGCTCCGGCATGTGGTCGAAGTTCATCCCGTACACGCCGCAGATCATCGTCGGCACGGCGATGATCGCCGCCCAGGAGGTGATCTTGCGCATGTCCTCGTTCTGGGCGACGGAGGCCTGGGCCAGGTTCGCCTGGAGGATCGAGTTCAGCAGCTCGTCGAAGCCGATGACCTGCTCGTGCACCCGCGCGAGGTGGTCGGCCACGTCGCGGAAGTACTTCTGGATGTCCGGGTCCACCAGCCGCATGGGCCGCTCGCTCAGCAGCTCCATCGGCCGCAGCAGCGGCGAGACCGCCCGCTTGAACTCCAGCACCTCGCGCTTGAGCTGGTAGATGCGGCCCGCGTCGCCGCCCCGGCTGACGCCCTTGGAGGGGGCGGCGAAGACCGCGCTCTCCACCTCGTCGATGTCGTCCTGTACGGCCGCCGCGACCGCGATGTAGCCGTCGACCACGTGGTCGGCGATGGAGTGCAGCACGGCCGAGGGGCCCCGCGAGAGCAGTTCCGGGTCGTCCTGGAGGCGGTGGCGCAGGCTCCGCAGGGACCCCTGGCCGCCGTGCCGGACGGTGATGACGAAGTCGGGGCCGGTGAAGCACATCACCTCGCCGGTCTCCACCACCTCGCTGGTGGCGGTGAGTTCGGCGTGCTCGACGTAGTGGATCGTCTTGAAGACGGTGAAGAGCGTCTCGTCGTAGCGCTCCAGCTTCGGCCGCTGGTGCGCGTGCACCGCGTCCTCCACGGCGAGCGGGTGCAGGCCGAAGGTGGCGGCGATCCCGGCGAACTCGGCCTCGGTGGGCTCGTGCAGGCCGATCCACGCGAAACCGCCGTCCTCGCGGACCCGGCGCAGGGCCTCACGCGGCGTCAGGCAGGCCCCGCCCGGCTCCCGCCGGTCGCGCCGGCCGTCGCGGTACACGGCGCAGTCGACCACCGCGCTGCTGGCGGAGGGGTCGCGGGTGGTGTCGTAGCCGGGCTGTACGGGGGTGGACCGGCGCAGTGCCGGACGGACGGCGGCACGGAGGTAGGGCAGCATCGACATGGCAGGCTCCTTCGCGCGCACGGCTGCGGACCGTACGGGTGGGAGGCCCTCTGTGGCCGTGGGCGGGCAAACCCGGGCTGACGGAGGGAAAACAGGACGGGAGGACAAAGTTCTGCCGTCGCTCTTCTGCTGATCAGAAGATCAAAGGGGGCTGGAGCCGCCCTTGAAAGACGCCGAAGAGCGATTGGTACTGCACGATCGACTTCGATCCATCGCAGCCCCACCTCCTCCGGCCGGTCCCCCGTGAGGGACGTCCTGGTCGCCGGGCCTCTGAAACAACGCTTCTGCGTGCGGCCCCGACCAGCTGTCAACACTATCAGCCGACGGATGGTCAAAGCCCGTCCTTTACCCGGCGGATACGAGTTCTATGCTCACTCCATGGCAGAAATTCTGGCCCTCGTCGAAGCCCGGCTGCGCAACGCGTTCGGCGAACCCGACGCCCGCGCCTCCGTCACCTTCCTGGGCACCGACCGCATCGAGGTCCTCCGCTTCGCCGGGGGCGACCTCGTCCGGTACGCGACCCTCGGCATGTCCGCCCACCCGATGACCGACCCGACCGCCGTCGTCGCCGATCCGGTGCGCGGCCCGCGCGCCGAGCTGGTCCTGACGGTACGGGCGGGGCTCGCGCCCACCGACAAGCTGCTGCGGCCGCTGGCGGTCCTGGCGGCCTCCCCGATGGTCGAAGGGCTGGTCGTGGCCCCCGGAGCCTCGCTGGACGTGGGCGAACCCCTGTGGGAGGGGGCGCCGTTCAGCTCCGTCCTCGTCGCGGAACCGGGCGGACTCGTCGAGGACCTGGAACTGGACGAGCCCATGGACCCCGTCCGCTTCCTCCCCCTCCTTCCCATGACGGCGAACGAGGCCGCCTGGAAGCGGGTGCACGGCGCGGCCGCCCTCCAGGAGCGCTGGCTCGCGCGCGGCACGGATCTGCGGGACCCTCTGCGTACGGCCGTCGCACTGGACTGAGCCCGGACGGGTGATCGCGTCTTGACGACGCCCCGGGCGGGGAGGAGCGTGCTTCATATGAGGGGCGAACCGAGTTGCCCGAAGTGTGGTGGCCGGGTCCGCGCGCCCGGCCTCTTCGCCGACTCCTGGCAGTGCGCGGTGCACGGCGCCGTCCACCCGCTACAGCCTGTGATCCCGCCCAGCGTCGAGGGGCTGGAGGTCGTCGTCAACCGGGCGAACGTGCCCGTGTGGATGCCGTGGCCGCTGCCGGTGGGATGGCTGTTCACCGGGGTGGCCGTCGCCGGCGACGACCGCAGCGGCGGCCGGGCCACCGCCGTCGCCTGCACGGGCCCCGGACCGCTGGGCGGCCTCGGGGAGCTGCTGCTGATCGCGGAGGAACTGGGCGTCGGGCTCGGCTCCCGCTTCGCGGGCATCGACTCCCCCGACCCCGGCCCGCACATCGACGTCTCGGCCCCGCCGCACGCCAAGGTCGTCGCGGCGGGCCGGCCCACACCGCTGTGGCACGTCTCCGGGGTCCCGGACGACCGGGCCGTGTTCGCCGGCGAGGCGCGGGGGCTGTGGCTGTGGGCCATCGTCTGGCCGGAACAGACGGGCCTCCTGATGTACGACGAACTCGTCCTCACCGACCTGCGCGACGCGGGCGCGGAGGTCGAACTCCTCCCCTGCGGCGCCCTCAGCCCCCGCATTTTGGGTTCCCCCTCTTAACGCGGTCGACCCCGGGGCCGAGCGGTGGTTGCCCACCTGTCCCTTTGTCTGCGGGCCGGGGTGCGGGGGGCGGGGTTTCGGCGGGGCGGTGTCAGAGCCGGTTTGGGGGTTTCCCGTCAGTCCCATCGTCCTTCCGGTTCGTGCCGGCCTGTCAAGGGCGCTCCTTCGTCGCGTCGCTTCGCGATGGCCTTCGGCCACCCTTGACAGACCAGCCCGCCCCGGAAAGACAAGGACTGCCGAGAACCCCCCAAAGGAACGGTCACGGGGCAGGAGGGGAGGAGCGGCCCCGTCAGCGAAGAGGCGAGGCGCCGGGCGTCGGCCTGCCGGGCATCCGGGCCCGCGCAAGGAGTGCCCAGGGCCGGGGGCCCGGTGCGCACCAGATCGCTACGCGCTTCTCCCGTCTCAGCGGCCGACGGCCGTCTGGGGTCGATCCCTGCACCAGATGGTGATGAGGGCGGCGGGCGGAGCACATAGGCGCATCAGATCGCTACGCGCTTCTCATATCTCAGCGGCCGACGGCCGTCCGGGGCTGATACCCACACCAAATGACGACCAGAGCGGCGGGGGAAACGCATGGACGCATCAGATCGCTACGCGCTTCTCGGATCTCGGCGGCCAGCGGCCGTCTGGGGCTGGTCATAGGCCGGCTCGACGTTGTTGACGGCCGTGGTGAATTCGCGGCCGGAGACGCCCCGGATGTAGGCGAGCTCCATCCAGCGCTCGATGCCGGTGTCGGAGACGTTCTCGTTGATCACGGCCATGAGCACGCCCTCGACACCCGAAGCGATGTCGCGCACGCGTCGGTGGAGGAGCCGGTGCGGCACGTACTCGTAGCACTCACTCATCGGACGCCGCCTCGAACGTGCTGAGGAAGCGCTCCCAGCCGGCCAACGCCCGGTCGAGTAGATCCGCACTCGGCGTGATGGTCGCAGCCACGGTCTTTGGCTGGCTGCCATCGCTGCTGTCCACGGGGACCTGGGGCATGCATGCCCTCCTTGCTCACGTTCGGTAGCAGAGTGACTACGACGCTACTCGCAGTGTTTCTGTGAATCAAGGGAAACTGTTACTCGCAGGATGTCTGCGTGCCTGCGAGACTGTCTGCGACTCGAAAGGAGCACGTATGAGCGACGGATTCGGCCTGATCGTGCGCTTCTCGCTGCGCGATCAGGAGGCCGCGAAGGCATTCGATGAGCTGTGTGCGATCACCCTGGAGGGCATCAAGGGCGCGGAGCCGGGCACGCTGACCTACGTGGTGCACGTGCCGGAGGGCGAGCCCTTGGTGCGCGTGTTCTACGAGCTGTACGCGGACCGTGCGGCCTTCGACGCCCACGAGGTGCAGCCGCATACCAAGCACTTCCTTGCCCAGCGGGACCAGTACCTTGCCGGTGTCGAGGTGACCTTCCTCGACGTGATCGGTGGGAAGGTGGCGGCACGGCAGTGAGTTCCGAGGAGCGGCGCGTCTTTGGGGCGCGCGTGGCCAATCTGCGCAAGCAGAAGGGCGTGACGCAGGGAGAACTCGCTGCGGCCATTGGCCGCACGGCGAGTTGGCTGTCGCAGGTCGAGCGGGGTATCCAGCCGGTGAACCGCCTGGACGTGCTGCGGCTTCTCGCTGACGGCCTTGGCGTGCCGCTCCAGGTCCTCCAGCCCGACGCGCCACCCCCGGCCGAGGCCGCGCCGTCGCTCGAGTTGGAAACGAACGACCTCGACCAAGCTCGTCTGGCGCTGTCTGGGCATCCAGCGCTGAATGTCCTCCTCACTCCACGCCAGGACTTCCAGCCGGAAGCCCTCCCTGGCCTTCGCTCGTCGGTGGACAGGATCTGGGAACTCACCCACAGCGCCCGGTTTGCCGAACTGAGTGCTGAGATAAGTGCGTTGGTCCCGAGCTTGGAGCAGGCTTGCCGTACGGCGACAGCTGAGCACCAACCTGAACTGCGCGATTTGCTGGCCAGGACTTACCAGGCCCTGGCTGCGGCTTTCGTGCGCCAGCACGAGGCAGATGCCGCATGGGTCGCAGCGGACCGGGCGATTCACGCGGCCGAACTTTCGGGCAATCCACTGAGCGTGTTCGCCGGGACCTACCGCCTGTGCCACGCCTTCGTACGCCTGAAGCACCTCGACCAGGCGGAGCGTGCCGCCACTACGGCCATCAGCGCCCTCGAAAACGCCACGGCCGACGAACCCACACCCCAGCACCTTTCCGTCCTGGGATCACTGCACCTGGTGCTGGCGCTCGTCCATGCCCGCGCGGGCGAAAGATCTTCCGCGCGGCAGCAGATCGAGGCCGCGCGCAGCGTCGGCCGACGGCTGGGCGAGGACCGCAACGACTTCAACCTCGAGTTCGGCCCCACGAACGTGGAGATCCAAGCCGTCTCAACCGCAGTCGACCTCGGAGACGCCGGCGAGGCCCTCGACCTCTCCAAGGGGCTCCACGCGGACGGCCTGTCCGCCGAGCGCCAGGCACGCCTGCTGATGGACATGGGTCGAGCCCACGCGCAACGCCGTCAGTACGCAGACGCGCTGGACTGCCTACTGCGCGCCGAGGAATTGGCACCCGAGATGATCCGCACCCACCTCGCAGCCCGGACGGTCATCAGGGACCTCGTACTCAGCGCTGGCCGTACCGCCTCCGACGAACTCCGTGCGCTGGCCGAGCGCACAGACAGCCTCGGTTGAGACGTGCCCGGGTCAACGCCACGCCACTCCGTGTCAGTAGCTGCGGCAGTGGTGCGGGACGACGGTCGGTTGCTGGCGATCCGTCGGGCGGACAACGGCATGTGGGAGTTGCCGGGGGGAGTGCTGGAGCTGAAGGAGACCCCGGAGGACGGGGTCCGGCGGGAGGTCCTGGAGGAAACCGGGATACACGTCGAGGTGGACCAACTCACCGGCGTGTACAAGAACATCGTGGCGGGAGTCGTGGCCCTCGTGTTCCGCTGCAAGCCCTCAGGAGGTGTGGAGCGCGTCTCGGTTGAGACCACCGCAGTTCAATGGCTCACGCCCCGAGAAGTGTCCGAGCGGATGGCCGAGGCATACGCGATTCGCCTGCTGGACGCCCTCGACGGGAACGGACCCCATGTGCGAAGCCATGATGGATGCCGACTGCTCACGGAGCGGTGAGCTGGCTCGCCTCCCCCCACCATCCAGTGAGGGGATCAGCCCCGGACGGCCGTCGGCCGCTGAGATCTGAGAAGCGCGTAGCGATCTGATGCGCCTCCGCGCTTCCCGCCTCGCCCTGGTCGTCATTTGGTGCAGGGATCAGCCCCAGGCGGCCGGTAGTCGCTGAGATATGAGGAGCGTGTAGCGATCTGTCGCGCCCCGGGCCCCTGGCCCTGGGCCCTTCTGGGACTGGCCCGGATGCCCGGCGTGGCAAGGCCCGGCCCCTCGCCTGATCGCTGAGGCGCCCGTTCCTTCCCCTTGCTCCGTGACCGTTCTTTTGGGGGGTTCTCGGCAGTCCTTGTCTTTCCGGGGCGGGCTGGTCTGTCAAGGGTGGCCGAAGGCCATCGCGAAGCGACGCGACGAAGGAGCGCCCTTGACGGACCGGCCCGAACCGGAAGGACGATGGGACTGACGGGAAACCCCCAAACCAGCCCTGACACCGCCCAGCCGAAACCCCGCCCCCCGCACCCCGGCCCGCAGACAACGAGGCGGGTGGGCAGCCACCGCCCGGCCCCCGGGCCCGCGCCGCAACCGGCGTACCCCCCCCGCCCGGCGGGATCATTCGGCGGGCGTCGGGCGGTACCCTGGAGTGTCCCCCGTCCGCGTGAACCCTGGAGTCCGGCTGTGCGCATCGATCTGCACGCCCACTCCACGGCCTCCGACGGCACCGACACCCCCGCCGAACTGGTGCGCAACGCCGCGACCGCCGGGCTGGACGTGGTCGCGCTGACCGACCACGACACCGTCGGGGGATACGCCGAGGCGATCGCGGCCCTGCCGCCCGGTCTCACCCTGGTGACCGGCGCCGAACTGTCCTGCCGTCTCGACGGCATCGGGCTGCACATGCTGGCCTACCTCTTCGACCCGGAGGAGCCCGAGCTCGCCCGCGAGCGGGAACTCGTACGGGACGACCGCACCCCCCGCGCCCAGTCGATGGTCGGCAAGCTCCAGGCCCTCGGCGTGGACGTCACCTGGGAGCAGGTGGCCCGGATCGCCGGCAACGGTTCCGTCGGCCGCCCGCACATCGCCACCGCCATGGTCGAGCTGGGGGTCGTCCCCACCGTGTCCGACGCGTTCACCGCGGACTGGCTCGCCGACGGCGGCCGCGCGTACGCCGAGAAGCACGAGCTCGACCCCTTCGACGCCATCCGCCTGGTCAAGGCGGCCGGAGGGGTCACCGTCTTCGCGCACCCCGCCGCCGTCAAGCGCGGCGAGTGCGTGCCCGAGTCCGCGATAGCCGCCCTCGCGGCCGCCGGCCTCGACGGCATCGAGGTGGACCACATGGACCACGACACCGACACCCGCGCCCGGCTGCGCGGACTGGCCGGGGACCTCGGACTGCTGACGACCGGCTCCAGCGACTACCACGGCAGCCGCAAGACCTGTCGTCTCGGGGAGTACACGACCGACCCCGAGATCTACGGCGAGATCACGCGCCGCGCGACGGGGGCCTTCCCCGTGCCGGGCGCCGGTGGAGACGCCCGCGCGTAAGCGCCGCGCCCACATCCCCCTCCGCTTCTTGGTAACACCCCTCACCTGCAAGGCATCACTGTGTTTGATTTCGCCGTCTTCGGATCCCTTTTTCTCACGCTTTTTGTGATTATGGACCCCCCGGGCATCACGCCGATCTTCCTCGCGCTGACCTCCGGCCGTCCCGCGAAGGTCCAGCGCCGCATGGCCTGGCAGGCCGTCTGCGTGGCCTTCGGTGTCATCGCCGTCTTCGGCATCTGCGGCCAGCAGATCCTGGACTACCTGCACGTCTCCGTCCCGGCGCTCATGATCGCGGGTGGTCTGCTGCTCCTGCTGATCGCGCTCGACCTGCTCACCGGCAAGACCGACGAGCCCAAGCAGACCAAGGACGTCAACGTCGCGCTGGTCCCGCTCGGCATGCCGCTGCTGGCCGGTCCCGGTGCGATCGTGTCCGTCATCCTGGCGGTGCAGAAGGCCGACGGGCTGACCGGGCAGGTCTCGGTGTGGTGCGCGATCGTCGCCATGCACGTGGTGCTGTGGCTGACCATGCGCTACTCGCTGGTGATCATCCGGGTCATCAAGGACGGCGGCGTCGTCCTGGTCACCCGGCTCGCCGGCATGATGCTGTCGGCCATCGCCGTCCAGCAGATCATCAACGGCGTCCTCCAGGTCGTCCGCGGCGCCTGACCCGACCGGTCCGCCCGACTGGTCCGCCCGGCCGGTCCGCATGACCGGTCCGCACGCATGCGAACGCCCCCGCACCGATTCGGTGCGGGGGCGTTTCGGGAAGCATCAGGAGGACGCACTCTCGGCCGGTCGGATCAGGATGCGCTGGCCGATGGCGGCCGCCTGCTGCACGATCCGGTTGACGGAGGCCGCGTCCACGACGGTGCTGTCCACGGCGGTTCCGTCGACATCGTCCAGGCGCAGAATCTCGAAGCGCACGGCTTCTCCCTTCGTCGGTGTTCTCCTTGCACAGGGTTCAACGGGGGCCGCACGAGAAACATTCCCTACGCTAAGGAAATTTTTTCCTTAGCTAACTACCGGCCACTCAAGGATCCCCAGAAGTCGACTAGAGAACCGGCCGTGACCTGCGGGTTCTCCGCGTTTGGGGAGTGCTCCGCACCCTCGACCACCACCCGGGAAGCAGCCAGTCGGATCGCCATCTCGTCCATCAGCGGCACCGGCCACGCGTAGTCGACCACTCCGGACAGGACGAGCTTGGGCAGCGGCACCGCCGCCAGCTCCGCCACCCGGTCGGGCTCCGCGACCAGCACCCGGCCGGTGGCGATCAGCTGCTCCGGCACGGTGGCCAGCCACCGCTCGCGCAGGAACGCCGCCAGCTCGGGGGAGTCGGGCACGGCGTCCTGCGGATCCTGGGCCCGCATCGCCTCCCACACCACGGGCATGCTTTCGGTGGGCGCAGTTTCCCGCATCACCTCCAGGGCCGCGACCAGCAGCTTCGTACGGTCCTGCTGGGCCTCCACGACCGCGGCGGGCCCGCTGCTCATCAGGGTGAGCGAGGCGAAGGGGGCGGCGTCGCGCAGCACCGCGGCGCGCGCGACCAGCCCGCCGAAGGAGTGCCCGACCAGGTGCAGCGGCCCCGGGCCGAGCGCCAGGGCCTGCGCCAGCAGGTCGCGGGCCAGCTCCTCCAGCCCGTACGCGGCCTCCTCGCGCGGGCCGGGGCTCTCGTACTGGCCGCGCCCGTCGACGGCGACCACCCGGTAGCCGGCGGCGGCGAGCGGCTCCAGGAGGGCGATGAAGTCCTCCTTGCTGCCCGTGAACCCGGGGACCAGCAGGGCGGTTCCGCGCACCGGCTCACCCGCCTCGTGCACGGCGAACTCGCCGCGGGCGGTGGTCAGGCGGTACGCGCGGGCGACGGGTGGCAGGGTGAGGCGCGGCGGCTTGCTCATGGCCCGAGGTTACCGGCCCGTACGCCCGGGTACGAGAACGGCCCCGGCCCCCTCGAAAGGGGACCGGGGCCGTTCTACGGGCGTGCGCCCTGCCCGGGTCAGCGGGGCCGACGGGCCTTGGGCGGCTCGACCGGCGGGGCCATCTGGAAGTCCGGCTCGGGGGCCGCCGCGGCGGCCGCCTTGCGGGTCCGGGTCCGGCGCGCCGGGGCGGGAGCCTCGGCGGAGACGGCGCCCTTGACCACGTCGGGGATCGGGGTGGCCACGGCCTTGCGCGTCGGGGTCCGGCGTCGCTTGACCGGGGCCGCCTCGGCGTCGGCGGCCTCGGGAGCCTGCGCCACCGAAGCCTCGGCAGCGACGGCGACCTTGCGGGTCCGCGTGCGCTTCGGCTTGGCCGGGGCCTCCTCGGCCACCGGGGCCGGGGCGACGACCGGAGCCTCGGCGACCGGAGCCTCGACCACCGGAGCCTCGACCACCGGGGCATCGACCACCGCGGCGGCGGCCTTGCGGGTCCGGGTGCGCTTCGGCTTGGCCGGCGCGGCCTCCTCCACCACGGCCGGGGCCTCGGCGACGACCTCGGCGACGGCCTCGGCCACCACCGGAGCCTCGACGACGGCGGCCTCGGCCACCGCGGCGGCGGCCGTAACGGACGCACGGGTCCGGCGGCGGCGCGGACGACGCGCCTCGTCGGCGGCCGGGAGGGCCGGGGCGGCAGCCTCGGCGGCCGGGGCCGGCACAGTGGCCTCGGCCTCGGCGCCCAGGTCGGAGCCACCACGGGTGCGGCGGCGCTGGCGCGGCGTACGCGGGGCACGCTCCTCGGTCACCACGGCGGCAGCGGCAGCGGGACCGCGGCCACCACGGCCACCGCGTCCGCCGGTCTCGCCCAGGTCCTCCAGCTGCTCGGCCTTCAGGCCCTCCCGCGTGCGCTCGGCACGCGGCAGGATGCCCTTGGTGCCGGCCGGGATGTTCAGCTGCTCGTACAGGTGCGGGGACGTGGAGTACGTCTCCTCGGGCTCGTGGAAGTCGAGCTCCAGCGCCTTGTTGATCAGCTGCCAGCGCGGGATGTCGTCCCAGTCGACCAGGGTGACGGCGATGCCCTTGTTGCCCGCGCGGCCGGTGCGGCCCACGCGGTGCAGGAAGGTCTTCTCGTCCTCGGGCGTCTGGTAGTTGATGACGTGGGTCACACCCTCGACATCGATACCGCGCGCGGCGACGTCGGTGCACACCAGCACGTCGACCTTGCCGTTGCGGAACGCGCGCAGCGCCTGCTCACGGGCGCCCTGGCCCAGGTCGCCGTGGACGGCGCCGGAGGCGAAGCCGCGCTTCTCCAGCTGCTCGGCGATGTCGGCCGCCGTGCGCTTGGTACGGCAGAAGATCATGGCCAGCCCGCGGCCGTCGGCCTGCAGGATGCGGGAGACGAGCTCCGGCTTGTCCATGTTGTGCGCACGGAAGACGTGCTGCGTGATGTTGGCGACGGTCGCGCCCTCGCCGTCCTCGGAGACGGCGCGGATGTGCGTCGGCTGCGACATGTACCGGCGGGCCAGACCGATGACGGCGCCCGGCATGGTCGCCGAGAACAGCATCGTCTGACGCTTCGGGGGCAGGTAGCCCATGATCTTCTCGACGTCGGGCAGGAAGCCCAGGTCGAGCATTTCGTCGGCCTCGTCCAGGACGAGGGCCTTGACGCGGGAAAGGTCGAGCTTCTTCTGCCCGGCCAGGTCCAGCAGGCGGCCCGGGGTGCCGACGATCACGTCGACGCCCTTCTTGAGCGCCTCGACCTGCGGCTCGTACGCGCGGCCGCCGTATATGGCGAGCACGCGGACGTTGCGGACCTTGCCCGCGGTCAGCAGGTCGTTGGTGACCTGGGTGCACAGCTCGCGGGTCGGAACGACCACGAGGGCCTGCGGGGCGTCGGTGAGCTGCTCGGGCTTCGCCCGGCCCGCCTCGACGTCCGCGGGGACGACGACCCGCTCCAGCAGCGGAAGGCCGAAACCGAGCGTCTTGCCGGTTCCGGTCTTGGCCTGGCCGATGACGTCCGTGCCGGAGAGGGCGACGGGGAGGGTCATCTCCTGGATCGGGAAGGGGGACACGATGCCGACGGCTTCAAGCGCCTCGGCCGTCTCGGGAAAGATCCCGAGGTCTCGGAACGTAGTCAGGGTGCTGCCTCTTCTGTGAGACGCGGCGCGAGGCGGCGAGGGGGTCCTACCGTGCCGGGCTTGCAGTACTGCGACGTACGTACAAAGCTGCGCGGGACCACTGGCCTTCGCTCAAGCGCTTCTGCCGCTGAGGGGGCCCCTCGTGCGGATCGGTACGCATGGACGTACCACCACACAGAGGGCGGTCGGGTGGAGCCGATCGGGCCACCGACCGGGCATCCTCATTCGGATGGCCCGCCGAGTATTCGGCAGGCGCATTACCACTGTACCCCGGAATCTCGCAGCTGTGTCGGGTGAATTCACCAGGTAGGCGTGTTTACGGGGATCGACAGTGAGTAGGTGTGGTGACTTGTGAGGCCTTTCGGCGGGCTATTGTGCGGAGCATGTCGACCGTAGAAAACGCATCTCCCGCCGACGAGAACGCCCCCGGGCAGGCGCAGGGCATCGCCGCCCAGGACTGGGCGACGGCCTCCGCCTCGCCGCAGTACCGGGCCGCCGTCGTGGACCTCCTCGGCGCGCTGGCGTACGGAGAGCTCGCGGCCTTCGAGCGCCTCGCGGAGGACGCGAAGCTCGCGCCCACCCTGGGGGACAAGGCCGAGCTGGCGAAGATGGCCTCCGCCGAGTTCCACCACTTCGAGCGGCTGCGGGACCGGCTCGCGGCCATCGACGCCGAGCCGACCGCCGCGATGGAGCCCTTCGCCAAGGGCGTGGACGACTTCCACCGCCAGACCGCGCCCTCGGACTGGCTGGAGGGCCTGGTCAAGGCGTACGTCGGCGACTCGATCGCCAGCGACTTCTACCGCGAGGTCGCCACCCACCTCGACACCGACACCCGCGCCCTGGTCGTCGGCGTCCTCGACGACACCGGCCACGGCGGCTTCGCCGTCGAGAAGGTCCGCGCCGCGATCGAGGCCGACCCGCGCTGCGGCGGCCGCCTCGCGCTCTGGGCCCGCCGGCTGATGGGCGAGGCCCTCTCGCAGGCGCAGCGCGTGGTCGCCGAGCGCGACGCGCTGTCCACCATGCTGGTCGGCGGCGTGGACGGGATGGCGGCCGGCTTCGACCTGGCGGCCGTCGGCGAGATGTTCACCCGGATCACCAAGGCGCACACCAAGCGCATGGCCGCCCTGGGCCTCGCGGCCTGATCCGCGGCCCGGTTCCAGGAGGCGTCCCGGCGCGGGGCTCCAGCGGGGCGCGAGTCTCAGTCAGCTCCCCGACGAGAGCGAAAACGGAGCGCGCCGGGGGGACCTCCCGGAACGGGCGGCGGGGCGCAGCAGCAGGGAGAGCACGACGGCGGACACACCGGCGCCGCCCAGCAGGGTCGCGAGCAGGGTGTTGTGTCCCGGGCCCAGCGACATGTGCGTCAGGTACGCCCCGAACAGCGCCCCGGCCACGCCGCTGACCAGCACCGTTCTGGTGGAGGGCAGCCTCTTCGCGAGTACCCGCGCGGCCGCACCGGCCAGGGCCAGGCCCAGCAGACCGGAGCCGAGCGCCTCCATCAGCAGCATCTGGTCACTCCCATACGTGAGGGCAAACCGGGTCACTGCGGTCCTACCCGAAGCGGAAGACAGGGAAACGGCCCGGCGGAACCATCCGCCGGGCCGTTTCCTTCGCTTCTCGGTGCCTCGAAGAGCCTCAGAGCGCTCCGAAACCGACCTTGCGCACGCTCGGCTCGCCCAGGTCGACGTACGACAGGCGGTCGGACGGCACCAGGACCTTGCGGCCCTTGATGTCGGTCAGGCTCAGCAGCGGCGCCGTGCCGGACAGCGCGGCGGCGACGATGGCCTCCAGCTCCTCGGCACTCAGGTCGCTCTCCAGCACGATCTCCCGGGGTGCGTGCTGCACGCCGATCTTGACCTCCACGGCTTTGTCCCTCCGACGGTCCGGTTCGCGCGATCAGCCGCGCCGTACCCGGTCCACATTAGCCCGGAGAGGGGACACGATCTGCTCGCGGCGGACACGCTCGCAGCGAACAACGGCCGGTCAGGCCTCCGTGCCGTGCAGCGGGAAACCGGCGATGCCGCGCCAGGCCAGCGAGGTCAGCAGGCCGACCGCCGTGTCCCGGGCGACCGGGCTCTCGCTGGACAGCCAGTACCGGGCCACGACCTGCGAGACCCCGCCCAGGCCCACGGCCAGCAACATCGACTCGTCCTTCGACAGGCCGGTGTCCTCGGCGATGACGTCCGAGATGGCCTCCGCGCACTGGAGGGACACCCGGTCGACGCGCTCGCGCACCGCCGGCTCGTTCGTCAGGTCCGACTCGAAGACCAGCCGGAAGGCGCCGCCCTCGTCCTCGACGTACGCGAAGTAGGCGTCCATCGTCGCGGCCACGCGCAGCTTGTTGTCCGTGGTGGACTCCAGCGCCGTGCGCACGGCGCTGAGCAGCGCCTCGCAGTGCTGGTCCAGCAGCGCGAGGTAGAGGTCGAGCTTGCCGGGGAAGTGCTGGTACAGCACCGGCTTGCTGACGCCGGCGCGCTCGGCGATGTCGTCCATCGCCGCGGCGTGGTAACCCTGCGCGACGAAAACCTCCTGGGCCGCGCCCAGCAGCTGGTTGCGCCGGGCACGGCGCGGCAGTCGCGTGCCCCGCGGACGCGCTGCCTCGGTCTGCTCGATGGCTGTCACGCCGCCTCCCACTTTCTTCAAGAACACAGTGCGCTCTGCGCCGCGCCGCCATCGTACTTTTCGGTAACCGAATCTGGTGGGTTCAAGCCGAGTTTTCTCGCGGTACGGACCACCTGGACACATGCCTGACACGCTGGTCAGCGCCCGTAGGAGCCGCTCAGCGGTAGTCCTCCTCGTCCAGCGGGACCACCCGGGCCTGCTCGGCGGCGTCCGCCTCGGGGGCCTCACCCGCATCCAGGCCGACGAGCGGGTCATCCTCCTGCGGCTGGATGTCGGTGAGCTGCTCGGCAGCGTCCGCCTCCGGTGCCTCGTCGGCGAGGTCGTCCCGGAACTTCTCCCGGAAGGTGTCCGGTTCCGCAGGGTCGACAGTCATCGCGCTCCCCTCGCCTTCGCTCGTACTCACTACGAGCCTAGGAGGATCGGGGGTGCGACGCCAGGCGGTCCTGTGACCGCCAACACAAGAGAAGACAAGGGGTCGAGCGTGATCCTCTCGTAACATTGGCCCATGTCTTCGACCGAGCCGCCGGGCGTACGATCCACCGCCGAGCCGGCCTCCCAGGTGGGAGCCGTCCGCGTGGCCGATGGGGAGCGGCTGCGCACCGTCGCGCTGCCGGGCCTGGAGATGAACGTACGTTTCCGGCCACCGCTGAGCGAGGGCCTGCCGCCCGCGCTCTTCGTGCACGGACTCGGCGGTTCCTCCCAGAACTGGTCGGAGCTCATGGAGCGGCTGGCCGGCAGCGTCGACGGCGAGGCCGTGGACCTCCCCGGTTTCGGCTGGTCCCCGCCGCCCGCCGACCGGGACTACTCGGTGACCGCGCTCGCCCGCTCCGTCATCCGCCACCTCGACGCCGCCGGGCGCGGACCGGTGCACCTCTTCGGGAACTCCCTCGGCGGGGCCGTCTCCACCCGGGTCGCGGCCGTCCGCCCCGACCTGGTGCGCACCCTGACGCTGGTCTCGCCCGCGCTGCCGGAGCTGCGCGTGCAGAAGTCGGCCGTGCCCACCGCGCTGCTGGCCCTGCCCGGAGTGGCCGCGCTGTTCGGGCGGCTCACCCGGGAGCTGACGGCCGAACAACGCACCCGGGGAGTGACGGACCTCTGTTACGGGGACCCCTCACGGGTGACGGCGGAGGGCTTCCGGGCCGCCGTCGAGGAGATGGAGCGGCGCATGGCGCTGCCCTACTTCTGGGACGCCATGACGCGTTCCTCGCGCGGGATCGTCGACGCGTACACCCTCGGCGGCCAGCACGGACTGTGGCGCCAGGCGCAGCGCGTGCTCGCGCCGACCCTGCTGGTCTACGGTGGTCGCGACCAGCTGGTCTCGTACCGCATGGCGCAGAAGGCCGCGGCTTCCTTCCGGGGATCGCGGCTGCTGAGCCTGCCCGAGGCCGGGCACGTGGCGATGATGGAGTACCCCGAGGTGGTGGCTGCGGCCTTCCGGGAGCTGATGCGCGACACCACCGAGCGGGAAACCGACCGAAGTACCGAAGACGGCAAAGGCTGAGGACCGTGGGACGACATAGTCGCAAGGCCCCCGCCCCCGCCCGTCCTCAGCCGGCGCCCGTGGCGCCGGAGCCGGATCCGGAGCCGGAGCCTTACGCGCAGGCGTACGCGCCACCGGCGTACGAACACCAGCCTTACGGACACCAGCCTTACGAGCGGCAGGCCTACGAGCCGCTTCCCTACCAGCGGCAGGCGTACGAGCCCCAGGCCTACGACACCGATCTGTACGCGCCCGATCCGTACGAGCCCGCCCCCTACGCGCAGCCGCCGGGCAGCCACCGGTCCGCCGAGCCCACCGTCGGCCACCAGGGGTACGCGCCCCCGGTCCGCCCCGGCGGCCATCCCGAGCAGCGCGAAGCGGGCGGCGCCTGGGGCGCCGGCCCGGCGCAGGCGCGGGCGCAGGCCCCGGCGCCCGCCGCCGTCTACGGCGACTGGCGCGGCGTCCCCCGCACCGCGGCGGACTCCCCGCCGCCCGCCCCGCGCGACCCGCTCACCTCGACCGGCTCCCACCGCCGGGTGCCCGGCCCCCGCACGCCCGAGGCGCCCGCGGCCCCCGAGGCCGCCCGCGGCACGAAGTTCCGTACGTACACCGGGATGGCCGCGGCGGCCGTCACCACCGTGCTGGCCGTCGTCGTCGCCGGCCAGGTGGCCACCGAGAACGACTCCGCCGACGGCGGCGCCCGCGCCGCCGGGGACGACGCCCCCCAGCGGACCCAGGCCGACCGGTCCCCCGCCAGCCGCTCCGACGGCCGTCCCACCCCCGCCTCCCCGCCGCCCGCCGCCCCGGCCGCGCAACCGCCGACGTACGAGCAGCAGATGGCGCAGCAGCTGCCCATCGACGCGAAGCTCACCGGCCCGGGGACCTTCGACACCGTGGCCGGCATCGCCAAGGCCCCGGGCAAGGGGAAACGGGTGCGCTACCGGGTCGACGTGGAGCAGGGCCTGGGCATGGACCCCCAGCTGTTCGCCGACGCCGTGCAGCGCACCCTCAACGACCCGCGCAGCTGGGCCCACGGCGACGCGATGACCTTCGAGCGGGTACCGGGCGGCGAGGCCGACTTCGTGATCACCCTGGCCAGTCCCGGGACCACCGGCGTCTGGTGCGCGAAGTCCGGGCTGGACACCACCGTCGACAACGTCTCCTGCGACTCCGCCAGCACCGAGCGAGTGATGATCAACGCCTTCCGGTGGGGCCAGGGTTCGCAGACCTTCGGCGCGGACCAGATGCTCGCCTACCGGCAGATGCTCATCAACCACGAGGTCGGACACCGGCTCGGACACGGGCACGTGAGCTGCCAGACCCCGGGCGCCCTCGCGCCGATCATGCAGCAGCAGACGAAGTCCCTCGACATCGACAACATCCGCTGCCGCCCCAACCCCTGGGTCTTCCCCGGGAGTTGACCGAACGGTGCAGGCGGCGGGCCGGTTCCTTCGTTGACAGCCGTCCGCTGATCGGTCATTGTTCTCCGCATGTCGCACCGCCACACCACCGTCGCGAGCGCCGCTTTCGAGCTGGCGCTCCTCGGTGTGGCCGGGCACAGCGTGGCCGACATCTCCTGTTGCTGACGCTCCCCCTGGGCCTGGCGGCCCGGGAGGTACCCCCAGCCTGAGCGCGCGCCCCCCTTTTCTCTCCATGGCTTCGCCGCGCCCGGGTGTTCTCCCTGCCCGCAGGTGCGGCCTTTTGTCTTCCCGGTGTGATCGATCTCCGCCGGTGATCCCGGACGTCGCCCCTCGCGTGGCCCCTGCCGCATCCCACTTCACGCCGAGAGGTCCCTTCTCCCATGCTCCGTCAGTCCCACATATCGCGCCGCATCGCCGCGGTCACCGTCAGCCTCGTACTGGCCGGGGGCGCCGCGGCGTGCGGGCCCAAGGGTGCGGCGGACCGGTCCGGCGACGGATCCGGCGGCAAGCCCGGCGCTGCGGGCGCCCCGCAGAAGGGCGGCACCCTGACCGTCCTCAACAACGAGCCGCAGAGCGACTTCGACCCGGCCCGGCTCTACACCTCGGGCGGCGGAAACGTTCCCTCGCTGGTCTTCCGCACCCTGACCACCCGCAACCGCGAGGAAGGCGCGGCCGGCGCCAAGGTGGTGCCCGACCTGGCCACCGACCTCGGCAGGCCCAACGCGGACGCCACCGAGTGGACGTACACGCTCAAGGACGGCCTCAAGTACGAGGACGGCAGCCCGATCACCACCGCCGACATCAAGTACGCCATCGAGCGCTCCTTCGCCGCCGAACTGTCGGGCGGCGCCCCCTACCTGCGGGACTGGCTGATCGGCGGGGAGACCTACGAGGGCCCGTACAAGGACGGCGGCAAGGGCCTCGACTCCATCGTGGTGCCGGACGCGAAGACCATCGTCTTCAAACTCCGCAAGCCCGAGGGCGAGTTCCCCTTCCTCGCCACCCAGACGCAGTTCGCCCCCGTGCCCAAGGCCAAGGACACCGGCGTGAAGTACGAGGAGCACCCCCTGTCCTCCGGCCCGTACAAGGTCGCCAAGAACACCAACGACGGCGAGACCCTGCTGCTGGAACGCAACGAGCACTGGGACGAATCGAGCGACCCGGAGCGCAAGGCCTACCCGGACCGGATCGACGTCCGCTCCGGGCTCGACGCGGCCGTCATCAACCAGCGGCTGTCCACCAGCTCCGGCCCGGACGCCGCCGCCGTGACCACCGACACCAACCTGGGCCCCGCCGAACTCGCCCAGATCGGCGACAACAAGGAACTGGCGGGCCGCGTCGGCACCGGCCACTTCGGCTACGTCAACTACCTGGCCTTCAACCCGAAGGTCGCCCCCTTCGACAACCCGAAGGTCCGCCAGGCCATCTCGTACGCCATCAACCGCACCAGCGTCATCAACGCCGCCGGCGGCTCCGCGCTGGCCGAGCCGGCCACCACCTTCCTGCCCGAGCGCGAGGCCTTCGGCCACACGCCCTACGACCACTTCCCGGCCGGCAAGACGGGCAACCCGGCCAAGGCCAAGGAGCTGCTGAAGGAGGCGGGCTTCCCCGACGGGCTCACCGTCACCCTGACCCACTCCAACGCGCAGAACCGCCAGACCAGCCCCGAGGTCGCCACCGCCGTGCAGCAGGCCCTCGCCGCCGCCGGGATCACCGTCAAGCTGGAGGGCCTGGAGAACAACGCCTTCAACGAGCGCCGCTGGGACGCCAAGAACACCCCCGGCTTCTTCCTGTCCCGCTGGGGCGCCGACTGGCCCTCCGGCGGTCCCTTCCTCGCCCCGATCTTCGACGGCCGGCAGATCGTCACCAACGGCTCCAACTACAACCACGCGCAGCTGAACGACCCCGCCGTGAACACCGAGATCGACGAGATCGCCAAGCTCACCGACCTCGCGGCGGCCGGCAAGCGCTGGGGCGCCCTCGACAAGAAGACCGGCGAACAGGCCCTCGACGTACCGCTCTTCCACCCGGTCTACAAGCGGCTCGTCGGCAAGGACGTCAAGAACGTCGTCATCAGCGACTGGACCGGCGTCCTCGACATCTCGCAGGTCTCCGTCAAGTGACAATCCCGACCCGCCGGCCGCCCACCGCGGTCGGGGCCCCCACCCCGGCCCCGGTGGGCGCCGGCCGCCAGGTCTGGCGGCGGCTGCGCCGACGGCCCTCCGCCGTCGGCGCGGCCGCCGTCCTGGGCCTCCTCGTCCTCCTCGCCCTCACCGCGCCGCTGCTCGCGCAGCTCGCCGGCCAGGACCCGAACACCTACCACGACGAGCTCGTCGACTCCGCCCGCGGCGGGGTCCCGCTCGGCTCCTTCGGCGGGATCTCCGCCGAGCACTGGCTCGGCGTCGAACCGGGCAGCGGCCGCGACCTCTTCACCCGGCTCCTGTACGGAGCCCGGATCTCCCTGCTCGTCGCCCTCGGCGCCACGGCCCTGCAGATCCTCCTCGGCATCGCCGCCGGGCTCACCGCCGCACTCGGCAACCGCTTCCTCGGACGGATCGTCGGCGGCGCCACCGACGTGCTGATCGCCCTGCCCATGCTGGTGCTCGCCATCGCGCTGACCGCCGTGGTCCCGGCCGACTTCCCGCGGCCGCTGCTGCTGATCCTCGTCATCGGCGTCCTCGACTGGGGCGGCACCGCCCGGACGGTCCGCGCCCAGACCCTCGCCCTGCGCGGCCTGGACTTCGTCGAAGCCGCCCGGCTGTCGGGCAACGGCACCCTGCGCATCGCCCGCCGCGAGCTGCTGCCCTCCCTGGCCGCGCCCGTCATCACCCTCGCCGCGCTCAAGGTCCCCACCAACATGGTGATCGAGGCCTCCCTGTCCTTCCTCGGCGTCGGCGTGAAGCCCCCCACCCCCTCCTGGGGGCAGATGCTGTCCAGCGCGCAGACCTGGTTCCGCGCCGACCCCACCTACGTGCTGCTCCCCGCCGGGCTGCTCTTCGTCACCGTGCTCGCCTTCACCGTCCTCGGCGACGGCGTCCGTACGGCCCTCGACCCGCGCGAGGGCTCGCGCCTGCGGGTCGGCACCAGAAAGGAGCGCAAGGCATGACCGGCTTCGTACTCAAACGGCTCGGCGGGGCCCTGCTGGTCCTGCTCGCCCTGTCCGTCCTCGTCTACGCCCTCTTCTACGTCGCCCCCGGCGACCCCGCCCGCCTCGCCTGCGGGGAGCGCTGCAACCCGCAGCAGATCGCCCAGGTCCGCGAACAGCTCGGGCTGAACGACTCCGTCATCACCCAGTACCTGCACTTCCTCCAGGGGCTGGTGGCCGGCCGCGACTACTCCGGCGGAGCGGGCCTCGTACTGCACTGCGACGCCCCCTGCCTCGGCTTCTCGTACCAGAACGACCGCCAGGTCACCGAGCTGATCCTGGAGCGGCTGCCCGCCACCTTCTCGCTGGCCCTCGGCGCCCTGGTGATCTGGCTCGTCGTCGGTGTCGGCACCGGGCTCCTGTCGGCGGTCCGCCGGGGCGGGCTCACCGAACGGGCCCTGACCGTGCTGACCCTCGCCGCCACCGGCACCCCCGTCTTCATCCTCGGCCTGCTGCTGCTCATGGCCGTCTGCGCCTACCTCCAGTGGCTGCCCTTCCCGACGTACGTGCCCTTCGGCGAGGACCCCGAGCAGTGGGCCTGGAACCTGCTGCTGCCCTGGGCCACCCTCGGCTTCTTCGAGAGCGCCAAGTACGCCCGCATCACCCGAAGTTCCACCCTGGAGACGCTCGCCGAGGACCACATCCGCACCTTCCGCGCCTACGGGGTGGGGGAGCGGGCCCTGGTCACCCGGCACGCGGTGCGCGGGGCCGTCGGGCCCGTGATCGCCCTCAGCGCCGTCGACTTCGGCACGATGATCGGCGGCGCGGTGCTGACCGAGTCCCTCTTCGGCATCCCCGGACTCGGCAAGACCCTCATCGACGGGGTCCGCGTCGTGGACCTGCCCGTCGTCGTCGGCGTCGTCCTCGCCATCGGGACGGCCGTGGTCATCGCCGGCGCCGTCGCCGACCTGCTCCATGCCCTCGCCGACCGAAGGGTGGCCCTCGCATGACCGACCCGCTCGTGGAAGTACGCGACCTCGTGGTCGAGTTCCCCGTCGGCGGCCCCGGGGAGTACGTACGGGCGGTGGACGGGGTCTCCTTCACCCTGGAACCCGGCCGCGCCCTCGGCCTCGTGGGGGAGTCCGGCAGCGGCAAGTCCACCGTGGCCGCCGCCCTGCTCGGACTGCACCGGGGCACGGGAGCCCGGCTCGGCGGCACCGTCCTGGTCGACGGCACCGACGTGGCCGCCGCCCCGCCCGCACGCCTGCGGGAGCTGCGCGGCGCCGCCGCCGCGATGGTCTTCCAGGACCCCCTCAGCTCCCTCGACCCCTACTACGCCATCGGCGACCAGATCGCCGAGGTCTACCGCACCCACACGGCGGCCTCCCGCCGGGCCGCCCGGGCCCGGGCCGTCGAGGTACTGGACCGCGTAGGCATCCCCGACGCCGTACGCCGCTCCCGCGCCCGGCCGCACGAGTTCAGCGGCGGCATGCGCCAGCGCGCCCTCATCGCGATGGCCCTGGCCTGCGAGCCGCGGCTGCTGATCGCCGACGAGCCGACCACCGCCCTCGACGTCACCGTCCAGGCGCAGATCCTGGACCTGCTGCACGGGCTGCGCGCCGAACGGGGCCTCGGGCTGCTGCTGGTCACGCACGACGTGGGCGTCGCGGCAGAGAGCGTGGACGACCTGCTGGTCATGCGGGAGGGCGCCGCCGTGGAGCGGGGCCCGGTGGACCGGGTCCTCTCCGCCCCGTCGGCCCCCTACACCCGGGCCCTGCTGGAGTCGGTCCCGAGACTGGACGCGCCCCGCACGCCCCGCACGCCCACCGGCCCGGCGGCCGGCCGGGAGGATCCCGTGGTCGAAGCCTTCGCGCTGCGCCGGGAGTTCGGGCGCGGCAAGCGGCGCGTCGAAGCCGTCGGCGGGGTCTCCCTCGCTGTCCGGGCGGGGGAGACGCTGGGCATCGTAGGGGAGAGCGGCAGCGGCAAGAGCACGCTCGGGCGGATGCTCGTCGGCCTGCTGGAGCCCAGCTCGGGGCAGGTCCGGCACGCCGGAGCCGAGGTCACCGGGATCGCGGAGGGCGCCCAGATGGTCTTCCAGGACCCGGTCTCCTCCCTCAACCCGCGCCGCTCCGTCGGCGAGTCCATCGCCGACCCGCTGCGCGCGGCCGGCGAGCGCGACGAGGCCGCGGTCCGGGCCCGGGTCGGCGAACTCCTGACCCGCGTCGGCCTGGAACCGGGCCACTACGACCGCTACCCGCACGAGTTCAGCGGCGGCCAGCGCCAGCGCGTCGGCATCGCCCGCGCCCTGGCCCCCCGGCCCCGGCTGATCGTCTGCGACGAGCCGGTGTCCGCCCTCGACGTCACCACCCAGGCACAGGTCACGGCGCTGCTGGCCGAGCTCCAGCGGGAACTGGGCATCGCGCTCGTCTTCATCGCCCACGACCTCGCGGTGGTCCGGCAGGTCAGCGACCGGGTCGCCGTCATGCGCGGCGGCCTGGTCGTCGAGGAGGGCCCGGTGGACGAGGTGTACGAGCGGCCCGCCCACGCCTACACGCGGCAGCTGCTCGACGCCGTGCCCGTACCGGACGCGGCCCTCGCCGCCGAACGCCGCTCCGCGCGCCGCTCCGAACGCCAGGAGTCTTTCGCGTAACGCCCTTCTTAGCGTGCTCGAACGCGAACCGTACGGGAAAGTTACGACTCTTCACCCCTTCCGGTGGCGCGACGGACAACCGTCCGTCGCGCCACCGGCGCATCCGCTTGAGTTCTCCCGCGGCGGGTCACCGGACCGACGGCGACCGCCTGAACGGGAGATCGGGGGTGCCACTCGTGCGGATCGGACTGCTCACGGAAGGTGGTTATCCGTATGCGGCGGGAGAGGCGAGGCTCTGGTGCGACCGGCTCGTGCGCGGACTGCCGCAGCACGAGTTCGAGCTGTACGCGCTGAGCCGCAGCGCCGAGCAGGAGGAGCGCGGCCGGGTCCCGCTCCCGCGGCACGTCACCCGGGTGCGGACCGCCCCGCTGTGGGCCCCCGCCGACGACGGGCGGACGCACTCCCGCCGCGAGCGCCGGCGCTTCGCCGAGTGCTTCGGGGAGTTGGTGCGGGGCATCTGCGCCGGCCTGCCCGACGCCTTTGCCGCCGGACTGTACGGGCTCGCCGAACTCGCCCGCGAACAGGGCGGGATGTACGCGGCCCTGCGCTCCGAGACGGCCGTGCGGGCGGTGGAGTCCGCCTGCCGGGCCCCGGGCGCCGGCCGCACCGTACAGGCGGCGCGGGTGACGGACCTGCTGGAGTTCGTGGACGAACTGGAGCGTGCGCTGCGGCCGTTGTCCCTCGACTGGTACGAGGACCCCGGGCTCGGCCGGGTGGACGTGTGCCATGCCGCGGCCGGCGGGGTGGCGGCCGTCCCCGGGCTGTTGGCCAAACGCTTCTTCGGGGTCCCGCTGCTGGTCACCGAGTACGGGGTCCAGCTCCGCGCCCACTACCTGGAACAGCGCCCCGACGCTCCCCCCGGGCCCGGCGGGCCGGGAACCCCCAGCCCCGCCGTACGCGCACTGCTGGCCGCCTTCCACATCCGCCTCGCCGGGGAGATCTACGCCCGCGCCGACCTGCTCACCCCCGGCAACGCGCACGCCCGCCGCTGGCAGGAGCGGTGCGGGGCGCCCCGGGAACGGCTGCGGACCGTGTACCCGGGGATGGAGGCGGACCGATTCGCCGCCGTCGGGGAGGACCCGGAGTGCGGGGACCCCGACACCCTGGTGTGGGTCGGGCGGATCGGCCCCGCCAAGGACCTGATCGCCCTGCTGCACGCCTTCGCGGAAGTCCGCCGGGCCGCGCCGCACACCCGGCTGCGGATCTTCGCCGCGGCGGCCGCGCCGGGCTACCTCGCCGACTGCCGCTCGCTGGCCGCCCAGCTGTTCCCCGACGAGGCCGCCGACGCGCGGACGGTGGGGGAGAGCCCCGTCACCTTCGAGGAGATCGGCGGGCCCGGGGCGCCCTCGCCCGCCGACGCGTACGGGGCCGGGCGGATCGTGGTGCTGTCCTCGGTGATCGAGGGCTTCCCGATCACCCTGGCCGAGGCCATGTTCTGCGGCCGGGCCACCGTGTCCACGGACGTCGGGGCGGTCCGCGAGGTCATCGGCGGGACCGGGCTCGTCGTCCCGCCGCGCAACCCGCGGGCACTGGCCGACGCCTGCCTCGCACTGCTGGGGGACCCCGAGCGGGCCCAGCGGCTCGGGGCGGCGGCGCGGGCCAGGGCGCTGGAGCTGTTCACCGTCGAGCAGAACGTGGAGGCCTTCCGGGAGAGCTACCTGCGGCTGCTCGCCACCGGTTCCCCGCGGGCGGAGGGCGCAGCGCCGTTCGCGTGGCCCGCGGAGGCGAGGGTGGCCGGGCCCTGGGTCGCCCGTGCCGCCGGTACGGCTTCGGAGGTCGCCGTATGACCGCCCTGGACCCGGGTGCGGCGCCGCTGCCGGGGGCTCTGCCCCCGGACCCCCGCGCCTCAAACGCCGGCGGGGCTGGGTTGGGCGGCGGGGCTGGATTGGGTGGCGGGGCGGGGCGGCGGAAGGGTGCGGGGGACCCCGTCAAGGCGCTGCTGCATCAGCACCGGGAGTTGTGCGAGCGGGCCGTCGATCCGCTGGAGATCGCCGCCGGGCTGGAGGCGCACGGGATCACCGACCGCACCGCCGCGCGCTTCCGGCACCGGGACGTCTTCGGCCTCGCCGAGGAGCTGTACGCCCGGACCCCGCGCGGGGAGGCGCCGCCCGCCGCGCCCGCGCCGCCGCCGGCCGGGACCCGCTCGGTGCGCGGCTTCGGGTACGCCCTGCTGCCCGGGGCCCTCGCCCTCGGCGCGGCCGCCACCGGGATGCCGGGGGCGGGGGCCCTCGCGGCGCTCCTCACCGCCGGGGCGCTGGTGTGGCCCGGGCGGAGCGCCGGGGGCCGGTTCCCCTACGCCGCGCACCTGCTGGCGGCGGCCGCGGTCGGCTGGGCCGTCCACCGGCACGGCCCAGCCCTCGGCGCGGCCCTCGCGCTGGCCGTGGCCCCCGCACACCTCGCCGGGGTCCTCTACGCCGCCCGGGCGCGCCGCCGCCTCGCCGGGAGCCGGGCCCTGGACGACTTCGCCGCCGGGGCGCGGCCTCTGCTGGCCGGGACCCTCCTGCTGTTCACCGCGGCCGCCACGGGGGCGGCCGCGCTCACCGGAGCCGCCCCGGGGACGGCCGTACCGCTCGCGGTGCTGCTGTTCCTGGCCCGGCTGCTGCTCGGCCACGGCGCCCACCGCCCATCGGTGGCCCTGGCCATGGCGTTCGCCCTGGTCCCGGCGCCGGCGGCGGTGCCGGCCGCCGCGGCGGGACTCCTCGTACACGCCTTCCTCGCGCTGTCCCGTGCCTCCGCACACGCGCGTCCCCGACCCCACCGAAACCAAGGAGAAACAGGATGACCGGCCAGCCAATCGACCGAGGGGCCGCGCGATGAGGGTGCTGCTGATCGGAGCCAACGGCTACCTCGGGCGCTACGTAGCGGACCGGCTGCTCGCCGACCCCGCCGTGCAGCTCACCGCGCTCGGCCGCGGCGACGACGCCGACGTCCGCTTCGACCTCGCCACCGGAAGCCCCGGCGCGCTCACCCGGTTCCTGGACGCCGTCCACCCGGGCGTCGTCATCAACTGCGCGGGCGCCACCCGGGGCGGAGCCCGGGAACTGACCCGGCACAACACCGTCGCCGTGGCCACCATCTGCGAGTCCCTGCGCCGCAGCGGCTGCGGGGCCCGGCTCGTCCAGCTCGGCTGCGCCGCCGAGTACGGGCCCAGCCAGCCCGGCTCCTCCACGGCCGAGGACGCCGTGCCGAGACCCGGCGGACCGTACGGAGTGAGCAAACTCGCCGCCACCGAACTGGTCCTCGGCTCCGGTCTGGACGCCGTCGTCCTGCGGGTCTTCTCACCCGTCGGACCGGGCACCCCGGCCGGCTCCCCGCTGGGCCGGCTCGCCGAGGCCATGCGGCGGGCCATGCAGTCCGGGGACGGCGAGCTCAAGCTGAGCGGCCTCGGAGTGCAGCGCGACTTCGTCGACGTACGGGACGTCGCGCGGGCCGTGCACGCCGCTTCCCTGTCCGCCGCCCAGGGGGTCGTCAACATCGGCACCGGCCGCGCGGTCCGGCTGCGCGACGCGGCGGCCGTCCTCGCCCGGGTCGCCGGATACGGCGGCGCCCTGCACGAGCTGGACGTACCGCACGGCGGCGACCGGCACGGGCACCCCGGCCGGCCGCAGGGGCTGGCCGCCATCGGCTCCCCCCGCTCCGAGGCCACCGCCGAGCAGCTCGCCGCGGCCCCCCAGCCCTACCCGTACCCCGACGGCTGCGGCGCCTGGCAGCAGGCTGATGTCCGCACCGCCCGCGACCGGCTCGGCTGGCGCCCCCGGATCAACCTGGAGGAATCCCTCGCGGACATCTGGATGGAGGCGGCGTGCCGTATCTGACCACCCCGCCGGGGGCCACGGCGACGGCCGCGACCGAGGCCGGCCGGCTCGGCCTGGGCATCCCCGGCTACGCGCATCCGCTGCTCGCCCCCGTGGAGTGGGCCGAGCTGACGCGCCCCGGGACCCCGCTGCACTGGGCCGTGCTCAATGTCACGGACGGCCCGGGCGGCCGTCCCGACCCGCACTGCACGGAGGCGGCCGGGAAGCTCCGGGCGGCGGGCGGGGTGGTCCTGGGCCATCTCGCCATGCGGGACGGCTCCCGGTCCTTCGGGGAGCTGGTCTCCGACGCGCACCGCTTCCGCGACTGGTACGGGGTCGGCGGCTTCTACCTGGCCGGCGCCCCCGCCGACCGGGCCGAGCTGGCCTCCGTCCGCCGGGTGACCGACGCGCTGCGCGGACTCGGAGAGGGCCTGCGGATCGTCCTGGGACACGGTACGCACCCCTACGAGGGGTACGTGGAGGCCGCCGACCAGCTGGTCACCTTCTCGGGTGCCTGGGCCGACTACCGCTGGTCGCAGGTGGCGGAGTGGACGGCCGACCACCCGCCCGAGCGGTTCTGCCACCTCGTCCACGGGGTGCCCCGCACCCACCTGGAGGAGGCGGTCCGCATCGCCCGCTGGCAGGGCGCCGGGACCATCTGGTTCACCGACCGCAGGGGCGCCCCGGACCGTGATCCGTGGGCCTCGATGCCCGGGTACTGGGACGAATTCGTCTCGCGGATCGGACCGGGTGTCTCGGAATGAAGGAGGGCGTGGCAGTGTTACGGGAAGAACCACCGTTCAGACTTACCCATCTACGGAGTCCCCGTGTCGCTGCCACCCCTGGTAGAGCCAGCTGCTGAGCTCACCGTTGACGAGGTCCGTCGGTACTCCCGCCACCTGATCATCCCGGATGTCGGGATGGACGGCCAGAAGCGCCTGAAGAACGCCAAGGTGCTGGCCGTGGGCGCGGGCGGCCTCGGCTCCCCCGCCCTCATGTACCTGGCCGCGGCCGGCGTGGGCACGCTGGGCATCGTGGAGTTCGACGAGGTCGACGAGTCGAACCTGCAGCGTCAGATCATCCACAGCCAGGCGGACATCGGCCGTTCCAAGGCCGAGTCGGCCCGTGACAGCGTGCTGGGCATCAACCCGTACGTCAACGTGGTCCTTCACGAAGAGCGGCTCGAAGCCGAGAACGTGATGGAGATCTTCAGCCAGTACGACCTCATCGTCGACGGCACGGACAACTTCGCCACCCGTTACCTGGTCAACGACGCCTGCGTGCTGCTGAACAAGCCGTACGTGTGGGGTTCGATCTACCGCTTCGACGGCCAGGCCTCGGTCTTCTGGTCCGAGCACGGCCCGTGCTACCGCTGCCTCTACCCGGAGCCCCCGCCGCCGGGCATGGTCCCGAGCTGCGCCGAGGGCGGCGTGCTGGGCGTGCTCTGCGCGTCCATCGGTTCCATTCAGGTCACCGAGGCCATCAAGGTCCTCACCGGAGTCGGTGAGCCGCTCGTCGGCCGCCTGATGATCTACGACGCCCTGGAGATGCAGTACCGCCAGGTCAAGGTCCGCAAGGACCCCGACTGCGCGGTCTGCGGTCCGAACGCGACCGTCACCGAGCTCATCGACTACGAGGCCTTCTGCGGCGTCGTCTCGGAGGAGGCCCAGGAGGCCGCCGCCGGCTCCACGATCACTCCCAAGCAGCTCAAGGAGTGGATCGACGAGGGCGAGCCGATCGAGATCATCGACGTCCGCGAGAAGAACGAGTACGAGATCGTCTCGATCCCCGGCGCGAAGCTGATCCCCAAGGGCGAGTTCCTGATGGGCACCGCCCTCCAGGACATGCCGCAGGACAAGCGCATCGTCCTGCACTGCAAGACGGGTGTCCGCAGTGCGGAAGTCCTCGCGGTCCTGAAGTCCGCGGGCTTCGCCGACGCGGTGCACGTCGGCGGCGGCGTCATCGGCTGGGTCCACCAGATCGAGCCCGAGAAGCCGGTCTACTAGCAGCGCCCCGAAGGGGCCGTACCCGCTCGCCGGGTACGGCCCCTTCGGCGTTCCTAAGCCGCGGTGCAGACGGTGCCCGCGCCCGGCACCTTCCCGTCCAGCAGGTACGCGTTCACCGCGCCCTGGACGCACCGGTCGCCGCTGTTGTACGCGCCGTGCCCCTCGCCCTTGTACGTGAGCTCCACGCCCACGCCCTTGCCGAGCCGCTCCGCCATCTTGCGCGCGCCCTCGTACGGGGTCGCGGGGTCACCGGTGTTGCCGATCACCAGGATCGGCGCGGCGCCGGGGGCGGAGACGTCCGGGGTCTTCCAGGCCCCCGCCACGGGCCAGTCGGTGCAGCTCATCATGGCCCAGCCGAGGAAGTCCCCGAAGACCGGCGAGGCCGAACGGAACTCCGGCAGCCCGGCCTTGGTGTCCTCCAAGGTGTACCGCTCCTTGGAGTCGGCGCAGTTGATGGCGGTGTTGGCCGCGCCGATGTTGCTGTACCGGCCGTTCTGGTCCCGGCCGTTGAGGGCGTCGGACAGGGCCATCAGCAGCTGTCCCTGGCCGCCGTCGGCCTCGTCCAGGCCCTGTTCCAGCAGCGGCCACAGCTCCTTGGAGTACAGGGCCTGGGCGATGCCGTTGGTCGCCTGGGACTCGGTGAGCTGCCGGCCGCCGATGCCGGCGATGGGCTTGGCCGCCAGGTCCTTCTGGAGCTTGATGACGTTGTCCTCGATCTCCTTGGCGGTACTGCCCTGGAGCCGGCAGCGGTCGCCGCGGTTCACACAGTCCTGGGCGAAGTTGCCGAGGGCCAGCTGGAAGCCCTTCGCCTGGCCCAGCGCGCCTTGTTCGGCGTCCTTGGTGGGGTCCACGACGGCGTCGAAGACGGCCCGGCCGACGTTCTTCGGGAAGAGGTGGGCGTAGACCCCGCCGAGTTCGGTGCCGTAGGAGATCCCGAAGTAGTTCAGCTTCTCGTCGCCGAGGGCCTGGCGGATGCGGTCCAGGTCGCGGGCGGCGTTCTCGGTGCCCACGTACGGGAGCACCTTGCCGGAATTCGCCCGGCAGGCCTGCTGGTAGGCGCGGATGCCGTCGAGGAAGGCCTTCTCCTCCTCCGGGGTCTCGGGGGAGGAGTCCTGGGCGTAGTACGCGTCCAGCTGCCGGTCGTTCTCGCACCGGACGGGGGCGCTGCGGCCGACCCCGCGCGGGTCGAAGCTCACCAGGTCGTACCGGGCGCGCAGGGCCTCGTACTCCTTGGCGGCGCCGGGCAGGGTGGCGATCCCGGAACCGCCGGGCCCGCCGAAGTTGAACACCAGCGAGCCGAGCCGCTTGGCCTTGTTCCGGGCCTTGGCGCGGATCAGGGCGAGCGGGATCATCTCGCCCTCGGGTTCGGCGTAGTCGAGCGGGACGTCGAGGGTGGCGCACTGCCAGTCCTGGCCGGGTGCCTGCCCGCCGCCCTCGGCGGCCGTGGGGGCGTCGCAGCCGCCCCAGGAGAGGGGTTTGGCGTCCTTGGCGCCGCCGGTCCTCGTTCTCTTCCCGCCGCTGCTGTCCCCGTCGGAGCAGGCGCCGGTGGTGAGCAGCGCGGCGGCGATCGCGGTGGCGGTGGCGGCCCGCAGGACGTTTCTCGGCATGTCCCCATCCTGTGCGCCCGCCCCCGCCCCCGCCCGCGCGCTGACCCGTTCGGGGGACCCGGCCTAGATGGCTTCTTTGCGCGTCAGGAAGTTGAACGACAGCCACCCGGGCAGCACCGGCAGCCAGAAGGTCATCAGGCGGAAGAGGAGGACCGCGGAGATGGCGACCTCCTTCTCCAGCCCCGCCGCGATCAGCCCCAGCGTCAGCGTGGTCTCCACCGCGCCGATGCCGCCCGGCGTCGGCGCCGCCGAGCCGAGGGCGTTGCCCGCGAGGAACACCACCGCGATGCTCGCGTAGCTGATGGCCTCCCCGCCCCCGAAGGCGCGGATCGAGGCGTCCAGGCACATCACGAAGCAGCCGGTCAGCAGCAGCATCCCGCCGATGCCGGTCATCAGCTTCTGCGGCCGCTGGAGCACGTCCAGCATGCGCGGCACCACCCCCGCGAACAGCGCCCGTACCCGGGTCACCACGAACTTCCGCAGGAACGGCACCGCCGTGACGACGAGGACCAGCACCGCCACCGTCAGCAGGCCCGCGATGACCGTCCTGGACGGGGTCATCTCCGGGGTCTTCTCGGTACCCGTCAGGTAGCCGAAGGACAGCAGCAGCAGGATGTGGCTGGCCAGCCCGAAGAGCTGCGAAGCGCCGACGCTCGCCACGGCCAGTCCCGGCCGGACGCCGGCCCGCTGGAGGAACCGGGTGTTCAGCGCGACACCGCCGACCGCCGCGGGGGCGACCAGCTTCACGAAGGACCCCGCGACCTGCGCGACCACCGTCCGCAGGAACGGCACCCGTTCCGGTACGAAGCCCAGCAGGCTCATCGCCGCCGCGAAGTACGTCAGCGCCGAGAAGGCCAGCGCAGCCCCGACCCAGCCCCACTGCGCCTGCCCGACGATGGTCGCGAAGTCCACGTGGGCCAGCTGCGTGAGCAGGAAGTACGCACCGAAGGCGCCCGCGATGAAGGACACCAGCGTGCGCGGCCGGATCCGTTCCAGCCGGGCCGGCTCCACCGGCGCCTGCGGGCGGATCAGCAGCACCTGCTGGCGGATCTGGCTCAGCAGGTCCTCCTCGCGCGCCCCCTCGAGGGCGTCGTCCAGCGCCCGCTTCTCGGCCTTGCGGTCGGCGGCGGCGCTGGCCTGCGCGGCCTCGGCGTCGGCCTCGCGGGCCGCCTTCGCCGCCCGCGAGGACTCCAGTACGGCTTCGCGCTGCCGGTCGGCCCGCTCCCGGGCCAGCTTGCGCAGGGTCGCCCGGGTGGAGCGGCTCAGCGCGATCGGCTGGAGCATCGGCAGGCAGTCCGCCACCGCGTCCGGCCCGAGCACCGACACCGCCGAGGCCACCGACCGTTCCGCGCCGACCCGCAGGCCGAGCGTGGTCAGCAGCTGCGCGATGTCCATCCGCAGCACCAGGTCGCCCGCCGCGATCTCACCGCCCCGCAGGTCGGTGAGGATCACCTTGCCGGAACGATCCACCACCAGCGCGTCCCCCGTGAGCCGGCGGTGCGCGATCCGGCGCGACTGGAGGGCCCGTACCTGCTCCCAAGCGTTGCGGCTCAGCTCGTCGGTGATCTCCTCGTCGGGCAGGGCGTCGAGGTTCCGGCCGCCGAGGTGCTCGTAGACGAGCATCACGGCGTCCGGGCCCAGCTCGGAGGTGGCGATCAGCTTCTGCGCGTTGGCCCCGGCCGCGATGGCGGCGTAGGCCAGCAGGGCCTCCTGCTCGAGGGCCTGGCGCAGCGACTGGATGCTGCGGCGGGTGGTGATCCCGCGCAGGGTCAGCCGCCGCCAGACCCGGTAGAAGAAGCCCTGCGCCTGCTGTTCGCGGTCCACGACGGTGACGTCCAGCGGTGGGCCGTCCTCCAGCGTGACGTGGTACCGGCGGCCCCGGTCGCCCACCTCCGTGCTGTCCCCGTCGGGCGACTCCGCGCGCATCGCGCTGACCGGCTGGAAGCCGACGCGGCGCAAGCCGGCGAGGAGGTTCTGCCCGGTGGGCCGGACGTTCGGCGAGCCGACCGCGTACAGGGTTCCGTACGCGACGCTCCAGCCGAGCAGCACCGTCAGGATGATCGAGAACGGCGTGGTGTAGCCGCTGACCAGCATCGCGAAGGCGTCCAGCAGCAGCACCACCCACAGCGCGACCCGCCAGCGCGGCCGCCGGGTCATCCCGACGGCGGTCATGTACGCGATCACGGGCGCGAGGTACCCGTGCACCGGGTCCGTGGAGGCGCCCGCCGTGCCCGTGGCGCGGGTGAGGGCCTCCCGGATGGTGTCGGGGGCGGCCTGGGAGACCCACAGGTCGGTGGCGAGGGTCACCCCGTGCGCGAGGACGGCCGCGAGGACGCCGTCGGCGATGCGCAGTCCGTCGCGTTTGATCAGCCGCTCGATGGCGAAGGCCACCGGTACGAGGAGCACGGCGATGCTGGACACCAGGCCCGCGACCTTGATCAGCAGGTCGGGTGCCTGGCCGGTGCCCTGCTTGATGTCCTGTGCCAGGCCGGCGGTGGTGCCGTGGGCGAAGGCGGCGATGCCGAGCACGACGGCGATGCCGAGGATCCCGGCGAGGAGGCGTACGAGGTCGGAGGGGCGGTGCACGCGGGCGGCGAGCAGCGGCTCGTCCACCTCGACGCGGTCGGCCGCCGTCGGGGTGTGGCCGGGCGGGTCGTCGGGGTGCGGTTCGTCGGGCCGGCCGGCGCCGGCCGCGCGCGCCTCGTCGTCCGGGCGCGCGTCGTCGCCCCTCGCCGCGCCGTCCGGAGGGCTCACACCCCGCTCCTTCGCCGTCACATCCGTCTCTTCTTGATCACGTATCACCAGTCACCGCCCGGAAGATGGTGGCACGGACCGGCGGCCGAGCGGGGCATCAGGGTGCGCGCCGGTACGGAAGGAAGGCTTCCGCCGGACCGGCCGGGGCATCCGGCACCATGTGCCGAATGAGCGAAGAGCTGCCCGCGTACGCGGAGCGGGTACTGGAGGTCGCCGAGCGGATTCCGCCCGGCCGGGTGATGACGTACGGGGACGTCGCGGAGTGGCTCGGCGAGGGAGGACCGCGCCAAGTCGGGCGTGTCATGGCCCTCTACGGAGGAGCCGTGCCCTGGTGGCGCGTGGTGCGGGCGGACGGCGTACCCCTCCCAGGAAGCGAGCGGCGCGCCCTGGAGCACTACCGGGCCGAGGGCACCCCGCTGCGCGAGACCCCCTCCGGCGAGCCGCGGCTGGCCATGCGGCGGGCCCGCTGGGACGGGCGGGACGAGGGGGACGGAGGCGACGAGGCTCACACCTGACAGCTTCGGCCATCCACGATGCGGACGGGTGGTCGAAGGCCCGTACGGAGGACGACACCGGAGGCCTCCGGGGCGACGCCCCGCCCCGCCGGGACGGACTGCGGCGGGCCGCGCGGTTGGCGTAGCGTTGCCTCTTCGGCGTTCGCGGCCGTGGTCGCCCCGACCGCCGCCGAGACCGCCACCGACAGCGCCACCGCGACCGTCACCGACGTCGAGACCGCAGCAACCGCAGACCCACCAGGACCGGCACCTCACGTGATCACCTCTTCTCCCGGCCGCTCGGAGCGGCGTACGCGGACCCCTGACGCGTACCGCCTGGTGCGTACCGGGCCGCAGCAGGTGGCTGTCCCTGTTCTGGACGCAGCGCAGCGCGCGGTGGTTGATCACACCCGCGGGCCGCTGCTGGTGCTCGCCGGACCGGGCACCGGCAAGACCACCACCCTCGTCGAGGCGGCCGCCGCCCGGGTCGAGGCGGGTACGGACCCGGCCCGCATCCTGATCCTCACCTTCAGCCGGAAGGCGGCCGTGGAGCTGCGCGACCGCGCCGCCCTGCGGCTCGGCGGCGCCCGCGCCCCGCAGGCCACCACCTTCCACTCCTTCTGCTACGGCCTGGTCCGCGCCCACCAGGACCACGAGCTGTTCGCGGACCCGCTGCGGCTGCTCTCCGGGCCGGAGCAGGACGTGATGGTCCGCACCCTGCTGGAGGGCCAGCGCCGCCAGCGCTCCATCCGCTGGCCGGACGACCTGCGGGCCGCGCTGACCACGCGCGGGTTCGCCGACGAGGTGCGCGCCGTCCTGGCCCGCGCCCGTGAGCTGGGCCTGGGCCCGGAGGCCCTGGCCGCCTTCGCCGATCGCATCGGCCGCCCCGACTGGAAGGCGGCCGCCGCCTTCCTCTCCGAGTACCTCGACGTCCTCGACCTCCAGGGCTCCCTGGACTACGCGGAACTCCTCCACCGCGCCGTCCTGCTGGCGGAGGGCACCCCGTCGCTCGCCTCCGCGTACGACGTGATCCTCGTGGACGAGTACCAGGACACCGACGCCTCCCAGCTGCGGCTGCTGCGCGCGCTGAACGGCCCGGCCGGGACGCTGGTCGCCTTCGGCGACCCCGACCAGTCGATCTACGCCTTCCGGGGCGCCGACATCAACAACATCCTCGACTTCGAGTCGGCCTTCCCGGGCGCGGCGGTCCGCGCGCTGACGGTCGGTCGCCGCTCGGGCTCCGCCCTGCTGGCCGCGACCCGCCTGCTGACCACCCGCATGCCGGTCCCGCGCCTGCCCTCCGACGCCGTCCGGGCGCACCGGGCGCTGGAGCCCGCCCGGGAGGGCGGCCGGGTCGAGGCGTACACGTACCCGACGGCCGGCGCCGAGCTCGACAACATCGCCGACATCCTGCGCCGGGCCCACCTGGAGGACGGCGTGCCCTGGCGGGACATGGCCGTCCTGGTCCGCGCCGGCGGCCGGACCCTCCCGGCGATGCGCCGCGCCCTGATCGCGGCGGGCGTCCCCGCGGAAACCGACGCCGCGGCCACCCCCCTGCGCCACGAACCCGCCGTATCCCCCCTCCTGACGGCCCTCCGCATCACCGCCACAGCCGCCACCACCCCGGCCGGACCCGAGCCCTCCCTGGCAGCCGCCGGCGGTCCGGCGGGCGCCGAGCCGGCCGCTGACGCCGGCTCCGCCGCCGCGGCGACCCCCGTTCCGGCCCCGGCCGGAGACCCGGCCGGGGCCGACCCCGCCGGTACGGGCCTGCCCGTGCCGGCCGGCGAAGGCACCCCCGGCCCCGCCGAGGCCGGACCCGTCGGCCCCGCCGACGCGGGCGCCGAGCGCCCGGCCGCCCCCGCCCAGGGGGCGGGCCCGGACGGGGCCGGTGACGGCCCGGCGGCGGTGCAGCCCGAGGCTGGGCCGGGCGCCGTCGGCGGCGACGCGTCGGGGCCGGACGCCGGGTCCGCCGCAGGCGACGACGTCCCCGGGACCGCCGGAGGCGACGGGTGGGTCGGGGTCGAGGCGGCCATCGCCCTGCTCACCTCACCCCTCGGCGGGATGGACGCCGCCGACCTGCGCCGGCTCGGCCGCGCGCTGCGCGACGAGGAGCGGGCCGCCGGGGCCACCGTCCCCGCGCCCTCCGACGTCCTGCTGGCCCGCGCCCTCGCCGAGCCCGAGCGGCTCACCGCGCACGACCCCGCCTACGCCCGCGGAGCGCAGCGCCTCGGCCTGCTCCTGCGCAAGACCCGCGAGCTGCTCCAGGGCGGCGGCACCGCCGAAGAGGCCCTGTGGACCCTCTGGGACGGCACCCCCTGGCCGCAGCGCCTCGAACGCCGCGCCCGCCGCGGTGGCGCCGCCGGCCGCAACGCCGACCGGGACCTCGACGCGGTCTGCGCCCTCTTCGACAACGCCGCCCGCGCGGAGGAACGTACCGGCGGCCGCGGCGCCCTCAACTTCCTCGAGCAGCTCGAGGCCGAGGACATCGCCGCCGACACCCTCACCGGCAGGGCCGTACGCTCCGACGCCGTACGGCTCATGACCGCGCACCGCTCCAAGGGCCTCGAGTGGGGCCTCGTCGTCGTCGCCGGGGTCCAGGAGGGGCTCTGGCCCGACCTGCGCCGCCGCGGCTCCCTCCTGGAAGCCGACCGCATCGGCCGCGACGGCCTCGCCGAGCCCCTCACCCCCGGCGCCCTCCTCGCCGAGGAGCGGCGGCTCTTCTACGTCGCCGCCACCCGCGCCCGCCACCGCCTCGTCGTCACCGCCGTCAAGGCCCCCGCCGAGGACGGCGACCAGCCCTCCCGCTTCCTCACCGAACTCGGCGTCACCCCCAAGGACGTCACCGGCCGCCCCCGCCGCCCCCTCGCCGTCCCGGCGCTCGTCGCGGAACTGCGCGCCACCACCGTCGACCCCGACGCCTCGCCCGCCCTGCGCGACGCCGCCGCCCGGCGCCTCGCCCGCCTCGCCGCGCTCACCGACGACGAGGACCGCCCGCTGGTCCCCGCCGCGCACCCGCAGCGCTGGTGGGGCCTGTACGAGCCCACCGCCTCCACCGTGCCGCTCCGCGACCGGGACCGGCCCGTCGCCCTGTCCGGCAGCGCCCTGGAGCAGCTCGCCAACACCTGCTCCCTCCAGTGGTTCCTGGGCCGCGAGGTCAAGGCCGACAGCCCCTCCACCGCCGCCCAGGGCTTCGGCAACGTCGTCCACGTCCTCGCCGACGAGGTCGCCTCCGGCCGCACCCCCGCCGACCTCGCCGTCCTCATGGAACGCCTCGACTCCGTCTGGGACGCCCTCGCCTTCGACGCCCCCTGGAAGTCCCGCCAGGAGAAGGACAACGCCCGCGCCGCCCTCGAACGCTTCCTGCGCTGGCACACCACCGACCGCGGCGGCCGGGCCTCCGTGGCCACCGAGCACGACTTCGACGTCACCCTCGACGCGGGCGAGTACGCCGTACGGATCCGCGGCTCCATGGACCGGGTCGAGGCCGATGCCCAGGGCCGCGCCTACGTCGTCGACTTCAAGACCGGCAAGGGCGCCCCGACCAGGGACGAGGTCGCCCGCCACCCGCAGCTCGCCGTGTACCAGCTCGCCGTCCGCGAGGGAGCCGTCGACGAGGTCTTCGACGGGCTGCGCCCCGAACCGGGCGGCGCCGAACTCGTCCAGCTGCGCCAGGGCGCCGCGAAGAAGGACGGCGGCGAGGAGGTCCCGAAGATCCAGGCGCAGGAACCGCTGTCCGGCGGCTCCTCCGGGGCCTGGGTCGGCGACCTGCTGGCCACCGCCGCCGGACGGGTGCTGGACGAACGGTTCGCCCCCGCCACCGGCGAACACTGCACCCGCTGCACCTTCCGCAGTGCGTGCAGCGCCCTGCCCGAGGGCCGCCAGACCGTGGAATGAGACGGCGGCAGGGAGTGTCGGTGGCTGCGGCTAGCCTTTTGAGGTGACCGCGTACGTGTCCGGGCGCGCCCCCGTCCTCACCGATCCCGAGCAGCTCAAGGAGCTCCTCGGGATCCCCTTCACGCCCGAACAGCTGGCCTGCGTTACCGCCCCCGCCGCCCCCCAGGTCATCGTCGCGGGCGCCGGCTCCGGCAAGACCACCGTCATGGCCGCCCGCGTGGTCTGGCTGGTCGGCACCGGCGCCGTCGCCCCCGAGCAGGTCCTCGGCCTGACCTTCACCAACAAGGCCGCGGGGGAACTGGCCGAGCGCGTGCGCAAGGCCCTCGCCCGGGCGGGCATCACCGATCCGGACCCTTCCCCGGCCGACACCGGGGCCGACACGGCCGGTGGCGAGCCCCGCATCTCCACGTACCACGCCTTCGCCGGGCAGCTCCTCAAGGACCACGGCCTGCGCATCGGCCTCGAGCCCAGCGCCCGCCTCCTCGCCGACGCCACCCGCTTCCAGCTCGCCGCGAAGGTGCTCCGCGAGGCCCCCGGCCCGTACCCCTCCCTCACCAAATCCGTCCCCGACCTGGTCAGCGACCTCCTCGCGCTCGACGGGGAACTCTCCGAACACCTCGTCGAGCCGGCGGTCCTGCGCGCGTACGACACCGCGCTGCTCGACGGGCTCGCCGGCGCCAAGCTCACCAACGAGGACCTGCGCAAGGTCCCCGAGGCGGTACGCGGCCGCCTGGAGCTGCTGGAACTGGTCTCCCGCTACCGCGCCGCCAAGCGCTCCCGCGACCTCTTCGACTTCGGCGACCAGATAGCCCTCTCCGCGCGGCTCGCCACCACCCGGCCCGAGGTGGGAGGGCTGCTGCGCGAGGAGTTCCGGGTGGTCCTGCTGGACGAGTACCAGGACACCTCCGTCGCCCAGCGGCTGCTGCTGTCCGGCCTGTTCGGCGGAGGCACGGGACACGCCGTGACCGCCGTCGGCGACCCCTGCCAGGCCATCTACGGCTGGCGCGGCGCGTCCGTGGCCAACCTCGACGACTTCCCCGAGCACTTCCCGCACGCCGACGGCAGCCCCGCGACCCGGCTCTCGCTCAGCGAGAACCGGCGCAGCGGCGGCCGCCTGCTGGACCTGGCCAACGGCCTCGCCGCCCCGCTGCGCGCCATGCACGAGGGCGTCGAGGCGCTGCGCCCCGCCCCGGGTGCCGAGCGCGACGGCCAGGTCCGCTGCGCCCTGCTGAACACCCACGCCGAGGAGCTGGAGTGGCTCGGCGACTCCGTCGCGCACCTGGTGCGTACGGGCACGGAGCCGGGGGAGATCGCGGTGCTGTGCCGCTCCGCCGCCGACTTCGCGCGGATCCAGGCGGTACTGGTGGCCCGGGACGTGCCGGTGGAGGTCGTCGGCCTGTCCGGCCTCCTGCACCTCCCCGAGGTGGCGGACCTCGTCTCCGTCTGCGAGGTGCTCCAGGACCCCGGGGCCAATGCCGCCCTGGTGCGCCTCCTCATCGGCCCGCGCTGGCGGATCGGCGCCCGCGACCTGGCGCTGCTCGGGCGCCGGGCACGGCAGCTGGTGGCCCGCCCCGGCGGCGACACGGGGCCCGACGGCCGGCTGGCTGCTGCGGTCGAGGGCGTCGACCCGGCCGAGGTCGTCTCCCTGGCCGACGCCCTGGAGACCTTCCTCGACGGCGCCGGCCAGGCCCCCGACGAGCTGCCCTTCTCGGCGGCCGCCCGGGTCCGCTTCGCGCACCTCGCGCAGGAACTGCGGGACCTGCGCCGCTCCCTCGCCGACCCGCTGATGGACGTCCTGCACCGGGTCCTGTCCACCACCGGCCTGGAGGTGGAGCTCTCCGCCTCCCCGCACGCGCTGGCGGCCCGCCGCCGCGAAACCCTCTCGAACTTCCTGGACGTCGCCGCCGGCTTCGCGGCGCTGGACGGCGAGGCCACCCTCCTGGCCTTCCTGGGCTTCCTGCGCACCGCCGCCCAGTACGAGAAGGGCCTCGACCACGCCCTGCCCGGCGGGGAGAACACGGTCAAGGTGCTGACCGCCCACAAGTCCAAGGGGCTGGAGTGGGACGTGGTCGTGGTCCCCGACCTGTGCGCGGGCTCCTTCCCGAAGGAGAAGGCCCCCGAGGCCTGGACCTCGTACCCGAAGGTCCTCCCGTACGCCCTGCGCGGCGACGCCCCGACCCTGCCGGGGGACCCGGCCTGGACCTCGGCGGGCCTGAAGTCCTTCAAGGCGGCCCTCAAGACCCACAAGCAGACCGAAGAGCTCCGCCTCGGCTACGTCACCTTCACCCGGCCGCGCTCCCTCCTGCTGGCCTCGGGCCACTGGTGGGGTCCCACCCAGAAGCGCCGCCGCGGTCCGTCGGACTTCCTGACGGCGCTGCGCACCCACTGCGAGGCGGGCTTCGGCGAGATCGAGGCCTGGGCGGACGAGCCCGCTCCCGACGCCGAGAACCCGGCCCTGGCCGCCGACTCCGCCCCGGACCACTCCTGGCCCCTGCCCCTGGACCCCGACTCCCTCACCCTGCGCCGCCGGGCGGCCGCCCTGGTCGAATCCCACCTCACCACCCCGGCCCCGGCCGAGGAGCCCGCCGACGACCCCTACCTCTGGCCCCCGCACTGCGAGGACCCGTCCTACGACGACGAACCCTGGCCGGCCCCGGAGGACGAACCCTGGCCCGACGAAACCGTGCCCGCCCCCGGGGACGAAGCCGTGCCCGCCCCCCGCGCCCCCGGGGACGCCGTGCCCGCCCCCCGCGCCCCCGGGGACGAAGCCGTGCTCGCGGCCCGCGGCACCGGGGACGCCGTGCCCGCGGCCCCCAGCCCCGAGGCCCCTCCCGTCGCCCCCCCGGCCGACCTCTGGCTCGGCGAAGCCGAGCCCGCCGGGCCCGGCGCAGCCGGTGGCGCCCCCGACCGGGCCCCCTCGGCCGACCTCTGGGCCGGCGAAGCCGTGCCCGCAGGGCCGGACCCCCGGGGGGTCCGGGGCGGAGCCCCGGTTTCGGGAAGGGGCGGGGTGGGGGAGAAGAACCTCCGGCCCGACCCCGCCGCGCAGCCGCCCGTGCCCGGCGGCGCAGCCGGGGCTCCGGACGACGACCTCTGGGCCGGCGAGGCCGCCGCACCCCGGGGGCCCGACGGGGCCGGGCAGGGGCCGGAGACGGCCGCCCTCACCCCCGAGGAGGCCCGGGCCGTGGCCTCGTGGGACCGGGACCTCGACGCCCTCGAGGGCGAGCTCCGCCGCGCCCGCGCAGCCGTGCGCGACGTCGAGCTGCCCTCCGCCCTCTCCGCGAGCCAGCTCCTGCGCCTCGCCGCCGACGAGCAGGGCTTCGTACGCGATCTCGCCCGCCCCATGCCCAAACCGCCGCAGCCCGCCGCGCGCCAGGGCACCCGCTTCCACGCCTGGGTGGAGTCCCGCTTCGACGAGCTGCCCCTGCCCCTGCTCGACGGCCTCCTCGACGGCCTCCTCGACCCCGCGACCGACCTCCCCGGCTCCGACCAGGAGGTCGCCGACGAGGCCGACCTCGACGCCCTCAAGGCCGCCTTCGAGCGCAGCGAGTACGCCGAGCGCACCCCGTACCGGATGGAGGCCCCGGTCCAGCTGACCCTCGCCGGCCGGGTGATCCGCGGCCGGATCGACGCCGTGTACCGCGACCCCGACGGCTCGTACGAGGTGGTCGACTGGAAGACCGGCCGCACCACCCAGGCCGACCCCCTCCAGCTCGCCGTGTACCGCCTGGCCTGGGCCGAAGCCACCGGCACCCCCCTCGACCGGGTCGGCGCCGCCTTCCTGCACGTGCGCAGCGGCCGCGTGATCCGCCCCCGCGACCTCCCCGGCCGCGAGCGCCTTGAGCGGATCCTCCAAGGCAAATCGGGCACGGACGGTGCCCACCAGGCGGACAGCTAGGCTCGTGGCCATGAGCGAAACCCCGGACAGCGCCGTCCGCACGTACATCGAAACCCACCGCGCCGCCTTCCTCGACGACCTCGCCGAGTGGCTGCGGATCCCCTCCGTCTCGGCCCAGCCCGAGCACGCGGACGATGTACGCCGCAGCGCCGACTGGCTCGCCGCGAAGCTCAAGGAGACCGGCTTCCCCGTCACCGAGGTCTGGCAGACCGCCGGAGCCCCCGCCGTCTTCGCGCACTGGCCGGCCGCCGACCCGGCCGCCCCCACCGTCCTCGTGTACGGGCACCACGACGTCCAGCCCGCCGCCCTCGCCGACGGCTGGCACACCGAGCCCTTCGAGCCGGTCGTCAAGGACGGCCGGATGTACGGCCGCGGCGCGGCCGACGACAAGGGCCAGGTGTTCTTCCACACCCTGGGCCTGCGCGCCCACCTCGCCGCGACCGGCGCCGACGCCCCCGCGGTGCACCTCAAGCTGCTGATCGAGGGCGAGGAGGAGTCGGGCTCCCCGAACTTCCGCGAGCTCGTCGAGGCCCGCGCCGCCGAGCTCGCCGCCGATGTCGTGATCGTCTCCGACACCGGCATGTGGTCCGAGACCACCCCCACCGTCTGCACCGGCATGCGCGGGGTCGCCGACTGCGAGATCAGCTTCCACGGACCCGACCAGGACATCCATTCGGGTGCCTTCGGCGGGGCCGTGCCGAACCCGGCGACCATCGCGGCCCGCCTCGTCGCGGCCCTGCACGACGAGGACGAGCGGGTCACGATCCCGGGCTTCTACGACAACGTCACCGAGCTCACCGACACCGAGCGCGCGCTGATCGCCGAGCTGCCCTTCGACGAGGCCGAGTGGCTGCGTACGGCCAAGTCCCACGCGGCCGCGGGCGAGGCCGGCTACTCCACCCTGGAGCGGGTCTGGGCCCGTCCGACCGCCGAGGTCAACGGCATCGGCGGCGGCTACCAGGGCCCCGGCGGCAAGACCATCGTGCCCGCCTCCGCGCACCTGAAGCTGTCGTTCCGCCTGGTGTCGGGGCAGGACCCGTACGAGGTCGAGGCGGCCGTCCGGGACTGGGTCGCGGCCCGCGTCCCCGCCGGGATCCGGCACTGCGTCACCTTCGGGGCCCCCACCCGGCCCTGCCTCACCCCGCTGGACCACCCGGCGCTGCAGTCCGTCGTGCGCGCCATGGGCCGCGCCTTCGGGCAGCCGGTCCGCTTCACCCGCGAAGGCGGCTCGGGTCCGGCGGCCGACCTCCAGGACGTCCTGGACGCGCCGGTCCTGTTCCTGGGGATCTCGGTACCCTCCGACGGCTGGCACTCGCCGAACGAGAAGGTCGAGCTCGACCTGCTCCTCAAGGGCGTGGAGACCACCGCCTACCTGTGGGGCGACCTCGCCGGGACCTGGTCCGCGCGGACCGCCGCCACCACCACCGACTGAAACACGTTCCGTACGCCTGCCTTGTCCCACCACCGGGGGAGTTGGAAGTACCTGTGAGCACCCAAACCGAGCGTCCTCTGTCGCTCACCGCGCCCAGCGGCATCGACCGCGCCGCGCACCACCGCCTCGACGAGGCGTGGCTCGCCGCCGCCTGGAGCCACCCGACGACCCGCGTCTTCGTCGTCTCCGGCGGCCAGGTGCTGATCGACGACACCCCCGACGGCGGGACGGGCATCGTGATGACCCCGGCCTTCGAGGCCCCGGTCACCGAGACCCACCGCTACTTCCTGGGCACGGACGAGGACGGCGTACGGTACTTCGCGCTGCAGAAGGACTCCCTGCCGGGCCGCATGGACCAGTCGGCCCGCCCGGCCGGGCTGCGCGAGGCCGGGCTGCTGCTGCCCCCGCGCGACGCCGGGCTGATGGTGCACGCGGTGGCGCTGGAGAACTGGCAGCGCATGCACCGCTTCTGCTCCCGCTGCGGCGAGCGCACCGTCGTCGCGGCCGCCGGCCACATCCGCCGCTGCCCGGGCTGCGGCGCCGAGCACTACCCGCGCACCGACCCGGCCGTGATCATGCTGGTCACGGACGAGCAGGACCGCGCCCTGCTGGGCCGCCAGGTGCACTGGCCCGAGGGCCGCTTCTCCACGCTGGCGGGCTTCGTCGAGCCGGGCGAGTCGATAGAGCAGTCGGTGATCCGCGAGGTGTGGGAGGAGGCGGGCGTCAGGATCGGCGAGGTCGAGTACGTCGCCAGCCAGCCCTGGCCCTTCCCGTACAGCCTGATGCTGGGCTTCAACGCCCGCGCCGTCAGCTCGGAGATCACGGTCGACGGCGAGGAGATCCAGGAGGCCCGCTGGTTCTCACGCGAGGACCTGCGCGCCGCGATCGAGTCCGGCGAGGTCCTGCCCCCGTCGGGCATCTCCATCGCGGCCCGCCTGGTCGAGCTCTGGTACGGCCAGCCCCTCCCCAAGCCGGCCGCGACCGTCTGACCGCCCGGCCGACCGGGTCCGCCGACGCAGAAGGCCCCCGCCGGGGCGGGGGCCTTTCTGGAGACGCGGGCGGTCAGACGGCCAGGGCCTGCTTGACCTGGGCGAGCGAGGGGTTCGTCATGACGGCCTCGGTGCCCTGGGGGGAGACGACCAGCACGGTGGGAACCGTCTGGTTGCCGCCGTTGGCCTTCTCCACGAACGCCGCGGACTCGGGGTCGAGCTCGATGTTGATCTCGTTGTACGCGATGCCTTCGCGGTCCAGCTGGGTCTTCAGCCGGCGGCAGTAGCCGCACCAGGTGGTGCTGTACATCGTGACGGTGCCCGTGTCCTGCATGCTCGCTCCTCTGTGAGGTCTCGGTGGATCGCGGTCCCGGTCGATCCGAGGATTCGAACGTCTGCCACCGCCGCGCCATTCCCGCCCGGGCGGGCGGTGTGACCGATCCGACTGATCCACTTGTCCGACGGTGTGACGGACGCCATGGGCCTGTGGACAAGTTTCCCGTCCGACCCACCGGACCTGGCAGCATGGCGGTGTGACAGCAGCAACGCACTCCTCATCCGTACCGGCCGGCGGCGGCGCGCCCGACGTCGACGCCGACGCCGTGCTCCAGGGCCTCGACCCTGAGCAGCGCGAGGTCGCCACGACCCTGCGCGGCCCGGTGTGCGTGCTGGCGGGCGCCGGCACCGGCAAGACCCGCGCGATCACCCACCGCATCGCCTACGGCGTCCGCTCCGGCCAGCTCATGCCGGCCAGCGTGCTGGCCGTCACCTTCACCAACCGCGCCGCCGGTGAGATGCGCGGCCGGCTGCGCACCCTCGGCGCGGGCGGGGTCCAGGCGCGCACCTTCCATTCCGCCGCCCTGCGCCAGCTCCAGTACTTCTGGCCCCGCGCCGTCGGCGGGGACGTGCCCCGGCTCCTGGAGCGCAAGATCCAGTTCGTGGCCGAGGCCGGCGCGCGCTCCCGCGTCCGTCTCGACCGCAACGAGCTGCGCGATGTCACCGGCGAGATCGAGTGGGCCAAGGTCACCCAGACCGTGCCCGCCGACTACCCGGCCGCCGCCCTCAAGGCGGGCCGCGAGGCCCCCCGGGACATGGCCGAGATCGCCCAGATCTACAGCACGTACGAGCAGCTCAAGCGCGACCGCGGCATGATCGACTTCGAGGACGTGCTGCTCCTCACCGTCGGCATCCTTCAGGACCGCCACGACATCGCCGAGCAGATCCGCACCCAGTACCAGCACTTCGTGGTGGACGAGTACCAGGACGTCAGCCCGCTCCAGCAGCGGCTGCTGGAGCTGTGGCTCGGCGAGCGCGACAGCCTCTGCGTCGTCGGCGACGCCAGCCAGACCATCTACTCCTTCACCGGCGCGACCCCCGACCACCTGCTGAACTTCCGCACCCGCTACCCGCAGGCCACCGTGGTCAAGCTGGTCCGCGACTACCGCTCCACCCCCCAGGTGGTCCACCTCGCCAACGGCCTGCTGAACCAGGCCAGGGGCCGGGCCGCCGAGCACCGCCTCGAGCTGGTCTCCCAGCGCGAGGCCGGCCCCGACCCGGTCTACGCCGAGTACCCCGACGAGCCCACCGAAGCGGAGGGCGTGGCCCGCCGGGTCAGGGACCTGATCACGGCCGGCGTCCCGGCCGGCGAGATCGCCGTGCTCTACCGGATCAACGCCCAGTCCGAGGTCTACGAGCAGGCCCTCGCCGACGCCGGGGTCCCGTACCAGCTGCGCGGGGCCGAGCGCTTCTTCGAGCGGGCCGAAGTGCAGAAGGCGGTCCTCTCCCTGCGCGGAGCCGCCCGCTCCGCCGGCAACGATCCGCTGCTGGACGATGTCGTCGAGCTGGGCTCCCAGGTCCGGGCCGTACTCAGCTCCACCGGCTGGACCGCCGAGCCGCCGACCGGCTCCGGCGCCGTGCGCGACCAGTGGGAATCCCTGGCCGCGCTGGTCCGCCTCGCCGAGGACTTCGCCCGCGCCCGCCCCGGCGCCGGCCTGGCCGAGCTCACCGTCGAACTGGAGGAGCGCAAGGCCGCGCAGCACGCCCCGACCGTCCAGGGCGTCACCCTCGCCTCGCTGCACGCCGCGAAGGGCCTGGAGTGGGACGCCGTGTTCCTGGTCGGCCTCACCGACGGCATGATGCCGATCACGTACGCCAAGACCGACGAACAGGTCGAGGAGGAGCGCCGGCTGCTGTACGTCGGCGTCACCCGCGCACGGCAGCACCTGACCCTCTCCTGGGCCCTCTCCCGGGCTCCGGGCGGCCGGGCCTCCCGTCGCCCCAGCCGCTTCCTGAACGGCCTGCGGCCGGGCTCCGCGGCCCCGGGCGGCCGGGCGGGAGCCCAGGCCGAGGGCGGGGCCCGCAAGCGGGGCCGCCGCGGGCCGGTGCTGTGCCGGGTCTGCGGCAGGACCCTGACCGAGGCCGGGGACATCAAGCTGATGCGCTGCGGGGACTGCCCGTCGGACATGGACGAGGGCCTCTACGAGCGGCTGCGCGAGTGGCGCGCCGGCCAGTCGAAGCTCCAGGGACTGCCCGCGTACTGCGTGTTCACGGACAAAACGCTGATGGCCATCGCGGAGGCCGCGCCCTCCGAGGCCGGGGAGCTCTCGATGATCTCCGGCGTGGGTGGCCGCAAGCTCGAGCGGTACGGCACCGACGTCCTGGCCATCTGCGCAGGTCAGGAGCCTGTGGGTGAGGATTCTGACGACGCGTAGAAACTCGTCGGAAAAATAGTTTGCACATGCCCGTGGAAGCCCCATAGGTTCTTAGCAACGGAAACGGTGGCTTCATCGAAGCCCCGGATTCGTGCTGTACTTATCCGAATACGCATGGGACAGGCCCTCGGGCCGGGTCCCCGAGACGCCGAGAGGAGGCGAGACCAGTGACCAGCTTCATGACCTTCACCAAAATGACCGATCGCTCGGTCGATGCTTCCTGCCTGCTCGGTTCCGTCTCCCTCCTGGGCACCGGTCTGTCCGCGATTTCCGCCGCCGGCCCCGCCCTTCTGGCGATCCGTCCGGTCAGCGAGCGCAATGAGCGACCGACCAAGGCACTGGTGGCAGTAGCGGAAGCCCGGAAGGCGCATGGCGCCTATGGCTTCGCCCCCGCAGCCGGTGCCGCCAGTGCCGGATTCACGACGCAGCAGACGCAGACGAAGCAGCAGCACCACCTGATGTGGGCCTTCCGTGGGCTCGAACCCTGGAGTGATCCAGCCTGATCGAAAGATCTGGCCGGCGCCTTCAGGGCCGCGGAACCCCACCCGGGATCCGCGGCCCTTCTGTTTGTCCCCGAACAGGGACAGCGGACCGAAGGTGCCTCGGGACTGGCAAGACCAGCCGCCACCCGGCCGACCGGCCGGAACGACTAGCCGAACAAGACGAGGAAGAAAACACCGTGCAACTCGAAGCGCACGCCCCGTCCGTACCGCAGACCCAAACGATCTCCCCGCCCGCAGTCCCGGAGGCCTCCACCTTGACCCCCCTCACCGCGCTCACCGCGCTCGACGACGCCATCGAGAACCTCGGCGTACCCGTTCCCTGCCGCACCTTCGACCCCGAGGTCTTCTTCGCCGAGTCCCCGGCCGACGTCGAGTACGCCAAGTCCCTCTGCGGCACCTGCCCGCTGGTCGAGGCCTGCCTCGCCGGCGCGAAGGAGCGCCGCGAGCCCTGGGGCGTCTGGGGCGGAGAGCTCTTCGTCCAGGGCGTGGTCGTGGCCCGCAAGCGGCCCCGTGGCCGTCCGCGCAAGAACCCGGTTGCAGCGGCATGACCGCCACCGGCACCATCGACCGCCCCCTGACGCACGACCCCTTGAAGCAGGCCCCCATGTCCCCCTACGCCACCACGAGCGAGCAGCCGCACGGCTCCGCCACCGCAGACTTCATCACCGCAGGCGCGATGACCTCGCGTCAGAACAGGACCCGCGAAATGCAACTCATCCCAGAAGCCCTGGCCCGTGCCCATATGGACGACCGCATGCGTGAGGCGGACGCCGAGCGTCACGCCCTGCGCCTGGTCGCCGCGCGGCGCATGCAGCGAAGGGCCGAGCGCGTCTCACTGCGCGCCCGGCGCGCGCTGGCCATGGCCGTCATGCACTGAGCGCCACGCAGAGAGCCCGAACCGGGCTCGAAGGCGGCTTGAACACCGCCGGAGCCGGCTGAACACGGCCGGGAACGGCGCCACCGGGGGGACCGGTCCGAACGGACCGGTCCCCCCGGTGCGTTGCGGGGGCCCGCGCGGCCCTGCGGGGATATCGTCTGGTGGTGGACCAGCCGACCCCCCACCCCGCCCCGCCGGGGCCCGAGGCCCAGCCCGTCGTCTGCGCGCGCTGCGGTACCCGCTCCCCGGACGGCGCCCCGCCCACCTGGACCTGTTCGGTGGAGAACGGGACCAGACAGTACTTCTGCGTCGACTGCGCGCGCGCCAACCTCCGGGCGATCGAGGGCCGGCTCGACTCCTCCTGGTGGTGAGGCCCGCCCGGACCGGGCCGCTCAGGCCTCGGGCAGGAACCCGGGCAGCCAGGACTCCAGTTCGTCGCGCAGCCGCACCGTCGCGCCCAGCTGGCACAGGACGCCGATGGTGCTCAGCGTCACCCGGTGGATCAGCAGGTAGGACGGCGGCAGGTTGATCTGCCGCCCCAACTGGTGGGCGGGGGAGCGCGGATCGGCGATCCGCGCCGCCTGCCCGCGCAGCCACGGCCGGGTGAAGGTGAACTCGTCGGCCTCGGCGGGCTCGATGATCGGCTTGAGGTAGTCGAGCACGGCGTCCGGGTCGAGTTCGACGGACTCCCTGACGAACCCTTCGTCGCGCAGGTGCCCGTAGACCCCCTCGGCGTCGCCGTCCAGGGTCAGCCGCAGCGAGCGGCCTATCGGCTTGGGCCAGCCGCCCGGCAGCCGGTCCACCGTGCCGAAGTCCAGTACGCCCAGGCGCATCCGGCCGTCCGCCCCCGCCATGAGCCGGAAGTTCCCCGGATGCGGATCGGCGTGCAGCAGCCCGGTGCGCGCGGGCCCGGAGAAGAGGAACCGGGCCAGCAGCTGCCCGGCGCGGTCGCGCTCCTCCTGCGTGCCATCGGTTATCACCTCCGACAGCGGGGTGCCCTCCAGCCACTCGGTGACCAGCACCTGGTCGCCCTGGTACACCACGTCCGGGACGACCACGTCCTCGTCGGCGTCGAAGGCGTCGGCGTGGGTGCGCTGGGCCTCGGCCTCCAGCTCGTAGTCCAGCTCCTCCGAGACCCGGTCGCGCAGCTCCTTGATCAGCGGCTTTATGTCCATGCCCGGGACGAGCGGACCCAGCAGGCCGGCGAACCGGCTCAGCTGCTTGAGGTCCGACAGCAGCGCCTCCCCGGCCCCCGGGTACTGGACCTTGACCGCCACCTGCCGCCCGTCGTGCCACACCGCCCGGTGCACCTGCCCGATCGAGGCGGCCGCGGCCGGCTTGTCCTCGAACTCCTCGAACAGCTCCCGCCAGTCCTCGCCGAGCCGCTCCGCGAGCACCTGGTGGACCCGCGCCGCGGGCAGCGGCGGGGCCGCTTCCTGAAGCTTGGTCAGCGCCGCCCGGTAGGGCCCGCCGACCTCCTCGGGCAGCGCCGACTCGAACACCGAAAGGGCCTGCCCGACCTTCATCGCGCCCCCCTTCAGCTCCCCGAGCGTGCGGAACAGCTGATCGGCGGTGCGCTGCTGGAGCTCGCGGGCCACGATCTCGGCGGACTTGCCGCCGATCCGCTTGCCCAGCCCCCAGGTGGCCCGGCCCGCGATGCCGAGTGGTAGCGCGGCCAGCTTGACGGTGCGGGTGACCGCCTTCCGGGGAAGATCAGACATGAGCCCCTCCAGTTCCCAGACTGCAGTGCCGCAAGCGGCGGTTCGAGGCGCGGCTCGGCCCCGGTCGCATCCTGCCATGACCCCCCGGGCCCCCGGACCGGGGCACCCGCCCCGGATCCGGCGGGAGTCCGGCCGCTCACGACCGCACCGCCCCAACGCCCGCCCCGACGCCCGCCTCAACGCCCGCCCCGACGTCCGCGGCAGGGGCCGCCGCCGCGCAGGGGCAGTCCGGATGCGGCCGCAGCGCGGAGTGCTCCCAGTGCAGCCCGGGCAGGGCGGCCTCCCAGCGGGTGGCCGTGGAAGCGGGGAGCTGCCCGTCGAGGAAGGCCAGGGCGTGCGCCGCCGCCAGGCCGGCCACCGCCGTCGACAGCCCCAGGTCGCAGGCGGCCGTCTCCCGGCGGCGGTGCGCCGAGCGCCACTGGACCAGCATCCGCGGCCAGGCCGGATCCCGGTCGACGCGGTCGCGCTCCATGCACCCCGCGCAGGCCGTGGCCCCGGGCAGTACCAGGGGCCCGACCAGCCCCGTCCCCTCGAGCACCCCCGCGTACAGGTGCGGGGTGCCCGTCGCCACCCAGTCGGCGGCCGTCGCCGGATCGGGGGCCCACGCCTGGAGGCCGTCCCGGGGCGCGACCACCACCAGCGCCAGCTCCGGCCCCGGCCCCTCGGGGTCGCCCGCGCCCGGAGCCCGTGCCGGGGCCGACTCCCGTACGAGCGCGCGGGCCGCCTCCGCCCGCAGCCGGCCCACGCTCCCCGGATCCAGCCCGCCCGGCGCCACGTCGGCCGCCTCCACCCGCCCCCCGTCGAGCACCTCGACCCGGCCCACCCCGGCCCCCGCCAGCACGGCGGCGATCACCGCCCCCACCCGGCCGCTCCCGCGCACCTGGACCCGTACCGCCCTGCGCGCCGCGATCCCCCGCAGGTCGCCACCCGGCTCCCGGTGCACCAGCGAGAGCGAGCCCAGATCGGGCCCCAGCCGCTCCAGCGCCTCCGGCCGGCGCCGCACGGCCTGCGCCCGCGGCCCTCCGGCGGTGAGGTCGTCGAGCAGCCCGGCCCCCGCGAGCCGCCGGACCAGCCCGTCCACCTGTCCCTCCGGAAGCCCCATCCCGCCCGCCTCGGCCCGCAGCAGCTCCATCCCCCGCGTCCCGTCGATCCGGTCGATGAGCGACCCGGTCGCCGTGTCCAGCGGTCCGAGCACCACCGCGTGGGCGGGAGTCACCCCGAACTGGACCGTCTGCAGATCCCGCCACGCCCGCGCCAGCGCCGGCTTCACCTTCGGATACATCGCCGCCTCCTCGATCCGTCGAATTCCCCGTTTCCGCCACGATGCCCGGCCGCCGGATCGCGTGCGGGAATTTGTCCACAGGCAAGGGGTATTAGGCATATGAGATGGAGAAAGCGTGTGCTTGTGATGGCGCCGGCGAATCGATCATGTTCGAACCCCGGACGCGCGGGACTTCCGCCACGGCGACCGGGTACCGTCGAGGCGTGTCAGCCGACCCGCCACAGCGAGCCGTCGAAGTCCGCCGGAGCGCGCGCCGCCGCAGGACCGTGTCCGCCTACCGCGAGGGCGAGCGGACGGTCGTCCTGATCCCCGCCCGGATGTCCGAGGCGGAGGAGCGGCGCTGGGTGGGCGTCATGCTCGACAAACTCGCCGCCCAGGAGAGCAAGCGCACCCTCGGCGACACGGAACTCACCGAGCGCGCGGAGCGTTTGTCCGAGCAGTACTTCATCGGTCGCGCCCGCCCCCGCTCGGTCCGCTGGGTCACCAACCAGAACACCCGCTGGGGTTCCTGCACCCCCGCCGAAGGCAGCATCCGGCTCTCCCACCGCCTCCAGGGCATGCCGGAGTACGTCGTCGACTACGTGCTGCTGCACGAGCTGGCGCACCTCCTCGTACCCGGCCACGGCCCCAAGTTCTGGGAGCTGCTGGAGGCCTACCCGAAGACCGAACGGGCGCGCGGATTCCTCGAAGGAGTGGTCGCGGCGGAGCGCCTGCCCCGCATTCCGGCAGCCCGCGAGGATTGACCTTCTGTCACGGAACGTGATGTGTACCGGGTCGGTACCGACTTGGCCGGATGTCGGCGGAAGCCGTTAGCCTGAGCGGCACGCATTCACATTCGGGATGGGGGACGGTCGGACGTATGGCCAGGGAATTCCAACGCGGCCACAAGGCCAAGATCAGTGATCTGACGGCGGGCACCGATCTGTACGTGGGCGTCCAGATCGCCGGGCCCGGACTGTCCTTCGACATCAGCTGCTTCGGCCTCGACGCCAACGAGCAGCTGTCGGACGACCGCTACTTCGTCTTCTACAACCAGCCGAAGTCGCCCGAGGAGTCCATCCAGCAGCTCGGCCCGCAGGCCGGCGACACGGAATCCTTCCGGGTGACCCTCGACCGCGTGCCCGCGGCCATCCACAAGCTCTCCTTCACCGCCACCCTCGACGGCGCCGGGCAGATGTCGCAGATCGGCCCCGGCTACATCCGGATCGTGGCCGGCGGCGAGGAAGTCGTCCGGTACTCCTTCACGGGCTCGGAGTTCAGCACCGAACGCGCGCTGATGATCGGCGACTTCTACCTGAAGGACGTGTGGCGCTTCGCCGCCGTCGGCCAGGGCTTCGACGGCGGGCTCGCCGCGCTGCTGAAGAACTTCGGCGGCGAGGTCGCCGAGGAGGAGGCGCAGCCGGAGCCGCAGGCACCGGCCCAGCAGCAGGCCGCCGCGCCCGGGTTCGCCCCGCCGGCACAGGCCGCCGCCCCGGCGCCGGCCCCGTCCTTCGGCGCCCCGGTCCAGCAGCCGCCCGCCCCCGTGCCGCCCGCTCCTGCGCCGGCCGCCCCCGCGCCGTACGCCCCGCCACAGCAGCAGCCCCCGGCCGCCCAGCCCCCGGCGCCCGCGCCCGTGCACTCGGCCCCGACCATGGTCGCCCCGCTCGGTGCGCCCGCGCCCGCCCCCGCGGCCCCGTACGGCCAGCCGCCCCACCCGCCGCAGCAGCCCGGCCCGCCCTCGTACGGGCAGCAGCCCTCCTACGGCGCCCAGGTCCCGCCCCCGGCCCCGGCCCCCGCGCCCTACGGCCAGCCGCCGCAGCCCTCGTACGGCCAGATCCCGGGCCAGCAGCCCCCGCCGCCCTACGGCCAGGCCCCGCAGGCCGCCGCCGCAGCCGGCCCCGGCCTCGCCGCCGCCCTCCAGCCGTACAAGGAAGCCCCCACCGGCGCCCGCTGGACCCCGCAGAACCAGCAGCTCATGCGGGTCGACCTGGCGATGGGCGGCCAGGCCGTCCTCGCCCGCCAGGGCAGCATGGTCCTGTACCAGGGCAAGGTCGACTTCAGCTACAAGGGCGCGGGCTTCGCCGGCCGCATCGTCGGCAACGCCACCGGCCAGGAGATGCAGCTGATGCGCTGCACCGGCCGCGGCCAGGTCTTCCTCGCCGAGAACGGCGCCCACCTGCACGCCATCGAGCTCCAGGGCGACGGCATCTGCGTCTCCGCCGAGAGCGTCCTCGCCTTCGACGAGTCCCTCCAGCACGAGGTCCGCCGCATCGAGGGCCACGGCATCCCCGGCGGAGCCCTGTTCACCATGCAGTTCCAGGGCACGGGCACAGTGATCGTCAAGACGCACGGCGCCCCCGTCGTACTGCCCGTCACCCCCACCACCTTCGCGGACAGCAACGCCATCGTCGCCTGGTCGGCCGCCTCGCAGGTGATCATTTCCAGCCAGGTCCGGCTGCGCCGCAACGCCTACCCGGGCCACAGCGGGGAGACCGTGAACCTCCAGTTCCGCGGCGCCCCCGGCAACTTCATCGTCGTCCAGCCGTACGAGGTCTGAGGGAGCCCCACATGAACGCCATGAATCCGATGAACCAGCAGCTCGCGGGCTACGCCCCCACCCCCGTCACGGCCCGCATGGAGAACCACGGCCGCGCCATGCTCAAGGTCGCCATGCAGAGCGGCCAGGACCTCTTCGCCCGCACCGGCTCGATGGTCGCCTACGAGGGCTTCGTCCAGTACGAGCCCAACCCGCCCGCCGTCCGCCAGATGGCCTCGCAGTGGCTGACCGGCGAGGGCGCCCCCCTGATGAAGTGCACCGGTGACGGGCTGCTCTACCTCGCCGACTACGGCGCCGACGTCGTCTGCATCAACCTCAACAACGACGCCCTCTCCGTCAACGGCACCAACCTCCTCGCCTTCGACGCCCACCTCCAGTGGGGCGTCGAGCGGGTCAAGGGCATGGCGAAGTTCGCCGGCCAGGGCCTCTTCAACGTCCAGGTCGCCGGTACCGGCTGGGTCGCCATCACCTCCCGCGGCACCCCGATCGTGGTCGACTGCGGCCGCGGCGAGGACGAGACGTACGTGGACCCGGACGCGCTCGTCGCCTGGTCCCCGAACCTCAAGGTCAAGGGGAAGCGCAGCTTCAAGGCCTCGTCGATGATCGGCCGGGGCAGCGGGGAGGCCTACCAGATGGCCTTCTCCGGCCAGGGCGTCGTCGTCGTACAGCCCAGTGAGGACAGCACCGACCGGCTCCGGACCCGGGGCTGAGGGGGAGCGGACACATCATGCAGAGCTCACTTTTCGGCTACGCCGAGCAGCAGTCCCAGGACCGCTACACCGTCCAGAACCCCCAGCTCCTGCGGGTCACGCTGGCCGGCTCCGACGACGTCCTCGCCCGCAAGGGCGCCATGGTCGCCTACCAGGGGATCATCGACTTCGACGGCGAGTACCAGAGCGGCAACCAGCGCGGCGCCCGCCGCCGCACCGGCGAGGGCCTCGACCTCATGCGCTGCTCCGGGCAGGGCACCGTCTACCTGGCCAACCTGGCCCAGTACGTCCACGTCGTGGACGTGGACCACGACGGACTCACGGTCGACAGCAGCTACGTCCTCGCCCTGGACTCCACCCTGCACACCGAGGTCATCGCCGTCGACAGCCAGTACGGGATCTCCGGCTCCGGCAAGTACCAGCTCAACATCTCCGGCCGCGGCAAGGTCGCGCTCATGACCTCCGGGCAGCCGCTGATGATGCAGGTCACCCCCGACAAGTACGTCAACGCCGACGCCGACGCGATCGTCGCCTGGTCCACCTCGTTGCGCGTGCAGATGCAGGCCCAGACGCACTCCACCGGCGTGTGGCGGCGCCGCGGCAACACCGGCGAGGGCTGGGAGCTCAGCTTCCTCGGCACCGGATTCGCCCTGGTGCAGCCCAGCGAGGTACTGCCCCCGCAGAACGCCCAGCTCGGACAGGGCGTCGCCGCGCAGTTCGGCATGGGCCAGCAGGGCGCGCACGCCCAGAACCAGAACAACGCCTGGAACTGACCGGCACGGCACGGCGAAGGGGCGGCCCCGTACGGGGCCGCCCCTTCGCCATGCCTGCCGTGCCGGGCCGGCCGCGCCGGCTCAGGCGCCGAGCCGCGCCCGGGTCGCCTCCATCAGCCGTACCACCGAGGTGTCGGCCACCGCGGCCACCTCCTCGTACGCGAACCAGCGCAGGTCCAGCGACTCCTCGCTGATCTCCGCCACCGCGCCGGCCGGAGCCAGCGCCGCGTACTGCACGTCCAGGTGCCAGTTGCACGGGGCGGGGATCGGATGCCGGTCCAGGCGCACCGGCCCGCCCTCCAGCAGGGTCAGCCCCGAGCCGATGCCCGACTCCTCGACGGCCTCGCGCAGCGCCGCCCCGGCGAGGGTGGTGTCGCCGGGCTCGCAGTGGCCGCCCATCTGGAGCCACATGCCGAGCTTCTTGTGCAGGGTCAGCAGCACGCGCCCGCCGACCGGGTCGACCACCAGCGCGCTGCCCGTGACGTGCCCGGCCGTACAGGGCTTGTAGACCCCGTCCGGGTGGGCGTCCAGGTGCTCCAGGTAGACCTCGCGCAGCCCGCTCTGCTGCGCGTCCTGGCCCTCGTACCCCTTCAGGACCAGGACGGCGTCCTCGTACAGGCTCACTTGGTGCCTTCGCCCTCTTCGCCGCCCTGCTCCTCGCGCTTCTGCGCGGCCTCGCCCAGCATCTTGTCGATCTCGGAGAAGTCGAGCTGCTCGCGGTGCACGAACCCGTCCGGGTCGTCCAGGTCGGAGGCCGTCGGCAGCATGTCCGGGTGTTCCCACAGCCCGTCGCGGCCGTCCACCCCGCGCGCGTCGGTGAGCGAGGCCCACAGCCGCGCGGCGTCCCGCAGCCGCCGGGGACGCAGCTCCAGCCCGATCAGCGTCGCGAAGGTCTGCTCCGCCGGGCCGCCCGAGGCACGCCGCCGGCGCATGGTCTCGCGCATCGCGTCGGCCGAGGTCAGGCGGGGCTTGGCCGCCTCGTGCACGACCGCGTCCACCCAGCCCTCGACCAGCGCGAGCGCCGTCTCCAGGCGGGCCAGGGCGGCCTTCTGCTCCGGGGTGTCCTGCGGCTGGAACATGCCGCCCTGCAGGGCCTCCTGGAGCTGCTCCGGATTCGACGGGTCGAGCTGGCCGACCACGTCCTCCAGCTTCGAGGTGTCCACCTTGATGCCGCGCGCGTAGCCCTCGACCGCGCCGAACAGGTGCGAGCGCAGCCACGGCACATGCGCGAACAGACGGGCGTGGGCCGCCTCGCGCAGGGCCAGGTACAGCCGCACCTCCTCCGAGGGGACGCCCAGGTCCCTGCCGAAGCTCTCGATGTTCAGCGGCAGCAGCGCCGCCCGGCCGGCCGGGCCCAGCGGCAGCCCGATGTCCGTGGAGCCGACGACCTCGCCCGCGAGCACGCCCACGGCCTGCCCGATCTGCTGGCCGAACATGGCCCCGCCCATGGAGCGCATCATGCCGAGCAGCGGGCCCGCCATGGCCTGCATCTCCTCGGGCAGCACGTTGCCCATGGCCGCGCCGACGCGCTCGGCGACCGGGTCCACGAGCTCCTTCCACACCGGGAGGGTCGCCTCGACCCACTCGGCGCGGCTCCACGCGACGGCCGCGTTGGCGCCCGACGGCAGGGAGGTCACGCCGTCCAGCCACAGGTCGGCCAGGCGCACGGCCTCCTCGACGGCCGCCTTCTCCGCGACGCCGACGCTCGCGTCCTTCACACCGTCCGCGGTGCCCTGCGCGACGGTCTGGCGGGCGATGTCCTTGGCCATGTCCCAGTTCACGGGACCGCCCTCGTAGCTCAGCATCTGCCCGAGCTGCTGGAAGGCGGCGCCGAGGTCATTGGGGTTCATCGAGCCGAACATCGCGGCGAACGGATTGTCCGCACCGCCGGGGAGGCCGCCCGGGCCGAACCCGAACGGATCGGCGGGACCGCCCTGGCCGCCCTGTCCGCCCTTCTTGCCTTTGTCGCCGTCCTCCGGCTCCTCCGGCGGAAGGCCGAATCCGAATGGGGTGTCGCTCACGGGTTTCCTCGGCTCGTAGGGCCGTCGGCGGGAGCCGACGGGCAATGGTCCGACAACACCACCCAGCGTAGACACCACTCCCGCTTCCGGGCTCGGTGCTCCGCCGACTCCTGGGCTGCGGCAGGATGGACATCACCTGGTGGGTACGCGTCACAGCGCGTCCTCACTGAAGACAACCGCTGGAGACGCCCGGTGAGTTCCCCAGATCCGCAGGCTCGCGCGCCGCACGACGCCGAAAACCGCCCTGAGCACGGCGACAGCGCCCCCGGCGTTCGCCAGCCGCGAAACGAGGCCGCCCCGCGACGACGCAGCCCGGTGATCGCGGTGACCGGAGCCGCGTCGGGGGTCGGCGCCGCCCTGGTGAGCCGCCTCGCCGAATCCGACGAGGTCAAGCAGGTCGTGGCCATCGACGAGCGGCGCGGGGACTGCGCCGCCGCGCAGTGGCACGTCCTGGACGTACGGGACCCCGCGATCGCCGAGAAGCTGCGCGGCGCGGACGTGGTCGTCCACCTCGCGCTCGACCTCGACCTGGAGACCGACCCGGCGGCCCGTACGGCGTACAACGTACGCGGCACCCAGACCGTCCTGACCGCCGCCGCGGCGGCCGGCGTGCACCGGGTCGTGCTGTGCACCTCGGCGATGGTCTACGGGGCCCTGCCGGACAACGACATCCCGCTCTCGGAGGACTCCGAGCTGCGGGCCACCGCCGAGGCCACCGGCGTCGGCGACCTGCTGGAGATCGAGCGCCTGGGCCGCCGGGCCCCCCGCGCGCACCCCGGGCTGAACGTGACCGTGGTCCGCCCGGCGGTCCTGGTCGGTGGCACGGACACCGCCCTGACCCGGTACTTCGAGTCCCCGCGCCTGCTCGTCGTCGCCGGATCGCGGCCCACCTGGCAGTTCTGCCACGTCGAGGACCTGGTCAGCGCCCTGGAGTACGCCGCCCTGGAGAAGGCCGAGGGCGAGCTGGCCGTGGGCTGCGAGGGCTGGCTGGAGCAGGAGGAGGTCGAGGAGCTGAGCGGCATCCGCCGCATGGAGCTGCCCTCGGCGGTCGCCCTGGGGGCCGCGGCCCGGCTCCACCGGATCGGCCTGACCCCGTCCCCGGCCGGGGACCTCGCCTACACCATGCACCCGTGGGTGGTCAGCGTCAGCGGGCTGCACGCGGCGGGCTGGCGCCCCCGCTGGACCAACGAGGAGGTGCTGGCCGAGCTGCTCCAGGAGGTGGCGGGACGGCACACCGTCGCGGGCCGGCGCCTGGGCCGCAAGGACGCCGCCACGGCCGCCGGAGCCGCCGGCGCGACGGTGGCCCTGCTCGGCGCCGCGGCCGCCGTCCGCCGCGCCCGGCGCCGCCGCGGCCTCTGACCTCCGCGAGCCCGGCCCCGCCCCGGCCCCGGCCGGGCGGGGCACGCCTCCTGTAGGAGGCTCCCAACCGGAGATCCGCGCCCCGGGCGAAACGGCTATTCCGCCACGTCAGCGGCTAGGGCACGATGGAGGACATGGCACCGCACTTCGACCACCCCGGCGAGCAGGCCGCTCAGGACCCCATCCGGCTGCTCGAGATCCGTGAGACCCCGCTGTCGATCGACGAGGTCTTCCAGGCCGTCGGCGACGACGCCACGGGAGGCACCACCCTCTTCGTCGGCACGGTGCGCAACCACGACAGCGGCGCCGACGTCGACTCGCTCGGCTACTCCTGCCACCCGACGGCGGAGGCCGAGATGCGCCGCATCGCGGACCGTGTCGTGGCGAAGTACCCGGTCCGCGCCCTGGCGGCCGTCCACCGCATCGGCGACCTGGCCGTGGGCGACCTCGCCGTGATCGTCGCCGTCTCCTGCCCGCACCGCGGCGAGGCCTTCGAGGCCTGCCGCATGCTGATCGACGACCTCAAGCACGAGGTCCCGATCTGGAAGCACCAGACCTTCGCGGACGGTACGGAGGAGTGGGTCGGCGCCTGCTGAGGCAGGGGGCGCCGGACAGGCCCGCGGGTGGGTCGACGGACGGAGTCCGGCGCGGCCGGCCGAAGCCTGTGAGGCGCCCTGGCGCCGAGCAGTGCGAGGGGGGCCGTCAAGGATGGGTCCTCAAGCACGAGGTCCCGATCTGGAAGCACCAAACCTTCGCGGACGGTACGGAGGAGTGGGTCGGCGCCTGCTGAGGCGTCGGGGCCCGGTGGGAAGCCGGCGCGCGGCGGGCGGTAGCGTCACACCCGTTCGGCCGCGCAACACGCCCTCGATTTGCGTAACCCCCTCCCGGGCACGAGCGTTGAAGCCACAACGACACGTACTTTTCCGGGGCAGGGAGGCACGTCCATGGCATCACTGGCGTGGTTGCTGATTCCGCTGTTCGCCGCGATCGGGGCGGCGATATGGGGCAGCTGGGCGGCCCGCGACCGCACGCAGGGGGACATATCCGAGCTCGCCGGCTACGCGAGGTTCCGTGAGGTCATGGACAAGGCCGACCGGACCGGGACGAAGCAAGAGGCGCACTCCGGTTCCGACGCCGTCTGACGCGTCCCGCGAGCGCCCGCCGCCCCCGTACGGACCGGCCCCACGGGCCGCCCGCCAGGGCCGTCCCGTACTGTCGATCCATGCCACGCCGCACCGCGACGATGCTCGCTTCCTTCCTCGTGCTGTTCGCGCTGCTCTGCGCCGGGGTCTTCATCAAGGTCCCCTACTCCGAGATGAGCCCGGGCCCGACCGTGAACACGCTCGGCGACTCCCGCGGTGAGCCGGTCCTCAACATCTCGGGGCGCAAGACGTACCCCACCAGCGGTCACCTCAACATGACCACGGTCCGCGTCACCGGCGCCGACTACGACATGAACCTGCTGGAAGCGGTGTACGGCTGGCTGGCCGACGACAACATCGTCGTGCCGCACGAGAACCTCTACCCGAACGGCAAGACGGACAAGCAGTCCACGCAGGAGAACGCCGAGGAGTTCAGCCAGTCGCAGGAGAGCGCCAAGGTGGCCGCCCTCAAGCAGCTGGGCATCCCGGTCAGCGCCCGCGTCATCGTCTCCACCGTCGTCAAGGGCAGCCCCTCCGAGGGCCGGCTGCACGCCGGAGACGTGATCAAGGAAGTGGACGGCACCGCGGTCACCGCCCCCGGGGACGTCGCCAAGCTCGTGACCAAGCACAAGCCCGGCGAGCCGGTCGAGTTCACCATCGTGCCCGCCGCCGACGCGGCCGAGGCCGAGAAGGTCAACCGCGAGCCGACCACCACCTCCAAGGTCACCATCACCGCGGGCAAGGCGGAGGACGACGGCCACGCCATCGTCGGCATCCGGGCCGGTACCGACCACACCTTCCCGTTCCCCATCGACATCAAGCTCGCCGACGTCGGCGGCCCGAGCGCCGGCCTGATGTTCGCCCTCGGCATCGTCGACAAGCTCACCCCCGAGAACCTCACGGGCGGCAAGTTCATCGCGGGCACCGGCACCATCGACGACGAGGGCAAGGTCGGCCCCATCGGCGGCATCCAGATGAAGACCATCGGCGCGCGCAAGGCCGGGGCCGAGTACTTCCTGACCCCGGCCGAGAACTGCGCCTCCGCCGCTTCGCACACCCCCGAGGGCCTGACCCTGGTGAAGGTCTCCACCATCGACGACGCCACGAAGGCGCTCGAGAAGATCAGCAAGGGGGACACGGCCGGGCTGCCGCAGTGCACCGCGTCCTGACCGTGCCCCGCCCTGCCTCCTAGTCGAGGAAGGTCGCCGCCAGCGCCTCGGCCAGCCCCGGCACCAGGCTCGCTCCGGTCAGCACCTCGCTCGAGGAGTCCTTGTCCCGCAGCCGTACGGCCGACTCGCGCGAGCCGTCGCGCAGGACGCCCACCGTCAGGCGGACCTCCTGCCGGTCGGGGTGGTTGGCGACCCACTTGGTCAGCTGCTTGTCGTTGAGCCCCTCCGGTACGGAGGCCTCCGCCGACGGCGGCAGCATCAGCCGCTCCACCGTCAGCGCGCACCCGACGATCGCGTCGGGCCAGGCGATGGTTCCCAGGAACTTGTCCAGCGGGGTCCCGGCCGGTACCTCGTCCTGCTCGATCGGGGTCAGCTGGCTCTTGCCGGCGTCGTCCTGGTCGAGACCGAGCTGCCCGGCGAGCCGGGGCTCCTGCCTGCGCAGCCGGGCGGTGTCGACCAGGGCGAACAGCCGGGCCGGCTTGTCCCAGCCGAGGGTGGAGGCGTACTCGTCGATCTCGAGGACGGCGCGGGTCAGCGGGCTGGCCGCCATGGGGGTGCCGGGGGAGGGCGAAAGGTTGGACATGGACAACATCCTGCCTCCTTTCCCCCCGATACCGGGAACTGACTAAAGCCTCAGTAAGTTGCATGGGTGGGCCCTACGATCGTGGGCCCAGGACCAGACACAGCGACTTTCGAGGTGCGCACCTTGGCTTTCCAGATGCCGGACCGCGGCGGAGGCCCCTCCGGGCCACGGATGAGAGTCGGCCGCCCCTCCCGGCGCGCCCGGACTCTTCTGACGACCCTGGGCGTCCTGGCCGTCCTGGCCATGTTGTTCATCATGTTCGCCGGGTTCTGGACGGACTGGCTCTGGTTCCGTTCCGTCAAGTACTCGACGGTCTTCACGACCACCCTGTGGACCAAGGTCGGCCTCTTCGCCGTCTTCGGTCTGCTGATGGCCGGTGCCGTCGGGCTGAACATCTGGCTGGCGTACCGGCTGCGGCCGCCGCTCAGCGCGATGTCGATGGAGCAGCAGAGCCTCGACCGCTACCGGATGAGCGTCGCCCCGTACAAGAAGTGGCTGCTCCTGGCCATCGCGGCGATCGTCGGTCTGATCGCGGGCGCCTCGGCGGCCGGCCAGTGGAAGACCTGGCTCATGTACGTGAACGGGGTGCCCTTCGGGCAGAAGGACCCCCAGTTCCACCTGGACGTGTCGTTCTACACCTTCGACCTGCCCTGGTACCGCTTCCTGCTCGGCTTCGGCTTCGCCGCCGCCGTGCTCTCGGTGATCGCCGCCGTCGTCGTGCACTACCTGTACGGCGGACTGCGCGTGACCAGCCCGGGCGCCCGGGCCACCGCCGCGGCGACCGGGCACCTGTCGGTGCTCCTCGGCCTCTTCGTCACCCTCAAGGCGGTCGCGTACTGGCTCGACCGGTACGGCCTCGCCGTGAAGTCCAGTGACTTCAAGGCCGCCGACAACTGGACCGGCCTGCGCTACGTCGACGCCAACGCCTACCTGCCGGCGAAGACGATCCTCGTCGCCATCGCCGCGATCTGCGCGGTGCTGTTCTTCGCCACCCTGTGGCGGCGCACCTGGCAGCTGCCGGTCATCGGCTTCGGCCTGATGGTCCTCTCGGCGATCCTGATCGGCGGGCTCTACCCGGCGATCGTGCAGAAGTTCCAGGTCCAGCCGAACGAGCAGGCCAAGGAATCCCCGTACGTCGAGAAGAACATCAAGGCGACGCGCGACGCCTACGGGATCGCCGGCGCCGACGTCAAGGACTACCCGGGCACCCCGCAGACGGACGACCGCGCCAAGCTGCGCTCGGCGGCCGACACCACCGCCAGCGTCCGGCTCCTCGACCCGAACATCGTCTCGCCGGCCTTCCAGCAGCTCCAGCAGGTCAAGGGCTACTACGGCTTCCCGTCCACGCTGGCCGTGGACCGCTACAGCGGCCAGGACACGGTCATCGGGCTCCGCGAGCTGAACATCGGCGGCATCCCGAAGAACAACTGGATCAACGACCACTTCAAGTACACGCACGGTTACGGCGTGGTCGCGGCCAAGGGCACCACCGTCGGCGACCAGGGCGCCCCCGACTTCACCCAGTCCGACCTGCCCTCCAAGGGGATGTTCGGCACGGACTTCGAGCAGCGCATCTACTACGGCGAGCAGACGAAGCAGTACTCGATCGTCGGTGGACCGCAGAAGGAGCTCGACTACTCGGACGACAAGGGCGAGAAGGAGACCAGCTACAAGGGCGACTCCGGCGTCAACCTGGACAACCCGGTCAACCGGGCCGCGTACGCGCTCGCCTTCAGCGAGCCGCAGATCCTGTACTCGGGCGCCATCGGCGAGGGCTCGCGGATCCTCTACAACCGCACGCCCAAGGACCGCGTCGAGGCCGTCGCGCCCTGGCTGACCATCGACGGGGCTCCGTACCCGGCGGTCGTCGAAGGCCGGGTCAAGTGGATCGTCGACGCCTACACCACGACGAACGGCTACCCGTACGCCTCGCGGACCACGCTGGGCCAGAGCACCGCGGACTCGCTGACCAACAGCCAGCGCGCGGTGGTGGCCCAGGAGAACCAGGTCAACTACATCCGCAACTCGGTGAAGGCCACCGTCGACGCGTACGACGGCACGGTCGACCTGTACCAGTGGGACACCAAGGACCCGGTCCTGAAGACCTGGATGAAGGCGTTCCCCGGCACGGTGAAGCCCAGGAGCGAGATCGCCAAGCCGCTCATGGACCACCTGCGCTACCCGCAGGACCTCTTCAAGGTCCAGCGCGAGCTGCTGACCCGGTACCACGTCACGGACCCGCAGACCTTCCTCAGCGGCAGTGAGGCCTGGGCCGTCCCGGACGACCCGACGACCAAGGCCGGCACGGCGGTTCCGCCGTACTACCTGTCGATGAAGATGCCGGGCCAGCCGGAGAAGGACCAGGTCTTCTCGCTCACGACGACCTTCACGCCGAACGAGCGGCCCAACCTGAGCGCCTTCATGGCGGTGAACGCCGATCCCGGGACCCCGGACTACGGCAAGATCCGCATTCTGAAGATGCCGACGAGCAAGCCGCCGGACGGCCCCGGCCAGGTCCAGAGCAAGTTCCAGTCGGAGCCGAAGATCGCCGAGTCGATCCGCCTGCTGCGCGGTGGTGACTCGGAGATCGAGTACGGCAACCTCCTCGCGGTTCCGATGGAGGGCGGAATGCTCTACGTGGAGCCGGTGTACGTCCGCAGCTCCGGGCTGAAGTACCCGCTGCTGCGCAAGGTGCTGGTGACCTACGGCGGCCAGACGGCCTTCGAGGACACCCTGGAGAAGGCGCTGAACGTGGTCTTCGGGGCCGAGGCCCCGACCACGCCCACCACGCCGACGCCTCCCACCACGCCTACCAGCCCGACCACCCCGCCGACCGCGCAGGACCCGACGGTCAAGGCGGCCCTCGCCGACGCCCAGAAGGCCGTCGAGGAGGCCGACAAGGCCATGAAGGCGGGCGACTGGGCCGCGTACGGCAAGGCGCAGAGCGAGCTCCAGGCGGCGCTGAAGCGGGCGATCGACGCGGAGGCGAAGCTGACGGCCCCCAAGCCGGGTGGCTAGGCGGTCAACGCGGTAATGGTTCCGGCCCGCGTCGTGATACTGTGGTTTCACCGACGCGGGGTGGAGCAGCTCGGTAGCTCGCTGGGCTCATAACCCAGAGGTCGCAGGTTCAAATCCTGTCCCCGCTACTGAAGACGAAGGCCCGGATCCAATGGGATCCGGGCCTTCGTCATGCCCGGCTTTCCTGAAAAGGGGCTGTTGGGAGACACGGGGTCACTGGGGCGGGTGAGTTGGGGCGTGAGCGTGTTTGACTTGTCTCTCTGTGGGCATGTCGACAAAACGCTGTAGTGACCTCACTGGCTGCGACATACCAGGTGTACGCGGGTAGCAGGTGATGCGACGATGGGATTTATGGGGGACAGGTCAACTCTGCTGGAGACAGGGCGGTTTGTGAGGGCGGAGGCCGAGTCGGGCACGGGAACGGGCAAGGCCGCTCCGACTGTCAACGCGCAGACCGCACTGACCGATGCGGATTTCGCGGAAGAGGCCTTCGGGGACGCCGAGGGCGCCACCGATGCCGAGCTGGAGGCCCGCCACCGGGTGGCCGCCGACAAGGGCGACCCCGGCGCCATGAGCGTGCTCGGCGCGCTGCTGCTGCGCCGCGGTGACCTGGCCGGGGCCGAGCCCTACCTGCGCGGCGCCACCGGCGGCGGCGACCGTGCCGCCGCCAACAACCTCGGGGTCCTGCTCCTCCAGCGCGGCTACCCCGAGGAGGCGGCCGGCTGGTGGCGGGTCGCCGCCGTCGCCGGCTCCGCCCCCGCCGCGCACGCCCTGGGCCGCCACTACCGCGAGCGCGGGGACGAGCCCGCCGCCGAGTACTGGCTCCGCCAGGCGGCGGAATCCGGGCACGCCCTGGGCGCGTACGGCCTGGCCGACCTGCTGGAGCACCGCGGGGACAAGGGCATCGAGCGGTGGTTCCGGGCCGCCGCCGAGCAGGGCCACCGCGAGGCGGCGTACCGGCTCGCCCGCCACCTGCGCAAGGGCGACCCCGCCGAGGCCGAGCAGTGGTACCGGCAGGCCGCCGCGCGCGGGCACCGGCGCGCCGGGCTGCACCTGGGCGCCCTGCTGGAGGCGCGCGGAGAGCTGAAGGAGGCCGGGCGCTGGTACCTGAGCTCGGCCAAGCAGGGGGAGGCCCGGGCGGCGTGCGCCCTCGGCTTCCTGCTGCGCGACGCCGGGGACGAGGAGAGCGCGGCCGCCTGGTGGCACCGGGCCGCGCAGGACGGCGACGGCAACGCCGCGAACGCCCTGGGGGCGCTGCACGCGGCCCGCGGTGAGACCCAGACCGCCGAGAAGTGGTACCGGGCCGCGATGGACGCCGGCGACCAGAACGGCGCCTACAACCTCGCCCTGCTGTGCGCCGCCCAGGAGCGGACCGCTCAGGCCGAGCAGTGGTACCGCCGGGCGGCCTACGCGGGCCACCGCGAGGCCGCCAACGCGCTGGCGATCATGCTCCTCCAGGTCGGGGACGCGGCGGGGGCCGAGCCGTGGTTCTCCAAGGCGGCCGAGGCCGGCAGCGTCGACGCCGCCTTCAACCTCGGGATCCTCTTCGCCAGCCGGGACGAGGACCGCACCGCCCTCAAGTGGTACGAGCGGGCCGCCGCGGCCGGGCACACCGACGCGGCGCTCCAGGTCGGGATCGCCCTGGTGCGCGACGGCGAGGAGCGGGCCGCCGAGCGGCACCTGCGGTGCGCGGCGGGCGGCGGCAGCGCGGAGGCGGCGTTCCGGCTGGCCTCCCTGCTGGAGTCGCTGGCCCCGCCGCCGGAGCCGGTGGCGCTCGGCGAGCCCGTGGGCGGCGCCGCGCGCACCGAGAGCGAGGAGTGGTACGAGCGTGCCGCCGAGCAGGGTCACCGGCGGGCCCAGGTGCGGGTCGGCATGCTCGCCGCCGCCCGGGGCGACCTGGTGGTGGCCGCGCGGTGGTACCGGGAGGCGGCGGAGGCCGGCTCGCGCAACGGCGCCTTCAACCTGGGGCTGCTCCTGGCCCGCGAGGGCAACGAACCCGAGGCGGCCCTGTGGTGGACCCGCGCGGCGGTGGCCGGGCACGGCCGGGCCGCCCTGCGGCTGGGGCTGCTCGCGGCCCGGCACGGGGACCTCGCGGAGGGGCAGAAGTGGTGCGTGCGGGCCATGGAGCTGGGCCCGGCGGAGGTCTCGGAGCGCGCGGCCCGGCTGCGGGACGCGCTCGCGGAGGAGCTCTCCGCCTGAGGTGCCGGTTAACTGATTTGCATCTGCCGGGTGGCCTCGCGTAGAGTCGTGTTTACCGACGCGGGGTGGAGCAGCTCGGTAGCTCGCTGGGCTCATAACCCAGAGGTCGCAGGTTCAAATCCTGTCCCCGCTACTGAAGGCCCGAGGCCCGGATCCCATGGATCCGGGCCTCGAGTCGTTTCTGAACGCGAAGCCGGCAACGGAAAAGGCCGGGGGCTGCGGCCCCCGGCCTTTTCTCCGTCCGCCCCGTGGGGCGGCAGCGTCCGTCAGACGGCCGCGCAGCCCGGGCACACCCCGCGGTACGTCACCTCGACCGCCGAGACCACGAAGCCGAAGCGCTCGCCGGCCGGCAGGTCGGCCAGCGGGTCGCCCGCCGGGTGCACGTCGCGGATGGCCCCGCACTGTGCGCAGACCAGGTGGTGGTGGGGGCGGTGGGCGTTCGGGTCGTACCGCTTGGCCCGCCGGTCCGTCGAGACTTCGAGCACCTCGCCGAGCGAAACGAGCTCGCCCAAGGTGTTGTAGACCGTGGCTCGAGAGATCTCGGGCAGTTTGGTCACAGCGCGTGCGTGCACCTCGTCTGCCGTCAGGTGAACGTGGTCACCGTCGAGCACCTCGGCGACGACACGCCGCTGGGCCGTCATGCGCCAGCCGCGTCCGCGAAGTCGTTCCAGCAGGTCACTCATACACGCCAGCCTAACAGTGGGGATTCGGTGCAGATCCCGAACCGGTGTGGACTTGGATGCTCACTTGACTTAGACAAAGTCCATCGTAGGATCGGTTACGGCAAACGCCAAGGACAGGACATGCAGGAATGACGCAGGAGGCGCACGTGACGCAGGGACCGCTCACCACGGAGGCCGGGGCTCCGGTCGCCGACAACCAGAACAGCGAGACCGCCGGCGTCGGCGGCCCGGTTCTGGTCCAGGACCAGCTCCTGCTGGAGAAGCTCGCGCACTTCAACCGCGAGCGGATCCCGGAGCGCGTGGTGCACGCCCGCGGCGCCGGTGCCTACGGCACCTTCACGGTGACGGCGGACGTCACCCAGTACACCCGTGCCAAGTTCCTCTCCGAGGTCGGCAAGCAGACCGAGACCTTCCTGCGCTTCTCCACCGTCGCGGACAGCCTCGGCGGCGCCGACGCCCGTCGTGACCCCCGCGGCTGGGCGCTGAAGTTCTACACCGAAGAGGGCAACTACGACCTCGTCGGCAACAACACCCCGGTCTTCTTCATCCGGGACGCCATCAAGTTCCCCGACTTCATCCACACCCAGAAGCGCGACCCCTACACGGGCTCGCAGGAGGCGGACAACGTCTGGGACTTCTGGGGTCTGTCGCCCGAGTCCACCCACCAGGTGACCTGGCTGTTCGGTGACCGCGGCATACCGGCGTCCTACCGCCACATGAACGGCTACGGCTCGCACACGTTCCAGTGGAACAACGAGGCCGGCGAGGTCTTCTGGGTCAAGTACCACTTCAAGACCGACCAGGGCATCAAGAACCTCACCCAGGCCGAGGCCAACCAGCTCGCCGGTGAGGACCCGGACTCCCACCAGCGCGACCTGCGCGAGTCCATCGAGCGCGCCGAGTTCCCGACCTGGACCGTGCAGGTCCAGATCATGCCGGCGGCCGAGGCGGAGAACTACCGCTTCAACCCGTTCGACCTCACCAAGGTGTGGCCGCACGAGGACTACCCGCCGATCGAGATCGGCAAGCTGGAGCTCAACCGCAACCCGGAGAACGTCTTCGCCGAGGTCGAGCAGTCCATCTTCTCCCCGGCGCACTTCGTCCCCGGCATCGGTCCCTCCCCGGACAAGATGCTCCAGGGCCGTCTCTTCGCGTACGGCGACGCCCACCGCTACCGCGTCGGCATCAACGCCGACCACCTGCCGGTGAACCGCCCGCACGCCACCGAGGCGCGCACCAACTCCCGTGACGGCTTCCTGTACGACGGCCGCCACAAGGGCGCGAAGAACTACGAGCCGAACAGCTTCGGCGGCCCCTTCCAGACGGACCGCCCGCTGTGGCAGTCCGCCGCCGTCACTGGTGGCACGGGCAACCACGCCACCCCCTCGCACTCCGAGGACAACGACTTCGTCCAGGCGGGCGACCTCTACCGCCTGTTCTCCGAGGACGAGAAGTCCCGTCTGATCGAGAACCTGTCCGGCTTCATCGCCAAGGTCTCCCGTGACGACATCGTCGAGCGCGCCATCAACAACTTCCGCCAGGCGGACGCCGACTTCGGCAAGCGGCTCGAAGCCGCGGTCCAGGCCCTTCGCGGCTGACACGGATCGCTTGCCGTAGCAGGACAGCGGGCCGGAACCCCCTTCGGAGGGTTCCGGCCCGCTGGCGTTCTGCGAACCGGCGCGGCTACGCGGGCACGGCCCGGCGGGCCGGCACCCAGCAGCGGATGACGTCGCGGACGGAGACGATGCCCACCGGGCCGCCGTCCTCCAGCACGATCAGGTGCCGGAACCCGCCGTGGGCCATGGCCTCGGCGGCCTCCAGCAGGGTGGCCTCGGGGGTGCAGAAGACGACGTTGTTCGTGGTGTGCGCGCCCACCGACTCCCGGTCGGGGTCGTGGCCCGCGCCGATCGAGTTGAGGATGTCGCGCTCGGTCAGGATGCCGATGCCGCTGTGGTCGGGGTCGAGGACGACGGCCGCGCCGACGTGCCGGCCGGACATCAGGCAGGCCGCCTGACGGAGGGTGTGCGCGGGTCCGAGGGTGAGGATCACGGTGCTCATGGCGTCGCGGACGAGCATGAAGAGAGCCACCTCCTGGGTGAGCCCCCGCCTGGGTGGGTGCGGTGCGTGAAGGGCCTCCACTGAGAGGACCCCTCAACTTAGAGAAGCGATTCACAAGCGCACAAGCGGGGGGACTCTCAGATTCCCACCGACACGGAAAGTCATCAAGGGGGCACGCTCGGCGTACGTGAGCGGGGAGAGGTCAGCCGCGCGGGCGGAGCAGCCCCAGCATCTCCTCGTGCAGCAGCCCGTTCGACGCCGCCGCGTTCCCGCCGTCCACGCCGTCCACCCCGTCCAGGCTGGTGAACCGGCCGCCCGCCTCCTGGACCACGACCGCGATGGCCGCCATGTCCCACAGGTTCAGCTCCGGCTCGGCGCACAGGTCCAGGGAGCCCTCCGCGACCATCATGTACGGCCAGAAGTCCCCGTAGCCCCGCGTACGCCAGCACGCGCGGGTCAGGTCCAGGAACCCGGGCAGCCGCCCCTGCTCCTCCCAGCCGCTCAGCGAGGAGTAGGCGAAGGAGGCGTCGCCCAGGGTCGCCACCTTCGACACGCCGATCGCTCCGGCCGGCTCGCCCAGCGTGCCGCCCGCGAAGGCGCCCCCGCCCTGCGAGGCCCACCAGCGGCGGCCCAGCGCCGGGGCCGAGACCACGCCGACGACCGGGCGGAACACCCCGTCCTCCCCCTCGGTCATGAGGGAGATCAGCGTCGCCCAGACGGGGACGCCGCGCACGTAGTTCTTCGTGCCGTCGATCGGGTCCACGACCCAGCGGCGCGGGCCCTCGCCCTTGAGGCCGTACTCCTCGCCGAGGATCGCGTCGTCGGGCCGCGCGGCCAGGATCCCGGCCCGGACGATCTCCTCGGCGGCCTTGTCGGCCTCGCTCACCGGGGTCATGTCCGGCTTCGTCTCGACCTGGAGGTCGAGGGCGCGGAAACGCTGCATCGTGGCGGCGTCCGCCGCGTCGGCGAGTTCGAGGGCGAGGCGCAGATCATCGGCATACGAGGACATGCCCGAACAGTATCGAGACTGCGGCGGCCCGGCGAACGAGGTCCACACTGCGGCCGGGAGGCGCCCTTGACAGGATCTGGCGGCCCGTCAACTCTGGCGGGGGAGCCCATCGGGGCGAACCCAGCGGGGAGGTGGCGATGCCGACGGCCCGGGAGTCCTTGCTGCAAGCGGCCGAGGCGGCCCTGGCCGCCCGCCCCTGGCCGGCCGTGCGGATGGTGGAGGTCGCGGCCGCCGCCGGGGTGTCGCGGCAGACCCTCTACAACGAGTTCGGCGGCAAGGCGGGCCTGGGCCGCGCCCTGGTGCGCCGGGCCGCCGACTGGTACCTGGACGGGGTGGAGCGGGCGCTGGCCGCCCCGGCCGCGCGCACCGCTGCCGAGCGGCTCGCCGCGGTCGCCGAGTGGACCGTACGGGCGGCCCGCGCGCGCAGCCTCGTACGGGCCCTGCTGACGGGTTCCTGGGGGCCGGCCCTGCCGGCTCCGCCTCCGCCGGGGAGCCGGCAGGCGATCGGGCCGGGGGAGCTGACCCGGGCGGTACGCGACCGGGCCGCCGCCGCGCTCCCGTACGAGCCGGTACGCCGCTGCGAGCTCGCCGTACGGCTCGCGCTGTCCTACGTGGTCGCGCCGGGGGAGGACCCGGGCCGGGAGCCGGCGGCGGAGCTGCTGCGGCTGCTCAGTGCGCCGAGCCGGACAGCTGGAGGCCGATGACCCCGAGGATCACCAGCGTGATCGAGACGAGCTTGAGGGTGGAGACCAGGTCGCCGAGGAAGACCATGCCGTAGATCGCCGTCCCCGCCGCCCCGATGCCCGTCCACACCGCGTACGCCGGCCCCACGTCCAGCTTCTTGAGCGCCAGGGTCAGCAGCCCGAAACTGCCGAGCGCGAAGCACGCGAAGGCGACCGTCGGCCACAGCCGGGTGAACCCGTGGGACAGCTTGAGGCACACCGCGAAACCGGTCTCCAGGATTCCGGCGACCACGACCAGCAGCCACGCCATGGCGTATGCCTCCCCGCGTCAGGTGACTCGGCGTCACTTGGTGCGATTATGCATTTACCAGACCCGGCCGGCGGCAAACCCCGCCGGACGATCAGCCTGCGGCCGGTCCGCGGGGTCTGCGGTCAGTCCGCGGGATCTGCGGGGTCTGCGGTCAGTCCGCGGGGATCCGCGGTCAGTCGCCCTCGCGGCGCTCGCGGGTCTGGAGCAGCCGGCGCAGCGAGTACAGCCTCGCCGGGTCCGCGTGGCCGTCCTCCACCCACTGGTCGAGCGCGCAGTCCGGCTCGTCGTGGCTGCACGCGCGCGGGCAGCCCTCCGTACCCTCCACCAGGTCCGGGAAGGCCAGGATCACCCGGGACGGGTCCACGTGGTGCAGGCCGAAGGAGCGCACGCCCGGGGTGTCGATGACCCAGCCGTCCATCCCGGGCAGCGGCAGCGCCAGCGCCGAGGTGGTGGTGTGCCGGCCGCGGCCGGTGACCGCGTTGACCACGCCGGTCGCCCGCTTGCGATCCGGTGCCACCAGGGAGTTGACCAGGGTGGTCTTGCCGACGCCGGAGTGGCCGACGAAGGCGGTGATCCGGCCGTCGAGGCGCTCGCGCACCCGGGCTGCCGCGTCGCCCGTCGCCAGCTCCTCGCGGTTGGTGACGACGTAGTTCACGCCGAGCGTCGCGTAGATCTCCAGGATCTTGTCGGCCGAGGTCAGGTCGGACTTGGTCAGCACCAGCAGGGGCTCGAGCCCGGCGTCGTACGCGGCCACCAGGCAGCGGTCGATCATCCGGGGCCGGGGCTCCGGGTCGGCCAGCGCCGTGACGATGGCCAGCTGGTCGGCGTTCGCGACGACCACCCGCTCGTACGGGTCGTCGTCGTCCGCGGTGCGCCGCAGGACGGACTTGCGCTCCTCGATCCGCACGATCCGGGCGAGGGTGTCCTTCTTGCCGGACAGGTCGCCGACGATCCACACCCGGTCGCCGACCACCGCCGCCTTGCGCCCCAGTTCCCTGGACTTCATCGCGTGGATGGTGCGGTCCCCGACCAGGCAGGTCAGCCGGCCGCGGTCCACGGTGAGGACGAAGCCCTCGGAGGCGTCCTCGTGCTTGGGCCGGATGTTCGTCCGGGGCCGGTTGCCCTTGGGGTTCGGGCGCTGGCGGATGTCGTCCTCGTCGGTGTGCTTGCCGTACCTGCGCATGACGGGGCCCCTACGCTCCCGCTCCCGCGAGCATGTCTGTCCACATCTTCGGGAAGTCCGGCAGGGTCTTCGCGGTCGTCGCCACGTTCTCGATCCGTACGCCCTCCACCGCCAGGCCGATCACCGCGCCGGCGGTGGCCATGCGGTGGTCGTCGTAGGTGTGGAAGACGCCGCCGTGCAGCGGGCGCGGGCGGATGTGCAGCCCGTCGGCGGTCTCGGTGACGTCGCCGCCGAGCCCGTTGATCTCCGCCGTCAGCGCCGCCAGGCGGTCCGTCTCGTGCAGCCGCAGGTGCTGGACCCCGCGCAGCACCGACTCCGAGTCGGCCAGCGCCGCGACCGCCGCGATGCCCGGGGTCAGCTCGCCGACCTCGCCCAGGTCCACGTCGATGCCGTGGATCTTGCCGGTGCCGGTGAAGACCAGGCCCGCGTCGGTCAGCTCGCAGGAGCCGCCCATCTCGGTGAAGATCCGGCGCAGCGCGTCACCGGGCTGCGTGGTGCGGCGCGGCCAGTCCGGGATGGTGACCGTGCCGCCGGTGATCAGGGCCGCGGCCATGAAGGGCTGGGCGTTGGAGAGGTCGGGCTCGACGACCATGTCGCGGCCGAGGAGCGCGCCCGGCGCCACCCGCCACACGTCCTTCTCGCCGCCCGCCTCGGGCGTGTCGACCTGGGCGCCGGCCGCGCGCAGCATCTCCACCGTCATCCGGATGTGCGGCATCGACGGCAGCTTGCCGCCCACGTGCCGGACCTCGACGCCCTGGTTGAAGCGCGGCGCGGAGAGCAGCAGCGCCGAGACGAACTGGGAGGAGTTGGAGGCGTCGATCTCGACCGTGCCGCCCTCCAGGGCCCCGCCGCCCTGGACGGTCATCGGCAGCGCGCCCCGCCCGTCGTCGTCGATCCGGGCACCGAGGGTCCGCAGGGCGGTGATGACCTGGCCGAGCGGGCGCTCGTAGGAGCGCGGGTCGCCGTCGAAGCGGATGTCGCCGTCCGCCAGGGTCGCCACGGGCGGCAGGAAGCGCATGACCGTGCCCGCGTTGCCGACGTCGACGGTGGCCGGGCCGTGCAGGGCGGCCGGGATGATCCGCCAGGCCTCGCCGCTGTCGCCGTCGGCGGAGCTGGAGGAGACGGTCTCCTCGATGCCGACGCCCAGCGCGCGCAGCGCGTCCGACATCAGCTGGGAGTCGCGCGAGCGCAACGGGCGGCGCACCCAGCCCGGCTCGGCCGCGAGGGCGGCGAGCACGAGGGCGCGGTTGGTGACCGATTTGGACCCCGGCACGGTGACGGTGGCGTATACGGCGCCGTCCGCGAGCGGAGCGGGCCAGAGGTCGTGGAGCGCGGGGGTGTCGGTCATGGCCCTTACTTTAGTGGCTTCCCACGGCCCGGGATCTGGACGGCGGCCCCGTCTCAGAGGGCGAGCAGCCAGCGCCCGCCGCCGATGAGGGAGCACAGGGCGACGGTGTGGAAGAGCAGCAGCCAGGCGACGGGGTGGACGTGCGTGAGCCGGCCCAGCTGGTCGGCGTCCGAGTCCGGCGCGCCGCCGCGCCTGCGCTTGGCCTGGAGCTCGAACACCGGCCGCACCCCGCCGAGCAGCAGGAACCACACCACCGCGTACGCGAACACCGCCTGCACCTCGGCCGGAGCCAGCCAGGACACCACCACGAAGGTCCCGCCGGCCAGCACCACCGTCAGCAGCCCGTAGGCGTTGCGGATCTTCAGCAGCATCACCGCCAGCAGCGCGGTCGCCACCCACAGCAGCAGCGTGATCCGGTGGGCCGACAGCAGGGCCGCCCCGCCGAGGCCCAGCAGCGAGGGCGCCGTGTAGCCGGCGGCGGCGGTCAGGATCATCCCGATCCCGGTCGGCTTGCCCCAGCTGAGGGTGACCCCGCTGGTGTCGGAGTGCAGCCGGATCCCGTCGAGCCGGCGCCCGGTCAGCTTGGCCAGCAGCCCGTGGCCGCCCTCGTGCGCGATGGTGATCGCGTTGCGGGACAGCAGCCACAGCGGCCGGGGCGCGACCGCCGCGAGCGCGGCCAGGCCCGTCACCACCACCAGCCACCAGGGCGGCGACGTCTGTATCCCGGTGAGCCGGTCCCAGAGGCCGGCCGGGGTGGTGCGGTTCATCAAACCTTCTTTCGAGGAGGTCTTGCGGCGCGGAATCGTGCGGCCGTCTCTTAGGCTGTGAGCCTGCCTTCGGGCAGCGGGCAGGGCTTGTCCGGGCCCGGCCGTCAGGCCGGGGTGAAGCCCCACGGCACTAGCCGTTGGGGAGGAGTCACGGCAGTGTGTCAGCCATGTGCGGAAGGTATGGAAGACGCCGACCTGACATGACCTCCCTGTGAGACAAAAACCGCAGATCAGAGAGCCAGGGCCCCGGAGCGATCCGGGGCCTTTCTCATGCCCGTGCTGGTTTGGCGCTGGGTCCCGTGGGGTCCGTTCCGGACCGTTTGGGTGCACTGCGCTGGCGTCGTGCTGACTAGGACGCTCCGCGCCCCGGGGCAGGTTCCGGCCTCCGACCACCATGGAAATTTCCATGGTGCTCACCGACGCGATCCAGCCGACCGCACCGGTTTCCTGTTCTCTCAACCGTGATCCCTTGACCCCCTTGCCACGGGGTCGGGAGCATCGAACGGGACACGACCGAAGACCTCACAGCAGGGGGACGGCATGGCAGTGACACGGCTGGTCGGGGAGTGCGAGAAGGGGACGTGCGCCACGCTGTACCGCCTCGATGAAACCGGGGACCTCCTCGTGCAGGGCTACGACGTGGAGGACGCGGAGACGCTGGTCGGCATCAAGATCCCCGCCGGTGAGACCGTGGTCCGCATCCCCGCCGAGATCATCGAGAGGTACGCGCGTGAATATCTCGCCCGCTGAGTTCGAGAAGCTGTTCTCCACCTTCCGCCGTGAAGCGTTCCGTCTGGAAACCCTGGACGACTACAGTGGCTCGTCAGACCCGGAGATGATCCGCGCATTCCTGGCCGGTGAACCTCAGCCGGATGACTACAACCAGGAATGGGCTGACGAGGTGCGCGGGAACATCGACGCCGGTAAGCGCATGTACCGCGTCCACATCATCTCGCGCCCCATGACGGACTATCTCCGCTTCGAACTAGGCTGGGGCTACCACAAGAACGCGAAAGCTGGGGAAGAGTTCTTCATCCTGGACACCACAGACCAGCCGAATCCCCTTGAGGGCGTTCCGGATTTCTGGATGTTCGATGAAACCTCGGTGGTCTCGATGAATTACGGAGAAGGTGGCAGTTTCCTGGGGGTGGAATCCCACTCCGACCCAGTGGAATGGATGGCTCGCCGCGACTTGGCCCTGAGCCATGCTGTGCCGTTCGCCGAATGGTGGGAGCGGTACGGGGAAGTGTGAACAGAACTGACCTAGGAAAGGCGCTGCGGGAATTGCGAGTAGCCAGCGGAAAGCAGGCGAAAGTAGTAGCCCGCAGCGCAGCCATGTCCCCAAGCAAGCTGAGCAAGATTGAGAACGGGGCGCTACCTCCCTCCGTTTTCGACGTAGAACGCATCCTGGAGGCCCTGGAAGTCTCAGTCGAGATAAAGGCCGAGCTGACCGAGGCAGCCCGCAGGGTGGCCACAGAGGCCACAGCGTGGCGCATCTACCGGCGTACCGGACTCCACAAGCACCAGGAAGAGATCCAGGCCGTAGAGGCCGAGACGACTCTACTCAGGGTGTTTCAGCCCTCCTGTATTCCTGGCCTGCTCCAGATCCCCGAATATGTGCGGGGAGTCCAGCAAGGTTCAGAGCTGACCGACGATGCTCTAGAGAAGATGATTGGGGCACGTCTACGCCGTCAGGAAGTCCTGTACGACAGAGCCCGAACCTTCCGATTCCTGATCACCGAATCGGTACTCAGATGGCGGCTTATCCCTGCGCCTATGATGGCCGCGCAGCTAGACAAGCTCATCACCATGTCGCGGATGCCGAACATTCAAATCGGCATCGTTCCCTTGTCTGCACCCATGCCTGGACTTCCCACATCTTCGTTCGCCCTCTTCGGCGGCCGGCTCGCCATCATCGAAATCCGTCACGCTGAAATCACTACCAGTGAACTGCGGGACATCGAGCTGTACGAAGAAAAATTCCGGATGTTCGATCGCGTAGCCCTTTCAGGTGAAGGCATGTGGGACCTCGTCGCCAGTATTCGCGACGACTTCCTGGCCGACAGCAAGCGGCCGGACGCGCAGCCGCTGCGCTTCACCACCGAGGAGCTGAACGCGGCGGGCATCGACCCCGCGCGCTTCGACCTCTCCGCCTGATCCACAGCACCACCTGAACTGACGGCCCTGCCCTCACGCCGACGGGTGGGGCCGTCGTCATTCCCAGGAACGGAGCAGCAGTGCACCACCACGGCTACGCATGGCTGGGCGAGAAGGCGACGTTCGACGAGGAGGGGCTCCGGCGCCGTCCAGGGGCGCCGCCAACCGCCACGAGCCCGGAGAACGTAGTGCAGAGGTACCGCCGGGCAGTCGCGGAGTTTCCGGAGTCCGACGTCCCTCCCATTCAAACGGCGCACTGGCTGATGAAACCCGCTTCGCTGATCCGTGGGACACGGGTGGAGCCCAAGGAGGCCGGCGAATGGCTGGGCCTTCAACTGGCGGAGTTCGCACCCCGGTTCGCCTCTAAGGGTGACCGGGAGGTGACCAGGCTCGTCCTGCTGGTGAAGGCAGCCGTCGAGCGCCTGTCTTGGGGTGGGGACGTGTCTCTCGGGCACTACGTGACCGGCAACGCGTTCCACTCCGTGGCTCTGGTGACGTGCTCTCCGAACCGTGCGGAGCCCACGCTGCCCTGCCCCCTGGACGGGTAACTCGGATTCGTGGTCGCCCTACGATCTCAGGCATTGGTTCGCCTCTACGGCACTCGGCAGTGGTCTGCCACTCTTGGACGTGTCCAGGTGGCTGGGGCACAGGAACATCAGCGAGACCGCTGACACGTACGGACACCTGACGCCGGACAGCACCGGGCGGGCGATCCGGGTGATGGATGGAGCGATTACTCAGCACCGTGCTGGTTTGGTGCTGGCTGTGGCCGCATGACCTAGCGTTCATGCAGGCCAGAGGGGTGGAAGAGCATGTGCGGAAGGTTTGCGGCGAGTCGGACGCCACAGGAGCTGGCGGGGATATTCGGGATCGAGCGGTGGGAGCCCGAGGAGGCGCTGGCCCCCGACTTCAACGTGGCGCCGACGAAGGAGGTCCACGTCGTCCTCGACCGTCCCCTCAAAGACGCGCGGGACCCGCGTCCGGTTCGCCAGCTGCGGGTGCTGAAGTGGGGCCTGGTCCCCTCCTGGGCGCAGAACCCCGAGGGCGCGGCCCGGATGATCAACGCCCGGTCCGAGACCCTGCACGAGAAGCCCTCCTTCCGCCGCCCCTTCGCCCAGCGCCGCTGCATCGTCCCCGCCGACGGGTACTACGAGTGGGTCACCGCGTACGACGAGCGGGAGCTGGAGGTCGAGGGGAAGAAGAAGCGGGCCCGCAAGCAGCCCTACTTCGTGCTCCCCGCCGACGGCTCCGTCTTCGCGATGGCCGGGATCTACGAGTTCTGGCGCGACGCGACCCTGCCCGCCGACCACCCGCAGGCCTGGTGGGCCACCTGCTCGGTGATCACCGCCGACGCCGAGACCACCCCGCTGGGGGTGGCGCCCGCCGAGGGCCCGCGCTCGCTCTCCGAGATCCACCCCCGGATGCCCCTGATGCTCACCCCGGACCGCTGGGACGCCTGGCTGGACCCGGCCCGCACCGACGAGAACGGCCTGCGCGCCCTGCTGGCGCCGCCGCCCGGCGGGCTGATGCGCGCGTACCCGGTGTCCACGGCCGTGAGCAACGTACGCAACAACGGGCCCGAGCTGCTCGGAGAGCTGGAGGCGCCCGAGGAAGCCACCCTCTTCTAGCCGCCTGCCGGCCGCCTGCGCGCTTGCCCGCCGCGCGCCCGCGGGCCGTGCACGATGGGGGCATGACCACGCGTACCGAGAGCGTCGACACCCCCGCCGGAGAGGCCCGGATCACCTGGCACACCGCCCGCGCCGCGCGGCTGGTGCTGGCCCTGGGCCACGGCGCCGGGGGTGGCATCGAGGCCCGCGACCTCCAGGCCCTGGCCGCCGCCCTGCCCGCCCGGGGCGTCACCGTGGCCCTCGTCGAACAGCCCTGGCGGGTCGCCGGCAAGAAGGTCGCCGCCGCGCCCAAGGTGCTGGACGAGGGCTGGCGGGCCCTGTGGCCCGCGCTGGAGCGGCCCGGGCCGCCCGTGGTGGCCGGCGGGCGCAGCGCCGGGGCCCGGGTGGCCTGCCGGACCGCCGCCGCCCTGGGCGCGGCCGGGGTGCTCGCGCTGGCGTTCCCCCTGCACCCGCCGGGCCGGCCCGAGAGCTCCCGGGCCGCCGAGCTGCTGGACGCCGGGCGGCCCACGCTGGTGGTCCAGGGCGGCCGGGACCCCTTCGGGCGGCCCGGGGAGTTCCCGCCGTCGGGCGCGCAGGACCCGTACGAGCTCGTGGAGGTGCCCTTCGGCGACCACGGCTTCGCGGTGCCGAAGAAGGCCGGGCCGACCCAGGAGGAGGCCCTCGCGGTGATCACCGGCGCGGTGGCGCCGTGGCTCGACCGGCTCATCGCGGGGACCCGGCCCGAGCCGACCTGACAGATTCCGGGGTGATCCAGCTCACCCGCCCCCCGCGCGGCCCCCGGAGATCCCGAAAGCCCTTGGGGCGCCCGGGAATGCGCCGCCCCGGCCGCCTGTTGTGCGGAGTGTCGGAACGCAGGAGAAAGACGTCGGAGGAGAGGGAGCGCATGACCCAGGTCATCAGCCAGAACCGTCCGCAGGCCGCTGACCTGGACTGGACGGTACTGCCTGCCCCCAAGCGCGGCTCGCTTCGAGCGGCGGAGGGCCAGGATGGTCGACTATTCTCCGATTCGAGCGGATCCGCTTTCGGAGCCGCCACGCTGTCGGAGGAGGTGGGTCCTGTCGCTGGGACCGACGAAGGCCAGGCACAGGAGACGACCGCTGAGCGCAACGCGCGTTTCGAGCGGGACGCCCTCGGCTACCTCGACCAGATGTACTCCGCCGCGCTGCGCATGACGCGCAACCCGGCCGACGCCGAGGACCTGGTCCAGGAGACGTACGCGAAGGCGTACGCGTCCTTCCACCAGTTCCGCGAGGGCACCAATCTCAAGGCGTGGCTCTACCGCATTCTGACCAACACCTTCATCAACTCCTACCGCAAGAAGCAGCGCGAGCCCCAGCGCAGCGCCGCGGAGGAGATCGAGGACTGGCAGCTGGCGCGCGCCGAGTCGCACATGTCGACGGGCTTGCGTTCCGCCGAATCGCAGGCGCTCGACCACCTGCCGGATTCCGATGTGAAGGAAGCGCTGCAGGCCATTCCCGAGGAGTTCCGCATCGCGGTCTATCTTGCCGACGTAGAGGGCTTTGCGTACAAGGAGATCGCGGACATCATGGGTACACCCATCGGTACGGTCATGTCGCGACTGCACCGTGGCCGCCGTCAACTCCGCGGAATGCTGGAGGACTATGCCCGTGAGCGCGGGCTGGTCCCCGCCGGCGCGGGAGAGTCGAACGACCTGAAAGGCTCGGGCTCATGAGCTGCGGAGAGCCGCACGAGACGGAGTGCGCTGAGGTCCTGGACCATCTCTATGAGTTCCTGGACCACGAGATGCCCGACAGCGACTGCACGAAGTTCGAGACGCACTTCGGCGAGTGCAATCCCTGTCTGGAGAAGTACGGCCTGGAGCAGGCCGTGAAGAAGCTGGTCAAGCGCTGCTGCGGTTCGGACGACGTGCCGACCGATCTGCGTTCCAAGGTCATGGGACGGATCGAACTGATCCGTTCGGGTCAGGCCGTGCCCGATCACGACATCACCGCCGGACCCGCACCCGGCTGATCAACCGGCTGCACGCACGGTCGAACTTCCGCCCCCGGAAGCCCACTTCGTTCACTCGAAGGTGCTAATCCGGGGGCGCCCGTACGGTGCAATGCGAAAATGTGCCCCGCTCCGTTCGGGGGCCCACCTATTCTCCCCTGTCGGTACTGGTTTGATTTCGGTACCCGGTGTGCACGGCTCAGGGGAGGAGAGCGCCATGCGGGAACTTCCGCCGATGGCGCGCGCCTGTGTACTGGCCGCCGTTCTCGCGGCCGCGGCCTGCGTCGCCCCGGCCCTCGTGCGCCCCTCGACCCCCGGGCCGGCCGTGGCCCTGCTGGCCGTCCTCTACCTCGGCTGCGAGCTGGTGAAGACCGTCCCGCTCCTGGGCCGCCGGGTGCCCGAGGGGATCGGCTCCTTCTTCCCCGTGCTGATGGCCGCCGTCTTCCTGCTGCCGCCCGAGGCCGCCGCGCTCGTGGCACTGCCCGGCGGATTCGCCCAGAGCGTCGTCCAGCGCCCCGCAGGGGTGCGCCGGGTATGGCACGCCGCGCAGCAGTCGACGGCGGCGTGGGCGGCCGGGCAGGCCTACGGACTCCTCGGCGGGGCGGCCGACTTCCCGTACGTGATGCTCCCCGCGGCCGTCGCGGCCGTCGTCTTCTGCCTGGTGCTCACCGCCCTCGACGGGGCCGTCCTGGCCGCCGCCGAAGGCCGGCCCGCCGGCGCCGCCTGGCGGGGCCTGGCCACGCGGTCCCTGGCCCCGCACTGCGTGCACGGACTCGCCGGCCTGATGATGGCCGTGATGTGGCGCAGCCCGTACGGGGTTCCGGCCGCGCTGCTCGTCCTGCTGCCGATGTACATCTCCTGCTGGGTCTTCGCCCAGTACCACCGCGAGCGCGCCGCGCACCGGGCCACGATCCGCTCCCTCGTCCAGGCCGTCGACATCAAGGACCGCTACACGCGCGGGCACAGCGAACGGGTGGGCCAGGCCTCCGAGATGATCGCCCGCGAACTGGGCATGGCCGACGACCGCCTCGAAGTGGTCCGGATCGCCGGGATCCTGCACGACGTCGGCAAGCTGGGCGTACCGACCCGGCTGCTGCGCAAGGACGGGCCGCTGACCTCCGAGGAGCGGCGCGTCATCGAGCTGCACCCCGAGTACGGACACGAGATGGTGCGGGGCATCGGCTTCCTCGGCGAGGCCCGGTCGGCGATCCTGCACCACCACGAGCGGGTCGACGGCTCCGGCTACCCGTACGGGCTCAGCGGCGAGCAGATCCCGGTCCTGGCCCGCGTGGTGGCGGTGGCCGACTCCTTCGACGCGATGACCTCGACCCGCTCCTACAGCCGGGCCCGGCCCGTGGCGACCGCCCTGGCGGAGCTGGAACGCTGCGCCGGGGCACAGTTCGACCCGGCCATGGTCCGGGCCCTGGTCACCGCCATCGCCCGGCACGGCTGGCACCCGGTGGTCACCTCCGACGAGGACCTCCAGGTCATCCCCGGCGGGTCTCCCGGACCGGATGCGCCCCCGGCGGGACCGCCCGCGATGCCCGCGGGCTCCCCGCCCCCGGCGGGACTGCCCGCGATGCCCGCCCAGGGCGGGGAGCCGGCCCCGGCCGCCCGCGACGGCGGTGGACGGTGAGGGCCGTCGCCGTCTGGGCGGTGCGCGGGGCCGCCGGCCTGCTCACCGCGGCCGGGCTGGGCCACACCCTGTGGACCGGCGTCGTCGAGCCCGGTACCGCCCTCGCCTTCGCCACCCTGATCACCATCGGCGAACTCGCCCGCCGCGACCACCGCGACCACCGCGACGCCGCCGGGCACCTCCCCGCCGGGCACCTCCCCGCCGGGGACCGCCAGCCCGCACCGCTCGGCTCCGCCGGAGCCCTCGCCTACGCCCTGCTCGGGCAGAACGCCGGACACCCCACCCACCACGGGGTGCTCCAGATCGTCGCCGTCGTCGTCGCGGCCGCCCTCGCCGGGACCGTCCCGCACATCGCCCGGGGCCACGGCCCCGCCCTGGACCACGTGGCCCGCCGGGTCCTCACCGTGGCCTTCGCCGCCGTCTGTTTCCAGCCGCTCTACAACTCCGGGCGGCTGGAGGTGTGGGTCGGGCAGGGCCCGTACCTCGTCCTGTTCCTGCTGCTCCTGCTGGGCCTCACCGCCCTCTGCGACGCCGTCCTCGCCGCCGCGCTCGCCGGGGCCCGCACCGGATGGCCGTACGGGCCCCTGCTGCGCGACGAGCTGCGCGCCCTGCTCGGCATCGGCTCGGCGATCTGCGCCACCGGGGTCGTGATGGCCCTCGGCGTGGCCGTGGCGGGCCCGTGGGCCCTGCCGGTCTTCAGCGTGCCGCTGCTGCTGACCCAGATGTCCTTCCACCGGATCACCGCCGTCCGCACCACCTACCGCCAGACCATCACCTCCCTCGCCCGGGCCACCGAGATCGCCGGCTACACCGCGCCGGGGCACGCCCGCCGGGTCGCCGCCCTGAGCTGCGCCGTCGGCCGGGACCTGGGCCTGTCGGAGCGCGAGCTCACGGTGCTCGAGTACGCCGCGCTGATGCACGACATCGGCCAGCTCTCGCTCGTCGACCCCGTCCCCGCCGGAGCCACCGCCGGGCTGCCCGCGGCCGAGGCCCGCCGGATCGCCGAGCTGGGCGGGGAGGTGGCCCGGCAGACCGGGGTGCCGGCGGAGGTCGCGGTGATCGTGGAGCGCCAGGCGGACCCGTACCGTGAGCAGCCCGTCGCCGCCCGGATCGTGCGCGCGGTCAACGCGTACGACGATCTGGCTGGCGGCAGCCGTCACCCGGGCGGCTCACTGGCCGCCCTGGAGCAGCTGCGCCTGGGTACCGGGCGCGACTACCAGCCGGAGGTCGTGGAGTGTCTGGCGAGGGTTCTGGCCAGGGGCGGACGGGCCCGAGTCGTTCCCGTTCCACCGGGGTAACCCATGGGTAATGAGCGGCTGTCCGAGCGGGCATGGTTGGATGCAGTAGGAGTGTCCGTGAGGGTGTCCGCAAGGCTGCACCGTGGGACCGGCAGGCGGGAATCGTGAGGATCTTCGGGAAGGTACGGCATCGGCCCTCCGCCTCGTGGCGGCAGGCCACCGACCGCGCGTTCACCCTGATCGGCGACGGTCGGTACGAGGACGCGGGTGCGCTGCTGACCAGGGCGGCGGACCTGGAGCCCTGGCTGTCCGAGTCCTGGTTCAACCTGGCCCTGCTGCACAAGTTCCGGCACGACTGGGAGCAGGCCAGAGCCGCCGGGCTGCGCGCCGTCGCCCTGCTGGACCGGGAGACCGGCGCCCCGGACTGGTGGAACGTGGGCATCGCCGCGACCGCCCTCCAGGACTGGCCGCTGGCCCGGCGGGCCTGGCAGGCGTACGGGCTGAAGGTGCCCGGGGACCCGCACAGCACGGCCGGGACGGGCGAGCCGGTCGGCATGGAGCTCGGCAGCGCCGCCGTACGGCTGTCGCCCGAGGGCGAGGCCGAGGTCGTGTGGGGCCGCAGGCTCGATCCGGCCCGCATGGAGGTCCTGTCCATCCCGCTGCCCTCCTCCGGGCGGCGCTGGGGCGAGGTCGTCCTGCACGACGGGGTGCCGCACGGCGAGCGGATCACCGCGGCCGGCCCCTCGTACCCGGTCTTCGACGAGATCGAGCTGTGGGCGCCCTCGCCGGTGCCGACCTGGGTGGTGCTGCTGGAGGCGGCCACCGAGGCCGACCGCGACGCCCTGGAGCAGCTGGCCTCGGACGCCGGCTTCGCCGCCGAGGACTGGTCCTCCTCGGTGCGGCTGCTGTGCCGGACCTGCTCGGAGAGCGCGATGCCCAGCGGCGAGGGCAACGGCGACCACCTGGACCCGCACGACCACAGCGAACCGGGCCACCCCGGCCCGCTGGGGCACCGCACGGCCGGCTCGGGCTCCCTGTGGGTCCCCGAGCGGGAGTGCGGCATCGCGGCGCCGGCCGGTCTGGTGCGCGGGCTCCTCGACGGCTGGGTGGCCGACAGCCCCGACAGCCGTGAGTGGCGGGATCTCGAGGAAGTCTGCTGACCCTGGGCCGTAGGCTGTACGGGCACACCACGGACTTGAGGGAAGGCGTACGGCGGACATGGCGCAGCAGGAGAACGAGGTCGTCGAGGTCGTGAACGACGGGTACGTCGTGGACACCGAGGACTGTGAGGCGCGCGAGCTGGCCTACCGCGAGCGCGGCACCGCCCGCCCGATCACGGTGGTCGGCAACCCGGTGCTGCACCGCGAGTGCAAGGACGTCACCGACTTCGGCGACGAGCTGGCGCAGCTGATCGACGACATGTTCGCCAGCCAGAAGGCCGCCGAGGGCGTGGGCCTGGCCGCCAACCAGATCGGCGTGGACGCGAAGGTCTTCGTCTACGACTGCCCGGACGACGACGGCGTCCGGCACACCGGTGTCGTGATCAACCCGAAGCTCGTGGAACTGCCGGCCGGCTCGCGCGTGCTCGACGACTCGAACGAGGGCTGCCTGTCGGTGCCCACCGCCTACGCCTCGCTGGCCCGCCCGGACTACGCCGAGGTCACCGGCCAGGACGCGCAGGGCAACCCGATCAAGGTCCGCGGTACGGGCTACTTCGCGCGCTGCCTCCAGCACGAGACCGACCACCTGTACGGGTACCTGTACATCGACCGGCTCTCGAAGCGCGACCGCAAGGACGCCCTGCGCCAGATGGCGGAGAACACCCCGCGCTACGAGGTCGTCCCGAACGCGTAGCAGCTCCGTTCGACACGGTCCACGGGGCGGGCCAGCATGGAAGTGACGCACGCCGCGAACTCACCCAGGGGAGGGTTGCGCGGAAGGATCCACCATGAAGCGTTGCAAGCGCGTGGCTGTCGTCCTCCCGGTGGCCGCCGGGCTGTGCCTGGTGTACGCCCCGGTGGCCGTCGCTGACGCAGACGCGTCGATCGTCTCCGCGGAAGTGTCCGGCACGCTGACCCCCGGCGCCCGGGCCTCGGTGAAGGTGGTCGTGATGAACCACAAGGCGCCGGCGGGCCAGAAGTCGTGCATCAGCGCGAAGATGGACGGTGGCGGTGGCACCAGCTGCTTCGACCTCGGCGCCCCGGGCACCTCGGTGACCCACGACGGATTCATGGAGGTCCTCAAGGACGCCAAACCGGGTCCCAGGACGGTCACCGTGAACCTCCTCCCCCGTGCCGTCGGCGGTTTGGGCAAGGACACGAAGACCGTCACCGCGACCGTCGGGAACGCGCCCCCCGCCTGCGACCCGGTCAGCCTGAACAGGGACGCCTTCCAGTTGGGCCACACCGAGGGCCTCAAGGACGGCCGCGAGGACGGTTTCGCGGACAGCTACCGCCAGAGCTACGACGACGCCTTCAAGAAGAAGCCCGGCCTCACGGCCGAGCAGTGCCAGGACTTCGCGCTCTCGGCCTTCCAGAACGGATACGGCAAGGGCTACGAGACCGGCTTCAAGGAGGGCCAGGCCAAGGGCGGCAAGGTCGGGGAGAAGGAGGGCAAGGAGGACCGCCAGAAGGGCAACACCTCCCGCAACGTCACCATCCGCCAGCTGCGGGTGACGGCCCTTCCCGCGACCGGCGAGGCCGACTGCGCCCAGGGCGTCAAGTTCACCGCGAGCTTCCTGGGCTCCGGCACCGGCACGATCCAGTTCCACTGGGAGCGCAGTTCTGGAAAGGTGCCCGGGACCATCGAGTTCTCCGGGGGCGACGCCGAGCCCAAGACGGTGACCGACCAGGCGGCCGTTCCGGCCGGCGCGACGACGGCCACCCTCACCCAGAAGTTCGTGATCGACAGTGGCCCTTCGAAGGGCAAGACGGCGCAGGCGACCGCCAACGTCACCTGCAAGAAGTAGCGCGCCCGCAAGGACAGTCCGCGCGCCGCACCCGTACGAAGGCCCCGCTCCGGAACCGGAGCGGGGCCTTCGTGTGTGGGGGGCTTTACGGGCGCACCCGGATGACATCACCGCCCGGCGGCCCCGGCCAGACCTACGCTGCCCGAATGTCAAGTAGGGGTCGATTACCGGCCGTTGGGGTGGCCGGTCAGGCCACTGCCCGGGGCCCGCGGAAGGCGCGGCGGGCAGCTCAGCGCGGCCGTCCGTGCGCGGTCAGCGACGCCCCGTCCGGCAGCCAGTCCCCGTCGAGCCGGAAACCGGCCCGGTACCCGGTCCGCCGCGTGGCGCCGAGGTCGCGTCGCGCACTGAGCGCGATCCCGTCCGCCCACCGCTGCTCCCAGACCCGGGCACCGTCCCAGTTCCGCACGGTGACGCGCGAGCACAGGGCGGAGACCAGCGAGAGCCGGAACCAGGGGAAGCCCGGCCGGTACGGCGTCTCGAAGGGGACCTCGGCCGGCAGCGGGGGACCCGCCGCCTCGGCGGTGAAGGAGAGCGGGCCGTGCACGGTGATCCGGGCGCCCGGCCCGAGCCAGCCGGCCAGCCGCCCCACCACGGCGTCCGGCAGCCCGGGGTCCTCGCGGCCCGCGCCGAACCACCGGCCCACCTGGAGCCGGACGGCCTGGTGCCCTTCCAGGACCAGCAGGTCGGCGGCGGTGTACGGCCGGGACGGGGCGCGGGCCGCCTCCCGCCAGTGCTCCCGGTCGCCCGGCAGCCCGGCGGCGGCGAAGGTGGCCTCCCGGGCGGCGCGCCGGGCCCCGGACCACAGGGGCTCCTCACCGGCGAGGGCGTGCGCGAAGGCACGCGCGTAGGCGTCGCCGGGCACTGGTCCGGCGGGGAAGAAGCGGCGCAGGTACGGCCCCAGCAGCGGGCAGGGCACGCCCGCGCCCCGCAGCGCGTACGGCAGGGCCGCCAGGGCGCCCTCGTACAGCCGGTCCGGATCCCCGGCCCGGGCGCAGGCCGCCGCGACCAGGGCCTCGTACAGCCGCCGGTCGCCGAAGGCGCGCGGGGAGCGCACCAGCAGGCCGAGCGAACGCACCGCCTCCGGATCCCGCGCCAGCGCCGGGGCCAGGGCGGCGGCCCCCCGCACCGCCGGCACCGGGTGCGCGAGCCAGGCCCGGGTGTCGCCCCCGGAAGCGCCGAAAGCGAGGAGCCGGGACGCGGTCATGTGTCGCATCCCGGCATCCTCGCTCAAGTGGCGGGTCCGGACTAGAAGTCCTCGTCCAGGTCGACCGTGCCCTCGACCGCGACCTGGTAGGCCGACGGGCGGCGCTCGAAGAAGTTCGTCAGCTCCTGGACGCCCTGGAGCTCCATGAAGGAGAACGGGTTCTGCGAGCCGTAGACGGGCGGGAAGCCGAGGCGGACCAGGCGCTGGTCCGCGACGCACTCCAGGTACTCGCGCATCGAGTCGGTGTTCATACCCGGCAGGCCGTCACCGCACAGGTCGCGGCCGAACTGCAGCTCCGCCTCGACGGCCTCCTTCAACATGTCGGTGACCTGCTGCTGGAGGGCGTCGTCGAAGAGCTCCGGCTCCTCCTTGCGGACCGTGTCCACGACCTCGAAGGCGAAGTTCATGTGCATGGTCTCGTCGCGGAAGACCCAGTTGGTGCCCGTCGCCAGACCGTGCAGCAGGCCGCGGGAGCGGAACCAGTACACGTACGCGAAGGCGCCGTAGAAGAAGAGGCCCTCGATGCACGCGGCGAAGCAGATCAGGTTCAGCAGGAAGCGGCGGCGGTCGGCGGCCGTCTCCAGGCGCTCGATCTTCTCGACCGAGTCCATCCACCTGAAGCAGAACTGCGCCTTCTCGCGGATGGAGGGGATCTCCTCGACCGCGTCGAAGGCGGCCGCGCGGTCGTCCGGGTCGGGCAGGTAGGTGTCGAGCAGCGTCAGGTAGAACTGGACGTGCACGGCCTCCTCGAACAGCTGGCGCGACAGGTACAGGCGCGCCTCCGGGGAGTTGATGTGCTTGTACAGCGTCAGCACGAGGTTGTTCGAGACGATCGAGTCGCCCGTCGCGAAGAACGCGACCAGACGCCCGATCATGTGCTGCTCGGCCGGGGTCAGCTTCGCGAGGTCGGCGACGTCCGAGTGGAGGTCGACCTCCTCCACCGTCCAGGTGTTCTTGATCGCGTCCCGATAGCGCTCGTAGAAGTCCGGGTAGCGCATGGGGCGGAGGGTCAGTTCGAAGCCCGGGTCGAGAAGGTTCTTCTGGTCGTTGGAGCTCATTACTGGCAGGCCTCGCAGGACTCGGGGTTCTCAAGGGAGCAGGCCAGCGCCTCGGCGTCGACGGCCTGCGGAAGGGGGGTGGCGGCGGCCGGGACGGCGGCGCCGGACGCGGCGCGGGCGATCTTCGTCGCCGGGCGCGAGCGCAGGTAGTACGTGGTCTTCAGGCCCTGCTTCCAGGCGTACGCGTACATCGAGCTGAGCTTGCCGATGGTGGGCGTCTCCAGGAACAGGTTCAGCGACTGGCTCTGGTCCAGGTACGGCGTACGGGCCGCCGCCATGTCGATCAGGCCGCGCTGCGGGATCTCCCACGCCGTGCGGTACAGCTCGCGGACCTCCGCCGGGATCCAGCCGAAGCCCTGCACGGAGCCGGAGGACTCGCGCAGCGCCTCGCGGGTCTGCGCGTCCCACACGCCGAGCTTCTTGAGCTCCTCCACCAGGTAGCCGTTGACCTGGAGGAACTCACCGCTCAGGGTCTCGCGCTTGAAGAGGTTGGAGACCTGCGGCTCGATGCACTCGTACACGCCCGCGATCGAGGCGATCGTCGCCGTCGGGGCGATGGCCAGCAGCAGGGAGTTGCGCATGCCGGTCTTCGCGATCCGGGCGCGCAGGGCGTCCCAGCGCTCGGGCCAGGTCGGCTCGACGCCGTAGTGGTCGGGGTGCAGGACGCCCTGGGCGGTACGGGTCTCGGCCCAGGCCGGGAGCGGGCCGCTGCGCTCGGCGAGGTCGCAGGAGGCCTCGTACGCGGCCAGCATGATCCGCTCGGAGATCTTCGTGGACAGGGCCTTCGCCTCGGCGGAGTCGAAGGGTAGGCGCATCTTGAAGAAGACGTCCTGGAGACCCATCGCGCCCAGGCCCACCGGACGCCATCGGGCGTTGGAACGGCCGGCCTGCTCGGTCGGGTAGAAGTTGATGTCCACGACGCGGTCGAGGAAGGTCACGGCCGTGCGGACGGTCTCGTCCAGGCGCTCCCAGTCCATCTCCCCGCCGGCCACGAACGCGCCGAGGTTGACGGAGCCGAGGTTGCAGACGGCCGTCTCGCTGTCGTTGGTGACCTCGATGATCTCGGTGCACAGGTTCGAGGAGTGCACGACCGTGCCGGGAAGCGCGGTCTGGTTCGCGGTCCGGTTGGAGGCGTCCTTGAAGGTCATCCAGCCCTGGCCGGTCTGCGCGAGGGTGCGCATCATGCGGCCGTACAGGTCGCGGGCCGGCATGGTCTTCTTGGCCAGCCCGGCCGCCTCGGCCTTGAGGTAGGCGGCGTCGAACTCCTCGCCGTACAGGTCCACCAGCTCGGGGACGTCGGCCGGGGAGAACAGCGACCAGTCGGCGTCGGCGTTCACGCGGCGCATGAACTCGTCCGGGATCCAGTGGGCGAGGTTGAGGTTGTGCGTACGGCGCTGGTCCTCGCCGGTGTTGTCGCGCAGCTCGAGGAACTCCTCGATGTCCGCGTGCCAGGTCTCCAGGTAGACGGCGGCGGCGCCCTTGCGGCGGCCGCCCTGGTTCACGGCGGCGACGGAGGCGTCGAGGGTCTTGAGGAACGGCACGATGCCGTTGGAGTGGCCGTTGGTGCCGCGGATCAGCGAACCGCGGGCGCGGATGCGGGAGTACGACAGGCCGATGCCGCCGGCGTGCTTGGAGAGGCGGGCGACCTGGTGGTAGCGGTCGTAGATCGAGTCCAGCTCGTCCAGCGGGGAGTCCAGCAGGTAGCAGGAGGACATCTGCGGGTGGCGGGTGCCGGAGTTGAAGAGCGTGGGTGAGGACGGCAGGTAGTCGAGGCGGCTCATCAGCCGGTACAGCGAGGCCACTTCCTCGAGGGCCTGGATGCTCTCGTCCTCGGCGAGGCCGCAGGCCACGCGCAGCATGAAGTACTGCGGGGTCTCGATCACCTGACGGGTGATCGGGTGGCGCAGCAGGTAGCGGCTGTGCAGGGTGCGCAGGCCGAAGAAGCCGAAGCGGTCGTCCGCGCCCTCGGCGAGCGCGTGCTCGACCAGGGCGTTCAGGCGGGTGGCGTGGGTGGCGACGAACTCGGCCGTGCGGTCGGCGATCAGGCCCTCGTGGTGGCCGACGGCGACGGACTCGGCGAAGGAGGTGGAGCCCTGGCCGGCCGCCTCGTCGGCGACGGCCAGCGTCAGCAGCCGGGCGGCGAGCCGGGAGTACGCCGGGTCCTCGGAGATCAGGCCCGCCGCGGCCTCGGTGGCCAGCCCGCGCAGCTCGGCCTCGTCGGCGGCGGCGCTGCGGCCGCGCAGGGCGGCGGCGGCGACCCGGCCGGGGTCGGTGTCGGGGAGGTCGGCCGTCAGCTCGGTGAGGGTGCGCAGGAGCGCGGTCCCGGGACCTTCGCCAGATCCGTTCTGCTCGGCGGGCTGGTCGGACTCGGCGCGCGGTGCGGCGGGCGCGATGGTCACGGGGGAGCTCTCCCTCAATCGGCCCGGTCATCGGCGGGTCGGAGCACGGGGAGGCACATGCGGGTGTGGCGGGAACGCGTACACCGCCGCATGGCGTCCACCGGCCCAACCGCGAGGCCCGGACGAATCGGCACCCGGTTCGGTCGAGCCGGGCGCACTGTCGGCAGGTCCTCGGACTTTTCATACCGTTGCGGGACAGTTCCGGATTCGCACCGGATTCCCCTGCGGCGACAGCGAGGATGAGCATACATGTGGGGGGCCGCGGATGCGCGACCCCCCACATGTTGTGTCGGCGCGGCTACAGCTCGAGGCGGTAGGTGAGCAGAGTCAGGCCGGGAACCGGTGCCCAGTCCCGTTCGGGCGTGCGGATGAAGCCGAGCCGCTCGTAGATCCGCTGGGCGCCGGTCATGCCGCTCTGGGTCGAGAGGACCAGGTGCGTGACGCCCTCCAGTTCCCGGGCGCGGGCCATGCAGGCGCGCACCAGGGCCTCGCCCGCGCCGCGTCCGCGCGCCTCGCGGGAGACGGCCAGCATCCGGAACTCCGCCTCGCCGGGCCCGGCGATGTCGGCCAGCGGGCTCCCGGGCGGGGCGAAGGTCACACCGCCGAGCACGGTGCCCTCGTCGACCGCCACGAGCACCTCGCCGTCGGCGGCCCGGCCGGCGACATCGCGCAACACGGCCACGTAGAACGCCTCGCCGGAGCCCAGCAGTCCGTCACCCACGTAGGCCTGCGCGGTGATCTCACCCAGCCGGTCGTACTCGGTGGGCAGTGCCACCCTGATCACGATGTCCATGGGTTCGAGTGTGCAGGACGGCTGTCGGTGCCCGGCGCTATGGTCGGAGGTAGCACCGTCGATGGAAGGTGAGCGAGGCATGACCGTGATGACCGACCGCCCCCACATGCTGACCGAGGAGTTCGAGTCCCTGGCACGCATAGGCGCCAGAGAGGTCGAAGGGCTGCGGTTGGAATTCATCGACGGAAAGCTGGGAGTCAAGGCCGTGCCGGACGGGGACCACGGGCTGATCATCGAGTGGCTCATGCGCATCTGCATCCAGCACCGACCCGAGCTGTTCCTCTATGGCGAGCAGGGATTGAAGGTGCAGCATTATCGCGAGGGGCGTGCCCGGCCTGATGGAGTCCTGGCACCGAGTGGCTTCATGAAGGCGCAAGGCGAATGGGTCGCCCCGGATCCTGTCCTGATGGTTGTGGAGGTTACTTCGTACGACTCCGACACTGACCGGCGCGACCGTATCGAGAAGCCTCGGGCCTTCGCGGAGACCGGCATCCCCGTCTACCTCCTGATCGACAGGGACAGCTGTGTGGTCTCGGTCCACAGTGAGCCCGACGGGCGTCGGTACGAGACGGTCCGCACCGTCCCCTTCGGTAAGGACGTCGAACTCCCCGACCCCGTCGGCATCACCCTCCAGACCGAGGTCCTCAAGGACTGGGTGCGCTGAGCACGCCGAAGGGCCCCGCCGTCCCGATGCGGGACGGCGGGGCCCTTCGTGCACCCGGGTGCTCAGCAGCAGCGGAAGCCCTCGCGGGGGTCCGCCTCGCGGGCGTCGGTGCGGGCCCGTTCGAAGGCGCGCCGGGTCATGACCTCGGCGTCCGGGTCGTGCGAGCGGGTGTGCGCGACGTAGCGGTCGTACGCGGCCTCGCCGGAGAACTCCCGTACGTAGAACCGGGCCTTCGCCAGCGCCCCGCGCACCCCGCTCACGCGACCGGCTCCTTGGCCCGGCCGCCGCCGCCGTCGAGGCCGGCGGCCGCGAGCTCGGCCTTCTCCTCGGCCGTCGCGAGGAGCCCGGCCGGGGCGATGATCTTCGACTCGGTCCACGGCACCTCGTGGAGGCGGACCGACTCCGGGTGGGCGACGGCCTTGAAGCAGGTCCGGGCCGCGTCCAGCAGCACGATGACGATCAGGGCCGCGAACAGCACCGACAGGACCCCGTCGACGGTGGCGTTGGTGACCACGGTGTGCATGTCGTCCATGTTCTTGGCGGGCGGCAGCACCTTCCCGGCGTCGATGCCGGTCTGGTACTTGTCGCGCTGCGCGAAGAAGCCGACCTTCACGTCGTCGGAGAAGACCTTCTGGTAGCTCGCCGTGAGGGTGACGGCCACGTCCCAGGCCAGCGGAACCCCCGTGACCCAGGCCCACTTGAGCCGCCCGGACTTGATCAGCAGCGTGGTGCAGACGGCGAGCGCGACCGCCGCGAGCAGCTGGTTCGCGATTCCGAACAGCGGGAAGAGCTGGTTGATGCCGCCCAGCGGGTCCTTGACGCCGACCCACAGGAAGTAGCCCCAGCCGCCGACGACTATGGCGCTCGCGAGCCACACGCCCGGCTTCCAGCTGACGTCCTTGAAGGACTTGTGCACGTTGCCGAGGGTGTCCTGGAGCATGAACCGGCCGACCCGGGTGCCCGCGTCGACGGTGGTCAGGATGAACAGGGCCTCGAACATGATGGCGAAGTGGTACCAGAAGGCCTTCATCCCGGCGCCGCCGATCACGGCGGAGAAGATCTCCGACATTCCGAGTGCGAAGGTCGGCGCACCGCCCGTACGGGACAGCAGGCTGGCCTCCTCCACGTCCTTCGCGGCCTGCGCGAGGGCCTCCGGGGAGATGGCGAAGCCGAAGTTCGTCACCGCCGTCGAGGCGGTCTGGACCGTGGCGCCGACTACCCCGCCGGGGGAGTTCACGGCGAAGAACAGGCCGGGCTCGATGATGCTCGCCGCTATCACCGCCATGACGGCGACGAAGGACTCGGTCAGCATGGCGCCGTAGCCGATGACCCGGACCTGGGTCTCCTTCTGGATCATCTTCGGGGTGGTGCCCGAGGCGACCAGGGAGTGGAAGCCGGACAGTGCGCCGCAGGCGATGGTGATGAAGACGAAGGGGAACATCGACCCGGCGAAGACCGGGCCGTCGCCGCGGGTGGCGAAGTCGGTGACCGCGGGCATCTTCAGCGTCGGCATCGCGATGACCACGCCGACCGCCATCAGCGCGATCGTGCCCACCTTCATGAAGGTGGACAGGTAGTCGCGGGGTGCGAGCAGCAGCCACACCGGCAGCACCGAGGCGATGAAGCCGTACACGACCATCCAGACGACCAGCGTCTCCTTCTCCAGGGTGAAGGTGCCCGCCCAGGAGGACTCGGCGACCCAGCCGCCGGCGACGATGGCGAGCAGCAGCAGCGCGACGCCTATGACGGAGACCTCGGTGACCCGGCCCGGGCGCAGGACGCGCAGGTACACGCCCATGAAGAGGGCGATCGGGATGGTCATGCCGATGGAGAAGACACCCCAGGGGGAGTGCGCCAGAGCGTTGACGATGACCAGCGCGAGCACCGCCAGCAGGATGACCATGATGACGAACACGGCGACCAGGGCGGCGGCTCCGCCGACGGGGCCGATCTCGTCCCGGGCCATCTGGCCGAGCGAGCGGCCGTCGCGCCGGGTGGAGAAGAACAGCGTCACCATGTCCTGGACGGCGCCGGCGAAGATGACGCCCGCGACGATCCAGATGGTGCCCGGCAGGTAGCCCATCTGTGCGGCGAGGACCGGGCCGACCAGCGGTCCGGCGCCGGCGACGGCGGCGAAGTGGTGCCCGAAGAGGACCCGCCGGTCGGTGGGGTGGAAGTCGACACCGTTGTCGAGACGTTCGGCGGGGGTGGCCCGCGTCTTGTCCAGCTTCAGTACGCGGTGGGCGATGAACCGCGAGTAGAAGCGGTAGCCGATGGCGTACGAGCCCAGCGCGGCGGCGAGCAGCCAGGCGGCCGAGATCTCCTCGCCCCGGGACAGTGCCAGGACGCCCCAGCCGATGGCCCCGACGAGGGCCACGCCCACCCAGATGAGGACCGACTGCGGTGAGAGCCTTCCCGACGGAGAGGGCGAGCCCGGCCCGGTGCCAGGACCCGCCGCCCCTCTCGGTGTGGGAGCCCCATCTGTCCCTGTTGCTGCGGGTTCCGGCATGATCCTCGTCCCCTCGTTGATCATCTGCGTAAGCGCAGGGAATCTACGGGGGCTTGACCGGTGGATGTAAGCCCCCGTCCGTATAGCGGTACGAGCGTCCACCCCAGGTCGAAGGGGAGTCAACCGGTGATCACGTGGCAGGTCGCTGAAGTCGGGCTACGAACTTGTAACGGTCGCCGCGATATACCGAACGCACCCATTCGACCGGTTCGCCGTCGGCGTCCAGCGAGTGCCGCGAGAGCATCAGCATCGGCAGCCCGACGTCGGTGCCGAGCAGTCCGGCCTCGCGCGGGGTGGCGAGGGAGGTCTCGATGGTCTCCTCGGCCTCCGCGAGGCGCACGTCGTACACCTCGGCGAGGGCGGTGTAGAGGGAGGTGTACTTGACCAGCGAACGGCGCAGCGCCGGGAAGCGCTTGGCCGACAGGTGCGTGGTCTCGATGGCCATGGGCTCGCCGCTGGCCAGGCGCAGCCGCTCGATGCGCAGGACCCGCCCGCCGGTGGCGATCTTGAGGAGTCCGGCGAGGGTGTCGTCGGCGGTCACGTAGCCGATGTCGAGGAGCTGGGAGGTCGGCTCCAGGCCCTGGGCCCGCATGTCCTCGGTGTAGGAGGAGAGTTGCAGGGGCTGGGAGACCTTGGGCTTGGCGACGAAGGTGCCCTTGCCCTGGATGCGTTCCAGCCGGCCCTCGACGACGAGCTCCTGGAGGGCCTGGCGGACGGTGGTCCGGGAGGTGTCGAATTCGGCCGCGAGCGTGCGCTCCGGCGGTACGGGGGTGCCGGGGGGTAGCGTGTCGGTCATGTCGAGCAAGTGCCGCTTGAGTCGGTAGTACTTGGGCACACGCGCGGTGCGAGTGGCTGCCCCGCCTTCCGGCTCCGTGGTCGCCCCTTCGGTGGCCATCGCCGCCCGCCTTCCCGACTCCAGTTTCGCTGCCGTCACCGGCTCCTCCGATATGTGCGGTCACATGGTGACACGGGCGGGAGGGCAGGCCTCCTCCCTCCCCCAGGTGTCGGTCCGATAACGGACCGAGCACCCGCTCATTAGACCCTTGACACCCCTAAAGGTCTAGGCCAAGCTCCGGTTACTGGTCTAAACCAATATGGATCAGATCCCGGCCCCACGGCAGTACTCGGTACGTACGTCACCGCGGCGGGCGAGGGAAGGTGCAGGCAGCATCCCTGAGGAGGGTGGCGTGAAGCGCAAGCTCATTGCGGCGGTCGGTGTCGTGGGCATGATGGTCGGAGCCGCGGCGTGCGGCAACGGCGGCGACGACAAGCCGAATGCCGACGCGTCGGGTGGCGCCAAGGAGATCACCGTCTGGGTGATGGACGGCTCCGCACCGAAGGCCTGGATCGAGCAGGTCAACAAGGAGTTCTCGGCCAAGCACCCCGGTGTCACGGTCAAGGTCGAGGAGCAGAAGTGGACGGGCATCCAGGAGAAGGTCACCACGGCCCTCTCCGAGAACACCCCGCCGGACGTCCTTGAGCTCGGCAACACCCAGACCGCCGGCTACGCGGTCACGGGCGGCCTCGCCGACCTGACCAAGGACAAGGCCAAGCTCGGCGCCGACGCCTGGCAGAAGAGCATGCTCGCCTCGGCCGAGGTCGAGGGCAAGCTCTACTCCGCCCCGTGGTACGCCGCCAACCGCGTCGTCGTCTACGACAAGAAGGCCTACGAGAAGGCCGGCGTCACCCCGCCGAAGACCCGCGACGAGTGGGTGGCCGGCCTGGAGAAGCTGAAGGCCGCCGACCCGTCCTCGCAGCCGATCTACCTGCCCGGCCAGAGCTGGTACATCCTCGCCGGCTTCATCTGGGACGAGGGCGGCGACCTCGCCGTCAAGGACGGCGGCAAGTGGAAGGGCCAGCTGGCCACCCCGCAGGCCGCCTCGGCGATGGACTTCTACAAGAAGCTCCAGTCCTTCTCCACCGCCCCCAAGGACAAGGACGAGGCCACCCCGCAGCAGTCCACCGACATCGTCCCCAAGGGCGGCGTCTCCTCCTGGATCGGTCTCGGCTGGGAGGCCGGCGGCGCGGAGAAGGCCCTGAAGGACGCGGGCAAGGAGGCCGACTTCGGCTACTTCCCGATCCCGGGCAAGACCGCCGACAAGTCCGGCACCGTCTTCCTCGGCGGCTCGAACCTCGCCGTGGCCGAGCGCTCCAAGAACAAGGAGCTCGCCAAGGAGTGGCTGGCCCTCGCCACCGGCAAGGACCAGATGACCAAGTACGCCGCCGAGGTCAAGGGCGCCCTGCTGCCCAACCAGGTCGGCGCGAACTTCACCCCGGCCGCCGGCTCCTTCGCCGAGGCCATGGCCAAGGCCGGCCTCAACGGCAAGATCACCCCGGTGACCGCGGGCTGGGCGAACGTCGAGACCGAGCCGAACCCGGTCAAGGAGTTCATGACCAAGGTCCTGAAGGGTGAGGACGCCGCCAAGGCGGGCGCGGACGCGGACAAGGAAATCGCGAACCGCATCAACAAGTAACAGCACGCACCGGGGGGTGCGGCAGGCGCCCAGCGGCCCGCCGCGCCCCCGGTCGCGCATTTGACCTCACAGTCAACCGCGAGGAAGCCAACCCATGACCGTGCACTCCCAGGGAGCGACGACCAGCGCTCCACAGGACGCACCACACAAGTCCGCCGGAGGGCCGAAGGTGCCCGCCGACCCGACCGGCCCCAGCGCCACGTCTCCTCGCGGGGGCAGGAGGTCGCTCCCCACGGGGTGGCTGCCCTACCTGCTGGTGCTGCCCGCCGTGGCCAGCCTCGCGGTCCTGCTGCTGTACCCGCTGATCAAGAACGTGATCCTGTCCTTCCAGGACATCAACAAGATCGAGTTCATCCAGCGGAAGTACCCCTTCGCGGGATTCGGCAACTACACCCAGCTGCTCGGCGACTCCACCTTCTGGACCGTCGTCGTCCGCAGCTTCGCCTTCACCCTCGCCAACGTCGCCCTGATCATGGTGATCGGCAGCCTCATCGGCATCCTGCTCAACCGGCTCGGCAAGTGGATGCGCCTGGTCCTGTCGATGGCCCTGGTGATGGCCTGGGCCATGCCCATCGTGGCCTCCGTACAGGTCTTCTACTGGCTGTTCGACGAGCAGTTCGGCATCATGAACTGGGTCATGCGCACGGCCGGCTTCTCCGGCTACGAGCAGCACAACTGGTTCGAGACCGGCCTCTCCACCCTGACGATCGTCACCGTCCTGGTGGTCTGGGGCTCCATCCCCTTCGTCGCCCTCAACATGTACGCCGGCCTGACCACCGTCGGCGCCGAGCTGTACGAGGCCGCCCGGATGGACGGCGCCAACGGCTGGCAGACCTTCTGGAAGGTCGTCTTCCCGAACCTGAAGCCCTTCTTCCTGGTCACCACCTTCCTCGAGGTGATCTGGGTCTTCAAGGCCTTCACCCAGGTCTACGCGATGAACAAGGGCGGCCCCGACCGCGCCTCCGAGATCCTCCCGGTCTTCGCCTACGTCGAGGGCCAGAGCCAGGCCCACTACGGCCTCGCCGCCGCGATCTCCGTCCTGACGATCCTGATCCTCGTGGTCGTCATGTCCTTCTACTTCCGCCTGATCCTGAAGCAGGAGGAGGAGCAGTGAGCACCACCACCGCCCCGGACAAGCCCGCGCAGCAGCTGCGCACCCGCCGGCCGCTGCGTCCGGCGACCGTCGCCAAGAACCTCGGCGCGCTGCTCCTGGCCCTCGTCTTCGTCTTCCCGGTCTACTGGATGTTCTCCTCGGCCCTCAAGCCGAACGGCGAGATCCTCACCAAGGACCCGGTCTTCGTCTTCACCCCGACGCTGGAGAACTTCACCAAGGCCACCGGCGTCGACCTCTTCTGGACGTACGTCACCAACAGCATCGTCGTCACCGTCGGCGCCGTCCTGCTGGCCCTGCTCGTCGCCCTCGCCGCGAGCTTCGCCATCGCCCGCATGAAGTTCAAGGGCCGCAAGGGCCTGGTCCTCGGCGTGATGATGGCCCAGATGGCCCCCTGGGAGGTCATGGTCATCGCGATGTACATGATCGCCCGCGACAGCGAGATGCTGAACAGCCTCCCGCTGCTCACCGCGATCTACTTCGTGATGGTCCTCCCCTTCACCATCTGGACCCTGCGCGGCTTCATCGCCGCCGTCCCGGTGACGCTGGAGGAGGCCGCCCAGATCGACGGCTGCACCCGCGGCCAGGCCTTCCGCAAGGTGATCCTCCCCCTGCTGGCCCCCGGCCTGATGTCCACCTCGCTCTTCGGGTTCATCACCGCCTGGAACGAGTTCGCGATGGTCCTGATCCTGAACAAGGACAAGTCCGCGCAGACCCTCCCGCTGTGGCTGACCCAGTTCAAGACCGCGTTCGGCAACGACTGGGGCGCCACCATGGCCGCTTCCTCGATCTTCGCCATCCCGGTCCTGCTGATCTTCATCTTCCTCCAGCGCAAGGCCGTCGGCGGCATGACCGCCGGCGCCGTGAAGGGATAACGGCCCATGACAGTCCTTGCGCACCGCCCGGACACCCTGACCCGCGACGCCCTCGCGGTCCTCCAGCCCGGCTTCGAGGGCACCACCGCCCCCGCCTGGCTGCTGCGCCAGGTCGGCGAAGGGCTCACCGCCGTCGGCCTGTTCGGCCGCAACATCGCCTCCCCCGAGCAGCTCGCCGCGCTCACCGCGCAGCTGAGGGCCGTACGGGACGACGTACTCGTCGCCATCGACGAGGAGGGCGGCGACGTCACCCGCCTGGAGGTCCGGGGCGGCTCCTCCTTCCCCGGCAACCTGGCGCTCGGCGCCGTCGACGACACCGCCCTGACCCGCGAGGTCGCCCGCGAGCTGGGCCGCCGCCTCGCCGAGTGCGGGGTCAACCTCAACTGGGCCCCGTCCGCGGACGTCAACTCCAACCCCGACAACCCGGTCATCGGCGTCCGGTCCTTCGGCTCCGACACCCACCTCGCCGCCCGGCACACCGCCGCCTACGTCGAGGGCCTCCAGGCGGCCGGCGTCGCCGCCTGCACCAAGCACTTCCCGGGCCACGGCGACACCAACGTCGACTCGCACCACGCGCTGCCCCGCATCGACGTGGACCTGGACACCCTCCAGGCCCGCGAGCTGATCCCCTTCAAGGCGGCCATCGAGGCCGGCACCAAGGCCGTGATGAGCGCCCACATCCTGGTGCCCGCCCTGGACCCGACCCGCCCGGCCACCCTCAGCCCGCAGATCCTGACCGGTCTGCTGCGCAAGGAACTCGGCTACGAGGGGCTCATCGTCACCGACGGCATGGAGATGAACGCCATCGCCGGGACGTACGGCATCGAGCGCGGCTCGGTGCTCGCCATCGCCGCCGGAGCCGACGCCATCTGCGTCGGCGGCGGCCTCGCCGACGAGGCGACCGTGCTGCGTCTGCGCGACGCGCTGGTCGCCGCCGTACGCGAGGGCGTGCTCCCCGAGGAGCGGCTCGCCGACGCCGCCGCCCGGGTGCGCGCGCTGGCCGCATGGACCCTCCGGGCCGCCCGGCCGGACGCGCAGCCGGAGGGGAGCCGCGCGTCCGGCATCGGGCTGACGGCCGCCCGCCGGGCCGTGGTCGTCACCGGGCGGGCGGTCCCCGTCACCGCCCCCTACGTCGCCACGCTCGCGCCCGTCGCGAACATCGCGGTGGGGGACGAGACCCCGTGGGGCGTGGCCACGGCACTGGCCGAGCTGCTCCCGGGCACCGGCTCGGGCGTCTACCCGCAGGGCTCCGCCGCCGGGGACGTACTGGCGGCCGCGGGGGACCGCACGGTCGTCGCGGTGGTCCGGGACGCGCACCGGCACCCCTGGATGACGGAGATCCTGGACGCGCTGGTCGCGGCCAGGCCGGACACCGTGGTCGTGGAGATGGGCGTACCGCGCGCCGAGCCGCGCGGGGCGCTGTACGTCGCGACGCACGGGGCCGCGCGTGTCTGCGGGCGGGCGGCGGCGGAAGTCATCGCCGGGGCGTAGCCGTTGCCCGTGCGGCGCCGCTGCTGGGGCTCCGCCCCAGACCCCGCGCCTCAAACTCCCCCAGCTACCGCTGGGTGGTGCCCCCACGCGGGGCTGGATTTTGGCCGGCGTCAGCCAGGACGTGCAGCACCGTTGTGCTGCCGCCTGGCGGGGCTGGATTGCCCGCAGGGCAATTCCAGCCCCTCCGGCGATTGAGGAGCGGGTCTGGGCGGAGCCCAGGAGGCCCCGCGCAGCGCCGCCCCGTACATGCACCGCATCCCGAGCACGCGAAGGGCCGGGCACCCCCTGAGGGGGAGCCCGGCCCTTCGGGGTGTGCCGGTACGGCTACAGGCCCTGCCAGGCCGGCTTGTTGGCGTACGTGTGGCGGAAGTAGTCGGCCAGCTTCAGCTTCGAGGCGGCCGCCTCGTCCACGACGACGGTCGCGTGCCGGTGCAGCTGCAGCGCGGAGGCCGGGACCAGCGCGGACAGCGGGCCCTCGACGGTCTGCGCGACGGCCTCGGCCTTGCCCTCGCCGGTGGCCAGCAGCACCAGGTGGCGGGCGTCGAGGATGGTGCCGATGCCCTGGGTGATGACGTGGTGCGGCACCTGCTCGATGTCGTCGTCGAAGAAGCGCGCGTTGTCCACGCGGGTCTGCTCCGTCAGCGTCTTGATGCGGGTGCGGGAGGCCAGGGAGGAGCACGGCTCGTTGAAGCCGATGTGGCCGTCGGTGCCGATGCCGAGCAGCTGGAGGTCCACCCCGCCGGCGGCGGCCAGCGCCCGGTCGTACGCCTCGCAGGCGGCGACTATGTCCTCGGCGGAGCCGTCGGGGCCCATGAAGGAGGCCTCGGTCAGCCCGAGCGGCTCGACGACCTCGCGCAGCACGACGGCGCGGTAGGACTCGGGGTGCCCGGCCGGCAGGCCGACGTACTCGTCGAGCTGGCAGATCCGGGCCTTGGAGGTGTCGACCTGACCGGCCTTGACCTTGGCCGCGAGGGCTTCGTAGACGGGCAGCGGGGTAGAGCCGGTCGCCACGCCGAGCAGGGCGTCGGGCTTGCGGCGGACCAGGGCGGCCATGGCCTCCGCGATGAGTTCGCCGCCTGCCTTGGCGTCCGGGACGATGACAACTTCCACGCGGGGCCTGCCGATCTGAGTGAGGTGGGGGCGCTTGTGGTATAGACCAATCTAGCAGAGCCTGCCCGTGGAAGGCGGGCTTCCGACTCCTCCATGGTGATCCCGATGGGCCCCCTCCGCCCCCGGGGCCGTACCGGATTCCCTAGCGCCCGCTATAAAATGTGGCCATGGTGACCGGACAGCGCGGAAGACCCCGTTCCTTCGACCGGGACGCCGCCCTCGACAAGGCCATGCTCGCCTTCTGGGAGCACGGCTACGAGGCGACGTCCATCGCCGAGCTGACCCGGACCCTGGGCATCGGCGCGCCCAGCCTCTACGCGGCCTTCGGGGACAAGCGCAGGCTCTTCGACGAGGTCGTGGCGGTCTACGCCGACCGGTACGGGCGGTTCGCGGGCGCGGCGCTCGCCGAGGAGCCCACCGCCCGCGCGGCCATCGGCCGCATCCTGCGCGAGGCCGCCGCGATCTACTCCGACCCCGGCCACCCGCCCGGCTGCATGGTGATCAGCGCGGCGGTCAACACCACCTCGCCGGAGGTGGCCGAGACGCTGCGCGAGCGGCGCAACGCCACCATGGGCCTGTTCGAGAGCCGGATCAGGGCGGACATCGCCACCGGAGAGCTGCCGGCCGGTACGGACGCGCGGGCGCTGGCCCGCTACGCGGCGGCCGTGCTCCAGGGGATGTCCCAGCAGTCCTGCGACGGGGCGGGCCGGGAGGAGCTGGAGGCGATCGCGGCACGGGCCCTGCTCGCCTGGCCGGCGTAACGGCGGCCCTCAGGGGACTACCCCTCAAAAATTCCGCCTGACATTCCTCTGGGCCACGGTGCAGGACGGGACCCTCAGCCCGTCCGGCACCGTAGCCCGGAGTACTCACGGCCGTAGGGTGTGCGGTGCCCGGCGGCCGTTTGAGAGGTGCCTGCGCGGTCAGGGCAGAGCGCGTGGCCACCTCGATCCGTCCTCCTGTGCGGGGAGGGCGGAAGCCTGAAACCCAATTGTGGACTAGACCAATCTGTCCTGTCCATCCAATGACGGGGTCCGCAGACCCGTCACTTCCTCCAACAGTACGCGGAGGTTGCCCCTCCTGGATACTCCTGAGTATTCGCCGTGGGGAAAGTCATCCCCGTACCCGGGGTACGCTCGCAAGGTGCCCTCCATGAACGACCTCGTACGCCAGCACACCGCTCTCAGTGAAGTCGAGCTGGAGTGGCTGCACCTGCTGGTATCGGAGTGGCAGCTGCTCTCCGACCTCTCCTTCGCCGACCTCGTGCTCTGGGTTCCCACCCTCGACGGCACCCGGTACGTCTCCGTCGCGCAGATGCGGCCCAACACCGGCCCCACCTCGTACCAGGACGACATGGTCGGCCACCTGGTCCCGCGCGGCCGCCGCCCGCTCCTCGACGCCGCCCTCGACGAGGGCCGGATCGTGCGCGAGGGCGACCCCGAGTGGCGCGAGGAGGTGCCGGTCCGCGTCGAGTCGATCCCCGTCCGCCGCGAGGGCCGGGTCCTGGGCGTGATCGCCCGCAACACCAACCTGCTCACTGTGCGTACACCGAGCCGGCTGGAGCTGACCTACCTCCAGTCCGCCTCCGACCTCGCCCAGATGATCGCCGCGGGCTCCTTCCCCTTCCCCGGCCAGCAGGTCGACATGGACGCCTCCCCGCGCGTCGGGGACGGCCTGATCAGGCTCGACGCCGAAGGCGTGGTGACGTACGCGTCGCCCAACGCGCTCTCCGCCTACCACCGCCTCGGCCTCGCCGCCGACCTGGTCGGCCAGCACCTGGGCACCACCACCGCCGAACTCGCCCCCTCCCGGGGCCCGGTGGACGAGGCGATCGTCAAACTCGCCAGCGGCTGGGCCCCCCGGGAGACCGAGGTCGAGGGCAACGGCGGGGTCATCCAGCTGCGCGCCATCCCGCTCAAGCCCAAGGGCACCCGGATCGGCTCCCTCGTGCTGTGCCGCGACGTCACCGAACTGCGCCGTCGCGAACGTGAACTGATCACCAAGGACGCGACCATCCGGGAGATCCACCACCGGGTGAAGAACAACCTCCAGACCGTGGCCGCCCTCTTGCGGCTCCAGGCCCGCCGGATGGATTCGGAGGGCGGGCGCGAGGCGCTCAACGAGGCCGTGCGCCGCGTCGGTTCGATCGCGATCGTGCACGAGACCCTGTCCCAGAACCTCGACGAGCGGGTCGAGTTCGACGAGATCGCCGACCGCGTGATCGCGATGGTCGCCGAGATCTCGCCCGGCCGGGTGGAGTGCCGGCGCCTCGGCCGGTTCGGGATCCTGGACGCGGAGGTGGCCACTCCACTGTCGATGGTGCTGACCGAGATCCTCCAGAACGCCCTGGAGCACGCCTTCACCCAGGGAGAGGGCGGCACCGTCGAGGTGTCCGCGAGCCGCTCCGGCACCGGCCGCACCGACTCCCGGCTGCTGATCACCGTGGTCGACGACGGCTCCGGTCTGCCCGAGGGCTTCGACCCCCAGCGGGCCGGCAATCTCGGGCTGCAGATCGTACGGACCCTCGTGGAGGGTGAGCTGGGCGGCACCTTCGACATGGTCCGGGTCGAGCCGCGCGGCACCAAGGTCGTCCTCGACGTACCCGCCAGCCCGCAGAAATAGCGGAACGGCCCATCACTCAGGGTGACGGGCCGTTCGGGAGCAAAGCACTGAGCCCCGGACCGAGATTTCCGGTCCGGGGCTCAAGAGCACGTTGCTGAGCGCTTATATGGGTACTACGCGCTGCGGCTCGAGGCTCGAAAGTCGATGTCAGGCGGTGGCGTTACGCGCCCGATTGCGAGCGGCGCGGCGCTTCATCGCGCGGCGCTCGTCCTCGCTGAGACCGCCCCAGACACCGGAGTCCTGGCCGGACTCGAGCGCCCACTGCAGGCACTGCTCCATGACGGGGCAACGGCGGCAGACGGCCTTGGCTTCCTCGATCTGCAGCAGCGCAGGACCGGTGTTGCCGATGGGGAAGAAGAGTTCCGGGTCTTCCTCGCGGCAAACGGCGTTGTGACGCCAGTCCATGGCTGCTCCATCTCCTTGTATTGCGGGCAGGTTGCTTGTGAATGTGAACGCTTTCACGAATCCCCCCGTGAGGGAAGGGCCGACCCCCAGTTGCCTGGTGGGGTCCGAAGATTCGTGGAGGGGTTCTGGCGATCTGTGTGGGTGCCGGGTTCTGCGGGCTGTCCCGATCGCCATGTAGAGATTCGCAAACCTCGGACGGGGATACAACCCCTTCCGGAAAGTTTTTTTGGATTCGTCGGTGTCTACTAGGTCACAGCCCTAGTTCCTAGGGGTGGACCGGCGTGTAAACGTTCGAGTGAAAGGACTTTAGGCCCTTCCACTCACACAATCACACGCAGTGCACGGCGTACGCCTGTGAACCGAACGCTGGTACGCAGCCCGAGGTGATCCCCGTCCATCTGGAAGGGGAGTGGAACCTTCGAATGCAAGGTGAAGTCGGTCAGATCGTGTAGAGACACCGCGTGCTTGCCGTGTGGACCGCGCTCAGGAGTCGAGGTCAGGAGCTGCGTGGCGTACCGGGCGACGGCCGGAGTTGACAAACGGTCGAGCGCCAATACGTCAAGTGCGGTATCGAACGACGCCTCCGGAGAGGCGTACAGGGGCCGGTTTCCCAAGTACGTCCACGGTGAGGTGTTGCAGACTATCGACAGCACCAGATCCGTCACCGGATCCGCGCCGGGCTGCTCCAGCGTGATCGTGCCGTGCCGGCGGTTGGGCTCTTCCCAGAACTGGCGCATCAGCTGCCGTACGTAGAGCGCGTGCGTCGAACGCTTGCCGCGCTCACGCTGCTGCTCCACGCGCCCCACCACACCCGCGTCGAAGCCGAAGCCCGCGCAGAAGGTGAACCAGCGCGCCGGAACCGACTCGTCCTCGCTCCCCGGGACGCCGGCCGCCAGACCCAGGCCCACCGTCCGCTCGCGCTTCTCCCGCAGGGCGTCCAGCAGGGCGCCCGTCGCCTCGACCGCGTCGTTCGGCAGCCCGAGCGCGCGGGCGAACACGTTCGTGGACCCTCCCGGGACCACGGCCAGCCCGGGCAGCCGCTCCGGATCGGGGCCGTTGTGCAGCAGCCCGTTGACGACCTCGTTGACGGTGCCGTCGCCGCCCAGCGCCACCACCAGGTCGACGCCCTCGTGCGCGGCCTTGCGCCCCAGGTCGCGGGCGTGCCCCCGGTACTCGGTGGTCACCGCCTCCAGCTTCATCTCGCTGGCCAGGGCATGGGTCAGGACGTCGCGCGTGCGCGCACTGGTGGTCGTCGCTGCTGGGTTGGCCACGAGAAGTGCACGCATGAGCGCCAGACTACCCACCCCTCCATATGCGACCCATACCGACCGTACCGTCCGGGCCCGACGGGCCGCGGCTAGGCTGCTGGGGTGAGCAAGAAGCCGACCCCCCAAGCCCCCGCCGCCCCCGAGCCCGCAGCGCTGCCGGGCCGGCTGACCGCCGCCGCCGCGCTCACCGCGCTGGAGGGCCTGGCCCTGGCCGGCCTCGGCGTCTACATGCTGTTCGTCGGCATCGCCGGAGACCCCGACTCCCCGCAGCAGGCCGAGACCGGGGGCATCACCCTGCTCGCCCTCGCCGCGCTCCCGCTGATCGCGGCGCGCGGGCTGCGCCTGGGCCGCCGCTGGAGCCGCGGCCCGGCACTGATCACCCAGCTGATGGCCATGCCGGTCGCCTGGACCCTGTGGACCACCGGCGGGGCGATGACCGCCGCCGCCGTGGCCCTGGCCCTGGCCGCGGTGGCCGTCGCCGCGCTCCTGGTGAACCCGACGGCGACCCAGGCACTGGGGATCGGGCAGGCGGACGGAACCCGCTAGTCCCGGATTCCGCCGCCCGCCCACCGCTCCTCGGCCGCTGCGCGATCACTCCTCGACGAGGAGCTTCTCCCGGAGCTGGGCCAGGGTGCGGGCCAGCAGCCGGGAGACGTGCATCTGCGAGATGCCGACCTCCTGCGCGATCTGCGACTGGGTCATGTTGCCGAAGAAGCGAAGCAGCAGGATCCGCTTCTCCCGCGGCGGCAGCCCCTCCAGCAGCGGCTTGAGGGACTCCCGGTACTCGACGCCCTCCAGCGCCTCGTCCTCCGAGCCCAGGGTGTCCGCGACCGCCGGCGACTCGTCGTCGGTGTCCGGCACGTCGAGGGAGAGCGTGCTGTAGGCATTGGCCGATTCCAGCCCCTCCAGCACCTCCTCCTCGGAGATCCCCAGCCGCTCGGCCAGCTCGTGCACCGTCGGGGACCGGCCGTGCTGCTGGGACAGTTCCGCGGTGGCCGTGGTCAGCGAGAGCCGCAGCTCCTGCAGGCGCCGGGGCACCCGTACCGCCCAGCCCTTGTCGCGGAAGTGCCGCTTGATCTCGCCGACCACGGTGGGCGTGGCGTACGTGGAGAACTCGACCCCGCGGTCCGGGTCGAACCGGTCCACCGACTTGATCAGGCCGATGGTGGCGACCTGGGTCAGATCGTCCAGCGGCTCGCCGCGGTTGCGGAACCGCCGCGCCAGGTGCTCGACCAGCGGCAGGTGCATCCGCACCAGCCGGTTGCGCAGCTCCGCCCGCTCGGGTGATCCCTCGGGCAGCCGGCGCAGCTCGAAGAACAGGGCCCGCGCGCCGCTGCGGTCCCGCGGATCCGGCAGCGCCACGGGCGCGGCCGGCACCTCCGGGGCCGCGGCCTCCGGTGGCAGTGGTTGGTCCTGCTGGTTCTCGCTCATAGGGCCCGCCCGTCGCTCCGCCGAGTCCAAAAAGCCGTCTTCCGCATCCGCGTCAGCCGGGTGCGGCCGGGCCTGCTGCTGCTCCGGGATGCCGCCGTCGACCTCGTGCCTCACCCGGGGCCGATCCCCGCCCCGCACCGGGATCTCCCCGCCGCTCACGCCGGGCCTGGCCCCGCGCCGCGCTGTTTGTAGAGGCTGATGCTCACTGTCTTGTTCTCCTCGACCGTGGCCTCGACCTTGCCGGCCAGCGCCGACAGGACCGTCCACGCGAACGTGTCGCGCTCCGGCGCCCGCCCGTCGGTGGTCGGCGCGGAGACGGTCACTTCCAGCGAATCGTCGATCAGCCGGAAGACGCAGCTGAGGACGGAGCCGGGCACGGCCTGCTGGAGCAGGATCGCGCAGGCCTCGTCCACCGCGATGCGGAGGTCCTCGATCTCGTCGAGGGTGAAGTCCAAACGTGCCGCGAGACCGGCCGTGGCCGTTCGCAGCACCGACAGGTAGGCACCCGCAGCCGGCAGCCGGACTTCCACGAAGTCCTGGGTCCCGGGCTCGCCTGCGATCTGGGACACCCTCACCTCCAAGGTGGTACGAGCTCTGTTCGCCGGTGACGCTATCGCGATCCGGGCGATCGTGTCGCGGCACCCCTCATCGCGCCCGCTTGGAGCGACCGGGCCGACCCCGCCAAGTGCGGTGACTGATGGTAAGCCCATGAGTACGCACAGTGGCTAGGGGTCTGCGGGCCCAATTCGGGGGAACCGGCGGAGGGTTGACCTACCCCGGTTCAGACGATCGAACCGTCGACAAAACACCACCGCCAGGTCTCGCCCGGCTCGAAGCTCCGCATCACCGGGTGACCGGTCTCCTGATGGTGCGCGGTGGCGTGCCGGTGGGGCGAGGAGTCGCAGCAGCCCACGTAACCGCAGCCGAGGCACATCCGCAGCTGCACCGGATGACTCCCGAGCACCTCACATTCCGGGCAGGTCGGCGCATGCGGGACAGGCTCGGGGCGCGGCAGTTCGGCAACGTGGGTGCACTCGCTCATGATGGCCAGCGTACGGCCAGGGTGCGGGTGGACGACGTGACGAGGGTGGATCATCGATGGAGGTATTGCCGCTGGTGGCGCTGGTGGCGGGGAGCGCCGCCGTGGCGGGGGCGGCCCGGCGGACGCCGGTGCCCGCGCCGCTGCTGCTGGTCGCTGCGGGGCTGATCGCCGCGTACCTGCCGGGGGTGCCCGCGTACACCCTCGACCCGCACATCGTGCTGCCGCTGCTGCTCCCGCCGCTGCTGCACACGGCCGCGGTCGACAGCTCGTACCTGGACCTGCGGGCCAACGTACGGCCGATCGCGCTGCTGTCGGTGGGGTACGTGCTCTTCGCGACGCTCGCCGTCGGGTACCTCGCGTACCTGGTGGTGCCGGGGCTGTCGCTGCCCGTGGCCCTCGTGCTGGGCGCGGTGGTCGCGCCGCCGGACGCGGTCGCGGCGACGGCGATCGCCCGCCGGCTCGGGCTGCCGAGCCGGATGACGACCATCCTCCAGGGCGAGTCCCTGGTGAACGACGCCACCGCCATCACCGCCTACAAGGTGGCGCTGGCCGCCGCGGTCGGGGTGAGCGCCGGCTGGGCGGGCGGGGTCGTGGAGTTCCTGCTGGCGTCGGTCGGCGGGGTCGGTGTGGGGCTGCTGCTGATGGTGCCCATCCACTGGCTGAGGAAGCGGCTGCGGGAGCCGCTGCTGCAGAACACGCTGTCGCTGCTGATCCCCTTCGTGGCGTACGCGGCGGCGGAGCGGGTGCACGCCTCCGGGGTGCTGGCGGTGGTGGTCGTGGCCCTGTACCTGGGGCACCGCAACTGGCAGGTCGACTTCGCGACGCGGCTCCAGGAGGAGGCCGTGTGGAAGGTGGTCGCCTTCGTACTGGAGTCCGTGGTCTTCGCGCTGATCGGGCTCCAGCTGCCGGTGGTCCTGAAGGGGCTGGGGGAGTACGAGGGGATGGCCGCGGCCTGGTACGCCGTCGCGGTGTTCCTCGCGGTTGTGGTGGCGCGGTTCCTGTGGGTGTTCCCGGCGACCTTCGTGCCGAGGTGGGTGTCCGAGCGGATCCGGCACCGGGAGCCCGACACCGACTGGAAGTCCCCGGCGATCGTGGGGTGGGCCGGGATGCGGGGGGTGGTGTCGCTGGCGATCGCCTTCTCCGTGCCGATGAGCGTGCCGCACCGGAACCTGATCCTGTTCCTTACGTTCACGACCGTCATCGGGACGCTGGTGGTGCAGGGGCTGACGCTGCCGCCGCTGATCAGGATCCTGAAGCTGCCGCCACGGGACGCGCAGGCCGAGACCCTCGCGGAGGCGCAGGCGCAGAGCGAGGCCTCGCGGGCGGCGGAGGAGCGGCTGGCGGAGCTGCTGGGCGACCCGGCGAACAGCACGCTGCCGCCGCCGCTGGCGGACCGGCTGCGGACGGTGCTGGAACGGCGGCGCAACGCGGTGTGGGAGCGGCTGGGGGAGGTCAACCCGGTGACGGGGGAGTCGGCGGACGACGTCTACCGGCGGCTGGCGCGGGAGATGATCGAGGCCGAGCGGGAGGTGTTCGTCGCGCTGCGGGACCGGCGGCGGATCGACGACGAGATGCTGCGGGGGCTGCTGCGCCGCCTGGACCTCGAGGAGGCGGCGGCGTACCGGGAGGAGACGGGCTGACCGTGCCCTGGCCGGGCGGTGTTCGGGGTGGGTCGTTGCCCTGACCGGGCGGGGGTGGGGGTGGGGTGCTGTGGGTGGGTCGGGGTCGGGGGCGGGGTGGGGTGTCGTCCGGGACGGGCTTCGATGTTCGGCGCCTTGGCGGTGCTTGGTTTGCGGGGCAGTGGTTTGCGCCGAATTCATCTCGTTTTAGTCCCGGACAACACCCCACCCCGCCCCCGACCCCTTACGTGCGCGACCCCGTGCTGGCGCAGTCCCATTCGGTCCCGCTGGCGCCATCCAGCCCCGCCGCACCCTCCAGCCTCGCCGGCGTTTGAGGCGCGGGGTCTGGGGCGGAGCCCCAGGGAACGGGCGAAGGGCGGGTAGGGGAGCTGCTCCGCGCAGCGGGAACCGGGGCAGCCGGGTTACGGGGGGCCGGTGATGACGGCGGTCAGGGTGGTGCCCCGGGGGAAGGCGGCCTCGGCGGTGAGGGCCGTCAGGGCCCAGAGGAGCTTCGCGACGTAGATCCGCTCCACCGGGACCCCGTGCCGGGACTCGAAGTCCGCGGCGAAGGAATCCAGCGCCGCCGGCACACGGGCGTAGCCGCCGTGGTCGTAGCCCTCCGCGAGGGCCCAGTCGCCGGCCGGGCCGCCGAAGGCGAGGGCCTGGAGGGAACGTATCTCCGCGCCCAGGAAGCCCCCGGCCAGGACCGGTACGCCCAGTGCCCGCTGGCCCGGGGCCAGCCCCGCCGCGAGGCCGGCCAGGGTGCCGCCCGTACCGCAGGCCACCGCCGCCACGTCGCACCGGCCGCGCAGCTCGCGGCCCAGTTCCGCGCAGCCCGTGAGGGCCAGGGCGTTGCTGCCGCCCTCGGGGACGACGTACGCCCCGGTCGCGCCGGCCGCCTCCAGGAGGCGGGCCAGGGTCTGCGGTTCGGTCTTGCGGCGGTACTCCGAGCGGGTCGTGAAGTGCAGCCGCATGCCGTCCGCCGCGCAGCGGGCGAGGGAGTCGTTCAGGGGGCGGCCGGCCAGCTCGTCCCCCCGTACGATGCCGACGGTGCGCAGGCCGAGGAGCCGGCCGGCCGCGGCGGTGGCCCGCAGGTGGTTGGAGTAGGCCCCGCCGAAGGTGGCCAGCTGCCCGTGGCCCGCCTCCACCGCCGCCCGGAGGTTCGGCGCGAGCTTGCGCCACTTGTTGCCGGGCAGCTCCGGGTGGACGAGGTCGTCCCGCTTGAGCAGCAGCCGGACCCCGTGCGCGGCGAAGCGCTCGTCGGCCGCCTCGACGAGGGGGGACGGCGGGCGGGGGCGCAGTTCGGGGTGGGTCACCAGGCCATTGTCAGGGCAGGCGCGGCTCACTTCAGGCGGTCGGCGACGCGATCGCGGAACCAGTCCATGGTGAAGCCCCGGGGGTCGATCTTGCCGGGCTGCCATTCGCGGTGGCCCAGTACCGAGCGGGCGCCCCAGCCGTGGACCCGGCAGACCGCGGCCGCGGCGCGGGTCATGGCGTCGAGCTGGGCGGCCGGCCAGGGGTCCTCGCCGTTGCCGAGGTTCTCGCACTCGAAGCCGTAGAAGTGCCGGTTGCCGTCGGTGTCGGCGCGGTCGTCCGGCGGCAGCCGCTTCTCCGCGATGACGGCGGCCAGTACGTCGGAGTCGCCGGCGCCGGCGTGGTTGGTGCGGCCGAAGCCGACGAGGTGGACGCGGCCGTCCTTGGTGATGACCCCGTGGCAGAGCGGGCCGGGCAGGGCGGAGTCGCCGTCGCGGCAGAGTTCCACCGTGTACGCGGTGCCGTTGGTGACGGTGTGGTGGATCATCACCCCGTGCACCGGCCCCCAGGGGCCCTTGTGGTTGCGGTTGCGCGTGCGCCAGGCGCCGACCTCCACGACGGTCAGGCCCTCGGCGCGCAGGGCCTGGATGAAGCGGGCCGCGGACATGGGTGCGGTCATGGCCGCCTCCTTTACCGTGTGTGTTCGTTCCGTCACTTACCGGTGTAGCGGAGGCGGCCCTTCCGAGGCTAGGGCGTGATTCGGCCAGCCCTTACGCCGAAGCGAGCCACAGGTCCGGGCCGAAGACCTCGTAGTGGATGTCCGCGGCCGGGACGCCCTTGGCGAGCAGCTGGGCGCGTACCGCCCGCATGAAGGGGAGCGGCCCGCAGAGGTAGGCCCGGGTGCCGGGCGCGACCGGGACGGCGGTCAGGTCGACGCGGCCGGTCCCGTCACCGGCCTCGGCCCCGGCCTCGTACCAGAACCGGGCCGTGGCGTCGGGGAGCTTGTGCGTCAGGGCGCGGTGGTCCGAGCGAAGGGCGTGGTCGTCGGGGGTGCGGTCGGCGTGCAGGACGGTGACGGGGGCGGTGTGCCCGCTGTCGGCCAGGTGCTCCAGCATCGACAGCATCGGGGTGCAGCCGATGCCGGCCGAGGCCGGCAGGACCGGCGCGGTGGAGTCCCCGAGGGCCAGGTCGCCGTACGGGGCCGAGACGCGCAGGGCGTCGCCGGTGCGGACCCGGGTGTGGAGGTGGTGGGAGACCTCGCCGTCGCGCTTGACGGTGATTGCGCGTGCCCGGGGAGCCGGGGTAGGTGGAGACCCCTGCCGCTTCAACTCGCCATACGTGGTGGATTCGTGACGGTATGTATGCGCACGCCCGGCGCCCAGGCGACGTCGGGCACCCTCCTTGGCCCTATAGCCGTGCAGGCTGGGCCAACCAGCGTCCGGAGGGACGTGCTCACACGGGCCACCGGTCAGCCGGTCGGCACCAGGGCGCGAAGGCGATCGGTGTAGGTCTGGCATCCTGCCGTGTGTGGATCCCGTGGGTGACACGGGATGGCTACGCCGATCAGAGACGCTGTACTGGCGGATCTGCCGGGCCCCAGTCGGTCAGTTCAATCTGGACCGAGGCGTGGTGGCCGGGCAGATGCGTCGGCGCCGGTCCGCATCACGTCCGGGCGGGTGTCCGGGTGCTCCACGAGGTGGGTGGCGAAGGCGGCGATGGAGCCGGCGAGGGCCTGCTTCTGGAGCCCGGCGTTCTGGTTGCCGCGGTTGAACAGGTCCCGCAGCAGCGCCGGGTGGGCCGCGAACAGCTTCTCGTAGAACAGCTCCGTGATGTCGCCGATCGCGGCCCCGACGGCGGGCAGGGTGGCACGTACGGTCGCGGCCGACTTCTCGGACAGCATGGGGAGCTCCTCGCTTAATTGGTATGGCACATGCGTATTTAATGGCTCGGGACGGCCCCGGCGCCATGCGCAGATCTGTTCGAAGGCGCCCTCGGGTCGGATCCGGTCAGGGTGCGGTACTGCTCCGCGCGCCGCTCGAGATGCCCAGCAGCAGGGGCCCCGTGGGGGCCGCCACCAGCTCGTTCACCGTGAGCGGGTCCAGTGCGGCGAAGAAGGCCTCCTGGGCCCGGCGCAGCGCGCCGCGCAGGACGCAGGCCCCGCGCAGCGGGCACGGGGTGGTGCCGTCGCAGTCCACGACGTCGCCCGTGCCCTCCAGTTCGCGCACCACCCCGCCCACCGAGGTGGCGCGTCCGGCGGCGGTGAGCGCGAGCCCGCCGCCACGGCCGCGCCGGGCCTCGATCAGCCCGAGGCGCTGCAGCCTGGCGACCACCTTGGCGGTGTGGGTGTACGGAACCTCCATGGTGGCCGCCACCTCGCGGGTGGTGGGGAGGTCCGTGTCCTCGACGGCCAGGCGCATCAGTACGCGCAGCGCCAGGTCGGTGAATCGGGTCAGCCGCATGGCTTCAGGGTAGAAACTGGAATCGCAGATACAAATTAGAGTCGCCGCGTGTGAAGGCGTTGAGCCCTGGAAGATGCCCACGCCCGCACCGAGTAGTCCCACTCATTTGTGTAATGGTCTCACCACGTTGCGTGCTGGAAGGCTTCCGTTCCGCAGACCATGGAGTGATCGAAAGGGAAACACATGTCGGTCCAGGCAGGTTCCGAAGCCGAACCCAGGACGCCGCAACGCAGTCTGGGAACCTCGGCCGCCCGGAACTTGGCAACCACGACCAAGTCCGCGCCGCAGATGCAGGAGATCACCTCGCGGTGGCTGCTGAAGATGCTCCCGTGGGTCCCGGTGCAGGGCGGCACCTACCGCGTCAACCGCCGGCTCAGCCACTCGGTCGGCAACGGCATCGTGGAGTTCGTCAAGACCGGCTCCCAGGTCCAGGTCATCCCGGCCGAACTCGGCGAACTCCCGCTGCTGCGCGACTACGCGGACGAGGAGGTCCTCACCGAGCTCGCCGCCCGCTGCCGGCAGGTCGACTTCGAGGCCGGCCAGGAGCTCACCTCCTTCGGCAGCCCCTCCGACCAGGTCTTCCTGCTCGCCCACGGCCGCATCGACCAGATCGGCCCCGGCCCCTACGGGGGCGACGCGGTCCTGCGGACCGTCGCCGACGGCGCGTACTTCGGCGAGGGCTCCCTCACCGACGAGGCGGCGATCTGGGAGTACACCGCCCGCGCCGCCACCGCCGGCACCGCGCTGGTGCTGTCCCGCCAGGACTTCCAGCTCCTCGCCGACCGGGCCGAATCGCTGCGGGCGCACGTGGACGGTGTACGGAGCCGGCCCGCCCGGCCCACCAACTCCTACGGCGAGGCGGCGATCGACCTCTCCGCCGGCCACCACGGCGAAGCCGTGCTCCCCGGCACCTTCGTCGACTACGAAGCCCGGCCGCGCGAGTACGAACTCTCCATTGCACAAACGGTCCTGCGCGTCCACACCCGCGTCGCCGACCTCTACAACCACCCGATGAACCAGACCGAGCAACAGCTCAGGCTCACGGTCGAGGCGCTGCGCGAGCGCCAGGAGCACGAGATGCTCAACAACCCCGAGTTCGGCCTGCTCCACAACGCCGACTACGACCAGCGCATCCAGCCCCACGACGGCGGGCCCACCCCCGACGACATGGACCAGCTGCTCAGCATGCGGCGCGGCTCCAGGATGTTCCTCGCCCACCCCGAGGCCATCGCCGCCTTCGGCCGCGAGTGCAACAAGCGCGGCCTCTACCCGGAGACGGTCGAGTTCGGCGGCACCCAGGTGCCCTCCTGGCGGGGCGTGCCGATCTTCCCGTCCACCAAGATCCCGATCAGCGACGCCCGTACGACCTCCATCCTGTGCATGCGCACCGGCGAGGACGAGCAGGGCGTGATCGGCCTCCACCAGCCCGGCATCCCCGACGAGATCGAGCCGAGCATGTCCGTGCGGTTCATGGGGATCAGCGAGCAGGCGATCATCTCCTACCTGGTGACGGCCTACTTCTCCGCCGCCGTCCTGGTGCCGGACGCGCTGGGCGTCCTGGAGAACGTCGAGATCGGCCGCTGGCGTTGAGGACCGCCGACGCCGTGGTGGCGGGCGAGGGGCAGGAAGCGGCGGCCCTGCTGGAAGCCACAAGAGAAACGGTCAACCCGGAACTGCGCCGGGCCGTCGGAAGCCTGCCCGGCGCGATGCGGCGGGTGGCGATGTACCACTTCGGCTGGGAGCGCGAGGACGGAAGCCCCGCGGAGGGCGGCGCGGGCAAGGCCATCCGGCCGGCGCTCGTGCTCGCCTCGGCGCAGGCCCTGGGCGTACCGCGGGCCGCCGCCGGGGACGCCGTACGGGCGGCGGCGGCCGTGGAGCTGGCGCACAACTTCACCCTGCTGCACGACGACATCATCGACAGGGACGTCCAGCGGCGCGGGCGGCCCACCGCCTGGACCGTCTTCGGGATGCCGGACGCGATCCTGGCGGGCGACGCCATGATGGCGCTCGCGGTGCGGCTGCTCGCCGAGGACCCGCACCCGGCCTCGGCGGCGGCCTCGGCCCGGCTCGCGGCCTGTGTGGTCGAGCTGTGCGAGGGCCAGCAGGCGGACTGCGCCTTCGAGAGCCGTCCGTACGTCTCGCTCGACGAGTGCCTGACCATGGCCACGGCCAAGACCGGGGCCCTGCTGGGCTGCGCCTGCGCGCTGGGCGCGCTGTACGCGGGGGCCGGGCCGGAGGAGGTCGAGGCGATGGACGCCTTCGGGCGGGAGGCCGGGCTGGCCTTCCAGCTGATCGACGACCTGATCGGCATCTGGGGCGACCCCGGGCACACCGGCAAGCCGGCCGGGGCGGACCTGCTCGCCCGCAAGAAGTCCCTCCCGGTCGTGGCCGCCCTCACCTCGGGCACCGAGGCCGGGGAGGAGCTGGCGGCCCTGTACGCGGGTTCCGTGAAGGAGGACGACGTGCCCCGCGCCGCCCGGGCGGTGGAGCGGGCCGGCGGCCGCGACTGGGCGCAGGCCCATGCGGCCGACCGGATGGGCCGGGCGGTGCAGGAGCTGTCCCGGGCGGTGCCCGACCTCGCGGCGGCGGGCGGACTGCTGGCCCTCGCGGAGTTCGTCACGCGCCGGACGAAGTAGCGGACATCCCCTGGGGAGGGGGGAGGGGTGGAGGGGGAGGGGTGGAGGGGTGGAGGGCGGAGGCCTGTTCCGGTGCTGCGGGGTGCCGGAACAGGCCTTTCGGCATGCGGGTCTTATGAACTGCTCCGGGCAACTCTAGGATCGCTCGCGTTAGTTGACACGTGAGTGAAGGGTGTTACCCATGGTGCTGGAGATACGTCAGGCGGATCTGTCGGACCGGGACGCGGTCGCGCGCCTGCTGGACGAGGCCTTCCGCGACGATCCGGTGACCTGCTGGGTCTTCCCGGACCCGGAGCACCGGGCCGCGGTGAACGCCAAGTTCCTCGGGGTCTTCGCGGACGTCGCGCTGGCCGAGGGCCGGATCGACTACGCGGTGGACGGCTCGGCGGCCGCGCTGTGGCTGCGGATCCCGGCGGGCGAGCACGAGGGCGAGGACGAGGTCCCCGCGAAGATGCGGGCGGCGGCCGACCCGGACAACGAGCGGTGCGAGCTGGTCGGGCGGCTCACGGGGGAGGTCCACCCGACCGCCGAGGAGCACGAGTACCTGCTGATGATCGCGGTCGCGCCCGGCCGGCAGGGCGAGGGCCTGGGCACCGAGCTGATGCGGCCGGTGCTGGAGCGCTGCGACCGGGACGGGGTCCCGGCGTACCTGGAGGCCAGCAGCGAGCGCAGCAAGCGGCTGTACGAGCGGCTGGGCTGGGAGTTCACCGGCGAGGCGGTGCGGCTTCCGGAGGGGCCGCTGATGTGGCCCATGTGGCGCAAGCCGCGCGGCTGAGTGGGGCTTGCGGAAATAGAGGGTTGGCAAAGTACTCCAGGTGAAGTACTTTCATCGACGTGCCCCGGAGCGGTGGCACCGCCAAACGGAAGAGAATCGCTTGCGCAAGCTCACGTACTTCATCGCCACCACCGTCGACGGCTTCATCGGAGCCCCGGACGGCGATGCCGATTTCATCTACAGCTACCTCGACCCGGAGTTCATCGGTCACCTGACGGCCGAGTACCCCGAGACGGTCTCCGGCCCGGGGCGCACCCAGCTCGGGATCGAGGACGCCGCCCCGAAGCGGTTCGACGCGGTCCTCATGGGCCGGGGCACCTATGAGCCGGGCCTCAAGCTGGGCCTCACCAGCCCCTACGGCCACATGCGCGAGCAGTACGTCGTCTCGCGCTCCCTCACGGTCTCGCCCGACCCCGAGGTGCAGCTGATCAGCGGTGACGTGGCGGCCAAGGTCCGCGAGCTCAAGGAGCGGGACGGCCTCGGCATCTGGCTGTGCGGCGGGGCGGACCTCGCGGCCCAGCTGGTGGACGAGATCGACGAGTACATCGTGAAGACCTACCCCGTCGTGGTGGGCACCGGCATGCCGATGTCCCGGGCCGGCTTCGGCGTGCGCTCCCTGGAGCTGACCGGCTGCACCGCCCTCGGCGGCGGCCAGGTCGTCACCTCGTACGACGTCAAGCGCTGACCCCGCCATAACGGGTGAAACCGGCCTACCGTGGAGGTATGGCCGGTGAAGAGCAGCAGCGCGAGCACGGGACGGTCGCCCCGCACGCCGGGCACGAGCAGCAGACGTGCCCGGCTTGCGGGAGCCCCGTCGACACGGTGGTCAGACGGCGCAAGTCCCTGGGGATCTTCATTCCCGAGTGGAGTCCGGGCCCCTGCCGGAACCCGGACTGCCCTCGGTACGTTCCTGCGGCTTAGCCCTCGGGATCCTCCGGGCTAGCCCTTGGGGTCAGCCCTTGGAGTCCAGGCCCGAGGCGACCAGGCCGTTGGCCCACAGCTGGTTCACGCGCGTCCGCTCGGCGCTGTTCGGGGTGGCGTTCTGGCACGAGGTGCCCGGACCGCCGCCCGACATCAGCTCGCTGCACGGGCCCGAGTAGTGGTCCGGCAGGCCCAGCACGTGACCGGTCTCGTGCGAGGTCACGCGGGTGGAGTTGTACTGCTGGTTCTGCTGGTAGTCGAGGAAGATGTAGCCGCGGCCGTGCCCGTCCGTGCTCGCGTACGAACCGCGGGAGTCGTTGCCCTCGCGGTACGAGAAGTTCCCGCCCGAGGACACCTCCTGGAGCTTCACGTTGGTGACCGAGCTGTTCCAGATGCGGGTGGAGCTGGCTATCTGCGTGCGGAAGCTCGGCGCGTTGCGGGTGTTGTAGGTGACCGTGACGGCGAGCGCGCCGGGGTTCGCGGCCCGCTGCTCGGCGACCGAGCGCTGTACGGCCTCGAAGAAGGCCCGGGTGGCGGCCTCGTTCTCCTGCGAGCGCTCGTAAGCGGCGTAACGGGCCGAGCCGTCGGCGGGGGCGGTCGTGGCCCCGGCGGTGGGCACGACACCTCCGAGAGCGGCGGCGACGCCGAGGCCGACGGTGGCGGCGGACAGCATGGTCCTACGGGAGTGGCGCATGTGGGGGGCTCCTACTCAGCCGGTGCTGTGGGGGGTGGATGGGTAGTCCGGTACCGGAGTCTGAGGGAGCCGATGGGGCCGGGGGATGATGTCAGAGGCCGATAGCTCCGGCCTATCGGGCAGGTTTCGGCAAGATTCACATTGGTCAACTAGCGTGAGAATGGCGGGATTCGGGGGGCTATCGGCGGCTGGTGCGACCCTCCCCGCCCGCCTACCCTCGGGTCATGGAGCTCGAGGTGAGGCACCTGCGCGCGCTGTGCGCCATCGCGGACGCCGGCAGCCTGCACAAGGCCGCCCGGCAACTCGGCGTGAGCCAGCCCTCGCTGACGACGCAACTGCGCCGGATCGAACGGGCCCTGGACGGCGAGCTGTTCCTGCGCGAGCGGACCGGTTGTCGGCCGACCCCCTTCGGGCGGACCGTGCTCGGGCGGGCGCGGCCGCTGCTCGCCGAGATGGCCGCGCTGGTCGCGGAGGCGCGGGCGGCGGCGCACGGGCCGCGGCTGCGGATCGGCTCCACGGCCAGCCGGGCCCTGCCGGGGTGGCTGCGGCGGCTGCACCGGCGCGCGCCGGAGACGGAGACCTCGCTGGTGGTCGACGTCTCGGCCAATGCGCTGCTGCGGATGACGGCCGCCGGGCAGCTGGACGTGGCGTTCGTGCACGAGGTCGAGGGCAGTCCGTTGCGGGTGCCGGCCGGGCTGGAGCTGCGGGTGCTGATGGAGCGCGAGCCGCAGTTCGTCTCCATGTCCCGGGACCATCCGGCCGCGCGGTCGGAGATCGTGGAGTTACAGGACCTGGCCCGTGACCGCTGGACCGTCGACCCCTCCGTCGACGGGGAGTGGGACGGGCTGCGGAGGGTGTTCGCGGGGGCGGGGCTCGACCCGCCCGTGCTGCACGCCGACTACCACACGGCGGCTTCGCTGATCGTCTCCGGCGAGGCGGTGGCGCCGTGCCAGCCGACGTCCGGGCCGCGGGACGACATGGCCATCCGGCCGCTGTCGGGGGACCCCCTGGCGGTGCGGCTCCTGCTGGCGACCCGGCCGGGGGAGCATGCGGAGGTCTACGAGGACCTCCGCGACGCCTACCGCGAAGCGGCCCTGCGGACGCCGCCGTACCGCGCGTGGCTGCGGCGGCGGGGGAGCTCGCTGCTGGTGGCGTAGCCGTAGCCCTTGCCGGGCGGTGTGTCGGTGGGTCGGGGTCGGGGGCGGGGTGGGGTGTCGTCCGGGACGGGCTTCGATGTTCGGCGCCCTGGCTCTGCTGGTCTGCCGGGCGGTGCCTCGCGCCGAATTCATCTCGTTTTAGTCTCGGACGACACCCCACCCCGCCCCCGCCCCCTCACGTACGCGACCCCGTGCGGGTGCAGTCCCATCCGGTCCCGCTGGCGTCCCCCAGCCTCGCCGGCCCTTCCCGCCTCGCTGGCACCCCCAGCCTCGCCGGCGTTTGAGGCGCGGGGTCTGGGGCGGAGCCCCCAAGGGGTCCGGGGCGCAGCCCCGGGGAACGGGCGAAGGGCGGGTAGGGGATCAGCCCCGCGCAGCGGGACCGCGGGTCGCGCGGGTCGCGCTTGACTTCCCTCGGCCGCGATATATCGTGTTAGCGAGAAGACGCGATATGTTGCGTGCGTCAGCCCCGAGGAGGAGCAGCACCATGGCAGAGCAGATGACCTGGTCCGTCGCCGCACCGCAGAAGCTCACCTTCGAGCAGCCGGTGGCCGACCTCCGCGTGCGCGTCGTCGGCGGCGCGGTGAATGTGGTCGCCTCCGAGGAGGGCCCGGCCAGGCTGGAGGTCAGCGAGGTCGAGGGGCCGCCGCTGCACGTGGTCCAGGAGGGCGGCACCCTCACGCTCTCGTACGAGGACCTGCCCTGGAACGGTTCGCAGGGCTTCAAGAAGTGGTTCGAGGGCAAGCCCTGGAAGGCCTGGGCCGGTGCCTCCAAGGACGGCCGCAAGGCCTGGGAGCGCAGCGTCACCGTGACGCTCACCGTCCCCGCCGCCACCCGCGTCGAGCTGGCCACCGTCAGCGCCGCCGCCTTCGTCTCCGGTATCGCCGGCGGCACCGAGGTCCACGGGGTCTCGGGCGACGCGACCCTGGTCGGGCTCTCGGGCCGGGTCAAGGCGCACACGGTCTCCGGCAGCGTCGAGGCCCAGTCCGTCACGGGTGAGCTCGGCTTCCACTCCGTCTCCGGCGGTCTGACGGTGGTCGACGGCGCGGGCGGCAGCGTGCGGGCCGACTCGGTCAGCGGAGACATGCTCATCGACCTGGTCCCCGACCCGGCCGCCCCCCGGCCGGTGGACATCCTCCTCAACTCCGTCTCCGGCCAGGTGGCGATCCGGCTCCCGCACCCCGCCGACGCCAAGGTCGAGGCCAACACCGCCACCGGCGGCGTCTCCAACGCCTTCGAGGACCTGCGGGTCACCGGCCAGCTCGGCGCCAAGCGGATCACGGGCACCCTCGGCACCGGCTCCGGCACCCTGCGGGCCACCACGGTTTCCGGAGCCATCGCCCTTCTGCGCCGCCCGCAGGCCGATGCCGACGCCGCCCCCCTCCAGCTCGACAAGAAGGTTCTCTGACATGCCGCCCGTCTTCGCCCACGGCCGCCTCCGCCTCTACCTCCTCAAGCTGCTGGATGAGGCGCCCCGCCACGGGTACGAGGTGATCCGCCTGCTGGAGGAGCGCTTCCAGGGCCTGTACGCGCCCTCCGCGGGCACGGTGTACCCGCGGCTGGCGAAGCTGGAGGCCGAGGGGCTGGTCACGTACGCCACCGAGGGCGGGCGCAAGGTGTACTCCATCACCGAGGCGGGCCGCGCCGAACTGGCCGACCGGGTCGGGGAGCTGGCCGACCTGGAGCTGGAGATCCGGGACTCCGTCTCCGAGCTGGCCGCCGAGATCCGCGACGACGTCCGCGGCGCCGCCGGCGACCTGCGCCGCGAGATGCGGGCCGCGGCCTCCGCCACGGCGACCCACGTCGAGGACGAGTCCTGGAAGGCCGCCAAGGAGGAACTCCGCAAGGCCAAGCAGGAGTGGAAGGAGCAGGCGCGCCGCGCGAAGGACGAGAGCCGCCGGGCCCGCGAGGAGGCCCAGCAGGCCCGCCGTCAGGCCAAGGAGGCCCAGGATCGGGCCCGCGAGGAGGTCCAGCGCATCGCCGCCCAGCTCCAGGAGCAGTTCACCAAGCCGGGCGGGGTGCTGGGCAGCCTGGCCGGAGCCTGGCTGGGCGGCGGCACCGCGGCCGACCCCGCGCCGGCCGGGACGCCGAGCGCCCCGGGGCCCTCGGGCTCGGGATGGGCCGAGGACCTGGCGCCCACGGCCGACCCGGCGCGGGACCTGGACCGGCTGCTGGATCGTTTCCGCGACGATGTCCGCGACGCGGCCCGCGACCACGGCGTGACCCCGGCGCAGCTCGCCGAGGCCCGCGCCCACCTGGCGGCCGCCGCCGCCCGCATCGCGGCGGGGCTGCGCCCGGGCGCCTGATCAGACCGTCAGTACGATCTTGCCGAAGAGGTCCCCGGACTCCAGCCGTTCGAAGCCCTCGCGGGCGCGGTCCAGCGGCAGCACCTGGTCGATGACGGGCCGTACGCCGGTGGCCGCGCAGAAGGACAGCAGGTCCTCCAGCTCGTCCTTGGTGCCCATGGTCGAGCCGACCACCTTCAGCTCCAGGAAGAAGATCCGCCGCAGCTCGCCGTGCGCCGGGGTGTCGCCGCTGGTGGCGCCGGAGATCACCAGGGTGCCGCCGGGGCGCAGGCACTTGACCGAATGCGACCAGGTGGCCGCGCCCACCGTCTCGATGACGGCGTCCACCCGGTGCGGGAGCCGCGCGCCCGGCTCGTACGCCTCCACCGCGCCCAGCTCCACGGCCCGCTTGCGCTTGGCCTCGTCGCGGCTGGTGGCGAACATCCGCAGGCCGGCCGCCTTGCCCAGGACGATCGCGGCGGTGGCCACCCCGCCGCCCGCGCCCTGGACGAGCACCGAGTCGCCGGGGCGGACCCCGGCGTTGGTGAAGAGCATCCGGTAGGCCGTCAGCCAGGCCGTCGGCAGGCAGGCGGCCTCCTCGAAGGAGAGCTCGGCGGGCTTGCGCAGCACGTTCCAGGCAGGCACGGTCACCTGCTCGGCGAAGGTGCCCTGGTAGCGCTCGGTCAGGACCGAGCGCGGCTCGTCCGGGCCGACTCCGTGGCCGCTCTGGCCGATCACGGAGTGCAGGACGACCTCGTTGCCGTCCTGGTCGGTCCCGGCGGCGTCGCAGCCGAGGATCATGGGCAGTTTGTCCTCGCCGAGGCCGACTCCGCGCAGCGACCACAGGTCGTGGTGGTTGAGCGAGGCGGCCCTGACGTTGACGGTCACCCAGCCGGGGCGGGCCTCGGGAGCGGGGCGTTCGCCCAGCTCAAGGCCGCTCAGCGGCTGGTCTCGGTCGATTCTGGCGGCATAGGCAGCGAACATGGCGCCAGAGGCTACCGGGCGGTAGGGCGACCTGGCCAGAGGCCGGAAACCGTCGGCGAGCCGGAGCGGAAGCGCTTGTTCGATCCTCAACTACCGTCCGTACCAGGCGGTTTGCCTGCTCCCATAGGACTAACCGGAACGTCAAGAGGGCCCCTGGATGGGGGTAGGATTCAAGCCATGCGGCGCGCTCGTCATGAGCCTGTCATTCTCGTCGCATTCTCGCTTTGCGTTCCCGCGTTCTCTCGCGCGCCCGGCAAGGAGGGCGGAGCGACCCCTCCCGGTTCGGGGGCGGGGAGGGTGCGTTCCTGCGAGGGAGCGACGCGCACGCGAAGAGGCCCGGCCGGAACGTTCCGGCCGGGCCTCACCCGTACAGCTCAGCGTGGCGCCTCAGGCCAGGCGGGCCACTCCGTCGGCCTTCGCCGCCGCGGCGACCGCGGCCGTGACGGCCTCGGCGACGCGCTCGTCGAACGGCGAGGGGATCACGTAGTCGGCGGCGAGCTCGTCACCCACGACACCGGCGATGGCGTCGGCGGCGGCGATCTTCATGCCCTCGGTGATCCGGGTCGCGCGCACCTTCAGGGCACCCGCGAAGATGCCCGGGAAGGCCAGCACGTTGTTGATCTGGTTCGGGAAGTCCGAGCGGCCGGTGGCCACGACAGCCGCGTACTTGTGCGCGATGTCGGGGTGGACCTCCGGGTTCGGGTTGGCCATGGCGAAGACGAAGGAGTCCTTCGCCATCGAGGCCACCGCCTCCTCGCCGACCGTGCCGCCGGAGACGCCGATGAAGACGTCCGCGCCCGCGAGGGCCTCCTCGAGCGTGCCGTTCAGCCCGCTCTTGTTGGTCAGGCCCGCGATCTCCGCCTTGACGTCCGTCAGGTCGGTGCGGTCCGAGGAGACCACGCCCTTGCGGTCGGTGACGCAGACGTCGCCGATGCCCGCGTCGACCAGGATCTTGGCGATCGCGATGCCCGCGGCGCCGGCGCCCGAGATCACGGCCCGCAGGTCGCCGAGGGTGCGACCGGTGAGCTTCGCGGCGTTGCGCAGCGCGGCCAGCGTCACGATGGCCGTGCCGTGCTGGTCGTCGTGGAAGATCGGGATGTCCAGCGCCTCCTGGAGACGCCGCTCGATCTCGAAGCAGCGGGGGGCGGAGATGTCCTCCAGGTTCACCCCGCCGAAGGAGGGCGCCAGACGGATGACCGTCTCGATGATCTCGTCGGTGTCCTTGGTCGCGAGCGCGATCGGCACCGCGTCCACACCGCCGAACTGCTTGAACAGGATCGCCTTGCCCTCCATCACGGGGAGCGAGGCCTCGGGACCGATGTCACCGAGTCCGAGCACGGCCGTACCGTCGGTGACGACGGCGACCACGTTCGACTTCCAGGTGTACTCGTTCACCAGCTCCGGCTGCTCGGCGATGGCGGTACACACCTTCGCCACGCCGGGCGTGTACGCCAGGGACAGGTCATCCTTGTCGTTGACCGGCACCGTGGCCTGAATGGCCATCTTGCCGCCGCGGTGCAGTGCGAACACCGCATCGGGGTTGTTGTCCGTCGCACTGTCACTGCGAGGGTTGACGATCTCCGCTGCCACTTCGTGTGACCCCTTAAGTCCTTTGAATCGTTGAGGGTGGCCACTCCTGGTTAAGGGGTGGGCGGGCACCGCGTCCGTACTCCGCATCGACGGTTGGACCGTCTCCGCGAAGGGGAGGTTCGTACGCGCGGGCGCGCCGCACGCGCGCCCTGAGCCCCGGATGAGGGGTGTAAGGATCTGTTCTACCCGAAGAACACTCGCCCAGACGAGTCGATTCCGGACTGATCGTAGGGTCCTTGTCCTGGTTTTGGCTAAAAGTCCAAAGGTCTGTGTCCGATATGCGAGACGCGCCGCAAATAGTGAGGCAAAAGCGCCAGGTCACGGCGTTTTGTGCGGCTCCGGGAGGCCTTGCCCGCAGTCCTGTTGGGTAGTCGGGGGCGCCCGTTATCTGATTTTGACCTGACGAGCAGCCTGAATGCGTCAGTCCGAATGGCAAGATGCCGTAATCACACAAGGTCGCGACACTCGATGGTGCGTGCCCGACCTCTCTCGGATGCTTTTCCACCCCTGTCGGAGGAACCAGCTCATGACCGCAAGCACCACCCGTCGTACGACCGCCGCCCGGTCCCGCATCGCCGCGGTCGGCGCGATCGCGGTCGCCGGCGCCCTGATCCTCACCGGGTGTGGCGACCAGACCGAGGGCAACGGCTCGACCCCTTCGGGCAAGACCGACAACAGCGCCCCGCTGTTCTCGAAGCTCCCGAAGAAGATCCAGGACGCCGGTGTCATCAAGGTCGGCTCGGACACGGCGTACGCGCCGATGGAGTTCGTCGACGGCGGCAAGATCGTGGGCGTCGACCCCGACATCGCCGAGGCGCTCGGCAAGCAGCTCGGTGTGAAGTTCCAGTTCACCTCCGGCACCTTCGACGGCCTGATCACCTCCCTGGAGACCGGCCGCCAGGACGTCGCGATGTCCTCGATCACGGACAACAAGAAGCGCCAGGAAGGCCTCGACGACAAGGGCGCCAAGATCGGCAAGGGCGTCGACTTCGTCGACTACTTCTCCTCCGGCGTCTCCCTCCTGGTCAAGAAGGGCAACCCGGACAACATCAAGTCCCTCGACGACCTCTGCGGCAAGACGGTCGCCGTCCAGCGCGGCACCACGTACGAGGACACCTTCAAGGCGCAGGCCGAGAAGTGCGGCGACAAGAAGCTCACCATCGAGGCCTTCGACACCGACGCCGAGGCGCAGACCCGCGTCAAGGCCGGCGGCGCCGTGGCCGACCTGAACGACTACCCGGTCACCGCCTACACCGCGAAGACCTCGGGCGGCGGCAACGACTTCGAGGTCGGCGGCCAGCAGGCCGACGTCGGCCTCTTCGGCATCGCCGTCTCCAAGGAGAACACCCAGCTCCGCGACGCCCTCAAGGAAGCGCTCGACGCCATCATCAAGGACGGCTCCTACGCCAAGGTCCTGGAGAAGTGGAACGTCAAGGAGAGCGCCGTGCAGTCCGCCACGGTCAACGCGGGCAAGTAAGACCGAGCGCTCCACTGAAGGGCAGTCATTGTGACTGACAAGATCGACAAGGGTCCGGCCGAAACTCCGGCCGGGCCCGGCGCCTCGGGCACCACCCCCTACGAGGCGATCAAGGCCATCCCCGTACGGCACTACGGGCGCTGGATCAGCGCCGTGGTGGTCGCCGTGCTCCTCGCGTGGCTCGTCTACGCCTTCTCCCAGGGCAAGATCATCTGGGGGACGGTCGGCGACAAGCTGTTCGACCCCTCGGTCATCAGCGGCCTCGGCAACACCATCATCATCAGCGTCTCCGCGATGGCGCTGGGCCTGGCGCTCGGCATCCTCTTCGCGGTGATGCGGCTCTCGCACAACCCGGTCACGAGCTTCGTGTCCTGGCTCTACATCTGGTTCTTCCGCGGCACCCCGGTCTACGTGCAGCTGCTGGTCTGGTTCAGCCTCCCGCTGATCTTCCAGTACATCAACCTGGGCCCGATCTACAAGAACGAGACCGTCGACGTCATGACGCCGTTCATGGTCGCCCTGCTGGGCCTCGGCCTGAACGAGGGCGCCTACATGGCGGAGATCGTCCGCGCGGGCATCCAGTCCGTCGACGAGGGCCAGAGCGAGGCCTCGCACGCACTCGGCATGACCCGGACGCAGACCATGCGCCGCGTCGTGCTCCCGCAGGCGATGCGCGTGATCATCCCGCCGACCGGCAACGAGTTCATCAACATGCTGAAGACCTCCTCCCTGGTCTCGGCCGTGCAGTACACCGAACTCCTGCGGGCCAGCTCCAACATCGGCAGCACCGCCGGCGCGGTCATCGAGATGTACTTCGTCGCCTCCATCTGGTACCTCGCGCTGACCAGCGTCTTCAGCGTCGGCCAGTACTACCTGGAGCGCCGCTACGCCCGCGGCTCGCTGCGCAGCCTGCCGCCGACCCCGTTCGAGCGGCTCAAGGCAAACCTGAACATGTTCCGCCGTACGGAGGTGGCGAAGTGACCGCCCAGCCGATGGTCAAGGCCGAAGGCGTACACAAGTCGTACGGCCCCGCCCACATCCTCCGCGGCATCGACCTCGAGGTCGCCCCCCGCGAGGTCTTCTGCCTGGTCGGCCCGTCCGGCTCCGGCAAGTCCACCTTCCTGCGCTGCATCAACCACCTGGAGCGCATCAATTCCGGCCGCCTGTCGGTCGACGGCCAGCTGGTGGGCTACAAGCAGAAGGGCGACAAGCTCTACGAGCTGAAGGACAGCGAGGTCGCGGCCCAGCGCCGGGACATCGGCATGGTCTTCCAGCGCTTCAACCTCTTCCCGCACATGACGGCCATAGAGAACGTCATGGAAGCCCCGGTCATGGTCAAGGGCGAGTCCAAGGCGGTGGCCCGCGAGCGCGCCGTACGCCTCCTGGACCGCGTCGGCCTCGGCGACAAGGGCGGGAACTACCCCACCCAGCTCTCCGGCGGCCAGCAGCAGCGCGTGGCGATCGCCCGCGCGCTGGCCATGGAGCCGAAGCTGATGCTCTTCGACGAGCCCACCTCGGCCCTCGACCCGGAGCTGGTCGGTGACGTCCTCGACGTCATGCGGGACCTGGCCGAGTCGGGCATGACCATGATCGTGGTGACCCACGAGATGGGCTTCGCCCGCGAGGTCGGCGACAACCTCGTCTTCATGGACGGCGGCGTGGTGGTCGAGTCCGGCCACCCGCGCGAGGTGCTCGGCAACCCGCAGCACGACCGGACGAAGGCGTTCCTGTCCAAGGTGCTCTAGGCGGCCTGGCCGAGAGGCGCTGAGTCGGAGGGGCGGTACGGGATCCCCGTGCCGCCCCTCCGTTCGGTTTATTTCGGAGGTTCCTACCTAAGGCCTAGGACCAGCGCGTCCGAGGGGGAGCGCCATACCGAGCGGGCCTCGGCGAAGCCGGCCTCGCGCAGGGCGCGGGCGTGCCAGAACTCGTCGGGGGTGTCGCCGTCGGCGTGCTCCCCGTAGATCTCGTACCGGGCCTTCACCGCCTCGGCCAGCACCGGGTCGGCCCCGGCCAGGGCCCACCAGTCGCGCCAGTCCAGGACGCCCGCGGCCCGGGCCCGGTCCATCGCGGCGTGCCGGTGGGCGTGCTCGGCGGCGTCGATGCGCGGGGTGGCGGGGTCGGGCATGTGGTCGGCGTTCATGAACACCCCGCCGGGACGCACCAGCGGCGCGATCTGCCCGTACAGGGCGGCCAGGTCCTTGCTCGGGAGCCAGTGCAGGGCGGTCGCGGTCAGCACGGCGTCGTAGGAGTCGTACGGGAGCGCCTCGCGCCAGTGGGGGTCCTTGAGGTCGGCGGTGACGAAGCCGACCCGCTCGTCCCCGGCGAAGTGGCCCCGGGCGATCGTCAGCAGCGCGGGGTCGAGATCCAGCCCCGTACTGGTCGCCCGCGGGAACCGCCGCAGCAGCCGGTCCGTGATACTTCCCGTACCGCACGCGAGGTCCAGCACCCGGGGGGACGGGCCCACCAGCGCCTCGACCATGTCGAGCATCACCCGGAACCGCTCCTCGCGGTCGGGCATGTACCACTCCTGCTGCCGGTCCCAGCTGTCCTGCCAGGCCTGCCAGTCCGTACCGAACGAGCCAGTCATCGCATCCGCCATTCCGAACCCCTTCTTACGTAATACCCTCGAGGGCATACCAGCCGTTACCCGGCTCGTGCAGACACTAATCCGCAGCCGTAAGGACTACAAGTGGAACTGGCCCATTACTCGGACTTCGCCGTGCGCCTGGTCAACACCGAGGAGCCGGCCCGCAACAAGGACGCCCTCACCTCGGTGGACGACGTCCGCGCCCTCTTCGGAGCCAGTGTGCAAATGGCCCGCCGGGTCACCGACACCGACGTCACCCGCTTCCGCAACGTCCGCGGCCGGCTGCGCGCCGTCTTCGAGGCCGCCGACGGCGACGACCACGTCCTCGCCGTCGACCTGCTGAACTCCCTCCTCATGGAGTTCCCGGTCAGCCCCCAGGTCACCGGCCACGACACCCTCCGCGAGGACGGCCGGCCCGACTGGCACATCCACCTGGCCGAGCACCCCTCCAACGCCTCCGCCGGCTACGCCGCCATGGCCTCGATGGGCCTGGCCTTCGCCCTCACCGAGCACGGCCCCGACCGCCTCGGCCTGTGCCAGGCACCGCCCTGCCGCAACGCCTACCTCGACACCTCCACCAACCGGTCCCGGCGCTACTGCTCCGACCGCTGCGCAACCCGCGCCAACGTCGCCGCCTACCGCGCCCGCAAGCGGCTGGAGGCCGAGGCGTCCGCCCGCAGCAGCCGCACCGCCGACACCGCCCAGGACAGCCGCGCCCTCAGCGAGCGCTGACCCGCCGGGCGCGGCCGCAGCCGCAGCACGGCGGTCGCCAGCACCAGCTCGTCGGGGACCGCGCCGTAATCGGTGCTGTCCCCGGTCTCGTTGAACGGATTGTCCCCGAGCATCCACCAGCCGCCCGGGCGGCGCTCGGCAGCCCGCTTGACCACCAGCAGGTCCTGCTGGAGCGGATGGCGGAACACCACCACGTCACCCGGCCGGACCAGCGCCCCGTACCGGACCACCAGCCGGTCCCCGTGCAGTAGCGTCGGCACCATCGACGGTCCCGTCACCTCGGTGATCCCGACGCGCACCCGCGCCTGCCTGCTCTCCGCCATGTCCGGCCTCCTCGTCCCTCCCCGCATGCTGCCGTACGGCCCCGTACGTTCGCTCACCACTCCTCGGCCCGCCCTGGACTTTTGTCCTAAGCCCACGGGGGCGCCCGCGATTTCCGGTTTCTCAGCGAGTAATCTCCACCCTTGAGAAGACGATCACGAGGAGGACCCACTCCAATGCTTTCCCGCTTCTTCGCCCCCAAGGTGAAGGTCTCCGCCCACTGCGACCTGCCCTGCGGCGTGTACGACCCGGCCCAGGCCCGTATCGAGGCCGAGTCCGTCAAGGCCGTCCAGGAGAAGTACCAGGCCAACGAGGACGCGGACTTCCGCGCGCGCGCCATCACCATCAAGGAGCAGCGCGCCGAGCTCGCGAAGCACCACGTGTCGGTGCTGTGGAGCGACTACTTCAAGCCCCCGCACTTCGAGAAGTACCCGCAGCTCCACACCCTGGTCAACGACACCCTGAAGGCCCTCTCGGCCGCCAAGGCGTCGAACGACCCGGCGACCGGGCAGAAGGCCCTGGAGCTCATCGCCGAGATCGACCGCATCTTCTGGGAGACCAAGGCCGCCTGATCTTGGGCGCCCGAAGGATCTCCCTGCGCTGCTGGTCAGAGCGCAAATGACAACGGCCCGACCGCTTCATGCGGCCGGGCCGTTGGGCTCTCCCGAGATCATCTGGGAGACGTTCGGGAGATGGAGTTTCGGTCGGTGGTGACTTCGAGGACCATCGCCTTGTAGAACGGGGCGTCCTCCCACGGATGGGACGTGCCGACCGCGCGGTACCCCCATGCGGCGTAGGCCGTCTGGGCGGGGGCGGCCTCAGGCTCGGGCCTCACCGTGAGCGTGACCCGCTCCACGCCGAGGCCGTCGAGCAGGGCGGCGTGCAGGGCCGCGGCGATGCCCCGGCGGCGCCACGGCTTGCGGACGGCCAGCTCCAGGATCACCCACGTACGGGCGCCGTCCTCGCGCGTGAAGTCCTCCGGAAGCGCCCTGTCCAGGTTGCCCCACCACCCGGTGTCAGCCGGGAGCAGGTACCCGTACGCGAAGCCGATGACCTCATCACCGTCCCGGGCGATGATCAACCGCATCCCGGCCCGCTGGACGTGGACGAGGTAGTGATCGATGAACTGCGCGACGTCGGACGGGCCCTCGCAGTAGGGCGGCTCGGCGTAAACCTCCTCGTAGGCGGGAAGGAACGCGTCGAGGCCGCCAGCGGCCTCGTGCCCCTCGAATCGCTCGTACCTCACCTCGGACATCACGCTGCCCCCCTTGCCCGTACGTACTCGGCCAGTTCTCCAGCAGCCTCACGGGCGGAGGCGGCTTCGACGTTCCCCAGCGCGCCGGCCACCTCGGCCAGCCGCTTCGTGACACGCCCGGATTCGACCTCTTCCAGGTGCTCCAGGCTGCCTACCGCATGCGCGGCTCCCTCGTCCACCTCTCCGGCGGCGATGAGGTTCTTGGCCAGGGTGATCCGGTAGAGGGCTCTGTTCCGTCCGTAGGTGGTCTCCTGGTGCTGGAGGGCCGCGCTGAGGAATTGGGTGGCGGCGGAGTGGTGGCCGAGCTCGCTGTAGAGGAGGCCCTGTGCGTACTCAAGTTCCGCTGGCCCGTGGAAGGCGGTCCACTCGGGGGAGGGCCGGCCCTTGCGGGTCATGAGCTTCATTGCCGTGCCGAGCCGGGAGTTGGCCGTCGCACCGTCGCCCATCAGCGCGAGGGCTCGCGCTTCCCGGGCGGCGATGAGGGATTGGAGCACGGGGGAGCCGAGGCTCGTCGCCCGTTCCTGGGCCGCGCGCGCGAGGTCGAGGCCGTCCCGTGCTCTTCCCTCGTGGCACGCCTGAAGGCTCATGGAGGAGAAGATCAAAATCTCCAGGTTCGTGTCCCTCAGCATGGTGGCCGTGGTGAGGGCTTCGCCGAAGTAGCGTCGCGCACTCTCCTGGTCGTCAGCGTCGTAGTAGAGCCAGCCGCAGTGTTCGGCGATCTCGCCCGAGAGGAGCTGGAGCTGGCGGCCGATCGTGTCCGGGTATTGGCCGGTATTGATCACGCGGCGGACGCGTCGCAGGTGGCGGACGGCCAGGGAGCGGACGTCACCGCCGCCGTACGCGTCGTCCAGATGGAACAGGCTTCGAAGGCCGGCGCGGAGTTCAGTGAGATGGGCGGTGCCGACGGACCCTGACGCCCCGAGTGGGGTCATCGGCCGGGTATGGGCAGGCATGCCCAAGGCGGCGGTGACGCCGACGGAGTCGGCGAGGAAGGCACGTCGGTCCATGGCCACAGGAATGCCCTTCTGCGCGGGGTGTGCTGCTAACCCCACGGTGGCACTCGGCGGCGGCCCCGGGAAACCCAGCTCGGTCGGACAAAGTCCGAACATGGCGTGTAATGTCCGCCAGGCCTTCGCGCGCGGCGCGGGCGGGTTGGGCTGTCGCCATCGCCGGACCTGCCGATCCGTCAGCGTGACCGGTTCGCCGAGGATGTCCGCCGTCATCTGGAACGCCCGCAGGAAGTCCGCCGGTTTCTCCCAGCCCTGGACGATGCACGCGTGCGCGAAGGCTGTCAGATCGGGCTGCACCGTCACCTCCGGTGATCTGGGGGTCTCTGACCGTAGCGGCTTTCCCCGCTCCTGAAAGCCCGCTCGACGCGAAAAGTCCGGCCGAAAGTCCGGCCGAAGGTCCGGCGGCCCCGGCCCGGGAGCCGTTGACTCGTAGGTGAGGGAGCCGACGGGCAACGCCCGCCGACCGTCCACCCGATGACGCTAGGGAGCCGCCATGTCTTCCAAGAGAACGGCCGACTGGTACGCGAGCTGTCTGTCCGAGCCTGCGGACGCCCAGTCCGAGTGGCAGGACCACGGCATCGCCGTACTGCCGCTCGGCGCCCGCTTCGAGGCCGTACGCATCCCCGACGCCCTCGCCTACGCGGCCGCCGAGAGCTCCGAGCGCCGCGTCGTCGACATCGCACTCGCCCTCGCCTTCGAGGGGCCGGTCATCCACGACTCGCGCGGCCGGAACTACTACGCGCTCGTCGAGCCGGGGACATCGGACCGATGGAGCCCTCGGAGCCCGGTGGAATGCCTCAGCCGGGGGACCCACCTCGGGGTACCGGACATCAGCCTCGACCGCCCCAGCGAGAGCCGGCCCATCTACTGGGCCGCCACACCCGGGCCGGGGGCGTACTTCTGCCGGACGGCCGCCGTCCAACTCCTCGTCCGCGTCGGTGCGGCTCGGATCGCCGACGCCGTCCAGGAGACCCACTACGCGGGCGCGCGCTCGGGGCTGGACGCGAGGTGACGCCGCATGGATGAGCGTCGGAGACAGGCCCTGTACCTCTTGGTCCTCGCTGGAGTCGCGGCGGCCCTCGTCGTGGGCGTTCTTCGGGAGGGAGTGAAGTGACGCACGAGCGCATGGAGCGCGAGGCCTTCGACCTCCACCGGCTGACGCTGGAGGTGATGCAGTCCGCGGCCCACCCTGACGGCGCGTGCACGCGGGCAGACATGCCGTGCGCCAGCTGTGGGCAGCTTGCGCCCATCGCCATCAGGTACGGAAGTCCGATGGCCGACTGTCGCCTCTGCTGCTACGGGTGGGCCGTCCGCCACGACCCCTGGATGTGCTGGCTGCGAAGCAACTACTTCGACAGCCGGCCGGGTGGCGAGGCCGCCCTGGCCGATCAGGTGAGTGGGTTGACGCCGCTCCTCATCGCCGCGCGCGCCCTGCTCGACACCCTCTGACTCCCCGGTCCCACCCGGGCCCGGGTCCACCAACCGATCGGAGTCCCATGTCCATCACGTACCCCACCCCCATCACCCCCTGGGGAACCAGCCGACTCGCCCCGTACACCAACACCGTGCAGCTGCCGCACGCCTCCGTCACGATCGACCCCGACACCCAGCTCGGGATCTTCCGCGACCGGCACGGCGAGGTGGTCGAGATGGGCCAGCACGGCACCGCGAAGGCCACCGCTTCCTCGGAGACGACCAGCCCGGACGGACAGCCGGGAGCCACCGACCAGCGCCCCGACCAGGACGACGAGCAGGACTGATCCCATGACCGAGGAGAGGCCGGTCCTGGTGGCCACGGAGGTGGATGACCCCACCGCCGACAGGGTCATCACCCACCTCAACCGGCGGCATGTGCCGGTGGTGAGGTTCAACCTCGCCGACATCGGCGACGGCCTGACGGTCTCGGCTCGGTACGGCACCCGCTCGGCCCACGAGGCCGGGCGGGTGCTCACCCCGACGAGAACCGCCCGGCTGGATGACGTACGGTCCGTGTACTGGCGTCGGCCGACCTGGCCGACCTTCCACCACCTGGGCCCCGACGATGCCCGCTTCGCCTCCGCGCAGACGCGACATGGACTCGGCGGCGTCCTGCGCGCCCTCGACGGCGCATTGTGGGTGAACCACCCGGCGCTGAACGCCGAAGCGGACTACAAGCCCCAACAGCTGGCCCTAGCCCAGCGTCTCGGCCTCGCCGTGCCACCGACGCTCGTTACCAACGACCCTGCGGACGCTCGCGAGTTCGTCGCGGCACATTCCGAGGTGATCTACAAGACGCTGCGGTTGACGTCCTACCAGCGAGACGGCGTTCCCCTGGCCCCGTGGGCGGAACCGGTCACCGCCCGCGAGATTGACGACCGCGTCCGGGTCGCCCCGCATCTCTTCCAGGTGCGCGTCAACAAGGTGTGCGACGTCCGGGTCCTGATCGTGGGCCGCGAGGTTTTCGCCGTGCGCATCGACTCCGGGCTTCTGGACTGGCGGCGGGACTACTCTGCCCTGACCTACTCGGTCGTCACCCTGCCCGCCCAGGTAGAGAAGGGTCTCATCGCCTTCCTCGACACCTTCGGCCTTGCGTCCGGAAGCTTCGACCTCGCCGTCGACCGCGACGGCTCGCACTGGTTCCTGGAACTGAACCCCAACGGTCAATGGGGCTGGCTGGAGGAGCAAACCGGGCTTCCGATGGCGGCCGCCTTCGCTGATCTGCTCGCCCAAGGAGGCACCCCGTGATCGACACCAGCCCCGAGCGGCAGGCCCTCGCCGACCGCCTCGAAGCCGCAGGCTCCATCCGCACCCCCGCGTGGCGAAAGGCCGTCGAAGCCGTCCCCCGCGAACTGTTTCTCAACCCGGGCGTCTTCCTGCCCGCCGGAAACGGGCTCTGGCGGCCCGTGACCGCGGCCGGCACGGACCCGGCGGAGTGGACCGAGATCGCGTACTCCGACGAGTCCCTCGTTACGCAGCTCGACAACCACCTCACCGCCGACCAGGCGCCGGGGCCGGTCCAGGGCATCCCGACCTCGTCCTCCACGGATCCGGGGCTGGTGCTGGAGATGATCGAGGAGCTGGAGGTCGAGGACGGGCACCAGGTGCTGGAAATCGGCACCGGGACCGGCTACTCCTCGGCCCTGATGTGTCACCGCCTGGGCGAGGACAACATCACCACGATCGAGGTCGACCCGGGAGTGGCCGCCCGCGCCGACGCGGCCCTGGAGACCGCAGGGTTCTCCACCTGGACCGTCACGGGGGACGGACTCCTCGGTCTTCCCCGCCGCGCCCCGTACGACCGGGTGGTAGCCACCTGCGGCGTCCGGCGGATCCCCTACACGTGGGTCCGGCAGACCCGCCCCGGCGGGATCATCCTGGCCACCATCGGGTCGCTGACCACCGGAACCGGCCTCGCCAAGGTCACCGTGAACGAGGACGGGACGGCCGAGGGGCGGTTCGTCTCCCACGCCAGCTTCATGCAGGCGCGTTCTCAGGCCGTCACGCCGATCGCCGGAGACCTCTCCTCCCGCGTGGCGTACGCCGACAGCCGGCGGAGGGCCCTCGTGGCCCCGACCGACCTCGACGAGCCGATGCCGGCCTTCCTGGCGCAGCTGGCAGCTCCAGCGGCCCAGGTCGTGCGGGTCCGGGCCAGCGACGGCAGGGCCCGCGTCTACCTCTTCGACCCGAACCGAGAATCGTTCGCCGAGCTCGTCCAGGACGGCGACGCGTGGGACGTACGCCAGGGCGGCCCGGTCCGTCTGTGGGACGACATCGAGCGGGCCCTCCTCGGATGGGCCGACATCGGACGGCCGGGCATCACCGAGGTCCGCCTCCGCATGACCGAGCGGGGTCACACGTACTGCCTCGCGAACTCCTCAGAGCTGCGCTGGCAACACCCGGTCTGCTGATCCGCAGCACCGTGGCCCCGGCCGACCCTCCTCCGGCCGGGGCGTACACACCTATTCCGGCCAGCAGCGCGGCAGGTCGTTCGAACTCTGGCTGAGGCGCCCTCGACTCAGGGCGGAGCGCACACACTTTCTCGCCGGGGATGGAGCGCACCTTGTACGGCCGCCCGCCCGCCGAGCACTCCCGGCATCTGGAAATGCCTGGTCACCGGCATATCCGCAGGTCACGCGGACCTGGCACACGGCGCTCAGGGGAGCGACCGGATCTTTGGGACACCAAGGCCGCCTGATCCAGGCCTTGCCTGCGCGGTCAGAACGACTGAGGGGCCCGACCGCATGCGGTCGGGCCCCTCAGTCGTGTGCGCTGCTCCTCGGACTACTCGTCCTCGTCCTCGTCGTCGTCGAGGCGGGCCAGCCAGGTCGCCAGGCGTTCGACCGGGACCTCGAAGTCCGGGTTGAGGTCGACGAACGTGCGGAGCTGTTCGGCGAGCCACTCGAAGGTGACCTCCTCCTCGCCGCGCCGCTTCTCCAGCTCCTCGATGCCGCGATCGGTGAAGTACAAGTCGGGCTCCGTGCCGTGTGGTGATGGGGGTGTTTCCCGCCAGGATAATCCGCTTACCGGCGAGACCCTCCCGTCGCCGGGGCCGCCGGCGCTACCTTGGACGGCCTCGGCGGGGCGAGCGGGGGACGGGGGTCTGGAGATGCCGGACGGGCGCACGGCCGGATCCGCGCGCGCCTTCGAGCTCCTGGAGCCCCTGGTCCGGGCCGCCACCGTACGCGTCCACGCGCCCCCGGACGGGTATGAGAGCCCTGGGACGGGGCCGACGTGGGGGAGCGGGTTCTTCATCGCCCCCGGCTGGGTCCTCACGTGCGCGCACGTGGTCGGCGAAGGGGGTGCTGCCGTGCGGCTGGCCGGGCGTGAGGTCGGCATCACCTTCTCCTCCGGGGGCGACGGTGCGACCGGGACGGTGGCGGGCCGGGTGGAGTGCGTCCTTCCCGAGCGGCTCGACGAGCGCCGGCCCGGGCGGCGGGCCCTGTGGGACCTGCCGGACCTGGCGCTGGTCCGGGTGCTCTCGCCCATCACCCACGCCTGCGTATGGCTGACCGACCGGGCCAGACCCCGGCTCGACGAGGCCGCGTACTTCGGCTGCACCGAGGAACTCGGCATCCGCGAGATCACCGGCCGCACGACCCGGCTGCGCGGCATCGCCGCCGGCGGCGCCGCGATCCGTCTCGGCGACGACGACGAGATCGAGCCCGGCATGTCAGGCGGACCCGTGGTGGACCTGGCGCGCGGGGAGGTCGTCGGCGTGGTCAAGGCCCGCCGGCAGGGGGGCGGCGGCGGACTCGCCGTCTCGGTGGCCCAGCTGCGGACCCTGCCGATGGCGGCGACCGGCCAGACCGGGCTCTACCGCAGGGTCATGCAGGCCCACGACCTCCACCACTACGACCGGCACCTGAGCGACCTCGACAGCCGCCGGACCTGGACCGACGTGCACGACGAGCTCCCCGCCGGGGACGGGGACCCGTACGGCGGCCGCGGCCGGCTCACCGCCGGCGAACGCACCACCCTGTGCGGACTGCTCGCCGAGCTCCCGCCGCCCGGCTCCTCGGAGGCCGTCCGCGAACTCGCCGAGCAGGCCCGGGGCGAGGAGCCCGACACCACCCTGCCCGCCCCGCTCAGCTGGCGCGACGGCCTGGGGCTGCTGCACGACCCGCCGGGCGCGGGCGGCGAGGCCGCCGCCATGCTCCGGTACGCGACCGGCGTGAGCGTGGCCGACTACCTCGAACCGCCGGCGCCGGGCGCCGACGAGGAGCTGTGGGACTGGGTACGGGCCACCGCGGAGCGGCTGTGGCGCCCGCTGCGCCGGGAGCTGGGGGAGCGGCACGAGCGGGGCCTGGCCGAGCGCGAACGGCGCCGCCGCGCCGCCGCCGGCCGGGCGGTGCACGGCCCCGTCCGGCGGGCCGCGGGACTGCCCGCCGGGCCCTCGGTGCTGCTGGAGGCCTGGGCGCACGGCTGGGAGGAGGTCTACGACTGGCGGGTGTCGGTACTGGCCGGCCCCGCCCGCCCCGACCGGGTCACCCCGGTGGCCGCCGGCGTACGGGCCACCCTGGCGGCCCTGCCCGAGGCACTGCGCGCCCCGCTCGCCGAGGGGTTCCGGCGGTGCGACACGCACGAGGCGGCCGCGCTCCTCGAAGTGATGGTGGCACCCGAGCTGTTCGGGCTCGCGGTGGACGAGTGGGCCGTGTCGGGCGGCACACCGGTCGGGGTACAGCGGCCGGTGGTGTTCCGCTTCGGCGGCGACGCCGTCTCGGCCGGGCGGTGGGCGCGGGTGCAGGCGGGCCCGCTGCTGGACCAGCGGGCCGACTGCCTGCGCGGGCGGCCCCGCAGCCCCTCGCCCGGGTGGCTGGAGGGGCTGGTGGACAACACCGTGCCGGTGCTCTGCCGCGCGGCGGGCGCCGAACCGACGCTGGGCGCGCTGCACTCCGTACGGGAAGCGGGCTACGGGGTGGTGGTGGGCCGGCGGCCCCCGGCGGACCCGGGGGTGTCCTGCGCGCCCTTCCACCGGGGGCTGCGGGAGGAACTGGCCGAGGCGGGCCGGGGCACGGTGCTGCCGCAGCGCCTCCAGGCCCTGCGGCAGCGGGCGTACGGAGCGGACCCCGACGCCTACTGGGCGGCCGGGCTGGCCCTCGTATGGGACGACCCGGCGCGGGTCCTGCCCGAGGACGAGCCGTTGCAGGGGGACCTTTGAGGCTGGAGGTCCCCCCGGACGGAGTCCGGGGGAGGGCCCGGGACGGCGGATCCGTGACGACGGGCCGGGCGGGCAGGGCGGCCCGGGCGGGGGCGGGCCGGGGAGCGGGACCGGGGCGCGTGCCGTGTGCGCGGCGCCGGGGGCACGGGCGATGCGGGCTTCGTGGGAGGGAACGGCCGTGAACGACGAATGGCTCATCTACCGGGGCGTGGGCGAGCCCCACGACGGGATCGCGGCCCTGCCGGATCCGCCGCCGTGGCGGGACTTCGACGGCGGCCCCGTCGCGGAGCCGGCCGGGGCCGCCGCGGCGGCCGACGGGAACGTCGCGCGCCGCCTGGGCGCCCACCGGCAGGCCGCCGAGCAGCACCGGCCCGAACCGGAGGAGCTGGAGGCCGTCAACGCGGCCCTCTACCTGCGCCGCCCGCTGCTGGTCACCGGCTACCCCGGCACGGGCAAGTCCACCCTCGCGCACGCCGTCGCCCACGAGTTGAAGCTCGGCCGGGTGCTGCGATGGCCGGTGGTCTCGCGGACCGTGCTCCAGGAGGGCCTCTACCGCTACGACGCCCTCGCCCGCCTCCAGGACGTGCAGATCGCCGCCGGCGCGGGAACCGGCGGGGCCGCAGCCGGCGGGGCCGGGACCGGCGCGGCGCCCGGCATCGGCAGGTACATCCGGCTCGGCCCGCTGGGGACGGCGCTGCTGCCCACCCGGCGGCCCCGGGTGCTGCTCGTCGACGAACTCGACAAGAGCGACATCGACCTCCCCAACGACCTGCTGAACGTGCTGGAGGAGGGCGAGTTCACCCTGCCAGAGCTGGAACGGGTCGCCGACTCCGAACCCGAGGTGCAGGTCCTCACCGACGACGGGACCAAGGTGACCGTCCGGGACGGGCGGGTGCGCTGCCGGGCCTTCCCCTTCATCATCCTGACCAGCAACGGCGAACGGGACTTCCCCGCCGCGCTGCTGCGCCGGTGCATCCAGCTCAAGCTCGGGCAGCCGGGCGAGAAGCGGCTCGCCACCATGGTCCGGGCCCACCTCGGGGAGGAGGCCGCCCAGCTCGGCGCCGACCTGATCCGCGAGTTCCTCAGCCGCTCCCGCTCCGAGCTGGTCGCCGCCGACCAGCTGCTCAACGCCATCTACCTCACCCATTACGCCGCCCCGCCCACCCGGGAGGACCTCGCCGACCTGCTCATCCAGCGCCTCGACCGCCCGAGGTGAGCGGCCGTGTCCCAGGAATCCGCAGCCGCAGCCGGGGAGATCCGCGTCCTGGGCGGGCTGCTGCGCGCCGCCGGGCTCGACCCGTCCGCCGAGGAACTGGCCGACGCGCTGTGGCTGGCCGGACGGACCCGGAGCGCCGCCCGGCCCGCCGACAGCGGGCCGGAGCCCGACCCCGCGCCGCCGAAGGCCCCGGTGGACCCGCCGGCGCCGGAGAGCGCCGCCGAGCCGCCCCCCGAGCGGCTGCCGCGCGAGCCGGAGGCCGAGGACCCGGTCAGCCTCCACGCCGTCGGGGAACGGCAGGCCGCCGGCCCCGGAGCGGGGGCCGAGGTCCCGGTGGGGGGCGGGGTGCCCGTACGGGTGCCCGGGGCGGCCGCGCTGCCCCGGATCCTGGAGATCCAGCGGGCCCTGCGCGCCCTCCAGCGGCACCGGCCCCCCGGCCGGCCCACCCGTACCGTGCTCGACGAGGCCGCCACCGCCGAGGCCAGCGCCCGCGCCCTCGGCCTGGTCATCCCGGTGTTCCGGCCGGAGAGCCGGCGCGAGGCGACCGTACGGCTGGTGATGGACGCCTCGCCCTCCATGGCGGTCTGGCGGGAGATGTTCGAGGAACTCCGGTCGGTGTGCGAGCGGCTGGGCGCCTTCCGGGACGTCCAGGCGCACCATCTGCACCGGCTCGCGGACGGCAGCGCCGCCGTCGGCCGCGGCCCCGTGCCCGGCCGCGGGCTGCGCTCCGGGGACCAGCTGCGCGACCCCACCGGGCGGGTCCTGACCATCGTGGTCTCCGACTGCGCCGGGCCGCTGTGGCGGGAGGGCGAGGCGCAGCGGCTGCTGCACCGGTGGGCCGAGTGCGCGCCCTGCGCGGTCGTACAGCCCCTGCCGCAGCGGCTGTGGAGCCGCAGCTGGCTGCCGACCGAGCGCGGAGTCCTGGAACGGGCCGGTGCGGGCGGGGGCGGCGGTGGCGGCGGGCCGAGGCTGAGGTTCCGGCCGGAGCGGCCGGCCCGGCCCGGGCGGCCCACCGGCGGGCTCACCGTGCCCGTGCTCCCTCCGAACGCCACCGCCCTCGGGGCCTGGGCCCGGCTCGTCGCCGGTCTGGGCACCGGCCCCGTGCCGGCCGAGGTGGGCCGGGTGCTCGCCCACCACCCCGCCGCCCCCGTACCGCTGCCCCGGACCGCCCGGCCGCCGCGCGAGCTGGTGCGCCGCTTCCGCTCCTCGGCCGCGCCCGGCGCCGTCCAGCTCGCCGTGTACCTGTCGGCGGCGCCCCTGACGCTGCCCGTGATGCGGCTGGTGCAGCGGACGATGCTGCCGGACTCGGAGCCCTCCGACCTGGCGGAGGTCCTGCTCAGCGGGCTGCTGCGGCGCAGCGGGGAATCGCCCGGGCAGTGGTACGAGTTCGTCCCCGGGGTGCAGGAGGTGCTGTTGGGGCCGCTGGGGCGGGACGAGGCCGCGCTGGTGCTCAAGCACTGCTCGGAGTACGTACTGGCGCACTTCGGCCGGGGGGTGCGCAACTTCCCCGCCCTGGCCGTCTCGCAGCTCACCGGGGCCCCGGCGGCGGACCCGGACCCGGACCAGGACCCGGACCAGGACCCGGACCAGGACCCGGACTCCGCGCCGGACTCCGCCCCGGGCGGCGGCCGGGTGCCCCCGGGGCAGCTCCCGCAGGCCTTCGCGCAGGTCTCGGCGCAGGTCGTACGCCGCTACCTGCCGGGACCGCCCGAGGAGACCCCGGCGCCGCCCGCGGCGTACCCGCCGCCCGGCCGTGCCTGGGCGGTGCGCGCGGCCCGGGAACGGCTCGCCGCGGCGGCGGCCGACGCGGACGCGCGGCCCCTGTACGAGTCCGCCGCGCTGCTGCGCCGGGCCGTGGCGGCCCCGCCCGGGCCCGCGGACCCGCCGGAGGAGGCCGAGACCGAACTCGCCGGGGTGCTGCTGCGGCTGTGGGCGGTCCAGCGGGACCCGGAACTCCTCGACGAGGCCGAACGGTCCGTGACCGGGCTGCGCACGGCCGCCGGCCGGTCGGCGCTGGGCCGGGTGCTGTACGAGCGGGCGCGGGCGGCGGGCCCCGACCAGGAGCTGCTGGCCGCCGCCGACCGGGAGTTCGCGGCCGCGGCAGCCGCCGCCGACGACCCGGAGCTGCGCCGGGACTGCGCCGTGCGGCGGGCGCGGACCCTGATCCGGCTGAGCGTGCTGCGCGACGACGCCGGGCCGCTGCGCGAGGCGCGGGCCGCGCTGGAGCCCCTGGCCGGCCCGGGGCCCGCGCACCCCGAACTGCTGCTGGCCCTGGGCCGGGTGCTGGTGGCCCTGCTCCCGCGCACCCCCGACCCGCGCGAGCGCACCGCCCTGGCGGAACACGCGGCGACGACCCTGACCACCGCCCTCACCACCCTCCTCCCACCCCGCGCCCCGGCGCCCGGCCCGGGCCCGGGCTCCGGCCCGGGCTCCGGCTCCGGCTCCGGCCCCGGCCCGGGCTCCGGCTCCGGCTCCGGCCCCGGCCCGGGCTCCGGCTCCGGCCCGGGCTCCGGCTCCGGCCCGGGCTCCGGCTCCGGCCCGGCCCCCGGCCCCGGTCCAGCCCCCGGCCCGGGCTCTGGCCTGGGCGGCCCCGACCGCGCGGCGGGAACCCCCGACCCCGGCCCTGGCTCCCGCTCGGGCTCCGCCCCCGGTGAGGCGGCGGGGACCGCCGACCCCCAGCCGGGCCCCGGTGTGGGCTCCGGTTCCAGTTCCGTTCCGGCCTCCGGCCCCGCCGGTCCCCACCGCGCGGCGGGGACCGCCGACCCGGCGGCCAGCCCGGCCAGCCCGGCCGGCCCCGAACCGGGCTCTGGCCCGGGTCCCGGTTCCGGCTCCGGTTCCGGTTCGGGCTCGGACTCTGCCTCGGGCTCGGGCTCCGCCTCCGGCCTCGACCCCGCCTCGGGCTTGGGCTCCGCCCCTGCCCCGGGCTCCGCCCCCGGCCCGGGCTCCGCCCCCGCCCCCGCCCCCGTGCCGGGTGGCGGCGGCGGTTGCGGGCGGCGGCGGGGTGGGAGGGAGCGGGGGCGGCTGGTGGCGCGGGTGCGGATCGAGCTGGCCGGGGCCCTGCGGTACCTGCCCGCCCGGCTGGAGGAGGCGGCCGGGCAGCTGGCGCGGGCCCTGGGGGAGGCCGGCGGGGAGTCCGAGCTGCGGCTGGCGGCCCTGCTGGGCCTGGCCCGGGTGCACCGCGCCCGGTACGCGCGCGACGCGGACCCGGCGGCCCTGGAGGACGCGGCCGAGGCGTACGGCCGGGCCCGGCGGCTGATCCCCCGGGACGGGGAGGCCTTCGGGGAGCTGCTGCCCGAGTGGGGCGACGTACTCCTGGACCGGGCCCGGGCCGCCGACGGGCGCCCCTTCGCCTCCACCGCCGTACGGGTGCTGCGCGAGAGCCGCTCGGCGGTGCCCCAGTCCGACCCCGGGGCCGCGTACCGGCTGCTGCGGCTGGCCGCGGGGCTGCGGCTGCGGCACGCCTACGAGGGGGACCTGGTCGACCTGCGGGAGGCGGAGTACCTGCTGGAGCTGGCCGTCCGGCAGAGCCACGGCCCGCTGGAGCGGGCCCGCGCCTGGCGGGAGCACGGGGACGTACAGCAGGAGATCCACGCCCACACCCGCACCGCGGACCGCCTCGACCGCGCGGCGGACTCCTACCGCCGGGCCTGGCGCGCCGCGCTGGAGGCCGACCAGGCGGGGCACACCGAACAGGACACCGGCAGCGCCCTCCGGCTCGCCGCCCGGGTCCAGGAACTGCGCGGGGAGGTCCTGGAACGCCTGGCCCGCCCCCGCGCCGCCCTGGACGCCTACCGGTCCGCCCTGGAGCTCTGGCAGCGCCGGGGCCTCCCCGAAGGCGACCGGGCCCGCGCCGTCCAGGCACGGGTCCAGGCCCTGGAGGCGGGTGCCTAGGGGGTGGCAAGCCTTGCCGGTCACAGCACGAGGGGGCCGTTTCCCCCCGCCGGCCACAGGGAAAAGGCAGTGGACCACCGCAGTGGACTCCGCATACGACAAGGGGACGGGCAGCCCATGGTGACCGGACGTCAGGACGCGGCAGCACCACCGACCCGCCCGTGCCCCGGGCAGCTCCCGGACCTCTCCGGACTCGACCTGGCCGCACTGCGCGGCATCGACCACCCCGTGCTCGCCGAGGTCATCGCGGGCATGGTGGACCGGGTCACGCACCCCGCCGAAATCCTCAACGCGTTCGACTCCGGCGTCGCCTGACGCGCGCCGCCTCCGCGCCGGAGTTGACCACTTTCCGCCGTTAGCCGTGCCCGCCCGAAGGGCAGGGATGGACCGTCCTGGGGGTCTCCCAGCGGTGGCCGGGGGAGGGAGGTGCAGGCGATGGGCCAAGCGATCACGGGCGGTCCCGCGCTGCCCGCGCACCGGACCCTCGCAGGTCACGCCCGCCACGCCCGCTGGCCGTACGCCGGCCTCGACGTGCCCGCCCTGCGCGCCGCCGGCCACCGGCCGCAGCCCATCCGCCAGTTCGTCCTCAAGACGCACAGCCGCTGCAACCTCGCCTGCACCTACTGCTACGTCTACGAGATGGCCGACCGGAGCTGGCGCACCCGCCCCGCCGCCATGGCCCCCGCCACCGCCCTGCGCGCCGCCGAGCGGATCGCCGAGCACGCCGCCGCCCACGACCTGCCCCGCGTGGACCTCGTCCTGCACGGCGGCGAACCCCTCCTCGCCGCGCCCTCCGCGCTGGCCGCCCCCGTCGAGGCGGTACGGGCCGCCCTGGCCCGGCGCGCGCCCCGCACCCGGGTCACCGCCGCCGTGCAGACCAACGCCACCCTGCTCACCGGCGCCCGGATCGCCGAGCTGGCCGCGGCCGGGATCCGGGTCGGCGTCAGCCTCGACGGCGGGCTGCCCGCCCACAACGCCCGCCGCGTCGACCACTCCGGGCGGCCCGGCTTCGACGCGGCCGCCCGCGGCCTGCGGCTGCTCGCCCGGCACCCCGAGAGCTACGCGGGGGTGCTGTGCGTGGTGGACATCGGCCAGGACCCGGTGGAGACGTACGAGTCCCTGCTCGACTTCGCCCCGCCCAGCATCGGCCTGCTGCTGCCCCTGGCCAACTGGAGCAGCCCGCCGCCCGGACACACCGGGCACGGGACCCCGTACGGCGACTGGCTCCTCGCCGTCTTCGAACGCTGGTGGCACGACGGGGTGCGGCGCACCCGGATCCGCATCTTCGAGGAGGTCATCGCGCTGCTCCTGGGCCTGCCCGCCGCCACCGAGACCCTCGGCCTGGCGCCCGTCACCACCGCCGTCGTCGAGACCGACGGCAGCATCGAACAGGCCGATTCGCTGAAGTCCGCCTACGAGGGGGCCGCCGCGACCGGCATGACCCTGGAGGGCCACAGCTTCGACGAACTGCTCGACCACCCCGGCTTCGCCGCCCGTCAGCTGGGCCGCGACGCCCTCGCGGCCGGCTGCCGGACCTGCGAACTCGTCGAGGTGTGCGGCGGCGGACACTACCCGCACCGCTACCGGGCGGGCGAGGGCTTCCGCCAGCCGTCCGTGTACTGCGCCGACCTCCAGGCCGTCATCCGGCGCATCGCCCGGGCCCTGCACGAGGCCGCCACCACCACGGGACGGGCCGCGTCATGACCCACGGCACCGACGCCGCACCGGCCGGCCTCCCCGCCCAGCGGACCGCCCCCGGCGACCCCGCCACGGCCCCCGCCACGGCCCCCGCCCCCGACCTCGCCCGGTTCTCCGTCAGCTCCCACACCCTGCGCGTCCTCGCCTCCACCGAGCCCTCCGCCGAAGGCACCCGCCTCGTGCGCGACGTACGCCGCTCCAAGCGCCTGCTCCTGCTCCGCGCCGTACTGGACGCCGCCCCCGGCGCGGACACCGCCGAGTGCTGGGCCCTGCTGGAGGAGGCCGAACGCCGGGACCCCGAGGCCGTGCACGACGTACTGCACTACCCCGCCACCGGCGTCTGGGCCGAGGAGACCCTGCGCCGGCTGCACGCCCCCCAAGGGCCCGAGCCCGACCTCGGCCACCTCGGGGCGCTCGCCGTCGCCGCCGCGCTACGGGCCGGGATCGGCTTCAAAGCCACCCTGCGGCCCGTCAACGGCCGCCTCGTCCTGCCCACCCTCGGCCTGCTCCGCCCCGACCGGCCCGGCCGGCTCGCGCTGACCGAACGCTCCTGGGACAGCGCCGACATCCTCCCGCTGCACCCCCTGCCCGGCGGCCGCACCGCCCTCGACGACCTCGACCCCTACCGGGTCCCGGCCACCGACCGCACCGCCCCCGGCGGCCCGGCCCCCGTCCGGCCCGCCCGCCGGCTCACCCCCAAGGGCCACAAGCGCTGGGACATCCAGTGGTCCGGCGCCCTCACCCTCCTGGAGCGCTACGACTCCGCGCGCGCCGAGGAGATCGGCCGCCTGCTGCGCTCCGTGGTCCCGCTGGCCGGCGGCTCCCGCTCCACCGGCGCCACCCTGCCCGCCGCCGCGGGCTCCGTCCTGGCCCGCGCGCAGGCCCCGCCCGCGCTGGCCGCGACCCTGGTCCACGAGGTGCAGCACGGCAAGCTCGCCGCCCTCGCCGACGTCCTCACCCTGCACACCGCCGACCGCACGCCCCGCCACTGGGCCCCCTGGCGCGCCGACCCGCGCCCCCTGGAGGGGCTGCTGCACGGGGCCTACGCCCACCTGGCCCTCGCCGGGTACTGGCAGCACGCCGCCCTCTACGGGGCCCGCGGCGCCTGGGCCCAGCACGCCCGGGTCCGCGCACAGGTCGCCGCCGTCCTGCCCGCCCTGCGCGCCCATCCCGCGCTGACCGTCACCGGACGGGAGTTCGTCGACGGCATGGCCGCCGCCGAGCGGGCCATGGACGCGACCCCGCCGCCCGGCAACCAGCACGCCACCGCCCGCCGCACCCTGGAACGCGAACGCGGCGCCTGGTGCGAGGCGCACCCCGAACTCGCCCCGTTCGTACAGGTATGACGCCCCGTCCGCTGCGGTACCTTTCAAGCCAGCCCCTCCGCACCGCACCGCACCCCGTCCACCGCACGGACCTCAGGGAGACGGCCGCATGACCGGTACCGCCACGCGTCACGACCGCGACGGAGCCGCCCAGCCCCAGCGCTTCGTCATCAGCTTCGCGGGCTTCAACCGCCCCTGGGCGGTGTGGATCGCCCACCGCCTGGAGGAGCACGGACACCGCGTCGCCCTCCAGCGCTGGGACCCGCAGACCAGCCCCGGACTCACCGAGGCCCTCGACGACCTGGCCCGGGCGGGCGGCAAGGTCCTCGTCGTGCTCAGCGAGCGCTACTTCTCCGCAGGCACCCACACCGACGAGGAGTGGAACACCGCGCTGCGCGCCGTCACCGACTCCCACCCCGGCCGGTTCGCCGCCGTCAGCCTCACCGACGCCCCGCTGCCCAGCGCCGTGGCCGCACTGGAGAAGACCGACTTGTGGGGCCTGGACGCCTACGAGGCCGAGTACCGGGTGCTGCGCCGCCTCGAGCTGCCCACCGACCGGATCGGCACCGAGAGCGGCCGCCGCGGCCCCCGCTTCCCCAACGACCCGCCCGAGATCTGGGGCCGGGTCCCCCGCCGCAACCCGCGCTTCACCGGCCGCAACGACGTCATCGGCCGGCTCCGCGCCGCCCTCACCGAGTCCCTGCCCGGCGCCTCCACCGTGACCCTGCTGGGGCTCTCCGGCGTCGGCAAGACCCAGGTCGCCACCGAGTACGCCTACCGCTTCGCCTCCGAGTACGACGTGGTGTGGTGGGTGCCCGCGGAGGACCGGCCCACCCTGCGCGAGCGGCTCGCCGACCTGGCCCCCGCGCTCGGCCTGCCGCGCGGCGCCGGCAGCTACGGCGAGCAGATCCGGGCCGTGCTGGAGGCACTGCGGCGCGGATCCCCGTACCACCGCTGGCTGATCGTCTTCGACGGCTGCGACCACCCCGACGACCTCACCGACCTGCTGCCGTCGGGCGCCGGCGACGTCATCATCACCTCCCGCAACCGCGAATGGGCCGCCCGCCACACCAGCCTCGTCGAAGTCCCCCTCTACGCCCGCCCCGAGTCCGTCACCTTCATCCGCCGCCGGGCCCGCCGGCTCACCGGGGACGAGGCCGACCAGCTCGCCGAGGCGCTGGAGGACTACCCGCTCGCCCTCGACCAGACCGCCGGCTGGCTCGCCGACTCACCGCTCGGCGTCGGCGAGTACCTCACCCTCCTCCAGCGCCGGCTCGACTCCCACGAGGCCGTCACCCTCTCCGACGACTACCCGCTGCCCTTCCCGACCGCGCTGGCGATACTCCTCAACAACGTACGGGAGAACTTCCCCGACGCCCTCGCCCTGCTGCGGCTGTTCGTCTTCTTCGCCCCCGGCCGGGTCCCGCTGCGCCTGCTGCGCGAGTTCCCCGCCGACGACGTCCCCGAACACCTCGCCGGGATCGTCAACGACCAGATCCGCTGGAACGCCGCCCTCAACAAGCTCGTCCAGTTCTCCGTCGTCCGCCTGGAGTACTCCGACCTGTCCGTCGAGGAGGGCGGCGGCCTGGAGACCGTCCAGCTGCACCGCATGGTCCACAACATCGTCCGCGAGAACCTCGCCGAGGACGAGGCCGGGCAGCTCTCCCGCGCCGTCCGCCAGGTCCTCGCCGCCGCCGACCCGGGCCGCCCCACCGACTCCCGGCTCTGGCCCCGCTACGCCGAACTCATCCCGCACCTGGAGCCCGCCGGGGTGCTGACCAGCAGCAACCCTCGCATCCAGAACTTCCTGCTGCACTGCCTGCGCTACCTGATCCTCGCCGGCGAGTACCGCACCTGCCTGCGGCTGTCCGAACAGACCGACGGCGTCTGGCGGGCCATGCTCGGCGACGACCACGACCAGGTCCGCGAGCTCAGCTACCACCACGGCGGCGCCCTGCGCATGCTCGGCCACTTCCGCCAGGCCGAGACCCTCGCCCGCTCCGTCGCCGACCGGCTCGTCGCCGAACGCGGCGACCGCGACCTGGAAACCCTGCGCGCCACCAGCACCTACGCCGGGGTCCTGCTCAGCACCGCCAAGTTCGACGAGGCCCGCGAACTGCTCGAGCACGCCTTCGCCACCTACCGCGAACTCCTCGGCGAGGACGACTCCACCACCCTCGGCGCCCAGAACAACGTCGCCGTCGCGCTGCGCCTGCTCGGCCGCTACCAGGAGGCCTACGACACCGACCTGGACACCCTGCGCCGCCGCGAACGGGTGCTGCGGGTCCGGCACATCGCCACCCTCTCCTCCGGCATCGGCTGCGCCATGGGCCTGCGCCTGATGGGCCGCTACCGCGAGGCACTGGCCCGCCAGGAACAGGGCCTCAAACTGCACGTCCAGGTCCTCGGCGCCAACCACCCCCAGACCCTGCGCGCCGAGCACAACCTCGGCCAGTGCCTGCGCCGCAGCGGGGACATCCCCGGCGCCGGATCCCGGCTGCGCAGCGTCCTGGAACGCTCCACCCGGGTGTTCGGCGCCGAGTTCCCCTGGACCCTGATGGTCGCCTCCGACTACGCCACCTACCTGCGCGAGTACGGGGACATCGAGGAGGCCCGCCGGATCTCCGAGGAGGTCGTACGCGGCTACCAGTCCCAGCTCGGCCTCGCCCACCCCTACAGCATCGGCACGGTCGGCAACCTCGGCCTGGTGCTGCGCGCCCAGGGCGAGCGGACCGAGGCCCTGAACCTGTCCGAACAGGCCCTGACCGGCATGCGGGGAGCCCTCGGCGACCGTCACCCCTGGACCCTGGGCTGCGCCCTCAACGCCACCGGGCACCGCAACATCACCGGCCGCCTGGACGCCGCGCTGGACCTCAGCCGCGAGACCCTGCGCGGCGCCGAACAGGTCCTCGGCCCCGACCACCCCATGACGCTCAGCGCCCAGATCGCCCTCGCCGCCGACCTGCGGGCGGTACGGGAGGACGCCGAGGCCTCCAAGCACGAGGACGCCGGCCTGCGCTCCCTGACCCGCACCCTGGGCCCCCAGCACGTCCACACCGTCTCCGCCCGCCAGCAGACCCGCCCCTACTGGGACTTCGAACCACAGCCCTGACGGAACAGCCGGAAGGCCCGGCCCCCATCGGGGGCCGGGCCTTCCTTTGCTCAGCTCAGCGATCAGGCCTCGAAGACCTCGTTCATCAGCAGCTGCTGCTCCGCCTGGTGGCGCTTGGCGGAACCGACCGCCGGCGAGGAGCCGTGCGGGCGCGAGATGCGCCGCAGGCGCTCGCCCGCGGGGATGTCGGCGCCGACCGCCAGGTCGAGGTGGTCGATCAGGTTCAGCGCGATGAACGGCCACGCACCCTGGTTCGCCGGCTCTTCCTGCGCCCAGATGTACTTCGCCGCGTTCGGGAACTTGGCGATCTCCGCCTGGAGTTCCGCGCCCGGCAGCGGGTACAGCCGCTCGATGCGGATGATCGCGGTGTCCGTGATGCCGCGCTTCTCCCGCTCGGCCTCCAGGTCGTAGTAGACCTTGCCGGCGCAGAAGACGACCTTGCGGACCGCGTTCGCGTCCACCGTGGTGTCACCGATGACCGGACGGAACGAGCCGTTCGTGAACTCCTCCGCCTTCGACGCCGCCGCCTTCAGACGCAGCATCGACTTCGGGGTGAAGACGATGAGCGGCTTGTGGTGCGGGTTGTGGACCTGCCAGCGCAGCAGGTGGAAGTAGTTCGACGGCAGGGTCGGCATCGCGACCGTCATGTTGTCCTGCGCGCACATCTGGAGGAAGCGCTCCGGGCGGGCGGACGAGTGGTCCGGGCCCTGGCCCTCGTAGCCGTGCGGCAGCAGCAGCGTGACGCCGGAGGTCTGGCCCCACTTCTGCTCGGCCGAGGAGATGAACTCGTCGACGACGGTCTGCGCGCCGTTGACGAAGTCACCGAACTGGGCCTCCCACAGGACGAGCGCGTCCGGGCGGGCCAGCGAGTAGCCGTACTCGAAGCCCATGGCCGCGTACTCGGAGAGCAGCGAGTCGTAGACGTTGTAGCGGGCCTGGTCGTCCGACAGGTACAGCAGCGGGGTGTAGTCCTCGCCGGTCTCCCGGTCGATGAGGACCGCGTGGCGCTGGCCGAAGGTGCCGCGGCGGGAGTCCTGGCCGGACAGCCGGACCGGGGTGCCCTCCATCAGCAGCGAACCGAAGGCCAGGGTCTCGCCCATGCCCCAGTCGATGGTGCCCTCGTCGATCATCGCCGCGCGGCGCTGCAGCTGCGGCAGCAGACGCGGGTGGACGGTGACGTTCTCGGGGACGTTGACCTGGGACTCGGCGATCCGCTTGACGACGTCCTGCGAGATCGCGGTGTTCACCGCGACCGGGAACTCCTGCGCGGTCTGCGCGGGCGTCACCGGGGCGCCGGTGGGGGCCGTGGCGGCCTCGCGGACCTCCGCGAACACCTTCTCCAGCTGGCCCTGGAAGTCCTGGAGCGCCTGCTCGGCCTCTTCCAGCGTGATGTCGCCGCGACCGATGAGGGACTCGGTGTACAGCTTGCGCACCGAGCGCTTCTTGTCGATCAGGTCGTACATCAGCGGCTGCGTGAAGGCCGGGTTGTCGGACTCGTTGTGGCCACGACGGCGGTAGCAGATGAGGTCGATGACCACGTCCTTGTTGAACGCCTGGCGGAACTCGAAGGCGAGCCGCGCGATGCGGACCACGGCCTCCGGGTCGTCACCGTTCACGTGGAAGATCGGCGCCTCGATCATGCGGGCCACGTCGGTCGCGTACATGGACGAACGCGAGGACTCCGGGGCGGCGGTGAAGCCGACCTGGTTGTTGATGACCACGTGCACGGTGCCGCCGGTGCGGTAGCCGCGCAGCTGCGACATGTTCAGCGTCTCGGCGACCACACCCTGGCCGGCGAAGGCCGCGTCGCCGTGCAGGGCCAGCGGCAGGACGGTGAAGTCCGTGCCGCCCTTGTTGATGACGTCCTGCTTGGCGCGGGCGACACCCTCCAGGACCGGGTCCACGGCCTCCAGGTGCGAGGGGTTGGCGACGAGCGAGACCTTGATCTGCTCCCCGTCCAGGCCCGTGAAGGTGCCCTCGGCGCCCAGGTGGTACTTGACGTCGCCGGAGCCGTGCATGGACTTCGGGTCGAGGTTGCCCTCGAACTCGCGGAAGATCTGCGCGTACGACTTGCCGACGATGTTCGCGAGGACGTTCAGGCGGCCGCGGTGGGCCATGCCGATGACGACCTCTTCGAGGCGGGCCTCGGCGGCCGAGTCGATGACGGCGTCGAGCAGCGGGATGACGGACTCGCCGCCCTCCAGGGAGAACCGCTTCTGGCCGACGTACTTCGTCTGCAGGAAGGTCTCGAAGGCCTCCGCCGCGTTCAGGCGGCGCAGGATGCGCAGCTGCTCCTCGCGCTCCGGCTTGGAGTGCGGGCGCTCGATGCGGTCCTGGATCCAGCGGCGCTGCTTCGGGTCCTGGATGTGCATGAACTCGACGCCGGTGGTGCGGCAGTACGAGTCGCGCAGCACGCCGAGGATGTCGCGGAGCTTCATCATCGACTTGCCGGAGAAGCCGCCGACCGCGAACTCGCGCTCCAGGTCCCACAGGGTGAGGCCGTGCTCGGTGATGTCCAGGTCGGGGTGCTTGCGCTGCTTGTACTCCAGCGGGTCGGTGTCGGCCATGACGTGGCCGCGGACCCGGTAGGAGTGGATCAGCTCGAAGACGCGGGCGGCCTTCGTGACGTCGTCGTCGTGCGAGGCGTCGATGTCCCGGAGCCAGCGGACCGGCTCGTACGGGATGCGCAGCGCCTCGAAGACGTCGTCGTAGAAGCCGCTCTCGCCGAGCAGCATGTTCGCGACGATGCGCAGGAACTCGCCGGAGGCCGCGCCCTGGATGACCCGGTGGTCGTAGGTCGAGGTCAGGGTCATGACCTTGGAGATGCCCAGCTTGTTCAGGGTGTCCTGGGAGGTGCCCTGGAACTCGGCGGGGTAGTCCATGGAGCCGACGCCCATGATGACCGACTGTCCGGGCATCAGGCGGGGCACGGAGTGGACGGTGCCCAGGCCGCCGGGGTTGGTGAGGGAGACCGTCACGCCGGTGAAGTCGTCCATCGTCAGCTTGCCGACGCGGGCGCGGCGGACGATGTCCTCGTAGGCCTGCCAGAACTCGAAGAAGTTGAGGGTCTCGGCCTTCTTGATGCCGGCGACGACGAGCTGGCGGTCGCCGTTGGGCTTGACCAGGTCGATCGCGAGGCCGAAGTTGATGTGCTCCGGCTTGACCAGGGTCGGCTTGCCGTCCTTCTCCGCGAAGGAGTGGTTCATCGACGGCATGGCCTTGATGGCCTGCACCATCGCGTAGCCGATGAGGTGGGTGAAGGAGATCTTCCCACCGCGGGCGCGCTTGAGGTGGTTGTTGATGACGATGCGGTTGTCGAACAGCAGCTTCACCGGGACGGCGCGGACGGACGTGGCCGTCGGCACTTCCAGCGAGGCGTTCATGTTCTTGGCCACGGCGGCGGCAGGTCCGCGGAGCGTCACCAGTTCCGGGCCCTTGGGGGCCTCGGTGGCGGGCGCGGCCTTCTGAGCCGGGGTGGTGGCGGCGGCCGGAGCCTGGGCCTGAGGGGCAGGAGCGGCCGGTGCGGCGGCCGGGGCCTGGGAGGTGACAGTCACAGCAGGGGCACCAGAGGGGGTGGCAGGAGCAGGGGCAGGAGCTGACACAGGTGTGGGCGCAGGAGCAGGCGCGGCGTGCGCCGCCCCCGTGGCGGCGTCGGCGGCCTGCGGGATTCCGGCGGTGGCGGTGGCGGCCTGTGCGGAGGCGCCATCCGTCGTCGGGGTCTTGCTGGGTTCATCCGCCTTCACCGGAGCGGCAGCGCCCCCCGGCTTGTAGTCGGCGAAGAAGTCCCACCAGGCCCGGTCGACAGAATTCGGGTCCTGGAGGTACTGCTGATAGATCTCGTCGACGAGCCACTCATTCGCGCCGAAGCCTGAGGCGGGGTTCTTCCCGCCCTCTGCTGCGTCGGTCGTGGTGCTCGGGTTACTGGGGGACTGTGGCGACACGGCGGCAACCGCCCTCTTCCGCTTCACAAGGTATGGACAGCGGGAATAAAGGCTACGCCTCCCAGGGCGTGAGATGCAGGCCGGGCGGGACTTCCGTCGTGCAGGTCACACCGAACGGCGGGTTTCGTCCATCGGAATGGCGGGAAACAAGCGTGGTTCGGGTAGGGGACATCCAGGTTGCGACCCCCTTGGCTTCGCACCCCTGACGACCCCGGGCACGTGTGGCCGAGATCATGTCCTTCCCACTCGAACCCTACGTCAAGACGGCGCCTGCGAGCTGCCCGGAAGGGTGACAAGGATTCGGCAACCCCGTGACGATTCGGCCACGCCGATGTGCCCTCCGTGCAGGCCGACGGCCCAGCGGGCGATCGCCAGGCCCAGACCGGTGCCCCCGTCGCCGCCCCCCGCCGACCCCCGGTTGAACCGCTCGAAGACCCGGTGGCGCTCCGCCTCCGGAATCCCCGGACCCTCGTCGACGACCTCCAGCTTCAGGCCCCCCGGCGCCTCCCCGGCCCGGGCGCGGACCGTGACCCGGCCGTGCGCGGGGCTGTGCTTGACCGCGTTGTCGATCAGGTTCGCCACCACCTGGTGCAGCCGCTCCGCGTCCGCGTAGGCGGTGAGCTCGGGCGGGAAGACGTCCAAGTGGAGGTGCACGTCGTTGCGGGTGTGCCCACCCGAACCGGAGGCCAGCCCCGGCCGGCCGGCGGCCGCGAGCCCCGACTCCTTCAGCACCCCCGACAGGTACGGCCACACCTCGAACCGGCGGGCCTTCAGCGGCACCACCCCGTTGTCCACCCGGGACAGGTCCAGCAGGGTGTCCACCAGCCCGCCCAGCCGCTCGGCCTGCTTCAGCATGGTCCGCATGGTCTCCGGATCGGCCTGCGAGACCCCGTCCACCACGTTCTCCAGCACCGCCCGCAGCGCCGCGATCGGCGTGCGCAGCTCGTGCGAGACGTTCGCGACCAGTTCTCGACGGTGCCTGTCCTCGGCCTCGAGATCGTCGGCCATCAGGTTGATCGTCGCGGCCAGATCGCCCAGCTCGTCACGGCGCCCGGCGCCCCGCACCCGGCGCGTGTAGTCCCCGTGGGAGATCGCCCGGGCCACCGTCGTCATCTCGTCCAGCGGCGCCGTCAGACCGTGCGCCACGAACTGCGTGATCAGCATCGAGGCGATCACCGAGAAGACCGTGATGAACCGCACTTCCGTGGCCGTGCGCAGGGCCACCATCAGCAGCCCCGTGGTGATGAACACCGAGACCACGACGAGCGTGCCCAGCTTCGTCTTGATCGAGAACGGCGAATACGGCCGCAGTCCCGGCCCGCGGGGCGGCACGTTCACGCCTGCGCCGGGGTCTCCAGGGCGTACCCGACGCCGTGGACCGTACGGATCCGGTCCGCGCCGATCTTCCGGCGCAGGGCCTTGATGTGGCTGTCGACCGTACGGGTCCCCGACGCGTCGGCCCAGTCCCACACCTCCGCCAGCAGCTGCTCCCGCGAGAGCACCGCCCGAGGGGTCCCCGCCAGGCACACCAGCAGGTCGAACTCGGTCGGCGTCAGGTGCACGTCCTCCGTCTGCACCCGCACCCTGCGCTGCGCGTGGTCGATTTCCAGGTCGCCCAGGCGCAGCGTCGCCCCGCGCGGAGCGGTCGCGGCCAGCGTGGCCCGCTCCACCCGGCGCAGCAGTACGTGCACCCGCGCGGCCAGCTCCCGCATGGAGAACGGCTTCGTCATGTAGTCGTCGGCCCCGACCCCGAGGCCGACCAGCATGTCGGTCTCGTCGTCCCGGGCCGTGAGCATCAGCACCGGGACCGGCCGCTGGGCCTGGACCCGGCGGCAGACCTCCAGCCCGTCGAATCCGGGCAGCATGACGTCCAGCACCAGCAGCTCGGGCTGCCAGCTCTCGGCGGCCGCGACGGCGGCAGGGCCGTCGTACGCCGTCTGCACCTGGAAGCCCTCGGCCCGCAGCCGGGCCGCGATGGCGTCGGCGATGGTGCGGTCGTCCTCGACCACGAGCACGCGCCGCTGGGCACCTGGAGTGGCCGCGGCGCCGTTGTGGGTGGTGTGTGTCTGTTCCATGTCCCGCCCCTGAAGATCCCGCGTGATGGGGTGCAGCGTAGAGGAGGCACCGGCCTGCGGCTATGCGGGGTTCGGACAGGAGCCGGGCTATCCGGAATCAGAGATTCATCCGGTCGCGTCAAATCCGGGCAGGGCCTCCAGCACCTTCCGGAGGCCCGGCGCCAGCACGGTCTCGTCGGAGGCGACCTCGAAACCGCCGTGGACGAAGGCGTACGTGAACCCGTCGTAGACCGGCGGATCGGCCTTCGCCACGCGGGGCAGACCCTTGAAGTCCGCCCCCCTGAGCGCGGTGCGCAGGGCCTCCAGGCCGGCCGGGTCCAGCCGCCCCGACCGCAGGTCACGGGCCTTGCCGTCCACCAGGGTCCAGGAGCCGTCGCCGTTGACGAGGAGGGTGCGGGTCTGCCCGGCGAAACCCCCGCTGCGGGTGACCCGCACCAGCCCCCGGGCCGAGGGGTCGGCCGCGGACGCGGACGCCGTCGGCGCCGGGGACGGTGCGAGCGACGCCACGGGGGAGGCGCCGGGCGGCGTGCCCGGGGCCGCAGCTGTGGCGGCCGTCGCCTCGGGGGTTCCGGAGGGCCCGTCGCCGCCACAACCGGCCAGCACCGCGCCCAGCAGCACCCCCGCCACGGCCCAGGCCGTTCGGATCGCTCGCACACCCACCTCCGCAGGTCCTACGCCGAACCCCGAGTATGGAGTCCCCGCCCCGCAACGGAAAGCACCCGGAGGCCGCCATCCGCCGCATCACCCCCTGGCGCGCGCTGCCCCCGCTGACTGCCGTACTCCTCGGGCTGTGGGGCCTGCCGCGCGGGCCCGGCGGCGGCAGCATGTGGCGCGACGAGTCCACCACCTGGCAGGTCGCGCACCGGCCCCTCGGCGGGCTGTGGGAACTGCTCGGCCAGGTCGACGCCGTGCACGGCCTCTACTACCTGCTGATGCACGGCGTCTTCGTGGTGTGGGACGGCGGGCTGTGGGCGTTGCGCGTGCCCTCTGTGGCCGGTACGGCCCTCGCCGCCGCCGGGGTGGCCGCGCTGGGGCACCGGCTGGCGGGGGAGCGGGCCGCGCTGATCGCCGGCACCGCCTACGCCCTGCTGCCGCCCGTGCAGATGTACGCCCAGGAGGGGCGCTCGTACGCGCTGGTCGCGGCGGCCGTGATCTGGGCCACGTACCTGATGCTGCGCGAGCGGTGGGCCGCCTACGCGGTGGTGCTCCTGCTGGGCTGCTGGCTGCACGAGTTCGCCGTACTGGCCCTGCTCGCGCACGCCTTCACCGCCTGGCGGGCGCCGGGCTGGCGGTGGGCGGCCGGGGCGGTCGCCGCCGGGCTGCTGCCGCTGGCCCTGGTGAGCGTGCGGCAGGCGCAGGCGCAGCTGGGCTGGCTGGGGCGGCCCTCCTGGCAGGACTGGGCGGCGTACGGGGTGCTCGTGGCGGCGGTGGCGCTGATGGCGCGGGGCGCCGCCGATCGGGAACTCGTACGTGTCGCCGTACCGCTCGCGCTGCTGCCGCCCGGGCTGCTGATGGCGGTCTCGCTCGTGCACCCCTGGTACGTCGACCGGTACGTCCTCTACGCGCTGGCCGGCCCCGCCCTCCTGGCCGGGGCGCGGCTCGCGGGGGCGCGGGGGTGGTGGCCGTGGGCGCTGGCGGCGGCGCTGCTGGTGCCGTGCGGGGTGTGGTCGGCGTGGCTGCGGACCCCGGAGTCCCGCAAGGACGACGTGCTGGCCGTGGCCGCCGCCGTACGGGAGCGGGCCCGGCCGGGGGACGCGGTGCTGTTCATGCCGTCCCGGCGGCGCGAGTGGCTGCTGTCCTCGCCCGGGGTCTACGGGGGGCTGCGGGACGTGGCCCTGGAGCGCACCCCGGCGCGGTCGCGCACCCTCCAGGGCACCGAGCTGCCGCCGGAGCGGATCCGGGAGGCGCTGCTGGCCTCCCCCCGGGTGATCGCCCTGCTGGACCCGGCCGGTCAGCCGCTGGACCCGTACCCGGGCGAGGCCGCCAAGCGGGAGGCGCTGGCGGCGGCCTTCGAGCGCTGCTCGGTGACGGGGGTGCGGGGGGCGCGGGTCGCGGTGTACGCCAGGGCGGGCGGGTGCGGCTGACCGTGCCCTGGCCGGGCGGTGGTCGGGGTGGGGTGCTGTGGGTGGGTCGGGGTCGGGGGCGGGGTGGGGTGTCGTCCGGGACGGGCTTCGATGTTCGGCGCCCTGGGCTGATTGGTCTGCCGGGCGGTGCCTCGCGCCGAATTCATCTCGTTTTAGTCCCGGACGACACCCCACCCCGCCCCCGCCCCCTTACGTCCGCGGCCAGACTCCGCACCGCCGCACCTTTCAGCCTCGCCGGCGTTTGAGGCGCTGGGGGTCCCCCCGGACGGAGTCTGGGGGAGGGTCTGGGGGCGGAGCCCCAGGGGGTCCGGGGCGCAGCCCCGGGGAACGGGCGAAGGGCGGGTAGGGGACCAGCCCCGCGCAGCGGCCCACCACCCGCAACCCCGGCCAGGGGAGGGGCTGCGCGAGGATGGGGCGGTCAGCCGTACCGACCGCCCCCGGAGGCCCGTATGCCCGCAACCGAGAACCCCGGCCCGCTCGTCGGGGCCGACTGGCTCGCCGACCGGCTAGGGGCAGACGGGCTCGTGGTGTTCGACGCCTCCGTCGGCGCTCATCGGGGTACCGCCCGGCGGATACCCGGCGCGCGCCCCTTCGACCTCGACGGCGCCCTGTCCGACCACGCGGCCAGCGCCCCGCACACCATGCCGGCGGCGGCCGAGTTCGCCGAGGCCCTGCGCGGGCTGGGCGTGGACGACACCGACACCGTCGTCGTCTACGACGGCGCCGGGATCTACTCCAGCGCCCGCGCCTGGTGGATGCTGCGCGCCATGGGCTTCGACCGGGCCGCCGTCCTGGACGGGGGTCTGCCCGCCTGGGCCGCCGCCGGGCTGCCCGTCGAGCCTGTCGCGGCGGCGTACGAGGGGCCGCGCGGCTCCTTCACCGCCCGGCCCCGCCCCGGGCTGCTGGTGGACGCCGCCGCCGTCGCCGCGGCCCTGGCCGACCCGGCCGCCGCCGTGCTCGACGCCCGTACCCGGGAGCGTTTCGCCGGCACCGCCCCCGAGCCCCGGCCCGGGCTGCGCGGCGGGCACATGCCGGGCGCGCTGAACCTGCCCTTCGGCGAACTCCAGGGGCCGGACGGGCTGATGCGCGCCCCCGGGGAACTGCGCGAGGCCTTCGCGTCGTTGACGGGGGACCCGGAGCGGCTCTACTTCAGCTGCGGCTCCGGGGTGACGGCCTGCGTGCTCGCGCTGGGCGCCGCCCTCGCCGGGTACGAGGGGCTGTCGGTGTACGACGGCTCGTGGAGCGAGTGGGGCCTGCCCTCGGAGCTCCGGCCGGTGGTGACCGGGGGTTAACCCCACCCCGCCTTCGGGTACGGACACCAGCGCGGGCCGCCCGGCCGCGCGGCAGACTCCTCGCCATGGCACCTCACACCGCATCAGCCCGCCTCTCCCGTACGGCCCTCGGAGCCCTCGTGACCGCCGGGGTCCTGCTCCTGTCGGGCTGCTCCCTGTGGCAGGAGGCCGAGCTGAAGACCTCCACCGCCGACGCCACGGTCGCCGAGGCCGTCACGGCGGTGGAGCTGACGGGCGTACGGCGCGGCTCCGTGGAGGTGACGGCGGGCGCCGGCCCCGGGGTCACCGTCCACCGGGTCGCGCACTACCGGGGCGACACCGCGCCCACGCCCGGGCAGCGGGTCTCGGGCGGGGTGCTGAGCTTCAGCGACGGCTGCCGGAGCGGGGAGGCCTGCTGGATCGACTACCGGCTGGAGGTGCCGGCCTCGGCGAAGGTCCGGGTCGCCGGCAGCAGCGGCGACATCACGGTGACGGGCGTGGCGGCGGCCGAGCTGGACTCCTCCTCCGGCGACGTCCGGGCCGAGCGCATCGCGGGCCCGCTGAAGGTCCGTACCTCCTCCGGGGAGATCAGGGCCACCGCCCTGGCCGGCCCCGAGGCCGACCTCGCCTCGAGCTCGGGCGACACCACGGCGGAATTCGCGAAGGCCCCGGACTCGCTGTCGGCGACGACCGGCTCCGGCAACGTCACCCTGAAGGTCCCGCGGTCCGCCTACCGGCTGTCGGCCACCACTGCCTCGGGCGACCGCGACATCACCCTCCCCGTCACCGCCGACGGCCCCTCCCGCATCACCGTCCGCACCAGCTCCGGCGACATCCGCGTCTCGGCGGCTTAGGGGGTCACCGCGTCGATCTCGACCTCGACCAGCCAGGCGGGGTCGATGAAGCGGGACACCTCCACGAAGGTGGTCACCGGGCGGATCTCGGCGAAGCGCTCGCCGTGGGCCCGCGCGGCCTCCTCCCACCGGGTGATGTCGGTCAGCATGATCCGGGTCCGTACGACCTCCCCCAGCGAGGAGCCCGCCTCCCGCAGGGCCCGCTCGGCGATGTCCAGGCAGCGCACCGTCTGGGCGTGGACGTCGCCCGGGCCGACGGTGGAGCCGTCGTCCCCGATCGGCGCGGTGCCCGCGACGGCCACGTACCGGCCCGAGCGCACGGCGCGGGAGAAGCCGATCCGGGGTTCCAGTGGCGACCCCGAGCTGACGATCCGTCGTATGTCTGTCATGCCGTCATGGTGCCGTGACGGGCCCGCCGGAGGTGTTCGCCCCCGGCGAACGGGCGTTGGGGAACAACAGGGGGCGCAGATGCATTGAGTCGGCATAGCTCAACTTCACTGCCGGAGGGAAGATCATGGCTTCGACGTCCGTATCGCTCACCCTGCCCGTACTGCCGCTCGACGACGAGGTCGTGCTGCCCGGGATGGTCGTTCCCCTGGACCTGTCCGACGCCGAGGTGCGCGGAGCCGTCGAGGCCGCGCAGGCGGCGGCCGGGAGCGGGAAGCCCCGGGTGCTCCTCGTACCGCGGGTCGACGGGAAGTACGCCGGTATCGGGGTGCTGGGGACCGTCGAGCAGGTCGGGCGGCTCTCCGACGGGGATCCGGGGGCCCTGATCCGCGGGCGCGGCCGCGTCCGGATCGGGGCCGGGACCACCGGGCCGGGGGCCGCGCTCTGGGTCGAGGGGGAGACCGTCGACGAGAAGGTGCCCGACCCGCTGCCCGGGGCGGTCGCCGACCTCGTCAAGGAGTACAAGGCGCTCGCCACCAGCTGGCTCAAGAAGCGCGGGGCCTGGCAGGTCGTGGACCGGGTCCAGCAGATCGAGGGGGTTTCCGCCCTCGCCGACAACTCCGGGTACTCGCCCTTCCTGACCGTGGCTCAGAAGGTGGAGCTGCTGGAGACCGCCGACCCCGTCGCCCGGCTCCGGCTCGCCGTCAAGGCGCTCAGCGACCACCTCGCCGAGCAGGACGTCGCCGAATCCATCGCCAAGGACGTCCAGGACGGCGTCGAAAAGCAGCAGCGGGAGTTCCTGCTGCGCCGCCAGCTGGAGGCGGTCCGCAAGGAACTGCGCGAGCTGGGCGGGGAGAAGGAGGGCGAGGAGTCCGACGACTACCGCGCCCGCGTCGAGGCGGCCGACCTGCCCGAGAAGGTACGGGAAGCCGCGCTCAAGGAGGTCGACAAGCTGGAGCGGTCCAGCGACCAGAGCCCCGAGGGCTCCTGGATCCGCACCTGGCTCGACACCGTCCTCGAACTGCCCTGGAACGAGCGCACCGAGGACCAGTACGACATCCAGGGCGCCCGGGCGATCCTCGACGCCGAGCACGCCGGGCTGAGCGACGTGAAGGACCGCATCACCGAGTACCTCGCCGTGCGCAAGCGGCGCGGCGAGCGGGGGATGGGCGTCATCGGCGGGCGGCGCGGCGGGGCCGTCCTGGCGCTCGTGGGGCCGCCCGGCGTCGGGAAGACCTCGCTCGGCGAGAGCGTGGCCCATGCCATGGGGCGCAAGTTCGTCCGGGTCGCGCTGGGCGGCGTGCGGGACGAGGCCGAGATCCGCGGACACCGGCGGACCTACGTCGGCGCCCTGCCCGGCCGCATCGTCCGGGCGATCAAGGAGGCCGGGTCCATGAACCCGGTGGTCCTCCTCGACGAGATCGACAAGGTGGGCTCCGACTTCCGGGGCGATCCCGCGGCCGCCCTGCTGGAAGTGCTGGACCCCGCGCAGAACCACACCTTCCGGGACCACTACCTGGAGGTGGAGCTGGACCTCAGCGATGTCGTCTTCCTGGCCACCGCCAATGTCCTGGAGGCCATTCCGGAGGCACTCGCCGACCGGATGGAGCTGGTGCGCCTCGACGGCTACACCGAGGACGAGAAGGTCGTCATCGCCCGCGACCACCTGCTGCCCCGCCAGCTGGAGCGCGCCGGGCTGGCCGCCGAAGAGGTGGTCCTGGAGGAGGAGGCCCTGCGCAAGCTCGCCGGCGAGTACACCCGCGAGGCCGGCGTGCGCACCCTGGAGCGGTCCATCGCGCGGCTGCTGCGCAAGGTGGCCTCGCAGCACGAGCTGGGCGAGCGGGAGTTCCCCTTCACCATCGGCGCGGACGAGCTGCGCGCCCTGATCGGCCGGCCGCACCACGTCCCGGAGTCCGCGCAGGACCCGGCGGAGCGGCGTACGGCCGTCCCCGGCGTGGCCACGGGCCTCGCCGTGACCGGGGCGGGCGGAGACGTCCTGTTCGTCGAGGCCTCCCTCGCCGACCCGGAGACCGGCGCCGCCGGGCTCACCCTCACCGGCCAGCTGGGCGACGTCATGAAGGAATCGGCGCAGATCGCGCTCAGCTTCCTGCGCTCCCACGGAGCCGAACTGGAACTGCCGGTCGCCGACCTCAAGGACCGGGGCGTGCACATCCACTTCCCGGCGGGCGCCGTGCCCAAGGACGGCCCCAGCGCCGGCATCACCATGACCACGGCGCTCGCCTCCCTGCTCTCCGGCCGGCAGGTCCGCACGGACGTGGCCATGACCGGCGAGGTCTCGCTGACCGGGCGCGTGCTCCCGATCGGCGGGGTGAAGCAGAAGCTGCTCGCCGCGCACCGGGCCGGGCTGACCACCGTGATCATCCCCAAGCGGAACGAGGCCGACCTGGACGACGTCCCGGCCGAGGTGCTGGAGGGGCTGGAGGTGCACCCGGTGACGGACGTGCGCCAGGTACTGGAGCTCGCCCTCGCCCCGGCGGTGGTGTCCTTCACCAAGGCCGCCTGACCGGCCGGGCACCCCTGTGGGTGCGCGCGCCGACGGCCCGGGAACCCTCATCGGCGGGGCCCCGGGCCGTCGGCCTGCCCGCTGCGAAATACTGGTCCCGTACAGGGGTTGCCACGGCGCGCCCCACCACTGATGGGAGCGGCACGTGCACGGCAGCGAAGACCAGGAGTTCCTCGCCCTGGAGCGGGAGCTGTCCGTCTTCCTGCGGCGCGCCCGCGCCTCCTCCGGCGAGATGGCCCGCGCCCTGCACCCCGAGCTGGAGCCGGCCGCGTACGGGCTGCTCGTCCGGCTGGAGGCCGCCGGCCGCCAGCGGGCCACCGAGCTGGCCGCCTACTTCGGGGTCGGCAAGGCCACCATGAGCCGCCAGCTGCGGGCCCTGGAGGTGCTGGGCCTGGTGGCCCGCGAGCCGGACCCCGCCGACGGCCGCGCCTTTCTCGTCGGGCTGACGGAGGAGGGCCGGACCCGCTTCCTGCGCGTACGGGGAGCCCGGCGCGAGCAGTACATGCGCAAACTGGCCGACTGGGACCGGGGCGAGGTGGCGGAACTCGCCAGACTGCTCAACCAGCTGAACTCCGGCGAGGAGTAGCAGCCCCCGGCCGGGCCCTCACAGCTCCGCGTAGACCGCCGAGGCGTCGTCGTGCCGCTTGTACCGGGCCGACGGGCGCAGCGGATCCGACTCCACGGCCCGGACCCGCCCGATCAGCCCCTGCGCGCCCTCCTTGCGCAGCACGTCCAGGCAGGCCGCCCAGTCGCCCTCCCCGAAGGTGTCCGTCCAGCGGCTCGCCCCGTCCGTGAGCGCCGCCACCGCCCGCACCTCGGCGCGCGGGGTGCGCCCGGTGACCGCCCGGGCCGCCACCGCCGGGTCCGCGGCCGCGGTGAAGAAGCCCCCGTCGGCATTGCGCAGCGCGTCGGTCGCCGCCACCGAGCCGAGCACCTCGCGCGGCACCCGGTCCAGCCGGTCGTCGAGCACCGGGGTGACCGCACCGCCGGGTCCGCGGAGCAGCAGTACGGAGTCCGAGAGCACCAGGTGCTCCACGTACGCCTCGTCCCAGCGCACCATGGCCACCGTCGCCTGCGGGGTCCGGACGTGAGAAAGGTCACAGGTGTCGCGGTGGGCGTCGGCGGTGTCCGCGATGGCCCGGGCCAGGACCCGCTCCAGGGGCATGTCCCGCCGCGATCCGGACAGTTCGGTCAATCGGCCGCCGAGCCGGGCGGAGAACCAGGGCACTCCGTGCACGCAGCCGTCGTCCCCGCGCGGCGGGGTGACTCCGTCCAGGACGATCACGACGCCGCCTCCCGACGCAGGTGTCGCGGCCGACACCCAGTCCTCATTGGGGTGTTCCGGGTTGCCGGGTTCCGAGGCGAGGTCGATGCGCATGCGGACATTCTGCCCGGCGGGGGCTCCGGGAGCCCGGAAGGTCCGTACCAATGCCCGGAATGGCGGGCCGGGCCGCCGGACGGCCCCGCCCGCACGCTCCCCGCGAGATGTGGGCGGGCATACTGCCAAAGCCCGGCTCGTTCTTTCAACCACCCGCCCATGGCGGGCCTCTGACACGCGGTGCCCGAGTTGGTCGGCCACTCCTCCGTGATGTTCACTCCTTCGAGTGGCCGGGTGGGCGATGTGCGGCTCTCCTCCCAACACACTGCGAAGGTCTGAGGCGGTACGAGGGGGCAGGGGGCGTTTACTTGTTGACCGGCCGTTACCTCGGCCACACGAGTAGACGAGCACGAGCACACGTACAGGATTGCGAGCACCGGTGCAGAAGAAGCGGTCTCGGAAGAACGGCACCGCCAGCGCCGACGGACCCGCCAACGCAGGACGGCGCGTCCGCGTCCGCAGCAGGCTGGTGGTCGGAGTAGCAGTCGCCGGACTCACCGTCCTCGCGGCCGGCGCCCCCGCCGTCGTCTCCGCCACGAGGGAACTGAACGACTCCCAACGCCTGGTCACCCTTGCGGAACAGACCAGGCACGCCCTCACCCTGGGCCACCTCCTCGGCGACGAGCGCGACGCCGTCGTCGAGTACGTGGCCAAGGGCCGGCCGGGCAACGCCAAGGCCCCCGTCGACGAGCGCACCACGCGCACCGACCGGCAGATCACCGAACTCAAGCCGGAGGCCGACGCGGAACTCGCGCGCGCCCTCGGCAAGGTCAAGGCCGTCCGCGCCGAGGCCGTGGACGGCAAGGGCAGCGCCCTAGCCGCCCACCAGGCCTACGCGGGCCTGATCGCCGAACTCCTCGCGCCCGGCGACCGCCTCGCCGAACTCACCCCGCCGCGCGCCGAGGCGGCCCTGGCCGTCACCCGGCCCATGGCCCCCCTGGGCCAGGCCGTGGACCAGGCCTCGGCCACCCGCGGACTGCTGCTCGCCGCCCTGGCCGTCCCCCGCGGCGAGCAGCCTCCGAACTCCGCCCTCGCCGACGAGCTCAGCGGCGCCGCCCAGCGCTCCCGCGTACGGGAACAGGCCGCCCTCGACGACTTCACCCGGGCCGCCCGGCCCGACGTACGCCAGACCCTCGCCGCCACCGTCACCGGCCCCGAGGTCAAGGCCGCCGACGACCACCTCAAGCGGCTCACCGAGCGGCCCACCCTGACCCCGGCCGAGCGCAGGGCCACCGACGCCGGCGCCGTGGGCACCGCCCTCACCGCCCGCATCGACCGCATGCGCTCGGTTGAGTCCACCCTCGCCGGCCAGCGGGCCACCGCCCTCGCCACCCTGCGCGACGACGACGTGACCCGGCTGGAGCTGATGGCCGCCGCCCTCGGCGTCCTCTTCCTCTTCGTCGTCGGCTTCTCCACCGCCATCGCCCGGTCCCTGACCCGGCCGCTGTCGGTGCTGCGCCGGGGCGCCGAACGGCTCGCGACCCCCGAGGGCTCGCAGGAGCCCGTCCGCTTCACCGGCCGCAACGACGAGTTCGCCCAGGTCGTGGGCCACCTGAACGCGGTGCGGGACCAGACGGTGGCCCTGCACACCCGGATCGCCGGGCTCGACGCCGACCGGCGCCGCCTCATCGGCCGCAACGAGGCCCTCTCCACCGGCCGCGAGGCCCTGGAGCAGGAGCTGGCGCAGCTGCGCGCGGGGCTGGAGGAGCACCGCCGCATCATGTCGACGACCTCCGTCTCCCTCTCCCTGCGCACCCTCGGCCTCGTCGAACGCCAGCTGGTGGTCATCGAGGAACTGGAGTCCAAGGAAGGCGACCCGGACCGGCTCGCCACCCTCTTCAAGCTCGACCACCTGGCGACGGTCATGCGCCGCCACAACGAGAACCTGCTGGTCCTCGCCGGACAGGAGCACGGCCACGGGCAGAGCCTGCCCGTCCCGCTGATCGACGTCATGCGGGCCGCCGTCAGCGAGATCGAGCGCTACGAGCGCGTCGACCTCACGGCCCTGCCCTCCTACACCCAGGTCGCCGGGCACGCCGCCGACGACATCTCCCACGTCCTGGCGGAACTGCTCGAGAACGCCACGACCTTCTCCCCGCCCGACGCCAAGGTGAAGGTGTCCGGCCGGCTGGAGGACTCCGGCGCCGTCGTCCTGTCCGTCGTGGACGCGGGCATCGGCGTCACCGAGGACCGGCTGGCCTCCCTGAACGCCCGCCTCTCCACCCCCGACGCCTACGACGAGGAGCCCGAGGCCGAGCACGGCCTGGGACTCGGCCTGTACGTCGCCGGGCGGCTCGCGGCACGCCACGGCGTGAGCGCCGAGCTGCGCGCCGGGCGCCACGGCGGGACCGAGGCCCTGGTCGTCGTCCCCGCGGCGCTGCTGCCGGCCGGCCCGGTCCAGACGCCGGCCTCCCCGGTCCACACCCTGGCCACGCCGGGCGCCCCCGCGTTCCAGCTGCCCGGGGTGGTCGCCGAGGCCAACGAGAACACCCTGCCGCCGCGGCTGCGCGTGCCCGCACCGCAGCCCGATCCGCAGCCCGAGTCGGGCGTGGAGCCGGGTGTGGAGCCGGCGGCCGTCGAGGTGGTCACTCTGGCCGAGGCCTTCGACGCGGAGGCCACCGAGGCTGAGGCCGAGGCCTTCGACGCCGGGGCTGCCGGGGCCGACGGGTCTACCGGGTCCGATGGGTCTACTGGGTTCGAGGGGTCCGCCGAGGCCGACGACCTCGAGTCGGAGTCCGAGGCCTACGACTCCGAGCCCTTCGACGCCGGGTCCCTGGTCGCGGAGGCCTTCGGGCCCGGGGCCTTCACGAAGCCCGCGCCCGCCGCCGCGGCCTCCGAGGACGCGCAGCTGCCGCCGGCGGAGCAGATCTTCACGGCGTCGGCCCCCGAGCCGGCGACCGCCGAGGCCGAGCCCGCCAAGGTCGTCACCCTGGCCGAGGCCTTCGACCCCGAGGCGGCCGACGCCGCAGCCGACGCCGGGGCCGTACCCGACGACTCCGACGACTCCGGCCACCGGCGGGCGGCCGACGCGGAGGACGGCTTCGTCCCCCGCCAGGGCAGCCACCCCGAGCCCATGGCCGAGCCCGCCACCGAGCCCGTCACCGCCAAGGGCCTCCCCAAGCGCACCCCGCGCTCCGTGGCGGCCCCCGCCACCGGAAACCCCGCGGCGGCCCGCCCCGAGCCGCGCCGGGTCGACGCCGAGGAACTGCGCCGCCGCCTCGGCGGGTTCTACCAGGGCGCCCAGGACGGGCGCCGGGTCGTCGCGGCGGAACTCGCGCAGGACCGACAGGGCCGACAGGACCGGCACGACCCGCAGGACCCGCAAGGCCCGCCGGATCGAGGCCAGGGGCACACCGACCAGGGGGACACCGCACAGGAGGCCCGCACATGACCGCGCCCAGTACGTACGGACTGAGCACCCAGGCCCGCAACCTGCAGTGGCTGCTGACCGACCTGGTCGAGGAGGTGCCCGGGGTCAACTCCGTGGCCGTCGTGTCCTCGGACGGGCTGCTGCTGCTCTCCTCGGAACCGGCGGCGGAATCCCCGCAGGGGGACCGGCCCAAGGGCCCCCGCGGCGCCTCGGCCGACCTCGCCACCATCGTGTCCGGGCTCGGCAGCCTCACCACCGGTGCGGCCGCCCTCATGGAGTTCGGCACGGTCAAGCAGACCATGGTGGCCATGGAGAACGGCTCCGTCTTCGTCATGTCCATCAGCGACGGCTCCCTGCTCGGCGTGCACGCCACGCCCGACTGCGACATGAGCGTCGTCGCCTACCACATGGCCCTGTTCGTCGGCCGCGCCGGCCACGTCCTGACCCCCGAAGTCCGCAGTGAGCTGCGCCAGTCGATGGAGAAGACCCCGTGAGGAGTACGGCCTCCGACCGGCTGCCGATACGCGGCGCCGACCGCCGCCCCGCCCGCGTCCGCCCGTACTCCCTCACGGGCGGCCGCACCCGCTTCACGCAGGTGCTGCTGGTGGAGACGTTCGTCGCCGCCCTGGACGGCGCCCCGGCCAAGACGCAGACGCCCGACCGCATGCCCGAGATGCGCGCCATAGTCGAGGTCTGCCGCCGGATGCGCACCATCGCCGAGATATCCGCCCTGCTGAAGCTGCCGCTCGGCGTGGTCCGGGTCCTCGTCAGCGACCTCGCCGACCAGGGCCGGATACGCGTCTACGGCACGGGCCACGGCAGCGGCCGGCCCGAGCGCGCGCTGCTGGAAAGGGTGCTCAGTGGCCTCCGCCGTCTCTGACGTCGTCGCAGACGTCGCCGGGATCGTCGACGACGAGCCCGTCCAGCCCTGGCAGTACGACCGTTCCCGCGCGCCCGTCGCCGTCAAGGTGCTGGTCGCGGGCGGCTTCGGCGTCGGCAAGACCACCTTCGTGTCCTCCGTCTCCGAGATCACCCCGCTGCGCACCGAAGCGGTGATGACCCAGGCCAGCGTCCCCACCGACGACCTGACCGGGACCCCGGACAAGAGCACGACCACCGTCGCGATGGACTTCGGCCGCATCACCCTCGACGACGACCTCGTGCTCTACGTGTACGGGACCCCCGGCCAGGAGCGGTTCTGGTTCATGTGGGACGACCTCGTACGCGGTGCCATCGGCGGCCTGGTCCTGGCCGACACGCGCCGGCTGCGCGACTGCTTCCCCGCGCTCGACTACTTCGAGAGCTGCGGGCTGCCCTACGCGGTCGCCGTCAACCACTTCGAGGGCTCGCGCTCCTACGAGGTGGAGGACGTGCGGGAGGCGCTCACCATCCCGCCGCACGTCCCCGTCGTGATCATGGACGCGCGGAGCCGGGCCACGGTCGTGGAGTCCCTGCTCACCCTGGTGGGCCACGCGCTGGACGCCACGCCCGCATAAGCGCGCCACGGCACGGCACGGCACGGCACGCCACGGAACGACCCGAAGAACCGAAACCCCGAATCGAGAACGTGAGATGCGCAAGATACTCGTCGTCGGGGCCGGCCAGTCCGGTCTCCAGCTCGCCCTCGGCCTCCAGGCGAAGGGGTACGAGATCACCCTCATGTCCAACCGGACCGCGGACGAGATCCGCACCGGACGGGTCATGTCCACGCAGTGCATGTTCGACACGGCGCTCCGCCACGAGCGGGACCTCCAGCTGAACTTCTGGGAGCAGCAGGCCCCGAAGATCCGGGGCCTGGGCGTCTCGGTCGCCGCCCCCGACGGCTCCCGCCCCATCGACTGGCTCGGCCGCCTCAAGGCCCCCGCGCAGTCCGTGGACCAGCGCGTGAAGATGGCCGGCTGGCTCGACACCTTCACCCAGCGCGGCGGACAGCTGGTCATCCACGGCGCGTCCGTCGCCGACCTGGACTTCTTCTCCCGTACGTACGACCTCGTGCTCGTCGCCGCCGGCAAGGGCGAGCTGGTGTCGATGTTCGGGCGGGACGAGGCACGCTCCCCCTACGACGCCCCGCAGCGCGCGCTGGCCGTCTCGTACGTGCACGGGCTCGAGCCGCGCCCCGAGCACCCGGACACCGAGGCCGTGCGCTGCAACCTGGTCCCTGGCGTCGGCGAGCTGTTCGTCATGCCCACCCTGACCACCTCGGGGCGGGCCGACATCCTGTTCTGGGAGGGCCTCCCGGGCGGACCGCTGGACGTCTTCACCGGGGTCAACGACCCGGCCGAGCACCTGGCGCTGACGCTGGAGCTGATGGAGAAGTACACCCCGTGGGAGTACGCGCGGGCGAGGAAGGCCGAGCTCACGGACGCGGGCGGCACCCTCTCCGGCCGCTACACCCCGGTGGTCCGCAACCCCATCGGCCGCCTTCCCGGCGGGGGCCTGGTCCTGGGCGTCGCGGACGTGGTCGTGGCGAACGACCCGATCACCGGCCAGGGCTCGAACGCGGCGGCCAAGTGCGCGGCCTCGTACCTCTCCTCGATCCTCATGCACGGCGACAAGCCGTTCGACGAGGCGTGGATGAAGGCGACCTTCGACAAGTACTGGTTCACCACCGGCAAGCCGGTCACCCAGTGGACGAACGCCATGCTGGGCGTCCCGCCGGAGCACGTGCTGAACCTGATCGGCGCGGCCGGGCAGCTCCAGCCGGTGGCGGATCGATTCGCCAACGGCTTCGACAACCCGGCCGACTTCGACGCGTACTTCTACGACCCCGAGGACACGGCGGACTACCTGGCGGAGGTCTCCTCCTCCGCCTCCGGCTCCGCTTCCGCCGAATAGCCCGTGTCGTCCCCCGCCGTCGCGGCCTCGGGCAGCGGCGGCGGGGTGAACTCCTCGAGCGGGGTCCCGTCCGGATCCGGGCGGACCGCCCCGAGGAGCGGGTTCGCGGCGATGGGCGAGACCTTCACGGTGGCGCCCGGGCGGGGAGCCTGGATCACCTTGCCGTCCCCGATGTAGAGGGCCACGTGCGTGGCCTTGGGGAAGTAGACCACCAGATCGCCCGGGCGCAGCCGGTCCAGCGGCACCCGCGGCAGCTGTGCCCACTGCTCCTGGCTGGTCCGGGGGATGGACCGCCCGGCGTGCTCCCAGGCCTTCGAGGTCAGCCCGGAGCAGTCGAAGGAGGCCGGGCCCTCGGCGCCCCAGACGTACGGCTTGCCGATCTGCGCCGTCGCGTACCGCAGGGCGGCCCCGCCGGCGGCGGTGGGCGTACCCGTACGGGCGGGCAGCCGGCCGGAGTCCACCAGCGCGCGCTGCGCCCCGGCGGTGACGGCCGCCTCGCGCGCCCCGAGCCCGGCCAGTTCCTCCGGGGTGAGCGCCGCCAGCAGCCGCTCGACCTCCTTGAGGCGGCCCGTGACCTCCTGCTGGGCCCGCTTCTGCCGCACGGCGAGGGTCTCCTGGTCGTCCAGCGCCTTGCGGGCGGCGGTGGCGAGCGCCCCCGCCTGCTCCCGGCCCCGCTCCAGCCGCGCCACGACCCCGGCCCGCCGGGCGCCCTCGCGGGCGGCGAGCCGGCGCTGGTCGAAGGCCTGCTGGGGATCCCCCGAGAGCAGCATCCGCAGGTACGGGGAGAGGCTCCCGCCGCGGACCCCCTGGTACTGCTCCCGGGCCAGGCGCCCGGCGGTGGCCTTCTCGGAGTCGAGCGCGGAGCGGGCCGTGGCGAGCTCGGTGGTGAGCCGCCGCTCCTCGTCCTGCCGGTCCCCGAGGGCCGCCTCGGCGGCGTTGTAGGCCTCGGTGGCCTCCTCGGCCTGCTGGTACAGGCCCTGCAGCCGGGTGAGCAACTCCCCGACGGGCTCGGCCCGCGCGACGGGCGGGGGCCCCGCGGCGACGAAGACGGCGGCGAGGCAGGCGATGCGCAGCAGTCGTTTTGTCATGTAATAACCTCCGCCGCCCGATGCTGCCACGCGGCCCTGGACCCACCCCGCCCGACATCACGGGGCCGACGGCCCGTCACCCGGTCGGGGGACGCGGCTTCGCGTGCGCCGCTCGCGGTGCGGGCCCACTATCTCCCCCTCGAGGCGCCGGGCCCGGGCGGTGGCTGCCCACCCGCCTTCCCGTCTGCGGGAGCGTTGCTACGTCGGCTCGTGGCGGGGTGGCGTTGACCGCTCGAGCGCTCGGAGCGGAGCGGCGGCTGGCCGCCTGCCGCCGGGGCGCGGAGGCCTACCCCGTCCCGCGGCGCGGGCGCGCCTGGCCCCGCCCGGCGCGGGCGGGCTCCGGCGGCGGGGCGGGGTGCCGGGTTGGCGGTGTCTTGGCGGGCCCGCATCAGAGCTGGTTTGGGGGTTTCCCGTCAGTCCCATCGTCCTTCAGCGTCGGGACGGCCTGTCAAGGGCGCTCCTTCGTCGCGTCACTGCGTGATGGCCTTCGGCCACCCTTGACAGACCGTCCCGCCCCGGAAAGACAAAGGACTGCCGGGAAGCCCCCAAAAGAACGGCACGGTCCAAGGGAGAGGGACGGCCCCGTCAGCGATGAGGCGAGGGGCCTCCCCTCGCCACGCCGGGCATCCGGGCCCCTCCAGGGAGGCCCCAGGGCCGGGGGCCCGGGGCGCGTCAGATCGCTACGCGCTCCTCATTTCTCAGCGTCCGGCGGCCGTCTGGGGCTGATCCCTGCACCAAATGACGACGTGAGCAGCGTGCGGACCACCCGGGCGCGTCAGTTCGCTACGCGCGCACGGGGAGCGGCCCCCGGCCGGACGGGGGCCGGCCGGGGGCCGCGGGTTAGGAGCCCACGAGCTGAGCGGGCTCGTCCAGCCATGAGTGCTGGCCGGACCGATCGACCGTGATGCCGAAGCGGGTGACGTGCGGCCGGTCCCGGACCTCGTACCAGGTGTAGGCCGCCGTCACCTCCGCCCACAGGTCGCGTGGTCCCCACGAGCGGACCGCGTCCTCCTCCCACCAGGCGTCGTAGCGGACGATCGTGGCCGAGGTTCCGGTCTCGTCCACGAACTGGACCTGCCGTGCGTCACCCTCCCCGCGGTGCGAGTAGGAGATGTCCGGGACTTGGAGGCCGATGGCGAAGTCCTGGAGGTATCCGCCCTGCAGGACCTGTGCGGGATCGATCGGAGACGTCCGGCTGGTCGACTCCTCCGGGACCTGGAGGGTGACGGTCGGCCGCTCGGAGCGGATCCACATGTATGAGGACTCGCCGACGAACCGGCCTTCCGCCTTCGTGCCCGCACTGTCCACCTGGAGGCGGAGGAGCCCTGCGTTGCTGTACGCCGTGCCGAACGGAGTCAGGATCACCCCGTTCCGCGTGGACTGTTCGATCCAGGCGTACGGCAATCGCCGCAGGGACGCGGTACTGATGATTCGGGCGAACGGATCGCCGCCACGGGCTCCCTGGAGGCCGTCGCCGAGGATCAGCTCCGGTTCGTAGCCGGCAGCCTTGAGGTTGGAGGCCCCTGCGCGGGCGAGCGCCTCGTCCACCTCCACAGCCACCACTCTGTCCGGCCCGACGCGCTCGCACAGGAGGGCTGTGTGGTAGCCGGAGCCGTAGCCGATCTCCAGCACGCGGGATCCCGGCGCCAGGTCCAGGTGGTGGAGCTTCCTCATCACGATGTCGAGGGCGGACACGGACGAGGTGAAGTCGCCCGCGCCCGTTCCCGGCGTGACGGTGCCGTCGTCCAGCTGTGTGACCACCGACTGGTGCGGGTTCCACACCGCACGGCGCCAGACCTCGGGCTCCTCGTCACGCTCGACGAACCGCCAGAGGCCTTCGGCGTCCCGTACAGGAAGCCACACGGCCTGAGGAACGAAGGATTCGCGATCGACGTTGTCGAAGGCCTCCGCCAGCCAGGGCTCGCGGAGCAGGCCCATGGTCTGCAGGGCCTCGCGGCAGATCGCCTTGTTCACCGCTTGCCCGGCGGGGGCGGCGGCGGAGTCGACGGCTGTGCGGGCGGCCGGCTTCCGTCCGGGCTGGGAGGTTCGGACGGGGGCGTCCAAGGCTTGTCTTCCGGCGGTCCGTTGTGCTTGGGCATGGCGTTCTCCCATCGTTGGGTGAATGGTGCAGGATCCCCGCCCCGGCCAGGGCGGAAGTCAGCGGATGGCGAGCGCGATCGGTCAGCCGGCGGGCTCGACGTTGGCGGCCGCGGTGGTGAATTCGCGGCCGGAGGCGCCCCGGATGTAGGCCAGCTCCATCCAGTGCTCGATGGCGGTGTCCGAGACGTTTTCGTTGATCACGGCCATCAGCTCGCCCTCGGCGCCGGAGGCGATATCGCGGACACGCCGGCGCAGGAGTCGGTGCGGCACGTACTCGTACTGCTCACTCATTGGGCACTCCCTCGAAGGTGCTGAGGAAGCGCTCCCAGCCGATCAACGCCCGGTCGAGTAGGCCGACGCTGGGCTCGCCGACTCGGCGGGGGCACCAGCTGTAGCGGTCCAGGAGAGAACTGGGCTCGCGTCGGCTGAGGATCGGCTCCGGGTCGCCGTGATGGACGTCGAGGTCGAACAGACTGACCGGTATGCGCACTTCGACGGAACGTGCTGGCAGGCATGGCCCGCCAGATGCTCTACGCCGCCCGTCCTGCGGACGCGCTCGAACTGATCAGGCTCGCGCAGGACGGTAGCCGAGGGCTGAGCGGTCCACGGGTGCGGGCGATGTTGCACACCCGGGAAGCCTGGGCGTACGCGACGATGGGACGGGTGGCTGCCTTCCGACGTGCGACCGGCCAGGCCCAGGAGGAGCTGGCATCAGCGGGACCACAAGAGGCGGAGCCGCATTGGATCCACTACTTCAACCAGGCCGAGCTTTCGGGGGTAACCGGCGGTCGACTCCTCGATCTGGCTCGTACCGATCCAGGCCGCCACGCAGAATCTGCCGCTGAACACATCCGGGCAGCACTGGACGCACGCGGCATCGAGGCCGGCCGATCCCACGCACTCGACCGGATCGGACTTGCGGAGACCCGGTTTCTCGCAGGTGACCTCACCGGCGCCGTGGAGGAGACCCAACGGGCAGTCGAGGCCGCATCGCTCACACCGTCCAGCCGAGTCCGAACGCAGCTGGGGGCGCTGTACCAGTACACCGTAGGTCGCTCGGAGAGCAGGGCTGTACGGGAGGCCCGCGATAGCATCCGCGAGCTACTGGCGAACTGACCCGAAGGGGGGACGGCATGACCGTTATCGCGGTGACCGGACACATGGACCTCACCGAGGAGAGCGTGCCACTGGTCCGTGAAGCGCTGGTGACGCTGCTCGGCCCGTACGTCGAGGAGGGGCTGACCGGGGTTTCCTGCATCGCGAAGGGTGCGGACGCTCTGTTCGCCGACGCGGTTCTGTCCCTCGGCGGTCAGCTGATCGTCGTCGTGCCCTCCCGGGACTACCGCGAGGCCAAGGTGAAGCCCGATGACGCGGCCGAGTTCGACCGCCTTCAGCAGGCCGCCGCCGATGTGGCCGTGATGTCGTACGCCGAGGCGAACCGGGAAGCGTACGAGGCCGCGAACAGCGAACTCCTCCGCCGGGCGGACAGACTCGTCGCCGTATGGGACGGTCGGCCGGGCAACGGACGGGGCGGTACCGCCGACACGGTGGCGGAGGCCCGCGCGAACGGACTGCCGGTTGAGGTCGTCTGGCCCGAGGGCGCCGCCCGAAAGGGTTGAGACGCAGAAGGCCGCCGCCGCGGACGCGCGGTGGCGGTGGGCCGCTTTACACGCGTGTCGGTTCGCGGGTCTGGGCGGCGGAGATGAGCCCGGCCAGGGAGGTGCGGGTTTCCGATAGTGCGGAGATCCGGTCGTCCAGACCCTGGAGGTGTTCTTGGAGGGTCTCCAGCTTGCATCCGGCGACCGTGCCGTCTTGGCGAATGCACGGCTGCAGGTCGCGGATGACCCGGGTCGGCAGGCCGGCATCCAGCAGCGCGCGAATGCGCCGGACCACGGCAGGGGCGCCGTCGTCGTAGCGGCGGTGGCCGCTGTCGAGGCGGTAGGACTCCAGGAGGCCCTGCTCCTCGTAGTAGCGCAGCAGTCGGACGGAGGTGCCCGTCGCGGCGGCGAGCTCGCCGATCTTCATGTGGCGCTCCTCACAACCCCTTGAACCTCACATTGGTGTGAGATCTTAGCGTGAGGGCCATGACGAACACAGATCGCCCCCTGGCCCTCTACGGTTTCCTGCGACCCAGGCCGGAGCACGCGGACGAGGTCCGGCGCATCCTCTCCTCGTTCGTGGAACCCACCCGGCAAGAGCCCGGCAACCTGCAGTACAACCTCCATGAGCATGAGGACGGCCGCTTCTTCCTGTACGAGGTCTGGCGCTCCCAGGAAGACCTGGACCGCCACAACGCGACGCCTCCGCTGCGTGCCTTCCTGGAAAATCTGTCGACCTTCCTGGAGGGAGCCCCAGAGGGCTACTTCGACACCATGCTCAGCCCGTACGCCGAGGCCGAACCGGTTCCCGCCTGAGGGGCCGTGCAGTCGTGTCGGTCGCCCGGCAGGCCCATGACGTTCAGAACGGGCTCTTCGTCCTCGAGGAGCTCGAACGTGAAGGCCGCTCCTGACGGGATCGCCATGAGCGTGCGCTGGTCGCCGAAGGTCAGTGGGAGGTAGGGCTGCCAGGGGCATCCGGCCGCGTCCAGGGCGGAAACCACCTCCGCCTGCCGGATCTCCCCGGGGAAGGTGCCTGTCCCACCGGCCAGCGGCCGGGGAAGTTCGATGACCTCGCGCCAGGTCTGCACGCAGATGAGGGAGACCTTGCGGCAGGGGCAGACGCTCAGCTCGAGGTCTCCGTAGGCGAAGAGATGCGGCTCCTCCTCGCCCGGGGGCGTCGTTCCGACGTCCCACGGTTCGCCGAGCGCCGCGGTGACGTCGCTCCAGTCGGCGCCGATGAACACCGGACCGAGCCGGCCGGTCATCGCCATGTCGGTCAGGACATCGAGTATCACCACGAGACGGAGCCTGCCAGGTGCCCTGACCAGCAGTCCACCGGTTTCGGGGGCGGGCCGCCGCTCTAGGATCTTCGGCATGGCGACACGACTTGTGCAGATCAATATGAAGGCCCTGGACGACTCCGCGCTCGGCCGGTTCTGGGCGGAGGCACTCGGTTGGGGTGTCGACAGCGAGGGACCCGGCGTGACCAACCTCGAACCGGTGGGCTTCGCCTACCCCGACCCCGTGGCCGTCTGTATCGACCTCGTGGCCCGCCCGGAACCCAAAACGGTGAAGAACCGGGTGCACGTTGATCTGGCCACCACCTCGACCGCCCATCAGGCGGAGTTGGTCGCACGCCTGAAGGATCTCGGTGCGACGCTCGCCGACGTGGGTCAGGGCGACGTCCCCTGGACGGTCATGGCCGACCCCGAGGGCAACGAGTTCTGTGTCCTGGAGCCCCGCCCGATCTACCGGGACACCGGGCCGATCGCCGCGGTGGTGGTCGACTGTGCCGACCCGCGAGGGATGGCCCGGTTCTGGGGCGAGGCGATGGACTGGACGCTGCACGAGGTCACCGACGACCAGGCGACCATGCGTTCCGCCAAAGGCGTCGGCCCCTACCTGGAATTCATCCGCACCCCCGACATCAAGACCGTGTGGAACCGCGTCCACCTCGACGTCCGCCCCTACCCCGGTGACGACCTGGCAGCAGAGGAAGCCCGACTGCGCGCCCTGGGCGCCACCGACCCTGGTATCGACCAGTCCGCCATCCACTGGACGGTTCTGGCCGACCCGGAAGGCAACGAGTTCTGCCTCCTCGCCCCTCGCTGACCTTGAGCAGCGGCTCCGGGCCCTTCTTGAAGTGGCCCGGATGCCCGGCGTGGCGAGGCCCGGCCGCCCCTCGCCTCATCGCTGAGACCCCGCCCCCGGAGCCCCGCCCCCCAGTAGCCGGGACTTCGCCCTCGTGAACTCCTCCGGGGTCAGGAGGCCCTCGCGGGTGAGGTCGGCCAGTTGGGTCAGCTCCGTCACCAGGCTGCCGGGCGGCGGTGGTGGGGTGGGAGGGGCGGCGGGGGGAGGCGGGGGTTCGGTCGGGGGCGGTTCCTCGGGGGTGGGTGGCGGGGGCGGTTCCTCCTCGGGCCAGGCGTCCTCCTCCACCGGGCGCTCGGGGCCCTCCACCGAGCCCTCGCCCTCCACGAACCCCTCGATGAAGCCCTCGCCCGTGTCCTCCGCCTGCGCCCACTCCGCCGCGCCCGCCGCCCGGCGCAGCAGCCCCCGCAGGAGCGGGCGGCCCGCCGGGCGGACCGCCGCGTGCACCGTCACGCCCACCGGTCTGATGAACATCACGCCACCCCCACCCGCTCCGCCGGGATCCGGACCGACCCCACGATCCGCCCGCCCGCCGCCCGTACGGCGACCGCCGCGTCCTGCGCCCAGACGTGCTCGACCACCAGCAGCAGCGCGCAGCTGCCCCGGTCCAGCAGCTCCGCCGCCTCGCGCACGTCCTCCGGGCCGATCAGCCGCGCCACGTCACGGCCCGCCAGGACGCCCCGTAGCTCCACGAACTCGTCGAACTCCGCGGCCAGGACCTCCCCGGACGCCGTCTTCGTCGCGACGAGCCCGTCGATCAGGCGCACCACGCCCGTCTTGCGCAGCCCCGTCACGGCCTCGACCGCCGGTACCCGGAGCTGTTCCTCCGGGAAGGCGAGGACGATGAATTCCACTGGTCCCATGAGCCGGGGCTCCTCACTCCTGACCGTTTCTGACGACTCTTCGGCACACTATGACATAAGCGGACATACCAGCCGCGACCTTGCTACGTTTCCGGGTATGACCGCTCTGACGGCGAAGGTGACGGAGCCCGCTCCGCCCCCGCCCCCCGACGCCCGCGCCCCCAAGCGCCGCGGCATCGAGCTGACGCTCCTCGCGGGCGCGGTCCTGATCTCCGTACTGGGCCACCTCTACGTCGCCGCCGCCGCGGCCGGCGGCCACGCCCCCCGCCCGGCCGCCCCCTACGCCGCCGGGCTCGGCGGGGCCGCCCTGCTCGCGCACCTCGCCGTCCGGCTCAGGGCCCCGTACGCCGACCCGCTGCTGCTGCCGATCGCCGTCCTGCTCAACGGGCTCGGCCTGGTCCTCATCCAGCGCCTCGACCTCGCCACCCCGGGGGAGGCCGGGGCGGGGGACCAGCTGCGGTGGTCGGCGCTCGGGGTGGGGCTGTTCGTCCTCGTCGTGGCGGGCCTGCGTGACCACCGCGTGCTCCAGCGGTACGCCTACCTCTCGGTCACCACCGCCCTCGTGCTGATGCTCGTCCCCGTCTTCTTCCCGGCCGTCAACGGGGCCCACATCTGGATCCGCTTCGCCGGACTCTCCTTCCAGCCGGGGGAGTTCGCCAAGATCCTGCTCGCCCTCTTCTTCGCCGCCTACCTCGCCGCGAACCGCACCGCCCTCGCCCTCACCGGCCGCCGGATCTTCTGGAAGCTCCGCCTCCTGCCCGGCCGGGTCCTCGGGCCGATCCTCGCCATCTGGCTGCTGAGCGTGGGCGTGCTGGTCCTGGAGCGGGACCTGGGCACCTCGTTGCTCTTCTTCGGACTCTTCGTGATCATGCTGTTCACCGCGACCGGACGGATCGGCTGGATCGCCATCGGCCTGCTGCTCGCCGCCCTCGGCGCGTACGCCGTCGGGACCTTCGAACCGCACGTGCACAGCCGCGTGGACGACTGGATGAATCCTTTCGCCTCCATCGAGCGCGGCGACGGCCCCGGCCAGCTCGCCCAGTCCCTCTTCGCCTTCGCCGCCGGCGGCCTGCTCGGCACCGGCCTCGGACACGGTCAGTCCTTCCTCATCGGCTTCGCCGCCAAATCGGACTTCGTCCTCGCCACCGCCGGCGAGGAGCTGGGCCTCGTCGGCCTCACCGCCATCTTGCTCCTCTACGGGCTCCTCGTGTCCCGGGGCTTCCGCGCCGGCCTCGCGCTGCGCGACCCCTTCGGGCGGCTGCTCGCCACCGGGCTCGCCTCGATCGTCGCCCTCCAGGTGTTCGTCATCGCCGGCGGCGTCACCGGACTGATCCCGCTCACCGGCATGGCCATGCCCTTCCTGGCACAGGGCGGCTCCTCCGTGGTCACCAACTGGATCATCGTTGCGCTGCTGGTCCGGCTCAGCGACAGCGCCCGCAGACCCGGACCTGGACCGGAAGCGGGGGAACCCGCCCCGTGATCCGCTACATCCGCTGGTGCGCGTACTTCTGCGCCCTGCTGCTCGCCGCCCTGCTCGCCAACGTGGCCCGGGTGCAGGTGTGGGAGTCGGCCGCCTACGGGGCCAATCCGGCCAACAAACGCCCCGCCATCGAGCGCTACGCCGAACCGCGCGGCGACATCCTGGTCGACGGCAGGCCCGTCACCGGCTCCCGCGACAGCGGCCAGCTGCTGCGCTACGAGCGGACCTACACCGACGGCCCGCTCTACGCGCCCGTCACCGGCTTCTCCTCCCAGACGTACGGGACGAGCTTCGTGGAGCGGGCCGAGGACGGGATCCTCTCCGGCACCGACCCGGGACTCTCGGCCTTCCCGCTCTGGTACGACCTCGCGCGCGGCCGCCCCGGCGGCGGCAACGCCGCGACCACCCTGCGCGCGGCCGTACAGCGGGCCGCGTACCGGGGGCTCGGCGGCAAGCGGGGCGCGGTGGCCGCCGTCGAGCCGGCCACCGGCAGGATCCTGGCGCTGGTCAGCAGCCCCTCCTACGACCCCGGCCTGCTCTCCGGCACCGGTACGCGGGTCAAGGCGGCCTGGGAGCGGCTGAACTCGGACCCCGCCAAGCCGATGCTCAACCGGGCGCTGCGCGAGACGTATCCACCCGGCTCCACCTTCAAGATCGTGACGGCCGCCGCGGCCCTCGACGCGGGCGTGGTCACCGACGTGGACGCCCCGACCCGCACCCCCGACCCCTACCCGCTGCCCGGCACCAGCACCCTGCTGCCGAACGCGGCCACGGGCTGCGCGGACGCCTCGATGGCGGACGCGGTGCAGTGGTCCTGCAACACGGTGATGGCCAAGATCGGCGTGCAGGTCGGGCTGCGCGCGATGGCGGAGGCCGCCGGCCGGTTCGGGTTCAACGACGAGGGGCTGCGGGTGCCGTCCTGGGTGTCGCGGTCGAACTTCGACACCGACATGAGCCCGGACCAGCTGGCGCTCTCCGCGATCGGGCAGTTCAACACCAAGGCCACCCCGCTGCAGATGGCGATGGTGGCGGCGGCCGTGGCCAACGGCGGCGAGCTGCGCACCCCTTACCTGGTGGACCGCACGACCCAGGACGACGGCTCCCTGGTGCGGCGCACCGACCAGCGCACCCTGAGCCGGGCGATGAGCCCGGCCACGGCGCTGCGCATGCAGGAGCTGATGGTCAAGGTGGTCGAGGACGGCACCGGACGCAACGCGGCGATCCCCGGCGCGCAGGTCGGCGGCAAGACCGGCACCGCGCAGCACGGAGTCGGCAACGCCGGTACCCCGTACGCCTGGTTCATCGCCTGGGCCCGGGCGGAGGGCGCGCCCCAGCCGGCGGTGGCGGTCGCGGTGGTGGTCGAGGACGCCTCGGCGGTGCGCGGGGACATCAGCGGCAACGGCGCGGCGGCCCCGATCGCGCGGGCGGTGATGGAGGCGGCGCTGGCCGGGCGCCGGTGATGTCGTCCAGCCCGTGAAATGGTGAGCGGCGGGAGCGGGCGGGCTGGTAGCCGTACGTCTATGACCAACGAACTCGTGACTCACGAACTCGCCCAGGTGAACATAGCCCGCCTCAAGCACCCCCTCGACGCACCGGAATTGAAGGACTTCGTGGACGGACTCGACCCCGTCAACGCCGTGGCCGAAGCGGCGGACGGGTTCGTGTGGCGGCTGCAGGGCGAGGCGGGGGACGACGCGACCGACGTGCCCTTCTTCGGTGACGACCAGATCATCGTCAACATGTCGGTGTGGCGGGACAGCGACGCCCTGACCGCCTTCATGTACAAGGGGCGGCACCGGGAACTGATGGCCCGCAGGCGGGAGTTCTTCGAGCAGGTCGCGGAAGCCATCTCGACCCTGTGGTGGGTGCCTGCGGGGGAGCGCCCCACGGTCGCGGACGCCGAGGCTCGCCTCCTGCACCTGCGGGAACACGGCCCGACCCCGTACGCCTTCACCCTGCGCACCCCCTTCCCGCCCGGGGACGCCTCCTAGGCCTCCGCACCCTCCTGGATGGCGGCCTCGACCTCCGCCACCCGGTCCCGTTCCTCGGCCGCGAAGCGCTCGCGGTCGAGGGATTCGGCGATCTCCTCGTCCTGGGTCATCAGCAGGTCCAGGTTGGCGTCGCCCATCTCGAAGACCCCCATCTCCAGGTACGCCTTCTGGAGCCGGTCGCCCCACAGTCCGATGTCCTTGACGCACGGCACGATCCGGCTGAAGAGCAGCTTGCGGAACAGGTGCAGGAACTCCGACTGCTCGGTGTACTCCTCCGCCTCCCGCCTCGGGATGCCGAAGTTCTCCAGTACCTCCACCCCGCGCAGCCGGTCCCGCATCAGGTAGCAGCCCTCGATCACGAACTCCTCGCGCTCGCGCAGTTCGGCGTCCGTGAGCTGCTTGTAGTAGTCGCGCAGGGCCATCCGTCCGAAGGCCACGTGGCGGGCCTCGTCCTGCATCACGTACGCGAGGATCTGCTTGGGCAGTGGCTTGTCGGTGGTGTCGCGGATCATCCCGAAGGCGGCCAGCGCCAGCCCCTCGATGAGCACCTGCATGCCGAGGTACGGCATGTCCCAGCGGGAGTCGCGCAGGGTGTCGCCCAGCAGTCCCTGGAGGCTGTCGTTGATCGGGTAGAGCATCCCGACCTTCTCGTGCAGGAACCGCCCGAAGATCTCCGCGTGGCGGGCCTCGTCCATGGTCTGGGTGGCGGAGTAGAACTTCGCGTCCAGGTCCGGCACCGACTCCACGATGCGCGCCGCGCACACCATCGCGCCCTGCTCGCCGTGCAGGAACTGGCTGAAGTTCCAGGCGCTGTAGTGCCGGCGCAGTTCGCCCTTGTCCCGCTCGGTCATCTTCGCCCAGTGCCGGGTGCCGTAGAGCGTCAGCATCTCCTCGGGGGTGCCGAGCGGGTTGTACGGGTCCACCTCGATGTCCCAGTCGATGCGCTTGGCGCCGTCCCACTGCTTGTCCTTGCCCTTCTGGTAGAGGGCGAGGAGGCGCTCGCGCCCCCCGTCGTACTCCCAGCTGAAGCGGGCCGCACCGGAGGCGGGGACCGGCCACACGCCCTCGTCCGGGGCCTTGGTGTAGAGCTCGTGCGTCGACACTGACGCCTCCTCGTCTCGCGTACTGCCTTGCGGGAGTGGACAGTTGGCAGCGTCACACGTTGGTAGACGCGGGGTCAACAACTCGTGCGCGAGGGATTGACGGCCTTGCTGACAGGCAGTCTCATAAGGGGTGACCGCAGGTAACCCGACCGCGAGGTGCCCGAAGCCATGACGACAGTGACGGAACGAGCCGCGCTGAGGGACGCCCTCGGCCTCCTCAAGGACCGCGAGCAGATCGCCGAACGACTCCTCGAATCCTCCGCCAGGCACTCCTTCGACCCCGACCGGGAACTCGACTGGGAAGCCCCGCCCATCGAGGGCAAGTACTACTGGCCGCCCGAACTGCTCTCCCTCTACGACACCCCGCTGTGGAAGAAGATGGGGGAGGAGCAGCGCATCGACCTCTCCCGCCACGAGGCGGCGTCACTCGCCTCCCTGGGCATCTGGTTCGAGATCATCCTCATGCAGCTCCTCGTCCGGCACATCTACGACAAGCCGCTGACCAGCAACCACGTCCGCTACGCCCTCACCGAGATCGCCGACGAGTGCCGGCACTCGATGATGTTCGCCCGCATGATCCAGCAGGCCGGCTCCCCCGCCTACCCCGTCTCCCGGGTCAACCACAACCTCGCCCGCATCCTCAAAACGGTCTCCACCACCCCCGGTTCCTTCGCCTGCACCCTCCTCGGCGAGGAGATCCTCGACTGGATGCAGCGCCTCACCTTCCCGGACGAGCGCGTCCAGCCCCTCGTCCGCGGGGTGACCCGGATCCACGTCATCGAGGAAGCCCGGCACGTCCGCTACGCCCGCGAGGAACTGCGCCGCCAGATGGTGACCGCCCCGCGCTGGGAGCAGGAACTCACCCGGATCAGCTGCGGCGAGGCCGCCCGCGTCTTCTCCGTGGCCTTCGTCAACCCCGCCGTCTACGAGAACCTCGGCCTCGACCGGCGCGAAGCCGTCGCCCAGGTCAGGGCGAGCGGCCACCGCCGCGAGGTCATGCAGGCCGGCGCCAAGCGGCTCACCGACTTCCTCGACGACATCGGCGTCCTGCGCGGGGTCGGCCGCAGGATGTGGCGCAGCTCGGGGCTCCTCGCGTAGACCGGTCGTCTACTCTGCGGGCATGACCGTACGGGCGTACCGCAGGCTGAGTGTCGAGGAGCGGCGAGCCCAACTCCTCGACGCCGCACTGTCGCTGTTCGCGCACCGGGCACCGGAGGAGATCTCGCTCGACGACGTCGCGGAGGCCGCGGGCGTCTCGCGCCCGCTGGTCTACCGCTACTTCCCGGGCGGCAAACAGCAGCTGTACGAAGCCGCCCTGCGCTCGGCGGCGGACGTCCTCGAACTCTGCTTCGCCGAACCCCAGGCCGGCCCGCTGACCCAGCGGCTGACCCGGGTCCTGGACCGGTACCTGGCCTTCGTCGACGAACACGACGCCGGCTTCGCCGCCCTCCTCCAGGGCGGCAGCGTCGTGGAGACCTCCCGCACCACGGCCACGGTGGACGGCATCCGCCGCGCGGCCGCCGAGCAGATCCTGCGCCACCTGGACGTCCCCGCCCCCGGCCCGCGGCTGCGCATGATGGTCCGCACCTGGATCACGGCGGTCGAGGCGGCCTCGCTGATCTGGATCGACGAGGGCAAACAGCCGGAGGTCGCCTCCCTGCGCGACTGGCTGGTGGACCAGTTCATCGCCCTCCTCACCGCCACCGCCGCCACGGACCCCGAAACGGCGTCCGCCGCCCGCGCCGCCCTCGCCCTGGAATCCGCCGACGGCCCGGCCGGCGTACTCGCCCGGCGCGTGATGCCGGTGGTCTCCGAGGCGGCGCACCTCCTGTGACACTGGAGGGGTGAGAAGCGAACCGACCCCCTTCGAGGGCGGGCCGATGGACGGCCGGGTCCTCCCGATCCTCCTCGGCCCGACGGGGCACCCCCCGAAGTGGTACGAGATCCCGGTCCCGGCGGCGGACGGCGGCCCCCCGACGGTGCTGCTGTACGAGCGCGTGCCGTCGGGGTACACGAAGCGGCTCGGGCTCCAGAAGGGGTGGAAGTACACCTTCTCCCCGACGGGAGTAAGGCCCCGCGCCCGCTGGCCCTGGACGAAGCCGCAGCCTTCTTGACGCGCCGCTCGCGCGGCTCGGCGCCGGGGCGCCTCCCCGGCTTCGCGCCGCTGCGCCGGACTCCGTCCGCCGGGCCTGGGGCGGGGCCACGGGCCCGGCTGGGGTCCGGTGGTCGCCTGCGGGTGGTGGGCCGCTGCGCGGCGCTGGTCCCCTACCCGCCCTTCGCCCGTTCCCCGGGGCTGCGCCCCGGACCCCCGGGGGCTCCGCCCCCAGACCCCCAGCGCCTCAAACGCCGGCGAGGTTGGGGGGTACGGCGGGGCGGAGTTTGGCCGCGTACGTGAGGGGGCGGGGGCGGGGTGGGGTGTTGGCCGGGACTGGTGCAGGTCCGTGTCCACCGTTGCTATGCGAGTCGGCCGATGTCGGCCGAGTCGCCATGAACCGGGCCAGGCAGTGAGCGTCTGGCGCCGGGTGTCTCCCGTACGGTCTTGGAGACGGGGAACAGCACGAGCTGGTCGCTTCGGTCCCGGCAGGTCTTGTCACCCTGGTGGGGTGTGCCTGTGGTCCTTGGCGGGCTTGTGGTCCCGCGTGCCCTGGGGTGGGGGACGGTCTGGCCGGTAGCTCTCCGCACAAGGATCCTCTGGTCGTGTGCGGTCACACCTGACCGACGCCGTAACCCATAGCCGAGGGCGCGCCTGCCGATCGCCACCGAGGCCGCATGGTGGCCGGTGACGAGCGTGGTCTTCGATTGCTGCTGGAGCGGCTGCTTCCAGTGCTGGCTGCCCCAGCGGGAGGTGTAGGCCGGGTCGACCGCGATCACGACGAGCCCCGCGTGGTGGGCCATGCCGCGCAGGCGTTCCCGGAAGCGCGCGGTCGGCAGTCCAGCGACGGTACGCCGGAATGCCTTGCCGCGTTTGCCTCGCCCCATGGTCTCGCGGCCGGTGGCACGGGCCTCGTCAAAGCCGAGGTTTTCGATCGCTAGACCGGTGCAGTCGTTCGCCTTGGCGAGGTTGATGAGTTCGGTGATTGCGGCCCGCAGGCGGCCGTCGCGCTGGGATGCGGGTCCGGTCAGGTGGGTGGGCACGGTGACTGGTTCACCGACCGGGTTGCCGTGCGTGTCTACGACGCAGGTGGCGAGGTGGCCGGCGTTGAGGTCCACGGCCAGCAGCCGGACGCCGGTGACAACCAGCTCGGCGGGAGTGGGCAGCACGGTCTTTTTGGTGGCCCAGGAGGCGTCGAGGTACCAGCGGCCCCGCACGGGGTCGCACACGATGTCGTAGCGCACCGCCCGGTTGGCGGTGACCCGGTCCAGCCATTCGTCCCGGCGGTTGTGGAAGGTGACGGTACAGGCGAGCCGGTAACGGCCACGCGGCGCGTTCGCGAGATGTCTGAGCGGTTCGGGCAGGACGATCGTGACCGTGCCATCGGCCGGATCCACACTGATCGTGTAGTTCCCGTACGGCGCCCCCGACTCACCGTCGGCGGTCAGGAACAAGCGGGCCGCATCCCACCGCTCCCGCCACTCGGCCTCGGTGAGCTGGGCGGCGGCCAGGTTGTGCCGGGTCTTGACCAGGCGGCGGCTGCCGACAACGATCGCCGGATGCCCGGCCTCGATGCGCGCCTCCACCCCGGCCAGGCGTGCGGTGAGCACTTCCAGCCGGTGCTGCTTCTGCGCCCGCTCAGCCCGGTCCCGATATCCGCGGACACCGTTCACGCGTTGCCCGCACGGCACCGCCACACGCTTACGGATCTTCGTAATGGCCCGGCGCAGGCAGGCCCGTTCATCGAACAGGCATCGCAGGCTGAGCTGGAACTGGTCCTCACTGGCCCGGGTGATCGCACCCGCCCATCGTGAAGAAGACACCTTCGTCAGCGCCCGCTTACGCTCCGCCCGCCGATTTTCCTTGACCGCCACCCTGCCCAAACGGACGCGCTCCGCCAGATCGACACGGGCGTGATGGCCGAGGTGCTCACCCAGGAGCGTCAGAACCTTCGCATCCGCCGAACCCAGACGCAGCCGGTCACGGATACGCGCACCGGCCGGGGCCGCGACCGTGAACGGAACGGCCAGCTTGCGCAGTTCCCGCCGCTTCCCCCGTGCCACCAGCCGCCTCCCCTCCACGCGCGACAGCGGACAAAGCCACCCCCACAGGGAACAGTCCAGCAAGAACACAAGCCCCGCAAACGCCGTACCCGTTCACCCCAAAGAGGTATCCCCCAGATCGGCGGGCGGTACCTCGGCCCCCTTGCGCCCGGGCCACAGGTGTACGGGTCCGCTCGCCGTCGGGGTCGGCCCGGCGGCGGCGAGCCCGCCGGTGTTCCCGCAGGCGGCCGCCAGCGGCAGCAGCAGGGCGGCAGCGCCCGTACGGAGGAGGGAGGGCTTTCGCACGTGCTGGGGCCCTCCTCTGCGCGGGGCGCGCGGTCGGCGTCGGTCGATATTCAGCCAACCTTATGCGCAGGTACACCCCATTTGCCGCCCGTCAGCCGCCCCGTCCGCCCGTCGGCCGCTCCCCGGACGCCCGGGATCAGCCGTCCGTACGGCCGCGCCGCAGCATGGCGAAGCCCAGCCCGGCGGCGCCGACGGCCGCGATCCCGCCGCCCGCTGCGAGCAGCAGCACACCGTCGCCCGGGCCGTCGGCCAGCGTGTTCAGCCGCAGCGCCTCGGCGGTGCCGGGGGCGCCGGAGGTCTCCTTCAGCGCGGCGGGCACCACGTGGCCGCCGGAGCCGGAGCCGGAGCCGGAGCCGGAGCCGACGCCGGAGCCGTGCCGGGTACCCGTCTTGTGCCCGTCGCCGGCCACCGCGTGGGAGCCGCCCTCGGGGAGGGTGTCACCGACCCAGGAGGAGAGCCGCCCGTCGGGCCGCAGGGCCGCGTGCAGCTCACCGGCGGCCCCGACACCGGTGGACCCGTCGCGGCTGGTCAGCGTGGCCACCTTGGCGCCGGCGCGCAGGATCTCGGCCTGATACGCGTCCTTCGCGAGGCGGTACACCTTCGCGGTCGACCGGCCGTCCGCCAGCGAGATGCTGCTGACCAGGGTCCGCTGCGCGCCGGAGGCGGCCGGCGCCCCGTCGGCGAGCGCGGCGGCGGCGGGCAGGGCCAGCAGGGCGCCGGCGCATGCGGTCACGGCGGTGGCGCGAACGATGGTGCGGCGGCGGGCGGCGTTCACGGGAGTCCTTCGATGGCGATCGGGGTCTTGGAGTACCGGGGTCTCAGGGGTCGGCGGACCCGGAGGGCACAAACCTAGGCGGCGGCCGTTGCGGTACAGCGATGACCTTGTAACAGGAAGGCAGCGGGGAGCCGACGGACCTGTTACACAACCGAGGGATTGCCCACGGCGGCGCCGCCTGCTCCCATGGACGGCGGGGGTGAGGCCGATGCGCGGACTCAAGGTGCTTCCGAGCGGCCGGCCCGGCCGCGGCCGGCTCTACGTCAACCGGCCCGACGGCCGGGCGGTGGCCTGGTACGACCGGCAGGCCAACCGGATCAGCGTCCTGGCGGACGACGAGCGCGAGGCGGTACTGGCGGCCCTGCGCCCGTACTTGACCGGCGCCTGGACCATCGGCCCGCCCCCGGTGCCCACCGCCGTCGAGCTGCGCCGGCTGAGCCTGCCGCCCGACCGGGACCTGGCCCCGAACCGGCCCGGCGAGACCCTGCTGGGCGAGCTGGCGTACGGCTCACCGGGCAGCCGGGCCCGGCACCGGATGCGGCAGGAACTCCAGGCGCGCGAGCGGACGGGCGCGGAACTCGAGGTGCTGGAGGCGGCGGACTGGCGGGTGCTGCACGACGTGCCCCTGCCGGGTCTCGGGCTGCTGGACCACCTGCTCATCGGCCCGCCGGGCGTCCTCGCGGTCCGTACGGTCCCGGGCCGCCGTCAGCGGGCCCAAGTCGGCGAGCTGCTGCTCACGGTGGGCCGCGCCGAGCCCCGCCCCGACCCCCGCTGGATCCGCCGCGCGGCCGCCCGCGCCGCCCGGGTCCTGGCCGCCCCGGTCACCCCCGCCCTGGCCCTGGCCGACGCCTCGCGGGTCGACGTGGCTCCGACGCTGCGCGACGTCCTGGTCCTCCAGCCCCCGACCCTCACCACCACCCTCCGGGCCGTCCCGGCCACCCTCAAGCCCCCGGACGTCGAAGCCCTCTTCGCCCTGGCCCGCACCGGCCCGGCCTGGCTCTGAGGGGTATCGACCACCTGTATCGACAACCCGCATCGACTACCCGCATCGACCACCCCTAGGCCGAACTCCGCTTGCGCGGCGCCGCCTTCTTCGCCGCGGCGGTGTCCGCCGCCTTCTTCGCGGTGGCCGAAGTGGACTTCGTAGCCCGGGACTTGCCTGACGCGGTCGCCGAAGTGGACTTCGCAGCCGTCTTCTTCGTGGCCGAGGCGGTCTTCTTCGTGGCCGAGGCCGTCGACTTCTTCCCGCCCACCGTCTTCGGGGCGGCGGCCGCCGCCTTCCGCCGGATCGGCGTCACCTCCGCCTCCCCGCCCCCCTCGTCCCCTCCACCCCGCGAGGCCTTGGCCGCGCGGACGCTGTTCTCCAGCGCCGCCATCAGGTCGATCACCTGCCCGCCGGCCGGCTCCACCACCGCCTCCGCCGGCTCGAAGGCCCCGCCCGCCTTCGCCGCGAGCATCGCCTCCACGGCCTCCCGGTAGTCGTCGTGCAGGGAGGCCATCTCCACCTCCCCCAGCGTCGCCATCAGCGCGTCGGCCAGGTCCAGTTCGGCCTCCCGTACGGACACCGAGGCCTCCGGGGCCACCCCCTCCGGCGCCCTGATCTCGTCCGGCCACAGCAGCCCGTGCATCGCGATCACATCGTCGACGACCCGCAGCATGCCCAGCCGCTCCCGCCCCCGCAGCGCGTACTTGGCGATCGCGACCTTCCGGCTCCGCTTCAGCGCCTCCCGCAGCAGCGTGTACGGCTTCGCGGCCGTGGCCCCGTTCGCCGCGAGGTAGTACGCGGCGTCCATCTGGAGCGGATCGATCTCGTCGGCCGGTACGAACGACACGATCTCGATCGTCTTCGCGGTGGCGATCGGCAGCTGCGCCAGGTCCTGGTCCGTGATCGGGATGATCGACCCGTCCGCCTCCTCGTACCCCTTGCCGATCTCGTCGGAGGACACCTCCTCGCCGTCCAGCTCGCACACCTTGCGGTAGCGGACGCGGCCGCCGTCCGTCAGATGGATCTGACGGAAGGAGATCGAGTGGCTCTCGGTGGCGTTCACGAGCTTGATCGGAATGCTGACCAAGCCGAAGGAGATCGCCCCGTTCCAAATGGATCGCACGGTTCCTCCTGATTCATGGCAATCTCATCGTATGACGCCGATCACGATGGTGGAGGGGCGTCGCATCGCGCTCAGCAACCTGGACAAGGTCCTGTACCCGGCGACCGGCTTCACCAAGGGCGAGGTGCTGCACTACTACGCCACCGTCGCGGGCTCCCTCCTCGCGCACATCCACGACCGCCCGGTCTCCTTCCTGCGCTACCCGGACGGCCCGGACGGCCAGCTCTTCTTCACCAAGAACCCGCCGCCCGGCACACCCGCCTGGGTGAGGACCACCCCCGTCCCCCGCTCCGAGGACGAGCGGGCCGAACAGGTGGTCGTCTCCGACATGGCCTCCCTGATGTGGGCCGCCAACCTGGTCGTGGAGTTCCACACCCCCCAGTGGAGGGCCGACGCCCCCGCCGTCGCCGACCGGCTCGTCCTCGACCTCGACCCCGGCCCGCCCGCCACCGTCGTCGAGTGCTGCGCCGCCGCCCTGTGGCTGCGCGAGCGCCTCGCCGCCGACGGCCTGGACGCGTACGCCAAGACCTCCGGCTCCAAGGGCCTGCACCTGGCCGTGGCGCTCGAGCCGACCCCGTCCGCGCGCGTGTCGGCGTACGCGAAGGCCCTCGCCCAGGAGGCCGAGGCCGAGCTCCCCGGCCTCGTCGTGCACCGGATGGCCAAGGCGCTGCGCCCCGGCAAGGTCTTCGTCGACCACAGCCAGAACGCCGCCGCCAAGACCACCGCCGCCCCCTACACGCTGCGGGCCCGGGAGCTGCCGACCGTCTCCGCGCCCGTCTCCTGGGCCGAGGTCGAAGCCTGCCGTACCGCCTCCGACCTGGTGTTCCTCGCCGACGACATCCCGCCCCGGCTGGCCCGCGACGGCGACCTCCTCGCCCCGCTGACCGACCCCGACGCGGCCGGGAGACTGCCATGACCCCCCTCGTCCAGGTCGCCCTCGCCGCCTCCGTACGGACCCTGCCGCGCGCGGCGGGCCTGGCGTACGAGCCGAAGTTCGACGGGCACCGCCTGGTCGTGCTGCGCACGGAGGCGGACGTGGTGCTCCAGGCCCGGTCCGGGCGGATCGTCACCGCGGCCTTCCCCGATCTGGCGGCGGCCGCACGGCAGTTGCCCGCCGGAACCGTCCTGGACGGGGAGGTGGTGGTCTGGCACGCCGGCCGGACGGACTTCGCGCTGGTCCAGCGCCGCGCGGCGGCCACGGAGGCGCGGGCGGCCGTGCTCGCGCGGAGCCTGCCGGCCTCGTACGCGGCCTTCGACGTGCTGGAGCTGGCCGGGGTGGACGTCCGCGGGCGCCCGTACGAACGGCGCCGGGCCCTGCTGGTCGACCTGCTGCTGCCGCTCGGCCCGCCGCTCCAGCCGGTGCCGATGACCACGGACCCGGAGCTGGCCGAGACCTGGTACGAGACCCTGCCCGCCAGCGGCATCGAGGGGCTGGTCGTGAAACGGCTGGACCAGCCCTACCCGGCCGGGCGGCGGGCCTGGCGCAAGCTCCGGCACACCGACGTGCGCGACGCGGCGGTGATCGGCTACACCGGCACCCCGCGCCGCCCGATGGCGCTCGTCCTGGTGCTGCCGGGGGAGGAGGACGAGGCGCCGCTGGTGTCGAGCCCGCTGACGGCGGGGCTGCGTACGGAACTCGCGGCGGCCGTCGCCGAGCGCGCGGAGGTGGCTCCGGCCGGGGCCACGGTCACCGCGATCGGGCTCGGCGAGGTGCCGTTCCGCCCGCTGGACCCGCCGCTGGCGGCCGAGGTCCGGCACGCCTCGACGCGACACCCGCCCCCCGAGGTGCTCCGGCTGCGGACAGACCTCTGACCCGCGCGGGAGGCGCGGGCCAGAGGCCGGGCTCGGGTCTCGTGCCGGGTTCCGGCGGCGGGGCAGGCGGCGGGTCCGGCGGCGGGTCAGGCGTGCGCGCCGCGTCCCGCGTCGGGGGGCGCCCCGGGCTGCGGGTGCGGTCCGGGGCCCTCCGGATGCTTGTAGCCCGACTCGCGCTCGGCCCGGACCTCTTCGGCATGGCTGGAGGTCGTCGACCCGAAGTTCCCGTAGCCCTGCATCTCGTGCGGCCTGAGGCCGCCCTCCGGGATCTCCACCGGGTCCCGCTCCTCGCGGACCTCGTAGACCGCCCCGCCGTTCGGCAGGTGCGGCTGGCTCTCGGGGGTGGGCGGCGGGGGTTCCTTGGCCCGGACCCGCTGGCCCAGCTTGAAGCCGCCGAGCAGCATGCCGGCTACGGCAATCCCGACGACCAGGAACCACGCGATGTCGGTGAGGATCGGGTCCACGCTCAGGATCATGTCCATATTCACCATTTTCCCTTAATCCAGGCTATTGCACCCTAGGAGTAGGCAATTCGGATGAATCGGATGAGGGGGGTGGGATGTGGGGTGAACCATGATGCTGTTCACCGATCGTGACGACGCGGGCGTGCGTCTTGCCGTGCCGCTGCGCAAGTACAGCGGGCAGGACCCGGTCGTCCTGGGCCTGCCACGCGGCGGAGTGCCGGTGGCCTTCCAGGTGGCACTGGCGCTCGGCGCCCCGCTCGACGTGGTCGTCGTCCGCAAGCTCGGGGTCCCGTACCACCGTGAGCTGGGGTTCGGTGCCATCGGGGAAGGCGGGGTACGCGTCATCAGCGAGGACGTCGTCCGCAGCGCCCGCGTCCGCGAGGAGGACCTGCGGGCCGTCGAGGACGCCGAGCGGGCGGAGCTCGTACGCCAGGCCCGCCGCTTCCGGGGCGACCGGCCGCGGCTGGAGCTGCGGGGCCGGACGGCGATCGTGGTGGACGACGGGATCGCGACGGGCGCCACCGCGGCCGCCGCGTGCGAGGTCGTACGGTCCCAGGGCGCGGCCCGGGTCGTGATGGCAGCCCCGGTCGCCCCGCCGGACGCCGTCGCGCGGGTCGGCGCCGTGGCGGACGAGGTGGTGTGCCTCTCCACACCGCGCGCGTTCTCCGCCGTCGGGGAGTGGTACCAGGACTTCTCCCAGACCCCCGACGAAGAGGTCGTCTCCCTGCTGGCACAGGCCGCCGCGCGCCCCGCCCCCACGGCCGGGGAGCAGGCCGGGGAGCAGGCCGGGTACGAGGCCGGGGACGAGGCCGTCGAGGTCCACGCGGCCGGTCTGCGGCTGGCCGGGAGCCTCACCCTGCCGCCGGGTGCCGGGGCGGTCGTGGTGTTCGCCCACGGCTCGGGCAGCAGCCGGCACAGCCCCCGCAACCGCTCGGTGGCATCGGTCCTGAACCGGGCGGGCCTGGGCACCCTGCTCTTCGACCTGCTCACCGCCGACGAGGAGGCCACGCGGGCGAACGTCTTCGACATCGCCACCCTGTCCGGGCGGCTGACGCGGGCCACGGCCTGGCTGCGCGGCCGCACCTCCCTCCCCGTCGGCTACTTCGGGGCGAGCACCGGAGCCGCGGCGGCCCTGGAGGCCGCGGCCTCCCCCGACGCGGACATCGGCGCCGTGGTCTCCCGCGGCGGCCGCCCGGACCTCGCCGGGCGCCACCTGGGCGCCGTACGGGCTCCCACGCTGCTCATCGTCGGCGGCGATGACACGCTGGTGCTCGACCTCAACCGCCAGGCCCAGCGGGAGCTCCGCTGCGAGAACCGGCTGGAGGTCATCGAGGGAGCCACGCACCTCTTCGAGGAACCGGGCGCCCTGGACGAGGCCGCCGCCCTGGCCCGGGACTGGTTCACCCGCCACCTGACCGCACGCCCGGGCACGCCCTGACTACAGCCGGGGCCGCCCACAGCGCCCCACGGGCCCGGCACCTCACCTCACCTCACCTCACCCACCCGTCACCGCAGCGGCCCGTCGGAATCCCGCAGCCCCCGCGCGTCCCGGCCGCCGAGCACCCCCAGGATCTCGGCGCAGATCGCCAGCGCCGTCTCCGCCGGGGTCTTGGCCCCCAGGTCCAGCCCGATCGGCCCGTGCACCCGGGCCAGCTCGGACGCGCCCACCCCGGCGGCCACCAGCCCGTCCTGGCGCCGCGCGGTGGTCCGCCGCGACCCGAGGGCCCCGACGTACGGAACGTCCAGGGCCAGGGCATTGCGCAGCGTGGGCACGTCGAAATCCGGCTCGTGGCTGAGCATCACCAGGCAGGCGGCGTCCCGGTGCGCGGTCAGCACCTTCTCCGCGTCCGCCGCGTCCTGCACCGTGACCGAAGCCCAGCCGAGCAGCGCGGACTGCGCGCCGATCACCTCGGCCAGCTCCCCGGTCCCGCCGATCACCAGGTAAGGGGCCGACGGGTACGCCTCCACCAGCACCAGCCCGGAGCCCCCGTAGAGCGCGTCCCGCCCGGGCCGCCGGGTGCCCAGCAGCTCCCCGGCCCGCCGGGCGGCGTCGTCGGCCGGCGCGTCACCGGCCCGTACGACCTCGCTCACGGCGCGGTCCGCGCCCTCGCTGAGCCGGGTCACGAGCGCCACCCCGGCCCCGGTGCCGAGCAGCTCCCACCATGCGGCGGGGATCCCCGCGAGGGGCTGGAGCAGCACCTCGGCCTGCCCGCCGCAGGTCAGCTTCGCCTCCACGGCCTCCCCGGCGCCGACCGACACCTCGCACACCCGCGCGGTGTCCCCGGCGCCCATGGCCCCGGCCTCGGCGACGAGCTCGGCGTCGAACACCCCGCGGTACAGGGCCCCGACGCACTCCCCGCGGGCGTCCACGAGCACGGCCCCGGCGGGATCCCGCGGCCCGAACCCCTGCTCGGTCACGGGCCGGGCCAGGAACGCCACCCGTCCCTCGGCCGTCCACTGCCGCGCCGTCTCCGCCAGCTCACGCATCTCGCTGCCCCATCCTCTGTGCGCTCTCTCGCCGCAAAGCACCTGGTCAACGGGCACGAAGCGGCCTCGAAAACCACCCTACGCACGCCCCTGACCCCCACCCACCCCCCAAACCCACAGACCCCGCCCCATCCCCCTCGTACAGACCACCGGAACCTTCCACGAGTGGCCGGTCGGCCGTCACCACGGAGAATCGAGTGAACGGGGTGAAGGGATATGACCGAACCGTGCACACCCTGAAACGCACCTTCGACTCCCTCTCGGTACGCAACTTCCGGCTGTTCTTCCTCGGCCAGCTCCTGTCGGTGACCTGCACCTGGATGATGGTCATCGCGCAGGACTGGCTGGTGCTGGAACTCTCGGGGGACTCGGGCACGGCCCTGGGCGTGGTGACCGCCCTGCAGTTCACGCCCGTACTCCTCCTCACCCTGTACGGGGGCCGGCTGGCCGACCGGCACAGCAAGCGCCGCATCCTCGTGCTCGCCAACCTGACCTCGGGCACCCTCGCCCTCCTCCTGGGACTGTGGGTGCTCCTCGGCGAGGTACGGCTGTGGCACATCTGGCTCTTCGCCCTGGCCCTCGGCACGGTCAACTCGGTGGAGGCGCCCACCCGGATCTCTTTCGTGGGGGAGATGGTGGGGAGCGATCTGCTGCCCAACGCGTCGGCGCTGAGCGGGGCGTACTTCAACGCCGCGCGGGTGGCGGGCCCCGCTGCGGCCGGCCTCCTCATCGCCCGCCTCGGCGTCGGGCCGGTCATCCTGATCAACGCGTGCAGCTACCTGGCGGCGGTGGCGGGCCTCGCGCTGATGCGTCCGGCGGAACTCCACGGGCCGCCCTCCCGCCCGGCCGACCCCCGGATCGCGGACGGCCTGCGTTACGTGGCCCGGCACCCGGACCTGATCCTCCCCCTGGCCCTGGTCGGCGTAGTGGGGCTGGCCGGCTTCAACTTCCAGCTGACGCTGCCCCTCCTCGCCAAGACCGAGTTCCGCACCGGCTCCGCCGCCTTCGGACTGCTGAGCAGCGCCCTGGCGGCCGGCTCCCTGCTGGCCTCCTTCGCCACCACGGCCCGCCGCGGCCGGCCGACGGCCCTCGTGGTCACGGGCTCCGCCCTGGCCTTCGGCGCCGCGGAAGCCCTCACGGGCCTGGCCCCGACCCTGCCCACGGCCTGCCTGCTCCTGGCCCTGACCGGCTTCGCGATGATGTACTTCGCGCAGGCGGCCAACCACCGCGTCCAGCTCGGCTCGGACCCCGCCTACCGGGGCCGCGTGATGGCCCTCTACCTGCTGATCCTCCAGGGCACGACCCCCCTGGGCGCCCTCCTGACGGGCTGGCTCGCCGAACACTGGGGCCCCCGCTGGACCCTCTCCACAGGCGGCCTCATCTCCCTGACGGCAACAGCCCTGACCCTCACCGCAACCCCCCGCGGCGCAGCCCTCGTACAGACCACCGGAACACCAGAGCCGGTGTGCGAACCAGGCGCGACCCCCACCCGGGAAGACCACTCGACGTGACCGGACGGCGCCCGGAATGTCACCCTCGGTATTGGCAACAGGAAACCTTCGGGACGGCACCCGCAAACCTGGAGCGCGTGTCACACTCGCCTCTGAATCGATCTCCAAGAGCGCCATGAATTTTGGGAGTTGAGCTCGGATGAGCACCTCGCCTGAATGGGGTCCAGAGCTGCGCCGATTACGGCATCAGGCCGGGTACACACTCACTGAATTGGCTCTGACGGTGAACTACAGCAAGGGCTATCTCAGCAAGATGGAGCGGGGGAAGGGACGGCCGTCACCCGAACTCATTCATCGGCTCGACGCCTTGCTCCGCACGGGCGGCGCCTTGCGGAAACTGGCCGAAACCTCATTGCCGAGGCCGAACACCTCCTCGGAAGGCCCGAACGGCGGCCCGGAGGCGAATCTGCGCCACTGGGAACTCGACCGGCGCGACATCCTCGAATCGGTCGCCGCGCCCCTGATCGACAAGGTCCTCAAGAGGCCGGGAAACGCGACGGCAGCCACCGGGACCCCCCTGCTCGACGCACTTGCCACGCAACTCGACCAGTCGCGCAGACTCGGCCAGTGCTCCGACCCCGCGGTGCTGCTGCCCGTACTGGAGTCCCAGACGCGGGACGTCGTCGGCCTCGTGTCCCGAGCCGACGCCCGCCACCGGATCCCGCTGCTGCTCCTGGCCTCACGCTTCGCCGAATTCGCCGGCTGGATGGCCCAGGAGGCGGGAAACACCAGGACCGCGCTGTCCTGGACCGCCGACGCCGTACTGCTCGCCGAGGCGGGCGGGGACCAGCACCTCGCCTCGTACGCCTTCGTGCGGCGCGCGCTCATCACCTTCTACGACAACGACGCGTCCGCCACCATCGGCCTCGCCGCCCGGGCGCAGTCGAACGGGCGGGTACCACCCAGGATCCGGGGGCTGGCCGCCCAGCGAGAGGCCCAGGGCCATGCACTCGCCGGGGACGAACTCGCCTGCATGCGCGCCCTGGAACGGGCCCGCCGCAGCCTCGCGTCCGCCGCCGAGGAGGCCGGACCCGGCCCCGTCATAGGGACCACGAACCTCCCCGATCCCGCGGCCATGGTCACCGGCTGGTGCCTGTACGACCTCGGCAGCCCGCGCGAAGCCGCCCAGGTGCTGGACCGGGAATTCTCCGGAATTCCCTCGGGCGCGCTGAGAACGCGGACGAGGTACGGAATCCGCCGGGCCCTCGCCCACGCGGCATCCGGAGAAATCGAACACTCCTGTGCCATTGCCCAGGAACTGCTTGATGTCGGCGTTGCCGCGCCCTCGGCAACCGTGCGGACCGATATCCGGCGCCTCGCCGCCGAACTCGGCCGTTTCCGGACCCATCGCGCCGTACGCGATCTGCAGCCCGCCCTGGCCTGGGCGCTGAGGCCCGCCCGTATCTGAAGCGGGCCGTGCACCCCTGAAGGCACCCCGTCCAGGCCCGACCCATCTCTGTACTCACGTCTGCGCAAGGAGAGGAATCCGCCATGCCCGACATCTTCGTCAATTACCGCACCGGAGACGAGGAAGCGACCGCGACCCTCATCGCACACGAACTTTCCAGCCGCTTCGGAGACGACCGGATCTTTCGCGCCAGCAAGTCCATCCGCCCGGGACAGGCCTTCCCCCAGGAACTGCTCACGGCCGTGCGCCGCAGCAGCGTCCTGCTGGCGGTGATCGGCCCCCGCTGGTCCGAGGCCGCGACCCGTGACGGGCGTCGCGCCCTCGAAGACCCGCAGGACTGGACCCGCCGCGAGATCCTGGAGGCCTTCGAGAGCGGAGCCCACGTCATCCCGGTCCTGGTGGGCCGTACGACGCGGCTCGACCGGACCTCCCTCCCCCACGAGTTGCAGGAGCTGGCCGACCGCCAGTACCGCAGGTTCCACCACCGCAACTCGGAGAGCGACCTGAAGCGGATCGGCGACGATCTGGCCGAGCTCCTCCCGCAGCTGGCCGCCGCGGACAAGAAGGCGGCGGCCGGCGCGGACCCGGCTCCGCCGCAGGAGCGCGCCGGCACCGCCCGCATGCAGGTACGGGACGTACGCCACCGCCAGCGCGGCGGCATCGGCAACCTCAACGGCGACCTCGGCACCTTCGTCAGCGAGTCGGCCGGACCGGTCCACACCGGCTCCGGGTCCCAGTACAACGGGCCGACGTTCTCCGGCGACGGGATGGGGGTGAACTACGTGGCGGGCGACAACTCCGGCGGCATGCGGCAGTCCGTCGACCGCGCGGAGCCCCGTAAGGACGACGAGTGATGCCGGGGGACTCCCACAGCTACGTCCTCGGCAGCACCGGCCCCTCCCACCACGGGTCCGGAACGCAGAACGTCTACGTCGGCGTCACGCCGCCCGGGCAAGGCCGGGACCCCCTGCACATCGTCCGGGAGCGGCGCGCGCGACTGCGCCGCGTGTTCGTCCACCCGGGCAACTACGGAGAGGCGGCCCACCGGCTCGAAGCCCCCGGAGCGGTGGTCCTGCTCCAGGGGCCGGCGGGCATCGGCCGGAGCGCGGCGGCGACCGTGCTCCTCCACGAGGCCGCGGACACCGGAGCCGGCGAGGAGGGCAGGTTCGAAGAGCTGACGGCGGAGAAGCCCGAGGGTCCCCTGGACGCGGGCCCGCGCGACCGCTTCCTCCTCGACCTCACCGGCACCTCCTACAAGGACTACCCCGAGGCCCAGGAGACCCTCGCCTCGTACCGCGCGGCCGTCGAGCACGCCAAGGCCCGGATGGTCGTCGTCCTGCCGGCCGCGCTGGACCACGTGCTGGACCCGCAGTTCGCCCCACTGGTGGTCCCGCTGGAGCGGCCCCAGGCCACGGCGGTGGTGCGCCTCGCCCTGCGCGTGGCCGGAATCGAATGCGACGCGGAGCAATTACGGACCCGGGCGCTGGAAGCGTTCATGGCCGAGGAGCCGATGCGCGAGCTCGCACGCTTCTGCGAGATGGTCCGGCGGGTCAGGGACGGCGGCCGCCACGGCACGGAGTTCGGCCGCTGGTGCCAGGAGGCGCTCGACGCCGTCACCAACCGCGCCGACGAAGCGGCCCGGCAGGTCGCCGACCTCCAGAGCGCCGATGACCGGGCGCTGCTGCTGACTGCCGCGATGCTGCACGGCGCCTGCGAGGACGCGGTCTTCCACAGCCGCAACGCCCTGCTGACGGAACTCGGACACGGCGACGAGACCCCGCCCGGTCTCGCGCAGCCCGATCTGCTCGCCCAGCTGGAGAAACTGCGCATCCGCAGGAACAGTCAGGGGCAGATCCTCTTCGAGGGCCTGGAGTACGACGCCCATGTCCGCAGGCACTTCTGGCTGCACTACCCCGCACTGCGAGCTGCGCTCGGCAACTGGGTCGACCGGACCATCAGGCTCGACGACCTCACGGGCGCCGACCGGGCGGCCCTCGTCGCGCGCTTCACCGAACAGGCCCTCGGAGCGGGACTCACCCGCGACTGGCTGAAGCTTGCCGAGAGCTGGGCGGAGAGCCACTCGCCCCGCCTGCACGAGGAGGCAAGGGCCGCCCTGGAGCTGGGACTCGGCGACCAGCGCCAGGGCCGCGTCGTCCGCGACCGGATCCTCGGCTGGGCCGGGGCGACCGCGCTTCCCCCGGGCCTCCTGCGCGTACTGACCGAGGTCTGCGGCGGGATGATGTCCGCGACGCACCCGCACCAGGCGGTCGTCCGGCTCCACCACCTGGCCCTGCAACCCCGGGGCGCGGAAGCCCGGACGGCGCTCTTCGAACTGGTCCAGGCCGACCGGCGCCTGCGAAGGTTCCTGATCAGCCGGATCGCCGCACACACCGGCCGCCGCTCAGTGGGCAACCTCGGACTGCTCCTCGAGCTGTTCCCACAGGCCGCACTGCCCTCGGATCTGCCGTGGCCGGAACTGGTCGGCGTATGGCGCGGCGCCATGGAACACAGCCCGCCGGACGACTGGTCCCCGCTCATCCGGACCTGGCTGACCGCATCCGCGCTCATGCCCGGGGTACGGCGGGAGTCCGCGCTCGGCTGCCTGGTACAGGCCGTCGCCGGCAGCGACCGGCGCAGCAACCAGCTCTACGCGACCACCTGCGCCTGGGCGGAAGGGCGGCCGGAACGGGAATCCACCGCGACCCGGCTCTGGCAGGAGATCGACACGGTTCAGGGCATCGAGCCGGACGGAGCCTTCGCGTCCGCGGGCTCAGGAGGCGCCCGGTGAACACCTTGGCCTGGATCTTCCTCATCGCGGCCGGCGCAGCCGCACTCGGCCTCGTCCTCATGAAGCGTACGGAACGCGCCCGCCTGCGCGCCCGGCGCGCCGAAGCCGCCGCGGCCGCGGAGGCCTCGGCCGAGCCCCAACGGCCTGCCGAGGCCCCGTTCCGGGAGGCGCACCTGGACCAGGTGGCCGTGCCCAGCCTGCTTCCCGACTACGACTTCCTCCTCTCGGCGTCGGTGTGGTGGCGGCCGGCCGGAACGGAAGGCGACGTGCCGCACGGGAACCGGGCCGGGCTCGCGGTAGCCAGCGTGATCAGGAGGGCGCAGGAACTCACCCGTCGCGAACGGCCCGACCGGTACGGCTCCGTCCAGTACCTGCTCGAGGAACGGCTGGGCTCCCATGCCCTGGACGACAGCGCCACGCTGGTCGTCATGGCCACGGACGTCACGCTGACCCTCGTCCCGGAGGACCGCGACCGCCTGCGCAGGCTCGCGGGCCTCCGGAAGGAGGAGGACACCTGGGAACAGGAGCGTCAGTACGAGCGGAGCAAGCGGAAATACCTCGCGGACGAGATCCTCCAGAGCCCCGGCAGCGCCGTGGTCTGGTGGCTCGCCCGCCACGACGAGGACATCGAACGGGCGGTGGACCTCCTCGGCCCCCTCGCCCAGCTCTCCGCCGCGTCGAACAACACCGAGGTGGTCGAGCTGTTCCGGCACCTGGTCGACGGGCCACCGGAGCCGGGACCCGCGCCCTGGCCGGACGACGACACCCTCCCGCGGGACCATCCCCAGCACGAGCCGCCGGACGTGGTCGCCCGCGTGGAAGCGTTCCTGGAGGACCTAGGCCTGGGCGAACCCTCCGCCGAACGCCAGTCGTTCCTGCACCGCCTCCTGCGCCTCCTGGCGGCGGCCGGCCGTCAGGAGGAAGCCGAGCGCGTCCGCAGCCGCCTCTGGACGGAATCCACCACCGAGGACCCCACCCCCGCGCCCCCACCCGAAGACACCGGCGACTCGGAGGCCACCACCAACCCCTGGCCCACCGACCCGGGTACCCCGTAGGCGTCAGCTCATCGCCCTCCAGGGCGAACGCAAAAAGACCCTCCAACAGCATTCGCTGATTGGAGGGTCTTGGCACTTCCTGCGAAGTGCCCCCGGCAGGATTCGAACCTGCGCACACGGCTCCGGAGGCCGGACAGTACCCCTGCCGAATGTCACAGAATGTGAAGTTTCGAATCCTGGTGGCGGCGACCCACTCGATGAATGCCTCCGGCGAGCCGTAGGCGTCACTGGACTTCACGAGGATCTTCCGCTGTGCGAGTCGGAAAGCGAGCTAGCATGTAAGTAAGATTCAATCTACGTAATATCGAATCTATGTTCCATGGATGCTGGGAATGGGGCGCTGATGGAGTTCAAGGGCAGGTCTGCTGATCTGGATCAGCTGGCTCGGCAGCTGGGCCTGGTGGTCGGCGGTACGGGCGCCACGCGTGGTCAGGCTGTGATCGTGACGGGGCGGCGCCGGGTGGGCAAGTCTCGTCTGGTCCAGGAGTTCTGCGACCGTTCCGGGCTTCCGTACGTGGTCTTCCAGGCGACCCGGGGACGCAACGCCGTGGCCGAGCGGGCGGACTTCGCCGCGACGCTGGCGCATTCCGCTCTGCCCGGGGCTGAGCTGGTGGCCGGACTGCAGGCCGCCGACTGGAACCAGGCACTGCGTTCCCTGGCGGTCGCGGTTCCGGACGATGCCCCGAGCATTGCGGTGGTCGACGAGGTGCCGTGGCTGGTGGAACAGGACGGGGAGTTCGAGGGGGCGCTGCAGACGGTCTGGGACCGGCACCTGTCCGCCAAGCCGGTCCTGTTGATCCTGGTCGGCAGTGACATGTCGGTGATGGAGGCGCTGCAGTCCTATGGCCGCCCGTTCTTCGGCCGGGCGGCCAAGATGACCGTACAGCCGCTGCATCTGGCCGATGTGCAGCGGATGACCGGTCTCGACGCGGCGGAAGCGGTGGACGCGCTGCTGATCACCGGAGGGTTCCCGGAGATCGTTCAGTCCTGGCGGCCGGGGATGGACCGCAGAGACTTCCTGCGCGAGGCTGTGGCCAACCCGCTTGCGCCGCTGTTGGTGGCGGGCGAGCTGTCGCTGCTGGAGGAGTTTCCCGAGGCGTCCCACTCGCGCGCGGTCCTGGAAGCGGTCGGCAGTGGCGAGCGGACCTTCTCCACCATTGCCGCACAGGCCGGCGGTGCGGGCGCGCTGCCCTCGGGCACGCTGTCTCCGCTGCTGAACACGCTGCTGGCCAAGCGGGTCCTGGCCGCTGACCTGCCGCTGTCGGTCAAGGCGGATAGCAAGAACAAGCGCTATCGCATCGCCGATCCGTACCTCCGGTTCTGGCTGGCTTTCCTGCAGCGAGGTATCCCGCTCATCGAGCGCGGTCGCGGTGATCTGGCGCTGGAGCGCATCGAGCGGTCGTGGACGGCCTGGCGGGGCCGGGCCGTCGAGCCGGTCGTCCGCGAGTCGCTGCTGCGGCTGCTGCCCGACGAGATGTGGCCGCAGACAGAGGCGGTCGGGGGCTGGTGGAACCGGCAGAACAACCCGGAGATCGACCTGATCGGAGCCGACCGTGAACCCGTCGCAGGGCAGGTTCACTTCATCGGCTCGGTGAAGTGGCTGGAGTCGCAGCCGTTCGGCCGTCGTGAGTACGACGCCCTGGTACGGGACATGCTCGCCGTGCCCGGCGCCGAGCCGGACACGGCGCTGGTTGCGGTGTCCCGTTGCGGTGTCGAGGGTGATCTACCTCTTGCGGCGCATTGGGGTCCGGAAGACCTTGTCCGTGCCTGGCGGTAGCCAGGGAAACTGCCAGGGTGGTCATGGTGATGTACCTGCCTCGGGCGCCCAGTGGCGGGAGACATCGACCGCATTCTCAGAACCCTCCGGACATCGAAGCCCGTTCGCGCGGCGGCGAGGTGACGGGCCCGGTTCACCCCCGCGGGGTGACCGGACGGCGCTAGCCTGGCCGGGTGAATGCGCGTACCGCCCTTGCGAAATGGCTGGGGACCCTGGATCCTCAGCGGCTGACCGCGTTGCTGGAGGAGCGGGATCTGCCGCTCGCCGCCGGGTACCGACGGATCACCACCCTCCGCGAGCTCGCCGAACACCTGCTCACCGACGAGTCGGTGGGCCAGGGCCTGATGGCGGGCACCGCCGGAGAACTGGAATTGCTCGCTTCCATCGGCGCCCTTGCCCTGGAGCGGCACGGCCCCGTAGCCGGTGGCGAGGTCGAGGACGGGCCCCGGTATCCCTGGCAACAGCGGAAGCCCGTTCCCCCGGTGGAACCCGCGGACCGATGGGTGCCCGAGCGGGACGTACTGTCCTGGTTCGAGCCGGGGGAGAAGCGGCAGCGGGCGGAACACACACTCACCCGACTGCGGGAGCGCGCGCTGCTGCTTCCCGCGCCCAAGGGGCAACTGGCGATCCCACCACTGCTGCACGTCCGCGCCGCCGGGTTCGACGGTTATGGGCGCAGGGCCGACCGGCTGCTGACCACCGCCTACAACGCCCCAGAGGTCAAGCGGATCGCCGCAAACCTCTTCGGCGAGGGCGCGGGCCGTACCCGCGACGAGGCGCAGGAGCTGATCACCGCTCTGCTCGCCGATCCCGCCCGGGTGCGGGCACTGGTGGCGGACGCTCCGGTCCGGGCGCTGGAGCTGCTGGACCACCTGGTACCCGGCCCGCCGCTGCTGCGGACCTGCTGCTTCGTCGGCCGGTATGGGTCGCAGTACGCGGGCCCGGACGCCAAGTACGTCTTCCGGGAGGGCGGCAGCGGCGATGACGGCACCGATTGGCTGGCCGGGCGCGGACTACTGATCCCCTCCGGCCTCGACCTGGTGGAACTTCCGTACGAGGTCGCCCGTGCGCTCCGCGATGAGGGCGCGGCGCCCAGCCCCCGGCTGGAACCGGAGCCGTTCACTGCCACCGCGCCGCTGCCGTCCGGCTGGGAGGGCGAGGGTGGCACGGCCGCCGCGGCGGCCGCCTGGCGGGCTGAACTGGTCCTGCGGGCGCTGGCCGCCCAGCCGGTCGTGATCCGCAAGGCGGGCGGGATCGCCGTACGGGACACCCGGCGGCTGGCCAAGGCGGCCGGGGCCGATGAGGCCGGCACCCGGCTGTGGCTGGACCTCGCGGTGAGCGCCGGACTGGCCGCGCCCCGGGACGACGAACCGGCCCCCGCTTCCCGCGGCCGCCGGAACCTCAAGGCCCCCAAGCCCTCCGCCCGGCTGTTGCCGAGCGACCGCTACGACGCCTGGGCCGCCGCTCCGCCCGCGGGCAAACTGCTGCCGCTGCTGGCAGCCTGGGCCGTGGTCCCCGCAGTTCTCAGCCACTGGCCGGACCCCGACGAGACCCCGGTCGCGCTCATCAGCCCGCAGGACCAGGACGCCGTGACCCTCCGCACCGGGGTCCTACGGGCGCTGGCCGTCCTCCCCGACGGACACGGGCTGACCGGGAACGCGCGGGGATACACCGAACTGCTCTCCCTGGCCGCATGGTTCCAGCCTGCCCTGCGCGGCCACCTGGCCGCAGACGGCGCCGGGGAGCTGACCGGCCTGGACGGAGTGCTCGACCGCCTGGCGGCCACCCTGACAGAGGCGGCCCTGCTCGGCGTGGTCGCCCACGGCGCGCTCACCCCCGCCGGGAGGGCCCTGTGCCGACTGCTGGAGGCGGGAGCTGCCCACCACTACCCGGCAGTGCCCGGCGCGGGCGCGGACCCGGCCGCCCGCGGCTCGGAGGGCCTGGGCGAAGACCTCGCCCTCCGCCCCGCCCTGGCGAAGGCGGTGACCACCCTCCGCGAGGAGCTGTACGCAGCGCTGCCCGAGCCCAGCGACAAGGCCCGGTTCCAGAGCGACCTGACCGCCACGGTCACCGGCGCGCCCGCGCCCGCCCTCGCCGACCTGCTCTCCGCCGTCGGCGACATCGAGTCCGAGGGCCACGCGGTGGTCTGGCGCATCACCGCGGTTTCCGTCCGCCGGGCCCTGGACGCCGGCTGGAGCGCGGACGAACTCCTCGACCGCCTCACGGCGGCAAGCGAGCGCGGCACCCCGCTCCCGCAACCACTGGCCTACACGATCAAGGACACCGCCCGCACTCACGGACAGCTCAAGGTCGTCCGCTCCGCCTGCTGCATCCGCTCGGACGACACCGCACTGATCGCTGAGGTGGCGCAGTCCCGAGGCCTGGCCAAACTCCGCCTGCGCCGGATCGCCCCCACCGTCCTGATCTCCACCGCCCCGCCGGAGGAAACGCTGTCGGCCCTCCGCGCGGCTGGCTACGCCCCCACCCAGGAAGCCGAAACGGGCACCACGCTCCTGGACCGCGCCCCCACCGACCGCGCACCGAGCCTCTTGCCCACCCTGGACCAGGCTCACGCGGGCCATGCTGAACAGACCGGAAGCGTCCCCGCGAGCGCCCGCCTACTGGCCGCCACTCTCACCTCGGGCGGCTAGGAGGGTGGGGCAGGTGCCGTCCACGCTGACCCTGACTGTTCAGTGGGTTCGCCGCCGCTGTTCGAGCTGCGGCATCCAGTACTCAGGAGGCTGAGGGTGTGTCGCGTACCCGGCCCATTCCTCGTCGGGTTGTGGAGACCTGGGTGCCCAGGTGCGCGGTGCGGGCAGAGCGAGCGCTGCCCGCACGTGCTCACCCATCGCAGGAGTGGGGTCCACTTCCAAGGCGTTCAGAAGGAGCGGCATGCCCGATGAATGGAACTGCGGTGACGAAGTTCGGTACGTCACCTGGCAGAAGCCGTCAGCTTCGAATACGACACTCCGACAGTTGTCCGGCCCCTCCCGATCCGACAGCCAGACCAGCCTGTCTCCAGCGACCAGGCGCTCTCGACCCATGAGTATGCGGTTGTGGGCGGTTCCCTCGCGGTCGAGGAACGGTACCGGATCCGTTTCTCCGCCCGGGTCGTTGTCACTGAGCCCTGCCACGTGGCCGGGATCGTGCGTTGCGTGGATCTCCAGTAGGTCGTCGTCCGAATGTGCCTGCCAGAGGTCGAGTACGTCGGCGGAATCGCTGAAGAAGTCAGGCCGGGCTGTGAGTGCGAAGACCTGGCCGGCCTGGAGGGGTAGGGCAACACGATCGCCGGCCCGCAGCCGGTGGACGGCGGGCAGCGACCCCCACGTGCGAATGCCGGTCACGACTTGCTGGCAATGATGGATCGCTCTCTTGGCAACATCCAGGGAGACGCGGAAGAACTCCCGGTTGGCGGAGACCCTGTGACCCGCCAGGAGGCGGTGCACTGCGCGCTCGACCTCGGGGGCCCGGGCGGTCGTGACCCTGAACAGCACCTCGAACGGGTAGGGAACCGACGTGTCCGAGAGGGCTCTCGCCCGGTCTTCTGCAAGCTGCTCGGTATAGCCGATCTTGAGCATGTCAGGAAAGGCGGGGTTACGTTGAACGTAGACGAAGCCAATCTCCCGCGGAGCCGTCCCGAGCGTCCTCGCTGCTGCCTCATCTCCTCGACTCGGGGTCCCCTTCCTCTTGTGCCGGGTAAACCCGTCCATGGACACAGGCGGGTCGGTGTTCAGCGACCGAAGCGCTCCTGCCTTGCCCTGATACGAGGCCACTGCGATGCGGTGCGGCGCCGAGTAGTTCCCGACAAGCCCGCGGCCCGTGCGTTGCAGGGCTTCCGTGAGTGCTGGGATGCCTTCGTGGATGTCGTACCCCTGGCTGCGGCTGGTCGGCACCATCTGTGCCAAGGCCTCGGTGGCGATCTCGGTGATGAATTGTGCGAGCTCTGGGCCTATCGGCGCGTACAGCGTCCCCACGTGGTCTTCGTCGTGATCCCATTCGTCGCCCGATTCGACGTAGAGATCGACCGGAACGCCATCGCGCCGACTGAGCAACAGTAGTTCGCACGCGTGGACCGGGTTGGCAAGGTCGAACACGAATTGTGCGAGCAAGCCGGGCGTTTCCGTTCTGGGCTTCCGGCAGACCAGCGTGAGCAGAGTTGGCTCTGCAGGATCCATTTCGATGCTTAGGGGGAGCACCCCCTCGTCTCTCGACGCTATGGTCGCCTCCACCTCGTCGGAGTGCCGGGCGGTGAGACTCCACCATGGGACCGGTCCCCAGGTGCCGTGAACCGCCTGGAGGTCGGGGTGATGAGTGTGGGCCTCACGGTCGAGCGACCAGTTCAGGAAGGTGAGTACACAGCCGTCACGGAAGGACTGCTCCGCACTGCGAGGCCGTAGAAGATCTTGCTCGGTGGGACCCAGAGACTCGATGGCCGCAGAGACATGAGCGAGCTGCTCCTCCACCAACACAACGGCGCGGAGAGCGATCGGCCGGAGTTCGTGGTCTGAATCCAGGCGTTCGATCACCGTGCGCAGGTAGGCGAGGGACCCATCGCACTGTGCCTTGTCCGAGCCGAGTAGCCTCAAGTGGTCAGCCTTGTAAGCGGGGAACCCATTCAGCCAACGGTCATGGAACGTGGCACCTGTCTTGATCAGACTGAGTGCCACAAAATTCGCGGCCTGATGGTCGGAGTTGGAGTGCACCCGAAGTTTTGAGTGGATGTCCAAGTAGGCCGGCAGAGGAGCGAGCGAGTGAGGTGCGGCGAGGTCGGCGGTCTCAAGATCCTCCAGTGCCCAGTACCTCTTCAGCTCTCTCCTGACCTGGCTTTCGGAGGCCATCCCGGCCCGTTGGCCTGCCCAGGCGCAGAGCAGCAGGCGGTAGGTGTTCTCCGGACTCTCAACGCGTAGACCTAGACCGAGCAGGAGCACCCAGCCGGCCACCCCGTCCTGCTCCATACGCCGGTGGACATTCTTCACCAACTCGGAGAGCTCGTCCGGTGAAGGCTCAGGGCTGGTGAACATGGGTGAGCCGATGAGCGGTGTGAGCGACTCCAATGCCGGCCGCCCACGGCCTTGGAGGACGGCGATACGCATGATCAGCAATGCGCGTAACAGGTTCGGGTCACCCAGCTCGTCGGAGATCCGCCCGACGCCTAGCGCTCCACTGCGTTGGAACAGGCCGCCCAGGCCCTCGCAGATGTCCCTGATCCATTGACCGCGCGATTCCGACAAGGGTGTTTCCGAACGAGTCACGGTCGCTTGCTCCTTCTGCAAATGCGGCGGGTGGTCCAGCAGCCCGAGCCGTCGCGATGAACGGCGCAACCGTAGCGAAGACGACTGACAATCAGCCCCACACTGGCTTTGTGCTCGGAACCGTTGCGGTTCCGGATGTCACAGGCTCACAGTGGTGCACGCCTACCGGATCTCACGCGGCGGCCGAACCGGACGGTGGGCCGTCTCCGGACAGGAGTTCAACGGCGTTTCCGGCGTCCTGATCAGCGCGTTCGGGCAGGAATCGGCTGGCCTTGCCGTTCCAGGTGACGACGAGTTCGTCCCGGGCCCGGGTGGCCGCGACGAAGAGCAGGGAGCGCGCCCTCTGCTGTTCCTGGCGGTAGCGGTCGGGACTGGCCATCCGGTACGCCTCGATCCGCTGGTGCGGCACCTGGCCCTCGCTGACGCCCGCGAGGAAGACCCGCTGGAATTCGAGCCCCTTGAAACGGTGCATCGTGCCGATGCGGACCGTATCGGTGTCCCTGGGGCCGTCCTTGCCGATCTCGGCGGCGGGGATGAGGAACGGCTCACACGCCAGGGTGTAAGCGAGCTGGGTCACCGACGCTTTGTCCGGCACGCTCACGGCCATCGCCGCGTACGGCGTGCCGTACCGGTCGTGGCGCTCCTTGATCAAGGCGGCGACGGCGCGCATCTCCGTCTGCCAGTCGGGCGCCCGCCAGTACTGGGGTGCCAATCCGGTCAGCACGGACCGGTAGCCGTCGAGTGTGTCCGCCCCGTCGTCCAGGTCGTCGAAGGCCTCGCCGTGGACCAGGCCGTGCGCACTGCCCAGGATCTCCCGAGTGGTGCGGTAGTTGAGCGTCAGGCGGCGCGAGGCCCGGCCCGGTGTGCTGATGCCGAGCCTGCCGAGCACCACCTGGTGGGAGTAGATGCGCTGGTGTGCATCCCCCACGAGGAAGATGTCGTCCGGCCCGGGCGCGACCATCGCGCGGAGCATCCGCCAATGCGAGGCGGACAGGTCCTGCGCCTCGTCGATGACGACGTGCTGGTAGCGGGGCCTCAGCCACATTCCGCTGCCCGCCTCACGGTGGATCAGATCGAGTCCACCGTGTTCCGCCTTGTAGCGTGCCTGCTCGGTGGCCCTGGCCATCCGATGTGCCTCGATCCGGGCGGCCTCGTCCGAGATCAGTGCGTACGTCGTCTTCCGGGGATGCCGGGACAGGCTCGCGCGATACGCCTCGACCAGGGACCACACCTGTCGGCGCGCGGGTCGCTGGAGGATGCCCCGGCCCTTGCGCTCGGTCCGCAGGTACATCTCCATGTTGCCGAGCCCCTGCGCAAGGATGACGTGCTTGAACTCCGAGTCGAGGAACTCCGCGTCGTAGTCGAAAACCCCCTCCTCCGCACAGATGGTGTGCCAGAGGTTCATGGCCTCCTCGTCCTCGACAGGCGTCCCGAGCACCGCATGTGGGTGCTCCTGGACCACCTCCCGGGCCAGTTGGTCCACGGACTTGACGTCCACCCGGCGGACGAGCTCGTCGCCGCCGAGCCGGTGGAGCCGTTCCTTGAGGTCGGCGGCGAGGTTCGTGTTGTAGGTCGTCAGCAGCACGGGACGGGTATGCCCCGGTGGCAGCTGCGCTACGAGGTGGCGAACCCGGTGCAGGGCCACGACGGTCTTGCCTGTGCCCGGACCGCCGGTGACCTTTGCCGAACCTTTGAAGGTGGTGGTGGCCAGGCGCTGTTGCTCGGGGTGGAGGAACAACCGCCACGCGTCGAAGCTGTCGCCGAGCGCATCGAGTACCGCGGCGTCCTCGGTGCTGGCCTGGGAAACGGGCCGACGGGCCGCCGTGGCCCAGTCATGGGGGTCGACCGCCTCGTCGGCCTGCCACTGGCTCGTGATGAACCGGCGGACTTCGTGCGGCTCCCTCCCGTCATGCAGGGCCAGCAGGACGTCCCGGGTGAGCCCTGGCAGATTGTGACCGAGCAGTGCGTTCAGCTGCCGGGTGTCCGTGATTCGGCGCAGGGCGGGCAGCAGGGAAGCGATCACCCCGAGTCCGATCAGTTCCTCGTCCTCGTAACGGGCGAAGAGGGGGACGGGGAGGGAACGCGGCGGATCTTCATGGGCAAGTACGGGGAGGTCTCCGGCGGATTCGGCCGGCTCCGTCACCCGCGGGGCCGATGCCTCGCTCTCCCGTGCGGGCAGGGCCACGACATTCGCGCTGACCTCGCTCTGGTCGACGAGTTCCACGCCACCTGAGACAGAGTTGATCTCGACAGTCAGCCGGGCGAGCTCGTCCCGGGCCGAGGGGCCGACCCGGACGGCCAGCAGATTGAAGCGGTTCTCCTCGGTCTCCAGCAGCAACCCCATCCTGTTGCCGTCGAGCGCGGCGAGGAACAGCCTGCCGTTGTCACCGGCGGCGCGCAGAGGCGTGAGCCGCAGGGCGCGGTTGGACCGGTCGGCGCGCAGCCGGCGGACGAACTCGCCGACCGCGTCCTTGGTCCCCGAATCGAGGCGTCGGATGTCCTCGTTGGCCTGCGGTGCGACAGCGACGCGCGTCCTTACGGCACTCATCCCCGGTCCCCTCCCTCTCCCGCCGCGGACTGCTGCCTCTCGCGCAGCAGTGCCACGAGCTCTTCCTCATCCCAGCCGTCAGGGGCGCGAACGTGCCAACCCGCTTCCAGGCACTGGGACATGTAGCCGCTGTCGGCAGCGTCCTCGGCCAGGACGACGGCGATCTTGTGGTCGGGCCAGGCCAGTTCGAGCGGGCGGGGGATGCCCATGACGTCCCAGCCCGCAGTGGCGGGCACGATGTCTCCGTGCGCCGCGAGCCCCTCGGCCAGCGCGATGACCGCCGGATCACCCGCGAAGGCCAGTTCTTCGAACACAAGCTTCCACGCAGCCTGCTCCATGGCCGTCCGGGACTCCCCGGAGACGGCAGCCGGAGTGGCGAGGTGCCCGGGGGCGTCCTCGGCCTGCTCCCGTACCTGGTCCTGCGCCGGCACGGAGGCCAGGAAGCCGGTACCGGGCAGGTCTTCGCGCAGCGCAGGCAGCAGACCGCCGGACCGGACGGCCGTGGCGGCGAGCAGCCCCGCGTCGAAGGCGTCCAGTCCGCTCCGGGCCAACTGGAGGCCGTCGGCGCGGCCGGCGCCCGTCGGGTCGAGGAACTGGAGGACGTTCCCCCAGCACAGCCAGGCCTTCCACCGCCTCCGGTGCGAGGGCCCGTCACCTTGGACGGCCTCAGGCCGGTCGTCCAGAACGGTCAGGGCACTCCACCGCTGGCCCCTGCCAGTCGTGTCCACGACGAGGACCAGCGGAAGCCCGGAGGCGTCGCTCACCCTGAAGAGGTGCAGGCCCGCGCCGCTCACCGAGGGCCGGTCCTCGCCCCGCAGGGCAGCCTCGATCCACGACACGGCCGCAGAGGGGTCTGCCTTGGCGGCGTCTTCCTTGCTCGCGAGTTTCAGCAACCCGCCCACACACTGCTGGGCCAGTGCCTGCCATCGGCCGAGCGCCGGATCGGCCAGGAAGCCGAGAAGTGAAGGGATGGCGCCCGCGAACATCCGGTCGATCTCCGCCGGGTCCTGTCCCTTCCCCTCCCAGGTGATCCGAGCCGCGCCGCCGGGGCTCTTGTCCCCGTCCACCGCGTACGGAGGCCAGGCCGCCTGTGCCGAAGGGCCGGCCAGGGCGGGAGCGAGTGCCTTCCCCGCCTCGTCCGCCTCCGCCGCGCCCCGCGCGTCGGAGGCCCTCAGCTCCCGCTCCCAGGCCATGACGTCGTCCCAGGTGATCTGCCAGACGAGGGTTCCGTCGGCGCGTAGCCGGGCCCGCTTGGCCGCGTCCCCGGCGATCCGGTTCGTGGCGGCCGAGGCATGCCAGCGATAGCCGTCCAGGTAGATCGCGACGGACAACGGCGGCGCTCCGTCACTCGTCGTTTCGCCCGCGACGGGGCGCAGCAGCAGATCGGGCACGGTGCCGTGCTCGTGCAAGGGCTTCTGCGCGACCGACTCCCACCTGATCGGGGAGCCGTCGCGCCGGCGCAGGCTGAACTGCTTGCCCTGGCGTCCCGTCGGCGTCTGCTCGTGCACGACGTCGGCCCGGTTGGCCGGGAGCGCGAGCCAGCGGTCGAAGCACTCGATGAAGCGCCGCTCCAGATCGCTCTGGGCCTGAGCCGCGAAACGTTCCCGGTCCGCTTCGGCCCGCCGCTCCTCGTCCTTGCGTACTTCCTTGACCGCCCACCGGCTGGACCCGTCCTCGCCGAGGGTGTCGTCGAGCATCCAGAGGGCTTCTTGCCGGTCGAGCAGCGGGTACTCGCGCTCCGGGGCGTAGCCCAGCAGGCACAAGTGACAGGCGCGACGCCGGCCGTCCTTGCAGGGGCAGTCGCGCAGATACGCCTGGGCAGCCGCCAGTACTGCCCTGAACTCCTCGCCGTTCTCGCCCTCGACGAGCCGCTGCAAGTATCCGGTCCCGCCCGGCAGGGCGTCGTACAGCACCAGGTAGTGCCGGGTCAGCCCGGTCTCCCGGTCCGGCTCGCTGCTCGGGGTGGAGCGGATGTGGGCGGGGTCGCCGCCGTACCGCAGGGCGAGGCCCAGGTGCAGGGCCGCGGAGAACGACGCGAGCCGCTCGGGGACGTGGAGCGTCGCGGCCTGTAGAAGGATGCGCAGTGCCTCCGTCTTGTGTTCGGTGGCGGTGATGACCCGACGGTCCTCGGACTGCACTGGCCGGTCCCGGCGGCGGGTGGTGCACCACGGCCGGTGGTGCGCCAGCTCGGGCCTGTTGGCCAGCGACTCCGTCAGCTCCTCCTGCACGGGGCCGTGCCCCGGCTCGCGGTCGGTGGCCCCGCCGCACAGGGGGCAGACGACGAAGGGAGTGAGGGCGACCTGCTCACCGGCGAAGAAGGTGTCGGGCCGGCGGTTGTGCTTGGCCGGGCCGAGGTTGAACCGGCGGATGACCGCTTCGCGCACGTGGTCGACGCCGAAGGTCGTCCCGGAATGCCGCCAGCTGTCCTTGATCGCGGACGGTGCGATGTCGACGGCCGTGGTCGTCGTGTAGTGCCGCTGGGTGCGGGAGTCGTGGTCGTCGATGATCCGCGAGTCGTCCCGCTTGTCCCGGGACGTGACCTTGTGGGGGACGATCACCGTGTGGAGCGCGGACCGCCCGCCGATACCCGGGCCGACGCAGCGGGGGCAGGGAGAGGTGTCGGTCTCGGCACCGCGCGTGCGGACGTACCCGCACTCCTGGCAGACCCGCCAGGTGAGCAGCGCCGAGCGAGAATCCTCCTCGCTGCCCGTCTCGCCCTCCTTGGGCCGCGGCCCCAGGTCGAAGCCGTCGATCTCGTGGCGGTAGCCGCGTACGTAGTACGAGTTGCCGGGGGCCAGCTCGGTGAGCGCCGATTCCGAAGGGCGTTGGTACAGCCGGGTCTCGGTACGCCACTGTGACTTCGGCGCGTCACCGGAGCCGCCGGCGGCACCCGCCGCCGTACGGGTGCGCCGGGCGGGTTCCTTGCGGGTCAGCGCGGCTTCCAGCCGCACTCCGTCCTCCACCAGGCTGTAGTTCGGCAGCAGACCCCACTCGACCAGGAACCCCTGGGCGCCGGCCTGGGCGAACTCCTGCAACCGCTTGGCGACGGCGGCGGCGTCGCGCGCGAGGTTTCGCCTCTCCCGCGCTTCGTCCTCCACGTTCTCGTGGAGGGCGTCGACCGCCTCGTTGATCATGGCCCGCCGGTCCACGAGCTCGGCCCGCTCGGCCTCCCAGGCATTCTCGGCCTTCGCCAACTCCTCGGCCAGGCCACCGGCGGCGTACCGGCGGAGCGCCTTCCGGGTGTCGCGGGTGACGCCTGAGTCGGCAACCCCCTCGATCTCGGGGAACAGCTTCAGGAACTCATCGACCAGGTCCATCCGGCCGGTCACGGCCTGCCCGAACAGCCGCAGCCAGCCCACCCGGCCGAACAGGGCCGTCACCCGGTCCGGCAGCGGCAGCACACCCTCCAGCCGGCCGCGGGCGGCCAGGTCGATCAGGTGCGCGGTGTACTGGCGGCGCAGCAGCTCGCCCGCCGACAGGAAGCAGCCCGGCGGCAGGATCCGACCCGCGATCAACTGTCGCGGCTCGGCCAGGTGGTAGAGGGCGCGCGGACTGGTGTCGGCTAGCGACACCATGAGGGCGTTGCCCGTCGAACGCCCGGCGCGGCCGACCCGCTGGACGTATCCGGCGGTGCTCGGCGGCAGCGAGGCAAGGATGACCGCCTCCAACTGGCCGATGTCGATGCCCAGTTCCAGTGTGGGCGTGCAGGACAGCACGTTGGGGTCGGTGTGCTGGAGCCCCTGGCGGAAGCCCTTCTCGACCTCCTCGCGCTCCTTGCGGCTGAGCACACCGGTGTGCTCAGCCGAGACCACGCTGTACGGGCCCGCTTCCCGGTAGAGGCGGCGATAGTAGTCGAGGCGGAAGTCACGAACGGCTCGCCCGCCGGCCTGCGCAGACGGTACGGCGAGCTCGCCGGCGCACCCCTTGAGCGGACACGGCAGCCCCCGCCACACCGGCACCCGCTCGGGCGGCACGGTCTGGGTCCAGCCGCACTCCGGGCACACCAGCGCGGCGTGAGCGGTCTGCTCGTCGCTGAGTGGCCGCACCCGGATGTGCCCGGGGGTGAGCCCGTACACGCCGTGGCCCCGGTTGTTCGCCCCCGCCTTGTTCTCGCCGGTACGCCGGTACGCGAGCGCGCCGATCTCCTTGCCCGCCAGCAGCGGCAGCAGCTCGGCCAGGTACCCGGCGGCCAGGTCGCGGTCCATGCCCAGGCAGCGCTCGGCGAAGTCGGTGTACCAGCTCTCCTTGGTGTCGACCCGGTCGAAGTCGCTGCGACCGCTGCGCGCCCCGACGAGCACGAACGCGGGCGCGTCCGAATTCCGCCCGAAGGCCTGCATGCCCTCCGGGCGGCCGGTCCAGATCGAGTAGCGGCTGCGGCCCTCGTTCTCTATGAAGGCGTCCAGCCAATGGTGCTGGACACCGCCGCTGACGCGCACGTGCTCCAGCAGCCCGCGGACGAACCCCTCGAAGCGCCGCCGCCGTTCGGGACCGGTGGGCGGCAGCGTGGGCTTCGGTGCCGGGGCGACGCCTTCGTCTGCTTCGGCCTGCGGCTCGTCCTCGGCGTCCACCGGCAGCTGCCGGCCCAGGTGCACCTCGTACAGACTCTCCGCGGTCTGCGCCGCGAGGTCGGGGTCCGCGAGCCGCACCTCGGCGGCCACCGTACGCGTGAGCTCCAGGGTCCGGCCCAGCCTGGAATTCAGCCCGAACTCCAGGAGCGTGTTGAAGGCGAGCCGCTCGCCGACCAGGTCCCACGTCCCGGCGGGCAGCCGCTTCTTCCCTGCCAGCAGCCGCTTCACCCGGTCCACGTCGTGCAGGTCGGGCGGTACGACGGAGGAGAGGAGCTTCTCCTGGTCCACGGAGGCGCGCCGCACCAGCGCGGCGATCAGCTCGTTGAGCGGAACCCCGTCCGCGGCGAACTCGGGAACCTGGGCCGTCCGCTCCTCCAACTGCTCGTGCACGAGAGAGCGCAGCGAGAACTTCCAGGCACGGCTCGACACGAAGCCGGCCCGGTGGGCGGCGTCCTGCACCGAGTCGTTGAAGATCAGCGTCCGGCGCCGGTCCCTGCCCTCCTCGTCCTTCTTGGGCAGCTCCCCGCCGGTGAACAGCTGGGTGACCGCGACCGAGGCGAGCGGGGCCACACCGGCACCCAGGAAGCGGATGCCCTGCGCTTGCCCGCAGGCAGGACAGCGGTCCTGACGCGCGTACTCGTCCTGGTCGGGGGTGTCGTACCAGACCTTGACGAAGACACCGTTCTCCGGTGCCTCGGCGATCGAGCCGTCGGCGCGGAACACCTCGTCGGGGTCGATGCGCCGCAGTGCCTCGCCGCTGTCCTCCAGCACGAGCACGCTCGCCTCGCGGGTCGCGGACCGGCGTCCGCGCCGGGTGCTGCGAGCCAGTGCCTGGCGCGCCTGCTCGGCCGCCTCGGCGGGGGTGGCCGCGATGAGGGCCCGGACCCGGGCCTTGCCGCTGCCCACGCTCTGCCGGTAGATGTGGTCCGGCGCGCTCTCCAGGGACATGGGGTTGCGCTCGGGGCAGATGGCGCTCCAGCCGGAGCGTCCGCAGTGCCGGCAGTACGCGGACGGCAGCCGCCCCGAGCGTGCCACCGAGCGGCGCCGTTCCTCCTGTGCGGCGGACGCGACGGCATGGGCGGCGGCCTGATCGGTGTCCGACCAGGAGAAGACCGGCCGGGGCGCGACGAACCGCAGCACCCGGGACAGGGACCGGACCCACAGGTGCGTCTCGACGAGCAGTAGAGGCCGCTCCCGGTCCGCGGGGGCACCCGGATCACGGGACACCGAGATCAGGGCGACGAACCGGGCCAGCGCCTTGGCGGCGGTCTCGGGATCCTGGGTTGCGGCCACGCGCCACGCGGAGCTCGCGGGGAAGGCGCCGAGTATTTCCACGGCGGTCAGCGGCTGGTCCACGTCACGGGCCAGCAGCTCGTGCGTCAGCGGATGCGCCAGCAGCCGACGCCCGAGCTCGCGGGGGTCGGAGGTGTCGCAGCCGAGGACGGCCTTGGCGATCGCGTCCAGACCGTCCGGGCTCGCGGCGGGATCGGGCAGGGCCGCCAGCTCGGCGGGGGAGGGCAGCGGCAGGGTCAGGTCCGCAGGACGGAGGAAGGCGTTCAGATCCCGCCGGTCCTCCCCGATGACCGCATCGTCGGGGAACCGCACGCCGAACACCTGGGAGGCCACGTCGAGCATCGCCCGCGGCCCGGCCCCGCCCACCACCTGCTTGTCCTTGACCGCCGCCTCACCGAGGGTCGCCGAGGTCGCCACCGGGCAGATCGACCCGAGCGGCCGTCCCTCCTCGGCCGCCCCGAGGACCGCACCGAGCCGGCGCAGCAGCATGGCCACGTCGGTGCCCTGGGCGCCGTCGTAGGTGTGGAACTCATCGATCACGATGTACGCCACGTCGGCGTCCGCCCACAGCGGGGCATCCTGCTGCCGCTGGAGGAGGAGGTCGAGCATCTTGTAGTTGGTGATCAGGATGTCCGGCGGATTGCGACGGATCTCGGCCCGCTCGACCATGACCCGGCCGTAAGGGGAGCCGTTCTTCGTCGAACTGGCCTCACCGATGTAAAGCCCGGCGGTGACGTCGGCGAGCCGCTCGTCCTTCTCCAGGAGATCACCGAGTCGGCCGGCCTGGTCGCCCGCCAGGGCGTTCATCGGATACAGCAGGACGGCCTTGACCCCCGGCTTCCCGGCCGCCTTCGCCCGCCGGCAGTGGTCGATCACGGGGAGGAGGAAGGACTCCGTCTTGCCGGAACCGGTACCCGTGGTGATCAAGGTCGGCTGCGGAACGTGCCCGCCCTTGGTCGTGAGCCGGGCGAAGGCCTCGGCCTGATGCGCGTACGGCCGGAAATCACCGCCCTGCCACCAGTCGAGGTGCTGCTGCCAGTCGCCCTCGGCGGTCCGGAACGGCCGCCGGATCCGCAGGTAGGGCCCGCGGAAGAGGCCGTCGGCGGGATCGGTCAGGAAGTCGGTGAGCGCACGCTGGGTCTCGGGCTCGGCGAGGGCGAAGGTCGTGGTCAGATACTCGACCGTCGTATCGCGCAGCGCCTGCGCGGCGAGTGTGGGTCGCATGGCCTCGCCGGCCCTCCTGTTCGGTACGACCGCGACACCGACCCCGACGGCTTCGGACTCGTGTAAGTGATCACGTCGATGATGTCGTCCACCTTACGCGCGAGGTCTGACACCGCGGCCGGTTTCGGCCGGAACCGGCTGATGGGAGGGGTTACGGCAGCTCGTACTCCGCCCAGACGGTCTTCCCCGGCCCACCGTCGGCACGGGGGCTCCAGGCCCAGCGGGCAGCGAGGGCGGCGATGAGGGGGAGGCCGTGGCCGGACTCGGGGAGCGGGGCGGTGGGGGTGGCCGGGGTCCGGGTCGTGGGCAGGCGTTCGGTGCGGGTGTCGGTGACCTCGATACGGAGGGTGGTGGGGGTGCCGGCCAGCAGGAGACGGAAGTCCCGGCCGGGTACGTGGCCGTGGCGGACGGCGTTGGCGCACAGCTCGGCGACGATCAGCGTGACGTCGTGGTGGGTGGCCGAGTCGTACGGGTGCCCCCACGCGTCCAGGCGAACGGCAGCGAGACGCCGGGCGAGGCGGGCGCCGCGTGGGGTGGAGCTGAAACGCATGCTGAAGTGATGGGTGGGGTTGCTGAGTTGGGTGAGGGTGGCCGGGGCGTCGGGTTGTTCCATCATGCGGACAACCCTTCCGGCGGTGGCGTAGCGTGACCAGCCGTGACGCACTGACGCGGGCTGCTTGTACGCGGTGATGCGTGACCTGTACGTGGGCCAGTGCGTGTCGGACGGGTGGTGGGGCCGGTGGAAGAAGGTCTTGGGCCGGAGGGCGGGCCGGAGGACCAGCGTCCGGAGGATGATCCCGGGTCGGGGGTCGTCACGGCGTTCGGGCAGCTGTTGAAGCTGGTACGGGTGGCGGCGGGGATGGAGCGGGCCGAACTCGGGGCGCGGCTCGGGTACTCGGCCTCGACCATCGCCTCGTACGAGCAGGGGCGACGCATTCCGCAGCCGGATTTCATCGACCGGGCGGATGAGGTGCTGGGCGCCGGGGGTGTGTTGAAAACCCTGAAGGAGGAGATGGCTCGGGCGCAGTATCCGGCGTTCTTCCGGGACGCGGCGGGGTTCGAGGCGAAGGCCGTAGCCCTTCGGGTGTATGCCGCGATCGCGGTGCCAGGGTTGCTTCAGACGGAGGAGTACGCGCGGGCGGTCTTTCGGATGCAGCGTCCGTTGCTGGACGATGACGTCATCGAGCAGCGTCTGGCGGCCCGCCTGGCCCGGCAGGCGATCTACGATCGTCGGCCGGTGCCGCTCCTGAGCTTCGTGATCGAGGAGTTTGTTCTCCGCAGGCCGATCGGTGGGCGGGAGACCATGATCGGGCAACTGGAGCAGATCCTGCTGCTGGGCCAGAAGCGCAATGTGGAGGTCCAGGTGATGCCGGTGGACAGGGAGGACCATGCAGGACTCGGTGGTCCGTTCAACCTGATCGACACGGCGAAGGGCCAGCGCATCGGGTACACCGAAGTACAGGACGACAGTCGCCTGTACACCGGGCGAGCAAAGATCCACGAGCTCGAATCCCGCTATGGCATCCTGCGGTCACAGGCGCTCACCCCGCGTGAGTCGTCGGTGTTCATCGAGAAACTGCTGGGAGAGAGATGACTGTTCAGAGCAGCGGATCAGCGGTGCCGGAGTCGGCCTGGTTCAAGAGCAGTTACAGCGGTGGTGGCGGCGGCGAGTGCGTGGAGGTCGCGACCACTTGCGACTCCGTGCACGTCCGGGACTCGAAGGACCTCGCGGGCCCGATCGTCAGGGTGTCGCCGGAGGCGTGGACGGGCCTGGTAGCCCTCGCCGCCACTCGCCTGGTCTGACCGGTCCTCTTCGCCCGGAGCCCTGCCGCCTGTGTCAGCGCGGCAGGGCTCCGAGCATCCTCAGCCCGTCCTACTGCTGGGCTGAGCCAGGTGCCTCGGCGTCCCCGGGCTCCCAGCCGGCCGCCCGCAGCCGCCGCGTAAACTCTGCGTGTGCGGCCCGCATCTCCTCCACGCGGTTCGCCCGGTAGAGCGGCCCTTCATACCCGTCGGGCACGGTCGCTTCGAGCGGGAAGTTCTCGTGCGAGCTGAGCTGCTTCCAGGCGTCCTTGGGCTGGCCGTAACCGTGTTGCTGATGCGCTTTGGCGATCCGCCGCCCGGTCGCGTCGAACCACATGTTCTCCTCGTACTGCTGGAGCACGGGGAACCGGGCTCGGTACATGGCAACGAGCTCGTCTGCGCTGATCCCGAGCCACACCGCCACGAGCGCGTCGATCTCCACGAGCGCGGCGCGCCGCTCGAAATCAGTACGGAGGGGTGTGCCCCAAGACCAAGTGGGAGAGCTGGTAGCGGCGATCGGGGCCAAAGCCGAAGGCCAGATCAAGCTGGCAGCCCAGCTTTCGGCCCCCCAGCTGCGGTCGAAGATTTCGTTCCAGAGGTCACTGTATGCCGCGGTTTGGCAGTTTAGTCGCAGGGTGCGGAGCAAGAGAGCGGACGACAAGGGGTGGTTAGGGGTTGGGCCAGGCATGACGCTTGCGTCGGAGATGTCAAGGTGGCCCCTCCCTGAAATTCTGAGGGCATAGTCGAGCGGGAGAGAGGCGAAGAACCCTGCCATCAGTGCAGTCTCTGTATTCGTACCCAGGGCGGAGCTGCGCACCGCATGGATGTGAGCGGCACCCGGCGGGATCATGCTGACGAAGAGGCTCCTCTCGGTATTCGAAGAGATCATCTCACGCCAAGCCGCACGGTAAAACTCGGAGTAGGGGCGCATGCTTGCTGCCCGGAGCAAAGAAAGGGCAGCCTGGGTGCGTTCAGCGGCGCCCATTTCCTGATCGTTCGCATCTACGTCGAGTTTTGCTGCTGCGATTGCGGCGGGATCTCTCCGGAGTTGCGCGAAACGCCCATAATCGAGCCAGCGATCTTGCTTGGCGACAATAGTCTTCCGGTCGGTTGATGGGCGGTAGTTTGTGCGTGGGATCTCATCCTCGGTCAAGCCGTTCGGATCCCAGGCCTCTACCTGAAGAGAAGTTCGGGCACCCTCGATGGGACGCTTGGCGAACGGCGTGGCGATGCCGAAGAAGGGCCCTTGAAGGATCACGTCGTTCCAGCTCTGGGCTGGTCCGGAGTCCCATGTGAAGTAGCCCGCAGTTCGGTCTGTCTTTTCGTTGAAGCCGGAACTGATTCGCGGCTTGAGTCCGCCAAGTCGGTGTGACCAATCAGCCAGCGCGGAGATTGCAGATTCCTCTGAAATAGTCACTGGGAAGAGTAGTTTCGTCTCCTCGATGGGCGGCGGCTCCTCGTCGCCAGCCAACTCCTGCCAGTCCGCGAGGGTCGCACGGTCCACAGTGACGACCCGGTTCTTGTGTGGCCGCCGGTCCCAGGTGCTGTTGTGCTTGATGCCTGGTGTGTCACCCGCCCCGTCATGGCGCAGGGAACCGGAAAGCACCAAAGGGTGAACGAGCCAGCTGAGGTGCTGGAACCGGATCTCTTGTTCTCTCCCGTAGATATTCACGCTGAAGTGAGTGCTGTGATCGACCGGCCTGGCGAACAGGTACAGCTCATTCACGAAGTCCGCGTGCAGGCGAAGGTGCTTGTAGGTTGCCTGACGCAGCGGTCCTTCCTTCGTGCCGGTCAGGTGCGTTGAGGGGTGAATCAATCCCGCGACACCTGGTTCGCCAGTCGCCTTCCACGAAAGCAACATGAAAGCCCGGTACATGTCTGGTCGCGTTCCAACCAGCTCTGGGTAGGCGTCAGGCGAGGCCAAGAACTCGGACACGCCTGCGACGGCCTCAAGTTCGCTGAGATAGAACGATCGATGCTCAGGTACTTCCATGAGCCGCTGAATGTGCTCGCTACGTGTGGCATCAGCGGGCATCTCACCCAGCACGAACCACGGCTCAAGCTCCGCGAGGACACCGCTCTCGTCCCACTCCTGCCGAACCCACGGCGGGTTACCCACCATCAGGTCGAAGCCGCCCTCCGCGAAGACGTGCGCGAGGTCCAGCTCCCAGTGGAAGAAGCCGCGCTCCTTCGCGATGCGGACGGCCGTCCCGTGCCACGGGAAGAGGTCCCCGACATTCGAGAATTCCACCCAGGCCGACAGCTCGATCATCTTCTCGTCGAGGGTCTTCTCCACGAGGTCGAGATCCTTGAGGTCCTTGACCTCCGGGATCACGAACAGTGTGCTCGCGCCCTCGCCCGAGTCGACGTCCACGCTCCCGACGAGGGCCTCGGCGAACTCGATCCAGTCGTCCAGCGACCTCAGGGCCACTTTCCGGTCTTGGCCGCCGCCCTTCTTGATCTTCTTGAGGTCCCGGTCGCCGAGGAAGTAATCCGGCGCGGACCCGTCCAGCAGCGACACCTCCTCCAGCGGCCAGAACCACAGCGCGCACCACGCATCCATGACCTGCTTGAGCCGCCAGTAGGGGCTGCCCTCCACCCGCAGCGCCTGCCGGACCGCGTCCCGGTCCATGACCGGACCGGACTGCTCCGCGCTACCCTGCGCAGCTCCCCACACCGGGATCCCGCGCGAGATCTCCTGCTCGGACAGCTTCAGCCGCAGCTGAACCAGGTCCCACAGGTACTCCACCCGCTCCGCGAGCGCCCGCAGCCGGCTGGTCTGGTAGCGGCCGGTCCCCGCATCGTCTTCCTCCGGGGCTGCAGCCACCGCCTTCGCGGGCTTCGAGGCCTTCGAAGGGGCCTCCGCCTCCACGGAATCGAAGCCGGGCTGGTCCCAGATCGGCAGGCCCAGGTCGAAGGCCCCCTGGCCGGAGCGCTCCTCCGCCGCGATCGTCTTCGCCTTCGTCGTCGGAGCCTTCTCCGCGCCCTTCTTCGGCGCGCCCTTCGGCGAGCGCCGGATGCCCGAGCGCCACTTCTTCATCGCCTCGATGAGCTCCGGCTCCAGCCAGTCCGCGACCGCGCCCGCCACCACACTCTGGCCGGTGCTCTTGCGCACCGACACCGACTCGCCGACCGACCCCCACCCCAGCGCCGGTACCAGGAACTGGTGCACGGACCGCCCCGGCAGCTTCTCCGTCAGCGGTACCACCCTCGGCGCCTCCTGATCCGAGGCCTTCAGCCAGCCGCCCTTGCTCAGCGTCTGCCCGGGGTAGATCTTCCGCGCGGCCCCGATCAGCGAGTTGCCCCGGTGCAGGTGAAGCCCGTACCAAGGCGCCCGCATCCCCGGGTACATGGTGTTGAGCCACAGAGAGATCTCCGCCAGCTCCACCGCCGTCTTGTTGAGGTCGACCCCGTACGCGTTGTGCAGGGCAATGTACGCCTTCACCTTCTGCAGCTCGCGCGGGTAATCCTCCGGGTCGATCTGCTCGCCCTGCTCGTGCTGCGCCAGCTTCAGGTACAGCTCCGAAAGCTGGTTGACGGCCTCGTTGAGGAACGCCCCCGACCCCAGGGCCGGTTCGCACACCCGCCAGCGCAGTACCTCCGCCGCCGTGACCGCCAGCTTCGGCGACTTCTCCGGCTCGCGGGGATCGATCTCCCCGTCGTCGTCCAGCCGGAACCGCAGCGTCTGCTCGACCGTCGCCTGGGTCAGGGACTCCGGCGTGTAGTACGAGGCGCTGGTCTGCCGGTCGCGTCCGGCGAGCCGGTAGACGTACGACCCGACCGGGTAGATGACCGAAGCCGGCTCACCCGTCTCTGGGTCGATGCCCTCCTTGACGAAGACGCTGTCGCCCGCCGTGTCCGCGTACAGCCCCGACCGCACCTGACTGGCCGTGATCAGCCAGGAGCCGCCCTCCGGGTTCCCGCCCTTGGCGACCTCGTACAGCGCCTCCGTGGCGATGAAACCGGTGTACGACATCAGTCCCTCGTACACCGCGCCCAGGTGGTTGATGCTGAGGTTGGCGTAGCTGATGAAGCCGCCCCGGCTCTTGCCGCGTCCCTCCACGAGGGTGAGGTGGCGCAGGACTTGGTGCAGCACCTTGTTGCGCAGCCGGAGGTCCAGCGGCCGGGCGGGGGCCGGGGAGCCGTCCGGACGCTCACCGTACGGGTAGGCGATCTTCTTGCCGACGAGGTGTATCGACTCGGGGTCGAAGAGCCGGGAGCGCAGGGCCTCGATGCGGACGCCCTCGTAGCCGTCGTCCTCGGCGAGCGCCGGCGCCTCCTCGCGTACGGTGTCCCGGCTGGTGACCGTGTCGGCCACGGGGTGGCCGGTGAACACCTTCTCGAAGAGCAGGGCCAGTGACTCGTGGAAGTGGTGACCGTGCCGGGAGCCGCTGCCCAGCTTCTCCTGGACCACGAGCTCCCGCAGCCGGGCCACGCTGTAGCCGGTCGCGTACTCCTCGCTCTTCACCGGCAGGATGCTGAGCTCGGGCCGCGCCTCCGCGTACAGCAGGAACAGGATCCGGTACAGGTAGCGCAGCGACTCCTCGGTGAGGAGCCTCGGCAGGTCGCCGGGCTCCTTGAGGACCTCCGGCAGCCACTCCGGGAGGTCCTCCGGGTGGACGCCGTGCTCGGCGCGGGCGAGCTCCAGGACCTCGTTCGCGATCAGCTGGACGGACTTCTGCAGGCCCACCCTCAGTTCGGCGGTCACCCCCACCGAGTGGTCCCGGGACTCCGCCACCAGCTTTGCGATCTCGTCGTCCGAGCCGTCGTCGCCGGGGCGCAGCGAGGACGCGGCGAAGATCGCCGCGATCAGGTCGATCTCGTTCGCCTTCGCGCCCTTGGCGGCCTTGCGGGGCAGGGCCGTGTCCAGGTTCACGGCGAGGTAGCGGCCCCGGGAGAACGCCTCGCGGTCGGCCAGGATGATGATGCCGCCGAAGAGCAGGAGGGCGTAGCGCGGAGCGTTCTCGCCGTTCAGCAGCCAGGAGGCCAGCTCGCGGACCGTGGTCAGCGTCTTGGACGCGGACACCCGGACGGGCGCGGGCAGCCGGTTGGCGTGACCGTCACCCCGGGTGGCGTCCAGGTCCTCGGCGAAGCCGCCGGCCAGGACCACGATGCCCGGCTCGTGGTGGGCCACCGGCGCGGCGACCTGGCCGGTCGGAGTGCGGACCGTGAAGTGACCGGGCGCGGGTACGAAGCCGAGGGCCTCCAGCACCCGCGTGTGCCAGCCGGCCAGGGCTGCCCGCCACTCGCCTTCGAGGGAGTTGTCGGATTCCCCGGGTGTGGGAGGAGCCGGGGAAGGCTGAAAGGCCGGAGCCTCAGCCTCCGGACCGAGGGCCTTCAGTACGGCCGCTGCCGCTTCCTGGGCGGCGACGGCGCGCGCGTACGGCAGGGGGTTGTACTTCTCCGCGTCGGCTCCGAGGACTGCCCGTACGTCCATGTACGGGCGGGTCAGGTCGCGCAGACTCTGCCGGGGCGTGGCCTGCCCCTGGCGCTCCATCGCGGCCCACTCCTTCAGCGGGCCGGCTGCGAGCTGCTTGGGCAGGATGTCGTCCAGGTAGAACGAGGGGAAGTACTCGCTCTCGTTGATCAGGGAGTCGAACGTCACGCCTGCTGCTCCTGCTCGCTGTTCCTGCTGCGGCTGTTCATGTACGCGTAGGGGTGGCCCTGGTGGGTCATGCTCCGGGCTCCAGCACGGCCAGTACCCGGATCATCGGGTCGCCGGAGGTCCGCAGCCGGGCGGCGGCCGTCGCCAGCCGGTCGGCTGCCTCGTCGCGGGCGGTGCGGCCGCCGTCGAAGCCGGGCAGTGAGGTCTGCCGCCAGATGCTGACGCGCTCCTCGTAGGCGCGCAGTGGGGCGTCCACTTCCTTGTCGGCGACCGCGGCCAGCTTCTTGAGCTCACGCCGGGTCTCGGACACGGCCTGGGGGACCAACTGCTGGAGCGGGGCCAGGTCCCCGGCCGTGTAGTGGTCGGCCATGCCGGGGCCGATGCCGAAGTCCGCGAGGAGAGCCGGGGTGAGCTCGCGCACCCGGGGCTCGGGGCTGTCGAGCCGGTCGATCGCCAGCCAGGCCACCACGGTCGGGCGGCCCTCCGCGTTGGACCACACGCCCTGGGTGAGGACCACCGGGACGGGGGCGGCCTCGGGGGAGACCTGGAGGACGCGGGCCTGCTGGCGGCCGAGCTGGACCAGCACCTTGTCGGTGATCCACTCGATGACGGGGTGCAGTTCGCCGACGTAGTGGGCGTCGGGCCACAGGGAGGAGGACCCTGAGTCCTCGCGGGCGCGCTTGAGGGAGTCGGCGGCGTCCTCGCGGCTGAAGGTCAGCTTCATCCGGTGGGTGATGTTCTGGTCCCGCAGATATCCCGGCGGGAGGACGCCGAGGCGGTCGGCGAGGTCCTCGGGGGTGTCGAAACTGAGGTCCGTGCCGGAACTGGCGGTCTTCAGTCGGAAGGACTCCAGCTCGGCGAGCTCGTCCAGCCCGGTGAGCACGAACTCGTGCCGGTTCCGCTCCGCCGACTCGGCGTCGAAGAGGCGAAGTCCGTTCACGGTGGGGATGTCGGAGGAGGAGCGGCCGGCCGCGGGCGCGGGGCCGGGCGCGTCCGAGGCCGACGGGTTGGGCTCGGCCGGGCCGATGTCGTCCAGGTCGAGGTCGAAATCAGCGTCGAAATCGGCGTCGAGGTCGATGTCGAAGCCGGAATCCTCGAAGTCGGTGGGCCCGTCGAAGTCCGGGCCGGTGCCGAACTCGCTCATCGTCTGGCGCTCGATGGGAAGCACGGTGTCCACATCGTCGTGGTCCCCGTTCTCCTCCGGCTCCAACGCGACGGCCACGAGGTCCCGTACGGCTTCCTCCGGGGTGGCCTGGCGGAGCAGGGCCTCCATCACCCGGCGCTCCTCCTTGCCCCAGTCGTTCTCCTTCGTCGCCGCCTCGACGGCGCCCAGCACCTGGTGGACCTTCGCCTCGCGGGCGAGGACCTTCTCCGCGATGGTCCGGTCGTCGAGTGCACCCTCCGTGCCGCTCTTGAGGATCATGGCGCGGAACTCGGGGCTGCGGGTCTGTCCGTACCGGTCGATGCGGCCGTTGCGCTGCTCGACGCGAATCAGGCTCCACGGCAGGTCCCAGTGGACGAGGTGGTGGCACTGCCGGTGCAGGTTGACGCCCTCGGACGCGCCGTCGCCGGTCAGCAGCAGCCGGATGTCGCCGCCGGCCCGCGCGAACTCGTCGACGTAGTCCATCTGCACGGTGTCGGAGACATCGCTGTGCATCACCTTGACGGCAGACTCGGCTGCCTCCCCGCGCCAGCCCAGCAGTGGGGGCAGCACAAGTCCGAGCCAGTCGAGTGTCTCGCGGCGCTCGGAAAAGACCACCGCCCGGGTGGAGCTGCCGGCCTTGACACCAATGCCGCGTAGATGGTCGACGAGGCCCGCGAGCTTGGTCGTCGATCCGAGCCCGTCTGCGGAGGCCCGCTCGATCTCGCGGGCCAGCTCGGTCAGCCGCAGCAGGGAGGCGACCTCGGGTACGGGGGAGTGCGCCTGCGAGCCGGTGAGGGATGGCTCGGCGACCTTCTTGTGGCCCTCGGGCAGGGCGTGGCCCAGCTTGGCGAGCCGCTCGCGGGCAGTGGCAAAGAGGGCGCGGTGTGAGGACAGGAAGGACTTGAGCAGCACGTAGGGGAAGAGGTGGTCGGCGCCCTTGGCGTCCGGGTTCGTCAGCCAGGAGCGGGCCAGCTCGGCGAAGACCTGTTCCTCCAGTTCGCTCGCCTCGCAGTAGACGGGGCGCGACTCGCCACGCGGCGCCCAGGAGCCCTCCAGGGCCTCGGCGACCTCCTCGCTGACCTTGGTACGGCGCAGCATGAGGTGGTGCAGCTCCTCCGCCTTCGGCTGCGCGGGATCCTTGACCGCCATCGGGTCGAGCAGCCGGACCAGCCCGGTGAAGGCGCGCATGTCACCGTTGTGCGGTGTGGCACTGGCCAGGATCAGGGCGTCCGTCTGCTTGGCCAGGAGATCCGCGAGGACACGGCGGTCGCTGCTCCGGCTCATCAGATTGTGCGACTCGTCGATGACGACGGCGTCCCACTCGATGTTCTGCAGCCACGGCCCGTAGCGCTTGGCGTTCTTCAGCGTGTCCATCGAGACGATGACGCGCTTGTAGTACGTGAACGGGTTCCGGCCGACCGGAATCTTGCGCTCGATACGGGAGATGCCCACGCTGTCGAGTCGCACCAGCGGCAGCGAAAAACGCGTCCACATCTCGTGCTGGAACTGCTCCAACACGGGAGCGGGGGTCACGACGAGGATCCGCTCGCCGCGGCCCCGCCGGATCAGCTCACCGAGCAGGATGCCGATCTCCAACGTCTTGCCGAGACCGACGACATCGCCGATCAGCAGCCTGGGGCGCAGCGGGTTCGCGAGTGCCTTCACCGCGGGCCGCAACTGATAGTCCATGCGGTCCAGCAGGAATCCGTCCGTCAGAGCGAGACCGCGCTCGATCTGGGGGAGCGGGGTCTTGCGCAGCACGGCCTCCAGGAAGAGGCGGCTGAGCCGGTACCCCTTCGAGGGGTCGGGTACGAGGGCAGTGTCCTCGGGCCGCAGGACGCGGGGCATCCCGTCGAGCGAGGTGAGGAAGCGCGCCTGGTGTCCGCGGACGAGATCCGAGGCACCGGTGGCCTCGATCAGGAACTCGCCGGGGCGGACCACACTGCTGCTGCGGACCAGCCACTCCTCGTCACGGACCTCGATCACGGTCCCCGCCGGGGGCGGGCCCGAAAGGAGGTCGGGCGCTGCGTCGGGCATGGCGGGCGGTCCTTTCGACGTGCCACGCACACACGACGTACTCGCGTGAGCGTGATTCTGTGCTGGGGCAAGGGCGTCCACGCGGTTGAACACCCGAGGCGGCCATGTGCCAACCCTAGGGGCGGGACGCTCCTGTGGACGGGGGCCTTGTGACCTGATCTCGCCGGTCGGACCCACCGGGGGTCAGAGGCGGCCGCTGTGGGCGTACGCCTTGCGCAGGCGCTCGGCGGCCCTGAGCGCGGCGGGCGGTGCCTCGGGGGCGGGTGTGGGTTTCGGCACCGCCGGAGGCTGCGGGGGAGCGAGCCGGTAGCTGCTGACCGTCGGCTGGTTCGGGACGAACGGCGCCGGCGCGGGGCTCGCCTTCGGGTCGGGCTCGGTGGGCACGTACTCGACGGGGACCGCCGGCGGCGGGGCGGGCACGACGACCGGCTCCTCGGCGTCGCCGAAGAACTGTCTGTAGAAGTCCGGGCCGTCGTCGGCCGAGGGCTCGTCAGGGGCGACCTGGTGGTCGACTGCCTGCTGAGCCGCTTTCTGCGCCTGCGGGTCGGCATGGTCGGCCACGGCTTCCTCGGGCAGCTCCGGGATCAGGCCCGAGCCCGCGACCAGGTCGCGGAGTTCACCGTCTGCCGCTTCGGGGGTCAGCCCGTTGTGCGCCAGTAGCTGGAGCAGGCTCTCCTCGACCGCGTCGAGCGACGGACGCGCGCTCGGCAGCGGGACCAGAATCTTGGCCAGGAGGGGCACGCAAGCCGGAAGCACCCCGTCCCAGCTCGGCTCCGCGGCCGCCGGACCGTACGGGTAGGGAGGCCGCTGCGCGGCGGCGAAGAAGAGGACCGCTCCGAGGGCGTAGATGTCCGCCGGCTCCTTGACGTGCTTGGTGTCGGTCGCCTGCTCCAGCGACATGTAGGAGGGAGTCCCGATGCCGACGCCGGTCTTGGTGAGGGCTCCGTTGCTGTCCCGGTCGGTCAGGACCGCGAGACCGAAGTCGAGCACGACGGGGCCGGCCGGCCCCATGGCGATGTTGCCCGGCTTGAGGTCGCGGTGCAGCAGCTTCACACCGTGGATGGCCCGCAGGGCGTCGACCAGCGCGAGACCGAGCGCCGCATAGGGGCCGAGACCGAGGGGCCCGACGGTGTGGACGAACTTGTGGAGGGTGGGGCCGTGCACGTAGTCCATGGCCAGCCAGGGCCGTTCGGCTTCCGCGTCGGCACCGAGGAAGGCGGGAACCCGGGCGCTGACGACCGTGCGCATCGTTTCGATCTCCTGCGCGAAGCGGGCCCGGGCCTTCTCCTCGGAGTTCTCCGTGCTGTCCCGCAGCATGGACGGCTTGATGACCTTGACGGCCGCGAGGACGGGCTCGGTGTCCTCTTCGGAACCCGTGAGGTGATAGCCGGCCTCGTGCTCGGGGCCGAGGTTGTCCAGGGGGAGTCGGCGGCCCAGGTACGTACGGCCCATCCCGCCCTGTCCGAGCACTGCGAGCAGCCGGAACGGGCCCAGAGCGGTCGGGTCTGTGTCGTTCAGCTTGTTCATCGTGCTTCCATCCCCCACCCGTGGCGAACTCGGGATCACATCGGCGATGCGGACGGGCCCGGAGTGGTCGGATGTACCGGACGGCCGCGTCCGGCCGACAGCGCACACAGCTTGTCGGCAAGTTTACGGCGGCCGTCCGGAAGATCAGCCAGATCGGTCAGATTCGCTCAGGTACGCGCTGATGACCGAGGGGTAGGGGCGCAGGAGCGGCTGGAGCTCGCGCCGCAGGAATCCGGCGTCCGCGTCGGGGAGCGGGAGCGCGGCCCTGCGCATGCGGACGCTCCAGTGGCGGGGGTCGGGGAAGACCTCCAACTGGGAGACCAGATCGGCGAGCACCACGCCCTCGCGGTGGGGGGCCAGGCCGTGAACGCGCAACGTGCAGCCCGATGCGAACCGCCGTTCGCCGAACGAGACGGGCTCGGGAAGGGCCGTCACCTCGGAGGTGACCGTGGCGAGTCCCATCACCCGGCCGCGGTCCTTGGTCGGGCTCCGAAAGCACCCCCGCGTCGTGTAGAGGAGGACTTCGTCACCCTTGCCCGGAACGGAGCCGACGCGCCCTTCGGGAAAGGCCATGCGCTGGTTCTCAAGCACCCAGCCCAGGGGTTCACGGTCGCTGATGATGATCAGGTGTGTCGCCATCAGGCCTGGCCCCGCGCCTGCTCGCGGAGGTCCTGCAGCCGCACTTCGGGCCGCTCCTTGAGGACGTACTTGCCGTAGCCGTTGATCTCGGTGCCGGTCTGAGCCTTGAGCGCCGGGGACGGTTTGGAGAAGGCGCGGCCGTCCTCGATCTCGATCCACCCGTCGGCCGTCACGATCGCCTCGTGGGTCAGGCCCCGGCGGGGCTGGTGGTGGACGAGCACGTCCCCGGCCTTGAGCAGTCCTGCCTCGATGAGTGGGGCCAGATCCCCGGGGCGCCGTTCCGCGGCGGGGGCACTGTCATCGAGGAGGAGGCGCCGAAGAACGTCATTGGGCGTATCCACGAGGGGCTCACCGTGGCTTTGTAGGAAAGCGAACACTTCGTCGTCGACGCTGATGGGGCGCATGGGCATTCGTGCCTCCAGTCAAACTCTGGACTTCGATTCAGGTCGAGTCTGCCAGATTTGAAGTTTTCCTTCAACCTGCTTTGGCCCGATCCGCGGCGATGGAGATCCCGCGCTGCGCTGACGGAGCCGCCGAGGGGGGCGTAGGTCGTCGGCGCGGGCCAGGGCAAGCGCGCCTTGGCGGCCTACCTGCCACGGCGGTTTCCGGCTGGCATGGCTGGCGCAGGTGCTGCGTTGACCTGGAGAGAGGTGGTGGGTGCCATGCGGAGTGCGGTAGGCCGGGTATGAGGTGGCCCCAAGAAGGGGCGCGTGCCGAAGGCGGTGGTCGCCGCGCAGTCCCGCCGGAGGCGCGAGGCGGGGGAGGGTGAGGATGTCAGGGCGCTGGCCGAGGAGATCGGGTCCTCGTTGGTCCGGGCGGTCAGGGAAGCCGCCGCTGATGACTTCGGCCGGGCGAGGAAGGGGCGTGGTCCGGCCCTCATCAGCTGGTACGCCTTCTCGCTCGAATATCTGGAGGCGCGCTGGGTGCAGGTCGCGGCGAAGACCCGGAGCGAGACCAACGATGCTCTGTGCTCGATCACCGAGGCCATGCTCCGAAGGACGCGAGGCCGGCCGGATGACGAGTTGTTGCGGCGGGCGTTGCGAAACTGGGCGTTCGTGGTGCCTCGTCCCGATGTGCGCAAGGCACCCACAGAGGTGCGGTTTGCCCTGGACTGGGTCGCCCGGGCTTCACGCCCCCTGGATGACCTGCTGGACCCAGCCGTGATGCGGGGTGTGCTGCAGGCCCTCCGGCTGAAGAGGGGCGGCACGGTTGCGGCTGCCGAGACGCAGCGGCGCAAGCGGATGACGTTCGTGAACGCGGTGCGGTACGCGATCGAGCTAGGTCAGCTCCGCGCCGATCCACTGGCCAACATCAGCTGGCGCAGCACCGAAACCGTCCAGCAGGTCGATCCCCGGGTGGTCGTCAATCCCCAGCAGGCCCGGAACCTGCTCTGTGCGGTCTCCTACGTCGGTGGTTACGGGCGGGCACGGGGGCGGAGGCTGGTCGGCCTCTTCGCCGGGATGTACTACGGGGGGCTGCGGCCGGCCGAAGCCGTGGCGGTTACCTTGCCGGACTGCGAACTGCCGACGGAAGGGTGAGGCGCCGTGGTCCTTCATGCCACCCGCCCCTCCGTAGGCAAGAAGTGGACCGACAGCGGACGAAATCACGACCTGCGCGGTCTGAAGAGTCGCCCGCCGGGAGGCACGCGTACGGTGCCACTCCCGCACGAACTCCCGCCCCTACGATCTGCGGCACTCGGCCCTGTCCACCTGGCTGAACGCCGGCGTCGATCCCACCCAAGCCGCCGAACGGGCTGGGAGCAGCGTGGAGGTCCTCATGACCCGGTATGCGAAGTGCCTTTATGGGCGCCAGGCCCTCGCGAACAGACGCATCGACGCGCTTCTGGACGAGTGCAACTGAGGGACCGTCATGATTCTCATGGAGAATCAAGCGGTCCGCGTAGACCTTGCGTCCCACGCATCTCCCGCGCGAGCCGGTTTCACGCGGTCGGGCGCGCCCGATCTCGTAGACGCGTCGGGGCAAAAGCGCAGGTCAGGGACGTGTGAGAGGCAAGGTGCTAGAAAGTGCAACGGTCACACCGGCCGCGTGTCTTTTGGCATGAACAAGAAAGCCTCTGACTTGCATTTCTGCAGGTCAGAGGCTTCTTTAGCACTCCTCGCGAAGTGCCCCCGGCAGGATTCGAACCTGCGCACACGGCTCCGGAGGCCGTTGCTCTATCCCCTGAGCTACGGGGGCGTGTCGTTCGCGTTGCGGCGACGGGTTGAACACTACCAGCTTCCGCAGGGTGATCAGGAACCGATTTGAGGGGGAGGGGGAGGTCGGTCGCCCGGAGGGGGTGGAAGTGGCAAAAACCCGGACGCGGGGGCTTAGGGCGACCTACTCTCGACTTGTGCCAGGCGCCTCGGGCCGGGTGCTTGTTGTCGACGACAACAAGGTCATCCGGCAGCTGATCAAGGTCAATCTCGAGCTGGAGGGCTTCGAGGTCGTGACCGCGAGCGATGGTGCCGAGTGTCTGGACGTCGTCCATCGCGTGTGCCCCGATGCGATCACCCTCGACGTGGTCATGCCACGGCTGGACGGGTTCGGGGCCGCCGCGCAGTTGCGGGCCGATCCGCGGACCCGGCACGTGCCCGTGGCCATCGTGAGCGCCTGTACGCAGCACGAGGTCGAGGCGGGGATCGCCGCCGGGGTGGATGCGTTCGTCGCCAAGCCGTTCGAGCCCGCCGAGCTGGTGAGGGTCGTACGGCGCCTCGTCGAGCGGAAGGGCGCCCCCGCCGGCCGGGCCGGGAGGGCCGGCCGAGGGGCCTGAGCGGGGCGGCGCGGGCCGCCCCTGTTCATATGGCGAAACCCGATGCATGGGGAAGGGGCTTCTCCCCTAGGCTGGGTTCCGTGATCCCCGCCGACCTCTCTCGTGCCGTCGTACAAGCCGTACGACGTGCCGTCGAGGGCGGGGAGCTGGCCGGAAACGTGCCGGAGCGGGTGGTCGTCGAGCGGACCCGACCCGGCGGAGTGGGGGAGTACGCCACCCCCGTCGCCCTCCAGGTGGCGAAGAGCGCCCGGCGCGAGCCCCGCGAGGTGGCCCGGGTGCTCGCCGGCCGGCTGCTCGCCGACGAGCCCGGGATCGAGAGCGTGGAGATCACCGGAGCCGGGTTCCTGAACTTCACCCTCGCGCCCACCCCCGCCGCCGGACTCGTACACGACATCCGCGCGCGCGGCCTCCGCTACGGCCACGCCCCCGACGGGGAACCGCGCGAGCGGGTCGTCCGCGGGGCGGTGGAGAGGATCGAAGCGAGCCAGGGCAGGCGAGGGGGCCCGGAGCTCCGGGTCGCGCCCGTCGCCCGGCGGGACGGGGACGTGGTGGCGGCGTACGGGGCGGACGCCGCGGCCTGGGCCATGCTCGCCGTACCCGCCCGCGAGACCCCCTCCTTCACGCCCGGCCTCCTCGTCCAGGACGAGTCCAGCGAGTTCTTCCGCGTGCGGTATGCGTACACACGCGCCCGTGCCCTTGGCAGGAACGCCGCCCGCCTCGGCTTCCGGGGGGAACCGGGGGACAGTCCGGAAGGCCGCGAACTGCTGCGCGCCCTCGCCGAGTACCCCCTCGCCCTCGAAGCCGCCGCGCACCACCAGGCCCCCGAGCGGCTCACCCGGCACCTCGTCGCCGTCGCCGACGCGCTCCTCGACTTCCAGCACCAGGTCCTGCCCCAGGGGGACGAGAAACCCTCGGCCGCCCACCGCGCCCGGCTGGCACTCGCCGAAGCCGCCGGGACGGTGCTGGCAGGCGGCCTCGCCCTCCTCGGCATAGACGCCCCCGACTTCCTGTGACACGCGAAGAGAGATTTTGATGAGCCGTTCCGCGCACCCCGCCGGGCCCCGCCACGCCGACGTCCTGCCCGAGGGCCACTACGCCCCGCCGCCCGCCGACCTGAACGCGCTCGACGAGAAGGTGTGGTCCAGGACCGTCAGGCGCGACGACGAGGGCGTGGCGTGCGTCGGCGGCATCGAAGTGACGCGGCTCGCCGAGGAGTTCGGGACCCCCGCCTACTTCCTCGACGAGGAGGACTTCCGGGCCCGCTGCCGCGCCTGGGCGCACGCCTTCGGCAAGGAAGCGGATGTGTTCTACGCGGGGAAGGCCTTCCTCTCCAAGGCCGTCGTGAAGTGGCTGAAGGAAGAAGGGCTGAACCTCGACGTGTGCTCCGGCGGGGAGCTGGCCACCGCCCTCGCCGCCGAGATGCCCGCCGCGCGGATCGCCTTCCACGGCAACAACAAGTCCGAGGGCGAGATCCGCCGGGCCATCACGGCCGGCGTCGGGCGGATCGTGCTCGACTCCTTCCAGGAGATCGCCCGCGTCGCGCACATCGCCCGCGAGCTGGGCGTACGCCAGCCCGTGCAGATCCGCGTGACGGTGGGCGTCGAGGCGCACACGCACGAGTTCATCGCGACGGCCCACGAGGACCAGAAGTTCGGGATCGCGGTGGCGGACGGGTCCGCCGCCGAGGCCGTACGCCGGGCCCTCGGGCACGACTCCCTCGAGCTGCTCGGCGTCCACTCCCACATCGGCTCCCAGATCTTCGACATGGCCGGCTTCGAGGTGTCCGCCAAGCGGGTGATCCGGCTGCTGGCCGCCGTACGCGACGAGCACGGCGTCGAGCTCCCCGAGATCGACCTCGGCGGCGGCCTCGGCATCGCCTACACCTCCTCCGACGACCCGCGCGAGCCGCACGAGATCGCCAAGGCCCTCACCGAGATCGTGGCGCGGGAGTGCGAGAGCGCCGGCCTCAAGGCGCCCCGGATCTCCGTCGAGCCCGGCCGCGCCATCGTCGGGCCGACGGCCTTCACCCTCTACGAGGTCGGCACCATCAAGCCGCTCGAGGGGCTGCGTACGTACGTCTCCGTCGACGGCGGCATGTCCGACAACATCCGCACCGCCCTCTACGACGCCGAGTACGCAGTCACCCTGGTCTCCCGGGTCTCCGACGCCGAGCCCATGCTCGTCCGCGTCGTCGGCAAGCACTGCGAGAGCGGTGACATCGTCGTGAAGGACGCCTTCCTCCCCGCCGACCTGGCGCCCGGCGACCTCCTCGCCGTGCCCGCCACCGGGGCGTACTGCCGCTCCATGGCCAGCAACTACAACCACGCGCTGCGCCCGCCCGTCGTCGCCGTGCGCGACGGACAGGCGCGGGTGATCGTCCGCCGCGAGACGGAAGAAGATCTCCTGTCCCTCGACCTCGGATGAACCCCATGTTTCTGGGAAAAGCCCCCAGACCCCCAAAATAGGCGTGTAGACGTCTCAGTCCACGTCTCACTCAATGGACCGGAGATGGAATCTTCTGTCCATTGAGTGAGACTGGTTCATACCTGACGCGCAAACCGCGCGCCGGGGAGCGAAGAAAGATCGAAAGGCGTAGGTCGAATGATGCGTACGCGTCCGCTGAAGGTGGCGCTGCTGGGCTGTGGAGTGGTCGGCTCAGAGGTGGCGCGCATCATGACGACGCACGCCGACGATCTGACAGCCAGGATCGGCGCGCCCGTCGAACTCGCCGGCGTGGCTGTGCGCCGTCCCTCCAAGGTGCGCGAGGGCATCGACCCGTCGCTGATCACCACGGACGCGACCGCCCTCCTCAAACGGGGCGACATCGACGTGGCCATCGAGGTCATCGGCGGCATCGAGCCCGCCCGCACCCTGATCACCACCGCCTTCGAGCACGGCATCTCCGTCGTCTCCGCGAACAAGGCGCTGCTCGCCCAGGACGGCGCCGCCCTGCACGCCGCGGCCGAGCAGCACGGGCTGGACCTGTACTACGAGGCCGCCGTGGCCGGCGCCATCCCGCTGGTCCGCCCGATGCGCGAGTCCCTCGCCGGCGACAAGATCAACCGGGTGATGGGCATCGTCAACGGCACGACGAACTTCATCCTCGACAAGATGGACTCGACCGGCGCCGGCTACCAGGAGGCGCTCGACGAGGCCACCGCCCTCGGGTACGCCGAGGCCGACCCCACCGCCGACGTGGAGGGCTACGACGCCGCCGCCAAGGCCGCGATCCTGGCCGGCATCGCCTTCCACACCCGGGTCCGCCTCGACGACGTCTACCGTGAGGGCATGACCGAGGTCAGCGCCGCCGACTTCGCCTCCGCCAAGCGGATGGGCTGCACCATCAAGCTCCTGGCGATCCTGGAGCGCGCCGCGGACGGGCAGTCGGTGACCGCCCGCGTCCACCCGGCGATGATCCCGCTCAGCCACCCGCTCGCCTCCGTCCGCGAGGCGTACAACGCCGTCTTCGTCGAGGCCGAGGCCGCCGGGCGGCTCATGTTCTACGGGCCCGGCGCGGGTGGCTCGCCGACCGCCTCCGCGGTCCTCGGCGACCTCGTCGCCGTCTGCCGCAACAAGCTCGCCGAGGCAACGGGGCCCGGCGAGTCGGCGTACACCCAGCTGCCGGTCAGCCCCATGGGGGATGTCGTCACCCGCTACCACATCAGCCTCGACGTGGCGGACAAGCCGGGTGTCCTGGCCCAGGTGGCGACCACCTTCGCGGAGCACGGCGTGTCGATCGACACGGTACGACAGCAAGGACGTCCGGACGGGGTCGGCAATGAGGCCTCCCTCGTCGTCGTCACCCACCGCGCACCCGACTCCGCCCTTTCCGGGACCGTCGAGGCGCTGCGGAAGCTGGACACCGTGCGCGGCGTGGCCAGCATCATGCGTGTTGAAGGGGAGTAAGGACCCATGAGCAGCAATCGCACCCACCAGTGGCGCGGCATCATCGAGGAGTACCGTGACCGGCTGCCGGTGACGGACGCGACCCCCGTGGTCACGCTCCGCGAGGGCGGCACTCCCCTCGTCCCCGCCCAGGTGCTCTCCGAGCGCACCGGCTGCGAGGTCCACCTCAAGGTCGAGGGTGCCAACCCCACCGGGTCCTTCAAGGACCGCGGCATGACCATGGCCATCAGCAAGGCCAAGGAGGACGGCGCCAAGGCCGTCATCTGTGCCTCCACGGGCAACACCTCGGCCTCCGCCGCCGCATACGCGGTGCGCGCCGGCATGGTGTCCGCCGTCCTCGTGCCCCGCGGCAAGATCGCGCTCGGCAAGATGGGCCAGGCGCTGATCCACGGCGCCAAGATCCTTCAGGTCGACGGCAACTTCGACGACTGCCTGGACCTGGCCCGCGCGCTGTCCGACAACTACCCGGTGGCGCTGGTCAATTCCGTCAACCCGGTGCGCATCGAGGGCCAGAAGACGGCCGCGTTCGAGATCGTCGACGCGCTCGGCGACGCCCCCGACATCCATGTGCTGCCCGTCGGCAACGCCGGCAACATCACCGCGTACTGGAAGGGCTTCAAGGAGTACAAGGTCGATGGCCTGGCCTCCCGTACGCCCCGCGTGTGGGGTTTCCAGGCCTCCGGCTCCGCGCCGATCGTGCGCGGCGAGATCGTCAAGGAGCCGCACACCATCGCCACCGCGATCCGGATCGGCAACCCGGCCTCCTGGGACTACGCCCTCGCGGCCCGTGACGAGTCGGGTGGCTTCATCGACGAGGTGACGGACCGCCAGATCCTGGCCGCCTACCGGCTGTTGGCCGCGCAGGAGGGCGTCTTCGTCGAGCCTGCCTCGGCCGCTTCGGTCGCCGGTCTGCTGAAGGCCGCCGAGGCCGGTCTGGTCGACCCCGGCCAGACGATCGTGTGCACCGTCACCGGCAACGGCCTCAAGGACCCCGACTGGGCCGTCGCCGGGGCTCCGCAGCCGGTCACCGTCCCGGTGGACGCCGAGGCCGCGGCCATCCGTCTCGGCCTGATCTGACCCCGGGCCCCCGGCAACGGGGGCTCCACGCCCCGTTGCCGGATTCCGGAAGCCCCCGGAATCCGGCAACCCGGGCCGTACGGCACCGGAAGCAGCGGTATCCGGGGGAAACCACCGGAAGGCGCCGACACGCATCGTGCGCCTCCTGTGCGCCCTATGTCGCGAGAGAACCTTCCTTCGATACGCTGTACTTACATCCGCCACCGCGCATATGACCGCGGTGCTGCCCCAAGGGCCTTCGGGTGTCGTACGTTCTCCAGTACATTCGCAGCGAAGATCCCGCACAGCAGCCGGATCCCGCACAGTCACAAGGAGTGTCATCGACCGATGGCAGGTCCAGCGTTCCGCGCCGCCGCCGTACGGGTGCGCGTCCCCGCCAGCAGTGCCAACCTCGGCCCCGGCTTCGATGCCCTCGGCCTGGCCCTGGGGCTCTACGACGACGTGGTCGTCCGGGTGGCCGACTCCGGCCTGAACATCGACATCGCGGGTGAGGGTGCCGACACCCTCCCGCGGGACGAGAGCCACCTCCTCGTACGCTCCATGCGCACCGCCTTCGACCTGCTGGGCGGGCAGCCGCGCGGCCTCGAGGTCGTCTGCGCCAACCGCATCCCGCACGGCCGGGGCCTGGGCTCCTCCTCCGCCGCGATCTGCGCCGGCATCGTCGCCGCCCGCGCCGTGACCATAGGCGGGGAGGCCAAGCTCGACGACGCGGCGCTGCTGGAACTGGCCACCGAGATCGAGGGCCACCCCGACAACGTCGCCGCCTGCCTGCTCGGCGGCTTCACCCTGGCCTGGATGGACGGGGGCAGCGCCAAGGCGATCCGGATGGACCCCGCCGATTCCATCGTTCCGGTGGTCTTCGTGCCCTCGAAGCCGGTCCTGACCGAAACCGCGCGGGGCCTGCTGCCGCGCACCGTCCCGCATGTGGACGCGGCCGTGAACGCGGGCCGCGCGGGCCTGCTCGTGGAGGCCATGACCAGGCGTCCCGAGTTCCTGCTGCCCGCCACCGAGGACCGGCTGCACCAGGAGTACCGCTCCCCGGCGATGCCGGAGAGCGTGGCACTCGTCAACCGGCTGCGGGCGGACGGCATCCCCGCGGTCATCTCCGGCGCGGGCCCCACGGTCCTCGCGCTGGTCGACAACGGCGCGGCCGACAAGGTCGCGCAGCTCGCGGGCGAGGGGTGGGCGGCCAACCGGCTCGCCCTCGACGCCGCGGGCGCGAGCGTCCTTCCGCTGGGCGCCCAGGGCGGTCAGCCCGTGTCCTAGAGACACGGCCCGCCGGGGTGGGCGGCCGGGCAGGCCGCCCGCCCCGGCGGGGCGATTGCCGGTGATTGAGAGGGGGAATGTCTGTTGGATCCGGTAGTGTTAATCTCAAGTGCGCATCCGAAGCCGCCATGGCTCGGTGCTCAGTGTCCCCATCCGGGACCACATTTCTTCCGGGAGCCTCCCCGACTGCTTTGATCGCTGCCAGCAGTTTCGAGCACGCTCCGGAATCGGCGTGACATTCCCACGCTTCCAGCTCGGGGGCTTCTCGCCGGAACCACCATGCACGTTTCTCTCCGCCGTATCTCTACCGGCGGACCACCGCCCCGGCACGGTCCACACCTAGGACTGTTGTCGGACAGCACAACCGGTCGCCGAGCCAGACAGGCCGACGTCCGCTCCAGGGAAGGACCCTTCGTGAGCGACACCACCGATCTGATGGGCGCTGCCGACACCAACGTCGACACCAGTGCCCCCGCCGCGGGCGCCGCCCCTAAGCGTCGCCGCTCCGGCACCGGCCTCGAGGGCATGGTCCTGGCCGAGCTGCAGCAGGTCGCGTCGGGCCTCGGTATCAGGGGCACCGCGCGGATGCGCAAGAGCCAGCTGATCGAGGTCATCAAGGAGGCGCAGGGCGGCAGCGCCCCCAAGGCCGCCGCCGCGGCTCCCGCCGCCGACGCCGCCGAGGCCAAGCCGAAGCGCCGCGCCACCAGCAAGGCCCGTACGGGCGAGGCCGCCGCCGCGGCGCCCGCCGAGAAGACCGCCGCGCAGCCGCAGATCGAGATCCCCGGCCAGCCGGCTGGGGGCCCCTCCCGCGCGAGCGAAGCCGAGCGTGGGGGAGAGGACGCCCCCGTCGGCGAGCGCCGCCGTCGTCGGGCGACCGCTCCTTCCGGCAGCCCGGAGTCCTCGGCCCCCGCCGCCGTGCAGGTCGAGCAGAAGACCGAGGCCGCCCCGGCCGCGCAGCCCGAGGCCAAGGCCGAGGCCGCGACCGCCGTCTCCGCCCAGCCCCAGGGCCAGGCGCAGGAGGGCGGCGAGGGCCGTACCCGCCGCGACCGCCGTGACCGCGGCGAGCGCGGTGAGCGCGGTGAGCGTGGCGAGCGCGGTGACCGTCAGGGTCGCCGTGAGCGCGGCGCCAAGGCCGACGAGCAGGGCCAGCCGCAGGCCGGCCAGGGCCAGCAGGGCGGTGGCCGCCAGGAGCGCGCCGACCGTCAGGAGCGCGCCGACCGCCAGCAGCAGGGCGGCGGCCGGGGCCAGGGTCAGCAGGGCCGGCAGGACCGTCAGGACAACGGCCCGCAGGACGACTTCGACGAGGACGGCCGTCGCGGCCGTCGTGGCCGCTACCGCGACCGCCGTGGCCGTCGTGGCCGTGACGAGTTCGCGCCGGCCGAGCCGCAGGTCGCCGACGACGACGTGCTGATCCCCGTCGCGGGCATCCTCGACATCCTCGACAACTACGCGTTCATCCGGACCTCCGGCTACCTGCCCGGTCCGAACGACGTGTACGTCTCCCTCGCCCAGGTCCGCAAGGCCGGGCTCCGCAAGGGCGACCACACCACCGGTGCGGTCCGCCAGCCCAAGGACGGCGAGCGCCGCGAGAAGTTCAACGCCCTCGTGCGCCTGGACTCCGTCAACGGCATGGCGCCCGAATCCGGCCGCGGACGCCCGGAGTTCCAGAAGCTGACCCCGCTCTACCCGCAGGACCGGCTCCGTCTGGAGACCGACCCGGGGGTGCTGACCACCCGCATCATCGACCTCGTGTCGCCGATCGGCAAGGGCCAGCGCGGTCTGATCGTGGCCCCGCCGAAGACCGGCAAGACCATGATCATGCAGGCGATCGCCAACGCGATCACCACCAACAACCCCGAGTGCCACCTGATGGTCGTCCTGGTCGACGAGCGTCCGGAAGAGGTCACCGACATGCAGCGGTCGGTCAAGGGCGAGGTCATCTCCTCGACCTTCGACCGCCCGGCCGAGGACCACACCACCGTCGCCGAGCTGGCCATCGAGCGCGCCAAGCGCCTCGTCGAGCTGGGTCACGACGTGGTCGTCCTGCTGGACTCCATCACCCGTCTGGGCCGTGCGTACAACCTCGCGGCTCCCGCCTCCGGCCGCATCCTGTCCGGTGGTGTCGACTCGACCGCGCTGTACCCGCCGAAGCGCTTCTTCGGTGCCGCGCGCAACATCGAGGACGGCGGCTCGCTGACCATCCTGGCCACCGCGCTGGTCGACACCGGCTCGCGCATGGACGAGGTGATCTTCGAGGAGTTCAAGGGCACCGGCAACATGGAGCTCAAGCTCGACCGCAAGCTCGCCGACAAGCGCATCTTCCCGGCCGTCGACGTCGACCCGTCGGGCACCCGCAAGGAGGAGATCCTCCTCAACGCGGAGGAGCTCGCCATCGTCTGGAAGCTGCGCCGGGTGCTGCACGCGCTCGACTCGCAGCAGGCGATCGAGCTGCTGCTCGACAAGATGAAGCAGACGAAGTCGAACGCCGAGTTCCTGATGCAGATCGCCAAGACGACCCCGGCCGGCAAGAACGACGACTGACCGGGTCGCCTGAACGCAGTCGCCCCCGCCGCATTCGCGGCGGGGGCGGCTCCGTTTCTGCGACCTTCGCCACATTCCCGCCGCCCGTAAACCTCCGTACGCGGCCTCGCGTCCGGCCATGAAACCCAAGGCAGGCCCGGTGATGCGCGGACCCCACGGCGAACCCGGCGGTCCGGACGGGGCGTGCGGTGCTCAGCCCGAGCCGTGGAACCCTGGAACGCGCTCGTCCGTCTGTGTGAGAGAACAGCGGGCACCGGAGTCAGGACCGAGGAGAGCATGAGCCAGGACAACAGGGCCAGCGGCAGCCGTGCCGCACGCCGGCGCAGCCGACGCAAACCGCCGCAGCGCCGCAGGGCCCTCACCATCGCCGCGTGGACCGCCGCAGGGGTGGTGCTGCTGGGCGGTGGCGGCCTCGGCTGGTTCTACTTCAAGCTCAACGGGAACCTGAAGACCGTCGACATCGACCAGGCCCTGGGCAAGGACCGCCCGCCCAACGTCGACAACGGCTCCATGGACATCCTCGTCCTCGGCTCCGACTCCCGGGGCGGGGCGAACAGCGAGTACGGCGCGGACGACGGCGGTTCGGCCCGCTCCGACACGGCGATGATCATCCACCTGTACGAGGGCCACAAGCAGGCCAGCGTCATATCGATCCCGCGCGACACGATGCTCGCGCGGCCCGCCTGTCCCACGGGCAAGGGGAAGACCGACCCCGGCCGGCAGCGCGCGCAGTTCAACGAGGCCTTCACCATCGGCGGGGCCGCCTGCACCGTCAAGACCGTCGAGTCGATGTCGGGGATCCGCATGGACCACTACATCGAGGTCGACTTCACGGGCTTCAAGAAGATCATCGACAACCTCGGCGGGGTCCCGCTCACGACGACGAAGCCGATCAAGGACAGCGGCAGCCACCTCGACCTCCCGCCCGGCCCCCACACGCTCAACGGGGAGCAGTCCCTCGGCCTCGTCCGCACCCGCAAGAGCGTCGGCGACGGCAGCGACCTGGGCCGAATACAGCTCCAGCAGGCCTTCATCAAGGCGCTGATCAAGCAGGTCAAGGGCATCGGCGTCTTCGAGAACCCGAAGAAGCTGTACAACCTCGCCGACTCCGCCACCAAGGCGATCACCACCGACAGGTCGCTCGGCGACGTGAAGTCCCTCGCGGGCTTCGCCCAGGGTCTCCAGGGCATCACCGCCGAGAACATGCACATGATCACCCTGCCGGTGAAGCGGGACCCGCTCGACAAGGACCGCGTCGCGCCCCTCGCCAAGGAGTCCAAGATGGTCTGGGACGCCCTGCTGGCCGACCGGCCGGTTCCCGCGGAAGCCACCGAGAACTCGACCGGGGACAAGAGCGACGCCGGTTCGATCGTCCAGTAGCCGCGCGGCGGGAATGAATGCGGGACCCTCCCTGTTGAGGGGAGCGTTCTCAGAATTTTGACAGGCGGCCCGGTCCTGGCAGACTGGTCTGTCGGCCCCGGTTCACGCAGTGCGCAATTCGGCTCCTGCGACCCGGCGCCCTCCCGAATCTAGGAGACACCTTGAAGCGCGAAGTTCACCCCGAGTACGTCGAGACCCAGGTCAGCTGCACCTGTGGCGCGTCGTTCACCACCCGTAGCACCCTGACCGAGGGCACCATCCGTGCCGAGGTCTGCTCCGAGTGCCACCCGTTCTACACGGGCAAGCAGAAGATCCTCGACACCGGTGGCCGTGTGGCCCGCTTCGAGGCCCGCTTCGGCAAGGGTGCGGCCAAGAAGTAGCGCGACCCAGGCGCCGGTCACCGGCCGCCCCCTGATCACGCGGGGGCGGCCGGACCGGCGCCTTTGTCGTCGTGTCGCCAAGCCCAGCCCATTTTTGACTTTCACCACAGGAGCATCCGATGTTCGAAGCGGTCGAGGACCTGGTCGGCGAGCACGCCGACCTCGAGACGAAGCTCGCCGACCCTTCGGTCCACTCCGATCAGGCCAATGCCCGCAAGCTGAACAAGCGCTACGCGGAGCTGACCCCGATCGTCGCGACCTTCCGTGCGTGGAAGCAGTCGGCCGAGGACATCGAGACGGCCAAGGAGCTGGCGGCCGACGACCCCGATTTCGCCGCCGAGGTCAAGGAACTGAGCGCGCAGCGCGAGGAGCTCACCGAGAAGCTCCGCCTGCTGCTCGTCCCCCGCGACCCCAGCGACGACAAGGACGTGCTCCTGGAGGTCAAGGCCGGCGCCGGCGGCGACGAGTCCGCCCTCTTCGCCGGTGACCTGCTGCGCATGTACCTGCGCTACGCCGAGCGCGTGGGCTGGAAGACCGAGATCATCGACGCCACCGAGTCCGAGCTCGGCGGTTACAAGGACGTCCAGGTCTCCGTCCGCACCAAGGGCGGCAACGGCGCGACCGAGCCCGGCCAGGGCGTGTGGGCCCGCCTGAAGTACGAGGGCGGCGTGCACCGCGTCCAGCGCGTGCCGGCCACCGAGTCCCAGGGCCGCATCCACACCTCCGCCGCCGGCGTGCTCGTCACCCCGGAGGCCGAGGAGGTCGAGGTCGAGATCAACATGAACGACCTCCGCATCGACGTGTACCGCTCCTCGGGCCCCGGCGGCCAGTCCGTCAACACCACCGACTCGGCCGTGCGCATCACGCACCTGCCGACCGGTGTGGTCGCCTCCTGCCAGAACGAGAAGAGCCAGCTCCAGAACAAGGAGCAGGCCATGCGCATCCTGCGCTCGCGCCTGCTGGCCGCCGCCCAGGAAGCCGCCGAGCAGGAGGCCTCCGACGTGCGCCGCAGCCAGGTCCGCAGCGTGGACCGCTCGGAGAAGATCCGTACGTACAACTACCCGGAAAACCGGATCTCGGACCACCGGACCGGTTTCAAGGCGTACAACTTGGACCAGGTGCTCGACGGCGACCTCGACGCGGTCATCCAGGCCTGTGTCGACACGGATTCCGCGGCGAAGCTCGCGGCCGCGCACTGACCTTCGCATTCCCCCCGTACGACAGCAGCCCGGAGGACCAGCGTGAACTTGCTGCTTGCCGAGGTGGCCCAGGCCACCCAGCGGCTGGCCGCCGCAGGCGTGCCCTCACCGCGTTTCGACGCGGAGGAGCTCGCGGCCTTCGTGCACGGCGTCAAGCGGGGGGAACTGCACCACGTCAAGGACGCGGACTTCGACGCCCGCTACTGGGAGGCCGTCGCCCGCCGCGAGGCGCGTGAACCGCTCCAGCACATCACCGGCCGCGCCTTCTTCCGGTACCTGGAGCTCCAGGTCGGCCCCGGGGTCTTCGTGCCCCGGCCCGAGACCGAGTCGGTCGTGGACTGGGCCATACACGCCGTCCGGGCCATGGACGTGGTCGAGCCGCTGATCGTGGACCTGTGCACCGGCTCCGGCGCCATCGCGCTCGCCATGGCCCAGGAAGTGCCGCGTTCGCGCGTGCACGCCGTGGAGCTGTCCGAGGACGCGCTGCGCTGGACCCGGAAGAACGCCGAGGGCTCCCGGGTCACCGTCCACCAGGGCGACGCGCTCAGCGCGCTGCCCGAGCTGGACGGACAGGTCGACCTGGTCATCTCCAACCCGCCGTACATCCCGCTCACCGAGTGGGAGTACGTGGCCCCCGAGGCCCGGGACCACGACCCCGAGATGGCGCTGTTCTCCGGGGAGGACGGCCTCGACACCATCCGGGGCATCGAGCGCACCGCCCACCGGCTGCTGCGGCCCGGCGGCATCGTCGTGATCGAGCACGCCGACACCCAGGGCGGCCAGGTGCCGTGGATCTTCGCCGACGAGCGGGGCTGGGCCGACGCCGCCGACCACCCCGACCTGAACAACCGCCCGCGCTTCGCGACCGCCCGCAAGGCCATGCCGTGATCCGCGCGACCCCCCGACCCGACACCACCCCGCTGCACGAGGAGGCCCGCTGATGGCCCGGCGATACGACTGCAACGACGCGACGGACCGTAAGACGGGTCTGCGTGAAGCGGCATCCGCCGTGCGCCGCGGTGAGCTCGTCGTGCTGCCCACCGACACCCTGTACGGCATCGGTGCGGACGCCTTCAGCGCAGAGGCCGTCGGCGACCTGCTCGCCGCCAAGGGGCGCGGCCGCAACATGCCCACCCCTGTCCTCATCGGCTCCCCGAACACCCTGCACGGCCTGGTCACGGACTTCTCCGAGCAGGCGTGGGAGCTCGTCGACGCCTTCTGGCCGGGCGGGCTCACGCTCGTCGCCAGGCACCAGCCCTCGCTGGCGTGGGACCTGGGGGAGACCCGCGGGACCGTGGCCGTACGCATGCCCCTGCACCCCGTCGCGATCGAGCTGCTGACCGAGGTCGGCCCGATGGCCGTGTCCTCGGCGAACATCTCCGGGCACCCCGCGCCGGCGGACTGCGACGCGGCGCGCGAGATGCTGGGCGACTCCGTCTCCGTGTACCTGGACGGCGGGCCGACCCCGAGCACGGAGCCCTCGTCGATCGTCGACGTCACCGGGAAGGTTCCCGTACTGCTGCGCGAGGGGGCGCTGACCGCCGAGAAGCTGCGGGAGGTCGTACCCGACCTCGAGGTGGCTCCGTGAGCCCTCAGGGGCGTGGCATAGCGACTCAGTCCTTCCGCATACTCCACGTCAGCACCGGCAATGTGTGCCGCTCGCCCATCACCGAGCGGCTGACGCGGCACGCGCTGTCGCACCGGCTGGGCGTCCTCGGCCTGCCGGCCGGCGACCTCATCGTGGAGAGCGCGGGCACCTGGGGCCACGAGGGCGCACCGATGGAGGCCAACGCGGCCGCCGTCCTCGCCGACTTCGGGGCCGATGCGTCCGGGTTCACCGGGCGGGAACTGCTGGACGAGCACGTCATACGCGCCGACCTGGTGCTCACCGCCACGCGGGACCACCGGGCGCAGGTCATCTCCATGGGCCACTCCGCCGGGCTGCGGACCTTCACGCTGAAGGAGTTCACCCGGCTGGTGCGGGCCATAGACCCGGCCACGCTGCCGCCGCTGGACGACGGCATGGCGGAGCGGGCACGGGCGCTGGTACGGGCCGCCGCGGCGCTGCGCGGCTGGCTGCTCGCACCGTCCGCCGACGCCGACGAGGTGTACGACCCGTACGGGGCGCCCATCACCTTCTTCCGGTCGATCGGCGACGAAATCAACCAGGCGCTGGACCCTGTGGTCACGGCCCTGACGGGCGTCACCGACTCCCACTGAGTCCTGCGGGTGCGGCTGGGTGCCGCTGCGCGGAGCCTCTCCCCGCCCCGCCCTTTCACCGTTTCCCGGGGCTCCGCCCCGGACCCCGCGCCTCGAACTCCCCCAGCTACCGCCAGGCGGGGCTGAAATTCCGGGGCGGCGCGGAAAGAGGGGCGGGGCTATCGTGGCTGGTACTTGATGGGGAGCCCCCTGGAGTCGCGCCATGAGCGTCATCACGCAGCCCACAGATCTCCTGCGGCAGCAGGACCCGCAACTGGCCGACATCCTCGAAGGGGAGCGGCAGCGGCAGGCGACCACCTTGCAGATGAGCGCCGCCGAGAACTTCACCTCGCCCGCCGTGCTCGCGGCGCTGGGCTCCGCGCTCGCCAACAAGTACGCCGAGGGGTATCCCGGCGCCCGCCACCACGGGGGGTGCGAGTACGCCGACCTGGCCGAGCGGGTGGCCGTGGAGCGGGCCAAGGCGCTCTTCGGGGTCGAGCACGCCAATGTGCAGCCGCATTCCGGTTCCTCCGCCGTGCTGGCCGCCTACGCGGCGCTGCTGCGGCCCGGGGACACGGTCCTGGCCATGGGGCTCCCGTACGGCGGGCACCTCACCCACGGCTCCCCGGCCAACTTCTCCGGCCGCTGGTTCGACTTCGTCGGGTACGGGGTCGACGCCGAGACCGGGCTCGTCGACTACGAGCAGGTGCAGCGGCTCGCCCGCACGCACCTGCCCAAGGCCATCGTGTGCGGGTCGATCTCCTACCCCCGCCACCTGGAGTACTCGGCCTTCCGCGAGATCGCCGACGAGGTCGGGGCCCACCTCATCGTGGACGCCGCGCACCCGATCGGGCTGGTCGCGGGCGGGGCGGCGCCGAGCCCCGTCCCGTACGCGGACCTGGTCTGCGCGACCACGCACAAGGTGCTGCGCGGCCCGCGCGGCGGGATGGTCCTGTGCGGAGCCGAGTTCGCCGAGCGCGTCGACCGGGCGGTGTTCCCCTTCACCCAGGGCGGCGCCCAGATGCACACCATCGCCGCGAAGGCGGTGGCCTTCGGGGAGGCGGCCGCCCCGGCCTTCACCCGGTACGCCCACCGGGTGGTCGCCAACGCCCGGGCCCTGGCCGCGGCCCTGGAGCAGCGCGGGTTCGCCGTGACGACCGGCGGCACCGACACCCACCTCATCAGCGCCGACCCGGCGCGCCTCGGCATCGACGGGCCGGCCGCGCGGGGCCGCCTCGCCGCCGCCGGGATCGTCCTCGAGACCTGCGCGCTGCCGTACGGGGACCAGCGCGGGATCCGCCTGGGCACCGCGGCGGTGACCACGCAGGGGATGGGCAAGCCGGAGATGGCCGAGATCGCGGAGCTGTTCTCGGCCGCGCTGCGCGGCGAGGCGGCCGGAACGCGTACCGCCGTGGCCGACCTGACCAGCAGATTTCCCCCGTACGGGGCGTAACCGGCACGAGCGTGGCGTAGTGCAACCGGAATGGGCCCTCCGCGCGTCCTCGTCCCCGGAGACATCGCGGCTAATGTGTGGGGCTGAGATGGCCGGCGATACATCTGGGGCAGCCAGTGCGTGAATATCTGCTGACGCTTTGCGTCACGGTCGCGGTGACCTATCTGCTGACCGGGCCCGTGCGGAAGTTCGCGATCGCGGCCGGTGCGATGCCGGAGATCCGCGCCCGCGACGTGCACCGCGAGCCGACTCCGCGGCTCGGCGGTATCGCCATGTTCGGCGGCATGTGCGCGGGGCTGCTGATCGCCGACCACCTGCAGAACCTGAACGGGGTCTTCGAGCGGTCGAACGAGCCGCGCGCCCTCCTGTCGGGCGCGGCGCTGATCTGGCTGGTCGGTGTCCTGGACGACAAGTTCGAGCTCGACGCGCTGATCAAGCTCGGCGCGCAGATGATCGCCGCCGGCGTGATGGTCATGCAGGGCCTGACCATCCTGTGGATTCCGGTTCCTGGCATCGGCACGGTGGCGCTCACCCAGTGGCAGGGCACCCTGCTCACCGTGGCCCTGGTGGTGATCACCATCAACGCGGTGAACTTCGTCGACGGCCTCGACGGCCTGGCGGCCGGCATGGTCTGCATCGCCACCGGCGCGTTCTTCCTCTACGCCTACCGGATCTGGTTCGGCTACGGCATCGAGTCGGCCGCCCCGGCGACGCTCTTCGCGGCGATCCTGATGGGCATGTGCCTGGGCTTCCTGCCGCACAACATGCACCCAGCCCGGATCTTCATGGGGGATTCCGGCTCGATGCTGATCGGCCTGGTGCTGGCCGCCTCGGCCATCTCGATCACGGGGCAGGTGGACCCCGACACGATGGCCCTCTTCGTGGGCGGTGAGCGCAACGCGACCCAGGCGATGCTGCCGGTCTTCATCCCGCTGCTGCTGCCGCTGACCATCATCGCCATTCCGATGGCGGACCTGGTGCTGGCGATCGTGCGGCGCACCTGGAACGGCCAGTCGCCCTTCGCGGCGGACCGCGGCCACCTGCACCACCGGCTGCTGGAACTCGGGCATTCCCACAGCCGCGCCGTACTCATCATGTATTTCTGGTCAGGGCTGATCGCATTCGGCACGGTGGCCTATTCGGTGAGTTCGGCCTCGATGTGGATCGTCCTCGCCATCGCCGCGCTGAGCGCGCTGGGCCTCGTACTGCTCCTCGTGCCGCGGTTCACCCCGCGGGCACCCCGTTGGGCGCAGGGCCTGGTGCCGCCGCGCTACCGGCACGCCGAGCGGGCCGCGGAGGCGGCCGTGCGGGACGACGCGGGCACGGAGCCGGAGCCCGCGCGGCCCGTCGCGGCGGGTGTGTCGGGCGTCAACGGGGCGACTGCCGTAGGCCCCCGTTCGCGGCTCCCCGACCGGCGTAAGGCCGGATCGGCGCGCTGACGGGCGAGGCGCATGTCCGACATGGACGCGCTTTAGCAGACAATGGGCCTGCTTGTCTTGCACACACGGGCGGGTTAGCCCTCATGTGTGACAGTCAGCACACCTGACAGGTAAAGCTCTCATCAAATAGTTTGTGATACCGTTCACTAAACCCGGCGACAGAGCCGAAGGACCGTAGTGCGACGGTCCCTTGGCCCGAGGCGATCACTCGGACCGGGCTTACGCTCGTCCCCGTACGAGTTCCCGTACGAGTCCGTGCCCCCACCACCACGCGGAGCAAACCGCCATGCGGTCAGATGACGTCCGATCCCTCCTGCAAACCGCCGTACCCACTGCTGCCGCCGGCGCAATCGCCGCCGTGATCAGCGGTCTGGTCGTCGGTGGCAAGGGCGCTGTCGGATCCGTCGTCGCGACCGTGCTCGTGATCCTTTTCATGGGCATCGGATTCGTCGTCCTGCAGCGCACGGCGAAATCTCTGCCGCACCTGTTCCAGGCCATGGGCCTCATGCTCTACGCGGCCCAGATCCTGCTGCTTTTCGTCTTTCTCGCCGTGTTCAAGAACACGACACTGTTCCACCCCCGGGCGTTTGCCATCACGCTCGTCGCCGCCACCCTCGTGTGGATCGGCGCGCAGACGCGTGCTCATATGAAGGCCAAGATCCTGTACGTCGAGCCGGACTCGACCAAGGGTGAAAAGCCGGAAAACCCGGGGTCGAAGTCGTGAGGGGTAGGGCCGGGATAAGTGTGCGTTCGAGATGCTGCTATCGTCCGGTTCCAACTGCGGCACTGCGGGCGCGGGCATCTGAGCTGACGCCTGTTCCATCGCGAGGCTCGATGCCTGACTGCCGCCCCCACATCCGTTACACCAGTCCAGTGCCGAACCGCGGCCGCGTGCCGCGCCGACACAACGAGGTTGCCGTACCTATGCGCCACGCTGAAGGAGCCCGCGGTGAGTGCTGACCCGACGCAGGTCCTCGCCTTCGAGACCGACTGTCACATCTTCGACGGATGTGGATTCCCCGGCCCGGGCCTGCACTCGTTCCTCTTCGAGCCTCTGTGGGGCGAAGCCGGGAGCAGCGCCTACTTCAACAAGCCGATGCTGCTGGCCCTCCTGGGATCGGTCATCATCGTGGCCTTCTTCTGGGCCGCCTTCGGCAAGGCGAAGATGGTCCCCGGCAAGCTCCAGATGGTCGCCGAGGCCGGCTACGACTTCGTACGCCGCGGCATCGTCTACGAGACGCTGGGCAAGAAGGAGGGCGAGAAGTACGTCCCCTTCATGGTCTCCCTGTTCTTCTTCGTCTGGATCCTGAACGTCTGGTCGATCGTCCCGGTGGCCCAGTTCCCGGTGACGTCGATCATCGCGTACCCGGCGATCCTGGCCCTGATGGTCTACCTCGTCTGGATGTCGGTCACCTTCAAGCGCCACGGCTTCGTCGGCGGCCTGAAGAACCTCACCGGCTACGACAAGAGCCTGGGCGGCGTCCTGCCGCTGATCATGGTCATCGAGTTCTTCTCGAACGTCCTGGTCCGCCCGTTCACCCACGCGGTCCGACTCTTCGCGAACATGTTCGCCGGTCACACCCTGCTGCTGCTCTTCACGATCGCCAGCTGGTACCTGCTGAACGGCATCGGCATCGCCTACGCCGGTGTGTCGTTCGTGATGGTGATCGTGATGACCGCCTTCGAGCTCTTCATCCAGGCTGTCCAGGCGTACGTCTTCGTCCTCCTGGCCTGCAGCTTCATCCAGGGCGCGCTCGCCGAGCACCACTGAGCCAGACCCGCCCCGCTCAGCCCCCCGTATTCGTCCGGTGGCCAACCCCCACCGGTCCGTGAAAGAGAAGGAAGAACTGGCATGTCCCAGACCCTTGCCGCCGTCACCGGCTCCCTCAGCTCCGTTGGTTACGGTCTCGCGGCCATCGGCCCCGGCGTCGGCGTCGGCATCATCTTCGGTAACGGCACCCAGGCCCTTGCCCGCCAGCCCGAGGCTGCCGGCCTGATCCGCGCCAACCAGATCCTCGGCTTCGCCTTCTGTGAGGCGCTCGCCCTGATCGGTCTGGTCATGCCGTTCGTCTACCCGACCTCCTGATCCTCGGTCACGACGAACAGCCCACTAGACGAAAGGCACTGATGTGAACCTCCTGGTTCTCGCGGCCGAGATGGAAAACCCTCTCGTTCCGCCGATCCCCGAGCTCGTCATCGGTCTGATCGCCTTCGTCATCGTCTTCGGGTTCCTCGCGAAGAAGCTCCTCCCGAACATCAACAAGGTTCTGGACGAGCGCCGCGAGGCCATCGAGGGCGGTATCGAGAAGGCTGAAGCCGCTCAGACCGAGGCCCAGAGCGTGCTGGAGCAGTACAAGGCCCAGCTCGCCGAGGCCCGGCACGAGGCTGCGCGCCTGCGCCAGGACGCGCTGGAGCAGGGCACTGCGCTCAAGGAAGAACTGCGCGCAGAGGGCCAGCGGCAGCGTGAGGAGATCATCGCTGCCGGTCACGCCCAGATCGCGGCAGACCGCAAGGCCGCCTCTCAGGCGCTGCGTCAGGACGTGGGCAAGCTCGCCACCGACCTGGCCGGAAAGCTCGTCGGCGAGTCCCTCGAGGACGTCGCCCGCCAGGGCCGCACGATCGACCGCTTCCTCAGCGAGCTCGAGGAGAAGGCCGAGGCGGCCCGATGAACGGAGCGAGCCGCGAGGCGCTGGCCTCCGCGCGCGAGCGTCTCGACGCGCTGACGGACAACACGTCCGTCGACGCGGCGAAGCTCGCCGGTGAGCTGGCAGCCGTCACCGCGCTGCTCGACCGTGAGGTCTCGCTGCGTCGGGTCATCACGGACCCGGCGCAGTCCGGCGAGGCCAAGGCCGAGCTGGTCGGCCGGCTGCTGTCCGGCCAGGTCGGCGGGGAGACCCTCGACCTGGTGTCCGGCATGGCGCGCTCCCGCTGGTCGCAGTCCCGCGACCTGGTGGACGCGCTCGAGGTGCTGGCGGCCACCGCCGACCTCACCGCCGCCCAGCAGGGCGACGCGCTCGACAACGTCGAGGACGAGATCTTCCGCTTCGGCCGGATCGTCGCCTCGAGCACCGAGCTGCGTTCCGCGCTGACCGACCGCGCGGCCACCGTCTCCGCCAAGAGCGAGCTGCTGCGCAGCCTGCTCGGCGGCAAGGCGAACGCCGTCACGGAGCGCCTGGTCGTCCGTCTTGTCACGCACCCGCGTGGACGTAGCCTGGAAGCGGGACTCGAGTCCCTCTCCACGCTCGCCGCCGAGCGCCGCAACCGCATGGTCGCCACCGTGACCAGCGCGATTCCGCTCAGCGACGTGCAGAAGCAGCGTCTCGGCGCGGTGCTGGCCAAGCTGTACGGCCGCCAGATGCACCTGAACCTCGACGTGGACCCCGCGGTCCTCGGCGGGATCTCGGTGCGGGTCGGCGACGAGGTCATCGACGGCACCATCGCGGACCGCCTCGCAGAGGCGTCCCGCCGCATGGCCGGCTGACCTCAGCCACCAACTAGAACAACGCATTCCTAGCGGCCCGGTTGGGCCGTGCAGAACTTGCAGAAGATTCCTGGGGGTCGCCCCCAGACCCCTAAGAAGCTTCAGGCCCAACAAGGAGAGCAGGGAACCCAGATGGCGGAGCTCACGATCCGGCCGGAGGAGATCCGGGACGCACTGGAGAACTTTGTCCAGTCGTACCAGCCGGACGCGGCCTCGCGCGAGGAGGTCGGAACGGTCAGCGTTGCCGGCGACGGCATCGCGAAGGTGGAGGGCCTGCCCTCCGCCATGGCGAACGAGCTGCTGAAGTTCGAGGACGGCACCCTCGGTCTCGCCCTCAACCTCGAGGAGCGCGAGATCGGTGCGGTCGTCCTCGGCGAGTTCAGCGGTATCGAGGAGGGCCAGCCGGTGCAGCGCACCGGTGAGGTGCTCTCCGTCGGCGTCGGCGAGGGCTACCTCGGCCGCGTCGTCGACCCGCTCGGCAACCCGATCGACGGTCTCGGCGAGATCGCGACCGAAGGCCGTCGCGCCCTCGAGCTGCAGGCCCCCGGCGTCATGGTCCGCAAGTCGGTCCACGAGCCCATGCAGACCGGCTACAAGGCCATCGACGCGATGGTGCCGGTCGGCCGTGGCCAGCGTCAGCTGATCATCGGTGACCGTCAGACCGGCAAGACCGCTCTTGCCGTCGACACGATCATCAACCAGCGCGACAACTGGCGCTCGGGCGACGTGAACAAGCAGGTCCGCTGCATCTACGTCGCCATCGGCCAGAAGGGCTCGACCATCGCGTCCGTTCGCGGCGCCCTGGAAGACGCCGGCGCGCTCGAGTACACGACGATCGTCGCCGCCCCGGCGTCCGACCCGGCCGGCTTCAAGTACCTGGCGCCGTACACCGGTTCCGCCATCGGCCAGCACTGGATGTACGCCGGCAAGCACGTCCTGATCATCTTCGACGACCTGTCGAAGCAGGCCGACGCCTACCGCGCCGTGTCGCTGCTGCTGCGCCGCCCGCCGGGCCGTGAGGCCTACCCGGGTGACGTCTTCTACCTGCACTCCCGTCTGCTGGAGCGCTGCGCGAAGCTCTCCGACGACATGGGTGCCGGTTCGATGACCGGTCTGCCGATCGTCGAGACCAAGGCGAACGACGTGTCGGCGTTCATCCCGACCAACGTCATCTCCATCACCGACGGCCAGTGCTTCCTGGAGTCCGACCTGTTCAACGCGGGCCAGCGCCCGGCGCTGAACGTCGGTATCTCGGTCTCCCGCGTCGGTGGCTCCGCCCAGCACAAGGCCATGAAGCAGGTTTCCGGCCGTCTGCGCCTGGACCTCGCCCAGTACCGCGAGCTGGAGGCGTTCGCCGCCTTCGGTTCCGACCTGGACGCCGCGTCGAAGGCTTCGCTGGAGCGCGGCAAGCGTCTGGTCGAGCTGCTGAAGCAGGGCCAGTACCAGCCGATGCCCGTCGAGGAGCAGGTCATCTCCGTCTGGGCCGGCACCACCGGCAAGATGGACGACGTCCCGGTCAACGACATCCGTCGCTTCGAGTCGGAGCTGCTGGAGCACCTGCGCCGTGAGCGCAAGGACCTCCTCACCTCCATCGCCGACGGCGGCAAGATGTCGGACGACACCCTGACGTCGATCGCTGACGCCATCGCCGGCTTCAAGCGCCAGTTCGAGACCTCGGACGGCAAGCTCCTGGGCGAGGACGCACCGGCCGTCAACGTCTCCAAGTGACGACGGAAGGGACCTGACTCATGGGAGCGCAGCTCCGGGTCTACAAGCGTCGCATCCGTGCCATCACGGCGACCAAGAAGATCACCAAGGCGATGGAGATGATCGCCGCCTCGCGCATCGTCAAGGCGCAGCGCAAGGTGGCGGCGTCGATGCCGTACGCGACCGAGCTCACCCGTGCGGTGACCGCGGTGGCGACCGGCTCGAACACCAAGCACGCCCTGACGACCGAGGCCGAGGCGCCGACCCGTGCCGCGATCCTGCTCATCACGAGCGACCGCGGTCTGGCCGGCGGCTACTCCTCGAACGCCATCAAGCAGGCGGAGCGGCTCACCGAGCGGCTGCGCGCTGAGGGCAAGGAGGTCGACACGTACATCGTCGGCCGCAAGGGTGTCGCCTACTTCGGGTTCCGCGAGCGCAAGGTCGCGGACTCGTGGACCGGCTTCACCGACAGCCCGGCCTACGCCGACGCCAAGCGCGTCGCCGGGCCGCTGATCGAGGCCATCCAGCTGGACACGGCCGAAGGCGGCGTCGACGAGCTGCACGTCGTCTACACGGAATTCGTGTCGATGATGACGCAGAACGCGGTCGACGGCCGGATGCTGCCGCTCAGCCTCGACAAGGCAGAGGAGGAGACCGGCGCGAAGGGCGAGATCCTTCCGCTGTTCGACTTCGAGCCGTCGGCGGAGGACGTCCTCGACGCCCTGCTGCCGCGCTACGTCGAGAGCCGCATCTACAACGCACTGCTGCAGTCGGCCGCTTCCGAGCACGCCGCCCGCCGCCGCGCGATGAAGTCGGCGACCGACAACGCCGGGGACCTCATCAAGAGCCTCTCCCGGCTTGCCAACGCGGCCCGCCAGGCCGAAATCACCCAGGAAATCAGCGAGATCGTCGGTGGCGCGAGCGCCATGGCTGACGCGACCGCGGGGAGTGACAAGTAATGACGACCACTGTTGAGACGGCCGCCGCCACGGGCCGCGTCGCCCGGGTCATCGGCCCGGTCGTCGACGTGGAGTTCCCCGTCGACGCCATGCCCGAGATCTACAACGCCCTCAAGGTCCAGGTCGCAGACCCGGCCGAGGACGGCAAGCTCAAGACCCTGACCCTCGAGGTCGCGCAGCACCTGGGTGACGGCATCGTCCGTACCATCTCGATGCAGCCGACCGACGGTCTGGTCCGCCAGGCCGCGGTGACCGACACGGGCGAGGGCATCACCGTCCCCGTCGGTGACTTCACCAAGGGCAAGGTGTTCAACACCCTCGGTGAGGTGCTGAACTACCCGGAGGAGAACGCCAACGTCACCGAGCGCTGGCCGATCCACCGCAAGGCGCCCCGATTCGACGAGCTCGAGTCGAAGACCGAGATGTTCGAGACCGGCGTCAAGGTCATCGACCTTCTCACCCCGTACGTCAAGGGTGGAAAGATCGGTCTGTTCGGTGGTGCCGGTGTCGGCAAGACCGTTCTGATCCAGGAAATGATCTACCGCGTCGCCAACAACCACGACGGTGTGTCGGTCTTCGCGGGCGTCGGTGAGCGTACCCGTGAGGGCAACGACCTCATCGAGGAAATGGCCGACTCGGGCGTCATCGACAAGACGGCGCTTGTCTTCGGCCAGATGGACGAGCCCCCGGGCACCCGTCTGCGCGTCGCGCTTGCCGGTCTGACCATGGCGGAGTACTTCCGCGATGTGCAGAAGCAGGACGTGCTGTTCTTCATCGACAACATCTTCCGGTACACCCAGGCGGGTTCCGAGGTGTCGACCCTGCTCGGCCGTATGCCCTCCGCGGTGGGTTACCAGCCGAACCTGGCCGACGAGATGGGTCTCCTCCAGGAGCGCATCACCTCGACCCGTGGTCACTCGATCACCTCGATGCAGGCGATCTACGTCCCCGCGGACGACCTGACCGACCCGGCGCCGGCGACCACCTTCGCCCACCTCGACGCGACGACGGTTCTTTCCCGTCCGATCTCCGAGAAGGGCATCTACCCGGCCGTGGACCCGCTGGACTCGACGTCCCGCATCCTCGACCCGCGGTACATCGCGGCGGACCACTACGCCACGGCGATGCGCGTCAAGGGGATCCTGCAGAAGTACAAGGACCTCCAGGACATCATCGCGATCCTCGGTATCGACGAGCTGGGCGAGGAGGACAAGCTCGTTGTCCACCGTGCCCGTCGCGTCGAGCGCTTCCTGTCGCAGAACACCCACGTGGCGAAGCAGTTCACCGGCGTGGACGGTTCGGACGTTCCGCTGGAAGAGTCGATCACCGCGTTCAACGCGATCTGCGATGGTGACTACGACCACTTCCCCGAGCAGGCGTTCTTCCTGTGCGGTGGCATCGAGGACCTGAAGGCCAACGCCAAGGAGCTGGGCGTCTCCTGATCCGGCGCGCTCCTCCCGGAGCGCATCCGGTTCAACGGTTTCAACGGAGAGGGGCGGGTGCGTCCCGTCCCTCTCCGCACGCCCATTAGAATTTGACCCAACACCCGGCTGACCCGCCGGGTGGTGACCCGAGGAGCCACCTTGGCTGCTGAGCTGCACGTCGAGCTGGTCGCGGCGGACCGCAATGTCTGGTCCGGCGAGGCCGCCCTGGTCGTCGCCCGCACCACGTCCGGCGACATCGGCGTCATGCCCGGTCACCAGCCGCTTCTCGGTGTGCTGGAATCGGGCCCGGTGACCATCCGCACCAGCGAGGGCGGCACTGTCGTCGCCGCGGTGCACGGCGGTTTCATCTCGTTCGCGGACAACAAGCTGTCCCTGCTGGCCGAGATCGCCGAGCTCGCCGACGAGATCGACGTCGAGCGTGCGGAGCGGGCACTGGAGCGCGCCAAGTCGGAGGCCGATGCGGCATCCGAGCGGCGCGCCGATGTCCGGCTGCGCGCGGCCGCGGGGCGCTGAGCCCCGTACCGCAGAGTTTGATACCTCAGCCGCGGTCCGGTCTGGAATTTTCCAGACCGGGTCGCGGCTGAGGCGATACGGATCCTTTTTTGTTTTGCGGGAATTCGATGAGCGAGGAGGTCGGTGAAGATGCTCCTCGCTCTGCTTGTGAGCGGCCTGGTCGTAGCCCTGGTGGTGATCGGGCTGTTTGTGTTCGGGCTGCGCCGCAGACTCATCCAGCGGTCCGGCGGGACCTTCGACTGCAGCCTGCGCTGGGGTGTGGCCGAGGAGCCCGACGTCTCCGGCAAGGGGTGGGTCTACGGGGTCGCCCGCTACAGCGGTGACCGCATCGAATGGTTCCGGGTGTTCAGCTACTCGCCGCGCCCGCGCCGGCTGCTGGAGCGTTCCTCCATCGAGGTGCTCGCGCGCCGCGCGCCCGAGGGCGAGGAGGAGCTGGCCCTGCTGTCCGACGCCGTCGTGCTCGGCTGTTCCCACCAGGGGACGCGCCTGGAGCTGGCGATGAGCGAGGACGCGCTGACCGGGTTCCTGGCCTGGCTGGAGGCCGCGCCGCCCGGGCAACGGGTAAATGTTGCCTGAATTCCTTGCCCGTTGGATGGGGGTCCCCCCGGACGAAGTCTGGGGGAGGGTAAATGTTGCGTAGGGGCTTTTGCTCAGCGAGAAGCCGGGCGGACGGGGGCGGACCCGTCTGCCCGGCTTCGGCCTTTCCCGGCGCGGCTACCGCAGGCCGGTGTGGATCGCGTTCGCCAGCTCGCCGTTGGCGGTGTCGCCGCTGAATTCCCAGAAGAAGGCGCCCTTGAGGCCCTGGTTCTTCAGCCAGGTCATCTTCCCGGCGATGGTGGCGGGGGTGTCGTAGCTCCACCAGTTGCTTCCGCACTTGGCGTAGGCCGTGCCGGCGACGGTGCCGGTGGTGGGGCAGCTGGTCTTGAGGACCTTGTAGTCCTCGATGCCCTGCTCGTAGGTACCCGCGGCGGGCCCGGTGGCCGTGCCGCCCGGGGCGTCCTGGGTGACTCCGGTCCAGCCGCGGCCGTAGAAGCCGATGCCGAGGTTGAGCTTGGATCCGGGGATGCCCTTGCCCTTGAGCTTGGTGATGGCGGCCTCGGAGTTGAAGCCGGCGATCGGGATGCCGGCGTAGGAGGTCAGCGGGGAGTGCGGGGCGGTCGGGCCCTTGGCCTCCCACGCGCCGAAGAAGTCGTACGTCATGACGTTGTAGAAGTCGACGTACTGGGCGGCGCCCCCGTAGTCGGCGAGGTCGAGCTTGCCGCCGTTGGAGCCGTCGGCGGAGATCGCGGCGGTGACCAGGTTGGAGCCGCCGAACTTGGCGCGCAGGGCCGACATCAGGTTCTTGAAGGACGCGGCGCCGCTGGTGTCGCAGGACAGCCCGCAGGCGTTCGGGTACTCCCAGTCGATGTCGATGCCGTCGAAGACGTCCGCCCAGCGGGGGTCCTCGACCAGGTCGTGGCAGGACTGGGCGAAGGCGGCCGGGTTCTGGGCGGCCTGCCCGAAGCCGCCGGACCAGGTCCAGCCGCCGAAGGAGTAGATGACCTTGATGTTCGGGTACTTGGCCTTCAGCTTGCGCAGCTGGTTGAAGTTGCCGCGCAGGGGCTGGTCCCAGGTATCGGCGACGCCGTCGACGCTCTGGTCGGCGGTGTAGGCCTTGTCGTAGTCGGCGTAGGAGTCGCCGATGGTGCACTTGCCGTTCTGCACGTTGCCGAAGGCGTAGTTGATGTGGGTGATCTTCGCCGCGCTGCCGGAGGTGACCAGGTTCTTCACGTGATAGTTGCGCTGGTAGACGCCCCAGTCGGTGAAGTAGCCGAGCTTGACCTTGGCGCCCGGGTCCGGGGGCTCGGTGGTGCCGCCCGGGGTGGTCACCGAGAGCCCGCCCGAGGAGGGGCCGGTCTGGTCGGCGGTGTCGCGGGCGGTGACCGTGTACGTGTACGTGGTGCCCTTGGTCAGGCCGCTGTCGGCGAAGGTGGTGCCGGTGACGGTGGTGAGCTTGCTGCCGCCCCGGTAGACGTCGTAGTTCTTGACGCCCTTGTCGTCGGTGGCCGCCGGCCAGGACAGGGTCAGCGCGTTCTCGGTGACGCCGGTCGCGGTGGGGGCGCCGGGGGCCGAGGGCGGGTTGTCGGCGGGGGTGGTGCCGCCCTCGCAGGAGCCGCCGTTGATCTTGCAGCCGGAGGGGGCGCCGGTCCCGGTGCCGTTGAAGCCGAAGCTGACGGTGGACCCGGGGGCGAGGGTGCCGTTCCAGCCGACGTTCTTGGCCGTCCAGTGGTCGCCCGAGCTGGTGACGGTGGCGTCCCAGGCCGAGGTCACCCTGGTGCCGGCCGGGTAGTCCCACTCCACGGTCCAGCTGGTGAGGGTGGTGGTGCCGGTGTTCTTCACCGTCCACTTGCCCTCGAAGCCGGAACCCCAGTCGGAGACCTTGGCGAAGGTCGCGGTCGCGGAGGCGGCGGCCTGCGCCGGGCCGGCCAGGCCGACGAGGCCGGCGACGGGCAGGGCGAGGGCCGCCACGGTGGCGGCCAGCCTTCTGAACAGACGGTTGCGTCGTGGGGGTGCTGTGCTCAAGGGTGCTCCTCCGTAGGTCCGTGCCGGTCGTGGGGCCGACCGGGCACATGGGGGTGGGACCTGCGCCGCCCGTGAGCACGCCTGGCGCGTTCCTTGTCATGGCACGCTCACCACAGTGATGCCGTGAGACTAGAAAGGTCTGGACCAAGCGTCAAGAGGTCCAGACCTCACCTCCCGCGCCCGTCTATATCCCCAACTCCTGGGCCAGTACGGCCGCTTGGACCCGGCTGCGCAGCTCCAGCTTCCCCAGCAGTCTGCTGACGTGCGTCTTCACCGTGGCCTCCGCCATCTCCAGCCGTACGGCGATCTCCGCGTTCGACAGCCCCTCGCCCAGCGCCCCCAGCACCTCCCGCTCGCGCCGGGTCAGCGACTCCACCGCCGCCGCCACCTCCGGGCGCACGGGGCTGCGTACGACCTGCGGCGCGGCGAACTCGGCGATCAGGCGACGGGTCACCGCCGGAGCGATCAGCCCCTCGCCGCGCGCCACCGTCCGCACCGCCGCGATCAGCTCCGCCGCGTCCGCGTCCTTCAGCAGGAAACCGGCGGCCCCCGCCCGCAGCGCCCCGAAGACGTACTCGTCGAGATCGAAGGTGGTCAGGACCAGTACGTCGGCCAGCCCCCGCTCCACCACCTGGCGGGTGGCCGACACCCCGTCGAGCCGCGGCATCTGCACGTCCATGAGGACCAGATCCGGCCGCAGCCCGTCCGCCAGCCGCACCGCCTCCTCGCCGTCGGCCGCCTCGCCCACCACCTCGATGTCGCCCGCACTGCGCAGGATCAGCACCAGGCCGGCCCGTACCGCACGCTGGTCCTCCGCCACCACGACCCTGATCATGCCCGCACCGCCCTCTCCTCGGCGGGCAGCGCCGCCCGCACCTGCCACACCCTGCCCGACGCACCCGCGGTGAACGTCCCGCCCAGCAGCTCCGTGCGCTCCCGCATGCCGATCAGCCCGGCCCCGGAGCCCGGGGCGCGCGGGCCGGGCCGCTCCCCGTACGGGGAGTCGACCGCCACCGTCAGCAGCCCGCCCCCGTGCGCCACGCGCACCCGGACCGTGCCCGGGGCCGCGTGCTTGAGGGCGTTGGTCAGCGACTCCTGCACGATCCGGTACGCCGCCAGCTCCACCGGGGCCGGCAGCGGCGGACCCGGCGCCCGCTCGTCCGCGAGGACGAAGTCCAGACCGCTCGCCGACCCATTGGTACGGGCCTGCCCCAGCAGGGCGTCCAGACCCTCCAGGGAGGGCACGGCGACGGCTTCCTGCTCCGCCCCGGCGTCCCGCAGCAGCCCGATCAGCCGGCGCATCTCCGCCAGCCCCTGCACGCTGTTCTCCCGGATCACCCCGAGGGCCTCGCGGCTGGTGGCGGGCGAGTCGATGGAGATCGCCGCGGTGGAGTGGATGGCGATCGCCGAGAGGTGGTTGGCCACCATGTCGTGCAGTTCCCGGGCCATCCGGGCCCGCTCGGCGACCACCGCCTGCGTACGGTCCATCTCGGCCAGCAGCGCCGTCTGCTCGGCGCGCAGCCGGGCGGCCTCGGCCGCCTCGCGGTGGTTGCGCAGGGTGGCGCCGGTCAGGGCCGGGCCGAAGCTCACGATGCCGGTGACCACACCGATCAGCAGGGCCTGCGGGCTGCGCAGCCAGACGAGGGCGGCGATGGTGACGACGACCGTGATCAGGCCGGTGGAGACCGGGAGCCGCCGCGCCATGGCGGGCTTGCCGTAGACCACGGCCGCGTACATCAGGTCGGTGAACATGATGACGCTGGCGATGTTGCCGACCGTGAACTGGTCCGCGACCACCGCGAGCGTGCCGACGGACAGGGTGACGTTGGGCGCGGAGCGGCGCAGCAGCTCCAGGGCGCCGAGCACCGCCAGCGGGACCAGCACCGCCCAGTCGGGCACGAAGTGCCGGCTGGGCGTGCTGTAGACGCCGAGCGCCCACAGCAGCAGACCGGCGAGCACGCTGACCGCCGCGAGCAGGACGTCGTCGCGGTGCGGTCGGGGGATCATCGGGAGCACGCTCCCATCCAACACGGTGCGGTGCGGCGCGGCCTCGCCGCCCGGGCGGATACGGCACTACATCGAAGGATGCAGCGGGCTTTCGTCACTGGAGACGACGATCCGGGGCGCGGCGGCCGGAACCCTGGAGGAGAACGTTTCGAGAGGAAGGGAGAGCGGGCCATGCTCGTCGCGCTGATCATCGCCTGTGAGGTCGGTTTCTGGGTGCTCCTGGCCGGCGGCCTGGCACTGCGCTACCTCGCCGGGATGCCGAGGCTGGGAGCCGCCGTCCTGCTGTGCGAGCCGCTGCTGGAGCTGGTGCTGCTGGTGGTGTCCTTCGGCGACCTGAAGAACGGCGGCGAGCCGAGCTGGAGGCACGGCCTCGCGGCCTTCTACATCGGCTACACCGTCGGATACGGGCACTACACCGTGAAGTGGCTCGACCGGCACGCCGCCCACCGCTTCGCCGGGGGCCCGAAGCCGCCCGGAACCACGTACGGCAAGGCCCGCGCGGTCCACGAGTGGAAGCTGTGGGCGCGGACCCTGGCCGGCGCCGCCGTCGCGGCGGGACTGCTCCAGGCGGGCATCTGGTACGTCGGCGACGCGGCCGACACCAGCGGGCTCCAGGCGTGGCAGGCCGGAGCCCTGCGGGTGCTCGGCATCCAGGCCCTGATCGCCGCCAGCTACACGATCTGGCCGAGGAAGGCCCCGGTGGACGCCGCGGACGCCGCGGACGCCGAGCTCGCCAAGAGCGACCGCTAGCGCTCGCCGCCCGGCACCCACAGCACGTCGCCGACCTCCTTGTTGGCCGTCCGCGCCAGGATGAACAGGAGGTCGGACAGGCGGTTGAGGTAGGTGGCCGTCAGCGGGTTCATCACCTCGCCGTGCACCTCCAGCGCCGCCCACGTAGAGCGCTCGGCCCGCCGGACCACCGTGCAGGCCTGGTGCAGCAGGGCCGCGCCCGGGGTGCCGCCGGGGAGGATGAAGCTGCGCAGCTTCTCCAGCTCCTCGTTGAAGACGTCGCAGTCCGCCTCCAGGCGGTCCACGTAGAACTGCTCCACGCGCAGCGGCGGGTACTGCGGGTCCTCCACCACCGGGGTGCACAGGTCCGCACCGACGTCGAACAGGTCGTTCTGCACGCGGACCAGGACCTTCACGACCTCCTCCGGCAGGCTGCCGAGCGCGATGGCCGTGCCGATGGCGGCGTTGGCCTCGTTCGCGTCGGCGTACGCGGAGATGCGCAGGTCCGTCTTCTGCGTCCGGCTCATGTCCCCCAGGGCGGTCGTGCCCTGGTCGCCGGTGCGGGTGTAGATACGCGTCAGGTTCACCATGCGGCCAGCGTAGACGTGCCCGCCGGGGGCAAGCCGGCGAAGGGTGAACTGTGAGGCTGCGCACGGCTGCTGGGCCGTATCAGTGTGATGTCCGTCATCTGAGACGTGACGCGTGTTACTTCACGGTCACTGGGCCGCTCACGGGCGCTAGTCTCCGCCGGAGAGGCTACGAGGCCGGGTCGTACTGAGAACAACGAGGGGTGTGCAGTGGCTGGGAAGCTCGCCGTCATCGGCGCGGGACTGATGGGTTCCGGAATCGCTCAGGTCTCCGCTCAGGCGGGTTGGGACGTCGTCCTGCGGGACGTCACCGATGCCGCGCTGACCCGGGGCACCGACGGGATCAAGGCCTCGTACGACAAGTTCGTCTCCAAGGGCAAGCTGACCGCCGAGGACGCCGAGGCGGCCCTCGCCCGGATCACCACGACCACCGACCTCGACGCGGTCGCCGACGTGGACATCGTCGTCGAGGCGGTCTTCGAGAAGATCGAGATCAAGCACGAGATCTTCCGTGCCCTCGACAAGATCGTGCGCGAGGACACCATCCTCGCCTCCAACACCTCCGCCATCCCGATCACCAAGATCGCGGCGGCGACCGAGCGCCCCGAGCGGGTCGTCGGCGCGCACTTCTTCTCGCCCGTCCCGATGATGCAGCTCTGCGAGCTGGTACGCGGCTACAAGACGAGCGACGAGACCCTCGCCACCACCCGCGCCTTCGCCGAGTCCGTCGGCAAGACCTGCATCGTCGTCAACCGCGATGTCGCCGGCTTCGTGACCACCCGTCTGATCTCCGCGCTGGTCGTCGAGGCCGCGAAGCTCTACGAATCGGGCGTGGCCTCCGCCGAGGACATCGACATCGCGTGCAAGCTGGGCTTCGGGCACGCCATGGGCCCGCTGGCCACCGCCGACCTCACCGGCGTGGACATCCTGCTGCACGCCACCAGCAACATCTACACCGAGTCGCAGGACGAGAAGTTCGCGCCGCCGGAGCTGATGCGCCGCATGGTCGACGCGGGTGACATCGGCCGCAAGAGCGGCCAGGGCTTCTACAAGCACTGAGCACTACCGTTCGAATCTCCGCACCCTACGGGGTGAATTAGGTATCGGTTCGCTCACGGTCGGCAACTTCACTGCCCGCGGGGCAGTCAGTTGCAGTGAGAGTTGCCGACCACGGATCAGTCGGACCACACGCAAGCGGTAAAGCCGGGGAGCACATATGCACATCAGGGGCGACCACGCCGAACTCGCTGTCGGGGGCCGCCTCGACGTGCGCAGCGCGGCTGACGCCCGTACGGTCCTCCACACCGCCCTCGACGACGGCCACGGCGACCTCGTGCTCGACCTGACCGGACTCGACTCCTGGGATGCGACCGGACTCGGCGTGATCATGGGAGCCCACCGGCGGGCCGGCCGGACCGGGCGGCGCCTGGTCCTGCGCGGGGTGCCCGACCGGATGCAGCGGCTGCTCGTCGCGACCCGGCTGCACCGCATCCTCGCGATCGAGGGCGGGCTGGAAGCGGAGACCCTGCCCCGGGTGTAGGCCCGGGGAAAAGGGGCTGCGGCCCCGGGGCGTCCTCCGCTTACATGGGCCCATGGTGTCCACCGACAGACTGCTGGCCTTCGCGGCCATGTCCCTCCTGCTGATCGTGATTCCCGGCCCCAGCGTGCTGTTCGTCGTCGGGCGGGCCCTGGCCCAGGGCCGCCGGGCCGCGCTGACCACGGTGGTCGGGAACACGCTCGGAGCGTACGTACTCGTCGTGGCCGTGGCGCTCGGCGTCGGGGCCGTCGTGGAGCGCTCGGTCCTCCTCTTCACCGCCCTGAAGCTCATCGGCGCCGCCTACCTCGTGTACCTGGGCGTCAAGGCGGTCCGCGGGCGCGGCTCGCTGCACGCCGCCTTCACCGGCGGGGCCCCCGCGGCCCACGGCAGCCTGCGGACCCTGGGAGAGGGCTTCGCGGTCGGCGTGGCCAACCCCAAGACCATGGTGTTCTTCGCCGCCGTGCTGCCCCAGTTCGTCGACCGCGAGCAGGGGCACGTCGTGCTCCAGATGCTCCTGCTCGGCCTGGTCTTCAACCTCATCGCGGTCGTCTCCGACAGCGTGTGGGGGCTCGTCGCGGCCACCACCCGCGACTGGTTCGCCGGATCGCCCCGCCGGCTCTCCATGGTCGGCGGGATCGGCGGGCTCACGATGATCGGCCTCGGCGTCACCGTCGCCGCGACCGGCCGCAAGGATTAGGGTCTTCCGGCGGATCGGGAGGAAACGTGACGGTCCGGTGGTGAAGACACCCCTGCGGTTCCCGCCGGACCGGCCACGGTCTAGGGTTCGGGCGGAAACCGGACCGGTAGCGACAACGACGTGAGCGGGCGCCGGGCACAACGAAGACGGCGACGGCGCGCGACGCGATCGGGGGACTTGGTCATGGACCGTACACAGGGGCAGACCGGTCAGGATGAGCAGCCCGCGGGCCCGCCCGCGGGGGCGGGCGCGGCGCGGACCCAGGCACCCGCGCGGGTCGTGACCCTGACCACCGGGGAGTTCACCCTCACCGTCAACCCCGTCGACGGCAGCGAGATCGAGCCCCAGCGGCCCGGCGCCCGCCAGGACCCGGACCGCCTCCCCGCCAAGCGCGACGCCGCCGCCCGCGCCGCCCGGGACGCCGCCGCGCGTCCGCCCGTACTGCCCGGGCCGCCCGTGCCCGCCCTGCCGCTCCTGGAGCGCGCCGAGGAGCGGGAGCGGCTCGTACGGCTGCTGGGGCGCGGGCGCTCCGTACGCCTGACGGGGCCCGCCGGATCCGGCCGTTCCGCCCTCCTCGACGCGGTCGCCGAGGCCTGCGCGGACCTCGCGCCCGACGGGGTCGTCCGGCTCGGCGGGCACGGACAGCAGCAGCCCGCCGAGCTGCTCCACACCCTGTACGCCACCGTGTACGAGACCCGGGACGAGCGCCCCGACCGTACGGAACTCCTCGCGCGGGTACGCGAGATCGGCGCGATCGTGCTCCTCGACGACCTGGAGCTCGGCGGCCCCGCCCTCGACGAGCTGCTGCGCGCCACCCCCGAATGCGCCTACCTGCTCGCCGCCACCCCCGACACCAAGGCCCCCTCCGACGACTCGCACCTGGAGGAGGTCTTCCTCGGCGGGCTCGGACGGGCCGAGTGCGTGCGGCTGCTGGAGGCGGCCACCGGCAGGGCGCTGACCGAGGAGGAGACGGCCTGGGCCGCGGACCTGAGGTTCGCCTCGGAGGGCCTGGCGCTGCGCTTCGTACAGGCGGCCGCGCTGCTGCGTCAGCGCGACGAGCTGAACCGGACCTCCGCCGGGGACGAGGACGAGGAGCCCGGGGTCTTCGAGGAGCGCCCCCGCGACCCCCGCCACGTGCCGCTGCCCACCCTGGCGCAGGCCGCGGCCCCCGCCGAACTGCTGGCCTCCCGGGTGAGCGAGTCGGCCCGGGCCGCCCTGCGGATCGCCTGCGCGCTGGGCGGGGAACTCCCGCACCACACGCACCTGCCCGCGCTGGTCGGGGACACGCACGCCGACACCGCCGTCGCGGAACTGGTGGGCTGCGGACTGATCACCCCGGTCGGGCCGCGGTACCGGCTCGCCGAAGGGGTCGCACGGCAGCTGGAGGAGGCCGGGTACGGGGAGAGCGCCGCCGAGGAGGCCCGTACGGCCGCCCGGCACTACGCCTGGTGGACCGGGCACGCCTCGGTGACCCCGGAGCGGGTCGCGTCGGAGGCCGACGCGGTGCTGGCCGCGCTGGCCGGGGCCGATGTGGTGGCCGCCGTACTCCTCGCCCGCACCGCGGCCCCGGCCTTCGCGGCGGCCCCGCACTGGGAGGCGTGGGAGCGGGTGCTGCGCTCGGGGGCGGAGGCCGCACGGAAGGCGGGGGAGGTCGCCGAGCAGGCGTACTTCCACCACGAGCTGGGCGTGCTCGCGCTGTGCGAGGGCCGGCTGGACCGGGCGCGGGCGGAGCTGGAGGCCTCGATCGGGCTGCGCGGGGCGCTCGCGGACAAGCGCGGGACCGTCGCCGGGCGGCGGGCGCTGGCGCTGGTCACCGACCGGGAGGCGCTGGGGGTGGAGGTGTCCCCGCCGCTGCGCCTCGCCCCGCCGGCGGCTCCGCCGGTCCCGGTGGCGAAGCCGGCTGCCGCCCTCGCTCCCGCGGCCTCGGAAGCCGTCACCCAGCTGACCCCGGTGATCGGGCGGGCCGCGCCGCCGACGACCCTGTCACAGGTGTTCGCGGACGCGTTCCCGCAGGCCCCGCTGCCCGCGCCCGCGCCCGCGCCCGCGCCCTTGCCCGCGCCCTTGCCCGCGCCCCTGCCCCGCCACCCGGGGCCCGAGCCGGCCGGGCGGCGCAAGACGGTGCTGCTGGCCGCCGCGGGTGCGCTCACGGTGGTGGCGCTCGGCACGGTCGTCGGCCTGTCGCTGGCGTCGGGGGAGGACCCGGAGCAGCCGGCGGCCCCCGCCGTGTCCTCGACCCCGGACGCCCCGGCGGCGGTACCGCCGCAGGCTCCCGGGAACAGCGGGAACGATCCGGCGCCCGCGCCCCCGTCGGAGCCGGGCTCCTCCACCGCGCCGCCCCCGCAGACACCGCGGCCGCCCGGCGCCGAGCCGGGCGCGGGCTCCGGCCCCGGCCCCGGCCAGGCCCCGCACCCGACCCCGCCGCCCCGCACGCCGGGCCCGGAACTCCCGCAGCCGACCCCGCCCGCGCCCAAGCCGACGCCGCCGACGACCCCGCCCGCGCCGACCACCCCGCCGGCGCCGACCCCGCCGGAGCCCACCCCGTCGGAGCCCCCGACACCCCCGGTCACCTCCACGGCGGCCCAGTCCCCGACGACCCCGCAGTCCCCGACGGCCATCTGACGCCGGCCCTGCGGGGCTGTCCCCTCCCCGCCCTTCCACCGTTCCCCGGGCGCCGCCCGGACCCGGTCCGCAAACGCCGGACGGGCTGGAGAGCCACCCGCGGGCCCGGCGCGGGCCCGGTGGGGCGGCATCTCCCGGGGCCGGCGCGCACCCGGTGGGGCGGCATCTCCCGGGGGCGGCCCGGCTCGCGCCGGCTGCCTTCCCAGCCCGTCCGGCGCTTGAGGACCGGGGCCCGGGGCGGAGCCCCGGTTTCGGGAAGGGGCGGGGTGGGGGAGGCCCCGCGCAGCGGCCCCGCACGATGACGGCCCCCCGAGCCAGAGCTCAGAGGGCCGTAGGAACGACGAACCGCACGCAGGCGTCGCACCGGGGCGAAACCCCGCCCGGCGCCCGCCGGACGGAGTTCGGCGCAGCGGCGCGAAGCCGGGGAGGCCCGCCAGGGCCGCGCCGCGCGAGCGGCGCGTCAAAAGGAATCAGAACAGGCGGAGCTTGTCGTCCTCGATGCCGCGCATCGCGTTGTAGTCGAGGACGACACAGTCCATGCCCCGGTCATTGGCCAGGACCCGCGCCTGCGGCTTGATCTCCTGCGCCGCGAACACGCCCCGGACCGGCGCCAGGTGCGGGTCGCGGTTGAGCAGCTCCAGGTACCGGGTCAGCTGCTCGACGCCGTCGATCTCCCCGCGCCGCTTGATCTCCACCGCCACCGTCGCGCCCGAGGCGTCCCGGCACAGGATGTCGACCGGGCCGATCGCCGTCATGTACTCGCGCCGGATCAGGGTGTAGCCCTCGCCCAGCGTGTCGATGCGGTCGGCGAGCAGCTCCTGGAGGTGCGCCTCGACGCCGTCCTTGATGAGGCCCGGGTCGGTGCCCAGCTCGTGCGAGGAGTCGTGGAGGACTTCCTCCATGGTGATGATGAGCTTCTCGCCCGCCTTGTTGACGACGGTCCAGACGTTCGCGTCGTCACCGGTCCCCTCCTTGAGGGTGCACGGAGGCGACATCCAGTTGAGCGGTTTGTACGCCCGGTCGTCCGCGTGGATCGAGACACTGCCGTCGGCCTTCACGAGGATCAGACGGGGTGCCGAGGGCAGATGGGCGGTGAGCCGGCCCGCGTAGTCGACGGAGCAGCGGGCAATGACGAGACGCATGGTCGGCAACGCTACTCGACCGATGGGCCTCCACGCGATTCGCCCCTGAAAGCCCCGTTCGCCGATGGCGCGTTGTATGCGCATTCTCCTGGTGCGCCACCCGGTGGGCGCCTACCGTGGTGAGCGGGAGGTTGCCGAGCGTGCACACTGCGTCGCGGCCTCCTTCCCTGCCCGTAGGACTCCGGCAACCCAAACGGCCGGGGTCACGAGAGGAGAACCCATGTCGCTCGACGTCTCACCGGCCCTACTCGAACAGGCCGAGCGAGGCGAGGTCGACGAAGCCGCATTCGTCGACTGCGTCCGGACCTCCCTGCCTTACGCATGGGAGATGATCAGCTCGTTGGTGGCCCAGCTGGAGGTTGAGGGCGGACAGTTCGCCGACAACCAGACGCCGCCGCCGGACGAGCAGGCGCGCGGGCAGCTGCTGCGCGCGCTCGCGAGTGACGCGATACGTGGTGCGCTGCAGCGGCACTTCGGGGTGCGCCTGGCATTCCAGAACTGCCACCGCGTGGCGGTGTTCCCGCTGGATTCCTCGGTGGACGACCGGTTGGCCAAGTTCACGTCGATCCGCGGCCAGCTGCTCAACCAGTCCCCGGAACTTCGGGACTGCTAGCAGAACCGGTACTCCGCTGCCGCTCCGTGTCGCGGGAGGTGCGACTGACACCGGAGCGGCAGCCCCAGGCCCGTGACGGGCTCACACCAGCAGGGGCATGACCTCCGCGCCGAGGCGCCGGACGTTCTCCTCGGTCGCGGCGAGGTCGCCCGAGCCCTCCGTGAGCAGGGCGAAGCGGGTGATGCCGGTCCGCTCCGAGGTGGCCGCCAGCCGCTCCGCCGCCAGTTCCGGGCTGCCGACGGGGTGCAGCGAGCACAGCAGTTCCGTGTACGCGAGCGGGTCCCGCATCGCGCGCTGCCGGCCGTCCACCGTCACATGGGCGTCCAGGCCCTGGCGGAACCAGCCCGGCATCGCCTTCAGCAGGGTTTCCCGCGCGTCGGCCGTGCGGTCCGCCAGCTGGCAGACCCCGGCCGACACGTGCCCGGCCGCCCGTACGGCCTCCGGCGCATGGCCGTGGGCCAGCGCGGTCCGGCGCCACAGCGCGACCTGCTCCGCCTTCTCCTCGTCCCCGCAGTGCATGCCCAGCAGCATCGGCAGCCCACGCTCCGCGGCCATCCGCACCGACGCCGGGGAGGTGCAGGCGACGATCACTTCCGGCCCCGTCCCGTCACCGTCCAGCGCCTGGGCCGGGCGCGGTACGACGGCCACCTCGCGGAAGGCGTGCCGCTCGCCGGCCGCCCCCACCCGGGGCTCGGTCAGCCAGCGCCGCAGCAGGTCGAGATCGTCCGGGAAGCCGCTCTCGTACGCCTCCAGGCCGGCCCCGAACACCTCCAGGTCCACCCACGGCCCGCCCCGCCCCACCCCGAGGGTGAACCGGCCTCCCGAGGTGACGTGCAGCAGGGCCGCCTGCTCCCCGAGGGCCACCGGGTGCGTGTTCGGCAGCACGCTGACCGCCGTGCCCACCCGCAGCCGCCGGGTCCGCCCCAGCAGCAGGGCCGCCAGCGTCACCGCCGACGGGCAGACCCCGTACGGGACGAAGTGGTGTTCGGCGAGCCACAGCGAGTCCAGCCCGGACTCCTCGGCCACCTCGGCGGTCCGCACCGCCCGGTGCAGCGCCTCGCCCTGCCCCTGGCCCGGGAACTGGGCCGCCAGTACAAACGCTCCTACGCGCATCATCGCCCTTTGCCTCCTCGCGGCTGACGCGGCCTCCCCCAGGTGGACCGACTCGTTGATGGCATCAACGTCTGCTGGCAACAACGTCTGACACGTGCCAAAGGCACGGCCTGACAGGAAAGTTATTGAGATTGTCGGGCCAGTTCTCGTATGACGGTCGGCCTTCATCAGCCACCCTGCGGGTACCCGGGCTCGCTGCGCGTAGTCTGGGAGAAAGTCACTGTCGGCCGCCCTTTCGTGAGGTATACGTGTCACCGCGCCACAACCGCCCCAGGGGCGGCGAGACTCCGGACGAACGACCCGCGACCGGCCTCGACCGGTTCGGGCTGGAGCGCACCGAGGAGTACCAGGGCGAGGAGTGGAAGGTCCGGCACGTGGCGGGCGCCAGCGCGGCGGGCAAGCGCTACCGCTGCCCGGGCTGCGACCAGGAGATCCCCTCGGGCACCCCGCACCTGGTGGCCTGGCCCGAGTACGGCGGCGTGGACGACCGGCGGCACTGGCACAAGGCCTGCTGGAACGCGAAGGACCGCCGCACCTCCAAGGTGCAGCGGTCCCGCAACGCGCCCCGCTACTAGGGGGTGTCCGGGCCGTCAGACGTCGCGGCGGCCGACCACCGCGTACGAGGCGGCGACCGCGCTCGCCGTCACCAGGCCCAGCAGCGTCAGCTGGGCCAGCTTGCTGGGGAGGGTTTCCCCGCCCAGGTCGCTGCCTTGCAGCCCGAAGAGCTGGATCAGCCCCACGGGGGCGTTGAAGCGCAGCACCAGCGAGCCGAGGCCCGAGGTGACCGGCCAGGCGCTCAGTATCGCCCCGAGCACCGGGGGCATGGTGACCACGCCGAGCATGACCGCGATCCCGCCCGCCGAATGCCGTACGAGCGCCCCGACCGCTAGCGCGAGGACGCCCAGCAGGGTCACGTAGAAGGAGCCGGCCAGCGCGCCCCCCCACTCGCTCCAGCTGTGCTGCCCGGCGGCGGGCCCATTGTGCAGGAGGGCGGCCCACAGGCCGACGAACATCACCGAGCCGGTGGTGACGGCGAAGGCCACCACTCCGAAGACCAGGTACTTGGCGGTGAGCACCCGCAGCCGCTCGGGGGCGGCGGTGAAGGTGGTGCGGATCAGGCCGGTGCCGTACTCGGAGGAGATCGTCAGCACGCCGAGCACGATCACGGCCACCTGGCCGGCCATCAGCCCGAAGAGGGCGGGACCGGTGAAGGGGAGGTACTGGTAGTCGCGGGCCGAGGTCTGGAGCACGGCGAGCATGCCGACTCCGACGACCAGCGCCACGAGGGAGCCGAGCGTCCACAGGGTGGAGCGCACCGAGGTCAGCTTGGTCCACTCCGAGGCCACGGCGTGCCCCAGGTGCGGACGCGGCGTGGGCAGCGGCGAGCTGTACGGGCCCGGCTGCTCCGCGCCCGCCCCGGGCACGGCGGCGGGGGTGGTGGTCATCGGGGGTCCTCGGGGGTGTTCTCGGCCGCGCCCGACAGGTCGGCGGCCGCGACGTCGGCGGGGGAGCGGTCGGCGCGGGGGCGGTCGGCGGGCGGGGGAGCGTCGGCGGAGGTGCCGCCCCGGGCGAGGTCGGCCGCGCTGCCCGGCATCAGGAAGGGCCGCCCGGATCCGGGCGGCGGGGGAGCGAAGAAGCTCGCCGCGGTCTCGGCCGGGACGGCGGCCGCCGTCTCGTCCTCCCACTCGGGGACGGTCAGCGGCTCGGGCTCCCACAGCTCGGCGCGGGGGTCCGCGGTGGAGGTGTACTCGACGGAGGACTGGGTCATCCGCATGTAGGCCTCTTCCAGCGAGGCCCGGTGCGGGGACAGCTCCCACAGCCGTACGCCGGCCTCGTGCGCGAGGTCGCTGATGCGGGGCAGTTCCAGCCCGGTCACGCGCAGCGCCCCGTCGGGCTCCTGGAGGACCCGGCCGCCGGCCTTCGTCAGCGCGGTGCCCAGGGCCGTCCGGCCGCCGGGGCCCTGCTCGTGGGGGCCGTCGGCGGCGGCGCGGACCCGCGCGAATCCGGCCGAGTTGTGCGTGATGAAGTCGTGGGTGCCCATGTCGGCCAGCAGCCGTCCCCGGCCGATCACGATCAGGTGGTCGGCGGTCAGCGCCATCTCGCTCATCAGGTGCGAGGAGACCAGGACGGTCCGACCCTCGGCGGCGAGCTGCCGCATGAGGTTGCGGACCCAGAGGATGCCCTCGGGGTCGAGGCCGTTGACCGGTTCGTCGAAGAGCAGCACCTGCGGGTCGCCGAGCAGGGCGGCCGCGATGCCGAGCCGCTGGCCCATGCCGAGCGAGAAGCCCTTCGTGCGCTGGCGGGCCGCGTCCTTGAGGCCGACCACGCCGAGGACCTCGTCCACCCGCTTCTCGGGGATGCCGGAGAGCTGGGCGATGGCCAGCAGGTGGGTACGGGCCTTGCGGCCGCCGTGCATGGCCTTGGCGTCGAGCAGGGCGCCGACGTGCCGCTGGGCGTTCGGCAGCTCCCGGAAGGGGAGGCCGTTGATCGTGACATGACCGGAAGTGGGGCGGTCCAGCCCGAGGATCATGCGCATGGTGGTGGACTTGCCGGAGCCGTTGGGCCCCAGGAAGCCGGTCACATGGCCCGGCTTGACCTGGAAGGACAACCGGTCGACGGCGGTCTTGGCGCCGAAGCGCTTGGTCAGGCCGACTGCCTCGATCATCGTGCTGCCCCTTGCCAGGCCGGGACGGCTCTCGCCCGCGTACGCCTTAAGAGGATATCGAGACTCCTGCGGTTCCCTGCCGGGCCGGATCCCTGAGCTGCCCCTGAGATCCGACCCGGGGTTTTCCCGTAGTACGCGGGGCGTCCGTCACAGGAGGGACGCCCCGTCAGTTCAGTCCGTCACGCGTCGCGCTTCTTCAGGACGAGGTAGCCCCCCAGTACGGAGGCCAGCACCCACAGGGCCATGATCCCGAGACCGCCCCAGGGGCCGTAGGGCGCCTGGGCCTGGCTCAGGGCGTCCGGGACGGTCTCCATGATCTTGGAGCCGGCCTGGTCCGGGAAGTACTGGGCCACCTTCCGGGTCGTGTCGAAGGCGCCGAGGATCGTCGAGATCAGGAAGAAGAACGGCATCAGGATGCCGAGCGCCAGGATCGAGCTGCGCAGGAGGGTGGTCACACCCATCGAGAACAGCGCGATCAGGGCCATGTAGAGCCCGGCGCCGGTCACCGCGCGCAGGACGTTGTCCTCGCCGATGCCGATGCTGTGCTCGCCCAGGATCGCCTGGCCGAGGAAGAAGGACAGGAAGCTGGTGGCGAGGCCCACGGCCAGCGCCAGCGCGGTGGCGACGGTGAGCTTGCCGAAGAGGAAGCTCGCGCGCCGCGGCACGGCGGCCAGCGAGGTGCGGACCATCCCGGTGCTGTATTCGGTGCCGACCACCAGGACGCCGAAGACGATCATGGCGAGCTGGCCGAGGGACATCCCCGCGAAGCTGGTCATGGTCGGGTCGAAGGCGAGCTTCTCGGCGTCGGGCATCTCCTTGAAGCGGGAGGCGACGAAGAAGCAGAGCAGGGCGCTGAGCCCGACCGTGACGAGCAGGGCCGAGGCGAGGGTCCAGATGGTGGAGGCGACCGTGCGGATCTTGGTCCACTCGGACTTGAGGACGGCGGAGAAGGCCATGGTCACTCGCCGCCCTTGCGGGTGGCCTCGAAGCCGGCGCCCCAGGCGGGTGCCCCGGCCGGGCCCGCGGGTGCGGGGACGGGTGCCCCCGGCGCGTGGGCGTGGTATTCGACGGAGTCCGCCGTCATGCGCATGAACGCTTCCTCCAGTGAAGCCCGTTGCGGGCTGAGTTCGTGCAGCACGATCTGGTGCTGGGCGGCCAGCTCGCCGAGCCGCTCCGGTCCGACGCCGTCGATCTCCAGGGTGCCGGTGGCGGGCACGCTGATCGCGTTGATCCCGGCCTCGTGCAGGACGTCCTTGAGCCGTTCCTGCTGCGGCGAGCGCAGCCGTACGTAACTGCGGGAGTTCTGCTGGATGAAATCGGACATCGACAAGTCGGCAAGGAGCTTTCCCTGTCCGATGACCACCAAATGATCTGCGGTCAGGGCCATTTCACTCATCAGGTGGGAGGAGACGAAGATCGTTCTCCCCTCCGACGCCAGCCCCTTCATAAGATTGCGGATCCAGAGAATTCCCTCGGGATCAAGGCCGTTGACGGGTTCGTCGAACATCAGGATCTCCGGATCGCCGAGCAGGGCGGCGGCGATTCCCAGCCGCTGGCCCATACCGAGCGAAAATCCTTTCGACTTCTTCTTGGCCACGGCCGTCAGGCCGACAAGATCCAGAACCTCGGCCACCCGTCGCTCCGGGATCCGGTTCGACTGGGCCAGGCACAGCAGGTTGTTGTACGCGCTGCGACCGCCGTGCATGGCTTTCGCGTCCAGCAGCGCTCCGATGTACTTCAGCGGCTCCGGCAGGTCCCGGTAGTGCTTCCCGTCGATCCGGACCGTACCGCTGGTCGGGTTGTCGAGGTCGAGCATCATGCGCATGGTCGTGGACTTCCCCGCCCCGTTGGGGCCGAGGAAGCCGGTCACCACCCCCGGTCTGACCTGGAAGCTGAGGTTGTCCACGGCGGTCTTCGCGCCGAATCGTTTCGTAAGGCCCTCAAGCTCGATCATGCGGCCACGCTAGAACGGCCAAGGGCCGTACGCCACCTCAGAAAGGTGACGTACGGCCCCTGATGTGCCGATTTCGCTACCGGCGAGTAGACGGCGGCGTGCGCGGGAGCGTACTAGCGGCTCTGCTGGGCCGGGACGCCCCGGGTCACCGGCTCGTCGTCGATCGGGGAGCCGGCGGCCGCCACGGCCGCGCCCGTCAGCGTCGCCAGCATCTCGCGGACGTTGGTCAGCTGCGCGTTGATGGAGTCGCGGCGGTTGGTCAGCGCCGCCAGCTCGCGCTCCGACTCGCTGCGGATCCGGTCGGCCTTGGCGTTGGCGTCGGCGACGATGTCCTCGGCCTGGCGCTGCGCGGTCTCCACCGTCTGGCGCGCCCGGCGCTCGGCGTCCGTACGCAGCTTCTCGGCCTCCAGGCGCAGCTGCTCGGCGCGGTGCTCGATCTCCGCGAGGCGCTTCTCGGCCTTCTGCTGACGCGAGGCCAGGTCGCGCTCGGACTGCTCGCGGCGCTTGGCCAGGTTGGTCTCGAAGTCCGCGGCGGCCTGGGCGGCCTTGGCGCGGGTCTCCTCGAAGAGGGCGTCGGCCTCCTCGCGCTTGGAGGCCGCGTCCTTCTGGGCCTCGGCGCGCAGGGTCGACGCGTCGCCCTTGGCCTTCTCGACGATGCGGACGCCCTCGTCCTCCGCCTTCGACTTGCGGTCGGCGGCGAACGACTCGGCGTCGTTGCGCACCTGCTGGGCAGCGGACTCGGCCAGCTCACGGTGCTGCTCGGCCGCGCGACGGGCCTCCTCGCGCAGGTCCTTCGCCTCCTCCTCGGCCAGCCGCAGGATCTTCTCGACCCGGGCGCCGAGGCCGGCGTACGACGGCTCCGCGTCGCTCACCTGGGCCTGGGCGTTCTGCGTTTCGAGGTGCAGCTCCTCGATCCGCTTTTCCAGAGAGTTGATACGTCCAAGGGCGCTGTCGCGGTCGGAGACCAGCTTGGTAATGCGGTCGTCCACCTGACCGCGGTCGTAACCACGCCGCACGAGCTCGAAGCCGAAGGGGGAGGAAGTGTCGCTCATGGGGTTCCTGTCGAATGAGACCGATGAGGTGCTACGTGAGGTGTTAAGGGGAATCCTAGGCGCCCCGGCGGCGTGGCATCGAGTCAATCCGGGTTTGCCCTGGACAATGACACCCCTTTTGAGTGGCAAGGCGACGGAATGCTTGTCACTCCTTCGCCTGACCTCCTTCAGAAGCACACATCCCGTGTTCCTGACTACCCCTCTGACGCCTTACCACCCGAACGAGTGGAACCCGCTGTTGCTCCGGCCTTCACGCCCCCCGCGCCCTGGCCACCCAAAGCGGGCTTTCCGCCACCCGAAGGTGCCTCGAATGATTCCAACGCCTCAAGAACGTCCTGGACACGGGAGATCTCCGCCTGAATGTCCTCGCGCCTGCGCACCAGGACCTCCAGCTCACGACGGCCCTCGTCGACCAGCCGCTCCGCCTCCGCCTTCGCCTCCGCCAGGGCGGCCTCGGCCTGCCGGGCCAGCTCCGCCTTCTTCTGCTCGGCCTCCTTGAGCAGCGCCTCGGCCTTGCGCACGGCCGCGATGCGGACCTTGCTCGCCTCGCTGCTCGCGTCCGACACCAGCTCCTTGGCCTTCGCCTCGGCCTCGACGCTCTGCTCGGTCGCCGCCCGGACCAGCTTGTCCACGCGCTCGCCGGCCGACTTCATCTGCTCGGCCGACTCCCGGCGGGCACGCTCGTGCAGCTCCTCGACCTCGGACTCGACGCGCCCGCGCAGCTCCTCCGCCCGCTCCCTTATGGCGGCGGCGTCCGTGCGCGCCCCGACCAGCAGCTCGTCGGCGTCCGTCCGTGCCTTCTCCACCGTGGAGTTGCCCTCGACGGTCGCCTCCGACGTGATGCGCGCCGCCTCCTTGCGGGCCGCGTCGACCATCGCGTCGGCCTGCTCCTCGGCCGCCGTCGTGGCGGCCAGCGCCTGCCGGCCCGCGTCCGAGGTCAGCTTGTCGGCCTCCGCCGAAGCCTCCGTGATGAGCCGGTCCACCTGCTCCGCGGCCTCGCTGCGGCGCTTGTTGGCCTCCTCGCGGGCCTCGTCCAGCAGCCGCTCGGACTCCGTACGGGTCTCCGTGCGGGTGCGCTCCGCCTCGGAGGCCGCCTCCGCCTTGACCCGCTCCGCCTCGGACCGGGTGCGCGTCGCGTGCTCCTGCGCCGAGGACAGCGCCTCGGCCGCCTCCGCACGCAGCCGCTCGGCCTCCGTGGCCGCCTCGCCGACCGTGCGCTCGTTGTCCTTGCGGGTCTGCTCGGTGAGCTTCTCCGCCTCGGACACCGCCTCGGTGATGAGCCGGTCCGCCTGCTCGGCGGCGTCGGTACGCAGCCGGTTGCCCTCGGCGCGCGCCTCGTCCAGGGCCTGCTCGGCGTCCCGCTCGGCACCCGCCAGGGTCTCGTTCGCCGCGGTCGTGACCCGCTCCGCCTCCGCGGTGGCCTCGCCGATGATCCGGCCGCCCTCCGCGCGGGCCTCGTCCAGGGTCCGCGCCGCCTCGGTACGCAGCCGCTCGGCCTCCGCCGCGGCCTCCGCGCGCAGCCGCTCGGCCTCCGCCACCGCCTCCGCGACCGTCAGCTCGTTGGCCGCGCGGGTCTCCTCGACGAGCCGGTCGCCCTCGGCACGCGAGTCGACCAGCACCTTCGCCGAATCCCGCTCGGCCGCCGCCAGCACCGCCGCCGCCTGCGCCGTCAGCCGCTCCGCCTCCGACGCGGCCTCCGTGACGAGCCGGTCCGCCTGCTCGGCGGCCTCGGTACGCAGCCGGTTGCCCTCGGCGCGCGCCTCGTCCAGGGTGCCCGCGGCCTCCGCGCGGGTGGCCTCGGCCGCCTCCAGCGCCTCGGCGGCCAGCCGCTCGGCCTCCGCCTCCGCCTCGGCCACGATCCGGCTGCCCTCGCCGCGCGAGGCCTCCAGGGACTCCGCCGCCTCGCCGCGGATCCGGTTCGCGTCGTCACGGGCGTCCGCCCGGGTCCGCGCCGCGTCGCGCTCGGACGCCGCCAGGGCGTCCGTCGCCTCCGTGCGCACCCGCTGCGCGTACTCGGCCGTGTCGGCGCGCAGCTGCTCGGCCTCGGCGATCGCGTCGCCGACCGTGCGCTCCGCCAGCGCCTTCGCCGCGTCCGTCTCGATCCGGGCCTCGCTGCGCACCCGCGCCGCGTCCTCGCCGGCCCGCTCGCGCTCCGCGTGGGCGTCGGCGCGGACCCGGTCCGCCTCCTCCTCCGCCTCGGTCCGCGTACGCTCCGCCGAGTGCTCCGCCGCGCTGCGCAGCCCGGCGACCTCCTCCTCGGCCTGCTCGTGCAGCCCGGCCACGGAGTCGCGTACCTGCTGCGCGGTGGCCTCGGCCGCCGCGACCAGCTCCGCCGCGCGGCGCTCCGCCTCCTCGGTCAGGCGGGCCGCCTCGGCCTGCGCCTCCTCCGAGCGCTTGCGGGCCTGCGCCAGCAGCTCCTCGTTCTGCTCACGGGCCTGCGCCCGCTCGTTGCCCGCGTCCGTCCGCGCCGCCGACAGGGTCTCCTCGGCCTCCCGGCGACGCCGGGCGGCCTCCTCCTGAGCGGCGGCCAGCGCCTCCGCGGCCTCCGATGCGACCCGCTCGGCCGCCGCCTTCGCCTCGGCGCGCAGCCGGTCCGCGGTCTCCTGCGCCTCACTGCGCAGCCGCTCCGACTCGGCCTCCGCCTCCGCGCGCAGCCGTACGGAAACCAGCTCGGCCTCCGCGCGGACCCGGCCCGCGTCCTGCGCGGCCTCCGAGCGCAGCTGGTCGGCCTCCGCCTCCGACTGGGCCTGGAGGGTACGGATCCGCTCCGCCGACTCGGCCCGCAGCCGGTCGTTCTCCTCGGTGGTCTCCTTGCGGATGTTCTCCGCCGCCAGCCGGGACTCGCGCAGCGTCTGCTCGGCCGACGTCAGCCGGGCCTCGGCGTCCGACTGGAGCCGGACCAGCTCCGCGTCGGCCTCCGCCCGCTTCGCCGCCAGGGCCTGCTCGGTCTCCTCGCGCCGCGCCCGCGCCGCCGCGTCAGCCTCGGCGGCCAGCGCCTCGGCCTGCTCCTCGGCCTCCGCGCGCAGCCGCTCGGCCTCCGCGCGGGTGCGCTCCAGGGTCTCCTCCGCCTGCCGGCGCAGGGTGGTGGCCCGCTCCACGGCCTCGGCGCGGACCCGCTCGCTCTCGGCGGTGGCGCCGCCGCGCAGCTCGTCCGCGTCCGACTTGGCCTTGCCCAGCAGCTCCTCGGCGGTCCGGGCCGCCTCCTCGATCTGCTGCACCGCCTCGCGACGGGCCTCCCCGCGGATCCGCTCGCCCTCGGCGACGGCCTCCGCGCGCAGCTGCTCGGCCTCGCCGCGCAGCCGCCGCGCCTCCTCCTGGAGTTCGACGGTGCGGGCCCGGTACTCCTCGGTGTCGTCCTTCGCCGCGCCCTTGAGCTCATCGGCCGTGGCCGCCGCCTGGGCACGCAGCCGCTCCGACTCGGCCTCCGCCTCGCGGCGGATCCGCTCGGCCTCCTCGGAGGCGGCGCGGGTCGTCGCCCGCGCGTCCTCCGAGGCCTTGTTCAGTACGTCCTCCGCGGTGCGGGCCGCCTTCGCCAGCTGCGCCGCCGTGTCCTCGGCGGCGGCCGTACGGGCCCGCTCGCCGGCCTCCGTACGCAGCCGCTCCGCCTCGGCGCGGGCATCGGCCAGCGACTGTTCGGCCTCGGCCTTGAGGACCTCGGCCTCCTTCGTGGCCTCGCCGACCAGCCGGGCGACCTGCTCCTTCGCGGTGCGGGTGCGCTGCTCGTTGACGGACTCCGCCGAGGCGAGCTGCCGGGCGGCGCTCTCCTTGGCCTCCGCGAGCAGGGTCTCCGCCTCCGCCCGGGCCGCGCGCAGCGCCCCGTCGGCCTCCTGGACCCGCGCCTCGGCCACCCGGCCGAGGTCCATGGTCTGCTGCCGGGTCTGCTCGGCCTCGGCGGTGGTGGTGCTGCGGATCCGCTCCGCGTGCTCGGTGGCCTCCTGGGCCTGCGTGGAGGCGGCGCCCAGCAGCCGCTCGGCCTCCTTGCGGGCGCGCAGCAGCGTGGCCTCGGCCTCGGTGCGCGCGGCCTCCGCGTCGGCGGCGAGCCGGCGGCGGGCCTCCTCGGCGGTCCGGGCGGCCTCGGCGCGGGCGGCGTTCAGCGCCTGCTCGGCCTCGGCGCGGGACTCCTCCATGAGCCGCCGGGCCTGGGACTCCGTACGGGCGCGCAGCTGCTCGGCCCAGGCGACGTTCTCGTTGACGTGCGCCTCGACCGTCTGGCGGCGCTCGTTGAGCTCCTGGTCCAGGCGCTGGCGCCGGTTGACCGCCTCGGAGTGCAGCTCGGCCTGGAGGCGCGCCTGGTGCTCGGCGTGCTCCTGCAGGATCCGCTGGGTCTGCGCCCGGGCGTCGCGCAGCTCGCGCTCGGCGTCGGAGCGCATCTGGTCGGCCTGGACCTGGGCGTTGCGCAGCAGCTGCTCCGCCTGGTAGCCCATGTCCGCGCCGTCGTAGGCAGGGCGGGACGCGAGATTGCGGCGTACCTCATGGAGCTTGGCGCGCAGCACCTCGACCTGGTACCCCAGGTCCTCGGCGTGCTGGACGGCCTTCCCGCGCTCCTTCTTCAGCCGCTCCATCTCGGCCTCGAAGCGCGAGAGATGGTCGGCCTCGGCCTGATGGCTCTCCTGGCTTTCGTAGCCCCGCACAGCGCGGTCCCATCCGTCCCCTGGTCGCAAGCTCACTCCCAAATGAGCATCGCTCGCCCGCTGAACGACGCCCCCAGCGAATGGTGTCAGATGTCGGGGCAGGGCTTGCAGGCCCCGACCCCGTTCCGCACCGAACCCCGGCCGAGCCATGGCCACTCTACCGGCCGGGGAATGGGGACATCAGTGCGCTGTTGCGCAGGCGCTCCGGATCGACTCGGCAGGCAATGCCCTCGCCCGGCCCCGGCGCCGGGTTTACGGTGTTCGAATGTGCGCCTCAACCGGGACACGTAGCGTCGTTGACGTGAAGCTCGTGGTGCAGGTCAAGCTGTTGCCGACGCCCTCGCAGGCGGAGGCACTCGAGGTGACCCTGCATGCCTGCAACGCGGCAGCCTCGTGGGTCGGCACGGTGACCTTCGAGCGGGGGGTCTACCGGAACTTCACGTTACATCGGCACACGTATGCCGAGGTCAAGGCCGAGTGGGGGCTGGGCGCCCAGGCCGCGCAGCATGTGATCAAGAAGACCTGAGACGCCTATACGACCCTGAGGGCGAACCTACGGGCCGGCCACCTCGGCAGGCCCGGGTGGCCGGACGCGGACGGCACACCACCGCCAGTGGTGTGCCGTAACGCAAGCCGACCGCTTTAGTGGTCGGCGCTCTGAGGGTTGCTCGTGACCAGTTCGGTCAGGACTCCGTGGCAGTCCTTGGGGTGGAGGAAGGTGATCCGGGAGCCCATGGAGCCGGTGCGGGGCTCGTCGTAGAGGACCCGGACGCCCTTGCCGCGGATGGCCTCCGCGTCGCCGTCCACGTCCGCCGTGCCGAAGGCGATGTGGTGCACGCCCTCGCCGTTCTTGGCCAGCCACTTGCCCACCGCGGAGTCCTCGCGGGTGGGCTCCAGGAGCTGGAGGTACGAGGCGCCGCCGTCGGAGGTCTCGTTGATCTTGAGCATGGCCTCGCGGACGCCCTGCTCCTCGTTGACCTCGGTGTGGAACACCTCGAACCCGTACGTGGCACGGTAGAACTCGACGGTCTTGTCCAGGTCGAAGCAGGCGATCCCGATGTGGTCGATTCTTGTCAGCATGGGACCAGTGCACCGCCGAGGAGCGTGGTTACGCAACGTGCCAGCGATCACACCGACTGCCCGATGACTGCGCGGGTACCGCTCAGTACATTCGGGTAAACCCTCGTTCACTCCTCATCCTCAAGGGGCTGTGCCTCATGTCCGGAACGAACAACACCACCTCAGTGATCGTCGCCGGGGCCCGCACGCCCATGGGGCGGCTGCTCGGCTCGCTGAAGTCCTTCTCGGGTGCCGACCTCGGCGGCTTCGCCATCAAGTCCGCCCTGGAGCGGGCCGGGATCTCCGGCGACCAGGTCCAGTACGTGATCATGGGCCAGGTGCTCCAGGCCGGCGCGGGCCAGATTCCCGCCCGCCAGGCCGCCGTCAAGGCTGGCATCCCCATGAACGTGCCCGCGCTCACCATCAACAAGGTGTGTCTGTCGGGCCTGGACGCCATCGCGCTCGCCGACCAGCTCATCCGCGCCGGGGAGTTCGACATCGTGGTCGCGGGCGGCCAGGAGTCGATGACCAACGCACCGCACCTGCTGCCGAAGTCCCGCGAGGGCTACAAGTACGGCGCGATCGAGATGCTCGACGCGATGGCCCACGACGGCCTCACCGACGCCTTTGAAGGCATCCCGATGGGCCTGTCCACCGAGACGCACAACACCCGCCTGGGCATCGAGCGCGCCCCGCAGGACGAGTTCGCCGCCGCCTCCCACCAGCGGGCCGCCGCCGCGCAGAAGAACGGCGTCTTCGAGGCCGAGATCACCCCGGTCGAGATCCCGCAGCGCAAGGGCGACCCGGTCATCTTCTCCGCCGACGAGGGCATCCGCCCCGAGACCACGGCCGAGTCCCTGGGCAAGCTGCGCCCGGCGTTCACCCGGGACGGCACGATCACGGCCGGCACCTCCTCCCAGATCAGCGACGGCGCCGCCGCCGTGGTCGTGATGAGCAAGGCCAAGGCCGAGGAGCTGGGCCTGGAGTGGCTCGCCGAGATCGGCGCCCACGGCAACGTGGCCGGCCCCGACAACTCGCTCCAGTCGCAGCCTTCGAACGCGATCCTGCACGCCCTGAAGAAGGACGGCCTGGAGGTCTCCGACCTGGACCTCATCGAGATCAACGAGGCCTTCGCGGCGGTCGCCGTGCAGTCAATGAAGGACCTCGGCGTGACCCCGGAAAAGGTGAACGTCAACGGCGGGGCCATTGCCCTGGGCCACCCGATCGGCATGTCCGGTGCCCGCGTGGTGCTGCACCTGGCGCTCGAGCTCAAGCGCCGCGGCGGCGGGACCGGCGCGGCCGCCCTCTGCGGCGGCGGCGGCCAGGGCGACGCCCTCGTGATCCGCGTCCCGAAGGCGTAGGTGCCCGTATGGCGACGGTGGACGTCCCCACGCTGGTGGCACAGGCCCGCGAGGGCCGGCCGCGGGCCGTGGCCCGGCTGATCTCACTGGTCGAGGGGGCGTCCCCGCAACTGCGCGAGGTGATGGCCGCCCTGGCCCCGCTGACCGGCGGCGCGTACGTGGTCGGGCTGACCGGCTCCCCGGGCGTCGGCAAGTCGACCTCGACCTCGGCCCTGGTCAGCGCCTACCGCAAGGCGGGCAAGCGGGTCGGCGTGCTCGCGGTGGACCCGTCCTCGCCCTTCTCGGGCGGGGCGCTGCTCGGCGACCGGGTCCGGATGTCGGACCACGCCTCCGACCCCGGGGTCTACATCCGCTCCATGGCCACCCGGGGGCACCTCGGGGGCCTGGCCTGGGCGGCTCCGCAGGCGATCCGGGTGCTGGACGCGGCCGGCTGCGAGGTGATCCTGGTCGAGACGGTCGGGGTCGGGCAGTCGGAGGTGGAGATCGCCTCGCAGGCCGACACCTCGGTGGTGCTGCTGGCCCCGGGGATGGGCGACGGGATCCAGGCCGCGAAGGCCGGGATCCTGGAGATCGGCGACGTGTACGTGGTGAACAAGGCGGACCGGGACGGCGCGGACGCGACCGCCCGTGAGCTGAACCACATGCTGGGCCTGGGCGAGACCCGGGGGCCCGGTGACTGGAGGCCGCCGATCGTGAAGACGGTCGCGGCCCGCGGGCAGGGCATCGACGAGCTGGTCGAGGCGCTGGAGAAGCACCGCGCGTGGATGGACGAGCGCGGGGTGCTGGCCGAGCGGAGGGCGGGCCGGGCGGCGCGGGAGGTCGAGACGATCGCGATCACCGCGCTGCGTGGGCGTCTGGCCGATGTGCACGGGGACCGGCACCTGGGGGCGCTGGCCGCCAGGGTGGCCGTGGGCGAGCTGGACCCGTACGCGGCCGCCGACGAGCTGTTGGCGACGCTGACCGAGGGCTGATTCCGGCGCGAACGCGAAAGGGCGGGGAGCCGGTGCTCCCCGCCCTTTCCGCGCTACTGGTCGTTCAGATCTTGCCGCGGTTGCCGCGCAGGTGCTCCGCGACGGGGCGCAGCGATTCGCGCAGCGCCTGCAGGGCCTCCGGCGGCAGCAGGTCGATGAAGTGCTCCCGGACGGACGCCACGTGGTGCGGGGCGACCTTGCGCATGGTGTCCATGCCCTCGTCCGTGAGGACCGCGTACAGGCCGCGGCGGTCGGACTCGCAGTTCACCCGCCGGACCAGGCCCGCGGTCTCCATGCGGGTGATCTGGTGGGAGAGCCGGCTCTTGGACTGGAGTGTGGCGGTGGCCAGGTCGCTCATGCGCATCCGGAGGCCTTCCGACTCCGAGAGGTTCACGAGGATCTCGTAGTCGTTGTTGGTGAGTCCGAAGGGCTGGAGATCCTTTTCCAGCTGGTGCATCAGCAGTCTGCTGACGTCCAGGTGGGTGCGCCAGGCGCACTGTTCGGCGTCGGTGAGCCAGCGAGTGGCCGTCTCGGTCTCCATCGTCTCCATGAAAGAACTCTACCTAAGAAGTTGAATTACGTACAAAAATAGGAAGATCGGCCCGGTCCCCGCAGGTCAGGGGGCCTCACAGACCGAACCGCCGCTGGAGATCGCCGAGCTGCCCCGGCATCCGCGGTACGCCCAGCTGCCCCAGCGGACCCTGGCCGGCCCCCGGAACGCCCTGGGCGTTGCCCGTGGCCGCCCCGGCGCCCACCGCGCCGACCGCATGCTCCGCCATCAGCAGCTCGGTCGACTGCAGCAGTACCGTCCCCGCGCCGACGAACTCGAACTGGTGCTCCTCGCCCGAGGTGCCGCCGATGCCGGTCAGCGAGCGCAGCCCGCCGATCACGCCGGACATGTAGCCGTGGTCGTAGTGGTGGCAGGGGGACGGGCAGTCCGCCCAGCCCACCAGCGCCTGCGGGTCCACGCGCAGCGGCGGCTCCATGAAGACCACCGGTCCGTTGGACGCCGCCACGAACTTCCCGGTTCCGATCAGGGTCAGGAAGCCCGGGACGATCGACTGCTTGAGGGCCAGCGTGGGCTCGTAGGCGAGCAGGTTCCCCGACCGGATGGTCAGGTTTCCATTATCCAGGTCGTACGAGTTCACGTCGAAGGCCCGGTCGGCCAGCAGCATCTTGCCCTGCCCCTCGGCCACCACCCAGTCGCTGGCGTGCAGCGGCGAGTGGAAGCTGGTGCGCAGCAGGCGGTCGAAGCGGCCGTTGCCGATGCCGTTGAACTCGATGCGCCCGTAGTAGGCGATCATCTTGCCCTTCTGCAGGAACCACTGGCTCCCCTTGAGCTCCACGCAGAAGGTGTACGCGTTCACGTTGTCGTCGGAGGGCAGGCTGTACGGGTCGAAGACGGTCGGGCCGCCCGGCCCGCCCGGCGCGGCGCCGCCCATCGGGGGTCCAAAGGTCACAGCTTCTCCTCCGAGGCCTGTACGAAGACGGCTCCCTGGCCGGACAGCTCCAGCTGGAACGCCTCGCCCGAGCCGCGCCCCACCATGTCGCGCCAGCCGAGCGCGGTGGAGAGCTTGTTCCTGACGTCCCCGTGGTGGGCCACGTACGCCTGCGGGTCGACGTGGACCGGCCGGTTCGGGGTGATGGGGAGCTCGATGACTCCGCCGTGGGCCATCACGGCGACCGAGCCGTGGCCCTTGAGGGTGGTGGTGAAGAGGCCCTGGCCGGTGACCTGGCCGCGCACCATGCCCATGACACCGCCCTGCGAGCCCATGAACATGGTGCCCTGCTGGAGGGTGCCGTCGAAGGCGAGCAGCCGGTCGGCCTCCACGTAGAGGGTCTCGCCGGAGAGGCTGATCACCTGGATGTGGTGGCCGCCGTGGCCGAACATCACGGTGCCGCTGCCCTCGACCGTCATCAGCGGGGTCTGCTCGTTCGCCACGCGGCGCCCGACCATGCCCATGACCCCGCCCTGGCCGCCGGTGATGCTCGGGGTGAAGGAGACCTCGCCGCGGTAGGCGAGCATCGCCCCGCGCTGGCTGTACATCTTCTGCCCGGGGACCACCTGGGCCTCGATCATCTTCGAGTTGATCTCGCGGAACGGCATCAGACGTCACCCCCGACGGTGTTGCGCTCGCTGGGCTGTACGTACACCAGGCCCTCGCCCTCGAAGCGGATCTGGAAGGCCTCGCCGGAACCCTCGCCGATCAGGGTGCGGAAGTTGATCCCCGACTGGAAGGACTGCTGGAGGTTACCGGTGTGGGCGATGTACGCCCCCGGGTCGACGGAGAGCGGGTACTGGGCGCTGACGCGCAGCACCACCGCCGGGCCGTCGGACATGATCGCCGCCTGGCCGGAGCCCTCGACGGTCGTGGTGAAGAGCCCGTTGCCCGTCGTGGCACCGCGCAGACCGGTGAAGGTCGTGCCGGTGCGCAGGGCGGCGTCGGTGCACAGCAGGTTGCTGGACTCGACGTAGAGCTTCTCGCCGCGCAGATTGACCAGGTTGATCTCGCTGGCGCGGTCCGCGAAGTAGCAGGTGCCGTGTCCCTGTACCTCCATCACGGTCATCTGTTCGCCGGTCAGCCGGCGGGTCACCATTCCGCGGAGGCCTTCGCCACCGCCGGTCATCTTCTTGAAGGCCATCTGGCCGTCGTACGCGACCATGGCGCCGTTCTTCGCTTTCACGGCGTCACCGGTCAGGTCGACGGCGAGCACCTTGCTGCCTTGGAGTCTGAACTGAGCCACGGGGATGAAGGTATCGGCAGCGGGCGGGGCCGAACAGGGCCCTGTGGACGATATACGCCACATTCGGCGTGCTTGGGGGTTCCGGTGCCCCGCCGGAAGATTCCCAGGAGCGGCTGAGACACTGGGACGGACCCCTGGCCTCCAGCCCCGAAGGTTCCCCGTGGACATCAAGACCGCTTCCGCCCTGCACCGGCTGCGCCTCATCTCCGTTCCGGAGGCGCTGTCGTTCCCGGCCCTGCTGATCTTCGGCTCGCTGCTGAGCCGGGTATCGGACATCGACTACCTGATGATGCCGCTGGGGATCCTGCACGGGATCCTGTTCGTGATCTACGCGATCTTCCTGCTGGACGTCTGGAACAAGGCGAAGTGGCCGGTCAAGAAGGTCGCCCTGTTCTTCGTGCTCGCGCTGCTGCCCTTCGGCGGCCTGTACGGCGACAAGCTCCTCAAGCGCGACGAGACCGACAGCGTCATCGCCGCCCGCGCGCGCCAGGCGGCCGACGCGTGATCGTCGCGTTCTCGGTGACCCCGCTGGGGGTCGGCGAGGAGGTCGGCGAGTACGTGGCCGACGCGGTCCGCGTCGTACGCGAGTCCGGGCTGCCGAACCGCACCGACGCCATGTTCACCACCGTCGAGGGCGAAAGAGTACAGCTCTGAGGCCATAGCGGCACGCCCCGCTCACTGACGCGCGCAGCGACAGGGGGACGGGGCGGCTGATCAGTGTTCGCGCACCGTATCCGTCACGGACGCGGAGTCTCCGGGGTCCAGCGAGCCAGTTCGCAGTGCAGGCATTCACAGGGTGGGAACTCGACCCCGAACCCGTCCCAGTAGCCCTCACGGCGGAAGTGGGCCACGTCCACCGGGTCACGCACCGGGGGACGTACCAGCTCACCCGACCGGAACACCTTCGGTTCGCCGGCTGAGTCCCCGTTGATCACCTGGACCGTGATCCGGGCCCGGCCGGTCACCGGACACGCTCCACCACGGCGACTTCCGAGAACTCCCGCAGGAACGTCATGTGCCCCGTCCGCCCCGTGTGCTCAATGCACATGTCGGTGCAGACGTCCGCGTTGCCGGTCGGGGCGGCCGTCCACTGGCAGTCCGGGTTCAGGCAGCGTGCCGTGGCGGTCGTCTCCGCCGATGGGTGGCGGTGCATCACATAGTGGACGTAGCGCAGGACGGCTCGCACGGTCATGCCGCACCCCCGTCGCGGGAGTGGTTGCGCAGTTCGGTATGCAGCGACTCGGCAGCGCCCAGGTTGCCGACCGCTTCGGCCACCGCCAGGTCAGCGTCCAGCGCCCGGCACACCCCGCATTCATGGGCGGGAGGCTCCGACCCCTCTGGCCGGGTCGCTTCCTGTCGTGCTGCCGTCGCCATGCTGCACCTCCGTGTCACCCTCGGTGCGGGCATCGTTCCGCCACCGGGAGGCCCGGCCTAGTGTGATCCGTAGTGGCAACCGCCTCCCGAGCCCCGGAATCCCTCTGTCCAGTGGCATCCCTAGTAGCAAGATGGCCGCATGGACATCGGGGAGCTGATTCGGGATCTCCGCACGGCTCGTGGCTGGAGCCAGGGGCGGTTAGCTTCGGAGATCAACAAGGTTCACGGCACGACGCTGACCCGGGAGTACGTGAGCAACTGGGAGCGTTCCAAGGTCAGGCCAGGCCCGTTCTACCTGGCCGCGCTGTCCGCCGTGCTCGACGTTCCCCTAGCTGTCCTTGAAGGTGAAGTGGACCGACGAGAGTTCCTTACCGACGTGGCCGGGGCCGCCATAGCCCCTGTCGTCGCCTCCGATCTGATCAGCGCAGGATTCGCCGCCCGGTTGCGTGGCGGGCCGTCAGCGGATGAGTGGGAGGCCAAGCTCACGACGTACGGCACCCAGTACATGTCCATGGGTGCGGCGGACATCCAACGTCGCGTCTCCGGCGAACTCGTCACCGTGCAGCAGCAACTCGATGACCCACGGCTGTGGTCCGTCGCCTCCCGCCTGATGACGCTCTACGCCAAGACGTTCCCCGGGGCGGACGGCTCGAAGGCGGTGCACTGGTACCGGATGGCAGCGACGGCTGCTGACGAGTCCGGCAACGACGAAGCCCGCGTGTGGGTCCGGGGGCGTGCCGCTATCGCCCTGGGCTACGAGGGCGCGTCCCTCGGGGTTGCTGACGTACTGGCCGACCAAGCCATGGCGATATCGGACCGCCCCTCCCTCGGCCTCCTCAACGCCGTCATGGGCAAGGCGCACGCAGCGGCGATCCGAGGGGACCGCGAAACGGCGCTCCACCTGGCGGATCGGGGCCGGCGCATCTTCGACAAGGCGGGGTCGCACGAGCAGACCAGCGACTACGCCGTGCCCTGGTGGCGCGTGAACGTCTTCCTGTCTCTCCTCCTGGCCCGGCTGGGAGACGAACGGGGAGCCGTGGAAGCCCAGGAAGCCGCACGCCGGGAACTCCCCACAGAGCTGCCCCGCTTCGCGACGCACCTTGAGATGCACCGTGGGCTCATGCTCGCCCGGTCCGGAGACCCCTTGGGCGGAGCCGCCTACGCCCGGACGGCTCTGGACGCCCTGCCGCCGGAAAAGCACTCCCTCACGCTGCGGTTGCTCATGGCGGAGATCGAACAGACCTGACGGCCGATGACCGCGAAACCCGTACACGGGCAGGGCTGCCACCACGTGCCGATCGTACCTGGTCCATTCTGACCCGGAGTTGACGGCTCACACAATGCCTCACTAATTTGTGAGAGTGCCCACGACTCACGTGAAGCGGGCGTTTAAGTACCGCTTCTATCCGACGGATGCGCAGGCGGCCGAGCTGTCACGCACCTTCGGGTGCGTGCGGAAGGTCTACAACATGGCGCTCGCCGCGCGGACGGAAGCGTGGACGCGTCTGGAGCGCATCAACTACAACCAGACGTCGGCGATGCTCACGGCCTGGAAGAAGACCGAGGAGCTTGCCTACCTCAACGAGGTGTCTTCTGTTCCGCTCCAGCAGGTGCTCCGGCATTTGCAGACGGCGTTCGCCAATTTCTTCGGGAAGCGGGCGCAGTACCCGCGCTTCAAGTCGCGGAAGAAGTCAAGGCGATCTGCCGAGTACACGACCAGCGCGTTCAAGTGCCGCGACGGCAAGCTCACGCTCGCCAAGATGAAGGACCCGCTGGCGATCGTGTGGTCCCGGCCTCTGCCCGAGGGCGCGCAGCCGTCCACGGTGACCGTGTCCCAGGACAGTGCCGGACGCTGGTTCGTGTCCCTGTTGTGCGAGGACCCGACCGTCAAAGCGCTGCCGCCGGTGTCGGCGGCGGTCGGCATCGATGTGGGCCTGACGCACCTGGCGACGCTGTCGACCGGGGAGAAAATCACCAACCTCCGGCATGAGCGTCGTGACCGGGCCCGCCTCGCACTCGCTCAGCGGCGTCTGGCGAAGAAGGACAAGGGCGACGGCGCGAACCGGGCCAAGGCCCGGCGGAAGGTCGCGAAGATCCATGCCCGGATCGCCGACCGTCGCCGTGATCACCTGCACAAGCTGACCACCCGACTCGTGCGTGAAAACCAAACGCTCGTGATCGAGGACCTGACCGTGCGCAACATGGTCAAGAACCGGAGGCTGGCCCGCGCCATCAGCGACGCGGCGTGGACTGAGTTCCGGACGCTGCTGGAGTACAAGGCGCAGTGGTACGGCCGGACCGTGGTCGCGGTCGACCGCTGGTTCCCCTCCTCCCGGCTGTGCTCGAACTGCGGGGCTCTCGCTGGGAGGCTGCCGCTGAACGTCCGGACCTGGACGTGCGATGGCTGCGGGGTGACCCATGACCGGGACGCGAACGCAGCACAAACCCTTTTGGCCGCCGGGCTGGCGGTGACAGCCTGTGGAGCTGGTGTAAGACCTCAACGGAGAACTCCGGGCGGGCAGTCGGCCGTGAAGCAGGAAACCCCACGGCGCGAGCCGTAGGAACCCTCACCGTCAGGAGGGGGAGGAAGTCAACCTCAAGGCCGACATCCGGCCGGCCCGGCGTCACCGACGGCATCACCTCGAAGGTCGCCACGGTGGAGCGGCACCTCGCCGAGGGCTGAGCCGCCCGCCCGCACTCTTTCCGAGGCTTTCCGAAGGCTTTCCGAAAAGCGCCCCCCGCCCGCCGGCGGGGGGCGCTTTTCGTGTGCCCGGGACCCATCCGGGTGTGGCCGGGCTCACAGTTGAGCGGTCGCTCAAGTCTTTGAGCGACCGCTCAAAATCGCCTACCTTCCGTTTTGAGCGACCGCTCAAAACGAGGGAGGGGGGACGTGGCGATGGGCCTGTACGTCGAGACGGTGATCCGCACCGGGATGGACGAGCTGTGGGAACGCAGCCAGGACCCGGCGCAGCACCAGCGGTGGGACCTGAGGTTCACCTCGATCGACTACCTCCCGCGCGCCGAGGGCAAGCCCCAGCGCTTCCGCTATGCCACCCGCGTCCTGCCCTTCCTCTCCGTCGCCGGCACCGGGATCTCCGCCGGCGAACGCCACCGCCCCGACGGGACCCGGGTCTCGGCCCTGCGCTTCGCCTCGGACCACCCGCTGTCTCTGCTCGCCGAGGGCAGCGGCTACTGGCGCTACGTCCCCGGCCCCGACGGGATCCGCTTCCTCACCGGCTACGACTACCGGCCGCGGTGGGGCCGCTTCGGCGCACTCGCCGACCGGCTGGTGTTCCGTCCCCTCATGGGCTGGGGCACCGCCTGGTCCTTCGACCGGCTGCGGCTGTGGTGCGAACGCGGCACCCCGCCCGGCCGCGCGCTCGCCCGGGCCCTCGCCGAGACCGCCCTGCGCGTCCTGCTCTGCGCCGCCGCCCTGGCGTACGCCCCGCCCGCCGCCGCGCTGCCCGTACTGGCCGCCGCGCTGCTGCTGCCGCCGCTGCCGGGCACCCCGGCCGCCCGCCGCTGCCTGCGCACGCCGCCCGGCCGCGCAGCCGCCCCCGCCCCCCGCCTGCTGACCACCCTGGAGCCGTCGTGACCTCCATCTTCCGGGCCCACATGGGCGCCGACTTCGACCGTCTGCACCCGCAGATCCAACGCCGCTTCTCCGTCGGCCTGGACAGCGGGGAAGGCTGCGTCGGCCGCGGCACCATGGAGCGGATCTGGCACGGCCGCAGCTTCGTCAAGCCCTTCCTCCGGCTCGGCGGGACCCGCAACATCCTGGTCCCGCGCGAAGGGCGGAACATCCCCTTCGTCATCGAGAACCTCCCCTACACCGACTGCTTCGGGCGGGAGACCGTCACCTTCGTCCGCACCTTCCAGCTCCCGGACGGGCCGCGCCGGTTCGACGCCACGATGGTCCACAGCCCCGAACGCGACTGCGTCCTCGACTACCTGGGCACCCACCAGCACCTCGCCAGCGACCTGCACATGAGCGCCGAGCCCGACGGCTCGCTGCTCATCCGCTCCGGCGAGCACCGCTTCCGCGAGGGCCCGGTCGACGTCCGCGTGCCCGAGCTGATCGGCGGCGACGCGGAGGTGCGCGAGTCCTTCGACGACGCCACCGGTCGGTTTCGGATCCGGGTGCGGGTGGTCAACCGCCGCTTCGGGCCGCTCTTCGGGTACGAGGGCTCCTTCACTGCCGAGTACGTCGACGCCCGCGCGCACGGGGTCCGCGGCGGCCTGCGGCCCGTCCGCGAGGAGGTCCGGGCGTGAGCGCGGGCAGTGCGGCCACCAAGGAGAAGCTCCTCGAAGGCGCCCTGAGCACGCTGGTGGAGCAGGGCATCGCCAAGGCCTCGGCCCGGACCATCGCGGCCACCGCCGGGGTGGGGCAGGGGCTGATCTTCTACCACTTCGGCTCCGTGGACGAGCTGCTCGCGGCCGCCTGCCGGTACGGGGCCGAGCAGCGGGTCGACCGCTACCGCGACCGGCTCGCCGCGCTGGGCAGCCTGCCCGAGCTGCTGGAGTTCGCCCGGGAGATGCACGCCGAGGAGCGGGCCGCCGGGTACGTCGCGATGCTCGGGCAGCTGCTGGCGGCCGGGCAGAACTCGCCCTCCCTGGCGGCGGCGACCGCGGCGGGGCTGGGGCTGTGGATCGAGGAGCTGGAGGCGGTGCTGGAGCGGCTGCTGGCGGCGACCCCGCTGGCCGGCTTCGCCGACCCGGCGGGGCTGGCGCGGGCCACGGCGGCGTCGTTCGTCGGCATCGAGCTGTACGAGGGGGTGGACCCGGAGGGGGCCGGGCGGGCGCTGGACGCGCTGGAGCAGCTGGCCGCGCTGGCCGCCGTCCTGGAGGGGCTGGGGCCGCTGACGCAGCGCGCCGTCCGCCACGGCCTCCGGCGGGGCACCCGCGACTGACCCCCGGCGCCGCCGGGAGCCGCTGCGCGGAGCGGGTCCCCTACCCGCCCTTCCACCGTTCTCGCCCTCAATCGCCGGGCGCGGCTCCAAACACGGCGCTACCGCTCCCGCGCCTCAAACGCCGGCGGGGCTGGATTTTGCCGGCCGCTGTTGTTTCCGCAGTGACTGTGTCCCGTGCAGGTCGTGTCTCATAACGGCACCCAGATGACGGCCGTCCTGTCCTGCTTGTGGGACTCCTGGGTCGCTATGCCAGCTGGGAGGGAGTTCACCGGCTCGGGCTAGCGGACGTCAGGCCACCTGTCCTCGACGGCGAGCGACTTCTGCAAGCGGGCCCGAGCGCGGAAGAGATGGAGGTTGGCGGGGCCGTCTGGAGCTCGCGCACGAAGCCGGTCGGCGCGCTGGTCGTCTGGCACCGAGCTACGAACGCGCACTCACCCACTGGAACACGGCACTCGGCGGGACGGCAGACGATTGCCGAGCCGGCCGTCACGAAGCCCGGCCGGCCCGAGTGATCCTCGGGGCGTGGCCGGAGGTCACCAAAGTTTCCAGTCAGGAGACGCTCCTTTGACCTGGCAGCTCGAAGTCGATGGCCCATCGCCGGATCTGGTCCAGAGTCGGGCTCTTGGCGCCGGCTACAGGAGGAGCTCCTGCACCGCCTGGACGACGCCGGCCTGCTCGGCTTCTCCCGCGCGGTCTTGGACTCCGCCCACGTTCGGGCCCAAAAAGGGCGCACTCACAGGTCCCCCGAGCCCCGTGGACTGGGGCAAGGCGGGTTCCAAGATGCATGTCCTAGCGGACGCGAACGGACTGCCCCTCCTCGTCGGCGTCACCGTGGCCAACACCCACCCCAGCCGACCAACATCCCCGCACCGTAGCGACGTTGGAAAGGATCATTCCTCATGCGAAGATGTCGCAAGGTAGACAAACGTGAGGTGGGTTATGTCAGATGATCCTGCTCCCAATCCGCCAAGGAAGATCACGGATCGAGATCTTGCGCGCCTGATGAAGCGCGGCGCAGAAGAACTCGCCAATGATCCAACCGCGGCGAAAACCTACGAGCGAATTCAGTACAGAGAGAACCTAGAAGAGGACCGAGATCACAGGGAGCGGTCTGATCGCTCTGCGGTCATCGGATTTCTGGTGGGAGTGGCGATTCTGGCCATTGTCATCGTTGTCTCCATCGCAACCTACGAGCCGTAACGTAGGGCATGAGCAGCGGAGTCAGTCCGGCAGTCGCGATTCCAGCGATTAGCCATGTCGCTCCGCTTTCGCGACGCACCGAGTGGCCCACAACTCCGAACGACAGCAAGGCGGACCAGAAGTACATCACCAGCACCGCTCTCGGGTGGGTATACCCAATCCGCAAAAGGCGATGGTGGAAGTGTTCTCTGTCTGCCGCAAACGGAGACTGCCCGCGCAGCACGCGCCGCGCCACCGCCATGACAAGGTCAGCGAGGGGGAGCGCGATGATCACTCCCGGCAGCAGGAATGCCAGATACAACGGCGTTGATGCGTAGACCGCGCTCTGCTCGCCGCCCAGCTGGTTGGCGAGCGCATCAGGATCCACCTGACCGAGGAATGAGACGCAGGCACCTGCAAGCAGCAACCCCAGGAGCATCGAACCGGAGTCACCCATGAAGATGCGGGCCGGGTGGGTATTGTGCACCAAGAATCCGGCGCATAGCCCGACTGCGATTGCCGACAGCATGGGGACGGAGTCTGGGGGAGGGTGAAGGGCGGGTAGGGGACCAGCCCCGCGCAGCGGCCCCCCGCCCCGGGAGGTCAGGCGGTGGAGGCTGAGGTCAGGGCGATGCCCAAGGGGGTGCGTTCGTAGAGGACCTGGTGGCCCTGGCGGAACGGGAGCAGGAGTCCCGCCGCCCGGAGGGCCTTCAGGTGGGCGGACACCGTCGACGGGGCCAGGCCCAGCCGGTGCGCGAGCGCCGTGGTCGAGGCGGGCTCGGCCAGGGCGCACAGCACCTCCGCCCGGGCCCGCCCCAGCAGCCCCGCCAGGGCCCGCGGCGCCGGACCGGCCCCGGCCGTCCACAGCGCGCCGATGCCCCGCGCCGGGTACACCAGCGCCGGCTGCCACGGCGGGTCGAAGCCGCCGACCACCTCCGGCCAGACGAAGGCGCTCGGCATCAGCAGCAGCCCCTGCCCGCCGAGTTCGCGGTCGTGGTGGGACGGGCGCTCGATGGTCAGGGTCTGCTCCTCCCCGTGCCAGTGCAGGTCCGGGTGGAGCCCGTCGAGGAGCGCCTGGAGCCCGCCCGCCGCCAGCCGGCGGGAGTGGAACAGCACGTCCGCCTCCAGCAGGGCCCGCAGCCGGGTCCAGTGCGGGGCGATCAGCAGCCCCCAGGCCCGCTCGTACAGATCGGCCAGCTCCCCCACCGCCCGCGCGGGATCCGCCAGCATCCGCTGCCCGATGTCGCTGTCCACCGCCCCCGGGGTGCAGACCAGCGCCCGCCGCAGGTCCTCGCGCGCGGCCTCCGGGTCGCCGGCCGCCGCCCGCACCCGGGCCAGCTCCTCCCCGAAGGTGACGGACGGGCCGGCCGGGGGCGGGCTCAGCAGGTCCGGGTTGTGCCCCTTCCTCGGCATCAGCAGCCACAGCGGACGCAGGTCCAGGCCGGCCGCGGCGGACCGGACCCGGCTCAGCCAGGGCAGGTGGTACGCCTGCCGGTGCGGGCGCAGCAGGACCCGTACGGCCTCCTGCGTCTCCCAGAGCGGAGAGATCGCGAACCGGCACCGGAGCAGGTCGGCCGGCCCGAACCGGTAGTGGAACCCCAAGGTGTCGCCTCCCGGCGGGGCCGCAGATTCGGACTGGAGCGAATCTCTCGGCCGGCCAGCCTAGCCGCCGAGAGGCTCCGGACCATGCCGACCGACAGAGAACCGACCGCCCCGGCCGACCAGGGCACCGCCCGGCCCGCCCCCGACGCCGCCCCCGGCCCGGGGTACCGCGCCGTGTTCGGCGTCCGCGAGTTCCGGGCCGTCTTCGCCGCGCACCTGCTGTCCCTGCTCGGTGTCGTCGTCGCCGAGATCTCCCTCACCGTCCTCGTCTACCGCGCCACCGGCTCCCCCCTCATGAGCGCGCTCACCTTCGCCCTCGGCTTCCTCCCCTACGCCCTCGGCGGCACCCTCCTCGCCCCGCTCGCCGACCGCCACCCCGCCCGGCGGGTGCTCGTCGCGTGCGACCTGCTCTGCGCCGGCTGCGCGGCGGCCATGGTCTGGCCGGGGACGCCCGTCGCGGGGATCCTCGTACTGCGCTGCGCCATGGCCTTCGTCGCGCCCCTGTTCCAGGGCGCCCGCAGTGCCTCCCTCGCCGAGATCCTCGGGCCCGGCGAGGCCTTCGTACTGGGCCGCTCGCTGCTGCGCATGGTCGCGCAGAGCGCCCAGCTCGTCGGCTTCGGCCTCGGCGGCCTGCTGCTGACCGTCCTCGCGCCGCGCGGGGCGATCGCCCTCACCGCCGCCGGGTTCCTGGCCTCCGCGCTGCTGCTGCGCCTGGGTACGAAGGCCCGGCCCGCCCGGGCCAACGGCATCCGGCCCTCCCCGCTCGGCGGGCTCCGCGAGCTGCTCGGCGAGCCCCGGCTGCGGGCGCTCACCCTGCTGTGCTGGCTGCCGCCCGCCTTCGCCGTCGTACCGGAGGCGCTGCTCACCCCGTACGCCGAGGGCATCGGAGCCGGGACCGTCACCCTCGGGGTGCTCATGTGCGCGCTGCCCGTCGGCACGGTCGCGGGTGAATTCTGGGCCGGGTCCGCCCTCACCGCCCGAACGCGTTCGCGGATCACGGCCCCGCTGGCCGCCGTCGCCCTGCTCCCGCTCCTCGTCTACGCCGTCCGCCCCGGCCCGGCGCTCGTGCTGGCGGCGCTGCTCCTGGCCGGGCTGGCGCACGCGTACACCCTCGGCCTGGACCGGATGTACGTGGACGCCGTCCCCGAGGAGCTGCGCGGGCGGGCGATGACCCTGCTGAGCACCGGCCTGATGACCTTTCAGGGCGTCGGCATGGCCCTCGCCGGTGCCGCCGCCGAGTTCCTCCCGGCGCACGTGGTGGTCACCGGCGCCGCCGTGCTCGGCACGGCCGTCGTCGCGCTGCTGCTGGCCGGACTGCGGCGGCCGAGGAATGAGACGGGGGTGGCCGTCAAATGACCTCCCGGTAGGGTCTGGTGGATGCCCAAGCCGCTCAGCCTTCCCTTCGACCCCATCGCCCGCGCCGACGAGCTCTGGCGGCAGCGCTGGGGGCCGGTGCCGTCCATGGCGGCCATCACCTCGATCATGCGCGCCCACCAGATCCTCCTCGGCGAGGTCGACGCGGTGGTGAAGAAGTACGGACTGACCTTCGCGCGGTACGAGGCGCTCGTGCTGCTCACCTTCTCCCAGGCGGGGGAGCTGCCGATGTCGAAGATCGGCGAGCGCCTGATGGTCCACCCGACCTCGGTGACGAACACCGTGGACCGGCTGGTGAGGTCCGGTCTGGTGGCCAAGCGCCCCAACCCGCACGACGGGCGCGGCACGCTCGCCTCCATCACGGAGAAGGGCCGCGAGGTGGTCGAGGCGGCGACGAAGGACCTGATGGCGGTCGACTTCGGCCTCGGGGTGTACGACGCGGAGGAGTGCGCGGAGATCTTCGCGCTGCTCCGCCCGCTGCGGGTGGCCGCCGCCGACTTCGAGGAGAACTGAGCAGCGGGACGGGCGGAGCCGAGGCCAGGGCCGGGGCCGCGTCAAGATCGCGCAAAACGGACGGTTAGGCTCGACGGCATGAAACGAAGCGTGCTGACCCGCTACCGCGTCATGGCCTACGTGACCGCGGTCATGCTCCTGATCCTCTGTGCCTGCATGGTGGCGAAGTACGGCTTCGGCACCGGCGCCGGCCTGACCCTCGCGGTCTCGCAGGTCCACGGCGTGCTCTTCATGATCTACCTGGTCTTCGCCTTCGACCTGGGCTCCAAGGCCAAGTGGCCCTTCGGCAAGCTGCTGTGGGTGCTGGTCTCGGGGACCATCCCGCTGGCCGCCTTCTTCGTCGAGCGCGGCATCCGCGCCGAGGTCGAGCCGCTGCTCACCGACGGTCTGGCGACCGCGAAGGCCTAGGTTCCGGCTGGAGCCGATTGCCCCCGGGGAGACTCCCCGGGGGTTTGCCATCGACATTTACTAGGACGTCCTAGTAAATTCATGGGTATGGATGCTGACGCCATCGAGGAGGGCCGCCGCCGCTGGCAGGCCCGGTACGACCAGGCCCGCAAGCGCGAGGCCGATTTCACGACGCTCTCCGGAGATGACGTCGATCCCGTCTACGGGCCCCGGCCCGGCGACTCGTACGAGGGATTCGAGCGCATCGGCTGGCCGGGGGAGTACCCCTACACCCGCGGCCTGCACGCCACCGGCTACCGCGGCCGGACCTGGACCATCCGGCAGTTCGCCGGATTCGGCAACGCCGAGCAGACCAACGAGCGCTACAAGATGATCCTGGCCGCCGGCGGCGGCGGGCTCTCCGTCGCCTTCGACATGCCGACCCTGATGGGCCGCGACTCCGACGACCCGCGCTCCCTCGGCGAGGTCGGCCACTGCGGCGTCGCCATAGACTCCGCCGCCGACATGGAGGTCCTCTTCCGGGACATCCCGCTCGGCGACGTCACCACCTCGATGACCATCAGCGGCCCCGCCGTGCCCGCCTTCTGCATGTACCTGGTCGCCGCCGAGCGCCAGGGTGTCGACCCGGCCGTGCTCAACGGCACGCTCCAGACCGACATCTTCAAGGAGTACATCGCCCAGAAGGAGTGGCTCTTCGAACCCGAGCCGCACCTGCGCCTCATCGGCGACCTCATGGAGTACTGCGCGAACGGCATCCCCGCCTACAAGCCGCTCTCCGTCTCCGGCTACCACATCCGCGAGGCCGGGGCCACGGCCGCGCAGGAGCTCGCCTACACCCTGGCCGACGGCTTCGGCTACGTGGAACTCGGCCTCTCCCGCGGCCTGGACGTCGACCACTTCGCCTCCGGCCTCTCCTTCTTCTTCGACGCGCACCTCGACTTCTTCGAGGAGATCGCCAAGTTCCGCGCCGCCCGCCGCATCTGGGCCCGCTGGATGAAGGAGGTCTACGGGGCGAAGTCCGACAAGGCCATGTGGCTGCGCTTCCACACCCAGACCGCCGGTGTCTCCCTCACCGCGCAGCAGCCGTACAACAACGTCGTGCGCACCGCCGTCGAGGCCCTCGCGGCCGTCCTCGGCGGCACCAACTCCCTGCACACCAACGCCCTCGACGAGACCCTCGCCCTGCCGAGCGAGCAGGCCGCCGAGATCGCGCTGCGCACGCAGCAGGTGCTGATGGAGGAGACCGGCGTGGCCAATGTGGCCGACCCGCTGGGCGGCTCCTGGTACGTCGAGCAGCTCACCGACCGCATCGAGGCCGACGCCGAGAAGATCTTCGACCAGATCAAGGAGCGCGGCCTGCGCGCCCACCCGAACGGGCAGCACCCGATCGGGCCGATCACCTCGGGCATCCTGCGCGGCATCGAGGACGGCTGGTTCACCGGGGAGATCGCCGAGTCGGCCTTCCAGTACCAGCGCTCGCTGGAGAAGGGCGACAAGCGGGTCGTCGGCGTCAACGTCCACCACGGGTCGGTCACCGGGGACCTGGAGATCCTCCGGGTCAGCCACGAGGTGGAGACCGTCCAGGTGCGGGAGCTGGCGGCGCGCAAGGGCCGTCGCGACGACGCCAAGGTCACCGCCTCGCTCAAGGCCATGCTGGACGCCGCCCGGGACGGGTCGAACATGATTCCGGCCATGCTGGACGCGGTGCGCGCCGAGGCCACGCTGGGCGAGATCTGCAACGTCCTGCGCGAGGAGTGGGGCACCTACACCGAGCCGCCGGGCTTCTAGCAAAAGGTGTGGAACGGCCGGTCATGATCCCCGTACGGTGGCGGACATGACCGGCTTTCCCGTTCCCGTACCCGGTGTGAGGGCCTCAGGCCCGGGCCGGGCCCTGGAGGCCGTGCATCAGGAGGGCGGTGAAGGCCGTCACCCACAGTTCGTCCACCGGCTCGCAGCTGACCAGCGCCCGGTGCACCACCGTGCCCGCGATCACGTCGAAGATGAGGTCCGTGGTGTGCCCGGCCAGGGACTCGTCCTCCTCGTACGGGAGTTCGCCGCGGGCCTGCGCCCGTTCGCGACCCAGTACGACGAGACGTTTCTGCCGGTCCACGATCGCCGACCGGATCCGGTCCCGCAGGGCCTCGTCCCGGGTGGATTCCGCGACCACCGCCATCAGGGCCGTACGGGCCTCCGGTCGCCGCAGCAGCCCCGCGAACTGGAGCACCACGTACTCGATGTCGGCTTCGAGCGAGCCCCGGTCGGGGAGTTCCAGCGCGTCGAACAGTTCCGCGACGGCGTCCACGACCAGCTCGTTCTTGCCCGCCCAGCGCCGGTAGAGGGTGGTCTTCGCGACCCCGGCGCGGGCCGAGACGTCCCCCATCGTCAGCTTCGACCAGCCCAGCTCCACCAGCGCGTCCCGGGTCGCCGCGAGGATCGCGGCGTCCGCAGCGGCGCTGCGGGGGCGGCCGGTGCGGCCGGGCGGGGGGCTGGTGCCGGGGCTGGGGTTGCGCATGGCCGAGACCATACCCGTCGGTAGGGGAACCGGCGGGGGGGCTGTTCGCTGTGGTTCAGATCACGGGGCGCGCGGGCCCCGGGGGAGTTACGCTACGGCTCGTAGCGTAAGAGCGACAACCACGCGAAGCTACTGGCGTCAGGTGGGGACCCGGCGCCGCACAACGCACAACGCAGGACGATCTTTCGGGATCCTTTTCGTCGGCGCGCGCACAGGGGGGAGGATGTACGCATGCAGCCCAGAAACATGTCCATGAGCGGTGTCGTCGACCTCGCCGCGGTGAAGGCGGCCGGCGAAGCCAAGGCCAAGGCCGAGCAGGCGCGCGCGGACGCGGCCCGGCAGACCGGCGGCGACGCGGGCAGCGCGCCCGGCGGCGCCGTACCGCCGTCCGCGCTCGTCTTCGACGTAGCCGAGGCCGGCTTCGAACGCGATGTACTCCAGCTCTCCAACGAGGTCCCGGTCGTCCTCGACTTCTGGGCCGAGTGGTGCGAGCCGTGCAAGCAGCTCGGCCCGCTGCTGGAGCGCCTCGCCGTCGAGGCCAACGGCCGCTTCGTCCTGGCGAAGATCGACGTCGACGCCAACCAGATGCTGATGCAGCAGTTCGGCATCCAGGGCATCCCGGCCGTCTTCGCCGTGGTCGCGGGCCAGGTGCTGCCGCTGTTCCAGGGCGTGGCGCCCGAGCAGCAGATCCGCGAGACCCTCGCCCAGCTGGTCCAGGTCGCCGAGGAGCGCTTCGGCCTCATCGGCCTCCAGGTCGACCCCGGCGCCGAGGGCGCCCCGGCGGCCCCCGCCGAGCTGCCGGCCGGTCCGTACGACGCGCTGCTGGAGGCGGCGGTCGTCGCGCTGGACGCGGGTGACCTGGGCGGCGCCGTGCAGGCGTACAAGAACGTACTGGCCGACGACCCGGCCAACACCGAGGCGAAGCTGGGCCTGGCCCAGGCCGAGCTGCTCTCCCGGGTGCAGCACCTGGACCCGCAGGCGGTGCGCGCCGAGGCGGCCGCGAACCCGAAGGACCCGGCCGCCCAGATGGCCGCGGCCGACCTGGACCTGGCCGGCGGGCACGTGGCCGACGCCTTCGGGCGGCTGGTGGACACCGTGCGGGTGACCTTCGGCGAGGAGCGGGACTCGGTACGGGTCCGGCTGCTGGAGCTGTTCGAGGTGATCGGGACGGACGACCCCCGGGTCTCGGCGGCCCGTACGGCGCTGGCGCGCGTGCTCTTCTAGCCCGGCGCTCCGGTCGCCGGTCCGGTCCTCGGTCCGGGCGTCGGCGATTTGTTGACACAGAGATAAACAGCGGCCGCGTTTTGCCAAAACTTGGTAATCGCGGCTGCTGTTACTCGCAGTAAATCGAACCCCGTGAACTGTCCGGTTGGTTCGCTCTTCTCCCCTTCTGTCGTGGCCCAGGGTGACACCCTGTGTGGCCACTGGATGGCACCGGGTCAGGCTCCGGTTATCCAGCCGTTACCCGCCAGTAACGAACCCCCTTGTGCCCCGGCCGGGAATGGACCACGATCGGCGACGCTCGGTCCTTCCCACAGCCCCGCTCACCCGGAGCCGCGGTGGAGGGTCCCCACCGGGCCGGCCGGTGGCAGTGGCACCGGCTGTGGACAGGGGGGTCTCTGCCACACCGGCAGGGCCTGTCCTCCAGGTTGCGCGAACGCGTGGCCCAGTGGTTGTCGCTCGGGGGTGAACGCCGGTGTATCGGACGCGGCTGCGCCGCGGCTCGGCCGCCTGCGCTCCTTCCCGAGGACGTAGCACTTCTCCCATCCCAGGACGGGCTCGGCCCGGACCGGAGATGTACGTCCGAGAAGGAGGAACAAGATGAGTTCTCAGGTTCGTGGCGGGACCAGATGGAAGCGCTTCGCGCTCGTCATGGTGCCGAGCATCGCGGCCACCGCCGCGGTCGGTGTGGGTCTGGCGCAGGGTGCCCTCGCGGCGTCCTTCAGCGTTTCGGGCCAGGACTTCAAGGTGTCGGCCGACAAGCTCGACGGTGACGACCTGCTCCAGTACGGCAGCGTCGCCGAGGGCAAGGGGCTTGACGGCAAGACCGTGAAGCACCCGGTCACCATCTCCGGGTTCAGTCGCGCCGAGATCACCAACATGTGCCAGTCCCTGGTCACCCCGGTCCCGGGCGTCGGCCCCATCACGATGCAGCTGCGCACCGGCAACAAGGGCACGCCCGCCGTCGCGCACAACATCTACCTGGACGTCGCCGAGCTCGACACCGACGCCACGTTCACCGACCTGGACATCGGTGTCGCGGTGGGCGACGCGACCGACAAGGACCACCCGACCGCGCCGCAGGCCAACACGGTGTCGAACGGCGCCCTGTTCTCGCAGCGTGCCAAGAAGGCCGTGCTGACGAAGGTCCGTCAGAAGGCCTGGGCGACGACGGCGGGTACCTTCACGCTGCCCGACCTCAAGCTGCGCCTGCTCAGCGGCGACAAGCCGTGCTACGAGGACGAGAAGTAGTCGATCCTCGTCGAGCGACCGCGGGGGCGGGCGGCGGACGCCGTCTTCCGCCCTCGCGGGCTCCACAGATTTCTCCGTACCACCGTTTCCAGGGAGCTGTTGTCCATGAACCCCGAGGCCCCGGTTCGCGCCGCAGACGACCACTGGCTCACCGTCGTGCACCACCGTTTCCGCGCCTGGCGGGGCAGCCGTCCCTTCTGGGCGGGTCTCTTCACGTCCCTGGGCGGCGTTCCGATCGCCTACTTCCCCTACGCGGACCTCCGGCTGGGCAACGTCACCATCGCCATGGCCACGACCGCCGGCGCGGGCTCGCTGATCATCGGCATCCTGCTGATCACCCTGGGCTTCGCCCTCTGGTTCCAGCAGGGCATCAGGGTGTTCGCGGGTGTCGCCTCGATCCTCCTGGCCCTGGTCTCGCTGCCGGTGTCCAACCTGGGCGGATTCTTCCTCGGCTTCCTGTTCTCCCTGCTCGGCGGAGCGCTCGCGCTGTCCTGGGCTCCGGGAGAGCCGGTGGAGGAGGACCCCGAGGACGCGGCGGCCGCCAAGGCCGAGGACTTCGCAGGCGGACCCTGGGAGGTCCCCGGTCCCCGTGACACGGAAACGGCGTACGCGACCGAGACGAATGCCCACGCCGATGGCGGGAGGAACAGTGCCGGGTGACGAGACGCAGCGGGGCATGGCCCCCGGTGCTGAGCCCCGTGTGAGAAGGGGCCCGCGCCACGCGGCGCCCAGGAAGTCACTGCTGAACAAGCTCCAGATACCCGTCGGCAAGACGATGGCGCTCGCGGCGATGCCGACAGCGGTGTTCGTCGGGATGGGCATCGCCCCGAAGATGGCGCTGGCCGACGACAAGGACATCCCCTTCGCGCCCGGCCCGTGCGTGACCCGGTCCGACGAGCCCACGCAATCGGCCTCGCCGACGCCGTCGACGTCCACATCGACGTCGCCGTCGCCCTCGGTCTCCGCCTCACCCGGTGCGAGCCCGTCCCCGGGCGCGAGCAAGGCCCCGAAGCCGACGGCGAGCCCCTCGGCCTCCCCGTCCGCCAAGCAGCCCGAGGCCCCGAAGACGAGTGCCTCCCCGTCCCCGTCGGCCACCAAGACGGCCAACCCGCTGGACCCGCTGGGCGTCGGTGACGCCCTCAAGGGCCTGGTCGACGGTCTCGGCAAGCCCCTCCAGGACGCGAAGCAGCCGGCCACCCCGGCGCCCGCGCCCACCCCGAGCGCGACGAAGACCGCCGATCCGGCGGCCGACGCGATCCGCGAGGCCGCGAAGAAGGCGGGCGTCAAGGTCGAGGAGCTGCCGCAGGACGTCAAGGACACCGTCAAGACCCCGAAGGACGAGACGGGCAAGACACCCGCCAAGGACGGCGGCAAGGCCTCGCCCAGTCCCACCGCCTCGGCGACGGTGGACCCGGACGGGAAGCAGCCCTTCCCCTGCCCGACCTTCGACGCCAAGGCCCTGGCCGACGCCAAGCTCGAGCAGGGCATCCCGCTCCTGCCCGACGAGCCCTGGTACCTGGACAGCTCCCTGCTGACCCTCTACGGCCTGGACTACGAGGGCATCGTCGAGGTGAAGACGGCGGGCGGAAAGACCAAGAAGGTCCTGAAGTTCACCGCGGACTCGCTGGACATCAAGGACCTCTACCAGACGGTCGGCAAGACCGGGAACGTCGCCCACCTGAAGTCGCGCCCGGGCTCCACGTCCACGATCCGGGGCGCGAAGGTGACGATGTACACCGAAAGCCTCAAGGGCAACCTCTTCGGGCTCATCCCGATCGAGTTCACCCCGAACAGCCCGCCGCCCCTGAACGTCCCCTTCGCGTTCTTCACGAACGTCAAGGTCGTCCAGGCCGGCCAGTTCGGCGGCGACCTCACGGTCCCGGGCCTGAAGAACTACGTCGGCCCGCCGGAGGGGTAGCGCGCCGGACGTGCGACGCGCGACGAAAACACCGAGGGCGGCACCCCGGGTCTCCGGGGTGCCGCCCTCGGTCTCTGTGCGGCAGAGTCAGGCGGGGTCGGGCATCAGGCGGGGTTGTCGCCGCCCAGGTGGTGGACGCGGACCATGTTGGTCGTGCCCGGGACGCCGGGGGGCGAGCCGGCCGTGATGATCATGGTGTCGCCCGCGTTGAAGCGCTGGAGCTTGAGCACCTCGGCGTCGACCAGGTCGACCATCGCGTCGGTGTTGTCCACGTGCGGGACGATGGCCGACTCGACGCCCCAGCTCAGCGTGAGCTGGTTGCGGGTGTTGACGTCGGTGGTGAAGGCCAGGATCGGCTGCGTGGCGCGGTAGCGCGACAGCCGGCGGGCCGTGTCACCGGACTGGGTGAAGGCGACCAGCGCCTTGCCGTCGAGGAAGTCCGCGATCTCGCAGGCCGCGCGGGCGACGGAGCCGCCCTGGGTACGCGGCTTCTTGCCCTGGACCAGGGGCTGGAGGCCCTTGGCGAGCAGCTCCTCCTCGGCCGCCGTGACGATCTTCGACATCGTCTTGACGGTCTCGATCGGGTAGGCGCCCACCGAGGACTCGGCGGAGAGCATGACCGCGTCGGCGCCGTCGAGGATGGCGTTGGCCACGTCGGAGGCCTCGGCGCGGGTCGGGCGGGAGTTGGTGATCATCGACTCCATCATCTGGGTCGCGACGATCACCGGCTTGGCGTTGCGGCGGCACATCTCGATGAGCCGCTTCTGGACGATCGGGACCTTCTCGAGCGGGTACTCGACGGCCAGGTCGCCGCGGGCCACCATGACCGCGTCGAAGGCCGCGACGACGGCCTCCATGTTCTCGACCGCCTGGGGCTTCTCCACCTTGGCGATGACGGGGACCCGGCGGCCCTCCTCGTCCATGACGCGGTGGACGTCCTTGACGTCGTTGGCGTCGCGGACGAAGGACAGGGCGACCATGTCGCAGCCCATCCGCAGCGCGAAGCGCAGGTCGTCGACGTCCTTCTCCGACAGGGCGGGGACGTTCACGGCGGCACCCGGCAGGTTGATGCCCTTGTGGTCCGAGATGACACCGCCCTCGATGACGATGGTCTTGACCCGCTGGCCCTCGACCTCCGTCACCCGGAGCTCGACGTTGCCGTCGTTGATCAGGATCTGGTCACCCTTGGCGACATCGCCCGGGAGGCCCTTGTAGGTGGTGCCGCAGATGGACTTGTCGCCCGGGACGTCCTCGGTGGTGATGACGAACTCGTCACCGCGCACCAGCTCGACGGGACCCTCGGCGAAGGTCTCGAGACGGATCTTGGGGCCCTGGAGGTCGGCGAGGACGCCGACCGCGCGCCCGGTGTCCTCGGAGACCTGCCGGACGCGGTCGTACCGCTCCTGGTGTTCTGCCTGGGATCCGTGGCTGAAGTTGAATCGGGCCACGTTCATACCTGCCTCGATGAGCGCTTTCAGCTGCTCATACGAGTCGACGGCGGGGCCCAGCGTGCAGACGATTTTGGAACGGCGCATGAAGCGGATCCTATCCGTTTGTTTCGTAGCGGAATATTCCGTCTGGTGGAAAGTCCAAGTGACTAACCGGTAACCAGCGCGTACGCCTGGGAGGCGATCTCCAGTTCCTCATCGGTCGGGACCACGGCCACGGCCACCCGCGCGTCCTGCGCCGACACCAGACGGGGCTCGGAGGACCGCGCCGCATTGGCCTCCAGGTCCAGCGCGAGGCCCAGCTCCTCCAGACCCGCGACCGCGGCCGCCCGGACGGCGGAGGCGTTCTCGCCCACGCCCGCGGTGAAGACCACCGCGTCCACCCGGCCCAGTACCGCCGTGTAGGCGCCGATGTACTTCTTCAGACGGTGGACGTAGGACGCCAGCGCGAGGCGGGCCGCCTCGTCGCCCTCGTCCGCGCGCCGCTGCACCTCGCGCATGTCGTTGTCGCCGCACAGACCCAGCAGACCGCTCTTCTTGTTGAGGAGCGAGTCGATCTCGTCGACGGACAGCCCGCCCACCCGGGCCAGGTGGAAGACGACCGCCGGATCCAGGTCGCCCGAACGGGTTCCCATGACCAGGCCCTCCAGCGGGGTCAGGCCCATGGAGGTCTCCACGCACACCCCGCCGCGCACCGCCGAGGCGGAGGCGCCGTTGCCCAGGTGGAGCACGATCACGTTCACGTCCTCCACCGGCCTGCCCAGCAGCGCGGCCGTCGCCCGCGAGACGTAGGCGTGGGAGGTGCCGTGGAAGCCGTACCGCCGGATGGCGTACTTGTCGGCCGTCGCCGCGTCGATCGCGTACCGCGCCACGTGCTCCGGCATCGTCGCGTGGAAGGCGGTGTCGAAGACGGCCACCTGCGGGAGGTCCGCGCGCAGCTCGCGCGCCACCTCGATGCCGGTCACGTTCGCCGGATTGTGCAGCGGGGCCAGCGGGATCAGGCTGCGGATCTCCGCCAGCACCTCGTCGTCGATCACCGTCGGCCGGGTGAAGCGGGTCCCGCCGTGCACCACCCGGTGGCCCACGGCCGCCAGCTCGGGGGAGTCCAGGCCCAGGCCGTCGGCGGCCAGTTCGGCCGCGACCGCCCGCAGGGCGGCCCCGTGGTCGGCGATCGCACCGAGCCGCTCGCGCTTGCCGCCCCCGGCGCCCGCACCGGTGAGCGGCTCGTGCACGAGGCGCGAGGTCTCCTCGCCGATGCGCTCCACCAGGCCGACGGCGAGGCGGGAGCGGTCCGCCATGTCGAGGAGCTGGTACTTCACCGACGAGGAGCCGGAGTTGAGGACGAGTACGCGCGTTGCGGTCACGGTGAGGGGTCTTTCCTTCGAGTGCGGTCGGGACTACTGGGCCTGGGGCAGGGGCTGGGACTGCGCCTGGATCGCGGTGATCGCCACCGTGGTGACGATGTCCTGGACCAGCGCGCCGCGCGAGAGGTCGTTGACGGGCTTGCGCAGGCCCTGGAGCACCGGGCCGACCGCGACGGCGCCCGCCGAACGCTGCACGGCCTTGTACGTGTTGTTGCCCGTGTTCAGGTCGGGGAAGATCAGCACGCTCGCCCGGCCGGCCACGTCGGAGTCGGGCAGCTTGGTCGCGGCGACCGAGGGCTCCACGGCGGCGTCGTACTGGATCGGGCCCTCGACGGCCAGGTCGGGGCGCTGCTCGCGGATGATCTCGGTGGCCTTGCGGACCTTCTCCACGTCCGCGCCGGAGCCCGAGGTGCCCGTCGAGTACGAGAGCATCGCGATCCGCGGCTCGACGCCGAAGGCGGCGGCGGTGGCCGCGGACTGGACGGCGATGTCCGCGAGCTGCTCGGCGTCGGGGTCCGGGTTGACCGCGCAGTCCCCGTAGACGAGGACCCGGTCGGCCAGGCACATGAAGAAGACCGAGGAGACGATCGAGGCCTCGGGCTTGGTCTTGATGATCTCGAAGGCCGGGCGGATGGTGGCGGCGGTGGAGTGCACCGAGCCGGAGACCATGCCGTCGGCCAGGCCCTGCTGGACCATCAGGGTGCCGAAGTAGTTGACGTCGGTGACCACGTCGTGGGCCAGTTCGACGGTCATGCCCTTGTGGGCTCGGACCTTGGCGTAGTACTCGGCGAAACCTTCCCGCATGGGAGAGGTCGCCGGGTCGATCAGCTGGGCGGCCGAGATGTCGACGCCGAGGTCGCCGGCCTTCTTCAGGATGGCCTGCTCCTCGCCCAGCAGGGTCAGGTCGCAGACCCCGCGGCGCAGCACCACGTCCGCGGCGCGCAGGACGCGCTCCTCGGTGCCCTCGGGCAGCACCACGCGGCGCCGCTCGGAGCGGGCCCGCTCCAGCAGCTCGTGTTCGAACATCATCGGGGTGACGCGCTCGGAGCGGGCCACCGACAGCAGCCCGCGCAGCTCGGCGGTGTCCACGTGCCGCTCGAAGAGGCCGAGCGCGGTCTCCAGCTTGCGCGGGGTCGCGGAGTTCAACCGGCTCTGCAGCGAGAAGAGTTCGGCGGCCGTCGGGAAGCTGTTGCCGGCCACCGAGACCACCGGGGTGCCGGGCGCGAGCTTCGAGGCCAGCGTGAGGATGTCCTTGGACGGGCGCTCGTTCAGGGTCAGCAGCACACCGGCGATCGGCGGGGTGCCCGAGGTGTGCGCGGCCAGCGCGCCGATGACCAGGTCGGAGCGGTCGCCGGGGGTGACGACCAGGCAGCCGGGGGTCAGGGCGTTCAGGAAGTTCGGCAGCATCGCGCCGCCGAACACGAAGTCCAGGGCGTCGCGGGCCAGCCCGGCCTCGTCGCCCAGCAGCACCTCGCCGCCGAGCGCCCGGGTGATCTGGGCGACCGTCGGGGCGGACAGGGACTTGTCGTCCGGCAGGACGTAGCAGGGGACGGGGAGGCGGGCCGCGAGCCGCTCGGCTATGACGTCCCGGTCCTCGGGGGCCACCCGGTTGACGACCATCGCCACCACGTGGCAGCCCAGGCTCTCGAAGGCCCGGTGGGCGCTCTGGGCCTCGGCGCGAACGGACTCGGCGGGGTGCTTGGTGCCGCCCACGACGGGAACGACGACCGCGCCCAGCTCGTTGGCGAGGCGGGCGTTCAGCGCCAGCTCGTCGGGCAGGTTGGTCTCGGCGTAGTCGGTGCCGAGGACCAGCATGACCTCGTACTCGCGGGCCACCCGGTGGTAGCGGTCGACCAGCCGGGAGACCAGCTCGTCGGTGCCCTTCTCGGCCAGGATGGCGGAGGCCTCCCGGTACTCCATGCCGTAGGCCGTCGTCGCGTCCTGGTCGATCCGGTAGCGGGCCTTGAGGAGGTCGAAGAGCCGGTCCGGCCCGTCGTGCAGCAGGGGGCGGTACACGCCGACCCGGCCCGTCTGGCGGGTCAGGAGCTCCATGATCCCCAGCTCGACGACCTGCCGGCCGTCTCCCCGCTCGATACCGGTCACGTACACGCTGCGCGTCACGCGGGCTCTCCGTCCCATGCTGTGAATGTCTGATTGGTGGGGCTCGACCTCTTGACAATACCCCTGTCAGTGGATAGGGCGCTCCTGGGAAAAAGCCCCTCAGGGAGGGACGAAAGGCCTGGTGGGTGGAGTAGCGCGGAGAGCGCGCCCCTCTCGGAACGTGGAACAATCGGACAGGCGTCATCAATACGCCCTACATCTGTACGGCCGGCCGAGCGCACCACCCCCGCGCACGGCCGGGTACGACCAGGAGCAGGAGACACAGGACGATGCGTATCGGAGTTCTCACCGCAGGCGGCGACTGCCCGGGCCTGAACGCTGTCATCCGGTCGGTCGTACACCGGGCCCTGGTCGGACACGGGGACGAGGTCATCGGCTTCGAGGACGGCTTCAAGGGCCTCCTCGACGGCCACTACCGCCCCCTCGACATCAATGCCGTCAGCGGCATTCTCGCCCGCGGCGGCACGATCCTCGGCTCGGCGCGCATGGAGCGCGCCCGGCTGCACGAAGCCGCCGAGAACGCGCACGAGTTGGCGAAGCGGTACGGAATCGACGCGCTGATCCCGATCGGCGGCGAGGGCACCCTGACGGCCGCCCGGATGCTCTCGGACGCCGGGATGCCGGTCGTCGGCGTACCGAAGACCATCGACAACGACATCTCCTCCACCGACCGCACCTTCGGCTTCGACACCGCCGTCATGGTCGCCACCGAGGCCATCGACCGCCTCAAGACCACCGCCGAGTCGCACCAGCGCGTGATGGTCGTCGAGGTCATGGGCCGCCACGCGGGCTGGATCGCCCTGGAGTCCGGCATGGCCGGCGGCGCCCACGGGATCTGCCTGCCGGAGCGCCCCTTCGAGGTGGACGCCCTGGTGAAGATGGTGGAGGAACGATTCGCCCGCGGCAAGAAGTTCGCCGTCATCTGCGTCGCCGAGGGCGCGCACCCCGCCGAGGGCTCCATGCCGTACGAGAAGGGCGCCATCGACCAGTACGGTCACGAGCGCTTCGCCGGCATCGGCAACCGCCTGGCCATCGAGCTGGAGCACCGCCTCGGCAAGGAGGCCCGCCCGGTCATCCTCGGCCACGTCCAGCGCGGCGGCGTGCCGACCGCGTACGACCGCGTCCTGGCCACCCGCTTCGGCTGGCACGCCGTCGAGGCCGTGCACCGCGGGGAATTCGGCAACATGACCGCCCTGCGCGGCACCGACATCGTGATGGCCCCGCTGGCCGCGGCGACCACCGAGCTGAAGACGGTCCCCGAGAACCGGATGTACGAGGCCGAGTCGGTCTTCTGACCGGCCCTACGGCCCGGTCTGTCCTATCCCGCACCGCCGGACAGGGCCCAGAACCGGTCGGTGATCCCGTGGAGGAACTCCCGGCCCGAGTCCCCGGTCCCGGCCGTGCCCTCGGCGCCGCCCCAGCTGAGGGTGGCCACCATCCGCGACTGGTAGTCGTTGTGGAGGAGTTCCAGGATCCGCTCCAGGTGGGCCTTGGGCACCGGAAGCAGCTTGCCCAGCGGTTTCACGTACGCCTGCCAGCGGGTGGTCACCGCGCTGCGCAGCAGGTCGGCGAGTTCTGCCTGCTTGCCGGTCACCGTCACGAACTGCGCGAGGGTCAGGCCGAGCACCGAGGCGAGGGCGGCGGACTGGCGCTCGTTGCCCTTCCAGCGCCCGGTGTCCTCCATCTTCCGGTACGCGTTCGCCTCCACCCCGATCCGGCGGGCCAGGTCCTCGGGGTCCATGCCCCGGGCGATGCGGTGTTCCCGCAGGGTGACGGGCTCGGCGAGCAGCTCCCCGGGGGAGCACCAGAGCACGCCGGCCAGCGCCGTGAGCTCGGCGGAGCTGGGCGACAGCTCGCCCCGCTCCCAGGCCATCACGGTCTCTGGTGCGACGAGCAGTCCGTACTGGGCCCGGAGGCCGTAGGCGACATGACCGGGGGCCATGCCCAGGGCCGCGCGCAGGCGACGCGCGGCGGGGGCATTGAAAGGGGGGCTGGAGTGCACAGGGCACACGGTAGAAGTGGCCAAGGCGTAACGACTACAGACCGTTCAAACAAGCTCATAACTCGTAGGAAAGTCCTATGGAGTTCATGACTTTGGGCGGTTTTCCCGGCGACTGTCCGGTAATCGGATCGTGGGAAGATCCATTTACAGCGTACGGATTTGGCCACTCCATTTCAGGTGCCCCGGAAAGCCCGTCGAGTGATCCCCGTCACAAGGATTGAACCGGGCGCCCGCGCCATACGTGATCCATACCGGGGCCCTCGCATACGGGGGTAGCGAGGGCCCCCGAACACTGCGCGAACTCCTCCCCTTCCCTTGACGTCGGCGTCAAGGAATACGGTCGGTCCATGCGCATCGGCGAACTGGCGAAGCGGGCCGGGACCAGCACCCGGACGCTCAGGTACTACGAGTCACGCGGGCTGCTCGCGGCCCGGCGGACCGGCAACGGCTACCGCGACTACGACGAGGACGACCTGCGCCTCCTGCGCCAGATCCGGACCCTCCAGGACTTCGGCTTCGAGCTGGAGGAGACCCGGCCGTTCGTCGACTGCCTGCGCGCCGGCCACCCGGCCGGGGACTCCTGCCCGGCCTCGCTCGCCGTGTACCGCCGCAAGCTCGCCGAGCTGGACGGCCTGATCGGCCAGCTGGCCGACGTGCGCGAGCAGGTCGCGCACCAGCTGGCCGCGGCCGAGGAGGCCGCCGGCGAAGCGGCCGCGCCGCGCTGCGAAATGACCGGATGAGCCATGAGCCACGAGCCATGAGGGACGAGAGGGGAACCACATGATCCACGCACGGGGTGTGGCGGAAGTGACCGACGCGGACTTCGCGACGGAGGTACTGGCCGAGCGGGGGCGGCACGTGCTGGTGGAGTTCACCGCGGACTGGTGCGGCCCCTGCCGTCAGCTCGCCCCGGTGCTCTCCGCGGTCGCCGCCGAGCGGGCCGACCGCCTCAAGGTCGTCCAGATCGACGCGGACAGCAACCCCGAGGCCGTCACGCGCTACGGGGTGCTGTCCATGCCGACCATGTTCGTCTTCCGAGACGGCGAGCCCGTCCGGCAGATCGTCGGGGCCCGCGCCAAGCGCCGGCTCCTTCAGGAGCTGGACGAGGCCCTGGTCACGGCCTGAGCCAGACCGTCGCCATCGGCGGGAGCGTCATCCGCAGGCTCGCCGCACGCCCCTGCGCCGGAACCGGCTCGGGCTTCAGCGGCCGGCCGTGGTGGACGCCGCTCCCGCCGTACGCCTCCAGGTCCGTGTTGAGGACCTCCCGCCACAGCGGAACCTCCTCCGGCACCCCGATCCGGTAGCCGTGCCGCACCACCGGGGAGAAGTTCGACACGCACAGCAGCTGCGAACCGTCCTGCGCGTACCGCAGGAAGGCGAACACGTTGTCCTCCGCGGCGTCCGCCTCTACCCACCCGAAGCCCTCCGGGACCGTGTCCCGCTCCCACAGCGCGGGAGCCGCCGCGTACGTGCGGTTCAGGTCGCGCACGAGGTCCCGTACCCCCCGGTGGTCACCGGCCGCCGGATACGAGGAGTCCAGCAGCCACCAGTCCGGCCCGTAGCTCTCCGACCACTCCGAGCCCTGTGCGAACTCCTGCCCCATGAAGAGCAGTTGCTTGCCCGGATGGGCCCACATGAAGCCCAGGTACGCGCGGTGCGTGGCCCGCTGCTGCCACCAGTCGCCCGGCATCTTCGACACCAGCGAGCGCTTGCCGTGCACCACCTCGTCGTGCGAGATCGGCAGCACGTAGTTCTCGCTGAAGGCGTACACCATCCCGAAGGTCATGTCGTGGTGGTGGTACTTGCGGTGCACCGGCTCCTTCGACACGTACCGCAGGGTGTCGTGCATCCAGCCCATGTTCCACTTCAGCCCGAAGCCCAGCCCGCCCGCGTCCGTGGGCCGCGTGACCCCCTCCCAGGCCGTGGACTCCTCCGCGATCGTCACCACCCCCGGGCAGCGCCGGTACACCGTCGCGTTCATCTCCTGGAGCAGCGCCACCGCGTCCAGGTCCTCCCGCCCGCCGTGCTCGTTCGGCGACCAGTCGCCCTCGCCGCGCGAGTAGTCCAGGTACAGCATCGAGGCCACGGCGTCCACGCGCAGCCCGTCCACATGGAACTCCTGGCACCAGTACACGGCGTTGGCGACGAGGAAGTTACGGACCTCCTTGCGCCCGTAGTCGAACTCCAGCGTCCCCCAGTCCGGGTGCGCGGCCCGCCGCGGATCCTGGTGCTCGTACAGCGGCCGGCCGTCGAACTCGGCGAGCGCCCAGTCGTCGCGCGGGAAGTGCGCGGGCACCCAGTCGACGATCACCCCGATCCCGGCCCGGTGCAGCGAGTCCACGAGGAGGCGGAAGTCGTCCGGGGTGCCCATCCGCGAGGTCGGCGCGTAGAAACCGGTGACCTGGTAGCCCCAGGAACCGCCGAAGGGGTGCTCGGCGACCGGCATGAACTCCACGTGCGTGAACCCGAGCTCCTTCACGTACGCCGGCAGCTGGTCGGCCAGCTGCCGGTACGAGAGCCCCGGCCGCCAGGACGCCAGGTGCAGCTCGTACACCGAGAACGGCGCCTGGTGCGCCGGACGCGCCGCGCGCGTGGCCATCCACTCCGCGTCCTGCCACACGAACCGCGAGGCGGTCACCACCGAGGCGTTGGCCGGCGGGACCTCCGCGTACTGCGCCATCGGGTCGGCGCGCAGGGTGTGGCTGCCGTCCGGGCGTGTGATGTCGTACTTGTACAGGGCGCCCTCGCCGACTCCGGGCAGGAACAACTCCCACACCCCGCTCGCGCCGAGCGAGCGCATCGGGTAGGCCACCGAGTCCCAGTACGAGAAGTCCCCGGTGACCCGCACCCCCCGCGCGTTCGGCGCCCACACCGTGAACCGGGTGCCGGCCACGCCCTGGTGCTCCATCGGCCGGGCGCCCAGCGCCGTCCACAGCTCCTCGTGTCTGCCCTCGCCGATCAGGTGCAGGTCCAGCTCCCCGAGCGCCGGCAGGAACCGGTACGGGTCGTGGACCTCGACCTCGTCGCTGTCGTACGTCACCAGCAGCCGGTAGTCCGGCACCCCGGTCAGCGGCAGCAGCCCGGAGAACAGCCCGTCCCCGTCGTCGAAGAGCTCGGCCCGCAGCCCCTTGGCCACGATCGTGACGGCCTTCGCGTACGGGCGCAGCACCCGGAAGGCGACCCCGCCCCGCTGGGTGCGGGCCCCCAGCACCCCGTGCGGGTCGTGGTGGCGGCCCTCCAGCAGCCGGGCCCGCTCCTCCGCGCCCAGCGCGGGGGCCGGCCGGACCCCGTGCGGTGGGGCGGCCCGGCGGGCCTTGGCCCCCCGCGGTACGGGCGGTCGGGGCCGTTTGGCGGACTCGGGTGCGGCTGCGGCTGCGGCTTCCTCGCGGACGGTCGGTGACGGCTGTCGTGCGGCGCTCACGCGAGCGGCCTCCTCGGGGGCTTCGGGTGGGGGGTGGGGGTGGTGCCGGGGACCGGCGGGGGCATGCGGTGGGCGGGACGCTGGGGCTGCGACAGGCGGCGGATCGCCGCCATCGGGACGTGCAGCCAGTCGGGGCGGTGCCGGGACTCGTACCGGGCCTCGTACACCGCCTTGTCGGTCTCGTACGCCCGCAGCAGGACCGGGTCCTCGCGCGGGTCGCGGCCGGTGGTACGGGCGTAGCCCTCGCAGAACGCGGTCCGGCAGGCGTCCGCCCAGGCGGGGGCGAACGGCCGGTGCGAGCGGGCGGCGTAGTCGAAGGAGCGCAGTATCCCGGCGATGTCGCGCACCGCCGGTTCGGGACGGCGGCGGTCGGCCAGCGGCCGGGCCGGCTCCCCCTCGAAGTCGATCAGCGCCCAGCTGCCGTCGGCGGTGCGCAGGGTCTGGCCCAGGTGCAGGTCCCCGTGGATGCGCTGCGCGGGCACCCCGGCCCCCCGGGAGGCGGCCAGCGCGTCGAAGGCGCCGCGCAGCCCCGCCTCGTAGGCCCGCAGCGCGGGGACCTCGCGGCAGGTGGCGGCCAGCCGGGCGGTCATCCCGGCGGCGAGCCGGGCGGTCTGCTCGGGGCCCAGGGCCAGGGTGGGCAGGGCGGCCGCCAGCGCGCTGTGCACCTCGGCGGTGGCCCGGCCCAGCGCGTGCGCCTCGGCGGTGAAGTCCGCCCCGGCCCCGAGTCTGCGCAGGGCCAGCTGCCAGCCGTCGTCGGAGCCGCGCAGGTAGGGCTGGAGGACGCCCAGGGTCAACGGTTCTCCACCGGCCAGCTCGGCCTCGTACCAGGCGACCGGGGCGGGCACGCGGGCGCAGCCGGCGGCGGCCAGGGCGCGCGGCAGCTCCAGGTCCGGGTTGACCCCGGGGCCGACCCGGCGGAACACCTTCAGGATGTACGAATCCCCGTAGATCAGGGATGAGTTGGTCTGTTCCCCGGACAGCGGCCGGGGCGCGAGCCCGGCCGGGACGGGCGTGTCCGGGTCCCGGTCGAAGCGGAGCGGGCCCAGCACCCCGGGGGCGCGCAGCCGCTCCAGCAGCAGGGAGGCCAGCCGGGGGTCGCCCAGCGCCTCGTACACGGCCCTGCCCGCGTACGGGCCGGCCGGGGCGTGCCCGATCAGCGCGGGCGCGAGGGCGGGCGGCAGCGGGGACGGGCGGATGCCCAGGAGCAGTTGGTAGCAGTCCCCGTCCACGTCGAGCAGCAGGTGCAGCAGTCCGGGGGCGGAGCCCGGCGGCAGCAGTTCGGCGACCGAGACGGCCTCGATGCGGCCGATCCGGCGCCCCTTGCCGGCGAACCAGCGTTGTGCGGGCAGCCAGTCCCGCAGCATCGGTTCCAGTACGGCGGTCCCGGTGGTTCCCGTGGCCCCGGTGGCCCGGTCGGCCGTCAGCCGGCTCCGGGCGGATGCAGCCTCCGACATGGCGTCGCGTCCTTTCCCCGGGCCGTCACAGAATGCGCAGAGTGTCCCGGATGTGCGGCAGTTGCTTCTCCGGTAAGTGCGAGTGTCGGGTCAGGATGATCCGTACAGGGGCGGGCCATTGACCCAATGGAGTGCCCGCCCCGTACTCGGCCCGTCAGTCGGCGCGCTGGTCGCTGCGGAGCCGGAACCAGTAGAAGCCGTGGCCCGCCAGGGTCAGCAGGTACGGCCACTCGCCGATCGGCGGGAAGCGCACGTCACCCGTGAGCTCCAGCGGAACCCGCCCGTTGAACGACCGCAGGTCCAGCTCGGTGGGCTGCGCGAAGCGGGAGAAGTTGTGCACGCAGAGCACCAGGTCGTCCCCGAACTCGCGGAGGAACGCGAGGACCGCGGGGTTGGACGAGGGCAGTTCGGTGTACGAGCCGAGCCCGAAGGCGGGGTTCGCCTTGCGGATCTCGATCAGCCTGCGGGTCCAGTGCAGCAGTGAGGAGGGCGACGCCATGGCCGCCTCGACATTGGTGACCTGGTACCCGTAGACCGGGTCCATGATGACCGGCAGGTTCAGCCTGCCCGGATCGCAGGAGGAGAAACCGGCGTTGCGGTCCGGGGTCCACTGCATGGGGGTCCGCACGCCGTCGCGGTCGCCCAGCCAGATGTTGTCGCCCATGCCGATCTCGTCGCCGTAGTAGAGCACCGGCGAACCGGGCAGCGACAGCAGCAGGGCCGTGAACAGCTCCATCTGGTTGCGGTCGTTGTCCAGGAGCGGGGCGAGGCGGCGCCGGATGCCGATGTTGGCCCGCATCCGCGGGTCCTTGGCGTACTCGGCGTACATGTAGTCGCGCTCTTCGTCGGTGACCATCTCGAGGGTCAGCTCGTCGTGGTTGCGCAGGAAGATGCCCCACTGGCAGCGGTCCGGGATCGCCGGGGTCTTGGCCAGGATCTCGGAGACGGGGTAGCGGGACTCTCTTCGCACCGCCATGAAGATGCGCGGCATGACGGGGAAGTGGAAGGCCATGTGGCACTCGTCCCCGCCCTCCGCGAAGTCCCCGAAGTAGTCCACGACGTCCTCGGGCCACTGGTTGGCCTCGGCGAGCAGGACGGTGTCCGGGTAGTGCGCGTCGATCTCCGCCCGGACCCGCTTGAGGAGCTGGTGGGTGCGGGGCAGGTTCTCGCAGTTGGTGCCCTCCTCGGCGTACAGGTAGGGCACGGCGTCGAGGCGGAAGCCGTCGATGCCGAGGTCCAGCCAGAAGCGCAGGGCGGACACGATCTCCTCGACCACCGCCGGGTTCTCGTAGTTGAGGTCCGGCTGGTGCGAGAAGAAGCGGTGCCAGTAGTACTGCTTGCGTACGGGGTCGTACGTCCAGTTGGAGGTCTCGGTGTCGATGAAGATGATGCGGGCGTCCTGGTACTGCTTGTCGTTGTCGGCCCACATGTAGTAGTCCCCGTACGGCCCGTCCGGGTCCTTGCGCGACTGCTGGAACCACTCGTGCTGGTCGCTGGTGTGGTTCATGACGAAGTCGATGATCACCCGCATGCCGCGGGTGTGCGCGGCGTCCACGAACTCCACGAAGTCGGCGAGGTCGCCGAACTCGGGCAGCACGGAGGTGTAGTCGGAGACGTCGTAACCGCCGTCGCGCAGCGGTGAGGCGAAGAACGGCGGCAGCCACAGGCAGTCGACGCCGAGCCACTGGAGGTAGTCCAGTTTGGCGGTGAGCCCCTTGAGGTCCCCGACGCCGTCGCCGTTGCTGTCGTGGAAGGAGCGGACCAGGACCTCGTAGAAGACCGCCCGCTTGAACCAGTCGGGATCGCGGTCCTTGGCGGGGGTGTCCTCGAAGGTGTCGTGGACGGGATCGTTGATCATCATGCGGTGGGTGACCCTCCGGTGGGCGGGGACGGTCGCAGGGCGGCCAGGACGTGCGCGGGCGTACGGCCCGGTTCCAGGCGCACGTAGTTCGCCCTGCCCCAGTGATAGGTCTCGCCGGTGAGCTCGTCGCGCACCGCGAGGGACCCGTGCCAGTCGAGGCCGAGTACCGGCATGTCCAACGAGACCGTCGCCTCCTGGGTGTGGTGCGGATCGAGGTTGACGACCACCAGTACGGAACTGCCTCCGGCGTGCTTCGAATAGGCGATCACCTGCTCGTTGTCGGTCGGATGGAAGTGGATGTCGCGCAGCTGCTGGAGGGCGGGATTGCGGCGGCGCAGCCGGTTCAGGGTGGTGATCAGCGGGGCGATCGAGGTGCCCGCGCGGTCGGCGGCGGCCCAGTCGCGCGGCCGGAGCTCGTACTTCTCGGAGTTCAGGTACTCCTCGCTGCCCTTGCGGACCGGCTCGTTCTCGCACAGCTCGTAGCCGGCGTAGACGCCCCAGGTGGGGGAGAGGGTGGCGGCGAGGACCGCCCGGATCTCGAAGGCCGGCCGGCCGCCCTTCTGGAGGTACTCGTGGAGGATGTCGGGCGTGTTGACGAAGAAGTTCGGCCGCATCACGGAGGCCGAGCGGGTGCCGGACAGCTCGGTCAGGTACTCGGTCAGCTCGGCCTTGGTGTTGCGCCAGGTGAAGTACGTGTAGGACTGCTGGAAGCCGACCGAGGCGAGCGCGCGCATCATCGCGGGCCGGGTGAAGGCCTCCGCCAGGAAGATCACGTCGGGATCGGACTTGTTGATCTCCGTGATCACCTTCTGCCAGAACACGACCGGCTTGGTGTGCGGATTGTCGACCCGGAAGATCCGGACGCCGTGGTCCATCCAGTGGCGCAGGATCCGGACCGTCTCCTCGACGATGCCTGCCATGTCCGTGTCGAAGTGGACGGGGAAGATGTCCTGGTACTTCTTCGGCGGGTTCTCGGCGTACGCGATCGTCCCGTCGGCCCGGTGGCGGAACCACTCCGGGTGCTTCTCCACCCAGGGGTGGTCGGGGGAGCACTGGAGGGCGAAGTCGAGCGCGATCTCCATGCGGAGGTCGCGGGCGCGCGCGACGAAGGCGTCGAAGTCCTCCAGGGTGCCGAGATCGGGGTGGACGGCGTCGTGGCCGCCCTCCGTGGAGCCGATGGCCCAGGGCACGCCCGGGTCCCAACTGCCGGCGGAGAGCGTGTTGTTGGGGCCCTTGCGGAAGGTGGACCCGATGGGGTGGATGGGCGGCAGGTACACGACGTCGAAGCCCATGGCGGCGACGGCCGGCAGCCGCTCGGCGGCGGTGCGGAAGTTTCCGCTGACCGGGGCCCTGCCGGGCTCCACCACCGCTCCCTCCGAGCGGGGGAACATCTCGTACCAGGAACCGAAGAGGGCGCGCTTGCGTTCGACGATCAGGGGCAGCGCCTTGGCGGCCGTGACCAGCTCCCGGTACGGGCGCCGCGCGAGGGCGGCGTCCACCGCCGGGGCGAGCGCGGCCGCGTACCGCTGTGCGACCGGCAGGTCCTCGTCGCGCATCGCGTCGGCCGCGGCCAGTACGGCCTCGCGGCCGTCGCGTTTGGGAACCTTCGCGGCGGCGCGCTCGTAGAGCTCCGCGCCTTCGAGGAGGGTCAGCCCGGTGTCGAGGTCCGCCGGGATCTTGACGGCGGCATGGGCGCGCCAGGTGGCGACCGGATCGCTCCACGCCTCGACGGTGTAGGTCCACCTCCCCTCGACCTCGGCGGACACCCGCGCCCCCCACCGGTCGGTGCCGGGGGCGAGTTCCCTCAGCGGTACCGGCGGGCGCAGCCGCCCGCTCGGGTCCCGCAGTACGACATGGGCGGAGACGGCGTCGTGGCCCTCCCGGAAAACGGTGGCCGAGATCTCGAAGACCTCGTCCACGACCGCCTTGGCGGGTCTGGCGCCGCAGTCGACGGCGGGGCGGACGTCCAGCACGGGAATGCGACCGATCATGATGGGATCACCTGGGGGCAGTTCGCAGGGCTCGGTGACGGGCCAGCCGGAGTCGCGGCTGGTAGTGCACGCTCTGTTCGCTCTGTTTCTAGCCGCTCGGAAGACGGCTGGAGTGCGGGCATGGCCGCTCCTGTCCGCGTTCACTCGGGTGGCGGGGGAAGGTTGGGGGCGGGTGCGCCGTGCGGGTACCGCGTGTATGCGCACAGCCCTTCCCACTCTCACCCCGCCCAATCCGTGCTCTCGGTTAACTACTCGTACGTAGTGGGACGCGGTTCACCAAGGGTCGGCTCGGCATCCGCCGAGGCTCCGTCAAGTCGGTGAGGATGGGGCCATGAACAGCGAAATACCAACCGCCCCCCACGTCCCGGCCGCCCCTTCCGCCCCGTGGGGCGGCGGCCCGCAGCCGGTGTTCGCGCTGCCCTGCGCGATGGTGCTGCGGCCGTGGCGGGAGGCGGACGCCCCGGCGCGGATGGCCGCGTACGAGGACCCGGACGTCCGGCACTGGAACCGGCCCGAGCCGATGACCCGCGAGGAGGCGGTGGCGCGGATCGCGCGGTGGAACCGGCTGTGGGCCGAGCAGGAAGGGGCGGTGTGGGCGGTGTCGCGGTCGCCGGACTCCCCGGCGCTGGGCCTGATCGGCCTCGCCGACGTCGATCTGGCCGACTCCAGCGCGGAGTTCCTCTACTGGCTGCTGCCCGAGGGGCGCGGCCGCGGGGTGATGCCGCAGGGGGTGGCCGCGGTGTCCGAGTGGGCCTTCCGCGAGGCCGGCCTCCACCGCCTGCGCATCTGCCACTCGGTGGCCAACCCCGCCTCCTGCGCCGTCGCCCTGAAGGCGGGCTTCCCCCTGGAGGGCACCATGCGCGGCGCCCTCCTCCACGCGGACGGCCGCCACGACCAGCACCTCCACGCCCGCCTGGCCACGGACGCCTGACGCCGGGCCGCCGCCCCCGCGCGGGTCCCCGCCGGGGGAGGCGGGATGGCCGGGGCGGGGGTGGCCGCACTAGCCTTCCGGGGGCGATGCGCGGGTGCACAGCGTGGTGCGGCCGCTCCGATCCGTCATCCCCTGCGAAGGTGGAACGTGTGAAGGCTATCCGTCGATTCACCGTGCGCCCCGTCCTCCCGGAACCCCTGATGCCGCTCGCCGAGCTCGCGCGCAACCTGCGCTGGTCTTGGCATACGGAAACCCGCGAACTCTTCCAATCCGTCGACCCCGAGGGCTGGCAGGCCGCCGGCGGTGACCCCGTCCGGCTGCTCGGTGCCGTGCCCGCATCCCGTCTCGAGGAACTCGCCGCCGACCGGCGGTTCCTGCGGCGCCTCGCCGTCGCCGCCGCCGACCTCGACGACTACGTCCACGGCGGGAGGTGGTACCAGACCCACGAGAACGGCGCGGAGCTCCCCGCGGCCATCGCCTACTTCTCCCCCGAGTTCGGCATCACCGCCGCCCTGCCCCAGTACTCCGGCGGGCTCGGGATCCTCGCCGGGGACCACCTCAAGGCCGCCAGCGACCTCGGTGTCCCGGTCATCGGCGTCGGCCTGCTCTACCGCCACGGCTACTTCCGCCAGTCGCTGTCCCGCGACGGCTGGCAGCAGGAGCACTACCCGGTGCTGGATCCCCACGAGCTGCCCCTGGCCCTGCTGCGGCAGGAGGACGGCGCCCCCGCCCGGGTGTCGCTCACCCTGCCCGGCGGGCGGTCGTTGCACGCGCACATCTGGCAGGCCCGCGTCGGGCGGGTGCCGCTGCTCCTGCTCGACTCCGACGTCGAGGACAACGACGCCGGCGCCCGCGAGGTGACCGACCGGCTCTACGGCGGCGGCAGCGACCACCGGCTGCTCCAGGAGATGCTGCTCGGCATCGGCGGGGTCCGGGCCGTCCGGACGTACTGCCGGATCACCGGTCACCCCGACCCCGAGGTGTTCCACACGAACGAGGGACACGCCGGGTTCCTCGGTCTGGAGCGCATAAGGGAACTGGAAGGGGAGCAGGGCCTCGGCTTCGACGCCGCCGTCGAGGCCGTGCGCGCCGGGACCGTCTTCACCACGCACACCCCCGTGCCCGCCGGCATCGACCGCTTCGAGCGCTCCCTGGTCGCCCGGCACTTCGGCGAGGGCGGCGAGCTGCCCGGCGTACCGGTCGACCGGATCCTGGAGCTGGGCGCCGAGTCGTACCCCGGCGGTGATCCCGGGGTGTTCAACATGGCCGTCATGGGCCTGCGCCTCGCCCAGCGCGCCAACGGGGTGTCCACCCTGCACGGGGCGGTCAGCCGGGGCATGTTCGCCGGGCTCTGGCCGGGCTTCGACGCCGCCGACGTGCCCATCGTCTCCGTGACGAACGGGGTGCACGCCCCGACCTGGGTGGCCCCCGAGGTCATGCGGCTCGGCGCCCGCCAGATCGGGGCCGGGCGGACCGAGGACGCCCTCGCGGTGGGCGGCTCCGCGCGCTGGGACGCCGTCGCGCAGATCGCCGACCAGGACGTGTGGGACGTACGGCGGGTGCTGCGCGAGCAGCTGGTCCAGGAGGTACGGGACCGGCTGCGCGCCTCGTGGAAGCAGCGCGGGGCCGCCGATGCCGAACTGGGCTGGGTGGACTCCGTCCTCGACCCGGACGTGCTGACCATCGGCTTCGCCCGGCGCGTGCCCTCCTACAAGCGGCTCACGCTGATGCTGCGCGATCCGGAGCGGCTGCGCCGGCTGCTGCTGGATCCGGACCGGCCGGTGCAGATCGTCGTCGCGGGCAAGGCGCACCCGGCCGACGACGGCGGCAAGCGGCTGGTGCAGGAGCTGGTGCGGTTCGCCGACGACCCGCGGGTGCGCCACCGGATCGTGTTCCTGCCCGACTACGGCATGGCCATGGCGCAGAAGCTCTACCCGGGCTGCGACGTCTGGCTGAACAACCCGCTGCGGCCGCTGGAGGCCTGCGGGACCAGCGGGATGAAGGCCGCGCTCAACGGCTGCCTCAACCTGTCGGTGCTGGACGGCTGGTGGGACGAGTGGTTCGAGCCCGACTTCGGCTGGGCCATCCCCACCGCCGACGGGCTCGGGACGGACGAGGACCGCCGCGACGATCTGGAGGCGGGCGCCCTCTACGAGCTGATCGAGGAGCGGGTCGCGCCCCGCTTCTACGACCGGGCCGGGCGCGCCGGGCTGCCCGTGCGGTGGATCGAGATGGTCCGGCGCACCCTGGTGTCCCTGGGGCCGAAGGTGCTCGCGGGGCGGATGGTAAGGGAGTACGTGGAGCGGCTCTACGCCCCTGCCGCGCTCTCCCACCGGGCCCTCGACCCCGCCGCCGCGCGGGACCTCGCCTGGTGGAAGGGCCGGATCCGGGCCTCGTGGCCGCGGGTGGCCGTCGAGCACGTGGAGGCCGTCACCGCCGCGCCCGTGGGCGGCACCGCCGAGCTGGGGGCCACGCTCACGCTGCGGGTGCGGGTGGCGCTGGACTCGCTGGTGCCCGAGGACGTGGAGGTGCAGGCCGTCGCGGGCCGGGTCGACGCGCAGGACGTGATCCGCGACGGGCGGGCCTTCCCGCTCAAGCCCGCCGCCGGGCCGGACCTGGAGGGGCGCTGGGTGTACGAGGGCCCGCTCGCGCTCGACCGTACGGGGCCCTTCGGCTACACCGTACGGGTCCTGCCGGCGCACCCGCTGCTGGCGACGCCGGCCGAACTGGGGCTGGTCGCGGGGCCGGTGGACAACGACGCGGTGGGCGGGGTCCTGCTGCGCTGACCGGGCTGCCCCGGGGTCAGGGTCAGGGGGCGGGCGGCGGGTCCACCGGCCGCCCGCCCCCGACCGGCATCCCGGCCCCGGCTCCCGTGTCCGGACGGACGTCCGCCTCAGGCGCCTTGGCACCCGTACGGCCGTACGGCGCCCGGGCGGGGCGGGGGGCGCCCCGGGAGGGTGAACCTTCGAACGTATTGCGCATGGCGATCGTTTCGGCGGCCCGGTCCGCTCCTAGGCTGCCCCGCGGATGTCCAACGGACCTGGTCCTCACGAACCCGAGAAACGGACTCTCACATGCGTCTTCGTTCCACCGCGGCAGCCGCGCTGCTCGCCTCCTTCGCGCTCGTCCTGCCCACCGCCGGTCAGTCCCTGGCCAACGAACACGACCGCGACGGCCTCGGCGAGCTGCACTACCGGTACTCCGACGACGGCGACGTGCGCCGCAGGACGATCGAGCCCGCCGACAACGACACCTGCTACCGGCTGACGGGGACCACGCCGAACCGGCCCGCCTTCTGGGTGGACAACGACACCGAGTCCCTCGCCCTCCTCTACCGGGGCGACAGCTGCGGCGGTGAAGCCGTGGAGGCGCTCCAGCCGGGTGAGCGGGCGCACGACCTGTCGGTCCGGTCGGTGTACTTCAAGCCCAGCCACCACAGCGGCCACCACAGCGGCCGCGACGACTGGGAGGACGACGAGGACCGCGGCGACTGGGGCGACGAGGACCGCGGCGCCCGCCCCGGCCAGGGCCGCGGCCTCGCCCACGACTCCTTCGTGAACAGCATCCTGCGCAACATGGGCTGACCGCCATCGGGCCCACCCATGGAACAGGGCCGCCCGGGGAGGTCTTCTCCCGGGCGGCCCCGTGGTGTGGCGGTTCAGCTGTCCCGCTCTTCAGCCGTGCTTCCTGCTAGGCCCCGGTGGGGGTCAGAAGGTGAGCTTCCAGCTGTCGATCTTGCCGGTGTCCAGGCTCGCGTTGTCGTTGACCCGGAGCTTCCAGACGCCCTGGGCGACCTCGGAGGAGGCGTTCACCGTGTAGCTCTTGATGATGTTGTCCGCGCTGCCGCCAGCGCGGTTGTGCAGGTTGTAGACGCTGCCGTCGGGCGCGACCAGGTCGACCTTCAGGTCACCCTGGTAGGTGTGCAGGATGTTCACGTCCACCTTGAGGGTGCTCGGCGCGTTGCCGGTGCGGGTGACCGTGATGGGGGACTCGACGGTCGCGTTGTCGGCGATCGCGTAGTCGGTCGTGTTCTCGAACACGTTCTGCTGGGAGGTGCCGACGGTCCAGGTGAAGGACGCCGTACCCGACTTGGAGGCCGAGTCGGTCACCGTGACGGTCACGTTGGACGTGGCCGCGGTGGTGGCCGTGCCCGAGATCAGACCGGTCGAGGAGTTGATCGACAGGCCGGCCGGCAGGCCGGTCGCCGCGTAGGTCAGGGCACCCGGGTTGGTGCTGGTCGCCTGGACCTGGAGGCTCACGGCGGTGTTGATCTGGGTGTTCTGGTTGGCGATCGCGGTGACCGTGACGCCGTCGTTGACGCGCGGGCCGACGTTGATGGCGGCCCAGGCGTTGGCGACGTTGTTGTACGTGGCCGAGCCCTGGCCGTACAGGTCTGCGGCAGCCCTCAGCGTCTGGACGCGGGCGTCCGCGTAGTTGGTGTTCGACTTGAAGTAGCCCACCGTCAGCGCGCGGAACCAGATCTTCGCGGCGGCCTCGCGGCCGATCGCGGTGACCGGGAGGCCGTCGGAGGTCGGCGAGTCGTAGCTGACGCCGTTGATGACCTTGGCGCCGGAGCCCTCGGAGGCCAGGTAGAACCAGTGGTTGGCCGGGCCCGAGGAGTAGTGGACGTCGATGCCGCCGAGGCCCGAGTACCAGGCGTCCTTGGACGAGCCGTCCTTGCTCGGCTTGTCCATGTAGCGCAGCGGGGTGCCGTTGCCACGGATGTCGATCTTCTCGCCGACCAGGTAGTCGCCGACGTCCTGCGGGTTGTTGGCGTTGAACTCGACCGCCGCCGCCATGATGTCGGAGGTGGCCTCGTTCAGACCGCCGGGCTCACCGCTGTAGGTCATGTTGCCGGTGACCGAGGTCAGACCGTGCGTCATCTCGTGCGCGGCCACGTCGATCGAGGTGAGGGGCTTGTTGTTGCCCTCGCCGTCGCCGTAGGTCATGCAGAAGCAGCTGTCGTCCCAGAAGGCGTTGACGTACGCGTTGCCGTAGTGGACCCGGCTGTACGGGGCCACGCCGTCGTTGCGCAGGCCGTTGCGGCCGTGCACGTTCTTGAAGTAGTCCCACGTCACCTGGGCGCCGTAGTGGGCGTCCGCGCCGGCGGTCTCCGTGTTGGAGGGGGAGCCGTTGCCCCAGATGTCGTCGGGACCGGAGAACAGGGTGCCGGTGCCCGAGGTGCCCCGGTTCAGGTTGTAGGTCTTGTGGCTGCCGCGGCCGGCGTCGGTCAGCGTGAAGTTGCTGCCCGACTGCGAGCTGCCGAGGGTGACCTGGCCGCTGTACTGGGTGTTGCCGGTGCCGGTCTCGATGCCCTGCCACTGGGTGATCTTCGCGCCGGTCTTGGCGTTGGTGATCACGTGCAGCTGGTTCGGGGTGCCGTCGTCCTGGAGGCCGCCGACGACGGTCTCGAAGGCGAGGACCGGGACGCCGTCCGCGGCCCAGATCACCTTGCGGGCGCCCTTGTCGGCCTTGGACTCCTTGGAGCCCTCGGCGTTTGCGGCCGAAACGGCCTGGCCCTCCGCGGCCGACGGGGTGACCGTGGCGTTGGTGTCCGGGACCTTGATCTCGTGCTGCGTCGCCTTGGTGACGCTCTTGGTGACGCCGTCCTTGGCGTGGACGGTGAGGTCGCCGCCGTGCACGGGCAGACCGTCATAGGTCCGCTCGTACGTGGTGTGCGTGGTGCCGTCCGCGTCCTTGACCACATCGCGGACGACCAGCTTCTCGCCGCCACCGAGGCCGAGCGCCTTGGCGGCCTGGGCGGTGGTCGAGTTGGCCTCGGCGAGGAGCGTCGCACGCTCCGAAGCGCTGAGTGCGAGGTTGGCCGCGCCCGGGTTGGGCTGGGCGGCCGTGCGGGCCTGCGACGCGGTGGCGTCGGCGGTGGCGGAACCGGCCTGTATGCCTACGGCGAGCAGGGCTGCCGCGGCTACGAGCGCGCCGGCCGCAGTGGCACGCCTCTGGGGGGTGGGACTCAACGCAGACTCCTTCTGCAAGGGGGGGTTCCGGATGGCTGGGTGGGCCTCCGGGCAGATCAGGGCTGGTGCGATGAACGGATCGAAGAGTGCCACCTACAGGACGTGATGTCAGGGCCACATCAAAAGGTTGGCTGGAAACAGTTCGTTGTCCGAAGATACGTATCCGGTATCCGGACCATTCACCTTCGTGTGGGAGGGGGGCCTCCGGCGGCCGGGGCGCCTGGTGGCGGGTGTCGGCGCATGGGTAACGGAAGATCTCGTTCACCCAAACGGCATTTACCGTACGGGTGTTTGTCGTACTGTTTCCCGGTGCGACAGATGCCCGTTGCCAGGGGAAGCCACGGGCAGGTGCCACCGACATAGACCACGTGCCAGGGGGGCCGATGAGGCATGTCCATTTTCCTGCGCAAAGAGTGGCCGCGGAGGACGCCGGAGCCGACGGGCCGGAGGTGGCCCCTGCGCGGCGCCTCGGTGACAAGGCCCGGTGGTACCTGCCCGCCGCCGTGACCGCCGACTTCGCCGGCGCCGCCGTGCCCGTCGGCCTGGTCTTCGGGGCCGCCCAGCAGGCCAGGCCCGCTTACTGTGCCCTCGGCGCGGCCCTCGCCTGGACCGGGGTGCAGGCACTGCGCCGCCGCTACGCGGCCCGGGTGCTCGGAGAATCCCGCGGCGTACTGCCCGTTCTGCACGACTGGCTGATTCTGATCGGTGTCCTCGCCGTCATCCGCGTGCTGACGGGGGAGAGCACCCCGCGCCTGGCCGCCCTGGGGGCGCTGCTGCCCGCACTCCTCATCACCGTCGCCCGCCACAAACTGACCTACCGTCACCTGTCGGCGGCCCGCCGCGAGGCGCAGGCCGTCAGCCGGGTGCTGGTGGTCGGCGAGCCGGAGTCCGCCGAGCACGTCATCGCACACCTCGCCGCGCGCACCGACCACCCGTACGTCGTGGTCGGCGTGGTCCCGGTCGGCGACGGCGCCCTCTCCGGCGGGATACCCGTGGCGGCGCGGCTGGACGCGGCGGTCCCCGAGGCGGTGAACGGGGACTCCGCCGCCGTGCTGGGCGCCGTCCGCAGCCACCACGCCGACCTGGTGCTGGTGGCGCCCGGGGCGCGGATCGCGGGGGAGCGGCTGCGCCGGATGGGCTGGGCCCTGCACGACGAGGGCCTCGAAATGGCCGTGTTCCCCGGGCTGGTGGAGATCTCCGTCAAGCGGCTGGAGACCCTGTCGGCCGGCGGGCTCGCCGTGCTGCGCATCGCGCCGCCCGTGCGCCGAGGGGTGCAGACCGTGCTCAAGTCGGCGCTGGACCGCACCGGCGCCGCGCTCGGACTGCTCCTGCTGTCACCGCTGTTCCTCGGACTGGTCCTGGCCATCCGCCTCGGCTCGCGGGGCCCCGCCTTCTACAGCCAGCGGCGCGTCGGGCGGGGCGGAACCCCCTTCGTCATGTGGAAGTTCCGCACGATGGTGGAGGACGCCGACCACCTGAAGGCCGAGCTGGCGGGCTCCAACGAGAACGACGGCCTGATGTTCAAGATGCGCCGCGACCCCCGGGTGACCCGGGTGGGCCGGCTGCTGCGCCGGACCTCGCTGGACGAACTCCCGCAGCTGGTCAACGTACTGACGGGCAGTATGTCGCTGGTCGGCCCGCGCCCGCCGCTGCCCGAGGAGGTGGCGGAGTACGACGAGGTCGAGCTGCGCCGGCTCACCGTACGCCCCGGTATGACCGGCCTCTGGCAGATCAGCGGGCGGTCCGACCTGTCCTGGGACGAAACGATTCAGCTTGATCTCCAGTACGTCGACAACTGGTCCTTCACCAGCGATGTCGACGTGATGGGCCGTACACTCCGCGCCGTCGTCGACGGCCGCGGAGCGTACTGAGGAGCGGCGAGGTGCGGTCAGTTCTGGTCGAGCCACCAGCGGTAGGTGGCGGCGATGCCGTCGTGCAGCGCGATGCCCGGCTTCCAGCCCAGCGAGGTCAGGCGGGACACGTCGAGCAGCTTGCGCGGCGTCCCGTCCGGCTTCGACGTGTCCCAGGCCAGCCGTCCCCGGAAGCCGGTCACCTCGGCGACCGTCTCGGCCAGCGCCTTGATGGTCAGGTCCTCGCCGCAGCCGATGTTGACGGGCTCGTCGCCGTCGTAGCGCTCCAGCAGCACCGCGCAGGCGGCCGCGAGGTCGTCCACGTGGAGGAACTCCCGGCGCGGGGTGCCCGATCCCCACAGGGTGACCTCCTCGCGTCCCTCCGCGGCGGCCTCGTGGAAGCGGCGGATCAGGGCGGGCAGGACGTGCGAGGACTCCAGGTCGAAGTTGTCGCCCGGGCCGTAGAGGTTCGTGGGCATGGCCGAGATGTACGAGGCCCCGTACTGCTTGCGGTACGACTGGACCTGCACGATGCCGGCGATCTTCGCGAGGGCGTAGGCCTCGTTGGTGGGCTCCAGCGGCCCCGTCAGCAGGGCGTCCTCGCTGATGGGCTGCGGGGCCAGCTTCGGGTAGATGCAGGAGGAGCCGAGGAACAGCAGGCGGCCCACGCCGGTGGCGTGCGCCCCGGCGATGACGCCGAGCTGGATCCGGAGGTTGTCCTCCAGGAACTGCACCGGGTACGTGCTGTTGGCCATGATCCCGCCGACCTTGGCGGCGGCCAGCACGACCGCGTCCGGGCGCACGTCCCGCAGGTACGCCTCCGTCGCGGCGGCGTCGCGCAGGTCGAGATCGGCGCGGCCGCGGGTGAGCACCTCGTGGCCGTCGGCGGTGAGGCGGCGGGCGACCGCGGACCCCACCAGGCCGCGGTGTCCGGCGACGAAGACGCGGGCGTGCGGGGGGAGAAGCGGCTGCGAACTTGTCATACCGCCGATGATGCCAGTCCGCTGGCCGCGGGTTTCCGGGGAGCCCGGATCCCCTGGAACCGGCCCCCGGAACCGGCGGGTTCCCCGCGCCGGGGCCCTGGGGCTCCGCCCCAGACCCCGCGCCTCAAACGCCGGCGAGGCTGGATCGTGCCGGGGCGGCCGGGGCGGCCGGTGCGGCCGGTGCGGCCGGCGGGGCCGGTGCGGCCGGCGGGGCTGGAGCGGCCAGCGGGGCCGGAGCGGGCCGGCGGGGCTGGATGGGCCGGGGCGGCTGGACGGGCTGGTGGGGGCGGGAAGTTACCGGCGTGTACGGTACGCATCCGGTTCCGGGCCCGTAATGACCAGACGGCCGGCCAGGCCAGCGGCACGACCTCGTTTTTCGAACCACAACCAACCCCAGGGGGACCCCACATGGGCAAGACCGCACTGATCACCGGCGTCACCGGGCAGGACGGCTCGTACCTCGCCGAGCTCCTGCTCTCCAAGGGATACACGGTGCACGGGCTCGTGCGGCGGTCCTCCAGCTTCAACACGGAGCGGATCGACCACATCTACCAGGACCCCCAGACCGCCAACCGGTCCTTCGTCCTGCACCACGCCGACCTCGCCGACGGCGTCGCCCTGGTGAACCTGCTGCGCGACATACGCCCCGACGAGGTCTACAACCTCGGCGCCCAGTCGCATGTCCGGGTCTCCTTCGACGCGCCCCTCTACACCGGCGACGTGACCGGCCTCGGCGCGACGCGGCTGCTCGAGGCCATCCGGGCCAGCGGTGTGGACACCCGGATCTACCAGGCCTCGTCCTCCGAGATGTTCGGCTCGACTCCGCCCCCGCAGCACGAGGGCACCCCGTTCCACCCGCGCAGCCCGTACGGCGCGGCCAAGGTCTTCGCGTACTGGACCACGGTCAACTACCGTGAGGCATACGGCATGTTCGCCGTCAACGGGATCCTCTTCAACCACGAGTCGCCGCGCCGCGGCGAGACCTTCGTGACCCGCAAGATCACCCGCGCGGTCGCCCGGATCAAGGCCGGCCTCCAGGACCGCCTCTACCTCGGCAACCTCGACGCCGTCCGCGACTGGGGCTACGCCCCCGAGTACGTCGACGCGATGTGGCGGATGCTCCAGCAGGACGAGCCGACCGACTACGTGGTGGCCACCGGAGTCGCCGCGACCGTACGGGAGTTCGTCGAGTCCTCCTTCGCCCACGCGGGCCTCGACTGGGCCGAGCACGTGCGCTACGACCCCAAGTACGAGCGCCCGAGCGAGGTCGACGCCCTGATCGGCGACGCCTCCAAGGCGCAGGCGATCCTTGGCTGGAAGCCGTCGGTCCTGGTGCCCGAACTCGCGCGGATCATGGTCGACGCGGACGTCCGCCAGGTCGAGGACCAGCTCGCCGGTGCGACGGTCCGCATCGACCGCTGAGGCCTCGCACGTCGCCTACGATTTGCCGTGTCCCGGTCATGTCCCCGCGAGCTCTGGGCTCCGCACGGGCGTGGCCGGGCACAACCCGCCGTATGTCCCACGCGCACCCTCCATGCTGAACTCCGTTGATTCCAGGTTGGTATGCAATGGGTCAAGTGAGGTGACCGGGCCCTCGAGTGAGCCCTAGTGTGCGCCAGTACATATGGCTGTTCGGATAGTTCCAGCCATCAAGCCGGGCGATTGCCCTGGGGGGCTCATGCGTAGATCCAGAGGGCTGACTGCTGCCCTCGCCCTGTCTCTGGCCGGCGCCGGCACCGGAATGGGGCTGGTGCTGATGCCCGAGGCGTCGGCCATCACCCCGCCGGTGGCCTTCACCGCGGACGAGCTGCCCACCTGGCAGCCGAACGGCGTCGTCTTCGCCATGGACCAGGCGAACGGCACCGTCTTCGCCGGCGGCACCTTCTCGGCGGTCCGCCCGCCCGACGGCGCCGGCAGCGGCACCGAGCAGGAGGCCGTGAACTTCGTGGCGCTGGACGCCGCCACGGGCAACCCCACCTCCTGCAAGCTGGCCTTCACCGTCGGCGACGGCACCGCGACCGTCCGGGCGCTGGCCGTCTCCAAGGACAAGAAGACCCTGTACGCGGGCGGCTACTTCGGCGCCGTCAACGGCACCCCGGTCTCCAGCCTCGCCGCCATCGACATCGAGAGCTGCACCCCCAAGGCCTCCTTCCACCCGGGCGTCCCCGCCACCGTGCGCGCGCTCGACGTCACCGACGACACCCTGTACGTGGCCGGCGACTTCACCGCCGTCGAGGGCCAGACCCGCGAGCGGTTCGCCGCGGTCGACGCCGCCTCCGGCGCCCTCAAGCCCTTCACCGCCAACGCGGACGAGCCCGGCCGGGCCGTCAAGGTCAGCAACGACGGCACGAAGGTCCTGCTCGGCGGCGACTTCTTCGCCGTCAACGGCTCCACCACGCACGCGCTGGCCGTCGTCGACGCCACCACGGGCGCGGTCGCCAAGACCTACAGCAACATCCCCTCCAACTCGGTCGTCAAGAACATCGCGGCCGACGCGACGGGCTACTACACGGGCAACGAGGGCTCGGGCGGCGGCGTCTTCGACGGCCGCCTCGGCCTGAACCTCGACTTCACCGAGAAGTGGCGCGACCGCTGCCTCGGCGCGACCCAGTACGTGCTGCCGTACGACGGAGTCCTCTACAGCTCCTCCCACGCGCACGACTGCTCCAGCGAGCTGGAATTCCCCGACGGCAAGCGGAACTACCTCCTCGCCCAGTCCACCGACCACACCGGCGCCGCCCCCGCGCCCGTGGACGGTTTCGTGCGCGGCCCGCGCAAGCTCGGCTGGCACCCCACCGCCAACGACGGCGTCGGCGAGGGCATCGGCCCGCGCGTCATGTCCGTCGCGGAGAAGAACGACGTCAAGTACATGTGGGTCGGCGGTGAGTTCACCCTCATCAACGGCCGGGCCCAGCAGGCTCTGACCCGCTTCGCCTCCACCGGCGACGTCGGCGCGCCGACCACCCCCGTCGCGAGCGCGGCGAGCGTGAAGCCCGGCGAGGCCCAGGTCCGCTGGCGCACCAGCTACGACCAGGACGACAGCAAGCTGACCTACCGGATCTACCGCAACGGCTCGGGCACCCCGATCCACACGATGACCGCCGACTCCCTGGAGTTCGAGCGGCCGCAGGCCTCCTGGAACGACACCACCGTCAAGGCCGGCCAGACCTACACCTACCGGGTGACCGCGACCGACGCCGCCGGCAACACCAGCGCCCTGTCGGCGAACGCCTCCGTGACGGTCCCGGCCACCGCCGCGGCGTACCCGGACAAGGTCCGCGCGGACGGCGCCCAGCTGTACTGGCGCTACGACGACACCGTCAGCCCGTACGTGGCCGACTCCTCCGACGGCGGCAACACCAGCGGCATCCAGGTCAACGCCCCGGCGCTGCGCCAGAGCCCCGGCGCCGTCAGCGGCACCAGCACGGCGATGGGCTTCAACGGCACCAGCCAGCAGGTGTACAGCGACCACCGCCAGACCGTCGCCAGCTCCTTCACCGTCGAGACGTGGTTCAAGACGAACACCACGCGCGGCGGCAAGCTGATCGGCTTCGGCAACAACACGGTCAACAACAGCGGCACGTACGACAAGCAGCTGTACATGACCAACGCCGGCCGCCTGGTCTTCGGCGTCTACAACGGCTCGGCCCGCACCATCAGCACCGGCCTGCTCGAGACGTACAACGACAACAAGTGGCACCACGTCGTCGGTACGCAGGGCCCCGGCGGCATGACCCTCTACGTGGACGGCCAGAACAAGGGCACGAACAGCGCCTCGACCTCCACCTCGTACGCCGGCTTCTGGCACGTGGGCGGCGACAACCTCAGCAGCTGGCCGACCCGCCCGACGAGCAACTTCTTCGCCGGCCAGATCGACGAGACGGCCGTCTACCCGTCGGCGCTCACCCAGGCCCAGGTCAAGTCCCACTTCGACCTGGCCAAGGCCCCCGTCGACACGGTCTCCACCGTCGTCGCGAGCGAGGACACCTACATCAACCAGGGCGCCCCGAGCACCGCCTACGGCACCTCGGCCTCGCTCGCGGTGCGCGGCACCTCGGCGTACGAGGCGTACCTGCGCTTCACCCTCCCGGCCGCCCCGGCCGGGCAGGTCCTCAAGGCCGCCTCCCTCCAGTTCAAGACCTCCACGCAGACCGGTGCGGGCACCGCCGACACCGTCTCCGTGGTCCCGGTCACCGGCACCTGGAGCGGCGACGGCACGACGTTCAACACCAAGCCCACCCTGGGCACCACCGTGCTCGGCAGCATCGCGGGCGTGCCGGACGGCTCGGCCGTCCAGAACGTCGAGCTGGACACCGCCGCGGTCTCCGCGGTGCTCGGCACCGGCTACAGCCTCGGCCTGACGAGCACGGGCACCGACCCGCTGTGGCTCTGGTCCTCGGAGTCGACCGCCGCGGACGCCGCTCCGCGGCTGGTCCTCACCTTCGGCCAGAAGTAACCGCCTGACGGCCCACGGGGCCCGGCTCTGCACGCGCCGGGCCCCGTACGCCCGACTCACCCGTACGGGAGCCCCCTGATGTACCGACGCTCCGCAGCGGCCGCTGCCCTGCTGGCCGCCGCCCTGACGCTGACCGCCTGCGGTTCCCCGGACGCCGGCAAGGCCGACGCCGAGGCGGCCAAGCCGAAGCCGCCGGCCGCGTCGCCCGTTCCCGACCCGGCGGACGCCCCGGCCGCGCCCTCCGCGGGGCCCTCCGCGAAGCCCACGGGGCCCGTGCTGCCGGACGCGAAGCTCACCCCGAAGACGGGCAGCTTCAAGGCGAACGAGAAGCAGTACCTGAGTGGCCGCGTCCCCGAGAAGACGGACCCGGCGGCCGTCCTCCAGACCGGCCAGGAGACCTGCCAGCGGGTGGAGCGCACCGCGAAGCGGGACAAGGACGCGGCGGCCGCGGCCATCATCTCCGGCGAGGTCACCGGGGCCAAGGACGCCATCACCCACCTCTGCCCGGAGCAGAAGCCGGTCCTGGCGGCGGCGGAGAAGGGCTTCGGCGACGGCCCCCGCACCTCGCCCGCACCGGGCACCTACCGGGCACTGACCCAGAGCACCACCTGCACCTGGGAGGCGAAGGCCCAGGACGGCTCCGTCCTCGCCTCGGGCCCCGAAACCCCGCCCAACCCCGGCGACCGGACCACCGCCACCATCCCCTCCGGCGCCACCCAGTTCACCTCGACGGGCTGCTACGCCTGGATCCCCGCGTAAGCCCCACCCACCGCCGACCGCCGCCGCACCCACCCGGGCCCGGCGGCGTTCCGCGTACCGGTCAGCGCCGCGCGGCCCCGTAGACGTCCAGCAGGGTGTCGAGGACCGCGTCCATGGAGAAGGAGGCGGCGGCGATGTCGCGGGCCAGGCCGTTGGAGTGGGTGACCACCGGGGGGACGCCCACCGCGAGGGCCTCCAGGACCGACATCGGGAACGGTTCGTCCACCGAGGGCAGGACGTAGACGTGGGCCCGGCGGAGTTCCGTGCGGACCTCGGTGCTCGACAGGGCCCCCGGAACCGTGAAGCGGTCCGCCAGGCCCAGGGCGGTGATCCGGGCGCGGACGGCGGGCAGCTCGCCCTCGACCGCTTCTGGACGCACCGCTCGCGCGGCTCGGCGCCGGGGCGCCTCTCCGGCTTCGCAGCGCTGCGCCGGACTCCGTCCGTCGGCCTCCTGGCGGGCCGCCAATGGCGCAGGCCCCCGTGCGCCACCGGATCATGGTGCCGTACGGGGGCGCTTTCGTTCTGCGGGGCTAGGGGAGCAGGAAGATGTTGCCGACGGCCGTGGACCACTCGACACCAGAGGCGGGCCGGATGTACGCGAGCCGCACCCACCGCTCCTGCCCTTCGTAGTTGACCACCTTCTCGTGGACGACGGCCATCAACCGGCCCGTTCCCTTGGACGGGATGTCCTGCACGGCCCGGCCGATCCACGGGTGCGGCTCGTGCCCGAACGAATCGTCACTGTTCACCGGGCCTCCTCGGCACCGCCCGGGCGGGTGTCCGCCCCTGCGAGGAAGCGCGCCCAACCGCGTGCGGCACGTGCGAGGAGGCGTGGACTCGGGCCTGGCGGAGGTTCGGGCAGCACGACCTTGCGGCCGCTGCCCATGCGCGTCTGACTCATGGTTCAGTCCCCTGGAGAGTGCGGAGCCGGACATCCTCCGGATACTCAGCAGGAAACAGCGCAAGGTAGCGGACGCGTCACGGTCTGTGTGGACGTTAAGGGACGTCTGGAGCTACGGTTGAAACGTCCCGGCGTCCCACAGGGAAGGCCAGATCCATGGCGAACGAGCGTCTGCGCGCCTCGATTTCGGCGAGTGCCACCACCATCCAATCGGTTGCCGCGCAGGTCGGGGTGGATCCCAAGACCGTGGAGCGCTGGATCACGACCGACCGCACGCCGCACCGCTCCCATCGGTGGAAGACCGCGACGCTTCTCGGCGTGGACGAGGTCTACCTCTGGCCGACGGTCGCCCGGCAGGCCGAGACGGCGAGTGCGTCTGAGCTTGTCACCTACTACCCCCACAGGGGCGTCGTGCCCGCAGACCTGTGGTCGTCATTGATCGATAACGCCGTCAGCCACGTGGAAGTCCTCGTCTACGCCGGGCTGTTCCTCTTCGACGGGCATCCGGAACTCGCGGACCGGCTCTCCCGGAAGGCGCGGGCGGGTGCCCAGGTGCGCATCCTCCTCGGGGATCCCGACTCCGAGGTGATCCGTCAGCGAGGCGAGGAAGAGGGGATCGGCGCGGATCTCGCCGCCCGGTCGCGCATGACACGCCGCTACCTCGAACCGGCCATGACGACCCAGGGAGTAGAGGTCCGGCTGCACGAGACGATCCTCTACAACTCGGTCTACCGCTTTGACGACGACATCCTCGTCAACCCCCATGTGCTCGGCGCGCCCGCAGGCCAGAACCCGGTCCTGCACTTTCGCTACATCCCGGGCGGGCGGAGCTTCAGGCACTACATGAAGAGCTTTGACTACGCCTGGGAACGCAGCACCGCGGCCTAGGCTGGTGGCCATGGCCCGAGTGGACTACTTCAACGACCCGAACGCGCCCGAGGCGAACAGCATCGTCCCGTCCGTGACCGTCGTGGCTCTCGACGGTGACGGCCGGGTTCTGCTGATCCACAGGAGCGACAACGACCTGTGGGCACTGCCGGGAGGTGGCGTGGACACCGGCGAGTCCGTCGCCCAAGCGGCGGTGCGCGAGACGCGGGAGGAGACGGGATTCGAGGTTGAGGTGACCGGGCTGGTCGGGCTCTACACCGACCCGCGGCACGTGATCGCGTACGACGACGGGGAGGTCCGTCAGCAGTTCTCGATCTGCTTCTCGGCGCGCATCGTCGGAGGGGAACGCCGGACGAGCAGTGAGAGCAAGGAGGTGGCCTTCCTGGCCCCGCACGAGCTCGACGGGGTGCAGATCCACCAGTCCATGAGGCTGCGCATCGAGCACGGGCTCGCCCACCGGTCCGAGCCCTACATCGGCTGACCGTCGGCCCTCGCCCTGGTGCGGGCGACAGCGCCCGCCAGGTACGGGACCGCCGCGCTGATCGCCGAATGGACCTCGCTGCCCGGTGCGTAGCGGACCATGATCTCGTCGATGCGCTCCGTGAAGCCGAGCCGCTGACCCGATGGTCCCGTCGTCATGTCGGCGCAGGTCAGCGCATCCAGGAGGGCCGATTCCTCCCGCTCGTACACGGCGAGTTCCCTCGAAAGGCCGCGCTGTTCGGCCTCGTACGCGGCTCCTGAGTGGTGGGCGACCAGGCGTACCAGTCGTGTCGAGGCGCCGAGTGCCGCCAAGTGGCGGGCGCCGTCGAGGGGATGGAATCCGCTGTCGTGGAGAGCAGGCGCGTAGCCGATGTCGTGCAGCCACGCTGCCGCGATCAGCAGCTCCCTGTCCGCTTCCGGTACGGAGTGGGACAGTTCCCGGGCGCGCTCCGCGACGGCTTGCGTGTGACGCCAGCGGTCTCCCACGGGTGGCAGCAGCGACTCGGCCAGCCGGGCCGCTCCTCGTGGGGTTTCCAGTACGGATGGGGGCATGGGCCACACCGTATCGATGTGGCCCGTGTCCTCAAGGTGTCAGCGGGTGATGCGTTCGTAGACGTCCAGCAGGGTGTCGAGGACCGCGTCCATGGAGAAGGAGGCGGCGGCGAGTTCGCGGGCCGCGGTGGAGGCCTTGGTGTTCGCGGCGGGGTCCAGGAGGTCGAGGACCGCCGCCGCGACGCCCGCCGGGCCGGGGTTGACGGCGTGGCCGGCGCCCGCGGCGGCGATGTCGCGGGCCAGGCCGTTGGAGTGGGTGACCACCGGGGGGACGCCCACCGCGAGGGCCTCCAGGACCGACATCGGGAACGGTTCGTCCACCGAGGGCAGGACGTAGACGTGGGCCCGGCGGAGTTCCGTGAGGACCTCGGTGCTGGACAGGGCCCCCGGGACCGTGAAGCGGTCCGTCAGGCCCAGGGCGGTGATCCGGGCGCGGACGGCGGGCAGTTCGCCCTCGTCCGGGCCCGCCACCACGAAGTGGGCGTCCGGGTGGACGGCGAGTACCGCCGGGGCCGCGTCCACGAAGTCCACCGGCCGCTTGCGGGCCTGTAGCCGCGCCGAGTACAGGATGCGCGGCGGCCCGGACAGGGCGGGCCGCTCCTCCTGCGCCGGGGTGCCGTTGACCAGCCGGACGGCGCGGGCCAGCGGTGAGCCCACCACCGCGTCCAGCCCCTCCCGCTCGTGCGGGGTCAGGTACAGCACCGTGTCCGCGCCGCGCAGCAGACGGCGTACCGCCACCGCGTCGAGGACCTTGGCCAGCACCTTCTCGCTCGGGTCCACCATCCCGTGGGTCTGGAGGACCAGCGGCTTGCGCGCCCGCAGCGCCGCCAGGGCGACGGGCAGGGTTACGAGGTCCCGCGCCAGGTGCACGTGGACGACGTCGGCGTCCCGCACCAGGCGGCCCGCCGAGGCCAGCAGGGCCGGCGAGGTCATCCCGCTGAAGCCGAGGGGGAGGAGGCGGCGGGCCGGGAACAGCTTCGCCGGGACGCCCTCCACCGAGGACGGCCAGGGGTCGAAGCCCTCGCCCAGCGCGAGCAGCCGCGCCTCGTGCCCGCGCGCCCGCAGCCCCTTGGCCAGGTTCAGCGCGACCCGTACGGGCCCGCCGAAGGCGTGCGAGGGGGAGTGCAGGGTGACGGCGTGCAGGATTCGTACGGCGTTGCTCAATTGGGCTCCTCGACCGGGCGGCGCTGCCCGTCCATCGTCTGCAGGGTCAGCGGAGGAAGGTTTCTGTGGACGATCGCACCCGCGCCCGCCACCGCGCACCGGCCCACCGTCACCCCGGCCAGCACGGTCGCCCGTACGGCCACCCACGCGCCGTCCTCAATCACGATCGGGGCGTTGCGGTAGCGGAAGTCGGCGGCCCGGTGGTCGTGCGAGCCGGTGCACAGCATCGACTCCTGCGAGAGGCACACCTGCGAACCGATGGTCACCGGCTCCAGGTTGAGCAGCCAGGCGCCCTCACCGATCCAGGTGTGGTCCCCGACCTCGAGCTTCCACGGCCACAGCACGCGCACCTTGTGCCGGATCAGGACCCCCTCGCCGATCTTCGCCCCGAAGGCGCGCAGCAGCGCCACGCGCAGCCGGGCCGGACAGAACCACGACATGAACAGGGTGTTCATCACCGCGAACCACAGCGCCTGCGTCAGCAGCCCGCGCCCCTTGTCGTAGCCGGCCAGCGTGAAGGAAGGAAGATCACGCAACAGTCGCCCCTCGTCGTTCCCACCCACGCGCCTCCCCTGGCGCGGAACGCTCAGATTAGACTGCGCGCGGATCACGCACAGGGGTGGGGGCAACAGTGGCCACGGACATACGCAAGCCCGTCGCGAAGCCGCTGCCGCCGCCCTTCGAGGACGAGTCCCAGTGGGGCCGGGTGACCGCCCCGCGCACCCTGCTCTCGCGGGCGCTCTCCGTACCGCTCGCCCTCGGATTCACCGTGTTCCTCCCGCTCTTCGTCGCCGTCCAGTCCGGCGACGGCCAGCACGACGCCGCGTTCTGGCTCCAGTTGCTGCTCACCATGTACGCGGGCGCCCGGCTCTCCGCCATGGTGCTGACGAGCCGTCGCAAACTGCTCCAGGGCTCCTTCTGGCTCTTCGTCTACATGGCCATGGGCGTCGCCCCCCTCGCCCAGGCCGTCCTCGGCCGCGTGCCCACCCCCGTCGTCGGCCCCCGCTCCGACCTCACCCTCGCCATCGGGCTGGTCCTGCTCGGCTGCACCGCCTTCGACGTCGGCGTGCTGCTCGCCCGCCACCGGGGAGCCGGCCGCGCGGGCGGCTCCCCGAAGGAACCCCGGCCGGTCATGGCCCACCGGCGGCGGCTCCAACTGCTGGCCGGCATCGCCCTCTTGTGCAGCGCGGCCTTCATCATGAAGCTCGGTGGCCCGGCCGTCTTCTTCTCCAGCCGCCAGGAGATCATCGCCGGCATCGAGGAGGCGGGCGTCTCCAACGGCGACGGCCAGGCCGGGCAGGCCCTGTTGCGCGGATTCGGCACCGTGCCCGCGCTGCTCGCCCTGCTCCTGTACACGCGCTGGCTGATCACCTCGAGGTTCGCCCGCCGCAAGGTGTCGGTCATCCTCACCTGGTCGGCGCTGGCGGTACTGAACCTGATCGTCAACAACCCCATCTCGAACCCGCGTTACTGGTTCCTGACGGTCATGTTCGCGCTGCTCTTCACCGTCTTCCCGGTGAGCGCCGCCATGTACCGGGTGGCGCTGTCGATGGCCGTGGTGGTCGCCCTCCTCGTCTTCCCCTTCGCGGACCGCTTCCGCTACGACGAGAAGAACTACAAGCCCGTCGAGACGACCTCCTTCCTGGAGCCGATGGCGCTCAAGGACTACGACCAGATCGGCATGTTCGCCAACACCATCACCTTCTCCAACTCCGGCCCCGGCCACTTCTACGGGCGCCAGCTCGCCGGATCCGTCTTCTTCGCGGTGCCCCGCTCGGTGTGGCCGGGCAAGCCGCGCGACACGGGCGTGATGGTCGGCCAGTGGATGGGCACGGTCAACACCAACCTCTCCTCCCCGATCTGGGCCGAACTGTGGCTGGACTTCGGCCCGTTGGGCATGGGCGCCGGGCTGCTGGGCATCGGGTACGGGGCCGCGCGCGTGGACCGCCGCTACGCCCGGCGCGCCACGCGCCGCTCACCGTCGGGCAGCCTGGTCTCGGTGGTGGTCCCGCTGGTCGCCGGGTACTCCTTCATCCTGCTGCGCGGTCCCCTGCTCCAGGCCTCGGGCCGGGTCGCGATCGCCGCGATGTGCCTCGCGCTCGTGGCCACGTACCGCCAGGACAAGGGCGCCACCCTGCGCTGACGCGCGGCCCCGCCCCGCACCTCAGGCGGCGGCCGCGACCTCGGCCGGGACCTTCAGCCGGGCCACCCGCAGCCAGCCCGCGGCGGCCTTCGCGGCGGAGCCCAGCGCCAGCCCCCAGGCCGCGCCCGCCACCCCCCACAGGGCGTACCCGCCCAGCAGCAGGCCCACCGACAGCAGCGAGAACACCACCTGGAGCGAGAGCGTGGCCTTCGGATTGAGCACCCGCAGGGTCAGCAGGGCGCAGGTGCCGAGGCCCATGACCGCGTACTGCGCGCCCGTGGCGGGCAGCAGCGCGGAGGCCGCCGCCCAGGTGTCGCCGAGCAGCTGCCGGCCCAGCCGGTCGGGCAGGGCGTACAGCGCCGCCGCCCAGCCGGCGCCCAGCACCGCGAGGGCCGCGCCCATCAGGGCGGTCAGCCGGACCACGCCCCGCTTGCCCGAGGCCCGCCCGACCACCGGCGGCCCGAAGGCGTTGGCCGAGTTGAACAGCACGTTCAGCGGCCCGAAGAGGGTGGTGGCGCCGCGCAGGGCGCCGACGGCGAGCGGGGTGGCGAACACGCCCAGCCCGAGCACCGCGAGCTGGCTGGAGCCGTTGCCCACGGCGAACTCGACCGCGAACCGCTGCCCGAGGTGCCCGCGCCGCAGGTACGGGCGCAGGTCGGTGCGGGAGCCGCGGACGTGGGGCCGCAGCAGCCACAGCCCGAGCGCCAGCGCCGGCAGGGCGGAGACCCCCCACACGAGCACCAGCCGCCCCGCGGAAGCCCCTTCGGGCTGTACGGCGAGCGCCGCGACCACGCAGCCGAGCCGCAGCGCGTCCGCGGCCAGCGCCCGTTCGGGCACCCGCAGGGCGGAGAAGCAGTAGCGCAGCCCGTCCTGTACGAGGACCAGGGGCAGTACGAGGCCCAGCGCGAGGAAGGCCCGGCCGGCCCCGCCGGGCACCAGCAGACCCGCCACCACGAGCAGCGCTCCCGCGGCGGCGGAGGCGGCCCCGGTGAAGCCCACGGCCGAGCGGCACACGGCGCCCAGGGGTTCGCCCTTCTCCAGCACCACGCTCTGGCCGACGTAGGCCGTGTTCAGCCCGAGGAGCACGCTGAAGGTCACGTACACCATCGAGAAGTCGGCGAAGCCCGAGGCCGGGGACAGCCGGGCCGCCAGCACCAGCACCAGGATGTTCGTGGCGCTGGAGGCGGCCTGGTCCAGGACCGAGGAGACCGCGGCGAGAGCCCTCCGGCTCACCTGCGGCCCGTGCGGACGGTGCGCAGCGCCACCGTGTCGGTGGCGTCGCCCGGGGCCTGCTGCTCGGGTCCGGCCGGCTCGCGGGTCGGCGTCCGCGGTGCGTCCGGTGCGTCCGGTGCGTCCTGCGCGTCCGGTGCCGAGGTGCCGGGCGCCCCCTTGGCCTTTCCGAGTCCGCCGCGCTTCTCGGAGGGCGGCGGGGTGTGCAGCACCGCGCCCAGCACGGTGCCGCCGGCGCCGCTGATCAGCTCGCGGATCCGGGCCAGGTCGCTGCGGTGCACGGCGCGCGGGTCGCAGACCACCAGCACGCCGTCGACGCGGTCGACCAGGGCGAGCGCGTCGGCGTACGAGAGCACGGGCGGCGCGAGGACGACGACGGTGGAGTTGGGGGAGTCGGCCTCGGAGATCAGCCGGGTGGCGCGCGGGGAGGTCAGCGCGCGGGGCACGTTGCGCACCCGCTCCCCGGGGATCAGGTCGAAGGCGCCCGACTCCCCGGCGTCCACGACGAGCTGGCGCCCGTCGGGCCAGTCGGAGTCGCCGTGCCGTGCGGCCGAGGGGTCGCCGGCGGCCCCGCCGCCCGGCAGCTGGCTCCAGCGCGGCCGGCCGCCCGCGCCGGTGGGCAGCTGGCTGGCCAGGACCGGGGTGCGCAGGTCGGCCTCGATGAGCAGGACGTCCTTGCCGGTCTCGGCGAAGGAGGCGGCCAGGTTCACGGCCACGGCGGCGGCGGTCTCGCTGCTGCCGCGCGGGGCGACCACCAGCAGCCGGCGCCGGTCGGCGAACCGGGAGTCGTAGGCCAGCCGGAAGGCGACCGAGCGGTACTCCTCGGCGAGCCGCGGATCGGCCTCGCCGGCCGCGAGCAGCGGCCCGCCGCCGGTCCTGTCCCGGGGCAGGTAGCCCAGTACGGGCGCGCGCAGGGAGCGGGCCACGTCGCCCTCGGAGCGCGGCGCCGGGTCGAAGACCAGCCGGACCCAGGCGGCGAGCAGGCCGAGCGCCAGACCCACGGCCGCGCCGAGCGCCAGCGACATGGGCAGGCCCGGCCCGTCGGGTGCGCCGGGCGGGGTCGCGGCGCTGGTGACCCGGCCCGGGGTCATGTCCAGGGCAGCCAGCTTGGCGATGTTGCCGTTGAGGGTGTTGACCTTGTTCTGGAGGTCGGTCCGGGAGGAGAGCGCCCCGTCGCGGGGGGTGCCCGCCGGCATGCTGTTGATCTGCCGGGCCACTTCGTCGAGCTGCTTGGCGATCGGGTCGCGCTGGGCCTCGTAGCCCTTGACCATCTTCTCGCGGGTGACGTCGAGGGCCTCCTGCCGCTTGAGCAGGTAGGCGGCGGCCATGCCGTTGGCGCGCCGGGCGGCCTCCTTGGGGGAGGCCGAGGTGTAGGTGAAGCGGAGCACCATCGTCTGCGGCGGGTTGGTCACCTGGAGGCCGCCGCGCAGGGCGGCGAAGTCCTTGTCGGCCACGCCGAGCTTCTTCGCGGCCTGCTCGGCTATGGAGCTGGAGAGCGCGACCTGGCGCTCGGAGCCGATGTTGATGGCCTTGTCGGGGGCCAGGCTCGGGTTGAAGGGGTCGTCGGTGGGTGCGCGCAGTACGACGTCGGCGACGGACACGTAGGTGTCCGCGGTGGAGATGCCGAGGTAGACGCCGCCCAGCAGGCCGATGCCCACGCCCGCGCCGATGAGCCGGCGGTAGCGCAGGAGCTGCTTGAACTGGTCCCGCAGGAGATCGGGTTCGTCCTCGGCCGGGGCCGCTGCCGGGCGGTTCGTCTCGGTCACGGCCGCAGTCCCCCAAGCGCTTCGTCCATCAGTGCGTCGATGCGGGCCAGGCCCGCCTCACGGCTCAGGTGGGCCGCGACGTGGGCCGGCCCGGCCGCGCCCAGCGCGGCGGCGCCCTCCGGGTCCTCGGCCAGTGCCCGGACGGCCTTCAGCAGCGCCTCGGGGTTCTCCGGCGGTACGAGGACCCCGGCGCCGGAACGTTCCACCTCCTGGGCGGTTCCGCCCTCGGCCGCGACGGACGCGAGGACGGGCCGGCCGGCCTGGAAGTAGGAGGTGAGCTTGGACGGCACGCTCATGTCCAGTACGGCCGCGTGCTGGGTGACCGCGAGGACGTCCGCCGCGGCGAGGACGTCGGGGAACTCCCCGTCGGCGGCAGGGGGGATGATGTCGAGGTTCGGCACGTCGGCCGCGAGGTCGGCGAGGGCCGCGCGCTGGCTGCCGTCGCCCATGAGGACGAACCTGACGTCCGGATCCAGCCGGGCAGCGCCGACGAGGACCTCGAGCCCCTGCTTGAGGCCCATGTTCCCCGAGTGCAGGACCACGGTCTGGCCGCGGGCCCAGCCCAGGTGGCGGCGGGTCTCGCCGCGCGGCCGGGTGGGCTGTGACACGTGGGACCAGTTGGGGACCAGGCGGATCTTCTTCGGGTCCACGCCCATCCCGACGACCCGGTCCACGAAGGTCTCGTGGATGACGCCGACCAGGGTGGCGCGCCGCAGGGCGTACGCCTCCGCGCGCCCGGCGAGCGCGGCCGCCTTGTCCCCGCCGCTGATGCCGCTCTGCGCCGCGGCGGCGCCCATCAGGTCCTGGACGACCGGTACGAACGGCACCTTCCAGCGCGCCGCGAGCCGGGCGGCGGTGACCCCGCCCGCCAGGCTGGGCATCTGCGCCATGACCGCGTCCGGCCTCGGCATCCGGGGCGGGGCCACGGCGCCGTGCAGCAGAATCGATCCTTCGAACAGGGCCCGGGTGACGGCGGTCTGACGGGACGGCACCGTGTGCGCACGCCGGTGCACCGTGACCCCCGCGCGCCGTTCCGTGCGCCGGAGCGCCCCCTTGTACTCCGGCTCGACCGACCAGGCCGGGTAGTGCGGCATGCCCGTGAGTACGTGCGTATCGTGGCCGGTACTCGCCCAGTGCTCTGCGATCTGGGTGGCGTACGGGCCTATGCCCGCATGCTCGGGGGCGTAGTTGGTGGAAACCAGCAGCAGTCGCCGGTGACCGGATGTGGACACTTAACGTCCCCTTCTCCCCTGGATGATGCGCACGTCACCCTATTCGTTCACCGACTTGATGCGGAACGTGCACGATATTGTCTGCTAATCCGCCGCACCGGGGGGTGCGGCCGCTGGGGGGTAACCGATGACGGAGCACGACATGTCCGAGCCTGTGCCGTCCGCGCGCAGACCGTACCGGGTGGGCTACGCGCCAGGCGCCTACGACCTGTTCCACATAGGGCACCTGAACATCCTTCGGCACGCGCGGAGCCAGTGCGACTACCTGGTGGCCGGCGTGGTCTCGGACGAGATGGCCGAACTGGCCAAGGGGCGGCGCCCGATGATCCCGCTCGTCGAGCGGCTGGAGATCGTACGCAGCGTCAAATACGTGGACGCCGCCTTCGTGGAGACGGTCCCGGACAAGGTGGAGACCTGGAAGCAGGTCCGCTTCGACGTCATCTTCAAGGGCGACGACTGGCGGGGCACGCCCAAGGGGCTGCGGCTGGAACGGGACTTCGCCGCCCACGGGGTCGACGTCGTCTACTTCCCCTACACCGTGCACACGTCCAGCACCCAGCTGCGCCGGGCCCTGGACGTGCTCGCCCAGCAGGGCGGCCAGCCCGGGGAGTCCTTCACCGCCGAACGGCGCTGAGCTCCCGGAACCACTTCGCCAGGAACGCCAGCAGGAACAGGGCGGCGACCGCGCCCAGTCCGGCGTACGCCCAGCGGAACAGCGACCCGCCGCCGAGCAGCAGGAACACCAGGCAGAACACCCCGTAGTCCACGGGCAGCAACGCCACCGCGCGCAGGGTCGACGGCGCGGCGGCGGTGCTGCCGGCGGGCGCCTTCGGCTTGAGCTTCTCGGTCAGCAGCCCCCCGAAGAAGGTGACGACGGCGGCGAACTGGAAGCCCAGCGGTACCAGCAGCCAGGCGTCCGAGCCCGTCCCGTACGCCTCGGGGAAGCGGTAGAAGGCGATCAGTACGCAGGAGTGCAGAGCGGTGAGCTTGGCGGCGTCCACGACGTGGTCGAGCCACTCGCCCGCCGCACTGCCGCCCCCGCGCAGCCGGGCCAGCTGCCCGTCGGCCGAGTCGAAGGCGAAGCCGACCGCGAGCGCGGCCCAGACGGCGATCCCCAGCCCCCACGAGGGCGTCGCCAGCGCGACCGCCGCCACGGCGGCGAAGCTGAACGCGGCGCTGACCAGCGTCACCTGGTTCGGGGTCAGCCCCAGCGCGTACGACCCGGCGGCCAGGTACCGCCCGGCGGGCCGGTTGACGAACCGCGAGTAGAGCGACACCCCCTTCGCCGACTTCTGCGCCCCCCGCAGTTCGCGCAGCGCGGTGCCGACTCTCCCCATGCGTACCCCTGTTCGTGTGCTCATCTGTCCGTGTGTTCACGAGAAGGGCACATCATCGCAGGGCGAGCGAAGGCTTCCGCTCCGGATCCGTCGTTACGTCCTGAAGCGGCGATGCGGACGCCTCCCGCCGGACCGGGCGCCCCGTCAGCTCACCACCCGCAGCAGCAGCACCGACCGCGCCGGCACCGTCAGCGCCTCCCCGCCCCGGTGGCGGGTGCCGGGCGGGGCCGCCTGCGCCTCCCGCGAGGTGTCCAGGACCAGCTCGTACGCCCCCGCCCACGGCGCGCCCGGCAGCACCCACTCCACCGGCCGGTCCCCGGCGTGCAGCAGCGCCAGGAAGCTGTCGTCCGTCACCTGGCGGCCCCGCTCGTCGCGGCCCGGGATGTCCCGCCCCGACAGGTACAGCCCCACCGCCGCGGCCGGCGCGTACCAGTCCCGCTCCGTCATCTCCGCCCCGGCCGGGGTGAACCAGGCCAGGTCCCGCAGCCCGTCCGCGCCCTGAGCCCGCCCGGAGAAGAACGCCCGCCGCCGCAGCACCGGATGGGCCTGGCGCAGCGCGATCAGCCGCCGGGTCAGCGCGAACAGCTCGCTCCACGCCGGGTCGGACAGCAGCGACCAGTCCACCCACCCCGTCTCGTTGTCCTGGCAGTACGCGTTGTTGTTGCCGCCCTGGGTGCGCCCGAACTCGTCGCCCGCCACCAGCATCGGCACACCCGTGGACAGCAGCAGCGTGGTCAGCAGGTTGCGCAGCTGGCGCCGGCGCAGCGCCCCGATCCGGGGATCGTCGCTCCCGCCCTCGGCACCGCAGTTCCAGGACCGGTTGTCATTGGTGCCGTCCCGGTTCGCCTCCCCGTTGGCCTCGTTGTGCTTGCGCTCGTAACTGACCAGGTCGCGCAGGGTGAAACCGTCGTGGGCGGTCACGAAGTTCACCGAGGCGTACGGCCGCCGCCCGCCCCACGCGTACAGGTCGCTCGATCCCGACAGCCGGTACCCGAGGTCCCGTACGTCGGGCAGCGCGCCCCGCCAGAAATCCCGCACCGCATCGCGGTACCGGTCGTTCCACTCCGTCCACAGCGGCGGGAACGCCCCCACCTGGTAGCCGCCCGAGCCCACGTCCCACGGCTCCGCGATCAGCTTGACCCGCCGCAGCACCGGATCCTGGGCGATCACCGCGAGGAACGGCGACAGCATGTCCACGTCGTGCATCGAGCGGGCCAGCGCCGCCGCCAGGTCGAAGCGGAAGCCGTCGACCCCCATCTCCGTCACCCAGTAGCGCAGGGAGTCGGTGATCAGGCGCAGCACGTGCGGACGCCCGGCGTGCAGGGTGTTCCCGCAGCCCGTGTAGTCGGCGTAGCGGCGCTGGTCGGACTGGAGCCGGTAGTAGCCCCGGTTGTCGATCCCGCGCAGCGACAGCGTCGGGCCCAGCTCCCCCGCCTCCGCCGTGTGGTTGTAGACCACGTCGAGGATCACCTCGATCCCGGCCGCGTGCAGGGCCTTGACCATCCGCTTGAACTCCCCGACCTGCTGCCCGGCCGTCCCGCTGGAGGAGTACCCGGCGTGCGGGGCGAAGTAGCCCACCGAGTTGTAGCCCCAGTAGTTGCGCAGCCCCCGCCGCAGCAGGTGGTCCTCGTGCGCGAACTGGTGTACCGGCAGCAGCTCGACGGCGGTGACCCCCAGCTTCACCAGGTGCTCGACCGCCGCCGGATGGGCGAGCCCCGCGTACGTGCCGCGCAGCTCCTCGGGAACCCCCGGATGGCGCATCGTGAAACCGCGCACGTGCAGCTCGTAGATCACCGAATCGGCCCAGGGGGTCTTCGGCCGGACGTCGTCCGCCCAGTCGTCGTCATCGTGGACGACCACCCCCTTCGGGACGTACGGGGCCGAGTCCCGGTCGTCGCGCACCGTGTCCGCGATGTATTGCTGCGGCCAGTCCCGAACGTGCCCGTACACCTCCGGCGGCAGCGAGAAGTCGCCGTCGACCGCCCGCGCGTACGGGTCCAGCAGCAGCTTCGCCGGGTTGTACCGGGCGCCCGTCCAGGGATCCCAGCGCCCGTGCACCCGGAAGCCGTACCGCTGCCCGGGCCGCGCACCCGGGACGAAGCCGTGCCAGATCTCGTGCGTCAGCTCGGCCAGGGTGCAGCGGGTCTCCGCCCCGAGCGCGTCGAACAGGCACAGCTCCACCGCCTCCGCGCCCTGCGCCCACAGCGCGAAGTTCGTCCCCTCCACCCCGGCCGGACCCGCGTGGAAGCGGGCCCCCAGGGGGTGCGAGGAGCCGGGCCACACCGGTGGCGGCGGGTGCGCGGCCGCCCGTAACACCTTCGCCTGGACCCGCTCCCGCACGGCGTCCATGCCCCCGGCGACCCTGCTGGGGTCGCCGGCGGTGGCATCCACCGCCTCTTGCTCGGCTGCGCTCGACACTGCCCGCCTCCACGGCTCCTGGGTACCGTCGGGGAGGAGTGCGGCCCGGCGTCCCGGCCTGGGCCCGCCCCGTCTGGTCCTTCCCACTGTTCTGCCCGGACTGTTCTGCCCGGAACGTGCCCGGCCCTCACGTTTCCCCCGGAGGGCCCCGGTCGTTGGACGGGGCGTGACTCTTCTGACGAGGCGGGCAGGGGCGGGCTTGGCCGCCGTGGCGGCATGGGCGGGCCTGCTGGGCGGGCTGACCGGCTGCACCGAGGACGGCGGATCCCCGGTCGAGATCCAGCTGCCCGGAAAACCCCGCTCACCGGACGAGGCCATCCGGATCACCCCCGACGACAACGCCAAGGGCGTCCCGGCCGAGGGCCCGCTGCGGGTGAACGTCCCCGAGGGCCGCCTCGAGCGGGTCAAGGTCACCAAGGTCGAGGACGCCCAGGAGGAGGAGGTCCCCGGGGAGATCGCCGCCGACGGGCTCAGCTGGAGCCCCGACCCCGACGGGGGACGGCTCTCGCTCGCCGCCAAGTACACCGTCGACGCGGTCGCCCTCGACGGGCACAACCGCCGCCAGGCCCGGCACACCACCTTCACCACCTACGTCCCCGAGGAGCGGTTCATCGGCTACTTCAAGCCCGAGAACCGCTCCACCGTCGGCACCGGCATGATCGTCTCCTTCAAGTTCAGCCGGGCCGTCAAGCACCGCGCCGACGTGGAACGGGCCATCACCGTCACCGCCGACCCGGCCGTGGAGGTCGTGGGCCACTGGTTCGGCAACGAGCGCCTCGACTTCCGGCCCAAGGAGTACTGGAAGGCCGGCACCGAGGTCACCGTGAAGATGAAGCTGCGCGACGTCGAGGGCGCGCCCGGCTCGTACGGCATCCAGGACAAGACCGTCCGCTTCACCGTCGGCCGCTCCCAGGTCTCCACCGTGGACGCGGCCGCGCACACCATGGAGGTCCGCCGGGACGGGGAGCTGCTGTCCACCATCCCCATCAGCGCCGGGGCACCCAAGAACACCACCTACAACGGCAGGATGGTGGTGATGGAGATGTTCGACGTCACCCGGATGAACGGCGCCACCGTCGGCTTCACCAGCGACGACGGCAAGGGCGAGTACGACATCCCGGACGTCCCGCACGCCATGCGGCTCACCGCCTCCGGCACCTTCCTGCACGGCAACTACTGGGCCAGCCCCGACACCTTCGGCTCCACCAACACCAGCCACGGCTGCGTGGGCCTGCGCGACGACAAGGGCGGCGGCTCGGACACCCCGGCGGGCTGGTTCTTCGACCGGACCCTGATCGGGGACGTGGTGGAGGTGGTGAACTCGCAGGACAAGACCGTCGCCCCCAACAACGGACTGGGCGGCTGGAACATGTCCTGGGCGGACTGGGTGGCGGGCTCCGCCACCGGCTGACGCACACCGCCACCGGCTGACGCACTCCACCGGCCGCTGACACACCTCACCGGCCCCCGCACCCCGGGGGAGCGGTGCAATCGAGTGATTGTCGGACCGCGATGCCCCGGCCGCAGAGTGTCTTCCGTCCGCCGCGCCGAAGCCCGCCCGCAGCCTGTCAGGGCCACCGGCGCGGGCGGGTGGCCGAGACAGCGGACGGAGCGTCATGTCAGCAAGGAACTGGACCCTCGGGCTGGCCGTGGGAGTCGTACTCGCGGCGGGGACCCCCTCGGCCCTCGCGGCGGGTCCCGGCGCCGAGCCGCCGCCGATGGCGCGCACCCTGAGGGCCCCGCTCCCCGGCGGCCTCGGCCCGTGCATCCCCGGCACCGGCGCCGGCGAGGCCTGCCCGTCCGTCTGGCCGGACCCCAACAACCTCCCCTTCGCCGGCCGCGACAACAACGTCAACGTCTTCGTCGGCGGGGACATGCTGGTCCGCCGGGGCGCCGCCGAGGCCGAGGGCCGGGTCGTCGTCCTCGGCGACTTCGACCTGAACAAGTCCGCCGGCGGCAACGTCTACAACGTGGGCATCGCCGGAGTCGGCTCCCGGGTCCCCCCGTCCAACGGCGCGGACTTCCTGACCACCGGCGAGGACGTCACCGTGGCTGCCCGCCAGACCCTCCTCGCCGACGGCGGGGTCGTCAAGTACGCGGGCACCCTCACCGGCAACGTGACCGGCACCCGCACCCGCGACGAGAACGCGGCCGCCCCCTACACCCGCCTGCGGGGCGCGCTCACCGAGGCGAGCACCTGCTACGCCCTGCCCGGCGGAGTCCCGCGCACGCCGACCGGCCGGGCCGTGTGGAGCACCCAGGGCACCGTCTTCACCGGCGACGGCACCTCGCCCCTCCAGGTCTTCAACGTGGACTTCGACCTCTCCGGACCGAACGGCGCCCAGCAGACGGTGAGCTTCCGGCAGATCCCGCCGGGCGCCACCGTCCTCGTGAACGTCACGGGCGAATCCCCCGCCGTCCGCGTCAACAACACCCTCCTGCCCGCCGGACTGCGCGAGCGGCTGCTGTGGAACTTCCCCGACGCCCAGTCGGTCACCCTCGCCGGCTCGGCGCAGCTCGGCGGCAGCGTCCTGATCGGCCCGCAGGCCTCGGTCGCCACCGTCTCCGTGATCGGCGTGAACGGCCGCTTCTTCACCGCCGGCAGCCTGACCCACACCAGCCCGACGGAGACCACCGGCCTCGGCGCCGAGTTCCACGCCTACCCCTTCGACGGCGACCTGCCCGACTGCGCGCCCACCCCGCCGGCCAGGGGCTCGGTCTCCGTCGTGAAGCACGACGAGGCCGGCCGGCCGCTGCCCGGGGCGAAGTTCGAACTGTGGAAGGAGACCAACGGCCGCGACGGCCTCCAGTACGAGGGCGACGGCGCCGACACCAAGCTCGAGGACTGCACCACCGGATCGGAGGGAACCTGTGCGCGCGTCGAGGAGCTCGGCGCCTACTACTGGCGCGAGACGGCCGCGCCCCCCGGGTACGAACTCCCCGACCGGCCCATCCGCGAACTGGTCCTGACGGCCGAGAACGCCGCGGCCGGGGTCCGGTACGTGGCCGTGAACCGCAGGTCCCCGGACCCGGGCGGCAGCGCCCGGGTCGTCCTGCGGAAGGTCGACAAGGACACCGGCGAGGCCCTGCCCGGCGCCCGCTTCGAGCTGTGGCGCGAGAGCAACGACGTCCCCGGCTTCCAGGACGGCCGCGACAACCCCGACACCCGGCTCGACGGCACCTGCCTGACCGACGCCCGGGGCACCTGCACGGTCGAACTGCCCGTTGGGGAGCGCTACTACTGGCGGGAGGTCGGCCTCCCGCCGGGCTACGAGCGCCCCGCCGACGCGGTCACCGCCTTCGAACTGGAGGAGGGCGACGTCAGGGAGGTCGTCGTCCTCACCATCCCGAACCGGAAGAAGGACGAGGAGCGGAGCGGGACCATCGAGGTCCTGAAGAAGGACGCCAAGACGAAGCGGCCGCTGCGCGGGGCGGAGTTCGAGCTGTGGAAGGAGACCAACCACACCGAGGGCCTGCAACGGCGGGGCATCAACGCCGACGAGCGGACCGGCGGCGACTGCACCACCGGCCGGGACGGCGTCTGCGCCTTCGAGGGCCTCGCCGACGGTGAGTACTACGTGGTCGAGACGGACGTCCCCGACGGCTACGTCCTGCCGCGCGACCCGGTGACCGGCCCGCTGACGCTGGACGGACGCACCCCGGGCCACCGGATCGCCGTCACGCTCCTCAACAAGCGCGCGCACGAGGGCGAGGTCTGCCACTGCGAGGAGGAGGGCCACGGCAAGCCCGACGGCCACGGGAAGCCCGACCACGGCCGCCCCGAGCACGGCGGGCACGAGGAGCAGGGCGGGCACGACGAGCACGGCGAGCAGGGCGGGCCCGAATACGGCCGCCCGGAGCACGGCCGGCCCGACGGCCCCGGCTGGCACCCCGGGGACTGGCCCATGGGAGCCGGCTCCGAGGACTGACACCCCGGACGCCCCGGCAGTTGGGACGGAACGGTGACATGACTGTGCCTATTCGTAGTCTCCCCATGTGATTTCCTGTCGACAAGCGCGCGACTGTCCGCGCGCGGGGGACATGGGGAGAACACGAGTGAACCTGCAGCCGATACGCGGCCGCGTCCGCACCGGCCTGCCGGCCCTCCTGCTGGGAGCGGCCCTGCTGCTGACCAGCGCGTGCAGTGGCGGCGGCAACAGCGGGGGCAGCGGCGGGGACAACGGCAAGAGCGGCGGTGCCGCGGCGAAGACCGGCACCGAGGCGTCCAAGGCCGTGGTCAACGTCAAGCCGGACGACGGGTCCAAGGAGGTCGCCACCAGCGGCATCCTGAAGATCACCAGCTCGGGCGGCAAGCTGACGACCGTGACCGTCGCCGACACCAAGGGCAACGCGGTGGAGGGCAAGCTGGCCGCCGACGGCGCGAGCTGGGAGCCCGCCCGCCACCTGGCCGCCGCCACCGAGTACAAGGTGCACGCGGTCGCCAAGGACGAGGCCGGCCGCGAGTCCGCCAAGGACACCACCTTCACCACCCTGACTCCCCAGAACACCTTCGTCGGCCACTACACCCCCGAGGACGGTACGACCGTCGGCGTGGGCATGCCGGTGTCCATCAACTTCACCCGCGGCATCACCAACACCGAGGGCGTCGAGAAGGCCATCCAGGTCACGGCCGAGCCGTCCGTGCCGGTCGAGGGCCACTGGTTCGGCAACGACCGCCTCGACTTCCGCCCCGAGAAGTACTGGGCCGCGGGCACCAAGGTCACCGTGAAGATCGCCCTCGACGGCGTCGAGGGCCGCCCCGGGGTCTACGGCAAGCAGACCCGTACGGTCACCTTCACCGTCGGCCGTTCCCAGGTCACCACGGTCGACGCGACCTCGAAGCAGATGGAGGTCGTCCGCGACGGCCAGGTGATCAAGAACATCCCGATCACCGCGGGCGCCCCGGCGACGACCACCTACAACGGGCAGATGGTCATCAGCGAGAAGTACAAGGTGACCCGGATGAACGGCGCCACCGTCGGCTTCGGCGGCGAGTACGACATCTCCGACGTCCCCCACGCGATGCGGCTCTCGACCTCCGGCACCTTCGTCCACGGCAACTACTGGGCCTCCTCGAGCACCTTCGGCTCGGAGAACGTCAGCCACGGCTGCGTCGGCCTCCAGGACGAGCGCGGCGCCGGCGACGACAGCACGCCCGCCGCGTGGTTCTACAACGAGTCCCTGATCGGCGACGTGGTGGTCGTGAAGAACTCCAAGGACAAGCAGATCGCCCCGGACAACGGCCTCAACGGCTGGAACATGGACTGGGCGGAGTGGATCAAGTAGCCACAGCGCGTACGTAGTCCCGTGGCCCGGTGCTGTGACCCACAGCACCGGGCCACCTTGGGTTAACCGACGCTAACCTTCCCCGTATGACCATCTCTCTCGAAGTCTCCGAAGGCGTCGGCACCATCCTGCTGGACCGCCCGCCCATGAACGCCCTGGACATCGCCACCCAGGACCGGCTGCGCGAGCTCGCGGTGGAGGCCACCGACCGTGCCGACGTGCGCACGGTCGTCCTCTACGGCGGGGAGAAGGTGTTCGCGGCCGGCGCGGACATCAAGGAGATGCAGAACATGGACCACGCGGCCATGGTCGCCCGGTCCCGCGGTCTCCAGGACGCCTTCACGGCCGTCGCCCGGATCCCCAAGCCCGTCGTCGCCGCCATCACCGGTTACGCCCTCGGCGGCGGGTGCGAGCTGGCCCTGTGCGCCGACTACCGGATCGCCGCCGACAACGCGAAGCTCGGCCAGCCCGAGATCCTGCTCGGCCTGATCCCGGGCGCGGGCGGCACCCAGCGGCTGTCCCGGCTGATCGGCCCCTCCAAGGCCAAGGACCTGATCTTCACCGGCCGGATGGTCAAGGCCGAAGAGGCCCTCGCCCTCGGCCTGGTGGACCGGATCGTGCCCGCCGCCGAGGTGTACGAGCAGGCGCACGCCTGGGCCGCGAAGCTCGCCCAGGGCCCGGCGCTCGCGCTGCGCGCCGCGAAGGAGTGCGTGGACGCGGGCCTGGAGGCGGACATCGACACCGGCCTGACCATCGAACGCAACTGGTTCGCGGGCCTGTTCGCCACCGAGGACCGGGAGCGCGGTATGCGCAGCTTCGTCGAAGAGGGCCCGGGCAAGGCCAAGTTTGTATGAGCCCAGTATGAGCGCAGCCGGTTGAGCCCAGCCGTATGAGCACGGTCGGTTGAGCGTGACTGGAGAAACCCCTGCGGGTGGATTAGCCAGGCCTTAAGGCAACCTTAAGGAGAATCGCTGATCCACTCACGGTGATCGTCGGGCAGCGGAACGTCACACCAGGTCAGGGTGGCTCCTGCCGCCTTCGGTTGCCGTTCGCATATGCCGGGGCGCCCCCTCGGAATCGCTGATTCCGGGGGGCGTATTCCCGGGGAACGGCCCGGACGGGTGCGCCGGACGTCCATGATGGGTGCATGGCGGGCCTGGAGGGTGTGGAACAGCCGCGGCAGCGCAGCAGCGCTTCGGCCGTACGGCTGACGGCGGCGGTCGAGGACGAACAGGGCCTCAGAGCCCTGGAGTTGTACGGGAACCCGGCCGAGGCGGAAGTGACGCTGCCGTCCATGCCGGAGTCCGCGAGCACGGCCCGTCGGCTCACCCAGAGCGTTGTCGTCCGCTTCTGGGGGCTGTCGCCGCAGATCTCGGAGCACGCCGTCCTGTTGGTCTCGGAACTCGTCGGGAACGCGGTGCGCCACACCGGGGCCCGCTCCTTCGGCTTACGGATGCTGCGCCGGCGCGGCTGGATCCGGGTCGAGGTGCGCGATCCCTCGCGCGGGCTGCCCTGTCTGATGCCGGTGCACGAGCTGGACACCACCGGCCGGGGGTTGTTCCTCGTCGACAAGCTGTCCGACCGCTGGGGCGCCGACCTGCTGCCGCGCGGCAAGATCACCTGGTTCGAGATGCGGGTCGCCGACCGCTAGAAAGCCAGAAACCCCCTGTCGCCGAGGTGGGGCGCTGCGGGGGTTTCATGGGTGCGCCGAGGATCGATTGGGGTGTGATCCTCGGCGGTGGACTTCGCTCGGGTCAAAGGGAAGCCGTGGTTCCGACTATGGCAGACGAGGGCTCAAACGCCAAAAGTCCCGAGTCGGACATAAGTGTGCATATCCCAAGAGTTTCCACCTAAATCCTAGGTGAGATGGGCCACGCGCCTCGTAATCAACGAATAAATATCGACCGCTCTGCGTAAATCGTTGATCACATACTGGACACCTTGCTGTGCGGGCCCCGCTGACGAAAGTCCCAAATTGGGTCAATCATTACCTTCGGGGTCGTCCGGCCCTTAAATGGGCAGGTGCTCTGTTACCCAGACCGCCGTACGGCCCTGCGCGCCACCGCGGCGGTCGCCGCCGGTGCCCTCACCGCGGCCTGCGGCGCGGACGGCGGCCCGGCGGCGCCGGGGCCCGTCCGGCCCGCTCCCGCCAGGCCCGCCGAGCCGGCCCGGCCTGCCAAGCCCGTCCAGGCGGCCCCCGCCCCCCGCCGGTTCCCCGGGCAGCCCGTCGAGATCGGGCACGGCCCCCGCGAGCGGGCGAAGGTCGCGCTCACCTTCCACGGCAACGGCGACCCCGCCATCGCCCGCGCCGTGCTGGCCGCGGCGGAGAAGGCCGGCGCGCGGGTCACCGTACTGGCCATCGGCAGCTGGCTCGACGCCCACCCCGCCATGGCCCGGCGGATCCTCGACGGCGGCCACGAACTCGGCAACCACACCCAGCGCCACCTCGCGATCAACGACCTGCCCGAGGCGGAGGCCTACGCCGAGATCACCCACTGCGCCCAGCGCCTCAAGCGCCTCACCGGATCGATCGGCACCTGGTTCCGCCCCTCGCAGACCCAGTACGCCAGTCCGCTCGTCCGCGAGCTGGCCCAGCGGGCCGGCTACCCGCACGTCCTCTCGTACGACGTGGACTCCCTCGACTTCACCTCGCCCGGCGCCGCGGCCGTCATCCGCACCGTCACCGGGACGATCCAGGGCGGATCGGTGGTGAGCCTGCACTTCGGCTACGCGGACACGGTCGACGCGATGCCGCCCCTCCTCGAAGAACTCGCGCGCCGCGAACTGCGCGCGGTGACCACCACGGAGCTGCTGACCTCATGACGACCATCCGCCTTCCCCGGAAGGCCACCGTGCTGCTCGCCGGTCTGGTCCTCGCCGCCCTGGCCGGCTGCGGTTCGGCCGACAAGGCCCCCGCCGAGGCGCTCGGCTCCAAGGGCCCGGCCAAGCCCGTCAAGGCCGTCCCCGCCGTGCCCCCGGGGCTGGCCGGGATGCCCCCGCTGCTCGACCCGAACGACGTGTACGCCGCCGACCGGCCGAACCGGCTCTCCCCGGTGGTCAAGGACTTCCCGTCCCGCGTCTACGTGCCCAACACCAACTCCAACACGGTGTCCGTCATCGACCCGGCCACCTACAAGGTCATCGACACCATCCCGGTCGGCGTCCAGCCCCAGCACGTGGTGCCCTCCTGGGACATGAAGACCCTGTGGGTCAACAACAACCGCGGCCACACCCTCACCCCGATCAACCCGGCCACCGGCGAGGCCGGCGCACCCGTCGAGGTCCACGACCCGTACAACCTGTACTTCACGCCCAACGGCAAGTACGCGGTCGTGATGGCCTCCATGGACCGCGAGCTGGTCTTCCGCGACCCGCACACCATGAACCGCGTGAAGACCGTCCCGGTGACCTGTTTCGGGGTCAACCACGCCGACTTCTCGGCGGACGGCCGCTACTTCATCGTGAGCTGCGAGTTCTCCGGCGAACTGCTCAAGGTGGACACCGAGCGGATGGAGGTCGTCGGCCAGCAGAAGCTCCCCTTCGAGGGCGCGATGCCCCAGGACGTGAAGATCTCCCCCGACGGAAAGACCTTCTACGTCGCGGACATGATGGCGCACGGCATGTGGGTGCTCAGCGGGGACAAGTTCGACGTCCCCCAGCTGCTGCCCACCGGCAAGGGCTGCCACGGCCTGTACGTCAGCCGCGACTCCAAGGAGATGTACGTCTCCAACCGGGGCGAGGGCACCGTCTCCGTCTTCGACTTCAAGGAGAAGCGGCTCACCAAGAAGTGGGAACTCCCGGACGGCGGCAGCCCCGACATGGGCGGGGTCTCGGCCGACGGCAAGGTGCTGTGGCTGTCCGGCCGCTACAACTCCGAGGTCTACGCGATCGACACCGTCACCGGCAAGCAGCTGGCCCGGATCCCGGTCGGCGGCGGCCCCCACGGCCTCGCCGTGTACCCGCAGCCCGGCCGCTACTCCCTCGGCCACACCGGGATCTTCCGGTAGCCGCCGGTCGTCGCCGCATGCGACGGCGCCCCGGGAGCTCGCACAGCTCCCGGGACACCGACATCCACCAGGCGGCTACCAGGCGACCGGAAGTCGCTCGGGCAGCCGCTTGATGAAGCCCGTACGCCACACCAGGTTCTCCGCCGGCACCGCGAGGCGCAGCCCGGGCAGCCGCTCGACCAGCACCTCCAGCGCGATCTCGGCGTGCGCCCGGCCCAGCGCCGAGGCCGGGCAGAAGTGCCGGCCGGCGCCGAAGGCGAGGTTGGGGTGGGAGCTCTCCCGCTCGAGGTCCAGCTCGTCCGGGTTCTCGAAGGCCTCCGGGTCGAAGTTGGCCCCCTCCAGCAGGACGAGCACCAGCTCGCCCTCCCGGACCAGGACGTCACCGACCTGGACGTCCGCCAGCGCGATGCGCGGCAGGCCGTCCCCGACGGACAGGTTCCAGCGCAGCAGCTCGTCGACGGCCCGGCCCATGCGCTCCGGGTGCTCGCGCAGATACCCGATCAGCTCGGGCTTCTGGAGCAGCGCGAGGACCGCGAGGACCAGGAAGGCGGACGTGGAGACGGCGCCCGCGCCGAAGAGCGAGACGGCGACGGTCGCGAACATCTCGTCCGTCAGGTGGGCCGACTCCGGATCGGCCTCCTTCAGCCCGGCGAACCTGCCGAGGAGCCCCGTACGCTCCTCGGCCGGCAGCGCCAGCTGCGCCTCCAGCCGCCCCGCGAAGTAGCCGACGTCCTTGTACCAGTTGAGGGCCGAGTCGGCGAACGGCTCGCGTACGGTCATGAACGCGACGTCCAGCCCCGACATCAGCCGGCGCCAGTCCTCGAACGGCACCCCCAGCACCCGGCAGTGCAGGGCCGCGGAGAACGGGTCGGCGAAGCCGGCCCGGAGGTCGGCCGGGCCCCCCTCGGCGACGATCCGGTCGAGCAGCTCCCCGGCCGTGGCGCGCAGCAGCTCCTGAAGGCCCTGCTGGCGGGGGTTGAGCGCCTTCATCACCGCGTTGCGCAGACCGGCGCTGTTGATGTTGCCCATGTTGTTGACGACCTCGGGCGGGATCGTCAGCGCGTACTGGCGGGGCACCCCGGCGTTGGCGGTGTCCTTGAGACTGAACCGCTCGTCCTCCAGCACCTGCTTGGCCAGCGCGTAGCTGCTCACCAGCCAGGCCGGGTCCCCGGTCAGGGTGCGGACCCTGGCGACGGGAGCCTTTTCGCGCAGCCAGGCGCACTCCTGCGGGAGGACGTCACCGCGCCGCGAGAGCGGGAAGTCCAGGAGCGGCTGCTCCCGGTCCTCCCGGCCCTCAAGCTGCTCGACGCTCATCGACGTTCCCTTCGGTTGCTGCGGCGGCGGTGCCGTGGGAGACGGCGGGCTCGGGGCGTACGACGGCGTACGCCTGGTTGCGGGTGGCGCGCAGGCCCCCGCCGCGGGCGAAGAGGACGTCCGTCATCGGCATCTTGACGTGGTAGGCGGCGACGGAGGAGGGCACGTCGAGAATGCTGGGAGTGTCGATGAAGAAGGGCAGCTCCGCCGCCATGTAGTCGAAACACACACGCAACTGCGCGTCCGTGATGGATTCACCTTCGGGCAACTTGGAGCCGACAAAATGCAGGGCCATTTCCTCGCAGCCCTTGCGGAATACGTCGTCGGTGTCGAGGAAATGCAGTACGCGCCGGTGCAGAAGCCGGTAGACGGGGTTCGCCTGGAACTCCGAAAGTGCCCTCACTCGGATCTCGGCGTGCTGAGGCCCTGATTCCTCGACGCCTTTGACGATCCTCCTCCGAACCGCCTTGATCTCCTTCGCCGCACGCTTCTGCGCGTGTTCCGTGGTGTAGCCGAAAGCGGCGAACATCCGGTCCACGTGGAGGTCTGCGTACACGAAGTCGACCTGCGCGAAGCGGGTCGTGGCCCATCGGGCGAGACTGGACACGCGCTCGGCACTGAAGTAGCTGTTGCCAGGACTCACGCCGATGAGCACATGGTCGCCGTCTTCCCAGATATGGCGGCAGGTACGGGTGAAGGGCAGAACTTCGAATGATGCGTCAGCTGTGATCGTCACCTGTGATCGCCCTTGTTGCCGCATGTCCCTGGGAGCCCTGCGCTCCTGGTGTGGCGGCAATGCCGGTACGTTATGCCGTGATCCCGGAGCGTGACAAGTGGGAGGCTGATTTCTTGGCTGGAATTATCGGTTCCGTCTGAGTTCCGGGCTGTTGGCCCTGCTTACGGGCGGGTAATTGAATATCTTTCTGCCGACCGAACGGCCCCCGCGGGAGTGCGGCCCGCCGGAGGCCGCTACCCTGAGCCGGTCAACAAGCACCGAGAAGGGGTGGACCCAGTGGCTGACATCGAGAGCGCACGGGCGACGTTCGACAAGTTCGACGTGAACGGTGACGGCTTCGTCACGGCCGACGAGTACAGCGCGGCCATGAAGGCGATGGGCGACGCGCACGTCACCGCCGCGGTCGCGGACGCCGTGCTCGCCGCCAAGGACGCCAACGGCGACAAGCTGCTCAGCTTCGACGAGTTCTGGGCCTCCCTGAACAAGTAGACGCGCCGCGCCCGCCTCCGCCCCGCCCGCCGGGGCGGGGGCGCGTCAGGCCCCGCCGCCCTCCGGCGGCGCCAGGCCCTCCGCACCGCTCGGGTCCTGCACCTCGCCCGGGTCCTGCACCCCGCTCAGGTCCTCCACCTCGCCCAGGGCCTCCTCCAGCCAGCTCAGCCAGAAGCTCTCCAGAGCGATCCCCCCGTGCAGCACCAGCCGGCGCAGCCGGTCCGGGGCGGTGTCCCGCCCCGGCGGGAAGTCCTTCGCCTCGATGGCCTCGTACGTCGCCAACTGCGCCCGGTGCAGCTCCAGATGGCGCCGCAGCTCCGGCCCGAGCCGCTGCGGTCCCACCACGGCCGCCGCGCGGATCCGCAGCAGCAGCGCGTCCCGCATCGGCTTCGGGTCCTGGCTCTCGTCCACCCACCGCGCCAGCTCCGCGCCGCCGTCGGGCAGGACCTCGTACTCCTTCTTCTGCCCCCGCACGGGCCCCTCGCTCGGCAGCGCCCGGATCAGCCCGGCCTCCTCCAGCCGCCCCAGCTCGCGGTAGATCTGCTGGTGCGTCGCGGACCAGAAGTAGCCGATCGACTTGTCGAACCGCCGGGTCAGCTCCAGCCCCGACGAGGGCTTCTCCAGCAGGGCGGTGAGGATGGCGTGCGGCAGCGACATGCGGACATCCTAGGTTTGCGGCCGGGTCCGCGAGGCCGCTCGCGGCCAGTCGGCCAGCGCCTGCGGGACACGGGGGCCGGGCAGGTCCGGGGCCAGCAGGCCGTGGGCGCGCAGGAAGGCCGTCACCGCGGGGGACCAGGCCTGGCGCAGGCCCGCCGAGGCCAGCAGGTCCGGATCCGACAGGAGGACCCCGGCGGGACCCACCCGGATGCCGGCCGGGGTCAGGACCGCCGCGTCGTCGGCCCAGCGGACCGCGAGGTCCACGTCGTGGGTGGCCATGACCACCGTGGTGCCGACGGCCCGCAGTCCCGCGAGGACGTCCAGGAGGCGTTCCTGGCCGTCCGGGTCGAGTCCGGCCGTGGGCTCGTCCAGGATCAGCACCCGCGGCGCCATCGCCACCGCGCCCGCGATCGCCGCGCGCTTGCGCTGCCCGTACGACAGCAGGTGCGTCGGGCGGTCCCGCAGCGCGGTGATGTCCAGCGCGGCCAGCGCCGAGTCCACCCGCTCGCGGACCTCCGGCGCAGGGAGCCCCAGGTTCATCGGGCCGAAGGACACGTCCTGCTCGACGGAGGCCGCGAAGAGCTGGTCGTCCGGGTCCTGCACCACCAGCTGCACCGAGGTCCGCAGCCGGGTCAGGCCCTTGCGGTCGTACGCCACCTCCGCGCCGTCCAGGCGCAGCGCCCCCGAGCCGGGCCGCAGCCCCCCGCTCAGCAGCCGCATCAGCGTGGTCTTGCCGCTGCCGTTGCGGCCCAGCAGCACCAGCGCCCGGCCCTCGGCGATGCCGAAGTCCACCCCGGACAGCACCGCCGGGCCGTCCTCGTACGCGTAACCCGCGCCGACCAGCTCCACCAACGGGGTCACGGGCAACCTCCTTCAAGCCGGCGAGGAATCGAACTCCTGCGCAGGAGGGAAAGAAACGGTGTTTGACCCCCAGGGCGAAGGGCCGCTCGGTAGAGTCCATATCGTGCGTTGCGAGAACCAAGCGCGTACGACGTGCTGAGCGAGAGCCAAGCCAGCACAGCAACCTCCGAAACTTCAGACACCCGGGCTGGTTTCAACCCGGCTGGTGTTGATCGTGGAAGACTCGGTCGCTCGCTGAGCGACCGAGCGGCGTGAGCCAGGAATCCCTCTGCTTCGGCTGGGGGAGGATTCAAAGCCACAGCTCCTTCAGTACGAGGGTCCCCGCGACCAGGGCGGTCAGCAGGGCGGCGGACCCCGTCAGGAACCGCCGGGACAGCGCCGCCTCCGGGATCAGCACCCGCAGCGCGCCGTCGTAACCGCGGCCCGCCAGCCCCTCCTGGAGCCGGGCCGCGCGGTCGAAGGCCCGGACGAACGAGGTCGCCGCGAGCCCCGCCAGCGAACGCCACACCGCCGCCCGGCTGGTCTGCCCGAGCCGGGCCGCCTGGGCGCGGCGGACCTGCGCCATCGAGTCCAGCAGCAGGAAGCCGATCCGGTACATGACCAGGGCCACGTCCACCACCGGCGCCGGCACCCCGGCCCGCACCAGCCGGGGCAGCACGTCCGAGACCGGTGTGGTGAAGGCGAACAGCAGCACCCCGAGCGAGGCCGCCGAGGTGCGCAGCAGCAGCTCCGCCGCCTGCCGGGGCCCGTCCGGGGCCAGGGCGAGGAACCCGTCCGGGCCGCCCACCGAGACGAGCAGCGGCAGCGCCCCGGTGACACAGAAGCCGAGCGGGACCCGGAAGGCCCGCCACAGCTGCCGCCCGGCCACCCCGGCGGGACCGAGCAGCACCGCCAGCGTCGCCGCGGCGACCAACGGCCCGCCGGGCCACGGCGGCAGGCAGACCGCGGTGAGGGTGAGCCCGAACCCCAGCAGGGCCTTCTCCAGCGGATGGCGGCCCCGCCAGCGGCTGCCGTGGGCCGCCACGTCGATCGGCAGCACCGCCTACGACTCCGGGGTGGAGCGGGCGGCCCCGGCCTCGGCGAGGGCCTGCGCCGCGCCCTGGCGGCGGCCCTTGCGGACACCGAAGTAGTACGCGAGCACGCCCGCGCCCAGGGCCGCCTGGAGGGCGAACAGCGCCGACTCGATCTCCGCGGACGGGGGTTCGTACAGCGGGGAGAACCAGGGCTCGTAATCCGGCTTCAGCTCGGTGATGGCCGCCTCCGCCTGCCCGTCGGCGCCCGCGAACGGCTCCTCCTTGCCCTCGCCGAGGCCCAGTGCGAGCGGGAGCACGGCCAGCGCCGCCACCACGAGCAGCAGCAGGGTGTTGATCTTCGCGTTCCTGGTCATCAGAGCGCCGCCTCCTGCTTCGCCGTCTTCGCCGTCCCGCTCCCGGTCAGCCTGGCGACCCCGAGCCGGACGAGGTCGGACTTGCTGGACTGCATCAGCAGCCGCATCACGAGCACCGTCAGCAGCCCCTCGCTGACCGCGAGCGGGATCTGGGTGAGCGCGAAGATCCCCGCGAACTTCTCCAGCGAGCCGAGGAAGCCGCTCGCCGGGTCGGGGAAGGCCAGCGCCAGCTGGACCGAGGTCACGCAGTAGGTGACCAGGTCGGCGAAGAAGGCGCCGAAGAAGACCGTCACCATCAGCGGCGCTCCGGACTTCCGCAGCAGCCGGTAGACCCCGTAGCCCGCCCAGGGCCCGGCGATGGCCATCGAGAACACGTTGGCGCCCAGGGTGGTGAGCCCGCCGTGGGCCAGCAGCAGCGCCTGGAAGAGCAGGGTGATCGTGCCGAGCACCGCCATGATCGGCGGCCGGAAGAGGATGGCCCCCAGCCCCGTCCCGGTCGGGTGCGAACAACTGCCCGTCACGGACGGGATCTTCAGGGCGGACAGTACGAAGGTGAACGCTCCGGACGCCCCGAGCAGCAGGGTGCTCTCCGGATTGGCCTTCACCTCGCGGGTCAGGGCGCGGACCCCGTGGACGACGAAGGGGGCGGACGCGGCGCCCCAGGCGACCGCGTGCAAAGGGGGCAGGAACCCCTCGGCTATATGCATGAGTTGGGAGACCTCTCCAGCACCTCGTGGATGGACGACGCGCCCCGGCCGGTCTCCTGGCTCACGGGTACTGATGCCCTGACTCCGCCTTCCCGGGCCCATGCGGTCTCCCGCGCGGGCCCAGTGGCTTCCCGCGGGGGAGTGGAGCCGGACTTCCCGATCACAGTGGCGAGGGCCGCACCGGTTTTCCACCGGTTTCCCGAACACCAAGGCCCGATGACCCTAGTCGCCCGGACGGATCCGTCACAACCCGGACCGATCCGGCCACCTGCCGCCGCGTCACGCGTCCCCCGGACGGGCGCGGTCCGGTGGCCGGGCCGGGGGGCGGCGGGCACCGTGGGAGGGTGGCTGCCGACTCCTTCGCGTACCCGGACCTCTCCGCCGTCTACGTCAACTGCACCCTCAAACGCTCTCCCGAGACCAGCAACACCGAGGGCCTGATCGCCAAGAGCCGCGCCGTCATGGAGTCGGCCGGCGCGCGGACCTCGCTGGTCCGGGCCGTCGACCACGACATCGCCACCGGCGTCTGGCCGGACATGACCGACCACGGCTGGGAGAGCGACCAGTGGCCGGTCCTCTACAGCCAGATCATGGACGCCGACATCCTCGTGCTGTGCGGCCCGATCTGGCTGGGCGACAACAGCTCCGTCATGAAGCAGGTCATCGAGCGGCTCTACGCCTGCTCCTCGCTGCTCAACGACCAGGGCCAGTACGCCTACTACGGGCGCGTCGGCGGAGCCCTGATCACCGGCAACGAGGACGGCGTCAAGCACTGCGCCATGAACATCCTCTACAGCCTCCAGCACCTCGGCTACGCCATCCCGCCCCAGGCCGACGCGGGCTGGATCGGCGAGGCCGGCCCCGGCCCCTCCTACCTGGACCCGGACTCCGGCGGCCCCGAGAACGACTTCACCAACCGCAACACCGCCTTCATGTCCTGGAACCTGATGCACCTGGCCGCCCTCCTCAAGCGCGCCGGCGGCATGCCCGCGCACGGCAACCAGCGCTCCCTGTGGGACGCCGGCTGCCGCTTCGACTTCCCCAACCCCGAACACCGCTGATCAGACGGCTCCCGCCTTCGCCAGCGCCGACTCCAGCCGGGCCAGCAGCGGCCGGGCGTTCATCCGGCGGCAGCCCTCCATGGCCTCCTCCAGCAGCGCCCGGGCCGCCGCCGGCTGTCCGGCCGCCACCAGGGCCTCCGCCAGCGGGGGCACCGCCAGGGCCCGTACCAGGGTCTGGCCCGAGCGGCGGCCCAGCTCGTCGGCCGCCCGCAGCTCCCGCAGGGCCGCGGCCGTGTCCCCGCCGGTCAGGGCGATCCGGCCCAGCCCGATCAGGGCCGCGCACTGGCCCGCCAGGTCCCCCGAACCCCGCGGGTGCCGCAGCACCTCGGCGAAACCGCGGGCCGCCTCCTCGGGGCACCCCTCGATCCGCAGCGCCTCCGCGACCCAGCGCAGCATGCACATCCGGGGCCAGGCCGCCCCGCCCGGTTCGGCCACCGCCAGCGCCCGGCGCAGCACCTCCAGGGCGCCCCCGGTGTCCCCGCGCGCGAGGAGCACCTGGCCGATGCCGCGTGGGGAGTGCGCCTGGCCGTAGCGGTCGCCGGCCGCCTCGAAGACCGCCGCGCCCCGCTCGCAGCGGTGCACCGCCTCGTCGAGGCGCCCATGGAGCCGGTCGAGGTACGAGAGCACCCAGCCCGCGTACGCCGCCCCGTGCGCGTCCCCGAGGGCCTCGAAGAGCGCCTCCCGGGCCGGTCCCCACTCTTCCCGGCAGGCCCGCAGCCGGCCCAGCCCGACCAGCATCAGGGCCTGCCCGGTACGGTCCCCGGCCGCGCGGGCCGCCGCCAGGCCCGCCTCCTGCACCGCCTGCCAGCCCGCGAGATCGCTGCGCAGGCCGAACACGTACTCCCCGGCCGCCGCGAGCTCCCAGGCGGTGTACGGGTCCACGCGCGCGGCCTGCCGCGCCGTGGCGACCAGGGCCTCCCGTTCGGCCCCGAGCCAGCGCACCGGCTCGGCCCGCCTCCGCCTCCCGCCCCGCGAAGGCCACCGGCCCGGCGGGCAGTTGCGCGGGCCGGAGCCCCGGCCCGCCGACGGGCGCCCGGGGGGCGGGCGCGGGCGGCGGCGGGCGTCACCGATCCCCGGCGCGGGGTACTTCCGGCTCTCGCAGAACGACTCGGACCGGATGTTCAAGGACGGCTGCCCCTTCAACGACCGCGACGCGGACTGGGCGGCGTACACGCTCGTCCCGCAGATGGGCGACATGGTGAAGACGGTCGCCGCGGCGCGCGGCACCGACTACCTGGACCTGCGCGACGCCCTCGCGGGGCACGAGGTGTGCTCGGTGGGGACGGAGCAGGTGGGCCAGAGCGGCCCGGACCCCCGCCACCACGAGTGGTTCCGCTTCCTGGACTACGCGAACACCCAGGGCACCCTGGAGGAGTCCATGCACCCCAACGCCCACGGGCAGCGGGCGATGGCCGCCTGCCTCGGCCTGGTGGGCGCGGCGGCTCCCGGCGGCTGGTCCTGCACCCAGGACTGGTTCGGCAACGGGGACCCGGGCCGGATGCGGATCCGCCCCGCGTGCTGACCGCGCGGCGGGCCCGGGGCGTGCGACGCCCCGGGCCCCGCTGCGTACGCGCTGGTCAGCAGGTGTTCGGGTGCGCGATGTCCAGCACGAACCGCTCGGGCGAGTGCAGGACGGAGGTGCTGTAGGACGGCTGCGTGTCGAAGGCGGCGCCGAAGGTCACGTACCCCTCGTAGTCGCCGGTCAGGGCGAGGCCCTTGAGCTTGCTGAGGTAGATCTTCTGGAGCTTGGGGCCCTGGTAGACGTTCTGCCCGGCGTCGTTGTGCGCGGCGGCGGGGTGCAGGCGGATCTCCAGGAAGTACTTCCCGGCCAGCGGCACGGGCTGGCCGGACCCGTCGTAGACCAGCTGGGAGACGGGAGTGACGGTGACCGGGGGCACGTACCCCTGGAGGTCGATCACGATCCGGTCGTACGTGCAGTGCCCGCCCCAGCGGGCGTTGACCACGAGCGGGGTCTGGGTGCGGGCGGACGTGGTGGCGGCGGAAGCCGGCGCGGAGAGCGCGAGCCCTGCGGTGAGCAGGGCGCCCGTGGCGATGGCCACGATCCGGCGGCGGTGCGGGTGACGCATGATGTCTCCCCGGTTCTCTGGGACGGGGACGGGCTGTCACCTGGTAGGACACCGCACGGCCGCGCGTGGTTCCCCGCGCGGTTGCCAGCACGCCGCCGCGCGGCGGCTCAGTGCGCCAGCAGCGCGCTGAGCTGCGCGTCCAGGTCGTAGTGGCTCCGCTCCTGCCCGCGCGGGACCAGCTCCGTCATCCGCCGGCACAGCTCGCGCACGTCCTTGGCGCGGGCGGAGACCACACAGCTCTGCTCGCCGTTGCTGAAGCCGAGCAGGACGCGCGGCTCGGAGCCGGTCCAGCGCGGCCAGACCTGTATGTCGCCCTCGCCGGTGGCGCAGGTCTGCCCGTCGAGCAGCAGCTCCCGCGAGAACACCCAGCGGGCGATGTGGGTCCCGGCGCCGCGGAAGTCGACGGCCACCTCGTACGGCCGGTCCGTGCGGTACACGAAGCTGCCGGACAGGGGGACGGACACGGGGGCGGTTTCCAGCCGCAGCGGCAGGACCCTGTGTTCGGTGATGGTGGTGGCCATGGCGGCTGCCTCTCGTCGCGCCCGTGGGGTCTTCCCGGGCCCCTCCGGGCACGCTAGCCGACGCCGGGGGGCACTCTCCGGGCCGAAGGTCCCGGGAGGCGGGGGCCGCAGGACCTGATTTCGGCCACGGGGTACGCGAAGGGCCCGCCCTCCGGGGGAAGGGCGGGCCCAGGGGCCTGCGCGGCGGGCCGCGCGACCGCTACGGCAGCGGGTTGTAGATCAGGGACTCGTGCGCGTTCGACTGGCCGATGGCGGTGAAGCCGGAGCCGTTGGCCTGCGCGCCGTTGTTCTGGTTGGACGCCCCGAAGCCGGAGGCGACCTGCTGCGCGGTGGAGGAGTTGCCGAGGTTGCTGCCGCCGACCCCGCTGCCGAGGATGCCGGCGAGGGCCGCGTTCGACGCGGTGCCGGCGGCGCCGGCCCCGTTGTCGGCCTGGGCCGTGCCCGAGAAGAGGGCGGCGGCCAGGGGGAGCGATGCGAGCGCCGCCATCACGCGGATGCTGCGGATACCTGCCATGGTGAAGCCTCCAGTTACGCAAAACAGCAAGGGGGTCAAGGCGGTTGGCCTACCGCCCGGGGGTGACGCGACGTCGCGTGATCAGACTGACGTACGTGATCATCGAGAAACCAGCCCGGACCGGCTTCTTCCCTCGCAAGCGTGATCAACTCGGTCCAAACCCCGGACCGGAGATCATTTAGAGGATCAGCACTCGATGACGTTGACGGCGAGGCCGCCGCGCGCCGTCTCCTTGTACTTGACCTTCATGTCGGCGCCCGTCTCCTTCATGGTCTTGATGACCTTGTCGAGGGAGACCTTGTGGCTGCCGTCCCCGCGCATCGCCATCTTCGCGGCGGTGACGGCCTTGACGGCGGCCATGCCGTTGCGCTCGATGCAGGGGATCTGGACCAGACCGCCGACCGGGTCGCAGGTCAGGCCGAGGTTGTGCTCCATGCCGATCTCCGCGGCGTTCTCGACCTGCTCCGGGGTCCCGCCCAGGACCTCGGCGAGGGCGCCCGCCGCCATCGAGCAGGCGGAGCCGACCTCGCCCTGGCAGCCGACCTCGGCGCCGGAGATCGAGGCGTTCTCCTTGAACAGCATGCCGATCGCGCCCGCGGCGAGGAGGAAGCGGACCACGCCGTCCTCGTCCGCGCCCGGGACGAAGTTCATGTAGTAGTGCAGCACCGCGGGGAGGACGCCCGCCGCGCCGTTCGTCGGGGCCGTCACGACACGGCCGCCCGCCGCGTTCTCCTCGTTGACCGCCATCGCGTAGATCGTGGTCCACTCGCTGCGGTGCATCATCGGATCGCCCTCGGTGCGCAGCTGGCGCGCCGTGGAGGCGGCGCGGCGCTTGACGCGCAGCCCGCCCGGGAGGATGCCCTCGCGGGACATGCCGCGCGAGACGCAGGACTGCATGACCCGCCAGATCTCCAGGAGCCCCTCGCGGATCTCCTCCTCGGTGCGCCAGGCCTTCTCGTTCTCCAGCATCAGGGAGGAGATCGACAGACCGGTCTCGTTGGCCAGGCGCAGCATCTCGTCGCCCGAGCGGAAGGGGTACTTCAGCACGGTGTCGTCGAGCTTGATCCGGTCCTCGCCGACCGCGTCCTCGTCCACGACGAAGCCGCCGCCGACCGAGTAGTACGTCTTCTCCAGCAGCGGGGCGCCGGCGGCGTCGTACGCGAAGAGCGTCATGCCGTTCGCGTGGTAGGGCAGCGAGCGGCGGCGGTGCAGGATCAGCTGGTTCGGCTCGTCGAAGTCGATCTCGTGGGCACCGCCTATTTCCGCACCCAGCAGACGCAGCTTGCCGCTCTTGCGGATGCGCTCCACCTCGTCGTCGGCGCCCTCCACGTCCACCGTGCGGGGGGAGTGGCCCTCCAGGCCCAGCAGGACCGCCTTGGGCGTGCCGTGCCCGTGGCCGGTCGCGCCGAGGGAGCCGAACAGCTCCGCCCGTACGGCGGCGGTCTGGGCGAGGACGCCGTCCTTCTTCAGCCGCGTCACGAACATGCGCGCCGCGCGCATCGGGCCGACCGTGTGGGAGGAGGAGGGGCCGATACCGATGGAGAAGAGATCGAAGACGGAGATGGCCACTGGCGGACTCCCTTGTCTGCTCGTGGGGTGGGGAGGGGGGCAGGGGTGTGGTGGATCTTAGGGGTGGATCTGCGGATTTTGTCCGGCAGTCGAGCCTAACGCGTGGAGATGAACGGTTCGTCTCCCGGACGGGTCCGCCAGACGTGAGCCGGCTCGCGTTCCGGTGTCCTGGACGGCCCAGGAGCATGTGACGAGGGTCATGGCCGCCACCAGGGCGACCTCCGGTCATGAGAAGGGCCCGGCCCTGTGTGAGAACAAGGCCGGGCCCTTCCGAGCCCGTGGCTAGAGCGACGGGTACAGCGGGAACTTCGCGGCGAGCGCCGAGACGCGCGCCTTGAGGCCCTCGGCGTCGTACGTCGGCTTCAGCGCCTGGGCGATGATCTCGGCGACCTCGGTGAAGGCCTCGGCGTCGAAGCCGCGGGTCGCGAGGGCCGGCGTACCGATCCGCAGACCCGAGGTGACCATCGGGGGCCGCGGGTCGTTCGGGATGGCGTTGCGGTTGACCGTGATGCCGACCTCGTGGAGGCGGTCCTCGGCCTGCTGGCCGTCCAGCTCGGAGTTGCGCAGGTCGACCAGGACCAGGTGCACGTCGGTGCCGCCGGTGAGGACGTCCACGCCCACGGCCTTGACGTCTTCCTGGACCAGGCGGGCGGCGAGGATCTTCGCGCCCTCCAGGGTGCGCTCCTGGCGCTCCTTGAACTCGGGCGAGGCCGCGACGAGGAAGGAGACCGCCTTGGCCGCGATCACGTGCTCCAGGGGGCCGCCCTGCTGACCCGGGAAGACCGCGGAGTTGATCTTCTTGGCCAGCTCCTGCGTCGACAGGATGACACCGCCGCGCGGACCGCCGAGGGTCTTGTGCGTGGTGGTGGTGACGACGTGGGCGTGCGGCACCGGGTTCGGGTGCAGGCCCGCGGCGACCAGGCCCGCGAAGTGCGCCATGTCGACCATCAGGTACGCGCCGACCTCGTCCGCGATGCGGCGGAAGGCGGCGAAGTCCAGCTGGCGCGGGTAGGCGGACCAGCCGGCGACGATCAGCTGCGGCTTGGACTCCTTGGCCAGGCGCTCGACCTCGGCCATGTCGACCTCGCCGGTCTCGTCGACGTGGTACGGGACCACGTTGTAGAGCTTGCCGGAGAAGTTGATCTTCATGCCGTGGGTCAGGTGACCGCCGTGGGCCAGGTTCAGGCCCATGATCGTGTCGCCCGGCTTCAGCAGCGCGAACATCGCGGCGGCGTTGGCCTGCGCACCCGAGTGCGGCTGGACGTTCGCGGCCTCGGCGCCGAACAGCGCCTTGATGCGGTCGATCGCGATCTGCTCGACCACGTCGACGTGCTCGCAGCCGCCGTAGTAGCGGCGGCCCGGGTAGCCCTCGGCGTACTTGTTGGTCAGGACCGAGCCCTGGGCCTCCATGACGGCGACCGGAGCGAAGTTCTCCGACGCGATCATTTCCAGGGTCGACTGCTGGCGCACGAGCTCGGCGTCGACGGCGGCGGCGACGTCAGGGTCGAGTTCGTGGAGGGGGGTGTTCAGAACGGACATTCAGGGGCCCCTGGGGTGTCAGTTGTCGGAGTGGGTGAGCGCGGCGTACTCGTCGGCGGAGAGCGCGTGCTCCGGCTCCTCCGACAGGCGCACCTTGAACAGCCAGCCACCCTTGAACGGCTCGGAGTTCACCAGCGCCGGGTCGTCCACGACGTCCTGGTTGAACTCGACGATCTCACCGGAGACGGGGGAGTACAGGTCGCTGACCGACTTGGTCGACTCCAGCTCGCCGCAGGTCTCGCCCTCGGTGACGGTGTCGCCGACCGCGGGGAGCTGGGCGTAGACGACGTCACCGAGCGCGGTGGCCGCGAACTCCGTGATGCCGACCGTCGCGACGCCGTCCTCGGCGGCCGACAGCCACTCGTGCTCCTTGGTGTAACGCAGCTGCTGGGGGTTGCTCATGACCTGATTCTCCTGGATGCGGGGAGGTGGATACGAACGATGGTCTTGTGTGCTGAGACGGGTGGAGCCCGGTTCGAGGGTTACTTCTGCCGCTTGTAGAAGGGCAGGGCCACGACCTCGTACGGCTCATGCGTACCGCGAATGTCCACGCCGACGCCGGAGGTGCCGGGCGCGGCGTGGGCGGCGTCCACGTACGCCATCGCGATCGGCTTGCCCAGCGTCGGAGACGGGGCGCCGGAGGTCACCTCGCCGATGACCTCGCCGTTCGCGACCACGGGGAAGCCGGCGCGCGGCACCCGGCGGCCCTCGGCGACCAGGCCGACCAGCTTGCGCGGCGGCTTGGTGGCGGCGAGTTCGGCGGCGGCCTCCAGGGCGGCGCGGCCGACGAAGTCGCCCTCCTTCTCGAACTTCACGACCCGGCCCAGCCCGGCGTCGAAGGGGGTGAGGGCGGTGGTCAGCTCGTGCCCGTACAGCGGCATGCCCGCCTCCAGGCGCAGCGTGTCGCGGCAGGACAGGCCCGCCGGGACCAGGCCGACGCCCTCGCCCGCCTTCGTCAGCGCCTGCCACAGCTCGACGGCATGCTCGGGGGAGACGAACAGCTCAAAGCCGTCCTCGCCGGTGTAGCCGGTACGGGCGATCAGCGCGGGCACGCCCGCGACGGTGCCCGGCAGGCCGGCGTAGTACTTCAGGCCGTCCAGGTCGGCGTCCGTGAGCGACTTCAGGATGCCGGGGGACTCCGGGCCCTGGACGGCGATCAGCGCGTACGCGTCACGGTCGTCGCGGACCTCGGTGTCGAAGCCGGCGGCGCGCTCGGTGAGCGCGTCCAGCACGACCTGGGCGTTGGAGGCGTTGGCGACGACCATGAACTCGGTCTCGCCGAGGCGGTAGACGATCAGGTCGTCCAGGATCCCGCCGTCCTCCTGACAGATGTGCGTGTAGCGGGCGCGGCCGACGCCGACGGTGGAGATGTTCCCGACGAGCGCGTAGTCCAGCGCCTTCACGGCCTCCGGGCCGGTCAGGGTGATCTCGCCCATGTGGGACAGGTCGAACAGGCCGGCCTTGGTGCGTACGGCGTTGTGCTCGTCGCGCTCACTCGCGTAGCGCAGCGGCATGTCCCAGCCCGCGAAGTCGGTCATGGTCGCACCGAGCGAGCGGTGCAGCGCGTCGAGCGCGGTCAGGCGGGGGGCAGTGCTCATGGGTGTGGCTCCCGGGTCCCAGGGCATGACATGACGAGGAGGAGGATCCTCCCCATCTGTCATCGGAACCTGAGAGGTTCGCCGAGAGTTCCCACCGAGGGGGAACGCCGACTTGCACCTTGGGTGGAGCTGCCGAGCAGCCCGCTTTTCAGATCTGCCTCATCCACGCGGTACGGGGCCTGAGAGATTCAAGGGAGGAACTTGCTCCTTCGGCGCCCGGTCGACCGTAAGGTCTCCGGGACTCTCCCGCGCGGATTCAAGCGGCCGGTATGCAGTTTGGTGTCCAGATGGCGCACATCATTGCACGGGACGGGCGCGGGAGGGCAGTGGGGCCCGAAAGAACGTGCGGTCCCGGGGCCCGGTCCGGGTCCGGTCCGGGGCGCCGGCCGTCCGCGCTGTGGAACGGCCGACCGGAACCGGGACAGCCGGATTACCGTCTCTTTACATTCAGTGGGCATGGGGCCCTCGCGGCCCGATTCGGGGGGAGACGATCACTGTGCGGAGATTCGGAGTGGTGACCACGACAGGAACGGTCGGGACGGTTCCGGCCCAGCGGGCCGCCGCCCGCCCCCTTGCGATGGGCGGACCCGTGCGTGACCTGCGCGGAAAGGCCGCGCGGCCGCACCGGCTCGCCTTCGCCGCCGGGGACATCGTGGTGGTGTCCGGGCTGCCCGGAGGCGGCAAGAGCACCCTGATCAAGCGGGCCGCGGAGGCCGGCATCGACTCCCAGGACGCCCGCGAGCGCTGGGAGCGCCGGATGCCGGCCGCCCTGCCCTACGCCGTGTACCGGCCGCTGGTGCGCGCGGCCCACTACTGGGGGCTGTGGCGCGAGCTGCGCTCCGGCGCCTCTGTGGTGGTCCACGACTGCGGCACCCAGGCGTGGGTACGGGGCCTGCTCGCCGCCGTCGCCCGGCGGCGGGGCCGGGCGCTGCACCTGCTGCTGCTGGACACCAGCCCCGAGGAGGCCCTGTCCGGGCAGGCGGCCCGGGGCCGCCGGGTCTCGGCGTACGCCTTCGCCCGCCACCGCGGTGCGGTGACCCGCCTCCTGCGCGCCGCGGAAGCCGGCCGCCCGCCGGCGGGCTGCGCCTCCGCCACCCTCCTCGACCGCCCCTCCGCCGCCACCCTGACCCGCATCACCTTCCGCCCCTGACCGACCCCGACCTCCCAGCCCCGCCGCCCAACCCAGCCCCGCCGGCGTTTGAGGCGCGGGTCCGGGCAGCCCCGCACAACCCAGCCCCGCCGGCGTTTGAGGCGCGGGCCCGGGCAGCGCCCGCCCCTCCAGCCTCGCCGGCGATTGAGGCGCGGGTCCGGGCGGCGCCCGGGGAACGGTGGAAGGGCGGGTAGGGGACCAGCCCCGCGCAGCGGCCCACCACCCGCAGACGGAGACCGACCCCAGCCCGGGCCCGGGGCCCGCCCGGGGTCCGACGGACGGAGTCCGGCGCAGCGGCGCGAAGCCGGAGAGGCGCCCCGGCGCCGAGCCGCGCGAGGGCCGCGTCCAGAAGGGACCGGCCCCGCGCAGCGGCGTGGCCCGGGCCGGTAGCCTCGGCCCGACACACCCGGGACCGTACGGAGAGCAGGGGCACATGCAGGGCAACGGCTGGCCGGCCAACGAGTTGGAGCAGGTGCTCGGGACCGCGCTGGGACAGGCGGACGCCGGCGCGCGGATCCTGGAGGTGCTCGGCCGCAGCCAGGTCTGGGTGCCGCTGCCCGAGGGCGGCGGGCCCGACCAGGGCAGCCTCAGCCTCCCCACGATGCTGATCGGCGGGGAGGCGTACGTCCCCGTCTACAGCTCGGAGGCCCAGTTCCGCTTCGGCGCCGGCCCCGCCATGGACTTCGCCGTCGCCCCCGCCGTCGAGTTCGCCCGCGGCCTGCCCCCGCAGCTCGGCATCGCCGTGAACCCCGAGGGCGCCGTCGGGGTCCCGCTGCCCCCGGCCGCCGTCGCGGAGCTGTGCCGGGCCGGCCGCACCCCGCTCGACGGCCCGGCCACCGGCGGCCGCGTCCGGCTCTTCGAGCCCGACTGGCAGGACGACCCGGTGGACTTCCTCGCCGCCGCCGCGGAGGAGTTCCGCGCCACCGGCGTGGTCGCCTCCGCGCACCGCTGCCTCGCCAGCGTCGAGGGCCGGGACCCCGAGCTCTACATCGGTGTCCGGCTGCTGGGATGGCAGTCCGACGCGCGGACCGCCCCGCTGGAGGCGCTCGGCCGCGCCCTGGCCCGCGTACCGGCGCCCTGGCCGGTGCAGTTGATCCTGCTGGACGCGGCCGAGGACCCGGTCACGGACTGGATTCGTGAGCGCGTACGCCCCTTCTACGTCCCGTAGCGCCGCTTAAGCTGAGTGGTACGTGTGGACGACGGGTGGACGAAGACGAAGAGGGGTACCGGGTGAGTGCGTCAGGCACGGCCGCGGCCGGGCAGGTCGAGCACATGCTGCGCCAGGTGACTCCCGGGCGCTATGAGAGCTACGAGTCATTCCTGGGCGCCCTGGCCGAGGGCAGGCTGTGGATGCTGCTCTGGCAGGGGCAGCCGGGCTCACCGGACGCCCAGTACGGCGGCATGGAGGTCGAGGGGCTCGGATACGCCCCCTGCGTGACCTCGCCGCAGGAGCTGGCCGCCAGCGGCTGGAACCGCGGCTACGAGGTGGTCACCGGCCGGGACATCGCCCGCGCCCTCTACCCCGACCGCTGGGGGCTGTGGGTCAACCCGCACGCCCAGGGCGGCGGCCTCGGCGTGCCCTGGGCCGACCTGCGCCGGGTCGCCACCGGCCTGGACCGGATGCCGGCGGGGCCGCTGCGGCTGTCCGAGCCGGCCCTGGAGCTCCCGCAGTTCTACGGGCTGCTGACCCAGCACGCGCACCGTACACCGGCCGTCCGGTCGCTGCGCCGCGCCTGGGTGCAGCCCTCGCTCGGATCGGCGTACCTCGCGGTGGGGCTCGACCTCTACGACGCCTCGGCGCCCGCGCTGGAATCCGTACGGGAGATGATGCGGCAGTCGGTCGGCGCCGTGCCCGAGGGGGTTCCGGTGTGCACGGTCGCGCTGGCGGACGAGCACGATCCGGTGGCGATGTGGCTGCGTGCGCAGACCCGCCCCTTCTACGACCGCGAGGGGCAGGCGGCCGCCTACTGAGCCGCTCAGGGGCCTCGGGGGCGTCGTTCCCCGAGCCACCTACAGGGATTGTCCGGGTGTGCCCGGACCCTGAGACAGACCTGTCCGACGGACACCAGGCCGCCGGGAACCACGGTTCCCGGCGGCCTTCGTCTTGTCCGGATTTCACCGCCGATGGGCGCCCAATTGGCACACTCCTCCCCGGGGTTGAGCGGGATGTCCGTTTGCGTACCGAACGGACGGTCTTGCTCCGCTGAGCCGAGAGCGGAGTCCGGATAACGGGAACCGGGGCGTCAGATCACGGTTGCGCATCCATTCATCTGCGGGTCTGGCGGCTGGTCGAGCGCCCGATGAAGACTCCCCACCCAAGAGCCGGTCAGTCCTCCAGGACGCGGTTCGGCACGTGGACTTCGCCGCGCGTTCCGCCCGGCAACTTCCGCGGTTCCCGCACTTCAGCTGCACCGCACCGCAAGCACCGCACCCTGCTCCACCCACAGCACGGCCGCACAGCCAGCACTGCCAGCACCTCGCACCTCGTACGCGTTCACGTGCCCCGAGCACTCCGAGCGCCACTCCGCACCAACGCCGCCACAGCGGCGGGCATGGGCCGACCCACCCGTCGGCCGAGAGGGGTCCCCACCACGATGACGGCACCACTGCACGACACGAGCGCGGAATCACCCGCACCCGTGTCCGTAGCCGACGTCCCTGCCAAGGCCATCGAAGGCCGCTCGCCCGGCCGCATCGCCTGGATGCGCCTCAAGCGCGACAAGGTCGCGCTGACCGGCGGTGTGGTCGTGATCCTCCTGATCCTGGTGGCGGTCTTCGCGCCGCTGATCGTGAGCCTGCTGGGACACGATCCCAACGAGTTCCACGAGGACATGATCGACCCGGACCTGGGCACGCCGCTCGGCTCCTTCGGCGGCATCAGCTCCGACTTCCTGCTGGGCGTCGAACCGACCAACGGCCGCGACGTGTTCAGCCGGATCGTCTACGGCGCCCGTATCTCCCTGGTCGTCGCCTTCCTGGCGGCCTTCGTCTCGGTCGTCCTCGGCAGCCTCCTGGGCGCCCTCGCCGGCTTCCTCGGAGGCTGGGTGGACGGGATCATCAGCCGACTGATGGACCTGCTGCTGGCCTTCCCGCAGCTGCTGTTCACCATCGCCCTGGTGTCCGTCGTCCCCAACTCCCTCTGGGGGTTCGAGGGTTCGGGCGTCCGGATGGGCGTGCTCATCCTGGTCATCGGCTTCTTCGGATGGCCGTACATCGGCCGTATCGTCCGGGGTCAGACGATCTCCCTGCGTGAACGCGAGTACGTCGAGGCCGCGCGCAGCCTCGGAGCCGGCCGCGGCTACATCCTGGTCAAGGAGCTGCTGCCGAACCTGGTCGCGCCGATCCTCGTCTACGCCACGCTGATCATCCCGACCAACATCCTGACCGAAGCGGCACTCAGCTTCCTGGGCGCCGGCGTCAAGCCGCCCACCGCTTCCTGGGGAAAGATGCTCTCCGACGCCGTCCCCATCTACCAGGACGACCCCATGTACATGGTGGTCCCCGGTATGACGATCTTCATCACCGTCCTGGCGTTCAACCTCTTCGGGGACGGGCTGCGTGACGCACTCGACCCCAAGGGCAGCTGAACCGCTTCTTCGATTCACCACCTATGGAGGTTGGACAACCGTGATCCGCAGAAAGCAGGCTCTCGCGATCACCGCCGTGATCGCCGCCCTCTCGATGACCGCCGCGTGCGGTGACAACGGGGCCAAGAAGGACGACAAGGCGGACGGCGACAGCGGCAAGGGCTACAGCGGTGCCGCTACCGCAGTCATCAACCCCTCGGACGCCAAGGGCGGCGAGCTCAAGCTCTGGTCCCCGCAGGACGTCGACTACCTCGACCCGGCGCGCGCCTACTACGGCTTCGTGTGGAACATGCAGCGGCTCTACGTCCGCAGCCTGCTCGCCTACGACGCCAAGCCGGGCAAGGACGGCACCAAGGTGGTCCCGGACCTCGCCGAGGCCCTGCCGGTCATCAGCAACGACGGCAAGACGTACACCCTCAAGCTCAAGGACGGGGTGAAGTTCGAGGACGGTACGCCGATCACCTCGAAGGACATCAAGTACGGCGTCGAGCGCGTCTTCGCGCAGGACGTGCTGTCGGGCGGCCCGACCTACCTGATCGACCTCCTCGACCAGGGCCAGAAGTACCCCGGCCCGTACAAGGACACCGACCCGAACAAGATGGGTCTGAAGACCGTCGAGACGCCGGACGACAAGACGATCGTCTTCAACCTGGCGAGCGCGAACTCCGACTTCAGCTACCTGCTGGCCATGCCGTCCTCCTCGCCGGTCCCGGTGGGCAAGGACACGGGCGCCACGTACACCAACAAGCCGATCTCCACCGGCCCTTACAAGGTGGAGAGCTTCACCGCGGGCAAGGGCGCGACCTTCGTCCGCAACGAGAACTGGGACCCGAAGACGGACCCGATCCGCAAGGGTCTGCCGGACAAGGTCTCCTTCACGGTCACCACCAACCCGGACGACATGGACCAGCGCCTGCTCTCGGGCGACATCGACATGGCCGTCGACGGCACCGGTGTCCAGCAGGCCGCGAAGAACAAGATCCTCAAGGACGCGGAACTCAAGAAGAACGCGGACAACCCGTTCACGGGCTACATCCGCTACTTCGCCTTCCCGCAGACGGTCGCGCCGTTCGACAACATCGAGTGCCGCAAGGCCGTCATCTACGCGGCCGACCCGAAGTCCCTGCAGACCGCCCGCGGCGGCCCGACCAGCGGTGACCTCGGCGCGAACATGCTGCCGGCCGGCGTCCCCGGCTCGGAGAAGGAGTACGACCCCTTCAGCCTGACGAAGGGCAAGCCGCAGGAGGCCAAGGCCAAGGCGGCGCTCAAGGCCTGCGGCAAGCCCGACGGCTTCGAGACCACCATCGCCGTGCGCAACAACCGCGCCCCCGAGGTGAAGACGGCCGAGTCCCTCCAGGCCTCGCTCGCCAAGGTCGGCATCAAGGCGACGATCGACCAGTTCGACGGCAAGCTCTCCTCTTCCACGATCGGTTCGCCCGAGAACGTGAAGAAGAAGGGCTACGGCATCATCGTCATGGGCTGGGGCGCCGACTACAACTCCGGCGCGGGCTTCCTCCAGCCGCTGGTCGACGGATCGTTCATCCTGCCGAACGGCAACAACAACTACACCGAGATCAACGACAGCGAGATCAACGGGCTGTTCGACAAGGCCGCCGCCGCCAACACGCCCGAGGCTGCCGCTCCGTTCTACACGGAGATCAACAAGAAGGTCATGGACAAGGCGCTCTACCTGCCGATCAACTTCGACAAGGCGCTCGTCTACCACAACCCGCGCCTGACGAACGTCTTCTTCAACGAGTCCTTCGGCAAGATCGACCTCGCCACCGTGGGTATCTCCCCGAAGTAGTGCAGGCCGCTCGGCCGACAGTCAGGCAAACGCAACTCAGCACGTAAGTAAGTGCCTTCACCGCACATGCGCTAGTCCGAAGGGCAGGTGAAGGCCGCAGGCGGTGGCCGCCGTCCCCACGAGGGGCGGCGGCCACCCGCCCCGGGCGGCCGACTGCAGTGCTCGTCTACCTCATACGGCGGCTGTTCAACGTCGCCGCCACGCTGCTGGTGGTCTCCGTGGTCACCTTCGGCATCTTCTTCGCGGTCCCGAAGCTGACCGGCAGCGATCCCGCGCTCATGTACGCCGGACGCGAGACCAACGAGACCGCCCTGGCGGGCATCCGCGTGAAGATGGGCTTCGACAAGCCCATCTCCGAGCAGTACCTGCTCTTCGTCAAGGGCATCTTCGCCGGCCGCGACTACGACGGCGGCACCGAGATCACCCACTGTGCGGCTCCCTGCTTCGGCTACTCGTTCAAGACCGAGGCACCCGTCTGGGAGACCATGATGGACCGGATCCCGGTCACCCTCTCGCTCGCCCTCGGGGCGGCCGTGATCTGGGTGATCGCCGGTGTGGCCACAGGAGTGATCTCCGCCCTCAAGCGCCGCACCGCCATCGACCGCACGGTCATGGTCGGCGCGCTCGCCGGCGTCTCCCTGCCGATCTTCTTCACCGGCATGGTGGCTCCCGCCCTCTTCGTCTACAGCCTCGGCTGGCTGGACGTGTCCAACTACAAACCCCTGACCGAGGATCCGGTGGCCTGGCTCAACAGCCTGATCCTGCCCTGGGTCACCCTCGCCTTCCTCTTCGCCGCGACCTACGCCCGCATCACCCGGGCGACCATGCTCGAGGTCCTCGGCGAGGACTACATCCGCACCGCCCGGGCCAAGGGCCTCAAGGAGGGCGTGGTCATCCGCAAGCACGCCCTGCGCTCCACGCTCACCCCGATCGTCACCATGTTCGGCCTCGACCTCGGAGGTCTCCTCGGCGGCGCGGTGCTCACCGAGACCACCTTCAACTTCCAGGGCCTCGGGACGGCGGCCGTCGCCGCCATCGGGGCCGGCGACCTCCCCGTGATCATGGGGGTCACCCTGCTCGCCGCGCTGTTCGTGGTGATGGCCAACCTGATCGTGGACCTGCTGTACGCCGTCATCGACCCGCGCGTGAGGCTGACGTGACCAAGAACGTTTCCGACGAGCCGGCCTTCGTGCCCGAGCAGGGCGGTCCGCGCGACGCGAACCCCTTCCTCTCCGTGCGCGACCTGAAGGTCCACTTCCCGACCGACGACGGCCTGGTGAAGTCCGTCGACGGCCTCTCCTTCGACCTGGAGCGCGGCAAGACCCTCGGCATCGTCGGCGAGTCCGGCTCCGGGAAGTCGGTCACCTCGCTCGCGATCATGGGCCTGCACCGCACCGGCAACGCGCGCAGTCGCCCGCACATCTCGGGCGAGGTCGTCCTCGACGGCGAGGACCTGGTCCAGGCCGACGCGGACCACGTACGGCGCCTGCGCGGCCGCAAGATGGCGATGGTCTTCCAGGACCCGCTCTCCGCGATGCACCCGTACTACTCGGTCGGCAAGCAGATCGTCGAGGCCTACCGGACCCACAACGACGTCGACAAGAAGAAGGCCCGCGCCCGGGCCGTCGAGATGCTCGACCGCGTCGGCATCCCGGAGCCCCACCGGCGCGTGGACGCGTACCCGCACGAGTTCTCCGGCGGCATGCGCCAGCGCGCGATGATCGCGATGGCGCTGGTCAACAACCCCGAACTGCTCATCGCGGACGAGCCGACCACGGCCCTGGACGTCACCGTCCAGGCGCAGATCCTCGACCTGATCCGGGACCTCCAGAAGGAGTTCGGCTCCGCGGTCATCATGATCACCCACGACCTCGGCGTGGTCGCCGAGATGGCCGACGAGATCCTCGTGATGTACGGCGGCCGGTGCGTCGAGCGGGGCACCGCCGAGAAGGTCTTCTACGGCCCCCGCCACCCGTACACCTGGGGACTGCTCGGCTCCATGCCGCGCATCGACCGCGACCAGACCGAGCGGCTGATCCCGGTCAAGGGCTCGCCGCCCAGCCTCATCAACATCCCGAGCGGCTGCGCCTTCAACCCCCGGTGCCCCTACGCCGACGTGCCCAAGGGGGGCATCACCCGCACCCAGCGTCCCGAGCTGACCGAGGACGACAGCCGGCACTGGTCCGCCTGCCACATGTCGCAGGAGGAGCGGACCCGGATCTGGACCGAAGAGATTGCGCCGAAGCTGTGACGGACATGAAGAAGGACACCTCCGGCTCCTCCGACTCCGGGGCGGAGCCGCTGCTGAAGGTGACCGGCCTGGTCAAGCACTTCCCCATCAACAAGGGGCTGCTGCGGCGGCAGGCCGGGGCCGTCAAGGCCGTGGACGGGATCGACTTCGAGGTCCGGCGGGGTGAGACCCTCGGCGTCGTCGGCGAGTCCGGCTGCGGCAAGTCGACGATGGGCCGGCTGATCACGCGCCTGCTCGAGCCGTCCGGCGGGCGCATCGAGTTCGAGGGCAAGGACATCACCCACCTCGGGGTGGCGGGCATGCGGCCGCTGCGCCGCGATGTGCAGATGATCTTCCAGGACCCGTACGGCTCCCTGAACCCGCGCCACACGGTCGGCGCGATCGTCTCGGCCCCCTTCAAGCTCCAGGGGGTCACCCCGGAAGGCGGCGTCAAGGCGGAGGTCCAGCGGCTGCTGTCCCTGGTCGGCCTGAACCCCGAGCACTACAACCGCTACCCGCACGAGTTCTCGGGCGGCCAGCGCCAGCGCATCGGCATCGCGCGGGCCCTGGCCCTCAAGCCGAAGCTGGTCGTCGCGGACGAGCCGGTGTCGGCGCTGGACGTGTCGATCCAGGCCCAGGTGGTCAACCTGCTGGACGACCTCCAGGAGGAGCTCGGCCTGACGTACGTGATCATCGCGCACGACCTGTCGGTCATCCGGCACGTCTCGGACCGCATCGCGGTGATGTACCTCGGCAAGATCGTGGAGCTGGCCGACCGCAAGGCGCTGTACGAGTCCCCGATGCACCCGTACACCAACGCCCTGCTCTCGGCCGTCCCGGTGCCGGACCCGCGCCGGCGCGGCGCGAAGAGCGGCCGCATCCTGCTCAAGGGGGACGTGCCCTCGCCGATCTCCCCGCCGGCCGGCTGCCGCTTCCACACCCGGTGCTGGAAGGCGACGGAGCTCTGCACCAAGCAGGACCCGCCGCTGGTCGCCCTGAAGACGGGCCACCAGGTCGCCTGCCACCACCCCGAGAACGCGCCCGACCAGGCGCCGGGCGACCCGGCCCTGCCGGGCGCGGCGGACGCGGTGGCGACGGTCTCGGAGTAGACCGCGCCCCGGCCGGGCGGTGACCCGGGGGCGGGGGTCTCGGAGTAGCGGACGAGACCCCCGCCCCCGCACACCCCCGCCCCCGCACACCCCCGCCCCCGCACACCCCCGCCCCCGCACACCCCCGCACACGCCCGCCCCCGCACACGCCTCGCCCCGGCACACGCCTCGCCCCGGTACACGCCCGGCCGCCGCACACGCCCGGCCGCCGCACGCGCCTGGCCGCCGCATCCGCGTGACCGGCGACGCCGCTGGCATGGACGCGCCCGCCGCCGGGCGACAATGACCGGGTGCTCCACGATCTCTTCCCGCCCGGCATCCAGCACGCCCTGGACCTCGCGGGCATCTTCGTCTTCGCGACCGCCGGTGCGCTCCTCGCGGTCCGCAAGAACTTCGACGTCTTCGGCATCGCCGTCCTCGCCCTCGTCACCGCCCTCGGCGGTGGCCTGCTGCGCGACCTCTGTATCGGCGCCGTGCCGCCCGCGGCCTTCGGGGAGCTCAGCTTCTTCGTGACCCCCCTGATCGCCGCCGCGCTCGTCTTCTTCCTCCACCCCGAGGTGCAGCGCATCAACCGGGCCATCAACGTCTTCGACGCCGCCGGCCTCGGGCTGTTCTGCGTGACCGGCACCACCAAGGCCTACGAGTACGGCCTCGGCCTGACCGCCTCCGCGGCACTCGGCCTGGCCACGGCCGTCGGCGGTGGCGTACTGCGCGACGTACTCGCCAACGAGGTGCCCTCGCTGCTGCGCGACCGCGAGATGTACGCCGTCCCGGCCGTCGTCGGCTCCTCGATGGTGGCCGTCTTCATCGGCTTCGACCTGCTCAACGGCGTGACCACCGCCCTCGCGATCGTCACCACCTTCGTGCTGCGCCTGCTGGCGATGCGCTACCACTGGCAGGCCCCGCTGGCCTGGAACCGCCGCTCCTCGGTGGCCGAAGAGCCGTAGGTCCTTCCCGGGAAACAAAAGCTACCGCTTAGTAGCTTGCCGGTGTACCGTCGTCGGCATGTCTTACGCAGCGGCCCAGGCGGCCTCCATCGGCGACAGCGAATTCGACCGCGACACCGCCATCACCGCCCGTGCGGGCGAGCCCGGTGTGTACGAAGCGGAGCTGTCCGCCGGCTGGACGATCATCACCGCCGTCAACGGCGGCTATCTGCTGGCCCTGGTCGGCCGGGCCCTCGCGGCGGCCCTGCCGCACCCGGACCCCTTCACCGTGTCCGCCCACTACCTGACCTCCTCCGTGCCCGGCCCCGCCGTGATCCGCACCGAGGTCGTGCGGGTGGGCCGCACCCTCTCCACCGGCCAGGCCTCGCTGTTCCAGTACGACGAGAGCGGCGCCGAGATCGAGCGGATCCGGGTCATCGCCTCGTACGGGGACCTCGCCGCGCTCCCCGACACCGTGCACACCGTGGCGCAGCCGCCGGTCATGCCCGCGTACGAGGACTGCCTCGGCCCCGAGGCCGGCCCGGCACCGATCCCGGGCAGCAACGCCATCGTCGACCGGCTCCGGCTGCGCCTGGACCCGGCGACGGCCGGCTGGGCGGTCGGCGCGCCCTCGGGCAAGGGCGAGATGCGGGCCTGGTTCGAGCTGGCCGACGGCCGCGACGCCGACCCGCTGTCGCTGCTGCTCGCGGTGGACGCGCTCCCGCCGACCGCCTTCGACCTCGGACTGCTGGGCTGGGCCCCGACCGTCGAGCTCACCACGCACATCCGCCACCGCCCCGCCCCGGGCCCGCTCCGGGTCGGCATCGTCACCCGCAACCTGGCCGGCGGCTTCCTGGAGGAGGACGCCGAGGTCTGGGACTCCGCGAACCGCCTGGTGGCCCAGTCCCGCCAACTGGCCCGCGCCCCGCGCTAGCCCTGCCGGGCCCCGCTCCACCGCTGCGCGGAGCGGTCCCCTACCCGCCCTTCCACCGTTCCCCGGGCGCTGCCCGGACCCGCGCCTCAAACGCCGGCGGGGCTGGAAGATCCAGCCCCGCCGGCGTTTGAGGCGCGGGCGCGGAGCGCCGTGTAGTGAGCCGCGCCGGTGATTGAGGCGGGAACGGGCGAAGGGCGGGTAGGGGAGCAGCCCGCGCAGCGGCCACATCCGCGGCAGCAAAGCGTCACGCCACCGAGTAACCGCCCCCGGAGGGGACCCGTCTCGGTGGGGGCCTCGTAGAATCGGGGGATCATGGCCTACCTCGACCACGCCGCGACCACGCCGATGCTCCCGGAAGCCGCTGCGGCGATGACCGCGCAGTTCGCCGCCACGGGTAACGCGTCCTCCCTGCACGCCGCCGGCCGCCGCGCCCGCCGTACCGTCGAGGAGGCCCGCGAGTCCCTCGCCGAGGCCCTCGGCGCACGCCCGAGCGAGGTGGTCTTCACCGCGGGCGGCACCGAGGCCGACAACCTCGCCGTCAAGGGCCTGTACTGGGCCCGCCGCGACGCCGACCCGGCCCGGAACCGGATCCTCGCCAGCCCCGTCGAGCACCACGCCGTCCTCGACGCCGTGCACTGGCTCGCCGAGCACGAAGGGGCCCAGGTCGAGTACCTCCCCGTCGACCGCTACGGCCGCGTGCACCCCGAGGTCTTCCGGGCGGCCGTCGAGCGGAACCCGGGCGATGTCGCCCTGGCCACCGTGATGTGGGCCAACAACGAGATCGGCACCGTGATGCCGGTCCGCGAACTGGCCGCCATCGCCCGCGAGTTCTCCCTCCCCCTGCACTCGGACGCCGTCCAGGCCTTCGGGCAGCTCGACGTCCGCTTCGGTGACAGCGGCCTGGCCGCCATGACCATCAGCGGCCACAAGGTCGGCGGCCCCTACGGGATCGGCGCCCTGCTCCTCGGCCGGGACCAGAGCCCCGTCCCGGTCCTGCACGGCGGCGGCCAGGAGCGGCACGTCCGCTCCGGCACCCTCGACGTGCCGGCCATCGCCGCCTTCGCGGTGGCGGCCGTACTCGCCGCCGAGCGGCGCGAGCGGTTCGCCGCCGAGGTCGGCGCCCTGCGCGACGAGCTGGTCGCGGCCGTGCTGGCCGCCGTCCCCGACGCCGTCCTGGGCGGCGACCCCGAGGACCGGCTCCCGGCCAACGCCCACTTCAGCTTCCCCGGCTGCGAGGGCGACTCCCTCCTGCTGCTGCTGGACGCGCAGGGCATCGAATGCTCCACCGGCTCCGCCTGCACCGCGGGCGTGGCCCAGCCCAGCCACGTCCTGCTGGCGACGGGCACCGACCCGCAGCTGGCCCGCGGCACCCTGCGCTTCTCCCTGGGCCACACCTCCACGAAGGAGGACGTCGCCGCGGTCGCCGCCGCCATCGGCCCCGCCGTATCCCGCGCCCGCACCGCCGGCCTCAGCTAGTGCTGTGACCGGCTCGTCAGTCCCAGGCGTTGAACAGCAACCCGCCCAGGGTGTCGATCGCGTAGGAACGGACCTGCCGCCGCTCACCCGGTGAAAGCGCCGAGGTGTCCACGCCGGACAGGGGCGTGGCCAGCGTCTCGCCGCTCAGGACCGTGAAGCCCGAGGCGGCGAAGGCCCGGGACCAGGGTGGCGGGGCGAGGAACTCGTCCCGGTACCAGTCCCGGCGTTCCGCGGCGAAGGCGATCCAGGGATGGTGCGCGTGGCACAGGACGAAGCTCTCGCCCGCCCTGCCGGCAACCGACGCGGTGTGGAAGGTCCGGGGATACGCCCGGGCCTCCACCTCGCCCACGGAGCCCCCGGCCGCGCGGGCGGCGGCGTAGAGAGCGGTACGGAACGCCGGCAGACCGGTCTCCGGAAGCGGGCCGTCCTGCGGCCGGTGGAAGCCCGTCGCGCCCGGCGGCAGTGTGAACGCGGGCTCCCGCTCCTCGGGCCGCCTCACGAGGGCAGCTGCGACCGCACGAGGGCGATGTACCGGTCCCAGTCCCAGTGGCGGCCCGGGTCCGTGTGGTCGGCGCCCGGGACCTCGGAGTGGCCCAGGATGTGCCGGCGGTCCGCCGGTATGCCGTACCTCCGGCAGACGTCGGCGGCCAGCCGGGCCGAGGCCTCGTACATGGCGTCCGTGAAGTCCTGCGGGCGGTCGACGAAGCCCTCGTGCTCGATGCCTATGCTGCGCTCGTTCATCGAGCGGTTGGCCGCGTGGAACGCCACGTCCAGCTCGCGCACCATCTGCTCCACATGGCCGTCCTGGCGCACTATGTAGTGCGCCGACGCCTTGTGCCACGGGTTCTTGAAGGCGTCCACCGAGGACGCGAAGCTGCCCTGTGTGACATGGACGACGATCCGGTCCACCCGGTAGTCGTCGGGCCGGTCCGCGAGCCGCCAGTTCGCCGGGGAGGCCGCCGTCCAGCCCGCCCCCGCGTGGTCCAGCTCACCCTCCTTGCGCGGCTTGGACACCCCCGGCACCAGCCACCAGGCCCGCCCGATCTCATCCCGGGCCGCGACCCCCGCCACCGCGAGGGCGCCCAGCCCGCCGAAGAGCACCGCCCGCCGGGTCCGGCGCGGCCCCTTCTTCCCCTGCTCCACCATGTGATCCACCCCCCACAGCCGATAACGCGCCGTGACCCCGCCCGGTTCCCCGTACCCTGGACGGTGCTATGACTGAGAACCTGCCGCGCACCGCCCGCCCCCTCCGCGTCCTGGCCGCCATGTCCGGTGGTGTGGACTCCGCCGTCGCCGCCGCCCGCGCGGTCGAAGCCGGGCACGACGTCACCGGGGTCCATCTGGCGCTCTCCGCGAACCCCCAGTCCTTCCGGACCGGCGCCCGCGGCTGCTGCACCATCGAGGACTCCCGCGACGCCCGCCGCGCCGCCGACGTCATCGGCATCCCCTTCTACGTCTGGGACCTCGCCGAGCGCTTCCGCGAGGACGTCGTCGAGGACTTCATCTCCGAGTACGAGGCCGGGCGCACCCCGAACCCCTGCCTGCGCTGCAACGAGAAGATCAAGTTCGCGGCGCTGCTCGACAAGGCCCTCGCCCTCGGCTTCGACGCCGTCTGCACCGGCCACTACGCCACCGTCGTGGAGAACGAGGACGGCTCCCGCGAGCTGCACCGCGCCTCCGACATGGCCAAGGACCAGTCCTACGTCCTCGGCGTCCTCGACGAGAAGCAGCTCGCGCACGCCCTCTTCCCCCTCGGCGACACCCTCACCACCAAGGACGAGATCCGCGCCGAGGCCGAGGAGCGGGGCCTGGCCGTCGCGAAGAAGCCCGACAGCCACGACATCTGCTTCATCGCCGACGGCGACACCCAGGGCTTCCTCGCGAACCGCCTGGGCAAGGCCGAGGGCGACATCGTCGACGGGGCCACCGGTGAGAAGGTCGGCACCCACGAGGGCGCCTTCGGCTTCACCATCGGCCAGCGCAAGGGCCTGCGGATCGGCCACCCGGCCCCCGACGGCAAGCCCCGCTACGTCCTCGACATCTCCCCGGTGAACAACACCGTCACCGTCGGCCCCGTCGAGGCCCTCGACGTCACCGCCCTCACCGCGATCCGCCCCCGCTGGTGCGGCTCCACGCCGGCCGCCCCGGGCACCTACACCGCCCAGCTACGCGCCCACGGCGGCGAGACCGAGGTCCACGCCGAGGTCGTGGACGGCGAGCTGCGCGTGTCCTTCACCGAGCCGGTGCGCGGCGTGGCCCCGGGCCAGGCGATCGTGCTCTACGACGGCACCCGCGTGGTCGGCTCCGCCACCATCGCCACCACCACCCGGGCCACCGCCATCGCGGGCGTCTAGTGCTGTGGCCGGAAAGGTTTGCCGGGTCGCGGCGTCCGGTGCGGTGCATCGCAAGGCGGAGGACCGCGTCTCGTACTGGACGTACTTGCGCGGTCCGACAACGCAGCGAGGTGCCGTGCCGGGCGCCGTGACCCGGTGAACCTTTCCGGTCACAGCACTAGGCGCCCAGGCGCCTAGACCCCGTCCGGGACCACCGTCAGGACGATCTTGCCGGTGGTCCGGCCGCGCTCGCCGATCTCGTGGGCCTTCGCGGCCTCCTCCAGCGGCAGCACCGTGTCGACGACCGGGCGCAGCCTGCCCTCCTCGACCAGGGCGGCGATCTGCACCAGGCCCCGGTAGTCGGGCTCGACCAGCGTCCAGCCGGTGTGCACGCCCCCGGCCCCTTCCGGTACGTCGTCCGGGGAGGGCAGGGTGACCAGGTGCCCGCCGGGCTTGAGCACCCGCAGCGAGCGCTTCCCGTAGTCCCCGCCGATCGAGTCGATCACCACGTCCACATCGGACACCGCCTCGGCGAAGTCGGTGGTCCGGTAGTCGATCAGCTCGTCCGCGCCCAGTTCGCGCAGCAGCTTGTGCTTCTCGGTGCTCGCGGTGCCGATCACGTACGCCCCGAGCGCCTTGGCGATCTGTACGGCCAGGTGCCCGACCCCGCCCGCGGCGGCGTGCACCAGGACGCGCTGTCCGGGCTGCACGCGCGCCGTGTCCACCAGCGCCTGCCAGGCGGTGAGCGCGGCGAGCGGCAGGGCGGCCGCGCCGATGTGGCCGATGCCCTCCGGCTTCCGCACGAACTGCCGGGCCGGGGCCGTCACGTACTCGGCGTACGCGCCCGCCTGGTGCGGGAAGCGCGGCATGCCGAAGACCTCGTCGCCGGGGCGGACGAGGGTGACGCCGCCACCGACGGCCTCGACGGTCCCGGAGACGTCCCAGCCGACGGCCGGGACCGGGCCCCAGTGGATGAGCCCGCCGCTCTCGCGGGTCTTCCAGTCCACCGGGTTCACCCCGGCCGCGTGGACCCGTACGAGGATCTCGCCCGGCTGCGGCTCCGGCCGGTCGGCCTCGGTCGCGGTGAGCACTTCGGGTCCGCCCCACCGGCTGACGACGACGGCACGCATGGATGTCTCCTCTGGTCGTACTGCGCTGCTTGCGCTGCTTGCTCTGTTCGTGCTGATCTGCCCCGGGTTCTCCGGGCGACGACATCAGCTTCGCCGTCGGCGTACGCTCGTGGTGGTGGCCAGACGGCCACCCTGTGACAGGATCTGGCCATGGAGTCCTTCCACCGCATCGCCGTACTCGCCCTCGAGGGCGTACCGCCCTTCGAGCTCGGAATCCCCTCCCGGGTCTTCGGAAACGCCTTCGACGAGGACGGGAACCCCCTCTACGAGATCACCGTGTGCACCGCCGACGGACAGGCCGTGACCAGCGACGCGGGCTTCACGGTCGGGGTCGCGGCCGGCCCGGAGGCACTCGCCGTCGCCGACACGGTGATCATCCCGCCCACCCACGCCATGGACGAGCTCGCGCACGGCGCCCCGCTGCCGCAGGCCCTGGCTGACGCCCTCGCGGCGATCCGCCCCGGCACCCGGCTGGTCTCCATCTGCACCGGCTCCTACGTCCTCGCCGCGGCCGGCCTCCTCGACGGCCGGCCCGCCACCACCCACTGGGTGCACGCCCCCGAGTTCCAGCGGGCCTTCCCGCGCGTCCGGCTCGACGACGAGGTGCTCTTCGTCGACGACGGCGACATCCTCACCTCCGCCGGCGTCGCCGCGGGCGTCGACCTCTGCCTCTACCTGGTCCGCCAGGACCACGGCACGGCCGTCGCCAACCGGGCCGCCCGGCTGTGCGTCGTACCGCCCTGGCGCGACGGCGGGCAGGCCCAGTACATCGACCGCCCCGTCCCCGCCCCCACGGTCGCCACCACCACCGCCACCCGCGCCTGGGCCCTGGAACGCCTCGCCGAGCCGATCGCCCTCGCCGAGCTCGCCGCCCACGCCCGGATGAGCCTGCGCACCTTCACCCGGCGGTTCCGCGACGAGGTCGGCATGACCCCCGTGCAGTGGCTCACCGGGCAGCGCCTGGAGATCGCCCGCCAGCTGCTGGAGTCCAGCGACCTGCCCGTCGACCTGGTCGCGCACCGGTCCGGCTTCGGCTCCGCCAACTCCCTGCGCCAGCACATGCGGACGGCCTTCGGCGTCTCCCCGATGGCCTACCGCCGCACCTTCGGCCCGCACACCATGACCCCTGAGGTAATCGCCGCGGCCGACGCCCGCTGACAGGATCGGGTCAACGGCCCGGAACGCCCGGCCCGTTGACAGGGGAGAGCGACATGACCGCGTACGCCATCGCCCACATCCGGCCCGACACCATGAACGAGGACATCCTCCGCTACATCGAGGAGATCCAGGCGACGATGGACCCCTTCGGCGGCCGCTTCCTCGTCCACGGCAAGGAGGTGGAGGTCAAGGAGGGCCCCTGGCCCGGCACGGTCGTCGTCATCGGCTTCCCCGACATCGGCCGGGCCCGCGCATGGTACGACTCGGACGCCTACCAGGAGATCCTCCCGCTGCGCACCGACCACATCCAGGGCGAGGCCATCCTGGTCGAGGGCGTTCCGGCCGATTACGACGCGGCGAAGACGGCCGCCGCCCGGCGCGAGGGCGCCGGGCTCTGATGCCCGTCCGGCCGCGGCAGCAGGCCGCGGCGGCGCGCGGGCCGGGGCGGATGCGAGCATGGCCGTATGGCTACTCACCTGATCACCGGTGCCGGGTCCGGCATCGGCGCCGCCGTCGCGGCCCGGCTGCACTCCCGCGGCGACGACCTCGTCCTGCTCGCCCGCGACGCCGCCCGCGCCCGCCAGCTCGTCGAGCGCTACCCCGGCGCGCGGACCCTCGTGGGCGACCTCGCGGACCCCGACCGGCTCTCGTGGGCCTTCTCCAAGCAGCCGGTCCCCGAACGGATCGACTCCCTCCTGCACATCGCCGGGATCGTCGACCTCGGCCCCGTCGGCGAGCTGCGCCCCAAGACCTGGCACCAGCAGCTCAACGTCAACCTGATCGCCCCCGCCGAGGTCACCCGGCTGCTGCTGCCCACCCTGCGGGCCTCCAAGGCCACCGTCGTCTTCGTGAACTCCGGCGCCGGACTCCACGCCCACGCCGAGTGGAGCGCCTACGCCGCCTCCAAGCACGGCCTCAAGGCCCTCGCCGACTCCCTGCGCGAGGAGGAGAAGGCCAACGGTCTGCGGGTGACCTCCGTCTACCCGGGCCGCACCGCCAGCCCCATGCAGGCCAAGGTCCACTCCCAGGAGGGCAAGGAGTACGACCCCGCCGCCTGGATCGACCCCGAGTCCGTGGCGACCACCATCGTCATGGCCGTCGACCTCCCGCGCGACGCCGAGGTCAACGACCTCTCCGTCAGGCCCGGCCGATGACCGCGAGCGCCACCGGAGTCGGCTCCCTGCCGGGCGGCGACGCCCGCGAGGCCGCCAAGACCGTCACCGGCTCCTTCGAGGAGTTCCCTTACCTGGCCGAGCTGCCCGCCCGCGGGCCCGGCGCGGACATGATCGGCCGCTCCCTGGGGCTGCTCGTCGACATGTACGCCCACGTCGAGCCCAGCGGCTGGCGGATCAGCGACCGCCCCGGACGGGACACCCGGCGGGCCCGGTCCTGGCTGGGCGAGGACCTCGACGCCCTCGAGGAGTTCACCCAGGGCTACACGGGCCGGCTCAAGGTCCAGGCCGTCGGCCCGTGGACCCTGGCCGCCGCCCTGGAGCTGCACGGCGGCGAGGCCGTGCTCCAGGACGCCGGAGCCTGCCGCGACCTGGCCGGATCCCTCGCCGAAGGCCTGCGCGGGCACCTGGCCGACGTACGCAAGCGCATCCCCGGCGCCGAGATCGTGCTCCAGTACGACGAGCCGTCGCTCACCGCCGTCCTGCTCGGCCGGGTGCGCTCCGCCAGCGGCTACCGCACCTACCGGGCCGTCGACCGGCAGGTGGTCGAGAGCACCCTGCGCGACCTCTTCGCCGTGCACGAGGGAGAGGTCGTCGTGCACTCCTGCGCGCCCGAGGTCCCCTTCGCGCTGCTGCGCCGGGCCGGCGCCACGGGGGTCTCGTTCGATTTCTCGCTGCTCACCGAGCGCGAGGACGACGCCATCGGGGAGGCCGTCGAAGGCGGCGTGAAACTCTTCGCCGGAGTGGTGCCGGGCACCGACGGCCCGTTGTCAGACCCGGGCGGTAGCGTCATGGGTGTCAGGAAGCTTTGGCGCAGGCTGGGGCTGGCTCCGGGGACTCTCGCCGAGTCCGTCGTGGTCACCCCTTCGTGCGGTCTGGCGGGCGCCTCGCCCGCCTACGCCCGCGCGGTGCAGGCGCACTGCGTCAGGGCGGCGAGGTCGCTCGCCGACAACCCTGAGTGACGGTCGAGACGGGGCACGGGAGGACACGGCATGGCAGCCGAACAGCAGGACACGGCAGTACCGACGGCGGCGCGTGAGCAGCACCAGCTGCTCGCCGAGCAGGTCGAGGAGCACCGCTTCCGGTACTACGTGAACGACCAGCCGGTCGTCAGCGACGCCGAGTTCGACCAGCTGCTGCGCTCGCTGGAAGCCCTGGAGGAGCAGTACCCCGAGCTGCGCACGCCCGATTCGCCCACCCAGAAGGTGGCCGGGGCGTACCAGACCGACTTCGCCTCCGTGGAGCACCGGGAGCGGATGCTCTCCCTCGACAACGCCTTCGACGACGAGGAACTGTCCGCCTGGGCCGACCGGGTCGCCCGGGACGTGAACACCCCGGACTACCACTACCTGTGCGAGCTCAAGGTGGACGGCCTCGCCGTCAACCTCACCTACGAGAACGGCCGCCTCACCCGCGCCGCCACCCGCGGCGACGGCCGCACCGGCGAGGACATCACGCCCAACGTCCGCACCATCGCCGAGATCCCGGACCGCCTCAAGGGCGACCGGGTCCCGGCCCTCGTCGAGATCCGCGGCGAGGTGTACTTCCCGATGGAGAAGTTCGAGGAGCTCAACGCCCGGCTCGTGGAGGCCGAGGGCAAGCCCTTCGCCAACCCGCGCAACGCGGCGGCCGGTTCGCTGCGCCAGAAGGACCCGAAGGTCACCGCGACCCGCCCGCTGCACATGGTGGTGCACGGCATCGGAGCCCGCGAGGGCTTCGACATCGAGCGCCAGTCGCAGGCGTACGAGCTGCTGCGCGAGTGGGGCTTGCCCACCGCCCAGCACAACAGGGTGGTCTCCTCGCTCGCCGAGGTGCGCGAGTTCATCGCCCACTTCGGCGAGAACCGGCACTCCGTCGAGCACGAGATCGACGGGGTCGTCGTCAAGCTCGACGAGATCGCCCTCCAGGGCCGGCTCGGCTCCACCGCCCGCGCCCCGCGCTGGGCGATCGCCTGGAAGTACGCCCCCGAAGAGGTCAACACCAAGCTCATCGACATCAAGGTCGGCGTCGGGCGCACCGGGCGCGTGACCCCGTACGCCCAGGTGGAGCCGGTGACGGTGGCGGGCTCCGAGGTCGAGTTCGCGACCCTGCACAACCAGGAGGTCGTCAAGGCCAAGGGCGTGCTCATCGGGGACACGGTCGTCCTGCGCAAGGCGGGCGATGTCATCCCCGAGATCCTCGGGCCCGTGGTGGACCTGCGGGACGGCACCGAGCGGGAGTTCGTGATGCCCGCCCAGTGCCCCGAGTGCGGTACGGAGCTGCGGCCGATGAAGGAGGGGGACATTGACGTCCGGTGCCCCAACGGGCAGACATGCCCCGCGCAGCTGCGCGAGCGGCTGTTCTACCTCGGCGGCCGGCAGAGCCTGGACATCGAGAACTTCGGCATGGTGGCGGCGGCCGCGCTGACCAGCCCGCTGGAGCCGGCCGAGCCCCCGCTGCTCGACGAGGGCGACCTCTTCGACCTGACCATCGAGCAGCTGCTGCCCATCAAGGCGTACGTCCTCGACCCGGACAGCGGGCTGCCCAAGCGGGACCCGAAGACCGGTGAGGAGAAGATCGTCACGGTCTTCGCCAACCAGAAGGGCGAGCCGAAGAAGAACGCCCTGGCGATGCTGGAGAACATCGCGGCCGCCAAGGAGCGCCCGCTCGCCCGCATCATCAACGGTCTGTCGATCCGCCATGTCGGCCCGGTCGCCGCTGAGGCCCTCGCCCGCGAGTTCCGCTCGATCGAGGCGATCGAGCAGGCCACCGAGGAGCAGCTGACCGCCACCGAGGGGGTCGGGGCGATCATCGCCGCCTCCCTCAAGGAGTGGTTCGCCGTCGACTGGCACCAGGAGATCCTGCGCAAGTGGCGGGAGGCCGGTGTCCGGATGGAGGAGGAAGGTTCCGCCGAGCAGGAGGGGCCGCGCCCCCTGGAGGGCATGACCGTCGTCGTCACCGGCACCCTGCAGAGCCACACCCGGGACGGAGCCAAGGAGGCCCTGCAGAGCCGGGGGGCCAAGGTCACCGGATCGGTGTCGAAGAAGACCTCCTTCGTCGTGGTCGGCGACAACCCGGGCTCGAAGTACGACAAGGCCGTGCAGCTGAAGCTCTCGATCCTCGACGACGCCGGCTTCGCGGTGCTGCTCGAGCAGGGGCCCGACGCGGCCCGCGCGGCGGCGCTCCCGCTCGAGGGCGCCGCCGCGGCCGAGGGCGAAGGGGAGCGGTAACCCACACGGGAGCCGGCCCGGGGGTCGGGCCGGGCGAACGGTTGCGTGGCGTGCGGCCGTACGGGCGGGCGCACGCCCGGCGCGGTCCGCGGTGGTAATCGGCCGGTACAAGGCTGGTCGAGCAGCGGTGAGCTGTCGGATCATCGGATGGGTGACGTGGGGGTCCTGGTCCAAACTCACCCGTTCGGCGGATACCGTACTGATGAGGATGGCTGGGCCGCATTCGGGCAACCACCGCCGACCGCTGCCCCTGGGAGCCTCTCGCGTCCTACTGTTGTGGGGTGCGCCTGTCGTGCGCGGCTGCCTGATGCGCTTTCAGCCGTGATGGCATGACATCGGGGCCATCGCGTGACATCGGCATCGCCGGCTGTGAGAGGGACGGGCATGAAACCCACCGAAAGCGCCGACCCGTCACCTGAATTCGGCGGGGACATCCCGCCCATGCGGGCGGGCCGGCTGGGTGTCCTGGGTGCCAGGACACCGGAGACCCGCGCCCTCGAGAGCGGAGCGGGCGGACCGGGGCAGGAGCGGCGTCGCACCGTACTGCCCCTCGCCCTCGTGGGCCTCGCCGCCGTGGTGCTCGCCGGCGGCATCGTCTCGGCACTGACCGACCGTCAGGCGCTCTTCCCGGGCGGCCCGGTGGGCTGGGCCCTGGCCCTGCTCACCGGCATCATCGTCGGCCACCTGGTCGCCCTGGGCCGCGACCGCTGGTGGGGCGGCACGGGATCCGGCGCCGCGCTCACCCTCGGCGTGCTCATCCTCTACGGCTGGATCCCCGCCGGACTGGTCTCCCTGGCCGTGGTCTCCCTCGTCGGGGCCGCCCGCCGGCAGCGCTGGCGGCAGGGCCTGCTGCACGGCTCCGTCGACATCCTCGGCATCGGCGCGGGGGCCCTGGTCCTGGCCGCCTTCGGCGACGCTCCGAGCGTCGAGAGCCCGTGGCTGCCCACCGGCTGGGACCTCGCCGCCGCCCCCGAGGTGGTCCTGGTCGCCCTCTCCTACCTGGTGGTGACCCGGGTCCTGCTGTGGTTCGCGCTGGCCCCCAGAGGCGGCGGGCTGCCCACGGTGGCCCGTACGGCCCTGCTCCGGCAGGCGCTGGTCGCCGCGGCCCTGCTCGGCATCGCCCCGCTGATCTGCGTGGTCGCCGTCTCCCAGCCGGTGCTGCTGCCGCTGTTCGCCGTACCGCTCATCGCCCTCGACTCCACCCTGTGGATCGCCCGCGCCCGCGCCGAGGAGCAGCTGCGCGACCCGCTCACGGGGCTGCCGAACCGGCAGTGGCTGCTGGAGCGGGCCTGGTCCGCGCTGGACGAGGCTGAACGTTTGGGCACCCGCTCGGCTCTCGTGCTGATCGACCTGGACCGCTTCCGCGCCGTCAACGACACGCTGGGCCACCTCGCGGGGGACCGGCTGTTGCTCCAGATCGCCGAGCGGCTGCGCCAGGCGCTCCCGCCGGACGCGGAGGCGGCCCGGCTCGGCGGCGACGAGTTCGCCGTACTGCTGCCCGCCACCGACTCCACCACCAGCGCCCAGCGGGTCGCCCGCAGCCTGGTCGCCGAGCTCAGCTCCCCGCTGGACCTCGACGGCCTCACCCTGGTCCTGGAGGCCAGCGCCGGACTCGCCGTCTTCCCCGACCACGCGCTGGACGCGGAAGGGCTGCTGCGGCGGGCCGACGTGGCCATGTACCAGGCCAAGCGGGACCGCACGGGCGTGGAGGTCTACGAGTCCAAGCGCGACAGCAACACCCCCGACCGGCTGGGCCTGCTCGGCGACCTGCGCCGGGCCCTCGACGCAGGCGAGGTGGAACTCCACTACCAGCCGAAGGTCCGCTTCGACGGACAGGTGGCGGGGCTGGAAGCGCTGGTCCGCTGGGTCCACCCGGAGCGCGGCCGGGTCCCCCCGGACGAGTTCATCGCGATCGCCGAGACCTCCGGGCTGATGCCGCACCTGACGGAGTACGTCCTGGAGACGGCCCTCGCCCAGGTCGCACGCTGGCGGGCGCAGGGGCTGAAGGTCCCCGTCGCCGTCAACGTCTCGCCGCGCGACGTCCACACCCCGGGCTTCGCGGGAGCCGTCGCCGCGCGGCTGGCCCGGCACGGGGTCCCGGCGAGCGGGCTCCAGCTGGAGATAACGGAACACGTGCTGCTGGAGGACCCCCAGCGGGCGGCCGACACCATGGCCGGGCTGACCGGCCACGGAGTCAAGATGTCCCTGGACGACTTCGGCACCGGCTACTCCTCCCTGGTGCACCTGCGCCGGCTGCCGGTGAGCGAGCTGAAGATCGACCGCTCCTTCGTGGCCCGGCTGGCCGTCGACGCCCAGGACGCCGAGATCGTCCGCTGCACGGTCGACCTCGCGCACTCCCTGGGCCTGCTGGTCGTCGCCGAGGGCGTGGAGGACGACGAGACCTGGGAGCGCCTGCGCGACCTGGGCTGCGACGCCGTCCAGGGCTGGCTGGTCGCCGCCGCCATGCCCCCGCAGGAGGCCACCGCCTGGCTCCTGGCCCGCGGCGAGCGCGGCTGGCGCCGCCCGGCCGACATCACCGCGGAACTCGCCGCGGCCGCCGCCGCCTCCGAGACCCCGGCCCCCTAGCCCGGCCGTTCCGGGGGTCCGGGGTCCGGCCACGGGCCCCGGCGCAGGCCGGCGCGGGGGTGCTGCGAGGTGGTGCGGCGACGCCCCGGGCGAGGGCGGCGGCAAACCGTTTAACGGGTCGGGGGCCCGGCCCCATAGGATTGGGGCCGAAACCTACACACTCACCACCCCCAGAGGATCGCTGCATGCCTGGCATCACGCGCGAGGAGGTCGCCCACCTCGCTCGGCTGGCACGTCTGGAACTCAAGGCCGAAGAGCTCGACCACTTCGCCGGACAGCTCGACGACATCATCGGCGCGGTCGCCCGCGTTTCCGAGGTCGCCGACCAAGACGTCCCGCCGACCTCCCACCCGCTGCCGCTGACGAACGTCATGCGCGCGGACGAGGTCCGTCCGTCGCTCACCCCCGAGCAGGCGCTTTCCGGCGCTCCCGCCCAGGAGCAGCAGCGTTTCAAGGTGCCGCAGATCCTGGGGGAGGACTAACAACCATGACCGACATCATCAAGCTCACGGCCGCCCAGACCGCCGAGAAGATCGCCACCGGCGAGCTCACGGCCGTCGAGGTCACCGAGGCCCACCTGGCCCGCATCGAGGCGACGGACGAGAAGGTCCACGCCTTCCTGCACGTCGACCGCGAGGGCGCCCTCGCGCAGGCCCGCGCCGTCGACGCCAAGAAGGCGGCCGGCGAGAAGCTCGGCCCGCTGGCCGGCGTCCCGCTCGCCCTCAAGGACATCTTCACCACCGTCGGGGTCCCGACCACCGTCGGCTCGAAGATCCTCGAAGGCTGGATCCCGCCCTACGACGCCACCCTGACGCGCAAGCTCAAGGAAGCCGACGTCGTCATCCTCGGCAAGACCAACATGGACGAGTTCGCCATGGGGTCCTCCACCGAGAACAGTGCCTACGGCCCCACCGGCAACCCCTGGGACCTCACCCGGATCCCCGGCGGCTCCGGCGGCGGCAGCGCCGCGGCCCTCGCCGCGTTCCAGGCCCCGCTCGCCATCGGCACGGACACCGGCGGCTCCATCCGCCAGCCCGCCGCCGTCACCGGCACCGTCGGCGTGAAGCCCACGTACGGCGGCGTCTCCCGCTACGGCATGGTGGCCTTCTCCTCCTCCCTGGACCAGGGCGGCCCGTGCGCCCGTACGGTCCTGGACGCGGCCCTCCTCCACGAGGTCATCGCCGGCCACGACCCGCTCGACTCCACCTCCATCGACGCCCCGGTCCCGCCGGTCGTCGAGGCGGCCCGCAACGGCTCCGTCGCCGGCATGCGCGTCGGTGTCGTCAAGCAGTTCGCCGGCGAGGGCTACCAGGCCGGTGTCGTCCAGCGCTTCAACGAGTCGGTGGAGCTCCTCAAGGAGCTCGGCGCCGAGATCGTCGAGCTGGACTGCCCGTCCTTCGACCTCGCCATGGCCGCGTACTACCTGATCGCGCCGTCCGAGTGCTCCTCCAACCTGGCCCGCTTCGACGCCATGCGCTACGGCCTGCGCGTCGGCGACGACGGCACGAAGTCCGCCGAGGACGTCACCGCCCTGACCCGCGAAGCCGGCTTCGGCGACGAGGTCAAGCGCCGCATCATCCTCGGCACGTACGCGCTCAGCTCCGGCTACTACGACGCGTACTACGGCTCCGCCCAGAAGGTCCGCACGCTCATCACCAAGGACTTCGAGAAGTCCTTCGAGCAGGTCGACGTGATCGTCTCCCCGACCACCCCGACCACCGCCTTCGCGATCGGTGAGCGCACCGACGACCCGCTGGCGATGTACCTCGCGGACCTGTGCACCATCCCGACCAACCTGGCCGGCAACTCCGCCATGTCGCTGCCCTGCGGCCTGGCACCGGAGGACGGTCTCCCGGTCGGACTGCAGATCATCGCCCCGGCGATGAAGGACGACCGCCTGTACAAGGTCGGTGCCGCCGTCGAGGCCGCCTTCGTCGAGCGCTGGGGTCACCCGCTGCTTGAGGAGGCTCCGTCGCTGTGAGTTCCAGTGCACTGTCCAAGGCCAAGGGCTTCAAGAAGTCCAAGTCCGGCACCTACCTGTCGATCGGCACCACCGCCTTCGGCGCCTTCAGCGTGATCAAGCAGGCCAAGAAGGCCCGCACCGAGCACGACACGCTGAAGCTGGTCGACGCCGTAGTGTCCGCCGCCGCCATCGTCACCGGCCTCGCGATCCTGTACCGCGAGCTCAAGCGCCTGGGCGACGACGACGTCCTGCTGGGCTGAGAGGGAAAAGTTTCACCGTGAGCACCTACACCGAACTGATGTCGTACGAGGACGCTCTCGCCTCGTTCGACCCCGTCATGGGCCTTGAGGTCCATGTCGAGCTCGGCACCAAGACCAAGATGTTCTGCGGCTGTTCCACCGAGCTGGGCGCCGAGCCCAACTCGCAGACCTGCCCCACCTGCCTCGGTCTGCCCGGCTCCCTCCCGGTCGTCAACGCGATCGGCGTCGAGTCGGCCATCAAGATCGGTCTCGCGCTGAACTGCGAGATCGCCGAGTGGTGCCGCTTCGCCCGGAAGAACTACTTCTATCCGGACATGCCGAAGAACTTCCAGACCTCCCAGTACGACGAGCCGATCGCCTTCAACGGCTTCCTCGACGTGCAGCTGGAGGACGGCGAGATCTTCCGCGTGGAGATCGAGCGCGCCCACATGGAGGAGGACACCGGCAAGTCGCTGCACGTCGGCGGCGCCACCGGCCGTATCCACGGCGCGTCCCACTCCCTGCTGGACTACAACCGCGCCGGCATCCCGCTCATCGAGATCGTCACCAAGCCGATCGAGGGCGCGGGCGAGCGCGCCCCCGAGGTCGCCAAGGCGTACGTCGCCGAGCTGCGCGAGGTCATCAAGGCGCTCGGCGTCTCCGAGGCCCGCATGGACAAGGGCCAGATGCGCTGCGACGTGAACCTGTCGCTGCGCCCGACCCCCGAGTCCGAGTTCGGCACCCGCAGCGAGACGAAGAACGTCAACTCGCTGCGCTCCGTCGAGCGCGCGGCCCGCTTCGAGATCCAGCGCCACGCGGCGGTGCTCACCTCGGGCGGCACGATCGTGCAGGAGACCCGGCACTTCCACGAGGAGGACGGCTCCACCACGGCCGGCCGCATCAAGGACAACGCCGAGGACTACCGGTACTTCCCGGAGCCCGACCTGGTCCCCGTCGCCCCGGCCCGTGACTGGGTCGAGGAGCTGCGCGGCGGTCTGCCCGAGATGCCGCGCGTGCGCCGCAACCGCCTCCGCGAGGAGTGGGGCGTCAACGAGCACGACATGCAGTCGATCCTCAACGCGGGCGCGGTGGACTCCATCGTCGCCACCATCGAGGCGGGCGCCGACTCGACCGCCGCGCGCAAGTGGTGGATGGGCGAGCTGGCCCGCAACGCCAACGAGCAGGGCGTGTCCGTCGACGAGCTGCCGATCACCCCGGCCCAGGTCGCGCGCGTCGCGGCGCTGGTCGCGGACGGCTCGCTCAACGACAAGCTGGCCCGCAAGGTCCTCGAGGGCGTCCTCGCCGGCGAGGGCACCCCGGACGAGGTCGTCGAGAAGCGCGGCCTGAAGGTCGTCTCGGACGAGGGCGCGCTCGGCGCGGCCGTGGACGAGGCCATCGCGGGCAACGCGGGCATCGCCGACAAGATCCGCGGCGGCAAGATCGCCGCCGTCGGCGCCCTGGTCGGCGCGGTCATGAAGACCACCCGCGGCCAGGCCGACGCGGCCCGTGTCAAGGAGCTCATCCTGGAACGCCTGGGCGTCTCCGAGGGCTGATCCCCGCGCACCGCACGCACACAGTGGCCCGCACCGGATTCCGGTGCGGGCCACTGCGCGTTCCACCGGCGCGTTCCACCGGCGCTTCCCGGGGGAGGGTGTCCGGATGTGACAGGGAATCGTCATTGCGGCCATCCGGGGGCCGCCGTGAGGATGGGGGCATGCCCACTCCGCACCGGGTCGTCATCGCGGTCTTCCCCGATGCCGACCTCCTCGACGTCACGGGCCCGGCCGAGGTCTTCGCCCTGGCCAACCGGGAGACCGGGGGCCGGGCCGGCTACGAGGTCCGCCTCGCGGGGCCGGCCGCAGGCCCGGTGCGGACCTCGGCGGGGGTCCGGCTGCTCGCCGACGTCGCCTTCGGCGAGGTCGGCGAGCGGGTGGACACCCTGCTGGTGCCCGGCGCGGTCGACATGACCGACGCCGGCCCCGTCGCCCGGATCGACGACACCGTCGTGGCGTGGGTGCGGGAGACCGCCCCGCACGCCCGGCGGGTGGCGTCGGTGTGCGTGGGCGCGCACCTGCTGGCGGCGGCCGGGCTGCTGGACGGGAGGACGGCCACCACCCACTGGTCGACCGCCGCCCAGCTCGCGGCCGACCATCCGGAGGTCAGGGTCGACCCCGATCCGATCTTCGTACGGACCGACCGCGGCCGGCTGTGGACCGGGGCGGGGATCAGTGCCTGTCTGGACCTGGCGCTGGCCCTCGTCGCGGAGGACCTGGGCGAGCAGACCGCGCTCGCCGTGGCCCGGCAGCTGGTGATGTACCTCAAGCGGCAGGGCGGCCAGAGCCAGTTCTCGGTGCCGCTGAGCCGGCCGGCCGCCGGACGCCGGGACATCGACGAGCTGCGCCTGTGGATCGCCGACCACCTCGACGCGGACCTGTCCGCGCAGGCGCTGGCGGCCCGGATGTGCCTGAGCGAGCGGCACTTCGCCCGCGTGTTCACGCAGGAGACGGGCACCACTCCCGCCGCGTACGTGGAAGCGGCCCGCATCGAGGTGGCCCGGCGCCTGCTGGAGACCACCGACGGTCCGCTCGACCAGGTGGCGGCCGCCTCCGGGCTCGGCTCGGCGGAGACCCTGCACCGGGCCTTCCGGCGGCAGCTCGCCACGACCCCGGCGGCCTACCGCCGCCGGTTCCGCACACAGGCCGGCTGACCGGCGCCCACCCACCCACCGGATCCCCTCGGCATGGAGCGAGGCGGAGGACTTCGCCATGCCTTCTTCCCTCACCCACACCCTTGGCACCTACATTTCCAGGAAAGGCCTTCCGATGAGCACCCAGAGCACCCACACCGCGTCCACGACCCTGCGCGACCTGGGCGGGCTGGACAACCGGCCGCCCCTGCTGGGCGATTCCGTCCTGATCATGATCGACTTCCAGAACACCTACCGCACCGGCGTCATGGCACTGGACGGCGCCGAGGAGGCCCTCGCGGCCGGAGCCCGCCTGCTGGAGCGCGCCCGGGCCGCCGGCATCCCCGTCATCCACGTCGTCAACGACGGCGGCGAGGGCACCCCCTACGACATCCGCGCCCACATCGGCGCCATCAGCGACGAGGTGGCGCCGGCCGAGGGCGAGCCGGTGGTGGTCAAGCAGTTCCCGAACGCCTTCCACGCCACGGAGCTGGAGAAGACCCTGAGCGGCCTGGGCTTCGGCGCGGGCAGCGGCAAGGACCTGGTGCTGGCCGGGTTCATGACGCACATGTGCATCACCTTCACCTCCGAGGGCGCCTTCACCCTCGGCTACCGGCCCACCGTGGTCGCCGAGGCCACCGCGACCCGCGCCCTGCCCGCCCCGGACGGCACCGTCCTGCCCGCGTCAGCCCTCCAGGCCGCCGCGCTGACCACGATCCACGACGTCTTCGGCCTCGTGGTCCCCGGCGTCGACAGCCTTCTGTAGCGATCGTTAGCTTAATTGTGTACGGTTCTTTCTGTAGCGACCGCTATCGAAAGAAACGGGGATCCCTCATGTCCGCAACGAAGACCCGCTACGCCCGCACCGTCCGCAAGGAGAGCGGCGGCCCCGGCCTGCTGCTCGCCCACGGCGCGGGCGGGTCGGTCGAGGGCAACTTCGGGCCGCTGCTGGACGCGCTCGCCGCCCGTCACAGCGTCGTCGGCGTCGACTACCCCGGCGCCGGGGACACCCCGAAGGCCGTCGAGCCGCTGCGGCTCGACGAGCTGGCCGACCAGCTGGTGGCCGCCGCCGACGCCGAGGGGCTGGAGCGGTTCGCCGTGCTCGGGTACTCCCTCGGCGGGAACGTGGCCGTCCGGGTCGCCACCCGCCACCCCGGGCGGGTCACCGCGCTCGTGCTCACCGCGAGCTTCGCGCGGGCCGGCCACCGCTTCGGGCTGGTCGGGCAGATGTGGTCCGAGCTGGGCCGGCGCGGGGAGAACGAGCTGCTCGCGCGGCTCCTCGTACCGCTGGTGCTCAGCGAGGAGCAGCTGGAGGCGCTGAGCCCCGAGCAGCTGGAAGACCTCGTGCGGGGGGCCGCGGACACGGCAACGCCCGGGGGCGGGGACCAGGCCGCGCTCATCAAGGGCGCGGACCTGCGCGCGGAACTCGCGCGGATCGGCGTACCCGCCCTGGTCGTCGAGACCACCGGGGACCGGCTCGTACCGCCCGCCCTCCAGCGGGAGCTGGCGGACGCCCTGCCGGGCGCACGGCGCGCGGAACTGCCCACCGGGCACCTTCCGTTCGCCGAGCGCCCGGCCGAATGGGCGTCCCTGGTCACGGAGTTCCTCAGCGAGCTGCCGGCGCGCTGAGGAAGGCCAGGCGGGCCGGCTTCGCCGGGAGGTAGACCTCCGGCAGGTCGATCTCGGGGAGCTCGACCTCCGCGCCGAGTACGAAGCCGGTCCGCTCCAGCAGGTCGATGGCCTTGGCGTTGCGGGCGTCCGGTTCGGCGACGACGCGGCGGACGGCCGGGTCCGAGAACACGTAGCCGATGAAGGCCGACATCAGGGCCCCGGTGAAACCGTGCCGGACCCCGCCGCGGCTGGGGCCGATCAGCAGGTGCACGCCGATGTCCCCGGGCCGGACCTCGTAGCACTCGCCGACCCGGTCCTCGGCGCAGTCGTACGTCTGGAAGAGCGCGACCCGCTCGCCGTCCCGGCTGACCATGAAGGCGTGGTGGGTGGTGCGGCGGTCGACGTCCTCGTAGATCTCCTGGACCAGCTCGCGGCTGGCCCCGCCCATGCCCCAGAAGCGCGCCCGCTCCTCGGTGACCCAGCTGTGGATCAGCGCGGAGTCGGCGGCGGGGTCGACGGGGGTGATGGTGACCGTGCCGAAGCCCTCGACGTGCTGGGTGTGCACGGGGGTACGGACGGAGGCGGGGGCGGAGCTGGGGATCATACGGATTCCTTGGTGAGGCGGGCCCAGTCGGTGACGACCGGTACGAGTGCGCAGCGCGCCCAGAGGGGGAGCTGGTCGCGGTGGTGGGGGGAGCCCGGGACGCCGTCCGCGCCCAGCGGGACCGCCCAGAGGCTGTCCTCGCGGCGGGCCAGGTCCCAGACGTAGCGGGCCGCCGAGGCGCGGGCGGCCCGGTCGGTGAATCCGGGCACGGAGGAGGTGGCGTTGACGCAGTCGTGGTCGCCGCCGAGCCCCGGCCACTCGGCGTCCGGGTCGGGCAGCGCCGACCAGGGGGCGAGGACGTGGAGCTGCGACCAGGGGGTCTCGGGGGCGTCGGCCGCGGCCGTCTCCTCCAGGGCGGCGCGGACGTGGGCCGCGCGGTCGAGGCCGGGGAGGAGGGGGGTGGCCAGCAGGCCTTCGAGGGCGTAGCCGACGCGCGGCAGGAGGTACAGCCAGGGGTGGAAGACCTCCGGGCCGCCGGGGGCCGGGGCCAGGCCCGCGAAGACGGGGTCGGCGGCGAAGCGGCGTACGGTCGCGCTGCGGAAGGCCGCGAAGACGGAGGCGTCGGTGCTGTCGGCCTCCATGTGCCGGTCCCAGGCGACGAGCCGCGCGCGGAGCCGGCCGGCGGCGGGGGAGAGGCCCTCGAGGCCGGGCAGCAGCGCGAGCAGCGGCCCGGCCGAGGCCAGGTACGTGTCCCGGTGGACGTCGGCCATCGCCTGCGGGGACCAGTCCGCCGAGCCGCTGAGCAGCTCCCGGATCCGGTCGGCGCGGTGCGGGGGCGCGAACTCCACGCCGAGCGGGGAGGCGATCCCGCGCGCGTTCGCCATGACGGCGAAGCCCTGGACCGGCTCGGCGGGGGTGGGCGCCCAGCCCTGCCAGTCGTACCGGGAGTCCCAGGCGGGGACCGGGCGCAGCCGGCCCGCGCCGTCGCGCAGGGGAACGGCCCCCGCGACCCGGTGCAGCAGCCCGCCCTCGGAGTCGGCGGCGTGGACGACGTTGACGGGTTCCGCCCAGCCGTCGAGGGCGCGGTCGACGTCGGCGACGGTGCGGGCGCGGAGCAGGGCGGGCAGCGCGGCGAAGCCCAGGTCGCGGCGGACGCGCGGCGGGTAGCGCAGGGAGAGGGCGTCCGCCCCCTGCGGGACGAGGCCGTCCGCGCCCTCGCGGACGACGACCGGGCCGCGGCGGGTCTCCAGGACCTCGACCTCGACATCGGCGCCACCGGCCACGGCGATGGTCTCGGTGTGGCGGGCGACCGGCTCCCAGGTGCCGCCCGGGCCGAGCGCCTCCAGGCCGCCGGCGGCGGTGGGGCGCAGCCGCTCGGCGTAGAGGTCCTGGTAGTCGGCCATGGCGTTGGTGATGGCCCAGGCGGCGCTGCCGGTGTGCCCGAAGTGGGCGAGGCCGGGGACACCGGGGACGGCCAGGCCGAGGACGTCGTACTCGGGGCAGGAGATGCGTATCTGCTGGTAGACGCCCGGCTCTTCGATGAACCGGTGCGGGTCGCCCGCGATGATCGCCGCCCCGGTGACGGTCCGGTCGCCCGGCACCAGCCAGCCGTTGCTGCCGGCGGTGCCGGGTCCGTCGGTCGCGAAGAGGGTGGCGGCCTCGTCGCCGAGGACGCGTGCGACGCGCTCGCGCCAGAGCTTGGTGGCGAAGCCGGCGAAGAGGATGTGGGTGGCGATCCAGACGGACAGCGGGACCCAGGGCTCCCATGGGGTGGGGGTGTGGCCGGTGCGGGCGAAGCGGTCGTCGCGGGCGGCGCCTTCGGCCAGGCCGGAGTTGACCCCCTCCACGTAGGCGCCGAGCCAGGCGGCGGTGTCGGGGTCGAGCGCCTCGTGGCAGCGCCGGGCGGTGTCGTCGAGGCGGGCCTGGCGGGCGAAGCGGTCCCAGCCGACGCAGTCGGCGCCGAGGAAGGCGGCGCTGGAGCCCTGCGCGCGGTGCCGCTCGACCTCGAGCTGCCAGGCCCGGTCCAGGGCGGTGACGCGGCCCTGGGCGTAGGAGAGGCGGATCGGGTCGGATGCGCGCAGGTGGGGGATGCCCCAGCTGTCGCGGTAGACCTCGTAGGCCTCTGAAGTCACGCTGCTCACACTCTTCCCCATGCATCTTAGGTTAGGCTGCCCTAACTATAGGGGTGTTGGTGAGTGTCGGGGAGAAGGGGCGGACATGGCGGTCGGCAAGGGCTGGGAGGGCGTGGTCCTCAAGCTGCTTCGGGGCAAGGACTTCACGTTCACGGTCACCGGGGTGGAAGAGGTCACCGAGCACTACCGCAGGGTCCGCTTCGGCGACGGCGGGCTGCTGGCGGCCGCCGGCGACTCCCTGCACCCGACCATGTGGGTCCGGGTCTGGTTCGAGGGCGGGAGCCGTCCGCACCAGCGGGCCTACACGCTGGTGGACCCCGATCCGGCCGCAGGGACCTTCGCCTTCGAGTTCGCCCTGCACGACGGGCTGGCCAGCCGGTGGGCGCGCGGGGCCCGGCCGGGGGACACCCTGGAGGCCACCGTCCAGGGCACCGGCTTCGCGGCGCCGGACCCGGAACCGGAGCGGCTGCTGGTGATCGGCGACCCGGCCTCCCTGCCGGCCATCAACTCCCTGCTGGACGCGTACCCGCGGACCCCGGCCACCATCTGGTTCGAGACCCAGCACGCCGACGACGCGCGGCTGCCCGTACGCGCCGACGCGGCCCGGCACGACATCCGGCGGGTGGCCCGGGGCGGGGCGGCGCTGGCCGAGCGGGTCCGGGCCGAACTGCCGGAGCTGCTCGGCCCGGACCCCGCCTCCGCGTACGTCTGGCTGGCCTGCGACACGGCCACCACCCGGAACCTGACGGCGTACCTCAGGAAGGACCTGGGCCTGCCCAAGCAGCGCGTGAACGGGCTGGGCTACTGGCGCGCGGTCTAGGCGCCGACCGTGCCGTCGATGGCCTCGCGGAGGAAGTCGGCGTGGCCGTTGTGGCGGGCGTACTCGTGGATCATGTGGAGCATCAGCATGCGCAGCGAGGCCTCCGCCTCCCACTTGGCGACGTACGCCGTCACCTCGAGGGAGCCGGCGGCGGCCTCGACGGCGCGGGAGTGCCCGACCTCCGCCTCCCAGGCGGCGAACGCCTCGGCGCGGGTGGCGCGGGAGGCGTCGTACGCGGCCTGGAAGTCGTGCTCGTCGGACCACAGGTGCGGTACGTCCGCGCCGCCGAGCGTGCGGCGGAACCAGTGCCGCTCCACCTCGGCCATGTGCCGGACCAGTCCCAGCAGGGACAGGGCGGAGGGCGGTGAGGCCGGGCGCCGCAGCTCCTCGTCGGTGAGGCCCTCGCACTTCCAGGCGAGGGTGGCCCGGTGGTAGTCGAGGTAGGCGCGGAGGGTTTCGCGTTCACCGCCGGCCAGGGGCGGCCCGACGCGTTCCGAGATGTCCATGCCGCCGATCATGCCCCGCCGCCCCCGAGTCGTGGAACCGTCCGGCCCCGCCGGCAACCCGCGCGCCGCCCGAAGGGCCCCGGCCTACCGCGCGGACGCGTCCCGGCCCTGCCACACGTACGGGACCGTCACCCCCAGCACACCGAAACCCAGGCGCTCCAGGATGGGGCGGCTGTCGTCGGAGGCGTCGACCTGGAGGTACGGGATGCCGCGCGCCGCCGCCACGCGGGCGCGGTGGGCCACCAGCAGGCGGTAGACGCCCCGGCCGCGCCACTGCGGGGCGGTGCCGCCGCCCCACAGTCCCGCGAAGGCGCTGCCCGGCCGCATCTCCATCCGGGCCGCGCTCACCGGAACCTCCCCGGCCATCGCCACCACCGCCTCGATGGTCTCCGGCTCCTCCCGCAGCAGGCTGAGCATCTGCGCCCGGATCCGCGGCCGCTCGGTGCCGAAGGCCCGGTGGTGGACCTCCATCATCAGGTCGACCCCGGCCTCGTCCGTCACCACCCGCAGGGTGATCCCCTCCGGCGGCTCCACCGGCAGCGCGGCGAGGTCGGCCGTCCGTGCCACCAGCAGCGTCTCCGCCGGCTCCGGCACGAACCCCGCCGCGCGCAGCCGGTCCCCGAGGTCCGCCGGGCGGTCGTGGGAGTACAGCTTCCACTCGAACTCCACCCCATCCGCCCCATCCGCCCCGCCGGCCCCGCGGGCGCCGAAGTGCGCCACCTGCGCCGCGATCTCCGCGTCGGCCGTCTCCTCGTCGAGGTCCGACCACAGCACGCCGTTCCAGCCGAGCCCGGGCACGGTCTGCCGTACGACCGCGCCCACCCGCTCCACCCGCGCCTCCGCCGCATCGGGCTGCGCGTCGCGCCGCATCTCCCGGTCGTAGCGGTCGCGCACCTTCAGAAGTTCTTCACGATCCATCGTCATCGGGTCAGCTCACCAGGCGCCCGCCCGGGCATACAAGTGCATTAGCCTCACCCCGTGAACGACGACTCCGCCATCTACACCGGCAAGGCCACCCCCGACGCCGCCGTCGACCGGGGCTGGCTCCTCGGCCACTTCAAGAGTCCCGGCGATCCCCGCCACAGCGAGGACGTCGAGATCAAGTGGGGGGTCCACCCCAAGGGGGAGGAACGCGACCGGTGGGTGACCGGTGAGCGGCGCACCGCGCTCCAGGTGCTGATCAGCGGCCGGTTCCGGCTGGAGTTCCCCGGCCGCACCGTCGTCCTCGCCGAACAGGGCGACTACGTGGTCTGGGGGCGCGGGGTCGACCACTCCTGGTACGCGGAGGAGGACACGGTGGTCCTCACCGTCCGGTGGCCCTCGGTCCCGGGCTACCGGGCCGACGAGCCGTCCGGCCCGGGCCCGCACTGACCTAGGTCCCGCACCTCGGCACAGGCCTGTGACGATGCACACGAAACGGGCCAACGATCACTAAACGCTGAGATCGTGTCAATCGAGGTGTAGACCGCCCAGGCCCGCACTGCGCGGCCGGACCTTCACAAGTTCACACGTACACGAGTTCAAGCGTTCTTTGCGTCGGGCTGCCTCCCGGTGAAGATCCGAACCACCAGGGAGCACGTCCGTTGGCAGCAATCGCACGGTGGTGCCTCCGGCACCGACTGGTCACCGTCCTGATCTGGCTGCTCGCCCTCGGCGGGACCGCCGCGGCGGCCGGAGCCGCCGGGAGCGCGTTCTCCAACGATTACGAGGTCCCCGGCACGGAGTCCGCCAAGGCCCACGCCCTCCTGCGCGAGGGATTCCACGGCCAGGGCGGCGACACCGACACCATCGTGTGGCGGGCCCCGGACCACCGGACGGCCCGGACCCCCGACATCGAACAGCGCATGACCCGGGCCCTGGACGCCGTCGCGGCCCTCCCCGGCGTCACCTCGGTCGCGAGCCCCTACGGACCGGCCCCCGCGAGCGCCGCCCAGATCAGCCCCGACGGACGCACCGCCTATGCCGTGGTGACCTTCGACCGGCAGGCCGACTCCGTACCCAAGGCCCAGGCCAAGGCCGTCGTGGACGCCGCGAAGAACCCCGCCACCGAGGCCGACGGCCTCCAGGTCGAACTCGGCGGCCGCGCCATCGGCCTGACCGAGGCACCCGGCGCCCACCTCGCCGAGGTCATCGGCGTCGCCATCGCCGCCGTGGTCCTCTTCCTCGCCTTCGGTTCGCTCGCCGCGAGCCTGCTGCCCATCGCGACCGCCCTCGTCAGCGTCGGCAGCGCCTATTTCGGCATCACCCTCCTCGGGCACGCCATGCCCGTCGCCGACTTCGCCCCGATGCTGGGCACCCTCGTGGGCCTCGGCGTCGGCATCGACTACGCCCTGTTCATCGTCACCCGCCACCGCAAGGGCCTGGCGCGCGGGCTGACGGTCGAAGAGGCCGCCGCGAGCGCCGTCGCCACCACCGGCCGGGCCGTCGTCTTCGCCGGGGCCACCGTCTGCATCGCGCTGCTCGGCATGCTCGTGCTGCGGCTGAACTTCCTCAACGGGGTCGCGATAGCCGCCTCCCTCACCGTGGTCCTGACCGTGGCCGCCTCCGTCACCCTGCTGCCCGCCCTCCTCTCCTACATCGGCATGCGGGCCCTCTCGCGCCGCGAACGGCGCAAGCTCGCCGCCGAGGGCCCCCGGCCCCAGCCGCCCACCGGGTTCGCCGCCCGCTGGTCGGCCTTCGTGGAGCGCCGCCCCAAACTGCTCGGCCTGGTCGCCGCCCTGGTCATGGTGGTGCTGGCGCTGCCGACCCTCTCCCTCCACCTCGGCACCTCCGACCAGGGCAACAACCCGGCCACCTCCACCACCCGCAAGGCCTACGACCTGCTGGCCGACGGATTCGGGCCGGGCGCGAACGGCCCGCTGACCGTCGTCGCCCGCCTCGACGGAGCCGCGGACCGCGTCGCCGTCGACCGGCTGACCGAGGCACTGCGCACCACCGAGGGCGTCACCTCCGCCGGCCCGGCCGTCTTCAACCGCAGCGGGGACACCGCCGTCCTGACGGTCGTACCGGACTTCGCCCCGCAGTCCCGGGCCACGAGCGAGCTGGTCGACACCCTGCGCCGGGACGTCATCCCGCGCGCCGGCCACGGCAGCTCGATGGACGTCCACGTCGGCGGGGTGACGGCCGGCTACGACGACTTCGCCGAGGTGATCGTCGGGAAGCTCCCGCTCTTCGTCGGGGTGGTCATCGCCCTCGGCTGCGTCCTCCTGCTGCTGGCCTTCCGGTCCATAGGCATCCCGCTCAAGGCCGCCGCCATGAACGTCGCCGCCGTCGCCTCCTCCTTCGGCGTCGTCGTCGTGATCTTCCAGTGGGGCTGGGGGAGCGAGCTGCTGGGCCTGGGCAGCGCCGGACCGATCGAGCCCTTCCTGCCGGTGATCATGGTGTCGGTGCTCTTCGGACTGTCCATGGACTACCAGGTCTTCCTGGTCAGCCGGATGTACGAGGAGTGGCTGGAGACCGGTGACAACAGGCGGGCCGTCCGGGTGGGCCTCGCCGAGACCAGCCGGGTGATCAACTCGGCGGCCGTCATCATGATCTCCGTCTTCCTGGCCTTCGTGCTCAGCGGCGACCGGCTCATCGCGATGTTCGGCATCGCGCTCGCCGCCGCCGTCGCGCTCGACGCCTTCGTCCTGCGCACCCTGCTCGTCCCCGCCCTCATGCACATGCTCGGCGGCGCCAACTGGTGGATCCCCGCCTGGCTGGACCGGCGGCTGCCCCGGATCAGCATCGAGCCACCGGAACGCAGTGCTCCCCGTGCGACACTTCCGTCGCAGCGGCCGGACGCGGACCACGCGGAGCCGGCCCGCCTGCCCCGCTGACCGGTTACGAGCCGTAAGGAAGCACGCATGTTCGCGATAGACCTGGCCGAGGACGCCCAGCTGTTCCCGCTGGAGGTGTGGCACGCCGAGGAGTTCCTCGCGCACATGGACCGCGGCCGTGAGTTCATCGGCCAGTTCGTGGGCTTCCCCGACCGCGCCACCGACCTCGAGTCGGCGCGGCTCCTGCTCGGCTCGAACGCGGAGAAGGCCGCCAAGGACGGCGCCCGCCTCTACGGCATCCGGGTCGACGGCACGCTGGTCGGCGGGGTCCTCTTCCCGAACTTCGACGCCGCCCGCGGCAACTGCGAGGTCGGCTGCTGGCTGGAGCCCACCGCGGCCGGCCGGGGCCTGATCACCAAGGCCTGCCGGGTCCTGATCGACTGGGCCTTCCAGCAGCGCGGCATGCACCGCGTGGAGTGGCACGTGGCCTCCGGCAACAAGAAGAGCATCGCCGTCGCCGAGCGGCTCGGCCTGACCCGTGAAGGCGTCCTGCGGCAGAACCACCTCCACCGCGGCGTCCGCCAGGACACCGAGGTCTGGGCCGTACTCGCCCACGAATGGGCCACCGCCCGCCCGGCGTAGCCGCCACGGCCGCAGGCCCCGCCCCGGACCTGCGGCCCACCGGGCCCGAAGCCCGCCGGGCTCTCAGGAACCTCTCAGAAACGCCGCCTACGGTGCGCGTCATGGACACCACGAAGACCCTCGCCCCGACCGCCCCCGACGCGGACGCCGCCGAGGACGCCGCCGAGGACAAGGCGGCCGCCGCCGAGCCCACCGACGTGACCGAAGAGCCGGGCGAATCCGGCGAGGAGCTCGCCGAGGACGCCGACGACGCCGACGAGTACGCCGACGAGGACGCCCCCGAGCAGAGCACCGGCGTCGGGGCCGCCGCATCCGCCGTCGTCGCCGCGGGCCTGGGGCTCGTCGCCCTCAGCGGCAGCTGGGTGTCCCGCGTCGCCGCCGAGCGCCAGACGCTCATCGGCCAGATCGAATCGGTCAACGCCAGCACCGCCAAGGAGAAGATCGCCGCCCTGTACGGCGACGCCTGGCACACGACCGCCCTCGTCAACGGTGTCCTGTCCACCCTCGCCCTCCTCCTCGCCGTCTTCGTCCTCGCCCGCCCCGCCTTCGGCGCCCCCGGCCGGGTCCTTCCGGTCTGGGTCCGGTCCGTCTCCTGGGCCGCCGTCGCCCTCGGCCTCCTCGGTGTCCTGCTCTTCGGCCTCATGTACTTCGACCTCCTCTTCCCCCTCCCCACGGCCGCCCAGTAGGCACCGCCTTACGCGATCTCCCGCCCGGTCTTAGGCCGCCCTAGTCCGCCTCAGGGCCCCCGGGCCCCGGCCTAAGGACCCCGGCACCGCAGAGATGCGGCATCAGCCCCATGTGCCGCACCCCTCTGGGAAGCGAATCTTGGATCACACCGAACGAGGTGCCCGAGAAGAGCAACCAGGGAGTACGAGATGTTCGAGTACGAGATCGCCACCGCCCGCCGCGCCGACCTCATCCGCGAGGCCAACGAGTACCGGATCGTCCAGGAGGCCAAGAAGGCGTACCGCGCCTCCTCTCGCGGCCAGGAATCCGAAAGGTCGGTGAGAGGGCACCGCGGCCTCTTCACCCGCGCCGCGTAACCCGCGTCGCCGGCCACGTGAACTGACACGTGATGAGAAGCGCACCGATAACGAGTGCCGGTGCCCCGCACCTCTGTGCGATGCTCGGCGGCGTGGAGACCAGATCTGTCAGCCCGGTGTTCGTCGGCCGAGCCGACGAACTGGCCGCACTCGTGGACGCCCTGACCCGCGCCGCGGAGCAGGAGCCGCAGGCCCTGCTCATCGGGGGAGAGGCCGGAGTCGGCAAGACCCGCCTGACCGAGGAGTTCCTCACGGAGGCCGCCCGCCGCGGAGCCGTGGTGGCGGTCGGAGGCTGTGTGGAGATAGGGGCGGAGGGACTTCCCTTCGCCCCCTTCTCGACCGCCCTGCGCACCCTCCTGCGCCTGCTCCCCGACGAACTGGCCGCCGCGGCCGCCGGGCAGGAGGACGAACTCGCCCGCATCCTCCCCGAACTCGGCGAGACCCCCCGGGGCCCCCACGACGAGGAGAGCACCGCCCGGCTCTTCGAACTGACCGCCAGGATGCTGGAACGGCTCGCCGCCGACCGCACCGTCGTGCTCGTCCTGGAAGACCTGCACTGGGCGGACACCTCCACCCGGCACCTGCTCGCCTACCTCTTCCGCACCCTCGCCAGGGGCCGGCTCGTCCTCGTCGCCACCTACCGGGCCGACGACATCCACCGCCGTCACCCGCTGCGCCCGCTGCTCGCCGAACTCGACCGGCTCCGCACCGTCCACCGGATCGAACTGCCCCGCTTCAACCGGGCCGAAGTACGCCGCCAGCTCGCCGGGATCCTCGCCTCGCAGCCCGACGAGAGCTTCGTCGACTCCGTCTTCGACCGCTCCGACGGCAACGCCTTCTTCGTCGAGGAACTCGTCGCCTCCCAGGAGAGCGGCTGCCGCACCGGGCTCACCGAATCCCTGCGCGACCTCCTGCTCGTCCGCGTCGAGGTACTGCCCGACGCCGCCCAGCGCGTGGTCCGCATCGTCGCCGAGGGCGGCTCCACCGTCGAGTACTCCCTGCTGCGCGCCGTGGTCCAGCTCGGCGAGGACGAACTGATCGAAGCCCTGCGCGCCGCGGTCGGCGCCAACATCCTCCTCGCCACCACCGACGGCGACGGCTACCGCTTCCGCCACTCGCTGGTCCGCGAGGCCGTCAGCGACGACCTCCTGCCCGGCGAGCGCGCCCGCGTCAACCGCCGCTACGCCGAGGCCATGGAGGCCGACGAATCGCTGGTCCGCGCCGAGGAGCGGGTCATCCGGCTGGCCAACTACTGGTACGCCGCCAACGACCCCGCCAAGTCCCTGCCCGCCGTCCTCGCCGCCTCCGTTACCGCCCGCCGCCGGCACGCCTACTCCGAGCAGCTCAGCCTGCTGGAACGGGCCATGGACCTGTGGGAGAGCGTCCCCGACGAGATACGCGCGGACCTGCGCCCGGCCGACTACACCGACGTGTACCCGCCCTGCGGCTGCGACCCCGCCACCACCCCGCTGCAACGCCTCGACCTGCTGGCCGAGGCCACCGTCGCCGCCCGGTTCGGCGGCGAACGCGAACGGGCCCTGAAACTCACCAAGCTGGCCCTGCGGATCCTCGACGAGGACGGCGACGACCCGCTGCGCGCCGCCTGGTTCTGGACCGAGCGCTCCCGGCTGGTCGCCAGCCTCGCCCGGGGCGACGGCTGGGAGGAGATCGCCAGGGCCCAGGAACTGGTCAAGGGCCTGCCCCCCTCCCAGGTGCACGCCGACGTCCTCGTCCGGGCCGCGGGCTGGGGCATGCTCCACAACCCGGGCCCCGGCAACCTCGCCGCCGCCGAACGGGCCGTCGAGTACGCCCGCATGGTCGGCGCCGAGGAGACCGAACTCAACGCCCGGATCACCCTCGGCTGCCTGCTCTGCGACGCCGGTGACGGAGAACCGGGCCTCACCGAGATCCGCGCGGTCCTGGACCGCGCCACCGAACTCGGACTCACACTGCTCGCCGGTCGCGCACACATCAACCTCAGCTCTCAACTCGAATCGATGGGCCGGTCCCGCGAAGCCGTGGAACTGGCCGAACAAGGGGTCGAACTCGTCAGCAGGTCCCGGCTCCTGGACACCGAGGCCTGGGTCTGCGGAAACATGGCGGAGAGCCTGTACAGCCTCGGCCGCTGGGACGAGGCCGCCGCGGCCGCCCGCCGCACCCTGCACGTCGGCCAGAGCGCCGCCCCGCGCGGCTCAGCCTCCGCGCGCCTGGCCTACCTGGCCCTGGCCCGCGGCGAACTCGCCGAGGCCGCCCAGCAGCTCGCCGCCGCCCACGCGCACTTCGGCACCCACGACACCCAGCCCCAGCACCGGCTGCCGCTCTACCGGCTGGCCGTCGGCGTGGCCGAGGGGGAGGGCCGGATCGCCGACGTCCGCGCCGAGACCGCGGAGGCCGTCGCCCACGGGTTCCCGCTCGGCCACCACCGCTACGCCTGGCCCCTCCTGCTGGCCTCCGCCTCCGCCGAGGCCGACGCCCGGGGCCTGCCCGTGGCCGACACCGGCCGCGACGCCGCCCTGGAGGTGCTGCGCACCGCCGCCCGCTCCCTGGCCGCCCCGGCCCCCGTGTGGGCCGCGCACGCCGAGTACCTCCGGGCCGAGCTGCTGCGCGCCGAGGCCCGCGACACCGTCGCCGACTGGACCGCCGTCGAGGCCGCCGTACGCCCCCTGCACCGCCCGTACCTGCTCGCCCGGGCCCGCCACCGCCTCGCCGAGGCACTCCTCGTCTCGGGCGGGGACCGCGAGACGGCAGCCGACCTGCTCCGCGACTCCCACGCCGCCGCCGACCGGCTCGGCTCAAGGAGGCTCCGCGAGGACCTCGCCCTGCTCGCGCAGCGCGCCCGGCTCCCGCTGACCGCCGAGGAGGCCCACCCGGCCGCCCCGGCCCCGGACACCGACCCCATCGAGGCCCTGGGCCTGACCAGCCGCGAACGGGACGTCCTGCGCCTCGTCGCGGCGGGCGGCACCAACCGCCAGATCGCCGAGGAACTCTTCATCTCCCCGAAGACGGCCAGCGTGCACGTCTCGAACATCCTGGCCAAGCTCGGAGTCGCGGGCCGGGGCGAGGCCGCGGCCCTCGCCCACCGGCTGCGCCTGTTCACCCCGCTCGGGCCCCCGGCTCCGGCGGGCCGCTCCTAGGCGGTGTCAGCGCCCCGCCGGTCCTCGGCGGGGCGTATGACGACGACACTTGCCGGAGTCGAGGTCTGTGACTCCTCCCCCTCGTAAACGAGGGGACTTCTCACTTGGGTCCGAAAACCCTAATGACGGCCAAGCCCTGACCGCTGCCGAAGCAGGCGTGCAGCGTACTACGCCGTAACGCGGATCCGGGGCCGCTCAAGTCACCGCACCGTCAAGGTCAGGATCCTGTCGTCGCCCGCCTCCGGCGAGCCGCGCCCGTCCGTCTCGCTCGTGACCAGCAGCAATCTGTCCCCGCCGAGGGACACCACCGTGCGCAGCCGCCCGTACTGCCCCTGGAGGAAGGCCTCCGGCTCCGCCGCCGCCGCGGTTCCCTTCAGCGGGATCCGCCACAACCGCTCGCCCTTCAGCCCGGCCATCCAGACGGACCCCTGCGCCCAGGCGATCCCGCTCGGCGAGGCCTCTTCCGGCTTCCACACGGCCACCGGATCACGCAAGCCCGCCTTGCCGGCCTTCCCCTCCGCCTCCGGCCAGCCGTAATTGCCGCCCGGCTCGATGAGGTTCAGCTCGTCCCAGGTGTGCTGGCCGAACTCGGCCGCCCAGAGCCGCTTGTCCTTGTCCCAGGCGAGGCCCTGCACATTGCGGTGCCCGTAGGAGTAGACGACGGAGTCGGCCTCCGGATTGCCGTGTACCGGCTGCCCGTCCGGGGTCATCCGCAGGATCTTCCCGCCCAGCGACTTCCTGTCCTGAGCCAGCGCCGTGTCCCCGGTCTCGCCGGTGCCGGCGTAGAGCATCCTGTCCGGGCCGAAGGCGATCCGGCCGCCGTTGTGGATGAGCCCCTTGGGGATGCCCCGGAACACGGTGTCGGGCGCGCCCAGTTGCTGCCCGGCCGGTCTCTGCTCGTCGTACCGCATCCGGGCGATGCGGTTGTCGGACTCGGTCGTGAAGTACGCGTACACCATCCGGTCCGAGGGGAAGGAAGCGGACACCGCGAGACCCAGCAGCCCGCCCTCCCCGCCCGGCGCCACCCCGGGAACCCTGCCGATCTGCGTCACCGCGCCCGTGTCCGCCCGGACCCTGCTGATGGTGCCCTTGTCCCGGGAGGCGACCAGCAGGTCCCCGCCGGGCAGCGGAACCACGCCCCAGGGGGACTCCAGCCCCTTGGCAACCTCGCCCGACACCGTCACCGACCCCCGCGCGGGCGGCCCGGAGGCCTCCGGCGGGCCCGACGCCCCCGCGGACGCCGCCCCCGTCGGCGGCGGGCCCGGTGGGGATCCGCCCGGCCCGGCCTGCGCACCGTCCGACGCGGAACAGCCCGCCGCCAGCAGAGCGCCGCACCCCGCCAGGGCGAGCGCCGCCCGCACACCCCTGCGCCGCGCGCGCCCGCCCTCGTACCGCACCGCCCCGAAGCCCCGCGCCCCGGAGCCACCCGCCCCGAAGCCCTGCGCCCCGCCCTCCTGGATCTGCCCGTACCGCATGGTCCCGCTCCCCTCCGGTCGTCCGTCCCCCAGTCCTGCCCTTCCCCTGTCTCAACAGCCCCGGACGGTCCCTAAGTTCCACCCCTCGTACACCCGATCGAGTGGATGTGGGCCAGGTCGCCGTCTAGTCCCAGGCTCCCACCGCCGACGGCAGCGCCGCTATCTCGGCCAGCTCCCCGGCCGTGAGGCGCACCTCCGCCGCCCGCGCGTTCTCCGCCGCCCACACCGCCCGCTCCGCCCCCGGCACCGGCACCACGTGCGGCCCCTGCGCCAGCACCCACGCCAGCGCCACCTGCGCCGCCGTGACCTCCGGCCCGTGGCGCCGGGCCACCCGCCGCAGCCCCGCCACCAGCACCTGGTTGGAGGCCATCGCGTCCGCCGTGAACAGCGGGTGCCGCGCCCGTACGTCCGCCTCCTCGAACCCCTGCCCCGGCGTCAGCGTCCCGGTCAGGAACCCGCTGCCCAGCGGCATCGCCGCCAGCATCCCGACCCCCCGCGCCGCACACCACGGCAGCAGCTGCCACGCAGCCTCCGGCGACCACACCGACAGCTCCGCCTGCACCGCCGTCACCGGGAACACCTGCTGGACCCGCTCCAGCTGCCGCAGCGTCGACCCGTACCCCCGGTCCCCCCGCCGCCCCGCACCCGGCCCGGCCCCCGCACCCAGCGCGCAGAACCCCAGCGCCCGCACCTTCCCCGCGCCCACCAGCTCCGCCATGGCGCCCCAGGTCTCCTCCACCGGCACCTCGGGATCCACCCGGTGCAACTGGTACAGGTCTATGACATCGGTCCGCAGCCGCCGCAGCGAGGCGTCGCACGCCCGCCGCACGTACCCCGGCCGCCCGTCGGCCACCACGTGCTGCTCACCCGCCCGCAGCCCCACCTTGGCGGACACGAAGGCCTCGGCCCGCCGCTCCCGCAGCACCCGGCCCAGCACCAGCTCATTGGTGAACGGCCCGTACAGATCGGCCGTGTCCAGCAGGTTCGCCCCCAGGTCCAGCGCCGTGTGCAGGGTGCGCAGCGATTCCTCGCCCCGGCGGCGCGAAGGCGCGTACGCCCAGCTCATCGGCATGCAGCCGAGCCCGATGGCCCCCACCGTCAACGGTCCCGATCCGATCGACCTGCGCTCCACCCCTGCGTCCCCCTCCCGGCCCGGTCCCGGTCCGGCCTTCAAACTAACGGCTTGATCAAGTTCCCTTCGCATAGCCTCGGGATCATGACCGCAACGACCGGGGACGTCTGGCTCCCCTTCCCGCCCGCCGAGATCGACGGCCTCCCCGGCTCCTTCCGCTACCGCCAGTGGGACGGCGAGGACACCTTCCCGGCCGACCCGGCCGACTGCGTCTTCTACGTCACCCCGTACATGAAGTCCCAGGAGGTGACCCTGCGCCCGCTCGCGGCGATGCCCGCCCTGCGGGTCGTGCAGACCCTCACCGCCGGCATCGACCACGTCCTGCCCGGCCTCGGCGACCTCCGCCCGGGCGTGCGGCTGTGCAACGCCCGCGGCGTCCACGAGGCCAGCACCGCCGAACTCGCCCTCACCCTGACCCTCGCCTCCCTGCGCGGCATCCCCGGCATGGTGCGCGGCCAGGACCGCGAGGAGTGGCGCGGCGGCTTCTACGAGGCCCTCGCCGACAAGTCCGTCCTGATCGTCGGCTACGGAGCGATCGGCGCGGCCATCGAGGACCGGCTCGTCCCCTTCGAGTGCGGGCGGATCACCCGCGTCGCCCGGTCGGCCCGCACCGTCCCCCACGGACCGGTCCACGCCCTCGCCGACCTCCCCGGCCTCCTCCCGGACGCGGACGTGGTGATCCTCTCCACCCCGCTGACCGAGGACACCCGGGGCCTGGCGGGCGCCGGATTCCTCGGCCGGATGAAGGACGGAGCCCTGCTCGTGAACGTCTCGCGCGGTCCGGTCGTCGACACCAAGTCCCTGCTGGCGGAGCTGGAGTCGGGCCGGCTGCGCGCCGCGCTCGACGTCACCGACCCGGAGCCGCTGCCCGCGGGCCACCCCCTCTGGCACGCTCCGAACGTCCTGATCACGCCTCATGTGGGCGGCAGCAGCTCGGCGTTCGAGCCCAGGGCGAAGCGGCTCGTGGCCCGGCAGCTCACCCGGTTCGCCGCCGGGGAAGAGGTCCGGAACACCGTGCTGATCACGGACTGAGCGAGGGGGCGCACACGCTCGGCGACCGCGCGTACGCGAGCGGTGGCCACGACCCCTCCGGTGGTGACGGAGCGTAGAACAGCTATGTCGCTGAGTAACGAAAGTGGTGTATCGTCCGGAACAAGGGGCTGCGCCACGTACGTCTGGCGCTGGGGAGTGATCGGACACTTTGGGGGGCGACGGGCGATGCACGGCCAATGGACGAAGGATCCGATGCGGCAGAGCCGCCGGAGGCGACGCCGCCGAGACTGGGCTGCGCCAAAACCGGCCAGCGAGGAGCACCGGTGAGCCCCCCGGGGGCGGCGCTCCTGACCCGCCCGCCGGTTTCGGGCGGCGGCCGGGGTCTCGCGGCGCAGCTCGTCCTCGCACTGGTCAGCGGCGGCTACGCCGTCGGAGCCGCCCTCGGCTGGGGATCGGGCGAACTCGCCAAGATCATGGGCGACTTCGGTCTCAGCACCGCCGGATTACTGGCCGCCGTCTCCTGCTACCACTACGCCCGTACGATCGACCGGCGTGAGCGCCCCGCCTGGCTGATGTTCGCCTTCTCCTCGCTCATGGGGGCCCTGGGGAACGCCGTGTGGGGCTGGTACGAGGTCGTCCTCGGCCAGCAGGTCCCCGAGCCCTCCCTCGCCGACTTCGCCTTCCTCTGCTTCGCCCCGCCCGCCATCGTGGGCCTGCTCGTCCTGGCCAAACGCCCGGTCACCCGGGCCGGCTGGGTCTGCCTCGGGCTCGACTCCTGGCTCATCGGCGGCTCGCTGCTGACCCTCTCGTGGAGCCTGGCCCTCGCCAACGCCGCGCGCACCGCCCAGTCGGGAGAACCGGGCAGCGTCCCGCGCGCCGCGCTCTCGCTCGCGTACCCGCTCCTCGACATCGCGCTGGTCTCGATGGTCCTGGTCCTGCACTTCCGGCGCTCGGCCAACAACCGGTCGGCGGTCAACACGGCGATCGCGGCCCTCGCCCTGACCGTCCTGAGCGACGCGCTGTTCACCTCGCCGCTGCTGAACACCACCTACAGCTCGGGGGAGATCCTCGACGCCGGCTGGTTCGCCGGCTCCCTGCTGCTCGCCTACGCCCCCTGGGGCGCCCGCCGGCCCGAACCCCTCCCGCGCACCGGGTCCCCGCGCGCGGAGCGCCCGCACAGCCGCCCCATCAGCGGCTCGCTGCCCGCGCTCACCCCGTACCTCGCGGCCGCCGTCTGCACCCTCGGCATCCTCTACAACGTCGTGGACGGCCGGAAGGTGGACCGGATGGTGGTCTTCACCGGCTGCACGGTCGTGCTCGCCCTCGTCATCCGGCAGGGCATCATGCTCCTCGACAACATCGCGCTCACCCAGGAACTGGCCCAGAAGGAGAACCACTTCCGCTCCCTGGTCCAGGGCTCCAGCGACGTCATCATGATCGCCGCGCCCACCGGGACCCTGCGCTACGTCAGCCCCGCCGCCGCCGGGGTCTACGGCCGCGAGGCGGAGGAACTGGTCGGCACCGAGCTCGCCGCCCTGATCCACCCGGACGACCTCGGCCGGGTGGTTCACGAGGTACGCCGCTTCCTGGCCGCCCCGCCCGCCGAGGAGCCCACCACCCGCATCGAGTGCCGGTTCAAGTCGGGCGGCGGCGAGTGGCTGAACGTGGAGTCCACCGTCAACCGCCACCAGGGCGGGCTCATCCTCAACAGCCGGGACGTCACCGAGCGGGTCCGCCTCCAGGCCCAGCTCCAGCACAGCGCCGAGCACGATCCGCTGACCGACCTGCCCAACCGGGCCCTGTTCACCCGCCGGGTCCGCCAGGCCCTGACCGGCCGCCGGTCCGGGGACCACAGCACCGCCGTGCTCTTCATCGACCTCGACGGCTTCAAGGCCGTCAACGACACCATCGGCCACCAGGCCGGTGACGAGCTGCTCATCGAGGCCGCCCGCCGCCTGCACGACGCCGTCCGCGCCGGGGACACCGCCGCCCGGCTCGGCGGGGACGAGTTCGCGGCGCTGATCATCGGCGACGCCGGCCGCGACCGCGGCGCCCGCGAGTACCAGGTCCGCGAGATCGCCGACCGGCTGCGCGCCACCCTCTCCCAGCCCTACCGCATCGCCGGGAGCGAGGTCCGGGTCGCCGCCAGCATCGGCGTGGCCTTCGCCGACCCCGGTATCACCCCTTCGGACCTGATGCGCAACGCGGATCTCGCGATGTACCGGGCCAAGGCGGGCGGCAAGGACCGCGTCGAGCTGTACGCGCCGCAGATGCAGGCCGAGGTCGTCCGCAAGGCCGAGCTGGCCGGCCGGCTGCGCACCGCGCTGCACGAGGGCGAGTTCGCCCTGCTGCACCAGCCCGTGGTCTCCCTGGCAACCGGCCAGGTCGCCGCCGTCGCCGCCCAGGCCCGCTGGCGCTCCGCCCAGGGGATCCTCTTCACCCCGGCCGAGTTCCTCCGGGTGGCCGAGCACAGCGAGGGCGCGTCGGCCGGGCCGGACGGCTTCCGCACCGCCGAACTGGGCCGATGGCTGCTGGAGGAGGCGGTGGAGCAGGCCGCCGAGCGCCACCGCGCGGGGCACGACGTACCAGTGGCCGTCCGGATGACCGCCCAGCGGCTGCTGGACCGCTCCCTGCCCCGGGGCAGCGTGGAGGCCCTGCTGGCCCGCCACGGGCTGCCCTCCGGCGCCCTGGTGCTCGAGCTGGCGGCCTCCGACCCCAGAGTGCCCTTCGACGAGCTGGAGCGCCGCCTGACGGCCCTGCACCGGCTCGGCGTACGGATCGCCCTGGACGGGGTCGGCAGCGGCTACGCGGCCATCAGCGCCCTCCGCCGCCTCCCGGTGGACGTGCTCAAGCTGGACCGGGGCCTGGTCGAGGGCGTGGTCGAGTCCGCCCGCCTGCACAAGATCACCGCCGGACTCTTGCGGATCGCAAACGACCTGGGCATGCAGTCCGTGGCCGACGGGGTGGACCTCCCCGAGCAGGTGCTGGCACTGCGGGCGATGGGGTGCACCCACGGCCAGGGAGCGGCGTTCTCCGGACCACTCGACGAATACAGGCTGCGGCGCGCGCTCGTGAGGGGTACGTTCGCAGTACCGGGCGGTACGGCCCAGCCCGCCTTGGCCGGAGGCTCGTCCGGTGGCTCGATGGTCATCCATAGAGGCTCAAATAATGAGACGCCCGTCCCACCCGCTTGACATCGACCTCCCGCCGGAGGGAGGGTCAATGCCATGCGCACCCGAATTCTCGTACTTGGAAAGCGCGTCGGCTGAAGCTGGGACCTGCATGTCCCCGCTCGACACCACCGACGCGCTCCCCTCGCTTGCCACCTGGCACGAGGGGTTTTTTGTTGCACTGGCACACGCCTCCGGACCAGATCCGGAGCACCCCCGCTCCTCGTAAAACCCTCAGCTTCGAGAAGAGAATGCCGATGACCGAGCAGGCCTCCGGGGCCCACCATCCGCAGCCGCGGCCCCGTACGGGCGGACAGCAGTCCGCCGCAGTTGAGCACGTCACGGGTGCGCAGTCCCTCATCCGCTCTCTCGAAGAGGTGGGGTGCGACACCGTCTTCGGTATCCCGGGCGGCGCCATCCTCCCGGCTTACGACCCGATGATGGACAGCAAGAAGGTCCGTCACATCCTGGTCCGCCACGAGCAGGGGGCCGGCCACGCCGCCACGGGCTACGCGCAGGCCACCGGCAAGGTCGGGGTCTGCATGGCCACCTCCGGCCCGGGCGCCACCAACCTGGTCACCCCGATCGCCGACGCGCACATGGACTCCGTCCCGCTCGTCGCGATCACCGGCCAGGTCTCCTCCAAGGCGATCGGCACCGACGCCTTCCAGGAGGCGGACATCGTCGGCATCACGATGCCGATCACCAAGCACAACTTCCTGGTCACCAAGGCCGAGGACATCCCGCGGACGATCGCCGAGGCCTTCCACATCGCCTCCACCGGCCGTCCCGGCCCGGTCCTGGTCGACATCGCCAAGGACGCCCTCCAGGCGAAGACCACCTTCTCCTGGCCGCCGTCGATGGACCTGCCCGGCTACCGGCCGGTCACCAAGCCGCACGCCAAGCAGATCCGCGAGGCCGCCAAGCTCATCTGCCAGGCCAAGCGCCCGGTCCTGTACGTCGGCGGCGGCGTCATGAAGTCCGGTGCCACGGCCGAGCTGAAGGTCCTCGCCGAGCTGACCGGAGTCCCGGTCGCCACCACGCTGATGGCGCTGGGCTCCTTCCCCGACAGCCACCCGCTGCACGTGGGCATGCCGGGCATGCACGGCTCCGTCACCGGCGTCACCGCGCTCCAGAAGTCGGACCTGCTGATCGCGCTCGGCACCCGCTTCGACGACCGCGTCACCGGCAAGCTGGACAGCTTCGCCCCCTTCGCCAAGGTCATCCACGCGGACATCGACCCGGCTGAGATCGGCAAGAACCGCGAGGTCGACGTCCCGATCGTGGGCGACGCGCGCGAGGTCATCGCCGACCTGATCCAGGCGGTCCAGGCCGAGCACACCGACGGCAACGCGGGCGACTACACCGCCTGGTGGAAGGACCTCAGCCGCTGGCGGGACACGTACCCGCTGGGCTACGACCTGCCCGAGGACGGCATGCTCTCCCCGCAGCAGGTCATCGAGCGGATCGGCGCGCTCGCGCCGAAGAGCACGATCTTCGCGGCGGGCGTCGGCCAGCACCAGATGTGGGCCTCGCACTTCGTCAAGTACGAGGAGCCCCGCACCTGGCTGAACTCCGGCGGCGCCGGAACCATGGGCTACGCGGTCCCCGCCGCGATGGGCGCCAAGGTCGGCATGCCGGAGCGCACCGTCTGGGCGATCGACGGCGACGGCTGTTTCCAGATGACCAATCAGGAACTGGTCACCTGCGCGCTGAACAACATCCCGATCAAGGTCGCGATCATCAACAACGGCGCGCTGGGCATGGTCCGCCAGTGGCAGACCCTGTTCTACAACCAGCGGTACTCCAACACCGTGCTGCACGCGGACGAGACCGGCCACGACACCGTGGGCTCCCAGCTCGGCGAGTCCACCGCGCCCCGCAAGGGCACCCGCGTCCCGGACTTCGTCAAGCTGTCCGAGGCCATGGGCTGCGTCGCGCTGCGCTGCGAGGACCCGGCGGACCTGGACAAGGTCATCGCCGAGGCCAACGCGATCAACGACCGCACGGTCGTGATCGACTTCATCGTCCACGAGGACGCCATGGTGTGGCCGATGGTCGCCGCCGGCACCTCCAACGACGAGGTCATGGCAGCCCGGGGCGTCCGCCCCGACTTCGGCGACAACGAAGACGACTGAGCAGAGAGCCTGAGAGAGAGAACGACTCACATGTCCAAGCACACGCTCTCCGTCCTGGTCGAGAACACGCCCGGCATCCTCGCCCGGATCGCCGCGCTGTTCTCCCGCCGCGGGTTCAACATCGACTCCCTCGCGGTCGGCGTCACCGAGCACCCCGACATCTCGCGCATCACCATCGTCGTGAACGTCGAGGACCTTCCGCTGGAGCAGGTGACCAAGCAGCTCAACAAGCTGGTCAACGTGCTCAAGATCGTCGAGCTGGAGCCGCACAACGCCATCGAGCGCGAACTCGTCCTGGTGAAGGTCCGCGCCGACAACGAGACCCGCTCGCAGATCGTCGAGATCGTCCAGCTGTTCCGCGCCAAGACCGTCGACGTCTCCCCGGAGGCCGTCACCATCGAGGCCACCGGCGGCACCGACAAGCTCGGCGCCATGCTCAAGATGCTGGAGCCCTTCGGCATCAAGGAGCTCGTCCAGTCCGGCACGATCGCCATAGGGCGTGGCGGCAGGTCCATCACGGACCGCAGCCTGCGCTCGCTCGACCGCAGCGCCTGACCGCAGCGCCTGATTCAGGACACCGCGGCTGACACGCCAGCCCGCATAGCGAGACCCAGAAACTCTTATTCCGTTCCCCGCCGTACGGTGGGTGCAACATCAGCGCACCAAGGAGATATCCCAGTGGCCGAGCTGTTCTACGAGAACGACGCCGACCTGTCCATCATCCAGGGCCGCAAGGTCGCGGTCATCGGTTACGGCAGCCAGGGCCACGCCCACGCGCTGTCGCTCCGTGACTCCGGCGTCGACGTCGTCGTCGGTCTCAAGGAGGGCTCGAAGTCCAAGGCCAAGGCCGAGGAGCAGGGTCTGAAGGTCGTCTCCGTGTCGGAGGCCGCCGAGTGGGCGAACGTCATCATGATCCTGACCCCGGACCCGCTCCAGGCCGAGATCTACGAGGAGTCCATCAAGGACAACCTCAAGGAGGGCGACGCGCTCTTCTTCGGCCACGGCTTCAACGTCCGCTACGGCTTCATCAAGCCCCCGGCCAACGTGGACGTCGCCCTCGTCGCCCCGAAGGGCCCGGGCCACCTGGTCCGCCGTCAGTACGAGGAGGGCCGCGGCGTTCCGTGCATCGCCGCCGTCGAGCAGGACTTCTCGGGCAGCGCCTTCGCCCTGGCCCTGTCGTACGCGGCCGGCATCGGCGGCACCCGCGCCGGCGTCATCAAGACCACCTTCACCGAGGAGACCGAGACCGACCTGTTCGGTGAGCAGGCCGTCCTCTGCGGTGGCGCCTCCGCTCTGGTCAAGGCCGGCTTCGAGGTCCTGACCGAGGCCGGCTACCAGCCGGAGATCGCCTACTTCGAGTGCCTGCACGAGCTGAAGCTCATCGTCGACCTCATGTACGAGGGCGGCCTGGAGAAGATGCGCTGGTCGGTCTCCGAGACCGCCGAGTGGGGCGACTACATCACCGGCCCGCGCGTCATCACCGACGCCACCAAGGCCGAGATGAAGAAGGTCCTCGCCGAGATCCAGAGCGGTGAGTTCGCCAACACCTGGATGGCCGAGTACAAGGCCGGCCTGCCCAAGTACAACGAGTACAAGAAGGCCGACGAGGCCCACCTGCTCGAGACCACCGGCAAGAAGCTGCGCAAGCTGATGAGCTGGGTCGACAGCGACGAGAGCTGATCTCGCGAACGGCGGGGCCGGGACGGTGCGTCCCGGCCCCGCCGTGCACCCGCTCGCTCCGGCACCGGTCGAGGATCACCGGAATGTAGGCCTCGGATAGGACGGATTGTCCACCCCGGCCAATCTCGGACGGGTGATCCTTCCGTACAGGCGGAAATCCGCACCCGATCCGCTACTACACTGCTCAACACAACGCGTCAGGCCCACAGTGTCGTGCGTCTTCCACGCGGCTACCCCCTCCACCGCCTGCGGCCGTCGGGACGGCCGTCCGCACTGGACTTGTGAGGACCCACGTGAGCTCGAAACCTGTCGTACTCATCGCCGAAGAGCTGTCGCCCGCCACGGTGGACGCCCTCGGTCCGGACTTCGAGATCCGGCACGTCAACGGCGCCGACCGCGCGGAGCTGCTCCCCGCGATCGTCGAGGTCGACGCGATCCTCGTCCGCTCCGCCACCAAGGTGGACGCCGAGGCCATCGCCGCCGCCAAGAAGCTGAAGGTCGTCGCTCGCGCCGGTGTCGGCCTCGACAACGTCGACGTCTCCTCCGCCACCAAGGCCGGCGTGATGGTCGTGAACGCGCCGACATCCAACATCGTCACCGCCGCCGAGCTCGCCTGCGGCCTGCTCGTCGCCACGGCCCGCAACATCCCGCAGGCCAACACCGCCCTGAAGAACGGCGAGTGGAAGCGGAACAAGTACACGGGTGTCGAGCTCAGCGAGAAGACCCTCGGCGTCGTCGGCCTCGGCCGCATCGGCGTCCTGGTCGCCCAGCGCATGTCGGCCTTCGGCATGAAGATCGTCGCGTACGACCCCTACGTGCAGCCCGCGCGCGCCGCCCAGATGGGCGTCAAGATGCTGACGCTGGACGAGCTGCTCGAGGCCGCCGACTTCATCACCGTGCACCTGCCCAAGACCCCCGAGACCGTCGGTCTCATCGGGGACGAGGCCCTGCACAAGGTCAAGCCGTCCGTCCGCATCGTCAACGCCGCCCGCGGCGGGATCGTGGACGAGGCCGCGCTGTACTCGGCCATCAAGGAGGGCCGCGTCGCCGGCGCCGGCCTCGACGTGTACGCGAAGGAGCCCTGCACGGACTCCCCGCTCTTCGAGCTCGACCAGGTCGTCTGCACCCCGCACCTCGGCGCGTCCACGGACGAGGCCCAGGAGAAGGCCGGCATCTCCGTCGCCAAGTCGGTGCGCCTCGCGCTCGCCGGCGAGCTCGTGCCGGACGCGGTCAACGTCCAGGGCGGTGTCATCGCCGAGGACGTCCGTCCGGGCCTGCCGCTCGCCGAGAAGCTCGGCCGCATCTTCACCGCCCTCGCGGGCGAGGTCGCGGTCCGCCTCGACGTGGAGGTCTGCGGCGAGATCACCCAGCACGACGTCAAGGTGCTCGAACTCTCCGCCCTCAAGGGTGTCTTCGAGGACGTCGTCGACGAGACGGTCTCCTACGTCAACGCCCCGCTGTTCGCGCAGGAGCGCGGTGTCGAGGTACGCCTGACCACCAGCTCGGAGTCCCCGGACCACCGCAACGTGGTGACCGTGCGCGGCACCCTGTCGGACGGTCAGGAGGTGTCGGTCTCCGGCACCCTGGCGGGCCCGAAGCACCTGCAGAAGATCGTCGGCGTGGGCGAGTACGACGTGGACCTGGCCCTGGCCGACCACATGATCGTGCTGCGCTACACCGACCGCCCCGGCGTCGTCGGCAAGGTCGGCCAGCTGCTCGGCGAGGCCGGTCTGAACATCGCGGGCATGCAGGTCGCCCGCGCCGAGGAGGGCGGCGAGGCGCTCGTCGTCCTCACCGTCGACGCGGCGGTCCCGGTGGACGTCCTCGCGACCATCTCGGAGGAGATCGGCGCCGCTTCGGCCCGTACGGTCAACCTCGGCTGACCGACGCTCGCGCACCATGTGGAAGGGCCCGGGGGGTGAACCCCGGGCCCTTTCCGTTTCCCGCCATTTTTACGAGGCTCAGCGCGCCGGTACCGCCACCGCCGGGGCCGGCTCCGCCGCGGCGGTGGCCGGGCTCTTGATGCCCCGCATCAGCGTGAGCGCGAGCCCCGCCGCCCCGAGGAGCAGCACTGCACCGCCCCAGGCCGCGTACTGCATCCCGTGGACGAAGGCCTCCCGGGCCAGGGCCAGCAGCTGCCCTCCCGCCTCGCCCCCGGCCTGCTGGGCGGTGGCCACCGCGCCGCCCAGGGTCTCCCGGGCGGCGGGCGCCGCGCCGGCCATGTCCGCGCGGTAGACGGCGGTGCCGAGGCTGCCCAGCAGGGCCATGCCGAGCGCTCCACCGAACTCCTGGCCCGTCTCCAGCAGGGAGGCCGCCGAGCCGGCCTTCTCGGCCGGGGCCGAGCTGAGCGCGGTGTCGGAGACCAGGGACATCACGCTCACGATGCCGCTGGCCAGCACCCCGGCGCCGGTGAGCAGCAGCCACAGGGAGTCGGTGCCCACCAGGGCGACCAGGGCGAACCCGGCGGCGGCGACGAGGAACCCGCCGGAGATGACGTAGGCCCGGTCCACCTTCTGGGCCAGGGCGGCGGAGACCGGCGCGGCGGCGCCGATGACGACCGAGGGCGCCAGGCTCCACAGGGCGGCCTCGAGGGTGCCCATGCCGAGCACGGACTGCAGGTACTGGGTGGTGAAGTAGGCCGAGCCCATCATCGCGAAGGCGGCGATCGTGTTGAGGCCGATGCCGGCCCCGAAACCGCGCCCCCGGAAGAGGGCCCGGCCGACCATCGCGTCCTCACGGGTGCGCTGGCGGCGGACGAAGACGTATCCGAAGGCCAGGCCGACGGCGAGGCAGCCCAGGTAGAGGGGCTCGAAGCCCTCGGCGGCGATCTCCTTGAGCCCGTAGACCACCGGCAGCACGGCGGCCATGGACAGCGGCACGCTCAGCAGGTCGAAGCGGCCGGGGGCCGGGTCCTTGAACTCCGGGACCAGCACCGGGACCAGGATCAGCAGGAGCAGCATCGCGGGCACGTTGATCAGGAAGACGGAGCCCCAGTGGAAGTGGTTCAGCATCACACCGCTCAGCACCGAGCCGAGGGCGATGCCGCCGGTCATGGCCCCGGACCAGATCGCGATGGCCTTGCCGCGCTGCTTGGCGTCCTGGAAGAGGTTCCGTACGAGTGCCAGCGTGGACGGCATCAGGGTGGCGCCGCCGATGCCCAGCAGCACACGGGCCGCGATCAGCATCTCGGCGCTGGTGGCGTAGCCGGCGCCGATGGAGGCGAGGCCGAAGGCGGTCGCGCCGATCAGCAGCAGCTTGCGGCGGCCGATCCGGTCGCCGAGCGAGCCCATCGTGATCAGCAGCCCGGAGAGGGCGAAGGCGTAGCTGTCGAAGATCCAGAGCTGCTGGGTGGCGCTCGGGTCCAGCTCCCGGGTGATGGCCGGGATGGCGAAGTAGAGGACGGAGACGTCCATCGAGACCAGGAGCAGGGGCAGCAGGAGGACCGTGAAGGCGGTCCATTCGCGGCGGCCGGCGAGGCGCGCGGTGGCGGCGGGGTTCGTCATGAGCAGTAATGTACGCTCGTCATAAACGGTTGTCTATGACGAGCGTATGGAAACCTTGTGTGGGACCTTCGTCTAGGACAAACGTCTTGCTACCGTGGCGGGCATGGGACACAAAGAAGATCTGCTCGAAGGCGCCAAGAAATGCCTGGTCGAGAAGGGGTTCGCACGCACCACGGCGCGCGACATCGTCGGCGCCTCCGGCACGAACCTCGCCTCCATCGGCTACCACTACGGCTCCAAGGACGCCCTGCTCACCCAGGCCTTCATCGCCCTGATGCAGGAGTGGGGCGAGGCCTTCCAGGCCGGACTGACCGGCGAGGCGGGCTCCCTGGAACGCTTCCGCGCGCTCTGGGAGGGTGTCCTGGCACAGCACGCGGACTCCGGCCCCGTCTGGGCGGCCAGCATGGAGGTCGCGCTGAGCGGGGAACGGCTGCCGGAGCTGCGGGGGATGCTCGCGGCCTCGCAGGCCGAAGGGCGCCGCGGCCTGATCTCGATGCTGACCGGCACCCCGGAGGACGAACTCACCGAACGCGACGAGCGCACCCTCGGCGCCGTCTGCCAGGCGCTGCTCAACGGCCTGATGATCCAGTGGCTGTTCGACGCCGACACCGCCGCCACGGCCGAGGAGTTCACGGAGGGGCTGCGCCGGATCGCCGAGGGGCTGACCGGATCCGGGCAGTCCCGGGGCAAGGCGCAGGGGGAGTAGGCGCGCGATGCCGTTCGGATCCCTGTCCGCCGAGGGTGACCTCGGCTCCCTCCCGCCCGTGGGCCGCGCCCGGAACACCCGCCCGCTCCCGGGCTCCCCGGCCGGGAGCGGGCGGCGCTGCGCCGCCACCGTCATCGACCTGGCGATCGCCGTCCTGGTGATCCTCGTCCCGCTCGTCGGGCTCGACCGGGCGCTCGGGCCGCTCGGCTTCACCGACGAGGACGCCCGGACCGTCTGGCGCGCCTCCGCGGCAGTCTGGCTCGCCGCGTTCGTGCTCCTGTACTCGCCGCTGAGCGTCGCGCTGCGGGGAGCCACCCCGGGCAAGCGGGTGATGGGCCTGGAGGTGGTGCGCCGCGCCGACGGCGAACGCCTCGGCTACGGCCCGGCGGTGGTCCGCCACCTCGCCAACCTCGTGGTCACCGGCGTCCCCGTGCTGTGCGTCGCGAACGCCTCCTCGATCACGCTCAGCGCGGACGCCCTCGGCATCCACGACAAGGCCGTCGGCAGCGCGGTGGTCCACCGGCGCTGAACCGGCGTCGGCGGACCCCGCGTTCAGCCTTGCAGGGGGGCGGCCTTGAGGGCCATGTGGAGCAACAGCCGGTCCTCGCCCGCGTCCAGGTCGAGCCCGGTCAGCTGCTCCACCCGGCCCAGCCGGTAGTACAGGGTCTGGCGGTGGATGCCCAGCGCCGCCGCCGCGCGGCCGGCCTGCCCCGCGCAGTCGAGGAACACCTCCGCGGTGCGGGCCAGTTCCCGGTGGGCCGGGCTCAGCAGGGCCCGGGTCGCCGGGTCGTCCGCCGGGCCGGCGGCCAGGGCGGCCAGCATCCGGTACGGGCCGATCCCCGCCCACTGCGCCACCGGCCCGAGCCGCGGCTGCGCGGCGGCCGCCCGGGCGGCGGCGGTGGCCTGCGCCCAGGCGGCGGGCAGCTCCGCGAGCGCCCGGACGGGGTCGGAGAGCCCGGCGGTGACACCCGCGCCCGCCCCGGGCCCCGTACCCGCCCCGGCTCCTGAGCCCGGCCCGGCCCCGGCCCCGGCCCCCGCCCCGGTCCCTGAGCCCGGCCCGGCCCCGCCGCCTGACCCGGCCCCCGTACCCGCCCCGGCCCCCGCGCCGCCGCCCGGCCCCGCGCCCGTCGCCGTGCGGGGCAGCAGCCGCCCGACCGCCGCCAGGGCCGGCGCCAGCGCGTCCCCCGACCGCAGCCGGACCAGCACCGCGAGCGCGCCCGCCCCGTGGCCGGGACCGCGGCCGTGCCCGGGGCCGCCCGGGTCGGCGGGCGCCGACGGAACCACGCACACCGCCGCCGCCCCCGGCACCGACCCCGGAGCCTCCCCGGCCCACGGGGCCACGCACACCGCGGCGTGCAGCCCGTCCGCCCCCGCCCCCAGCGCCACCCGCAGCGCGGCCACCGCCATGTCCTGCTGCCAGCCCCGGCCGGCGGTCAGCACCGCCAGGAACTCCCGGGAGAGGTCGGCGCCCGCCTTGGCCTCCGCGGCGAGCAGCACCCCGATCCGCTGGGCCACCTCCATGGCCGCCTCCAGGGCCGCCGGACCCGGGCCCGGATCCTGGTCGAGGAGCCACACGTAGCCCTGCACGATGCCCCGGTACCGCACGGGCAGGCAGATCCGCCCCCGGAAGACCCCCGCGTCCGGGGCCGCCGGGATCCGTACCGGGCCGGTGGCGCGGGCGATGCCGAAGGCCTCGAACCAGGACCGGACGGCCGCCGTCGACTGCCGGGTCAGGATCGAGCGGGTGCGCACCGGGTCCATCACGAGGTCGTCCTCGCTGTCGTGCGCGCCGAAGGCGATGAGGCGGAAGTCCCGGTTCTCCAGCGTCGCCGGGGCGCCGAGCAGCGCCGAGATCTCGTCCACCAGGTCCTGGTAATCGCCCTTCACGCGGACATTCTCCCACCCCCGGACCGGCTCTTCAGACAGATGTATGAGATCGGGGCCACGGATGCGTGACAGCTGTCGATGGCAGAGGATCGTGGAGATCCTTAGGTTTCACGGTGGTTTTACTTGCGTTTTCCTTACGGCCGCAGCCCACCCCCGCGGCGTCCGTATGTCCGCTTCTGCCACCCGTTGGAGGTGCCCCGTGCTGGGTCCCGCGATCCTCGCCGCTTCGCGCAGCGACAAGATGCGCCGAATCGTCTCTGCCGCCCCGGTGACCAAGCCGGTGGTCAACCGCTTCATCCCCGGTGAGACGGTCGGCCAGGTCATCCCGATCGTCGAGGAGCTGACGCAGAAGGGCCTGGAGGTCACCCTCGACGTCGTCGGCGAGGACATCACCGCCGTCGAGCAGTCCTACGCGGCCCGGGACGCCTACCTGGAGCTCATCCGGCGCCTCGAGGAGCTGGAGCTGGGCGAGACGGTCGAGATGTCGGTCAAGCTGTCCATGTTCGGCCAGGCGCTGGAGGGCGGCCACGAGCTGGCCCTCGCCAACGTCCGCCCGGTCGTCGAGGCCGCCGCCGCCATCGGCACCACCGTGACCCTCGACGCCGAGGACCACACCACCCTCGACTCGATGTTCGCCATCCACGAGGAGCTGCGCCGGGACTTCCCGCAGACCGGCTGCGTGATCCAGGCCTACCTCTTCCGCACCGAGGCCGACGCCCGCCGCCTGGCCGCCGCCGGCAGCCGCGTCCGCATCGTGAAGGGCGCCTACAAGGAGCCCGCCGAGGTCGCGTACCAGGACAAGGGCGAGATCGACAAGGCGTACGTCCGGATCATGAAGATCCTGATGGAGGGCGAGGGCTACCCGATGATCGGGTCCCACGACCCGCGACTTATCGCCATCGCGCAGGAGCTGGGCCGCCAGGCCGGGCGCAAGCTGGACGAGTACGAGTTCCAGATGCTGTACGGCATCCGCAGCGAGGAGCACCTGCGGCTCGCCGCCGAAGGCCACCGGATGCGCGTCTACACGGCCTACGGCACCGACTGGTACGGCTACTTCATGCGCCGCCTCGCGGAGAAGCCGGCCAACCTCCTGTTCTTCCTCCGCTCGATGATCACGAAGAACTAGCCGAGAACCGTCCAGAACCAGATCAAGGAGTTACCAGCCCCATGGATGCTGTGACCCAGGTCCCCGCGCCGGTCAACGAGCCGGTCCACTCGTACGCCCCCGGCAGCCCGGAGCGCGCGCGGCTCGAGATCCAGCTCAAGCAGCTGTCCGAGAACCCGATCGACCTTCCGATGACGATCAACGGCGTCAAGCGGATGGGTGGCGGCGAGCGCTTCGACGTCGTCCAGCCCCACGACCACAAGTCGGTCATCGGTACGTACGCCAACGCCACCCAGGCCGACGCCCAGGAGGCCGTCGACGCCGCCCTGGCCGCCGCCCCGGCCTGGCGCGCGATGTCCTTCGACGACCGCGCCGCGATCATCCTGCGCGCCGCCGAGCTGCTGGCCGGCCCGTGGCGCGAGAAGCTGGCCGCCTCCACCATGCTGGGCCAGTCCAAGACCGTGCAGCAGGCCGAGATCGACACCCCCTGCGAGCTCGTCGACTTCTGGCGCTTCAACGTCCACTTCGCCCGCCAGATCCTGGCCGAGCAGCCCGCCGCGAACTCCGCGGGCGTGTGGAACCGCAGCGACCACCGCCCGCTCGAGGGCTTCGTCTACGCGATCACCCCGTTCAACTTCACGGCCATCGCCGGCAACCTGCCGACCGCCCCCGCCCTGATGGGCAACGTGGTCGTCTGGAAGCCGTCCCCGACGCAGACGCACTCCGCGGTCCTCCTCATGGAGCTCCTGGAGGCGGCCGGTCTGCCCAAGGGCGTCATCAACCTGGTGACCGGCGACGGCATCGCCGTCTCCGAGGTGGCCCTGAACCACCCCGAGCTGGCCGGCATCCACTTCACCGGCTCGACCAAGACCTTCCAGTACCTGTGGAAGACGGTCGGCAACAACATCGAGAAGTACCGCTCCTACCCGCGCCTGGTCGGCGAGACCGGCGGCAAGGACTTCGTCGTCGCGCACCCGTCCGCGGACCGCGCGATCCTCAAGACCGCCCTGACCCGCGGCTCCTTCGAGTTCCAGGGCCAGAAGTGCTCCGCCTCCTCGCGCGCCTACGTCCCGGCCTCGATCTGGAACGACGGCTTCAAGGAGCAGTTCGCGGCCGAGGTCGACGGCATCACCATGGGTGACGTCCGCGACCTGACGAACTTCATCGGCGCCGTCATCGACGAGCGCTCGTTCGCCAAGAACAAGGCCGCGATCGACCGTGCGCAGGCCGACCCGACCTGCACGATCGTCGCCGGTGGCACGTACGACGACTCGGAGGGCTACTTCGTCCGTCCGACCGTCATCGCGTGCACCGACCCGGAGAACGAGGTCTTCACGACCGAGTACTTCGGCCCGATCCTCGCGATCCACGTCTACGAGGACGACAAGTACGACGAGATGCTCGCGCAGATGGAGAACGTCTCGGCGTACGCCCTGACCGGCGCCGTCATCGCGCAGGACCGCTACGCGGCCGCCGACACGATGGAGAAGCTCCGCTTCGCGGCGGGCAACTTCTACATCAACGACAAGTCGACCGGCGCCGTCGTCGGCCAGCAGCCCTTCGGCGGCGGCCGTGCCTCGGGTACGAACGACAAGGCGGGCGCGGCGTCCAACCTGCTGCGCTGGACCTCGACCCGCTCCATCAAGGAGACCCTGGTCCCGCCGACCGACTACGGCTACCCGCACATGGGCTGACCCGCCCACCCCTGAATCCCGCCCCCGCTCCGGTACCCCCAAGTCCGGAGCGGGGGCGGTTCCAGTTGCGGCGGGCTACACCTCCACCAGGACCTGGTCCAGGGACTTGCGGACCAGGTCCGGGACCTCGCAGTCGGCGGCGGGGTAGCCCACCGGGATGACCGCGAAGGCCTTCTCGTTCTCGGGGCGGTTCAGGACGTGGGACAGGAAGCGCATCGGGCTCGGGGTGTGGATGAGCGCGGCCAGGCCCGACAGGTGCAGGGCCGACAGCAGCATGCCGACCGCGATGCCGACCGACTCGTCGACGTAGTAGTGCTTGCGCTTCGTGCCGTTCGGGCCGAGCCAGTAGCGCTGCTGGAAGACCACGATCAGCGCCGGCGCGTCGGTGAGGTGGGTCTTCACGGCGTCGGTGCCGATGGGGCGCAGCGCGGCGAGCCATTCGTCGCCGAGGCGGCCGTCGTAGGAGATCTGCTCCTCCTGCTCGGCGGCGGCGCGGATCTGCTGCCGGATGACCGGGTCCTTGACCAGGACGAAGGTCCACGGCTGCTGGTGCGCCCCGGAGGGGGCGGTGGCGGCGCAGGCGATGGCGTCGCGCACGGCCTGCTCGGGGACGGGGTCGGGGGAGAAGTGGCGTACGGTCCGCCGCTCGTCCATCCGCGCCCGCAGCTCCGCCGCGCGCGCGAGGGATTCCGGGCCGGGCATGCGCGCGGGACGGTAGGCGACGGGCCGGTAGGGCTGGCCATGGGTGGGGGTCCACTGCTGGGTCTCAGGCGACATGCGCAGATCTTTCCGCGATGGAACCCCTGAGGCCAGGGCAGCGTCAGTGATCAATGTCCGTTGTGTACTGACAGGGGGGCTATGACCGTGACGAACGTCGGTCGATTCGTGGCGTGGGAGGGCTGCTTCAACGCCCGCGACCTAGGGGGCCTCGGCACCCTCCCGCCCGGGGCCCTCGTACGGGCCGACAGCCTCGACCGGCTCACGGCCGAGGGCTGGACCACGCTCACCGCCCACGGGGTGCGGACCGTCGTCGACCTGCGCAATGACGGCGAGCGCGAGGTGGACCACGCCCCGCGGCCGGCCGGTCTGACGACCCTGCGGATCCCGCTCGACGGGATCGAGCACCGGGACTTCTGGGACGTGTGGTGGGGGACTCCGGGATTCGGCACCCCCGCGTATTTCCGGCCTTTCCTGGCACGCTTCCCCGACCGGGTCGCGGCCGTCGCCCGCGCCGTCGCCGACGCCCCGCCGGGCGGCGTCGCCTTCCACTGCGGCCTGGGCCGCGACCGTACGGGGATCATCGCGCTGGTCCTGCTGCGGCTGGCGGGAGCGAGCCCCGGGGAGATCGCCGACGACCACGCGCTGAGCGAGCCGCGGGTCCGCGCGCGGTACGCCGCGCAGGGAAGACCGTACGACTCGACGGAGAGCGAGGAGTACGTCACCGGCCTCGGTACCACCGTCCACGCCCTGGCCCGGGAGGCCGCGCACGGGCTGGACGCCGGGGCCTACCTGCGCGCGGCCGGCCTGGCCCCGGACGAACTGGCCCGGCTGCGCGCCAGACTGGGAGCCGGAGCGGGGGCGTGAGCGGGTCGTGCCCCCGCCTCGTGCGGCCGAGGGCTGTCAGGAGCCCGAGATGCTCGGGGTGCCTGACTCGATGTGGCCCGTGTAGCGGCGGGACCAGGTGCCGTCGGTGTCGGCCAGGACGGTGAAGTCGTACCAGCCGTCGTTGTACGCCACCGCGTTGAAGTAGTCCTCGCGCGAGGAGTTCGCCGGGACGGTGTAGGTCCACGGGCCGTCCGTGCGGTAGGCGTTCGCGCGGATGGTGAAGGTGGCCGCGGCGGCGGAGGTGTTGGTCATCTTGAACCAGATCGCCGTCTTCCCGGTGCCCGGCTCGACCGCGAAGCGGGCAGCGACCTCCAGGGACTTCCCCGGCTTCGTCGCGTCGCCGATGAAGCGGCGCAGGAAGCGGTTCGGCCCGTGCATCGAGATGTCGTACTTGCCGGAGCCGCTGCCGAGGCCGATGTTGAAGTAGTCCGTCGCGGTGGCGTTCGGGTCCACCGTGTACTGCCAGGCGGCGGTGTCCCGGTACTGGTGCGGGTGGATCGAGAAGTGCGCCGGGCGCTTGGCCTGCGCACCCTGGTTGGTCATCGAGAACCAGGCCAGGATCTTCCCGGCCGCCCCGAACTCCAGGCGGTCCAGGTTGCCGTTGACCTGGTACGGCAGGGCGCGCGCCGGGCGCGTCCCGGGCTCCTGCGCCGGCTGGGCGTTGTCCTGGGGCACCGGGTTGGGCAGCGGGCCGCAGGTGGACTGCCCGATGACCTTCGCCGTGGAGGGCAGGCCGGCGGGGATCCCGTAGACGGGGTGGGCGAAGTCGAAGACGCCCGTCAGGTCGCCGGTCACCTTGCGGCGCCACGCGCTGATGTTGGGGCAGGCGGCCGGGGTACCCAGGGCCGCCGTCCAGGTCTCCATGAAGCGCAGCACCGAGGTGTGGTCGAAGACCTCCGAGCTGACCCAGCCGCCGCGCGTCCAGGGGGACATGACCAGCATCGGGACCCGGAAGCCGAGTCCGATCGGGGTGCCGTCGATGTACTCGCCGGGGGTGCCGGGCGGGGCGACCGGCGGCGGCACGTGGTCGAAGAAGCCGTCGTTCTCGTCGTAGTTGAGGAACAGGACGGTGGAGTCGAAGACCTCCGGGTTCGTGGCGAGCGCCCGGTAGACCAGGTCCACGAAGTGCGCGCCGTCGCCGGGCGGGGCGTAGGGGTGCTCGGAGAAGGCCTCGTTCGCCACGACCCAGGAGACCTGGGGGAGGGTGCCGGCGACGACGTCCGCGCGGATGGCGGCCGCGATGTCGTCCGGGGTGGAGCCGGTCACCTTCGGGACCGAGCCCATGCCCCGGTCCCACAGCGGGTCGCCGGGCTTGGCGTCGGTGAACTTCTTGAAGTAGGCCAGGCCGTTGTCCCCGTAGTTGTCCTGGGCGTTCTGGTAGACCTTCCAGCTCATCCCGGCCCGCTGGAGGGCCTCCGCGTACGTCTCCCAGGTCAGCCCGGACTCGTCGCCGCCGTCCTTGCTGCCCGCGTCGATCTTGCCGCTCCACAGGAAGGTGCGGTTGGGGCCGGTCGCGCTGAGCGTGGAACAGAAGTAGGCGTCGCAGATCGTGTAGTGGTCGGCGAGGCCGTAGTGGAAGGGTATGTCGCCGCGGTCCAGGTAGCCGAGGGTGTGGGTCTTGCCGACGCCGGCCACCCAGTTGTCCATCCGGCCCTTGTTCCAGGCGGCGTGCTGCGAGGTCCAGCTGTGCGGGAGGTCGCCGGTGCACTGGGCCAGGGTCTCGCTGTCGGCCCCGCCGGCCGCCGGGGTGGCGGACAGCTTCCACGGGTACTGCCGGCCGCCCCAGTTGGGCTGGTTGAACATGCCCCAGCCGCCCGGGAGGTTGCCGGCGGCGCGGTCGCCGAACCCGCGGACGCCCTTCAGCCTGCCGAAGTAGTGGTCGAAGCTGCGGTTCTCCTGCATCAGGATGACCACGTGCTTCACATCGGTGATGGTGCCCGTAGCGGCGGCGGCCGCCGCCGTCGTGGGCAGGGCGGCGGGCAGGGCCGCCCCTGCCACGAGCCCGGCGCCGATCCCCACGAAACCTCTGCGGCTGATGGGTGTCACTGGCTGCTCGCCTCCAACTCGAGTGCCCCGCTGGCACATTGACGGCAAGCGTGGCGGCAGCCGCCGCAAAGGTCTACAGCCGTGCGGTAAGGAATCGGTGAACATCCGGTTGGCTGGAATCAGCCGTCGACGCGCACCAGCATTTTGCCCAGGTTGTCCCCGCGGAGCATGCCCAGGAATGCCTCCACGGTCCGGTCGAACCCCTGGAAAACGGTGGTATCGGTACCGACCCGCCCGCTGCGCAGGTGGGGGACCAGGAAGTCCTCCAGCTCGTCCTGGAGATTGGTGTGGTTGCGAACCAATACCCCTTCCAGGCGCAGCGACTTGTGCACCACCTCGAAGAGGTTGCGGGGCGCGGCGGGGGAGCGGTCGCCGTTGTACGTCGAGATCGCGCCGACCCAGGCGATCCGGCCGTACTCGCGCAGGGAGTCGATCGCGCCCTCCAGGTGGTCCCCGCCCACGTTGTCCACGTAGACGTCGATACCGCCCCCGTGCGCGGCCGCGGCCTGCGCCAGCTGCTCGCCGACCGGGCCGTCGTGGTAGTCGAAGGCGGCGTCGAAGCCGAGGGCGGTGGTGAGGTGGGCGACCTTCGCCGCCGAGCCCGCGCTGCCGATGATCCGGCGGGCGCCCAGCAGCCGGGCGATGTGCCCGGTGGCGGTGCCGACCCCGCCCGCGGCGGCCGAGACGAAGAGGTCCTCGCCCTCGCGCAGGGCCGCCGTCCGGGTGAGGGCGGCGTAGGCGGTCAGGCCGGTGCCGCCCAGGATCGACAGGTACGCCTCCAGCGGGACGCCCTCGTGGCCGCGCAGCTTGCGGGTGCCCTCCCGGCCCAGGGTGACCAGGGAGTGGGTGCGCCAGCCGGCGCGGTGGAAGACCAGGTCGCCCTCGGCCAGGCCCGGATCGCGGGAGGCGGTCACCCGGCCCACCGTGCGGCCCTCCAGCGGGGCGTGCAGCTCGAAGCCGCCCTCTCCGCCGTCCATCAGCCCGCGGTGGTACGGGTCCACCGAGAGCAGCAGGTTCTCCACCAGGGCGGTGCCGGGGGCGGGTTCGGGGACGGGTGAGGAGACGTACGCGAAGTCGGAGGCGGCGGGGACTCCGGTGGGGCGGGCGATCTGGTGGACGGCGTATGCGGTGTTCACGGTCATGGCCACGACCGTAGGAAGGAATCCCGCGGCCGGGCAGGGGGTTGCCCTCATGGAAGCCGCGCATCCATGAACGCGGCTCATACACCGAGGTGGGAACCGAAGTGGCCGAGCTCGCCCCGCAAGAACTCCGGGTGCTGGTCGCCGTCGCCGAGACGGGCGGCTTCTCCGCCGCGGGCGCCGCGCTCGGGATCAGCCAGTCGGCCGTCTCGCACTCCGTGCGCGGCAGCGAGGGCAAGGTCGGCGCGGTGCTCTTCGAGCGCGGGCGCGGCGGCGCCTCGCCCACCCCGGCCGGGGAGCGGGCCGTCGCGCTGGGCCGGCGCATCCTGCGGCTGTACGAGGTGCTGGGCGCGGAGGCGCGCGGCGCGGGCCGGGCCCCCGCCGGGCGGGACACGGTGGAGGGGGTGCTGCGCGTCGCGGCCTTCCGCAGCGCGGCCCTGCACCTGCTGCCGCCCGCGCTGGAGCGGCTCGCCGCCCTGCACCCCGGGATCCGCCCCGAGGTCAGGGTGGTCCGCGAAGTGGGCGCCGGCGCGGCCGGGGAGGTGGCCGCCGGCCGGGCGGACCTGGGCATCGCGACGCTGGGCGTGAGCGAGGGCGCACTGCCCGGGCTGCTGACCGGGGTGCTCGCCGAGGAGGCGTACGCCCTGGTGCACCCCGCCGGGCACCCGGACCCGAAGGCGCTGCCGCTGATGGACTGGGACGAGAACTGCGGCTCCTACACCCGGACGTGGTGGCGGGCCCAGGACTGGATCCCCCGGGCCACCGTGAAGGCGGAGGACGACGCCATGGTGCTGACCATGGTCGGCCGGGGCCTGGGCATGGCGATCATGCCGGAGCTGTCGCTGCGCGAGGCCCCGGACACCGTCGAGATCACCGGTCTGGGGCCCCAGGGGCCGGTGAGGCAGGTGGGATACGTCACCACTCCGGAATCAGCATCCACCCTCGCCGTGAGGGCTCTGATCAGGGGACTCAGGTCCGCGAAGGGCTGAAAGCGGAACCACCGGAAGGCTCCCTTCGGGCGGTTTCCCGTCTCAGATACTAGGAAGTCCGAGTAATTGCGGAGACAGACAGCCGGACCTGCCCTAGCTTTGTAGGAGCCGAACGTCTCGCTGATCCTGCGAATGGCGGTCGAGAGCGCGCGCCCACTGGCAGGCAACCCCTGCGGCGCACCGCTCCCCGCCTCTTCCGGCGCCTTGAAGGAACCCCTCATCCGTGGCCCCGCCACGCCGTGATCTCAAGGAGTCGATCACCATGACCCCCACCACCGCTGCCTCCCGCCGCGTCCGCCACACCTCCCCGGCCGACGCCGACCGCAAGAACGCCGCCGCCGCCCTCCAGCGCGCCCTGGACCGCCGTGACAACGGCGGCTCGACCGGCCACTGACCGACCTTCCGGCCCGGGCATATCGCGTTCTCATGGGCCCAGAAGGGTCCACATGATGGACGCGATATGTCTGAGGGCTGGGACACGGAGTACGGTTCCGACATGTCGACCAGCATCAATCTCGCAGTGATCCCCGGTGATGGCATCGGCCAGGAAGTCGTGGCTCAGGGCCTGAAGGTCCTTACCGCGGTCCTGCCCCAGGATGTGAAGCTGGAGACCAAGGAATACGACCTCGGCGCCCAGCGCTGGCACCGCACCGGTGAGACCCTCCCGGACGCGGAGCTCGAGGCCCTCAAGCACCACGACGCGATCCTGCTGGGCGCCATCGGCGACCCGTCGGTCCCGTCGGGCGTCCTGGAGCGCGGTCTGCTGCTGAAGCTCCGCTTCGCCTTCGACCACTTCATCAACCTGCGCCCCTCGAAGCTGTTCCCGAACACGGCCACCCCGCTCGCCGGCCGTCCCGAGATCGACTTCGTCGTGGTCCGCGAGGGCACCGAGGGCCCGTACACCGGCAACGGCGGCAGCCTGCGCACCGGCACCCCCGCCGAGGTGGCCACCGAGGTCAGCATCAACACCGCCTACGGCGTGGAGCGCGTGGTGCGCGACGCGTACGAGCGGGCCAACGCCCGGCCCCGCAAGAAGCTGACGCTGGTCCACAAGAACAACGTCCTCGTGTACGCGGGCCACATGTGGAAGAACATCTTCGACAAGGTCGGCCAGGAGTACCCCGAGGTCACCACCGACTACCTGCACGTCGACGCCGCGACGATCTTCTTCGTCACCCAGCCCGAGCGCTTCGACGTCATCGTCACGGACAACCTCTTCGGTGACATCCTCACCGACCTGGCCGCGGCCGTGACCGGCGGCATCGGCCTGGCCGCCTCCGGGAACATCAACCCGACCGGCGCCTTCCCGTCCATGTTCGAGCCCGTCCACGGCTCGGCCCCGGACATCGCGGGCACCGGCAAGGCCGACCCGACCGCGACGATCCTCTCCGTCGCCCTCCTGCTGCGCCACCTCGGATACGAGGACCAGGCCGTCCGCATCGAGGACGCCGTCTCCGCCGACCTGGCCGAGCGCGACGGCACCTTCCGCTCCACCGACGCCATCGGCGACGCCCTCGCCGCGCGAGTAGCCGGCTGACCCGGCCGTTCCACCCAGGAAGCCGCCAGGTCACAAAGGGACCTGGCGGCTTCTCCTGTGCGGCCCCGGGTGCCACCATCTCCCTGGGCCGCTAAAGCCCCGTTTCTCCGAAGCCTGCCCACGCGCGATAATCGAACGCGAGGCCGCGGATTACGGGGAAGCTCGGACGTCCTAGTACGCATGAGCGCGGTCCGCCATACCCAACCGGTGAAGGACAAGCACTCATGACGACGCCCACGATCGAGCTCAAGCCCTCCTCGACCCCGCTGTCCGACGCGGAGCGCGACGCGATCCTGGCCAACCCCGGCTTCGGCCGCCGCTTCACCGATCACATGGTGACGATCAAGTGGACCGAGGGCCGCGGCTGGCACGACGCCGAGCTGGTCCCGTACGCGCCCCTGTCGATCGACCCGGCGAACATGACCCTGCACTACGCGCAGACGATCTTCGAGGGCCTCAAGGCATACCGGCAGCCCGACGGCACCGTCGCCACCTTCCGCCCGCGCGCCAACGCCGAGCGGTTCCAGGCCTCGGCCCGCCGCATGGCCATGCCGGAGCTGCCGGCCGATCTCTTCATCGAGGCCTGCGACGCCCTGATCAAGCAGGACCGCGCCTGGGTGCCGGACTCCGGCGAGGCCTCGCTGTACCTGCGGCCGTTCATGTTCGCGTCCGAGGTCGGCCTGGGTGTCCGCCCGGCCAACGAGTTCCTCTTCATGGTCATCGCCTCGCCCGCCGGTGCGTACTTCCCCGGTGGCGTCAAGCCCGTCTCCGTCTGGCTCTCCGAGGAGTACGTCCGCGCCGTCAAGGGCGGCACCGGCGCCGCCAAGACCGGCGGCAACTACGCGGCCTCCCTCGTCGCCCAGGCCCAGGCCGCCTCGCACGGCTGCGACCAGGTGGTCTGGCTGGACGCGGTCGAGCACCGCTGGATCGAGGAGATGGGCGGCATGAACCTGTACTTCGTGTACGGCGACCGCATCGTCACCCCCGAGCTGACCGGCTCGCTCCTCCCGGGCATCACCCGCGACTCCCTCCTCACCATCGCCCGCGACCTCGGCTACACCGCCGAGGAGGGCCGCATCACCACCGAGGACTGGAAGCGCGACAACGAGAACGGCACCCTCACCGAGGTGTTCGCCTGCGGCACCGCCGCCGTCATCACCCCGGTCGGCTCCGTCAAGTCCGAGCGCGCCGACTGGACCCAGGGCGACGGGCAGCCCGGCGAGGTCACCATGAAGCTCCGCAAGGCGCTCCTGGACCTCCAGACGGGCCACACCGCCGACACCCACGGCTGGATGCACCCGCTCGGCTAGGGTGTCCGGCCCCGTATGCCGAAGGCCCCCCGCGCGATGCGCGGGGGGCCTTCGGGCGTCGTGGGGCAGGGGGGAGGAGCGTGGTCAGCGCTCCTCGTTCGCCTTGCCCTCGTCCTTCTTCTCCTTGCGGGATGTGCCCGATCCTTCCGGGCCGAGGCCCATCAGGGTGTCGCCGAAGGCGTAGGCCAGGCCCGCGATCCCCTTGACGATCTTTCCCGCCACGTATGCGAGTTCTTCCACGACGCCTCCCCGTGTCGTTCGCGGCGGCCCCGTCCTATTCGGCCGCCACCGCTACCTTCCCCGCCGGACCGGCGGCCGGTGCCGCCTGCGGCCGGACCGCCAGCGCGGTGTACACCGCGCCGCCGACCAGCCCCGACAGGATGAAACTACAGTCCACCCCGCCGGTGAGGGCCAGCAGCGGGCCCTCGTACACCGGGGTCGACACGGCCGCCAGGCCCACGGCCGCGCCGGCCGCCCAGGAGGCGGTGGCGCGGAGGTTCCAGCCGCCGCTGTACCAGTAGACGCCGCCGCGGGCCCGACGGTTGAACACCTGGAGGGCATCGGCGTCGTAGATCGCCCGGCAGCGCACGTAGCCGATCAGGGTGATCACGGCCCAGGGGGTGCCGATCGCGGTGAGCAGCAGGACGAAGGAGGTCATCGCGGACTGCACGTCCCACTCGAACGACCCGAAGAACACGAAGGCGGTGGCGACGGCCGCGGCGATCACGGTGGCCTTGGTGCGCGTGGCCCTGGGCACGATGGCGTCCAGGTCCAGGCCCATGGAGTAGAGCATCAGCCCGGCGTTGCCCACCGAACCGGCAGCGGCGGCGGCGAGCAGCGGGACGAGGTACCAGAAGGGCGCGGCTTCCACGAGCGGCCCGGCGTAGTCGGCGCCGGCCCGGGCGGCGAGGGCGGTGTAGGTGCCGAACAGCTGCGGTATCAGCAGGCCGATCAGCAGCCCCAGGGACGTGGCCCAGAACACCTTGCGGGAGCCGTGCCGGCTCGGGGAGATGTAGCGGGTGTAGTCGCCGAGCAGGGTGATGAAGGCCACGGGCCCGCTGAGCCCGGCGGCGACGGCGGCCAGCAGCCAGGTCGGCCAGAAGGAGCCGAGCAGGTACTCCGTGTCCGGCGGGGCGGCGGTGGTGAAGTCCGGGGCGTAGGCGACGACGCCGACGGCCAGCAGGACCACCATGCCGACGGACAGCACCTTGCTCATGCGCAGCAGCAGCCGGTAGCCGAAGACGGCCCCGACGACGGTGCACGCGGCCAGGACGCCGTACATCACGGCCCGGGTGAGACCGGTGTCCGGCAGCCCGGTGAGCCGGGCGAGGGTTCCGGCCATCACGTCACCGCCGATCCACAGGGTGAGCGCGGTGTAGCCGAGTGACAGCAGCAGACCGACCACGGAGCCTACGAGCCGCCCCCGTACGCCGAACTGGGCGCCGCTGGAGGTGGACAGGTTGGTCGCGGTGCGCAGGGACACGAGCGCGAGCGGCGCGGTGAAGGCGATGCCGACCAGGGTGCCGGTCACGATGGCGGTGACGGAGGGCACCAGCCCCAGTCCGAAGGACGGGGGAAGCCAGCCGAAGACGATCACGCCGAGGCAGAGATTGGAGCCGAGGAGGATCGAGATCAGGTCACGGGGACCGCTCGTCCGCTCCTCCTCCGGGATGGTGTCGACTCCGCGCTGTTCGATGGGCATGGGGGGACTCCCTTGGCAGGGCGGGGGGTGGTTGCGCATTCGTTTGAGCGGCATTCAATGTGACCTAAGCCGTGGTCCCAGGTCAATGCTTCATTGCGAGGAAATGAAGAGTTAGAGTGATGCTCTAACCCATCGACTCAAGAGGTGGTGGATCGGCGTGCGGCTGACCCCTACGGAGCGCGACCGGCTGCTGCTGCGCAGCGCCGCGGAACTGGCCAGGGCCCGACGGGCCCGGGGCCTGAGGCTCAATGTCCCCGAGGCCACCGCGCTGATCGCGGACACGGTCTGCGAGGCGGCGCGCGACGGCAAGCGGCTGGCGGAGGCCATCGAGGAGGCCGGCAGTGTGCTGGGCCCCGACGACGTCCTGCCCGGCGTGGCCGACGTGGTCACCGAGGTGCACGTGGAGGCCGTCTTCGACGACGGATCCCGGCTCGCGGTGGTCTCCGCGCCCATCCGGGGCGCCGTATCGCTCGGCGACGAGGCCCCGGGCGCGGTCGTACCCGGTCCCGGCGCGCCGCAGCCCGAACCGCAGCTGCACCTGCACGTGCGCAACACCGCCTCCGTGCCGGTCAGCGTGACCTCCCACTTCCACTTCTTCGAGGCGAACCCCCGGCTCGACTTCGACCGCGCCGCCGCCTACGGGATGCGGCTGTGCGTACCGGCGGGCTCCTCCGTACGGTTCGACCCGCACGGCGAGGGCGAGGTCGGCCTGGTCCCGATCGGCGGCGAGCGGATCGCGATCGGCTTCGCCGGCCTGGTCGACGGCCCCCTGGACGCCCCCGGAGCCAAGGACGAGGCCCTGCGCCGCGCGGCCGCCTGCGGCTACCTCGGCGTCACCCCCGGCCGGGAGCAGGCCGACGACAAGGACGGAGACCAGGCGTGAGCCGTCAGACCCCCCACACCGACCACAGCGCGCACTGCGCCCCCGGCAGCCGGCACATCGACCCGCACGAGTACGCCTCCGTCTTCGGCCCCCGCGCCGGGGACCGGGTCCGGCTCGGCGACTCCGGCCTCACCGTCCGGGTGGAGTACGACGCGCAGAAGCCCGGTGACGAGTTCCTGGCCGGTTTCGGCAAGACCGCCCGTGACGGCCTGCACCTGAAGGCCGCCGCCGTCCGCGAGACCTGCGACGTCGTGATCAGCAACGTGCTGGTCATCGACGCCGTGCTGGGCATCCGGAAGGTCTCCATCGGCATCCGCGAGGGCCGGATCCACGCGATCGGCCGGGCCGGCAACCCCGACACCCTCGACGGGGTGGACGTCGTCGTCGGCACGGGCACGAGCATCGTCTCCGGTGAGGGTCTGATCGCCACCGCCGGAGCCGTGGACACCCACGTCCACCTGCTCTCCCCGCGCATCATGGAGGCCTCGCTCGCCGCCGGTGTCACCACGATCATCGGCCAGGAGTTCGGCCCGGTCTGGGGCGTCGGCGTCAACTCCCCCTGGGCGCTGAAGCACGCCTTCAACGCCTTCGACGCCTGGCCCGTCAACATCGGCTTCCTCGCCCGAGGCTCCTCCTCGGACGCGGCCCCGCTGGTCGAGGCCCTGGCCGAGGGCGGTGCGTGCGGCTTCAAGGTCCATGAGGACATGGGCGCCCACACCCGGGCCCTGGACACCGCCCTGCGGGTGGCCGAGGAGTACGACGTACAGGTCGCCCTGCACAGCGACGGACTCAACGAATGCCTCTCGGTCGAGGACACCCTGCGGGTGCTGGACGGCCGGACCATCCACGCCTTCCACATCGAGGGCTGCGGCGGCGGACACGTCCCCAACGTGCTGAAGATGGCGGGCGTGCCGAATGTCATCGGCTCCTCCACCAACCCCACCCTGCCCTTCGGCCGGGACGCGGTCGCCGAGCACTACGGCATGATCGTCTCCGTCCACGACCTCAAGCCGGACCTCCCCGGCGACGCCGCCATGGCCCGCGACCGGATCCGCGCGGGCACCATGGGCGCCGAGGACGTCCTGCACGACCTCGGGGCCATCGGCATCACCTCCTCCGACGCCCAGGGCATGGGCCGGGCCGGCGAGACGATCCGCCGCACCTTCGCGATGGCGGCGAAGATGAAGGGCGAGCTGGGCCCGCTGGACGGCGACGGCGAGGGCGACGACAACGCCCGCGTCCTGCGCTACATGGCCAAGCTGACCATCAACCCGGCCATCGCCCACGGCCTGGCCCACGAGATCGGCTCCATCGAGGTCGGCAAACTCGCCGACATCGTGCTCTGGCGCCCCCAGTTCTTCGGCGCCAAGCCCCAGCTCGTCCTCAAGTCCGGCTTCCCCGCCTACGGGGTCACCGGCGACCCCAACGCCGCCACCGACACCTGTGAACCGCTCGTCCTCGGACCGCAGTTCGGCTCGTACGGGGCCACCGCCGCGGACATCTCCGTCGCCTTCGTCTCGGCCGCCGCGGCGGCGCTGGGCGGCGACGAGATGCCCACCCGCCGGCGCCGGGTCGCCGTACGCGGCACCCGCGGCATCGGCCCGGCCGACCTCCTCCTCAACTCCCGGGTGGGCGCGGTCGATGTGGACGCGCGCAGCGGACTCGTCTCCCTCGACGGAGAACCGCTGCGCTCCGAAGCGGCCGACTCGGCCTCCCTCAACCGCCTGTACTTCTTTTAAACCAGCACAGTCTGTAAGTCAGCACAGCCCTAAGGACCTCCCTGCCATGACTGCAAAGCCCGTGAACGACGGCTTCCGGATGCCGGCCGAGTGGATGCCCCACGAGCGCACCTGGATGGCCTGGCCCAGCCCCAACCCCACCTTCACCAACGCCCAGGAGCTCGCCGAGGCCCGCGAGGCCTGGGGCGCCGTGGCTCGCGCGGTCCGCTCGTACGAGCCCGTGACCCTGGTGGTCTCGCCCGGTGACGCGGACAGCGCCCGCGCCATCGTCGGCGACGACGTCCAGCTGGTCGAGCGCGAGCTCGACGACGCCTGGATGCGCGACATCGGCCCGACCTTCGTCACCAACGACGCCGGTGAACTGGCCGCGGTCGACTGGACCTTCAACGGCTGGGGCGCCCAGGAGTGGGCCCGCTGGGACCACGACTCGAAGATCGCCCGGCACATCTCGGACGTCGTCGGCACCCGCACCTACAGCACCACGCTGGTGAACGAGGGCGGCGCCATCCACGTCGACGGCGAGGGCACCGTGCTCCTCACCGACACCGTGCAGCTCGGCGAGGGCCGCAACCCCGGCTGGACCCGCCAGCAGGTCGAGGCCGAGATCCACGCCCACCTCGGCACCACCAAGGCCATCTGGCTGCCGTACGGCCTGGCCGGCGACTACGGCACCTACGGCACCCAGGGCCACGTGGACATCGTCGCCGCCTTCGCCCGCCCCGGCGTGGTCATGGTCCACACCCAGCCCGACCCGGCCCACCCGGACCACGAGCGCTGCAAGACCATCGCCGCCATCCTGCGCGCCTCCACCGACGCGCAGGGCCGGCTGCTGGAGGTCGTGGAGGTCCCGGCGCCGACCGTGCTGGAGGAGGACGGCGAGTGGGTGGACTACTCGTACATCAACCACTACCTCTGCAACGGCGGCGTGGTGCTCTGCGCCTTCGACGACCCGCGCGACGAGGAGGCCGCCGAGATCTTCCGCGGACTGTTCCCCGAGCGGACCGTGACCCTCGTTGACGCACGTACGATTTTCGCCGGGGGTGGCGGTATCCACTGCATCACCCAGCAGCAGCCGAGGGTCTGACCTCAGGCGGACCTCACGAAGGAGTGACCCATGGTGGCGGGTGGAGTACCGGTACGGGCGGCGCGCAAGAACGCGCCCCCGCGCGAGGACGTACTCGTCGCCGCCATGGCCACGATCGCGGAGCGCGGGCTCGAGGGCCTGACCATGGCCGGCCTGGGCCGTCAGGTCGGCATGAGCAGCGGCCACCTCCTCTACTACTTCGGCAGCAAGGACGAGCTCCTGCTGCAGACCCTGGAGTGGAGCGAGGCGGCCCTGGGCACCGAGCGGCGGGCCCTGCTGGCCCGCCGCGGACCGGCGCGCGAGCGCGTACAGGCGTACGTGGACCTGTACGTGCCCGACGGCGCCCGGGATCCGCACTGGACCCTGTGGCTGGAGGTCTGGAACCGGTCCCAGAACGCCGGCCCCCAGGAGCGCGAGCGGCAGGGCGCCATCGAGGGCGCCTGGCACCGCGACCTGGTCGCCCTGCTCGCCGAGGGCATCTCGCGCGGGGAGTTCCGCCCGGTGGACCCCGACCGCTTCGCCGCCAGGCTGCGGGCCCTGCTCGACGGCTTCAGCATCCAGGTCGCCGTCGGCCTGCCCGGCATAGGGCGCGAGGACATCCTGGAACACGTAGGGGAATTCCTCGCCGAAACCCTTGCCCTCTAGGCGGTTCCACAGGGGCGGGCCGCCTGCCGGACGGTGGGTGCCCGCATGCTGAGACCGGCGTCCACCGCCGCTGGGCCGTGTGTCACACTGCGAGCGTGTCTGCTCAGCTCATGATTATGGACAGCAGCGCGCCGGTCCTCTGTGACCGCTGAACCGTGGACGACCTTCGCGGCAGCGGCCACCGTGCCTCAGACCCGCGCGCAGACCTCTCGCACCCGCGAGGGGTCTTTTCGTTTCCCGGCCCGAAATCATGCCGGAACCGGGCAGCGCGCGATGATGGGGGCAGTGGATCCCCGGTCTCCGGAACCACTCATCCGACAGGAGTCAGATCAGCATGACGACGACAGAGGCGACCCAGCCGACAGAGGCACTCGACGACGGCTTCCACGTCTTCGACACCACCCTGCGCGACGGCGCCCAGCGTGAGGGCATCAACCTCACGGTCGCGGACAAGCTGAGCATCGCGCGGTACCTGGACGACTTCGGAGTCGGCTTTATCGAGGGCGGCTGGCCCGGCGCCAACCCCCGCGACACCGAGTTCTTCGCCCGCGCCCGGGCCGAGATCGAGTTCAAGAACGCCCAGCTGGTCGCCTTCGGCGCCACCCGCCGGGCCGGCGGCTCCGCCGCCGAGGACCCCCAGGTGCGCGCCCTCCTGGAGTCCGGCGCCCCGGTCATCACCCTCGTCGCCAAATCCCACGACCGCCACGTCGAACTCGCGCTGCGCACCACCCTCGAAGAGAACCTGGAGATGGTCCGGGACACCGTCTCCTACCTCGTCGGACGGGGCCGCCGCGTCTTCGTCGACTGCGAGCACTTCTTCGACGGCTACCGCGCCAACGCCGAGTACGCCAAGTCCGTCGTCCGCGCCGCCCACGAGGCCGGCGCCGATGTGGTCGTCCTCTGCGACACCAACGGCGGCATGCTCCCCGCGCAGGTGAGCGCCACCGTCACCACCGTCCTCGCCGACACCGGGGCCCGCCTGGGCATCCACGCCCAGGACGACACCGGCTGCGCCGTCGCCAACACCCTGGCCGCCGTCGACGCGGGCGCCACGCACGTCCAGTGCACCGCCAACGGCTACGGCGAGCGGGTCGGCAACGCCAACCTCTTCCCGGTCGTCGCCGCGCTGGAGATCAAGTACGGCCGCAAGGTCCTCCCCGAGGGCGCCCTCGCCGAGATGACCCGCATCTCCCACGCCATCGCCGAGGTCGTCAACCTCACCCCCTCCACGCACCAGCCGTACGTCGGTGTCTCCGCCTTCGCGCACAAGGCGGGCCTGCACGCCTCGGCGATCAAGGTCGACCCGGACCTCTACCAGCACATCGACCCCGAGCGGGTCGGCAACACCATGCGGATGCTGGTCTCCGACATGGCGGGCCGCGCCTCCATCGAGCTCAAGGGCAAGGAGCTCGGCGTCGAGCTGAACGGGGACCGCGCGCTGATCTCCCGGGTCGTGGAGCGGGTCAAGGAGCGGGAGCTGGCGGGCTACACCTACGAGGCCGCCGACGCCTCCTTCGAGCTGCTGCTGCGCGCCGAGGCCGAGGGCCGGGCCCGCAAGTACTTCCGTACCGAGTCCTGGCGGGCCATCGTCGAGGACCGCCCCGACGGCACCCACGCCAACGAGGCCACGGTCAAGCTGTGGGCCAAGGGCGAGCGGATCGTCGCCACGGCCGAGGGCAACGGCCCGGTCCACGCCCTGGACCGCGCCCTGCGGGTCGCGCTGGAGGGCTTCTACCCCCAGCTGGCCAAGTTCGAGCTGATCGACTACAAGGTCCGCATCCTGGAGGGCACGCACGGCACGGAGTCCACGACCCGCGTCCTGATCTCCACGACCGACGGCACCCGCGAGTGGAACACCGTCGGCGTCGCCCCGAACGTGATCGCCGCGTCCTGGCAGGCCCTGGAGGACGCCTTCACCTTCGGCCTCCTGCACGCGGGCGTCGAACCGGCCGAGTAGTCCCGCGGAGGATCAGCACGGGTCCGCGACGGACTTATGTCCTACTCACACAGGAAAGTACCGGTTCGGGTAGCGTCGTGAGTATGAGGACCAGGCTGATATCCGTACGTTTTGGATCAGTGGCGGCCGGTCTGCTGCTGGCCCTGTCGGCGACCGCCGTCGCGGCCGCACCGCAGGCGGCGGCCGCCACCGGGGTCGCCGCCGTGGGCGAGGCGCTCAAGAAGGGGCCGGTCTACGTCGACCCCCGGGCCGAGGCGCAGCTGCCCAAGGCCGAGGCCGACGCGCTGGCGAAGAAGATCAAGGACGCCGGGAAGCCGGTGTTCGTCGCCGTACTGCCGGCCACCGCCGAGTTCCCGCAGGAGAAGGTGCTCGGCGCCGTCCGCGCCGAGACCGGGATCACCGGGCTGTACGCGATCCGGCTGGGCGACGGGTTCAAGGCGGGCGCCGACCGGGCCGTCATGCCGCAGAACGCCGTACGCAACCTCACCGAGGCCGTCAAGACCGGCGGCCCGGTGGACGCGGCCACGCAGCTCGGCAACTTCGTCGACCAGGCCCTGACCCAGACCAAGGGCGAGGCCCCCGCCTCCTGGGGCGGCGCGGCCGGGGACGACGGTTCCTCCGCCGGCGCCCTGATCGGCCTCGGCGCGGTGGCCCTGGTCGGCGGCGGTGGCGCGTACGTCCTGGTCAAGCGCAACCGGCAGAAGAAGGAAGAGGTCCGACGGGAGGCCGTCGCCCGCCTCGGCGTGGTCGTGGACGAGGACATCACCGCCTTCGGCGAGGAGCTCGACCGCCTCGACTTCCACCCCGGTGAGCCCGGCGCCGACGACGCCATGCGCAAGGACTACGAGCACGGCCTGGACTCCTACGAGAAGGCCAAGCAGATCATGGCCTCGGTCCGCCACCCCGAAGAGGTCAAGGGCGTGACCCAGGCGCTGGAGGACGGCCGGTACTCCCTGGCCTGCCTCGACGCCCGTCGCCGGGGCGAGCCGGTGCCCGAGCGCCGCGCGCCCTGCTTCTTCGACCCGCGCCACGGCCCGAGCGCCGAGGACGCCACCTGGGCCCCGGCGGGCGGAGCGGCCCGCAACGTGCCGGTCTGCACGGCGGACGCCGTACGGCTGCGCGACGGCCTGGACCCGGCGGTCCGTACCGTCGACACGGAGCACGGTCCGCGCCCGTACTACGACGCCGGCCCGGTGTACGGTCCCTGGGCCGGCGGGTACTTCGGCGGCGGCATGCTGCCCGGTCTGCTGATGGGCACGATGCTCGGTTCGATGATGTCCAGCCCCGCCTACGCCTCGGACTTCGGCGGCGGATACGGCGGTGACGGAAGCGGGTTCGAGGGCGGAGACGTCTCCGGAGCCGACTTCAACCCGTCCGACTTCGGCGGCGGGGACTTCGGCGGCGGTGGGGGATTCGACGGCGGGGGCGGCTGGTAGCCGCCCCCGGGGTTCCGCGTCAGGCCTGCTTGATCGCCGAAATGTCGAAGGTCAGCTTCACCTTGTCGCTGACCATCACGCCGCCGGCCTCCAGCGCCGCGTTCCAGGTCAGGCCCCAGTCGGAGCGCAGGATCTCGGCGGAGCCCTCGAAGCCGACGCGCTCGTTGCCGTAGACGTCGGTGGCGGAGCCGGCGAACTCCAGGTCGATGGAGAGCGGGCGCGTGACGTCCTTGATCGTCAGCTCGCCGGAGATGCGGTACGCCTCGCCGCCCAGGTGCGCCGCCGAGGTGGAGCGGAAGGTCATCAGCGGGTGGAGCTCGGCGTCGAAGAAGTCGCTGCCCAGCAGGTGCGCGTCGCGGTCGGCGATACCGGTGCCGACCGAGGCGATCCTGACGTCGATGGAGGCCGTCGACCGCGAGGGGTCGGAGCCGTCGAGGCGGAGCGTGCCCTCGTGGTCGGCGAAGGTGCCGCGGACGTTGGTCACCATGGCGTGGCGCACGGTGAAGCCGATGCTGCTGTGGGCGGCGTCGATGACGTAGTCACCGGTGAGCGCGGCGAGCGCCGGGTCCACCTCGAGCGTGGCGACGGCGGAGGCGGGAGCCCCCTCCTGAACGCGGGCGGTCTGGCTGCTGCGACGGGTGAAGAGACCCATGACTTCCTCCTGTGAGTTCCTGCTGTTTGGTTCAACATTCAACAAGAGGGACGCTAGACCCATTCCGTTCAAATTTCAACTTCTTCCGGGTTTTTGTTGGACCTCCACAAAGGGCCAAGGTCCCGACTGGGGGAGTCCATGCATGCTTCGGAGGTTCTGTCCGGGCCGGACAGCGGACGGGGTCCGAGACTGTGTAGAACCGACGGAGGGTTTTGATGGTCGCGCTTCGTAAGGTCGGTACATGACCGTTGTGGACCAGACTCCGAGCGAGCCGACGGACGCCCGCGGGCGCGTGGCCGAGCTGCATTCCCTCCGTGAGGAGGCCCAGCGCGGACCCAGCGACCGGGCGACCGAGGCGCAGCACGCCAAGGGCAAGCTGACCGCACGTGAGCGCATCGCGCTCCTGCTCGACGAAGGTTCCTTCAGGGAGGTCGAGCAGCTGCGCCGGCACCGGGCGACCGGTTTCGGGCTGGAGGCGAAGAAGCCCTACACCGATGGCGTGATCACCGGCTGGGGCACGGTCGAGGGCCGTACGGTCTTCGTCTACGCGCACGACTTCCGGATCTTCGGCGGCGCCCTGGGCGAGGCCCACGCCACGAAGATCCACAAGATCATGGACATGGCCATCTCGGCCGGTGCCCCGCTCGTCTCCCTCAACGACGGCGCGGGCGCCCGTATCCAGGAGGGCGTCTCCGCCCTCGCCGGCTACGGCGGCATCTTCCAGCGCAACACCAAGGCCTCGGGTGTCATCCCGCAGATCTCGGTCATGCTCGGCCCCTGCGCCGGCGGCGCCGCGTACTCCCCGGCCCTGACGGACTTCGTGTTCATGGTCCGCGAGACCTCGCAGATGTTCATCACCGGCCCGGACGTGGTCCGCGCGGTGACCGGCGAGGAGATCACCCAGAACGGCCTCGGCGGCGCGGACGTGCACGCCGAGACCTCCGGCGTCGCGCACTTCGCGTACGACGACGAGGAGACCTGCATCTCCGAGGTCCGCTACCTCATCACGATGCTGCCCTCCAACAACCGCGAGAACCCCCCGGTCCACGAGAGCTCCGACCCCGCCGACCGGCGCTCGGACGTCCTCCTGGACCTGGTCCCCGCCGACGGCAACCGCCCGTACGACATGCTCAAGGTCATCGAGGAGCTCGTCGACGACGGGGACGTCCTGGAGATCCACGAGCGCTGGGCGCGCAACATCATCTGCGCCCTCGCCCGCCTGGACGGCCAGGTCGTCGGCATCGTCGCCAACCAGCCCGGCCACCTCGCCGGTGTCCTGGACATCCACGCGTCCGAGAAGGCCGCGCGCTTCGTCCAGCTCTGCGACGCCTTCAACATCCCGATCGTCACCCTGCTGGACGTCCCCGGCTTCCTGCCGGGCGTCGACCAGGAGCACGGCGGCATCATCCGCCACGGCGCCAAGCTGCTGTACGCCTACTGCAACGCCACTGTGCCGCGCATCTCGCTGATCCTGCGCAAGGCCTACGGCGGCGCGTACATCGTCATGGACTCCCAGTCCATCGGCGCCGACCTCACCTACGCCTGGCCCACCAACGAGATCGCCGTCATGGGCGCCGAAGGCGCCGCCAACGTGATCTTCCGCAAGCAGATCGCGGACGCCGAGGACCCCGAGGCGATGCGCGCCCGGATGGTCAAGGAATACAAGGCCGAGCTGATGCACCCGTACTACGCGGCCGAGCGCGGCCTCGTGGACGACGTCATCGACCCCGCCGAGACCCGCGGGGTGCTCGTCAGCGCCCTCGCGATGCTCCGCACCAAGCACGCCGATCTGCCGTCCCGCAAGCACGGCAACCCGCCGCAGTAACGAGCGAAGGAGACCTGCCAACGATGAGCACCGCCACCGACACCCTGCTGAAGGTCGAGAAGGGCAACGCCGAGCCCGAGGAGCTGGCCGCGATCACCGCGATCCTCCTCGCCCGCGCCGCCGCCACCCCCGACGAGGCCGCCGCCACCCGCCCCGCCGCGGCCGGCTGGCGCCGCCTGGAGCGCAGCCGGGGCTTCCAGGCCCCCCACAGCTGGCGCGGCTGAGCACCGGACCTCCGAAGGCCCCGCATCCCCTCAGGGGTGCGGGGCCTTCGGCATGCCCGCGGCAGGCGGGCTCGGGGCATGCGGCTCGAGTACGCGGCTCGCGGCTCGGGAACGGCGAAGGCCCCCGTGTCCTGCGACACGGGGGCCTTCCCACACCTTGCCTTACCGCAGGCGGGCCATCAGGGCGTGCTCGACGAGCGTGATGAGCGCGCTCTTGGCGTCCGCGCGGTGGCGGGCGTCGGTGGTGATGATGGGCGCGTCCGGGCCGATCTGGAGCGCCTCGCGGACCTCTTCGGGGGTGTAGGGCTGGTGCCCGTCGAAGCCGTTGAGGGCGATGACGAAGGGCAGGCCGCTGTTCTCGAAGTAGTCGACCGCGGGGAAGCAGTCGGCGAGGCGCCGGGTGTCGACGAGGACGACGGCGCCGATCGCGCCGCGCACCAGGTCGTCCCACATGAACCAGAAGCGGTCCTGGCCCGGCGTACCGAAGAGGTACAGGATCAGGTCCTGGTCCAGGGTGATGCGGCCGAAGTCCATCGCGACCGTGGTCGTCGTCTTGTCACCGGTGTGGGTGAGGTCGTCGATACCTGCGGAGGCGCTGGTCATGACGGCTTCGGTGCGCAGCGGGTTGATCTCGGAGACCGCGCCGACGAACGTGGTCTTGCCCACGCCGAAGCCGCCCGCCACCACGATCTTCGCGGAGGTGGTGGAGCGCGGAGCCGCTCCGCCGTTAGAGCTTGCGAAGTCCACTGAGCACCCTTTCGAGCAGTGTCACATCTGGCTGGCCGCCGGCAGACTCGTCGCCGCCGGGCTGGTGAATGGCGACAAGGCCCGCCTCCGCCAGGTCGGCGACGAGGATTCGGGCGACACCAAGAGGAATGGAGAGAAGTGCCGAGATCTCCGCGACGGATTTGATCTCCTGGCACAGGCGGCAGATGCGCTGGTGCTCGGGCAACTGCCCTTGCAGCCGCGCGGGATCTGCCGTGGTACTGACCAGCGCCTCGATGGCGAGCTGGTAGCGCGGCCGGGTACGGCCGCCGGTCATCGCGTACGGGCGCACCAGCGGGTTGTGCGCCTTCGGGGCCTGCGGCTGTGCGGCCCGAGGGGGCTGCTGCGGAAGCCGGTGAGGCGCCTGGGGCTGCTGGGGCTGGCCGTACGGCTGCTGCCCGTAGGGGTTGTGCTCCGGCATGGGCCGGCTGGGAGCGGAGGGGAAGTTGAAGCGGTTCTGGTCGTGCCCACCCTGCGGCAGCTGGCCGCCATATGGATGTCCTCCGGGTGTTGTCACGTTTCCTCCTCCGACTCCAAGAACGCAGTACTCCCTGTGGAACCGCGCCACCGCACCCTATGGTGCGATGACGCGAAACGCACTGCCCGTCTGCTAGTTGAGAAGGCTTCCCTGGAGCTCCGCGCGCAGGTCCGGGGTGAGGACGCTGCCCGCGCGATCCACGAGAAGGGCCATCTCGTAGCCCACGAGGCCGATGTCGCACTCGGGGTGCGCGAGCACCGCGAGCGAGGATCCGTCGGAGACGGACATGAGGAAGAGGAATCCCCGGTCCATCTCCACCACGGTCTGGTTGACGGCACCGCCTTCGAAGATCCGGGAGGCACCGGCGGTCAGCGAGGTCAGGCCGGAGGCCACGGCCGCCAGCTGATCGGCGCGGTCGCGCGGGAATCCGTCGGACATCGCCAGCAGAAGGCCGTCGGCGGAGACCACCACCGTGTGGGACACCCCAGGGGTGTTGTCCACGAAGTTGGTGATCAACCAGTTAAGGTTCTGCGCCGCCTGGCTCATCGCGCTCACACTAACGCTCCTGGTCATAGCTGTTACTTGACTGCTCGGAACCCGCACTGCGTCCCTGCTGGACACCGCGTCGCAGGTTGCTCAACCTGCCACGGACGTCCTCCGGGGCGCGGGAGACCTGGGGGCCGCCCTGCGGGGTCGTCTCCGCAGCGCCCTCGACCAGGTTGGCCTTGGGCACCCGCCGAGGGAGACCGGACGGGGTGACCCCGCCCGCCTTCGGCTCACGGAGCTTGCCGGCCTGCTGCCAGCGCTCGTCGTTCGTCGAACGCCAGCCCGCGCCGGTTCCTGCCTCCCCCGGTTCCTGCTTCGGTTCGGCGGCCTGCTGCTGACGCTGCGGCCGCTGCTCGAAGAGGGATCCGGCGGACTCCGCTTCCTGCTGTCCCGGCTGCCACTGCTGCTGGCTGCCGCGTCGCGGCAGGCCCGCTCCGGTCATCTGGTGACCGGTGTCGGCAGCGGCGCCCGGACGGTCGAAGCCTACGCGGTCCAGGGCCGGTTCGGGAGCGGAGGGGGATTCCGATTCGGTCCCGTAATCCTGCTGGTAGGAGCCCGAGTAGGTGTTCTGCTCGGGCCACTCGGCCTGCTGGGACTGCTCCTCGTAGCCGCCCTCGTACCCCTGGGCGGACTGCTGCCCGTCCTGGTAGCCGGACTCCGGATAGGCATAGCCCTGCTCCGGGTACGACTCGTAGGCCTGCGGCTGCTGCTGGGTCTCGTACGGGGCCTCGTAGCCCTGCGCGGACTGCTGCTCGTAGCCCTGGTACTCCTGGTACCCGTGCTCGGGCTGAGGTTCCGGATACTCCTGGGAGCCCTGCCCGGGGTACTGCTCCTGCGGGGAGCCGAGCTGTGCCTCCAGCGCGGCCCGGCGCTCCTCGCGGCCCAGGGACCGCACGACCGGGTCGGCCGGCTGCTCGCCGGCCCCCTGGCCGCCCTGGGCTTCGTAGCGCGAGTCGTCGAAGCCGAGCTCGGCGGCCGTCCGCAGCGGGGCGGCCTGCTGGGCGTTCTGCTGCGGGATCATCGAGGAGACGGTGAAGTCGTCGTCCGGTATGCCCTCGCCACCGCCACCGTGGGTGATGGCGTCGGGGAGCATGACCAGCGAGGTGGTGCCGGCCGCCTCGCCCGAGGGGCGCAGCTGGACGCGGATGCTGTGGCGGTCCGCCAGCCGGCCGACCACGAACAGACCCATGCGCTGCGAGATCGCGGCGTCCACGGTCGGCGGGTTGGCCAGCTTGTGGTTGATGTCCGCGAAGTCCTCGGCGGTGAGGCCGATGCCCTTGTCGTGGATCTCGACCATCACACGGCCGTCGGGCAGACGCGTGGCGTTCACCCGGACCTTGGTCTGGGGGGAGGAGAACGTGGTGGCGTTCTCCAGCAGCTCCGCGAGCAGGTGCACGAGGTCGGTCACGGCCTGGCCGTGGATCTCGGCCTCGGAGACGCCCGAGAGCTCGATGCGCTCGTACTGCTCCACCTCGGAGGAGGCGGCGCGCAGCACGTCGACGAGGGGCACCGGCTGGTCCCAGCGGCGGCCCGGGTTCTCACCCGCGAGGATGAGGAGGTTCTCGCCGTTGCGGCGCATACGGGTGGCGAGGTGGTCCAGGCGGAAGAGGTTCTCCAGCTGGTCCGGGTCCGCCTCGTTGTTCTCCAGGTCGGTGATGAGGGTCAGCTGGCCCTCGATCAGCGACTGGTTGCGCATGGAGAGGTTCGTGAAGATCGCGTTGACGTTCCCTCGCAGGAGCGCCTGCTCGGCGGCGAGCCGGACCGCTTCCTGGTGGACCTGGTCGAAGGCGCGGGCGACCTCGCCGATCTCGTCCTGGGAGGTGATCGGGATCGGCGACACGCGGGTGTCGACCTTGCCCGGGTCGGTGCGCGAGAGCTGGTCGACGAGCGCCGGCAGGCGCTGCTCGGCGATGTCGAAGGCGGAGGTGCGCAGGCGGCGCATCGAGCGGCTCATCTGGCGGGCCATCATCGCGGCCAGGATGAAGGCGGCGAGCAGGGCCACGACCACGATGGCGCCGGTCACGATGGCGTCGCTCTGGGCCTTGTCGGAGACCGCGACGGAGTCCTTGACGGCCTTGTCGAGGAGTTCCTTCTCGATCTCGGCGTAGCCGTCGAACTTGGCGGTGGAGGCGGCCTGCCAGGCGGGGGAGGTGGTGCCGTTCAGGGCGAGCTTGGTGTTCTTCTCGCCGCTGGCTATCGCCTCGGTCATGCCGGTGAGCGCGGAGCCGTTGACCACGGGCGGAGCCTTGAAGACGGTGCCGGACTGCTCGGCGGCCTGCTTGGCCTGCGCGAGCTTGGCGGCGCCCTCCTGCGACTTCTTGCCCATGACCTCCTTGAGCCGGTTCGTGTCCTCGTCGGTGCCGGCGGCGACGTACTCGCCGACCGCGATCTCTTCGAGGTACGCGTAGGAGGAGAAGGCGACGAGCTGGGCCTTGCGGATCTCCTCGTTCTCGTTCGGACGCACCAGCAGGTGCGTGCCGACCGAGCGCTGGAGCGAGTTCGCGGCCTTGGCCAGCTCGACTGCGTAGACCATGCGGCCGTAGCTGGTGACGTTTCCGGTGCCCAGGCCCAGTTCGTTGGAGAACTGCATGAGGTAGTGCTGGACCAGCACGTATCCCTCTTCGGTCGGGATGGGGCCGGCCGAGGCGGGGAGGTTCTTCTTCTGGGACTCCGGAACGGCGTAGGCCGTCTTGCGGACCTGGTCCAGCTTCGGCTCCTCCTGGCGGAAGAGCTCGAGGCGGCGTTCCAGACCCTGGTTCGCCGGGAGGCCCTTGACGGCCTGGGCGAACTTGGCCTTGGCCGCGTCGGTGGTCGCGTAGGCCTTCGTCACGGCGTCGTTGTTGCGGTCGCCCTTCAGGAGGGGCTCGGCGGTGAGGTCGCGCTCGTTGAGGAGGGCCTGGCCGTATTCGGCCGCGGCCTGGACGATGCGCGCGGTCTTCTCCGCGTCCTTCGCCTCGTTCCAGGTGTCGACCGAGCCCTTCACCTGGAAGCCGCCCATGACCAGTCCGACGAGGACGGGTACGAGCAGGATGGCGTTCAGCTTCGTGGCCACCCGCCAGTTGCGGGGGGAGAACTTGCTGGCGCTGCCGCTGCTCGGGGGTGGTTCCACGGGCACGTCGACGGGCGACATGGCCCCGCGCGGCGGCGGGGTGAAGTTGCCTCGCGCGGGTTCATCCGCGGGGCTCGAGTTGCTTCGCCTCACTCGACCAACAACCTCTCGGCGGTGCTACTAGCTAGTTCGTTGAATTCCAGCACGGTTAAGTGCCGTGTTCCAAACAGTTGAATCTGGCCATTCCGCAAGCCATATGCCCCACATAAATCGGACATAAAGAGCGAGCTGCGGCAAAAACGGGGCCAGTTGTGCGCGCAGCGGCACCGGGCGACCGCACGCTGTGTCCGACTGGCGGCAATTCTCTGTCGAAACGTTATGAACGCAGGGGGCGGGCCGTGTTCGAGAACACAGCCCGCCCCCTGCGTATTGCCTTGTCATGCGTGTTACTTCAGGCGGGCCATCAGCGCGTGCTCGACGAGCGTGATGAGCGCGCTCTTGGCGTCCGCGCGGTGGCGGGCGTCGGTGGTGATGATGGGCGCGTCCGGGCCGATCTGCAGGGCCTCGCGGACCTCCTCCGGCGTGTAGGGCTGGTGCCCCTCGAAGCCGTTGAGCGCCACGACGAACGGCAGGCCGCTGTTCTCGAAGTAGTCCACCGCCGGGAAGCAGTCCGCCAGCCGGCGGGTGTCGACCAGCACGATGGCGCCGATGGCGCCGCGGACCAGGTCGTCCCACATGAACCAGAAGCGGTCCTGGCCCGGCGTACCGAAGAGGTACAGGATCAGGTCCTGGTCGAGGGTGATGCGGCCGAAGTCCATGGCGACCGTGGTGGTCGTCTTGTCGCCGGTGTGGGTGAGGTCGTCGATGCCCGCGCTCGCGGACGTCATGACGGCCTCGGTTCTCAGCGGGTTGATCTCGGAGACGGCGCCGACGAACGTGGTCTTGCCCACGCCGAAGCCGCCCGCCACCACGATCTTCGCGGAGGTGGTGGAGCGAGGAGCCGCCCCACCGTCAGAGCTTGCGAAGTCCACTGAGAACCCTCTCGAGCAGCGTTACATCCGGCGTTCCGCCGGCCTCTCCATTGCCCGGCTGGTGGATGGCCACCATGCCGGCTTCCGCCAGGTCGGCGACGAGGATCCGGGCGACGCCGAGCGGCATCGAGAGCAGGGCGGAGACCTCCGCGACCGACTTCACCTCACGGCACAGGGTGCAGATGCGCTGGTGCTCCGGCAGCAGGCCGGACAGGTGCATCGGATCGGCCGTGGTGCTGACCAGCGCCTCGATGGCGAGCTGGTAGCGCGGACGGGTCCGGCCGCCGGTCATCGCGTACGGGCGTACGAGCGGCTGGTCGCCTTCCGAGTACGAGTCTCCGTACGCGTCGGGGTAGGCGGGGGGCGGGGTCATTGATCCTCCGGGCTGGACAGCAGTGGTCAGCGTGCCGTCTGACAGGGCGGCCGGTGGGGGGACATGACGGCCTGTCGGTGGGTACTGGGATTCCGGGTCCGGGGACCTGGTCCCCCGGCCGGAAGTACCGTCCGGCCGGGGGTGGGGATGTCAGGTGAGGAGGCTTCCCTGGAGCTCCGCGCGCAGGTCCGGGGTGAGGACGTTGCCGGCGCGGTCCACGAGGAGGGCCATCTCGTAGCCGACGAGGCCGATGTCGCACTCGGGGTGCGCGAGCACGGCCAGGGAGGATCCGTCGGAGACGGACATCAGGAAGAGGAACCCGCGGTCCATCTCGACCACGGTCTGGTTGACGGCGCCGCCCTCGAAGATCCGGGAGGCGCCGGCGGTCAGCGAGGTCAGGCCGGAGGCCACGGCCGCCAGCTGATCGGCCCGGTCACGGGGGAAACCTTCCGACATCGCCAGAAGGAGTCCGTCGGCGGAGACCACCACCGTGTGGGACACCCCGGGGGTGTTGTCCACGAAGTTGGTGATCAACCAGTTCAGGTTCTGTGCCGCCTGGCTCATCGAACTCAACTATCGCTCCTGCTGGTAAGTGGGGTCGATGTGGTAACTGCCGGTCGCGGGGCCGGTGGTGCCGGCCTGGCGACCCTGCTGGATACCGCGACGGAGGTTGGTGAGGCGGCCGCGGACGTCATCCGGAGCACGCGATACCTGCGGGCCCGCCTGGGTGTCCGACTGCTGCTGGGCGGTACCCGCGACGAGGTTCGCGCGCGGCACCCGGCGGGGCAGCCCCGAGGTGGTGATCCCACCGGCGGCGGGCTGGCGCACGCGTTCGGCCTGGCGCATCAGCTCGTCGTTGGGGGAGGACTTCCAGCTGACCGTCGGGCTGCTGCCGGTGGCCGCCGCGGCGGGATCGGCCGCGAACTCCTGGCCGCGCTGCGGCAGCGGCTGCTGCCCGCGCTGCTGGGGAGCCGGGGCGGCCGGAGCCGCCTGCTGCTGCGGCTGCTGGGGTACGTGTCCCTGCCCGGCGGGCTGCTGCCCGCCCTGGAGGGACCAGTTCGACTCCATCGTGTCGAAGATCGGGCTGCGCGCCTCGGGGGCGTTCTGTGCCGGAGCCGGCGGCAGGGCCTCCGGCTGGTACGCCTGCGGGAGGCGCGGAGCCTCTGCGCGCGGCGCCGGCGCGGGGGCGTAGCCACCGGGCTGCTGGGCCTGCGGCTGCTGCTGTTCGGCCCAGCCGCCGCCGACACCGGGGCCGCCCGGGCGGGCGAACTGGCCGGCCCCGCCGGGGTCCATCGGGCCGCCCGGCTGCGGGCGCTCGAACTGGCCGGTGGCGCCGTTGGCGGGGTTGCCGCCGGCCTGCGGGGGCGGGGCGTTGAAGTCCGGGCGGGCGAACTCGGCCGTGGAGCCGGGGCCCGACAGCTCGTCGTGGCCGCGCGGGACCTCGTGGCCGCCCTGGGCCGCGCCCCAGCTGGTGGCCTGCGGGACCCCGGCGGGGCCGCCCGTGGCCGGGAGCTCCGGACGGGGGGCGCCACCGCGCGGCGGCAGCTGCGGCCGCCTGCGCTGGACCGGAGCCGCGGCGCCGGACTGCTGCTGGCCCTGCGAGGGCTGACCCTGCTGACCCTGTGAAGGCTGGCCCTGCTGGCCCTGCTGGGGCTGGCCCTGCGGCGGCTGCGGCCGCTCGAAGCCGTTGCCCTGCTGCTGCGGGAACCCGCCGGGACCGCCGGCCGGGCGGGCCTGCGGACCGCCGCCCTGGCCACGGGCCGGCAGCGGAGCACCGCCGCCGAAGGCACCCTGGCCCTGGGACTGGCCCGTCGCGGCGGAGGGACCGCCCTGCGGACGGGGCCCCTGGCCCTGCGGACGCTGCTGCTGCGGACCGGCTCCGCCGTCGCGCCCCGGCAGGGCGGCACGCTGGTTGCCGCCGGCCACCTGGCCGCGCTGCGGGCCCGCGCCCACGGGGGGACGTACGCCCGCACCGGGCACGGAGGCCTGCTGGCCGCCGGGAGCACCCGGACCGCCGGGAGCGCCACCGGGACCACCCTGCGGACCGCCAGCACCCGGCGTCGGACCCGGCTTCTTGCCGCCCTGGGCGACATCCACCGGCAGCATGACGAGGGCCGTCGTACCGCCCGAGTCGGAGGGGCGCAGCTGGATGCGGATGCCGTGTCGCAGGGACAGGCGGCCGACCACGAACAGGCCCATGCGGCGGGAGACGGAGACGTCCACGGTCGGCGGCGAGGCCAGCCGCTCGTTGATCGCCGCGAGGTCCTCGGGGGAGAGGCCGATACCGGTGTCGTGGATCTCGACGAGCACGCGGCCGTCGGGCAGCGCGTGACCGGTGACCTTGACCTTGGTCTGCGGGGAGGAGAACGAGGTGGCGTTCTCCAGCAGCTCGGCGAGGAGGTGCACGAGGTCGTTGACGACGCGGCCGGCGACATCGGTGCCGGGCACCGCCGCCAGCTCGATGCGCTCGTACTGCTCCACCTCGGACGCGGCGGCGCGGAGCACGTCGACGAGCGGGACGGGGCGGGTCCACCGGCGGCCCGGCTCCTCGCCCGCGAGGACGAGGAGGTTTTCGCCGTTACGGCGCATGCGGGTCGCGAGGTGGTCGAGCTTGAAGAGGGAGGACAGCTGGTCCGGGTCGGCCTCGCGGGACTCCAGCTCGGAGATGAGCGAGAGCTGACGCTGGATGAGGCCCTGCGAGCGGCGCGAGAGGTTGGTGAACATCGCGTTGACGTTGCCCCGCAGGAGGGCCTGCTCGGCGGCGAGGCGGACGGCCTCGCGGTGCACGTCGTCGAAGGCCGCGGCCACCTGGCCGATCTCGTCGCGGGTGTGCAGGCCGACGGACTCCACGGAGGTGTCCACGTCCTGCGGGTCCGACTCGGAGAGCTGCTTGACGAGCTCGGGCAGACGGTCCTGGGCGACGCGCGTCGCGGTGTCCTGCAGGCGGCGCAGCGAGCGGATCATGGACCGGGCCATGACGAAGGCGCCGATGAGGGAGACACCGAGGACGAGGAGGATCAGGGCACCGTTGATGATGGCGTCCTGCTGCGACTCGTTCTTGAGCTCGCGGGCCTTCTGCTCCATGTCCTCGAGCAGGGACAGCTCGATCTGCTGCATCGCCCGGAGCTTGGTGTCGTCGGCGTCGTACCAGTCCATCCAGGAGCGGTTCTTCTCCTTGACGAACTGCCCCTGGGTGCTCAGCACGCGGCGGGCGTAGTGGTCGGCGCTGCCGATCTCGGAGTTGCCGTCGCCGAGCGCGCTGAGGAGCTCCTCGGGCTTGCCCTGGTAGACGAGTTCGAAGGTCTTCTTCGCCTGGCTCTCACCGCGCAGCGCGGAGAGGGCGTAGAGGCGGTCGTTCTCCTCCAGCTTGCCCTGCTTGTCGCCGCTCTCGGGAAGCGAGGCGGCGATGATCGCGCGCTGGATGGAGGCGTACTCCTTGGCGGAGGAGAACGCCGCCAGGGCACGGGTGCGCTTGATCATCTCGGGGTTGGAGGTGGCCTGGGCCATGTCCTGCGAGAGCGAGAGCAGCGAGACGATCAGCGCGTTGTACTCGGTGACGGTCTGCTGGGCGCCGTTCTGGTACGCCTTCTTGCGGATGTCCTCGATGCCGGTGAGCTGACGGCCGATCTGGAGGATGTTGTTGCGGATCGACTTGAGGGTCTCGTCCTTGTCCTCCGCGTTGTCGACCTTGTCGGTCGCGGCGGCGAAGGCCTTGGCGGCGGAGTCGGTCTGGTCGCGGACACCCTCGACGAGGCTGTTGGCCCGGCCCGACTTGTCGACGGACAGCGGACCCGCCGACTTGTCCCGCTCCTCCTGGAGCATGGCGGCGAGGCTGGTCGCCTGCCGGGTCATCGTGGTCAGCAGCTGCATGTGCTCGAGCTGCTGGATGTCCTCGAGCGAGTCGTTGATGCGGAAGCCACCGAGCGTGGTGGCGGCGACGACGGGCAGGGTCAGCAGCGACACCAGTCGCGTGCTGATGCGCCAGTTCTGCATGGCGAGACGGGAACCGGGCCCGCTGGGGGCCTTCGGTATCGCCTCTTCGGCCGCGGGCGACTCGGTCTTGCCCTTGCCCCTGCCGGGCTTGGCGACCTTGCCGGACTTGCCGCGGCCCTTCGCCTTCACCGGAGCGGCGGTGTGGGGCCCCGCTCCTTCGACAGCCGGCCCGCGGTTCTGGGCGTGCTGGGGCGAGGAGCCACGGTCAATCCCGCCGCGCGGCTCCTGCTCCGCCGCAGCGCTGCCATCCCTCTTGAATCGTCCCTGCACTAGCGTCGCAACCTCTGGACCAGGCGTCCCGCCGGGTGAAGGGCGGAACGGTGTCGAGTCGTGGGGCACTGACGGCCCCATGGTGGTCGTCGGTGACCGGCGCGTCTCCCTCTCGTTTGCCGCCGCGCGCGGCGCTCTCTTGCGCCACCTGCGCGCCGGCTGATACCCGCGGCGGTCCCGCGAATTCCAGCACAGTGGGGGATCTCCAACAAGGTGCGCGTGTCGCCCCGGCGAGCCGGTCACGGCTTGTGACAGGGGGGCTACGCGATGTGGGGGCACTATGGGGAGGAAACGGACTTACGTCAACCAAAGCCTGCGTCCGGCAAGGTGTCCCAGTCGAGATGATCAGGAGCGGAATGGCGCATTCAGTGGCGCAATGTCCGTTTCGACGGGAGAAGTTGACCATCCGTAATGCCCGGATTGCCCGGTCATTGGTGAGCAAACTCACATGGCTGTGGCCATTACTTACCGGTTCAGTCGGGGATTCGGATGTTTAGCCTTGCCTGTTAAAGGGTTGGCGCCACACCCGGCGCATCAGACAACCCTCATCCCACGAACGAGCCGAGGGCCCGAAACTCCGATGAGGACGACGCAGATGTTCCGCAACATAGCCAACCCCCGCCGCACCACCCTCGCGCACCTGACGGACGCCGAGGAGCTGCAGGCGGCGCCGGCCACCCCGGAGCACTCCGTCGAGCTGCCCACGCAGACCGCGAACCCGCGCCGCACCGTCCTCATGGACGCGCCGGTCGCCGCGGGACAGTAGTCCCTCCGCAGTAGTGGCGCCGTAAAGGAGCGCGGAGCGTCGCCGCCCACCGCGTTAGCCTGGAGTCCGCAGACTCCAGCCAGCGGAAATACAGAGGGGCAGACGCAACACGTGCGCATCGCCAGGTTCTCGATCGACGGCAATGTCGCGTTCGGCGCGGTCGAGGGCAGCACTGCCCCCGGCGCCGAAGGTGAGCTCGTCCTCGACATCATCAAGGGCATCCCGTTCGCGGACTTCGAGCTCTCCGGCACGAAGGTCCCGCTGAACAAGGTGCGGCTGCTGCCGCCCGTGCTCCCGAACAAGGTCGTGGCCATCGCCCGCAACTACCGGGAGCACGCGGCGGAGCTCGGCAACGAGGTCCCCGAGGTGCCCGTCACCTTCTTCAAGCCCTCCACCTCCGTGGTCGGCCCGGGCGACCCGATCGTCTACCCCTCCTTCTCCCAGGACCTCCACCACGAGGCGGAGCTCGCCGTGGTCATCGGCCGCATGTGCCGCGAGGTCCCGAAGGAGCGCGTGAAGGACGTGATCCTCGGCTACACCTGCGCCAACGACGTCACCGCCCGCGACGTCCAGCAGCGCGAGAAGCAGTGGGCCCGGGCCAAGGGCTTCGACAGCGCCTGCCCCCTCGGCCCCTGGATCGAGACCGACCTCGACCCGAGCGACCTGACCATCCAGTGCACCGTGAACGGCGAACAGCGCCAGCTCGGCCGCACCAGCGACATGGTCCGCTCCATCGAGGACCTGATCGTGCACATCAGCGAGGCCATGACGCTGCTCCCGGGCGACGTCATCCTCACGGGGACCCCGGCAGGAGTCGGCCCCCTCAACGTCGGCGACGAGGTCGCCGTCACCATCGAAGGCATCGGCACTCTCACCAACAGGGTGATCAAGCGTGGCTAACGCGAACGTCCGCGTACGTTTCTGTCCCTCCCCGACCGGCAACCCCCACGTGGGCCTGGTCCGGACCGCCCTCTTCAACTGGGCGTTCGCCCGCCACCACGGCGGTACGTTCGTCTTCCGCATCGAGGACACCGACGCGGCCCGCGACTCCGAGGAGTCCTACGACCAGCTGCTCGACTCGCTGCGCTGGCTCGGCTTCACCTGGGACGAGGGCCCCGAGGTCGGCGGCCCGCACGCCCCGTACCGCCAGTCCCAGCGCATGGACATCTACGCGGACATCGCGAAGAAGCTCCAGGACGGCGGCTACGCCTACCACTGCTACTGCACCACCGAGGAGCTCGACGCGCGCCGCGACGCCGCCCGCGCGGCCGGCAAGCCCTCCGGCTACGACGGCCAGTGCCGCGACCTCAGCGCCGAGCAGGTGGCCGCGTACGTGGCCGAGGGCCGCAGCTCGATCGTCCGCTTCCGGATGCCCGACGAGACCATCACCTTCACAGACCTGGTCCGCGGCGAGCTCTCCTTCACCCCGGAGAACGTGCCGGACTTCGGCATCGTCCGCGCGAACGGGGCCCCGCTGTACACGCTGGTCAACCCGGTCGACGACGCGCTGATGGAGATCACGCACGTCCTGCGCGGCGAGGACCTGCTGTCCTCCACCCCCCGCCAGATCGCCCTCTACAAGGCGCTGACCGAGCTGGGCGTCGCCAAGGCCGTCCCGCAGTTCGGCCACCTGCCGTACGTGATGGGCGAGGGCAACAAGAAGCTCTCCAAGCGCGACCCCGAGTCCTCGCTCAACCTCTACCGCGAGCGCGGCTTCCTGCCCGAGGGCCTGCTGAACTACCTCTCGCTCCTCGGTTGGTCCTTCTCCAAGGATCAGGACATCTTCTCCATCGAGGAGATGGTGGCGAAGTTCGACATCGACGGCGTGAACGCCAACCCGGCGCGCTTCGACCTCAAGAAGTGCGAGGCGATCAACGCCGACCACATCCGCCGGATGGACCCCAAGGCCTTCGCGGACGCCTGCGCCCCCTGGCTGCGCGCCCCGCACGCCAACTGGGCGCCGGAGGACTTCGACGCCGAGGCCTGGGCCCGGATCGCGCCCCACGCCCAGACCCGTGTGACCGTCCTCTCGGACATCACCGCGAACGTGGACTTCCTCTTCCTGAAGGAGCCCGTCGAGGACCAGGCGTCCTGGGACAAGGCCATGAAGGGCGAGCCCGCGGCCCTGCTGGCCACGGCCCGGGAGAACCTCCTCGCCGCCGACTGGTCGGACCCGGAGTCCCTCAAGCAGGCCGTCCTGACCGCCGGCGAGGCCCACGGCCTCAAGCTCGGCAAGGCCCAGGCCCCGGTCCGCGTGGCCGTCACCGGCCGCACGGTCGGCCTGCCGCTCTTCGAGTCCCTGGAGATCCTGGGCAAGGAGCGCTCGCTGGCCCGCATCGACGCGACCCTGGCCAAGCTCGCCGCCTGACCCGCACCGCATCCCCGAAGGGGCGGCAGCCGACCCGGCTGCCGCCCCTTCGGCGTTCCCCGCGCCGCCCCGCCGGGGTGAGAACGCTCACGCCGCCGGGGATTGCGGCCGCGCCCGTGATCCGGATCACCGCGGACTTCTCCGACGGGCCCACACGGGACGGTGCGTCGGCGTAGGCTCGCCCGTATGCCGATCCGCGCCGTGCTGTGGGACATCGACGACACCCTCTTCGACTACGCGGGGGCCGATTCGGCCGGGCTGGCGGCGCACCTGCGGGACGAGGGGATCGGGGAGCGCTACGGATCCCCGTCCGAGACGCTCGCCCTGTGGCGCAGGCTCACGGAGCTGCACTGGGCGCGTTTCGCCGCCGGCGAGGTCACCTTCCAGGGGCAGCGCCGGGACCGGGTGCGGGACTTCCTCGGCGAGCCCGCCATGACGCAGGCACAGGCCGACGCCTGGTTCGACCGCTACGTCGAGCACTACAAGGCCGCCTGGGTCCTCTTCCCGGACGTCCTGCCCGTACTGGACGCCCTCGCCGACACCTACCGGCACGGGGTGCTCTCCAACTCCTCCGCGGCCAACCAGGACCCCAAGCTGCGCCACCTCGGGCTGCGCGACCGCTTCGAGGTGCTGGTCTGCGCCGCCGAGCTGGGGGTGAGCAAACCCGACGCCGCCGCCTTCCTCGCCGCCTGCGAGGCACTGGGGCTGCCGCCGGGCGAGGTGGCGTACGTGGGGGACCAGCCGGAGATCGACGCGCGGGGGGCCCGCGACGCCGGTCTGACGGCGGTCTGGCTCGACCGGGACGGCGGCCGGGGGCCCGGTCCCGACGGCGTGCACCGGATCGCCGGACTCGACCGACTGCCGGAGCTGCTGGCTGCGGATACCCGTTTTGGAGCACGGTCAGGCATCCGGTAATGTTCTTTCTGCGCCGCCGGAGCGGGCCGAAAGGCCGGGAAACGGAGGCGCTAACCAAACGAAAGGCCCTCAGGGTCTTGAAGTTCGGTGGGCTATAGTGTAATTGGCAACACGAGGGTTTCTGGTTCCCTTATTCTAGGTTCGAGTCCTGGTAGCCCAGCGCAGTGCAGTAGTAACGCAGTGCTTTGCCCCCGTTGTGTAGCGGCCTAGCACGCCGCCCTCTCAAGGCGGTAGCGCCGGTTCGAATCCGGTCGGGGGTACAGATCCTTCCCGCGGGATCTCCAGGGTCGCTCCCGGAGATCTTGATGCAGGATCGCTAGGGCCCCCGTTGTGTAGCGGCCTAGCACGCCGCCCTCTCAAGGCGGTAGCGCCGGTTCGAATCCGGTCGGGGGTACAGAGTCTGGCTGGTCTAGACCTTTGGGCTATAGTGTAATTGGCAACACGAGAGTTTCTGGTTCTCTTATTCTAGGTTCGAGTCCTGGTAGCCCAGCGCAGTACCGCAGCAAAGCTAGCCCCCGTTGTGTAGCGGCCTAGCACGCCGCCCTCTCAAGGCGGTAGCGCCGGTTCGAATCCGGTCGGGGGTACGTACAGGAGAGGCCCTCCGCGATCATCGCGGAGGGCCTCTTCCGTGTTTCCGGAGCGGCTCCGGGGCCGGCCCGTAGCGGGTACAAGTACGGGCCCGGAGGCGCGAGTTCGGACGTGTGCGGCGTCGTACGCGCCCCCGGGCCCGGGGGTGGGTGGAGCAGGGCAGGTTGTCAGCCGGAGCGGCGCAGGGCCTCCGTCAGTCGGGCGGCCGCGTCGATGACGGCCTGGGCGTGCATGCGCCCCGGGTGGCGGGTCAGGCGCTCGATCGGCCCGGAGACCGACACGGAGGCCACCACGCGGTTCGACGGGCCGCGTACGGGCGCCGAGACGGAGGCCACGCCGGGCTCCCGCTCGCCGATCGACTGGGCCCAGCCGCGGCGCCGTACGCCGGACAGGGCCGTGGCCGTGAAGCGCGCGCCCTGCAGGCCCCGGTGGAGCCGCTCGGGCTCCTCCCAGGCCATCAGGATCTGCGCGGCCGATCCCGCCTTCATCGGGAGCGTGGAGCCCACCGGGACGGTGTCCCGCAGGCCCGACAGCCGCTCGGCGGCCGCCACGCAGATGCGCATGTCGCCCTGACGCCGGTAGAGCTGCGCGCTCTCTCCGGTCACGTCACGGAGGTGCGTGAGCACCGGTCCGGCCGTCGCCAGCAGGCGGTCCTCGCCGGCCGCGGCGGCAAGCTCTGCCAGCCGCGGACCGAGGATGAACCGGCCCTGCATGTCCCTCGCCACCATCCGGTGGTGTTCCAGTGCCACGGCAAGGCGATGTGCCGTGGGTCGTGCGAGCCCTGTCGCCGCGACCAGCCCGGCGAGGGTGGCCGGACCGGACTCCAGTGCGCTCAATACCAGAGCTGCCTTGTCGAGAACGCCGACGCCGCTAGAGTTGTCCATGAAACGATATTCACGTCTCACACTGTGAAACGCAAGTTCAAATTTTCCAAGAACGAGCGAGTCTGTATGTGCGGGTCCACGAACCACTGGGTCCGAGCCGTCGTTCCGCAAGTGGGGTAGCGGGCGATCAGGCGCACAGATCTCTAAATAAGCGCCGGCACAACCGGCCGGCCGGAGGGAAAGCGATGGGTAGGACACTCGCGGAGAAGGTCTGGGACGACCACGTCGTCCGGCGCGCCGAGGGCGAGCCCGATCTCCTCTTCATTGATCTCCACCTGCTGCACGAGGTGACCAGCCCGCAGGCCTTCGACGGGCTGCGCCAGGCCGGCCGCAAGGTCCGCCGCCTGGACCTCACCATCGCGACCGAGGACCACAACACCCCCACCCTCGACATCGACAAGCCGATCGCCGACCCGGTCTCCCGGGCCCAGCTGGAGACCCTGCGCAACAACTGCGCCGAGTTCGGTGTCCGGCTGCACTCGCTGGGTGACGTCGAGCAGGGTGTCGTCCACGTCGTGGGCCCCCAGCTGGGCCTGACCCAGCCGGGCACGACCGTGGTCTGCGGCGACTCGCACACGTCCACGCACGGCGCCTTCGGCGCGCTGGCCTTCGGCATCGGCACCAGCCAGGTCGAGCACGTGCTGGCCACCCAGACGCTCCCGCTGGCCCGCCCGAAGACCATGGCCATCACCGTCACCGGCGCGCTGCCCGACGGCGTCACCGCGAAGGACCTGATCCTGGCGATCATCGCCAAGATCGGCACCGGCGGCGGCCAGGGCTACATCCTGGAGTACCGCGGCGAGGCCATCGAGAAGCTCTCGATGGAAGCCCGCATGACCATCTGCAACATGTCGATCGAGGCCGGCGCCCGCGCGGGCATGATCGCCCCCGACCAGACCACCTTCGACTACCTGGAGGGCCGCGACCACGCCCCCGTGGGCGAGGACTGGGACGCGGCGGTCGCGTACTGGAAGACGCTGCGCACCGACGAGGACGCGGTCTTCGACGCCGAGGTCGTCATCGACGGCGCGGCGCTGTCGCCGTTCGTCACCTGGGGCACCAACCCGGGCCAGGGCGCGCCGCTGTCGGCCAACGTCCCCGACCCGGCTTCGTACGAGGACGCTTCGGAGCGCCTGTCCGCCGAAAAGGCCCTGGAATACATGGGGTTGACGGCCGGACAGCCGCTGCGCGAGATCAAGGTCGACACCGTCTTCGTAGGTTCCTGCACCAACGGCCGCATCGAGGACCTGCGCGCCGTCGCCGGGATCATCGAGGGCCGCAAAGTCGCCGACGGCGTACGGATGCTGGTCGTCCCGGGCTCGGTCCGGGTCGCCCTCCAGGCCGTGGAGGAGGGCCTGGACAAGGTCTTCAAGGAGGCCGGCGCCGAATGGCGGCACGCGGGCTGCTCGATGTGCCTGGGCATGAACCCCGACCAACTGGCGCCCGGTGAGCGTTCCGCGTCCACCTCCAACCGCAACTTCGAGGGCCGGCAGGGCAAGGGCGGGCGTACCCACCTGGTCTCCCCGCAGGTGGCCGCGGCCACCGCGGTGCTGGGCCATCTGGCCTCGCCCGCCGACCTGTCCGACGCCCCCGCGACCGCCGGAGTCTGAACCATGGAAGCCTTCACCACCCACACCGGCCGGGCCGTTCCGCTGCGCCGCAGCAACGTCGACACCGACCAGATCATCCCGGCCCACTGGCTGAAGAAGATCACCCGCGACGGGTTCGAGGACGGGCTCTTCGAGGCCTGGCGCAAGGACCCGGAGTTCGTCACCAACCGTCCCGAGCGGGCCGGCGCGACCGTACTGGTCGCCGGTCCCGACTTCGGCACCGGCTCCTCGCGCGAACACGCCGTCTGGGCCCTGCAGAACTTCGGTTTCAAGACGGTCATCTCCTCCCGCTTCGCCGATATCTTCCGCGGCAACTCCCTGAAGAACGGTCTGCTGACCGTCGTCCTGCCGCAGGAGACCGTCGACCGGCTGTGGGAGCTGACCGAGGCCGACCCCACCGCCGAGATCACCGTCGACCTGGTCGACCGCAAGGTCCGAGCCGAGGGCGTCGAGGCGGAGTTCGAGCTCGACGACAATGCCCGCTGGCGTCTGCTGGAGGGTCTGGACGACATCTCGCTCACCCTTCAGAACGAAGCGGACATCGACGCGTACGAAAGCACCCGCCCGGCCTTCAAGCCGCGCACGATTCGGCTCTGATTCCTGCCTGATCAGCGCTTATTCACCCTTGGGTGATCACAACGCCAACACTGTGCCCCCCGCCTTCCGGCGGGGGGCACAGCCGTATGTTGAGGCCCCGTGAGGCGACAACTCGCCCCAGATGGCACAATCTGTGCATGGAACGCGACAGTCAACTCGAGCTCTACGAACTCGTCGCGGACCGGTTGAAAGAAGCACACACAAGGGTGCGCGCACTGCAAGTCCCGGAGGGCGTAAGGATGGCGCTGTCCCGGAAGCTGTTGGTCGTCACGGCCGCGGCGAAGCATGATCTCGCCGATGCGGCAAGGCGCCTGGACAGGTTGATGAAGGACCTCGACGAGGGTCGATTCCCTGAAGGCGACTGATGCGAAGGAACTCCGTAACGGCCTACATCGTTGCGGCACTAGGGTGATTAGCCCGTTTCGTGTTTGATTTGCGGTATATATCCGCCTAACGTGCGAAATAAGCTTGAACACATTCGTTCTGGCGAAGTCTCCGAAGGGGAAGACGTGAACAAGGCGCAGCTCGTAGAAGCGATTGCCGACAAGCTGGGCGGCCGCCAGCAGGCCGCGGACGCCGTCGACGCGGTACTGGACGCCATGGTCCGCGCGGTCGTCGCGGGCGACCGGGTCTCGGTCACGGGCTTCGGCTCGTTCGAGAAGGTCGACCGCCCGGCCCGCTACGCCCGCAACCCGCAGACGGGTGAGCGCGTCCGGGTCAAGAAGACCTCCGTTCCCCGCTTCCGTGCGGGTCAGGGCTTCAAGGACCTGGTCAGCGGCACCAAGAAGCTCCCCAAGGGCGACGAGGTCGCCGTGAAGAAGGCCCCCAAGGGCAGCCTGACCGGCGGCGCTTCCGCCACGGTCAAGAAGGCCGCCGCGAAGAAGGCCACCACGGCGAAGAAGGCCGCCGCGAAGACCGCGGTCGCCAAGAAGACCGTGGCGAAGAAGACCGTCGCGAAGAAGGCCGCGACGACCGTCAAGAAGGCCGCGGCGAAGACCACGGTCGCGAAGAAGGCCACGGCCACGGCCAAGAAGGCGGCCCCGGCCAAGAAGGCCACGGCGACGGCCAAGAAGGCCACCGCCACCGCGAAGAAGACCGCCCCGGCGGCCAAGAAGGCCACCGCGACGAAGGCGCCCGCCAAGAAGACGGCGACGCGCAAGGCCACCGCGAAGAAGACCACCGCCCGCAAGAAGTAAGGGCGCCAGTCACACACGCCGGGCCGGCTTCCCCACCTGGGGAAGCCGGCCCGCGGTGCGTTCTTCGCAGGTCAGAGGCGTGCGCGGTCGTAAGACGGCGTAGTGGCCCGGTGGCTCAGAAGGTCTGCAGGGTCACCAGCGTGATGCGCAGGGCCGGCCCCTCGCCCTCCGTCTCGATACGGACCCGCTGCCCGGGCCGCAGCAGCCGCAGGCCCCCCGCGTCGAAGGCCGCGGCCTCGAAGGGCACCGGGGTGCCGTCGTCCAGCAGCACGCTGCCGCTGCGGGTCTGGGAGTCGTACGTGTACGCGGTCGCCTGCATACGCGCACTGTATCGGGCCGTGTGCCGCCCCACGCCGAGGGAGAGGGCGGTCCGCAGGTCCGCCCCGGTGTCCACGTCCCGGCGTACGCTCTCCACGCCCGCCAGGGCGATTTCCACCGCTCCGGAGGCCGAATGCCGGGCCCGGGAGGGGCCGCCGAACGAGGGTGCCAATTCCACGTCCGGACCGGCGGAAAGCAGGGTGGTGCCGATTCCCGCCGCGTCCGCCAGAAATGCGCGGGGAAAAGCCGCCGCGGTATCGAGCACACGTAGCAATTCCGGCGGCCGCAGGGCGGGCAGGTCCGCGTTCATCGCGGCCACCGGCGATCCGGGCCGCCCCGCGCGCACCGCCCGCGCCCCGTGGGCCAGCGCGGCGTTGAGCCCCGCGCCCGGGGCGTCCGCCAGGATCCGGGCCCCCAGCCTGGCCAGTTCCGCCCCCGCCAGGGCGTCGTCCGTGACGACCACCACATCCGTGACGGAGGCGCAGGCCAGCGCCCCCGCGACGGTGTCCTGCGCGAAGGCCAGCGCGAGCCCGGGACGGGAGGCGCCCACCGCCGCCGCCAGACGGCTCTTGGCCAGCGCCAAGGGCTTCAGCGGGACCACCAGGCTCCAGACGGCGTTCGTGGCTGACCCCTTCCCTCCGGTGCGCTCCGGCACCCGCCCGACCCATCGGCAGGTCATGGCCCGGTCATCAGTCGGCCCATTGTCGCCCCAGGGCGGCCGCAGCGGGGCCTTGTGGTCCGAGCGGGGCGTACGGTGTCCTCGACAGAGACCGGACCTGGGGCGACACTTGTCCGGCCCACAAGGTGCCCAAGCCACGCACCGGTCGTAGAGGAAGGTGTCCGAGTGTCCCGCCGCAGAATCGGCTTCTGGTACCGCCTGGCGGCGGTCATCGCAAAACCGCCGCTGGTAGTGCTCTTCAAGCGGGACTGGCGGGGAATGGATCACATTCCGGCCGACGGCGGATTTATCACCGCCGTCAATCACAACTCGTATCTGGACCCGCTCTCCTACGCGCACTTCCAGTACAACACCGGCCGGGTGCCCCGATTGCTCGCCAAGGCCGGACTCTTCAAGGTGCCTTTTGTCGGCATGATCCTGCGCGGATCCGGACAGATCCCCGTCTACCGCGAGACCACCAACGCCCTGGACGCATTCCGGGCCGCCGTGGCCGCCGTCGAGCGCGGTGAATGCGTCGCCTTTTACCCGGAAGGCACCCTCACCCGCGACCCGGAGATGTGGCCGATGGCCGGCAAGACCGGCGTCGCCCGCGTGGCGCTGATCACCAAGGCCCCGGTCATTCCCGTGGCCCAGTGGGGCGCGAATCTCGCGATGCCGCCCTACGCCAAGGAGAACAAGGTCCGGCTGTTCCCGCGCAAGACCCTCCAGGTGCTCGCCGGACCGCCCGTGGACCTCTCGGCGTTCTACGACCGCGAGCCCACGCCGGATGTCCTCAAGGGGGCCACCGAGGCCATCATGGCGGACATCACCAAGCTCCTGGAGGAGCTGCGCGGGCAGAGCGCGCCCGCGCAGCCGTACGACCACCGCAAGGCCAGGGCGCAGCAGCGGCGCGACGCCGCGGGGGAGGGCAAGAAGTGACACGTCCCGTGAAGGCGGCCGTCTTCGGAACCGGTTCCTGGGGCACGGCCTTCGGCATGGTGCTCGCCGACGCCGGCTGCGAGGTGACCCTGTGGGGCCGCCGCCAGGAGCTGGCCGACGCCATCAACACCGGCCGGACCAACCCGGACTACTTCCCCGACGTCGAACTGCCCGCGAACATGCGGGCCACCACCGACGCGGCCGAGGCCGCCCGGGACGCCGACTTCGCGGTCCTGGCCATCCCCTCCCAGACCCTGCGCGCCAACCTCGCCGAATGGGCCCCCCTGCTGCCCGCCGACGCCGTGCTCGTCTCCCTGATGAAGGGCATCGAACTGGGCACCGCCAAGCGGATGAGCGAGGTCATCGAGGAGGTGGCCAAGGTCCCCGCCGAGCGCGTCGCCGTCGTCACCGGCCCCAACCTGGCCCGTGAGATCGTCGCCCGGCAGCCCGCGGCCTCCGTCGTCGCCTGCGTGGACGAGGGCGTGGCCCGGCGCCTCCAGGCCGCCTGCCACACCCCGTACTTCCGCCCGTACACCAGCACCGACGTCATCGGCTGTGAGCTCGGCGGCGCCGTCAAGAACGTCATCGGCCTCGCCGTCGGCATCGCGGACGGCATGGGACTGGGCGACAACACCAAGGGCTCCCTCATCACCCGCGGGCTCGCCGAAGCGACCCGCCTGGGCCTGGCGATGGGCGCCGACCCGCTCACCTTCTCCGGCCTCGCGGGCCTCGGCGACCTCGTCGCCACCTGCTCCTCGCCGCTCTCCCGGAACCACACCTTCGGGACCAACCTGGGCCGCGGGATGACCCTCGAGGAGACCATCGCGGTCACCAGCCAGACCGCGGAAGGGGTCAAGTCCTGCCAGTCCGTGGCGGATCTGGCACGCCGGTACGGAGTGGACATGCCGATCACCGACACGGTCGTCGACATCGTGCACCACGGCAAGCCCCCGCTGGTCGCGCTGAAGGAACTGATGGGGCGCAGTGCCAAACCGGAACGCCGCTGAGTCCTTTCCGGACGTCTGAGCGGGTACCCTCGTGGCGATATGAGCAGCGAGAACCTCCCCCAGACCCCTGAGCAGCAGGGCCGCAAGCCCCGCGTGGCCGTCGTGTTCGGCGGCCGCAGCTCGGAACACGCCATTTCGGTCGTCACGGCGGGCGCCGTGCTGCGCTCCATCGACCGTGCCAAGTACGAGGTGCTGCCCATCGGCATCACCACGGACGGCCGGTGGGCCCTGACCGCCGACGAGCCCGAGCGCATGGCCATCACGGACCGCAAGCTCCCCGACGTGGAGACGCTCGCGGAGTCCGCCGAGGGCACCGTCGTGCTCTCCGTGGACCCCGCCAGCCGCGAGGTCGTCTACACCGAGCCGGGCGCCGTTCCCAAGGCGCTGGGCGAGGTCGACGTCGTCTTCCCCGTGCTGCACGGGCCCTACGGCGAGGACGGCACCCTCCAGGGCCTCCTGGAGCTCTCCGGGGTCCCGTACGTCGGCTCCGGCGTCCTCGCCTCGGCCGTCGGCCAGGACAAGGACTACATGAAGCGGGTGTTCACCTCCTTCGGGCTGAACGTCGGCCCGTACGTGACCATCCGCCCCCGCGAGTGGGAAGCCGACCAGGACGCCGCCCGCGCGAAGATCCTCGACTTCGCCGGCGAGCACGGCTGGCCGCTGTTCATCAAGCCCGCCCGGGCCGGCTCCTCCATCGGCATCACCAAGGTCGACGACCCCTCCGGGCTCGACGCGGCGGTCCGCGAGGCCCGCCGCCACGACCCGAAGATCATCGTGGAGGCGCTGCTGCGCGGCCGCGAGATCGAGTGCGGCGTCCTGGAGTTCGAGGACGGGCCGCGCGCCAGCGCGCCCGCCGAGATCCCGCCGGTCTCCAGCCACGACTTCTACGACTTCGAGGCGAAGTACATCGACTCCGCCTCCGGGATCGTGCCCGCCCCGCTCACCCCGGAGCAGACCGCCGAGGTGCAGCGGCTCGCGGTCGAGGCCTTCGAGGCCGCGTCCTGCGAGGGTCTGGTGCGTGCCGACTTCTTCCTCACCGAGGACGGCACCTTCGTCATCAACGAGATCAACACCATGCCCGGTTTCACGCCGATCTCCATGTACCCGCGGATGTGGCAGGAGTCCGGCATCGAGTACCAGGAGCTGGTGGACCTCCTGATCCAGGCGGCCCTGCGCCGCTCCACCGGGCTGCGCTAGGACACCTTCCCAGCCGCGCTCGGCCCCGTACAGCCGGCCGCCCGCCGGAACCGGCCCTCACGGGCACGGTCCGGCGGGCGGAGGTGTGAGCGGGGGAGGGCCGGGGCCGCCCCGGGGGGCGGCCGGCCGTCAGTACGAGGAGATCCCCACGGGGACGGTCTTGGCCACGGCGCCGGACAGACCGACCAGCATGCTCGCATCCGTGGCATGCTCCTTGGCGACCCAGATCTCCGTGTACGCCAGCCGCGCCCCGGTGGTGAACCGCAGACCGCCCTCCTCGGGCTTCTCCACAAGCCAGGCGACGCCGTTGACCTCGACGCCGTCCTGCTTGGGATCCGCCATCTTGGGAGGCTTGGGGATACCGCACCGCAGTACGATCGCCGAGCCGCCCCACGCGGCGGTCAGATCCGACTCCGGTGAGGTGGCGGTCCGCGCCAGTCCGTCCACCGTCTCCGGGAGCTCCTCGTGCAGAGCCGCACAGAGCTTCGCGACCGCGGCGGGCGGAGCGGGCGGCGGATCCACCCGGGCCCCGGAATCCCCCGGGGCACAGCCCGCGAGGGCCAGGGAGGCCGACACGGCGGGCAGGGCCAGTACACGGAGGGGCCGGCGGTGCGGCAATGACATCACCGGCCAAGAGTAGACGGGGGCTACAGATGGACCACCGGGCAGGTCAAGGTGCGGGTGATGCCCTCCACCTGCTGGACCTTGGCGACGACCATGCGCCCGAGATCGTCGACGGTGTCGGCCTGGGCGCGCACGATCACGTCGTACGGCCCCGTCACGTCTTCGGCCTGGATCACCCCCGGGATCTTGGCGATGGACTCGGCGACGATCGACGCCTTGCCCACCTCGGTCTGGATGAGGATGTACGCCTGTACCACGGAACCTCCAGGGCGGCCACGAGGATCATTTCCCCTAACCTTCGGATGGGCCCAGGCAGAACGGGCGGGCCCGGGGAAGAAGGGACGCCACGGTACCGCGTCGCCGCGTGCCACGGGGAGACCCGGGGGTCCGGCGCCACGCACAGCGGGGCGTACGCAGAGCAGAAGTTGACGTATCTGTTGACGGTACCCAGAGCTGTGACGGCTCGCGACCGCAAGCGGACTTGCCAAGAAGGGGCACAGCGATGAAGGGCACTGTGGGCGAGCTGGGGGAGTTCGGGCTCATTCGGGAGCTCACCTCACGGCTCACCACCACCCCGGCGGTCCGGCTCGGACCCGGCGACGACGCCGCGGTGGTGTCGGCTCCGGACCGACGGGTCGTGGCGAGCACCGACATCCTGCTCGAGGGCAGGCACTTCCGGCGCGACTGGTCCACCGCCTACGACGTGGGCCGCAAGGCCGCCGCGCAGAACCTGGCCGACATCGCCGCCATGGGCGCCGTGCCCACCGCGCTGCTGCTCGGCCTGGTCGTCCCGGCGGAGCTGCCGGTCACCTGGCCCACCGAGCTGATGGACGGCATCCGCGACGAGTGCCAGGTCGCGGGCGCGGCCGTGGTCGGCGGGGACGTCGTACGCGGAGACACCATCACCGTCTCCATCACCGCCCTCGGGGACCTGCGCAACCACGAGCCCGTGCTGCGCTCCGGCGCCCAGCCCGGGGACGTCGTGGCCGTCACCGGCTGGCTCGGCTGGTCCGCGGCCGGCTTCGCGGTGCTCTCGCGCGGCTTCCGCTCCCCGCGGGCCTTCGTCGAGGCGCACCGGCGCCCCGAACCGCCCTACCACGCCGGTCCGGCGGCCGCCGGGCTCGGCGCCACCGCCATGACCGACGTCAGCGACGGCCTGATCGCCGACCTCGGTCACATCGCCGAGGCCAGCAAGGTGCGGATCGACCTGCGCTCGGGGGCCGTGGACATCCCGACCCAGATGCACGACATCGGCCAGGCCGTCGGCGTGGACCCGCTCCAGTGGGTCCTCACCGGGGGAGAGGACCACGCCATCGTGGCCACCTTCCCGCCCGACGTGAAGCTCCCGGCCCGCTGGAAGGTCATCGGCGAGGTCCAGCACCGCTCCGCGCTGCCCCAGGTGACCGTGGACGGCGCCCCCTGGACCAGCACCGGCGGCTGGGACCACTTCGGCGCCGACCCGGCCGTCGAGGAGACCCCGTGAGCCCCGCCGGGGCCGCCCCGCCGCGGTGCCTGACCGTCGCCGGGTCGGATTCCGGCGGCGGCGCGGGCATCCAGGCCGACCTCAAGACCATGCTGGCGCTCGGCGTGCACGGCATGAGCGTGATCACCGCCGTGACCGCCCAGAACTCCATCGGCGTGCAGGGGGCCTGGGAACTGCCCGCCGAGGCCGTCACGGCCCAGTACCGGGCCGTGGTGGACGACATCGGCGTCCAGGCCGTCAAGACCGGGATGCTGTCCTCCGCCGTGCTGGTGGAGACGGTGGCCGAGCTGCTCGCCGGCACCGCCGCCCCGGCGGTGGTGGACCCCGTGGGGGTCTCCAAGCACGGGGACGCGCTGCTCGCCGCCTCCGCGCTGGACGCCGTACGCAAGGAGCTGCTGCCCCGCGCCACGGTGGCGACGCCGAACCTGGACGAGGTGGCCCGGCTCACGGGGGTGGCCGTGGAGAGCGAGGACGACATGCGGCGGGCCGCCGACGCGATCCTCGGCCACGGCCCCCGCTGGGCGCTGATCAAGGGCGGCCACCTCGCGGCGCACGGCGGCGAGGCCGTGGACCTGCTGACCGACGGCTCCGAGGAGCTGTGGCTGCGGGCACCCCGCTACGACAACCGGCACACCCACGGCACGGGCTGCACGCTCGCCAGCGCGATCGCGGCGGGCCTGGCCAAGGGCCTGGCCGTCCCGGAGGCCGTCACGGCGGCCAAGGAGTACGTCACCGGCGCCATCGCCGCGGGCTTCGCGCTCGGCGGCGGCATCGGACCGGTGGACCACGCCTGGCGCTGGCGCTGAAGCGGACGGCCGGACCACCTCCTAACTCAGTAGGTGGTCCGGCCATCCGCTCAGACGTTCAGACAAAGGCAAAAGGCCGGTTCACCAGAGGTGAACCGGCCTTCTTGGCAACCAGAAAGGGCTGCGCTACGACGACGGGAGGCGTCAGCGCGAGACCTTGCCGGCCTTGATGCACGAGGTGCAGGCGTTGAGGCGCTTCGGCGTCCCATTGACCACGGCACGGACGCGCTGGATGTTCGGGTTCCAGCGACGCGAGGTGCGGCGGTGCGAGTGGGAGATGTTGTTGCCGAAGCTCGGCCCCTTGGCGCAAACGTCGCAGTTGGCAGCCACAGGTCACTCCAAGACTTCAGATGCAATTACGGTGGAATCCGGCGCACCGGAATCAGAGATCTGAAGTGGCTTGCCGGACGAATGACCCGACTCTCGACGGGCAACCTGAGCAGCATACAACGACTGCTTGGGTCCGAGAAAACTACCATGACGGGGCCCTGCTCCGCCCCGGGGTCCCGAAGCGGAGGCCACCCTTCGTTACCCTGCGGTGAACCCTGGCCCGCACAAGGAGGAACGCCCGGTGGCGCACGAGCCTGGACCGCACGCCCTCGACGCCGAAGCGGTGCGCACCTGGAGCTCGCTGGCCCTGGCCGCACTGGGCCGGGCCCGCGAGGACATCGACGCGATCAACGTCTACCCGGTCGCGGACGCCGACACCGGAACCAACCTCTACCTCACCGCCGGGTCCGCCGACCGCGCCCTGGCCGAGGCCTTCGCCGAGACCCCCGCGGGCGTGACGGACGGCACAGGGCCGACCTCCCTGTCCGAAGCCGTACGGGCCTACGCGCACGGAGCCCTCATAGGCGCCCGGGGGAACTCCGGGACCATCCTCGCCCAGCTGCTGCGCGGCGTGGCCGACGTGCTCGGCGCCGACCCCGGGGACCGCGCCCCGGGCCCGCTGCTCGCACAGGCCCTGACCCGGGCCGCCGAGGAGGCCTACCAGGCCGTCGCGCACCCGGTCGAGGGCACCATGCTCACCGTCGCAGGCGCCGCCGCCCGGGCCGGGTCCGCCGCGGGGTCCGCCGCCGGCACCGCCGCCGAAGTGGCCCGGGCCGCCTACGAGGGGGCCCGCGCGGCCCTCGCCGAGACCCCGGGCCAGCTGGCCGCCCTCGGGAAGGCCGGGGTGGTCGACGCCGGGGGCTGCGGGCTGGTCGCCGTACTCGGGGCCCTGTGGCAGGCGCTGTCGGGCCAGGAACCCGCCGCCGAGCCGGTACCCGGCCGGACCGTGCCCGTGCTCCTGGACCCCGAGCCCTGCGCGCAGGAGCAGGGCGGTCCCGCGTACGAGGTGATCTACCTGCTGGACGCCTCCGAAGAGGCCGTCGCCGAACTGCGCGCCCGCCTCGACGGGCTCGGCGACTCCCTGGTGGTGGTCGGCGGCGACGGGCTGTGGAACGTCCACGTGCACGTCGACGACCCCGGCGCGGCCGTCGAGGCCGGGGTGGTCGCCGGGCGGCCGTACCGCATCCGCATCACCCACTTCGGCGACGAACGCCGCCGCGCTGCGGCCCCCCGCGTCCAGCGGGCCGTGGTCGCCGTGGTCCAGGGCGAGGGGCTGGCCGCCCTGTGCGGGGAGGCCGGCGCCACCACCGTGCCGGCCCGCCCCGGGGAGCAGCCCGACGTCGCCGAACTGCTCGCCGCCGTCCGCCGGGCACACGCCCGCGAGGTGGTCCTGCTGCCCGGCAGCGCCGAGCTGCGCGCCGCCGCCGCGGCCGCCGCCGAACAGGCCCGCGCCGACGGGGTACGGGTCGCCGTGATCCCCACCCGCTCCGCGGTCCAGGGGCTGGCCGCCCTCGCCGTGCACGACCCGGACGGCAGCTTCGACGAGGACGTCGTCGCCATGACCGCGGCCGCCGGCGCCACCCGCTACGGGGAACTGGCCGTCGCCGAACGCCAGTCCTTCACCTCCGCCGGGATCTGCCAGGCCGGGGACGTCCTCGGGCTGATCGACGGGGACGTCGCCGTCATCGGCGCCGGCCTGCCCGAGACCGCCGAGGCGGTCCTGGAGCGGATGCTGGGCTCCGGCGGCGAACTGGTCACCCTCGTCCTGGGGCCCGAGGTGCCGGACACCCTCGCCGCGCGCCTGGAGGCGTACGTCCAGCACGCGCACCTGGCCGTGGACACCGTCACCTACCGGGGCGGCCGCTGGTCGGCGCCCCTGCTCATCGGAGTCGAATAGCCGGCTTGTCGGCGGCATGGTGTGCAATGGAACACGTGCCCGCGCTCGACGAAGACCTCAAGAAGACCCTCGGCCCCGCCACCGCCAAGGTGCTGGCCGAGCAGCTCGGCCTGCACACGGCCCTGGACCTGCTCCACCACTACCCCCGGCGGTACGCGGAGCGCGGCGAGCTGACCTCGCTGGCCGACCTCGCCGACCAGCTCGACGAGCACGTCACCGTCGTCGCCCAGGTCGCGGACGCCCGCCTGCTGACCTACCAGGGCAGCCGCGGCGGCGGAAAGCGCCTCGAAGTCACCATCACCGACGGCAGCGGCCGCCTCCAGCTGGTCTTCTTCGGCGCGGGCGTCCACAAACCGCACAAGGAGCTGCTCCCCGGCAGCCGCGCGATGTTCGCCGGCAAGGTCTCCCGGTTCAACCACAAGCTCCAGCTCGCGCACCCGGCGTACGAACCCCTCGGCGCCGACGCCTCCGACAAGGACGCCGCCACCGCCTTCGCCAACCAGCTCATCCCGATCTACCCGGCCTGCGCCAAGCTGGAGTCCTGGAAGATCGCCAAATGCGTGGACGCGGTCCTGCCCAGCGCCCAGGAGACCGTGGACCCGCTGCCGACGGCCCTGCGCGAGGGCCGCGGGCTGGTCCCGCTCACCGAGGCCCTCCTCAAGATCCACCGCCCCGCCACCAAGGCCGACGTCGAGGACGCCCGCCAGCGCCTGAAGTGGGACGAGGCCTTCGTCCTCCAGGTCGCCCTGGCCCGCCGCCGGCACGCCGACTCCCAGCTCCCCGCCGTCGCCCGCCGCCCCGCCCCCGGAGGCCTCCTCGACTCCTTCGACGCCAAACTGCCCTTCACCCTCACCGAAGGCCAGCAGACCGTCTCCCGGGAGATCTTCGACGACCTCGCCACCAGCCACCCCATGCACCGCCTCCTCCAGGGCGAGGTCGGCTCAGGCAAGGCCCAGCCTCTCGACTCGCTGGTGCTGACACCCACGGGTTACCGGCCCATGGGCGATATCGCGATCGGGGACGAGGTGGTGGTGCCGACCGGCGAGATTGCACTCGTCGGGGGCGTGTTCCCTCAGGGAGAACGCGATGTGTGGCGGTTGTTGCTGTCGGACGGGAGCGCTGTCGAGTGCGACGACGAACACCTGTGGATCGTCGGCACGAGCTCTGGATGGCACCGGGGCCAGGAGCCCAAGGTGATGACCACGAGGGAGATCCGATCGGACCTGCACAAGGCCAATGGATCTTCCAAGTGGTACCTGCCGGCAGCTGTCCCCGTGGACCTTGGGAACGGTGACCACCAACCACTTGATCCCTACCTGCTGGGTGTTCTCATCGGCGACGGCTCGTTCCGGCACAACCTGAGACTGTCCACTGCGGACGAGGAGATCCTGGCCGCGGTGGAGGCTGCCGTGGCCCCCGACTGTGAGATGGCCGCGGTTCCCGGATCCCGCTGCGACTACACGATCCGGATGAGCGGGCCGAGGGACGGCACCCGACGGAATCCTGTCATCCAGGCGGCTCGCGACCTGGGGCTGTGGGGTACGACCTCACACGACAAGTTCCTCCCGGACGTCTACAAGAACGCGTCGGTCAAGGACCGTTTGGCGGTCCTTCAAGGGCTCATGGACACGGACGGGACGCTTCATGCGGACGGAACGAGCATTTCGTTCTGCTCCGCCTCCCTCCGGTTGGCGGAGGACGTGGCCTGGCTCGTGCGGTCTCTCGGTGGACGGGCCCGTGTCCTGCCCAAGAAGGCCGCCTTCAACGTTTCCATCGCCCTGCCCGAGGAGTTCGAGCCGTTCCGGCTGTCGCGCAAGGCGGCACGTATGGGGCCGCGGCCGAAGTACAACACCTTCCGGCGTGGTGTTCGGGCTGTGGAGTACGTAGGCGTCAAGCCTGTCCAGTGCATCAGCGTCGAGCACCCGAGCCACGCCTACGTCACCGACAACTTCACCGTGACGCACAACACGATGGTGGCGCTGCGGGCCATGCTCGCCGTCGTCGACTGCGGCGGACAGGCCGCGATGCTCGCGCCGACCGAGGTGCTCGCCCAGCAGCACCACCGGTCCATCACCGAGATGATGGGCGAGCTCGCCGAGGGAGGGATGCTCGGAGGCTCCGACCAGGGCACCAAGGTGGTGCTGCTCACCGGGTCGATGGGGGTGCCCGCCAGGCGCCAGGCCCTGCTCGACCTGGTCACCGGCGAGGCCGGGGTCGTCATCGGCACGCACGCGCTGATCGAGGACAAGGTGCAGTTCCACGACCTCGGCCTGGTCGTCGTGGACGAGCAGCACCGCTTCGGCGTCGAACAGCGCGACGCCCTGCGCTCCAAGGGCAAGCAGCCCCCGCACCTGCTGGTGATGACGGCCACCCCCATCCCGCGCACCGTCGCGATGACCGTCTTCGGCGACCTGGAGACCTCCGTCCTCGACCAGCTGCCCGCCGGGCGCTCCCCGATCGCCACCCATGTCGTGCCCGCCAAGGACAAGCCGCACTTCCTCACCCGGGCCTGGGAACGGGTCCGCGAGGAAGTGGAGAACGGCCACCAGGCGTATGTGGTGTGCCCTCGGATCGGGGATGGGGAGGACGACCCCAAGAAGAAGAAGGCCTCCGCCGAGGACGAGGCGGAGAAGCGGCCGCCGCTCGCCGTGCTGGACATCGCCGAGCAGCTCACGCGCGGACCGCTCGCCGGGCTGTCCGTCGAGGTGCTGCACGGGCGGATGGACCCCTCCGACAAGGACGACGTCATGCGCCGCTTCGCCGCCGGCGAGGTCAAGGTGCTGGTCGCCACCACCGTCATCGAGGTCGGGGTGAACGTCCCCAACTCCACGGTCATGGTGATCATGGACGCGGACCGCTTCGGCGTCTCCCAGCTCCACCAGCTGCGCGGCCGCGTCGGCCGCGGCTCGGCCCCCGGCCTGTGCCTGCTGGTCAGCGAGATGCACGAGGCCAGCCCCGCCCGCGCCCGGCTCGCCGCCGTCGCCGCCACCCTCGACGGCTTCGAACTCTCCCGGATCGACCTGGAGCAGCGCCGCGAGGGCGACGTACTGGGCCAGGCCCAGTCCGGCGTGCGCTCCTCGCTGCGCATGCTCGCCGTCATCGAGGACGAGGAGGTCATCGCCCAGGCCCGCGAGGAGGCCACCCGCGTGGTCGCCGCCGACCCCGAACTGGAGCACCTGCCGGGGCTGCGCACCGCGCTCGACGCCCTGCTGGACACCGAGCGGGAGCAGTACCTGGAGAAGGGCTGACAATGGGGGTGCCCGTTGTCCCCGAAGATTGAAGGACCCCCCAGATGACCCGCGTGATCGCCGGCAGCGCCGGCGGGCGACGGCTGACCGTGCCCCCCGGCACCGGCACCCGGCCGACCTCGGACCGGATGCGCGAAGGGCTCTTCTCCACCTGGGAGTCGCTGCACGGAGTCGAAGGGGCCCGGGTCCTCGACCTGTACGGCGGCTCCGGCGCCGTGGGCCTGGAGGCCCTCTCGCGCGGCGCGGCCCACGCCCTGCTCGTCGAGGCCGACGCCAAGGCCGCCAAGGCGATCCGGGACAACATCAAGGCGCTGGGCCTGCCCGGCGCCGAGTTCCGCGCCGGCAAGGCCGAGCAGATCGTGACGGGGGCCGCGCCCGGGGCCCCGTACGACATCGTCTTCCTGGACCCGCCGTACGCCGTGGAGCACGCGGAACTGCGGGAGATCCTCCTCACACTCCGGTCCAATGGCTGGCTCACGGACGATGCGCTCGTCACCGTGGAACGCAGCACGAGGAGCGGCGCCTTCCCGTGGCCGGACGGCTTCGAGCCGCTCCGGTCCCGGAAGTACGGCGAGGGCACCCTTTGGTACGGTCGCGCCGCCTCCACCAGCGAAGACTCATGAACGAGGGAGTTCAGTTGCGCCGCGCCGTCTGTCCGGGATCCTTCGACCCCATCACCAACGGACACCTCGACATCATCGGACGCGCCTCCCGGCTCTACGACGTCGTCCACGTCGCCGTGATGATCAACCAGTCCAAGAAGGGCCTGTTCACCGTCGAGGAGCGGATCGAGATGATCCGCGAGGCGACCGCCGACTACGGCAACGTCGAGGTCGAGTCCTTCCACGGCCTGCTCGTCGACTTCTGCAAGCAGCGGGACATCCCCGCCATCGTCAAGGGCCTGCGCGCCGTCAGCGACTTCGACTACGAACTCCAGATGGCCCAGATGAACATGGGGCTCTCCGGGGTGGAGACGCTCTTCGTGCCGACCAACCCCACCTACAGCTTCCTGTCGTCCTCCCTGGTCAAGGAGGTCGCGGCCTGGGGCGGCGATGTGGCCCACCTGCTGCCCGCGCACGTGCACGCGGCGCTGATCGAGCGGCTGCGGGCGAAGTGATCCGGCGGCGGACGGGCTGAGGTTCCCCCAGCCCGTCCCGCGCGTCCATCCGGTGGCCCTACAGTCGTCTCGTCAGTCCGAGGCAGAGAGAGCGCGAGCCCCCCATGGACGTACAGAAGAAGCTGGACGAGATCGTCGCGGCCATCGGCGGCGCCCGCTCCATGCCCATGTCGGCCTCCTGCGTGATCAACCGCGCGGAGCTCCTCGCCCGGCTCGAAGAGGTACGCCAGGCCCTGCCCGGCTCGCTCGCCCAGGCCCGGGAACTCATCGGCGGGCGGGAGCAGATGGTCGAGGACGCCCGCCGGGAGGCGGGGCGCATCATCGAGTCCGCGCACGCCCAGCGCGGTTCGCTGATCTCCGACACCGAGATCGCCCGCCGCTCGCAGGGCGAGGCGGACCGGATCCTGGCGGAGGCCCGCCGGGAGGCCGCGGAGATCCGGGCCGAGGCGGACGAGTACGTCGACAGCAAGCTCGCCAACTTCGAGGTCGTGCTCAGCAAGACCATCGGCTCGGTGGACCGCGGCCGCGAGAAGCTGCTGGGCCGCGGGCCGGGCCTGGACGAGCAGGGCTACGACGACACCGGTGCGCCGGAGCGCAGCCACGACCCGCAGATCCAGCGCGAGCAGGCGGACGCGTACGTCGACACGAAGCTGGCCACCTTCGAGGCGGTCCTCTCCAAGACCCTGGAGGCCGTCGGCCGGGGCCGCCAGAAGCTGCTGGGCCGGGTGCCCTCGGACGACCTCGGCGCGCACATGGCCGCCCAGGACGCCGCCGGAGCCCAGGGGGCCCGCCCCGCGAGCGACGCGGACTTCCTCGCCGGCCTGGCGGAGCCGGGGCCCGCGCCGCTGCCGGTCCCGGCGCAGCCGGAGCCCGTGTACGACACCGCGTACGCCGCCTACCAGCAGCCGCAGCACCAGCCCCAGCAGGACGGATACGCCTACCAGGACCCGTACTCCGGGTACCAGCAGCAGCCGGATCCCTACGCGGGCTACCAGCAGCATCCCGACCCGTACGCCGCCTACCAGCAACAGCCGCAGCAACAGCCGCAGCATCCCCAGCAGCCCGCGCTCGACGAGACCAGCTTCTTCGACACGAGCATGATCAACCTGGACCAGCTGCGCCAGTACGAGCAGGGGCGCTAGGGCCGGATTGGGCTCAGAGCGAAGCGCCGGGTATCCTGGCTGTTCGGTCGCGCCTATGCACCGCGATCCATGCTGCCCTTGAGCGGCCGAATCTTTGATCTTCAGCGATCCGTGAAAGCAGGAACAGCCCTGAACACCCGCCTCGACCACCACAACCCCCTCGTGTTCGACACGCACGAGCTGGGTCGGCGTCCTGGTGCCATGCAGCGGCTGTCCCGCGAGATCGAGGCACCGGCGGACTTCGGTCTCGTCGACGTCATCGGAGTGCCGGAAGGCACCCCACTGAAGCTCAGCCTCCGCCTGGAGTCGGTCATGGAAGGGGTGCTTGTCACAGGCACCGTCCGTGCATCGGCGGTGGGGGAGTGCGTAAGGTGTCTGGAGACCGTCGAGCGCGAGCTCAAGGCGGACTTCCAGGAGATGTTCTCGTACCCTGACGCCGACGACCGGGGCCGCTCAAAGGCGGAGCCGGCCGACGACGCCGAGGACGACGAGGACACGCTCTTCCTCGAGGACGGCTTGTTCGACCTCGAACCCGTGCTGCGTGACGTGGTGGTGCTCGCACTGCCCATGCAGCCGGTGTGCCGGGAGGACTGTCTCGGACTGTGCCCCGATTGCGGGCTCAGCCTGAACGACGACCCGGACCACCACCATGACGCCGTCGACATTCGTTGGGCGGCATTGCAGGGACTCGTCACCGATCAGGGCGACGAGAAGGACAACATGAGCGGCACTGCCTCTGACGGAGTTCAGGGCGCCGCCGAGAAGCAGGAGAAGTAGCCGTGGCTGTTCCGAAGCGGAAGATGTCGCGCAGCAACACGCGCCACCGCCGGTCGCAGTGGAAGGCTGCGGTCCCCACCCTGGTTTCGTGTGAGCGTTGCCAGGAGCCGAAGCTCCAGCACATCGCGTGCCCGAGCTGCGGCACCTACAACAAGCGCCAGGTCCTCGAGGTCTGAGCGGCTGGTGAGAGGCGCAATGTCTGAGCTGTCCAACGCTGAGAAGCAGGCAGACAGTAACAACGCGGCCTCGTCCCACACGCTTCTGGAAGGGCGGCTCGGGTACCAACTCGAGTCCGCCCTTCTGGTGCGTGCGCTGACCCACCGTTCGTACGCGTACGAGAACGGCGGTCTGCCCACCAACGAACGCCTGGAGTTCCTCGGGGACTCCGTGCTGGGCCTGGTGGTCACGGACACGCTGTACACGACCCACCCCGATCTGCCGGAAGGCCAGCTGGCCAAACTGCGGGCCGCGGTGGTCAACTCTCGTGCGCTGGCGGAGGTCGGGCGCGGCCTCGAACTCGGCTCCTTCATCCGGCTCGGCCGGGGCGAAGAGGGCACGGGCGGGCGGGACAAGGCCTCCATCCTCGCCGACACCCTGGAAGCGGTGATCGGCGCCGTCTACCTCGACAAGGGCCTCGAAGCGGCCTCGGAGCTGGTTCACCGGCTCTTCGACCCGCTCATCGAGAAGTCCTCCAACCTCGGGGCCGGCCTGGACTGGAAGACCAGTCTCCAGGAGCTCACGGCGGCCGAAGGCCTTGGTGTACCGGAGTACCTGGTCACCGAGACCGGACCGGACCACGAGAAGACCTTCACAGCTGCCGCTCGCGTCGGTGGTGTCTCGTACGGCACCGGCACCGGCCGCAGCAAGAAGGAAGCGGAACAGCAGGCGGCGGAGTCCGCGTGGCGCGGTATCCGCGCCGCCGCGGACGAGCGGAAGGCGGCGGAAGCCGCTGCTTCCGCCGCCGCTCCGGCACAGGACGGCGGGGCGCAGGCGCCCGTCGCCCCGGCGCCGGACGCCTGACCGCTTTCTTCTACAGTGACCCCGTCGCACCCCGGTGCGGCGGGGTTTCCTGTTCGCCGCCGCGTCCCACCCAGGAGGAACACCATGCCCGAGCTGCCCGAAGTCGAAGTGGTGCGGCGCGGCCTGGAGCGCTGGGTGGCCGGGCGGACCGTCGACGCGGTGGAGGTGCTCCACCCCCGGGCCGTACGCAGGCACCTGGCGGGCGGGGCCGATTTCGCGGCGCGCCTGGCCGGGCAGACCATCGGGGTGCCCCGGCGGCGCGGGAAGTACCTGTGGCTGCCCCTGGAGGGGCGGGACCTGTCCGTCCTCGGGCACCTCGGGATGAGCGGGCAGCTGCTGGTGCAGCCGGCCGGCGCCCCCGATGAGAAGCACCTGCGGATCCGCGTCCGCTTCGCCGACGACGCGGGCACCGAGCTGCGCTTCGTCGACCAGCGCACCTTCGGCGGGCTCTCGCTGCACGAGACCGTCCCCGGCAGCGCCGAGGGACTGCCCGACGTGATCGCGCACATCGCCCGCGACCCGCTGGACCCGCTCTTCGACGAGGGGGCCTACCACCTGGCGCTGCGCGCGAAGCGCACCACCGTCAAGCGGGCCCTGCTGGACCAGTCGCTGATCAGCGGGGTCGGCAACATCTACGCCGACGAGGCCCTGTGGCGCGCGAAGCTGCACTACGAGCGCCCCACCGCCACCCTCACCCGCCCCCGGAGCGCGGAACTCCTGACCCATGTGCGGGAGGTCATGAACGCCGCGCTCGCGGTCGGCGGGACCAGCTTCGACAGCCTGTACGTCAACGTGAACGGCGAGTCCGGCTACTTCGACCGGTCTCTGGACGCCTACGGGCGCGAGGGCGAGCCCTGCCGCCGCTGCGGTACGCCGATGCGGCGGAGGGCGTGGATGAACCGGTCCAGCTACTTCTGCCCGCGGTGTCAGCGGCCGCCGCGCGCGGCGTCGTAGGTCTGCCGGGAGACCAGGACCTCGTCCATGCTGCCCTCCAGGAAGTGGATCAGGGAGAGCAGGCGGGCGGCGATCTCGCGGCCCAGCGGGGTCAGCTCGTAGTCGACGCGGGGCGGGTTGGTCGGCTGCGCCTCACGGTGGACGATGCCGTCGCGCTCCAGGGCGTGGAGGGTCTGGGAGAGCATCTTCTCGCTCACGCCGTCGACCTTGCGGCGCAGCTCGTTGAAGCGGCACGGGCCCTCCTGGAGGGCGCCGACGGTGAGGCTGCCCCAGCGGCCCGTGACGTGTTCCAGGGTTTCGCGCGAGGGGCAGGCGCGGGCGAAGACGTCGAACGGCAGGTCGTCCGCGATGGCTTCGGTACAGACAGGGGTCTCCATGGACCAAGCGTACTCCCGGGCAGCGCTAACTGTCTGCTTGCGCTTTCTAAAAGTTAGTGATTCTCTTTTCCTCAGCCGCACCGCGGTTCACCGCACGCTCTGAGGAGAACAGCCATGTCCGCGAACACCCCCACCCCCGTCGTCTCCATCGCCTACCACTCGGGATACGGCCACACCGCCGTCGTCGCCGAGGCCGTGCGGGCGGGCGCCGCCGCCACGGGGGCCACGGTCCACCTGATCAAGGTCGACGAGATCGGGGACGCCGAGTGGGAGCTGCTGGACGGCTCCGACGCGATCGTCTTCGGCTCCCCGACCTACATGGGCACCGCTTCCGGCGCCTTCCACGTCTTCGCCGAGGCCACCTCGAAGCGCTGGTTCGGCGATGTGTGGCAGGACAAGGTGGCCGCCGGGTTCACCAACTCCGGCTCCAAGTCCGGCGACAAGCTCCACACCCTGCAGTTCTTCCAGACGCTGGCCTCGCAGCACGGCATGAGCTGGGTCAACCTGGGCCTGAAGCCGGGCTGGAACTCCACCGCCGGCTCCGAGTTCGACCTCAACCGTCTCGGCTTCTTCTCCGGCGCGGCCGCCCAGACCAACTCCGACGAGGGCCCGGAGGGCGTGCACAAGGCCGACATCGCGACCGCCGAGCACCTCGGCCGGCGGGTCGCCGAGCACACCCGCGTGGTCGTGGCGGGCCGGGCGGCCCTGGCGGCCGCCGGAGTCTGACTGACCGGCGGTTCGTCGGACCGGCAGGCCGTCAGGCCGTCAGTCCGTCGGACCGGCAGGCCGTCAGAAGCCGAAGTCCTGGGTCCACCAGGGGCCGCCGGAGCCGAAGTGGACACCGACGCCCAGGGTGCGGAATTCGCAGTTGAGGATGTTCGCCTTGTGGCCCGGGCTCTTCATCCAGGACTCCATCACCGACTTCGCGTCCCCCTGGCCGCGCGCGATGTTCTCGCCGCCCATGCCGGAGATCCCCGCGTTCTGGGCCCGCTGCCACGGGGTGTTCCCGTCCGGGTCGGTGTGGTCGAAGAAGCCCCGTACGGCCATGTCCTTGCTGAAGGCACCGGCCAGCGCCGCCAGCGGCGGGTTGGCCCGGACCGGGACGCACCCGGCCTGGGCGCGCTCCTGGTTCACCAGGGCGAGCACCGCGGCCTCCTCGGCGGAGTGCCCGTCCCCGGCCGTCGGGGCCGCGGGCTTCGGCGCCGCCGGGGGCTTGGGGGCGGCCGGCTTCGGCGGCTGCGGGGCCGCGCTCTTCTCTGGCTCCCTCTTCTCCGGCTCCTTGGTGGAGGCCGAGGGGGAGGGAGTGGTCGAGGGCGATGCCGACGGGGAGGGCGAGGTGGAGGGGCTGGGGGAGGCCGAGGGGGTGGCCGAGGGCGTGCCCGCCTCGGGGGCGGAGGAGGCCCGGCCCGACAGGTTGGCCAGGCCGCCCTGCTGCTCCAGCCCCGCGCCGGCGTCGGCGTCGGCGTCGGCGGAGGGCTTGGCCCGGGCCTCCGTCTTGTCCCCGGCGCCCGTGCCGACGTAGGGGAAGGCGCCGCCGACCGGCACGAACCCGGTCGTCACGGCCGCCGTGCCGAGGGCCACGGCCGCGGACACGCCGAGCAGCCCGGCGCGCACGGCGGTGCGCTTGGCACCGCGCCGAGGCGCGGCGTGGAGTCGGTGGCGTCCCATGGGCGGCGAGCCTTCCCTTTGCAAGATCAAACTTTGCTCACCCGAACGGGTGAGTCGCTGGTGGGGGACTGTAGCCGATGAGCCAAGGGGGCGATGGGCCCCGAAACCGTTTGCCCGGTTAGCGTTCATGCATGAATGAAGATGTCCGCATGACCGCCTGGGTGCGCGGCCGTGTACAGGGAGTGGGCTTCCGCTGGTTCACCAGGGCCAATGCTCTGGAGATCGGCGGCATGATCGGCTTCGCGCTCAACCTCGACGACGGTCGAGTGCAGGTGGTGGCCGAAGGTCAACGTGAGAATTGCCACCGGCTGCTGGATTGGCTCCGCTCCGCCGACACGCCCGGACGGGTGGACGGGGTGACAGAGATCTGGGGCACACCGCGCGGTGGCTACGACGGCTTCGAGATCCGGTGATCAATCGACTGATCATGGACTGATCAGATCCCCGGAAGGGCCGCACCCGGTCGGATCTGCGCATTCGCCGCCGACGCGTTGCCGCGGCGGACGATCCGTGGAAGGCTCGGAGGCGAGGTTGATCCCTCCGCCCCTTGTGCGGACCGGGCCGCCCGCCGATACGGGGCGTGATCGTGTTGACCGTCAAACTTTTTGGTGAGACGCTGGAAGCCCCGCGCACCTGAGCTGTTTGGCAGTGCTGGCAGTAGGCAGCGTCAGCAAGAGAACGAGTGCAGTGACTGACAGTCGCTGTCGGACATCCGCGGGTGCGATTCCCTCACGACCCACACCGCTTCGGTCGGTCACTCAGTGTGGAGGACCATCCATCATGGCAAAGGCGCTTCTCGGTTACGTCGGCGGTTCCGACCCGCGACTCCTCGCCGAGATGCGACGGCTTCAGCAGCGCGTCCAGGACCTCGAGTCCGAGCTCGGACGGATCCAGTCCGAGAACGACGCTCTGACCGCGGCCGCCGCTCAGCACGGAGACTCGTTGCTGGACAGCATCGACATCGACGTACCCCAGGCGGAGCCTGCGCTCACCTGATCCGCGCTCACTCGTCGCTCGATTCCAGCCCCGAATGATATGCAAGGGACGCCCTGGCGTCCCTTCTTTCTTGCCGCTCTTTCCTGCCGCCGAGGCACCGGGCCCGGCACTGCGCCGGGCGTCGGGCCGGGCATTGCGCCGGGCGTCGGGCCGGCCATTGCGCCAGGTGGGGGGCTGATTCCTTTAACGTCTGATGTGCCCTGCACCTTCATGGGCGAAACCGAACGTGAAAGGTAGAGTCCGGCGGCGTGCACCTCAAGTCCCTGACCCTGCGTGGCTTCAAATCGTTTGCCTCCGCTACCACCCTGCGCTTCGAACCGGGCATCACCTGCGTCGTCGGCCCGAACGGATCGGGCAAGTCCAACGTGGTCGACGCGCTGTCCTGGGTCATGGGGGAACAGGGAGCCAAATCCCTGCGCGGCGGGAAGATGGAAGACGTCATCTTCGCGGGCACGACGGGACGGCCGCCGCTGGGGCGGGCCGAGGTCTCCCTCACCATCGACAACTGCGACGGCGCCCTGCCGATCGAGTACGCCGAGGTCACCATCACGCGGATCATGTTCCGCGGCGGCAGCAGCGAGTACCAGATCAACGGGGACACCTGCCGGCTCCTCGACATCCAGGAGCTGCTCTCCGACTCCGGCATCGGCCGCGAGATGCACGTCATCGTCGGACAGGGCCAGCTCGACTCCGTCCTGCACGCCGACCCGATGGGCCGCCGCGCCTTCATCGAGGAGGCCGCGGGCGTACTCAAGCACCGCAAGCGCAAGGAGAAGGCGCTGCGCAAACTCGACGCGATGCAGGCCAACCTCGCGCGGGTGCAGGACCTGACCGACGAACTGCGCCGCCAGCTCAAGCCCCTGGGACGGCAGGCGGCGGTGGCCCGCCGGGCCGCCGTGATCCAGGCGGACCTGCGCGACGCGAAGCTGCGGCTGCTCGCCGACGACCTTGTGGCCCTCAGGGGCGCCCTCGACGCGGAGATCGCGGACGAGGCCGCACTGAAGGAGCGCAAGGAGTCCGCCGAGCGGGACCTCGAGGACGCGCTGCGGCGCGAGGCCGAGCTGGAGGAATCGGTACGGCGCCTCGCGCCCCGGCTCCAGCGGGCCCAGCAGACCTGGTACGAGCTGTCGCAACTGGCCGAACGGGTACGCGGGACCGCGTCCCTGGCCGAGGCCCGGGTCAAGAGCGCCTCCGCCCCGGTGGAGGAGGAGCGGCGGGGCCGCGACCCCGAGGAGATGGAGCGGGAGGCCGCGCGGATCCGGGAGCAGGAGGCGGAGCTGACGGCCGCTCTGGAGGCGGCCGAGCGGGCGCTGGAGGACACCGCCGCGCACCGGGCCGAGCTGGAGCGCGCGCTGGCCGAGGAGGAGCGGCGGCTGCGGGACCTCGCGCGGGCCATCGCCGACCGGCGTGAGGAACTGGCCCGGCTGACCGGGCGGCTGGGGGCGGCCCGTTCGCGGGCGGGCGCGGCGCAGGCGGAGATCGAGCGGCTCGTGGCGGCCCGGGACGAGGCGCGGGCCCGGGCGGTGGCCGCGCGGGAGGAGTACGAGGAACTGGCCGAGGAGGTCGGCGGGCTCGAAGACCCCTCGGTGGAGGGGGAGTACGAGGCGGCGAAGGCCGGGCTGACCGGGGCGGAGGCCGCGCTGGCGGCGGCCCGCGAGGCGCTGACCTCGGCGGAACGATCCCGCGCGGCCGTCTCCGCGCGGCGGGACGCGCTCGCGCTCGGGCTGCGGCGCAAGGACGGGACGGGGGCGCTGCTCGCCGCGCGCGAGCGGCTGGCCGGGCTGCTCGGGCCGGCGGCGGAGCGGGTGTCGGTGGCCCCGGGGTACGAGGTCGCGGTGGCGGCGGCCCTTGGCTCCGCCGCGGATGCGGTGGCCGTTGCCTCGGCCGGGGCCGCCGCCGAGGCCATCCGGCACCTGCGGGACGCCGATGCGGGGCGGGCCACCTTCCTGATCGCCCCGGCCCCCACCGTCCCGGGCCAGCCCCCGGCCGTGCTTCCGGCCCCGGCCCCGGCCCCGGCCGTGGTTCCGGGGCAGGCCCCGCACCCGGGCGGTGCCGGGCTGCCCGGGCAGGCCGAGGGCCCGGGAGAATTCCCCCACCCCGCCCCTTCCCGAAACCGGGGCTCCGCCCCGGACCCCGTGCGGGGCTCCGCCCCGGACTCCGGGGTGGGCTCTGCCCTGGGCCTCGGGTTGGGCTCTGCGCCGGACCCCGGGTCGGGTTCTGCGCCGGACCCCGAGGCGGGCTCTGCCCTGGGGCTTGGGGTGGTGGTGGGGCGGCGGTGGTGGGAGGCTGCTGCGTTGGTCGGGGGGGATGCCGAGGTGGTGCGGGCCGTGGCGTGGGTGCTGCGGGAGCACGTCGTGGTCGGGACCCTGGAGGAGGCCGAGGCGGTGGTCGCCGAGCGGCCCGGCCTGATCGCGGTGACCGCCGACGGGGACGTGCTCGGCGCGCACCTCGCACACGGAGGCTCCGCCGGCGCGCCCAGCCTGATCGAGGTGCAGGCCGCCGTGGACGAGGCGGCGGCGGAGCTGGAGCGGCTGGAAGCCGAGTGCCGCGAGCTGGCCGCGGCGAAGGAGGCGGCCCAGGACCGGCGCGCCGGGGCGGCCGCCCTCGCCGAGGAGCTGGCCGAGCGGCGCCGGGCCGGGGAGCAGGCCCGGGCGGGGGTGGCCCAGCAGCTCGGCCGGCTCGCCGGGCAGGCGAAGGGGGCCCTGGGCGAAGCCGAGCGCAGCGCCCTGGCCGCAGCCACGGCTCAGGAGGCGCTGGAGCGCGCGCGGGTCGACGTAGAGGAATGCGCGGAGCGGCTCGAGGCGGCGCAGGAGTTGCCGCTCGCCGAGGAGCCCGACGCCTCGGCCCGCGACCGCCTCGCCGCCGACGGGGCGAACGCGCGGCAGACCGAGATGGAGGCCCGCCTCCAGCTGCGCACCCACGAGGAGCGGGTCAAGGGGCTCGCCGGGCGGGCCGACGCGCTCGACCGGGGCGCCCGCGCCGAGCGCGAGGCCCGGGCCCGCGCGGAGCGGCGCCGCGAGCGGCTGCGCCACGAGGCCGAGGTGGGCCGGGCGGTCGCCGACGGGGCGCGCCAGCTGCTGGCGCACCTGGAGGTGTCGATCGGCCGGGCCGAGCAGGAGCGGACGGCCGCCGAGCAGGCCAAGGGGCTGCGCGAGCGGGAGCTCGGCGAGGCCCGCGGCCGGGGCCGCGACCTCAAGGGCGAGCTCGACAAGCTCACGGACTCCGTACACCGCGGCGAGGTGCTCGGCGCCGAGAAGCGGCTGCGGATCGAGCAGCTGGAGACGCGGGCGCTGGAGGAGCTGGGCGTGGAGCCGGCCGCCCTGGTGGCGGAGTACGGGCCCGACCAGCCGGTTCCGCCGTCTCCGCCCGCCGAGGGCGAGGAGCTGCCGGACGATCCGGAGCACCCCCGCAACCGGCCCGGCCCCTTCGACCGGGTCCGGCAGGAGAAGCGGCTCAGGGCGGCCGAGCGTGCCTACCAGCAGCTGGGCAAGGTCAACCCGCTCGCGCTGGAGGAGTTCGCCGCCCTGGAGGAGCGCCACCAGTTCCTCAGCGAACAGCTGGAGGACCTGCGCAAGACCCGCGCCGACCTCCTTCAAGTGGTGAAGGAGGTCGACCAGCGGGTCGAGCAGGTCTTCACCGAGGCGTACCGGGACACCGCCCGTGAGTTCGAGGGGGTGTTCTCGCGACTGTTCCCCGGCGGCGAGGGCCGTCTGGTGCTCACCGACCCGGACAACATGCTGGCGACCGGCGTGGACGTCGAGGCCCGCCCGCCCGGCAAGAAGGTCAAGCGGCTGTCCCTGCTGTCCGGCGGCGAGCGGTCGCTGACGGCCGTGGCGCTGCTTGTCTCCATCTTCAAGGCGCGGCCCAGCCCCTTCTACGTGATGGACGAGGTCGAGGCCGCCCTGGACGACACCAACCTCCAGCGGCTGATCCGCATCATGGAGGAGCTCCAGGAGAGCTCTCAGCTGATCGTCATCACGCACCAGAAGCGGACGATGGAGGTCGCGGACGCCCTCTACGGCGTCTCGATGCAGGGCGACGGGGTCTCGAAGGTCATCAGCCAGCGGCTCCGCTGAGCGCATCCTCTTCAAGAAGTGAAATCAAGACCCCGGTCTTGAACTTAATCTGACCTTCACATGACCTATTGACTTCAGGAAATGAACACATAGGCTCGGTGCTGCCTCCCGCCTTCCAGTGGTGCCCGATCTTGACCTGTGCCCCACTAGGAGAACGGACAAGACCCCCCACGGAGCACACCTTGACCAGCAGCACAGCGCAGGCGCCCGCGCCCGGCGGCGGACGCGCGTCCCAGCCCGACCACCTCGGGCACGTCATCTTCATCACCGCGGCCGCCGCGATGGGCGGATTCCTCTTCGGATACGACAGCTCCGTCATCAACGGCGCCGTCGTCGCCATCCGGGACCGCTTCGACATCGGCTCCGGCGCACTCGCCCAGGTGATCGCCGCCGCGCTGATCGGCTGCGCGCTCGGCGCCGCCACCGCGGGGCGCCTCGCCGACCGGATCGGCCGCATCCGCTGCATGCAGATCGCCGCCGTGCTGTTCACGGCCAGCGCCATCGGCTCGGCCCTGCCCTTCGCGCTCTGGGACCTCGCCATGTGGCGGGTCATCGGCGGCTTCGGCATCGGCATGGCCTCCGTCATCGGCCCCGCCTACATCGCCGAGGTGTCCCCGCCCGCCTACCGGGGCCGGCTCGCCTCCTTCCAGCAGGCCGCCATCGTGATCGGCATCGCCATCTCGCAGCTGGTCAACTGGGGCATCCTCAACCTGGCCGACGGTGACCAGCGCGGGAAGATCGGCGGGCTCGAGGCCTGGCAGTGGATGCTCGGCGTGATGGTCGTCCCGGCCGTGCTCTACGGCCTGATGTCCTTCGTCATCCCCGAGTCCCCCCGCTTCCTGATCTCCGCCGGCCGCACCGCCGAGGCCCGCAAGGTGTTGGCCGAGGTCGAGGGCGGCCAGGTCGACCTCGACGTGCGCGTCGCCGAGATCGAGGCGGCCATGCGCTCCGAGCACAAGTCCACCTTCAGGGACCTGCTCGGCGGCCGCTTCGGACTGATGCCCATCGTCTGGATCGGCATCGGCCTCTCGGTCTTCCAGCAGCTGGTCGGCATCAACGTGATCTTCTACTACAGCTCCTCGCTGTGGCAGTCCGTCGGCATCGACCCGACCAGCTCCTTCCTCTACTCCTTCACCACGTCGATCATCAACATCATCGGCACGGTGATCGCGATGATCTTCGTCGACCGGATCGGCCGCAAGCCGCTCGCGCTGATCGGCTCGGCCGGCATGGCCCTCTCCCTCGGCCTCTGCGCCTGGGCGTTCTCCTACAAGAGCGATGTCGCCGGCGAGATCTCCATGCCCGGGACCCAGGGCACGGTCGCGCTGATCGCCGCGCACGCCTTCGTGCTCTTCTTCGCCCTGTCCTGGGGCGTGGTGGTCTGGGTGCTGCTCGGCGAGATGTTCCCCAACCGGATCCGGGCCGCCGCGCTCGGTGTCGCCGCCGCGGCCCAGTGGGTCGCCAACTGGGTCATCACCGTCACCTTCCCGACCCTGTCGGACTGGAACCTGTCCGGCGCCTACGTCATCTACACGGTCTTCGCCGTGCTCTCGATCCCGTTCATCCTCAAGTGGGTGCCGGAGACCAAGGGCAAGGCGTTGGAGGAGATGGGGTAACCACTCCCCGCCACCACCCCGTCCCCTCCGCGGTGCTGCCCCGGCTCAGTCCTTGAGCCGGGGCAGCACCTGTTCGCACAGCAGCCGCAGGCTGCGCCAGCCCTCGTCCACCGGCATGCCCCCGCACAGCGGGTGCAGCACCAGGTTCCCCGCCTCGCCGGCGCCCCGGGCGTACGCCACCGCCTGCTCCGGGGTCAGGACCCGGTACACGCCCTCCGCGCGCAGCTCCGCCACCGAGCGCGCGGCCGACCGTACGGCGCTGCGGATCTCCTTGGACTGCCAGGAGGCGTACGTCCCGGCCTCGTGCAGGAACCGCTCGCCGTGCTCCGCCCACACCCGGTCCGGGTCCTCCGCGATGTGCAGCAGCGGGGTCTCGGCGGCGGGCATCATGCAGAACCCCTCGGTGCCGTGCTCCGCGAGCTGCTCCCGGTAGTACGCCTCCAGCTCCGGCAGGTGTGCGCTGGGGAAGAAGGGCAGCCCCAGCCGGGCCGCGCGGCGGGCCGCCGCCCTGGAGCTGCCGCCGACCAGGAGCAGCGGGTGGGGCCGGGTGAAGGGGCGCGGGGTGACCCGTACGGTCCGGCCGCGGAAGGTGAACGGCTCGCCGGTCCACGCCTCGAGCAGGGTCTCCAGCAGCTCGTCCTGGAGCCGGCCGCGCCGGCCCCACTCCGCGCCCTGCTGCTCGTACTCCTCGGGCCGGTAGCCGATGCCCGCCACCGTGACCAGCCGGCCGCCGCTCAGCAGGTCGAGCACCGCGATGTCCTCGGCGGCCCGCAGCGGGTCGTAGAGCGGGCCGATGATCGCCGACACGGTGACGGCGATCCGGCGGGTGGCGCCGAAGACCGCGCCGGCGAAGGCGAAGGGAGAGGGCAGCCAGTTGTTGGAGGTGCCGTGGTGCTCCTCGGTCTGGATGGTGTCGATCCCGCGCTCGTCCGCGTACTTGGCCATCTCCAGGGCGGCCTTGTAGCGGGCGGAGAGGCTCTCGGGGGTGCCGTCGGGGTCGACCAGGTTGAACCGGGCCACGGTGATGGGCATGAAAGGAGTCCCCCTTCGCCGGGTGCGCCCCTTCGCCGGATGCGGGCGGGGCGGGCGAAGGGGGACGCTAGCTGACGAAGCGTCAGTTGGACAGGGATCCGGCGGGCTCGCGCTCCCCCTCGGGCTCCCGCGCGGCCGGCGCGGGCGTGCGCGGCAGTACGGCGTACAGCGCGGCGGAGGTGAGGATGCCCGTCACCCAGCCCAGGCCGTTCTCCCCGATCCAGGTGGCGGCGAGCGGCCCGCTGAACCAGTCCACCTCGGTGAACAGCAGCCCGGCCACCAGGGCCACGCCCCAGGCCGTCATCGCCTGCCAGGCGAAGCCGCCCCGGTACCAGTAGGCGCTGCCCGGCGTGGTGTCCAGCAGCGCGGGTCCGTCGTAGGAGGTGCGCCGCAGCATGTCCACGCCGAAGACGCCGATCCACGCGGAGAAGGCCACGGCCAGCAGGGTCAGGAAGGAGATGAACGAGCCGAAGAAGCTGGTCGCGACCACCATCAGCAGGAAGCCGAAGACCAGGCTGATGACGGCGTTGACGCTGACCGCCCAGGCGCGCGGCACCTTGATGCCCAGGGTCTGCGCGGTGAAGCCGGCGGAGTACATCGACATCGAGTTGATCAGCAGCATCCCGATCAGCGCGATGAGCAGGTACGGGACCGCGATCCAGGTCGGCAGCAGCTCGCCGATGAAGGAGACCGGGTCCGCCGCGCTCGCCAGGTCCGGCGTGCCGACGGCCATCACCGCGCCCATCAGCACCATCGGCAGGACCACCACGCCCGCGCCGCCGATCGTCGCGCCGACCATGCCCTTGGCGGAGGCGGTGCGCGGCAGGTAGCGGGTGAAGTCCGGGCCGGACGGCACCCAGCTGATACCGCCGGCCGCGATGGTGCCGATGCCCGCGATCATCATCGCCGTGGAGCCCGCCGGCTTGGCGAACACGGCGGACCAGTCGGTGGTGAAGAGCAGGTAGCCGAGGACGAGCACGCTGAAGGCGCCGAAGAGGTACGTCGACCAGGTCGAGCAGACGCGCAGCGCGTTGATGCCGAGCCCCGAGACCACGAAGGTGCAGCTCACGAAGAACAGCAGGGTGACGACGATGAGCGCGGTGTTGCTCCGCACGCCGAAGAGCAGGTCGAGGACGGTCAGCACGGCGTAGGCGCCGCTGACCGCGTTGATGGTCTCCCAGCCCCAGCGCGCCACCCAGATCAGGGCGCCGGGGAAGAGGTTGCCGCGCTGGCCGAAGACGGCCCGCGAGAGCGCCATGCCGGGCGCGCCGCCGCGCTTCCCGGCGATGGAGATCAGGCCGACGATCCCGTACGAGGCGACGGGCGCGGCGACCGCGACGACGAGCACCTGCCAGATGTTCAGCCCGTTGAAGATCACCAGCCCCGCGCCCATGGTGAGCAGCAGCACGCTGATGTTCGCGGCGACCCAGGTCGGGACCAGCTCGCGGATCCGGCCGGTGCGCTCACTGTCGGGGACGGGCTCCAGGCCTCGGGTCTCGACGGCGGGCTCGGTCGGGGCTGCTATCGCTCCGTCGGCGGTCTCGGCAGGCATGCGGTACTCCGTGGGGAGGGTGTGGGGGAGTCGCCCATCATTGTAGATTTGCCTCTAAAACCACAAACAGCGGCTTAGTGCCCTGTGCGGTGATTCCGTCAGGGGCTGTCGCGGCCCACTGCATGGGCCGCGACAGCCCCTGGGCGCCTGGCGCCGATTACGCCCCCTACCGATACTGGGACCGTTGTGACTCCGCCCCAAGGGGCTTCTCGTCGGCACATGGCCGAACGACGGACCAGCCCGGCCCGCAGGGGCAAACAGCGCCCCGCCTGCAAAACGACGGGCCGCCCGTGAGGTCACGGCATACTTGAGTGGCTATGGAAATCCTCATTCTCGCTGTAGTCATCGCCCTGGTCGCGGTCGGCGTGATCAGCGGGCTCGTGGTCAGCAGCCGCAAGAAGAAGCAGCTGCCCCCCACGGCGCCGCCGAGCACGCCGACCATCACTGCCCCGCCCGCCGAACCGCAGGTGGGGGAGGACGCCGCACCGACGGTCGAAGAGCCGCGCCGGACGATCGAGGAGGTCGTGCTCCCCGAGGCGGAGGCGGTCCCCGAGGCCCCCGTCGCGGAAGCGCCCGTCATCGAGGCCCCGGCCGCGCCCGAGATCGAGGTGCCCGAGCCCACCGCCGGCCGCCTCGTCCGGCTGCGCGCGCGGCTCGCCCGTTCGCAGAACTCGCTCGGCAAGGGGCTGCTCACGCTGCTCTCGCGCGAGCACCTCGACGAGGACACCTGGGAGGAGATCGAGGAGACCCTCCTCATCGCCGACGTCGGTGTCGCGCCGACCCAGGAGCTGGTGGACCGGCTCCGCGAGCGGGTCAAGGTGCTCGGCACCCGCACCCCCGCCGAGCTGCGCGCCCTGCTGAAGGAGGAGCTGGTCGCCCTCGTCGGCACCGACTTCGACCGCGCGGTGAAGACCGAGAGCGGCGTCGACACCCCGGCCGTCGTGATGGTCGTCGGCGTCAACGGCACCGGCAAGACCACCACCACCGGCAAGCTCGCCCGTGTGCTCGTGGCCGACGGCCGCAGCGTGGTGCTCGGCGCCGCCGACACCTTCCGCGCCGCCGCCGCCGATCAGCTCCAGACCTGGGGCGAGCGCGTCGGGGCGCGTACCGTGCGCGGCCCGGAGGGCGGCGACCCCGCCTCCATCGCCTACGACGCGGTCAAGGAGGGCATCGCCGAGGGCGCCGACGTGGTGCTCATCGACACCGCCGGCCGGCTGCACACCAAGACCGGCCTCATGGACGAGCTCGGCAAGGTCAAGCGGGTCGTGGAGAAGCACGGCCCGCTGGACGAGGTCCTGCTGGTCCTGGACGCCACCACTGGCCAGAACGGCCTGACCCAGGCGCGCGTCTTCGCCGAGGTCGTGGACATCACCGGCATCGTGCTGACCAAGCTCGACGGCACCGCCAAGGGCGGCATCGTCGTCGCCGTCCAGCGCGCGCTGGGCGTCCCGGTCAAGCTCATCGGCCTCGGCGAGGGCCCGGACGACCTGGCCCCCTTCGAGCCGGAGGCGTTCGTGGACGCCCTCATCGGCGACTGAGGCGCGAGGACCCCACGCAGACCGGTGCCCCCGCGTCCGTCCGGACCGGGGGCACCGCCGTGCGCGGGGGGCGTCAGCGCCGGAAGCGGTGACAGGTGTAGGCGAGGGTGCCCAGCAGCAGCCGGGCCTGCGGGGGGCCGCCCGCGCAGTCCAGTGCGGGCCGGCGCAGCCAGGCGGCCGGGCCCAGGCCCGCGTGGTCGCTGGGCGGGGCGGTCAGGAAGGCGCCGTGGCCCAGGGCGCGCAGGTCCAGATCGGCGTCGTCCCAGCCCATCCGGTACAGCAGCTCCGGCAGCTCGGCGGCGGCGCCGGGGGCGACGAAGAACTGCGCGCGGCCGTCCGGGGTCGCGGTGACGGGGCCGAGCGGCAGGCCCATCCGCTCCAGCCGGACCAGCGCGCGCCGGCCGGCCTCCGCGGAGACCTCGATCACGTCGAAGGCGCGGCCGACCGGGAGCAGGATCGCCGCGCCCGGGTACTCGCCCCAGATCTCGGAGACCTCGTCCAGGGTGGCGCCTCCCGGGACGGTGGGAGCGAAGTCCAGCGGATGCGCCCCCGGCGCGACACAGTTCGTATGACCGCAGGAGCAGTCGCGGGCCGGGCCCGCGGCGCGGGCCCCGGGGACCGCGTCCCAGCCCCAGAGTCCGGTGTACTCCGCCACCGTCGTGCACTCCGAGGTCCGGCCGCGGCGCCGGACGCCGGAACGGAACTCCTTGGTACCGCGGCTGCCGCCGATCGTGAAGCCCATGCCCATGCCCCCTCCAACGGGTCGGACGCGCCGGTGGTTACGACGTCGGCGAGACCTGTCGGAGGCCGGGTGGGGCGCGCCCTCCACCGGGGCCGCCCGGCGCACTCCTCGCCGCGCGCGCCCCGAGCGCACTCCCGTCCAACCGTTCCCGTTTCGCCGTGGTGTCAAGTGAATCGCGCCTGGCCGGTGGCGAGTTCATTCGAAGGGGTGGCGAATGGTGGCGTTTCCGGGATCGACCTCGCCGACGGGGTGATCGTAGGATTACTTTCGGTGCACGAACCCGGACGGCCGACCCACCCGTGGGTATGCCGGAGGCAATCGGTGGAGGACCTGTGAAGGTCCCCGGCGGCGTCGGCCGCCCCGGCCAGGGTTCCGTGTGAAGAGGCGATGCGGATGGGGGCGTTCCAGTGAGCGGCAACGGCGCAAGCGGAACGAGCGGCGAATCCGCTGTCCGGAACGAACAGCTGAGCTCGTGGTTCGTCCGCAGCGGCTGGTCCAAGGGCGAACTCGCCCGCCAGGTCAACCGCCGGGCCCGCCAGATGGGCGCCCACCACATCAGCACCGACACCTCCCGGGTCCGCCGCTGGCTCGACGGCGAGCAGCCCCGCGAACCCGTCCCGCGCATCCTCTCCGAGCTATTCTCCGAACGCTTCGGCTCCGTCGTCGCCATCGAGCAGCTCGGCCTGCGCACCGCCCACCAGACCCCCTCCGTCTCCGGCGTCGACCTGCCCTGGGCGGGCCCGCAGACCGTGGAACTGCTCAGCGAGTTCTCCCGCAGCGACCTGATGCTCGCCCGCCGGGGCTTCCTCGGGACCTCGCTCGCCCTCTCCGCCGGCCCCGCCCTGATCGAGCCCATGCAGCGCTGGCTCGTCCCGGTCCCGGCCGCCGACCCCGGACCGCGCACCGGGGTCGGGCCGACGGGCGCGCTCGGCGGACACCGCCCGCCCCGCCTCTCCGAGCCGGAACTCGACCTCCTCGAAGCCACCACCGTGATGTTCCGCCAGTGGGACGCCCAGTGCGGCGGCGGACTGCGCCGCAAGGCCGTCGTCGGACAGCTCCACGAGGTCACCGACCTCCTCCAGGAGAACCACCCGGCCCCGGTCATGAAACGGCTCTTCAAGGTCGCCGCCGAACTCGCCGAACTCGCCGGCTGGATGAGCTACGACATCGGCCTGCACCCCACCGCCCAGAAGTACTTCGTCCTCGCGCTGCACGCGGCGAAGGAGGCCGGCGACAAACCGCTCGGCTCCTACATCCTGTCCGGCATGAGCCGCCAGATGATCCACCTGGGCCGCCCCGAGGACGCCCTGGAGCTCATCCACCTCGCCCAGTACGGCAGCCGCGACTGCGCCGGACCGCGCACCCAGGCCATGCTGTACGCCATGGAGGCCCGCGCCTACGCCAACATGGGCCAGCCCAGCCGCTGCAAGCGGGCCGTGCGGATGGCCGAGGACACCTTCTCCGACGTCGGCTTCGACAGCGAGCCCGAACCCGACTGGATCCGCTTCTTCTCCGAGGCCGAACTCAACGGCGAGAACTCCCACTCCTACCGGGACCTGGCCTACGTCGCCGGGCGCAGCCCCACCTACGCCTCCCTCGCCGAACCGGTGATGGAACGGGCTGTCGACCTGTTCGCCAAGGACGAGGAGCACCAGCGCTCGTACGCCCTGAACCTCATCGGCATGGCCACCGTCCACCTGCTCCAGCGGGAACCCGAACAGGCCACCGTCCTCGTGGACCAGGCCCTCGATGTGGCGCGAAAGGTGCGCTCCGAACGGGTGAACACCCGGCTCCGCAAGACCGTCGACACCGCCGCCCGTGAATACGGCGACGTCGCCGAGGTGGTCCGGCTGACCGACCTCCTCGCCTCCCGGCTGCCCGAGGCCGCCGAGGCCGTCTGAGGCCGTCTGAGGCCACTCCCGGCCCGGAGCCCCGCCACACCGGGCCTGAAGACGCCCCACACCCGGATCTGACGCGTACCGGACGCGTACCTGACCCGTTCATGGAGGCGTAACACGCCCGACCTCTTCGTCATCGGCGCGAAACACCCAGCGGCGCCGCCGGAAACCGTCCTGCGCGAATCTCAGGGCCAATAACCGGCCAGACCTTACGCCGCCGCTCAGGTTTTCACGATCGCCCGCACGCGAACGTACCGACGACGAGGAGACGCCGATGGCATCAGCCATCACGACCCTCGCAGCAGACGCCCCGACCCTGTCTGCCGCGAACACCGGGTTCATGCTCATCTGCTCCGCCCTGGTCATGCTGATGACCCCGGGACTCGCCTTCTTCTACGGAGGCATGGTCCGCGTCAAGAGCAGCCTCAACATGCTGATGATGAGCTTCATCAGCCTCGGGATCGTCACGATCCTGTGGGTCCTCTACGGCTTCAGCCTCGCCTTCGGCACCGACTCAGGCTCGGTCATCGGCTGGAACTCCGACTACGTCGGCCTCAGCGGTATCGGCCTCACCGAACTGTGGGACGGCTACACCATCCCCGTCTACGTCTTCGCCGTCTTCCAGCTGATGTTCGCCGTCATCACCCCCGCCCTGATCAGCGGCGCCCTCGCCGACCGCGTCAAGTTCAGCGCCTGGGTGCTCTTCACCGCCCTGTGGGTCACCGTCGTCTACTTCCCCGTCGCCCACTGGGTGTGGGGCGCCGGCGGCTGGCTCTTCGAGCTCGGCGTCATCGACTTCGCCGGCGGCACCGCCGTCCACATCAACGCCGGCGCCGCCGCCCTCGGCGTCATCCTGGTCATCGGCAAGCGCGTCGGCTTCAAGAAGGACCCGATGCGCCCCCACAGCCTCCCGCTCGTGATGCTCGGCGCCGGCCTGCTGTGGTTCGGCTGGTTCGGCTTCAACGCCGGATCCTGGCTCGGCAACGACGACGGCATCGGCGCCGTCATGTTCCTCAACACCCAGGTCGCCACCGCCGCCGCCATGCTCGCCTGGCTCGCCTACGAGAAGCTGCGCCACGGCTCCTTCACCACCCTCGGAGCTGCCTCCGGCGCCGTCGCCGGCCTCGTCGCCATCACCCCCGCGGGCGGCTCCGTCAGCCCGCTCGGCGCGATCGCCGTCGGCGCCATCGCCGGTGTGCTCTGCGCCATGGCCGTCGGCCTGAAGTACAAGTTCGGCTACGACGACTCCCTCGACGTGGTCGGCGTCCACCTCGTCGGCGGCGTCGCCGGCTCCCTGCTCGTCGGCCTCTTCGCCACCGGCGGGGTCCAGTCCGACGCGGCCGGCCTCTTCTACGGCGGCGGCCTGGAGCAGCTCGGCAAGCAGGCCGTCGGAGTCTTCTCCGTCCTCGCCTACTCCCTCGTCGTGTCCGCCATCCTGGCCTTCCTCCTCGACAAGACCATCGGGATGCGGGTCGCGGAGGACGTCGAGGTCTCCGGCATCGACCAGGTCGAGCACGCCGAGACCGCCTACGACTTCAGCGGCGCCGGCGGCGGGCTCTCCGCACGGGCCACCTCCGCACCCGCCCCCGCAGCCGCCGCGAGCAAGAAGGTCGACGCATGAAGCTGATCACCGCCATCGTCAAGCCCTACAAGCTGGACGACGTCAAGGAAGCCCTCCAGGCCTTCGGGGTCCACGGGCTCACCGTCACCGAGGCCAGCGGATACGGACGCCAGCGCGGCCACACCGAGGTCTACCGCGGCGCCGAGTACACCGTGGACCTCGTACCGAAGATCCGCATCGAGGTGCTCGTCGACGACGAGGAGGCCGAGGAGCTCATCTCGGTCATCGTCAGCGCCGCCCGGACCGAGAAGATCGGCGACGGCAAGGTGTGGATGGTCCCCGTGGACTCGGTCGTCCGGGTCCGCACCGGCGAGCGCGGCGCCGACGCGCTCTAGACGACGGGAGCTACCGGGTGACGAGCGTCGAAGAGACCACCGAAGACCCGGCCGGCTCCGGACCCGCCGGCTACGCCGCGGCCCGGCTGCGACTCCTCCACGAGGAGTCGCGGTCCGGGCCTTCCCGGCGTTCCGCCCTGTCCGGGCTGACCGACCACTGGCTGAACGCACTGTTCGCACAGGCCGCGCGGGAGACCGGCGTACGCGGCGCCGCCCTCGTCGCCGTCGGCGGCTACGGACGCGCCGACCTCTCCCCGCGCAGCGACCTCGACCTGCTGCTGCTCCACGACGGCAAGGCGCAGCCCGGGCAGCTGAGCGCGCTCGCCGACCGCCTCTGGTACCCCGTGTGGGACCTCGGCCTGGCCCTCGACCACTCGGTGCGCACCCCCGGCGAGGCCCGCAAGACCGCCGCCGAGGACCTCAAGGTGCACCTCGGACTGCTCGACGCGCGGCTCGTCTCCGGGGACGCCGGACTCCTCGCCGGGCTGCGCACCTCCGTGCTCGCCGACTGGCGCAACCAGGCCCCCAGACGGCTCCCGCAGCTGCACGCCCTGTGCCGGGAGCGGGCCGAGCGGGCCGGGGAGCTGCGCTTCCTGCTGGAACCCGACCTCAAGGAGGCCCGCGGCGGCCTCCGGGACGCCACCGCCCTGCGGGCCGTCGCCGCGTCCTGGCTGGCCGACGCCCCGCGCGAGGGACTGGCCGAGGCCCGGCGCAGGCTGCTGGACGCCCGGGACGCGCTGCACTTGGTGACGGGGCGGGCGACCGACCGGCTCGCGCTCCAGGAACAGCCCCAGGTCGCCGCCCGGCTGGGGCTGCTCGACACCGACGCCCTGCTGCGGGAGGTGTACGAGGCCGCGCGGGTGGTCGCGTACGCCGGCGACGTCACCTGGCGGGAGGTCGGGCGGGTGCTGCGGGCCCGGGCCGCCCGGCCGAGGCTGCGCGGACTCCTCGGCACCCGGGGCGCCGCCACGCCCGAGCGGGCACCGCTGGCCGAGGGCGTGGTGGAGTCCGACGGGGAGGCCGTACTGGCGCTGGCCGCGCGGCCCGACCGGGATCCCGTACTGCCCCTGCGGCTCGGGGCGGCCGCCGCGCAGGCGGGCCTGCCCGTCTCGCTGCACGCCGTACGGCGGCTCGCCGCGCAGGCCGGACCGCTGCCCGTGCCCTGGCCCGCGGAGGCCCGCGAGCAGCTGCTGACCCTGCTCGGCGCGGGGGAGCCGATGGTGGGGGTGTGGGAGGCGCTGGAGGCCGAGGGCCTGATCAGCCGGCTGCTCCCCGACTGGGAGCGGGTGCGCTGCCGTCCCCAGCGCAACCCCGTCCACACCTGGACGGTCGACCGGCACCTGATCGAGACCGCCGTACGGGCCTCCGCGCTGACCCGCCGCGTCAGCCGTCCCGACCTGCTGCTGATGGCGGCTCTGCTGCACGACATCGGCAAGGGCTGGCCCGGCGACCACTCCGTGGCGGGCGAGACCATCGCGCGCGACATGGCCGCGCGGGTGGGCTTCGACGCCGAGGACGTCTCCGTGCTGGGCACGCTCGTACGCCACCACCTGCTGCTCGTGGACACCGCGACCCGGCGGGACCTCGACGACCCGGCGACCGTGCGGGCGGTCGCGGACGCCGTCGGCTCCCTCTCCACCCTGGAGATCCTGCACGCCCTGACCGAGGCCGACGCCCTGGCCACCGGCCCGGCCGCCTGGAGCACCTGGCGGGGCTCCCTGGTCGCCGACCTCGTCGGGCGGGTCGCCGCGGTGCTGCGCGGCACCCCGCCCGCCGTCACCGAGCCGGAGATCCCGACCACCGAACAGGAACGCCTGGCGGTCGAGGCGCTGCGCACGGGCGAGCCGGTGCTCGCGCTGCACGCGCGCCGGGAGGAGGACGACGCCGTCGGGGTGGAGCTGGTCGTGGCCGTACCCGACCAGCCCGGGGTGCTCCCGGCCGTGTCCGGGGTGCTGGCCCTGCACCGGCTGACCGTCCGGGCGGCCGACCTGCGCTTCCTGGAGCTGCCGGACCTGGCGGGCGAGGTGCTCGTACTGCGCTGGCGGGTCGCGGCGGAGTACGGGGCCCTGCCGCAGGCTGCCCGGCTGCGGACCGACCTGGTGCGGGCGCTGGACGGCTCGCTGGACGTCCCCGCGAAGCTGGCCGACCGCGAGGCGGCGTACCCGCGGCGGCGGGGCGTGGTCCCGCCGCCGCCCCGGGTCACGGTGGTCCCGGAGGTCTCCTCCCTGGCCACCGTCCTGGAGGTGCGGGCCCCGGACGCGGTGGGGCTGCTGCACCGGATCGGGCGGGCCCTGGAGTCGGCCGGGGTCCGGGTGCGGAGCGCGCACGTTTCGACGCTGGGCGCGAACGCGGTGGACACCGTGTACGTGGCCGACGCCGACGGCAAACCCCTGCCTGTGGCTGAGGCCGCCGCCCTTGCCGCCCGCGTGGAGGCCGCGCTGCTTCCTTCTTGACGCGGCCCTCGCGCCGCTCGGCGCCGGGGCGCCACTCCTTCTTCACGCGCCGCTCGCGCGGTGCGGCCCTGGCGGGCCTTACCGGCTTCGCGCCGCTGCGACAGCCTCCGGCCGTCGGACCCGGGGCGGGGCCACGGGCCCGGCTGGGGTCGGTTGTCCGTCTGCGGGTGGTGGGCCGCTGCGCGGGGCTGTCCCCTACCCGCCCTTCCACCGTTCCCCGGGCTCTGCCCGGACCCGCGCCTCAAACGCCGGCGAGGCTGGAAGATCCAGCCTCGCCGGCGTTTGAGGCGCGGGGGGTCCGGGGCGCAGCCCCGGGGAACGGGCGAAGGGTGGGGCGGGGAGCAGCCGCGCAGCGGGCCCCGGGCTATCGCACGGAGGGAAAACCGCCCGCGGGGCCGGGGTGGGGGTGGGGCCCGATACCCTGGGGGACGACCACCACGCCCCCGACCCGAGGAATCGCGACCACCGTGTTCGATACGCTTTCCGACCGCCTCAGCGCGACCTTCAAGTCCCTCCGGGGCAAAGGCCGCCTCTCCGAGCAGGACATCGACGCTGCGGCGCGGGAAATCCGTATCGCCCTCCTCGAGGCCGACGTCGCGCTTCCCGTCGTCCGCTCCTTCATCGCGAACGTCAAGGAAAGGGCCCGCGGCGAGGAGGTCAGCAAGGCGCTGAACCCCGGCCAGCAGGTCCTCAAGATCGTCAACGACGAGCTGGTCTCGATCCTCGGCGGTGAGACCCGCCGCCTGCGCTTCGCCAAGACCGCGCCCACGGTGATCATGCTGGCCGGTCTCCAGGGTGCCGGTAAGACCACCCTCGCCGGAAAGCTCGGCCTGTGGCTGAAGGGGCAGGGTCACACTCCGCTCCTCGTCGCCTGCGACCTCCAGCGCCCCAACGCCGTCAACCAGCTCAGCGTCGTCGCCGAGCGCGCCGGCGTCGCGGTCTACGCGCCCCAGCCCGGCAACGGCGTCGGCGACCCGGTCCAGGTGGCCAAGGACTCCGTCGAGTACGCGCGGACCAAGCAGCACGACATCGTCATCGTCGACACCGCCGGCCGCCTCGGCATCGACCAGGAGCTGATGCAGCAGGCCGCGGACATCCGCGACGCCGTCAGCCCCGACGAGATCCTCTTCGTCGTCGACGCGATGATCGGTCAGGACGCGGTCAACACCGCCGAGGCCTTCCGTGACGGCGTCGGCTTCGACGGCGTGGTGCTGTCCAAGCTCGACGGCGACGCCCGCGGTGGTGCCGCGCTCTCCATCGCGCACGTCACCGGCAAGCAGATCATGTTCGCCTCGAACGGCGAGAAGCTCGACGAGTTCGACGCCTTCCACCCGGACCGCATGGCGGGCCGGATCCTCGACATGGGTGACATGCTCACCCTCATCGAGCAGGCCGAGAAGACCTTCAGCCAGGCCGAGGCCGAGAAGATGGCGGCCAAGCTGGCGAAGGGGCCGAAGGAGTTCACGCTCGACGACTTCCTGGCCCAGATGGAGCAGGTCCGCAAGATGGGCTCCATCTCCAAGCTCCTCGGCATGCTGCCGGGCATGGGCCAGATCAAGGACCAGATCAACAACATCGACGAGCGTGACGTCGACCGCACCGCCGCGATCATCAAGTCGATGACCCCGGCCGAGCGCCAGGACCCGCACCTCATCAACGGCTCGCGCCGTGCCCGTATCGCCAAGGGCTCCGGTGTCGAGGTCAGCGCCGTGAAGTCGCTGGTCGAGCGCTTCTTCGAGGCCCGCAAGATGATGTCCCGCATGGCCCAGGGCGGCGGGATGCCCGGCATGCCCGGCATCCCGGGCATGGGCGGTGGCCCCGGCCGGCAGAAGAAGCAGATCAAGCAGGCCAAGGGCAAGCGCAAGAGCGGCAACCCGATGAAGCGCAAGGAAGAGGAGGCCGCGGCCGCGGCCCGCCGTGAGCAGGGCCCGCAGGCCGACGCTCCCGCCGCGGGCGGCAACCCCTTCGGGCTCCCCGCCGGCGACGGCCAGCCGGGTCAGGACTTCGACCTGCCGGACGAGTTCAAGAAGTTCATGAAGTAGGCATGCGGCAGGTGTGAGGGAAGGGCCCCGGCCGGGTGACGGCCGGGGCCCTTTCGCGTCCGCGGGGCGAGCAGCGGGGTGATTTGTCGCTTATGGTCGGCCGGGAGGACGGCATAAGGAGGCCCCCGTGCCCAGCCCCACCCCCGTACCGCCGCGCGACCGGGCCGACACCCCCTGGCGCTCGGAGGGTGCCCCGCCCGCCCCGCCGCCCAAGCGGAAGATGCCCGGCGGCTGGCGCGGGCTGACCCTCGCCGCCCTGATCGTCTTCCTGCTGGCCAACCTCGTGCTGTCCTTCTTCAACGAGGGCGACGAGCCGACGGTCTCGTACACCGAATTCAGCAAGCAGGTCGCCGACGGCAACGTCTCGAAGATCTACTCCAAGGGCGACTCCATCCAGGGCGAGCTGAAGAGCAAGCAGACCGCCCCCGACGGCAAGGGCGACTACACCAAGTTCGTCACCCAGCGCCCCGCCTTCGCCGACGACCAGCTGTGGTCCAGCCTCACCGCCAAGGGCGTCACCGTCACCGCCTCCCCGGTGGTCGTGCAGCGCAGCTTCCTGGCCAACCTGCTGATCTCGCTCGCCCCGATGCTGCTCCTGGTCGCCCTGTGGCTGCTCATCGCACGCCGGATGGGCTCGGCGATGGGCGGGATGGGCGGGCTGGGCCGCAAGGGGCCGCCCAAGCCGGTGGAACTGGAGGCCGGCGCCCCGCGCACCACCTTCGAGGACGTCGCCGGCATCGACGAGGTCGAGGGCGAGCTCAACGACGTCGTCGACTTCCTCAAGAACCCGCAGGAGTACCGCGACATGGGCGCCCGGATGCCCGGCGGGGTCCTCCTGGCCGGGCCGCCCGGCACCGGCAAGACCCTGCTCGCCCGGGCGGTCGCCGGCGAGGCCGGGGTGCCGTTCTTCTCCGCGTCCGCCTCCGAGTTCATCGAGATGATCGTCGGCGTCGGCGCCTCCCGGGTCCGGGAGCTGTTCGGCGAGGCCCGCAAGGTCGCCCCCGCGATCGTCTTCATCGACGAGATCGACACCATCGGCCGGGTGCGCGGCGGCGGTTCGGCCATGGGCGGCCACGACGAGCGCGAGCAGACCCTGAACCAGATCCTCACCGAGATGGACGGCTTCTCCGGCTCGGAGGGCGTGGTCGTCCTCGCCGCCACCAACCGGGCGGACGTCCTCGACCCCGCCCTGACCCGCCCCGGCCGCTTCGACCGCACCGTCATGGTCTCCCCGCCCGACCGGGACGGCCGCGAGGCCATCCTGCGCATCCACACCCGCGACATCCCGCTCGCCGACGGGGTCGACCTCGCGCAGGTGGCCCGTACGACCCCCGGCATGACGGGAGCCGAGCTGGCCAACCTGGCCAACGAGGCCGCGCTGCTGGCCGTCAAGCGCAAGCAGAAGGAAGTCACCCAGACGGACCTCTCCGACGCCCTGGAGAAGGTGCAGCTGGGCGCGGAACGGCCCCTGGTGATGCCGCTGGAGGAACGCCGCCGTACGGCCTACCACGAGAGCGGCCACGCCCTCCTGGGGATGCTCCAGCCGGGCGCCGACCCCGTCCGCAAGATCACCATCGTGCCCCGGGGCCGGGCGCTCGGCGTCACCCTCTCCACCCCGGACGCGGACCGGTACGCGTACACGGAGGAATACCTCCGGGGCCGCATCATCGGTGCGCTCGGCGGCATGGCGGCCGAACAGACCGTCTACGACGTGGTCACCACCGGCGCCGAGAACGACCTCGAACAGGTCACCAACATCGTCCGCGGGATGGTCGGCCGCTGGGGCATGAGCGAGCGCGTCGGCAAGCTGACCGCCATCCCGGCCGACGGGCAGGGCCCGTACGGCCTGTCCGCCGCCCCCACGACCCTCGACACCGTGGACCACGAGATGCGGCGGATCGTGGACGAGTGCTACGCGGAGGCCTGCCGCCTCCTGCGCGAGCACCGGCCGAAACTCGACGCGCTCGCCGAGGCCCTGCTGGCCGCCGAGACGCTGGACGAGCAGGCGGCGTACGCGGCGGCCGGCATCCCCCGGCTCGCGAAGTAGCGGCGCCCCCCCCGTTACGCCACCCGGGCGACGACGTACCGGAGGATGTTCGGCAGCCAGACGGCGCCGTCGGCCCGCTCGTACGGGTGAAGGGCCTCCGCCAGCTCCTTCTCCGCCAGGGCGGGATCCGCCGCGACGGCGTAGAGCCCGGTCGACAGCAGACCCCGTACCGCGCTGTCCACGTCCGCGTAGCCGAAGGGGCAGAACACCCGCCCCGACCCGTCGGGCACCAGCCCGGCCCCCGCCACGAGCGCGTCCAGGTCCCGGGCCACCGGGCCGCCGCCCAGCACCGCCGGCACCGTGCACCGCTCCGCCGGACCCCAGTCGGCCAGCACCACCGCGCCGCCCCGCCGGACCGCCGGCAGGGCCGCGGCCAAGGCGCCCGGGGCGGGCGAGAAGGCCAGCAGTACGTCGTACGGCCGCGCCGCGGGCGCCGGAGGGCCTGCCATCACCTCCAGCAGCCGCTCGCGGGCCAGTGCCCGCCGGGCCGGATCCGCCTCCACGCCGGTCGCGGAGGCACCCCGCCCGCCGGCCAGTAGCAGGGCCAGCCCGGCCCCGCAGTCGAGGCCCAGCAGCCGGTCGCCCGGCCCGATCTCCAGCCGGTCGTAGACCGCCTCGTACAGCGGTACCAGCATCCGTTCCTGGATCTCCGCCCAGTCCCGGGCGACGAGCGTCGCCGTCGGCGTCGGTGTCATCGAAAGAGCGCTCCTGATTCCGTGTCGCCCCCTTGCCCCCGTTGCCAGGGAACTCCCCAATCGCCCCCGCGTCCAGAGGAGCGCGCCACCCGATTCACGCTCGACCCGCCCGGCGCCGTACCATTCGCGCCATGGCAAAGGCACCCGTTCTCACCCCGCAGGCGGAGGATTTCCCCCGCTGGTACCAGGATCTGATCAACAAGGCCGAGCTGGCCGACAACGGTCCGGTCCGCGGCACCATGGTCATCCGTCCGTACGGCTACGGCCTGTGGGAGCGGATGCAGCAGGAGATGGACGCCCGCATCAAGGACGCCGGCGCCCAGAACGCGTACTTCCCGCTCTTCATCCCGCAGTCGTACCTGACGAAGGAGGCGGAGCACGTCGAGGGCTTCGCCCCCGAGCTCGCGGTCGTCACGCACGGCGGCGGCAAGGAGCTGGACGAGCCGGTCGTCGTCCGGCCCACCTCCGAGACGATCATCAACGACTACTTCTCCAAGTGGGTCCAGAGCTACCGGGACCTGCCCCTGCTGATCAACCAGTGGGCCAACGTGGTCCGCTGGGAGATGCGCCCGCGCGTGTTCCTCCGTACGAGCGAGTTCCTCTGGCAGGAGGGCCACACCGCCCACGCCACGTACGAGGACGCCCGCGAGTACGCCGCCCGGATCCACCGCGACGTCTACGGCGACTTCATGACGAACGTGCTCGGCATCGACGTCGTGCTCGGCCGCAAGACCGCCAAGGAGCGCTTCGCCGGAGCCATCAACACCCTCACCCTCGAGGGCATGATGGGCGACGGCAAGGCCCTCCAGCTGGGCACGAGCCACGAGCTCGGCACCAACTTCGCCAAGGCCTTCAACACCCAGTACCTGTCGAAGGAAGGCAAGCAGGAGCTCGTCTGGCAGACCTCGTGGGGCGTCTCGACCCGCATGGTCGGCGGCTTGATCATGTCCCACGGCGACGACAACGGCCTGCGCGTCCCGCCGCGCCTCGCGCACGTCCAGGTCGTCGTCATGGCGATCAAGGGTGACGAGGCCGTGGCGAAGGTCCGCGAGCTGGGTGCCCAGCTCAAGGCCGCCGGCATCCGCGTGCAGGTCGACGACCGCGTCGACACCCCCTTCGGCCGCCGCGCCGTCGACTGGGAGCTCAAGGGCGTACCGGTCCGCATCGAGATCGGCCCCCGCGACCTGGAGGCCGGCACCGCGATGCTGGCCCGCCGGATCCCGGGCGGGAAGACCCCGGTGCAGATCGACGCGCTCGCCGACCTGCTGCCCAAGGTGCTCGACGAGGACCAGGCGCAGCTGCTGCGCGAGTCCCGCGAGCGCCGTGAGGCCCGTACGTCCGACGTCTCCACGATCGAGGAGGCCGCCGAGGCCGCGATCGCCGGCGGCTGGGCGCGCATCCCGTGGGCCGACCTGGGCCCCGAGGGCGAGGCCAAGCTGGGCGAGCAGGCCGTCTCCGTGCGCTGCCTGATCGCCGAGGACGGGTCGGTTCCGGTGGCGGACGACGCCCCCGGTACGCTCGCGATCGTCGCGCGCTCCTACTGATTTCCCCCTGCGCCCCCGGCGTGCGGCTTCGGCCGCGCGCCGGGGGCGTCGGTCGTCGTCGGTACGCCTTACGTACCGACTCCTCCTGGGATATGCGCACCCGTCCTCGTCAGGACGCATGAGTGTGAACTGACTGGTACGTGCAAAAAATTTGGAATGGCCCGGAATCGGAACACCGGGGCACCCCGGCTCGTTGTCACGACGTGAGCACGACACCACCTGTTCTCGCCGCAGAGCTGGCGCAGGCGTGGGCCGACATTCAGCGGTACCACCCCGAGCTGCCTGACCTTGCCGCGCCCGAGTCCCTGATCGGAGAATCCTCGTCCGCCTGTGGCGCCGAGCTCTCCTTCGAGCGACTGCTGCACGAGGCAGTCCACGGCATCGCCGCCGCCCGCGGAGTCCGTGACACCTCGCGAGCGGGCCGCTACCACAACCGCAGATTCCTCGCGATCGCCGAGGAGATGGGGCTGGACCACTCCGAGGAGCCGCACGCCAGCAGCGGGTTCTCCCTGGTCACCCTCAATCCCGAGGCCAAGAAGCGCTACCGCCCCACCATCGAGCGGCTCCAGCGCGCCCTCAAGGCGCACACGGTCGCCACCGCCGCCGACACCAAGCGCAGCTTCCGCGGTCCGGCCGCCCGGCACGGCTCCTCGGGCGGCGGTGTACGGGTCAAGGCGGTCTGCGACTGCGGGCGCAACGTCCGGGTGGTCCCCTCCGTGCTGGCCCAGGCGCCGATCGTGTGCGGAGGCTGCATGAAGCCCTTCCGCATCCCGGAGGTCGCCACCGCGGCCGCTTCCTGACGCGGGCCCGGCGGCGGTACGGGCCGCCGGGGGGTGGTCGCCCCGGATCGGAAGCAGCACGGGCGTGTGGCACAATGGGCAGCTGTACTCGACAGTCGCATAGGACCCCTCTCTCCTCCGGCTGACGCGTCCATCGGGCACCCGAGTACCGCAACCCCACGTGGCATCTCAAGTGCCCAACCACGTCAAGTTCAGGAGACACCACTCCAGTGGCAGTCAAGATCAAGCTCAAGCGCCTCGGTAAGATCCGCTCCCCTCACTACCGCATCGTCGTCGCCGACGCCCGCACCCGCCGGGACGGCCGCGCGATCGAGGAGATCGGCATCTACCAGCCGACGTACAACCCCTCGCGCATCGAGGTCGACGCCGAGCGCGCGCAGTACTGGCTGTCCGTGGGCGCCCAGCCCACCGAGGCCGTCCTCGCCATCCTGAAGCTCACCGGTGACTGGCAGGCGCACAAGGGCCTCCCGGCCCCGGCGCCGCTGCTGCAGCCGGCGACGAAGGAAGACAAGCGTCGCACCTTCGACGAGTTCGCCAAGGCCCTCGAGGGCATCGGCGAGGGCAAGGGCGAGGCCATCACGCAGAAGAAGAAGGCCGACAAGAAGGCGGACGAGGCTGAGGCCGCCGCCGAGTCGACCGAGGCCTGATCATGCTCGAGGAGGCTCTTGAGCACCTCGTAAAGGGCATTGTGGACAACCCCGACGACGTGCAGGTCGCCTCGCGCAACCTGCGGCGCGGGCAGGTGCTCGAGGTCCGGGTCCACCCGGATGACCTCGGCAAGGTGATCGGCCGCAACGGCCGCACCGCACGTGCTCTGCGTACCGTCGTGGGCGCCATCGGCGGCCGCGGGATCCGCGTCGACCTCGTCGACGTGGACCAGGTCCGCTGAGTAGTTGAATCACCGGCACGGGCCGGGGAGGGCGTTCGCCGCCCACCCCGGCCCGAGTCGTTTCTGCCCACGGGCAGGAGCAACCGTAGATTGAGTAACCACGACGGAGAGGAACCACCTCCGCGAGAGCGGCGGCGGTTTGGCCGCAAAAAGGGGCGAGACAGTGGAGCTGGTAGTCGCGCGGATCGGCCGCGCCCACGGGATCAAGGGTGAGGTCACCGTCGAGGTGCGGACCGACGAGCCCGAGCTGAGGCTCAGCCCCGGCGCCGTGCTCCGGACCGAACCGGCATCCGTGGGCCCGCTGACCATCGAGACGGGCCGGGTGCACAGCAGCCGGCTGCTGCTGCGGTTCGTGGGCGTCAAGGACCGCACCGGTGCCGAGGCCCTGCGCAACACCCTGCTGATCGCGGACGTGGACCCGGCGGAGCTGCCCGAGGAGCCCGACGAGTACTACGACCACCAGCTCATGGACCTGGACGTCGTGCTCGAGGACGGCACCGAGATCGGCCGGATCACCGAGATCTCCCACCTGCCCTCGCAGGACCTGTTCATCGTCGAGCGCCCGGACGGCACCGAGGTCATGATCCCCTTCGTCGAGGAGATCGTCGCCGAGATCGACCTGGAGGAGCAGCGCTGCGTCATCACCCCGCCGCCCGGGCTGATCGACGACCGCGCAGAGATCGTCTCCACGCGTGACAACGGGGAAGAAGCCTGATGCGTCTCGACGTCGTCACGATCTTCCCCGAGTACCTGGAGCCGCTGAACGTCTCCCTCGTCGGCAAGGCCCGTGCGCGCGGGCAGCTCGAGGTGCACGTCCACGACCTGCGGGAATGGACGTACGACCGGCACAACACGGTCGACGACACCCCCTACGGCGGCGGCCCCGGCATGGTCATGAAGACCGACCCCTGGGGCGAGGCCCTCGACTCGGCGCTGGCCGACGGCTACGAGGCCGGCGCGCACGGCCCGGTCATGGTCGTCCCCACGCCCAGCGGCCGGCCCTTCACCCAGGAACTGGCCGTCGAGCTCTCCGAGCGCCCCTGGCTGATCTTCACACCGGCCCGGTACGAGGGCATCGACCGCCGCGTCATGGACGAGTACGCGACGCGGATGCCGGTCTACGAGGTCTCCATCGGCGACTACGTCCTGGCGGGCGGGGAGGCGGCCGTGCTGGTCGTCACCGAGGCCGTGGCCCGGCTGCTGCCCGGGGTGCTCGGCAACGCCGAATCGCACCGGGACGACTCCTTCGCCCCCGGCGAGATGGCCAACCTGCTGGAGGGCCCCGTCTACACCAAGCCGCCCCAGTGGCGCGGCCGCGGGATCCCCGAGGTGCTGCTCAGCGGCCACCACGGGAAGATCGCCCGCTGGCGCCGGGACGAGGCCTTCCGCCGTACCGCGCAGAACCGCCCCGACCTGATCGAGCGCTGCGAGGCCTCCGCCTTCGACAAGAAGGACCGGGAGATCCTGAGCATCCTGGGCTGGAGGCCGACCGGAGACGGCCGATTTTGGCGCAAGCCGCAGGACGTGGAAGAATAGGCGGCTGCTGTGTGCTCGAGTGCGCCCCTGCCACAGGGGGACAGTCGTCCACGAGTTCCACGGCTCCCGAATTCTCTACGGAAACCCGCACCGGCGACCTGTGGCGTCGTGCGAAGAAAGCAGACGAACAACATGTCTCACCTGCTCGATGGCGTCAACGCCGCCTCCCTGCGCACCGACGTCCCGGCCTTCCGCCCGGGTGACACGATCAACGTGCACGTCCGCGTGATCGAGGGCAACCGCTCCCGTATCCAGCAGTTCAAGGGCGTTGTCATCCGTCGCCAGGGCTCTGGCGTCTCCGAGACCTTCACCGTTCGCAAGGTCTCCTTCAGCGTCGGCGTGGAGCGTACCTTCCCGGTCCACTCCCCGATCTTCGAGAAGATCGAGCTCGTCACCCGCGGTGACGTGCGTCGCGCCAAGCTGTACTTCCTCCGTGAGCTCCGCGGCAAGGCCGCGAAGATCAAGGAGAAGCGCGACCGCTGATCTCCTCTCCGGGCCCTGGGGACGGCCGGATAGGCTCGCCCCCGATGGACACCGAAGCAGAGCTCACACAGCGCGGCCACTCCTCCCCCGAACAGGGGGAGGGGCGGCCGCGTTCTGTGTTTTCCCGCTCTGCGTTTTCCCGCTCGGCGGTTTCCCGTTCCGCGTCCTTCGGGGAGCGTGCCGCTTCGCGGCCCTGGCGGCGGGCCGGACTGCTCGGGGTGCTCTGCGCCGTCTTCCTGCTGCTGCTCGGCAACTTCGTCGTCCAGCCCTTCCAGATCCCGAGCCGGTCCATGGAGCCGACCCTGCAGGTGGGGGACCGGGTCCTGGTCAACAAGCTGGCGTACCGTTTCGGCGGCGTGCCGCAGCGGGGGGACGTGGTGGTCTTCGACGGCGCCGGGTCCTTCGTACGGGAACCCGCGGGCGGGAACCCGGTCGGCGACGCCCTGCACGGGGCGTTCGCGGCGCTCGGGCTCGCGGAGCCCTCCGACACCGACTTCGTGAAGCGGGTCGTGGGCGTCGGCGGGGACGACGTGGTGTGCTGCGACGCGGGGGGCCGGATCCAGGTCAACGGGGTCCCGCTGGCGGAGCCGTACGTGCACCCCGGTGACACGCCCTCGAAGGTGCCCTTCCGGATCGTCGTACCCCTGGGGACCCTGTGGGTCATGGGCGATCACCGGTCCCAGTCCCGGGACTCCCGGGACCACCTGGGGGAGCCGGGCGGGGGGATGGTGCCGGTGGAGAAGGTTATCGGGCGGGCCGACTGGATCGGCTGGCCGGTGTCGCGCTGGGGTTCGGTGCCCGGGGCGCGGGGCGGGGACGGCTCGCATGGGTAGCCGGGGGCGGCCGAGGGGCGCGGGCCGGCCGGAACCCGGGCGGGAACCGGAACCAGAGCGTCCGCGGTCGAGGCCGAAGCCTCCCGAGCCTGCCAAAGCTCCGAAGCCCCCCAAGGCCCCCAAGCCGAAAGCGGGGCCTTCGCCGGATCCCGTGGCGGAGCCGGCGGCGGAGGGCGGCGGGCGGGCCGAGCGGCGCCGGCTGGCGCGCAAGGTCCGGCGGCGCAGGCGTACCCGGCGGGTGGGCGAGTTGCCGCTGCTGGTGGCGGTCGCGCTGTGCATAGCCCTGGTGCTCAAGACCTTCCTCGTACAGGCCTTCTTCATCCCGTCCGGCTCCATGGAGCAGACGATCCGGATCGGGGACCGGGTACTGGTGGACAAGCTGACGCCGTGGTTCGGCTCGAAGATCGAGCGGGGCGACGTCGTGGTGTTCAAGGACCCGGGCGGCTGGCTCAGGGGCGAGGCCGCCAGGCCCGCCCAGGACCCGGCCGGGCTCAAGCAGATCAAGCAGGCCCTGACCTTCATCGGCCTGCTGCCCTCGGCGGACGAGCAGGATCTGATCAAGCGGGTCGTCGGCATCGGCGGGGACACCGTCCAGTGCTGCGACGCCCGGGGCCGCGTGACCGTCAACGGCGCGCCGCTCGATGAGCCTTACGTGTCACCGGGCAACGCTCCTTCCGAGATCCGCTTCGAGGTGCGCGTACCGGCCGGGCGGATCTTCGTGATGGGCGACCACCGCGCCAACTCGGCCGATTCCCGCTACCACCTCGACGAGGCCTTCGAGGGCACCATCGACGAGAAGGGCGTGGTGGGGCGGGCCGTGGTGATCGCCTGGCCCTTCGACCACTGGCGCGGACTCGATCAGCCCGCGACCTTCCTCTCGGTGCCGGATCCCGTACGCGGCGGGCGCCGTCGCGGGCCCGGTCGGCGCCGCCGGGGCACGCTGTTCGCATAGTGTGGTCCCGGTCTCCCGCGCCTTAGGGAACTCCCGCTCGTTAAGGGAGGGGAGGGCCCGTGTCGGATCCGGTGCGGGCGGCGGTTTTCCGAGTGAGGAGTGGATGTGGGGGATGTGGCGGTAGGCGCACGATCCGGACGCGATGAGGGCGAGGAGCGGCCGGACGACGCCGTCGGGCACGAGACCGAGGAGGGCGGGGCCGAGGAGCGGCCGCACCGTTCCTTCTGGAAGGAGCTCCCGCTCCTCATCGGTATCGCCCTGCTGCTGGCCCTGCTGATCAAGACCTTCCTGGTGCAGGCGTTCTCGATCCCGTCCGACTCGATGCAGAACACCTTGCAGCGCGGTGACCGGGTACTCGTGGACAAGCTGACCCCGTGGTTCGGCTCGGAGCCCGAGCGCGGCGAGGTCGTGGTCTTCCACGACCCCGCGAACTGGCTGGCCGGGGAGGCCACCCCGGATCCCAACTTCGCGCAGCAGATCCTCAGCAAGATCGGTCTGATGCCGTCCGCCGACGAGAAGGACCTGATCAAGCGGACCATCGCCATCGGCGGGGACACCGTGGAGTGCAAGAAGGGGGGACCGGTCGTCGTCAACGGCAAGGCGCTGGACGAGCCGTACATCTTCCCCGGGAACAGCGCGTGCGACGACTTCCCCTTCGGTCCGATCACCGTGCCCAAGGGCAAGATCTGGGTGATGGGCGACCACCGCCAGAACTCCCAGGACTCCCGTTACCACCAGCAGGACTCCACCCAGGGCTTCGTGCCGGTCAAGGACGTCGTCGGGCGGGCCGTGGTGGTCGCGTGGCCGGTCACCCGCTGGTCCACGCTCCCCGTTCCGGACACCTTCGACCAGCCGGGCATCGGCAAGCAGCCCCCGGCGCCGTTGCACTCGCCGCAGGCCAGTGGGCTGGGCCCGGCCGGGGTCGCCCCGGCCGCGCTGGGACTCGTCGGGGCCGTGCCCCTCGTCATGTGGCGCCGGCGGAGGCTGACCAAGGGGCGTACCGCCCGGTAGGGTGCCGCCCAGGTCGACGATCTCCGAGGTGTGGGGGCGCTGCAATGGGCGGAACGCAGGCAATACGCGAGCGCAAGGATGGCCGCGGCGGCCTCGGCAACACATTGTCGGGGATCGCCGTGGCCATCGGCTTTGTGCTCTTCCTGGGCGGTTTCGTCTGGGGAGCGCTGGTGTACCAGCCGTACACGGTGCCGACCGACTCGATGGTGCCGACGGTGCAGCCGGGCGACCGGGTGCTGGCGCAGCGGATCGGCGGCGGCGAGGTGCGGCGCGGGGACGTGGTCGTCTTCACCGACACCGTGTGGGGCAGTTCGCCCATGCTCAAGCGGGTCGTGGCCGTGGGCGGCGACACCGTCGCCTGCTGCGGCAAGGGCGGCGGGGTGACCCTGAACGGCAAGCCGCTTGACGAGCCGTACGTCGACCGGTCGGGCGGCGACGCGGCGGCCGCGGGGACGACCTCGTTCGAGGTGAAGGTGCCCGAGGGCAACCTCTTCCTGATGGGCGACCGGCGCGGGGGCTCGCTGGACTCCCGGGCGCACCTGCAGGAGAGCGGTCAGGGGACGGTGCCCCGGTCGGCGGTCGTCGCCCGGGTCGACGCCCTGGCCTGGCCGTCCGTGAAGACGCTCGAGCGGCCGCAGGTCTTCGCCGCCATGCCCGGCGGGATCTCCGGCCACGGGCCGCTGCGGCTCCAGGTGGCCGCGGTACTGGCAGGAGGCGCCCTGGTGGTGCTGGGCGGTGCCTACGGGCCGCTCGCACGGCTCCGGGGACGTGGGCGCGGGCGGGCGGGCTCCGATGGCCGCTGAGCCGGCGGGGACCCCTCCGCGGAAGGTCTCACGGGTGATCCTCCTCGATCCCGAGGACCGGATCCTGCTGCTGCACGGCTGCGAGCCGGACGATCCCGCCGACGACTGGTGGTTCACCCCCGGCGGCGGGCTGGAGGGCGGCGAGACCCGGGAACAGGCCGCCCTGCGGGAGCTGGCGGAGGAGACCGGGATCACGGACGTGGAGCTGGGGCCGGTGCTGTGGCACCGGTACTGCGCCTTCCCCTTCGACGGCAGGCGCTGGGAACAGGACGAGTGGTACTTCCTGGCCCGGACCGCCCAGACCGCGACCGGGATGGGCGGCCTCACCGAGCTGGAGCGGCGCAGCGTCACGGGGGCCAGATGGTGGACCTCCGAGGAACTTCTCGCGGCCCGTGAGACGGTGTACCCGACCAGACTGGCCGAGCTGCTCCGGACGCTGCTCGACGACGGTCCTCCGGGCGCTCCGGTGGTCCTCGCCCCCGAAATCGTTTAGGGGCGCACGGCGCTGGCGCACAATAGGGGGACGCACGGCTGAAGGGGAACATGCCATGAGCGCCGAGGACCTCGAGAAGTACGAGACCGAGATGGAGCTGAAGCTCTATCGCGAGTACCGCGACGTCGTCGGGCTGTTCAAGTACGTGATCGAGACCGAACGTCGTTTCTACCTCACCAACGACTATGAGATGCAGGTGCACTCGGTCCAGGGGGAGGTCTTCTTCGAGGTCTCGATGGCCGACGCCTGGGTCTGGGACATGTACCGGCCCGCCCGCTTCGTGAAGCAGGTCCGGGTGCTGACCTTCAAGGACGTGAACATCGAGGAGCTCAACAAGAGCGACCTCGAGCTGCCGGGCGGCGACCTGCCGGGCTGATCCGCGGGCTGATCCGCCGGGCTGATCCGCCGGCGGTTCACCCTGGGGGGTGAGCGGGTTGTCCACAACGCCCTGGTTGTCCACCAAGATCCACTCGCTGGGCCGGTTCGCGGGACCGTCGGTGCCGGAGGTGGTGCCGGATGAACGCGAAGGGCGTGGCACAGCAGGCATTGGGGCGGTACGGCGAGGAGCTCGCCGCGCGGAGGCTGACCGAGTCCGGGATGACGGTGATCGCCCGGAACTGGCGGTGCCGCAGCGGGGAGATCGACATCGTCGCCCGCGACGGGGACGCCCTCGTCGTGTGCGAGGTCAAGACGCGCCGCGGGGGTGACTTCGAGCACCCGATGGCCGCCGTCCGGGCCGGCAAGGCCGAGCGGCTGCGCAGGCTCGCCGGGCGCTGGCTCGCCGACCACGGGGGGCCGCCGACCGGCGGAGTGCGGATCGACCTGGTCGCGGTCCTCCTGCCCCGGCGCGGAGCGCCCGTGGTGGAGCACGTCAGGGGGGCGGCCTGATGGGGTTCGCGCGGGCCTGCTCGGTGGCCCTGGTGGGCGTCGAGGGCGTACTGGTGGAGGTCCAGGCCGACCTGGAACCGGGGGTGGCCGCCTTCACCCTGGTGGGGCTGCCCGACAAGACCCTGGTCGAGAGCCGGGACCGGGTACGGGCGGCGGTGGTGAACTCCGGCGCCCAGTGGCCGCAGAAGAAGCTCACGGTCGGGCTGAGCCCGGCCTCCGTACCGAAAGCCGGCGCCCACTTCGACTTGGCCGTGGCCGCGGCGGTCCTGGGGGCCGCCGAGGTGGTCGACCCCGCAGCCATCGCCGACCTCGTGCTCATCGGGGAGCTGGGCCTCGACGGCCGGGTGCGCCCGGTCCGGGGGATCCTCCCGGCCGTGCTCGCCGCCGCCGAGGCCGGGTACCGGCAGGTGGTGGTGCCCCAGCAGTGCGCGGCCGAGGCCACCCTGGTCCCGGACGTCTCGGTGCTGGGGGTGCGCAGCCTGCGGCAGCTGATCGCGGTGCTGACCGACGGGGTGGTGCCCGAGGAGGACCCGCCCGAGCGGGCGGGGCGTCCCGACCCGATGCTGGCGGGGCTGGTCCTGCCGGGCGCCGGACTCGGTACGGGGCTCTCGGGCCGGGGCGACGCCGGGGACTTCCCCGACCTCGCCGACGTGGCAGGCCAGCACAGCGCCCGCCGGGCCCTGGAGGTGGCGGCCTCCGGGGGCCACCACCTCTTCCTCAGCGGGCCCCCGGGCGCGGGCAAGACGATGCTCGCCGAGCGGCTGCCCGGGATCCTGCCGCCGCTCACCCGACAGGACTCCCTGGAGGTGACGGCCGTCCACTCGGTCGCGGGAATCCTGCCGCCCGGCGAACCGCTGGTCGGCCGGCCCCCGTACTGCGCCCCGCACCACTCCGCGACCATGCAGTCGCTGGTGGGCGGCGGGGCCGGGATTCCCAGGCCCGGAGCGGTCTCCCTGGCCCACCGGGGCGTGCTCTTCCTGGACGAGGCCGCGGAGTTCAGCGGCAAGGTGCTGGACGCCCTGCGCCAGCCCCTGGAAGCCGGGCACGTGGTCATCGCCAGGGCCGCCGGGGTGGTACGGCTGCCCGCGCGGTTCCTGATGGTCCTCGCGGCGAACCCCTGCCCCTGCGGCCGCCACACCCTGAACGGCTCCGGCTGCGAGTGCCCCGCCTCGGTGATCCGGCGCTACCAGGCCCGGCTGTCCGGGCCGCTCCTCGACCGGGTCGACCTGCGGGTCGAGGTCGAGCCCGTGACCCGCTGCGACCTGCTGGGCCGGGGCGGCCGGGGGGAGGCCACCGCCACCGTCGCCGACCGGGTCCGCGAAGCCCGCGAGCGGGCCGCCGCCCGGCTCGCCGACACCCCGTGGCGGCTCAACTCCGAGGTGCCCGGGCACGAGCTGCGCACCCGCTGGCCGGCCGGCCCCGGCGCGCTGGCCCAGGCCGAGCGGGACATGGAGCGCGGACTGCTCACCGCGCGGGGGCTGGACCGGGTGCTGCGGGTCGCCTGGACCGTCGCCGACCTGCGGGGCCGCGAGCGCCCCGAGGTGCTGGACGTGGCCGTCGCGCTCGAGCTGCGCACCGGGATCGCCCGGGGGGCCGCGCTGGCCATGGGGGCGGGCTCGTGACCCCCGGGGGGCGGCCCGATCCGGAGTTCCTGGCCCGGGCCGCGCTGACCAGGGTGCTGGAGCCGGGGGACGAGCAGGGCGGGCGCTGGCTCCGAGAGCTCGGGGCCGTCGCCCTGATACGGCTGCTGACCGGCCCCGGCCCGGAGCCCGGGCCGCTGACCGGGGTGGGGCCCGAGCGGCTCGCCGGATACCGCAGACGGGCCGCCCTCGCCGACCCGCTGCGGGACCTGGCGACCGCCGACGGGTCGGGCGGCCGGTTCGTCTGCCCGGGCTCGACGGAGTGGCCGACCCAGCTGGACGACCTCGGCGACGCCCGGCCCGTCGGGCTCTGGCTGCGGGGCAGGCCCCACCTGCGGACCTGGGCCCTGCGCTCGGTCGCCGTGGTCGGGGCCCGCGCGTGCACCCCGTACGGGGCCCACATGGCCCAGACCCTGGCGGCCGGGCTCACCGAGCGCGGCTGGGTGGTGGTCTCCGGGGCGGCGTACGGGATCGACGGCGCCGCCCACCGCGGGGCCCTGGCCTCGGGCGGCGCCACGGCGGCGGTGCTGGCCTGCGGGGTGGACGTGGGCTACCCGCGCGGCCACGCCGGGCTCCTGGGCCGGATCGCGCGCCAGGGGCTGGTGCTGGGGGAGCTGCCGCCCGGCAGCCACCCCACCCCGAGCCGGTTCGTCCTGCGCAACCGGGTCATCGCCGCCCTCACCCGGGGAACCGTGGTCGTGGAGGCCGCCCACCGCAGCGGCTCCCTGGTCACCGCCCGCCGGGCCCAGCAGCTGGGCCGCCTCACCATGGGCGTCCCCGGGCCCGCCACCAGCGGCCTCTCGGCCGGTGTGCACGAACTGCTGCGCGGCGAGGCGGTGCTGGTCACCGACGCGGCCGAGGTGGTCGAGCTGGTCGGCGACATGGGCGAGCTGGCTCCCGCCCGGCGCGGCCCGGTCCTCGCCCGGGACCTGCTGGACCCCGGCGCCGCACGGGTGCTCGAAGCCCTCCCGGCCGGCCGCCCCGCCGGTCTGGACGAGATCGGCCTCGCGGCGGGCGTCGGCACCGATGAAGTCATCGGCAGACTGTACGAACTTCACTCTCTGGGGTTCGTCGAACGGCAGGGCGACGGCTGGCAGTTGACCCCGAGGACCTCCCGCGGCGGGGCGCAATCCGGAGCCGACCGGCGAGGCGGTCGTTGACCTGGGGCGTTCCGGTGAAAGAGTGAAGGCGATGAGAGACGCGGTCTTCCCGGTGGCAGCCGCCGGGACCGTGCGCAAGGCGCCGGTCCCGGGTCGCCCGTGCGAGGACGGGCGCCCCTGCGCCCCTGCGCCATCCCGTACTCTTCGCGCACCGCGACACTTCCGTCACGCTACGCTCCCAAGGAATCCCGCTCCGGCAAAGGCGAAGCATGCCCCAGCACACCCCAGGGTCCGACCGCGCTGCGGTGCCCCCCGCTGCTCGTGGCAGCGTGCGGTCCACCGCGCCCTCGTCCCTCGAGGTGCTCTGGCGCTCATACAAGGATTCGGGTGACGAGCGGCTGCGGGAGCAGCTGATCCTGCACTACTCGCCGCTGGTGAAGTACGTGGCCGGCCGGGTCAGCGTGGGCCTGCCGCCCAATGTGGAACAGGCCGACTTCGTCTCCTCCGGGGTCTTCGGACTGATCGACGCCATCGAGAAGTTCGACATCGAACGGTCCATCAAGTTCGAGACGTACGCGATCACCCGGATCCGCGGCGCGATGATCGACGAGCTGCGCGCGCTGGACTGGATCCCGCGCTCCGTACGGCAGAAGGCGCGGGCCGTGGAGCGCGCCTACGCCACGCTGGAGGCCCAGCTGCGGCGCACCCCGACGGAGGGCGAGGTCGCGGGGGAGATGGGGATCGCGGTGGAGGAACTCCACACGGTCTTCAGCCAGTTGTCCCTGGCCAACGTGGTCGCGCTGGAGGAGCTGCTGCACGTCGGCGGCGAGGGCGGCGACCGGCTCTCCCTGATGGACACCCTGGAGGACCACGCCGCGGACAACCCGGTGGAGGTGGCCGAGGACCGGGAGCTGCGCAGACTGCTCGCACGGGCCATCAACACCCTCCCCGAGCGGGAGAAGACGGTGGTCACCCTCTACTACTACGAGGGCCTGACCCTCGCCGAGATCGGCAACGTGCTGGGTGTCACCGAGAGCCGGGTCAGCCAGATCCACACCAAATCCGTGCTCCAGCTGCGGGCGAAGCTCGCCGACGTCGGCCGCTGACCGGGCGCCGGGCGCATCGGCGGCGTCGGCCTTGCGGGACCTCCGTACAGTGGTGACGTGCCCAGGATTCGAGCGGCCTCCGTGGCCGAGCACCGGTCGATGCAGCGCGGCGCCCTGTTGGACGCCGCGCGTTCCCTCTTGTCCGAAGGCGGGACGGAAGCCCTGACCTTCCCCGCCCTCGCGGAGCGGACCGGGCTCGCCCGGTCGTCCGTGTACGAGTACTTCCGGTCGCGCGCGGCCGTCGTCGAAGAGCTGTGCGCGGTGGACTTCCCCGTCTGGGCCGCCGAGATCGAGGCGGCGATGGAGCGCGAGCAGACGCCGGAGGCGAAGATCGAGGCGTACGTGCGCACCCAGCTGGGGCTGGTGGGGGACCGGCGTCACCGCGCGGTGGTGGCGATCTCCGCCGGCGAGCTGGACGCGGGTGCGCGGGAGAAGATCCGCGCCGCGCACGGCGGTCTCGTGGCGATGATCGTCGAGGCTCTGGGCGCCCTCGGGCTGCCGGAGCCCCGGCTGGCCGCGATGCTGCTCCAGGGCGTCGTGGACGCCGCGGCCCGCCGGATCGAGCTCGGCGCCGCCGAGGACCCGGCCGTGATCACCGAGACCGCCGTCTCCATGGCCCTGCGGGGCGTCGCCGTCTCCTGAAGGGCCTGCGGCGCGGCCGGCAGCAGCCGGGGCGTGGGCCGCGGGAGCAGGGTCAGCGGGTCGAGGTAGGCGTTCTCCCCGGCCAGCAGGCCCCAGTGCAGGCAGGGGCCCGGGCAGTGGGAGCCCTCCGTGAGCACCGCCACCACCTGCCCCGCCGTGACCGCCTCCCCCTCCGCGACGAGCGGCCGTACCGGCTCGTACGTCGTGCGCAGGCCGCCCGGGAGGGTGAGCGAGAGCACCCCGCGGCCCGCGACCTGCCCGGCGTAGTGCACCCGCCCGGGCCCCACGGCCCGTACCCGCGCCCCGGCCGGCGCCGACAGGTCCACACCGCGGTGCCCGGCCGCGTACGGGGTCGGCGGCGGGTCCCACCAGCGCGCCACGGACAGCGGCGCGGGCAGGGGCCGCACCCCGCGCGCCGGCGCGGCCGGCGCCGCGGCCGGCCGGGGCGGGGGTGTCGAGGCCGCCGGATCCGGCGGCGCGGCGACGGCCGGGGACAATGGCTGGGACACTGCCAGAAGCAGGATGAGCAGCAGTTTCGTCATGTCCCAGAGGGTCCCGCGCGGGCGGCTCGGCAGGTTCGCGCCTGTGGACGGCCGAAAGGGTGTGGACAACGGCGTCACCCGGCATACCGCCGGGTCCCGTACACTTCTCGTGGCGATCCGGGTCACCGGGTCGACTTCGCACGCCCCAGCGCCGGCCGGTCAAACCGGTCAGGCGACAGCGTCTCTCGGTCCCTTCACGGGGCAGGGCGCGGTGGGGCGTCAGGAACCAAACCGAGAAACCAAGGAGATGGCCATGGCCGTCGTAACGATGCGGGAGCTGCTGGAAAGCGGCGTCCACTTCGGTCACCAGACCCGTCGCTGGAACCCGAAGATGAAGCGCTTCATCTTCACCGAGCGCAACGGCATCTACATCATCGACCTGCTCCAGTCGCTGTCGTACATCGACCGCGCCTTCGAGTTCGTGAAGGAGACCGTCGCGCACGGTGGCTCCATCATGTTCGTCGGTACCAAGAAGCAGGCGCAGGAAGCGATCGCCGAGCAGGCGACGCGCGTCGGCATGCCGTACGTCAACCAGCGTTGGCTCGGTGGCATGCTCACCAACTTCTCCACCGTCTACAAGCGCCTCCAGCGTCTGAAGGAGCTTGAGGCGATCGACTTCGAGGACGTCGCCGCCTCGGGTCTCACCAAGAAGGAGCTCCTGGTCCTCTCCCGCGAGAAGATCAAGCTGGAGAAGACCCTCGGTGGTATCCGCGAGATGTCGAAGGTTCCCAGCGCCGTCTGGATCGTCGACACCAAGAAGGAGCACATCGCCGTCGGTGAGGCGCGCAAGCTCCACATCCCGGTCGTCGCGATCCTCGACACCAACTGCGACCCCGACGAGGTCGACTACAAGATCCCGGGCAACGACGACGCGATCCGCTCCGTCACCCTGCTCACCCGCGTGATCGCCGACGCCGTCGCCGAGGGCCTCATCGCCCGCTCCGGTGCCGCGACCGGTGACTCGAAGCCGGGCGAGAAGGCCGCCGCCGAGCCGCTCGCCGAGTGGGAGCGCGACCTGCTCGAGGGCGAGAAGAAGGCCGACGACGCCGAGGCCCCCGCGGCTGAGGCTCCGGCCGCCGAGGCTGAGGCTGTCGTCGAGGCCCCGGCCGCCGAGGCCGAGGCTGTCGTCGAGGCTCCGGCCGCCGACGCCGAGCAGGCCTGACCCACTGAGAGCGCCCGGCGTTCACGCGCCGGGCACTCACAGCACGGACGATGACGGCGGGGGAGCCGCGCCACGAGCGCGTCGCTCCTCCGCCGTTCACCCGTAGATCTACGACTTCGAGAGAGAATCACAGACTCATGGCGAACTACACCGCCGCTGACGTCAAGAAGCTCCGCGAGCTCACCGGCGCCGGCATGCTGGACTGCAAGAACGCGCTCGTCGAGGCCGACGGTGACGTCACCAAGGCCAACGAGATCCTGCGCGTCAAGGGCCTGAAGGGCGTCGCCAAGCGCGAGGGCCGTTCCGCCGAGAACGGTGCCGTCACCTCCCTGATCGCCGCCGACGCCACCTCCGGTGTGCTGCTCGAGCTCAAGTGCGAGACCGACTTCGTCGCCAAGAGCGAGAAGTTCCTGGTCGTCGCCGACCAGCTCGCCGCGCACGTGGCCGCCACCTCCCCGGCGGACATCGAGGCGCTGCTGGCGTCCGAGATCGAGGCCGGCAAGACCGTCCAGGCGTTCGTGGACGAGGCCAACGCCAACCTCGGCGAGAAGATCGTCCTGGACCGCTTCGCGCAGTACGACGGCGCCTTCGTCGCCTCCTACATGCACCGCACCATGCCCGACCTGCCCCCGCAGATCGGTGTCCTGGTCGAGCTGGACAAGGCCGACGCCGACCTGGCCAAGGGCATCGCCCAGCACATCGCCGCGTTCGCGCCGAAGTACCTGACCGCCGAGGACGTTCCGGCCGAGGTCGTCGAGTCCGAGCGCCGCGTCGCCGAAGAGGTCACCCGCGCCGAGGGCAAGCCCGAGGCCGCGATCGCCAAGATCGTCGAGGGTCGCGTCAACGGCTTCTTCAAGGACGTCACGCTCCTTGGCCAGCCCTACGCGCTGGACAACAAGAAGTCCGTCCAGAAGGTTCTGGACGAGGCCGGTGTCACCCTGAAGCGCTTCACCCGCATCAAGGTCGGCATCTGAGTCCGTCCGTACACGACGGACACCGGACCCCGATAGGGTCTGAAGCAGTCGTCCGCGCTTGCGCAGGGCGACCGCAGATCTGACGAGGAGGCCATTGCCGCAGAGGGAACCGCGAGGACCCACCGGCAATGGCCTTCTTCGTATGTGCACGAGGAGATCTCCATGAATCAGGGCGTGGACCCCCACACCGCATCCGACGACAAGAGCGACCACGAGAAGAAGGGTCGCCGCTTCATGCTGAAGCTCTCCGGCGAAGCCTTCTCCGGCGGCGGCGGGCTGGGCGTCGACCCTGACGTCGTGCACGCCATCGCCCGCGAGATCGCGGCCGTGGTCCGAGACGGCGCCGAGATCGCGATCGTCATCGGCGGCGGCAACTTCTTCCGCGGCGCCGAGCTTCAGCAGCGCGGCATGGACCGGGCCCGGTCCGACTACATGGGCATGCTCGGCACGGTCATGAACTGCCTCGCCCTCCAGGACTTCCTGGAGAAGGAAGGCATCGACTCCCGCGTGCAGACCGCCATCACCATGGGCCAGGTCGCGGAGCCGTACATCCCGCTCCGCGCCGTGCGCCACCTGGAGAAGGGCCGCGTCGTCATCTTCGGCGCCGGCATGGGCATGCCGTACTTCTCCACCGACACCACGGCCGCCCAGCGCGCCCTGGAGATCGACGCCGAGGCCCTCCTCATGGGCAAGAACGGCGTCGACGGGGTCTACGACTCCGACCCGAAGAAGAACCCGGACGCGGTGAAGTTCGACGCGCTGGAGTACAGCGAGGTGCTGTCCCGGGACCTCAAGGTCGCCGACGCCACGGCCATCACGCTGTGCCGCGACAACAAGCTGCCGATCCTGGTCTTCGAACTGCTCGCCGAGGGCAATATCGCCCGCGCCGTCAAGGGTGAGAAGATCGGCACGCTCGTGAGCGACCAGGGCACCCGGGCCTGAGCCCACCGAGCCGGGCCCGCAGGGGCCCGGTCCGGGCGGCCCGGACCGCCCCGCCCCGCCTGAACCATCCATATCTGACATGCAGGAGCACGTGGTGATCGAAGAAATCCTCCTCGAGGCCGAGGAGAAGATGGAGAAGGCCGTCGTCGTCGCCAAGGAAGACTTCGCCGCGATTCGCACGGGCCGTGCGCACCCGGCGATGTTCAACAAGATCGTGGCGGACTACTACGGTGCCATCACGCCCATCAACCAGCTCGCCTCCTTCGCGGTGCCCGAGCCGCGCATGGCGATCGTGACGCCCTTCGACGCGTCCGCGCTGCGCAACATCGAGCAGGCGATCCGCGACTCCGACCTCGGTGTCAACCCGAGCAACGACGGCCGCATCATCCGGGTGACCTTCCCCGAGCTGACGCAGGACCGCCGCAAGGAGTACATCAAGGTCGCCAAGAACAAGGCCGAGGACTCCAAGGTCTCCATCCGCGCCGTGCGCCGCAAGGCCAAGGACGCCCTTGACAAGCTCGTCAAGGACAAGGAGGCCGGCGAGGACGAGGTGCGCCGCGCCGAGAAGGAGCTCGACGACACCACCGCGAAGTACGTCGCGCAGGTGGACGAGCTGCTCAAGCACAAGGAAGCCGAGCTCCTCGAGGTCTGATGAACGACTCTCCCTGGGCCGCGGAGCCGGTTCCGGCGGGTCCCGCATACGATGCGCTGGTGGGCCCGCACACTGCGCCCATGCCCATCGTGCCCGATGCCGCCGGCCGTGCCTTCGACGACCGGGAAGCACGCGATCGGGGGGCCGTCCTCGCCGGCGGCCCCCCGTTCCGCGCCGAGACGCCGTTGCAGGAGCCCATGCCCAGCCCCCCGCCTCCGCCTTCGCAGGCCCCGCAGGACGCCTCGCCCCCGCCGCAGAAGAAGCGCGCGGGGCGGGATCTGCGTGCCGCCATAGGGGTCGGCGTCGGCCTCGGCGCGGTGATCTTCGCGTCGCTGTTCATCGTCAAGGCCGTCTTCGTCGGCGTGATCGTCGTCGCGGTCGTCGTCGGCCTGTGGGAGCTCACCTCCCGGCTCCAGGAGAAGAAGGGCATCAAGGCCCCGCTGGTCCCGCTCGCGGTCGGCGGCGCGGCGATGGTCATCGCCGGATACGTCCGCGGGGCCGAGGGCGCCTGGGTGGCCATGGCGCTCACCGCGCTGGCCGTCCTCGTGTGGCGGATGACCGAGCCCCCCGAGGACTACCTCAAGGACGTCACCGCGGGCGTCTTCGCGGCGTTCTACGTGCCCTTCCTGGCCACCTTCGTCGCGATGCTGCTCACCCCCGACGACGGTCCGCAGCGGGTGGTGACCTTCCTGGTGCTGACCGTGGTCAGCGACACCGGGGCCTACGCCGTGGGCTGGCGCTTCGGCAAGACCAAGCTCGCGCCGCGCATCAGCCCCGGAAAGACCCGCGAGGGGCTCTTCGGCGCGGTGGCCTTCGCGATGGCGGCCGGCGCCCTGTGCATGGAGTTCCTGATCGACGGGGGCTCCTGGTGGCAGGGCCTGATCCTGGGCCTCGCGGTCGCGGTCAGCGCCACCCTGGGCGACCTCGGCGAGTCGATGATCAAGCGTGACCTGGGCATCAAGGACATGGGCACGCTGCTCCCGGGGCACGGGGGCATCATGGACCGGCTCGACTCGCTGCTGCCGACCGCTCCGGTGGTGTGGCTGCTGCTGGCGGCGTTCGTCGGTACCGGCTGACCCGTCGGTACGGGCTGACCGTCGGTACCGGCTGACCGGCGAAAAGGGGTCACAACACGCCGGGCGGTTACTCTTGGAAGGCGCGCTGCTTCTGCGGCGCGCCTTTCGTCTTACAAGGAGTACCTGCCATGGCCCGCCCCGTTCCGGGAGAGCTCACCTTCGTCGCCCCTCGCGGAGCCAAGAAGCCGCCCCGGCACCTCGCCGACCTGACCCCGGCCGAGCGCCGGGAGGCGGTGGCCGCGATCGGCGAGAAGCCGTTCCGGGCCAAGCAGCTCTCCCAGCACTACTTCGCCCGCTACGCGCACGACCCGGCCGAGTGGACCGACATCCCCGCGGGCTCGCGCGAGAAGCTCCAGCAGGAGCTGCTGCCGGAGCTGATGAACGTCGTGCGGCACATCAGCTGCGACGACGACACCACCCGCAAGACCCTGTGGAAGCTGCACGACGGCACGCTCGTCGAGTCCGTGCTGATGCGCTACCCCGACCGGGTGACGATGTGCATCTCCTCGCAGGCGGGCTGCGGGATGAACTGCCCGTTCTGCGCCACCGGCCAGGCCGGCCTCGACCGCAACCTCTCCACCGCCGAGATCGTGCACCAGATCGTCGACGGCATGCGCGCGCTGCGCGACGGCGAGGTTCCCGGCGGCCCGGCCCGGCTGTCCAACATCGTCTTCATGGGCATGGGCGAGCCGCTCGCCAACTACAAGCGCGTCGTCGGCGCCATCCGCCGCCTCACCGACCCGGAGCCCGACGGCCTCGGCCTGTCGCAGCGCGGTATCACCGTCTCCACCGTCGGCCTGGTCCCGGCCATGCTGCGCTTCGCCGACGAGGGCTTCAAGTGCCGCCTCGCGGTCTCCCTGCACGCCCCCGACGACGAGCTGCGCGACACCCTCGTCCCCGTGAACACCCGCTGGAAGGTCCGCGAGGTCCTCGACGCGGCCTGGGAGTACGCCGAGAAGTCCGGCCGCCGGATCTCCATCGAGTACGCCCTGATCCGCGACATCAACGACCAGGCCTGGCGCGGCGACCTGCTCGGCCGCCTGCTCAAGGGCAAGCGCGTACACGTCAACCTGATCCCGCTGAACCCGACGCCGGGCTCGAAGTGGACCGCCTCGCGCCCCGAGGACGAGAAGGCCTTCGTCGAGGCGATCGCCCGGCACGGCGTGCCCGTGACCGTACGGGACACCCGCGGCCAGGAGATCGACGGCGCGTGCGGCCAGCTCGCCGCCTCGGAGCGCTAGATTCCGGCCACGGAGAGGCGTAACCGGCCACGGGGTACCCTGTGGCCGGACAACTTCATCATTCCGACAGGGGAGCGCCACAGCGCTGAGAGTGCGGTATCCGTCATCCGCAGACCCTCTGAACCTCGCCCCGGTCATTCGGGGTAGGAAGTTCGGTCACCACTCAAGCTGTTGCGCCCTGCCCGGCGTCCGCTCCCGTAAGAGCGCCGGTCAGGGCCGCGTCTTCTCCTGGTCATCCCAGGAGGAATACACCAGTGAGCACCACCAAGAAGATCGCGGGCGCCGCGCTCGCGGCCGCGCTGGGCGTCACCACGCTCAGCGCCTGCGGCGACGCCAAGGACAAGCCCGCGGGCGCGGGCGACGCCCCGAAGACGATCACCCTGGTCTCGCACGACTCCTTCAACGTGACCGACACGGTCCTCAAGGAGTTCGAGCAGCAGAGCGGCTACACCGTCAAGGTCCTGAAGTCCGGGGACGCCGGCGCGGCGCTCAACCAGGAGATCCTGACCAAGGGCTCCCCGCGCGGAGACGTCTTCTTCGGGGTGGACAACACCCTGCTGTCGCGCGCCCTCGACAACGGGATCTTCACCGCGTACGAGGCCAAGGGCCTGGGCGAGGTCAAGCCGGAGTACGTGCTCGACAAGGGGCACCGGGTCACCCCCGTCGACACCGGCGACATCTGCGTCAACTACGACAAGCAGTACTTCGCCGACAAGAAGATCGCCCCGCCGCAGACGCTGGACGACCTGCTCAAGCCGGAGTACAAGAACCTCCTGGTCACCGAGAACGCCGCGACCTCCTCGCCCGGCCTCGGCTTCCTCCTCGCCTCCGTCGGCAAGTACGGCGAGGACGGCTGGAAGGACTACTGGACCCAGCTCAAGGCCAACGGCGTCGAGGTCGTCGACGGCTGGGAGCAGGCCTACAACGAGCGCTTCTCCGGCTCCGCCGGCGGCAAGAAGGCCAAGGGCGACCGCCCGTTGGTCGTCTCCTACGCCTCCAGCCCCCCGGTCGAGGTCCTGTACGGCGAGCCGCAGCCGGCCGAGGCCCCCACGGGCGTCGCCACCGGCACCTGCTTCCGCCAGATTGAGTTCGCGGGCCTGCTGAAGGGCGCGAAGAACGAGGAGGGCGGCAAGGCGCTCCTCGACTTCCTGGTGAGCAAGAAGTTCCAGGAGGACATGCCGCTCCAGATGTTCGTGAACCCGGTCGTCAAGGATGCGAAGCTGCCGGAGATCTTCACGAAGCACGGCGTGGTCGTCGAGAAGCCGGAGACGGTCGCCCCCGACACCATCGCCAACAACCGTGAGCAGTGGGTCAAGGCATGGTCCTCGCTCGTCGTGAAGTAGAGCGCCTCCCCCGGGAGGGCGGGCGCGCCACGGCCGTCAGACTCGCGCTGATGGCCGTGCCGCTCGCCTTCTTCGGGCTGTTCTTCGCCTACCCCGTCGCCGCGATCGTCGGCCGCGGGCTCAGGACCGACGAGGGCTGGCAGTTCGGCCGGATCGGCGAGGTCCTGGCCCGGCCCGACATCGCCGACGTGCTGTGGTTCACCACCTGGCAGGCGCTCGCCTCGACCGCGCTCACGCTCCTGATCGCGCTCCCCGGCGCGTACGTGTTCGCGCGCTTCGAGTTCCCCGGCAAGCAGCTGCTGCGGGCGCTGGTGACCGTCCCCTTCGTGCTGCCGACGGTGGTCGTCGGCACCGCCTTCCTGGCGCTGGTCGGGCGGGGCGGGCTGCTCGACGAGCTGTGGGGCGTCCGGCTGGACACCACCGTCTGGGCGATCCTGCTCGCCCACGTCTTCTTCAACTACGCCGTCGTCGTGCGGACGGTCGGCGGGCTGTGGGCCCAGCTGGACCCGCGCCAGGAGGAGGCCGCCCGGGTGCTGGGCGCAGGGCGCTTCGCGGCGTGGCGGCGGGTGACGCTGCCCGCGCTCGCGCCGGCGGTGGCCGCCGCCTCGCTGATGGTGTTCCTGTTCACCTTCAGCTCCTTCGGCGTCGTACAGATCCTGGGCGGGCCCTCGTACTCCACCCTGGAGGTGGAGGTCTACCGGCAGACGGCGCAGCTGCTGGACCTGCCGACGGCCGCCGTGCTGACGATGGTCCAGTTCGTGGCCATCGCCGCGATCCTCGCCGTGCACGCGCGGACCGTGCGCCGCCGGGAGACCGCGCTGCGGCTCGTGGACCCGGCGCGCACCGCGCGTCCGCCGCACGGCTGGGCGCAGCGCGGGCTGCTGGGCGGGGTGCTGCTGACGGTGGCGCTGCTGATCGTGGCGCCGCTGGCCGTACTGGTGGAGCGGTCCTTCGACGCGCCCGGCGGGTACGGCTTCGGCTTCTACCGGGCGCTCCAGGACGCGGGCGCCGGGGGCGGAACGTTTCTGGTGCCGCCGCTGGAGGCCGTCTGGAACTCCCTCCAGTACGCGCTCGCCGCCACCGCCATCGCCCTGCTGATCGGCGGACTCGCGGCGGCCGCCCTGACCCGGCGGGCGGGCCGCTTCGTACGGGGCTTCGACGCGCTGCTGATGCTGCCGCTCGGGGTGTCCGCCGTGACGGTGGGCTTCGGGTTCCTGATCACCCTGGACGAGCCGCCGCTGGACCTGCGGACCTCGTGGATCCTGGTGCCGCTGGCGCAGGCGCTGGTCGGGGTGCCCTTCGTCGTACGCACCATGCTGCCGGTGCTGCGGGCCGTCGACGGCCGGCTGCGGGAGGCGGCGGCCGTGCTCGGGGCCTCGCCGCTGCGGGCCTGGCGGGAGGTGGACCTGCCGCTGGTGCGGCGGGCCCTGCTGATCGCGGCGGGCTTCGCCTTCGCGGTCTCGCTGGGCGAGTTCGGCGCGACGGTCTTCATCGCCCGGCCGGACCACCCGACGCTGCCGGTGGCCGTGGCGCGGCTGCTGGGGCGGGCCGGGGAGCTGAACTACGGGCAGGCCATGGCCCTGAGCACGATTCTGATGCTGGTGTGCGCGGTGTCCCTGCTGGTGCTGGAGCGGCTGCGACCCGACAAGACCTCGGGAGAGTTCTGATGACCCTGCTCCGGCTCGAAGGGGTGTCGGTCCGCTTCGGTGACCGCGCGGTGGTGGACGCGGTGGACCTGGAGGTCGCCGAGCACGAGACCGTGTGCGTCCTCGGGCCGAGCGGCAGCGGCAAGTCCACCCTGCTGCGGGTGGTGGCCGGGCTCCAGCCGGTGTCCGCCGGCCGGGTGCTGCTGGGCGGGGCCGACCAGGCCGGGGTGCCGGTGCACCGGCGGGGGGTGGGCCTGATGTTCCAGGACCACCAGCTGTTCCCGCACCGGGACGTCGGCGGGAACGTGGCCTTCGGCCTGCGGATGCGGGCCCGTGGGAAGGGGCCGCGCGCCAGGGGATCGTACGAGGCCCAGGTCGCGGAGCTGCTGGAGCTGGTCGGGCTCCCGGGGGCCCAGGGCCGGGCCGTGGCCTCGCTGTCGGGCGGCGAGCAGCAGCGGGTGGCCCTCGCCCGGGCACTGGCCCCCTCGCCCCGGCTGCTGATGCTGGACGAGCCGCTCGGCCAGCTGGACCGGGGGCTGCGGGAGCGGCTGGTGGTCGAACTCCAGCGGCTGTTCTCCCGGCTGGGCACCACGGTGCTGGCCGTCACCCACGACCAGGGCGAGGCCTTCGCGCTGGCCGACCGGGTGGTGGTGATGCGGGACGGGCGGATCGCGCAGGCCGGGACCCCGCTGGAGGTGTGGCAGCGGCCCGCGTCCGAGTTCGTGGCGCGGTTCCTCGGCTTCGAGAACGTGGTCCCGGGGACGGTGGCGGGGGGCGCCGCCGCCACCGTCTGGGGGAAGGTCCCGGTCCCGGCCGGCTCACCCGAGGGGGAGCAGCGGCTGCTGATCCGCCCGGCGGGGGTGGAGCTGTGCGCGGCCGGCCTGGCCTGCACGGTGGAGTCCCGTACCTTCCGGGGCACGCACGTGGCCCTGCTGCTCAAGCCGGAGACGGGACCGGTGCTGGAGGCCGAGTGCGAGCTGGCCGGCGCGCCGGCCGTGGGGGACCGGGTCGCGGTGACCTTCAGCCCCGCCGAGGTGGTCGTCCTCCCGTCGCCCTGAGGGGCCCCGGCCGCAGGGGCCAAGGCTCAGGGCTGGGGCTGGGGGCTCAGGGCCGGATGCCGTCGCAGGCGATCGGCAGGTGGCGCGGGCCGCGCAGCACCGCGTTCTGCCGGTACGGGGGCGGGTCCTCCAGCAGCCGCGGATTCTCCAGCCTGCGGGCCAGCTCGCTCAGCGCCAGCTGCGCCTCCAGCCGGGCCAGCGGCGCCCCGAAGCAGCTGTGGATGCCGCTGCCGAGGCCGAGGTGCTGGATGTCGTCCCGGTCCGGGTCGAAGCGGTCCGGGTCCTCGAAGCGCTTGGGGTCGCGGTTGCCCGAGGCCAGGATCAGCCAGAGCGAGGAGCCCTGGGGGATGGTCACGCCCGCCACCTCGATCTCGGCCAGGGTGCTGCGCTGCGGGACCAGCTGCACCGGAGGCTCGTAGCGCAGCAGCTCCTCGACGATCGGCACCCCCAGCAGGGGGTCCGTGCGCAGCCGCTCCAGGACGTCCGGGTGGCGCAGCAGGGTCAGCATGCCGTTCGTGATCAGGTTGACCGTGGTCTCGTGCCCGGCGATCAGCAGCAGCGCCGACGTGCTGAGCACCTCCATGGTGGTCATGGCGCCGTCCGGGCCCTGCGCCGTGGCCAGCTCCGAGAGCATGTCGCCGGTCGGGTTCCTGCGGCGCTCCTCGATCAGCCCGGCCAGGTACATGCCGAGCTCCATCCGGGCGTCGTTCGTCTTCTTGAGGCGTTCGGTGGGATCGGCGTCCGGATCCGGGTCCAGGCTGGCCGCGAGGGTGTCCGCCCAGACGTGGAACCGGGACTCGTCCTCGCTCGGCACGCCCAGCAGCCGGCAGATGACGCTCACCGGGAAGGGGTACGAGAACTGCTCGACCAGATCGATCCGGTCCAGGTGGCCCGTCTCCGCGATGCCGTCGATCAGCCCGGAGACGATGTCGCCGAGCTCGCCGCGCATCTCGTGGACGCGGTGCGGGGAGTGCGGAGGACCGAAGGGCCGGTTCGTCATCCGGCGCAGCCGGTCGTGCTCGGGCGGGTCGAGCCGCAGGAAGGCGGGCGGCAGGACAGCTTCCCCCTCCTGCTCGGGCTCGGCCAGCGGGTCGTCACCGGCGGTCGACTTCAGATTGCGGGCGTCGGAGCTGATGCGGGGATCGTGCAGCAGGCTCCGTATCTCGTAGTAGGTGCTGACGACGTACGGCCCGCTCCCGTCGTGGAAGACGGGCGTCTTGCGGAGCTCCTCGTACAGCGGGTACGGATCGGCCCGGCTGGAGTAGTCGATGATCTTCCGCAGGATGTCTTGGGTCATGAGTGGTCCTCGTGCTCAGTGGTGCGCCGGGGTGAACGTCATCCGCCGGTCGGCCGGTGAGTAGCCGCTGAGGGTGATGGTCGGGCCGTGCGTCGGGACCGAGGGGTCGGGGAAGTCGGACGGCACCGGCTTGTTGCCCTCGGGCCTGCGGTCCACCGTCGCGAACGGCGGCGGGAAGGGCGCCGTCGTCTCGATCAGCTCCTGGTAGAACTGCAGCCACCGGCACGAGTCGAAGGTGACGGCGCCGATGACGCGCCCCTGGTAGCCGTAGACGCCGACGAACCGGTGCTCGGCGCGCGAGCCCTGGGTGATCAGGATCTCGGTCCCCATGGACGGCACGCCGACCGACTTGATGTTCACGCCGAACTGGGAGGACCAGAAGGCCGGTACCCACATGTGGGGACGGCGGTCAGAGCTTTCGCTCAGCATGTTGTGGGCCGCGGTCTGGGCCTGCTCGACGGCGTTGCCCCAGTGCTCGAGCGACAGGAACTGGTAACCGAACAGGGCGTGCGGGGAACGGGCCACGTCGCCCGCCACGTAGATGTCGTCGGTGACGATGCCCCGGATGTCGAAGGCCCGGCAGCCCGCGTCGCAGGCGATGCCCCGGGGGCCCGCGCCGAGCCCGGACCCGGCCAGCCACTCGGTGTTGCGCTGGGCGCCGAGCGAGACGATCACGGCGTCGGCCTCCAGGACGGTGCCGTCCGACAGGTGCGCGGCGCGTACCTGGCCGGAGGAATCGCCCTCCAGCGAGGTGACCATGATCCCGGTCCGCAGATCCACCCCGTTGTCGCGGTGCATCTCGGCCGCGACCTCACCGATCACCCCGCCCAGGGCCCCGACCAGGGGGGCGTCGCCCCGTTCGGCGACGGTGACGGGAAGGTCCCGCTCCCGGCAGGCGGAGGCTATCTCGGAGCCGGTGAACCCGGCGCCGATGACCAGCACCCGGCGCGGACCGGCCGCGAGCCGGCGCTCCAGCGCGGCCCCGTCGTCCCGGGTGCGCAGGGTGAAGACGCCTTCGAGGGCGCCCTCCTCCTCGTTCGGCCACGGTCGGGCACGGACGCCGGTGGCGATGAGCAGCCGGTCGTACTCCACCTCGTCCCCGTCGGCGAGCCGGACCCGTCTGGCCGCCATGTCCAGTCCGGCGGCGGGGACGCCCAGGCGCCACTTGGCGTCGATGTCCCGGCGGCGGGGGAGGGCCGTGCGGTCCGCGGCCGCCTTGCCCAGCAGGACCTGCTTGGACAGCGGGGGCCGGTCGTACGGTTCGTGGGGTTCGTCGCCGATCATCGTCAGGGATCCGGCGAACCCCTTCTCGCGCAGGGTCTCGGCGGCCCGCAGGCCGGCCAGGGAAGCCCCTACGACGACGATGCGGCCTTCGCGCTTGAGCCGTTCCAGGGCAAGGTCACCGCTCACCACGCGCCTCCGCGGTCGACAGGGACCCGTTCACCGCGTCCAGCAGGATGGCCCTGACGGGGCAGGCGTGGACGGCGCGTACGACGTTCTCGCGGTGCTCCTCGTCGGGCTGCGGGTCGTAGAGCAGGGACTCTTCGCCGTGCATGGTGAAGACGTCCGGGGCGAGGAACGCGCACTGGGCGTACCCCTGGCACCGGTTGAGGTCCACGACAAGCCTCATGAGGCATCAGCCCTTCCGTGACCTGGCGACCCCCGCGACCCCCGCGACCCCCGACACCCCCCGGTTCCTCCAGCATGCGCGCGTGCCCCGCCCGTCGCCTGCCGGGGGGACGTCCGTCGGACTCAGGCGGGCCGGCGCAGGCTGGTGCGCAGGATGTGGAGGCTGACGACCAGCACCCAGAACGGGAAGACCAGCTCGGACCAGGGCACACCGGATCCGACGAGGAGCAGCACCAGCCCGGTGACCCAGCCCAGCAGGACCAGCGGGCGCGGGAAGATGCCGAGACGGCGCCCGATGGCCGAGGTGGCGAAGACGAAGACGGCCGCCATGCGCATCGCGTACGTCGACAGCACGGTGTACGCGAAGGGGCGGCCGAATCCGGACGGCGGGACGGACTCCTGGAGCACGGTGCCCGCCGCGGCGGCGGCGACGAACAGGGCGGAGACGAAGAGGAAGCCGCTGCCGAGGAACACGGTCGCGACGAACCGGTCCTCCGCCTCGCCGGCCTGCGCACGCAGCGCCCCCATGAACCACAGGAAGAAGATCCCGGCGAACGGGACGATCTCCAGCGCCACCCGGACCGCCCAGCGGTCGTCCTCGGCGACGGGGGCGTCGGCCGGGCTCCCGGAGGGGACGGCGATCCGCATCAGCACGATCGCTGCCGCGAGCAGCCCGGCGAAGACGAGCCCGGCTGTCCCGGCGGCCCGCGGCGTCCGCATCCGCGTGGTGGTGGACTCCATGCCTTCAGCAGGCGGCACCCGCGGGTCCCCCGCCACCCGGGGGACCCGCGGGAGTGAACCCGCGCGCGGGACGGGTCAGGCCACCGGCGCCGGCACCGGCTCCTCTGCGGGCTCCTCGGCCCCGTCGTGGTTGCCGTACCAGGCCACCGCGACGGCCCCGGCGACCGCCAGCACGAAGCCGGTCACCGCCAGCCAGGCCAGGCCCGGGCGGGAGGCGTCGCCGAGCCACAGCACGCCGATCGCGCCCGGGAGCACCGTCTCGCCGACGACCAGGGCGGCGGTGGCGCCGTTCACCGAGCCGATCTGGAGGGCCACCGTGTGCAGGTACATGCCGCCGAATCCCGCTACCAGGATGGCGTAGAGCGCGGGGTCGGCGAGGAAGGTGCCCAGGTCGAAGGGGTCCACGCCGTCGAGGATCCGCACGCCCACGCCCAGCGCGCCGAAGGCCAGACCCGAGAGCAGGCCCGCCAGGATCGCGGCCCGGCCGCCGAGGAGGCGTACGGCCACCGTGCCGCCGACGATGATCACCAGGGTCACGGCCAGCAGCCACCAGTGCGTGGCCATCGGGGCGTGGTGGTCGCCCTCGTGGCCGGCGGCCGTCGCGAGCAGCACCAGCGCCGCGCAGACGACCCCGATCGAGGTCCACTCCTTGCGGGTCAGCCGGATGCCCAGCATCTTCACGCTGAGGATGGCGGTGATCACCAGGTTGGCGCTGATCACCGTCTGGGAGAGGAACAGGGGCAGCAGGCGGGCCGCCAGCGCGCCCAGTCCGAAGCCCACGAAGTCGAGGATGGTGCCGACGATGAACTCCCAGGTCATCGCGGCCTTGGCGGTGGAGGTCAGGTTCGGTCCGCCGTGGGCGGTCACCCCGGCGGCGGCCGGGGACATCCGGGCGGCGCGGCGCGAGCCCACGGCTTGCAGGACAGAGCCCGTGCCGTAGCAGATGGACGCCGCGACAGCGGTCAGCAGGCCTATGAGCACAAGAGGCTCCGTTCACGTCTGGCAGGTAAGGCGGTACCTCTGCCAGACGTCGGAATGGCGCGGGAAGTTGCCTCCGCAAGACACTTCGTTGACCGGTTCTTTGCCCGGCTCCCGCTCAGGCCATGGCCGCGAGCACGTCCGGGACCTCGTCCACCGAGTCGACCAGCGCGATCCGGGACTCCATCGCCCGGCCCCGGGCCAGCGCCTGGAGCAGCGGCCAGACCGGCAGGTGCCCGGTCCAGTGGGCGCGGCCGACCAGGATCATCGGGGTCGGCCGCGACCGCGACTCGTAGTAGTTCGGCGTCGCGTTGTCGAACACTTCCTGCACGGTGCCCGCCGCGCCCGGCAGGAAGACCACGCCCGCGTTGGACCGGGCGAGCAGCCCGTCCTCGCGGGTGGCGTTCGCGAAGTACTTGGCGATCTGGCCCGCGAAGGCGTTCGGCGGCTCGTGCCCGTAGAACCAGGTGGGGATCCCGACCGAGTCGCCCCCCTGGGGCCAGCGCTCCCGTATCGCGAAGGCCGCGCGGGCCCAGTCGGAGACCGACGGGGTGAAGGAGGGGACCTTCGCCAGCAGCCTCAGGGCCTCGGGGAGGGCCTCGTCGGGGGCGGGGGCCAGGTAGGCGCCGAGGTTGGCGGCCTCCATCGCGCCGGGGCCGCCGCCGGTGGCGACCGTCAGCCCGGACCGGGTCAGGGCCCGGCCCAGTTCCGCCGCGCCGCGGTATTCCGTACCGCCCCGGGCCATGGCGTGGCCGCCCATCACGCCGACGACGCGGGCGCCGGCGAGGTGTTCGTCGAGGGCGTCGGAGATGGCGTCGTCGTGGACGGAGCGGAGCATCGAGGAGAAGATGTCGCCGTCGGACTTGGTCTCCTGGAACCAGGCGTACGCCTGCGCGTCCGGGGTGGACTCGTAGCCTTCGGCCAGGCCGGCGAACAGCTCCCCGGGCGTGTACAGCAGACCCCGGTACGGGTTGAAGGGCAGGTCCGGTACCGGCGGGAAGACGAGCGCGCCGTCCGCGCGGACCTTCACCGAGGCGTCGGGCTCCATCGCGCAGCCGAGGAAGACGGCCGAGGAGGTGTCGGCGGACAGCAGCGCGAAGGTCCGCTCGAGGAGGTTGACCGACTGGACGCGGTAGCCGCTCAGCGAGCCCCGGGCGACGACCCGGTCGAATTCGGCGAGCGTCTCGATCTCGATGTCTGCGTTGACCATTCGGCCCACCCTAAGGGCTGGCCCCCCTCAGCGGGTCAGCGCCATCGACGTCAGCTGTGCCACACCCCAGCTGAGCCCCCCGGCCGCGGCGAGCAGCGCCACCGCGCGCAGGGTCGCGGCGGTACGCAGCACCGTGCCCGGTGTGCCCAGGCCGAGCAGGGCCTCCCGGGAGGCGGAGCGGGCCTGCCGGGACTCGACCGCCGAGGTGAGCAGGGTCGCGGCCGCGCACAGGGCCACCAGGGCCGCGGCCGGTCCGGTCAGCGGCCCGAGCGGCACGAGGGACTCGCCGCCCTGGCCGCGCAGGGCGAGGGCGGTGAGGGCGCCCGCGCCGACGGCGGACAGCATCCCCAGGGGCCTCCCCAGCCGGGACGCCTCCTCCTGGAGGCCGCGCCCGGCCAGCAGCCGCAGCACGCCCGGGCGGACGGCCTGCACCAGGGTCCCGCAGGCGTAGGCCAGTCCCGGCCCGGCGAGGGCGAGGCCGACGCCGATCAGCACGCAGCCGGCCGGGACCGCGGCGCCGGCCGGCCGGGCGTACGCCAGGGCGGCGAGCCCGCACGCGGTGAGCGCAACCCCCCAGGGCACGCCGGTCTGGGGGGCCAGTCCGGAGTGCGGGGGGCGGGGGCGCAGGGCGAGGGCCGTCGCCAGGGAGGCCGTGAGCGGGGTGAGGGCCAGCAGGGTCAGGGCGGCCGCCACCGGGAGGGGCCGGTCGGCGTGCAGCAGCCCGGCGCCGGCGCCGTCGAAGGGCAGCCCGGCGAGGTCGCCCCGCAGGTGGAGGAAGGCCGCGAGGGCCAGGGCGCTGCCGAGGGCGCACGCGACGGCGGTCGAGACCGCGGCGACCAGGGCGAGCCGTACGGGGCCCAGCCCGGCCGCGTCGAACCCCTCGGGGGGCCGGGTCGCCGGGTCGGTCCGGGCCACGGCCACCGCGAACTGCACGGTGGCGGCGAGCGGCACCAGCGCCCACAGCAGGCGGTGGAACGATCCGGCGGGCCGGGCCATCGCCTCTTCGAGGACGTACAGCAGGAGGAACCCGCAGCCGGCGCTGGCGCCCGCGACCAGCAGCCGGCGCAGCTGGACCAGGGGGCGGGAGCCGCGGACTAGGCGGAGAGCGAGCACGCGGCCTGGTCCTCCGTCGTCCGGGGGGAGGCGGCGGCCGCGACGGCGGCCGGGCGGCCGTCGAGCAGGGCCAGACGGCGGTCGGCGACGGCCGCGGTCTCCTCCTCGTGGGTGGCCAGCAGCACGGTGATGCCGTGCGAGCGGGCGGCGGTGGTCAGCGTACGGAGCAGCAGCGCGCGCTCGGCGCGGTGCAGCGGGGCCGTCGGCTCGTCGGCGAAGAGGACGGCGGGTTCCCCCACCAGGGCGCGGGCCAGGGCGACCCGCTGGCACTCGGCGCGGGTCAGGGAGCCGGGGCGCTTGTGGGCGAAGGCGTCGATGTCGAGGCGCTCCAGCCATTCGCAGGCGGCGTGCCTGGCGGCGCGGTAGGGGGCGCCCCCGATCAGCAGGGGCAGGGCCGCGTTCTCCCAGACCTTGAGCTCGGGCAGCAGCTGCGGTTCGGGCCCGATCCAGGCGAACCGGTCGCGGCGCAGGCGCTCGCGGGCGACGGCGCCCATGGTGTGGACGGGCACGCTGTTGAACCAGACCTCGCCCTGCTCGGGCACCAGCTGCCCGGCCAGGCAGCCCAGCAGGGTGCTCTTCCCGCAGCCGCGAGGGCCGGTCACGGCGAGGATCTCACCCTGACGGACTCCGGCGGATACTCCGATCAGGCCGGGCGAACCGCTGTGGGAGTAGTGCAGGGACCGCGCCCAGAGCAGATCGTCCTGTGGCGCGGCACTGTCGGGCCGGGTTTTGTCCGGTGGAGCCACCATGGCGTACACCTCCGTCCGGGGGAACGAAGCGGAGCCCCTTCGGTCACTGGCGCCGCAATGAGATGTAAAGAGATGAACGTCTTGGATGGTGACAGCACACGGCCCGGACCCCCGCGTTCTACTCGAACGGAGGATCCGGGCCGTGTGAGGGGGCTGCTTAGAGCTTGGTCCACGCCTCGGTGAGCACCGAGCGCAGGATGCCTTCGATCTCGTCGAAGGTGCCCTGGTCGGCGATCAGCGGCGGGGCCAGCTGGATGACCGGGTCCCCACGGTCGTCGGCGCGGCAGTACAGGCCGTTGTCGAAGAGGGCCTTGGAGAGGAAGCCGTAGAGCACGCGCTCGGTCTCCTCGTCCGTGAAGGACTCCTTGGTGACCTTGTCCTTGACGAGCTCGATGCCGTAGAAGAAGCCGTTGCCGCGGACGTCGCCGACGATCGGAAGGTCGTGCAGCTTCTTCAGGGTGTTGAAGAAGTTGCCCTCCTGGTCCAGCACGTGCTGGTTCAGGCCTTCCTTGTCGAAGATGTCGAGGTTGGCCAGCGCCACCGCGGAGGACACCGGGTGTCCGCCGAAGGTGTAGCCGTGCAGGAAGGTGTTGTCGCCCTTGTAGAAGGGCTCCGCGATGCGGTCCGAGACGATGCAGGCACCGATCGGGGAGTAGCCCGAGGTCATGCCCTTGGCGCAGGTGATCATGTCCGGCACGTAGTCGAACTTGTCACAGGCGAACATCGTGCCGAGGCGGCCGAACGCGCAGATCGTCTCGTCGGAGACGAGCAGCACGTCGTACTGGTCGCAGATCTCGCGGACGCGCTGGAAGTACCCGGGCGGCGGCGGGAAGCAGCCGCCGGCGTTCTGCACCGGCTCCAGGAAGACGGCCGCGACGGTGTCGGCGCCCTCGAAGAGGATCTCCTGCTCGATCTGGTCGGCGCACCAGCGGCCGAAGGCCTCGGGGTCGTCGCCGTAGATCGGGGCGCGGTAGATGTTGGTGTTCGGCACCTTGTGCGCGCCGGGGACCAGCGGCTCGAAGGGGGCCTTCAGGGCCGGCAGGCCGGTGATGGACAGGGCGCCCTGCGGGGTGCCGTGGTAGGCGACCGCGCGGGAGATGACCTTGTACTTGGTGTGCTTGCCCTGCAGCTTGAAGTACTGCTTGGCGAGCTTCCAGGCGGTCTCGACGGCCTCGCCGCCACCGGTGGTGAAGAAGACCTTGTTCAGGTCGCCCGGGGCGTAGCCGGCGAGGCGCTCGGCGAGCTCCACGGCCTTGGGGTGCGCGTACGACCAGATGGGGAAGAACGCGAGTTCCTGGGCCTGCTTGTAGGCGACCTCGGCCAGTTCCTTGCGGCCGTGACCGGCGTTGACCACGAACAGTCCGGCGAGACCGTCCAGGTAGCGCTTGCCCTTGTCGTCGAAGATGTAGGTGCCCTCACCCCGCACGATGGTGGGGACGGGGGAGTTCTCGTACGACGACATGCGGGTGAAGTGCATCCACAGGTGGTCGTACGCGGTCTTGGAGAGGTCCTGGCTCACGGGCTATCGAGTTCCCCACATGTAGGTCTGCTTCTTCAGCTTCAGGTAAACGAAGCTTTCGGTTGATCGCACGCCGGGGAGCGTGCGGATCTTCTTGTTGATCGTCTCGAGCAGGTGGTCGTCGTCCTCGCAGACGATCTCCACCATGAGGTCGAACGACCCTGCGGTCATCACGACGTACTCGCACTCGGCCATGGCTGTCAGCGCGTCGGCCACCGGGTCGAGGTCTCCCTCGACATTGATGCCGACCATGGCCTGGCGTCGCAGGCCCACGGTGAGCGGGTCGGTGACGGCGACGATCTGCATGACGCCCTGGTCGAGCAGTTTCTGTACGCGCTGGCGTACTGCCGCTTCGGAGAGGCCCACGGCCTTGCCGATCGATGCGTAGGGACGGCGACCGTCCTCTTGCAGTTGCTCGATGATCGCCAGGGACACAGCATCGACCGAAGGGGACGGTTGTCTGTTCCTGGAATCTGCGCTTCGACTGACCACGACCTCACTGTGCACGAGGAGTCGTCCGTTCCGCAACCCGTAATCGATGAAATCCGTTGTGAAGGGTCTCCGATTACACGGATTTCGTAGTTGGCGGCATCTGGCCCTGTCGAAAGCGTCACCAGAGGGGCTAGGCTTGGTGGGTCGTCTCAATCATTGGACATGTGATCAGGAGAGTGGCTGTAGTGACCACCGAACTGCGTCGTCTGCGCAACTACATCGGCGGGGAGTTCAAGGACGCCGCCGACGGGCGGACCACCGACGTGGTCAACCCCGCGACCGGCGAGGTGTACGCCACCGCCCCGCTCTCGGGCCAGACCGACGTCGACGCCGCCATGGCCGCGGCCGCCGCCGCCTTCCCGGGCTGGCGCGACACCACGCCCTCGGAGCGCCAGAAGGCGCTGCTGAAGATCGCGGACGCCTTCGAGGCGCGCGCGGACGAGCTCGTCGCCGCCGAGTCGCAGAACACCGGCAAGCCGCTGGGCCTCACGGCCAGCGAGGAGCTGCCGCCGATGGTGGACCAGATCCGCTTCTTCGCGGGTGCCGCGCGACTGCTCGAGGGCCGCTCGGCCGGCGAGTACATGGAGGGGATGACCTCGATCATCCGCCGTGAGCCGGTCGGCGTATGCGCCCAGGTCGCGCCGTGGAACTACCCGATGATGATGGCCGTGTGGAAGTTCGCCCCGGCGATCGCCGCGGGCAACACCGTCGTCCTCAAGCCCTCGGACACCACCCCGGCCTCGACCGTCCTGATGGCCGAGATCATCGACTCGATCCTGCCCAAGGGCGTCTTCAACGTCGTCTGCGGAGACCGCGAGACCGGCAAGGCCATGGTCGAGCACTCCACCCCGGCGATGGCCTCCATCACCGGCTCGGTACGCGCCGGCATGCAGGTCGCCGAGAGCGCCTCCAAGGACGTCAAGCGCGTCCACCTGGAGCTCGGCGGCAAGGCCCCGGTCGTGGTCTTCCAGGACGCCGACCTGGCCAAGGCCGTCGAGGACATCGCGGTCGCCGGCTACTTCAACGCCGGCCAGGACTGCACGGCCGCCACCCGCGTGCTCGTGCACGAGTCGATCCACGACGAGTTCGTGGCCGCGCTCGCCAAGGCCGCCGCGGAGACCAAGACCGGCCAGCCGGACGACGAGGACGTGCTGTACGGCCCGCTGAACAACCCGAACCAGCTCAAGCAGGTCGCGGGCTTCATCGAGCGCCTCCCCGCCCACGCCAAGGTCGAGGCGGGCGGCCACCAGGTCGGCGACAAGGGCTACTTCTACGCCCCCACCGTCGTCTCCGGCCTGAAGCAGGACGACGAGATCATCCAGAACGAGGTCTTCGGCCCCGTCATCACCGTCCAGTCCTTCACGGACGAGGCCCAGGCCCTGGAGTACGCGAACGGCGTCGAGTTCGCCCTCGCCTCCTCCGTGTGGACCAAGGACCACGCCCGCGCGATGCGGATGTCCAAGAACCTCGACTTCGGCTGCGTGTGGATCAACACCCACATCCCGCTCGTCGCCGAGATGCCCCACGGCGGCTTCAAGAAGTCCGGCTACGGCAAGGACCTCTCCGCCTACGGCTTCGAGGACTACACCCGCATCAAGCACGTGATGACCTCGCTCGACGGCTGATCCGCGCCGCCGCCCCGGCGGCCGCGCACTGATCACCGAAGGGCCCTGAAGGGGCGGGCAGTAGACATCTTGTCTATTGCCCGCCCCTTCGCGCTGGCAGAGGCTGAGACCATGCCTGAACTCGCCTTCTCCCGTCGCGCGGCGCTGCGCGGCCTCGGCGGCGCGAGCCTGCTCGCCGCCCTCGCCGGCTGCGGGGTGCCCGCCGCCTACGTCCCGGAGGACCGGCGGCAGGGCCGGGACCTCTCGGACAGCGACCGCACGCTCGCCTTCTCCAACTGGCCGCTCTACATCGACACCGACGACCAGGACGAGGAGAGCCGCCCGACGCTGGAGGCCTTCTCGCAGAAGACGGGCATCCGGGTCCGCTACACCGAGGAGATCAACGACAACGACGAGTTCTTCGGCAAGGTCAGCCCGGCCCTGATGAACCACCAGGCGACCGGCCACGACCTGGTGGTGGTCAGCGACTGGATGGCCGCCCGCTTCGTCCACCTCGGCTGGGCCCAGCGGATGGACCGCTCGGCGCAGTCCAACGTGGCCCGGTACCTGGACCCGCAGCTACGCTCCCCCGCCTTCGACGAGGGCCGGCTGCACACCGTCCCCTGGCAGTCCGGGATCACCGGCATCGCCTACAACCGCAAGGCGCTCGGCCGGGAGATCAAGTCCGTCCGGGACCTGTGGCACCCGGACCTGGCGGGCAAGGTGACCCTCTTCTCCGGGCTGGACGAGTCCTTCGCCCTGCTGATGCAGGGCAACGGCGCCGACGTCACCCGCTGGACCGACTCCGACTTCCACCGGATGTGCGACCAGGTCGAGAGCATGGTGAAGAAGAAGCACATCCGGCGCTTCACCGGCAACGACTACACCTCCGATCTCGGCAAGGGCGACGTCCTGGCCTGCCAGGCCTACTCGGGCGACGTCATCCAGCTCCGGGCGGACAACCCCGACATCGAGTTCGTGGTCCCCGAGGAAGGTGCCGAGCTCTGGGCGGAGAGCCTGCTCGTCCCCAACCTCGCCCGCCACAAGGCCAATGCCGAGGCCCTCGTCGACCACTACTACGACCCCGCGGTCGCGGCAGAGCTCGCGGCCGCCGTCAACTACGTCTGCCCGGTACCCGCCGCCCGCGAGGTGCTGGCCGCCTCCCCGGACAAGGACACCGCCGAGCTGGCCGAGAACCCGCTGATCTTCCCCGACGACGCGATGCGGCGGCGCCTCGTCGTGGCCCGGGACATCTCCTCGGCCGAACGCCCGGCCTTCGCCAAGCGCTGGAACTCCATCGTCGGACTCTGACCGCCGCCCAGGGCCGCCTACCTGGCGAAGGCCGCCGCCACGATGCCATTGGTCACCCTGTTCGTGTCCCGCCCCTTGGCGTCGGTGGAGTTCACCGAGTACACGAGGGTGCGGGACAGGTCCCGGGTGCCGCCGATCACCGTGCTGAAACCGTGCCGGGAACCCGTCTTGCCGTAGGCCACCGTGCCGTCCGGCAGGACGAACTCCTTCATGCCGGCCGTCTGCACCGCGTGCTCGCCGCTCTCGGCATCCGGCACGTCGGGCACGGTGAACATCTCCTCCAGCTGCGGCTTCGGTACGACCTTCCCGCCGAACAGCGCCACCGTGAACCGCTCCAGGTCCGCCGTCGTCGATATCAGGTCGCCGGCAGCCCAGTTGGACGAGGAGTTCCACTCCGTCACATCGACCAGGGAGCTGCTCCCGTCGGCCCGCTTCACCGCCTGGTAGCCGTGATGGTGGGGACCCGGTATGCGGTTCTGGGTGCGGGACGGGAACGAAGTGCGGCTCAGGCCCAGCGGCTTGGTGATCCGCTCCGACACGGCCTTCTCGTACGTCGTACCCGTCACCTCCTCGATCAGGACGCCCAGCACCGTGTAGTGGATGTTGCTGTAGCGCTGCCGGCTGCCCGGGCTGGACTCGGGCCCCTTGACGACCGCGTTGGCGATCAGGGCGCGCGGGTCGACCACATCGAACCGGTGGGCGTACTCGTCCTCGAAGGTGTCACCCGGGCCGTCGGCGGACCGCAGGCCGCTCGTGTAGTTCAGCAGCTCCCGCACCTTGACCGGCTCGAAGCCGGGCAGCAGACCGGGAAGGTAGTCCTGCACCGGCCGGTCCAGGTCCAGCCTGCCCTCGGCGGCCAGCTGGAGCACCACCGCTGCGGTGAAGGTCTTCGTCACCGACCCGGCCCGGAAGCGGGCGTCCTCGATCGCCCCGCGCCCGCTGCGGACGTCCGCGACACCGGAGGCGCCCCGCCAGCTGCCGCTCGTCCCTCCCACCCGGACCAGCGCGGCCGTCGCGTCCTTGTGCCGCGCCCCCAGGCCCGCGATCGCCTGCTCCAGCAGCGCCGCCTTCGGCGGGGCCGAGAAGACGGGCGGGGTGACCCCCGCCGAGACGGGGGCCGGCGCCGGAGCAGCCTGGGCGGCGGCCACCGGCCCGGCGGCGACGCCCAGGACCAGAGCGGCGGCGATGAGCGTGCGCGTACGTGCCTTCATGATGGGATCCCCCTCGGAGTTCACCGGGCCGCTGCGGCCCCGATGACTCAATGCTGCTGGTCAGAGGGGTAGTTGCGGATCACCAATGAGAGGGGTCTTCGCCGGTACGACAACTCACCGGCGAGAGGGAGACGACACGCCGTCCCTCACTCCCCAGAGGGAGTACCCGCCGAGATCAACCCCGTCTCGTACGCGCAGATCACCGCCTGGATCCGGTCCCGCAGCCCCAGCTTCGCCAGCAGGTTGCCCACATGCGACTTCACCGTGTGCTCGCTCACCGTCAACGCCGCCGCGATCTCCGCGTTCGACAGCCCCCGCCCCAGGTGCAGCAGGGTCTCCCGCTCCCGCGCCGTCAGCACGTCCAGCCGGTCCGCCGGAAGGGAGGGGGAGGACCGCGCCGTCGCCGCCGTGTACTCCTCGATCAGCCGCCGCGCCACCGAAGGCGCCAGCAGCGACTCGCCCGCCGCCACCACCCGCACGGCGTGCACCAGGTCGTCCCGCCGCACGTCCTTCAGCAGGAACCCGCTCGCCCCCGCGTGCAGCGCCTCGTACACGTACTCGTCCGAGTCGAAGGTCGTCAGCATCACCGTCCGGCAGGCGCTGCCGGCCGAGATCGCCCGGCAGGCCTCGATCCCGTCCAGCACCGGCATCCGGATGTCCAGCAGTGCCACGTCCGGCGCCAGCCGTTCCACCGCCGCGACCGCCGCGGCGCCGTCCCCGACCTCCGCGACGACCTCGATGTCCTCCTGGACGTCCAGGATCATCGCGAAGCCGCTGCGCACCAGCTCCTGGTCGTCGGCCACCACCACACGGATCGTCAATTCCCCACCTCCAGCGGCGAGATTACAAGCACCACCCGCACCACGTGCCCGGCGCCGTCCGGCCCCGGACCGGTCCACGCCGTACCGCCGTGCGCCGCCGCCCGCTCGTGGATCCCGATCAGCCCGTGCCCACCGCCCGAGGACCGGCCGCAGGCCCCCCGGCCGTCGTCCGCGACCGTCACCGTGAGGGTTCGGGCTCCGTACTCCAGGCGTACCTCCACCGCCGAGGCGCCGGCGTGCTTGACCACATTGGTCAGCGCCTCCTGCACCACCCGGTGCACCGTGGCCTCCAGCGCGGCCGGCAGCTCGCGCACCTCGCCCGTCCGCTCGTACGAGACCTCCGGCCCGCTCGCCCGCACCCGGTCCAGCAGCGCGGGCAGTCCCGCGATCCCCGGCTGCGGTGCGCGCGGGGCCGCCTCGTCCGCAGGAGTCCGCAGCACCCCCAGCATCGTCCGCAGCTGCGCCATCGCGTCCCGCCCCGTCTCGGCGATCGCCTCGAAGGCCGCCTCCGCCCGGGCGGGGGCCCTGCGTACCGCCACCGGACCCGCCTCCGCCTGCACGATCATGATGCTGACCGCGTGCGAGAGGATGTCGTGCATCTCCCGGGCGATGCGGGCCCGTTCCCGCGCGGCCGCCTGCTCGGCCTCGATCCGGTTCGCCCGCTCCAGCTGCGCGGCCCGGTCCTCGACGGCGGCGGTGTACGCCTGCCGGGTGGCCTGGAGCCGCCCCAGCGCGAACGCCGCCGCGAACACGAACAGCGAGAACAGCAGCTCCCTGGCCGTGCTGGTGTTGAGCGCCACGGACGCGGCGATCACCGCGGTCAGGATCAGGCCCATGACCAGCCGCACCCGCGCCGGGCTCAGCAGCGCGATCGTGTAGACGCCGATCAGCGCGGCGTACGGCAGCGGCTGCCCGGGACCGTCCAGCCCCAGCTGGTAGAGCCCGCCCGCCGCGATCATCCCGCACACGGCCGCCACCGGGGCCCGCCTGCGCCACACCAGCGGTACGTTGCCGAGCGTCGTCAGCAGGTACGCGGTCCAGGTGGCCGGCGAGTCCAGCGGGTCGCGGGGCACGACGAACGGGATCGTCGTCGCCACCTGCACCAGCAGCGTCAGCCCCAGGTCCTGCCAGCGCGGATCCGCCCGCCGGACGCGCGCGCGGACCCGCTCGCCCAGCCGGCGTATCACCGGCCGAGCTCGGCCCGTACGGCGGCCAGCGCGTCCACCCTGTTCGTGGTGACGGAGTCCGCCCCGGCCCGCAGCAGGGCGCGCATCGACCGCTTGGTGTCCGCCGTCCAGGCCGACACCAGCAGGCCGTCGCGGTGCAGGGCGTCCGTCAGCTCCCGGCTGACCAGCCCGAAGCGGTAGTTGAGCCAGCGCGGGGCCACGGCGTCGATCAGCACCCGGCGCGGCGGCGACAGGGTGGTCCAGGTCAGCGCGATCTCCGCGCCCGGATCGGCGGCACGGACCGCCAGCATGGTGTTCGGCCCGGCGCAGTAGTACGTACGGTCGCGCGCCCCGCACTCGCGGACCAGGTCCACGACGGTCCGCACCGCCTCGGGCGTGGCACCCGGCAGATCGATCATCAGCCGGCCGGCCCCGGCCGCCATCAGCGCCTCGCGCAGGGTCGGGATCCCGCCCTCCGCGAGCTCCTTCAACTGCGGGGCGGTGACGGCGTCGAGGCGTACGTCGTGCCCCCACAGCCGCTGGAGCGTCTCGTCGTGGAGCAGGACCGGCACGCCGTCGCGGGTCAGCCGTACGTCGATCTCCACCGCGTCAGCTCCGCGCGCGAAGGCGGAGCGGACGGAGGCGAGGGTGTTCTCACGGACTCGGTAGGGATCGCCGCGGTGTCCGACGGCAGTCAGGGTGCTCATGCTCCCCATTCTCGGGGGCCGAGCGGATCAAGGGGAGTCAGCGAGCGAGCCAGTCGGCGGTGTACGCGTCGATCTCCGCGATGATCCTGGCCTTGCCGGCGGGGTCCAGGAAGGAGGCCTCGACGGCGTTCTTCGCCAGCTGCGCGAGCCCGCGCTCGTCGAGGCCGAGGAGCCGGGCGGCGACCGCGTACTCGTTGTTGAGGTCGGTGCCGAACATCGGCGGGTCGTCGCTGTTGATGGTGACGAGCACGCCCGCCGCGACCATCTCCTTGACCGGGTGCCGGTCGAGGTCGGTCACCGCGCGGGTGGCGATGTTCGAGGTCGGGCAGACCTCCAGCGCGATCCGGTGCTCGGCGAGGTACTTCAGCAGTTCCGGGTCCCGGGTGGAGCTGGTGCCGTGGCCGATGCGTTCGGCGCCCAGCTCGCGCAGGGCGTCCCAGACGGTCTCCGGGCCGGTGGTCTCGCCGGCGTGCGGGACGCTGTGCAGGCCGGCGGCGCGGGCCGCGTCGAAGTACGGCTTGAACTGCGGGCGCGGCACGCCGATCTCGGGGCCGCCCAGGCCGAAGGAGACCAGCCCCTCGGGGCGCAGGTCGATCGCGAGGCGGGCGGTCTCGGCGGCGGCCTCCAGGCCGGCCTCGCCGGGGATGTCGAAGCACCAGCGCAGGATGATGCCGAGCTCGGCCTCGGCCGCCTTGCGGGCGTCCTCGATGGCCTCCATGAAGGCCTTCTCCTCGATGCCGCGGCGGGTGGAGGAGTAGGGGGTGATGGTCAGTTCGGCGTAGCGGATGTTCTGCCGGGCCATGTCGCGGGCCACTTCGAAGGTGAGCGTGCGGACGTCGTCGGGGGTGCGGACCAGGTCGACGACCGACAGGTAGACCTCGACGAAGTGGGCGAAGTCGGTGAAGGTGAAGTAGTCGGCCAGCGCCTCGGGATCGGTGGGCACCTTCGAGTCGGGGTGGCGGGCGGAGAGTTCGGCCACGATGCGGGGCGACGCCGAGCCGACGTGGTGGACGTGGAGTTCGGCCTTGGGCAGCCCCGCGATGAAGGGGTGCAGGTCGGTCATGGGGGCCTCCGGGAGGACTCGGGTGCGGGCAGGTCGGCTTCATCGTAGGCAGGCCCGGGGATGTCGGTGGCAGCGCTTAGCATGGCTGTACGAGAGGGGGGCGCCGTATGACCGACCACAGCCCTGAACCGAGGGACCCGTGGGCGCCGCCCGAGCGGCCGGCGGCCGACGCGGGCGGACCGCGGGGCGCGCAGCCGGCCCCGCCGGTGCCCCCGGTGCACGAGCAGCCGACGGTCGTGGGGATGCCGGGGGTGCAGCCCCCGCCCGCCGCCTCCCCGTACCCTCCGCCGCAGGCGGCCCCGCCCGCCGCCGCTCCGTACCCGCAGGCCCCGGCGCCCGGTCCCGCGTACGGGTACCCGGCGCAGCCGGCTCCCGGCGCGTACGCCTACCCCGGCCCGCCGGCGCCCCCGCCCGGCTACCCGGGGTATCCCGGATATCCGGGCCAGCCGGGATACCCCGGGTACCCGCTCTACGCCTCGCCGCCCGCGAGCAACGGCTTCGGGGTCACCGCCCTCGTGCTCGGCATCCTCTCCGTGATGATCTGCGCCACCATGGTCGGGCCGATCGCCCTCGGCATCGCGGCGGTCGTCTTCGGGGCGCTCGGCCGGGGCAAGGCCACCCGGGGCGAAGCCACCAACGGCGGCGTGGCCCTGGCCGGGATCATCCTCGGCGGGGTCGGCATCCTGCTGGGCATCGGCATGACACTGCTCGTCTTCGTCGGCCCCGACTTCGAGGACTCCGACGACGGCGGCCACGAGGGCCCCTCCTCGGTGTCCCAGGTCGACACCACGCCCCGCGAACGGGTCTGACCCGCCCCCGCCCGGGCAGCCCGGCCCGGGCAGCCGCGCCGCGGCTCACCCTGCCCGGTCAGTGCGGGGCGGCCGAGAGCAAGGTGGGGACCATGTACGGCCCGTCCGGGCTGGCGCGGGGGACGGGCACCCAGGTCAGCCCCACCATCCGGGGGCACGCGCACTCCAGGTCCCCGTCGACCCCCAGCACCGGCTCCCCGGGCGCGACCTCCACCCGGAAGCAGGAGGTCCACCCGGAGGGGTAGGGCGCCTCGTACGCGTACCGCACCTCCAGGGCGCGCAGCCCCGTCTCCTCGGCCACCTCCCGCCGGACGGCCGCCTCGAGGTCCTCCCCGGGCTCCACCCCGCCGCCCGGCAGCGTCCAGTACTCGGCCCCGTCATGGAGCCCGGACGCGCTCCGGTGCCGCTCGCGCACCATCAGGACGCGGCCGTCGCGCACGATGACGGCCGCCACCCGGAGCCGGCCCGTCACGCCGCATCCGAGCGCAGCCGCTCCCGGGCCTCCATCAGGGCGAAGCCCAGCAGGTTCAGGCCACGCCAGCGGGCCGGCTGGAGGGCGCGCTCGTCGTCGGGCGCCAGCCCGATGCCCCAGATCCGGTCCACCGGGCTCGCCTCCACCAGCACCCGCGACCCCGTGCCCAGCAGGTACGCGCGCAGCGCCGGATCGGAGCCGAACTTGTGCACGCTGCCCTCCACGACCAGCGCGAACCGCTCCCGCTGCCAGAGCGTCTCGTCGAAGCCGCGCACCAGCCGCCCCGCCGTCTTCGCCTGCGCCGGACCGCGCGCCTCCAGCGCGGCGCGCTCGGCCTCCGCGTCCCCGAACAGGCGCGCCTTACCGGCCATCATCCAGTGCTCGGCCGTGGCGTACCGGACGTCACCCACAGTGAAGGGGGACGGCCACCACTGGCTCAGACAGCTCGGTCCGAGCCTTCCGTCGGGCTGCGGGCGGTGCCCCCAGAAGGGCAGGTACTTCACCCGCTCACCACGGCTGACCTGCCCGATCAACTTGTCGATCATCTCCATGCACGCGAGTCTGGCAGTCACCACTGACACTTCGTACGGGATTTCGGGGATGCCTCGACATATGGTCGACCGATTCCGTCGCGTAATCAAAAGGCAACAACGGAATCACTTGGCGGAGGAGAACGCCTCTGCCAGGATCGGCACTCAATTCGAGCTGTAGCTACGGAGAGCGTGAGAGCGATGGGTAACCGCTTCCAGGTCAAGGACCGCTTCGCAGACGGCGCGCAGTACATCGACGGCCGGCTCCGGTCCGGTACCTCCGGGCGGTCGCACACCGTCATCGATCCCGCCACCGGCCAGGAGGTGCTCACCTACGAACTGGCCGGCCCGGCCGACGTGGACGAGGCCGTCGCCGCCGCCAAGCGGGCCTTCCCGGCCTGGTCGGCCGCCACCCCCGGGGAGCGCTCGGACGCCCTGCACCGGCTGGCCGCCGTACTGGCCGAACAGGCGGAGGACTTCGCGTACGCCGAGTCCCTCCAGTGCGGCAAGCCCCTCAAGCTGTCCACGGAGTTCGACGTACCGGGGACCATCGACAACACCGCCTTCTTCGCGGGCGCGGCCCGCCACCTCCAGGGCCAGGCGGCCGCCGAGTACTCCGGCGACCACACCTCCTACGTACGCCGCGAGGCCATCGGGGTCGTCGGCTCCATCGCCCCCTGGAACTACCCCCTCCAAATGGCCGCCTGGAAGATCCTCCCGGCCATCGCCGCGGGCAACACGATCGTCCTCAAGCCCGCCGAACTCACCCCCCTGACCTCCCTGATGTTCGCCCAGGCGGCCAAGGAGGCGGGCATCCCCGACGGCGTCGTCAACATCGTCACGGGCGCCGGGCGGGACGCCGGCGAGCACCTGGTCGGCCACCCCGACGTGGTCATGACCTCCTTCACCGGCTCCACCGCCGTCGGCAAGCGGGTCGCCGAGATCGCGACGGCCACCGTCAAGCGGCTCCACCTGGAGCTCGGCGGCAAGGCGCCCTTCCTGGTCTTCGACGACGCCGACCTGGAGGCCGCCGCCCACGGCGCCGTCGCCGCCTCCCTCATCAACACCGGCCAGGACTGCACGGCCGCCACCCGCGCCTACGTCCAGCGCCCCCTCCACGACGCCTTCGTGGCCCGCGTCGCCGAGCTGATGGAGACCGTCCGCGTCGGCGACCCCTTCGCGCCCACCACCGACCTCGGCCCGCTCGTCTCGCACGCCCAGCGCGACCGGGTCGCCGCGTTCGTCGAGCGCGCCCGCTCGTACGCCACCGTCGTCACCGGCGGGCGGATCCCGGGGGGCGAACTCGCCGAAGGCGCGTACTACCGGCCGACCCTCATCTCCGGCGCCGCGCAGGACAGCGAGGTCGTCCAGTCCGAGATCTTCGGCCCGGTCCTGGTCGTCCTGCCCTTCGACACCGACGACGAGGGCCTGGCGCTGGCCAACGACACCCCGTACGGCCTCGCCGCCTCCGCCTGGAGCCGGGACCTCTACCGGGCCAACCGCGCCACCCGGGAGCTCAAGGCGGGCTGCGTCTGGGTCAACGACCACATCCCGATCATCAGCGAGATGCCGCACGGCGGCTACAAGGCGAGCGGCTTCGGAAAGGACATGAGCACGTACTCGTTCGAGGAGTACATGCAGGTCAAGCATGTGATGTTCGACAATACTGCGGTGGCCGCGAAGGACTGGCACCGCACGATCTTCGGGGACCGATAGCAGCCGGCCGCCTGACCAGCGGCCATCCATCCCGAAAGGGCAACGCGCATGGAGCAGTTCGAGCCCGACCGCCTCTCGGAGGCGCAACTGGCCGCGATGCGGCGCAGCCTCACCAGCGGGCGCGGCGCCCTCACCCGCCGCTCGCTGCTGCGCGCCTCCGGAGTCGGGGCGCTCACCCTCGGCGGCCTCTCCGCCCTCACCGCCTGCGGCATCCCGCCCGCCAAGCGCGAGGGCGGCGCGGTGGCGTCCGACGACCACTCGGACAAGGAGAAGGAGATCATCTTCTCCAACTGGACCGAGTACATGGACACCAGCGACGACGAGAAGACCCGTCCCACGCTGGAGGAGTTCACCAAGCGCACCGGGATCCAGGTCAAGTACACCGAGGACATCAACGACAACGTCGAGTTCTTCGGCAAGATCCGCCCGCAGCTCGCGGCCGGCCAGGACACCGGCCGCGACCTGATCGTCGTCACCGACTGGCTGGCCGGCCGCATCATCCGCCTCGGCTGGGCGCAGAAGCTCGACGCGTCCCACCTCCCGCACGCCTACGCCAACCTGATCCCGCAGTTCCGCAACCCCGACTGGGACCCGGGCCGCGCCCACAGCTACCCCTGGACCGGCATCGACACCGTCATCGCCTACAACTCCAAGGCCACCGGCGGCAAGAAGGTCGACTCCGTCACCCAGCTCCTCGACGACCCCTCCCTCAAGGGCCGCGTCGGCTTCCTCACCGAGATGCGCGACAGCGTCGGCATGACCCTGCTCGACCAGGGCAAGGACCCGGCGAACTTCACCACCGCGGACTTCGACGCGGCCATCGGCCGCCTCCAGAAGGGCGTGGACACCAAGCAGATCCGCCGCTTCACCGGCAACGACTACACCGCCGACCTCGACAAGGGGGACCTGGCGGCCTGCATCGCCTGGGCGGGCGACGTCATCCAGCTCCAGGCCGGCAACCCCGACATCAAGTACGCGATCCCGGCGGCCGGATACATCACCTCCAGCGACAACCTGCTGGTCCCCGTCAAGGCCCGGCACAAGGCCAACGCCGAGAAGCTCATCGACTACTACTACGAGCCCGAGGTGGCCGCGCAGCTGGCCGCGTTCATCAGCTACGTCTGCCCGGTCGAAGGCGTCAAGGAAGAGCTCGCCAAGATCGACCCGGCGCTCGCGGACAACCCGCTGATCGTCCCGGACAAGGAGATGGCCGCCAAGGCCCGCGCCTTCCGCTCCCTCAGCAGCGAGGAAGAGACGGCGTACGAGGAGAAGTTCGCCAAGCTCATCGGCGCCTGACCGGACCCCCGTACCGGCACCCCCACCGCGCCCCGTCCCCTTCCCACGACACCACCACCGAAGGCCCAGGCCCATGACCGACAAGACCGCGAGCGGCGACGTCCGCCTCGCCGGGATCAGCAAGCACTACGGCTCCTTCACCGCGGTGCACCCGCTGGACCTCACCATCCCCCAGGGCTCCTTCTTCGCCCTGCTCGGCGCCTCGGGCTGCGGGAAGACCACCACCCTGCGCATGATCGCCGGCCTGGAGGAGCCCTCCACCGGCACGGTCAGCCTCGGTGACCGCGAGGTCACCCACCTGCCCCCGTACAAGCGCCCGGTCAACACCGTCTTCCAGAGCTACGCGCTGTTCCCGCACCTGAACATCTACGAGAACATCGCCTTCGGACTGCGCCGCCGCGGCATCAAGTCCGTCAAGAAGCAGGTCGACGACATGCTGGAGCTGGTCCAGCTCGGCCAGTTCGCCCAGCGCAAGCCCCACCAGCTCTCCGGCGGCCAGCAGCAGCGCGTGGCCGTCGCCCGCGCCCTCATCAACCATCCCCAGGTGCTGCTCCTCGACGAGCCCCTCGGCGCCCTCGACCTCAAGCTGCGCCGCCAGATGCAGCTGGAGCTCAAGCGCATCCAGACCGAGGTCGGCATCACCTTCGTGCACGTCACGCACGACCAGGAGGAGGCCATGACGATGGCCGACACGGTCGCGGTGATGAACGGCGGACGCGTCGAGCAGCTGGGCGCCCCCGCCGAGCTCTACGAGAACCCGCGCACCACCTTCGTCGCCAACTTCCTCGGCACCTCGAACCTCATCGAGGCCTCCGTGGAGTCCACCGGGTCCGACGTGATCGTCTCGGCTTCCGGAACCACGCTCCGCCTGCCCATCGCGCGATGTTCGACCACGCCCCGCGCGGGCGGAAAGCTCCTGGTCGGCGTGCGCCCCGAGAAGATCTCCCTGGTCCCGGCGGCCGACGCGCACACCATCGCGGCCGGCCGCAACACGGTCACCGGCACGATCGCCGACTCCTCCTTCATCGGCGTCTCCACCCAGTTCGTCATCGACAGCCGGGTCTGCCCCGAGCTGGAGGTGTACGTCCAGAACATCGAGCGCGACGCCCGCCTCGTCCCGGGCGCCGAGGTGGTCCTGCACTGGAACCCCGAGCACACCTTCGGGCTGGACGCCGCCCAGTCCCTGCTTGCGGGGACGATGGGCGAGGCAGGCATCGAGACGGTCGAGGAGAGCGCATGACGGCCACCGCGGCGCCGCCCGAGGCCTCCGCACCCGCCGAGCCCCCGGTCCACAAGGCGTCCCTGAAGAAGCGCCTGATCCCGTACTGGCTGCTGCTCCCCGGCATCCTGTGGCTGCTCGTCTTCTTCGTGCTGCCGATGATCTACCAGGCCTCCACCTCGGTGCAGACCGGCTCGCTCGAAGAGGGCTTCCAGGTCACCTGGCACTTCCAGACCTACTGGGACGCCCTGACCGAGTACCTCCCGCAGTTCCTGCGCTCCCTGCTCTACGCCGGCACCGCGACCGCGCTGTGCCTGCTGCTCGGCTACCCGCTGGCCTACCTGATCGCCTTCAAGGCGGGCCGCTGGCGAAACCTTTTGCTGGTCCTCGTCATCGCCCCGTTCTTCACCAGCTTCCTGATCCGCACGCTGGCCTGGAAGACCATCCTGGCCGACGGCGGCCCGGTGGTCGGCGCCCTCAACGCGGTCGGCTTCCTGGACGTCACCAGCTGGCTCGGCATGACCGAGGGGGACCGGGTACTGGCCACGCCGCTCGCCGTGGTCTGCGGTCTGACCTACAACTTCCTCCCCTTCATGATCCTGCCGCTCTACACCTCCCTGGAGCGCATCGACACCCGCCTCCACGAGGCCGCCGGCGACCTGTACGCCCGCCCCGCCACGGTGTTCCGCAAGGTGACCTTCCCGCTGTCGATGCCGGGCGTGGTCTCCGGAACCCTGCTCACCTTCATCCCCGCGAGCGGCGACTACGTCAACGCCGAACTGCTCGGCTCCACGGACACCCGGATGATCGGCAACGTCATCCAGTCGCAGTACCTGCGGATCCTCGACTACCCGACGGCGGCCGCGCTGTCCTTCATCCTCATGGCCATCGTGCTGATCATGGTCACCATCTACATCCGCCGAGCGGGGACGGAGGACCTGGTCTGATGCGTTGGCTGCGCCGCAATCTCGTCGTCATCGCGGGCCTCGGCACGCTCGCGTACATGATCCTGCCGAACCTCGTCGTGACGGTGTTCTCCTTCAACAACCCCACCGGGCGGTTCAACTACGCCTGGCAGGAGTTCTCCCTCGACGCCTGGAAGGACCCCTGCGGGGTCGCCGACATGTGCGGCTCCCTCGCGCTCTCCCTCCAGATCGCCCTGTGGGCCACCATCGGCGCCACGGCCCTCGGCACCGCCATAGCCTTCGCGCTGGTCCGCTACCGCTTCCGGGCGCGCGGGGCGGTCAACTCGCTGATCTTCCTGCCGATGGCCATGCCCGAGATCGTGATGGCGGCCTCGCTGCTCGCCCTCTTCCTCAACATGGGCATCCAGCTGGGCTTCTGGACGATCCTGATCGCCCACGTCATGTTCTGCCTCAGCTTCGTCGTCGCCGCCGTCAAGGCACGCGTCCTGTCGATGGACCCGCGCCTGGAGGAGGCCGCCCGCGACCTCTACGCCGGACCGGTGCAGACCTTCCTGAGGGTCACCCTGCCGATCGCGGCCCCGGGTATCGCGGCGGGCGCGCTGCTGTCCTTCGCGCTCTCCTTCGACGACTTCATCATCACCAACTTCAACTCGGGCAACACCGTCACCTTCCCCATGTTCGTGTGGGGATCGGCCCAGCGCGGTACGCCCGTGCAGATCAACGTCATCGGTACGGCGATGTTCGTCATCGCGGTGCTGGTGGTCCTCGCCGGCCAGTGGGCCGGCAACCGCCGCAAGAAGGCACAACCGAAGTAGACCCCTGTAGGGAGTTGGAAGCCATGGCCCCAGTCGCCATGCGTAGTGTTGCGAAATCCCTTTCCGAAGCGAAGCCGGTCTCGTACTGGCTGGACGACCCCGGCAGGCCCGCTCCGCAGCCGGCCCTCACCTCCGACGAGCGCTGCGACCTCCTGGTCGTCGGCGGCGGCTACAGCGGCCTGTGGACCGCGCTGCTCGCCAAGGAGCGCGACCCGGGCCGGGACGTCGTACTGATCGAGAGCAAGGAGGCGGGCTGGGCCGCCTCCGGCCGCAACGGCGGGTTCTGCGCCGCCTCCCTCACCCACGGCCTCTCCAACGGCCTGGCCCGCTGGCCCGGAGAGCTGAAGAAGCTGGAGGAGCTGGGCGCCCGCAACCTCGACGCCATCGAGGAGGCCGTCGCCCGCTACGGCATCGACTGCGACTTCGAGCGCACCGGCGAGATCGACGTGGCCACCGAACCGCACCAGGTCGAGGAACTGCGGGAACTGTACGAGGAGGCGCGCGGCCTCGGCCTCGGCGACGGCTCCGAATGGCTGGAGGGCGAGGCGCTGCGCGCGGAGGTCGACTCGCCCACCTTCCTCGCGGGCCTGTGGGACCGCGACGGCGTCGCCATGCTCCACCCGGCGAAGCTGGCCTGGGGCCTCAAGCGGGCCTGCCTGGAACAGGGCGTGCGGATCTACGAGAACACCCGCGGCCTCAAGATGGCCTCGGCCGGCCGCGGCATGACCGTGCAGACCCCCTACGGCACGATCCTCGCCCGCCGGGTCGCCCTGGGCACCAACATCTTCCCGTCGCTGGTGCGCCGCATCCGCCCCCTCACCGTCCCGGTCTACGACTACGCGATGATGACCGAGCCGCTGGACGCGGCGCAGCTGGCCTCGATCGGCTGGAAGAACCGCCAGGGGCTGGGCGACAGCGCCAACCAGTTCCACTACTTCCGGATCACCAAGGACCACCGGATCCTGTGGGGCGGCTACGACGCGATCTACCCCTACCGGGGGAAGCTCGATTCCGAGTACGACCACCGCCCCGAGACCTACCTCAAGCTCGCCGAGCACTTCTTCACCGCCTTCCCGCAGCTGGAGGGGGTGCGCTTCAGCCACGCCTGGGGCGGGGCGATCGACACCTGCTCCCGCTTCTCGGCCTTCTTCGGCACCGCGCACTCCGGCAAGGTGGCCTACGCCGCCGGGTACACCGGCCTCGGGGTGGGCGCCACCCGCTTCGGCGCGGACGTGATGCTGGACCTGCTGGACGGCCTGTCCACCGAGCGCACCCGGCTGAAGATGGTGAGGTCCAAGCCCATGCCGTTCCCGCCCGAGCCCTTCGCCTGGACCGGGATCGCCCTCACCAAGTGGTCGCTGGCCCGCGCCGACGCCCGGGGCGGCCACCGCAACCTGTGGCTCAAGACCCTGGACCGCCTCGGCCTCGGCTTCGACAGCTGACACCCGCACGCCCCCGGCGCACCCCCGCGGCCACCCCGCGACCCGTTTCACCTCCACGGGGTGGCCGAACCCGCGTCATGGCGCGGCCCGGCCCCGCTCTCTCCCGGTGAGAACCCCTCACCGCACGAGACGAACGGAGGCCGGGCGATGACGCTCCCCGGGGCGAGGACCGCAGTGGAATGGCTGGTGTCGGCGGCACCGGATCCGGAGGCCTGCCGGTGGGAGTGGGAGCGCAATCCTCTCGGGGTCGTCCTGCTGCCCGCCGGCCGGCACTGGGACGTGCTGATCGTGCCGGGGGAGCTGGGGCTGGCCACCCTCGACGTACTGCACCTGCTGTCCGGCCCGCCCGGCCCGGTGCTCGCCGGCCCGGGCGATACCAGGCTGGGCTTCTTCGTGCCCCCGGGCACCGCGTCCCGCTGGATCGGCACGGGCGTACGCGGAGCCGGGCGCGGGAGCTGGATCGTGGCCCCGTACCCCGGCCGGGGCAGGGCCGGGGTCCACTGGCTGGTGGTCCCGGACGGGCGGGGCACCCTCACCGACCCGGTGGCGCTGGAGCTCGCGATGCACGAGGCCGCGGGGCAGGCGCTGGCGGAGGGGGGCCGCACGCCGTGACGCGGTCAGCGGCTCCGGGCACTCCCGCGGCCGGCCGCCCGGCGGACCCCGAGCAGCAGCGGGACGCACAGCAGCACGCTGGCCAGGACGTCGAGCGGCCAGTGGAACCCGCGCAGCACCAGGCCGGCGGCGGTCGCCACCGAGAGCCCGAGGGCGAGGGCGAGCGGCCAGCGGCGGCGGGTGTACGGGGCGACGAGCAGGGCCGCGCCCACGTAGGCCATCAGGGCGGTGGCCGTGTGCCCCGAGGGGTAGTAGCCGGCGGCCCAGGGCTCCAGCGGGCCCGGCCGGGCCGTCCACGCCTTGAGGGGCACGATCAGCGCCGGCACCAGGGCCATCGCCAGGCCGGCCGCGAGGGCGGCGGGGCGCCGGCCGCGCCAGGCGGCGTACGCCATGGCCAGCGCGAGGACCGGGACGGCGACGGGGATGTTGCCGAGGTCCGCGAGGCGTTCGGTCACCGCGTCGGGGACGGTGCGCACGACGGCGCGGCTGACCGCGTGGTCCGGGACCAGGAGCGGGCCCGACACCAGGACCTGCCAGGTGATCAGGGCGAAGAGGGCGGCGCAGAAGGCGGCGCACAGGGCCGCCGGGAGAATGGCCGGCCGTCCCGGAACAGGGGGGATGGTTCCGGGACGGCCGCCCGGATCGGGTTGCCGTACGCCCCGGGGGGTTTGGGGCGGACGGCCGTCCGATCTGAGAGGAGTGTGCGCGAACGCATGCCCAGTACGGCGCTGGGGAAGCCCGGTACCGGAGTCGCCCCCGGTCTCCCGGAAGCGGTCTGTCTCACTCATCTGCAGAAACCGTACGCCAGCGAAAGGGGGACCGACAGCGGGAACGCGCTCCCGCCATCGGCCCCCCACAGCTTCTTCACAGCGCCCGACTGTTACCGGTGGTAGAGGGCGGGCGCTGCGTCCGTGCGTTCTAGACCTTCGAACTGGACGTTCGGTCAGATGCCCGCGAAGGCGGCCTCGATGATGTCCAGGCCCTCGTTCAGCAGGTCCTCGCCGATGACGATCGGCGGCAGGAAGCGGAGCACGTTGCCGTAGGTGCCGCAGGTGAGGACGAGCAGGCCCTCGGCGTGGCAGGCCTTGGCGAGGGCGCCGGCCGCCTCCGGGAACGGGGTCTTGGAGACCGGGTCCTTGACGAGCTCGATCGCGATCATGGCGCCGCGGCCGCGGATGTCACCGATGATCTCGTACTTCTCCTGCATGGCCGTCAGACGGGCCTTCATGAGGGACTCGATCTTCTTCGCCGCGGCGTTGAGGTCGAGCTCCTTCATGGTCTCGATGGAGCCGAGCGCACCGGCGCACGCCACCGGGTTGCCGCCGTACGTGCCGCCCAGGCCGCCCGCGTGCGCGGCGTCCATGATCTCGGCGCGGCCGGTCACGGCGGCGAGCGGCAGACCGCCCGCGATGCCCTTGGCGGTGGTGATCAGGTCCGGGACGATGCCCTCGTCCTCGCACGCGAACCACTGGCCGGTGCGGCAGAAGCCGGACTGGATCTCGTCGGCGACGAAGACGATGCCGTTGTCGTTGGCGAACTTCACGATCGCCGGGAGGAAGCCCTTGGCCGGCTCGATGAAGCCGCCCTCGCCGAGGACCGGCTCGATGATGATCGCGGCGACGTTGTCGGCGCCGATCTGCTTGCTGATCTGGTCGATCGCCTGGGCGGCGGCCTCGGGGCCGCAGTTCTCGGCGCCGGTGGGCCAGCGGTAGCCGTAGGCGACCGGAACGCGGTAGACCTCGGGGGCGAACGGACCGAAGCCCTGCTTGTACGGCATGTTCTTCGAGGTCAGCGCCATCGTGAGGTTCGTACGGCCGTGGTAGCCGTGGTCGAAGACGACGACGGCCTGGCGCTTGGTGTACGAACGGGCGATCTTGACGGCGTTCTCGACGGCCTCGGCGCCCGAGTTGAACAGGGCCGACTTCTTCGCGTGGTCACCCGGGGTCAGCTCGGCGAGGGCCTCGCAGACCTCGACGTAGCCCTCGTACGGCGTGACCATGAAGCAGGTGTGCGTGAAGTCGGCGAGCTGCGCGGAGGCGCGGCGCACGACGGCCTCGGCGGAGGCGCCGACCGAGGTCACGGCGATGCCGGAACCGAAGTCGATCAGACGGTTGCCGTCGACGTCCTCGATGATGCCGCCGCCCGCGCGGGCCGTGAAGACGGGGAGCACGGAGCCCACGCCACCGGCCACCACGCCGAGACGACGGGCCTGCAGCTCCTGCGACTTGGGGCCGGGGATCGCGGTGACGATGCGGCGCTCCTGCGGGACAGCGGTCATAGAGGGCTCCTGGGGGGTGTTTTCGGACGCACTTGTGTCTTTGTCCGCAGGCTAGGCCCGGGGGAGGGGGTAAGGCATGCTCCGTTCGGGAGTGGTACCCGCGTGTCCTTGTCCGTGACGGCCATAGGAAGGAACCGGGACGTGTCTCGTTGATCACCGCAGGGTGCGGGCCGAAGTGCCGGACCGGGCACTAGATTGAGCGCCGCGGCGCGTTGGGAACGGGCAGGGGGCAGGGGTTCATGAACACCGAGGGCACGCATGACGGACAGTCGACCCGCGAGGGTCACGTCCCCCGGCCGGCGGGCCCGCCGGCCGTCCCCCCGAGGCCGTCCCATGCGCCGGACGCGGGCGGTGACGGGCAGGGGCCGTCACTCGTCCAATGGCTGCACACCGCCCGTCCGGCCGCTGATCCGGGGGTGTGGCGCTACGGCTACACCTCGCGTCCCGACATGGAGCCGACGCGGACCGACGACCGGTCCCTCGTCGTCGGAGCCGCCATTTCGTTTCTGGCCTGTGTGCTCGTCTGGTCGCTCATGCGCAACTCCTACATCCCCTTCTGGGACGTGCCGCTGAAGTTGTTCACGCCGGACAGCTGGTGGGCTGCGAACGGCGAGCCCGTGGTGCGGCAGGGCGGAATGCGAGCCAAGCCCATCTACGAACTGCTCTTCGTCGCGGGCCTGCTCTACGGATTCGGCCGCCTCGGGAGCTGGGGCGCGGCCTGGAACCGCCTGATCGTCGCGCGCGGTGCCGGGATCCAGGCCCTCGCGGTCGTACCGCTCGCCTACGTGACCTTGTTGCTCATCGACAACCACCAGCTGCCGATCCGGCAGCTGGTGGAGTCCTTCCTCTCCTTCGAGGATGACCCGCAGGCCAATCGCGCACTCATCGACACCACCAGGACGGTGATCGACGCGGTGGTGGTCCTCGCGTTCGCCTGGCTCGGCGGCGGTCGACTGCTCCGTCGCCTCGTCGCCCCGGGCTCCCGCCCCAAGGCGAACACCGTCCCCGCGGACAGGAACCGCACGCGTCCGCAGCCATCCGAGACCCCGGCGGTCGATCTCGCCGACTGGCCCGAGGTGCGGGCCGCCGGGATGGGGGAGACTGCCGAGCGGCTCGCGGGGGAGGTCGGGGCCGGCCGGATGAACGACGTGGACTACGCGCGCATCCGGCGGGCCTGGGAGTCCGTCCGGGCCGACCCCACCCGGCTGCGGGCCTTCGACGCCGCCGTACGCGACAAGGGCGCCGGCGCCTGCGTCCACCCCTCCGGCGACCGGGACCTGCCGGTCCGGGCCGCCCGGCACGACCTGCTGGCCCGGCAGGTGCTGCTCGGCACCGTCGAGGACGGGGAACGCAACCCCTACGCCCGCCGGGGCACCGGGCTCGCCCTCGACCCCGGGGTACTCGGAACCTCCCTGCTGGCCGTCGGACCCTCCGGCACCGGGAAGACCGCCCGCCTCGTACGGCCCGTCGTCGAATCGCTCGCGCTCCAGGCGCTGGCCGGGCAGGCCGCCGTCATCGCCGTCGGCGCGGCCGGCTCCCAGCTCGGCCCCGACAGCGCCTACGACATCGTGGTCCGCGTCGGCGACCCCGCCTCCGTCCACGACCTCGACCTCTACGGCGGCACCGCCGACGCCGACGAGGCCGCCACCCTCCTCGCCGAGGCCTTCGTCGGAGACGTCCCCGGAGGCGACGTACGCCGGGCCGCGACCACCCTCGCCCAGCTGATCGGCCCCTTCCGCGAGGCGTACGGCCGCTTCCCCGCCGTACCCGAACTGCGCGAACTGCTCGACGGGGTGCCCTCCGCCCTCACCGCGCTCCGCCAGGCACTGGAGGGCACCGGGCGCCAGGCCATGCTCCGCGAACTCGACGCCCGCCTGCGCCAGCAAGGGGCCCCCGGGGACCCCGGCCCGGCCCTCGCCGACCGCATCGCCCTGCTGGACCGGCCCGCCTTCGCCGGGTTCTTTGACGTCGGGGCCTTCGACGCCGGCGCCGTCGGCTCCGAGCGGCGCGGGCGGCCCTTCTCGCTGCGCGCCCTCGGACACCCCGTCCGGGTCCGCGTCGACCTCCCCGAGCGCGCGCACGCCGACGCCTCCCGGATGCTGGCCCGGCTGCTCCTCGCCCAGTTCAACGCCTCCGCCGCCGCCCGCGCCGACCGCTCGCTCTTCGCCTTCCTCGCCCTCGACGACGCCTCGCACACCCTCACCCCGGAGACCGTCCGCGGCGTGCAGCGGCTGCGCTCGGCGAACGCCGGCGTCCTGCTGACCCTGCGCACCCTGGACGACGTACCGGAGGCCCTGCGGACGCCGCTGCTCGGCGCGGTCGGCTGCCGGATGGCCTTCTCCGGGGTCACCACCTGGGACGGGCAGCGCTTCGCCGAGGCCTGGGGCACCGAATGGGTCGAGACCCGGGACGTCACCCACCGGACCGTCTTCGCCGACCAGCCGCTGACCCGGGCCATCCACGCCTTCCGCAAGCTGGTCACCGGCAAGGCCGTGACCACCGACGCCGTCACCGTGCGCCAGGTGGAGCGCGAGCGCTGGTCCGCCTCCGAGCTGGCGCACGCCGTGCCGCCCGGGTGCGCGGTGCTCTCCCTGACCTCCGTCCGGGGGGAACGGGCCGCGCCGCTGCTGCTCCGGCTGTCGGGAACCGGCTGAGGACGGGCTGAGAGGACCCGTACGGGGTGGCAGAATCGAAAGGGGTCGTTCGTACGACATGGCGAAAACCCTGCTTCCCCGCTCCCTCGCCGTCCCTCCCCGTCCGGCCCTCTCTGCCCGGCCCACTCCGTCCGGCCCACTCCGTCTGGAAGCCCCGATGCCGCTCACCCTTGCCTCGCTCGTCCAGCACTCGGCGCTGAAACTCACCGTCCGGGCCGGGGAGGGCCGCCTCGAGACCCCCGTGCGCTGGGCCCACGTCAGCGAGCTCGCCGACCCCGTGCCGTACATGGAGGGCGGCGAGCTGCTGCTCGTCACCGCGATGAAGCTGGACGCCGAGGACCCGGAGGAGATGCGGCGCTACGTACGGCGCCTCGCGGCCGCCGGGGTCGTCGGCATCGGCTTCGCCGTCGGGGTCAACTACGAGGCCATCCCCGACGCGCTGCTCCAGGCCGCCCGCGAGGAGGACCTGCCGCTGCTGGAGGTGCCCCGGCGCACCCCGTTCCTCGCCATCAGCAAGGCCGTCTCGGCAGCCCTCGCGGCCGACCAGTACCGGGCCGTGACCGCGGGCTTCGAGGCGCAGCGGGAGCTGACCCGGGCCGCGCTCTCCTCCGACGGCCCCGGCGACCTGCTGGCGAAGCTGGCGGCCCACGTGCACGGCTGGGCCGCGCTGTACGACACCTCCGGCGCCGTCGTCGCCGCCGCCCCCGAGTGGGCCGCCCGGCGGGCCGCGCGGCTCACCCCCGACGTGGAGCGGCTGCGCGAGCGGCCCGCGCCCGCGAGCGCGGTGGTGGGCGGCTCCGAGGACCGGGTCGAACTCCAGTCCCTCGGCACCGGGCGGCGGGCCCGGGGCGCGCTCGCCGTGGGTACGGGCGCCCCGCTGGGCACCGCCGAGCGGTACGCGGTGCACTCCGCCGTCGCCCTGCTGACCCTGACCACCGAGCGCTCCCGGTCGCTGCACGACGCGGAGTCCCGGCTCGGCGCGGCCGTGCTGCGGATGCTGCTGGAGGGGGAGCCCGGGCACGCGCGGGCCGTGGCCGGGGACCTGTACGGAGCCCTGCTGGAGGCGCCGTTCCGCATCATCGTCGCGGAGCCGGCGCTGCCGGGGACCGCGCAGCCGGAGGGGCTGGCGATGCTGGCCGACACGGTGGAATCGGCGGCGGCGCGGAGCGGGGAGGCGCTGCTGGTGGTCCCGGAGCCGGGACGGCTCGTGGTCCTGGCCGCCGACGGGGGCTCGGCGGTGCAGGCGTGCGCGGACCACGCGGAGGCCCTGGAGTCCCGGCGCGGCCGGGAGGCGGCCGGGCCGGAGCCGGACGAGCTGGTGGTCGGACTGTCGGCGCCGGCCGGCCCGGAGGGGGTGGCGGCGGCCTTCAAGCAGGCCGACCAGTCCCTGGCCGTGGCCCGGCGCCGGGGGCGGCCGCTGGTCGAGCACGAGGACCTCGCGGCCGGGTCGGTCCTGCCGCTGCTCGCCGACGACGCGGTACGGGCCTTCGCGGAGGGCACGCTGAGGGCTCTGCGGGAGCACGACGCGACCGGCCGCGGTGACCTGGTCGCCTCGCTCCTGGCCTGGCTCTCGCGCCACGGCCAGTGGGACGCCGCCGCCGCCGACCTCGGCGTGCACCGGCACACCCTGCGCTACCGCATGAAGCGCGTCGAGGAGATCCTCGGCCGCTCCCTCGACGACCCGGACGTCCGCATGGAACTCTGGCTGGCCCTGAAAGCCAGCCCGCCCGCGCATTCCTGACGCGCCCCTCGCACCGCTCAGCGCTGGCGCGCTTCCCGGGCTTCGGCCGTCGGGCCCGGGCCGGGCCCGCCGTACGCCTGCGGATGGTGGTCGCCGCAGGGCGGGCCCGTGCCTGGGCGGGCGCCCGGCCGCTGTCCCCGGGTGTGCCGCTGCGCGGAGCGGTCCCCTACCCGCCCTTCCTCCGTTCCCGCCTCAATCGCCGGCGCGGCTCCAAACACGGCGCTCCGCGCCCGCGCCTCAAACGCCGGCGCGGCTGGATCTTTCAGCCTCGCCGGCGTTTGAGGCGCGGGTCCGGGCAGCGCCCGGGGAACGGTGGAAGGGCGGGTAGGGGACCGCTCCGCGCAGCGGCCCCCACCCGCAGACGGCAGCAGGGCCCCAGCCAGGCCCGTGGCCCCGCCCAGCGTCCGCCGGACGGAGTCCGGCGCAGCGGCGCGAAGCCGGAGAGGCGCCCCCGGCGCCGAGCGGTGCGAGCGGCGCGTGAAGAAGGAGTGGCGCCCCCGGCGCCGAGCCGCGCGAGCGGCGCGTGAAGAAGGAGTGGCGCCCCGGCGCCGAGCGGTGCGAGGGGCGCGTCGGGAATCGGTAACACTGCCAAAGCGGAGCGGCGGCGCGGGGAGGTGCTCCATGCCGGATAAACGCCGAAAGCCCGGCGGAGTCCTACCGTGGTGGAGACAACGACCCACCGCACACATCCGAAGGGCCGGGATTCGCATGACTTCCACCCACGCCTTCTGGCTCGCCGGCCGCCAGGCCACCGGCGAGGACAGCTTCGACGTCCACAACCCGTGGGACGGCCGGCTGGTCGGCACCGTCAGCGTGCCCACCGACGCCCAGGTCGAAGAGGCCGTGGCCGCGGCGTACGCCGTGACGGCGGAGTTCTCCGCGACCCCGGCCCACGTCCGGGCCGCCGCCCTGGACCACGTGTCCAAGCGGCTCGCCGAGCGCACCGAGGAGATCGCCCAGGTGATCTCCGCCGAGAACGGCAAGCCCGTCAAGTGGGCCCGCGGTGAGGTCGGCCGTGCGGTGTCCGTGTTCCGCTTCGCCGCCGAAGAGGCCCGCCGCTTCAACGGCGGAGAGGCCCAGCGCCTGGACACCGACGCCGGTGGCGTCGGCCGCCTGGCCCTGACCCGCCGCTTCGTCAAGGGCCCGGTCCTCGGCATCGCGCCGTTCAACTTCCCGCTGAACCTGTGCGCCCACAAGGTGGCCCCGGCCATCGCCGTCGGCGCGCCGATCATCCTGAAGCCGGCCCCCGCCACCCCGCTCTCCGGCCTGATCCTCGGCGAGCTGCTGGCCGAGACCGACCTGCCGGCCGGTTCCTGGTCCGTGCTGCCCGTCGCCAACGACAAGATGCCGGCCCTGGTCAAGGACGACCGCCTGCCCGTCATCTCCTTCACCGGCTCCGACACCGTCGGCTACGCCATCCAGCAGTCGGTGCCCCACAAGCACTGCACCCTGGAGCTCGGCGGCAACGCCGCGGCCGTGGTCCTCGCCGACTGGTCCTCCGAGGCCGACCTCGACTGGGCCGCGACCCGTATCGCGACCTTCTCGAACTACCAGGCCGGCCAGTCCTGCATCTCCGTGCAGCGCGTGATCGCCGACGCCTCCGTCTACGACCGCCTCGCCGAGAAGGTCGTCGCGAAGGTCCAGGCCCAGGTCACCGGCGACCCGTCCGACGACGCCACCGACGTCGGCCCCCTGGTCTCCGAGGACGCCGCCAAGCGCGTCGAGTCCTGGGTGGACGAGGCGGTCTCCGCCGGCGCGAAGCTGCTCACGGGCGGCAAGCGCGACGGCGCCACGGTCGAGCCCACCGTCCTCGCGGACGTCCCGGCCGGCGTGAAGCTCGCCACCGAGGAGGTCTTCGGCCCGGTCCTGACCCTGACGAAGGTCGAGAACACCGACGAGGCCTTCGCCGCCGTCAACGAGTCGAAGTTCGGCCTGCAGACCGGCGTCTTCACCCGCGACGTCCAGGTCGCCTTCCGCGCCCACCGCGAGCTCGAGGTCGGCGGTGTGATCATCGGCGACGCTCCCTCGTACCGCGCCGACCAGATGCCGTACGGCGGCGTCAAGCAGTCCGGCGTGGGCCGCGAGGGCGTCCGCTACGCGATGGACGACTACACGTACGAGCGCGTCCTGGTCCTCACGGGCCTCGACATCTGACCGACTCGTACGGTCACAGACCGACGGCCGGAGCCTACTGTGCGGGGGCTCCGGCCGTCTTTTTGTATTCGCGCCTTGACCTGGGAGAAGGCCCGGATCTTGGCTGATTCCCGTGGCCTGGTGGGAACATGAGGGACCTCAGGGGCTGTTCTCCCGCCGGCGAGGAAGCGACCGGTGGCCGGGTTGTAGAGGCGGACGCCCATGAGAGTGAGGCCGGTGACGGTCTCGGTGGAGCGCTGCTTGGCGCCGAGCCAGTTGCAGCGGGTGGCCGGCTGGCCGGCGCGCGGGTTGCCGTACTCGCCCGAGTTCACGGCGACCGGGTGTTTGGGAGACGTCCAACCGGACCTTGGAGCCGGTCTGGGCCAGGGTGGAGCCGCTGCCGGTCTCGGTCGTGAAGGAGCGGAATCGCGGGGCGGCGTCGAGCTGCCAGGTCTGGCGTAGTAGCCGATGGTGCCGTTGCCCGGGACCGTGGTGGTGCGGCCGAACGCGTCGTAGACGTATGTATCCCGCGTCGACCAGGCGGTCGGCTCTGTCGTAGGTGTGGCTGGTGGTGGTGCCTCCGGTGGTGGGGGTCGGCGCCGGGCCATACATGGTGACACCCATCAAACTGAGACCACGGAACGACGAAGGACCCGGCCGCAGAGCGGTCGGGTCCTTCGTTTGCCCTGCTGGGCGAGTGCGGAGGATACGAGATTCGAACTCGCGAGGGGTTGCCCCCAACACGCTTTCCAAATGTTCGTCCGTGTCCTGACCTGCGGCGGAGCGGCTCGATGGGCGGGTTGCGGACGGAGCTGACCGGGGGCGAATGCAACCAGCACTGCAACCAGAGCGGGGCGATGTTGTCCCTGCTCAGCGGCGTCTCCAGCCATGGCCAACGTGTGGTCTTCCGGCGGCCTGTGCCGCCCACACCGCTCCGCAGGGAGCCGGCGACAGCGGCGCGCGATGGCCGGGCAGGGTGGCTGAGTGATTGCGGACCTGTCCGGTCAGCGTATGAGTCGTACGGTGAGAGGGGGTGGCGGGCGGATGGGACCGCCGCCCGGAGACCGAGAGAAAGCCGTCGCCAGCGTGAAGCCGTCCTGCCGCGCATGCGCGTGCGATTCCGCTCGCGCCGACAGCTCGCGGGGCACCTCGGCGGATCAGACGAACCCGCGGCCCCGTAGGCGAAATCCTCAGGGTCCCGCCCGGAAATTCTCAGCGCAGGCCCATCGATGCGAAGTGGATGAACGACACGAAAGGCGGGCCAAGACCAGGTGCCCGTATCCCACCGGTAACCAGGAGGCCAGCGATGTCTTCCCACACAGCCATCCAAGCCCCGGCCCTAGTCCGGGACCGGCTCTTCATCGGCGGCGACATGGTCGAGTCGGATACTGACGACCTGATCGAGGTCATCTCTCCGGCCACCGAGGAGAAGGTCGGTTCGGCTCCTTCCTCGACGCCCGCGGACGTTGCCCGGGCTGTCCGCGCGGCCCGTGCCGCCTTCGATGACGGAACGTGGCCGGGCATGTCGCCTCAGGAACGCGCGGACGCGCTTGAGCCATTCGCCGACTATCTCCGGTCGCGCATCCCGCAGATCGCTTGGCTCATCACCGAGGAAATGGGCTCGCCGATCAGCTTCTCCAATCAGCTCCAGGGACCCGTTCCCGTGATGCTCCTCGACTACTTCCGAGGGCTTGCCGCGACCTTCCCGTTCGAGGAGGACCGGGCAGGGCTTACCGGACCGGCTCGGATACTTCGGGAGCCGGTGGGCGTCGTCGGGCAGATCGTGCCGTGGAACGTCCCGCTCATCCTCACGATGGTGAACCTGGCCCCGGCTCTGCTGGCCGGCTGCACCGTGGTGCTCAAGCCGGCGCCCGAGACGCCGCTCGACGCGTACCTGCTCGCCGAAGCCGCGATGGAAGCGCACCTGCCTCCGGGCGTGCTGAACATCGTGCCGGCGGACCGGGTGAGCAGTGAGGCACTGGTGCGCCATCCACTGGTCGACAAGATCAGCTTTACCGGCAGCTCTGCCACGGGACGACGGGTCGCCGCCCTCTGCGGCGAGCAGTTCAAGCGGGTCACCCTTGAGTGTGGAGGGAAGTCGCCCGCCATCATCCTCGAGGACGCCGACGTCGACAGCGTCGTGCCGGCCCTCATGCCGTTCGCGATCATGATGTCCGGCCAGCAGTGCCTGGCGCAGACGCGGATCCTCGCTCATCGCAGCCGCTACCGGCAGGTCGTCGACGTGATTTCCCAAGCAGCTGCCGAGCTGACGGTTGGTGATCCGCACGATCCCGCCACCGAGGTCGGCCCTCTGGTTGCGGAACGCCAGCGGCGGCGGGTCGAGGAGTACATCGCCAGTGGGCGGCAGGAGGGTGCGACGATCACTGTGGGCGGCGGCCGACCCTCGAGCTTGCCGAGGGGCTGGTACGTCGAACCGACGATCTTCGCCGACGTAGAGAGCGGCATGCGCATCGCACAGGACGAGATCTTCGGCCCCGTGCTCGTCGTGATCCCGTTCGACGACGACAACGACGCCGTCCGCATCGCCAACGACTCGAAGTACGGCCTGTCCGGAAGCGTGTGGAGCAGTGACGAGGACCGCGCCATGCAGATCGCCCGCCAAGTGCGCACGGGAACCCTGACGATCAACGGGTACCGGATCGAGTTCGCCGCCCCCTTCGGCGGCTACAAGGAATCGGGCATCGGACGCGAGTTCGGGCCCGAGGGGCTCAGCTCCTTCCTCGAGTACAAGACGATCAACCTCCCCAACGGAACCGCCCACTGACGGGCAGGCCGGGCGGGAGACTCTGAAGGGCGGAGCAGGTGGGCACCGCGTTGTAGGGAGATCCTGAGGGCCGAAGGCCCCGACTGTTGGACAGCCGGGGCCTTCGTTTGCCCTGACGGGTGGGTAGGGAGATGCGAGATTCGAACTCGTGAGGGGTTGCCCCCAACACGCTTTCCAAGTGTTCCTTGACCGGCGTCGACCGTCGGGCCACACTGGCTGTATGACATTTGTACGACAGAGTGGAGGAGGCGTGGACGCAGCAGCGGTTCCCAAGAAGCGGCCGGCGAAGAAGGCCGCCGCAAAGACAGCCAAGCGGAACGCGGCAACGGCCGTGCTCGGGCCCAGCAGGTTGGCGCAGGTCCGGCTCCGCAGTGATGAGATGCAGGCCCTTCAGGAGGTCATGCGGACGCTGCACCTCGGCTCGACCTCCGATGCCCTTCGCGAAGGCCTGAGGCTCCTCGCGCGGGAAGCGGCTGAGGTGGGGGCGGCCGAGGAAATCCGTGCCTTCTACCGAGGGCAGGCTGCGCCTCTGTCTGAGGGCGTGGTCGAGCCGAGTGACGCTGAGCTTGCGGCAGCGGACGAGATGCAGTGGTGAGCCCTGGTACGGCGCTGCGTGGCGAAGTGTGGGTCTGCGCGCTGCCCCAGCCGGTGGGGCCCCATCCGGTGGTCGTCCTCACGGTCAACCGGATCGCGGAACCGCTTGCTTCCGTCACGGTCGCGCTGATCACCGGCACGTCCGGTCCGCAGGTCACCCATGTGCCCATCGGGCCTGACGCGGGACTGACGAAGTACGACGAGTCGTACGTGAACTGTGCGGACCTTCACACGGTGGCGAAGTCGCGGTTGCGGAGGAAGCTCGGGCTGCTGGCCCCCGGTGAGCTGCACCGTGTGGAGGATTCCGTCCGCTTGATCCTCGGTCTGCAGCGCTGACGTCGGAGGGCGGCAGCCCAGGCGTCGTGCTCCGCGTGCGCGGGCCATGCCGGCATCACGCTGTGGATGCGGGACAGGGTGAAGACGCGTTTGGTGTTCCCCTGCTATGTGGACATCCGCAAGCTGAGGGGGCCTACCGCTTTGTCCGGTTCCCACCCGTGTTCCCACGGGAACACGGGTGAGCGAGGATGCTGGGGAATTGGGGCAGATGAGTGAAGATGCGGGCCGGAGCAGCGGGTCGTTTGCGCACGTGGGAGAGAAATCGCAGGTCAGGGGCACTGTGAGGAGGCCACTGTGCGGGGGCTCCGGCCGTCCCCCTTTTGTGCCCCGTCAGCCGGTGCAGCCCGTGACGGCGGGGGCGCTTCCGGTGCAGTTGGCGGGCAGGTTGTCCGTGACCGGGGTCGCGGTCAGGGACACGGTGCCGCCGTTGTTGAAGATGCCGCCCGGAGCGTCGTGGGACTGGTTGTGGGTGACCGAGCTGTTGCGGATGGTGGCGGTGCCGGAGTTGGCGATGCCGCCGCCGCGGCCGCTCGGGCCGAGCGACCTGTTGGCGAAGACGGTGGTCCGGTCGAGGGTCAGCGTGCCGTTGGAGTTGACGATGCCGCCGCCGGCCCCGTTGGCCGTGCTGTTGCCGCGGACGAGGGTGTCCGCGATGGTGGTCGTCGCCTCCCGGGAGTAGATCCCGCCGGCGGAGTCCCCGTCGGCGTTGTCGGTCACCCTGCTGCCGGTGATCGTCAGGGTGCCGAAGGCCTCGATGCCGCCGGCGCCGTCCCGGGCCGTGTTGCCGGTGACCGTCGTGTTCGACAGCGTGGCGATGCCGACCGTCACCAGGCCGCCGGCATTGTTCGTGGAGTTGTTGAAGCTCACCGTGCTGTTGCGGAGGGTGAGCGTGCCGTCGCTGTTGATGCCTCCTCCGACACCGGAGACGAGCGACTGGTTCCTGGTGACCTCCACCGAGTTCAGGGTCAGCTCCCCGCCCTCGTTGCGGATGCCCCCGCCACCGGCGCCGCCGGACGCGGACCGGCCGTCGCGGATGGTGAGGCTGTTCAGGGTGAGGTCGGCGTTCGGGCCGATGAGCTCGAAGACGCGGAAGTTCGTCGTCGTGGAGGCGCGCCTGATGGTGCTCCGGTTGCCGAGGACGGTGATCTCACTGGTGACGACGGGCAGGCCGTTCCCGGGGTTGTCCTCCGCGGTGAGGTTGTAGGTACAGCCGAAGGACAGGAAGAGCGTGATGGGGCCGGGCGTGGCGTTCGCCTGGGTGATGGCGTTCCTGAGCGCCGTCGCACTGCACGGAACGAACTGCTGGGCATGGGCGGTGGTGGGGACGGCGACGACGGCCACGGCAGCGGCGGCCACGGCGCCGGCGAGAGTCCTGAGCTTGTGCATGCGCCGCAACGTACGTATCGCCTGAAACCGCCGCACAGCGGACACGCGCGAGCCCCGGCAGGTTACGGCGAACGCGCCGAAGGTCCCCCTTTTGCAGGGCACCCGGATTTTCCCGGGCGCCCGAAGCGGGTACGACTCACAGGTAGCACCGATCGGTAGGTCCCCCGATGCGGCGAGGTGAGTACCCGGATGTCGGCAACACGGCCCGTACAGCCCAAGGTGACCGAGCGCGAGGCACGGCAGGTCGCGGAAGCGGCCCGCGAGCAGGACTGGCGCAAGCCCAGCTTCGCCAAGGAGCTCTTCCTCGGGCGCTTCCGGCTCGACCTGATCCATCCCCACCCGCACCCCGCCGACGAGGACGTCCGGCGCGGCGAGGCCTTCCTGGCCCGGCTGCGGGAGTTCTGCGAGACCGAGATCGACGGGCAGCGCATCGAGCGCGAGGCCCGGATCCCCGACGAGACGGTGCGCGGGCTCAAGGAGCTCGGCGCCCTCGGCATGAAGATCGGCACCGAGTACGGCGGCCTGGGCCTCACCCAGGTCTACTACAACAAGGCGCTCGCCCTCGTCGGCTCCGTCAGCCCGGCCATCGGCGCCCTGCTCTCCGCCCACCAGTCGATCGGCGTACCGCAGCCGCTGAAGATGTTCGGCACCAAGGAGCAGCAGGACGCCTACCTGCCGCGCTGCGCCACCACCGCGATCAGCGCCTTCCTGCTCACCGAGCCGGACGTGGGCTCCGACCCGGCGCGGCTGGCCACCACCGCCGTGCCCGACCCCGGGGACGACGACACGTACGTCCTCGACGGGGTGAAGCTCTGGACCACCAACGGGGTGGTGGCCGACCTCCTCGTGGTCATGGCCCGGGTCCCCAAGAGCGAGAACCACCGCGGCGGGATCACCGCCTTCGTCGTCGAGGCCGACTCGCCGGGGATCACCGTCGAGCACCGCAACGCCTTCATGGGCCTGCGCGGCCTGGAGAACGGCGTCACCCGCTTCCACCGGGTCCGGGTGCCCGCCGCCCAGCGGATCGGCGCCGAGGGGGCCGGGCTCAAGATCGCGCTGACCACCCTCAACACCGGACGGCTGTCCCTGCCCGCCATGTGCGTCGGCGCCGGCAAGTGGTGCCTGAAGATCGCCCGCGAATGGTCCGGCGTACGCGAGCAGTGGGGCCGCCCGGTCGCCCGGCACGAGGCCGTCGGGGCGAAGATCTCCTTCATCGCGGCCACCACCTTCGCCCTGGAGGCGGTGGTGGACCTGGCCTCCCAGATGGCCGACGAAGACCGCAACGACATCCGCATCGAGGCCGCCCTCGCCAAGCTCTACGGCTCCGAGATGGCCTGCCTGATGGCCGACGAACTGGTCCAGATCCGCGGCGGACGCGGCTTCGAGACCGCCGAGTCCCTGGCCGCGCGCGGGGAGCGGGCCGTACCGGCCGAGCAGATGCTCCGCGACCTGCGCATCAACCGGATCTTCGAGGGCTCCACCGAGATCATGCACCTGCTGATCGCCCGCGAGGCCGTCGACGCCCACCTGTCCGTCGCCGGGGACCTCATCGACCCCGAGAAGGACCTGGGCGACAAGGCCAGGGCCGGCGCCCGCGCGGCCGGCTTCTACGCCCGCTGGCTGCCCAAGCTCGCCACCGGCCCCGGCCAGGTGCCCGGCACCTACCGGGAGTTCCACCCGGCCGGCCACCCCGACCTCGCCACCCACCTGCGCTACGTGGAGCGCGGCGCCCGCAAACTCGCCCGTACGACGTTCCTGGCCATGGCCCGCTGGCAGGGCCGCATGGAGACCAAGCAGAACTTCCTCGGCCGGATCGTGGACATCGGCGCCGAGCTCTTCGCCATGAGCGCCGCCTGCGTGCGCGCCGAGCACCTGCGCGCGAGCGGCGACCACGGCCGTGAGGCCTACCAGCTCGCCGACGCCTTCTGCCGGCAGTCCCGGCTGCGCGTCGAGGAGCTCTTCGGCCGCCTCTGGTCCAACACCGACGACCTCGACCGCAAGGTCGTCGAAGGGGTCCTCGGCGGCACCTACACCTGGCTGGAGGAGGGCGTCCTCGACCCCTCGGGCGACGGCCCGTGGATCGCGGACGCCGCCCCCGGCCCCTCCACCCACAAAAACGTTCACCGTCCCCTGCGCTGACCTGCCATCATCGGCAGCAGATCGGACGGATGTACGAGTACGCGTACGAGCACCGGTACCGGCACGAGCACGAGGCGGAAGAGGACGATGGCGACGGCCGAGGAGGACCGGGCCTGCCGGCGGCTGGCCTGGTGCGTGGCGCACCTGCTGCGCCACGCACCGCACCACGTGGTCGCCGACCTGCTCGACCGGCTCGACGAGCCGACCCGCAAGTACCTGTGCCGCGACCAGTGGCTGCCCGCCGCGGCCGTCACCCTGCTGCTGCGCCACGGCACCGACGCCGACCGGCACTACATCGCCCGCAACCCGCACGTCGTCGGCCGCCCGCTGCCCGGCCTGCCCGGCCCCGCGCGGTACGCCGCCCGGCCGGGGCCCTCGCCCGCGCTGCTGCGCGAGACCGGCCCCGGCCCCCTCACCCCCGACGAGCTGATCCGCCTGCTGCGCCGGCACGGCCGCCGCCCCCGGGTCCCGCTCACCCTGCTCGGCATGCAGCGGCCGCCCGGCCCCCGCGATCCCGAACCGCTGCTGCGCGCCCACGCCCGGGCACCGCTGCCGGCCGGGGCCGTCGAGGCGCTGCTGCTGGCGGGCGCCCTGCCCCGGCAGGCGTGCGCCGCGCTGCTCGACGCGCGCACGGGGGACACGTACGGGCGCCACTGGTACCGGCCCGCCGTCCGCGCCGTCCGGATGGGCCTGCTGACCTGCGACGAGCTCGTCGCCCACGTGGCCCCCGCAGCCCGGACCCTGCTGCTGGGGCACCTCCCCGTCACCCACGGGCTGCGCTGGACCCTGCCCGAACAGGCCGAGATGCAGTCGGCCGTGCACCGCGCCCTGCGCCCCGCGCTCGGCGACGACCCCCGGCTGTGGGCCGAGCTCGGCCGGCGGGCCGCCGGCTTCCGCGGCACCCTGCCCGAACTGGCGGCGGCCCTGGCCGCGGGCACCCCGTCCGCGCCCGGCGACGTACGCCACGACCCGGCGCTGGCCCGCGCGGTACGCCACCTCGCCCCGGACCCGGCCCCCGGCGAGCCGGCCGGCGGCTGGGAGCGCGAGCTGGCCCTGGTGAGCCTGGCCGTCCCGATGGAGACGGCCGCCGAGGACGTCCGCTGGGTCCGCGACTGCCTGGACCGCTCCCTGCTCACCGGCGCCGACGTGGTCCGGCACAAGGTCCCCGCCTGCTGGGCGCTCGACGAGGACCAGTGGCTCGGCGACATCGGCCACCCCGACCGGCACGACCGCCCCGCCGCCGTGCTCGCCGCCCGCGCCGAGGCCGACCGGCTCTTCGCCGCGGCCCTCGGGGACGATCCCGCGGCCTGGTGGCGGGCCGCCCGGGCGCTCCCCGACTTCGCCGGAACCCTGCCCGAACTCCTGGCCCGTGTCACGGACGGGGACTCCGTGTCCAAGCGTTCTTGAGTTGCGGCAACAATGGGGGGCATGAGCGACAGTCCAGCCCCCCTCGCCGACCCGCACCTCCTCTTCGACGCCGCGGCCGGCCGCCGGGACATCGTCATCCTCGGGTCGACCGGGTCCATCGGCACCCAGGCCATCGACCTCGCCCTGCGCAACCCGGACCGGTTCCGGGTCACGGCGCTGTCCGCCGCCGGCGGGCGGGTCGCCCTGCTGGCCGAACAGGCCAGGCAGCTGCGGGTCAAGACGGTGGCCGTCGCCCGCGAGGACGCCGTACCGGCCCTCAAGGAGGCGCTGAGCGAGCAGTACGGCGCCGCCGAGCCGCTGCCCGAGATCCTGGCCGGGCCCGACGCGGCGACCGAGCTGGCGGCCTCCGAGTGCCACACCGTCCTGAACGGCATCACCGGCTCCATCGGCCTCGCCCCCACCCTCGCGGCGCTGCGGGCGGGCCGCACCCTGGCCCTGGCCAACAAGGAGTCGCTGATCGTCGGCGGCCCCCTGGTCAAGGCTCTCGCGAAGCCCGGCCAGATCATCCCCGTGGACTCCGAGCACGCGGCCCTCTTCCAGGCCCTCGCCGCCGGCACCCGGGCCGACGTGCGCAAGCTCGTGGTCACCGCCTCCGGCGGCCCCTTCCGCGGCCGCACCCGCGCGGAGCTGGCCTCGGTGACCGTCCAGGACGCCCTCGCGCACCCCACCTGGGCCATGGGCCCGGTCATCACGGTCAACAGCGCCACGCTGGTCAACAAGGGGCTGGAGGTCATCGAGGCACACCTGCTCTACGACATCCCCTTCGACCGCATCGAGGTCGTGGTCCACCCGCAGTCCTACGTGCACTCGATGGTCGAGTTCACGGACGGCTCCACCCTCGCCCAGGCCACCCCGCCGGACATGCGCGGCCCCATCGCGATCGGCCTCGGCTGGCCCGTGCGGGTCCCGGACGCGGCCCCCGCCTTCGACTGGACCAAGGCGTCCACCTGGGAGTTCTTCCCGCTGGACACCGAGGCCTTCCCGTCGGTCGGCCTGGCCCGGCACGTCGGTACCCTGGGCGGCACCGCGCCCGCCGTGTTCAATGCGGCGAACGAGGAGTGCGTGGAGGCCTTCCTGGCCGGTCGGCTGCCGTTCACAGCAATCATGGATACCGTCTCTGCCGTGGTCGACGAGCACGGAACACCGGAGTCGGGAACTTCCCTGACCGTGGCGGACGTCCTCGAAGCGGAGACCTGGGCCAGGGCCCGGGCACGGGAGACGGCGGCGCGGGCCGCAGTGGAGGCGAGCGCATGACGCTGGTGCTGAACCTGATCGGTGTGCTCGTATTCGTGGGCGGACTGCTCTTCTCGATCGCCTGGCACGAGCTCGGCCACCTCTCCACGGCCAAGCTCTTCGGCATCCGCGTGCCCCAGTACATGGTCGGCTTCGGCAAGACCATCTGGTCGCGCAAGAAGGGCGAGACCGAGTACGGGATCAAGGCCATCCCGATGGGCGGCTACATCCGCATGATCGGGATGTTCCCGCCCGGCGAGGACGGCAAGGTCACCGCCCGCTCCACCTCGCCCTTCCGGTCGATGATCGAGGACGCCCGCTCGGCGGCCTACGAGGAGCTCCAGCCCGGCGACGAGACGCGGCTGTTCTACACGCGCAAGCCGTGGAAGCGCGTCATCGTGATGTTCGCGGGCCCCTTCATGAACCTGGTGCTCGCCCTCGCGATCTTCTTCGGCGTCTGGATGACCTTCGGGATCAACCGGACGACCACCTCGGTCGCGAGCGTCTCGCCCTGCGTCATCCAGCAGAGCGAGAAGCGCGAGATCTGCAAGGACGGCGACCCGGTGGCCCCGGCCAAGAAGGCCGGCCTGCGGGCGGACGACACGATCGTCGCCTTCAACGGCAAGAAGGTCGCCGACTGGTCCGCCCTCCAGAAGCGCATCCGCGACACCGTCGGCCCCGCCACGGTCACCGTGGTGCGCGACGGGCAGCAGCTGAACATCCCGGTCAACCTGATCGAGAACAAGGTCGCCAAGACCGACGGGCACGGCGGCTACGTCAAGGGCCAGTACGTGACGGCCGGCTGGCTCGGCTTCAGCCCGAAGAACGAGATCGCGGCCCTGTCCTTCGGCGAGTCCGTCGACCACATGGCCGAGATCGTCGACAGCAGCGTCCAGGGCCTCGTCCAGCTCCCCGCCAAGGTCCCCGCCCTGTGGAACGCGGCCTTCGGCGGCGGCGAGCGCGAGCCCGACTCCCCGATGGGCATCGTCGGAGCGGCCCGGATGAGCGGGGACATCGCCGCCCTGGACCTGCCCAGCGAGCAGAAGATGTCGATCCTGCTCAACGTGCTGGGCATGTTCAACCTCTCGCTCTTCCTGTTCAACATGCTGCCCCTGCTGCCCCTGGACGGCGGGCACATCGCGGGCGCCCTGTGGGAGTCCCTGCGCCGCACCGTGGCGCGGATCTTCCGGCGGGCCGACCCCGGTCCCTTCGACGTGGCGAAGCTGATGCCCGCCGCGTACGTGGTCGCCGGGATCTTCGTCTGCTTCACCCTGCTGGTCCTCGTGGCCGACGTGGTCAACCCGATCCGGATCACCTAGCCGTACCGGCGGTACACGAGCCGTGAGGGAGCCGGGCACGCATCGTGCCCGGCTCCCTACGTTCGGGTGGCGCGACCCCTCGGATGCAAGGGGCGCGCGTTGCTTGGCGTAACCTCGAAGGCTGGAGCCCGCCGATCTCGGGACCTCGATCCACACCTTGGGGTTGCACAGCAGATGACTGCCATCTCTCTCGGAATGCCGTCCGTGCCGACGAAGCTTGCCGACCGCCGGGTCAGCCGCAAGATCCAGGTCGGTTCCGTGGCCGTCGGAGGCGACGCACCCGTCTCGGTGCAGTCGATGACCACGACCCGGACCTCCGACATCGGCGCCACGCTCCAGCAGATCGCCGAGCTGACCGCCTCCGGCTGTCAGATCGTCCGCGTGGCCTGCCCGACGCAGGACGACGCCGACGCGCTGGCCGTCATCGCGAAGAAGTCGCAGATCCCGGTCATCGCCGACATCCACTTCCAGCCCAAGTACGTCTTCGCCGCGATCGACGCCGGCTGCGCCGCCGTCCGCGTGAACCCGGGCAACATCAAGCAGTTCGACGACAAGGTCAAGGAGATCGCGTACGCCGCCAAGGAGGCGGGTACCCCGATCCGCATCGGCGTCAACGCAGGCTCCCTCGACGCGCGCCTGCTGAAGAAGTACGGCAAGGCCACCCCCGAGGCGCTGGTCGAGTCCGCGCTGTGGGAGGCCTCCCTCTTCGAGGAGCACGGCTTCGGCGACATCAAGATCTCGGTCAAGCACAACGACCCGGTCGTCATGGTCAACGCCTACCGCCAGCTCGCCGCCCAGTGCGACTACCCGCTGCACCTCGGCGTCACCGAGGCCGGCCCCGCCTTCCAGGGCACCATCAAGTCCGCCGTCGCCTTCGGCGCGCTGCTCTCCGAGGGCATCGGCGACACCATCCGCGTCTCCCTCTCCGCGCCGCCGGTCGAGGAGGTCAAGGTCGGCAACCAGATCCTGGAGTCGCTGAACCTCAAGCCGCGCCGCCTGGAGATCGTCTCCTGCCCCTCCTGCGGCCGCGCCCAGGTCGACGTCTACAAGCTGGCCGAGGAGGTCACGGCGGGCCTGGAGGGCATGACGGTCCCGCTGCGCGTCGCCGTCATGGGCTGCGTCGTCAACGGCCCCGGCGAGGCCCGCGAGGCCGACCTCGGCGTCGCCTCCGGCAACGGCAAGGGCCAGATCTTCGTGAAGGGCGAGGTCATCAAGACCGTCCCCGAGTCCAAGATCGTCGAGACCCTCATCGAGGAGGCGCTGAAGATCGCCGAGCAGATGGAGAAGGACGGGATCGCCTCCGGCGAGCCCAGCGTCGCCATCGGCGTCTGACCCCGCACCGCCCGAGACCTTCCCCGGCCCCGTTTCCGCAGCTCGCGGACGGGGCCGGGGTTTTTGCGATCCGTGGGACCAGGCGTCCGCAGGTTGCTCCGGGTACAGTGCGGAGATCAGCAGACTTGCACGGTGAGGCCCCAGTGTTGACGCAGACCACCACCCGGGTCCTTGAGCCCAGTGATCTCGACGCCGCGCTCGACATCCTCGGACGCGAGCCGGTCGAGAACGCCTTCGTCACCTCCCGGGTCCAGGTCGCCGGACTCGACCCCTGGCGCCTGGGCGGGGAGATGTGGGGCTGGTACGCCGACGGCCGGCTCCGCTCCATGTGCTACGCGGGAGCCAACCTGGTCCCCGTCTGTGCCGGCCCCGACGCCGTACGCGCCTTCGCCGACCGGGCCCGGCGCACCGGCCGCCGCTGCTCCTCCATCGTCGGCCCCGCCGAGGCCACCCGGCTGCTGTGGCAGCTCCTGGAGCCCAGCTGGGGACCGGCCCGCGACATCCGCGCCCACCAGCCGCTCATGGTCACCGAGCAGCCGTCCACCGAGATCACGGCCGACCCGCTGGTCCGCCGGATCCGCAAGGACGAGATGGACGTGATCATGCCCGCCTGCGTGGCCATGTTCACCGAGGAGGTCGGCATCTCGCCCATGGCCGGGGACGGCGGGCTGCTCTACCAGGCCCGCGTCGCGGAACTCGTCGGCAGCGGCCGTTCCTTCGCCCGCGTCGAGAACGGCAAGGTCGTCTTCAAGGCCGAGATCGGCGCCGCCACCGCCCGCGCCTGCCAGATCCAGGGCGTGTGGGTGGCCCCCGAATTCCGCGGCCGGGGGCACTCCGAGACCGGCATGGCCGCCGTCGTGCGGTACGCGCTGCGCGACGTGGCCCCCGTGGTCAGCCTCTACGTCAACGACTACAACACCGCGGCCCGCGCCGCCTACCGTCGGGTGGGCTTCCGCGAGGTCGGCGCCTTCATGAGCGTCCTGTTCTGACCTCCATCCGGGAGGGTCCGGTTTCGTCCGGGAAGCCGTACCGGAGCGCCCCTACCCCGAAGTAAGGTCGCCGCATGCTGCCTACTCCCTCGGGCGACGACCCCGCACGGCCCGCCGGCCTCCGCATCGGGCACCTCGACCTCGCCGGCCGGGTGGACGAAGCCCTGCGCGTCCAGGCCGTGGCCTTCGGGCTCAGCGAGGAGGAGGTCGGCATCCGGCGCTACATCGTCCAGCGCCACATGACCTGCCCCGGCGCCCGCGCGCTCGGCGCGTTCACCGACGACGGGGCGCTGGCCGGCTTCGTGTACGGCATGCCCAACGACCGCGGCCACTGGTGGTCCACGATCGTCGAGCCGTACCTGCGGGCCGGCGGCGTCGAGGACTGGCTCGACGACTCCTTCGTCATCACCGAGCTGCACGTCCACCCCGGCTTCCAGGGCCGCGGCGTCGGCCGCGCCCTCATCACCCGGATCACCGACAACGCCGCCCAGCCGCGCTCGATCCTCTCGGCCATCGACACCGACAGCCCGGCCCGCGGGCTGTACGCGGCCCTCGGCTACCGGGACCTGGCCCGCAAGGTCCACTTCCCGAGCGCGAGCCTGCCGTACGCCGTCATGGGCGCCCCGCTGCCCCTGCTCAGGCCCCCGCACACGCCCTGAATTCGTTTCCGGGCCCCGCGCGGCCCCCGGTAGCCTCCCGTCATGTCTACGCAACACGTGCAGCGCATGTCCCGCCTCATGGCCAAGACCCTCCGCGAGGACCCGGCCGACGCGGAGACCCTCAGCCACCGCCTCCTGGTCCGGGCCGGCTACGTCCGGCGCAGCTCCGCCGGGGTGTGGACCTGGCTGCCGCTCGGCAAGAAGGTCCTGGACAACGTCTCGCGCGTCGTCCGCGAGGAGATGGACGCGATCGGGGCCCAGGAGGTGCTGCTGCCGGCGCTGCTGCCGAAGGAGCCGTACGAGGTCAGCGGCCGCTGGTCGGAGTACGGGGACCTGCTGTTCCGGCTGAAGGACCGCAAGGGCGCCGACTACCTCCTCGGCCCCACCCACGAGGAGATCTTCACCCTCCTGGTGAAGGACCAGTGCACCTCCTACAAGGACCTGCCGGTCATGCTGTACCAGATCCAGACCAAGTACCGGGACGAGGCCCGGCCCCGGTCCGGCGTACTGCGCGGGCGCGAGTTCCAGATGAAGGACTCGTACTCCTTCGACGTGTCCGACGAGGGGCTGGAGGAGTCCTACCGGCTCCACCGCGAGGCCTACGTACGCATCTTCGAGCGGCTCGGCCTGGACCACCGCATCGTGTCCGCGGTGTCGGGCGCGATGGGCGGCTCGGCGTCGGAGGAGTTCCTCGCGCCCGCCGGCGCGGGCGAGGACACCTTCGTGGACTGCCCCTCCTGCGACTACGCGGCGAACACCGAGGCGGTGACCTTCGCACTGACCCCGGTAGAGGGCGGCGGGCACGGCCCGCTGGAGGAGATCCCCACCCCCGACACCCCCACCATCGAGACCCTGGCCGCCCACCTGGGCGTCCCCGCCTCGGCGACCCTGAAGAACCTCCTGGTCAAGGTCGACGGCGAGATCACCGCCGTCGGCGTGCCGGGGGACCGGGAGGTGGACCTCGGCAAGCTCGGGGAACACCTGGCCCCGGCGGTGGTGGAGCTGGTGACGGCGGAGGACTTCGCCGGCCGGCCCGACCTCGTACGCGGCTACGTGGGCCCGCAGGGCCTGGACAAGGTGCGCTACCTGGCCGACCCCCGGGTCGCGCCGGGTACCGCCTGGGTGACCGGGGCCAACAAGCCCGACACCCACGCCCGCAACGTGGTCTGCGGCCGGGACTTCGAGGTGGACCGCTACCTGGACGTGGTCGTCGTCGAGCCGGGCGACCCCTGCCCGGCCTGCGGCGCGGGGCTGCGGCTGGACCGGGCGATCGAGATCGGGCACATCTTCCAGCTGGGCCGCAAGTACGCGGACGCCTTCGGGCTGGACGTGCTCGGCAAGGAGGGCAAGCCGGTCCGGGTCACCATGGGCTCCTACGGCATCGGCGTCTCCCGGGCGGTGGCCGCGCTGGCCGAGCAGACGGCCGACGAGCGGGGCCTGTGCTGGCCCGCGGCGGTGGCACCGGCCGACGTCCACGTGGTGGCGGCGGGCAAGGCCGGGCCGCTCGCGCTGGCGGAGGAAGCGGCGGGGGCGCTGGCCGCGGCGGGCCTGCGGGTGCTCCTGGACGACCGCCCGGGGCTGTCCCCGGGGGTCAAGCTCACGGACGCGGAGCTGATCGGCGTGCCGTGGATCCTGGTGGCGGGCCGCCGCTCCGCCGAAGGCGTCGTCGAACTCCAGCACCGCGCATCCGGCACCCGCGAGGAACTCCCCCTCCAGGAAGCCCTGTCCCGCCTGACGTAACGGCGCTCCGCGCCCGCGCCTCAAACGCCGGCGAGGCTGGAAGATCCAGCCTCGCCGGCGTTTGAGGCGCGGGGTCCGGGGCGGAGCCCCTGGGGGCACCTCCCAGCGGTAGCTGGGGGAGGAACGGTGGAAGGGCGGGTAGGGGACCGGCCCCGCGCAGCGGGGCGCTACGCTGCCGGGCCGGGGCCCGGGGGCCCGGCAACCGCCGGCGGCGGGGGCGGCTGGGCGGCGGGAGCAACAGGGGCCGCGCGTTCCAGGAACCGCAGCAGCTCCACCGGGAAGGGCAGCACCAGGGTGGAGTTCTTCTCCGCCGCGACCGCTATCACCGTCTGCAGCAGCCGCAGCTGCAGCGCCGCCGGCTGGTCCGACATCACCGCGGCCGCCTCGGCCAGCTTGTGCGAGGCCTGGAGCTCCGCGTCCGCGTTGATCACCCGCGCCCGCCGCTCCCGGTCCGCCTCCGCCTGCCGTGCCATCGACCGCTTCATCGTCTCGGGCAGCGACACGTCCTTGATCTCGACCCGGTCGATCTGCACGCCCCACCCCATGGCCGGGCTGTCGATCATCAGCTCCAGCCCCTGGTTGAGCTTCTCGCGGTTCGACAGCAGATCGTCCAGATCGCTCTTGCCGATGATCGACCGCAGCGAGGTCTGCGCCATCTGGGAGACCGCGAAGCGGTAGTCCTCCACCGCGATGATCGCGCTCGCCGCGTCGACCACCTTGAAGTACACCACCGCGTCGACCCGCACCGTGACGTTGTCCCGGGTGATGCCCTCCTGGGCCGGCACCGGCATCGTCACGATCTGCAGGTTCACCTTCCGCAGCCGGTCCATGCCCGGAACGATCATCGTGAACCCGGGCGGCCGGATCCCCTCCCGTAGCCGGCCGAAGCGGAAGACCACGCCCCGCTCGTACTGCTTCACCACCCGCGCGGCAGCGCCCAGATAGACCGCGACGCCCGTGGCGGCGGCGATTCCCGCTGTCAGCAGTTCCTCGACCATGACGGCCCCCTGCCGGACACACACCTATCCATCCACGGTATGCCCTACAGCCAGGAAGCGAACTCCAGCAGCAGCTCCGCGTCCCGCCGCCGCCCCGCCGCCAGCGCCCGGCTGCCGGACTCCACGGCCCGGAAGACCGTCCAGCCCCGCAGCCGCTCCCGGTCCACCTCCAGGGAGTCGGCGAGCTTGTTCACCCGCCGCCGCGCCCCGGCCGCCCCCGCCGAGGAGGCGACCTGGTCCTCCAGCCGGTCCCGGACCAGCCGCGCCAGGTCGTAGGCCCGCTCGCCGACCAGCGGGTCCGGGCCCACCGTCAGCCACGGCGCCCGCTCGCCGGCCAGCACCTTGCCCTGGCGGAAGTTCCCGTGCAGCAGCAGTTCCTCGCCGGGCAGGGCGGTCAGCTCCTCCCGCAGCGCCATCGCGGTGTCCGCGAGCGCGCGCGCCTCGGGCGGCGCCGACCGCAGCACCCCGCACTCGGCGGCCGTGCGCTCGGCCACCGTCTCGAAGGGATGCCCGTCCGGCGGCCGCACCCACAGCCGCCGCAGCGTCCCGCACGCCTCCAGCAGGGCCTTGGCCTCCGGCAGCGAACGCAGCGACACGTCCGGGTGCAGGCGCTCCAGCAGCAGCGCCCCGTCGTCCTCGTGGTGGCGGGAGTCGAGGACCCGTACGGCCCCGAAACCGCCCCAGTGCGCGAGCGCGGCCAGCTCCCGGTCGGGCCGGGCCGCCGGCGGCGCCAGCTTGAGGGCGGCCGGGGTGCCGTCGGGGTAGCGCACGAGCAGCACCAGACTGCTGCGGCCGCCCGGGGTCTGAACCCGCTGGGCCGCAACGTCCCGCCGCTTCAGCGCCTCCTCGGCCAGCTCGGGCAGGCGCCCCAGCCACTCCGTGTCCCGCTCGGTCCGCGGCAGCTCGCCGAGCGCCCGTACGAGCCGCTGCGGCGGTTCGAAAGCCATGCGTGCGTGGTCCCTTTCAGCTGGTACGGGCCCGCTACGAGCGTTCCGTGAGCCCAGGGAAGGCTACGCCGACACCGCGCCAGCGTGCCGCGCGCACGGCCGCGGCGCTCAGCGCGTCGGCCGCCTCGCGGCGCAACTGGCCGTCGGCCGACCGCACCAGATCGGAATACGCGCCCGCCACCCGGTCCTCGATGTCGGCGGCCAGCCGCTCGCTGTCGGCCGGGGTGCGCAGCTCGAAGGGCAGGGCGTACGCGGCCTCGGCGGGCTGCGGCGCCCCGCCCAGCTCCCGCACGGTCCGGGTGAGCCGGTCGCGGCGCGCCAGGTGGCCGCCGTACGCCGCCCGGGCCTCTTCCGCCCGGGCTGGCGCGATCCGCGCGCCGATCACCCCGTACCCGTACGCCGCCGCGTGCTCGGCGGCCAGCGCGGCCTGGGCGGCCTGGAGGGCGCGGCCGGCGGGGGAGGGGGAGGAGGCGGGCGCGGGCTTCACGAGGCGGCTCCGGGGGTCGAGGTCAGCAGGTAGGCGTGGACGGCCCCGCAGGCCGCCACCGAGGCCAGCATCCGGGCCAGTTCCCCGGGGGCGCCGGCCAGGGCGATCGTCCGGGCCTCGGACAGGCTCCGCTCGGCGTCCGCGAGCGCGCTCAGGGCCTCCTCGGGCTGCGGCGGGACGGCCTCGCGGCTCGCCGCCGGCGCGGCGGACGCCGGTGCGACGGCCGGGGGCGCGGAGGGGCGTCCGGAGGGGGCTCCGGACGCGGCCGGGGAGGCCGGGCGGGAGGCCGGCCCGCGGGCCGCCGGGTCCGCGAAGGCCAGCGCCGCGGTGTGCGCCGCGACGGCGGCCCGCAGCGGCGCGAGGCGCCCGGCGAGGGCGGGATGGGCGGCGGCGGTGGTGTCGTAACGTTCCAGCAGTCGCTCACTGTCACGAACGGCGCTCTCCCGCAGCCGCCGTTCGAGCGGAATCCCGCTGTCGGCGCCGGAGGCGTCACCGCCACCGGTGCACCCGGTGAGCAGCGCGGCCCCGGCCGCGCCGGCGGCTCCGGCGAGCAGGCTCCTTCGTGAGGGCGAGGGCCTCAAGGGCGTGGTCCAGGGCACGGGGGCGTCCTCGGGGTGATGACGGGGCAGGGTGTGATCACGGTACCCGGGGGTCCCGTCCGGAGCGCGGACGGCAACACCCTCCGCGACCGGATACCCTTTGACCTGACACGCGACGGAAAACCACAACAGCACACGCGGCCGAGGAGTCACCCGGATGAGCACCACCCAGAGCGACAGGCTGCGCGGACTGCTGGAGCCACTCGTCGCCGCCAAGGGCCTGGACCTCGAGGAGATCGAGCTGTCCAAGGCGGGCAAGCGCCGGATGCTGCGCATCATCGTGGATTCCGATGAGGGTGTCGACCTGGACGAGTGTGCCGAGCTGAGCCGTGAGATCTCCGACAAGCTCGACGAGACCGACGCGATGGGCGAGGACGAGTACAACCTCGAGGTCAGCTCGCCGGGCGCGGACCGCCCGCTCAGCGAGCACCGTCACTACGTTCGGGCGACGGGCCGCCTCGTGAAGTTCCAGCTGGGGGAGAGCGGGGAACTGATCGCCCGCATCCTCGGCGTCGACGACGAGGGCCTGGACCTCGAAGTCCCGGGTGTGAAGGGCCGCAAGGCGACCACCCGCCGTATTGCATTCACCGACATCGCCAAGGCGCGTGTCGAGATCGAGTTCAGCCGCAAGGACAAGAAGGAAGAGGAGGCGTAGCCGTGGACATCGACATGAGTGCCCTGCGGGGTCTGGTCCGGGAGAAGGAGATCTCCTTCGACCTGCTCGTCGAGGCGATCGAGTCGGCCCTCCTCATCGCGTACCACCGGACCGAGGGGAGCTTCCGCCGCGCTCGCGTCGTGCTGGACCGCACCAACGGTCACGTGGTCGTGTGGGCGACGGAGGACCCGAGGGACCTCGAAGAGGGACAGGAGCCCAAGGAGTTCGACGACACCCCGTCGGACTTCGGGCGGATCGCCGCGACGACCGCCAAGCAGGTGATCCTCCAGCGTCTGCGCGACGCCGAGGACGACCTGACCTTCGGCGAGTTCGCCGGCCGCGAGGGTGACGTCATCACCGGCGTCGTCCAGCAGGGCAAGGACCCCAAGAACGTCCTCGTCGACATCGGCAAGCTGGAGGCCATCCTGCCGGTGCAGGAGCAGGTCCCCGGTGAGGACTACACGCACGGACTCCGCCTGAAGGCGTACGTCGTGCGGGTGGCGAAGGGTGTCCGCGGTCCGTCCGTGACCCTGTCGCGCACCCACCCCAACCTGGTGAAGAAGCTGTTCGCCCTGGAGGTCCCGGAGATCGCCGACGGCAGCGTCGAGATCTGCGCGATCGCCCGCGAGGCCGGCCACCGCACGAAGATCGCCGTCCGGTCGACCCGCTCGGGCCTCAACCCGAAGGGCGCCTGCATCGGCCCGATGGGCGCCCGGGTGCGCAATGTCATGGCCGAGCTGCACGGCGAGAAGATCGACATCGTCGACTGGTCGGACGACCCGGCGGAGATGGTCGCGAACGCGCTGTCACCCGCCCGGGTGAGCAGGGTCGAGGTCGTCGACTGGGACTCCCGCTCCGCGCGGGTGACCGTGCCCGACTACCAGCTGTCGCTGGCCATCGGCAAGGAGGGCCAGAACGCCCGCCTCGCCGCCCGCCTCACCGGCTGGCGCATCGACATCCGCCCGGACACCGAGGTGCCCGCCGACGCGGACGCCGGCGCCTGACCGGGAATAAATCGCTACCGGTCGGGAGTTTCCGGCCGGTAGACAGGTGCTCCGGTACCACCCGAGTACCCGATGAGACAACAACGACATCCGTTCGATTTTTCACCTGAAGGGGTGAGGTCGGTACGGGGAGGTAGACTTAGGCGTGTCTGGCCGGACGCAAGCCCGCGCATGCCCCGAACGCACCTGTGTGGGGTGCCGGGAGCGAGCGGCCAAGAGCGATCTGCTGCGCATCGTGGCGATCGGGGACGAATGCGTCCCCGATCCACGCGGTACGCTGCCCGGCCGGGGTGCCTACGTGCACCCCGCCGTGGTCTGCCTCGACCAGGCGGTCCGCCGCCGGGCGTTCCCCCGGGCCCTCCGGTCCGCAGGAGCGCTCGACACGGAGGAACTGCGCAAAGCCCTGGCCGTACCGGCCGGGGCGACACCGTAAGAAGAAGTACGGCACGGACACACACCGTGCGGTCAGGTACCTCGCGAGTTGGAAGTAGGTCGAGATTGCGATGAGCACTCGATGAGTACGCGATGAGTACGCCCATGAAGTAGCGACGGTCCGGCGTAACCCGGACCTAAAAGGAGCGAAGTGGCTAAGGTCCGGGTATACGAACTCGCCAAGGAGTTCGGGGTAGAGAGCAAGGTCGTCATGGCCAAGCTCCAAGAACTCGGTGAATTCGTCCGTTCGGCGTCCTCGACGATCGAGGCGCCGGTTGTACGCAAGTTGACTGACGCACTGCAGGGGCCCGGCGGCAACGCCGGCAAGTCCGCTGCGAAGCCCGGCGCGCCCCGCAAGGCCGCGCCCGCCAAGCCCGCGGCGCCCTCCCCGGCCGCTGCGGCACGTCCCGCCGCCCCCAAGCCCGGCGCGCCGGTGGCTCCCAAGCCCGCCGTCGCCGAGGCCCCCGCGGCAGTAACCCCGGTGACTCCGGCCGCTCCCGGCCCGCGTCCCGGTCCCAAGGCTCCCGCCCCGAAGCCCGCTCCGGCGGCTCCCGTGGCGACCGAGTTCTCCGCGCCTCCGGCGGCCCCGGCCGCTCCGGCGCGCACCGAGCGTCCCGCCGCCTCCCCCGGCCCCCGTCCGGCGCAGCAGCGTCCGGCCGGCCCGGCCCAGGGCGGTGCCCGTCCCGGCGCCCCGCGTCCGGCCGGCGCCACCCCCGGTGGCCAGGGACAGCGTCCCGCCGGTGGCCAGGGCTCCCAGGCCCCGCGTCCGCAGGGCGCCCGTCCGGCCGGTCCCCGTCCGGGCAACAACCCGTTCACCTCTGGTGGCTCCACCGGCATGGCGCGCCCGCAGGCGCCCCGTCCGGCCGGCGCTCCCCGTCCCGGTGCCCCCGGCGCCGGCGGCGGCCAGGGTGCTCCCCGCCCGCAGGGTGGCCCCGGTGGCGCTCCGCGTCCGCAGGGTCCCGGTGCCGGTCGTCCGACCCCCGGCGGCATGCCCCGTCCGCAGGGCGGCGCCCCGCGTCCGGGTGGTGCTCCCGGTGGTAACCGTCCGAACCCGGGCATGATGCCGCAGCGTCCCGCTGCCGGTGGTCCCGGTCCCCGTCCCGGTGGTGGCCCCGGCCGTCCCGGTGCCGGTGGTCCGCGTCCCGGTGGTGGCGCCGGTCGTCCCGGTGGCGGCGGCTTCGCCGGCCGTCCGGCCGGTCCGGGCTCGCGTCCGGCGGGTGGCGGCTTCGGCGGCCCGCGTCCGGGTGGCGGCGGCTTCGGCGGCGGCCCGGCCGGTGCCGGTGGCGGCGGTCGTCCCGGCTTCGGTGGTCGTCCCGGTGGTCCCGGTGCCCGTGGTGGCACGCAGGGTGCCTTCGGCCGTCCCGGTGGTCCGGCCCGTCGTGGTCGCAAGTCCAAGCGCCAGCGTCGCCAGGAGTACGAGGCCATGCAGGCCCCGTCCGTCGGCGGCGTGATGCTGCCGCGCGGTGGCGGCGAGACCGTTCGCCTGTCGCGCGGTGCCTCCCTCACCGACTTCGCGGAGAAGATCAACGCCAACCCGGCGTCGCTCGTCGCCGTGATGATGAACCTCGGCGAGATGGTCACTGCCACGCAGTCCGTCTCCGACGAGACCCTCCAGCTCCTCGCCGGCGAGATGAACTACACCGTTCAGATCGTCAGCCCGGAGGAAGAGGACCGCGAGCTCCTCGAGGGCTTCGACATCGAGTTCGGCGAGGACGAGGGCGGCGAGGAATTCCTCATGCCGCGTCCGCCGGTCGTGACCGTCATGGGTCACGTCGACCACGGTAAGACCCGACTCCTCGACGCCATCCGCAAGACGAACGTCGTCGCGGGCGAGGCCGGTGGCATCACCCAGCACATCGGTGCCTACCAGGTCGGTACCAACGTCAACGGTGAAGACCGCAAGATCACCTTCATCGACACCCCGGGTCACGAGGCGTTCACCGCCATGCGTGCCCGTGGTGCCAAGTCGACCGACATCGCGATCCTCGTGGTCGCGGCCAACGACGGCGTCATGCCGCAGACGATCGAGGCGCTCAACCACGCCAAGGCCGCCGGCGTCCCGATCGTCGTCGCGGTCAACAAGATCGACGTCGAGGGTGCCGACCCGGTCAAGGTGCGCGGTCAGCTCACCGAGTTCGGTCTGGTCGCCGAGGAGTACGGCGGCGACACGATGTTCGTCGACATCTCCGCCAAGCAGGGTCTGCACATCGACTCCCTGCTCGAGGCCGTCGTCCTCACCGCCGACGCCTCCCTCGACCTGCGCGCCAACCCGGAGCAGGACGCTCAGGGTATTGCGATCGAGTCCCACCTCGACCGCGGCCGCGGTGCCGTTGCCACCGTCCTCGTCCAGCGCGGTACCCTCCGCGTCGGCGACACGATGGTCGTGGGCGACGCCTACGGCCGAGTGCGCGCCATGCTCGACGACAAGGGCAACAACGTCGAGGAAGCGGGTCCGTCGACCCCCGTCCTGGTCCTGGGTCTCACCAACGTCCCCGGCGCCGGCGACAACTTCCTCGTCGTCGACGAGGACCGTACGGCCCGTCAGATCGCCGAGAAGCGTGCTGCGCGTGAGCGCAACGCCAACTTCGCCAAGCGCGTCCGTCGCGTGTCCCTCGAGGACCTCGACTCCGTGCTCAAGGCCGGTCTGGTCCAGGAACTCAACCTCATCATCAAGGGCGACGCGTCCGGTGCGGTCGAGGCTCTCGAGTCCTCGCTGCTCCAGCTCGACGTCGGTGAAGAGGTCGACATCCGGGTCCTGCACCGCGGTGTGGGTGCGGTCACCGAGTCCGACATCTCGCTCGCGATGGGCTCCGACGCCATCGTCATCGGTTACAACGTCCGTGCGGCCGGCCGTGCCGCGCAGATGGCGGACCGTGAGGGCGTCGACGTCCGCTACTACTCGGTGATCTACCAGGCCATCGAGGAGATCGAGGCGGCCCTGAAGGGTCTGCTCAAGCCGGAGTACGAAGAGGTCGAGCTCGGTACGGCGGAGGTCCGCGAGATCTTCCGCTCGTCCAAGCTGGGCAACATCGCGGGTGTCCTCATCCGCTCCGGCGAGGTCAAGCGCAACACCAAGGCGCGGCTCCTGCGCGATGGCAAGGTCATCGCCGAGAACCTCACCATCTCCGGTCTGCGCCGCTTCAAGGACGACGTCACCGAGATCCGCGAAGGCTTCGAGGGTGGTATCAACCTCGGTTCCTTCAACGACATCAAGATCGACGACGTCATCGCGACGTACGAGATGCGCGAGAAGCCCCGCGCGTAAGCGCGAGGCGGTTCGCACCGTGTCGTAGGTAGCTGTAACACCGGGGCCGGTCGGCGGAATATCCGTCGATCGGCCCCGGCCGTTGCGTGTACGGTTCTGGTGACCCTGCCGCGCGAAGGCCGGCAGGCCACCGAACCCGCACCGGCGGGATATCCGGATCTGCATGTACGTGGGGACTCTGTCCTTCGATCTGCTCCTCGGCGACGTCCACTCGCTGAAGGAGAAACGCTCCGTCGTCCGGCCCATCGTCGCCGAGCTCCAGCGCAAGTTCTCTGTGAGCGCGGCCGAAGTGGGCGACCAGGACCTGCACCGCAGGGCCCGCATAGGGGTCGCTCTGGTGAGTGGGGACACGGGGTTCCTCTCGGATGTACTGGACCGCTGCGAGCGGCTGGTCGCGGCACGTCCGGAAGTGGAGCTGCTGTCCGTACGACGGCGCCTCCACGGTGATGAAGACTGACTGCAAGACGAAGAAGGAGACGGACCAGTGGCCGACAATGCGCGGGCGAAGAAGCTGGCGGACCTCATCCGGGAGGTGGTGGCCGAGAAGCTGCTGCGCGGTGTCAAGGACCCCCGCCTCGGTACGCACGTGACCATCACGGACACCCGGGTCACCGGCGACCTGCGGGAGGCCACGGTCTTCTACACGGTCTACGGCGACGACGAGGACCGGGCCAGCGCGGCAGCGGGCCTGGAGAGCGCCAAGGGCGTACTGCGCTCCGCGGTCGGCCGGGCGGCGGGAACCAAGTTCACGCCCACCCTGACCTTCGTGGCGGACGCCCTCCCGGAGACCGCCAAGACCATCGAGGACCTCCTCGACAAGGCACGTTCCTCCGACGCCCAGGTGCGCGAGGTGTCCTCCGGCGCGCAGTACGCCGGTGACGCCGACCCGTACAAGAAGCCGGGCGAGGACGAAGACGAGGACGCAGCCGCGGAATGAGCACCACCAACGCAGCAAAGACTCCCCCAGCTACCGCTGGGAGGGTCCCCCAGGACGGCCTTGTCATCGTCGACAAGCCGTCCGGCTTCACTTCGCACGACGTGGTCGCCAAGATGCGCGGGATCGCCAAGACCCGCCGCGTCGGCCACGCCGGCACCCTCGACCCGATGGCGACGGGCGTCCTCGTCCTCGGTGTCGAGAAGGCCACCAAGCTCCTCGGCCACCTCGCGCTGACCGAGAAGGAGTACCTCGGGACGATCCGTCTCGGCCAGTACACCCTCACGGACGACGCCGAGGGCGAGATCACCGCGTCCGCGGACGCCTCCGGGGTGACCCGTGAGGCCGTGGACGCGGGGATCGCCAAGCTGACCGGCGACATCATGCAGGTCCCGTCCAAGGTCAGCGCCATCAAGATCAAGGGCGTGCGCTCCTACAAGCGCGCCCGTGACGGCGAGGACTTCGAGATCCCGGCCCGCCCGGTGACCGTCTCGTCGTTCCAGGTGTACGACATGCGGGAAGCGGAGGCCGAGGACGGCACCAAGGTCGTCGACCTCGTCGTCTCCGTCGTCTGCTCCAGCGGTACGTACATCCGCGCCCTCGCCCGCGACCTGGGCGCCGACCTCGGCGTGGGCGGCCACCTCACGGCGCTGCGGCGCACGCGGGTGGGCCCGTACAAGCTCGACCGGGCGCGCACCCTGGACCAGCTCCAGGAGGAGCTGACCGTCATGCCGATCGGCGAGGCGGCCGCCGCCGCCTTCGCCCGCTGGGACCTGGACGCGCGACGGGCCTCGCTGCTCGCCAACGGCGTGCGGATCGACATGCCGGACGAGTACCAGGACGGCCGGACCGTCGCCGTCTACGGGCCGCAGGGCCAGCTGCTCGGGCTCGTGGAGAGCAAGGGCGGCAAGGCGAAGTCCCTCGCGGTCTTCGTCTGATCCCCCTCCGGTCCACGGCCGGTTCTTGACGTGGAGCGGTGAGCGCACACGGACTGCTGCTCACCGCTCCACGACCCCCCTCGGGTAGGTCTCTATCCACCCGGAGCCCCGTATTCACCCGTCCGAGCAGGCGCTCGGAGTGAATGGAGGGAGCGTTAGGGGGCGCTTTCGCCACGCGTGCTTTTCGTGCTGATCTTCACTTGCCTACCGTCGTGACCACGGGTCCCGCGGCGGGGGAGTGGTGCGGCGATGACGGACGAGGTCTCAGGCGGTGCGAGCGGCGACTCCGGTTCCGGGGGCGTCGCGGACACGGGCGTCGCGGACACGGGTGTCGCGGGCGTCGTGACGATCCGCGATCTGGCCGGACGGCCGCGCGGCAGCGGCTTCGTGGCCGACGACCGCGGAACGGTGATCACCAGCCACGAGGCCGTCGACGGACTGGCGCGGGTGGTGCTGCACGCCCCGGGGGAGCGGACCTGGCTGGCCGGCGCCGCTGACGTGACCGCCCTGCCGGAGCTCGGGCTGGCCCTCGTGCGGAGCGACGGACTGGGGGTGCGGCCGCTGCCCGTGGCGATGCGCGAGGTGATCCCTCCGGGGACGTACGTACGCCTCCCCGCGCGGGGCTGGCGCCAGGCGCGGGTGCTCGGGGCGGGCGCGGAGGTCACCTACACCGCGACGGACCGCTTCCACGTACTGCCCGCCACCGTCGAGCTGGCCATCGGAACGGCCGGCCGGGACGCCCTGCGGCTAGGCGGCGAGGCCTGCGGGGGGCCGGTCCTCGACGCGGGCACCGGAGCGGTGCTCGCGGTACTGGCCACCGCTCTCGAAGCGGAGCATCGCTCCGGAAGCTTCGCCGTACCCCTGCGCGCGGCCGCCGCGGCCGCACCCGGCGGGCCCCTCGCGGCGCTGCTGGAACGCAACTCCGCCACGGTGCCGGGCTACGGCGGCGACCTCAACCTGGCCGGCGCCCTGGAGCTGACCGCCACCACCATCGGCTCGGCCTTCCCCCCGGCCGAGGGCGCCGGACCCGGGCCGGACCCCGTGCCCCGCCCCGGGATCGCCGCCGGGCTGGCGGTCTTCACCGCCGGGGAGGACCTCGTGCTCGGCCTGGTCGGGAACCCCGGCACCGGCCGCACCACCGCCCTCGCCGCCCTGGCCGCCGACCGGGCGCGCGGACCCCGCCCCGCCCCGACGCTCTGGCTGCGCGGGGCCGACCTGCGGGGCGGCGACGCCTCACTGGCCGACGCCGTCGCGCGGGCGCTGGCTGCGGCGGGCCGCATCGTCACCGCGGGCGCGGAGCCGGGCGGCGGCCCGGACCCCGCCGGACCGGGCGGAGCGGGGGTCGCCTCGCCGGGGGCGGCGCCCGCCCTGGAGGGGACCGCCGAGCGCGTGGCCCGGCTGGCGAGCGCCGCCGGGCGGGCGCTCCTGGTGGTGCTGGACACCCCCGAGGAGATGCCGCCCCAGCTCGCGCACCGCCTCGAGCCGTGGACCGCCGCCACCGCCGGGTGGCTGCGCCGCACCGGGGCCCGGCTGGTGGTCGCGGCCCGGCCCGAGTACTGGGAGCGGGCCGGGGGCCTCTACCCGCCGGAGCTGCTGCACACCCCGGCCCGCGCCCTCCGGAGGCTGCCGCCCGCCCTCCCCGTCGGGGACCTGACCCCCGAGGAGGCGCGGACGGCCCGGGTCCGGCTGGGCATCCCGGACGAGGCGGTGCGGGAGGCCGACGCGAGGCATCCGCTGACCCTGCGCCTGCTCGCGGGGATCCGCGCCGCCGAGGTCACGGCGGGCCGCCCGGGCCGTGACGAGGTCTTCGCGGCGCACCTGGACCTGGTGGCCCTGCGCGTAGCCGTCCGCATCGCCGCCGCGGCCGCCACCCTCCCGCCGCCCAGGCCCGCCGCCGCCGAGCCCGCCCTGGGGCCGGGGCAGGGGCAGGGGCAGGAGGGCGCGGACCGGGGCGGCGCGGGGCGCGCGGGCGGGGTGTACGGGCCCGGGGTGCGGCGGCTGGCGGCGCGGGTGGCCGGCCGGGTGCACGAGGCCGCGCGACGGTGCCTCGGCCCCGGGCAGGGGCAGCTGGACCGGGCCGCCTTCGAGGAGCTGTTCCCCTGGCGCACCGGCTGGGCCTCCGCCGTCCTCACCGAGGGCCTGCTGGTCCCGGCGGGCCCCGGCTACCGGTTCGCGCACGAGGAGCTGTCCGACTGGCTCCAGGCCGGACACCTCGATGTCCCCAGCGCCCTGGAGAACCTCGTGCACCGCGGCCCCGCCGCCCCGGGCCCGCCCGTACCCAGGCACCGCATCGGGCCCGTACTGGAAGCCCTGCGCAGGCTCCCGCCCGCCGAGATCCGCGGCCGGCTGGACGGACTGGTGGGCGCCCTGAACGCCTTCGCCGAGGAAACGGCGCGAGCGCCGGGACCGGGAGGACTCGCGGGCCCCGGGGAATCCGTGCACCCCGACCGCGTCTGGTGGGCCTCGCGGCTGCTGCGCGGGACCCTGCTCGGCGCCGCCGACGCCACCCCGTACCTGCCCGTCCTGCACGCCCTCGCCGAGCACGTGGCGCGGGCCGCCTCCGGCGAGTTCGGCGGCTGGTTCTGGAACCGCCTCCGGCTGCCCGAGTCCGACCGCCTCGACCTGCTGCGCCGCCTGCTGCCCGCCGACCACCACTACCTGGAGGCCGCCGCCCGCCGCCTCGCCCGCGCCCCGCAGCTCGTCCTGCCCCTGCTCTGCGCCTGGTTCACCGACGAGCGCCGGCTGCGCGGCCGCCCCGGAGCCACCGTCGCCACCGCTGCCCAGGCCCTGCTGCACACCCACCGCGGCCTCGCGGTGGACGACCTCACCGAGGCCCTCGTCAGCGCCGCGCACGCCCGCGCCGACGAACTCCTCGCCGTCCTCGCGGAGGAGGAGCCCTCCGCGCTGTGCCGCGCCGTCGACCGCTGGGCCCACGACGAACGGCCCGGGCGGCGCGTGGCCGCCGCCGCGTACGGCCTCGCCACCGCCCCGCACGTGCGCACCCCCGCCGACCGGGAGCTGCTGCGCTACGCCGCCCAGGCGCTCCTCGCCCGCCCCGGGGACAGCAGCCTGCACGGCAGCGCCCTCGGGATGCTGCTCCGCGACCCCCAGGCGCGGGCCCGCTACCTGCCCGACGCCCTCGACTGCTTCCGCGACCCCGAGCGCGGCTCCCGGCTGCCCGCCTCCGCGCTCGTCGCGGCGCTGCCCGTACTGCCCGACCCGGACGCGGTGTTCGCCGCGCTGCGGGCCCGGGCCGACGGGGAGGTGCTCCGCGCCCTGGCCGCGCTCACCACCCCCGGGCTGGCCCGCCGCGCGGGTGACCTCGTACGGGACCACCTCGCCGGCCACCCCGAGGACGCCCCGCACGCCGCCGCCTTCGTGGACCGGCGCCTGGAACAGGGCCCCGCCGCCGGGCCGGTGCTGCGCCCCCTCGTCCTGGGCCTGCTGCGGACCGCCCCGCCGCCGGTCCGGGCCGCGCTGGCCGGCGTACTGGCCGCGCCCGGGGCGGAGCCCTCGTACGCGCTGCGGGCCGAGCTGGCCGACGTACTGCTGCGCGAGGAGGACGATCCGGCGGTGCTCGGCGCCTTCCTCGCGGCGCTGGCGGCCGGGGCCTGCGGGCGCCCGGAGGACCGTACCCGCGAGCTGCTGCGGCGCACCGGGCGGCAGCTGCTGCGGGCACCGGGCGGGCCCGCCGTGTTCGAGCACCGCACGGTGGAGCTGGCCCGGGCCGACCCGGTCTTCGGGGCGCTGGTCTCCCGCTGGCTCGCGGAGGCGCAGACGGAGGCGGCGGCGCTGCTCGGCCCGGGGGCCCGGCGTACGGTGGAGACCCTTCGCAGAGCCGCGCCGGACATTACGTGAGGCGGGGAGCGATCCCAGCCAGATGCCGATGCGGGGCCCCGGCCGACGGCATGGCAGTCTTAGACCTGCAATCGGCAATTCAGTACAGGGACTACACGGGTTCGGGCGAGGAGCGGTCACAGTGCAGCGCTGGCGTGGCTTGGAGGACATCCCCCAGGACTGGGGACGCAGCGTCGTCACCATCGGCTCCTACGACGGTGTGCACCGGGGACACCAGCTGATCATCGGACGGGCCGTGGCGAAGGCCCGCGAGCTGGGCGTTCCGGCGGTGGTCGTCACCTTCAGCCCGCACCCGAGCGAGGTCGTGCGGCCCGGCAGCCACCCGCCGATCCTGGCCCCCTACGACCGCCGCGCCGAACTGATGGCCGGTCTCGGTGTCGACGCCCTGCTGATCCTGCCCTTCACGGCGGAGTTCTCGCAGCTGTCCCCGGCCGAGTTCATCGTGAAGGTGCTGGTCGACAAGCTGCACGCGCGCGCCGTCATCGAGGGCCCGAACTTCCGTTTCGGCCACCGGGCCGCCGGGAACGTCGACTTCCTGCGCGAGCTGGGCTCCACGTACGACTACGAGGTCGAGGTCGTGGACCTGGTGGAGCGCGGCGAGGCGGGCGGCGGCGTGCCGTTCTCGTCGACCCTGGCGCGCCGGCTGGTCGGCGAGGGGGACATGGAGGGCGCGGCCGAGATCCTGGGCCGCCCGCACCGGGTCGAGGGCATCGTGGTGCGCGGTGCGCAGCGCGGGCGCGAGCTCGGCTACCCGACGGCCAACGTCGAGACGCAGCCGCACACCGCGATCCCGGCCGACGGGGTGTACGCGGGCTGGCTGACGGCCGACGGCGAGCGGATGCCGGCGGCGATCTCGGTGGGTACGAACGTGCAGTTCGACGCCACCGAGCGGACCGTGGAGGCGTACGCGATCGACCGCGTCGGGCTGGACCTGTACGGGAAGCAGGTGTCCGTCGACTTCCTCGCCTACGTGCGGGGGATGGCGAAGTTCGAGTCGCTCGACGGGCTGCTGGAGGCCATCGCGGACGACGTGAAGCGGGCGCGGGTCCTGACGGACGCCTTCGACTCCCGGCGCTGACCGCCGGGCCGTCGGACACGACGAAGGGCCCGTACCACCCCGAGGACGGTACGGGCCCTTCGTCATGTCCTGCCGGCGTCAGCCGAGGCGCGGGTCGCGCGGGGGCTGCCCGGGCTGCTGCGGCTGGGGGGCCGGGGGCTGCTGCCAGGGCTGGCCGGGCTGCGGGTAGGGCTGCTGTCCGTACGGCTGCTGGTACGGACCCTGCGGCTGCCCCTGCGGCGGCTGCTGCTGGGGGTGCGGCTGCTGGTGGTGCGGCTGCTGGTGGTGCTGGGGCGGCAACGGCTGCTGGGGTTGCTGGGGTCCGCCCCAGTGGGCCTGCGCGGCCTGCTGCTGCGCGCGGACGAAGTCCTCGGCGACCAGCGCGGAGAGGTTGAAGTACGCCTCCCGGGTCTTGGGCCGCATCAGGTCGAGGTCCACCTCGGCGCCGGCCGCGAGGTGCTCGTCGAACGGCACCACGACGACGCCGCGGCAGCGGGTCTCGAAGTGCTGCACGATGTCCTCGACCTTGATCATCTTGGCGGTCTCGCGGACCCCGGAGATGACGGTGATCGAGCGCGAGACGAGATCGGCGTAACCGTGGGCGGAGAGCCAGTCGAGCGTGGTGCTCGCGCTGCTCGCGCCGTCCACCGACGGGGTGGAGATGATGATCAGCTGATCGGCCAGGTCCAGGACGCCGCGCATGGCGGAGTAGAGGAGTCCGGTGCCGGAGTCGGTGAGGATGATCGGGTACTGGCGGCCGAGCGTCTCGATGACGCGGCGGTAGTCCTCGTCGTTGAAGGTCGTCGAGACGGCCGGGTCCACGTCGTTGGCGATGATCTCCAGGCCGGAGGGGGCCTGGGAGGTGAACCGCCGGATGTCCATGTACGAGTGCAGGTACGGGATCGCCTGGACCAGGTCCCGGATTGTCGCGCCGGTCTCGCGGCGGACGCGGCGGCCGAGGGTGCCGGCGTCGGGGTTCGCGTCGATGGCCAGGATCTTGTCCTGGCGCTCGGTGGCGAGGGTGGCGCCGAGGGCGGTGGTGGTCGTGGTCTTGCCGACGCCGCCCTTGAGGCTGATGACGGCGATGCGGTAGCAGGACATGACCGGGGTGCGGATGAGCTCCAGCTTGCGCTGGCGGTCGGCCTCGGCGGCCTTGCCGCCGAAGCGGAAGCCGGACCGGGTGGGCTTGGGCTTCTGCTTGGCCCGCAGCAGGCGGTCGGAGGACAGCTCCACGGCGGCGGTGTAGCCGAGCGGAGCCCCGGGCCCCTGGCCGGGGCCGGGCTGCTGCTGGTACGGCCCCTGCGCGGCCGGGTGCGGCTGCTGCGGGAACCCGTACTCCTGCGGCGGCTGCGGTGCCGGTGCCTGCGGCGCCTGCTGCTGGGGCTCGGCGGGCGGGAAGCCGTACCCCTGCGGAGCCTGCGGCTGCGGTGCCTGCTGCTGCGGCTCGGCGGGCGGGAAGCCGTACCCCTGCGGGGCCTGCGGGGCCTGCGGGGCCTGCGGGGCCTGCGGCTGCGGCTGCGGCTCGGTGGGCGGGAACCCGTATCCCTGCGGGGCCTGCGGGGCCTGCGGCTGCGGCTGCGGCTCGGCGGGCGGGAAGCCGTACCCCTGCGGTGCCTGGGGCTGCTGCTCGGGGGCAACGGGCGGGAAGCCGTAGCCCTGGGGCGCGCCCGAGGAGGCGAACGCGGGCGGCAGGGGCGGCAGTTCCCCGCCGGGTCCCCCGAACGGAGTATCCGCGGGGGGCAGTACGGGAGTTCCCTCGGCCGGGGTGGGCGTCCGCACGGGCGCGGGCGCCGCCTCCTCGGCGGCCGCCGCGAACCCCGGGGGCACGGCGTCCGAGGGCGCCAGGTCGGCGAACGGCGCGGGCATGGAGATGGGCGCCACGGACGGCACCGTGAACGGCGCCGCCGGTTCCGCCTGCGCCGGGGCCTCGCCCGAGGTTCCCCCGGGCAGCGCCGGCAGCTCGGGCCCAGCGGGCAGCGCGGGCGCTGCCGACGCGGCCGGGAAGGCCGCCGGGGTGCTCCCGGGCAGCGCCGGGAGCGGCGCCGGCTCGGCCGAGCCCCCCTGGCCGGGGAACGGCGCCGCAGCCGCCTCCGGACCCGCAGCCGGGGCCTCGGACCCCTGCCCGGGGAATCCGGGCGCGGCCGGAATCCCGGCCTGGGCCGGGAACGGTGCCTCCGGTCCCTGCCCAGGGAAGCCGGGCGCCGCCGGGGATCCGGCCTGGCCCGGGAACGGGGCCGGAGACTCCGCCCCCGGTCCGGGGAACGCCGGTGCCGCCGGGCCGCCGGCCGGTGCCGGGGTCTGGGCCCCCTGCCCGGGGAAGCCGGATGTCGCCGGGGTCCCGGCCTGGGCCGGGAAGGGCGCCGGGGACTCCGCCCCCTGCAGGGGGAACGCGGGTGCCGCCGGGCCGCCGGCCGGTGCCGGGGTCTGGGCCCCCTGCCCGGGGAAGCTGGATGTCGCCGGGGTCCCGGCCTGGGCCGGGAAGGGCGCCGGGGACTCCGCCCCCTGCAGGGGGAACGCGGGTGCCGCCTGGCCGCCGGCCGGTGCGGGGGTCTGGTCCCCCTGGCCGGGGAAGCCGGGTGTCGCCGGGGTCCCGGTCTGGGCCGGGGACTCCGTCCCCTGGCCGGGGAAGCCGGGCGCCGCCGGGGGCCCGGGCTGGGCCGGGAACGGGGCCGGGGGTTCCGTCCCCTGGGCGGGGAACACCGGACCCTGGCCGGGGAAGGCCGGCGCCGGGGTCTCGGGGACGGGCGCGGCCAGCGCGTCGGCCTGGCGCGGCGATGGCGGAGCGATCCGCATCGTCGGCGGCGAGACCACATCCGCCGGGCGGTGCGGTTCGAAGCCGCTGCCCTCCGGCAGCCCGGGCAGCCCCGCGGCCGGCGCGGCCGGCTCGGCGGCGCCCTGGGTGTACCAGGCCGGCGGGGTGTAGTCGATGGTGAACTCGCCCGTCACATCGGGCTCCGCGTCGGACTGATCGTCCGTCGGGACGTCCCACGTCCCGCCGCGCCTCTCGTTCCGATCGCCGCTCACTGGTCCTCCTGGTCTGTCGAACACCGGTCGGGCGCCCACCTCGACGCCGCGCCCGCGCTCAGCCTAATCGCGCCCCGCGCCCGCAAAGGCCCCGAGGTCGCGCCCCCGTACTCCTGCCTACAGGCCGCTTCGGCCCTGAGCAACCGTCACCGCGTACCGGCTTCAGTCGATGCGCCGCGCCGCTCCCAGCAGCCCGGTCTCCGCTTCCGTCCCCTGCGTCATCACGAACTTCCGGTCCCGTGGCGTGCACCACAGCGTCACCCCGTCCCCCAGGGTGGGCAGCGACTCCACCGCCGCCCTCGGCAGCCGCATCAGCGCGCCGATCTGCTCCGCCTCCTCCGGGGACACCCGCTGCACCCCGACCAGCGCCGAGTTCCGCAGCAGCCGGGGCGCGGCCGGGCTCAGGTACGGCAGCAGGGTCAGCACCGACTGCCACGGCCCGGCCACCACCCGCCCGCGCGGCGGCCGCATCCCGCAGTCCCGGACCACCAGCACCGGGCTGCCCGCCGAGGCGCCCTGCGGCGGCACCCGGCCCACCTCGTGCAGGGTCACGCACTGCTGCCCGCCGCCCGCCGCCTGGGCCAGCCCGGACCACACGGGCGCCCGACCGGTCTCCACCGCGACCCGGGCCCCGGTCGCGGCCGTGCGCAGGGCCAGCACCTGGGCCGTCCACAGGCCGCCGATCAGGGTGACCTCGTACGGCGTGGGACGGTTCACGCCGAGCACCGCCGCACGCCCCTCCGCGTCCACGCCGATGACGACCCCGTCGTCCCCGACGGGCAGCGCCAGCGCGTCCAGGTCCGCCGCCGGCACCACGTGCCGCTCCCGGCGCGGACCGATCAGCCCGAACCCGCCCCGCAGCCCGCCCCGTACCGTGCGGCTCATCGCGCCCCTCCCAACGGCAGCGAGGCCAGCAGCCCCGGCACCTGTTCCCGGTCGAGCCGTACCAGCCCGGCCCGCACGCCCCGCGCGGTCCGCTCCAGCTCCCGCCGGGCCGCCACCAGCTCCTCGTCGCTGCGCCCGGTGACCCGTACGTGCCCGGTCAGCGTCACGCCCTGCCGCTCGGCCGGGGCCATCGTCAGGCTGAAGTTCGTCGCCAGCGCCGGCAGCGAGGTGAGCAGCGCCACGAACTGCGGCAGCCCGGCCCCCGCCCCGCCCAGCTGGGGCCAGCGGCCTATCCAGTAGGTGGTGTGCCGCCGGTCGTCGCAGCGCCAGGTCCGCGGGGTCTCCTCCGTGCGCCGGCCGGTGCTCGCCGACCGCCCCGCCTGGGTGATCGCCATCGGGTTCGCGCACGAGGAGGTCGCCAGCGCGCCGGTCAGCTCCTGCTCCGTCAGCACGGTGGCCCGGAAACCGGCCCCGGTCAGCCGGCTCGCCAGCTGGTCGGCCGCCCGCACCACACAGCGCTGCGCCCCCGCCGGCCCGCCGCCGCGCGCGGCCACGGCCTCCGGGCACAGCTCGGGGTCGAGCTTGAGCGCGATCCACGTCAGCCGCACCGCCGGGCTGCCCGTCCGGGCCTGTAGCGGCGCGTAGTTGCGCGTGGCCATCGACTGGGCCGGCAGGTGCGGAGCGGGGGCGGGCTGGGTGTGCTGCACCAGCTGCGCCGACTCCAGCCGGATGCCGTCGACTTCGAGGATGTCCCGTACGACGGACAGCGGCAGCGGCCGCTCCGCGCGGTCGGGCCGCAGCGCGGTGGCGTCCATGTCCACCTGGACCACTGCCGTCAGGAAGGTCCCGTCGCCGACCAGCCCGACCGGGCGCCGGTCGCGGTCGCCGAAGGCCGTCGTCCGCAGCGCGGGCTCGGCCTCGACCAGCGGCGCCAGCCCCGGCTCGGTCCCCGCGGGCACCGTGAAGGACGCGGCCCTGCGCCGCCGGGCGCGCAGTGCGAACGCGCCGGCGATCCACTCGGGCAGGGAGCGCTGGTGGCGGCGTACGAGGGCGAGCAGCACCAGGACCACCGCCAGGACACCGGCGGGCACCAGCAACAGCGGTTCCACCACCCACGCCACGAGCAGCGCGGCGGCCGCCAGCTGGAGGAGCACGAGCTGTTGCAATCGGAACGGGCCGAAGCGGCCCGGGCTCGACCTCGGATGCGGGGTGACCCCGCCACGCGCGGGTGCGGCCGCGGCCGCCCGCGGCTCCGTCACGGTGGCACTCACTCGCGCACCTCCCCATATCGGGGGCGGATCCGGTGAGTCCGGGCATCGCGCGGCAGCCGCCGCCCGCCCCCGGAATCTTCCCAATCCACCCCAACCAGCCCTGAACACCCCGGCCTGGACGGCGCTGAGCGGCCGTCTCAGCCTACCCGCCCCCTGCCGACCCTCCGTCAAGAGGCATAGTAGGTCCCCGGTCCGACAACCAAGGCCCGGGGAGCGGCCCCACCGACCGGGCCGTGCGGGGAGAAGCAGGCGGTCATGGCATCACGACGTGATGAGCTCAACGCGTACACCTTTGCGAAGCGGCGCACCGTGGCCGCCTTCCTCCAGCCCTCCGCCACCGGCACCGAGGAGGGCGCGCCCCGGCCGCTGCGCGCGGTCCTGCCCGGTGTGGTGATCGGCGCGCTCGTGGTCGCGGGCTTCGGCGCCTGGGGCATGTTCAAACCACAGGCGCCCAAGGGCTGGAACGAGCCCGGCGCCATGGTCATCGTCGGCAAGCAGTCGACGACCCGGTACGTGGTCCTGACCACGAAGGTGAACGGCAAGGACCAGACCCGGCTGCACCCCGTGCTGAACCTGGCCTCCGCGCGGCTGCTGCTCGACCCGCAGAAGTCCAAGGTCGTCCAGGTCGAGGACAAGGTGCTCGACGCGGGCAAGCCCCCGCGCGGTCCCATCATCGGCATCCCCTACGCCCCCGACCGGCTCCCCGCCAAGCAGGACGCCGCGAAGGCCAAGCGCTGGGCCGTCTGCCAGCAGCCCGGCGGCAACGGCCGGGGCGTGCAGACCGCCGCCTTCGTCCTCGCCGACCGCGAGGCGGGCCTGCTGGACGACGGGCACCGCACCGCCGACACCCAGGTGCTGTACGTGCAGAGCACCGGCGGCGCCAAGGAGCGCTTCCTCGTCGACGCGGCCGGCACGAAGTACAGGTTCCCCGAGGGCAAGCCGGATTCCGGGACCCTCACCATGGCGCTGGTCGGGACCGGCGCCACCCCGCAGCCGGTGACCGAGGAATGGCTGGCCACCCTCAACTCCGGCGACGACCTGGGCTTCCCGCAGCTGCCCGGCACCCCGGGCGCCAACGCCAGCGTCCAGGGCCTGGGCGGCGCCGACAGCAAGGTCGGCATGGTGCTGACCGCGCAGACCGGCTCCGGCACGCAGTACTACGTCGTCCTGCCCGACCGGGTCGCCCCGGTCTCGGAGTTCGTGGCGTGGCTGCTGATCTCCGCGCCCGCGACCGACAGCCTCAACATGCACGGCAAGGCCCGCGAGACCGACCTGCAGTCCCTGAACCCGGACGCCACCCCCTTCAAGGACGAAGCCAAGTGGCCCCGCAGGCGCGGCGCCCAGGTCAACCGGATCGCGGACACCCCCGGCTCCGCGCAGGGCGGCGAACGGCGCGACACGGTGTGCAACGTCCTGCGCTCCGTCGACGGCCAGGGCAATCAGACGCTGAGCACCTGGGCCGGCACCGGCTTCCCCGTCGACATCACCGCCAGCGGCACCAGCTCCTACGTCACCCCCGGCACGGGCCTGCTCTACACCCAGGTCCAGGGCCGCCAGACCACCGCGGGCGGCGCCCTGTTCCTGGTCACCGACACCGGCCTGCGGTACGCCGTACAGGCCAACGGCGACAGCGACGCCGAGAAGTCGAAGATCGGGGCGCCCGACCAGCAGGCGCCGGGCGGCGCCGGGGACGGCCGGCCCGAGGCCAGCCAGGCGCAGGTACGGCTCGGCTACGGCGGGGTCGTCCCCGCCATGGTGCCCATCGCCTGGTCGGAGTTCCTCTCCAAGGGTCCCCGCCTGGACACCAACTCCGCGCGCCAGCCCCAGGGTTCGTGAGGATGCCGGCCATGTCGCAGCTGTTCCGCGCCGCCCAGCCGGTCGCCGCCTTCGCCCTGGTCGCCCTGTGCGGCGCGGGGCCCGCGCCGCAGTCCTCGTACCCGCTCGCCCTGGCCGGGGCGGGCGAGTGCACCTTCCCCATGAAGAAGCAGATCGCCGAGACGCCCTGGGCCCTCCAGCGCGTCATGCTCGACGCCCTGTGGGCGCGGACCAAGGGCAAGGGCGTACGGGTCGCGGTCATCGACACCGGCGTGGACCGCGCCAACCCGCAGCTCTCCGGCGCCCTCGACCCGGGCGCCGGGCGGGACTTCGTCGACGCCAAGGGCGGCGACGGCACCAGCGACACCGTCGGCCACGGCACCAAGGTCGCCGGGCTGATCGCGGCCCGCCCCCAGCAGGGCACCGGCTTCGTCGGGCTCGCCCCCGAGGCCACCGTCATCCCCATCCGGCAGAACGACGGCCAGGGCAACGGCAACGCGGCCACCCTCGCCCAGGCCATCGACCACGCCGTCGCCAAGGGCGCCCAGGTCATCAACATCTCCCAGGACACCGACGCCCCGCTGACCGCGGACTCCGAGCTGGGCAAGGCCGTCCAGCGGGCCCTGGCCGCCAAGGCCGTGGTCATCGCCTCGGCGGGCAACGACGGGATGAGCGGCCAGAAGCGCAAGACCTACCCGGCGGCCTTCCCCGGGGTCCTCGCCGTGGCCTCCTCCGACCGCAACAACGAACGGGCCGCCTTCTCCCAGCCCGGCGACTTCATCGGGGTCGCCGCCCCCGGCGTCGACATGGTCTCCACCGTCCCCGGCTTCGGACATTGCATCGACAACGGCACCAGCTTCTCCGCCCCCTACGTCGCCGGGGTCGCCGCCCTGCTGCGCGCCGAGCACCCGCAGTGGACGGCGCAGGAGGTGGTCTGGCAGATCCAGAACACCGCCGAACGCTCGGTCAAGGGCCGCGACGACTACGTCGGCTGGGGGGTCGTGGACCCGGTACGGGCCGTCACCCAGGACGCCGAGACCCCCAGGCCCCCCGTCCCGGACCCCGGCCCGCCCCCGGCGGCCGCACCGCAGGCGGCGGAGCTCCGGCTGTCGGAGACCGCCCAGGAGCGGGAGGAGCGGCTCGGTACGTACGCCCTCGGGATCGGGGGCGTGCTCATCGCCGTCATCGCCGGGACCGCGACCGTCGTCCGAGACGCCCGCGCCCGCCGGAGGCGTTTGCAGTGAACAGTCACGGTTCGTCCACAGAACCGGGCGACTAGTGTTGGGCGGGTCAACCGAACTGACTAGAGTGACAGCAGGCTTCACGACTGTGATCGGGGATCCGCGTGAAGCGGAGGGGGAAGTCCGGTGCGCGCGGCTTGAATTGGCGCCCCGGTGATCCGCTCCGCCATGCAATCCGCCGGTTCTGCCGGGGAATTGAGAAGTGAGGAGCTTCGGATGACGAACAATTTCGGACTTGCGGACGATCCGGTCGTCAAGGCGGCCAACAAGATCTCCGAGACGGCCAACGCCGTGACCACCCAGGCCCGCGAGCTGGCCGACATCCTGGCCACCGCGAGCGCGGGCTGGACCGGTGTGGGCGCCGGCGGTTTCAAGAAGGCCCAGTCGGACCTCAACCTCGACCACGACGAGATCCGCCGCCTGCTCTCCGTCCTGCACAACGCCGTCTCGCAGACGAAGAACCTGACCAACGCGCAGGACGAGGAAGTGCGCGCGGCGTTCAACTCGATCAACCCCGGCGGCGCCGGCGCCGCGGCCGGCGGCGGCCGCTCGGGCCTCGACAGCCTCTGACGTCCGCGCCGCCCCCAGCACACACCCCAGCCCGAAGGAGAAGAACATGTCCGGCAACGACGACGGCCACACCCGGGTACGGTACGAGAGCGTCCAGCAGATGGCGGACCGCATCCGCGTCGTCTCGAAGAACATCCTCAAGGACCTGGACGAGATGGAAGCGGCCGTGAAGGTCGTCACCGACACCTGGGACGGCGAGGCGCACATCGAGTACCTCAGCCTCCAGAAGAAGTACCACGCCCGCGCGGACCACATGCAGAAGCAGCTCGAGGGCGTCGCCCAGCTCATCGAGCGCGGCAAGGGCGACTACCGCGCCACCGACGTGAAGGCCTCGCGCCTGTTCACCGAGGCCTTCTGAGCCCCGTACGCAGCCCCGTGCCACGGCACACACGAAGGGGGCGCGCCCCACTCGGGGCGCGCCCCCTTCGCCGTGCCCCGGCGGGGCCTCAGGTGAGGTCGAACTCCCCGTCCCTGGCCCCGAGGACGAAGGCCTCCCACTCGGCCGCCGTGTAGCGCAGCACCGTGTCACGGTCCAGCGAGGACCGCATCGCCACCGCCCCCTCGGGCAGCTTGGCGATCTCGACCCGCTCCTCGTCCGGGCTGGTCCCGGGCGGCCCCTGCCACTCGACGCCACTGATGTCGAGCGCGTACAGCTCGTCCTTCTCCTGCTGGGTGCCCATGTGCGGCCCTTCCCTCGGTCGTGCGGTGTTGCCAGGTCTCCGCTGCCGATTATCGGCACAAGGCGACCATCGGGGGAGCGGTTTCCCGCGATGGCCGCCGGACCCCCTACATCCCGGGCATCCGGCCCAGCTGGACCAGCGAGGTACCGCGCCTGCGCGAGACGTAGTAGCCGCGGCCCGGCGGCATCGGGCGGGGCCGGACAGTGCCGATCAGGTCGCCCTCGGAGGGGTCGCCCGACAGCACCACGCCCTGCGCGCCCAGCTCCTTGATCCGCTGCATGAAGGGCTCGTACATCGCGCGCGAGGCACCCGCGGAGCTGCGCGCGATCACGAAGCGGATCCCGGTGTCCCGGGCGAAGGGCAGGAACTCCACCAGCTGCGCCAGCGGGTTGCCCTGACTCGTGGCGACCAGGTCGTAGTCGTCGATCACGATGAACACGTCCGGGCCCGTCCACCAGCTGCGGTCCCGCAGCTGCTGCGGGGTGACGTCCGCCGGCGGCTGCCTCCGCGAGAACACCCCGACCAGCGCCTCCATGTGCATCTGGAGGGAGTTCGCCATCGGCGCGTACTCCAGCAGGTACTCCTCCGGCAGCGCCCCCAGCAGCCCGCGCCGGTAGTCGCCGACGACCAGCTTGGCCTGGTCCGGGCGGTAACGCTGCGCGATCTGCTGGGTGATCAGCCGCAGCAGGTTCGTCTTGCCCGACTCGCTCTCGCCGAACACCAGGAAGAAGGGGTCGCTCTCGAAGTCGACGAACACCGGCTCCAGCGCGGTCTCGTCGATGCCGATCGCGATCCCGCGCTCGGGGAACTCCCCGCCCTTGGGCAGCTGGTCCGCGTGCAGCAGCCGCGGCAGCAGCCGCACCCCCGGCGCGGAGGGACCGGCCCAGCCCGCCCGCACCGCCGCCACGAACTCCTCGGTTCTCTGCGAGAGGCTCTCCGCGTCGTGCGCGCCGTCGATCCGCGGCAGCGCCCCCAGGAAGTGCAGCTTCTCCGGCACCTGGCCGCGCCCCGGCATCCCGGTGGGGACGTTCGCCGCGACCCGCCGGTCGAACTCGGAGTCCATGACGTCGCCGAGCCGCAGCTCGAGCCGGCTCAGCATCTGGTCCTTGAGCGCCGCCCGCACCTCCATGTACCGGGCCGCCGTGACCACCACGTGGATGCCGTAGCCGAGCCCCCGGGCCGCGATGTCCGTGACCACCGGCTCCAGGCCCTCGTACTCGCTGCGGAACCCGCCCCAGCCGTCGACGACCAGGAACACGTCGCCCCACGCCTCGCCGGGCAGCTCGCCCGCCGCGCGCCGGCGCCGGTAGGTGCCGATGGAGTCGATGCCGTTCGCCCGGAAGAACTCCTCGCGGCGGCCCAGGATCCCCGCCACCTCCGCGACCGTACGCCGCACCCGCTCCGGATCCAGCCGGGAGGCGATCCCGCCCACGTGCGGCAGCTCCGCCACCGACGACATCGCGCCGCCGCCGAAGTCCAGCCCGTAGAACTGCACCTCGCGCGGGGTGTGGGTGAGCGCGAACGAGGAGATCAGCGTCCGCATCAGCGTCGACTTGCCCGACTGCGGACCGCCGACCACCATCATGTGGCCCGCCGCACCCGAGAAGTCCCGGTAGAGCACCTCGCGCCGCTGCTCGAAGGGCTTGTCGATCAGACCGAGCGGCACCACCAGCCCGCCCGGCCGCGTGTACCCCTGCGCGTGCAGCCCGCGCTCCGCCGAAGGCGCCAGCGCCGGCAGCAGCTGGTCCAGGGAGGGCGCCCGGTCCAGCGGCGGCAGCCACACCTGGTGCGCCGGCACCCCCTGCCCCTCCAGCCGCCCCACGATCACGTCGAGGACCGTGTCCGCGAGCGCGTCGTCCGCCCGCTCGGACTGCGCCGCCAGGTACGCCGGGTCCGGAGCCGCGTACACCACCGGCACCGGAGCCGCCGTGAACAGCGCGGGCCGGCGCTCCACCGGGAACAGCCCCACCGACAGGTCCGGCCCGCCCGAGCGGTAGGTGCCCGAGACGTACGCCGCCTTGAAGCGGGTCATCTCGTCCGTGCCGAACTTCAGGTAGCCCGAACCGGGCACCGACGGCAGGTGGTACGCGTCCGGCACGCCGATCGCCGTCCGCGACTCCGCCGCCGAGAAGGTCCGCAGACCGATCCGGTACGACAGGTACGTGTCCAGGCCGCGCAGCTTGCCCTCCTCCAGCCGCTGCGAGGCCAGCAGCAGGTGCACGCCCAGCGAGCGGCCGATGCGGCCGATCTGGATGAACATGTCGATGAAGTCGGGCTTGGCGGTCAGCAGCTCGGAGAACTCGTCGATGACCAGCACCAGCGAGGCCAGCGGCTCCAGCGGGGCACCCGCCGCGCGCGCCTTCTCGTAGTCGTGCATGTTCGCGTAGTTGCCCGCCGAGCGCAGCAGCTCCTGCCGGCGCTGGAGCTCCCCGCGGATCGAGTCGCCCATCCGGTCGACCAGCGTCAGGTCGTCCGCCAGGTTGGTGATCACGGCCGCGACGTGCGGCATCTGCCCCATGCCGGTGAAGGTGGCACCGCCCTTGAAGTCCGCGAGGACGAAGTTCAGGGTCTCCGAGGTGTGCGTGACCGCCAGCCCCAGCACCAGCGTGCGCAGCAGCTCCGACTTGCCCGAACCGGTCGCGCCCACGCACAGGCCGTGCGGGCCCATGCCCTCCTGCGCGGCCTCCTTCAGGTCCAGCATCACCGGCGAGCCGTCCTCGCCCACACCGATCGGCACGCGCAGCCGCTCGCCGGCCGACCTCGGCCGCCAGGTGCGGGACACGTCGATCGAGGCCGCGTCGCCCAGGTTCAGCAGGTCGGTGAAGTCCAGGTTCGCCAGCAGCGGCTCGTCGTCGTCCCCGCCGCCCGTGCGCAGCGGCGCCAGCTGCCGGGCCAGCGCCTCCGCCGCGGGCAGCGACAGGGTGTCCGGCGTTCCCTCGTACGCGACCCCCGCGCCCGACTCCAGGCGCAGCCGGCCCGGACGCACCACCACCGACAGCCCGCCCCGGGGCTCGTCCAGCTCGCCCGCGACCACCTCGACGATGGTCACGCCCTGCAAGCCCTCGGCCGCCGCGAGCACCGAGTCCGGCGGCACCATGCCGCCGTCCAGGACCACCACCAGGTGCGGCTGGTCCAGCACCGGGGACACGTCACGGCTGAACCGCGGCCGCCCCTCCAGCCGGGACCCCAGCAGCCCCTCCAGCTCACCCAGGTCGTCGCCGAACAGCCGCTTCGTACCGGCCCCGTCGACCTGCCCGGGCACCTGCGTGTGCGGCAGCCACTTCACCCAGTCCCACGACGCCGCCGCCCCCGGCGCGGCCACCACCGCCACCGCCAGGTCCTCGGGGGAGTGCAGCGTCGCCAGCTGCGCCACCATCGCCCGCGCCGTACCGCGCGCCGACTCCGCCTCCCCGGACACCGTCACGTGGTAGAACGCCCGGATCGACACCGCCACCGGCAGCCCGTCCAGCGAGGAGTGCACCTTCAGGAAGCGCTGCATCGCGCCCGCCGTCAGCGGCTCCAGCTCGTCCACCGGGGCCGTGTCCGGAGCCACCAGCGCGGTCGCCAGCCGCTGCGCGCCCAGCCCCAGCCGGGCCTGCCCGAAGTCCGCGTCGCCGACCCGCCGCTCCCACAGCCGGGAGCCCTCCGCCACCACCGACCACAACTGTTCGGGCGCCGGGTGCAGGTACAGCTGCGCGTCACGCTGCGCCCGCGCGGTGCGGCGTACCTGACGGCGCGTCTGCGCCAGGTACTTGAGGTAGTCCCGCCGCACATCGGCCATCTGCCCCTGCGTACCGCGCCGGTGGCGCACGAGCTGGGCGATGACCATGCCCACCGTGGACACCAGCATCAGCACGCCCATGATGCGCATGAACGGCGCCGCGCCCGGCATGAAGAAGAAGACGACCGAGGAACCCATGCCCAGCATCGGCAGGAGCTGCATCAGCATGCCCTCCTGCTGCCCCCGCGGAAGTTCCGGCGGAGCCTCCAGCCTCAGCTCGTCCGAAGGGACTTCGGGCGGCAGGGACCGGGGCGGGCGTTTGACGACGATCTGGCTCACCGGAGCATCAATCCCTCGAAAACAGACGGGACGTCGCAGCCGGCGCCCCCAAGTCCCGGGCACGGAGGGGCTCTCCCGCACCCCGCGCCCGGCGCGACGGTGATCCTACTTGCCGACAGTCGGGCAGACGCCGGGTAGGGTGACGCCCGCACTGCGGGGTGCCTTGACGGGCGCATCCGCGAACCGGCCGCCGCACGGCGCCAACCAGGGGGGTCACACAGGTGAGTACGGCCGAGGCGACCGGTTTCTGCAGGGTCACCGTCGTGGCCCCGGACAGCCGTATCGACGTCGCCCTCCCCGAGGACATCGCCGTCGCCGACGTCTATCCCGAGCTGCTGCGCCTCACCGGCCAGACCCAGCCCGTCGGCGCCCCCACCGGCTTCCACCTGGTCCGCCGCTCCGGCACCGTCCTCGACGGCGCCCGCACCCTCGCCGCCCAGCAGGTCCTCGACGGCGAGGTGCTCAGCCTGCGCCCCTTCGCCGAGTCCCTGCCGCCCGCCGTGTTCGACGACGTCTCCGACGCCGTCGCCTCGGCCGTCGTCCGCGACCGGCACCGCTGGAGCGACGACATGCTGCGCGGGGCGGGCCTGGCCGGCGCCGCGCTGCTGCTCGTCCTGCTCGGCTTCGTCCTCTGGTACGCCGACCCGGTCCGCCACGACATGCACGGCCTCCCCGGGATCATCGCCGGGGCCGTCGGCCTCCTGCTCACCGCCGCCGCCGGGGTGCGCGCCCGCGTCTACCGCGACCGCGGCTCGGCCGTCGCGCTCGGCCTCGGCGCCCTGCCGCACCTGCTGATCGCGGGCTCCGGCATCGTCGCCGCCGGCGCCGGCCAGGGACCCGGTCGCCTGCAGTTCCTGCTCGGCTGCGTCTGCGTCCTGGTCGCCTCCGTCGCGCTGGTCGCGCTCACCCCGCACGGGGACGCCCCCTTCGTCGCCGCCACCTTCCTCTCCGCCACCGGGACCCTGGCGACCTTCGGCGCCATCGCCGCCGACGCCTCCGCCACGGCGACCGCCGCCGTGTGCGCGCCCGTCGCCATCGGGCTCGTCGCCTTCCTGCCGGGCCTCTCCGCCCGCTTCGCCCGGCTGCCCATCGGGTACGAGGCCCCGCAGAGCGCCGCGCCGGATTACGAGACCCCGGACCGCTACGAGGCCGAGCCGTACGCCGACCAGGGCGGCGCCGACCAGCAGGCGGCCCCGCTCGACGCCGAGGCCATCGCCGCCCAGGCCCGGCGCGGCCACGAGATGCTCCTCGGCCTCGTCGGCGGCTGCGCCGCCGTCACCGTCGGTGCGGCCGCCGTCCTCGGCTTCTCCGACAACACCTGGGGCCGGCTGCTGGCCCTGGCCGCCGGCCTGGCGATGCTGCTGCGCGCCCGCCTCTTCCGCTACACCTCCCAGGTCGTCTGCGCCCTGGCCGCGGGCCTGGCCGCCGTCGGGCTGCTGATCCTGGGCCTGGCCCTGCACCCGCCCGTCGATCTGATGTTCGAGTTCGTGCGCTACCACGACCGCGGCGGCCTGGACCTCCGTACGATCTGGCTCTCGGCCGCCGTCGCCGCCGGCGCCGCCCTCCTCGTGGGAATTGCGCTTGTCATCCCCCGCAAGGGCCTGTCACCCTTCTGGGGAAGGCTGCTCGACCTCACCGAGGCCGCAGTACTGCTCAGCCTGGTCCCGCTGACCCTGGCCGTGCTCGACGTCTACAGCCGCGCCCGCTCTCTCAACAGCTGAGACGGCGCGACCCGGCAGCCTGGTACGCTGTGTGACGGCCGTTTGTGTACGCGCCCCCGGAGATCCTCGAAGATCCTCTGGAGGCAGCGCTCAGCGGACCCCGCCTCCCGAGTTACGGAAGCTCCCCAGAGAATTCGACCTGGGGCACTCGGTGGCAACGAAGACCTATTACGAGGAGTACGCGTGCCGCTCGACGCCGCAGTGAAGAAGCAGCTCATCGCAGAGTTTGGTGCCAAGGAGGGCGACACCGGCTCCCCCGAGGTCCAGGTCGCGATGCTGTCCCGCCGCATCTCGGACCTGACCGAGCACCTCAAGACCCACAAGCACGACCACCACTCCCGTCGTGGTCTGCTGATCCTGGTCGGCCAGCGCCGCCGCCTGCTGCAGTACCTGGCCAAGAAGGACATCCAGCGCTTCCGTACGCTGGTCGAGCGCCTCGGCATCCGTCGCGGTGCGGCCGGCGCCAAGTAAAGACGCTGTGAAGGGAGCGGTTCCCACACCGATGGGGCCGCTCCCTTTGCTGTACGTGCGCGACCTGCCGGACCCTTTGTAGTCTGGAACACAGCGCACAACTGAAGAGGAGGAGCGCCCTCCCTACGCCGCCGGTCCTCGGTAGTGGCATCCGGAAAGCCCCTCGGAGGGGCTCAGAACCGGGTGCTTCGATCGAAGACCGGCCCGCACGCCAGGAGCGCTCCTCCGCAACCGTCCACCACCACACGGGTGGCGGACGGAGACGACGAAAATGGAGAGAACGCTAGTGGAGAACGAGACCCACTACGCCGAGGCCGTCATCGACAACGGTTCCTTCGGCACCCGCACCATCCGCTTCGAGACGGGCCGCCTCGCCCGCCAGGCCGCCGGCTCCGCCGTTGCCTACCTGGACGACGACACGATGGTGCTTTCCGCGACCACCGCGTCGAAGAAGCCCAAGGACCAGCTCGACTTCTTCCCCCTGACGGTGGACGTCGAGGAGCGCCAGTACGCGGCCGGCAAGATCCCCGGCTCGTTCTTCCGCCGCGAGGGCCGCCCCTCCGAGGACGCGATCCTCACCTGCCGCCTGATCGACCGCCCGCTGCGCCCGTCCTTCAAGAAGGGCCTGCGCAACGAGATCCAGGTCGTCGCCACCATCATGGCGCTCAACCCGGACCACCTGTACGACGTCATCGCGATCAACGCCGCGTCCGCGTCCACCCAGCTGGCCGGCCTGCCCTTCTCCGGCCCGATCGGCGGCGTCCGCGTCGCGCTGATCCGCGGCCAGTGGGTGGCCTTCCCGACGCACACCGAGCTCGAGGACGCCGTCTTCGACATGGTCGTCGCGGGCCGCGTCCTGGAGGACGGCGACGTCGCGATCATGATGGTCGAGGCCGAGGCCACCGAGCGGACCATCGCCCTGGTCAAGGGCGGCGCCGAGGCGCCCACCGAGGAGGTCGTGGCCGCCGGTCTCGACGCCTCGAAGCCCTTCATCAAGGTCCTCTGCAAGGCCCAGGCCGACCTGGCCGCCAAGGCCGCCAAGCCCGAGGGCGAGTTCCCGGTCTTCCTGGACTACCAGGACGACGTGTACGAGGCCCTCGCGGCCGCCGTCAAGGGGGACCTCACCCAGGCGCTGACCATCGCGGGCAAGCAGGACCGCGAGGCCGAGCTGGACCGCGTCAAGGAGATCGCCGCCGAGAAGCTCCTCCCGGCCTTCGAGGGCCGCGAGAAGGAGATCTCCGCCGCCTACCGCAGCCTGACCAAGGCCCTGGTGCGCGAGCGCGTCATCAAGGACAAGGTCCGCATCGACGGCCGCGGGCTCACGGACATCCGTACCCTCGCCGCCGAGGTCGAGGCCATCCCGCGCGTGCACGGCTCGGCGCTCTTCGAGCGTGGCGAGACCCAGATCCTGGGCGTCACCACCCTCAACATGCTCCGTATGGAGCAGCAGCTGGACACCCTCTCCCCGGTGACCCGCAAGCGCTACATGCACAACTACAACTTCCCGCCGTACTCCGTCGGCGAGACCGGCCGCGTCGGCTCCCCGAAGCGCCGCGAGATCGGCCACGGCGCGCTCGCCGAGCGCGCGATCGTGCCGGTCCTGCCGACCCGCGAGGAGTTCCCCTACGCGATCCGCCAGGTGTCCGAGGCCCTCGGCTCCAACGGTTCGACGTCCATGGGCTCGGTCTGCGCCTCCACCATGTCGCTGCTGAACGCCGGTGTGCCCCTCAAGGCCCCCGTCGCCGGTATCGCCATGGGCCTGATCTCCCAGGAGATCGACGGCAAGACCCACTACGTCGCCCTCACCGACATCCTCGGTGCGGAGGACGCCTTCGGCGACATGGACTTCAAGGTCGCCGGCACCAAGGAGTTCGTCACCGCCCTCCAGCTCGACACCAAGCTGGACGGCATCCCGGCCTCCGTCCTGGCCGCGGCCCTCACCCAGGCCCGCGACGCCCGCCTCCACATCCTCGACGTGATGATGGAAGCGATCGACACGCCGGACGCCATGTCCCCGTTCGCCCCGCGGATCATCACCGTCAAGATCCCGGTGGACAAGATCGGTGAGGTCATCGGCCCCAAGGGCAAGATGATCAACCAGATCCAGGAGGACACCGGCGCCGAGATCACGATCGAGGACGACGGCACCATCTACATCGGTGCCTCCGACGGCCCGGCCGCCGAGGCCGCCCGTGCCACGATCAACCAGATCGCCAACCCGACCATGCCGGAGGTCGGCGAGCGGTACCTGGGTACGGTCGTCAAGACCACCACCTTCGGTGCCTTCGTCTCCCTCATGCCCGGCAAGGACGGCCTGCTGCACATCTCGCAGATCCGCAAGCTCGCCGGTGGCAAGCGCGTGGAGAACGTCGAGGACGTGCTCGCGGTCGGCACCAAGGTGCAGGTCGAGATCGCCGAGATCGACCAGCGCGGCAAGCTCTCCCTGGTCCCCGTGATCGAGGGCGAGACCGCCGACGCCGAGGCCGACAAGGACGACTCCGACAAGTGACGTCGCGTAGTTCGCGTGTGACGGCCCGCCCCTCTTCGGAGGGGCGGGCCGTCGCCCGTACCCAAACACTCCTCAAGGGCCAGAACGGCATCGGCACCGTCCGGCGCACGGTCCTGCCCGGCGGACTGCGCATCGTCACCGAGACGCTGCCCTCGGTCCGCTCCGCCACCTTCGGCATCTGGGCCAACGTGGGCTCGCGCGACGAGACGCCCAGTCTCAACGGCGCCACCCACTACCTGGAACACCTCCTCTTCAAGGGCACCGAGAAGCGCAGCGCCCTCGACATCTCCTCCTCGATCGACGCGGTCGGCGGCGAGATGAACGCCTTCACGGCGAAGGAGTACACCTGCTACTACGCGCGGGTCCTCGACACCGACCTGCCGCTGGCCATCGACGTGGTCTGCGACATGCTCACCGGCTCGCTGATCCGCGAGGAGGACGTCGACGCCGAGCGCGGGGTCATCCTCGAAGAGATCGCGATGACCGAGGACGACCCGGGCGACATGGTCCACGACCTGTTCGCGCAGACCATGTACGGGGACTCGCCGCTCGGCCGCCCCGTCCTCGGCACCGTCGACACCATCAACGCCCTCGGCGCCGACCGGATCCGCCGCTTCTGGAAGAAGCACTACGACCCCCGCCACCTGGTGGTGGCCGCCGCCGGCAACGTCGACCACAACAAGGTCGTACGCCAGGTCCGCGCGGCCTTCGAGAAGGCCGGCGCCCTGGGGCACACCGACGCCCAGCCGGTCGGCCCGCGCACCGGCACCAAGCGGATCCGCACCTCCGGCCGCGTCGACCTGGTCAACCGCAAGACCGAGCAGGCCCACGTGGTCCTCGGCATGCCCGGCCTGGCCCGCACCGACGAGCGCCGCTGGGCGCTGGGCGTACTGAACACCGCCCTCGGCGGCGGCATGTCCTCCCGGCTCTTCCAGGAGGTCCGCGAGAAGCGCGGCCTCGCCTACAGCGTGTACTCGTACACCTCCGGCTTCGCCGACACCGGCCTCTTCGGGGTCTACGCCGGCTGCCGGCCGAGCCAGGTCCACGACGTGCTGCGGATCTGCCGCCAGGAACTGGACACGGTCGCCTCCGAAGGACTCACCGACGAGGAGATCAGGCGCGCCATCGGCCAGCTCTCCGGCTCCACCGTCCTCGGCCTGGAGGACACCGGCGCGATCATGAACCGCATCGGCAAGAGCGAGCTGTGCTGGGGCGACCAGATGTCCGTCGACGACATGCTGGCCCGCATCGCCGAAGTGACCCCGGACGACGTCCGCGCGGTCGCCCGGGATGTACTGGCCCAGCGGCCCTCGCTCGCGGTGATCGGCCCGCTCAAGGAGAAGCAGGCCGCCCGCCTCGACGAAGCGGTCGCCTAGACCCGTACGCACGCACCTAAGGAAGCGACAATGAGCAAGCTGCGCGTGGCCGTCCTCGGCGCCCAGGGCCGCATCGGCTCCGAGGCGGTCAAGGCCGTCGAGGCCGCCGAGGACATGGAGCTGGTGGCCGCCCTCGGCCGGGGCGACAAGCTGGAGACGCTGGCCGAGGCGGGAGCCCAGGTCGCCGTCGAGCTGACCACCCCCGCCTCGGTGATGGGGAACCTGGAGTTCCTCGTCGGCCACGGCATCCACGCCGTGGTCGGCACCACCGGCTGGACCGAGGACCGCCTCGCCCAGCTGAACACCTGGCTGGCGGCCTCCCCGCAGACCGGCGTGCTGATCGCCCCGAACTTCTCCATCGGCGCCGTCCTCACGATGAAGTTCGCCGCCCAGGCCGCCCGCTACTTCGAGTCCGTCGAGGTCGTCGAGCTGCACCACCCGAAGAAGGTCGACGCCCCCTCCGGCACGGCGACCCGTACGGCACAGCTCATCGCCGCCGCCCGCGCCGAGGCCGGCCTCGGCGCCCAGCCCGACGCCACCGCCACGGCCCTCGACGGCGCCCGCGGCGCCGACGTCGACGGGGTCCCGGTGCACGCCATCCGCCTGCGGGGCCTGCTGGCCCACCAGGAGGTGCTGCTCGGCGGCGAGGGCGAGACCCTGACCATCCGTCACGACTCCCTGCACCACAGCAGCTTCATGCCGGGCATCCTGCTCGGCGCCCGCCGCGTGACGCAGACCCCGGGCCTCACCTTCGGCCTGGAAAACTTCCTCGACCTCGGCTGATGAGGCAGTAGCACCCATGCGCGCGAAGATCACCTACCTCGTCACGGCCGCCGTCCTGGTCGTCTACTTCGTCCTGGTCGGCAGCCGGGGCCTGATGCTGATCCAGCAGGGCACCTGGCTCACCGTCACCTTCGGTGCGGCCGTGCTGATCCTGCCGGTCATCGGCATCTGGTTCCTCTGGATGAACACCCGCTTCGTCACCCGGGCCAACCAGCTCGCGACCGAGCTGGAGGCCGAGGGCGGCCTGCCCGCCGATGAACTGGAACGGGACCAGTACGGCCGGATCCTGCGGGACTCCGCCGACGAGGTCTTCGCGCGCCGCAAGGCGGAGACCGAGGACGCGCCGGGGGACTGGCGCACCTGGTTCCGCCTGGCCGTCGCCTACCACGACGCCCGCGACACCCCGCGGGCCCGCAAGGCCATGCAGCGGGCCATCGCCCTCCACCAGGCACACGCGTAACCCCGCGCCCCGCACACCGCGTACCCCGGAACACCGGGGCGCCCCCAAGCGAAGGGCCCGTACAGGTCGATCCCCGTACGGGCCCACGCGCAGCCGTGCCCACCCGGGCGGGCACGGCCTCAGGCGGGCACGGCCCGGTACTCCTCGGCCCACGCCTCCACCCGGCCGGCGGCCCGGTCGAAGGCCTCGCCCCGCGCCAGGAAGTCGGCGCTGTGGTCGGTCAGCAGCACCGGCAGTTCCGCACCACCGCGCGCGGCCACCGTCAGCGCCTGCCCCTGCACGGTCCTCGGCAGTCCCAGCCAGCGCACGGGCTGCTGGACCTTGCGGATCCCGTCGACCTCGCTCCAGGCGATCGAGCGGGTCCCGAAGAATCCGACCCGGCGCAGCCCCGCAGGGCTCACCCACACGCCCGCGCGCAGGATCCGCAGGGCGGAGCCGACCACGACGAGCGAGGCGGCCAGGGCGATGCCCGCGCCGGTCCAGGTGCCCGCGAAGGCGATGATCACCGTGGCCAGCAGCATGAAGGCGGAGACCAGCAGCAGCACCGCCGCACCGGCCACCCGCCAGGGGCCCGGCCGGTAGGGGCGCCGCCAGCGCTCGGGATCCACATGCGGGAGGGCTTCGTCCTCGTGAGCGTCGAAGACGCCGTCGGCCGTCAAGAAGGGCAGGGGCACGGCTGGACCTCACTCACATGCACGTTCGGTTGGGCTGTGCCCGAGAGGCTACCGCCCCTCGGACGCCTCCGACTGCTGCGCCGTCCCCGTGGGCTTCACGGACGCCTGGTACGGCTGCAGTGCGGGTATGCCGAAGAGCAGCGAGCCCACGAGCCCCGCCACCACGGTCAGTCCGACCAGACTACGGGCGGTGATCTGGGCGACGCTCAGACTCTCTCGCGGCGGCGGAGTGACATTGCTTCGGAAACGGTCGGCCTCGGCGACGAAGGCGAACGGGACGGGTTCGCGCATGGGGGCACCTCCCGGCGGTAGCTGGGGGGGAAACATGGGAGCGACTCTCCTCACGGTCGGGCCCTGGGGGCGGTGGTCTGACGGACGGGATGCGTTCTCCCGGTAGGACGAACGAGCGGCCCAATCGGTGCCGAATTTCGGGACATTAAGCAAAATTCGTGGCGCACCGTCAGCTGTCCGGATGGGACGGCCGCCCCTGCGGCGTGCACGGGAAGCCTCGACCGGCGCCGTAGAGTGGGCGCGCCCCAGGTAAGACCCGTTCGGAAGGACCCCGTGTGAGCGACAGCGCCGCCTCAGCCCTGAAACCCAGTTTCCGCAGTGATGTGACGGTGGAGCTGGTGAAGCACTCCGCCGCCGACAGCGACGTGCTGTGGGCCGCCCGTGTCTCCACGGCCGGCGAACAGTCCCTGGAGGAGCTCCAGAAGGACCCCGAGCGCTCCAAGGGCCTCATCAACTACCTGATGCGCGACCGCCACGGCAGCCCCTTTGAGCACAACTCGATGACCTTCTTCATCAGCGCCCCGATCTTCGTGTTCCGGGAGTTCATGCGGCACCGAGTGGGCTGGTCCTACAACGAGGAATCCGGTCGCTACAGGGAGCTGGAGCCGGTCTTCTACGTCCCGGACGCCGAGCGCAAGCTCGTCCAGGAGGGCCGCCCGGGCAAGTACGTCTTCGTCGAGGGCACCGAGGCGCAGCAGGAGCTGACGGGCCGGGTCATGGAGGACTCGTACCGGCAGGCCTACGAGGCCTACCAGGAGATGCTGGCGGCCGGCGTGGCCCGCGAGGTCGCCCGTGCGGTCCTGCCGGTCGGTCTCTTCTCCTCGATGTACGCCACCTGCAACGCGCGCTCGCTCATGCACTTCCTCGGCCTGCGCACCCAGCACGAGCTGGCCAAGGTCCCGTCCTTCCCGCAGCGGGAGATCGAGATGGTCGGCGAGAAGATGGAGCAGCACTGGGCGCGGCTCATGCCGCTGACCTACGCGGCCTTCAACGGCAATGGGCGCGTTGCCCCGTAAGGGCTGATGCACGCATGGCGTACACATGTGCGGAGACAAGTCTCAAGTGTCCGTATTGCGGCGTTTCGTAAAGTTCATCTAGGCTGATCAAACGGACCCGGCACTGCTTGAACCCCCGAGCAGGCAGTGCCGGGATCCAACATCCCCCAGCCACCGCTGGGCACGACCCCCTGTTGACGTCCCCCGAGGGGACACCGCGAGCATGGCAGCGAGTAGCGTGTTACCCATGGCTCCGATCTCGACTCCGCAGACCCCCTTCGGGCGGGTCCTCACCGCCATGATCACGCCGTTTACGGCGGATGGCGCACTTGACCTCGACGGCGCGCAGCGTCTCGCCGTCCACCTGGTGGACGCAGGCAACGACGGCCTGATCATCAACGGCACCACCGGTGAGTCGCCCACGACCACCGACGCGGAGAAAAACGACCTCGTACGAGCCGTACTCGAAGCGGTCGGTGACCGCGCCCACGTCGTGGCCGGCATCGGTACCAACGACACCCGGCACACCCTCGAGCTCGCCCGCCAGGCCGAGCGCACCGGTGCCCACGGCCTGCTCGCCGTGACGCCCTACTACAGCAAGCCCCCGCAGGAAGGCCTCTTCCAGCACTTCACGGCCATCGCGGACGCCACCGAGCTGCCGGTCATGCTCTACGACATCCCCGGCCGCAGCGGTGTCCCGATCAACACGGAAACCCTGGTCAGGCTCGCCGAGCACCCCCGGATCGTGGCCAACAAGGACGCCAAGGGCGACCTCGGCCGCGCCAGCTGGGCCATCGCCCAGAGCGGTCTGGCCTGGTACTCCGGCGACGACATGCTGAACCTGCCGCTCCTGTCGGTCGGCGCGGTCGGCTTCGTCTCCGTGGTCGGCCACGTGGTCACCCCCGAGCTGCGCGCGATGCTCGAGGCCCACCTCAGCGGCGACGTGCAGAAGGCCACCGAGATCCACCAGAAGCTGCTCCCGGTCTTCACGGGCATGTTCCGCACCCAGGGCGTGATGACCACCAAGGGCGCCCTGAACCTCCAGGGACTCCCCGCCGGCCCGCTCCGTCTCCCGCTCGTCGGACTGACCGCCGAAGAGACCGCCCAGCTCAAGATCGATCTTGCTGCGGGCGGGGTACAGCTCTGACAACAGACTTCACAACTGAATAAGCAAGAACAAAACAGACAACAGCAAGTGCACGAATGACATGCGCGCCACGTGCCTTAAGGGGTACGTGGCGTGTGTGGTGAAGGAGAACCTTTTGAGCCATCCGCACCCTGAACTCGGCCCGCCGCCGAAGCTCCCCAAGGGCGGCCTCCGGGTCACCCCGCTGGGCGGTCTCGGCGAGATCGGCCGCAACATGACCGTCTTCGAGTTCGACGGCCGCCTGCTGATCGTCGACTGCGGCGTGCTCTTCCCCGAGGAGGAGCAGCCGGGCATCGACCTGATCCTGCCGGACTTCACGTCCATCCGGGACCGGCTCGACGACATCGAGGGCATCGTCCTCACCCACGGCCACGAGGACCACATCGGCGCCGTCCCGTACCTCCTCCGGGAGAAGCCGGACATCCCGCTGATCGGCTCCAAGCTGACCCTGGCGCTCATCGAGGCCAAGCTCCAGGAGCACCGCATCCGCCCCTACACCCTCGAGGTGAAGGAAGGCGAGCGCGAGAACCTGGGCCCCTTCGACTGCGAGTTCGTCGCCGTCAACCACTCCATCCCGGACGCCCTGGCCGTGGCCATCCGCACCGGCGCCGGCATGGTCGTGTGCACCGGTGACTTCAAGATGGACCAGCTCCCGCTGGACAACCGCCTCACCGACCTGCACGCCTTCGCGCGCCTGAGCGAAGAGGGCATCGACCTCCTCCTCTCGGACTCGACGAACGCCGAGGTCCCGGGCTTCGTCCCGCCGGAGCGCGACATCTCCAACGCCATCCGCGGCGTCTTCGCGGGTGCCCAGAAGCGGATCATCGTGGCCTCGTTCGCCAGCCACGTGCACCGCATCCAGCAGATCCTCGACGCCGCCCACGAGTACGGCCGCCGGGTCGCCTTCGTCGGCCGCTCGATGGTCCGCAACATGGGCATCGCCCGCGACCTGGGCTACCTGCGGGTCCCGGCCGGGCTCGTCGTCGACGTCAAGACCCTCGACGACCTCCCGGACGACGAGGTCGTGCTGGTCTGCACGGGCTCCCAGGGCGAGCCGATGGCTGCCCTGTCCCGCATGGCCAACCGCGACCACCAGATCCGGATCGTCCCCGGCGACACCGTGATCCTGGCGTCGTCCCTGATCCCGGGCAACGAGAACGCGGTCTACCGCGTGATCAACGGCCTGACCCGCTGGGGCGCCAACGTCGTGCACAAGGGCAACGCCAAGGTGCACGTCTCCGGCCACGCCTCCGCCGGCGAGCTGCTGTACTTCTACAACATCTGCAAGCCGCGGAACCTGATGCCGGTCCACGGCGAATGGCGCCACCTGCGCGCCAACGCCGAGCTCGGTGCCATGACGGGCGTCCCGAAGGACCGCATCGTGATCGCCGAGGACGGCGTGGTCGTCGACCTGATCGACGGCAAGGCCCGGATCTCCGGCAAGGTCCAGGCCGGCTACGTGTACGTGGACGGCCTGTCGGTCGGAGACGTCACCGAGTCCTCCCTGAAGGACCGCCGCATCCTCGGTGAGGAGGGCATCATCTCGGTCTACGTCGTGGTCGACAGCACCACGGGCAAGGTCGTGAGCGGCGTGAACATCCAGGCGCGCGGCTCCGGCATCGAGGACTCGGCCTTCGGCGCGGTCAGCGCGAAGATCGAGGAGGCCATCGCCCGCGCGGCGGCCGACGGCGTGGCCGAGCCGCACCAGATCCAGCAGCTCATCCGCCGCACGATGGGCAAGTGGGTCTCGGACGGCTACCGCCGCCGCCCGATGATCCTCCCGGTCGTCGTCGAGGTCTGACCTCGTCGTACGTAGCGACCTCACTGGAGCGGGGCAACCGGATTTGCATCCGGGGGCCCCGCTCCAGTACGTTTACGTCTCCACCCCGCACGGACCATGCACACACGTGTGCCCGGACCGGCATGTCGGGGGACGGTGGGAATCCAGACCAGGGAAACCTGATAAAGTCTGACCCGCCCGAAAGGGAAAGGCCCCCCGAAGGCCATCGGAATTCGAATCCGAGTCGGAGATCGACACGGAAAAGAATCTGATAGAGTCGGAACCGCCGGAAAGGGAAAGCGCGAAAGCGCAGAACCTCGAAGGCGCCGAGGAAATCGGACACGAAAGAGTCTGATAGAGTCGGAAACGCAAGAACAGAACGAAAGCCCGGAGGAAAGCCCGCGAGGGTGAGTACAAAGGAAGCGTCCGTTCCTTGAGAACTCAACAGCGTGCCAAAAATCAACGCCAGAAGTTGATACCCCGTCCACTTCGGTGGATGAGGTTCCTTTGAAAAAGACCTGCGGGGCCTTCGGGTGCTCGTAGGCAACAAACACAGCGAGGACGTTGTGGCGCGTCGGTCTTATTCCGACATGACGTGCCCGCTCAACGTGTGTGTGCACCGGATTACCGGTAAACATTCATGGAGAGTTTGATCCTGGCTCAGGACGAACGCTGGCGGCGTGCTTAACACATGCAAGTCGAACGATGAAGCCCTTCGGGGTGGATTAGTGGCGAACGGGTGAGTAACACGTGGGCAATCTGCCCTTCACTCTGGGACAAGCCCTGGAAACGGGGTCTAATACCGGATACCACTCCTGCCTGCATGGGCGGGGGTTGAAAGCTCCGGCGGTGAAGGATGAGCCCGCGGCCTATCAGCTTGTTGGTGGGGTAATGGCCCACCAAGGCGACGACGGGTAGCCGGCCTGAGAGGGCGACCGGCCACACTGGGACTGAGACACGGCCCAGACTCCTACGGGAGGCAGCAGTGGGGAATATTGCACAATGGGCGAAAGCCTGATGCAGCGACGCCGCGTGAGGGATGACGGCCTTCGGGTTGTAAACCTCTTTCAGCAGGGAAGAAGCGAAAGTGACGGTACCTGCAGAAGAAGCGCCGGCTAACTACGTGCCAGCAGCCGCGGTAATACGTAGGGCGCAAGCGTTGTCCGGAATTATTGGGCGTAAAGAGCTCGTAGGCGGCTTGTCACGTCGGATGTGAAAGCCCGAGGCTTAACCTCGGGTCTGCATTCGATACGGGCTAGCTAGAGTGTGGTAGGGGAGATCGGAATTCCTGGTGTAGCGGTGAAATGCGCAGATATCAGGAGGAACACCGGTGGCGAAGGCGGATCTCTGGGCCATTACTGACGCTGAGGAGCGAAAGCGTGGGGAGCGAACAGGATTAGATACCCTGGTAGTCCACGCCGTAAACGTTGGGAACTAGGTGTTGGCGACATTCCACGTCGTCGGTGCCGCAGCTAACGCATTAAGTTCCCCGCCTGGGGAGTACGGCCGCAAGGCTAAAACTCAAAGGAATTGACGGGGGCCCGCACAAGCAGCGGAGCATGTGGCTTAATTCGACGCAACGCGAAGAACCTTACCAAGGCTTGACATATACCGGAAAGCATTAGAGATAGTGCCCCCCTTGTGGTCGGTATACAGGTGGTGCATGGCTGTCGTCAGCTCGTGTCGTGAGATGTTGGGTTAAGTCCCGCAACGAGCGCAACCCTTGTCCTGTGTTGCCAGCATGCCCTTCGGGGTGATGGGGACTCACAGGAGACCGCCGGGGTCAACTCGGAGGAAGGTGGGGACGACGTCAAGTCATCATGCCCCTTATGTCTTGGGCTGCACACGTGCTACAATGGCCGGTACAATGAGCTGCGATACCGTGAGGTGGAGCGAATCTCAAAAAGCCGGTCTCAGTTCGGATTGGGGTCTGCAACTCGACCCCATGAAGTTGGAGTTGCTAGTAATCGCAGATCAGCATTGCTGCGGTGAATACGTTCCCGGGCCTTGTACACACCGCCCGTCACGTCACGAAAGTCGGTAACACCCGAAGCCGGTGGCCCAACCCGTAAGGGAGGGAGCTGTCGAAGGTGGGACTGGCGATTGGGACGAAGTCGTAACAAGGTAGCCGTACCGGAAGGTGCGGCTGGATCACCTCCTTTCTAAGGAGCACAGTACCGATTGCAGACAAATGTTCTGCACGGTCAGCTCATGGGTGGAACGTTGATTATTTGGCACGGTTTCCAAAACATCCTGTAAGTACTGCCTCTGGCGTGGAACACGGTGATAGTTGAGGGAATCGTGCCTGGCACGTTGTTGGGTATCTGAGGGTACGGCCGTAAGGTCTTATCTTCGCGATGCCGGCCCCAGTGAACTTGTTCCTTTCGAGGTGCAGGGTGATGGGTGGCTGGTCGTTGCTTGAGAACTACACAGTGGACGCGAGCATCTGTGGCCAAGTTTTTAAGGGCGCACGGTGGATGCCTTGGCACCAGGAACCGATGAAGGACGTGAGAGGCCGCGATAGGCCCCGGGGAGCTGCCAACTGAGCTTTGATCCGGGGGTGTCCGAATGGGGAAACCCGGCAGTCGTCATGGGCTGTCACCCATGCCTGAACACATAGGGCATGTGGAGGGAACGAGGGGAAGTGAAACATCTCAGTACCCTCAGGAAGAGAAAACAACCGTGATTCCGGGAGTAGTGGCGAGCGAAACCGGATGAGGCCAAACCGTATGCGTGTGATACCCGGCAGGGGTTGCGCATGCGGGGTTGTGGGAATTCTTTTGATCGGTCTGCCGGCCGGTCGGCGAGTCAGAAACCGTTGATGTAGTCGAAGGACATGCGAAAGGTCCGGCGTAGAGGGTAAGACCCCCGTAGACGAAACATCAGCGGCTTGCTTAAGAATCTCCCAAGTAGCACGGGGCCCGAGAAATCCCGTGTGAATCTGGCGGGACCACCCGCTAAGCCTAAATATTCCCTGGTGACCGATAGCGGATAGTACCGTGAGGGAATGGTGAAAAGTACCGCGGGAGCGGAGTGAAATAGTACCTGAAACCGTGTGCCTACAAGCCGTGGGAGCGTCGCTCATTGGGTTTACCCAATGGGTCGTGACTGCGTGCCTTTTGAAGAATGAGCCTGCGAGTTAGCGGTGTGTAGCGAGGTTAACCCGTGTGGGGAAGCCGTAGCGAAAGCGAGTCCGAATAGGGCGATTGAGTTGCACGCTCTAGACCCGAAGCGGAGTGATCTAGCCATGGGCAGGTTGAAGCGGAGGTAAGACTTCGTGGAGGACCGAACCCACCAGGGTTGAAAACCTGGGGGATGACCTGTGGTTAGGGGTGAAAGGCCAATCAAACTCCGTGATAGCTGGTTCTCCCCGAAATGCATTTAGGTGCAGCGTCGTGTGTTTCTTGCCGGAGGTAGAGCACTGGATAGGCGATGGGCCCTACCGGGTTACTGACCTTAGCCAAACTCCGAATGCCGGTAAGTGAGAGCACGGCAGTGAGACTGTGGGGGATAAGCTCCATGGTCGAGAGGGAAACAGCCCAGAGCATCGACTAAGGCCCCTAAGCGTACGCTAAGTGGGAAAGGATGTGGAGTCGCAGAGACAACCAGGAGGTTGGCTTAGAAGCAGCCACCCTTGAAAGAGTGCGTAATAGCTCACTGGTCAAGTGATTCCGCGCCGACAATGTAGCGGGGCTCAAGCGTACCGCCGAAGTCGTGTCATTGCAGCAATAGGGCCAACGCCCGCTGTGATGGGTAGGGGAGCGTCGTGTGCCGGGTGAAGCAGCAGCGGAAGCTAGTTGTGGACGGTTCACGAGTGAGAATGCAGGCATGAGTAGCGATACACACGTGAGAAACGTGTGCGCCGATTGACTAAGGGTTCCTGGGTCAAGCTGATCTGCCCAGGGTAAGTCGGGACCTAAGGCGAGGCCGACAGGCGTAGTCGATGGACAACCGGTTGATATTCCGGTACCCGCTTTGAAACGCCCAATATCGAATCCATTAATGCTAAGCCCGTGAAGCCGTTCCGGACCCTTCGGGGAAAGGAAAGTGGTGGAGCCGGCGATCCAAGGTGGTAGTAGGTAAGCGATGGGGTGACGCAGGAAGGTAGTCCAGCCCGGGCGGTGGTTGTCCCGGGGTAAGGGTGTAGGCCGAGGGGTAGGCAAATCCGTCCCTCATATAAGGCTGAGACCTGATGCCGAGCCGATTGTGGTGAAGTGGATGATCCTATGCTGTCGAGAAAAGCCTCTAGCGAGTTTCATGGCGGCCCGTACCCTAAACCGACTCAGGTGGTCAGGTAGAGAATACCGAGGCGTTCGGGTGAACTATGGTTAAGGAACTCGGCAAAATGCCCCCGTAACTTCGGGAGAAGGGGGGCCATCACTGGTGAAGGAACTTGCTTCCTGAGCTGGGGGTGGCCGCAGAGACCAGCGAGAAGCGACTGTTTACTAAAAACACAGGTCCGTGCGAAGCCGTAAGGCGATGTATACGGACTGACGCCTGCCCGGTGCTGGAACGTTAAGGGGACCGGTTAGTGACCTTTCGGGGTTGCGAAGCTGAGAACTTAAGCGCCAGTAAACGGCGGTGGTAACTATAACCATCCTAAGGTAGCGAAATTCCTTGTCGGGTAAGTTCCGACCTGCACGAATGGCGTAACGACTTCTCGACTGTCTCAACCATAGGCCCGGTGAAATTGCACTACGAGTAAAGATGCTCGTTTCGCGCAGCAGGACGGAAAGACCCCGGGACCTTTACTACAGTTTGATATTGGTGTTCGGTTCGGCTTGTGTAGGATAGGTGGGAGACTTTGAAGCCGTGACGCCAGTCATGGTGGAGTCGCCGTTGAAATACCACTCTGGTCGTGCTGGATGTCTAACCTCGGTCCGTGATCCGGATCAGGGACAGTGTCTGATGGGTAGTTTAACTGGGGCGGTTGCCTCCCAAAGGGTAACGGAGGCGCCCAAAGGTTCCCTCAGCCTGGTTGGCAATCAGGTGTTGAGTGTAAGTGCACAAGGGAGCTTGACTGTGAGACCGACGGGTCGAGCAGGGACGAAAGTCGGGACTAGTGATCCGGCGGTGGCTTGTGGAAGCGCCGTCGCTCAACGGATAAAAGGTACCCCGGGGATAACAGGCTGATCTTCCCCAAGAGTCCATATCGACGGGATGGTTTGGCACCTCGATGTCGGCTCGTCGCATCCTGGGGCTGGAGTCGGTCCCAAGGGTTGGGCTGTTCGCCCATTAAAGCGGTACGCGAGCTGGGTTTAGAACGTCGTGAGACAGTTCGGTCCCTATCCGCTGTGCGCGTAGGAATATTGAGAAGGGCTGTCCCTAGTACGAGAGGACCGGGACGGACGAACCTCTGGTGTGCCAGTTGTCCTGCCAAGGGCATGGCTGGTTGGCTACGTTCGGGAGGGATAACCGCTGAAAGCATCTAAGCGGGAAGCCTGCTTCAAGATGAGTATTCCCACCTCCTTGAGAGGGTAAGGCTCCCAGTAGACGACTGGGTTGATAGGCCAGATGTGGAAGCCCGGTAACGGGTGGAGCTGACTGGTACTAATAGGCCGAGGGCTTGTCCTCAGTTGCTCGCGTCCACTGTGTTAGTTCTGAAGTAACGACCGTGTTGTCATCCGGTTGGTTAACTTCATAGTGTTTCGGTGGTCATAGCGTTAGGGAAACGCCCGGTTTACATTCCGAACCCGGAAGCTAAGCCTTTCAGCGCCGATGGTACTGCAGGGGGGACCCTGTGGGAGAGTAGGACGCCGCCGAACAACCCGCCCTTTTAGCTCAGTCGGTAGAGCGTCTCCATGGTAAGGAGAAGGTCAACGGTTCGATTCCGTTAAAGGGCTCCAAGAGAAAGGCCCCCGCCATTTGGCGGGGGCCTTTTTGCGTTGTGCCCCCGGAGTGGCCGGTCGGCATTCGCGGCGGACGAGCGCGCCTTCGCGGTGGAGCGGGTCTTCCCCCGGTTCGGGACCGTCCGCACCACCGCCGACTACGTCTGAGACCGGGGCGGTCAGTCGCCCGTGCGCTGGCCAGGGACGCGGAAGGCCAGGATGGCCATGTCGTCCGAGGCGGGTTCGGCCGCGAAGCGTTCGACCGCGCGCAGGACGCGGGCGGCCACCGCGCCGGCCGTGAGGCCGGTGCAGGTGGTGAGGACCTCGGCGAGGCCGTCGTCGCCCAGCATGCGGGTGCCCTCGCGGCGTTCCGTGACGCCGTCGGTGACGCAGAGCAGGACGTCGCCCGGGTCGAGGGTGAGGGTCTGTTCGTAGAGGTCGAGGTCGTCGATCACGCCGAGCAGCGGCTGCGGGTCCGCGGCCGGGGTGACCTGGCCGTCCGGGCGCAGGCGCAGCGGGAGGGGGTGGCCCGCGCAGACGACCTTCATCAGGGCGCCGCCGTCGGGCTGGGGGTGGAGTTCCCCGTAGAGGAGGGTGAGGAAGCGGCTGCGGGCGCCCTCGTCGAGGATGGCCGCGTTGAGGCGCTGGAGGACGGCCGGGCCGCCCAGGCCCTCGCGGGCCAGGAGGCGCAGGGCGTGGCGGGCCAGGCCGGTGACGGCGGCCGCCTCGGGGCCCGTACCGCAGACGTCTCCGATGGCGAAGCCGTACGCGCCGTCGCGGATGGGGAAGACGTCGTAGAAGTCGCCGCCCACCTCGTTGCCCTCGCCGGCGGCGCGGTAGATGACGTCGACCTCCATGCCGGGGATGGAGGGGGAGCCGGGCGGCAGCAGGCTGCGCTGGAGGGAGCGGCTGATGGCGGTGCGCTCGGAGTACAGGCGGGCGTTGTCGAGGGCCAGGGCGGCCCTGCGGGACAGGTCGTCGGCGAGTTCGAGGATCTCCTGGCGGAAGTGCTCCTCGCTGGGCTTGCCGAGGGTCAGCATGCCGATCACCCGGTTGCGGGCGAGGAGGGGGAGGACCACGGTCTCCCCGCCGACGGCCAGGGCGGCATCGGGCCAGGGGCGGGCGCCGGCCTCGCGGACCGGTTCGGGCGGGCTGACGCGGGCGAGCAAGGCCTTGAGGCCGTCGATGCGTTCCTCGTCCTCGTGCAGGACGTAGGAGAGGTACGGGTCGGAGGCCTGGTCGGCGATGGTGTAGACGGCGCACCAGGTGGCGAGGGTCGGGACGGTCATCTGGGCCATGAGGGCCAGGGTCTGGTCCCGGTCGAGGGTGCCGGCGAGCAGGTCGGAGGCCTCGACGAGGAAGGAGAGGGAGCCGCGGCGCAGTCGTTCCAGTTCGCCGAGGCGGGCGGACTCGACGGCGAGGGCGATGCGGTCGGCGGCGAACTGGAGGCGCAGGGCGTCCTCGTTGTCGTAGCGGCCCGGGTTCTCGGCGGCGATGCCGAGGGAGCCGGTGAGGCGGCCCTCGACCTTGAGGGGGACGGTGACGACGGAGCGCATGCCGGTGGACTCCAGGAGCGGTACGGCTCCGGGGACGACGGCGAGGTCCTCGTGGACGGCGGGCAGCCGGGCGGAGCCGTAGCGGCTGGTGCCGGCCTCGACGGGGACGCGGGCGAAGCGCTGGCGGGTGGAGGGCAGGCCGGTGGTGGCGCGGACCTCCAGCTCGGTCTCGTCGTCGGTGGCCAGGAGCAGGAAGGCGGCGTCGGCGTCGAGCATGTCGCGGGCCCGCTCGACGGTGCGCTGGAGGAGTCCGTCGAGGTCGTCGGGGGCGGGGGAGCCGATGAAGACCTCGAAGGGGTCCACGGGGCGGGGATCGCTGTGCTGGCCGTCGGAGGAGGGCACCCGTACGGGGGTCTGGAGCAGGGCGCGCTCGTCGTCGTGGACGAGGAGGCAGACGATGGAGGGCTCGCCGTGGGCGTCGCGGACCCGCAGGTGGGAGGCGTAGACGGGGATGACGCGGCCGTCGGCGCCGCGGATGCCGTAGCTGCCCTCCCAGCGGGACAGGCGCAGGGCCTCGGCGACGCCGGTGCCGGTGCCGGGGGTCTGGGGCCAGGCGGCGAGTTCGGCGAGGGGGCGGCCCACGGCCTTTTCGGCGGGGTAGCCGAAGATGTGCTCGGCGTCGTCGTTCCAGGCGGAGATGGCGTCGGCGGCGTCGATCTGGAGGACGGCGACGCGGACCCGGCTGTCGGCCAGGGGCAGGAACTGGTCCGGGACGACGGGGCCGGCGGAGCGGGTACCGACCGGCCGGTCCGGGAGGTCGAGGCGGAACCACACGTGTTTGTGGGTGGCGGTGTACTCGACGCCCCAGCGGGTGGCGAGGGCGGCGCAGAGCATCAGGCCGCGGCCGCTCTCGCGGTCGGGGTCGGCGTACGGGCGCTCGCCCGGGTGCCGCAGGGGCAGCTCGCGCTCCGGGTAGCGGTCGGCGATCTCGACGCGTACGCCGTCCTCGGCGCGCAGGCACAGGACCTCGGCCCGGGTGCCGGCGTGGACCACGGCGTTGGTGACGAGCTCGCTGGTCAGTACCACCGCGTCGTCGACGATGTCGGCGAAGCCCCAGCCCTGCAGCGTGTCGCGGACGAACGCGCGGGCGGCGGCGACCGACCGCCCTTGAGGGTCGAAACTGGCAGCCGCCCGTGCCGTGATCACAAGTCTCCTTCGACGCGGTGGGACATCGGATGCCAGGTTACTTACCTTCGCGGTCGCCAGGAGCCGTCGTACGGGATTCCACCCGCAGGGTGCGGCCGGTGTGCGATGGTGCCGAAGTGTTATCGCCGTGTTCGGCCAGGGTGAAACACTGGGCAGGCTTGGAGAGCCGGCTCTTGGACAGCCGGACGTCCGGTGGAACAACGGTCGACCCTTTCGGGAGGGACACGGTGGAGTCTGGCGCAGCGGTGCGGCGTACGGGAACGCGCCCGAAGGGCGGACGGTCCCGGCGGAACGGGACGACGGAAGTCGATACCGCCGCTCTGAACCGGCTGCTCACGGCCCTGGTGTCGATGCGGGACGGGAATTTCCGCAAGCGGCTGACGGTGTCCGGCGAGGGCGTGATGGCGGAGATCGCCGCCGTCTACAACGAGCTCGCCGACCGCAATCTGCACTTGACCGGGGAGCTGTCCCGGGTCCGGCGGATGGTGGGCCGTGAGGGCAAGCTGAGCGAGCGGCTGGAGACGGGGGCCTGCGAGGGTTCCTGGGCGGCCGCGATCGACGCGTCGAACCAGCTGGTGGACGATCTCGCGCGGCCGGTGTCCGAGGTGGGCCGGGTGCTGTCGGCGGTGGCCGAGGGCGACCTGGACCAGCGGATGGACCTGCGGACGCAGGCCCCGGACGGGGTGGGGCATCCGCTGCGCGGGGAGTTCCTCAAGGTCGGGCGTACGGTCAACAACCTGGTCGACCAGCTGTCGGCGTTCACCGACGAGGTGACGCGGGTGGCGCTGGAGGTCGGTACCGAGGGCAAGCTGGGCGGTCAGGCCCAGGTGCGCGGAATGTCCGGTTCTTGGAAGGACCTGACCGACTCCGTCAACACGATGGCGTACCGGCTCACCGCCCAGGTGCGTGACATCGCTCTCGTCACGACGGCGGTCGCCAAGGGCGATCTCTCGCGCAAGGTCACGGTGCACGTGGCCGGCGAGATGCTCCAGCTGAAGAACACCGTGAACACCATGGTGGACCAGTTGTCCTCGTTCTCCTCCGAGGTGACGCGTGTCGCGCGCGAGGTGGGTACGGAGGGCGAGCTGGGCGGCCAGGCGAAGGTGCCCGGGGTCGCGGGCGTGTGGAAGGACCTGACGGACTCCGTCAACACGATGGCGGGGAACCTGACGGCCCAGGTGCGCGGGATCGCGCAGGTCACGACGGCCGTCGCGAACGGTGACCTGTCGCAGAAGGTGCGGGTCAGCGCGCGGGGCGAGGTCGCGCAGCTGGCCGAAACGATCAATCAGATGACGGAGACCCTGCGGACCTTCGCGGACGAGGTCACGCGGGTGGCCAGCGAGGTCGGCGCCAAGGGCCTGCTCGGCGGTCAGGCGCAGGTGCCGGGGGCGGCGGGTACGTGGAAGGACCTCACCGACTCGGTGAACACGGTCTTCCGCAACCTCACCACGCAGGTGCGGGACATTGCCCAGGTGACGACCGCCGTGGCCAACGGTGATCTGTCGCAGAAGGTCACGGTGGACGTGGCCGGCGAGATGCTGGAGCTGAAGAACACCGTCAACACGATGGTGGACCAGCTGCAGTCCTTCGGTGCGGAAGTGACACGTGTGGCCCGTGAGGTCGGTGTCGAGGGTGAGCTGGGCGGTCAGGCGCAGGTGCCGGGGGCGGCGGGTACGTGGAAGGACCTCACCGACTCGGTGAACACCGCCTTCCGCAACCTCACCGGGCAGGTCCGCAACATCGCCCAGGTGACCACGGCGGTGGCCAACGGCGATCTGTCGCAGAAGGTCACGGTGGACGTCTCCGGCGAGATGCTCCAGCTGAAGAACACCGTGAACACGATGGTGGACCAGCTGTCCTCCTTCGCCGACCAGGTCACGCGGATGGCCCGGGACGTGGGTACGGAGGGCCGTCTGGGCGGCCAGGCCCGGGTCGAGGGGGTCTCCGGCACCTGGAAGGAGCTCACCGACTCCGTCAACTTCATGGCCGGGAACCTGACCTCCCAGGTGCGTCAGATCGCCCAGGTGACGACGGCGGTGGCGCGCGGCGACCTGTCGCAGAAGATCGACGTGGACGCCCGGGGCGAGATCCTGGAGCTGAAGAACACCATCAACACGATGGTCGACCAGCTGTCGGCCTTCGCGGAGCAGGTGACCCGGGTCGCCCGGGACGTGGGTACGGAAGGCCGGCTCGGCGGCCAGGCGCAGGTGCCGGGTGTGGCGGGCGTGTGGCGGGACCTGACGGATTCCGTGAACGGCATGGCCGGCAATCTGACCTCGCAGGTGCGCAACATCGCGCAGGTCGCGACGGCGGTGGCGCGCGGTGACCTGTCGCAGAAGATCGACGTGGACGCCCGGGGCGAGATCCTGGAGCTGAAGAACACCCTCAACACGATGGTCGACCAGCTGTCGAACTTCGCGGAGCAGGTGACCCGGGTGGCCCGCGAGGTGGGCACCGAGGGCATCCTGGGCGGCCAGGCCGAGGTCAAGGGGGTCTCCGGTACCTGGAAGGACCTCACCCAGTCCGTCAACTTCATGGCGAACAACCTGACTTCGCAGGTGCGCAACATCGCCGAGGTGACGACGGCCGTCGCCATGGGTGATCTGTCGAAGAAGATCACCGTCGATGCCAAGGGCGAGATCCTCGAACTGGTCACCACCGTGAACACGATGGTCGACCAGCTGTCCTCCTTCGCCGAGCAGGTGACGCGGGTGGCCCGCGAGGTGGGCTCCGAGGGAATCCTCGGCGGGCAGGCCCGCGTGCGCGGGGTGACCGGCATCTGGAAGGACCTGACCGACAACGTCAACCTGATGGCGAACAACCTGACCTCGCAGGTGCGCAACATCTCGCAGGTCTCGTCGGCGGTCGCCAACGGTGATCTGACGAAGAAGGTGACCGTCGAGGCGCGCGGCGAGGTCGCGCAGCTCGCCGACACCGTCAACACGATGGTGAAGACCCTGTCGTCCTTCGCGGACGAGGTCACGCGCGTGGCCCGCGAGGTGGGCACGGAGGGCCGCCTGGGCGGTCAGGCGCACGTCCCCGGGGTCTCCGGGACGTGGAAGGACCTCACCGACTCGGTGAACTTCATGGCGTCCAACCTCACCGGACAGGTGCGGCAGATCGCCATGGTCACGACCGCCATCGCCAAGGGCGACATGACCAAGAAGATCGACATCGACGCGCGCGGGGAGATCCTGGAGCTCAAGACGACCATCAACACGATGGTCGACCAGCTGTCCTCCTTCGCCGACCAGGTGACGCGGGTGGCGCGCGAGGTGGGTACCGAGGGCATCCTCGGCGGCCAGGCGCGGGTGCGGGACGTCGACGGCACCTGGCGGGACCTGACCGAGTCCGTGAACGAGATGGCCGGCAACCTCACCCGTCAGGTACGCGCCATCGCGGCCGTCGCCACCGCGGTGACCCGGGGCGACCTGAGCCTGAAGGTCGACGTGGACGCGGCGGGCGAGATCCAGGTCCTCCAGGACAACATCAACACGATGATCGTGAACCTGCGCGACACCACCCTGGCCAACAAGGAGCAGGACTGGCTCAAGGGCAACCTCGCCCGGATCTCGGCCCTCATGCAGGGTCGCCGGGACCTGGACGACGTGGCCTCGCTGATCATGAGCGAGCTGACCCCGGTGGTCTCGGCGCAGCACGGCGCCTTCTTCCTGGCCGTGCCGGCCGGCGGGACCACCGAGATCGGGACGGACGGCGGCGCGGAGGGCTCGTACGAGCTGCGGATGCGCGGGAGCTACGCCTACGCGGGCGGCCAGATGCCCATCTCCTTCCGGCCGGGGGAGGGGCTGATCGGGACGGTCGCCGAGGAGAAGCGGACGATCCTCGTCGAGAACACCCCGCCCGGCTACCTGAAGATCTCCTCGGGGCTCGGCGAGGCCCCGCCGGCGCATGTGATCGTGCTGCCGGTGCTGTTCGAGGGGAAGGTGCTCGGCGTCATCGAGCTGGCGTCGTTCACGGGGTTCACACAGATCCAGAAGGACTTCCTCAGCCAGATCGCCGAGATGATCGGTACGAGCGTCAACACCATCTCCGTGAACTCCAAGACGGAGATGCTGCTCAAGCAGTCCCAGGAGATGACCGAGCAGCTGCGCGAGCGCTCCGACGAGCTGGAGAACCGGCAGAAGGCCCTCCAGGCCGCCAACGCGGAACTGGAGGAGAAGGCCGAGCTGCTGGCCCAGCAGAACCGGGACATCGAGGTGAAGAACACCGAGATCGAGGAGGCCCGGCAGGTCCTGGAGGAGCGGGCCGAGCAGCTCGCGGTGTCGATGCGGTACAAGAGCGAGTTCCTCGCGAACATGTCGCACGAGCTGCGCACCCCGCTCAACTCGCTGCTGATCCTGGCCAAGCTGCTCGCCGACAACGCGGACGAGAACCTCTCGCCGAAGCAGGTGGAGTTCGCGGAGACCATCCACGGCGCGGGCTCGGACCTGCTCCAGCTGATCAACGACATCCTCGACCTGTCGAAGGTCGAGGCCGGGAAGATGGACGTCTCGCCGACGCGGATCGCGCTGGTCCAGCTCGTGGACTACGTGGAGGCCACCTTCCGGCCGCTGACCGCGGAGAAGGGGCTGGACTTCTCGGTACGGGTCTCCCCGGAGCTGCCCGCGACCCTGCACACGGACGAGCAGCGTCTCCTCCAGGTGCTGCGCAACCTGCTGTCGAACGCGGTGAAGTTCACCGACAACGGGGCGGTGGAGCTGGTGATCCGTCCGGCCGGGGCCGATGTGCCGTCGGCGATCCGGGAGCAGCTGCTGGAGGCCGGGTCGCTGCGGGAGGCGGACGCGGACCTGATCGCCTTCTCGGTGACCGACACCGGGATCGGGATCGCGGCGAGCAAGATGCTGGTGATCTTCGAGGCGTTCAAGCAGGCCGACGGGACGACGAGCCGCAAGTACGGCGGTACGGGCCTGGGGCTGTCCATCAGCCGGGAGATCGCCCGGCTGCTGGGCGGGGAGATCCACGCGGCCAGTGAGCCGGGCCGGGGGTCGACCTTCACGCTGTACCTGCCGCTGCACCCGAGCGAGCTGCCGCCGCAGGGGTACGCGCCGCCGACGCCCGGGGGCTCGCGCGGGGAGTACCGCAGGGCGGCCGAGGAGGCCCTGCCCGCTCCGCAGCCGCTCCCGGCGGCGCTGCCGGCCGCCCCCGTGAACACGGTCCCGGTGCGCCAGCCGGTGCCGGTGGCGGAGCCGGCGGGGCAGGGTTCCTCGGCGCTGTTCCGGCGCCGGCGCAAGCCGCTGGGCGGTGCGCTGCCGCGTACCGAGGTGCCGGGGCAGCCCGACGGCGATGCGTGGGATCTGGAGGAGCCGCTGCCGGTGGCGCCGCGCACGTACGACTTCCACGGCGAGCGGGTGCTGATCGTGGACGACGACGTGCGCAACGTCTTCGCGCTGACGAGCGTGCTGGAGCAGCACGGGCTGGCGGTGCTCTACGCGGAGAACGGCCGGGAGGGCATCGAGGTCCTGGAGCAGCACGACGACGTGGCGGTCGTCCTGATGGACATCATGATGCCGGAGATGGACGGGTACGCGACGACTTCGGCGATCCGGCGGATGCCGCAGTTCGCGGGGCTGCCGATCATCGCGCTGACGGCGAAGGCGATGAAGGGGGACCGGGAGAAGGCCATCGACTCCGGGGCTTCCGACTACGTCACCAAGCCGGTCGAGCCCGATTACCTGCTGTCGGTCATGGAACAGCACATGCGGGGCAAGTGATCGGCGGACGGGTCGTGATCGGAGGGCGCAGGGGGAACCTTCTGCCCCCTCCTCACGTTTCCGCTTCGTGCACAGTGACATCTTGGTGACAGGGTGTGGCGATCTCGGGACTGGGGCTACGATGACCGGCACAAGGACGGACGGCGCAAGGATGCCGTCCTCTGGGGCGGGGCCCGGCGCACATGCCGGAGCCAGGAGCCGGGGAGGCCCCATGCCGGGGCGAGGAGGACAGGGCATGGTGCAGAAGGCCAAGATCCTCCTGGTCGACGACCGGCCGGAGAATCTGCTGGCGCTGGAGGCCATCCTCTCCGCGCTCGATCAGACACTGGTCCGGGCGTCGTCGGGGGAGGAAGCGCTCAAAGCGCTGCTGACGGACGATTTCGCGGTCATCCTGCTGGATGTCCAGATGCCGGGAATGGACGGATTCGAAACCGCCGCGCACATCAAGCGGCGCGAACGGACCCGGGACATCCCGATCATCTTCCTCACCGCGATCAACCACGGTCCGCACCACACCTTCCGCGGTTACGCGGCGGGCGCGGTCGACTACATCTCGAAGCCGTTCGATCCCTGGGTGCTGCGCGCCAAGGTCTCGGTGTTCGTCGAGCTCTACACGAAGAACTGCCAACTGCGGGAGCAGGCGGCCCTGCTGCGCCTCCAGCTGGAGGGCGGCGGTGCCAACGGCGACGGCAGCAGGGAGACGGCCGGGCTGCTGGCCGAGCTCTCCGCGCGGCTGGCGGCGGTCGAGGAGCAGGCCGAGGCGCTGACCAAGCAGCTCGGCGAGGATTCGGCGGATGCCGCGGTGGTGGCGACCGCCGCGCATCTGGAGCGCAAGCTGACCGGGCTGCGGCGGGCGCTGGACGCGCTGGAGCCGGGGACCAGCGGGGGAGCGCCGATACTGCCCGCCCAGGGCTGAGGGGTCCGGGCCGCACCCCCGCGGGGGCGAAGCGGCCCGCCCGAGGCCGCCGCTGGGCGGGCGTCAGGTCTGGCGCGGCGTCAAAGCGCGTACGGACGGGGCGACACGAACGGGTGAAGGGGTGGGCACGCGTGTCCACCGGCGTGCGCACCGGTAACCTCGGGCCCATGGCCTCAAGTACGTCCGGCAAGGGTTCCCAGAGCACCGCGGGCACCGCGAAGGGCCGCACCGGCCGTACGACGGCGCCGGCCAAGAAGGCGGCCGCGCGCAAGCCTCCCGCGAAGAAGGCCGCGGCGGCCAAGCGTCCCCCGGTGAAGAAGACCGCCGCCAAGCCGGCGCCCTCCCCGACCGGGGGAGTGGTGCGGCTGGTCCGCCTGTGCTGGCTCGGTGTCGCGCACGCGGTCGGCGGGGTCTTCCGCGGCATCGGACGGGGCGCGAAGAACCTGGACCCGGCCCACCGCAAGGACGGGGTGGCGCTGCTGCTGCTCGCCCTGGCGCTGATCGTCGCCGCCGGGACCTGGTCGAACCTGAGCGGGCCCGTCGGGGACCTGGTCACGATGCTGGTCACCGGGGCCTTCGGCCGCCTCGATCTGCTGGTGCCGATCCTGCTCGGGGTCATGGCGGTACGTTTCATCCGCCACCCCGAGCAGACCGACGCGAACGGGCGGATCGGCATCGGCCTCTCCGCCCTGGTCATCGGGGTCCTCGGGCTTGTGCACATCGCCTGCGGGGCGCCCGGCCGGGACGAGGGCACCACCGCCATGCAGAACGCGGGCGGGCTCATCGGCTGGGGCGCCTCCAAGCCGCTGATCTTCACCATGGGGGCGCCGCTGGCCGTGCCCATGCTGGTGCTGCTGACGGTCTTCGGGCTGCTGGTGGTCACCGCGACCCCGGTCAACGCGATCCCGCAGCGGCTGCGCCGCCTGGGGATCCGGCTGGGGATCGTCCAGCCCAACCAGTACGACGAGGGGTACGGGGAGCACGAGGGCGCCGACGGGCAGGACGGGCAGGACCGTCATGACGCAGAGCGGTGGCGGGCCCGGGCCGGCGGCTCCGGCGGCTCCGGCGGCTCCGGCGGTGAGGGGGACGACCCCGAGGAGGCGGCCCTGGCCCGGCGGCGCCGGCCCCGGCGGAGCGCCGCGCGGCCGGGGGAGCGGGAGATGGACGCCGTCGACGTCGCCGCGGCGGCCGCGGCCGCGCTGGACGGGGTGGTCTACGGGGGCCTGCCGCCGAACCCGCTGGTCGCCGATCTCACCCAGGGGATCTCCGACCGGCGGGACGGGGTGGAGGTCACCGCTCCGGTACCGGCCGCCCGGGAGGAGCGGGCCGCGGCCCCGGCGGCGGAGTCCGCCTCCGGCGCGCCGCACGAGCGCACCGCGGCGGCCTCCGGGACGCTGGCGGTGCCGGACCTGACCAAGGCCCCGCCGGAGGCCCAGCCGCTGCCGCCCCGGGCGGAACAGCTCCAGCTGCGCGGGGACATCACGTACGCGCTGCCCTCGCTGGACCTGCTGGAGAAGGGCGGGCCGGGCAAGACCCGTAGCGCCGCCAACGACGCGGTGGTCGCCTCGCTGACGAACGTGTTCACCGAGTTCAAGGTGGACGCGCAGGTCACGGGCTTCACCCGGGGCCCGACGGTGACCCGGTACGAGGTGACGCTCGGCGCCGCGGTGAAGGTCGAGCGGATCACGGCGCTGGCGAAGAACATCGCCTACGCCGTGGCCTCCCCGGACGTGCGGATCATCAGCCCGATCCCGGGCAAGTCGGCCGTCGGCATCGAGATCCCGAACACCGACCGCGAGATGGTCAACCTGGGCGACGTACTGCGCCTCGCGGACGCCGCCGAGGACGACCACCCGATGCTCGTCGCGCTCGGCAAGGACGTCGAGGGCGGCTACGTCATGGCCAACCTGGCGAAGATGCCGCACGTGCTGGTCGCCGGCGCCACCGGCTCCGGCAAGTCCTCCTGCATCAACTGCCTGATCACCTCGGTCATGGTCCGGGCCACCCCGGAGGACGTCCGGATGGTCCTGGTCGACCCCAAGCGGGTCGAGCTGACCGCCTACGAGGGGATCCCGCACCTGATCACGCCGATCATCACCAACCCCAAGCGGGCCGCCGAGGCCCTCCAGTGGGTGGTGCGCGAGATGGACCTGCGCTACGACGACCTGGCGGCCTTCGGGTACCGGCACATCGACGACTTCAACAAGGCGATCCGCGACGGCAAGATCAAGCTGCCGCCGGGCAGCGAGCGGGAGCTCAGCCCGTACCCGTACCTGCTGGTGATCGTCGACGAGCTGGCCGACCTGATGATGGTGGCCCCGCGCGACGTCGAGGACTCGATCGTCCGCATCACCCAGCTGGCCCGCGCGGCCGGTATCCACCTGGTGCTCGCCACCCAGCGGCCCTCGGTGGACGTGGTGACCGGTCTGATCAAGGCGAACGTGCCCTCGCGCCTCGCCTTCGCGACCTCCTCGCTCGCCGACAGCCGGGTCATCCTGGACCAGCCGGGCGCCGAGAAGCTGATCGGCAAGGGTGACGGACTGTTCCTGCCGATGGGCGCGAACAAGCCGGTCCGCCTCCAGGGCGCCTTCGTCACCGAGGACGAGATCCACGGGATCGTGCAGCACTGCAAGGACCAGATGGCGCCCGTCTTCCGCGACGACGTCACGGTCGGGCAGAAGCAGAAGAAGGAGATCGACGAGGAGATCGGCGACGACCTGGACCTGCTGTGCCAGGCGGCGGAGCTGGTGGTCTCCACCCAGTTCGGCTCCACCTCGATGCTCCAGCGCAAGCTGCGGGTGGGCTTCGCCAAGGCCGGGCGGCTCATGGACCTGATGGAGTCCCGGGGGGTCGTCGGCCCCAGCGAGGGCTCCAAGGCGCGCGACGTGCTGGTCAAACCCGACGAGCTCGACGGGGTGCTCGCCGTGATCCGGGGCGAGGAGGTCCCGTAGCGGCCCGGGGGTCCTGGAACGGGGGCCTAGAACGGGGGTCCGGCCGCCTCACCCGACCGAATGGGATCGAGGCCGGATCGTCACCGGATCGGCGGGCAACCGTTTCCCTTGGGCGTGCGTCAAGTTGAGGGAGGCATCGGCGGGTGCTTCCGACGCCATTCGGATGGCGTAGGAAGCGGACCCTCCGGTTGCCCCACCCTTTCGTCACCCCCCTAGACTGGACATCCAGCAGGTGGCTACACGCTCGAAAGGCGCCCTTGTGTCCATCGGCAAATCCAACTCCCCCGAAGAAGAGCGGCCTTCGACCGACGACCGGTCCGAGGACCGCATCGTCGAGCGCTCCATCGAAGAACCGTCCATCGGGACGGCCCTCAAGAAGGCCCGGATCGCCGCCGGGCTCACCGTCGACGAGGTCAGTTCCACCACCCGCGTGCGCATCCCGATCGTGCACGCGATCGAAGAGGACGACTTCACGCGGTGCGGCGGCGACGTCTACGCCCGCGGTCACATCCGTACGCTCGCCCGCGCCGTGCACATCGATCCGGCACCCCTGGTCGAGAGCTACGACGCGGCCCACGGCGGCCGGCCGGCACCCACACCCGCCGCGCCGATGTTCGAAGCCGAGCGGATCCGCCCCGAACGGCAGCGGCCCAACTGGACCGCGGCCATGGTCGCCGCCATCGTCGCCGTGATCGGCTTCGTCGGTTTCACCGCCTTCGGCGGCGGTGACGAGGAGGGCAAGCGGCCGGTGGCGGAAGGTTCCGTCTCCCCGAAGCCCGCACCCAAGCAGTCCGCGGGCAAGCAGCCCGCCGCCCAGACGCCCCAGAGCCCCCAGGCCCCTCAGGCACCCAAGCCCGAGCCCTCGGACAGCGCCATCGCCGCGGCCCCCAAGGACCTCGTCACCGTCGTCCTGACGGCCGACACCGGCGAGAGCTGGATCTCCGCGAAGGACCACAGCGGCCGGCTCCTCTTCGACGGAACCCTGGCGCAGGGCGAGTCGAAGACCTTCACGGACAAGGAGTCCGTGGACCTCGTCCTCGGCGACGCCGGGGCCGTCAAGCTGTTCGTGAACGGCAAGGAGATCAAGGAGAGGTTCGAGTCGGGTCAGGTCGAACGTCTCACCTACACCAAGGACGACCCGCGCCAGGGCCAGGCCCAGGCGGGCTGACCAGCACGGAATAAGAAATTCCAGATCCCCGGGATCCCGCGCGGCGACCGCCGCCGGCCCCGGGGATCTTGTTGTGGGGGGATGTGAGGCGGGGGTCGGCGCCGGGACGAAGTAGTCTTGAGTCCATGCCCGAACGCCGTACCGTCGCCCTTGTCACTCTTGGCTGCGCCCGTAACGAGGTGGACTCGGAGGAGCTCGCAGGCCGCTTGGCGGCGGATGGCTGGGAGCTCGTCGAGGACGCCGCCGATGCGGACGTGGCCGTCGTCAACACCTGTGGCTTCGTCGAAGCCGCCAAGAAGGACTCCGTAGACGCCCTGCTCGAAGCCAACGATCTCAAGGATCACGGCAAGACCCAGGCCGTCGTCGCCGTCGGCTGTATGGCCGAGCGCTACGGCAAGGAACTCGCCGAAGCGCTCCCCGAAGCCGACGGAGTCCTCGGTTTCGACGACTACGCCGACATCTCCAACCGCCTCCAGACCATCCTCAACGGTGGCAGCGTCGAGGCCCACACCCCGCGCGACCGGCGCAAGCTGCTGCCGATCAGCCCGGCCGAGCGGCAGAGCGCCGACGTGGCCCTGCCCGGCCACGCCCAGGCGCCCGCCGAGGAGCCGGCCGCGGCCCCCTCCGACCTGCCGGACGGGCTCGCGCCCGCCTCCGGGCCGCGCGCGCCGCTGCGCCGCCGCCTGGACAAGAGCCCCGTGGCCTCCGTGAAGCTGGCCTCCGGCTGCGACCGGCGCTGCTCCTTCTGCGCCATCCCGTCCTTCCGCGGCTCCTTCATCTCCCGCCGCCCCAGCGACGTGCTGGGCGAGACGCGCTGGCTCGCCGAGCAGGGCGTCAAGGAGGTCATGCTGGTCTCCGAGAACAACACCTCGTACGGCAAGGACCTCGGCGACATCCGCCTGCTGGAGACCCTGCTGCCCGAGCTGGCCGCCGTAGACGGCATCGAGCGCGTCCGCGTCAGCTACCTCCAGCCCGCCGAGATGCGGCCCGGGCTGATCGACGTACTCACCTCGACCCCCAAGGTCGTCCCGTACTTCGACCTGTCCTTCCAGCACTCGGCCCCCGACGTGCTGCGCGCCATGCGCCGCTTCGGTGACACCGACCGCTTCCTGGAGCTGCTGGACACCATCCGTTCCAAGGCCCCGCAGGCCGGCGTCCGGTCCAACTTCATCGTCGGCTTCCCCGGCGAGAAGGAGTCGGACTTCGCCGAGCTGGAGCGTTTCCTCACCCACGCCCGCCTCGACGCCATCGGCGTCTTCGGCTACTCCGACGAGGACGGCACGGAGGCCGCCGGCTACGAGGGCAAGCTGGACGAGGACACCATCGCCGAGCGGCTCGCGCACATGCAGCGGCTCGCCGAGGAGCTGACCTCGCAGCGCGCGGAGGAGCGGATCGGCGAGACCCTGGAGGTACTCGTCGAGACGGTCGTCCCGCTCGACGAGGCGGAGGAGGGCGAGGGCGCCTACGGGCGCGCCGCCCACCAGGCTCCCGAGACCGACGGCCAGGTCGTCTTCACCGACGGCGCCGGCCTGGTCCCCGGGCGCATCGTCACCGCGAAGGTGGTCGGAACCCTGGGCGTGGACCTGGTGGCCGAGCCCCTGGGCGTGGAACTCGAGGAGGCGGCCGGATGACCGGAGTCCCGGCATCAGCGGCGGGCGGGACCGGCCGCCGGCCCGCGCCCGGCGCGAAGCTCGGGACTGCGGCCGTCAACCAGGCCAGCCTCTGGAACATCGCCAACATCCTGACGATGATCCGGCTCGTCCTCGTGCCGGGATTCGTCCTGCTGCTGCTCGCCGACGGGGGCTACGACCCCGTCTGGCGGGCGCTGGCGTGGGCGGCCTTCGCCGTCGCCATGATCACGGACATCTTCGACGGGCACCTGGCGAGGACGTACAACCTGGTCACGGACTTCGGGAAGATCGCCGACCCCATCGCCGACAAGGCGATCATGGGGTCGGCGCTCGTGTGTCTCTCCTGGCTCGGAGACCTGCCCTGGTGGGTGACGGGGGTGATCCTCGGCCGCGAGCTGGGGATCACGCTGATGCGGTTCTGGGTGATCCGGTACGGGGTGATCCCGGCCAGCCGGGGCGGCAAGCTGAAGACCCTGGCCCAGGGCACGGCGGTGGGCATGTACGTGCTCGCGCTGACCGGGCCGCTGGCGACCCTGCGGTTCTGGGTGATGGCCCTCGCCGTCGTGCTGACCGTGGTCACCGGTTTGGATTACATCCGGCAGGCCGTGGTGCTGCGTCGGGCAGGACTGGCGGAGGAGCGGGCCGCGAAGTGACATACGGGGCGGGGGACGCACCGGAGGCCGTGGAGGCGGCGGAAGATGTTGCGGGGGTGGCGGCGGTGGCCGAGGACGTGCTGCGGCTGCTCGCGGAGAGTGACCAGACCCTCGCGGTCGCGGAGTCGCTGACCGGGGGAATGGTGGCTTCGGAGCTCACGGCGGTGCCGGGGGCCTCCCGGGCCTTCCGCGGCTCGGTCACGGCGTACGCCACTGAACTGAAGCACCGTGTCCTCGGGGTGGACGCGGAACTGCTCGCGGCCGAAGGCGCGGTGAACGCGCAGGTCGCGGAGGAGATGGCTGCCGGGGTGCGGCGGGTGATGGGTGCATCGTGGGGGATCGCGACGACCGGAGTGGCCGGCCCGGACCCCCAGGACGGGCAGCCGGTGGGCACCGTTTTCATCGCCGTGGCGGGTCCGGGGGCCAGGAAAACGGCCCGGCTGCGGTTGAACGGCTCCCGTGCGGAAATCCGTAGGGAGAGTGCACGGACAGTGCTCGAACTCCTCTCGAGCGAACTCCGCGAGAATCTGCGGGGGCAGGATACGGAACAGGACGGGGGGATTTGATGTTTGCAGCCCTGAGTGAACACGACATCGCTCCCAGCACGGCCGCGGCGCGAGGCGGTACGGTGGGGCGTGAAGGTTACGGCTACACGGTCAGAGGAGGGAGCCACCGATGATTCTGCTCCGTCGCCTGCTGGGTGACGTGCTGCGTCGGCAGCGCCAGCGCCAGGGCCGTACTCTGCGCGAAGTCTCCTCGTCCGCCCGAGTTTCGCTCGGCTATCTCTCCGAGGTGGAGCGGGGGCAGAAGGAGGCATCCTCCGAGCTGCTCTCCGCGATCTGCGACGCGTTGGACGTACGGATGTCCGAGCTGATGCGCGAAGTCAGCGACGAGCTGTCGCTGGCGGAGCTTGCGCAGTCGGCCGCCGCAAGCGAACCGGTGCCGGCACCGGTGCGCCCGATGCTCAATTCGGTCTCCGTGGCCTCGGTCACGGGCGGACCCGAACGGGTGACCATCAAGGCACCCGTGGAAGCGGTGAACGTCGTAGCCGCTTGAGCGTGCCGTTGGGTATGTGAGCGTGGCGGGAGCCCCGGATGGTGCGAGAGCACCGGCCGGGGCTTCTTGCCGTCCGTGGGGCGCCCGTGCGCCCCGTGGGGCCTTACGGGGCTCCTGCCCGGTGTTCTGGGTGCGGGTGCGGGTGCGGGGCGGGTGCGGGAGGATGGCTTGGTCCGGGAACCGGCCCTCTGGGAGGCGGCCGTGCGGCGGTTACTGCGCATACCTGTGGCTGTGCCCCTCGCGCTGGCGGTGGCGGCGCTGTGGTGGTGGGCCGTCCTGCGGCTGGTGCTGACGCCGGGCGAGGCGGGGCCGGTGGAGGGCGCCGTGGCGGTGGGCGGATGGGGGCTGGGGCTCCTGCCGGTGCACTGTGTGCCGGGGCCCGTGCGCGGGGCCCGGGGTGCGGCGAGGGCTACCAGGGCATCGACACTCCGCCGTTCGGGCGCAGGATCTGGCCCGTCATGAAGGAAGAGGCGTCGGAGGCCAGGTAGAGCACGGCCTGGGCGATGTCCTCCGGCTCGCCGACCCGGCGCAGCGGGGACATCCGGACCATGGCCGCTTCGGTCTGCTGCTGGACCTCGGGGCTGTGGCGGCCGGTCATGGGGGTGCGGATCCATCCCGGGGCGACGGCGTTGACGCGGATGCCGTGCGGGCCGCTCTCGGTGGCGAGGGTCTTGGTCAGCTGCACCACGGCCGCCTTGGCGGCGCTGTAGCAGAGCAGGCCGGGCTGGGCGGCGTCCACGGCGCCGGAGGCCATCGTGACGACCGAGCCGGGGCGGCCGGCGGAGATCATGGAGCGGACGGCCTCCTGGCAGGTGCGCAGCACCCCCTTGAAGTTGATGTCCAGGATCCGGTCGAGGTCCTCGTCGGTGGTCTCCAGGACGCTGCTGGTGTGCATGACCCCGGCGATGGCGGCGGTGATGTCGAGCGGCCCGGCGGCGGCGACGGCGGCCCGCAGGGCGGCGCGGTCGGTGACGTCCAGGGGGTGGGCGGTGGCGGCCCCGCCGGCCTCGGCGATCAGGGCGGCGGTCTCGGCCAGGCCCCGCTCGTCGCGGTCCGCGCAGTGCACGGCGGCGCCCGCCCCGGCCAGCAGGAGGGCGGTGGCGCGGCCTATGCCGCTGGCGGCTCCGGTGACGAGCGCGGTGCGGCCGGTGAGGTCGTACGAGGCGGTGGGTGTGGGCATGCCAGGACCGTACGAGCGGATCTGACGGGTCGTCAACTGGTGGGGCGGTCCGGGTCCGGGCCGGACTGGCAGCGGGGGCACCAGTAGGTGGGCCGGCCGTCCTGCGAGGCCTCGCGGACGGGGGTGCCGCAGCGCAGGCAGGGCCGGTGGGCGCGGCCGTAGACGAACAGCTCCCGGCCGGGGCGCCGGCTGCCGGTGGTGTTGCGGCGCCCGGCCGCGGCGTCGGCGCCGGTGTTCGCGGCCAGCAGGCGCCGGGCGGCGGACGCCAGCCGGGGGAGGGTGGTCTGCGGGTCGGGCAGCCCGCCGACCGGGGTCCAGGGCGTGACCTGCGCCAGGAAGCAGAGCTCGCACTTGTAGATGTTGCCGATGCCCGCCAGGTTGCGCTGGTCGAGCAGGGCCTCGCCCAGGGGGCGGCCGGGGGAGGCGAGGAGGTTGGCGGCGGCCCTGGCCGGGTCCCAGTCGGGGCCGAGGAGGTCGGGGCCCAGGTGGCCCACCGCCCGGTCCTCGTCGGCGGTGCGGAGCAGTTCGAGCACGGGGAGCCGGTAGCCGACGGCGGTGGTGCCGGCGGTGGCCAGGACGGCCCGGATCTCGTGGGCGGGGCCGCCGCGCCACTTCTCGCCGGGGCCGAAGAGGTACCAGGCGCCGTCCATGCCGAGGTGGCTGTGGAGGGTGAGGCCGCCTTCGAGGCGGGTGAGGAGGTGCTTGCCGCGCGGGGTGACGTCGAGGACGGTGCGGCCGGTGAGGTCGGCGGTGGCGAAACGGGGCACGCGCAGGTCGGCGTGGGTGAGGGGCTTGCCCGCGAGGGCGGTGTGCAGACGGGCCGCCGCGCGGTGGACGCTGTCTCCTTCGGGCATGGGGCCATTGTCGGGCCCGGGAACGCGCGGAACCCCCTGGGCGGGGATTGCCGCCGCAGGGGGTCCGGGGATCAGGAGGGGTGAGGGCCGGGTGGGCCGCTCATCACTTCCAGGTGAGGCCCTTCTGGGCCGGGCTGCTCAGGTTGTTGTACGGGTCGCCCCAGTACTCGGCGCCCGAGACCTTCGTCTGCGCCGAGGGGGCGAGGACCAGCACGCAGTTGGTCTGCGTCTGGCCGTTGGTGAAGCCCTTCGGCAGCGAGTCGTCCTTGCACTTCTCGAACTTGCCGATGATCGACACCTTCGTGGCCTCGGTGCCGTCGCCGAGCAGGCCCTTGATGTGGCCCACCGAGGAGTACGACAGGTCCGTCGTACCGGTGTTCTTGACCGTGTAGCGGATGTAGTAGGGGATCGTCCCCTTGGCCTTGTCGCCGAGCTTCAGCGGCTCCAGGTCGGCCGGGTTGCCCTGCTCGATCGAGGCGACGGTGAGGGCGATCTGGCCGCCCTTGTTGCTGCCGTAGCTGAACGGGACGGTCGCCGTCTCGCCGAGCTTGAAGGCCTGGCCGGACTTCGCCACCGCGCCGCCCGCGCCGCCGGCGCCGCCCGGGGCCGGGGAGGAGCCCGCGGAGCCGTCGTAGCCGGCCGAGGAGCTCGGCGCGACCGGGGCGATCGGCTGGGCCGAGGCGTCCGAGGACGGGGCGGCGGAGGGAGCGGCCGGCGCCGCGGGGATCTCCTCGTTGCCGTCCTTGCAGCCGGTCAGGACGAGGCTTCCGGCGACGGCGAGGCCGGCTGCGACAAGGGTGGTCTTGCGCATGCTGTTGGTGCTCACTGTTCTTGTCCCCCATGACTGGGCACCGCCGATCGCGGTACCTGTGATCACCTTTGATAAGGCACGGATAAGCAGCTGTGCCAGCTCTGAGGCCCCTGTGGAGCGGCTGGCGACAGTTTCGTGACATGCCCAAGACATACGTGTCCGGGCCGAGACCGGACGGCGGCCTCAGCTGCGCAGTCTCAGCCCCCTCGGGGTGGCGTGGAAGCCGGCCGCCTCCAGGGACGGGCCCAGGGGGGAGGTCAGGGCCGCCGCCGCGTTGATCCGCTCCACCGTCAGGGACGGCAGCGTGCCCGCGCGGGAGCCGGCCGCCAGCGCCCCGGTGGCCGCCTCCAGGCGCGGGTCCCCCGGATCCGGCCAGGCCAGCAGGGTCTTGCCGCCGCGCTCCAGGTACAGGACCAGCTCGCCGTCGACCAGGACCACCAGGGAGCCCGCCTTGCGGCCCGGCTTGTGCGCGGCACCGGCCGGCGGCTCCGGCCAGGGCAGGGCCGCCCCGTACGCGTTCGCCGGGTCGGCGGCGGCCAGCACCACCGCCGCCAGCGGGGGCGGGGTCCGCTCGGCCGCGCGGAGCCGGTCCACCGCGCCGTCCATCGCGAACTGGGCCGCGCCCAGCCCCTCCACCACGTACCCCCGGCGGGCCTGGCCGCTGTCCTCGAACGCCGACAGGACGCGGTAGACCGCGCTGAAGCCGCCCTCCACGCCTTCGGCGGCGACCGCCCCCCGGGTGACCACCCCGTGCCGGTCCAGCAGGGTGCGGGCCAGGGCGTGGGCGCGGTGGGTCGGGTCGGGGGCCTGCGCGGGCAGCAGCGACCAGCGGCCCGAGACCGTGGGCGGGCCCGTACGGGACACCGTCGCGCTCAGGGTGCCGTACCGGCCGCGCGGCACGGTGCGGCGGGCCCGGTGCGCCGTGGCGCCCGCGGTGCGGCCCGAGCCCAGCAGGGCGCGCAGGGGGGCCAGGGTGTCGTTCGTCAGCCGGCCCGACCAGGCCAGGTCCCAGAGCGCGGAGGACAGTTCCAGGTCCGTGGCCTCCGGGTGGTGGACGCGGACGGACTGCGTGAGCTGGCGGAAGAACAGGCCGTACCCGCCGGAGAGGGAGTCCAGGACCGCCTGGTGCAAGGGGCCCAGCTCCAGGGGGTGCGGCTCGGGAAGCAGCAGCGGGGCCGCCTCCGCCAGGTACAGGGAGATCCAGCCGTCCTTGCCCGGCAGGGCGCCCGCGCCCGCCCACACCACCTCGCCGGTGGTGGTCAGCTCGTCCAGCAGGGTCGGCGCGTACCCCGCCACCCGCGAGGGCAGGATCAGCCGCTCCAGCGCCGAGGCCGGCACCGGGGCCCCCTGGAGCTGCTCCACGGCACGGGCCAGGCCGTCGATCCCGCGCAGGGCCCCGCCCAGGTGCTGCCACTGGGGCAGGAAGGTCGCCAGCGAGGCCGGCGGGACCGGCTCCAGCTCCTGCCGCAGCGCCGCCAGCGAGCGGCGCCGCAGTCTGCGCAGCACCGCCGCATCGCACCACTCCTGGCCGATGCCCGCCGGATGGAACTCCCCCTGCACCACCCGGCCCGCCGCCGCGAGCCGGTGCAGGGCGCCCTCGGTCACCGCGGCGCCCAGACCGAGGCGGGTGGCGACCGTGGCAGTGGTGAACGGCCCGTGGGTGCGCGCGTACCGGGCCAGGAGGTCGCCGAGCGGGTCCTTGACCGGTTCGGTGAAGGCCTCCGGGACCCCGACCGGGAGTGCTGTGCCCAGCGCGTCCCGCAGCCGGCCCGCGTCCTCGACGGCCGCCCAGTGGTCCGCGCCACCGATCCGCACCCGGATGGCCCGGCGGGCGGCGGCGAGCGCCTCGGGCCAGGCGGCGGGCGCCCCGCGCGCGGCCAGCTCGGCATCCGTCAGCGGGCCCAGCATGCGCAGCAGGTCCGCCACCGACTCGGCGTCCTTGGCCCGCCGGTCCTCCGTCAGCCACTGGAGCTCCCGCTCCAGCTCCTCCAGTACCTCGGCGTCGAGCAGCTCCCGCAGCTCCGCCTGGCCCAGCAGTTCGGCGAGCAGCCGGGAGTCCAGCGAGAGCGCCGCCGCCCGCCGCTCGGCCAGCGGCGAGTCGCCCTCGTACAGGAACTGGGCGACGTACCCGAAGAGGAGGGAGCGGGCGAAGGGCGAGGGCTCGGGAGTGGTCACCTCGACCAGCCGGACCCGGCGCGCCTCGATGTCCCCCATCAGCTCGGTCAGGCCCGGTACGTCGAAGACGTCCTGGAGGCATTCGCGTACGGCTTCCAGCACGATCGGGAAGGAGCCGAACTCCGATGCCACCTGGAGCAGTTGCGAGGCGCGCTGGCGCTGCTGCCACAACGGGGTGCGCTTGCCCGGACTGCGGCGCGGCAGCAGCAGGGCGCGCGCCGCGCACTCGCGGAACCGGGAGGCGAACAGGGCGGAGCCGCCCACCTGGTCGGTGACGAGCCGGCCGATCTCGCCCTGGTCGAAGGCGACATCGGCGGCGCCGAGCGGGGCCTGCTCGTCGTCGAACTCGAACGCCGCCGGCCGGGCCGGGTCGTGGTCCAGGAGGTCCATGGAGAGCAGGTCCGCATCCGGCAGGCGCAGCACGATCCCGTCGTCGGCGTGCATCACCTGGGCGTCCATGCCGTACTTCTCGGCGAGGCGGGCGCCCAGGGCCAGGGCCCACGGGGCGTGCACCTGCGCGCCGAACGGGGAGTGGACGACGACCCGCCAGTCGCCCAGCTCGTCACGGAACCGCTCGACCAGGATGGTCCGGTCGTCCGGCACGTGACCGCAGGCCTCCCGCTGCTCCGACAGGTACGTCAGCACGTTGTCCGCGGCCCAGCCGTCGAGCCCGGCCGCCAGCAGCCGCAGCCGGGCGTCCGCATCGGTCAGCGCCCCGAGCTCCCGCAGGAACGCTCCGACCGCGCGCCCCAGTTCGAGGGGCCGGCCCAGCTGGTCGCCCTTCCAGAACGGCAGCCGGCCCGGCACCCCGGGGGCGGGGGTCACCAGGACCTGGTCGCGGGTGATGTCCTCGATCCGCCAGGAGGTGGTGCCCAGGGTGAAGACGTCCCCCACGCGGGACTCGTACACCATCTCCTCGTCCAGCTCCCCGACCCGGCCACCGCCCTTCTTGCCCCTCTTTTCATCAGATGCAGTGGCGCCCGCGAGGAAGACGCCGAAGAGGCCGCGGTCCGGGATGGTGCCGCCGGAGGTGACCGCGAGGCGCTGCGCGCCCGGCCGCCCCGTGATGGTCCCGGCCACCCGGTCCCACACCACCCGGGGTCTGAGTTCGGCGAAGGCGTCCGAGGGGTAGCGGCCCGCCAGCATGTCCAGTACCGAGGTGAACGCCGATTCGGGCAGCGCCGCGAAGGGCGCGGCCCGCCGTACCAGGGCGAGCAGGTCGTCCAGCTGCCAGGTGTCCATCGCCGTCATCGCCACCAGCTGCTGGGCGAGGACGTCGAGGGGGTTGGAGGGGATCCGCAGGGACTCGATCGCCCCCGTACGCATCCGCTCGGTGACCACGGCGGCCTGGACCAGATCACCGCGGTACTTGGGGAAGACCACCCCGGTGGAGACCGCGCCCACCTGGTGCCCGGCGCGGCCCACGCGCTGGAGCCCCGAGGCCACCGACGGCGGCGACTCCACCTGCACCACCAGGTCCACCGCCCCCATGTCGATGCCCAGCTCCAGGCTGGAGGTGGCGACCACGGCGGGCAGCCGGCCCGCCTTCAGGTCCTCCTCGACCAGCGCCCGCTGCTCCTTGGACACCGACCCGTGGTGCGCGCGGGCCAGCAGCGGCGGGGCGCCCAGGGCGGCGCCCGACTGGGCCATGATCTCGGCCGGGGGCGGCGCGCCCTCGGCGAGCGCCGCGCCCGTGGCACGCTCGTGGGCGATCTCGTTGAGCCGGTTGCAGAGCCGCTCCGCGAGCCGGCGGGAGTTGGCGAACACGATCGTGGAGCGGTGGGCCTGCACCAGGTCCGCGATCCGCTCCTCGACATGGGGCCAGATCGACGGCTTGTCGCCGCCCTCCCGGCCCTCGGTCGCGGGAGAGCCGCCCAACTCGCCCATGTCCTGGACCGGCACGACCACCGACAGGTCGAACTCCTTGGCCGAAGGCGGCTGCACGATCTCCACCCTGCCGCGCGGGGCGAGGTAGCGGGCCACCTCCTCCACCGGCCGGACGGTGGCCGACAGTCCGATCCGGCGGGCCGGGCGCGGCAGCAGCTCGTCCAGCCGCTCCAGGGAGAGCGCCAGGTGGGCGCCGCGCTTGGTCCCGGCGACGGCATGCACCTCGTCCAGGATCACCGTCTCCACCCCGGACAGCGCCTCCCGCGCCGCCGACGTCAGCATCAGGAACAGCGACTCCGGAGTGGTGATCAGGATGTCCGGCGGCCGGGTGGCCAGCGACCGGCGCTCGGCCGGCGGGGTGTCCCCGGAGCGGATCCCGACCCGGATGTCCGGCTCGGGCAGTCCGAGACGGGCCGACTCCTGCCGGATCCCGGTCAGTGGGCTGCGCAGGTTGCGCTCCACGTCGACCGCGAGGGCCTTCAGCGGCGACACGTACAGCACCCGGCAGCGCTTCCTCGGCTCGGCGGGCGGCGGCTGCGAGGCGAGCCCGTCGAGCGCGGCGAGGAAGGCCGCCAGGGTCTTGCCGGAGCCGGTGGGCGCCACGACCAGGACGTCCGACCCCTCCCGGATGGCCCGCCAGGCACCCTCCTGGGCGGAAGTGGGCCTGACGAAGGCCCCCGTGAACCACGAGCGGGTCGCGGGGGAGAACGAGTCGAGCGCAGCGCCTGCCATGCCCCCATCGTGCACCCGGCCACTGACAACAGGCCCGACCTGGGCAAACGCCCGGCCGCGGCGGGGCGCAGAATGAGGGGATGGCGACGGACGAGGGGCACCGGGAGTGGGCACGGCACTGGCAGTACGAGGAACTGCCCGGGCTGGACCTGCTGCGCGCCCACTACGTACGCCACACCTTCCCCCGCCACGCCCACGACGGGTACGTCATCGCGGCCGTCACCGGCGGCGTCGAGGAGATCGGCCTGCCCGGCGGCACCGTACGGGCCGGCCCGGGCAGCGTGGTGCTGATCAACCCGGAGGTCGCGCACACCGCCCGCGCCGGGGTCCCGGAGGGCTGGGCGTACGCCACCCTCTACCCCTCGCGGGACCTGATCGCCCAGGTCGCCGCCGAGATCGCCACCCTGCGCGGCACCCCCGGCTTCACCGCCGACATGGTCGCCGACGCGCCGGGCGCCCGGGCCATCACCGAGGTGCACCGGGCCGCCGAGGCCGGGAACGCGCTCGCCGCCGACACCCTGCTGCGGGGCGTGGTGGCGCGGATGCTCGGCCGGCACGCGGGCCCGCTGCCCGCCCGTACGCTCCGCGGCGCGGGTGCCGCCGACGCCGAACGGGCCCGGGCCGTGCTGGAGGAGCGGATGGCGGACCCGCCCTCGCTGGAGCGGCTCGCCGCCGAGCTGGGCACCAGCCCCTTCGCGCTGCTGCGCACCTTCCGGGAGCGGTACGGGATGCCCCCGCACACCTGGCTGACCGACGCCCGCGTCCGCAGGGCGCGCCGGCTGCTCGACGCGGGGACCCCGCCCGCCGAGGCGGCCGTCACCGTCGGCTTCACCGACCAGCCGCACCTGAACCGGCACTTCACCCGGATCGTGGGGGTCCCGCCGGGTGCCTACCGGCGCGGTCGAACAGGCGGTGCCGCTTGACCGGAGCGGGCCATACGGCCGCGGCGCCGAGGTGGTACCCCAGCTCGCGGTAGGCGTCGAACTGGCTGTGGTCGAACCACTGGTCCATGGTGCTCCGCCGCGGGAACGCCTTCTCCCTGAGGGCGTAGCTCAGCAGCTCGTACGGCATGTCCGGGGTCAGGCTCGCCTTCGCGAAGACGATGGTGCCGTGCCGGGTGCGCGGCTTGCCCTCCTCGAACTCCACGTCCTCCGGGTAGGTGATGGCGCCCTTGACGAGGCAGCTCGCGGAGAACCGCGTGTTCAGGGCGGCCATCGGGGCCTCCGGCGCCACCTTCTCGGCGCTTCCCGGCACCAGCTTGAGCACCTCCTTCTGGTCGAAGGTGATCTGCACGCCCAGGTCCTCGTAGGCGAGGGTGACCGCCTGGGCGAGGGTCGTGGCCAGCGGCGGCGAGTCCCCGGAGGAGTCGATCACGTACACCGTCCGGCAGCGCAGCCGCAGCAGCTCCACCAGACCCAGGTTGTCGAAGTGCCCGCCGTCGGTGCACAGCAGCATGGGACTGGAGTCGGAGTACCGGCCGACCAGCTCCTGGAGCTGGTAGCGGAGCCGGCGTACCCGCGGCAGCCTCGGCATGACCCAGTCCGGGCCCCGCTGGGCGACCTCCGCGAGGTACAGCGGGTTGGGCACCCAGGTGCCCAGGCGCAGGTTGGACAGGGCGAGCAGCCGTTGCGCGGCCATCGACTGGGTGCCCATCGCGGAGGCGAACGCCGCGCCGGACACCGCGACGGCGGACTGCACGGTGAGGTCGCGGCCGATCAGCGGGTGCGCCGTGTTCTCCATCGTGGTCGTCCGCACCCACCCGGTGTCGGGGCCGCCCACGTAGTCGTGGGAGAAGGTGAAGGGCACCGCGGGCCGGCCCGGCGCGGTGCGGTTGCGCAGGGACAGGGCCGCCGAGGCGACGAAGATGGTCTGCGGGAAGGACTCTTCCCCGCCTTCCCCGCCTTCCCGGTCCTCACCGCCGGTCACGCGCTTGCCGTACGTGGACAGGCTGGTCGACTCGGCGTTGTAGTCGTACGGCAGGGCGCCGACCGAGCCGTCGCGCAGCACCGCCCGGCGCACCGCGAACGCGCCGGCCAGCCGCTGCCGGTAGAAGGGGTGCAGGCTGAAGGTGGTCTGGTCGACGGCGAGGGCCGAGAACAGCAGCAGCGCCGGCAGGCCCCACTGCCACCACCCGCTCCAGCCGTGCGCGTAGACGGCGGACCAGGACACCAGGGCCAGACCGAAGAACGCGACCAGCGTGAGGACCAGCCAGACCACGAGGGTCTGGACCCAGCCGGCACCGGTCCGGGTCACGATCGACGCGGCTCCCGAGAACGGACCCGCCTTGTCGCCGTCCGGCCTCACCTTCGTCACCCGGTCCCTGGCGGCGGTGAACAGACCGCCCAGCCCGGTCGCGGCGGCCGTCAGCGCACCGAAGACCGAGATGCCCTTGGGGCCCTGCGGGAGGTCCGCACGGTTGGCCAGCCAGGCGAAGCACCACACCATGGCCGGCAGGACCACGGCGAACACGGCGACGGCCGCCGCCAGGGCCAGGATGCCCTTCACGGTGGTCCGTACCCAGGGCGGGCGCGACTTCCCGTTGTGCGACCTGATCAGGGACGCCGCCACGGACACCACCGCGGCGAGTGCCAAAAGGGCGATGAGGGGCGTACGCACCTCTGCGTGCAGCTGCTCGGACAGCCCGGGGAACGAAGCGGTCGGGTACGTCCGCAGCCGGTCCAGATCCGTCAGCGGGACGAGGTGGTAGAACGCGCCGAGGTACACGCCGACGACGATGAACGCGAGCGCCAGCAGGCCCAGCGACACGAACAGGCCGCGCAGGACGATGCCCGCGGCCAGCAGTTTTTCCCGCGGGCTGTCCGCCAGGTACTTGGCGTGCCGGCGGATGTGGTCCTCCTCCGGGCTGCCGGGCGCGAACACGTCCCGCACCGTGGCGAGACCGGCGTTGGCGAGGTGCGCCGGCCGCCGGCCGGTGAGCGCCAGCTGGAACGCCCCGGACATGTAGCCGCCGCCCGATACGGACACCAGGTAGCGGGCCTTGGTCAGCACGCCCCCCTCGCGCAGGGCCTGGAGCGCGCCCAGGGTGACCGAGGCGGAGCGGATGCCGCCGCCGGAGACGCAGATGCCCACCTCCGCGGGTTTGCGGCCGGGCAGTTCGAGTGCGCGGGTGCGCCAGCGTTCCTTGACGCTGTCCGGCGGCTCCGCCGTGACGGAGGGGTTCGCCCACTCGGCCACGGCGGTGATCGCGTGCGGCGCGGCGGGCGGGGTGATGATGTCCGGGTCGTCCCAGGGCACACCGCGGTTCGCGAGCTCGTGGGCCTTCCGCACGCGGGGGGCCCGGGCGGCCGGACCCGCCGCGGGCGGTGTTCCCGGCGGAGTGGCCCCGGTGGTCTTCACCACGGCTCTGGGGAGCAGGAGGAAGCGGGCCACCAGCGTGAGGGCGATCCACACGGCGGCCATCGTCAGCGGTCCGGCGAGCGCCCACTTCAGCAGCGCGCACCAGGACGCCTTCCGCCAGTCGCCGTCCGCGCCCGTGCCGAGCCCGTCCAGGGCCCGGTAGAGGAAGACGTTCTCGCAGATGTCCGCCGCGGCCATCACCCCGGTGGCGGCGAGGCACCGGAGCATCAGCCTCCGCGTCACCTTGCGGTACAGGAAGCAGCTGCCCAGGCCGAACACGGCGAGCAGCGCCAGCGCGTATCCCGGGATGAAGAGGAAGGAATCGAGCCACAGGGCCCTGCGGAACGGCTCGCGCTGTCCGCCGGGGGCCGGGCACCACAGGCTCTGCCCGTAGACGATCCGGCAGGCCCGCTCCCAGCCGCCCGCGAGCTGGAGCGGCACCTCGTCCGGGAGGGTTCTGCGCCGGTCGACGTACAGGCCGAGGAGAACGCCGCCGGCGGCCAGGCCGGACCAGCACACCCACGCGGCCCACTTGGCATAGGAAGGACGTACAACAACCCGTGTCGGAGCGGTCTCCATGCACTCACCGTAGCGAGCCGGGTGCGTAGTGCGACGATGCGCGCGCAAGAACGTACAAGACCCGGCCGCCCGCCCCACGTACGTTCGGGGCGTGGGAGAAGATCAGATGGTGATACAGGAGGCCCCCGAGGGGGCCGCCGCCGGCAGGCCGCGCGCGGCCGTCGTGCGGGACTCGCTCGGGGTCGGCGTGGCCGTCGGGCTGTCGGGGTTCGCGTTCGGGGTGACCGCCGCCGGGGCCGGGATCAGTGTGCTCCAGGCGTGCGTGCTGAGCCTGCTCGTCTTCACCGGGGCCTCGCAGTTCGCCCTGGTCGGAGCCCTCGCGGCGGGCGGCAACCCGTTCACCGCCGCCGCCGGGGCCTTCTTCCTCGGCACCCGCAACGCCTTCTACGGGCTGCGCCTGTCCCAGCTGCTCGCCCTGCCCCGCGCCGTACGGCCCTTCGCCGCGCACTGGGTGATCGACGAGACCACCGCCGTCGCCCTGGCCCAGCCCGACCGCAGGTCGGCCCGGCTCGGGTTCACCGTGACCGGGCTCACCCTGTACCTGCTGTGGAACCTCACCACCCTGCTGGGCGCGCTCGGCGCCGAGGCCATCGGGGACACCGCCGCGTGGGGGCTGGACGCCGCCGGGCCGGCCGTGTTCCTCGCCCTGCTCGCGCCGATGCTCAAGAGCGCCACCGAGCGGGCCGTGGCCGGGCTCGCGCTCGTCCTTGGACTCGGCTTCCTGCCAGTACTGCCCGCCGGGGTGCCTGTACTGATTGCTGCACTGGCTGCGCCCGCCGTGCTGTGGATGAAGGGACGCCGCTTTTGAATCCTCCCCCAGCTGACGCAGGGGGATTCCTGGCTCACGCCGCTCCGTCGCTCAGCGAGCGACCGAGTCTTCCACGATCAACACCAGCCGGGTTGAAACCAGCCCGGGTGTATGGAGTTTTGGAGGTTGCTGTGCTGGCTTGGCTCTCGCTCAGCACGTCGTACGCGCTTGGTTCTCGCAACGCACGACATGGACCTTACCCAGCGGTCCTTCGCCCTGGGGGCGGAACACCGATTTCTTCCCTCCTCCGCAGGAATCCGATTCCTCCCCGGCCCGAAGACCGGAACCTCCGCGGAGGTTCCCGGTGAACGTCTGGATCGCCATCGGGCTCACCGTCGCCGGATGCTACGCCGTCAAGCTCGCCGGACTGCTCGTGCCCGCCGGGGCCCTGGAGCGGCCGGCCGTCCGCAAGCTCTCCGCCCTGCTCCCGGTCGCGCTGCTCGCCGCGCTCACCGCCCAGCAGACCTTCAGCACCGGCCACGAGCTGGTCCTCGACGCCCGGGCCGCCGGACTCGCCGCCGCCGGGATCGCGCTGCTGCTGCGGGCCCCGTTCCTGGTGGTGGTCGCGGCGGCCGTGGTGGTCACCGCGGGCGTCCGGGCCCTGGGAGGCTGACCCCGCCGGGCTCGTCGGCCGTCCCCAGCGGGCGCCCGTACGCCCTCAGGGTCAGGAGGGCCTCCAGGGTGGCGATCGGCCGCCGCTCCAGCGAGCTGCCCGGCGCCCAGGCCCGGCGGCGCACGGGCCAGCCGCCGTCGGGCTGCTGCTCCGCCGCGAGGAAGTCCAGCGAGCGCCGCATCTCCTCGTCGGTGAACCAGCCGCGGGCCAGCGACTCCGGCCGCCGCGCGTAGTCGTACGGGAACAGCCGCTCGCCCGGTGCGTAGCCCGGGGAGGCCGGATACTCCTCGCACCGCCCGGGGTCGAGCACCGCGAGGCGCCGCTCGCGCACCAGCCGGCCCAGCCGGTCCGCGGCCGCCGCCGCGCGGGCCCGGTCGGGGGCGCCGTCGAGGAAGGCCACCGCGCTCTGGATCTCGTACGGGTGCGAGTGGCGCAGCGTCTCGACCCGCTCCCAGCAGAAGTCCGTGGCCCGGAAGAGCCACGCGTGCCAGATCCGGTTGCGGTGCAGCACCCCGACGACGGGGCCCGTGGTCAGCAGCGCCCCGGGCGGGTCGTCGCACACCGGGTGGTACGGGGCGGCGGGATAGTCGCGCGGGGCGGGCAGGACCAGCGGGAGCGCGCCCTCCGGGGTGGAGACCCGGCTCAGGTGGCGGCAGAGCCGCTCGATGCGCTGCCCGGCGCAGCGGCCGAGGCCGTCGAGGATCCGCAAGGCGTGCGCGGTGTGCAGGGGCTGGCTCAGCGGACCGCGCAGGTCCGGGTCGAGCGCGTGCCCGTAGCCGCCGTCCTCGCCCAGGTAGGAGCCGAGGGCGGCGTCCACCGGATCGGGGTCCCCGCCGAGGAAATGGAACGCGAACCGCCGTTGCTCCAGCACCCTGGCCGTGAGCCAGATGAACTGCTCGGCGCGCGCCAGGGGGGCCGACGCGGCTGAGGGGGCCGCTGGGCTCGGTGGGGCCGGCGTGGAAGCTTCGTCTCCAGGCATGCGTGACACCGTAGGGCGCGGGGACCGGGGCGCAGGGGTGCAACGGGGCCGGTGCACTCTCCGGGGCGGGATACTGGAGTCATGCGGTTGACGATTTTCTGGGAACGGATGGCGGAGCACTTCGGCGCGGGCTACGCGGAGTCCTTCGCCCGGGACCACGTGATGGCCGAACTCGGCGGACGCACGGTCCACCAGGCGCTGGACGCGGGCTGGGAGACCAAGGACGTGTGGCGCGCGGTGTGTTCGGCGATGGACGTGCCGGCCTCGCTGCGCTGACGCCGGACCGGGCCCGCTACCGCGGCTTCGTGGTCCGAGCGGCCGGTGGGACAGACTGGACGGCGTGGCAGCGACAGACGAGACGACCGACCGGCCCGAAGAACCCCAGCACCTGCCGGGCTCCGCAGGCCCCCGCGGGGCGGCCGGCCCCGCCGGCGCCGGCGGCATCCCGCCCGGTACCGCCCCGGCCGGGGGAGAGGCGCGGATGCCGCGCTGGCTGCCGCGCGCCGTGGTCCTCGTACTGGCCCTCGTGGCCTGCTTCCAGCTCGGCAGCTGGGCCTTCCACCAGCTGATCGGGCTGCTCGTCAACATCCTGATCGCGTTCTTCCTCGCGCTCGCGATCGAACCGGCCGTGTCCAGGATGGCGGCCCGCGGCATGCGTCGCGGGCTCGCCACCTTCCTGGTGTTCCTGGGGGTGTTCGTCTCGGCCGCCGGATTCCTCGCGCTGCTCGGCTCGATGCTCGCCGGGCAGATCGTCGAGATGGTGGCGGGCTTCCCGGGCAGGCTCGACGCGGTGATCGACTCGATCAACAGGACCTTCCACACCGAGCTGTCCCGGCTGGAGATCCAGGACAGCCTGCTGCACTCGGACTGGCTGCAGAAGTACGTGCAGAACAGCGCCAGCGGTGTGCTCGACGTGTCCGCCACCGTGCTCGGCGGGCTCTTCAAGCTGCTGACGGTCGGACTGTTCTCCTTCTACTTCGCCGCCGACGGGCCGCGGCTGCGGCGCGCGCTGTGCTCCGTACTGCCGCCGGCGAAGCAGTCGGAGGTGCTGCGCGCCTGGGAGATCGCCGTGGCGAAGACGGGCGGCTACCTCTACTCGCGCGGGCTGATGGCGCTGATCTCCGGCATCGCGCACTACATCCTCTTCGTGATCCTCGAGGTGCCGTACGCGCCCGCGCTCGCGGTGTGGGTGGGGCTGGTCTCCCAGTTCATCCCCACCATCGGCACCTACCTGGCGGGGGCGCTGCCGATGCTGATCGCCTTCACGGTCAATCCCTGGTACGCGCTGTACGTCCTCGGATTCGTGGTGGTCTACCAGCAGTTCGAGAACTACGTGCTCCAGCCCAAGCTGACCGCCAGGACCGTGGACATCCACCCGGCGGTGGCCTTCGGGTCGGTCATCGCGGGCACCGCCCTGCTGGGCGCGGTCGGGGCGCTCATCGCGATCCCGGCCGTCGCCACCCTGCAGGCCTTCCTCGGCGCCTACGTCAGGCGGTACGAGCTGACGGGCGCGGCGGCCGGCGAGGCTACTTCTCCCCGTCGCCGCCGAGTACGGCCGCGAGGGCTTCGGTGACCGTCGCCTCGGCGCCGGCCTTGTCGAGGCCGCAGGCGCTGAGCGGGCCCTCGCCGTTCTCGAGCTCCAGGAGCGCGAGCAGGATGTGCTCGGTGCCGACGTAGCCGTGGCCCAGGCGCAGGGCCTCGCGGAAGGTGAGCTCCAGGGCCTTCTTGGCGGTCGCGTCGAAGGGGATGAGCTCGGGGACCTGCGCTGCGGCCGGGGGCAGGGTGGCGGTCGCGGCGGCGCGCAGGCCGTCCGCCTCGATGCCCCGGGCGGTGAGGGCGAGGGCGGCCAGGCCCTCGGGCTCGGCGAGCAGGCCGAGGACCAGGTGCTCGGTGCGGATCTCGGTGTTGCCGGCGGCGCGGGCCTCGTTCTGCGCGGACATGACGACGTTGCGGGCGCGGGGGGTGAAGCGTCCGAAGCCCTGGTTCGGGTCGAGACCGGGGTCGCCCTCCTTGTCCGCCTTGGGGACGAAGCGCTTCTGGGCGGCCTGGCGGGTGACTCCCATGCTGCGGCCGATGTCGGTCCAGGAGGCGCCGGAGCGGCGGGCCTGGTCGACGAAGTGGCCGATGAGGTGGTCGGCGACGTCCCCGAGGTGTTCGGCCGCGACGACGGCGTCGCTGAGCTGCTCCAGGGTGTCGGTGTGGACCTTCTTGATGGCCTCGATCAGGTCGTCGAGGCGTACCGGGTTGGTCATGCGAACAGGTTCCACTGAAGGGTTCGTCATGAGTGCAACCCTAGGTTGACACCCCGGGGGCGTCAACCGCCGGTTGTCATTCGGTGCCCGGGTGGGGCTGTTCCTCATAGGGCTGTGATGTGGAGGGTGCGTAGACCTGGCCCCCATGAGCGTGGACACGACTGACACGAGCGCGGGCCGGGTCGCGGAGGCGGTCGGCCGGGCCCGCCCGGCTCCCTCGAACCCCTTCGCGGGGCGGGCTCCCGCGCCCGAGCCGCCGGCGCCGGCCACCGCCCTGCGCAGCGGCGTCATCGCGGCGGCCGCGCTGCTGGCGCTCGTCGGCATCGGCGCGGTCCTGCGCCAGCCGGTGCTGATCCCGCCGATCGCGGCGAGCGCGGCGATCGTCTACGGGGTGCCCGCGCTGCCGCTGGCCCAGCCGCGCAGCGTCGTCGCCGGGCATCTGCTGTGCGCGGCGGTCGGCTACCTGGGGCTGGCGCTGCTGGGGGACGCGCCGTGGGTGGCGGCGCTCGGGGCGGGGGTGGCGGTGGGGGTGATGACCCTGGCCCGGACCCCGCATTCGCCGGCGGCGGCGACCACCGTGGTGGTGGTGCTTCAGGCGCCGGATCCGGTGGTGTTCGTACCGCTGCTGGCCGGGGCGGCGATGCTGCTGGTGCTGGCCGGTACGGCCGCCTCGAGGGCCCGGCGGGGGGCGGTGCGCTATCCGGTGTACTGGTGGTGACCGGGGGTGGAGGGGGCTGGGGACGAGGCCCCCTCCGCCCGCCGGTCACGGCCGGCCGGTGGCCGTCAGGCGTCAGGCCGTGGGCTGGTTCTGACCCGTCAGCAGGCCGAGCAGCTGGTCCATTTCGGCCCGCCAGATGCGGTGCACGTTCATCCGGGTCGGGGCGGCCTGTCCGGGGAGCTGCATGCGGAACGAGCTCCAGACGGCGTTGCGCTTGACCTCGGTGATGCTGCCGACGGCCTCGGCGGGCGGTATCGCGAAGACGATCTCCTGGGGGCGGTTGCTCATCCGGCTCGCCTTGTGGAGCACCACGGCCTGGTCGGTCACGGTGACGAAGTAGTAGGTGAGGAACGCCTGGCCGATGAGGCCGAGCATGCTCATCAGCCACACGCTGGGGCCGGCGATGGCCTGGATCGTGACGATGGGCCGGTCGGTGGGGTTGGCCTGGGCGAGGGCGTCTGCCACCTGCTGCTGGATCGTGGCCTTCTTGATGGCCATGGGTCCTCCTGAGCGGAATTTCGCGGCCCCCGTCGTCGGGGGCACCGCAGAGTACCGGCCATCCGGGGGCGCTTTCACGCCAGCCCGGGGCGGCGGCCCATGCGCCCCGGTATGGGCACCGGCGCCCGCCTCGTGGGGTGTTGGAATGGTTGATTCCGGATGCGCTTCCGGCCGTTCCGGTGGGGGTGCCGCCCAACGGGGAAGGCCCTCTTGTGGGTTGGGTCCCCTGGTTTGAGAATGCACATGACAACCGGAAGATCTTCGGTCGTTCGCATCCTCATCAGAGGGGACCCCCCACATGAACAAGCCTCTCGCCGCAGTCGCGCTCTCCTTACTCCTGACCGGAGTGGCGGCGGCACCGGCCATGGCCTCGTCCTCCGACACCGCGCCCGCCGTCGCGGTCACGTACGCGGGCACGGTCGCGCTCAGCAACTGTTCCGGCTCCGTCGTCCGCACCCCGAACTCCCAGCCCGGCGACCCCGCGCTCGTCCTGTCCAACGGCCACTGCCTGGAGACAGGCTTCCCGGCGGCTGGCGAAGTCCTCGTCAACCGGGCGTCCAGTCGCACGTTCTCCCTGCTCAACGCCTCGGGCTCGAAGGTCGCGACGCTGCGCGCCAGCAAGATCGCGTACGGGACGATGACGGACACGGACGTCTCGCTCTACCAGCTGACCAAGACGTACGCCCAGATCCAGAGCCAGTACGGGATAGCCGCGCTCACCCTCAACGACGCCCACCCGGTGCAGGGTTCGTCCATCAAGGTCGTCTCCGGGTACTGGAAGCGCACCTACAGCTGCAACGTCGACGGGTTCGCGTACCGCCTCAAGGAGGGCGCCTGGACCTGGAAGGACTCGGTCCGCTACACCTCGTCCTGCAACACCATCGGCGGCACGTCCGGCTCCCCGGTGATCGACACGACGACGGGGAAGGTCGTCGCCGTCAACAACACGGGCAACGAGGACGGCCAGAGCTGCACGGACAACAACCCGTGCGAGGTCGACGAGAGCGGCAACGTGACGGTCCGCCAGGGCATCAACTACGCCCAGCAGACCTACACCCTCGTCCCGTGCATCGGCCCCGGCAACCAGATCGACCTGACCCGCCCCGGCTGCGCCCTGCCGAAGCCGTAACCCCTGCCCGCCGTCGGGGCCCGCGCGCGGGGCGGGCCCCGGCTACGGGGTGGGGGAGGCCCCGGTGAGGGACATCCAGCGCCGGACGGTCTCCTGGTGGGAGCCGGCCGCCGTGCCCGCCGCCACCACCGCCGCGTCCCCGGCGGAGCACGGCACCCCCGCGCGGGTCAGGAGGACGAGCGGCCACTCCGGGCCCGCGCCGGGCGGCGCCCCGTCGAAGGGGGCCCAGTCCCAGGGTCCGTCGAACCGCCACGCCCGCCCCGAGGTGTCGGCGACCTCGTCGCCCGGCCGGAGGAACGCGTACGGCCGCATCAGCAGCTCGAAGGTGAAGGGGATCCCGTCGCCCGGGTGGATGGAGTAGCCCGTCCCGTCGAGATGGCTCCCGTCCGGGAACTCCCGATAGGACGAGCCGCGGCGCAGCACGGATACGGTCAGCCCGGGGCGCGGCAGCCAGCCCGTCTCCAGTGGGGGGTCGTGGTGGTCGACGGCCGTCACGTGAACCACGGTCGGCGGCACTCCGACCCGGCAGACGTCTCCCGCCTCGAGGCGCTCGGGAGGCGGGTCGGTCCGGAACAGCTCCGCCTCGGCCTCGGGCGCGACATACCCGTCCGACTCGACGCCCAGGCCGACGATTCCGTTCCAGAAGATGGAATCGCTGCCGGTGTCGATGCGCCACCACGGCCACCGCACCGAAACGCAGCCCCACATCACGCCCTGCTCGACCCTGGCCGGCGTGAAGGGGCAGGCGACCGACAGCACGTCACCGACTCGGAAGTCCGGCTCCCCCGCGTACGTCATCGGACCGGTCTCACAGTCCCTGTGCGGCCCGGAGCCGCTGGATCTGCCGGAGGGCGGGCTGCTCGGCGAGGCGGGGGTGCGGGTCCGGCCCCATCCCCACCATGTCGACGACGCACACGCCGACCCGGCTGACGATGCGGTCGAGGACCTCGTCGGGCGCGCCGGAGCCTTCCTCGTGGACGGTGATCCGGATGCGGATCGTGTCCTCGGGGAACCCCGCCGCGTCGAGGTCCTCGACCCGCACGGTCGCCTCGCGGCCCTCGTAGCCGTGCGGGGGGCAGTCGGCGACGGCCGAGCGCAGCTGCGCGAAGGACGTCGCGGCACCCGTTCCCGCATGGGACGCGAGGAAGGTCGCCTGCGGGGTCCCGGGCTCGTCGGAGTCGAAGGTCTGGGCGACGGCAGCTTGGGCGCCCCGCTGGCCGAGCAGGGCCCACATGGTGCCGCACGGGGCCGGGCCCGGCTGTGTCGGGTTGTCGAGCCTCAGCTCGGACGGGTGCACGTCCCGGATCCCGTGCTCGGGGGCCAGGACCCCGGGGACCTCGCCCGGCTGTAGCACCAGCTGCCGCAACCGCGCGGTGTCCGGTACCTCGCCGGCCGCCCCCGGCTTCGGCAGGGGAACGGAAGGGGAGGGCGCCGGACCCGTCCGCGCCGTCGCGGGCGCACCGGGGGCCTGGGTCCCGGCGGGGGAGCGGTCGGCGGCCACGGATCGCGGACCGCCGGAACAGGCGGAGAGTGCGAGGCAGCCGGCGGCCACCACCAGGACGGAGCGATGGTGCGTGAACATGTGGGCCCCCCGGCTACGAGTGGATCAGGATGATCCGCCCCGCACTGTAGCGGCGCCCGCAGCCGCTCCCGCAGCCGCGCCCGTCGGGGGTGGGCGTGGCTCGCTTGACAGGGAAATCGAACATCCATTCTGATGGGTTATCCACAGGCGAAACGGGCGCGGGAGCGCATTGTCAGTGGCAGGCGTTAGCGTCAATGGCGTGAAGCGATCGACTCAAGCAAACCGGGTGGAACCCATGGCAGGCACCGACCGCGAGAAGGCTCTCGACGCCGCTCTCGCTCAGATTGAACGGCAATTCGGCAAGGGTGCGGTCATGCGCCTCGGCGACAAGCCGAACGACCCCATCGAGGTCATCCCCACCGGGTCGACCGCGCTGGACATCGCCCTCGGCGTCGGCGGGCTGCCCCGCGGCCGTGTGATCGAGGTGTACGGGCCGGAGTCCTCCGGTAAGACCACCCTGACCCTGCACGCCGTGGCCAACGCGCAGAAGGCCGGCGGCACCGTGGCCTTCGTGGATGCCGAGCACGCGCTCGACCCCGAGTACGCCAAGGCCCTCGGCGTGGACACCGACAACCTCATCCTGTCGCAGCCGGACACCGGCGAGCAGGCGCTGGAGATCGTGGACATGCTGGTCCGCTCCGGCGCGCTCGACCTGATCGTCATCGACTCCGTCGCGGCGCTCGTGCCGCGTGCGGAAATCGAGGGTGAGATGGGCGACTCGCACGTGGGTCTCCAGGCCCGCCTGATGAGCCAGGCGCTCCGTAAGATCACGGGTGCGCTGAACCAGTCCAAGACCACCGCGATCTTCATCAACCAGCTCCGCGAGAAGATCGGTGTGATGTTCGGCTCGCCGGAGACCACCACCGGTGGCCGCGCGCTGAAGTTCTACGCCTCCGTCCGCCTCGACATCCGCCGTATCGAGACCCTCAAGGACGGCACGGACGCGGTCGGCAACCGCACCCGCGTCAAGGTCGTCAAGAACAAGGTCGCGCCGCCCTTCAAGCAGGCCGAGTTCGACATCCTCTACGGCCAGGGCATCAGCCGCGAGGGCGGCCTGATCGACATGGGCGTGGAGCACGGCTTCGTGCGCAAGGCCGGTGCCTGGTACACGTACGAGGGTGACCAGCTGGGCCAGGGCAAGGAGAACGCCCGCAACTTCCTGAAGGACAACCCCGACCTCGCCAACGAGATCGAGCGGAAGATCAAGGAGAAGCTCGGCGTGGGCGTCCGTAAGGACGCCAAGGACGCCGAGGGTGCCGCGCCGGCCGCGGCCGCCGACGCCGCCGTGCCCGCCCCCGCGTCGAAGGCCAAGACGACGGCCAAGGCCGCCGTGGCCAAGAGCTGACCCGTGCGGGAGCAGGAAAGGGGCGGCGCGGGCGGCGGCCGTGAGGGCCGCCAGGAGCTGCCGCCCCAGAGTCCCGAGGAGCAGGCGCGGGCGATCTGCCTGCGTCTGCTCACCGGGATGCCGCGCACCCGGCGGCAGCTCGCGGACGCCCTGGCGAAACGGGGCATCCCCGAGGAGGTGTCGCAGGAGGTCCTCTCCCGGTACGAGGAAGTGGGCCTGATCGACGACGCCGCCTTCGCCGGGGCCTGGGTCGAGTCCCGGCACCGCGGCCGGGGCCTGGCCCGCCGGGCGCTCGCCCAGGAGCTGCGGACCAAGGGGGTGCACACCACCCTCGTCCAGGAGGCGCTGGAGCAGCTGGACTCCGAGCAGGAGGAGCAGACCGCCCGGGAACTCGTGGAGCGCAAGCTCCGCGGCACCCGTGGCCTGGAGCGGGACAAGCGGATCCGGCGCCTCGCCGGGATGCTCGCCCGCAAGGGATACCCGGAGGGCATGGCCCTGCGGGTGGTCCGGCGCGCCCTGGAGACCGAGGGCGAGGACGCCGACGATCTGGGATACCCCGGGGAGTGAGCCCCGCACGGGCCCGGGGGCGGGGCCCGTCGGCGCGGAGCCGGGGGCCCGGGGGCCGGGCGCAGGTCCGGGGTGGGGGTAGCCCCCGTACGACGAGGCCAGGGTGCTCCAGTGCCGAAAAGCGGGCCCGCGGCCAGAGTTGACCACATGATGCTGCGTTACGCCCTTCAGACCATCAGGGACCGCAAAGCCGGTTTCCTCGGAGCCTTCGTCGCCCTCCTGTGCGCCGCGGCATTGATCACCGCCTGCGGCACACTCCTGGAAACCGGACTCCGCGGCACCATCGCCACCGAGCGCTACGCGGGCACTCCCGTGGTGGTCTCCGCCGACCAGAACGTCCACGCGACCACGGTCAAGGAGAAGAAGGGCAAGACCAAGACGAAGCACAAGGCCAAGCCCGTCGCGGAGCGGGCCTGGCTTCCGGCCTCGGCCGTGGAGACCGTCCGTACCGTGCCGGGGGTCGAGCGGGCCGTACCCGAGCTGACCTTCCAGGCCGTCCCGATGGTCAAGGCACCGGGCGGGGCCTCGGGCGGGGCCTCGGGCGCGGCCTCGGGCGGGGCGAAGCCCTCGTACGGCCACGCCTGGACCTCCGCCGTCCTCACCCCCTTCACGCTCGCCGAGGGCCGCGCCCCCCAGGGCGGGGACGAGGTCGTCATCGACCGCGACCTCGCCGCCCGGACGGGGCTGGGAGCCGGCGCCCGGCTGACCGTGCAGGCCACCGGCGAGCCGAAGACCTACACGGTCAGCGGCGTCGCGCGGGCCGCCCGCGGCGACCTCGGCCGGCAGACCTCGCTGTTCTTCAGCGACACCGAGGCCGAGCGGCTCGCCGCCCGCGCCGGACAGGTCACCGCCATCGGGGTACTGCCCCGGCCCGGAGCGGACGCCGCAGAGCTGGCCGGCCGCATCGGACGGGCCCTGGCCGCCACCCCGCAGGGCGCCACCGCGCAGGTGGCCTCCGGGGACGGGCGCGGGCCGGTCGAGTTCCTCGACGCCGCCGGAGCACGCGTCAAACTGGTCTCCATGGGCGGGGCCATGGGCGGCACCTCCCTCCTCGTCGCGATCCTCGTGGTCGTCGGCACCTTCGCCCTCTCCGTCCAGCAGCGCTACCGCGAACTCGCCATGCTGCGAGCCATCGCCGCCACCCCGAAGCAGCTGCGGCGCATGATCGGCCGCGAGGCCCTGCTCGTCGGCCTGGCCGCCGGGATCGCCGGCTCCCTCGCCGGACTGCCGCTGGCCTCCTGGCTGCACGGCCGCTTCATCGACACCGGGGCGATCCCGGCCACCCTGGAGCGCACCGCCGGGATCTTCCCGATGTTCGCCGCCGTCGGGGCGAGTCTGCTCGGAGCCTGGGCCGCCGCGCACATCACCGGCCGGCGGATCGCCCGGATCCGCCCCGCCGAGGCGCTGGCCGAAGCCGCCGTCGAGCGGGGACGCCCCGCCTGGATCCGCACCGTGGCCGGACTGCTCCTGCTCGCGGGCGGAGTGGTGCTGGTCGTCGTACTCGGCTCGCTGCGCACCGAGCCGGCGTCGACCCCGGTGACCTTCCTGGCCGTGGTGGTCCTGGCCGGCGCCGTGTCGCTGCTCGGCCCGCTGCTGGTCCGGGGCGCGACCGCGCTGCTCGCCGGACCGCTGCGGCTGACCGGCCCGGGCGGCCGCCTGGCCACCGCCAACCTGCGCGGCAACGCCACCCGCATGGCCTCCGCCGTCACCCCGCTCACGCTGCTGATCGGCATGACCTGCACCGTGCTCTTCGTCACCCCCACTCTCGGCGACGCGGCCCGGGCGCAGGCCCGCGACGGGGTCCGGGCCGAGTGGGTGCTCGCCGCGCAGGGCCCCGGCGTGAGCGCCGGCGCCGCCGAGCGGATCCGCCGTACGCCCGGCGTCACGGCGGCGACCGAGATCGTGCACACCTCGGTACGGGTCGGCCTGACCAAGTACGGAGCCCAGGGCGTGACCCCGGCCGGCCTGACCCGCACCTGGGACCCCCAGGTCACCAGCGGGAAGCTGGACGGCTTCGGCGAGGGCAACGCCGCCGTCAGCGAACTCGCCGCCGAGCAGCTCGGGCTGAAGCCCGGCAGCCCGCTGCGGCTGACGCTGGGCGACGGGACGCCGGTGACGCTGACGGTGTCCGCCGTGTACGCGCGGGGGCTGGGCTTCGGGGACCTGACCCTGCCGCACGCCCTGGTGGCCGGGCACGTGGACAACCCGCTGGCCGGCAGCGTGCTCGTCGCGGCGGAGCCGGGCACCGGGCGGGAGCAGCTGGCCGCCGCGGTACGGGACTTCCCGGGGGTGGCGGTGCTGTCCGCGGCGGACGCCGACGCGGCACGGGCGGAGCAGCAGGCCGCCGGGGCCGAGATCAACCTCCTCGCCATGGGCCTGGTGCTGGCCTTCACCGCCATCGCGGTGGTCAACACCCTGGCGATGTCCACCGCCGAGCGGCTGCGGGAGTTCGCGATGCTGCGGCTCGCCGGGGCGAAGCGGCGGCAGGTACTGCGGATGATCCGTACGGAGACCCTCGCCGTGCTGCTGATCGGGGCGGTGCTGGGGTCGGGGATCGCGCTCGCCGTCCTGACCGCGTTCAGCGTGGGCATGACCGGGTCCGCGGCGCCGGCGGTGCTGCCGCTGGTGTACGCGGTGGTGGTCGGCGCGGCCGGACTGCTGGCGCTGGTCGCCACAGCCGTCCCCGGCCGCCTCGCCCTCCGGGTCCCGCCGGTGGAAGTCGCCACCGCCAAGGCGTAGCCCCGCCCGTGGACTCCGCCGCCCCGCCCCGCCTTTGCCGCCGGCGGGGCGGTGGTGCGGGGCGGCTGCGCCGCCGGAGCCGGGCTGCGCCCTGGTCTCCTGGGGCTCCGCCAGTGGGGTAGCTGGCCCGGGGGGCATGCCGCTGCGCGGAGCGGTCCCCTACCCGCCCTTCGCCCGTTCCCGCCTCAATCGCCGGCGCGGCTCACTACACGGCGCTCCGCGCCCGCGCCTCAATCGCCGGCGGGGCTGAAAAATCCAGCCCCGCCGGCGATTGAGGCGCTGGGGGCGGAGCCCCCAGGGTCTTTCAGCCCCGCCGGCGTTTGAGGCGCGGGTCCGGGCAGGGCCCGGGGAACGGTGGAAGGGCGGGTAGGGGACCAGCCCGCGCAGCGGCCACCACCCGCAGCACGACCACCGGCCCCCGGCCAGGGCCCGACGGCCGGAGGCCGGCGCAGCGGCGCGAAGCCGGGGAGGCCCGCCAGGGCCGAGCCGCGCGAGCGGCGCGTCAAGAAGGGGTGCGGCGCGTCAGGAAATGGGCAGCCCGGCCGCGCGCCAGGCCTGGAACCCGCCCGTGAGGTCCGTCGCGCGGCGCAGCCCGAGCGCGTGGAGGGAGGCCGCGGCCAGCGAAGAGGCGTAGCCCTCGTTGCAGATCACCACCACCCGCAGGTCGTGGTCCACCGCCTCGGGCAGGCGGTGGGAGCCCTGGGGGTCCAGGCGCCACTCCAGCTCGTTGCGCTCGACGACCACCGCCCCCGGGATCAGCCCGTCCCGCTCCCGCAGCGCCTGGTAGCGGATGTCCACCAGCAGCGCCCCGGCCCGCGAGGCCTCGTACGCGGCCTGCGGCCCGATGCGGGTGTAGGTGGAGCGGACCCGCTCCAGCAGGGCGTCGATGCCGATCGGCGCGGCGCTCACTGCCAGTCCGCCGGACGCTCGACGGCCTCCAGGCGCAGCACCGGACCGCTGCGTCCGTACCGGCGGATCAACGGCAGCGGCGGGTAGTACGCGTGGACGGAGACCGCGTGCTCCGACGGGGACTCGTTGAGCACCTCGTGGACGTGGTGCTCGCCGAAGGCCCGCCCGGTGCCCGCGCCGAGGCCGCGCGTACGGTCCACCTCGGGGGCGAGTTCCAGGGACTGCCAGCCCTCCGAGGGCAGCCGTACGCTGAGGGAGTGCTCGGTGAGCCGGCCCCGCGCGGTGGCGAACGCGCCCCGGGACTCGGCGTGGTCGTGCCAGCCGGTGCCGGTGCCCGGGGGCCAGCCGATCAGCCAGGCCTCACTGCCGCCCGGACCGTCGAGCCGGATCCAGGTACGGCCCTCCGGGTCGAGGGGGAGCGAGTCCACGATCGCGGGGTCGGCGGCGGTGCGCAGGGCGAAGGCGAGGAGTTCCGCCGCCGTGGGGGCGGCGGAACGGGCAGGGGCATGCGTGGAGACAGGGGCAGACATGGGGTGACCGTCCTGGGGGTTCGCGAAGGTGCGCGCGGGCCCGGAAGGGCACGGGGCGCGCGGAGGGAAGGCGAATCAGCAGGAAGGGCGACACACGCAGCCCGCGTAGCGGAGCAGGTCCATGTGAACCCTCCGCCACAGGCGTACGTCGTTGCCGGTCATGTCCGCGAGTGAACCACGAGTCACCTAGAGCGTCAATCGATCACCGGAGCGGGCGCGGCCGGAGTGTCGGCCGGGGCACCCGCCCGGACGGCGTCGGCCGCTTCGTACAGCTCGGCCGGGCGGACCCCCGCGAAGGTGGCCGCCAGGTGCCCGTCGGGCCGTACCAGGAGCACGGTGTGCGCCGGCGCCCCCGGGTAGCCGTCGGCGACCAGCAGGTCCGCCGGGACCGGCAGGGCGCTGACGGCCGCCGCGAGGCGGGGCATCAGCCCGGCGCCCAGCCAGTGCCGCCGGTCCCAGACCCCGGTGCCCGGCGCCACCAGCAGCACCAGCAGCCGGCCCCGCCCCAGCAGGTCGCGCAGCGGGACGGTGGCTCCGTCGGGCGCGGTCACCGGTACGTTCGCCACGGGCCCGCCCGGCTCGGTCGCCGTCGGGACCTCGCGCACGGCCACCGGCGGGGCGTACACCGGCTCCGCGCCCAGCGGGCCCCGCCCCAGGTGTCCGTCGGTCAGCAGGGTTTCGGCGCCCCGCCCGGAGCCGGGGAGCAGGGTGCGCAGGCCGCCCCCGCCGCGCAGTGCGGGCATCGCCTGGTCGGCGGCGCGCAGCCGGGCGGCGACGGCGGTGCGCCGTTCGCCCTCGTAGCTGTCGAGCAGGGCCTCGGAGGCGCCCTGGTGCCAGGCCAGGGCCAGCTTCCAGGCGAGGTTCTCCGCGTCGCGCAGCCCCTCCTCGACCCCCTGGGTGCCGAGCGCGCCCAGCAGGTGCGCGGCGTCCCCGGCGAGGAAGGCCCGGCCGTCGCGCCAGCGCCGGGCGAGCCGGTGGTGGAGGGTGTGCACCCCCGTGTCGATGAGGTCGTACGGGGGAGTGGCGCCCCCGCACCACAGGGCCAGGGTGTCGCGGATGAGGGTGACGAGGGTGTCCGGGGTGACGAGTTCCCCGCGCGAGGGCAGCAGCCAGTCGAGCCGCCACACCCCGTCGGGCAGCGGCCGGGCGGTGACCTCCTCGGGCCCGGACGGCGGGCTGCGGTGCAGCAACGCTTCGCCTGGCCAGGGCAGTTCGCAGCGCAGGGCGGCCACGGCGTGCCGCTCCACGGCGGTCCGGCCGGGGAAGCGGATGCCGAGCAGCTTGCGCACGGTGGAGCGGGCTCCGTCGCAGCCGACGAGGTGGCTGCCGCGCCACCAGGCGGGCTCGGCGCCCCGGGTGTGCGCGGTGATCCCGTGGGCGTCCTGCTCCAGGGAGTCCAGCTTGGCGTCGGTGACCAGCTGGACCAGGGGGTGTGCGGTGGCGGCGTCGCGCAGCCCGCGCGTGAGGGCGTGCTGCGGCAGGTGCAGGGGGGCGCTCTGGCCCTCGAAGGTGATCCGCCGGGACTCCTGGCGGCGCCTCATGGTCCGCCAGGCCGCGAAGTGCGCGCCCTCGTCGCGCAGCGTCGTACAGCCCAGCCGGTGCGCCATGGCGGCGGTGTCGGTGTGCAGGACGACGCTGCGGGCGGGCCGGGGTTCCTCCTTGCCGGGCCCTTCGTCGAGGAGGACGGAGGGCACGCCGTGGCCGGCCAGGGCGAGGGACAGGGACAGTCCGACGGGCCCCGCGCCGACGACGATCACCGGGTCCATGATGCGGCTCCCGATGTCCGGTATGTGATCACAGAACGTATGCAACCCACTGGAGGTTCCGGCGTCAAGTGACACCGGCCCGGACAGCACTGTGTGGTGCGGCGGAGGATTCCGCCGCACCACACGGGCTACGCACTATGGCTGACCCTATGTCAGCCCTCCGGCGGCCGGTCGGCCGGGCCCGGTCAGGTCAGCCCGTCGCCGCCGCGCCGGTGGCCAGGTCGCTGACCTCGGCCACGCCGACCACCGCGCCGGTGCTCTTCTTCGACTTGCGCAGCCGCCCCTCCAGCCAGGAGGCGAAGCTGGTGAGGGCGAAGTTCACCGCGATGTAGATCAGGGCGATCACCACGAGCGTGGCGATGGTGTTGCTGTAGTTCGCCGAGATCTGCCGGTTCGTGGCCAGCAGTTCGGTGAGGCCGAGCAGCGAGCCGCCGAGCGCGGTGTCCTTGAGGATCACCACGAGCTGGCTGACCAGGGCCGGCAGCATGGCCGTGACGGCCTGCGGGATCAGCACGTGGACCATGGTCTGGCCCTTGCGCATGCCGATCGCCTTGGCGGCGTCGGTCTGGCCGCGCGGCAGGGAGAGCACGCCCGCCCGGACGATCTCGGCGATGACGGCGGCGTTGTACAGGACCAGGCCGGTGATCACCGCGTAGAGCGGCCGGAAGTCGGAGGACACGGCGGGGACGAACTTCACGAAGAAGGCCGACCCGAAGATCATCAGCATCAGCACCGGGATGGCGCGGAAGAACTCGACGACCGCGCCGACCGGGACGCGCACCCAGGCGTGGTCCGAGAGCCGGCCGACGCCCAGCAGGGCGCCCAGCGGCAGGGCGATCACCATGGCGATCGCGCCGGCCTTGAGGGTCTCCAGCAGGCCGGGGATCAGGAAGGTGGTCCAGATCCTGCCGTCGGTGACGAAGGGGGTCCACTTGTCGGCGTCGAGCTGGTGCTTGTCGGCCATGACGGACAGGATCCACCAGGCGGCGAGCGCGAAGAGCACCAGGAAGATGCCGGTGTAGATCCAGTTGCGCGCCTTGGCCTTGGGGCCCGGGACGTCGTACAGCACGGAGGTCATCGCTTCACCGCCACTCGCTTGGCCACCCAGCCCAGTACCAGCCCGGTGGGCAGGGTCAGCAGACAGAAGCCGAGGGCGAAGATCCCGAAGACGGCGAAGAGCGCGTCCGCCTCGTTCTCGACCATTTCCTTCATCAGCAGGGCCGCTTCGGCCACGCCGATGGTCGCCGCCACCGTGGTGTTCTTGGTGAGTGCGATCAGTACGTTCGCGAGCGGCGCGACGACCGCCCGGAAGGCCTGGGGGAGCACGACCACGGTGAGCACCTGGAAGAAGCTCAGCCCCAGCGCACGGGCGGCTTCGGCCTGGCCGACGGGCACGGTGTTGATGCCCGAGCGCAGCGCCTCGCAGACGAAGGTGCCGGTGTAGGCGGTCAGTCCGAGGACCGCGAGCCGGAAGCCGATCTCCTTGAAGGTGCCACCGCCCAGCGTGATGCCGAGGGTCTGGCTCAGCCCGAGCGAGCAGCCGATGATCAGCAGGGTCAGCGGGGTGTTGCGGACCAGATTGACGTACGCGGTGCCGAAGCCCCGCATCAGCGGGACCGGGCTGACCCGCATCCCGGCCAGGACGGTGCCCCAGATCAGGGAACCCACCGCCGAGTAGAGGGTGAGCTGAACCGTCACCCAGAAGGCTCCGAGCAGGTCGTACTGCCCGGAATCAAGAAAGTCGAACACGTTGCCCTGCGCTCTCCCCAGGATGGCCGGTGGGGCGCGCCGCCGCCCACGGACGGGCGGGCGGCGGCGCACCCCACCGGGAAATCAGCTGCCTTCGGTGATCTGCGGGGCAGGCTCGTTCTTGTAGTCGGCCGGGCCGAGGTTCTTCTTCACGGCCGCCTCCCAGGAGCCGTCCGCGACCATCTTCTTGAGCGCGGTGTTGATCTTGGTCTGAAGGTCCTTGTCGCCCTTCTTCAGACCGATGCCGTAGTTCTCGCTGCTCATGTTCAGGCCGACGAGCTTGAACTTGCCCTTGTTCTTCTCCTGCGCGGCGTAGCCGGCGAGGATCGAGTTGTCCGTGGTCAGCGCGTCGACGGACTTGTTCTCCAGGCCCGTCAGGCACTCGGAGTAGCCCGGGAGCTCCTGCAGGTCGGCGTCCTTGGCGAGGTCCTTCTTGATGTTCTGCGCGGAGGTGGAGCCGGTGACCGAGCAGAGCTTCTTCTTGTTGAGGTCCTCGACCTTGGTGATGCCGGTCTCGTCGGCGCGGACCAGCAGGTCCTGGTGGGCCAGGAAGTACGGGCCGGCGAAGTCGACCTTCGCCTTGCGCTTGTCGTTGATCGAGTAGGTCGCGGCGATGAACTTGACGTCTCCGTTGGAGATCAGGTTCTCGCGCTCGGCGCTGACGGCCTGCTTCCACTCGATCTGGTCCGGCTGGTAGCCGAGCTCCTTGGCCACGTAGGTGGCGACGTCGACGTCGAAGCCCTCGAACTTGCCGTCGGGGGTCTTCAGGCCCAGGCCCGGCTGGTCGAACTTGATGCCGATGACGATCTTGTCCGACTTGGTGCCGCCGGAGGCGCCCGCGTCGCTGGCGCCTTCCTTGTCGCCGCTGCCACAGGCGGTCGCCGTCAGGGCGAGGACGACGGCCGTGGCGACGGCCGCGCCGGCCTTGAGAACCTTCATGGTGAACTTCCCTCGGGTGAGACGTTGTTGCACGACGAGCCAGGCGCGTCGTGTGCGACGGCGTGGGCCGTCGATCGGATCACTACCAGACGAGAGCGTCAGTGGTGCAGGATCTTCGACAGGAAGTCCTTGGCGCGGTCGCTCTTCGGGTTGCTGAAGAACTGCTCCGGGGCGGCCTGTTCGACGATCTTTCCGTCCGCCATGAAGACGACCCGGTTGGCCGCAGAGCGGGCGAAGCCCATCTCGTGCGTGACGACCACCATCGTCATGCCCTCGGCGGCGAGCTGCTGCATGACCTCCAGCACCTCGTTGATCATCTCCGGGTCCAGCGCCGAGGTGGGCTCGTCGAACAGCATCACCTTCGGCTCCATGGCCAGCGCGCGGGCGATCGCCACACGCTGCTGCTGGCCGCCGGAGAGCTGCGCCGGGTACTTGTCGGCCTGCGAGCCGACACCCACGCGGTCCAGCAGGGCCTTCGCCTTCTCCAGGGCGGTCGCCTGGTCCGTCTTGCGGACCTTCAGCTGACCCAGCATCACGTTCTGCAGCACCGTCTTGTGCGCGAAGAGGTTGAAGGACTGGAAGACCATGCCGACGTCGGCGCGCAGCCTGGCCAGCTCCTTGCCCTCCGACGGCAGTTCCTTGCCGTCGAGGGTGATGGTGCCCGAGTCGATCGTCTCCAGGCGGTTGATGGTCCGGCACAACGTCGACTTGCCCGATCCCGAGGGACCGATCACCACGACGACCTCACCGCGGGCAATGCTCAGATCGATGTCCTGAAGCACGTGCAGCGCGCCGAAGTGCTTGTTGACGTTGCTCAGTACGACCAGGTCGTCCGCGGCACCGGCCGCATCCTGCACGTCCTTGGTCACTGATACTCCGCTCATCGGCTTCTTGCTCCGTCCTCCGTCGGTTGGGAGGACAGTAGTGACGAGGTGCGCACACCGTCATCACATCTGAGGGAGAATTGAGCATAACGATACGGCCTCGCATCGATACGCTCCGTGCGTGGTCCCGCAGCGGGCACGATGTACTCGTACCGGGTGCATAACGGAAGACTCGCCGGACCGGAACCCCCTTGACGTGGGACTCTCCCATGGGCGTGGATGCATGGTGACCATGTGTACGGAAGCTGAAGCGGAAGAAGAGGGAAGGGGGACGCCATGAGGCTGCTGCTCGTCGAGGACGACGACCACGTCGCCGCCGCCCTGTCGGCGATCCTCGCCCGGCACGGCTTCCAGGTGACCCACGCCCGCAACGGCGAGGAGGCGCTCCAGGCGCTGCTGCCGGCCGGGGCCAAGCCCTCGTCCTCTCCCTACGGGGTGATCCTTCTCGACCTGGGCCTGCCCGACCAGGACGGCTACGAGGTCTGCGGCAAGATCCGCAAGCGCACCGCCACGCCCGTCATCATGGTCACCGCCCGGGGCGATGTCCGCTCGCGCATCCACGGCCTGAACATGGGCGCCGACGACTACGTGGTCAAGCCCTACGACACCGGCGAACTCCTCGCCCGCATCCACGCCGTCGCCCGGCGCACCGGCGCCCCCGAGGAAGCCGCCGCCACCGGGACGGGCGCCCCCGGCCTGGTCCGGCTCGGCCCCGTCGGCATCGAGCTGTCCACCCGCCGCGTCACCGTGAACGGCGCCGACGTACCGCTCACCCGCAAGGAGTTCGACCTGCTGGCCCTGCTCGCACAGCGGCCCGGAGTCGTCTTCCGCCGCGAACAGATCATCAGCGAGGTGTGGCGCACCAGCTGGGAGGGCACCGGCCGCACCCTCGAGGTCCACGTCGCCTCGCTGCGCTCCAAGCTGGGCATGCCCGCGCTCATCGAGACCGTCCGCGGGGTGGGCTACCGGCTCGTCACCCCGGCCGCCCCCTAGCGGGTCCCCGCCGTGCGCACCCGGCTGCTCCCGCTCCTGGTCGTCCTGATGGCGGGCGTACTGCTCGCGCTCGGCCTCCCGCTCGCCGTCAGCCTCGCCGCCGCCCAGCAGCAGCGGGTGGTGGTCGACCGGATCGACGACAGCGCCCGCTTCGCCGCCCTCGCCCAGTTCGTCATCGACGCCGAGGGCTCCGGAGCCACCGGCGCCGACGAACGCCGCCAGACCCTCCAGCTGGAACTGGCCCGCTACCAGGAGCTGTACGGCATCCGCGTGGGCATCTTCTACCGCGACGACAGCGCCATGGTCCGGGCGCCCGGCTGGTGGCAGCTCCCCGAATCCAGCGAAGCCCGACGGTCCTTCGAAGAGGCCCTCGCCGGCCGGCGCAGCCACGACCCCGGCCAGGTCTGGCCCTGGCAGACCCACGGCAAGCTCCTCGTCATCTCCCCGGTCGTCCTCGACGGGGACGTGGTCGCCGTCGTCGCCACCGAATCACCCACCGACCAGATGCGCGACCGGACCCTGCGGGGCTGGCTGATCATCGCCGCCGGGCTCGGCGCCGCCATGCTGCTCGCCTTCGGCGCCGCCCTGCGCCTCACCGGCTGGGTGCTCAAGCCCGTACGGACCCTGGACGCCGCCGCCCACGGCATCGCCACCGGACGGATGAACTCCCGCGTCGCCGCCGCGAGCGGCCCGCCGGAACTCAGACGCCTGGCCCGCTCGTTCAACGAGATGGCCGACAACGTCGAAGAGGTACTGGAGCAGCAGCGGGCGTTCGTCGCGGACGCCTCCCACCAGCTGCGCAACCCGCTCGCCGCGCTGCTCCTGCGGATCGAGCTCCTCGCCCTCGAACTCCCCGAGGGCAACGAGGAGATCGCTTCCGTGCGCACCGAGGGCAAACGCCTCGCCCAGGTCCTGGACGACCTGCTGGACCTGGCGCTGGCCGAGCACGCCTCCGCCGAGATCAGCCTCACCGACATCGGGGCCCTCGCCGCCGAACGGGTGGCGGCCTGGCGCCCGTACGCCGAGGAGAAGGGCGTACGGCTCACCGAGGCGGGCCGCTCCGCCGTCACCGGCTGGGCCGACCCCATCGCCCTGTCCAGCGCCCTCGACGCCGTCATCGACAACGCCCTGAAGTTCACCCCGGCCGGCGAGGAGGTCGAGGTCGCGGTCTCCGCGAAGGGCCGCAGCGCGCTCGTCGTCGTCGCCGACCGGGGACCCGGCCTGACCGAGGAGGAACTGCTGCGCGTCGGCGACCGCTTCTGGCGCAGCGGCCGCCACCAGAACGTGAAGGGCTCCGGGCTCGGCCTGTCCATCTCCCGCGCCCTGCTCGCCGCGGGCGGCGGATCCCTCTCCTACGAGACGAACCCGCCGCACGGCCTCCGGGTCACGGTGGCCGTACCCCGCACCGACCCCCACACGGTTTAGGGGGTGTCCGGCGGATCATGGCCGGGCCCGGGCCTGATCCGCCGGACACCCCCTAGACCCAGGGAAGCTCGGTGCGGGCCGGGGCGGAGACGGCGTACGGCTCGTCCACCGTCCGCAGCTCGAAGACCGCCGCCCGCTCCCGGCCGGCGCGGACGACGGAGGGCAGGTGGAGGGCGGCGGCGCAGGTGCCGGCCAGGAAGCGGCGGGTGCCGTCCGGGAGGAGGCGGTGGAGCTCGTAGTGCCGGACCGGCCCGGCTGCCCGGTCCCAGCGCAGGCGGAGCTCCGCCCGGTCGCCCTGCCGGGCGCAGGCGCCCACCCCGAGGTGGGCGGGCGGGGCCGGCGGCCGCCGCGCGGCGGTGTCGCGTATCGTCAGGGCCCCGAGCCGCCAGGACACCGGCTCCTTCCCCCGCGCGGTGATCCGTACGGCAAGGGCGTACGCGGTTCTCCCGGCCAGGTGCGCGAGGGGGACGCGGGAGGTCCGCCAGCCCCGGCCGGCGCCCGCCGTCCCGGCCGCCAGCCAGGTGTACGGCACCGCAGCACCGGGGGCGGACGGCTCGCGGACCGCGACCCCGAGCTCGACGCTCACCGGGCCCGCCCCGCTCGCGTGGACCAGCTCCGCCACGGCCGAGCCGGTCAGCGGCAGCCGGGTGGCGTGCAGCCCGATCGCCACGGGCGCGGTCACCGGGCCCGCCACCAGCAGGCTCGAGCCCCCGCGCCAGGCGTCCGCGAAGTCCAGGGTCACCGACGGCCGCGCCCCGGAGGTGTCCACCACCCAGCGCCGGCCCGGGAGCCGGTCCTGGAGCGCGAGGTGGTTCCAGGGCTCCTCCGAGGTGACCGACCCCTCCTCGTACCAGCGCAGCCCGTGACCGGTGTTGAAGGAGCAGCCGAAGGGGAGCCCGGTGACGGTGGAGCGGTCGGCGACGAAGGTGGCCGGGGCCCGCCAGCCGGATTCGGGCGCGGGCGCGGGCCGGGCCGGGTCCAGGGACTCGCCCGTCCAGAAGCGGTCGTCGGCGCGGTGGAAGGCGCCGGGGGAGCGGTCCGTGAGGTGATTGCGGGTCCACTCCGGCCGGTAGAAGCCGAGGCTGACCACGTGGTCGCGCTCACGCGGCACGATCGCGTCCCAACGGACGGCGGAGTTCCAGCCGTTGGACTCCACGTCCACCGCCGCCCACAGCTCGTGGCGGCTGCGGCCGAGCCGGCCGGCGAGCGCGCCCGAGTCGGCGAGCGTCGGCGGCGTCCAGCGGAAGTCCACGAACACCGTGTCCGCGACCCTGCCCGAGCGGTCCTCGAAGAACTCCTGGTTGAGCGCGTTGAGGGCGCCCTGCCAGCCGACCTTCCCCGTGCTGTTCATGGCGTCGTACCAGGTGATGCGCAGGCCGTGCGGTGCGCCGGCCGCCCGCAGCGCGCGCAGGAACCCCCGCATCCGGGAGGCGAGGGCGCTGTCCCCGCCGTCCGTCTCGGCGTTGACGAACCAGCCGTCGAAGCCGTACGCCAGCGCCACCCGGACCAGCTGCTCCGCTATCGGGAACCGGCCGTCGGCCTCCCTGCGCACCAGGTCCCGCGTCCACTGGAGGTCACCGCCGTAGGGGACGGGCGGCAGGAAGACGTTGCCCAGCACCCGGACGCCGTTGCGGTGGGCGGCGTCGACCACGGGCGCGTTCGGGGCGAGCACGAGGCCCTCGCCGGCGGAGCCGCCCCAGAAGACCAGCTCGTCCAGGTACGCCCAGTGCGTCAGGGCGTAGGCGTCGGCGGTCGCCGAACCCTGGGAGGGGTTCAGGGCGGTCGGCCCGAAGGAGACGAGCGCGGCGATCCGCGCCTGGTCCGTGCGGGCCCCGCGGTGCGCCGGCACCGGGGTGAACCGCGGGGCGAGCGGTACCGTCGCCGTGTTGTGGGCCAGGTCCGGGTCCGACTCCGGGGTCCAGCGGGCGAGGGAGCGCCACACGACGCCCGGGCCCGGGGCGCCCGGGGGGAGGGAGTCCGGGAACCAGTAGGAGGCGTACGGGGCCAGGCCGGGCGGGGGCCCGGGAGCGGCTGCCCGCGCGGTGGTGGCGCCCAGCAGGGCGCCCCCCGCCCCGACGGCCCCGGCGGCCAGCACCGCGCGACGGGCCGGCGGCCGGGGGGTGGCGGAGGTACGCGGGTCGGCGCCGTGGCCGGACTCGGGCATCGGGGCTCCTCGGGGCGTGTGGGGTGCGGGCGGGTGGGCCGGGGTCGGGGACGGGGTGGGGTGTCGTCCGGGACGGGCTTCGATGTTCGGCGCCTGAGGGTGGTGTTGGATTGACGGGGGATTGACGGGCGGTGGTTTGCACCGAATTCATCTCGTTTTAGTCCCGGACGACACCCCACCCCGTCCCCGACCCCGGCCGGGTACGCGGGGTCACCGGACGTCCGGGACGCGGAGCACCTTCGTGATGCCGCGTGCCGACAGCCGCGCCGCGTCCTCGGCGTGCTCCGCCAGCACCACCGCCGGCCGCACCCCCTGCGCCGTCAGCGCGGCCCAGGCTTCGAAGAAGGCGCCGCCCGGCGCGCACACCGACCGCCCCGGGGCCTCCTCCGCTCCGCCCACGTCCACGGCGAGCGCGGTGGACCGTACGGCCGGACGGTGCTCGCGGCCCCGCCAGGCCCCGGCGATCCGGGCGACGGCGGCGCCGGCCGGCTTGGTCCGGCGGTCGTTGGTGAGCAGGCCGAGGCCGTACTCCAGCTCCGGGAAGTCCGCCAGCTCCCGGGACACGTCGTGCGAACACCACCAGGTCACCCCCCACAGGCCCGGGCAGTCCAGCGCCCCCGCCAAGGTGGCCTCGGTGAACTCCGCCGCGTGCTCGGGCGGGATCAGCGGCGCCGGCGCCCCCACCTCCTGGAGCCACACCGGGCGCCAGGGGTCCGGCGCCCACGCCTTGGACAGCTCGATCAGGTAGGCGGCGTGGTGCTCGGTCGCCGTCCCGGTGCGGCCGTGGCGCTGCGCGGTGCCGTTGAACACCCACGAGTGCACGGCGGTGGCCGCGCCCAGCCGGGCCGCCTGGGCCGGGGTGAACGGGTGCCCGTCCTGGTACCAGGCGGCGTCGTACTCGGCGTGCAGGTGGAAGCGCCCCGGCGCGCCCCGCTCGCAGGCGGCGAGTATCCGCTCCAGCCAGCGGTCCGCCTGCTCCCGGGTGATCCGGTCGGGGTCGGGGTGCGGGGGGCCGGAGAACTGGTTGATCTCGTTGCCCACCGTCATGCCCAGGAAGTTCGGCCGGTCGGCGAGGGCGCCGGCCAGGGTGCGCAGGTACTCCTCCTGCCCGGCCACCACGTCCGGGTCGGTGAAGAGGTTCCTCCGGTGCCAGGTCCGGGTCCAGGCGGGCAGGAAGTCGAAGCTGGACAGGTGCCCTTGCAGGCCGTCCACCGCGACGTCGAGTCCGCGTTCGGCGGCCGCGTCGGCGAGCGCGACGAGCTGCTCGACGGCCCGCGGCCGGATCAGGGTGCGGTTGGGCTGGAAGAGCGGCCACAGCGGGAACACCCGGACGTGGTCCAGTCCGAGCGCGGCGATCGAGTCGAGGTCGGCCCCGGCCTCGGCGAGGTCGAAGTCCAGCCAGTGGTGGAACCAGCCCCGGGCCGGGGTGTAGTTCACGCCGAAACGCAGGGTGCGGGGGGCGCGGAGCATGGAGGGTCCCGGAGTTCAGGGGGGAATGCGCCGGACGCCCATAACCTGCCGGGCCGTCCGGGACGCAGTCAACAGGCCTCGATCGCCGGACGTCCGGATGTCGACGGGTGGCACTCATGCGCTTCGGTGCGGTGGGCGGAAGGGATGTGGGCAGAAGGGTCGTGGGCGGTGGGAGGCCGCCGGGGCCGGATCGCGTACGGTCCGCCCCAGCGCAGTCCACGTCACCGAGGGATGAGGCAGACATGGCCCGCAGACCCACCATCAAGGACATCGCCCGCCGGGCCGGGGTGTCGGAGAGCGCCGTCTCCTTCGCCCTCAACGGCCGGCCGGGCGTCTCCGAGGACACCCGCGCCCGGGTCCGCCGGGTCGCCGAGGAACTGGGCTGGCAGCCCAACAGCGCCGCCCGCGCCCTGTCCGGCGAACGCTCCGGCGCCGTCGGGCTGGTCCTGGCCCGGCCCGCGCACACCCTCGGCGTCGAATCCTTCTTCCTCCGGCTCGTCTCCGGCATCCAGGAGGTGCTCTCGGCCGGCCGGACCGCCCTGCTCTTCCAGGTGGTGGAGGACATCGACGCCGAATGCGCCGTCCACCGCCGCTGGTGGGCGGAACGGCGCGTGGACGGCGTCCTCGTCGTCGACCCCCGTACGAGTGACCCCCGCCCGGAACTCCTCGCCCGGCTCGGCCTCCCGGCCGTGTTCGTCGGCGGATCGGGCGAGCCGGTGGTGCCCGCCCGGCAGTCGGTGCCCGCGCAGGCCCCGGAGTCCTCGCGGGCCTTGGTGCCCCCGCAGGCGCCAGACCCCGCGCAGGCGCTGGGGCCTTCGCAGGCCCTGGTGTCCCCGCAGGCCCCGGTGGTTTCGGCGGCGCCGCCCCTGTCCTCGGTGTGGGCCGATGACGCCCGGGCCATGGCCGAGGTGCTGGCGCACCTCCACGGGCTCGGCCACCGCCGGATCGTGCACATCGCCGGCCTGCCCGGCCTCGCCCACACCGCCCGCCGCATCGCCTCGCTGCGCGCCGAGGCCCGCCGGCTCGGGCTCCCCGACGGCCAGGTGCGCTCGGTGCCCACCGACTACTCCGACACCGAGGGCGCCGCCGCCACCCGCCGGGTCCTCGCCGAGCCACGGCCGCCCACCGCCCTCGTCTACGACAACGACGTGATGGCGGTGGCCGGCAGCGCGGTCGCCGCCGGGCTGGGCATTCCGGTGCCGGACCGGCTCTCGATCGTGGCCTGGGACGACTCGGCCCTGTGCCGGGTCACCCACCCCCGGCTGACCGCCCTCGTCCGCGACACCGCCGGATTCGGCCGGCTCGCGGCCGAGGAACTCCTCGCCCTCCTCGCCGGCGGCCCGCCCCGGGCCCGGGAGAGCGAGCTGCCGCGGCTGGAACCCCGCGAGAGTACGGCCCCGCCGCCGGCCGCATACTGAAATCCGTCCCCTTCGCAGGAGCGCCACCGTGACCACCCCCACCTCAGCCTTCCCCACGCCGCGCACCGCCGCTGCGGCCACCGTGACCGGTCCGACCGTGGCGATCGACATCGGCGGCACGAAGATCGCCGGGGCGCTGGTCCACCCTGACGGCGAGATGACGGCGGTCACCCGGCGCCCGACCCCGCGCGGGACGGACGCCGAGGGGGTCATGGCGGCGGTCGGCGAGGTCGTCGCGGAGCTGTCGCAGGCCCCCCTGTGGGCGCAGGCCGTCCGCTGCGGCATCGGCAGCGCCGGCCCGGTGGACACCTCGCGGGGCACCGTGAGCCCGGTCAACATCGGCGCCTGGCGCGGTTTCCCCGTCCAGGAGCGGGTCGCCGCCGAGCTGAGCGCCCGCGGGGCCCGGATCCCGACCGTCCTGGCCGGCGACGGCGTGGCCATGACGGCCGCCGAGCACTGGCTGGGCGCCGCCCGGGGGCACGCGAACGCCCTGTGCATGGTGGTCTCCACCGGGGTGGGCGGTGGTCTGATCCTGAACAACCAGCTCCACGCCGGCCCCACCGGCAACGCCGGTCACATCGGCCACATCAGCGTCGCGTTCGACGGTGAGCGCTGCGCCTGCGGAGGCCACGGCTGCGTCGAATCCCTCGCCTCCGGCACCGCCATCGCCCGCTGGGCCCTCGCCCAGGGCTGGACCGGCCCCGACCCCACGGCGGCGGGCGTCGCCGCCTCCGCCGAAGCCGGCGACCCGGTGGCGCTGGCCGCCTTCGACCGTGCCGGGCGCGCCCTGGCCGCGGCCATCGCGGCCACCGCCACCCTCGTCGAGACCGACATCGCCGTCATCGGGGGCGGGGTCGCCGCCAGCGGAGACACCCTCTTCGAGCCGATCCGGCGGCACCTGGCCTCGTACGCCACCCTGTCCTTCGTCGAGGACCTCCAGGTCGTCCCGGCCACCCTCGGCACCCATGCCGGGCTGATCGGCGCGGCCGCCGCCGCGATGATGCTGCTGCCCGCCGGGGCCGGCCCCGCTACGGCTTGACCGAGCGGTAGTACCGCCCGGCCCCCTCGTGCAGGTCCAGCGGATCCGTGTAGATCGCCGTCCGCAGGTCCACCAGCTGCGCGGCGTGCACCTGGTGCCCGATCCGGTCCCGGCTCAGGATCACCGTCCGGGTGAACCGCTCCGTCAGCTCCGCGCCCGTGTCCTCACGGGTCACCAGCAGGTTCGGCACGGCGAGCGTGGCCACCGCCGAGGTGTTGCGGGCCCGCGCGTACGCGTCCTGCGGCATCACCGCCGCGCGGTAGTACCGCGCCGGGCTGCCGCTGCCCTGGAGCTGCTCCACCAGGTCGCCCAGCTGCACGAGCCGGATCTCGAAGCGTTCCGACAGCTCGCGCACGGCGTTCGTCGGGAGCCCGCCCGACCAGAAGAAGGCGTCGATCCGCCCCGCCTCCAGCTCCGCCGGCATGGTGTCGATGCCGATCGCGACGGGGGTGATGTCCTTCAGCGGGTTCAGCTTGGCCGCCGTCAGCAGCCGGTCCGAGATCAGCCGGACCCCGGAACCGTCCTGGCCGACCGCTACCCGCTTGCCCCGCAGGTCACGGGCCGACTGCACCGGCGACCCGGCGGGCACCACCAGCTGTACGTAGTCGTCGTAGAGCCGCGCGCAGCCGCGCAGCCGGTCGGCGCCCTGCTTCCCGTCGGCCCGGTACTTGGCGACCGCGTCCGCCGTCGCCACCGTGAAGTCCGCCTCGCCGGCGGCCACCCGCTGGAGGTTCTGCTGGGAGCCCTCGCTGGTTTCCAGCCGGACCTTCACCTCGGGCATGTCCTGCGCCAGGGCCTCCTCCAGCAGCTGGCCGTAGCGGTGGTAGACGCCGGTACGCACCCCCGTGCTGAAGGTCAGCTCGCCGGTGAGCTCCGGCTCCCCGAAGGGCTTGGGCCACCACAGCAGCCCCCCGAGCACGACCAGCACGGCGAGCAGGCCCAGAAGGAGGCGGCGCCGGGTGATGCGGGGAGGTACGAGGGGCATGCCCGGATCCTCCCACCCGCCCCGCCGTCCTGTCACGGCGGTTCCGCCCCGGCCCCCGCGCCGCCGGCCGGGCCTCGACCGGTCCCACGGCACCGGCACACCGGCCCACGGCCAGGCCCAGGACCGTTCCTCGCCCTCTTCGGCCGCCGCCTCCCCGCGGGCAGGCCGCACGGGGGACCGGAGGGCTCCCCGGTACCGCCTACCCTTGTCGTATGACCAGCAGCAGCGACCGGAGCCCGGCAGTGGACCTTAAGGGAACTTACGAGGTGCGCACCTACGGGTGCCAGATGAACGTGCACGACTCCGAGCGACTCTCCGGTCTGCTGGAGGACGCGGGCTACGTCCGCGCGCCCGAGGGCTCCGACGGCGATGCCGACGTCGTCGTCTTCAACACCTGCGCCGTCCGCGAGAACGCCGACAACAAGCTGTACGGCAACCTCGGCCGGCTCGCCCCGATGAAGACGAAGCGCCCCGGCATGCAGATCGCCGTCGGCGGCTGCCTCGCGCAGAAGGACCGCGACACCATCGTCAAGAAGGCCCCCTGGGTCGACGTGGTCTTCGGTACGCACAACATCGGCAAGCTGCCCGTCCTGCTGGAGCGCGCCCGCGTCCAGGAGGAGGCCCAGATCGAGATCGCCGAGTCCCTGGAGGCCTTCCCCTCCACGCTCCCGACCCGCCGCGAGTCCGCGTACGCCGCCTGGGTCTCGATCTCCGTCGGCTGCAACAACACCTGCACCTTCTGCATCGTCCCGGCACTGCGCGGCAAGGAGGAGGACCGCCGTCCGGGCGACATCCTCGCCGAGGTGGAGGCCCTGGTCGCCGAGGGCGTCTCCGAGATCACCCTGCTCGGCCAGAACGTGAACGCGTACGGATCGGACCTCGGCGACCGCGAGGCGTTCAGCAAGCTGCTGCGCGCCTGCGGGCAGATCGAGGGCCTGGAGCGGGTCCGCTTCACCTCCCCGCACCCGCGCGACTTCACCGACGACGTGATCGCGGCGATGGCCGAGACCCCGAACGTGATGCCGCAGCTGCACATGCCCATGCAGTCCGGATCGGACCCGATCCTCAAGGCGATGCGCCGCTCGTACCGGCAGGAGCGTTTCCTCGGCATCATCGAGAAGGTCCGCGCCGCGATCCCGCACGCCGCGATCTCCACCGACATCATCGTGGGCTTCCCCGGTGAGACGGAGGAGGACTTCCAGCAGACGATGCACGCGGTCCGCGAGGCCCGCTTCGCGAACGCCTTCACCTTCCAGTACTCCAAGCGCCCCGGCACCCCGGCCGCCGACATGGAGGGGCAGATCCCCAAGGAGGTCGTCCAGGACCGCTACATGCGCCTGGTCGCCCTCCAGGAGGAGATCTCCTGGGAGGAGAACAAGAAGCAGGTCGGCCGCACCCTGGAGGTCATGGTCGCCGAGGGCGAGGGCCGCAAGGACGGCGCCACCGCCCGCCTGTCCGGCCGCGCCCCCGACAACCGCCTGGTGCACTTCACCAAGCCCGACGAGGAGGTCCGCCCGGGTGACGTGGTGACCGTGGAGATCACCTACGCGGCTCCGCACCACCTGCTGGCCGAGGGCCCCACGCAGGCCGTACGCCGCACCCGTGCCGGCGACGCCTGGGAGAAGCGCAACGCCGCCCCGGCCCAGCCGGCGGGCGTCATGCTCGGCATCCCGACCCTCGGCGTCCCGGCCCCGCTGCCGGTGGCCGCCTCCGGCTGCGCGATCGACTGACCGCGGGCCGCCGGGGGCGGCTAGTGCTGTGGCCGGAAAGGTTTGCAGGGTCGCGGTGTCCGGTGCGGTGCATCGCAAGGCGGAGGGCCGCGGCTCGTACTGGACGTACTTGCGCGGTCCGACAACGCAGCGAGGTGCCGTGCCTGGGGGCACCTCCCAGCGGTAGCTGGGGGAGCGCCGTGCCCCGGTGAACTTTTCCGGTCACAGCACTAGGCTGCGGATCATGCTCGTAGCCGCCGCCGTCTGCCCCGCCCCGCCGCTCCTCGTGCCGGAGGTCGCCGCGGGCGCCGCCGCCGAACTGGACGACGCCCGCACCGCCTGCTCCGACGCGCTCGCCGTGCTCGCCGCCTCCCGGCCCGACCTGCTGGTCGTGGTCGGCCCCGCCGACACCGACCACCACGGGGCCTACCCCCCGGGCTCCCGGGGCAGCTTCCACGGCTTCGGGGTCGACACCGAGGTCCAGCTCGGGGACGGCGAGGAGGGGCCGCGCGTGCTGCCCGCCTCCCTGGCCGTCGGCGCCTGGCTGCTGCGCCGCGCACGGTGGGGCGCCGCCCCCGTCGAGGGGTTCGCCGTAGGCGAGCCGCTGGAGCCCGGGCGGTGCCTGCTGGCCGGCCGGGAGATCGCCGCGCGGGACGAACGCGTCGCGCTGCTCGTCATGGGGGACGGCAGCGCCTGCCGGACCCTGAAGGCCCCCGGCTACTTGGACGAGCGGGCCGCCGCCTTCGACGCCGCCGCCGGGCGGGCCCTGGGCGCCGCCGACACCGGGGCGCTGGCCGCACTGGACCCCGTACTCGCCGCCGAGCTGCTGGCCGCCGGGCGGGCCCCCTGGCAGGTGCTCGCCGGGGCGGCCGAGGGTGCGGGCCTGGACGGCCGGCTGCTGTACGAGGACGCCCCGTACGGGGTCGGCTACTTCGTGGCCGCCTGGTCCTGAGGGCCGGGCGCGCGTAGGCGCGTACGACGAAGGGGCGCGGGATCAGCCGATCCCGCGCCCCTTGCGGTACCGCGTCAGGAGCCGGCCGGCGGTGTCGGCCCGCCGGGAGTGTCCTTGTGCGCGATCTTGCCCAGGGCGTCCTTCGCCTTGTCCGCGCCGGTCGTGATCCGATCGCTGTACTTGCCATGGGTCTTGGAGTCCACGACCTTGGCGACCTTGTCCAGGCCCTCGCCGATCTTGCCCTCGTGCTGCTGCGCGAGGTCGCCGACCTTCTCCTTCGCCGGAGCGAGCTTGGCCTTCAGATTGTCCAGGAACCCCATGGGTCACCTTCCAGTGGCGTGACTACGTACGGGCGCCCTCGCCGGCCTCGCTGTCCGCGGCCACCTCCGCCGACTGCTGCTTCGGGATTTCCACGGCCTCCGCCGCGGGAGTCCCGGCCGCCGCAGCCGTGGCCTCCTCGGCCTCATCGGCCTCCGAGGCCGACTCGGTCTCCGCCTCCAGCGCCTCCGCCGCATTGGCCTCGGCGGCGGCCTCTTCGGTCGCTACCTCGTCCTTGCGGCGAAAAATCCGGTCAAAAACGCCCATGTCTACTCCCATAACGTTACTCGTGCGGGTGAAGTTCCGCCTTGGCCGGACCGGCCTCCACCAGATGCGCGCGAGGCGCACGCCGGGCCGGAACCTCTTCAGGGCAACGACCCCGGCCGCACCCCGTCACCTCACCCGATCGGGTACATGCCGTGGGGTTTGCGAGACTGTGTCGGTGAGGAATGCAGCCCCCGCCCCGCGGGTCATCGCCGTCGTCGGTCCCACCGCGGCCGGAAAGTCCGACCTGGGCGTAGCCCTGGCCCAACACTTCGACGGCGAGGTCGTCAACGCCGACTCCATGCAGCTCTACCGGGGGATGGACATCGGCACCGCCAAGCTGACGACCGAGGAACGCGGCGGCGTCCCGCACCACCTCCTCGACATCTGGGACGTCACCGAGACCGCGAGCGTCGCCGAGTACCAGCGCCTGGCCCGCGCCGAGATCGACAAGCTGCTCGCGCAGGGCCGCACCCCGGTCCTCGTCGGCGGATCCGGCCTCTACGTCCGCGGCGCGCTCGACGCCATGGAGTTCCCCGGCACCGACCCCGAGGTGCGGGCCCGGCTGGAGGCGGAGGCCACCCTGCGCGGCCCCGGCGCCCTGCACGCCCGCCTCGCCGCCGCCGACCCGGCCGCCGCCGCCGCGATCCTGCCCAGCAACGGCCGCCGCATCGTGCGGGCCCTGGAGGTCATCGAGATCACCGGCAAGCCCTTCACCGCCAACCTGCCCGGCCACGAGTCCGTCTACGACACCGTCCAGATCGGCGTCGACGTGGCCCGGCCCGAGCTCGACGAGCGGATCGCGCTGCGGGTGGACCGCATGTGGGAGGCCGGGCTGGTCGACGAGGTCCGCACCCTCGAGGCGCAGGGCCTGCGCGAGGGGATCACTGCCTCCCGCGCCCTGGGCTACCAGCAGGTACTGGCCGCCCTCGCGGGGGAGTGCACCGAGGACGAGGCCAGGGCCGAGACCGTGCGCGCCACCAAGCGCTTCGCCCGCCGCCAGGACTCCTGGTTCCGCCGCGACCCCCGCGTGCACTGGCTCAGCGGAGCCGCCGCCGACCGGGGGGAACTCCCCGGACTCGCGCAGTCGTTGGTCGAACGAGCGGTTACAGCCTGATCACGTGATGGCATCGGGAAGCTCCGTGCGCCCGTCCAGGGCCCGGGTCCGTGCCATCATCAAACTTCTGAACAGTGGCGTACGAAGTCCGAGTGGGGAGGGCGCGTGGCTATGGAGGCCGGCCCTCGAGACACCGGGCGGGACGACACCAGGCGGGAAGCGGACCCGATGCTTCACAGCGGGCCCGGCGGACCCGGTGAGCCTGGCACGTCCGCCCGCCCCGGCACGCCGGGCATGCCGGGCACCCCGGCCGGCTCCGGCGGCCCCGAAGGCCCCGCCGAGCCGGACGGCCCCGACGGGCTCGGGCTGCCCGCCGAACCGGCGCGCCTGACCCCCGACGGCCCCGACGTGCCGGAGCCCGGCACGGAGGCCGCCGGCCCCGAGTTCGAGGTCGAGCTGCGCCCGCAGCGCCGCCTGCGCATCTGGCAGATCGCCCCCATCGTGATGCTGGCCGCCGCCGGATCCCTGATGTTCGCCTTCCCCCTCGCCTTCGAGTTCGGCGACGGCGGCGCCGTCGTCGCCATGCTCGGCTTCCTCATCAGCTCCTGCGCCGGCGGCTGGGGCATGATGGCCGCCCGCCGCGTCGGCTACACCTGGCCCGGACTCCCGCCGCGCGGCAGCGGCCGCCGCCCCGACTGGCGGATGGCCGCGCTGTACGCGCTGGTCGCGCTGGTCCTCGTAGCACTGGCCGTGTACCGGGTGGCCCGGCTGCGCTGACCGGCGCCGACGGCACGCCGATCCCCCCGGCCCCGGCCGGCGCCCGCTCGGTACGATGGGCGGGTGACGCACACCACCCTCTCCTTCCTCAAGGGCCACGGGACCGAGAACGACTTCGTGATCGTCCCGGACCCGGACAACGCCATCGACCTGCCCGCGACCGCCGTCGCCGCCCTGTGCGACCGGCGGGCCGGCATCGGGGCCGACGGTGTGCTCCACGTGGTGCGCTCCGCCGCCCACCCCGAAGCCTCGCACCTGGCCGACGAGGCCGAATGGTTCATGGACTACCGCAACAGCGACGGCTCCATCGCCGAGATGTGCGGCAACGGCGTGCGCGTCTTCGCCCGCTACCTCCACCACGCCGGCCACGTCGAGCCCGGCGACCTCGCCGTCGCCACCCGGGGCGGGGTCAAGCGGGTCCACCTCGACAAGACCGGGGACGTCACCGTCTCCATGGGCCGCGCCCTGCTCCCCGAGGGCGAGGTCACCGTCTCCGTCGGCGACCACACCTGGCCCGCCCGGAACGTGAACATGGGCAACCCGCACGCGGTGGCCTTCGTCGACAGCCTCGACCAGGCCGGCAATCTGTACAGCCCGCCGCCCTTCAGCCCCGCCTCCGCCTACCCCACCGGGGTCAACGTGGAGTTCGTCGTCGACCGCGGCCCCCGGCACGTGGCGATGCGCGTCCACGAGCGCGGCTCCGGCGAGACCCGCTCCTGCGGCACCGGCGCCTGCGCCGTGGCCGTCGCCGCCATCCGGCGGGACGGAGCCGACCCCGCCGTCACCGGCGAGCCGGTCTCGTACACCGTCGACCTGCCCGGCGGCACCCTCGTCATCACCGAACACCCCGACGGCCGCGTCGACATGACCGGACCGGCCGTCATCGTGGCCTCCGGCGAGTTCGAGGCGGCCTGGCTCACCGAAACGGCCTTCGCCTGAAGGTTCCCTCTCCTGGGTGATCCGTTTCACGCTGAGCGAGAGGTGGACTGCGCCACGTGGTGGGGTCGGTAATATCAGGCACCGGCCCTGAGGGCTCACCCCATGCCCGCCACCGCCGGTCGAAGCCGCCGGAGGTGCCCATGAGTGCAGAGGCCACGAACCCCGAAGCACACGCCGATATGCGCCCTGAGCTGCGCAGACGAGGCCGTAGCCGGCTGGATCTGCGCCGCCTCGGGCGGGCGGCCCTGCTCGGCCCCACATCCCGCGACCGACTCCCGGACGCCATCGGGCACGTGGCGGAAGCCCACCGCGCCCACCATCCGGACGCCGATCTGTCCATTCTGCGGAAGGCATATCTGCTCGCGGAGCACTCCCACCGCGGCCAGATGCGCAAGAGCGGTGAGCCGTACATCACACATCCGCTCGCCGTCACCCTCATCCTCGCCGAACTCGGCGCCGAGACAACGACCCTGACGGCCTCTCTCCTCCACGACACCGTCGAGGACACCGATGTGACGCTCGAACAGGTCCGCGAGGAGTTCGGCGACGAGGTCTGCTTCATCGTCGACGGGGTCACCAAGGTCGAGAAGATCGACTACGGGGCGGCCGCCGAACCGGAGACCTTCCGCAAGATGCTCGTCGCCACCGGCAACGACGTCCGCGTCATGTCCATCAAACTCGCCGACCGGCTCCACAACATGCGCACCCTCGGCGTGATGCGCCCCGAGAAGCAGGCCCGCATCGCCAAGGTCACCCGCGACGTCCTGATCCCCCTCGCCGAACGCCTCGGCGTCCAGGCCCTCAAGACCGAGCTGGAAGACCTGGTCTTCGCGATCCTGCACCCCGAGGAGTACGAGTACACCCGCGCCCTCATCGCCGCCCACGCCGGGGAGAACGACCCCCTCGGCGCCATCGCCGAATCCGTACGCGCCGTCCTGCGCGACGCCGGCATCGCCGCCGAGGTACAGGTACGGCCACGGCACTTCGTCTCCGTCCACCGCATCTCCCGGCAGCGCGGCGAACTGCGCGGCCCCGACTTCGGCCGCATCCTCGTCCTCGTCGCCGAGAACGCCGACTGCTACGGGGTGCTCGGCGAACTCCACACCTGCTTCACCCCGGTCGTCTCGGAGTTCAAGGACTTCATCGCCGTCCCGAAGTTCAACCTCTACCAGTCGCTGCACACCGCCGTCGCCGTCCCCGAGGGATACGTCGCCGAGGTCATCGTCCGCACCCGCCAGATGCACCGCGTCGCCGAGGCCGGAGTCGTCGCCCTCGGCAACCCGTACGCCACCGGCGAGACCGCCGACTGCGACGAGGAACGGGTCGACCCCACCCGCCCCGGCTGGCTCTCCCGCCTCCTCGACTGGCAGCAGTCCGCACCCGACCCCGACACCTTCTGGACCGTGCTCCGCGCCGAGCTGGCCCAGGACCGGGAGATCACCGTGTTCCGCGCCGACGGAGGGACGCTCGGCCTGCCGGCCGGGGCCAGCTGTATCGACGCCGCCTACGCGCAGCACGGCGAGGCGGCCCACGGCTGTATCGGCGCCCGCGTCAACGGGCGCCTCACCTCCCTCTCCTCCCCGCTCTCCGACGGGGACACCGTCCAGCTGCTCCTCGCGCAGGACGCCTCCTCCGGGCCCGCCGCCGACTGGCTGGAACACGCCAGGACCCCGGCCGCCCGGATCGCCATCGGCAGCTGGCTCCAAGCCCACCCCGACGGCGCCGGGCCCGCCGCCGCCGCGCCCCGGGCGCCGCTGTCGGTCGTCGGGGCCCGGGGCGGCGGGGGCAACGCCGTCGCCGACCTGCCCGACGCGCACGTGCGCCTCGCCGGATGCTGCACCCCCGTACCGCCGGACGCGGTCGCCGGGTTCGTCGTACGGGGCGGCGCCGTCACCGTCCACCGCATCCACTGCCCGGCCGTGGCCCAGATGCGCTCCGTGGGCCGCACCTCGGTCGCCGTGCACTGGCGGGCCACCGCGGACTGCCGGGTCACGCTGCTCGCCGAATCGTTCGGCCGCCCCCATCTGCTGGCCGACCTGACCGAGGCCATCGCCCGGCTGGGGGTCGAGGTGGTCTCCGCCACCGTGGAGCCGCCCGTGGAACAGCGGGTCCACCACAGCTACACGCTGCAACTGCCCGACGCGGCGGTACTGCCCGCCCTGATGCGGGCGATGCGGGACGTGCCCGGCGTGTACGACGTCAGCCGGGCGTAGGGGCGGGGGGCGTGCGGAGGCGCGCGCCGGGGGCGTACACGGTCCGCTGCGCGGCCCGGGCGCCTCGTTCGGGTGGAGTCGTCGCGCGCCGCTCGCGGGTCCGCGATACGCGCTGGTAAGCGGTGGTGGATGCAGCTCACCTCCCCGCGCCTGCGCGCCTCCCTGCTCGCCGCGGCCTCCCTCACCCTCGTCGCCGCCGTGCTGCCCCCGCCGAAGCCGCTGGGCATCGGCGACCGGCTCTTCCCCGAGCTCGGCAACCCCGGCTACGACGTCCTCGCATACGACCTCTCCCTCACGTACAAGGACAACCGCAGCCCCCTCGACGCGGTCACCTCCATCGAAGCCCGCAGCCTGGAGCCGCTGGAGCGGATCAACCTCGACTTCACCCACGGAACGGTCGCCTCCGCCGAGGTCAACGGGCAGCCCGCACGCTTCGAGGCCGCCGGGGAGGACCTCGTACTGACCCCCGCGTACCCGGTGCCGGCGAGCACCCCGCTGCACATCACCGTCCGGCACACCAGCGACCCGCGCGGCAGGGCCGCCGACGGGGGATGGGTCACCACCGAGGACGGCCTGGCCATGGCCAACCAGGCCGACGCCGCCCACCGGGTCTTCCCGTGCAACGACCACCCCGCCGACAAGGCGTACTTCACCTTCCGGATCACCGCCCCCGAGGGCTACACGGCCGTCGCCAACGGGCTGCCCGGCGCCCTCCCGGCCGCCCGCGCCGGCGGCGCGACCGTGTGGACGTACAAGACCCTGCACCCGATGGCCACCGAGCTGGCCCAGGTCTCCGTCGGCCGCTCCGCCGTCCTCCACCGCACAGGCCCGCACGGACTGCCGCTGCGCGACGTGGTGCCCGCCGCCGACCGGGAGCGGCTGGAGCCCTGGCTGGCGAAGACCGCCGGGCACGTCGCGTGGATGGAGGAGCGCGTCGGGCGCTACCCCTTCGAGAACTACGGGGTGCTGATCGCCCGCGCGAAGACCGGTTTCGAGCTGGAGACCCAGACCCTCTCCCTCTTCGAGCACGGCCTGTTCGCCGGGGAGGCGGCCGGCTACCCCGAGTGGTACGTGGAGTCCGTCATGGTCCACGAGCTCGCCCACCAGTGGTTCGGCGACAGCGTGACCCCGCGGACCTGGTCCGACCTGTGGCTCAACGAGGGGCACGCCACCTGGTACGAGGCCCTCTACGCCGACGGGCTCGGCAAGTACCCCCTGGAGCGGCGGATGCGCGAGGCCTACCAGCGCTCGGACCAGTGGCGGGCCCAGGGCGGCCCCCCGGCCGCCCCGAAGGCGGCCGCCCCCGGGGAGAAGATCGGCCTCTTCCGGCCCGTGGTCTACGACGGGTCCGCGCTGATCCTCTACGCCCTGCGCCAGGAGATCGGCGCCGCGGCCTTCGACCGGGTCGAACGGCGCTGGGTGGCCGAGCACAAGGACGGGATCGCGGGCACCGAGGACTTCGTACGCCTCGCCTCCCAGGAGGCCGGGCGCGACCTCGCGGCCTTCCTCCAGCCGTGGCTGTACGGGGAGACCACCCCGGCGATGCCCGGGCACCCGGAATGGGGCGGCCCCGCCTCCTCCCCGGCCGCGGGGAAGCCGTAGCGCGGGAAAACGGTATGACGCGCGAGGAACGGGCATGACACCATCGACGAAGCCGCCGGGGCCGACGAGGTCACCGCGGCGCACCGGGGAATCACCGGACGGGACCACGCGTTGGACATGACAGTGTTATGTCACGCACGGCGGTACCTTTGGCCCTGGCTGGACCGGCCGGAGCTTCGGCCCCGGCCGGCGCGACACCATCGAAACGACGTAAGGATCCAATGACCTCCTCTTCTTCCCCTTCCCAGGACCCGCGGGACGCGCAGAACGTGCGGGACTCGCAGAGCTTCACCGAGAGCCTTCGGGCCGATGCCCTGATGGAAGAGGACGTCGCCTGGAGCCACGAGATCGACGGAGAGCGGGACGGTGCCCAGCTCGACCGCTCCGAGCGCGCGGCCCTGCGCCGCGTCGCCGGTCTCTCGACCGAACTCGAGGACGTCACCGAGGTCGAGTACCGACAGCTCCGCCTGGAGCGCGTCGTTCTCGTCGGTGTCTGGACCTCCGGCACCGTCGACGACGCCGAGAACTCCCTCGCGGAGCTCGCGGCCCTCGCCGAGACGGCCGGCGCCCTCGTGCTCGACGGTGTGATGCAGCGCCGCGACAAGCCCGACCCGGCCACCTTCATCGGTTCCGGCAAGGCCCGCGAACTGCGCGACATCGTGCTCGAGAGCGGGGCCGACACCGTCGTCTGCGACGGCGAGCTCAGCCCCGGCCAGCTCATCGCGCTCGAGGACGTGGTCAAGGTCAAGGTCGTCGACCGGACCGCCCTCATCCTCGACATCTTCGCCCAGCACGCCAAGTCCCGAGAGGGCAAGGCACAGGTCGCACTCGCGCAGATGCAGTACATGCTGCCGCGACTGCGCGGCTGGGGTCAGTCGCTGTCCCGGCAGATGGGTGGCGGCGGCGGTGGCGGCATGGCCACCCGAGGCCCCGGTGAGACCAAGATCGAGACCGACCGGCGCCGCATCCGCGAGAAGATGGCGAAGATGCGCCGGGAGATCGCCGAGATGAAGACCGGCCGCGACATCAAGCGGCAGGAACGGCGCCGCAACAAGATCCCCTCGGTCGCCATCGCCGGCTACACCAACGCCGGCAAGTCCTCCCTGCTCAACCGCCTCACGGGCGCGGGCGTCCTGGTGGAGAACGCACTGTTCGCCACCCTCGACCCGACCGTGCGCCGCGCCGAAACCCCCTCCGGCCGCATCTACACCCTGGCCGACACCGTGGGCTTCGTCCGGCACCTGCCCCACCACCTCGTCGAGGCGTTCCGCTCCACGATGGAGGAGGTCGGCGACTCAGACCTCATCCTGCACATCGTGGACGGCTCGCACCCGGCACCGGAGGAGCAGCTGGCGGCGGTGCGCGAGGTCATCCGCGAGGTCGGCGCGGTCAACGTGCCCGAGATCGTGGTGATCAACAAGGCGGACGCCGCCGACCCGCTCGTCCTGCAGCGCCTGCTGCGCATCGAGCGGCACTCCATCGCCGTCTCGGCCCGCACCGGCCAGGGCATCGAGGAACTCCTCGCGCTCATCGACACCGAGCTGCCCCGGCCCGAGGTCGAGGTGGAGGCCCTGGTGCCCTACACCCGCGGCGGGCTGGTCGCCCGGGCGCACGCCGAGGGCGAGGTGATCTCCGAGGAGCACACCCCGGAGGGCACCCTGCTCAAGGCACGGGTCCACCAGGAACTCGCCGCGGACCTGGCACCGTACGTGCCCGCCAAGCAGTAACGGCGCCGCGACGGCGTCAACATGACGGAGGGCCCCCCGCTTCGAGCGGGGGGCCCTCCGTCACGTGCGTACGCCCCTGCCTAAGGGCTACAGGCCTACGGGCCTACGGGCCCGCTTGGCTGCTTCTGCTCGCCTACTTGAACTTGGCGCTCACCGCGTCGTAGATGCCCTTGGCCTCCGGACCCAGCCTCGGTCCCGCCAGCCAACCCGCCCTCGCAGGGCCGATCGACGTGTTCGACACCAGCGCCGGCTTGCCGTCGCCACCCGCCGCGACCCAGCCGCCACCGGAGGAACCGCCGGTCATCGTGCAGCCGATGCGGTACATCACCGGGTCCGCCTGGCGCAGCGCCAGCCGGCCCGGCTTGTCCGTGCACTGGAACGCCTTCTGGCCGTCGAACGGAGCCGCCGCCGGGTAACCCGTCGCCGTGATGCTCGCGACCTTAGGCACCGCCGGGGCGCTGAACTCCACCGGGAGCGCCGTACCGACCGTCTCCTCCAGCGACTTGCCGCCGCCCTTCTCCGGGGTCACGTGCAGCACCGCGAAGTCGTACGGGGCACCCGAGCCGCCCGTGGGACCGCCCGTCGCGATCCACTGGTCCGAGGTCTGCGCCCAGTCGCTCCACCAGACGCCGTACGGGGCGACCTGCTCGCGCGGCGCGCCCTTGAGCGCCGCCGCCGGCTTGCCCGCGTTGTTGTAGGACGGGACGAAGGCGATGTTGCGGTACCAGCCGCCGGCCTTGCCCGCGTGCACGCAATGGCCCGCCGTCCAGACCATGTTGGACTTGCCCGGGTGCGCGGGATCCTTCACCACGGTCGCCGAGCAGACCATCGAGCCCTCGGGCCCGTCGAAGAAGACCTTGCCGGACGCCGGAACGCTCGAGTGGTACGGCGAAGCCGCCGGCGCGGCCGCCACGGGGGCCGGGGTCGGGTCGGTGACGCCCTGGTCCTTGCCGGCGTCCGGGTCGACGGCCGGGCGCTGCGGCTGCTCCGCGTCACGCATCCGGTCCGGGTCCCACAGGCCGTCGATGATCGGGTTGACGTAGTCGCCCGCCTCGCGGAGCCAGTCTTCCTTCTTCCAGTTCTTCCACGCGCCCCCCTTCCACTTCTCCAGGTCGAAGCCGTGCTGCTTGAGCTTGTCCTTGAGCTCGTCCGGGATCTGGATCCCGTCCGCCGCGCCGGACGGCAGGCTCGCAGCCACGGTCGGCTTGGCGTCGGCGCCGCCGGCCTCACCGTCGCCGGGGCCGCAGGCCGCGGCCGTCAGCGCGAGCGCGGCCGCGCTGAGGATCGCGGTGACCGGTCGGTTCGGTCGCATGTCGTAAGTCCCCCTGGGGGTTCGAGGTGTTGAGACGGAGTCGATCGGGGTGGATCGCAGCACCCCACTATGCCGCCGGTGCTTAGGACGGTGTGCCCCGGGTCGGTGGTTCCTGCCGGACGCTTCCTGCCGGACGTTTGCTGCCGGACGTTTCCGGTCGGACGCAAGGATCTTCGGGTGACCCGTGATCCGCCGCCGTCACCGTCGTTGGTACGTACGGGGGATGGGGCAGCAGCGTTCGTGTTCGAGGCGCAATCCGGAAGGGCAACCGTGCGGGAGGACCGACAGTCGTGGCCTTGACCGAGCCGACCGCAGCCGCGGCACAGATCCCACCGCAGACCTCGCCCCAGGCGACACCCCAGGTCCCGGAGAACACCCCGCCACAGGTTCCGCCGCACGTTCCGCCGCAGGGCGGCCGGGGGGCCGCCTCGGCCGACGGCATCCTGCGCCGGCAGGCGCTGCGGGAGTCCGCCGCCCGGACCTACGCCCGCTCGCTGCCCATCGTCCCGGTGCGCGCCCGGGGGCTGACGATCGAGGGCGCCGACGGGCGGCGCTACCTCGACTGCCTCTCCGGCGCGGGCACCCTCGCCCTCGGGCACAACCACCCCGTCGTCCTCGAAGCCATCCGCAAGGTCCTCGACTCCGGGGCTCCCCTGCACGTCCTCGACCTGGCCACCCCGGTCAAGGACGCGTTCACCACCGAGCTCTTCGCGAACCTGCCGGCCGGGCTGGCCGCCGACGCCCGTATCCAGTTCTGCGGCCCCGCCGGGACCGACGCCGTCGAGGCCGCGCTGAAACTGGTCCGCGCCGCCACCGGCCGCGCCGGGCTGCTCACCTTCACCGGGGCGTACCACGGCATGACGGCCGGGGCCCTGGAGGCCTCGGGCGGCGCCACCGACGTACGGGTGACCCGGCTGCCCTACCCGCAGGACCACCGCTGCCCGTTCGGGGTCGGCGGCGCCGAGGGCGCACGGCTCGGCGTCCGCTGGACCGAGAGCCTGCTCGACGACCCCAAGGGCGGGGTGCCCGCGCCCGCCGCCATGATCGTCGAGCCGGTGCAGGGCGAGGGCGGGGTCCACCCGGCCCCCGACGCCTGGCTGCGCCGGATGCGGGAGATCACCGAGGCCCGGGGCATCCCGCTCATCGCGGACGAGGTGCAGACCGGCGTGGGCCGCACGGGTGCCTTCTGGGGCGTCGACCACGCGGGGGTGGTCCCCGACGTGATGGTCCTGTCCAAGGCCATCGGCGGCAGCCTGCCGCTCGCCGTGATCGTCTACCGGGCCGAGCTGGACGTCTGGGCCCCCGGCGCCCACGCCGGCACCTTCCGCGGCAACCAGCTGGCCATGGCGGCGGGCACCGCCACCCTGGCCCACGTCCGCCGCAACGGCCTCGCCGAGCGTGCGGCGGTCCTGGGCGAGCGGATGCTGGCCGCCCTGCGGGGACTGGCGGCGGACCAGCCCTGCATCGGAGACGTCCGGGGCCGCGGCCTGATGATCGGCATCGAACTCGTCGACCCCGACACCGGCGCCGCCGCCCCCGCCCTGGCCGCCGACGTCCGCCAGGAGTGCCTGGACCGCGGCCTGATCGTCGAACTCGGAGGCCGCCACTCCAGCGTCGTCCGCCTGCTGCCCCCGCTGACCCTCACCGACGAGCAGGCCGCAGCCGTCCTGGACCGGCTGGCCGACTCCATCCCCGCCGCCGCCCGCCGGCCCCACTGACCCGCACGCGAAGGACCCCCGATGCCCGACCCCTCCACCTCCCCCCACCCGACCCCGCCGCCCGCCCCGGGGTTCGCCGCCCCCACCACCCCGCCCGTCGGCTCCGCCGCCCCGGCGCCCGCCGCCACCGCTCCCGCAGCCGCCGCGCCCGCCGGCCCGGGGTTCGCCGCCCCGGCCACCCCCACGGCCGCCCCGCCCCTCGGCTCCGCCGCCCCGGCGCCCGCGACCCCCACCAGCCCGGCACCGGCCGCCCACCCGCCCGCCGGCACCACCCCCGCAGCCGCCCCGCCCGCCGGCTCGGCGTTCGCTGCCCCCGCCGGCCCGGCTCCCGCCGCCCACCCGCCCGCCGGGACCACCCCCGCGGTCGCCCCGCCCGCCGCCTCGGGGTTCGCCGTGCCCGCCGCCCCGGTGCCCGCCGCCCCCCTGGCCCCTGCCCCCACCCACCCGGCCGCCCCGCCCGCCGGCCTGGGGACCGATGCGCCGGTGGCGGCCTCCCCGCCCGCCCCGCCGGCTGCCCCGGCGCCGGCCGACCACCCGGCAGCCCCTCCGGCCCACCCCGCTGGCCCGGCCCACGAGGCAGCCACCCCCACCCCGGCTGGCCCGCCCGCCCCCGACGGCCCGCCCGCCCCCGACGGCCCGGCAGGCCCCGCCGCCGCGGCGTACCCCGCCGGCCCGGCCCATCCCGAGCCCCCGGCCCCCGCGCAGCGCCCGGCACCCGCAGCCGCGCAGGTGCCGCCGGAGCCGGGCCCGGGCGCAGGGGCCGGGCCGGGGGACACCGCGCAGCCCGAGCGGCCTCCGGTCGCCCCGGCGGCGGACCGGGAGCCGGGCGGCCCCGGGCGGCCCCAGGCCGGACCGGTACCCGCGCCCGCGCCCGGGCTCCCGGCAGGTCCGGCCTACGCCCCGGCGGGCACCGTGCCCCGGCAGAAGGACGGCACCCTCCGCCCCCGGGTGGGCGGCCCCGGACCGGCCGGCCCCGAACCGGCGGCGCTGCCCGACCTGCTGGACCACGCCGACCCGGCCACCGCCGCCGAGGCCGCGACGGTGGAGAACCTGCTGCGGTGCTGGGTCCGCGAGGGCGGCATCGGCCGCCCCGACGGGCCCGTCGGAACCCTGCTCCGCATCCCCCTCCCCGCATCCGGCGCCGCGCTGCTCGTCCCCGTCCGGTACTGGTCCCCGGCAGGCTGGCACCGCTTCGCACCGGCCCGCCTCGAAGGCGCCCCCGCCCCCGCCCCCGCCGTGGACGCCGTCACCCTCGCCGCCCTGATCGCCCGCGAGGGCGACGGCCGCAGCGGCACCGACCTCGTCGGCCGGGTCGCCGACTCGGTGCGCCGCACCGCCGAGTTCATCGCCGACCGGCGCCTGCGCCCCGCCGCGCCCGCCCCCGTCGCCGGGGACCGCTTCCTCACCGCCGAACAGTCACTCCTCCTCGGCCACCCCCTCCAGCCGGATCCCAAGAGCCGCGAAGGACTCTCCGAGACCGAAGTACGCCACTACTCACCCGAACTCCACGGCTCCTTCCCCCTGCACTGGATCGCGGTCGCGCCCGACGCCCTCGCCACCGACTCCGCCTGGACCGAACGAGGCCGCCCGGTCTCCGCCGCCCAGCTCCTCGCCCGGCTCGCCCCCGGACTCCCGCTGCCCGCCGGCACCACCGCCGTTCCCCTGCACCCCTGGCAGGCCCGCGACCTCCTCCAGCGCCCCGCCGTCACCGCCCTCCGCGACGCGGGACTCCTGACCGACCTGGGCCCGTACGGTGCCCCCTGGTACCCCACCTCCTCCGTCCGCACCGTCCACCGCCCGGGCGCCCCCGCGATGCTCAAGCTCTCCCTCGGCCTGCGCATCACCAACTCCCGCCGCGAGAACCTCCGCAAGGAACTCCACCGCGGTGTCGAGGTGCACCGGCTGCTCCGCACCGGCCTCGCCGAGCAGTGGCAGACCGCCCACCCCGGCTTCGACATCGTCCGCGACCCCGCCTGGGTCGCCGTCGACGCCCTGGACGGCACCCCCGTCCGGGGATTCGACGCCCTGCTGCGCCACAACCCCTTCCACTCCGACGACGACGCCGTCTGCGTCGCCGCACTGACCGCCCTGCGCCCGTGGCCCGGCCGGACCACGATGCGCTCCCGGCTCGCCGACACCCTTGCCCGGCTCGCCGTGACCACCGGGCGGCCCACCTCCGCCGTCGCCACCGAGTGGTTCCTGCGCTACCTCGACCTCGTCGTCCTGCCGGTCCTCGCCTTCGACGCGCTCGTCGGCATCGCCCTCGAAGCGCACCAGCAGAACACCCTGGTGCTCCTCGACCGGGCAGGCTGGCCCGTCGGCGGCCGCTTCCGCGACAACCAGGGCTACTACTTCCGCGAGTCCCGGCGCGCCGAACTGGAACAACGCCTCCCCGGTATCGGCGCCGCCAGCGACACCTTCGTCCAGGACGCCGTCACCGACGAACGCTTCGCCTACTACCTCGGCATCAACAACGTGATCGGCCTCATCGGAGCCTTCGGATCCCAACGGCTCGCCGACGAGCGCGTGCTCCTCGCCGCCTTCCGCCGCTTCCTCGGGAAGGCCGCGGGCCTCGGCCCGGTCCCCGCGCAGCTGCTCGACTCACCCACCCTCCGCTGCAAGGCGAACCTGCTCACCCGCCTGGGCGGCCTCGACGAGCTCGTGGGCCCCGTCGACACCCAGTCCGTCTACGTCACCATCGCCAACCCCCTTCACGACTGACGCGCTCCCACCGACACCGAGAAGAGCCCCGATGCCCCCCACGGAAACGACCGCAAGCTCCGGCACCGGCCCTGCCTCCCAGGAAGCCACCGCACGCCGCTTCACCGCCGGGGTACTGCCGCTGCTCGCCGAGGCGGACCTCCTCGACTCACCCGCGGGCTGGGGTGCGGCCGCCACACCGGCGGGGGCCTTCCGCCTCGAACCCGTACGGCCGGGCCGGGACCTGGAACTGCTCACGGGCTGGATGAACGACCCCGAGGTGGCCGCCTACTGGGAACTGGACGGCTCCGCCGCCGTCACCGCCGCCCACCTGCGGACACAACTCGACAGCGACGGCCGCAGCATTCCCTGCCTCGGCCTGCTCGACGGCAGCCCCATGAGCTACTGGGAGATCTACCGGGCCGATCTCGACCCGGTCTCCGGTCACTACCCGGCGCGCTCCCACGACACGGGTATCCACCTGCTCATCGGAGACGGCACGAACCGCGGCCGGGGCCTGGGCGGCACACTGCTGCGCACCGTCGCCGAGCTCGTCTTCGACAACCGCCCCCGATGCACACGCGTCATCGCGGAACCGGACATTCGCAACACCCCCTCCGTATCGGCCTTCATGAACGCCGGTTTCCGCTATTCCGCGGAAATCGACCTCCCCGAGAAGCGAGCCGTCCTGATGATCCGTGAGCGGGCGCTGCGCAATCTGCTCTGATCGCCGCGCCGATCGGCCAGGCTCAATTCCCGATTCCCGGTTCGAATCTCTCGGTTCACCACTTTCGGTTCACCACTGTCGGTTCAAGACTCTTGGTTCAAGACTCTCTGTTCACCGCTCTCATCTTGAAAACTCCGCGTCGCGCAGCAAGGTTCCCGACATTCGAGGAGTCCCGTGCCCAATTTCCCCGCAGCCCCCGACGCCGCCGAGCCCGCCCTTCCCCCGTCGCCCCAGCACCCCTGCACGCCCCCCGAACTCAACGGTCCGACCTGGGACTTCGCGGCACGCCGGTTACTGGCCAAGATGCTCGGCGAGTTCACGTACGAGGAGATCATCAGCCCCGTCCCCGTCCCCGTCCCCGCTCCCGCGGCCGCCGGCGACGCCTGGACCCTGACCCTCGACGACGGCAGCAGCCTGGGCTTCCGCGCCCGCCGCCGCGCCTACGGAAGCTGGCACGTCACGCCGGACACCATCACGCTCACCCCGCCGGCCCCGTCCGCGGAGCCCCCGATCGCGTTCGGGGACCCGTACGGCTTCCTCGTCCGGGCCCGCACCCTCCTGGGGCTCGACGGCCCCACCCTCGGCCACCTGGTCCGCGAGCTCAGCTCCACCCTCGCCGCCGACACCCGCATCGACCACCACGCGCTCACCGCCGATGTCCTCGCCGACCTGGACTACGCGGCGCTCGAAGGCCACCAGACGGGCCACCCCTGGCTCGTCCTCAACAAGGGCCGCGTCGGATGGTCGGCCGCGGACGCCGCCGCCTGGGCCCCCGAGGCCCGCACCCGGCAGCGGCTGCCGTGGCTCGCCGCCCACGCCTCGCTGGCCGAGTACCGCGGCACGGCCGGCCTCGAGGACCCCGCGCGCCTCTACGCGGGCGAACTCGACCCCGTCACCCGGGCCGCCTTCGACCAGACCCTGCGCGACCGGGGCCTCGACCCGCTCCGCTACCTCTACCTCCCGGTCCACCCCTGGCAGTGGGACGAGATCGTCCTCCCCCTCTTCGCCCCCGCCCTCGCCTCCGGCGCCCTGGTGCCGCTCCCCGCCGACCCCGACGCCAGGCTCCCGCAGCAGTCGATCCGCACCTTCCTCAACCTCACCCGGCCCGAGCGGCACACCGTCAAACTCCCGCTCTCCGTCTTCAACACCATGGTCTGGCGAGGCCTGCCCAGCGACCTCACGCTCGCCGCGCCCGCCGTCACCGCCTGGATCCACTCGCTCCGCGACGCCGACCCCTTCCTGCGCGACGAATGCCAGGTGATCCTGCTCGGCGAGGTCGCCTCCGTCACCGTCCGCCACCCCGTGTACGACCAGCTCCCCGAGGTCCCCTACCAGTACAAGGAACTCCTCGGAGCGATCTGGCGCGAGCCGCTGACCGGCCGGCTCGCCCCCGGCGAACGCGCCCGCACCCTCGCCTCGCTCCTGCACGTCGACCCGCGCGGCCGCTCGTTCACCGCCGAGCTGGTCGCCCGCTCCGGCCTCGAGCCCGAGGTCTGGCTGCGCCGGCTCTTCGCCGCCCTGCTGCCCCCGCTGCTGCACTTCCTCTACCGCTACGGCACCGTGTTCTCCCCGCACGGCGAGAACACCATCGTGATCTTCGACGAGCACGACGTCCCCGTCCGCCTCGCGGTCAAGGACTTCGTCGACGACATCAACATCAGCCGCCTGCCACTGCCGGAGCACGCGTCCATGCCCGGCGAGGTCCGGGCGGCGCTGCTCACGGAGCCGCCCGGCTTCCTCACCCAGTTCATCCATTCCGGACTGTTCGTCGGCGTCTTCCGCTACCTCTCCGCCGTGTGCGAGGACCGGCTCGGCGTCCCCGAGGGCCGCTTCTGGTCCCTCGCACGGACGGAGATCCTCCGCCACCAGGCCCGCTTCCCCGAGCTCAAGGACCGCTACCAGCTCTTCGACCTGCTGACGGAACGGATCGACCGGCTCTGCCTCAACCGCAACCGGCTCCACGAGGACGGCTACCGCGACCGCCCGGACCGCCCGCACGCCGTCGTTCACGGCACCGTGCCCAACCCCCTGCACCGCCCCTGAAGGGTGATCGATGCGGTCGCTGTCAGTGGAGCCCCGTAGGGTTGGCAGTGCTATGACGAAGCCCTCCCTCCCCGACCTGCTGCACGCCGCCGTCTCCGCCGTCGGCGGCACGGAGCGCCCCGGCCAGGTGGCCATGGCCGAAGCCGTCGCCGAAGCGATCGACGACAACTCCCACCGGCTGATCCAGGCCGGCACCGGCACCGGCAAGTCCCTCGGCTACCTGGTGCCCGCCCTCGCGCACGGCGAGCGGGTGGTCGTCGCCACGGCGACCCTGGCGCTCCAGCGCCAGCTCGTCGAGCGCGACCTGCCGCGTACGGTCGAGGCGCTGCATCCGCAGCTGCGCCGGCGGCCGCAGTTCGCCATGCTCAAGGGCCGGTCCAACTACCTGTGCCTGCACCGGCTGCACGAAGGGGTCCCGCAGGACGAGGAGGAGGGCCTCTTCGACCAGTTCGAGGCGGCCGCCCCCAGCAGCAAGCTCGGGCAGGACCTGCTGCGCCTGCGCGACTGGGCGGACGAGACCGAGACGGGCGACCGCGACGACCTCACCCCCGGCGTCTCCGACAAGGCCTGGGGCCAGATCTCGGTCTCCTCGCGGGAGTGCCTGGGCGCCACGAAGTGCGCGTACGGGGCCGAGTGCTTCGCGGAGGCGGCGCGCGAGCGGGCCAAGCTCGCCGACGTGGTCGTCACCAATCACGCGCTGCTCGCGATCGACGCCATCGAGGGTGCCCCGGTCCTGCCGCAGCACGAGGTGCTGATCGTGGACGAGGCCCACGAGCTGGTCTCCCGCGTCACCGGAGTCGCCACCGGCGAGCTCACCCCGGGCCAGGTCAACCGGGCCGTGAAGCGTGCCGCCAAGCTGGTCGACGAAAAGACGGCGGACTCCCTGCAGACCGCCTCCGAGTCCTTCGAGCGGGTGATGGAGCTGGCGCTCCCAGGCCGCCTGGAGGAGGTCCCCGAGGACCTCGGGTACGCGCTGATGGCCCTGCGCGACGCCGCGCGCAATGTGATCTCCGCGATCGGGTCCACCCGCGACAAGTCGGTCCACGACGAGGACGCCGTCCGCAAGCAGGCCCTGGCCGCCGTCGAGAACGTCCACGCGGTGGCGGAGCGGATCACGAACGGTTCCGAGTACGACGTCGTCTGGTACGAACGCCACGACCGCTTCGGCGCCACCCTGCGGGTCGCCCCGCTCTCGGTGTCCGGGCTGCTGCGCGAGAAGCTCTTCGAGGACCGCTCGGTGGTCCTCACCTCCGCCACCCTCAAGCTGGGCGGCGACTTCAACGGGGTCGCGGCCTCGCTCGGCCTCTCCCCGGAAGGGGTCGAGGGTGAGGGCGTCCCGGTCTGGCGGGGCCTGGATGTCGGGTCCCCGTTCGATTACCCCAAGCAGGGCATCCTCTACGTCGCCAAGCACCTGGCCACGCCGGGCCGGGAGGGCACCCGCGGCGACATGATGGACGAGCTGGCGGAGCTGATCGAGGCGGCGGGCGGCCGCACCCTCGGCCTCTTCTCCTCCATGCGCGGCGCCAAGGCCGCTGCCGAGGAGCTGCGTGGGCGGCTCGACAACCCAATCCTGCTCCAGGGCGAGGAGACGCTGGGCGAGCTGATCAAGGCCTTCGCGGCGGACCCGCGGACCTGCCTGTTCGGGACGCTCTCCCTGTGGCAGGGCGTGGACGTGCCCGGCCCCAGCTGTCAGCTCGTGATCATGGACAGGATCCCGTTCCCGCGCCCCGACGACCCGCTGATGAGCGCGCGGCAGAAGTCGGTCGAGGAGAACGGCGGCAACGGCTTCATGGCGGTGGCCGCCACCCACGCCGCCCTGCTGATGGCGCAGGGCGCGGGCCGGCTCGTACGGGCCTCCGGCGACCGGGGCGTCGTGGCCGTCCTGGACCCGCGCCTGGCCACGGCCCGGTACGGCAGCTTCCTGCGGGCCACGCTGCCCGACTTCTGGTACACCACGGACCGCAACCAGGTCCGCCGCTCGTTGGCCGCCATCGACGCGACCGCGAAGGCCGACGGCAAGTAGGGCAGCCATGTCGCCCGCCGCGCCATGTAGGGCGGCCACGTAGGGCATGCAACAGCTCCGGGACCGGCGCAGTGGGTCCCGGAGCTGGCTGAGGGGCGACGGGTCGGACTCAGACCCGGCGCAGTACGGCGACGACCTTGCCGAGGATGGTCGCCTCGTCGCCGGGGATCGGCTGGTAGGCGGCGTTGTGCGGGAGCAGCCACACGTGCCCGTCCTCCCGCTTGAAGCGCTTGACCGTGGCCTCGCCGTCGAGCATCGCGGCGACGATGTCGCCGTTCTCCGCGACGGGCTGACGGCGGACGGTGACCCAGTCGCCGTCACAGATCGCGGCCTCGATCATCGAGTCGCCGACGACCTTGAGGACGAACAGTTCGCCGTCGCCCACGAGCTGGCGGGGGAGCGGGAACACGTCCTCGACCGACTCCTCGGCCAGGATCGGGCCGCCGGCCGCGATCCGGCCGACCAGGGGAACGTAGGAGGCGGCGGGCTTGCCGGTGGTGTCGGTGGGCTGCGAGCTCGGCTGGTCCGAGCCGCGCACCTCGTAGGCGCGGGGCCGGTGCGGATCGCGCCGCAGGAAGCCCTTGCGCTCCAGAGCCATCAGCTGGTGTGCCACGGACGAGGTGCTGGAGAGGCCGACCGCCTGGCCGATCTCCCGCATCGACGGCGGGTAGCCGCGGCGCTGCACCGAGTCCCGGATGACCTCGATGACCCTCCGCTGCCGGTCCGTGAGCCCGGAACTGTCGGCGCGGATGCCTGGAGGTCGCCCTGGCAGGGACCGCGCGGGGCGCACGGCCTCCGCCTCCGGGTTCTGACTTGCGTCATTCATGGCATGCACCGGCTCGAGTCGGCTCTGGGAGCGGTTCTGGGCAGTGATGGTGGCACTGTCTGCGGTGGTGGTCACGTCGTCGGCCCCTCTCGAAATGTTCTCCCTAGCTGGACAACGGTAGTTGCTTTCGAAAGGTTGCGCCAAACACACGTTCGAGTGAAAAATCGAGGATCGCCCACCTGGGTTAGAGCGGTGGGTGTATGGGCGGCCGGGGTGAGCGACCGGTGTGGGTGACCGGTCCGACAGTCGGCCGGAAGGTGTCCGCCGACCGGTCCGGCCGAACGCGGGTTCGGCTCCGCGTCCGCTCCTTACGGTACCCTTCCCGGTTGGATCGCCAGTGTCCGGGCCGGGCCCGGCGCCGCGCCCAGTGTGGCACCGCGAGCCCCCGTATCCGGCCATCGGACACCGCGACACGCGGAGGGGCGTAAATCCGGCCCAACCCAAGATCTAGTGGTTGGATGAGCGCTGCCACCCAGAAGTTGTGGTCCTCGGTCTGCCGAGGCCCCCGGCATCGCATATGCTTGTGGCTGCTTCACGAGCCCCCGGCGGAGACTTGCTCTCCGTCGCTGAGGGGCTCCGTGGGGTGATTCAGTCGTGCCAAGAGGAGGGTGAGGGAACCATGCACTGCCCCTTCTGCAGGCACCCCGACAGCCGCGTCGTCGACAGCCGTACCACCGACGACGGCACGTCGATCCGCCGGCGCCGTCAGTGCCCCGACTGCTCCCGTCGCTTCACGACGGTGGAGACGGCCTCGCTGATGGTGATCAAGCGCAGCGGGGTCACCGAACCCTTCAGCCGTACCAAGGTCATCTCCGGCGTCCGCAAGGCATGCCAGGGACGGCCGGTCACCGAGGACGCCCTCGCCAAGCTCGGCCAGCGGGTCGAGGAGGCGGTGCGCGCCACCGGGAGCGCCGAGCTGACCACCCACGACGTGGGTCTGGCCATACTCGGCCCGTTGCAGGAGCTCGACCTCGTCGCGTACCTGCGGTTCGCATCCGTCTACAAAGCGTTCGACACCCTTGAAGACTTCGAGACCGCCATCGTGGAACTGCGCGAGCCGCGGCCTCACCCCCATGAGTGCGAGCCCGGAGGGACCCCCCCGGTCGTCCCCGTGCCCGCCTCCGCCGCCGACTGACCGTACGGGGCCGCAGTGCAGCGCGGTCCGGCCGGTCAGTAGGGCGAGATTCGTAGATACAAGACACACACAGTGCCGCGGAATAGCGATGGCACTTTAGGGCGTTTTTGCCCGCATATGGGAGGAAGCGGCATGACAGAGACGGCGAGCGGCTCGGCACGAGGTTCCCGCGCCAAGGGGACCAAGACTGCCAAGGGCGGCCTGCGTATCGAGCGCATCCACACCACCCCGGGCGTGCACCCGTACGACGAGGTGAGCTGGGAGCGCCGTGACGTCGTCATGACCAACTGGCGCGACGGTTCGGTCAACTTCGAGCAGCGTGGCGTCGAGTTCCCCGACTTCTGGTCGGTGAACGCGGTCAACATCGTCACCAGCAAGTACTTCCGCGGCGCGGTCGGCACTCCGCAGCGCGAGACCGGTCTGAAGCAGCTCATCGACCGGATCGTGAAGACGTACACGAAGGCCGGCGAGGACTACGACTACTTCGCGTCCCCCGCCGACGCGGAGATCTTCGAGCACGAGCTGACCTACGCGCTCCTGCACCAGATCTTCAGCTTCAACTCCCCGGTGTGGTTCAACGTCGGCACGCCCCAGCCGCAGCAGGTCTCCGCCTGCTTCATCCTCGCCGTCGACGACTCCATGGAGTCGATCCTCGACTGGTACAAGGAAGAGGGCATGATCTTCAAGGGCGGCTCCGGCGCCGGCCTGAACCTCTCCCGCATCCGCTCCTCCAAGGAGCTCCTCTCCTCCGGCGGCAACGCCTCCGGCCCGGTCTCCTTCATGCGCGGCGCCGACGCCTCCGCGGGAACGATCAAGTCGGGCGGCGCCACCCGCCGCGCGGCCAAGATGGTCGTCCTGGACGTGGACCACCCGGACGTCGAGGACTTCATCGCCACCAAGGTGAAGGAAGAGGAGAAGATCCGCGCCCTGCGCGACGCGGGCTTCGACATGGACCTGGGCGGCGACGACATCACGTCCGTCCAGTACCAGAACGCCAACAACTCCGTCCGTGTGAACGACGAGTTCATGACGGCCGTCGAGAACGGCACCGAGTTCGGCCTGCGTGCCCGCATGACCGGCGAGGTCATCGAGAAGGTCGACGCCAAGGCGCTCTTCCGCAAGCTCGCCGAGGCCGCGTGGGCCTGCGCCGACCCGGGCATCCAGTACGACGGTGTGATCAACAACTGGCACACCTGCCCCGAGTCCGGCCGCATCACCGCGTCCAACCCCTGCAGCGAGTACATGCACCTGGACAACACGTCCTGCAACCTCGCCTCGCTGAACCTGATGAAGTTCCTGAACGACGACGGCAAGGGCAACCAGTCCTTCGACGCCGAGCGTTTCGCCAAGGTCGTCGAGCTGGTCATCACCGCGATGGACATCTCCATCTGCTTCGCGGACTTCCCGACCCAGAAGATCGGCGAGAACACCCGCGCCTTCCGTCAGCTGGGCATCGGCTACGCCAACCTCGGCGCCCTGCTGATGGCGACCGGTCACGCCTACGACTCGGACGGCGGCCGCACCCTCGCCGCCTCGATCACCTCGCTGATGACCGGCACCGCGTACAAGCGCTCCGCCGAGCTGGCCGCCATCGTCGGCCCGTACGACGGCTACGCCCGCAACGCCGACTCGCACAAGCGCGTCATGAAGCAGCACTCCGACGCCAACGCCGTCGCGCCGCGCACCGAGGACCTGGACAACGCGATCTGGGCCGCGGCCACCGAGGCCTGGCAGGACGTCCTGCGCCTCGGCGAGAAGAACGGCTTCCGCAACGCCCAGGCCTCCGTCCTCGCGCCGACCGGCACCATCGGTCTCGCGATGTCCTGCGACACCACCGGTGTCGAGCCGGACCTGGCCCTGGTCAAGTTCAAGAAGCTCGTCGGCGGCGGCTCGATGCAGATCGTCAACGGCACCGTCCCGCAGGCCCTGCGCCGCATGGGCTACCTGGAAGAGCAGATCGAGGCGATCGTCGCCCACATCGCCGAGCACGGCGTTGTCGTCGACGCCCCGGGCCTGAAGCCCGAGCACTACTCGGTGTTCGACTGCGCCATGGGCGAGCGTTCCATCTCCGCGATGGGCCACGTCCGCATGATGGCCGCGATCCAGCCCTGGATCTCCGGTGCGATCTCGAAGACGGTCAACATGCCGGAGACGGCGACCGTCGAGGAGATCGAGGAGATCTACTTCGAGGCGTGGAAGCTCGGCGTCAAGGCGCTCGCGATCTACCGCGACAACTGCAAGGTCGGCCAGCCCCTCTCCGCCAAGAAGAAGGAAGAGGAGAAGGCCGAGGTCACCGAGAAGGCCGAGGAGACCATCCGCACGGCGGTCGAGAAGGTCATCGAGTACCGCCCGGTCCGCAAGCGCCTCCCCAAGGGCCGCCCGGGGATCACCACCTCCTTCACGGTCGGTGGCGCCGAGGGCTACATGACCGCGAACTCCTACCCGGACGACGGTCTGGGCGAGGTCTTCCTGAAGATGTCCAAGCAGGGTTCGACCCTCGCGGGCATGATGGACGCCTTCTCGATCGCCGTCTCGGTCGGTCTGCAGTACGGCGTTCCGCTCGAGACGTACGTCGCGAAGTTCACGAACATGCGCTTCGAGCCGGCCGGTATGACGGACGACCCCGACGTGCGGATGGCCCAGTCGATCGTCGACTACATCTTCCGTCGCGTGGCGCTCGACTTCCTGCCCTTCGAGACCCGCTCGGCCCTCGGCATCCACTCCGCCGAGGAGCGTCAGCGCCACCTCGACACCGGTTCCTACGAGCCGCTCGAGGAGGAGCTCGACACCGAGTCCCTCGCCCAGTCGGCGCCGCTCGCGTCGGTCCCGGCCGCTTCCGCCCCGAAGCCGGTCGAGATCGTCCCGGCCCCGGCCCCCAGGACGGCGCACAGCAACGCCGAACTGGTCGAGATGCAGCTCGGCGTCTCCGCCGACGCCCCGCTCTGCTTCTCCTGCGGTACGAAGATGCAGCGCGCCGGCTCCTGCTACATCTGCGAGGGCTGCGGCTCCACCAGCGGCTGCAGCTGACACCGGGCGTAGCCCGCACGTCGGGTAGCTGACCAGCAGCTCACGAAGGGGACCGGCCATCGGCCGGTCCCCTTCGCCGTGTCCGCGCGCCCCGGGGAATCCTGTTGTCAGTTGGTGTGCGGGGTGGTCATGGCGATCATTGTGTGGGGCCCGGGCACACATGACCCGGGGATTTCACGGCGGGGGAGTGGAGAGCCATGTGGAACGGTGACGAACTGGACCTGGACGCGTACCTGGCGCGGATCGGGCTTGGCGGCCGGGAACTCCGGCCGGACCTCGGGACGTTGTACGCAGTGCATCGCGCCCACACCGCCGCCATCCCCTTCGAGAGCCTGGACGTCCTGCTCGGCCGCCCCGTCGCGCTGGAGGTCAAGGCCATCGAGGACAAGCTCGTGCACGGCCGCCGGGGCGGCTACTGCTACGAGCAGAACACGCTGCTGGCCGCCGCCCTGGAGCGGATCGGCTTCGAGGTCTCCGGGCGCGGCGCCCGCAACCGCACCCGGGGTGACTCCCTGCTGGCGGTGACGCACGCGACCCTCGTCGTCACCGTCGAGGGCGAACCGTGGCTCTGCGACGCCGGATTCGGCTACCAGGGCCCGTGCGAGCCCGTCCCGCTCGCGCGGCCCGGCACCGAGGTGCGCCAGGGGCGGTGGACGTACGCCGTCCACGAGGAGGAGGGCGGCGTCCTCGTGCTCCGCATCCGCCGCGGGGATGTCTGGCGTGACCTGTACGCCTTCTCCCCGCAGCAGTACCACCCCGTCGACTACGTCGTGCTGAACCACTACAGCTCCACGCACCCCCGCTCCTCCTTCGTGGGGCGGACCCTCGTGCAGCTCCCGGGCGATGCCGTGCGCACCACGCTCGTCGGGCGGGAGCTCACCCGCCTCCACCCGGACGGACGGACCGAGCGGGAGCCCGTCGCCTCCGACGGGCTGATCGACCTCCTCGACCGGGAGTTCGGGCTTCGGCTCCCCGAGCGAGATGCGGCGGAACTGGTACGGATCCACCGCTCCGGGGACTGACCCGGGCCGCGCCTGGCCCGTACGATGGCGCGGTGCTGGTCAAGTGGATTCGCTGCACGGTGACGGACCGACGCGGGTTCGAGCGCGGGCAGCGCAAGTGGGCGGGGCTGCCCGGCGAACCGGGATTCCGGGGGCAGGGTGGCGGCTGGAGCAGGGGCCGGCAGGGGGTCGCGCATGTCTTCGCGTTCTGGGAGAGCCGTTCCTTCTACGACTCCTTCATGGCCCGCTCGCACGACAGACTGGCGGCCTCGCAGAACGGCACCTACACCGACGCGCGGGTCACGCTCTTCGACCACCGCTTCGATGTGAAGACCGGCTTCGAGCCGCGCTTCAGCGACGCCGACGTGGTCCGGGTCGCGCACACCCGGGTGCGGGAAGGGCGCCTGGACCACTTCGCGCTGATGCAGGAGAAGGTGTGGAACCCCGCCATGGCGGGCTCGCCCGGCATGATCCGGGGCCTCTTCGGTGAGGCGCCCGGCCGGGAGTTCCTGGTCCTGTCGATGTGGCGGGCGGCGGCCGAGCACGGCAAGTACCGGCAGGAGCGGGTGGAGCGGCTCTCGCTGCGCGCCCAGACCGAGGCCGACGTGGAGGCCCTCACCGGGGACGTCGTGGACCTCGAACCCAGCTGGACGGTATGACCGTACGACAACCGGCGCCCCGACCGGCGTGCCCGGGACCTGCGCGCCCCGGTGGCCGAATAGGGTCGTGGGATGGTTCGACCACGGCGCATCGTCCTTGTCCGGCACGGGGAATCGGAGGGAAACGTCGATGACACGGTGTACGAGCGGGAGCCCGACCACGCCCTGCGGCTGACCCGGGCCGGCCACGAACAGGCCGCGGCGGCCGGGGCGCGGCTGCGCGAGCTCTTCGGCGACGAGCACATCAGCGCGTACGTCTCCCCGTACCGCAGGACCCTGCAGACCTTCCGCGAGCTGCGGCTGGACCCGGCGCGGGTACGGATGCGCGAGGAGCCCCGGCTGCGCGAGCAGGACTGGGGGAACTGGCAGGACCGGGACGACGTGAAGCTCCAGAAGGCGTACCGGGACGCGTACGGGCACTTCTTCTACCGTTTCGCGCAGGGCGAGTCGGGCGCCGACGTCTACGACCGGGTCGGTTCCTTCCTGGAGAGCCTCTACCGCAGCTTCGAGGCCCCGGACCATCCCGAGAACGTCCTGCTGGTCACCCACGGACTGACGATGCGGCTGTTCTGCATGCGCTGGTTCCACTGGTCGGTGGCCGAGTTCGAGGCCCTGTCCAACCCCGGGAACGGCGAATTCCGTGTCCTGCTGCTCGGACCGGACGGCCGGTACCGGATGGACCGCCCGTTTGAGCGGTGGACCACACCCGAGCCTTATGACCTGGACGGCTAAAGTGACGCGCGATGACCGCTGACTCCACTCCCGCAACGCGCTACGCACGCGCCATGTCCAGCCTCCGAGGGCTGGCGCTGGGGGACGCCCTGGGCTCCCAGTACTTCGTTCCCGTCAACTATCCGCTGCTGAAGCGGCGCGAGCTGCCGGCCGGCAGCGAGCCGTGGCAGTGGACCGACGACACCGAGATGGCCTGCTCGGTGGTGGCCGTGCTCGCCGTGCACGGGCGCATAGACCAGGACGCGCTGGCGGCCTCCTTCGCCGACCACCACGACTTCGACCGCGGTTACGGGCCCGCCGTGAACCGGATGCTGCGGCTGGTCCGGGAGGGCGAGGACTGGCGCACGCTGGCCGCCGAGCTCTTCAACGGGCAGGGCTCCTGGGGCAATGGCGCCGCGATGCGCATCGCCCCCCTCGGCGCCTGGTACGCCGACGACCCCGAGCAGGCCACCCACCAGGCGGAGATCTCCGCCTACACCACCCACCAGCACCGCGAGGCGGTGTGCGGGGCGATGGCCGTCGCCGCCGCGGCCGCGCTGGCGGCGTCCCCGGCCGGGCCGCCGACCGCCACGGACCTGCTGGACGGGGTGATCGCGCTGGTGCCGCGCAGTGCCGTGGGCGCGGGGGTGCGCAGGGCGCGGGACATGCTGGACTACGGCGACGCGACCACGGTCGCAGCGGTGCTGGGCTGCGGGCGGCGCACGAGCGCCCATGACACGGTGCCGTTCGCGCTGTGGTCGGCGGCCCGGGCGCTGGACGACTACGAGCGGGCGTTCTGGACCACCGCCCAGGTGGGCGGGGACGTGGACACCACCTGCGCGATCGTCGGCGGGGTACTGGGCGCGCGCGGGGCGGCGGCGCTGCCGCAGGCCTGGCTGGAGCGCACCGAGGCCCTGCCGGACTGGCTGCCGGGCCTGCCCGCCTGACGGCTCCCGCCTGACTCCCGTCTGACGGCTCCCGGCCGGCGGGCCGCCCCGGCGCGGGCGGGCCGGTTGCCGGGCGCGGGTGGCCCCGCGCCCGGTGCTGCGCGTACGCGCGCGGTGCGTCGTACGCCTCGTGCGGAGCCGGGTGCTCAGGCCGCCGGACCGGCCTTGGCCGCAGCGCCTCCCAGGGCCTCCAGGTCGCTCTTGCGCACCCGGATCACCAGCAGCGCGGTGGCCAGGGCCAGCCCCGCCATGGCGACGGCGGCGGCGAAGGCGCTGGAGATGCCCTGGGTGAGGACGATGTCCCCCCAGGGGTCCGGCAGCCGCCCGGTCTGCTTGAAGGCGGCCAGCTGCCCGGGATCGGCCTGCGCCATGAACTCCGGCACCTGCTGGGCGGCTTCGTCGCGGCTGGCCGTGCCGAAGACGGTGACCAGGATGGACAGGCCGAGCGAACCGCCCACCTGCTGACTGGCGTTCAGCAGCCCGGAGGCCGCGCCCGCCTCCTGCGGCGCCACGCCGGACACGGCGGTGAGGGTGAGGGTGACGAAGTTGAGGCCCATGCCGAAGCCGAACAGCAGCATCGGGCCGAGCACGCCGGACAGGTACGTGCTGTCGGTGCGGATGAGGGTCAGCCAGGCAAGGCCTGTCCCGGTGAGCGCGGAACCGGTGACCATGAACGGCTTGGGCCCCAGGCGCGGCAGGAACCGCTGCGAGAGCCCGGCGGCCACGATGATGGCGACGGTCACGGGCAGGAAGCCGACTCCGGACTGGATGGGCGAGAAGCCCAGCACGTTCTGGACGAACTGGACGATGAAGAAGAACATGCCGAACATGGCGGCGGCGAGACCGAGCATGATCAGGTAGGTGCCGGCGCGGTTGCGGTCGGCGAACATCCGCAGCGGGATGATCGGTTCCGCGGCCCGTGACTCGATGAGCACGAAGAGGCCGAGCAGGACGACGGCGGCGGCGAAGGAGCCGATGGTCAGGGAGTCCCGCCAGCCGTCCTCGGACGCGCGGATGAACCCGTAGACCAGCACGGTCATACCGCCGGTGGAGGTGAGCGCCCCGGCCGCGTCGAAGCGGCCCGGGTGCCGTTCGGACTCGTTGATGTAGAGCGGGGCGAGGACCGCGATGAGCACGCCGATCGGCACGTTGACGAAGAGCACCCAGCGCCAGTCGAGCCATTCGGTGAGCATGCCGCCGGCCAGCAGGCCGATGGCGCCGCCGCCCGCGGACACGGCGGCGAAGACCCCGAAGGCGCGGTTGCGGTCGGGGCCTTCGGCGAAGGTCGTGGTGATCAGGGCGAGTGCGGTCGGCGAGGCGATGGCGCCGCCGATGCCCTGGACGGCGCGGGCGGCCAGCAGCTGCCAGGGCTCCTGGGCGAATCCGCCGAGCAGGGAGGCCAGGGTGAAGAGCAGGATTCCGGCCACGAAGACACGACGCCGGCCCATGATGTCGCCGGCCCGGCCGCCGAGCAGCAGCAGGCCGCCGAACGCCAGGGTGTAGGCGCTGATCACCCAGGAGAGGTCGGTGGTGGAGAAGGAGAGGGCGGTCTGGATGTGCGGGAGCGCGATGTTCACGATCGTCGCGTCGAGGACGACCATCAGCTGGCAGGCGGCGATGACGACGAGGGCCACACCTGGACGCCCGGGCCGTCGGGCGGCCCCCGGTATCCGGGGCGTGGCGAGTTGGGTGCTTGTCACTGTGGATCCCCCCGAAGTGAAATAGTGAACGCAATCGTTCACAGCGGGTCCAAGGTAGGAGCCCGGATGTAGGGAACGCAAGCGTTCACTAAGGCTGAAAATGCGTGCGGGGGACGCACCGGCCGGTCGGAGGTATGGAGCATGGCGGGTTCGGGCTGGTCGGCGGAGGCGGCGCCGCAGGCGCAGGCGGTGCCGGAGGCGGCGGCCGGGCGCAGGCGGGGGCCGGCGCTCGAACGGGCGATTCTGGACGCGGCCCTGGAGCAGCTGAGCACCGTCGGCTGGAACGCCCTCACCATGGAGGCGGTCGCGGCAGGGGCGCGCACCGGGAAGGCGGCCCTCTACCGCCGCTGGCCCTCCAAGGCGGATCTGGTCGCCGAGGTGCTGCGGGAGGGGCTGCCCGGGCTGGGCGAGATCGCCGATCACGGGTCGGTGCGCGAGGACCTCTATCGGCTCACCGTGCGGATGCGGGACGTCATGCGTTCGCGGGCCGGGGTCGCCCTGCGCGCGGTCCTTCACGAATGCGATCACGCCCACGCCGACCTGTTCCGCGAGGTCATCTGGAAGGGTCTGCACGAGCCGGCGCAGGAGGTGATCCGCGAGCTGGTACAGCGCGGAATCGAGCGGGGAGACGTGCGGTCCGACGCCACGAGCCCGCTGGTCGCCGATGTGATTCCGGCGATGCTGATGTACCGCGCCAAGGTGTGCGGGAGCGAATGGCCGGATGCGGAGATCGCCGAGATGATCGACGGGCTGATGGTGCCGATGCTCCGGGCGTGAACCGCCCGCGAATGCCCGCCCGCGACCTCCGTACGGGCTTGCGGGCGGCCGCGCACCGGGCCCGCGGACACGCCCCGCCCCCACTTGCCCCAGGCCGGGGTGTGCAGGCGGCCCGGGGCGGCGTAACCTTGCTGGCGCCATGCCGTACGAAGCACCCACCCACACCGTCGAGCGCTCCCTCCGTGCAACCACCGGCGCCAAGGTCATCGCCGGGGTCGACGAGGTCGGACGAGGGGCCTGGGCCGGTCCCGTCACCGTCTGCGCGGCGATCACCGGCCTGCGCCGGCCGCCCGCGGGGCTCACCGACTCCAAACTGATCACCCCCAAGCGACGCGACGCGCTGCTCGACGTCCTCGAGGACTGGGTCACCGCGCACGCCCTCGGGCACGCGTCCCCGGAGGAGATCGACGAACTGGGGATGACCGCCGCCCTGCGGCTCGCGGCGGTGCGTGCGCTGGAGGCCCTCCCGGTCCGGCCCGACGCGGTGATCCTCGACGGCAAGCACGACTACCTCGGCGCGCCCTGGCAGGTCCGTACGGTCATCAAGGGCGACCAGTCCTGCGTCTCCGTGGCCGCCGCCTCGGTGATCGCCAAGGTCCGGCGCGACCGGATGATGGCCGAACTCGGCGAACCGGGCGACGGAATAGAGGACTTCGCTTTCGCCGCCAACGCCGGCTACCCCTCGCCCGTGCACCGGGCCGCGCTGGAGAAGCGCGGTCCCACCGCGTACCACCGGCTCTCGTGGTCGTACCTCGACGCGCTGCCCCAGTGGCGGCACTTGAAGAAGGTACGGCGCAGCGAGGAAGCGATGGAACTGGAAAACGGAGGCCAACTCGGCTTCGATTTCTGATCGCACCCACGTGCCACCCACCGGTACGTTTCGTACCGGTGTTTGATAGATATCAACTCATGCCTCTCACCCCCGCCATCGAGGAGCCTCAGATTCACGAGAGTGCCCAGGGTCCCCGCGTCACGCCGGCCGCGAGCCGCACCGCGCAGACCCCCCGCCCTGTACCTGGTCCGCGTCCCGCAGCCGTTCCCCGGCCCGGGCGCCCCGGTCCTGTCCGTCCCGGTCCGCCCGCGCAGCGCGCGGCGCAGGCCACCCCCGGACCCGTTCCCGCAGCCCCCACCGCACCGTCCGTCTCGGCGGCGGTGCCGCAGGTCCAGCTGATCCCGGCGTCCGCCGAGGGTGCGCTGGACGCGGCCGAAGAGGCCGTCGACCTGCTGCTCGACACCGGGCGCGCGCCCGGCGACATCCTGGTGATCACCACCGGCGACCCGCACCCGTGGGCCGCGCACGAGCTGTCCTTCGGCGAGGCCTCCTACTGGGCCCAGCACGACGCCGGGGACGACGTCTTCTACGCGGACGCGGCGCACGTTCAGCGCGCCGTGACCCGCCCCGTCGTGGTCTTCGCGGCCAACGGCGGACCGGCCGGGACGACTGCCGCCGCACTGCCGGTCGCGCTCACCCGGGCCGGTGCGCTGCTGATCGTGTGCGGCGACGTCAAGGAGATCAACTCCGTGCTGGGCGCGGGCGTCTGACGCCCTAGTACCGCACGCGGGCGACGGGCGGGGCGGGCCGGGAGCCGGCCCCGCTGAAGTCCCAGGCCCGACCAGCCGTACCCCCGATTCCTGGGAGTACGGCCGTGAGGGCTGCCCGCGTGCCGTGCGAGGGCGGGCTGTCAGCGGGCTGCGGTCCGTCAGCGGGCGACGGTCCGGCGCAGGGCCTCCGACGTGCCGCCGACGGTGCTCAGGGTCAGCGGTGCGAGCTCTGGGGTCAGGGAGCCGAGGGGCTCGGGCCGGGAGTCCGAGCTGGGCCGCCGCCCGCCCCGGCCTTCGCCGAGCACCTGCCAGCCCCCGCGGGTCAGCGTGATGTACGCGCCGCAGCGCAGCCCGTGCAGGGTGCAGGCGTCGCGCAGTCCCCACATCCAGGCGCCGTCCTCCTCGGTCCACCGCTCGTCGCCCTCGCGGCAGTACATCAGCACCGCCGTCCGGACGGGGGTCCGCCGCCGCAGGTCGTGCGGGAGGACCCGGCGCAGCCGGGACAGCAGGGCGTTGCGGTACTCCCAGCCGTCCGCGGAGACGGATTTCTGCACGAACGAGGCGCTCGCGACGAGCTGTTCCTCGGGGCCGAGCACGGCTATGACGGCGGTGGACGGAACCGGGCTGTGCCGGGAGTGCAGCCCGCTGACCACCTCGCGCGGATTGCGGAGCAGGGGAACTCCCGCCGCCGTCCACTCCGAGGGTTCGAGCAGTCTGCCGTGCCGGCTGGTGCCACCGGCCGCCGTTGCCAGGGACGTGGTCGAGGACGGGGCGAATCCGAAGGTCACGGTCCTCCCTTCGGGTACACGCCCGCGTACGGGCACGGCTGAGGTGCGGGCGCGCCGCAGCGCGGCCCTGGAGAGTGCCGACGAGCCGAGCGGGAGCACTCCGATTCTCGCGTGGCCCGCGAGGATGGGGCAATGAGCATTTGCGGCCGCAGACCGGAATTCGCCGGTATGCCGTTCATATCCTTGCCCCGCCACGCCGAAGATGACGCATTCCGCTACGGCTGGAGCGCGAGCACCAGCGGAAACACCTCCTTGGCCCCGGCCCGGCGCAGCAGCCGGGCGGCCACCGCGAGGGTCCATCCGCTCTCCGAGCGGTCGTCGACGAGGAACACCGGACCCTGGACCTCGGCCAGGGTGGCCGCCAGGGCTGGCGGCACGGTCAATGCCTGGTGGAGCGCGCGCACCCGCTGGGCGCTGTTCGAGGACGGCAGCCCGAACTGCGGTGCCTGATCCGTGTATTCCAGCGTCCCCAGCAGGGGGATCCGTCCCACCTCCGCGATCCGCGCCGCCAGGGAGCCGACCAGCTGCGGGCGGCTGCGCGAAGGCAGCGAGACCACGCCCACGGGCCTGGCGGGAGCGTCAGCGGCCCCCGAGGCCCAACCGCCAGGCCCCCGGGCCCAGTCGGCGAGCACGGCCACCACGGCCTGCGCGACATCGTCCGGAACAGGCTGGTCCGGCGCCTGCGCGGCGAGCATGGGGCGCAGCCGGTTGCCCCAGCCGATGTCGGACAGCCTGCCCAGGGCCCGGCCGGTCGAGGACTGTTCCCCGGCCGGGATCCGGCCCTTGAGGTCCACGCCCACCGCCGCGAGCCCGGTCGGCCACATCTTGCGCGGTTCCAGCTCCACGCCCGGGCGGCCCAGTTCGCCCCGGGCGGTGTCCAGTGCGGTGCTGGAGACGTCGGCCGTGAAGCGGGCGCCGGCGCAGTTGTCGCAGCGGCCGCAGGGCGCGGCCTCCTCGTCGTCGAGCTGACGGCGCAGGAACTCCATCCGGCACTCGGTCGACGCTGCGTAGTCCCGCATCGCCTGCTGTTCGGCGGCCCGCTGCCGGGCGACCCAGGCGTAGCGTTCGGCGTCGTACACCCAGGGCTCGCCGGTGGAGGTCCAGCCGCCCTTGACGCGGTGCACGGCGCCGTCCACATCGAGCACCTTGAGCATCGTCTCCAGCCGGGTGCGGCGCAGGTCGACCAGCGGTTCCAGGGCGGGCAGCGACAGCGGGCGGCCCGCCTGGGCCAGGACGTCCAGGGTGCGGCGGACCTGCTCCTCCGGGGGGAAGGCCACCGAGGCGAAGTACTGCCAGATCGCCTCGTCCTCGCGGCCGGGCAGCAGCAGGACCTCGGCGTGCTCCACGCCGCGGCCGGCGCGGCCCACCTGCTGGTAGTAGGCGATGGGGGAGGAGGGCGAGCCCAGGTGCACCACGAAGCCGAGGTCGGGCTTGTCGAAGCCCATCCCGAGGGCGGAGGTGGCCACCAGGGCCTTGACCCGGTTGGCCTGGAGATCCCTCTCGGCCTGTTCGCGGTCGGCGTTCTCGGTCTTGCCGGTGTACGAGGAGACCGTGTGCCCGCGGTGGCGCAGGTAGGCGGTGACCTCCTCGGCGGCGGCCACGGTCAGGGTGTAGATGATTCCGGAGCCGGGCAGGTCCGCGAGGTGGTCGGCGAGCCAGGCCAGCCGGTGCGCGGCGTCGGGCAGGGCCAGGACCGCCAGGCTCAGGCTTTCGCGGTCCAGCGGGCCGCGCAGCACCAGGGCGTCCGTGCCGGCTCCGGTGCCGAGCTGTTCGGCGACGTCGGCCGTCACCCGGGCATTGGCGGTGGCGGTGGTCGCCAGGACCGGGACGCCCGGGGGGAGGTCGGCCAGCATCGTGCGCAGCCGTCGGTAGTCGGGGCGGAAGTCGTGCCCCCAGTCGGAGATGCAGTGCGCCTCGTCGACCACGAGCAGCCCCGTGGCGGCCGCCAGCTTGGGGAGCACCTGGTCGCGGAAGTCCGGGTTGTTGAGCCGCTCGGGGCTGACCAGCAGGACGTCGACCTCGCCCGCCGCGACCTCGGCCTGGATGCCCTCCCACTCCTCAGGATTGGCGGAGTTGATGGTGCGCGCGTGGATGCCGGCCCGGGCGGCCGCCTCGACCTGATTGCGCATCAGCGCGAGCAGCGGGGAGACGATGACGGTCGGACCGGCGCCGCTCGCCCGCAGCAGGGACGTGGCCACGAAGTAGACCGCGGACTTGCCCCAGCCCGTGCGCTGCACGACCAAGGCCCGCCGCTTGTGTGCGACGAGGGCCTCGATGGCCCGCCACTGGTCCTCGCGCAGCCGTGCGGTGCCCGTGGGGTCGCCCACGAGACGGGCGAGTACGGAATCGGCCGAGGACCTCAGGTCTGCGTTCATGCCCCCATGCAACCCGATGTCTCTGACATCGCGCCAATGCGGCTCCGCACCTGTGGATGTTGAACTCTGGACGAGTTATCCACAGGGGTTTCCGGATCGGAGCACGCGCGGGACCGTCGGACGCATGACGACGAACCACGAATCACGCAGCCAGTCCGGACGGCCTTCCCTCAGCCCGTCCGGAGCACCCGCCGAACCCCAGATCACCCTGCGCAGCCCGGCCGAACTGGCCGACGCGCTGCCCTACATGCTCGGCTTCCACCCCACCGACTCCCTCGTCATGGTCGCCGTGCACGGCGAGGGCGGACGCTTCGGCGGCCGGCTCCGGGTCGGGATCCCCACCGCGCCCGCCGAATGGGAGGACACCGCCCGCCAGGTCGCCGAATGCCTGATCCGCGGCAGCGAGCGGCGCGCCGGCAAGCCCGACGGCATCGTGGTCTTCCTCTGCAAGGACCCGCAGGGAGGCGAGAGCGGGCAGCGGGTCATGACCCGGCTGCGGCCGCTGGCCCAGCGGCTGCGAGTCGCCTGCGGCGCCCTGGACGTGCCGGTCCTGGAGGCCCTGTGCCTCTCCGGCGGGCGCTACTGGTCGTACACCTGTGGCGAGGCCGGATGCTGCCCGGCCGAGGGCACCCCGCTGGCCCCGCCCGGCACCTCGGTGATGGCCGCCGCGGCCACCTTCGCCGGGCTCCAGGTGCGGGGCTCCCTGAAGGAGATCGAGAGCCGGCTGACCCCGCTCGGCGGGCCCTGGGCCGCCGAGCAGGAGGAGGCCCTCGAGCGGGCCGCCACCGCCCTCGTCCCGAGGATCCTCGACGGGGCTACCCGGGAGGAGGTCGGCGCCGAGACCCTCGCCCTGGCGCGGACCCTGATGCGGCGCCTGACCCTGGCCCCGCCCGCCGAGGGCGGACCCCGCGCCGACGACTGGGACGACGCGCTGCTCGGTCACGACGAGGCCGCCGCCGTGATCCTCGGGCTCCAGGACCGGGAGATCCGCGACATCGCCGCCGAATGGATGGAGGACGAGGAGGCCGCCCCCGCCCTGCGGCTGTGGCGGGCCCTGGCCCGGCGCTGCGTCGGGGCCTACGGGGAGCACGCCGCGGCCCCGCTCACCCTGGCCGGCTGGGTCTCGTGGTCCAGCGGGGACGAGCCGACCGCCCGGATCGCCTTCGGACTGGCCCTGCGGGCCGACTCCGAGTACCGGTTCGCCCAGCTCCTCCACCACGCCTGCAACGAGGGCATCGACCCCGAGGGGCTGCGCCAGTGCCTGCGGGAGGAACGCGGGCGCCGCGAACCGGGCCGCAAGCGGCCCGCCGGGGCCACCCGCCCGCCCGGCCGCCGGACCGGACAGCGCCGCCGCGCCTCCCGCCGCCCCGAGGGGAGCGGACAGTGAGCCCCCGTCAGGCCCCCGGCGGAGGCACCCGCGTGCGGCGGCTCCGGAGCGCCATGGGGGCGGCCCTGCGCCGCCGGTACGCCACCCGGCGCGGGCAGCCGCCACCGGCGCCCGTGACCCGGGCGGGGGTGGGGGCGTTCAGCTGGGGGGTGGTGGGGGCCCGGCCGCGCCGCCGCCCCGCAGAACCGGCCGGAGCGCAGACAAGGCGGCACATGGCTCCCCCCGTACCCGAAACCGGCCCGCCCGGACCCCCTCCCACCCCGGCGCCCCGCCCGCCGCTGAGGCCGGCGGAGGGTCCTTCGGGCCGGGTGCCGCCGAGCCCGCGGGAGCGCCCGGCGAGCCCTCCCGCGGGAACCGCGCCGACCGGGCCGCCCCCCGGCGCCGGTGTGGGCGCTGGGCGGCGGGCCGAGTTGCCGCCGGTGCACGGGGCCGTCATCTGCGTCGCCGCGCCCTTCCTGGCGATCTCGCCCGAGCACGGCCAGCTGACCGGGCGGGGGATCGACGGGATCTACCGCTCCGGGCGGCGGCTGCTGTCGCGGTGCGTACTGCGCGTCGCCGGGCGGGACCCGGTGGCCGTACAGGGGCGCAGCCTCGGCGCGGACCGGGCCGCCTTCACCGCCACCGTCCGCACCGGGGTCGAGGCCGGACCCGACCCCGACATCGGGGTGGAACGCGTCCGCCACGCGGACGGCACCGAGCGGATCACCGTGCGCAGCTTCGCCGCCCGCCCCCTGCGGCTGCCCGTGGAGGTCTCCCTCGGCACCGACCTCGCCGAACTGGCCGCGGTGGCGGCGGGCCACGCCGGCCCGGAGCTCGCCGCCGGGGTGCACGCGGCAGGGCTGCGCTGGAGCACCGGGGACGCCCTGGCCGTCACCACCGCCGAACCGGCCCCCGACGACGCCCTCGCCTCGGCCGGGCTGCTGCGCTGGGAACTCGAGCTGGGCCCAGGGGAGTCCCGCAGCATCGAGCTGCGGACCACCCGGGACCGCAGCGCGCGGGCCCCCGCCGGGCAGGTGGCGAACCCGCTGGCCGCGGCCCGCGCCGAGGGGGACGACCCCAGGGCCGACGCCTGGTTCCGGACCAGCGTCGAAGACCTCCGCGCCCTGCTCCTGCGGGACCCCGCGGAACCAGGCGACGCCTTCGCGGCGGCAGGCGTGCCGTGGCGGCTCGGGCTGGCCCCGGCGGAGTCGCTGTGGGCCGCGCGGATGGCACTCCCGCTCGGCACCGGGCTGGCCGCCGCCACCCTGCGGACCCTGGCCCGCAGCCAGACCGGGGGGCGCGGCCCCGGCGCGGGGAAGATCCCGGGACCGCTGCGCGCCGCCGGACCGCAGCTGCCGCCCGGATGCACCGGGACCGAGGCCACCCTCGGCTTCCCGGTGGTGCTCGCCGAGGCCCGGAGATGGGGGCTGCCCGAGGAGGAGGTGGCCCAGCTGCTGCCCGCCGCGGAGCGCTGCCTGGACTGGCTGCGCGGGGCGCTGGGGGAGGACGGCTTCCTGGCCGACCCCGATCCGGGGCCACGGCGCTGCGAGACCCAGGCCCACGCCTACCGTGCCGCGCTGCTCGGCGCCGACCTGCTCGACGGATGCGGGCGGAGCGGAGCGGGGGAGTGGCGGGAACGGGCGGCCGCCCTGCGGGAGGGGTTCCGGGCCCGGTTCTGGATCGACGGCCCCGACGGGGGCCGCCCCGCCGCCGCCCTGCATCCCGACGGCCGGCCGCTGCCCCGGCTGACCGGGGCCGCCGTACACCTGCTGGACACCGGCCTGCTCGGCGGGGGCCGGCTCGCGCCCGGCCTGCTGGACCGGGTCCGTACCGAGCAGCTCGCCCGGCTGCTCGGAGCCCCGGCCATGGACTCGGGATGGGGGCTGCGGAGCATGGCGGCCCGCGAACCGGGACACAACCCCTTCGGCCACAGGTCGGGCGCGGTCCGGGCCCACGAGAGCGCCGTCGCGGTGGCCGGGCTGGCCCAGGCCGGCTTCGAGAAGGAGGCCGCCGGCCTGCTGCGGGGCCTGCTCGACGCGGCGGAGGCCTTCGCGTACCGGCTGCCGGAGATGTACGCCGCCGAGCAGCGCACCGCCGGCAGCGCACCCCTTCCGCATCCCGCGGCCTGCCGCCCCGCCGCGGTGGCCGCGGCCGCCGGGATCCACGCGCTCACCGCCCTCGCCGGAATCCGCCCGGACGCCCCGGCGGGCACGGTCGCCGTGACCCCGCAGGCGGGCGCCCCGCTCGGGGCCCTGCGCCTCTCGGGCCTGCGGGTGTCGGGGGAGCCGTTCACCGTCCGGATCAGCCGCCTCGGCGTCGGCATGGTGGAGGAGGCCGCCGATGGGCTCCAACTGGGAGGGTGAAGCGCGTCCCGCACGGCGGCCCCGCATGCTCGGGATGGTCCTGACTGGGTTCCAGATCACCGTCTCCGGGATCACCAAAGCACTGTTTATCGTCAGGCAGACGACTATGATCGCGGCATGTCGCCCTACGACCCGTCGGCCTTTCCGCCCTTCGCCGTCACCGTCGACCTGGTCGTGCTCACCGTGCGGCGCCACGCGCTCTGCGCGCTGGTCGTGCGACGGGGTGAGCAGCCGTTCCAGGGCCGCTGGGCCCTGCCCGGCGGTTTCGTGCGCGGGGACGAGGACCTGGCGGCGGCCGCGGCCAGGGAACTCTCCGAGGAGACCGGGCTGTGCGCGCACGACCCGGCCGTACCTGGCGTGGACAACGGAGCGCACCTCGAACAGCTCGCCACGTACGGCGACCCGCAGCGCGACCCCCGGATGCGGGTGGTCAGCGTGGCGCACCTGGTCCTCGCCCCGGACCTCCCCGCGCCCAGGGCGGGCGGCGACGCGAACAGCGCCCGCTGGGCCCCCGTCGACGAACTCCTGGAAGGCCCCGACCAGGCCTCCGCCGGGCTCGCCTTCGACCACGCGCGGATCCTCGCCGACGGCGTCGAGCGCGCCCGGTCGAAGATCGAGTACTCCTCCCTGGCCACCGCCTTCTGCCCGCCCGAGTTCACCGTCGGTGAGCTGCGCCGGGTGTACGAGGCCGTGTGGGGCGTGGCGCTCGACCCGCGCAACTTCCACCGCAAGGTCACCGGGACCCCCGGGTTCCTGGTGCCCGCCGGGGGGACGACCACCCGTCAGGGCGGGCGGCCCGCACAGCTGTTCAGGGCCGGCGGGGCGACTCTGCTCAACCCGCCGATGCTGCGCCCGGAAGTCTGACCCGCCGCAACCCCCGCCTCCGCAACCCCCGCCGCCGAAATCCCCGCCACCAGGGCGCACCCCACCCCGGTCGGCGGCAATACGGGCACGGACCCGGGCCGGTTGCGCAGAAAATCGGACATATCGCGTTATCTTGCATGCGGTACTCACCCTGCCGCAGAACGGTCTCACACCCTGCGAGAGAAGCGATGCTCCAGGCCATCGGACTCACCAGCACACCCCGTCGAGATCTCCCGCCCCTCGTGGACGACCTCACCTTCGAGGCCCGCCCGGGGTGCGTGACCGCCCTGCTCGGAGAGCCGGGTTCGGGCAAGACCACCGCACTGCGGCTCATGCTCGAACTCGAACCGGGCCGCGGCGTCACCTACTTCCGCGGCCGCCCGCTGCACCGCATCGCGCATCCCGGCCGGGAGGTCGGCGTCCTGCTCGGAGACGTCCCCGGACATCCCTCGAGGACGGTTCGCAACCAGCTGAGGATGCTCTGCGCCGCCGTCGGCGTCCCAGCCTCCCGGGCCGACGCCATGATGGAGGTCGTCGGTATCGGCGGCCTGCGCGACCAGCGTCTCGGCTCGCTCTCGGCCGGCATGGACCGCCGCGTCGGGCTGGCGGCGGCCCTGCTCGCCGACCCCTGCACCCTGCTCCTCGACGAACCGGCCGCCGGGCTCTCCCCCCGGGAACGCGCCTGGCTGCACGGGCTGCTGCGCGGACACGCCTCCCTCGGCGGCGCCGTGCTGTTCACCACCGACGACGCGAAGGAGGCCGCCCGCAGCGCGGACCGGGTCGTGTCCATCGCCTCGGGCCGGCTCGTCGCCGACCAGGACGCCGCGGACTTCGCGCGCACCCGGCTCCGGCCGCGGGTCGCCGTGCGCACCCCGCACGCCGCCCGGCTGGCCGACGTACTGGGCCGTGAGGCCAGGGCCGCACACCGCGTGGTGGAGATCGTCGAGGAGAGCGGCAGCCGGCTCTCGGTGTACGGGAGCAACTGCGCCGAGGTCGGCGAGGCCGCCTTCCGGCACGGCGTACTGGTCCACCAGCTCGCCGACGAGACCGGAGACGCCGGAGCGCCCGTCCCGCCCGTGCCGCAGGCCCGCACCGGGGCCGGCTCGGGGGTCCGGGTGGAGGCCCGGGTCGAAGCCGGTGCCCAGGTCCGCACCGGACCGGGTGCCGCGGCCGGCCCGGACGCCGCAGTCCACCCCGACCCCCGCCCCACCACCAGTCCCACCTCCAGCCCCACCACCGGGGTCCGCGCCGAGCCGTCCGCCGGAGCCCCGCCCGCCCCGGCACCCGCCCCGGCATCCGCCCCCGAGCCCGCCGGGCTGCCGGGGTCCGCACGGCGGCACCGACGCGCCCGCTCCGGGCGCCCCGCCCCGGCGGTGCGCCGCGTGGGCGGTCCGCTGCGCCCGCTGCGCTACGAGCTGCGCCGCGTCTTCGGCACCGCCACCCCCTTCCTGACGGCCGCCCTCGTCGTCGTCGTCTCCGCCGCCACCGCCCTCGTACTCGCGCGGGCCGGCCACACCCCGCAGAACCGGGTCCTCGCCGCCTGGCCGGAGCTGTTCCCGCTGCCCCCCGCCGCGCTCGGCGCCGGGCTGCTGGGCGCCCTGGCCTTCGGCGAGGAGTACCGCTACCCCGCCCTCGCCGCGGACCGGGGCACAGTGCCGCGCCGGCTGGGGCTGCTCACCGCCAAGCTCGGGGTGTGCGCCGCCCTGGCCCTCGCGCTCGGGGCCCTCGCGGTCACCGCCGACGCCGCCGCGCTCCGGCTCGTCTTCGGTACGGCCCCGCTGCGCGCCCCGGCGGAGTGGCTCGCCCCGGCCGCGAGTTGGGCCGGGCTGCTGGTCGGCTGCGCCTGGGCCGGGGTGCTCGCCTCCGGGGTCTTCCGGTCCGCCGTCGCGGGCCTGGCCGCCGTGCTCGCCGTGCCGGTGATGGTCGTACCGCTGGTGCGCAAGGCGCTGGAGGGGCCGTCCGCGTACCCGGTGAGCGGAGTCGCCTCCCGGCTGCGCGGCCTGGCCTCGTCCCCGTGGCCGCCGGAGGCGGACCGGTACGTCCTGGGGGCCCTTCGGGTGATGGCCCAACCCGTCGGCACCGCACTGGTGTTGTCGTTGATGGTCCTGTTGTGCGCCTATGGGTTCACAGGACTGCGCGGACGGGTCCGTTGGTGATCGTTCCGGTGCGGGAGACGACTCCTGGAAGACCGGAGAAGTCCACATCAAGCGAAATCACGCGAAGCGGACCGCAACTCCCCGCAAAAGGCCCGGTTCTTTACGATAAGTCGTCAATTGCGTAGGTGGCACCGATCACCCTTTCGTGTGCTTTTCACCAAAGACCTCAAGGGTCGTGGAAGCACGGCCGACAAAGGATTCGTGAGTACCCTTGCGCACACCATGATGACCGCCGCCCGCCATGCCGACACCGGCCTCGCCGGCCCGGGCGAACTCGACCGCTACCCCTACGCGGAGGCCTCCGGCTCCGACCGGGTCGGACCGCCCCACTGGGACGGCGCCGACGTCGAGTTGAGCCGTGTCGGCCGCCGGGCGGCCGGCAGCCGCGGCCGCGGACTGCACGGCCAACTCGTCCAGCAGCTCGGCCAGATGATCGTCTCCGGCGACCTCGGCGCGGACCGGCCGCTGGTCCCCGAGGAGATCGGCCAGCGCTTCGAGGTCTCCCGTACCGTCGTCCGCGAATCGCTGAGGGTCCTGGAGGCCAAGGGCCTCGTCAGCGCCCGCCCCAACGTGGGCACCCGGGTCCGCCCGGTCGCCGACTGGAACCTGCTCGACCCCGACATCATCGAGTGGCGCGCCTTCGGCCCCCAGCGCGACGACCAGCGCCGCGAACTCAACGAGCTCCGCTGGACGATCGAGCCGCTGGCCGCCCGCCTCGCCGCCGGCCACGGACGCCCGGACGTCCAGCAGCGCCTCTCCGACATGGTCGAGATCATGGGTCACGCCCTCGGCCAGGGGGACGCGATCACCTTCGCGCGCGCCGACAACGAGTTCCACGCGCTCCTGATCCAGGTCGCGGGCAACCGCATGCTCGAGCACCTGTCGGGCATCGTCTCCGCCGCCCTCCAGGTCTCCGGCAGCCCCGTCACCTCCTGCGACCGCCCCGGCGAAACCTGTGTGGCGCACCACGCGCGGATGGTCGAGGCCCTCGCCTCCGGCGACAGCGCGGGCGCCGAGAGCGCCATGCGCCAGCTCCTGACGGTGCATCCGGAGGTCGAGCGCGTGGTCCCCGCCCCGCGCGAGCACTGACGCTCCGACGCACGGGGGCGTGGGAGCGCACCACCGGTCGCCGGGTCCCCTTCGGGCCCGGCGACAGCGGCGTACGAGGCGGTTCGCGGGCCCCCGAACAGGTGCGCACGACCGCAAAACGGGCACGAGTGAGCACCGGGTGTGACACAGGCCACGAAGAGGTGTGACTCGGGCCACGAAGATTGGGCGTAACGCTCCGCGACGTCACGCGATGACCTAAGAGGTGATGGCCGACGGAGGGAAGACAGCAGCCCTTGGGGGTGCTGTGCAGCTCCCCGGCCCCTGCCCGCGCCCCCGGCCCATCCCCAGTCGGTGTCGTCGGCTCCGGTCCAGCACCAGGCCGGGGTCGGAAGCCGTTCCCATCGTTCCGAGAGGTTGTTCGTGTCGGCCAGCACATCCCGTACGCTCCCGCCGGAGATCGCCGATTCCGAGTCTGTGATGGCGCTCATCGAGCGGGGCAAGGCCGAGGGGCAGATCGCCGGCGATGACGTGCGTCGGGCCTTCGAGGCTGACCAGATTCCTGCGACCCAGTGGAAGAATGTTCTGCGCAGCCTCAACCAGATCCTCGAGGAAGAGGGTGTGACGCTGATGGTCAGTGCCGCGGAGTCGCCCAAGCGCACCCCACGCAAGAGCGTCGCAGCGAAGACTCCCGCGAAGCGGACGGCGACCAGGACCGTCGCGGCCAAGACGGCGGCCGCCCCGGCAGCGGCCGACACCGCCGCGGAGGCGGGGACCACGGACCCCGACACCGCTGACGCTCTCGCCGAGGAGCCCGGAACCGAGCCCGCCGTGAAGAAGACGGCGGCGAAGAAGGCCACGGCCAAGAAGGCCGCACCCGCGAAGAAGACCGCTGCCAAGAAGACGGCGGCCAAGAAGACCGCCGCCAAGAAGGACGCCGACGAGGGCGCCGAGGAGACCGGCGACGAGGGCCCCGACGCCCCGAAGGCCGAGGCCGAAGAGGAAGAAGAGGGCGGGGAGAACAAGGGCTTCGTCATCTCCGACGACGAGGACGACGCCCCCGCCCAGCAGGTCGTCGTGGCCGGCGCCACCGCCGACCCCGTCAAGGACTACCTCAAGCAGATCGGCAAGGTCCCGCTGCTCAACGCCGAGCAGGAGGTCGAACTCGCCAAGCGCATCGAGGCGGGCCTGTTCGCCGAGGACAAGCTGGCGAACTCCGACAAGCTGGCGCCCAAGCTCAAGCGCGAGCTGGAGATCATCGCCGAGGACGGCCGCCGGGCCAAGAACCACCTGCTGGAGGCCAACCTCCGCCTCGTGGTCTCGCTGGCCAAGCGCTACACCGGCCGCGGCATGCTCTTCCTGGACCTGATCCAGGAGGGCAACCTGGGTCTGATCCGCGCCGTCGAGAAGTTCGACTACACCAAGGGCTACAAGTTCTCGACCTACGCGACCTGGTGGATCCGGCAGGCGATCACCCGGGCCATGGCCGACCAGGCCCGCACCATCCGCATCCCGGTGCACATGGTCGAAGTGATCAACAAGCTGGCCCGCGTGCAGCGCCAGATGCTCCAGGACCTGGGCCGCGAGCCCACCCCGGAGGAGCTGGCCAAGGAACTCGACATGACCCCCGAGAAGGTCATCGAGGTCCAGAAGTACGGCCGCGAGCCGATCTCCCTGCACACCCCGCTCGGCGAGGACGGCGACAGCGAGTTCGGCGACCTCATCGAGGACTCCGAGGCGGTCGTCCCGGCCGACGCCGTGAGCTTCACGCTCCTCCAGGAGCAGCTCCACTCGGTGCTCGACACGCTCAGCGAGCGCGAGGCCGGCGTGGTCTCGATGCGCTTCGGACTGACCGACGGACAGCCCAAGACCCTCGACGAGATCGGCAAGGTCTACGGGGTCACCCGCGAGCGCATCCGCCAGATCGAGTCCAAGACGATGTCGAAGCTGCGCCACCCGTCGCGTTCGCAGGTGCTGCGCGACTACCTGGACTGATCTTCGACCGGACCTCGACGGTTCCCCCGGCTGATCCGGCCGGATCCGGGCGGAGACGGCCGGCGGGGGGCGGGGGCGTGCGACGGTGGCCGCGCAGGTGCGCGCGGCCACGGGGCATCACACTCTGGGTGGAGTCATGCACACTCAGAGTCAGGAGGCCTCATGCGTCGTCCCTTCGCCCGTGTCCTGGCGGGCGCTCTGACCCTGGTGGCGGGAGCGGCCGCGGCGCCGTTGGCCCAGGCGCCCAGGGTGGCGGCGGACAGCGTCGTCATAGGCGGGAAGCCGGTGCAGGTCGCCGACAGCCCGTGGGTCGTGGCCCTCGCCAGCCGTGACCGGTTCGGGGGAATCCGGGACGGGCAGTTCTGCGGAGGTGTCGTCGTCGCTCCGACCACGGTGGTGACCGCGGCCCACTGCCTGGGCCGGCAGGTCCTGGGCGGGCCGGTCGAATCCGTCACCGACCTCCGCGTGATCACCGGGCGTACGGAGCTCCGCGCGCCCGAGGGCCGCGAGATCGCGGTGCGCGCGGCCCGGGTGAATCCGGCCTACGACCCCGGGAGCAACGCCGGGGACCTCGCCGTACTGGAGCTGGCCGAAGCGGTGCCGGCGGACCACGTGCTCCCCATGGCCGGGCCCGGCCACGGGGGCTACGAGGCGGGCACCGAGGCGGCCGTCTACGGCTGGGGCGACACGAGCGGCTTCGGCGACTACGCGTACGGGCTGCGCGCGGCCCGGGTCACCGTACTGGCGGACGAGGTCTGCCACCGGGCGTACCCGGGAGACTCGGACGGGCAGTACCGGGAGGAATCCATGGTGTGCGCGGGCGACCGGTCGGGCGGGAAAGACGCCTGCCAGGGCGACAGCGGCGGGCCGCTGGTGGCCCAGGGGCGGCTCATCGGGGTGGTGTCCTGGGGCCGCGGCTGCGGGCGCGCCGACAGTCCTGGCGTGTACACGCGGATCGCCCCGCTGGTCGGCTTCGTGAGCGCCCCCGAGAGCTCCGCGCGGCCGGGCGGAGTCTAGGAGCACCGCCGGGGCGTCCGGAGGGGCTCCAGGCCCCCCGTACGGCCCGGCAAAGGGGTGCGGGGGCCGGATGGAGGGTCCGGAGCGGGGATGTGCCTCGGATATGAGGACGGGCGGCGTCCCTGGGTCTCAGAGATGCCGCCCGTCGACCGGCCTGGCCGGTCCTGGCTCGTCGGATGCGAGGTATAGGCCTTGTGTCAGCGGTCCTCGGTGTCGGCTGCCGAAGCGGCCGGAGCGGACGTGAGCCGCTCGGTCTCATCCTGTATTTCCGCGGCGATCTTCTTGAGTTCCGGCTCGAACTTACGCCCGTGGTGGGCGCAGAAGAGCAGTTCACCACCGCTCAGGAGGACGACGCGCAGATATGCCTGGGCGCCGCAACGGTCGCATCGGTCAGCGGCCGTCAGCGGGGTCGCGGGTGTCAGAACAGTAGTCACGTCGCCTCTTCTCTAGCTCGACGAGCTGTCGTACCAGGGTCAACATCCAACCAGGCCGAAAACGTTCCCGCTCGCGGCTTTTCCTCGAAACTTCCTTCCGAAGCTGGCCGGCTGCTGCCGGTTGGCGGCGAAGGAGCCGTATTGCGTTGCTTTACGGTTTCGCGTTGTCAGTCGTTCGCTTGTAGCAGTTCTCGTCCCCTCCGGCGTGAGTGCCGGTTGTTCATGAGGACGTGCCCGAACCCTAAATGGTTCATGCCTGGAAGGGAACGTGATGTTTGCTTCACCCCCACGGGGGATCGAACACCCGTGCGGATCTGCACTAGGCTGAGGAACCCACGAGGGTGGCGTTGCATCGGCTCTACCAGGCCTCGGTACCCTTCGACCGGCGACCCAGCCACCCCTGCGCCCGACCGGGCCAGAAAAGAAATTCAGCGAGGAGCGAACTGCGTGACCGCCGACACGTCCGTGCCTTCCAGTGCGCTGCTGTCCGGAGCAGACCGGGACGGCTCCAACTACACCGCGCGGCACCTGCTCGTCCTCGAAGGCCTCGAGGCCGTCCGCAAGCGCCCCGGCATGTATATCGGCTCCACCGACAGCCGAGGCCTGATGCACTGCCTCTGGGAGATCATCGACAATTCCGTCGATGAGGCCCTGGGCGGCTACTGCGACCACATCGAGGTGATCCTCCACGAGGACGCCTCCGTGGAGGTCCGGGACAACGGCCGCGGCATCCCCGTGGACGTCGAGCCCAAGACCGGCCTGTCCGGTGTCGAGGTCGTCATGACCAAGCTGCACGCCGGCGGCAAGTTCGGCGGTGGCTCGTACGCGGCCTCCGGCGGTCTGCACGGCGTCGGCGCCTCCGTGGTCAACGCCCTCTCCGCCCGCCTGGACGTCGAGGTCGACCGGGGCAGCTCGACGCACGCCATCAGTTTCCGCCGCGGCGTCCCCGGGCTCTTCACCGAGCAGGGCGCCGACAGCCCCTTCGACCCCTCGGGCGGGCTCCGCAAGGTCAAGCGCATCGCCAAGGGCAAGACCGGCACCCGGGTCCGCTACTGGGCCGACCGCCAGATCTTCCTCAAGGACGCCCGGCTCTCCCTGGAGACCCTCTACCAGCGCGCCCGCCAGACGGCCTTCCTCGTCCCCGGCCTGACCATCGTCGTCCGCGACGAGCGGGCCATAGACGGCGCCGGCAAGACCGAGGAGACCTTCCGCTTCGACGGGGGCATCAGCGAGTTCTGCGAGTACCTCGCCCAGGACAAGGCCGTCTGCGACGTGCTGCGCCTGACCGGTACGGGCACCTTCAAGGAGACCGTCCCGGTCCTCGACGACCGCGGCCACATGACCCCCACCGAGGTCACCCGCGAGCTGGGCGTGGACATCGCCCTGCGCTGGGGCACGGGGTACGAGACCAACGCCAAGTCCTTCGTGAACATCATCGCCACCCCCAAGGGCGGCACCCACGTCTCCGGCTTCGAGCGCTCGGTCGCCAAGACCGTGAACGAGGTGCTCCGCTCGGCGAAGCTGCTGCGCGTCGCCGAGGACGACGTGGTCAAGGACGACGCGATGGAGGGCATGACGGCCGTCGTCACCGTCCGCCTCGCCGAACCGCAGTTCGAGGGTCAGACCAAGGAGGTCCTCGGCACCTCCGCGGCCACCCGGATCGTGGCCGCCGTGGTCGCCAAGGAGCTCAAGGCCTTCCTGACCTCCACCAAGCGCGACGACAAGCAGCAGGCCCGCGCCGTGATGGAGAAGATCGTCGCGGCCGCCCGGACCCGCATCGCGGCCCGCCAGCACAAGGAGGCGCAGCGCCGCAAGACCGCACTGGAGACCTCCTCGCTGCCGGCCAAGCTGGCCGACTGCCGCAGCGACGACGTGGAGCGCAGCGAGCTCTTCATCGTCGAGGGCGACTCGGCCCTCGGTACGGCCAAGCTCGCCCGGAACTCGGAGTTCCAGGCGCTGCTGCCGATCCGGGGCAAGATCCTCAACGTCCAGAAGTCCTCGGTCTCGGACATGCTCAAGAACGCCGAGTGCGGCGCGATCATCCAGGTCATAGGAGCGGGCTCGGGCCGCACCTTCGACCTCGACGCCGCCCGCTACGGCAAGATCGTCCTGCTCGTCGACGCCGATGTCGACGGCGCGCACATCCGCTGCCTGCTGCTCACGCTCTTCCAGCGGTACATGCGCCCGATGGTCGAGGCGGGCCGGGTCTTCGCGGCCGTGCCGCCGCTGCACCGGATCGAGCTGGTCCAGCCGAAGAAGGGCCAGGACAAGTACGTCTACACGTATTCGGACAACGAGCTGCGCCAGACCCTGCTGGAGTACCAGCGCAAGAACATCCGGTACAAGGACGCCATCCAGCGCTACAAGGGCCTCGGCGAGATGGATGCCGACCAGCTGGCGGAGACCACCATGGACCCCCGCCACCGCACCCTGCGGCGGATCAACATCGGCGATCTGGACGCCGCCGAGCAGGTCTTCGACCTGCTCATGGGCAACGAGGTGGCCCCGCGCAAGGAGTTCATCACCGGCTCCGCCGCGACGCTGGACCGCTCGCGCATCGACGCCTGACGCATCCGAGGTACCGGCCGGCTGCGGCCGGTACCACGTATGCGGAAACTGCGTTCCGGCACACCGGTGCTCTTCGCTCCATCACCTGAAGGGGTGAAGAGCACCGGGACATCAGTCCGGAAACCGACCATCCGGCACATCCTTGTGGGCACGCGGCCAATGCGGCAGCGGACAAGGAGAGTTCGGTGGACAAGCACGATGGTCGTGATGCCGGAACGATCCGGCTGGACGACCCCTGGTACGACGCGCTGGCCGTGGGCTGGGGCGAGGGCGGGGACGCGGTTCCGGTTCCTTCGGCCCCCGCAGGAGCGAGCGCGCCCGGCGCATCCGACATCTACCTGGAAGTACAGCGCAGCGCCGCCTTCCAGGAGGTCCGCAGCCGCTACCGGAGGTTCGTCGTCCCCGCGACCGCCGGCTTCTTCCTCTGGTACGTCGCCTACGTGGTCGCCGCCACCGCGGCGCCCGGGCTCATGGCCCGGCCCGTGGCCGGCGCGGTCAACGTGGCCCTGCTGGCGGGCCTCGGCCAGTTCCTCAGCACCTTCCTCCTGACCTGGGCGTACGCCCGGCACGCCCGGCTGCGCCGGGACCGGGCCGCGCTCGACCTGCGCTGGACGGTCTTCGAGCAGGAACACGGCCGGGGCCGGAGCCGGACGGGCCGGGGGGAGGACCGGTGACCACCGAGCACCAGACGCTCGCGCTGATCCTCTTCAGCGCCTTCATCGCGGTCACCCTCGGCATCACCACCTGGGTCAGCCGCAACCGGCACGGCTCGGCCGAGGAGTTCTACGCGGGCGGGCGGCTCTTCTCCCCGATGGAGAACGGTTTCGCCATCGCCGGCGACTACATGTCCGCCGCCTCCTTCCTGGGGATCTCCGGACTGATCGCCCTCTTCGGCTACGACGGCCTGCTCTACTCCGTCGGCTTCCTCGTCGCCTGGCTGGTGGTCCTGTTCCTGGTCGCCGAACTGGTCCGCAACTGCGGGCGGTTCACCCTCGCCGACGTGGTGGCCGCCCGGATGAGCGAGCGGCCCGTACGGATCGCCGCCGGGACCTCCTCGGTGGTGGTCTCGGTGCTCTACCTGGTCGCGCAGATGGTCGGGGCCGGCAGCCTGGTGGGTCTGCTCCTCGCGGACTCCGGCCCCGGCGCCCGGACCCTGACCGTGGTCGGGGTGGGCGCGCTGATGGTCATCTACGTGACCTTCGGCGGGATGCGGGCCACCACCTGGATCCAGATCGTGAAGGCCGTGCTGCTGATGGGCGGGGCCGTCACCCTGACCGTGCTCGTCCTGCTGCGCTTCCACGGGAACCCCGACCAGCTGCTCAGCGCCGCCGCCGAGCGCAGCGGACACGGGGTCCGGTTCCTGAGCCCCGGCCTCAAGTACGGCGGGGGCTGGACCGCCCGGATCGACTTCATGAGCCTCGGCCTCGCGCTGGTCCTCGGGACCGCGGGGCTGCCCCACATCCTGTCGCGGTTCTACACCGTGCCGACGGCGCGGGCGGCCCGCCGCTCGGTGGTGTGGGCGATCGCGCTGATCGGGGGCTTCTACCTGATGACCGTCGTCCTCGGCTTCGGGGCGGCCGCGCTGGTCGGTCCCGACGCGGTCCGGGCGTCCAACGCCTCCGGGAACACGGCCGTGCCGCTGCTGGCGGCCTTCCTCGGCGGGGGCGCCGGGTCCACCGGGGGCGCGGTGCTGTTCGCGCTCGTGGCCGCCATCGCCTTCGCGACCATCCTCGCCGTGGTCGCCGGGATCACGCTCGCCTCCTCGGCCTCGGTCGCGCACGATCTGTACGCCTCGCTCAGGCGCCGCCGCGCCCGGCAGCGCAGCGAGGTGGCCGTGGCCCGGGTCGCGGCCGTGGGGATCGGGGCGGTGGCCATCGCCCTCGGGCTGCTCGCCCAGGACCTGAACGTGGCCTTCCTGGTGGGGCTGGCCTTCGCCGTGGCGGCCTCGGCGAACCTGCCCGTGCTGCTGTACTCGCTGTTCTGGCGGGGTTTCACCACGCGGGGGGCCGTCTGGTCGGTGTACGGGGGGCTGGTCCCGGCCGTGCTCCTGGTCGCCCTGTCGCCCGTGGTCTCCGGGAGCCCCGAATCCCTCTTTCCCGGCGTGGACTTCCAGTACTTCCCGCTGCAGAACCCGGGGATCATCTCGATCCCGCTCGGCTTCCTGGCGGGCTGGCTGGGCACCGTCACCTCCGCGGAGGAGCCGGACCGGCGCAAGCACGCAGAGACGGAGGTCCGCTCCCTGACGGGGGCCGGCGCGGTGTGAGCCCCGTGCGGGCCCGCTCAGGCGCCGTCCGACGGGCGCCAGGCGTAGCGGTGTTCGGGGCGGCCGGTCTCGCCGTAGCGCAGGGCCAGGGTCACGCGGCCGGCGCGGTCCAGGAGTTTCAGGTAGCGCTGGGCGGTCTGCCGGCTGATCCCGGCGCGGTCGGCGATCTGCTGGGTGGAGAGGGGGCCTTCGGCCGCGCGCAGCACCTGGCGGACCAGTTCCGCGGTGGTGGGGGAGTGGCCCTTGGGGAGTTCGTTCGGAGTTCCGGCCGCGGCGATGGCGCCGAAGATCCGGTCGACCTCGGCCTGTTCGGCCTCGCCGCCGCCGGAGAGGGACCGGCGCAGGGAGGCGTAGGCCTCCAGCTTGGCGCGCAGACCGGCGAAGGTGAACGGTTTGACCAGGTACTGCAGGGCGCCGAGCCGCATGGCGGCCTGGACGGTGGCCAGGTCCCGGGCGGCCGTGACCATGATCACATCGGTGTGGTGGCCGAGCTGGCGCAGGCGGCGCACCAGGTCGAGGCCGTTCCCGTCCGGGAGGTAGTGGTCGAGGAGGATCAGGTCCACCGGGCGGGCGGTGAGGAAGTCCAGGGCCTCGGCCGCCGAATGGGTCTGGCCGGCGACTTCGAAACCGGGAACCTTCGCCACGTACGCCGCGTTGATCCTGGCAACACGCATGTCGTCGTCGACGACCAATACGTGCATCGGGGTCTCGTTCATCGCAGGGCCTCCGGGAGTACGACGGAGAACTCCGCCCCTCCGTCCTCTGCTGCACCGGCCCGGGCGCTGCCGCCCTGCCGCTCCGCGAGGCGGCGTACGAGGGCGAGGCCCAGCCCGCGCTCGCGGTGGGCCTTGGGCTGCTTGGTCGACCAGCCCTCGGTGAAGATCTCCTCGCGCCGGCCGGCGGGGATCCCGGGACCGCTGTCGCGCACCCGCAGGACGGCGGTGCGCCCGTCCGCGCGGATGTCGACCTCGACCAGGGGCGCGGCCGAGCCGGCCGCCGCGTCCAGGGCGTTGTCCACCAGATTGCCGAGGATCGTGACGAGACCGCCCGGGTCCACCAGTCGGTCGGGGAGGAGGGCGGCGGGGGCGAGGCGCAGCGCGACGCCACGCTCCGCGGCGACGGTGGCCTTGCCCACCAGCAGGGCCGCCAGCAGGGGGTCGTGGACCCTTTCGGTGACCTGCTCGGCCGTGGTGCGGTGCACGCCCACGACCTCGGTGACGAAGGCGGCCGCTTCCTCGTGCAGTCCCAGTTCGAGCAGGCCGAGGAGGGTGTGGAGGCGGTTGGCGTGCTCGTGGTCCTGGGCGCGCAGGGCGTCGATCAGGCCCTTGGTGGAGTCCAGCTCGCGGCCCAGGTGCTCCACCTCGGTGCGGTCGCGCAGGGTGGCGACGGCCCCGCCGTCCGCGGTGGGCATCCGGTTGGCGACCAGGACCCGCGGGCCCTGGACGGTGAGCAGGTCGCGTCCGGTGACGCGCCCGGTCAGGACGTCGCTGGTGCGGCCCGTGCCGAGTACCTCGTCCAGCGGGCGTCCGGCGAGGGTGTCCGCGCTGTCCGGGGCGAGGCCCAGCAGCCGGGCGGCCTCGTCGTTGACGAGCCGTACCCGGTCGTCGGGGTCGAGGGCGATCACGCCTTCGCGGATGGAGTGGAGCATGGCCTCGCGCTCCGCGAGGAGGCCGGCGATATCGGAGAAGGCCAGGTCCCGGGTCTGCCGCTGGATCCGGCGGGACAGCAGGTAGGCGGCGAGCGCGCCGGCGGCCAGGGCACCGCCCGCGTAGGCGAGGAGCCCGGGGATGGCGCCGAGCAGCCGGTCGCGCACGCTGTCGTAGGCGATGCCGACCGAGACGGCGCCGACGATCTCCCCGTCGGCGGCGACCAGGGGGACCTTGCCGCGGGCGGAGCGGCCCAGGGTGCCCTCGTCGATCTCCATCACCTCGTGCCCGGCGAGGGCGTCGCCCGGGTCGGTGGAGACCGGCCGTCCGATCCGGTCGGCGCTGGGGTGGGAGCGGCGGATGCCGTCGAGGTCGAGAACCACCACGTACTCGGCCCCGGTCGCGCTGCGGATCCGCTCGGCCGTGGACTGCACGGGGCTGTCCGCCGCCGGCCCCGACCGCAGGAGGTCGGCGGCCAGGGACGGGTCCGCGGCCGTGCTCTGGGCGATGGCCAGGGCCCGCCGCATCGCCTGGTCGTCCAGCTGGCCGCTCAGGGGGGCCAGGAAGAGGCCCGTGGCCAGGACGGCGACCCCCGCGGCGATCGCCAGCTGGGTGAGCAGGATCTGCGAGACGGCCCGTCGGGGCAGCCCGAGGCGCCGAGCGCCCGTGGGGAGGAACCGCATGACTAGCACGGTAGGTCGGCGGGGGCGGAAGCGGAATTCCCCCGTCTATGAGAAGGCCCACCCGGAGGCGGTGGGCCGGGGCCGGTGATGCGGAGGCGGCGCGCACTTCGCCCGGGCGCAGGCCCTCGCCGGGCAGGGGCGCAACCCCTGCTGACCCCGCGTGCCCGGTCGTCGCGCGCCGGGCCCGTCAGGGCAGCGGGCGGGGCGGGCGGGGGCCCGTGTAGTGGCCGCTCGGGCGCATGCGCAGCGGGCGTTCCTGGTACTCCTCCAGCGCGTGCGCGATCCAGCCCGCCGTCCGGGCCACCGCGAAGACCGTCTCCCCGGCCTCGGCGGTCATCCCGCAGGACACCGTGAGCACCGCCAGCGCCAGGTCCACGTTCGCGTGCAGCCCGTGCCGGGCCATCACCGCCGCCACCTCCCGCGCCGCGCCCAGCGCCGGGGCGGCCTGCGGGAGGCCCTCCAGTCGCCCGAACAGCGCCCGCGCCCTCGGGTCCTCGCCCCGGTAGAGCCGGTGGCCGAGCCCGGGCACCCGCCGCCCCGCGCGCAGGTGCTCCGCCACCACCGGCGCCGCCCCGCCCCGCTCCAGCACCTCCGCCAGCATCCGGTGCGCGAGCCGCCCGGCCGCCCCGTGCAGGGGGCCCTCCAGCGCGCCGAGCCCGGCCGAGACCACGGCGTACGGATGGGCCCGCGCGGAGGCGGCCACCCGTACCGCCAGGGTGGAGGCGGCCAGGTCGTGGTCGACCAGCAGGGCCAGCGCCAGGTCGAGCGCGTCCACCGCCGCCGGGTCCGGCTCCTGTCCGGTCAGCCGGGGCCACAGCCCCCGGGCCAGCCGCCCGTCGCCCCCGGGCGCCGGGGCCACCTCCGGCAGGGCGCCGACCAGCGTCGGGATCAGGCAGCGCGCGGAGCCCAGTACCGCCTCCTCGGACAGGTCGAAGCGCAGCGGGTCCACCACCGCCGCGGCGGCGACCGCGACCCGGAGCCGGTCGAGGGGCCCGCTGTGCTCGGGCAGCGCGGCCACCGCCCGCCGGGCTGCGGCGAGCGCCTCCGGGGAAGCGGTGAACCGGGCCCCCTGCGGCAGGGTCCCCGTCCAGAGCCACTCGGCGACCTCCTCGTAGGGGTGGCGCGAGGCCAGCTCCACGGCGTCGACACCGCGGAAGAAGTACCGGTCGGCCTCGATGAGGGTGAGCGAGGTGCGTACGGAGAGCTCCCCGGCGGGGACCGCCGCCTCCCGGCGGCTGCGCCGGGCCAGGGCCTCCACCTCGCGCGCGTCGAAGGTGCTGCCCCGTCCGACCGGGTCGCGGCGGCTGCCGAGCTGGCCGCGGCTGACGTACGCGTACACGGTCGCGGGCTTCACCCCGAGGAGCTGCGCGGCCTCCTGCGTGGTGAGCCGTCTCTCGGTGCCGGTTCCGGTGCCGGCCCCGGACGGGTGGTCGCTGGCGTTCTCGCTCATGATGGACAGCCTACATATATTGATTCACTCAATATTGACAGCGATTGAGTCAAGGATGGATGGTCAATCCATGAACACCACCGTCGAAGTACCCCGCGGTCTCGCGGGAGTCGTCGTCACCGAGACCCAGCTCGGTGACGTCCGGGGCCTCGAGGGCTTCTACCACTACCGCCAGTACTCGGCCGTCGAGCTCGCCGAGAGCCGCACCTTCGAGGACGTGTGGCAGCTGATGTTCCTCGGCGCGCTCCCCGCGGACCACGCCGAGCGGGCCGCCTTCGCCGCCAGGATCGCCCCGCTGCGGTACCTGCCCGCCGAGGTCCGCGACGCCCTCCCCGGCCTCGCCCGGGCCACCGCCCTGTCCGGGCCGCTCGCCGGGCTGCGCACCGCGCTCTCGCTGCTCGGGGCCTGCTCCGGCTTCCGCCCGGTGTACGACCTCGACCCCGGGCGCCGGGCCGCCGACGCGCTCGCCGCCTGCGCCGCCGTACCGACCCTGCTCACCGCCCTGCACCGGCTGGGACAGGGCCTGGAGCCGGTGGAGCCGCGCGACGACCTCCCGTACGCCGCCAACTACCTCTGGATGCTGACCGGCAGCGAGCCCGACCCGGTCAGGGCGCGCGCCGTCGAGCGGTACCTGATCTCCACCGTCGACCACGGCTTCAACGCCTCCACCTTCACCGCCCGCGTCATCGCCTCCACCGGAGCCGACGTCGCGGCCTGCCTCACCGGGGCGGTCGGCGCCCTCTCCGGCCCGCTGCACGGCGGGGCGCCCAGCCGGGCCCTGGACACCCTGGACGCCATCGGCACGGTGGAGCGCATCGGGCCGTGGATCCGGGAGCGGGTCCTGGCCGGAGACCGGATCATGGGCTTCGGGCACCCCGTGTACCGCACCGAGGACCCGCGCTCGCGGATGTTGCGCGACATCGCCCGGCAGTTCGGCGGGCCGCTCGTGGACTTCGCCGTCGAGGTCGAGCGGCAGGTGGAGGAGATCCTCGCCGAGCTCAAGCCGGGCCGCGAGCTGCACACCAACGTGGAGTTCTACGCGGGCGTGGTCATGGAGCTGTGCGGGCTGCCGCGCGAGATGTTCACCCCGACCTTCTGCGCGGCCCGGGTGGTGGGCTGGAGCGCGAACATCCTGGAGCAGGCCGCCGACTCGAAGATCATCCGTCCGGCCGCGCGCTACACCGGCCCGACTCCGCCGCAGCCGGTACCCGTGCCGGCCTGACTACGATCGTCCGGGTGAACAGCGTCCAGCCCATTCCCGTCGTCGTCCTCGCCGGATTCCTCGGCTCCGGCAAGACCACCCTGCTCAACCACCTCCTCGCCCAGCGGGGCGGCACCCGGATCGGGGTCGTCGTCAACGACTTCGGATCGATCGAGATCGATGCGATGTCGGTGGCCGGCCAGGTCGGCGACTCGATGGTCTCCCTCGGCGGGGGCTGCCTGTGCTGCGCGGTCGACGGCAGCGAGCTGGACGCGTACCTGGAGAAGCTCGCCGCTCCCGTCCACCGCATCGACGTGATCGTCATCGAGGCCAGCGGGCTCGCCGAGCCCCAGGAGATGGTCCGGATGCTGATGGCCAACGAGAACCCGGCGGTCCGCTACGGCGGCCTGGTCCAGGTCGTCGACGCGGCGGAGTTCGACGCCACCCGGACCGCGCACCCGGAGACCGACCGGCACCTGGCCGTCGCCGACCTGGTGGTCCTCAACAAGACCGACCGGGTGGACGCCGCCGAGCGCTCCCGGATCGAGGGGGAACTCGCCGCGCTCTGCGCACCGGGGACCCCCGTGATCGGCGCCGACCACGGGCGGATCGACCCCGAGCTGCTCTTCGACCGCCGGCCGTGGACCGAGACGCGGGGGCAGCTGTCCTTCGAGGACCTGCTCGCGGAGGCCGAGGACCACGACCACGACCACGGCGCGCATGCCCACACCCTCTACGAGAGCATCGAGTTCACCTCCGGACAGGCCCTGTCGCCGCGCCGGTTCATCGACTTCCTCGACCGCCGTCCGGCCGGGCTCTACCGGATCAAGGGCTTCGTCTGGTTCGGCGTGCCCGGCCACGAGGAGCGGTACGAGGTCCACGCGGTCGGCCGCTTCCTGCGCTTCGGCCCCGGCCCCTGGGGGCGGGGCGAGCCCCGGCGCACGCAGCTCGTCCTGATCGGCTCCGGCATCGACGCCCCCGGCCTGCTGCGCGAGCTGGACGCCTGCCGCGAACCGGCCCCGGGGCGGGCCGGCCCCGAGAGCATGTGGGCGGTCCTGCGCTACGTCCCCCGGCCCGCGGAACCCGCACCCTCCGACTCCGACCCCTTCCCGCAGGACCGGTGACGCCCGGGCCCAGGCGGCCCCGGGCGGCCCCGGCGCTTCAGGCGACCTCGACCCCGTACTCGCGCAGCAGGTCGGCGAGGCCGCCGCGGTAGCCCTTGCCGCCGATGACGAACTTCCAGTCGCCGTTCGGGCGGCGCCGGAACGAGCCCAGGACCAGGGCCGTCTCGCCCGCCCGGCCGTCGGAGACCTCCAGCCGGTCGATCTCCGCGCCGGACGCGTCCAGCAGCCGGATCCGGGCGTCGGTGAAGCCCGCCAGGTCGCCCTCCGGGCCTGCCTCCGGGTCGACCGCGGCGACCAGCACCAGGCGGTCGGCGCGCTGGGGGAGGGCGTCGAAGCCGACCTCGAGGGCGGCCCTGTCGGGGCCGGGGTGCGGACGGGAGCGCACCGAACCGTCCGGGGTGTGCGGGTTGTTGAAGAAGACGAAGTGGTCCTCGCTCAGTACCCGGCCGCCCTCGCAGACCAGCGCGCACACGTCCAGCGCGACCCCGCCCGACCAGGTCATGCCCAGGACGTTGCGGTCGTCCGCGACGGGCGGCAGGTCGGCCACGGTGGGTGTGGCAGCGGGTGTGTCGGCGGGTGTGGCGGCGCGACCGGGGCTCCGCTGGGCCGGGACGGCGCCGCCGCCCAGGCGTCCCCGCAGCCCGTACCGGTGCAGCAGCTCCACCAGTTCCACCCCGGGAACCAACTCCAGCGGCTTGCCGTTGGCAAAGGTGTACGACCCCGGTCCGAAGGACGAGGTGGTGACCAGCACCCCCTTGTTCGCCCCAGCGTCCTGGACCGTGCCGTACAGGTCCCGTACCGCCGTCGGCGGCACGGTGTTGCGGTAGCGCTTGACCTGCACCACGATCCGCCCGCCCCGGATCGGGGCCGGGTCCAGCGCCTCGACGTCCACGCCGCCGTCCCCGGACCGCTGCGTGGTCACCGCCTCCATGCCCATCGCCCGGAACAGCTCGGCGACCAGGTTCTCGAAGGCGATCGGGTCCATCTGGAAGAGGTCCGGCTCGTCCTCACCGTCGCCGGCGTGCCCGCCGTGGCTGACGACGTCCCCGCCGACCTCGCCCGGCCGGCGGCCCGCCCGTACGGCCGTCAGCTGGTCCGGCCGCGCCGACAACTGCCCCCGCAGGCCCTCGACCAGGCAGTCCACCGCGCTGACCTGCTCCAGCCGCAGCCCGGAGAAGGCGGTCCGCGCCGCCTGCACGGTGGCCAGTACGATCTGTGCTTCCCGGCCCGTCACCGGATCGTGGTCGTCCACGAACCCGTTGACCACCACCGAGTCCAGGGCCCCGAACTCGTCCGCCGCGTACAGCTCGCGCAGCACCAGCAGCACGCACTGGGCGAGCAGGTCCCGGTACAGCCCCCGGCGCTGCGTGGCCGGCCGCGCCGTCTCCTTGTCCTGGTCCGTACTCGGCACGTACCGCACGGACTTCGCCTCCGGCACCACCTCGTACCGGGGCAGCTCCCAGTCCAGCACCAGCTGCCGCGCCGCCGGGTCGTAGGCGGCCGACACCTGGCGGGGCAGCTCCTCGGGCCAGGCGGTGGAGGCGTACAGGGCCGCCGAGAAGTACTCCACCACCGCCTCGGGGTCGCCCGCGCGCAGCGCGCCCGCCAGTTCGGTCAGGCCGCCGTTGTGCCGGCGGATCCCGGCGAGCTGCTCCGCCGCCCACCGGTCGTACTGCTGCCGGTACGCCGCCAGCTGCCGCCGGCGTTCCTGCTCGGCGGCGTGCGCCGACTGCCAGGCCTGCGTGTACCGGTCGTGGGCCTCCCGCTCCGCCTGGGCGCGGCGGCCCGAACCGACGGTCCAGCCGCTGCTCTGCTGCTGGAACTGGGCCAGCTGCGGCATCGGCACGGGGTGCGCGAGGGTGCCGGGGTCGAAGGGCTCGAGCTGCTCCGCCCGGACCAGGGCGGCCATCCGGAACGCCGGCGCCCGGCAGCCCGCGGCCAGCAGCCCCTGCAGGGCCGCCACCTCCGCCTCGAGCCGCTCGGTGCGGCGCCGGGCCTCGGCCTCCCGGTGCTGCTTGTAGGCGGCCTGCTGTTCGCGCCGGTCCCGGGCCGCGTCGCGCTCGTACGCCCGCTGGCGGCGCTCCGCCTCGCGCTGCTGGATCAGCTGCGTCCGCTGCTGCTGCCGCTGGGCCTCGGCCCAGACCCCGATCAACCCGCTGGACCGACGACTCATCAGCTCTGCTCTCCCCCCACCCGCGTGTACCGGGAAAACAGTAGTGGGCGGGCGGGGCGGGCGACCCGGCAACTCTGCCGCCCGCCCACCCCGCCCGCCCCCGTCACGCTGCTACAGCGCGGCGCCCGCCAGCACCTCGACGGTGGCCGGCAGCGCGGTCCCCGAGCCGTCGCGGCGCGGGTCCGGGTCCGGCAGCGCGGCCGGAGAGCCGTTCGCCGCGGCCGCGCGGACCGGGGCGTTCCCCGCCCAGGCCAGCGTCAGGGTGTCCTCGCCCTTCAGGAACCGCTGGCAGCGCACACCGCCGGTGGCCCGGCCCTTGCGCGGGTACTGGTCGAAGGGGGTCAGCTTGCCGGAGCGCACCGAGTCGTCGAGCGTCCCGTGCGAGCCCGCCACGGTGAACACCATGGCGTCCCGGGCCGGGTCCACGGCCGAGAAGTGGATCACCTTGGCGTTCTCCGAGAGCTTGATGCCCGCCATACCACCCGCCGGGCGGCCCTGGGGGCGCACCTGGCCCGCCGGATAGCGCAGCAGCTGGGCGTCGTCGGTGATGAAGACCAGGTCCTCCTCGCCCGTGCGCAGCTCGACCGCGCCGACGATCCGGTCGCCCTCCTTGAGGGTGATGACCTCCAGCTCGTCCTTGTTCGCCGGGTAGTCCGGCACGACCCGCTTGACCACGCCCTGTTCGGTGCCCAGGGCCAGGCCCTGGGAGGACTCGTCCAGCGAGAGCAGGCAGATCACCGTCTCGTCGGCCTCCAGCCCGGAGAGGAACTCCGCGACCGGGGCGCCGCCGGCCAGGTTCGGCGCGGCGTGGGTGTCCGGCAGCTGCGGCAGGTCGATCACCGAGAGCCGCAGCAGGCGGCCGTATGAGGTGACCGCGCCGACATCGGCCCGGGCGGTCGCGGCCACCTGGGAGACGATCACGTCGTGCTTCGCGCGGCCGGCGCCCTCCTCCTGGGGGAGCGGATCGGCGTTCGCCGTGCGGGCCAGCAGGCCCGTGGAGGACAGCAGCACCCGGCACGGGTCGTCCGCGACCTCCAGCGGGACCGCGGCCACCGAGGTGCCCGCCGACTCCAGCAGCACCGTGCGGCGCTCGGTGGCGAACTTCTTCGCCACGGCGGCCAGTTCCGAGGAGACCAGCTTGCGCAGCGCCGAGTCCGACTCCAGGATCCCGGTCAGCTCGTCGATCTCGCCGGTCAGCCGGTCGCGCTCGCTCTCCAGCTCGATCCGGTCGAAGCGGGTCAGGCGGCGCAGCGGGGTGTCCAGGATGTACTGGGTCTGGATCTCGCTCAGCGAGAAGCGCTCGATCAGGCGCTCCTTGGCCTGCGCGGAGTTGTCGCTGTCGCGGATGAGGCGGATGACCTCGTCGATGTCGAGCAGGGCCACCAGCAGACCCTCGACCAGGTGCAGCCGGTCGCGCCGCTTGCCCCGGCGGAACTCGCTGCGCCGGCGCACGACCTCGAAGCGGTGGTCCAGGTAGACCTCCAGCAGCTCCTTGAGGCCCAGCGTCAGCGGCTGCCCGTCGACCAGCGCGACGTTGTTGATGCCGAAGGACTCCTCCATCGGCGTCAGCTTGTACAGCTGCTCCAGCACGGCCTCAGGGTGGAAGCCGTTCTTGATCTCGATGACCAGGCGCAGGCCGTGCGAGCGGTCGGTGAGGTCCTTGACGTCGGCGATGCCCTGGAGCTTCTTGGAGCCGACCAGGTCCTTGATCTTCGCGATGACCTTCTCGGGGCCCACCGTGAAGGGCAGTTCGGTGACGACCAGCCCCTTGCGGCGCGGCGTGACGTCCTCCACGGCCACCGTCGCGCGGATCTTGAAGGTGCCGCGACCGTTCTCGTAGGCGTCCTTGATCCCCGAGAGCCCCACGATCCGTCCGCCGGTGGGCAGGTCGGGGCCCGGGACGAAGCGCATCAGCGCCTCGAGGTCCGCCTCCGGGTACCGGATCAGGTGGCGGGCGGCCGCGATGACCTCGCCCAGGTTGTGCGGGGCCATGTTGGTGGCCATGCCGACGGCGATCCCGGAGGCGCCGTTGACCAGGAGGTTCGGGTAGGCCGCCGGCAGGGCGACCGGCTCGCGCTCCTGGCCGTCGTAGTTGGCGGTGAAGTCGACGGTGTCCTCGTCGATCGACTCCGTCATCAGCGACGTGGCGTCGGCCATCCGGCACTCGGTGTAACGCATCGCGGCCGGCGGGTCGTCGTTGCCGAGCGAGCCGAAGTTGCCGTGGCCGTCGACCAGCGGCAGCCGCATCGAGAAGGGCTGGGCCATGCGCACGAGCGCGTCGTAGATCGACGCGTCGCCGTGCGGGTGCAGCTTGCCCATGACCTCGCCGACCACGCGCGCGCACTTGACGTAGCCGCGGTCGGGCCGCAGGCCCATCTCGTTCATCTGGTAGACGATGCGCCGGTGCACCGGCTTCATGCCGTCCCGGGCGTCGGGCAGGGCACGGGAGTAGATCACCGAGTACGCGTACTCGAGGAAGGAGCCCTGCATTTCGTCGACGACGTCGATGTCGAGGATCTTCTCCTCGAAATCCTCCGGCGGCGGGGTCTTCGTGCTGCGGCGGGCCATCGCTGCGCGGCTCCTTAACCAAGGTTCAGGGTGTACTGGGCGGATCTGACGGGGTTGACGCGGACCATTGTGGCCCGAGGGACCGACAACGCCGACTCCGACCCCGGGGGAGTGACCCGGGAACTTATCCGGCCGTCGGCGCGCTTGCATACAGTGGCAGGTCTGACAGAAATCTCTGCATCGCGATCGAAGGGACCACATGCCCATGGGTCACACGGCCACAGCTCAGGCCGGCTCCGGCGGCCTGACAGCGACCGAGCACCGGCTGGCCAACGGCCTGCGCGTGGTGCTGTCCGAGGACCACCTCACCCCGGTCGCCGCCGTCTGCCTCTGGTACGACGTCGGCTCGCGCCACGAAGTCAAGGGGCGGACCGGTCTGGCTCACCTCTTCGAGCACCTGATGTTCCAGGGTTCGGCGAGCGTACCGGGCAACGGGCACTTCGAGCTCGTCCAGGGCGCCGGCGGCTCCCTGAACGGCACCACCAGCTTCGAGCGCACCAACTACTTCGAGACGATGCCGGCCCACCAGCTGGAACTCGCCCTGTGGCTGGAGGCGGACCGCATGGGCTCGCTGCTGGCCGCCCTGGACGACGAGTCCATGGAGAACCAGCGCGACGTCGTCAAGAACGAGCGCCGCCAGCGCTACGACAACGTTCCGTACGGCACCGCCTTCGAGAAGCTGACCGCCCTCGCCTACCCGGAGGGCCACCCGTACCACCACACCCCGATCGGCTCGATGGCCGACCTGGACGCCGCCTCCCTCGAGGACGCGCGCAACTTCTTCCGTACGTACTACGCGCCCAACAACGCCGTGCTGTCGGTCGTGGGCGACATCGACCCCGAGCGCACCCTCGCCTGGGTCGAGAAGTACTTCGGCACCATCCCGGCCCACGACGGCAAGCAGCCGCCGCGGGAAGGCACGCTCCCCGAGGTCATGGGCGGGCAGCTGCGCGAGGAGATCGTCGAGGAGGTCCCGGCCCGCGCGCTGATGGCCGCCTACCGCCTGCCGCATGACGGCACCCGCGACTGCGACGCCGCCGACGTGGCGCTGACCGTGCTGGGCGGCGGCGAGTCCTCCCGCCTGCACAACCGCCTGGTACGCCGCGACCAGACGGCCGTGGCGGCCGGCTTCGGCCTGCTGCGCCTGGCCGGCGCGCCCTCGCTGGGCTGGCTGGACGTCAAGACCTCCAGCGGCGTCGAGGTGCCCGACATCGAGGCGGCCGTGGACGAGGAGCTCGCGCGGTTCGCCGCCGAGGGCCCGACGGCCGAGGAGATGGAGCGCGCGCAGGCGCAGCTGGAGCGCGAGTGGCTGGACCGGCTGAGCACGGTGGCCGGCCGCGCCGACGAACTGTGCCGCTTCGCGGTGCTGTTCGGCGACCCGCAGCTGGCGCTGAGCGCCGTCCAGCGGGTCCTGGACGTCACCGCCGAGGAGGTGCAGGCCGTGGCCGCCGCCCGGCTGCGCCCCGACAACCGCGCGGTGCTGGTCTACGAGCCGCTGGCCGGCTCCGAGACCGGCGGAGCCGACCAGACCGACGAGAGCGACGAGAACGAGGGGGCGGAGCAGTGAGCGACACCGCAGCCGTCACGATGACCTTCCACCCGCGGCCGCAGGCGGGCGAGGCCAAGCCCTGGGCCTTCCCGGCCCCCGAGCGGGGCACCCTGTCCAACGGCCTGACCCTGCTGCGCTGCCACCGTCCGGGCCAGCAGGTCGTGGCGGTCGAGGTCAACCTCGCGGCCCCGCTGGACGCCGAGCCCGCAGGCCTCGACGGAGTGGCCACGATCATGGCCCGCGCGCTGTCGGAGGGCACCGACAAGCACTCCGCCGAGGAGTTCGCGGCCGAGCTGGAGCGCTGCGGCGCCACGCTGGACGCCCACGCCGACCACCCCGGCCTGCGGGTCTCCCTGGAGGTTCCGGCCTCCCGCCTGGCCAAGGCGCTCGGCCTGCTCGCCGAGGCGCTGAGCGCGCCGGCCTTCGCCGACAGCGAGGTCGACCGCCTGGTGCGCAACCGGCTCGACGAGATCCCGCACGAGCTGGCCAACCCGCAGCGCCGCGCCGCCAAGGAGCTCTCCAAGGAGCTGTTCCCGGCGACGCTGCGCATGTCCCGCCCGCGCCAGGGCACCGAGGAGACGGTCGCCCGGATCGACTCCACGGCCGTACGCGCCTTCTACGAGGCCCACGTGCGCCCCTCCACCGCCACCGCGGTGGTGGTCGGCGACCTGACCGGCATCGACCTGGACGCCGTGCTGGCGGACACCCTGGGCACCTGGACCGGCGACACCGCCGCGCCCCGCCCGGTCCCGCCGGTGACGGCCGACGACACGGGCCGCGTGGTCATCGTGGACCGGCCCGGCGCCGTCCAGACGCAGCTGCTGATCGGCCGGATCGGGCCGGACCGGCACGACATCGTCTGGGCCCCGCAGGTGCTCGGCACCTACTGCCTCGGCGGCACCCTCACCTCGCGCCTGGACAAGGTGCTGCGCGAGGAGAAGGGCTACACCTACGGCGTGCGCGCCTTCGGCCAGGTGCTGCGCTCGACCGCCGACGGCAAGGGCGCCTCGATGCTCGCCATCAGCGGCTCCGTCGACACCCCCAACACCGGTCCCGCGCTGGAGGACCTGTGGAGGGTGCTGCGCACCCTCGCGGAGGGCGGTCTGACCGACGCCGAGCGCGATGTGGCGGTGCAGAACCTGGTGGGCGTGGCCCCGCTGAAGTTCGAGACGGCCGCCTCCGTCGCCGGCACGCTCGCCGACCAGGTGGAGCAGGAGCTGCCGGACGACTACCAGGCGCGGCTGTACGCGCGGCTGGCCGAGACCGGTACGGCGGAGGCCACTTCGGCGGTGGTGAGCGCCTTCCCGGTGGACCGTCTGGTCACCATCCTGGTGGGCGACGCGGCGCAGATCGAGGAGCCCGTCCTGGCGCTCGGGATCGGTGAGGTCACCGTCGTCTCCAACTGAGCGGCGAGAGGCTTGAGACGGGTCGGTGACCGGCCCGTTTCCGGGGGGCTCCGGCGGATCATCCGCCGGAGCCCCCTTTGTCCGTTTAGTGGTGCGGTTGCGCGTATGCGGTGTGGCGTACGCAACAAAAGCGCGCGTCTGTTTGGCGATTGACTGATGATCCGCCTAGCGTCGGGCGTGCTGTTCGTCAGTTGTACCCGCCGCACCCGCGGCACCGGACAGCGATCGCCGAGTCCCCGTCAGGCGCGAGCCTGGGGAGCCGGGGACCCACATCAGTCCCTGGGGTGAATCGGACCCCCTCGCAAGAGGAGGCCCGTAGGAGACCTTCCTGCTCCGAACCCGTCAGCTAACCCGGTAGGCGAGAGGGAAGGAAAGGATCACCCCCTTCATGGCGTTTGGCAGTCGTGCCGCCGGTTCTGGTAAGCACCGCGGATCCAGCCGTCTGAGCCGCAAGACCGCCGGCTACGCCGGCATAGCCGCCCTCGCCACCACGGGCGTGGTCGGCACCCTGGCCGCTCCGGCCTTCGCGGCGGACAACAGCGCGGCCCCGTCCATGGAGGACACCGGCCAGAACGCGATCGTCGTCGCCGACGACCTCCAGGACGACATCGAGGTCCAGGCCGAGTCCCAGCAGCGCGCCGCAGAGGCCGTCGCCGCCCAGGCGCAGGCCGAGGCCGAGGCGAAGCAGCGGGCCGCAGAGGCCAAGCGCACCGCCGAGGCCGCCGAGGCCAAGGCCAAGGCCGAGCGGGAGTCCGCCGAGCGCGCCGCCCGCGAAGAGGCCCGCAAGCGCCTCAACGCCTTCGTGGCCCCCATCGACGGCTCGTACGTCAGCACCCAGTACGGCGCGGGCGGCGGCATGTGGTCCTCCGGCAGCCACACGGGCATCGACTTCCACGCCGGCACCGGCACCTCGGTCCAGGCGGTGGGCGCGGGTACGGTCGTCGAGGCCGGCTGGGGCGGCGCGTACGGCAACAACGTCGTCATCAAGCACAACGACGGTACGTACACCCAGTACGGGCACCTGGACTCGCTGAGCGTCTCCGCCGGCGAAACGGTTACCCCGGGCCAGCAGATCGGCCTGTCGGGCTCCACGGGCAACTCCAGCGGCCCGCACCTGCACTTCGAGGCCCGCACCGGTGCCACGTACGGCTCGGACATCAACCCGCTGACGTACCTGCGCAACCACGGCGTCAGCATCTGACCCGCAGCACGCTTCACCGAAGAAGGCCCCGGCTCCCCGAGCCGGGGCCTTCTTCGTCGTGCGCCCGGGTCCGTACCGTTCGCGCCATCCGCGGGCGGGCAGTGTTTCCGATTTCCGGCTGTCCTCGGAAAATATCGCGTCGTGCAATAGAGTCGCAGCACGGCCACGATAAAAGCGAACCGAAACCCAGCGGAGGTCCGGCCTTGCGTATTCCCGCGCACGCGGTGTGCACAGCGATCCGCGACGATATCGTCTCCGGATTCTTCGGGCCGGGCGGCCGGCTGACCGAGGAGGTGCTCGCCCGCCGCTACGGCGTCTCGCGCGTCCCCGTCCGCGAGGCGCTGCGCACCCTGGAGTCCGAGGGCTTCGTCACCACCCGGCGGCACGCGGGCGCCTGCGTCGCCGAGCCGACCGAGCAGGAGGCCGCCGACCTGCTGGAGCTGCGCATGCTGCTGGAGCCGCTCGCCGCCTCCCGGGCCGCCCGCCGGCGCAGCGACGCCCACCTGAAGGTGCTGCGCGGGCTGGTCAGGCTGGGCCGGGAACGGGCCAGGCGGGCGCAGGGCGAGGATCTGCGGGCCCTGGGGGGCTGGTTCCACGAGACGCTGGCCCAGGCCTCGGGCAGCCCGGGTCTGATCGCCCTGCTGACCCAGACCCGGCACAAGATCGCCTGGATGTACGTGGTCGAGGCCCCGGCGCAGCCCGTGGAGTCCTGGGCGGAGCACGGGGCGATCGTGGACGCGGTGGCGCGGGGGGACGCGGAGCGGGCCAGGACCCTGACGGCGCTGCACGCGCAGCGGGCGGCCGAGGCGCACCGGCTCAGGGTGAGGAGTTCGCAACCTGCCGTAAACACGGCGAGCGCTCCGCATTAACAAATACCGTATACAACGGAGGGATATTCGTGCGGGGCCGGTGCCCGGCGCATTCTCCGTCCCGTTTACGATTCCCGCCGTCCGATTCTGCTGCGCGGAATTCCGTAAAGGCGCAAGGGTGCGAGGGTGCAGGGCTGTAAGGGCGCAAGGCTGTAAGGGTGCAAAGCTGTAAGGGCGGGAAAACGCGGAAGCCGCAGTTCCCGTGGTGGTGGGGACTGCGGCTTCCGGTACTACCGGACCCGAAGGGTCAGACGGTCTCGGGGAGCTCCTCGAGACCCTCGGCGACCAGCTTCGCGAGGCGGTCCAGCGCGGCCTCCGCACCATCGGCCTCGGAGGTCAGGACGATCTCCTCGCCGCCCTGGGCGCCCAGGCCCAGGACCGCCAGCATCGAGGCGGCGTTGACGGGGTCGCCGCCGGCCTTCGCGATGGTCACCGGGACGCCGGAAGCGGTCGTCGCGCGGACGAAGATCGAGGCGGGACGAGCGTGCAGGCCCTCGGCCCAGCCGACGTTGACGCGGCGCTCTGCCATGGTGATGCCCTTCAGGTTCTTACGGTTGTCTAGACCAGTCTCTCACGCCGTCCGGAATGCTCGGACCGACCTTCGGCCCCTAATCCACCGCCGTTCGACCCTCCCCAGCTTGCACTGGTTCGCCCCGGCCTGCCGCATTCGCCGCGCGCGCGGCGACGGGCCCGCCCGCCACACCCCGCCACCAGGCCGGACCGCCCCTTAGGGTGGCCCCATGACCACCGCGTCGGACCCCTCGTACCCGGCCCACTGGGAAGCGGACGTCGTGCTGCGCGACGGCGGCACCGCCCGGATCCGCCCCATCACCACCGAGGACGCGGGCCGCCTGGTCAGCTTCTACGAGCAGGTCTCGGACGAGTCGAAGTACTACCGCTTCTTCGCCCCCCACCCCCGGCTCTCGGACCGCGACGTACACCGCTTCACGCACCACGACTACGTGGACCGCGTCGGCCTCGCCGCGACCATCGGCGGGGAGTTCATCGCGACCGTCCGCTTCGACCGCATCGGCCCCGACGGCCGGCCCTCCTCCGCCCCCGCCGACGAGGCCGAGGTCGCCTTCCTCGTCCAGGACGCCCACCAGGGCCGCGGGGTCGCCTCCGCCCTGCTGGAGCACATCGGGGCGGTGGCCCGGGAGCGGGGCATCCGCCGGTTCGCCGCCGAGGTGCTGCCCGCCAACACCAAGATGATCAAGGTGTTCAGGGACGTCGGCTACCAGCAGAAGCGCAGCTTCGAGGACGGCTCCGTCCACCTCACCCTCGACCTCGAACCCACCGCCGAGTCCCTCGCCGTCCAGCGCGCCCGCGAACAGCGCGCCGAGGCCCGCTCCGTGCAGCGGCTGCTCGCCCCCGGCTCGGTCGCGGTGATCGGCGTCAGCCGCTCCGGCGCCGGCGTGGGCTCCACCGCCCTGCGCAACCTGCGCGACGGCGGCTTCCGCGGACACCTCTACGCCGTCAACGAGGCCCGCGCCCCCGGCATGGAGGGAGACCTGCTGGACGGCGTACGCGCCTACCGCACCGTCGCCGACATCGGCGCCCCGGTCGACCTCGCCGTGATCGCCGTCCCCGCCGAGCGGGTCCCGGACGCCGTCGCCGCCTGCGGGGAGCACGGAGTGCAGGGGCTCGTGGTCCTGTCCGCCGGATACGGCGAGAGCGGCCCGGCCGGACTCGCCCGGCAGCGCGAACTGGTGCGGCAGGTGCGCTCGTACGGGATGCGCCTCATCGGGCCGAACGCCTTCGGGGTGGTCAACACCGCCCCGGAGGTGGAGCTGAACGCCTGCCTCGCCCCGGCCCCCGCCTCCATCCGCGGCCGGATCGGCCTGTTCACCCAGTCCGGAGCGATCGGCATCGCCCTGCTGTCGGCCCTGCTGCGGCGCGGCGAGGGACTCTCGTCCTTCGTGTCGGCCGGCAACCGGGCCGACGTCTCCGGCAACGACATCCTCCAGTACTGGTACGAGGACGAGGCCACGGACGTGGCCCTGATGTACCTCGAGACCCTCGGCAACCCGCGCAAGTTCACCCGCCTCGCCCGCCGCACGGCCGCCGCCAAGCCCGTGGTCGTCGCCCGCGGCGGCCGCCACACCCCCGCCGGACACGTCGTCCCCGGCACCCGGCTCTCCGAGGCGACCGTCTCCGAACTGCTCCGCCAGGCCGGCGTCATCCGGGTCGACACCGTCACGGAGCTGGTCGACGTCGGCCTGCTGCTGGCCGGGCAGCCGCTGCCCGCCGGCCCGCGGGTGGCGATCCTCGGCAACTCCGAGTCCCTCGGCGTGCTCACCTACGACGCCTGCCTGACCGAGGGGCTGCGCCCGCTGCCCCCGCTGGACCTGACGACGGCCGCCGGCCCGGCCGACTTCCGTACGGCCCTGTCCGCCGCCCTCGCCTCCGACGACTGCGACGCCGTCGTCGTCACCGCCATCCCGTCGGTGAGCGGCCGCGCACTGGCCGACGACCTGGGGCAGGCCCTGCGGGAAGCCGTCGCCGAGGTCCCGGGCAAGCCCGTCGCGGTGGTGCAGGTGGAACTCGGCGACCTGGCCGAGGCCCTGTCCGCCGCCCGGGGCACCTCCCCCGCCGTACCCCCCGTACCGCTCGTGGAGCCCCCGGCCGCCGCCGAGGGCACGGGCGAGGGCGCGGGTGGGGACCGGGGCCACGACACCGCCGCCCCGGCCGGCCGGATCCCCGCCTACCCCGCCGCCGAGCGGGCCGTGAAGGCCGTCGCCGAGGCCGTGCGCTACGCCCGGTGGCGCCGGGCCAACGCCGACGCCGGGCAGGTCCCCGAGTACGAGGACATCGACGAGGCCGGCGCCGCCGCCCGGCTCGCCACCCTGCTGGCCGGGGTCGAGGAGGGGGCCGCGCTGACCCTGGACGAGGCCGACGCCCGCGAGCTGCTGGGCCGCTACGGGATCCGGGTGCTGCCCGTCCTCCCCGCCCCCAGCCCCGACGCCGCGGCCCGCGCGGCCCGGGTCCTCGGGTACCCCGTCGCCCTCAAGACCACCGCCCCGCACCTGCGGCACCGCGCCGACCTGGGCGGCGTACGCCTCGACCTCACCACCGAGGCCGAGCTGAGGCGCTCGTACGAGGAGCTCACCGACGCCCTCGGCAAGCCGGCCGAGCTGCTGCCCGTGGTCCAGACGATGGCACCGCGCGGGGTGGACACCGTCGTCCGCGCCACCGTCGACCCCGCCGCCGGGGCCGTCCTCTCCTTCGGGCTCGCCGGGGTCGCCTCCGAGCTGCTCGGCGACACCGCGCACGGCCTGGTCCCCGCCACCGACCGGGACGTGGCCGGCCTGATCCGCTCCATCCGCGCCGCGCCCCTGCTCTTCGGCTGGCGCGGCAGCGACCCCGTCGACACCCCCGCCCTGGAGGAACTGCTGCTGCGCCTGTCCCGGCTGGTGGACGACCACCCCGAGGTCACCGGGGTCTCGCTGGAGCCGGTCGTCGTCGCCGGCGAGGGCCTCTCCGTGCTCAGCGCCACCGTCCGCGTGGCCCACCCGCCCGCCCGCACCGACCTCGGCCCGCGCACCCTGCCCAGCTACTGAGCGCAGGGCAGGTAGGGGGACCCCGTACGGGCCTTAGGATGGACCTCATGGCGAAATCCGGTACGACGACCCAGGGGCTGCGAGCGGCCATCGAGCGCAGCGGCTACTACCCGGCCCTCGTGGCCGAGGCGGTGGAGGCGGCTGTGGGCGGCGAGCCGATCTCGTCGTACCTGGTCCACCAGGAGACCACCTTCGACTCCAACGAGGTGCGCCGGCACGTCACCGTGCTGGTCCTGACCGGCAACCGGTTCATCGTCAGCCACACCGACGAGCAGGCCGCCGACTCCGGATCGCCGTCCCCGTACGCGACGACCTCCACCGAGTCGGTCAAGCTCGCCAGCATCTCCTCCGTGGTGCTCAGCCGCGTCGTGGCCAATCCGGAGTCGTACACGCCCGGCCAGCTGCCCCGCGAGGTCGTCCTGACCATCGGCTGGGGCGCGGTCTCGCGCATCGACCTGGAGCCCGCCGCCTGCGGCGACGCGAACTGCGACGCCGACCACGGCTACACCGGCAACTCCACCGCCGACGACCTGAGCCTGCGCGTCAGCGAGGCCGGCGACGGCCCCGAGACGGTGCGCCAGGCGCTCCTCTTCGCGCAGGCGCTCAGCGAGGCGACCGCGGCCACCTCGGGTCCCGCCCGCTGATGTCGTACTCCGCGCCGCCGAACTGGCAGGACGAACCGGAACTCCTCGACCTCGCCGGCGCCCCGGTCCCGCATTACGGGACCGGCTCGCTCGCCGACCTGCTGCCGACCCTCGCGGCCGGCCAGGGCGTACCCGGTCTCGCCGCCGGGATCGCCGAGCTGACCCCGGCCGACCGGAACTGCGTGTTCCTGGTCGACGGCATGGGCTGGGAGCAGATCAAGGCCCACCCGGACGAGGCCCCGTACCTCACCTCCCTCCTCGCCACCTCGCGCGGCGGCACCGGCCGGCCGATCACGGCGGGCTTCCCGGCGACCACCGCCACCTCGCTGGCCTCCGTCGGCACGGGCCTGCCGCCCGCCCGCCACGGCCTGCCCGGGTACGCCGTACGCAACCCGGCCTCCGGCGAGCTGATGAACCAGCTCCGCTGGCACCCGTGGACCCCGCCGAAGCCCTGGCAGCCGTACCCGACCGTCTTCCAGCTCGCGGACGCGGCCGGGGTGCACACCGCGCAGGTCTCCGCGCCGAACTTCCAGACCACCCCGCTCACGAAGATCGCGCTCAGCGGCGGCACCTTCCACGGCCGGATGACCGGCGAGGAGCGGATGGACCTCGCGGCGATCCAGCTCGCGGCCGGTGAGCGCTCGCTCGTGTACACGTACTACAGCGAGCTCGACGGTGCCGGACACCGGCACGGCGTGGACTCCGACGCCTGGCGCGGCCAGCTCATGTGCGTCGACCGGCTGGTGCAGCGGCTCGCGGAGCAGCTGCCGCCGCGCACCGCCCTGTACGTCACCTCCGACCACGGCATGGTGGACGTCCCCTTCGACGAGGACTCCCGGATCGACTTCGACGAGGACTGGGAGCTGGGCGCGGGCGTGGCCCTGCTGGGCGGCGAGGGCCGGGCCCGGCACGTGTACGCCGTACCGGGCGCGGAGGCGGACGTACTGACCGTGTGGCGCGAGGTGCTCGGGGACCGCTTCTGGGTCGCGAGCCGCGAAGAGGCCCTGGAACTGGGCTGGTTCGGCGCGCCGGGGGAGTGCGACGAGCGGGTCCTCGGGCGGATCGGCGACGTGGTCGCGGCGGCCCAGGCCGATGTCGCGATCACCGCCTCCCGCAACGAGCCCAACGAGTCGGCGCTCACCGGAATGCACGGCTCCATGACCGCGGCCGAGCAGCTGGTCCCCCTGCTCGAAGTCCGCACCTGACCGCCCCCTCCCACCCCCTTCCCGCCCCTGACCTGAAAGGTCGCGTACTTCCCATGCCCGAGCTGGTGTTCTTCTCCGGAACGATGGACTGCGGAAAGAGCACACTGGCGCTCCAGATCGCCCACAACCGCGACGCGCGGGGCCTCCAGGGCGTGATCTTCACCCGCGACGACCGGGCGGGCGAGGGCAAGCTGTCGTCCCGGCTCGGTCTGGTGACGGAGGCGGTGGAGGCGCCGGAGGACATGGACCTGTACGCGTACCTGGTGGCCCAGCTGTCCAAGGGCGGCAAGGCGGACTACGTGATCGTGGACGAGGCCCAGTTCCTCGCGCCCGACCAGATCGACCAGCTGGCCCGGATCGTGGATGACCTCGGCCTGGACGTCTTCGCCTTCGGCATCACCACCGACTTCCGCACGAAGCTCTTCCCCGGCTCCCAGCGCCTGATCGAGCTCGCGGACCGCCTGGAGCAGCTCCAGGTGGAGGCCCTGTGCTGGTGTGGCGCCCGCGCCACCCACAACGCCCGTACGGTGGGCGGTGAGATGGTGGTCGAGGGTGCCCAGGTGGTCGTCGGTGACGTGAACCGCCCGGCGGAGGAGATCGGCTACGAGGTCCTGTGCCGCCGCCACCACCGCAAGCGCATGACCTCGGCCGCGGCCCACGCCGGCGCCCTCTCCCCGGACGTCCTCCCGGTCAACCACGCTTGAGAGGGTGAGCCCGAACGCGGCGTGCGCGAGGGAGGCGCTGTCGACTTGGGTGAGCCCGCCCGCACCTGGCGGGTACACGCGCCGGGAAACCAGGGCCGGAACCGGGCACGGTGACGGGAAGTAGTCTAAAAAAGTATCCCAGTGTGGCCGTCCCGCCAGCCACACTGACCCCATGACCCGTCGCGACTTCGACGAACTGCCGCGCCCTGATCAGCAACCGCAGGCAGTCCAGCCGGGCTACGGCTCGGTCTACCGGACGCCACAGCCCGGATCGGGGCCCGCGCCGGGCAATCCCTACGCGCAACCGCCGGTGCAGGCAGCGGACTTCGTACGCCCGCCCCGCCGCGGCCTGCGGGGCAGGACCGGTGTGCTGGTGGCTGCCCTGGTTGCGGCCCTGCTCGCCCTCGGCGGCGGCTCGTACATCCTCCTGCGTGACGGCTCCGGCGACGCCGGGGACGGCGACACCGCCGCCCCCGCCGCGTCCGCGTCGGTGGACCAGGGAGACGGCCAGGGCCCCGGCGGCCCCCCGTTCGTCTTCGACCCCAACGCCGGGATTCAGCCGGGCGAGGGCCGGGTCTGGCTGGTGTCGAACCAGACCGAACTGGCCGGCTCTGGTGCCTCGCAGCACGGCCCCTGGCGCGTGGGGGACGCCGTGATCAAGGCGATGTACAAGGAGGTCACCGCCTACACCGCGACCGATGGCAAGGAGAAGTGGAGGCTTCCCCTCGCCACGCCGCTGTGCGGGGTCCCGGAGAGTCCCGCCCCGAACGGGAAGATCGTCGTCGGGGTCCGGGAGAAGGACAGCGCGACCTCCCAGTGCACCCACCTCCAGCAGGTCGACCTCGCCACGGGCCAGGCGGGCTGGAAGCTGGAGATACCGAAGGAGAAGGTCTTCGACCAGGCTCTGGAGTTGCGGCTGGCCATCTCAGGGGACACCGTCGCGGTGGCGCGTGCCGCGGTCGTGAGCGGTTTCTCGGTCACCGACGGGCATAAACTCTTCGGTACACCGAGCAGCGGCTGCGCCCCCGCGACGGTCGGAGGCGCCGCCGCCAGGCTGATGCTCGTACGCGACTGCTTCGGCCAGGACTCGGCCGACCGGCAGTCGGTGATCGAGGAGATCGACCCGGCGACTGGCGCTGCCAAGTGGAGCCACCAGTACGCGAAGGGCTCGAACCTCGGCCAGATCCTGTCCGTGGACCCGCTCGTCGTCAGCACCTACAACACGCAGGAGAAGGTCTGGAACATCACGGCCTTCGCCGCCGACGGCAAGGTCCGCTCGCAGACCAATGCCGCCTTCGGGGTCAGCAAGCGGTGCAACGGCTGGGGCAGCGGCAGCGGCGACCTGCACGACTGCAACGCAGCGGTGGCCGACGCGGACACCCTCTACATCGCGGGCGGCACACCCGACGCCAAGTACCCGCTGGACGTCGACAAGCCCGACGAGGTGATCGCGGTCGACCTCAACACCGGTCAGGTGAAGTGGCGCACGACGGGCCCCGACGGCCGCGTCATGTTCCCGCTGGCCGTCGAGGAGGGGAAGGTCGTCGTCTACGTCGACACGGACAAGGGCCTGTCCGCGGCGATGGCGGCCATCCCGACGGGCGGAGGCCGGCCCCAGATATTCCTGCAGAGCCCGAAGATCGCCAAGGGGCCCGAATCCGCCTTCTACACCTCCAGCGTCCGGCTGGCCTGGGTCGAGGGACGCGTCTTCCTGCTCAACGGGTCCGTACGCGGCCCGGAGCCGAAGAAGGTGGACCACTCCCTGCTGTCCTTCGGGAGGTAGGTCGCGAGACCCCGGCGGGAAGGGTGGCCGGATCCGCGCCCTCCCCGCCCCCGAAGCGTGACGAGCGGCGGCCACCGCCCTATTCTTGCGCGCCATGTGGCCAGGACAGCAGACGCCCGATGGGGACCAGAGCAGGCAGAACCCGGGGCAAAACCCTTACCGGCAGCCGGTTCCCGGACAGCAGGGAGCCCAGACCGGCCCCTACGGACCTGGCATATTCGGCCAACCTTGGCAGGGCGCCACGCCTGGTACGCACCAGCAGTACCCGTCCGGCGCGCCGACTCCGCCTCCCGGACCGGCGCCGCGTTCCGCGCCCCGGCGTAAGGCCGTCGTGGCGATATCGGTGACGGTGGCTGCGGGGGTGGCCGTCGCGGTGACCGCCGCGGTCCTCTTCCGGGACGGCGACAGGGCGGACGGCGCCGGGGGGCCGACTTCCCCTGCACCCGCCTCTGGCGCCCCGTCCGGCTCCGTGTCCTCGGGCGCCCCGGGCACCGTGAAGTCGACGATCAAGGGCTGGAAGGTCGTGGTGAATCCGGCGCACGGCACCGCCTTCGACGTACCGCCGGACTGGGAGGTCCTGGAGCCGCAGATCTTCAGCGGCTTCTCGGACGACAAGGACCCCGACAAGCCGGTGATCGGGCACACCGCGCCCGCCTTCTTGAAGAAGAAGTGGTGCAGTCTGGATGCCAACGGCGACGGCTACGTCAACGACATCGCGCTCGCGTCCACCGGTACCAAGGGCGCCGACGGCGCAAAGACCACCGACGAGGTCGCCGAGAAGACGGCGACGGCCTGGGCATACTCCGCGTTCGCATCCCCGGACAAGGAGGTCGTCAAGTGGGACAAGCCGGTGGCCTACACAACCAAGGCCGGGGTCAAGGGGAGTTACGTGAAGGCCCGCACCGAGGGCGCCAAGAAGGACCACAAGTGCGCGGGGGACGGCTGGGCGATCGCCTTCGGCTTCAAGAATTCCAAGGGCGACTTCGTCGCCTGGGACTTCTACGGCCGGTCGGGCGTCCAGGGAGCCGTCCGCGACGACCTGGTCATGCGTATCCTCAGCACGGTCCGCCTCTCCGGCGACCCGGTCCCAGACCCCCTCCGCAAAGAGGCCTCCCCTTCGTCTCCGTGAGTCTGGAGGCAACCCCGGCGCTGGACCTCTACGCATGTGTGGTGGAGTGCCTGTCGCGGGCACGGCAAGGTCGACTACGTGATCGTGGACGAGGCCCAGTTCCTCGCCCCCGACCAGATCGACCAGCCGGCCCGGATCGTCGACGACCTCGGCCTGGACGTCTTCGCCTTCGGCATTACCCCCGACTTCCGCACGAAGCTCTTCCCCGGCTCGCAGCGCCTGATCGAGCTGGCGGACCGCCTGGAGCAGCTCCCGGTCGAGGCCCTGTGCTGGTGCGGCGCCCGCGCCACCGGCCCCAGCAACGAGCACCGACTGAGCTGGTCACCCTCCCGACGCACCAGCAAGCACCCAGATACCTACGCCTTGAGCGCCGTACGCCCCCTGCGGCCCCACCTGACCCGTCACCGCCCGATCACGCGGCGTTATGCGACATCTGGCCCCTTCCTCCTGCCGTCCGAGTCGCCCGGACGGTCCCGGGCGCGACAGCATGGAGAGAGGGCGGTCGGCGGGATGTTGTCCTCGGGAGGAGGCGATACAGACAGTGACCAGCCATCGCTTTGCGTTCTGCGGGGCTGAGCTTGCCGCTGTCTATGTGGTCGCCGACCAGGGCAGGGAACTCCATCTGGCCGAGCTGACCGGAAACCGCAGCGTCCTCTACGGACTGCCCGCGATCCTCGCCGTGGCCAGCCATTCGCCCGCCGCCAATGCTTTCCGCTCCGGCCGTCCGCTGTGGCTGACTCCCCCGGAACTCGCCACGTTCATCGAGGATGATCCCCACCACTTCCCCACCCGGATCCGGGACGGTGACCCCGACTCGCCGACCAGGATCTCGCTGGGCGCGCTGCCACTGGGACACGGCGACCAGGAGCTGGGGTGCCTGATCGTCGCCGGCGAAGTCGCGGACGGCTTCAGCGCCGACGACCGCAGCCTTCTGGAGCTTTACGCCGATCAGGTGGCCGCCGGACTTGAATCGGTCGCCGCTCGCTTCGCCGGGCGCAAAGCCCCGCAGGCGCATCTGGGTCAGTCCCTGGTGCCTCACCGAGGCGGCGCGTTCGTCCTGGAACTGAGCACCGGCCGCATGGAGGCCCACGCGCATGTGCTGGAACTGCTCGGTCTGCCTCTCGACCGGTTCGACGGGCAGGTGGAGACCCTGCTTGCCTGCGCCGTCCCCGACGACATGCCCGCACTGATGGCGATCGTGGAGCCGGACCGGCTGGCCGCCGCCGGGCAGCAGTTGGCGTTCCGCATCCGCCGCCCGAACGGCGAGCTGCGCTGGCTGGGGCTGCGTTGCCGCGTCGAGGTGGACTCCGATGGCACACCGCAGCGCGTCCTGGGTGTGGTGGCCGACGCCGCCTATCTGCGCCCCAGCGCCGACGAGGTCTCCCTCGTGCAGCGGCTGTCGGCCACGCTGGCAGGAGCGGCGACCATCCGAGAGGTCAGCCGTTTGGTGGTCGCCGCCCTGCGCGAGCCGCTCGGCGCCTCCCGGGTCGCGGTCGGCGAACTGGAGCCCGAGCGGCTCATAGTCACCGCCCTCGACCCTCCAGAGCCCGATGCCTGGCCCGAGGTCTGGCGTTCGGAATGGCGGTCCGAGTGGCCGGACGCGTCGCTCAGCGGCCTGCCCACCCTGCAGAGCGCGCTGCGCGAGGGGCACATGAGTCTGTGGCCGCCGGGCGCGGCTCTTGAGCCCGGTCTTCTGGGCGTCGGGCCCGGTGGTCTCGCGGTGCTGCCGCTGCCCGCCGAAGGCCGGATGGTCGGGGTGTGCCTCGTGGGGTGGGACGCGGAGCACCGGTTCGGACCGGAGGAGCGGTCGCTGCTGACCGCGACCGCGGGGCTGGTGGGGCAGGCGCTGGTGCGCGCCCACGCACTGGACGCGGGCCACGAACTCGCCACCATGCTCCAGCGCAGTCTGCTGCCCCGTAAGCTCCCGGAATTGCCGGGCGGGGTCGCCGTCGCCCGCTACCTGCCCGCGACGGCGGGACTTGAGGTCGGCGGCGACTGGTATGACGTCATTCCGCTCAGTGACGGTCATGTGGCGTTCGTCATCGGGGATGTACAGGGGCACAGCGCGGGAGCCGCCACCATCATGGGCCAGATGCGTACGGCTGTCAGGGCCTACGCGGTGGAGGGCCACCCGCCCGATGTGGTGGTCGCGCGGGCCAACCGTCTGCTCGTTGGCATGGAGACCGATCTATTCGCGACCTGTGCGTATGTGGACCTGGACATGGAGGAGGGCATCGCCAGGGTCGTACGGGCCGGCCATCTGCCGCCGATACTGCGCCATCCCGACGGCGTCACCGAGGAGTTGGAGGTCGAGGGCGGGCCTCCACTGGGAGTGCTTGCGGAAGCCGAATTCCCCATGACCGAGGCGGGGTTGCTCCCCGGCACCCTGCTCGTTCTGCTGACCGACGGCATGGTCGAGTCGGCCAGACTGCCTCTGGAGGAGGGCATGCGGCGGGTGTGCGACGTACTCGCCGCGGCCGACCCGGTCGATGCCGGAGGGGTGGCTGACGAGTTGGTCGTCGGTGTGGGCCGTCGCGACGACGATGTGGCGTTGCTGTTGCTGCGCTACGACGGCACGCGGGACCGGCCGCTGCGGAGCCACTGGACGGTATGGCGGCTGCCCAACGCGGTCCTGCACGCGCGCCGCTTCACCGCGCGCACCCTGCGGTCCTGGGGGGTGGTGGAGGAACTCGACGCGGCTCTGCTGGTCGTGTCCGAGCTGGTCACCAACGCCATCGCGCACACGCAGGGCGAGGTATGGATGGATCTGACTCTGTCGGCGGACCGGCTGCGGATCGCAGTGAACGACGCGTCGCCGCGCAGCCCCGTCAAACCGGTGTCGGTGAGCTGGGAGTCGACCGGCGGTCGCGGGCTGCTCATCGTCGAGGCGACGACGATGGCCTGGGGCTCGGTGCCGCTCAGCGGCGGCAAGCAGGTGTGGGCCGAGATCCCCTGGCGAAGCGCGAGCGGCTGACGCAGCGCTGCCGGACGGCTCGGCGGAGCGCTTCGGAACCCGCCCTCGGAGAGGGTTCGACGCCACTGCCGGCTACGGCGAGCAGCCACCGGGAGGCGTCGATGCTGTGAGCCACGTGGGTGATGACGTGGCCACGGGTCCAGCCGGCCAGCGCCGAGGGCGCACTCACGTCCGCGTCGGTCAGCGTATCGAGGGTGGTGGTGATCCGGGTACCGGAGCGGGTGACTTCCTCGATGAGGTCGAGCATGTCCGCACCGTAGTCAGTGAGTTGGCGGCGAGCCCGCTGGTCATCACCGGACTTCGGGCGGAGTTGGGTGGGGGTCACCGGCCCCGGAGCGGGGCGCTGATCGCCGTGATGCCTGCTGTGATGGCGCGTTCGCCGACGTTGCCGAACCCGAGGACCAGCTGGGTCGGCTCCGTCGCACGCGAGGAGCGGCAGGCGCTCATTCCGTAGAGCCCCACGGACCGGGAGCGAGCGGCGGCGATGACGTCCTGCTCATGAGCCGATCCGTCGATATGCGCGACCGCGTGGAAGCCGGCCGCCAGGCCTGACACGCTGACCTCGGGGGCGTGTTCGGCGAGCGCCGCCACCAGGGTGGTACGCCGAGCCGCGTAGACCGTCCGCATCCGGCGCAGGTGCCGGTCGAAGCGGCCGGACTCGATCATTCGTGTGAGGGCGAGCTGATCGAGTGTGGGCGACCCGCGGTCGTCTCGCCGCTTGAGCTCGGTGATCTGATCGGTGAGCGTGGGCGGGCAGAGCACCCATCCGATGCGCAGCGCCGGCGCGAGGGACTTGCTGACGGTGCCTATGGAGATCACGCGGTCGGCCGCGAGTCCTTGCAGGGCACCCACCGGCTCCCTGTCATACCGGAACTCGGCGTCGTAGTCGTCCTCGATGACGACGGCGTCCCGGCGCCTGGCCCACTCGATCAGTGCGAGCCGCCGCTCGGGTGCCAGGGCGACACCGGTCGGCCACTGGTGCGCGGGCGTCACGACGACGGCGCGGGCATCGGTCGCGGCGAGCACATGCACGTCGATGCCGTGCCCGTCGACCGGCATCGGGATCGCAGACAGGCCCGCCGCGGCAGCGGCCGAGGTGATCGTGGCGGGTGAGCCCGGGTCCTCGTACGCCACCGTGCGGACACCGGTCCGGGCCAGGGCGCGCAGGGCCAGACCGAGGCCCTGCGCGTAGCCGGAGCAGATCACGGTCCGTTCCGGATCCGCGGCGGCGGCGCGCACCCGCCGCAGATATCCGGCCATGACCTCGCGCAGTGCCGCACTGCCGCGCGGGTCACCGTAGTCGAGCGCCGCCGTCGGCATGGCGCGTGCAGCCTCGCGCGTGGCCCACAGCCAGTCGGCGACCGGGAAGCTGCCGAGGTCCGGGACGCCCCACTTGAAGTCGGCGACCAGGCTCGGAGGTGTCAGAACCGGTGGTGTGGGCGCCGACGGTACGCCTGCGCCGGCCGCGACCCGGGTCGCGGAGCCGACGCGTGTCACGAGGTATCCCTCGGCCTGGAGCTGGGTGTAGCAGTCCTGCACCAGCCCGCGCGACAGCCCGAGCATCCGAGCGAGTTCACGGGAGGACGGCAGCCGTTCGCCGACCTGCAGCCGGCCGGTCCGGATCGCGTCCCGCAGCCGGATTTCCAGTTGCGCCCGCAGCGGCTCGCCGCTGTCCCGGTCGATGATCAGCAACAGATCAGGTGACAGACCGGACCACTCCAGAGGCATGGAATTGGAGCTTACCGGCGATCCGCTCGGCCCTTAGCTTCGTCGTGTGACCAGGATGATCAACTCGCAGGGCCAGGGGGCCGGTTCGCGGCCGCCGCTGGTGACGCGGCCCCTGCTGCTGCGTTTCGTCTCGGTCGTCGGTGCCTCGACGAGCTTCTACCTGCTGCTGTCGGTCGTCCCCCTCTATGCCGAGTCGCGCGGAGGCAGCGGTGCCGCGGGACTGGCCACGGGTGCGCTGATGCTGGCGACGGTGGGAGGCGGGCTGGCCACTCCCCGGTTCGTCGCCCGCTTCGGCTACCGCCTGGCGCTGGTGACAGGGCTGGCCCTCCTTGGTGCGCCCACGCTGGTGCTGACGGCTTCCGGGAGCACGGTATGGATCGTGGCGGTCTGTGTGGTGCGCGGTCTGGGCTTTGCGTTCACGGTCGTCGCGGGTGGCGCTTTGACGGCGTCGCTGATTCCGCCCGAGCGGCGTGGTGAGGGGTTGGCTCTGGTGGGCATCGTCTCCGGGGTGCCGTCGCTGGTGGCCTTGCCGCTGGGTGTGTGGCTGGTCGCGCAGGTGGGGTACGCGCCGGTCTGTATCGTCGGCGCTCTGGCGGCGCTGGCCGTGATCGTCTCGGTTCCGGGCCTGCCGGACCGCGAGCCGACCTCGGGACGGGCGATCGGGGTGCTGGCCGGGTTCCGGACGGCCGCTCTTGTGCGGCCCGCCGTCGTCTTCTCGGCCACCACGCTCGCGGCCGGAATCATCGTCACCTTCCTCCCTCTTGTCGTTCCGTCGGCTTCCAGCGGCCTCCTTGCCGTGGCCCTGTTCGTCCAGCCGGCGGCATCAACCGCGGCCCGCTGGGTCGCGGGCCGATACGGTGACAGGCACGGACCGGCCGGACTCGTCCTGCCCGGCCTGACCGTCTCGGCCGCGGGAACGCTACTCACCGCGCTGACCCACAGCCCGGTCGCCGTCGTCGTCGGAGTGGGCCTGTTCGGGGTCGGCTTCGGAGTCACCCAGAACGCCACTCTGACGCTGATGTACGCGCGTGTCCCCGCCTCCGGCTACGGCACCGTCAGCGCCCTGTGGAACTTCGCCTACGACGCGGGCATGGGCGTCGGCGCCATCGGGTTCGGGGTGCTCGCAGGCCGGACGGGCTATCCACTGGCTTTCACCCTCACTGCTGCGCTGATGCTCACCGCCCTCGCCCCGGCCTGGCGCGACCGCGCGACGATCGGCACCCGCCGGTAATCGACAAGGAGACATGATGAAGCACTTCGTCCGACCGGACGGCGCCCGGGGCGCGTGGTGGGCGAGGGGGACGCCGAAGCACAGATGCGGCAGGTCTTCGCGAACCTGGCCACCGTGTTGGAGGCGGCGGGTGCCGACATGGTGGATAGCCCAGTAAGAGCACACTGGCGCTCCAGATCGCCCACAACCGCGACGCGCGGGGCCTCCAGGGCGTGATCTTCACCCGCGACGACCGGGCGGGCGAGGGCAAGCTGTCGTCCCGGCTCGGTCTGGTGACGGAGGCGGTGGAGGCGCCGGAGGACATGGACCTGTACGCGTACCTGGTGGCCCAGCTGTCCAAGGGCGGCAAGGCGGACTACGTGATCGTGGACGAGGCCCAGTTCCTCGCGCCCGACCAGATCGACCAGCTGGCCCGGATCGTGGACGACCTGGGCCTGGACGTCTTCGCCTTCGGCATCACGACGGACTTCCGCACGAAGCTCTTCCCCGGCTCGCAGCGTCTGATCGAGCTGGCGGACCGCCTCGAGCAGCTCCAGGTGGAGGCCCTGTGCTGGTGCGGGGCCCGGGCCACGCACAACGCCCGTACGGTGGGCGGCGAAATGGTCGTGGAAGGCGCCCAGGTGGTGGTCGGCGACGTGAACCGCCCGGCGGAGGAGATCGGCTACGAGGTCCTCTGCCGCCGCCACCACCGCAGGCGCATGACCTCGGCCGCGGCCCACGCGGGCGCCCTCTCCCCGGACGTTCTCCCCGTCAACCACGCCTGACCGCGGTTCCCGTCCTCGGGGTCAGTGCAGGGGGCCCGCGATGGCGGCGAGGGCGGTCAGGTGGCGGCGGTAGGTGGCCAGGCCCTCCTCGGTCAGGTGCAGCCAGGTGCGGGGCATGCGCCCGACCCGGCCCTTCTCGACCGTCACCCAGCCCTCCTCCTCGAGGCGCGAGACCTGCTTCGACAACGCGGAGTCGGTGATCTCCACCAGATCCCGTACGTAGCCGAACTCGGCCTTCTCCAGGGGGGCGAGGGCCGCCACGATCGACAGGCGCACGGCCGAGGCGAGCAGCGGGGCGAGCGCGTGGCGCGGGTGCGGGTTCTCCGGGGCCGGTGTCATGCCGTGCGCATCCCCTGCCAGGCCGCCGCGGCGGGCGGCAGCGCGCAGGCGAGGGCGGCGACGGCCGCGAAGGCGACGCTGTCCGCGAAGACGGTCAGGCCGAGCCCGAGGGCCAGGAGGTAGGCGGCCGTCCAGGCGCCGATCGCCGTGAGCTGCCGGTTGCGGTAGCCGCGCGGCACCACCGGCTGGCGCATCGTGAACAAGGACAGGCCCATGACCACGACGGCGTTCGTCAGCGTGCTGACCAGCGTGCCCGTCCGTCCGTGCCACAGCAGTACGGCGGGGACGAGGGCGAGCTGCCATGCGGCGAAGGTCCACAGATAGCCGGCGTGCCAGCGGCTCCGGCGCCGCACGGTGGCCTCGATCTGCTCGATCCCCTTCAGTGACGCGGTCGCGGCGGTCTGCTCGCCCATGGCGGTCCCCTTGTGGTGTGGCCGGACATCCCCGTGTCGTTCTCGTCCGGCAGCTACTTGCCACAGTAGCAAGTACTTGCCGTGTGTGACGTCGACGTGGATCCGGGGCCGCGCGGCGGCCGGAACGCGTCGATTCGCGGGTGTGCCGGATCGGCGTGATCTACCGTGGGCAGCACCTGCTGATGTGGTGTGGGACGGGGGCATGAGGGTGCCGATCGGATTTGTCGATCGCGTGGAGCACATGGACGAGCTGCGCTCGGTCGTCGCCGCGCTCGGGGACGGGCAGGGCGGGCAGGCCATCGCGGTCGACGGAGTGTCGGGGATGGGCAAGTCGGCCCTGCTGAGGGCGTTCGAGGCGGAGGCTCCCGCGGCCTGCCGCGTGGTGTCCACCCGGTGCCGGCCCGGGATCGGGCCCGACCTGATGTACGGGCCGGTGCTCGACCTGCTCCTGAAGCTGGGCGAGTCCCAGGAGCCCCGGCGGCGCGGGATCTTCCGGCGGATGCTCGGCGCGACCGGGCAGGGGGTGGTCCGGTCGGCTCCGGAGGTGCTCTCCGCGATCGTCCCGGGCCTCGGGGCGGTGTTCACCCTGGGCAGGGAGATCACCGAGGCCTCGCTCGACTCCGGCTCGATGCCCTTCGACAGCCTGCTGCCCTTCCGGCACGCGGCGGCGCTGCGGATCGTCGAGGGCCTGCTCGACCTGGTCCGGCAGGGCCCGCCGACGGTGATCGTGATCGACGACGTCCAGCACATCGACGAGAGCAGCCAGTTCGTCCTGGACCAGCTGCTGCGCGGACTCGCCCGCGAACAGCTGGCCGTCGTCCTGAGCCACACGAGCGACGGGGCGTACGCGGACGGCAAGGAGTCCGCGGTCGAGGCGCTGCTGCACAGCTGGGCCAGTGAGGGGCTGCTGCGGCGCCGGACGATGCGCGGGCTGCCGCACGAGGCGATCGCCGAACTCGTCGCGCAGCGCCATCCGGCGGCCCCGCCCGCCCTCTCCCGCCGGCTCGCCGAACTGACCGGGGGGCACGCGATCTTCGTATCGCTCTGCCTGGACGAGTGGACCCCGCGGGACGGCGCCGAGGTGCCCCTGCCCGCCAGCCTCTCGCGCGTCGTGGAGGAGCGGCTGCGCGCGCTGGCGGACCAGGACCGCGTCCTGCTGGCCGCCGCGGCCACCCAGGGGGACGTGTTCCTCTCCCACACGGTCGCCGCCGTGACGGACCTGCCGCACGACACCGTGATGGAGCGGCTGCGGCTGATCGCCCGCGACCACCGGCTGGTCGTCCCCGAGACGCCGCCCGCGTGGGCCCGCTGGGAGGCCGCCGACTGCTACCGCTTCGAGCACCGCGCCCTGTGGAGCGTGGTCTACACGCAGCAGAGCGGCGAGCAGCTGCGCTCGCGCCACGCGCGCATCGCGCGGGTCCTCGGGCAGGGCCCGCCGCAGACCATGTCGCTGGAGCGCCGGCTGGAGATCGCCCACCACCTCCGCAACGGCGGCCCCTCCTGCCTCATCGCCTCGGCCGACGCCCACTTCGAGCTGGCCCGCGACGCGGCGACGCGCGGGCTGTCCTTCTCGGAGGCCGAGCGGCACTGCGAGGAAGTGATCAAGGCGGTACGGGAGCTGCCGGCCGGCGCCGAGGGCGGGGACGAGCGGTTCGTACGGGCCGTGGAGCTGCTGCTGTCGCTGACCGAGGTGCGCTGGCGGGGCCAGAGCCGGCCCGCCGGCGGCCCGGACATCGACGCCCTGGCCGCCGAGGCGGAGGCCGCCGCTGCCCGCTGCGCGGACCCCGCACTCGTCGTCCGGGCCACCCTGCTCCGCGGCAAGACCCTGCTGGCGACGCGGGGACTCGTACCCTCCCTGGACAAGCTGAAGGCGGCCGTGGAGCTGGCCGAGGAACACGGCGACCCGGCGGCCCTGTTCGTGGCCCGTGTCGAGTACGGCCGCCAGGTCTCCAAGCGGAAGCTCGCCGACGGCCTGGCGCAGCTGCGCGAGGCGGAGCGGATGTACGCCTCGGACCCGGGCCTCGGCGGTGGCGCCGAGCCGGTGCTCCAGCACGCCCGCAACCTGGGGGAGATGCAGCTCGGCATCACGCTCTTCGACAGCGGGCACCTGTCCGAGGCGCTGACCCGGCTCGGCCGGTGCGTGGCGCGGCTGCGCGCGGAGCCACTGAAGGCGGAGCTGCCCATGGCGCTCAACTACCTCGCCCAGGTGCAGCTCGGCCTGGGCGACGAGCGCGGGGCGCAGGAGGCGCTGCGCGAGGCGCTCGGTTTCGAGGCGGAGCGCGGCGGGGACAGCGCCTGGCACGCCTACAACGCCGCGCTCCTCGCCCGCGTCCTCGCGGACCGCCCGGACGCCCGGGAGGAGAGCCGGCGGCTCATCGCCGACGCCTGGGCGGAGACCGAGCGGACCTGGCTGGCCAACCTCGTCCCCATCGTCCGCAACCTCCACGCCGAGGTGCTCCTCGTCGGCGCGGACGGGGACGGGCCCCTGGCGGCAGAGGCGCTCGAGGAGGCGGCGCGGCTCGCCGTGGCCACCTGCGCCGAGACCCGGCGCAGCGGCATGGTGCGCAGCGAGATCGCCGCGTACTGCCTGCGCAGCCGCATCCTGATGCGCCAGGGTGACGCCGCCGCGGCCGGGGAGCAGGCCCGGGCGGCCCTGCGGCTCCTCGACGAGGTCGGGGACATGCCGGCGCTGCGGACGGAGGAGGTCCTCTACCACTGCGCCTCCGCCCTCGCGGCGCAGGGTGCGGAAGGGGAGGCCCGGGGGCTGCTCGACCGCGCCCGCCGCGAGGTCCTCCGCAAGGCCGGGCTGATCGCGGACGCGGAGGTGCGCGAGCGGTTCCTGGCCGGGGTGCCGCTCAACCGTGCCCTCCTCGCGTCCGGCGGGGCCGCCCTGTGAACGGCTCGAGGGGGAGACTGGGGTGGCCATGCTGACGATCACCAAGGAGTTCCACTTCTCGGCCAGCCACGTGCTCGACCGGCTGCCGGGCTGGCACCCGTGCGCCCGGATGCACGGGCACAACTACGCCGTGGTCATCGAGCTCTCGGCCCGCCGGGAAGACCTCACCGAGGCGGGGTTCGTGCGGGACTACCGGGACCTGGACGCCTTCAAGCAGTGGATGGACGAGACCTTCGACCACCGTCACCTCAACGAGGCGCTGGGGGGGGGGGGGGGTATCTCACCGTCCGCGGAGAACCTCGCCGTCTGGATCTTCGACCAGTGGACGGAACGGATCCCCGAACTGACGGCGGTCCGGATCTCGGAGACCCCGAAGACCTGGGCGGAGTACCGGCCTTCGAGGGGTGACTGACCCCCCGGTGGCCGGCAGCCCGCCGACCGGGGGTCAGGCCCCCGGTACGAGGCCGTCGGCGACCAGGCCCGCGAGTACCGCCTCGCCCAGGGCGTGGACGGCGGACTGCGGGCGGACCATCACCGTGAACTCCTTCACCCGGCCCGCGTCGTCGAACTGGAGCAGGTCGATGCCGTGGATCTGCTTGCCCGCCACCAGGGCCCGGAAGGGCAGGATCGTCGACGGGGCCTCCTCGCCGTCGGCGCTGGTCTCGGCCGTGCCGTCCAGCCGCCCCAGGTAGCGCAGGTCCTCGAAGGTGCGCAGCAGGACGCCGAAGAGGCCCAGCACGGCGGCCTTGCCCTCGAACGGGGTGAACTTCACCGGGCTGTAGAGCCGGATGTCCTCCGTGAACAGGTCGTCCAGCGCGGCGAGATCGCGCTTCTCCACGGCGGCGCGGAAGCGTTCTGCGGTCTCCATGACCCCTCCTCCTGTGGGTGACTACTCAATAATGCGACTAGTCACTTTTTTGAGTATGGTGCCGGGGCGGGCACCAAAAGGGAAGAGGGAGCGGCCATGGCCTTGCGGCACGCGGTACTGGCGGCGCTGCTCGACGGCGAGTACAGCGGATACCAGCTGGCGAAGGCCTTCGACATCAGCGTCGCGAACTTCTGGCACGCCCTGCCCCAGCAGCTCTACGCGGAACTGGCGAGGCTGGAGGCGGACGGGCTGGTCGAGGGCCGGGAGGTGGTGCAGGAGAGCCGGCCCAACAAGCGGCTGTTCCAGGTCACCGACGCCGGCCGCGCCGAACTGGAGCGGTTCGCCGGGGCCGCCCCCAAGCCCTCCTCCATCCGCGACGACCTCCTCGTCAAGGTCCAGAACGCCGACCGCATCGGCACGGCGCCGGTGATCGAGCAGCTCGAGGCGCGGGCCACCGCCGCCGAGGCCAAGATCGAACTGCTTGGCAAGCTGCTGCGGAACATGCGCGGGGACATGGACGAGGAGGAGTACCTGCTGCGGGGCGAGCGGATCGGCGGGTACCTGACCTGCCTGCGCGGCCTGGCCTTCGAGCAGGGCCACCGGGACTGGTGCCTGCGGACCGCGGACGTGCTGAGGAAGAGGAAGAGGACGGGGAGCAACCGTGCGGAACGATGAGTACCTGCGCTACGTCGCCCTGGGCGACAGCCAGACCGAAGGGCTCGGAGACGGGAACGACACGGTGGGCCTGCGGGGCTTCGCCGACCGGCTCGCCGGGCACCTCGCGGCGGGCGCCCCCGGGTTGCGGTACGCCAACCTCGCCGTCCGGGGCCGCCTCGCCGGACAGGTCCGTACCGAACAGCTGGTGCCCGCACTGGAGTTGCGGCCCGACGTGGCCACCGTGGTCGCCGGGGTCAACGACGTGCTCCGGCCCCGGTTCGACGCCGCCGAGGTGGCGGGGGAGCTGGAGGAGATGTTCGCCGCGCTGACGGCCGCCGGGGCCCGGGTGGCGACGGTGACCTTCCCCGACGTGGCGCGGATCGCGCCCCTGGCCCGGCCGCTGGGCCCCCGCGTGGCCGAGCTCAACACCCGCATCCGCGCCGCCGCCGCCCGCCACGGGGTCGTCGTCGCCGAGACCGGCCGGGCGGCCGTCGCCACCGACCCGCGCCTGTGGACCGCCGACCGGCTCCACGCCAGTCCCCTCGGCCACGCCCGGATCGCCGCGGCCCTGGCCGAGGCCCTGGACCTGCCGGGCAGCGACAGCGCCTGGACGCACCCCCTGCCGCCCCGGCCGGCCCGCACGGGCGCCCAGGCCGCCGCGGCGGAGCTGGCCTGGCTGGCCGGGTTCCTCGGCCCCTGGCTCGGCCGCCGGCTGCGCGGCACCTCCTCGGGCGACGGCCGCACCGCCAAGCGTCCCCAGCTGCTGCCGCTCCAGGGCCGCGGCTAGGCCGAGGCCGTCCGCAGCAGGGCGAAGACCGCTCCCTCCGGGTCCGCGACCAGGGCCAGCCGGCCCGTGATCCGCTCCCGGGGCGGGGTGAGGACCCGGCCGCCCAGCTCGGTCACCCGGGCGGCCGCCAGGTCGGGGTCCTCCACCTCGAAGTACGTCATCCAGTGCGGCCCCCGGTCGTGCGGCAGCGACCGGCCGACCCCGTGCACCGCGGCGACCGGCCGGCCGTCCAGGCGCAGGGTCAGGTAGTCGAAGTCGGCGGAGGCCGCCGGGTGCCGCTCGGCCTCGTGGCCGAAGACGTGCTGGTAGAACTTGCCCACCGTCGAGGTGTCCTGGGTGACCAGCTCGTTCCACACCGGGGTGCCCGCCACCCCCGTCCGACGGGCGCCCAGGTGCCCGTCGGTCTGCCAGATCCCGAAGATCGCGCCCAGCGGGTCGGAGCAGATCGCCATCCGGCCCGCCGCCCCCGCGTCGAGCGGGCCCACCGCGACCGTGCCCCCGCAGGACCGGATCGCCTCCGCGGTGCAGTCGGCGTCGTCGGTGGCGAAATACGTGGTCCACGCCACCGGAAGGTGGCGGTCCGGCGGCATCTCGCCGATGCCGGCGACCTCCACGCCGTCGAGGAACGCCCGGACGCCCGGGCCGAGCTGGGTGGGGCCGGGCTCGTACTCCCAGCCGAAGAGGTCGGCGTAGAAGTCCTCCGTGCTCCCGAGGCCGTGCACCATCAGGCTCTCCCAGCACGGTGTGCCGGGCGCGAGCCGCGAAGCCCCCGCTGCCTCCGTCATGTCAGCCGTCTCCTGCCGTCGTGTCCCTGTTCCCCGCAGATGCTTCCACTCCGCGGCACCCGGCGCGTCCCGACCGGCCGCATGATCGGGGCGCGGAACAGAGATGACCGAATCACTGCGGCCCGTCGATGTCCGGCTTGTTACACGGGTTCGAGGGTGGGGAGGAAGATGGGCCCATGACTGCGATCCTCTCGGCCTCCGAACTGATGAGCGAGCTGGCCGCTCCCCGGCCGCCGGTGCTCCTGGACGTCCGCTGGCAGCTGGGCGGCCCCGACCAGCGCCCCGCCTACGAGGCCGGGCACCTGCCCGGCGCCGTGTACGTCGACCTCGACCGCGAACTGGCAGGTCCGCCGGGGGCCGGCGGCCGCCACCCGCTGCCCGACCCGGAGGCCTTCGGCGCCGTGATGCGCCGGGCCGGGGTGCGCGCCGGCGAACCGGTGGTCGTGTACGACGGCGGTCAGGGCTGGGCGGCCGCCCGCGCCTGGTGGCTGCTGCGCTGGACGGGCCACCCGGCGGTGCGCGTACTTGACGGCGGCCTGGCCGCGTGGACGGCGGCGGGCGGCGCGGTGACTGCCCACGCACCGACACCGGACGAGGGCGATTTCAAGCCAAACCCCGGGGCGCTGGGGCTGCTGGACGCCGACGAGGCGGCGGCACTGGCCCGCTCGGGACTGCTGCTCGACGCGCGGGCGGGGGAGCGCTACCGCGGCGAGGTCGAGCCGATCGACCGGGTCGGCGGGCACATCCCGGGCGCGGTGTCGGCCCCGACCACGGAGAACGTCGGCCCGGGCGGACTCTTCCGGCCGGCCGGGGAACTGCGCGCCCGGTTCGCGGAGTTGGGTGCCTCGGGGGACACCGAGGTGGGTGTGTACTGCGGTTCGGGCGTCTCCGGAGCGCACGAGGTGCTCGCGCTCGCGGTGGCGGGCATCCCCGCCGCCCTCTACGCCGGCAGCTGGTCGCAGTGGTCCTCGGACCCGGAGCGCCCCGTGGCCACGGGCCCGAACCCCTGACGGGCCCGGGCGCCTGACGCGGCGGCAGCCGGTGGCACCCCTCGGGGGGCCACCGGACGGCCGCTCCTGCCGCTGCTCTGCCGCTACTCCTGTTTCTTGCGCCGGGTGCCGAAGACGATCTCGTCCCAGCTGGGCACCGCGGCCCGGCGCCCCGGCCGGACCCCGTCGGCCTCGGCCTGGCGGTCGGTGGTGCCGGTCAGCCGCTCGCGGTGGCCCGCCACCGTGCGCGGCATGAGTACGTCCGCGTACGCCGCACCGGCGCCGGCCGATGCCGCCGCGGCCGGGGGCTCCTCGGTCTCGGACTCCTCGGCGGGCGCCTCGGTACGGTCCGGGACCACCAGGTCGCCCCGGAAGCTCGGCACCGCCTCCAGCAGGCTGGTCAGCGTGTCCCGTTCCTCCTCGGGCTCCGGCGCGGGCGGCGGGGCGGGCCGGCTCTCGGGCCGTTCCAGCTGCCGGTCGAGCGCGCGGTCCAGCGGCCGGTCCCGCGGCAGCCGGGCGATCCTCGGCACGAAGGGGAAGCTCGGCTCGGGGGTCGACGGCAGGTCGTCGGCCTCGCCGATCAGGGAGCGGGCCTCGTCGTCCACCGCGACGACCAGCCGGCGCGGCGGGTCGTACGTCCAGCTCGCCGAGTGCGGTTCGGCGGCCACCCGGTAGACGAGCAGGACCTCCCAGGTGCCGTCGTCGCGGCGCCAGGAGTCCCACAGCACGGAGTCCTTGTCGGCCCCGCGCAGCGTGAGGCGCTCCTGCACGGCCTCCCCGAGCTGCGGCCCGGTGTTCTCGCCGGGGCGGCGTACGGGGGTCTTGCGGGCCCGCTCCGCCATGAAGGCGCGCTCGGCCAGCACGGGACCCTCGAAGCGGCGTACCCGGTCGACCGGGATGCCGGCGAGCTGCGCGACCTCCTCCGCGGAGGCACCGGCCCGTATGCGGGCCTGGATGTCGCGGGGGCGGAGGTGGCTCTCCACCTCGATCTCGATCTGGTTCAGGCGCGCGCGGTCGTTGCGTACGGCAGCCCGCAGCCGCTCGTCGATCGGAAGCGTGTACTCCGTGCTGTCGGCAGCCTTGAGCACCAGTCGTGTGCCGTCATTTGAGACGGCCACGACACGCAGTTCGGGCATGGGGACCTCCCGGGTGGTGCCTGCCGACGTCACGTGCGTCGCTGCTTCCGCTAGTCGAGTGTGGCCTGCCCGGGTGCAGCCTGCCACAACCTTGCCGAGTTAAACCGGCGTGTCGGGCATGCGCCCTTGATCGACGTTATGGCACGGTTACCTGTTGGGCACGCACAGTGACCGAGTGGTTACTGTGCGCAGCAGGAGCCCGTGCGATACCGCGGCATCACCGGTCTTGAGTGCCGCTTCTCCATCAGCCGGCCCCCTCTCCCGGGGTCCGGACATCCGCAAGGAAGGACGGTCCCAGGGCTCGTCACAGTACTCCATTCGGGCCACCCGGGTGGACCGCCGCGCCGCCGAACTTGTCCCGGGCGGCGCGAGTTGGGCTGCCCGGAATCAGGTCCATTTCCGGATCCACCTGCGTACGCGCTCGTTTTCGGGTGTCCTGCTTCACAGAATCCGCAGAAACGGAACTTTCCGTTTCGCTCAGGGGTCGGTAACTGCAGGAAGAGGAGAGGCGCGAGAGGCGGGACACGCAGGGGATGGCGATGGGTCAGAACACGGCGAAGGAAGCCCGGGCGGACGGTACGGCGAACCCGGACGGTACGGCGAATCCGGAGGAGCCGCGGCGCAAGAAGCTGGACCTGAGCGTGACCCAGGTCGCGGGCAGCTCCCTCGCCACCGTCGCGGCGGCCCTGCTCGCCTCGAAGATGGGCGTGTACGGGACGATCCTCGGCGCCGGCGTGGTCAGCGTGGTGGCCACCGCCGGCGGGCCCGTGATCCAGCACGTCTTCCGGCGCACCGGGGACCAGCTGCGCGAGAGCGCCCGCCCCAGGGCCCGTCAGGTGCCGTCGCCGGAAGCCGGGCCGGGGCCCGCGGCCGCGCCGCCCGGGGAGTTCGGCGAGGCCACCGTGCACGGCACCCGCGTACGGGGCTGGAAGCGCACGGCGGTGGCCTCCGCGGCGGCCTTCGCCCTCGCCGTCGGAGGCCTCGGGGCGTACGAGGCCTTCGCGGGCACCTCGGTCAGCAGCGACGGCCGCACCCTGCTGTCGGCCGGCTCCCGTACGGCCCCCGACCACAAGGGCGCCCCGCCGCAGACCCGCCCGGAGAAGGCCGGCAAGGGCGGCAAGGACCGGGAGGGCCGGCCGGAGCAGGAGGCCGAGCGCGGCGGGAAGGACGGGAAGACCCCGGACCCCGGGACCTCCCCGAGCCCCTCCCGCTCGCAGGGCGGCCAGAGCCCCGCCCCCACCGCCTCCGGTTCGGGGGAGCCCACCCCCGGCCCGTCGCCCTCTGGGCACACCCCGACCGCAGGCCCCACCCCGGGAGCGAGCGGCGGGGCCACCCCGGGCGCGGGCGGCCAGGAGCAGGGGGGCGGCGCCCCCTGAGCGGGGGTCAGCCCCCGAGGACCCGCCTCAGGTAGTCGTTGCCGAACAGCCGGTCCGGGTCCAGCCGGTCCCGCAGCGCGGTGAACTCGCCGAAGCGCGGGTAGGCCCCGGCGAGGTACTCCGCGTCCCGGGTGTGCACCTTGCCCCAGTGCGGCCGTCCCCCGTGGGCGGTGAAGATCCGCTCGGCCGCCGTGAAGTAGGCCTGGTACGGGGTGCCCTTGTACATGTGCACCGCGATGTAGGCCGTGTCCCGCCCCGAGGCCGTGGACAGCGTGATGTCGTCCGCCGGAGCCGTCCGCACCTCCACCGGGAAGCTGATCCGCAGGGGGGAGCGGCCGACCATCGCCTTGAGCTCCCGCAGGGCCTCGATGGCCCGCTCGCGCGGAAGGGCGTACTCCATCTCCACGAACCGCACCCGGCGCGGGCTGGTGAACACCTTGTACGGGATGTCCGTGTACGTACGCGCCGACAGGGCGCGGCTGGCGAGGCGGGCGATGGAGGGGATGGCCGCCGGGACCGCGCGGCCCAGGGAGTTGACGGCCTGGAAGAGACCGTTGGACAGCAGTTCGTCCTCGACCCAGGCGCTGACCGGGCCGGGCGGGGCGGCGGGGCCCTGGCTGCGGTTGTTGCGCTTGGTGTTGCAGTTGCCGGTGTGCGGGAACCAGTAGAACTCGAAGTGCTCGTTCTCCGCGACGTGCTGGTCGAACTCGGATGCCACCTGGTCGAAGCGCATCGGCTCCTCACGGGCGGTCAGGAAGAAGAGCGGCTCCACCGCGAAGGTGATGGAGGTGACGATGCCCAGGGCTCCGATGCCGAGCCGGGCGGCGGCGAAGACCTCGGGATTCTCCTTCTCGGAGCAGGTCGTCAGCCGGCCGTCCGCGGTGACCAGCTCCAGCGCGCGGATCTGGGCGGCGATGGAGGCCGAGTCGCGGCCGGTGCCGTGGGTGCCCGTGCTGGTGGCGCCGGAGACCGTCTGCTCCATGATGTCGCCCATGTTCGTGAGCGAGAGGCCCTGGCGGGCCAGGTCCCGGTTCAGGTCCTCCAGGACGGTGCCGGCCGCCACCGTCACGGTGCCGGCGGCCCGGTCGACCGACAGGATCCCGGTCAGCGCCTGAGGCCGTACGAGCACCCCGTCCGTCGCCGCCGCCGCGGTGAAGGAGTGGCCGGTGCCGACCGCCTTCACCCGCAGCCCCTCCTCGGCGGCCCGGCGTACCACCTCCTGGAGCTCCCCGACCGAGGCCGGGGTCACCACGCGCGTGGGCGTGGCGCTGACGTTGCCCGCCCAGTTACGCCACGCGGCCGGTCCGTTCTTCGCTGTTGTTGCTGTCCCCGACGTCGCCATCGCTGGCAGGCTCCTCCCCTTGCGCCGGCCTCGTCAGCCGGCGGTAACCCGCGAACGCCACCGCCGCCGCGGCCACTCCCGAGGAGATCGAGACGACGAACCCGCGCTGGGCCCCGGCGGCGTCGATGACCAGACCGGTCACCGAGGAGCCGACCGCCACCCCGACCGCCAGGCCGGTGCTGATCCAGGTCATGCCCTCGGTGAGCTTCGCGCGTGGTACGTGCGCTTCGATCAGGGCCATCGTGGTGATCATCGTGGGAGCGATGGCGAGGCCCGAGACGAAGAGCGCCACGGCCAGAAACGGAAGGTTCCCGGCCAGTAGGAGGGGGATCATACTCACGGCCATCGCACATATGCCCAGTACCCAGCGGCGTTCGGTCCGGCCCTTGAGGTGGAGCAGGCCGAAGACGATGCCGGCCAGGCAGGATCCGGCCGCCCAGATGGCCAGGATGAAGCTGGCCGCGGCCTTGTGCCCCTGCTCCTCGGCGAAGGCCAGGGTGGACACGTCGATGGACCCGAAGATCGCGCCGGTCGCCACGAAGGTGGCCGTCAGCACCTGGAGGCCGGGGGCGCGCAGGGCCGAGGCGCGGTCCGCGTCCCGGCCGCGCGGGTGCGGGGCCGGCTCGGTGGAGCGCTGCGCGGTCAGCAGCCAGACGCCGACGAGCAGGCAGACGGCCGCGATCACCGGCCCGGCCTCGGGGAACCAGGTGGTGGACAGCCCGATGGCGAGGATCGGGCCGAAGATGAAGCAGACCTCGTCCACCACGGACTCGAAGGAGTACGCGGTGTGCAGCTCGCGCGGGGAGTCGCGGTAGAGCACGGTCCAGCGGGCGCGGACCATCGAGCCGACGCTCGGTACGCAGCCCGCGACGGCGGCGCACACGAAGAGCGTCCAGTCGGGGAGGCCGTTCGCCGCGGCGAGCACCAGGGCGGTGACGGCGGCGACGGAGATCAGGGTCGCGGGGCGCAGCACCCGCCGCTGCCCGTACTGGTCCACGAGCCGGGAGACCAGGGGGCCGACGAAGGCGGCGGCGAGGGCGAGGGTGCCGGTGAGGGCGCTGGCCATCGCGTAGCGTCCGGTGATCTCCGAGATCATCGTGAGGATGCCGACGCCCACCATGGAGATCGGCAGCCGGCCTATGAGGCCGGCGGCGCTGAACCCCTTGGTGCCGGGGGCCGCGAAGATCGCGCGGTAGGGACTGGGCAAGGTCGCTCCGTAAGGGACGGCATAGGCCCATACAGGTTACGACTGCCGACAAGGCGCCCGCATGGGGAAAAATCAACGGTGGAACTTAGGGTTACCTTACCTACGCCGTGTCCGTGATGCGGACCGGCCGGTTCTCCCCGGCAGACGCCGGGTGGCAGGATTCGACGCATGTCAGACCAGCTCCGTGCCCCCGACGCGCCCGCGGCCGAAGCCCTCGCCGCCCCCTACGACGCCCTGCTGCTGCTGTCCTTCGGCGGCCCCGAGGGCCCCGACGACGTCGTGCCGTTCCTGGAGAACGTCACCCGCGGGCGGGGCATCCCGCGCGAGCGGCTCAAGGAGGTCGGGCAGCACTACTTCGGATTCGGCGGGGTCAGCCCGATCAACGGGCAGAACCGCGAGCTGCTGGACGCCCTGCGCAAGGACTTCGCCGAGCACGGGCTGGACCTGCCGGTGTACTGGGGCAACCGGAACTGGGCCCCCTACCTGACCGACGTGCTGCGGGAGATGGCCGCCGATGGCCGCCGCCGCATCGCCGTCCTCGCGACCAGCGCCTACGCCTCGTACTCGGGCTGCCGCCAGTACCGCGAGAACCTCGCCGACGCGCTGGCCGCCCTCGCCGAGGAGGGCGTGGCCGAGCTGCCCCGGGTGGACAAGCTGCGGCACTACTTCAACCACCCCGGTTTCGTGCAGCCCATGATCGACGGGGTGCTCGCCGCGCTGGACTCCCTGCCGGCCGAAGTGCGCGGCGGGGCGCACCTGGTCTTCACCACGCACTCCATCCCGAACGCCGCGGCCGACACCTCGGGTCCGGCCGAGGAGCACGGCGAGGGCGGGGCGTACGTCAGGCAGCACCTGGACGTCGCGAAGGTGATCGCCGACGCGGTGCGGGCGCAGACGTGCACCGGGCTGCCCTGGGAGCTGGTCTACCAGTCCCGCAGCGGCGCCCCGCACATCCCCTGGCTGGAGCCGGACGTCTGCGACCACCTGGAGGCCCTGCACGGGGCCGGGGCGCCGGCGGCGGTGATGGTGCCGATCGGCTTCGTCTCGGACCACATGGAGGTCCTGTACGACCTCGACACCGAGGCCACGGCCAAGGCCGCGGAACTGGGCCTGCCCGTCGCCCGGTCGGCGACGGTCGGTGCGGACCCCCGCTTCGCGGCGGCCGTGCGCGACCTCGTGCTGGAGCGGGCCGCCACCGAGCGCGGTGACACCGTGGAGCGGTGCGCGCTGGGCCTGCTCGGCCCGAGCCACGACCTGTGCGCCGTGGGCTGCTGCCCGGCGCGGACGCCCCGGCCGGCGGCCGCGGGCGCGGACAGCCCGTACGCGTAGGGGAAAGGGACCGTGATGATTTCTGCGGAGCTGACGGCGGAACTGCTGGACGTGGGCCTGGAGGCCGCCCGGCGGGCCGGGGAGCTGCTGCGCGACGGGAGACCGGCCGATCTGGCGGTGGCCGCGACGAAGACCAGCCCGATCGACGTGGTGACCGAGATGGACATCGCCGCCGAGAAGCTGATCACCGGCATCCTCGCCGAGCGGCGGCCCGAGGACGGGCTGCTGGGCGAGGAGGGCGCGGACGTACCGGGCACGAGCGGGGTGCGCTGGGTCGTCGACCCGCTGGACGGCACCGTGAACTACCTCTACGGGCTGCCCGGCTGGGGCGTGTCCATCGCGGCCGAGTACCGGGGCGAGACGGTGGTGGGCGTCGTGGCGGCGCCGCTGCGCGGGGAGACGTACCACGCGGTGCTCGGCGGCGGGGCCTGGATGGGCGGGCGCCGGCTCGGGTGCCGGGCGGACGTGCCGCTGGACCAGGCGCTGGTCGCCACCGGGTTCGGGTACGTCCAGACCCGGCGGGCCCACCAGGCCGAGGTCGCCCGGCAGATCATCCCGCTGGTGCGGGACATCCGGCGCGCCGGCTCGGCGGCGCTCGACCTGTGCGATGTCGCGGCCGGGCGCCTCGACGGGTACTGGGAGCGCGGGCTGAACCCCTGGGACCTCGCGGCGGGCGAGCTGATCGCCCGCGAGGCGGGGGCCCTGACCGGCGGGCGGCCCTCCGAGCCGGCCTCGGGGGAACTGGCGCTGGCGGCCTCCCCGGCGGTCTTCGCCTCGCTCCAGCCGCTGCTGGAGGAAGCCGGAGCCTGGCACGACTGACGGCACGACTGACGGCACGACTGACGGCACGACTGACGGCACGGCACGGCACAGCACGGCACAGCACCGGACCCCGGGCGCCTGGGAGGCGGCCGGGGTCCGGTGGATGCGCTGTGAGCTCGTAGGTGCCGTCGGGTCAGGCGGCGGAGACCGGAACGCCGTGCTCTGCGGCGAGCCGCTGGAGATCTTCCAGCTCGGCCTGTTCCACATCCGCGAGGTAGTCGTCGCCCGTCTCACGGGCCTTGCTGAGGTCCGACTGCGTGGCCTTGATGCGCTGCAGGAGACCCGCGGTGAATGCGTCCATGGTGGGTGCGCCCCCTCTGCGTGGGTCGGCGGCGGGAGAGCACGGAGCAGTCCGCCGCGTCAGGGTGTGGTTGGGGTGTGCTGTCGTCCTCCCCGGCACCCTGGGCCCAGAAACCTCGTAAGGCGAGGGAATCCTCAATTCCACCCCCGCACACCCGTCCCGGACGGGCCCCAGGGCGCCTTACAGCCGGTTTACGGCCGAAACCGGCAGGATGGAGGCGCAATACACGTGTGCCCTTCTGGGCTCGAAGGAAGGAAACGACGTGCGCGTACTCGTCGTCGAGGACGAGCAGCTGCTCGCCGATGCGGTGGCCACCGGCCTGCGCCGGGAGGCCATGGCCGTGGACGTCGTGTACGACGGCGCCGCGGCCCTGGAGCGCGTCGGGGTGAACGACTACGACGTGGTCGTGCTCGACCGGGACCTTCCGCTGGTGCACGGTGACGACGTCTGCCGGAAGATCATCGAACTGGGCATGCCCACCCGCGTGCTCATGCTCACCGCCTCCGGTGACGTCAGCGACCGCGTCGAGGGCCTCGAACTGGGGGCCGACGACTATCTGCCCAAGCCCTTCGCCTTCAGCGAGCTGACCGCCCGCGTGCGCGCCCTCGGGCGGCGTACGACCGTCGCGCTGCCGCCCGTACTGGAGCGGGCCGGCATCAAGCTGGACCCGAACCGGCGCGAGGTGTTCCGCGAGGGCCGGGAGGTGCAGCTGGCGCCCAAGGAGTTCGCGGTGCTGGAGGTGCTCATGCGCAGCGAGGGGACCGTGGTGTCCGCCGAGCAGCTGCTGGAGAAGGCCTGGGACGAGAACACCGACCCGTTCACCAACGTGGTCCGGGTGACCGTGATGACGCTGCGCCGCAAGCTCGGGGAGCCGCCCGTCATCGTGACCGTGCCCGGCTCCGGATACCGGATCTGACCCGGTGGCCGCGACCCCGGCGCCACCGGCGGCGCCACCGAAACCGACCTGGGACCCCGGCCAGCCCGAGGGTCCTTTCCCTTGGCTGAGGCCCACGATCCGGATACGCCTCACGCTGCTGTACGGCGGCATGTTCCTGATCGCCGGGATCCTGCTGCTCTCGATCATCTACCTGCTGGCCGCGCAGGCCCTGCGGGAGGGCAACGCGCTCCCGTTCAAGATCGTCGGCGGCCAGAAGGTCGAGGTCTCCAGCACCACCTGCTCCGGCGTGGGCATCGACCAGTCGATCGACCAGTTCAACGCCGCGATCGGGCAGTGCATCCTCGACCAGCGCAAGCACGCCCTGGACGACCTGCTCAGCCGCTCCCTGATGGCCCTGCTGGGCCTGAGCGTCATCGCCTTCGCCTTCGGCTACGCGATGGCCGGCCGGGTGCTCTCGCCGCTGGGCAAGATCACCCGGACCGCCCGCCGGGTGGTCGGCTCCGACCTGACCCGGCGGATCGAGCTGGACGGGCCGGACGACGAGCTGAAGGAGCTCGCCGACACCTTCGACGAGATGCTCGACCGCCTGGAGCGGGCCTTCACGGCCCAGCAGCGCTTCGTGGCCAACGCCTCGCACGAGCTGCGGACCCCGCTGGCCATCAACCGGACGCTGCTCGAGGTCCACCTCTCGGACCCCGGAGCGCCCGTGGAGCTCCAGCAGCTGGGCAAGACGCTGCTGGCCACCAACGAGCGCAGCGAGCAGCTGGTCGAAGGGCTGCTGCTGCTGGCCCGCAGCGAGAACCAGATCGTCGAGCGAAAACCGGTCGACCTGGCGGAGGTCGCCTCGCGCGCCATCGACCAGGCCCGCGGGGAGGCCCTCGGCAAGGGCGTGGAGATCCGCGGCGAGCGCGCCCTGGCCGTGGTCCAGGGCAACGGCGTACTGCTCGAGCGGATCGCCCTCAACCTGGTGCAGAACGCCGTCCGGTACAACGTGCCGGAGGGCGGCTGGGTGGAGGTCACGACCGAGGTCCAGCACGGCCAGGCGGTGCTCCTCGTTTCGAACACGGGTCCCGTGGTTCCCGCGTACGAGGTGGACAACCTCTTCGAGCCCTTCAGACGGCTGCGTACCGAGCGCACGGGCAGTGACAAGGGTGTGGGGCTCGGTCTGTCGATCGCGCGCTCCGTGGCGCGCGCACACGGCGGCCGCATCCTCGCGACCCCCCGGGAGGGCGGTGGCCTCGTGATGCGTGTCACGTTGCCCCTTTGATCCACCCGGGGCCCTGTTCGCCGTCAGCAGAACGGAAGGGGGCGCCCGTGGACGGCTCCTGTGTGATCGATCACAGTGTCGAGTGTCGGGTCATGTGCGTTCTGTGACCCAAGGGAGGCCGGAAAGCCCGGGAAGTCCGGGTTTCCGGCCCCCCTGATGGCGGGAAATACACGGGGTGGCGTTCGTGCAAGACGGCCCCCGGACCGTGTACGGTCCCGCTCGACATCCCAGCCACAAGGGCCTTCGGGCATGCGGCTGGGTGTCGATTGAGTAACAGACCTTGATGTGAGGCAAAATCTCCGCCTCAGGTCGGGCACAAGTCCGGCCTCTCGCGCGTTACGTGCGCTGAGACACCGCTAAATCCCAGAGGGGGAGAGCGAACAAAATGGCAACGGACTACGACACCCCACGCAAGACCGACGACGACGTCGACAACGACAGCATTGAAGAGCTGAAGGCCCGGCGCAGCGAGAAGTCGTCCTCGAACGTAGACGTCGAGGACTTCGACGGCGCCGAGAGCCTCGAGCTGCCCGGTGCGGACCTCTCCAATGAGGAGCTGGCCGTCCGGGTGCTGCCCAAGCAGGCCGATGAGTTCACCTGCACGAGCTGCTTCCTGGTTCACCACCGCAGCCAGCTGGCGCGGGAGAAGAACGGTCAGCCGATCTGTCGCGACTGCGACTGAGGACGGCCGTGACCGGCTCGACGCCGTTTCGGAAGCTGCGCTTCCGGAAATCCGGCGATCCGGAGGTGCAGGCTCAGGCGGTGGCCAAGGGCCCGGAAACGGGCCCCGGAGCTCCCGGCGGCCGGCCCTTCGGGACGACTGTCGTGCCGTCCGACACCGCTGAGGCGGTGCCGCCGGCCACAGTGGCGGACGAGGAGTCCCGGGGCAGGCCCGGGGCGCGTCGGATGCAAGCCGTCAAGAACGGTGTGCGCAAGGGCGGCGAGAGTGCGAGAGCCGCCGCCCTGTACATCACCGACCGAATCATCGAGAACGCCCCGCGCGTTCCGGTACGGGACCTCGCGACGCTGCGCGCGCAGTTCCCGGGCCTCGGTCCCGATCAGCTGGCCGACAAGCTGATCACCGGGGCCGCCAACGGCACCTCCACCGTGGGCGCGGGCATCGGCGCCGCGGCCATGCTTCCCGTGCCGCCCGCGATGCCGGCGGAGCTGGCCGCGGAGATCACCGGCGTCGCCGCGATCGAGCTGAAGCTCATCGCCGAGCTGCACGAGGTCTACGGGCAGCGCCCGCCGGGCGCCCTGAAGGACCGCAGCCTCGCCTACCTGACGTCCTGGACCCAGGAGCGCGGGATCGACCTGACCAAGCCGACGACGCTGAACGCGGCGCTGGGCGGTCAGATGAAGCGCGAGCTGCGCCAGCAGATCATGAAGCGGATGATCCGCAACCTGCCGAACCTCATGCCCTTCATGGTGGGCGCGGCCGTAGGAGCGGTCATGAACCGCCGGGACACCAGGAAACTCGCCGAGAAGGTGCGTGCTGACCTGCGGCGCCGGGCCGTGCCCTGGGAAGCCCTGGCGGAGCTCCAGCCCCTTGACGCCCCCTCCCAGGCCCTTCCCGGGGTCACCAGGGCCGCACTGGAGGGTCCGGACCCGGGCGCTCGCGGCTGAGCCCGACCGGCGGACCCCCGTCCCGGACCCCGCCGTCCCGGACCCCGCCGCCCGGGATCTCTCCGCCCGGGATCTCTCCGCCCGGGATCTCTCCGCCCGGGATCTCTCCGCCCCGGGCGCGCCCGCCGGGACTCAGGCGCCGGCGGGGACGTTCTTCGCCGCGCGGATGGCGGCCGCCAGGGCCTGGGGCTCGCGCGTGGAGACGTACACGTACGGGGTCGGGTCCGCCGGGTCCGTGACCTCCACCCGGACCGCCGTGGGGACGTAGCTGCGCATCAGCATGAAGGCGCGGGTGTCGGCCTTGTACGTGCGCCAGGCGCGGGCCTCCTCCGCCTCCAGCACCTCGGGCTCGCCCAGGGCCGTCACCGGGATCCGGGCGTCACCCGCGGCCAGCGCGCCGTTCACCACGCGCACGCGCGCGGAACCGTACGAGCTCACCAGCATCCCCGTCAGCGCGGCGCCGCCGACCAGCCCCGCCAGCAGCGGCAGGGTCCCGAGCGGCAGCAGCATCAGCGCGCACGCCAGACCGGTCAGCGCGGCGATGCCCCACCAGGAGCGGGGGGCGGAGAGGCGTTCGTCGTGGTGCGCGGGGGAGAGCTGCATGAGCCCAAGCCTCCCACGAGGCGACCGGCGGGTAGCCGCGCGGGTAAGGTCAGCGGCTGTGAGTGGACGAAACACAGCGTTGACGCCCCCGGCCGACGCCACCGCGCCGGTCCGGCACCCCGATGCCCCGGCGCCCGGTGAGCTGCTCGGCGCGCACTACGAACACTGTTTCGGCTGCGGCGGGGGCCAGTCGCACGGGCTCCATCTGGAGGCCCGCGCGGGTGAGGGCGTACGCGTCACCGCGGAGTTCACCGTCAGGCCCGCCCACCAGGGCGCGCCCGGTCTCGCCCACGGCGGCGTGCTGGCCACCGCGCTCGACGAGACGCTGGGCTCCCTGAACTGGCTGCTGCGCGTCATCGCGGTGACCGGACGGCTGGAGACCGACTTCGTGCGGCCCGTGCCCGTGGACACCGTGCTGTACCTGGAGGCCGAGGTCACCGCCGTCGCGGGCCGGAAGATCTACTGCACGGCGGTGGGCCGGATAGGCGGCGCGGACGGCCCCGTCGCCGTCCGCGCGGACGCGCTCTTCATCGAGGTGAAGGTCGACCACTTCATCGACAACGGTCGGCCCGAGGAGATCCGGGCGGCGATGGCCGACCCGGACCAGGTCAGGCGCGCACGCGCCTTCGAGGTGAACCCCTGATGTCCCAGAACAACCACGCTCCCGTCGACGTGCTGATCCGCCGCGTCGACCCCGAGGTGCCCCTTCCCGCCTACGGCCACCCCGGCGACGCCGGCTGCGACCTGGTGACCACCGTGGCCGCCGAGCTGGAGCCGGGGGAGCGGGCCGTACTGCCCACCGGCGTCTCCATCGCCCTCCCCGACGGGTACGCCGCCTTCGTGCACCCGCGCTCCGGCCTGGCCGCTCGCTGCGGGCTCGCGCTCGTGAATGCCCCGGGGACGGTGGATGCCGGGTACCGTGGGGAAATCAAGGTGATCGTGGTCAATCTCGACCCGCGCGAGAGCGTGCGGTTCGAGCGTTTCGACCGCATTGCCCAGCTGGTTGTCCAGCGGGTCGAGAAGGTGCGCTTCCACGAGGTGGCGGAGCTTCCCGGCTCGGCCCGGGCCGACGGGGGGTTCGGCTCTACCGGCGGTCATGCGGCCGTGGCCGGATCCGGGGCTGGTCAGCAGGGTGGGAATGGCTACGCTTCGGTCGTATCCGACCGGGAAGGACAGTGACGTGTTCGGACGTCGCAAGAAGAACGATTCCGCCAAGGACGGCGGCGCGGCCGAGCAGGTCGTGGACCGCGTGGCCGGCGATGAGCGCGACGGCGGCGACGACTCCGCCGCGCCGCGCCGGCTGAACCTGCCCCCGGCCCCGCGGCCCGACGGCCCCTGGGACGTCTCCGAGGTGCTCGGCAACCCGGCCGACGGCCGGGTCGACCTGGGCGGCATCCTCGTACCCGGTGTCGAGGGCATGGAGCTGCGCGTCGAGGTCGCCGGTGACGCGATCGTGGCCGCCACCGTGGTCCTCGGCGACAGCGCCGTGCAGCTGCAGGCCTTCGCCGCGCCCAAGAAGGAGGGCATCTGGGGCGAGGTCCGCGACGAGATCGCCTCGGGCATCACCCAGCAGGGCGGCATCATCGACGAGGTCGACGGCCCGCTGGGCTGGGAGCTGCGCGCGCAGGTCCCCGTACCGCTGCCCGACGGCCAGACCGGCGCCCAGCTGGTGCGCTTCGTCGGCGTCGACGGCCCGCGCTGGTTCCTGCGCGGTGTCATCTCCGGCCAGGGCGCGGTGCGCCCCGAGTCGGCCGGCGTGCTGGAGCAGATCTTCCGGGACACCGTCGTCCTGCGCGGCGACGGCCCGATGGCCCCGCGCGACCCGATCGTCCTGAAGCTGCCGAACGACGCCCAGATGGTGCCGGACGGCGTGCAGACGGCCGAGGACCAGGAGGGCTCGCGCTTCGGCGGCGGCATGGGCCAGCTGGAGCGCGGTCCGGAGATCACCGAGGTCCGCTGACCCGGACCCGGCACAGGGCGGTTTTCCGCCGGTGGGCCCCGATCCCTTCACGGGCGGGGCCCACCGGCATGCCCGGGTGCGGCGCCGCAGGCGGGTGTCAGGGATGTGTCAGGGATGTCCGTCCGGCACCACTTCGGTGCGTGAACAGCAGGAACGTCCCCGAGAATGGGCGCATGGGACGCGGCAGGCTAAGGATTCATCTGGGCGCGGCACCCGGTGTGGGCAAAACGTACGCCATGCTCTCGGAGGGCCACCGCCGCGTGGAGCGGGGCACGGACTGCGTCGTCGGCTTCGTCGAGCACCACGGGCGGCCGCGGACCGAGGTCATGCTGCACGGCCTGGAGCAGGTGCCCCGGCGGGAGCTGTCCTACCGGGGGGCCGCCTTCACGGAGATGGACGTGGACGCGGTGCTCGCCCGCCGCCCCGCCGTGGCCCTGGTGGACGAGCTCGCGCACACGAACGTCCCCGGCTCGCGCAACGCGAAGCGCTGGCAGGACGTGGAGGAGCTGCTGCGGGCCGGGATCGACGTGGTGTCCACCGTGAACATCCAGCACCTGGAGTCCCTCGGGGACGTGGTCGAGACGATCACCGGGGTGCGCCAGCGCGAGACGGTGCCGGACGAGGTGGTGCGGCGGGCCGACCAGATCGAGCTGGTCGACATGTCCCCGCAGGCCCTGCGCCGGCGCATGGCGCACGGCAACATCTACAAGTCCGACCGGGTCGACGCGGCCCTCTCCAACTACTTCCGGCCCGGCAACCTCACCGCGCTGCGCGAGCTGGCGCTGCTGTGGGTCGCCGACCGGGCCGACGAGTACCTCCAGCAGTACCGGGGCGAGCACGGCATCCACTCCACCTGGCAGGCGCGCGAGCGGATCGTCGTGGGGCTCACCGGCGGGCCCGAGGGGCGCACCCTGATCCGCCGGGCCTCGCGGATGGCCGCCAAGGGATCCGGCAGCGAGATCCTCGCCGTCTACATCGCCCGCAGCGACGGGCTGACCTCGGCCTCCCCCAAGGAGCTGGCGGTCCAGCGGACCCTGGTCGAGGATCTCGGCGGAACGTTTCACCATGTCATTGGCGACAACGTCCCCGAGGCCCTCCTCGCCTTCGCCCGGGGGATTAACGCCACCCAGATCGTGCTGGGCTCCAGCCGCCGCAAGCACTGGCAGTACGTCCTGGGGCCCGGGGTGGGCGCCACCGTCGCCCGGGACTCGGGGCCCGACCTCGACGTGCACATCGTCACCCACGAGGAGGTCGCCAAGGGGCGCGGGCTGCCCGTGGCCCGCTCGGCGGCCCGGCTCGGGCGGACCCGGATCATCACCGGCTGGGTCGTCGGCATCCTCTGCCCCGCCCTGCTGGCCGTCCTGCTGACCCATGTGAACGCCGACCCGGGCCTGGCCAACGAGATGCTGCTGTTCCTCTCGCTGACCGTGGCCGCCGCCCTGCTGGGCGGGCGCTGGCCGGCGCTGGCCTCGGCCGCCTTCGGCTCCCTGCTGCTGAACTACTTCTTCGCACCGCCGGTCCACCGGTTCACCGTGTCCGATCCGAAGAACATCGTGGCCATCTCGGTCTTCTTCGGGGTGGCCGTCTCGGTGGCCTCGGTGGTGGACCTGGCCGCCCGGCGCACGCACCAGGCCGCGCGGCTGCGGGCCGAGTCCGAGATCCTCTCCTTCCTGGCCGGGAGCGTGCTGCGCGGCGAGACCGCCCTGGACGCGCTGCTGGAGCGGGTGCGCGAGACCTTCGCGATGGAGTCGGTGGCCCTGCTGGAGCGGGCGGGCGAGCTCGAGCCCTGGAAGCCGGCCGGCAGCGTCGGCCCGGCCCCGGCGGCCCGCCCCGAGGACGCGGACGTGGACATGCCGATCGGCGACGACATGGCCCTGGCCCTGTCCGGGCGGGTGCTGCCCGCCGAGGACCGCCGGGTGCTCGGCGCCTTCGCCGCCCAGGCCGCGGTGGTGCTGGACCGCCAGCGGCTCGTGGGGGAGGCCGAGGAGGCCCGCCGGCTGGCCGAGGGCAACCGGATCCGGACCGCCCTGCTGGCCGCCGTCAGCCATGACCTGCGTACGCCCCTGGCCTCCATCAAGGCCTCCGTCAGCTCCCTGCGCTCCGACGACGTGGACTGGTCCGAGGAGGACCGGGCCGAGCTGCTCGCGGGCATCGAGCACGGCGCCGACCGGCTCGACCACCTGGTGGGCAACCTGCTCGACATGTCCCGGCTGCAGACCGGCACCGTGACCCCCCTGATCCGGGAGATCGACCTCGACGAGGTGGTCCCGATGGCGCTGGGCGGCGTACCGGAGGACAGCGTGGTGCTGGACGTGCCGGAGAGCCTGCCGATGGTGGCGGTGGACCCGGGGCTGCTGGAGCGGACCGTGGCCAACGTGGTGGAGAACGCCGTCAAGTACAGCCCCCTCGGGGAGCCGGTGCTGGTCGCGGCCAGCTTCCTCGGCGACCGGGTCGAGGTGCGCGTCGTCGACCGGGGGCCCGGGGTCCCGGACGAGGCCAAGGACCGGATCTTCGCCCCGTTCCAGCGGCACGGGGACGCCCCGCGCGGCGCCGGGGTGGGCCTGGGACTGGCGGTGGCCCGGGGCTTCGCCGAGTCCATGGACGGCACCCTCGCCGCCGAGGACACCCCCGGGGGCGGGCTGACCATGGTGCTCACCCTGCGCGCGGTCACCCGCGCCCGCCCGCCGGACCCCGCCGCGGCGCAGCCCCCGGAGCAGGAAACGACCGCAACCGGGGACCGCCCCGAACGACAGAAAGCAGGACCTCAATGACCCGGGTGCTCGTAGTGGACGACGAGCCGCAGATCGTCCGAGCCCTCGTGATCAACCTCAAGGCGCGCCGCTACGAGGTCGACGCGGCCGCGGACGGGGCGGGCGCCCTGGAACTCGCGGCCGCCCGCCACCCCGACGTGGTCGTCCTCGACCTCGGCCTGCCCGACATGGACGGGGTCGAGGTGATCAGGGGGCTCCGCGGCTGGACCCGGGTGCCGATCCTGGTGCTCTCCGCCCGGCACAGCTCCGACGAGAAGGTCGAGGCCCTCGACGCCGGCGCCGACGACTACGTCACCAAGCCCTTCGGCATGGACGAGCTTCTGGCCCGGCTGCGCGCCGCCGTCCGCCGGGCCGAGCCGTCCGCCGGGACGGGCGAGGACGAGGTGGTCGTCGAGACCGAGGGGTTCACGGTGGACCTCGCCGCCAAGAAGGCGGTGCGCGAGGGGCGCGACGTACGCCTCACTCCCACCGAGTGGCACCTGCTGGAGGTGCTGGTGCGCAACAGCGGGAAGCTGGTCAGCCAGAAGCAGCTCCTCCAGGAGGTCTGGGGGCCCTCGTACGGGACGGAGACCAACTACCTGCGGGTCTACATGGCCCAGCTGCGCCGCAAGCTGGAGGCGGACCCCTCGCACCCCCGGCACTTCATCACCGAACCGGGCATGGGCTACCGCTTCGAGAGGTAGTGGGGGCGCCGGTAGGCTTCCTGTATGAGTGCTGAACCGCGTCCCGAGAAGCCCGCGAAACCGGTCAGGCCGGCGGGCCGGTTCCGCCGGATGATAGAGCGGCTGTCCACCTCCCAGGAGGAGCTGCATTCGGCGGAACTGCAGGAGGACGCAGAAGCCGCGGGGTGCACGCGGATCTGCGACTGCCACGACCGTCAGATAGTGAAGGTGACCGGAACCCTCCGTACCGTCACCCTCCGGCCGCGAGCGGGCGTGCCCGCCCTGGAGGCCGAACTGTTCGACGGATCGGCCGCGCTGGACGTGGTGTGGCTCGGGCGTCGCTCGATCGTGGGAATCGAACCGGGGCGGCGCATGATCGCTTCGGGGCGGATCTCGATGAGCCACGGGCGCCGGGTCCTCTTCAACCCGAAGTACGAACTCCGACCGCTCGGACAGGAGCACTGACCGGTGACGTCACTCGACCGACCGACCACCCCGGACCCTGACGCGGCGCCCTCCGCCGACCAGAAGGCCGTGACGCAGGCGGCGCTCTTCGATGCCTTCGGCGGCATCCGGGGCACCGTGGAGACGATGCTCCCCGGCCTGCTCTTCGTGATGATCTACACCATCAACAAGGACGTGAAGCTGTCGGCGATCGCGGCGGGCGCGGTCGCCGTGCTGCTGGTGATCGTGCGGCTGCTGCGCAAGGACACCGTCAAGCACGCCTTCAGCGGGGTCTTCGGCGTGGGCGTGGGCGTGGCCTTCGCCCTCTTCACGGGCAGCGCCAAGGGCTTCTACCTGCCCGGCATGATCTACGGCGTCGGCCTGGGCGTGGCCTTCACGGTCTCGGCGCTGGTGGGGTTCCCGCTGCTGGGGGTGGTCCTGGGGCCGGTCTTCAAGGAGAACCTGTCCTGGCGCACCCGCAACCCGGGGCGCAAGAAGGCGTACACCAAGGCCAGCCTGGCCTGGGGCCTGATCTTCCTCGCCAAGTACGCGATCCTCTTCCCGCTGTACTGGTGGGGCGACGCGACGCAGCTGGGCTGGGTGCTGATCGCGCTGAAGCTCCCGCCGATGGTGCTGGCCGTGTACTTCACCTGGGTCTTCCTGGCGAAGGCGCCGCCGCCGATCGACGTGATCGCCGAGTACGAGGCCGAGGAGGCCGCCGAGAAGGCGGCCAAGGCGGCAGCCCGGGAGCGGGGGGTCTGAGACCCCGGGGAGCATGCGGAAGGGGCGGGGCGACCATCGAGGTCACCCCGCCCCTTCGCGTTGTCAGCGGCGGGCCTGGAGGAGTTCCTCCAGCTGCTCCTCGCGGGCCTGGGCGGCCACGAAGAGGAGCTCGTCGCCCGGCTCCAGGGTCTCCTCGCCGTGCGGGGTGAGCACCCGGTTGCCGCGGATGATCGTGACCAGGGAGGTGTCCTCCGGCCAGGAGATCTCGCTGATCTGGGTGCCCGCGACCGAGGAGTCGGCCGGCAGGGTCAGTTCGACGAGGTTGGCGTCGCCGTGGCTGAAGCGCAGCAGGCGCACCAGGTCGCCGACGCTGACGGCCTCTTCGACCAGGGCCGACATCAGGCGCGGCGTGGAGACCGCGACGTCGACGCCCCAGGACTCGTTGAAGAGCCACTCGTTCTTCGGGTTGTTCACCCGGGCCACCACGCGCGGGACCCCGTACTCGGTCTTCGCGAGCAGGGAGACGACCAGGTTGACCTTGTCGTCGCCCGTCGCGGCGATGACCACGTTGCAGCGCTGGAGCGCCGCCTCGTCGAGCGAGGTGATCTCGCAGGCGTCGGCCAGCAGCCACTCGGCCTGCGGCACCCGCTCCACCGAGATGGCGGTCGGCGCCTTGTCCACGAGGAGCACCTCGTGGCCGTTCTCCAGCAGTTCTCCGGCGATGGAGCGGCCCACGGCCCCGGCTCCGGCGATCGCGACCCTCATGCGTGTGCCTCCTCGGGACCTTCGGCGAAGGCCGCCTCGACCTTGTCGATCTCGTCCGTGCGCATCATCACGTGGACGAGGTCGCCCTCCTGGAGGACGGTCTGCGAAGTCGGCAGCATCGCTTCGCCCAGGCGGGTGAGGAACGCGACACGGACGCCGGTCTCCTCCTGGAGCTGGCTGACCTTGTGCCCGATCCAGGCGGCGGAGGCGTGCACCTCCGCGAGCTGCACGCCGCCGCTCGGGTCGCGCCACAGCGGCTCCGAGCCCGAGGGCAGCAGCCGGCGCAGCATCTGGTCCGCGGTCCACCGTACGGTCGCGACGGTGGGGATCCCGAGGCGCTGGTAGACCTCGGCGCGCTTGGGGTCGTAGATACGGGCGGCGACGTTCTCGACGCCGAACATCTCACGGGCCACGCGGGCGGCGATGATGTTGGAATTGTCACCACTGCTGACCGCGGCGAAGGCGCCCGCTTCCTCGATCCCGGCCTCCCGCAGGGTGTCCTGGTCGAATCCGACACCGGTGACGCGGCGGCCGCCGAAGGAAGCCCCGAGCCGACGGAATGCGGTGGGGTCCTGGTCGACGACGGCGACCGTATGCCCCTGCTGCTCCAAGGTCTGCGCGAGAGCGGAACCCACTCTTCCGCAGCCCATAATGACGATGTGCACGGCCGTCCTTCCGGCTGACAGCGGCTCGCTGGTTTCCAGCCTCATTGCATGCTCTGGCTAAACAGGGTCTCAGACCATGGCCCAAGCTACACACGGGCGGTCACCAGTGTGACCATTTGGGGTCCACGCGGTGCCTCATTGGCGGCGCATTGGTGCGGATCCGGGGCAGGGGGTTCGTCAGTCAGATTTCGAACGCTTACGATCCTCTGCGTGTCCAAACTGACCGACGTGCCCAAACGGATCCTGATCGGCCGGGCGCTGCGCAGCGACCGCCTCGGGGAAACTCTCCTCCCCAAGCGGATCGCCCTTCCTGTGTTCGCATCCGACCCCCTCTCCTCAGTGGCATATGCCCCCGGCGAGGTACTGCTGGTCCTGTCCATCGCGGGTGTGTCGGCGTACCACTTCAGCCCCTGGATCGCGGTCGCGGTCGTCGTGCTGATGTTCACCGTGGTCGCCTCCTACCGGCAGAACGTCCACGCGTACCCGAGCGGCGGCGGCGACTACGAGGTGGCCAACACCAACCTCGGACCCAAAGCGGGCCTCACCGTGGCGAGCGCCCTGCTCGTCGACTACGTCCTCACCGTTGCCGTCTCGATTTCCTCCGGAGTCGAGAATCTCGGTTCCGCCGTCGATTTCGTCATCGAGCACAAGGTGCTCTCGGCGATCCTGATGATTCTGCTGCTCACGCTGATGAATCTGCGCGGCGTGAAGGAATCCGGGAAGCTCTTCGCCATCCCGACGTACGTGTTCGTCGGCGCCGTGTTCGTCATGATCGCCTGGGGTGCCTGGCGCGGCCTCGTCATGGGCGACTCGATGGAGGCCCCGACCGCCGGTCTGGAGATCAAGGCCGAGCACCAGGGGCTGGCCGGGTTCGCCCTGGTCTTCCTGCTGCTGCGCGCCTTCTCCTCCGGCTGTGCCGCCCTGACCGGTGTCGAGGCGATCAGCAACGGCGTGCCGGCCTTCCGCAAGCCCAAGAGCAAGAACGCCGCCACCACCCTCGCGCTCATGGGCGGCCTGGCCGTCACCATGTTCTGCGGGATCATCGGGCTGGCCATGGCCACCGACGTGAAGATGGCCGAGACCCCCGCGACCAGCCTGCTGGAGAACGGCGTCCCGGTCGGCGACGGGTTCGTCCAGCACCCGGTGATCTCCCAGGTGGCCGAGGCCGTCTTCGGCAGCGGCAGCATCCTGTTCATCGTGCTGGCGACCGCCACCGCGCTCGTCCTGTTCCTGGCCGCCAACACCGCCTACAACGGCTTCCCGCTGCTCGGCTCGATCCTGGCCCAGGACCGCTACCTGCCGCGCCAGCTGCACACCCGCGGCGACCGGCTCGCCTTCTCCAACGGCATCGTGCTCCTGGCGGGCGCCGCCATGCTGCTGGTGTGGATCTACGACGCCGACTCGACCAAGCTGATCCAGCTCTACATCGTCGGCGTGTTCGTCTCCTTCACGCTGAGCCAGATCGGCATGGTCCGGCACTGGAACCGCCACCTGCGGACCGAGCGGGACCAGTCCGCCCGCCGCCGGATGCACCGCTCGCGGGCGATCAACACCTTCGGCGCCTTCTTCACCGGCATGGTCCTGGTCGTCGTCCTGGCCACCAAGTTCACGCACGGAGCCTGGGTCGCCCTGCTGGGCATGCTGATCTTCTACGGCACGATGACCGCGATCCGGAAGCACTACGACCGGGTCGCCACCGAGATCGCCGCCGACGAGGGCCCCAGCGACGACAGCGTGCGGCCCTCCCGGGTCCACTCGATCGTCCTCGTCTCGAAGATCCACAAGCCCACGCTGCGCGCCCTGGCCTTCGCCAAGCTGACCCGCTCGGACACCCTGGAGGCGCTCAGCATCAGCGTCGACCAGGCCGAGACCAAGGCCCTGAGGGTGGAGTGGGAGCGGCGCGGGATCAACGTCCCGCTGAAGATCCTCGACTCGCCCTACCGCGAGATCACCCGCCCGGTGATCGAGTACGTGAAGGGGCTGCGCAGCGAGAACCCGCGCGACGCCGTCAGCGTCTACATCCCCGAGTACGTCGTCGGCCGCTGGTACGAGCACCTCCTGCACAACCAGAGCGCGCTGCGCCTCAAGGGCCGGCTGCTGTTCACGCCCGGCGTGATGGTCACCTCGGTGCCCTACCAGCTGGAGTCCTCGGAGCTCGCCAAGCGGCGGGCCAGGAAGCGCCAGGAGTGGAACGCTCCGGGCGCGGTGCGCCGGGGCCCCGTCGACGCCCCGCGGTCGCGTCCGAAGGACCCGGCGGCCAAGTAGCCCGGCGGGCCGCCGGGACGGGTTGGTGAACGGCCGGACGAGATCCACGTAAACTGGTGGGTCGGTCGTCCGGCCGTTCCTTTTGATCCACTTGATCCACTTTCTTGATCCACTCTTCCTTCCCTCCTTGGAGTCTCCCCACCATGACCGAGCAGAACGAGAAGCAGTCACTGGTCGGGGAGGAGTACGAGGTCGAGGTCGGCCCCGTCGCGCACGGCGGCCACTGCATCGCCCGGACCGCCGAGGGGCGCGTCCTGTTCGTCCGCCACACGCTGCCCGGCGAGAAGGTCATCGCCCGCGTGACGGAGGGCGAGTCCGACTCCCGCTTCCTGCGCGCCGACGCGATCACGGTCCTCACCGCCTCCAAGGACCGCGTGGAAGCCCCCTGCCCGTACGCCGGCCCCGGCAAGTGCGGCGGCTGCGACTGGCAGCACGCCAAGCCGGGCGCCCAGCGCCGGCTCAAGGGCGAGGTCGTCGCCGAGCAGCTGAAGCGGCTCGCCGGGCTCACCCCGGAGGAGGCCGGCTGGGACGGCACCGTCATGCCGGCCGAGGGCGACAAGCTGCCGGCGGGCCAGGTCCCCCAGTGGCGCACCCGGGTCCAGTTCGCCATCGACGAGGACGGCAACGCGGGCCTGCGCAAGCACCGCTCGCACGACGTCGAACTGATCGACCACTGCATGATCGCGGCCCCGGGCGTCACCGAACTGGGCATCGAGAAGCAGGACTGGCCCCAGATGGCCACCGTCGAGGCCATCGCGGCCTCCGGCTCCGGCGACCGCCAGGTCGTCCTCACTCCCCGCCCCGGCGGCCGCCTCCCCCTCGTGGAGCTGGACAAGCCCGTCTCGGTCCTGCGCGTCGAGGAGAAGGACGGCGGGGTCCACCGCGTCCACGGCCGCCCCTTCGTGCGCGAGCGCGCGGACGGCCGTACGTACCGGGTCGGCATGGGCGGCTTCTGGCAGGTCCACCCGCAGGCCGCCGACACCCTGATCAAGGCCGTCATGCAGGGCCTGATGCCGCGCAAGGGCGAGATGGCCCTCGACCTCTACTGCGGCGTCGGCATCTTCGCCGGCGCGCTGGCGGAGCGCCTCGGCGAGACCGGGGCGGTCCTCGGCATCGAGTCGGGCAAGCGCGCGGTGGAGGACGCCCGCCACAACCTGGCCGACTTCCCCCGGGTCCGCATCGAGCAGGGCAAGGTCGACCAGGCCCTCCCCAAGACCGGCATCACCGAGTGCGACCTGGTCGTCCTCGACCCGCCCCGCGCGGGCGCCGGCAAGCAGACCGTCCGCCACATCGCCGGCCTCTCCGCCCGCCGCATCGCCTACGTGGCCTGCGACCCGGCGGCCCTGGCCCGCGACCTCGGCTACTTCAAGGACGCCGGCTACAAGGTCCGCACGCTGCGCGTCTTCGACCTCTTCCCGATGACCCACCACGTGGAATGCGTGGCCATCCTGGAGCCGGTGGCGAAGGGCGCCTGACCTACAGGGTGAGGGGGAGGGTGGTCAGGCCGCGGGTGAGGCGGGTTTGGCGCCAGGTCAGGGATTCCGCGGGGATGGCCAGGCGGGTGTTCGGGAAGCGGGTCAGTAGGGTGCGCAGGGCGATTTCGGCCTCGGCCCGGGCCAGGGGGGCGCCCGGGCAGCGGTGGATGCCGTGGCCGAAGGAGAGGTGGGCGCCGGCGTCGCGGTCGAGGTCCAGGTGGTTCGGGTCGGGGAACGCCGCCGGGTCGCGGTTCGCGGCTCCGGGGGCGATCAGGACCGGGAAGCCCGCCGGGATGTCGATGCCGCCGACGCGCAGGTCCTGCGTGCTGTAGCGGAAGGTGGCCACGCTCACCGGGGAGTCGAAGCGGAGCAGTTCGTCGAGGGCGCCGGGGATCAGGTCCGGGTCCCGGCGCAGGCGGTCGAAGGCCTCCGGGTGCCGGAGCAGGGCCAGGACGGCGTTGCCGATGAAGTGGGTGGTGGTCTCGTGCCCGGCGACCAGGAGGAGGGCTGCCAGGGAGATGGTCTCGTCGAGGGTGAGGCCGTCTTCGTCGCAGTCGTGCAGGAGGGCGTGGAGGGGGCCGTCGCCGGGGGTGGTGCGGGCCGCGTCGATCAGGTGGGTGAGGTAGTCGCCGATGTGGTGTGACGCGGCGTCGATGCGAGCGGTGTCGGTCGCGTCGAAGAGGTCGTGGGAACGGGCGGCGAGGGTGGTGCGGTCGGGTTCAGGGACGCCCAGGAGTTCGCAGACGACGGTGACCGGCAGGGGGACCGCCAGGTCCGCCACCAGGTCGATGTCCGTGCCCGGTCGCCACGTGGTCGTCAGGTCGTCCACGATTCGGGTGATGAACGGGCGTAGTTTTCGGACGCGGCCCGTTGTGAACAGGCGTGTTGCCACCCGGCGCTGGCGGGTGTGCTCGGGTGGGTCGCTCGCCAGCATGTTGCGGGAGATCGCCGGGTGCAGGTCGCGGTTCGAGGGCCGGTCGGCGAAGAAGCGGGCCGTGTCCTTGGACAGGCGGGGGTCGGTGAACGCCTCGCGGGCCTCGGGGTGACCGGTGATCAGGTACGCGTGGTGTCCGCCGGAGCCGGTGGGGATCCGCCGGACCGGGCAGACCTCGCGCAGCCGGTCGTAGGTGGGGTAGGGGTCGGCGAAGAAGCGCGGGTCGCGCAGGGGGTCCTGCCGCGGGGCGGTCACGAGGCCGCGCCCGCGTGCTCGGGTGCCGGGTACCGCGCGTAGGCGTCCGCCACGAGCAGCAGCCACGCGGTCTCCGCCGGGAGGTCGCCCTTGCGGGAGCGGGTGCCGGCGGCGGGCGGGGCCTCGTCGCCGTCGAGGGGGAGTCCGGCGCGCTTCGCGTTGACGGCCGCGGCGATGACCGCCGCCTCCACCGCGGCGTCGCCCTCGGGGGTGTCGGCCGTGCCCCGGCGGGCGGCCTCGGCGGCCGCGGCGTCCCGTACCGATGCTTGACGGTACCGGCGCAGGGCCAGCACGCAGTCGTTGATCTCGATGACCCGGCGGTGGAGGTGGAAGTCGAGGTCGTGGGTGTCGGCCTCGGTGCTGCCCGGGTCGAGCACCACCTCGGGGACCGCCGAGGTGACCTCCCGCCACAGGGGTTCCAGCGCGGTGAACGAGTTCCGTTCCCAGCGACGGCGGCGCAGTTGGCTGAGCGGCCACAGCAGGGCGGGGAGGGTGAGGCCGACGGTGATGAGGAGGACGGCGACGGCGGGCGCGGTCACGCTGAACGCGCAGCGGAAGGGGGTCAGCGGGCTCGAGCACCGGGCGTGGTCGGGCACGAGCCCCAGGCCGAGGCCGATGGAGACCAGGGCGAAGAGCTTGTACGCCGCGTAGACGAGGGCGAAACCGCAGCCGACCGAGGTCGTGCGCAGGCCCCAGCGCTGGCTGCGGCGGGTCGAGCGCTTGGACTGGGCCCAGGTCTGCAGCAGGAAGTCCTTGGCCGTGTACCCCAGGTAGGAGATGTAGATGAGCACGTAGCACGCGTACAACGCCGGGTTGCGGCCCGTGAGTTGCTCGGCGGTGAAGAAGGCGGTCATGCCGGCGACGCAGATCGCGAGGGCGATGACGCGCAGTCGGATCTGTCGGTGGGCCCGCTCGCGGTCCAGATTGAGCTGGAAGAGGAAGGCGAGGACCGAGGTGGCCGCCGTCAGGGTGAAGGTGTTGCTGAGGAGTCGGGCGACGTGGGGGACGACCGATTCGACCGCGCGCTCCACTGCGGGGGAGTAGGACGCGAAGGCGAGGGCGAACGAGGTCAGCAGTGCCGCCATCGCCCAGGTGCCGGTGGGGCGGTGTCCACCGCGCCCTCTCACCCAGTAGACGGCGAAGCACAGCAGCACGACGGCCGTGCCCGTGAAGAGGATGTTGATCATTTCGGGTGGCGTTTCTTCCTGTGCGGCTCGGCGAACAGCGCGTCCCAGCTCTCGGCGCCGCTGGCGGGCCGGCTCGACGGGGACTCGCGTCCCCGGTACATGAGTTGTCGGATCACGCTGGCCATCACCTCGGCCTCGCGTTCGTCCTCACTCGTGTAGCTGGTCCGGCCGGACATGCGCTGGACGAGGGTGGGGTTGAAACCGATCGCGCGGAGGGTGTCCTGGTCCAGTTCCAAGCTGCCGGGGTGGTCGCAGATGATGTGGCTGATCTCGTGCGCGAGGATGTGGTTCTGGTGGAGGGGGGAGGTGGCCTCCTCGTAGAACAACAGGTCGGCGTCCGGGGTCTCCAGGCGGATCCCGCACGGAGCGTCCATGGCGCCCAGTGTGCTCAGGGGGCGCAGGATGATGGGGCGTCCGCGTTGTTCGGCCACGGCGTCGCGGAGGTCGCGGGTGCTGAAGCGGTGCGGGAGCCGAAGCGCCTCGACGCGTGCCTCACACGCGGCGCGAAGCTGCTCAAGGTCCATGTCCTCACTCTGGTGACGCCGGGCGGGGGCGGTCGGCCGGGGCGAACCTCCCCCTGGGGGCCTGGTACGCGCCCCCATGCTGGCATGTTCGCGACTCCGCTTCGAGGGCGGGGTGCCGCCTCGGGGACCGTGTGATCGGCGCCCGGTGCGCGGTTCAGTCGTCCAGGTTGAGGTCCTGCGCGGGGTCGTCGGTGGTGAGCCCCTCGAGTTTCCGGGCCTGTTCGATCACGGTGGACAGCATCTTCAGGCTGTCGACGCTCAGGCCGTTGGCGCGCAGGGCCACCTTGCGGACGTCCTGATCGCGCATGGCGGCGAGGAGGCCGATCTCCGCCTTGGTGCGCGCGGCCGCCGCGTTGTCGACGAAGTAGCCCGCCGGGACGCCGAAGAAGTCGGCCAGGGCCTTGATGGTGTGTCGCGTCGGGTTCCGCTTGGCACCCGTGCGCAGTTGCTGGATGGCGCTCGCCGTCACCCCGCGACCCTCTCCGGTCGCGGCCTTGCGGATTCCCTCGGCGACCTCCGCGTAGGTGTAGGGCCCCCGGGAAGGGGGGTGTACCTCGCGGAAGAGGTGGTCCAGGAGTTGGGCGAAGGTGGGCGACTGGTCATCCTCCACGTACACGGCCTCCTTGGTGCTCCTTGGTGTGATGCCGAGCCTTTGTCCACCACAGTGTTTCTCGAAGCCCAACGGGCCGGCTCCGGCAACACTTTGGTTGACGCCGGACAGTCACTCTGGTGTACGTTACCAACGCTTCTTCGCCACTGAAGTGTCGAGGGGTGGCGGTGCCGGCCGGTCGGGGTCGAGCTTCACGGGGGTGAGCTCGGCCACGGCCCGGCCCGCGGGCACCCTGCGTGGCGATCCTGGGGCCGGCGGCGAAGGGCGCCTGACCCGGGGTCTCATGCGCGGGGCTGGGCCAGGTGTGGGTGGCGGGTGCGCCAGGCCGTGTAGACGGGGCTGGTGGCGCAGGTGGTCAGGTAGCCGGCTGCGACCGTGCGCAGGAGGGCGGCGCTGTGGGGGGTCAGGGGGCCGTCCCGGTGCCAGGCCAGGATGTGGCGGTACCAGAGCGGGTTGTCCGCGAGGGGGCGGACGGCGACGCCGGGGGTTTCCGTGAAGGTGGCCTGGCAGAGGCTGACGGCCAGGCCCGCGCGGACCAGTTCGACCAGCTGGCGACCCTCGGCCTCGTGCGGGGCGGAGGGGCGGCGGCCGGTCAGCGCGCACACCGAGGACCAGTACTCGCGGGTGCGGTCGCCGTCGGGCCGGGGCATCGCCCAGTCGTGATCGGCGAGTTCGGTGAGGGAGACGGCCTCCTGGCCGGCCAGCGGGTGGGCCGCGGGCAGCAGGGCGAAGACGGGTTCGGTGACCAGCGGAGTGAGGACGACCCCGTCGCGCGGGGGAAGCGCCTGCTCGGGGTGGTCGCCGAGGACCGCCGCCTCCAGGCGGCCGGCGGCGAGGTCGTCCAGGAGGGTGACGGGGGAGTAGTGGCACCGGGACGTCACCTCGGCCCGGGGCAGCAACGCCCCGATGGCCAGGATGAGGTGGCCGATGAGGGGAGCACCGACCGATCCGACGCGCACCCGGTCCGGGGATGCCAGGTGGCGGGCCGCGCGGGCGGTGTCGGCGAGGAGCGCGTCGACGCCCGGGAGGACGGCGTGGGCACGGGCCAGCACCAGCTCACCGAAGGCCGTGGGGGTGGCTCCGGCCCGCCGCCGGTCGAAGAGGGCGCCGCCGAGCATCGACTCGATGCGGCGCAACTGCGTGCTGAGGCCCGGCTGGGTCATCGACAGCGCGGCGGCGGCCCGGGTGAGGCTGCCGGCCTCGGCGATCGCGCACACCACCCGCAGGTGCCGTACCTCCAGTTCCATGCCGCGCATGTTAGGAGCGGCGACAGCTTTCGAACAGGAGACGACTCCCGTCAGTCTTATGTGAAATGTCACATGCTCTTCGCCGGGTCCTTGAGACCGATCGTGGCGTAGTCGAGCTGGCCGCCGAAGGACGTGTGGCCGAAGGCGCCGGCGATGTTGGTGCCGACCAGCAGCGGCATGCGCTCGATGACGGCGGGCGCCGTCGGGGCCTTGGCGAGGATCTCCCCGTCCAGCTGCTGCCAGGCCTTGTTGGCCTGCGCCGTGTCCGTCATGGCGGCTATGTCGTCCATCCGCTTCATCGTGGCCTCGTCGCGGAAGAGCGAGTGGTTGCCGGAGTTCCCCTTCTCCTTGATGTAGCGGCCGTCGAAGAGGAAGGGCAGGAAGGTGGAGCCGGAGGGGTAGTCGGGGCACCAGCCGGTGTAGACGAGGTCGGTGCGGTGCTCGGTGTCACCGATGGTGTCGTAGAAGGCCGACGGGTCGACGGCGTCGATCGTGACCTTGATCCCCGCCCGGCCCAGGGACTGCTGGACCGCCTCGGCGACCCCCTTGTCCCCGTTGGAGACGGTGATGGCGGTCGTGAACCCGTCCGGCTTGCCGGCCTCCTCCAGGAGCCGCTTCGCCTTCCCCACGTCACCCGTGGCCGGGATCCCCAGCGTGTCGGGCTGCTTGCCGCCGAAGAGCGAGCCGGGCATGAGTGCCGTGGAGGGTTCGTTGAGCGCCGGGCCGCCCGAGGCGGTCAGCACCGCCTCACGGTCCAGGGCGTACTGCACGGCCTGCCGGACCCTGACGTCGTCGAAGGGGGCGCGGCCGGTGTGCATCTGCACCATCTCGGTGCAGTTGGTGGACTCGGCGAGCAGCCGCGCCCTGACGTCGGCCTTGGTGAGCACCTTGGGGGTGCTCTCGGGGCGCAGCTTGCCCCAGGAGACGGCAGAGGCGTCCCCGCCCTCCGAGGCGATGAGCCGGTCGTCGATCTGGTTGGCCCTCAGCCCCATCACCACGACCAGCTTGTCCGGGTACGCCTTGCGCACGGCGTCCGTCGCCGGGTCCCAGTGGGGGTTGCGGACCAGCACCAGCCGCTTGTCCCGGTCGTACGACTCGATCTTGTAGGGGCCCGAGGAGAACGGGCGGCTGTCGTACTGGGGGCCCTTGTCCTGGGACCTGGGCACCGGGGCGAAGGTGGGCAGGACGGTGGCGTTGGGGAACTCCGCGAAGGGCTTGCGGAGTTCGAAGACGATCGTGTGGTCGTCGGGGGTCTTGACGGAGTCGAGGTGCTGCCCCTGGGCGGGGCCCCGGTAGCCCTCGGCGCCGGCCAGGTAGCGGGCGGCGTAGTCCGGGCCGCCGGGCAGGTCGGGGGAGAAGGACCGCTCCACGTTGTACTTGACGTCCTGGGCGGTGATCGGCGTGCCGTCCTCGTACGTGAGGCCCCTCTTGAGCGTGAAGGTCCACGTCCTGGCGCCGTTGGAGGAGACACCGAGGTCCTCGGCGAGGTCGGGGACCAGCTCTCCGCCCTTCGTGCCCGGCTCCGCCCTGTACGTCACCAGCGTGCGGTAGAGCAGCCGGGTGCCGAATTCCATGTCGCCGATCACCCAGTTGCGGGCCGGGTCGAGGTGCGTGAAGTCCTGGTTGGACAGGACGGTCAGCGTGCCGCCCTTCTGCGGAGTGCCGCCGACGGCGGTCCCCGCGTTGGCGAGCGCGGGGTTCTTCGCGTCTTTGTCCTGCCGACTGCCGCCGGAGTGGCTGCCGTTGGAACAGCCGGCCATGCCGAGTGTGACGGTCGCCGCCAGAGCGGTGGCGAGAGCGTGGAGAGTGCGCTTGTTCATCAGTTTCATCAGTGGTCACTCCGTGAACAGTCGGGCAGCCCGGGGGAGGCTGGAATGTGACCGATAACATAGTTATGTGAAATGGCACTCACAATTGTCGCGCCTCCATAGCGCGGAGTTATGGCCAAGTGAGAGCTCCGCGACCGCCGTTGGCCGCGCGATGCTACGGCGTAATGTCACACGCCACTGTGCGGCCGCAGCCGCGAAAGGGACCCATGAACCCCGCGTACGCGACCGTCGACCACGTCTTCACCGTCCCCCTGGACCACGCGGCCCCGGACGGTCCGACCCTCCAGGTCTTCGCCCGGGAGGTCACCGACCCGCGCCACGCGGGCCGGCAACTGCCCTGGCTGCTCTATCTCCAGGGCGGACCCGGCGGCAAGTCGCCCAGGCCGTCGGCCGGTTCACCCGGCTGGCTGCCCCAGGCCCTCCAGACCCACCGGGTCCTGCTCCTCGACCAGCGCGGCACGGGCCGCTCCACTCCCCTCACCGCCCGGGCGGCCTCCCGCTTCGCCTCGCCGGCCCGGCTGGCCCACCACCTCGGCCACTTCCGCGCCGACTCGATCGTCGCGGACGCCGAACTGATCCGCCGCCGGCTGTGCGGCGACGAGCCCTGGGAAACCCTCGGCCAGAGCTACGGCGGCTTCATCACCCTCACCTACCTGAGCCAGGCCCCCGAAGGTCTGCGGGCCTGCTACGTGACGGGCGGCCTGCCCGGCCTCTCGGCCACCGCCGACGAGGTCTACGCCCGCACCTACCCCCGGGTACGGGACCGCGTCCTCGACTTCTACGCACGCTACCCCGACGACGCCGCCCGGCTCCGCGAGATCGCCCGCCTCCTGGCAGCCACCGATGTGCGCCTGCCCGACGGAGACCGGCTCACCCCCCACCGCCTGCGCACGCTCGGCCTCGTCCTCGGCATGGGCGACGGCTTCGAGCGGATCCACTGGCTCCTCGACGGATCCCTCGACGGGCAAGCGAAGCCGACCGACACGTTCCTGCACCAGGTGATGACGCTGACCGGCTTCACCGACAACCCGCTCTTCGCCGTCATGCAGGAGACCCTGTACGGCCAGGGCGCGGGACCGACGGGCTGGGCGGCCTCCAGGGCCCTGGCGGACCTCCCAGAGTTCGCCGAGGACGCCGACCCCCTCCTGCTCACCGGAGAAATGATCTACCCCTGGATGTTCCGCGAGATCAAGGGCCTGCGCCCCTTCGCCGACGCCGCCGACCTGCTCGCCGAACGCGCCGACTGGCCACCCCTGTACGACCCCCGCCGCCTGGCCGCCAACCGGGTGCCGCTCGCCGCACTCGTCTACCACGACGACATGTACGTGGACGCCGGGCTCTCCCTGCGCACCGTGCGCGAGGTCGGCGCCAGCCGGGTCTGGGTCACCAACGAATGGGAGCACGACGGAGTCTCCGCCTCCGGCGGGCGCGTGCTGTCCCGCCTGATGGACCTGGCCGCGGGGCGCGCGTAGCACCATCCCCGGCTCCCCCGGATCCCCCCAACCTGCCACCGACGGGAGAGACATGACCACCCCCATCCACCACCTGCGGCCGCTCGCCGCGGCCGTCGCCCTGGTCTCCTGCCTGACCGTTCCCACCGCGGCCGCCGCCCCCGGCCCGCCGCCCCCCGCCGCGGGCTGCGCCCTCCCCGGCCGGACCGGCTGGACGGACGAGGGCCACGACACCGACCGGACCCAGTTCCAGCCGGCCACCGGAACCCGTCGCGTCCTGACGCTGTACGTGGACTTCCCCGATGCCCCGGCCACCGACTCCACCGAGCCGTACGCCGCCCACCTCGCCCCGGCCGCCGGGTGGATGGGCCGCGCGAGCCACGGTCGTCTGCGGCTGGACAACACCCCGTTGCACCGCTGGATCCGGATGCCCGCCGACTCGACCTCCTACGGCTTCGCGCGCGGCCTCACCTTCGAGGCCCACGAGAGGTACCTCCGCGACGCGGTCACGGCCGCCGATCCCTACGCGGACTTCTCCCGCTACGACATGGTCTACGTCGTCCCCGCGAGGACGGCGACCGCCATCCCCTTCTCGCCGGCCTACCTGTACGACCCGGCCGCGCCCGGCATCACCGCCGACGGCACCCGGCTCAAATGGGCCGTCACCTTCGGACAGGACATGTGGCGCTGGGGTCACAAGGTCGCCGCCCACGAGACCGCCCACACCTTCGGGCTGCCCGACCTGTACGCGTTCACCGGCGCCACCCACCGGTACGTGGGCGGCTGGGACGTCATGGGCGACATCGCCGGCCACGCCCCGCAGTACCTCGGCTGGCACTCCTGGAAGCTCGGCTGGACCCGCGACGACCAGGTCGCCTGCCTGCCCGCCTCCGGTCGCCGGACGGTACGGCTGACCCCGGTGGAACGGCCCGGCGGAACCAAGATCGCAGTGCTGCGGACCGGTGGGACGACGGCATACGTGGCGGAATCCCGCCGCGCCGAGGGCAACGACGCGGCCGCCTGCTCCACCGGCGTCCTCATTTACAAGGTCGACTCCGCCGCCCGGACCGGCGAGGGCCCGGTGCGCATCATGAACGCGAACCCGGCCGCGACCCCGCCCGCCGGCTGCCGCACCCCGCTGGACCTGGCCGCGTACGCACCAGGGCAGAGCTTCACCGACCCGACGGCCGGCGTGCGCATCGAGGTCCTCGCGGGCGGACAGGCGGGAGACACGGTGCGGCTGAGCAAGGAGTGACCCGGGCCGGGCCGCCCGTCCGCGGGGACGCCTGGGCCGGCCCGCCCGGGAAGGGGCGGGCCGGCCCAGGGGCGGGGTCGGGGGCGGCGGGCGTCGTCGTCGGTGAGGGCCTCATCGCCTCCTTCGCTGGTCCGCGTACGGCTTCTTCGCCGGCTTCTGCGCCGGGTCGCTCACCGGGTGACCGGCTTCCTGGCCGGGTCCGGCAGCGGCGTTCGGGGGGTTTTCGCGGCCGGGCGCTGGAGGAGGCCGAGGGCCGGGCCGGTGATCGCCGTGGTGACCAGGGCCATCACGACCAGGATCGTGAACAGCTGCGGGCCGATGACGCCGAGCTCGTAGCCGATGTTGAGGATGATCAGTTCCGTCAGGCCGCGGCAGTTCATCAGTGCGCCGATCGTCAGGGACGACCGCCAGTCCTGGCCCACGGTGCGGGCGGCCAGGGTCGCGCCGCCCCACTTGCCGATGACGGCCACGGCCAGCACCGCGCCGGCCCACAGCCACTGGGAGGCCTCGGTCAGGCCCGCCAGATCGGTGCGCAGGCCCGTCTGCACGAAGAACAGCGGCAGCAGCACGGGTACGGCGACCGAGCGCATCCGGCTCGCGGCGCGCTCGATCGGCAGCGAGCCGCGCGGCATGACCGTGCCGAGCAGGAACGCCCCGAACACGGTGTGCACGCCGATCCGGTCGGTGGCCAGACCGGCCAGGCAGATGGCGCTGAACAAGGCGACGATCAGCGTGCTCTCGTAGCGTTCGCCGGAGCCGGAGGACCTGGCGCTGCGGGCGGCCCAGCGGGCGAGCAGCGGGCGTACGCCCCAGATCATCGCGGCGGTGAACGCCACCGTGAGCGCGGCGGTGGTCGCCGCGTCGAGGGGTGAGCTGCTGACCGTCAGGGCGACGACCAGCGAGAGCAGGCACCACGCGGTCACGTCGTCGATGGCGGCGCAGGCCAGGGCCAGCGCGCCGGTCGGCGTGGCGTACAGGCCCCGTTCGCCGAGGATGCGGGCCAGCACCGGGAAGGCGGTGATGCTCATGGCCACGGCGATGAAGAGGACGAACGGGAGCCGCCCCACCCCCTCCGGCGCCAGGGATCCGTACATCGCCAGGGCCAGGGCCGCGCCGAGCAGCAGCGGCAGGGCGATGGAGGCCTGGCTGACGGCGACGGCGCCGCGGCGGTTGCCGCGCAGGGAGGCCAGGTCCAGTTCCAGGCCGATCAGGAACATGAAGACGAGCAGCCCCAGCTGGCCGAGGACGCCGGTGAACGGCAGGACCGCCGGCGGCAGCAGCCAGTGCTGCGCCGAGGGCCACAGCCAGCCCAGCAGCGAGGGCCCCAGCATGATGCCGACGCACATCTCGCCGACCACCGGCGGCTGGCCGATCCGCTGGACGAGCGCGCCGCCCGCCCGGCAGGCGAGGATCACCGCGGGCAGCGCGACGAGCAGCAGGGGCAGCGGGTCAGCGGCGGCCATGAGCGGCACCCTCCGCAGCCGGTGGCGGGGCGGATACCGAGGCGGCGGTGGCCGCGGGGACCCGGGCTGATGCCGCCGACCAACTGCCGTACTGGCGCTTGCCGTAGAGCAGCGGCTCGGGGGCGGACTCGGCCATGGTGACCCGTAGCACCTCACCGAAGACCGCCGTGTGGTCGCCGACGGTGACGGTGCGGGCCACGGCACAGTCTGCGATGGCGTGCGAGGCGTCGGTCAGGTGCGGCCCGCCGGCGCCGAGCGGCAGCCGCCACTCGGCCCGCCCGAAGCGGTCGGGCACCGCCGAGGCGAACAGGTCCGAAACGGAACGGCCCTCCTCGTGCAGCAGGTTGAGCGCGAAGCGGCCGCTGCCCAGGGCGGCGTGCAGGGTCGGGCTGCCGTTGCGCAGGCAGACCACGAGGGTGGGGGGAGAGAGCGCGACGCTCGCCAGCGAGCTGCACGTCATACCGCGCGGGGCCCCGTCCGGATCGAGGGCGGTGACCACGGACACCCCGGAGGGGAACGCGGCCATCAGCGGGCGTATGTCGGCTTCTTCGGTCGATGGGGCGGCCGGTGCGGATACCGGTTTCGGCATGGCTGACTCCGTGGGGATCGCTCCGGAAGGGAGCCAGCGGCCCGCGCGCGCCGCGCGGGGCGTACGGGCCGCTGGGGGCGGGGTGAGAAGGGATGCGACGGGGTTCAGGAGGCGCCGTGGAGCTGGCGCAGGTAGTCGTAGGTGCTGGGCAGGCTGTCGAGCAGGTCCTGCTGCTGGCGCTTGACCGTCTGGAAGAGCGGCTGGGCCCCGGCGACGGACTCCGGCTTGTAGGCGAGGGCGGGCAGCGGCTCGTCCGGGACCAGGCCGAGGCCGGCGAAGATGCAGTAGTAGCTGCCGTTGGTCCAGAAGTTGCGGAACTCGGCCTCGAAGTTGCCGTAGTACGTGGACTCGTCGGTCACCGGCGAGTTGATCGGCAGGCCGGCGCGGTACGCGGCGATCTTCTGCTGGATGTTGTCGGGGAGCGTCAGCTCCTTGTTGGCCTGCCAGAACGGCGTGTCGTTGCGCGGCGCGTAGTAGAAGTGCGCCTGGATGAAGTCGCGGGTGTCATCGAACATCAGCTCGATCTCGTTGTTGAACGCACCGCTGAGCGACTCGTTGAAGTCCTTGTTCGGGAAGTGCTTCGCGAGCTGGTAGATGGCCGCGGTGATGAAGTAGATGCCGGTCGACTCCAGCGGCTCCAGGAAGCAGGAGGACAGGCCGATGCTGACCACGTTCTTGACCCAGGCGCGGCGGTTGCGGCCGACCCGGAAGCGGATGTGGTTGAACTTGGTGTTCTCCTGGTCCAGGCCCCAGAGCTCGCTGAACTCCTTGGTGGCCTCGTCCTGGGAGGCGAACTTGCTGGAGTACACGTAGCCGCTGCCGAAGCGGCCGAGCATCGGGATCTTCCAGGCCCAGCCGGAGGACATCGCGATGGCCGAGGTGTACGGCTCGACGCCGTTGGCCTCGTCGTCGTGCGGCACCGCGGTGGCGACGGCCGAGTCGCACAGCAGGTGGTCGCTCATGTCGATGAACGGCTCGGCCATGGCCTCGTTGATCAGCAGGCCGCGGAAGCCGGAGCAGTCGACGAACAGGTCCGCGTCGAGGACCTTGCCGGACTTGGTGTGCAGGGCGGTCACGAAGCCGCGCTCGTCCTGCTCCACGCGCGTCATTTCGTCCTCGACGTGCAGGACGCCCTGCTTCTCGGTGGCGAACTTGCGCAGGAACTTGGCGACGAGCGCCGCGTCGAAGTGCCAGGCGTAGCGGGTGGCGGGCCGGCCGTCCATCCAGCGCGGGGCCAGCTTGGCGTCCATCACGGGGGGCTCGCGGAAGCAGGCGTAGTCGAAGGGCTCGTTCGTCTCGCCCTCGAACTTGCGCTTGTACCAGTAGTGGGAAAGCGGCGTCTGGTCGTAGTCGGGGAGCAGGCCGAACGGGTGGTAGAAGTGGTCCGGGCCGCCGTCCTCCAGCTCGCGGGCCCCGGCCTCACCCTGGCCGCCGGTGCGCCAGTTGACGAAGCGGACCGCCATCTTGAAGCTGGCGTTGCACTCGCGCATCCACTCGTCCTCGTTGATCCCGAGGTAGTCGAAGAGCACGCGCTGGAGATTGGGTACGGTCGCCTCGCCCACGCCGATGCGGGGGATGGTCGGCGCCTCCAGGACCGTGATCTCCACGGTGTTCTGCAGCGCCTTGCCGAGGTAGGCAGCCGTCATCCAGCCCGCCGTGCCTCCACCGAGGATGACGACTTTCTGGATGCGGTTGTCGGTGCCGGTCATGTACGGCTCTTTTCTTCGGGTGAGAGCGGAAACGCGGACTGGTGTGGGCTCCGCGCCGTGCCCGTGCCGGGGGCAGGCGGAGCAACCGATGGACGCCACACTCGCCAGCCCGGCTATGCCGCCTCTATGAGCGGGACCCCCGGGGTGTATGGAGGGGATATAGCGGCCCCGGCGAATCTGTACGGGCTGAAGATCCGTTCAGCGACGGGCCGAGTCAGCCGACCTCCCGGAACCCGCAGCAGAGGATGGCTACATCACATGCCGTACGACGAAGGGAAGACCGCGACAGTCGAGCGCCTCGGCCCCGCCCCGGGGGTGAAGGGCATCCTCTCGACCGTGGGCGGCACTCCGCTGATCGAGCTGGAGCGCCTCGTGCCGGGGTTCACCTCGCGCGTCTACGCGAAGGCCGAACGCTTCAACCCCGGTGGCAGCATCAAGGACCGCTCCGCGCTCGGCATGGTGCTCGGGCGGATCCGTTCGGGCGACCTCGTGCCGGGCCGGTCCACGGTCGTGGAGTCCAGCTCGGGCAACCTCGCCATCGGACTCGCCCAGATCTGCGGGTACTTCGGGCTCCGGCTCATCTGTGTGGTCGATGCCCGCACCACCGAACAGAACATCGCGATCCTGCGCGCCTACGGAGCCGAGGTCGAGGTGGTGACCCAGCCCGACCCCAGGACCGGAGAGCTGCTGCCGCAAAGGCTGCGGCGGGTCAGGGAACTGCTGGACCGCATCCCCCACGCCTACTGCCCCGACCAGTACTCCAACCCGCTCAACACCCTCGCCCACGAGACGACCATGCGGGAGATCGCCGAGGCGCTGAACGGCGAGGTCGACCACCTGGTCCTCACCGTGGGCACCACCGGCACGCTCAGCGGCTGCGCCGAGTACATCCGCAAGGCCGGCCTGCGCACCACCATCCACGCCGTGGACGCGGTCGGCAGCCGGCTCTTCGAATCGCCGGTCTCCTGCTCCCGGCTGATCCCCGGCCACGGGGCCTCCGTGGTCCCCGCCCTGCTCGACCGGTCCGACGCCGACGACGTACTGCACGTCACGGACATGGAGTGCGTGGTGGGCTGCCGCCGGCTGGTGCGCCGCGAGGCCATCCTGGCGGGCGGCTCCTCGGGCGCCGTGGTCTCCGCCCTGGAGCGGCTGGCGCCGGCCATCCGGCCCGGCTCCAACGTGGTGCTCGTCCTGCCCGACGGCGGCGACCGCTACCTCGACACCATCTACGACGACACCTGGGTGCGCGCCAACTTCGGCGAGATCTTCCACCTCTGGAAGGAGCCGGAACGCGGCCCCGGTGCGCCCCGGCACGCCGGCCCGTGGACTCCGCGGCTGTCGGACGACCTTGTGAAGAACACGAAGAAGGAGACGGTCCTGTGCTGATCATCGGCCACCGCGAGGTGCGTGACATCCTCAAGGGACGCGAGCGGGAGATCATCTCGCTCGTCGCGGACGCCTACCGACTGCACGACGAGGGCCGTTCGGCGCTGCCGCACTCCGTCTTCCTGCGCTTCCCCGGCGACGACCGCAACCGCATCATCGGCCTGCCCGGCCACCTGGGCGGCCGGGAGCCCGTCTCCGGGATGAAGTGGATCGCGAGCTTCCCCGGCAACGTGGCCCAGGGCAAGGAGCGGGCCAGCGCCAGCATCGTGCTCAACTCCATGGTGGACGGCACCCCCGAGGCCTTCATCGAGGCCTCGCTGGTCTCCGCCAAGCGCACCGCCGCCTCCGCCGCCGTCGCCGCCGGGCTGCTGACCACCGAGCGGGAGCCCTCCGGCATCTCCCTGATCGGCCTCGGGCCCATCAACCTGGAGGTGCTGCGCTTCACCAAGGCCCAGCTGCCCTCGCTGCTGGAGGTCACCCTCTTCGACCTGGACGCCGAGCGGGCCCACGCCTTCGCGGCCAAGGTCCGTAAGATCATCCCCGGCGCGGCCGTGCACTACGCGGCGAGCGCCGAGGAGGCCGTCGCCGCACACCGCCTGGTCTCCCTCGCCACCACCGCGGGCACCCCCCACCTGGACCTCCACGCGGCCGCGCCCGGCACCACCGTGCTGCACGTCTCGCTGCGCGACCTCACCGCCGAGTCGATCCTCGGCGCCCAGAACGTCGTCGACGACGCGGACCACGTCTGCCGCGAGCGCACCTCGCTGCACCTCGCCGAACAGGCCACCGGAGGAAGGGAGTTCGTCGACGTCACGATCGGCGGCCTGCTGCGCGACCCGGAGTCCTTCCGGCGCGACCCCGACCGCGTCACCGTCTTCTCGCCCTTCGGTCTCGGCATCCTCGACCTCGCGCTCGCCCAGTGGGTGAAGCAGCAGGCCGAGGAGTTCTCGATCGGGACGAAGGTGGACGACTTCCTGCCACTCGGTGCCGCGCCCCGGGCGGCGTGACGTGCGTCACCCCCATGATCAGCGGGTGGCAGGACCATCCGACCCCACACGTGGAGAGTTCCGGTCAATGAAGATCCGTATGCGTACGTCCCTGGTCGCGGGGGTCCTCACCCTCGGCGCCGTGATCCCGCTCCTGACCGCCTGCGAGCAGTACGACGAGGCGGACTCCAAGTCCTACGACGTCAGCGAAAAGGCCACCAGCGTGACCGTCGACTCCGGCGGCGGCGACGTCCAGGTCGTCCACGGTGACGGCGAAGCGGTCACCGTGACCGAGGAGGCCAAGTACTCCTCGGGCAAGAAGCCCAAGACGGAACACTATGTGACGGACGGCAAGCTCACGCTGAAGGTGGGAACCGACTGCCGCGACGGCGTGTCCGACGCCGACTGCTCGGTCAACTACAAGGTGCGGGTGCCGAGCGGCGTGGCCGTCACGGTGCGCAGCGGCGGCGGCACCGTCGGACTCACCGGAGTCACCGGAGCCGTGGACATCAGCTCGGGCGGCGGCGAGGTCAAGGCCAAGGGCCTGACGGCGCCCAAGCTCAAGGCGGTCTCCAGCGGCGGCGCCATCGACGTCAACTGGGTCAAGGCGCCCGACGACGTCAACGTCGAGGCCAAGGGCGGCAACGTCACGGTGCGCGTCCCGGACGACAGCTACAACGTCTCGGCCAACACCTCCCTGGGCTCGGAGAAGGTGGAGGTGAAGTCGAGCTCCACCGCTGAGCGCAGGATCGTCGCCCACACCTTCGCCGGAGACGTCAAGGTCCTCGTCGCCGGCTGACGGCGGTAGTCCTCGCCCAGAACAATCTGGAGAATCCTCTTCATGCTGAACATCGCCTGGTCCACACTGCGGAGCCGATGGTCCGCCTTCACCGGGACCTTCATAGCGCTGATGCTCGGAGCGGCGCTGCTGTCCACGATGGGGGTCGTGCTCGCGGCGAGCGTCACCTCCTCGCAGCACGGCCCCGGCCGGCTCGCCCAGGCGCCGCTCATCGTCCGGGCCGAGCCCGACCTGAGCATGGCGGACCCCTGGGGAGGCACGCAGCGCGAGCCGCTGCTGCAGCCCCGGGGACTGCCGCCCGAGGTGGTCGCCGATCTCGCGGCCGTCGGCCGCGCCGTGCCCGACCGCACCTTCTACGCCCAGCTCGCGGGCGGCCCCGACGGCCGCCGCGGGCCCGCCCAGCAGATCGGCCACCCCTGGTCCTCCGCCGAGTACGGCGGCTACCGCCTGGTCGACGGTGCGGCGCCCGCCGCCCCGGACCAGGTGGCCGTGCCCCGCGCCGCCGGGGTACGTACGGGACAGCAGGTGACCGTGCTGACCCAGGCCGGCCCGCGCCCCTTCACCGTCTCCGGCGTCACCGACGACGTCTCCTTCGAGTCCGCGCTGTTCTTCTCCGACGAGCAGGCCGCCGCGCTCTCCCCGCGCGTCGACGCCCTGGTCAGCTACGGGGACGAGGACCGCGTCCGCACCGCCCTCAAGGGCCGCGGCCAGGTGCTCTCCGGCGACGACCGGGCGCAGGCCGATCCCCGGGCCCACGCCGACGAGGTCGCCCTGATCGGCGTCACCACCATGCTCGGCATGGCGACCGGAGTCGCCTCCTTCGTCGCCGTGTTCGTCGTCGGCACCACCTTCGCCTTCTCGGTGGCCCAGCGCCGCCGGGAGCTCGCCGTGCTCCGTGCGAACGGGGCCACCCCCGTCCAGGTGGGCAAGCTCGTCCTCGCCGAGGCCGCCCTGGTCGGCGTCCTGGCCGCCGGCACCGGCAGCCTGCTCGGCCTCGTGGGCGGCCCGCTGCTCGCCGGCCGGATCACGGCCTGGGGGCTGGCCCCCGCGTGGTTCGAGGTCGAACTGGGCTGGAGCAGCCTCCTGGTGCTCTTCCTCGCCTTCGTGATCGGCGTGGTCCTCGCCGTCCTCGGCTCCGGAGTCGCCGTCGTACGCGCCGGACGCATCCGGCCGCTGGAGGCGCTGCGCGAGTCGGTCGTCGACAAGCGCGCCATGAACGTCGTGCGCTGGCTCCTGGGGATCGCCGCCCTCGGCGTCGGCGGGCTGCTGCTCGCGGCGACCCCGCTGCTGCCGCCCGCGTACTGGGGCGACATCACGCCCATGGCGGCCCCCGCGCTGATCCTGGCGGGTGCGCTGCTGTGCCCGGTGGTCATCCCCTTCCTCGCCCGGATCGCCACCGCCCCCTTCGTCCTGCTGCGCGGGGCCGTCCCGCTGCTGGTGCACGCCAACACCGTGACCGCGCTGCGCCGTACCGCCGCCACCGCCGCCCCCGTGCTGATCACCGTCGGCCTGTTCTCCGCCCTGTGGAGCACCTCCGGCACCCTCAGCGGGGTGGCGCGGAGCGAGGCGTACGAGCGGGTCCGCACCAGCGACTACGTCGTCGCCCCCGACCACGCTCCGGGCCTCGGCCAGGACGTGCTGGACAAGGTGAAGGCGGTGCCCGGCCTCGAGACCGCCGCCACCGTGCGCACCGGGATCTACACCGTTCCGGGCGCCAACCTGCTGGTCTTCCCGGCCGGGGCGCCGATGCTGCCCTACACCGCGCTCAGCGTGGACCCCAAGGCGATCGGCAGCCTGCTCACCCTCCCCGTGGTGGAGGGTGACCCGGCGAAGCTGGACGACGGCTCCATCGTGGTCGACGAGACCTGGAACCGCAGTGCCGGCGAGACGGTCACGGTCTGGCTGGCCGACGGCACCGAGACCCAGCTGAAGGTCGCCGCCGTGATGAAGGCCAGCTCCGGCGCCGGCGGGGCGGTCCTCTCGCCCAAGTACGCGGGACGCGGCATGCCCGACGCGGTCTTCGCCAAGGTCAGGGAGGGCGCCGACCGGGGCGCCGCCGAGCAGGCCCTGGCCGCGGCCACCAAGGGCACCGCGGCCCGTGCCGTGCCCATCGAACGGTTCACCGCGGCGGTCGACGACACCATCAACGAGCAGACCCGGCTGGCCCTGCTGATCGTCGGCGGGATCGCGATGCTCTACACCGGGGTCGCGGTCGCGAACACCCTCGTCATGTCCACCGGTCAGCGGGCGCGTGAACTGGCCGTCCTGCGTCTGGGCGGCGCCACCCCGCGGCAGCTGCTGCGGATGGTGGCCGGGGAGAGCCTGCTGGTGGTCGCCGCCGGTGTGCTGATGGCCGCCGCCGTGGTCGCGCTCAACCTGGCCGGACTGTGGGCGGGGCTGAGCCGGCTGGTGGTGAGCACCGAGGTCACCGTCCCCGCACTGCCCTTCGCGGCGACGGCCGCCGCCTGCGCCGTCGTGGCACTGCTGGCCACCGTCATCCCCGCCTGGGTGGCGCTGCGCACGCCCGCGGTGCGGCTCACGGCGACGGAGTGACAAGGTCCGGCGCGCGCCGGACCGCAGGAATCGAGAGCGGCGGCCCCCTTCGCGGGGGCCGCCGCTCTCTTTCCTGTGGCCTGATCAACTGACAGGAATTGACTTGAAATCAAGGTGATTCTCAGCCATTTATAGGCCGGTCATAGCTCCGAATCGCACACTTTCTCCATGAGCTCACCCAGAGCTCGGTCCCAGAAATGTGGAGGCAGGCATGAGCGCGATCAGATCCGGTGTGGAGCTGAGCCCGGAGAGAAAGGAGCAGATCAAGGCGATCGTCTGCGAGGTGCTGGAGGTGGACCCCGCCGAGGTCCTCGACAGCACCCTCTTCGTGGAGGAGCTCGACGCGGACTCGCTGCGCACCATCGAGATGCTCGCCGATCTGGAGCGGACCCTGGGCATCGATCTGGCCGACGCGCCGATCGAGGGCATGGTCAACCTGGACGGCGTCTACGCCGTCGTCGCGGAGTCCGAAGCGAAGTGACCGCCGGCCAGCGGGCGGACGGCCGGCGGGTCGTGGTCACTGGGATGGGCGCGGTCACGAGCCTTGGCACAGGAGTCCCCGACTTCGCCGACTCACTGCGCGCGGGGCGCAGTGGCATCGGCCCCCTCAAGGCATTCGACCCCACCGGCTTCGCCCACGGCAACGCGGGCGAAGTCGGTGACTTCGAAGCTGCGGACTGGTTCCGCAGAGCTGACCCGCAGGAATACGGAAGGGCCGCCCAGTTCACCGTGGCGGCCACCAGGCAGGCGACTCAGGACGCCGGCCTCGGGGACGAGGAACTGCGCGCACGCCGGGTACTCGTCTCCATCGGCACCACCGACGGAGGCACGCGCGACCTCGACCGCCTCGCGGAACTCCGCTTCAACACGGGGGAGATCACGCACGACCCGCACATCGCCCGCAAGACGGGGGCCGAGCGCCTCTCCGACGCCGTCGTCGACGAACTCGCCCTCGAGGACGTCGAGTCGGTCACCGTGCCCGTGGCCTGCGCCGCCGGGAACTACGCGGTGGGACAGGGCGTCGACGCCCTGCGCTCGGGCGAGTGCGAAGTGGCCTTGTGCGGCGGCGCGGACGCGCTCACGCGCAAGACCTTCGCGGGCTTCTACCGGCTCGGCGCGATGGCGCCGGACCTGTGCAGGCCCTTCGACACCGGCCGCAGCGGCATGCTGGTCGGCGAGGGCGCCGGGATGTTCGTCCTGGAAACCCTCGAATCGGCGCTCGCGCGCGGCGCCCGCATCCACGCCGAAGTGCTCGGCTACGGGCTCAGCTGCGACGCGTCCCACCCGGTGGCACCGGACCGGGACGGCGTGGCCCGCGCGGTGGCGGCCGCACACCGTGACGCCCGCGTGACGGGCGGACAGATCGACTACATCTGCGCGCACGGCACCGGCACGAAGGCCAACGACAAGGTCGAGACCGCCGCCCTGCGCGATGTCTTCGGCCCGGAGCTGCCGCCCACGGCCGGGATCAAGTCCATGCTCGGACACAGCATGGGGGCCGCCAGCGCGCTGGGAGCCATCGCCTGCGTCCTGGCCATGAACGAACGGTTCCTGCCGCCGACCGTCAACCACCGGGAGACCGACCCGGAGTGCGCCGTCGACTGCGTGCCCAACGTCTCGGTCGCCGCCGAGCCGAGGATCACCCAGAACAACGGCATGGCGTTCGGCGGCAACAACGCCGTACTGGTCCTTGGCCGTTACGACGGTCCCGGACCGGAGGCTCCGCCAAAGGAGGGGACATGACGTCCGACGCATCCGGGCAACCGGTGATCTCCGCCTGGTCGGCCCTCTCGCCCTGGGGGGAGGGAGCCGCCGCCTTCCGCGAAGGCCTGGGCACGGGCCGGGAGGCGCTCTCCGTCGTCGACAGCGAGTTCCGGCCCGGGACATCGCTCCGCGCCGGCATCGTGCCGGGCGTCCGGATGGAGTACGCCGGCACCCGCGGCGTGCGCTCCCTGGACCGGCTCACCAGGCTCACCCTGCTGCTCAGCGGACTGCTCCTGGACGACCAGGGAGGCTCGACGGGCACCGAACCGGAGGACACCGGAATGGTGTTCGCCACCTCGGGGAGCGCCAAGTCGGGCCTGGACTTCACCACGGCCTCCTACGCCGAGGCGAAGCCCTTCCACGTCGACCCGTCCCGCTTCCCGTCCACGGCGGCCAACTGCGCGGCCAGCCGCAGCGCCATCTGGTACGGGCTCAAGGGACCCAACACCACCCTCACCGGCGGCGACGTCGGCGGCCTCCTCGCCCTGGCCCAGGCGGGCAGACTGCTGCGCCAGGGCCGGGCCGAGGTGCTGCTCGCCGGGGCCGGAGAGGAGTACACCGAGGACCGGGTCCTGCTGGAGGACGCCCTGCGGGGAGGACCGGGGCAGGCCCCGCCGCTCGCCGAGGGCGGGGCCCTGTTCCTGCTGGAGAGCGCCGAGGGGGCCGCGGCCCGCGGCCGTACCCCGCTGGCGGTGCTGCGGGGATCACGCTTCAGGGCCTACCACCCGGAGCGGGGCGGGAGCGCGGGGCAGGCACTGCTGCGCTGCGTCACCGACCTGCTGGGGGAGACCGGGACGGACCCGGGGGCCATCGGCCTCACCGTCTCCTCGGACCCCTCCGGGCCGCTGGGCGCGCAGGAGGACGCCGCGCTGGCCGAGGTGTTCGCACGAGCCGGAGCACAGGCGGGAGCCGGAGCCGGAGCACGAGCCGGAGCCCCGGCCCGGCGGATCGCCCCGGCCCACCGCATAGGCCACGGCGGCAGCGCCGCCTCCGCCTTCCAGACGGCGGCCGCCCTCGCCGCCGACGGGGAGGGGCCCCTGCGGGCACCCGTACTGATCACCTCGGTGGAAGAAGGCCGCGTGGGCGCCACCCTGCTGGGCCGGCCCGCCGGCTGAACCGAGCACGACGCGATCCGCCCGGCCGAAGCGACGACAACACCAACAGGAAGAGGTAGACATGAGCGAGACCGGGAACCGTCCGGTAGCGCTGGTCAGTGGCGGATCGCGCGGCATCGGCCGCGCGGTCGTACTCAGGCTCGCCCGCGACGGACGCGACGTCGCCTTCTGCTACGCCTCGGACCACGAGGCCGCCGAGACGGCCGCCAAGGAGGCCCGAGAGCTCGGAGCCACCGTCCTGGTGCGCCGCGTGGACGTCACCGACCGCGCGGCGGTCAAGGAGTTCACCGAGGAGACCGAGCGCACGCTCGGCCCCGTGGACGTCCTGGTCACCGCCGCCGGGATCATCCGCGACGCACCGCTCGTACGGATGTCCGACGAGCAGTGGGACCAGGTCCTGCGCACCAACCTGGACGGCACCTTCAACTTCTGCCGTGCGGTGACCTATTCGATGATGCGCCGGCGCACCGGCGCCATCGTCACCCTGTCCTCCGTCGCCGGGGTGCACGGCAACGCCAGCCAGGCCAACTACTCGGCCTCCAAGGCGGGCATCATCGGCTTCACCAAGGCCCTCGCCAAGGAGGCCGGCCGCAGCGGCCTGCGGGCCAACGTGGTCGCCCCCGGCCTGATCGAGACCGACATGACCGCCGGGCTCTCCGAGAAGGTCACCAAGGAGATCCTCGGCTCGATCCCGATGCGCCGCCTCGGCCGGCCCGAGGACGTCTCCGACCTGGTGGCCTTCCTCGCCTCCCCGCAGGCCGCCTACATCACCGGGCAGGTGGTCCAGGTGGACGGGGGGCTGGCCTGGTGACCCCCGTACGCCAGCTCAGCGCGGCGCAGCGCTCGCTGTGGACCGCCTACCGGATGGCCCCCGGCGGCTCCGCCTACAACATGATCCTCACGCTGCGCGTCCGCGGCCCCCTCGACACCGGCCTGCTGGGCCGCGCCGTCGAGCAGGTCGCCCTGCGCCACGAGGTACTGCGCTCCCTCTTCGACGAGGTCGACGGGGTGCCCGTACGGCTGCCGCAGGACACCCCGCCGGCCCGGCTGGAGGTGGTCGACGTACCCGGCGCCTCCGAGGAGGAGCTGCGGGCCCTGGCGCGGGAGGCCAACCAGCGCCCCTTCGTCCTGGAGCGCGAGGGGCCCTTACGGGTCGTGCTCTACCGGCGCACCGAGGGGGACTTCGCGCTGTCCACCGCCGCGCACCACATCGCCGGCGACTTCACCTCGTACTGGCTGCTGCTCAGCGAGCTGTTCGCCTTCTACCGCGCCCTGGCGGCCGGGGAGGAGCCCGCGCTCGCGCCGCTCAGCCGCCCCTACGAGGAGTACGTCGCCGACGAGGCCGCGCACCCGGACACCCCGGCCGGGCAGCGTGACCGGGCCTACTGGTCCGGGATCCTCACCGGGGCCACCGCCACCGAACTCGCCACCGACCGGCCCCGGCCGGCCGTCCCGCGGCACCGCGGCGGCACCGTCGACCTGGACCTCGCCCCCCTCTCCGACGACCTCCAGCGGGCCGCCAAGTCCGTCGGCGTGCGCACCTTCCCGCTGCTGGTGGCCGCCTACCAGGCCGTCATCGCGGGCTGGACGGGGGAGGGCGAGGTCCTGATCGGCACTCCGGCCAGCACCCGCACCCGCTTCGACCGCACCGTCTTCGGCTGCTACCTCAACACCATCCCGGTCCGTACCCGGACCGGTTCCGGTACCACCTTCGCCTCCCTCGCCGCGGAGACCGGCAGACAGCTGCTCCAGGGCATGCGCCACGCCCGGCTGCCCAGCGTCGAGGCCAGGCCGCAGGGCCGGGGGCCGCTGGTGCGGATGGGGGCGCTGCTGCTCCAGATGGACGGGCTGGACGCGGAGTTCCCGCAGCCGGCGCCCGGCCGGGACGAGGGAGAGCCCGCCCGGTTCTGCGGGCTGAGCGTGACCCGGCTCGCGGAGCCCAACCAGGAGGGGCAGCTGGACCTGATGCTGACCCTGCACCAGGGGGTGCACGGGCTGGTGGGCGTCCTCACCTACGACAGCGACCTCTTCGAGCCGCAGACGGTGGAGCGCTTCGCGCGCTGCTACGAGCGCTTCCTGAGGGCCGCGGCGGACGACCCCGGCCGGGCGATCGGCGAGGTGCCGCTGACCGCCGAGGACGACCTCGAGGCCCTCCTGGCCCTGGGAGGCGGCTGGTGACACCCCCCGGGCGGTGACACCCCCGCCCGGTGACGACCCCGGCCGCCCGGGCCGGCGCCCGGGGACGGCCTGAAAGGGAAGCGAAATCAAGCCGATAGCCCCGGCTCCTACGGTCTTCGACGGGTGCGGAAAAGCCTTCCGCACCCGACACGGACCGAGGAGCCGGGGTGGATTTCAGCCTTTTCTATTTCGCCAACGACAGTGATGAATCGGGTGACGCGGGGCGCTACCAACTGCTGATGGACGGCGCCCGCTTCGCGGACGAGCACGGCTTCACGGCCGTCTGGACGCCCGAGCGCCACTTCCACCGTTTCGGCGGCCTCTACCCCAACCCGGCCGTCACCGGGGCCGCGCTCGCCGTCGCCACCGAGCGGGTCATGATCCGGGCGGGCAGCGTCGTCGCCCCACTGCACCACCCGCTGCGGATCGCCGAGGACTGGTCGGTCGTCGACAACCTCTCGGGCGGCCGCGTCGGCATCTCCTTCGCCTCGGGCTGGCACCCCGCCGACTTCGTGATGCGCCCGGACGGCTACGAGGACCGCCGCGAGGTGATGGACGAGACCGTCGAGACCGTACGTGCCCTGTGGCGCGGCGAGTCCCTGACCCTGCCCGACGGCAAGGGCCAGCCGGCCGAGGTGAAGGTCTTCCCGCCGGCCGTCCAGCGGGAACTGCCCTTCTGGATCACCAGCGCCGGCAGCGTCGACACCTTCCGCAAGGCGGGCGCCCAGGGCGGTGGCATCCTCACGCACCTGCTCAGCCAGGACATCGACGAACTCCGCGTCAAGATCGCCGCCTACCGCGAGTCCTACCGGGAGCACCACGGGACGGACGGCGAGGGCCGCGCCGGACACGTCGTCCTGATGCTGCACACCTTCCTCGGCCCCAGCACCGACGAGGTGCGCGAGCTGGTGCGCGGCCCGCTGTCGGAGTACCTCAAGACCTCCTTCGGGCTGATTTCGGGCTCCATCAGCAAGAAGCCCGGCACCTTCGACTCCGCCGAGATCCAGGACGCCGACGTCGACTTCCTCGTCGAGCGCGGCTTCGCCCGCTTCTTCGAACGCCAGGGCATGTTCGGCACCGTCGAGCAGGGCGAGCGCGTCGTGGAGCTGCTGGGGCAGACGGGCGTCGACGAGATCGGCTGCCTCGTGGACTTCGGTGTCAGCACCAAGCAGACCCTCGAGAGCCTCGAGTTCCTGGCCCGGCTGAAGGACCGCTGCGGCTCCTGACCGGGGCCGCGGCCGACACCGCGGACCCGCCCCGACCGTATGGGCCCCATATAGCCGTACCCAGAACAGTTGTTCTGGGCGTAGGCCGCGCAGCCGGCCGCCACTTCTCACCCTTTCGACTTCTCATCCTTTCGACAAGGAGCAATTCCCCATGAGCGAGAGCCAGAACGACGAGCGCGCCTACCGCGTGGTCCGCAACGACGAAGAGCAGTACTCGATCTGGTGGGCCGACCGCGACCTCCCCGCCGGCTGGCACGCCGAGGGCACCGAGGGCCCCAAGGACGCCTGCCTCCAGCGCATCGAGGAGATCTGGACCGACATGCGCCCGCTGAGCCTGCGCCGCCGCATGGAGCGGGACCAGGCGCTCATCGGCATCTGATCCCCCGACCGCGCCGGCCCGGGATTCCCCCCTTGGGCCGGCGCTCCCATTTCCTTCACCTCGCCTCCCCCCTTTGTCTCCGTTCGGCCGCAGCTGTCCAGTAGAGGAATTCCACGATGACCACGCAGATACGTCAGGACGATGTAACCGACATTCATCTCGCGACCCTCGCCGAGGTCGTCGCCCGGCGGGCTGCGTGGACCCCGGACGCCACCGCCGTCCTCACCGCGGACGGCGCGGCCCACACCTACGCCGACCTGGACGCCCGTGCGCGCCGCCTCGCGGAGCTGCTGCGCCGCCGAGGCGTCGTACGGGAGTCCCTGGTCGGCGTCCACCTGCACCGCGGCCTCGACCTCGTCGTCACCCTCCTGGCCGTCTGGAAGGCCGGCGCCGCCTACGTGCCGCTGGAGCCGTCCCTGCCGGCCGAGCGGCTGGAATGGATGGCGGGGGACGCGGACCTCACCCTCCTGGTGACCGCCACCGCCACCGGGGACACCCTCTTCGGGGTGCCCGCCGTCGGCCTCGCCGAGCAGCGCGAGACCCTCGCCGCCCTGCCCGCCGACGCCCCGGACACCTACGCCGAACCGGACGGCGTCGCCTACGCCGTCTACACCTCGGGCTCCACCGGCCGCCCCAAGGGCGTCCTGGTCACCCACGAGGGCATCGCCAACCGCGTGCAGTGGAGCGTGCGCGAGCACGGCATCGCCGCCGGGGACCGTGTCCTGCAGAAGACCACCACGGGCTTCGACGCCGCCGCCTGGGAGGTCTTCGCCCCCCTCGTCAGCGGCGCCACCCTGGTCCTCGCGCCCGTCGGCGCCGAGCGCGACCCGGCCGCCCTGGTGGCCTCCGCCGCCGAGCACGACGTCACCGTCCTCCAGGTCGTCCCCTCCGTGCTGCGCCTGCTCGTCGACGAGCCCGGCTGGCAGGACATCACCACCCTGCGCCTGCTGTTCTCCGCCGGCGAGCCGCTGCACGCCGAGCTGTGCCGCCGCGCCCTAGCCCGGACCGGCAGCGACGGCCTGCACATCTGGAACACCTACGGTCCCACCGAGTGCTCCATCGACATCACCGCGCAGCCCTACGACACCGAGCAGGCGAGCGGCCCCGTCCCCATCGGCCGCCCCCTCGACGGCATGCGCGTCCTCGTCCTCGACGGCAACGGCCGCCCCGTCCCCGTCGGCGTGCCCGGCGAGCTGTACGCCGCCGGCGCGGGCGTGGCCCGCGGCTACCTCGGCCGGCCCGGCCTGACCGCCGAACGCTTCGTCCCCGACCCGTACGGTCCCCCCGGATCCCGCCTCTACCGCACCGGCGACCTCGTGCGCTGGCGCACCGACCGCACCCTGGAGTACCGCGGCCGCGCCGACGACCAGGTCAAGGTCAACGGGGTCCGCATCGAGCCCGGCGAGGTCGCGAGCGCCCTGCTCGAACACCCGCAGACCGAAGCGGCCGTGGTCGTCGCCGCCCCCGCCCCCGGCGGCGGACACCGCCTCGTCGCCTACACCGTCACCGCCGACGGCCGCGCCCCGCAGGACTGGCGCGGCTTCCTCGCCGCCCGGCTGCCCGCGGCCCTGGTGCCCGCCCAGCTGATCCCGCTGACCGGGCTGCCGCTCACCGCCAACGGCAAGGTCGACCGCGGGGCGCTGCCCGACCCGGCCCCCGAGCTGCACGCCGGGCCCGCCGACCGGGTGGCACCGCGTACCGAGGAGGAGCGGGCCGTCGCCCAGGTGTGGACCCGTCTCCTCGGTGTCGCCGAGCCCGCGGTCCACGACGACTTCTTCCAGCTCGGCGGGACCTCCCTCGTCCTGACCCGGCTCGCCGCAGGACTGCGCGAACTGTCCGGCGGGGAGATCGAACTCGCCGCCCTCTTCACCGCCTCCACCCTGGAGGCCCAGGCCCGGCTGCTCGCCGAAGCCTCCGCCGACCGGCCGATCGTGTCCGTACCCCGCGACGGGGTGCTCCCGCTCTCCTTCGGCCAGCAGCGCCTCTCCTTCCTCGACCAGCTCAACCCCGGCGGCTCCGAATGGGTCTCGCCGCTCCTGATCACGCTGCCCGAGGGCGCCCGTACCGAACACGTCCAGCAGGCCCTGGACCTCCTGGAAGCGCGCCACGAGGCGCTGCGCACCCGCTTCCCCGCCGACGCCGCCGAGCGCGGACCGCGCATCGCGGAGCCGGCCGCCGTGGCGCTCACCGAGACCACCATCGCCCGCTCCGGCCTCGGCGACCTGCTCGCCGACCGCTTCGCCCAGGGCTTCGACCTCGCGGACGGCCCGCTGTGGCGCGCCGCCCTCGTCCGCTTCGAGGACGGCGCCCCGCTCCTCGTGGTCACCATCCACCACATCGCCTGCGACGGCTGGTCCTCGGTGATCCTGGAGCGCGAGTTCACCGAGCTGCACACGCGGCTGGCGGCCGGCCTCGCCCCGCAGCTGCCCGAACCCACCCACGGCTACGTGGACTACGCCGCCTGGCAGCGCGGCCGCCTCACCGACGAGCGCCTCGCCGCGGACCTCGCCCACTGGCGCGAGGCCCTCGCCGGCCACACCCCGCTGGCGCTGCCCACCGACCACCGCCGCCCCGCCGAGCGCGACCACCACGGCGCCGTCGTCCCGCTGACCATCCCCGCCTCCGTGGCGCGGCCGCTGACCGAACTGGGCCGCACGCACGGCGCGACCCTCTTCATGACCCTGCTCACCGCCTTCGCGACACTCCTCGCACGGCACAGCGGCGAACACGACGTGGTCGTGGGAACCCCCGTCGTCGGCCGCACCCGGCCCGAGACGGAGAACCTCGTCGGCTTCTTCCTCAACTCGCTGCCGCTGCGCTGCGACCTGAGCGGCGGCCTCACCTTCGCCGAAGCGCTCGACCGGGTCCGCGCCACCACCCTCGAGGCCTTCGCCCACCAGGAACTCCCCTTCGACCGGCTGGTCGAAGAGGTCCAGGAGGGCCGCGACCCGTCCCGCACCCCCGTCTACCAGGCCGCCTTCGACCTGCTCGACGCGGAACTCACCACCGCGGGCGTCGACTTCACCGACCTGGCCGACCTCGCCGGCTCCTGGCGCATCGCCAAGACCGACCTCAGCCTCTTCCTGCGGCCCCGCCACGACGGCGCCGTCGCGGGCGTCCTGGAGTTCGCCACCTCCCTCTTCGAGACCGCCACCGTCGAGCGGCTCGCCGGCCGGCTGCTGCGCCTGATCGAGCAGGCCGTCCAGGCCCCGGACACCCGCCTCGCCGACTTCGACCTGCTCACCGCCGGTGAACGCCACCGCCAGCTCGTCGAATGGAACGAGGGCGCCGGACAGACCGTCGCCGACCCGGCCGACGTCACCGTCCTGGAACTCTTCGAGGCGCGGGCCGCACAGGACCCCGGGGCGATCGCGCTCACCGGCGCCCGCGAGATGACCTTCGGCGCCCTCGACGGCGCCGCCAACCAGCTCGCCCACCGGCTGCGCGGCTCCGCCGCCTCCACCGAGTCGGTCGTCGGCGTCCTCCTCGACCGGGGCCCCGAGCAGCTCACCGCCTTCCTCGCCGCCTGGAAGACCGGCGGCGGCTACCTGCCCCTCGACCCCGAACACCCCGCCGAGCGGATCGCCGCGATGCTCGCCGACGCGGGCGCCGGCGTCCTGGTCACCTCGGCCGAGCACGGTGCCCGCCTCGCCCCGGTCTTCCCCGGCGAACTCGTCGTCGTGGACCGGGACCACGACCTCCTGGGCGCCCTGCCCACGAGCCCGCCGCCGCGCCGCCTCGACCCGCGCGCCACCGCCTACGTCATCTTCACGTCCGGCTCCACCGGCCGCCCCAAGGGCGTCCGCGTCGAGCACCGGGGCCTGGCCAACCACGTCGCCTGGGCCGCCCGCGACCTCGCCGCGCGCGGCAGCGGAGGCGCCGCCCTCTTCTCCTCCACGGCCTTCGACCTGGTCGTGCCCAACCTGTACGCCGCCCTCGTCGCCGGACAGCCGCTCCACCTGCTGCCCGCCGACCTCGACCTCGCCCACCTCGGCGCGGCCCTCACCGCACACGCCCCCTACAGCTTCCTCAAGCTGACCCCCGGGCACCTGGAGATCCTCTCCCAGCAGCTCACCGACGAGCAGGCCGCCGGCCTCGCCGAGGTGGTCCTGGTCGCGGGCGAGGCCTTCCCCGGCGAAGCGGCCTCCCGCTGGCTGACGCTCCTCGGACCCGGCCGCCTCGTCAACGAGTACGGCCCCACCGAATGCTCCGTCGGCACCTGCGTCCACCCCGTCGACGCCCCCGTCGAGGGCACCGTCCCGATCGGCCGCCCGCTGCCCGGCCTGTCCATGTACGTCCTGGACGGCGAGCTGCGCCCCGTACCGCTCGGCGCGGTCGGCGAGCTGTACGTGGGCGGCACCGGCGTCGGCCGCGGCTACACCGGCCGGCCCGCCCTGACCGCCGAACGCTTCCTGCCCGACCCCTACGGAGCACCCGGCGACCGCTTCTACCGCAGCGGCGACCTGGCCCGCCAGCTCCCCGACGGCACCGTCGAGTTCCTCGGCCGCATCGACCACCAGATCAAGATCCGCGGCCACCGCATCGAACCCGGCGAGATCGAAGCCGTGCTCACCGCCCACCCCGCCGTCCGGGAGGCGGTCGTCCTGGCCGGCCGCGCACTCACCGCCTACGCCGTGCCCGCCGACGGGAGCCGGCTGCCCGACAGCGCCGAACTCACCGCGCACTGCGCCCGCACCCTGCCCGAATACATGATCCCCTCGGCGTTCGCCGAGCTCACCGCCATCCCCCTCACCGCCAACGGCAAACTCGACCGCGCCGCCCTGCCCGACCCGGCCGCCGACGCCGGACAGGCCAAGGAACGCACCGCCCCCCGGGACATCGTCGAGGAACGCATCGCCGCCATCTGGACCGGACTCCTCGGCGCCGAACCCGACATGGACGAGGACTTCTTCACCGGCGGAGGCAACTCCATCCTCGGCATCCGCCTGATCTCCGGCATCCAGAACGAATTCCAGGTCGCGCTGCCCCTGCGCGCCCTCTTCGAGGGCCCCACCGTGGCCCGTCTCGCCCGCGCCGTCGAGGCCCAGGTCCAGGCCGAACTCGACCGCCTCGAAGCCGCCGACGCACTCGCCACCTCTTCGCAGACGAAGGAGCAGTCCGCATGACCACCAGCGCCGAGCAGACCCCCACCAGCGAGCGGCTCCGCGCTGAACTGCTGCGCCGCCTCTCCGGCGGCAGCCGCACGGGCAGCAGCGCCGCGCAGCCCATGGCCATCCCCACCGCCGACCGGAGCCGGCCCCTGCTGCTCTCCCCGGGCCAGCAGCAGATGTGGTTCCTCCAGCGCCTGGAGCCCGACAGCCACGAGTACCTCGTGCCGCTCACCCTGCGCATCACCGGCCCCCTCGACGAGGACGCCCTGCGCCGCGCCGTCGACTCCGTCGCCGCCCGCCACGAGGTCCTGCGCACCCGCTACGACTTCCTCGCGGGCCAGCCGGTCCAGCTCGTCGACCCCGCCGGACCCGTGCCCTTCTCCACCGAGGACCTCACCGGCCTCCCCGAGGACACCCGCGAGGCCGAAGCCACCCGCCTCGCGGCCGGCCACGCCCGCCACGCCTTCGACCTGGCCACCGAATGGCCCCTGCGCGTCCACCTCGTACGGATCACCCCCGAGCACCACGTCCTCGCGCTGATCTTCCACCACATCGCCTGCGACGCCTGGTCCACCCAGATCTTCGCCCGCGACCTCAGCACCTACTACCGGGGCCAGACCCCCGCCGCCGCACTGCCCCTCCAGTACGCCGACTACGCCGACTGGCAGGCCGGGCGCACCACCGGCCCCGCCCTCCAGGCGCACCTCGACCACTGGCGCACCGCCCTCGACGGCATCGCCCCCCTCGAACTGCCCACCGACCGGCCCCGCCCCGCCGTGCGCGACACGGCGGGCGCCACCGCCCGCTTCGCCCTCCCCGACCCGCTCGGCGCACAGCTGCGGGACCTCGCCGCCACCCACCGCACCACCCTGTTCACGGTGCTGCTCACCGCCTACCAGGCCCTGCTCGCCAAGTACACCGGCGGCACCGACATCGCCGTCGGCACCGTGGTCTCCGGACGCGTCCGCCCCGAGCTCCAGCAGCTCATCGGCTACGGCATCAACAGCCTCGTCATGCGCGCCACCTGGGACGGGGACCCGCGCTTCGACGCGCTCCTGGACCGCAACCGCAGCGTCGTCCTCGACTCCTTCGACCACCAGGAGATGCCCTTCGCCCGGCTGGTCGACGAACTCCAGCCCGAACGCGACCTCTCCCGTACACCGCTGTTCCAGGCCGCCTTCACCCTCCACGAGTCCCGCACCGCCGCCTACGACCTGCCCGGCGCCACCGTCGAGCCCTTCGACGTACCGGCCTCCGTGGCCCGCTTCGACCTCCAGCTCCAGATCGAGGAGGCCCCGGACGGCTCCCTGCGCGGACAGTTCGAGTACGCCACGGCCCTCTTCGACGCGCCGACCGTGGAACGCTTCACCCGCCACCTGGTCCGGCTGCTGCACTCGATCGCCGCCACCCCCGCAGCCCGGCTGTCCGACCTGACCGTCCTCGAGGCCGGGGAACTGGCCGTCGTCGTGGACCGGCTGGACGCCGAGGACGCCGACGGACGCTTCGTCCACGAGGTGTTCGAAGCCCAGGCGGCCGCCACCCCCGACGCCGTCGCCGTCCTCGCCGACGGCGTCGAGCTCACGTACGCCGAACTCAACGCCCGCGCCAACCGCATCGCCCACCGGCTGCGCGCCCTCGGCGCCGGCCCCGATCAGCTCGTCGGCATCTGCGTCGAGCGCGGCGGCGAACTGCTGCCCTCGATCCTCGGCGTCCTCAAGTCCGGCGCCGGCTACCTCCCGCTGGACCCGGCCAACCCGGCCGACCGGCTCGGCTACGTGCTCGGCGACGCGCGAGCCCACGTCGTACTGACCGAATCCGCGCACGCTCCGATGCTGGAGGGCATCCATGACGGCCAGCTCGTCGTACTCGACCAGGAGCGCGGGACCGAGGAGTGGAGCGCTCTTCCGGACTCGAATCCGGCGCTGGCTGGTCACCCTGATCAGCTGATCTACGTCATCTACACCTCGGGCTCCACCGGCCGGCCCAAGGGCGTCTGCCTCAGCCACCGCAACGTCCTGCGGCTGCTCACCACGGCCTACCGCCACTACGGGTTCGCCACGACCGACGTCTGGCCGCTCTTCCACAGCTACGCCTTCGACGTGTCCGTCTGGGAGATGTGGGGCGCCCTGCTGCACGGCGGCAAGCTCGTGGTCGTACCCGCCGCCGTGACCCGCTCGCCCGACGAGTTCCTCGACCTGCTCGTGGACCAGCAGGTCACCGTGCTCAACCAGACCCCCTCCGCCTTCCGCTCCCTCGTCGGCGCCGCCGCCGACGGCGACGAGCGGATCGGCCGGCTGAAGCTCCGGGCCGTCGTCTTCGCGGGCGAGAAGCTCCAGGTCCCCGACCTCCAGCCGTGGGTGGACCGGCTCGGCCTCGACCGGCCGGCCCTGCTCAACATGTACGGGATCACCGAGACCACCGTCCACACCACCTACTACAAGGTGGGCCCGGCCGACCTCGCGGCCGACGCCGCCAACCCCATCGGCGTCCCCCTCGCCGACCTGCGCGTCCACCTGCTCGACGCGTGGGGACAGCCCGTACCCGTCGGCGTCTTCGGCGAGATCCACGTCGCGGGCCCGGGCGTCGCCCGCGGCTACCTCGGCCGCCCCGCGCTCACCGCGGAACGCTTCGTACCCGACCCGTACGGGCCGGCGGGCGCCCGCCTCTACCGCAGCGGCGACATCGCCCGCAGACTCGCCGACGGCTCACTGGAGTTCCTCGGCCGCGCCGACGGCCAGATCAAGATCCGCGGCTACCGCGTCGAACTCGGCGAGATCCAGGCCGCGCTGATGGAACTCGACGGGATCCGCGACGCCGTCGTCGTCCTGCGCGAGGACACCCCCGGCCAGAAGGAACTGGTCGCCTACACCGTTCTGGCCCCCGAGGTCTCCTACGAGCCCGCCGAACTGCGCGAACTCCTCGGCGCCGACCTGCCCTCCTACATGGTCCCGGCGGCCTTCGTCACCCTCGAACGGCTGCCGCTCACCACCAACGGCAAGCTCGACCGGCGCGCCCTGCCGGCCCCGGGCGGCGAGTCCCGCCGAGCCGGCGGCGCCTACACCGCCCCCCGCACACCCACCGAGGAGCGGCTCGCCGAGGTCTGGGCCGAGGTCCTCGGCGCGGACCGCGTCGGCGTCGACGACGGCTTCTTCGACCTCGGCGGAGACTCCATCCGCGCCGTCGCCCTCGTCGGCGCGGTCCGGGCGGCGGGATACGACATCGCCGTACGGGACGTCTTCGAGCACCGCACCGTCGCCCGCCTCGCCGAGCTGCTCACCGGACGCCCGGCCCCGGCCGTCGTCGCGGACCCCGTCCGGCCCTTCGCGCTCATCGGCGAGGCCGACCGGGCCCTGCTGCCCGACGGCGTCACCGACGCCTACCCGCTCTCGCAGGTCCAGGCGGGCATGGTGCTGGAGATGTCGGTCGACAACGGCCAGAACAACTACCACAACGTCACCAGCTTCCGGATCCGCGACGAGCGGCCCTACCAGCACTCCGCGCTGGTCGAGGCCGCCCGCCTCGTCGTCGCCCGCCACGAGGTCCTGCGCACCTCGCTCTCCCTCACCGGCTACTCGGTGCCGATGCAGCTGGTCCACGCGCACGCCGAGATGCCGGTCGGCCACCAGTCGCTGCGCGGGCTCGACGAGGCCGCGATCCGCGACGCCGTCCGCGCCTACACCGCCCGCGAGCGCGCCGACGTCTTCGACCTGTCCGTACCGACCCTGATGCGGCTGTTCGCACACGACACGGACAACGGCAGCTGGTGGCTGTCCATCACCGAGTGCCACCCCGTCCTCGAAGGCTGGAGCCACCACTCCCTCCTGATGGAGATCCTGCACGTCTACGGCGTCCTGCGCGACGGCGGCACCCCCCGGCAGGAGGCACTGCCCGAGATCCGGTTCGCCGACTTCATCGCGGCCGAGCTGGAGTCCCTGGAGGACGCCGAGGACCTGGCGTACTGGGGCCACGTGGTGGGGGAGTACGCCCCGCTCGAGGTTCCGGCCGGCTGGGGCGACGGCGAGGACGCCCCCCACACCACCCACCAGGCCGCGATCCCGACGCACGACCTGGAGGAGCGCCTGCGCGCCTTCGCCGGCCGGGCACACGTGTCGATGAAGAGCGTCATGCTGGCGGCCCACCTGAAGGTGATGAGCCAGCTGACCGGGGAGACGGCCTTCCACACCGGTCTGGTCTGCGACGCGCGCCCCGAACTCCTGGGCGCCGACCGGGTCTACGGCATGTACCTCAACACCCTGCCCTTCGCCTTCGACGTCGGCCGCTCCGCCACCTGGCGCGAGCTGGTCGGCCAGGTCTTCGCCGCCGAGGTCGCGCTGTGGCCGCACCGCCGGTTCCCGATGCCCGCCGTCCAGCGGCTCTCCGGCGGCCAGCAGCTGCTGCACGTGTACTTCAACTACCAGGACTTCCACCAGGTCGACACCGACCTGGTCGACCACGAGGCCGCGATCGACGACAGCCCGACGGAGTTCCCGCTGACGGTCTCCAGCCGCGGCGGCCACATCATCGTGACGGCCAACGGCCGTTGGGTGTCGGCCGCCAACGCGGAGCGGATCGCGGCGATGTACCGGCTGGTGCTGGAGGGTATGGCGGCGGACGGTGGGGGTGATGCCCGGGCGGTGTTGTTGCCGGCGGGTGAGCGGGAGCTGGTGCTGGACCGCTGGAACGTTTCTGTTACTGGGGTGCCGGCGGGTTGTGTGCCGGAGTTGTTCGCGGCTCGGGTGGCGGAGGCTGCGGGTGCGGTGGCGGTGACCTCGGGTGGGGTGTCGCTGTCGTATGCGGAGCTGGATGAGCGTTCTTCGCGGCTGGCGTCGCATCTGGGTTCGTTGGGTGTGGCTCCGGGTGATGTGGTGGGCGTGCTGCTGGAGCGTGGGGTGGAGCTGTTGGTGGCTCTGCTGGCGGTTCAGAGGGCGGGTGCGGCGTATCTGCCGATGGATGCCGGTCACCCGGTGGCCCGTCTGGCGGGGATCGTTGAGGACGCGGCTCCGCGGGTGCTGGTGACCCAGAGCTCCCTCTCCGGGACCGCGGCCGGGATCCACTCCGGCGTACGGGTCCTCGTGGACGTGGACGCGGAGGTCATCGCCACCGCCACGGTTCCGGGGCAGTGGGCTCCGGTCGATCCGGCGTCGGTGGCGTACGTGCTGTACACCTCGGGTTCGACGGGCCGGCCGAAGGGCGTGGCCGTCACGCACGGCGCTCTCGGCAACCTCCTGGTGGGTATCCGCCGGGTGCTGGGCGACGCCGAAGGTGTGGAGTCCTGGCTGGCGTCGACCTCGGTGTCCTTCGACATCTCGGGGCTGGAGCTCTACCTCCCGCTCATCGGCGGCCACCGCGTGGTGATCGCGGCCTACGGGCAGGACCTCGTGGAGCTCGTGGAGACCGAGCACCTCACCCACGTCCAGGCGACCCCCTCCGGCTGGAAGCTGCTGCTGGAGGCCGGGTTCGAGGGCGCGTCGGTGACGGCTCTGGTGGGTGGCGAGGCGCTGCCGGTGGCGCTGGCGCGTGAGCTGCGGGGCAGGGTTTCCCGTCTGGTGAACGTCTACGGTCCGACGGAGACGACGATCTGGTCGGCGACCTGGGAGGTCCCGGCGGAGCCGGCGGCGATCTCGATCGGTGCGCCGATCGACAACACCCAGCTGTACATCGTGGATTCGTTCATGGAGCCGGTTCCGGTCGGTGTGGTGGGCGAGCTGTGCATTGCCGGTGACGGTGTGGCGCAGGGTTACCTCGGCAGGGCGGATCTGACGGCGGAGCGGTTCGTCCCGGACCCGTTCGGTGCGGCGGGAACGCGTCTGTACAAGACGGGTGACCTGGTACGTCGTCTGGCGGACGGGGAGATCGAGTTCCTGGGCCGTACGGACCACCAGGTGAAGATCCGTGGATACCGGATCGAGCTGGGTGAGATCGAGTCGCGTCTGCTGGCCCACCCGCGGGTCAAGGACGCCGCGGTGATCGCCCGGACCGAAGAGTCGGGGGACACCTGGCTGGTCGCCTACCTCATCCCCGCCACCGGGGTCGAAGCGGTCGATCAGGGCGACGTACGGTCCTTCCTGCGCGAGGCCCTGCCGGACTACATGGTCCCCGGTGCCTTCGTGGAGCTGGAGGCCTGGCCCCTCAACACCGCCGGCAAGCTCGACCGCGCTTCACTGCCCGCCCCCGAGGCCTCTGCGCAGGCCGAGTACGTCGCCCCGCGCACGGAGGTGGAGGAGCGGATCGCCGAGGCCTGGGCCACGGCCCTCGGGCTGGAGCGGGTCAGCGTCGAGGACAGCTTCTTCGACCTCGGCGGCGACTCCATCCGCGCCATCGTCCTCGTCGGAGCCATCCGCTCGGCCGGATTCCAGGTGGCCGTCCAGGACGTCTTCGAGCACCGCACCGTCGCCGAACTGGCCCGGCACGTATCCGGCCAGGACGCCCCCGTCGAGGCCGTCGAACTCGTCCGGCCCTTCGCGCTGATCGGTGAGCTCGACCGCGAGATGCTGCCCGGAAGCGCCGTCGACGCCTACCCGGTCTCACAGGTCCAGCTGGGCATGCTCGTGGAGATGGCCCTCGGTGAGGAGCGTGCGGCGTACCACAACGTCGACGCCTTCCGGATCCGCGACGACCGCCCCTTCGACGCCACCGCCCTCCAGCGGGCCACCGACGAACTCGTCGCCCGCCACGAGGTGCTCCGCACCGGCTTCGACCTGACCGGGTACTCCGTCCCCCTCCAGGTCGTCCACGGCAGCGCGCCGGCGACCGCGGGCGTGGTCGACCTCACCGGCCTCGGCGAGGAGGCGCAGAAGGAGGCCGCCGCTGCCTGCGAGAACGAGCAGCGCGCCACCCCCTTCAACACGGCCGTCCCGCCGCTGATCCGGGTCAACGCCCTGGTCCGCGAGGGCGAGGACTGGCAGCTGGTCTTCACCCACGCCCACCCGATCCTGGAGGGCTGGAGCTACCACTCGCTCCTCACCGAACTCCTCGATCTGTACCGGGCGTTCCGGGACGGCCGGCGGCCGGAGCCGGCCGCCGGCGAGGGGAGCCGCTTCGCGGACTTCATCGCCGCCGAGCAGGAGTCGGTCAACTCCGGCATCGACCAGGCGTACTGGCAGGGGATCGTCGCCGACAACGCGTCGTTCTCCGTCCCGTCGGGCTGGGGCGACGAGTCCGTCGCCGAGGGCACCGCATTCCGCATCCCGATCCCGGTCCACGACCTGGAGGAGCGGCTGCGCGCCTTCGCGGGGCGTGCCCGCGTGTCGATGAAGAGCGTGCTGCTCGCCGCCCACCTGAAGGTGATGAGCCAGCTCACCGAGGAGACGGCCTTCCACACCGGCCTGGTGTGCGACACCCGGCCCGAACTGCCGGGCGCCGACCGCGTCTACGGCCTCCACCTGAACACCGTCCCGTTCGCCTTCGACGCGGGCCGGGCGGCCAGCTGGCAGGAGCTGGTGGCTCAGGTCTTCGAGCAGGAGACACAGCTGTGGCCGCACCGCCGCTACCCGCTCCCCGCCATCCAGCGGGACGCGGGAGGCGCGCGCCTGTTGGACGTGTACTTCAACTACCAGGACTTCAGCAAGGTCGACGGGGACGAGGTCGACGAGCTCGGCGACATCGACGAGGTGCCGACCGAGTTCCCGCTGATGGTCGCCACCCGCAGTGGCTACATCGTCCTCACCACCGACGGCCGCTCGGTCTCCCGTGCGAACGCGGAGCGGATCGCGGCGATGTACCGGCTGGTGCTGGAGGGTATGGCGGCGGACGGTGGGGGTGATGCCCGGGCGGTGTTGTTGCCGGCGGGTGAGCGTGAGCTGGTGCTGGATCGCTGGAACGTTTCTGCCGCTGGGGTGCCGGCGGGTTGTGTGCCGGAGTTGTTCGCGGCTCGGGTGGCGGAGGCTGCGGGTGCGGTGGCGGTGACCTCGGGTGGGGTGTCGCTGTCGTATGCGGAGCTGGATGAGCGTTCTTCGAAGCTTGCGGCGCATCTGGGGTCGTTGGGTGTGGCTGCTGGTGATGTGGTGGGTGTGTTGCTGGAGCGTGGGGTGGAGCTGTTGGTGGCTCTGCTGGCGGTTCAGAGGGCGGGTGCGGCGTATCTGCCGATGGACGCGGCTCACCCGGTGGCCCGTCTGGCGGGGATCGTTGAGGACGCGGCTCCGCGGGTGCTGGTGACGCAGCAGTCCCTCTCCGGGACCGCGGCCGGGATCCACTCCGGCGTACGGGTCCTCGTGGACGCGGATGCCGAGCGGATCGGGGTGGCTTCGGCGGCGCCGGTCGTACGGGTCACGGATCCGGCGTCGGTGGCGTACGTGCTCTACACCTCGGGTTCGACGGGCCGGCCGAAGGGCGTGGCCGTCACGCACGGCGCTCTCGGCAACCTCCTGGTGGGCATCCGCCGGGTGCTGGGTGAGGCGGGGCAGGCCGAGTCCTGGCTGGCTTCGACCTCTGTGTCCTTCGACATCTCCGGGCTCGAGCTCTACCTCCCGCTCATCGGCGGCCACCGCGTGGTGATCGCCCAGGCGGAGGAGGAGCTGGTCGACCTGGTCGTCGCGGAGTCCGTCAGCCATGTGCAGGCCACGCCTTCGGGCTGGAAGCTGCTCCTGGAGGCCGGGTTCGCGACCCCGTCCGTCACCGCCCTGGTGGGTGGCGAGGCGCTGCCCGTCGAACTCGCCCGCGAACTGCGGGGCCGCGTCTCGCGTCTGGTGAACGTCTACGGCCCGACGGAGACGACGATCTGGTCGGCGACCTGGGAGGTCCCGGCCGAGCCGGCCGCGATCTCGATCGGTGCGCCGATCGACAACACCCAGCTGTACATCGTGGATTCCTTCATGCAGCCGGTCCCCGTCGGTGTGGTGGGTGAGCTGTGCATCGCCGGTGACGGTGTGGCGCAGGGCTACCTCGGCAGGGCGGATCTGACGGCGGAGCGGTTCGTCCCGGACCCGTTCGGTGCCCCCGGCACCCGTCTCTACCGGACCGGTGACCTCGCCCGCCGCCTCGCGGACGGGGAGATCGAGTTCCTGGGCCGTACGGACCACCAGGTGAAGATCCGTGGCTACCGGATCGAGCTGGGTGAGATCGAGTCGCGTCTGCTGGCCCACCCGCAGGTCAAGGACGCTGCGGTGATCGCCCGGACCGAGGAGTCCGGGGACACCTGGCTCGTCGCCTACCTCATCCCCGCCCCGGGGGCCGAGGCCGTGGACGCGGCGGAGCTGCGCGCCCACCTGCGCGAGACCCTGCCCGACTACATGGTCCCCGGCGCCTTCGTGGAGCTGGAGGCCTGGCCCCTCAACACCGCCGGCAAGCTCGACCGCGCTTCCCTGCCCGCCCCCGACCGAAGTGACGTAACGGCATATATAGCCCCGCGCACAGACGACGAGGCGAGGATCGCCAGTGCCTGGGAAACGGCTCTCGGGCTCGAGCGCGTGAGCGTCGAGGACAGCTTCTTCGACCTCGGCGGCGACTCCATCCGTGCGGTGTCGCTGGTCGGAGCGCTCAAGGCGATCGGCTACACGCTGACCGTCCGCACGATCTTCACGTACCAGACCGTCGCCGAGCTGGCCGTTCACCTCGCGTCACAAGCACCTCAGGAGGACCGCGTGTCACCGTCGGACAACGACATCCGTACGGCCCCCGCCGATGCGGCGGAGGCTCTGGCCGGTGCGCTCCGCGCGGCCGGGATCGACCTCGAGTCCGGCGGTCTCTCCGGGGACACCTCGGTGGCGGACCTGCTGGCCCTGCTCCAGCAGAAGCAGACCGCTCCGGAGCCGGTGGTGGCCGCTGCGGCCGCCGACGGCCGGGGGGAGGCGGGTACCGCCCCTTTCGCCCTCGTACCGGCTGAGGACCGCGATCGAATACCGGCGGGACTGGCGGACGCCTACCCCCTCTCGCAGGTCCAGACGGGCATGGCGGTCGAGGTCCTGCTGGAGGGCGCCGGTGACGACTACCACCGCGTGACCTCCTTCCGGATCCGTGACGGCCACGCCTTCTCCCGCGAGGCGCTGGAGACCGCGGCCCGTACCGTCGTGGCGCGGCACGAGATCCTCCGTACGTCCATCGACCTGACCACGTACTCCGTGCCCATGCAGCTGGTGCACTCCGAGGCCGGGATCCCCTTCACGGTCCGGGACTTCACCGCCCTCGACGAACAGGCCACGACCGATGCGGTCCGCGCCTTCATCAAGGGCGAGGAGGCGCAGAGGTTCGACCTCGCCACGGCCCCGCTGTTGCGGGTCGCCGGTCTGGTCGAGAGCGAGGACGCCTGGTCGCTCGCGCTCACCCACAGTCACCTCGTCCTGGAGGGGTGGAGCCACCACTCCCTCCTGATGGAGGTCCTGGACGTGTACCGCGCCGTGCGCGACGGGCAGGACCCCGACGCCGGCCGCGAGAGCGTCGCCGTGCGCTACGCCGACTTCATCGCGGGCGAGCTCGAATCCCTCGCCGACGAGGCCGACCGCGCGTACTGGGCCGAGACCGTGCACAGCCACCCGGCCGTGACGCTCCCCGCCGGCTGGGGCGACAGCTCCGCCGAGGCCGCCTCGTACCGGCTGCCCGTCTCGTACGGCGACCTGGAGAGCGGTCTGCGCACGCTCGCCGAGCGTGCTCGCGTGTCGAATAAAAGCGTGCTGCTCGCCGCCCACCTGAAGGTGATGAGCCAGCTCACCGAAGAGGACGCCTTCACCGCCGGCCTCGTCTTCGACGCCAGGCCCGAACTCCTCGGCGCCGAGAAGGTGCTGGGCATGCACCTCAACACGGTGCCCTTCGCCCACGACCGGGGCGCGGCCACCTGGAAGACCCTGGTACGCCAGGTCTTCGAGCAGGAGATGGACCTGTGGGAGCACCGCCGCTACCCGCTGCCGTCCATCCAGCGGCTGGCCGACACCGGCCAGTCCGTGGTCGAGGTGCTCTTCACGTACCAGAACTACCACCAGGTCGACACCGGCCTCATCGACGTGGACGGCGCGGCCGAACAGGGCGACATCACCTCGCAGTTCCCGCTCGCCGTCACCACCCTCGGCGGCCACCTCATGCTGACCGCCGACGCGAAGGAACTGGCGCGGCCGAACGCGGAGCGGATCGCCGGGATGTACCGGGCGGTCCTGGAGGCCATGGCCGCCGACCCGGACGGCGACGCCCTCGCCACCCGGCTGCCCGGCGACGAGGACGTGCTGGTCGTCTCCCGCTGGAACGACACGGCCACGGACGAGCCGGCGGGTTGTGTGCCGGAGTTGTTCGCGGCCCGGGTGGCGGAGGCTGCGGGTGCGGTGGCGGTGACCTCGGGTGGGGTGTCGCTGTCGTATGCGGAGCTGGATGAGCGTTCTTCGAAGCTGGCGGCGCATCTGGGTTCGCTGGGTGTGGCTCCGGGTGATGTGGTGGGCGTGCTGCTGGAGCGTGGGGTGGAGCTGTTGGTCGCTCTCCTCGCCGTCCAGAAGACGGGTGCGGCGTACCTGCCGATGGACGCCGGTCACCCGGCCGCCCGTCTGGCGGGGATCGTCGAGGACGCGGCTCCCCGCGTGCTGGTGACCCAGAGCTCCCTCTCCGGGACCGCGGCCGGGATCCACTCCGGCGTACGGGTCCTCGTGGACGCGGATGCCGAGCGGATCGGGGCGGCTTCGGCGGCGCCGGTCGTACGGGTCACGGATCCGGCGTCGGTGGCGTACGTGCTGTACACCTCGGGTTCGACGGGCCGGCCGAAGGGCGTGGCCGTCACGCACGGCGCCCTCGGGAACCTCCTCGTCGGCATCCGCCGGGTGCTGGGTGAGGCCGAGGGTGTGGAGTCCTGGCTGGCGTCGACCTCGGTGTCCTTCGACATCTCCGGGCTCGAGCTCTACCTCCCGCTCATCGGCGGCCACCGTGTCGTCGTGGCCGAGTACGGCCAGGACCTGGCCGGGCTGATCGCCTCCGAGCAGGTCACCCACGTCCAGGCGACCCCCTCCGGCTGGAAGCTGCTCCTGGAGGCCGGGTTCGCGACCCCGTCCGTCACCGCCCTGGTGGGTGGCGAGGCGCTGCCCGTCGAACTCGCCCGCGAACTGCGGGGCCGCGTCTCGCGTCTGGTGAATGTCTACGGCCCGACGGAGACGACGATCTGGTCGGCGACCTGGGAGGTCCCGGCCGAGCCGGCCGCGATCTCGATCGGTGCGCCGATCGACAACACCCAGCTGTACATCGTGGATTCCTTCATGCAGCCGGTCCCCGTCGGTGTGGTGGGTGAACTGTGCATCGCCGGTTACGGTGTCGCCCAGGGCTACCTGGCCCGCCCCGACCTGACCTCCGAGCGGTTCGTTCCCGATCCGTTCGGTGCCCCCGGCACCCGTCTCTACCGGACCGGTGACCTCGCCCGCCGCCTCGTGGACGGGGAGATCGAGTTCCTGGGCCGTACGGACCACCAGGTGAAGATCCGTGGCTACCGGATCGAGCTGGGTGAGATCGAGTCGCGTCTGCTGGCCCACCCGCAGGTCAAGGACGCTGCTGTGATCGCCCGGACCGAGGAGTCCGGGGACACCTGGCTCGTCGCCTACCTCATCCCCGCCACCGGGGTCGAGGCGGTCGACCAGGGCGACGTACGGTCCTTCCTGCGCGAGGCCCTGCCCGACTACATGGTCCCGGGTGCCTTCGTGGAGCTGGAGGCCTGGCCCCTCAACACCGCCGGCAAGCTCGACCGCGCTTCACTGCCCGCCCCCGAGGTCTCCGCGCAGGCCGAGTACGTCGCCCCGCGCACGGAGGTGGAGGAGCGGATCGCCGAAGCCTGGGCGGCCTCGCTCGGGCTGGAGCGGGTCAGCGTCGAGGACAGCTTCTTCGACCTCGGCGGCGACTCCATCCGCGCCATCGTCCTCGTCGGAGCCATCCGCTCGGCCGGATTCCAGGTGGCCGTCCAGGACGTCTTCGAGCACCGCACCGTCGCCGAACTGGCCCGGCACGTATCCGGCCAGGACGCCCCCGTCGAGGCCTTCAGCTACGTGCAGCCCTTCGCCCTGATCGGCGCCGGGGACCAGGCCCTCCTGCCGGCCGGCACCGCGGACGCCTACCCGGTCTCACAGGTCCAGCTCGGCATGCTCGTCGAGATGGCCCTCGGTGAGGAGAGCGCGGCCTACCACAACGTCGACGCCTTCCGGATCCGCGACGACCGCCCCTTCGACGCCACCGCCCTCCAGCGGGCCACCGACGAGCTCACCGCCCGCCACGAGGTGCTCCGCACCGGCTTCGACCTGACCGGGTACTCCGTCCCCCTCCAGGTCGTCCGCTCCCAGGTCGCCAACCCGGTCACCGTCACCGACCTGACCGCCCTGGCCGGGCAGGAGTTCACGGCCGCGCTGCGCGCGGTGAACGAGGAGGAGAGCGCCACCCCCTTCGACCTGGAGCGGCCCCCGCTGCTGCGGGCCCGCGCGGTGCTCCAGGACGAGGAGTCCTGGTGGCTGGTGCTCACCCACGCCCACCCGATCCTGGAGGGCTGGAGCTACCACTCCGTCATGGACGAACTGGTCTCCCTCTACGGGCAGCTGGTGGACACCGGCTCCTTCGAGGAGGCCGAGCCCACGCCCGGCCGGTACGCCGACTTCATCGCCGGCGAGCTCGCCTCGCTGGAGGACGAGGACGACCAGGCGTACTGGCTCGCCACCGTCACCGACCACGCCGGGTTCGAACTGCCGGCGGCCTGGGGCGACCCGCTCGGGGCCGAAGCGCAGACGTACGAGCCGTACCAGGTCCACGTGCCCGTCCACGACCTCGCGCCGAAGCTGCGCGAGCTGGCGACGGCCGCCGGGGCCTCGTACAAGAGCGTGATCCTGGCCGCCCACCTCAAGGTGCTGAGCCAGCTCACCGAGGAGGGCTCCTTCTTCACCGGGCTCGCCTTCGACGCCCGGCCCGAGCTGCTCGGCGCCGACCGGGTCGCGGGCATGCACCTGAACACCGTGCCCTTCGCCCACGACCGCACCGCCGGCACCTGGCGCGAGCTCGTCGCCCAGGTCTTCGCCCGCGAGAGCGCCCTGTGGCCCCACCGGCGCCACCCGCTGCCCGCCATCCAGCGCGCGGTGGGCGGCAACCGGCTGCTGAGCGCCGTCTTCAACTACCTCGACTTCCACCAGGTGGACACCGCGGTGGTCGACGAGGAAGCCAGCACCGGCATCGGCTCGACCGAGTTCCCGCTGGCCGTCGTGGCCCGCGGCGGACACATCGGGCTCCGCTCCGACACCCGCCACCTCGGCCGCGCCGAGGCCGCCCGGCTCGCCGAGACGTACCGGGCGGTCCTGGAGGCCATGGCCGCCGACCCGGACGGCGACGCCCGCGTCACCTTCCTGGCGCAGGCCGACCGGGACCTGGTCATCCCCGCGGTGGCCCCCGCCGCTGCGGTCACCGACACCCTGCACGGGCTCTTCGCGGCCCAGGCGGCCCTGCGCCCCGACGCCGGGGCGGTCACCGCCGCCGGGGTCACCCTCAGCTACGCCGAACTGGACGCCCGGTCCAACCGGATCGCGCACCGGCTGCGGGAACTCGGCGTCGGCGCCGAGTCGGTCGTCGGCCTGTGCGTGGGCCGCGGAGCGCAGCTCGTCCCGTCCCTGCTCGGTGTGCTGAAGGCCGGCGCGGCGTACCTGCCGATGGACCCGGCGCAGCCCGCCGCCCGGCTCGCCTTCATGGCCGAGGACCTCGGCCCGAAGGTCGTCGTCACCGACACCGAGCACGCCGCCACGGCGGCCGCCGCCCACACCGGCGCCCTGCTCGTGGTGGACGGCGAGGAGGACGAGCGGCTGCTCGCCGCCCTCCCCGCCACCGCCCCCGAGCAGGACACCGACCCGGCGCAGCTCGCCTACGTGATCTACACCTCGGGTTCCACCGGCACCCCGAAGGGCGTCGGCGTCACCCACGCCAACGCGGTGCGGCTGATGCGCGCCACCCACGAGCGGTTCCCGCTCGACGAGCACCAGGTGTGGCCGCTCGTCCACAGCTACGCCTTCGACGTCTCGGTCTTCGAGATCTGGTCGGCGCTGGCCCACGGCAGCCGCCTCGTCGTCGTCGGCCCGGACACCGCGCGCAACCCCGACGAGCTGCTCGACCTCGCGGCCGCCGAGGGGTTCACGATCCTGCTCAACAGCCCCTCCGCGTTCCGGGGCATGGCGGCCGCCGCCCAGCAGGGCGACGACCGGATCTCCCGGCTGAACCTGCGCGCCATGTTCTTCGGCGGCGAGAAGCACACCGGCGCCGACCTGCGGCCGTGGACCGAGCAGTTCGGCCTGGAACGGCCCCAGCTCGTCGAGCTGTACGGGCCGACGGAGGCCACCGTCCAGGTGACCCACCACCGGATCACCGAGGAGGACCTGGCGAACCCGGCCGGCATCCCGCTCGGCCGCCCGCTGCCCGGCACCACCGTCCTCGTCCTCGACCAGGAGGGCCACCCGGTCCCCGCCGGGGTGCCCGGCGAGCTGTACCTGGGCGGCCCCCAGGTCTCGCGCGGCTACACCAACCGCCCCGGCCTCACCGCGGAGCGCTTCCTGCCGGACCCGTTCGGCGAGCCCGGCAGCCGCCTCTACCGCACCGGCGACCTCGGCCGGCTGATGCCCGACGGCGGAGTCGACTTCCTCGGCCGGGTGGACGACCAGGTCAAGATCCGCGGCTACCGCGTGGAGCTCGGCGAGATCCAGGCCGTGCTGACCGCCCACCCGGCGGTCCGCCAGGCCGCCGTCGTCACGGACTCGAGCGCACCCGGCGACCCGAGGATCGCCGCCTACGTGGTCGCCGCGGATGACGAGGCGCTGCCCCCGCCGGCCGCGCTGGCCGAGTACTGCCGTACCCGGCTGCCGGACTACATGGTCCCGGCCGCCTTCACGGAGCTCGAGCAGATCCCGCTGGTCTCCAACACCAAGGTCGACCGCAAGGCCCTGCCCGCCCCCGACTGGGCGGCGCTGGCCGGGAGCCGGCCGCACGTCGGCCCCCGTACCGAGGACGAGCGGCGCATCGCAGAGGTCTGGGGCGAGGTGCTCGGCCTGGAGCGGCCCGGCGTCGAGGACAGCTTCTTCGAGGTCGGCGGCGACTCCATCCGCGCCGTCACCCTCGTGGGCGCGCTGCGTGCGGCGGGCTACGCCCTGACCGTCCGCGACGTCTTCGACGCCCGTACCGTCGCCGGTCTGGCCGCGCTGGGCACCGAGGGCGGCGACGCCACCGCCTTCGAGCCGGTGGCCCCCTTCGCCCTGCTCCCCGAAGCCGACCGGGCGGCCCTGCCCGCCGGCCTCACCGACGCCTACCCAATCTCCCAGGGGCAGCTCGGCATCCTCGTCGAGCAGCTCGCCGACGCCGGAACACCGAAGTACGTCAACGTCAGCGCCTTCCGGGTGCGCGACGAGCAGCCCCTCGACCTGGACGCGCTGCGCCGGGCCGTGACCGAGCTGACCGTCCGCCACGAGGTCCTGCGCACCTCCTTCGAGCTGACCGGCTACTCCGTACCGCTCCAGCTGGTCCACGAGGACGCCGGGCAGCAGCTCGCCGAGCGCGACCTGCGCGGGCTCGACGAGCAGGCCAGGGCCGACGCGGTCGCCGCGTTCGTCGCCGCGGAACGGGTCACCCCCTTCGCCGCCGGAGCGCGCTCGCTGATGCGGGTCACCGCCCTCCTGGAGGGTGAGGGCGCCTGGTGGCTGGGGCTCACCCAGAGCCACGCCATCACCGAGGGCTGGAGCCACCACACGATGGTGGCGGAACTCCTCGAGCTCTACCGGTCGGTACGCGACACGGGCGAGCCGGGGGAGCGGCCCGGACACGGGGTCCGCTACGCCGACTTCGTGGCGGGCGAGCTGGAATCGCTGGCCTCGGACGAGGACCGCGCGCACTGGCGCGCGGTCACCGCGGACTACGAGCCCTTCGAGCTGCCCGCCGGCTGGGGGGACACCCAGGGCGATCCCGAGCCCTTCACGGTCCGGGCGCCGTTCGCCGACGTCGAGCCCGCCCTGCGGGAGCTGGCCCACGCGGCCCGCGCCTCGATGAAGGCCGTCCTGCACGCCGTGCACCTCTCGGTCCTCTCCCGGCTCACCGGCCAGGAGCGGTTCAGCACCGGTCTCGCCACCGACGCCCGGCCCGAGGCCGTGGGCGCCGAGCGCGTGCTCGGCATGCACCTCAACACCGTCCCCTTCGCCTTCGAACGCGGGGCGGGCACCTGGCGCGAACTGGTGGCGCAGGTCTACGGGCGGGAGGCCGCCGACTGGTCCCACCGCCGCTACCCGCTGCCCGTCATCCAGCGCGAGGCTGGCGGCCACCGCCTGATCGACGTCACCTTCAACTACCAGGACTACCAGCGCATCGACAGCGGCGAGATCGACGCCGGCGCCAGCGACGGCGCCGCCGCCACCGAGTTCGCCCTGATCGTCACCACCACCGGAGGCCGGTTCGGCCTGGCCACCCACACCGGGGTCCTCTCGCGGGCCGAGGCCGGGCGGATCGCCGCGATGTACCGCGAGGTCGTCCTGGCGATGGCCGCCGACGCCGAGGGCGACGCCCTCGCCCCGCTGGTGTCCGGCGAGGAGGAGCTGCTGCTCGGCTGGGGCACCGCCCGCGCCACCCCGATCGACGGGACCATCACCGGCCTGTTCGCCGCCCAGGTGGCGCAGCACCCGGAGAAGGTGGCCGTCTCGTACGGGGACACCCGGCTCACCTACACCGAACTCGACCGGCGCACCGACCGGCTGGCGGCCGCCCTGACCGCCGCCGGCGCCGGACGGGAGACGGCCGTCGCGGTCAGCATGGACCGCTCGGAGCTGCTCCCGCTCACCCTGCTCGCCGTCCTCAAGGCGGGCGCCGCCTACCTTCCGGTGGACCCGGCCTACCCGGCCGACCGCAAGGAGTTCATGCTGGCGGACTCGGGAGCCGCGGTCCTCGTCACCGACGGTCGCACGGAGCCCCCCGCCGGCTGGAGCGGACCCGTCGTCACGGTGGGCCCGGACGGGGCCGGCGGACGACCGGCCCGGGTGGAGCTCCCCGCCGTCCACCAGGACCAGTTGGCGTACGTGATGTACACCTCCGGCTCGACGGGCACGCCCAAGGCCACGATGATCACCCATCGCGGTGTCGTCCGTACCGTCACCCAGGACGCCTCCCTCGCCGTCGGCCCGGACGACGTGGTGTCCCACGCCTCCAGCGTCTCCTTCGACGCCGCCACGGCCGAGATCTGGAGCGCCCTGCTGACCGGCGCCCGCCTGGAGATCATCGACCGCGACACCGTCCTGGACCCGCACGCGCTGGCCGAGACCGTCGCCGGCCGCGGCGTCACCACCCTGTTCCTGACCACCTCCCTCTTCAACCACGTGGCGCGGACCGTGCCCGCCGCCCTCGGCGCCCTGCGGACCGTGGGCTTCGGCGGAGAGGCGGCCGACGCCGCCACCGTGCGGACCCTGCTGGCCGCAGGCGGCCCCGAACGCCTCGTCAACATGTACGGCCCGACGGAGAACACCACCTTCTCCACCGTCCAGGTGATCACCTCCGTCGACGGGGCCGCGCACTCCGTCCCGATCGGCGTCCCCGTCCACAACTCCACCGCGTACGTCGTCGACAGTGAGTTCCGGCTCGTCCCCCGCGGCGTCCCCGGAGAGCTGTGCGTCGGCGGCGCCGGTCTGGCCCGCGGCTACCACGGCCGGGCCGGCCTGACCGCCGAGCGCTTCGTACCGAACCCCTTCGGGGCGCCGGGCGAGCGGATGTACCGCACCGGCGACATCGTGCGCTGGCTGCCGGACGGCACGCTCGACTTCGTGGGACGCGCCGACCACCAGGTCAAGCTGCGCGGCTTCCGCATCGAGCTCGGCGAGGTCGAGTCGGCCCTGCGCACCCACGCGGACGTCACCGAGGCCGTCGTGGTGCTCCGCGAGGACACCCCGGGCGACAAGCGCCTCGTCGCCTACACGGTCACCGCCGCCGACACGGCCACCTCACCGGCCGAGCTGCGCGAGCACCTGTTGCCGCTGCTGCCCGAGTACATGGTCCCGGCCGCCTTCGTCGCCCTGGACCGGCTGCCGCTCACCGCCCACGGCAAGCTCGACACCCGCTCCCTGCCCGTCCCCGACGCGGACGCGCTGGCCGCGGGCGGCGAGAGCGTGGCCCCGCGCAACGCGACCGAGGCCCGGATGGCCGAGGTGTGGGGCGAGGTGCTCGGCCTCGACCGGATCGGCGTCGAGGACGGCTTCTTCGACCTGGGCGGCGACTCGATCCGCGCCGTCACCCTCGTCGGCGCGCTGAAGGCGGCGGGCTTCGAGGCCACCGTCAGCGACGTCTTCGAGCACCGCACCGTCGCGAAGCTGGCCGAGGCCACCGCCGGACGGGAGAGCGCCGAACTGCACTACGTCGCCCCGTTCGAGCTGATCGGCGACGAGGACCGGGCCCTGCTCCCGGCCGGCGTGTCGGACGCCTACCCGCTCGCCCAGCTGCAGACCGGCATGCTGGTCGAACAGCTCGGCTCCAGTGGCACGGGCACCTACCACCACACCACCTCCTTCGACATCAAGGACGGCCACCCCTTCGACCGCCAGGCCCTCCACACGGCGGCCCAGCTGGTCACCGCCCGGCACGAGGCCCTGCGCACCGGCGTCGACCTGGAGACCTTCTCCGTGCCGATGCAGCTCGTGTACGAGACCGCCGAGATGCCGGTGGCCTTCCACGACCTGACCGGGCTCACCCCCGACCAGGTGGCGCTGCGGGTCGCCGAGATCAGCATCGAGGAGCAGGAGAACTCCTTCGACGTGAGCCGGCCGACGCTGCTGCGCCTGGCGGCGGCGGTCAGCGACTCCGGCTGGCGGCTGTTCGTCAGCCTCAACCACACGATCATCGAGGGCTGGAGCCACTACAACATCTGGATGGAGGTGCTGACCGCCTACGGCGAGCTCCGCGCCGGCGGCCGGCCCGTGGACCCCGAGCGGCCGCTCCTGCGGTACGCCGACTTCATCGCCGGCGAACTGGAGTCGCTGGCCTCCCCGCAGGAGCGCGCCTACTGGCGCGGGGTCGTGGAGGACCACGCCCGGTTCACGCTGCCCGCCGCCTGGGGCGAGGAGCCCGCCGACGGCGAGGAGGCGCGTACGTACTCGGTCGAGGTGTCCCTGCGCGACATCCAGGACCGGATCCGCGCGGCGGCCAAGGACGCCGACGTGCCCGTCAAGAGCGTGCTGCTCGCCGCGCACCTGAAGGTGCTCGGCCAGCTCACCGAGGAGGACGCCTTCTACAGCGGCCTGGTGTGCGACGCCCGGCCCGAGGCGCCCGGCGCCGAGAAGGTCGTCGGGATGTACCTCACCACCCTGCCGATCCCCTTCCGGCGCGGCGCCCGCACCTGGCGGGAGCTGATCCAGGGGGTCTTCGCCACCGAGACGCAACTGTGGCCCAACCGCCGCTTCCCGCTCCCGGAGGTACAGCGCGAGGCCGGCAGCCGCCGCATCATCGACGTCTTCTTCAACTACCTGGACTTCCGGCAGATCGACACCGACCTCATGGACATGAGCAGCAGCGTCCGCGAGGGAGGCACCGAGTTCGACCTCGCGGTCACCACCATGGCGGGCGAACTCGGGCTGCTGACCAACTCCCGGATCATGACCCGGGCCGAGGCCGACCGCCTCGGCGCCATGTACCGGGCGGCCCTGGACGCGATCGTCGACGACCTCGACGGCGACGCCAGGACGGTCCTGCTGCCGGCCGGTGAGCGGGAGCGGCTGCTGGGGGAGTGGGCCGGCACCACCGGCAGCGCCTTCGACAGCCGCCCCGTGCACCACCGCATCGCCGAGCGCGCCGCGGCCACCCCCGAGGCCGTCGCGGTGACCGTCGGGGACCAGCGCACCACGTACGGCGCCCTGGACACCGCCGCCAACCGGATGGCCCACCACCTGATCGACTCGGGAGTGCGGCGCGGCGACTTCGTCGGAGTCCTCGCCGACCGGGGCACCGACCAGCTCGTGGCGGTCCTCGGCGTGCTCAAGGCGGGCGCCGCCTACCTGCCGCTCGACCCGGAGGCCCCCGCCGACCGGATGGCCCACCAGCTCGCCGACAGCGCGGCGAGCGTCCTGATCACCCAGGAACACCACCTGGCCGGCGCGCCCGCCACGCGGGCCCGTACGGTCTGCACCGACCGGGACGCGGCGGCGATCGCGGCCCGCCCCGGGCACGACCCGCTCGTGACCGTGGACGGCGACGACCTCGCCTACACCATCTACACCTCGGGCTCCACCGGCCGCCCCAAGGGCGTCCTGGTCACCCACCACGGTCTGGCCAACTACCTGGACTGGGCGCTCGGCCACTACGGCATGGACGGTGCGCACGGCGCCCCGATGTTCGGCTCGATCGCCTTCGACCTGGCCGTTCCCAGCTTCCTGCTCCCGCTGCTCTCGGGCCGCGACGTGGTCGTCGTACCGGGTGACCGGGGCCAGGAGGCCCTGCCCGAACTGCTGCGCGGCGACGGCGACTTCAGCATCGTGAAGATCACCCCGGCCCACCTCGACCTGGTCACCACCGAGGTCGGCGAAGCCGGCGGCATCGACTCCGTGCGCACCTTCGTGGTCGGCGGCGAGGAGATGAAGGCCGAGGCGGTCGCCGCCTGGCGGCGGGTCGCCCCGAACGCCCGGATCATCAACGAGTACGGGCCGACGGAGACCGTGGTCGGCTGCGTCGTCCACGACGCCACGGCCGAGGAGACCGACTCCGGCCGGCCGGTGCCGATCGGCCGCCCCATCACCAACACCCAGGTGTACGTGCTGGACGCGGAAGGACAGCCGGTCCCGGTCGGGACGGTCGGCGAGCTCCACCTCGGCGGGGACGGAGTGGCCCGCGGCTACCACGGGCGGCCCGCGCTGACCGCGGAGAAGTTCGTGCCGCACCCCTTCACCGACGAGCCGGGCCGGCGCCTCTACCGCACCGGGGACCTGGCCAGGTTCCGCTCCGACGGCACCCTGGACTTCCTGGGCCGCCGCGACGACCAGGTCAAGATCCGCGGCTACCGCGTCGAACTCGGCGAGATCGAGGCCGTGCTGCTGCTCGCCCCCGGCGTCAAGGACGCCGTGGTCCTGGCCCGCCAGGACGGCCCGGGGGAGCGCCGGCTCGTCGGCTACGTCGTCGCGCAGGACGCGGCCGCCGCGCCCACCCCCGCCGACCTCGCCGCCCACCTGCGGACCCGGCTGCCCGCCTACATGGTCCCGCCGGTCTTCGTCACCCTCGACGAGCTGCCGCTCGCGGTCTCCGGCAAGGTCGACCGCAAGGCACTGCCCGCACCCGACCAGTCCCAGCTCACCTCCGGCGTGCCCTACCGGGAGCCGGTCAGCGAGGTCCAGAAGCTGCTCGCCGGCGTCTGGTCCGAGGTCCTCGGCGTGGAGCGGGTCGGCCTCGACGACAGCTTCTTCGCGCTCGGCGGCGACTCGATCCTCGTCCTGCCGGTGATCTCGGCGGCCCGCAGGGCCGGACTCGTCTTCTCGCTCAGCACCCTGTACGAGAACGAGACCCTCGCCGAGCTGGCGGCCGCCGTCGACCCGGCCCCCGCCGCCCCGGCGGCCGACGCGGACGCCCTGGCCGAGGCGCTGCGCCTGGTCATGGCACACCAGGACACCCTCGGACTGCGGGTGGTGTCCGAGAAGCCCGCCGAACTCCCCTCGCCGGAAGCGGTGATGGCCGAGCACCAGGTGCCCGGCGTCTCCGTCGCCGTCATCCGCGACGGAGAGGTCGCCGAGGTCAGGGCGTACGGCCTGACCCGCCACGGCGGGACCGAGCGGGTCACCCCCGACACGCTCTTCCCGGCCGGCTCGGTCAGCAAGCACGTCACCGCCCTGGGCGTCATGAGGCTCGCCAAGGACGGGGTCATCGACCTCGACGAGGACGTCAACCGCTACCTGACCTCCTGGCAGGTCCCCGGCACCGACCCCGCCGACCCGGTCACCGCCGAACGGCTGCTGCGCTTCACCGGAGCCGTCAACAACATCACCGACAACCCGGACGACCACTACTACACCCCCGACGAAGAGCTGCCCACCGGCCTCGACGTCCTGCTCGGCCGGGCCCCGGCCAAGACCCCGGCCGGCACCCTGGACGGCATCCCCGGCCAGGTGTTCCTGAAGAACAACATCAGCTACACCGTGCTCGCGCAGCTGATGGAGGACGTCACCGGCAAGCCCTTCCCCGAGCTGATGCGGGAGCTGGTCCTGGACCCGCTGGGGATGACGGCCAGCCACTTCGTCAACGCCGACCCGACCGTCCTCGGCCGGCCGGTCGCCCACGGCCACGACGCACCCGGGGTCGCCCACCCCGGCGGCTGGCAGGCCCACCCGGAGACCGCCGCGGCCGGGCTGTGGACCACCGCCGCCGAACTGGCCCGGGTGACCACCGAGATCCGCCGCGCCCACCGGGGGCTGCCGTCCCGGATCCTCACCCGCGAGCTGACCGAGCGGATGCTCACCATCGTCGAACCCTGCCACTTCTACGGCATGGGCGTCTTCGTGGACCGCTCGGGCGGCGGCGTCGACTACGGCCACACCGGCCAGACCGCCGGCTACCGCGCCATGGCGCTCAGCCAGATCGAGTCCGGCACGGGCCTGGTGATGCTCGCCAACGCCGAGCACGCCCGGCCGGTCCTCAAGTGGCTGATGGCAGCCGTACGCGAACAGGACCGATGGGCCGCCCAGGGCGAGCTGGCCCGCCTGTGGGAGGTGGGCCGGGTCAACCCCGACGCGCAGGACTGACCGGTCCGGGCCGGCCCCCCACCGGGGCCGGCCCCCCACCGGGGCCGCCCGACCCCACCGCCCCCTCCCGACCCGCCTCCCGAAGCGAAGGACGGCATCCCATGACCACCGCACCCACAGCCACCCGCCGGCTGCTCTCCATCGACGACCTCACCGACGAGGACCTGCGCTCCATCGTCACCCGCGGCGCGCACTTCGCCGCCGGACGCGCGGCCACCGAGCGCCCCCTCGCCGGCTGGGTGGCCGGCATCTACTTCAAGAAGACCTCCACCCGCACCCGCAGCGCCTTCTCCGCCGGAGCCCTGCGGCTCGGCGCGCAGATCGTCACGTACGGACCCGACGACCTCCAGGTCAACACCGGCGAGACCGTCGAGGACACCGGCCGGGTCATGGCCCGCATGCTCGACGTGCTCGTCGCCCGCACGGCCGGCACCGACGAGGAGCTCCTCGGCCTGACCGGCGGCGGCCGGCTGCCCGTCGTCAACGCGATGAGCGCCGCCGAGCACCCCACGCAGGGGCTCACCGACCTGACCACCCTCCAGCTGACCTTCGGCCGCGTCGAAGGCCTCGGCGTCCTGTACGTCGGCGAGGGCAACAACTCCGCCGCCGCCCTGGCCCTGGCCCTCAGCCGCTTCCCCGGCACCGCGCTCGAACTGCGCACCCCGGCCGGCTACGGAGTCGACCCGCGGATCCTCGAACGGGCCAAGGCCCAGGCGGCCCGCCACGGCTCCACCGTCAACGAGGCCCACCACATGGACGGCCTGCCCGTGGACGTCGACGTGGTGTACACCACCCGCTGGCAGACCACCGGCACCACCAAACCCGATGCCGACTGGCGCGAGCGCTTCGCCCCCTTCCAGGTGACCCCCGCCCTCTGGACCCACGCCCCGAAGGCCGTCTTCATGCACGACCTGCCCGCCCACCGGGGCGAGGAGGTCGTCGCCGAGGTCCTCGACGGACCGGCCAGCATCGCCTTCGACCAGGCCGAGAACAAGATGCACAGCGCGATGGCCGTCCTCGAGTGGATCCGCCACGGCGCCGTCGCCGACGCGACCGGTGGGGCGGTGCGGTCATGACCACCGCCCCCGCCACCGTGAGACCCGGCGAGCCCGAGCAGGCCCGCCCCGTGTCCCTGCGCCGCAACCGCGACTTCATCCTGCTGTGGGTCAGCGCCGGCGCCACCGCCCTCGGCGCCCGCGTCAGCGGAATCGCCTACCCGCTGCTCGTCATCTGGACCACCGGATCGGCCAGTTCGGCCGGCCTGGTCGGCTTCGCCGCCCTGCTGCCCAACCTCCTGGTCCAGCTGCACGCCGGCGCGGTCGTCGACCGCTTCGACCGGCGCCGGCTGATGATCCTGTGCGACCTCGGCTGCCTGGCGGCCACCGCCGCCGTGGCCGCCGCCGTCCTCACCGGACACCTGTGGATCTGGCTGCTGATGGCCGCCGCGTTCGTCCAGGGCAGCCTGGCGATCTTCTACCGGCTCGCCGAACGGGCCGCCGTACGCCACGTCGTACCGGCCGGGCAGCTCCCGCAGGCCATGTCCGGCAACGAGGCCCGCACCCAGGCCGCCGGATTCCTCGGCCAGCCCGGCGGCAGCGTCCTGTACGCCGTCAGCCGCTCCGCGCCCTTCCTCTTCGCCACCGTCGCGCACGCGGTGTCCCTGTGCTCGCTGCTCCTCATCCGCAAGAAGTTCCAGGAGGAGCGCACCGAGCAGCCCGGCAACATCACCGAGGAGGTGAAGGAAGGCCTGGCCTGGACCTGGCGGCAGCGCTTCCTGCGCAACGGCATGCTGCTGATCAGCGGCACCAACCTGCTCTTCCAGGTGGTCTCGCTCGCCCTGATCGTCATCATCAAGGAGGGCGGGGGCTCCGCCGGCGTCGTCGGCGTGGTCACCGCGGTCAGCGGCCTCGGGGGCATGTTCGGCGCCCTGACCGGCTCCTGGTGGATCCGCCGCGTCAGCCTGCGCGGACTGCTCATCGGCGGCACCGTCGGCTGGGCCCTGATCGTCCCGCTCGTCGGCCTCACCAGCAACCCGCTCCTGCTCGGCCTGATCTTCCTGGCCGCCGCCATGATCGGCAGCATCACCAACGTCGCCGGCGGGATCTACCAGGTCACCGTCACCCCCGACCGGCTCCAGGGCCGGGTCGGCGCCGCGATGGGCCTGATCGCCACCGGCGCCTCCTCCTTCGGCATGGTCGCCGGCGGCTTCGCCCTCGACCACTTCGGCAGCACCCACACCATCTTCGGCGTGGGCGCGGGCCTCGGCCTCCTCGCCCTGCTGTCCCTGCTGCTGCCGAACGCCGAGATCCCCGGCTTCCCGCCCCCGCCCGGCGGCCCCGAGGTCGACGCCCCCCGGGCGCCCGCCGTCGAGGCCACGGCCGGCCCGGCCACCGGCCACGAGCACGACCCCGAGACCCAGACCCAGCCCCTTTCCACCCAGAAGTGAAAGAAGTGACCGACGTGACCACCGCGATCTCCCCCGCCGCCGACACGGACCACACCCCCCTCCTGGAAGTGACCTCCGCCGACACCGGCACCGAAGCCACCCCCGAGGGCCTGCTGTCCTACCTCGCCGACACCGAGAACGTCGACCGGCTGCTCCTCGCCCACAAGGCGCTCGTCTTCCGCGGCTTCGGACTGACCGCGGACACCGTCGACCAGGCCCTCGACCTGATCCTGCGCAACCGCCTCGCCTACGTCCACGGCAACTCCCCGCGCACCAAGGTCGGCGACAACCTCTACACCTCGACCGAGTACCCCCAGCAGTTCACCATCTCCATGCACAACGAGCTCTCGTACGCCGAAAGCTGGCCGACCCGCCTGGCCTTCTTCTGCCAGCAGGCCGCCGAGACCGGCGGCGCCACCCCCGTGGTCGACGGCGAGGCCTGGCTGGCCGCCCTCGACCCCGAGGTCCGCGAGGCCTTCGCCCCCGGCGTGCGCTACACCCAGAACCTCCACGACGGCATGGGCCTCGGCAAGAGCTGGCAGGACACCTTCGAGACCCAGGACCGCGCCGTCGTAGAGGAGTACCTGCGCGGCACCGGCGCCGACTGGGACTGGCGCGCCGACGGCGGCCTGCGCGTCAGCCTGCTCCGCCCGGCCACCGTCCGCCACCCCGTCACCGGCGCCGAGGTCTGGTTCAACCAGGCCGACCAGTGGCACCCCGCCTCCCTCGGCGACGAGGCCGCCGGCGCGCTCGCCCAGCTCCTGCCGCCGGAGGAACTCCCGCAGCACGTCACCTTCGCCGACGGCAGCCCCATCCCCGACTCCTACGTCCTCCAGGTCCGCGACCGGGGCCTGGAGACCGCCGTCGACGTCGACTGGAACACCGGCGACCTGCTGCTCATCGACAACGTCCTGGTCGGCCACGGCCGCCGCCCCTTCACCGGGCCGCGCCGGATCCTCGTCGCCATGACCGACTGACCGGCCGCAGCCGAGCCCGCCCGCACACCAGACGCACACCGGAGACCCGATGGCCCTCCCCGCCCCCACCCTCACAGCCGACACCGCGCGCTGGTTCCGTCGCCAGGCCCGCACCGTCGCCCCACGGGTGAGGCTGGTCTGCTTCCCCCACGCGGGCGGCGCCGCCAGCCTCTACCGCGACTGGAGCGACGGGCTGCCCAGCGGGATCGAGGTGCTCGCCGCCCGGCTGCCGGCCCGCCAGGACCGCTTCCGCGAGCCACCCGTCGAGCACATGGACGAGCTCGCGGACCGGATCGCCGAAGCCCTCCGCCCGCTGCTCGACCTGCCGTACGCCTTCTTCGGACACAGCCTGGGAGCCGACGTCGCCTACGAGGTCGCCCGCAGGCTGGAACGCGAACACGCCGGCAGCCCCGAGCGCATCTTCGTCTCGGGGGCCCCGGCACCGCACATCAGCGAGCCCGTGGACGTCGACTCGTACGACGACCCGGCCCTGGTCGCCGAGATCCAGCGGCTCGGAGCACCCCACACCGAACTGCTCGACGACCCCGAACTCGCCGCCCTGCTCCTGCCGTCGCTGCGCGCCGACTACCGGCTCAGCGCGCGCTACCGGCCCACCCTCGCCGAACTCGACCCGGTGAGGGCTCCGATCACCGCACTCGTCGGGGACGCCGACCCCCTCGTCCCCGTCGAGGACGCCCTCCAGTGGTCCCGCCTGACCACCGGAGGCTTCAACCACCGGGTCTACCCCGGCGACCACTTCTACCTCGAACGGCACCGCAAGGCCCTGCTCCGTCTGGTCCAAGCCGTTCTGCTGCCGGCCTGAAAAGGAGCCCCCACGTGACCGAACTCGCCCTCGCGAACGCCGCAACACGGCTGCTCGGCCGTACCCACGTGTGGTGGTGGGACCTGCCCGAACGCACCAGCCCCGCCGACCTCGCCCTGCTCGGGCCCACCGAACGCGCCCGGCTGCGGCGCTACCGCAAAGCGGCCGACGCCGCGGGCTACGCCGCCACCCGCGCCGGGGCCCGACGCGCCCTCGGCTCCCTCCTCGGCATCCCCGCCCACGAGATCACCCTCGGCCGCGCCGCCTGCCCCGGCTGCGCCGACCCGCACCACGGGCCGCCCCGGCTGGAGCGGCCCGACCTGCCCATCGCCGTCAGCATCTCCCGTACCGCGTCCCGCGGCGTCCTCGCCCTGCGCGCGGACACCGCCGTCGGGATCGACATCGAGGCACTGCGCACCGTCGGCAACGTCTCCGACGACCACCTGGCCCAGATGGCCCTGACCCCCGCCGAACGCGAAGTCCTCCTGGACGCGGCGCCCGGCCCCCGGCGCGACCGGCTCTTCCTGCGCTGCTGGACCCGCAAGGAGGCGGTGCTCAAGGCCGTGGGCCTGGGCCTCGTCGGCACCGAACTGAACCGCCTGGAAACCCACCCGCGGACACCGGGGCCGGTACTGATCGACCACGAGTACGAGGGCCGCGCCACCCGGTGGTCGGTCGAGGACCTGGACATCGGCGACCGCTACGCGGTGGCCGTGGCCCGGCCGCACGGACCGGCCCCGTCGGGCACCCACATCCACGCAGACGTCCGCTGAGACGAGGAGACCCACCATGACCGTAGAGATGACCTTCACCCTGCCGGACCTCGCCACCCCCGCGCAGGAGTGGCACGAGTACCTGAGCGAGCTCGCCGCCGTGGTGGCCGCCGCCGACCCCGGCTCCACGTACGACTGGGAAGCCCGCGAGCGGATGCGGACCTCCGCCTGGGTGCGCCACGTGTACGAGCACCCGCGCTCCGCGGAGCTCCTGCGGAATCCGCACTCCGGCGCCGTGGCCGAGGCCCGTCGCCGCGAGGCGGCCGAGCTGGCCGGCCGGCTGGACGGGGGCCGCGCCGTCGCCCGCCCGGCCCGCCCCGGCTGCGACGCCTGGGCCGCGGCCGCCGTCGCCTCCGTGTGGGAGATCACCACGGCGGCCCTCACAGGCCCGCAGCGGCCCCCGCGCGAGCGGGTGGTGTCCGACGTGTGGACGGTCGTACGCACCCTGCTGGTCCCGGCCGTGGACCGCCACACCCCGGTCCTCCGCCGCCCCCGCGGCGCCTGGTGAAGCCACGGAACGCCCCGGGGCGCCGTCCGGCCGGCCGACGGCGGGACGGCGGGCGGACGACGCCCCGAGAGCGGTTTCACGACACGGCCGTCTTCGACAGCGCGCCGCGCTGCGTGGGGATCGCCGTCCGCGCCCGCACCTCCAGCGTCCGGGCGAACAGCAGCACCAGCTCGTGGCAGTGGTAGATCGGCCGGCCCTGCGGATCGACCCCGGCGATGTCCATGAGCGCGGCGTCCACGAGCTGTTCGAGCCCGTACTCGGCCTCCAGCTCGACCGTCCCGAGGACGCCCGCCAGCTCCTGCGCCGTCCAGTTCCCGGTACGCAGCCGGGCCAGGCCCCGCAGGGTCCGCATCCCGGCCGCCGGGAGCGACCTCAGCGAGCGCTGCAACGCCTCGCGCACGCTCAGGTCGCCGAAGCGCAGCTCCGCGAGCCGCTCGGCCGGGGCGGCCAGCCGGGCCGCGAGCCGGGCCGTCGGCCAGTGCGGGCGGGCCGCGAGCCGGGTACCGGTGATCCGCAGCGCGAGCGGCAGACCCGCGCAGTACGCCACCAGGTCGTCCGCGGCGTCCGGCTCCGACGCCACCCGGGAGCCGCCCGCCGCCGAGGCGAGCAGCTCCAGCGACTCCGCGTCGTCCAGCGGCGCGAGCGCCATGGTCTGCGCCCCGGCCACCTGGGTCAGCCGGGTCCGGCAGGTGATGAGGACGGCCGACTTCACCGTGCTCGGCAGCAGCGGCCGCAGCTGGAGGTCGCCCACGGCCCCGTCCAGCACGATGAGCAGCTGCTTGTCGGCGGTGCGCTCCCGGTAGAGCCGGATCAGCTCCTCGAGGTCGTCCTGCACCCCGGGCGCCTCGATGCGCGGCTCGCCCAGCGACCGCAGCAGCCGCACCAGCACGGTGCAGGGGTCGCGCGGGGTGCCGTCGGGCTCCGACAGGTCCGCGTACAGCTGCCCGTCGGGATAGTGCCGGGCCCCGCGGTGCGCGGCGTGGACGGCGAGGGCCGTCTTGCCCACCCCGGCCATACCGGTCACCAGGCAGCGCCGGGGACGCCAGCCGGAGCCGCCGCTCGGTGCGAGTACGGCGTCCAGCACGGCCAGTTCGTCCGCGCGCCCGGTGAAGTCCTCCACGTCGGGCGGCAGCATCGTCGGCACCGGATCGGCGGCCGCGGCCTGCCCGCGGGCCGGGCCCGCCGAGTCCAGGACCAGGCTCCCGGTCAGCACGGCCTGGTAGGTGGTGTTCAGGGCGACGCCGGGGTCGACCCCGAGCTGGTCCGCCAGTACGGCCCGGCCGTCGTGGTAGACGTGCATGGCGTCGGCCTGCCGCCCGCAGCGGTACAGGGCGGTCATCAGCTGGGCCCGCAGCTGCTCGCGCAGCGGGAACTGGGTGACCAGGCCCGTCAGTTCGGCCAGGATGCGCTCGTGGCGGCCGAGCGCCAGGTCGGCCTCGATCCGGGCCTCCAGGGCCAGTGAGCGGACCTCCTGCAACTGCGGCAGCTCGATGTCGCGCAAGTGGCTGGTGGCATTGCTGAGCGCGGGCCCGTGCCACAGGCCGAGGGCCCGGCCGAGCAGCTCGGCCGACTCCTCGTGGGCACGCGCCCTGAGCGCTTCGCGGCCGCGCCGCTCGAGCTCCTCGAACTCCAGCAGGTCGATCCGGCTGCCGTGGGAGACCAGCAGGTAGCCGGGCTGGCGGCGGATGATCTCCACCTCGTCGCCGAGCCGCTTCCGCAGCCGGGACATGTAGGTGTAGATCTGGGCGCCGGCGGTCGCCGGCGGGTCCCATCCCCAGAGGAGGGAGCTGAGCCGGGTGTCGGAGACGACCCGGCCCCTGGCCAGCAGCAGCGCGGCCAGTACGGTGTGCACCTTCGACCCGGAGAGTGGGATACGGGTCTCACCCCGCCTGGCCTCCACTGGGCCGAGAATTCGGAAGTCCATGCCTCACCCCGTTCGGACACTGTGCAGTGAGCACGGTCCAGAAGGTAGGCAGGGCGGCTTTTGGCTGGATTTCGCTTCGATTTCGCAGGGGTTCACGCACCCGACGGACTTCCCCACCCCGACGCATAGAAGCAAGAGAGAAACCTCGTGCAGGCTGGGAGTGAACAGCCCACGGCCGAGAGGACTTACCCCAGATGAGGACCGAGACGAGCGGCGCGACGACCTCGCGCGGCACCGACCGTGACCGGACTCCCGCACTCAATCTTGTCAACGTCACCAAGGTGTACGGGAAGGGCGGTACCGAAGTCCGAGCGCTCGACGGGGTCTCGGCCGCGATTCCGCGGGGCACCTTCACCGCGGTGATGGGCCCGTCGGGCTCCGGCAAGTCCACCTTCATGCACTGCGCGGCCGGCCTCGACCGCCCCACTTCCGGCACGACCGAGGTCGGCGGGGCCGATCTGACCCGGCTCGGCGAGACGGCGCTGACGAAGCTGCGCCGCAAGCGGATCGGCTTCGTCTTCCAGTCGTTCAACCTGGTGCCGTCCCTGACGGTCCGCCAGAACGTCGAACTTCCGCTGCGGCTGGCGGGCGAGCGGATCGAGGAGGGCTGGCTGAAGGAGGTCCTGGCACGGGTGGGTCTCGACGGCCGGGCCGGGCACCGCCCCGGCGAGCTCTCCGGCGGCCAGCAGCAGCGCGTCGCGATCGCGCGGGCCCTGGTGACCCGTCCCGACGTCATCTTCGGCGACGAGCCCACCGGAGCCCTCGACACCGTCACCGCCCGCGAGATCCTCTCGCTGCTGCGCGAGTGCGTGGACGAGGCGGGGCAGACCGTCGTCATGGTCACCCACGACCCGGGCGCCGCCTCCTACGCGGACCGGGTGCTCTTCCTCGCCGACGGCTCCCTCGCCGGACACCTGGACCAGCCGTCCGCGGAGGCGGTCGCGGAGCGCATGACCAAGCTGGGAGCCTGGTCCTGAGCCGCTCGACGGCCACTCGAGAAGCGCTGCGGCGCACCTCGAAACCCGAGTGATATCGAGTCAATAGAGCGGCTCCGTAACTTCTTTCTCAGCGGCCCGGTGGAAGACCGGGCGACCAAGGGGGAGAAGAAGAAACCATGCGCAGCCACACCGCGTTCACCACTGTCGCCGCCACCACCATCGCGGCCTTCGCACTGACCCTCATGGGCGGTGTGTCGGCCTCCGCGGCGGTCAGCACGTCGGCTGCGCCCGCCCCGGAGGTCCCGTGGACCGCCCCGGCCCCCAAGGGCTCCCTGACCGTGGTCGTCGAGCTGGACGAGGTCCCCTGGACCTGACCGGACCCGGGCCGGCGGTTCCCTGCCGCCGGCCCGACGCGAGAGGCCCCGGCCCCCTGGACATCGCGTCCAGGGGCCGGGGCCTCTCGCGTGCCGCGTCGCCGCCGCTCAGGAATCCACCAGTTGTGCCAGCTCCACCGGTGAGGGCGGATCGGGTGGCTCGGACCCGAAGGCCCGTTCCGCCGCCGCGACCAGATGGGTGGATCGTTTCCCCCAGACGGAGGCGCCCAGTTCGATGAAGACCGCCTGCGCCTCGCGCAGCCGTTCCAGCGACTCGGGCAGGCCCAGAAGCAACTGCGCGCAGCCGAAATCGGTCAGGGCCCGGGCGTGCAGGTACCGGTCGTTGACGTCCTTCGCCGCGGACATGGCCTTGCGGAGCACGGTGACGGCCTCCTCGGTGTCGCCCCTGCGCCAGCGGGCCTCGCCGATTCCGCGCAGGGCGTGGCCTTCACCGAGCCGGTCGCCCTCGGAGTCCAGGAGCGCCAGCACCGCGAAACAGGCCTGCTCCGCGCCGAGGTGGTCCCCCTGGCGCAACTTGGCCTCCGCGAGCCGGTAGGTGTTCTGCGCCTCGCCGCGCCGGCTGCCGGCCTCGCTGCTCTTCGCGATGGCCTGCGTGCTCAGGGCGATGCCGGAGTCGATGTTCCCGTTCTCCAGCTCGATCTGGGCGAGCAGGCCCAGGGCGTGCGACTCCCCGGCCAGGTCCCCGGCCAGGCGGAACGCCTCGAGCGAGCGCCGCGTCAGGTCCTGCGCCTGGGGGAGGTCGCCGACGAACCGCCGGCACAGCGCCAGGTTGCGCTGGACCACCGCCAGGCCCTGCGGGTCGTCCTCCTGCTCGAACAGGTCCAGCGCGGGCTGGAGCCAGGACTCGGCCTCGTCGTAACGGCGCTGGTAGATGGCGCGGGTGCCGAGGGAACGCAGCATCGTCGCCTCGCCGCGCCGGTCGCCGGTGCGCTGCGCCGCGGCGAGGGAGGCCATGGCGCTGGTGTGCCAGTCCTCCAGGTGGTTCTTCGCCTCGAAGAGCGTGGTGGCGTTGACGGTCAGCCCCCACGCGTAGGAGCTGCGGCCGGCGGCGGCCGCCTGGGTGATGAGGTCGGTGAGGGCGGTGCGCTCCGACTCGAACCAGGCCATCGGGTCCTCGACCAGGAGGTCGATCAGGTGCGCGGGCTGGGGCGTGGCGAGCGGGGCGCCGTAGCCCTGGTGGTGGCTCCCGCCGTAGCGGCGCCGCCGCGCGACGTCCGCGATCTGGAGGTAGGCGGCGTACAGCCGTTCCAGGGCGCCGCCCTGCTCCTCTTCGCTCTCCTCGGCCTGCGCGCATTCCCAGGCGAACACCCGCAGCAGGTCCTGGCAGCGGTAGCGCACCACCGGACCGCTGTGCGTCGAGGAGACGGACAGCAGCTGCGCGTCGAGCAGCTCCTCGAGCAGGGACTCGGCCTCGGTGCAGTCGGTGTCGATGAGCGAGGCCGCCGCCCAGGCGGCGAAGTCGGGGACGGTCAGGAGGCCGATGCGCCGGTAGAGCCGGCGGGCCGAGGGGGAGAGGTCCCGGTAGCTGAGCCGGAAGCCGGCCCGGACGCCGAGGTCGCCCAGGCTGAGCTCGTCCAGCCGCCGCCGCTGGTCGCGCAGGCGCATGGCCAGGTCGCGGACCGTCCAGTAGGGCTTGGCGGCGAGCCGGGCGCCCGCGATGCGCAGCGCCAGCGGCAGCCGGTCGCACAGTGCGGCCAGGTCGGCGGTGGCCTGCGGGTTCGACTCGACCCGTGTGCTGCCGGCGATCTCGGCCAGCAGGTTGCGGGCCTCCTCGGGCGACATGACGTGCAGGGGCACCTGGAGCAGCGCGAAGTCGCCGAGCAGCCCGACCATGGGGTCCCGGCTGGTGATCAGTACGCAGCAGCGGCCGCTCCCCGGGAGCAGCGGCCGGATCTGTTCGACGTCCCGTACGTTGTCCAGCACGATCAGCATGCGTTTGCCGCCCAGCATGCTGCGGTAGAGCCCGGCCCGCTCGTCGAGGTCGGCCGGTATCTGCGTCGCCGGCACCCCGAGGGAGCGCAGGAACTGGTCCAGCACCGCGTTGGTGGTGACCGGTTCGTCCTTCTCGTGGTAGCCGCGCAGGTCGGTGAAGAGCTGCCCGTCCGGGAACCGGCCCGCCACCTGGTTCGCCCAGCGCACGGCGAGGGCCGTCTTGCCCACGCCGCTGACCCCGCTGATGGCGGCCACTATCAGCGGGGACTGGCCGTACCGCTCGTCCAGCATCCCGTCGAGCCGGCGCAGCGCCTCGGTGCGTCCGGTGAAGGAGGCGGACTGGACCGGCAGTTGGGCGGGCGCGCGGGTGTGGGGGGCGGGCGCCGGATTGTGCGCGGGCAGTACGAGGGTGGGCGAGTCCTTGAGGACCAGGTTGTGCAGGGACTGGAGCGCGGGGCCCGGTTCGATGCCGAGTTCCTCGGCCATCAGGTCGCGGCCCTCGCGGAAGACGGCCAGCGCATCGGCCCGCCGGCCCGAGCGGTAGTGGGCCAGGATCAGGTGAGCCCGGGCCTGTTCCCGTAGGGGGTGCTCCTTGACCAGGGTCGTCAGCGTGGGGATGACGGTGTGGTGGCGGCCGAGTTTCAGCTGCAGTTCCGCGTATTCCTCGCGGAGGTTCAGACGTACGGATTCCAGCTGCGCGGCCTCGGCTTCGATGCGGTCGCCGGAAAGCCCGTCCAGGGCGGGGCCGCGCCAGAGCGCGAGCGCTTCGGTGATCAGCCCGCAGGCCGCCGCGGTCTGTCCCGAGCGGGCCAGTTCGCGGGCTTCGCCGACCCGTGCGTCGAATTCGATGGTGTCGATGTGGTGTTCGAGGCCGTTGAGGACGTAACCGGGGTGCGAGGTCGTGATCAGCTCGCCGCCGCCGGCCTTGTCGTTGAAGACCTTGCGCAGACCCGCGACGCAGATCGCGATCTGGTTGCGGGCCGTCGCGGGAGGGCCCGAGGGCCATACCGCCTCGATGAGACTGTCGACCGAAACCGCCCGGTTCGGAGACAGCAGCAACATGGCCAGGATGGTTCTCTGGCGGGGGCCCCCGATGTTGATTGTCTCGTCTTCGACCCTCACGGCGAGTGGGCCCAGAAGGTTGAATGTGAATCGTCGCACGCTGGTAGATCCCCCATCAGTGCCAGCAACGCTTGTTGATCACATGCAGTGTGAGCGTCTACCCGTGAGTAGTCCAACCCGTTCCACGGCCTGAACAAGTTGGGTTCACCCCTGATGTCTTTGGCGTGAACATTACTTGCGGTAATGGGCGTTCGTTGCGGAACTCCTCAGTTCCCCACGGGAAGGCCGGTCGGCTCCTTGATCCGCTTCATGATGATCTGGGAGTTCACCTCGGTGACACCTGAAAGTGCGGTGAGCCGCTCGATCCACAGCCGCTCGTACGCGCGCAGGTCCGCGACGGCGATGCGCAGCAGGCAGCCGGGGCTGCCGAAGAGGCGGTAGGCCTCGACCACGTCGGGAATGTCCTGGAGCGCCGCCTCGAAGGCCTCGACGGCCTCCCGGTCCCGGCGGACCTCCACCGACACCAGCACTTCGAACCCCCGGCCCACCGCATCGGGGTCGATCACCGCGCGGTAGCCCTGGATCACCCCGTCCTGCTCCAGCTGGCGCACCCGGCGCATGCAGGGGGAGGGGGTCAGGCCCACGCGCTGGGCCAGCTCCTGGTTGCTGAGCCGGCCGTCGCGCTGGAGCTCGCGCAAGATTTCACGATCAATGGCGTCCATCGCGCAATTATCGCTCATCGTTTGTTACAGGAGTGCTAGAACGCGCAATCGCATTGCGCGTAGATCTCACTATCATTGCCCTCTCCAGAAAACATGTACGAGAGCATCCGGGAAGGGTGGCCATGGGGCGCATCGTCGTCATCAGCACCGGCGGGACCATAGCCAGTCGGTGGAAGGGCTCGGGCTTCGCCGCCGAGGCGGACGGCCGGGAGGTCATGGCCACCGCCCCGCTGCCCGAGGGCGTCACCGTCGAGGTCGTGGACCTCTTCAGCGTGAACAGCCCCCGCCTCACCACCGCCCACCAGCTGACCCTGCTGCGCACCGTCCACGAGGTCCTCGCCGACCCCGGGGTCGACGGCATCGTCGTCACCCACGGCACCGACACCCTCGAGGAGTCGGCCTTCCTGGTCGACCTGCACCACCACGACGCGCGCAGCGTCGTCTTCACGGGCTCGCAGCTCCCCATGGGCTCCGCCGACGGCGACGGACCCGGCAACCTCTACGACGCCCTGCTCACCGCCGCGAACACGCGCGGGCTGGGCGTCCTGATCACCTTCGCGGGCCGGGTGCACGCCGCCCGCGGCACCGTCAAGACGCAGGCCGTGGCCCTGGACGCCTTCGCGGACCCCTCGAAGGAACTCCTCGGCAAGATCGGCTTCGGCAGGGTCACCGTGCTGCGCCACCCCGAGCGCCCGGCCCCCCTCGCGCTGCCCGCCATGCCGGAGCTGCCGCCGCGCGTGGACATGGTGATGCACCACGCCGACGGCGACCCGCTGCTGCTGAACGCCGCCGTCGAGGCCGGCGCCCGGGGCATCGTCCTCGTCGGCACCGGCGCGGGCAACGCCACCCCCGAGATCGTCGAAGCCGTACGGGCCGCCGTCGCCCGCGGTGTGCTCGTCGCCCTGACCACGCGGGTCGCGGCCGGCCCGGTCACCGAGATCTACACGCACGGCGGCGCGGTCGACCTCGTCGCCGCCGGAGCCGTCCCGACCGGCACCCTCCGCGCCGGCCAGGCCCGTATCGCGGTCCTCGCGGCGCTCCTCTCCGCCACCGACCCGGCCGACCGGAACCGCGCCCTGCGCGCGGCCCTCGGCGCCCCCGACCCGGTCCTGGTCGAGGCGTAACGTTTCTCCGAGGGGACGGGCCCCGGGCGCCACTAGGATCTCCGCAACGGTCGCGACGTTGCAGGGGGACGCATGGAGCCCGGGATCATCGGCACCCGACTGGCCTCGGCGGCCATCGGCCCGCTCGTCAGGAAGCTCTTCGTCACCGAGGGCGGCGGCGCCGGACTCGTCGACAAGCCGATCCGGATCTCCGGCTACGTGTCGTTCACCGGCGAGAAGCGCTCCCTCACGGAGTCCGATCTGCGCACCCTCGCCGCGAAGTTGGTCCGCCAGGCACTGCGTACGGGCGAGCGCCCCATCGCCGCCGACGAACAGCAGGCCGTAGCCGACGCCCTCGCCACCACCCTGCACGCCCTCGGCGACCTCACCCTCAGCGACCTGGACGCGGTCCGCCTCGGCTCGGCGGCCTTCGCCCGCGAGCTGCGCCGCGCCGCGGGGCGTCCCGACCGCGAACTGACCGCCGACGGCACGTACTTCTACGAGCGACTGCTCGAAGCCGCCTGCCTGCACATCCTGCACTTCTTCACGCAGCGCTCGACCTTCGTGGCCCACGCCCTGGTGGAGCAGACCCGGGGGATCGGGGAACTGACGGCGAAGGTGGACGAACTGATCCGCCGCGATCCCTTGCCGGGGGCGGAGGACGCCGCGTTCGAGCAGGAGTACCTCCCGTATGTGGCGAAGAAGCACGCCAAGCTGGAGATCTACGGCATCGACCTCGGCAACTCCCCGAAGCGGTGGCCGCTGGACGCGGCGTACTTGAGCCTGGAGGTGACGGCGCGGTGGCGGCACGTGCGGGCAGTGCGGAAGTGGGCCGTCCTGGCCGAAGGTGAGCTGTCGGAGTCCGTTGCCGAGGGTGAAGCACCGACCCCGGACCCCGACGTTCGCGTTGCCTCGACCTTGGCCTGGCAGGCTGCCGACTGGGCCCAGACCGTGACCCGTCGGGCCCGGATGGTGGCTGAAGGCGAAGTCGATCGGTCCACCCTGGCGCAGCTGCTGGCCGGCGCTTTCGCCCCACAGCCCGCCGACCAGGCCCTGGCCGGCAGCCACCGGGTCCTGCTCCGCGGCGAAGCCGGCTCCGGCAAGACCACCCTGGTGCAGTGGCTGGCCGTCTCCGCCGCCCGGCAGGACCTCTCCCCGCAGATGGCGTACCTCGAGGACCGCATCCCCTTCGTCCTGCCCCTGCGCACGCTGACCCGTCACGGCGAACGGCTCCCCGAGCCCCGGGACTTCCTCACCGCCGCCGGCTGCATGCTCAGCGGAAGCCAGCCCGACGGCTGGGCGCACCGCGTCCTCGCAGCAGGGCGCGGACTGGTCCTCATCGACGGCATCGACGAGGTCCCCGACCGCGAGCGCGAGCGCACCCGCAGCTGGCTGCGGGACCTGATGGACCTCTACGGGGGCGACAACCGCTGGCTCGTCACCTCCCGCCCCTCCGCCGTCGGCATGGACTGGCTCGCCGAGGACGGCTTCACCGAGCTGACCCTCTCCGCGATGGGCCCCGCCGAGATCGCCACCTTCATCAAGCGCTGGCACGCGGCGGCCCGCCAGGGCACGGCCGAGGACGAGGAGCTGGAGGCGTACGAGGCCCAGCTCCTCACCGCCGTACGTCTCAAGCCCGATCTCGGCCGGCTCGCCACCAACCCCCTGATGTGCGGCCTGATCTGCGCACTTCACCGCGACAGGGGCGGCTATCTCCCCCACGGCCGCAAGGAGCTCTACCAGGCCGCGCTCTCCATGCTGCTGAGCCGCCGCGACCGCCAGCGCGACATGCGCGTCCCGGACCTCCCGGAGGCCCCGCAACTCGACCTGCTCCAGCGGCTCGCGTACTGGCTGATCAAGAACGGCCGTACGGAGATGGACCGTTCGCGCGCCGAGGACATCATCGCCCGGGCCCTGCCCGCCGTACCGCAGGCGGCCACCCTGGGCGGAGCACCCGAGGTCTTCGAGCACTTCCTCCAGCGCAGCGGACTGCTCCGCGAACCGGCCCCCGACACCGTGGACTTCGTCCACCGTACCTTCCAGGACTTCCTCGGCGCACAGGCCGCCGTGGAGGAGGGCGACTTCGGACTCCTCACCGACCACGCCGGCGACGACCAGTGGGAGGACGTCATCCGGATGGCGGTCGCCCTCGCCCGGCCGGCCGAGCGCGTGGCCGTCTTCCGCGACCTGCTCGCCCTGGGCGACCGCTCCTCCGACCGGCGCACCCAGGCACGCGTCTACCTGCTGGCGGCGGCCTGCCTCGAACACGCGACCACGCTCGCTCCCGAGGTACGCGCGGAGGTGGAAGCGCGCACCGCCACCCTCATCCCGCCGCGGAACGAGGAGGAAGCCCGAGCCCTGGCCGAGGTCGGACCGCTGGTCCTGGGCCTCCTCCCGGGCCCTGTGAACCTCGTCGGCATGGACGCGTACCACGTGGTGATCACGGCCTCACACATCGCGTCGGAGGCCGCGGTCCCCTTCCTCGCGCAGTTCGCCCGGCATCCCTACCGCCAGGTGCGTTCGCAGCTCATGTGGACCTGGGCGCGCTTCGATTGCGCCGGCTACGCGGACGAGGTCATCGCCCGCCTGGACCCGGCCGATCTGCTCTACACCATCCGGTCCGACGAACAGCTGGAGCAGCTGGAGCGCCTCGGAATCCGTCCGGACAGCCTGGACATCAGGCGTGGCGTGTCCTTGCAGGCCCTGACGGGGTTCCTCGGCCGGTGCAGCCCCGCACACTTCGCGCTCCAGGGTGCCTCCGTGTCGGATCTGTCCTTCCTGGCGGGGGAACGCGCCCCGACGTCCCTCTCGCTCATCGACTGCCCGGAGCTGAAGGACCTGTCCGCGATCCGTGGGATGCCGGTCGCGCAACTCGACATCACCACTCCCCGACCGGACTTCGACCTGCGCGCGGTCTCCGAGCTGCGGGTGCTGGACTTCCTCAGCATCGACGGTCCTGACGGCATGAGCTGGTCCGTGACGGAACTGCCCACGGACGCCCCCTTGGGCGTGCTCATCGTCTCCGGCGGGGCGAGTCCCGCGAACGGGCTCAAGGGACTGGGGGCGTTCTCCGGTCTGAGCCACCTGCAACTCAATCCGGCGTCCAGTCCGGTCTCGGCCGCGGACTGGCGGGAAATCCACGCCCTGCCCCTCATCTACTTCAAGGCGTCCGCCTCGTCGTTCGCCACCCTGCCGGCGGACGTGACCCTGCCGGACGTCGTCTGCCTGGTCCTCGACGGTGGTGGCGGGGAGGGAGCCCTCCAGGCTGCCATCCGGCGGCTGCCCGCCGTGTTCCCCATGCTGGAGGACTGCCGGTTCATGGGCGACCTCACCACGGAGGGGGACATCGACATCGCGCCGTTGGCCGAACTGACCGCGCTTGAGGACGTCTACGTCCATGCGGACCGTGATCGCGTCCGCGGTGTCGACCTGCTGCCGCACGTGGCCTTCAGGTGGGGGAGCCCGGCCAACGGGTGATCCCGGCGTGGGCCCGGCACCCCGGGCCCACGCCGACCGCTCAGCCCCCCGCGAACGCCGCCAGGATCCGGTCCGCCGCCGACGTGGCGGTGACGGTGCCCGCGCGGACGCCGGCTTCGAGGGACGGGGCCAGCTCCCGTACGGAGGGGTTCGCGCGCAGGCGTTCCAGCAGTTCGTCGCGGACCATCGACCAGGTCCACTCCACCTGCTGCGCGGCCCGCTTCGCCGCCAGCCGGCCGCCCGCCTCCAGCAGCACCCGGTGCTGTTCGAGGCGGTTCCAGACCTCGTCCAGGCCGGCCGATTCGCGGGCGCTGCACGTGAGGACCGGTGGGGTCCACGCCGCGTCCACCGGGTGCATCAGGCGCAGCGCGCCCGACAGCTCCCGGGCGGCGGCCTTCGCGTCGCGCTCGTGCGGGCCGTCCGCCTTGTTCACCGCGAGGACGTCCGCCAGCTCCAGGACGCCCTTCTTGATGCCCTGGAGCTGGTCGCCCGTACGGGCCAGGGACAGGAGCAGGAAGGAGTCGACCATCCCCGCGACCGTGGTCTCGGACTGGCCGACGCCGACCGTTTCCACGAGGACGACGTCGTAGCCCGCCGCCTCCATCACGATCATCGACTCGCGCGTGGCCTTCGCCACCCCGCCCAGGGTCCCCGCCGACGGGGAGGGGCGCACGAAGGCCGCCGGGTCCACCGCCAGGCGTTCCATCCGGGTCTTGTCGCCCAGGATGGAGCCGCCCGTACGGGTGGAGGAGGGGTCGACCGCGAGGACGGCCACCCGGTGCCCCAGGCCCGTCAGCATCGTGCCGAACGCGTCGATGAAGGTGGACTTGCCCACCCCCGGAACCCCGCTGATGCCGATCCGGCGCGCCTTCCCCGTGTGGGGGAGCAGCTCCGTCAACAGCCGCTGCGCCAGGGTGCGGTGGTCCGCCCGGGTGGACTCGACAAGGGTGATGGCGCGCGCTATGTGCGCGCGCTTCCCGTCGAGCACGCCCTTCGCGTACACGTCGATGTCGATCTTCGGGGGCATACCCGGCGCCCGCCTACAGCTCGTGGCCCAGATCCGCGGCCAGCCGCGTCACCAGGTCGTGGGCCGCGTCCGGGATGACCGTGCCCGGCGGGAACACCGCCGTCGCGCCCATCTCCAGCAGGGTCGGGACATCGGCCGGCGGGATGACACCGCCCACCACGATCATGATGTCCTCGCGCCCCTCCTCCGCCAGCTGCTCGCGCAGCGCCGGTACGAGGGTCAGGTGGCCGGCCGCCAGCGACGAGACGCCCACCACGTGGACGTCCGCCTCGACGGCCTGGCGGGCCACCTCCGCGGGGGTCTGGAACAGAGGGCCGACGTCCACGTCGAAGCCCAGGTCGGCGAAGGCGGTCGCGATCACCTTCTGGCCGCGGTCGTGGCCGTCCTGGCCCATCTTGGCGACCAGGATGCGCGGACGGCGGCCCTCCGCCTCCTCGAACCGGTCGACGAGCGCACGGGTGCGCTCCACGGACGGGGACTCGCCTGCTTCGGTGCGGTACACACCCGAGATCGTACGGATCTGGCTCGCGTGCCGCCCGTACACCTTCTCGAGTGCGTCCGAGATCTCACCGACGGTCGCCTTGGCCCGTGCCGCGTCCACCGCGAGGGCGAGGAGGTTGCCCTCCAGGCCCTGGCCGGCCCCGCGCTCGGCGGCGTTCGTCAGCGCGCGCAGCGCGTCCTGGGTGCGGGACTCGTCGCGCTCCTCGCGCAGCCGCCGCAGCTTGGCGATCTGCTGGGCGCGCACCGAGGAGTTGTCGACGACGAGCACGTCGATCTGCTCGTCGTTCTCCACCCGGTACTTGTTCACGCCGATCACCGGCTGGCGGCCGGAGTCGATCCGCGCCTGCGTACGGGCGGCGGCCTCCTCCACGCGCAGCTTCGGGATGCCCGCGTCGATGGCCTGGGCCATGCCGCCGGCCGCCTCGACCTCCTCGATGTGCTGCCAGGCGCGCCGGGCCAGGTCGTACGTCAGCTTCTCGACGTACGCGCTGCCGCCCCACGGGTCGATCGACCGGCAGGTCCCCGACTCCTGCTGGAGCAGCAGCTGGGTGTTGCGGGCGATGCGCGCCGAGAAGTCCGTCGGCAGCGCGAGGGCCTCGTCGAGGGCGTTGGTGTGCAGCGACTGGGTGTGCCCCTGGGTCGCCGCCATCGCCTCGATGCACGTACGGGTCACGTTGTTGAAGACGTCCTGCGCGGTCAGCGACCAGCCGGAGGTCTGCGAATGGGTGCGCAGTGACAGCGACTTGGCGTTCTTCGGGTCGAACTGCTTGACCAGGCGCGCCCACAGCAGGCGGGCCGCGCGCAGCTTCGCGACCTCCATGAAGAAGTTCATGCCGATCGCCCAGAAGAAGGACAGGCGCGGCGCGAACGCGTCCACGTCCAGTCCGGCGCCCTGTCCGGCGCGCAGGTACTCCACCCCGTCCGCGAGGGTGTACGCCAGCTCCAGGTCGGCCGTGGCCCCCGCCTCCTGGATGTGGTACCCGGAGATCGAGATGGAGTTGTAGCGCGGCATCTTCTGCGAGGTGAAGGAGAAGATGTCGGAGATGATCCGCATCGAGGGCTTCGGCGGATAGATGTAGGTGTTGCGGACCATGAACTCCTTGAGGATGTCGTTCTGGATGGTCCCGGCGAGCTTGTCGGGGGAGACGCCCTGCTCCTCCGCCGCCACGATGTAGAGCGCGAGGACCGGCAGCACCGCGCCGTTCATCGTCATCGACACCGACATCTTGTCGAGGGGGATCCCGTCGAACAGCTGCCGCATGTCGTAGATCGAGTCGATCGCCACGCCCGCCATGCCGACGTCGCCCGTCACCCGCGGGTGGTCGCTGTCGTAGCCGCGGTGCGTCGGCAGGTCGAAGGCCACCGACAGGCCCTTCTGGCCGGACGCGAGGTTGCGCCGGTAGAAGGCGTTGGACTCCTCGGCCGTGGAGAAGCCGGCGTACTGCCGGATCGTCCAGGGCTGGTTGACGTACATCGTCGGGTACGGGCCGCGCAGGTACGGGGCCACGCCCGGGTAGGTCTGGAGGAAGTCCAGGCCCTCCAGGTCCCGTCCGGTGTACAGCGGCTGCACGCCGATGCCCTCGGGGGTCTCCCACAGCAGGTCGCCGGTGGCGGTCCCGGTGGACTCCTTCACCGCCGCCCGCCACTGGTCCTCGGTGGCGCCGCGCGGGCCCGCGCCGAGGGCGAGTTCGGAGAAATCGGGGATGCTCAAGACGAGACTCCCATCCGGTCGAGTACGGAGGACAGCACGGCGACCGCGTCGCAGCCGGCGAAGACGTACTCGTCCACGGCGCCGGCCGAGGTGCCGGGCTTGCCCGCGAGGAACACGGTCGTCGCGCCCGCCGAGCGCAGGGCGGCGGCCACCGCCCCGGCCTGCTCCTCGTAGAGCGCGTCGCTGGAGCACAGCACCGTCACGCCGTCCGCGCCGCTCGCCGCGTACGCCTCGGCGGCGCTCGCCGCGTCCACCGACACGGGGTCGTGCACGGGCTCGATACCGCCCGCCTGGAAGAGGTTGGAGGCGAAGGTGGCGCGCGCGGTGTGCGCGGACGCCGGGCCCAGCGCGGCGAGGAAGATCCGCGGCCGGGCGCCGGTGGCCTCCAGGTGCGCGTCGCTGCGGGCGCGCAGGGCCTCGTACGCCTCGTCGCGCCGCACCCGGGGGAGACCGCCGGACGGCGCCGCGGGCGCGGGCTCGCGTACGACGGGCTTCTCCGACAGCAGCGGGAACTCGCTGACACCGGTGACCGGTTCGCGGCGCGTGGCCAGCTTCTTGGAGCGCGCCGCCCAGGTGGCCGCGAGCCGCTCCGCGACCAGCCCGGAGCGCAGCGCGGCGGCCTGGCCGCCCGCCCGCTCGACGGTCTGGAAGAACTCCCAGGCGGCATGGGCCAGTTCGTCGGTGAGGCGCTCGACGTAGTACGAGCCACCGGCCGGGTCGATCACCCGGGCCAGGTGCGACTCCTCGAGCAGGATGGTCGAGGTGTTGCGGGCGATGCGGCGCGCGAAGGCGTCCGGCAGGCCCAGTTCGCCGTCGAAGGGGAGCACGGTGACGGAGTCCGCGCCGCCCACGCCCGCCGCCATGCAGGCGACGGTGGTCCGCAGCATGTTCACCCACGGGTCGCGGCGGGTCATCATCACCGGCGAGGTGACGGCGTGCTGCCGCTGGGCGCCCGCCTCCGGGGCCCCGCAGGCCTCGGCGACCCGGGCCCACAGGCGGCGCGCGGCGCGCAGCTTGGCGATGGTCAGGAACTGGTCGGCGGTCGCGGAGTAGCGGAACTCCAGCTGCCCGAAGGCGGCTTCGGCGCTCAGCCCGGCGTCGGTCAGGGCGCGCAGGTACGCCACCCCGGTGGCCAGGGACAGCCCCAGCTCCTCGGCGGCCGAACCGCCCGCCTCGTGGTACGGCAGGGCGTCGACGGTCAGCGCGCGCACGCCCGGCCAGGAAGCGGCCGTCTCGCGGGCCAGTTCGGCGGCGGGCGCCAGGTCCAGGGCCTCACCGGTACGGGCCTCGTGGCCCAGCGGGTCGATGCCGAGCGCGGCGCGGGCGGCCTGCGGGGCCACCTCGCGCGCCGCGTACAGGTCGAGCAGTGCCCGGGCGGCGTCGGCGTACGCGGCGCCCGCGTCCAGGGCGACCGGCGCGAGGTCGAGGTAGACCCCGTCCAGGGCCCGGCCCAGGCCCTCGGCCGGGATGCCGCCGTGGCCGACGGTCAGCCACAGGGAGGTGGTGCCGTTCTCGAGGTCGGCGAGGGCCGCCTCGTTGATCCGTACCGGATCACTGCCCGCGAGCCGCTGGCGCACGTCCCAGCCCGAGGCGCTGGTGCCCTCGGGGGTACCACCACGCACGAAGGGCGCGAAGCCCGGGAAGCCGGTGTCGGGGGCGTCCCCATCGGGGCGCGCCGTGTACAGCGGGCGGGTGATGAGCCCGTCCTCGAGCTTCGTGGAAAGCGCTGCTTCCGCTGCCTCGCCGGATACTTCCTTGCCGGACTTGCGCAGTACGCCCTCGACCAGGCGTTGCCACTGCTCATGTGTCGCGTCAGGAAACTCGGCGGCCAGGGAGAGCCCGTCGTCAGGCAGGACCGTCATGGCTCGAATGCTAGGTGCGCCCGCTAAAGCGAGAGAAGGACCATCGGATGTGATCTCCCCCTCTCAGATGAGCCCCGGCCGTGCCGTGTCCTTGACGGGCCGGCGGCCCGGCGGCCCCGCCGTGCTGTCGATGTGCCTGGGTGTGTCCCGTAATCGGGCGTCGCTCCCTCCGGGCCGTTGCGCCCGTGCGGGGTGGTGCGTGGCGGGCGCGTTGCGGGGCCGTGAAATCCAGCCATGGGTTTTCAGCCGCTGGGCGAGGGGGAACTCGCAGGTCAGCGTGGGTGTGGTGGGTATCCGGCGGGGTGCGGGGCGGGGGTTGACCCGGGGCGGGGGCGCTGACAGGCTCCGAGCCATGACCGCGAACGAGCACCTCGCCCCGCGGCTCCACACCCCCGGCCTCTGTACCGCGCCGGGCCGGTGTCCGGGCCGCTGTCCGGCCCCCCTCGGGGCCTGACCCCCGCCCGCCCAGGCGCCCGGGCCCCGGCCGCGTGACTCCGACGGCCCGAAACCGCCGGTACCCCGGGCCTGCCGCCTGAGGCCTGCGCGGCGGGGCTCGGACCCGGGCCGTCTCGTTCGGATCTCCCCCGCCTCGCCGAGGCTCCCCGGGTACCCGCCGTGCGATCCACGGCACCGGGGTTAGCGGGGGTCCCGGGCGTGGCACCCGCACCCCGGACCGGCCCGCAGCCTCCGGGGCACGAGGGGCGGGCCCGCCGGCCAGCGCCACCGAAACCGGACCCGCCGCCAGGCCCCGGGCCCCGCGACACCCGAACCCCAGGGCCCCACCTCGGCGGAGCCGGACCATTCCGCCGACCTGGTCGGCCCCGTCAGTCCGGTCGGCCCCGTCAGTCGATCCGGTCGCCCCAGCCAGTCCGGTCACCCCAGTCACCCCGGTCGGCCCGGTCACCCCAGTCAGTCCGGTTACCCCGGTTACCCCGTTACCCCGGTCAGTCCGGTTACCCCGGTCGGCCCCGTCGGCTCGGTCGGCCCGAACGGGTCCGCCCGCCCGGGGTCAGCCGTCGCAGGCCCCGGCCGCCAGGCCGAGAGCCGTCCCCGTTCCGTCCCCTTCGGGGCCGGCCGGTCCCGAGACCGGCCACGCAACCTCCGGCCCGGCAGCCCCCTGGGGCCGCACAGGCCCAGGCCCACCCGCCCATCGCCCCCGACCGGTCAGGCCGGGAGCCGTCCGTCCGCTTCCCTCGGCCCCCGGCCAGGGCTGAGGCCTGTCGAGCAGCCAGCCTCCGGTCCGCCCGGCCGGGAGCGCCGTCACGCCCCGGCCGGTCAGGCCGGAGCCATCCGTACCACCCGCCCCGCCCCGCCCCCGGCCGGCCCGGCCCGGCCGAGGGCCACCGCCGCAGCCTCCGGGCGGCCAGCCCAGAGGTCCCCTTCCCCGGCCGGCCAGGCCATCCGCACTCCCAAGGAGTCCCCATGACCACCACCACCGCCACCACCGTCACCCGCCTCGGCGGCCGCATCGGGGCCGGGATCGGCGGCGTCCGCCTCGGCGGCGGGCTCGATGCCGAGACCGTCGCCGAGATCCGCGGCGCCCTCCTCGCCCACAAGGTCGTCTTCTTCCGCGGCCAGGACCACCTCGACGAGGCCGGCCACGAGGCCTTCGCCCAGCTGCTCGGCACGCCCGTCGCGCACCCCACCGTCCCCTCGGCCGACGGCCGCTACGCCCTCGGCATCGACTCCCACCACGGCGCCCGCGCCAACCAGTGGCACACCGACGTCACCTTCGTCCCCGCCTACCCCGCCTTCTCCATCCTCCGCGCCGTCACCATCCCCCCGTACGGCGGCAACACCCTCTGGGCCAACACCGCCACCGCCTACTCCCACCTCCCCGAGCCGCTCCGCGCCCTCGCCGACGGCCTGCGCGCCGTCCACTCCAACGAGTACGACTACGCCGCCCTCAAGCCCGACGCCCTCCCCGAGGCCCTCGCCCAGTACCGCGAGGTGTTCACCTCCACCACCTTCCTCACCGAGCACCCGGTGGTCCGCGTCCACCCCGAGACCGGCGAACGCACCCTGCTCCTCGGCAACTTCGTCCAGCGGATCCAGGGATTCACCGGCCGCGACAGCCGCGCCCTCCTCGACCTCTTCCAGACCCACATCGAGAGCCCCGAGAACACCGTCCGCTGGCAGTGGCGGACCGGCGACGTCGCGATCTGGGACAACCGCGCCACCCAGCACTACGGGGTCGACGACTCCGACGACCACGAGCGCACCCTGCGCCGCGTCACCGTCGACGGCGACGTCCCGGTCGGCCCCGACGGGGTGCCCTCCCGCCTGATCAGCCCGGAGGCCGTCCCGGACCCGGCCTTCGGCATCGCCTCGGGAGCCTCGACCGTCGCCTGACCCGCAGCACCCGTCAGCCCCAGCCCGCCGCCCGCCGCAGAACGGAGCGCCCCCGTGCCCAAGCTGCTCGCCCTCACCGGCAGCCCCTCCGCCCACTCCCGCACCGCCGTCGTCGCCGACCACGTGCTGCACCGCCTCTCCCACGCCGGGTTCGAGACCGCCCACCTCTCCGTACGCACGCTCCCCGCCGCCGATCTGCTCTCCGCCCGGCGCGGCGAGCCGGAGATCCGCCGCGCCCTGGAGGCCGTCGCCGAAGCCGACGGCCTGGTCATCGCGACCCCGGTCTACAAGGCCTCGTACACCGGGCTGCTCAAGGCCTTCCTCGACCTGCTCCCGCAGGACGGCCTGGCCGGAAAAACGATCCTGCCCCTCGCCACCGGCGGCAGCCTCGCCCACGTCCTGACCCTCGACTACGCCCTGCGCCCGGTCCTCGCCGCCCTCGGAGCCCGGCACGTCACCGCGGGGCGGTTCGTCCTCGACTCCTCCGTCGAGCGCGGAGCCGGCCCGGACCGGCTGCGCCCCGAGGCGGAACTGGACCTCTTCCAGGCCGTCGACGAGTTCGCCGAGGCCCTGCGCCTCGCCGGAGCCCCCGCCACCGCCCTCACCACCGCCCCGTAGCCACACCCACAAGGACCCGCCATGCCCGCAGCACCCAGCCCGACCACCCGCTCCCGGCGCCAGTTCCTCACCCTGCTCGGCATCTCGGCGGCCGCGGTGAGCTGCGGCACGGCCACCGCCACCGGAGGCGGCTCCGGCCGCTCCGGCAGCCAGGTCACCACCCTCAAGTACCAGGGCAACGTCGGCTACGTCACCCTTCCGGAGCTGGCCGCCGACCTGGGCTACCTGGGCGACCTCAAGCTGGAGTGGGTCGGCAACACCATCAGCGGCCCGCAGGACATCCAGTCCGCCGCCACCGGCCAGATCCACTTCGGGGGAGCCTTCAACGGCGCCATCGTCAAACTCGCCGCCGGCAACGCCCCCATCAAGGCCGTCATCTCCTACTACGGCGTCGACCAGGACGTGTACAGCGGCTACTACGTCCTCGAGGACAGCCCGATCCGCTCCGCCCGCGACCTCCTCGGCAAGAAGGTCGGCATGAACACCCTGGGCGCACACTCCCAGGCCCTCCTCGACGTCTACCTGAGCCGCAACGGCATCTCCAAGGCCGAGGCCGCCAAGGTCGAGGCGCTGGTCGTGCCGCCCGTCAACACCGAGCAGGTACTGCGCCAGAGGCAGATCGAGGTCGGCGTGCTCAGCAACGTACTGCGCGACAAGGCCGTGGAGGCCGGCGGGATCAGACCGCTGTTCAGCGACTTCGACCTGCTCGGCCGGTTCAGCGCGGGCTCGTACGTGATGACCGAGCGGTTCGTGAAGGAGAACCCGGACACCGTCCGCACCTTCGTGACCGGCGTCGGCAAGGCCATCGAATGGTCGCGCTCCACCCCGCGCGAGGAGGTCATCGCCCGCCAGACCGAGATCGTCCGCAAGCGCGGCCGCAACGAGGACACCTCGACGCTCCGGTTCTGGCGCTCGTACGGGGTCGCCGGGCGGGGCGGCCGGATCGAGGACAAGGAGTTCCAGCTCTGGCTGGACTGGCTCGCCGAGCGCGGCGAGATCAAGCCCGGCCGGCTCACGGCCGCCGGCCTCTACACCAACGAGTTCAACGACCAGGGGAAGGGCTGAACCCGCATGGCCAAGATCGTGTTCGACGCGGTGACGAAGACCTTCCCGACCAAGGACGGCAAGGGCCGCGGCGGCGGCCCGCGCGAGTTCACCGCGCTCGACGGCATCGACCTGGAGATCGGGGCGGGCGAGTTCCTGGTCGTCGTCGGCCCCAGCGGCTGCGGCAAGTCCACCCTCCTCGACCTCCTCGGCGGACTCACCCGGCCCACCTCCGGCCGCATCCTGCTGGACGGCGAGCCGGTCACCGGGCCCGGCCTGGACCGGGGCACCGTCTTCCAGCAGTACGCGCTGCTGCCGTGGCGCACCGCGCTCGGCAACGTCGAATTCGGCCTGGAGGCCACCGGCGTCCCCCGCCGTCAACGAGCCGCGAAGGCCCGGGAGTTCCTGGACCTGGTCGGCCTCGGCGGTTTCGAGGACCGCCACCCCCACGAGCTGTCCGGCGGCATGCGCCAGCGGGTCGCGATCGCCCGCTCGCTGGCGTACGACCCGGACGTGCTGCTCATGGACGAACCCTTCGCCGCGCTCGACGCACAGACCCGCGAGTCCCTCCAGGACGAGCTGCGGCGCATCTGGCAGCGGACGGGCAAGACGGTCGTCTTCATCACGCACGGCATCGAGGAGGCCGTGTACCTCGGGCAGCGGGTGGCCGTCATCACCTCCCGCCCGGGCCGCGTCAAGGAGGTGGTCCCGGTCTCCTTCGGCGGCCGCTCCACCGGGGCCACCGGCGAGGACCTGCGGTCCAGCCCGGAGTTCGCCCGCTACCGCCACGAGATCTGGACCCTGCTCCACGACGAGGTGGCCCGCGCCCAGCAGCTGGAGAAGGAAGAGGCCACCGTATGAGCACCGACACCCCTGCCGCCGCCCTGGCCGCGCCGGACACGACAGCACCCCCCGCCGCTGCGAAACCCACCGCCCCCGCAGGGGCCGTACGCACCTCCGCGCGCCCGGAGCCCGCCCGCCCGGCCCCGCCGCGGACGGCCCCGCAGCGCGCGGCCCGGCCCGGCGCCGGTCCGGCAGCGGCCGTACTGCGCCGGCTGCGGGCCGCCCTGCTGCGGTCGGCGGCGATCCTCGCCCTGCTCGCGCTGTGGGAGGCGGCGCCCCGGCTCGGCCTGACCGACGCCACCTTCCTGCCGCCGGCCAGCGAGGTGGCCCGGGCCTGGTGGGAGCTGCTCGGCGACGGGCAGCTCGGCGAGCACGTCCGGGCCAGCCTCACCCGTTCGTTCGGCGGCTTCGCCATCGCCGTGGCGGTGGCGGTCCCGCTCGGCCTGCTGATCGGCTGGTACCGGCCCCTCGCCGCGTTCCTCGGCCCGCTGCTGGAGCTGTTCCGCAACACGGCGGCCCTCGCGCTGCTGCCGGTCTTCGTCCTGCTGCTCGGCATCGGTGAGACCTCGAAGGTGTCGATCGTCGTCTACGCCTGCGTCTGGCCGATCCTGCTGAACACCATCAGCGCCGTCGGCAACGCCGACCCCACCCTGGTCCGGCTGGCCCGGTCGATGGACCTGTCCACCCCCAGGCTCTTCCAGAAGGTGATCCTGCCGTCCTCGGTACCCGCCGTCTTCACGGGCATCCGCCTGGCGGGAGCCGTCTCGATCCTGGTTCTCGTGGCCGCCGAGATGATCGGCGCCAAGGCGGGGCTCGGGTACCTGATCAACGCCTCGCAGTTCAACTTCGCCATCCCCCAGATGTACGCGGGGATCGTCACGATCTCGGCGATCGGGGTGGCCTTCAACCAGGTCCTGGTCACCATCGAACGCCGCCTCAGCCTCTGGCGCGTCCCCGCCTGACCCGCCCCACCCGCGCCCCCACCCCCACCCCAGCCGGTCCATCCACCCAGGGAACAGACATGCCCGCACCCCGCCCCCGTACCCTCCACCTCAACGCCTTCCTGATGAACGCCGGCCACCACGACGCCGCCTGGAGGCACCCCGCGAGCACCCCGGAGCGCGTCACCGACCTGGGCTACTTCCAGGAACTGGCCCGCACCGCCGAGCGCGGCAGGCTCGACTCCATCTTCTTCGCCGACGGGGTCGCCCTCTGGGGCAAGGCCCGCTACAACGCGCTGGGCGGTTTCGAACCGCTCACCCTGCTCTCCGCGATCGCCGCCGTCACCGAGCACATCGGGCTCATCGCCACCGTCTCCACCACCTTCAACGAGCCCTACAACCTGGCCCGGAAGTTCGCCTCGCTCGACCACATCAGCGGCGGCCGCGCCGGCTGGAACATCGTCACCTCCGGCAGCGTCGACGAGGCCCGCAACTTCAACCGCGACGAGCACCTGGAGCACGGCCTGCGCTACGAGCGCGCCCGCGAGTTCCTCGACGTCGCCACCAAGCTCTGGGACAGCTGGGAGGACGACGCGATCGTCCTCGACAAGGAGCGCGGCATCTACGCCGACACCGACAAGCTCCACCCCGCCGCCCACCGCGGCGAGCACTTCGGGGTCGCCGGACCGCTCAACGTACCGCGCTCCCCGCAGGGGTACCCGCTGCTCGTGCAGGCCGGATCCTCGGAATCGGGGAAGGAGTTCGCCGCCCAGTACGCCGAGGCGGTCTTCACCGCCCAGCAGACCCTGGCCGACGGCCAGACCTTCTACAAGGACCTCAAGTCCCGCCTCGCCCGCCACGGCCGCACCGAGGACGAGCTGCTCGTCCTGCCCGGGATCGCCCCGGTCATCGGCTCCACCGAGGCCGAGGCGAAGGCCCTGGAGCAGGAGCTCACCGACCTCCAGGTCCCCGAGTACGGGCTCGCCCAGCTGTCCGGGATGCTGGGCACCGACCTCACCGGCGCCGACCTCGACGGCCCGCTCCCCGAACTCCCCGAGGAGCGGGACATCAACGGCAACAAGAGCCGCTTCACGCTCGTCGCCGAGATCGCCCGCCGCGACGGGCTCACCGTGCGCGAGCTGATCGCCCGCCTCGGCGCGGGCCGCGGCCACCGCGTCTTCGCCGGCACCCCCGAGCAGATCGCGGACCAGCTGGAGGAGTGGTTCACGCGGGGAGCCGCCGACGGCTTCAACATCATGGCGCCGGTCCTGCCCACCGGCCTCACCGATTTCGTCGACCACGTCGTGCCGGTACTCCAGGCCCGCGGCCTGTTCCGCACCGAGTACACCGGACGCACCCTCCGGGACAACTACGGACTGCCGCGCCCCGCCAACCGCCATACCCGGGAGCACGCGTGAGCGGTCACCTCACCGATCACCGCTGAGGACGGCGTGCGGGGCGGCTGGAGGGGGGAACTCCGGGCGCCCCGCGCACGTTTCGCTCAGACCGTGAGGACGATCTTGCCCTTGGTGCGGCCCGCGGCGCTCAGTTCCCAGGCCGTGGCGGCGTCCGCCAGCGGCAGCACGTGCCCGACCTTGACGGTGAGCCGGCCCGAGTCGGCGAGCTCCGCGAGGGCGGTGAGGTCGGCGCTGGAGGCCCGCGCCCAGATGTGCCTGGCGCCCTTGGCGCCGGCGTCGTTGTCGGCGACGGAGATCACCGGGCCGCCCGCCCGGACGACCGACTGGAGCAGCTCGACGCCGCCCTCGCCGTAGAAGTCGAGCCCCACATCGACGCCCTCGGGGGCCAGCGCCCGGATCCGCTCGTCCACGCCGTCCCCGTACAGCACCGGTTCCGCGCCCAGCGTGCGCAGGTAGTCGTGGTGGTGCGCGCCCGCCGTGCCGATGACCCGGGCGCCGAGGGAGACCGCGACCTGCACGCCGAGCGAGCCGACGCCGCCGGCGGCCGAGTGGATGACGACGGTCTGGCCGGCGGTGACCCCGGCGCGGGTGACCGCCTGGTAGGAGGTGAGCCCGGCCAGCGGGAGGCCGGCGGCCTCTTCGAAGGTCAGTGTGCGGGGCTTGCGGGCGAGGGTGCGGACGGGCGCGGAGACCAGCTCGGCGTAAGTGCCCAGCTGCACCCACTCCTTGCGGACGTATCCGTAGACCTCGTCGCCGACGGCGTAGTCGTCGGTGTCCGGGCCGACGGCCTCGACGACACCGGCGACGTCCCAGCCGGGGATCACGGGGTGGCGGACCTCGAGGACGTGTCCGAGGAACCCGGCGGCGAGCTTCCAGTCCACGGGGTTGACCCCGGCCGCCTTGACGCGGATGAGGACCTCGCCGGGCCCGACCTTGGGTTCGGGGACCTCGACGAGCGCTAAGGAGGTGGGGGTTCCGTAGCTGGTGTAGGTGATTGCCTTCATGTACGGGCCAACGAAACCGGTGGTGGAAGGTATTCCGCTTGATGTGCGGGCTCCAGCGGTCCTCAGGCGGGAAGCGAGTTGCGGTGCGAGCGCCGGCGGGCCGCGCTGAGCAGGGCCTGGATCTGGGTGCCCGCCTGGTCCACGTCGTCGAGCCGGGAGGGGAAGGGCAGCCGTACGTCTCGGTGCCCGGCGCGCTCCTCCAGGCGCAGGGTGATCCCGTACCGGTCCAGGGCGAGCGGCAGCGCGCGCACGACGGCGGCCGAGGGCAGGGGCCGCACCAGCCGCAGCAGCAGGGTCACCAGCTCCGGGTGGTCGTCGAGGAGGTGGGTGAGCATGCCCGCCTCGTACGGGGCCAGCGGATCGGGCCAGGCCCCGTCCAGTTCCTCCAGCCCGATGTACGAGGTCCCGTCCGCGGTTTCCAGGACCGCCCGGCCGTACTCCACGCAGGTGGTGTGCCCGGGGGCGCCGCTCTCGTCGGCCCAGGGGGTCAGGAGGTGGCCCAGTACGGTGACGCGGGCGCGCACCCGGTCGCGTACGGGTGTCGGGGCGACGTCGGTGAACTCCAGCCGGATCGCGGGGAGCCCGTCGTCCGCCGGCGGGGCGGGGTGTCCGGCGGCAGGCGCGGCGGGGTGCAGGTGCAGCCGGCCGAGCACGTCCCCGCCGTCGAGCCGGCGGACCTCGTGGCGCACCCCGTCGATGACCACCGTCATCGAGTGGGCGGCGGCCAGGACGGAGCGGACCAGCTCGGCCTCCGTGGGCCGGGCGGCGGGCGTGGCGGCGGGGGCACCGGGCAGGCGCATGCGGATCTCTCCCTCATCAGGGGCTCACTTAGGTATGCCTAACCTAACCCATCTGTGGGTCGGGGAGTACCCCGCGAACCAGCCGCCCGAGGGTTTCGGCTATCCGTGCGGGCGGAAAGCCGAGGGTGTGCCGCTGGAACTGGTAGACCTCCGGGGCGAGCGGGCTGAGCAGGGCGTCCACGCTGACGTCGGGATCCGCGGCCCCGGCCTCCACGAGCAGGGCCCGGACGTGCTCGCGCCAGTGCCGGTACGTACCGCCCGCGAACCGGGCCGGCCCCGGACCGCTGCCGAGGGCCAGCGGAAGGTGGCGCTCCAGGTACTCCAGGGCCGCCGTGTAGAAGGCCGCCAGCCGCTGCGCCGGGGGAGCGCCCGGCCCCAGCGGAGGCGGGCCGAAGGCGAGGCGCCCCCGCAGGATCCGCTCGTGCTCCTCGAGGAGGGCGCCGGCGACGGAGGCGGGATCGGGGAAGCGGCGGTAGAGGGTGGCCCGGCCGACCCCGGCGGCCTTGGCTATCAGGTCCATCGTCACGCTGCGGGGATCCCGCTCCGTGAACAACTGCTCGGCGGCGGCCAGGATCTGGGCGTGGTTGCGGATCGCGTCCTCGCGCTGCCGGGGCCTCGGGGGCCGCCCGCCGTCCCCCGGCGCGGCACGCCGGGCGGGACCGGCGCCCGTGATGTCGCGTAGCGTGCGGACCTCGTCGCCATTGGTCATGGCGGCGACCCTACGTGCTTCGTGTCGGTGTTGGGCTGAACGGGTGAAACACGAGAGGATGGGGGGATGCACATGAAGCGCACGGCCGAGGCGGCCCGGTGAGCAGGTACGACGTCACCGACGAACAGTGGGAGGGACTCGCGCAGGTGGTACCCCTGCGCAGTCGCAACGAATGGCCCTCCCGGGTGGACCACCGCACCATCCCCAAGGCCCCCGGGGCGGTCGCGGCGGAACAGCGGCGCTTCGTGGTGATCCGGGTTCAGATCTTCGCCGACGCGCGGGAGGTGGCGGAGTATCTGATCGCACAGATCCCCGTGCTGCTGGACCTCACCGGCGCCGACAGCGAAGTGGCCAAGCGGATCCTCGACTTCAGCAGCGGCGTGGTCTTCGGCCTGGGCAGCGGGATGCACCGGGTCGACCGCAACGTCTTCCTGCTGGCGCCGGTCGGGACCGAGGTCGAGGGGATCGCGGCGGCTGCCGTCCCCCGATCGTAGGAAGGTCGGGGCGAGTGAACGGTTCGGCGGGCCCCCGGGCGGCCCGGCGGACCGTACCGTCCGGCCATGGACGCCACCCTGGACACGGCGGGGCCCGGCGCACCCGCCGCCCCGACCGGTACACCGCCGTGCGCCGATACTTCCGTCGGCACCCCGTTACGCGGGGCCGCCGACCCCGCCGCTGGTACGCAGCCCCGTGCCGCCGCAGATCCCGCTCCGCGGGCCGACCCCGCCGGGGCCAACCCTGCCGGGGCCGACCCCGCCGGGGCCGGTCCGCCCCGGCCCGCCGTCACCGAACTGCGGCTGTCCGCCTTCGGGGCGCACCGGGCGGCGTCCTTCGCGCTCGGCCCCGTCACCCTCTTCGCCGGCCCCAGCGGCAGCGGCAAGTCCCAGGCCCTGGACGCCTACGGGGCCCTGGCCCGGCTCGCCTCCGGAGCCACCCTGCACGAGGTCTTTCCCGACCCCCTGGCCCGGGTGCCCGACCGGGCCGCCCCCGACCGCGACGGGCGGCGCGGCTTCCGCATCGGCTGCACCGTCGACGGCCCGGCCGGCCCCGTCCGCCTCGACCTCGCCGTGCAGGCCGAGCCCGGGCTGCGCATCGCCGGCGAACGGCTCTCCCAGGACGGCCAGATCCTGCTGAGCACCGCCCTGCGCGACCCGCGCCGGCGCTCCGTCGAAGCCGCCTGGTTCACCGGCGGCACCATCGGCGTCACCCGCGCCGCGCTGCCCGACGACCGGCTCGGCACCGCCCTGCTGCCGCTGCGCGTCGCCGGGGCCACGGCCGGACAGCGCCGGGTGCTGGCCGCCGCCGAGCAGGTGGTGGTCGCGCTGCGCTCGGTGTTCCCCTGCGACCCCCGCCCCGACCGGATGCGGGCGCCCGTCCCGCCCGGGGAGGGCCGGCTGCGGGTCGACTGCGCCAACCTGGCCGACGTACTGCGCCGGACCCGGCACGAGTGCGGCACCCGCCACGCGCTGCTGGCCGAGGCGGCGCGGACCGGGTGCGCCGGCCCGGTGGCGGGGCTGGGGCTGCGGGCCCCCGCCGACGGTGCCGGGCCCGTGACCGCCGTGCTCGACCGCGGCCCCGGCCGCCCCGCCACCGACCTGGCCCGGCTCGGCGCGGGCGAGCTGCGCTTCCTGGCGCTGGCCCTCGCCCTGCTCACCGGACCCGGGGTGCTCGCCGTGGACCCGGCCGCCGAACTGCTCTCCGCCCGGCAGGCGCTGACCGTCCTCGCCGACGGCCTCGACCGCAGCCTGGACCGGCGCCAGGGCGCCGAACTGCTGCGCCTGGCGCTGCTCTCCGGCGCACGCGGCCACATCCGGCTGGTGGCGGCGGTCGGCGAGGACACCGCGGGAACCGGACGGGGGCTCCCCGGCGTCTCAGTGGTAGACCTGTCCCCATGAGCGTTCCCACGGACGACGGGCCCGAACACCCGCACGCAGAACGGCTGTACCAACTCCAGCGCCGGCTGGCCGATTTCGCGGCCGCCCGGGACTGGGCCCCGTACCACACGCCCAAGAACCTGGCCGTGGCCCTGAGCGTGGAGGCCTCCGAACTGGTCGAGATCTTCCAGTGGCTGACGCCGGAACAGTCGGCGGCGGTCATGGAGAAGCCGGAAAGCGCACACCGGGTGACCGACGAGGTCGCCGACGTCATGGCGTATCTGCTGCAGTTCTGTGAGGTTCTCGGGGTGGATGTGCTGGATGCGCTGGCCGCGAAGATCGAGAGGAACGAGCGCCGCTTCCCGGTAACCGGTACTTCGACACCAGATCGTCACTCTTCGGAGTGATGGCGTCGTCCACAACCATGTTTGTGTCCACAGATTTCCGAATACCCCTGGCTTTACTGGCTCGTTGCCTTCACTCTGGGTAGTGGAAAACGGCGGGATGTCGTGCGGACGGGGGACGGCATATGGATGCGGTACGGCTCATCGCGGCCGGCCGGCACGCGCTGGCACAGAGCGGGGCTGCGTGGGACATCGTGGGCGAGGCCTGGCAGGCCCAGGCGCTCGCGCAGGGCGTGGGGAGCTGGCTGGCGGTCACCGGGCCGCCGGAGCTGAGAGCGGAGGCACGGGGACTGGGGGAAGCGGGAGGCAGAGGCTGCGGGGCCATCGACCGGGCGGCCCTGCGCGGTGAGGGCAGACCGCCCGAACAGCCGCCGAGGGCGGCGCAGCTGACCGAGGTGGCCGATGCGCGGCAGGCGCTGCTCGGGCTCCAGGCGCTGCTCGGCGAGGTCGGCATAGCGCTCGTCGGAGTGGCCTGCGCCACGGACGACGAGAGCCTGTACTGGCAGTGCATAGAGTCGATCGACGCGGCGGACGAGTCCAGCGACCGGGTGCGGGCCCTGCTGCGCCGCATGGCGGTACGGGAGCGGGGGTCGGCCTCGGGGGTGGTCTGAGGGGTCCCGCCGCGCACGACGGGACCCGCGCACGGTCAGAAGGACCGGTCGGAGTGGCGCTCACCCTCGTACGTACGGCCGCCCGGCGCGCCCGGCGTGGCCGGGGGAGTGCGGTCCGCGGAGTGCTGGAGGTCTGCGTCGAGCTGCGACAGGTCGGCGTTCAGCGCCGCCATCAGCTCTTCCATCTGCTGCAGCAGGCCCTTCGGCGCGCCGCCCTGGGCGGGTACCGCGGACTCCTGGCGTGCATGGTCGTGTGCTGCCTGTCCGGTCTGTCCGGGATGCTCTGGCACGGACTCGTGGGACATGGCGGCCTCCTCGGCCCTGGCCCTTCCGGTGCGGAAGGGGGCGGTGGACGCACCGGCGACGGTCCGCCGGCGCGCGGGCCGGGCGGTCCGGCTCCGTCGGAGGAAACGATCCCCATCCTCCCTGGTCACTGGCGGGGCGTCGGGTGGACCTTCCGGTTGACGGAGATTCACCGTTCCCAGCGATACCGACCACCGTTGGCCGAACGCCGCGAACCGGCGGGAACGGCAGGATGGGGTGCGTGGATCTCCGCCGGATCTAGTTGCCGGTCTGGCCGTCGAGCATCTCGCGCAGGATGTCCAGGTGGCCGTTGTGGCGGGCCGTCTCCTCGGTGAGGTGAAGGAGGATCCAGCGCAGGTCGACATGGAGACCGTCGCGGTGGGCTCCCTTGGCCTGGGTGTCCAGGCTGTTCCCGGCGACCAGTTCGCGGTAGCGGGCGCTCTGTTCCGCGTATTCGTCGAGCAACCGCGTGAGCGGGAAGTCGACGGCGATGCGCATCTCGCGGTCGGGGTCCTCCTCGGTCCAGGGGCCCTGGTCTTCCTCGCCGAGGAAGACCACCTGGAACCAGTAGTACTCGACCCAGCGGAGGTGGTTGATCAATCCGCTCATGGTCATCAGCGGTGAGCCCGGCAGGAGCGCCTTGCGGGCGTTCTCCGCGGAGACGCCGTCGCACTTGGTGCGGGCGGTGTCACGTGTGTAGTCGAGAAACGTGGTGAGCTGGGTGCGCTCGTCCCACGCGGGCGGCGTGTCGTCGATTCTGGTCATCGCACGAAGCGTCCCCGATCACCGCGACCGATGTCGAGGCATTTAACGACGGGCCCGCCCCCTGCCGGGCGGCCGGTCCCGCGTCCGTTGTCGCTCTTCCGTACCAGCAAGATCACGGCGGCTGCGCGCCGGACCGGCAGTATGGAGGTATGGAACTTCGGATCTTCACTGAACCCCAGCAGGGCGCGACATACGACACTCTGCTCCGCGTCGCCAAAGCCGCCGAAGAACTCCGCTTCGGAGCGTTCTTCCGCTCCGACCACTACCTGCGGATGGGCTCCGGCGACGGGCTGCCGGGTCCCACCGACGCGTGGATCACCCTCGCGGGCCTGGCCCGGGAGACGAAGCGGATCCGGCTGGGCACGCTGATGACGGCCGGTACTTTCCGGCTGCCCGGCGTCCTCGCGATCCAGGTGGCGCAGGTCGACCAGATGTCCGGCGGCCGGGTGGAACTCGGCCTGGGCGCGGGCTGGTTCGAGGAGGAGCACAAGGCGTACGGGATCCCCTTCCCGGCGGAGCGGATGGCCCGGCTGGAGGAGCAGCTGGCCATCGTCACCGGCCTGTGGGCCACCGAGCCCGGCGCCACCTTCGACTACCGGGGCACCCACTACCAGGTGGAGAACTCCCCGGCCCTGCCCAAGCCGGCCCAGGCCAAGGTGCCCGTGCTCATCGGCGGCCACGGCGCGCGGCGCACCCCGCGCCTCGCCGCCCGGTACGCGGACGAGTTCAACATGCCGTTCGCCTCGGTCGAGGACAGCCGGCGGCAGTTCGCCCGGGTCAAGGCGGCCGCCGCCGACGCGGGCCGCAAGGCGGAGGAACTGGTCTACTCCAACGCCTTGGTGGTGTGCGTGGGCAAGGACGACGCCGAGGTCGCCCGCCGCGCCGCCGCCATCGGCCGCGAGGTGGACGAGCTGAAGGCCAACGGCCTGGCCGGCTCCCCGGACGAGGTGGTCGAGAAGCTCGGCACCTACGCGGCCATCGGTTCCTCGCGCGTCTACCTCCAGCTCCTGGACCTCGACGACCTGGACCACATGGAGCTGATCTCCGCCCGGGTGCTGTCCCAGCTCGGTTAGGGGGCGGGAGGACATGCCCCGTGCGACCGGCCCGCTCGGTGAAGCCCTGGCCCGCAGGGCCGTACTCCTGGACGGCGGGCTCAGCAACCAGCTCGCCGACCAGGGCTGCGACCTGTCCGGTGGGCTGTGGACGGGCCGGGTGCTCGCCGAGCGCCCCGACCAGGTGGAAGCCGCCCACGGGGCGTACGTCCGGGCCGGCGCCGAGGTGCTGATCACCGCGAGCTACCAGATCGGCGACGACCCCGTCCTGCTGGAGCGCGGCGTGCGGGTGGCCGCCCGGGCGGCGCGGGCCGCCGCGCACCCCGTCTGGGTGGCCGCCTCGGTGGGCCCGTACGGGGCGGTCCTGGCGGACGGCTCCGAGTACCGCGGCCGGTACGGGCTCACCGTGGCGGAGCTGGCCGGCTTCCACCGGCCCCGGATCGGGGCGCTGCTGGCGTCGGGCCCGGACGTCCTGGCCCTGGAGACCGTCCCGGACACCGACGAGGCCGAGGCCCTGCTGCGGGTCCTGGCCGGGACGGGGGCGCGCGCCTGGCTCAGCTACACGGTCGCGGGCGGCCGTACCCGGGCCGGCCAGCCCCTCGCCGAGGCCTTCGCCCTGGCGGCCGCCGCCCCCGAGGTGATCGCGGTCGGCGTCAACTGCTGCGACCCCGCCGACGTGCTGCCCGCCCTGGAGGCCGCCGCCCGCGTCACCGCCAAGCCGCTGGTGGCCTACCCCAACGACGGCTCCGTCTGGGACGCGGCCACCGGGACCTGGAACGCCCCCGCCACCCCCGCCCCCTGGCCCGTTCCCGCCTGGCGCTCGGCCGGCGCCCGCCTCATCGGCGGCTGCTGCCGCATCGGCCCGGACCAGATCACGGCCCTGCGCTCACGCCTGGCCTGACCACGGGGACCGGGGGGCGGGGGCCGGGGCCTGGGCCCCGGGGCGAAAATCCAGGGGCGCCGGGGGCCACCCCTGGTCGAGAATCGGCCGTGTGTTCCTGACGATCTCCACCACCGGCATCCCCGAACGACCCGCCACCGACCTGGGCTTCCTGCTGCACAAGCATCCCGGGAAGGCGCAGGCGTTCTCCACCTCCCACGGCACCGCCCACGTCTTCTACCCCGAGGCCACGGCCGAGCGGTGCACGGCGGCCCTGCTGCTGGAGGTGGATCCCGTCGCGCTCGTGCGGCGCGGACAGGGCAAGGGCCGGGGCGCGGCGCCCGACGCCACGCTCGCGCAGTACGTCAACGACCGCCCGTACGCGGCCTCCTCGCTGCTCGCCGTCGCGCTCAGCGGGGTGTTCCGTACCGCCCTCAAGGGCCAGTGCGCCGCCCGGCCCGAACTGCCCGGGCAGTCGCGCCCGCTGCGGATCGAGATCCCGGCGCTGCCCGCCCGGGGCGGCGCGGACCTGGTGCGCCGCCTCTTCGGCCCGCTGGGCTGGGACTCCGTGGAGACCGAGCCCGTCGTACTGGACGAGCGGTTCCCGGAGTGGGGCGACAGCCGGTACGTACGGCTGGTCCTGGAGGGCGAGCTGAAGCTGGACGACGCCCTGCGACAGTTGTACGTACTACTGCCCGTGCTCGACGACGCCAAGCACTACTGGATCGCCCCCGACGAGGTCGACAAGCTGCTGCGCGCCGGAGACGGGTGGCTGGCGGCGCACCCCGAGCACGGGCTGATCACCGCCCGCTACCTGGCCCGGCGCAAGCGGCTCACCCAGGACGCCATGGAGCGCCTGGAGCTGGCCCGACTGGCCCAGGTGGACGGAAGCGAGGCCGAGGAGCTCGACAACGCCGTCGGCGAGACCCCCGGCGAGAGCCCCGGTGAGATCTCCGACGCCCCCGAGCGGTCCGTGCCGCTCGTGGTGCGCCGGCGGGAGGCGATCCTCGCCGCGCTGCGCGAGGCCGGTGCCCAGCGGGTGCTCGACCTCGGCTGCGGCGAGGGGCAGCTGGTGCAGGCCCTGCTGAAGGACCCGGCGTACACCGAGATCGTCGGCGTCGACGTGTCGGTGCGGGCTCTGACCACGGCCGCCAGGCGGCTGCGGCTGGAGCGGATGGGGGAGCGCCAGAGTTCCCGCGTCCGGCTGTTCCAGGGCTCGCTGGCCTACACCGACAAGCGGCTGGCCGGCTACGACGCGGCCGTGCTCAGCGAGGTGATCGAGCACCTGGACCTGCCCAGGCTGCCCGCGCTGGAGTACGCCGTCTTCGCCGCGGCCCGCCCCCGCACGGTCCTCGTGACCACCCCGAACGTCGAGTACAACGTCCGCTGGGAGTCCCTGCCCGCCGGACACGTCCGCCACCGCGACCACCGCTTCGAGTGGACCCGCGAGGAGTTCCGCGCCTGGGCCGACAAGGTCGCCGGCCGGCACGGGTACACCGTCGCGTACGAGCCCGTCGGCGACGACGACCCCGAGGTCGGACCGCCGACCCAGATGGCCGTCTTCACCGTCCGCACCGAGAGCCCGAAGGAGGGCGAGGCAGCATGACCACCCCCACCACCCACCGCGTACTTCCCGTCACCGACCTGTCCCTCGTCGTCCTCGTCGGGGCGACCGGATCGGGCAAGTCCACCTTCGCCCGCAAGCACTTCAAGCCCACCGAGATCCTCTCCTCCGACTACTGCCGGGGCCTGGTCGCCGACGACGAGAACGACCAGGGCGCCAGCAAGGACGCCTTCGAGGTGCTCCACTACATCGCCGGCAAGCGGCTCGCCGCCGGACGCCTCACCGTCGTGGACGCCACCAGCGTCCAGCCGCAGTCCCGCCGCGAGCTCGTCGCACTGGCCCGCGAACACGACGTGCTGCCCATCGCGATCGTCCTCGACATGCCCGAGGCGGTCTGCGCCGAGCGCAACGCCGCCCGCCCCGACCGGGCCGGCCTGCCGCGCCGGGTCATCCAGCGCCACCGCTCCGAACTGCGCCGCTCGCTGCGCGGCCTGGAGCGCGAGGGCTTCCGCAAGGTGCACGTCCTGCGCACGGTGGAGGAGGCGGAATCCGCCGAGGTGGTGCTGGAGAAGCGCTTCAACGACCTCACCCACCTCACCGGCCCCTTCGACATCATCGGCGACATCCACGGCTGTTCCTCCGAGCTGGAGACCCTGCTCGCCAAGCTCGGCTACGAGGACGGCGTCCACCCCGCCGGCCGCACCGCGGTCTTCGTCGGCGACCTCGTCGACCGCGGCCCCGACAGCCCCGGCGTCCTGCGCCGGGTGATGGGCATGGTCAGGTCCGGCAACGCCCTGTGCGTGCCCGGGAACCACGAGAACAAGCTCGGCCGTTACCTCAAGGGCTCCAAGGTCCAGCAGACCCACGGCCTCGCCGAGACGGTCGAGCAGCTCGCCCGCGAGCCCGAGGAGTTCGTGAAGGAGGTACGGGAGTTCATCGCCGGCCTGGTCAGCCACTACGTCCTCGACGGCGGAAAGCTGGTCGTCTGCCACGCCGGGCTGCCCGAGAAGTACCACGGCCGCACCTCCGGCCGGGTCCGCTCGCACGCCCTCTACGGTGAGACCACCGGCGAGACCGACGAGTTCGGCCTGCCCGTGCGCTACCCGTGGGCCGAGGACTACCGCGGCAAGGCGGTCGTGGTCTACGGGCACACCCCCGTCCCGGACACCACCTGGATCAACAACACCATCTGCCTCGACACCGGCGCCGTCTTCGGCGGCCGGATGACCGCCCTGCGCTGGCCCGAGCGCGAACTGGTCGACGTACCGGCCGAGAAGGTCTGGTACGAGCCGGTCAAGCCGCTCGCCGCCGAGGTGCCGGGAGGCCACGAAGGCCGTCCGCTGGACCTGGCCGACGTGCACGGGCGCCGGATCGTGGAGACCCGCCACCTGGGCAACGTGGGCGTCCGGGAGGAGAACGCGGCGGCCGCCCTGGAGGTCATGAGCCGCTTCGCGGTGGACCCCCGGCTGGTGCCGTACCTGCCGCCGACCATGGCGCCGACCGCCGCCTCCCAGGAGCCGGACTGGCTGGAGCACCCCGTCGAGGCCTTCGCCCAGTACCGCGCCGACGGCATCGGCCGGGTCGTGTGCGAGGAGAAGCACATGGGCTCCCGCGCCACCGTCCTGCTGTGCCGGGACGCCGCCGCGGCCCGCGAGCGGTTCGGGGCCGAGGGCGCTGCCACCGGCTCCCTCTACACCCGCACCGGCCGGCCCTTCTTCCAGGACCCCGGGGTCACCGAGGAGTTCCTCGCCCGGCTGCGCACGGCGGTCGACGGGGCGGGCCTGTGGGAGGAACTCGCCACCGACTGGCTGCTGTTCGACGGGGAGCTGCTGCCCTGGTCCCTGAAGTCCACCGGGCTGCTGCGCGGCCAGTACGCGGCCGTGGGCGCCGCCGCCCGCGCCGTCCTCCCGGACGCCGTCGCCGCCCTGGAGGCGGCCGCGGCCCGGGGCGTGGACACCGGAGCCCTGCTGGAGCGCCAGCGCGGCCGGGCCGTCGACGCGGCCGCCTTCACCGAGGCGTACCGGCGCTACTGCTGGACCACCGACGGGCTGGACGGCGTACGGTTCGCGCCGTTCCAGCTGCTCGCGGCGGCCGGCCGGTCGCTCGCGGCCGTACCGCACGACGAGCAGCTGGCCTGGCTGGACCGGCTCGCGGACGCGGACGAGAGCACCGGCGGCCCCCTGCTGCGCCGGACCCGCCGCGTGTACGTGGACACCGGCGACGAGGAGTCCGTCCGCGCGGGCACCGACTGGTGGCTGGAGCTGACCGCCGCCGGCGGTGAGGGCATGGTGGTCAAGCCGCTCCAGGCGTACGCCCGGGACGGCAAGGGCCGGCTGGTCCAGCCGGGGGTGAAGGTCCGCGGCCGCGAGTACCTGCGGATCGTCTACGGTCCGGAGTACACGCGTCCGCACCAGCTGGAGCGGCTGCGCCAGCGGTACCTCGGGCACAAGCGCTCGCTCGCCCTGCGCGAGTACGCGCTGGGGCTGGAGGCACTGGACCGGCTGGCGGCCGGAGAGCCGCTGTGGCGGGTCCACGAGCCGGTCTTCGCCGTGCTCGCCCTGGAGTCGGAGCCGGTCGACCCCCGGCTCTGACGGAAAGCGGCGCCGTAAAGCGGCAGCGTAAAGCGGCGGCCCCCGTACGGCCTGGAATTAGGTCGTATGGGGGAACTTTCCCGCAGAAGCCCCGGGAAAGCGCCGGCGGGATCGTTCATCCAGGGCAGCGGAGTGTCCGCGACCCAGGAAGGACGGAACGTCACTTATGAAGATGACCGCGCGCGGAAGCATTGCGGCGCTCATGACCTGTATGGCCGCGGCCGCCGCGGCCTCTCCGGCCGTGGCCAACTCGGTTCCGGTGGGTGTCCCGCTGGACGCCGTGGAGACCACGATGGGTGTGCCCGTCCCGCATCTGGCCACCGCGGTCCCGGTGCCGGTCGTCGGCGCCCCGGAGGCGCCCCGGCACCACACGGGAGACCTGCTGCCGACCCCACTGCTCCCGGTGGTGCCCATCGCCGCCGACCTCGGGGCCACCAAGCTCACCTCCCCGGTCCCCAACCTGGCGGGGGAGCCCGAGACGGACGGCGAGGGCTCCCTGGAGTCCCCGGCGACCACCCTGCTGACCCGCACCCCCGGTGCGATCGTCGGCGCCCCGCTGACGATGCCGGACGCGAGCAACTCCGGTGTCCCGAACCTGACCGTCCCGAAGCTGGGCCTCATCGCCCCGGACGTGATCGGCACTCCGACGGCACTTCTCGGCCTGCGCTGACCCGGGAAAGCCGACGCGAGGTCAAAAAGCCCCCCGGTCTGGGAACGTGTACGGCATGGGATTCCATGTCGACTCCGAGACCGGGCGGCTTCGCCGCGTCATCCTCCACCGGCCCGACCTGGAGCTGAAGCGGCTCACACCAAGCAACAAGGACGCCCTGCTCTTCGACGACGTGCTGTGGGTGCGGCGGGCCCGCCAGGAACACGACGGCTTCGCGGACGTGCTGCGCGACCGCGGTGTCGCCGTGCACCTCTTCGGCGACCTGCTCCAGGAGGCCCTCGACATCCCCGAGGCGCGCCACCTCGTACTGGACCGGGTCTTCGACGAGAAGGAGTACGGGCCGCTCGCCACCGACCACCTGCGCGCGGTCTTCGACGGGCTCCCCTCGGCCGACCTCGCGGAGGCGCTGGTCGGCGGCATGACGAAGCGGGAGTTCCTGGAGCGGCACGCCGAGCCGGTGTCGGTGCGCTTCCACGCCCTGGACACGGACGGCTTCCTGCTGGGGCCGCTGCCCAACCACCTCTTCACCCGGGACACCTCCGCCTGGATCTACGACGGGGTGTCCATCAACGCCATGCGCTGGCCGGCCCGCCAGCGCGAGACCGTGCACTTCGAGGCGATCTACAAGCACCACCCGCTCTTCACCGGCTCGGGCCCCTTCCACTACTGGTCGCAGGGGCAGGTGGACTACCCCTCGACGATCGAGGGCGGGGACGTCCTGGTCATCGGCAACGGCGCGGTGCTGATCGGGATGAGCGAGCGGACCACCCCGCAGGCCGTGGAGATGCTCGCCCGGGGCCTGTTCGCAGCCGGGTCGGCGTCGGTCATCGTGGCCCTGGACATGCCCAAGCGGCGGGCCTTCATGCACCTGGACACGGTGATGACGATGGTGGACGCAGATACGTTCACTCAGTACGCCGGGCTCGGCATGCTGCGCTCCTACACGATCCGGCCGGGCGAGGGGGCGGGCGATCTGCGGGTCAGCGACCACCCGCCGGAGCAGATGCACCGGGCCATCGCCTCGGCCCTCGGCCTGGACAAGGTGCGGGTGCTCACCGCCACGCAGGACGTGCACTCGGCGGAGCGCGAGCAGTGGGACGACGGGTGCAACGTGCTGGCCGTGGAGCCGGGTGTGGTCGTCGCCTACGAGCGCAACGTCACCACCAACACGCACCTGCGCAAGGAGGGCATCGAGGTGATCGAGATCCCCGGCAGCGAGCTGGGGCGGGGCCGCGGCGGACCCCGGTGCATGAGCTGCCCCGTGGAGCGGGACGCCGTCTGACGCCACCCGCGCGATGTGATCCACGTGATGCGATGCGGACTGTATATCAATGCAAAGGATCGTATAGACTTCCAGCATCCCCTGTCAGCGCCCCTCTGGAGAGTCCCATGGCCACCGACCTCTTCGGCCGCAGTTTCCTCAAGGAGCTCGACTTCACCGCCGCCGAGTTCCGCGGCCTGGTCGAGCTCGCAGCCGAACTCAAGGCGGCCAAGAAGGCCGGCGCCGAGCAGCGCCGGCTCCAGGGGAAGAACCTCGCGCTGATCTTCGAGAAGACCTCCACGCGCACCCGCTGCGCCTTCGAGGTCGCCGCCGCCGATCAGGGCGCCCACACCGTCTACCTCGACCCCTCCGGCTCCCAGATGGGCCACAAGGAGTCCGTCCGGGACACGGCGCGGGTGCTCGGCCGGATGTTCGACGGCATCGAGTACCGGGGCGACAGCCAGCAGGCGGTCGAGGAGCTGGCGGAGTACTCCGGCGTGCCCGTCTTCAACGGCCTCACGGACGACTGGCACCCCACCCAGATGCTCGCCGACGTGCTCACGATGACCGAGCACTGCGCCAAGCCGCTGGAGCGCACCGCCTTCGCCTACCTGGGCGACGCCCGCTTCAACATGGGCAACTCGTACCTGGTGACTGGCGCCCTGCTGGGCATGGACGTACGGATCGTCGCGCCGCGGGCGTACTGGCCGGCCGAGGCGGTTGTGGCGCGGGCCCGGGAGCTGGCCGCGGCCGGCGGGGCCCGGATCACCCTGACCGAGGAGGTCGCGGAGGGCGTGGCGCAGGCCGACTTCGTGGCCACGGACGTCTGGGTGTCGATGGGCGAGCCCAAGGAGGTCTGGGACGAGCGGATCGCGGCCCTGGCCCCGTACGCCGTCACCATGGACGTGCTGCGCGCGACCGGGAACCCGGACGTGAAGTTCCTGCACTGCCTGCCCGCCTACCACGACCTGGGCACCAAGGTGGCCCGGGAGGTCCACGAGCGGCACGGGCTGGACTCGCTGGAGGTCACCGACGAGGTGTTCGAGTCCGCGCACTCCGTCGTCTTCGACGAGGCGGAGAACCGGCTGCACACCATCAAGGCCGTGCTCGTCGCGACGCTCGCCAAGCCCCAGGCGTAGCTCCCCGCGCGATCTTCGCGCGATCTCCGCATAGTCATGCGCGCGCCGGCTCGGGCGGTCGGCGCCGCCCGGGGGTCTTGGGGCCGTGTGCCGCGCCGCGCCCCCCGCTTGTCGCGTTTCTGTGACGGCGGTCACGGGTTGGTGATAGCTTCGATCGTGTGAGCCCCTTCACCGGTTCCACCTCAGCGACCGAACGGTGGCGCCACCTGCGGGTGACCCGGCAGGACGGCGTGGCCACCGTCACCCTCGACCGCCCCGAGAAGCTGAACGCGCTCACCTTCGGCGCCTACGCCGACCTGCGCGATCTGCTCGCCGAACTGTCCCGCGAACGCTCCGTACGCGCCCTCGTGCTCGCCGGCGAGGGGCGCGGCTTCTGCTCCGGCGGGGACGTGGACGAGATCATCGGCGCCACCCTCGCCATGGACACCGCCCAGCTCCTCGACTTCAACCGGATGACCGGCCAGGTGGTGCGGGCCGTCCGCGAATGCCCCTTCCCGGTGATCGCCGCCGTGCACGGGGTGGCCGCCGGGGCCGGCGCCGTGCTCGCCCTCGCCGCCGACTTCCGGATCGCCGACCCCTCCGCCCGCTTCGCCTTCCTCTTCACCCGCGTCGGCCTCTCCGGCGGGGACATGGGCGCCGCCTACCTGCTGCCGAGGGTCGTCGGCCTCGGCCACGCCACCCGGCTGCTGATGCTCGGAGAGCCCGTACGCGCCGCCGAGGCCGAGCGGATCGGCCTGCTCAGCGAGCTGGTCGACGAGGGCAAGGCCGACGCCCGGGCCGCCGAACTGGCCGCCCGCCTCGCCGCCGGACCCGCCCTCGCCCACGCCCAGACCAAGGCCCTGCTCACCGCCGAGCTGGACATGCCCCTGGCCGCCTCGGTGGAACTGGACGCCAGCACCCAGGCCCTGCTGATGCACGGCGAGGACTACGCCGAATTCCACGCGGCCTTCACCGCCAAACGGCCGCCCCAGTGGAAGGGCAGGTAGCCGTATGTCCGCGCGCGCCATGCGGGTGGCCGTCGTCGGCGGAGGACCGGGCGGGCTGTACGCCGCCGCGCTGCTGGCCCGTCAGGGACACACGGTCGAGCTGTGGGAACGGGGCGCGCCCGAGGACACCTTCGGCTTCGGCGTGGTGCTCTCCGACGAGACCCTCGGCGGCATCGAACGGGCCGACACCGTCGTCCACACCGCCCTCGGCGCCGAGTTCGTGCGCTGGGACGACGTGGACGTCGTCCACCGGGGCCGGCTGCTGACCTCCGGCGGCCACGGCTTCGCCGCCCTCGGCCGCCGCCGGCTGCTGGAGATCCTGCACGAGCGCTGCGCCGGCCTCGGCGTCCGCCTCCGGTTCCGCTCCGCCGCGCCCGACGCCTTCGAGCTGGCCGACGCCCACGACCTGGTGGTCGCGGCGGACGGGGTGCACAGCCCGACCCGCGAGCGCGGGGCCGCGTACTTCCGGCCGACCGTGACGCCCGGGCGCTGCCGGTACATCTGGCTCGCCGCCGACTTCGCCTTCGACTCCTTCCGCTTCGAGATCGCCGAGACCGAACACGGGGTCATGCAGCTGCACGCCTACCCGTACTCCGCCGACGCCTCCACGGTGATCGTGGAGATGCGGGAAGAGGTCTGGCGGGCGGCCGGCTTCGACCTGTGCGACGAGGACGAGTCGGCGGCCCGCTGCGCCAAGATCTTCGGCGAGGCCCTGCGCGGGCGGCCGCTGCGCGGCAACCGCTCGGCGTGGACCCGCTTCCGCACCGTCGTCAACGAGCGCTGGTCGCACGGCAACGTGGTGCTGCTCGGCGACGCGGCGCACACCGCGCACTTCTCCATCGGCTCCGGCACCAAACTGGCCGTCGAGGACGCCCTCGCCCTGTCCGAAGCCCTCGAGGACGCCCTCGCCGAAGCCCCGGACGGGCAGCGGGGCGACGTGCCCTCCGCCCTGGCCGCCTACGAGGCCGCGCGGCGCCCGGCGGTCGCCAGCACCCAGCGCGCCGCCGCCGCCAGCATGCGCTGGTTCGAGGAACTCGCCGGGTACGTGGACCAGCCCGCCCGGCAGTTCGCCTTCAACCTCCTCACCCGCAGCCGCCGCGTCACCCACGACAACCTGCGGCTGCGCGACGAACGGTTCACCCGGGCCGTGGAGCGCGACTTCGGCTGCCCGCAGGAGGCGGACGGGACGGGAACCCCGCCCATGTTCACCCCGTTCACCCTGCGGGGGCTGACCCTGCGCAACCGGGTCGTGGTCTCGCCGATGGACATGTACTCGGCGCGGGAGGGCGTGCCGGGCGACTTCCACCTGGTCCACCTGGGCGCGCGGGCCCTGGGCGGAGCCGGGCTGGTGATGACGGAGATGGTGTGCGTCAGCGCCGAAGGCCGGATCACCCCCGGCTGCGCCGGCCTGTGGACCGCGGAGCAGGCGGCCGCCTGGAAGCGGATCGCCGACTTCGTCCACACCTCCGCGCCCGGAACCGCCCTCGGCCTCCAGCTCGGCCACTCCGGCCGCAAGGGCTCCACCCGCCTCATGTGGGAGGGCATGGACGAACCGCTCCCGGAGGGCAACTGGCCCCTGGTCGCCGCCTCCGCCCTGCCCTACAGGGCCGGCGTCTCCGCGGTCCCGCGCGCCCTGGAGGCCGCCGACCTCGCGGTGATCCGCTCCGATTTCGCGGCCGCCGCCGTACGGGCGGCCGAGTGCGGCTTCGACCTGCTCGAACTGCACTGCGCGCACGGCTACCTGCTGTCCGGGTTCCTCTCCCCGCTCACCAACCACCGCGAGGACGCCTACGGCGGCCCCCTCGAGAACCGGCTGCGCTTCCCCCTGGAGGTCTTCGACGCGGTCCGCGCGGTCTGGCCCGAGGACCGCCCGATGACGGTCCGGCTCTCGGCCACCGACTGGGCCCCCGGCGGCACCACACCACAGGAGGCCGAAGCCATCGCCGCGGCCTTCGCCGCCCACGGCGCCGACGCCGTCGACGTGTCCACCGGGCAGGTGGTGGCGGAGGAGGCCCCGGAGTACGGCCGCTCCTACCAGACCCCCTACGCCGACCGGATCCGCAACGCGCTGGGCGTCCCCGTCATCGCCGTCGGCGCGATCTCCTCCTGGGACGACGTCAACTCCCTGCTGCTGGCGGGCCGCGCCGACCTCTGCGCGGTCGGCCGCCCGCACCTGTACGACCCGCACTGGACCCTGCACGCGGCCGCCGACCAGGGCTACACCGGCCCAGGCGCACCCTGGCCCGCCCCCTACCGCGCCGGCAGCCGCAAGCCACCGACCGGCAAGGGATAGTCAGCGCGGCCCCAGCACGACCCGGTCCTCGACCGGGACGTAGCCGAGGCGCTGGTAGACGCCGTTGCTGGTGGGGTTGGCGAGGTCGGTGAAGAGCAGGACCTGCGCCGCCCCGGCCGCGTACGCCGCCGCGCTCACCGCGTGCGTCACCCCGGCGGCGTAGCCGCAGCCCCGCTCACCGGGCGGGGTGTAGACGGGCGCGACCCGCGAGATGCCGGCGATCGGGCGGGAGAAGCCGGCCATCGACACCGGGGTGCCGGAGCGCTCCCAGAGCAGGAGGCCCCCGTAGGAGATCCGCTCGCGCAGGGCGGCCTCGGAGGGGGCGCCGGGCAGGGCGCACTCCCGGTTGAACTCCGCGGTCCACTCCAGCAGCAGCGCCAGGTCCTCCTCGGCGGCGGGCCGGACCCGGCCCTCGGGGACCGGGTCCGGGGCGAGGAGCCCGGCCAGCCGGTAGAGCCGGTTCTCCTCCACGACCCGAGCCGGGGTCCCCCACACCCCGGTCAGCGCCGACGCGTCGGCGCGGCGGGCGTTCAGCGCCCCGGCCCCGGCGAGCAGCGGCTCGGAGGCGAAGCCGCGGCCCAGGGCCCGGACCGCGTCGGAGGGCAGGGCGCCGAGCAGCAGGGGGAACGGCGGGGTGCACAGCAGGGCCCCGGCGACGGCCCCGTCGGCCCCGGTCCACCAGCCGAAGAAGGGGTCGGTGGAGCCGAAGGCGTGCCGGCCCCGGCGCTCCAGCGCGTCGGTGACGGTCAGCAGGACGGTGTTGACGACGGGCTGCGCGGCCACGGCCGGGCGCGCAGCGGCCAGGTAGGCCGCCAGATCGGTACTGAAGGTCCAGGTCATGTCCCATGCTGGCGCCCTTCCGCCCCGGGCCGCACCGGATTTTCCGCCCTGGGCCGGCCGGGCCCGCTACGGGTTCACGAAGCGGGCGCCGGGGTCGCGTAGCCGGGAGTGGAGTTCGGCGAAGACCGTCGCCGCGCGGTCGCCCGGCCAGTCCGCCGGGAGCAGTTCGCGGGGCAGGCCCGGGTCGGCGTACGGTAGCCGGCGCCAGGTGTCCAGGGCGAGCAGATAGGCCCGGTAGGCGGCCTCCGGGGCGGGCTCGGGGCCCGCCTGGAGGGCGCGCAGGGCAGGCTCGTGCAGGTCGAGGAACTCCTCGTGCTGCTTGGCCAGCGCCGCCAGGTCCCACCAGCGGGCCACCGCCTCGGCGGTGGGGGCGAAGCCGAGGTGGGCGCCGCGGAAGAGTTCCACGTACGCCGTCAGGTTCAGCCGCTCCAGCGTGTGCCCGGTCTCCCGCGCCAGCTGCCCGGGGGCGATCCACACCCCCGGGGCCACCGACCCGAAGCCCAGCCGGGCCAGGCGCGAGCGCAGCAGGTGCCGCTTGTTCCGCTCCTGCTCGGGCACGGAGAAGACCGCGACCAGCCAGTCCTCCGACACCGGCTCGGCCCCGTAGATCCGCCGGTCCCCGTCCTCCAGCAGCTGCCGGGCTTCCTCGGAGAGCTCGTAGCCCGCCGCGCCGTCCGCGGCCCGCGCGGGCACCAGGAAGCCGCGCCGCTTCAGCCGGGACACCGAGGAACGGACGGAGGGCGCGTCGACGCCGGCCGCGCCCAGCAGGCGGACCAGCGCCGATACCGGTACGGCTCCCTCGAAGGACCGTCCGTAGGCTCCGTAGAAGGTGACGATCAAAGACCGCGGAGTGTGCTGCTCGACCACGGGTTCACTCTAGATCGCGCAGCCGGAACCGCTGAAGTTTGCCCGTGGCCGTCCGCGGCAGCGCGGGGAGGAAGACGAAGGAGCGCGGGCACTTGTGCGGCGCCAGCTCCCCGCGCATGAAGGTCCGCAGGGCCTCCTCGGTCAGCACCACCCCGTCCCGCAGGACGGTGTACGCGACCACGACCTGCCCCCGCCGCTCGTCGGGGCGGCCGACGACGGCCGCCTCCACCACGTCCGGATGGCGCAGCAGGGCCTCCTCGACCTCCGGGCCCGCGATGTTGTAACCCGCAGAGATGATCATGTCGTCGGCGCGGGCGACGTAGCGGAAGTACCCGTCCGGGTCGCGGACGTAGGTGTCGCCGGTCAGGTTCCAGCCGCCCCGTACGTACTCGCCCTGTCGGGGGTCGGCCAGGTAGCGGCAGCCCACCGGCCCGCGCACCGCCAGCAGCCCCGGCTCGTTGTCCGCCACGGGCTGCCCGGACGGGTCCACCACCCGCGCCTCCCAGCCGGGCACCACCCGTCCGGTGGTACCGGGCCGGATGTCCTCGTCGGCGGCGGAGATGAAGATGTGCAGCAGCTCGGTGGCCCCGATGCCGTTGATGATCCGCAGGCCCGTGCGCTCGTACCAGGCCTGCCAGGTGGCGGCGGGCAGGTTCTCGCCGGCCGAGACGCAGCGGCGCAGCGCGGACAGGTCGTAGGCCCCCGTGTCGTACGGGCCCAGCGTGTCCAGCATCGACCGGTAGGCGGTCGGTGCCGTGAACAGCACCGTGACCCGGTGCTCGGCGAGCGCCGGCAGCAGCACGCGGGGCGCGGCCTGCTCCAGCAGCAGGGCGCAGGCGCCGGCGCGCAGCGGGAAGACGACCAGCCCGCCGAGGCCGAAGGTGAACCCGAGCGGCGGGCTGCCTGCGAACACGTCGTCGGGGCGCGGCCGCAGGACGTTGCGGGAGAAGGTGTCGGCGACGGCGAGGAGGTCGCGGTGGAAGTGCATGCAGCCCTTGGGGCGCCCCGTGGTCCCGGAGGTGAAGGCGATCAGCGCCACGTCGTCGGCGGAGGTCTCGACGGCGCGGTAGGCGGCGGGCCGGGTCTCGGCCAGCCGCAGCAGGTCGCCCTCGCCCCCGCCGCCGTAGGGGGTGATCCGCAGCCCGGGCACCGCCGCCCTGGCCAGGTCGTCGAGGGCGCTGACATGGCACAGGGCGTGCCGCACCTGGGCCATGGAGCACACCGTCGCCAGCTCCTGGGCGCGCTGCTGGGCCAGTACGGTGACGGCCACCGCGCCCGCCTTCATCACCGCCAGCCAGCAGGCCGCGAGCCAGGGGCCGGTGGGCCCGCGCAGCAGCACCCGGTTGCCGGGGACGACGCCGAGATCGATGGTGAGGACGTGGGCGAGGCGGTCCACGCGCTCACGCAGTTCCCCGTACGACCACACCTCGCCGGATCCGCTGCGGAAGGCGGGCCGGTCCGGCCCGAACCGCTCGATGGTGGCGTCGAGCAGCTCGGCGCCGCAGTTCAGCCGGTCCGGGTAGGCCAGCTCGGGCAGCCCGAAGAGGAGCTCGGGCCAGGCGTGGGCGGGCGGCAGGTGGTCGCGGGCAAAGGTGTCGGCGTGAGCGGATGGCTTGAGCTCCAAGGCGGGTTCGCCCCCTTGCAACGTCCGGATTTTGGGGTGGAGCCGGCCGTGCGGTCGCCCCCCGAGCGTATCGTGATGGTGACGGCAGTCAACAGGACGCGATAAGAGAGTCGACAGGACTTGGGGGCATTCGGATGGCCGCATTCGCGCTCGGGGCGGAAGAAGAGGAATGGTGCGGGCAGCTGCGCGCCCTGTCGCGGCAGCGGCTGAGGCCGCTCGCCGAAAAGGGCGAACCCGGCCGGGTGAACCGCCCCCTGCTGGCGGAGCTGGGAGAACTGGGACTCCTGGAGCGGGTCTTCGGCTCCGGCGCGCTGGAGCTGTGCCTGCTGCGCGAGTCCCTCGCCTACGGGTGCACCGAGGCGGAGACGGCCCTGGCCCTCCAGGGCCTCGGGGCGCATCCGGTGCTGCGCTCGGGCAGCGCGGCCCAGCGGGAGCGGTGGCTGCCCGGGGTCCGCGCGGGGCGGCAGGTGGCGGCGTTCGCGCTGAGCGAGCCGGGCGCTGGTTCCGACGCGGCGGCCCTCGCCCTGGCGGCGGCCCCGGACGGGCCGGGCTGGCGGCTGGAGGGGACCAAGTGCTGGATCTCCAACGCCCCCGAGGCCGACTTCTACACCGTCTTCGCCCGGACGGGTGAGGCGCCGGGGGCCAAGGGCATCACGGCCTTCCTGGTCCCGGCGGACCGGCCGGGGCTGACGGGCGAGGCCCTGGAGATGCTCTCGCCGCACCCGATCGGCTCGCTCGCCTTCGACGGGGTGCCGGTCGGCCGCGAGGACGTACTGGGGGAGCCCGGGCAGGGGTTCCGCGTCGCGATGCAGACCCTGAACCTCTTCCGGCCGAGCGTGGGCGCCTTCGCGGTCGGCATGGCGCGGGCGGCGCTCGACGCGACCCTGGCCCACACGGCCGGGCGGACCGCCTTCGGCGGGGTGCTGGCCGACCTCCAGGCGGTCGCGCACCGGGTGGCGGAGATGGCCACCCGCACCGAGGCCGCCCGGCTGCTGGTGTACGCGGCGGCGGGCGCGTACGACAGCGGCGCGCCGGACGTTCCGGGGCGGGCGGCGATGGCCAAGCTCCTCGCGACGGAGACGGCCCAGTACGTGGTGGACCACGCCGTACAGCTGCACGGCGCGGCCGCCCTGCGCCGCGGCCACCTGCTGGAGCACCTGTACCGGGAGGTGCGGGCGCCCAGGATCTACGAGGGGGCGAGCGAGGTGCAGCGCACCATCATCGCCAAGGAGCTGTACCGGGGGGTGGCGCGGTGATGAGCCCCGAGCGCATCAACCCGGCGCAGCTGTCCCCGGCCACCGGCTTCTCCCACGCCGTGGCGGCCACCGGCTCGCGGATCGTCTTCCTGGCGGGCCAGACCGCCCTGGACGGCTCCGGCAAGGTGGTCGGGCAGACCCTCCCGGAGCAGTTCGAGCGGGCCCTGGCCAACCTGCTGACCGCCCTCGAGGCGGCCGGCGGCACCCCGTCCGACCTGGCCAGGGTGACGGTGTACGCGGTGGACGTGGCGGCCTACCGCGAGCATGCCGCCGAGCTGGGCCGCGTCTGGCGCCGCCTCGCGGGCCGCGACTACCCGGCGATGGCCGTGGTCGGGGTGGTCCGCCTCTGGGACACCGAGGCCCAGCTAGAACTGGACGGCATCGCGGTGCTGCCGTAAGGGACGGCCTAGGCCTTGAGCGCCGCGCGGCGGCGGTACTCGTCGGTCCGGATCCCGCCCACGCCCCAGTCCTCCAGGGCGACTTCGTCGATCAGGACGAAGGTGGTGGCGGGGTCCTTGTCCAGGACCCGGACCAGCAGGTCGGTGACACCGGCGATGATCTCGGCCTTCTGGGCGGCGGTGGCGCCTTCACGGGTGATCTTGACGTTGACGTACGGCATGGCGGAGGTCCTTCCGGGACGGGCGGGTGCGGGGTCGGGTCGGCGGGTCGGGGCGATCAGGGGCGGTCAGGGGCGGCCGGTGACGTGGCCGCCGTCCACGCGCAGGGCGTGGCCGGTGACGAAGGTGGCGCCGGCCAGGTACAGCACCGCCTCGGAGATCTCCGAGACCTCGCCCACCCGGTCCAGCAGGGCCAGCCCGCCGAAGGAGTCCACGTCGGAGCCCGCGTGCAGCGGGGTGCGGATGATGCCGGGCGACACCAGGTTGACCCGGATGCCGTCGGCCGCGAGCTCGGCGGCCAGGCTCGTCGTCAGCGCGTGCACACCGGCCTTGCTGACCACGGGCGCGGAGGCCGGGAAGCCGGCGATCGCGTGGTCCACCAGGGTGGTGCCGATGTTGACGATGCTGCCGCCCCGCCCCTGGGCGCGCAGCGCCCGCACCACGGCCTGCGTGGTGAGGTAGGTGCCCTTGAGGTTGCCGGTCAGGAAGCCGTCGAGTTCCTCCTCGGTGACCTCGGTGAAGGGCTTGGGGGCGAAGGTGCCGGCGTTGTTGACCAGCACGTCGATGCGGCCGAAGCGCTCCAGCGCGGTGCGGACGAACAGCTCGCCGGTCTCCGGCGCGGCGATGGCCCCCGCGACGCAGGCGGTGCGCTCCGGGTGCCCGAGGCCGGCCGCCGCCTTGGCGAGACGGTCGGCGTCCCGGCCGCCGAGGACGACATTGGCTCCGTCGGCCAGGAAGGCCCGGGCGATGTCCAGGCCGATGCCGCTGGAGGAGCCGGTGATCAGGGCGGTGGGGCGGGTCGTGGCGTCGGTCATGTTCCTGGTGCCTTTCGGGGCGGATCGGTTCGTTCTTGGCGACACCAGAAACCTATGAGCCCTCAACCGATAACACCACGACGGAAATTGGAGCATGTGATAATCCAGCGTTATGGATGTGGATCTGCGTGACCTGGAGCTCCTGGACGCCACCGCCGCCGCGGGCTCGCTGACCGCCGCCGCCGAGCGGCTCTACGTCAGCCAGCCCGCCCTCAGCCAGCGGCTGACCCGCCTGGAGGACCGCCTCGGCATGCGGCTCTTCGACCGGCAGGGCCGCCGCCTGGTGCCCAACGCCGCCGGCCGCCGGATGCTCGTGGCCGCCCACCACATCCTGGGCGAGCTGGAGTCGGCCACCCGCGACCTGCGCGAGATCCGCGACGGCCGCGACCGGCGGGTGCGCTTCACCGCCCAGTGCAGCACCACCTTCCCGTGGCTGCCGCCCGTGCTGCGCGCCTTCCGCGAGCGCGCGCCGGACATCGACGTCCGCATCGAGGCCGTCGCCGACGACGCCCCGATCCCGGCGCTGCTCGCCGACCTCGTCGACGTCGCGCTCGTCACCAAGCCGGACGTGCAGATGGACCGGGTGTCCCTGACCAAGCTGTTCGACGACGAGATGATGGCCGTGGTGCCCGCCGCACACCCGTGGGCCTCCCTCGCATACCTGACCGCCCGTGACTTCGACGGCGCCGACCTGGTCCTCTACGACGGCTACGACCAGAACCGCATCCCGTCGATGCCGCTGCCCATCCCGGCCGGGGCCCGGCCCGGCCGGATCACCACCATGCCGGTGGTGACCGACCTGGTGATCGAGATGGTGGCGGGCGGCCAGGGCGTGACCGTGCTCCCCAATTGGGTGGCGGCCCCGTACAGCGCCTCGCACGGTCTGGCGCTGGTCCGCATCGGCGAACAGCCCCTGACCCGGACCTGGTTCTGCGCCACCCGCCCCGGCCCCCACCCGCCCCACATCGAGACCTTCGTCGAGGAACTCGTGACCCGCCTCAAGGGCCCCGTGGCGGGTTAGCGGGGCGTCTGTCGCGGAGGCTCCCTCAAGAAGTACTGAACTGGTGTGCGCATAGGTCTTGCCAGTGCAATTTCACATTACTATGTTACAGCTCACACCGCGGCACGTTAATCCCCGTCAAACGCCGCGTGACGCAGGGCAGTTCACGCACCTTTCCCCCACCTCCCTCCCAACCAGGAGTCTTCGGTGTCCCAGCACAGAGCTGTGCGTACGTCTCTCCTCTCCGCCGCCGTCGCGGTCACCCTCCTCGCCACCGCCGGCCAGGCCGTGACCCAGGCCGCCGAGCGGGGCACCCCCGTCGCCGCCACCGGTACGTTCTCCGCAGGAGCCCCGGCCGCCGACGCCACCGCGCCGAACCCCTTCGACGAGGTCGACCGCCTCGCCGACGCCAAGCCGCTCGTCCCGGCGCCCGCCCCGGCCCCCGGCGGCACGGCCGTCACCGACGGCCGGGTGCCCGGCGCCGCCCCGGCCGTGAACGCGCCGGGCTCCACCGAGACCGCCGAACGCGCGGAGAAGAGCCGCCAGTCGGCCTCGGCCCAGGCCGCGCCCACCGCCACGAGCGTCGCCGGCGGAGTCCCCTGCACCCTCGACGGGATCAAGAACCTCACCCCGGAGCAGTTCGCCGACTTCCTCGGCGACCCGGCCGTCACCGCCGACGGCTGCCTGCGCGGCCTCATCTGGACCTGGGACGCCCGCCTGGCCCCGGTCATGTCCGATGCCCACGTCCAGGCCGTCTCCCGCCGGATATCCAGCCTGGCCGCCGCCCACGACGGCCGTAACTCCTCCCACCTGGAGGAGATGTTCACCTACCTGCACGCCGTCGCCTACCACGACTTCTCCCGCGACGAGATCGACGTCACCGACGCCCCCACCGTCGCCGCGATGCGCCAGGCCATCGACGCCTTCGGCAACGCCGCGCACACCTTCGACGTCACGCCGTCCAACGCCCGCACCCTGCGCGAAGCCCTCTACGCCACGGGCCCGGGCCTGCGCCAGCACCAGCTCGGCCTCATCAAGAAGGTCCTGGCCACCATGGACCCGGCCCACCCGGCCACGAACCTCGACGCCGGCTGGGCGGGCGCCGTCCTCGCCGCGCTCTCCACCAACTACCTGGGCGTCTACCCGGGCAACCAGGACACGGCCTTCCACACGGCGGTCGCCGGGGACGCCTCCTACCGCGCCGCCTTCAAGGCCTTCGGCGGCTACACCCACCTCAAGGGCACCGGCAACGCCTGGGTGGTGCGCGACGCCCTCAGTGAGTACGCCCGCTTCGGCCAGGTGGCCGGCCTCAGGGACCAGGTCGTCGCCGACCTCGGCGCCCTGCTGGAGACGGTCAGGTCCGGCTTCGGCAACGGCAGCGAGCCCTGGGCGAAGGTCGTCTCCTGGCTCAACTTCTACGAGGCCTGCAAGCCGTACGGGGTGTGCAAGGAGGACATCGAGAAGCAGATCTTCCCGTACACCTACACCTACGACAACGGCGCCATCAAGGTCCGAACCGGCCTGGACAAGGCCACCGTCGACCAGCTCTACTACGCCAGCAAGCAGGTCAAGACGCAGTTCCACCGCGTCCTGGGCACCGACCAGCCGCTCGCCGGGGACCCCAACAGCACGCTGAACATCGTGCTCTACGCCTCCCGCGCCGACTACGAGAACTACCACCCGATCCTGACCGGCTACGGCACCAACAACGGCGGCATCTACATCGAGAACGGCGCCACCTTCTACACCTACCAGCGCCGCGTCCCGCAGGACTCCTCCCTCACCCTCGAGGAGCTCTTCCGCCACGAGTACACGCACTACCTCAACGGCCGTTTCGCAGTCCCCGGCTTCTTCGGTCAGGGCCCCTGGTACGAGGGCGACCGCACGACCGCCATGGACGAGGGCACCGCCGAGTTCTTCGACGGGGCCACCCGCGACAACGGCATCGCCGTCCGCAAGTCCCTGGTCAAGAGCGTCATCAACGACACCGCGGGCGGCGGCCCCCGCATGACGGTCGAGCAGCTGCTGAACGCCACCTACGACGGCGACGGCTTCCGCTTCTACAGCTACGCGGGCACCTTCTTCGAGTTCCTGTGGACCGAGAAGCCCTCGCTGCTGCGCGAGATGTACGGCCGCCTGCGCGCCAACGACGTCGCCGGGTACGACGCGTGGCGCCACCGCATGGGCGCGGACACCTACCTCCAGCGCGACTACGACCGCTTCCTGGACGCCCAGATCGCCAAGGTGGACCAGCTCTACGTACCGAACACCACCTTCACTCCCAACGACCGGCTGCGCGACTCGGCGCTCGCCTCGGTGAAGTCCTCCTTCGCCACGGCCACCTACAACACCCCGGACTGCGTGGAGAACGGCGACCCCGGCAAGCGCCGCTTCACCTGTACGGGCAAGATCACCGCGAACCTGAAGGACTGGCGCAGCGAGGACCAGAACTTCAAGGACATGTCCGAGACGGTCGACTACTTCATCCTCGACCGGGCCGGCACGGCCTCCAACAACCTGGCCGACATGAACTGCTCCTTCGGCCCGCTGGAGATCTGGGACAACAAGGTCGCGGGGACCTCTTCCTACAGCTGCGAGGGCCCGCTGCGCAGCTGATCCGACCCCGGCTGGTCCTGAACCTGAACGGGGGGCGGGACCAGCCGGGCACACCCCGGGCACTCCCTGGGCACACCCTGGGCACACCCTGGGCATCGTCTAAAGAATGTGACATATTACTGACCATGGACGTCGTGATCATTGGCGCCGGCGTCGTCGGAGCCGCGTGCGCGTACTACGCGAGCCGCTCCGGACTCTCCGTGGCGGTGGTCGACCGCGGCCCCGTCGCGGGCGGCACCACCGGCGCGGGGGAGGGCAACCTGCTCGTCTCCGACAAGGAGGCGGGCCCCGAGCTCGACCTGGCACTGCTGTCGGTCCGCCTCTGGCGGGAGCTGGCCGCCGAACTCCCGCAGGCCATCGAGTACGAACCCAAGGGCGGCCTGGTCGTCGCCCCCGACGAGACCACCCTCAAGGCCCTGCGGCACTTCGCCGAAGGGCAGCGCGCGGCAGGAGTGGAGTGGGCCGAGGCGGACCCGGCAGCCCTGCGCGACCTGGAACCGCACCTCGCCCCGGGCCAGGCGGGCGGCTTCCACTACCCCCAGGACGCCCAGGTCCAGCCGGCCCAGGCGGCGGCCCGCCTGCTGGCCGCCTCCGGCGCCGAGCTGTACCTCGGCGAGGAGGTCACGCAGGTGCTGCTGGAGTCCGGGGCGGTCCGCGGCGTCCGCACCTCCCGCCGCATCCTGCGCGCCCCGATGGTGGTCAACGCGGCGGGCACCTGGGGCGGCCAGGTCGCCGCCCTCGCCGGGACCACCCTGCCCGTCCTGCCGCGCCGCGGCTTCGTCCTGGTCACCGAACCGCTGCCGCGCGTGGTGCGGCACAAGGTCTACGCCGCCGACTACATCGCCGACGTGGCCAGCGACTCCGCCGCCCTGCAGTCCTCGGCGGTGGTCGAGGGCACCCCCTCGGGCCCGGTCCTGATCGGCGCGACCCGCGAACGGGTCGGCTTCGACCGCGGCCTGTCCACCGAGGCCCTGCGCCGCCTCGCCGGCCAGGCGGCGGCCCTGTTCCCCGTACTGGCCGACGTACGGGCCCTGCGCACCTACCACGGCTTCCGCCCCTACCTCCCGGACCACCTCCCGGCGATCGGCCCCGACCCCCGGGTGCCCGGCCTCCTCCACGCCTGCGGCCACGAGGGCGCGGGCATCGGCCTGGCCCCGGCGACGGGCCTGCTCATCTCATCGACCCTCACGGGGGAGCCCCCGGCCCTGCCCCTCACCCCCTTCCGCCCGGACCGCTTCGAGGAGGCCCCCTGATGCCCGGCCGCAGCCCCCGCGACCTGGTCGGCGGCAGCCCCGCCCCCGCCCACACCGTCACCTTCGACGGCCGGGAACTCCCCGCGCAGGACGGCCAGTCCGTAGCCGCCGTGCTGTGGGCCGCCGGGATCCTCGCCTGGCGCACCACCCGCGAGGGCGGCGCCCCGCGCGGGGCGTTCTGCGGGATCGGCGCCTGCTACGACTGCCTCGTCACCGTCAACGGCCGCCCCAACCAGCGCGCCTGCCTCGTCCCGGCCCGCCCCGGAGACACCGTCACCACCCAGGAGGGCACCGGCCATGCCGACCTCGCCGTCTAGCCCCGCCGGCCGGGCCGACCTCGCCGTCGTCGGCGCGGGCCCCGCCGGGCTCGCCGCCGCCGTCACCGCCGCGCGGCTCGGCCTGCGCGTCACCCTCCTCGACTCCGCGGACCGCCCCGGCGGCCAGTACTACCGCCACCCCGCCCCCGGGCTCGGCGCGGCCCGCCCGCAGGCCCTGCACCACGGCTGGGCGGCCTTCGCCCGCCGCGAAGCCGCCCTGCGCGCCCACGTGTCGGCGGGCCGGATCACCTACCTGCCCGGGCACCACGTCTGGACGGTGGTCCCGGACGGGGAGGACCGGCTGCTGCACGCCGTCGCGGGCCACGGCCCCGAGGAGGCGGCGGTGAGCGTCCGCGCGCGGGCCGTCCTGCTCGCCACCGGGGCCTACGAGCGCCAGCTGCCCTTCCCCGGCTGGACCCTGCCCGGGGTCGTCGGGGCCGGCGGGGCCCAGGCCATGCTCAAGGGCGGCCTCGTCCTGCCCGGCCGGCGGATCGTCGTCGCGGGCAGCGGCCCGCTGCTGCTCGCCGTGGCCGGCTCCCTGGCCGCCGCCGGAGCCACCGTCCCCGCGGTCGTCGAGGCCGCCTCGTACACCGCGTACGCGGGGCGGGCCGCCGCCCTGTTGCGCAACCCCGGCAAGCTCGCCGAAGGCGCCACGTACGGCGGGGCCCTGCTGGGCCACGGCATCCGCCTGCTCACCCGGCACGCCGTCACCGAGGCCCACGGCGGCGACCGCGTCGAGGCCGTCACCGTCGCCCGGCTCGACCGGCACTGGCGGCCACTGCCCGGCACCGCCCGCCGGATCCCCTGCGACGCCCTCGCCGTGGGCCACGGGCTGGTGCCCCAGCTGGAACTGGCCACCGGCCTCGGCTGCGCCACCCGCCCGGGCCCCGACGGTACCGCCGCCCTGGAACTGGACGCCGAGCAGCGCACGTCCGTCCCCGGCATCTGGTCCGCCGGGGAGACCGGCGGCATCGGCGGGGCCGAACTCGCGCTCACCGAGGGGGAGATCGCGGCCCACGCGATCGCCGGCCGGCCCGCCCCCGCCGCCCTCGCCCGCCGCCGCGCCCGGCTGCGCGCCTTCGCCGGGGCCATGGGCGCCGCCCACCGCCCCGGCTCCGGCTGGACCGGCTGGCTGCGGGAGGAGACCGACGTGTGCCGCTGCGAGGAGGTCCCGGCGGGGCGGATCCGCGAGGCGGTCCGCGAGCTGGGCGCGCGGGACGCCCGTACGGTCAAACTGCTCACCCGGGCCGGGATGGGCTGGTGCCAGGGCCGGATGTGCGGTCCGGCCGTGGCCGCCCTGGCGGGCTGCGACCCGGCGCCCGACCGGCGCCCGCTGTCCTGCCCGGTCCCGCTGCGCCACCTCGCCGGGCTCGATCCGCAGCGGGGGCCGCAGCCGGAGCCGCAGCCGCAGCCCGGGCCGGATCCGCAGCCGGAGCCGCAGTCGCAGCCCGAGCCCGAGCCCGAGCCCGAGCCCGAGCCGTTCACTCCGCCGGACGCCGAACTTCCCTCCTCCGGCCGCTGATCGGGTCCGCCCGGACCCTTGTGGCCACCTCGCACCCACTAGTAAAATGTCACACACCACACTAGGGAGCCCCTCATGACCCACGCGCCCACCCCCGCGCCCCGCCCCGACACCCGCACCCGCCCCTGGCACGGCATCATGGTCGCCACCGCCCTGCCCCTGCGCGCGGACCTCACCGTCGACTACGACGCCTACGCCGAACACGTCGCCTGGCTCATCGCCAACGGCTGCGACGGCGTCGTCCCCAACGGCTCCCTCGGCGAGTACCAGACCCTCACCGACGAGGAGCGGGCCCGGGTCGTGCGTACCGCCGTCGAGGCCGCCGGCGACGGCGCCCGCGTCATGCCCGGCGTGGCCGCGTACGGCAGCGCCGAGGCCCGCCGCTGGGCCGACCAGGCCGCCGAGGCCGGAGCGGGCTCCGTCCTGCTCCTGCCCCCCAACGCCTTCCGCGCCGACGAGCCCACCGTCCGCGCCCACTACGCCGAGGTGGCCGGGGCCGGGCTGCCCGTCGTCGCGTACAACAACCCCATCGACACCAAGGTGGACCTGACGCCGGAGCTGCTCGCCCGCCTCCACGGCGACGGCAGCATCGTCGCCGTCAAGGAGTTCAGCGGGGACGTCCGCCGCGCCTACGAGATCGCCGAACTCGCCCCCGGCCTCGACCTGCTCATCGGCGCCGACGACGTCCTCCTCGAACTCGCCCTCGCCGGCGCGGTCGGCTGGATCGCCGGCTACCCCAACGCCCTGCCGCAGTCCTGCGCCACCCTCTACCGGGCCGCCGTCGCCGGTGACGTCGCCACCGCGCTGCCGCTCTACAAGTCCCTGCACTCCCTGCTGCGCTGGGACTCCAAGACCGAGTTCGTCCAGGCCATCAAGCTCTCCATGGACCTGGCCGGACGCCCCGGCGGCGCCACCCGCCCGCCGCGCTTCCCGCTCACCGGGGAGACCGAGGCCGCCGTGCGCGCCGCCACCGAGAAGGCCCTCGCCGAAGGGCTCAACTAGTCCCCCCGGGGGGACCGGAAGGGGACTGCAATGCGTACGCGCCACATCTACCACGCGGTGGACTCGCACACCGAGGGGATGCCCACCCGGGTGATCACCGGGGGAGTCGGGGTGATCCCCGGCGCCACCATGGCCGACAAGCGGCTCCACTTCATGGAGCACATGGACCACGTCCGTACCCTGCTCATGTACGAGCCGCGCGGCCACGCGGCGATGAGCGGCGCCATCCTGCAGCCCCCCACCCGGCCCGACGCCGACTTCGGGGTGCTCTACATCGAGGTGTCCGGCCTGCTGCCCATGTGCGGGCACGGGACGATCGGGGTGGCCACGGTCCTGGTCGAGACCGGCATGGTCCCGGCCGTCGAGCCGGTCACCACGGTCCGCCTCGACACCCCGGCCGGGCTGGTGAGCGTGGACGTACGGGTCGAGGACGGCGCGGCCACGGCCGTCACCTTCACCAACGTCCCCGCCTTCTGCGTCGGCCTCGACCTGAAGGCCGAGGTACCGGGCTTCGGCACGGTCACCTACGACCTGGCCTACGGCGGGAACTTCTACGCCTTCGTCGAACTGGACGCCCTCGGGCTCCCCTTCGACCGGGCCCGCAAGGAGGACCTGATCGCCGCCGGGCTCGCGGTGATGGACGCCGTCAACGCGGGCCCCGACCGGCCCGTCCACCCCGAGAACCCCTCCATCGCCGGGGTCAAGCACGTCTACCTGGCCGCCCCCGGCTCCGACGCCCGCCGCTCCCGGCACGCCATGGCCATCCACCCCGGCTGGTTCGACCGCTCGCCCTGCGGTACGGGGACCAGCGCGCGCATGGCCCAGCTGCACGCCCGGGGGCTGCTGCCGCTCGGTACCGACTTCGTCAACGAGTCCTTCATCGGCACCGAGTTCACCGGCCGGCTCGTCGGACAGACCACCGTCGGCGGACACCCGGCCGTGGTCCCCACCGTCACCGGCCGGGCCTGGATCACCGGCACCGCCCAGTACTTCCTCGACCCGGCCGACCCCTTCCCCGGAGGGTTCCTGTTGTGACCACCGTCCGCACCACCGACTACCACACGGCGGGGGAACCCTTCCGGATCGTCAGCGACGGACTGCCCCCCGTCCCGGGGGACACCGTCGCCGAGCGCTGCGCCACCGCCATCGGCCCCGGGGGCTCCGCCGCCGCGCCGCGGCGGGGCCCGCTGGACGAGGTACGGCGGCTGCTCGTCCAGGAACCGCGCGGGCACGCCGGGATGTACGGCGGCTTCGTCGTGCCCCCGGACGACGACGGGGCCCACCTCGGGGTGCTGTTCTGGCACAAGGACGGCTACTCCACCGCCTGCGGCCACGGCACCATGGCGCTCGGTGCCTGGGCCGTGGACACCGGGCGGGTCGCGGCCCCCGACGACGGGGACGTCCAGGTGCGCATCGACGTACCGTCCGGCCGGGTCAGCGCCACCGTCCACCGGGCCCAGGGCCGCACCACCGGGGTCACCTTCCGCAACGTCCCGGCCCGGGTGGCCGCCCGCAAGGTCCCGGTGGCCACCACGCTGGGCATCGCGGAGGTGGACATCGCGCACGCCGGGGCCTGTTACGCCTCCGTCTGCGCGCGCGACCTCGGCCTGGAGGTCACCCGGGCCGCGCTGCCGGCCCTGGTGCGGGCCGGGCAGGAGATCCGGGCCGCGCTGGCCACCCACCCCGCGACCTGGCACCCCGGCGGACCGCTGCTCTCCGGGGTGTACGGGGTGATCCTCCACGAGGAGCTGCCCGACACCCCCTTCGGGCCGCACCAGCGCAACGTCACCGTCTTCGCCGACGGGCAGACCGACCGCTCGCCCTGCGGCTCCGGCACCTCCGCGCGGCTCGCGCTGCTGGCGGAGGACGGCCGGCTCGGGGCGGGGGAGGACCTGCTGCACGAGTCGGTGATCGGCACCGTCTTCACCGGGAGGATCCTCGCGGACGGGGTCACGGAGGTCACCGGCACGGCCTACCGCACCGGTGAGCACACCTTCGTCGCGGACCCGTACGACGCCCTCGGCGCCGGCTTCCTCCTGTGACCGGGCTGCGGCAGTTCGGCGCCGAGGAGATGGCCCGCCTCCTCACCCCGGAGGCGGCCGCCGACGCCCTGGCCGACGCCCTGCGCGCCGGGCTGGACCCGGAGAGCTGTCCGCAGCGCACCAGCGTCCGCGCCCCGGCGGGCGAGCTGCTGCTGATGCCGGCCGCCGCGGGCGGGTACGCCGGGGTGAAGATCGCCGGGGTCGCCCCCGGCAACCCGGCGCGCGGGCTGCCCCGGATCACCGGCAGCTACCTCCTCCTCGACGGCCCCACCCTGCGCCCGCTGGCCCTGCTCGACGGCGCGGCCCTGACCGCCCTGCGCACCCCGGCCGTCTCCGCGCTCGCCCTGCGGTACCTGGCCCCGGCGGGCCGGCCGCTGCGGCTGCTGCTCTTCGGCTCCGGACCGCAGGCGTACGGCCACCTCGAAGCGGTGCTCGCCGTCCGGGAGGCGGCCGGGGTGGTGGTCGTCGCCCGGGGCGCGGAGGGCGCCCGGAAGCTGGCCGCGCACGCCCGCTCCCTCGGCGTCCCGGCCCGTACCGGCACCGCCGGGGACGTGGCCGGCGCCGACCTGGTCCTGTGCTGCACCACCGCCCGCGAGCCGCTCTTCGACGGGCGGCTGGTGGCCCCGGGTGCGGTGGTCGTCGCCGTCGGCTCGCACGAGCCGGACGCCCGCGAGACGGACACCGCCCTCGTGCGACGCGCGGCGGTGTACGTGGAGTCGCGCGCGGCGGCCCTTCGCGAGGCGGGGGACCTGCTGGTCCCGGAGGCCGAGGGGGCGATCGGACCCGGTCATATCAGCGGCACCCTGGCCGACCTGGTCGCGGGCCGCGATCCCCTGGCGGCACGGCCGAGTTGTCCACAGCTCTTCAAGAGCGTGGGCATGGCCTGGGAGGATCTGGCGGTGGCGGTGGCGATCTACCGGGCGGCGGCCGGGGTCAACAGCGAAACGTGACATTGTACGCTGTTGCCCTGCACGTCGGTGGTGTGCGGGGTCTTGGAGGAAGAGCAATGGGTGACCTGAAGCAGCACAGTCTCATCAAGGCCCAGGAGCGGCTTCGCGATCAGGTCGGCCACGCCCTGCGGGCAGCCCTGATAGCGGGCGAACTGCGCCCGGGCAGCGTCTACTCGGCGCCCGGCCTGGCCGCCGAGCTCGGGGTCTCGGCCACCCCGGTCCGCGAGGCCATGCTCGACCTGGCCCGCGAGGGCCTGGTGGAACCGGTCCGCAACAAGGGCTTCCGGATCACCGAGGTCAGCGAGCGCGACCTGGACCAGTACACCGAACTGCGCACGATGATCGAGGTGCCCACCATCGGCCGGATCACCAAGATCGCCACGGTGGAGCAGCTGGAGGCGCTGCGCCCCGTCGCCGAGGAGATCGTCAGCAACGCCCGCGAGCACAACCTCATCGGCTACCTGGAGGCCGACCGCCGCTTCCACCTCGGCCTCCTCGCCCTCGCGGGCAACGAGCGCCTGGTCGAGACCGTCGGCGACCTGCGCAAGCGCTCCCGGCTCTACGGCCTCACGGGCCTGGACGAGGCCGGCAAGCTGGTCTCCTCCGCCGAGGAGCACATCGAGCTCCTCGACCTGATGCTCACCGGCGACGCGGAGGCCGCCGAGGCCTGCATGCAGCGCCACCTCGGCCACGTCCGCTCCCTCTGGGCCCAGGGCCGCGACGAACCCGTGGGCCGAACCCCGGGCGGCCTCGGCTCGGGCCTGTAACCCCGCCGGGTCCGCAACCCCCGCCCGCCCGCCCCGCCCGGCGCTGATCCCCGTAAGCCCTCAGGGCCCGGACCTTCTGGTCCGGGCCCAACTCGCCTTGCGCTGAAGGCATTTGGACACGGCTGGATAACGGCGGCGGCTACCTCTTGTCAGTGCAATTTCACATTACTATGTTACCGGTCACACCCTAAAGCGCGGCCCTTCCCTGGAGTGACCCATGACCAAGCGCACCCAACTCACCCTTGCCACCGCCCTGGTGGCGACGCTCGTGCTCGGCGTCTCGGGCTGCTCCGACACCAAGAAGGGTCCCGCGGCCGGCGGCGCCTCCAACCCCGCCGCCGCCAACGACGGCAAGGTCCTGGGCGGCACCCCGGTCAAGGGCGGCACCCTCACCGTCCTGTCCAACCAGGACTTCTCCCACCTCGACCCCGCCCGCAACTGGACGCTGCCGACCATCGACTTCGGCACCCGGCTGCTCTACCGCACGCTCGTCACCTTCAAGGCCGAGCCCGGCAAGGCCGGCAGCGAACTGGTCCCCGACCTCGCCACCGACCTGGGCACCCCCTCCAACGGGGGCAGGACCTGGACCTTCACCCTCAAGGAAGGCGTCAAGTACGAGGACGGCACACCCGTCAAGGCCCAGGACGTCAAGTACAACGTCGAGCGCTCCTTCGCCCCCGACCTCACCGGCGGCCCCGACTACGCCGCCCAGTACCTGGCCGGCGCCGAGGGCTACAAGGGCCCCCTCCAGGGCCAGCACCTCGACTCCGTGAAGACCCCCGACGACCGGACGATCGTCTTCGAACTGAAGCGCCCGGTCGCCGAGTTCGCCGCCACCGCCACCCTGCCGACCTTCGCGCCCGTCCCGCAGTCCCAGGAGAAGGGCACCCAGTACGACGCCCGCCCGTTCTCCTCCGGCCCGTACAAGATCGAGTCGTACGACCGCGACAAGAAGCTCGTGCTCGTCCGCAACGAGCACTGGGACCCGAAGACCGACACCGTCCGCAAGGCCTACCCGGACAAGTTCGTCATGGTCATGGGTCTCAAGGGCGGGCAGATCGACGACCGCATCATCGCCGGCGAGGGCCCCGACGCCTCCACCGTGGAGTACCAGGACATGCGGCCCGAGAGCGCCCCCAAGGTGCTGCCGAAGCCCGACGTCAAGGCGCGCCTGCTCGCCGAGTCCCAGGGCTGTACCGAGATGCTCCACCTGAACAACTCCCGCGCCCCCTTCGACGACCCCAAGGTCCGCGAGGCCATGCAGTACGCCGTCGACAAGGAGGCCGTGATCACCGCGGGCGGCGGCCCCGCCCTCAACGAGGTCGCCACCGCCTACCTGCCCCCGGCCCTGTCCGGCGGCAAGCAGGCCGACACCCTCAAGATCGCCCCGTCCGGCGACCCCGCCAAGGCCAAGGAGCTCCTCAAGGCCGCGGGCAAGGAGAACCTGAAGGTCTCCCTCTCCGTCTCCACCGGCGACAAGGCCAAGGCCGAGGCCGTCCAGCAGGGCCTGTCCCGCGCCGGGATCCAGGTCGTCATCGACACCGTCGACCCCGGCGCCTACTACGACGTCATCGGCGACCTCTCCACCACCCCCGACATGACCCTCACCGGCTGGTGCCCCGACTACCCCTCCGGCTCCACCTGGATCCCCTTCGTCTTCGACGGACGCACCATCAAGGACAAGGGCAACCAGGGCAACTACGCCCAGTTCCGCGACGAGGCCACCATGAAGCGGATCGACGAGATCAACGCCATGGCCGACGCCAAGCAGGCCAACCAGGCCTGGATCGACCTCGACGCCGAGATCATGAAGAAGTCCCCGGCCATCCCGGTCCTGCTGGAGCGCAAGCCGCTGCTCGTCGGCCCCAACATCGCCGGCGCCTACGGCCACCCCGTGTGGACCGGCACCATCGACTACGGCACCGTCGGCCTCAAGGACCCCTCGAAGAGCCAGGGCTGAGGCCGCGAGGGACCACAGCGCCATGACCACCACCGCACCGGCATCCGGCGCCCCGGCGCCCGACGCCCCCGCGCCCGGAGACCCGACGCCCGGAGCGCCGGCCAAGGACCTCCCGCCGGGCAGCAGCCCCTGGCAGCTCGCCCGGCGGGAACTGCGCCGCCGCCCCGCCGTCCGCGTCAGCGCCTGCGTCGTCCTCCTGTTCGTCCTGATGGCCGTCACCGCCCCCTGGCTGGGCGCCCTCGGCGGCTGGTCCCCGGAGGAGTTCGACAAGAGCGCCGTCGACCCCTACCTCGGCGGCCTGCCGCTGGGCTCCCTCGGCGGGATCGGCCCCGACCACTGGCTCGGAGTCGAACCCGTCACCGGCCGCGACCTGTTCGCCCGCGTCGTCCACGGAGCCCAGGTCTCCCTCCTCATCGCCTTCGCCGCCACCGCCATCGTCGTCCTCGCCGGAACCGCCGCCGGCATCGCGGCCGGCTACTTCGGCGGCCGAACCGATGCCGTCCTGTCCCGGCTGATGGACCTCACCATGTCCTTCCCCTCGCTGATCTTCATGATCGCGATGCTGTCGGTGGCCAAGGACGTCAACCGGATCCTGCTGATGACCGCCGTCATCGGCCTCTTCGGCTGGCCCGGCGTCGCCCGCGTGGTCCGCGGCCAGACCCTCTCCCTCAAACACCGCGAGTACGTCGACGCCGCCCGCGTCGGCGGCTCGAGCTCCTGGCGGATCCTGACCCGCGACATCCTCCCGGGGGTCTCCGGCCCGGTCATCGCCTACACCACCCTGCTCATCCCCGGCATGATCAGCACCGAGGCCGCCCTCAGCTACCTCGGCGTCGGGGTCCGCCCGCCCACCCCGTCCTGGGGCCAGATGATCGCCGAGTCCGTGGCCTTCTACGAGACCGATCCCATGTACTTCGTCATCCCGAGCGTCTTCCTCTTCCTCGCCGTGCTCGCCTTCACCCTCCTCGGCGACGCCCTGCGCGACATCCTCGACCCGAGGGGCGGCCGCAGTTGATCCTCTACCTCCTGCGCCGGCTCCTGGCCCTGACCGGTGTCCTGCTCGCCATCGCCGCCGTCACCTTCCTCATCTTCTACGTCCTGCCCTCGGACCCGGCCGCCGCGGCCTGCGGCAAGACCTGCAGCGCCGAACGGCTGGCCGACGTACGGCAGTACCTCGGCCTCGACCAGCCCGTGTGGAAGCAGTTCGCCGACTTCCTCACCGGCATCTTCACCGGCCGCACCCTCGGCACCGGCCAGTACGCCGTCCAGTGCGACTTCCCCTGCCTGGGCTACTCGTACGAGAACTCCCTGCCCGTCTGGGACCTGCTGATGGACCGGCTCCCGGTCTCCGCCTCCCTGGCCGTCGGCGCCGCCGCGCTCTGGCTCCTCCTGGGCCTGGGCGCCGGAGTCACCGCCGCCCTGCGCAAGGACACCGCCACCGACAAGGCCCTGATGGTCGGCGCCGTCGCCGCCGCCTCCCTGCCCGTCTACTTCACCTCCGTCCTGCTCATCTACGGAGTCATCCGCACCGCCGGGCTGCTGCCCTACCCCAGCTACCAGGCCCTCACCGACGACCCCCTCGGCTGGGCCGCGAACCTGCTGCTCCCCTGGACCGCGCTCGCCCTGCTCTACGCCGCCATGTACGCGCGCCAGAGCCGCGGCTCGATGATCGAGGCGATGGCCGAGCCGTACATCCGCACCGCCCGCGCCAAGGGCATGCCCGAGCGGACCGTCGTCGTCAAACACGGGCTGCGCTCCGGGATGACCCCGATCCTCACCATCTTCGGCATGGACCTCGGCGGGCTCCTCGCCGGAGCCGTCATCACCGAGTCCATCTTCGGACTCCCCGGCATCGGCAGGCTGTTCTACGGGGCGCTCGTCAGCTCCGACCAGCCCGTGGTCCTCGGCGTCACCCTGCTCGCCGCCTTCTTCATCGTCGTCGCGAACCTCGCCGTCGACCTCCTGTACGCCGTAGTCGACCCGAGGGTGAGGTACTGATGGCCGCCGCACCACCCCTGCTCGAAGTGCGCGATCTGCGCGTCACCTTCACCACCCCGCGCGGCACGGTACGGGCCGTCGACTCGCTCGGCTTCACCGTCGAGGCCGGCCGCACCCTCGGCATCGTCGGCGAATCCGGATCGGGCAAGTCCGTCACCTCCCTCGCCGTCATGGGCCTGCACCGGACCGGCGCCGAGGTCAGCGGCTCCGTCGCCCTCGCGGGGCGGGAGCTCACCGGCCTGCCCGAGAAGGAACTGGCCAAGGTGCGCGGCCGCAGGATGGCCATGATCTTCCAGGACCCGCTGTCCAGCCTGCACCCCTACTACACCGTCGGCGAGCAGATCGCCGAGCACTTCCGGGTGCACTTCCGGGCCGGCCGGGCCGCCGCCCGCAAACGGGCCGTCGACATGCTCGGCGAGGTCGGCATCCCCGAACCGGCCCGCCGGGCGGGGGAGTACCCGCACCAGTTCTCCGGCGGCATGCGCCAGCGCGCGATGATCGCCATGGCCCTGGCCTGCGAACCCGACCTGCTGATCGCCGACGAGCCCACCACCGCCCTCGACGTCACCGTCCAGGCGCAGATCCTCGAGCTGATCGCCCGCCTCCAGCAGGAACGCGGCCTCGGCGTCGTGATGATCACCCACGACTTGGGGGTGGTGGCCCGGGTCGCCCACGAGGTCCTGGTCATGTACGGCGGGCGGGCCGCCGAACAGGCCCCGGCCGACGAGCTGTTCACCGACCCCGCCCACCCCTACACCCGGGGCCTGCTCGACTCCCTGCCCCGCCTCGACAGCGCCGACGACCTCCCGCTGCCCTCCATCCCCGGCTCCCCGCCGTCCCTGCTGCACCCGGCCCCGGGCTGCGCCTTCGCCCCGCGCTGCCCGCGCGCCGCCGCGCGCTGCACCGAGGTCCGCCCGGAACTGGAGGGCTACGGGGACGCACCGGGGCGGACGGTGGCCTGCCACTTCGCCGGCGCCCGTACCGTCGAGGAGGCGGCCCGATGACCACGACCGACCCGCTCCTGTCCGTACGGGACCTGACCATGACCTTCCCCGGCAAGCGGTCGCTGACCGGGCGCCGCGCGGCGCCCGTCCGGGCCGTCGACGGGATCTCCTTCGACCTGGAGGCCGGCCGAACCCTCGGCCTCGTGGGGGAGTCCGGCTGCGGAAAGTCCACCACCGGCCGGATGCTGGTACGGCTGCTGGAACCCACCTCCGGCAGCGTCACCTTCGACGGCCAGGACATCAGCCGGCTGTCCCAGGGGGCCCTGAGGCCCCTGCGCAGGAACATCCAGATGGTCTTCCAGGACCCGCACTCCTCCCTCAACCCCCGCCAGACGGTGGCCCGGATCATCTCCGACCCCCTGCTGGTGCAGGGCTGGAGCGCGGCCGACGCCCGCCGCCGGGCCGCCGAGCTGATGGAGCTGACCGGGCTGATCCCCGAGCACATCGACCGCTACCCGCACGAGTTCTCCGGCGGCCAGGCCCAGCGCATCGGCATCGCCCGCTCGCTGGCCACCAGCCCCCGGCTGGTGATCGCCGACGAGCCGGTCTCCGCCCTCGACGTCTCCGTCCAGGCGCAGATCGTCAACCTGATGGAGCGGCTGCGCGCCGAACTGGGCCTGGCGTACGTGTTCATCGCGCACGACCTGTCGGTCGTCAAACGGGTCAGCGACCGGGTGGCCGTCATGTACCTCGGCCGGATCGTCGAGATCGGGGACAAGAAGTCCCTCTACGAGAACCCGCAGCACCCCTACACCCGGGCGCTGCTGTCCGCCGTTCCGCTGCCCGACCCGGCGGCGGAGCGGCGGCGCGAGCGGATCGTGCTGCTCGGCGACCCGCCGAGCCCGGCCGCCCCGCCCCCGGGCTGCACCTTCCACCCGCGCTGTCCCAAGGCGCAGGAGATCTGCCGCACCGAGCGGCCGTTGCTGCGGCTCGTCGCCTCGCGCGAGGTGGCTTGTCATTTGGTGTAGGCAGAGGGGCCCGGGTGACTGACGGGGATCACGGGAAGCGGGAGGGCCCCGCGGACAACGGCGTCCGCGGGGCCCTTCGGTGTCACCGCCGCTCAGGCCAGTTCGCGGCGGAAGAACTCCAGCTCCAGCGCCATGATCTTCTCCCTCGTTCCGCCCGGGGTCATGTGCGTGACACCGGGCAGCGCCAGCAGCTGGTGCGGGCGGCCCGCGTCCGTCAGGGCCCGGGACAGGCGCAGGGTGTGGGAGGGGTGGACGTTGTCGTCGGCCAGGCCCGTGACCAGCAGCAGCGGCCGGGTCAGCCCGGGCGCGTCGGCGATGAGGGAGTCCCGTTCGTACACCTCCGGGTGCTCCTGCGGGAGCCCCAGGTACCGCTCGGTGTACGCCGTGTCGTAGTGCCGGAAGTCGGTCGGCGCGGCTCCCGCGGCCGCCGCGTGGAAGACGTCCGGGCGGCGCAGCACCGCCATCGCCGACAGGTAGCCGCCGTAGGACCAGCCGCGGATCCCGACCCGGCCGAGGTCGAGGTCGGGGTGCCGCTCGCCGAGCGCCCGCAGCGCGGCGACCTGGTCCTCGAGGGTGACCTCGGAGAAGCCCCGGTACATGGCGTGGGTGAAGGCGGGCGAGACGTACGGGGTGCCCCGGTTGTCGACGGTGACCACGGCGAAGCCCTGGTCGGCCCACCACTGCCGGTGCTGCCAGCGGCGCGGTTCGGCGGACACGTCCTGGAAGCCGGGGCCGCCGTAGCTGTCCATCAGTACGGGCAGCCGCCGGCCGGGGACGTGGCCGCGGGGCAGTACCAGCGCGGTCGGCACACCGTGCTCGGTGACCCGTTCCAGGACCGGCGCCACCCGGTGGGGCAGCGGCGCGGACAGGTCGGCGGGTACGAACGCCCGCCCGTCGGTGGTGCGTACGGTGCGCCGGATCCCGTCGGCGTCGGCGGAGGTCAGCAGCAGCGTCCCGGCCGAGGCGGTGACGCTGTGCACCCCGGGCCCGTCGGCGAGCGGGGTCAGCTCCCCGGTGGCGGGGTCCAGCAGCAGCACCTGCTGCTCGGAGGGGTCCCGCAGGCCGGCCTCGATGAGCAGCAGCCCCTCGTGGATCCCGGCCACCCGGCGGACCTGGATCCCGTCGCCGGTGAGCGGCTTCCCGTCGACGGCGAGGGCGCGCGCGGCCCCGCCGGTGGTGTCGACGGCGGTGAGCATCCGCCCGTCGGGCAGGCGCGCCGGGGTGCCGGGCACGAGCGGGTCCACCCACTGCGGGTGCGTGGTGCGCGACAGCTCCCGGGTGCGGCCGGTGGCCGGGTCGGCGGTGAGCAGCAGGACGCTGCGCTGGAGCCGGTCCTGGACGGTCAGCAGGATCTCCGACGCGCTCTCCCAGCCCGCGTCGGACATGTACGGGTAGGTGTCGGCGTCCCAGTCGAGCCGTACCCGGGCCCCGTCCGGGCCGAGCACCCAGAGCTGCACGTCGGCGTTGGGGCCGCCCGCCTCGGGGTAGGCGAAGTCCTCGGCCGGGAGTTCCGGGTGCGCCGGGTCGGCGAAGTGGCGGCGCTGGAGGGCGCTCTCGTCGACGCGGGCGGCGAGCAGGGTGACCCCGTCGGGGGACCACCAGTGGCCCCGGGGCCGGTCGAGTTCCTCGGCGGCGGCGAACTCCGCGACGCCCCACCGGGCCCCGTCGGCGGGGCTGATCCGGCCGCCGGGCGCGAGGTGCAGGGCGTCGTCCGCGACGTAGGCGGTGCGCGAGCCGTCGGCGTTCGGGCGCGGGTCCAGGGCGGGGCCGGCGGTGGGGATCTCCACGGGCGCGCCGCTCCCGTCGCGGGTGACCCCGTACAGCCGTCCGTGGAGCGGGAAGACGGCGCGGAGGCCGTCGCCGGAGAGGGCGTACGAGCCGATCCCGGTGGCCACGAGCCGGGTGCGCTCGCGCAGTCGGCGCTCGGCGACGGGGAGCCGGCCCGGCTCGGGGGACAGCTCGCGCGGGTCGGCGAGCCGGGTTTCGGCGCCGGTGGCGGTGTCGAGGACCCAGAGGCTTTCGAGGGGGTCGGTGGGGCCCGTCGAGCGCAGGAACCACAGGAGGCGGCCGTCGTCGCCGAAGGAGAAGGCGCGGGGTGAACCGTGGGTGAACCGGGCCGTTTCGGCGGAGAGCCTGAGGAAATCGTCCATGATCTCAGTGTGGCATGTACAATGTCACACAGCATAGACCATTCGAGTGGTGACCCCCGGTCGGCGGGCATAGCGTCGACTAGTGGACCCGAACGCACTGCCGAACAACAACGGGACCGACGGCAAGGTCCGCGGGAGCGGAAACGGGCTGGCCCTGGTCGTGATCGCCTCCTGCCAGCTCATGGTCGTTCTCGACATCACCATCGTGAACATCGCGCTACCACACATCCAGACCGCGCTCGACTTCTCCACCGAGAGCCTGTCGTGGGTGGTCAACGCCTACACCCTCACCTTCGGCGGGCTGCTCCTCCTCGGCGGGCGCACCGGGGACATCCTCGGCAGGAAACGCGTCTTCATCTTCGGCGTGCTGCTCTTCGGCCTGGCCTCGCTCCTCGGCGGCCTCGCCCAGAACGCGGGCCAGCTGATGGCCGCCCGGGCCCTCCAGGGCGTCGGCGGAGCCATCGCCTCCCCGACCTCGCTCGCGCTGATCACCACCACCTTCCGCGAAGGCCCCGCGCGCAACCGGGCCTTCGGGGTGTTCGCCGCCGTCTCGGCCGGCGGCGGTGCGATCGGACTCCTCGCGGGCGGGGTGCTCGTCGAATGGCTCAACTGGCGCTGGGTGCTCTTCGTGAACGTCCCGATCGCCGTACTGATCGCCCTGCTGGCCTCGAAGGTCCTGCGCGAGTCCGCACCCCACCCCGGACACTTCGACTTCGCGGGCGCGCTGCTGGGCACCTGCGGCATGGTCGCCCTCGTCTACGGCTTCATCCGCGCCTCCCAGGAGGGCTGGCGCGACGGATTCACGCTCGGCTCCTTCGCCGCCGCCGTGGTCCTGCTGGTCCTGTTCGTCCTCAACGAGCGGCGCTCGCCCCAGCCGATCACCCCGCTGCACATGTTCGCCGACCGCAACCGGGCCGGGACGTACGGGATCATGCTCTTCCTCGCCTGCGCGATCTTCGGCATGTTCTTCTTCCTGACCCTGTTCGTGCAGAACGTCCTCGGCTTCAGCCCGCTGCGGGCCGGCCTCGCCTTCCTGCCGGTCAGCGTGATGGTCGCGGTGGCGGCCGGGACCGCCTCACAACTGCTGCCGAAGTACGGGCCCAAGCCCTTCATGGTCACCGGCGCGCTGTGCTGCGCGGCCGGACTGGGCTGGCTCACGCTCACCGACATCCACTCGACCTACCTCGGCAGCATCCTCGGCCCGATCCTCGTCTTCGCCACCGGCATGGGACTGCAGTTCGTCTCGCTGACCCTGATGGCCCTGTCCGACGTGCCCGACCGGGAGTCCGGCGCCGCGTCCGGGCTGCTCAACTCGATGCAGCAGGTGGGCGGGTCCCTCGGGCTGTCGATCCTGGTCACCGTCTTCGGCACGGCCAGCCGCAACGAGGCCAAGGACCAGGTGACGGCCTTCCTCGGCGCCGCGAGCCCCGAGCAGAAGGCCTTCTTCGCCCGCACCGGACAGCTCCCCAAGCCCTGGGCCGACCAGGTGCTCGCCTCGGGGGTGAGCGCTTCCTTCGTGGCGGCGGCGCTCTTCACCCTGGTCGGGGCGGTGATCGCGGTCTTCGCGATCCAGGTGCGGCCCTCGGACCTGGAACGCCTCCAGGGCAATCACACCCCGGCCGCCGTCCAGGAGGATCCGGGCAGGTAGGGTCGCCTGATCATCGAAAACCGGGGGGAAAACCGATGTTCCGATCCACCATGCGCGGCGCCGCCGCCACGGCCCTGACCGTCACCCTGGCGGCCTTCACCGTCTCCTGCGGAAGCGGCGCGGACCCGAAGGCCACCTCGCCCGCCTCGCCGTCGGCCTCCGTCCCTGCCTCCGCTTCCGCCGCCCGCGTGCCGTCCGCGGCCGCCGGCTCCGCGGGTACGGGCGGTCCCGCGCCCACCACCGCGCCCACCACCGGGCCCACGGCCTCGCGGACCCCGGCCGGCGACCCGGCCTCCCCGCCGCCCGAGCTCGTCCGGGACGCCTTCGCCGGCCTCCAGGCGACCCTGAACGACTCCTGCACCCCGGGCAACTGCGCCTACTTCCTCGGCCGGGTCTACGACGAACTCCACCGCCTGGACCGCGCGATGAAGGCCGACCCGAAGGGCCCCGGCCACTTCCCCGAGCCGATCGCCCTGATCGCGAAGCTCGACAGGGAACTCGGCGGCGACCGCACCTTCGAGAACCTGAAGAAGCACCAGAGCGCCCTGACCGGCACCCGGGACGAGATCAACAGCTGGATGCAGGACCACCCCGACGACTACCGCTGACCGCAGGCCCTTACACGTCCACGCGGCGGATCCGGCAGCGCGCCGGGCCCTCCGCCCGCAGGGTGATCCCGGCGCTCACCGGGATCTCCCGGTCCACGGCCTCGAACTCGTAGGCGCGCAGGACCATCGCCAGCGCGATCACCGACTCCAGCATCGAGAAGTGCTGCCCGATGCAGGCGCGCGGGCCGCCGCCGAAGGGGAACCAGGCGTAGCGGTGGCGGCCGGCCTCGGCCTCCGGCGCGAAGCGGTCGGGGTCGAACCGGTCCGGGTCGCTCCAGTAACGGGGGTGGCGGTGCGTCACCCAGGGGGCCAGGATCACATCGGCGCCCGCCGGGATGGTGTGCCCCCCGACCTCGGTGGCGGCGACGGCCTTGCGGCCGATCACCGGGGCGGCGGGGTAGAGCCGCATCGCCTCCTTGAGCACCTGGGTGAGGTACGGGAGGCGCTCGAGGTCGGAGGCCTCCGGCGTACGGTCGCCCAGCACCCGCGCGATCTCCTCGCGGGCCCGGGCCTGCTCCTCGGGGTGGCGGCCGAGCAGGTGCAGGGCGAAGGCCAGCGAGGTGGCGGTCGTCTCGTGCCCGGCCAGCAGGAAGACGAGCACCTGGTCGCGGAGTTCGGCGGCGTCGAAGGTGCCGTCGTCGGCGCTCTGCGCGCCGGCCAGCAGCGTCAGCAGGTCCTCGCCCTCCTCCCGGCCCGGGGCCGCCCCGCGCCGCTCGGAGATGATCCGGTCGCAGACGGCGTACAGCTCGTCCATCGCGGCGGCGGCCCGCCGGTTGCCCGGGGTCGGCCAGGTGCGCGGGAAGCTGGCGGGGGAGTAGCCGCGGCGCAGTACGTACTCCGTGATGACCGGAAAGCATCGGTGGACGACGTCGACGGTGGTGTCCACGTCGGCGCCGAAGAGGATCCGCGACACCGCGCGCAGGGCCAGGTGCATCATCTCGGCGGAGACGTCGACGATCCCGTCCCGGGCCTTCGACCAGGCGCTGAGGGTGGCCTCGGTCTCGGCGGCGACGGCCCCGGCGTAGCCGTCGACGCGTCGGCGGGTGAACAGCGGCTGCACCAGCCGGCGCTGGCGCAGGTAGTCCTCGTCCTGGCTGGTCAGCAGGCCGTTGCCGAAGGAGTCCCGGAGCTCCTGGTAGAAGAGGTTGTCCTTGCGGAAGTTGGCCGCCTCCGTGGCCAGCACCCGCTGGGCGCCCTCCGCCGAGAAGACGCAGTACAGCTCCGCGCGCAGCCCGGGCGGGCCGGCGCTGATCCGTACGACGTCCCCGTGCCGCTGCCGGGCGCGCAGATAGGTGCCGAGGGAGTCCGACTTCAGGTCGAAGAGCGACCCGAGCAGCGGCACCCCCTCGAGGTCGGGAATCCCCGCCCCCGCCCCGTCCGTCTCCGGTCCTGTCCCTACCGCCATCGCCGCCCCCTCGACACCGTCCGATGGGGCGATTCTGCCCGCCCCGCCCCGCTCCGGGCGAGGCCCTACGAGCCATCCGGCCGAATCCCGCCACCCGCCCGCGCTAGGGGGTCTCCAGGTAGGAGACCGTGATCGGCCGGTGCCGACCTGTGGCGAGATTCCGCCCCCGCCGCCTAAAGCCTCCTCTAGCGTGTCTGGATCCTGACATCAGGGCACCAACCAGCGTGGAGGTAAGACGAGTTGGACGTTTCCCAGCACGTCGAATGGGCGCGGTCCATGTTTCCTTTCCCGGACGGGGCGACGTACCCCGGCATTGAGTCGTGCACCACCGGGGCACTCCGGGCGGCCCGGCACCTCGCCGTCGCCTACAACTTGCACCGCAAGGGGCGGCCCGTCGACGACGTCCGCTACTACCTCGGTGCGGGGCTAAAGGGGATGGGCGTCGAACTGGAGAACCAGGGCGGGGCGAAGCAAGCCGTGCTCGCCCTCCAGGTCGGACATCTGGTCCTGCTCGGTGACCCCGATGCCGACAGCTCCCGTGGAGCGGAAATCTCCCGCAACCGCGAGATCTGTGCCCAGAGACTGCAGGACCTGGGAGCGCTCCAGCTCCACGACTTGCCGCCCCGCCCTGACGAACCGATCTGGGACCTCGCCGAGATCCTGACCTCGGACCCCGCGGACATCCCGGCCCCGAGGACGACGCCTCTCGCGCGCCCGAGGGCCAGGTTCGACGAAATCGAGGAGTCCGACGAGGGTCCGGGGGAGCCCGAGGACGACGAGGACTCCGAGGGCGTCGGCGGGCACGAACGGTTCACGCCCAGGCTGCTGCGGAGTGAAGCCGCTACCGCCGCAGAGCTCGTGGATGAACTGGCCGCGCACTGGTCGCCAGACCGGGCTCCCGCCGACGAGCGGATCGAGGAGATGCTCGCGTACTTCAGGGAGGTGAGCAGGCACCATGGAGCCTTCGACCGGGAACTCGGGAGGCGTCTCGAGGAGGACGCGAAGGCGGTCCTGGCGTACTTCCCCCAGGGCATTCCATCCGACCTCAGGGACCTGCAGAACCTGGCCCGTTCCATGAGGAACTTCGCCACCCAGACGAAGGCCCTGGACGAGCGTCGGCTGCGCTGGGTGATCTCGGCCACCGCCAACCATTGGATGTGGAAGGTGGACAACGGCCTCCCCACGAACCGGCCGCACGTCCTCCATGACCTCATGGGCTATCTGACGGCCTTCCTCAGCAGCAACCTGAGGTTCATGGACCCGGCCCGCGACCTGATCCTCGACTGCGCGGAGATCCAGCTCCGCGTCGCGCACCAGGTCCCGCCGGTGTTCTTCGAGCGCTACCCCACTCTGCGGTTCAACGTGCTGGCCTCCGTCGGCACGTACCTCATGCTCTCTGGGCCCAACCCCGCTCTTCCCCAGGAGAGCAACCGCGACCCGCGGGTGTATACGGCCGGGAAGACCGACCGGTCGACCTGGCCCGAGCTGCTTCTCCGCCACTGGCAGAAGGAGGGCAGCCGCAACGGCGCCTGCTTCGCGCTCGCCTGCGTCTCCGGATGGGACGAGACGTGCGCGCACTGGGTCATCGATGTGGTATTCGACCACTCGGCGAACTCTGAAGGGCAGGCGGAGCGGGGCGAGTGGAAGGAAGGCGTCAGCACGCTGCTCGAGACGGCGGGCAAGGTGCGCGTCGCGAGCAACCCGTGGACCTATGACAGCGCCGCGACTCCTCGTGGCACGTCCCTGGTTACCGCCGCTGGCGGAGCTGTCCGGATCCCGACGCCCGTCCTGCGGGCCGTGGTGGCGCAGGGGCTGTCCCACGGCGAGGTGGTCACCGTGCACGGCCGGCTCTTCAAGGACCGCCGGATGCCCACCTACCTGCTGACCACCCGCTACGGCCCCCGGTCCGTCCTGAAGATCGACCAGCGGGACAAGGTGTTGCGGGAGGAAGCCAATTTTCGGACGTTCGCGAAGCGGCTCCATCCCAACAACCGGCCGAGCGAATGCGATGCCAAGGCGATGGAGATGTATCTCGGTGACAACGGCGACCCGCTGCGCGCCGTCGAGACAGCCTATGCGTTCGAGGAGGGTGAGACCCCGCGCACGCTGACCTCCTGGATCCGTACGGCATCCCCCGACATGGCGGTTAAGACCATCGAGAAGTTGCTCCTGACTAACATGAGGCCCTGGCTCGCCCACAGCCGCCGCGACCGAATCGACCTCCGGGCGGAGTACCCCGTCTTCCGGCCGGCGCCCGCTCCGCGGAAGCAGTCTCCCGCAAGCTGGGCGAGGACCGAGCTGAGGGCGCTCACGGCGGACGCCGTGAAGGCCGACCTCGGCATGGAGCTCACACCTGAAGTGCAGGACACCAGCGCGTGGGGCGAGTCCGCTCCCGGGCTGCGGAAGGCGATGGCGCAGCTCTCTGGAGTGGCGACGGTCAACCCGCTCTGGTTCGCCGCCGAGCTCTCCGAGACGGGCCAGGGCATGTTCGAGGAGATCATCAACTCCTTCGACATCGGGCTACTCGACTTCGACACCACTCTGGTGCTGGCCCACGGCGACCTGCATCTTGACAACGTGCTGTGCACGCTCAGTAACGAGCAGCCCAAACCCGTGCTCATCGACTTTGAGAGCGCGCACGACGGCCATGTGTGCAAGGACTTCGCGCGGCTCGAGGCGAGCCTGCTGTGCCAGGTGTTCACCTGGGACCAGGAGGCCGCCGGGCGGGTGGCGTCTTGGATCGCCAGCGTGCTTGCCGGCGAGAAGGGGGAGCTGCTGCCCCGGCCAGCCGGCACGAGCGAGAAGCTCACTGCGGAGGAGCAACTCATGCTGCAGGTCACGCGCCGGATCCGGGAGATCACCATCGGATGCGGCCAGGGACACTGGCCCGTAACGGTGGACGAGTACCACCTCGCGCTCGCCGGAGCGCTGCTGCCCATGGTGCGCTATTCCACGCTCACGCTCGAGCAGCGGAAGTTCGCCCTGACGCTCAGTACGGTGATCACCTCCGCGCTGTGGCACAAGTGGAACGCGGCTGTACGGCTGCAGAAGGGTAGTTGACCTGTGAACGCTTGGATAGGCACCCTGATTGCGCTCTGCGCGCTCGCCGTGTCGGCTGTCACCGCGTACGTCCAGCACCGCGCGCGCAAGCGCGAGAAGCTCGCCGCCGAGGTGACCGCCTACTTCCACCGCACGTCCGAGTTCGCCAAGATCAAGCTGCCCGACGGGACTATCCGGCAGGCCGGATACCACCTGGTGGTCTGGAACCACGGTCCCGCGTCGGCTGAGCAGGTGGACCTAGAAGTCAAGGACGTCAGGGGCGGTGCGGTGGAACTGGCGGACTCCCCGCAGGACGAGTTCCCGCTCCTGCGGCTCGACAAGGGGGCCCGCTATCCCGTGCCGTGGATTCCGGTGGCGGATGCGCACCGCGGAGCGCGCCGCTTCACCGTCCACGTGCGCTGGCAGGACGGGAACGGGACGCAGGAGCGGATCCTGCCGATGAGGCGGGGTCAGACGAACGTCTGACCCTCCTCCACTGCGAGATCGCCACCCTGGAGGCTGGGACCGGCTGCGGCCTGAACGCCAGCGCACACAAATCGGCCCCTACGCCCGGGATCCTGGCGAGGGGGCTGATCTTCGATCTGAAAGCTACTGACGGGTTGCCGCTGGTGACCGTCGTATCCAGCGTCCCCCCGAACGCCATCCACGCGGTGCCCACCGGGCCACCCATCAAACGCAGAGGCCCCCTCGCGCTCTGCGGAGAGTGAGGGGGCCTCGGTTTCCGCCCGATTTCCTAGATGTCCCTGAAGATCTCGATCTGGGCGCCGACCGAGTTGAGGCGTTCCGCGAGTTCCTCGTAGCCGCGGTTGATGACGTAGACGTTGCGCAGGACCGAGGTGCCTTCGGCGGCCATCATGGCGAGGAGGACGACCACCGCGGGGCGCAGGGCCGGCGGGCACATCATCTCGGCCGCGCGCCAGCGGGTGGGGCCCTCGACCAGGACCCGGTGGGGGTCCAGGAGCTGGAGGCGGCCGCCGAGGCGGTTGAGGTCGGTCAGGTAGATGGCCCGGTTGTCGTACACCCAGTCGTGGATCAGGGTCTGGCCCTGGGCGACCGCGGCGATGGCGGCGAAGAACGGGACGTTGTCGATGTTCAGCCCCGGGAAGGGCATCGGGTGGATCTTGTCGATCGGGGCTTCGAGCTTCGAGGGGCGGACGGTGAGGTCGACCAGGCGGGTGCGGCCGTTGTCGGCCACGTACTCCGCCGAGCGGTCGTGGTCGAGGCCCATCTCCTCCAGGACCGCGAGCTCGATCTCCATGAACTCGATCGGGACGCGGCGGATCGTCAGCTCCGACTCGGTGACCACCGCGGCGGCCAGCAGGCTCATCGCCTCGACCGGGTCCTCGGAGGGGGAGTAGTCCACGTCCACGTCGATGTTCGGGATGCCGTGGACGGTGAGGGTGGTCGTGCCGATGCCCTCGACCTCGACGCCCAGCGCCTCCAGGAAGAAGCACAGGTCCTGGACCATGTAGTTGGAGGAGGCGTTGCGGATGACGGTGACGCCGTCATGGCGGGCCGCGGCCAGCAGGGCGTTCTCGGTGACCGTGTCCCCGCGTTCGGTCAGCACGATCGGGCGGTCCGGGGAGACCCCGGCGAGGACCTGGGCGTGGTAGATGCCCTCGGTCGCGGTGATGTCCAGGCCGAAGCGGCGCAGGGCGATCATGTGGGGCTCGATGGTGCGGGTGCCGAGGTCGCAGCCGCCGGCGTACGGGAGCTGGAAGGAGTCCATCCGGTGCAGCAGGGGGCCCAGGAACATGATGATGCTCCGGGTCCGGACGGCCGCTTCCGCGTCGATGGACTCCATGTCGAGACGGGCCGGCGGGGCGATCTCCAGGTCCACGCCCTCGTTGATCCAGCGGGTGCGGACACCGATGGAGTTCAGGACTTCGAGGAGCCGGTAGACCTCCTCGATGCGGGCCACCCGCCGCAGGACGGTGCGGCCCTTGTTGAGCAGGGAGGCGCACAGCAGCGCCACGCACGCGTTCTTGCTCGTCTTGACGTCGATGGAGCCGGAGAGGCGACGGCCGCCGACCACGCGCAGGTGCATCGGTCCGGCGTAGCCCAGGGAGACGATCTCGCTGTCGAGTGCTTCACCGATTCGGGCGATCATCTCAAGGCTGATGTTCTGGTTGCCGCGTTCGATGCGGTTCACGGCGCTCTGGCTGGTGCCGAGGGCGTCGGCGAGCTGACTCTGTGTCCAGCCCCGGTGCTGCCGGGCGTCACGGATGAGCTTGCCGATGCGTACGAGGTAGTCGTCTGCCATGGGGGCACCGTATCTCAGATATGAGATGAGGCTGGCGGGGGGTGTGGCGCACGGGTGTTATCGACCGTCAGGTCCCATGTCCCGCCCGGTGTACGTCTGGTGCCCGGTCGGGCGACCGGGGAGGGGTTGCTCCAGCCTGCGCGGCCGCCTCCGTGGCCGCCACCGGTCCGGGGCTGTCCGGGTGACGGCGTGCCGCGTAGTGCCATTTATCCGCATCTGACCCGCCGGGCTTCCCCGCCGGGCTTCCCTGTCGAGTTCCCCGGCCGCCGGTCGCCGCGCACGCGTGTCCACCGAATCCGGGCATGCCGGAGCGTCCGCCTGGTGGACGGCTCCGGCGGGCCGCGAGGTGCGCGCCTCGTCCCCGCCCCCGGACATGTACTAGAGTTATCTCGACATCGAGATATCTGCCGAAGGCGTACCGCAAGCCGCCCCCGCAGGTAAGGGCTACCTAACTTAGCCTTACCTTAGCGGATTGGCCACAGGGCGTGGCGGCAGGATTGCGGTTATACGCGCGAGATCATGCATGAAGGAGACTGTCGTGTCGGCGAACAGCTTCGACGCCCGCAGCACGCTGCAGGTGGGCGACGAGTCGTACGAGATCTTCCGGCTGGACAAGGTCGAGGGCGCCGCGCGCCTTCCCTACAGCCTGAAGGTCCTGCTGGAGAACCTGCTCCGTACCGAGGACGGCGCGAACATCACCGCCGACCACATCCGGTCGCTCGGTAACTGGGACTCGCAGGCCCAGCCCAGCGAGGAGATCCAGTTCACGCCGGCTCGCGTGATCATGCAGGACTTCACCGGCGTTCCCTGCGTCGTGGACCTCGCCACCATGCGCGAGGCCGTGAAGGCCCTCGGCGGCGACCCGGCGAAGATCAACCCGCTCTCGCCCGCCGAGATGGTCATCGACCACTCGGTCATCGCCGACAAGTTCGGCACGAAGGACGCCTTCGCGCAGAACGTCGAGCTGGAGTACGGCCGCAACAAGGAGCGCTACCAGTTCCTGCGCTGGGGCCAGACCGCCTTCGACGACTTCAAGGTCGTCCCCCCGGGCACCGGCATCGTCCACCAGGTCAACATCGAGCACCTGGCCCGCACGGTCATGGTCCGTAACGGCCAGGCGTACCCCGACACCCTCGTCGGCACCGACTCGCACACCACCATGGTCAACGGCCTCGGTGTGCTGGGCTGGGGCGTCGGCGGCATCGAGGCCGAGGCCGCGATGCTCGGCCAGCCGGTCTCCATGCTGATCCCGCGCGTCGTGGGCTTCAAGCTGACCGGCGAGCTGCCCACCGGCACCACCGCCACCGACCTGGTGCTGACCATCACCGAGATGCTGCGCAAGCACGGTGTCGTCGGCAAGTTCGTCGAGTTCTACGGTGAGGGCGTCGCCGCCACCTCCCTCGCGAACCGCGCCACCATCGGCAACATGTCGCCGGAGTTCGGCTCCACCGCCGCCATCTTCCCGATCGACGACGAGACGCTGAAGTACCTGCGCCTGACGGGCCGCGACGCCCAGCAGGTCGCCCTGGTCGAGGCGTACGCCAAGGAGCAGGGCCTGTGGCTGGACCCGGCCGCCGAGCCGGACTTCTCCGAGAAGCTGGAGCTCGACCTCTCCACGGTCGTCCCCTCCATCGCCGGCCCGAAGCGCCCGCAGGACCGCATCGTCCTCGCCAACGCCTCCCAGCAGTTCGCCCAGGACGTGCGCAACTACGTCGAGGACGACGACGAGGCGGGCAAGGAGTCCTTCCCGGCCTCCGACTCCCCGGCCACCGTCGACGGCGTGCCGACCCGCCCGACCCAGGTCACCCTGGCCGACGGCACCTCCTTCGAGATCGACCACGGCGCCGTCACCGTCGCCGCGATCACCTCCTGCACCAACACCTCGAACCCCTACGTCATGGTCGCCGCGGCGCTCGTGGCCAAGAAGGCGGTCGAGAAGGGCCTGACCCGCAAGCCGTGGGTCAAGACCACCCTGGCCCCGGGCTCGAAGGTCGTCACCGACTACTTCGACAAGGCCGGCCTCACCCCGTACCTCGACAAGATGGGCTTCAACCTCGTCGGGTACGGCTGCACCACCTGCATCGGCAACTCCGGTCCGCTGGACGAGGAGATCTCGAAGGCGATCAACGAGCACGACCTCGCGGTCACCTCGGTGCTCTCCGGCAACCGCAACTTCGAGGGCCGGATCAACCCCGACGTCAAGATGAACTACCTGGCCTCCCCGCCGCTGGTCGTCGCGTACGCCATCGCGGGCTCCATGAAGGTGGACATCACCACCGAGGCCATCGGCGTCGACACCGAGGGCAACCCGGTCTTCCTCAAGGACATCTGGCCCTCCGAGGCCGAGGTCAACGACGTCGTGGCGAACGCCATCGGCGAGGACATGTTCAGCAAGTCCTACCAGGACGTCTTCGCGGGCGACGCCCAGTGGCAGGCGCTGTCGATCCCGACCGGCAACACCTTCGAGTGGGACCCGCAGTCCACCTACGTCCGCAAGCCCCCTTACTTCGAGGGCATGACGATGGAGACCACCCCGGTCTCCGACATCGCCGGCGCCCGCGTGCTGGCGAAGCTGGGCGACTCGGTCACCACCGACCACATCTCCCCGGCCGGTGCCATCAAGGCCGACACCCCGGCCGGCAAGTACCTCACGGAGCACGGCGTCGAGCGCCGCGACTTCAACAGCTACGGCTCCCGCCGCGGCAACCACGAGGTCATGATCCGCGGTACCTTCGCCAACATCCGCCTGCGCAACCAGATCGCCCCGGGCACCGAGGGCGGCTTCACCCGCGACTTCACCGTCGAGGGCGCGCCGGTCTCCTTCATCTACGACGCCTCCCAGAACTACCAGGCCGCCGGCATCCCGCTGGTCATCCTGGCGGGCAAGGAGTACGGCTCCGGCTCCTCCCGCGACTGGGCGGCCAAGGGCACCGCGCTGCTCGGCGTCAAGGCCGTCATCGCCGAGTCCTACGAGCGCATCCACCGCTCCAACCTGATCGGCATGGGCGTCCTGCCCCTGCAGTTCCCCGAGGGCGCCACCGCGGCCTCCCTGGGCCTCACCGGCGAGGAGACCTTCTCCTTCACCGGTGTGGAGGAGCTGAACAACGGCACCACCCCGCGCACGGTCAAGGTCACCACCGACACCGGTGTCTCCTTCGACGCGGTCGTCCGCATCGACACGCCGGGTGAGGCCGACTACTACCGCAACGGCGGCATCATGCAGTACGTCCTGCGGAACCTCATCCGCGGCTAAGGGCGCGCCAGGCGGAGCGATCCGCCGCCTATCGGCACCATAGGGCCGTATCCCCGTTAAGGGGGTACGGCCCTTCCGCTTTTCGCGGCGGCGGTTTCAGATGACGGACAGGTCTCAACTCGGAAAAGCCGGGAACGATAGTTGCGCACGATCTTGCTGAGCCGAGCGGAAGTGGACTATACCTGTGGCCGTCCGGGCTGCTGCGGCAAAGTTGCCCCGGCCGGGGGTGGCGCGATCAGAGACTGTCGCGCTCGCACCCCCGGCAACTGGCTCCACATCCAAGCACCTTCACCATGCGACGAAGGCGAGGACATGAGCGTGACTCCACCCACCGGCGATGCGGCGGGCTTCCAACCCGAAGGTTGCGGTCCAGCCCGAAACGACCCCTCGCAGGGCGGCAAGAACCTACCACGTGAGGGCCTTGGCCGCCGCGACCTGATCAAGCGCTCCGCGGCACTCGGACTTGTCTCGGTGCCGACGATGAGCTTCCTGTCCGCCTGCGCCTCCGGCGGTGAGGACACCACGAAGGGCCCCGACAAGGGGCTCGTGTCCAAGGAGAACCCCTTCGGCGTCGCCAAGGGCGGCAAGCTCGACGTGGTCATCTTCAAGGGCGGTTTCGGCGACGACTACGCGAAGGCCTGGGAGGCCGCCTTCGACAAGAAGTGGGGCACCACCAGCTCCCACCTGGCCACGCAGGAGATCGCGGCCAAGCTCCAGCCCCGGTTCAACACCGGCAACCCGCCGGACGTCCTCAACGACTCCGGCGCCCAGATGATCAAGATCGACGTGCTCGCCAAGGGCGGCCAGCTCGCCGACCTCAGCGCGGTCCTCGACGCCCCCTCGCTCGACGACCCGAACAAGAAGGTCCGCGACACCCTGATCCCCGGCACGGTCCAACAGGGCACCCAGGGCGGAAAGTTCGTCGCCCTGAACTACGTCTACACCGTCTTCGGACTCTGGTACTCCGGCAAGCTCTTCAAGGAGAAGGGCTGGACCGAGCCGAAGACCTGGGACGAGTTCCTGGCCGTCTGCGCCAAGGCCAAGGAGGCCGGCATCGGCGGCCTGGCCCACCAGGGCAAGTACCCGTACTACATCAATGTCGTCATCATGGACCTGATCGCCAAGAAGGGCGGTCTGGAGGCCATGAAGGCCATCGACAACCTGGCGCCGAACGCCTTCGAGGGCAACCCCGCCGCCCTGGCCGCCGTCGAGGCCGTCTACGAGGTGGTCGAGAAGGGCTACCTCATGCCGGGCACCAACGGCCTGACCCACACGGAGTCCCAGACCGCCTGGAACCAGTACAAGGCGGCCTTCATCCCCTCCGGCTCCTGGCTGGAGAACGAGCAGCTCAAGCAGACCCCGGAGGACTTCGACATGAAGTTCCTGCCGGTGCCGGTGCTCGCCGACAGCAAGCTGCCCTTCACCGCCATCCGGGCGGGGGCCAACGAGGCCTTCGTCGTCCCGGAGAAGGCCGCCAACAAGGCCGGCGGCATGGAGTTCCTGCGCTCCATGCTCTCCCGCGAATGGTCGACGATCTTCGCCCAGCAGGCCAACTCCCTCACCGTCGTCAAGGACGGCGTGGACCCCGGCGTCAAGCTCCGCCCGGGCACCCAGTCCGCCGTCGCCGCGGTCAAGACGGCCGGGGAGAACACCTTCAACTACCTCTACCCCGACTGGTACAGCGAGATGGACGCCGACATCCAGAACGCGTCCAATGAGCTGATGGCCCAGCGGATCCAGCCAAAGGAGTGGATCAAGCGGGCGCAGGCTGCGGTAGACAAGGCTGCCAAGGACCCCAACGCCAAGAACAACCACCGCAGCTGACCCCACGTCCACCGGCAGCGTCATCAGGGACGGACACCATGAGCCAAGTAGCCCGGGGCAGGGGACGGACCGGCTTCATCGCCGGCTTCCTCGTCCTGCCGCTCGCGCTGTATCTGACTTTCGTCATCTGGCCGTACATCCAGACGTTCGGCTATTCCTTCACCAACTGGTCGGGCCAGTCACCGACGTTCGACTTCGTCGGCCTGGAGAACTACTCCACCCTGATGAAGGACGAGGTCTTCCGCGGCGCCCTGTGGCACAACCTGCTGCTCCTGGTGTTCGTCCCGGTGATCACCATCCTGCTGGCCCTCTTCTTCGCCTTCATGGTGAACGCCGGAGGGCGCAGCGGGGCGGGCGGGGTGCGGGGCGTACGGGGATCGGCCTTCTACAAGATCGTCTACTTCTTCCCGCAGGTCCTCTCCCTCGCCATCCTCGCGGTGCTCTTCGGAGCGGTGTACCGCAGCGACGAGGGCGGCCTGCTGAACGGATTCCTCGCCAAGGTCGGTCTCGTCGACCCCGCCCACCCCGTCGAATGGCTCAACCAGCCCGACCTCGTCCTGTGGTGCCTGCTGCTGGTGGTGGTCTGGCACGGGGTCGGCTTCTACCTGGTCCTCTTCTCGGCGGCGATGCAGTCCGTACCCAAGGACATCTACGAGGCCGCCCTGCTCGACGGCGCCGGGCGCGCCCAGACCTTCCTCAAGGTCACGCTGCCCCTGCTGTGGGACTCTGTGCAGACCTCCGCGGTCTACCTGGGCATCGCCGCGATGGACATGTTCGTCCTGGTGTCGACCATGACCTCGGGCCAGTTCGGCGGCGGACCCGACCACCACAGCGAGGTCATGGCCACGGTGCTGATGCGCAACTTCCTGTACTTCGGCAAGAGCGGATACGCCTGCGCCATGGGCGTGGTCATGCTCCTCCTGACCATGATCCTCTCCATCGTCACGCTGCGCGCCACCCGCCGCGAGCGCATCGAGTTCTGAGAGGAGTGCCACGATGACTGCACAGTCCACAGTGACCAAGGCACCGGGCGAGCCCTCGGCCGAGCGGGACGGCGCCGCCGGCGGCCGCCGCGCCCGGGAGGGCGGTGGCCGCCGCTCCGACGGCATGGTGCTCAACGTCTTCTCGCACGGCTTCCTCGCCGTCTGGGCGATACTGATCGTCCTGCCCCTGATCTGGCTGGCGCTCGGCTCGTTCAAGACCGACACGCAGATCGGCGCCTCGGCCCTCAGCTGGCCCGCCAACTGGCACTTCGACGCCTTCGGCCGTGCCTGGGACAAGGGCATCGGCGGCTACTTCGGCCACACGCTGATCGTGATGGCCTTCTCGGTCCCGCTGACCATGCTGTTCGGCTCCATGGCCGCGTACGTCCTGGCCCGCTACCCCTTCCGGGGGAACCGGATCATCTACTACTTCTTCGTCAGCGGGGCGATGTTCCCCGTCTTCCTGGCGCTCGTACCGCTGTTCTTCATGGTCAAGCGCCTGGACATGCTCAACACGTACCAGGGGCTGATCCTGGTCTACATCGCCTACTCGATGCCCTTCACCGTCTTCTTCATGCACTCCTTCTTCCGCACCCTGCCGACGGCGGTGCACGAGGCGGCGGTGATCGACGGGGCCTCCGACACCCGGATCTTCTTCCAGGTGATGCTGCCGATGGCCAAGCCGGGCCTGATCAGCGTGGGGATATTCAATGTCCTGGGCCAGTGGAACCAGTACATCCTGCCCTCCGTGCTGATGCAGCCCCAGAGCGGATCGGACCCCGAGCGCTACATGCTCACCCAGGGCCTGATCCAGCTCCAGTACCAGATGGGCTACGAGACGGACCTGCCGGTGCTGTTCGCCGGCGTGACCATCGCGATGATCCCGATGCTGGTGGTCTACCTGTCCTTCCAGCGCCAGATCCAGGCGGGCCTCACTTCGGCGACGCTGAAGTAGCGGTCCGGGGTGGCCGACGTTCTGGTGGATCCAGGGCTTGCGGTGCGCACCTCACGCGGGCACCGCCGACCAGCTCACCGCCGAGACCGAAGGGTCGAGCGAGAGGTTGCTGACCGCTTCCTCCAGCGCCCGGCCCGTCTCCCCCTCGGCGGTCAGCAGGGCCGACACCGTCACCCGGCCGGGCACCGGGCCGTCCTGGCTGCGGATCTCCCGCAGCTGGTAGCCCGGCCGGCCCAGCGCGTCGACCAGCCGGTGGCGGATGTGGGCCTCCTCCGCCTCCAGACAGACGGCCTCGAAGTGGTAGTCGGTGGCCACCTCCGCCCCACCGCCCGGCTCGCGGTCCAGGCGCCGGCCCAGCGGGCGCAGCAGGAGGTTGGCCCCCACCACGCCCACCGTGCCGAAGGCGGCGAGGACGAACAGGCCCACCCCGGCCAGGCAGCCCACGGCCGCCGAACACCACAGGGTGGCGGCCGTGTTCAGGCCCCGGACGCTCAGCCCGTCCCGCATGATCACCCCGGCGCCGAGGAAGCCGATCCCCGAGACGATCTGGGCCGCGACCCGCGAGCCGTCGTAGTTCACCTCGGAGACCGCGCTCAGGAACCCGTACTGCGAGAGCAGCACGAACAGCGCCGCCCCGCCCGCCACCAGGGCGTTCGTACGCAGTCCCGCCATCCGGGCGCGCCACTGCCGTTCCAGGCCGATGACGGCCCCGAAGCCGAGGGCCGCGGCCAGGTGCCCGGCCATCTCCCATTGCGTGAGCAGTGTCATCGGCCGTCCTCCTTCTTAGAGCCAGGTGTTGAAGCGGCGGATGTACCAGGTCTTCACCAGCTGCGTGAGCGCGCAGTACGCGAGCAGTACGCCGATCAGCCAGGGGAAGTAGCCCGCCGGCAGGGCGACGAAGCCCAGCGAGGCGGCCAGCGGGGAGAAGGGCAGGTAGAGCCCGGTCAGCACCGCGAGGACGGTCATCACCATCACCGGCCAGGAGGCGCGGGACTGGATGAAGGGGATCTTGCGGGTGCGGATCATGTGGACGATCAGGGTCTGCGAGAGCAGGCCCTCGATGAACCAGCCGGACTGGAAGAGCGCCTGGTTCGCCTCGCTGTTGGCGGCGAACACGTTCCACATGACGACGAACATCGCGATGTCGAAGATGGAGCTGATCGGGCCGATGCAGAGCATGAAGCGGCCGATGCCCTTGGCGTCCCAGTTGCGGGGCTTGCGCAGGTACTCCTCGTCCATCCGGTCCCACGGGGTGGCCAGCTGGGCGATGTCGTAGACCAGGTTCTGGACCAGCAGCATGATCGCGAGCATCGGCTGGAAGGGGATGAACGCGCTCGCCACCAGCACCGAGAAGACATTGCCGAAGTTCGACGACGCCGTCATCTTGATGTACTTGATCGTGTTGCCGAAGGTGGTCCGGCCCTGGACCACGCCCTGCTCGAGGACGGTCAGGTCCTTCTCCAGCAGGATGATGTCCGCCGACTCCTTGGCGATGTCGACGGCGGTGTCGACCGAGATGCCGACATCGGCGTCGCGCAGGGCGGCTGCGTCGTTGATCCCGTCACCGAGGAAGCCGACGGTGTGCCCCTCGGCCTGCAGGGCCCGTACGATCCGGGCCTTCTGGACCGGGTTGACCTTGGCGAAGACCGTCGTACGGGCGGCCAGCGCGCGCAGTTCGGTGTCGTCGAGGGTGTCGATCTCGGTGCCGCCGACCACGTGGCCGACGGTGAGGCCGACGTCGGCGCAGACCCGGGCGGCGACGAGCTCGTTGTCGCCGGTCACCACCTTGACCGCGATGCCCTTGTCAGCGAGGCCCTGCAGGGCCTGGGCGGCGTCGGCCTTCGGCGGGTCGAGGAAGGCGAGGAAGCCGACCAGGGTCAGCTGGTCCTCGTCGGCGACCGTGTAGGTGTCGCGGGGGGTGCTCATCGTGCGGGTGGCGACGGCGAGGACGCGCAGGCCCTTGCGGTTGTTGTCCTCGGCGATGCGCGAGACGTGCCAGCGCAGCTGCTCGGTCAGCTCGACCTTCTGCCCGCGGTCCGTCATGTGCGTGCACAGGGCGAGGACTTCCTCGACGGCACCCTTGGTGATCATGACGTGCTCGGAGCGGCCGAGGTCGCCCACGATGCTGTTGCGGTTCAGGACCACGGACATCCGGCGCCGGGCGAAGTCGAAGGGGATCTCGTCGACCATCGAGAACCGAGCGTCGACGACAACCTCCTCGGCCTCGCCCACGCGGTCGATGACCGCCTGGTCCATCAGGTTCTTCAGGCCGGTCTGGAAGTGCGAGTTGAGGTAGCCGTACTCCAGGACCTCGTTGTCGTCGTCGCCGTGCACGTCCAGGTAGCGGTCCAGGACGATCCGGTCCTCGGTGAGGGTGCCGGTCTTGTCCGTGCAGAGCACGTCCATGGCGCCCAGGTTCTGGATCGCGTTGAGCCGCTTGACGACGACCTTGCGCTTGGACATCGCCACGGCGCCGCGCGCCAGGTTGGCCGAGACCACCATCGGCAGCATCTCGGGGGTGAGGCCGACCGCCACGGCGATGCCGAGGAGGAAGGCGGCCTCCCAGTCGCCCTTGGTGAAGCCGTTGATCATGAAGACGATCGGGACCATCACCAGCATGAAGCGGATCAGCAGGAAGCTGACCTTGCGCACGCCGGTGTCGAAGTTGGTCTCCGGGCGCTCGCCGACCAGGGAGCCGGCCATCGAGCCGAAGTAGGTGTCGGCGCCGGTGGCGACGACGACTCCGGTCGCGGTCCCGGAGGTGACCGAGGTCCCCATCAGGCAGAGGTTGTCGGCCTCCACCGGGTCGGTGGTCGCCTGCTGGCCGAGGTCGTGGGGACGAGTGTCGGCCTTGGCGACCGGCAACGACTCGCCGGACAGCGCCGCCTGGCCGACCATCAGGTCCTTGGAGGTGATCAGCCGCAGGTCGGCCGGGATCAGGTCGCCGGCGGCGAGCTTGATCAGGTCGCCCGGGACCACCTGGTCCATCGGGACCTCGAAGGTGGTGGGGCCCGAGCCGCTGCCGGCCCGGCGCTGCACCGCGCAGGTGGTGGTGACGAGCTTCTTCAGCGCGTCGGCGGCCCGGCCCGAGCGGTACTCCTGCCAGAAGCGGAGCAGTCCGCTGATCCCGACCATCACCGAGAGGATGATGACGCCCGGGTCCGCCGGGTCCTGCCAGTACATGACGGCCGCGAGGAAGACCAGGACCCCGATGAAGGGGTTCCAGTACGCCTTCGCGAGCTGGACGAACCACAGGGGCGCGCGCTCCTGGGCGACGACATTGGTGCCGTGGCGCTCCAGGCGCAGCGCGGCCTCGGCGTGGGTGAGGCCATTGCCGGAGGCGTCCACTTCCTGCAGGACCTGGACGCCCGGGCGGGCGCTGGCCCGGGCGAGCCGCTCGCCGACGGTGCGGGTACGGGCCTCCAGCTCGGCGGCCTTGCGCTCGCGGCGGGCCCGGCCCGGGGGTGCGAGCTTCGTGGGGGTACGGGGGGTGAGCATGGTCATGACGAAAACCTCCCTCCACGGTGTCCGGGCAGCGCGGAGCCGCGCGGTCACGTGGAGTGATCATGGGAGGGCGCAGGGTGGCGGCGAACGCCACGGGGTGCGCCGTGGGCATGGATGACGTATGCCTGACAGGAGAGTCAGGGCATGCGGAAGGAAGGGAAAGGAGGGTTCCCCAGAGGAACGGACAGGGGAACGGATGCGGGAACGGCGCTGGGCCGCCGCCGTGCGGACGCACGATCGGTCAGTGGATCAGCCGGTCAGTGGACCGGCGGGTCAGCCGTCGAGGGCAGCGCTGCGAGGACTTCGATCGGGACTCATCCCGAACACCTCCTCGCGTAGCGCTGTCATGGCACGGCGCCAGGTCCGGCCTGGAAAGGCCGCAGAGGACCGGCGCCTCAGCGACCGTAGCACGATCTTCGAGGCCCTTGTTCATACTTTCGGGCCATGTGTCCGGTTCGCTCCGCCTCAGGCTCTTGACGGCTGGATACCCAAAGGCTCGACTTAAGGTTCACAAGTTGGAGAGACGCCGGGGTCTCGGAGCGGGCAGCCGCGACGACCGGCCGGGGGGCGACGGATGGCCGTCGCTTATGGGCAGGAGTGGATGAGTCGTGCAGACTCCCGGATCGCAGTCCTCGCTGCATCGCGCGAACCTCGAGCGGGTCGTGCGGGCCGTGCGCCTCGCCGGTTCGCTGACCCAGGCGGAGATCGCCCGCACCACCGGACTGTCGGCGGCCACGGTCTCCAACATCGTCCGTGAGCTGAGGGAGGGCGGGACCGTCGAGGTCACCGACACCTCGGCCGGCGGCCGCCGGGCCCGCAGCGTCTCCCTCAGCGGGGACGCGGGCATCGTGATCGGCGTGGACTTCGGCCACACCCACCTGCGGGTGGCCGTGGGCAACCTCGCGCACCAGGTGCTGGCCGAGGAGGCCGAGCCACTGGACGTGGACGCCTCCTGGGTGGACGGCTTCGACCGGGCGGAATCGCTGGTCGGGCGGCTGATCGCGGGCGTGGGCGTGGGCCGCGACAAGGTCATCGGCGTGGGGCTCGGCGTCCCGGGCCCCATCGACGTGGAGTCCGGCACCCTGGGCTCGACCGCGATCCTGCCGGGCTGGGCCGGGATCAACCCCCGCCAGGAGCTCTCCCAGCGCCTGGGCGTACCGGTCTACGTGGACAACGACGCGAACCTCGGCGCCCTGGGGGAGCTGGTCTGGGGCAGTGGCCGGGGGGTCCGGGACCTGGCGTACATCAAGGTCGCGAGCGGTGTGGGCGCGGGCCTGGTGATCAACGGTCAGATCTACCGGGGACCCGGCGGCACCGCCGGGGAGATCGGGCACATCACCCTGGACGAATCGGGCCCCGTCTGCCGCTGCGGCAACCGCGGCTGCCTGGAGACCTTCGCCGCCGCCCGCTACGTGCTGCCGCTGCTCCAGGGCACCCACGGACCGGAGCTGACGATGGAAAAGGTGGTCGAGCTGGCCCGGGCCGGGGACCCGGGCTGCCGCCGGGTCATCACCGACGTGGGCCGGCACGTCGGCAGCGGCGTGGCCAGCCTCTGCAACCTCCTGAACCCGAGCCGGGTGGTGCTGGGCGGCTCGCTCGCCGAGGCGGGCGAGCTGGTGCTGGCGCCGATCCGCGAGTCCGTGGGGAGGTACGCGATCCCCAGCGCGGCCCGCCAGTTGTCGGTCCTCACCGGCTCGCTGGGCGGCCGTGCGGAGGTACTCGGCGCACTGGCCCTCGTACTCAGCGAGATGGGCGATTCGACGCTTTTGGCGGAAAATGGCATTGGGATGCGAGCCCCGGCCGCCATGTCTTCAGTTAGATAACGGATGGCACCGTTGTCATCTCGTTAAGGATTCACTCCTTGACGGCAAACTTGCGGCCGGGGTTGACTCACACCCACCTCGGCCGCAGCGTTGCGGCCTCGTCAGGGAGGTTCAACGAATGAACACGCGTATGCGTAGAGCCGCCGTAGCCGTCGCCGCCGGCGCCATGGCCGTCTCGCTGGCCGCTTGTGGCAGCGCCAAGGAAGCGGGCGGCGAGAAGAAGCCCTCGAACGCCGCCGCCACCGGTGACGCCATCAAGGTCGGTCTGCTCCTGCCCGAGAACCAGACCGCGCGCTACGAGAAGTTCGACAAGCCGCTGATCGAGAAGAAGATCGCGGATCTCACCGGCGGCAAGGCCGAGGTGGTCTACGCCAACGCCAAGCAGGACGCGACCACGCAGAACTCCCAGGTCGACACGATGATCACCAACAAGGTGAACGTGCTGATCGTCGACGCGGTCGACGCCAAGGCCATCGCCGGCGCGGTCAAGAAGGCCAAGGACGCCGGCATCCCGGTCGTCGCCTACGACCGCCTGGCCGAGGGCCCGATCGACGCCTACACCTCCTTCGACAACGAAGAGGTCGGCAAGGTCCAGGGCAAGGCGCTGCTGGAGGCCCTGGGCGACAAGGCCAAGGACGGCCAGATCGTCATGATGAACGGCTCCGTCACCGACCCGAACGCCGCGCTGTTCAAGAAGGGCGCCCACTCCGTCCTCGACGGCAAGGTGACCATCGGCAAGGAGTACGACACCAAGGAGTGGAAGCCGGAGAACGCCAACACCAACATGGCGGGCGCGCTGACCGCGCTCGGCAAGGACAAGGTGATCGGCGTCTACTCCGCGAACGACGGCATGGCCGGCGGCATCATCACCGCCCTCAAGGCCGCCGGTCTGTCCCCCCTGCCCCCGGTCACCGGCCAGGACGCCGAACTCGCCGGTGTGCAGCGGATCGTGGCGGGCGAGCAGTTCATGAGCGTCTACAAGCCGTACGCCCCCGAGGCCGCGGCCGCCGCCGAGATGGCCGTCGCCCTCGCCAAGGGCGAGAAGATCGACGGGATCATCAACAACAAGGTCGACAGCCCGACCGCCAAGGGCGTTCCGTCCGTGCTGATCCCGGTCGTCTCGCTCACCAAGGCCAACATCAAGGACACCGTCGTCAAGGACGGCGTCTACACGGTCGACGAGATCTGCACCGACAAGTTCGCGACCGCCTGCACCACCATCGGCCTCAAGTAGGGCCCCGTCGCCGCCGCTGCGCCGCGGCGCCCCCCCGTGCTCTGCCCGGCGCCCCGCCCCTCATACCCCGCCATCCGCGGGGCGCCGGGCAGAAACGCTTCATCACTCGTTCGTCCCATCACTCGCTTGTCGTATCCCCATCCGCCCCGCTCCTGCTCTTTTGCACGACATCCCCGCCGGTCAGGCGGCGAAGGAGATGGTTCATGTGTCCGCTGCGCCCGTGCTGGCGTTGCGAGGGGTCTCGAAGCGGTTCGGCGCCGTCCAGGCCCTGACCGACGTAGAACTCGAGATCCACTCCGGTGAGGTCGTCGCCCTGGTCGGCGACAACGGCGCCGGCAAGTCCACGCTGGTCAAGACGATCGCCGGCGTGCACCCCATCGATGACGGAGTCATCGAGTGGGAGGGCCGCCCGGTCTCCATCGGCAAGCCCCACGACGCCCAGAACCTCGGCATCGCGACCGTCTACCAGGACCTCGCGCTGTGCGACAACATCGACGTCGTCGGCAACCTCTTCCTGGGCCGCGAGCTCAAGCGCTTCGGCGTACTCGACGAGGTGGAGATGGAGCGCCGCGCCCGCGCGCTCCTGACCACCCTGTCCATCCGGATCCCCAGTGTCCGGATCCCCATCGCCTCGCTCTCCGGCGGCCAGCGCCAGACCGTGGCGATCGCCCGCTCGATGCTGGGCGAGCCCCAGCTCGTCATCCTCGACGAGCCCACCGCCGCCCTCGGCGTCGAGCAGACCGCACAGGTCCTCGACCTCGTGGAGCGGCTGCGCGAGCGAGGCCACGCCGTCATCCTCATCAGCCACAACATGGCCGATGTGAAGGCCGTCGCCGACAAGGTGGCGGTGCTGCGGCTGGGCCGCAACAACGGCGTCTTCAATGTCGCCGACACCTCGAAGGAAGAGATCATCTCCGCCATCACCGGGGCCACGGACAACGCCGTGACCCGCCGGGCGGCCCGCACCGGGGAGGCCCGACAGTGAGCACCGAACACCACACCCCTGCGGAAGAGGTGGCTCAGCTCGCCAACCCCGCCGCCCCGGCGGACGCCATCCCCGCGGTGGACCCGCGCCTGCTCGTGCGGGCGGAGGGCCTCTACGGCTACTGGATCGAGTTCGTCCGCAAGATGAAGGCCGGCGACCTGGGCTCGATCCCGGTCGTCCTCGGCCTGATCATCATCTGGGGCATCTTCCAGGGCCTGAACGCGAACTTCCTCTCCCCGGAGAACCTCACCAACATCGCGATCACGATGGTCGCCACCGGCATGATGGCCGTCGGCATCATCTTCGTGCTGCTGCTCGGCGAGATCGACCTCTCGGTCGGCTCCGTCAGCGGTGTCTCGGGCGCGATCGTCGCCGTCCTCGCCGTCACCCACGGCGTGAACGAATGGGTCGCGATCCTCGCCGCCATCGCCGGCGGCGCCCTGATCGGGGCCGTCCACGGCTTCTTCTTCGCCAAGATCGGCGCCCCGGCCTTCGCCGTCACCCTGTCCGGCCTGCTGTTCTGGTCCGGCGCGATGCTCCAGATCCTCGGCAGCAACGGCACCATCAACCTCGACTCCGAGGGTGTCGTCGGACAGCTCACGACGTACTTCTTCTCGGACGTGGCCGCCGGCTACGGCCTCGCGGCGGTCGCCGTGGCGGCGTACTTCCTCGCCACCTTCTTCGACAACCGCCGCCGGGAGGCCGCCGGGGTTCCCTCGCGGCCGCTCACCGAGATCCTGCTGCGCACCGGCCTGCTCGCCGTCTTCACCTTCGGGCCCGCCGTGGTGTTCAACCAGTACAAGGGCCTGCCGCTCGCGGTGGTGCTCTTCGTGCTGGCCCTGGTCGCCACGGACTTCGTCCTGCGCCGTACTTCCTTCGGCCGCAACGTCTTCGCCCTCGGCGGCAGCGTCGAGGCCTCCCGCCGCGCGGGCATCAACGTCAACGGCATCCGCATCGCGGTCTTCGCCATCGCCGGCACCTTCGCCGCCATCGGCGGGCTCTTCTGGGCCTCCAAGATCGCGGCGGCCAACCAGAGCGCCGGCGCCGGTGACCTGCTGATGAACGTGATCGCGGCGGCCGTCATCGGCGGCACCAGCCTCTTCGGCGGGCGCGGCCGGACCTGGAACGCCCTCCTCGGCGTCATGGTCATCACCTCCATCCAGTACGGTCTGGCCCTGGAGGGGATCGCGACTCCGATCCAGTACATGATCACCGGTGCGGTTCTGCTGGCCACGGTGGTCATCGACTCGGTCACCCGCAAGACCCAGAAGACGGCCGGACGCGCCTGACCGTGCGACCCCGGTCCGTACCCAGGCGGTAAGACCCGTCACAGTGCCCGGTGCCACTCCGTGTGGCACCGGGCACCTGTGCGTACATGTGTGCGTACAGGTGTGCGGGTATACGCCCGTTTGGCATGTGTGATTCAGCAGCGAGGTGTACAGGTATGACAAAGGTGTGACCCGCCAGGTACCGCCCGATGACCGCCCTCGCGAGCGGAACATTAGACTCGACAGACCAGCAAGCAACTGCAAGGAGGCACGGGTGCTGCTGACCCGCATCAAGGGACCGCGCGATCTGGACCGGCTCAGCCAGGAGGAGCTCAACCAGCTCGCCGCCGAGATCAGGTCCTTCCTCGTCGACGCCGTCTCCAAGACCGGCGGGCACCTCGGCCCCAACCTCGGCGTGGTCGAACTGACGATCGCCCTGCACCGGGTCTTCGAATCGCCCAAGGACAAGGTCCTCTTCGACACCGGCCACCAGGCCTACGTCCACAAGCTGCTCACCGGCCGCCAGGACTTCGCCGGCCTGCGCACGAAGAACGGCCTGTCCGGCTACCCCTCGCGCGCCGAGTCCGACCACGACGTGATCGAGAACTCGCACGCCTCCACGGTGCTGGGCTGGGCCGACGGCCTCGCCAAGGCCAACGAGGTGCTCGGCCGCGAGGACCACCACGTCGCCGCCGTCATCGGCGACGGCGCGCTGACCGGCGGCATGGCCTGGGAGGCGCTGAACAACATCGCCGCCGCCAAGGACCGCCCGCTCGTCATCGTCGTCAACGACAACGAGCGCTCGTACGGGCCCACCATCGGCGGCCTGGCCAACCACCTGGCCACCCTGCGCACCACGGACGGCTACGAGCGCTTCCTGGCCCGTGGCAAGGAGATCCTGGAGCGCACCCCGGTCGTCGGGAAGCCGCTCTTCGAGACCCTGCACGGCGCCAAGAAGGGCCTCAAGGACTTCATCGCCCCGCAGGGCATGTTCGAGGACCTGGGCCTGAAGTACATCGGCCCCATCGACGGCCACGACATCGAGGCCCTGGAGTCCGCCCTGACCCGCGCCAAGCGGTTCAGCGGCCCGGTCATCGTGCACTGCCTCACCCAGAAGGGCCGCGGCTACACCCCGGCCCTGGAACACGAGGCGGACCGTTTCCACGCGGTCGGCGTGATCCACCCGGACACCGGCCTGCCGGTCAAGACCGCCGCGGCCAGCTGGACCTCCGTCTTCGCCGACGAGATGGTCAAGCTCGGCCACGAGCGCGAGGACATCGTCGGCATCACCGCCGCCATGCTGCACCCGGTCGGCCTCAACAAGTTCGCCGAGGCCTTCCCGGACCGCATCTACGACGTCGGCATCGCCGAGCAGCACGGCGCCACCTCGGCCGCCGGCCTGGCGACCGGCGGGGTCCACCCCGTCTTCGCCGTCTACGCGACCTTCCTCAACCGCGCCTTCGACCAGGTCCTCATGGACGTGGCCCTGCACAAGTGCGGGGTCACCTTCGTGCTGGACCGGGCCGGGGTCACCGGTGACGACGGCGCCTCCCACAACGGCATGTGGGACATGTCCATCCTCCAGGTCGTCCCCGGCCTGCGGCTGGCCGCCCCGCGCGACGCCGAGCAGCTGCGCGCGCAGCTGCGCGAGGCCGTCGAGGTCAAGGACGCCCCGACCGTCGTGCGCTACTCCAAGGGCGTCGTCGGCCCGGCCGTCCCCGCCGTCGGCAGGATCGGCGGCATGGACGTCCTGCGCACCCCGGCCCCCGAGGTCACCCGTCCGGACGTACTGCTCGTCTCGGTCGGCGCCCTCGCGCCGATGTGCCTGGAGATCGCCGACCTCCTCGACAAGCAGGGCATCTCCACGACCGTGGTCGACCCCCGCTGGGTCAAGCCCGTGGACGAGGCCCTGGCCCCGCTCGCCGACCGGCACCGGGTCGTCGTCACCGTCGAGGACAACGGCCGCACCGGCGGTGTGGGCGCCGCCGTGTCCCAGGCCCTGCGCGACGCGGGCGTCGACGTACCGCTGCGCGACTTCGGCATCCCGCAGCGCTTCCTCGACCACGCGCTGCGCAAGGAGATCATGGCCGAGATCGGCCTGACCGCCCCGGACATCGCCCGGCAGGTCACCGGCCTGGTCGCCAAGCTGGACGGGCGCTACGAGAGCGAGCCGGCCGCCGCCGTCGACTAGCCCCCGCGGACGGGATCGCGCGGTTGCACGTCACGGGCCGGGAGATCACCCTTGAAGGGTGGGCCTCCCGGCCCGTTCGCGTACGCCCCTTGGAGGTGCGTCGGTGAGCAGGGATCTGAACAGCCCCTTCCGCACCAAGACGGTGGAACAGTCCATCCGTGACACGGAGGAGCCGGAGCACGCGCTCCGCAAGTCGCTCTCCGCCTGGGACCTGACCGTCTTCGGTGTCGGCGTCATCATCGGTACCGGCATCTTCGTCCTCACGGGCATCGCGGCCCGCAACAACGCCGGACCCTCCACCGCCCTCGCCTTCGTGGTGTCGGGCGTGGTCTGTGCCCTCGCGGCCCTCTGCTACGCCGAGTTCGCGTCCACCGTCCCGGTGGCCGGATCGGCGTACACCTTCGCCTACGCCTCGATCGGCGAGCTGCCCGCCTGGATCATCGGCTGGGACCTGGTGCTCGAGTTCGCGCTCGGCACCGCCGTCGTGGCGGTCGGCTGGTCCGGGTACGTGCGCAACCTCATGGAAACGAACCTGGGCTGGGACATGCCCGTCGCGCTGTCCGGGCCCGACGAGGGCGGATCCTTCGACCTGCTGGCCTTCCTGCTGGTCCTGCTGCTGACCGCGATCCTCGTCGTCGGGACGAAGCTGTCGGCCCGGATCACCGCGATCGTCGTCGCCATCAAGGTCACCGTGGTGCTGCTGGTCATCGTCGCCGGCCTGTTCTTCATCAAGGCGGACAACTACTCCCCGTTCATCCCCCCGGCCGAGCCACAGCCCGGCGGAGGCGGCTGGAAGGCGCCACTGGTCCAGCTGCTGTTCGGGTACGAGCCCACCAACTTCGGCGTCATGGGCATCTTCACCGCGGCCTCCCTCGTCTTCTTCGCCTTCATCGGCTTCGACGTCGTGGCCACCGCGGCCGAGGAGACCAAGAATCCCCAACGGGACATGCCGCGCGGCATCCTCGGCTCGCTGCTCATCTGCACGGTGCTGTACGTCGCCGTGACGGTGGTGGTCACCGGCATGCAGTACTACAAGGAGATGTCGCCGACCGCCCCGCTCGCCGCCGCCTTCAAGGCCGTGGACCAGCCCTTCTTCTCAGGCGCCATCAGCCTCGGTGCGTCCGTCGGCCTCATCACGGTCTGCATGATCCTGCTGCTGGGCCAGACACGCGTGTTCTTCGCGATGAGCCGTGACGGACTGCTGCCGCGCGTCTTCTCCGTCACCCACCCGAAGTACCGCACCCCCTACCGGGCCACCGTGCTCCTCGGTGTGGTCATCGCGGTCCTGGCGGGCTTCACCAGCCTCGAGAAGCTCGCGGAACTGGTGAACATCGGCACCCTGTTCGCCTTCGTGATCGTGGCCCTCGGCGTGATCATCCTGCGCCGGACCCGCCCCGACCTGCACCGGGCCTTCCGCACCCCCTGGGTGCCGGTGATCCCGATCCTGTCGATGGCGGCCTCGCTCTGGCTGATGCTCAACCTGCCGGCCGAGACCTGGCTCCGCTTCGGGATCTGGATGGCGGTCGGCTTCGTCGTCTACTTCCTGTACGGCCGCCGCAAGAGCCGCCTGGCCCAGGTCGGCCAGGACGCGGAGTTCTAGAGGCGGCCGCCGGCCGTCAGGAGGACGACGGGGACGGCCCGGGCGCCGGGGACTTGGCGCCCGGGCCGCCCTTGGTGCCCGGGCCTCCCTTGGCGGGGGAGTCCTTCGCCGAGGCGGGGACCTTCTGGTCGGCGCGCAGGGCCTCCCACAGCCGGGAGGCCTGCTCCTGTGCGACGACGACCCGGTTCGGGTCCACCTTGTCGTAGGCCACCGGCAGCATGATGGTCTCCATAGTGGACGGGTCCACGCGCTTCATGCTCCGCGCGAAGTCGGACAGCGCGGTGAGCGAGGCCAGATCGGAGTCGGTGGTCAGCGACTTGGTGCCGGCGTCGGCGAGCTTGTAGAGCCGCGCCGGGTTGCCGAGGGCGTCCTGCTTCTGGATCTCGGACAGCATCGCGAGCATGAACTGCTGCTGGAGGCCTATGCGTCCGAGGTCGCTGCCGTCGCCGTAGCCGTAGCGCGTGCGTACGAACTTCAGCGAGTCCGTGCCGTTCAGCCGGTGCGTTCCCGCGTCCAGCTTGAGGCCGCCCTTCGAGCCGGTCATCGGCTTGTCGAGGGTGACCGTGACCCCGCCGAGGGCGTCCACCAGCCCCTTGAACCCGGCGAAGTCCACCTCCACGAAGTGGTCCACGCGGATCCCGGACAGCTGCTCCACCGTTTTGACCACGCAGGCGGGACCGGCCAGCGAGTAGACCGAGTTGAACATGACCCGGTCGGCCGACGGGACGCTGGCCCCGTCCTTGTCCTTGCACTCGGGCCGGGTGATGAGGGTGTCGCGCGGGATGCTCACCGCGGTGGCCCGGGCCCGGCCCTCGGGTATGTGCACCAGCATCGCGGTGTCGGAGCGGGCCCCGCTGACGTCGCCGTGGTCGAGCTCCCCGTTGGCGCCTGCGCGGGAGTCGGAGCCGAGGACCAGGATGTTCTGCGCGTTCTCGGCCACCTTCGGCGGCCGGTTGTCCGCGCCGATCGCCTGGTCCAGGTCGACGCTGTCGATGTTCCCGTTGAGGTGGCTGTACGCCCACCAGCCGGACCCCGCCGCGCCGAGGACCACCACGGCCGCCGTCCAGGCCAGCCCCCGCCGGATCCGGCTGCCGCGGGACCGGGGCGTCGTCGTGGTGGTGGAGTCTGAAGTCATGCCCGGGGACCGGCCTTCCGAACGGGTGTGTGGAATCTCGCGGGCTTCACGATAAGCGGAGGAGGGCGTCAGAAGGCCCCCGAGGTATCCTGATTGTGTTCGAGCGGCGAAGCGGAAGGGTTGCTTGCGGTCCCATGGTGAGGCGAGCCAGAGGCAAGGCGCACACTTCCGCACAGCACCCGCCCGCATCCGGACGAGCCCCCGCGCGTGACTGGGATTCGGTCGCCCTCGGCCCCGTGGCCGGGCGCTGGCTCCTGGCCGGCAAGGACGGGCGCCTCACCGCCTACGCGCGCGCCGAGAACGGCCTGCTGCGCTGGACCGAGCGCGCCCCGGGCGGCCCCGAGTGGAGCGGTCCCGAGTTCTTCCCCGCCGAGGGACTGGCCGACCTGGCCGTCGGTCAGGGCCCGGACGGATACGCCCACTTCGTCGGCAGGCGCCAGGAGCGCCGCGAGGAGACCGTCACCGTCACCTACCACCACGCGGTGCAGTACCAGAGCGGCCGCCCGATGGGCCCCTGGGACTCCCTCGGCACCCTCTACCAGAAGCCCGACATGTCCCACCGCGGCGGCCCGCCGGCCCTGGCCGTCGACGCCCAGGGCGCACCCCACGTCTTCGTCCGCAATGCCGGGCGCGGGGTCCACGTACGGCGCCAGGACACGAAGGGGAACTGGAGCGCCTGGGAGGACCTGCGCGGCAGCAAGACCTTCGAGGGGGCCGCCGCCGACTCGACCGCTGAGGGCCGCGTCTGGCTCGCGGTGCCCGGCGAGAAGGGCATATCGCTGTGGGCCCAGAGCGGCCCCGGCCGCTCCCTGCGCAAGAGCGGGGACGTTCCGTACCTCGCCCAGGACGGCTCGCTGCGCACGCTGGAGACGGCCCCGGGCCGCGTCACCCACTTCTGGCACGCGGCCGACGGGAGCGGGGTGTCCGCCTGCCGGGAGGGCGCCGGGGTGTTCGGCCTCGGCGGGGGACCGGGCCACGGGGCGGTGGCCGCCGTCCGCGCGCTGGTCGACGGCTACGACTGCACGGTGCTGGCCCACCGCACCGTGGGCGGCCGTACGGCGCTGGCCGCGTACCCCACCGAGCAGGAGGCCGTCGGGCTCTGGTGGACCGAGATCGGCGAGGAGTGCCTGGGCTCCCCGGCCCTCGCGGTCGACGCGGGCGGCCGGGTGGTCATCGCTTCGATCAGCGCCCGCGGTGAACTGCTGGTCAACCGGCAGAAGGACAACTCCGGCCTGTCACTGGGCCGTTGGCAGCGGTACTGACCGGTCGGGAGGACGCCCTCTCTGCGGCGGGATCCGGGCCAGGTTGTGCCGGTCCACCGCCAGCGCCGATATCCGGCGCAGGAAGTCCACCGACCGCTCGGCGGTGTCCGGGGTGATCCAGGCGTCGTCGATCTCGCACAGCTCCACCCGCACCGGCGAGCCGCGCAGCACGATCGGCAGGGTGTAGGCCACGGTCGAGGCGAAGGTCAGCACCGACTGGCCGATCGGCTCGGTGAGCGCGGTCAGTTCCAGGGGCAGTTCGGGGTGCACGATCTCCATGCCCGTGGCCCCGGCGATCCGGTCCAGCTTCTGCTGGCTCTCGCGGCGGTGTGCCAGATAGCGGCGGCCCGCGCGGCTGCGGGCGATCCAGCCGACCGCGTCGATGTACCGGTCCTCGTCGATGACCCCGGTCTCCACCAGGGAGCTGCCCGCCAGATCGGCCCCGGTGCGCACCCGCACCGGGCCGAAGGTCTCGCGGCTCCAGGCGTAGTCGTTGGGCCGGACCTCGGTGCCCGGCGGGGCGGCCACCGGCATGCAGGTGAAGAAGGTGGCGCGGTCCAGGTCCTCGCGGGCCAGCCAGCGGTTCACCGGGCCGCCCTTGGCGGAGGGCTTGAGCTCGCCCTGGTGCCAGCGGGTCAGCTGCCCTCCGTACGTCAGCAGGCTGACCAGCTCCGTGGTGGCGGTGCCGTCGTCCACGACGACCACCTCGCGGGCCTTGGAGCGCGGCAGCAGCAGCTGGATCGTGCGGGAGAACAGGTCCCCGATGACCAGGCGCCGGGCGGCCGCGACCGCGCGGCCCAGGCGCACCAGCTCGCCGGCCCGTCCCAGGTATCCCGCGCGGACCTCGTAGCGCCGCCACACCACCTTGGACTGCGAGGCGAACCGGCACAGCCGGCGGACCTGCGCACGCGAGCGCGGGTCCGTCGGCTGGAGGACGGCGATGGTGAGGGACGCTGCCTCGCCCGGGTGGACGTGGGCCCACTCCAGGACATTCAGTAGTTGAGCCGGGCTCTCCACCAGGGCGAGGGTTTCGCTCATGCCGAGGCCGTCACTCCCTCGGCGGGGAGGGTGCCCTGGACGCGGCGGAGCTTCTTCATCGGGCCGAGTTCGGACTCGTAGACGCGCTTGACGCCGTCGCCGAGGGCCGTCTCGATGGTGCGGATGTCGCGTACCAGGCGGGCGAGGCCGCCGGGCTCGACGGAGGCGGCCTGGTCGGAGCCCCACATCGCGCGGTCGAGGGTGATGTGCCGCTCGACGGCGCAGGCACCCATGGCGACGGCGGCCACGGTGGTCTGCAGGCCGGTCTCGTGGCCGGAGTAGCCGACGGGCACGTTCGGGTAGGCGGCCTCCAGGCTGTTGATGACCCGGAGGTTGAGCTCCTCGGCCTTGGCCGGGTAGGTGGAGGTGGCGTGCAGCAGGATGATGTTCTCGCTGCCGAGCACCTCCACCGCGTGCCGGATCTGCTGGGGCGTGGACATGCCGGTGGACAGGATGACCGTCTTGCCCGTGGCACGCAGGGCGAGCAGCAGCTCGTCGTCGGTCAGGGAGGCGGAGGCCACCTTGTGGGCGGGGACGTCGAACTTCTCCAGGAAGGTCACGGCCTCGGTGTCCCACGGGGAGGCGAACCAGTCCAGGCCGCGCTTGGCGCAGTGCTCGCCGATGGCCCGGTACTCGTCCTCGCCGAACTCGACGCGGTGGCGGTAGTCGATGTAGGTCATCCGGCCCCAGGGGGTGTCGCGCTCGATGTCCCACTGGTCGCGAGGGGTGCATATCTCGGGCGTGCGCTTCTGGAACTTCACCGCGTCACAGCCCGCGTCGGCGGCCGCGTCGATGAGCGCGAGGGCGTTCGCCAGCTCACCGTTGTGGTTGATCCCGATCTCGCCGATCACATAGGTGGGGCGGCCGGGGCCGACCTCCTTGTTCCCGATCCGGCGGATACGGCTGCTGTGCACCACTGTTCAGAGTTCCTTTCCGATGTACTGCGAGGGGTCCGGCGACGGGGTCGCCGGGGTCTGCTGGGAGTCGAGGAGGGGGGCCAGGGCCCGGGCCCGGTCGAGGTCGCCGGGCTCGTCGATCTCGATGGCCCGCTCGGGGGCCGTGGGGACGAGCTGCGTCCGGCCGAAGAAGCGGTGGCCGTGCCGGCGGAAGCCGTCGGCGCGCATGGCGTAGACGGCGCCCGACTCCAGGTATTCGGGCGTACGGTCCTGGCGGCGCAGGCGTACGGAGCTGTCGTGGTTGACGCCGTGCGCGCGGTGGCCGGGCCCGCCGCCGGGCCCGGTACCCCAGAGGAAGCCGTGGAAGGGCACGGCGGTGAAGGCGGAGTCGGCGCCGTCCCGGACGATGGCCAGGACGGTCTCGTCGACCTCCTGCGGGGTGATGAAGGGGCTCGTGCACTGGACGAAGACGAGGACGTCCACCGGCTCCCCGTGCCGCTCCTCCAGGACGTCCAGCGCGTGCAGCAGCGCGGATTCGCTGGAGGCCTGGTCGGAGCCCAGCTCCGCCGGACGGTCGACGACTTCGGCGCCTGCCTCGCGGGCGGCGCGGGCGATCGCCCCGTCGTCGGTGGACACCACGACCCGGGTCACCTGGGCGGCGCCGAGGCAGGCGCGGACCGCGCGGGCGACGAGGGGGACCCCGCCGACCCCGGCGGTGTTCTTCCCGGGGATGCCCTTGGAGCCGCCCCGGGCGGGTATGACGGCGGTGACGTTCACAAGGCTCTCCCCTGAGCTGCTGAGGTGAAGGAGGGCGGTCATATGCCGCCCCACTGCTGGATCTTCGGGGCCACGCGCTGGACCCCGAACTGGTAGGCGACCTTCAGTACGCGGCGGGAGGTGCGCCGCATGGGGCCCCGGGAGCGCCCGGCGGCGGCGCCCGCGCCGGGGGAGCCGTCCGGATTCAGACCCCGGCGCCGCAGCAGCGTACCGACGTATTCGGGCGCGCTCTCGGCCGTGTAGTACGGGGTGATGGGAGGCAGCCGCCGGCCGCGCAATTCGAGGATCCGGTGGCGGAGTTCGCCGAAGGGATCGACGGCGCGGATTCCCTGGTCGACGGTCCAGGATTCGTGCGCGAGCGGGGCGGCGCCCTCGTCTATCGCGGACCAGTCGGTGACGCACCCGGAACCGATGAAATAGTGGTTGCCGTGAATTTCCCGTACGCCGAGGTCGCTCAGGATCGCCGTCGGCATTCCCCGGTGCATGGATTCGAGGGCCGCCGTGGAACTGACCGTCACCAGCAGATCGGTGCGGTCGAGGGTTTCCGACATGTTGCCGTACACGAAATGCAGGTTACGGGGCAGCGGTTCGTCCAGCTGTTCCGCGAGGACCTGGTAATGGAAGGCCTCCACATGGGTGGTTGCCTCACCTGGCTTGCTGCGGAGTTTTATGAGTACGTCGCGCCCGGGCCGCAGTCGTGCGTGGGATATCGCACGGCGCAGCATGTACATTCGGCCATTCCGGTCGACGGGTACCGAAGGCTGCACCGCGAAGCACACCGTATAGGGGTGCCGGGCGTGCGTCCGGTTCATGTCGTAAGGCCTTTGGTCGAGGAAAGGTAGTGCGGTCTGGACGATGCACGAGCCCGGAATTCCGAGGGGCTCGTACACGTCGCTGAACCGGCGCCGGTCGAAAGGGCTGTTGGCGAGGACGATGTCCGCGCCGGCGCGCAGCAGCAGGCCGTCGGACATCTTCTCGTAGACGACGCCGACGTATCCGGTCATGAGGATCGGCCGGCGGGCGGCGCCGCGGAAGCGGTGGGCCAGCGCGTGCAGGGCCGCGTGGGTGGAGCCGCCCACCGTTCCCAGGATGACGAGGTCCGCCCCGTCCAGTTCGGGCGCCGTCGCGAACTCGGCGAGCGTGGCCTCGGTGATCGAGGCGGGGGTGATGCCGACCTCCGCCAGCTGGCGTGCCGTCGGCGTGCTCCTGCCGCGCAGCATGTGGGCGTGCACCTCGCTGCCCGGCGCCAGGCCCACCGCCAGCCCCGCGCCCCATTTCCAGCGGGTGTCGGAGTCTGCGAGCACGTGGATGCGCACTTGGTGATTCCCGGGTCGGTCGGCGGAGCCCAACTGCCGTCGGCACGCCCGCAGCCGGCGCGGGCAGGGCGGGATTGCCGCCGGGCCCGATAGACCCTACATGCTCACCTGAGCCTTATGTGTCACGAATAGGCCTCGACGGGCAAGGGAGTTGTACGTCACACCGGAAGGCTCCTGGAGCCTCTCCGGGCGCTTCTATCATGATGTCCGAAGTGTTACTTGCGTGGGCTGGAGGAGAGTGCGGACGGTGTGTCCGTGCGGCCTCCCAGATGTGTGTGGGCAATGGGGAGAAGGTGAGTGCTTCCGGTGGTGACCCTTTCGGTAATCGTCGCGATGTGTGACGTCCGGGAGTTCTGTCGGACGGCGCTCAAGTCCTTGGCGCTCAATGCCCGGGAGGATTTCGAGTTCATCGTGGTGGACGACGGATCCGTTGACGGGACGTCAGAGATCCTGCGGGAGATGGTGCCGAGGATTCCCGGTGCCGTATTGATCCAAAATGAGCGGAACCTGGGGATATCGGCCACCCGCAACATCGGCCTTTCGGCGGCCCGCGGGCGCTTCTTCACCTTCCTCGACGGCGACGACTGGTACGCCCCCGGATATCTCGCGCAACTGGTCGGCTGGATGAGCCAGTCGGGCGTCGACTTCCTGCGCACCGGACACGTCCGGGTGTACGGGAGAAAGCGGAAGATCGTCATGGCGCCGCTCGCGCCGAGGGCCCTACCGTTGAATCCCGCGGACTACATCGGCCCCGTGGACGCCTCGACCTTCATGGACTACCCGCAGTCCTGGGCTGGGATCTACGACCGCGAGCGCCTCCTGGAAGTCGGCGCCCTGTTCTTCGACGAGACGCTGCGCACCGCCGAGGACCGCCCCTGGTTCTACAAGCTGCACCTGCGCACCCGCTCCTTCGGAGTGGTCGACCTCCACGGCATCTTCTACCGCCGTGATGTGTCCACTTCACTCACCAAGGTCCCGGACGAACGGCAGCTGGACTTCCTCCCCGCCTTCCGGCTGATTTTCGAGGAGCTCGCGCACCACCCACGCGGATATGAACTGTCGTTCAAGGCGATGCGAACTCTCTGCGCGCTCATCGTCATTCACATGGACCGCGCCGAGTCGTACGAGGAACTCACCCGGGGTCTGCTGCTGGAGCGGAGCGCACAGATCCTCTTCGACCTCCCCCAGGACGTCCTGGAAGGGACGCTGGAAGGAATGGACTCCACACGCGTGAAGAAGCTCAGAGCACTGATGTCCCGGCACCTGGGCGCCGCCGCCCGATGACCCGGATATTCGCCGCCTCCACCCTCTACGGCGCCATGACGGTGGCCGCCGCCATCGACGCCGGCCAGCTAGGCCAGGACGACCGCGAGCGCATCCTGCTCGTGTGCAACAACGTCGACATCCCCGAGGTCGCCACCCCCCTGCACCACATGCCCGGCGCCGCCGCCGTACTGGCGCGCTTCCACCGCGTCGTCTACTGGAACGACCTCATCTACCCGTTCCACCCGGCGCTCTGGTCCCCCCGCGACGAGGACGCCCCGCTGTGGCGCACCGTCATGGCGGAGAAGATCGGCATCCGGCCGGGCCCACTAGAACTCGTCGTCGAGTCGATCCAGGTCAAGCCCGCCCAGACCCTCTGCAAGATCTTCTCGGACGCCACGCTCGCCGTGTACGCCGACGGGGTCATGAGCTACGGCCCCACCCGCAACGACCTCCCCCGCAACATCCACGGCCGGATCGCCCAGGTCCTCTACCTCGACCTGGTCCCCACCCTGCTGCCCATGCTCCTCACCGAGTACGGGATCCCCTCGCAGCCCGTGCACAGCGAAGCCGTCCTCAAGCTGATGGCGGAGGTCACCGGCGAGTGCCGCCCGATCCTCGACCGGGTGATCCCGCCCGGGCTGGCCGCGCGCGGCCCCGAGACCGCGGTCCTGCTCGGCCAGTACCTCTCCCCCCTCGGCATCCTCACCGAGGCGGAAGAGGAGGAACTGCACCTGCGCATGTTCCAGAACGCGCTGCGCCTCGGCCACACCTCGGTCGTCTTCAAACCCCACCCCAGCGCCCCCTCCAGCCTCGCCGACGCCCTCGGCGAGGCGGCCCGCGAGGCCGGAGTCCCCTTCCTCGTGCTGGACGTGCCCGTCCTCGCCGAGACGGTCTTCGAGTACCTGCGCCCCCGCCAGGTGATCGGCTGCTTCTCCACCGGCCTGTTCACCGCCCGGGCCCTGTACGGGATCCCCGTCGCCCAGATCGGCGCGCTCGAGGTCATCCGGCGGATGCGGCCGTACGCCAACAGCAACCGCATCCCCGCCACCCTCACCCACGCCCTGCTGCCCGACCTGGAGGTACCGGCCGGCCCCGGCGCCCCGGCCGACCGGGTGCTGGACGCCCCGTACATCCAGGGCGAGGTCACCCCGTACGTCCAGGCCGTCGGCTACTGCATGCAGCCCAAGCGGTACGCCTTCCTGCGCCCGGTGGCGGAGGAGTACGTGGCCGCCGCCGTCGACCAGTGGGAGGGCCGGCCCGAGCTGTCCATGCACTTCAACGAGCGGACCCGGACCCGCCTGGACCTGCCCGGCCCGCGCACCTGGAAGTGGAAGCGCGGCAAGGGCTGGACGTTCATGGCCGCCAGGGAACGCGGCGAGGACGACGCACCCTTCACCGACATCACCCTCAGCGGGTTCGCCTCGCTGGTCGAGGCCAAGGACGACCGGGGCGTCCTGGAGGTGGGCGCGCGGCTGCTCGCCGAGCACGAGAACCTCGACCTGCTCATCGGCATGGCCCAGGCCCACATCCGCCGCAAGGAGACCGACCAGGCCAGGCGGAGGATCGAGCGGGCCGTCGAGATCTCCGCGGACAGCGGGCGCGCGCTGGTGTGGCTGCGGATCGCGGAGACCGCCGCGAAACTGGGCAGGGCCGGCGACGACATGCGCCGTGACGCCGCCCGCCGGGCGCTCGGCATCAACCCCGAGTCACCGGCCGCCCAGCGCCTGGTCAAGAGCGGCCGGCTGGGCCGCAGATGAACGCGAACGGCCCGTCCGCACCAGGTGCGGACGGGCCGTTCTGCGTACTGCCGTGCGTTACGCCGGGACGCTGGCCACGCCGGGGGCGAGGAACTTCTTGCCGTTCACCCGCTCCGAGACGCCCTCACGGTCCAGGTACGGGGTGATGCCGCCCAGGTGGAAGGGCCAGCCCGCACCGGTGATGAGGCAGAGGTCGATGTCCTGGGCCTCGGCCACGACACCCTCCTCCAGCATCAGGCCGATCTCCTGCGCCACCGCGTCCAGGACGCGGTCGCGGACCTGCTCCTCGGTCAGGACGGAGTCGCCCTGCACCAGGAGGGCGGCGACCTCGGGGTCCAGCTCCGGCTTGCCGGAGTCGTAGACGTAAAAGCCGCGCTTGCCGGCCTTGACGACCGCCGCCAGGTTCGGGGAGACGGTGAAGCGCTCCGGGAAGGAACGGTTCAGCGTCTCGGAGACGTGCAGACCGATCGCCGGTCCGACGAGCTCCAGGAGCACCAGCGGGGACATCGGCAGGCCGAGCGGCTCGATGGCCTTCTCGGCGGTCACCACCGGGGTGCCCTCGTCGATGACGTTCTGGATCTCGCCCATGAAGCGGGTCAGGATGCGGTTCACGACGAACGCCGGGGCGTCCTTGGTGAGGACCGCGGTCTTCTTCAGCTTCTTGGCGACACCGAAGGCCGTGGCCAGCGAGGCGTCGTCGGTCTGCTCACCACGGACGATCTCCAGCAGCGGGAGGATCGCGACCGGGTTGAAGAAGTGGAAGCCGACCACGCGCTCCGGGTGCTGGAGCTTGGAGGCCATCTCCGACACCGACAGCGAGGAGGTGTTGGTGGCGAGGATCGCGTGCGCCGGGGCGACCGCCTCGACCTCCGCGAACACCTTCTGCTTGACGGACATCTCCTCGAACACGGCCTCGATGATGAAGTCCGCGTCCGCGAAGCCCTCGGCCTTGTCGAGCACACCGGTCACCAGGGCGGTCAGGCGGTTGGCCTTGTCCTGGTTGATGCGGCCCTTGCCGAGCAGCTTTTGGATCTCGGCGTGGACGTAGCCCACACCCTTGTCCACGCGCTCCTGGTCGATGTCGGTGAGGACCACCGGCACCTCGAGGCGGCGCAGGAAGAGCAGCGCCAGCTGCGAGGCCATCAGGCCCGCGCCGACGACGCCGACCTTGGTGACCGGACGGGCCAGGGACTTGTCCGGGGCACCGGCCGGGCGCTTGCCGCGCTTCTGGACCAGGTTGAAGGCGTAGATGCCCGAGCGCAGCTCGCCGCCCATGATCAGGTCCGCGAGGGCCTGGTCCTCGGCGTCGAAGCCGGCCTGGAGGTCGCCGTCCTTGGCCGCAGCGATGATGTCCAGCGCGCGGTAGGCGGCCGGAGCGGCGCCGTGCACCTTGGAGTCCGCGATGAAGCGGCCCTTGGCGACGGCCGCGTCCCAGGCCTCGCCGCGGTCGATCTCCGGGCGGACGACCTCGGTGGTGCCGTTCAGGACGTTGGCCGTCCAGATCAGCGACTGCTCCAGGAAGTCCGCGCCCTCGAAGATCGCGTCGGCGATGCCGAGGTCGAAGACCTGCTTGCCCTTGAGCTGGCGGTTCTGGTTCAGCGAGTTCTCGATGATCACCGAGACCGCGCGCTCCGCGCCGATCAGGTTCGGGAGGATGGCGCAGCCGCCCCAGCCCGGAACCAGGCCGAGGAAGACCTCGGGCAGGGAGAAGGCCGGGATGGCCTTCGAGACGGTGCGGTACGAGCAGTGCAGACCGACCTCGACACCGCCGCCCATCGCCGCGCCGTTGTAGTACGCGAAGGTGGGGACGGCCAGCGCCGAGAGGCGCTTGAAGACGTCGTGGCCGCCCTTGCCGATGGCGAGCGCCTCGTCGTGCTTCTTCAGCAGCTCGACGCCCTTGAGGTCGGCGCCGACCGCGAAGATGAACGGCTTGCCGGTGATGCCCGCGCCGATGATGGAGCCCGCGAGGGCCTCCTGCTCGACCTGGTCGATCGCCGCGTTCAGGTTGGCGAGGGACTGCGGGCCGAAGGTGGTCGGCTTGGTGTGGTCGAAGCCGTTGTCCAGCGTGATGAGCGCGAAGCGCCCGGCGCCGAAGGGCAGGTCCAGGTGGCGGACGTGCGCGGACGTGACGACCTCGTCCGGGAACAGCTCGGCCGCGCCCTTCAGGAGCTCAGCGGTGGTGCTCACTTGGAGTCTCCCTCGGCGTTGAAGTTCGGGTTCTCCCAGATGACCGTGGCGCCCATGCCGAAGCCGACGCACATGGTGGTCAGGCCGTAGCGGACGTGCGGCTGCTCCTCGAACTGGCGGGCCAGCTGCGTCATCAGACGCACGCCGGAGGAGGCCAGCGGGTGACCGAAGGCGATGGCGCCGCCGTACTGGTTCACGCGGGCGTCGTCGTCGGCGATGCCGTAGTGCTCAAGGAAGGCGAGCACCTGGACCGCGAAGGCCTCGTTGACCTCGAAGAGGCCGATGTCCTCGATCGTCAGACCGGCCTGCGCGAGGGCCTTCTCGGTGGCCGGGATCGGGCCGTAGCCCATGACCTCCGGCTCGACACCCGCGAAGGAGTACGAGACCAGGCGCATCTTGACCGGGAGGTTGTTCTCCCGGGCGAAGTCCTCGGACGCGATGATCGCGGCGGTGGCACCGTCGTTGAGACCGGCGGCGTTGCCCGCGGTGACCCGGCCGTGCGTACGGAACGGGGTCTTCAGGCCGGCCAGGTTCTCCAGCGTGGTGCCCGGGCGCATCGGCTCGTCGGTGGTGACCAGGCCCCAGCCCGTCTCACCGACCGCCTCGTTGGTGTTGCGCACCGAGATCGGGACCAGGTCCTGCTGGATCTTGCCGTCGGCGTACGCCTTGGCGGCCTTCTCCTGCGAGCGCACGGCGTACTCGTCGGCGCGGAGCTTGGTGATCGTCGGGTACCGGTCGTGCAGGTTCTCGGCGGTCATGCCCATGAACAGGGCGGACTCGTCGACCAGCTTCTCGGAGACGAAGCGCGGGTTCGGGTCCACGCCCTCGCCCATGGGGTGGCGGCCCATGTGCTCGACACCGCCGGCGAGGGCGACGTCGTAGGCACCGAAGGCCACACCGCCCGCGACGGCGGTCACGGCGGTCAGCGCGCCGGCGCACATGCGGTCGATGGAGTAGCCCGGGACGGACTGCGGGAGGCCCGCGAGGATGCCGGCCGTGCGGCCCAGCGTCAGGCCCTGGTCGCCGATCTGCGTGGTCGCGGCGATGGCGACCTCGTCGATCTTCGCGGGGTCCAGGTCCGGGTTGCGGCGCAGCAGCTCCCGGATCGCCTTCACGACGAGGTCGTCGGCGCGGGTCTCGTGGTAGATGCCCTTCGGGCCCGCCTTGCCGAACGGGGTGCGGACGCCGTCGACGAAGACGACGTCCCTGACGGTACGAGGCACGTTGGCTCTCCTCCAGGTGCGGGTGTGCACTGCTGCGCGGGGGCGTCTCGGCTTACGTCACTGAGCGCCCGCTCACCCGGCCCATGCTACTTGCGGGTAACCCATGTGCACACCCCCTCCCCGAACAGCGGCGAAGGTCACACTGCCCGGGACCGCACGAGCCCCCTCGCGCCCCCGCCGTGCGCCCGGCCGATCGGCGCGCCCGCGCTACCCGATCGGGTCGCGCGGGCGGCCGGCCCGGTCACGTCCGTGGCATTGGGCGCACCCCGGTCCGACGCTGGGCTCGGCCCGGTACACGCCCCGGGCCCGCCGACCGAACAGGAGTGCCGCGATGCCCGCACCCGTCGTCACCGACCACCACGTGCCCCACATCTCGACCATGCCCGCGAACAAGGGCGACGTCGTGGAACTCTTCGTCCGCGAGCGCAACGGCACGCCGACCGACGGCCCGCGCCGGCCCGTCCTCATGCTGCACGGCCGGAGCGTCCCGGGCCTGGCGGCCTTCGACCTCGCGCACAAGAAGTACAGCTGGGCCGACGAGCTGGCGAAGAAGGACTTCGACGTCTTCGTGATGGAACTCCAGGGATCCGGCCTGTCCACCCGCCCGAAGATGGACGACCCGCGCAACGTCAGCCCGGCGCAGCAGAACCTCCTCGTCCCCAATCCGAATCCGACGCTCTATACCGGCGGGCCGAACTACGCGGCGCAGCTGAACAACTCGCAGAGCGACTGGGACGAGGTCGACACGGTCGTCGAGTTCATCCTCGGGATCACCGGCGCCTCGGAGGTCGACCTCATCGGCTATTCCGCGGCCGCCCAGCAGCTCGGGCCGTACGCCATCCAGCACCCCGGCAAGGTGCGCAGCCTCTTCCTGCTGGCGCCGATCTTCCCGCCGAAGGGCAGGCCGAGCGCGCCCGGGACCGATTTCGACGCACCGGTGCCGCTGCCGGTGTCCGCTCCGGCGGCCGCCTTCGGCTATCCGATGACCGTCGGCACGAAAGGCGGCTTCAAGACCGTGTGGGACAGGGACCTGCACTGTCCGCAACAGCGCGAGAGCGACGACATGGTCGACATCGTCTGGAAGGCGGTCATGGACACCGACCCGATCGGCCGCTACTGGGGCGGCCCGGTGCCCGGAGCGCCGGAAGGGCTGAACCGCGTCCGGAACTCGTACTGGTGGGGATGGAACTCCACCACCGTCAAGCTGAACGGGACGCTCGGCGCCACGGTACCCGTCTGCCTCGTGTACGGGGCGTACGACACCATCGTGAACACCTCGCCGGACCTGGGCCTGCTGTACTTCTCGGTGCCCGAGCTCTACAAGGCCATGCCCGGGCAGGACAAGCTGATGTTCCGGATCGCCTGCGCGAGCCACCAGGTGCCCTGGGAGCGCGAGTCGAAGCTGGTGCACACCATGTCCGAGCACTGGCTCAAGCAGGGCAAGGTCGAGGGCGCGACCTCCGGCGCCTTCGACCGGGACGAGGACGGGGTCCTCACTCCCTTGTAGTGAGGACCCCGCACACGTTTCCGGCGGCCGGCCGGGTCAGGCGGTCGCGGCGAGGGCCGTGACCAGGGCGTCGGTGACCTGTTCGATCTGCCAGGGGCGGGCGCCGTAGCCGGCCAGGGCCCCGGCCACCGTGTCCGCCTCCAGTCGCTGCGGAGGCTCCCAGCACAGCCGGCGCACCGTGTCCGGGGTGATCAGGTTCTCCTGCGGCAGGTTCAGTTCCTCCGCCAGCGCCGATACGGCCGCACGGGCCGCGGACAGCCGGGCCGCGGCGGCCGGGTCCTTGTCCGCCCAGGAACGCGGCGGGGGCGGGCCCGCCGGGGTCGCCCCCGGCTGCGGCAGCTCGTTCTCGGGCAGGGCCTTCGCCCGGTCCACGGCGGCCATCCACTGGTCCAGCTGGCGCCGGCCCATCCGCTGCCCGTACCCGGGCAGGGCCGACAGCGCGTGCACGTTCGCGGGGAGGGCCAGGGCCGCCTCCACGATCGCCGCGTCGCCCAGCACCTTGCCGGGGGAGACGTCCCGGCGCTGCGCGATGCGGTCGCGGGACTCCCACAGCTCCCGTACGACCGCCATCTGCCGGCGGCGGCGCACCTTGTGCATGCCGGAGGTACGGCGCCACGGGTCCTTGCGGGGCGGGGCGGGCGGGGCCGCGGCGATGGCGTCGAACTCCTGGCGGGCCCAGTCCAGCTTGCCCTGCCGGTCCAGTTCCTTCTCCAGCGCGTCCCGCAGGTCCACCAGCAGCTCCACGTCCAGCGCGGCGTAGCGCAGCCACGGCTCGGGGAGCGGGCGGGTGGACCAGTCGACGGCGGAGTGCCCCTTCTCCAGGGCGTAGCCGAGCACGCTCTCGACCATGGCGCCGAGTCCGACCCGGGGGAAGCCCGCCAGGCGGCCGGCCAGCTCGGTGTCGAAGAGCGAGGTGGGCACCATGCCTATTTCACGCAGGCACGGGAGGTCCTGGGTGGCGGCGTGCAGGATCCACTCGGTCCCGGAGAGGGCCTCGCCCAGCGCGGACAGGTCCGGGCAGCCGACCGGGTCGATCAGCGCGGACCCCGCGCCCTCGCGGCGCAGCTGCACCAGGTAGGCGCGCTGGCCGTAGCGGTAGCCGGAGGCGCGCTCGGCGTCGACGGCCACGGGCCCGGTGCCGGCGGCGAAGGCCGCGACCACCCGGGCGAGCGCCTCGGCGTCGGCGACGACCGGGGGGATGCCCTCGCGGGGCTCGAGCAAGGGAATCGGCGTCGGCTGCCCATCGGACGGAACCTCGGCGTCCGGGGGGCCGCCCCCGGTGGTGGTGCGCAGGTGTGCTGCGGTCTCTTGGGCGTCGGTCACCGGTCAAGGGTATCCGTGGATGTGACGCGCCCGTCGCCGGAACGTTCCGTCGACGGGCGCGAGGGGGAGGGGACGGGCGATTCCCGGGGTTCCCCGGCAGGTCGCCCGGGAGCCTCGGGGCGGGAATCAGTGGATGATCCCCGTCCGCAGGGCGACGGCGACCATTCCGGCCCGGTCGCCGGTGCCCAGCTTGCGGGCGATGCGGGCGAGGTGGGACTTGACGGTCAGGGCGGACAGGCCCATCGAGACGCCGATGGCCTTGTTGGACTGGCCCTCCGCGACGAGGCGCAGGACCTCGACCTCGCGGCCGGAGAGCTCTCGGTAGCCGCCCGGGTGGCTCGGGGCACCCGGGGGGCGGCGGTGCATACGGGCGGCGGCGGCACCGATGGGGGCGGCGCCGGGCCGGGTGGGGAGCCCGATGTTGGTCCGCGTACCGGTGACGACGTAGCCCTTCACTCCGCCCGCGAGGGCGTTGCGCACGGCACCGATGTCATCGGCGGCGGACAGGGCCAGGCCGTTCGGCCAGCCGGCGGCGCGGGTCTCGGAGAGCAGGGTGAGACCGGAACCGTCGGGCAGGTGTACGTCGGCCACGCAGATGTCGCGCGGGCTGCCGACGCGGGGGCGGGCCTCCGCGATGGACGACGCCTCGATCACGTCACGGACTCCGAGGGCCCACAGATGGCGGGTCACGGTGGAACGGACGCGCGGGTCGGCCACGACGACCATGGCCGTCGGCTTGTTCGGGCGGTAGGCGACCAGGCTTGCGGGCTGCTCGAGAAGAACGGACACCTAGGCCTCCTGGGGGAGTGGCGGGACGGGCCGGCTCGGGGAAGGAAGCCGGTTCGCACCGTGCGGATGGTCACTGACTCCTTCGGCACGTCACCCACCCGGCTTTAGGGAATGATCACGATTTGGTGAGTAACAATTCGGGCAATTCGGACGCATGATCGATCAAGGGATGATCAGAAAGCCGCCCGGCGCGCGCTGTTCTGACACTCCGTTACGGACTCGGGCGTACGTTCCCGGTGCGCGAGGGGGGCCGGACGGCCCTCTCCGGCCGCGCGGCTACGGGTGGTGCGGACCGCGCCGCTGTGGCAGGGACACCACGCCCGTGGCGCTGTCCGTCGGCCCCACCGGCGGCAGCCCCGCGATCTGGCACAGCAGCTCGCACCAGGCCGCCAGGTGCGCCGTGGTGTCCGGCACCCCGCCCACCCCCTCGCGGGGGGTCCACGAGGCTCTGATCTCGATCTGGGTGGCCGGACGCCGCTCGGCGAGCCCCCCGAAGTAGTGCGAGGCCGCCATGGTCACGGTCCCGCTCGCCTCCCCGTACGCCAGCCCGCGCGCCTCCAGCGCCCCCGTCAGCCAGGACCAGCACACCTCCGGCAGGAGCGGGTCCGCCGCCATCTCCGGCTCCAGCTCCGCCCGTACCAGCGTCACCAGCCGGAAGGTGCCCTGCCAGGCGTCGTGCCCGGCCGGATCGTGCAGCAGGATGAGCCGGCCGTCGGCCAGATCGTCCTCCCCCTCCACGACCGCCGCCTCCAGGGCGTAGGCGTACGGCGCCAGCCGCTGGGGCGGCTTCGTCGGGTCGATCTCGATCCCGGGCCGCAGCCGCGCCTTGCGCAAGCCCTCGACCGCCCGCCGGAACGGGAGCGGGACGGAGCTCTCCTCCGCGCTGTCCATACCGTCAGCGCCATCTGAAAATCGTCCCTGAGCCGCAGCCATGCCGGGAAGACTAGGCGGAACGAGCGCCCGTACGGCGCAGGGACACCCGCGCCGGGCCGGGCACTTCTTCATACGTGCGAAGATTCGGGTCGTGAGCGCCAACCTCAGCCCCGCGGGCCAGCCGAGTCAGACGTACGATTCCGCCTTCCTGAAGGCGTGCCGGCGGGAGCCGGTGCCGCACACCCCCGTGTGGTTCATGAGGCAGGCCGGCCGCTCACTCCCCGAGTACCGCAAGGTGCGCGAGGGCACGGCCATGCTCGAGTCCTGCATGCGCCCCGACCTGGTCACCGAGATCACCATGCAGCCGGTGCGGCGCCACAACGTCGACGCGGCGATCTTCTTCTCCGACATCGTGGTCCCGCTGAAGGCCATCGGCGTCGACCTGGACATCAAGCCGGGCATCGGCCCGGTCGTCGCCCAGCCGATCCGCCGCCGCGAGGACCTCGCACAGCTGCGCGACCTCACCCCGGAGGACGTCTCGTACGTCACCGAGGCGATCGGCATGCTCACGGGTGAACTGGGCTCCACGCCGTTGATCGGTTTCGCCGGCGCGCCTTTCACCCTCGCGAGCTACCTCGTCGAGGGCGGCCCCTCCAAGAACCACGAGCACACCAAGGCCCTGATGTACGGGGACCCGGAGCTGTGGGCCGAGCTGCTCGACCGCCTCGCGGAGATCACCTCCGCCTTCCTGAAGGTCCAGATCGAGGCCGGCGCCTCGGCCGTCCAGCTCTTCGACTCCTGGGTCGGCGCGCTGGCCCCGGCCGACTACCGCCGCTCCGTGATGCCGGCGTCCGCCAAGGTCCTGGAGTCCGTCGCCTCGTACGGGGTCCCGCGGATCCACTTCGGCGTGGGCACGGGCGAGCTCCTCGGCCTGATGGGCGAGGCCGGCGCGGACGTCATGGGCGTCGACTACCGGGTCGCGCTGGACGAGGCCGTCAAGCGGGTCGGCCCCGGCAAGGCGCTCCAGGGCAACCTGGACCCCGCCGTCCTCTTCTCCACGGAGGAGGCCGTGCGGACGAAGACGGACGAGGTCCTCGCTGCGGCGGCGGGCCTGGAGGGCCACATCTTCAACCTGGGCCACGGCGTCCTCCCGACGACCGACCCGGACGCCCTGACCCGCCTGGTGGACTACGTCCACACCCGGACCCAGCGCTAGCCGGCCGGTCGGCCGGCCGCTGCGCGGGGCAAGTCCCCTACCCGCCCTTCCACCGTTCCTCCCCCAGCTACCGCTGGGAGGTGCCCCCAGGGGCGCCGCCCCAGACCCCGCGCCTCAAACGCCGGCGAGGCTGGAAATCCAGCCCCGCCGGCGTTTGAGGCGGGAACGGTGGAAGGGCGGGTAGGGGACCGCTCCGCGCAGCGGCGAGCCCCGCTCAGACCCCGGCCGCCCGCACTGCGGAGACGGCGCGGCGGGCCGCCACCAGGACCGGGTCCCAGACCGGGGAGAACGGGGGCGCGTAGCCCAGGTCCAGGGAGACGATCTGCTCGACGGTCATGCCCGCCGTGAGGGCGACCGCCGCCACGTCCACCCGCTTCGCGGACCCCGCACCGCCGACGATCTGGACGCCCAGCAGCCGCCCCGTGCGCCGCTCCGCCAGCATCTTGACGGTCATCGCGGCCGCGCCCGGGTAGTAGCCCGCCGTGTTCGTCGAGCGGATGGTCGCCGTCACGAAGCGCAGGCCCGCCTCCCGGGCGTCCCGCTCGCGCAGTCCCGTACGGGCGATCTCCAGGTCGCAGACCTTGCTCACCGCGGTCCCCACGACGCCCGGGAACGTCGCGTAGCCGCCGCCCACGCCCGAGCCGATCACCTGGCCGTGCTTGTTGGCGTGCGTGCCCAGCGGGATGTGCCGGTTGCGGCCCGCCACCAGGTCCAGCACCTCCACGCAGTCGCCGCCCGCCCAGACCTCCTCGTGGCCCCGGACCCGCATCGACAGGTCCGTCAGGAGCCCGCCGGACTCGCCGAGCGGCAGTCCGGCAGCTCGTGCCAGCGCCGTGCGCGGCTCGACGCCGATGCCCAGCACCACCACGTCCGCCGGGTACTCCTGCCCGTCCGCGGTGGCCACCGCGCGGGCCCGGCCCTCCTCGTCGGTGAGGACCTCCGTGACCTCGGCGCGGGAGACCGTACGGATCCCCATGCCGTTCATCGCGCCGTGCACCAGGCTGCCCATGTCCGGGTCCAGGGTGGCCATCGGCTGCTCGCCGCGGTGCAGGACGGTGACCTCGTACCCCCGCCCGACCAGGGCTTCCGCCATCTCCACGCCGATGTACCCCGCGCCGACGACGACCGCCCGGCGGCCCGGCGTACGCTCGAGGCCCTCCATCAGGCGCTGCCCGTCGTCCAGGGACTGGACCCCGTACACCCCGTGCGCGCCGATCCCCGGCAGCTTCGGGCGGACCGGGCGGGCGCCGGTCGCCAGGACCAGCTTGTCGTAGCCCGTCCAGGACTCGGCGCCGCTCTCCAGGTCCCGGGCGCGTACCCGGCGGCCGGGCAGGTCCAGCTCCACGACCTCCGTGCGGGTGCGCAGGTCGATGTCCCGGGCGCGGTGCTCCTCGGGGGTGCGGGCGATCAGGTCGTCCCGCTCGCCGACCAGGCCGCCGATCCAGTACGGGATCCCGCAGGCGGAGTACGAGGTGAAGTGGCCCCGCTCGAAGGCGATGATCTCCAGCTCCGCCGGGTCCTTGAGCCGCCGGGCCTGTGACGCGGCGGACATCCCCGCCGCGTCACCGCCGACCACCACCAGTCGTTCCGTCGTCATCGTCCGCCCCGCCTCCGCGCCGCTGCCCACGCCTACGTCCACGTCTACGGGGACACGCTACGGGCGGACCGGACGTCAGTCCTGGAGATCCGCCGCAGGCTCAGTCGCAGGCTCAGCCGCCGGGGCGGCGGACGGCTGGCGGGGCACCAGGGTCCGGGGGAGGCCCGTCTTCGGCTTCGCCGGGCGCACCCTGCGGTACGCCCTGAACCCGAGGGCCAGCAGGGCGGCGGCGATCGCGAAGGGCAGCACCGCCGCGACCGCGAGGGCCAGGTAGCGCACGAGGGTCGTGAACACGCTCCAGCCGCCGCCCAGGGCGTCACCCAGGCCCGGCTCCGCCTCCTTCTCCTTCACCGGGACGGCGGCGGGCTCCGAGACGGAGACCGTGATCGTGCCCAGCGCGGTCTGGTCCTTCAGCGCGTTCTGCTGGGCCAGCAGCGACTCCAGGTCGGACTGGCGCCGGCTCAGCTCACCCTCCAGCATCACCACGTCACTGAGCGCCGAGGCCTTCTCCATCATCTCCCGCACCCGGGCCACACTGGCCTGCTGCGACTTGACCCGGCTGTCGACGTCGGCGACCTTCTGGGTCACGTCCTGCGCCTCGACCTTCCGGTTCAGCAGCTTCCCGCTGCCCTCCAGGGCTCCGATCACCGCGTCGAAGCGCTCCCCGGGCACCCGCAGGGTCAGCGTCGAGGTCATCCGGCCGTCCTTGGCGCGCTCGGTGGACTCGTTGCCCACGTAGCCGCCCGCCGCCTCGGCCGCCGTACGGGCCGCGGCCAGGGCCTTCTGCGGCTCGGCCGTCTCGATGCCCAGCGACCCCGTACGGATGACGTGCGGGCGGACAGCGGCCTGCGGCTGGCCCTTGGCGTCCTGCGCGGCCGCCGGCGGAGCCGCCGCCCCGGCCCCCGGCTTGCCCTGGGCGGCCCCGCCCTCCCGGGGGCCGGCGACCGCCGCCTTTTCGGAGGAGGCCCTCCCGCCGCCGTCGGCGCCGCAGCCCGTGAGCGCGAGGGCCCCCGCGAGGGAGAGGGCGGCCAGCGCCGCCGCCGAACGGTGTCTGTGGAGCGTGTGCATCGTCAGTACCCCCGGGGGATCGGCTGGTGTCGCCGTTTCGACGCCCGCGGCCCCCCGGCGGGTTTCGCACGCGAGGTCCCGAGGTGATCCCGATGCGGTCACGGTCCGGCCTCACCGGCCGGTCTGAGACGATGTGTTCATGCACGAAGCGGACACACGTACGGACAGGCCGGTCCCCACGCGGCACGTCGTCGTCATCGGCGGCGGCATCGCGGGACTCGCGGCCGCCCACCGGCTGCTCGCCGACGGCGTCCGCGTCACCCTCCTGGAGGCCTGCCCGCGCCTCGGCGGCAAGCTGTACGCGGGAGAGATCGCGGGAGCCCCCGTCGACCTCGGCGCCGAGTCCGTGCTGGCCCGCCGTCCCGAAGCCCTGGAACTGGCCCGGGCCGTGGGCCTCGGCGACGCCCTCCAGGCCCCCGCCACCACGACCGCCCACCTGTGGACCCGGGACGCCCTGCGGCCCATGCCGCGCGGCCACGTCATGGGCGTACCGGGCGACACGGCCCCGCTCGCCGCCTCCGGCGTGCTGTCCGCCGAGGGCCTGGCCCGTATCGCCGCCGACGCCGAACTCCCGCCCACCGAGGTCGGCGAGGACGTGGCCGTCGGCGAGTACGTGGCCGCCCGGATGGGCCGCGAGGTCGTGGACCGGCTGGTCGAACCGCTGCTCGGCGGGGTCTACGCCGGCGACGCCTACCGCATCTCGATGCGCGCCGCCGTCCCCGCCCTCTACGACGCCGTCCGCACCCACCCCACGCTGACCGAGAGCGTCCGCGCCCTCCAGAGCGGGGCCGCGGCCCGCGCGGCCGCCGAGCGGACCACCGTCACCGGCGCGGCCGCCACCGGCTCCTTCTTCGCCGGGATCTCCGGCGGCATCGGCCGGCTGCCGCTCGCCGTCGCCGACGCCTGCCGGGCCGCCGGGGCGCGGATCCTCACCGGCACCCCGGTGCGCGCGATCAGCCGTACGCCCGAGGGCTGGCGGATCACCGCCGCCGACGAGGTCCTCGACGCCGACGGAGTGGTCCTCGCCACCCCCGCCGGCCCCGCGGCCGGGCTGCTCGCCGGCCTCGCCCCGGCCGCGGCCGCCGGGCTGCGCGAGGCCGAGTACGCCTCCATGGCCCTGGTCACCATGGCCTTCCGGCGCTCCGACCTGCCCGCCGCGATCGCCGACGGAGCCGCCAGCGGGTTCCTCGTACCGCCCGTGGACGGCCGCACGATCAAGGCGTCCACCTTCTCCAGCAACAAGTGGTCCTGGGCCGCGGCCGACCCCGGACTCTTCCTGCTGCGCACCTCCATCGGCCGCCACGGCGACGAGGGCGACCTGAAGCGCGAGGACTCCGAACTGGTCGACGTCTCCCTCGGCGACCTCGGCGAGGCCGTCGGACTGGCCGCCCGGCCGGTGGCCGCCACCGTCACCCGCTGGGACGGCGGACTGCCCCAGTACCCCGTCGGCCACCTCGCCCGGGTCGCCCGGATCCGGGCCGCCGTCGCGGAGCTGCCCGGCTTCGCCGTCTGCGGAGCCCTGTACGACGGGGTCGGCATTCCGGCCTGCATCGCGAGCGCCGGGAAGGCGGCCGACGCGGTGATCGCCGCTATGGCCACCCCTGGCACCGACCACTGATCAGCACACGGGACAATGGACACATGACTGCACCAGAGAAGATTCCCAACGCGGGGAAGAAGGCGAAGGACCTCAACGAGGTCATCCGCTACACCCTGTGGTCCGTCTTCAAGCTGAAGGACGTCCTTCCGGAAGACCGCGCCGGCTACGCCGACGAGGTCCAGGAGCTGTTCGACCAGCTGGCCGCCAAGGACATCACCGTCCGCGGCACCTATGACGTCTCGGGCCTGCGCGCCGACGCGGACGTCATGATCTGGTGGCACGCCGAGACCGCGGACGAGCTGCAGACCGCCTACAACCTGTTCCGCCGCACCAAGCTGGGCCGCGGCCTGGAGCCGGTGTGGTCGAACATGGCCCTGCACCGCCCCGCCGAGTTCAACAAGTCGCACATCCCGGCCTTCCTGGCCGACGAGGTCGCCCGCGACTACGTCAGCGTCTACCCCTTCGTGCGCAGCTACGACTGGTACCTGCTGCCCGACGAGGACCGCCGCCGCATGCTCGCCGACCACGGCAAGATGGCCCGCGGTTACCCGGACGTGCGCGCCAACACCGTCGCCTCCTTCTCGCTGGGCGACTACGAGTGGCTGCTGGCCTTCGAGGCCGACGAGCTGTACCGCATCGTCGACCTCATGCGTCACCTGCGTGCCTCCGAGGCCCGGATGCACGTCCGTGAAGAGGTGCCCTTCTACACCGGGCGCCGCAAGTCCGTCGCCGATCTGGTGGCCGGGCTCGCCTGAGACCTCCCCTGGGGGGAAGGACCGGAGGACCACTCGTGACACAAGAGTGGTCTCCGGGGATCGGGAGGCCCTGCCCCCGAATCGACGCAGCCGGAGACCCCGCCCGGAAGTTCAGACGACTGGCGGCAACAGCGCCCTGGGAGCGCTCGTTGCCCGGTCGTCCAGCGACACCGGTGCGGGCTCCGGATGCGGCGCACACGTGATGCGCCACCCCGGGGTGGCGCCCGTCAGCAGATACCGCTCGACATGTCGGTCCACGCACGCGTTGAGTCCGCCGGCCACCCCGTGCGTGCCCGCCCGCTGCTCCGTGACCAGCGCGGCCCGGGCGCCGAGCCGCCGTTGCAGTTCCAGCGCGCCCCGGTGGGGCGTCGCCCCGTCCCGTTCCGCCGCGACGATCAGCGTCGAGGGCAGCCCGCCCGCCGGTGCCCCGACCTCGACCGGCCGCTGCCGTTCGGACACCGGCCAGGAGGCGCAGGGCAGGTTCAGGAAGGCGTTGGCCCAGGTCTCGAAGGGCGCGCGGCGGGCCAGTTCGGTGTTGTCGCGGTCCCAGGTCTCCCAGTCGGCGGGCCACGGGGCGTCGTTGCACAGCACCGCCGTGTAGACGGCCGTCGCGTTCGCGGCCTCGGCCGCCGTCCGCGGATCGGGAGCCGCCTGCCGGGTGAGGGGGCCCGGGTCGCCGCGCAGGAAGGCGGCGAGGGCCGCGGCCCGCTCCGGCCAGACGTCGTCGTAGTACGCGGTCTGGAGGTACGCCGCGTGCAGTTCGCCCGTCCCGACGACCCCGCCCGCCGGGGTCCGGGCCACGGTCGCGCGGACCTTCTCGTAGCTCGCCCGTACGGCCCGCGCCGTGGTGCCCAGCCCGTACGCGGCGTGGTGGCGGGCCGCCCAGGCGCGGAAGTCGGCCCAGCGGCGCTCGAAACCCGGGGCCTGGGCGAGGTTGTTGCGGTACCAGATGCGGCGCGGGTCCGGATCGACCGCCGAGTCGAAGACCATGCGGCGGACCCGGTCCGGGTGGCGGGTGGCGTAGACCGCCCCGAGGTAGGTGCCGTAGGAGGCCCCCATGAAGCTCAGCCGGGGCTCGCCGAGCGCGGCCCGCAGCACGTCCAGGTCGCGGGCGTTGTTCAGGGTCGTGTAGTGCGCGAGCGCCGCGCCGGCGTGCCGCGCGCAGCCCCGGGCGTAGGCCTGGGCCGCGGCCAGCCGCTCCCGCTTGTGGGCGGGGGAGGGTTCGGCCGGGACCTGGGTCGGGCCGTGCGGCCGCTCGGCCGGGTCCTGGCAGACCAGCGGGGCGGAGCGGCCGACTCCGCGCGGGGCGTAGCCGACGAGGTCGTAGGCGGCGGCGATACGGGCCCACGCGGGGCGGTCGGCGAGCAGGGGGAAGAACATCCCGGAGGCGCCCGGCCCGCCGGGGTTGTAGACGAGCGCGCCCTGGCGGGCGGCGCCGCCGCGGCCGGTCGCCGGGACCCGGCTGACGGTGAGGGAGATCTGCGGGCCGTCCGGGCGGGCGTAGTCCAGCGGGACCCGCAGGGTGGCGCAGCGGACCGGTCCGGGCAGCTCCTCGGCGGCGGGGCAGGGCCGGAAGTCGAGCCGGGCGGCCCCGGCGGCGGGCCCGGGTACGGGGCGGGTGCCGTGCGCCGGGGCCCCGGGCGCCCCGCCGGCGGGGGGCGGTACGGCCACGGGCCGCAGGGCGGCGGCAGCGGCGGCCCGGCGGGCGACGAGTTCCGCCCCGGCGTCCTCGGCGGCGGTCGGGGCGGGCCCGGGGCCGGGGCCCGCGGTGCTCCCGCCGCTCGCGCGGGCCGGCGCGGGGGCGCACAGGGTGAGGCAGAGGGCCGCCGCGGCGACGGCCTGGCGTGCGAGCGCGGTCCGCATGGCACTCCCTTCATCTCATCGTCCGGTCTGATGAGATGTCAGGACCGCGCGGCTGTACAGGCACACCGCCGGACGCCGGGGCGCGGTACGCCCGGTTGACGTAGAGGGCTAGGCCCTGTCGTCAAAGTGGCGCCGGTAAGGCCCGCGGCGTCCGGTGCCGTGCATCGCAAGGCGGAGGAGCGCCCGAGTACTGGACGTACTTGGGCGCTCCGACAACGCGGCGAGGTGCGGTGCCGGGCGTCGCGGGCAGGCGGGACTTTGACGACAGGGCCTAGGGGGTGTCGCGCCCGAGGGCGGCGCGGAGGTCCGGGTCGCGTACGGCGCGCAGTCCGCGTACGGCCACCGCCGCGAGGGGGTCCGCCCCGGCCCGCTCCCGCTCCAGGGCGAGGAGCAGCCGCTGCCCGGCGGGGGAGGCCCACGGGGAGCACCCGGGACCGCCCGGTCCGGCGACGGCCAGGCAGCACACGACGAGCAGCATCGGCAGCGCGAACCAGTACAGCACCTTCGCCACGGTCGCCCCGTCCGCCGGGACGGCCAGCGAGGCCGCCGCCATGGCCACGACCAGCACGGCGGCCCGGCGCACCGACCGGGCCCCGTCCGACACGGCGTCCCGTACCTCCCGCGGCACCGCGAGGCCCGCCTCGTCCAGCCGGTCCGCGAGGGCCCGTACGGCCGCGTGCGCGGCGGCGGCCCGCCGGACGGCCGACACCGGGGACTGCCCGTCGGGGCCGAACGCGCCCAGCACGGCCCGCTCGTGGGCGTCGCGCCCGACCGGGTCGAGCACGGTGGCCCAGCCGGTGCGGGCGAGCAGCAGCCGGTGCCGGCGCTCCATCGACAGCAGGGTCAGTACGGCGACCCGCTCGGGGCCGCCGGCCAGGTACGCGGCCTCGTACAGGCTCAGCGCCCCGTGCCGCCGCACGGCGGCGGGGCGGGGCGCCGGCTCGGCGGCCTCGGTGGCGGCCCGCAGGAGGCGTGTGGCCGAGGTCAGCACCCCGGCCCAGGCCAGCAGCAGGAACAAGATCCAGAACATGGCCGATTTCTACAGCCGCCGGAGCGGAATTCCGGCGACCGGTGCCCAAGCGTGAGCAGCTCGTGATCCGGTGGTGATGGCCGGTCAGGAACTGCTGGAGCAGCTGGAACCGGAGGAACTGCTGCAACTCGAACCGCTGGAACAGCTCGAACCGGAGCTGCCGGACCAGCTCGAACCGGAACCGCCGGAACAACCCGAACCGGAACCGCCGGAACAGCTGCTCCCGGAGGATCCGCAGCCACCGGACCCGGAGGATCCGCCCCCGCCGTCGCTCGTCGCGCACCAGAGCACCGGAAGCAGCTCCGCCGACGATCCGAGCACGTCCGCCGAGCCGGTCCCACGCCCCCGGGACTGGGCCGCCGCCAGCCGGGTGCCACGGGCCGCCGGCACCAACTGCTCGCGCAGGTAGGGGTCCCGCAGACCCCGCAGCCCGAACAGCGCCGTCTGCACCCGAGGCGCCGGATCCGCCGCGTACCACTGCCGGAAGCCGGCCAGCGCCCGCCGCCCCGCCGGGGTGATCCGCAGCCGGGCCCGCCGTGCGCACACCACCCCTGCCACGAAGCCGCCCAGCAGCGCCGGGAGCACCGTGAGGATGAACGGCACCCGGGGCTCCGGGTCCAGTGCCCAGAACACGAAGGTGAGCGGCAGCGACACCGGCACCAGCATCACGCACACCACCGCCTGGACCAGCCCCCAGCGCCGCGCCCCACGCCCCGCACCGGGGGCCGAGAGCAGCCCCCGGGCCGCCAGCCCGTCCCCGGTCTCCTGCACGGCCGGCTCGCGCATGGCGGCGTACCGCACCTGGTACAGCCACCCCGAGGGCGCCTGCGCGAGCGCCAGCAGCACGGCCCGCTCGGCGGGGTCCGCGCCCCGCGCCCCCGTCCGGGCCTGCACGATGCCCGGGCCGCCGACGAGCAGCCGGCCGTCCCCGAGCAGCGAGACGAGCGCGCTGTCGACCACCGTCCCGGGACCGCCCGTCAGGAAGGCGGCCTCGGACAGGTCGTGCAGGACCGGCGCGGGCCCGGACACCGGGGGCCGGGCGCGGCGCAGGGCGCGCAGCAGCAGGGCGGTGGAGGCGATCACGGCCGCCCAGACGGCGAAGGCCAGGAGGTTCACGGCGCTCTCCCCACCAGGGCGCGGGCCCAGCGCGTGACGCGGCCCGGCGGCCGGGCCCCGGACCGGTCCCGCCACCAGGCGGTGAGCCGGCGCCGGGCGGCCGGGTCGGCCGGCAGGTCCCGTACGAGCAGGTACTCGGCGAAGTCCAGGGCGTCCCGGCGGTATCCGTTCCGCATGGGCCGGCTGCGGGAGTAGCCGAGGAAGGCCGAGCGGTAGGCGTCGGGACCGCCCAGCAGCTCGGGCAGCTCCGGGGCGAGCTTCGCGACCACCGAGGCCCGCTTGGCGGCCAGCGCCCGCGCCTGCACCCGTACGCGCTGCCGGTCGAAGCCCTCGGGTACCGGGGTCCCGGCGACCAGCGCCGACAGCAGGGCCGCCTGCCCGAGCCCCACCCGGGTCCGCACGGCCTCGCTCGCCCTGCCGGGGGCGTCCTCGCGCAGGGCGACCCGCTCCCGCAGGATGCCGGGCGGCCCGCCCGCCTCCACCACGGCGCGGATCCGCCCCAGTTCGGCGGCCAGCTCCGCCTCGGGCGGGAAGTCGTCGTCCCGCTCCAGCAGCACACCGGGCGGGTCCACCCGCTCGCGCAGCCGGGCCAGCACCTCGAGCACCACCGGCGGCACGGGGTGCGCGTGGGTGTCGTGCCAGACGCCGTCGCGCTCCACGCCCCCGGCCACGTGCACGTAGGCGAGGGCCTCCAGCGGGATCCCGTCCAGCACGGCGGCCGGGTCCTCACCGCGGTTGACCCGGTTCGTGTGCAGGTTGGCCACGTCGACGAGCAGCCGTACGCCGGTCCGCTCGACCAGCTCCCGCAGGAACCGGGCCTCCGTCAGCTCCTCCCCGGGCCAGGAGACCAGCGCGGCGATGTTCTCCAGCGCCAGCGGCACGGGCAGCGCGTCCTGCGCGATCCGGACGTTCTCGCACAGCACGTCCAGCGCGTCCCGGGTCCGGGGCACGGGCAGCAGGTGCCCGGCCTCCAGGGGCGGCGAGGAGGTCCGTACGAAGGCGATGTGCTCGGTGACCAGCGGCGCCCCCAGCGCCACCGCCCGCTCCCCGAGCGCCGCCAGCTTCGCGGGATCGGGGCGGTCGGCCCCGCCCAGCCCCAGCGAGACCCCGTGCGGGACGACGCGGACCCCGCGCTCGCGCAGCCGCAGCAGGGACTCGGGCAGATGGCCCGGGCAGACGTTCTCCGCGACCACCTCGACCCAGTCCAGGCCTTCCAGCCGCTCGACCGCGTCCGCGATCTCCGGCCGCCAGCCGATGCCCACCCCCAGGCGTTCCATGGGCTTCATGTCCCCCCTCGCCCCCAACTCACGGACCGTATGCCGATGTGATGGCCCCGTAAGGGCCGCATCAACCACCAGGAGGGGACGTTCAGAGCAACATTTGAGGTTCCGCCCGCCCGCCCCGCCGGCCGCCCGCCCCGGCCGCCCCGGAGCCGCCCCCGCGCCCGCCCCGGCGCAGGGCCCGCGCCGGCCCCGGAGCCCCCGCCCGCCTCAGAGCCGGGCGCGCAGCGCCGGGTGGTCCGAGACCACCGTGCAGGAGCCCGGCGCGATCTCCGTGAAACCGGCGTCCCGCACCACCGGCAGCCCGCTCCCGCTCAGCTCCGCCCACCGCTCGCGCGGGGCGGTGCGTACCGCCAGCCGGAAACCGCAGGCCCGCCACAGGGCCCGCTCGGCCGCGGTCAGCTCCCACCAGGCCAGCTGCGCCGCGTGCCCCGCCTGGGCCATCGCCTTCCCGGCCGACATGCCGAGATCGGGGTTCAGCCACAGCACCGGCAGCCCAGGCTCGGCCGGAGCCACCGGCTCCGGGTCGTCCAGGTCGGTGCCCGACACCTGGAGCTTGGCCAGCTCCTTGGGCCAGCCGTCCAGCGGCACCGGCGGGAAGACCCGGACCTCCGAGGCCTCCCCGTGCACCGTGACACCCGGCAGCGTCCCCGCCTTGCGCCACTCCGCCCCGCGCGCCCGCCGGACCACCTTGCGGATCCTGGCGTCCTGCCAGTCGCGCACCGCCTGAGCCCACTCGCCCTCGCCTTGCGCCCGCTCGTCCGTCAGCAGGACCAGCACCGCACGGGCCGCCGTCTCCAGTGCGTCGGTCCGGGCCGGGGGTCCGGTCTTCTCGATCCGCACCACCAGCGGCAGCACGAACTGCGGGGCCTCGTCGCGCAGGACGTGCTCCTGCCGGAAGGGACTGTCCGCGCCGACCGCGGGTACGCCTGTGGTCTCGTTCGTGTGCTGGCTGCTCATCCGGCCAAGGATGCCAGGGTCCGCCTTCAGGAGGATGTCCCGGGTGGCCGGCCCGGGTGAGGATCGACTCCATGAAGAGCGACCTTTTCGCGTCGGAGAACCTGGCGCAGCAGTCCACCGCCCCGGGCATGACCCTGCAGAACGCCAAGTCCGTCAAATACGCCGTCAACGGTGAGATGCTCGCCCGCCAGGGCTCGATGGTCGCCTTCCGCGGCAACCTCCAGTTCGAGCGCAAGGGCCAGGGCATCGGCGGCATGCTCAAGCGGGCCGTCACCGGTGAGGGCCTCGCGCTGATGTCCGTACGCGGCCAGGGCGAGGCGTGGTTCGCGCACCAGGCCGGCAACTGCTTCATCATCGACTTCGAGCCCGGCGACGCCCTGACCATCAACGGGCGCAACGTCCTGTGCTTCGACCCGACCCTGTCCTACGAGATCAAAATGGTGAAGGGCGCCGGCATGACCGGCGGCGGCCTCTTCAACAGCCTCTTCACCGGCACCGGCAAGCTCGCCGTGGTCTGCGACGGCAACCCGATCATCATCCCGGTCACCGCGCAGGCGCCGGTGTACGTGGACACGGACGCGGTCGTCGGCTGGAGCGCCCACCTGGAGACCGGGCTGCACCGCTCCCAGTCGGTCGGCTCCATGATCCGCGGCGGCTCCGGCGAGGCCGTCCAGCTGATGCTGCGCGGCGAGGGCTTCGTCATCGTCCGGCCCAGCGAGGTCACCGAGACGGTGGCGGCCCACTGAGGCTCACCGACGTGGGCCGCCGCTACGGCAGGCGGCGGCCCTGGGTGCTGCGCGGGGTCACGGCGGAGCTGCCGGACGGCTCCCTGGTCCGCGTCGAAGGGGGCAACGGCGGCGGCAAGTCCACCCTGCTGCGCATCCTCGCCGGCATCGACACCCCGACCGAGGGGCGCGTCACGGGCCGCCCGCACCGCACCGCCTACGTCCCCGAACGCTTCCCGGCGGCCCTGCCGCTCACGGCGGGCGCCTACCTGACCCACCTGGGCCGGGTGCAGGGCCTGCCGCGCGCCGAGGCGGCCCGGCGGGTGGCCGACGGGCTGGAGCGGTTCGGCGCCGCCGCCTACGCCCGCACTCCGATGGCCGAACTGTCCAAGGGCACCAGCCAGAAGGTGGCCGTGGCCCAGGCCCTGCTCGCCGAGCCCGGGCTGCTCGTCCTCGACGAAGCCTGGACCGGGCTGGACGCGCCCGCCCGGGCCGAGCTGGACCGGGCCGTCACCGAGCGCACCGCCGCCGGGGGCACGGTGGTCTTCGTCGACCACGACCCCGCCCGGCTCGCCGGCCTGCCCGACGCCCACTACCGGGTGCGCGGCGCCGCGCTGGAGCCGGTGGCCCCGGCCCGGGCGCCGTGCGTACGGATCCACGCGGCGGGCCCGCCCGGCGCCGAGCCGCCCCCGGGCCCGGCCGCCGCGCCCGCCCCCGACGGCGGGGTCCTGCTGACCGTGGACGCCGACCGCTCCGACGCCCTGCTGCGCGAGCTGCTCACCGCCCACCCGCCCTGGCACATCCGTGCCGTGGAGGAACTTCCGTGACCGTGACCGCCCTGATCCGCTACCAGGGCGCCCTGCTGCTGCGCTCCCAGCGCTGGATCGCCCCCCTCGTCGTGTACGCGGCCTTCGTGGCCGTCGGCGTCCGCTCCGGCGACCCGGTGCTGGACGCCCTCGGCTACGCGGCCGCCGGCCTGGTCCCACAGACCGCCTGGCTGGTCCGGATCTGCGTCACCGGCGAACCCCCGGCGGCCCGCGACTGCTCCGCCGCCGCGGCCGGGCCCACCCGGGTGCACGCGGCGGCCCTGCTGACCGCCCTGGGCGGGAGCCTGCTCGCCGGGGCCGCCGGCGCGGCTTTCGCGATGCTGCTCGGCGACTTCCAGCGGCAGCCCCCGGCCGAGGTGGCCCTGGCCGGGGCGGTGGGGGTGGCGGTGTGCGCCCTGACGGGCGCGGCCGTGGGCGCGGTGTGCAGCAGGCCGCTGGTCCGGGGGCGGGGCCTCGCGGTCCTCGCCGGGGGCGTCGGCTCCCTGCTGGCCTGGGTCGCGGCCTTCTCCCCGGCCCGCAGTGCGGTGTCCGCCCTGGTCACGGCCGCCCGCTCGGACACCGTGCCGCTTCCGCTGGGCGCCCTGGCGGGGGCGCTGCTGCTGGCCGGGGCGGCGGGCGCGGTGGCCTGTCTCGTCAGCGCCCGCCGCGGCTGAGCGCGCCCCTGCCTCCCTCCCTCCCTGCCGAAACGTCACTTCCCCAACGTCACTTCCCCATCAGCTCGGACACCTTCACGAAGCGGAACCCGCGCTTGCGCAGCTCCGGGACGATCTTCTGGATTGCCTGCTCGGTCACCGGGGCGGCGCTGCGCGTGCAGTGCATGACCACCACCGAACCGGGCTTCACCCCGGCCAGCACCTGCTCCGCCACCGCGTCGGGGTCCTTGGCGAAGGCGTCCCCGCTGACCACGTCCCACTGCACGGCCGTCACCCGGGCGGGGGCCAGGGCCCGCAGCGCCTGGTCGTCGTAGCAGCCGCCGGGGAAGCGGAAGTACGGCACCGTGTTGACCGCGCCCGCCTTCCTGAACGCCGCGAAGGCCCGGTCCACGTCGGCCCGGGCGGCTTCGCCGTCCAGCGCGGGGAGTCCGTAGCAGGGGGACTTGAAGGCGTGGTGGCTGTAAGAGTGGTTCGCGATCTCGAAGTTCGGGTCGGTGCCGATGGACTTCGCCTGGTCCGGGTACTCCTCCGCCCAGCGGCCCGTCATGAAGACCGTCGAGGGCACCTTCAGCCGGCGCAGGGCGGAGATCAGGTCCGGGTTGTCGAACCGTTCCCCCGAGGCGGCGCGCGGCCCCTGATCGGAGGTCATATCGGCGTCGAAGGTCAGCGCCACCGTCTTGTCGGCCCCCTGGCGGGCCCGCTCGAAGACGGGGGTCAGGCCGTTCGGGCCGGGTGCGAGGGTCGGCACCCGGGCGGGCGCACCGGCCAGCGGGGACGCGGGTGCGGAGGGGGAGGCCGGGGCTGCCGCGGTGGCCGGGCCGGAGGCCGCGGGGCTGCCCAGCCGGGCCTGGCCGGCACCCTGCGGGGCGCCGTCGGAACCGCCCCCGCATCCCGCGAGGGCGGCACTGAGCGCGGCTACGGCCGCTACTTTGCGTACAGAAAGGGTCACGCACGCAAAATATATGACTTTCCGATAAGAAGGCCGCTCGACAGGCGGTCAAGCGGACGGACGGCCGTTCCCCTGACGGAGGCCGTCGGTGTTCTCCCGTCACCGGCCTGGCCCATCGGGGGCGCCCGCCTTCGTGACCTAGGCCGAATCCTTTCGTTGGGGCGGCTGCGGCGGCCGGTGCGGTCGCCGTCAAACGCGAGGAAAGGTGGCACGATGAGGCGCGTTCTGCAGTCGATTCTGGTCGTGGTCTCGATCGCCGGTGCTTCGGCGTTCGGCCAGGTCGCCGTGGCGGACCAGTACGGCGACGGCTCCAACAACTCCCAGACGCACGAGATCAACCACAGCTGCGGCCCGGTACTGAACGGCTTCTGCAACCAGACCAACGAGTTCCGGCCGCACGTCGAGCTGAACATTCGCCGGCTGCTCCTCGGGGACGGCGACGACAACGGCACCTCGGGCTCCTCGGGCACGTCCGGTTCTTCGGGTACGTCGGGCTCTTCGGGTGGTACCTCCGGCACCTCCGGTTCCTCCGGTACTTCCGGGGGTACCTCCGGCACCTCCGGCTCTTCGGGTACGTCGGGCTCCTCCGGCGCTTCGTCCTCCGGTACCTCGGGCACCTCCGGTTCTTCGGGTGGTACCTCCGGCGCGCCCGGCACGCTCAGCGTTCCCGGTGGTGGAACGCTGCTCGGCGGCCTCGGCCTCGGCCGCTGACTCCGCAATCGGACACGTGATCAGGCCCGGCGGAATCAGGAGCGCACAGTCATGACGGGCACTCAGGAACACCCTCCCCAGGCCTGGTCACCGCCGGCCCTCGCGGCGCTCGTCGCGGGCGCCGTCGTCCTGGCCGGCGCCGCGCTGTGGCACGGCGCGACACTGTTCCTCTCCCTCGCACCCCCCAACGGCATCTCACGGGAGTACGCGGCGGCGATCGAAGGCCACGTCCGCCCGGAGTTCGGGCAGGACTGGAAGCTCTTCGCCCCCAATCCGGTCCAGGAGAACGTCGCGATCTCCGCACGCGTACGGACCGGCACGGCTGACGGCGCCGGCGGCGTCGGGCGGTGGACCGATCTGACCGCGCAGGACATCGAGGCCTTCCGCGGCACCGCGATCCCCAGCCACCTGCACCAGAACATGCTGCGCCGGGCCTGGGACTTCTACACGGTCACCCACGCGGACGAAGGCGGGGCGGCCCCGGACGCGCGTGCGGGCCTGTCCGAGCGCTACCTCAAGCGCGTCGTGCTCCAGCGCCTCGCCCCCGCCGCGAGTGGAGAGCGGCCCGTCGTCGCGGTCCAGCTCCGGACACGGGCGACGGCCGTGGAGCCGCCCGACTGGGACCTCAGTCCCCTCGACACCACCCCCCGCGAACTGACGCTGCCCTGGTGGCCGGTCGCGGGGGAGGACAGGCAGAACCTGTGACCCCCGACGAGAAACCGGCCCGAGTGATCCCCCTCATCCCGGCGCCCGCCCCGGCGCCGGACGGGCCCGGAACCGCTTCGCCCACCCGCCCCCCGGCCCCACCGGCCGCCGGCGCCGGGGAGGAGCCCGCCCCCCGGCGGTCCGTCCCCGAGCTGCTGACCGCGTTCGTGGAGGCCACCGGCCGGATCCGGTTCCCCCACCAGGCGGCGGTCGTCCGCATCGGCTTCGCCTTCGTCTGCGCGGGCTTCCTCGTACGCGAATGGCCGCACCGCCGGATCCTGTTCGGCGACCTCAACCCCTGGTCGATGGACATGGCCGTACGGGTGATCGGTGAGGACCGGGCCTTCACCGTGCTGACCTGGTGGACCGGCCGGTGGTGGTTCGAGACCGTCTACCACGCCACCCTGGCGGCCGCCCTGCTGCTGATGGTGGGCTGGCGGACCCGCGGCACGTCCGTGTTCTTCATGGTGGGCGTGCTCTCCCTGGAGTTCCGCTCCCCCTTCCTGGGCGACGGCGGCGACAACGTCCTGCGGATCATGGCCATCTACCTGGTCTTCCTGCGCTGCGCCGACGTCTGGTCGCTCGACGCCCGCCGCCGGCGCCGTCTGCGGGAGGCCGGTGCGCGGGACCGGTCCGGGCTGCACCTGTGGCAGGGGACGGGCGCACTTCTCGGAGTCCTGTTCGGATTTCCCCAGTGGGGCTGGAGCGCCGTGCTGTGGGCCCTGTGGGCGGCCCACGGACTGCGCCACGCGGCCGTGCTGTGGTTCCCGGAGCACGAGGCCCGCCCGGTGCTGGACCGCCTGACCGGCATGCTGCACAACTGCGCGATGGCCGTGCTGGCCCTACAGGTCTGCTTCATCTACGCCACCGCCGGCTGGTACAAGATCCAGGGTTCGCGCTGGCAGGAGGGCAGCGCCCTGTACTACGCCCTGCACCTGGACCACTTCCGGCCCTGGCCCTGGCTGTCGGAGCTGCTGGCCTCCGGGATGGTCCCGCTCGTGGTCATGGCGTACGCGACGGTGGTCATCCAGGTGGCGTTCCCCTTCACCCTGGCCAACCGCAGGATCAAGAACGTCCTGCTCGCCGTGATGATGGCCGAGCACGCGGGGATCGCCGTGGTCCTCGGGCTCCCGTTTCTCTCCGTGGCCATGATCGTCTGTGACGCGCTCTTCCTGCCGACCGCCGTGCTGCTCGCCCTGGACGCGCGCGTCCGCAGGGCGCTGACCACCCGGGACTGACGTAAGCGGGCGGCCCGTCACCCCACCGGGCCCCGGCGGGGTGCGCGGGGGCCCGGCGGCGGTGCGGGGAATCAGGCGAGGGTGGCGCTCAGGGTGATCGTCGTACCCGTCAGGGCCTGGCTGACCGGGCAGTTCTTCTTGGCGTCCTCGGCGACGGCGGCGAAGGTGGCCGCGTCCAGACCGGGGACCTCGGCCTCCACCGTCAGGTGGATGCCGGTGATGCCCTCACCGGGCTGGAAGGTCACATCGGCCTTGGTCTCCAGGCGGGTGGGCGGGGTGCCCTTCCCGTCCAGGGCGTGGGACAGAGCCATCGAGTAGCAGCTGGAGTGGGCTGCGGCGATCAGCTCTTCCGGGCTGGTCTTGCCGTTCGCGGCCTCGGAACGGGCGGGCCAGGAGACGTCGTACGAGCCGAGGCCCGAGGAGTCGAGGGTGACGACACCCTTGCCCTGCAGCAGGTTGCCTTCCCAGATGGTGTGCGCGTGACGCGTGGTGGCCATGGTGATCCCTTCGCAGAAGTGGAAACGGCCGGGCCAAAGAAGCGCCCGGCCGTGCCAAACCTACTGGGACACCAGGGGTTTCGCGTCGCGTGCGAGCGCGGTGAGCCGCGATATGGCTCGGAAGTACTTCTTCCGATATCCGCCGTTGAGCATTTCTTCACTGAACAGCCGGTCGAAGGGCACCCCGGAGGCCAGCACCGGGACCTCGCGGTCGTACAGCCGGTCGGCCAGCACCACCAGACGCAGGGCCGTCGACTGGTCCGGGACCGGGCCGACGTCGGTCAGGCAGACCGCCGAGATCCCGTCCGTGAGCGCCCCGTAGCGGCTCGGGTGGACCTTCGCCAGGTGCTCCAGCAGCCCCGGGAAGTCGTCGAGGCTCGCGCCCGGGGTCGCGTACGCGGCCTTGGCCACCTGCTCGTCGGAGAACGGCGCGGGGGCCTCGGGCAGGCCGCGGTGGCGGTAGTCCTGGCCGTCGATGCGCAGCGGCCGGAAGTGGGCGGACAGCCCCTGGATCTCGCGCAGGAAGTCGGCGGCGGCGAAGCGGCCCTCACCGAGCTTGCCGGGCAGCGTGTTGGAGGTGGCGGCCAGCGCCACGCCCTGCTCGACGAGGCGGCTGAGCAGAGAGGACACCAGCACGGTGTCGCCCGGGTCGTCCAGCTCGAACTCGTCGATGCACAGCAGCCGGTGCCCGCCCAGGGTCTGCACGGTCTGCTGGAAACCGAGCGCGCCGACCAGGTTCGTCAGCTCCACGAAGGTGCCGAAGGCCTTGAGCGCGGGCTCGGCCGGGGTGGCGTGCCACAGGGAGGCGAGCAGGTGGGTCTTGCCGACGCCGTAGCCGCCGTCGAGGTAGACCCCGCGCGGGCCGGCGGCGGGGGCGGCGGCCTTCCTGCCGAACCACTTGCGCCGGCCGGCGCCGCTGGCGTGCGCCCCGCCCAGACCGGCGGCGAAGCCGCTCAGCACGGTGACGGCCTCGGTCTGGCTCGGCTGGGCCGGGTCCGGGTTGTAGGTGTCGAAGCGCACCGAGTCGAAGCGGGGCGGCGGGACCATCTCGGCCACCAGCCGTTCGGCGGGCACGCGCGGTTCACGGGTGCACAGAGCCAGCGGGCCCGCGTCGGCTATCGGGGGCTGCCCGGAGGCAGGACCGGAGGTGGAGAGTGATGTTGACACAGCTCTTAACTCTACGGGGCGTGTCACACTGCACCGATGCGACGCCTGTTCCCTGTGACCGATCAGACATCCGCCGCCTCCGGGGACCCGGCCGACCGCGAGTGGTCGCTGGACGAGCTCGCGGACGCCTACGCCTATCCCGAGCTGGCCCCCGGCGCGCACTGGCTGCGGGCGAACATGGTGTCCACCCTGGACGGGGCCGCCCAGCACGAGGGGCGTTCGCAGCCCATCTCGGGCGAGACCGACATGCGGATCTTCGGCACCCTGCGGGCGCTGGCCGATGTGGTGGTGGTGGGGGCGGAAACGGTTCGCCAGGAGGGCTACCGCCCGGCCCGGGCCCGGGAGGCCTTCGCGGCCCGCCGCGCGGCCGCCGGGCAGGGCCCCGCCCCGGCCATCGCGGTGGTCACCGCGAGCCTGGACCTGGACTTCACCCTGCCCCTGTTCACCTCGCCCCTCGTACCCACGCTGGTGGTCACCGGGGCCGGCGCCCCCGCCGACCGGGTGGCCGAGGCCGCCGCGGCCGGGGCGGAGGTGGTGGTGGCGGGCGACGGGACCGGGGTTGACCCGGTGCGGGCCGTGCGGGAGCTGGCCGCGCGCGGGCTGCGCCGGCAGCTGACCGAGGGCGGGCCCCGGCTGCTGGGCCAGTTCGTGGCCGCCGACGCGCTGGACGAGCTGTGCCTGACGATCTCCCCGATGCTCACGGCGGGCGACGCCCAGCGGATCTCCGGCGGGCCCTCCGTCACGGTTCCGCACCGGCTCGCGCCCGCCTGCGTACTGGAAGAGGCCGGGTTCCTGTTCACGAGCTACCGTCGGATCTGAGAAGGAGCGGAATTTCTCGTTCCGCTTAGCTTCCGTCGGGCACATACCTGGGCACACATATCCGCGAGGCCCCGCGCGACAGCGGGGCAGGATGGTTTCCGCAGGGGCCGGCCGACCGGTCTCGGCCCATGAAGGAGAGGGCGTCCGTGTTCACGAGCGTATTGATGATCGAGCAGCCGCTGACCACGGTGGACGTGGACTTCGTCACCACTCTGCACGGAGACGACCCGGTCTCCTTCGTCGTCCTCATGCAACCCAGGGGCGACCAGGACCGACTGCTCCGCGCCATCGACGACGTAGCGCTCGGCGAGCTGCCCGAGGCCCTCCACGAGGCCGACGAACCCGAGGGTGAGGCCGCCCTGGGCCCCGCCGCACAGGCGCTCGAGTACTCCCTCGCGGCCCTGCGCGCCAAGGGCGCCAAGGCCGTCGGACAGATCATCGAGGCACACCCCCTCGACCATCTCAGGGCCGTCGTCGACGAGACGAACGCCGACGAGGTGATCGTCCTGACCGCCCCGCACCTCGTCGAGGAGTTCTTCCACCGCGACTGGGCCTCCCGGGCCCGGCACAAGGTGGAGGTTCCGGTGCTCAAGCTCTTCGCCCACAACGAATAGGCTGGGGCGGACACACCCCGCACTCGATCCTGGAGCGACCTGAATGAAGCCCGGCCTGCCGACCGCGATGGAACGGCCCCACTTCATCGGCATCGGCGGCGCCGGCATGTCCGGCATCGCGAAGATCCTCGCCCAGCGCGGCGCGAAGGTGGCCGGCAGCGACTCCCGTGACTCCGAGACCGCCCAGGCGCTGCGCGCCCACGGGGCCACGGTCCACATCGGGCACGCCGCCGGCCACCTCGCCGCCGACTCCACCTGCGTGGTCGTCTCCAGCGCCATCCGCGCCGACAACCCCGAGCTGGCCCGCGCCGCCGAGCTGGGCATCCCGGTCGTGCACCGCTCCGACGCGCTCGCCTCCCTCATGGAGGGCCTGCGTCCGATCGCGGTCGCAGGCACGCACGGCAAGACCACCACCACCTCGATGCTGGCGGTCTCCCTCTCGGCCCTGGGCCTGGACCCCTCGTACGCCATCGGCGGCGACCTGGACGCCCCCGGCTCCAACGCCCACCACGGCGAGGGCGACATCTTCGTGGCCGAGGCGGACGAGAGCGACCGCAGCTTCCACAAGTACACCCCGCAGGTCGCGATCATCCTCAACGCGGAGCTGGACCACCACGCGAACTACGCGTCGATGGACGAGATCTACGAGTCCTTCGAGACCTTCGTCGGCAAGGTCGTGCCCGGCGGCACCCTCGTCGTCGCCCACGGCCAGGAGGGCGCCGCCGAGATCGCCCGCCGGGTCGCCGGCCAGGAGGGCCTCACCGTCGTCACGTACGGCGAGGAGCCCGAGGCCGACGTCCGCATCACCAAGATCACCCCGCGTGGTCTGACCAGCGAGGTCACCGTCGTCATCGACGGCCGGATGCTCACCTTCACCGTCTCCGTGCCCGGCCGCCACTACGCGCACAACGCCGTCGCGGCCCTCGCCGCCGGTGTCGCCCTCGGCATCCCGGCGCACAACCTCGCCTCCGCCCTCGGCAAGTACACCGGTGTCAAGCGCCGCCTCCAGCTCAAGGGCGAGGCGGCCGGGGTCCAGGTTATCGACTCCTACGCGCACCACCCGACCGAGATGAACGCCGACCTGGAGGCCATCCGCGGCGCCGCCGGGGACTCCCGCATCCTGGTCGTCTTCCAGCCCCACCTCTTCTCCCGCACCCAGGAACTGGGCAAGGAGATGGGCCAGGCCCTCGCCCTGGCGGACGCCTCCGTGGTCCTCGACATCTACCCGGCCCGCGAGGACCCGATCCCCGGCGTCACCAGCGAGATCATCATCGCCGCGGCCCGCGCCGCCGGCGCCGACGTCACCGCCGAGCGCTCCAAGGGAGCCGTCGCCGACGTGATCGCGGGAATGGCGAAGCCCGGCGATCTCGTTCTCACCATGGGCGCGGGCGACGTCACGGATCTGGGCCCCCAGATCCTGGCCCGGCTGTCGAACTGAGGGAGCGGGAGCGTCATGGCGTACGAGGTCCAGAAGACGGACGAGCAGTGGCAGGCCGAGCTGAGTCCGTCCGAGTACCAGGTGCTGCGCCTCGCCGGCACCGAGCCCGCCTTCCGCGGTGAGTACACCGACACCAAGACGGAGGGCGTCTACTCCTGCCGCGGCTGTGGCTCCGAGCTCTTCCGCTCCTCGGAGAAGTTCGAGTCGCACTGCGGCTGGCCGTCCTTCTTCGACCCGAAGGACTCCGACGCGGTCGAGCTGAAGGCGGACGTCTCGCACGGCATGGTCCGCACGGAGGTGCTCTGCGCGAAGTGCGGCTCCCACCTCGGGCACGTGTTCGAGGGTGAGGGTTACCCGACCCCCACCGACCAGCGGTACTGCATCAACAGCATCTCCCTGCGGCTCACCCCGGCCGAGGGCTGAGGGGGACGCGCCTGCGGAGGCCTGCTCCGCCGAACGGCCCGGGCATCCGCCCGGGCCGTTCGCGTTTCCGGGCGCTTCGACGACAGGGCCTAGCATGTGCCGTGGCCGGAATCAATCTGTCCGCTTCTCTGGGATGGCTGGTTATGATCGGCCTGCACATCCCGCCGAAGCCGGAACGGCCGTCCCCCCAGCCCCTCCCCAGGGCTGCGCCCGGTCCGACAGTTGGCATGTCCCCGACTCCTGCCTCCGCCCCCGAGGACCGATGTCTCCCATAGAACCCGAAGGCCCGCCAGGGCCGTCGACGCCGCGTCGCCGGCGCAGCGTACGCCTGCGTACGCTGCTGATCTGGCTGGCCGTGGTCCCCATCGCCGCGATGAGCACCCAAGTGGCCGTGACCGCTCAGCGCTTGCTGGCACAGTCCCAGCACCTGCGGGCCGATGTCGCGGCCGCCGAGCGGTTCGGCGCACCGCTGTACACCCTGATGGTCGACATACAGGCCGAACGCGCGCTGACCGCCGCGCGGTGGGCGGGCACGGCCGGGGCCGAGGAGGAGCTGAGGGTCCGGCGGCAGGCCACGGACCGGGCCGGGACCGATTTCCGCGGGCTGACGGCCGGTGCGGCCCAGTCCTTCGGGGAGGTGAACCGACGCCTCGACGGCCTCGCCGAGTACCGCCGGCGCGCGGATGCCCGCAGCGGCGGCGCCGACGGCACGCTCGGCTACTACACCGGGGTGGTCGAAGCGATCATCCAGGTCTACCAGCAGGAGTTCAGCCACGCCGAGGACCTCGAACTCGCCCAGGTGAGCCGCCCCGTGGTGCCCATGCTCTCGGCCACCGAGATGGTGGCCCGCGAGGACGCGCTCCTGGCCCTGGCCGGGCCGTCCCGGGAACTGAACGACGCCGCCTACGACCAGTTCGTCAAAGCCGTGGGAGCCCACCGCTACCTGCACGAGACGTGGATCGCGCCGTACCTGTCCGAGCGGGACCGGCGCTTCTACGAGCGGATCACCGCCTCCCGCGACTGGCAGACGAAGATCCGTATCGAGAACGCGATCGTCTCCGACCACACGGACACCGAATCCGGCATCAGGCTGCCCGCCGAAGTGGGCGGCTGGCGCTCCGCGTACGAGAACGTCTCGGTCCAGACGGCCACGCTCAACGTCGACCGGGCCCGGGAGGTCCTCACGCGCGGCGAGGCCGAGGCCGCGCAGCTGCAGACCGAAGTCGCCTGGCTGATCGGGTCGAGCGGCGCCGGGCTGCTGGTCGTCGTGGCCATCGTCGTACTCACCACCAGGTCGGTGCTGCGCCGCCTGCGGGGCCTGCACGAACGCACCGTGGCCATCGCCGAGAAGACGCTGCCGGACGTCGTGGCCCGGCTCCAGCGCGGACAGTCCGTCGACGCCGACGCGCTGCCGGCCGTACGCGGCGGCCGGGACGAGGTGAGCCGCATCGACGACGCCTTCGCGCGGGTCGTCGCCGTGTCCGTCGACGGACACCGGCAGCTCGCCGCCGAGCGCCACGGATTCGGCATGTTCGCCGCGGGCATCGCCTCGCGCACCGGAAACCTCGTCAGCCGCCAGCTGAACCTCACCGAGGACATCCAGGACACCTTCGGCCACGACGAGGCCCTCCTCGCCCAGCTGATGCGGTCCGACCAGCTGACCGTGGGCATGCGCCGCCAGATCGAGAACCTCCTCATCCTGGCCGGCGGCGAGGTCCCCGACCCGCACACCGAGCCCATGCGCGTCGCCGACCTGCTGCGCGAAGCCGCCGCGGAGGTCGAGGACTTCCGCCGGATCGAACGCCAGGCCCTGGACGAGATCAGCGTGGAACCGCACGCGATCAGCCAGATCAGCCACCTGCTGGCCGAGCTGCTCGACAACGCCGCCCGCTTCTCCCCGCCGAGGTCCAAGGTGGTCATCCGCGCCGAACTCGTCGCCGACGGGCTGTCGGTCGAGATCGAGGACCGCGGGCCGCGGGTCACCCCCGCGAGCTACGAGGAGATGAACGCACGCCTCCACTCGGCCCCGCCCTACTCCGTCCTCGCGCAGAACGCCCACCGGCTGGGCCTCTTCGTGGTCGGCCACCTCGCCGACCAGCTCGAGGCCGCGGTCACGCTGCGCCGCTCCGTGTACGGAGGGACGTCCGCCGTGGTGATCCTCCCCCAGGAGCTGCTGGTGGCGACCGTACGGGAACCCGAGCGCGAGCCGCTCCCGTCCGAGCCCCCCGCACCGCGCCCCTCCGACGCCCGCGCCCCCGAGCTGGTACTGCACACCAGCGCCGGGCTGCCGGCCCGCCCGATGCCCGACGGGCCGCGCGAACGCCCGGCACCCCCCGCCGCCCCGCAGGCGGGGACCACGACCCGGGACACCGGCGCACGGCCCGCCCTCCCCGAGCGCGTCCCGCACACCCACATAGCCGAGCAGCTGCGCGCACCGCGCGCGGAGCAGGGCGTCGCCGCCCAGGACACCGCCACCCCCGAAGAGGTGGCCGACGCCTGGGCGGACTACGAACGAGGGACCCAGACCGTGGAAGAAGAGCTCCGACAGGATCAGAGATGACGACCTCACCGAACACCGCGACCAATGACGCGATCTACAGCGTCCTGGACAACAACCTGAGCCGGATCGCAGGCATCCAGGGAGCCGTGCTCCTGTCCAACGACGGGATCAAGCTCAGCGCCTACCTCCTCGAACGGGACCGCGCCGAACGCATAGCCGCCGCGTCCTCCGGCATCGCCGCCACGATGAAGGCGATCTCCAGGGAGATCGACGGCGGCCGGGTCATCCGCCAGCTGGTCGAGATGGACGACAGCTACCTCTGCATCGTCGGGTGCGGCGAGGGCAGCACCCTCATCGTGGTGACCTCCCGCCGGGCCCGCCTCGGAGAGCTGGGCGGCGAGGCCGTCCGCACCGCCCAGGCGCTCGGCGAGTGGCTGGGAACCCCCGGACGCACACAGACGCCGTCGTCGTAATGCCCGACGAGCCGCAGCGCGCGGGGCAGGCCGGACGGCGCCGGACACGGCTGTACGCCCTGACCGACGGGCGTACGGCCACCCCGCACACGGTCCTCACCATGGACACCACCATCACGGCGGCGGCCGCGACGGACGACCACGCCGGCCTGCCCACGGAATGGCAGGCCGTCCTCGCCCTGTGCGCCGGAGCGGGCGGCCTGGCGGTCGCCGAGATCGCGGCGCGCACGCACATCCGCCTCACCCCGATGACGCTGCTCCTCGGCGAACTCGCGGACCGCGGGCTGATCCACCACCGGCCTCCCCTGGAGGGGGCCGAGACCACCAATGTCCACCTGCTCATGAGAATCAGGGACAACCTTGCCCGCATATGACACCCCCGCCCCTGCCCCGGCAGCGGCCCCGGTCAAGATCCTCATCGCCGGGGGGTTCGGGGTCGGCAAGACCACCCTGGTGGAGACGATCTCCGAGATCGAGCCGCTGCGCACCGAGGAGCGGCTGACGAGCGCGGGCGTCGGCGTCGACGACCTCGACGGCATCGAGTCCAAGACGGTCACCACCGTGGCGATGGACTTCGGACGGATCACCCTCACCGACGCCGGAGTCGTCCTCTACCTGTTCGGCACGCCCGGCCAGGAGCGCTTCTGGTTCATGTGGGACGACCTGCTCAACGGGGCCCTCGGGGCGATCGTCCTGGTCGACACCCGCCGCCTCGACCGCAGTTTCCCGGCCGTCGACTTCTTCGAGAGCCGGGGCCTGCCCTTCGTCGTCGGCGCGAACTGCTTCCACGGCGAGCAGCACTACACCGCCGAGGAGATCCGCGCCGCGCTGCGCCTCCGAGACGAACGCACCCCGATCCTCATGCTCGACGCCCGCTCCCGCGAGGACGTACGGGGCGCCCTGCTCGCCCTCCTCGACACACTGATCGTCAAGGCGGAGGACACCGCGCAGGACACCCCCTAGCCGCGCAGTTCGCGCAGGTGGTCCGCCAGGGTCCGGCGCGGGGTCCAGCCCCGCGACCGGGCCCTGGTCACGTCCAGCACCACCGGGTGCGCCAGCTGGTCCACCGCGTAGGGGCTGAGGGCCGGCTCGGAGCCGGTGAGCCGGGCCAGCGACTGCGCCGCCCGCGCCGCGGCGCCCGCCACCGGGAGCGGCAGGTGCCGGATCCGGGCCCGCACCCCGTGCGCCCGCAGCACCGCGGCGATCGCCGCGTCCCGGCCGTACGGGGCCGCGTCCGCCACGTTGTACGCGCCCGGGGGCCAGCCCGGCGCCGCCAGGCAGGCCTCCGCCAGGTTCTCCACCGCCGTCAGGCTCAGCGGCACGTCCGGACCCGGCAGCAGCAGGGTCCCCGCCCGCACCCGGGACAGCAGCCGCGGCAACAGCTGGGTGTCGCCCGGCCCGTAGACCGCCCTCGGCCGCAGCACCACCGCACCGCCCGCCAGCGCCAGGGCCTCACCCGCCGCCTTGGTACGGCCGTACGCGTTCAGCTGGCCCGCGCGCGGATGGTCCTCGGTGACCCGCTCCCGCCCCCGGCGCGGGTCGTACACGCTGGCGCTGCTCACCCACACCACCGGCCGCCCGGCCGCGGCCCGCAGCAGCCGCGCCGTACCGTCCACGTTGACCGCGCGCATCGCCGCCTCCGCCCGCGAGCCCGGGGCCGGATCGCCCACGGCCGCCGCGCAGTGCACCACGAAGTCGGCCCCCGCCAGATCCGGCTCCCCGCGCGCCGCGTCCCAGAACCGGTGTTCCCCCACCGGCCCCGGCCTGCGGCCCACGCACACCACCGACGCCCCGCCCGCGGCGGCGGCCCGCGCCACCTGCCCGCCGCAGAACCCGCTCGCCCCCGTCACCGCGATCCTCACGCGCCCGCCCTCACCCTCAGCACGCGCCACCCCGGCAGCGCCGCCCCCCGGTCCACCCGGGCCCGCGCCACCACCGGCCGGTACCCGGCCAGCCCCTCGAGGACGTCGGCCAGCAGCGCGGTGGCCAGCCGGGCCCCCGGGCAGACGTGCGGCCCCGCCCCGAACACCAGCCGCGCCACCCCCGGCCCGGCCGGATCCCGGCCGTCGGGGTCACGCCGGTGCGCCCCGGCCGCGTGCCGGGCCACCAGCAGCAGCCGGTCCCCGCCGCGCACCGGACAGCCCCCGACCGTCCCCGCCCCCGCCGCGACCCGGGGCAGCACCGGCGAGGCCGCCGTGACCCGCAGCAGCTCCTCCACCAGCCGGGGCCGCAGCCCCCCGTCCGCGGCCTGCTCCCACAGCCCGGCGTCCGCGCACCAGGCGACGGCCCGGGGCAGGGCCGCCACGGTGGTGTTCACCGCGGCCACCGCCACCATCGCGTCCAGGGCGTCCCCGCCGCCCAGCAGCCCCTGGAGCCGCTCCGCCGCCCCGGCCGCCCGCGCCGCCGCCCCGGGCCTCGGCGGGCCCGGCAGGTGGCTGCGCACCGAGGCCGCCGCGGCCTGCGCGGCCGCCTCCGCCAGCTCCGCCGGCCCGGCCCCGCACTCCAGCAGGGCGCCCGCCACCGACCCGGCCAGCTCCCGCGCCAGTTCCACCACGTCCACCTCCGCACCCCGGCCCAGCGGCGCGAGCCCCCGTACCAGCAGCGGCTGCCACACCGCGCGCAGCCGCTCGACCCCGGCCGCCCCGAGCCCCTCCGCGAGCGAGCGCCGGCCGGCCCGGTGCCCGCCGCCCTCCTGGTCGAACAGCACGCCCCCGCCGCCGCCGAGCGCCTCCCGCGCGGCGCCGCCGGTCGTCCCCGCGGCCGTACGGTCCAGCGGCAGCCCGGTCAGCGCCTCCCGGTAGGCCTCCGCGTCGTGCACCAGCACCGTGCCCCCGATCCGGCGTACCGCCCGCCCGCGCGTGGCGGCGAGCAGCCCGAACAGCAGCGGGTGGCTGCGCAGGTAGACCCTGCGGTCGCGCCGGCGCGCCCTGGTGTGACCGCTCATCGGGCCGGTACCTCCCTGATCGAAGTGGTGCTGTACGTGCTGCCGGGCGGGGCGCCGAGGCGGCGGGCCGCCAGCGCCGACACCGCCGCGCGGTCCGGTTTGCGCGAGCGCCCCGACAGCGGGATCCGCGCGAACAGCAGCGCGTCCGGGCGGGCCGTGCCCATCCGCCGCAGCGGCTCCGACAGCGCGGCCCGCAGGGCTGGTTCGGGGACACCGGGCTGCGGCTGGACCACCGCCACCAGACGCTCGTCCCCGTCGCCCGCCGGAACCCCGACGAGCACGCCCAGCTCCACCCCCGGCACGTGCAGGGCCGGCTCGTACAGACCCGGGTAGATGTTCTCCGCCCTGCGCAGCACCATGTCCTTGCAGCGGCCCTCCAGCACGATCCGGCCCGCGCCGTCCAGGCTCGCCCGGTCCCCGGTGGCCACCCACGGATCGGGCGCCTCCCCCAGGTAGCGGTCCCGGGCCGCGGGCCCGGCCAGCAGCAGCTGCCCGTCCGCGTCCAGGGCGGTCCGCACCCCGGGCAGCGGGGCGCCGACCAGGTCCCCGGCCCCGTCGAAGGCCGCCTTCTCCCGGGACTCCACCGCCGCGGCCGGGAACAGCTCCGTCAGCGCGTACACCCCCCACGCCTGCTCCGCGCCCGCCTCCCGGACCCGGCCCAGCAGGGCGGCGCTCGCCGGAGCCGAACCCGTCCACACCCGGCCCCCGAACCTGGCCCCCGCGCCGAGCGCGTCCCGCAGCTGCGGCGGGGTCAGGTAGCTGTCCCGGGGCCGCAGCCGGGCCAGCTGGCGGGCCAGCACGGCGGGGGAGCGGGCCGGCAGCGCGACCGGCGCCCCGCGCGTCAGCGAGGGCACCAGCACGAAGAAGGTGCCGCCCAGCACGGGCCCTTCGGCACAGGCGTCGAACAGCGCCGACACCGTCTCCATCCCCGCGGCCAGCCCCGCCCGGGTGTGCACCACGGCCCGGGGCCGCGAGGTGGTCCCGGAGGTGAACACGATCACCGCGTCGCCATCCCCCTCGTACCCCTCGCCCCCGGCGGGCACCCCCGCCCGCGGCGCCCCCAGGTCCAGCGCGGGCGCGCACCCCGGCAGCCGGGGCCCGACGGTGGCCACCGGACCCAGCGCGGCCAGCTCCGGCAGCTCCAGCGCCGCCCGCCGGGCCAGCGGCCGGGCCCACCCCGCCACCGCCTGCGCGGCGGCGTCGGCCAGCACCAGCGCGGGCCGCGCCAGCGCGAGCCGGGCCCGCAGCACCTCGGCCCCGGCCCCGGGGTCCAGCACCGCGCCGCGCAGCCCGAGCCGCCACAGCGCGAGCAGCACCGCCAGCGCGCGCGGCCCGGGCCGTACGGCGACCCCGACGGTGTCCCCGGCGCGCAGCCCGCGCGCGTGCAGCGCGGCGGCGAACGCGTCGGCCAGTCCGGCGAGTTCACCCCGGGTGGCGCGTACCCGGGTGGCGCCCGTACGGGTGGCCGAGAGCACGGCGGGCCGCTCGGGGCGGGTGCGCAGCGCGTGGTCGAGTCGGTCCAGCATCAGCGGGGGTCGTCCGTTCCGTGTGTGCCGCTGCCCTGGTCGAGGTACCAGCGGGCGGTTCCGGCGAGGCCGTACGCGCGCAGCCGGCGCGTGGAGTTCTCCACGACCATGCCCCGGCAGCGGCTGATCCGGTCGGTGTGGCGGCGTACCGCGTTCAGGAAGAGCCGGTCCGTCGGCGAGGGCCGCCGGGGCATCCCGCCGACGGCCAGGTACAGCTCGGCGGTGATGGCCATGTTGTTCCCCGCGTGCATCCGGTACGGCGCCCGGAAACCGTGCCGGCGGGAGTGCTCGGGCCGCAGCCGCCCGAACAGGGCGGCCAGCGCCACCAGTGCGGTGAAGGCGGCCCGGCCCAGCGGCCCGTGCTCGTCGCGGCGCGCCGTGATCCGCCCGCACACCAGACCGGGCCGGCCCAGCAGCGCGGCCCGCGCCGCCCCCGCCCAACCGGGCCCGGGCAGGCAGTCGGCGTCCGTACGGGCCAGCAGGGTCGCGCCCCGCGCGATCGCGTACCGGAAACCGGTGTCCACCGCCGAGCCGACCCCCTTCTCCGGCTCCTCGATCACCTCCACCGGGAAGGGCGCGCCCGCCGCGAACTCCCGTGCGATCCCGGCCGTGTTGTCCGCCGAGGCGTTGTCCACGACCAGCAGCGTGAAGTCCCGGTCCCGCTGCGCGGCCAGCGCCCGCAGGGTGCCGCCGAGCCGCGCCTCCTCCTCGTGCGCGGGCACCACCACCCACATCCGCGTACTCATGACTTCTCCCAGACCATCGTCATGATGCTGATGCCCCCGCCCAGCCCGACGAACAACACCCGTTCACCGGCGGCCAGTTCCGGGAAGACCCGCTCCAGCTGCACCCCGATGCTCGCGCTCGCCACATTGCCCAGCTCGGGCACCGTGACCACCAGCTTGTCCGCCGGCACCCCGGTCAGCTCCGCGAACCGCTCCAGGTACGGCACCGTCACCTGGTGCACCAGCACCTTCGCGAAGCCGTCCCAGCCCATGCCCGTCCGGTGCAGGGTCCGGTCTATGACCGCCGTGCCCACCTTCTCGAAGACCCCGCGCAGCTCGTGCCCGTCACCCTGGAAATACGTGTACGCGTCCCCGCGCGGGTACCGCGACCCGCCGCCCGGGATCCCCCCGACCTCCCAGTGCTCCGAATGCGTCTCACTGTCCACGTCCAGGATCCCGCCGCGCTCCACCGCCTCCAGGAGCACGGCCGCGCCCGCGTCGCCGAAGGTGTAGCCGGCGAAACCGCTGCGGAACTCCGCGAAATCGGCGGGCGCCCTGCGCACCGCCCGGCTCGGGGTCTCCCCGGTGACCACGAGCGCCCGGCGGGCCCGCCCCGCGAGGATCGCGCTGCGCGCGAGGTCGATCCCGTTGACGAAGCTGTTGCAGGCGTTCGTCACGTCCACGGCGTGGGCCCTGGAGCCGAGTTCCGCCTGCACGATGTGCGCGGTGGCGGGCTCGACCATGTCCCGGGAGGCGGAGGCGAAGACCAGCAGGTCCACGTCGAGCGGGCCGAGCCCGGCCGAGTCCAGCGCCCGGCGGGCCGCGCCCACCGCGAGCGTGGAGGCGTACACCCCGGGGCCCGCGACCCGGCGCGAGACGATCCCGGTGGCCTGTGTCAGGAGCCGCGCGGGCAGCGTCAGACCACTGCGCCGGGCCACCTCCCGCTGGAGGTCGTCGGAGGACAGCACGTCCTCGGGCAACAGGCTGCCGACGGCGGTTATGCCGACGCGCGGCCGGGGATCACATGGCTGAAACGTCATGCCCCCAACGATGACGATCCGGCCCCGCCCGGGCCTGAGTACGGATGCTCAGTTCCCTTGTGGGGATGCTCAGGAGGAAATCCGCGCTTCCACCCGGACACGGGGCCGTCGTACCCCGGGACACCGCGCACGGCTTTCCGTATCGTGGGTCGACCACCACGGGGGAGGCGGAAGATGGCGGACGGCAGAGGCTTACCCGGACTCGTCACGTACGGGGACGACGCGACCAACCGGCTGCTGAGCGCGGCCGCACACCTGGACGAGGACTTCGCCCGCGAAACGGCCGTCGAACTCATCGAGGACCGGCTGGAGGCGCTCGGCCCCTCGCTCGGCGTCGACCTCGTGGCGGTGGCCCGGCACGCCCGCGCGGCGGCGAGCCGCGCCGACCTGAAGGACGCACTGCTCACGGGGCTGCTCGCGGCCGTGGCAGGCGGCATCTTCCTGCGCGTCTACGGGAGCGTCGGCCACCGGCCCGAGCTGCTGGTCTGGTCCCGGTTCGCGATCGTGGGCGGGCTCCTCGCCGCCTGGGTGCTGGTGCTGGCCGCCGAACACAGGGCGCGGACGCTGGCCTTGCGGGTGATCCGGGACGAGGCGGCGCCCGGCGAGCTGGCCCCGCCGCTCGGCCCGGCCGTCGAGGCCGCGCTGCGCGAGCAGGAACGCGCCAACGCGATCCCGTACCACGAGGGGGCGGAGCAGGACAGCCCGTTCGTCGGCAGCGGCAGGGCCTTCCAGGAGCGGGTCTGGCAGCCCATCGACGTCAGCACCCCCGCCGCGAACCCCTCCGGCGGGGAGGCACCGGACATCATCCCCTTCGACGTGGTCGACCTGCACGGCTTCGTCGCCGAGCAGATGGGCAACATCGCCGGCCTGGAAGGGCTGCGCACCCAGGACCGTATGTACGTGCTCGGCACCCGCGTCCTGTACGCGGGCCAGACACTGCTGCCCGACCCGCTGGCCAGGCCGCGCCCCGTCGTCCCGCCGGAGATGCTCCGGGCGGGGCTGACCCGGCCCGGCGCGGGCATGCGGACGTACCTGTGCCTGGAGCGGGCCGGTGAGGGCGGCCGGGTCATCGTCTCCATGCACCTGCGGGCCCGGCTCCAGCACCCCAGCCTCACCTGGGAGGTGGCCGCCTACGTCATCCCGCCCCTGCGGTCCGGCTTCGAGGAGGCGCGCAAGCTCCGGCTGGACCCCTTCGGCCGCTGGTGGACCCTGGTCGCCTTCACCACACGGCGGTTCCTGCCCGCCCTGTGCAAGGCGCCGGCCAGGCTGCTGCGCAGGGGCTGGGAGAGAGGGCTGCGGTGGGCCCGGCTGCGGTACTGGCGCTGGGTCATCGGCAGACGGCACATCGAGTTCGACTACGGGGCGACCGGCGGCATCCGCGAGCGGGCCGGCGACTGGGAGCGCATGGGGTTCTCCGAGCAGACGGACGCCGTGGACTTCCTCCAGCGCCTCCAGCAGGGCGTGCTCACCGCCACCGAGCGGTTCCTGAAGGCCCACAACGTCGACACCAGCTCCTTCGAGAAGGCCCAGCGGGTCATCAACCACCACAGCTACACCTTCCAGGGGCCCATCAACGGGCCGGGCAACTTCGGGGCCGGCGGCACGGTGAGCATGGCCGGCAGCCCCGGACCCTCCCCGGCCGCCGGGGGCGGCGCCCCGCCCCCGGCCCCCGCCAAGTCCTGAGCCCTCCACGCACCCACGACACCGGACGAGGAGCCCCGATGGGCACGTACCACTTCCACGGGAACATCAACGGCCCCGGGAACTACGGCGACGGCGGCGTCATCAACATCGGGCAGCAGGAGGACGACGCCGCCCGGGTCCTGCGGCTGGCCGCCGAACTCGCCGGGTGGCTGCGCAGCGAGGGCGCCGCCCAGGACCGCATCGACGCCGCGCAGACCCTGCGCGGCGAACTGGAACAGGCCGGCCAGGAGCGCCGCGCCCCCGAACCCGGGCTGATCCGGCGCTGCCTGGAGACCATCACCCTCGGCCTGGGCGCGGGCAGCGGCGGCCTGGCCCTCGCCCAGCAGATCAGCGCCCTGCTCGCCGGCTGAGGGCCAGGAGGGCGGCGCGCAGCCGGGCGGAGCGGGGCGGGCGCCGCCAGGCGCGGAACTCCCGGGCCAGCCGGCCGTCGAGGCGCGCCAGCTCCCGCCCGGCCGCCGCCACCCGGTCGGGCGGCAGCCCCCGCACGAGCGGCCGGAGCACCCCCTCGAGCAGCTCCGTACGGGTCTCCCGCCACAACGCGCCGCTTGCCTGGGGCTGCGGCTGTGCCTGCGCCTGTTCCTCCGGCTGCGCCGACCAGGCGGCGAAGCAGGTGGCGAGGTAGCGCGGCGAGCGCCGCAGCCGCTCCGCCACCTCGCCGCCGCGCGCGGCTTGGCGGTACGCGGCCAGCAGGTCGGCGTCCTCGCTCCCGGCCAGTGCCCGCAGCCCGGCCCCGTCGGGTCCGTCCTCCGCGAGCAGCCGCTCGGCCACCGCCGCGTAGGCCGCCTCCCGAGCGCCCGGCTCCGGGGACAGGGCGCTCAGCTCCAGGGCCCGGCGGACCCCGTCTCCGCCCGGGCCGCCCGCGCGCAGGTCCCGGGCCAGCTCCAGCAGCAGCAGCGAGGGGCGCAGCCGCTCCGGCAGCTCCGCCGCGAAGTGCCGCAGCAGCTCCGCGGCGAGGTCCGGCGCCGCCGTGTCCCCGGCCGGGGCCCGGACGGCGGCCCGCGCGAGCAGCTCCCAGGTGCCGGCGTCACGGTGCACGGCGGCGCCCGTCGTCGCCAGCACCAGCCCGGCCTCCTCCGCCTCCGGGGGCTGCCCGCCCCACACCAGCCGCATCGCGGTGCGCAGCAGCAGCGGCTCCGCGTACAGCGATACCCCCGCCTCCCGCAGCAGGGTGTCCAGCGCGACGACCCGGTCCGCCCGCGCCCCCACGACCTCCGCCGCCCGCGCGCACATCCGCAGGTGCGGCAGCGCCTCCGCCGCCGTCAGCCGCAGCCCGGTCCGGGCGAACAGCCGGGCCCCGGCGGCCGGATCGCCCGCCGCGAGCGCGTCCAGCCGGTCGAGTACGAGGGCCCGCAGCACCGGCAGCCGCGCCAGGGCCTCCCGCGCCTGCTCCCCGTACGCCCGCTCCGGGTCGGTGAGCAGGGCGAGGGCCAGCCTCCGCGCCACCTCCGGGAGCGGAGCGCCGCCACCGCCCTCGGGGCCCGCCCCCGCCCGGGCCCCGGGCGCGGTTTCCCCGGGCCGCGCCGATGCCCCGGCGGCCGGGTCTTCCGGCGGCCCGGCGGCCACCGCAGCCCCCACCCCGCTCGCCGGATCCGGCGTCCGCGCCGGAAGCCGTACGCCGTCCGGCGGCGCGTCCGCGTGCCCGGCGGTGGCCCCCTCAGTGGTGGCCCCCTCAGTGGTGGCCCCCTCGGCGGTGGCCCCCTCAGTGGTGGCCCCCTCGGCGGTGGCCCCCTCAGTGGTGGCCCCCTCGGCGCGGGCCCCCTCGGGGGTGGCCCTCCCGGCGCGGGCCCCCTCGGCGGTGGCCCTCCCGGCGCGGGCCCCCTCGGCGGTGGCCCTCCCGGCGGTGGCCTCCTCGGCGGCGGTCCACCCGGCGGCGGTCCACCCGGCGGTGGCCCCCTCGGCGGTGGCCCACTCGGCCGCCGCCTCCCGGGCCGCCGGTTCCAGGGGGATCCCGGCGGCCAGCGCCAGCGAGGCCAGCGGGCCGGCCGCATACGGCTCCGCGGGCAGCCGGCGGACCTGCGCGAACAGCTCGGGCCGCGCCGCCAGCCAGACCGCCGAGGCCGTCCGCGCCCACAGGTCCCCGCAGTCCCCGGCGGCGGACGCGCCCCCGGCCCCGTAGACCCGCCAGCGCTCCCCCCGCCCCGGCTCCTCCCCGGGCAGCACCCCGACCAGCCGCTGCGGGGCGAGCAGCGGCCGCCGGGCGTACGTGGTGAAGCTGAGCCACTGTCCCCGCTCGTGCGGCAGCACACCGCACGCCAGCATCACCCAGCGGGCCACCGCCGCGCTGTCCTCCTCCACCAGCAGGATCCGCGGCGCGTCCGGGTCCTCCACGACCCGGCGCACATCGGCGAAGAACCCCGCCAGCCACGGCCCCCGGGCGGCGACGAAGGCGGCCAGCGCCGCCCGGTCGTGCGGCCCCGGAGCCGGCACCCGCTCCAGCGGCGGGGGCGGCCCGCCCGCCGGGCTCCGCTCCGCCCACTGCGCGGAACCCCAGGCGGTGATCGGCAGGGCACCCCGGGCCGCCCCGGCACCGGCGGGCTCCGGCAGGTGCACGGCGTGCGCGTGGAAGCCGGAGCCGGTGCGCACGGAACGCGCCAGCAGCCGGCTGCCGTCGCGGAGCACGCTCAGGGACAGCGCCTCCGGGAAGCCGGCGGGCGGCGCCTGCGGGGGCGGCTCGTAGCGGACGAGCGGCTCCGCCTCGCGCAGCAGCGCCCCGCTCACCCCCGGGGTGACGGAGATGAATCCGGAGCCCCCGGGCCCGCCGGTGTAGTGCAGCTGGGGGAGGTTCACGCGCCGCCCCCCGCCCGGATCCCCGTACCGCGAAGCCGGACTGATGCATCGTCAGGGGCTGTTGTGCGGGGCGTGGTTGCCCGTACCGTACCGGCAGCGGAGCGCACGGCATGTTCGAACCCGGTCCCCGCCATACGTTCTGCGCCCCCCGTTGCAGTGTGTGGGGCCATTCCAGCAGATGTGCGGGCCGTTCGGGAGTTCTGTCCGCCCAGGGCGAGACCAGGGCGGGGAGGGGCTTCCGTTCGCCCGCTGTACGGCCCGACGTCAGACGGGGATTTCCGTCCGGTACCCCGGGACCGCTGTTCTTGGGGCGCCCCTCGACTCCCCCCTCACCCGCAGAGGTCGTCACACCATGGCAGAACTGAACCGCCGCAGGTTCCTCCAGATCGCCGGCGGCACCGCCGCCATCGCGATGCTGAACGAGAGCATCGCGCGGGCCGCCGCCATTCCGGCGCAGGGCAGCACCGGGACGATCCAGGACATCGAACACATCGTCGTCCTGATGCAGGAGAATCGTTCCTTCGACCACTACTTCGGTGCCATGAAGGGTGTCCGCGGCTTCGGTGACCCGCGGCCGGTGCTCCAGGACAACGGCAAGTCGGTCTTCCACCAGTCCAACGGCACGAAGGACATCCTCCCCTTCCACCCCCAGGTGGCGGACCTCGGGATGCAGTTCCTGGAGGGCCTGAACCACGACTGGGCCGGCGGCCACCAGGCGTACAACAACGGCAAGTACGACAAGTGGGTCCCGGCGAAGACCGCCACCACCATGTCGTACATGACCCGGAACGACATCCCGTTCCACTACGCCCTCGCCGACGCCTTCACCGTGTGCGACGCCTACCACTGCTCCTTCATCGGCGCCACCGACCCCAACCGCTACTACATGTGGACGGGCCACACGGGCAACGACGGCACCGGCGGCGGCCCGGTCCTCGGCAACCAGGAGGCCGGCTACGGCTGGAAGACCTACCCCGAGCGCCTGGAGTCGGCCGGCGTCTCCTGGAAGGTCTACCAGGACATCGGCGACGGCCTGAACGCGGCGGGCTCCTGGGGCTGGATCAACGACGCCTTCCGCGGCAACTACGGCGACAACTCGCTCCTGTACTTCAACACCTACCGCAACGCCCAGCCGGGCAGTCCCCTGTACGAGAAGGCCCGCACGGGCACGAACGTCAAGGCGGGCGAGGGCTACTTCGACAAGCTGCGCGCGGACGTGGTGAACGGCTCGCTGCCCCAGATCTCCTGGATCGCCGCCCCGGAGGCCTTCAGCGAGCACTCGAACTGGCCGACCAACTTCGGTGCCTGGTACATCTCCCAGGTCCTGGACGCGCTGACCGCGAATCCGGAAGTGTGGGCGAAGACCGCCCTCTTCATTACCTACGACGAGAACGACGGCTTCTTCGACCACGTCGTCCCGCCGTACCCGCCCACCTCCTCGGCCTGGGGCCTGTCCACGGCCGACGTGACCCGCGACCTCTACACCGGTGGCGTCGCCGGCTACGCGGCGGGCCCGTACGGGCTCGGCCCGCGCGTGCCGATGATCGTGGTCTCCCCGTGGAGCAAGGGCGGCTACGTCTGCTCCGAGACCTTCGACCACACCTCCGTGATCCGCTTCATGGAGAAGCGCTTCGGGGTGCAGGAGCCCAACATCTCGCCGTGGCGCCGCGCGGTCTGCGGCGACCTGACCTCGGCCTTCGACTTCACCGCGGCGGACGCCGCGCCCGCCGCCCTGCCGTCGACGGCCGGCTACGTCCCGCCGGACAAGGACCGCCACCCTTCCTACCACCCCACCCCGCCGGCGACCGGCACCCTGCCCAAGCAGGAGGCCGGCTCCAAGCCGACCCGCGCGCTGGGCTACAGCCCGTACGTGGACGGCGCCCGCACCACCTCCACCGGCAAGTTCACGCTCACCTTCTCCTCCGGCCCGAAGCTCGGCGCCCACTTCCACAGCACCTCGGGCAACCGCACGGACGGCCCCTGGCCCTACACGGTCGAGGCGGGCAAGACCCTCTCGGACACCTGGAGCACCTACAGCTCCACCGGCAACAAGATCGACCTCACCGTCTGGGGCCCCAACGGCTTCCTGCGCACCTGGAAGGGCCCGGCGAAGAAGGCCGGCCCCGAGGTCACGGCCCGCCACGCGGACGCCACCGGCAACCTGGCTTTGACCCTCACCAACGGAGGCACGGCCGCGGTGAACCTCACGGTGACCAACACCTACGGCGGCGCCGCCCAGACCTTCCGGGTCAACCCGGGCGCCACGGTCTCCCACACCGTCGACCTGCGCGCCTCGGGCCGCTGGTACGACGTCACGGTGGTCTCCGACGCCGACACCACCTTCCTGCGCCGCTTCGCCGGCCACGTGGAAACGGGCGCCCCGAGCGTCTCCGACCCGGCGATCAAGACCGTCTGACCGGTCCCCTTCCGGGTGAACCCGCCGCTTCCAGCGCCCGCGAAGTTAACGCTTGCGTTAACTTCGCGGGCGTGGCTCAATGGGAAGTGATCCTCGTGAGCGAGGTGGCGGAGTGGTTCGAGGCGTTGGCGGAGGCCGACTGGAACAGCGCCGAACAGGTGGAAGACGCGGTGGACGCACTCGCGATGTTCGGGCCCACGCTCGGACGACCGCTGGTAGACCGCATCAAGGGTGCGGAACAGCACCACATGAAGGAGCTGCGGCCGGGATCTTCCGGCGGCAGCGAGATCCGGATCCTGTTCGCGTTTGATCCGGTCCGCCGCGCGGTGTTGCTTGTCGCTGGCGACAAGGCCGGGAACTGGCAGCGGTGGTACGAAGTCAACATCCCGCTCGCGGAGAAGCGCTACCAGGCCCACATCGCGGAGCTGGACACCAGGGAGTACGAATGAGCGCTGTCGGTTGGGAGGAGGCCAAGCGCCAGGTGCGCGAGCGCCGGGCGGCTGCCGGGCTGCCGGTGCGGTCTCCGGCGGAGAAGCAGGCCGCGATGGACCGGCTCATGGCCGAGGTGCGCGCCCACCGGCTCGCCGAGATCCGTCAGGCGCAGGCACTGACCCAGAAGGACGTCGCGGAGACCATGGGCGTCTCGGCCCCCAGGGTGTCAGCCATCGAGAACGGTGAAACCGACCGTACGGAGGTCGCTACCCTGCGCTCCTACGTCGAGGCGCTCGGCGGACGGCTTCGCGTGGTGGCCGACTTCGGGGACACGGAGTACACCGTGGCGTGACCCGCCCTCGGGTGGCGGTGTGACGGTAAGCCCGCTGGGCAGTAGGTACGGCGTCGGTTTCCTCCGCCCCGCCACCCAGGGAGAACGCATGGCCATCGCCCACCGCAGGATCGGCACCGGACCCGTCCGCGTGATCGTGCTGCACGACTGGTTCGGGACCTCCGCCAATTGGGGCTCCGTGCTCGACTACCTGGACCCGCAGGCGTTCTCGTACGCCTTCCTCGACTACCGGGGCTACGGCGAGCGCCGGGACGTCCCCGGCCGCTACAGCCTCCCCGAGATCGCCGACGACGTCCTCGCGCTCGCCGACCAGCTGGGCTGGGACACCTTCTCCCTGCTCGGCCACTCCATGGGCGGCAAGGCGATCCAGCAGGTACTGGCCCGCGCCCCCGAGCGCGTCGAGAAGCTGATCGGGATCAACCCGGTCCCCGCCGCGCCGTACGCCATGGACGACGCGACCCACGCCCTCTTCTACGGCGCCGCCGAGGACCCCGACAAGCGCCGGACCATCCTCGACCTGGTCACCGGCAACCGGGCCGGCCGCCACTGGATCGACCGGATGGTGGCCCACTCCCTCGCCGTCTCCCGCCCCGAGGCCTTCGCCGGCTACCTCGCCGACTGGCAGCCGCGCGACCTGACCTCCGCCGTCAAGGGCAGCACCGTGCCGGTACTGGTCCTCGTGGGGGAGTACGACCTCGCCCTGACGGCCGAGGTCATGCGGGCCACCTGGCAGGCCTGGTACCCGGACTGCAGGATCGTCACCCTCCGCGGCGCGGGCCACTACCCGCCCCACGAGACCCCCGTCGCCTTCGTCACCGAGGTCGAGGCCTTCCTGCGCGCCTGACCTCCGGAGCCGGACCATCGCGGGTGGCTGGTACGTGGACACGACAAAAAGCCCGTAGGGCGTACGAGGAAACCTCGCACCCCCTACGGGACCAACAGGGTGAGTGACGGGACTTGAACCCGCGGCCACCTGGACCACAACCAGGTGCTCTACCAACTGAGCTACACCCACCACGAGGGGTGGCGGACCACCCGTTCGTTGTGCATGCACAGCATAGCCGATCGGAGGGGTGGTCCCGCGACGGGTTATCCGGCGGCCCGCCGCACCACGGTCCGCGCACCGTACGGGGCTGCCCGCGCCCGGAAACCTGTCCGGCGCGGCCGCTGCGCTCGCCGCACGCCCCACGGCAGGATCCCCGTATGACTTCCGCACCGACTCCCGACCCCGCCCACGCCGAGCCCGCCCACGCCGAGCCCGCCCCCTTCACCACCGCCGACTACGCCGCCCGGATGGCCGCCGCCGCGCAGAGCGCCGCCGACGCGGGACTGGCCGGCCTGCTCATCGCGCCCGGCCCCGACCTCACCCACCTCACCGGCTACCGCCCGACCGCCGAGACCGAGCGGCTGACCCTGCTCGTCCTCGCCGCTGGCCAGGAACCGGTGCTGGTCGTACCCGCCCTGGAGGCCCCCGACGCCGCCAAGGCCCCCGGCGCGGACGCGCTGACCCTGCGCGACTGGACCGACGGCAAGGACCCCTACCGGATCACCGCCCCGCTCCTGGACGTCAGCGGCCGCTTCGGCGTCAGCGACAACACCTGGGCGCTCCACCTGCTCGGCCTGCAACGGGAGTTGCCCGCCACCTCCTACGCCCCGCTCACCGACGCCCTGCCCATGCTCCGCGCCGTCAAGGACGACCGGGAACTGGCCCGGCTCGCGGCCGCCGGAGCCGCCGCCGACGCCGCCTACGCGCAGATCCTGCACGTCCCCTTCGCCGGCCGCAGCGAGAACGAGGTCGCCGCCGACCTGGCCGGGCTGCTGCGCGTACACGGCCACTCCCAGGTCGACTTCACCGTCGTCGGCTCCGGCCCCAACGGCGCCAACCCGCACCACGAGGCGGGCGAACGCATCATCCGGCACGGCGACATGGTCGTCCTCGACTTCGGCGGCCTCAAGCACGGCTACGGATCCGACATCTCCCGCACCGTCCACGTCGGCGAGCCCACCCCCGAGGAACAGCGCGTCCACGACATCGTCCGCGAGGCCCAGCAGGCCGGTGTGGCGGCCGTCCGCCCCGGCGCGAGCTGCCAGGACGTGGACCGGGCGGCCCGCGCCGTGATCACCGAGTTCGGCTACGGCGAACGCTTCATCCACCGCACCGGCCACGGCATCGGCGTCACCACCCACGAGCCGCCGTACATGATCGAGGGCGAGGAGCAGCCCCTCGTCCCCGGCATGTGCTTCTCCGTGGAGCCCGGCATCTACCTGCCCGGCCGGTTCGGCGTCCGCATCGAGGACATCGTCACGGTCACCGAGGAGGGCGGCCGCCGGCTGAACAACGCGCCGCGCGAGATGGCGATCGTCGAATAGGGCCGTGCCGGGAGGCTACGGCCCCAGGACCACCGCCGACTCGCCCGGTACGTGGATCCGCCCGTCCGGGCCCGGATGCTCGACCGGTTCCCAGGAGGCCAGCACCCGCACCCCGTTGCGGCCCAGCGCGACCGTCACCGACTCGGTCGACAGGTTCACCACCACCCGGACCTCGCCCCGCCGGAAGGTCAGCCAGCGGCGCTCCTCGTCGTAGGCGACCCGCACCGCCGCCAGGTCCGGGTCGCGCAGGTCCGGCTGGGTGCGGCGGAGCCGGATCAGCGTCCGGTACCAGTCGAGCAGCCAGGCGTGCGACTCCCGCTCCGGTTCGGCCCAGTCCAGGCAGGACCGGTCGCGGGTCGCCGGGTCCTGCGGGTCCGGCACCTCCTCCGCCTTCCAGCCGTGCGCCGCGAACTCCCGCCGCCGGCCGCTGCGCACCGCCTCGGCGAGCTCCGGGTCGGGGTGGTCGGTGAAGTACTGCCACGGGGTCCCGGCCCCCCACTCCTCGCCCATGAACAGCATCGGCACGAAGGGCCCCGTCAGCGCCAGGGTCGCCGCGCAGGCCAGCAGCCCGGGGGAGAGCGAGGCCGCCAGCCGGTCGCCCAGGGCTCGGTTGCCGACCTGGTCGTGGGTCTGGGAGTACCCCAGGAAGCGGTGCGCGGGGGTGCGGCGGCGGTCCACCGGCCGGCCGTGGGTGCGGCCCCGGAAGGAGGACCAGGTGCCGTCGTGGAAGAACGCCCGGGTCAGGGTCTTGGCGAGGGCGCCGACCGGGGCTTCGGCGAAGTCGGCGTAGTACCCCTGCGATTCGCCGGTCAGCGCGCAGTGCAGCGCGTGGTGGAAGTCGTCGTTCCACTGCGCGTGCAGCCCCAGCCCCCCGGCGGAACGGGGGGTGGTGACCCGCGGGTCGCACTGGTCGGACTCGGCGATCAGGAACAGCGGCCGGACGGTCTCCGCCGCCAGGTCGTCCACGGCCGCCGCCAGCTCCTCCAGGAAGGACAGCGCCCGCCCGTCGGCCAGCGCGTGCACCGCGTCCAGCCGCAGCCCGTCGACCCGGTAGTCCCGCAGCCAGGCCAGCGCGCTCCCGATCAGGTACGAGCGGACCTCGTCGGAACCGGGCGCGTCCAGGTTCACCGCCGCGCCCCAGGGCGTGTGGTGGGTGTCGGTGAAGTACGGGCCGAAGGCCGGGAGGTGGTTCCCGGAGGGGCCCAGGTGGTTGAGGACCACGTCCAGCACCACCCCCAGCCCCGCCGCGTGCGCGGCCTCCACGAAGGCGGCCAGCCCCGCCGGGCCCCCGTACGGCTCGTGCACCGCCCAGGGCGCGACCCCGTCGTACCCCCAGCCGTGCCGGCCCGGGAACGGGCACACGGGCATCAGCTCCACGTGCGTGACGCCGAGGCCGGCGAGGTACCCCAGGCGGGCGGCGGCCGCCTCGAAGGTGCCCTCGGGGGTGAAGGTGCCGATGTGCAGCTCGTACAGGACCGCGTCCTGGAGCGGGACCCGCGGCGGCGGCACCCGCGGCGCGAGCGGGGCGAAGTCGACCACCGCCGAGAGGCCCTCCGTACCGTCCGGCAGCCGCCGCCCGCGCGGATCGGGCCGGACCACCGGATCGTCGCCGAGCCGGAACCCGTACCGGTCGCCGTCGGCCGCCGGGGCCTCGGCGACCCACCAGCCGGAGCGGCCCGGATCCGGGTCGGGGGTCATGTCATAGGTGGTGTCGTTCAGTCGCATGGCGACCCGACCTGTCAGCGGTGCCCACACCTCGAACTGCACGGACGGTCCCCTCGTCTCCGGCGGTGTCCAGCATGCGTATCGTGCCCATCATTCCGGGCCTGCCGGGGGAGTTCTGGACACTCCGCACCCGACGGGCCGACAATCACCCTGTGACGTCGAGTTTCGAGTTCCCCGCCTACCCCGCCCCGCGGCTCTCCGACGCGGAGCGCGACCGGGCGCTGGGCCAGCTCAGGGAGGGTGCGGCCCTCGGAAAGCTGTCGCATGACACCTTCCTGCGCCGCATGGAACTCGCGCTGGTCGCCCGCCGCTCCGAGGACCTCGCCGTCCTGCTGGCCGACCTCCAGTCCCGCGAGGGCCCCGAAACCCCCTGGACGAGTCGGCTGTTCGGCTGGGTCGGCCGGGCCTCGGCCGTGTCGGCCGGGGTGCGCCGGGCCTGGCAGGCGGAACGGCTGCCCAAGCTGCTGTTCCCGCACCCGGCCGCGGGTCCGCTGCGGATAGGCCGCGACCCCGGCAACGGGCTGCGGCTCAGCCACGACACCGTCTCGCGGGCGCACGCCGAGCTGAGCATGCGGGACGGGATGTGGCTGCTCAGGGACCTCGGCTCGACCAACGGCACCACCGTCAACGGCCGACGGGTCACCGGCGCAGCCGTGGTCCGGCCCGGGGACCAGGTCGGGTTCGGGCAGATGAGCTTCCGGCTCTCGGAGAGCTGATCGGGCAGGTGCGGATCGGGTAGGCGCGGATCGAGCAGGGGTGGATCGAGTAGGCGTGGGCGGGCTGGGGCAGTATGGCGATCCATGAACCACACCACCGGCCTGGTGCGCCCCGCACGCCCCGAAGACCTCCCGCGCCTCACCGAGCTCATCCATGAGCACGTCGCGTACGAGAGGGCGGCCCCCCGGCCGGCCGGTCTCGGCGACCGCCTCGGCCCCCGGCTGTTCGCCGAGGACGCCCGGGTCTGGGTGCTCCTCGCCGAGACCCCCGACGGCACCGTCGCGGGATACGCCGCCTGCTCGGAGGAGTTCGCGTTCTGGGACGCCCGCCCCTACCTCCACATGGACTGCCTCTACCTCGCCGAGGACGCCCGGGGCCACGGCCTCGGAGCCGCGCTGATGGCCGGCGTGGCCGAGCTGGCCCGGGACCGCGGCCTCGAGCACGTCGAGTGGCAGACCCCGGACTGGAACGAGGGCGCCATCCGCTTCTACGACCGCCTCGGCGCCACGGCCCGCCCCAAGCGCCGCTACGCCTGGCCGGTCGGTCCGGCCGGTCGGGTCGATGGCCGCAAGACGCTGGGTTAGAGAAGGCCTAGAGACAGTCGTACGCGGCCAGGACCGTCCGGGACTGGTGCTCCACCTGCGTGGCCACCGGCACCCAGCGGGCCCGGAAGCGGGCCGAGAACTCCTCGCACCACCCCGTCACCAGACGGTCCAGCCCGGGAGCCCCCGGATGCCCCTGCGCCCGCAGCACCCGCAGCAGCATCGCGGCGGCGCGCAGCGACAGCCGCCGCCCGAAGGCGTCGAGGCTGCCGAGGGAGGCCGTGGTGGCCTCCGCGGGCACCCCGGGAGCCGTCCACTCGGCGGCGACCTGCGGGATCAGCCCGAGCGTCCAGTCCACCGCCCGCAGCAGCGCGGCGGCCCCCGGCTCCGCGCCCCGTACCCCCTCCCGCAGCCCGGCCACCCGGGCCGCGTCCCCGGTCAGCCTTCCCGCCAGCATGCGCAGGGCGCCCCGGGGGTCCGGATGCGGGGCCGGATCGTCCACCAGGTCGGAGGCCCACATGGGTACTTCGACGATCGCGGTGGTCCCGCCGTGGCACCAGGTGCTGAGCCGGGTCTCCTCGCTGCCCGCCTGCGGCATCACGAAGATCCCGGGCCCGGGAGAGGTCCAGCCGGCCGCGTCGGAGGCCCCGGTCTCCACCGGGATCCGCAGCTCGGCCGCCGACTTCCCGAAGGGCTCGGCGAGCCCGGGGACGTCCCGGGTGAGCTGGACCCAGGACCCGCCGAGATCCGTTCCGTGCAGGGAGACCTGGAGGACCGGCCGCAGCTCGGCGAGGAGCGCGCTCAGCGCCCGGGTCTCGGGCGGCAGCCGGTCCGGGGGGAGTAAGGAGGGCGCCCACTCGGGCTGTTCGGGCCCGGGCGGACGGTAGAAGTTGCGGTGGTACTCCAGCAGCGAGTACGGGCGGGGCGTGCGGTGCAGGTCGGCGCCGTCCGGATCGGCGCAGAGCAGGAAGTGCCAGCCCGCCCCGCCGCCCCCGGCCCGGATCACCCGCCGCGCGAGGTCCAGCGCCGTCGCCCCGCCGACGGGCTCGTTGGCATGGGCCCCGGCGACGACGAGCACCTCCCGCGGCCCGCCGCGCTGCCCGTCGACGGAGAGCAGCCACAGCGGCCTCCCGCCCCGGGAGACACCGGCCTGCCGCATCCGCACCCGGCCGGGGTGCTCGTCCGCCAGCGCCCGTCCGGCCAGGGCGAGTTCGTGCGGGGTGGGGTAGCGCATGTCACGGAGGAGGGTCACAACTGATGCCATGCCCGCAGCACCGGCTGCCTACTGCTCCCCGGGGGTCGAATGTCTGTCTGCGCCCCTCCGGGGCCGGCGCGGGCACCGTCAGCCCCACTTCTGGTGGTCCGACCGGTCGCAGGGCAGGGCGCGCAGACCGGCGGTGCTGTCGTCCAGGCAGGTGTCGGTGGTCCGGCTCTTGATCTGGACCGATGCGTCGGGCCAGGTCGTGAGGGTCCACTTCTGGGAGGGGGACGCGTCGCATGACCGGGCGCGGAGCTCGGAACCGCCGCCCTCCAGGCAGGCTCCGGTGGCGTGGTTCCTGAGTTCGCTGGTGCCGTCGGGGGAGGGGTGGACGGTCCATCGCTGGTAGCTCATGCCGTTGGGCGGGAAGGAGCGCAGTCCCTGGTCGAGGCTGTGGTCCAGGCAGCTCCCCGTGGCCCGGTTGACGAAGATACGGACCACGTCGTGCGGCGGCGCGGGTGCTCCGGCCTTCGTGGCCGAGGGGGTCCGCGCGGGCGCGGCCGCCGGCAGGAGGAACCAGGTGAGCGCCGCGCCGAGGAGCAGCCCGGCGACGGCGCCGCCGGCCGCCCAGGTCCAGCGGCTGCGCCACGGGGAGTCCGGGGAGTCCGGGGAGTCGGTGGGGGCCGGCGGGGGCTTGGGCTGGCTGCGGTCGGCCGCTTCCCACAGGACCCGGTAGTCCGCGGGATCCGCGCCCAGGGCCCGGCACAGGTCCCGGACGGTGGCCCAGGGCGGGACCGTGCTACCGCGCAAGTAGCGGGACAGCGAGGAGTCGCTGATCAGAACCTCGGACTCCAGCGACCGCAGGGTGCGGCCGGAGCGCTGCTGCAGCGCCTTGAGCGCGCTTCCCAGTTGTTGGCCCGGGCTGCCCTGCTGCCCGTCGACACCCGTCATGTTCGTCCCCTCCGGGTCCCGGGATGGTCATGTCCCAGCAGGTCAGAACGATAGGGATCCCGGATTCGGTGAAGCAAACGGGACATCGTTGCGAGGCCCCGGCGGGCCGCCCCACACTCTCGGTCAGCCGGCCCCGCAGCCCTCATCGGCAGCGGGCGGACCGGCGCAATTTCCCCACGAGAAACCGGAGAACGACCATGTCCGAGAACATCACCCGTCGCTGGGCCATGGCGGCGTTGACCACCGTCCTCTGCCTGGGTTCCGTCGCTCTGACCGCCCCGTCGGCGCCCGCGTCCGCACCGTCCGCCTCGTCCGCCTCCTCCGCCGCAGCCGTCGAGGCGGCTCCCCGGATCAGCCGGGCGCAGGTCCTCGAGCGGGCCAAGACCTGGCTGACCGCCAACAAGGGCCGCCCCGTGCCGTACAGCCAGACCAAGTACTGGAAGGACGGCTACCGGCAGGACTGCTCCGGGTACGTCTCCATGGCCCTGGGCCTGCGCACCCCCGGACCCAACACCGTCGCCCTCAAGAACGACGGCTTCACCCGCCGGATCGCGATGAAGGACCTCGCCCCCGGCGACCTGGTCATCAAGGCCGACAGCAACAGCGCCGACTACCGCCACGTCGTCATCTTCGACGGCTGGGCCGACGGCGCGCACACCGTCTACAAGTCCTACGAGCAGGCCGGCGGCGTCGGAACGCGGTGGAAGCAGCACTCCTACGGCGTGAACGGCCGCGACGGCTACCACGCCTACCGCCCCGTCAACATCACCGGCTGATCCCCCCTTCCCACCCGAGGAGCGACATGAACAACCGCACGACCGCCCTGGCAGGCATCCTGCTCGCCGCCACCCTGGCGACCACCGTCACCGCCACCGTCACCGCCGACGCCGCGGCCGACAGCGTCCAGACCTTCCGCAACGCCGCGACGTCCGCCTGCCTGGACGACAGCGACGCGGGCGTCCGCACGTACTCCTGCCTGGGCAACGACCACCAGAAGTGGAACGTCCACCAGTGGGCCGACGGCACCCGCGAGCTGAGGAACCTCAAGACCGGCCTCTGCCTCACCGACCACCCCCGGGGCACCGCCTCGGCCCAGCCCTGCGACAAGGCCAAGGACGAGAGCTGGACCGTCCACCGCTACCCGGACGGCGCCGTCGAGTTCCGCAACCAGGCAACCGGCCTGTGCCTGGACGACAGCCCCCAGTCCCACCTGCGCACCTTCCCGTGCGGCACCCACACCCAGAAGAGCCCCTACCAGACCTGGCACTGACCGCCCGATAGCGCCGGCGCTGCCGTAGGCGCGACCCGCCCGGGCCGGATCAGGGAGGGTATGGGGGTTTCCCGTCAGTCTCATCGTCCTTCCGTGTCGTGCCGGCCTGTCAAGGGCGCTCCTTCGTCGCGTCGCTTCGCGATGGCCTTCGGCCACCCTTGACAGACCTTCCCGCCCCGGAAAAACGAAGACTGCCGGGAAACCCCCAAAAGAACGGCACGGTCCATGGTTGAAGGGACGGCCGTGTCAGCGATGAGGCGAGGGGCCGGGCCATGCCACGCCGGGCATCCGGGCCCTCAAGATCCCGACCTCGCGCCAGCAGCGGCCCACCCCGCACGAAACAGCACCCAGAACACTGCGCGGAGCAGCCCGGCGCGACAGATCGCTACGCGCTCCTCATCTCTCAGGCTTGTGTGGTCTCCGCGTGCGACGGATTCCAGAGCTGGTCGGCCTCGCCGCGTGCGAGGTGATCTTCGTAGATCCGCACCTTGTGGCGCATCACATTCAAGGTCTCGCGCAGTTCCTGGATCTGGGCCTCCACGTGGTTTTCGTGCCGGCGCAGCAACTCAAGTCGCTCGTGTTCGTTGCCCGGGCCTTGGCGGGCCAGCTCGATGTACTGCCGGATCGTCGCCAGTGACATGCCGGAGGAGCGCAGCTTCGTGCAGATCGCCAGCCACTCCAGATCTTCCTCGTGATAGATCCGACGGCCGTTGGACAGGCGGCGCACCGGGTTGGCGAACAGGCCCTCCCGCTCGTAGAACCGCAGCGCGTGAATGTTGAGCCCGCTGCGCTCCGCTACTTCACCGATGCTCAGGTCCATGACCGCTCCGTAACGCAGCTCTTGATCTAGACCCGACTCTAGCTTCTAGCGTCGAGCCGTCAGCAAGTCGGCCGGTCAGGTGATCGGAACAAGGGGAGAACATGAGCGTTTGGTTTGTCACCGGTGCATCGCGTGGGCTCGGCGCGGAAATCACCCGCGAGGCGCTGGATCGCGGGCATAGCGTGATCGCGACAGCGCGGGACGGGGCGGCGGTGCGCCAGGCGTACCCGGGGAAGACGGACGGCTTGCTGGCGGTGAACGCGGACGTGACCGAACCCGGGCAGTTGACGGCCGCGGCGGAGGCCGGCCTGGCGGAGTTCGGACGGATCGACGTCGTGGTCAACAACGCCGGCTACGGCCTCGTGGGCGCGATCGAGGAAACGTCCGACAGAGCCGCCCGCGCTCTATTCGACGTCAACGTGTTCGGCGTACTCAACACATTGCGGGCGACCCTGCCGACGTTGCGCGCCCAGCGATCCGGACATGTCCTGAACATCGGCTCCGTGGGTGGCTTCGCCACGGCGCCGGCGGCGGGCTTGTACGGGGCGTCGAAGTTCGCCCTCGAGGGCATCTCCGAGGCGCTGCACGGCGAGCTGGCCCCGCTGGGCGTACGTGTCACGATCGTGGAGCCGGGCGGCTTTCGCACGGACTTCCTCAACAGCTCGAGCATGCGGGTCGAACCGGCCTCCATCGTGGACTACGTCGCCGGCGCGGGGCCGGTGCGCGAGGCACTGGCCAACTACGACGGCCGCCAGCCAGGAGATCCGGTGAAGGCAGCGAAGGCCATCGTCGACATCACCGAGGTTGCCGAGCCGCCGCTGCGCCTGCAGTTGGGCGCGGATGCGATCGAGCGTGTCGAGGCGAAGCTGGACCGGGTGCGACGTGAACTTGACGACTGGCGCCACGTAGCACTCTCTACCGGCGTCTGAAGAGCCACCCGTTTACCGAGCTGTCAGTCTGAACGCGGGTTCCTGATCGGGTGATCGCAGCGGGCCCGACGCATCAAGACGGGACCTCCTGGTAGCTCAGTAGTGCGAGTTGGCTGAGCGCAGGGGAGGTTCTGTTGTTGTCCGCATGCACGCTGGAACTCTCCTGCCAAGGGCGGGAGTTCACGCCCAATCAGCCGAAACCCAACCATTTCGGAAAGCGGACGACTTCTGAGGCGGAACAGCCTTGTTCATGCTGTCGACCAACCGTCCAGGGAAACCTGGGAGCCGCTGCTCAAGTAGTGGCGCAGGGCGCTGGCGGTCGTGTCGACAAAGGCTTCAGGGACGGCTTGGGCATCGACCCAGCGCACCTGGGAATGCTTGCGGGGTTCGCGGTTCTCGGGTTCGCCGGTCCATTCGTGGGCGGCGAAGACGACCGTGAGGAAGCCGTTGGGGGCCTCGACGCCCCAGGCGCCGTGGATGATGTGGGCGACCTTGAGAGACTCGGGTTTTACCGTGAGGCCGGTCTCCTCGTGCAGCTCGCGGACTGCGGTCTCCGTGATGGGTTCGCCTGGCTCGCTCTTGCCGACGGGGAGGTCCCACATGCCCTGAGCGAACTTGGCGTTCTCGCTGCGCTGGAGGAGGACGACGCGGTTGGTGGTCTTGTCGTGGACGATGACGGCCGCGACCAGCAGGGTCATCGATTCGAGCGCCGGCTTGAGGGCTTGGGAGCGGTCGTCGGTCTGCTGAGCCACGGGGTTCCCTTCGTCGGGTGGGTTGTTGGGCATGTTAGGCGAGGGCCTCGCGGGCGCGACGGGCGAGATCGGCGGCGCCGGGGACGCGGCGGCGCTGGTAGACCGCGAGGGTGGAGCGGATCGAGGAGATCGCCTTGCGGGTGCGGTCGGATGTCATGCCCTCCATGAGGGCGAGGGCCTGGGCCCAGGCGGCGACCGCTTCGTCGGCTCGGGCCTGGGCGGCGAGGCTGTCTCCGAGGTCGGCGTGGGTGAGGGCGTGGACGCGCTTGTACTTCTCCGGGTCCCAGCGGGTGAGGGCGTCGCGGTGTTGTTGTTCGGTGCCGATGTGATCGGCGAGGTCGGTGAGCGTGCGGGCGGTGTGGCTGGCAACGGTCCCGGCTGCTGGGCCGCTGACGCGGGAGAAGCTGGGCTGGGGCCCGTCCTCGCGCAGGAGGGCGTCTTCGACGGCGAGGAGGGCACGTGCGGCCGAGGGGTTCTCGCCGACGGCTGCGTAGGCGCGGGCGTGGGTGATGTGGAGGAGAGCTTCGGTCTGGCCGTCGACGTGGCCGAGGCCGCGGGTGAGGGCGCCTTCGACGAGGTCGACGCAGTGGTGGGGCTGCTTGAGGCTCAGGGCCTGGTGGGCGAGGGCGCGCATCATCCAGGCGGCGTGGCCGTGGGGGTCGGCTTCGCAGGCGAGCTGGTAGCCGACCTGGTAGTAGCGCTGGGCGGCGCCTTCGTGGCCGAGGTCGTGGTGTTTCCAACCTGCGAGGTAGGCGAGTTCGGCGACGGCGCCGAAGGCGGCCCGGCGTAAGGGTTCTGAGGGGAACCGTCCGCGGAGCATGGGGGCTGCGGTGTCGGCGAGGTAGGCGGTGACGGTGGTCAGGCCGTGGCCGCCGCCGAGGCGTTCGTCGGCGGTGCTGAAGGCCGCGGTGATCTGCCGTACGACGTCGATGTCGTCGCTGCCGACGAGGGTGCGGGCGGTGCGGGCGCGGAGCATGCGGGAGGTGGCTTCGTGGTCGTGCAGGAGCGGCATGGCCACGCCGGCCGTGGTGAAGGCTGCGATGGCGAGGAAGCGGCGGCGTTCGACGTCCGCCCGGCCGAGGTCCGTGACCGTGGTGACGGGGTCGGTGTCCGGTAGCGGCTCCGCGTCGGGTGAGTGGAGGCCGATCTCGGTCTGGGTGACGACGCGACCCAGCCGACGGGAGAGGGCTTCAGCGAGGTACGGGCCTGTCCGGCCAGACGGCGCGCGGGTGCCGTTCGCCCAGTGGGAGATCGCCGACTTGTTGGTCTGGAGCAGCTCGCCGTTCTCGGCGGCGATGCGGCGCACGTCCTTGGCGAGTGCCTCGTACGTGCACCCGGCGGCGTTGATCGTGTCGCGCAGGCGGGAGTTGGGGGTGTTCGGCGCTGGCACGATCTCCTCCGCTCCGGAGCTGTAAACCGCGTATACCGCTTGACCTCGGTCACACCGTACCCACTCTGCGTAGCGGGCGGTTCACTTATCGACAGCCGCCCCACTCTCGGGCCGGGCGGCCCCAAGTTCCGTACGCCCTACCGGGCTCGGGCATTCCTATGCCCCGGCCCGGACGATCAGAGACGGAGAAACGGTGACCACCATCGACACCGCGACCATCACGGTCGAGCTGCCCGACGCCTTCGACCCGCGCTGGAGCCGACTGCCCGGCATCCAGGTCGACGGCCGGCGCATCACCATCGACCCGGCCGAGTACTTCTTCCGCTTCGAGTCCAACACCTGGCTCGTCGCCGACTGGGAGCTGGTCAAGGCCCAGCTCCTCGACGTGCACGAGACCACCGAGAGCGCGGTCGAGCAGCTCGCGCTCGACTTCATCAAGAAGCAGGGCGAGTCCACGTCGGATGCTGCCCGCGTGCTGGCGACGGCGTACGGGGTCTACTCGTACCTCTTCCGCGAGGAGCACCTGGCCGGCCTCGGCCTCCCGAAGATCACCGCCGACCACCTGCGCATGCTGCGCGAGGCGGCCACGCTGATGGCCCTCAACAAGGTCGAGCTGGACGGCCACATCTCCAACGTCGGCCCGTGCTGGTTCTTCCCCGCCGCCACCTCCGTCGTCTTCGACCTGGACGACGAGACGGGCGGGATGCTCGACGAGGTCTACCACGGCGGCTGGTTCAACGAGCACCGCCGGATCGAGTCCATCAAGGCCCACGCCGCCCTCGGCGGCCGGCTCGTGCACGGCTGCCAGTCCGTGCCGGACCAGTCCGGCGGGGTCGTCGCGCCCTACGGTGCCTCGATGGCGAACTTCCGTGACGACCTGGCCGAGTTCAAGGCGGGCTGGATCGAGCAGGTCTACGCCCACCGTGTGACCGCGGCTGAGTAACGCCCAACCCCCGTACGGCTCCGGGGCGGGCCGACCCGCTCGCCCGCCCCGGAGCCCACCAGCCCCTGGAGACCGCCATGGACCAGAGCCTCACCGCCACCCTGCTGGACGACCTGTGCACTCTCGTCGGCAAGCCCCTCCCCGAACGCGCCGAGATCCGCGTCTGGGGCATGTCCGGAGTCGAACGCGTCACTTTCCCCGACGGCACAACGGCCGTCTTCAAGTACGCCAAGGAGCCCTTCGACCGCGAGGCCCAGGCCCTGCGGATCGCCCACCAGCGCGGGCTCCCGGTCCCCGCACTCCACGCCACCGCCGTGCAGGACAAGTGGCTCGGCATGCTCATGGACGACCTCGGCGCCCCGGTACGGGACGCCGACGACCTCGACGGCGTCGCCGCCGCCATGATGCTCCACGCCGCCCGCCCGGCCGGCGGCCTGCCCCTCCTCGACGGCGCGGGCCTCGCGGCCCTGCCCGGCCGAGCCCTCGATCACCTCCAGCGGCTGCGGAAGGCCGACCGGTGGACGGACTGCGACGACATCGAGACCGCTCTGGGGAAGATCTCGGCCGCGGCCGAGGCCCGCGTCCAGGGGGCGACGCTCGACCCGTTCGGCTGGGTGCACTCGGAGTTCCACCCCACGAGCATCCACATCGGGGAGAACGGCTGGCACCTCCTCGACTTCGCCCGGTCTTTCACCGGACCCGGCCTGATCGACCTCGCCTCGTACCACGGCACCACCCACGCACCCAGTCCCATCCGGCTGAGGGTGTTCCTGGAGCAGTACGTCACCGCAGGCGGCCACGAGGACGCCCTCGCCGCCCGGGGTGGCCTGACCGCCGAGGCGTGGGCCCTTGGCTGGCACCGCATGTGGGCCGTCGAATGGTTCATGGAGCAGGCGATCCGCTGGATCAACGACCCGACGAGGGATTTCGCGTACATCCCGGTCGTCCGCCGCCACCTGAACGACGTGGTCCAACTCCTGGAGGTCTAGGTGCTCGCCCAGGTCTCCCCCTGGTACGCCCACGCCGCCCAGCGCCTGACCACCGCCCCGGCCCACGCCCTCACTCCTCCGACACGGATGGAGTGGAGCACCCACCCCGGTCTGGGCCCCGGCTCGGAGATCCTCGGCCGGGACCTGCGCGGCAAGCGCTTCCTGGAGCTGGGCTGCGGTCCCGGCCACAACGTCGCCCACCTCGCCCAACACCACCAGGCCCGCGTCACCGGCGTCGACCTGGTGGGCCTCCAGGTACGGCGAGCGCGGTCGCACTACGGCCACATCAAGGGCGCCACCTTCTCCGCCGGCCATGCGCTGCACCACCTCCAGGCCACCGGCCAGACCTTCGACGCGGTCTACTCGGTATTCGGCGCCGTCGGCCTGGTCGCTCCGGAGCTTCTGCTCGCCGCAATCTCCCGCCACCTCGTGCCCGGCGGCGTACTGGCCTTCTCCGTACCCCACCCGGCACGGGCCGGAAGACATCCATCCACGGACGACCGTCCCCGTGAGGACTACGTCACCATGCCCGACCGCACCCGGCTGCCCATCGCCCGCTGGGAGTTCGACGCCCACCGCTGGGCCACTCACCTCTCCCGCACCGGCCTGCGGATCACCTCAGCCACCGAGCTACGGCACCCGCCCCTCGATCCGTGGCCCACCACCCTCCTGATCACCGCCCGCAAACGCTGACCGATGGAGGCAACGATGCCCCTGCCCCACCTCCTCCTGGACGTCGACGGCGTCCTCATACCGTTCCCGGCGGCCGACGGCAGCACCCCACCCACGCACGTCCGCCACACCGTCCTACCGGCGGGCCGCAACCCCGACGCCCCGGTGCCCATCTGGCTCAATCCCGCCCACGGCCCGTTGCTCGCCGGCTTCCTGACCGACGGCCCCGTCGCCCCTGTGTGGTGCACCAGCTGGCGGAAGGACGCCACCACCATCGTCGCGCCGCTCCTCGGACTGCCGGAGTTCCCGTACCTCGACCTCCCCTACCCCCAGATCACCACCAGTCACCCCAACGGCTACCTATGGAAGCGCGATCACGTCGAACCGTGGCTTGGCGGGTCAGCGGTCGCCTGGATCGACGACGACTTCACCGACCTTGACCACGCCTGGGCTGCCGAACGGACCGCCCGCGGCCATCCCACGCTGCTTGTCCAGCCGAACCCCTACGTCGGCCTTCAGGCGGCACACCTGGTGGAGATACAGGAATGGACTGCCCATCAGGTACGGGTTGAGGCGGTACCAGCCAGGGACGGCGGTCGGACGCCGAGATATGAGGAGCGCGTAGCGATCTGATGCGTGTGGGTGCTCCGCGCAGTGTGGTGGTCGCTGTTTCGTGCGGGCATGCGGCCCCCGGCCCCTCGCCTCATCGCTGACAGGGCCGTCCCTTCAACCATGGACCGTGCCGTTCTTTTGGGGGTTTCCCGGCAGTCTTCGTTTTTCCGGGGCGGGACGGTCTGTCAAGGGTGGCCGAAGGCCATCGCGAAGCGACGCGAACGCAGTGAGCGCCCTTGACAGGCCGGCCCGACACGGAAGGACGATGAGACTGACGGGAAACCCCCATACCCTCCCCGAGACCGCCCGACCGGAACCCCGCACCCCCGCTCCCCGGACCCGCAGGCAAGGGGGCGGGTGGGCAGCCACCGACCGGCCATCTCCCCCTCGAGGGGGAGATAGCGGGCCCGCGCCGTGAGCCGCTACTCCTCCCGGACCAGGGCTACCGCCGGGTGGTCGGTCAGTAGCTGCGACAGGGGGAGCCGGCCCTCGTACGGGGTGCCGCGCGGGGGTCCGTACGCGGGGTGCCAGCGGCCCGGGGGGAGGGGGAGGGTGGTGTCGCGCCAGCCGCCTGCGGTGGTGAGGCGGTGCGAGAGGCGCGTGGCCACCGTGACGAGGCCGGACGGGCGGGCGGAGGCCACGCAGTGGTCGGCCGCCGGGCCCCGGGCCGGCAGGGGGGCGTAGCCGGTGAACAGCTCGGGCCGGTCGCGGCGCAGCCGCAGCAGGGTCGCCGTCAGTGCGAGCTTCTCCTGCGCGAGGCCCCGCGGGGCGGCGCCCGCGTCCAGGGCGGCCAGCGCCCGGCGGGGGAATTCGGCGGGGCGGCGGTTGTCCGGGTCGACCAGCGCCCGGTACTCGTACTCGGAGCCCTGGTAGACCTCCGGCACCCCCGGCATCGTCAGGTGCAGCAGGGTCATCCCCAGCAGGTTCGCCCGGGCTGCCTGCGCCAGTTCCGGCGGCAACCCCACCGCCTCCGGGGGCACCAGATCCGCGATGCCCGCCTCGTACCGCTCGTCGGGGTCGGTCCAGGAGGTGTGCAGGCCCGCCTCCCGCGCGGCCTTGAGCAGGGCCGCGGCCAGCCGGGGGGCCCGCTCGGGTGCCTCGCCCAGCCCGAGCGCGCTCTGCCGGGCCACCCAGGCCAGCTGCGGATCGGGCCCGCCCGGCACCCCCATCGCCTCCGGGGCCTGCGACAGCACCGCGATCCGCGCCCGTACGTCGGCGCTGCGCTTCGTGTCGTGCGTGGACAGCACCGTCCCGGAGGCGGGCCAGTCCCGTTCGCGCTGCGCGCAGTACGCGTGGAACTCCGCGACCGACACCGCCGGGGTCCCCGGTTCCCCGCCGACCTCGGTGGCCGACAGCAGCGGGGCCCAGCGGTAGAAGGCGCGGTCCTCGAGGGACTTGGCGCGCAGGGCCGCCGAGGTCTGGGCGAAGCGCGCCGCGAAGGCGGGATCCCGCAGCAGGAGGTCCCGTACGCCTTCCACCGCGTCCGTCCCCGCGCGCGCGGCGGCGCGCTCCAGGGTCGGCGCCGACGGTCCCGGTCCGCCGGGGTAGGTCCGGTACACCGGGGAGGCGATGAGCAACTCCCGTACTCCCGTGGCCAGTTCCGGGCCGGCCCACCGCTCGAGGGTCGCCAGCTCGGCGGCCAGGTCGACGGTCAGCACCTCCCGTGCGGCGGCCGAGGCCGTCTCCTCCCAGGAGGGCAGGCCGGTGGACTCCCCGTACGCGCGGGCCAGTTGCGCCGCTCCCGCCGGGTCGGTGAACAGCCCGTCCACCCGGTGCAGGGCGTCGTACCCGGTGGTGCCGGCGACCGGCCACGAGGGCGGCAGCCGCTCGTGGCGGGCCAGGATCTTCTCGACGACCACCCAGCAGCCGGGGCCGGCCTCCGTCCGCAGCCGCCGCAGGTACCCCTCGGGGTCGGCGAGCCCGTCGACGTGGTCGATCCGCAGGCCCGCGACCACCCCGTCGCGTACCAGCTCCAGCACCTTGGCGTGGGTAGCGGCGAAGACGGCGGGGTCCTCCACCCTTACCCCGATCAGGTCCGAAATGGTGAAGAACCGGCGGTAGTTGAGGGCCGTGCGGGCCTCGCGCCACCAGGCGGGCCGGTACCACTGCGCGGCCAGCAGCTCCGCGGTCGGCAGGTCGGCCGTACCGGCGCGCAGGGGGAACTCCAGCCCCCCGTAACGCAGTACGTCCGCCCCGGCGTCCACCTCGCAGGGCTCCTCGGGCCCGGCGAGCACCGGCAGCAGCACCTGCCCGCCGCCCGCCTCCCAGTCGATGTCGAACCACCGTGCATACGGAGAGTGCGGCCCCTCCCGCAGCACCTCCCACAGGGGCCGGTTGAGCCGCAGCGGCGCCGGCAGCGCCATGTGGTTCGGCACGATGTCGAGCACCAGCGCGAGCCCGTGCGTCCGCGCGGCCGCCGCCAGCGCGCGCAGACCCCCTTCGCCGCCCAGCTCGTCCCGTACCCGCGCGTGGTCGGTGACGTCGTACCCGTGCGCCGAGCCGGGCACCGCCTCCAGGACGGGGGAGAGGTGCAGGTGTGACACGCCGAGGGAGGCGAGGTACGGTACGGCTGCCTCGGCCGCGGCGAAGGGGAACTCCGGACGCAGCTGGAGACGGTAGGTCGACGCCGGAGTGACGGCCGCAGGAACTTCGGATCCCGATTGACTGCTTGCATACCGCAGGGTCATGAGAACGTACGTACCCAGCCCGCGCGATTCCGTGCCATTACCCAATGCATCCGGGTGACTGCGCCGCGTTAGTCTCGATCAAGTGGTTGGAACCGTCAGTACCTATCGACACGTCATCGCCCTGACCGGGCCCCTACTCCCGCTCCTCTCGTTCTTCGCCCGACTGCCCGTCGCGATGTCCCAGTTCGGGAGCGTCCTGCTGGTCGCCGAGACCAGCGGCTCGCTCGCCACGGCCGGAATCGTCGGCGGCACCCTCTCCGCCGGCCAGGTGGTCTTCGGGCCCGTCCTCGGCCGGCTCGCCGACCGGCACGGGCAGCGGCCCGTCGTCCTCGCCGCCGCGGCCGTCAACGCCGTCGCCACCGCCGCGCTGGTCGCCGGGGCCCTCGGCGGCCTCGCGACCGTCCCGCTCGCCGCCATCGGCGCCGTCACCGGGGCCTCCGTACCGCTGATCGGCCCGCTCGCCCGCACCCGCTCCGTCGCGCTCGCGCACCGCGCGAAGGCCGACGAGAGCGTGGTGGGCGCTGTGCACTCCCTCGAAGGCACCCTGGACGAGGTGTCCTTCGTCTTCGGCCCGGCCCTCGTCGGACTCGCCGCGCTCGTCGCGCACCCGGCCGTCGCCCTCGGCGGCGCGGCCGCCCTCGTCGCCGTCTTCGCCACCGCGTACGCCCTGCACCCGACCGCCACCGTCACCGCGGGCTCCCCCGCGCGGGCGCGCGGCGGGCGGGTCAGGGTCCGCCACCCGCGCGTGGTCCACGCCGTCCGCGGCTCGCTCGCCCTCCAGGGCGCCATGTTCGGCGCCTGTCAGGCGGGAATCGCCTCGCTCACCGCGCAGTTGGGGGTCCCGGGCCAGGCCGGCATCGTGTACGCCGCCATGGGCGTCGTCAGCGCCGCGGTGGGTCTGGCGCTCGGCGCGCTGCCCGCCCGCTTCGGGCTGCGGCTGCGCTGGCGGGTGGCCACCGGCGCCGCGCTGCTGCTCTCGGTGCCGCTGCTGTTCACCGAGACCCTGTGGCCGCTGTACGCGGTCGTCACCGTCCTCGGGGCCGCCTACGCCCCGCACTTGATCACCGCGTTCGCGCTCACCGAGCGCGTCGTGGAGCCGTCCCGGCTCGCCGAGTCGATGGCCTTCGCCGCCAGTTCGCTGGTGGCCGGGCAGGCCCTCGCGCTGGCCGTCTCCGGGCGGCTCGCCGAGTCGTACGGGCCCGCCGGGGCCTTCGCGGTGGCGGTGGGAGCGGCCGCGCTGTGCCTGACCATCGCCCTCGTCACCCGGGTGCCCTCCGCCCGGCCCGCGGCCAAGGTCTTCATCCCGGCCCAGCAGACCGCCTCGCCCGAAGGGGCCGGGGCCGGATCCGCCTACGCCGGGCGCTGAAGCACCCGCTTAAGCCGGGCGCTGAAGCACCCGCTTAGGCCGGGCGCTGAAGCACCACCAGACACCGTCCTGTCAGCGCCACCCGGTCGCCGGCCGCGTACTGCGGACCGGTGCCGGGTGGCGGCACTTCCGCCCGCGCCGTGTCCACGACGAGCCGCCACCGGGCGCCGTGGCCGGCCGGGACGGTGAAGTCCTGGGGGTCGGCGCCCGCGTTGAACATCAGCAGGAACGAGTCGTCGGTGATCCGCTCCCCGCGCGAGCCGGGCTCGGAGATCGCCTCGCCGTTGAGGAACACCGTCAGCGCCCGGGCGTGCTGTGCCTGCCAGTCCCGGGCCCGCATCTCCTCGCCGTACGGGGTGAACCAGGCGATGTCGGAGAGTTCGTCGTGCGTGCCCTCCACCGGCCGGCCGTGGAAGAACCGGCGCCGCCGGAACACCGGGTGGTCGCGGCGCAGCCAGACCATGCGCCGGGTGAACTCCAGCAGGCCGGGCGGCGGTTTGCCCGGCTCGGGCCAGGTCACCCAGGACAGTTCGTTGTCCTGGCAGTAGGCGTTGTTGTTGCCCTCCTGGGAGCGGGCGAACTCGTCGCCGTGGCTGAGCATCGGTACGCCCTGCGACAGCATCAGGGTGGCGGTGAGGTTACGCATCTGCCGCTCGCGCAGCTCCTGGACCTCCGGGTCCTCGGTCGGGCCCTCGACCCCGCAGTTCCACGACCGGTTGTGGGTCTCGCCGTCGCGGTTGCCCTCGCGGTTGGCCTCGTTGTGCTTCTCGTTGTAGGAGACCAGGTCGTGCAGGGTGAAACCGTCGTGGCAGGTGGTGAAGTTGATGGAGGCCAGGGGCCGGCGGCCGTCGTCCTGGTAGAGGTCGGAGGAGCCGGTCAGCCGTCCCGCGAACTCCGCGAGCGTACGCGGCTGCCCGCGCCACAAGTCCCGTACGGTGTCCCGGTACTTGCCGTTCCATTCGGTCCACAGCGGCGGGAAGTTGCCCACCTGGTAGCCGCCCTCGCCCAGGTCCCAGGGCTCCGCGATCAGCTTCACCTGGCTGACCACCGGGTCCTGCTGCACCAGGTCGAAGAACGAGGACAGCCGGTCGACCTCGTGGAACTGCCGGGCCAGCGTGGCCGCGAGGTCGAAGCGGAAGCCGTCCACGTGCATCTCGGTCACCCAGTACCGCAGCGAGTCCATGATCAGCTGGAGTACGTGCGGGGAGCGCATCAGCAACGAGTTCCCGGTGCCGGTGGTGTCCGTGTAGTGCCGGGGGTCCTCCCCGAGCCGGTAGTACGAGGCGTTGTCGAGCCCCCGGAAGGAGAGGGTCGGGCCCAGGTGGTTGCCCTCGGCGGTGTGGTTGTAGACCACGTCCAGGATCACCTCGATCCCGGCCTCGTGCAGGGCCCGGACCGCCGATTTGAACTCCAGCACCTGCTGGCCCCGGTCGCCGGAGGCGTAGCCGTTGTGCGGGGCGAAGAAGCCGATGGTGTTGTAGCCCCAGTAGTTGCTCAGCCCGTCGTTCACCAGGCGGTGGTCGTTGACGTACTGGTGGACGGGCATCAGCTCCAGCGCCGTCACCCCGAGCTTGGTCAGGTGCCCGATCACCGCCGGGTGCGCCAGCGCCCCGTAGGTGCCGCGCAGCTCCTCCGGGAGGTCGGGGTGGCGCATGGTCAGACCCTTGACGTGGGCCTCGTAGAGCACGGTGTGGTGGTACTCGTGGCGCGGCGGCCGGTCGTTCGCCCAGTCGAAGTACGGGTTGACCACGACGGAGCTCATCGTGTGCGGGGCCGAGTCCAGGTCGTTGCGCGAGTCGGGCCGGCCGAAGTGGTAGCCGTAGACCTCCTCGCCCCAGGACACCCGCCCGCTGATGGCCCGGGCGTACGGGTCCAGCAGCAGCTTCGCCGCGTTGCAGCGCTGCCCGCGCTCGGGCTCGTACGGGCCGTGCACGCGGAATCCGTACCGCTGGCCGGGCATGACCCCGGGCAGGTAGGCGTGCCGTACGAAGGCGTCCGTCTCGCGCAGCTCGACGGCGGTCTCCGAGCCGTCGTCGTGCAGCAGGCACAGCTCGATGCGCCGGGCGACCTCGGAGTAGACCGCGAAATTGGTGCCCGCGCCGTCGTAGGTGGCGCCCAGCGGATACGCCTGTCCCGGCCAGACCTGCATAGCCAACTCCTCTTCCCGTCCTGGTCCGGCTCGATCCGGCGTGGATCACGTCACTGCCAGATCTTCCCCGAAAGAGGGTCCGCACGCGTGGACTTGGGATGCTGCCGACGGGTGAACCGGAGAGCTGATATGCGGGTCAGAGGACTGTCCGGGCATCACATAATGGGTCAACGGACGGCCGGACCACGGCGCGTGGGGTCACATGGGGCCGCTTCGGGCTGCGTCGGGCCGCGTGCGCGGAGTACCCTTCCGTGATCACTGGAGACGGGCGTCCAGACGCAGAAGGCGGTGCACGGGTGAGCTCGGGAGGTCTGGAGCTGCCCCCTGGTGACAGCGGTCACGAGGGTGGCCCGGCGGACGCCCCTGGCGGGGCGTCGGGCGGTGTGCCGGGCGCGGCGGCGGCCGGGGCGGCGGTGTCGCTGGCCCCGCCGGCGGCGGGGGAGGCGCGGGCCGGGGCCGAGCTGGACTGGGGCGCGGACGCGTGGAGCGAGGTCCGTACGCGGGCCCAGCGCGCGGGCCGTGCGTACATCTGGCTGAACCTCATCGAGCAGCGGCTGCGGTCGGTGGTGGGCGCGGTGCTGCGGCCCGTCTACGAGCCCGTGCACGGCGGGGACGACTGGGTGGTCGCCGCCGCGGGGCCCGCCGGGCAGGAGTGGGTGCAGCGGGCGGTGGCCGTGCGCGAGGTCAGCCGGCGCAAGGGCTACCTCCTCGACCCGGCCGACGACAACGTGCTGAGCTTCCTGACGCTGCCGCAGCTGCGGGAGCTGATGGTCCAGCACTGGCCGTGCTTCGAGCCGTACTTCGACGACCGGCGCGAGATCGAGCTGGCGCTCGACGAGCTGGAGGTCACCCGCAATGTGGTCTCCCGCAACCGGGCGCTGTCGCGGCCGGTGCTGGAGCAGGCGGAGCGTGCCTCGGCGCGGCTGCTGGAGGTGCTGGGCGCCGGCTCGGGCAGCCCCTCGGCGAACCGGCTGCCGATCGACGCCGTCGAGGACCTCGTCGGGGACCGGTACGCCGACGTCATCTCCGTCCACCCGGACCGGGTGCGCCTGCAGCGGCAGCTCCCGGCGGAGGACCTGTTCGGGGGTGCGCGCCGGCTGGACGCCATCGGTATAGGCCTCAACCTGCTGGTCCAGAACTTCTCGGGCCGAAGACTCGTCCGGCTGTCGGAGGCGGGCTGCCGGGTGCGGCTGCTGTTCCTGAACCCGGCGAGCAGCGCGGTCAAGCGGCGCGAGCGGGAGCTGGGGCTTCGCAAGGGCGAGCTGAGCCGCTCGGTGGAGATGAACATCCTGCACGTGCGCAGGGTGCGGGCGGGGCTGAAGGACCCGTCGCGCTTCGACATCCACGTCTTCGACGAGACGCCGCGCTTCACCGCCTACCTGGTGGAGGGGCAGTCCTCGGGCATCGCGGTGGTCCAGTCGTACCTGCGGCGGGCCCGGGGCATGGAGGCGCCGGTCCTGGTGCTGCGCGGGGGCGGGCACGGGGTGCCGAAGGACGCCGACCACGGACTGTTCCAGACCTACCGGGAGGAGTTCGAGTCGGTGTGGGAGGACTCCCGGCCGGTGTCCTGACCCGGGCGGGCCGCGGGGCCGTCCGGGGGGTGTCCGGGGGGTGCCTCAGCCGACTGTCAGTGCCTCGTGGCAGGCTGAAACGCGTTGACCGGAAAGTACGGGGGAGGGGCGCGTCATGGAGGCGTGGTACGGGGGAGCGTTGGTCGGGTCCGGCCCGGGGACGACCGGTGCGCAGTTGGGGACACCGATCAGCCGTGGTGGAGCGGGGGCTCCGCGATGAGCTGGATCGGCAGGCCGTTGATCGCGTTCGACCTGGAGACCACGGGTACGGACGTCGAGACCGACCGCATAGTCACGGCGGCGGTCGTGCGGCTGGATCCGGACGGAGCCGTCGCGCAGGAGCGGACCTGGCTGCTCGACCCCGGGGTGGAGATACCCGGGCAGGCGTCGGCGATCCACGGCATCTCGACGGAGCACGCGCGCGAGCACGGGGCGCCGGCCGCTTCCGCTGTCGAGGAGATCGCGGGAGCCGTCGCCGAAGGGCTGCGTTCCGGGACGCCCCTGGTGGTGATGAACGCCCGCTACGACCTGTCCCTGCTGGACCGCGAGTGCCGCAGGCACGGGGTCGAGTCGGTCAGCGAGCGGCTGGGCGGCATACCGTCGCCCGTCATCGATCCGCTGGTGATCGACAAGCACGTCGACAAGTACCGCAAGGGCAAGCGGGCCCTGACCGCGCTGTGCGCCCACTACGGGGTGTCGCTCGACGACGCGCACGACGCGAGGGCGGATGCCGTGGCCGCCGGCCGCGTGGTGCGACGCATGGGTGAGCGGCACCGGCCCGTCGGGGTGATGCCCCTGCCGGAGCTGCATGACCTCCAGGTGCGCGCGGCGGCCGAGCAGTCGGTCTCGTTGCAGGCCTATCTACGGCGCACCGCGGATCCGGCGGCGGTGGTCGAGCCGGCCTGGCCGCTCATCCCCCGCAGGCGCTGACCGGGCCCGGCCCGCGCTCCGCCGCCCAGCTCAGGTCGCTGGGCGTCGGCTCGGTCCGCCACCGGGCGCGCAGGACGCCGTCGCTGTCGGGGAGGACGGCCGTGAACAGCGGGTGGCGTTCGTCGACGGACAGGGACAGCGCGGCAGCGGCGCGGGCACCGGTCACATGGGCGGCCAGCTCCCCGTACTCGGTGTCGTCGGCGATCGTGCTGGTGATCGCCCCGTCCTCGTCCTCCCAGACGAACTCCACCGTGTCGTCCTGCGGCAGTGCGGCGAGGACTGCTGCGACATCGGTCGACAGGTCCGGCCAGACGGTCAGCTGGGCACGGGGAGTGAGCCGGGCGCGCACCGCGTCCAGGGTGCCCTCGGTGAGGCGGTGCCAGCGCGCGGCGTTGCCGACGTACCCCTCCTCCAGTACCACCGCCTGCCGCAGAGCGACGGACCGGCGCACGAGGGCCCAGAAGTCCTCGTCGGCGGGCCGCTGGACGCCGGGCTCGTCGTAGTCCTCGGCCGCGTCGTAGGGCGAGGCCCGCAGTCGTTCCGGGAAGAGCCCGAGGGCCCGGGTGCGGGCGACGGCGCCCTCACAGGCCCGGTCGCTGCCGACGAAGACGTACTGGTCCCATCCGACGTGCACGGCGAACACGTCGTCCACCTCCAGACGGCACCAGACGCCATGGTCGCGGAGCATGGCCCGGACCAGCTCCAGGCCGACGGAGAGGGACACCGGCGCGCCGTCGTGGAAGCCGCTGAGGTCGCGCGGGAAGAGCCCGTCCAGGCCGTGGCCCTCGATCGCCGGCTCCAGGCCGAAATGGACGAAACAGGCGATCTGCGGCTCGCGAACGGCCAGCTCGCCGATGCCGGTGTCCGCGGCGAAGGCGGCGATCGCCTCGAGGTAGGCGGCCTCGACCGGTCCGTGGTCGCTGGCCGTGTCCTCGGCGCCGGTGTAGCTGCCGCGCTCGTCGCGATCGGCAGGGTCGTACTTGGTGATCCGGTAGACGAAAGGCGGCACACTGCTCCCCGTGGTCGTCGACGGTGCCGGCTCGGCTGTCGATCTCGTGATCGGGAGCGTAGGGCGCGATGGGCCGCCGCGTTACCGCGGGTCCCCCTCGGGCAGGTACTCGACGTGGATGTCCCGGAAGCGGGCGTCGCAGTCCACGCTGCGGCAGTAGTGCGCGTGGCGGTAGCCGGTGCGCGTGTCGGTGTGCCCGGGACCTTGGCGGGCCACCTCGTGGAAGACCTCCGCGCCCTGGCGGAGCACCGTGGCGCTGCCCGTCATGAAGAGGGTCTCGGCGTGGACGCTCTGGTGGAAGCGGTCGCGGTTGTCCGCGCGGTGCATCGCCGCGTGGTCCACCTCGCCGGGTTCGGGCAGGAGCACGTCCACCGTCTGCGGGCGGCCCGGGCCGAGCCGCCCCCGCAGCTCCTTCCAGCGCGAGGGCGCCAGCTGGAGCGAGTGGTGCAGCAGGACCAGGTCCAGCCGCCGGGATCCCGCCCGAGGGGCGGGAGCGCCGCGCAGGGGCAGGTGGATCAGCGAGCGCGGTGACGAGGCGGCCAGGGTCCACAGGCCCGCCATGAGCACGGCGGCGTCCTGGTCGACGTACGCGTTCAGGTACCAGGTGTCGTCGAGGAGTTCGGCGCGCTCCACCGGCCGGGCCGGGCGCACGACCTTGACGGTCCCCGTACCGTGCCGGGCCCGGTGGACGGTGAGGTGCAGCGTGGCGCGGCGCGGCGTGGTGACGCGCGGTGTGGTGACGCGCGGCGTGGTGAGGTGAGGCGTGGTGACGCGGGGCGTGGTTCGGTCGGGCACGCTGTATTGATACGGCACCGGTCAGAAGGGGTGCCAGCGCATTTCCGCGTCCCCCTCGCGCAGCGAGGCCACGCGGCGGCGGAACTCGGCCAGGGCCTTCGGGTTGGCGGGCGCGTGCTGGGCCACCCAGGCGCAGCTCGCGGTCTCGCGGGCGCCGCGCAGGAGGGCGCAGCCCTCCCACTGCCGTACGTCCCATCCGTAGGCGGCGGTGAAGGACTCGTAGGCGGCCGGGGGCAGCCCGTACCGGTCGCGGGACAGGGCCATCACCACCAGGTCGTGCTCCCGCAGGTCGGCCGACACGGTCTCCAGGTCCACCAGGACCGGCCCGTCCGGGCCCACGTGGACGTTGCGGGGCAGGGCGTCGCCGTGGATGGGGCCGGGAGCCAGGTGCGGGGTGAGCGCGGCCACCTCGCCGGCGTAGGCGTCGCGCCGGGCGCGCAGGTACGCCGCGTCCTGCGGGTCCACGGCCGCGCCGGCCAGCCGGAGCCAGCGCTCGACCCCGCCCAGCAGGTCCCGCGCGGGCAGGCCGAAGGAGGGGGCGGGGAGCGCGTGCAGCGGCCGAAGCAGCGCCGCGAGGTCCTCCGGGCCCGCCGGGCGGACGGCCTCCGGGAGGCGGTGCCACAGGGTCAGCGGGTGTCCGTCCACCAGCCGGGGCTTCGGTTCGGCCGCCCGGACGGCGGGGATCCCGGCCTCGGCGAGCCAGCCGGCCACCGCCAGCTCCCGCTCGGCCCGCTCCAGCAGCCCCGCCTCCCGGCCCACCTTGACCACCAGGCCGCCGAGCGCGAAGACGGCGTTCTCGCCGAAGGCGAGCAGTTCGGCCCGCCCGGTGGAGCCCGCGCCCGTCAGGCCCGCCTCCGTCAGTACGTCCCTGGCCCGCGCCTCGTCCATGCGTTCGCCTCGTCCTTCGCCGGGTCGTCGTGATGGCCGTGAATGCTCCCCAGTCTCGCATTCCCGGCCCGGGAAACCCCTGGTGGGAGCAGCGAACCAGCCGACGGGCCGGTTTTGGGGGGCCGGACGGTCCGGGCGGTCTGATTTGGTTTGCACGAGACGTATCGTCTCGCTAAGGTCGAGTCCATGACCTCAGCCAAACCCGCACACATCGCCATGTTCTCCATCGCTGCCCCCGGGCACGTGAACCCGAGCATCGAAGTGATCCGGGAACTCGTCGCCAGGGGCCACCGCGTCAGCTATGCCATCCCCGCCTCCTTCGCCGAGAAGGTCGCGGAGACCGGCGCCACTCCGGTGATCTGGAAGTCCACCCTGCCCACCGACGACGAGCCAGAGGCCTGGGGCACCGAGCTCATCGACAACGTCGAACCCTTCCTGAACGACGCCATCCAGGCGCTCCCGCAGCTCGCGGCCGCCTTCGAGGGCGACGAACCCGACCTCGTCATCCACGACATCACCGCCTACCCGGCGAGCGTCCTCGCCCGCCGCTGGGGCGTCCCCGAGATCTCGCTCTCCCCGAACCTGGTCGCCTGGACCGGCTACGAGGAGGAGGTCGCCGCCCCGATGTGGGCCGGACTGCGCGCCTCCGAGCGCGGGAAGGCCTACTACGCCCGCTTCCGCGCCTGGCTCGACGAGAACGACATCGACGAGGACTCGGACCGCTTCGTCGGCCGTCCGCGCCGCAGCATCGTCCTGATCCCGCGCGCCCTCCAGCCGCACGCCGACCGGGTCGACGAGTCCGTCTACACCTTCGTCGGGGCCTGCCAGGGCGACCGCAGCGCCACCCAGGGAACCTGGGAGCGGCCGGCCTCCGCCGAGGGGAAGAAGGTCCTCCTCGTCTCCCTCGGCTCCACCTTCACCAAGCAGCCCGCCTTCTACCGCGCCTGCGTCGAGGCCTTCGGGGACCTGCCCGACTGGCACCTCGTCCTACAGATCGGCAAGTTCACCGACGAGGCCGAACTGGGGGAGATCCCCGCCAACGTCGAGGTCCACCGCTGGGTTCCCCAGCTGGACATCCTGCGCCAAGCCGACGCCTTCATCACCCACGCGGGCGCCGGCGGCAGCCAGGAGGGCCTGGCCACCGCGACCCCGATGGTCGCCGTGCCCCAGGCCGTCGACCAGTTCGGCAACGCCGACATGCTGGCCGGCCTCGGCGTGGCCCGGCACGTCCCGATGGAGGAGGCCGACGCCACGACCCTGCGCGAGGCCGTCCTCGGACTGCTCGCCGACCCCGAGGTCGCCGTCCGCGCCGAAGCCGTCCGCGCCGCCATGGCCTCCGAGGGCGGCACCCGGCAGGCCGCCGACCTCATCGAGGCCGCACTGTCGTAGCAGCCGTCTAGGGTGCGGCCATGACGAAGAGAGCGAGCACGGGCACGAGCGCCGGCACGGGCACGAAGAAGTACGCGGCGCTGCTGCGCGGCATCAACGTCGGCGGGAACAAGAAGGTCCCGATGGCGGAGCTGCGCACCGTGCTGGAGGGCCTCGGCCACGCAGACGTGCAGACGTACCTGCAGAGCGGCAACGCCGTCTTCAGCAGCGCGGAGACGGACCCGGCCGCCCTCGCCCGGGCACTGGAGGCGGCCATCGAGGACCACTTCGGCTTCCGGGTGCCCTGCCTGGTCGTCGACGGGGCCCACCTGGCCGCCGTCGCCGAGGCCTGCCCCTTCCCGGCAGCCGAACTGGAGGGCAGGCAGCTCCACGCCACCTTCTTCTCCGAGCAGCCCGGCCCGGAGCGCTTCGCCGCGCTCGACGGGCCCTCGTACCTCCCCGAGGAGTACCGCCTCGGGGACCGGGTCCTCTACCTCTACGCCCCCGACGGCCTCGGCCGCTCCAAACTGGGCGAGGCCCTCGCCAAGCCCGCCGTCGTCAAGGGCCTCGACGTCACCACCCGCAACTGGAACACGGTCGTCAAGCTGGTCGAGCTGACCCGGCCCTAGATCCGGTCCTGGATCCGGTCCCTAGCGCTCCGCCGGCCGGACGCTCTCGTGGCCCTCGGCGTCGACCGCCTCGGCGGGGCACGCCGCGGTCGTGTGCGGGAGCCTGCCCTCCAGCAGGAAGCGCTCCACGTACTGGTTGACACAGTCGGAGTGGGTGAACCCGGTGTGCCCCGAGCCCTTGTAGTCGATGACGACGGCGTTCCCGAGCACCCGCGCGGTCTGCTCCGTCCACTCGTACGGGGTCGCCGGGTCGCCCCGCACCCCGACCAGCAGCATCGGCGGGGCGTCGGCGTGGTGGATCGCGGCCGTGGGGTCGGTGGGCGCCGGCCAGCCCTGGCAGAAGGCGATCTCGGTGAGTTCACCGGGCCCGAAGACCTTCGAGGCGGCCAGGAACCGCGGCCGCAGCGCGTCGATCTGCCGCTGGAACGCCACCGGGTCGCCGCCGACCCCCCGGTCGGGATAGTCGGCGCAGCTCACGGCCGCCCACGCGGCGGACGTGTTGTCCTCGTCGGGCGCGGCCGAGTCGACCAGCCCCGAAGGGTCTCGCTCCCGGACCAGCGAGCCCAGGCCGCGCGCCAGGTCGGGCCACTGCCTCGGTGAGTACAGGTTGTTCTCGATGGCGAGCACCAGGTCCTGCCCGTCGAACTCTCCACCGCCCTTCGCGCCGAGCGGCTTCTCGTCGAGCTGCGCGACCAGCTCGGCGGTCCGCTCGTTCGCCCGGAGCCGGTTCGTCCCGGAGAACACGCAGCCCTTCAGGCCCGCGCACCAGTCGAGGAAGGCGTCGTAGGCGAGCTGCTGCCCCCGGGCGGTGGCCAGCGCCTGGTCGGCCAGCGGGTCGGAGAGGGTGTCCACCCCGTCGAGCACCATCCGCCCCGTACGCTGCGGGAACTGCGCGGCGTACGTGGCGCCGATGCGCGTGCCGTAGGACCAGCCGAGGTAGTTCAGCTTCCGGTCCCCGAGGGCCTGGCGCAGCACGTCCAGGTCCCGGGCGACGTTGACCGTGCCGACGTACGGCAGGACCGGCCCCGAACGCGCCCGGCAGGCGCGCTGCGCCGCCTCGGTGGCCCGCAGCAGCCCGGCCGCGTCGGCGGAGTCGGGGCGGCGCACCGGCAGCGCGCCGCCGCAGCTGATCGGCGCGCTCTGGCCCACCCCGCGCGGGTCGAAGCCGACCAGGTCGTACGACTCCGCGAGGTCCCGGTAGCGCTCGGTGCGGCCGAGGTCCTGGAGCCGTTCCCCGAGCGCGCTCACCCCGGGCCCGCCCGGCCCTCCGTAGTTGAAGACCAGGGAACCCAGGCGGTGCGGGCCGGTGGCCGGGAAGCGGGTGAGCGCGAGGCCCACCGTGCCCTTGCCGGGGTCCGTGTAGTCGAGCGGGACCGTGAGCCGCCCACAGCGCATGGACTCGTCGAATGCCGCGGGGCACGGGCCCCAGTCGATCCGCTGCTCGTAGAAGCGGGAGAGCCGCGGGTCGTCCGGCTGCGGGGGCGGCGAACCGGCCGCCCCGAAGGCGGTGGCGAAGAGCACGGCGGCGCACAGCGACAGGGCGGGGCGCACGGCACCTCCAGGGGGTCTGCCGCCATCGGCAGCGGGCCGTCACCACCCGCCCCCGTCACCCGGCCCGCAGCGATCACGGTCGTCTCCAGCGTAGCCCCGTCCCCGGGGGAGCGCAGGCCGCCTAGGCCCTGTCGTCAAAGTAGCGCCGGTAAGGCTCGCGGCGTCCGGTGCCGTGCATCGCAAGGCGGAGGAGCGCCCGAGTACTGGAGGTACTTGGGTGCTCCGACAACGCGGCGAGGTGCGGTGCCGGGCGTCGCGAGCCAGGCGGGACTTTGACGACAGGGCCTACGGGGCGCTCGCCGCTTCGAGGAGGGTCAGGTCCCGGGCGGTCAGGGAGATCGACGCCGCTGCCAGGTTCTCCGCCAGGTGTACGGGGGAACCGGTGCCCGGGGTCGGGCACAGGGACGGGGAGTGGTGCAGCAGCCAGGCCAGCGCGATCTGCCCCGGGCCCGCCCCGTGCGCGGCGGCCACCTCGCGGACGGCGGCCGCGCCCTCACCGGTCAGGGCGCCGCTGCCCAGCGGGTAGTACGGCAGGAAGGCGATCCCGCGCTCCTCGCACAGCGCCAGCACCTCGGCCGAGGACCGGTCCAGCAGGTTGAACGGGTTCTGCACCGCGGCGATCGGCGCCAACTCCAGGGCCAGGCACAGCTGTTCGGCCGTCACGGTATCCAGGCCGATATGGCGGATCAGCCCCTCCGCCCGCAACTCCACCAGCGTGCCCAGTTGTTCGGCCATCGGCACGGCGGGATCGAAGCGGTGCAGCTGGTACAGGTCGATCCGCTCCACCCGCAGCCGCCGCAGGCTCTCCCCGCACATCCGCCGCAATTGCTCCGGACGGCCCGCCACATGCCACTGGTCCGGGCCGGTCCGCACCACCCCGCCCTTGCTGGCGATCACCAGTCCCTCCCCGTAGGGGTGGAGGGCCTCCGCGATCAGTTCCTCGGCCAGGCCGGGCCCGTAGTTGTCGGCGGTGTCGATCAGGGTGACGCCCTGGTCCACGGCCGCGCGCAGCAGCGCACGGGCCCCGTCGCGGCTGCCGCGCGGCCCCCAGTAACCGGCGCCGACCAGGCCGCCCGTACCGAGTCCGAGGCGGCGAACGGGCAGGTCCCCGCCCAGGAGGAAGAAGGAGTCCGTCATGGCCCGACGGTATCCGGGCGCTCCGGGTGTGCCAGGCTCTGGGGTATGCGTTACATCATCATCGGCGCCGGTGCGATCGGCGCGACCATCGGCGGACGGCTCGCGGAATCCGGCCAGGAGGTCGTCCTCGTCGCGCGCGGCGCGCACGCCGAGGCACTCAGGGCGGACGGACTGCGGCTCACCACCGCCGACGGCCCCCGCGTCCACCGGCTCCCCGTGGTCACCGGACCCGCCGAGCTGGGGGAGCTGCGCCCGGACGACGTACTGCTGCTGACCGTGAAGACCCAGGACGCCATCGCCGCGCTCGACGCGTGGGGCGACGCGGAGGTCGCGGGCGGCGGCACGGCGGCGCAGCGGCTGCCGCTGCTGTGCGCGCAGAACGGCGTGGAGAGCGAACGGCTCGCGCTGCGCCGCTTCTCACGCGTGTACGGGGTCTGCGTCTGGCTGCCGGCGACCTTCCTGGAGCCCGGGGTGGTCTCGGCACTGTGCGCCCCGCTGACCGGGATCCTGCACCTCGGGCGGGCCGCCGGCGGGACGGACGCGCGGATCCGGGCGGTCGCCGCCGACCTCGCCAAGGCGGGCTTCGAAGCGCCGGTCGTCGAGGACGTGATGCGGTGGAAGTACGCGAAGCTGCTCGGCAACCTGGGCAACGCCATCCAGGCGACCACCGGCCCCGAACCGGACCCGGCCAAGGCGGCGCTGCTGCTGCGGGCCATCCGGGAGGGCAAGGCCGCCTTCGACGCGGCGGGCATCGGCTACGCCACGGAGGCCGAGCAGTCGGCGGCCCGCGACGGCAAGGTCGACCAGCCGCCGGGCGTCCGGGGCGGTTCCTCCTGGCAGAGCCTGGCCCGGGGCACGGGCTCGGTCGAGGCCGACTACCTCAACGGCGAGGTCTCCCTGCTGGGCCGGCTGCACGGGGTGGCGACCCCCGTCAACGACGTGCTGCGGCACGCGGCGAACATCTTCGCCCGGGAGGGCCTCCCGCCGGGGGCGATGTCCATCGCCGACCTGACGGCCCTGGCCGACGAGGCCGCCGCCCGCTGAGCCACTGGCCCGGGGCTACGCCGTCAGGGCCCGGAGCGGGGCCGGGGCCGAAGCCGCGCTGTCGTAGCGGCGCAGCAGGAGGCGGGCCAGCTCCGGGGCCGCGCCCAGGACCTCGGCGACGACGTCCGCGCCCGCGGCTTCGGCGCCGGCCGTGATCCGGTCCGGGAGGCGGCCCGGGGCGATGACGTACGGGGCCACCGCCACCCGGCGGACGCCCTCCGCGCGCAGGGCCCGTACGGCGTCCTCCGTACGGGGAAGGGCAGCGGAGGCGAACGCAGGCCGCACGGCGCACCAACCGGTGTGCCGCCACTCCCGCGCGATTTCAGCGATCACTGCGATCGCCTCCGGGTCTGAGGATCCGGCGGACGCGAGCACCACACCGGTGCCGGCGCGGTCCGCCGGGGTGAGGCCGATGCCGGCCTCGGCGAGGCGGCGTTCCAGGGCCGCCACCAGGAGCGGCGACGGTCCGAGGACGTCCGCCACCCGGACCGAGAGCCCGGGCAGGCGGGTGGCCGACTCGGCCAGCACCGCCGGGATGTCGGCCTTCGCGTGGAAGGCCCGGGTCAGCAGCAGCGGCAGGGCCACGACCTCCCGTACTCCCGAAAGGTAGAGCGAGGCCAGGGACTGGGAGACGGTCGGGCCGTTGAAGTCCAGGAAGGCCGTCTCCACCCGCAGCCCGGGCCGCAGCGCCCGCGCCCGCCCGACGAGGGCGTGCACGGTCGCCGCGTGCCGCGGATCGCGGCTTCCGTGGGCTATGACCAGTAGTGCGCGGGACATGGGGCTCAGCTCTTGACGAGGAGGCCGCGGGTGCGGAGGACCCGGCGCTCGAGGGGGCTGAAGATGAGGAGGTCGATGGCGATGCCGACGACGAGGATGAGGATGATGGCGAGGAAGACGCCGGGCAGGTCGATGTTGTTGCGGCCGTTTTCGAGGAGTTGGCCCAGGCCCAGGCCGAGGTCGGGGGAGCTGGCGATGATCTCGGCGGCCATGAGGGAGCGCCAGGAGAAGGCCCAGCCCTGCTTGAGGCCGGCGAGGTAGCCGGGCAGGGCGGCGGGCATGACGATGTGCCGGGCTCCGCGCAGGCCGGTGGCGCCCAGGGTGCGGCCGGCGCGCAGGAACAGGGGCGGGACCTGGTCGATGCCGGAGACGAGGCCGTTGGCGATGGAGGGGACGGCGCCGAGGAGGATGACGGTGTACATCATGGCGTCGTTGAGGCCGAACCAGAGGACGGCCGGGGGGACCCAGGCGACCGAGGGCAGGGATTGCAGGCCCTGGAGGATGGGGCCGATCGCGGCGCGGACGAACTTGACCCGGGCGACGAGCAGGCCGAGGGGGGTGCCGATGGCGAGGGCGAGGAGGAAGCCGAGCAGGCCGCGGGAGACGCTGGTCCAGATGACTTCGAGCAGGGTGCCCTTGAGCCACATCTCGGACAGGCTGTCCCATACCGCGGACAGTGCGGGCAGCTTGGTCTCCTCGGTGACCTCCGCCGCGACCAGGACCTGCCAGACGGCGAGTACCAGGGCGATGGCCAGGACCGGCGGGAGGACCTTCTTGACGAGGACTTCCCTGACCGGCGCACGGCGGATCTCGACGGCGTCGAGGGCGTCGAGCCCGGCTTCGAGGCCGGCCAGGTCGTCGCTCTTCGGCTTCGTTTCAGTGCTGGCCATGGCGGCGGATCTCCCCACGCAGGTGTTCAGTGATCTCGAGGGACAGTTCCGCGACGTCCGCGTCTTCGATGCGGCGCGGCTGCGGGATGTCCACGGTCCATTCCTTGGCGACCCGGCCGGGGCGGGAGGAGAGGAGGACCACGCGCTGGGCGAGGCGGACGGCCTCGCGCACGTTGTGGGTGACGAAGAGTACGGACAGGCCGGTCTCGGTCCAGATGCGGGTGAGTTCGCCGTGCAGGACGTCGCGGGTGATGGCGTCCAGGGCGGCGAAGGGTTCGTCCATGAGGAGGAGGCGGCTGTCCTGGGCGAGGGCGCGGGCCAGGGCGACGCGCTGGCGCATGCCGCCGGAGAGTTCGTGGACGCGCTTGCCGTACGCGCCGCCGAGGCGGACCAGTTCCAGGAGGCGTTCGGCCTCGGTCCTGCGGTCGGCTTTGGCGACGCCGCGCAGGCGCAGGGCGAGTTCGATGTTCTTGCCGGCGGTGAGCCAGGGGAACAGGGCGTGTTCCTGGAACATCAGGGCGGGGCGGCCCTCGGTGGTGATGGCTCCGGTGGACGGCTTGTCCAGGCCGGCGACCAGGTTCAGCAGCGTGGATTTGCCGCAGCCGGAGGCGCCCAGGATGGTGACGAACTCGCCGGGGGCGACATCGAGGCTGATGTCGTCCAGGACGAGCTGCGATCCGGCCGGGCCGGAGAAGGACTTCGAGACGTGCTCGATGCGGGCGGCGTGCGTCTGCTCCGCTACCGTGCCCTCGGCAGCCTTGGCGAGCGTGGTGGCCATGGTCGTCACCTCCTGGGGGTTGCTGAACTACGGGCTTACTTGGCGCCGAGACCGGCGTCGGAGACCTCGGGCTTGCCGGTGGCTTTGAGGACCTTGTTCAGGAGCGTCAGGTCGTAGATGCCGGTCAGGTCGGGCTTCTCGAGGAGTCCTGCCTTGACCGCCCACTCGGACTGGGTCTTGAGCGTGCCGGCGAGCGGGTCGTCGGTGACGAGGATGGACTGCCAGGCCGGGTCGAGGATCTTCGCGTCGAGGGGCTTGCCGCCCTCGGCGGCGAGTTTGGCGTTCGCGGAGGCCTTGGCCTTGTCCGGGTTGGCGTTGATCCACTCGTTGGTCTTGACCGTGCCGGTCAGGACGGCCTCGACCACGTCCGGGTGCGCCTTGAGGAACTTCTGCGACACGATGATGTTCGTGATCACGAACTTCTTGTCGGGCCACAGGGCGGTCTCGTCGAGGAGGACGGAGCCGCCGTCGGAGACGAGCTTGGAGGCGGTGGGCTCGGGCACCCAGGCGCCGTCGATGGAGCCCTGCTTGAAGGCGTCGGGGGTGACCTTGTTGTCGGTGCGGACGACCGAGACGTCGCCCTTGCCGGACTCCGGGTCGACCTTCCAGCCCTTCTCCGAGATCCAGTTGAGGAACGCGATGTCCTGCGTGTTCCCCTTCTGCGGGGTGGCGATCCTCTTGCCCTTGAGGTCGTCCAGGGTCTTGATCTTGTCGGGGTTCACGACCAGCTTGACGCCGCCGGAGGTGGAGCCGGAGATGATCCGCAGGTTGGAGCTCTTGGACTTGACGTAGCCGTTGATGGACGGCGAGGGGCCGATGAAGCCGATGTCGAGGGAGTCGCCGTTGAGGGCCTCGATCTCGGACGGGCCGGCGTTGAAGGACTGGGGCTTGACCTTCGTGCCGGCCAGTTCCTTCTCGATCAGGCCTTCCTGGAGACCGACCAGGGCCGTGGCGTGGGTCAGGTTCGGGAAGTACCCGATACGGACCTCGGGAGCGGAGAGCTTCTTCCCGCCGTCGGCGGCGACGTTGGACTTCGTGTCCTCGGTCTTCTCGGCCTGGGAGCCGTAGCCGCAGGAGGCGAGGGCGCCGATCAGCAGCGGCAGGGCAGCGGCGGCGGCGACGCCGCGGCGCAGGGTCTTGCGGGTGGTACTCGTGGCAGGCACGGGAGGACTTCCTCTCGCCGCGCCGCAGGGTTTACGGCGCAGATCTTCGTCTCTGGAGCAAGGGCGGGTACGGCTCGTGGGGGGTGAGGGCGTGCAGGCAGTGTGCGTACGTCATCGCGCACATCGCGCCACTCCTCCCTGGCCGCTGCCGAGGGCGCCGCTGCCTACGCGGCCGCCCTCCTTCGCGAAGGTGGAGTAGATGTCGCCGGGCGTCATCTAGAAGTCCCACCCTTCTTCATCCGCCTGGACGGTGGTCTGGGCCGTGGAGGCGAAGGACTCGCCCGCCATGCCCGCCGCGAGGGTGGTTCCGTCGGCCGGGTCGATCAGCAGGAAGGACCCGGTGCGGCGCGAGTCGGCGTACGCGTCGAGCGCGAGCGGCTCGGCGGTGCGGACGACGACGCGGCCGATGTCGTTGGCCACCAGCTGCCCGGGGTTCGGGTGCTGGGAGAGGTCGTCGAGGGTCAGCCGCGAGGGGATCTCCTTGACGATGGCCTTGACCGTGCGCGTCGTGTGCTTGAGCAGCACCCGGGCGCCGACGGCGAGGGGCTGGTCGGCCACGTGGCAGACCGTCGCGATGACGTCCTGCGTGGTGGCCGGGGCGCTCGCGGACGGCGCGATCAGGTCGCCGCGCGAGATGTCGATGTCGTCCTTCAGACGGATCGTCACCGACTGCGGCGCCCAGGCGATGTCCACGCTCTCGCCGAGGGCGTCGATGCCCTCGATGACCGAGGTGCGGCCGGAGGGCAGGACGGTGACGGCTTCGCCGACGCGCAGGACGCCGGAGGCGATCTGGCCGGCGTAACCGCGGTAGTCGGGGTGCTCGGCGGTCTGGGGGCGGATCACGTACTGCACCGGGAAACGGGCCGGGCAGGCGGTGAGGTCGTGGCTGACCGGGACGGTCTCCAGGTGCTCCAGCACCGTCGGGCCGCCGTACCAGTCCATGTTCGCGGAGGGCTCGACCACGTTGTCCCCGGCCAGGGCCGAGATCGGGATGGCGGTGATCTCCGGGACGCCCAGGTCCGAGGCGTACGCGGTGAACTCCTCGGCGATCTTCGCGAAGACCGACTCCTGGTAGCCGACGAGGTCCATCTTGTTGACGGCGAGGACCACGTGGGGGACGCGGAGGAGGGCGGCGACGGCCGCGTGGCGGCGGGTCTGCTCGATGACGCCGTTGCGGGCGTCGACGAGGACCACGGCCAGGTCGGCGGTGGAGGCGCCGGTGACCATGTTGCGGGTGTACTGCACGTGCCCGGGGGTGTCGGCGAGGATGAACCGGCGCCGGGCGGTGGCGAAGTAGCGGTAGGCGACGTCGATGGTGATGCCCTGCTCCCGCTCGGCCCGCAGGCCGTCGGTCAGCAGCGCGAGGTCCGGCGCCTCCTGGCCGCGGGCCTGGGACACCGCCTCGACGGCCTCCATCTGGTCCGTCAGGACCGACTTGGAGTCGTGCAGCAGCCGGCCCACGAGGGTGGACTTGCCGTCGTCCACGGAACCGGCGGTCGCGAAGCGCAGCAGGGTGGTCGCCGACAGATCGGCGAACTGCTCGGTGGTGCTGGTCATTTCTAGAAGTACCCTTCGCGCTTGCGGTCTTCCATCGCGGCCTCGGACATCTTGTCGTCGGCCCGGGTCGCGCCCCGCTCGGTGAGGCGGGAGACGGCGATCTCGGCGATCACGGCATCGAGCGTGGTGGCGTCGGAGTCCACGGCGCCGGTGCAGGACATGTCACCGACGGTCCGGTAGCGGATCAGACGGGTCTCGGGGACCTCGCCCTCCTTGGCGCCGCCCCACTCGCCGGCCGTCAGCCACATGCCGTTACGCAGGAAGACCTCGCGCTCGTGCGCGAAGTAGATCTGCGGGAGTTCGATGTTCTCGCGGGCGATGTACTGCCACACGTCCAGCTCGGTCCAGTTGGAGAGCGGGAAGACGCGCACGTGCTCGCCGGGGGCGTGGCGGCCGTTGTAGAGCTGCCACAGCTCGGGGCGCTGGCGGCGCGGGTCCCACTGGGAGAACTCGTCGCGCAGGGAGAAGACGCGTTCCTTGGCGCGGGCCTTCTCCTCGTCGCGGCGTCCGCCGCCGAAGACGGCGTCGAACTTGAGCTGCTGGATCGCCTCGGTGAGGGGGACGGTCTGGAGCGGGTTGCGGGTGCCGTCGGGGCGCTCGCGGAGCTTGCCGGCGTCGATGTACTCCTGGACGGAGGCCACGTGCAGGCGCAGCCCGTGCTCGGCGACGGTGCGGTCGCGGTACTCCAGCACCTCGGGGAAGTTGTGCCCGGTATCGACGTGCAGCAGCGTGAAGGGCACCGGCGCGGGGGCGAAGGCCTTCAGCGCCAGGTGCAGCATGACGATGGAGTCCTTGCCGCCGGAGAACAGGATCACCGGCTTCTCGAACTCGCCCGCCACCTCACGGAAGATGTGCACCGCCTCCGACTCGAGGGCGTCGAGGTGCGACAGCGCGTAGGGCGCGTCGGAGTCGGACTCGGTGTGCAGGTGCGCGGCGGTGGTCATGCCAGACCCCTCTCGGTGAGCAGTGCGTGCAGGGCCGAAGCCGACTCCTGGACGGTCTGCGTGTGCGACTCGATCCGCAGGTCCGGGCTCTGCGGTGCCTCGTACGGGTCGTCGACGCCGGTCAGACCGGAGATCTCGCCCGCCGCCTGCTTGGCGTACAGGCCCTTCACGTCACGCTCGGAGCACACCTCGACCGGAGTGGCCACGTGCACCTCGAGGTAGGCGGTGCCCTCGGCGGCATGCCGCTTGCGGACGGCCTCGCGGCTGTCGGCGAAGGGGGCGATCACGGGCACGAGCGCCTTGACGCCGTTGCTCGCGAGCAGCTCGGCGACGAAACCGATCCGCTGCACGTTGGTGTGCCGGTCCTCGCGGGTGAAGCCGAGGCCGGCGGAGAGGAACTCGCGGATCTCGTCCCCGTCGAGGACCTCCACCCGGTGCCCCTCACCGCGCAGCCGCTCCGCGAGGGCGTACGCGATGGTCGTCTTGCCCGCGCTCGGCAGCCCGGTCAGCCACACCGTGGCGCCCTCGCTCACGCTCATCTGCTCAGTCTCCGTAAGTCGATTCATCAGCCGTGCAGTCCGCACTCGGTCTTGCCGCGCCCGGCCCAACGACCGGCCCTCGCGTCCTCGCCGGCTTCCACCCGGCGCGTGCAGGGGGCGCAGCCGACGGAGGCGTAACCGTCCATCAGCAGCGGGTTGGTGAGGACCCCGTGCTCGATGACGTAGGCGTCCACGTCCTCCTGGGTCCAGCGGGCGATCGGCGAGATCTTGACCTTCCGCCGCTTCTCGTCCCAGCCGACCACCGGGGTGTTCGCCCGGGTCGGGGACTCGTCGCGGCGCAGGCCCGTCGCCCACGCGTCGTACGCGGTCAGACCCTCCTCGAGGGGCCCCACCTTGCGCAGTGCGCAGCACAGGTCCGGGTCCCGGTCGTGCAGCTTCGGGCCGTACTGGGCGTCCTGCTCGGCGACCGTCTGACGCGGGGTGAGGGTGATGACGTTGACGTCCATCACGGCCTCGACCGCGTCACGGGTGCCGATGGTCTCCTCGAAGTGGTAGCCCGTGTCGAGGAAGACCACGTCCACGCCGGGGAAGGCGCGGGAGGCCAGGTGGGCGACGACCGCGTCCTCCATGGAGGAGGTCACTGCGAACTTCTTGCCGAAGGTCTCGGCGGCCCAGGTGAGGATCTCCAGTGCGGAGGCGTCCTCGAGGTCCCGGCCCGCCTGCTCGGCCAACTCTTTGAGACTGACGTCTTGAGTGGTGGTCATATCTCGTCCCCTCCAGCTGCGTTGGACTGAACACCCCGGGCCAGCAGCCCGAGGTACTTCAGCTGGAAGGCTCGGTTGCAGGCCCTGCATTCCCAGGCGCCGTGACCCGTCTCGTGGGGAAACAGGTCCTCGTCGCCGCAGTACGGGCAGTAGAACGGTGCGGCGCGCTCGCTCACGAGAGGTCCTCGTCCTTGGCGCGGCCGACCCAGGCGGCGAAGCGCTCGCCGTCCTCGCGCTGCTCCTCGAAGCGCGTGACGACCCGCTCGACGTACTCCGGCAGACCGGCCGAGGTGACCTTGAGGCCGCGGACCTTGCGGCCGAAGCCGGCCTCGAGGCCGAGGGCGCCGCCCAGGTGGACCTGGTAGCCCTCCACCTGGTTGCCGTCGTCGTCCAGGACCAGCTGGCCCTTGAGACCGATGTCCGCCACCTGGATACGGGCGCAGGCGTTCGGGCAGCCGTTGATGTTGATGGTGAGCGGCTCGGCGAAGTCCGGCAGGCGGCGCTCCAGCTCGTCGATCAGCGAGGCGCCGCGCGCCTTCGTCTCGACGATGGCCAGCTTGCAGAACTCGATGCCGGTGCAGGCCATCGTGCCGCGGCGGAACGGGGACGGCTTGACCCGCAGGTCCAGCGCCTCCAGGGCCGCCACGACCGAGTCGACCTGGTCGGCCTCGATGTCGAGGACGATCATCTTCTGCTCGGCGGTGGTGCGCAGGCGGCCGGAGCCGTGCTGTGCGGCCACGTCCGCGATCTTGGTGAGGGTGGCGCCGTCCACGCGGCCGACGCGGGGCGCGAAGCCGACGTAGAACTTGCCGTCCTGCTGCTGGTGGACGCCGACGTGGTCGCGCCACTGGCCGCTGGGCTGCTCGGGCGCGGGGCCGTCGGTCAGCTTGCGCTTCAGGTACTCGTCCTCCAGGACCTGGCGGAACTTGGCCGGGCCCCAGTCGGCGACGAGGAACTTCAGGCGGGCGCGGGTGCGCAGCCGGCGGTAGCCGTAGTCGCGGAAGATCGAGATGACGCCCTCGTAGACGTCGGGGACCTCGTCCAGGGAGACCCAGGTGCCCAGGCGGACGCCCAGCTTGGGGTTGGTGGAGAGGCCGCCGCCGACCCAGACGTCGAAGCCGGGGCCGTGCTCGGGGTGGTTCACGCCGACGAAGGCGATGTCGTTGATCTCGTGCGCCACGTCGAGCAGCGGCGAGCCGGAGATCGCCGACTTGAACTTGCGGGGCAGGTTCGAGAAGTCGGGGTTGCCGACGATGCGGCGGTAGATCTCGTCGATGGCGGGGGTGCCGTCGATGATCTCGTCCTGGGCGATGCCGGCGACGGGCGAACCGAGGATGACGCGGGGCGTGTCACCGCAGGCCTCGGTGGTCGAGAGGCCGACGGCCTCCAGGCGGCGCCAGATCTCCGGGACGTCCTCGATCCGGATCCAGTGGTACTGCACGTTCTGGCGGTCGGTGAGGTCGGCGGTGCCGCGCGCGAACTCCTCGGAGATCTCGCCGATGACGCGCAGCTGCTCGGTGGTCAGCCGGCCGCCGTCGATGCGGACGCGCAGCATGAAGTACTTGTCGTCCAGCTCCTCCGGCTCCAGGATCGCGGTCTTGCCGCCGTCGATCCCGGGCTTGCGCTGGGTGTAGAGGCCCCACCAGCGCATACGGCCGCGCAGGTCGTTGGGGTCGATCGAGTCGAAGCCCGCCTTGGAGTAGATCGTCTCAATGCGCGTCCGCACGTTGAGACCGTCGTCGTCCTTCTTGAACTGCTCGTTGCCGTTGAGGGGCGTGTGGTGTCCGACGGCCCACTGGCCCTCGCCGCGGTGACGGCCGGTCTTGCGGCGCGCTGCGGCTGCGGGGGCGGCTGCGGGCGTTTCAGGGGTGGCGGCCATGGCGGGTACGTCCTTCTTCAACGGCTCGAGGTGGAGGCAGGGGGGAGCGGCGGCGCGCCCCTGTCACGCTGGAGTCTCCGAGCAGGTGTGGCTGATTTCCGCCCCTATGTCGGGGTTGCCGACGGGCAGGGGGCGGTGTTCGGCCTCAGGGGGCTTGCGGGTGATCGACGCGTCCGCGGCGGCGGGGACTGCGGCGATGTGCGGCGGTGGCTGGTTCCGTCAGCGTGCCGGACAAATGGCGCTGGACATGCGGCCGAGGTCGACGTGCCGCCGACTCACCAAGGCAATTCCAGCTCCATTCATGGCCGAAGCGTGTCATGTGCCGATTGGAGGAGTCCACTACTGTCCACGATCCGGACGAAGTCGTCCCGGATCATGAGATCGCGTGATCGGGGTCACCTTTTTTTGACGCGGCGCTCGCGCGGCTCGGCGCCGGGGCGCCTCTCGGGCTTCGCGTCGCTGCGCCGGACTCCGTCCGTCGGACCTGGGGCGGGGCCACGGGCCCGGCTGGGGTCCGGTGGTCGCCTGCGGGTGGTGGGCCGCTGCGCGGGGCTGGGTCCCCTACCCGCCCTTCGCCCGTTCCCCGGGGCTCCGCCCCCAGACCCTCCCCCAGACTCCGTCCGGGGGGACCCCCAGCGCCTCAAACGCCGGCGAGGCTGGATGGTGCGACGGGGCTGGATGGTGCGGCGGGGCTGGATGGCGCCAGCGGGACCGGATGGGACTGCGCCCGCACGGGGTCGCGTACGTGAGGGGTCGGGGGCGGGGTGGGGTGTCGTCCGGGACTAAAACGAGATGAATTCGGCGCGAGGTACCGCCCGGCAGACCAGCAGAGCCAGGGCGCCGAACATCGAAGCCCGTCCCGGACGACACCCCACCCCGTCCCCGACCCCGGCCCCAGCAGCCACCCACCCGGACCCCGCCCGGCCAGGGCTTACGCGCCCGGCCAGGGGCCGGGGGTGGGGGTCTCCTCCTTGGGCTCGGTCTCCGTCTTGAAGACCTTGAAGCCGCGGCGCCGGTAGTTGTCCATCGCCGTGGGGCCGTCCTGGCTGCAGGTGTGGACCCAGACCCGGCGCGTGGGCTCGCGGTCGGGCCAGCGGGACGCCAGGTCCCAGGCGCGGTCCGTGCCGAAGGTCAGCAGGTGCCCGCCGATGCGGCGGCCCCGGAAGTCCGGCAGGAGCCCGAAGTACATGATCTCGACCACACCGTCGGGCTGCGGGTCGAGCTCGACGTAGCCGGCCGGGGTGCCCCGGTCGTACGCCACCCACGTCTCCACGCCCGGCCGCTCCAGCTGCTCCACCCACTCGGCACGGGTCAGCGACAGCCGGTCCGTCCAGTGGATGTCCCCGCCCACCGAGGCGTAGAGGAACCGGCTGAACTCCGGCGAGGGCACCTCGGCGCGGGTGATCGTGATCTCCGGTCCCGGCACGGCCGCCGGGACCAGGTCCGACGGCGAGGTCATCTCGAGGGACCAGGTGGTGAGTGTGATGGTGCTCATGCCGTTCAGGGAATCACACCCCCTGGCCAGGGGGTTCCCGGGGTTACGGGGTCCCCCAGGCTCCGCCGTGGCCCAGGCGGGCCCTGATCACGGCCGGGGCGGTGGAGTGGGGCAGCAGCCGGGCCGGGTCCTGCGGGCGGATCAGCTCCACCTCCACGTCCTCGGCGAAGCGGTAGGGGCGGTGCGTCAGCACCCCGGCGAGGTGCCGCCGGACCCGGGACAGCTCGGCGCGGACCGTCACCGTACGCGTGGGGTCCCCGAACAGCTCGGCGGCCAGCTCCGCCGCCGTACGCCCCCGCGGGGTCTCCGCCAGCAGGAACAGCAGCTCCGCGTGGCGCGGGCTCAGCTCCTGGGACCAGCTGCCGGCGGCCCCGTACACGGTCGCCGACCAGGACCGGGGCCGGCTCAGGTCCAGCACCACCCGGCTCACCGCCGACGCGGCGCCGCGCGGCTCGGCCAGGCGCAGCAGCCAGCCGCCGGGCAGCGGCTCCGCCACGCAGTCGCCCAGCTGCGCGATCCACACCGGCCCGGGGCCCAGCGCCTTCGGCAGGGCGACCCGGTCGGCGGGGGCCAGCCCCGTCACCGCGGCCGTCCAGCCGTGCGGGTCCACCGCCAGGGCCCGCCCGGGCAGCCGGGCCAGCAGCGGGGCCGCGACCGCCCGCAGCCGCTCCAGGGACTCCAGGTGCCGCACCCGCAGCTCCCGCTCGGCGAGCCGGGCCACGGAGCTCACCCAGGCCAGCGTCGCGGGGTGCATGGTGGCCAGCGGCCCGCTGACGTCGACCACGCCCAGCAGCCGGCCGTCCTTGGGGTCGTGCACGGGTGCCCCCGCGCAGGTCCAGTCATGGTGGCTGGAGACGAAGTGCTCCGCCGAGAACACCTGGACCGGGCGCCGGGTCACCAGGGCCGTGCCCACCCCGTTCGTGCCGACCACGGCCTCGTCCCAGTCGGCCCCCACCGCGAAACCCAGCCGGTCCGCCTTGCGCAGGATCGATCTGTGCCCCTCCCGCCACAGCAGCCGCCCGTCCGCGTCGGCGACGACCATGATGTGCAGGGCCTCGTCCAGCGCCGGCAGCAGCCCCTCGCGCAGCACCGGGAGGATCTCCCGCAGCGGGGAGACCTGCCGCCGCTCCTCGGTCTCGGCGGCGGACAGCATCCGCGAGCGGGCGTCCCGGTCGGGGTGCACGCCCCCGGCGAGCATCCGCCGCCAGGACTCGGCGATCTCCGGGCGGGGCGCGGCCGGCGGCCGGTCCCCGGCCAGCGCGGCGGCCCGTACCCCCTTGAGCAGGCGCGTCGCCTCCCGCGTGTCCATGGTCGAGATGCGCGCCACGTCGGCCGTGCTGCCTGCGGTGTTGGCCACCGGAACCTCCCCGTGCTGAACAGGACGTACTGCGGAAGCCGCCCGCCGTCGCGCACGCGCCCCTTCCCCGGGCACATGCTGCGGGCGATTTCCGACCGAAGGAATGCAGGGTTGCAACGGTATGCAACTCTCGCCAACCCCCGGTCACCCGACCGAAACTATCGGCACGCCGCCGAGCGGCGTGACAGCTCCTTCCTCGGGGCTCATGGACCAGGGGTGGTGCCGAGTCGGCGCGGCGCCACCCCCGGTCTCACCTCCACGGGCTCGGATCCGGTGCTGAGCGTTCCGGCGGCCGCAGCGGTTTGGGGACCACCGCGGCCAGGGACCACAGTGGTTTGGGGACCGCTGTCAGCCCGCGATCCGCGCCCGTGCCACCACCGACGCCAGGTCCAGGCTGTGCGGCAGCGTGCCGAAGGCCGCGCCCCAGTCACCGCCGAGCCGCGAGGCGCAGAACGCGTCCGCCACCTCCGGCGGGGCCCACCGCACCAGCAGCGAACCCTGGAGGACCAGGGCCATCCGCTCCACCACCCGGCGGGCCCGCGCCTCGATCCCGTCGAGGTCGGCCAGCTCGGTCAGCAGGTTCTTGATGGCCGCGTCCAGCCGGTGGTCGGCGCCCCGGGCCAGCCCGACCTCCTGGAGGAAGGCGTTCAGGGCCTGGGGTTCCCGCTGGAGCGCGCGCAGCACGTCCAGGGACTGGACGTTGCCCGACCCCTCCCAGATGGAGTTCACCGGGGATTCGCGCAGCAGCCTCGGCAGCCCGGACTCCTCGACGTAGCCGTTCCCGCCCAGACACTCGAGGGCCTCCGCGACCATCGGCGTACAGCGCTTGGTCACCCAGTACTTGGCGGCCGGCACCGCGAGGCGCAGGAAGGCCCGCTCCTGGTCGGTCCCGGAGTCGTACGCGGCCGCGAGGCGCAGGGTCAGGGCGGTCGCCGCCTCCGACTCCAGGGCGAGGTCGGCGAGCACGTTGCGCATCAGCGGCTGGGAGATGAGCGGTGCTCCGAAAGCAGAGCGGTGCTCCGCATGGTGGACGGCCTGCGTCAGCGCCTGCCGCATCAGCGACGCCGAGCCGATCACACAGTCCAGCCGGGTCGCCGCGACCATCTCGATGATGGTCCGCACCCCCCGGCCCTCCTCGCCCACCCGCCGGGCCCAGGTCCCGTCGAACTCGATCTCCCCCGACGCGTTCGACTTGTTCCCCAGCTTGTCCTTCAGCCGCTGGATCGCGAACACGTTCCGCGTCCCGTCCGGCAGCACCCGCGGCACCAGGAAGCAGGTCAGCCCGCCCGGCGCCTGCGCCAGCACCAGGAAACCGTCCGACATCGGCGCCGAGCAGAACCACTTGTGCCCGGTCAGCAGGTACTCCCCGGAGGCGTCCAGGGCCACCGCCGCCGTCGTGTTCGCCCGTACGTCGCTGCCCCCCTGCTTCTCCGTCATCCCCATCCCGAACAGCACCCCGGCCTTCTGCCCGGCCGGCCGCAGTCCCTCCTCGTACACGTGCGAGGTCAGCCGCGGCTCCCACTCCGCGGCCAGCGCCGGATCGGCCCGCAGCGCCGGCACGGCGGCATGCGTCATGGAGACCGGGCAGCCGTGCCCGGACTCGGCCTGCGACCACAGGAAGAAGCCCGCCGCCCGCCGCAGGTGCCCGGCCGGACGCCCCCAGGCGTCGGTGAGCCCGGCGCCCACCGCGTGCCCGAGCAGCCGGTGCCACGCCGGGTGGAACTCCACCTCGTCGATCCGGTTCCCGTAGCGGTCGTGCGTCCGCAGCTTCGGCGGATTCTCGTTCGCCTCCCTGCCCCACTCCTGGGCCTGCGCCGAACCGGCGGCGCGCCCGAGTGCGGTGAGCTCCTCCCGTACCTCGTCCCGGAGTTCGGGGGCGGCGTCGGCGAGGTGTCGTTCCACGCCCTCGGTGAGGGCACGGTCGCCGAGGTAGACCTCGTGGCCCACGAGGGGCGGGGCCTGGTTGCTGACTGTGTGGGTGGTGGCTGCCATGCCGATACCGTAAGGACGTGCAGCCAGCAAAAGAAACACCCGAGCGGATCCCAGGACGGCTCCACCGGGCCCGCGCTCTCTACCGCAACGTGTCGAAGCGCAAGATGGGCTGGCTCCTGCTCAAAGACACCGTGAACTCGTGCATCGAATACCGGATCCTCGGACTCGCGGCCGAGGCGGCCTTCTTCACCCTCCTCTCCCTGCCCCCGCTCTTCCTGGGCCTGCTCGGCCTCCTCGGCTACGTGGACGGCTGGACCGACACCCAGTCCGTGGCCAGCATCGAGGAGAACATCCTGCGCGCGGTCGGCACCGTCCTGTCCGACCGGGGCGTCAACGAGATCGCCAGACCGATGCTCGACGACGTCACCAGCCGGGGCCGGCCCGACCTGATCTCCCTCGGCTTCGCCTTCGCCCTGTGGTCGGGCTCCCGCGCCGTCAACGTCTTCATCGACACCATCACCGTCATGTACGGCCTCGACGGGGTGCGCGGCATCGTCAAGACCCGGCTGGTCGCCTTCCTCCTCTACGTCATCGCCCTGCTGATCGGCGCGATCGTGCTGCCGCTGATGGTGGTCGGCCCCGACGCCGTCGTCCGCCTGGTGCCCTGGAGCACGGAGGTGATCGCGGTCCTCTACTGGCCGGTGGTCACCCTGCTCTCCATCGCCTTCCTGACGACCCTCTACCACGTCTCCGTCCCCGTGCGCTCCCCGTGGATCGAGGACGTGCCGGGCGCGCTGGTGGCCCTGGCCATGTGGGTGCTCGGCTCGTTCCTGCTGCGGATCTACCTGACCAACACCGTGGAGGGGCCCACCATCTACGGCTCCCTGGCCGCGCCGGTCGCGATCCTGCTGTGGATCGGCATCTCGGCCTTCGCGGTGCTCGTGGGCGCCGCCGTCAACGCGGCCATCGACCGGGTCTGGCCGTCCGTCGCCACCGCCGCCGCCCGCGAGGCCAACGAGCGGGTCCGCGAGGCCGAGGCCGCCCAGCTGGTCGCCCGCGCCGCCGCCTGGCGGGCCCTCGCCGAGGGGGAGTCCGAGGACGACGAGGACGCCGGGATGCCCTCGGAGTTCCCCGAGCGCTGGTCGAACTTCCTGCCGCCCGACGACTACACCTCCCGCCTGCGCAAGCACTGACCCGCCGGGTCTGCGGGCCTTCGTCAGCTCCGCGTACGGTCCGTCCACCTCGACGGGGGACGCGTACAGGAGAGCGAACTCCCGGCGCGATAAATGAGTGGTGCCGTCCGTCAGGGCAGGGTTATCGTTCGGGAGTTCCGGGTCGCGGCGCCGTGCTGTGCCGCTCCCGCCGAGGAAGCAGAACCAGGAAACCGGAGGTGAGGACAGTGATGACTGTCGCCGTGACGGGTGTCGCCCGCATTCAGGAGTTCATCATCGTTTCCATCCCCGTGGTCTCCGGCTGACCTCACACTTCTCCTCGCGCGCCGCCGAGCGGCGCGTGTTGCCGGGGCCACCCTGTGAAGGGTTCCCCTTGACTCTCTCTTCTTCGTTCCAGAACTCGTCCGCGCACGCCCTCGCCGCCTTCGGCTGGGACGACGAGTGGGCCGCGGAATTCGCTCCGTACGCCGACCAGGGACTCCTCCCGGGCCGGGTCGTACGGGTCGACCGCGGGCAGTGCGACGTCATGACCGCGGACGGCGTCGTCCGCGCCGACACCGCCTTCGTCACCCCCCACGACCCGCTCCGGGTCATCTGCACCGGCGACTGGGCCGCCGTCGAGCCCGCCGGCACGCCGCGCTACGTCAAGACGTACCTGCCGCGCCGGACCGCCTTCGTGCGGTCCACCTCCTCGCAGCGCTCCGAGGGGCAGATCCTCGCCGCCAACGTCGACCACGCGATCATCGCCGTCTCCCTCGCCGTCGAGCTGGACCTCGGCCGGATCGAGCGCTTCCTCGCGCTGGCCTGGGAGTCGGGGGCGCAGCCGCTGATCGTGCTGACCAAGGCCGACCTGGTCCCGGACCCGACCACCCTCGGCTACCTGGTGCGGGACGTGGAGACCACCGCGCCGGGCGTCCAGGTGCTCACCGTCTCCTCGCACACGGGAGAGGGCACGGACGTACTCGCCGCGGTCGTCGCCGGTGGCACCAGCGTGCTGCTCGGCATCTCCGGCGCGGGCAAGTCCACCCTGGCGAACGCGCTGCTCGGCGCGGACGTCATGGAAGTCCAGGAGACCCGCGAGGTCGACGGCAAGGGCCGCCACACCACCACCACCCGCAACCTGCTCGCCCTGCCGGGCGGGGGCGTCCTCATCGACACCCCGGGGCTGCGCGGTGTCGGCCTCTTCGACGCCGAGGCGGGCGTCGGACAGGTCTTCTCGGAGATCGAGGGGTACGCCGCCCAGTGCCGCTTCCACGACTGCGCCCACGAGGCGGAGCCGGGGTGCGCGGTGCTCGAGGCGGTGGCCGGCGGGGCGCTGCCGGAGCGCCGCCTGGAGAGCTACCGCAAGCTGCTGCGGGAGAACGAGCGGATCGTCGCGAAGACGGACGCCCGCCTGCGGGCGGAGATCCGCCGCGACTGGCGCCAGAAGTCGGCGGAGGGCCGCGCGAACTACTCCGCGAAGCGCGGCGGCCGCGTCTGACCCTGGCCGGGCGTGGGTGGGGGTGGGTCGGGGGCGGGGTGGGGTGTCGTCCGGGACGGGCTTCGATGTTCGGCGCCTGTTCCGGGTGTGTTCTGCCGGGCGGTACCGCGCGCCGAATTCATCTCGTTTTAGTCCCGGACAACACCCCACCCCGCCCCCGACCCCTCACGTACGCGGCCAAACTCCGCCCCGCCGCACAATCCAGCCTCGCCGGCGTTTGAGGCGCGGGGTCCGGGGCGGAGCCCCGGGGAACGGGCGAAGGGCGGGTAGGGGACTCGGCCCCGCGCAGCGGTACAGGCGCAGCCGGGCCCGCCCGCAAGCTCGCCGGAGGCGGGGGGTCGGGGTCAGGGCCCCGCCAGGACGGCTCCGAGCCACGCCGCCGTCACCAGCAGGCACGCGAACAGCTCCACCAGCACGCTCGTCCCCACCGCCCGCATCACCGCCCGCACCGAGGCCCAGGCCTCCCCGTGCGTCCCCAGGCGGCGCCGCTCGCACAGGTAGATCCCGCCCACGAACCCCGGTACCGCCCCCACCACCGGCAGCAGTACGAAGCCGAGGACCGCGCCCGCGCCCGCGTACACCGCCATCCGGCGGGTGACCCCCACGCCCCGCAGCCGCCTCGGCGGCAGCTGCCACTTCACCACCTGCACCACCAGCAGCAGGGCCGTCGACGCCACCAGCAGCCCCCACGCCGGCGTGGACCGCTCGTGCAGCGCCCACCACAGCACCCCCGCCCAGACCAGCCACGTCCCCGGGATGCCCGGGACCAGTACCCCGAGCACCCCGAGCAGGAGCACCAGCCCCACCAGGAGCAGCTGAGGCAGATCCATCTGCCCAGCCTGACCGACCCCCGGCTATCGGGCCACCCAGCCCCGTTCGTAGGCGTGCCAGCCGAGCTGGAGCCGGGTCGTCACCCCGGCCAGCTCCATCAGCCCCTTCACGCGCCGCTGTACGGTCCGCAGCCCCAGTTCCAGGTGCTTGGCCACGCTCGCGTCGGTCATCCCCGCCAGCAGCAGGGAGAGGATCTCCAGGTCCGTGGTGTCGGGGCCGCCGTCCCCCTCCTCCGGGCGGCCCGTCACGCCCAGCCGCAGCGGGAGGGCCTCCCGCCACACCGCCTCGAAGAGCCCCCGCAGGGACTCGAGCAGCCCCGACGCGTGCACCACCAGCGCCGCCGGCTCCGCCCCGCGCGTCGTCAGCGGGACCATGGCGAGGGTCCGGTCGGCGATCACCAGCTTCGTGGGGACCGCCGCCGTCACCCGGATCCGTTCCCCCCGCGCGAGGGCGCTGGAGGCCTCCCGGATGCCGGTGGGCAGGGTGAGCACCTCGCGCTCGATGACCACCCGGTACTCGACGCCACGTACGGCCGCCCGTTCCTCAGCCTCGTTCTCCATCCCGGTCACCACCTGGGGCCGGCCGCTGACCAGCGCGCACACCTCCTGCGTCGCGCCCAGCTGGAGCTGGTGGAAGCGGTGGGCCACCGCGCTCGCCCCCGTCACCACCTCCACCAGGTCGTGCACCGCCGGTTCGGCCGCCTCCGACCGGTACTCCTGCGCCAGCAGCGCCGTCGCCAGTTCCGCCCGCTCCAGCTCGTGCCGCTGCTGGGTCAGGAGGGCCGCGAGGGCGACCCCCGGCGGCGCCGCCACCCAGCGGCCCGGCCGCGCCGAGGACTGGGCGGCCAGCCCGTGGCGTTCCAGATGCCGCAGCGCCCGTTCCGTCTGCGGCACCGGCAGCGTCAGCCGGTGCGCCAGGTCGGGCACCTCCGCCGCCCCCAGTGCCACCAGCGCGCGGTACGCCGACTCCTGGCCCTCGTCCAGGCCTATCGCTCCCAGCAACCCGTCCACCCCACTCCCAGAGCCGTTCCTGGCGGGAAGCGGCCACGGCGCAAACCCGCCGCGGCCATCTTCGCCGCAACCTCCGCCCCTCTGCCAAGGTGACGCCACCGCAGCACCAACATCCTCCGGACATGGGCCATTTGCTGGCCAGTTGCCCGGAATTCACCTGGGGAGAGCGATGCGTCCGATATCGCGAACGGCGCTCGGGGCGGCCACCGCAGCCGCCTTGGCCGTCACCGCCGTCGGCCCGTCGGCGGCACAGCCGAGCGACCGAGCGCCGGACAGAAGACCACTCACAGGCAGTCAGGCGGCAGCGGGGGCCCCGACGGCCCCCGTCACCGTCACCCTCGTCACCGGCGACCGGATCCTGGTGTCCACCGACGCCGCCGGACGCACCGCCGCCACCGCGATGCCCCGCGAGAACGGCACCCAGCCCGTCGTCCAGACCCGCCAGAGCGGCAAGGACCTCTACGTCTACCCCGAGAGCGCGGTCAAGGCCCTCGCCGCGGGCACCGTCGACCGCGAACTCTTCAACGTCACCGGCCTCATCCGGCAGGGATACGACGACGCACACGCGAAGCGGCTCCCCCTCATCGCCGTCTACGACGGCTCCGTCGACGTGGCGCGCAGCGCCCCGCCCGCCCCGCGCGGAGCCGAACGCTCCCTGGTCCTCGGCTCCATCGGCGCCGTCGCCCTCGCCGCCGAGAAGGAGCGGGCCGCCGACTTCTGGGCCGACATGGCCGCCGGCAGCCGCTCGCGCGCCGCCGGCGGGCTGAAGAAGCTGTGGCTCGACGGCAAGGTTCAGGCCAGTCTGGAGCGCTCCACCCGGCAGGTGAACGCCCCCGCCGCCTGGGCGGCCGGCTTCGACGGCGCCGGAACGAAGGTCGCCGTCCTCGACACCGGTACGGATCTCGAGCACCCGGACCTCAAGGGGCGGGTGACCGCCTCGAAGAACTTCACCGACTCCGATACCGACGCCGACCGCCAGGGCCACGGCACCCACACCATCTCCACCGTCGGCGGCTCCGGCGCCGAGAGCGGCGGGGCCAAGAAGGGCGTCGCCCCCGGCGCCGAGCTGCTCAGCGGCAAGGTACTCAATGACCAGGGGTACGGCCTGGACTCCTGGATCATCGCCGGAATGGAATGGGCCGTCGAGAGCAGGGCCGACGTGGTCTCCATGAGTCTCGGCGACCCCTCCCAGACCGCCTGCGACGACCCGCTGGCCGCAGCCGCCGAGCAACTCTCGCAGCGGGGACCGCTGTTCGTGATCGCCGCCGGCAACTCCGGGCCCGGCAACAACACCGTCTCCTCGCCCGGCTGCGCACCCAGCGTGCTGACCGTCGGCGCCGTCGACCGCGACGACACCACCGCCGTCTTCTCCAGCCGGGGCCCCGCCGGACTCCGGCACACCCTCAAGCCCGAGATCGCCGCCCCCGGCGTCGCCATCTCCGCCGCCGCCATGGGCGGGCGCGGGGTGTACGCGTACCAGTCCATGTCCGGCACCTCGATGGCCACCCCGCACGTCGCCGGGGCCGCCGCCGTCGTCAAGCAGCGCCACCCCGAGTGGAACGCGGCCCAGGTCAAGGCCGCCCTGGTCGGCTCCGCCCGGACCGCCGTGCCCGGCGACGTACGGGAGACCGGCGGCGGGCGCCTCGACGTCAGGGCCGCGACCGAGGCCACCGTCACCGGCGCACCCGCCGTGCAGGGCGGCGCCTACCACTGGCCGCAGGACCGCGGAGAGCGCACGAGCGTCGCGGTCCCGTACACCAACACCGGCAGCCGGCCCGTCACCCTCAGCCTCGCCGTCGAGAAGGTCACCGGCAACGACGGCTCGGCCGTCCGCAGTCAGGTCGCCCGCCTGGAGCGGCGTACGGTCACGCTCCCGGCCGGGGCCACCGTCAGCGTGCCGCTCGCCCTCGATCCGGCCGCGAAGCTGGAGCGCTCCCAGTACGGGGACGTCACCGGCCGCGTCGTCGCCACGGCCGACGGGGTCCACGTCTCCACCCCCTTCTCCCTCTACGTGGAGCCGGAGACCGTCACCCTGCGCGTCAGACTGCTGGACCGGACGGGCAAGCCCGCCGCCGGCCCCTCGTCCCTCGACGTCATCGGCACGGACGACGCGTCCGGTGAGCGCCGCTTCAACGACGGCGCCGCCGACCAGGTCTACCGGGTGCGCCCGGGCGCGTACTTCCTCTCCGCCTTCGTCGCCACCCCGGACGCGGGGGAGGGGGCGGCCCTGACCGACTCCCTCACCTATCTCGGGCGGCCGCAGGTGGAGGTGAAGAAGGACACCGTCATCGTGCTCGACGCGCGCACGGCCGGGCGCCTCACCGTCGAGGCCGAGCGGCCGCTGGAGTCCCGCAGCACCACCCTGGCCTTCGCCCGCAGCTGGGGAGGGGTCTGGCTGCACGCCGGAACCGCCATGGGCGGCCGTACCGTCCGCGGCTACTACGCCTCCGTCGAAGGCCGCGCCGAGGACGGCGACTTCGAGTTCGGCAGCTACTGGCGGGCCGGCGCCCCGCTGATCTCCGAGCTGAAGGCCGTCGGCGGTCCGGTCCTGCACCCGATCACCGCCTCCACCGGCAGCGACAACCTCGACGGCGCCGGGAGCGCCCCGCTCGTCGACGCCGGCAGCGGCGCCCCCGGGGAGCTGGCCGGGGCCAAGGGCGCGATCGCGCTCGTCAAGAGCGCCGACGGGGCGCTGCGCGAGGTCGCGGACAACGCGCGGAAGGCCGGCGCCGTCGCCGTGCTCGCCCACCGCGAGGCTCCGGGCCGCTGGGTCGGCTTCACCGGCTACGCGGGCGGCGCGCTGCCCGCCATGACCATCGAGGCCGCCGAGGCGCGGGCGCTGCTGGCCCGGTTGAAGGAGGGCGGGGTCACCCTGTCCTGGAAGGCCACCGCGAAGAGCCCGTACCTCTACTCCCTCGCCTTCCCCGAGACGGGACCGGTCAGGGGCGGCCACCCGTACGAGGTGCGCGACCGCGACCTCGGTCGGGTGGAGAGCACCTACAACTCCATGGGCGTGGCCACCGACTTCGTCGACCTGGCCGGCGCCTACCGGCCGATCGGCACCGCCGTGTTCTTCGGCTCGATCGAGACCGTCGCCGTCCCGGGCCGGCGCACCGAGTACTACTCGGCGGGGGACACCGCCTGGGACCAGCTGCTGTCCAGCAGCTTCCCCTGGGGCGAGTTCATGACGGGAGAGCAGCGCACCTACGCCAAGGGGGCGCGGAGCACGGCGAGTTGGTACGACGGGGTGACCGCGCCCGTCGCGCCGCGCGACCGCTCCGGGAAGGAGGCGCTCGCCGCCGAGCGGCAGGGGAACCTGATCGGCTTCGCCCCCGCCATGTGGGGGGACGGCGGCCACTTCGCGCAGCCGGGCTCCTTCGGTGACATCGGCAGCCTGCGCCTCACGCGCGACGGCGAGGCCATCGGCGAGAGCTGGTACCCCTTCGGGGTCTTCGAGGTCCCGGCGCAGGAGGGCCGGTACGAACTGACCCAGGCCATCGAGAAGATCGGCCCGCCCGCCCGGACCTGGCAGCGCTCCACGGCGGTCGAGACGACTTGGGGCTTCACCTCGAAGCTCGACGCGTCGGCGTACTCGCAGGGCCTGCCGGTCCTCTTCCCGCGCTACGCCGCCCCGCTGGACGGCCTGAAGACGGCCCCGGCGGCGGACGGGCTGAGCGTCGGGCTGACCGCCACCGGCCACGCGGGCTACGCGCCGGGCGCGCTCACCTCGGCGAAGCTGTCGTACTCGTACGACGGCGAGCACTGGACGCAGGCGCGGGTGAGCGAGCGCGACGGCCGCTGGACGGCGGTCGTGAACCACGCCGGTGCCTCCGGCAGGCCGGTCTCGCTGAAGGTCGAACTGGCCGACGCGAACGGCGCCACGGTCACCCAGACGGTCGCGCGGGCGTACGACGTCCGCTAGTCCGTACGGGTAGGGCGGGAGGGGTCCACCGGGCGGCGGCCCGGTGGACCCTTTTCGTGCATTCGGGGTTTTCCGCCGCCCGGGGAGGCCGACAATCAGGGCATGAGTCAGCAGGGTGCGGAGGACTGGTGGCAGAAGCTGTACGAGGATCCGGACGCGGGGCCCGGACCTGACCCGGGGGACACCCTGGACCAGCGCTTCCGCTCGGCGTCGGTCCTGGTGACCGACCCGGCCCCACCGCAGCCGCCGCTGCCGGCCCCGCGCCGCGAGCCTCCGGCGGCGGCTCCGCCCACCCCGGGGACGGCCCCCGCACCCCTGCCGCCCGTGCCCCCGCCCGGGTACCACCCGCCCGAGCCGCCGGTACGGCCCGCGGCGGGTCCGGCGGCTGCGCCGGCTCCGCCCGGGCCCGTGCCGCCACCGCCGCCGCCCCCGCTGGCCCCGCCCGTCCCTCCGGCCCCGCTGGCCCCGCCCGTCCCGCCGCTGGCCCCGCCCGTACCCGCGCCGCCGCCGGGGTTCCGCATGGCCGAGCCGCCCCCGCCCCCGGCGCCCGGGTTCCCCCCGGCCGCGGTGCCGGCGCAGCGCGGGGGGACGGCCCGGCCGGATCCCCGGGTGGCGGGGGAGACCGGGTACGTGCAGGGGGACCTGGCCGTACCGCCCGCCCCGGCCGGGGAGCCGGCGGCGGCAGGGGCCGAGCCGCCCGCCTGGGGCCGGCCCGACGCCGGACCGGAGCCGGAACCGGAGCCGGGCCCCGCACCGGAACCCGCCCCGCCGCGGCCCGGCGAGCGCCCGGACGTGCGCCACCTCGGCGACCGGGCCCCCACCTACGCCGCCGAGCCGGGGGCGCTGCCCGCCGCCGACCCGGCGGCGCTCGACTTCCTGACCCCCGACACCGTCCTGGAGGGGGCCCGCTACGGCACGTACACCCTGCGCGCCGCCTCCTTGCGCGGGGACTCCGCCCGCTACCGGGGCGAGGCCCGGCGGGACTTCCTGCTCACCGCTCGCTTCGGCAACGGGGACGACGCCCTGGTGCTGGTGGTCCTGGCCGGCGGGGACCGGGCCGCCCCCGGCGCCCGCGAGGCCGCCGCCGAACTGGGCCACTCCGTCGCGGCGGCCGTCGGGCGCAGCCGGGAGCGGCTGGCCGAGGACATCCTGGCGGGCCGGCGCGAGGCCCTCCTGTCGGGGCTCCAGCGCCTCACCGACCGGGGCTACGGGCGGCTGCGGGCCCGCGCCGCCGAACTCGGGCTCGCGGAGGAGGCGTACACGGCCGGGCTGCGCGGACTCCTGCTGCCCCTGGACCCGCAGTGCCCCCACCGGATCTGCTTCGGCGTGGGCGCGGGCGGGGTCTTCCGGCTCCGCGCGGGCCGCTGGCAGGACATGGAGCAGGAGCCCGGCGGCGCGACGGGCTTCCGGTTCCGGGCCTCCGTGGCCCGCCCGGGCGACACCCTGCTGCTGTGCTCCGGAGGCCTCGCGGACCCCATGCGCGAGGAGAGCCTGCTCCCGGCCGAGCTCGCCGCCCGCTGGTCGCAGGGGGACCCGCCGGGCCTGGCGGCCTTCCTCGCCGACACCCAGCTCCGCCTCAAGGGGTACGCCGACGACCGGACGGCGGCCGCGGTCTGGGAGGCGTAACCGCGCGGGTCGTGCACGGATGGAAGGCGCGCTATCTTTCGCCGAACGGCAAGCGGCGCACAGTCTACGGACCGTCGCCGTCAAGTGGTGCCGATGTCGGCGACGGCGGATTCTCGATGCCGATGGGAGATTTCCTCACCCTGGTGCAGTACGACCTGCCCGTCAAAGTGGTCCTCTTCGACAACTCGTCGCTGGGCATGGTGGAGTTGGAAATGCCGGTTTCCGGCCTTCCTTCGTACGGAACGGCTAACCGGAACCCGGACTTCGCCGCCATCGCCCGCGCGGCGGGCGCCTGGTGGACGTGGTGACCGACCCCGACGCCTTGTCGGTTCCACCGAAGACCAGCGCCGAAACGGTGACCGGATTCGCACGGTCCGCCAACGAGATCGTGCTGGACGGCGGGGTGGGCCGGATGATCCGGATGGCTCGATCCAACCTCCGCAACATGCCCGGGCCTTGAGTCCGCAGGAGTGCGGACTGTCGTCGGGGGCATGCATTCCGTAGGCCTGTTCGAGAACACGGGCAGCCGAATACGGGGAGGTATGTCGCCGTGCGGGTGGGGGCGAAGAGCGGGAAATCGTGGAGGAGCGGGCTGCCGGTGCCGCGCGAGCCGTCGACGGCCGGCGAGCCGGACCGGGCCGAGCTGGCGCGCAGTGTGCGCCGGACCGATCTGAAGGCGGTGGGCGAGGTCCGCCGGGCCCTGCGGGAGTTGCTGCGCCACCGCTGCCGGGGCGAGATGGCCGAGGTGGCCGATGTGGCCGAGCTGCTGATCACCGAGCTGGTCACCAACGCCCTCGTCCACACCGAACAGGGCGCCGAGGTGTCCGCGACCGTCCGGGCCGGCCGGCTGCGGGTGGAGGTCCGTGACCACACCGCACGACTGCCCCGGCCGTACGTACCGTCCGCCGACGACGGTACGCACGGCCGGGGACTGCTCCTGGTGCAGGCGCTCGCCGACGCCTGGGGGGTGGATCCGCTGGCCATGGGCCGCGGCAAGGTGGTCTGGTTCGAGCTCCAGGCCGCGGCCTGAGCGTGCGGCGGCGGGGTGCCCGAGGGGCACCCCGCCGCCGTGTGCGTGCGGTCCGGTCAGCCGAACTGCTGCTCCAGGTCCTTCAGTTTGCGCTCCAGGGAGTCGAGCCGGGGGATCGTCTGGGTGTCGTCCTCGGCGGTGAGGTCCACCGTCCGGGAGCCGGACGGATCAGTGGATTCGGGTCCGTTCACGGCCTGCAGTGAGGGCCTTCGGAGCAGGGGCAGCTGTCCCGCTTCCGATATGGCGGGCTCCGCGCCGACCGGCGCGGAGCCAGCCCCGGGGGCCAGCCCCGGGAGGTCGACCTGGCGCGCCCGGGCCCGCCCGAACGCCCTGTTCTGCCGGCCCAGCGCCTTGATGTGCGCGCGGTCCAGGCGGTGTTGTTCCCGCCTGCGGTGCCGGTCCTGTTCCCGTTCCTTCTTGTCCTCGCGCACCTCGTCGACCGCTTCGTCGAGGGTGCGCACCCCCTCCAGCAGCATGAGCGACCAGGCGCCGAAGGTCTCCCGCGGTGCCCGCAGCCAGCGGACCATGCGGATCTGCGGCAGCGGCCGCGGGATCAGGCCCTGTTCGCGCAGCGCCGCCCGGCGGGTCTGCTTGAGGGCCCGGTCGAAGAGCACGGCCGCCGAGAGCGACATGCCGGCGAAGAACTGCGGGGCGCCGTCGTGGCCCGAACCCCTGGGGGCATGGACCCAGTTGAACCAGGCGGCCGCCCCGGCGAACAGCCAGACCAGCATCCGGGAGCCGAGGGCCGCGTCACCGTGGCTGGCCTCGCGGACCGCGAGCACCGAGCAGAACATGGCGGCGCCGTCGAGGCCGAAGGGGACCAGGTACTCCCAGCCGCCGGAGAGGTTCAGGTTCTGCCGGCCGAAGCCGACGAGCCCGTGGAAGGAGAGCGCGGCGGCCACCGCCGCGCAGCAGAAGAGCAGGACGTACGAGGCGGTCCCGTAGACGGCTTCCTTGCGCCGCCGCCGTTCCTCGCTGCGTTCCCAGCTGTCGTCGGCCGCGGCCTTCTCGCCCTCCCGCTTGCCCCGGGCCAGCACCGCCACTGCCGCAAGTACGCCCAGGATCAACAGGCTGCCGGGCAGCAGCCAGTCCAGCGATATGTCGGTCAGTCTCATGCGGATGTCCCTTGCCTCGCGTATGCGGCTTTCCGGGCGCCATAGTGGCGCAGCCGGTCAGCGGTGCACGTGGGTTTCGGGGCAAGTGGACGCCATCGGGGGGCGGGTCCCGTCGGATAGGGTGTTGTGACTCGAACTGACGCTCGTACGAGCTGGGTTGGGTTCGAATCAGCTTCATCCGACCGGGTGGGTTCAGCCGGTGGCCTCCGTGAGCCGGGTGACGCGGTCCGCGTCGCAGGTGCGCGGGCAGGTCGTGCAGGTGTCCTCCGGGCGGATCGTGTAGAAGAAGCAGCAGGCGGCCCGGTCCCGGGTGGTCAGCTCCGCCCCGCCGGGGCCGGCGAGGCTGCGGAAGCCCGCGCCGCCCGTGTAGGGGGCGAGGGTGCCCGGCAGCAGCAGTTCCAGCTCGCGCACGGCCCGCCGCTCCTCGCCGAGCAGGCTCCCGAGGTACCAGAGCCCCTCGGCCACCTCGTCGGTGGCCATCGCCCACAGGGCGCGGCGGCCGCGCCGCATCCGCGGGCCGAAACCTTCCAGCAGCGGTCCGAGGTGCTGGGCCACCGCTGCCCGCACCTCCTCGCGCAGGGCCTCCTCGCCGGCTACGACCCGCGCCCCGGGCAGGGCGGCCGCCGGGTCGTCCGGCAGGCAGGCGAACTCCCCGACGTGTACGGACATCCGCCCCCGGGTCCGGTGGAAGGCCACCCGGTCCACGGGCAGCCGGGGCACCCGGCGCTCCAGGAACCACGGGACGGTGATCAGCAGGCAGGCCGGCCAGGCGTACCGGTGCAGTCCGAATCCGGCCACCACGTCGGGCCGGCCCCGGCGCCCGTGGTCCCGCAGCACCTGGGCCTCGTCCCACTCGAGGTGGGTGTCGAGGGCCGCACCGCCCGCCGCGAGCTCGTGCGCGCCGACCCAGCCCACACCGCGAGGGAGGGGTTCGTGCGCGCCGCGCTCGTCGACCCGCAGGTTCGGATAGGCGGCCGTCAGGCGCTCGTACGCACACGCCACTGGAGAGCCGGCCGGGGCGGGTGCGGGCGGGAGCAGGGCGGGAACAGCCGAGCCGGTCATGACGGACCACCGAATCACGCGTCGCGAAAGAAGGTTAGCCTTACCTTAGCCGATCTCGGTGGTCCGTGGGGCCCCCGGGTGGCCGGATTCGCCACCCTCCTCGCGCCCCACTACGCCCACCGGCCCGTCGCCTATCCTCGGAACCGGTCGAGACCCGGAGGAGGACCGAGTGCGCGAAGCGGCCCATGCCCCGGTGTCGGAAGAACCGGCGGCGCAAGACCCCCTGATGTCCGTGCGGATCCCCGCGCAGAAGGCGCAGAAGGCGCAGAAGGTGCTGCGCCATTCGGTGCGCGGGCAGATCCTCGACGCGCTGCGCGCCGCCCTCGTGGACGGCGACCTGGTACCGGGGGAGATCTACTCGGGCCCCGCGCTGGGCGAGCGGTTCGGGGTCTCCGCGACCCCCGTCCGCGAGGCCATGCAGCAGCTGGCGCTGGAGGGGGCGGTGGAATGCCTGCCCAACCGGGGCTTCCGGGTGCTGACCCGCACCCCCCGCACCCTGGCGGAGCTGGCCGAGGTCCGGGCCCTGATCGAAGTGCCCGTGATGCTCCGGCTGGCCCGCTCCGTACCCGCCGCGACCTGGGAGTCCCTGCGCCCGGCGGCCCACGCCACCGCCGAGGCGGCCGCCGAGGGGGACCTGCCCCGGTACGCGGACGCCGACCGGGCCTTCCACCGCGCGGTGCTCTCCCTGGCGGGCAACGGCCAGCTGGCGCAGGTCGCGGAGGAGCTGCACCGCCGCGCCCAGTGGCCCCTGCCCGGCGCCCCGCGCGCGCGCCGCGCCGACCTCGTGGCCGACGCGGCCGAGCACTCGGCCCTCCTGGAGGCCCTGATCGCCCAGGACCTCCCGGTGGTGGAGTCACTCGTACGGGAACACTTCGCGGGCTCTCCCGCCTGAAGGAGAACCGCTACGCCGCCGGGGACGGGGCCAGCTGGTCCGCCAGCCAGGTCGGGATGCCGCCCAGCAGGTGGAACAGCCGGCGGGCCTCCTCGCGCAGCCGGGTGGCCTCGGGCTCCGGCTCGGCCTCGGCCAGGGCCGCCAGCGCGGGGGCCGTGCCCACCAGGAACCCCAGGTCCTCCCGGATCCGCAGGGACTCCACGAAGCCCTTGCGGGCCTCGGCGACCTCGCCGTCCCGCAGCGCCAGCGCGGCCAGGTGGCGCCAGGTGAAGGACAGCAGCAGGGTGTCCCCGTGGGCCTCCGCCCCCGCGTGGGCGCGGTGGTACGCCGGCCGGGCCGCCTGCGGGGCGTCCGCCAGGTGCTCGGCGACCAGCCCCCGCCGGAAGTCCAGCAGCGGCCGGGTCCGCGACCCCGGGGACAGCAGGGCGGCCGCGCGGCCCAGCGCCGAGCGGGCCTCGTCCGCCCGGTCGCGTACGCCGAGCACGGTGGCCGCGTAGGCCAGCTGGCCCCGCTCACAGGCCGCCGCGCCCCGCTCGTCGTCGTCCCGGGCCACGGCCTCGGCCACCCGCAGCGCGTCCTCCGCCTCGGCCCAGCCCTGGCCGGTGAACAGGCACCGCTCCACCAGGAGCGCGGTGCGCTGCACCGCCGCCCCGGCATCGTCCGTGTGCGGCGTCAGCAGGGCCGCCGCGTCCGTCCAACAGCCGCGCGAGCGCAGCCGCCATATCGCCCGCTGGAGGGGGTCGTCGCCCCCCGTTGATCCCGCACCGGACATGGCGGTATCCGCCACATTGCCCTCCCCGAAGCAACCAAGCAGCACGTCGTTGAGCCCTGGGGCGAAATGAGAGCACGGATCTGCTGCATCGGCCAAGGGGTCGGGTGAACTCTTTCACAAAGTCCGGACGGCTCGTCAGCCGACCCCGCCCGCCCCCTCCGCAAGGATTCGGTCAGCTCATCCGCAGTGCCAGGAAGAAGTCGAGCTTGTCCTCCAGGCGCGAGAGGTCGCGCGCCGTCAGCTGCTCGATTCGCCCGACCCGGTAACGCAGCGTGTTGACGTGGAGGTGCAGCCGCGTCGCGCAGCGGGTCCAGGAGCCGTCGCAGTCCAGGAAGGCCTCCAGGGTCGGGATCAGCTCCGCCCGGTGCCTGCGGTCGTAGTCCCGCAGCGGGTCCAGCAGGCGGGCCGTGAAGGCGCGGCGCACGTCGTCCGGCACGAACGGCAGCAGCAGCACGTGCGAGGCCAGCTCGTGGTGGCCGGCCGCGCAGACCCGGCCCGGGCGGGCGGCGGCGACCCGGCGGGCGTGCCGGGCCTCCTCCAGCGCCCCGCGCAGCCCCTCGGCGGAGTGCACGGCCGCGCTGACGCCGAGCGTGAGCCGGCCGTCGTCGGCCAGACCGGCCGCCAGGGGCTCGCGTACGGCCGCCAGGAGCGCGTCGGCGTGCAGGGCGGAGTCCGGGCCCTTGTCCTCCCCGGCGTCGCCGGAGAGCGCGGGCAGCGGTACGAGCGCGATCGCCTCGTCACCCGCATGGGCCACCGCGATCCGGTCGGACGGCTCCGGTCCCGCCATCGACGGGTCGACCAGGATCTCCTCCAGCAGCGACTGGGCCACCGGGCCGCCGGCGATGTCGCCGCCCTCCCAGTCCACCCGCGCCACGACGACCTGCCAGTGCGGGGCGGCGCCCAGCCCGGGCAGCAGCACCGGGGCCGCCACCCGCAGGCGGGCGGCGATCTCGGCGGGCGGCGCGCCTGTCTGGACCAGTTCCAGCACCTCCTGGGCGAGGCGGCGGCGCACCGTACGGGCCGCGTCGCGGCGGTCCCGCTCGACCGCGATCAGCTGGGTCACGCCCTGGAGCAGGTCCAGGCGCTCGGCGGGCCAGTCGCCCGCGTCCGCCTCGACGGCCAGCAGCCAGTCCGACAGCACGCTCTCGCGCACGTCGCGGGCGCCGGGCCCCTGGCCGCGGCCGTGTCCCCTGATCGGGAAGAGGGAGTAGGTAATACCCTGGATGGACATCCGGTGCGGGCCCCTGCGCCCGGTCCGGACCGCCGCGAGGTGTTCGCTCGCCAGCGCCGCGCAGATGCCCGGAGCCAGCGGCTCGCCCGCCCCGGCGATCTGCCGGCCGGTGGGCGAGAGCACCCAGGCCCGCAGATCGAGGTCGGTGGTGAGCAGATCCAGCACCACGTCGGGTCCGCCGCCCGCGGGGCCCGAGGTCATCAGGCGCCGGTGGCGGTCCACGACGGCCGCGAGATCGCCCGCGCGCTCCCCGGAGACCTGCCGCACGACGTACTCGGTGATGGTGGCGAATGCAACGTCTTCGTTCACAGCGAACAGCGGGAGACGGTTGCGCCGACAGGCTGAAACAAGGTCGTCCGGGATGTCTCCCAGTTCGGCCTCGCCGGCCGCCAGGCCCGCGACGCCCGCGCTCGCGAGGATTCGTACGAACGGCTCGGAGTCGGCTGAATTTCTTCGCCAGGCCAGGCCAGTGAGGACGAGTTCGCCCCCGGTGAGGTATCGGCTGGGATCCCTCAGGTCGGTCGTCATGACCCCGCGGACCGTCCGGTCGAGTTCTTCCTCGCCGCCCAGCAGCCGCAGCCCCAGCGCCTCGGTTTCCAGCAGTGCGCGCAGCCGCATGATGTCGCCGCCGATCTGTCTCGAATGTTGCCGTTGGAAATCGGGCAGGTCGTTGCATCCTGCCTTTCATACGAATCTACAAGACGAGGGAGGCCGTCAGCCAACTCCTTCATGGTTTCGGTGACTGCACCCGGGGGAGGGGCGGCCGGTGTACTGAGTCCACACCGCGTTAACAGCACGTGAACGACCAGTCGAGGGCCTCTAGGCCTCCTGGCTTGAAGTGAACGACACGATGAAGAAGAAGAGAGCCGCACATGGACTTCCTTCGCCCCGCCAGCTGGGAGGAGGCGCTCGCCGCTAAGGCCGAGTACCCCACAGCTGTGCCGATTGCGGGTGGCACCGACATCATGGTCGAGATCAACTTCGACCACCGCCGTCCGGAATACCTCCTGGACCTCAACCGCATCGAACTGCTGCGGGAGTGGGAGGTCGGCGAGGAGGTCACCAAGCTCGGCGCCTCCGTCCCGTACACCCAGATCATGGAGAACCTGCGCACCACGCTGCCGGGTCTCGCGCTCGCCTCGCACACGGTCGCGTCCCCGCAGATCCGCAACCGCGGCGGTGTCGGCGGCAACCTCGGTTGCGCCTCGCCCGCAGGTGACTCCCACCCCGCGCTGCTCGCCGCCGACTGCCACGTCGAGGTCGAGTCCGTGCGTGGTTCGCGCCTGATCCCGATCGACGAGTTCTACACCGGCGTCAAGCGCAACGCGCTCGCCGCCGACGAGCTCATCAAGTCGGTCCACATCAAGAACGCGACCGGCCCGCAGCAGTACTCCAAGGTCGGTACCCGCAACGCGATGGTCATCGCGGTCTGCGGCTTCGGCCTGGCCCTGCACTCCGACACCCGCACCGTGCGTACGGGTATCGCCTCGGCCGCCCCGACCCCGATCCGGGCGAAGGCCGCCGAGGAGTTCCTGAACGCCGCGCTCGAAGAGGGCGGCTTCTGGGACAACGGCAAGGTCATCACCCCGTCGATCGCCAAGCAGTTCGGTGACCTCGCCTCCGGCGCGTGCAACCCGATCGACGACGTTCGCGGCACGGCGAAGTACCGCCGTCACGCGGTCGGCATCCTCGCTCGCCGTCAGCTCGTCTGGACGTGGGAGCAGTACCGCGGCACCAACGGCCGCTCGCTTGAAGGGGCTGCGTAACCATGCGCGTCAATTTCACTGTCAACGGTCGTCAGCAGGAAGCCGACGACGTGTGGGAGGGCGAGTCCCTTCTCTACGTGCTGCGTGAGCGCCTGGGCCTGCCCGGTTCGAAGAACGCGTGCGAGCAGGGCGAGTGCGGTTCCTGCACCGTCCGCCTCGACGGCGTGCCGGTCTGTTCCTGCCTGGTCGCGGCCGGTCAGGTCGAGGGTCGCGACGTCGTGACCGTCGAGGGCCTGGCGGACTTCGCCAAGCAGCGCGCGGAGCACGGCCACGGCGGTGCCTGCGGCACCGGCGGCGGCTGCGGCAGCAAGGGCGTCTCCACCGACGAGGCGAAGCGCTGGGCCGCCAAGCCCGGTGACTCGCAGACCGGTGAGGGCGTGGAGCTCTCCAACATCCAGCAGGCGTTCATCGACGCCGGCGCCGTCCAGTGCGGTTTCTGCACCCCGGGCCTGCTGGTCCAGGCCGACGAGCTGCTGGAGCGCAACTCCGACCCGTCCGACCAGGACATCCGTGAGGCCCTGTCCGGCAACCTGTGCCGCTGCACGGGCTACGAGAAGATCCTCGACGCGGTCCGCCTGGCGGCCGCCCGTCAGGGAGAGGCGGTCTGATCATGGCTCAGAACACCCGCACCGTACCCGCCGGCACGCCGACGAACGTCACCCAGAAGCACAACAAGGGCGGCATCGGCGAGAGCACGCTCCGCCCGGACGGCACCCTCAAGGTCACCGGTGAGTTCGCGTACTCCTCGGACATGTGGCACGAGGACATGCTGTGGGGCCAGACCCTGCGCAGCACCGTCGCCCACGCCGAGATCGTCTCCATCGACATCTCCGAGGCCCTGGCCATGCCGGGTGTCTACTCGGTGCTGACGTACGACGACCTGCCGGCCGAGATGAAGAACTACGGCCTCGAGATCCAGGACACCCCGGTTCTCGCCAACGGCCGGGTCCGTCACCACGGTGAGCCGGTCGCCCTCGTGGCCGCCGACCACCCGGAGACCGCCCGCCGCGCGGCCGCCAAGATCAAGATCGACTACCGTGAGCTGCCGCTCGTCACGGACGAGGCCTCCGCCCTCGCCGCCGACGCGCCGCTGATCCACGAGGGCCGCGACGACCACCACATCGGTCACGTCCCGCACCCGAACATCGTGCACCGCCAGCCGATCATCCGCGGCAACGTGGAAGAGGCCCGCAAGCGCGCCGACGTCATCGTCGAGGGCGAGTACACCTTCGGCATGCAGGACCAGGCCTTCCTCGGCCCGGAGTCCGGCCTGGCCGTGCCCTGCGAGGACGGCGGCGTCGACCTGTACGTGGCCACCCAGTGGCTGCACTCGGACCTCCAGCAGATCGCCCCGGTCCTCGGCCTCCCGCCGGAGAAGGTCCGCATGACGCTTTCGGGCGTCGGCGGTGCCTTCGGTGGCCGCGAGGACATCTCGATGCAGATCCACGCCTGCCTCCTGGCCCTGGCCACGAACAAGCCGGTCAAGATCGTCTACAACCGCTTCGAGTCGTTCTTCGGCCACGTGCACCGTCACCCGGCGAAGCTGTACTACGAGCACGGCGCCACCAAGGACGGCAAGCTCACGCACATGAAGTGCAAGATCGTCCTGGACGGCGGCGCGTACGCGTCGGCCTCCCCGGCGGTCGTGGGCAACGCCTCCTCCCTCTCCGTCGGCCCGTACGTCATCGACGACGTCGACATCGAGGCGATCGCGCTCTACACGAACAACCCGCCCTGTGGCGCGATGCGCGGCTTCGGCGCCGTCCAGGCCTGCTTCGCCTACGAGGCCCAGATGGACAAGCTCGCGGCGAAGCTGGGCATGGACCCGGTCGAGTTCCGCCAGCTGAACGCCATGGAGATGGGCACGATCATGCCCACCGGCCAGGTCGTGGACTCCCCGGCCCCGGTCGCCGAGCTGCTGCGCCGGGTCAAGGCCCGCCCGCTGCCGCCGGAGCGCCAGTGGGAGAGCGCCGGCGAGGGTGCGGACGTCCGCGCGCTGCCGGGCGGCCTCTCCAACACCACGCACGGTGAGGGCGTCGTCCGCGGCGTCGGCTACGCGGTCGGCATCAAGAACGTCGGCTTCTCCGAGGGCTTCGACGACTACTCGACCGCCCGCGTGCGCCTCGAGGTCATCAACGGCGAGCCCGTCGCGATGGTCCACACGGCCATGGCGGAGGTCGGCCAGGGCGGTGTCACCGTCCACGCGCAGATCGCCCGTACGGAGCTGGGTGTCACGCAGGTGACCATCCACCCGGCCGACACGCAGGTCGGCTCCGCCGGTTCCACGTCCGCCTCCCGGCAGACGTACATGACCGGTGGCGCCGTGAAGAACACCTGTGAGGCCGTCCGCGAGGCCGTCCTGGAGATCGGCCGCCGCAAGAACGGCTCCTACCACCCGGCGTGGGCGACCGCCGAGCTGCTCCTCGAGGGCGGCAAGGTCGTCACCGACGGCGGCGAGGTGCTCGCGGACCTGGCGGACATCCTGGAGGGCGAGGACGCGATCGACCTCGAGCTCGAGTTCCGTCACCGTCCGACCGTCGCGTTCGACCTGGTCACCGGCCAGGGCGACGGCCACGTCCAGTACACCTTCGCCGCGCACCGCGCGGTCGTCGAGGTGGACACCGAGCTCGGCCTCGTCAAGGTCGTCGAGCTGGCGACCGCACAGGACGTCGGCAAGGCCCTGAACATGCTCTCCGTGGTGGGCCAGATCCAGGGTGGTACCACCCAGGGTCTCGGCGTGGCGGTCATGGAGGAGATCATCGTGGACCCGAAGACCGCGAAGGTGCGCAACCCCTCCTTCACGGACTACCTGATCCCGACCATCCTCGACACCCCGACCATCCCGGTCGACGTCCTGGAGCTCGCCGACCCGAACGCGCCGTACGGCCTTCGCGGTCTCGGCGAGGCCCCGACCCTCTCGTCCACCCCGGCCGTCCTCGCGGCGATCCGGGCGGCGACCGGTCTGGAGCTCAACAAGACGCCGATCCGTCCGGAAGCCCTTACCGGGACCCTCTAGGACGGCGTGGTCCGGGGGCCGCGAGGCCCCCGGACCCCCCTTGGATTTCCGGGCGGTGTGACACGGGAACGTCACACTTCCAGTCGCACCGCCCGGAGCACGAAGTACGAAGGCACCGCACCGCTCGCGGTCCTCGTCACCTGGCAGAACCCCTGCAAAAACCCCCACGTAGTACCAGCGGTCACCCCCGCGCTACCCGCAGTACACGCAGTGCACATTCGCGTCGCCTCGGGCCGTCACCCCGGGTCGTGCAGCCAACGCAGTTTCCCAAATCCCGTGTCTCCAATCTTTATGCGGGTGCCCCTTTGAACCTTGGGAGTTAGGCACCATGACCCAGTCATCTGTGGAGCCCAAGACCACCGCGGAAGAGGCCGGCGACGGCTCTCTGAACCCCGCCGGGCGTTCTTGGCTCGACCGTTACTTTCACATCACCCACAGAGGATCCAACGTCGGCAACGAGGTTCGTGGCGGTATCACGACCTTCATGGCGATGGCGTACATCCTCCTGCTCAACCCGCTGATCCTCTCCGGCAAGGACGTCGCCGGGAACACGATGGCGCCGGCGGCCCTGATCACCGCCACGGCCTTCGCCGCAGCCCTCACCACGCTCCTGATGGGCTTCGTCGGCAAGGTGCCGCTCGCACTCGCCGCCGGACTCTCCGTCTCCGGCGTGCTCGCCTCGCAGGTCGCCCCCCAGATGACCTGGCCGCAGGCCATGGGCATGTGCGTGATGTACGGCGTCGTGATCTGTCTCCTGGTCGTCACCGGCCTCCGAGAGATGATCATGAACGCGATCCCGCTCGCGCTCAAGCACGCGATCACCATGGGCATCGGCCTGTTCGTCGCCCTCATCGGCCTGGTCAAGGCCGGCTTCGTGGGCAAGGGTCCGGAGTTCGGTCCCCCCGTACAGCTCGGCTCCGTCGGTGAACTCGCCGGCTGGCCCGTCCTGCTCTTCTGCATCACCCTGCTCGGCATCTTCATGCTGCAGGCCCGCAAGGTCCCCGGCGCGATCCTGATCGGCATCGTCGGCGGAACCGTTCTGGCCGCCATCCTGAACGCCATCGTGGACATCGACCCGAAGGCCTGGAAGAACGGCGCGCCCGAGCTCAAGGGCTCCGCGGTCTCGATGCCCGACTTCTCGCTCTTCGGCCAGGTCGAGTTCGGCGGCTGGGGCGAAGTCGGCGCCATGACCATCGGCATGATCGTCTTCACCCTCGTGCTCGCCGGCTTCTTCGACGCGATGGCCACCATCATCGGCGTCGGCACCGAGGCCAAGCTCGCCGACGACCAGGGCCGCATGCCGGGCCTGTCCAAGGCCCTGTTCATCGACGGCGCCGGTGGCGCCATCGGTGGCGTCGCGGGCGGCTCCGGCCAGACCGTGTTCGTCGAGTCCGCCACCGGCGTCGGTGAGGGAGCCCGCACAGGCCTCGCCTCCGTCGTCACCGGCCTCTTCTTCGCCGCCTGCCTCTTCTTCACCCCGATCACCCAGATCGTCCCGGGTGAGGTCGCCTCCGCGGCCCTCGTGGTCATCGGCGCGATGATGATGCAGAACGCCCGCCACGTGGACTGGTCCGACAGCGCCACCTCGATCCCGGTCTTCCTGACCGTCGTGATCATGCCGTTCACCTACCAGATCACCGCTGGTGTCGCCGCCGGTGTCATCTCCTACGTGGCCATCAAGGTCGCGCAGGGCAAGGCCCGGGAGATCGGTGCCTTCATGTGGGCGCTGACCGCCATCTTCGTGGTCTTCTTCGCCCTCAACCCGATCGAGAGCTGGCTCGGGGTCCACTGACCCGGCCCGGCCTGACCGGTACGAACGGCGCAACCGTACGAGAACCGCACCCTGCACGTATCCGATACTGGAAACCGACCCTCTCCGAGGAGGCCCCCATGCTGGACATCGCCGAAGAACTGAACCGGTGGGTCGAGCAGGGACGTGACTTCGCGGTCGCCACGGTCGTGGCGGTCGGCGGAAGCGCACCCAGGCAGCCCGGGGCCGCACTCGCTGTCGACAGCGAGGGCACGGCCATCGGCTCGGTCTCCGGCGGATGCGTGGAGGGTGCGGTGTACGAGCTGTGCCGGCAGGCGCTCGAGGACGGCGAGACCGTCCAGGAGCGCTTCGGCTACAGCGACGACGATGCCTTCGCCGTGGGTCTGACCTGCGGCGGAATCATCGACATCCTGGTCACCCCGGTCCCCGTGGGCTCCCCCCTGCGGGAGGTGCTGGCCACCGCGCTGCGCGCCGCCGTCCAGGGCGAGGCGGCCGCGCTGGCCCGGATAGCCGAAGGCCCGGCCGAGCTGACGGGCCGCGCCCTGGTCGTCCGGGGCGACGGCGCCTTCGAGGGCGGCTTCGGGGGACACCCCGAGCTGGACCGCACCATCGCCGAAGAGGCCCGCGCCATGCTGGACGCCGGCCGGACCGGAGTGCTGGAGATCGGCGCCGACGGCCGGCTCTGCGGAGAGCCGCTCAAGGTACTGGTCGAGTCCAGCGTCCCGCCCCCGCGGATGATCGTCTTCGGTGCCATCGACTTCGCCTCCGCCCTGGTGCGGATCGGCAAGTTCCTCGGCTACCACGTGACCCTGTGCGACGCCCGGCCCGTCTTCGCCACGAAGAAGCGTTTCCCCGAGGCGGACGAGATCGTGGTCGACTGGCCGCACCGCTACCTGGAGACCGCCCGGGTGGACGGCCGGACCGTCCTGTGCGTGCTCACCCACGACGCCAAGTTCGACGTCCCGCTCCTCGAAATGGCCCTCAAGCTTCCCGTCGCCTACGTCGGCGCCATGGGCTCCCGCCGCACCCACGAGGACCGCAACAAGCGGCTGCGCGAGGTGGGCGTGACCGAGCTCGAACTGGCCCGGCTGCGCTCCCCGATCGGCCTGGACCTCGGCGCCCGCTCCCCCGAGGAGACCGCGCTGTCCATCGCCGCCGAGATCGTGGCGAACCGCCGCGGCGGCACCGGCGCCGCCCTCACCGGGGCGCACATCCCGATCCACCACGACACCGCGAACACGGTCGTCGCCAGGATCGGCTCCGTCGCCTGAAGAGGTGACCCCCTGACATGACAGAAGGCGCGACCCTCCCGGGGGTTGCGCCTTCTTCTCGTCCCGCTTATTTTACCGGCCGGTAACAGCGCTTCCCCATATCGGAGTTGAGCGGATGTCCCGGAACGGTCGTACCTCTGCACGCATCCTCCGCCTGACCTGCGCCCTGGCGCTGTCCGGCCTCGCGCTCACCCTCGGCCCGGCCTCCCGCGCGGCGACACCGCCCGACGGCGGCGGCCTGCGCGAGGTGCTCTTCGTCGGCAACAACTGGGAGGGCACCGCCGACGTCCTCGCCTCCACCGGGGACCTGGCCAGGGTGGGCCGCGTCGACGTCGTCCCCGACAAGGAGGAACGCCTGCGGGAGATCTACCTCAACCCCGTCAAGCTCGGCTTCTTCCTCGGGATCCGTGCCACCGCGGGGGAGGGCCACGACCAGTTCGTCGACGACATGTACACCACCCCGGACGGCTCCGCCGTCGTGGTCTCCCGCCCCAGCTTCGCCGACGTCGTCTCCATCGACCTGCGCTCGGGACGGATCAACTGGCGCTTCCCGGTGGCCGGGTACCGCTCCGACCACATGGCGCTCTCGCCCGACGGGACCCGGGTCGCCGTCTCCGCCTCCACCGCGAACACCGTGCACGTCCTCGACATCGCCACCGGCCGCCAGACCGGATCCTTCACCACCGGCGACAAGCCCCACGAGAACACCTTCACCCAGGGCGGCCGCTTCCTGTGGAACAGCTCCATAGGCGACGTCACCTCCGCCCTCGACGCGCCCTGGCTGGACTGGACGAAGGGCGACCGGAAGATCACCGTCGTCGACACGCAGACCTTCGACACCGTCCGCGTCGTCGACATGCGCGAGCGGCTCGACGCCTTCGGCCGCAAGGACCTGTCCGACGCCGTCCGCCCGGTCTCCTTCAGCCCCGACGAGTCGAAGCTCTACTTCCAGGTGTCGTTCTTCAACGGCTTCCTGGAATACGACGTGGCCTCCGACCGGATCACCCGGATCAAGACACTCCCCGCGAACCCCGCCACCACCGGCGACCGCACCCAGTGGGTCAACGACTCCCGCCACCACGGCATGTCCATGAGCCCCGACGGGACCAGGCTCTGCGTCGCCGGCACCATGGACGACTACGCGACCGTCGTGGACCGCGCCACCCTCGCCGAGGGCCCCCTCGTACCCGCCGCCAAGCCCTACTGGGCCACCGTCAACGGCGACGGCACGGCCTGCGTGATCTCCGAGAGCGGCGCCGACCAGGTCACCGCCATCGACTTCGCCACCGGCGCCAAGCGGGTCTCCGTCCCCGTGGGCGACCACCCCCAACGGGTCCGAATCGGACACGTCCCGGCTGGCTGGAGCGGACCCGGAACCCGCTGAGGGCGGGCTCCCGGACCGGCCGGACCGCGATCGGGACCGGCCGGACGGGCAGATCCGGCCAATATGGTGGGAGCGGTCCGCGATGACCGATTAGTCTCCCGATCATGGTGGACATCCGCGAGGTACCCGAGGCCGACATCGACCGCGCCCAGGAGCTCGCCTACCTGGTCTTCCACGACCGCCCGGAGGAGGAAGCGCGCCATCGCCACCACGCCCTGCTCGGCCGCTGCTCACGCCTCGGCGCCTACGACGGGGACGCACTGGTCGGCTTCATGGCCGCGCACGCCTTCCGCCTGTCCGTACCCGGCGGCGCCGACCTGGGCTGCCCCGGGCTCACCTTCGTCTCCGTCGCCCCCACCCACCGGCGCCGGGGCGTCCTCACCGCCCTGATGGACGAACAGCTGCGCCGCGCCGGGGCCGAGGGCAGCCCGCTCGTGGCCCTGTGGGCCTCCGAAGCCGCCATCTACGGCCGCTTCGGCTACGGCGCCGCCACCCAGGGCCTCACCGTCGAGATCGACTCCACCCGGCCGCTCGCCCTGCGCATCGACCCCGACCCGCGCCCGCTGCGGCTGGTCGGCCCCGAGGAGGCCCTCACCGTCATCGCGCCCCACCACGAGGACGCCCGCAGGACCCGGGCGGGACGGCCGACCCGCAGCGCCGAGCGCTGGACCGGGGAGTGGCTCTGCGAAAAGGACGAGGAGGACGAGGAGCTGAGCCCGCCCCGGATCATCGCTCTGGGCGCCCCCGGCGAACCGGTGGCGGGCTACGTCCTCTACCGCACGAAGCCGGAGGACGACGGCGGGGCCACCCGGACCCCGGGCCTGGTCCGCGTCGACGAGCTGGAGGCCGACACCCCGGCCGTCGCCGCCGCGCTGTGGAGTTGCGTGGCCTCCCTCGACCTGACCGGCCGGGTGTCCGCCTGGGGGCGCCCCCTCGACGACCCCCTGCTGCACTTCGCCGCCGACCGGGACCAGGTCAGGGTCACCGCCCAGTACCCGGCGCTCTGGCTGCGGCTGGTCGACGTACGGGCGGCGCTGACCGGGCGGTCGTGGGCCGCGCCCGTGGAACTCGTACTGGAGCTGGCCGACGTACGGCTGCCCGCGAACGCCGGGCGGTTCCGGCTCAAGGCGGGGCCGGGCGGGGCGACGTACGAGCCCGCCCGCGCGGCCCCCGACCTGTCCCTGGACGTACGGGAGCTGGCCGCCTGCTACCTGGGCGGGACCCGGGCCGAGGAGCTGGTCGCCGCCGGACTGGTCGCCGAGCACACGCCCGGCGCCGCGGCCGCCCTCGACGCGGCCCTGCACACCGGGCTGCTGCCCCACACGGCCGACGAGTTCTGACGGCCCGCGGTGCGGGGGCGGGCGAGCGGACCGCCCCCGCTGCCCACAGGATCAGGCGCGCAGGCCGATCCGCGCCGCCGACATGCCGAAACCGCTGGACAGAACGGACGTGGACAGTCCGTCGCCCGGGCGGTGCAGTTCCTCCGCACGATAGCGGCGGGCGCTGCGGTGCCAGTGGAGGATCCCGGCGAGCCAGTCCTGGAGTTCGCCGACGTACGCGTCGAGCCCGGCCCGGGCCCCGGCGTCCAGCTTCTGGTCCACCGGGACCATCGAGACCAGCCGCGCGGTGGCCGCCCTGGCTGCCGGAAGGTTCCTGCTCTGTCCGAACACCAGCGGGTCGGTAACTGTTGATTTGGTAGTTGGTCATTGTTGGCCGTCGGATGCCTCTTTTGGGTGAACGGGTACGGCGTTGCGGGGCTTGTGCTCTTGCTGGGCTGTTCGCTGTGGGGGGTGGCTTGGTCCGTTGTGGCGAGTGGAGGGAGGCGGCTGGTGGCACGCGGTGCACGGGGGAAGAGGCGGGAACTGCGTACCCTGGCCGCTTCGTTTACGGTCGCGGCCCCGGCCGGTGCGCGTATCCGGGACCGTCTGCACGTGAGTTCGGTGGATGCGAAGGTCCTGACGCTCCTGGGTGAGCACCTCGGTCATCACGCCCGTATAGATCTTGCGGAGCGCGTCCGGTTGGGCAGGGTGGCGGTCACGGAGAATCGGCGGGCGGAGCGTAAGCGGGCGCTGACGAAGGTGTCGTCTTCGCGGTGGGCGGGTGCGATCACCCGGGCCAGCGAGGACCAGTACCAGCTCGGCCTGCGCTGCCTGTTCGATGAGCGGGCGTCCCTGCGCCGGGCCATCACGAAGATCCGTCAACGTTTGGCGGTGCCGTGCGGGCAACGTGGGGGCGGTGTTCGCGGCTACCCGTCCCAGGCCGAGCGTGTACAGAAGCGGCACCGGCTGGAAGTGCTCACCGCGCGCCTGGCCGGGGTGGAGGCGCGTATCGAGGCCGGGCATCCGGCGATCGTGGTGGGAGGGCGCCGGCTCGCGAAGAGTCGGCACAACCTGGCCGACGCCCAGCTCACCGAGGCCGAGTGGCGGGAGCGGTGGGACACGGCCCGCTTGTTCCTGACCGCCGACGGCGAGTCCGGCGCACCGCACGGCAACTACACGATCGGCGTGCACCCGGCCGACGGCACGGTCACGATCGTCCTACCCGAGCCCTTGCGACACCTGGCCAACACCCCACGCGGCCGCTACCGGCTCGCTGGCACCGTCGCCTTCACCCACCGCCGGGAGGAGTGGCTCGACCGGGTCACCGCCAACCGTGCCGTCCGCTACGACATCACCCACGACCCCGAACGCGGCCGCTGGTACCTCAACGCCTCCTGGGCCACCGAGAAGGCGGCACTGCCCACACCCGTCGAGCTGGTTGCCACAGGCGCCCGGCTGCTGGCCGTGGACCTCAACGCCGACCACCTCGCCGCCTGCGTCGTGGACGCACACGGCAACCCGGTCGGTGAACCAGTCACCGTACCCACCGACCTGACCGGACCCGCATCCCGGCGCGACGGCCGCCTGCGGGCCGCGATCACCGAACTCATCAGCCTCGCCCAGGCGAATGACTGCGCCGGGTTGGCGATCGAGAACCTCGGCTTTGACGACGCCCGTGCCACCGGCCGGGAAACCATGGGACGAGGCAAACGCGGCAAGACCTTCCGGCGCACCGTCGCCGGACTGCCGACCGCGCGCTTCCGGGAACGCCTGCGCGGCATGGCCCTCCACGCCGGGCTTGTCGTGATCGCGGTCGACCCCGCCTACACCTCCCGCTGGGGCGGCCAGCACTGGAAGCAGCCGCTTCAGCAGCAGTCGAAGACCACGCTCGTCACCGGCCATCATGCGGCCTCGGTGGCGATCGGCAGGCGCGCCCTGGGACACGGGATACGGCGTCGGCCAGGTGTGACCGCACACGACCAGAGGATCGTTGTGCGGAGAGCTACCGGCCAGACCGTCCCCCAGCCCAGGGCACGCGGGACCGCGAGCCCGCCAAGGACCACAGGCACACCCCACCAGGGTGGCAAGACCTGCCGGGACCGAAGCGACCAGCTTGCGCTGTTCCCCGTCTCCAAGACCGTTCGGGAGACACCCGGTGCCAGACGCCCAGCGTCCGGCCCGGTTCATGGCGAGTCGGCCGACACTGGCCAACTCGCATAGCAACGGTACGGCACGTAGAAATCGGGCAGTCGGAACGGCTGCGTCATGGCGGTGCGGGCCTTTCGTCAGGTGGCGGGGGCCCGGTGGATCCGGACCCCCGCACGAGATTCAGCACTGCCCTACCCCCGGCGCCCCTGGGACAAGGGGGAGTTCACCGCTTCAGGTGACCGAAGGGTCGTTCTGCGGCGCGACGGCCTGCCGGGGGATAGAAGGAGGCTGCCGGTCGTACTGCTCGGCCTGCATCCGGAACATCTGCGCGTACCGTCCGCCGCGGGCCAGCAGCTCCTCGTGGGAGCCCTGTTCGACGAGCCGGCCCTCGTGCAGGACGAAGATGACGTCCGCGTACCGCACCCCGGACATCCGGTGCGTGACGAGCACCACCGCGCGCCGGGGCCCCGCCAGCCCCCGGATGCTGTCGAAGGCGGCGATCTCCGCCTCCGGGTCGAGGGCCGAGGTGGGCTCGTCCACGACGACGACCCGGGCGTCGCGGTAGCGGGTGCGGGCCAGGCCGAACTTCTGCCACTGCCCGCCGGACAGCTCCGAGGCACCCCGGAACACCCGGGCCAGCAGGGTCTCGTAGCCGTGCGGGAGCCGGTCCACGACCCGGTCGGCCCCCGCGTAGCGGGCGGCGGCGACCACCGCCGCCGCGCTGTCCACCTCCCGGCCGGGGGCCTCGTCGCCGGGGCGGCCGATCGCGATGTTCGTACGGGCGGTCACGGGCCAGCGCTCGAAGTCCTGGGTGAGCAGCGCGACCCGGTCGAAGACCTGCTCCCGGTCGGCTTTCCGCACCTCCACCCCGTCCCAGGTCAGCGAGCCGCGGTCGGGCAGGTGCAGTCCCGCCAGCAGCTTGACCAGGGTGCTCTTGCCGGAGCCGTTCTCCCCGACCAGGGCGACGACGGAGCCCGCCGCGATGGTCAGCGAGACCCCGCTCAGGGCTGGCTCGTCCCGGTCGGGATAGCTGAAGCCGACGTCGGTGAGCCGGATCTCGCCGAGCCGCTCGGGCAGCGGGAGCCCGCCGGCCGGGATCGCCCGCCGGCCCGCCTCGGCGACGAACCGCTCCAGGTCCCGTACGTACAGGGACTCCTCGTGCAGGGTGTTGGTGGTGGACACCAGCGCGCCCAGGCTCGCCGAGCCGGTGCGCACCGCGAACACGGCGGTGCCGGCGACGGCCAGGTCCATCCGGCCGGAGACGATGAGCGCGCCCATCGCCGCGTACGTCACCAGCGCGGCGGCCCCGGACAGGGCGGCGGCCAGCAGCTCGGTCGCGGCCTTGTCCTTGGCCAGGCGGGTGGCCTCGCCCTCGGCGTGCTGGGCCATGTTGCCGTAGTGGCCCAGCAGATAGCGGCCGACGCCGTGCACCCGTACCTCGGGGGCCGAGGTGCGGGAGATCAGCAGCTGGCCGATCATCCGGGCGGCCCGTACGTGCTCGGCCCAGGTGATGACGGACAGGTAGCGGCGCTGCGCCACCCGCATCGCGCCCCAGCCGCGCGGGGCGGCGATCAGCAGCAGCATGGGCAGCAGCAGCGGGTGCAGCACGGTCAGCACCCCCGCGGTGGCGAGTAGGGAGATCACCCCGCCGAGGGTGGCCACACAGGCCCCCACCGTCCGGCGCGCCGAGGGCGGACCCCACTGGGCGCTGTCCAGCAGCCGCCGGAACTCCCCGTCCTCGATGGCCTCCAGCTCCACCGAGATGGCGGCCTCCAGGTACTGCTCGTGCGCGGCCCGCTCCACCTTGGGCTCCAGCCGCCCGGCGGCCGCCGTGGACCGGGAGGCCAGCACGGCTCCCAGTACGGCGACCAGTGCGCCGGTCGCCAGGGCGGGCAGCGCGGCGTGCAGCCGGTCGGCGGGGCTGCCCGCGCCGAGCAGCGTACGGAGCACCTCGCTGAGCACCAGCAGCCCGACGGCGGAGGTGACCCCCTGCCCGGCTTCGGCGAGGGCGACGGTGATCAGGGCGGGCCGGTCGGTGCGCCAGGCGAGGCGCAGGGTTCCGCCGACCATGCGGGGCATGGAGCGCAGGGTGGTGATCAGCCGGCTCTCCAGCCGGGCGTAGTCGTGGTTGGCCCAGCCGGCGTCGTACCGCAGGGGTCCGCCGAAGAGCCGCCGCTCGCTGTCGGAGACGGCCGCGTCCCCGGTGGCGGGCCTTTTGAGGAGTCTCATGCGCGGCCACCTCCGACCGCTTCCTGATCGAACACCACATGAACGTGCACGGATCGCAAGGTTCCTCCCGGGGCGCAGTGGCTGCGAACTGACGCCGGAAGAACGTGGCTGTTCAGAGCGGCGTCACGGGGCCCGGGGAGCGAACTCCCGCACACACGTCCGCCTCGCCCCCGGACCCCAACCCCCGCACGGCACCCCGCCCGTGACCCGGCGTTCGAACCACCCGCAGGTGGGCACACCCCCCTTCGAGGGATTGCGCGACGGGCCGGCCGGTGGGGGAGCCGTGGTGTCGGAGCCCCGGATGGATGTCCGGTTCGTATAGGTTTTTTGCGTTATGTAATCCCCGTTTCGGGAGGGAACACCCATGTCCACGATCGATCTGAGCAAGGTGCTGGACAAGGCCTGGGAGGACAAGCCGCTCGCGGAGATCCTCGCCGCGCCCGTAGCGGCGCTCAAGGGGGTCACCGACAAGGACGGTGAGCTGCTCGACGAGGCGTTCGGGGTGAAGACCGTCGCCGACTTCGGGCAGCTGAAGTTCGCGCGGTGGGCCGCGGCGCTCGTCATGCTGAACCAGACCACCAAGCTCTAAGCCGCGAACGGCGGACAGCCCGGCCCGCGCACCCCTCGGAGGGTGCGCGGGCCGGGCTGTCCGGTGGAGCAGGGGCGGGCGGCTACTCGGACTCGGCCTCGAGGTTGCCCTCGGTGTCCAGGTAGACCTGGCGCAGGGCTTCGAGGACCTGCGGGTCCGGCTTCTCCCACATGCCGCGGGACTCGGCCTCCAGGAGGCGCTCCGCGATGCCGTGCAGGGCCCAGGGGTTGGCCTCCTCCAGGAAGGCGCGGTTGGCCGGGTCCAGGACGTAGGTCTCGGTCAGCTTGTCGTACATCCAGTCCGCGACCACGCCCGTCGTGGCGTCGTAGCCGAAGAGGTAGTCGACCGTCGCCGCGAGCTCGAAGGCGCCCTTGTAGCCGTGGCGGCGCATCGCCTCGATCCACTTGGGGTTCACGACGCGGGCGCGGAAGACGCGCGAGGTCTCCTCGACCAGGGTGCGGGTCTTGACCGTCTCCGGGCGGGTGGAGTCGCCGATGTAGGCCTCGGGGGCCGTGCCGCGCAGGGCGCGGACGGTGGCCACCATGCCGCCGTGGTACTGGAAGTAGTCGTCCGAGTCCGCGATGTCGTGCTCGCGGGTGTCGGTGTTCTTGGCGGCCACCGTGATGCGCTTGTAGGCGGTCTCCATCTCGTCGCGGGCCGGGCGCCCCTCCAGGCCGCGGCCGTAGGCGTAGCCGCCCCAGACCGTGTAGACCTCCGCCAGGTCGGCGTCGGTGCGCCAGTCGCGGGAGTCGATCAGCTGGAGGATGCCGGCGCCGTAGGTGCCCGGGCGCGAGCCGAAGATACGGGTCGTCGCGCGGCGTTCGTCACCGTGCGCGGCCAGGTCCGCCTGGGCGTGGGCCCGGACGAAGTTCTCAGAGGCGGGCTCGTCGAGGGAGGCGGCGAGCCGCACCGCGTCGTCCAGGAGGCCGATGACGTGCGGGAACGCGTCGCGGAAAAAGCCCGAGATGCGCAGCGTGACGTCGATGCGGGGGCGGCCCAGCTCGGCGAGCGGGATCTCCTCGATGCCGGTGACGCGGCGCGAGGCCTCGTCCCAGACCGGGCGGACGCCCAGCAGGGCGAGGGCTTCGGCCACGTCGTCGCCGGCCGTGCGCATCGCGCTCGTGCCCCACAGGGACAGGCCCACCGAGGCCGGCCACTCGCCGTTGTCGGTGCGGTAGCGGGTCAGCAGGGAGTCGGCCAGGGCCTGGCCCGTCTCCCACGCGAGGCGCGACGGGACGGCCTTCGGGTCCACCGAGTAGAAGTTGCGGCCGGTCGGCAGGACGTTGACCAGGCCGCGCAGCGGCGAGCCCGAGGGGCCGGCCGGGACGAAGCCGCCGTCCAGCGCCGTGACGACGTGGGCGATCTCGTCCGTGGTGCCGGCCAGGCGGGGGACCACCTCGCGGGCCGCGAAGGTGAGGATGTCGGCGACGCCCGAGGGGTGCCCGGCCGAGACCGCGGCGACGGCGTCCGGGGACCAGCCCGCGTCCTCCATCGCCTGGACCAGGCCGCGGGCCGTCTCCTCGACGGCGTCCGCCGTGGTGCGCGTGGCCGCCGACTCGTCGAGGCCGAGGGCCTCGCGCAGGCCGGGCAGGGCCGTCGTACCGCCCCAGATCTGACGGGCGCGCAGGATCGACAGGACCAGGTTGACCCGGGCCTCACCGGCCGGGGCGCCGCCGAGCACGTGCAGACCGTCGCGGATCTGGGCGTCCTTGACCTCGCACAGCCAGCCGTCGACGTGCAGGAGGAAGTCGTCGAAGCCGTCGTCGTCGGGGCGCTCCTGAAGACCCAGGTCGTGGTCCAGCTTCGCGGCCTGGATCAGGGTCCAGATCTGGGCGCGGATCGCCGGGAGCTTCGACGGGTCCATCGCGCTGATCTGCGCGTACTCGTCCAGGTGCTGCTCCAGGCGCGCGATGTCCCCGTACGACTCGGCGCGCGCCATCGGCGGCACGAGGTGGTCGACCAGGGTGGCGTGGACCCGGCGCTTGGCCTGCGTGCCCTCACCCGGGTCGTTGACCAGGAAGGGGTAGACGAGGGGCAGGTCGCCGAGGGCGGCGTCCGGGGCGCAGGAGGCCGACAGGCCCGCGTTCTTGCCCGGCAGCCACTCCAGGTTCCCGTGCTTGCCCAGGTGGATCATCGCGTCGGCGCCGAAGCCGCCGTCCTGCGCCCGGGCCTGGATCCAGCGGTACGCGGCCAGGTAGTGGTGCGAGGGCGGCAGGTCCGGGTCGTGGTAGATCGCGATCGGGTTCTCGCCGAAACCGCGCGGCGGCTGGATGAGGATGAGGAGGTTCCCGCGGCGCAGCGCCGCCAGGACGATGTCGCCCTCCGGGTTCGCCGACCGGTCGACGAACATGTTGCCGGGGGCCTCGCCCCAGTGCTCCTCCACCTGCTCGCGCAGCTCGGCGGGCAGCTCGGCGAACCAGCGGCGGTAGTCGGCGGCCGGGATGCGGACCGGGTTGCGGGCCAGCTGCTCCTCGGTGAGCCAGTCCTGGTCGTGGCCGCCCGCCTCGATCAGGGCGCGGATCAGCTCGTCGCCGTCACCCGAGACCAGACCCGGGATCTCCTCGACGGGCCCGAAGTCGTAGCCCTCGGCGATCAGACGGCGCAGCAGCTCCACGGCGCTGGCCGGGGTGTCCAGGCCGACCGCGTTGCCGATGCGGGAGTGCTTGGTCGGGTACGCGGACAGGACCAGCGCGATCCTCTTGTCCGCGCGCTCGATGTGGCGCAGGCGGGCGTGACGTACGGCGATGCCGGCGACGCGGGAGGCGCGCTCGGGGTCGGCCACGTACGAGGGCAGGCCGTCCTCGTCGATCTCCTTGAAGGAGAACGGGACGGTGATCAGACGGCCGTCGAACTCGGGCACGGCGACCTGCGTGGCCGCGTCGAGCGGGGACAGGCCCTCGTCGCTCTCCTCCCAGTTGCCGCGCGAGCCCGTCAGGCACAGCGCCTGGAGGATCGGCACGCCGAGCGAGGCCAGGGCGCCCGCGTCCCAGGACTCGTCGTCCCCGCCCGCGGAGGCGGTGGCGGGGCGGGTGCCGCCGGCGGCGAGGACGGTGGTGACGACGGCGTCCGCCGCCTCCAGGGCCCGGATCAGCTCCGGCTCCGGGCTGCGCAGGGAGGAGACGTACAGCGGGAGCGGCCGGCCGCCCTTGTCCTCGACCGCGTCGCAGAGGGCGTGCACGAAGGCGGTGTTGCCGCTCATCTGGTGGGCGCGGTAGTAGAGCACCGCGACCGTCGGGCCGTCGGCCCGGCGCGGAGCGCGCTCCAGGGGGCCCCAGGTGGGGGAGGCGGCGGGGGGCTCGAAGCCGTGGCCGGTGAGCAGCACGGTGTCGGAGAGGAAGCGCGCCAGCTGGCCGAGGTTGGCCGGGCCGCCGTGCGCGAGGTAGCCGTGCGCCTCGGCGGCGATGCCGATCGGGACCGTGGAGGCCTCCATCAGCTGGGCGTCGGGGGCCTGTTCGCCGGTGAGCACCACCACGGGGCGGGTCTGGCCGGGGGCCAGGAGGACGTCGAGGCCCTCCTGCCAGGCGCGCAGGCCGCCGAGGAGGCGTACGACGACCAGGTCGACCCCGTCGAGGAGGCCGGGGAGGTCGTCGAGGGGAAGGCGGGAGGGGTTCGCGAACCGGTAGGGGACGGGGCCGTCCGCGGCGGCGCGGGCGCTGAGCAGATCGGTGTCGGACGTCGACAGCAGCAGGATCATGCGGCGGCAGGCCTTCCTCGGGGTTTCCGCGCCCCGGGCAGTGAGGACAGCGGGAGTTCCTGACTCACCCGGCCGATCGCTCCGCGGGGTTCACAGTGGCGGGACCGCGCCGGAATCTCACCGGGCTTCCTCCCATGTCGCCGTCCTCGGCGATGACGGGCCGAACGGTCCGTCGGAAGGTCATCTTAGGGGGCCCTTTCCCTGGCCGGGAGTGGGGGGCGGTGGGTGGCCGTGCGGGTGGGTGGTCGGGTGCGGCGCCGTTGCCGGGGCTCTGCCCCGGGCCCCGCGCCTCAAACGCCGGCGGGGCTGATTCGGGCCGGTGGGGGTGGTTTGGCCGACAGGGCTGATTGTGGTTGGCGGGGGTGGCGACGGACACAGGTCGGGGGTGGGGAATCGTGGGTATGCTCGCGGCCATGCCCCAGCCCCCTTCCGCCGCACAGCGGGACGAACCCGTCATACGCGAACGCGGTGACGCCTGCCCCGGTGCGCTGCGGCTGCACGCGGCGGACGACGGGTACCTCGCGCGGGTGCGGATCCCCGGCGGGCTGCTCACCGCCGCGCAGGCGTCCGTGCTCGGGCTCGCCGCCGACCGGTTCGGGGACGGGCACCTGGAGCTGACCTCGCGCGGCAACGTCCAGCTGCGCGGGCTCGCCGACGACTGCGGGGCCGCACTCGCGCAGCTGCTGACGTCGGCCGGGCTGCTGCCCGCGCCGAGCCACGAGCGGGTGCGCAACATCGTGGCCACCCCGATGTCCGGGATCCTGAGCGCCGGGCGCCCCCACGTGACGCCCTGGGTCGGGGAACTGGACCGGCTGCTGTGCGCGAGCGCCCGGGCGGCGGCCCTCTCCGGCCGGTTCCTGTTCGCCCTCGACGACGGCCGCGGGGACGTCGCCGCCCTCGACCCCGACGTGACCGTGCTCGGCCGCTCGGACGGCCGGGCGCTGGTACGGCTCGGCGCGGGCGCCGATGCCGTCGAGGTGGCCCAGGCGGACGCCCCCCGGGCGGCGCTGCTGGCCGCCGAATACTTCCTGGACTCCGCCGACACGGCCGGCACCCGGGCCTGGAGGGTGGCCGAGCTGCCCGCCGAACACGCCCTGGACGCGGGGGAGTTCGCCGTACGGCTGGACGCCGCCGGGATCGCGGCGACGCGCGTGCCCGAGGTGGCCTGGCCGTACGCACCGCCGCCCGAGCCGTGGGGGCCGGGCATCGGGAACACCACCCCCCTGTGCGTCCTGCCCCCGCTCGGCCGGCTGAGCACCGACCAGTGGCGGCTGCTCGTACAGGTCGCCGACCGGGGCGGCAGCGGACTGCGGATCACCCCGTGGCGGACCGTCATCCTGCCGTCGGCCGCCACCCGCCGGCCGATCGACGGCTACGCCCGCATCCAGGCGGCCGGACTGGTCGTCGCCCCCGACAGCCCCTGGCAGTCCGTCACCGCCTGTACGGGCAGGCCCGGTTGCGCCAAGTCCCTGGCCGACGTACGCGCCGACGCGCGTGCCGTCGTACAGGAAACGGCCGGCGAACTGCCCGTGCACTGGTCCGGCTGCGAGCGCCGGTGCGGGCATCCGCGCGGCACCGCCTGGGTGGACCTGGTCGCCACCCCGCACGGGTACGAACTCGACGCGCGGCCCACCCCGTACACCCGTCTGGCGGCCGCCCTCACGGCCGCACGCACCACCACACCACCCGCATCGCAGTGAAGAAATGAGCGAGTACACCGTGTTTGAGTACGAGAAGGACGGCGCCGCGATCTACCGCCAGTCCTTTGCCACGATCCGCGCCGAGGCGGACCTCTCCGGGCTGCCCGCCTCGGTCGCCCAGGTCGCGGTGCGCATGATTCACGCCTGTGGCATGACCGACCTCCCCCAGGACCTCGGCTACACCCCCGACGTCGTCCTGCGGGCCCGCGCCGCCCTGCACGCCGGTGCGCCGATCCTGTGCGACGTACAGATGGTCGCCAGCGGCGTCACCCGCAAGCGGCTGCCCGCCGGCAACGAGGTCATCTGCACCCTCTCCGACCCGGCCGTGCCCGCACTCGCCGCGAAGATGGGCACCACGCGCAGCGCCGCCGCCCTCGAGGTCTGGCGCGACCGGGGCCTGCTGGAGGGCTCCGTGATCGCCGTCGGCAACGCGCCGACCGCGCTGTTCCGGCTGCTGGAGATGATCGAGGAGGGCGCCCCGCGCCCCGCCGCCGTCATCGGCGTACCCGTGGGCTTCATCGGCGCCGCCGAGTCCAAGGACGCCCTCGCCGCCCACCCCTCGGGCCTCGAGCACCTGATCGTGCGGGGCCGGCGCGGCGGCAGCGCCATCGCCGCCGCCGCCGTCAACGCGATCGCGAGCGAGGAAGAATGAGCACCCGTCAGACCGGCGAGACGGCGAAGGGCAAGCTGTACGGGGTGGGCCTCGGGCCCGGCGACCCCTCCCTGATGACCCTGCGGGCCGTCGAGGTGATCGCCGAGGCGGACGTCGTCGCCTACCACAGCGCCCGCCACGGCCGTTCCATCGCGCGCTCGATCGCCGCCAAGCACCTGCGCTCCGACCACGTCGAAGAGCCGCTGGTCTACCCGGTCACCACCGAGACCACCGATCACCCCGGCGGCTACCAGGGCGCGATGGAGGAGTTCTACGAGGCCTCCGCCGCCCGCCTGGCCGCGCACCTGGACGCCGGCCGCACCGTCGCCGTGCTCGCGGAGGGCGACCCGCTCTTCTACGGCTCGTACATGCACATGCACAAGCGCCTCGCGGACCGCTACGAGGCCGAGGTGATCCCCGGCGTCACCTCCGTGAGCGCCGCCGCCGCCCGGCTCGGCACCCCGCTCGTGGAGGGCGAGGAGGTGCTGACGATCCTGCCCGGCACCCTGCCCGAGGAGGAGCTGACGGCCCGTCTCGCCGCCACCGACTCGGCGGTCGTGATGAAGCTCGGGCGCACCTTCCCCGCCGTCCGGCGGGCCATGGAGAACAGCGGCCGGCTCGCCGAGGCCCGCTACGTCGAGCGCGCCACCATGGCCGGCGAGCGGACCGGGGTCCTGGCGGAGACCGACCCGGACAGCGTCCCGTACTTCGCCGTCGCCGTCGTGCCCAGCCGGATAGGCAACCCGGGCAGCGTGCCGTCCGGCCCCGGCGAGGTCGCCGTCGTCGGCACCGGACCGGCCGGGCCGCTGTGGCTGACCGCCGAGACCCGGCGGGCGCTGGCCGACGCGGAGGTCCTCGTCGGCTACACCACCTACCTGGACCGGATCCCGGTCAAGCCGGGCCAGATCCGGCACGGCTCCGACAACAAGGTGGAGTCCGAGCGCGCCGAGTTCGCCCTCGACCTCGCCCGGCGCGGCAAGCGGGTGGCCGTGGTCTCCGGCGGCGACCCCGGGGTCTTCGCCATGGCCACCGCCGTCCTGGAGGTGGCCGGGCAGGCCCCCTACGCGGACGTGCCCGTACGGGTGCTGCCGGGAGTGACCGCCGCCAACGCGGCGGCCGCCGCGGCCGGGGCCCCGCTGGGCCACGACTACGCCACCCTCTCGCTCTCCGACCGGCTCAAGCCCTGGGAGGTCATCGCGGAGCGGCTGCGCGCGGCGGCCGCCGCCGACCTGGTGCTCGCGCTGTACAACCCGGGCTCGCGCAGCCGCAACTGGCAGGTGGCCAAGGCCCGGGAGCTGCTGCTGGAGCTGCGCGCCCCGCAGACCCCGGTGGTCGTCGCGCGGGACGTGGGCGGCCCGGAGCAGACGGTGCGCATCGTGACGCTGGGCGAACTGGAGCCGGCCGAGGTGGACATGCGCACCATCCTGCTGATCGGCTCCTCGCAGACCCAGGTCACCGAGCGGCCCGACGGCTCGCGGGTGACGTGGACGCCGCGCCGCTACCCGTGATCCGGGCGCCGCGGCCCGGGAGGTTAGCCGACCGGGCCGCGCCGCCGGCTCAACTCGGGCAGCCCGCCAGGGCGTCGGGGCAGCCCTGCACGGAGGCGGGGTCGAGGGTGAGCAGTTGCCACGACAGCACCCCGGCCGGGGGCGAGTCGTCCTGCGGTGCGGGCTCGATGTGCGCGCTCAGGGCCGCACCGGCCGGGAAGTTCAGCCGGGTGACCTCCCCGACCGTGCCGCAGGCCACGTCGAAGGAACGCTCCCCGGAGCCGCCCTCCCGGGACAGGACCAGGGTGACCCGGGGGCTGTCCTCGCTGTCGCAGGCGATGTCGAAGCGGTACGGGCCCTCCCCGCCGGCCTCCAGGGTCTTGTCCAGGCCGGAGGCGAGGAAACTGGTGCCCCGCATCGTCACGCGGCCGTCGCCGACGCCCTTGCCCAGGCCCTTGTCGGCCCGCTGGAGGGCGTCGTCGGGCTCCCACATCCGGGGCGTCGCTTCTTGCCCGCCGCTGCCGCACCCGGTGACGAGCGTCGCGGCGGCGAGGATCAGGACGAGGGAGTGACGTATCCGCATTCCCTCAGCGTAGAGGGTGCGGCGGGCGTCAGCGGCCGTCGCCGGGGCCGTCGTCGTCGCCGCAGTCGCCGTCGCGGAGCCAGCTGAGGACCGCCTCCACCGAGCCGGTCCGCGCCACGCGCGCCGGCACCGCGGGGCGGCGTACCACCAGGACCGGGATCCCGGCCTCGCGGGCGGCGGTGAGCTTGGGGGCCGTCGCCTCGCCGCCGCTGTCCTTCGTGACCAGCACGTCGATCCGGTGGCGGGCCAGCAACTCCCGCTCCTCGGCCGCCCCGAACGGACCGCGCGCCAGCAGGATCTCCATGCGCGGCGGCATCGGCGCGGCCGGAGGGTCCACCGAACGCACCAGGAACCAGGTGTCGGTGAGGTGCGCGAAGGCGTGCAGCCCCATCCGGCCCGTGGTCAGGAACGCCCGCCCGCCGAGCGAGGGCAGCACGGCGGCGGCGTCGGCGAGCGAGTCCGCGAAGGTCCAGTCGTCGCCGGGCCCGGGCGTCCAGCCCGGACGGCGCAGCGCCAGCAGCGGGACACCCGTGAGGTCCTGCGCCCGCGCCGCGTTGAAGCTCATCCGCTCCGCGAAGGGGTGGGTGGCGTCGACGACGTGCGTGACGCCGTGCCCCGCGATCCAGCCGGCCAGGCCCTCGACGCCGCCGAAGCCGCCGATCCGGGTCTCGCCCGGCGGAAGCACCGGGGCGGAGACCCGGCCCGCGAGCGAGGTCGTCACCCGGTACGAGGTCCCGCGCGCCAGCGCCTCCGCCAGCCGACGGGCCTCCGTCGTACCGCCCAGGATCAGGACATGGTGCGCGGGGCGGGGGGCCGGTTCAGCAGGCATGCCGGTCGCGCTCGGGCGAGTACAGGTGGCTGTCGCGGAACTGCTCCGCGCCCAGCGTCCGGCCCACCACGATGACGGCGGTGCGCACCAGCCCCGCCTCCTTCACCTGCGCCGCGATGTCGGACAGGGTCCCGCGCAGGATCAGCTCGTCGGGGCGGCTGGCCATCGCCACCACCGCCACCGGGCACTCGGCCCCGTAGTGCGGCAGCAGTTCGTCCACGACCCGGTCGACGTACCGGGTGGCCAGGTGCAGCACCAGCAGCGCACCGCTGCGGCCGAGCGTGGCCAGGTCCTCGCCGGGCGGCATCGGGGTGGCCTGCTGGGCGATCCGGGTCAGGATCACGGTCTGGCCGACGGTGGGGACGGTCAGCTCCCGCTTGAGGGCGGCCGCCGCCGCGGCGAAGGCCGGAACGCCCGGGACGACCTCGTACGGGATGCCGGCCGCGTCCAGGCGCCGCATCTGCTCGGCCACCGCGCTGAAGATCGACGGGTCGCCCGAGTGCAGCCGCGCCACGTCCTGGCCCGCCTCGTGGGCCCGTACGAACTCGGCGATGATCTCGTCCAGGTTCAGCTGCGAGGTGTCGACCAGCCGGGCGTCCGCCGGGCACTCGGCGAGCAGCTCGCGCGGGACCAGGCTGCCCGCGTAGAGGCAGACGGGCGCGGCGGCCAGGGTCCGGGCACCGCGCACCGTGATCAGGTCGGCGGCGCCGGGGCCCGCGCCGATGAAGTACACGGTCATTCTGGATCTCCTTGTGTCTTCGTGACCGGTGCCGTCTTCGTGGCCGTTGCCGTCTTCGTGACCGACCACTGGGTGACGGGCATCGCCTGCCGCCAGCCCGTGAAACCGCCGACCGGCACGGCGTGTGCGACGGCCAGCTTCACCAGCTCGCCGCCGTGGCGCCGGTAGCGCTCGGCGAGGACCGCCTCCGACTCCAGGGTGACGGTGTTGACGACCAGCCTGCCGCCGGGTGCCAGCGCCGACCAGGCCGCGTCGAGCAGCCCGGGCGCGGTCAGGCCGCCGCCGATGAACACCGCGTCGGGGGCCGGGAGTCCGTCCAGGGCCCCGGGGGCCGCGCCGACGACCACGCGCAGGCCCGGCACGCCGAGCGCCGCCGCGTTGCGGGTGATGCGCGCGGCCCGCTCCGGGACGCGCTCCACCGCCACCGCCCGGCACGACGGGTGCGTACGCATCCACTCGATCCCGATCGAGCCGGAGCCGCCGCCGATGTCCCACAGCAGCTCGCCGGGGGCCGGGGCGAGCGCGCACAGGGTCGCGGCGCGCACGTGCCGCTTGGTGAGCTGGCCGTCGTGCTCGTAGGCGGCGTCGGGCAGACCGGGGGTCGCGCCGAGCCGGGGGACCGGCGCCTGCGGGTCGCGGCGGCAGTCGACGGCGACCACGTTGAGGGGGTCGCCCGGCGCGTGGTCCCAGTGCCGCGCGGTGCCCTCGTACGTGTCCTCGCGCTCGGAGCCCAGCTGTTCGAGCACCCGCATCCGGCTCGGGCCGAAGCCCCGCTCTCGAAGCAGAGCGGCGATCTCGTTAGGGGTCGCCGCTCCGGCGCTGAGCACCAGGACGCGCCGGCCCTCGTGCAGTGCGGCCGCGAGCCGCGCCACCGGGCGGCCGACCACCGTCACCACCTCGGTGTCCTCCACCGGCCAGCCCAGGCGGGCGCACGCGTACGACACGGAGGAGGGGTGCGGGTGCACCCGCAGGGCGTCCGCGCCCAGCTCCTCGCAGAGCGCGCGGCCGATCCCGTAGAACATGGGGTCCCCGCTGGCCAGTACGGCGATGCGGCGCCCCGCGTGCTCGGCCATCAGCTTCGGCACGGCCGGGCGCAGCGGGCTCGGCCAGGCGACCCGCAGCCCGGCGCACAGCGGGTGCGGCAGCAGGTCCAGCTGCCGGGGGCCGCCGATCAGCACCTCGGCCGCGGACAGCGCGGAGCGCGCGGCGGCGGTGAGCCCGGCCCAGCCGTCGGCGCCGAGGCCGACGACCGTCACGGGGATGGGGGGCGCTGCGGAGCTCACTGAGCGGTACCTCGGGGAACGGGAGAAGGGGAATGCGCGGGATGGACCCGCAGCTTACTGGGGCGCAGCCCCGGCTCCAGTGCCAGGGTGACCACGACCGACGCGGCCGCCAGCGCGGTGATCGCGACCGCCGGCGAGGTGTACTGGGCGACCGCCCCGGCGAGCGCCGCGCAGACCCCCTGCATCGTCAGCATCCCGGCCGAGTGCAGCCCGAGGGCCTGCCCCTGCGTGCCCTCGGGGAGCAGCGGTACGAGGCGCTCCTGCATCAGCAGCCCGGCCGCGTAGCCGGTGGAGGCCAGGGCCACGGCGGCCGTCGCGACGACGGGACCCGGCTCCAGGACGAAGACCAGGTACGGGACGGCCAGCAGCAGCCGCAGCGGTGCCGCCAGCCGGATCCGCAGCCGCTCGGGCAGCCAGCGGCCCGCGACGGTGTCCCCCAGGAGCATCCCGGCGGCGGCGCAGCCGAAGAGCAGCCCGGCGTGCGCGGGGTCGTAGGGGACGAACAGCGACTCGCAGCCCACGATCAGCCCGTTGGGCACCCACAGCGCGAGGTACAGGGTCCGGCGGGCCGGGTGGGAGAGCAACAGGGCGTTGACGCGCCAGGTTTCGGCGGGGGACGGCCGGCCGGCGGCCCGGGGCGCGCGGCGGCGCAGCCCGAGCCGGGTGGTGAGCGCGGCGGCCAGCCCGAGCGCGGCGGACACCAGCAGGACCCCGCGCGGGGACAGTGCGCCGAGGAGCAGCCCGCCGGCGGCGAAGCCGGCGACCTGCGTCACGCCGGCGGCGACGGCGAGGAGGGAGCGGCCGAGGAGGTAGTCGCCTGGCGGCAGGATCTCGGTGAGCAGCCCGTAGCGGACCCCGCCGGCGAGGGAGTCGGCGAGCCCCTGCCCGAGCAGCACCGCGAACACCGCCCACAGCGGGAGCCCGGGGACGGCGAGCAGGGCCGTCCCGGCGGCGGCGAGGGCGGCGAGCCCGCCGAGCGCGGCCCGCGGGGGCAGCCGGTCGGCGGCGGCCATCAGCAGGGTCGCGCCGAGCACCTGGGCGAGGGAGGGGCCGAACATGGCGAGGGCGGAGAGCAGGGGGCTGCGGGTCCGGTCGTAGACCAGGACCCCGAGGGCGAGGCCACCGGTGGTGGAGGCCCCGACGCGCAGTGCGGCGGCGGCGAAGAAGGGGGTGAACTCGGGGACGCGCACGGCGAGTGCGCGGTAGCTGCGGGGCATGCGGGGAGTCTGCGACGCGCTACCGCCAACTCCCAGAGTTTCGCCCCCACACGAAACCTCGGGCCCGGGGCCCCTGCCGTGAGGCGCGGATGCCGGCACCGTGGCGGGCGGGGCGGGGAGCAGCTCCGCGCAGCGGCGACCCCGGCCCGGTCGGCGGAACCGGCGGGGGTGGGGCCCGGCCATCGGCCCAGGCGCGGGATGGGCCGACCCTATCGACCGAGGCCGTCACGAGGGGTTGAACAGCAGTTCCTATTTCTTTCAGTGGATATCCAATATCCTCAGTGAATAGCCTGGCGTCGTGAAGCTTTCCGAGTGGGCAGCGCGCAACGGCGTGCATTACCAGACCGCGTGGACCTGGGCGAAAGAGGGCCGTATGCCGGTCCCGGTCGTCCAGACGCCGTCCGGTACATGGCTCGTGACCGAGCCCGCCCCGCAGGTCGCTGGGCGGGTCGTGGCGTACTGCCGTGTCTCGTCCGGTGACCAGAAAGCGGACTTGGAGCGCCAGGTCGCCCGGACCGTTCAGGGTGCAACGGCCCAGGGCCTCATGGTCGCTGACGTGGTGACGGAGGTCGGCTCCGGCTTGAACGGGCGCCGCCGCAAACTTCACCGGCTGCTCGCCGACCCGGGTGTGGGCACGATCGTGGTCGAGCACCGCGACCGCCTCGCCCGGTTCGGCATCGAGTACCTCGAAGCCGCCCTCTCGGCCTCGGGGCGACGCCTGGTCGTTCTTGACCCGGCGGAGACCGCCGACGGCCTCGTACGGGACATCACCGAGGTCCTGACCTCGATGTGTGCGCGCCTGTACGGCCGCCGCTCCGCGAAGAATCGCGCCGCCCGGGCCATCGCCGTCGCCACCGGCCCGGAGACGGCCGGATGAAGACGTTCAAGCCGCGGCCGGGGTTCACCGTCCTCGCGCACAAGCTCGCGCTGGACCCGAACGCCACGGCCAACCGCCGCCTGCACTCGCACGGAGGTGCCGCGCGGACCGCGTACAACTGGGCGGTCGCGTACATCACCGCCGTGTGGTGGCAGCGCAAGGCCGAGCAGTCGTACGGCATCCCCGAGGACCAGCTCACCGGGTGGCGGTCGTGGTCGCTGCCCTCGCTGCGGAAGGCGTTCAACGAGGACAAGCGCACCAACCCGCGCTTCGCCGACTGGTGGGAGGAGAACTCCAAAGAGGCGTACAACACGGGCCTGGCCAACGCCTCAGCGGCGTTCGACAACTACGCGAAGTCCAAGAACGGTAAACGCAAGGGCCCAAAGGTGGGCATACCCCGCTTCAAATCGAAACGGAAAGCGCGCCTGACCTGCCGGTTCACCACCGGCACGATCCGCATCGAGCCTGACGGCCGGCACGTCACCCTGCCCAGGATCGGCACCGTCCGTCTCCACGAGAATCGAGCCGACCTGCGAGCCCTCATCGGCTCGGGGAACATGCGGATCCTGTCCGCGACCGCGCGTCTGGAGCGGGGCCGCTGGTCCGTGTCCCTCCAGGTCGAGCAGAAGCACCAGCTGGTGAAAGTGGCCCGTCCGGACGCGGCGGTCGGCATCGACCTCGGCATCAAGTCCCTCGCGGTCCTCGCGGACAGCGACGGTGTCCTCGGCGAGGAACCCAACCCACGTCACTTCGACCGCGCACAGAAACAGTTGCGCCGTGCAAGCCGGGCCGTCTCCCGCCGTCAGGGTCCCGACCGGCGCACCGGGCAGCAGCCCTCCCGCCGCTGGGAGAAAGCCAACCGGACGCGGAACAAGATCCATCACCGGGTCGCGAACCTCCGCGAGGACACCCTCCACAAGATGACGACCCGCCTCGCATCCGAGTACGGCACGATCGTCGTCGAAGACCTGGGCGTCGCCGGAATGGGCCGCAACCGGCGCCTGTCCCGCCGTGTCGCGGATGCCGCGTTCGCCGAGATCCGACGCCAGCTTGTCTACAAGACCCGGCGGCGTGGCACGCGACTCGTCGTCGCCGACCGCTGGTATCCCTCCTCGAAGACCTGCTCCCGCTGCGGTGTGGTGAAAGCCAAGCTGCCCCTCAGCATGCGCGTCTTCGAGTGCGACAACTGCGGCCTCGTCCTTGACCGGGACGCGAACGCCGGACACAACCTGGTCGCCCTCGCGGCCCGCACGACAGGTACCGGAGTGGCCGGAGACCTGGACCCCGCCAAGGCGGAGTCGAAGCCCCGTGGAGCCGACCGCAAGACCCGCACCACCCGCCCGCGCCGCAAGGCCGGGACGGGGCGGGCAGGCGGCACAATCCCCAGCCCCCGGGCAGGGAAGGAAACGGGAGACCGTCAACCGGCTACCAGGACGCAACTCGCGCTCTGGTGACACCGTTACGGACCATTCCGGCGGAAACGCCGGGATTGCTGAGATCACTTGATGATCAAAGCAACGGCATGATCAGGGCGGAACCCCCGGACGGGACCCGGCGGAACCCCCGGACGGGAGGCGGCGGCACATGGGCTGGTGGCGCATCGACACGGACGCGCTCGCGCGCAGCCGCTTCCTGGTGTCCCCCCTCGCCGAAACCACCGCCGCCCTCATGGCGCTGGAGCGCCGCACCCCCGCCCACCCCGCCGAACGGGCCTGGCTCGCCGACCGGCTCCCGCACTACCGGGCCTACCTGGCCGCCGAGCCCCTCGCCGCCGAGCTGGTGCGCGCGGCCCTCGGCCGGCTGTGGATCGCCGGGTACCTGACCCCGCCCGCCCACCAGGACGGCCGCCCCTTCGCCGAGGAGCTGGCCCCCGTCCGCGCCACCCCGGACGCGGTGGTCCGTACCGACCTGCGCGCTGCCACCGGCCGGCTCCCCGAGGCCCTCGACCGGGCCCGAGGCCTCGGCCCGCGCACGGCCGAACTGCTGGAGTGGGTCTGGGCAGAGGCCGTACGCCCCGACTGGGACCGGCGCCGCCGCGTCGCCGAGGCGGACATCCTGGTCCGCACCAGCCAGCTCGGCCGGCACGGCTGGGCGGCCGCCCTGTCGGGCATGCGCCCGGGCATGGCCTGGCTCGGCGAGGGGCGGCTGCGCATCAACCTCCAGCGGCGGCCACCGCGCGAACTGTCGGGGGACGCCGGGCTGGTCTTCGTACCGGTGACCCATGCCCACGGGTGGGTCGCCTGGAAGGGGACGTACCGGCACGCGCTGGTGTACCCCTGCGCGGGCCAGCTCACCCAGCCGGGGGCCGGACCGGCCGCTCCGCAGGCGCTGGTCCGGCTGCTGGGGCCGGTACGGGCGCGGGTGCTGGTGCTGCTGGAGAGCCCGAAGTCCACGACGCAGCTGGTGGCGCTGACCGGGCTCAGCCTGGGCGCGGTGGCCGGACAGCTGAAGGTGCTGCTCGCCGCCGGGCTGATCCTGCGCCGACGCGCGGGCCGGACGGTGCTCTACAGCCGGGTCGCGGCCGGGGACGTACTGGTGTCGGCGGCGGGCACCCCGCCTGAGTAGGGTGGGCCCGCGACCGCCCGAGGAGGCTGCTGTGACCGGCCGGAACGCCACGGTCACAGCCCCCGCGCACCCCGGGTACGCCTCCACCAACCTCCACGCCGGAGCCGCCGGCCTGGAGGCCCGCGGCCTCGGCTCGGCCGGCGCGGGGCGCCCGTACGCTCCTGGCGGGCGAAGTGGACCCTCGACGACGCGGCCGCCGGGCGTCTCTGGACCGCCTCCGAGAAGCTCACGGGCGTCTCGTACGCCTCCCTGCCGCGCTGACGGCCCGCGCCCCGGTGCGGCGGGCGCGCCCCCGGCCCGCCCCCGCCGCCCCGCCCGCGCCCCGGCACGCCCCCGCCACGCATCCGTCCGCCCCGGCCGGGACCTGACCCGGGCCGCCCCGCCGGCCGGACACTCGTCCCATGGACGACACTCCGGACAACCACTCAGAATCCCCCGACGGCCACGCCGTGGTCCTCGGGGCCGGCCTGGCCGGGCTGCTGACGGCGCGGGTGCTCGCGGAGCGGTTCGCCCGCGTCACCGTGGTCGAGCGGGACGAACTGTCCCTGCACGGCCCGGAGTTCCGCCCCGGCCTGCCGCAGTCCCGGCACGCGCACGTGCTGTGGTCGCGCGGTGTCGAGCTGATGGAGCGGCTGCTGCCGGGGGCCACCGCCGAGCTGATGGCCTCCGGCGCCGCGCTGCTGGAGTCGCCGCGCGACTTCCTGTGGCTGAGCCCCGCCGACTGGTTCCAGCGCGTTCCCGGAGCCGGGATGCTGATCGGCAGCCGGGAGCTGCTCGACTGGACGCTGCGCCGGGCCGTGCTGCGCGACGGCCGCGTCCGGATGCTGGGCGGCCGCCTGGCGACCGGGCTCGTCGCGGGCCCGGACGGCCGCTCGGTGACCGGGGTGACCCTGCGCGACGGCGGCCGCCTCGCCGCCGCGCTCGTGGTCGACGCCACCGGGTACACCTCGAAGGCCCCCGCCTGGCTGGCCGCCCTCGGCTACCCCGCCCCGGCGGTCACCCGTTACGACTCCCACCTCGGCTACTCCAGCCGCTCGTACGCCATCCCCAAGGCCTCCGCCTCCGCCTCCGCCGGACCGGACCGGGGCTGGCAGGGGATGTACGTACAGGGCCGCCCGGACAGCCCGCGCGGGGGAGTGCTGGTGCCGCTGGAGGGGGACCGCTGGCTGGTCACCCTGATCGGCAACGGCGAGCACGCCCCGCCCACCAAGGACCCCGAGTTCCTCGACTTCGCCCGCACCCTGCGCAGCCCCGCGATCTACGACGCCATCCGCGACGCCGAGCCGCTGTCCCCGCCGGCGGGCTTCCGGGCCACCGCCAACGAGTGGCGCCACTACGAGCGCATGGACCGCTGGCCCGAGGGCCTCCTCGTCGTCGGCGACGCCGCCTGCCGCTTCAACCCGGTCTACGGGCACGGGATGACCGTCGCCGCCATCACCGCCCAGGCCCTGGACGAGGCGCTGGCCGGGCTGAGCGCCGGGCAGATTCCGGCCCAGGCCCGGCGCGTCCAGCGGCACACCGTCAGCGCGGCCTCCGTCGCCTGGCAGATCGCCACCAGCGAGGACCTGCGCTACCCCGGAACCGAGGGCCCGCCGCCCGACCGCGCGACCCGCGTCCTCCAGGCCTACATGTCCCGGGTGATGGCGGGAGCCAACACCGACCCGGAGATCTCCGCGCGGTTCTTCGGGGTGCTCTCCCTGTCCACCCCGCCGAACGCCCTGCTCGCCCCGGGCACGCTGCTGCGCGTCCTGTCCAAGTGGCGCCTGCCGACCTCCCCCCGCACCCCGGACTACCCGCCCCACCACACGGCGGGCTAGCCGCGCACCGCCCGCTCGTACAACTCCCGTACCCCGTCCCCGAAATAACTGCTGTACGAGGTCGCCTCGTCCCCGCCTCCGTCGCGGCCGCCGATCACCCCGACCAGGGTGTTCCCCGCGGTCAGGACGGGGCCGCCACTGGTCCCGTTGGGCACGTCCGCGCAGTCCAGCCGCAGCTGCGTGGACCCGGCGGCTACGGCTGTGTTGGCACACCCCAGGGGCTGCTCGGCGTCGTTCGGGTAGCCCACCAGCCGGGCCGGTGCGGGCAGTTGGACCCCGAAGCGGACGGCCTGCGCCCCCGTGACGTCCTCGATCCGCTGCCCGGGATGCCCGGGGCGCCGCACCCGGATGAACGCCACGTCGTAGTCCGGGTCCGAGGACCGCACCCACCGCGGATCCACATCGATCCGCGTCGGCACCCACACTCCGAACGGCGCCTTCCCCTCCGCGTACCCCGGAACGAAGGCCAGGTTGGTCCGGAAGCCGCTCGCGTACACGCAGTGCGCGGCGGTGACGACGAGATCCCCGTCGGGGGAGTGCACGACACTCCCCGAGCAGTGGTGGTCGTCGTCCCAGTCCAGACCGGGGGAGAAGAGCGCCCCGATCGCCGGCTCGGGCTCGGCGGTCCGCGCCTGGAGCGGCTCGGAGACCTGCCAAGGGGCCTCTTCCCGCTCCTCAGGCTTCGTCCCGCCCCCCTCGGAGAGCTTCTTCAGCGCCCCGGCCGCCGCCTCATCGGCCAGCCGCGCATCCTGCGCGTACCTCCCCCGAGCCGCATCCCCGTCCGCGACGGACCCCATCCGGCCCATCCCGAAGGCCACCCCGGCCGCCACCAGCGCACAGCAGACACCGGCCAGCACGCAGACCCGTACGGCCCTGCCCGTCATATGGCGCTCCCGCCCTGGAGATCATCAGTCCCCACTCGAACGGGCCGGCCGCCACCCTTGGTTCCCCCTCCAGAACGTGTCCGTCCTCACAGACCCTCACCAGCCACCCACCGTCCTTCCCCCCGTCACCCAAATCCCCTACGCTCCAGCCGACTTACCCACTGGTAGCCGACGGGAGCCCCCCACCATGACCATCCGAACCCGCACGGCAGGCGCCTCGCTGACCCTCCTCACGGCCCTCACCCTCACCCTCCCCACGACCCCTGCCGCAGCCGCTGACCTCCCCTACATCTCCTCCACGGGCGTGGGCGTCCACAACGCGTACGAGAAGGCCAAGTACCCCTACTTCGCGGACGCCCTCGACTCCGGCGCGGCGATGCTGGAGCTCGACGTCTGGACCAACTTCTTCGGCAGCGGCTGGCGGGTCTCCCACGACAACCCCTTCGGCAACGACAGCAACTGCGAGAACGCCACCACCCCCGCCCAGCTGCGCACCAAGTCCCGCAACCAGAACCTCGCCGGCTGCCTCTCGGACATCCGCAGCTGGCACGACGCGCACCCCGGCCACCGCCCGATCGTCCTCAAGCTCGAACTCAAGGACGGCTTCGCCGCCAACCTCGGCCGGGGCCCCGCCGAGCTCGACACCCTCCTGAACAGCAAGCTGGGCGACGCCCTCTACCGCCCGGGCCAGCTGGCCGCCGGCCACCCGGACCTCGACACGGCCGCCCGCGCCGGCGCCTGGCCGAGCCGCTCGGCCATGGCCGGCAAGTTCCTCGTGGAACTCATCCCCGGCACCCTCGAGGAGGGCAACAGCTCGGACAAGCTCTGGACCGACCGCGAGTACGCCGAGCACTTGCGCACCCACCTCCCCACGGCAGCCGCCTTCCCGGCGGTCCACCGCGCCGAACCGGGCGACCCCCGCAACCGCTACGCGGACCCGTCACTGCGCCCCTGGTTCGTAGTCTTCGACGGCGACTCCACGGCCTACACCTCGGGCTCCATCGACACGACCTGGTACCACCGCAACCACTACCTCCTCATCGCCACCGACGCCCACAACGTCACCCCGGCCATAGACCCGGTCCACCCCACCGAGTCCGAAGCCCGCGCCCGAGTAGCCCTGATGGCCACCCACCACGCCTCGATCACCTCCTCGGACTGGTACCCCCTCCCGAGCGTCCTCGCCACAGTCCTCCCCCGAGGCTGACCCGACCGGCGGGCCAAGGTCGCGCTGCCCAGCGCCGCCACGCAGTTCGCCTTGCCTCTGGCCTGCCGGATGTTCAGCCGCAGAGCGGCTACTGCCGTCAGGCGCCCCGGGACAGCCGAGAGGCCCCACTGCAAGAGTTCAGGAGCGCTTTCGTAGCTGCGTCTATTCGGCTCGGGTCACCTTGGCGTGGTCGGCCACGATGCGTCTGTTCCGGCGGGTGGTGCCGCCGACGGAGGTGATACGCCCGCAGGGCGGGGGTCGGCGTCGGGCCGGTGACCGCGAGGCCCTGGCCGCGATCGTCTTCGTGGCCACCTCAGGCTGCACGTGGCGGCAGCTGCCACCGGTCTTCGGCCCCGAGCTGGCAGACGGTCTACCGGCGGTTCGCCCAGTGGAGCCGAGCCTGGGTCTGGGCGAGGCTCGACCGCATGATCCTGGACGACCCCGGAGCGCAAGGCGCGCTGGACTGGTCGCGATGCGCGATCGACTCCGTCAGCCTTCGGGCCGCAAAAGGGGGGGCACTGACCAGACCGAATCCGACCGATCGCGGCGAGCTGGGATCGAAGATCCACCTGATCACCGACAGGAATGGAACTGCACGCCGACAAGGGATACGGCTGGGCCGCCATCGCTGGGTAGTCGAGAGAACCGTCTCCTGCTTGCAGGCTGCCGTCGGCCCCACCGCTTCTACGAACGCAAGGCCGAACAGTTCCTCGCCTTCGTCGGCATAGCCGCATCACTCATCGGCTACCACCGGTTGGCGACCCTGCACAAGACCTGAGCCGATCCTGCTGCACGTCGAAACAGACCAGCCCCATGGACTCCGCCACGGCTGCCGCGTAGGCCGACGCCTCCTCGGCCATGCTCCACCGCATCGGGAAGTAGATCAGAGGACCACTGGCCTCGCCGATCAACGGGCCGGTCGACCAGGGCGAGGTGTCCTCCTCGTCCTCGGTGATGTCGCACCACCGCTCAAGAAGTTTGGTGACGTAGGCCGCTATGCGTTCCGACGGAGGCTCCTCCGCCTCAGCGTCGATGTAGCGGTCGTACAGATCGGTGAAGACCCGACCGGCGGTCGTGTCATCCGCTGGCCTCTCGCCTTCCCAGACAGCCAAGTCGTAACTCATGCCCCGGAGGCTCTCACACCGCACTGACATTCGCGATCAGCTGCAGGTAGTTCCTTCGACGCCACCAGAATCGCTACGCCAGCGGCTGTCGATTGGAAATAGGACGGGGTGGACGAGTCCTCCAGGGCGCGGATCTCGCTTCGCCAGCTCCTCAGTGAAGCGATCTTCTCTGCGCCTCCAGGAACTGCCGGAGCACTGCAGCCAGCGACGATGTCATCGATCTCTGCCAGGCGCGAAGCCTCGGCAACCTCAAGGACGGGCTGCATCCTGGCGAGCGCCAGTCCTCCTGTCAGGCTCCACATGTCCATCTGAGGTTGCTTCGGTTTGGCGGACATCCGAGATCTGGGGTTGTGCCCCGGGAGGTATGTCCATGATGGAGAACATGCCGAAGAAGAAGCCGCGGCCCAGGCGGCAGTTCACAGCCGATTTCAAGGCCGAGATTGTGGAGCTGTGCCTGCGTGGAGACCGGTCGGTGCCCGAGGTCGTCAGGGACTTCGATCTGACCGAGACCGCGGTCCGGCTGTGGCTGGCCCAGGCGGACGAGAGCCACCAGCCCAAAGACCTCGAGCGCGACGAGCGAGCCGAGCTTGCGGAGCTGCGGCGGGAGAACCGCCGTCTGCGGGAGGACATCGAGATCCCCCGCCTGATGCGGGATGCCGGCCTGCAAGGCCGCCACCGCCGACGCGGGCACCGCACAACCATCCCCCGACCCCGCCGCGGCTACCCGCCCCGACCTGATCGGACGTGACTTCACGGCCACCCGACCGGGGTCGACACCCGCTGGTGCGGTGACATCACCTACATCGACACCGGCGAAGGCTGGCTCTACCTGGCCACAGTGATCGACATGGCCTCCCGCCGCGTGATCGGCTGGGCCACCGCCGACGCCCTCACCACCGCCTGCCTGCAGCGTGGACCGGCAGGCCCGGTGATCTTCCACTCAGACCGCGGCAGCCAGTACACCAGCCATACGTTCGCCCGCCTCGCAGCCCGCCACAACATCCGTCTCTCCGTCGGAGGCACCGGCGTGTGCTGGGACAACGCTCTCGCCGAGTCCTTCTTCAGCACTCTGAAGACCGAACTCGTCAGCCTGCACACCTGGCACAGCAGGGCTGCGGCCCGCACCGCGATCTTCCAGTACATCGAGGGCTAGTACAACACCCGCCGACTCCACAGCACCCTCGGCTACCAAAGCCCAGCCCAGTACGAAACGACCGCAGCCTGACCAACACAAAACACCTGTCCGCCAAACAGGAACAACCTCAGAGGCTCTGGCGCTGGTCGACATCCGCGCCGGCAGAGCCACCCCCGACGGCTACGGCCAGTGCAAAAGCATGCTGATCCGCCTGCCCGCTCAGTTGTTCCAAGTGCGGAAGCGATGAAGGCCCACCCCGGCTGAAACGCCGAGGTGGGCCCGAGGCTCCTAGCTTAGAGCAATGAACTCATGCTTCTCTTGGCTCGTCTCACGCCAAAGCACCGGTTTGTCTTGCAACTGGCCGGTCCAGAGTGAGCCGAAGCAATCTTCTCCAAATTTTAGCGAAATTCGCACGCTCCCCTGCCCGGTTTCATATGATCCCCAAGTGCCAGTACCAGGGTCAGGTGCACCATCGGGGCCACATTCAAGAGAGCCGAAGTCGATTCCCTCGGCTTCAAACGTCCCGTTGTTGTTCAGGGTGATTTTACTTTCGCCGGATACCCATGAGCGCGCCAACGCTGCTGGCTCGATCGAGATGTTCTGTGGATACCCGGCGCCCGGGTCCTCGAAAGTGGCACATGCAGTCACTCCGGGGGCAAAGAAAGCGAGGCACAGAATCGCGGGCCGCAAATTGCGGAGCCTATTCACCCGACCCCCTTGTAGCTGTAGTTTCGGGGGATCACAGTCCTGAACACAATCGTCATGTCCTGGCCTTTCATCATTCCCATGGCGCCGGTTTTGTCGATCCACCTCTGAATAAATCTGTCCGACGGTGTGCCGTAGCCCGTGGCGGCGTGAGCGAACGAGGATAGTGTCATCGAATTTCTGATAGAAATTCTGGCCTGCACCCCATTCTGGCCCGCGCGGAGGATCTCGTAACTGGCAGTATAGGACCCCAGGACTGCTGTGGAAACATTGGCGGGGTCCTGTGTGGCCATAGCCCCGAGGTCATTTCGTAGCTGATCGAATTTCCCGGCGCTATCTTTGGCTCCAATGGAATACGGTGTCAATTCACCCCGCTTTTGGCCGAATTCATAGTAGGCCTTTCCGATCTCGGCGCGATGCTTCGCCGTGAGGTCGCTCTGCATCACCTCCAGGGCCACGTAGCTGTCTTCTCCATACGTCATGGAAGGCTCTATCGCGCCAGCCACCCAGCTGAACCCGATGAAAGTAAGGGGCCCCTCGTTGGCTCCTCCCAGGATCGCATCCTCCGGATTGCAACTCAAAAGGGGATCAATCTGGCATGCCTGTTCTTTGGAAGGTGGCGGAGTGGCTGTCATGGGGGCCAGATAAGGAAGTGGCCTGATGACGTCTTGGCCAATGGACGGGACACTCTTTTGGAGGGACGTAGGGCGCTGTGTGCCCTTATTCGTGACGCCCCATCCGTTGTTGCTGCCCTTGTTGTTGCTGCTCTGGCTCGTTAGCCAGACTCTGTTCGAGTATGTCCTGTCCCCACGGTTGCTGTTGACGTGTTGCGTTTTGGCGAGGTTGGCGCCGCCGTCGTTTCGGTCTGTGATTTCGTGGGTGTTGTTGAAGGTGATGGTTCCCTTGGGGCCGCAGTTGTAGAGGGTTCCGCATTCTTCGCTGCGCAGGCCGGTGGGGTCTGCGTTCATGATGGGGTTGCCTGCGGAGTAGGTGTACCCGTTCATCTGGAGCGGGTCGGTGATGTCGATGACCGGGTCAACGGAGATGAACCGGCCGGTGGTGGCTTCGTACTCGCGTGCGCCGATGTGGGTGAGGGCGGTGTTGGTGTCGTCGATGCCGGTCCCGAGGAAGCCGCGGCTTCCGGGCCAGTTGCCGGGCTGGGCGCCTCGCGGGTTGCCGTAGGGGTCCGACTTGCGGCGGCTGATCGCCTGCCCGGCGCTCTGGTCGACGGTGGTGGTCGCAGTGCCGTGGTGGTCCGCCAGCTGGACGCTGAGCTGGTGGTTGGTGGCCTTGCCGCTGGTTCGGCGGACGGTAATGGCGCCGGGGCCGCTGTAGTAGCGGACAGCGTCGAGGGCCTGGCCGGCCTTGTTGACGGTGATCTCGGCTTCGCCGAGGTAGAGGGTGCGGGAACTGCCGGTCTCCTCGATGAGTCGGCTGCCCGAGGCGTCGTAGATGTAGGTGGTGGTGTTGTCGAAGGTGAACTGCTGGGGCCCGGTGGCGTTGCAGGACCACAGTTGGAGGTCGCTGCCGTCGGCGGCGTTGTTGGGGACGTCGACGCACTGGTTGGTCGCCGGGTTGTTGAGGGACTTGTCACCGGCGCGGTAGACGAACTTCTGCTTGTCGCTGCCGTCACACGTGGACAGGACCAGCTTGCTGCCGTTGGTGGTCAGGCACTTGTCCAGGGCCCGGACCGTGTTGTTGGTCAGGCGCCACTGCTGGGCCTTGGTCTCGTTGCAGGGGTAGATCTGGACAGGGGTGCCGTCGGCACTGCCGCCGGATTCGACGTCGATGCACTTGCCGGAGGCTCCGGTGACAGAGGCAGCTCCGATGCCGGGGCTGGTGGCGGAGGTGAGTTTGCCGCGGCGGTCCCAATTCAAAGTCTGGGTGTCGCCGTCGATCCGGCGGGTCTTGGTGTTGCCGGAGGTGTCGTAGGTGTAGTCGGTCAGCGAGGTGAACGTGGAGCCCGGGTTGCGAGTGGCTTTCTCAGCCTTGGCCAGTGCATGAGGCTGGGTCTTCAGCGGCGGCTGCGCGCCGCCGGCGATGGTGACGCCGTAGGTGTACGTGGTCTCGTCGTCGAGCGCGCTGTTGGTGAGGTCGCGGTTGATGAGCTTGGTGCGGTTGCCGATGGCGTCGAACTGGTATTCCTGCCAGAACCCGTCACCGTCGGGACCCAGGGTGACGTCGGCGAGGGAGGGTCCGGTGCAGGCAGCGGTCTTGCCGGTCCAGGCCTTGGTGAGCTGGCCCATGGGGTCGTACGCGTAGCACTGGCGGTCTTCGCGACCGCCGGGCTGGGTGTCGGTGATTGACGTGATGTTGCCGACCAGGTCGTAGCCGTAGGAGACATCGCTGATGCGGTTCGGCCCGGTCTCGCGGTCGGTGATCTGGTTGGTGACCTGCCCGGTGTTCTGGTTGTAGAGGCTGGTGGTCCAGACCCGGTTCGGGGCGTTACCCGAAGCAGTGCGCAGGACCTCACCGAAGGGGCTGTACTTGATGTCGGCGGTGTACCAGGCCAGGCCCGAGAGGCTCTGGGGCATGCCGTCGGCGTCGTACCGGGTCACCAGCTTCTCCGCCGCGAGGCCGCCCGGCGTGGCCGGGACGGTGGTCGACTGGACCTTGCCCGTTGGGGTGTAGGTGGTGCCGTAGGCGTAGGTTCCGGCCAGGCCCTTCGTCGCGGGGAGGTCCGGGATTGTGACCTTGGATCCGGTCGGTCGGTACTCGGCGTCGTAGCCGGTGACCTCGCTGGTGTACGTGGCCCCGTTCTCGTAGCGGGTGGAGGCGACGGGATGGCCCTTCGCGCCCAGCAGGGTGTCGAAGGTGAAGGACGCGACGAGCGGGCCGTCGGCTGCGTTGTCACGCAGCTCGGTCGTGCGGCCGAGAGCGTCGTAGGTCGTGTACTGGGTGCGGCCGCTGGAGTCCTTGGCCCAGATCTGCCGGTCGAGGTTGTTGAACCCGAACGAGGAGGTGCCCATGTCGGGATCGCTGAAGCTGGTCTTGCGGCCGCGGGCGTCGTAGCCGTACGTCCACGCGTTCCCGGCGGGGTCGGTGACCTTGGCCAGGTTGCCGCGGGCGTCGTAGGAGTAGCTGGTCTTGTTCGAGGTGGTGAGGTCGGTGGCGGTGAAGTGCCGAACCTCGGTCGTGCGGTTGAGTGCGTCGGTCCAGGTCTCTACCGCACGGCTGCCCTTGAGGAGCGTGGCCCCGTCGGGGGAGAGTCCTGTGCGGCTGCGGGTCCAGTCGCCTCCGTACTCGGTTGTGGCCGAGTGCTGGGGCACGCCCGAATGGAGGGTGGTGGTGCGGATGGTGCGGCCGAGACCGTCATAGGCCGTTTCGGTGGAGTTCGGGACATGGAAGATGCTCTCCGGGACGAAGATCTTCTTCGCCGGAGTCCCCTCGGCGTAGTAGGCGCTGTTGGTCCGGCGGACCGTGCCGTTCGCGCTGTAGAGGGTGTCCGTGATCAGGCGGCCGCCGCCCAGCGCCTCGGTCTGGGTCTGACGTGGGCGCAGCAGGCCGTCGTAGATGGTGACGGCCTGAGTGTAGGTGCCGTCGTCCCGCAGGGTACTGCTGGTGACGGCCGGGGCCTCGTGCTCGGAGATCTGATAGCTGAAGGTGACGGAAGCCTTGTCCGTGCCAGGCTTCTGGGAGGACTTCCAGGCAGCGGTGGTGCGTCCCAGGTTGTCGTAACTGAATGTGACCTTCCGTCCATTGGCGTCTGTCGCCTGCAAGATGCTGCCGCGGGCCGGGTCGCCCTGGACGGTCGAGGCCTGTCCCAGGGTATTGGTCTGGGTCACGGAGAACGCAGGCCCAGTCGCCGGCGTGAACGCCGAGGACGAAGTGTTGCCAGCGGCGTCGTAGGTCTTCACGGCGCGGCCGAGGGTGTCGTACTCGGTGCGGCTGCTGGTGATCCAGCCGGTGCCCGCCCCGTCGAGGGTGTCGGCCTGGAAGACCAGCCCCTTCGTCGGCGCGGTGCCGAAGGCGTTCAGGGAGTCGTAGGAGGTACGGGAGTCTCCCAGGACGGTTCCGGTCGCTGTCTGCGTGCAGTCCCCCTGGGTCTTGCGGACCCTGTGAGGCAGACCGATCAGGTGTTGGCTGGTGTTGTGGACGTAGCTGGTGGTGGTGCAGTTCTGTTCAACCGTGGACCAGCCGGCTCCGGTGTTCGCCAGTACTTCGGTCTGGTTGGTTAGGGGCAGACCGTAGGTGGTTTCGTAGGCGTTGCGGGTACGGACCATGCGGGACTTACCGCCACTGGTGTTCTCGATCGTGTCCGTACGCGTGGTGCTGCCTCTGAAGGCCTCCAGGGGGGTGGTGCCGTCACGGGGACGGCTTGCGGTCTTCTGACTTGACGGCCAGGTCAGCACGCGGGAGTCGACGCTGCCGCCTGCTCTGGAGTAGGTGATGCTCTCGGCCGCGTTCCCCTGGTACTGGGGAAGATCCTCGCCGAGGTCCTCGGTATTGGTTGAGTCCTTGATCGTGATCTTGGGGCGGCCGGCGTCACCGGACATGCCGCGAAAATAGCGGGTGCGAGTCTGGGACTGCTCGGTCGCGTCGCTCTTGCCCGCGTTGGCGGTGACGCCCTTGTTCACCACGACGCTGGCGTAGCCGCGCCACTGGCTGTAGGTGCGCAGCTCAGGCTTGGAGAACTCGTCGGTGTCCTTGGCCCACGCGGCGTCGCCCTCGTAGGTGTAGCTGCTGGTGACGTCGGGCTGGCGCGAGACGCGGTCCTTCTCGGTGACCTTGTCGACGAGGTACTTGTTGAACCATTCCAGCGGCGGCTTTTCCACCTCACCGTCCGGGGACCAGTGGACGGGGAAGCAGCGGGTGGTGTTCTCCTCCGGCTTCGGATGCGTGCCGCCGACGGGGCAGGGCGCAGAGTAGGCGACGGATATCTCGCCGCCCGTCTCGGTGCGAATGGTCTCCACGCGCAGGCGGTCGAAGTCAGGTGTGGCGTCGGTGGCGCTGGTCGCGACACGGTTGGGCATGTCCTGGACATTGGGCAGGAAAGAGACAGGGGGGAGCGAGACGCTCTCCTGGTTGCCTGCGCCATCCTTGGCGGTGCCGTAGCCGGTGCGGGTGATCGACTCGAGCCACAGCGGCGGGTGCGTGTCCGTGCGCTGCCTGGGGAACGACTGCGCGAGCGTCCACCGGTCCACCAGGGACAGGGCGGTGGAACCCGCAGTACGCTGGCCGTAGGTGGTGACAGAAGTCAGCCGCTTACGCGTCCAGAACGTCGGGGAGCCGACGTAGCAATCCTTGGCGGTTGCCTTGCAGTGGAGGGTGGACGGGGTGTCCCACCAGGGCTGCTTGTCACCGTAGTTGTTGCCCTCGAACTCGGTGTCCGAGCACTGGGTGGTGCCTTCCTTGATGCACCGCTCGACGACGGTGAACTCAACCTTGGCGGCCGGCGCCCCGGAGAGGTTGTCGCTGCGCAGACCGTAGGTGATCTGCGTCGGGTAGCTGGCGCGGGTGTAGGAGACCGGCTCCTTGTACTTGCTGTTTTTGGCGTAGCGGTTGGTCTCCTTGGCCCAGTCGATGACCATGGCGTTGCCGTGAACGTCCTCGACGTAGTCGAGGTTCCAGCGCCAGCCCTGATCGCACGACGAGGCGGCGAAGGAGGCCTGGTAGCAGGGCTCACCGGGGTGGTTGCCGAAGACAGGCACGGTCAGGACCGAGTTGGTCACGGGTCGGCTGCCCGCGCCGTCGACGTCGTGGCGGCCGAAGAAGTAGCGGGTCCCCGCACGAGTGGTGACGACCCAGTACTCGCCGTCCTTCGCACCACTGGGGACGCTGGTGTCCGTCTTGCGTTCGACCCGGGAGCCGTCGTCCGAAGCCGGCACCCACGCGCCGGTCGTGGCGTCGTGGACAAGCTCGGTCGTGGAGCCGCCCAGCGACATCACGACGTTGTCGCCAGCCCAGCACAGGTCGCTCTTCTTCTTGTCCGTGCTGTTGTCGTTGTTCGGAGGGGAGGGGATGGCCTTGCGGTCATCCGCGCACGAACGGTACCGACGCTCGATGAAGCCCGGCTCGTAACCCCAGCCGTCACCGATCCAGGACGCCTGACCGTTGGCCACGGACGTCTTACCGTCGACCGCCTGCGACGAATACCCAAAGGCGATCGTAGGCGCCGGTCCCGCGGGCGCGGCGGGAACGTTCAGCGGGTACGACCAGGAGAAGCCGCCGCCGCTCCCGCCCGCCGACCAGGAACCCGAGGGGGAAAGAGACGTGGCCTTGTACGTGCCGCCCGCGCCGGACGCGCCGTCGGAGGCGGCCAGGACGGTGGGTCCGCCGCTGCCGCCGGCCATGGTGCGCATGCCCTGGCTCGGCGCGGTGGCCGGGTCGATGGTCGCGCGGACCGTGCCCGCAGCGGGGTCGTTGATGCTGGGAACGTCCTGGGCGACGGAGCACTCGGGGAGATCCGGGGTGGTCAGGAAGCACTCGGGGAGCTGCTTCAGCTCCAGGCGAGTGGCCCACTCGGTGCCGTAGAGGTCCCTGAACATCTTGTAGTCCAGTTGGACGTCAACAGGAGTCGACCCTTCCGCCGGCGGCGTCACTTTGATGAGCGCGCCGTCAACCTGCGCAGCCTCGGTCACGGCGCGAGTCTCGACCGCCACCGACCAGGTGCCCGACGGCGCGGGCGGGGCCGGGTTCTCAGGGGTCGGCGAGGCCTTGCCGATGCTCACCGGCAGGGTGCCCACCTGGACCAGCTGGTCGCCGGAGAGAGCGACACTCGCGGTCCCACCTGCCGGGGGCGTGGTTTTGGATGGCTCGTACTCGGTGGGCGGCTGGATGGGCGCGCCGGACCAGCCTTCGAGCTTGGCGGCCTCGACCTGGTCGAGCTTGGCCTTGATGTCCTGCTGTAGTCCCGGCAGCTGGACACCGCTGCGGTCGCCCGGTGACGCCGCCCAGGCATGGACTGGCAGGAGAGATGCGACCAGCGCCACCGAGACGGTGATGCCGGCATGCCCGGCGAGACGCGCGCGTCTGACGCGAGCTCTCTTGTTTCCGGGCAGGCGGAAATGATGCGCCGAAAACGGCGACATGTAGACCCCCCACGATCTGCCCACGGTGATGACATACGTGTGGCAGGAAACTGACAAATAGTCCGCTGATTCTGTGGCGCACAAGGGGAGAAAATCCATAGCGATCTAGGCTGTGTGGGCTTTATCACTTACCTCTCCCATACGCCGCGACAAAGCCGACATTAAGGTCTCACCTGCGACATTCTCGCAGGTGACGACGCCTACTGAATGAGTCATGCTCTGCTCGCACATTCCGTGCGCGAACGTCCGGATGGGGGAGCCGGTATTTCGTGCCGCCCGACCATCAGGCTCATTTGTCTGCGAACACCCAGGGGTGGCGGAATCGCATGCCCGGGGGGAGAAGAATTAGCGTGTCCGAAATCGAACCCGTGAATGACGGATCGCCAAAACCACCTGAGAAGCGTCCACTTGGCGAGCGCGGCTGGCTTCGACGACGCACGACGCTGGGCGGCCTCACGGCACTGCTGGCCGTCACCATCGCTGTTCCCGTCGTCCTGAACCGCAGTGACGTCCGCACACCAACTGAGACCACGCCTTCCCAGAAGCCGAAGACATTGGTCGCCGCCCCCGAGGCCCGCCGACAGGCGAAGGAGAGCGGCAAGGAGGTCGAGGTCACGGCCGAGACCACCGCGCACACCAGTACCTGGGCGCAGCCCGGTGGGACGTTCAAGCTTCGGGTTTCGAGTGCGGCGACGCGGGCGAAGGTCGGCAGTGAGTGGAAGCCGATCGACACGACGCTGGAGCGTGTGGAGGGCGGGTTCGCGCCGAAGGCCGTGAACGGGCGTGTTGTCTTCAGCGCGGGCACCAAGGCGGCGTCGGCTGGTGACAGCGGGCGGGTGTCGCGCAGTGTGTCGCGGGTGGCTCTCGTACGGCCTGCAATGACGAAGGCCGATACGCCGGATCGGGTCTGGACGGATCTGGTGCGGATGAGCACCGAAGGCCATGACCTGGTGGTCGGCTGGCCCGGACCGCTGCCCGAGCCTGTCATCTCCGGGCCGCGCGCGCTGTACGAGAACGTCCGCCCGGGCATAGACCTGGTGATGACGGCGCAGGACGGCGGTTACACGCATGTGCTGGTTGTCAAGGACAAGCAGGCTGCGGCCGATCCGCTGCTGGGCCAGTTGAACTACCGGCTTTCTTCCCCGGACCTGACCTTCCACCTCGACGAGGCCTCGCGCTCGGTCAGCGCCCGGGACTCCCAGGGCGAGGAGATCGCTGGATCTCCGACCCCCTACATGTGGGACTCTGCGGGGAAGGTGGCCGTGACCGAGGGGGAGGCGGCGGTGGCGCCGGCGCCTGAGGCCAAGGACCACCCGACGCTCGCTCTGCCTGGTCTGAACGGGGCGGAAGGCAATCACGCGAAGGCGGCGACCGCGGCGCTCTCTGCGGAGAACGTCCTGACGGTGACCCCTAACAGCACGCTGCTGGAGGACGCGGACACGGTCTACCCGGTCTTCATCGACCCCTCCTTCAAGGGGCACAAGCAGAACTGGACCGCCCTCTACAAGACCGAGGGGAGCTCCAGCTTCTGGAACGGGCAGAACTACAACAGCGGCAGCGGCACCCCCGAAGCCCGCGTCGGCTATGAGACGACGACCTACGGCACGTCCCGTTCCGCGTTCATCTTCGACTTCGGTACCCAGATTCACGGCAGCCAGATCCGCTCGGCGAACCTGCGGATGCTGCAGACCTACTCGTGGGGCTGCGACCCGAGAGCCTTCGACGTCTACCACACGCCGCTGATTACCAGTTCGAGCACCTGGGACAACACGAACAACGGCACGTTCTGGGGCAAGCGCATCGCCGGCGCGAGCACCGGCCACGGATACAAGAGCACCTGCCCCGACTCCTGGGTCGGCATCGACATCAAACCGACGGTCGAGGAAGGCGCCCGCGGCGCTTGGCAGAACCTGACCCTGGGCCTGCGCTCCCCGAATGAGAGCGACGCCAGCTACTGGAAGAAGTTCCTCGCCAACGGCGAGAGCGCCCCATACATCGAGGTCGAGTACAACAAGGCCCCCGACGAGCCCACCCAGGCCGGCATGGACACCGTCCCTGGCGGTCTGTGCGTGACCGACGCCCCCTTCAACAAGGTCGGCAAGTCCGACGTCATGTTCGAGGTCCAGGGCCGTGACGGCGACGGCAACCTCAAGCAGATCCAGGTGAAGGTCTGGCGCGCCTCGGACAACGCGGTCGTCTTCGAGCAGTGGATCTGGCCCGACAGCTACGGCGTGGCGCGGACCACCATTCCGTGGGAGTCGTTCGCCGCGAACACCACCTACTCCTGGACGGCGACCGCCAGTGACTGGGACGGATCGACCTCGGCCGCCGGTCCTGCCGGTACGGACAAGCCGTGTTCGTTCACGGTCGACCACACCCAGCCCACCGCGCCGACCATCCGCTCAGAGGACTTCCCCGCCCCCGGCCCTGACGGCGCCGAGTGGAGCAAGAACACCCTCGGCCCCGGCAAGATCACGGTGATTGCGGGCGGCACGAACCCCGCGGACATCCGCGAGTTCCAGTGGTCCCTGAACCACCCCGTCTACGACCAGAAGGCCGTCCCCGCCGCCGGGCAGGACACCGTCACCGTCGACGTGAACCCCGACAATGCCGGACCGAATCTGTTCTACGTCCGGATCGTCAACAAGGCCGGGAACGTCTCGGTTCCCTTCACATATACGTTCTACGTCCGGCCCCGTCCCGGCCTCGACGGAGCCGGCGACGTCACCGGCGATGGCAAGGCCGACCTGCTTGCCGTCGACGGAGCCGGCGACCTGCGCGTCTACCCCGCCGACCAGAACGGCGATGTGGATGCCTGGATGCCCGCCGCCACCGATAACGGCAAGCCCGTACCGGCCGGCTTCTGGAAGGACGCCAGCGGCAAGAGCGCGCTGATCTCGCACTCCACCGACTGGTACCCCGGTGACGGCATCACCGACCTCGTCGCCCGCATGCCCGACGGGAAGCTGTACGTCTACCAGGGCGACGGGAACGGCCGCTTCGACATCAGCCGGCGCACCGAGGTCCTGCTGCCCGCGGGCGCTCCGGATCCGGCGACGTTCAGCCAGATCGTCGTCGTCCAGGACGTGAACGGCGACAACTCCGAGGAGATCTTCGCCACCGCCGGAGACGCCTTCTGGGTCCTCACCGGATACAGCGGCGCCACCATCACCGAGGCGCGGCAGCTCTCCGCCACCAGCTGGACCAAGCGCGACATCGTCAGCGTTCGGGACGTCTCTGGCGACGGAGTGCCCGACCTCGTCTTCCGCGACGACTCCACTCCCGACCGCGGCCTCGCCCTCCGGCGGGGCAAGCCCGCCGCCGGCGGTGGCGTCGACATCAACTCCATCGCCCTTGCCGTCAACTCCGCCGATGGGAAGGACCTCACCTACGGCACCACCGGCTGGGACAGCGCCACCTGGCCCCTCCTGCGCGGTACGCCCGATGTCAACGGCGACGGCATCCCCGACCTGTACCTGACCCGCAACGACGGCACCCTCCACCTCTACTACGGAGGCAACACCGCCATCGGCAACGGCTGGCGCGTCGAGGAAGACGACTGGAACACCGCCCGCACCATCGGATAGCAGCACCCGGACAAGCAAGCGCCCGGCCAGGGGATCCTGGTCGGGCGCTTGTGCGTTGGCGGGAGGGGTCAGGGGGAGGAGGGGGTGAGTTGGATGGTGGTTTGGGTGCCCGTGGGGGATTCCTTTTGGATCTGGATGCGGGTGCCGGTGTCGGGGACCTTGACGCCGAGTTGGGGGAGGTCCGGGGTCCAGTAGGTGCCGTGGCGGTCGTCGAAGACCGGGATGCCCGGGCGGGAGGGGATGGTCAGGGGGGTGCCCGCCTTGTGGACGGTGATGCGGTCCGTCGGGCGGGTCGAGAAGGGGGCGTCGAAGGTCTGGACGCGGGCGCCCGCGAGGGTGCCGTCCGGGAAGCGCAGGGGGTCCGGTCGGGCGTCGACCGGCAGGAGCAGGCCACTGCCCGGGTGGGCCTTGGTGGTGTTGTCGCTGTACGCGGTGTCCCAGAGCCAGATCAGGACGCCCTGCTGGTAGGGGAAGAACTCCACCTTGTCGCCGGTGAAGCCGAAGTTGTACGGGCCCGACTTGAGAAGGGTGCCGTAACCCGTGTGGCGGCGGTTCTCGACGAAGTAGGCGCGCGGGTGCTGTTCGGTGCCGGTACGGCCTTCCGTACGGGACCACTTGAGCGGGGTCCAGCCGTTGTCGCCCTGTTCCGCGCCGTCGTGCAGGAGTTCGCGGGTCCCGTCCTCTGCTGTGATGCGGATGTCGTCGAGCGTGACGCCCCGGCCGTGGGTGTTGCTGTCCGAGGTGGTGTGGAGGCGGAGGTGGAGGGGATGGCCCGCGTAGGGGGTGAGGGGGATGGTGAGGTCGGTCCAGCCCGGTGAGGTGCCCGAGATGCCCTTCGCCGGGATGGGGGCGCCGTTCACCGTGCCGGGGAGGGCGGTCCAAGTGGTGCCGCCGTCCGTGGAGGCTTCGACCGTGAGGAAGTCGAAGTCCTGTTCCGTGTCGTACCAGAGGCGGGCAGTGAGGGCGGCGGATGTGGTGCCGGTCAGGTCGAGGGGGCGGGTCAGGGTGTTGTCCATGAAGTCGCCGGTGCCGCTCCACCACTGGCGGGAGCCTTCGGACGGGTCGATGAGGTCGGTGCGGGTGGTGGAGGGCGGGAGGTGGACCAGGAGGGCCTGGGGGTCGGGGGTGTTGTAGCCCGAGACGCCGAGAGTGGCGCGGGTGCGGCGGCCGGCGTCGGCCTCCGTGTAGTCCAGCCAGCCCAGTTGGAGCTTGCTCCACGGGTCGAGGTCGCCCGGGAACTGGCCCGTGGTGTTGGGGCCCTTGCCGAGGTAGGAGGCCGATGACATCAGCGACCAGAAGTTGACGCTGTTGTCGCCGTCCGAGCTGTAGAGGTCCGGAAGCCCGAGGTCGTGGCCGAACTCGTGGGAGAAGAGGCCGGCTCCGCTGTTCTCGCCGCCCGTCAGGTAGTCGCCGGCCCAGATGCCGGTGTCGCCGACTGGGGTGCCGCCCGCCTTGTTGCCCTCCGGGCCCGCGCTGCCGGCCTGGTTCCAGTACGCGAACCAGCGGTGCGCCCAGATCGCGTCCTTGCCCTGGGCGCCGCCGCCCCAGGTCTGGTCCTTGCCCGCGTGGACGACGACCAGGTGGTCGAGGTAGCCGTCCGGCTCGTCGAAGTTCCCGTCGCGGTCGGCGTCGTAGCGGTCCCACACGTCGTACTCGGCGAGCTGCGCCTTGATCTGCTCGGGCGTACGGCCCTTCGCGCGCTCGGAGTCGTACCAGGCGGCGGTGGAATCGCGGACCAGGTCCCAGTTGGTGCGGCACTGGCCCGGCTCGGTGCAGTTGTCGGTGCCGTAACGGGCCTCGTTGAAGGGGAGCTTGACCCAGTCGGAGACCGTGCCGTCCATGTCGTAGCGGCCGGAGGACTGGAGGTTGTAGTAGGCCCGCATCGACGCCGAACCGGGCTCGGCGGAGAAGAACTGGCGCTGGTAGAAGGCCCGGTCGAAGTCCTTGCGCCACAGGGTGTGGTTGTCGTCGGCGGCCGGCTTGCCGATGGTGTTGTGCAGGGGGCCGGGGGCGCCGCCGAAGCGGGGGTCGGCCTGGTCGCCGAACTCGGCGAGGATGACGAAGACCTTGTCCTTGCGCTGCTGCGCCAGCTCGACGTACTGGTGGCCGATCTTCGCCGTACGGGGGAGGGGGCCGGCCGTGCGGGCGGCGGAGGAGCCCGGGCCGCCGGCGGCGATGCCCTCCAGGGCCTGGCGGCGCAGGGCCTGACGCTGGAGTTCCAGCGGTGGGAGGGGCGGGGAGGCGGCCTGTTCGGCCTGCGGGGCGGGTGGGGGCGCGGTGGCCGCCAGGGCGGGGACGGGCAGGAGGGCGAGGGCGGCGAGGGATATCGCCGCTCCCGCCGAGGCGAGTCTGCGCAACGGAGGTGCCCTTTCGGGGAGTTCGGTCCTTCGGTTCTTCGGTCCCTCGGTTCTTCGGTCCAGTGGTTCCGAGGCGGAGGTAATATTTCACATGTGACAGGTGACGGCTAGGGTGTCGGCTCCTGCGAACCGCCCCTGGTGGCAACGCCGTTCGCCGGCCCGTCACGGGGATGCCGTTTCCCCCGGGGGTGTCGCGTCGTTGTGCCCCTGAGGGCCCTCGGTGCCGGTGGGCCCCCCAGACGGCCGTCCCGGTACCCGAACGCACAGGGGGAAACGAGCGCATGCTCCTCGACTCCGCCCATCAGCCCGCGACCGCGTCGGGGAGCGCGCCCCCGCCCCGGATCCCGCTGGCCGGGCGGCTCACCCCGGCCACCCTCGAACGGGCCGCCGGGCCCGTCGAGTTCGGCCTCGACGACAAGACGCGTCGGCGGGTCGCCGAATGCCGCGAGTACACCGCCGCGGCGATGGGCGACGGCCGCGCGGTGTACGGGGCGACCACCGGATTCGGGCCGCTCGTCGTCTTCCCCGGCCGCGCGGACCACGCCGACCAGTGCGACAACGTCATCGGCCACCTCGTCGCCGGGCAGGGCCAGGACCTGCCGCCCGCCGTGGTCCGCGCCGCGCTCACCGTCCGGCTCTGGTCACTGTGCCAGGGCCGCTCCGGGGCCTCGCCCGAGGTGGTCGACGCCCTGCGCGCGGCCCTGCGCACCCCCTTCGCGCCGGCCGTCCCCACGTACGGATCCGTCGGCGCGAGCGGCGACCTCATCCCGCTCGCCCACGCCGCCCACGCCCTGCGCGGCCAGGGCCACGCCTACCTGGGCGGCGAACGCCTCCCCGCCGCCGAGGCGTTGCGCCGCGCCGGCCTCAGCCCCCTGGAGCTCGACGGGCGCGACGCGCTCGCCCTGGTCAACGGCACCTCGGTGACGGCAGCCGCGGCCGCGCTCGCCCTGGCCCGGCTGCGCCGCTCGTACCGCAGCGCCCTCACCCTCAGCGCCTGCCTCGCCGATCTGCTGGGCGCCGCACCCGCCTACCTCGCCCCGCAGCTGCTGCGCGCCTTCGGCCACCCGGGAGCCGTACGGGCCGCCGCCGCCCTGCGCGAACGGCTGGCCGGGACCGTCCCCGCGCCGGGCCGGCCGCTCCAGGAGCCGTACAGCATCCGCTGCACCCCCCAGCTGCTGGGCGCGGCCGAGGCCTCCCTCGGGCACGCGGGCCAGGTCATCGACGACGACCTCGGCGGGATCAGCGACAACCCGCTCTTCTTCGCCGAGGACGATCTGGTGGCCCACGGCGGCAACTTCTTCGGCCAGCCGGTGGCCTTCGCGTCGGACCTGATGTCCATCACCGCCACGCAGTTGGGCAATCTGGCGGAGCGTCAGCTGGACCTGTTGGTCGACCCGCACCGCAACGGCGGGCTCCCGCCGATGCTGTCCGCCGAACCGGGCCGCCAGCACGGGGTGCAGGGCGTCCAGCTCGCCGCGACCGCCACCGTCGCCGCGATGCGCCGGGAGGCGGTCCCCGCCTCCGTGCAGAGCCTGCCGACCAACGGCCACAACCAGGACGTGGTCCCCTTCGGCACCCAGGCCGCGCTCACGGCCCTCGCCCAGGCCGAGCGGCTGCGCTGGCTGCACGGCTCGCTCGCGGTGGCCCTGCGGCAGGCCGCGCACCTGTCCGTACGGGCCTCCGGGCGCGGGCCGGGCGCGCCGTACTGCGCCGCCGTGCTGAAGCGGCTCGCGTCCGTGGTCGCGCCGCTGGACCGGGACCGGCCGCTGGACGTGGACGTCCGGGAGGCCGCCGCCGTACTGGACCGCCTGGCCGAGGCCGAAGCCGAGGCAGGGGGCGAGGCCGGGGGTGAGGCCGGACCCGAAGCCGAAGCCGAAGCCGAGGGGCGCGCCGACGGCCGCCCCGTCGAATCCGCCCGCCGAGAGGAGCCTCAGTCGTGACCGAAACCGCCGCCGCCCGGGTGCGCGCCGTCCTGGAAGGGGCCCTCGGGCACCCCCTCACCGCCTGGCCGGACAGCGCCCCCCTCGCCGAGTTCCCCTCGGCCGCCTACGACAGCCTCATGCAACTGGAGGCCGTGACCCGCCTGGAGAAGGAGTTCGGTCTGGAGCCGGGCGCCCTCGACACCGCCGACGTGGCCACCCTGACCGCCGCCACCGCCCGGCTGCGCGCCCTGACGGAGCCCTCGTGAACGGCGCCGCCGAGCCGTCCTACCCGGCCCTGCCGTTCGACGCGCCGTGGGACCGTCCCGGCATCGGCGCCGCCGCCCCCGACGGCCCGCCCGGGCCCTGGCACCTGCCGTGGGACCGGCTCACCGCGGCCGAAACCGCCCGGGCGCGGGAGCGACTCGTCGCCCGGGAGTACGAGTTCCACACCTCCGGCTCCACCGGCGACCCCGTCCGGCGGATCTTCTCCGGGGCCCGGCTGCGGGCCGACGCCGAGCAGACCGCCCGCCTGCTGACCCCGTACGCACCCGAGGCGATCGTCAGCTTCGCCCCGCCCCGGCACGCCTACGGGGCCTCGGCCACCATGCTGCTGCCCGCCGTGACGGGGCTGCCGGTGTGGTTCTGGCCCGCCTTCGACTGCCCGCCTCCGGCCGTCCCGGCCCGCCGGATCGCCGTCGTCGCCATCCCGTGGACCTTCCGGATCCTGGCCCGCTACCCCCGCTGGACCGCCTCCTTCGAGCAGCTCACCTTCCTGCACAGCTCCGCCGAACTGCCCCCGGAAGCCCGGCTGTTCGCCGAGGACCCCCGGGCCGCCGTGATCGAGCTGCTCGGTTCCACCGAGACCGGCGCCGTCGCCCACCGCACCGGCTGGGACCCGGCCGGTGCGTGGACCCTGCTCGACGACGTCGCCTTCGCCGCGCCCCGCACCGGCGAGGAGGGCCCGCTCGCCGTGTCCGGGCCCCGCCTCTCCGGCCTCCCCGACGGCAGCCGGCCGGAGCGGCACGAGATGGACGACCTGGTCCGGCGGCTCGGCGACCGGCTGTTCCTGCGCCTGGGCCGCCGCGCCCACCTGGTCAAGGTCAACGGGGTCCGCCACGACCTCAACGGCATCGCCGCCCGGCTGCGCACCGCGCTCCCCGGGGCGGACGTGGCCTGCGTGCGCGCCGCCGACCCGCTGCGCGGGGAGACGTACGACGTGCTCATCGCCGGCGGCGGCCCGCTGACGGCGGACGGCGTACGGGCCACCGCGCGCGGCCTCGGAGCCGAACCCCGGCACGTACGGCTCGTCGACCGGATCCCGCGCGGCCCCCTCGGCAAGCCCCTCGCCACCCCGGAAGGGCCGCTGTGACCACCCCGGCCGTGGCCGTCACCGGCCTCCACCTGGCCTGCGCCCTCGGAGACACCCCCGCCGCCGTCTGGGCCGGGGTCGCGGGCGCCACCCCCGGGCTCACCCCGCGCGGCCCCCGGCACCTGTGCGGGCAACTGGCCCGCCCCGAGGCAGCGGACGGCGACGCGGCCGCGGACGGCGACGCGGCCGTACGGCTCGCCGTGCACCACGCCCGCGCCGCCTGGGCCGCGGCCGGCCTGGACGACCGGGCGGGCGGCCGGACCCCCGCCCCCGAACGGACCGCCCTGGTCCTCGGCACCACCGACTGGGGCGCCCCCGACTTCCGCCACCACCTCGACACCCACCGGGACCGGGCGCTCGCCCGCCCCCACACCGCCGCCGACGCCATCGCCGCCGCACTGGGACTCGCCGGACCCCGGGAGGTGTTCGTCAACGGGTGCGTCGCCTCGGCCTGCGCCCTCGGACACGCCGCCGAGCTGATCCGCACCGGGCGCGCCGACGCGGTCCTCGCGGGCGGGGTCAACCTGCTCGACGACTCCGTGCTCGCCGCCTTCGACAGCTGGCGCGCCCTGGACCGCGCGGGCTGCTCCCCGTACGGGCGCAGCGCCGGGACCAGCCTCGGCGAGGGCGTGGCCTTCCTCGTACTGGAACCCGCCGGACGCCCGGGGGCGGAGCCCCTGGGGTACCTCCTGGGGCACGCCCTGACCGGCGACGCCCACCACATCACCGCCCCGCACCCGCAGGGCGAAGGCCTGGAGCGCGCCGTCCGGGCCGCCCTCGCCGACGCCGGGACCGGCCCCGACGGCATCGGCTACGTCAACGGCCACGGCACCGGCACCCGCGCCAACGACCTCGCCGAACTGCACGCGCTGGACGCGGTGTTCGACGTACGCCCGCCGGTCAGCAGCACCAAGTCGCAGGCCGGGCACACCCTCGGGGCGTCCGGGGCCCTGGAGGCGGCGGTCACCCTCCTCGCGCTGCGCCACCGGACCCTGCCGCCCACCCTGAACACCGCCCCGGCCGACGGCTGGGACACCGTGCCCGGACGGTCCCGCCCCGCGCCCGGGCTCGCGTACGCGCTGAGCACCTCGGCCGGCTTCGGCGGACAGAACGCCGCGCTCGTCTTCGGGGCCGCGGACCCGGGGCCGCGCCCGCCGGGGCCCGGGGCGCAGGTGCTCGTCACCGGCGCGGGCGTGCTCCACCCCCGCGCCACCGGCCGGGCTGCCTTCCTCGCCGCGCTGCGCACCGGGGAACCGCAGCCGGTGGACGCGGAGTTGGGGGACGGCGCCTGCGACCCGTACGTCGACCCCGCCGACCGGCAGCGCCTGGACCCCTTCGGCCGGCTCGTGCTCGCGGCCGCCCGGCTCGCGGAAGCCGACGCCCGCCTCGGGGAGGCCGGCGCGGACCCGGACCGCACCGGGCTGGTGCTCGCCACCGCCTCCGGGCCGGCCGCCACCCACGCCGCCATGGCCGGGCTCCACGCCCGGGGCCTGGGCCCGAGCCCGCTGCTCGCCCCCAACTCCGTCGCCGGGGTGCCCGCCGGGTACGCGGCCCTCGCGCTCGGCGCCCGGGGCCCGGCCGCCGTCCTCTCGGCCGGGGACGCCACCGGGCTCCTCGCCCTCGGCCAGGCCGCCGAGCTGATCCGGACCGGGCGCGCCGACACCGTGTACGTCATCGCCGCCGACGAGGCCGGCCCCGCGCTGCGGGCCGGCTTCGCCCGCCACGGGCTGCTCGCCGAGGACGCGGGCCGGCCCTACGACGTGGACGCCGACGGGGGAGTGCTCACCCCGGCCGGCGTCTGCCTGGTCCTGGAGTCCGCCGCGCACGCCGGCCGGCGCGGGGCACCGGTCCTCGGCCGGGTGCTCGGGCACGCCGGGGCCGGAGCCCCCGTGGGCCCCGGCGGCGTCGAGGAGTCCGGAGCCACCCTGGCCCGCTGCCTCGCCGACGCCGCCCGCCGCGCCGGGCTCGCCCCCGAGGACCCGCGCCACCTGTACGGCACCTCGTGGGGCCACCCCGCGACGGACGCCGCCGAGGCGCGGGCGCTGGCCCGCTTCCCCGGGCCCTGGGCCAACATCAGCGGCGCCACCGGGTACACCCAGGCGGCGGGCGCGCTGCTCGCCGTACTGGCCGCGCTGGAGGCCTGCGCCGACCGGGACCTCCCGCGCCGCCCGTTCCCCGGAACCCGCCGCCCGCTGCCCGGACTCGCCGCCGCCCTCGCGGCCCCCGCCCCGCACGAGGCCCCGGCCCCCGCCCCGCACCCCGGGACCGCCCTGGTGGCCGCCCTCAGCCGCGGCGGAACCTGCGCGGCGGTCGCCGTCGGGGCGCCGGAGGTCGGGGCGCCGGCCGTCGGGGCCCCCGCCGAACCCCGATGAAAGGCCCCGCCCCGCTGATGACCGCCGCTCCCCTCGCCCCGCCCGCCCCCTTCACGCCCGCCTTCTACCGCGACCCGCACCCCTGTTACGACGCCCTGCGCGCCCGGGGCCCGGCGACACCCGCCGTCGGCCCGAGCGGGAGCCGGTTCTGGCTGGTCCCCGGATACGAGGACGTCCGCACCCTCCTGACCCACCCCGCCGTCCGCAAGGACGAGTGGCGCCGCCCCGACCTGCGCGAACGCCACCAGCCCGATCCGGACAAGCGCCGGGAGACCGACGTCCGCATCCGGGCCAACATGCTCAACGCCGACCCGCCCGAACACCAGCGGCTCCGGTACGGCACCCAGCAGGCCCTCAGCCCCGCCCGGGCCGAAGCCCTGCGGCCCGTGATCGAGCGGATCGCCGACACCCACCTCGACGCCCTGGCCGCGAAGGGCCCGGGCCCCCACGACCTGCGCGCGGAGTTCACGTACCCCTTCGCCATCTCCGTGATCACCGGGCTGCTCGGTCTGGACGACACCGAACTCCCCGACTTCCGCTCCTGGTTCGAGACCATGATGGTCCAGCGCAGCGCCCCGGCCGTGAAGGAGGTCTCGGCAGCCATCGCCGACTACGCCGAATCCGTCGTCGACCGCCGGGCCGCGCATCCCACCGCCGGCCTGATCGGCGCCCTCGCCGCCCCGGGAGACGCTCACGCCCCGCTCACGCGGCACGAACTGGCCTCCACCGTCTTCCTGTTGCTCATCGCCGGCGTCGAAGCAGCCAACTCACTCGCCAACGGGGTCCTCGCACTGCTGCGCCACCCCGGGCAGCTGGCCGCGCTGCGCGCCGACCGCTCCCTGCTGCCCGGCGCCATCGAGGAGACCCTGCGCTGGGACGGCTCCTTCCGCGCCGTCGGCCCCCGCTACACCGCCGAGCCCGTACGCCTGGGAGAACTGGTCATCCCCGAGGGGGAGTTCCTGCTCCTCACCCTCCAGGCCGCCAACCGTGACCCGGCCCGCTTCCCCGACCCGCACCGCTTCGACATCACCCGCGCCGACGGCGGACACCTCGCGATGGGGTACGGGGCGCACCGCTGCGTCGGCTCGAAGCTCGCCTACGCCCAGCTGGAGACCGTCCACGCCCGGCTGCTGGACCGCTTCCCCGCCCTGCGGCTCGCGGTGCCCGCCGAGGAGACCTCCCGCCGGCCGAGCCTGACGATGAACTGGCTCGACTCCCTCCCGGTCCTGCTGTGGTGAGCCCGCCCGCCGCCGCGCGCATCATCCCGGCCGCCGCAGGGGAGCCTGTCCTTCCGATCCGGCGACCGCGAACCCCGAGAGGACGTACGGCATGAGCAGGCAGCCCGACGAAGTGAAGACGGTCCCCCTCACCCCCGAGGTGTACGGCTACCTGGTCGCCCAGGCGGAGCCGCAGAGCCCCGTCCAGCGGCGGCTGGTCGAGCGTACGCGCGCCCTCGGCGGGCCCGCCGAGATGCAGATCCCGCACGAACAGGGCGTCTTACTGACCCTGCTCGCCCGGCTCACCGGCGCCCGCCGGATCGTCGAGGTCGGCACCTTCACCGGCTACTCCACCCTCGCGCTCGCCGCCGGACTGGCTCCCGGCGGACAGGTCCTCACCTGTGACGTCTCGCCGGAGTGGACCGCGATCGCCCAGGAGGCCTGGAAGGAGGCCGGGGTCGCCGACCGGATCGAGCTGAAGCTCGCCCCCGCCCTGGAGACCCTGCGGGCGCTGCCGGCCGAGCCGGTGATCGACCTGGTCTTCCTGGACGCCGACAAGACCGGCTACCAGTCCTACTGGGAGGAGCTGGTGCCCCGGGTGCGCCCCGGCGGGCTGCTCCTCGCCGACAACGTGCTCTACGGCGGCGAGGCGGCGGACCCCGGGGCCAAGGGCAACGGGCTGGCCATCCGGGAGTTCAACGCCCGCGTACGCGCCGACGACCGGGTGGAGTCCGTACTGCTCCCGGTCGCGGACGGGCTGACCGTCGCGCGTAAGCGCTGAACCGAACTGCCGGTTCCGTACGTCCTGTTCCCCGCTCGGCGCTATCGTGCCGGGCGGGGGAGATCGACGAGGGGGCGGTGCGGCCATGCGGTTTCTGTTCGTTCACGGCACGGGGGTGCGGCGGGAGCGGCACGACACGCTCTTCGCGCTGGTCCGGGAGCGCCTCGCGGCCCGCTTCCCGCACGCGGACGTGGACTCCTGCTTCTGGGGCGAGCGGTTCGGCGCGGACCTGAGCGCCGGGGGCCGCTCCGTACCCGGGCTGAGGGCCGTCGACGCCGCCGGAAGCGAGGGGGCCGAGGAGGCCGCCGAGTGGGGGCTGCTGCTGGCCGACCCGCTGTGCGAGCTGCGGGTGCTGGCGGAGGCCGGCTGGGACACGGGCGGCTGGGACTCCGGCGACGGGGAGGGCGCGGCGGACGACCCCTTCGCGATGCCCGGTGTGAAGCCGGCCGGGGAGCGGGTGCTGGAGCTGCTGGACCGGCTGGCCGAAGCCCCCTACGGCGACGGCACCGGCCCCGACGGCCCCGACGAGCTGCGCTCCCTGCTCGACGGCACCGGCCTCGCCCCCGGGTTCCGTCCCGCGCTGGAGTCCGCCGCCCGCTCCGCCGAAGCGGCCCGCGCCGGGGCCCGCGCCACCGCCGAGCCGCAGGCCCGCGAGCTGGCCACCGCCCTGGCCCGGGCCGTCACCGCCGCCGCCCTCGCCGCCACCGGGGCCGACGCCGACTGCACCGCGGCCGAACGGGACCGGCTCGTCGAGCTCCTCACCACCCGCCTCGGCGGCGGCGCCCGCGTCCCCGGCGCCCGGGCCGCCGCCGTCCTCGGCCGGCTCGCGATGCGGGTCACCACCCAGCCCCTGCTCAACGCCTGGCGGGGCTCCCTCACCGTCGGCGCCACCCCCGCGCTCGGCGACATCCTGCGCTACCAGGCCAGAGGCGCCGACCTGCGCGCCTTCCTGCACGCCCGGATCACCGCCGCGCCGGGCCCGACCGTACTGATCGGCCACAGCCTCGGCGGCATCGCCCTGGTGGACCTGCTCGCGCTGGCCGCCGCCTCCGGCGGCCCCGTGCCCGGCGCCGAACTGCTCGTCACGGTCGGCTCGCAGGCCCCGTACCTCTACGAACTCGGCGCGCTCACCGCCCTGGCCCCCGGCAGCGCGCTCCCGTACGGCTTCCCGCGCTGGCTCAACGTGTACGACCGCCAGGACGTGCTCTCCTACCTCGCCGGACCCGTCTTCCCCGGCGATCCGCGCGTCACCGACCACGAGATCAGCAGCCGCCAGCCCTTCCCGGCCAGCCACAGCGCCTACTGGAAACAGAAGTCGCTCTACGAGCGCATCGAACAGGCGGTGGCCGAGGCGGGGATCGGGTGACGGCCCTCGGCCCGCTGCCCCCGACCCTGGGACCCCGGCGCACCTTCGCGCTCGTCGCGGGGGTGGAGCGGTACGAGATCAGCCACCGCTGGAACCTGCGCGGCCCGGCCCGGGACGCCCTGCGCTTCGCCCGGTGGCTGACCGGGCCCGGCGAGGTGCCCGCCGCGAACGTACGGCTGCTGCTGTCCCCGCTCGACGACCCCGACACCCTCGACTGGTCCGCCTCGCCCGGCCTGGCCGCGCTGAGGTCCACGTACCGGCCCGCGACCGAGGCGAACGCCAAGGCGGCCCTGCTCGACGAACTCCCGGAGCACGACGGGGACTTGCTGTGGATCTTCTGGGCCGGGCACGGCTACCTCGGGCGCGACGGGGAGCTGATGCTGCCCTGCGCCGACGCCCGCCCCGGCCAGATCCGCCACCTCAACCTCGACTCCGCGCTGCGCTGGTGGCGGACCGACCTGGTCAAGCACCGCCGGTTCCCGCTCCAGGCCGCGCTGGTGGACGCCTGCCGGGTCGACGCCCCCCGCGGCAGCCGCTGGAACTTCGGCAGCGCCGACTACGGCGGCGGCCGCACCGTCCCCGGACGGCGGCAGTTCCGGCTGTACGCCTCCCGCGAGGGCGAGGCCGCGCAGAACGACGCCGAGCGGGGCGCGGGCCGGTTCACCGAGGCCCTGCTCGGCGAACTCGGGGACCGGTCCGTCGAGGAGGGCGCCACCCGGCTGCTGCACGCCGCCCGGAACATCCACCGCGCCTTCCGGGAGCTGCGCGAACGCGGCGAGGGCTGGCAGCTGCCGCAGTTCCTCGTCGACCGCGACTGGGACGCGAACTCCTTCCTGGACGACGACCTGCCCGGGCCGGTCCTGCCCCACGCCCCCCGCCTCGACCAGACCGGCTGGGACGGGCTCGGCGAGCTCTTCGAGGGCCGGGACCTGCCGCGCTGCGCGTACGAGGCCTACGCCTGGGCCTTCAAGGCGGCCGGCTGCACCACCCCCGTCCACGGCGGGCTGCCCGCCGACACCCTCCTCGACGTGGTGGCCGACCTGGACGAGCGGCAGGGCGGCCGGACCGGCATGCCCCTGGCGGTGCCCTTCGTGCACTACCTCGCCGACCGCACCGCCCGGCCCGGCGGCGGCCCCGGCGGAGGGCCGGCGGACCCCGCCTGGGCGGCCCGGCTCGCGCAGTGGGTGCGCGCCACCCGGGAGCGCCTCGGCCTGCCCGCCCTGCGCCCGCCGCCCGCCCCCGCCCGCCAGACCGCCCTGCACGTCCGCCTGGAGTCCCCGCCCGGCGGCGAGGACGGCCTGCTGGCCCGGATGTGGCTGCGCGGCGAACGGACCCGCCACGTATGGGAGTCGGAGGGCAGCCCCGTCACCCTGGCCGCCGTACGCGCCGAACTGGTCCGCCGGCTGGCACAGGGCGATCCCGGGGCCGGGCAGCCGTACGGGAGCGTCGGACGGATCGAGTTCCACGTGCCCTACGAACTGCTGGAGACGGACTTCGACCAGTGGCCCGTCCCCCGCGGACCCGGCGGCCGGACCCGCCCCCTCGGCATGGTCTACGAGGTGGTCGTGCGCTGCCCGCAGGAGCGCGAGGACACCCGCACCGAGTGGCGGGCCAAGTGGCGCTGGCTGCACGTCCAGGACGGCCGCCACCCGGACACCGTACGGCTGGTCGAGGACCCGGAGGTCACCGACGCCCTCGGGCTGCGGCTGGGGGCGCGGCCGGCGCCCGCCTGTGTGCTCGGGCACGCCTCGGGGAACCGGACGGCCGCCCTGCTGGAGGCCGTGCTCGAAGGCGGGGTGCCCGTAGCGGTGTGGCGGCGCGGCGGCGGCACACCGGCCGGAGGGCTGCCCGCGCTGCTCGCCCCGGAGGCCGGACCGGGGGCGCCGGCGCTCTTCGGGCTGCCCGCCCGGGTGCGGGAAGTGCGCCGGGCGGCTGCCGGTCAGGAGCCGGGAGGGGAAGACCAGTTGGTGTTGTTGTGGGACGATCCCGACGACACGATCGACCTCCGCTCCCTGGCCTGACGCCGCCCCTGACACCGCCCCGGACCTCGACCCCGGACCCCGGATCCTGAACCCCGAACCCGAACCCGACCGGCCGTACGACCCGCGAAGAGACGATGGAGGCAGAGGCAGTGGCGAAGGACTGGTGGCTGTACCAGGGTGCGGGCCCGGGCGAGGAGCGCCGCTCCCGGCTGGAGGCCGCGACACCGCCGCCCTGGCGGGACTTCACCGGCGTCCCCGACCGGTCCTACGGGCCGCCCGGCTGCGCGGGGGAGGCCTGGGAACGCACCCGGCGGCGCGGCGAGGGCTACGTCCCGGACGAACCCGAGAAGGACGTGGTCAACACCGCCCTCCACCTGCGCCGGCCGCTGCTGATCACCGGCAAGCCGGGCGTCGGCAAGTCCACGCTCGCCTACAGCATCGCCGCCGACCTGGCCCTGGGACCCGTACTGCACTGGCCGATCACCAGCCGCACCGTGCTCCGCGACGGCCTCTACCTCTACGACGCCATCGGCCGGCTCCAGGAGGCGGGACTGGAACAGGTCCGCGTCCCCGGCGCCCGTGCCGCCGAAGCCCCGGACGCCCCTTCCATCGCCCGCTACCTGCGCCTCGGCCCGCTCGGCACGGCCCTCCTCCCGCAGAGCCGGCCGCGCGTCCTGCTCATCGACGAGATCGACAAGAGCGACATCGACCTGCCCGGAGACCTCCTCACCGTCTTCGAGGACGGCGGCTTCGGCATCCCCGAACTGGCCCGCCTCGCCAAGGAGGAACCCACCGTCGCCATCGGCACCGACGACGACCCCGACGCCGCCGTGGCCGTCACCCAGGGCCGCGTGCAGTGCAGCTACTTCCCCGTCGTCATCCTCACCAGCAACGGCGAACGCGATTTCCCGCCCGCCTTCCTGCGCCGCTGCGTCCGCCTCCACCTCGAGGCCCCGGGCCCCGAGAAGCTCGCCCGCATCGTGCGCGGACGCCTCGGCGTCGACATCACCGGCGAGGACGCGGCCGAGTACCAGGACCTCGTGCGCAGCTTCCTCGAACGTGCCGAGGACGGCGACCTGGCCACCGACCAGCTCCTCAACGCCATCCAGCTGCGTCTGGCCGGAGCCTGGTCCGCGCCCGGCGACCGGGACCGCTTCCTCGCCACCGTGATGCAGCACCTGACCGGGCCCACCGCGTGATCGAGAGGCTCCTCGCCGCCTTCGCCGAAGGCGCCGAGGACGGCGCCGCGCCCCGCACGGCCGTCGGGGCCGAGGAGATCGCCGACATCCTGTGGCTGGCCGCACGCGTGGACCCGGCCGCCGCCCGCTCCCGTACCCAGGGCGCGCAGGCGGCCCCGCCGGAGCCGGACGCGGACCTGCCGCCGCCCGCGCCGCCCGCCCCCGCGCCCGGCCGCACCGGCCCGCCGGCCACCGGGGGCGTCCAGCTCTTCCCCGCCGTCCACACCCCGCCCGGGGCACACGCCGCGCCGGGCGCCGATCCGGGCGGACGGCGCGGCGTACCCCTGCGGCTGCCCCGCACCGCCTCCCTCGACGACCCGCTCGCCCTGATGCGTTCCCTGCGCCCCGTCGGCCGGCGCTCCATCGGGGGGCCGGGGGAGGAGCTGGACGAGCAGCTCACCGTGGAACGCAGCATCGAAGCGATGGTCCCCACCCCGGTCCTGCGCCCCGCCGAGAGCCGCTGGCTCGACCTGGCCCTCGTCGTCGACACCCACCCCTCGATGCTGCTCTGGTCCGACCTGGTAGCCGAACTGCGCGGGGTGCTCACCCGCAGCGGGGTCTTCCGCGACGTCCGCAGCTGGCAGCTGACCGGCACCGGCCGGGGCGGCACCCCGATGCTCGCCCGGGGGCGCGGCGGGCCGCCCCGCAACCCGCTGGAACTGGCCGACCCGGCCGGCCGCAGGCTGATCCTCCTCGTCTCCGACACCGTCGCGGGCGGCTGGCAGGAGCCCCCGCTGCGCGGGATCCTGCGGCACTGGAGCGCCCACAACGCCGTGGCCGTGCTGAACGTCCTGCCCGAACGGCTGTGGACCCGGGGCGCGGTGCGGCCCGTGCCCTTCGCCGTCCGCTCGGACCGGCCCGCCGCCGCCACCCGCTCCTGGCAGCGGGTCCCCGCCGCCCGGCGGGCACGCGGCGGCGGACCGGTGGTCCCGGTCGTCGGGCTGGCCTCCGACAGCCTCGCCCGGCTGGTCCGGGTGGTCTCCGGTGACGGGCGGTGGCGCCGCCTCGCCTGCCTGCGCCTGGACGCCGCCCCGGCGCCCGACACCGCCGCGCCGCGCCGTGACACCACCGCCCTGGAGGCGGTGGAGCAGTTCAGGGCCAGCGCTTCCCCGACCGCCCAGCAGCTCGCCGCGCACCTGGCCGCCGTACCGCTGACCCTGCCCGTGATGACCCTCGTACGGCGCTCCCTGCTGCGCGACTCCGAGCACGGGCACCTGGCGGAGGTGGCGCTCGGGGGGCTCCTGGCCCCCTGGGAGGGGCAACAGCGGGTGGAGGAGGCCGAGTTCGAGTTCCTGCCGGGCGTAAGGGAGGTGCTGCTCGGCTCGCAGCTGCGCGGGGACGTGGCGGCCGTACGGGAGCTCGTGCGCCGCCGGGTCTGGGAGTTCATGTACCGCCACCGCGGCACCGGCCCCGACTTCTCCGCGACCCGGGTCACCACGGGCACCGAGGGCCGCCGCCGGGTCCCGGACCGGGTCCTGCCGTTCGCGGAACGGCCGGCCGCCGACCGGGGGCTGGGGGACCTGGTGGTGCAGGTCGACTTCGACCCGCTGGTGGGGCCGCGAGAGGTCGGCGTGCTGGTGGCCCCCCGGCTGGTGCTCACCGCCGGGGACCTCCCGCAGGCGCGGGACGCCGTGGCCTGGATCCGCTCGGGCGGGCGGGAGATCGGCTGCCGGCCCGTGTGGTGGGACGACGCGAGCCCGCGCGTGCTGTTGCTGGAGGCCGAAGAGGACCTGGTGGATCCCGCGCACTTCGTCGCACCGGCCTGGGGGGCGGGCCCGGACGACGCCTGGACGGCGCGGCTCTCCGTCGACGGAATCACGGACAGGGGCGAGCCGATCGCGCTGACGGGAGCGCTGCTCCGGGACCAGGGCTCCGCCAACGCGGAGCTCGTCCGGCTCTCGGCCGAACCGGGGACCTGGACCCACTTCGTGGGCGGCCCGGTGTCCTTCGAGGGGAATCTCGTCGGTGTCGTGCACACCGTCCGGCCCGACCGGATGGTGTTCCTCACGGCCGAGGCCCTGTTCGCGCAGGACGGCTTCCGGGCCGCGCTGGGCGGCCGGGTGCCCGGAACCGGACCGGGGGTGGCCCTGGCCGTGCGGGCCGGCGAGGGGCCCGATCCGCGCGGCAGCTCGCCGGGGGCGGAGCTGACCTACGTCCTGACGAGCCTGGTGGGGAGTGCCAGGGTCAACGCGCAGCCGGCCGGCGGGCGGGACGAGGGGACCGTACGGGTCTCCCTGCCCGGGCCGAATGCCCTCGGTGCGGCCGGGATGCTGCTGGACTTGCTCCCAGGGGCCATGGCCCGGTTCGGCGAGGGACGGTCGGAGGGGCTGCACCCGCCGCTCGCCGTGGCCCTGGTGACGGGGTATCCCGGGAACCCGGACGGGGACCCCGAACGGCTGCTCGACCACCCCGTGATCGCCCGGTGGCTGAGGATGTGGACCGGAGGGTCTGAACCCGCGCAGCGTCTCCTGCTGGCCCTGTCCCAGCCGATGTACGAGGAACTCCGGGAGCTGCTCGGCCCAGTCGCCCTGCGCGCCCTCAGACCGCTGGGGGAGGGCGCCGGGGGCTGGCTCCACACCGGCGACCCCGGCGTCCTGGCGGAGTTGCTGGCGGACGCCGAGGCGTACCGGGCGGAGCCCTACCTCTGGCCCCGCTGCGGTTTCGACCGCTCGGAGGAGAGCCCGTCGGGGTGCATCGGCATCCGGCTGGAGGGTCACCGCAGGTGCCTGGCCCACCTGTCGCGCCCGGAGCAGGACGCCTACCTGCGGACCCTGCGGCCCGGCTCCTCCGTCGACTTCCGCGGGACCACCTTCGAGGGGGGCCTGCTCGGGAGGGTGCTCGACGCGGTGCGCGAGCCGGGGACGGGCCGGGTCACGCTGGGGGCGGTGGCGTTCGCGCGGGCCTGCTTCGAGGACGGCTGGGAGGAGACTGGGACCAGCTTCCTCGACGGCGCCGACTTCACGCGCGCCGTGTTCAAGGGCCCGGCGCACTTCCTCCTGGCCAAGTTCGGGGCGGACGTGTCCTTCGACCGCGCCGTCTTCGAGGAGGTGGCGGCCTTCGACGGGAGCACCTTCCTGGGCACGGCCGGTTTCAGCCGCGCCGTGTTCCTCCGGGCGGCGCAGTTCGTGCGGGTCACCTGGGCGGACGAAATCTCCTTCGAGCGCGCCGTCATGGAGGACGAGGCGGTCCTGGACGGGATGTCGGTCCAGGGGCGGGCGGACTTCGGCCGGGCGGTCTTCAAGGGCCGGGTGGTGCTGGGGGAATCCGTCTTCCTGGAGCCGGTGTCCTTCGCGCGTGTGGTGTGCGAGGGCCCGCTGTCCGCGCTCGGCACCCGCTTCGGGGGGCCGTCGGACTTCGAGCGCCTGGTGTGCGAGGGGGAGGCGGTCTTCCGCAGTGCCCGCTTCGACGGCCCGGCCACTTTCAGCCATGCCTACTTCGCGGGCCTGGCGGCCTTCGACATGGGCTGGTTCGAGGAACCCGCGATCTTCGCGAGCGCCCGCTTCCGGGGCCCGGTCCTGGTCAAGAACACCGAGTGCATGGGTGGGGTGTCCTTCGACGACGCCGTCTTCGAAGGCATGTTCCGGTGGGTGGAATCGAGGGTGAAGTTCGCGGGAACCAGCTTCGGGCGTGCCGTGTTCCACGGCCCGGTCCGCCTGTTGGGTGCCGAGTTCGCGGGCGACACCGGTTTCGACGGCTCCGTCTTCAACGGCCCCGTCACCTTCGAGAGCTCCGACTTCCGCGCCGGCCTCTCCCTGGCCGGTGCCACCTTCCACGGTCCGGTCGCGTTGACGGACGTCACGCTCGCCGAGACCCTGGAGTACCCGGGCGGGTGGACCGCGACGGAGTCGGACGGGGTGTGGGAGATCACCTCCCCCGACCGCGAGGAACCCGCCGACGGCTGAGGCATCCTGGGCGCACAACCGCCGCACCACCCCACCCAGGAGCCCCAGTTGTCCCAACCCGGCCTGCGCCACCTCCCCTTCGACCGCCTCCACAACTTCCGCGACATGGGCGGCTACCGCTCCGCCGACGGCCGCACCGTCGCCTGGGGGACCCTCTACCGGGCCGACTCCCTCGGCAAGCTCCAGGGCGCCGACTGGGACCGCTTCCTCGGGCTCGACGTCCGGACCGTCATCGACCTGCGCTACCCCTGGGAGATCGAGGCCAAGGGCCGGATACCGGAGCCGGAGCGCTTCGCATACGCCAACCTCAGCATCGAGCACCGCCCCTATGACCAGGCCGAGATCGACCCCGCCCTCGACCCCTGGCGCTACCTCGCCGACCGCTTCGCGGAGGTGGCCGAGGACGGGGTGGACGAGATCCGGCGGGCGATCGAGCTCATCGCCGACGGCCCCGGCCCCGCCGTGTTCCACTGCACCTCCGGCAAGGACCGCACCGGCCTGATCGCCGCCCTGGTCCTGACCCTGCTGGACGTGCCCGAGGAGCAGATCCTGGCCGACTTCGCCCTCACCGAGCTGGCCACCGAGCGCCTCACCGCCGACTGGCACGCCGCCAACCCGGGACGCACCATGCGCTGGCCCTCGTACGGCCGCGCCCCGGCCACCGTCATGTCGTTGGTCCTCGCCGACCTCACCAGCCGGTACGGATCCCCGTCCGCGTACCTCACGGACGCCGTCGGCATCACCCCCGCCACCACGGCCCGGCTGCGGGAGCGGCTGCTCGCCTGAAAAACCAGGTGCCCCGGCCGGCGCGCGCCGCCTAGAGTCGCGGTGCGTGCCGCCGCCAGGGCGGTGCCTGCCGATGCCGAGCGAAGAGAAGGGGAACCGGGGCCATGCGTACGAACCGCACCGCCGCCGTCGTTCCCCCCTGCCGGTACGACGTGATCCCGGTGTCCCGCAGCGCGCGGTAGCAGCCGCGCGGCTGTCACCGTACGCCCGTGACGCACTCCTGACCGATCCCCAAGAACGTCCCCGTGGCCGTGCCGCGGGCTGGATCGGCGTCCCGGAAATCGCGCTGCCCTCTTCCACCCCAGGCATCCGAAAGGCCCCGGGCCATGCGCACCAACCGTCACACCACCAGCACCACCGCCGCCGTCCGCAACCTCGGCATCCTCGCCCACGTCGACGCCGGCAAGACCACCGTCACCGAGCGGATCCTCTTCGCGACCGGCACCATCCACAAGCGGGGCGAGGTCCACGACGGCACCACCGTCACCGACTACGACCCCCAGGAGCGCGACCGCGGCATCACCATCTTCGCGGCGGCCGTGAGCTGTTCCTGGGACGGGCATCGCGTCAACCTGATCGACACCCCGGGGCACGTGGACTTCTCCGACGAGGTCGAGCGCTCCCTGCGGGTGCTCGACGGGGCGGTCGCGGTGTTCGACGCCGTCGCCGGCGTCGAACCGCAGAGCGAGTCCGTGTGGCGGCAGGCCGACCGGCACGGCGTACCGCGGATCGCGTTCGTCAACAAGCTGGACCGGGCGGGCGCCGACCTCGACACGGCGGTGGCCTCGATCCGGGAGCGGCTCGGCGCCGTCCCCCTGGTCGTGCAGCTGCCCGTCGGGCGGGAGGACGGTTTCACCGGCGTCGTCGACCTGCTGCGGATGCGCGCGCTGCTCTGGCGCGCGGGCGACGGCTCGTACGAGACGGTTCCGGTCCCCGGGCCGCTGCTCGAGGAGGCACGGCGCCGACGCCAGCTCCTTGAGGAGACGGTGGCCGAACTCCACCCGGACGCCCTGGAGGAGTTCTGCGCCGGCTCCGCCCTGAGCGAGCCGACGCTGGTCCGCGTCCTGCGCGAGCTGACCCTCGCCGGGGACGGCGTGGTGGTGCTGTGCGGTTCCGCGTACCGCAACCGGGGCATCGAGCCGCTGCTGGACGCCGTCGTGGCGTACCTGCCCGCACCGGCCGACATGCCACCGGTTCGGGAGCGGGCCGCCGACCCGCAGGAGCCCCTCGCGGCCCTGGCCTTCAAGGTGACGGCGACGGCGACGGGGCGGCTCACCTACCTGCGCGTCTACGCGGGCACCCTGCGCAAGGGCGACTCCGTACTGGACCCGGCCACGGGCCGGACGGAACGCGTCGGGCGGATCCTGCGGGTGCAGGCCGACCGGCACGAGGAACGGGAGGAGGCGGTGGCCGGTGACATCGTCGCCGTCGTCGGGCTGAAGTCGGCCCGTGCCGGGACCAGCCTGTGCGCGCCGGGGGCACCCCTGCTCCTCGAACCGCCGACGGTCGCCGAACCGGTGGTGTCGGTCGCGGTCGAGGCCGGCCGCAGCGCCGACACCGGCCGGCTCACGTCCGCGCTGGCCCGGCTCGCCGAGGAGGATCCCTCCCTGGTGGTCCGGTCCGACGCGGAAACCGGCCAGACGGTGCTGTCGGGGCTGGGCGAACTGCACCTGGAGGTGGCGGTGGAGAAGATCCGGCGCGGCCACGGGGTCGAGGTCGTCGTCGGCCGGCCGCAGGTCTCCTACCGGGAGACCGTCGTGCGCGGGGTGACCGGTTTCGTGTACCGGCACGTCAAACAGGACGGCGGCGCGGGCCAGTTCGCCCATGTGGTCCTGGACGTCGAGCCGCTGGAGGAGCCCGGATTCGAGTTCCGCTCGGCGGTCGTCGGCGGCAGGGTGCCGCAGGAGTACGCGCGGGCCGTGGAGGCCGGCTGCCGTGACGCCCTCGCCGAGGGCCCCCTCGGCGGCCATCCGGTGACGGGCCTGCGGGTGGTCCTCACCGACGGGGCGACCCACTCCAAGGACTCCTCGGAGATGGCGTTCCGCGCGGCCGGCCGGTTCGCGCTGCGGGAGGCCCTGCGCGCGAGCACGCTGGAGCTGCTGGAGCCGGTCGCGGAGGTCACCGTGACCGTCCCGGACGACGGGGTCGGCGCGGTCCTCGGGGACCTCGCCGCCCGCCGCGGCCGGGTCACGGGCTCGGCCGGACAGTCCGGTACCTCGGTGATCACGGCGACGGTGCCGCTGGCCGAGCTGTTCGGGTACGCGTCCCGGCTGCGCGGCCGCACCCAGGGCCGGGGCAGCTTCACCAGCCGCCCCTCGGGCCTGGCCCCCGTCCCCGCGGCGGTGGCCGCCACCCTCCGGGCCCGCTAGCGCCCGCCCGGCCAGTGCGCCGGTAGTGCTCCGGTAGTGCCCCGCCCCGCCCCGCCCCGGCTCCGGCCGGGGCGGGGCTTCCGCTTGTCCGCCCCGATGCGTTCTCACGCCAGCGTTCTCACGCCGGTCTTACATACCCCCCATGGGTATGCTACCTTGCTACGCGAAGGTACCCCCCAGGGGTATGTGACAGAGGAGGGTCAGGGCAATGTCAACCGTCAATCCCCGGCGCTGGTGGGCACTTGGCGTGCTTGCCACCGCTCAGTTCATGGTGATCATGGACACGTCGATCATCGGAGTCGCGCTCCCCGAGATGCAGAAGGACCTCGGCTTCTCGCAGGGCGAGCTCCAGTGGGTCTTCAACGCGTACGTCATCGTCTTCGGCGGGTTACTCCTGCTCGGCGGACGGCTCTCCGACCTGTTCGGCGCGCGCAAGATCTTCGCCACCGGCTGGGCCACGATGATCGTCGGATCGGTGCTCGCCGCGGCCGCGCAGACCGCGACGGTCGAGATCGTCGGCCGGGCCGTACAGGGAGTCGGCGGGGCGCTGATCGCGCCCTCGGCCATGACCCTGCTGATGATGCTCTTCGGGCACAACCCGAAGGAGCTCGGCAAGGCGATGGCCCTCTACGGCGCCGCCGCGCCCGCCGGCGGTACCGCCGGGGTGTTCCTCGGCGGGGTGTTCACCGAATGGGTGAGCTGGCCGTGGGTCTTCATCATCTACGTGCCGATCGGCCTCGCGACCCTCGCCGCGACCAAGCTGCTGCCCGCCGTCCAGGCCCGTCGCGGTTCCGTGGACGTCCTCGGCGCCGTCGCCGTCACCGCGGGGCTCGCGCTCGCCGTCTTCGCCGTCGTCCGGGCCCCCGAGGTCGGCTGGGGCGCCACCGCCACCGTGCTGGAGCTGATCGGCGCGGTCGTGCTGCTCGCCCTCTTCTTCGTGATCCAGAAGACCGTCCGCGAGCCGCTCATGCCGCTCAGCGTGTGGCGCATCCCGCGCCTCGGCTCGGCCAACCTCGCGATGACGCTGCTGGGCGCCGCCTGGATCCCGATGTGGTACTTCCTCAACCTGTACCTCCAGCAGGTGCTGGACTACGGCGCCTTCGCCTCCGGTGCGGCGCTGCTCCCCATGACGGTCCTGCTGATGATCTTCATGACGGCCATCACCTCCCGCCTCATGGGTCGCTTCGGCGCCAAGCCGCTGATCGTGGGCGGTCTGCTCGCCCTCGCCGCCGGCCTGGTCTGGCTGTCCGCCGTCGAGCCGACCGGCACCTTCCTGGTCGACGTCCTGCCCGCCTCGCTCGTCGCCGCGCTCGGCATGGCGCTCGCCTACATCCCGGCGATGATGGCCGCGATGGCCGGCGCCCCGCAGGAGCAGGCCGGTCTGGCCTCCGGCATCGTCAACACCACCTACAACGTGGGTTCCGCCCTCGGCCTGGCCGCGCTGACCGCGCTCGCCACCACCCAGGGCGCCGGTGAGCTGGGCAACCTGCCCGCCCTCACCGACGGGTTCAGCGCCGCCTTCATCGGCGCCGCCGCCATCGCCGCCGCGGGTGCGGTGATCACCCTCCTCGTGATGAAGGGCGACAAGTCCGCCGCCGCCTCCGCTCCCGCCGCCGACGCCCCGGCGTCGCGCAGCGAGACGGCAGGGGTGTGACGTACGGGGTCGCCCCGAGCACACCCAAGGGGTCGCCCGACGTCCTTCCCGGACGTCGGGCGACCCCTTTTTCCGTACCCCTCTTTCCGTACCCGGTTTCCGTACCCGGTTTCCGTACCCGAACGAAAGGGAGATCCCCCGATGAAGGACATCCGCACCCGGGCCGTGCACGTGGCCCACGAGCTCGAAGTCCCCGCGAGCCGGCCGCTGTCCGTGCCGCTCGTCCAGTCCTCCGCCTTCGCCTTCGACTCGGCGGACGACCTGGCGCGGGCCATGGCCGGACCCGACGGCGACTACGTGTACAGCCGCCGCGGCAACCCCACCGTGCGAGCCCTGGAACGCACCCTCGCCGGCCTGGAGGGCGGGGCCTCGGCCATCGCCTTCGCCTCCGGGATGGGCGCCATCAGCGGGGTCCTGCTCGCCCTGCTGCGCCCCGGTGACCAGGTGATCGCGCAGCGCTGCCTGTACGGGGGGACGTACGCGGCGCTGAGCGATCTGAAGGAGCGCTACGGGGTGGAGGTCGACTACATCAGCGGTGACGACGTGGGGGAGTTCGAGGCGCTCGCCGGGCCGCGCACCCGGCTGCTCGTGCTGGAGACCATCGCCAACCCCACCGGGCAGGTCCCCGACCTCCCCGGTCTGCTGGCGGCGGCCCGGCGCCTCGGCGTGCTCAGCGCCGTGGACAACTCCCTGGCCTCACCCGTCCTGTGCCGCCCCGTCGAGCACGGCGCCGACATCGTGCTCCACTCCACCACCAAGTACCTCGCCGGGCACTCCGACGTCCTGGGCGGCGCGGCCGTCTTCGCGGACGACGCGCTGCGCCGGGAGGTCTGGCCCCGCACGGTCGAACTCGGAGCCAGCGCCGACCCGTTCGCCGTCTGGCTGACCCTGCGCGGGATCGCCACGCTGCCGCTGCGGATCCGGGAGCACTGCGCCAACGCGGGCCTGCTCGCGGAGCGGCTGGTGGCGCATCCCGCCGTGGCGGCCGTCCACTGGCCGTGGCTGGGAACGCACCCCTCGTACGCCATGGCCCGCAGGGTGCTCTCGGGCGGCGGCGGGCTGCTCTCCTTCGAGCTGCACGGCGGCCGGGAGGCGGGCCGCGCCTTCGTCGAGGGGGTGCGGCTGGCGCGGCTCGCGCTGTCGCTGGGCGGGGTGGAGACGCTGGTCACGCACCCTGCCAGCACCTCCCACCGGGAGCTGGACGAAGGGGCGTTGGCGCGCGCCGGGATAGGTCCGGGCCTCGTCCGGATGTCGGTCGGCATCGAGGACCCGGAGGACCTGTGGCAGGACACCGAACAGGCACTGCGGTCTTCTTTTGGGTTGACAAAATAAAGGGCTGATTCGTAGATTGGTTCACGCCAGAGAAACCACTCCTCTACGTCAAGGGGGGCGCGTGATGCGCTACTTCGAGGACTTCCGGACCGGTGACGTCCACGAGCTCGGCACCGTCACCGTCACGACGGAGGAGGTGCTGGAGTTCGGCCGGCGCTTCGACCCGCAGCCCTTCCACACCGACCAGGCGCTCGCCGAGCGGAGCCCGTTCGGCGGCCTGATCGCCAGCGGCTGGCACAGCGCCTCGATGTTCATGCGGCGCTACGTCGACGGACTGCTCGCCTACAGCGCCTGTACGGGCTCTCCCGGCGTCGACGAGATCCGCTACCTGCGTCCCGTGCGCCCCGGGGACGTGCTCACCGCGCGCGTCGAGATCCTGGGCTCGCGCCCCTCGCCGTTCAACCCGCGCACCGGTGTCGTGCAGCCCAAGTGCACGCTGAGCGACGCCGACGGGAACGTCGTCTTCAGCATGATCCTGCACAGCATCTTCGAGCGGCGGCCCGCCGAGTGCGAAGCCCCGCACCCCGCCGCCGCGGAGGACCCGGTCGTCTGCGTGCGCTCCCTGGCCTGACCCCCCGCCCCTGCCCGCCCGAAGTGAAGGGAGCCTCCCGTGGAGGCCGTATCCCGCACCGCCCAGTGGACCGCCGCAGCGCGGGCCCTGGAAACCGAGCGCGAGGACCGGCTGTTCGCCGATCCGTACGCGCGCACCGTCGCCGACGGCATCGGCTTCGAACTGCTCGAGCGCTACGCGGGGGCCGGCACCGTGCCGTTCCTCGCCATCCGCACCACCTACCTGGACCGGGCCATCGTCCGGGCCGTCCAGGACCACGGCATCCGCCAGGTCGTCTTCCTCGCCGCCGGCATGGACACCCGCTTCTACCGGCTCCCGTGGCCCGACGGCGTCACCGTCTACGAGCTCGACCGCCCCGCGCTCCTCGAAGCCAAGGCGGAGATGCTCGCCGGGGAGCCCGCCCCGGCCGGACGCACCCGCGTCACCGTCCCGGTCGACCTCACCCAGGACTGGACCGGCCCGCTGAAGGAAGCCGGCTGGCGCTCCGACGAGCCCGTGCTGTGGGTCGTCGAGGGCCTGCTCTTCTTCCTCCCCGAGCACGCCGTGCGGGGCCTCATCTCCACCCTCGCCGGGCACTCCGCGCCCGGATCGGTCCTGCTCGGCGACGTCATCAGCAAGGCCGCGCTGCAGAACCCGCTGTCCCGGCCCTTCCTCAACTCCCTCGAGGAGGACGGGAACCCGTGGCTCTTCGGCACGGAGACCCCCGAGGAACTCCTCGCCGAATGCGGCTGGGACGTACGCGAGGTCCGCCAGCCCGGCGAGGACGGCGCCGACTTCGGCCGCTGGCCCTACCCGGTGCCCGCCCGCAGCGTCCCGCGCGTCCCGCGCTCCTTCCTGTTCACCTGTGACCTCCCGACCGCCGAGGTGAGAGCAGCATGACCGCCGTCCACGACTTCCACCAGCGCGTCATCAGCGACGCCGGCGCCGCCGTACGCGGCCTCACCGTCGCCCTCGGCGAGCGGCTCGGCCTGTACCGCGCGCTGGCCGAGGCCGGCCCGCTGACCCCCGTCGCGCTCGCCGAGCGCACCGGGATCAACGCGCGCTACGCCGAGGAGTGGCTGCACGCCCAGCTGAGCGCCGGGTACGTCGAGCGCCACCCGAGCGCCGGCACGTACACCCTGCCCGCCGACCACGCCCCCGTGCTGGCCGACCCGAACGCGGTCACCTACGCCGCCGGGTTCTTCACCGCCCTCAAGGCCCTCTACGGCACCGAGGACCTGCTCGTCGACGCGTACCGCACCGGCGACGGCGTCGGCTGGGCCGAGCACGACCCGGCCCTCGACACCGGCATGGGCAGCTTCTTCCAGCCCACCTACGAGCACCGGCTCGTCCCCGACTGGCTGCCCGCCCTGACCGGGGTCACCGGCAAGCTGGCCGCCGGCGGCACCGTCGCCGACGTCGGCTGCGGCGTCGGCCACACCACCCTGCTGATCGCGAAGGCCTTCCCGCAGGCGACCGTCCACGGCTTCGACTACTCCGAAGAGGCCATCTCGATCGCCCGCCAGCTCGCCGAGGAGGCCGGGCTCTGCGACCGCGTCGTCTTCGAGGTCGCCTCCGCCGACGACTACCCCGGCACCGGCTACGACCTGGTCACCTTCTTCAACGCCCTGCACGACATGGGCGACCCGGTCTCCGCCGCCCAGCACGTGCACAAGTCCCTGGACGCGGACGGCACCTGGATGCTCGTCGAGTCGAACGTCTCGCCCGCCGACATCGACACCCAGACCCCGGCCGCCCGCATGTTCATGGCCCTCTCCGCCGTGATGTGCCTGCCCGTGGCCGTCGCCCAGCGCGGCCCCCACGCACTCGGCAACCACTCCGGCGAGAAGGCCTTCCGCGCCATCGCCGAGGAGGCCGGCTTCACCCGCTGGCGCCGGGCCACCGAGACCCCGGTCAACGCCGTCTACGAAGTCCGGCCGTAGGGCCCGCCGCACGGCCCGCGCCGCCGAGGGGGACCCGGCGGTCCCCGGCACCACCACACCACCCCGAGGAGTCACCATGGGCGTCAGCGCCCCCCTGCCGGTCAGCGACCGGTTCCTGGAAGTCCTGGAGCGGCTCAGCTCCCGCTCCATCGAGGAGTACTACAACCCGTACCAGCAGTTCGACTGGCCCGAGAAGCTCGACGAGGGCCGGATGTGGATGACCCCCGAGCTGCTCACGGTCTACGGCACCCCCTTCTACGAGGAGCTGGGCGAGGAGACCATCCAGCGCCTCTCCAAGTGGGAGAGCATCAACTTCTACAGCCTCAACGTGCACGGCATCCGCGAACTGCTCATCGAGGTCGTCGGGCGGATCCACATGCCCGGCTTCGAGGTGCCCTCCGACTTCTTCCACCACTTCATCGGTGAGGAGAACGAGCACATGTGGTTCTTCGCCGAGTTCTGCCGCCGCTACGGCGACAAGATCTACGGCTCCACCGCCCTGCGCGCCGACTCCGCCTGGGAGCCGGAGGTGGAGAACTTCCTGGTCTTCGCCCGCATCCTGTTCTTCGAGGAGCTGGTCGACCACTACAACACGCGGATGGCGCGGGACGAGGACCTCTGCCACACCATCCGCGAGGTCAACCGCATCCACCACCAGGACGAGTCCCGGCACATCGCCTTCGGCCGCGAGCTGGTCTCCCTGCTCTTCGACCGGATGCGCCAGGCCGTCCCCGCCGCCCGGGTCGCCGAGGTCGAGGCGTACCTCAAGCGGTACGTGGTCTACAGCCTCAACTCCCTCTACAACCCGCACGTCTACCGCGACGCCGGCATCGCCGACCCGGTGGGTCTGCGCAACGCACTGGTCGCCGACGAGCGCCGCCGGCCCTTCGAGCGCAAGACCATCCGCAAGCCGCTCGGCTTCTTCCTGAAGACCGGGATCTTCACGGACGACGTACTGCCCGTCGTCTGACAGGCCCCACCGCCGTCCGAGAGGTGACTCCCCATGACCGCCATGACCACCGACACCGCCAGAGACACGAAGGGCCTGCCGTCGCTCGGCCCCGAGGGCACCGCCCTCCTGCGCCTGCTCGACGACACCTTCGAGAGCTGGGGCGTGCAAGCGGGCGCCCGCTCGATGACCATGCCCCCGCTGCTGCCGGCCGCGGACCTGGCCCGGCTCGACTACTACGACAACTTCCCCCACCAGGCCGTCGTCGCCGCCCCGCTGAACCTGGACGTCCGGGGGACCAGCGAGTTCTGTACCGACACCGGCTGCTTCCCCTGTGACGCGCTCGAGCCGGCCGCCCTCGGCCTGCCCTCCGCGTCCTGCTACGCCGTGTACATCGACCACCAGGGCCGTGCCGCCGCCGACGACGAACTCTTCACCGTGGTCGGCTGGTGCTTCCGCAAGGAGCAGCACTACGAGGGACTGCGCCGCCAGCTCGGCTTCCGCATGCGGGAGATCGTGGCCATCGGCACCCGCGAGCACGCCGAGGACCACCTCGCCGCCTTCACCCGGCGGATCAACGCCTTCGCCGAGGCCCTGGACCTGCCGCTGCGCCGCGAAGCCGCCTGCGACCCGTTCTTCGACAAGGGCAGCTCCAAGGCGGTGCTCCAGCGCCTGACCCCGGTCAAGCACGAGTTCCTGTACGAGGACCTCGCGATCGCCTCGGTCAACACCCACCGCAACTTCTTCGGCGACCGGTGCGAGATCCCCCTGGCCTCCGGCGCGGGCCCCGCCTTCACCAGCTGCGTGGCCTTCGGCCTCGAGCGCTGGCTGTCCGCGCTCACCCGCCGCCACGGCAGCTGGGGAGCGGCCACCGCCGCCGTCCTGCGCGCGAACGCGGCCGGGCCGGCGATCTGAGGTGCCGACCCGACCCGTCGCCGCCCCGCCGGCGGGCGGCCTGGGCTGGGCGAACCTCGGCATGGACATCGTGTCCGTCACCCGTGTCCGCCGGCTCCTCCGCCTGTACGGCGAGGACTTCTTCCAGCGCATGCTCACCCCCGGCGAACTCGCCGACTGCCGTACCTCCGCCAAGCTCGACATCCTGAGCCTGTGCGGGCGGATCGCCGCCAAGGAGGCGGCCTTCAAGACCCTGCGCGTCCGCGCCGTGTTCCTGCCCTGGCGGGACATCATCGTGCGGCGCTCCGAAGGCGGCTGGCCGCTGGTGGAACTCCACCGGTCCGCGGCCGCGATGGCAGCCCAGTCCGGCATCGCCGGGATCACCGTCACCATCAGCCACGACGTGGACTACGCGGTGGCGGTCGCCGCCCCCGTCCTGGAGGCCGGTCCGCCGGCCCTCGAGGCCGACCCGCCGGGACATCCCGTACCGCCCGAACTTCCCGGCCCGGCCGCCGCATCCGGCGCCGACGCCGCATCCGTACCCAGCACCTCATCCACACACCGCACTTCAAGGAGAGACACCATGTCCGAAGGTCTGCAGCTCGTGAAGAACTGGCTCCTCGCCCGCCACGAGGAGCTCGAGGACATCGCCCCCGACCTGGACCTCATCGAGAACCGGCTGATCGACTCGCTGTCCTTCGTCGAGTTCGTCTTCCTGCTGGAGCAGCACAGCGGCCGGTCCATCCAGCTGGAGACCCTCGAGGTCGACGAGATCCGCACCCTCGACGCCATCAAGACCCACTTCTTCACGGTCCAGGTGGGTCAGGCATGAGCAAGCGACTGTTCACCTCCGAGTCCGTCACCGAAGGCCACCCCGACAAGATCGCCGACCGGATCAGCGACACGATCCTCGACGCGCTCCTGCGCGAGGACCCGGCCTCCCGGGTCGCCGTCGAGACCCTCCTGACCACCGGCCAGGTCCACATCGCGGGCGAGGTCACGACGACGGCCTACGCGCCGATCGCCGAACTCGTACGGGGAGCGATCCTCGACATCGGCTACGACTCCTCGAAGAAGGGCTTCGACGGAGCCTCCTGCGGGGTCTCGGTGTCCATCGGCGCGCAGTCCCCGGACATCGCGCAGGGCGTCGACACCGCCTACGAGCAGCGTGTCGAGGGCGAGGGCGACGAGCTCGACAAGCAGGGCGCCGGCGACCAGGGCCTCATGTTCGGCTACGCCTGCGACGAGACGCCCGAGCTGATGCCGCTGCCCATCCACATCGCGCACCGGCTGTCCCGCCGCCTGTCCGAGGTCCGCAAGAACGGGACCATCCCGTACCTGCGCCCCGACGGCAAGACCCAGGTCACCATCGAGTACGACGGTGACAAGCCGGTCCGCCTGGACACGGTCGTCGTGTCCTCGCAGCACGCCGCCGACATCGACCTGGACACGCTCCTGGCTCCCGACGTCCGAGAGTTCGTCGTGGAGCACGTCCTGGCGCAGCTGGCCGAGGACGGCATCAAGCTGGACACCGAGGGCTACCGGCTGCTGGTCAACCCGACCGGGCGCTTCGAGATCGGCGGCCCGATGGGCGACGCCGGCCTGACCGGCCGCAAGATCATCATCGACACCTACGGCGGTATGGCCCGTCACGGTGGCGGCGCCTTCTCCGGCAAGGACCCGTCGAAGGTCGACCGCTCGGCCGCCTATGCGATGCGCTGGGTCGCCAAGAACGTGGTCGCCGCCGGTCTGGCGGCGCGCTGCGAGGTCCAGGTCGCCTACGCGATCGGCAAGGCCGAGCCCGTCGGTCTCTTCGTCGAGACCTTCGGCACCGGCACCCTGTCCGACGAGCGCATCCAGGAGGCCGTGTCCAGCGTCTTCGACCTCCGCCCGGCCGCGATCGTCCGCGACCTCGACCTGCTGCGGCCGATCTACGCCCAGACCGCCGCCTACGGCCACTTCGGCCGCGAGCTCCCCGACTTCACCTGGGAGCGCACCGACCGGGTGCACGCGCTGCGCAAGGCAGCCGGGGTCTGACATGCGTATCGCTGTCACCGGATCCATCGCGACCGATCATCTGATGACCTTCCCCGGCCGGTTCGCCGAGCAGCTGCTGGCGGACCGCCTGGACCGGGTCTCCCTGTCGTTCCTCGCCGACAACCTGGAAGTGCGGCGGGGCGGAGTGGCGGCGAACATCGCGTTCGGCCTGGGCATGCTGGGACTGCGCCCGTTGCTGGTGGGCGCGGTGGGCGGGGACTTCGAGCCGTACCGGGTGTGGCTCAAGGACCACGGGGTCGACACCGACTCCGTACGCGTGAGCGACACCCGCCACACCGCCCGCTTCGTCTGCACCACCGACCAGGAGCAGAACCAGATCGCGACCTTCTACGCGGGCGCGATGGCCGAGGCCCGCGAGATCGACCTGGGGGAGATCGTCGCCCGCGTCGGCAGGCCCGACCTGGTCCTGGTCTCGCCGGACGACCCCGAGGCGATGCTCCGCCACACCCGCGCCTGCCGTGACCTGGACATCCCCTTCGCCTCCGACCCCTCGCAGCAGCTGGCCCGGCTCGGCCGCGAAGAGGTGCGGGAGCTGGTCGACGGCGCGCAGCGGCTGTTCACCAACGAGTACGAGTCCGCCCTGCTGTGCGAGCGGTCCGGGCTCACCGAGGAGCAGGTCCTCCAGCGGGTCGGCTCCTGGGTCACCACGCGCGGCGAGGCCGGCGTACGCATCCGCGCCGTGGGCCGCGAGCCGCTGGACGTGCCCGCCGTGGAGGCCGAGGAGATCGTCGACCCCACCGGTGTCGGCGACGCCTTCCGGGCCGGTTTCCTCGCCGCGACGGCCTGGGGGGTCCCCGAGCGGTACGCGGCCCAGCTGGGCTGCGCGGTCGCGGCGACCGTACTCGACCACGTCGGCACCCAGGAGTACCGGCTGGGCCGGGAGCCGCTGCTGGCCCGGCTCGCCGCCGCGTACGGCCCGGCGACCCTGACGGAACTGTCCACACACCTGGGGGCACTGGAATGAGACGGTCACTGCGGGAGGAGTTCGCGACCCGCGTCGTGGTCGCGGACGGGGCCATGGGCACGATGCTCCAGGCCGCCGACCCGACGATGGACGACTTCCTGGGCCTGGAGGGCTGCAACGAGGTCCTCAACCTCACCCGCCCCGACATCGTCCGCTCGGTCCACGACGAGTACTTCGCCGTCGGCGTGGACTGCGTGGAGACCAACACCTTCGGCAGCAACCTGTCCGCGCTCGCCGAGTACGGGATCGAGGACCAGGTCTACCAGCTGTCCGAGTCCGGCGCCCGGATCGCCCGCGAGTCCGCCGACGCGTTCACCGCGCGGGACGGCCGGCCCCGCTGGGTCCTGGGCTCCATGGGACCGGGCACCAAACTGCCCACCCTTGGGCACGTGCAGTACGAGCCCCTGCGCGCGGCCTACCAGGACAGCGCCGAGGGCCTGATCCGGGGCGGCGCGGACGCGCTGCTCGTGGAGACCTCCCAGGACCTCCTCCAGACCAAGGCCGCCGTCATCGGCGCGCGGCAGGCGCTGGACTGGTGCGGAATGGGGGACCTCCCGCTGATCGTGCAGGTCACCGTGGAGGCGACCGGCACGATGCTGCTGGGTTCCGAGATCGGTGCGGCGCTCACGGCGCTGGAGCCGCTGGGGATCGACATGATCGGCCTGAACTGCGCCACCGGCCCCGCCGAGATGAGCGAGCACCTGCGGTATCTGGCGCGGCACGCCCGGATCCCGCTGTCCTGCATGCCCAATGCCGGCCTGCCGATCCTGACGAAGGACGGCGCGCACTACCCGCTGTCGGCCTCCGAGATGGGGGACGCGCAGGAGACCTTCGTGCGCGAGTACGGGCTCTCCCTGGTCGGTGGCTGCTGCGGCACCACCCCCGAGCACCTGCGCCGGATCGTGGAGCGGGTGCGCGGGGCGGGTGTGGTGGCGCGTACTCCGAGCCCGGAACCCGGGGCGGCTTCGCTGTACCAGACGGTGCCGTTCCGCCAGGACACCGCGTACATGGCGATCGGTGAGCGGACGAACGCGAACGGGTCGAAGAAGTTCCGCGAGGCCATGCTGGAGGCCCGCTGGGACGACTGCGTGGAGATGGCGCGCGACCAGATCCGCGAGGGCGCGCACATGCTCGACCTGTGCGTGGACTACGTGGGCCGCGACGGCGTCGCGGACATGAAGGAGCTGGCCGGCCGTTTCGCCACCGCCTCCACCCTGCCGATCGTGCTGGACTCGACCGAGGTTCCCGTCATCCAGGCCGGCCTGGAGAAGCTCGGCGGGCGCGCGGTCATCAACTCGGTCAACTACGAGGACGGCGACGGCCCGGAGTCGCGTTTCGCGAAGGTCACCCGGCTGGCTCAGGAGCACGGTGCGGCGCTGATCGCGCTGACGATCGATGAGGAGGGCCAGGCCCGCACGGTCGAGCACAAAGTGGCGATCGCCGAGCGGCTGATCGGGGACCTGACGGTGAACTGGGGGATCCGTGAGTCGGACATCCTCATCGACACGCTGACGTTCACGATCTGCACGGGTCAGGAGGAGTCCCGTAAGGACGGGATCGCGACGATCGAGTCGATCCGCGAGCTCAAGCGGCGCCACCCGGACGTGCAGACGACGCTGGGTCTGTCGAACATCTCCTTCGGTCTGAATCCGGCGGCCCGTGTGCTGCTGAACTCGGTGTTCCTGGACGAGTGCGTGAAGGCCGGTCTGGACTCGGCGATCGTGCACGCGTCGAAGATCCTGCCGATCGCCCGGTTCGACGATGAGCAGGTCAACACGGCCCTGGACCTGATCTACGACCGCCGTGCCGAGGGCTACGACCCGCTGCAGAAGCTGATGGCGCTCTTCGAGGGCGTCAACACCAAGTCCCTGAAGGCCGGCCGCGCCGAGGAGCTCGCCGCTCTGCCGCTGGACGAGCGTCTCCAGCGGCGGATCATCGACGGTGAGAAGAACGGCCTGGAGGCGGACCTGGACGAGGCCCTGGCGACCCGTCCGGCGCTGGAGATCGTCAACGACACCCTTCTCGAGGGGATGAAGGTCGTCGGTGAGCTGTTCGGTTCCGGGCAGATGCAGCTGCCGTTCGTGTTGCAGTCCGCCGAGGTGATGAAGACGGCGGTGGCCTACCTCGAGCCGCACATGGAGAAGACGGACGACGAGGGCAAGGGCACCATCGTGCTGGCCACGGTCCGCGGGGATGTCCATGACATCGGTAAGAACCTGGTCGACATCATCCTGACCAACAACGGCTACAACGTCGTCAACATCGGCATCAAGCAGCCGGTCTCCGCGATTCTCGAGGCGGCGCAGGAGCACAAGGCCGATGTGATCGGCATGTCGGGCCTGCTGGTCAAGTCGACGGTGATCATGAAGGAGAACCTGGAGGAGCTCAACCAGCGCAAGCTGGCGGCCGACTACCCGGTCATCCTCGGCGGCGCGGCCCTGACCCGCGCCTACGTCGAGCAGGACCTCCACGAGATCTACGAAGGCGAAGTCCGCTACGCCCGTGACGCCTTCGAGGGGCTGCGGCTGATGGACTCCCTGATCGCCGTCAAGCGCGGAGTCCCCGGCGCCGAACTCCCGCCCCTCAAGCAGCGCCGGGTGCCGCAGCGGAACGCCGTCCTCGACGTACGGGAGCCGGAGGAAGCCGGCCGTTCGGACGTCGCCGTGGACAACCCGGTGCCCGAGCCGCCGTTCCTCGGCACCCGGGTCGTCAAGGGCATCCAGCTCAAGGAGTACGCGGGCTGGCTGGACGAGCAGGCGCTCTTCAAGGGCCAGTGGGGCCTCAAGGAGGCGGGCTCCATCGAGACGGAGGGCAGGCCGAGGCTGCGCGGCTGGCTGGACCGGATGCACACCGAGCGGCTCCTCGAAGCGGCCGTGGTCTACGGCTACTTCCCCTGCGTCTCCAAGGGGGACGATCTGATCGTCCTGGACGAGGACGGCGGCGAGCGGACCCGCTTCACCTTCCCGCGCCAGGGGCGCGGCCGCCGGCTCTGCCTCGCGGACTTCGTCCGCCCCGAGGAGTCCGGCGAGGTCGACGTTGTCGGCTTCCAGGTGGTCACCGTCGGATCCAGGATCGGCGAGGCCACCGCCAAGCTCTTCGAGTCCGACTCCTACCGGGACTACCTGGAGCTGCACGGCCTGTCCGTCCAGCTCGCCGAAGCGCTGGCCGAGTACTGGCACGCCCGCGTCCGCGCCGAGCTGGGCATCGCCGGTTCCGATCCGGCGGCCATGGACGGCATGTTCCGTACCGAGTACCAGGGGTGCCGCTACTCCCTCGGCTACCCGGCCTGCCCCGAGCTGGCGGACCGGGCCAAGATCGCCGACCTGCTCCGGCCGGAGCGGATCGGCGTCCAGCTCTCCGAGGAGTTCCAGCTCCACCCCGAGCAGTCCACCGACGCCATAGTCATCCACCATCCCGAGGCCGGCTACTTCAACGCGGGAGGCCGCCGATGACCTCCGGCTTCGGACAAGTTCAAGGAGCACACCCCATGCCTGCCGAGTTCACGGACTTCAAGGTCGCGGACCTTTCCCTTGCCGCCTTCGGGCGCAAGGAGATCACCCTGGCCGAGCACGAGATGCCGGGTCTGATGTCGATCCGCGAGGAGTACGCCGAGGCGCAGCCGCTGGCCGGCGCCCGGATCACCGGCTCCCTGCACATGACCGTGCAGACCGCCGTGCTGATCGAGACCCTGGTCGCCCTCGGCGCGGACGTCCGCTGGGTGTCCTGCAACATCTACTCGACCCAGGACCACGCCGCGGCGGCGATCGCGGCCGCCGGCATCCCCGTCTTCGCCTGGAAGGGCGAGACGCTGGAGGAGTACTGGTGGTGTACCGAGCAGGCGCTGACCTGGCCCGGACACGTGGGCCCGAACATGATCCTCGACGACGGTGGTGACGCCACCCTCCTCGTCCACAAGGGCGTCGAGTTCGAGAAGGCCGGGGCCGTCCCCGACCCCTCGACCGCCGACAACGAGGAGATGGGCTTCGTCCTCGAACTGCTGGGGCGCAGCACCCTGAACTGGACGCAGATGGCCTCGGAGATCCGCGGCGTGACGGAGGAGACCACCACCGGTGTCCACCGCCTCTACGAGATGCACCAGGCGGGCGCTCTCCTCTTCCCGGCGATCAATGTGAACGACGCCGTCACCAAGTCGAAGTTCGACAACAAGTACGGCTGCCGCCACTCCCTGATCGACGGCATCAACCGCGCCACCGACGTCCTCATCGGTGGCAAGGTCGCGGTGGTCTGCGGTTACGGCGACGTCGGCAAGGGCTCCGCGGAGTCCCTGCGCGGCCAGGGCGCGCGGGTCATCGTCACGGAGATCGACCCGATCTGCGCCCTCCAGGCGGCGATGGACGGCTACCAGGTCGCCACCCTGGACGATGTCGTGGAGATCGCGGACATCTTCGTCACGACGACGGGCAACAAGGACATCATCATGGCCTCGGACATGGCCAAGATGAAGCACCAGGCGATCGTCGGCAACATCGGCCACTTCGACAACGAGATCGACATGGCCGGCCTGGCCAAGATCGACGGCATCGTCAAGGACGAGGTCAAGCCCCAGGTCCACACCTGGAAGTTCCCCGACGGCAAGGTCCTGATCGTCCTCTCCGAGGGCCGCCTCCTCAACCTGGGCAACGCGACCGGCCACCCGTCCTTCGTCATGTCGAACTCCTTCGCGGACCAGACCCTGGCCCAGATCGAGCTGTTCACGAAGCCGTCGGAGTACCCGACCGACGTGTACGTGCTGCCCAAGCACCTCGACGAGAAGGTCGCCCGCCTCCACCTGGACGCCCTCGGGGTCAGGCTCACCACCCTGCGTCCGGAGCAGGCCGCCTACATCGGCGTCGCGGTCGAGGGCCCGTACAAGCCCGACCACTACCGCTACTGACGGCCGTGGACACCGTGGACACCGTGGACACCGTGGAAGCCGTCGTGGAGGCCGTCGCCGAGGTGCGCGACCCCTGGCTCCCGGACCGGCTGCTGCGCACCGAACGGGACGCGCTGATCCCGCTGTTGCGCCGCACGCCGCAGGCCGCCTACGGGCTCCGCACCGCCTGCCCCGGGTGGACCGCCCGGGACGTCCTCGCGCACTGCGCGGCCGCCCTCGTACGGATCGTCGAGGGCCGGCTGGAGGAAGGGGTCTTCCTGCCCGCCGCCAACGCCGCCGACGTGGCCGAGCGCCTGGACTGGCCGGTGCCCCGGATCGTGGACGAGCTGGAGCGCGGCCTCACCGAGGCCGGCCCGGCCATCGCCGCCGGCGACGGCAGGCTGGACGCGGTGGCGCTGGGGGAGTGGATCCACGCGGGCGACGTCCGCGAGGCGTTCGGGGAGCCCGGGGCGTACGCCGGCGACAGCCTGCCGCTCGCCCTGCCCCTGCTGCGCACCGCCAGCCGCAAGCGGGAGACCCCCCGGCTGGTCGCCGACATCGGCGGCCACGGGGGACCGCTGGTCCTGGGCAACGAGGTGGCCGGCCGGGCCGCCGCCCGCTTCCGCGGGGACGCGGCGACGCTGATCCGCCTCTACTCCGGCCGTCCGCTGGTCGCGACCCGCTACGAACTGGCGGGCGCGGCCGAGGGGGAACTGCTCATCTACCGGTGACCCCGGACAGCACACGGGCCGGGTCCCGTCCGCCCCACACGGCGAACGGGACCCGGCCCGGGCGGAGCGCTCAGTCGATCTTCACGACCTGGAAGGCCTCCGCCATCCGCCCCACGGGCAGCCCCGCCGCCCGCGCGTGCTCACCCAGCCACTCCCGCAACAGCCCCGCCAGGTCGTCGAAGTGCGCGGTCTGCGAGGTGTGGATGCGCAGGGCCTCGACCTTGCGGTCGAAGACGGGGGTGACGTCGATGTACTGGTTCGGGTTCGGCCCCGTCATCAGCCACAGCTCCGGCACGATCCACGGCTCCAGGCCCTCCTCCTTGAGGAGCGTCGGGTGCGCGAACGGATTGCGCGCCTCGGGATAGATGGCCCGCAGGGCGGCGTCGCCCACGGCGCGGTGGTCGGGGTGCAGATCGGCGACGCGGGACCAGTTGATCTCCGGGCTCGGTATGACGGCGCGCTGCGGGCGGACCTGCCGGATCACCCGGCACAGGTCGCGCCGCAGCTCCACGCTCGCCTCGACGTAGCTGTCGGGGTAGCCGAGGAAGCGGACGTCGTCGACGCCGCTGCGCTTGGCCGAGTGGACCTGTTCGGCGCGGCGCAGGTCTCCCATGGCCTGGCGCGGGAGCTGCTCGTCGTAGCCGCCCGCCCCGCCGTCGGTGACGATGCAGTACGTCACCCGGGTGGTGCCCTGCGCGATCCACCGCATGACCGTCCCGCTGACGCAGAACTCGATGTCGTCCGGGTGCGCGGCCACGACCAGCAGGGATTCGGGTGCGCTGCGGTCTATGCGATCGGTCGCGAAGTGTTCCATGTGATCAGCCTGTTGGGCGGGGCCGTGGGCCGCAAGGCGGCTCCTTTGGCGTACACGCGACATGTCGCCTCTACGCCACTCCAAGACTTGTGCGCTCCACATCGTTGAGGGAAACCACGCGTGCGTGGGGAAGCGGAGGCGTCCGGCATGTGCAGGATTTTCGGATCTCTCTCGGCCGGGGCGGCCCGCCCCGACCCGGCCGAGCTCGCGGCGGTCTCCGCCCGGCAGCGGCACGGCGGTCCCGACGAGCACCAGGTGCTGCGCGGGCCGGGCTGGTCGCTGGGCTGCGACCGGCTCGCCGTGACCGACCCGCGCGGCGGGCAGCAGCCGTACCGGCTGGCCCACCTGCCGGGGATCACGGCCGTCCTCAACGGCGAGATCTACAACCATGCCGAGCTGCGGCGCGAACTCGCCGCCCGGGGCCACCGGTTCCCCGACCTGTGCGACGGCACCCTGCTGCCCGCGCTGTACGCCGAGTACGGGCCGGACTTCGCGCGGCGGCTCGACGGGATGTTCGCCGTCGCCGTCCTCGACGTCCGCGCGAGCCCCCGGCTGCTCCTCGCCGCCGACCCCATGGGCATCAAGCCCCTGCACTACCACCAGGGCCCGGACGGGGTGTTCCGGTTCGCGTCCGAGATCCCGGCGCTGCTGGCCTTCGACGGGGTGCGCACCGCCCCGCGCGCGGACAGCCTCGACACCGTCCTCGCCCTCGTGACGCCGATCTCCGCGCGGACCGCGCTGGAGGGCATCAGCGTCCTGCCCCCGGGCGCGACCGCCGTCGTACACCCCGGACGGGCACCGGTGCTGCGGCGCCTGCCCCCGGGGCAGCCGGGGGCGGGCGACCCCGAGCCGGCCCGCCCGGACACCGGGGACGTGCTGCGCCGCGAGGTACGCCGCCTCGCGCGGGCCGACGTACCGGTGTGCGCCCTCACGAGCGGCGGGCTGGCCTCCGGCCTGGTCACGGCGCTGGCGGCCGAGTACGCCCGGGAGGACGGGGCGCCCGCCCCGCACACCTTCCACCTCACCCACCGGGGCAGATGGCCCGACTGCGAGGCCGCCCACGCCCGTGCGGTCGCCCGGCACACCCGTACCGTCCACCACGAAGTCGCCCTGGACCCGGCCGAGCTGGGGTCGCTGCTGACCCTGACCACCCGCCACCTCGGGCAGCCCAGCGCCGACCCCGCCGCGCTGAGCACGTACGCCCTCTTCAGGGCCGTCCGGCAGGCCGGCTACACCGTGGCCCTGACCGGGGACGGGGCCGACGAACTCTTCGGCGCCTCCGCGCGGATGCGGGCCGCGGCCGCGGCAGCCGACGGCGCCGACTGGGCCGCCGCCTACACCGCCGCGCTGTCCGCCGCGCCCCGGATGCTCCGCGAGCACCTGTACACGCCCGCCTACCGCGCCTTCATCGCCGAGGAGGGCTCGGCCGCCGACCGCGTCGAGCGGGAGCTGCGCTCGGCGGGCTGCGACCGGCTCGCCGCGATCACCGCCTTCGAGACCCGCTGGCGGCTGCCCGCCCGCCACCTGCGCCGCATCGACCACCTGGGCATGGCCTCGGCCGTCGAGGCCAGGATGCCGTTCTGCCGGCCTTCCGTCGCCGCGCACGCCCGGGCCGCCCCGCCCCGCTCCCTGCAGGACCGGCGGGCCCTCGCCGGGGCGGGGCGCGAGCTGCTGCCGAAGGCGGTGCTGAACCGGCCCCGGCAGCCGTTCGCCCTGCCGGTCACCGCGATGCTGGCCCCCGGCGGCCCGCTGCTGGAACCGGTACGGGAGCTGCTGTCGCCGGAGCGGCTCGCGCGGGCCGGACAGGTCCGGCCCGACCGGGTGCGGGCCCTGCTGGCCCGTCAGCTGGAGCGGCCGTCGGACCGCGACGCGCTCGCGCTGTGGGCGCTGGCCACGCACGAGCTGTGGACCGAGGTGGTCCGGGGGATGGGCGTACCGGCCGACTGCGCAGCCTGAGGGCGCGCCAAGGGCCCCGGCCCGGACCCTCCTGGCGTGTCCACGCAACGGCGCGAATGCGCAAGCAGATACCAGACCGCGCGGTTCGTTTCTCTGTCAGGCTTTGCTGGGCACCCCATCCGTTCCGTTCCGAGCCTCGCTGCGTCCTCGCACCACAGCGTCAAGGAGGTCCCATGAGCACCCCCGTCTGGATCACCGCGACCCCGCCGGCCACCCACGGCGAACTGCACGTCGGCCACCTGGCGGGACCGTACGTCGCCGCCGATGTGCTGGCCCGGTACCTGAGAGCCGAGGGCGAACCCGTCCGGTTCACCACCGGCACCGCGGACCACACCAGCTCCGTCCACGTCCGCGCGCTCCGCGCCGGCCGCAAGCCGGAGGAGGTCGCCGAGGGATACCGCGCCGCGATCACGTCGGACTGGCTGCGCTCGGGCGTCGAGTTCGACCACATCGTGCGCCCCCGCCAGGACAAGGGCTACGCGCGCTGGCTGGCGGACCTCTTCCGGCGGCTGCACGCGGACGGGGTCATCGCGGCCCGCACCCGCCTGACGCCGTACTGCGAACCCTGCGGCCGCTGGCTCCACGGAGCCCACGTCACCGGGACCTGCCCGCACTGCGCGGCGGTCAGCGACGGCGGGATGTGCCACGAGTGCGCCCGCCCCAACGACGGCGGCGACCTGCTGGAGCCGCGCTGCGCCCAGTGCGCCTCCCCGGCCCTGCCCCGCCGCTGCCGGCGCCTCTACATCCCGCTCGAGCCGCACCGCGACGCCCTCGCCGAGTACTGGGCCGGCACCGGCATGCCGCCGCGGCTGGCCGCGCTGTGCGAGTCGCTCGTCGAGGACGGCCTGCCGGACATCGCGGTGTCCCACCCCGCCGAGTGGGGACTGCCCGTCCCCGTCGACGGCTTCCCCGAGCACCGCATCGACGGCTGCTTCGAGGCGGCCGCCATGCACCTCTTCGGCCACGGCGACCACCCGCTGCCCGAACGGGCCATCCACTTCTGCGGCTTCGGCCACGCCTTCTGCCACGCGGTGCTGCTGCCGGTCCTGCTGTTCGCCCAGGGGGTCAAGCTGCCGCAGCACTTCTGCGTCAACGAGGCGTACGTGATCGAGGACGAGGCGCTGGTCTGGGGCTCCGGGCAGAAGGCCTGGGCGCTGGACCTGATCACCGAGTACGGATCGGACACCCTGCGCCGGCACGTCCTGCAGGCCCGCCCGCTGGGCCGCCGTACGGCCTTCCACGCCGACCGGCTCGCCGCGGCCCGCCGGGAGCTGGACGAGAGCTGGAACAACTGGCTCGCCCGGCTCTTCGGCGCCGTGCGCGAGGAGTGCGCGGGACGGGCCCCGGCGGCCCTGCCCGGCGGCACCGGCTGGGAGGTGCTGGAGCGGCGGCTGCTGCGCGGGGTGGAGGACCTGCGCGAGGCCTACTCGCCGGAGGCGTTCGACCCGCGCAGGGCGGTCGCCCTGCTCGACGAAATGGTGCGCTCGGTGGCCGACTTCGGCCATGTCAACGCGCACGAGGCACACCGCCCCACCGCCGACGGCCGCCACCTGCCGGTGCTGGCGGCGCAACTGGCCGTGGCCCGCGCGCTCGGCGCCTGGGCCCGGCCGGTGATGCCGGAGGGCGCGGACCGGCTGGCCGCCGCGCTCAAGGCGGAACCCGGGGGGCCGGTCTCTCCCGCGGCCCTCGTCGCGCCCGCGCCGGGCACCCGGCTGGCGCCGCCCTCGGGGCCGGTGTTCGGCTTCTAGCCGTCGCGCGCCCGCACGACCCGCACGACCCGCACTTCCCGCACGACAGCAAGACGACAGAATCCCTTCTTCGCCGCGTGACCGCGCGCCGGTCGCCCGGCGGCGCAGGGCGGACGCGGCCCCTCACCGTAGGAGCTCCACGTGTCCCTGCGCGTCGCCATGCTCAGTGTCCACACCTCGCCGCTGCACCAGCCCGGCACCGGGGACGCGGGCGGCATGAACGTCTACATGGTCCAGCTGTCCCGGGCCCTCGCCGAACAGGGAGTCGAGGTCGACCTGTTCACCCGCTGCCGGGGCGAGGCCCGCCCCTCCCGGGCGGACCTCGGCCCCGGCGTGCGGGTGCGCCACCTGGAGGCCGGCCCGCGCGCGGCCCTGCCCAAGGAGGACATGCCCGCCCTGGTGGTGCCGTTCTCGCTGGCGCTGCTCAAGGAGGAGCGGCGCTACGACCTGGTCCACTCGCACTACTGGCTCTCCGGGCAGGCCGGCCGGATCGCCGCCGCCGGCTGGCGGATCCCGCTCGTGCACACCGCCCACACCCTGGCCCGGGTCAAGAACGAGGCCCTCGCCGCCGGGGACACCCCCGAGCCCGAGCTGCGGATCCGCGGCGAGCACCAGGTGGTCGGCTCCGCCGACCGGCTGATCGCGAACACCGGCGACGAGGCGCGGGCGCTGCGGGAGTTGTACGGGGCCGACGCGCGGCGCACGGAGATCGTCCGGCCGGGTGTCGACCTGCGCACCTTCGGGCCCGGCCGGGGGCGGGCGGCGGCCCGGGCCCGGCTCGGGCTGCCGGCCGACGCCTTCGTCCCCCTGTACGCGGGCCGCATCCAGCCCCTCAAGGGCCCCGACGTGATGGTGCGGGCGATCGCCGAACTGCTGAGGGAGGTTCCGGGGCTGCGCCGGCGGATCATCGTCCCGGTGGTGGGCGGGAACTCGGGCGCCGGACCGCGCGGCGAGGCCTGGGAACTGGCCCGCGAGCTCGGGGTGTCGGACGTACTGCGCCACTACCCGCCGGTGCCGCAGTCGGAGCTGGCGCAGTGGTACCGGGCGGCGGACGTCCTGATGGTGCCCTCGCGCAGCGAGTCCTTCGGCCTGGTCGCACTGGAGGCCCAGGCCTGCGGGACCCCGGTCCTGGCCTCGGCGGTCGGCGGGCTGCCGACCGCCGTGCGGGACGGGGTGACGGGCCTGCTCGTACCCGGCAACGATCCGGTGGAGTACGCCCGGCGGCTGCGCTGGTTCGCGCAGCACCCGCAGGAGGCCGCCCTGATGGGGCGGGCGGCGGTGTGCCACGCCCGGGAGATGAGCTGGCAGGCCGCGGCCGCCCGGACCCTGGAGGTCTACCGGGACGTGCTGCGCGAGGAGAAGGGCGGCGCGGACATGAGTGAGGCAGGAGCGGCGGCACGCTCCTGCCTCGCCGACGCCTCTCCCCTGGAGGGTCGAGAAGGCCGGAAGGCCACCCTAACAGCTCTTTTGACTTGACCAAAGATGCGCAGGTGTAACGTGTGTATGAACTCCAGATCCGCCTCAAACGCGCTACAGGAAACTGGCCCGGTCGCGGAATCCATATGAGAATAGAGATGTCTTCGACGGAATACCGGCGGCACGGATCCGCGGAGACGGAATCGATATTCCAACTCCCTGGAGGAATCATGTCCGCTGTGCACACCACCGCAATCCACGGGAACGCCCGTCACACCGCCCCCGCCCGCCCGCTCTGTACCACGGCCGTCGCCCAGGCGCCGTCCCGCTCGGGCGACAACGGCTGGGACTGAACGGCCTGGCCTGCACCGCGGATGAAGCCCCGCGACCGCCTTCGGGCGGTCGCGGGGCTTTTGCGTTCTCCCGGTCCCGCCGCATTCGGGGCGACCGGAGTATTGCGGCAGTATTTCACTCGCCCGCGAGCGGTGAATCAGTCCAGCCAGCCGAGCCGCTGTGCGCGTACACCGGCCTCGAAACGGCTCGATGCTCCCATTTCCTGCATCAGCTCGGACAGCATGCGGCTCACCGTCCGCAGGGAAACTCCGAGATTCCGCGCGACTTTCTCGTCCTTCATGCCCGAGGCGAGCATTTTCAGGGCGGCCCGCTGCTGTTCGGAAAGCCCGTCCCCGCCGAGTTCCGGTGCGACGTCGTCGCCGTACGGGGTGGCCGCGTGCCAGCAGTGCTCGTACAGGGCGAGGTAGGAGCGGACCAGGGCGGGACCGCGGGCGAGGATGGCGCCGGCCGACCGGTCGTCGGGGTGGACGGGCAGCACCGCGAACTGCTGGTCCGCGATGATCATGTTCATCGGGACGGCGGGGGACAGGCGTATCTCGACACCGGCCTCGACCCGGCGGCGGAGCATCTCCACGGCCTCCGGCGAGGTGGTGATCCGCTGGTGGTAGATGGCGCGGATGCGCACCCCGTTGTCGATCTGCCGGCGGTCGCGGCTGAGCACCCGGTCCGCCACCTCCCGGACCAGCGCCGTGACGTGCATCGACGTCAGATCGTGCCGGATGACGTCCGTGATGTCCTCCAGCACCTGCTGGATCCGGCCGTAGTCGTCGAGGATCTCCACCTCGACGTCGGAACCGTTGAGCGAACCGGGCCTCAGGAACCTTCCGACCAGGGTCTCCAGCGCGCTGTAGGCCCGGTCGGACTCGTCCAGGTGCTCGCGCAGCCGCTCGCGTTCGCGCTGGAGCATCCGCAGCAGGGCGATCTCGGGGTCGACCACGGTGACCGCGTCCGGGCCCGGCTCCCAGGCGCCGGACTGGAGGTCGGCGCGGGTGGCGTGGGTGGTGCCCGTCGGCACGATGAGGCCGAGGGAGGTCAGCTCCGCGCGCCACTTCTCGTACTCCTCGGGCGCGAGTCCGAGCTCCCGGAAGACCTCGTTCAGGTCGGACACCCCGCGCAGGCGCAGCTCCTGATAGAAGGCCAGCACCCTGTCGGCGGACTGGATGCCGTCCCTGCCGTCGCCCGTTGCCATCGCGAAGCGACCCCCTCATCTTACGAATCGACAGTCACACTTTGGCACATACCTATGGGAGGGCTCCCGCCCCCTCGAACGGGATGTGACGGGCGTCACAAGGTGCCCCTGAAGTGCGCGCCCGGGCTTCCGGCCGGCCCGGACGGGGTGCCGCCGGGGCGGCCCGGAGTCCGGCGCGGGCCCAACTCCCGTACGGCTGTGGGGAGACGGCGGCAGGGGGTGTCCGGGCTAGGGGGTGTCCTGCGAGGCGCGCAGGCAGTCGGGGCACAGCCCCTTGAAGGTGACCTCGGCGTCGCCCATCCGCCACGCGCCGATCGCCTCGCCGGCCGGCTCGGCCACCTCGGCCTGGACGTTCTCCACCCGGCCGCAGCGCAGGCACAGCGCGTGCTGGTGCGCGGGGCCGGAGATCTCGAAGACGGCGGGCAGTCCGGGGCGGTCGAACTTCGAGGCCAGTCCGGTCTCCAGGAAGTGCCGCAGCATCTCGTACACGGCCTGGCTGGTCAGGGTCCCGAGCCGCTCGCGGGCGGCGGCCGTGATCGACTCGACGTCCATGTGGCCGCCCGCGGCCAGTACCTGCAGTACCTCGAGCCGGGGCCCGGTGACGCGCAGCCCCACGTCGCGGAGGCGCTGGATCACCGCCTCGCGGCCGGTCGACTCCTCCACGACAGCCATCACTTCGCCACCATCCGCGATCTGGTCCACTCAAACCTTTGTGGGCATCGTACCTCTTGCCCGGCCTCGTGGAGCGGGTGGTGGGAAGGCGGGAGGGCGGGCGGGGGCGTCAGTCCCCGGCCCGGCAGATGAGCAGGACGCTCTCGGTCCGCTCGTCGAGTCGGTGGCCGCGCCGGCGCTCCACGCGCAGGCCCGCCGCCCCCAGTTCGGCGGCGAGCCGCTCCGGGTCGATGATCCACTTGTGGGTGGTCCGGGTGACCCGCCCGGTGCTCAGCTTGCCCGTGCGGACCGAGTGGTAGGTGATGTGCTCGCTCATGTCGTCCAGGTCGAAGACCTGGCGGGCCACGGTCCACTCCTCGACGCCGTCGAAGCGGGGGACCTGGAACGCCCAGGTGCGCCGCGGCTCCTGCGACAGCCCACGCAGCCGGTGCGCCGTGTAGTCGAGGGCCAGCACGCCGCCCGGCTCCAGGTGCCCGGCGATCTCGCGCAGCAGCCCGGGGCGGGCGTGGGGCGGTACGGCCGCGATCATCGTCCCGGCCAGCAGGGCCAGCCGGTACGAGCCCCGCAGCCGCAGCTCCGCCAGATCGGCCCGGGTGGTGACCAGACGGCCCGACACCTGGGGCCCGATCCGCCGGCCCCAGGCCCGCAGCCGCTCCAGGCCCGCGGCGTCCCGGTCCACCGCCTCGACGTGGAAGCCGTGGCGGGCGAACGGCACGGCGAGCCGCCCCGCACCGCAGCCCAGGTCCAGGACCGGGCCGCCGCAGCGCCTCGCGAGGCTCAGGTAGCGGACGATGTCCGCGCTGTGCGGGCCCAGCAGCGCGTCCTGGAGCCAGAGCGCGTCCTCGTCGGCGGGCGCCGCCGACTCCAGGCCGGGCAGGAAGCCGGCGGGAGGCAGGAGGGCGGATCCGCCGTGCGCCACGGCGACACCGACGCCAACACCGGGGCCCGCGTGCGCGGATGGCGGGGCCGGTGTGAACGGGGCGGGCACGGCCGGCAGGACGGGCAGGGAAGTGCCGCTCGGTGTGTGCATCGCTCCTCCAGGGGCTCGCTCGGTCCAACCGTCCGGGCGGGGCTCCCGTGCCGCCGGGACCGCGCCGCTGGTGAAATCCTGGCCTGCGGAGGAGGACTTGGGCCAGAGCGACGGGCTGCGTGAACACGCGATGGCGTGGATCTGCCACGCTGCGCCGGGCAGGAGGGGCCGGGCAGGAGGGGCCGGGCAGGAGGGGCCGGGCGGCGGCCGTCAGAGCGCGCGGCCGAACCGTACCGGTGTGAGCTCGTCGAAGCCGTGCCGGGCGAAGAACGGGAGCGCCGGGGCCTGTTCGACGGGCAGGGTGATCCGCTGGGACGTCGCCCCGTGCTCCCGCATCCGGCTGCTCGCCGCCTCCAGCAGGGCCGTGCCGATGCCCTCCCGCCGGCGGGCCGGAGTCACGCACAGGGCGTAGACCTCGCCCTCGGAGGCGACCGGCACGCCGCCCGAGGCCGCTCCCACGACGGCGCCGTCGGCGTCGGCCGCGACCAGCCAGCCCAGCCAGGCGGGCGCCCCGCCGGGAATTTCAATTTCCGCTCTAATGCGGGGCAGGGCGCAATGGTCCGACACCAGTCGGCCCACCCGGATTTCGCCGAGGGCCTTGCCGTAGCCGTCGCGAATCGCTTCGGCGAGGAGCCGGGAAATCGCCGTCGCGTCACCGGGCGCTGCCGTCCGCACGTCAGCCAGCAGCATTCTTCCCGCACCTCTCGCCGTACCGGTCCTGAGCCCGCACGCGCCCAGAATAGCGGGCAATTCGAGTGGTTGGGGGCGGCGGGAAATCTACGAATTGGCTTAGTAAATAACCGGGTTGGGGGAGGAGAGGGATCCGCTATCAGGAGGTCCAACAACAGGCGATCACCAGCGGAACGACGGCGGACACCGCCGCGACCACCGCGAACAGCCCGCGCAGCACCGGGCGGCCCGCCCGGCGCGGGCCCAGGATGCGGCGCATCCGCACCGCCGCCGACGGACCGCCCGCCGCGAAGGCCCTGCGGGGCGCGTGCCCCGACGCCAGCGCGTACAGCGCCGTGGCCAGCGCGTTGCTGGAACAGCCGCGCAGCGCACGGTCGTCGGCGGCCATCTCCAGCAGCAGCGGGACCGTTCGCCCGCCGATCCGGGCCAGCGGCAGCCGGCGGAAGACCGCCGAGTACGCCCCGGCCGCCGCGACCAGCAGATGGTGGCGGCCGCCGATGTGGGCCCGCTCGTGGGCGAGCGCCGCGGCCAGCTCCTGTTCCGTCAGGACCTCCACGGCCCCCGACGAGACCACGACCCGTCGCGAACGCCCCGGCAGGCAGTACACCGCCGGGCGCGCGTCGTCCAGTACGGTCGCGCCCAGCCGGGCGTCGTACCGGCCGACCAGGCGCAGCAGTTCGGCGTGCCGGGTGCGGGCCCGGCGCGCCCGCACGAGTTCCCGTACGAATCCGGTGCCCGGCACCGCCAGGACCGCGAGCGCCGCGGCGGCGGCGAGGGCCTCGCGGGCCGTCGCGGCCGCCAGCCGGCCGGGGGAGGGCGGGGTCAGGGTCATGACCGCGTCGATGAGCCGGTGGCTGGTCTGCGGGGGGAGTAACAGCTGCGCCGGGAGGAGGGCCGTCGACAGCGCGAAGGCGGCGCCGCAGGCGATCCACGCGGCCAGGCCCAGGCGGGGCACCTGCTGGGCCCAGCGGGCGCGGACCAGCAGCCACGGGAGCACCAGACCGGTGATCAGGGCGAGTCCGAGGGGTGGCAGGACGTGGTGGTTCACCGGCCGTGCCCGTCCGCCGGGCGGTCGGGGCGGGCGGCGCGCAGGGCCTCGTCCAGCGCCTCCACGTCCTCGTGGGACATGCGCTCCACGAACCGCAGCAGCGTGGCCCTGCGGTCCTGGCTGTCGCCGAGCGCGTCCTGCATCAGCGCCGCGGTGTACTCCTCGCGGCTGCGCACCGCCTGGTACATCCAGGCCCGCCCCGATTTCTCGCGGCTCAGCCAGCCCTTGCGGTACAGGATGTCGGCCACGGTCATGACGGTGGTGTAGGCGACCTTGCGGCCCCGGTTTATGTCGTCGACGATCTCGCGGACCGAGGCGGGGCGTTCCCACTGCCACACCCGGTCCATGATCTCGGCCTCCAGCTCTCCCAGCCGGCGTACGCGCATCCCTCTCGGCCCTCCCCCTCGCGAGCGGCTCATCGTACGGCCCGCCCCGCCCGCGGGGGCATACCCCGGCCCGGTACGCGGGGCGCGCAAACGCCGGCTGCCCCTCCACCGCGCGGTGCGGGTGGAGGGGCAGCGGGAGCGGGGCCGGACGGGGTCCGCGGGCGGTGCTGCGTACGGATCGGCGGGTGCTACGTGCGGATCAGGCGGGCGATGGCCTTGGTGGCCTCGCCGACCTTGACCCTCGCCCGGTCCCCGCCCTGCGCGATCGCCTCGGTGACGCAGCAGCTGAGGTGCTCGTCGAGCAGGGTGACGGCGCAGGACTGGAGCGCGGCGTTGATCGCGGACACCTGGGTGAGCACGTCGATGCAGTAGACGTCCTCGGCGACCATCCGCTGCACGCCGCGGACCTGGCCCTCGATCCGCCGCAGCCGTCGGATGACGTCTTCCTTGTGTTCTACGTAACCGGCCACGGGGGCTCCTCAGTTGGAGGCGGCCCGGAAGCCGCGCAGACGCAGGCTGTTGCCGACGACGAAGACCGAGGAGAAGGCCATGGCCGCTCCGGCGATCATCGGGTTGAGCAGGCCGGCCGCGGCGAGCGGCAGGGCGGCCACGTTGTAGGCGAAGGCCCAGAACAGGTTCGAGCGGATGGTGCCGAGCGTCTTGCGGGCGAGCCGGATGGCGTCGGCCGCCGCCCGCAGGTCGCCCCGTACGAGGGTCAGGTCGCCGGCCTCGATGGCCGCGTCGGTGCCGGTGCCCATGGCCAGGCCCAGGTCGGCCTGGGCGAGCGCGGCCGCGTCGTTGACCCCGTCGCCGACCATCGCGACGCTGCGGCCCTCGGACTGCAGCCGCTTGACGACGTCGACCTTGTCCTGCGGCATGACCTCGGCGATGACCTCGTCGATGCCGACCTCGGCGGCGACGGACTCGGCGACGGCCTTGTTGTCGCCGGTCAGCAGGATCGGGGTGAGGCCGAGGGCGCGCAGCCGGCGGATCGCCTCGGCGCTGGTGTCCTTGACCGCGTCCGCGACCTCCAGGACCGCGCGGGCCTCACCGTCCCAGGCCACGGCGATCGCGGTGCGGCCGGCGGCCTCCGCGGCGGCCTTGGCGCGCTCCAGGTGCGGGGGCAGTTCCATCGCCCACTCGGCGAGCAGCTTGCCGCGGCCGACGAGCACGGCGTGCCCCTCGACGACGCCCTGTACGCCGAGACCGGGGATGTTGGCGAAGTCCTCGGGGGCGGGGAGCCTGCCGACCTTCGCGGCGGCGCCGGCGGCGACGGCCTGGGCGATGGGGTGCTCGGAGGCGTGCTCCAGGGCTCCCGCCAGGCGCAGCACCTCGGCCTCGTCGGTGGTGTCGGCGGTGTGCACGTGGAGCAGGGTCATCTGGCCGGTGGTGACGGTTCCGGTCTTGTCCAGGACGATGGTGTCGACCTTGCGGGTGGTCTCCAGGACCTCGGGGCCCTTGATGAGGATGCCGAGCTGGGCGCCGCGGCCGGTGCCGACCATGAGGGCGGTGGGGGTGGCCAGGCCCAGGGCGCAGGGGCAGGCGATGATCAGTACGGCGACGGCGGCGGTGAAGGCGGCCGCGAGGCCCGATCCGGTGCCGAGCCAGAAGCCCAGGGTGGCCAGGGCCAGCCCGATGACGATGGGGACGAAGACCGCGGAGATCCTGTCGGCGAGCCGCTGGGCCGCGGCCTTGCCGTTCTGGGCGTCCTCCACCAGCCGGGCCATCCGGGCGAGCTGGGTGTCGGAGCCGACCCGGGTGGCCTCGACGACGAGGCGGCCCCCGGCGTTGAGGGTGGCGCCGGTGACGGAGTCGCCGACGGAGACCTCTACGGGCACGGACTCGCCGGTGAGCATGGAGGCGTCGACAGCGGAGGAGCCCTCCACGACCGTGCCGTCGGTGGCGATCTTCTCGCCGGGACGGACCAGGAAGCGGTCGCCGACCTGCAAGTCGGCGGTGGGCACGGTGACTTCGTGGCCCCCGCGCAGCACCGTGACCTCCTTGGCGCCCAGTTCCAGCAGCGCCTTGAGGGCGGCGCCGGCCTTGCGCTTGGACTTGGCCTCGAAGTACCGGCCGGCCAGGATGAAGGCGGTGACGCCGGCGGCGGCCTCCAAGTAGATGTTCCCCGCGCCGTCGGTGCGGGCGATGGTGAACTCGAAGGCGTGGGTCATGCCCGGTGTGCCGGCGGTGCCGAGGAACAGCGCCCACAGCGACCACAGGAACGCGGCGATCGTGCCCACCGAGATCAGGGTGTCCATGGTGGCCGCGCCGTGCTTGGCGTTGGTCCAGGCGGCGCGGTGGAAGGGCCAGGCCGCGTACGTGACGACGGGCGCGGCCAGGGTCAGCGAGAGCCACTGCCAGTAGTCGATCTGGAGGGCCGGGACCATCGCCATCGCGATGACCGGCAGGGCGAGGGAGACGGCGGCGACGAGCCGCTGCCGCAGCGGGCCGAGTTCGTCCGGCTCCGCCTGCTCCGCCCCGTCGCCGGGCGCGCCGCCGGTCCGCGGCGGCGCCGGCTCCTGCGCGGTGTAGCCGGTGGCCTCGACGGTGGCGATCAGGTCCGCGACGGAGATGTCGGCGTCGAAGGTGACCTTGGCCTTCTCGGTGGCGTAATTGACGGTGGCCTCGACACCGTCCATGCGGTTGAGCTTCTTCTCGATGCGTGCCGCGCAGGAGGCGCAGGTCATGCCGCCGATGGCGAGCTCGACCTGGGCGGCGCCGGGAGTGATGGTGGTCATGAGTGCTGCTCCTCGTTCGAGCGCGGGGTGGGGGCCGGGGCCCGGTGGGCGGACGGGGCCCCGGCGGCCGGGTGGGTCGGGGACGGGCCGGGTGTCAGACCCGGCCGGTCAGCTCGTAGCCGGCGTCGTCCACGGCCGCGGTGATCGCGGCGTCGTCGGGCTCGCCGGCGGTGGTCACGGTGACCACGCCGCCGTCGACGTCCACGTCGACGGAGAGGACCCCGTCGAGCGCGCCGACGGACGCGGTGATGGCGGTCCGGCAGTGTCCGCAGGACATGCCGGTCACGCGGTAGACGGTGGCGGTGGTGTCGACGACGGCCACGGCGGTCGTCGTCTCGCCGGCGTTCGTACCGCAGCTGCCGTCGGGGGTGCAGCAGGAAGACATGGGTTTCTCCTTGATCGGACCTCGGTGGTGCAGATACCCGGTGGGGGTATCCGGCCTGGCTCCAGATATACCCCCCTGAGGTATCTGCTCGCAAGTGTTCCTCCAGCTTGACTTGATACCCCTGGGGGGTATGGTGTGGCCATGAAACCGCTGGATGCGGCAGGGGTACGTACGTCGTAGGGGAGAGCAGCCATGAACACCGGAGTGAAGATCACCGTTTTCGCCGCCGCACTGGCGGCGACCTTCGGCACCGCTTACGGGGCCGGGGTGGGCGTGGGCCCCGTGGGCGCGCCGGCCAAGCCGGAACACGCGAGTCACGCGGGCCGGCCGTCGGCCGGGGCGTCCGCCGGGGCCTCCGCGCCGGCGGGTCACGGGGGTCATGACCAGGCGGCGGCCCAGGGCCCGGCGGCCGGCGGGCTCCAGGTCTCCGAGGGCGGCTACACGCTCACCCTGGACACCCCGCGGATCGCGGCGGGCCAGGGCGAGCTGAGGTTCTCGGTCAAGGACGCGCAGGGCCGCAAGGTGACCTCGTACAAGACCGAGCACGGCAAGGAACTGCACTTCATCGTGGCCTCGCGCGACCTCACGGTCTACCGCCACCTGCACCCGGTGCGCGCGGCGGACGGCACCTGGTCGGCGCCGGTGGACCTGCCCGCGCCCGGCGCGTACAAGGCCTTCGCCGACTTCGCCCCCGCCGCGGCGGGCGCGAAGAACGTCACCCTCGGCGCGGACCTGTCGGTCCCCGGGGCGTACGCGCCGAACCCGGTGCCCCCGGCCGCGAACACGGCGGAGGTGGACGGCTACCAGGTCGCCCTCGGCGGCACCCTCGACCCCGGCAAGGCGGGCGAGCTCAAGCTCACGGTCAGCAAGGACGGCAGGCCCGTCACGAACCTCGAGCCCTACCTGGGCGCGTACGGCCACCTCGTCGCCCTGCGCGACGGGGACCTCGCCTACCTGCACGTCCACCCCAACGAGGGCGGCCCCGGCCCGGACGTCTCCTTCACCGCGACCGCCCCGAGCGCGGGAACCTACCGGCTCTTCCTGGACTTCCAGCACGAGGGCAAGGTCCGCACGGCGGCCTTCACGGTCAACGCGGGCGGAGCGCAGTCGGCCGCGGACCCGGCGGCGAGCCCGGCCCCGTCCGCGCCGAGCCCGGCGGCGGAGGAGCCCGGCGGGCACTCCCACTGACGCGACCGTGGGGGGCACATACCCCGAAGGGGTAGGAAGGCCAGGCGGAAGGGAAGGGGATCACCGTGCCCGGTTACACCGCACACAAGGACGACGTCCTCAAGAGGCTGCGCCGCATCGAAGGCCAAGTGCGCGGACTGCAGCGCATGGTGGAGGAGGGGACGTACTGCATCGACGTCCTCACCCAGGTCGGCGCCGCCACCAAGGCCCTGCAGTCCTTCGGGCTGACCATGCTGGAGGACCACCTGCACACCTGCGTCGCCGACGCCATCGCCGAGGGCGGGGACAAGGCGCGCGACAAGGTCGAGGAGGCGTCCCGGGCCGTCGCCCGCATGGTCCGTTCCTGAACCACCGAAATATCTTGACGTCGAGAGGGTGGAGAGGGCAGGCTGCCGTGAGGTATCTCGATATCGAGATACTTCCACGGGGGAGACGGAGAACCGCCATGGGGCGGAGCGCGGCACGGCGCGACACGGACGAGGACGGCACCGCACGCGGCCTGATCGCGCAGCTGAGGCGGCCGCCCGGCGGCCGCGACGCGCGGATCATGCTGCTCGGCCAGCTCCTCGACCGCACCGGAACCGGCGTCTGGGCCGCCTCCTCGGTCCTGTTCTTCACCTTCGTCGTCGGCCTCGACGCCGGACGGCTCGGCCTGCTGTTCGGCGTCGGCGCGGTGGCGGGCATCGCGGGCTCGCCGATCGCGGGACACCTGGCCGACCGGTGCCCCGTGCGCCCCCTCCTGATCGCCTGTCACCTGCTGCGCCTCGTGGCCCTGTGCGCGATGCTCGTCGTCACCCGCTTCGACCTGCTCCTGCTGATCGTCGCCGTCACGCACCTCGGCGACCGGGCGGCCAAGACCCTCGAGATGCTCTTCGCGACCCGGGTGGCGGGCGAGCGGCGCGCCACCTACCAGGCCCTGTCGCGCAGCGCCGCCAACGCGGGGTACGCCGTCGGCGCGGGCATCGCCGCCGCGGGACTCGCCGTGGGGACCCGGGGCGCGTACGAGGTCCTCATCCTCGGCAACGCGCTCTCCTTCCTCGCGGCGGCCGTCCTGGTGTGGCGTACGCGGGAACCGCGCGGCCACGGCCGCCTGGTCGCCCCCGTACCGGACCGCTGCACGCCGGAGCCCGGCACGGCGGGTTCCGATATGAAGGACTCCGGGGCGGCCGGGACGAGCCCCTGGCGGGACCGCGGCTACCTCCGCTTCGTCCTCCTCGACATCCCGATGAACCTGGACGACGCCCTCCTCAACGTCGGGCTCCCGCTGTGGCTCGTCCACCACACCGACGCGCCCCACGCCCTCGTCCCCGCCTTCCTCGCCCTCAACACCGTGCTGGCCCTCACCCTCCAGCTCACCGTCTCGGCGAAGGTCCGCACACCGCGCCAGGCGGCGGCCGCCGTCGCCTGGTACGGGCTGTTCCTGCTCGGCGCCTGCGCCCTCCTCGCCCTCACCCCCGAGCACGGGCCCTGGACCGCGTCCGCGACCCTGCTCGCGGCGGCGACCCTGGTCACCGCGGCCGAGCTGGTGCGCTCGGTGTGCTCCTGGGAACTGGCGGTCTCCCTCGCTCCGCAGCACGCGAGGGCCTCCTACCTGGGCGTGGCCGGCATCTCCCCGTCCGCGCAGAAGGCCGCCGGGCCGCTGCTGCTGACCGGCGCCGTCATGACCGCGGGGCCGCTGGGCTGGCTGGCGCTCGGCGCGGGCGTGGCGGGCCTGGCCCTGGTCCAGCGCCGCGCCTGCCTGCACCGGCTGGACGGCGGCCGGCCGCGGCCGGCGGTCAGCGCCGGGACTGCGCGAGGAGCCGGCGAAGCCAGCGGGTCCGGGCGTCGCGGGCGTCCAGACTGAGGGCCGCGTGCGGCGCGATGCCGTCGAAGCCGTGGTACGCGCCGGACCACGCGTGCAGTTCGGCCTGGCCGCCGGCCTGCCAGATCGCGTTCGCGTACGCCACGCCCTCGTCGCGGAACATCTCGGCCGACCCGACCTCGACGTAGGCCGGGGGGAGCCCGGACAGGTCCGTGGCGCGGGCGGGAGCCGCGTAGGGCGGCAGGTCCGCGGCGCCGTAGCGCTCGCCCAACAGCGCCTGCCACGCGGTCGCGTTGGAGGTGAGGTCCCACAGGCCGCGTCCGGACATCTGATGACTGGAGAAGGTGCTGCCGCGGTCGTCGAGCATCGGGCTCAGCAGCAGCTGCCCCAGCGCCCGGGGCCCGCCGCGGTCCCGGACCAGCAGCGCGAGGGCCGCGGCGAGCCCGCCGCCGGCGCTCTTGCCCCCGATGACCACGCGGTCGGCGTCGACGCCCAGTTCGTCCGCGTGCCCGGCCGCCCAGACGAGCCCGGCGTAGCAGTCCTCCAGCGGCTCCGGATAGCGCACCCGGGGCGCCAGCCGGTACTCGACGGAGATGACGGCCATGTCCAGCGGGAGGACCCACTCGTGCAGGATCCGCGGCAGCACGGACCACGCGTTGCCCATGACCATCGCACCGCCGTGCATGTAGTACAGCAGCGGCAACTCCCCGCCCACCCCGGCCGGCCGTGCGCTCACCAGCGTGACGTCCGGCCCGCCCGGCGGCCCCGGCACGGAGAGCTCCGCCACCTCGAAACGCCCGTCGGCGCACAACTCCCCGACCGTGGGCCGGGGCCGGGAAGCGGCATCCCGCTCCTGCCGCGCCGCCAGGTTCTCCGCCGTCACCGACTCCCGCGCCCCGGCGCCCAACCCCTCCAGCACGACACCGAGTTCGGCATCGAACCCCGGCGCCGCCCACTCTCCCTCAAATCCCATACCCCGCACCCAACCACACCACCCCCCACCCCATCCCCGGAGCCCCGAACCCCGCCGCCACCGCCGCTCAGGGGCTTCGCAGCCGCTCCAGCTCCGCCTGTGCGGCCCGGGTATCCGGGTGGTCCTCACCGAGCACCCGCGCGCGGTCGTCCCTGACCTCGCGCACCTGCACCACCGCAGCCGGTACGTCGCCCAGCCGCGCGAGGATCCTGGCCCGCCCGAACCTCGTCGTTATCACCTCGGGGCGCAGCGGGTTGCGGTAGCGCGCCAGCCGCTCCTCCAGCAGGGTGTCGATCCCGGCGAGGGCGGCGCCGGGGTCGCCGAGCTCCGCCTTCAGGTGTTGCTCGGCCCGCTCAGGTTCCAGAGGGCCACTCTGCTCGCGCGAGACCCTCTGCACCGCCCACCTCGTGGAGGAGACGGGCGCCAGGCAGACGACCCGCTCCAACCGTCCGAAGGTGCTGCGTGAGGCAGGAGCCGTCGAGACGGAGCCGTGCGGCCGGTTCACCTACTACCGCCTCTGCCCGGACGTCATCGATGCCTCGGCCGGTCAGTTCGCCGCTTTCGCCCGGACCGCGTGCCAGCGCTGGGGCGAACCTCAAGGGCCTTGTCTGTAGCCTTCGCGACTTGTCTGCTTGCCTCACCTGCCCAAGGAGAACATCGCTTTGACCGCCACCGCGCCCGCCGCGATGGCCGCCGACGCCCCGGCCCTCGGTGTCGAATATCGATTCACTGCCGCCCAAAGGGCGCTTCTTCCGCTCCTGGGAGGCGCGGCCACCGGTGTCGTCGGCCCCGGCGCGGTCGGGCGCAGGAGAAGGAGACTCGAGTGAAACCACTGATGGTCGTCTACGGGACCAGACCGGAAGCCATCAAGATGGCCCCCGTCATAGAGGTGCTCGGCCGGTCTTCGATATTCCGGCCGACGGTGACGGTAACCGCCCAGCACCGCGGACTGCTCGACCAGGTGCACGCGTTGTTCGGCATCCGCGCCGACCATGACCTGGACATCCTCACCCACAGCCAATCCCTGGCGGACATCACCGTACGCATCCTCGACGGGCTGTGTCCCCTGCTGCGGCACGAGCGCCCGGAGGCGGTGCTGGTCCAGGGCGATACCACGACCGCCTTTGCCGCGGCCCTCGCCGCCTTCTACAGCCGTATCCCCGTGGTCCATCTGGAGGCCGGCCTGCGCACCGACGACCGGTACGCACCCTTCCCCGAGGAGATGAACCGCCGGCTCGCCACGCAGTTGGCGTCCCTGCACCTGGCCCCCACTTCTCAGGCCCGGGACAATCTGCTGCGGGACGGTATCGCTCCGTCGTCCGTCGTGGTCACGGGGAACACCGTCATCGACGCCCTGCGCTGGGCGGTAGGACGCGGGACGCACTACGGCGACCCGGCGCTGGCTGACCTCGAAGACACCACCCGCCCGGTCCTGCTGGTCACGGCCCACCGCCGGGAGGCGTGGGGAAGCGGCATGGAGTCCATCGGTGGCGCTGTCGCCGACCTCGCTCGAAGCGAGCCTGACCTCCTCATCGTGTTGCCGCTTCACCCCAACCCGGTGGTGCGGGCGGCGATCCGGCCCCGGGTGGCGCACCTGGAAAACGTACGGTTGACGGAACCTCTCAGCTACGGCGCCTTCGCCCGTCTGATGGACCGCGCGCACCTCATCCTCACCGACAGCGGCGGCATTCAGGAGGAGGGCCCCGGCTTGGGCAAGCCAGTGCTGATCATGCGAGACACCACGGAGCGCCCCGAGGCCCTCCGGGCGGGCACCTCCCGGCTTGTGGGTACCGACCGGGAGCGCATTGTGAGGGAGGTCCGACGGCTCCTGCACGACCGGTCGGCATACGCCGCGATGGCGAGGGCCGTCAACCCGTACGGCGACGGACGTGCCGCGGATCGTGCCGTACAGGCGATCGGCCACTGGATGGGGCTGTGCTCCCGGCCTGCCGAGTTCGTCGCCGACGACGGTGCGTCAGCGCCAGAGGTCGCGGGTGTCGAACACGGCTTTCCCGCGCAGCGCGGTCCGATTGATGCCTCGGAAGGCGTCGTGGTTCACGAGCAGGACGATGATGTCCGCTTCCCGCACGGCGGTGGCGACGTCGACGAGTTCGGCCCCGCCCGTGCGTGCGAGTGACTCCGGAAGTTCCCGAATGTGCGGCTCCGCTGCCAGCACCCGGCCGGCCTGACGCTCTGCCGGTTCCGTGACGATGTGAAGAGCAGGGCTTTCCCTCAGGTCGTCGATGTTCGCCTTGAAGGCGAGCCCGAGGCAGGCGATCACCGGCTCCTTGAACCGTCCGGCCGTGCGGATAACCTCGCCGATCACGTACTCGGGCCGGTCGTCATTCACTTCGCGGGCGAGGCGGATGAGCCGGGTCTGCCGGGGCGCGGCGGAGACGATGAACCAAGGATCGACGGCGATGCAGGCACTCCCCTTCGGTGAACACCTCGTAGAGCTCACGTGCCCGCTGGGCGCAGCCCTCGGCGACGCCGCCGATGACCCGGTCGTTGGTCACGATCTCAATCATCGTTCGGCCCGGCAGGCCACGCTCGGGGCAGTGGGCGACTCGCACCTCCGGCACATCCGCGGTCTCGTGCGGGAACGTCAGATCGGGCCGATGGTTTCGAAGCCACCGGGACAGCTCCACGGTCGTGCCAGGCGGCGAGGTGGACTCCAGGATGACGAGGTCACCCGCCTTGAGCACGCCGGCCACCGAGGCGGCGGCGGCACGCGCATACGACAGGTCCGCCGTACGGTCTTCCTGGAGCGGCGTCGGCAGGGCGATGATGAAGGCGTCGGCCGCCTCGGGCTTCGTGGTTACCCGCAACCGCCTCGTAGCCACGGCTCCGCTCACAGCTACGGCCAGGTCGGGCTCGACGAAGGGGACGCGTCCGGCATTGACGAGGTCGACGGTGACGGGGTTGACGTCGACGCCTATGACGTCGATCCCGTTGGTGGCAAGGGCCGCGGCTGTGGGGAGGCCGATGTAGCCAAGACCGATGACGCACACGGTGGAGAACACGAGAAGACTTCCTTTTTGAGGGCGCCCCAACGCTCACCGGAAGCTCATTCGCCTCTGTGGTAAGAGGATCAGGTAGGGAATCCGTGAATCACTGCCGCAATGCCAGCTACCAACCAGTAGTCGGGCCAGTGGTTCGGCATGCGGCGACCATCAGGTGCGCGCGGGGTGATTCATCCGCCAAATTCCGTCCGTGGAAATCCGCGGCTGTCTCGAAAATTGACACGCCCTCCAATGGTACGTAAGTGCAGTAGAACTTCACTGGACCCTTCAAGCGGAACATCCGGCCCATTCGGGCCCCGTTCAATCGGCCGCGATAAAAACTGGCCGACGTTTTCGCGAAGGCGAGTGCTCTGACAGGGATGTCGCGAGGAAGCTGCAGAAAAATACGCCGCGTAAATGTGAGGCGGATGAAGGCTTCAGAACGGGCGGGGCGAATCCCCAGTGCCGTGGGCAGTGCCCTCTGCCGCTGCGCTGCCCGCGCTCGCGACGGGCCTGGGGTGCTCCTTGCTCGCGGTATGCGTCATGTGTCATGACCCAGGCATGGTGGAACTGCGGTTCTCGCCCACGACCGGCGATACGCCGAACGCCAAGGACGCCAATGCGGGGGCCATCGTGACGCCCGCGCTCACCGCGGCCGTGGTGGCCGGGGTGGCGAAGGTGAGGCCGACCGCGGCCGCGGCGGTGACCAGCGCAACGCCCGCACCGTACGCGGCGACGGTGATGCGGATGAGGCGTAGCCGTTCCGCCTCCGGTCGTCGGGTACGGCTCAGGAACCAGGCCAGCGAGGGCAACAGCAGCACGGCGTGCATGGTGACGGCATGGGCGGGGCGCAGGAAGCCCGCCGCCCGGTAGGCCTCGGCGGCGCGGCCCGCGCCTTCCAGCGTCAGCCCGTAGGCGATCATCACCGCTCCGGCCGCCATGGAGCCGGTGAGCGCCACCAGCCCGGCGCGGAGCGCGAGCCGCATGCTGGGGGCGACCGCCGGGTTGGGGCGCAGCGCGGCGACGGTCAGTGCGACGACGACCGCGATGAGGGTGATGCCGCCGGCCGCGAGGGCGCGAGTGACGAAGGTGTCGAAGGTGGTCTCGGTATTGAAGTGCGAGGGGACACCGCGCCACGCCTGGAGGGTGATCAGACCGGTCTCCAGCAGGGATGCCGCGGTGAACGCGCCCAGGAGGAGCGCGAGGGTGCGCGCGGCGAGCGGGAGGAGCCGGCAGATCCAGGCGACGGTCAGCACGCTGATGCCGAAGGACAGCCCGAAGGTGATCGGTTTCCGCCAGGAGACGGGGCCGTCCCACGGGCCGCCGGCAAGCGTGAGGACGATCGTGTGGAAGGCGGCGGACGCGAGCAGCAGCAGGCCCGCGCCGACGGGGATCTGCCAGGCCGAGCGCCATCGTACGGCGGCCGAGGCGGCGGTCATGCGTTCACCGCTGGTGCGGTCGGGCGCGAGCGGACCAGGGTGAACGCGGCCCACAGCAGCCATGCCGTGCCACCGAAGCGGACGACGGGCAACAGGTAGCTGAAGCCGAAGACGAGGAGCATGAGGGTGGCGGCCAGTCCGGCGGCGGCGATGACCAGCCCGGTGGTGGCGCAGGCGCGCGGGAGGAGCCCGCTCCCGCGGGCTGCCAGGCAGGTGCCTGCCGCCAGGAGGGCGAAGGACACGGCGTATCCGAGGCCGCCGGCGAGGAACGACAGGTCTGCCAGGGCGCGGGCCAGGGCTGCGGGTGCCTCCTCGGGGAGCCGGCCGAGGGTCCAGCTGAGCGCGGCGCTGGAGGCCAGTGCGCCACTGGCCAGCAGTCCGCCGGCGAGGGCCGTCGCCGCCGCGGCGCCCTGGTCCCGCCCCTGCCCCCGCCGCACCAGCCGGGCCAGGGTGGCGGCGAGGGGCACCAGGAGCACGGCGGCGACGAGCAGCAGGAAGGCGCCCAGGTCGATCGCTGCGCCGTGGTCGCGTACGTACTGGCGCAGGATGTCGCCGCCGGGGGTGTCGGGCTGCGGGGTGGCGCGGTTGGTGACGACGTACGCAGCGGTGAGTACGGCGTAGGCGAGCGAGAAGGCGAGCAGCGGGGCGGCGCCGCGGAGCGAGGTCGCGTGCGGGTCGTGGAGGAGTGATGTGGGCATGACATCTCCGGTTGGTGGGTGAAGGGGTTCGGTGGGGGACCCCGGCGGGCGGTGCGGGCGTGGAGCCCCGGTGTCCGACAGCCAGAATGCCGCCGCGTGGCGCCGCGGTCGTCCCACAGCGGCAGGAGGCGCGGCTACTCCGTGGGGAGTAGCCGCTCCGCGGCGGGACCCTCGGGCCCCGGGCGCGGCGTGGAGCGGCGAGCCCGCCAGGGGAGTGGAGTCGAGGTACGTGACCTCGTAGACGCGCTCGGCGGACTTCCAGCCGTCGGGGGTGCGCTGGTAGCGGTCGTGGTACACGGCGTAGTTCGGGTGCGAGCTGCCGTCGCGCATCCGCCCGAACTCCTGGACGTACGCACGGCCGACCGCGGTGTCACCGTCCAGCCGGATGGTGCCGGGGTGGACGTTCTGCGCGAAGAACTCCCAGAGGCCCGGAACGAGCACACGAAGTTGGTCCTCGGTGGTACCGCCCGGGTCGGCCGCCGGGTGACCCGGAGGCTGATCGAGCGAGGCGTGGACGTGCGGTTCTTCGACGGCCGCAACAGCTCGCCGGCCGACGCCGTCGGGCGCGCCCTCCACCGCAAGCCCCGCGACTTCGCGGACCGGGTGGCCGAGATCGCCCGCACCGGCGTGTGGGACGCCGCCCAGCCTCGCCGATGTTCATGCCGGCTGAGGCGTTCACCGGCCGCCGGGGCTCTCCCCGCCCGCCAGGCGGTCGAGGTGGCTCCGGGCGAGTTTCGCGAGCGCGGGCCCGTGTTCGTAGCCGAGCGGCGCGAGCTCTGGAGGGAGGACGTAGCCGTCCGGCATCCGTGCGTACGTCTGCTCCATGAGCTGCCGGTAGGCGTCGGCGAGCAGGCCGGGCCAGTCGCCGGTCAGGGGCGGGCGCATGCGGGATTCGGCGGCGAGGGCCGCGTGGTGGGCCGCCGCCTCCTCGACGGCTTCGGCGGCCGTCCGGTCGGCGATCGGCTTCCGGCCCGGCTGCCACGGGGCCAGCCAAGGGCTCGGAGTGCCGTGCAGGATCTCGGCGGCGATCTCCTGGGCGATCAACGGGGAGGCGTGCAGGCCGTCGCGGTGCGTGCCGGTGGCCACCCACAGACCGGGGCGCCCGACGTTCCCCAGGAGCGGGTGCCCGTCGAGTCCCACCGGGCGGTTGCCATGGTGGACCCGGTCGATCCTGGCGTCCGTCAGGCCGTGGTGCAGTTGGCCGAGACCCGCGTCGAGGAGGAAACGCAGGGCGCCGGCGGTCGGCGCGTCGCCGGGGTGGAGGACCGGTGCGGCGGAGGCGCCGAGGTACCAGGTGCCGTCGGCCTGCGGGACGGCGTGGAGCCCGCACGCGTACGCGCGGTTTGGCGTGCGTAACACCACCGGGGGCACCGGGGCGGTGGGGCGGAGGGCGACGGCGGTGCCTTCGGCCGCGACCACCGGCAGGACGGGCAGTTCCGGGTCGACGCGGTCCAGGAGTGCGCTGGACCACGCGCCGGCCGCCACGACGACCCGGCCGGCCCTGAACTTGCCGTGACGGACGGCGAGTTCGTACGCATTGCCGTGGGCGCGCAGCCGGCCGGCCCCGGTGCGGCGCACGTTCGGCAGCGCCCGGAGCGCCGCGTCCAGGGTCTGCAGCCATCGCCGTGCGTCCAGGAACCGCTCCTGGGGCAGGAAGACGGCCCGCAGCGCCCGGTCGTTGTCCAGCGGCCGGTAGGCGGGGACGTCCGAGACGGCGCTCTCCTCGACGGGCAGTCCGTAGCGGGCGCCGGCCGCGCGCACGGCCTCGAGCGCCGACTCGTCCAGCGGCCCGGAAGCCGCGTTGAGCAGGATGTACGTCCCCGCCCCGTACCCGTCCGCGGGCGCCGCCACCCCGGCCCGTTCCCGTACGCCCTCACGCCAGGCCGGCCAGCGCGCGGTGGCCTCCACGGCCATCGCCAGGCGCAGTTCGCCGTGCCGGGTCCGCAGCGCGGCCGCCGTCACCTCGCCCAGTACGCCCAGCATGGCGCCGGCCGCCTGCGAGGCGCCGGGACCGTGCTGCCCCGACACCACGATCCGCAGCCCGGGCTCGGCACACGCCAGCGCGTACGCGATCGACCTGCCCAGCACCCCCGCGCCCACGACCACGACGTCGACGTCCGCCACAGAGTTCCCTCCCGTACGCATCGCCTCACAGGCTTCCCCCGTGGTGCCGGGCCACACCGGCCGCGCGCCGAACTCCGAGCAGCAGCAGCGCGAGCGCGTCCGGAGCCGGTCCATCCGGAACCGCCCCGCGCCACAGCACGTCGTTGACCACGATGCGAGATCGTGATTCCCGCGGGCCTCCGGGCGCCGGATGGCCTGGGCATGCCATCGATAGCATCAGACGACTGCCGCGCACCTCAGGGGGAACCCATGCCTCATACCGATCAGCCCGTGCTGAAGCCACTGGGGCCGGACGACCCGACCGAGGTCGCCGGCTACCAACTCCTCGCCAGGATCGGCGAGGGCGGCATGGGCTCGGTCTACCTCACGCGTACCCGAGGCGAGCAGCCGGTCGCGCTGAAGCTGATCCGCCGCGAGTTCGCTCAGGACGCGCACTTCCGTGCACGCTTCGAGGCCGAGGTCCAGGCGGCCCGCCGGGTCTCCGGCTACCACATCGTGCCGGTACTGGACCACAACATGAACGGCGACCAGCCCTGGATCGCCACCTCCTACGTCCCCGGGCTCGCGCTTGACGAGGCCCTCGCCGCCTTCGGCCCGCTGCCCCTGCCGGCCGCACTCCAGCTCATCGGCTGCACCGCCCGTGCGCTGGTGTCGGTGCATGCCGCATCGGTCATCCACCGCGATCTCAAGCCCAGCAACATCCTGCTCAGCTCCCAGGGCCCCTGGGTCATCGACTTCGGCATCGCACGCGCCACCGACACCACCCAGCTCACCCAGACCGGCGGCTTCATCGGCACTCCGCAGTACATGTCGCCGGAGCATGCCCTGGGAAGAGAGGTCACCCCGGCCACCGACGTCTTCGCCCTCGGACTGATCGCGGCCGTCGTGGCGACCGGTCGCCACCCCTACGGCGACGGCTCCGGCCTCTCCATCGCCGCCCAGATCGCCAACACGCAAGCGCAGCCGCCGGACCTGAGCGGCTACCCGGACCACCTGCGCCCGCTCCTCCAGGCATGCCTGGCCGCGGACCCGGCCGCCCGGCCCACCCCCGCCGCCCTCGCGGACTGGTGCCAGCAGGCGTCCGGCCGGCAGCTGCCCGACTTCGACGACTGGTTGCCGCCCCGGCTCGCAGGGGAGATCGCCCGCCGCGAGCAGGCCGCTCAGCAGCCGCCACCACGGCCCGGGGCACAGCCCCCTGCCCAGGAGCAGCCGCAGCCCGTTCCACCGAGCCACCCGCACCAGCCCGCATACGTCCCGACCCAGGCGGCGCCCAACGCCGCCAGCCGGCCCCACCAAGGCGCGTACGCCCCAACCCAGACCGCCACCCCGCCCCCGCCTACCCCGCACCTGCCACCCGCCCGGAGGGCAGGGGCCAACCGGAAGACGGTAATCATCGGCGGCCTGGCCGTCGCGCTGGCCCTGACCGCGGGCGGCGCCTGGGTGCTCACCCGCGACGGCGAAGACAAGAGGGGATATCGCGCTGCCGAACAGAGCAAGCCGATTTCGCTCACACGCAAAAGCCTCATCGACTTCATCGACATCGACAAGGGATATCCAAAGGCAAACTACGACGACGGTGAGCTCTCCATGTCGAGGAGCAAATTCGCTGTCACCGGCAAGGGCGCGTGGGGCAAGAGCACCGGGGCCACGCCGGAGCAGTGCGCGGACAGCGTGAAGAAGAGCGACCTGTCGAAGGAGCTGGCGGCCACCGAGCTGTACGGCGCCTCCGCCGCCATCGTCCAAGGTGATCTCCTGTGTCTCGAGACGTCCGGCGGCTACTTGGCAATGCTGAAAATCACCGCTGTCATCCCTCGCACAGACGACATCACCGGGCGCCCCGGCGCAACGCCCGACTACAAGGCGGAACTGACCCTCTGGGAACAACCGTCGTAAGCCGGCCTCTTCGACGAGGACACTCGCCCGCTCCCCACCGGCCGCACAGTCCCTCAGCCGCCGTCTACATCCAGTCGCGCTGAAGTCGTCACCCTCGCACCGCTGACCCGCGGAAGTCGTCGGTATAGGCGGCCCGACCTGCAACGATCCGCCTTTCTGGCCCTTTCGCCGTGTTGCCCGCTTGTGTAGCCGATCCTCCCCAGCCACTCCTCAATGCGGCTTCATTCCCCCAGATTCGCGGGCGAAGGTTCATGTACGAATCGGAACAGTCGTGGCCGCGTAAGGATGAGCGCACAGCGGGGCATGCACATTGCCGCCTTTGAGATCACCATCGCGTGCCCGGGAAGCGGGCTGGTCCGGCCGTTGACTGTGCCACCGTTGAACCTGTCGATGGCCAGCGGCGCGAAGGGGGATGGCTTGCGACTGTCACGGGAGGTCACCGGGTGGGCGTTCATCGCCGATGTGGAAGGTGTCCGGCATGCCGGCCTGGCCGTCGGGCTAGCCAGCATCAGCCCGTTCACCACTGGTGGCGGGGCAGGAGGCAGCCTGTTCACCCGCGCGTACGCGCGGGGCCTCCCAGCGCTCCTCTCACTGGACGAATTGCCGTTCAGTCACCCTGTCGCCCCCCGGTGGTGTGTCACGCAGGACGAACGAGGCGTGTTGTCCGTCCTCGACCCCGAGGGTGCGTACTTCGTGCACGACCTCGATGTGGAACGGCCACCAGGGTGGTGGGAGGCGGCGGATGTCTCGGGCTCGGTCATGCTGGTCGTGTCCCACGTGCTGCCTGCCACAGACGATCCGCTCGCCGCGCTGGTTTCGAAACACGAAGGGGGAAGGTGTGCGCCGGCTCTGTGCGCTTCGGTGAGCCGGCCTACGAGGCGGACGGCCAGCCGACAGTCACCTTCGTCATCGACCCCGTTGGCGTCTTCATGGAGCTGGCGCAGTACGTGTGCGATCGGATCATGTCGCTGGACGAGGCGAAGCGACGGGCGCGCGAAGTAGATGAGATGCGGCAGGCTCTGGCGGAGCACGGCGCGATGCCCGCCGAGGCCATGGTGGATCTGCTGTTCCGGGACGAGTTCCTCGATTACCGCGGCCTGGTGGAGTTCATGTACGTCTACTGGCGACTGGTCGCCGAGGTCGCCGACGCCTGCGCGATGGAGGCTGCTTGGCGGGTTGCGGCTTTCCAAACCGTCGAGGCGGGCGTCCGCCTGGTGGCGGACCGGTGCGACCGCGCGGTGTTCGAGGAGTCCGAAGCCTTGGCGGCTCGGCTGATCGACAGGCTGAGCGACTCCGTCGATCTGGAAGCCGCACTGCTGGCTGCCGCTCGGTTGCGGATGGCCACCCGGGGACCGGAGGACTTGGCCGCCGACCTCGCTGTCTAACATCTTCGAGACCGCGATCGACGACAAGCGCCTCGTCCGCAACCCGATGCGGGCCAAGACGGTGCGCTGGCCGCAGGCCCCCGACGAGGATCGTGACCCGTGGCCGCTGGCAACGGCGCAACGGGTGCGGGACGTGATCAATCCTCGCTACCGGATCCCGGTCGTCGTCGCGACGCTGGGGTGTGGGCTGCGCCAGCGCGAGGTGTTCGGGCTGTCGCCGAAGGACATCGACTTCGAACGCGGTGTCATCCCGGGTGCGCAGGCAGGTGCAACTCCTCTCCGGGCGCCTCTACTTCGCCCTGCCCAAGGGAGGCAAGACGCGCATAGTCGACATGCCCCGGTCGGTGGCCACGGAACTGGCCGCGGATTTCCTCGACCATCCGGCCGTCGACATCGAGCTCCCCTGGGGGCGGACCGGAACCCGACCGGGAGAAGCAGAGCTTCCCGCTCGTCCTTACCACGACGTACGGCAACGCCATCCGCGCCAACATCTTCAACGACGAGGCCTGGAAGCCGGCCTTGCCACGTCCGGAGTCATTCCCGTACGGGAGAAGGGTGCGCGTTGGAAGGCCTCCCGATAGGACGGCTACCACGTGTTCCGGCACATCTACGCCTCGGTCCTCCTCGAAGCGGGCGAGTCCATCGTGACGCTCGCCTGGTGGCTCGGTCACTCAAGCCCGACCATCACCCTCGACCACTACGCCCACTTCATGCTCGCCCACCACGAACTCCTCGAAGAGGGGCCGAAGCTCGCGGATTCGGGCCTCGGCGTCCGTCCGGGGAACTCCCAGGGCCAGACACACAGCCAACGCGGAGGCGCCCCAGTCGCCGGTGCGCGCGGCCAGTTCGGCGAAGACGTCCTCCTCGTTCCATCCGATGGCCAGCATTTCGCGGGTCTCCAGGACCAGCTTGTCCTCGCCTTCCCCACGGCTCATGACCGGAGGCTACAGCGATGCTCGAATGCGGCAGGGCGGCGTGGGGGACTTGAGTGAACGTCCGAGACGACGGCGCTGGGTTCAGTGGCAGAGCTCCATGATGGTGTCGTCGAAGTCGGGGAACTCCTGGGCCGCTAGCTCGATCACGGCTGCCGCCGACCGGCGCTGGTGCGGTGCGAATCCTTCGGCGATGGCTGCCAACTCCGGATTGGGGTGGGCGTACCAGTCGGGCTCGTACGAGGTGGTGGCTTCCCAGGGGCCGAAGCCGTCGGCCAGTAGCCACAGGAAGTCGCCCAGGTCGTGTGCTTCGACACCGGTCTCTCCCTCATACCCGAGGAAGATGACGGGCTGCTCGGCCAGTGGCCGGCTCGGGCGGATGAGCCAGATCGCCGCGTACCCGCCCGTGCCGTCCTGCCCGAACACGCGGAAGTCGCTGCCGTCCAACTCGCTGTTCCCGGTCCACGCCTGGAACCAGTCGGTGGTCTCGGCAGCGGACAGGAAGGCCGGGAAGGGTTCGAAATCGACCCCGGTCTTCCCGTCGGCATAGTCGAATCGAACGGCCATCGCAGTGGCGAGCGCGGCGGGGAACTGGCGGTCATCGGTGGGCTTCACGGAGACAGGCTAGACAGGGGGTCGGATATCGACGCCCTACGGGCAAGGTTGTTGGACGACTGCCGGTTTGTAGTCGTCGGGGGAGACAGGACAGACCTGGTCGCGACAGCGGGTGGCACAGCAGATGCTGTGCCACCCGCAGTCGTTACCCTCCGCAACCGCGTGCAGTCGAAGGTGGTCGGCGGTACGGGAGGGCCAGTCCCAAGGTGCGGGGGAGTGTCCGGCACGCGCGGGCTGCGGATTCTCCCCAGGGGGCCCTGCAGGCTACTTTCGGACGTTCGCGGGAGCTCAGTTGATCAACGGTTCTGATGTGTGGTCTACAGCCAGTCGCGCTTCTTGAAGATGATGTACAGGCTGACGCAGACGACCGCCATCAGCAGGATTGCGAAGGGGTAGCCGGCTGCCCACCGCAGCTCCGGCATGGTGTCGAAGTTCATGCCGTAGATGGTGCCGACCAGGGTGGGGGCGAAGAGGATGGCCGCCCAGGAGGAGATCTTCTTGATCTCCTCGTTCTGTTCGAAGCCGGCTTCGGCCAAGGCGCGCATTTCGGCGTTCTGTTGCTGGGAGACCAGGGTGGCGTTGACCGTGAGGATGTCGGTGAGGGCCTGGCGGAAGCCGTCGACGCGTTCGCTGGTGTGCGTGACGTGGTCGGCCACGTCGCGGAGGTAGCGCTGGAGTTCCTCGTCCGTGCCGTACTTGGCGAAGCCGGCCATCAGGCCGTGGAGCATGCCGATCAGGGGGCGGGTGGCGCGCTGGAACTCGACCATTTCGCGAGAGAGTTCGTAGATGCGGCGGGACACCTCGGGGTCGCCGCGGAAGACCTCTGTCTCGATCTCGTCCATGTCGGTCTGGACGCCCGCCACGACCGGGGCGTAGCCGTCCACCACCGCGTCGAGGATCGCGTACAGGACGGCCTCCGGGCCGAGGGAGAGGAGGTCCGGGGTCTCCTCCATGCGGCGCCGGACGGCGGAGAGGTCGGGGGCGGCGCCGTGGCGGACCGTGATCAGGAAGTCGGGGCCGACGAAGATGTGGAGTTCGCCGAAGTCGACCTCCTCCTGGGCGTCCAGGTAGCGGGCCGCGCGCAGGACCACGAAGAGGGTGTCGCCGTAGCGCTCCAGCTTGGGGCGCTGGTGGGCCTCCAGGGCGTCCTCGATCGAGAGCGGGTGGAGGTTGAACTCGGCGGCGAGGGAGTGCAGTTCGGGTTCCGTCGGGCGGTGGAGGCCGATCCAGGCCATGCCGTCGGGCTGTTCGCGCAGCTGCCGGAAGGTGTCGGCGAGGGTGGTGGGGGAGGCGATGCGGCGGCCGTCGCGGTAGACGGCGGAGTCGATCACGCTGTGGTGATTCGGCGGAGTCGGGCTGGGCGCCGGCGAGCGGGGGGTGCCCGGGGGAGTGCCACCGGGGCCGGACGGGCGGAGCCACCCCGAGCGCCTCGCGGACGGGGAGGGGCGGCGGTCTGAGCGCTCCGACATCGCATTCAGCTTCCGGTCGAACGTGCGTTTGGGGGTGGGGTGGGTGGGTGGGTGGGGAGTGGGTGGGTGAGGCGTGGGTGGGTGGTGGTTATGCAGGATATAGGGGGATTGGGTGGGGGTGGGGAGGGGGGAAGCGGGGTGGTTGAGGACAGGAGGTGTCCGCAAGGGGGGTTAGGTTGCTGTCATGGCCTCCAGGACGAATTCCGTACTCGACACCCGCGCACTGAACCGTGCCACGCTCGCCCGCCAGCTGCTGCTGAGCCGCGCCGAGATGTCCGCGCAGGACGCCGTCGCGCACCTCCTCGGCCTCCAGGCCCAGAACGTGAAGCCCCCGTACTTCCAGCTCCACGCCCGGCTCGCCGGCTTCCGGCCCGCCGAGCTGGCGCAGCTCATGGAGGACCGGAAGGTGGTCCGGATGGTCACCATGCGCTCCACCATCCACACCCACACCGCCCACGATGCCCTCACCCTGCGCCCGCTCGTCCAGGCCGCCCGGGACCGGGAGGTGAACTACTTCCGGAAGGGGCTGACAGGAGTCGACCTCGACCGGCTCGCCGCCCGCGCCCGCGCCTTCGTCGAGGCCGAGCCCCGCACCATGGGGGAGATCCGCGAGGAGCTGCTCCAGGAGTGGCCCGGCGCCGACCCGCAGTCGCTGTCCGTAGCCGCGCGCTGCCTGCTCCCGCTCGTGCAGGTCACCCCGCGCGGGGTGTGGGGCCGCAGCGGCCAGGTACGGCTGACCACCGTCGAGCGGTGGCTGGGGGAGCCCGCCGGGCAGGCCCAGCAGGTCGACGACGTGGTGCTGCGCTACCTCGGCGCCTTCGGCCCCGCTTCCGTCAAGGACATGCAGACCTGGGCCGGGCTCACCCGCCTGCGCGAGGCCTTCGAGCGGCTGCGCCCGCGCCTTCTCACCTTCCGGGACGAGAACGGCGTCGAGCTGTTCGACCTGCCCGACGCGCCCCGGCCCGACCCCGACACCCCCGCGCCGCCCCGCTTCCTCCCCGAGTTCGACAACCTGCTGCTCTCGCACGCCGACCGCTCCCGCGTGATGGCCCCCGGGATCAAGGGCCGCACCTGGACCGGCAACCAGGCCCACTGCACCCTGCTCGTCGACGGGTTCCTCGCCGGGCTGTGGAAGATGGATGACGGCGATGGCGACGGCGGCGGTCGGGGGCTTGTCGTGGAGCTCTTCGGGGCGCATTCCTCCGACCGGAAGGACGAGATCGTCGCCGAGGGCCAGGCGTTGCTCGCCGGGATGGGCGGCGCGCCCGGATCCGTGCGCTTCGGGTCAATCCACGGCTGACGCCGCCCTGGTGGAGCGCCCGCCCGGCGCGGCACGATGCCTGTCATGACGGAGAACAGCGCCACCGAGACCTTCCAGGCCGCGCGGGACTTCCTGCTCGCACACCGCGGGACGTACGACGCCGCCCACGCCGGATTCACCTGGCCCCGCCCCGAGCGCTTCAACTGGGCCCTCGACTGGTTCGACCACATCGCGGACGGGAACGGCGCCGACGCCCTGCGCATCGTGGAGGAGGACGGCACCAGCCGGGCGGTCTCCTTCGGCGAGATGAGCGTGCGGTCGGGCTCCGCGGCCAACTGGCTCCGCGCCCAGGGCGTCGCCGCCGGCGACCGGATCCTGGTCATGCTCGGCAACCAGCGCGAGCTGTGGGAGGTGATGCTCGGCGCGATGAAGCTGCGTGCCGTCGTCATCCCCGCCACCCCGCTGCTCGGCCCCGCGGACCTGCGCGACCGGGTCGACCGCGGCCACGTACGCCACGTCATCGCGCGGGCCGAGGACACCGCGAAGTTCGACGAGGTGCCCGGCACCTACACCCGGATCGCCGCCGGGGCCGAGGTCCCGACCGGATGGCGGCGGCTGGAGGACATGTACGGAGCCGACGGGAACTTCACCCCGGACGGGACCACCCTCGCCACCGACCCCCTGATGCTGTACTTCACCTCGGGCACCACCGCCCGCCCCAAGCTGGTCGAGCACACGCACGCCTCGTACCCGATCGGGCACCTCTCCACCATGTACTGGCTCGGGCTGCGCCCCGGGGACGTCCACCTCAACATCGCCTCGCCGGGCTGGGCCAAGCACGCCTGGTCCAACCTCTTCGCCCCCTGGAACGCCGGCGCGACCGTCTTCGTCCACAACTACACCCGCTTCGACGCCGAGCGGCTGATGGGCGAGATGGACCGGCACGGCGTGACCACCTTCTGCGCCCCGCCCACCGTGTGGCGGATGCTGATCCAGTCCGACCTCACCAGGCTCGCCAACCCGCCGCGCGAGGCCGTCGCCGCGGGCGAACCGCTCAACCCCGAGGTCATCGAGCGGGTCCGGGAGGCCTGGGGCGTCACCATCCGCGACGGTTTCGGCCAGACCGAGACCACCCTCCAGGTGGGCAACTTCCCCGGCACCCCCGTCAAGCCCGGCTCCATGGGCCGCCCCGCGCCCGGCTACGAGATCGTGCTCCTGGACGCCCTGACCGGCAAGGAGTCCCCCGACGAGGGCGAGCTGTGCGTGGACCTGCGCCCGGCCCCCGCCGGGGTGATGACCGGCTACCGGGACGACCCCGAGCGCACCGCCGAGGCCATGGCCGACGGGCTCTACCGCACCGGGGACATCGCCTCCCGCGACGCCGACGGGTACCTCACCTACGTGGGCCGGGCCGACGACGTCTTCAAGGCCTCCGACTACAAGATCAGCCCCTTCGAGCTGGAGAGCGCCCTCCTGGAGCACGCGGCCGTGGCCGAGGCGGCCGTCGTCCCGGCCCCGGACGAGCTGCGGCTCGCCGTGCCGAAGGCCTACATCACCCTCGCGGCCGGCTGGGAGCCCGGGAAGGAGACCGCCCGGGCGCTGTTCGAGCACTCCCGGGCGGTCCTCTCCCCGTACAAGCGGATCCGCCGCATCGAGTTCGCCGAGCTCCCCAAGACCGTCTCCGGCAAGATCCGCCGGGTCGAGCTGAGGGAGCTCACCGCGGCCGGCTCGGCGGGGGAGTACGACGAGGCCGACCTGCACTGAGCGGGCGTACGGGCAGGCGTACGGGCAGGCGTACGGCCCCTACGCGGGCAGCTGCGCCTCGATCGCGGCGATGACCTCGGGGGCCTCGGGCTCGGTGCGCGGGCGGAAGCGCGCCACGACCTCGCCGGCGGGGGAGATCAGGAACTTCTCGAAGTTCCACTGGATGTCCCCCGCGTCACCCTCGGCGTCCGGGGTCTTCACCAGCTCCTGGTACAGCGGGTGCCGGTTCTCGCCGTTCACCTCGGACTTCTCCAGCATCGGGAAGGTCACCCCGAAACCGGCCGCGCAGAAGGTCTGGATGTCCTCCGCGGTGCCCGGCTCCTGGCCGCCGAACTGGTTGCAGGGCACACCGACGACGGTGAAGCCCTTCTCCTCGTACTTGAACTGCAGCCGCGCCAGCCCCGAGTACTGGGGGGTGAGCCCGCACTGCGAAGCGGTGTTCACCAGCAGGATGGCCTTGCCGCGGTGGGCCGCCAGGCTGGTGGGCTCGTCGTCCAGGGTGGTCAGCGGGATGTCGTACAGGCTCATCGGGCTCTCCTCGGCAGGCAGGGGCACAGGGCTGATGTTCATGCGCATATCAACAACCCCCTGAGCCTAGGCCCCCTTCCCCACCAGCTCGTCCGCCGGGTCGTTGACCGGCTGCGGCATGCCCGTGAGGTCCATGACGAACAGCGGTATCCCCAGCTCGTCCGCCCGCCCCCGGGCCTCCTCCGTGTACCCCGCCAGGGAGAAGTAGACGCTGGTCGCCGAGGCCGTCAGGCCGTTCAGCCACACGCACTCCACCGCCCGCAGCCCGGCCGGCGCCGTGGTCGGGTCCACCTGCGCCACCACGCCCGGGGCCCGCAGGTCCACCGCCGCCGAGGGCACCGGCACCCCGTCGGGCTGGCGGACGTCCTGGAAGCCGAGCCAGCGCAGGTACAGCGCGGCCGTCACCACCGCGTCCCGGGCGGTACGGATGGTCACGGGCCGGAAGGCCGGCCGCGGCAGCGGGGGCCGGGCGGTGCCGCCCGGGCCCGCGGTCTGCCCGGGCGCGGCCGGAGCGCCCGCCGCCGGATCGGCCCGCGGCGGGTCCTCCCGTACGCCCTCCCGCGCCCCGTCCCGCAGGTCCGCCCGTAGGTCCTCCCCTACGTCCGCCCGTACGCCGTCCCGCGCGCCCGCTCCCATGTCCGCAGCCGTGTCCGTGCCTGAGCCCGCGCCCGCCGCGGGCCCGGGCGGCCCCGGGGGATGCACGGACACCCGTACGACCAGCCCGCAGGAGGCGCAGCCCACCTCGGGGTGCGGCCACTCGCTCTCCCGCCCGCAGGCCCCGCAGCGCACCGTCACCCAGGCGTCCGACCAGTTGCGGTGCGTCAGTGGGACGGGTGGCGCCGCCAGGTCCAGGGGTGGCGCGACCGGGCTCCCGCAGGCGCAGGGATAGACCGGGACGGTGTAGCCGTTCTCGTGCCGGCACGAGGGACAGCGCACCGGTACCGCTTCCGCCATGAGACCTGGACCCCCTCAGTCGCTGTGCGTGGGTCCATGCTCCACCACCGGCGACCGCCCGGGCGAGCGAGCCGACGGAATCCCGCCGAATCCGGCCGAAGACCCGGCCTTTTGTGCAACTCGCCGAACGAGATGCGCCTTTTGGTGGCTTCCGGGGTCTCGCACCGCCTTGACGTGCGGGAAGTCGCGGGCTTAGCTTGTTCCGTATAGCAGAACAATAATTCCGGATGACGGAAAAGTCTGACCGCCAGACCCGCAGGAGAACCTGATGCCTCGTATGACAGCCGCCGCAGCTGCAGTTGAGATCCTCAAGCTCGAGGGTGTCGAACAAGCGTTCGGCGTGCCCGGTGCTGCGATCAACCCCTTCTACCGCGAGCTCAAGAACGTGGGCGGCATCAGCCACACGCTCGCCCGTCACGTCGAGGGCGCCTCGCACATGGCCGAGGGCTACACGCGGGCCAAGGCGGGCAACATCGGTGTCTGCATCGGCACCTCGGGCCCGGCCGGCACCGACATGATCACCGGCCTGTACTCCGCGATCGCGGACTCGATCCCGATCCTCTGCATCACCGGTCAGGCGCCGGTCTCGAAGCTCCACAAGGAGGACTTCCAGGCCGTCGACATCGCCTCGATCGCCAAGCCCGTCACCAAGGCCGCCACCACGGTCCTCGAGGCCGCCCAGGTCCCCGGCGTCTTCCAGCAGGCCTTCCACCTGATGCGCTCCGGCCGTCCCGGCCCGGTCCTGATCGACCTGCCGATCGACGTCCAGCTGACCGAGATCGAGTTCGACCCGGCGACCTACACGCCGCTGCCGGTCTACAAGCCGCAGGCCAGCCGCGCCCAGGCCGAGAAGGCCATCCAGTTCCTGCTGGAGTCCGAGCGCCCGCTGATCGTCGCCGGTGGCGGCATCATCAACGCCGACGCCTCCGACCTGCTGGTCGAGTTCGCCGAGCTGATCAACGTCCCGGTCATCTCCACCCTGATGGGCTGGGGCGTCATCCCGGACGACCACGAGCTGGCCGCCGGCATGGTCGGTGTCCAGACCGCGCACCGCTACGGCAACGCGACGTTCCTGGAGTCGGACCTCGTCCTGGGCATCGGCAACCGCTGGGCCAACCGTCACACCGGTTACAACCTGGACGCCTACACCAAGGGCCGCAAGTTCGTCCACGTCGACATCGAGCCCACCCAGCTCGGCAAGATCTTCGCCCCGGACTTCGGCATCGCCTCCGACGCCAAGGTCGCGCTGGAGCTCTTCATCGAGGTCGCCAAGGAGCTCAAGGCCGCGGGCAAGCTGCCGGACTTCTCCGCGTGGACCGAGTCCGCGCAGGAGCGCAAGGCGACCCTGCAGCGCCGTACGCACTTCGACAACATCCCCCTGAAGCCGCAGCGCGTCTACGAGGAGATGAACAAGGCCTTCGGCCCGGAGACCCGCTACGTCACCACCATCGGTCTCTCCCAGATCGCGGCCGCGCAGTTCCTGCACGTCTACAAGCCGCGCCACTGGATCAACTGCGGCCAGGCCGGCCCGCTCGGCTGGACCATCCCGGCCGCCATCGGTGCCGCCACCGCGGAGCCGGAGACCCCGATCGTCGCGATCTCCGGCGACTACGACTTCCAGTTCATGATCGAGGAGCTGGCGGTCGCCGCCCAGCACAAGGTCCCCTACGTCCACGTCCTCGTGAACAACGCCTACCTGGGTCTGATCCGCCAGGCGCAGGGCGGCCTGGGCATCAACTTCGAGGTCAACCTCGAGTTCGAGAACATCAACACCCCGGAGATCGGCGTCTACGGCGTCGACCACGTCAAGGTCGCCGAAGGCCTGGGCGTCAAGGCCATCCGCGTCACCGACCCGGACAAGCTGGGCGAGGCCTTCGAGGAGGCCAAGAAGCTGGCGCAGGAGTTCCAGGTCCCGGTCGTCGTCGAGGCCATCCTGGAGCGCATCACCAACATCGCGATGAGCAAGACGGTCGACATGAGCGACGTCACCGAGTTCGAAGAGCTCGCGACCGAGCCGGGCCACGCCCCGACCGCGATCAAGGCCCTCAAGGTCTGATCACCTCCGTACGCAAACGGCCCCCGCCCCTCCTGAAAAGGAGGAGCGGGGGCCGTTCCGCGTTGCAGGGGTGACGGCCGAGATGCGGCGCGCCGGGTACTGGTGTGGACTCTGAGGTGCCGAGTGGCCGCGGCCCCTGTGGAGCCGTGGTCCGAGCCACCCAGTGGAGGAACACGCAGATGTCGCCGAACAAGCCGAGCATCGTCTTCGCCCACGGCCTGTGGGCCGACGGCTCCTGCTACAGCAAGCTGATCCCCACCCTCCAGAGCGAGGGTCACGAGGTCGTGTCGGCGCAGAACAGCCTGGACTCCCTGGAAGGAGACGTCGACGCCGTCCACCGCGCGCTCGCGCGGGTCGGCGGCCCGGCCGTCCTCGTCGGGCACTCGTGGGGCGGGTACGTCATCACCGCCGCCGGTACGGACGAACGCGTCGCCGGGCTCGTCTACATCGCGGCCCTGGGCCCGGACGCCGGTGAGACCCCGCAGGAGCTGATCGGCAAGTTCGACGCGCCGCCGCTCTTCTCCCACCTGGACACCGAGGACGGGCGGATCTGGATCTCCCGTGACGGCATCTCCGACTTCTGCGGGGACCTGCCCGAGGAGGAGCAGCGGCTGGTGTGGGCGACCCAGGGCGCCCCGCGCGCCGAGGTCCTGGGGGCCACGGTCGACGAGCCGGCCTGGAGGTCCAAGCCCAGCTGGTTCCTCGTCACCACGCGGGACCACGCCGTCAACCCCGAGCTCCAGCGGTTCGCCGCCCACCGCATGGGCGCCACCGTCGCCGAGGTCGACTCCGCCCACGTTCCGATGCTGTCCCGGCCCGAGGCCGTTCTGGACCTCATCCGCAAGGCCGCCCGATCGGTCTAGGGCCCGTTGCGTCCAGCTGTCCCCGGACACGACAAAGCGCCGAGTCACGGGACCGTCCGTGACTCGGCGCTCTGGTTGTACCCGCCCGACGGAGCGAGGCTGGCGCGACAGGACGTTCGCACCGCCGGGCGGAGTCGGAGGTCTCCTCATATTCGGAATATTCGGAGGTCTCCTCATGTACAGGGGACTCTGTGCGTGGCCCCTGTACATAGAGGAGTGGCTGGGACCGTGGCGGTCGGCGACGAGAACTCCGGCATCGTCTCCCTCAGGTCAAGAGACGGGCCTCGGAACCCATTACCACCGCACTGGCTCGCACGCCCGCCACGGTCCTCGTCCTGCCCTCACCGCGTACCACCCCTCATCCGGGTAAGCAGCTCGGGCTAGTACCCGGGGCCTGACCTCCCGTCAGGCCCCCGGTACGTCTGTGCGGCTCAGGCGTCGCGCAGGGCGCGGACGGCCTCCTCGACGCGGCGGCCGTACTCGGCGTCCGCGGCGTGGAAGTGAGCCAGGTTCTTCTCGATGACGTCCTCGAGGGTGACCTGAGACAGGCCGCCGGCGATGTTCGCCACCAGACGCTGCTTCGCGTCCTCGGACATCAGGCGGTAGAGCTCACCGGCCTGGAAGAAGTCGTCGTCCTTGGTGTGGGCCGGGGCCTCGTGGGTGCCCGTGTAGCCGGAGACGGCCTTCGGGGCGCCCAGGGCTATGCCGGTCTCGGCCGGGCCCTGGTACGAGTTCGGCTCGTAGTTCTTGTCGTGGCGCGAGCCGTTGCGCAGCGCCATGACACCGTCGCGGCCGTAGTTCTCGGCCTTCGTCGCCTTCGGGGCGTTGACCGGCAGCAGGGTGTGGTTCACACCGAGGCGGTAGCGCTGGGCGTCGGCGTACGCGAAGAGACGGCCCTGGAGCATCTTGTCCGGCGAGGCGGTGATGCCCGGGACGAAGTTGTTCGGGGAGAAGGCGGACTGCTCGACCTCGGCGAAGACGTTGTCCGGGTTGCGGTCGAGGACCAGACGGCCCACGCGCTGCAGCGGGTAGTCGCTGTGCGGCCACACCTTGGTGAGGTCGAACGGGTTGAAGCGGTAGTCCGCGGCCTCGGCGGCGGGCATGATCTGCACGTACAGGGTCCACGAGGGGTTCACACCGCGCTCGATGGCCTGGAGCAGGTCGGTCTGGTGCGAGTTGGCGTCCGAGCCGACGAGCTCGGCGGCCTGCTCGCCCGACAGGCAACGGATGCCCTGGTTCGTCTTGAAGTGGTACTTGACGAAGAAGGCCTCGCCCTGCTCGTTCGTCCACTGGTACGTGTGGGAGCCGTAGCCGTTCATGTGGCGGTAGGACGCGGGGATGCCGCGGTCACCCATCAGCCAGGTGATCTGGTGCGTCGCCTCGGGGGCGTGCGCCCAGAAGTCCCAGACGTTGTCCGGCTCCTGCTTGCCCGTGAAGGGGTCGCGCTTCTGGGAGTGGATGAAGTCGGGGAACTTGATCGGGTCCTTGATGAAGAACACCGGGGTGTTGTTGCCGACGAGGTCGTAGTTGCCCTCTTCGGTGTAGAACTTCAGCGCGAAGCCGCGGGGGTCGCGGACCGCGTCCGCGCCACCGAGGGAGTCGGCGACGGTGGAGAACCGCAGGAAGGTCTCGGTCTTCTTGCCGACCGTGTTCAGGAACGCCGCGCTGGTGTACGCGGTGACGTCGTCGGTCACCTCGAAGTAGCCGTACGCGGCGGAGCCGCGGGCGTGCACCACGCGCTCCGGGATGCGCTCGCGGTTGAAGCGGGCGAGCTTCTCAAGGAGCTGCTGGTCCTGGACCAGGAGCGGGCCACCGACGCCGGCGGTAGCGGAGTTCTGGTTGTCGGCGACCGGGGCGCCAGACTCGGTCGTCAGCGTGCGCTTCGACATGGTGACCTTCCGTACGGGGCAACTGCTGACGGAAAGCGTCTTCCGTCATGCGGAACAGCCTAATTTCGGCGTGAACGCGGCGTCAACAGTTTGTTGAAAAGAAAAGAGAGAGGAGAGGTGATCCGGACGGTGCCGGCACTTGGGCGCGACAGGACAGGTGTCAGCACCGGCACCATCCGGAAACTCAGGCCCCCGTGAGGGGGAGGGGCGGCCCGGGGGAGCGGGCCGCCGGGGGATCGGCCCGATCAGACCTGAGAGCCGGAGAGGCGCTCGACCGCGCGGAGCAGCGCGGAGTGGTCCAGGCCACCGTCACCCTGGGCGCGCAGCGAGGCGACCAGCTGGGCGACGACCGCGCCGACGGGCAGGGCGGCACCGACGTTGCGGGCGGCGTCGGTGACGATGCCCATGTCCTTGTGGTGCAGGTCGATCCGGAAACCGGGCTTGAAGTCGCGGTTCAGGAAGTTGGCCTTCTTGCGGGTCAGGACCGTGGAGCCGGCCAGACCGCCGTTGAGGACGTCCAGAGCGGCCTCGAGGTTCACGCCCGACTTCTCGAGGAAGACGACGGCCTCGGCGCACGCCTGGATGTTCACCGCGACGATGAGCTGGTTGGCGGCCTTCACCGTCTGGCCGGAGCCGTGCGGACCGCACAGGACGATGACCTTGCCGAGGGTCTCGAGGATCGGCAGGGCCTCGTCGAAGTCGGCCTGCTCGCCACCCACCATGATCGACAGGACGGCCTCGATGGCGCCGGCCTCGCCGCCGGACACCGGGGCGTCGATGACGCGGATGCCCTTCTCGGCGGCGTTCTTCGCGAGGTCGACCGAGGTCTGCGGGGTGATCGACGACATGTCGATGATCAGCGCGCCCGACTTGGCGTTCTCCAGGATGCCGGCGGGGCCGTAGTTGATGGCCTCGACCTGCGGGGAGGCGGGCACCATCGTGATGATGACGTCGGCGTCCTTGACGGCCTCGGCGATCGAGCCGGCCGAGGTACCGCCGGCGGCGGCCAGGCGCTCCAGCTTGTCCTGCTCCAGGGTGAAGCCGGTGACCGAGTAGCCGGCCTTCAGCAGGTTCTCGGACATGGGGGAGCCCATGATTCCGAGCCCGATCCAGGCAATCGACGGGAGCGCAGCGGGGTTGCTCATGATGAGGTCCTTCTCTTAATGCTTTGTACGAAAAGTGCGTGAGGTGCCTGGCTGATCGCCTGGACTTTGTCCGCCTACTTGGCGGCGCGGGCCTCGGCAGGCAGCCATGCGAAGGACGCGGCGGCGTCGGCCGCCTTGTACTCGAGGCCGACCCAGCCCTCGTATCCGGCCTTCTTCAGCTGGTCCAGGAGCGCCTCGAGAGGCAGCTCGCCGGTGCCGGGGGCACCGCGTCCCGGCTTGTCCGCGATCTGGACGTGGCCGGTCTTGGCGGCGTACTTTTCGATGACCTCGGAGAGGTCCTCATCGTTCATCGCCAGGTGGTACAGGTCGAGCAGGAACTTGGCGTTCCCGAGGCCGGTGGCCTCGTTGACCTTGTCCACTACCTCGATGCCGGCCGGGGCGCTCACCAGGGGGTAGAGCGGCGACTCGGGCTTGTTGAGGGTCTCGATCAGGAGGATCGCACCCACCCGGTCCGCGGCCTGGGCCGCGACGACCAGGTTCTCCAGGGCCAGCTCGTCCTGGACGGCCGGGTCCACGCCTTCGACGCGGTTGCCGTACAGGGCGTTGAGCGCCTTGCAGCCGACCGAGGCCGCGAAGTCCGCGGCCACGTTGATGTTGGCGCGGAAGCGGTCCGACTCCTCACCGGGAACCGACACCGCACCGCGGTCCGGGCCCGGCAGCTGGCCGGCGTAGAAGTTCAGGCCCACCAGCTGAGTGCCGGCGTCCTCAAGAGCCTTCTTGAGGGCGTCGAGCTCATCCTGAGCGGGGGTGGGGGTTTCGATCCAGGGCCACCACAGCTCGACCGCCGTGAAGCCCGCCGCGGCGGCAGCCGCGGGACGCTCCAGAAGCGGGAGTTCCGTGAAGAGGATCGAGAGGTTCACATCGAAGCGCTGGTCCGAGTATCCCATGAGGGGTGTGCGCTCCTTCCGTATTGCGGAAGTTATTTTCTGCTTGATGGAAGACTGCATGGAGGTTCGCGCGGCTGTCAAGTGCGGACTGCCGAAAATCACCGACCGCCGGGTAGCTTGGCGACGTGCGATTGAGAGTTGAGTTCACGACCGAGCCCTTCGACCTCGAAGAGGCCCCCGCCCACGCCGTGGCCGCCCGCGAGGTCATCCAGAAGGCGCAGCTGGACGCGGTGGACGTCGGCCCGTTCGGCAACACCGCCGAGGGCGAGTCGGACCGGGTGCTGACCGCCGTGGCCGCGCTGCTGCGCGACTCGCTGGAGGCCGGGGCGACGCGTGTCTCGCTCCAGGTCAATGTGATCGGGGAGGGCACCGAATGACCGAGCCCCGCGACCACCCCTTCGTCACCGCGGTCAAGCCGCTGGTCGACGCGATGGGTGGCGAGCTGATGGATCCCGCCCTGGCGCAGCCCGACGACGTCGTGCTCACCTGGGAGGGTCAGGACCTGCTGGCCGTACGCCTGCCCCAGCTCTCCGACTCCCTGGACCACATCCTGGCGGCGCTGGAGCGCCGACACGGCATGCCCCTGGCCCAGCTCGACCGGAAATCCAAGCAGGACGTGGTACGCATACTGGAGGCGCGGGGCGCTTTCTCCGTACGGCACGGCGTGGAAACGGTCGCGGGGGCCCTGGGCGTGAGCCGCTTCACCGTTTACAACTACCTGAACCGAGAGGCCGGCGCTTCGACCAAGCCGAACAAGCCGGCCAAGCAGGACAGCCAAGAGTGAGGGTCAATTCACCCATGGTGACGAGCCGCCGCCCAATTCACCCGGGCGGCGGCTTTTGTGTACGGGAAGTTTCAACAAAGTGTTGACGCCGTGTTGTCGAGGGCGTTAGCTATGCGCAGCCCGTCAAAGCAACAACAGGCCACGGAGGCCTACCGTGACTTCGAGTCCGACCCCGGGTCTCACCCGGTTCAACGCCTTGGACGACAGCGCGGCCACGGCCGAGCTGCACGAGGTGTGCGCCAGTTCGGCGTGGGGGAGCAAGCTGCTCGCCCAGCGCCCCTTCGACACCGTCGAGTCCCTGTTCGCCGCCAACGAGTCCGCCATGGCGGAACTCACCGCGGAGGACCTGGGCGAGGCGATGGGAGGCCACGCGCCGATCGGCCGGCCGAAGCCGGGAGACCCGACCTCCGCCCGCGAGCAGCGTGGCATGGCCGGTGCCTCGGAGGAGCTCAAGAACGAGCTCCTCGAACTGAACCTGGCGTACCAGGAGAAGTTCGGCCACGTCTTCCTCATCTGCGCCACCGGTGCGACCGGTGAGTTCATGCGGGACGCGGTCAAGGTCCGGATCGAGAACTCGCCGGAGCAGGAGCGAGAGATCGCTCGCGGCGAGCTCGTGAAGATCAACCGGATCCGTCTGACCCGCCTCGTCGAACTCGAAGAAGGAGCGTGACCGCATGAGCACCGAGACCACCGCGTCGGTGTCCACGCACATCCTGGACACCAGCATCGGCCGCCCCGCCGAGGGCGTCGCCATCTCCCTGTCGGCCCGCGCGGGCCTCGACGGCGAGTGGGCGGCCCTGGGCGGCAGCGCCACCGACGCCGACGGGCGCTGCAAGGACCTGCCGGCGCTGCCGGAGGGCACCACACACGTGCGTCTCGACTTCGAGACCGAGACGTACTTCACGCGTCAAATCAACACAGTGAAGCAAGCCGCCGAGGCACAGCAGGACGCCCCCCGCGTAAGGGACAGCGGTGCGTTCTTCCCCGAGGTCACCATCACCTTCGCGGTGAACCCGGGCGAGCACTACCACGTACCGCTGCTGCTCAACCCGTTCGGCTACTCCGTTTACCGAGGGAGCTAGCATGGCCACCATTCTGGGCCAGAACCAGTACGGCAAAGCAGAGAACCGCGTAGTCAAGATCACGCGGGACGGCGACACCCACCACATCAAGGACCTGAACGTCTCGGTCGCCCTCTCCGGCGACATGGACGACGTCCACTACTCCGGCTCGAACGCCAACGTCCTGCCGACGGACACCACCAAGAACACGGTGTACGCGTTCGCCAAGGAGTACGGCATCGAGTCCGCCGAGCAGTTCGGCATCCACCTCGCGCGCTGGTTCGTCAACAGCCAGGAGCCGATCCAGAAGGCGCGCATCCGGATCGAGGAGTACTCCTGGTCCCGGATCGCCACCTCGGACGCCAACTCCAAGTTCATCGGCTCCGACGAGGTGAACCACTCGTTCGTCCGCAACGGCGGCGAGACCCGGGTCACCCAGATCACGTACGACGGCAAGAACTGGGAGGTCATCTCCGGCCTCAAGGACCTCGTCGTCATGAACTCCACGAACTCCGAGTTCTGGGGTTACGTGAAGGACAAGTACACGACCCTGAAGGAAGCGTACGACCGCATCCTCGCCACCCAGGTGTCGGCCCGTTGGCGCTTCAGCTGGTCGGACGACGACCAGCGGATGCCCAACTGGGAGAAGTCCTACGCCGAGACCCGGAAGCACATGCTCCAGGCCTTCGCGGAGACCTACTCCCTCTCGCTCCAGCAGACCCTGTACCAGATGGGTTCGCGCATCATCAACCACCGTTCGGAGATCGACGAGGTCCGCTTCTCGCTCCCGAACAAGCACCACTTCCTCGTCGACCTCGAGCCCTTCGGTCTCAAGAACGACAACGAGGTCTACTTCGCCGCGGACCGCCCGTACGGTCTGATCGAGGCGACGGTCCTCCGCGACGGCGTTGACGCCCGTATCCCCGTGGACATGACCAACCTCTAAGCGCGGGCGCGCGTCCCGGGGCTCCGCAGTGGCCCCGGGACGGGCGACACGCTCTCAACTTCCTGAATCGGCACCCGGACGCAACGCACGGGGCGGCAGTACTGTCAGCTGTCAAGGCCCCCGGCTCCGGCACTCAAATCCCCTGGGTTTTGCCGTGCCCGCACCGCCACTGAAAGCACGAGGAAGTCCCATGGCAGCATCGGCAGACCTTGGCAGCGCCGTAGAGCGCATCGTCATCGAGAACTGTGCGATTGCGACCGTCGACGCGAACGACACCGAGTACGCCTCGGGTCACATCGTCATCGCCGGCAACAGGATCGAGTCCATCGGCGCGGGCAAGGCCCCCGAGAACCTCGACAACGTCGTCCGCCGCATCGACGGCACCGGGCACCTCGTGACTCCCGGCCTGGTCAACACGCACCACCACTTCTACCAGTGGATCACGCGTGGCCTGGCCACCGACCACAACCTCTTCAACTGGCTCGTCGCGCTGTACCCGACGTGGGCGCGCATCGACGAGCAGATGACGTACACGGCCGCGCAGGGCTCCCTCGCCGCGATGGCCCGTGGCGGTGTCACCACCGCGATGGACCACCACTACGTGTACCCCAAGGGTTCCGGCGACCTCTCCGGCTCGATCATCCGTGCCGCCTCCGAGATGGGCGTCCGCTTCACCCTCGCCCGCGGTTCCATGGACCGCAGCGAGAAGGACGGCGGCCTGCCGCCGGACCACGCGGTCGAGACCCTCGAGGGTGCGCTCGCCGACACCGAGGCGACCGTGAAGAAGTACCACGACGCCTCCTTCGACGCGATGACCCAGGTCGCCGTCGCCCCGTGCTCCCCCTTCTCGGTCTCCACCGAGCTGCTGAAGCAGGGCGCCGAGCTGGCCCGCCGCCTGGGTGTGCGCATGCACACGCACGGCAGCGAGACCGTCGAGGAAGAGAAGTTCTGCCACGAGCTCTTCGGCATGGGCCCGACCGACTACTTCGAGTCGACCGGCTGGCTCGGCGAGGACGTGTGGATGGCGCACAGCGTCCACATGAACGACTCGGACATCGCCGCGTTCGCCCGCACCAAGACCGGTGTCGCGCACTGCCCGTCCTCCAACGCCCGTCTGGCCGCCGGCATCGCCCGCGTCCCGGACATGCTGGCCGCCGGCGTCCCGGTCGGCCTCGGCGTGGACGGCACCGCCTCCAACGAGTCCGGTGAGCTGCACACCGAGCTGCGCAACGCGCTGCTGATCAACCGTCTGAACCCGGTCCACCGCGAGCGCGCCCTGAACGCGCGCCAGGCCCTGCGCCTCGGCACCTACGGCGGCGCCCAGGTCCTCGGCCGCGCCGACAACATCGGCTCGCTCGAGGCCGGCAAGTGCGCCGACCTGGTGCTGTGGAACATCAGCACCTTCCTGCACTCCTCGATCGCCGACCCGGTCACCGCCCTGGTCTTCGGCGCGGCGGCCCCGGTGACGGCCTCGTTCGTCAACGGCAAGCAGATCGTCGAGAACAACCGGCTGCTCTTCGCCGACGAGGACGCGATCGCCGTGTCCACGCGGGAAGAGGCCCAGCGCCTGGCGCGGATCTCCGCCCAGGCCTGATCCCCACGGAGTCCGGCCGGGGGGGACGGCCCCCGGCCGGCGGCCGCGGACCCGAGCGGGGTCCGCGGCAGCCGTTCCCGGGAAGCGCCCGAGGAGAGATCCGACGGCGCCCCCGGGGCGGTGACTCGTGACAACCACACCGCAGCACAGCGCGCTTCTCGCGCCACTGCCACGGCACCCCCAGCCTTCGACACGGTTCGGCACGGCTGGCGCCACCACGTGGAACCGGTTTTGGGCGAATCGTTTCCGCACCCCTTGGGGCAAGAAGGAGCACCACCCACAACTCCATACAGGCTCGACTAGCACCGCTTTCGCACCACCTCCCTGACACCCACGTCCCTGCCGACGTGTCTAACCGACCGGAGGAAGCCGTGGCCAGAGCGCCCAGGTTTCGCAAAGATGCAGTCGCAGTACCGGAGGAGAAGCACCCGGTCGACGAGACCTTGCCTCCGCTGAAGATGTTCACCAGCGGCCTCCAGCACGTCGCCGCCATGTACGCGGGTGTCGTGGCCCCGCCCATGATCGTCGGCCCGGCGGTCGGCCTCTCCGCCACCGAGACCGCCTTCCTGATGGGCGCCTCGCTCTTCACCGCAGGGCTCGCCACCCTCCTCCAGACCCTCGGCTTCTGGAAGATCGGCGCCAAACTCCCCTTCGTCAACGGCGTCTCCTTCGCCGGTGTGACCCCGATGATCGCCATCGGCAAGGGGGAGGGGGACAATGCCATCCCGATCATCTTCGGCGCGATCATCGTCGCCGGACTCGTCGGCTTCCTCGCCGCCCCCTACTTCGGGAAGCTCGTCCGCTTCTTCCCGCCCGTCGTCACCGGCACCGTCATCACCCTGATCGGCGTCTCACTGCTCCCGGTGGCCTTCAACTGGTCGCAGGGCGGGAACAGTACCGCCGCCGACTACGGCTCGATGAAGAACATCGGCATGGCCGCCCTCACGCTGGCGATCGTCCTGGTGATGCGCAAGTTCCTGCGCGGCTTCCTCCAGCAGATATCCATCCTGCTCGGCCTGGTCGCGGGCACCCTGATCGCCATCCCGCTGGGGATGACCGGCTTCGACGCCGTCAAGAACGCCTCGGTGGTCGGCTTCCCGACCCCCTTCCACTTCGGCGCCCCGCAGTTCCAGGTCGCCGCCATCGTCTCGATGTGCATCGTCATGCTGGTCTGCATGACCGAGTCCACCGCCGACATCCTGGCCCTCGGCAAGATCGTCGGCCGGCCGGCGGACGCGAAGACCATCGAGGGCGGCCTGCGCGCGGACACCCTCGGCAGCGCGCTCAGCCCGCTGTTCAACGGCTTCATGTGCAGCGCCTTCGCCCAGAACATCGGACTCGTCGCGATGACCAAGGTGCGCAGCCGCTTCGTGGTCGCCGCCGGCGGAGGCATCCTGATCCTGCTGGGGCTGTGCCCGATGGCGGCCTCCGTGATCGGGGTCGTCCCGCTGCCCGTCCTCGGCGGCGCCGGCGTCGTCCTCTTCGGCTCGGTCGCGGCCAGCGGCATCCAGACCCTGGCGGGCGCGGCCATGGAGAAGGGCGAGAACGCCCTGATCGTCGCCGCCTCGGTGGGCATCGGCCTGATCCCGATCGCGGCCCCGGACTTCTACCACGCCTTCCCGAAGGACCTGCTGGTCGTCCTCGACTCCGGCATCAGCACCGGCTGCGTGGTGGCGATCCTGCTCAACCTGGCCTTCAACCACCTCGGAACCAAGAGGAACGCGGCGCAGGCCCCGGCGGAACCGGCCTTCGTCCACTGAGCCCGGCACCCTCCCCGCCGACCCGGGGCGGGTGCCGCAGCCGCGGCGCGCGGCGGCGCGTACGTCACCCACTGCGGGCGTGGCGTACGGGCCGCCGCGCGCGTCGTGCTCACGCGGCTCCGGGAGTGGTCACGCGGTTCCCGTCGTGCTCACGCGCCCCCGCGCGGCGGCAGGACCGTCCCGTGCGGCGGGGTCTCGTCCCGGGACCCCGGCGCCGCGTCCGTCCAGATGTCCGGCCGGACCGTCCGTATCCGCCGCCCCGCCTGGTCCAGTTCCTGCGCCTCCGACTTGCGGACGTGCAGGGCCACCATGGTGTCGGTGACGCGCATGTTCGGCAGTCTGCGCGTCAGGTCGGCGGTGTACCGGGACAGTTCCTCGATGGTGCGCAGCCGGGCACCGATCATGAAGTTCCAGGGGCCGCTGACGGACATGCAGGTCCGGGTCTCGCGCAGCCCCGCGGCCACCGCCGCGCAGTCGGCCACCTCGTGCTCGGGCACCTCCGCCCACACCGTCGCCGACACCGGCCAGCCGGTCAGCCCCGAGGCCAGCGCGCAGCTGTAGCGCAGGCTCTGGCCCGCCTCCAGCCGGCCCAGGCGGCGCCGTACGGTCGACTCGCTCATCCCCGACTCCCGGGCCAGCGAGGCCACGCTGCGCCGCGCGTCCGAGGCCAGCGCCAGGGTCAGCGGCCGGTCCTCCTGCGCCATCGCCGCGACCGGCCGGGGCGACTGCGCGGCCGAGGCGCCGTTGCGGCGGTTGCGCCCGGTCAGCTGGTCGGTCTGCGCGGGCGTCAGCTGGTCCAGGCGCCAGCGGTCGGGGGCGGCGTGCACCGCCGTGACGATCGAGGAGCGGGTACCGACCACGCCCGGGATCCGCTGCACCCGGAAGGACAGGTACCGGTAGAGCGTGTGCAGATCCGGCACGGCGACGAAGGTCAGCAGGTCGCGCCCGCCGGTGGTGTGCTCGACGCCCATGGTGTGCGGATCGGCGGTCAGGGCCGCGCCCACGGTCGGCGGGGTGCCCGCGGCGCACATCACCTCGACCCACGCCATACAGGGCGCCTGGGTGCCCGTACGCAGCCCGAGACCCGTGATCCAGGCCTCCCCGGCGCCGGTCAGCCGCTCCCAGCGGCGGGCGAGGGTCTCGGGACGCGCCCCGAGCACCTGCGCCAGGCGCTCCCAGCTGGCGCGCGGAGCGAGCTGGAGTGCGTGCACGAGCGCCCGGTCGGTGTCGTCGATGGCGGAAATGGCCGAGTTCATACCTTCCCCTGGTGGTTCTCCCGGCCACCGGCCGGTCAACCTGACTTTCGGCTGATCATCTCTCCTCGTACGCACGACCACGGCATCCGGCGGTCGAGCGCGCCTCGAGGAAAGCATCGGGAGGACGTGTGGGGGACCCCGGCTCAAGCCTGCGCCACGCGGTGCCGGCCGAACTGTCCAGCTTCCTGGGACGGGAGCGCGAGCTGGCGCGCACCGCTGCCCTGCTCGGCACGGAACGCCTGGTCAACCTGGTCGGACCAGCCGGAATAGGCAAGACCCGGCTGGCCGTTCGGACCGTCCGCGCCCTCCGCCGCAGCCAGGGCGCCGACGTGGTGTGGGTGGCTCTGGCCGGTGTGCCGCGGCCCCTCGGGGGCGTGCGCGGGCAAGAGCTGCGCCGGCGGCTCGCGGGCCGTGAGGCTCTGCTGGTGCTCGACGGCTGCGAGCAGCTGGGCGAGCACGGCGGGGATCTGGTGGAGGAGCTGCTGGCGCGATTGCCCCGGGTGCGAATTCTGGCCACCTCGCAGCGGATCCTCGGGTTCCACGGGGAGGTGCCGCTCCCGGTGGGACCGCTCTCCGTGCCGCCGGAACCGCAGGATCCGGCCAGTCGGCATCCGGTCGCCGAGGTCGCCGGGTACGCCGCCGTACGGCTCTACGAGGAGCGGGCGCGGGGGGCCGACCCCTTCTTCGAGCTCACCGACCGCAACGCCGGGGCCGTAGCCGCCCTGTGCCGGGCCCTCGACGGGATCCCCGGGGCCCTGGAGCTGGCCGCCGCGCGCGCCCACCGCTACGCCCCCGCCGAGGCCCTGCGCCGGCTGACCGCCGACCCGCTCGGCTTCTTCGCGGGCGGCGCGGGCCGGGCCGGCGGGGCCGACGTCCTGCGCGCGCACCGGCTGGCCTCCCCCGAGGAACGGCTGCTGTGGGAGCGGCTGTCCGTCTTCGCGGGCTCCTTCGACGAGTCCGCCGTCGCGCAGGTGTGCGGCTTCGGCGAACTCGCCCCGGAGGCCGCCGCGCGGGCCCTGCGGCGGCTCGCCCCCGCCCTGCTGGCGGAGCCCGGGCAGCCCGGCCGCTACCGGCTGCCCGTGTCCGTACGCGCCTACGAGGCCCGGCGGCTCGCGCACGCACCCGGCGGCGACGGGGCGCGGGTCGCCCTGCGCCACCAGGAGCGGTGCCGGACCACCGCCGAACGGGCCGCCTGGCTGTGGCGGTCGGGGGCGCAGCCGCAGGCGCGCGCACTGGCCGTACGGGAGCTGCCCGAGCTGCGCCAGGCGATGAACCCGCTGTCCGCCTCCGGGCCGGCGGCCGCCCTGGAGATCGCCGTGTCGCTGTGGTTCCTCTGGTCGGCCTGCGGCCTGGAGGAGGAGGGGCGCCGGCACCTGGAGCGGGCCCTGGCCCTGCACCCGGCGCCGCGCCCGGCCCGCGCGCTGTGGCTGGCGGCCTGGCTGGTGGCCGCCTTCGGCCGGGCGGAGGCCGCCGATCCGCTGCTGGTGGAGGCCTGGAGCGCGGCCGTACAGGAGGGGGAGGACACCACGCTGGCCTACCTCGCGTACGTCCGGGGCACCGTGGCCCTGTGGAAGGACCGGCCCGCCGAGGCAGCCGACGAGTACCGGGACGCGCTCGGGCAGCTCCCGCAGGAGCCGGAGTTCGGCCCGGGGCGGGAGGCGCTGGAGGCCGCCCTCACCATGGCGCTCGCGCACACCGACCCGGCGTCCGTCCCCCTCGAGGACGGCCGGCCGGGCGGTCCCGCCGACCTGTGGGCGCAGTCCTGGTCCGGCTACGCCCACGCCATGGTGCAGCGCCGCGAGGGGCGCCCCGCGCTGGCCCGGACCCGGCTGGTGCGCGCCCTGGAGATCCAGCTGGCCCTCGGGGACCGGCTGGGGCAGGCCCTGTCGGCGGAACTGCTGGCCGAGCTGGAGGCGGACCTGGGCCACTACGAGGAGTCCGCGCGGCTGCTCGGCGCGGTCTCCCGCAACCGCCCGGCCGGCGCCTGCGTCCCGCGCGCCGAGCGGATCCTGCGCGTCCGGATGGCCCCGGAGGCCTTCCGGGCGGCCCACGGGCAGGGCTCCCGGAGCACGCTGAGGCAACTCCTGCCGGAGCTCTGAGCCGCAGGTCACCGGCTGGGGCGCGAGGTGCCCGCGGGCCCGGAGTTCCCGCGCCGATCCGGCGTAGGGCGTCAAGGACGCGGAAAGACATCGCATGAGCGCGCTCGCTCCACCCCTCTGACCAGACAGGTGGTACGGCGATGTCCGAATCCCCGCAGCTGTGGATGCGCAGCGAGACCCGGCCCACCGAACGGCGCGCACCGCTGACCCCCGACGACGCCGGGCGGCTCGTCCGGCAGGGCGTACGGATCACCGTGGAGGACTCCGGCCACCGGGTCTTCCCGCTCGACGCGTACGAGGCCGCGGGCTGCCTCACCGCGCCGGCCGGGTCCTGGGCGCGGACCGCGCCCGGATCGGCGTACGTCCTCGGCCTGAAGGAACTCCCGCCGATGCCCGAGCGTTTGCACCACCGGCACGTCTACTTCGGGCACGCCTACAAGGGCCAGGCGCAGGCCCCCGAGCTGCTGCGGCGGTTCGCGGCGGGCGGCGGGACCCTGCTCGACCTGGAGTACCTCGCCGACGCGCAGGGCCGCAGGGTGGCAGCCTTCGGCTACTGGGCGGGGTACGCGGGCGCGGCCCTGGCCGCGCTGCACGCCCGCGGCGCCCTGACGGCCCCGCTCGTCCCGCTGCCCCGGCCGGAACTGGACGCCCGCCTGCGCGCCCAGGCCCCCGACGGCTTACGGGCGCTGGTCATCGGCGCGGGCGGGCGCAGCGGACGCGGCGCCTGCGACGCCCTCACCACCGCCGGGATCCCGGTCACCCGCTGGGACCGCACCGCGACCCGCAGCCTGGACCGGGCCGCGCTGCTCGGCCACGACATCCTGGTCAACGCGGTGCTCACCACCCGCCCCCTGCCGCCCTTCCTGACCCCGGCCGACCTGGCCCCGGCCGGTCGAGGCGGCGTCCCCCGAAGGCTCTCGGTGATCGCCGACATCACCTGTGACACGGGATCCGAGCTGCACCTGCTCCCCGTCTACGACCGCCTCACCGACTGGACGGCCCCCGCCCGGCGCCTGCGCGGCGGAAGCCCGCCGCTGGACGTGATCGCCATCGACAACCTCCCGTCCCTCCTCCCGGCCGAGGCGGCCCGCGCCTTCTCGGCGGACCTCCTCCCCAAGCTCCTCGCGCTGCACTCCCCGTCCCCGGACCCGGACTGGCTGCGCTGCCGCGCGGCCTTCACCACGGCCCTGGAGACCCTCCCGGACCCCCACCGCGCGGCGTAGCCGCAGGGGCGGGCTGCCATGGACCTGACCATGGCAGCCCGCCCCGCCGTCCTCCTCCGAATTCGGAGGCGTTACTACGAGGTGGGCGTCAGGTACATGCCGGTCTGGTCGGAGCCGGCGGTGTTCTTGCAGGTGGAGCCGGAGTCCGCGGGCTGGGCCACGGCCAGGGCCAGGCAGCGCCCGAGGGCCAGCTGCCCGAAGTAGTTCGGGTGCATGGACTCCTGGATCAGGCCCTGCGACTCGTTGTTGTCGATCCAGCGCGCCCATTCGCTCGTCTTCGCGGAGGCGGGGACGGTGGAGCTGACCTGCTTGCTGGCCTTCGCGCACACCTCGCGCCCCTGGAGCATGTCGCGCAGGTCCAGGAACTGCACGCCCTTGGCCGCGGCGACCCCCTTGATGCGGTTCGCGATCTGCGGCACCAGCGAGTCCCGGGCCCAGTCCGAGTCCCGGTTCCAGAAGGGGCAGCCGCCGGTGTTCAGCCGGCTCCAGTCGCTCTGGGTGTACCGGTTCTCGGCGCCCCGCGGGATCGGCGACGGGTACGACTGCAGCACGATCCGGTACGAGGAGTCGGTGTAGCCGGCCTGGCGCATCACGGCCCGGATCTCGTCGACCGACTTCCCGACGTCGGCCATCACCGCGTCGATCTTCTGGTCGACCCCCGCCTGCTGGTCGTCGTAGCAGTAGGAGTTCCAGAGCACGAAGTCGAGCGCGCAGTCCTTGATGATGTCGGCGAAGCCGAGGTCGTTCCCGCCGACGGACAGCGCGATGACCTTCACGTTGCGGCTCGCGGCCACCGCCGCGAGCTGGTCGGCCTGCGGTGCTTCGCCCTTGAAGGCCACGCCGCCGTTGGAGGCGCGGAAGACGTTCTGCGAAGTCGCCCCGGAACAGGCCAGGTTGACGGCCGTCTCGGCGATGGCGCCGGCGCTCAGCACCTCGGCCGAGTCCGAGCGGTGGCAGCCGCCCGCGGTGGCGGCGTAGACCTTGGCGGGATCGTAGGAACTGCCACTGACCCACGCCCGGTCGGTGCCGTTCCTGTTCCCGCTGTTGGTCAGGCTGTTGCCCTTCCAGCGTCCGGCCTCGCCGGAGATGTAGCTGTCGCCCATGGACACGACGGCGGTGGGCCCCGTCCCGGGGCTGGCCGCCGACGGCCCGGCCCCGCCGACGAGCAGCGCGCTGACGGCGAGCGGCAGCGCCATACCGGCGCCGGCCAGTCGTCGCACACGACTGCGGGCGGCCCGGTCCTTGCCGGCCTTTCGGAATCCGTTCACTGCGGAACTCCTGCGGTCGGCCACGCCGAAGTCGCCAACAACTTCGGTGCGTGGCTTGGAAAGTGGGGGTACCGCCGGCGCCGGTGGCATCGGAAAGGTGGCACGCGCCCACTTGTTACCGCTAGGTACAGTCACGTTACGATGCAGTAACGTCCGACCGGTCGGTCGGGCGCGGAGGCCCGGTCAGTGCACGGTGGCGCGACCGGAGGCCGCCGTGGCCTTTCGCATTCGCGCACACTCTGGCGCGAAAACGCCTCCGCCCCCGGCGCCTTGGGAGGCGCGGGGGGCGGAGGCGTGCTCGACTGCTGTGCGATTCAGCCGAAGGATCGGGTCTGGCCGAAAAGCAGTGGTCAGCCGACCAGCTGGTCGTACGCGGGGAGGGTGAGGAAGTCCGCGTAGTCGGCGTCCAGGGAGACCTGGAGGAGGAGGTCGTGGGCCTGCTGCCACTTTCCGGCCGCGAAGGCCTCGTCGCCGACCTCGGTGCGGATCGCCTCGAGCTCCTCGGCGGCGATCTTGCGGGTCAGTTCGGCGGTGGCCAGCTCGCCGTTCTCGAAGACGACTCCGGCGTTGATCCACTGCCAGATCTGGGAGCGCGAGATCTCGGCGGTGGCGGCGTCCTCCATGAGGCCGAAGATGCCGACGGCGCCCAGGCCCCGCAGCCAGGCCTCGATGTAGCGGGTGCCGACCTGGACCGCGTTGCGCAGGCCCTCGTAGGTGGGCTTGGCGTCCAGCGAGTCGATCGCGATCAGGTCGCCGGGGGCCACCGAGACGTCCTCGCGCAGGCGGTCCTTCTGGTTCGGCTTCTCGCCGAGCACCGCGTCGAAGGAGGCCATGGCGATCGGGACCAGGTCCGGGTGGGCGACCCAGGAGCCGTCGAAGCCGTCGTTCGCCTCGCGGTCCTTGTCGGCCTTGACCTTCTCGAAGGCGATCCGGTTGGCCTCGGCGTCCTTGCGGGACGGGATGAAGGCCGCCATGCCGCCGATGGCGTGCGCGCCGCGCTTGTGACAGGTGCGGACGAGCAGTTCGGTGTAGGCGCGCATGAAGGGGGCCGTCATCGTCACCGCGTTGCGGTCCGGCAGGACGAACTTCTCGCCGCCGTCCCGGAAGTTCTTGACGATGGAGAACAGGTAGTCCCAGCGGCCCGCGTTCAGGCCCGCCGCGTGGTCCTTGAGCTCGAAGAGGATCTCTTCCATCTCGTAGGCCGCGGTGATGGTCTCGATGAGGACGGTCGCGCGGACGGTTCCCTGCGGGATGCCGACGTAGTCCTGGGCGAAGACGAAGATGTCGTTCCAGAGGCGGGCCTCCAGGTGCGACTCCGTCTTCGGGAGGTAGAAGTAGGGGCCCTTGCCGAGGTCGATCAGGCGCTGGGCGTTGTGGAAGAAGTACAGGCCGAAGTCCACGAGGGAGCCGGAGGCCGGGCCGCCCTCGAAGCGCAGGTGGCGCTCCTCCAGGTGCCAGCCGCGCGGCCGCATGACCACGGTGGCGAGCTGGTCGGCGGACTTGAGGGCGTACGCCTTGCCGGTGCGCGCGTCGGTGAAGTCGATGCGGCGCTCGTAGGCGTCGATGAGGTTGAGCTGGCCGAGGACAACGTTCTCCCAGGTGGGAGCCGAGGCGTCCTCGAAGTCGGCGAGCCAGACCTTGGCGCCCGAGTTGAGGGCGTTGATGGTCATCTTGCGGTCCGTCGGACCGGTGATCTCCACGCGGCGGTCGTTCAGGGCGGCCGGGGCCGGCGCGACCTTCCAGTCGCCCTCGCGGACCTGTGCGGTGTCCGGGAGGAAGTCGAGCGTGGAGGTGCGGGCGATCTCGGCGCGCCGCTCGCCGCGACGGGCGAGGAGCTCGGCGCGGCGGGGGGCGAACCGCCGGTGGAGCTCGGCCACGAAGGCGAGGGCCGCTTCGGTGAGGACTTCGTCCTGCCGGGGCAGGGGCTCGGCGTCGACGATGGCCAGCGGGGACGGCGCTGGTGCGGACATATCTGTCACTCCTTCAGCGGCGGTGCCTTGCGGCCGCGGGGAATGCTCGCGCGGGACGGCACGCAGTGCCGCCGGGTGTGGAGAGTTCCGTGTAACGGTCGCGGGCGCCGTCTGGGGGTTCAGGGCGCTTCTGACCAGTGGATAGTAATTTCCTCATGGTGGAAGTTCAATGGTTTGTTGATATCGAGATTCTCTGAGTCGACAGATTCCGCTTACCGGTGGCCCTCAGTGCCATGACGGTCACGCCCCGCTCAGTCCAGACGGGCCAGGTCGGGCGGGGTGTCGATGTCGAAGGCGGCCGCGACGTCCCCGCACTCCACCAGCATGACCTCCGCCGCGTGGTTCTTCAGGTGGACGCGCGCACCCTGGTCCCCGGTCGCGGTGGCCGTGATGTCCGCCCAGCGGTCCGCCCCGAAGAGCACGGGATGCCCGCGCTCCCCGTCGTAGGCCGCCGCCACCAGGCTGGACGGGGACCGGTAGGCCTCCCGCACCCGGGCCACCGCCGCGGGCCCGATGCCCGGCTGGTCCACCAGGGACACCAGGGCCGCGCGGGCCCCCGTACCGGCCAGGGATGCGAGGCCGACCCGCAGGGAGGAGCCCATGCCCTCGGCCCAGTCCGGGTTGTCCACGACCACGCAGCCCGCCAGGTCGGCGCGTTCGCGGACCTCGGCGGCCGAGGCGCCCAGCACCACGTGCACCGGGCCGCAGCCGGCCTCGCGCAGCACGCGCACGGCGTTCTCGACGAGCGGGCGCCCGCGGTAGGGGAGCAGGGCCTTGGGGCGCCCGCCGAGCCGCCGGCCGCCGCCGGCGGCCAGGAGCAGACCGGCGATGACCGGCGGCTCCCCGGCCGTCACAGGGGCAACGGACTGGTCGGGGGAGTGTTCGACTGCTGACATGTCAGCGATTCTCGCCGCTCCTTCACCCGAACGGGTGTGAGTCCCGCCAGGACGCGCCGTACGGAGGCCAGCGCGGCCCCGATCCGCAGCGGCTCGGAGATCCGGTTCTCGGCGGCGGCCAGCAGGGCTCGTTCGTCACGGTCGGTGAACACATCGTGCGGCATTGCGGAGTTCTCCTTGCCAATCGGGGGCCAATACCGCGAGTCTGGACCTGGATTGGCCTGGCTGGCAGAGCCAATCGGGGGAGGTTGGCATGGCGAACGGGCGAGTGGTCCACACGGCGGACAGGACGATCGGCAGCCGCCAGCTCGCGGCGCTGCTCCCGCCCGAGGTGCTGGCCCGCCCCGGCTACCGGGCCCTCGCCGACGCCGTGCGCACCCTGATCCTCGACGGCCGGATCGCCCTGCACGTCCGGCTCCCCGCCGAGCGCGAGCTCGCCGAGGCGGTCGGGGCCAGCCGGGCCACCGTCACCGGCGCCTACGACCTGCTCCGCGAGAGCGGCTACGTCCGCAGCCGGCGCGGCTCCGGCACCTGGACCGAGCTCCCCGACGGCCACGACCCGGTCGGCGCCCACATGCTCCTCGGCGGAATCGGCGGCCGCGCCGACGGGGACCCCGGCATCGACCTCGCCATCGCCGCGATGGGAGCCCCGGACGGCAGCCTCGCCGAGGCCCTCGCCTGGGCCGCGCCCCGCCTGCCCGGGCTCACCCGCACCCCCGGCTACCACCCCTTCGGGCTGCCCGACCTGCGCACGGCCGTCGCGGACCGCTTCACCCGGCGCGGGCTGCCCACGCGCCCCGAGCAGATCCTGGTCACCGCCGGGTCCCAGCAGGCCTTCGCCCTGGTCGTCAGCCTGCTCTGCCGGCCCGGCGACCGGGTCGTCACCGAGAACCCCACCTACGCCAACGCCCTCGACGCCCTGCGCCACGCCCGCCTGCGCACCGGCTCCATCGCCGTCTCCGACACCGGCTGGGACATGGAGATCGCCGAGTCCACGCTGCGCCAGACCGTGCCCCGGCTGGCGTACGTGATCCCGGACTTCCACAACCCGACGGGCGCCCTGATGCCCGGGGAACAGCGGCTGCGGCTGCTCGCGGCGACCCGGGCCACCGGTACCTGGCTGGTGGTCGACGAGACCATCGCCGACATCGCGCTGGACGTGCCCGCCCCCGCGCCCCTGGCCTCCCTCGCCCCGCGGGCGGGCGCCGACCACGTGATCACCATCGGCTCGCTCAGCAAGACCCACTGGGGCGGCCTGCGGGTGGGCTGGATCCGGGCCACCGCGAAGCTGATCGCCGAGCTGACGGCCGTACGGGTCTCCGCCGACATGACCGGTTCCGTGCTCGACCAGCTGGTGTCCCTCCCGCTGCTGGAGGGCCTGGACCGGTCCCTGCCCGCCCGGCTCGCGCAGCTGCGCACCCAGCGCGCGGCCCTGGTGGGCTCGCTCCAGCGGCACACCCCCGAGTGGTCCTGGCAGCTGCCGCCGGGCGGCCTCTCCCTCTGGGTGGACCTCGGCGAACCGGTCAGCTCCGCCCTCGCCGAGCGGTCGGCCGCCGCAGGGGTACACATCGGCCGCGGGGCGCGCTTCGGCGTCGACCCGGGCACCTTCGAACACCGCCTGCGCATCCCGTACACCCTGGCCCCCGACCGCCTCGACGAGGGCGTACGCCGTCTCGCGGCGGCCTTCCACGACGGCGTCCCGCTGGCTCCGGGCGTGGAGCGGCCGTACTGGGTGGCCTGACCAGCGCTGACTAGGCCCGACCGACCAGCCCCGACCAGCCCTGCCCCGACCAGCCCTGACTAGGCCTGCCGGCCCCGCCGGAAGTACGCGTTCGACGCCGGCCGGAACATCAGGGCCACAGCGGTCAGTACGGCCGCCACGTGCACGACCCGGCTGGCCCCGAAGACCCAGTCGAGCGCGCCCGCCCCGGAGACGGCGTCCGCGAGCGACCCGCCGTCGACCAGGTACCCGAGGGGCTGGACGACCATCGAGGCGGTGCCCAGGACGCCCAGGCCCACCGCGAGGGTGACCCGCGCCCACCCGGCGCCGGCGCGCATCCGCCGGGCGCAGAGCACGGCGAGGGTGAAGACGGTGAGCCGGACGGCGAGGCCGGCCCCTATCTCCCCGGCGGAGCCCGTGCCCTCGAAGGCCATCCGGCCGACCGCGAGCACGGTCTCGAAGGCCCCGGCGGCGACGGCGGTCAGCCACAGGGTGTGGGCCGTACGGACGGTGGCGGGCGCCGCCACGGCGGGGGCGGTGCGGCGGCGGTGCTGCGTGGTCGTGCTCGGCGTCGCGGACATCGGGGGCTCGCTTTCGCATACGGAGGTTCGACGCCCCGAATACTTCCGGCCGGGCGCCCCCGCCACCCGCCTGCGAGCCGGTGGACCCGGCCGGGGGATAACCCCCGACCCCCCTACGGCGTGCGGATCAGGCGCCGGGTGGCGGCCGCGGCGACGGCGGAGGTGCGGGAGTCGACGCCGAGCTTGGCGTAGACGTGCACCAGGTGGGACTTGACCGTGGCCTGGCTGAGGAAGAGCCGCTTGGAGATCTGCTGGTTCGACAGCCCGTCGGCGACCAGCTGGAGCACCTCCAGCTCCCGCTTCGTCAGCGCCTCCGCCGGGGTGCGCATCCGGTCCATCAGCCGCAGCGCCACCGCCGGGGCCAGCGCCGACTGGCCGGCCGCGGCCGTGCGGACCGCCGCCGCCAGCTCCTCCGGCGGGGCGTCCTTCAGCAGGTAGCCCGAGGCGCCCGCCTCCACCGCCGCCAGGATGTCGGCGTCCGTGTCGTAGGTGGTCAGGACCAGCACCCGGGGCCCGCCCGGCCGCGCCGTGATCGCCGCCGTGGCCGCGGAGCCGTGCATCCCGGGCCCGAACTGGAGGTCCATCAGGACGACGTCCACCGCCTCCGAGGCGGCCAGTTCCACCGCTCGCTCCGCCGTCGCCGCCTCCGCGACCACCGTGAAGTCCGGCTCGGTGTCCAGTACCGCGCGCAGCCCGGCGCGGACCACGGGGTGGTCGTCGGCGAGCAGGAGCCGGATGGTCATGGTCAGGCCTCCACGGGCAGCGGCAGGGTGACGGCCACGGCGGTGCCCTGGCCCGGGTCGGACTCGACGGTGAACAGCCCGCCCAGCGACTCGGCCCGCGCGCGCATCGCGGGCAGGCCGAAGCCGCCCTCGCCGGAGGGGGCGCTGGAGGGGTCGAAGCCCCGGCCGTCGTCGACCACGTCCAGGGTGACCGAGCTGTCCATGAAGGTCAGGGTGATCTCCGCCCGGCCGGCCCCCGCGTGCCGCACCACATTGGCCAGCGCCGACTGGGCGATCCGCAGCAACGCCACCTCGTACGGGGTGGGCAGCGCCCGGGGGGCGCCGGTCACGGAGAAGCGCACGCGCGGCCCCGGGACCCCCGAGCACAGCCGCTCCAGCGCCCCGGCCAGCGAGCCGTGCTCCAGGTCCGGGGGAGTGAGGGCCCGTACGAAGCGACGTGCCTCGGCGAGGTTCTCCTGGGCGGCCCCGCGGGCCCGGGCGATGTGCTCGGCGGCGGGCGCGTCCTCGGGCAGCGTCCGCTCGGCGGCCCGCAGCAGCAGCTGGATGGAGGACAGGCCCTGGGCCAGGGTGTCGTGGATCTCCCGCGCGAGCCGTTCGCGTTCCGCGAGGATCCCCGCGGAACGCTCGGCGGCGGCCAGCTCGGCCCGGGTGGCGATGAGCTCCTCGATCAGCTCGCGGCGGCGTTCGCTCTCGCGGTACAGCGCCTGGTAGCCGAGCACCGTGGCCACGGCCACCGCCCCGCCCAGCAGCGGCCCGAGGAAGGCGCCGGGGTTCACCGAGCCGCTGTGCCCGATGAAGGCGCCGATCGCCGCGCAGGCGGTCACCGCGACGGCCGCCACCCCCCAGCGCAGCCGCAGCAGGTGCAGCTCCAGGAAGTACAGCGGGAAGGCGATCCACAGCCCGTCGGGCGAGACGAGGAGCAGCGCGGCCCACACCGCGCCCACCCCGGCCAGCCACAGCCCGGCGGCGCGCGGCGAGCGCCGGACCGCGTGGTTCCGTACCCCGGCCGCGTAGACGGCGGCCAGCAGGACACAGAGGCCGACCACCCACCCGGCGCGGGGCGCGGAGCCGGTGACGGCCCGGGCGGAGGCCAGCGCGAGCAGCCCGAGGAGCAGCGCGTGCAGGCACAGCCGCAGGACGCGGGAGACGGGGGTCGGGGTGCGGGCGGGCAGGGTGGGGGAGGGCGGGGCAGCGGACATCGTCCGACCAGCGTAAGTCGGCGGCCGGGGACCCCGGTCAACCGAAAGTTTGATGTCGCGGTGCCACCTTCGATAGCAGGATCCCTACCGTGGCGCGATGCCCCGGGCCCGCGTGCGAGACCAAGGTGGGGGACATGTTCGTCGCATGGAGAGATCTACGGTTCGCCAAGGGCCGCTTCGCCCTCATGGGCTCGGTCGTTCTGCTGATCACGCTGCTGGTCGGCCTGCTGTCGGGGCTGACCGCGGGACTGGCCCGGGAGAACGTCTCGGCCATCACCGGGCTGCCCGCCTCGCGGCTGGCCTTCGCAGCGCCCCCCGGGGACCAGGAGGTCTCCTTCACCCAGTCCCAGCTGCCCGACAGCGCCTGGCAGGCCTGGCGCAAGCAGCCCGGGGTCGACAGCGCCCGGCCGCTGGGCATCCGCACCACCAACGCCGTCTCGGGCGGGCGCACCGCCGCCGTCTCCGTCTTCGGCGTCGAACCGGCCGGCGGGCTCGCACCCGCCGGGGCGGGGCTCGCCCAGGGCCGGATCGTCCTCACCGAGAAGGCGGCCAAGGAGCTCGGCGGCCTCACCGCCGGGGCGAAGGTCAGGATCGGCACGCTGGAGACGACCGTCGCCGCCGTCTCGGGCACGGCCGCCTACAGCCACACCCCGGTGGTCTGGATGGACCTGAACGACTGGCAGCGCATCGGCAACCCGGGCACCTCCATGGACACCCTCGCCACCGTCATCGCCCTCGACGGCTCCGGGGCCGTGGACTGGGCGGCCGGCGACCGGGCCGCGGCCACGAAGTCCCGTACGGTCGACCAGGCCCTGGGCGCCATAGGGTCGTACCAGGCCGAGAACGGCTCGCTCCAGCTGATGCGCGGCTTCCTCTTCGCCATCTCCGCCCTGGTCATAGGGGCCTTCTTCACCGTCTGGACGATCCAGCGCAGCGGCGACATCGCGGTGCTGAAGGCCCTCGGCGCCTCCACCCCGTACCTGCTGAAGGACGCCCTCGGCCAGGCCGTCGTGATGCTGGCGATCGGCACCGGAGCCGGTACGGCGCTCGCGGCCGGCATCGGCGCCCTGATCAGCGGCGGCGACGTGCCCTTCGTCCTCGACGCCGCCACCGTCCTCGTCCCCGCCGCGGTCATGATCGTGCTCGGCGCGCTGGGCGCGGCCCTGTCCATCCGGCGGATCACCGCCGTCGACCCGCTGACCGCCCTCGGGAGCGCCCGATGACCCTGCTCGTCCACGACGCCACGCTCACCTACCCCGACGGGGACGGCCGCCTCACCGCACTCGACGCGGTGGCCCTGGAGGTGCCGGCCGGCTCCCTGACCGCGATCGTCGGGCCCTCGGGCTCCGGGAAGTCCAGCCTGCTGGCCGTGGCGGCCACCCTGGTCACCCCGGACTCCGGGCGGGTCGTGGTCGCGGGGCAGGACACCACCCGGCTCGGCCCCGCCGAGAAGTCGGCCCTGCGCCGGGAGAAGATCGGCATCGTCTTCCAGCAGCCGAACCTGCTGGCCTCGCTGACCGCCGCCGAGCAGCTCCAGGTCATGGCCCACCTCCGCGGCCGCCCCTCCCGGCAGCTGCGCCGCCGGGCCCTGGAGCTGCTGGACGCGGTGGGCCTGGCCGACAAGGCCGACAAGCGCCCGCACCAGCTGTCGGGCGGCCAGCGCCAGCGCGTCAACATCGCCCGGGCCCTGATGAACGAGCCGGCCGTGCTGCTGGTCGACGAGCCCACCAGCGCCCTGGACCACGAGCGGGGCGCGGCCGTCCTCGACCTGCTGGTCACCCTCACCCGCGAGCGCTCCACCGCCACGGTGCTGGTCACGCACGACCACGCCCACCTGGACCGGATGGACCGTACGGCGGTGATGGCCGACGGCCGCCTCAGCCACGGCGCGCTGCCGGCCGAACCGCCCGCGTCCGTCCCGGCGGCCTGAGCCGGCCCGCACACGCGAGAGCCCCGGCACCCCCCACAGGGGGAGGGGTGCCGGGGCTCTCGCCTGCGTATCTACGCGGGGCCGTATCTACGCGGGGCCGTCCCTACGCCGGGGTCTGGCTCTGCAGGGCCACCGACAGCTCGGCGGCGACGCCCTGGAGGATCGGCACGAAGGACTCGGCCACCGCCTCGGTGACCCGGCCCGCCGGACCGGAGATGGAGATCGCGGCGGCGGTCGGCGAGTTCGGCACCGACACGGCGAGGCAGCGGACTCCTATTTCCTGCTCGTTGTCGTCGACCGCGTAGCCCGCCTTGCGGACCTTCTCCAGGGCGTCCAGGAAGCCCTCGGGGGTGGTGATGGTCTTCTCGGTGGCGGCCGGCATCCCGGTGCGGGCCAGCAGGGCACGTACCTCGTCGGCGGGGGTGTACGCGAGCAGGGCCTTGCCCACGCCGGTGGAGTGCGGCAGCACCCGGCGGCCGACCTCCGTGAACATGCGCATGGAGTGCTTGGAGGGAACCTGGGCGACGTAGACGATCTCGTCGCCGTCGAGCAGGGCCATGTTCGCCGTCTCCCCGGTCTCCTCGACCAGACGGGCGAGGTAGGGGCGGGCCCAGGTGCCCAGCAGCCGCGACGCGGACTCGCCGAGGCGGATGAGGCGGGGTCCGAGGGAGTAACGTCGATTGGGCTGCTGCCGGACGTAGCCGCACGCGACGAGCGTGCGCATCAGGCGGTGGATGGTCGGCAGCGGCAGGCCGCTGGCGGCCGAGAGCTCGCTGAGGCCGACCTCACCACCGGCATCGGCCATGCGTTCGAGCAGATCGAAGGCGCGCTCAAGGGACTGGACGCCACCGCCGCCGGCGGTGGGCTTGGTGGAGGCGTCGGTGGTGCTGGCGCTGGACGTCGGCACGGCGCGGTCCTTTCGGTGCTGGCAGGCAAGGGAGCAGCCTACCGGTCGGTCGGCGCCGGCCCTAGAGCCGGGGCCTTGCCGTCCCCGCCGGTCAGAGGCGGTTTGTCCTGGTGGTGGACGTCCTCGGGAAGTTACCCGGCTGGTCACCGTGGTGGTAGCTACATTCTGGATAGTGAAATCTTAATTCCATCCTGTGGAAACATCCAATTGCGATGGGAGCGTGTCAGTGGTCCGTCCGGGCGCTCTTGACTGGCTCCGGATCGGGGTGAAGACTCCGTCAACAGAACGTTGAATTTCGCTCTGTGGAAGTAGATGGGGAGGTTCCGGTGGCCGACGCGGCTGTGGAACTGGTACTGCGCTCGACGCGCGTCATCACCCCCGAGGGGACGCGTGCCGCCTCGGTGGCCGTCGCCGGCGGGAAGATCACGGCCGTGCTGGCGCACGACGCCGAGGTACCGGCCGGAGCCCGGCTGGAGGACTTCGGCGACGACGTCCTGCTCCCCGGCCTGGTCGACACCCACGTCCACGTGAACGACCCGGGCCGCACCGAGTGGGAGGGCTTCTGGACGGCCACCCGCGCGGCCGCCGCCGGTGGCATCACCACCATCCTCGACATGCCGCTCAACTCCCTGCCGCCGACCACCACGGTCGACAACCTCCGCGTCAAGCAGGAGGTCGCCCGGGCCAAGGCGCACGTGGACATCGGCTTCTGGGGCGGCGCCCTCCCGGACAACGTCAAGGACCTGCGCCCGCTGCACGACGCCGGCGTCTACGGCTTCAAGTGCTTCCTGTCCCCCTCCGGCGTGGACGAGTTCCCCGAGCTGGACCAGGAGCAGCTGGCCACCTCCCTCGCCGAGATCACCGGCTTCGGCGGCCTGCTGATCGTGCACGCCGAGGACCCGCACCACCTCGACGCCGCCCCGGTCGTCCCCGGCCCCAAGTACGCCGACTTCCTGGCCTCCCGTCCGCGCGACGCCGAGAACACCGCGATCGGCAACCTGATCGCCCAGGCGAAGCGGCTGAACGCCCGCGTGCACGTACTGCACCTGTCCTCCTCCGACGCGCTGCCGCTGATCGCCGCCGCCAAGGCCGAGGGCGTCCAGATCACCGTCGAGTCCTGCCCGCACTACCTCACCCTCACGGCCGAGGAAGTGCCCGACGGCGCCAGCGAGTTCAAGTGCTGCCCGCCCATCCGCGAGGCCGCCAACCAGGACCTCCTGTGGGACGCGCTCGCCGACGGCACCATCGACTGCATCGTCTCCGACCACTCGCCCTCCACCGCGGACCTGAAGACCAGCGACTTCTCCACCGCGTGGGGCGGCATCTCCTCCCTCCAGCTGGGCCTCCCCGCGATCTGGACCGAGGCGCGCCGCCGCGGCCGCACCCTCGAGGACGTCGTCCGCTGGATGTCCGCCGCCCCGGCCGCCCTCGCCGGCCTGGCGCAGAAGGGCGCGATCGAGGCCGGCCGGGACGCCGACTTCGCCGTCCTGGCCCCTGAAGAAACGTTCCTTGTGGATCCGGCCGAGCTCCACCACCGCAACCGGGTGACGGCGTACGCGGGCAAGACCCTGCACGGCGTCGTCAAGTCCACCTGGCTGCGCGGCACGCAGATCGCCGACCACGGAAACCCGACCGAGCCCACGGGCCTCCTCCTCGAAAGGCAGAACTGACAGTGGCGATTCCTTCTTTCACCGGCAACGCGAACCCGTACGGAGGCGGCGACCCGTACGCGGACTACCGCACCGCGGACTTCCCGTTCACCCAGTACGCGAACCTCGCCGCCCGTGAGCTGGGCGCCGGTGTCATCGCTGCCAACGACGAGTTCTTCGCCCAGCGCGAGAACCTGCTCATCGCCGAGGCCGGGCACTTCGACCCGGAGCACTTCGGCCACAAGGGCAAGATCATGGACGGCTGGGAGACCCGCCGCCGCCGCGGCGTCTCCGCCACCCAGCCGTGGCCGACCGCCGAGGACCACGACTGGGCGCTCGTCCGCCTGGGCGCCCCCGGCGTGATCCGCGGCATCGTCGTCGACACCGCCCACTTCCGCGGCAACATGCCGCAGGCCGTCTCCATCGAGGGCACCAACTGGGACGGCGCCCTCGCGCCGACCCCGGAGGAGCTCCTCGGCGACGACGTCAAGTGGACCACCCTGGTCCCGCGCACCCCGGTCGGCGGCCACGCGGCCAACGGCTTCGAGGTGAGCGTCGAGCAGCGCTTCACGCACCTGCGCGTCAACCAGCACCCGGACGGCGGCATCGCCCGCCTGCGCGTGTACGGCGAGGTCGTCCCGGACCCGAAGTGGCTCGCCACGCTGGGCACCTTCGACGTCGTCGCGCTGGAGAACGGCGGCTCGGTCGAGGACGCGTCCAACCGCTTCTACTCCCCGCCGACCAACACCATCAACCCGGGCCGCTCCCGCAAGATGGACGACGGCTGGGAGACCGCGCGCCGCCGCGACAACGGCAACGACTGGATCCGCTACCAGCTCGTGGCCGAGTCCGAGATCCGCGCCGTCGAGATCGACACCGCCTACCTCAAGGGCAACTCCGCGGGCTGGGCCTCCCTCTCCGTCAAGACGGGCGAGGAGGGCGAGTGGACCGAGTTCCTGCCGCGCACCCGCCTGCAGCCCGACACCAACCACCGCTTCGTACTGGACGCCCCGGCGGTCGGCACCCACGTGCGGATCGACATCTTCCCGGACGGCGGCTTCTCCCGCCTGCGCCTGTTCGGTTCGCTGACGGAGACCGGCGCGGCCGCGCACGCCGCCCGGCACCAGGAGCTGGGTGGCTGAGTCCGCCCGTTCGACGGCCCCGGGGGCCGACACCCCCGGGCCGTCAGCTACCTCAAGGGGCGCACCGCTTGCCGGTGCGCCCCTTCGGCGTGCCGCAGCGATGAGTTCCGGCCGCCACGGGAGTCTGGGCAGGAGGGGGAAACCGGACACAAGGAGCGCGGAGCCATGGGAAAGCTGACCCTCACCACCTTCCTCACCCTCGACGGAGTGATGCAGGCCCCCGGCGGGCCCGAGGAGGACCGCACCGGCGGGTTCGCGTACGGCGGCTGGCTCGTGCCGTACGCCGACGAGGGCATGCGGGAATTCGTCAACGAGGTCTTCGGCCGGGCCGGGGCCTTCCTCCTCGGGCGCCGGACGTACGAGATCTTCGCCTCGTACTGGCCGCAGCACGACGACCCCGCCGACCCGATCCCGAACAAGCTCAACCGGCTGCCGAAGTACGTCGCCTCGACCACCCTCAAGGACCCGGCCTGGGGCCCGGCCACCGTCGTGGACGGGGAGCAGCTCCAGTCGGAGATCGTCCGCGTCAAGGACGCGATGGACGGCGAGCTCCAGGTGCACGGCAGCGGCCAGCTGGCCCAGTGGCTGCTCGCGCGCGACCTCGTCGACGAGCTGAACCTGCTGGTCTTCCCCCTCTTCCTCGGCGCGGGCCGCCGCCTGTTCCCCACCGGCGGCCTGCCCACGGCCTTCGAGCTGACCGGCTCCCGCACCACCGGCAGCGGGACCGCCGTGCACACCTACCGCCCGACGGGCCGCGCCACCTTCGGCAGCTTCATGGACTGAGGATCCCGGCGCGCGCGGGGGCGCGCGATAACCGGTCGACCGGGAAGATCGACTCGGGTACGGTGAGCCCGCATCCGTGCGAGCCGCCGACGTCTCCACCCCCTGCCCGCCGTCGGAGTTGCCCCGGTGTCCACCCTCGCCGCCCCCGCGCCCGTCCTCGCCCCCCGCCGGGCCTGGCTCGCGGACCTGCCCGTCCTGCTCGTCGCCGTCGTCTGGGGCGGCAGCTACCTCGCGGCCAAGGGGATCACCACCACCCACACCGTGATCGCGGTGCTCGTACTGCGCTTCGCGCTGGTGCTGCCCGTCCTCGTCCTCGCCGGATGGCGGCGGCTGCGGGCGCTGAGCCCCGCCCAGCTGCGCGGCGCCGGCGCGCTGGGCCTCGTACTCGGCGGGATCTTCCTGCTGGAGACCTACGGGGTGGTGCACACCTCCGCCACCAATGCCGGGCTGATCATCAGCCTGACCATGATCTTCACCCCGCTCGCCGAGTCCGCCGTCCGGCGCACGGCCCCCTCGGCCGCCTTCCTGGGCGCCGCCGCCGTCTCCGTCGCCGGGGTCGTGCTGCTCACGCAGGGCGCCGGGTTCACCGCGCCCACCACCGGCGACCTGCTCATCCTCGGCGCCGCCCTGGCCCGCACCCTGCACGTGCTGCTGATGGCGCGGATCAAGGCCGTCCAGGACGCCGACTCGCTCTCCCTGACCACCGTCCAGCTCGGCAGCGCCGTGCTGGTCTTCGCCCTGCTGGCCGCCCTGCCCGGCACCGGGGACAGCCCGTGGGCGGCGGCCGCGGGCTTCGGACCCGCCGAATGGGCCGGGCTCGCCTTCCTCTCCGTCTTCTGCACCCTCTTCGCCTTCTTCGTGCAGATGTGGGCCGTACGCCGCACCTCGCCCTCCCGCGTCAGCCTGCTGCTGGGCACCGAACCGCTGTGGGCGGCCGCCGCCGGCATCGCCATCGGCGGCGAGCACCTCGGCCCCCTCGGCCTCACCGGCGCCGCGCTCGTCCTGGCCGGAACCGCCTGGGGGCGCCGCGCGGCCGGCTGAAACCCGCGCCGATTGGCCGACAATCGGCTCCTGCCGGTTTGATCACCGGGCCTACTGTGGCCCGCATGCCCGCCAGCGTGCCCGCCCTACAGGTCAGGGAGCTCCTCCAGGCGTACGGGGCGCCGCTCCCGCCGGGAGCGCTCGCACGCCTCGGCCACCCGGAACGCGGCCAGCGCCTGGAGGCCGTCGCAGGGGTTGGCGCCCTCACCGCGCACCAGCCGTACGAAGGCCGCCAGCTCGGCCTCGTAGGCGGGGGCGAACCGCTCCAGGAAGCCGGTCCACGGCTTGCTCGCCGGGGGCGGGCCGTGCGGCTCCGTCGAGGCGATCGGCGTACGGTCGTCCAGCCCGGAGGAGACCTGGTCCAGATCCCCGGCCAGCTCCATCCGTACGTCGTACCCCGCGCCGTTGCACCGGGTGCCGCTACAGGTCACCAGGGTCCCGTCGTCCAGCGTCAGGACCGCCGCGGCCGTGTCCACGTCCCCGGCCTCCCGGAACCGGGCCGGCCCCGCGTCCGAACCGGTCGCGTACACCTCGGCCACCTCGTGCCCGGTCACCCACCGGACCATGTCGAAGTCGTGCACCAGGCAGTCCCGGTACAGCCCCCCGGAGGTCGCGAGGTAGGCGGCCGGCGGCGGCGCCGGATCGGCCGTCATCGTGCGCACCGTGTGCAGCCGCCCCAGGGCACCCGAACGGACCAGCTCCCGCGCGGTGCGGTAGCCCGCGTCGAACCGGCGCATGAAGCCCACCTGGAGCAGCCCCCCGGCGGCCTCCACCTCGCGCAGCACCGCCAGGGTGCGGGCCAGGTCCGGGGCCAGCGGCTTCTCGCAGAACACCGGCAGCCCGCCGCGCGCCGCCCGTACGACCAGGTCGGCGTGGCCCTCCGTGGCGCAGGCCACGACCACCGCGTCCACACCCCAGGTGAAGACCTGCTCGACGGACGGCGCGGCGGTGGCCCCCAGCCGGTCCGCGAGCCGCACGGCCCGTCCCGGTTCGGCGTCGGCGAGCAGCAGCGAGCCGGCGTCCGGCCGGCGGGCCAGCGCGGCCGCGTGGAAGGAACCGATCCGGCCCGTTCCGATGAGCCCGATGCGCATGCACTCAACGTGACCCCGTACGGGGGACCTGTCAATCCGCGCGCGCATGCCCCGATGACCCTCCGTGGTCCACTGTGGCGGATACTGGGCGGCTGGAACCGGAATGACCGATTGATGACGGACGACATGGACGAGGGAAGGGCGGCACGGGGACGTGGCTAGGGTTCGGACAGGGGTACGCGTCGTCGGCGCCGTGCTCGCGGCGGTACTGGGGGCCTCCCTCGCGGGCTGCAGCAGCACGGGCGGCAAGCGCGCCGAAGAGCGGGCGAAGGCCGCCGAGGCGGGCCGGCCCGCCGTGTCCACGCCGCGCTGGACCTTCGCGATGGTGACCCACGCGGGCGACGGGGACACCTTCTGGGACATCGTGCAGAAGGGCGCCAAGGAAGCCGCGGCGAAGGACAACATCAACTTCGTCTACTCCCACGACGACCAGGCACAGCAGCAGGCCCAGTTCGTGCAGAACGCCATCGACCAGAAGGTCGACGGGATCATCGTCAGCCTCGCCAAGCCGGAGGCCCTCAAGGACGTCATCGGCAAGGCCGTCAAGGCCGGCATCCCGGTGGTCACGGTCAACTCCGGCTCGGCCCAGTCGGCCGAGTACGGGGCGCTCACCCACATCGGCCAGGACGAGCAGATCGCGGGCGAGGCGGTCGGCAGCGAGCTGACCCGGCGCGGGAAGAAGAAGGCCGTCTGCGTCCTGCACGAGCAGGGCAACGTCGGCCACGAGCAGCGGTGCGCCGGGGCGAAGAAGACCTTCGGCGGGACCATGGAGAACCTGTACGTCGAGGGCACCAACATGCCCTCCGTCCAGGCGGCCATCCAGGCGAAGCTCCAGGCGGACCCGTCCGTCGACTCCATCCTCACCCTCGGCGCGCCCTTCGCCCCCACCGCGGTCAAGGCGAAGGACGCGGCGGGCAGCAAGGCCGAGGTGGACACCTTCGACCTCAACGAGTCCGTCGCCCGCGACCTGAAGTCCGGGGCGCTGGGCTTCGCCGTGGACCAGCAGCCCTACCTCCAGGGGTACGAGGCCGTCGACCTGCTGTGGCTCTACCGCTACAACGCGGACGTCCTCGGCGGCGGCCGGCCGGTGCTGACCGGCCCGCAGATCGTCACCGGGGCCGAGGCCGCCAAGCTGGAGGACTACATCAAGCGGGGCAGCCGATGAGCAGCCCCGCCGCGCCCGCCGTCGACGAACGGCTCGCGCCCACCTCCTACGTCCGCAGGCTGCTGGGCCGCCCCGAACTGGGTTCGGTCGTCGGCGCCGCCGCGGTCTTCGTCTTCTTCTCCTTCGCCGCGGACAGCTTCCTGCGGACCTCCAGCCTGAGCACGGTCCTGTACTCGGCCTCCACCATCGGGATCATGGCGGTCCCGGTCGCCCTGCTGATGATCGGCGGCGAGTTCGACCTGTCCGCCGGTGTCATGGTCACCACCTCGGCGCTGTTCAGCTCGATGTTCAGCTACCAGATGACCGCCAACGTCTGGGTCGGCGTCCTCGTCTCCCTGCTGGTCACCCTGGCCATCGGCTTCTTCAACGGGTTCATGCTGACCCGCACCAGACTGCCCAGCTTCATCATCACGCTCGGCACCTTCCTGATGCTGACCGGCCTGAACCTCGGTTTCACCAAGCTGATCAGCGGTTCGGTCTCCACCAAGACCATCGCCGACATGGAGGGCTTCTCCTCCGCCCGGGCCCTGTTCGCCTCGCAGTGGAACATCGGCCCGGTCACCCTCAAGGTCACCATCCTGTGGTGGCTGGCCCTGGTGGCCGTCGCCACCTGGATCCTGCTGCGCACCCGTGCCGGGAACTGGATCTTCGCGGTGGGCGGCGGGGCCGACGCGGCACGCGCGACCGGCGTCCCCGTCGTCAAGACCCGCATCGGCCTGTACATGGGGGTCGCCCTGTGCGCCTGGATCTCCGGGCAGCACATCCTCTTCTCCTTCGACGTCGTCCAGTCCGGGGAGGGCGTCGGCAACGAGTTCCTCTACATCATCGCGGCCGTCATCGGCGGCTGTCTGATGACCGGCGGCTACGGCTCCGCGATCGGCTCGGCCGTCGGCGCCTTCATCTTCGGCATGACCAGCAACGGCATCGTCTACGCCCAGTGGAACCCGGACTGGTTCAAGTTCTTCCTGGGCGCCATGCTGCTGCTCGCCACGCTGCTCAACGCATGGGTCCGCAAGCGGGCGGAGGCTCGGGCATGAGCACGGCACTCGTGAAGCTGACGGACGTCAGCAAGTACTACGGCAACATCCGCGCCCTCCAGGGCGTCTCCCTGGAGGTGTCGGCCGGGGAGATCACTTGCGTCCTCGGCGACAACGGCGCCGGGAAGTCCACCCTCATCAAGATCATCGCGGGGCTGCACCGGCACGACGCCGGCAGCTTCGAGATCGAGGGCGAGGAAACGGCGCTCGCCAACCCGCGCGCGGCCCTCGACCGCGGCATCGCCACCGTCCACCAGGACCTCGCCGTCGTCCCCCTCATGCCGGTGTGGCGCAACTTCTTCCTCGGCTCCGAGCCCACCAGGGGGCGCGGCCCCTTCCGCCGCCTCGACGTGGAGTTCATGCGCGAGACCACCCGCGCCGAGCTGCTGCGCATGGGCATCGACCTGCGCGACGTCGACCAGCCGATCGGCACCCTGTCCGGCGGCGAGCGGCAGTGCGTGGCCATCGCCCGCGCCGTGTACTTCGGCGCGAAGGTCCTCGTCCTGGACGAGCCCACCGCGGCCCTCGGCGTGAAGCAGTCCGGAGTGGTCCTCAAGTACGTCGCCGCCGCACGCGACGCGGGCCTCGGCGTGGTCCTGATCACCCACAACCCGCACCACGCGTACCTGGTCGGGGACCGCTTCGTCCTCCTCAAGCGCGGCGCCATGGCGGGCAGCCACACCCGTGACTCGATCACCCTGGACGAGCTCACCCGGCAGATGGCGGGCGGCTCGGAACTGGACGAGCTGAGCCACGAGCTGGAGCGGGTGGCAGAATCAGGTGCTGACAGCGCGGGCGGCTCCGTCTCCGGTGCCCCAGCCGGCTCCGAAGCCCCCTCCGGGGCTCCCTCCGAAGCCTCCTCCACCTCCGACAGGGACGAAACGACTCGATGAGCACGTACCGGGACTTCACGCTCGCCCACCGGGCGGCGGCGCGAGGCACCGTCCTGCGGACCGTCGGGACCCGCGAGCGCCGCTCGCTGCTGACCGCCCCGCGCGTCCCGACCGTCGGCATCGACATCGGCGGCACCAAGGTGATGGCCGGCGTGGTCGACGCCGACGGGGTCATCCTGGAGAAGATCCGCGCCGAGACCCCGGACAAGTCGAAGAGCCCCAAGGTCGTCGAGGACACCATCGTCGAGCTGGTACTGGACCTCTCCGACCGGCACGACGTCCACGCCGTGGGCATCGGCGCGGCCGGCTGGGTCGACGCCGACCGCTCCCGCGTGCTGTTCGCCCCCCACCTCGCCTGGCGCGACGAGCCGCTGCGCGACGCGCTCCAGTCGCGGCTCGCCGTCCCGGTCATGGTGGACAACGACGCCAACACCGCCGCCTGGGCCGAGTGGCGCTTCGGCGCCGGCCGGGGCGAGGACCACCTCGTCATGATCACCCTGGGCACCGGCATCGGCGGGGCCATCCTCGAGGGCGGCCAGGTCAAGCGCGGCCGCTACGGGGTGGCCGGCGAGTTCGGCCACATGCAGGTCGTTCCCGGCGGACACCGCTGCCCCTGCGGCAACCGCGGCTGCTGGGAGCAGTACAGCTCCGGCAACGCCCTGGTCCGCGAGGCCCGCGAGCTGGCCGCCGCCGACTCCCCGGTGGCGTACAACATCATCGCCAGGGTCGGCGGCAACGTCTCCGAGATCACCGGACCGCTCATCACCGAGCTGGCCCGCGAGGGCGACGCCATGTGCGTCGAGCTCCTCCAGGACATCGGCCAGTGGCTCGGCGTCGGCATCGCCAACCTCGCCGCCGCCCTGGACCCCTCCTGCTTCGTCATCGGCGGCGGCGTCAGCGCCGCCGACGACCTGCTGATCGGCCCCGCCCGGGAGGCCTTCCGCCGCCACCTCACGGGCCGCGGCTACCGCCCCGAGGCCCGGATCGCCAAGGCCCAGCTCGGCCCCGAAGCGGGTATGGTCGGCGCCGCGGACCTCGCCCGGCTCGTCGCCCGGCGCTTCCGCCGCGCCACGCGCCGGCGCGTCGAGCGCCACGAGCGCTACGCGCAGCTCGGCCGGCGCGGCGCCGCGGGCCCCCCGGACCCCCAGGATCAGGAACAGCAGTGACACCGCCACCCTCCTTGCCCCGCCAGGCCTCCTCCCCCGACGCGGGCGGCGCCCAGCCGCCCACCGACGGGGAACGCGAGGACCGCCGGCACACCGTCCGGCGCCGCTGGGTCACCGCGATCATCATCCTGCTGCTCATCGGGGTCCCCGCGGGCTACCTCTTCATCTCGGCCCAGCAGAGCCGCGAGAGCGGGAGGGACAAGGCCGCCCGGGTCGGCGCGGTCAAGGTGCGGCCGGACTGGCCGTCCAAGGTGCAGCGCAGCATCTACGAGGTGCCGATCCCGATGATGGCCTCCTTCGTCGGGTACCTGGAGACCAACAACTGGCACACCAGCCGGCTCTACGTTCAGTTCCAGGTGACCCCCCAGGAGCTGGACGCCTTCCTGGCCGGCGTCGGCACCAGCCGGGAGGCCATGACCCCCGGAGTGTCGATCTCCGACCGCGACGCCAAAGTCGCGGGCTGGAGCTGGAGCCCGAACCACAAGTGGTCCGGGGTCACCCTGGAGGCGCAGGAGCCGCGCCCCACCCGGGACGTCACGGTCGACTTCACCAACCCTTCCGCACCCCGCGTGTACGTGGTCTCCACCGCCATTCCGTAGACCGCTCCCGGCCACGGCGGCCTATGGTGGGATCATGAAGCTCACCAAACGGCTGCACTCCTGCGTCCAGTTGGAGAAGGACGGGCGCGTGCTCGTCATCGACCCGGGCGCCTTCAGCGAACCGGACGCGGGCCTCGGAGCGGACGTCCTGCTGGTCACGCACGAGCACCCGGACCACTTCGAAGAGGGCCGGCTGCGCGCCGCGCTCGACGCGAACCCGGCCGCCGCGCTGTGGACCCTGCGCAGCGTCGCGGAGCGGATGGCCGCCGCCTACCCGGGCCGGGTGCACACCGTGGGCCACGGCGACACCTTCGCCGCCGCCGGTTTCGAGGTCCAGGTCCACGGCGAACTGCACGCCGTGATCCACCCCGACATGCCGCGGGTGACGAACGTCGGCTACCTCGTCGACGGCTCCCTCTTCCACCCCGGGGACGCACTGACCGTGCCGGACGCCCCGGTCCAGACGCTGATGCTGCCGGTGCACGCGCCGTGGAACAAGGTCTCCGAGGTGATCGACTACGTCCGCGAGGTCAAGCCGGACCGGGCGATCGACATCCACGACGCCTACCTCTCGGACATCGCCCGGCCCATCTACGACATGGCCCTGGAGGGCCTCGGCGGCGCCCCGCACAGCCGTCTCGGCGCAGGTCAGAGCGCCGCACTCTGACTGTCGGTGCCGGGCGGTAGGTTGGTGGGCATGCGTATCGCCACGTACAACGTCAACTCGATCACCGCCCGGCTGCCGCGCCTGCTCGCCTGGCTGGAGAGCTCCGGCACCGATGTGCTCTGCATCCAGGAGACCAAGTGCTCCGCGGAGCAGTTCCCCGCCGCCGAGCTGCGTGAGCTGGGCTACGAGTCGGCCGTCAACGCCACCGGCCGGTGGAACGGCGTCGCCCTGCTCTCCCGGGTCGGGCTGGAGGACGTCGTCCTGGGGCTGCCGGGCGGGCCGGACTACGAGGGCGTGGAGGAGCCCCGCGCCATCTCCGCCACCTGCGGCGGGGTGCGGGTCTGGTCGGTGTACGTGCCCAACGGCCGCGAGGTCGAGCACGACCACTACGGCTACAAGCTGGACTGGTTCGGCGCCCTGACCACCGCCATCGCCGAAGACGCGGCCGGCCCCCGCCCCTTCGCGGTGCTCGGCGACTTCAATGTGGCGCCGACCGACGAGGACGTCTACGACCCCGCCGTCTTCGCGGGCCTCACCCACGTCACCCCCGCCGAGCGCGCCGCCCTGGAGGCGCTGCGGGTCGCCGGGCTCTCCGATGTCCTGCCGCGCGCGCTCAAGTACGACCGTCCGTACACCTTCTGGGACTACCGCCAGCTCGCCTTCCCCAAGAACCGGGGCATGCGCATCGACCTGGTGTACGGGAACGAGCCCTTCGCCAAGGCGGTCAAGGACGCGTACGTCGACCGCGAGGAGCGCAAGGGCAAGGGCGCCTCCGACCACGCGCCCGTCGTCGTCGACCTGGACCTCTAAGAAGGCCGGGCCCGCGGAAGGCCGGGCCTCCGGAAGAGGGGATCAAGGCGCGCCCTGTGGTCAGCCGGGGATCCCGGTGCCAGGCTGGTCGGTATGAACATCCCTTTCCTGGCCAACTGGCTGAACCGGCACGAAACGGAACGGGGCGCGGGACTCGCCGCCGCCATCGCGGATGATCCCGAGGGCATCGCCGAGCTGTTCTCGGAGTGCGAGATGCTGCGGGCCCAGGCGAGGGCGGCCGGGCTGGAACTCGACCAGACTCCGGCTTCGTTGGAGGCCCTCGACCAGCTGATGCCGCGCTGGCGGCGGGATCCCGAGGCCGTGCCCTGGCTGGGCAACGACGCCGGCTTCTACCTCGGGACCGTGATCGTCCGCACCCTCCCGGGCTGCGCCTGGCAGGTCTGGCCCAACGGCCAGCCGGTGATCCGGCTCGCCTCCGGCCGGGAGCTCAACGTGATCGAGTCGGGAGTGTCCTGGGCGATGACCGGCTCCCCCGAGCTCAGCCAGGCCTACGCCGAGGCCTCCGAGGGCTGAGCGTGTCCCCTACGGGACCCGCGGCACGTATAGAAACCCGCACAAACGGGGCCGCGACCATCGTCGGGCCGGTGAGCATCCGCTCACCGGCCCGAATGATGCCCTGGAGCAGCCAACCGATGAAGATCCGCAACAGACTCATGAGCCGTCTCGCCGTCATGGCGGGCGCGGCCCTCCTCGCCCTGTCCGGCACGGGCTCCGCCCAGGCCGCCGCGCCCGGGTGGCAGGACCTCACCCAGCCCCTGCCCGCGGGGTCCTCCCCGCTCAGAGAGGCCTACGCACTGCCCTTCTCGGCCTCGTCCGCGACCATCGTCGAAGCGCAGACGCCGTGCCCGATCGGCGGCTGCGGGGCCGACACCCTCCAGTGGGAGTGGAACGGCACGAGCGCGGTCTCCAAGCCCAAGGGGCCCTACCAGTACGAACGGGGCGCCAAGATGGCGGGCACCGGCCCGGACGACCTCTGGTTCCTCACCTACTCCGACGAGGGTTTCGGCACCGGTCTCGACCACTGGGACGGCACGGCCTGGACCAGCCCCGCCTTCCCCAGCTACTTCCAGCCCAGTCAGCTCCTCGGGACGGCCCCGGGCGAGCTCCTGGTCGCGGGCTACGAGTACTTCAATCCGGGCCGGCCCATCGTCGCCAAGTGGAGCGGTGGCGTCTGGTCCCAGACCTTCCTGCCCGCTCCGGGCGGCAAGCGCGTCAAGCTGAGGGCCATCCACCAGACCGGCCCCAACGAGATCTGGGTCTCCGGCGAGACCGAAACCACCAGCGTCACGTCGGAGATGTACGTCGCCCGCTTCAACGGCACCTCCTGGACCCAGGTCACCGTGCCGAAGCTGACCGGCACCAGCTACTACTCGCAGCAGATAGCGGGCACCTCCACCGACCTGTGGTTCACCGGCATGAAGACGGACGTCGACAAGTGCTGGACCTCGCTGCGCTACAACGGCTCCGCCTTCACCACCGTCCGGACCTGTGACGGCACCTCGATCCACACGGTCGTCAAGCACAACGGCACCTGGATCGCCGACGGCGGAACCACGGGCCTGCGCAAGTGGACCGGGACGGCCTGGACGCCGATCGCCGCGCCGCGCACCACCGGTACCGGCATTCGCCAGCTGACCCCCGAGCCCGGCGGCGCCGCGTACTGGGCCTCGGGCTGGGACGCGAACGGCCCGTTCGTGGCCCGCTTCACCGGCACCCCGTAACGGCGGGTCCACCCCCGCCGACGGGCGCCCGCGGTACGCATGCCGTACCGCGGGCGCCCGCGGGCCCCGCCACGGCCCCGCGTTCGTGGGCCAATGCGCTTTATGTACCTTTCAGGCGTGTCGAGGTGAAGTCCCCTTCGACGGCTGGATAGTTTGCGCTGACCTCGACACACCGACAAGTGGGCAGGGCAGCGTATGGCCGTCGATCCGTTGATCGAGCTGCGGGACGTCAACAAGCACTACGGGAAGTTGCACGTCCTCCAGGACATCAACCTCACCGTCGGCCGCGGGGAGGTGGTGGTGATCATCGGGCCCTCCGGGTCCGGGAAGTCCACCCTCTGCAGGACCATCAACCGGCTGGAGACCATCGAGTCCGGGACCATCACCCTCGACGGCCGGCCGCTGCCCGCCGAGGGCAAGGAGCTGGCCGGGCTCCGCGCCGAGGTCGGCATGGTCTTCCAGTCGTTCAACCTCTTCGCGCACAAGACCGTCCTGGCCAACGTCTCACTCGCGCAGATGAAGGTCAGGAAGCGCAAGAGGGAGGAGGCCGACAAGCGCTCCCGGGAACTCCTGGAGCGGGTGGGCCTCGCGAACCAGGCCGACAAGTACCCCGCCCAGCTCTCCGGCGGCCAGCAGCAGCGCGTGGCCATCGCCCGCGCCCTGGCCATGAACCCGAAGGCGCTGCTCTTCGACGAGCCCACCTCCGCCCTCGACCCGGAGATGATCAACGAGGTGCTGGAGGTCATGCAGCAGCTCGCGGCCGAGGGCATGACCATGGTCGTGGTCACCCACGAGATGGGCTTCGCCCGCTCCGCCGCGAACCGCGTCGTCTTCATGGCCGACGGCAGGATCGTCGAGGACCGCACCCCGGAGGCCTTCTTCACCGCCCCCGAGAGCGACCGGGCCAGGGACTTCCTCTCCAAGATCCTCAAGCACTGAGGGGCGGCCCGATGAAGCACACCCTGCGTGCACTCGCCCTGGCCGCGATGGTCCTCGCGGCCGCCGGCTGCGGCAAGTCCGGCAGCCCCCCGGTCAAGGGCCCGCAACCCGAGGACCTGCCCGTCTACCAGGTGGACACCGGCTTCCGGCTCCCGGGATCGCGCACCTGGGAGAAGGCGAGGAAGCGCGGCCACCTCGTGGTCGGAGCCAAGGAGGACCAGCCGTACATGGGGGAGAAGGACCCGGCGAGCGGCCGCTACTCCGGCTTCGACATCGAGATCGCCAAGATGATGTCGGCCTCCCTCGGCTTCGACCCCAAGAGCATCGAGTTCAAGACGATCGCCTCCGCCAACCGCGAGACCGCCCTGCAGAACGGCCAGATCGACTACTACGTGGGCACCTACACGATCAACGCCAACCGCAAGAAGCAGGTCGGCTTCGCCGGCCCCTACTTCATGGCCGGCCAGTCCCTGCTCGTCCGCAAGAACGAGAAGGACATCAAGGGCCCCGAGGACCTCGCCGGCAAGAAGGTCTGCTCGGCCGCAGGCTCCACCCCCTACCAGCGGCTCCAGCGGGAGTTCCCGAAGGCGGTGCTCGTCGCCTACGACACCTACTCGGTCTGCGTGGACAACCTGCTCACCTACCAGGTCGACGCCGTCTCCACCGACGACTCCATCCTCCTCGGCTACGCCGCCAAGGTCCCCGAGGAGCTCAAGGTGGTCGGCAAGCCCTTCTCCGAGGAGCCCTACGGCATCGGCGTCCCGCGCGCCGACAACGACCTGCGCCTCGCCCTCGACGACGCGCTGGCCGCACACGAGAAGAACGGCGACTGGAAGAAGGCCTACGAGGCCACGCTCGGCCTGTCCGGCGAGCCCGCCCCCAAACCGCCCGCCATCGACCGCTACCCGGCGGGCTGAGGGGAGAGCGCACCTCCATGGACGTACTCACCGAGAACTTCTCGCTCTACGGGAAGGGCTTCCTCGGCACCGTCGAACTGACCGTCTACGCCTCGCTCGTCGCCCTGGTCCTCGGCTTCCTGATGGCCTCCTTCCGCGTCGCTCCCGTCGGCTCCTTCCGGGTCTTCGGCACCGTCTGGGTGGCCGTGCTGCGCAACACCCCGCTCACCCTGCTGTTCTTCGCCGTACTGCTGGGCCTGCCCCGCTTCGGACTGGTCCTGCCCTTCCAGCTCTTCGCCGTCCTCGCGCTCGGCTGCTACACCTCGGCCTTCATCTGCGAGGCGCTGCGCTCGGGCATCAACACCGTCCCCAAGGGGCAGGGCGAGGCGGCGCGCAGCCTGGGCATGTCCTTCGGGCAGACCCTGGGCACGGTGGTGCTGCCGCAGGCCTTCCGCTCGGTCATCCCGCCCATCGGCTCCACGCTGATCGCGCTCGCCAAGAACTCCGCGATCGCCGGCGCCTTCAGCGTCACGGAGCTGCTGGGCACGTACAAGACCCTCAACGAGCTGGGCTACAGCATCATCTGGACCTTCGTCTGGATCGCCGTCGGCTACCTGATCATCACCCTGTCCATCAGCGCGCTCTTCAACGTGCTGGAGAAGCGCTACGGAGTCGCCCGATGACCGCGCACGCGCTGCACGGGGACGTGGAGTCCACCGCCCTGTACGACCTCCCCGGCCCGCAGGCCCAGCGCCGTCACTTCTTCTACGGGATCTTCTCGACGGTGGTGATCCTCGCCCTGCTGGCCTGGATCCTTTACCTCCTCTTCGACACCCACCAGTTCACCGCGGCCAAGTGGCGCCCCTTCGCCTACGAGGGCATCCAGGAGCTGCTGCTCAAGGGGCTCGGGAACACCCTGAAGGCCTTCGCCTACGCCTCGGTGCTCTCGCTCGCGCTCGGCGCGGTGCTCGCCACCGGCCGGCTCTCGCTGCACCGGCCGGTGCGCTGGGTGGCGACGCTGTGCGTGGAGTTCTTCCGGGCCATGCCGGTGCTGGTGATGATCTTCTTCATCTTCGTGGCGCTGAAGGTCCAGCCGCTGCCCGCGCTGGTGGCGGGGCTGACCCTGTACAACGGATCGGTGCTGGCCGAGGTCTTCCGTACGGGGATCAACTCCGTGGAGAAGGGCCAGCGAGAGGCGGCGTACGCGCTCGGCATGCGCAAGACGCAGGTGATGACCTTCGTCCTCGCCCCGCAGGCGGTCCGCGCGATGCTCCCCACGATCATCAGCCAGCTGGTGGTGGCCCTGAAGGACACCTCGCTCGGCTACCTGATCACCTACGAGGAGTTCCTGCACGCGGGCAAGCTGATCGCCTCGAACCTGGACTACGACCTGCCGTTCATCCCCGTCGTCATGATCATCTCGCCGATCTACATCGGCATGTGCATGCTGCTGTCCTGGTTCGCCACCTGGGTCGCGCGCAGGGAGCGCCGCAGCCTGAAGACCAGGGCGGTCGAGGTCGCCCCCGCCGAACCGGGGACGGTGCTGCCGGGGAGGTAGTCCCCGGCAGCAGCCGCCGATCACTGTTCGCGCAGCGGCACCGAGACGTACGAGGGATCGGTGCGCGGCGAGGAGAAGGTCAGCTGCGCGCCGGTCGGGTTGTGCTCGATGTAGAGCGGGTCGACCGTGTCGACGACGAGCGCGAGCCGGTGGCCCTCGGGCACGTCGTAGGCGGTGGAGAAGAGGTCCAGGTCCACCCCGAAGGACTGCCCGGGGGTCTTCCCGTGGAAGGTGTACGGGGCGTTGCTGACGAGCTTGCCGATGCCGAGCGGGCCGACGTCGTAGAGGTAGGCGACGAAGGTGCCGTCGCCCTTGGTGGGGGTGACGGTGGTGTGCAGGCGCACGGTGCCGCGGATGCGGCGTTCCTCCTCGTAGCGCGGGGACTGCCAGACGGCGGCGAAGGCGCGGGGGAGGAGGGGGATGGAGGCGGTCGGGGGCGCCTTCGCGAGCTGGTCGAGGATGCTGGAGAGGAAGAGGATGCCGCCGTTGGCGCCGGAGTCGACATTGGCCCAGACGTGCTCGCTGTCGGCGAGCGGGAGCTTCTCGGTGCCGCCGGAGCCGACCGACTTCCAGTCGGGGTAGCCCTCGTAGCCCTCGGTGCTGCGGGACTTGAGCTGCACCGGGGCTTCGGTGTCGACCCCGTTGCGCTCTCCCTTGAGGTAGCGGTCGAACCAGCGGTGGGCGTTGGTCCAGGTGTCGTTGGGCAGGCCGAGCAGGCCGGTGGCCTCGGCGGTGGCGTGGTCGCCGGGGCGGAACTCCAGCCGCTTGGGGCCGGTGAGCTCCTCGAAGAACTTCGCGTACTGGTTGGGCGGGAAGATGGTGTCACCCCAGGCGTTGCCCATCATGATCGCGGCGCCGTTGGCGTTGATCCGGTCCACCTGCTCGGAGGCGGAGCGCTTCTTGCCCCACTCGATCATCGCCTGTTCCCGGTCCAGCTTCGAGCCCAGGAAGTCGCCGAGGATCTGCTGGAGTTCGGGTCCGGGACGGCCGGTGAGGAAGCCGGCGGCGCCGAGCATCCCGGCGGCCTGGAGGTGCTGGGTGCGGCCGGAGTAGATGGACTCGATCAGGTCGGCCCAGCCGCTGAGGGCGACCACGGCCTTGATCCGCGGGTCGTGCGCGGAGGCCAGCAGGGCGATGCCCGCGCCGTACGAGACCCCGCCGAGGCCGATGTGTCCGGGGTCGGCGGGGGTGGTGGCGAGGGCCCAGTCGATGACGGCGGAGACGTCGGCGGTGTCGGCCGGCCCGGCCGTCTCGATCTCGCCGCCGGAGAGCCAGAAGCCGCGCGAGGTGTAACTCACCACGACGTAGCCGGAGTCGGCGAGCTTCTTCGCCTGGGCGATGTATTCGATCTGCGGCATGCCCCAGCTGGTGGGGAGGACGATCAGCGGGTACTTCCGGCCGGGTTCGGCGCCCGCCGGGGTGAAGACGTTGCCCTTGAGGGTGATGCCGCCGGAGCCCGGAATGTCGTGGAACCGCAGTTCCGGCTGCTGGGCAGCCGGGGCGGCGGGGGCCGCCTGGGCCTGGTGGGGGGCCAGGCCCAGGGCGGTCACCGCCAGAACGGCCGCCACGGCTGCGGCGGATTTGCTGCGTCGCATCGATCGCTCCTCGCGTGCGCCGGTGTCCAAAGTGACCCGACGGTAACGGGGGAGGCTTACCGAAAGTAACCCATGGGTAAGTTACGTAGCGGTAACAATTGATCCGGGGTCAGCCCTGCTGGGCGCCGCCGGCCAGCGCGCTCTTCGCCTTCCACTGGTCCCACGACAGGTTCCACTCGCCGTACCCGTTGCCGAGGTCGGCATTGCCCTTGGAGCCGCTGCCGACCACCTCGAAGGGGTCGCCGACCTGGACCTGCTCGTAGAAGGACTTGGCGTTGGCGTCGCTCATGCCCACACAGCCGGAACTGGTGTTGGCGCTGCCGAAGTTGGCGGAGTTCCAGGGGGCGGCGTGCGCGTACATGCCCGACCAGGTCAGCCGCATCGAATAGTCGACCATCTTGTCGTAGGCGTCGCCCAGGCCCACCGTCTGGGAATCCATCCGGATGGTGCCCTCCTTGGCCATCAGCACCATTTTCCCGGACCAGGAGGCCTTCTTGCCGCCGGGAGTGCCGGCCGAGACGGGAATCGTCCTGACCGCCTGTCCGTCCTCGGTGACCGTCATCTTCTTGGTGTCGAGGCTGACCTCCATCCGGCGGTCCTTGCCTATCTTGAACTCGGTGTTGTAGTCCCGGGCGAAGAGCCCGCCGCCGGCACCGGAGTCCACTCCGTTCAGGTCCATCTCGACCTTCACGTCGGTGCCGGACTTCCAGTAGTCCTTCGGCCGCCAGTCCACCCGGTCCTTGCCTGAATAGTCCTGGAACCAGCCCCAGGAACCCTCGGTGTTGTTCGAGGTGGTGACCTTGAGCTGCTTCTCGACCTCGGCCTTGTTCTTCACCGGATTGTCGAAGACCAGCGAGACGGGCATCGCGACGCCCACCGTGCTGCCCTTCGGGATGTTGATCGAGACCTTGTTCACCTTGTCCGCGGCCGAGGTCCTGAACTGGGTGCTCGCGTTCTGGCTGGCGGTGTTCTGCGCCTCGACCTTGTAGTCGGTGCCCGGCGAGGCGTTGCGCTCCGAGGTCCAGGTCCGCCCGTCGGCGGATATCTGCCCGGGCAGCTCCCCGCCCTTGCCGTCCGTCACCTTCACCAGCGAGAACTTCCCGTCGGCCAGGGTCACCTTGACGGGCTCGCCCGCCTTGACCTGATTGCCCGTGAGGTTCACCGAGATCGCCATGGCCGGGCTCTTGTCCGGGTCCGCCTTCCCGTCACCGCCCGCGCTCCCGCCGCCGGAGCCGCCCCCGCAGGCGCTCAGCGCGAGGGTGAGAAGTGCGGTGCCCGCCAGCATCGCGTGTCGGGTGCGGCGGCGCGGAAGTGCGGTGCGGCGTGTGCGGCTCAACGAAAACCCCTCCGAAATAACGATCGTCCTCATATGAGGAGTGAACGGGGCAACATTAGGTTGCGCATTCGGCGGAAAAACTTCTTCCCCGGGGTTGTGACAGGGGCCGCAGCGGAACTGTTGCCATCCGGTCACATTCGGGGGCTCTTTCCGGAAACCGGCCGGCCGGAATTCGCCAATCCCCGCACCGGGACCGGAATAAGGACCTTCGGCGCGCGGGCCGGGGGCCGAAAGGCCCTACCGCGACGGAGAATTCACCGGAACCGGCCGGTGGCCGGCTGCTCCGGCGGCCCGGGGTACCCTCCACCTTCGGCTCGGCGAAGGGAAAGACCCCGATGTACGGATCCACCAGCAGCACGGCACCCGTGCGGGCACCGGCGCCGGCGCCCGCGCCGCAGAAGATCTCGGTGCTGCGCAGCGGTGCGCTGATGGCGGCCGGCTCCGTGGTCTCCCGCGCCACCGGATTCGTCCGCTCCGCCGTGGTCCTCGCCGCGCTGGGCGCCGGGCTCCTGGGGGACAGCTATGCCGTCGCCAACACGGTCCCGAACATCATCTACATGCTGCTGGTCGGCGGCGCGCTCAACGCCGTCTTCGTCCCCGAGCTGGTGCGCGCCGCCAAGCAGCACCGGGACGGCGGGGCCGCCTACACCGACCGGCTGCTGACCGCCTGCACCGTGGCGCTCCTCGTGCTCACCGCCGTCGCCGTCCTCGCCGCCCCGCTGATCGTCCGGGCGTACACCCCCGCGTACACGGACGCCGAGCGGAGCACGGTCATCGCCCTGGCCCGCTTCTGCCTGCCGCAGATCCTCTTCTACGGGCTCTTCACCCTGCTCGGGCAAGTGCTGAACGCCCGCGGCCGGTTCGGCGCGATGATGTGGACCCCCGTCCTCAGCAACCTCGTGATCATCGGCGTCTTCGGCTTCTTCCTGTACGCCTCCCACGGCGGCTCCGAAGGCCTCACCGCCGCCGAGACCCGGCTGCTGGGCCTCGGCACCACCGCCGGCATCGTGGTCCAGGCCCTGGCCCTCCTCCCCTCCCTGCGCGCCGCCCGCTTCCGCTGGCGTCCCCGCTTCGACTGGCGCGGCAGCGGCCTCACCCGCCCCCTGCGCAACGCGGGCTGGCTGGTCATGCTCGTGTTCACCAACCAGATCGCCTACTGGGTGGTGACCATGCTCTCCACCACCGTCGGGCACCTGCCGGGCGGCTTCGGCTACGCCGCCTACAGCAGCGCCTACCAGCTGTGGATCGTCCCCCAGGGCATCATCACCGTCTCCCTGGTCACCGCCCTCATGCCCCGGATGAGCTCGGCCGCCGCCGACGGCGACCTCACCGCCGTCCGCGAGGACGTCTCGTACGCGCTGCGCTCCAGCGCCGCCCTCGTGGTGCCCGCCGCGGCGCTCTTCGCCGCGCTGGCCCCCTGGGTGATGGACTGCGTCTCCGGGTACGGGGACGTCACCCCCGCCGAGGTCGGGGCCATGGCGGGCATGCTCACCGCCTTCGCCCCCGGCCTGATCGCCTTCTCCGCCCAGTACGTACTGGCGCGCGGCTTCTACGCCCTCTCGGACACGCGGACCCCCTTCTTCCTCAACCTGGTCATCGTCGCGCTCAACGCCGGCCTGTCGTACGCCGCCTACCTGCTCCTGCCGGCGCGCTGGGCCGTGACCGGCATGGCCGGAGCCTCCTCCCTCGCCTTCACGGCGGGCGCCGCCGTCACCGCGTACACCCTCTCGCGCCGGCTCGGCCCGCGCGCCGGCGCCCGCGGCACCGCGGCGCGTTCCTCGGCCCTGGGCACCCACCTTCGGCTGCTGGCCGCCTGCCTGCCCGCGGCCGCCGCCGGGTACGCGGCCGCCCGCACCGCCGACGGCCTCGGAGCCTTCGCTGCGGCCGGGGCGGGAACCGTCACGATCGCGCTGGTCGTCGTACTCCTCGCCGGGCCGCTGCGCCTGGCGGAGATCACCGACCTGCTGGACTCCCTGCGCCGGAAGGTCGGCTGTTAGGGGGTGTCTTGTGGGTCAGGCCGGATCAGGGCGCGGTGCCAGGCGTCGCGAGCCCGGCCTGACCCACAAGACACCCCCTATAGGAGGAAAGCGTATGAACCACCCTGGGATACTGGCCGGATGCCACGCGTACTGCTGATCGAGGACGACCCTTCCATCCGGGAAGGGGTCGGCCTCGGCCTGCGCCGCCGCGGCCACGAGGTGAGCGCCGCCGCCACCGGCGAGGAGGGACTGGACCTCATCGCCGGCTTCCGCCCCGAGCTGGTGCTGCTGGACCTGATGCTGCCCGGGATCAACGGCGTCCAGGTCTGCCGCCGGATCCGGGAGACCAGCGAGGTCCCGATCATCATGCTCACCGCCCGCGGCGACGACTTCGACATCGTCGTCGGCCTGGAGGCCGGGGCCGACGACTACATCGTCAAACCCGCCCGCACCGAGATCATCGAGGCCCGCATCAAGGCCGTGCTGCGCCGCCTCGGCGACCCCTCCGGCCGGCCCGGCGTGGAACACCACGGCGAACTCGCCATCGACCGCGCCGGGCTGAGCGTCGCCAAGAACGGCGAGCGCGTCGCCCTCGCGCCCAGCGAGATCAAGCTCCTGCTCCACCTGTCGGCCCAGCCCGAGCAGGTCTTCTCCCGCCGGCAGCTGCTGGAGTACGTGTGGGAGCACAGCTACCACGCCGACGCCCGGCTCGTGGACGCCTGCGTGCGCCGGCTGCGCAACAAGGTCGAGGACCCCGAAGGCGCCCCCCGCTACATACAGACGGTGCGGGGCTTCGGCTACCGCTTCGGGCCGCTGGGACCATGAGGAGTCTCGCCCCGCTCGGACTGCGCACCCGGCTGATCGCCGCGTTCCTGCTGGTCGCCACGATCTGCGCGGTCAGCACGGCCGCCCTCACCTACCGGCAGGCCCGCAGGGCGGTCCTCACCCAGAGCCAGGACACGGCGGTCAGCACCCTGCGCGACCAGCTGGAGGGCCAGGCCATGACCCTGCCCATGGACCAGCAGCAGCTCCAGCGCCTCGTCAACGACCTCGGCAAACGCGGAAAACCGCACTCCTGGGTGGTCTACGGCGAGTACGGCGCCCTGCGCGCCTCCTCCAACCTCACCCCCACCACCTCCGGCGTCCTCACCGACACCCTGCGCAACCAGGTCGCGGCGAACCCGCACGGAGCCTTCCAGCGCGTGGCGGACGGCCGTGGCGAGCCCTACCTGACCATCGGCATGCCCGCCGTCTTCTCCCACAACGGCAACCGCGAGCCGACCGGCGTCACCGTCTACGCCGTCATGCCGCTGACCAGCGAACAGCAGACCGTCGAGGCCATGGTCGAAGCCGCCAAACAGGGCGCCGTCCCCGGCCTGGCCATCGCCCTCGTACCCGCCCTGCTCGCCGCCCGCAGCGTCCTGCGCCCCGTACGGGACATGCGGCGCGCCGCGCAGAACCTGGGCCGCGGCCGCCTCGACACCCGTATCGAGGTCAGGGGCTCCGACGAACTCGCCGGCCTCGCCCACACCTTCAACGACACCGCCGGCGCCCTCGAGGAGTCCGTGGCCGAACTGCGGGAGGCGGAGGCCCGGGCCCGCCGCTTCGCCTCCGACGTCTCCCACGAACTGCGCACCCCGCTCGCCGGGATGCTCGCCGTCACCGAGGTGCTCGACGAGGACGCCGGACACCTCGACCCGGACACCGCCAAGGCCCTGCGGCTGATCAGCGCGGAGACCGGGAAGCTCGCCGTCCTCGTCGAGGACCTGATGGAGATCTCCCGCTTCGACGCCCGCGCCGCCGAACTCAACCTGGACGACGTGGACATCGCCGAGGCCGTGGGCAAGAGCCTGGAGCGCCGCCACCGGGACGACGACCGGATCACCACCGACCTCCCCGAAGGGGTCCGCGCCCGGCTGGACCCGCGCCGCTTCGACGTGGTCCTGGCCAACCTCGTCGGCAACGCCCTGCGGCACGGCGACGCCCCCGTACGGATCGCCGTGCGCACCGAAGCGCACCCCGGCGGGGAACGGCTGCTGCTCGAGGTCGCCGACAGCGGACCGGGCATCGCCGCCGAGGTGCTGCCGCACATCTTCGACCGGTTCTTCAAGGCCGACGCCGCCCGCGCCCGCTCGGCCGGCAGCGGCCTCGGACTCGCCATCACCCTCGAGAACGTCCGGCTGCACGGCGGCACCCTGAGCGCCGCCAACGCCCCCGGCGGGGGAGCGGTCTTCACCCTCGACATGCCCCTGGAGGCCGTCGCATGAGCCGGATCCGGGGCATCGCGGCCGCCACCGCCCTGCTCGGCCCGCTGCTCCTCTCCGGCTGCGGGATCAAGCCCACCGGGGTCGTGGAGAGCGGCGCGGCCGCCAAGGTCGCCGTCGCCGCGCCCGCCCGCACCTCGATGGCCTACTTCGTCACCCCCGAGGGACGCCTCGCCCCCTCCCCGCAGCCCGAGCACACCCGCGACGGGCCCCGGGGCAGCCTGCGGGGACTGCTCGGCGGGCCCGGCGGCGCCGAGGCGGAAGCCGGACTCGGCACCCGGCTGCCCCCGGTCGAGGAGAAGGAACTCGAAGCGATCGGGGTCGGCTTCACGGCGCGGGACCGGCTCGAGGTGCGCCTCCCCTTCCCCGTCGCCGGCCTGGACCCGCTCGCCCACCGCCAGCTCGTGTGCAGCGCCCTGTCCACCCTCGACCCCGTCTTCGAGGTGGTGCTGCGCGGCTCCGACACCGAGCTGGAGGCGGCCCGCTGCGCAGCGGGGGGCTAGGCCGTCTCTTTCGGATCTTGCCGGGCGGCGCGGGTCTGGGGGCACCTCCCAGCGGTAGCTGGGGGAGCAAGATCCGGAAGAGACGGCCTGAGCGCCGGAGGGGTTGCGGCCGGGCCCGGGGTGCCGCCACCGTGTGGACCATGGAACGCGCCGCCCGGGCCCCCGGCATCCCCGACGTCTTCGACCCCCGCGTCTACGCCGAGGGCGTCCCGCACGAGCGCTACCGGCTGCTGCGCGAGCGGCACCCGGTGGCCTGGCAGGAGGAGCCCGAGGTCCAGGGCTGGCCCGCCGGGCCCGGCTTCTGGGCCGTCACCCGGCACGCCGACGTCGTCCGCGTCCTGCGCGACCACGCCACGTACTCCTCCTGGCTCGGCGCCACCCAGATCCGCGACCCCGACCCGGCCGACCTGCCGTTCCTGCGGAGCACCATGCTCAACCAGGACCCTCCGGAACACGGCAGGCTGCGCCGCCTGGTCGCCCGCGCCTTCACCCCCGCCCGGGTCGACGCCTTCGCGGGCCGGGCCCGCGAGCGGGCCCGCACCCTCCTCGCCGCCGCCCGGGAGGCCGCCGAGGACGGCGCCGCCGACGTGGTGCGCACCGTCACCGACGAGTACGCCCTGCTCAACCTCACCGACCTGCTGGGCGTCCCGCCCGCCGACCGGGCCCTGCTGCTGGAGTGGACCGTACGGGTCATCGGCTACCAGGACCCCGAGGACGCCCCCGCGCCCCTCCTCGGCCCGGACGGCAAGCCGCTCAACCCGCGCTCCCCGGCGCTGCTCGGCGAGATGTTCGGCTACGCCCGGGAACTGGCCGCGTACAAACGCGCGCACCCCGGGGACGACGTGATGACCGCCCTGGCGCAGGCCGGACTGGACCCCGCCGAGCTGGAGATGTTCTTCTTCCTGCTGACCGTCGCCGGCAACGACACCGTACGCAGCGCCGCGCCCGGCGGCCTCCTCGCGCTGGCCCGCGACCCCGACGCCTACCGGCAACTGGCCGACGGCACGGCCCCGATGGAGCGGGCCGTCGAGGAACTCCTGCGCGTCCACCCGCCGGTGCTCAGCTTCCGCCGCACCGCCGCCCGCGACACCGAACTGGCCGGAACCCCGGTCCGCGCAGGGGACAAGGTGGTGGTCTTCCACGCCTCCGCCAACCACGACGAGCGCGTCTTCACCGACCCCCACCGCCTCGACCCGGGCCGCTCCCCGAACCCGCACGTCTCCTTCGGCGACGGCCCCCACGTCTGCCTCGGCGCCCACTTCGCCCGGCTCCAGCTGCGCACCCTCTACGAGGAGTGGCGTACCGCCATGCCGGCGCCGGAACTCGCGGGGGAGCCGCGCCGGCTGGTGTCCAACTTCATCAACGGCATCACGCGGCTGCCGCTACGGGTGTCCGGGCCGCCGCGGTGACGTCCGCGACCAGCTCGGTCACGTCCGGCCCGTAGGCATCGGAGTTGATCACCTTCAACATCACGCAGAAGGACTCGCCGCCGTAGTCGCGGGCCAGCCGTTCATGGTGCCTGGCCAGATAACGGGCGGCGGCCTGGTTGCTGTTGGCGGTCTGCCCCGACAGCAGGAACACCGGCCGGGAGCCCCGCCCGGTCGTCAGCCGCGCCAGCAGCACGTACTCGACCATGCCCTTCTCCCAGCGGTACGTCTCCCCGCCGACGCGGATGGCCCCGCGGTCCGGATCCCCCTGCTCGAGGCCGATCTCGGTGCGCACCCCCGGCAGCATGGAGGCCAGGTGCGCGGTCGTCCGGGCGTTGGAGGACGGCCCGCCGACGCAGAACTCGGCCCGGTCGCCGAAGCCCTGGCGGGCCGTGTCGTGGGTGACGACCTGCACGGTCGCCCCGCAGTCCTTGATCAGGGCGGATATTTCCAGCAGCGCGAAGGCGTCGCTGCGGTGCAGCGAGGAGTCCTTCCCGCCCATCTGGCGGTTGACCACGAACAGGCAGTCCGAGCCCGTCGGCAGCCCGAAGAAGGCCTGCTTGCGGCGGAGCGCGCGACGCCAGACGTAGGTCCGGGTGAACCAGCCGAACCCGCCGCTGCACGCGGTCGCCACCACCCCCAGCACGATGTTGCGCACGTCGTCGTTCATGCGGCGGATGGTAGCCGTCACACGGCCTTCATGACGCGGGGGGTGTACGGAAGTTAGGCTGCCGATCCTGGATCTGACAGGCAGTCGACTGGAGGAACTTGGATGCGCGCTTCCGCAGCACGTCAGTTGGCTTTCGCAGCCCTCGCCGGGGCGCTCGTCTCCACCGGGGCCGCCGCCCCGCCCCCGCCGGCCGCGACCCCGCCCAAGGTGCCGGTCGCCGCCGGCTACGGCGGGGCCGTCGCCAGTGTCGACGCCGACGCCTCCGCGGCCGGCATCGCCGTCCTGCGCTCCGGCGGCAACGCCGTGGACGCCGCGATCGCCACCGCCGCCGCCCTCGGGGTCACCGAGCCGTACTCGGCCGGCATCGGCGGGGGCGGCTACTTCGTCTACTACGACGCCGCGTCCCGCCGGGTGCACACCATCGACGGCCGCGAGACCGCGCCCGCCTCCGCCACCGCCGGGCTCTTCCAGGAGAACGGCGCCCCGATCCCCTTCGCCGAGGGCCAGACCAGCGGCCGCTCCGTCGGCGTCCCCGGCACCCCCGCCACCTGGAAGAGCGCCCTCGACTCCTGGGGCTCCCGCCCGCTGGACCGCCTGCTGCGCCCCGCCGAGAAACTGGCCCGCGACGGCTTCACCGTGGACGCCACCTTCCGCGCCCAGACCGAGGCAAACCAGGACCGCTTCAAGGACTTCCCCGACACCAGCAAGCTCTTCCTGCCCGGCGGGCAGCTCCCCGTGGTCGGCTCCACCTTCAAGAACCCCGACCTGGCCGCCACCTACGCCGAACTCGCCCGCAAGGGCACCGGCGCGCTCTACCGGGGCCCGATCGCCGAGGACATCGTCAACACCGTACGCAAACCCCCGGTCGACCCGGCCGCCACCCGCAACGTCCGCCCCGGCGACCTCACCACCGCCGACCTGCGCGCGTACGCGACCAAGCGGCAGGACCCGACCCGGATCGGCTACCGGGGCCTGGACGTCTACAGCATGGCCCCCTCCTCCTCCGGCGGCACCACCGTCGGCGAGGCGCTGAACATCCTGGAACGCACCGACCTGTCGAAGCTGTCCCAGACGCAGTACCTGCACCGCTACATCGAGGCCTCCCGGATCTCCTTCGCCGACCGGGGCCGCTGGGTCGGCGACCCGGCCGCCGGGTCCGTCCCCACGCGCGAGCTGCTCTCCCAGCGGTACGCGGACACGCGCGCCTGCCTCATCCGGCCGGACCGGGCGCTGACCAGCCCGCTGGCCCCCGGCGACCCCCGGAACCCGGCCCCCTGCGCCACCACCGGCGAGGCCGCCCCCACCACCTACGAAGGGGAGAACACCACCCACCTGACGGTCGCCGACCGCTGGGGCAACGTGGTCTCCTACACCCTGACCATCGAGTCCACCGGCGGCAGCGCCATCACCGTCCCGGGACGGGGCTTCCTGCTCAACAACGAGCTGACCGACTTCTCCTTCGCCCCGGCGGCCCCCGGGGTCCCCGACCCGAACCTGCCCGGCCCCGGCAAGCGCCCCCGCTCCTCGATGTCCCCGACCATCGTCCTGGAGCACGGCCGCCCGGTCCTGGCGGTCGGCTCCCCGGGCGGCGCCACCATCATCACCACCGTCCTGCAGACCCTGACCGGCCACCTGGACCGGGGCCTGCCCCTGGTGGACGCCATCGCGGCCCCGCGCGCCAGCCAGCGCAACCAGACCACCACCGAACTGGAGCCGGGCCTGTGGAACAGCCCGCTGCGCACCGAACTGGAGGGCCTGGGCCAGGCCTTCCGGCAGAACCCGGAGATCGGCGCCGCCACCGGCGTCCAGCGGCTCCCGGACGGCCGCTGGCTGGCGGCCGCCGAGACCGTCCGGCGCGGCGGCGGCTCGGCGATGGTCGTGCACCCGCACGGGAAGCCGTAAGGACCAACCCGCACGGGGAGCCGTAAGGACTACAGGGCGGTGAGGATCCTCGGGCCGTCGGCGGTGATGGCGACCGTGTGCTCGGCGTGGGCGGCGCGGGTGCCGTCGGTGGTGCGCAGGGTCCAGCCGTCGGGGTCGCAGGTGTAGTCGTCCGTGCCGCCCGCGATCAGCATCGGCTCGATGGCGATGACCATGCCGGGGCGCAGCTTCATGCCGCGTCCCGGCGGGCCCTCGTTGGGGACGCCCGGGTCCTCGTGCATCTCGCGGCCCACGCCGTGGCCGCCGAAGCCCTCGGGGATGCCGTACCCGGCGGAGCGGCAGACGGTGCCGATGGCGTGGGCGATGTCGCCGATCCTGTTGCCGGGCAAGGCGGCGGCGATGCCGGCCGCGAGGGCCGCCTCGGCGGTTTCGATGAGCCGCAGGTCTGCGGGGCGGGCCCGGCCGACCGTGAAGCTGACGGCCGCGTCCCCGGCCCAGCCGCCCAGCTTCGCCCCGCAGTCGATGCTGACCAGGTCCCCGTCGCGCAGCCGGTAGCCGTCGGGGATCCCGTGCACGATCGCGTCGTTGACCGAGGCGCACACCACGCCCGGGAAGGGCACCGGCGCGAAGTGCGGCCGGTAGCCGAGGAAGGGGGAGGTGGCCCGGGCCTCGCGCAGGACCCCGCGGGCCACCGCGTCCAGTTCCAGCAGGGACACCCCGACCCGGGCGGCCTCCCGTACGGCGGCCAGGGCGTGCGCGACCACCCGGCCGGCGGCACGCATCTCGTCGATCGCTTGATCCGTCTTCAGTTTCACCATGCCAATAACTATACCGGTATAACTTTACCGGGATAGTTATTGGGCGACGGGGTAGGATGGAGTCATGGTCCGTACCCCCCTGACACCCGAAGAGCGCGAGCGCGGCGAGCGCCTGGGCGCACTGCTGCGCGAGGCGCGCGCCGGCCGCAGCATGGTCGAGGTCGCGGCCGGCGCCGGGCTCTCCGCCGAGACCCTTCGCAAGATCGAGACCGGCCGGGCGCCCACCCCCGCCTTCTTCACGGTCGCCGCCCTGGCCGGGGTCCTCGGGCTCTCCCTGGACGAGGTCATGCGGCGCTGCGCCCTCGTGCCCGTCTGAGGGCGCCCGCCGTGGATGCCCGCCCGAGGACGCCCGCCTGAGGGGCGTGTCCGGCGGCCGAACGGCGCAACCGGCGGTGCGGGCGGCGGTCTCCGGGGCACAGGTGAGGTCGTGTCAGCCATGAACGCATCGAAGCGACTCGGTCTCGCACTCCTCGGCGCCCTCCTCGCGGCCGGGCTGCTGGCCGCTGCCTGCACCACCCCCGGGGGCCGGGCCGGAGCCCTGGCCCCGGCCGCCGTGGACGCGGGTTCGCCGTCAAGGTTTGAGGCTCCCGTAGCCCGCCCGTAACACGGGTGGGATGCAATGCGTCCATGGAGACGCCGACTGCGCTGGTGATCGGGCAACTCACGGACTACCTGCGGGGGTTGACGCAGAGACTGGATCCCGGAGCCGGCTGGTACGGAGAGTTCCTGCGGCGGGATCCGGAGGGGATGCGCGCCTGCCTCGACGGGGTCGCGATGCCGCCGTGGGACGTGCTGGAGTCACTGCTCGGGGACCTGCCGGGAGCGCCCGGGAACACGGCGGGCGAGGCCGAGTACGCGGCCTCGCTGCGGGCCGCCGCCGTCGCCGCGTGGGACGCGATGCCGGGCGGGGCGCAGGAGGTACGGACCCTGCTCGCCGCGGCCGCCCGGCAGCGGGCCGTCTCGGAGGAGGCGCTGCGGACCCTGACCGCCCGGCTCGGCGGTACCGCCGACCCGGCGCAGGCGGCCGCGCTGGCCCGGGAGCTGGCCTGGACCCGGGACGACGCGGCGCGCGCCGCCGCGCGGTGCGCGGACCTGGCGGCCCGGCTGGCGGCGCTGCCGCCCGAGCCGCGGCCGGAGCCCCTGCCGGCCGTGCCGGCCCAGCGGGAGGGCCGGTGGCTGCGCGGGGCCCGGCGTGCCGGGGGCGCCCGGTACGCGGGCACGGCGGCGGCCGTGACCCCGCCGCCCGCCCCGGACGGAGCCGCCCCGGAGCTGCCCGTGCCGCCCCCGCGCGGCGCCCGCTTCGGCCACCTGGCCACCGACCGGACACCGCCGGGCACCCGCACGGGCGTCCGGGGCCGGAACCGCGGCGTGCCGGCCGCCACCGCCACAGCTCCGGCCCCGCCGGACCGCCCCCACGGCACCGGCCCGGCCACGGCCCCCGCGCACGCGGCCCCCGCCCGGCCCGCGACCGCCGCTGCGGCGCCGGACCGGGCGCGGTACGCCGACCCGGCCGCCCCCGGCGCCGGCGGCCCGGCCTCCGACCCCGCCTCCGCCTCGGCCCCCGCCCCCGGCCCCGGCCCCGACCCCGCCTCCGCCTCCGCCTCCGCCTCCGCCTCCGCCCCCGCCGACCCGGCGGCCGGGGACGCCTCCGTGTGGGGCACCCCCGCCGGGGCTCCGGGGGCCGCCCCGCGCGGGCGCTTCGTCGCCGAGCTGCTCGCCCTGCGGGCCCAGGGCCGCAGCGGGGAGGCGCACGCCCTGCTCTGCGAGGCCGCCGCCTGGCCCGCCGCCGAACTGCCCGGCCTCGCCGCCGAACTCGGCCGCGCGGGACTGGCCGCCGACTGGGCCACCCTGCTGTGGGAGGCGGCCTCGCTCCCGCCCGACCGGCTCGCCGCGGCCGCCGCCGCCCTCGGCGAGGCGGGCCGGGAGGCCGACTGCGACGGGCTGCTGCGCCAAGGGGTGGCCCGCCCGGCCGCCGAGGTGGCCGAAGCCGCCCTCGCCCTCGGCGACGCCGGCCGGGACCGCGAGGCCCAGGCCCTGCTCGGCGCCTTCGTCAGGCTGCGCACCGCCGAGGAGGCGGCCGGCCTGGCCCGCCGGGACCCGCACTGGTTCGCCCCCCGGCTGCTGCGCGCGGCCCGCGCCCTGTCCGGGACCCGGCACCGCGATCTGGCGCACGCCCTCCGGGTGGCGGGAATCGCGGTGGCCTGAACCGCCCGTCCGCTGACCGCAAACGACCACGTGCCGACGTAACGTGATCGACTACTCCAACCGCGCAAGGTGGTCTTGCCCCGCGCTGTGACGGGGCCTACCTTCGACTCCCTACGCACACCGTCTACGTGCGTAGAAGCCGGCGTTCCCGTCGCGAGGAGCAGCTCATGGCCCAAGTCGTCCGCGCCGCACTCGTCCAGGCCACCTGGACCGGAGACACCGAGTCGATGATCGCCAAGCACGAGGCGCACGCCCGCCGGGCGGCCGCCCAGGGCGCGCAGATCATCGGCTTCCAGGAGGTGTTCAACGCCCCCTACTTCTGCCAGGTCCAGGAGCCCGAGCACTACCGCTGGGCCGAGCCCGTCCCCGACGGCCCCACCGTCCGGCGGATGCAGGACCTGGCCCGGGAGACCGGGATGGTGATCGTGGTCCCGGTCTTCGAGCTGGAGAGCGAGGGCTTCTACTACAACACCGCCGCCGTCATCGACGCCGACGGCAGCTACCTCGGCAAGTACCGCAAGCATCACATCCCCCAGGTCAAGGGCTTCTGGGAGAAGTTCTACTTCCGCCCCGGCAACCTCGGCTGGCCCGTCTTCGACACCGCCGTCGGCAGGGTCGGCGTCTACATCTGCTACGACCGCCACTTCCCCGAGGGCTGGCGCCAACTCGGCCTGGCCGGCGCCCAGCTGGTCTACAACCCGTCCGCCACCTCCCGCGGCCTGTCCGCGTACCTGTGGCAGCTGGAACAGCCCGCGTCCGCCGTCGCCAACGAGTACTTCGTCGCCGCCATCAACCGCGTCGGCCAGGAGGAGTACGGGGACAACGACTTCTACGGAACCAGCTACTTCGTCGACCCGCGCGGCCAGTTCGTCGGAGAGGTGGCCAGCGACAAGGAGGAGGAACTCCTCGTCCGGGACCTGGACTTCGACCTGATCAAGGAGGTCCGCGACCAGTGGGCCTTCTACCGCGACCGCCGCCCCGACGCCTACGGAGGACTCGTACAGCCGTGACCAACCCCATTCCGCTGCACAGCCGCCACCGCACCGTCCTGCCCGACTGGCTCGCGCTCTACTACGACCGCCCCATCGAGCTCACCCACGGCGAGGGCCGCCACGTCTGGGACGCCGAGGGCAACCGCTACCTCGACTTCTTCGGCGGCATCCTCACCACGATGACCGCCCACGCCCTGCCCGAGGTCACCAAGGCCGTCTCCGAACAGGCCGGGCGGATCATCCACTCCTCCACCCTCTACCTCAACCGGCCCATGGTCGAGCTGGCCGAGCGGGTCGCCGCCCTGTCCGGCATCCCCGACGCCCGGGTCTTCTTCACCACCTCCGGGACCGAGGCCAACGACACCGCCCTGCTGCTCGCGACCACGTACCGCCGCTCCAACCAGATCCTGGCGATGCGCAACAGCTACCACGGCCGGTCCTTCTCCACCGTCTCGATCACTGGCAACCGGAGCTGGTCCCCGACCAGCCTCTCGCCGCTCCAGACGTACTACGTGCACGGCGCCGTCCGTACCCGGGGCCCCTTCGCCCACCTCGACGACACCGCCTTCACCGCCGCGGCCGTCGCGGACCTCGAGGACGTCCTGGGCCAGGCGCGCGGGGGAGTGGCCGCGCTCATCGCCGAACCGATCCAGGGCGTCGGCGGGTTCACCTCACCGCCCGACGGGCTGTACGCCGCCTTCCGCGAGGTCCTCGACCGGCACGGCATCCTGTGGATCAGCGACGAGGTGCAGACCGGCTGGGGCCGTACCGGCGACAACTTCTGGGGCTGGCAGGCCCACGCCCGCAGCGGCCCGCCGGACATCCTCACCTTCGCCAAGGGCATCGGCAACGGCATGTCCATCGGCGGGGTCGTGGCCCGCGCCGAGGTGATGAACTGCCTCGACTCCAACTCCATCTCCACCTTCGGCGGCTCCCCGGTCACCATGGCGGCCGGCCTCGCGAACCTCGGATACCTGCTGGAGCACGACCTCCAGGGCAACGCCCGGCGCGTCGGCGGCCTGCTCCTGGAGCGGCTGCGCGCCATCACCGCCGCCGTGCCCGCCGTACGGGAGGTCCGCGGCCGGGGCCTGATGGCCGGAGTGGAACTGACCAAGCCGGGCACCGACCGGGCCGACCCCGAGGCGGCCGCCGCCGTACTGGAGGCCGCCCGCGCGGGCGGGCTGCTGCTCGGCAAGGGCGGCGGGCACGACACCAGCGTGCTGCGCATCGCGCCGCCGCTGTCCCTCACCGTCGCCGAGGCGGAAGAGGGCGCCGAGATCCTCGAACAGGCGCTCCGCAGCATCCAGTAGGGGGACGCACATGAGCATCCGTACGCTGATCAGCGGCGGCCTGGTCGTCACGGCCGCCGACGAGCTCCACGCGGACGTCCTGATCGAGGACGGCCGGGTGGCGGCCCTCGCCGCGCACGGCTCGGCCGCCGCCGAAGCCTGGACGGCCGACCGTACGATCGACGCGAGCGGCAAGTACGTCATCCCCGGCGGGGTCGACGCGCACACCCACATGGAACTCCCCTTCGGCGGCACCGCCGCCTCGGACACCTTCGAGACCGGCACCCGCGCCGCCGCCTGGGGAGGCACCACCACCATCGTCGACTTCGCCGTGCAGGGCGTGGGCCGCTCCCTGCGCGAGGGGCTCGACACCTGGTACGACAAGGCCGACGGCAACTGCGCCGTCGACTACGCCTTCCACATGATCCTCTCGGACGTCAACGAGGGGACCCTGAAGGAGATGGACCTCCTCGTCGGGGAAGGGGTCACCTCCTTCAAGCTGTTCATGGCCTACCCCGGCGTCTTCTACAGCGACGACGGGCAGATCCTGCGGGCCATGCAGCGGGCCTCCGGCAACGGCGGGCTGATCATGATGCACGCCGAGAACGGCATCGCCATCGACGTCCTCGTCGAACAGGCCCTGGCACGCGGGGAGACCGACCCCCGCCACCACGGCGAGGTCCGCAAGGTGCTCCTGGAGGCCGAGGCCACCCACCGCGCCATCCAGCTCGCCCGGGTCGCCGGCTCCCCGCTGTACGTGGTCCACGTCTCGGCGCAGGAGGCGGTGGCCGAGCTGGCCGCCGCCCGGGACAAGGGCCTGCCGGTCTTCGGGGAGACCTGCCCGCAGTACCTCTTCCTCTCCACGGACAACCTGGCGGAGCCGGACTTCCAGGGCGCCAAGTACGTCTGCTCCACCCCGCTGCGTCCCCGCGAGCACCAGGCGGCGCTGTGGCGGGGCCTGCGCACGAACGACCTCCAGGTGGTATCCACCGACCACTGCCCCTTCTGCTTCCGGGGCCAGAAGGAGCTGGGCAGGGGCGACTTCTCCAAGATCCCGAACGGTCTTCCCGGCGTGGAGAACCGTATGGACCTCCTCCACCAGGCCGTCCTGGACGGGCACATCAGCCGCCGCCGCTGGATCGAGATCGCCTGCGCGGCCCCGGCCCGGATGTTCGGCCTCTACCCCCGAAAGGGCACCATCGCGCCGGGCTCCGACGCCGACATCGTCCTCTACGATCCGCACGCCGAGCAGGTCATCTCCGCCGAGACGCACCACATGAACGTGGACTACTCGGCGTACGAGGGCAAGCGGATCACCGGACGCGTCGACACGGTCCTCTCGCGCGGCGAACTCGTCATCGACCGGCGCGAGTACACCGGCCGGGCCGGCCACGGCGCCTTCGTCCCCCGCTCCACCTGCCAGTACTTGTAAGCCCGCAAGCAGCAAGGAGCCGCCATGGACTTCGGCCTCGTCCTGCAGACAGACCCGCCGGCCTCCCAGGTCGTCAGCCTCATGAAACGCGCCGAGCGCAACGGCTTCCGCTACGGCTGGACCTTCGACTCGGCCGTGCTGTGGCAGGAGCCGTTCGTCATCTACAGCCAGATCCTGGCCAACACGCAGAAGCTCCACGTCGGCCCCATGGTCACCAATCCGGGCACCCGCACCTGGGAGGTCACCGCCTCCACCTTCGCCACCCTCAACGACATGTACGGCAACCGCACCGTCTGCGGCATCGGCCGCGGCGACTCCGCCATGCGCGTTGCCGGCCGGGCCCCCAACACCCTGGCCCGCCTCGGGGAGGCCATCGACGTCATCCGCGACCTCGCCGAGGGCCGCGAGGCACTCGTCGACGGCAACCCGATCCGCATCCCGTGGATCCGCGAGGGCAAGCTGCCCGTGTGGATGGCGGCGTACGGGCCCAAGGCGCTGGCCCTGGCCGGCCAGAAGGCGGACGGGTTCATCCTCCAACTGGCCGACCTCTACCTCACCGAGTGGATGGTCAAGTCGGTCCGCGAGGCCGCCGTGGCAGCCGGCCGTGACCCGGACACGATCGCCATCTGCGTGGCGGCCCCCGCGTACGTGGGCGAGGATCTCGCCCACGCCCGCGACCAGTGCAGGTGGTTCGGCGGGATGGTCGGCAACCACGTCGCTGATCTGGTCTCCCGTTACGGGGAGCACTCCTCGATGGTTCCCGAGGAGCTGACGGAGTACATCAAGTCCCGCCACGGCTACGACTACAGCCACCACGGCCGCGCCGGGAACCCGTCGACGGACTTCGTCCCGGACGAGATCGTGGACCGCTTCTGCCTCCTGGGGCCGGTCGAGGCCCACATCGAGAAGCTCCGGGCCCTGCGGGATCTCGGCGTCGACCAGTTCGCCCTCTACAACATGCACGACGCCCGGGAAGCGACCATCGACGCGTACGGATCCGACATCATCCCGATGTTCAGCTGACTACCGCGAGTAGCACGGGGCCGACCGGGAGGTTGGCCCCGCAGCAGGTTGGCACTGACTCTCGTGCGGGCACGGGGAGATGCCGGGGCTGGGTCTTTCGCCCGGTGAAGTGACCCATCAGGTCCCGACACTTCCGATTTATGCCGCGAGGTCCAGCCGTTGATGGCAGCGGACCCTCGCCTGGTATGGCGTGATGTAGCCGATGGTCGAGTGGATCCGCTCCCGGTTGTAATGCTCCGCGATTCACAGGAAAACGTCCTGTCGAGCCTGCGCCCGGGACTCCCAGACGGTCGTGCCGATCTCTGCTTTCAGGACCGCGAAGAAGCTCTCCGCGGCGGCATTGTCGAAGCACGAGCCGGTACGTCCGGCGCTCTGTCGGATGTCCAACTCGCCCAGCAGGGCACGGAATTGTTTTGAGGTGTATTGCGACCCGCGATCCGAGTGAAAGATCGCATTGCCCGCCGTATGCCCGCCCGCATGGGCCATCCGGATGGCGTCCCCGCGACCAGCTCGGTGCGCATGTGGTCGGCCATCGACCAGCCCACGACCTCCCGTGTGCACAGGTCGATCACCGTCGCCAGCTACAGCCATCCCTCGGTCGTCGGCAGGCAGGTGATGTCCCCCGACGAATTTCAAGCCGGGCAGCGGCGCGGTGAAGTTGCGCAGGATTAGGTCCGGTGCCGGCGGCGCCGTACGGTCCTGTCTCGTCAGCGACCGTGGTTTCCGTCGCGTTATCCCGACGATCTCACGCTCCCGCGTGATCCTTTGCGGTTCACCATGTTCCCCTGGTCACGGAGTTTCCGGGTGATCCGCAGGGCCCCGTAGGATCCCCGAGAATCGGTGTGGATCGCCCTGATCCGGCAGGCCAGCACCTCTTCCTCATCGGCCTTCTCCTGCCGTGCCTCCTTGTTCTTGTACCAACCAGGTCCACCGCGTCCCGCTTGAACTCTTCGGGGTAGTTCTTCCGCTTTGCCACCTTGGATCACTTCCCCTGGATGACCAAACATCCAGCGTCCAGGTGTCGGAATTCCGGGGGTCACTCCACCATCTGCGTGGCCGCCCCTGCCTACATCACGGCCGACGACTCGGCCGAGGCCTTGGTTCATGCCCGTGACCAGTGTCGCTGGTTCGGCGGGATGGTCGGCAACCACGTCGCCGACCTCGTCGCCCGCTACGGCGAGCACTCGGCCATGGCCCCCGACGAGCTCACCGCGTACATCAAGGACCGGCACGGCTATGACTACAGCCATCACGGCCGCGCTGGGAACCCGTCCACCGACTTCGTCCCCGACAACATTGTCGACCGGTTCTGCCTCCTCGGCCCTGCTGAGGCCCACATCGAGAAGCTAAGGTGCCTGAAGGATCTGGGCGTTGACCAGTTCGCGGTCTACGACATGCATGACGCCAAGGAGGCCACAATCGACGCGTACGGTGCCACGATCATCCCGTCGTTCCGCTGACCGATGAGGACCAGGAGCATGGCTGATCTACCTATGGGTCAGAAACTGGATGGGGTCTGAAGTTCGCCAAGCTGCTTCGCGAGGCTGGACGCGGACTCCTTGGCGCATGACAGGACAACGGAGAATTTACTGAGCGTCACGCCTTCGGGCCGCTTGGTGTAGGACCAGCGCTGACCGGCGCGCCAGAGGCTCCTGAAGAACTCATCGCGAGCGGCCTCATCCGCAGAAAGGACACTCTCGGCGGATTCGATGATCAGGACGTGGTAATCCGACGAAAGCCATTGAAGGTCACGAAGGCAATCGTAGAAGGCGTTCCAGTTCCATCCAAAGTATTCGGGAAACTTTAGCGTCTCGTCAAACTTTTGAAAAGTCGCAATTTCGTCTGGCATGTCTTGGCCATTTAGGCGTGCCACGTGAACGCTGCCAGAAGCGGGCAGGAGTTCATCGAGACGAATTCCGCCGCCTGGCGTGGTGACGTGCATCCATGGGGCAATATGCATTGCCGATGTCTCTTCTGTCATCACTCCGCCCAACTGGGACTTCTGCCCACAATGTACGTCTGGTAGTGAGTTGGGGTGTAGTAAGCGGACTTATCGCTGCCGAACACCCAGCGCTCACCGCCTGGCGTGGGGTTGTCCGGTGACGGGTAGGTCCCGTACTCCTGATAGGTGATCGGCTTTCCTGAGGGTTCGTGGGTGGGAAGTTGGTAGCCGCCGTTTTTGCCGCTGTTTTCAAATGGCTCGGTCCACCACTTTGGTCCATGGAAGCCCGGCCCACCCCCCCATGCGAAATTGTACTTCTCCATGTCCCGGAGGACTTCCAGGGACTCTGCAGGGATGGACTCGGGTACCCAGCCGTGAATCTTGTCGACGTCCCCCAGCGTGGCTCCCGGGCTGAAGTCCGGGCACGGCGCCAGCCCCATGGGGTCGATCCACGTGTGGGGATTGGGGACATAGGCTGCCGGGTTGGGCGCCGGGGTGAGGCCCAGGGGGTCATGGCTGAGGTAACGGGCGGTTTCGGGGTCGTAGTGGCGGAAGTAGTTGTAGTGGAGGCCTGTTTCCGGGTCGAAGTACTGCCCTGGGAAGCGGAGTGGGGTGTAGGCCGTGCTGGTGGACGCCCAGGTTGTGGTGCCCCACAGGGTGGTGCGGGTATGCCAGGCCAGTGTGCCGGACTCATCGAGCAGTTCGGTGGGGGCGCCCACGAGATCGGTGATGATGGTGAAGAATCGGGCGTCGATGACCTCTTGGGGCGTTTCTCGGTCCAGGAGGCGTTCTCTTTGAGTCAGCGGCTGTAGTGCCTTGTGGTCCCAGGTGAGGACTATCGAATGGGAGAGGGCCGGCGATTCCGTTGTCTGTTCGCACAGGGTGGTGCCGTCCCAGGTGAACGTGACCTGTTCGAGGACCGTCGTGCCGTCGGCGGCGAGGCATTGCTTGGAAATGCGACGGCCGAGGGCGTCGTACGCATAGCGCCATACGGCGCCGTCGGGGGTGGTCACCGAACGCAAGCGGTCTTCGGCGTCCCACTCGTAGCGCCAGGTCTCCTGCTTGCCGGACAGGCGAGTTTTGCGGCGCAGGGTGACGCGGCCCAATGCGTCGTGTTCGTAATGGATCCTGCCGGCGCGAGTGATCGTCGTGCCGGTGTACTCGCGAGGGCCGACGGCCTCCTGGCCGGGGTGGGTCGCCGGCCAGGAGGCCGTCGTCTGGTTGCCCGCGTCGTCGTAGCTGTACTGCTCGGTCCACCCTTCCGCCCGGACGGCAGTCACCTGGCCGGCCGCGTCCAGGTCAAAGGTCTTCGCGCCCACCAGCTGGTCGTCCAAGCCGATCAGGTTGCCGTCTGCACGGTACGTGTAGTCGCGACGCTGGATGCTGTGACCCGCGCTGGTGACGTGTTGGGTGGTGAGGCGGCCCCCGTGGTCGTACCGGGACGACATCATGACGGAGTCGCCGATCCGGCGAGTGATCTCCTGGCCGACTGCGTCGTAGTCGAAGGTGATGGTGCGGCCGGATGTGGTCAGGGAGGTGCGGCAGCCGACCGCGTCATAGGTCCAGGCGCTGACCGCCCTCGTCGGGGTCGTGCGGCCGGTGCGGCGGCCGAGCTCGTCGTACGCGTACCCCGTCGTCCGGCCGTTGACGGTCTCGAACATGAGGCGGCCGTACCGGTCGCGAAGGCGCGTGATCGTGGCATCCGCGTTGACCGCTTCCGCGAGCTGGTCGCCTGTGTCGTACACGAATGTGGTCACAGTGCCCGCAGCGTCCTTGCGGACGACGCGGTCCAGCTCGTCCCGCTCGTAGTGGATAGTTTGGCCGAGCGCGTCCGTCCGCGAAACGAGCCGCCCCGCCGCATCCCTTCCGTATGTCAGTGTCCGGTCGCCGAAGTCCGTCTCGGACATGACCCGCCCGGCTGGGTCGTACACGTAATCCCACGTCAGCCCCTGGGGGTTGGTGACCTGGGTGAGGCGGAGCTCGGTGTCGTAGCTGAACTCGTAGCGGATGCCGTCCGGACCCGTGCGGGCAGTCACGACATCGAAGTCTGTGTATTCGAAGGTCGTGACCCCACCAAGGGCGTCAATGTGGGCGATACAGTTGCCCTCGCCGTCGTACGTCCAGGACTGCTCGCTGCCGTCGGCCTCGACACGGCGGGCGAGCTTGCCCTCAACTGTCCACTCCAGGCGCGTGACGCCGCCCAGCGGGTCGCTGATCGACATCGCTCGGCCGAAAGCGTCACGCTCGTAGCAGGTGGTCGCCCCGAGCGGATCGGTGATAGCCAGGGGCAGACCGGCCTTGGCGGAAACGACTGTCGAGGTGTGCCCGAGCGCATCGGTGACGGAGGTGACGATGCCGGCCTCGTCATAGGTGAAGCGAGTCGTTGCGCCAGACGGCTCTGTTACCGACAAGCGGTTGCCGCTGGCGTCGAAACTCTGGCGCGTGACATTGCCGTCGGTACCGACGATGCGTATCGGGAGGCCGAGCTCGTTGTGCTCGGCTCGCGTCTGCCGTCCGTCTGGGCGCTCCACCAGAGTCAGGCGGCCCCACTCATCGAAGGTGGCACGGCTTATGTGCCCCAGGGGATCGGTCCGCGACAAGAGGTGGTTGTGGCGGTCGTACTCGGAGCGGGTGACCGCTCCCACTGCATCGATCTCGGCGACGACCTGTGACCGGTCATTGATCAAGTGACGCTCGGTGTGTCCCAGACTGCTGGTGACGGTGGTCATGCGGAGCCCGGTTGCGCGGTCGATGCCGTCCCAGGTGAAGGTGGATTCGAGGTGTCCGTTTGTCCCCGACTGGTAGATGCAGCGGTCCTGGTCGTCGTAGACGTAGTCGAAGCGGCTTCCGTTGGTGTCGGTCCACGAGGTGATGCGGCCGTGTTCGTCGCAGTCGAATCTCAGTGGGCGGCCTGAGGAGTTGATGACCGAGGTGAGATGGCCGTCGGTGTAGCCATACCGCAGGATCTCCTGATCGGATCCGTCCTCCGCGGCTCCCGCGAGGTGGAGGGCCGATAGGCGACCCTGGCTGGTGGTGAGCTTCAGGTGGTAGCCGCCGTGGTGGACGATCGCCGTCGGTGCACCAGCCTGGTCGTGCTCGAAGATGATCCACCGGCCGTTGCGGTCGTCGATCTGGGTCAGGAGCGCGAGCTCGTCCCTGTGGTCGGTGAAGTGCCAGACCTTGCCGGTGTCGGGATCGGTGATGGTGTAACCGCCCGCGACCCGTTCCAGTGGCCACTGCCGGCCGTGTGTGGGCATGACCGGAACACCGGGAGCCGGGTGAGGGTAGGCGAGCAGGCTTCCCTCGTCGCAGCTGAAGATCACGCCCTCGGAATCGATCTCCAGCCGCTGGTCCACCGTGGACGACCACGTCGGCCCGAACCAGCGCCCGGAGCGGCGCGAGGAGTCGAAGGTGCGCCGGAAGACAAGTGGAAGCGACCCGGGCAGAGCGATGTCGATCGTGGGCAGCAGCATGCGGCCGGTCGCAACGTCGACCGGGTCCCTCTTGCACACCGTCTCACTGCACCGCTGGCCGTTGCTGTCCGGGTTCTGTTCGTGCTCCCGACGGCGGAGGCCCTGGAGGTCGTCCAGGTGCTTGGCGGTGGTGCCGACCTTTTTGAGGGAGCCCATGCCCTTGGAGCCGATGAGCTCGGGGACGAGTTTGCCGAGGCCCTCGGAAGGGTCCTTCATGAACTCGCCGAGCATCTGCTTGCCGGCGCCCCAGGGGTCGTTGGCCATGGTGACCAGACCTGCTGCCGTGGAGTTCAGGTTCGTCACGTACTCGGCGGGGTGCGTGAGGTTGTACGGATCCTGCGGGTTGAGGGCGCGGGCGAAATCAAGAGTGCCGGCGGCTCCCTTGACGATGCCACCCACGAAGTGGTTGTTGGCGAGCTGCATGTAGGCGATGCCGTCGGCGAGCTGGTTCGCGTACGTGGGCTTGGGCGGGGCGGCGTCGCGCGCGGCGCGGACCGCGGTCGCGGCGGTCTGGGCCTGCTCGTTGCGCTGCTTGCGCGCGCTCTCCAGCTTCTCCTGGGCTGCCGCGGCCAGGGGCTTGCCAGGGTCGTTGAAGGTCTCCGCTGGTCGCGGCGGGAGCTGCTCCTTCTTCGCTTCGACGGCGTTCCTGTACTCCGTGACCTGCCTGTTGTAGGCGTTGCGGGCGTCCTCGGAGGCGTTCTTCGCCTTGTTGTAGTCGTCCAGGGCCTCCTTGGCCTGGCCCTGCGCCCATTCCACGGTTTCGGCGAAGCGGCCCATGGCGTCCGAGGCCTTCCCGAAGGCCTCGGACGCCTTGAACCAGCGCGGAGGCTGCTTCGCCACCGCCTCCCGGAACGCCTTGGCGGCCTGGCCCTTCAGGCCGTCGGGCTCGGTCAGGTTCTTCAGGCCGTTGCCGACGGACTCGAAGGCCGTCTTGAAGTCGTTCAGGTGCCCGACCTGGGCGTGGATCTTGGACACGCTGCCGTAGACGAGCTTCTTCGGGTCGTCGGTCTGCCCCAGCTCCAGCTCGGAGACGTCCGCGCCGAGCTGGTTGGCGGCGGAGCGGGACTTGTCGCGGATCCAGTCGCCCGCATCGTCCAGGCCGGCCTCATCGGCGAGTCCGGCGACCTTGTCGCCGCCCCACTCGACGAAGTCGCCGACCTTCTGGATGCCGTGCTCGACCTTGTCCTCGACCGAATCCGGTATGAAATCCCGCCAGCCGCTCATCAGTTGCCGTCCCCGTCGCGCTTCGCCTGCTCCAGCAGATCCTTGATCGACCCGACCTTCCCCGTCGACGTCACCGTGTCCTTGGCATCGGACCAGGTCCGCTTGGTGTCCTGAGCGCCCTTCTCGAAGGACCCCACGCTGTAGCCCGGCTTGTAGACATCCGCGCTGAAGATGTCATCCCAGGACTTCTTCTCGATCTCGTCCTCGCTGGCGTGCGGATTGCCGTACAGGGAGTTCGCGGCCACCTTGAAGCTGCCCTGGACGTAGTGGTCCTCCTCCCAGACCGTCCCCGCGGCGATACCGAGGTTCCCGGCCAGGGCGGAGGCGTCCTGGATCAGAGACCGGACGCCCCACTCCCAGCGCTCACAGAAGTCCTCGAACTCCTTCGACAGACCACCATGCCCGGTCTCCATCCCCGTCATCGACAGGCTCTCGAACCCCGCCCCCTGCGACGCCCCGGCCGCGTCCCCGGACTCGCGCAGCTCGGAAATCGCATCCCGCAGCCCCTTCTGGATCGCCGCGACCGCGGCCGGGGACACCTCCAGGTCACCGTCGCCCGCCATCAGGCCGCCTCCCCATCCCCGACGGCGCGCAGGTCCACGGCGCAGCCGTCGGGCACGATCCCGGCCACGGGCGGGAACAGCATCGACCCGCCCTCGTCCGCCACGTTCACAGCGATGCCGGCCGGGCCGTCCACTTCGGGCACCACCGCATCCACGAGCCGCGCCCCGAGGATCGCCAGGTACGGCCACTCCCGCGCGGCCTCACCACGGGCCTCAACGAACCGGGCGAAGGCCTCCTCGTCCGTGAACGCGTACAGCCACCGGATCCCGCCCGAGACGGCCGACATCAGCCCACCCGCGCTGTCGTCAGCGAGCGGAACAAGCAGCACCGCCCGCCGGAACTCACCCACCAGACGCCCGGGATCCCCCGTGCCTGCCCGATACGCGGCAATCTCTGCGGTCAGTTCCATGCTCTACGCCCCTCCCCGGGCGTGCTCACCCGGACAGAGCACAGTACCTTGATCGCCGATTTGAGCTTTGCCCAGAGGGTGGGAACTGGGCTTGGATCGCGGTGACCGCTTCTGCCTCCTGGGGCCGGTCGAGGCGCACATCGAGAAGCTCCGGGCGCTGCGCGACCTCGGCGCAGCTGTGGGCCCAAAGCGCCGCTCAGGGGGCGGACGGTGCCCGGTCCGCGGATCTGCGGACTTCGCGCGGGGCTTGTCCCTCCCAGCGGCGCACCGCACGCCGCAGCGCCCGGGCATCGCTGTATCCGACCCGGCCCGCGATCGACCGCAGGGGCAGGTCGGTGGTGCGTAACAGTTCCGAGGTGTGCTCGTGCCGTAAGGCTTCGACTTGCCCACGCCAGGTCGTGCCGTTCTCGGCCAGCCGTCGCTGGAGCGTGCGGGGACTCATCGCCAGACGATGCGCCACGTTCTCCAGGCTTACGGTGTCCTCCTGAAAGGCCGCGGTCAGAGCCGTCCGGAAACGGTCGAGCCACCGCAGTACGGGCCGGGATGCCGCCAGTACCAGTTCCGCGTGGTGCGCCAGAAGCCGGTCCATGCCCGGTTGGGCCTTGGGCAGCGGCGTGCGTACATCGTCCTCGCGGAAAGCGATCGAGTTGTACGGCGCGTCGAAGTGAATACGGTCCGTGCCGAATAATTCGGCCAGTTGCCGGGCTCGCGGTGGTGGGCGGTGGGTGATGGTGACGTGGGACGGAACGATGTGGCGGCCGGTCGCGGCCCGGGCTCGGGTCAGGAAGAGCGAGAGGGCGAAGAGGTCGACCGCCTGCACCACGTCCGGCCCCCACGTGCCCGTGGCGTGGCGGACGGTGAAGTGACGTCCGTCCTCCTCCACGATCAGTTTCTCCGCGGCCGGATCGCCGATGGCGGCTATGAGATCCACGGCCTGCGTGAGCGACTGGCGCAGGGTGGGGCCGGTGGTGATCAGGTAGTCCCAGACACCGAAGGTGCCGATCGGGGCGTCCTCGAGGACCAGGGGACCGATGAGAGTGCGGGGTTCCGTCAGCACCAGGTGCTCCCACACCGTCACGAGCGACGGGGTCGAGATCCGGGCCAGGTCGTTGCCCAGGACCTCGACGGCGAGGTCGGGCAGGCGGGCGAGCCTGCCCGTGCCCGCGGCGGTCATGGCGCTGACGAGGGAACGCGCGAGGTGGGCCGAAACCGTGCCGCCGAGGTTGGGAGATGGCATAGGACCGTCGAGGGTACCAGCGCGAACTGCCTTTCGATACACCCCTGTTGGGTGGGGTGGCCTTCGCGGCGAGGCGCACCGGACGCCGCTTTGGCGCGGCGGGCCTCCCGGGTGGCGCATGCGGTCCTCAACGTGGCGCCCTGAGGCCTCTCTGCCTTCCGCGGGCCGTGCCTACCTTGAGCTCGACCACGGCTTGGACCGAGGACCGGCCGGCCTCCTGAGGCTCTCCACCAGGCGACCCCGCGCGCTCGGGCACCGCCATACCTCGGTGGGCCTGAGCACCTGAGCACCTGGGTCCCGACAGGCCCGGCGGTCCGCATCGGCTCTTTCTAGGGGGAATGCACACGTGACGTCGCCGTCGTTTTGGAGCAGGCGCCGAATGCTCACCACCATCGCCGGGGCGGCTACTGTTCCCGCCCTGCCATCCATCCTCACCCTGACCGCCGGCCCGGCCCTCGCCGCCGAGAGCGACCCCATCACGGGTAGCGGCCTGCCCGACACCGACCGGGGCAAGGCCGTGTGGGCGTACAAGACAGGCGGCCGGGCCGTCCGCGAGGCCGCCGCCGCCGCCCTCGCCGGCTCTCCGGCGGCTGTCTCCGCCTTCCTCGCGAACGAACTGCCCGTCGCGGAGGCGCAGGACGCCCGATTCGGCATCCTCACCGTCCTCCCCTACGCGGACAAATCGGTGCGCGAGTCGGCCAACGCTGCCTTGTCCGCCGGGGACGCGGCGATCGCCGCCTACCTGCGCGACGGCTACACGCAGTCTCTCCAGACGGATCTGCGGGCGGCGGTGTTCACCGTCATGAACAACAGCGGTCCCGCTGTCAAGCGGGAGGCAACCAAGGCGCTGGAGTTGGGCACCCATGCGGCCCTGAGGAAGTTCTTGGCGGAAACTCAGCACACCGCGCAACAGGAGGACGAAAGGGCCGAGGTCTTCACCATCCTCACCGCGGCCTCCCCTGAGGTGAAGAAGTACGCGGAGCGTGCCCTGAGCGACGGGTCACCCCCGGCGATCCACCAGTTCCTCATCTCCGGCCAGTACATCGCGCGTGCCCGCGACGAAGAAGCCGCGACGATCGACCAGTTGGTCAAGATCGTGATCCGGGAAGGCAATCGCGCGCAGCTGCAGACGGAGCAGGCGGTCGCCGCTTCCACCCGGGCGAAGGAAGCGGCCGCGAAGGCGAAGACGGCTGCTCTGAAGGCGGCGGAGGAGGCGCTGGCCGCCCAGAGCGACGTGACGAGGTCGGCCAAGGCCGCGAACGACGCCGCGAGCGCCGCACGGGGCGCCGCCAGCGCCGCCAACACCGCGATCTCCGCGTCCCGTACCGCTCAAGCCGCATCGAGCCGCGCCGCGCAGGCCGCACAGGCAGCCGCGGGTGCCGCTGCTTCCGCGGGCCATGCCGCCTCCCGGGCTTATGGCGCGGCCATCGCTGCCTCGAAGGACGCCACCAAGGCCTCGGCCGCGCGCCAGGCCGCCCAAGCCGCACGCGATGCGGCCGGCCGCGCGCGCACTACGGCCGCAGCCGCTGACCGGGCCGCTGAAGCCGCCAAGGGGGCGTCCTCCGCGGGCGCGGATGCCGCGATCGCGGCCCGGAGCGCCGCGGGTGCTGCCAACGACGCCGCCAACGCCGCCGCCACCGCTTCCGGCGTTGCCCGGTCCCAGGCCGCCGAGGCGAAGGCGGCGGCCGCCGAGGCCGACACCGCCGCCGCACGGGCCACCCGGGCCGCGAGCACCGCCAAGACCTTGGCGGACAGGGCGGTCACCGCCGCCGGTGTGGCACGCGACGCCGCCAACAGCGCCGCTTCTCACGCGGAGAAGGCCGCGGCTGCGGCGGACGAAGCCGCGGCGAACGCGGGCAAGGCGATCGAGTACGCCACGCGGTCCACCGCCCATGCCGAGGCCGCGGTGCAGGCGGCCAACACGGCCGCCGACGCGGTGAAGGAGGCTCAGGCCGTGGAGCAGGCGGCCAGGGCGGCGGAGACCGCCCGTATCGCCGAGGACGTCGAATGGGGGATCGAGGAGGCCCGTTTCGGCGCGCGGGCCGAGATCGACGAGACCAACCGGGCCCTCAGGGAGCGTACGCAGGCGGACAAGACCGCCACGGACATCAAGGACCTCATCGCGGCCGCCGCAACGGCGTTGCACGGTGGTGACATGGCCACGGCCGTCACCACCGGCCGGAAGGCCGCTGTCAGGCTTCTCGACTCGACGGGCACGTGGACGCAGCAAGCCGCTGAGTTCGCCCTCGCCGGCTCTGACCACGATGTCGCCAACTGGATCGACGCCGACCGCCTTCTCGCTGAGCAGCAGGATGACCGGGAGACCGTTCTGGCCATTGCCAGGGCGGGCTCGGCCGCCATCGCCGAGGCTGCCCATCAGGCACTGGCGAGTGACGATCCGAACGCCGCCCGCAACTTCCTCACCCTCGGGGTCATCGAAGCCGCCGCGACGCAGAACCGCGTCACGGTATTCGAGATTCTGAACGAGAACCCGGGAAAGGCCGTCAAGGCCAAGGCCGAGGCGGCGCTGAGCGACGGAAGTGCCATCGCCCTGCACCGCTTCCTCACCGTCGAACTGGTGGAGGCGGTGAAGGAGGACGATCACGTCGAGGTGTTCAGCCTCCTGTCCTCCGGTGGCCTTTACATGCGGGCGGCCGCGCAGATCGTTCTGGAGGGCCCCGCCCGCATGCGGCGGCACTTCGTCCTCCGCGACAAGTTCAACATCGCCCGCCTGGACCAGGATCACGCCGCCCACGTCGCCGCGGTGCGCGCGGCCATCGCCCATGCCGCGAAGGTCGCGGCGAAGGCCCTGGAGGATGCCGCTCTCGCCTCCAAGGCGGCGGCGGAGGCCCGCAAGGCCGCGGCGGAGGCGGCCACGTGGGCGGCGAAGGCCCAGGAGTACGCCGCCGACGCCGTCAACTCGGCGCGCGAGGCGAAGGAGAACGCGGACGCCGCTGACGCGTCGGCAGCGGCGGCGGCCCAGTCTGCGGCCAGTGCGAAGCAGGCGGCGTCCGTGGCCCAGGGCGCGGCCCGGTCCGCGAACTACTCCATGCGGCAGGCGATGTCGTCGGCACGGCAGGCGGTTGCCTACGCGTCGGACGCGCAAGCGTCCGCCACTTCGGCGCGCGTCTCCGCCACTCAGGCCGGTCAGGACGCAAAGGCCGCCGCCGACGCCGCCAGCGAAGCCCGCCACGCCGCGACCGTCAAGCGGGAGGCCGAGGTGGCGGCAGAGGCGAAATCGGCGGCTGAGCAGGCGAAGCAGCACGAGGGGAGCGGAACCAATCCCTCCCAGACTGCCGACCAGGACAAGCCCTGGTACGTGGACTGGGAACTGTGGCCCGGGGACGTCAGCAGTGACAAGGACTGGGCCAAGGTCACCAAGCACTGGAGCACGATCACCGGCACCGCCTCAATCGTGCTCGGTATCGGTGCCGGCCTTACTGCCCCGGCTCTGCCGCTCGCGGCAACCCTCAGAGCGGCGTCTCTTGTGCTCACCGGCGTCTCCGTGGCCCTCAAGGGCGCGAACGTCTATTTCACAGGCAGCGCATACGGCTGGCGCAGCACCGAATTCCACACCGCACTCGGGACGTTCATCCTCGGTGGCGTCGCCTTCGCCGGAAAGTCACGCCTTCTCGACAAGTTCGGTGCGGCCAAACACGTCGGTGAAATCGTAGCCGAGGGGGTTGAGGTGCTGATCGTCACCCTTGGCTGGGCGACCTGGTAGGCCGCTCAAGGCGTACCAGGATCCCTCTGGATGAAAAGGAACTGACAGAATGAAGCTCGTAAAACGCGTTATCGCGACGACTGCTGCGGCCATGGCGTGTTTCGCCGTCGCCGTTACCGTCACACACGCCAGTGAAACCCCCGCCGGTGGCGCGGCCGGCGTGACCAGCGACCAGCCTCCCTACGCCATCGAAGACTTCGCCTACCCCGACGCCGCCAGAATCCAGGCCGAACTCGGCATCACCCTCAAGCGCGGTGACGGGCACATCACCCTCGCCGACTGCGCCTCCGCCACTGGCCTGATGGAGGTGTACTCGCGGACCAAGGGAAAGATCTGTTTCCGCGCCACCGGCAAGACCGGCTACCTCAGCCTGGAAATACCCGCGGTCTACGGGATGAAGGGTGATGCCTCTCATCAGGCCGATGTGACCTTGACCGCCGACGGCAGTCAGCAGAACATCACCGTGGCCGCGAACGAGTGGAAGGGCGTGGGGGAAGCCGCGGACCCCGAGCGCCGGGACCACGTCCTCGTCGAGATCTCCGTTTCCGAGTAACCCGACGGCGTACCGGCGGGGAGAACTCGCCGTTCCGTCGCCTTCGACCACTCGTCCTCTCCACCGTCCCGCACGGTCGGAGCGCCCTGACTCGTCTTTTCGGAGAAACCACATGTCGCACACACGAAGGCGCAGCGCCGCCTGGACGGGCGGCGCTGCCGCCGCCACCGTCATCCTGATGGCCGGATCGGCTTCAGCCGTCATCGGTACGCCGGCGGCTGACGGCCAGTACACCTACACCGCCCGCATCAACATCGGTGAAGGCGACTCCACCCGCGCCTGTTCCGCTGCTCTCGTTGCCGCGCAGTGGCTGCTCACCAGCGCCGGCTGCTTCGCCGACAACCCCGGCGACCCGGTCCCGGCCGGCAAGCCGAAGCTGAGAGCCACCGCCACCCTGGGCGAGAACGCTCAGGAGGTGACGCTACTCGTACCCCGAACCGACCGCGACGTGGTACTGGCGAAACTTGCCCAGCCGATCGCGGGAGTAGCGCCCGTCAAGCCGGCCGCAGCCGCTCCCACCCAGGGAGCCGTCGTGACGACGGCCGGCTTCGGGCGCACGAAGACCGCCTGGGTACCCGGCACGGTGCACACCGGCGCCTTCGACACGCTCTCCGTGGACGCGACCACGCTCGCGCTCAAAGGCAAGGGTGACACCGGCGACACCATCTGCAAGGGCGACGCCGGCGGCCCCGTACTCAACACCAGCGGTGAACTCGTCGGGATCAGCAGCCGCTCCTGGCAGGCCGGCTGCCTCGGCACCGACCCGGCCGAGACACGCAACTCGGCCGTCGCCGTACGCGCCGACGGCCTCGGCGACTGGATCCAGCAGGTCCTCGCCCTGCCCGGCGACTCGCAGGTCGCCTCGGGCGACTTCAACGGGGACGGCAAGGAGGACATCGCGGCCTTCTACGACGACGGCGTCGACGCCGACGGCAGGAACAGGTCCGCCCTCCACACCTTCTTCAGCAACGGTGCCGGCTTCAACGCACCGGTGAAGACCTGGACCTCCTCCGGCGCCTTCACCTGGCAGGCCGGCAAGCTCGTCGCCGGCGACTTCAACGGCGACAAGAAGGATGACGTCGCGGTGTTCTACGAAGGCGGCAAGACCGCCGACGGCAAGAACAAGTCGCTGCTGTTCACCTTCACCAGCACAGGTTCAGGCTTCGCCGCCCCGCGCATCTCGTGGACCTCCGGCGCCACCGCCTCCTTCAGCTGGAGTGCCTCCAAGGTCACCGCGGGCGACTTCAACGGCGACGGCAAGGACGACATCGGCGTCTTCTACAACCGCGGTGTCTCCGCCGACGGCAAGCGGCTCTCCGCGCTGTTCACCCTCACCAGCGACGGCACCAACTTCGGTGCCCCCGTCGAGAAGTGGGCCAGCACCGGCAGCTTCAGCTGGGACGCCGCCAAGGTGACCGCCGGCGACTTCAACGGCGACTTGAAGGACGACGTCGCGGTGTTCTACGACGGCGGGAAGGTCGACGGCGAGAACAAGTCGCTGTTGTTCACCTTCACCAGCACCGGGACCGGCTTCGCCGCCCCGCGCAACAGCTGGACGTCCTCGTCCTCCTTCAGCTGGGGTGCGTCCAAGGTCACTGCGGGCGACCACAACGGTGACGGCAAGGACGACATCGCAGTGCTGTACGGCCGCGGTGTCTCCGCCGACGGCAAGCAGCTCTCCGCGCTGTTCACCCTCACCAGCGACGGCAGCAACTTCGGTGCCCCCGTCGAGAAGTGGGCCAGCACCGGCAACTTCAGCTGGGACGCCGCCCAGCAGACCTCCGGCGACTACAACGGCGACGGCAAGGACGACGTCGGCACCTACTACGACAGCGGAGTGACCGCTGAAGGACGACAGGTCGACACGCTGTTCTCCTTCCTCACCACCACGGCCGGACTCCAGGCCCCGGGCAGCCGCTGGAGCGGCAGCGTCAGCTGACCTGAGACCCGGGCCGCGCAGGGGTCGGCCCGGGAACCCGGTCAGCCCAGGAAGTGGAAGCCGGGGCGGGGGTGCATCAGGAAGTCGTGGTGCGAGATGTTCCAGGCGTAGGCGCCCGCGAGGCCGAAGGCCACGCGGTCGCCGGCCCGGAGCCCCGGCGCGGAGACGTTCCGGGAGAGCAGGTCCTTCGGGGTGCAGAGCTGGCCGGTGAGGGTCACCCGCTCCGCGCCGGCGGCCGGCCTGGGCCAGGGGTGGGGCCAGGCGCCCACGGGCAGGACGGTGCAGGGCTGGTCGTGGCCCTTGGTCGCCGGGGTGCGCATGTGGTGGGTGCCGCCCCGGACCACGGCGAACTCCTCGCCGTGGCTGTGCTTCACGTCCAGCACCTCGGTGGCGTACCACCCGCAGTACGCGGTCACCGCGCGCCCCGGCTCGATCCGCAGGGTGAGGCCGGGGTGCGCGTTCGCGAGCCGGCCGAGGCCCGCCCCGTACGCCGTCCAGTCGAAGCGGCTCTCCGGGGCGGCGTAGTCGACGCTCATGCCGCCGCCCACGTTGACCTCGGCGAGGCGGATCCGGTGGCGGGCGGCGAGGTCCGCGGCCCAGGTGACGACCGATCCGGCGACCGCGAGCTGCTCGGGGGCGTCGAGGCCGCTGGCCAGGTGCGCGTGCACGCCCAGCAGCTCGAGCTGCGGGTAGGTGCCGTCGCTGAGCAGGCGGACGGCCGTCTCGGCGTCGGCCGGGTCGAGTCCGAAGGGGGTCGGCCGGCCTCCCATGGCCAGCGAGCTGCCTTCGAGCGAGGCGGCGGCCAGCGGGAGGTTGCAGCGGAGCAGGACACCGGGGCGGTACGGGCCGCCGGCCGCCGCGGGGGCGGTGCGCTCGGCCAGCGCGGCCAGCACGTGGAGTTCGTGCAGGCTCTCCACGTGGAAGCGCTCCACGCCCAGTTCGAGGGCGGCCGCGATCTCCGCCGGCGTCTTGCCGGGGCCGCTGAAGGCCAGCGCACGGCCCGGCACCGCCTTGGCCACGTGGGCGAGTTCGCCGCCGGAGGAGACCTCGTAGCCGTCGACGTACGGGCCGAGGGCGGCCAGGATCTCCGCCTCCGGGTTGGCCTTGGCCGCGTAGTACAGCTCGACCCGCTCCGGGAGGGCGCCCCGTACGGTCGCGGCGTGCTCGCGCAGCGCGGCCAGATCGTAGAGGTAGGCGGGGAGTTCGGCCCCGTCGAGGGCGAGGAGGCGGTCGCGCACCGCGGCGGTGGGGGTGGTCATCGGGCGCTCCGGGTGTCGTGGTCTTCGTCGGCGTGGTGCCGCAGCACCTGGGACAGCACGTCCTCGCCGAGCGGGGAGGCGAGCCGGACGTAGCCGGCGTCGCGGTCGGCCTTGCGCTCCCAGCGGGTGAGCAGGTTGGCCTTGGCGGGCAGCGGCACCCCCGCGAGCAGGGCGGACAGCCGCGGCGGGCAGCCGTGCCGGTCGGCGTGCGCCTGGAGGGTGGAGCGGACCTGGGACCACAGGGCGGCCTCGGACTGCGGGTGCAGGTCGGCGAGGGCGGCCACCATCTCGGCGATGTGGTTGACCAGCAGGCAGTACACGACCCGGTCCCAGCCGCGCTGGGCGTCGTACGTCATCGGGTCCGCGACCTCGGACGGCAGGGAGGCCAGGAGGTCCGCGTGGTGCTCGGGGACCAGCTTGGTGCCCTCCAGGTCGCGGAAGAGGACCTGGGCCGGCATGCCCTCCCCGTCGACGCAGACGACGACGTTCTGCAGGTGCGGCTCGAGGACGAGTCCGTGGTCGAAGTACGCGGCCAGGACCGGCGGGACCAGCAGCTTGAGGTACGCGGCCCACCAGTCGAGCGCGGTCTGCGCCGAGGAGTCCGCGAGCAGCCGGGAGATGTGCCCGGGGCCGGTGGGGTACTCGTCGGCGACGGCCGCGGCGAGCAGCGGGGTGGTGCCGGGCATGAGCCGGCTGAGCAGCCCCTCGCGGACGATCACCCCGAAGCCCTCGAGGAGGGACCGGTCCGGGGTGCCGTCGGGGCCGGGCAGGGCGAGGCTGCGGTAGGCGGGCTCGCGGAGCATGGCGGTGCCCGGGAAGCGGGACTCCAGGTCGGCGAGGACCGGCGCCAGCAGCCGGGTCAGCGCGACCGCGCCGGAGAGCTCGTAACTGGCGTTCTTGCGCAGGCAGTTGGTGATGCGGATGTTGAGGCTGAACTTGAGGAAGGTGTCTCCGTCGTACAGCGTGCGCACGGAGGCGGTGGCGGCGAAGGGCTTGCCGCCGGGGCCCAGGTCCAGGATGTCGCCGCGCTCGAGCGCCGCGCGCAGCTGCGGGTGCTCGCTCAGCATCTCGTACTGCCACGGGTGCGCGGGCAGCAGCCGGTAGCCCTCCGGGACATCGGCGCGGATCCGGTCGAGGGCCTGCGCCGCACCCTCGGCGGCGGTCTCCTGCGCGATCAGGTACTCGCGGACGGCGAGGTGGCGCAGCTGGAAGGAGGCGCCGGTCTCGGGCGCGTACGCCAGCCAGGAAGCGGTGTCGCCGGTGCGGGCCTTGGGGGTGGGGTGGAAGCGGTGGCCGAAGACGAGGGACTGCTCGGACTCCAGGTAGGCGGCGAGCCCGTCCCCGTCCCCGACCTCGGTGTCCGTGGCCGGCCGCTCGGCGCGGACGGCGAGCGCGGCGGACACGGCCTGGTGGCTGGAGGCGATCTGCTCCAGGAACTCCTCGTTGCGCACGTCGGTCCGCAGCGCCAGCTCGTCCTGGACGTACTCGGCGAGGCGGCGCCAGCCGATCTCGGCCCAGCCGCCGTCCTGGCTCTCGCACACCGGTCCGGTGAACCGGTGCGCGCCCAGCAGCGAGGTGCGGCGCAGGGCGGCGCGCAGCAGCACCCCGCGGCGGGGCAGCCACAGCAGCAGGTGGCCGTCCGCCACGGCGGTCTGGTGTTCCGGTCCGGACAGCTCGCGCAGCAGGCAGTTCAGGAGGGTGTGGACGACGGCCTCGTCGGCCGTGGGCAGCCCGGCCGCGGCGGAGGGGACGACGGTGGCGGTACCGATTGCATCGGTCAGAGACATCAACGGCTCCAGCGGGTGCGGAGAGAGCGGAGGTTCGGGGCCGGGAGTTTCGTGGCCGGGAGTGCGGTGGCGCAGACCGCGGCCAGGGCCACGGCGGTACCGGTCAGCACGGGCGCGGCGGGCCCGTACAGGCTGTTGCCCGCGGCGGCGGCCAGACCGGCGACGACGGCGCCGGCCTTGGAGAAGAATTCGATCGAGCCGAACAGTCCGCCGGGAGCCCGGCCCTTGGCGCAGTCGGAGGCGATCACGGAGAGGCAGACCAGGCCCAGGGTCAGCCCCGCGCCCAGCAGCAGCCGGACGGCGGCCAGGGTGGCGAGCGAGTGGGCCAGCCCGTGCCCGGCCAGCCCGAGGGCTATGCAGGCGAAGCCGAGCGCCACGCCGAGCCGGGGGCGCCGGTGGAAGGCGGAGTGCACCCACATCGCCGCGCCGAGGTAGCACAGGTGGGGCAGGGCGAAGAGGACCCCGGAGACCACCGGGGAGGTACCGGGGATCCGCTCCTCGATGAGGGAGATCAGGTACGGGAAGGAGATCACCGTGGAGAAGACGAAGGCGAACTCCAGGGCGTACAGGCCGTGCAGGGAGGTCATGCGCTCGGTGCGGGCACCGTCCTCCAGCTTCCCGGCCGCGGCCCCGGCGCTCTCGTCGGAGGCGTCGTCGGCCGCCGGCTTACGGGGCTCCGCCCGCACTCCGCGGGATTCGGGCAGCGCGGCGATCAGCACCGCGGCCGTCAGCGGCAGCACGGCGAGCAGCGCGTACTGCCGGTGCGGGGACAGCCACGGCGACAGGCCGCCCACCACGATCGGGGCGAAGACCAGGGCGGCGCGGGCCGCGCCCTGCATCAGGGTGAGGGCCTTGGACAGGGCCGGGCCCTCCAGCGCGGCGCCCAGGTAGCCGTTGGAGGCGGCGAAGGTGCCGCCGAGGATGCCCTGGAGCACCAGCGCCACGGTGAAGCCGGCGATGGAGTCGGCCCAGCCGGCCAGCAGGAAGGAGACCGCCAGGCCCAGCTGGGCCCGCAGCAGCAGCCGCTTGCGGCCGAACCGGTCGGCGAGCCGCCCCCACAGGGGGGCGCCGACGGCGGCGAAGACGGTGGGGACGATGTAGAGGACCCCGGCCCAGCTCGCGTCGCGGTCGCCGAGCTCCGGGAGGATCTCGGTGAGGAAGGGCGGCAGGCCGAGCGCGGCGAAGGAGGCCACGAAGTAGCAGCCGGCGACGGCGTGGACCTGCTTGCGGCCGAGGGCCGGGCGGGGCTCGGGCGCGGGGGAGTCCGCGCCGCGCAGGTCCGGGGGTGCGGCGGCGCTCACCGCGACCCCTCCGTCCGCAGCAGGTAGTTGGGGCCGGTGGTGTAGTGCTTGTTGATGTCGGCGGCGCCCGAGCGTTCCTTGCTGAGCAGGGTGCCGGCGCTGACCATCGCCTTGACGGGCAGCTGCGGGGCGTCCAGGACGTGGGCGCGCAGCGTGGCGCCGGGCCCGCCCGGTCCGGTGCCGAGCCGTTCGACCGCCTCGGCGAGCCGGTCGCGTACGAGGTCCAGCAGGGCCCCGGCCTTCGCGCGGCCGTGCCGGGCCAGCCCGAAGGCGTACGAACCGGCGCACAGGTGCAGGGTGATGGTGGTGAACATGTCGGTGAGCGGGCGGTCGTCCTCGCAGAGGACGCGCACGTCGTCGAAGGCCAGGGGGGCGTCGTCGCCGAGGGTCGCGCGGACGCGGGCCGGGTTGACGCGCGGGCTGTCGTCGTCCTTGAGCAGGAGCCGCATGCGGGTGTGGCCGTCCGGCCCGTGGTCGAGGACCAGCGAGATGTTCTGCTGGTGCGACTCCAGGGCGATGCCGTAGCCGAACAGGGTGGTCTGCCAGTCGAGGAGCAGCCGCAGGTAGGCGTCGAGCAGGGCGATCGGGTCGCCGCCGTAGAACCGGTCGGCGAGGTGGTCGATCAGCAGGCGCCCGCCGGGGGCTTCGGCGAGCAGGGCGGCGAGCGGGGTGACGACGGCGTCGTCGAGACCGGCCGGGTAGCGGCGGCAGAGCGCGGCGAGGAGCTCGTGGCCGGCGTGGGCGTAGACGGTCTCGTCGGCGTGCAGGACCGTGTCGCGGAAGCGGGGTTCGCGTGCGATGACGGTTTCCAGCAGGCGCTGGCCCGCGACCCCGTCGGCGAGGAAGCCGGGCCGGATGATGCGGCGGTTGCGCAGGCCCAGGGTGGCGGTGGCCATCGGGACCTTGATGTGCAGGGTGGGGTCGTCGGTGACGGCGACCGTGCGCATGGACAGCGTGGGGACCACGTCGAGGTACGGGCGTTCGGCGAGCACGGCCCGGCCGTCCAGGCCCGCGGCGCTCAGTGCCTCGCGCAGCGGCGCGCCGACGGTGAGCGGGTGCACGGGCAGGGCGAGGTGGGTGCCGTCGAGCCCGGGCAGGCCGAGGTCGGCCGGGGTGGGCCAGAGCGCGGGCAGCGCGGCGGGGCCGCCGGCCACGGTGAGGTCCTCGCGCGGTACGGCGATCCAGCGCAGCGGGAAGTGCGGGTGGAACTCGGGCGCGTGGGCGCGCAGCTGGTCCTCGTCGAGGCCGGAGCGGCCGCGCGCGGTGGGGTACACCGGGTGGTCGAGGCGTGCGGCGAGGGTGTCGTACGCGAGCCCGCCCGCGAGGCCGGTCCAGTCGGCCGGGTCGGCGCCGCCTTCGGAAGTCAGGCCCGCGGCGACCTCGTCCGCGGTGTCGGCGTGCAGGCGCATGGTCGCGAGGGTCTGGCGGCACTCCTCGGCGAAGGCGTCGAAGCCGCCCCGGTCGGCGGGGTCGGCGAGTGCGCCCAGGGCGTCGAGGACCTCGGCGTGGGTGGTCAGCGGGTGGCCGTCGGACTCCCGGGCGAGCAGCGGCAGCCGGGCGGCGTACACGCTCTGGTAGCCGTCTTCGGCGACCGGGAGGAGCAGGGCGTCGCCGTCGCCGGAGGGCAGCCGCAGCCAGCGGCCGTCGGGGCGGTCGACGGTCGTGGTGCGGGTGCGCAGCCCGACGACGTCCTCGCGCAGGAGCGCGCCGAGGACGCGCAGCAGCAGCTCCGCCTCGGTGGTGTCGGCGTGGGCGGCGGTGGCCGTGGCGGCCGGGGCGGTCGTGCTCACGGGGTGATCTCCCAGCGCTGCGCCGCGAGGTAGGCGGCGGAGACCCGTTCGACGGTCTCGAGGTCCTGGCCGACCGCGCGCAGCACTCCGGTGTAGTCGCGGTTGGTGCCGTACAGCTCGTGCCGCTCCCCCACCTCGCGCAGCGGCCGGTAGGTCAGTTCGACGCCGTCCACGGTGAGGTCGGCGGCCTCGGGCGCGACGGTGAGGGTGCCGGCGCTCTGGGCGCAGGGGTAGTCGACCACGGCGGCGCCGTCCGTACGGGCGCCCAGGTCGGCGGGCAGCGGCTCCCCCAGGTGGGTGCGCAGGACGAGCTCGAAGAGCGGGATGTCCAGCAGCCGGGTGAGGAGGAGGTCCATCTGGTCGCCGATGGCCCGGTAGTTGACCTCGATGATGCGGGCACGGCCGTCGTGCACGACGAACTCGGTGTGGCAGATGCCGAATCCGACGCCGAGGGCGTCGAGCTGGGCGAGGACCTGCTCGACCACCGGTTCGGGGTGGGCGGGGATGTAGACCAGCCGCTCCTCGATGAAGTACGGGGGTGCGGACACCTGGGTGTGGAAGCCGCTCAGTACGTGGCGGACGCGCCCGTCGCCGAGCGTCTCCAGGGTGTAGAGCTCGCCGGCCAGGTACTCCTCGACGACCAGGGGCGCCTGAGGCCGGCGGGCCTGGATCTCCTTGCAGCGCAGGACGAGGTCCTCGGGCCCGTCGACCAGCACCACGTCCTCGCTGGCCACGCCTTCCCGGGGCTTGACCACGCACGGGTAGGGGACGTCGAGGGCGGTGAGGCCGGCCGGGTCCTGGCCGGCGGCCAGCTCCGTCGACCACACCGCGTCGAGACCGCTCGCGGCGATGTGGCGGCGCATCTGGGCCTTGTCCTTGACGCGCAGCGCCGTCCGCCAGTCCTTGGCGGGCAGGCCGAAGTAGTCGGCGGCCAGGGCCGTCTGGGTCTGGAGGTGGTCACTGTTGGTGAACACCGCGTCGGGCGTGTGGTGGGTGGATATCCGGGTGATGACCGCACGGAAGTCGCGTACGTCGCACTCCAGCACCTCGATGCCCGGCGCCGTCCGGCGGTGCGCCTCGGGCTGGTCGGTGAGGACGGTGACGTCGAGGCCGAGCCGGGCCGCGGCGGGGAGGAACCCCTCGGTGACCGAGTCGGTGGGGTTGAGTGCGAGCAGGTACAACCGCATGGGTTGGGCCCCTTCCGAAATCCTGAGCAGTGGGGGGTGAGCGGAGTGACTGTTTTCCGGCACGCCTCATTGCCGACGAATGTGCTTATCCGCCGGCAATCGAAGCTTAGGTTAGCCAACCCTTAGTCTCAACTCCCGGTCAAATCCTGGAGCCTGGGCCGCGGTCTAGATCATAGATCATTGGGTTAAGGTAAGGCTTACCTACTCTCTCGTACCGGAGTTCCCGTGTCGCACATGATCGAGAACCGATGACCGCGTCCCCGCGCATCGCGTCGCCCGAGCGGCCCGCCCTGGACGCCGCCGCCACGCTCGCGCGGACCTACGGCCGCCTCGCGGCCGTCTGCGAGGCGCTGGACCTCCGGGTGGCCACCGCCCCCGCGCGGGCCGGGCGGTGGGTCAGCGGTGCGGAACTGGCGGGACCGGCCGGGACGCAGGAGGCCCTGGACGCCTTCGTCGCCGCCGAAGCCGCCCGCATCCGGGAGGGCCACGGGCACGACCCGCGCCCCGACGTCGCCGCCTCGCGCGCGCTGCACGACTACCTCTGGTCCGTCAGCCTGCTGATGAGCGGCGCCTGGTACCTGGAGCGGCGGGTGCCGCGCATCCGCCCGCGCGAGGTGCGCGTGGACCTCGGGGCGGGCACTTTCGAGATCGTTCCCGGGACCGGATTCGCCTGCCTGCCCGGCGACCCGGCGGCAAACCTGCCGGGCGCCCGGGTGGTGGCCGACGAGGAGGCGCTGCGCGCCGAGCTGCGCGCGGCCGTCGCCGACCACGTACGGCCGCTGCTGGCCGCGATCGGGCCGCGGGTCCGGCGCCGGGACCGGGCCCTGTGGGGCATGGCCGCCGACGACCTGGTCTCCGGGATCTGGTACCTCGGGCGCGTCCTCGGCCAGGAGGAGCACGCGGTGCGCGAGGCGACCGAGCTGCTCCCGACCGCCATCGCCCCCTTCCCCGGCGGCGCCGACTTCAGGCGGCTCGAGGACCGTGAGGGGAACCTGCACCCGACCCGCACCCGCCTCGGCTGCTGCATGTACTACACCCTGGACGCGGCCCGGGCCTGCGCCACCTGCCCCCGCACCTGCGACGCGGAGCGGCTGCGCCGGATCGAGGGCGAGGGCTGAGCGGACCTCACGCCTTCCCCGTACACACCAATTCCCCGTACACACCAAAGGCCGGCCCCGGCCGCGTACGTCTGCGTACGCGGCCGGGGCCGGCCCGTGGGGAAGGCGGGGGAGCCTACTTGGCCGCGTCCACCTGGAAGATCTTCGCCATGTCGTCGAGGACCAGGTCCGCGCCCTGGAGGGAGACCGAGGTCATCCAGGTCGAGTCGTCGACCTCGTGGACCTGGTTCTTCTGGACCGCGTTCAGGCGCTGCCACAGCGGGTTGGCGACGAACTTCTTCTTGCGCTCGTCACCGCCCGAGAAGCTGGTCATGAAGATGTGGTCCGCGTCGGCCTGCTGGATCTGCTCTTCGCTGATCTCGATGTTGAACTTGACCTCGTCGCGCTGGTTCTCCGGCCGCGTCAGGCCCATGTCGTTCAGGATGATGCCGCTGAACGTCTTGGGCAGCATGATGCGCGTCGGACCGTCGACGAAGCGGACGATCGAGAAGGTGGGCTTGCCGCCGTCCTTGCCGCCGCCCTTGGCGTTGATCGCGTCACCGATCTTCTTGGCGCGGGTCTGGTACGCCGTCAGCTTGGCCGCGGCCTTCTCCTCCTGGCCCAGAGCCTGGCCGAGGAAGGTGACGTTCTCCTTCCAGATCGGGCCGGTGGTCTTCACGAAGACGGTCGGCGCGATCTGGCTCAGGCGGTCGTAGAAGTCGGCGTGACGTACCGTGGCCGAGACGATGAGGTCGGGCTTGAGGGCCGCGATCGCCTCGAGGTTGGGGTTGTCGAGCGGGCCGACGTCCTTGGTCTCCTTCACCGCGTCACCGAGGTAGGCGGGGAAGCCCTTCTGGTCGCGGTAGGAGCCGATGCCGCCGACCAGCGGGGTGTCCAGCGCGACGACGGCCTCGACCAGGCTGTTGTCCAGGGCCACGACCCGCTTGGGCTTGGCCTTGATCTCGGTCTTGCCCTTGTCGTGGGTGATGGTGCGCGGGAAGCCGGCCGACTCGGCGGCGCCCGCCTTCGACGACGCGGACGACTCGGCGGCCGGCTTCTTGTCGTCGCTGCTGCCGCCGCAGGCGGCCAGCGAAAGGGCCATCGCCGCCGTGAGGACGGCAGCCGCGATCCGGCCCGGCCGGCGCCGCTGAGTGAAGGTGCTCATCAGTTCTCAGTTCTCCAGAGGGAACATTTGTTCTTAGGTAAGCCTTGCCTGAGTAAACGCGTTGTGAAGAGTAGCGGCTCTTCGTGGCCAAATCCAGACGGGGGGTGTGGGAGAAATTCGGTTAGGCATCCCTTACCTTGTGTGAGTGTCTCTGAAGCCCGTCACCGCCGAAGCCGCCGCGGTCCCCGCCCCAACCGTTCCGCCACCCCGACGAGTTCTCTCCCGGACCTTCGTGCTCACGGCGCTGCTCGCCATCGTGGCCGCCATGGTCTGCGCCTCGCTCGCGATCGGCACCAAGGCCGTGCCGCTCTCCGACGTGCTGGCCGCGATAACCGGCAGTGACGAGGGCGACGCCGTGGTGGTCCGGGAACTGCGCATGCCCCGCACCTTCCTGGGGCTGCTGGTCGGCCTCGCGCTGGGCGCCGCCGGAGCGGTGGCCCAGGACATCACCCGCAACCCGCTCGGCGACCCCGGCCTGATCGGCATCAGCGCGGGCGGCTCCTTCGCCGTCGCCGCGAGCATCGGCATGCTGGGGCTGACGAGTTCGTACCAGTACATCTGGTTCGCCTTCCTCGGCGCGGCGCTGGCCGGTCTCATCGCCTACGCCGTCGGCGGAACCGGCTACGGCGGCGCCACTCCCGCCAAACTGGCCCTGGCCGGCGCGGCCGTGACCGTACTCCTCGACGCGGGCACCAACACCCTGGTGCTGCTCGACGTCCGCACCCTGGACCAGTACCGCTTCTGGGCGGTGGGCTCGCTGGCCGGGCGTGACGCGCAGCTGGGGATGGAACTGCTCCCGTTCGTGGTCGTCGGCCTCGTCCTGGCCCTCGGGCTGAGCGGCCGTCTCAACGCCCTCGCCCTCGGCGACGACGTGGCCAGCTCGCTCGGCACCCCGGTCAAGTCCACCCGCGCCCTGGGCGCGCTCGCGGTGGTCCTGCTGACCGGGGCGGCCGTCGCCGCGGCCGGTCCCGTGACCTTCATCGGCCTGGTCGTCCCGCACGTCGTACGGGCCTTCACCGGGCCCGACGCCCGCTGGCTGGTGCCGTGTTCGGCGCTGGGCGGGGCATCGCTGATGCTCGCCGCCGACGTGGTGGGCCGGATGGTGGCCCGGCCGGGCGAACTGGAGGCCGGCGTCGTGACCGCCCTGCTCGGCGCGCCGTTCCTCGCGCTGCTGGTCAAGCGCGGCAAGCTCAAGGAGCACACCCGATGAGCCGTCAGAAGACCGTACGGCAGCGGCAGCTCCGGTTCGAGGTCGGGCCGGTCGGCGTGGCCCTGCGCCCCCGGGTGGCCCTCACGGTGCTCGCCCTGGTCCTGACCGGGTTCGCGGGCCTCATCGCCTCCGTCTCGCTGGGCACGTTCGCCATCCCCGTCGGTGACGTCCTCGGCGCGGTGCTGGGCACCGGCTCCGGCGCCGCCGACCTGATCGTCCACCAGCTCCGCCTGCCGCGCGCCCTGACCGCACTGCTGGTGGGAGCCGCCTTCGGGCTGGCCGGCGCCGTGTTCCAGGCCGTCACCCGCAACCCGCTCGCCAGCCCCGACCTGATCGGCATCGCCGCCGGCGCCGGGGCCGGCGCGGTGTGCGCCATCCTCGTCGGCGGAGTCACCGCGGCCGGCGCCGGCACCTTCGGGGCCGTACCGCTCGGGGCCCTCGCCGGCGCCCTGCTGACCTCGGTCGCCATCTACCTGCTGGCCTACCGGGACGGCACCATCACCGGCTACCGCTTCGTCCTCGTCGGCCTCGCCGCGAACGGCGCCCTGATCGCGCTGACCCGCTGGGCGCTGGCCCGCGCCGACATCGACCAGGCCTCCCGCGCCATGGTGTGGCTGACCGGCAGTCTCAACGGGCGCGGCTACGAACACGTCCAGTGGGCCGGGCTGGCACTGGCCGTGCTCCTGCCGCTGACCCTGGCGCTCGCCCGCCCGTACCAGCTGCTCCAGTACGACGACGACACCGCGCGGAGCCTGGGGATCCCGCTGAAGCACGCGCGGATCACGCTGCTGGTCCTCGCCACCTGCCTCACCGCGCTGGCGACGTCCGCGGCCGGACCGATCGCCTTCATCGCCCTGGGCGCCCCGCAGATCGCGCGGCGGATCACCGGCTCCGCCGGCATCCCGCTGGTCACCAGCGCGCTGACCGGAGCGGTGCTGCTCATCCTCGCCGACCTGGCCGCGCGGGTCGTCCTCGCCCCGACCGAACTGCCCGTCGGCGTGCTCACCGGCGCCGTCGGCGCCCCGTACCTGCTGCTACTCCTCGCCCGTACCAACCGGGCCGGAAAGGGAGGCTGACATGACCGCCCCGCTGACCGAGACCCAGCCGACCGGCATCCCGTCCACCGCGATCCACGCGGACGGGCTGCGCCTGGCGTACGGCGACCGGATCGTCTCCGAGGACCTCGACCTCGCCATCCCGGCCGGGCAGGTGACCGCGCTGGTCGGCCCGAACGCCTGCGGGAAGTCCACCGCCCTGCGGGCCCTGGCCCGGCTGCTCAAGCCGGCCGGCGGCGCCGTCCACCTGGACGGCGAGGACATCGCGGGCCTCTCCGCCCGGGAGTTCGCGCTGCGCCTCGCCCTGCTGCCGCAGACCCCCAGCGCCCCGGACGGCATCTCCGTACGCGACCTGGTGGCCCGCGGCCGCACCCCGCACCAGCGGTGGTGGCGCCAGTGGTCCTCCTCCGACGAGGCCGCCGTGGACGCCGCCCTGGCGGCGACGGGTTCGACGGAGCTGGCGACCCGCTCCATCGACGAGCTGTCGGGCGGGCAGCGCCAGCGCGTGTGGATCGCGATGGCGCTGGCCCAGCACACGCCGGTCCTGCTGCTGGACGAACCGACGACCTACCTGGACCTCGCCCACCAGGTCGACGTCCTCGAACTCGTCGCGGACCTCAACCGCACCGAGGGCCGTACCGTGGTCATGGTCCTGCACGAGCTCAACCTCGCCTGCCGCTACGCGGGGCACCTGATCGCCATGCGCGACGGCAAGCTGATCGCGGCCGGTCCGCCCTCCGAGATCGTCACCCCGGACCTGGTCCACGAGGTCTTCGGGCTCCGGGCGACGGTCATCGAGTGCCCGGTCGCCGGCACCCCGCTGGTCATCCCGGTGGGCGGCCGCCGCACCGAGATCGTCTGACCCGGAGCGGCGGGGCCCCACCCGGGCCGGTTCACCGGGAGTCCACCCGGTGTCCGGCCCGGCGACGGGAATTGCCGGTGGGGATTGTCAGCCGGGCGTGCTTTGCTGGGGGCATGATCGATGAATTTCCGGCCCTTGACCTGTCCGCTGTCGACGAAGCCGTCCGCAAGGCGGCGGCTGTCGAGATCATGCCGAGATTCCGGCAGCTCGCCGAGCACGAGGTGGACCAGAAGAGCGGTCCGCACGACCTCGTGACCGTCGCCGACCGGATGGCCGAGGAGCACCTCACCGCCTCCCTGACGCTGCTGCTGCCCGGCTCCGCCGTGGTCGGCGAGGAAGCCGTGCACGCCGATCCGAACGTCTACGGTGCGCTGCGCGAGGACGCCCCCGTGTGGATCGTCGACCCGGTCGACGGCACCCGCCAGTTCGTCAACGGCGACCCCAACTTCTGCACCCTGGTGGCGCTGGCCCTGCGCGGCGAGATCCTCGCCTCCTGGACCTTCGCCCCGGCCCTGGACGAGATGTCCACGGCCGTGCGCGGGCAGGGTGCGTACGTCAACGGCGAGCGGATCCACAGCGGTTCGCCCGAGCCCGGCGCCGCGCTGCGCGTGGCGACGGCCCACCCCCTCTACACGTCCGAGGAGGACCGGCGCATCCTGGCCCGGCTCGACGTGCCCGGCATCGCCGCCCGGCCCTGCGGTTCGGCGGGCCTGGAGTACCTGAGGGTGGCGCGCGGGGAGGTGGACGCCCTGGCCTTCACCTGGCCCTCCGCCTGGGACCACGCGGCCGGACTGCTGCTGGTCGCCGAGGCGGGCGGCGCGCAGAGCACGGTCGACGGGGTGCCCTTCCGGGTGGACCGGGACAATGCCCTGCCCTTCGCGGTGGGCCGGGACGAGGCCACCGCGATCCGCATCCGCGAGCTGCTGCGCGGCGCCTAGCGGGGCCCCAGCGGGGTGCCCGGCGGGCGTCCGCCGGGCCGCGCGCGGGCCGGGCGCGGGCCGGCCGTCGGAGAGTCGCTATGGACGGGCGGAATAAGCTGGAGACAGTGGCCGCCGCCGGACGAAGGAGCTGTCAGTGCCGTCGATTCTCGACGCAGTCGTGGTGGGGGCGGGACCCAACGGCCTGACGGCCGCGGTCGAACTGGCTCGCCGGGGCCACTCGGTGGCCGTGTTCGAGGCCGCCGGGACGATCGGCGGCGGGGCGCGCACCGAGGAACTGACCCTGCCCGGCTTCCGGCACGACCCCTGCTCGGCGGTGCACCCGCTCGGCATCGGCTCCCCGGTCTTCGCGACGATGCCGCTGAAGCGCTACGGCCTGGAGTGGCTGCACGCCCCGCTGCCCATGGCGCACCCCTTCGACGACGGCACCGCCGCCGTGCTCTCCCGCTCCGTGGCGGAGACGGCGGCCTCCCTCGGGTCCCGCGACGCGGGCGCGTACCGGCGCCTGGTGGAGCCGTTCCTCGGCCGATGGGACACCCTCGCCCGGGACTTCATGTCCCTGCCGAACACCGCCCTGCCCCGGGACCCGCTCACCCTGGCCCGCTTCGGCCTGGCCGGCCTGCCCCCCTCCACCTGGCTGCTGCGCCGCTTCCGCGACGACCGCGCGCGGGCCCTGTTCGCCGGGCTCGTGGCGCACGTCATCGCCCCGCTGAACGGGATCGGCACCGGCGCCGTCGGCCTGGTCTTCGCGCTCGCCGCGCACGCCGGCGGCTGGCCGATGCCGCGCGGCGGCTCCCAGTCGATCTCCGACGCCCTCGCCGGGTACCTGAAGGACCTCGGCGGCACCGTCCACACCGGCTTCGAGGTCAAACGCCTCGACGACCTCCCCCCGGCCCGCGCGTACGTCTTCGACACCTCGCCGACCGCCCTGGCCCGGATCGCCCGCCTGGGCCGCGCGTACGACGGCTACCGGTACGGCGCCTCCGTGTTCAAGATCGACTACGCGCTGGACGGGCCGGTGCCCTGGACCGCCGAGGCCCCCCGCCGGGCCGGCACCGTCCAGATCGGCCCCGGCAGCCGCGACATCGACGCCGCTCTCCAGCTGGCCTCGGGCGGCCGCGCCCCGCGCAACCCCTTCCTCATCACCGCCCAGCCCAGCCTCGTCGACCCCGGCCGGGCACCCGAGGGCAAGCACGTCTTCTGGGCGTACGGCCACGTCCCGGCGGGCTGGGACGGCGACCTCACCGAAGCCGTGGAGCGGCAGCTGGAGCGCTTCGCCCCGGGCTTCCGCGACCTGGTGCTGGCCCGCGCCACGGCCGGCCCGCCGCAGCTCGCGGCCCGCAACCCCAACTACGTCGGCGGGGACATCGCCTGCGGCGCCGCCTCCGGCCTCCAGCTCCTGCTCCGGCCGAAGCTCACCCTGTCCCCGTACACCACCGCCCACCCGGCCGTCTTCCTCTGCTCCTCGGCGACCCCGCCGGGCCCGGGCGTCCACGGCATGTCCGGGCACAACGCCGCCAAGGCGGTCTGGCGGCACCTGCGAAAGGCGAACTGATGGTGCGCATCACCCTCGTCCAGGGCGACATCACGGCCGAGAAGGCGGACGCGATCGTCAACGCCGCGAACTCCTCGCTGCTCGGGGGCGGGGGAGTGGACGGCGCCATCCACCGGCGCGGCGGCCCCGAGATCCTCGCCGCCTGCGAGGACCTGCGGCGCTCCCACTACGGCAAGGGCCTCGCGACGGGCCAGGCGGTCGCCACCACGGCGGGCCGGCTGCCGGCCGGGCACGTCATCCACACGGTCGGCCCGGTCTGGTCGCGCGAGGAGGACCGCTCGCACCTCCTCGCCTCCTGCTACCGCGAGTCCCTGCGGGTCGCCGACGAGCTGGGGGCCCGTACGGTCGCCTTCCCGGCGATCTCCACCGGGATCTACGGCTGGCCGATGGACGACGGGGCCCGGATCGCGGTGGAGACCGTACGGGCCGCCCGTACCTCGGTCGAGGAGGTCCGCTTCGTCCTGTTCGACGCGACTGCCTACGCGACCTTCGAAGCCGCCCTGCGCTAGGGGGTGTCCGGCCCCGTCTCCTCACGGTGGAGCGCCAGTTCGGCACTGCGGCGGCGGGCCCAGCGAGCGGCGCGGGAATCCGGGCCCTGGGTCTCGGTGAAGGTGGCCAGCAGGGCGGGGGCGGCGTTCTGGGCCTCGGGGGGCGTCAGGGTGCGCCAGAGGCTGTAGGCGCGGCGGGCGGCGGCAGCGGTGTCGGGGGATTCGCGGCCGTGGAGCCGGGCGCGCAGGCGGAGGGTGTGGAGGTACCAGTCCAGGGCCTCGGCCGGGCGGCCCGTCAGATCGGTGAGGTAGCCCCGGATTTCGCGTACCTGGATGGTGTCGAGGTGGACCTCGCCGTGCCCTGCGGTGATGGCGGTGTCCAGCTCTTCGGCGAGGAGCAGTGCCTCCTCGTGCAGGCCGGCCGCGGAGGCTTCATGGATCGCGGCGAGGCCGGAGGGGGCGGGCGCCGGTGCCGGCTGATCGGGCTCGGGCTCGGGTTCGGGCTCGGGCTCGGGTTCGGCCTCGGGCTCGGCGCCGGCCCAGAAGGCGGGGCTGACGATGCCCCAGGGGTGGTAGAACTCGGACTCGTCCATCTGTGTGGTCCCCGTGGCGGTGCGGTCTCGGGTCACCAGTTCACGACCCTGCGGACACCGGAGACCTTGGTCATGTAGTTGGTGGAGTGGCGCCAGCTGTTGTACGCGACGATGCGGGTACGGACCCCGGTGCGCGGGGCCTCGAGGACGAAGCCCTTGTCGGGGTCGGCCCCTCCGATGTACATGCCGACGTGCCCGGGCGAGGACTCGCTTCCGTCACTGCCGGGGTTGAACACCAGGTCGCCGGCCTTGGGGTGGTTGAGGTCGACGCGGATCGGCAGGTTGATCTGGTCGAAGGTGACCCGCGGGATGTCGATGCCGGCGGCCTTGTAGGCCTGCTGCATGAGGGAGGAACAGTCGCACCACCGGTCGGGGTTCTGGCCGTGGGCGTCCGTGCAGTCCCCGCCGAGGTGGTACCAGCCGTCCTTCTGCTTCAGGGCCCAGGCCACGGCGGTACGGACCTGGGGAGGGGTGTCCGCGGGGAGGGAGTACTCGGGCGGTATGTCCACCGGGCCTCCGGGACTCGCCTCGGTGAACTGGACGGTCTTCTCCATGATCGCCTTGACGTAGTCGTACGTCTGCCCGCCCGCGAAGGACCGGGGTGGCACGCCCTTGAACTCGTCGACCCTTCCCCAGCCCGCGTTGTAGCCGGCCAGGGCCAGTTCGACGGGCGATCCGTTGTACCCGGGATGCGCCTTGGCGGTCCGCAGGAGCTTGCACATCATCGATCCCTGGGAGGGGATGGCGTCCTTGGGGTCCATGACGTCCTTGTCGCCGTCGCCGTCGCCGTCGATCCCCTCGACGGCCCAGGTGTCGGGGATGAACTGGCTGATGCCGTAGGCGATCGGCTCCTTCGTGACGGGGTCGCGGGAGATCGCGTCCGGCTTGAAGGCGGACTCGGCCCAGATCTGGGCGGCGAGAACGGCCGGCGGCAGGCCCTGGTCGCAGCGGGCGGCCGCGTCGAGGATGAGCTGCGCGTACTGGGGCGGCACCCCGTCCTTCCCACCGATCTTGAGGCTGCTGGCCGTCGGCCAGGTGCCGCCTCCGCCACCGTCGCCGTCCTGGGCGATGACCGCCACCAGCAGCACCGTGGCGACCCCGATGGCCACCGGTGTGGCGAGAACTCCCGTTGCGGCAGCGGCCATCCACTTCTTCGACGTCAAGCGTCTTCCCCCGGTTCCCCCGGCCCGTCCGTGCCCCCGGTGGCCGTTCTCGTCGTTTGCTCCATCAAAGAGGGTTTCGGGCCATATCGAACAGATCGGTGTGCGGGCCGGACCTCCTGATGGTGCGTGACACTATGCCACTTCAGGTAACTGCCGAGGTTGATGGGTGCTTCTGCTGCTCTGTCAGATTCGCCATGTAGTGTGCCCATAGGCTTGATCCAGCCGTGTTCGACTGTGTGAAGTTTGCGCAAGCGATTATTTGTTGCGCTTTTCTGGGGGGATTAATGCGGAAACGTCCAGATTTCCTGGGCGTGCTGCCTGCCGATGCCCGGCTGATGGTGCCGGTACTGGCGCCGACGGGCGGGGCCGGGCGGTCCACGCTCGCGTTCCTGCTCGCATCCGAACTGGCCGCCACGGGCGACACGGTGGTGCTGGACACGGCCCCGCGTCTCGCGTCGCCCTGGCCCGCCTGGATCGACGCTCCGGGCGGATCCGGTCTGTCCGCGCTCCCGCCCGCCGAACCGGCCTCCAGGGAGGCGGTGCGAGCGGCCTGCGCCGCCATGGGCGGCTCCACCGGCCGCTGGGAGCTCCTGACCGACGGACGGGACTGGAGCGCCCCGCCCCTCGACCTCCCCCCGGAGCCCGCCGCCTGGTACCAACTGGCCGCGCTCGGCGGCTGGCAGGCGGTCGTGGCCGACACCGCGCACCCGGTGACGCACGACCTGCTCGCCGCCCGCTGCGCCGGCCTCCCCGGGCAGACCCGGGCCTGGCTCTCCCTCCCGTACGCGGTGCCCGTGCTGTGCGCGGCCGCCTCCGCCGAGGGCGTCCAGGCCCTACAGCAAGCCGTGATGGCCATGTCGGCGGAGAACCTGCCGCTGCACCGGGTGGTCGCGGTGCTCGTCGCCACCGGCGACGGGCGGCTGCCCCCGGTCGTACGGGCCGCCGCCACGATGCTCTCCGGTCGGACGGCCGACGTCGTCCACCTGCCGTACGACGCGAACCTGCGGGCCAGCGGCCTGCGTACGGGACGCGTCCACGCCCGCACCCGGCAGGCGGCGGCCCGGATCGCGGCCGCCGTCCTGGGTGCGGCCCACGAGTCCTGGGGCGCTCCGCTCCCGCCGGCCCCGCAGCCGGCGGTCCTGCGCCCTGTGTCCCCTGTAGTTCCTGCCTAAGAGGTATCTCCCCATGAGCATGACCACTTTTGTTCTCGCTGACGCCGTCCCGAAGTTCACTCCCACGGTCCCCACCGAACTGAACAGCGCCGTGACCACGGTGCTGGGCTGGGCGGCCGGTGTCGGCCTGGCGGTCGCGGTCCTCGGCGGTCTCCTGTCCTGGGCGGCCATCGCCGTCGGCCACAACTCCTCGAACGCACAGCTCGCGGCGCGTGGAAAGACGGGGGTTCTGGCTTCGCTGATCGGGGCGGGAGGGATCGGCGCGACCTCGGCGCTCGTGCTCATGGCGTACAACCTGATAGGCAACAAGTGAGCGCGGACGGCGACCGCAAGGCGCGCCGGGCCAAACTGACGCTGGCGGGGATCGCGGTGGTCGCGGCGGTCCTCCTGGCCGGCGGCGGCTACGGCGCCGCCGTGCTGCTGAACGACGAAGGCGGATCCGCGGCTCCGGCCTCGGGGGCCCCTGCGAAGGGCCCTTCGGGCGCGCCGTCGGCGTCGGCGTCCGGAGCGGAGCTGTCGAAGACCCCCGAGACGGGCCCGAAGCTGAAGCTCTTCAAGCCGACCGGTCACGCCAACGGCGTGGCCACGGGCTTCAAGCATTCGGGTGTCGACGCGGTGAGCGCGGCGGTGTACTGGTGGGAGGAGTACGCCTGGCTGGACGACCAGAAGGCCCGGCAGCAGCTGGAGGCCGTGGTCTCGCCGGACTCCGCCGACTACATAGACCAGCAGATCTCCGAGGTGCGCAAACTGCGCGAGCAGGCCGGGCTCCCGCCGTCGGGCGGTACGCCGTCCGCCATCACCTTCACCACGTCGGTGCAAGCGGTCCGGTACTACGCGCTGCCGGTGGAGGGCGAGAAGCCGGGCGACGTGATCGAAGTCTGGATGTCCTACGACCGCTACGCGACCGGACCGGACGAAAAGCCGGACAACAACCCTCTGAAGGGCGAGCTCACCAGCGTGATCCTGCGGTGGCAGAACGGGATGTGGCGAATCACCAACCGGCCCAACTACGTGAAGCACTCGAGCCACCCCGTCTCGTACTTCCCCGAATCCCCGTATGCCTGGCGCGACGGGTGGCGGCAGGTGCAGCGTGCGGGTTAGGGCTTCATCGCACCCGCTGGTTCGGGCTCTCGTGGTCCTGGTCGCGACGCTGCTGTGCACCCTTGGCACGTTCTCGGCGCCGGCGATGGCGGAGGACAAGAAGGAATATCACGCCAAGGTCGGCCCGCCCGACCCGATTCCGAAGGAATTCGAGGCGAACAGCGGCGGGGACTCGATCGGCATCGACAAGCAGGGGCACTACTGCTACGAGGGCGTGATCCGCGACCAGGAGATCTGCCGGACCGCGAAGCCCGGTGAGATTCCCGGCCGTATCGACATCTGTGAGGGCGCGGACGGAACGGCCGCTCGCAACTGTGACGAGGAAGGGCAGAAGGAGTACGAGCTCAAGCGGCTCAAGCAGTGGCAGGAGGCCACCAAGGACAAGCGCAACCTGGAGAACTGGCCCAAGCTGAACCAAGCCCTCACGAAATGCGTGAACGAGGGCGGCATCTTCAAGGACTGCCTGATCAAGTGGGAGGGGGAGTACCCCCTGACGCCGGGCGTCGGCGAGTGGGTCGCCGGGAAGATCTCCAAGTTCGCCAGTGACGCACTGCAAGAGGCCGCCAGATACATCGGCGAGGGCGTGGTGTGGCTCCTGGAGGAGTTCGCGAACCTGTTCAACAAGTCGTCCAGCATCAACCTCGCCCAGACCGGCATCGGCAAACCGCTCGGCATCACCATGGCGATCAGCGCGATGCTCGCCGCCTTCCTGATGCTGATCCAGTTCGGGAAGACGGCCATGTCCCAACGCGGGGAGTTGGCCGGCACCGCCGTGGGCGGCCTGCTCAAATGGGCGGTCGTCAGCAGCGTCTACCTCATCTTCACCGAGCAGGCGCTAGTAGTCGCCGACGAACTCTCCGAGTGGATGATCGAATTCTCCTTCGGTAAGGAGGGGGGTGCCGGCGATGCGATGAAGGAACAGCTCGGAAAGCTCTTCGGCGCCCTGGCCCCCGGAGGCGGGGCCGCGGCGGTGGGCGGGACCATGCTCGTCACGGGCGAGGCCCTCGCGCCCGCCGCCGTCGGCGTCGTCATCGTCATCGGCGTCATCACCATCGTGGCGATCGGCGCGCTGTGGGTCGAGATGCTGATGCGGCAGGCCGGGATCATGATCCTGGTCGTCGCCATGCCGATCGTGCTGACCGGAGAGATCACGGACTCCACCAAGAACTGGTGGCCCTCCGCGCGCAACGCGATGATCAGCCTGATCCTCATGAAGCCGGTCATCGTCCTCCTCTTCACCATCGGCTTCTTCGCGATGGGGGAGAGCAGCGGCGTCCAGAACGTGATCGTCGGGCTCGTGATCTTCCTCGGCGCCTGCTTCTGCTGGCCGGTGCTCGCCAAGTTCATGACCTTCACCACCAACGGCGAAGGTTCCTCGATGATGTCCGGGCTGATGAGCTCGATCGGCTCGTCGGCCTCCAGCCAGCAGTCCGGCGGCGCCGGATCGGTCGGCGGCGGAAGCGGCTACACCAAGGCCCTGGAGCGGGAAGCCGCCCCGATGGACGCCGGCAGTGGCGGTGGCGGCGGGGCCGCTCTGGGCGGAGCGGCCAAGGGCGGTTTCGCCGGGGCCATGTCGGCGGCCACCGTCGGGCTCCAGCTCGCGGCCGTCGGGAAGGACGCGCTGGAGTCCGGCATGTCCAACACCGCGGCCAACGCCGGGCTGGGCCACGGCGCCCCCGGCGGGCGGCACGCCGTGATCGCCCAGCGCCGCGCTTCCGAGGTTCGGGCCGCAGAGGTGCCCGAGGTTCCCGAAGCCCCGCCCGAGGCCTCGTTCGTGGAGGTCCCCCCTCCACCGCCCCGGCAGGGAGTCAGGGTCAGCCCCGCGGAACCCACGCAGATGTACGACGGCACGGAGCCCATGGCCCCGCCGTCGCCCGGTAAGGAGGACTGATGGCGCAGAGTCACCCCACGTACGGGGGTTGGCAGTCGGAGCGCTCCGGCTGGTTCGGGCACATGTCCGGAGCCGGATTCGCGCTCGTCGCCACGGCGGCCCTGCTGCTCCTCCTGCCCCTCAACCTCGGGAGCTGGACGGCGGCCCTGGTCTGCATCCCGGTCAGTCTCCTCCTCGTCGGCCTCGCCTTCGGCCGGGTCATGGGCCTGTCCGCCGACGAATGGATCCTCCTCGCAGTAAGGCACCAGATCGCTGTGGCAACCCGCCGGAACATCTTCCACAGCGGGGCCCTGGCCCCGCGCAGCAAGGAAACGGGCGAGCAGCCCATGGACCTGCCGGGCACCCTGGCCCGGCTGCGGATCCTGGAGGCGCCGGACGGTCTCGGCGGCCGGCTCGGCATCAGCCACGACCCGGTGGCGGCCACGTACACGGCCGTCGCCCGGGTGACCTATCCGGGCCTGGCCCTGATCGACACCGACCGGCAGGCGACCCGCGTCGCCGGATGGGCCGCGCTCCTGCGGACGTACTGCACCGAGGACTCGCCCATCACCCGCCTGAGCGTGCACCAGCGCGTCCTGCCGGACGACGGCGCCGCGCTGGCGTCCTGGACGGCCCGGCACGTCAGCGCGGACGCGCCGGACGCCGCCGTGACCGCGCTCACCGAGGTGATGGAGGGTGCGGGCCCGTCCGCCTCGGCCCGTGAGACGTACCTGGCGGTGACGCTCTCCGCCTCCCGTGCGCGCCTCGCCATCAAGGGCGCCGGCGGCGGCCAGGTGGGCGCGGCGGCCGTCCTCGTACGCGAGCTGCACGCCATGGGCCAGGCCCTGTCCAGCGCGAGCCTCCAGGTGGAGGAGTGGCTGGACCCGCGCGGGGTCGCCCAGACCATCCGCACCGCCTACGACCCCGACGCGCAGGTGATGCTCGCGACCCGCAAGGCCACCGCGGGCAACCCCGGCTGGGAAGGTGTGGCGCCCGGAGTCGACGTCGAACTCGCCGGACCCTCGTACGCGGAGACCGGTATGGGCGTCTACCAGCACGACGGCGCCTGGACGGTCTCCTACCAGGTGCGCGGCTGGCCCCAGTCGCAGGTCTACGCGACCTTCCTGCAGCCCCTGCTGCGCCCCCGGGCCAACGCCCGCCGCAGCCTGTCCCTCGTGTACGAGCCGCTGGGCCCCCGCCGGGCGCGCAGCGAACTCGCCCGCGAGACCACCAAGCGCAACGCGGCCCGCAAGCTCCGCGCCAAGACCGGCCGGGACGAGAGCGAGGACGAGCGCCGCGCCGAGATGATCGCGCGCCGCCAGGACGCGGAGCGCGCGGCCGGCGATGGTGTCGTCCGGATGACGGCGATCCTGTCGGTCACGGTCACCGACGTCGACGAGCTGGAGACCGCCTGCGCCGAGATCCAGGCCGACGCGGGCGCCGCCAACCTGGAGCTGCGCCGGATGTGGGGCACCCAGGACGTCGGCTTCGCGGCTGGGGCGCTCCCCTTGGGCCAGGGCCTGCCGGACCGGCGGGGGGCGTTCTGATGGCGCTGTTCCGCCGCAAGGCCGACAACGGCACCCTGCTGGCCGAGACCGGGCTGCGGGAGGCGGCCGGCATCGGTGGCGTGCCCACGAGCCGGCGTCCCGAGGCGCCCAGCGCCCGTGAGCTGCGCGAGGCCCGGCTCCTGGAGGACCCGGCCTCCGTCATGCGGGTCGCCCCGAAGAAGGGGTGGAAGGGCCCCTTCTCCGGCCGGTCGGCCTCGATCCCCCGTTCCGAGGTCGTACGCGCCACGACCGTCAACGCGGCCGGGGCGTTCCCGTTCCTGCACGCCGCGAGCCTGCCCGCGGTGGGCGCGTACATCGGGCACAACGTGCTGACCACGGCGGCGTTCTCCGCGCACCCCACCGTCTGGGTGCAGCAGGGCCTGGTCACCAACCCGAACGTCATGATCACGGGCATCCCGGGTTCCGGGAAGAGCGCGCACGTCAAGGCGCTCGCCTTCCGCCTGATGGCCTTCGGGCACAAGGCGCTGATCGCGGGTGACGTGAAGGGCGAGTACGCGGCGATGTGCCGCCACCTGGGCGTCGAGCCGGTCCGGCTCGGCCCCGGCCTGCCCGGCCGCCTCAACCCCCTCGACGCGGGCCCCCTCGGCGCCGACCTCGACCAGATCAAGGACCCCGCGGTCCTCAAGGGCCGGCTGACGGAGATCCACAGGCGCCGCCTGACCCTCCTCAAGGCCCTCCTCGAACTCCAGCTGCGCCGGACCCTCGAACCCCAGGAGGAGGAGGCCCTCGACGTAGCGGTCCGCGACCTGACGGGAGAGCTGTCCGGAAACACGTCGCTGCGGACCCCGACCCTTCCCCTCGTCTACGACAAACTGCGCGACCCCACCGACCTGATGGCCCGCGAACTGCGCATCCGCGACGGGGACGTCCAGCGCGCCCGGGAGTCCATGGCCTCCATCCGCTCCGCCCTCGGCATCATGGTGACGGGGCACCTCGGCGGCCTCTTCGACGAGGAGACCTCCCTCGGCCTGGACTGGGCCGCCCCCATCCAGAGCGTCGACATCAGCGCCCTGACCCCCTATGGCGACGAGACCGTCGCCATGGTCCTGTCCTGCGTGTCCTCCTGGGCCCAGTCGGCGATCGACCGGCCCGGCCAGGCGCCCCGGATCGTCATCCGTGACGAGCTGTGGCGGCAGATGCGCTCGGGCGGCGCCGCCATGGTCAAGAAGATCGACGCCGACCTGCGCCTGTCGCGCGCGACCGGCACGATCCAGGTCCTGGCCACCCACCGCCTCTCCGACTTCGAGTCGGTCGGCGCCGCCGGATCCGAGGCCGTCGCCATCGCCCGCGACCTGATCTCCAGCTGCGAGACCCGCATCCAGCTCGCCCAGGACACCCGCCCCCTCGCCTTCACCCGCGAGGCGATCGGGCTGACCTCGGCCGAGTGCGACCTCATCGGCTCCTGGGGTGCGGCGCAGCGCGGCCGGGCCCTGTGGAAGGTCGGCCGGGGCGGCGGCTCCCACGCGGTCCAGCTGATCCTCTCCCGTACCGAGATCGGCCTCTTCGAGACCGACGAACGGATGGTGATCTGACGTGGCAGACCGCAAGACCCGGACGTCGGCACCCGCCACGGTGGACGACAACACCCTGCTGGCCGCGTACGGGGTCGGCCTCGTCGTCACGGTCGGCGGCGCCGTCCTGCTGGCCGGACCCCTCTCCGCCCTGCTGTCGGGGCGGGGCTGGGCCCGCAGCGAGGACACCGTCCCCGAGACGGTCGTCTACGCCCTGGCCAAGGGCCCCGGCTCCGTCTTCCACCCGGCCCCGCCCTCCTGGCTGTTCTACGCCCTGACCGCGGTCCTGGTCCTGGCCGTGGGCGTCGCCGTGGTCAAGGCCGCCGACCTGCTGTCCTCCTCCCGCAAGGGAACGGGCGGCGCCCAGTGGGGCGGGGCGAAGACCGAACGGAAGATGGCCGCGCTCGACGACCCCGCCCGGCGCGTCAACCGGATCACCGCCGGGCGGGGCCTGCGCACGGGCAAGGTCGTGGCCGCGCAGCCCAACATCTCCGCGACCGTCTTCGGCGTACCGGGCTCCTCGAAGACGACGGGCCTGGTCCTGCCGAACGCGGCCGAATGGGCCGGCCCGCTGGTGGTGACCACCACCAAGGCGGCCGACCTGGACGTCATCTACGCCCGCCGCCGCGCCATCGGACCGGTCTGGGTCATCGCCCCGGCCGGCATCCCCGGCCGGGCCGGCGACCACTGGTCGCCGGTCGAGTACTGCACCGACGCCAAGGCGGCCGACCGCATGGCCTCCTGGCTGGCCGAGGCCTCGTCCTCCGGCGACGACAAGCGGGCGGCCCCCTGGGTCGACCAGGCCAAGAGCGTCCTCAAGGGCATCCTGCTCGCCGCCCGCCTCTCGGGCGGGGGCATCTCCGACATGCGCCGCTGGATCTCCCTCGGCAAGGACGCGGTCGACCACGTCCGCGCCGTACTCCTCGCCCACGGCTACACCGACGTCGCCGACGACTACGCCTCCCCGTGGCTGCGCCTGCACGAGGACGGCATCGGATCCATCCAGTTCAGCCTCAACGTCCTCGCCCGCGTCTTCGCCGACGAGGAGGTGCGCGAGACCTGCGCCCGCTCCGACTTCACCTTCGAGGAGTGGCTCGAGAAGCGGGGCACCATCTGCATCATCGCCTCCGAGGCCGACGCCGACCGCTTCGCCCCGCTCATCAGCTCCCTGATCGCCGGAGCGATCCACGCGGCGGAATCCCTGTACAACTCCACCGGCACGCCCATCAGTCCGAGCGTCGGCATCCTTGTTGACGAGGCCGGCAACATGCTCCGCTACCCGCGCCTGCCCAACATCCTCACCACCGGCCGCGGCATGGGCATCACCCTGCTGACCGTCTGGCACGACCTGTCCCAGCTCCGCGAATCCCTCGGAACCCAGAAGGCCAACACCGTCCTGTCCGCCAGCGGCCTGCGCATGCTGCTGCCCGGCTGCGGCGACCTGGAGACCCTGCGCTACTTCTCCGGGCTGTACGGGCGCACCGAGGTCGTGAAGACCAGCCACGGCCGCTCCCGCGGCGAGCACTCCACCACGACCCAGACCACCGAGACCGACCTCGCACCGGTCCACTCGCTCCAGCAGCTCCCCGATTTCACGGCGATCGCGCAGTACACCAACCTGCCGCCGATCAAGGTGAGGATGCGCCTCACGTTCCGCGACAAGGACCTCAAGAGGCTCCTGGCCGGACCGAAGCCCGGAACCGACAAGAAGGCGGCCGCAGTTGACTGACTTCGACATGTCCAACCCGGCCGACCTCTGGCCGACCGGACCCTCCGCCGCCGCCCCGCCGAGCGAGCCGCAACGCTGGGTATGGGCGGCCATGGACCCCGCCGACCGCCGGGCACGGCTGCGCGAGCTCGGCGCATGGGTCGACTGGCTGCGCACCACGTTCGAGCTGCACAACAAGATCACCCACTGCTGGTACCGCCACTCCGCGGTGGTCGAGCACCTGACGGCCCTCCACACCGGCTGGACGCGTACGTACGCGGGCACCGACGCCCCGGGCCGCGAGCTCGCCGAGGCCGACTGGATCAACACCCTGCACGCCTTCGTTCCGCGCCTGCAACTCCCGGCCTGCGCCACGGGCACCCACCAGGACCCGCCCCCGCTGATCCCCGCACCACCCGGCGCCGCGGAGTCCTTCGAGCAGTACCTGACCCTCTCCGCCGCGGCAACGGCCCCGGCGTCCCACCCGGCGGCCGCCGAACTCACCCGCCGCCAGGCGGAGCTCGACCTGCCGCTGTGACCGAAGGCCGCCCCATCATGGATGGGGCGGCCTTCGGGTGTGGGGGAGGGGGCGCTCAGGCCTGCGGGGGGCTGAAACGATCGATGCCGGCCAGCACCTTCCGATCAAGCTCCAGGGTCCTGGTGAGAGCCTTCCGGGTGAACCGCGAAGGGTCCTCCGCGTACATCGCCCGTCCCCGCTCGGAGGTGAACCGTTCCTCCGGGATCCGGTCGGCGTCCTCCGGCAGGAACTTGATGACCTCCTCGAGGGCAGCGGCACCGTACGCGACGGTCGGACGGATCTCGCGGTGTTCGGCGTTCGGGGTGTTCAACAGCCGCTGCCCGGATTCGAGCGACAGTCGCTTGGCGACCCACAGGAACTCACCCGGATCGATGATCTGCGAGGGCTCAGGGCCACCGAAGGCCGGAGGGGCGACCGGCCGGTCGTCGGAGAACGTGAACTCGAACACGCGCGCACGGCCGCACTCCGGGCAGACGCCCTCATACACGCTGACCAGCACACCCTCGCGGTCTTCGACACGGTGCTCGCGGTCGAACCGATTTGCACCGCACGCACAGGCATGAAGATCCATGTAGAGGTGCGATTCCTGCGCCGAACGAGTGATCAACATGGCATGATCCTACTGGAATCGGCAGGTCAAATGGGGGGACATCAGTGGACCTGAGCAGCGGCGAAGGGCGGCTGCTCGCCGCAGCCGAGACCGCGTTGCCCGCAGTGCTGCGAGACCTCTACTCCGCGCAGCTGCGGGACGGCACGCTCACCGAGCAGGACGGCCGACGGTTCTTCCTCCTCACCGACCCGGCGGGACGACCCGTCGAACTGCGCCTGGACACGGCGGAGCTGCCGCGGCAGCTGGCGGCCCGCACCTTCACCAACACCACGGCCGACCGGTACGTCGTCCAGTTCGCCGATACGCTCCGGCCCGAACAGGCCGGACAGGTCCTGGCCCGCGAGCTGGGCGAGCTGGTCGTCGTACGGGAGCGCGCTGCGGTCGGCGGGCAGGTGCCTTTGGAGAACCTGCTGGTCCCGGGCACCGCACTGCCCGCGGATCTGGTCCTGTCCGACGCCGACCGGGGCCGTGTGGGCGAGTTCACCTACCTCGCCCACAGGATGAACGACGCCGAGCTCACGGCCCCGGAGCGTCAGGAGGCCCGTGACCGATTCTCCGTGCTCGTCGACGAGTCCGGGCTGAGGCCTCAGACCCCACCGGATGACGCGAACCGAGCCGGTGACCAGTACGCGGCTGACGCGCGTCTGAGGACCGTCGACTGGTACCTGCCGGCCGAGACGCGTGACGCCATGGACGCGCTCGCCGTCCCCCTCGAGCAGCTCGACCCCGCCGACGCGCAGGCCCTGACCAACGCCCGGGCCGCCCGCGCCCAGGCCCCGCAGGCGCCGGACCTGGGCGAGTACCCTCTGCCCGGCCTCCGGTCCGACGGGACGCCCGTACCTCGCGAGGAGCTGGACCGGGCCGCCGCCGAGGCCGCGAGCGAGCGCACCGCGGTCAGCGCCCGGACCCTCGCCGACCTGCGCGCACAGCAGGCGACCCTCCCCGAGGGCAGGTATCCGGAGTTCGAGATCATGATCGGCGGCGGCGCCGCCCTCGCCGGACGCGACCCCGGCGCCCTGCTCGTGGACGCCCGCGGACGCTGGCACGTGGACCCCATCACGGCGATCGTCCAGTCCGCCGACCAGGTCCGCCACCTGCGCCAGAGCGGTATGGGCGACCCGTACCAGTTCGCCGGCCCGCAGGAGCGGGTGCCGCTTCCCGCGCTCCAGCTCTGGGAGGACACCGCCGCCGCGCGCGGCCCGCTCATCGACGGGCGGGCGGAGCTGAGCGTCAGCGCCGAGGGCCGCCTGATCGCCGAGATCATCCCGGCCGACGGCTCCGACCCGGTCAAGGTCGAGGTCAAGGGTGCCCCGCTGCTCGCCACCGGCATCCCGCCCGAGATCATCCCCGGCGCCGATCGCCGGATCTCGACCGAGCGGGAGGCGGCCGAGGTCCTCACCGAGGTCCTCACCGCGGCGGGGACCCCCGAGGCCGAGGCGGCCCGCGACCGGCTCCTCGCGCTCCCGGACGGCGAGGGGCGGGCCGCCGCGAGCCTGCGGGTTCTGGCCGACCCGCAGACGGCCGAGGTCCTGAACGCCTCGCAGGACACCCGTGTCGCGGGCGCGACCGAGACCCTGCGGGCGACCGCGGCCTGGGAGGAGGCCGGCGCCCTCGCGCCCGGCCGGGTCCTGATGGGCGATGCGATCGGCGACGGCGAGTACGACCCGTCCGTCGCCAAGGTCTGGGTGCTCGCCGGTGTCGGCGGCGCCGCCATCGCCAACGCGGAGATCATCCTGCAGGCCGACCCCGAGGCCAGGGTGCTGATGGTCGGCAAGGACGCGCCCTTCGTACTCCACAACGACGCCCAGTACACGGCCCTGCGCCGGGCGCACGACGCCGAGTACGGCGGCGACGGCAGGCTCGTGACATACGGCGGCCGCTACCTGGGGTCAGTCGGTACGGTGACCGGCCCCGACGGCGGGGTCCGTCTGGAGGCCCTCGACAGCGAGGGCAACTCCCTGGGGATCGAGGGGGACGCGTACGTGGCCTGCCTCGGCCGTGTCTCCCGGCTCCCGCAGCCCCTCGACTCCATCGAGTCCGCCGTGCGTTCGGCCGGCGGCGAGGTGCGGGGGGAGCTGGTCTTCGACGACGACCGCCAGTACCTCGGCTACCGGGTGGAGTTCGAGGTGCAGGGCCGGCAGCACACGGTCGACGTGACCGGCGCCGCGTCCCGGATGCTCCCCGGGAACGTCGCCTTCGACAGCGACGACGTGAAGCGCTTCGTCGCTTTCGACGCCAAGGTGGCCCCGCCGGAGAGCGGGAACGTCTCCGCCGGCTTCATGGCCACGGCGCTCCAGGGCTCCCAGCTCGCCCGGCACCGCGCGGCGCACCGTCCCCCGGACGACGGCGGCCCGGGCATCGCTGGGCCGACAGCTCCGCGGCCCGGCCCGCAGGGCCCTTCCCAGCGGTACGACGGCCCGGCGGCCCCGGCCCCGTACGCCACGGCGCAGGACGCCAAACAGGCCGGCGAGGGCGTCACCCGTTCCTTCCAGACCTGGGTCCAGAGCGACATGGGCCGCGAGCTGGCGGGCTCGGACCACCCCCGCATCCGCGCCCTGCGCGAGGCCTGGCAGCAGCTGCCCGCGCACGACCTGCCCGAAGGTCCCGGTCGGGCAGCGGTGCCGTACGGGGCGGTGGCCGAGCGAGCCGGCGCGGCAGTCACGGCCGCCGTCGCCTCGGGCCGCTTCGCCCCGGAGGACGTGAAGGCCCTGACCGCGATGGCTCAGGCGGCCCAGACCCACGCGACGCGCCTGTCGGCGACCCAGCCCGGCGCCGCACCGCCCCCGCAGGCCGCGGCCCCGGCACCCCGCGTGGCGACCCCTGCCCCTCCGGCGGCCCGCTCGCCCCGGCTGGCCACCTGAGGGGCGATGCGCGCGCAGGTCCCCCGGCCCGCCGAGGCGGTCAGGGGGTCCGCGCGGCGCCCCCCGGCACGGGGCGGGGGTAGGTGCGGGACTGCTTGACGCTGCCGTACGCGAAGCTCGACTCGATCGAGGCGATCCCCGGGATGGCGTGGATCCGGTGGCGGACGAGGGCCTCGTAGGCCTCCAGGTCCTCGATGACCACCCGGAGCAGGTAGTCGCTGCTGCCCGCCATCAGGTAGCAGTCCTGGATGTGCTCGATGACCGCCACGTGCTCCTCGAACAGGGCCACCGCCTCCGACGTGTGCCGTTCCAGGCGGATCCGGACGAAGACGGTGATCGGGAGCCCGAAGGCGACCTGGTCCACCACGGCCGTGTAGCCGCGGATCAGGCCCGCTTCCTCCAGCCGGCGGACCCGGCGCAGACAGGGGGAGGGGGAGAGGCGGACCCGGTCCGCGAGGTCCTGGTTGGAGAGCCGGCCGTCGGCCTGCAACTCCCGGATGATCTGCAGATCGACCGCGTCCACGACTGCTCCTGGGGGCTCCTGGGGGGCTTCTTCGCCATTCCTTGGCAGATCCTGCCCCAAACGTATGTCCGAGCGGCAGAACTGGCAATCGGCTGCCCCGCCCCAAGCCCTAACGTTGCCGGTGAACGGGCCGGACCGGCCCGTTCTCACAGGCTGGAGCAACTTCCTTGGTCGCGACCAACACCACCGGCGCGACCGCGCCTCTCGACACGGCGGTCCCGCCGGCCGGAAACCCTCCCCCAGCTACCGCTGGGGGGACCCCCAGTCGGCGCGGGCTGTCCCCGCAGGCCCGGGGCATGGCCGCGCTGCTGGTGACCGTGGCGATCTGGGCGGCCTTCGCGCTCAGCGCCCGCGCCCTCAGCGCCTCCACCCTGCTCCCCGCCGACGCGGCCCTGCTGCGCTTCGGCGTCCCGCTCGTCGTCCTGGCCCCCGCCCTCTGGCGGCGCAGGCGCCGCATCGCCGCGGTGCGTCCGGGCGCCGCGATCAAGATCATCTGCGGTGCGGGGGTGCCCTTCTTCCTGGCCGCCATGCACGGCGGAGCCCTGACCTCGGCCGCCTTCGTCGGCTCGATCGTCCCCGGAATGGTCCCGCTCTTCGTCGCCGCGCTGATGGCAGCCCGGGGACGCGGAGTCCCCCGGGGCACCCAGGTGGCCGGGCTCGCCCTGATCGCGGCCGGCGTGGCCGCCCTCGTATGGCGCTACGTCGTCCCCGTGGACGCCGGCGTACTGGAGGGGGCAGGCACGCTCCTGGTGGCCAGCGGGCTGTGGGCCCTGTACACGGTGGGGCTGCGCGACGTGGACCTCGACCCCGTCGGGTCGATCGGGCTGCTGTGCCTGCCCTCCTTCGCGGTGATCGGGCTGCTCGTGCTCACCGGGGTGCTCCCGACGGGCCTGGCACACGCGGCGGGCGGCGACATCGCCCTGTTCCTCGTCGTGCAGGGGCTCGGGGTCGGACTCTGCGCCGGTCTGCTGTACGCCTTCGCCATCCGCCGGCTGGGCGCCGAGCGCAGCTCCGTCGTCGGCAGCCTCAGCCCCGTGGCCGTCGTCCTGCTCGCCATCCCCGTGCTCGGCGAGTCCCCGACCCTCGCCGTACTCATCGGCGTACCGCTGATCACCCTCGGCGTCGTACTCGCCAACCGCCGTTCCTCCGTCCGCCCCCGCCCCGAGGTCCCCGCAGATGCTTGAGCTTCTTCCCCCGCCCCCCACCGACCCGCTGTGGGACCTGACGTACGAGTTCGGCTCGGACGAGCGGGCCGAACGGCTGAACCTGGTGCTCGGCGTCTACCGCGACCAGACGGGCCGCACCCCCGTGATGGCCGCCGTCCGCGAGGCGGAGATCCGCCTCGCGGAGCGCTCCGAGTCCAAGGAGTACCGCGGGCTCTCCGGCAACGCCGCCTTCAACCGGGCCCTGCTGGACCTGGTCCTCGGCACGCAGGGGCCCTCCGACCGGGCCGCGGCCGTCCAGACCGTCGCCGGTTCCGGCGCGCTGCGGCTGCTGGCCGACCTGATCTGCCGGACCCGCCCGGGCACCACGGTGTGGATCAGCGATCCCGCCTACGTCAACCACCGGCCCATCCTCGAGGCCGCCGGCCTGGAGGTCCGTACGTTCGGCTGGTGCGACGCCGAGGGCGGCTTCGACTCCGCCGGCGTCCTGCGCGACCTGGCGCGGGCGCGGCGCGACGACGTCGTCCTGCTCCAGGGGTGCTGCCACAACCCGACCGGGGCCGATCCCGCCCCGCAGGACTGGGCGGCGCTGGCGGAGCTGGCGGCCCGGGACGGCTGGGTGCCCTTCATCGACCTCGCCTACCACGGGCTCGGCGACGGACTGGAGGCCGACCTGGCGGCCACGCGCCTGCTGGCCGCGCGGGTTCCGGAGATGCTCATCGCCGTGAGCTGCTCGAAGAACTTCGGCCTCTACAGCGACCGCACCGGCTGCGCCATCGTCCTCGGCGCGTCGGCCCAGGCGGTCCGGCACGCCGAGACGGCCCTGCAGAACGCCGCCCGGACGCTCTACTCCATGCCGCCCGAGCACGGGGCCGCCGTCGTGACGACGATCCTGGAGGACGAAGGGCTGCGGGACCTGTGGCGCGCGGAGCTGGACGCGATGCGGGGCCGGATCGAGGCCAACCGGACGGATCTGACCGCACGCCTGACCGCGCTGGGCTGGGGCGCGCAGGCGCGCTCGCTCGCACGGCAGCGGGGGATGTTCTCGATGCTGCCGCTGACGGCGCAGGAGATGCTCCTGCTGCGCCGGCAGTACGCGATCTACGGGACCACCGCCGGGCGGATCAACATCGCGGGCATCGCGGCCGACCGGATCCCCTGCCTCGCGCAGGGCATAGCGGGAGTCCTCGAGAACCGCTGAAGCCGAGTCGCTGAAGCCGTGTCGCTGAACCGCAGTAGAAAGCCCGGGCGGCTCGCCGCCCGGGCTTCTGCAATCCCTGCAAGACAGTCCCCGGCCGTCCCGTCGGTGCCATGAGCCATCCGCCGTCGCCGATGGCTCCCGTGGTCCGCGAGAACAGCCGGGGGCCTGGCCAGAGCCTGGTCAAGGGTCACGCGGGCCTCGGAACGTCTTCCGGGGGAGGTGCGGCTCTTTTCCGGTTTTCCGGTGTATCACCGATTTTCCTCCCCGGCCCGCCGTAGTCAAGAGGTAATCGGCGGCTGAAATCCCGGGGGGAATGGCCGGATAGAACTCACCCCGCCCAGTGGCGAGTTGGGGGTGTGGCATCATGGCCGCATTGTCCGACCGCTGGGTTCGCCGGAGGACTGAGGGATGAAGTTACCTGGCTCCGCGTTACCGGCGTCGGAGGACAGGCGGCTCAGGCGCCGTCTCAAGAAGGTCCGCCACACCTGCGAGGGACTGCTCGCGGAGTGGGGCATGGAGCACGGCTGCGGCATTGACGAACTCCACGCATATCTGAGCGAGCAGCGCGGCCGCCCCATCCATTTGATTCCGACGGCCTTCCCGGAGCGCCATCTGTTCGGCATATGGCTGAAAACGGATGACTTCGACATCATCGCCTTCGAGAAGGCGGCTTCGGCCTCGCACAAGGAACACATCATCGCGCACGAACTGGCCCACATAGCCTTCGACCACAACGGGTCGGTGCAACTGGACCAGCTCGGTCCGGGCCGCGCGGACCAGGGGGATCCGGGCGGGCTGTTCTCCGACGTCGACCCCGAGGCCGTACGGGGCGTGCTGATGCGCTCCCGCTACAGCGACGACGAGGAGCAGGAGGCCGAGACGATGGCCTCGCTGATCCTGGCCCGGGCCACCAAGCGCTGGACCGAACCGGCCTGGGGCGTCCCGGACGCGGCGGCCGAGATCGTGGCCCGGATCGAGAGCGGCCTCGGCAGGCCCGACCAGGGGCCCGCGTGATCTACACCGTCCTCGCGTGGGTCTGCGCCTTCGTGGGCCTCGCCGCCTTTGCCTACCGGCTCCCGGACCTGCTGCGCAGAAGGCACGACATCGCCCTTTGGGCGCTGTGCACCTACTTCCTGTGCTCCGGGATCAGCTTCCTCGTCGACCTGGACCAGCTCCGGCTGCACATCTCCGCCTTCTTCGGGCTGCCGAACATCACCTCGCTGATCACCCAGGCCGCCGTGGTCGTGCTCACCGCCGCGCAGCAGGTCGTCCTCGTCTACTGGTCGTCGCCGCCCGCCGAGGCCCGCCGCATGGCGCGCCGCCGGGTCCTGCTCTTCGGCGCCGCCCTCGGCGTCCTGGTGGTCTCGTCCTTCTCCGTCGGCCCCGTGGCGCACTCGGAGACGGCCACCTCCACGATCCTGCTCAGCATCCAGCACGGCGGCTACGCCCTCTACATGTCCTTCTACCTGCTGATCTGCGCCGTCGGGCAGTTCGAGACGGTGCGGCTGTCGCTGCGCTTCACCACGATGGCCAACCGGCAGTGGCTCAAGGTCGGCATGCGCACCGTCACCGTCGGCGCCAGCATGATCCTCGTGTACTGCGTCACCCGGAGCATCCAGATCGCCGGCACCCGCCTGCACTTCGACGCGGCGGAACTCGACCCCATCCAGTGGACGTGCGGCAGCGTGGGCGCCCTGCTCCAGATCGCCGGCTGGACCATCCCCTCCTGGGGTATCCGGATCACCCGCGCGCGGGGCTGGGCCCGCAGCTACCGCTCCTACCGCCGGCTGCGGCCCCTGTGGTGGGCGCTGTACGAGGCGACGCCGGACATCGCGCTGGACCCGCCGCGCTCCTGGCTGCGGGACCTGGTGCCGCCCAGGGACCCGCACTACCGCCTCTACCGGCGCGTCATCGAGATACGCGACGGCCAGCTGATCCTGCGCACCTCGCTGTCCCTGGAGGACTTCACCCGCGTGGCCCGCGCCCTGAACCTCCCGGAGGACCCCACCTCACCCCTGGGCGAGGCCCTCCAGCTGCGCGCGGTCCTGGGCCGCCCGGCCGAGGAACGGGCGGAGCGCGCCGAGCGGGCCGACGCGTCGGACATCCCCGCGCGGCCCCCGTACGAGGACTTCCGCGACGAGGTGGACTGGCTGAGCCGGGTGGCCTCCTCCTTCGACGACCTCGGCCAGCGCCGGACCGGCCCGGTCGACGCCGGCCTGCTGTCATGACGGCGCCGTCCGGCCGGCCCGGCCGCGCCGACGGCCGTGACGAAGCGGTCCGGCTGGCCCTGCGCACCGTCGAGCGCCTCGTGGCCCTGGACACCGACCGCGGTGCGAGGGCCGCCGTGCCCGCCGTACGCGAGGCCGTGCGGCGGATCCCGGAACTGTCGGCCGCCCCCCGGACCCTGCGCGGCCACGACCCGGACCACCTCGCCGCCCTCGCCGAGCTGAGCGAGGTCATCGGCTGGATCCTCTTCGACGCGGGCCGTTACGCCCACGCCCGCCGGATGAACGCGCGGGCGCTGGCCCTGGCGGAGCTGTGCGGAGACCGCTGGACGGCGCGGCTGGTCCTGCTCAACCACAGCATGCTCACCACCCACACCGGGCAGCCGCGGGCCGCCCTGGACGCCGCGGCCCGGGTGAGCGGGCCACGGCCGCTGCCGGCCCGGGTCGCCAGCCTCGTGCTGATCCGCCAGGCCCACGCGAGCGCCCTGCTCGGCGGCCGGGGCAGGCCCCTGGAGCTGATCTCCCGGGCCCGCAGCCGCTTCCTGGACGGCGTCTCCCGGCGGGACCCGCACTGGGCCTGGTGGATCGACGAGGCCGAACTGCTGGGCCACGAGGGCTGGGTGCAGGCCAGGCTGCGCCGCTGGGACCGGGCCATCCCGCTGCTGCACCAGGCGGCCACCGCCCCCGGCCCCTCCTACCGGCACCTGTTCACGGCGGAGCTGCTCTCGGCCCTCGCGCGGGCCGGGGCCTGGCGGGAGGCGGAGGACCTGATCGCGCGGGTCGCTCCGGGCGCCGCCGCCATCGGGTCGGTACGGACCACCGAGACGCTCGCCAGGACGGCAGCCGGCCTGCGCCGCCGGGACACGGGCGCCCCGGCCCCGCTGCGGGACGCGGCGGCCTTCCTGCTGGAATCGCTGCCTGCCTAGGGCGCGTACCGGCCCCCTTCCGGACCGCCCTTCGGGCGGCTTCCTGCCGATCCGCGGATCGGTGACCACTCACGGACAGATAGGACGACCACATGCGCCCGTTAAGGATTTCCACGCCCGCCGCCGGTCTGCTGGCGGCGGCCGCGCTCCTCTTCGCCTTCGGCGGACCGGTGTCGCAGGCCACCCTCGGCGCCGGCTCCGCCCCGGCGGCCGCCGCCGAGCAGGCTGCCGCCGGGCAGGGCAGCGCGTACATCTCCACGCACCTCTACTTCGGCACCGGCCGGCACGACGGCCATCCGCCCATCACGGAGGAGGAGTTCAATCAATTCGTCGCCGACGTGGTGACGCCGCGGTTCCCTTCCGGGCTGACCCTCCAGGAGGGCCGCGGCCAGTGGCGTGACAAGGAGGGCGACATCAACCGCGAGAGATCGTACGAGCTGACGGTGATGTACCCGGTGTGGGAGGCCCACGCCCGCAATGCCGACATCGAGTACATCCGCCGGCTCTACTGCGAGACCTGGGAGCTGGAGTCCGTCGGCCGGGCCGATGTCCGGGCCCAGGTCGATTTCTGACAGCTAGCCAGTCAAGGGTCCGGGAATTCACGGACCGGAGCGGCAATTCCGGGTCCGCGCCCCTCCGGGGCGAAGTCCCCGGCGCCGGGGAGCCGGCTCCTCGGCGTCGGGCAGCTCCCGCGCGAACGCCTCCGCGCCCGCCGGGTCGAAGACCGACCGCTTCCCACGGCTCGGCAGCTCGTCGCCACCATCATCGGCGTCCCCCGGCCGGTCCGCACCTCCACCCCGGCACGGTGATCACCGACGCCCCGGGCAGCCCGCCGCCCGAGGGCCCCGCGCGGGGCCCTCGGATAGGGTGAATCGGTAGGAATCAGACCCCCCGGGGCGAGGTCGGTGCGTTGGACGCTTACCAGTCGACGAGCAAGGTGCCCGATCCGCCGACGGCGGCGGTCGGGTACGCGGGCGTACTGCGCGAACTGCTCCCGATCGCCCTGTGGCGGGAGGACGCGGACGGCCGCGTCGTGGAGTGGTCCCTGGCCGCCCAGGACCTGCTGGGCCACCGCCCCGAGGACATCCTCGGCCGGCCCGGCACCGCCGTCCTCGTCCCCGAGGCCAACCGGAAGCTCGCCGACGACCTGACCCGCCGGGTCCAGGCCGGCGAAACCGTCGTCGGCACCCTGCCCGTACGCCACCGCGACGGCCACCGGGTGGCGATGGAGATGTGGATCGTGCCCGCCGCCGACCCCCAGGGCCGTACGGGCGCCATGCTCATCGCCGTCGAGACCTCCGAGGTCCTGCGCATGCGGGACTCCCTGGCCGCCCTCCAGAGCCTCTTCACCCAGTCCCCGATCGGCCTCGCCACCCTCGGCCCCGACCTGCGCTTCCTGCGCGTCAACGACGCCCTCGCCCGGATGAACGGCGTCTCCGCCGCCGAGCACCTCGGCAAACGCCTCACCGAGGTCGTGCCCGGGGTCAACGCCACCGCCCTGGAGGCCACGATGCGCCAGGTGCTCGAACAGGGCACCGCCGTCGTCGACGTACGCCGCACCGGCCGCACCCCCGCCGACCCCGACCAGGACCGCACCTGGTCCTGCTCCTACGCCCCGCTCCTCGACGGCAGCGGCCGCCGCCTCGGCCTGATCGCCTCCCTCATCGACATCACCGAGGGCCAGCGGGCCCAGCTGGAGGCCGAGCGGGCCCGCACCCGCTTCGCCCTGCTCGCCGAGGCCGGCACCCGCATCGGCACCACCCTCGACCTGCGCCAGACCGCCCAGGAGATCGTGGACCTGCTGGTGCCGCAGCTCGCGGACTCGGCCGACGTACAGCTCCTCGAAGCCGTACTGGACCCCGACGAGAGCGCCGCGGCCGCCGCCTCCACCCAGGGGCTCCTGCGCAGGCTCGCCGCCGCCTTCCCCGACCCCTCCGCCCCCACCGCCCGCCTCGCACCGGGCCAGACCTTCCAGATCCCCACCGGGACGGTGTACGAGCGGGTCATCGCGGAGGGGGTGCCCATGAACCTGTACGTCTCCGACATCCCCGCCCTGATCACCGACCCCCGCGCGGACGCCCTGCGCGACTACCTCGCCACCCTCGGATCGGCCCGCATGGTGCCCCTGGTCGCCCGCGGCAAGGTGCTCGGGGCCGTCGCCGTCACCCGGCTGCGCGCCCGCGAGCCCTTCGACGCGCAGGACTGCGTACTCATCGACGAGCTCGTCGCACGCGCCGCCCTCAACATCGACAACGCCCGGATGTACACCAGCCAGCGCCAGGCCGCCCTCACCCTCCAGCGCAGCCTCACCAACAGCGCGCTCCCCGAGGTGCCCGGCCTGCAGCTCACCGGCCGCTACCTGCCCGCCAGCGAGCACGACGTCGGCGGCGACTGGTTCGACGTCATCCAGCTGCCCCGCGGCCGCACCGGCCTGGTCATCGGCGACGTCATGGGCCACGGCATCCACGCCGCGGCCGTCATGGGCCAGCTGCGCACCGCCGTACGCACCCTCGCCCGCCACGACGTGCCGCCCGCGCAGATGCTCCGCTCCCTCGACGCGGTGGTGGAGGACCTCGGCGAGGACGAGATGGCGACCTGCGTGTACGCCGTCCACGACCCGGCGGCCGGGGGCTGCGTCATCGCCCGCGCGGGGCACCCGCCGCCCGCCGTGGTCACCCCCGACGGGAGGGTCGCCTTCCTCCAGGGACCGCCCGGAACCCCGCTGGGCACCGGGGGGCAGGAGTTCCGCACCGAGGAGGTCCCGCTGCCGCCCGGAAGCCTGCTCGCGCTCTACACCGACGGGCTGATCGAATGCCGCCACCGGGACCTCGACGAGGGGCTGGAGCGGCTCGCACGGGCGCTGGGCCAGGCCGGGCCGCTGGAGGAGCTGTGCGACGGCATCCTGGCCCGGCTGCTGCCCGAGGCCCCGCAGGACGACGTGGCGGTGCTGCTGGCCCGTACCACCTGACGGCGGCCCCCCGGGGGGCTCACCAGGCCAGGTCCTCCAGGGCGTCCAGGTCCAGCGCCAGCGGCAGCGGGGCCTCCCCGCCGCCCGAGGGCGACAGCTCCGCCCAGATCACCTTGCCGCGCTGCGTGTAGCGGGTGCCCCACCGCTCGGCGTACTGCGCCACGAGGAACAGACCCCGGCCCCCTTCGTCGGTGGTGGCCGCGTACCGCAGGTGCGGGGAGGTGCTGCTGCCGTCGGAGACCTCGCAGATCAGGTTCCGGTCGTGCAGCAGACGGACCCGGACCGGCGCGGTCCCGTACCGGATGGCGTTGGTGACCAGCTCGCTGAGGATCAGCTCGGCGGTGAAGGAGGCCGCCTCCAGCCCCCAGGCCTCCAGCCGGCCGGTGGCCTCGCGGCGCACCCGGGAGACAGCCGCCGGGTCGTCGGGCACCTCCCACTCGGCGATCCGGCCGGGTTCCAGCCGCCGCGTGTCGGCGATCAGCAGGGCGATGTCGTCGCTCGGCGCCGGGAACAGCAGCGCCGACAGGACGTCCGCGCAGGCCTGGTCGGGGCTGCGGCCGGGCCGGGCCAGGGTCCGGCTCAACAGCGCCAGCCCGGTGTCGAAGTCCCGGTCGCGGTCCTCCAGCAGCCCGTCCGTGAACAGCACCAGCCGGCTCCCCTCGGGCAGCACCAGCCCCGCCGTCTCGAAGGGCATGCCGCCCACCCCGAGCGGCAGCCCGGTGGGCAGCTCGGGGAACTCCACCCGCCCGTCGGGGTGCACCAGGGCGGGCCCGGGGTGCCCGGCGCTGGCCATCGTGCAGTGCCCGGACACCGGGTCGTAGACGGCGTACAGACAGGTGGCGCCCGTGATCCCGGCGGGGTTCTCCACCCCCTCGCCGAGGCCCTCGCCCCGGGCGTCGCCCTCGTCCGGCCCGCCGTTCTCCAGCTGGTCGATCCGGTCGATCAGCTCGTCCAGATGGCCCAGCAGCTCGTCGGGCGGCATGTCCAGGGTGGAGAAGTTGTGCACGGCGGTCCGCAGCCGGCCCATCGTCGCCGCCGCGTGCACCCCGTGCCCGACCACGTCGCCCACCACCAGCGCCACCCGGGCCCCCGGCAGCGGGATCACGTCGAACCAGTCCCCGCCCACCCCGGCCTTCGCGGGCAGGTACCGGAAGGCGGCGTCCACCGCGCTCAGGTCCGGCAGCACCCGGGGCAGCAGGCTGCGCTGGAGGGTCACGGCGGTGGCGTGCTCCCGGGTGAAGCGGCGGGCGTTGTCGACGGAGACGGCCGCGCGCGCCCCCAGCTCCTCGGCGAAGGACAGGTCCTCCTCGTCGAAGGCCTCGGGGGTGTCCGCCGCCCGCCAGAAGTTGGCCATGCCCAGGACCACCCCCCGCGCCTGGAGCGGTACGGAGATCAGCGAGTGGAAGCCGTACTCCAGGGCCTGCCGCGTCCCGGCCTCGTCCTGGGCCCGCCAGCCCATCGCCGCGTGCAGATCGGCGGCCAGCACCGCGTGCCCGGCGTCCAGGGCCGCCCGCATCGGAGCCGTCGGCACCACGAAGCGGATGATGTCCCCGACCGGCTGGAGCGGCTGGTCGCTGCGCGTCCCGCTCATCGCCGCCCGGCGCATCTCGGTGTGCATCCCCGCCGCCGGCGAGGGCTCGTCCCCGCGCAGCACCGGCTCCAGCAGCTCGACGGTGACGAAGTCCGCGAACCGGGGGACGGCCACCTCCGACAGCTCCTCGGCGGTGCGCACCACGTCCAGGGTGGTGCCGATCCGCACCCCCGCGTCGTAGAGCATCTGGAGCCGCTCCCGGGCCACCTCGGCGCGCCCGGAGAGCGCCGCCAGCTCGGTCGTGTCGCGCAGGGTCGTGACACTGCCCGAGGGCCGCCCGGCGAAGGGCTCGGTGGGCCGTACGTTGACCGCGAGGAGCCGGTCGCCCGCCAGGTGGACCTCGTCCGACGCGACCCGCCCCGACAGCAGCAGCTCGGTGGTGCCCGGGTCCAGGCCGAGGTCGCCCACGTGCCGCTGCTCGGCGTCCGGCGGCAGGTTCAGCAGGCGGCGGGCCTCGTCGTTGGCGAGCAGCAGCCGGTGGTCGGCGCCGACGATGAGCACGCCCTCGCGCACGGCGTGCAGCACCGCCTCGTGGTGCTCGTTCATCCGGGCCATCTCGGCCGCGCCCAGTCCCCGGGTCTGGCGCCGCAGCCGCCGGCTGACCAGGGCGGCGCCGCCGGTGCCCAGCAGCAGGGCGCCCGCCGCGGCGCCGAGCAGCAGCGGCAGCTGCCCCTCCACCGCGTGGCCCACGTTCTCCACCTCGATGCCGGTGGCGACCAGCCCGACGACGGCGCCCTGCGCGTCCCGTACGGGGACCACGGCGCGGACCGCGTCACTGGGGTCGCCCCGGAACACCTCCGTGAAGGACTGCCCGGCCGCGGCGCGGGCGAGGTCGCCGGTGGCCCGCCGGCCGATCAGCTCGGGGCGGGAGTCCGTGTAGCGGATCCCGTCGGTGGTCATGACGGCGACGAAGTCGACGCCGGAGGCCCGGCGGGCACCCTCGGCCAGGGGTTGCAGCTCGGCCGTGGGGTTCTGGGACTTCAGGGCGGCGGGCAGTCCCGGGGCGTGGGCGAAGGCCTCGGCGGCGGCCAGCGAGCGGTCGCGGGCACCGCGCTCGCTGTCGTAGCGGGCCTGGAACACCAGGGCCAGCGCGGCCGCGGTGATCAGCAGCAGCACGATGACGGCGGTCACCGAGAACACCTGGCCGGCGAGACTGTTCCGGGCCAGGGAGAGGCGCGCGAGCAGGCTCGCCGGCCGCGATTCCCTCTGCCGACCCGAACGTCCGGTCATGAGCCATTTCTAACACTGTCGCCGCTCGCGGGGGCGGCGACCGCGGCCGCCCGGTACGCGCGGGGGCTCAGGCCGAAGGAGGCGCCGAAGTGCTGGCGGAAGGTGACCTCACTGGCGAACCCGGCGCGCCGGGCCACCTCGGGGACCGGATGGTCGGTGCGCTCGAGGAGTTTGCGGGCCTCGTCCAGACGGCGGGTCAGCAGCCATTTGTGGGGTGTGGTGCCGGTGGCGGCGGTGAAGTGCCGGGCGAAGGAGCGCGGGGACATCCCCGCCCAGCGGGCCAGGGTGGGCACGTCCAGCGGTTCGTGCAGCCGGCGCAGGGCCTGCTGCCGTACGGCGGCCAGCGCCTCGGCGGTCCGGTCGGCGGCCGGGGTGGGCCGGTCCAGGTACTGGGCGTGGTCCCCGGTCCGGAAGGGGCCGGTGACCATCGAGCGGGCGATGGAGGCGGCGGCCTCCGCGCCGTGCGCCTCGCGGACCAGGTGCAGGCACAGGTCGATCCCGGAGGCCACCCCGGCGGAGGTCCACAGCCCGTCGTCCTCCACGTACAGCGGGGCCTCCTCGACCAGCACCGCCGGGTAGCGGGCCGCGAGCTGCGGGGCCAGCCACCAGTGCGTCACCGCCCGGCGGCCGTCCAGCAGCCCGGCCTCGGCGAGGACGAAGGCCCCGGCGCAGAGCGCGGCCACCGGCACCCCCCGGGCGTGCGCCTCGCGCAGGGCGGCGAGGACCGGCTCCGGCGTCGGGTCGGCGGGCTCGGCCAGCGCCGGTACGACGATCAGGTCGGCCCGGCCGAGCCAGTCCAGGCCCCGGTCGGGGGCCAGGGTCAGCCCGCCGGGCAGGGCGATCGGTCCGTCGTCCAGCGCGCAGCGGCGCAGTTCGAAGGGGGGCACCCCCAGGCGGCTGCGGTCCGGGCCCCAGACCTCGGTGATGACGGCGAGGTCGAAGCTGCGGATCCCGGGCTGGGCGACGATCGCGACGCGCTGCATGCGGCAACTCTGCCAGAGGGCGTCGCGGCGGAACTGCCAGCCTGGCAGGATCCCATCGTTCCCGGTCCCGGCAGCCCCTGGGACGGGTGTGGCTCGCGGGACACGATGAACCCATGACCGAGACCGCGATCGACATCGCCGCCAACAGTGCCCTGCTCGTCATCGACGTCCAGAAGGGCTTCGACGACCCCTCCTTCTGGGGGCCGCGCAACAACCCGGCCGCCGAGGAGAACATCGCCGCCCTGATGGACCTCTGGCAGGAGACCGGCCGCCCGGTGGTGCTGGTGCGGCACGCCTCGCGCCCGGGCTCCGTCCTCGCCCCGGACCAGCCCGGACACGCCTTCAAGGACCTCGTCGAGGAGCGCCTCGGCCAGGAGGCCCTGCTGATCACCAAGACCGTCAACTCGGCCTTCTACGGCACCCCGGACCTGGCGGCCTGGCTCACCGCCCGGGGCATCGGCCAGCTGGTCGTCGCCGGGATCCAGACCAACATGTGCGTCGAGACCACGGCCCGGATGGCGGGGAACCTCGGCTACGAGGTCCTCGTGCCGCTGGACGCCACCCACACCTTCGACCTCGCGGGCCCGGACGGGCTGTCCCTGACCGCCGACGAACTGGCCGCCGCCACCGCCGTCAACCTCCAGGGCGGCGGCTTCGCCCGCGTGGTGAGCACCGCTCAGCTGCTCTCCGCGTCCGGGGCGGCCCAGCTCACGGCGTAGTACCGCAGCCGCCCGGGGCGGCGGCCCGGCATCCGGATTTCCCGCCGCTCACACCCCGTAGTCGGGGAGGCGGACCGGCTTGGTGCGGGTGTTCTCGGGGGCATTGGCGGCCAGCATGTCGAGGATCTCCTGGGTGGGAGCAGGCATGAAGAACCGTTCGGCGCCCTCGTGGCCCAGGGCCTGGTGTTCGGCCACGTAGGGACGCATCTGCTGCTCGTAGGCGGCAAAGGCGGCCGTGTGGTCGCCGTCGCGGGTGGCGAGTTCGCCGGCGAGGAGGTAGGCACCGATCAGGGCCTGGGAGGTGCCGCGGCCCGAGGTGGGGCCGGCGCAGTAGCCCGCGTCACCAAGGAGGACGATGCGGCCGGCCGAGTAGGTGTCCATCTCGACCTGGGCGTTGGAGTCGAAGAAGAATTCCTGCGCGGTGTCCATCTCCTTCAGCAGGCGCGGCACCTCCCAGCCCTCGCCGGCGAACCGCTCGGCGATCATCCGCTTGTGTGCGGCGGGGTCGCGGCGGTCGTAGTCCAGGTGCTCGGCGGCGAAGTGGAAGGCGGCACGGGCCTCGGTGTTGTCGCGGGCCGTGAAGATGTTGGCGGCCTTGCCGGGGCCGGCGTAGAGGCGGCCGGTGTTCTGAAGGCCCAGGTAGTTGTCGAGGTTGAAGATCGCAGTGTAGATGCCGAGGTGGTGGACGAACTCCTCCTCGGGGCCGAAGGCCAGGGCGCGGGTGCGGGAGTGCAGGCCGTCGGCTCCGACGACCAGGTCGAAGCGGCGGGGCGCGCCGTGTTCGAAGGTGACGAGCACGCCGTCTTCGTCCTGGTCCAGGGTGGCGATGGAGTCGCCGAAGAGGTATTCGACGTTCTCGCGGGTGGCCTCGTACAGCATGCGGGTCAGGTCGCCTTTGAGGACCTCCATGTCGCCGGCGAATATCGCCGCTGGGAGGGTGGCGTACTGGCGGCCCTCGGCGTCGACCATGGCCGCGTCACCCATCTCGGTGTCCAGGGCGCGGATCTGCTGGAGGAGGCCCATGCGGTCCAGGACGTCGAGGGCCTCGCCGCGGAAGTCGACCGCGTAGCCGCCGTCGCGCAGCTCCGGGGCCCGCTCGACGATCGTGGGGGTGAAGCCGTGGCGGTGCAGCCAGTAGGCCAGGGCCGGGCCCGCGACGCTGCCGCCGGAGATCAGCACGGTCTGGTTCTTCTTCATTTGCCTGTTCCTCTCTCGGGGTGATGTATACAACGTAAAGACAGGAACTCCGTGGTGGAACAGGGGAACTGAGGAAATCGACCTAGTGCACTAGGGTCTGTCTGTACTAGTGCACTAGGAGGGTGGGACGGGATGACGGAACGGGAACAGGCGCCGTACGTACGCATCGCGGCCGAACTGCGGGGCCGCATCGAGCGCGGCGAGCTGCGCCCGGGGGACCGGGTGCCTTCGACACGGGCCATCACCCAGCGGTGGGGGGTGGCCATGGCCACCGCCAGCAAGGTCCTGGCCGCGCTCGGGCAGGAAGGGCTGGTGCGGGCGGTGCCGGGGGTGGGGACCGTGGTCGCGGCCCGGCCCGCAGCAGGCCAGGGACGCCGGACCGGTGCAGAGGACGACGCGCAGCAACGTGCGCGGATCGTCCGCGCGGCCGTCGAGATCGCGGACGCGGAGGGGCTGGCGGCCCTGACCATGCGCCGGCTCGGCGCGGAGCTCGGGGTCTCGGCGATGTCCCTGTACCGGCACGTCGGCAGCAAGGAACAGCTCGTGGTGCTGATGGCCGACGCGGCCTTCGGGGAGCAGGCCCTGCCCGAGCGGCCGCCGCCGCACTGGCGGGAGCGGCTGGAGCTGTCGGCGGCCCTGCAGTGGCGCCTGTACCGGGCCCACCCCTGGCTAGCGGCGGCCATGAACCTCAACCGGCCCCTGCTCATCCCCAACGGCATCCGGCACATCGACTGGGCCCTCGCCGCCTTGGACGGGCACGGCCTGGACGCAGGTACCCGGATGCACGCCGCCGTCACCCTGTTCGGCTACGTCCGCGGCCACGCCGTCGACCTCGAACCGGAAACCGCAGCCGAGCAGTCCAGCGGAGTCAGCGGGGAACAATGGATGCAGGCCCAGGAAACCCGCCTGGCGGCCCTCCTCGAACACGGCGCCTTCCCCGCCTTCACCGCCGCCCGCACCGACGCCGACCTCTCCCCCGAATCCCTCCTCCACTACGGCCTCACCGCCCTCCTCGACGGACTCGCCACCCACATCACCACACCGCCGAACTGACCACCCCACACCCCGGCCCTCGGCAGCACACCCGCCGAAGCCCCCTGCCGGTCAACGGGACGCCGGTGCACCATCCGACCGGCCCACCCACCCCCCAGACGACAGCCCCCTTCACCCACACAACGACACCCAGGCGACACAGCACCTGAACCCGCCGCAGCCACCACCAGTGAAAAGTGATGACTCACACTCACTGCACATCACACGGTGCCCATCACACCTGGCTGTCGCTTCGCTGGCGCTATAGGCCAAGACAGGTAGCCACCACGGGCCGCCGCCCCGGTCACGAGATGCGCGCTGGTTGGCCAGTGCCTCTACCGCATCTCGGCACCCCGTGGCAGGAGGATCGGCATTCCGTCCTCCCGGCGCCACGATGCATAAGAGACCCGTCATGACGGCTGCTCGGCAGGTGGAGGGTCATAGTGATCGGGGCGGGGCTCGAAAGGCTGCTGTACACGCGGCCGGTACCGGAGACCACCGAGCAGCAGCTGGGAGCGCTGCTCAGGTGGGCGAAGGGCTCCAAACAGATGGTGGCGCGGGAGTTGGGCGTGTCCCTGCGGACGGTCCAGCGGTGGACGGCCCGAAGGCAGCGGCACGGGCCAAGCCCTCTGCCCGGCACGCGGCACTGATCGGCACACGGCTACGGGCCCGGTGGCAGCCGCTGGTACGTGCGCGGCGCAGGGCCGCCGCGGAGCAGCAAGGACTGGTGGTGCACACCCGGGCGCGGTTCGGCTTCGCGGCAGGGGCTGGCGGCTCGGATGATCCGCGGCACCGGCTTCTGACGGTGCCGGGGCCCGGCGAGGTAGCCCGGGAACTGTTCTCCGCCTGGGAGGCAGGTGCCCCGGACCGGCAGTACCAGGTGATCCTGGGCCGGGCGCTGGGGCACGTCTACTTCCGAGGAGCGGGCCGGCGGGCAGACGCCCTCCAGGTGAAGCTCAGGGAAGTCGACTTCATCGAGTTCGGACTCGCGTAGTCGGCGTGGTGCCGCCGCCGGGCGGCGAAACAGCAGAGCGCAGGGGCTGCTAGCCCAGGGCCTCGCGCTGCTCCCGCCAGTCCCAGACGACCGGCGCCCGTCGTTCTCCTCTCCAGGCAGGAGGGGGCTGGGGCGGACGGATCTTGATGCTCTCGGCCAGGCGCAGCAGGGCAGGACGGTCGGCCGGAGCGGCCAGAAGGCAAGCGGCATCGGTCAGATGCGCGAACCGGGCTGCGGCGTGGAGAAAGTCGCGGGCCCAGGCAGGCACGGGGTAGATCGCGCAGCCGTCGGTGCAGCGGGCTTGATCGTGCAGGGTGAGGGTTCCGGCCGCGGGGTCGAAGCCGTCCGGGCGGGCGGTAGCCAGCTGCTGGAACGAGGCACCGACGGCAACGGCCGCCGCGAGGGCGGCGGCGCGGGCTGGATGGGACGTCGCCGTGTGCAGGCGGTCGGCGAACCGGACGGCCTGGGCCTGGGTCGGGGGGATGGGTGCCGGGCGCTGCTGGCAGACGATCGGCCGTGGAGTACAGGCGGTGGTGCAGGGCCGGGGACTGTCGTAGGAGACGAGGCGGTCCAGGGCATCGAGGGTGATCCAGCGCCAGGGCGCAGGCGCCGCGGATACCTGCACGCCGGGTGGCGGGGGGGCGCTGCCGTAGTAGAGGGTTCGGGCTTCGGCCAGCGTGTCGACGGTCGTGTGGCCGGTAGCGGCCAGGGTACGGCCAGCGGCGGTGGTCAGGCGGGGCCGGTGGACGACGAGGGTGAGGTGGATGCCGGTCTGCCGCTGGAGGCCAAGGAGGCGCCGCAGGCGGCGGTCGTCGAGAAGGTGTGCGCGCAGGACGGTCAGGCGGGTGACGGCCCGCGCTGTCGTCCATGCCGCGGCCACTTCCCACAAGGGCGGTCTGCCGTGCGGGAAGCGGCCCGGAATGTGGGGCTCCTTGCCCAGCGCGAGAAGCAGATCCCCAGCCAGTGCGGTCTCGCTGGTCGTTCCCAAAGTGGGGTGGAGGGCGATGCGGCCGGCCTGCGGGCGTGGGCGGCCAAGGCTGCATGGGTGAAGGCGGCGTCGTCCCCGGAGTCCAGGACGACGGCCAGGCACGCCGTGGCTGGTGGGGTCATGCGAGGCGGCTGAAGGCCCAGCGCAGCAGCTCTCGGTCCGGGCGCGGGCGGCCGGTGCGTTCCAGCGCGGTACGGGTATGGGCGGTGAGCTGAGCCCAGGCACGGAAGTTGCCGTGGGCGGCCTGCTCATCAGCGAAAGTGATGTCGGCAGGGTCGGCGTCTTCCCAGACGGGGTGGAAGAGCGGGACGACGTCCAGGACCTCTTCGGGGGTCAGGCGGGTGAACTGCTGCCAGATGAAGATCCGGGAGGACAGCATCGGCTCGCGGCACAGCACGGTGTGGGCTCCGGCCCCACCGACGAAGACGATCGCAATCTGGGTGGCGCGCTCATCCCACAGGTAACGGAAGTACTCGAACGCCTCCCCGTTGAGCCACTGCCCCTCGTCCACGAGGAATGTGCGGGGCCGCTCGGCCAGGGCGGTCTTCAACAGGCGGTCGAACTCGCTGGGGTGGCGGGGAGGCTCCCCGGGCAGACGGAGCGTCTCGAACAGCTCGTAGCGGACCGCGCGGGCGGTCGGACGGGCCCGGAAAGCGACCCGGCAGACCTCCTCGCCCCGAGTGTCCTCCAACTCGTGCAGACACGTGTTGACCGCCAGGGTCTTGCCGAAGCCGGCGTTGCCGTGGATACACATCATCGCCCGCGCGGCAACCGTGTCGGCGATGTTCTCCCGCGCGGTGAGCAAGGCCCTCGTGGTCACGATGGAGGCGTCAGGCAGACCGACGTACTGGTACGTGGGTGCGGTCACCGCGCAGCCCCGCCCTGCCCGCTGCCGCCCGCCTGCGCTGCCGGCCCGCCATCCTCAGGAGCCTGGGGCACGGCAGTCTGGCGGGTACGAGCGGCGAGCGACGGCGGAGTACGCCAGCCCGGCGGTGCCGCAGCCGGCGGGATCAGGTCCGGCAACGCCAGCCTCGACAAATCCGCCCGATCAGCCGCCGCCAGCTCCGCACCGGCCTCCACCGCGGACACCGCACCTAGCCGCTCCGGCTTCCCCGGCCGGGTCACCACCGCATAACGCTCCCGCTGCGCCGCCGTCAGGTCCTTACGCAGACGCCGGCTGCGCGCGGCCCGCGCCGTACGGACCGCGGTGATCTGCTCCGGGCTTGCCTCGTCCGCGACGGTCGCAGGGCCCAGGTAACGCCCGGTCGTGGCGTCGAAGACCTCGATGCTGTGATCGTGGTGCGGCATGAACCGCACCCTGACCCCGTACCCGCCAGGCCCGTCATCCACGGCCCCACATAGTCCCGCCTGCGGAACCGCACGCCACGAGTGGAGACCACCCGCACACGGCCGTCGTCCTCCAGCGTGAACGTCCACAACTCCCCGGGGCTGACCTCCCGCACCGGAGTCGGATCGGCCTCCCAGGCCTGCAAAGGCGACTTCCCCTCCAGCGGCTGGGGCAGGTGGCAGGTGTTCCACCACTCCACCCAGCCCAGCAGGCGAGCAGTGAAGTCCTCGAAAACGAGCAGCGCCTCATCCTTCGGCCGCGCCCGTCGCCGGCCTGGGCGCGGCTGGCGCACGTACCCCGGCAGTGCCGCCAGGAGCACCGACTCCACCGCCCGGTTCAAGCCCCCCACCGTGCCCTTCAGGTGCGGGGTGTAAGCGGGCAGGTCCTCCACCTGGACCACCAGCGCGCCGAACGCCGCCACGACCGTCTTCGACAAGAAGTCCTTGCCCCGGTCCACACGAACCTCCTCCGGGAGCCCGCCCTGCGGCCCGAACGGCTCCTCACGCAACACCGCCGCACGGAGCGCGGCCAGCACCGACTCCCGCGACGGATACCCGGCCGTGACCGCCACCCCCATGATCACGTTCGTCGCGCAGTCCACGAACCAGGTGATCCAAGGCCGCCGGGCAGCGCCCTCGACATCGACCAGGACCGGAGCCTGGACGTGATCGGCCTCCCACACCTGATTCCGCCAGCCCCGAGGCCGGGCCAGGAACACATCATGCTTCCGGGCCACACACTCACCACCAGCCAGCCCCGCCCGCTCCCCCGCAGCCAGATCCCACCGGATCGCACGATGCAACGTCGTCAACGACGGAGCGGTACCAGGAGGCGACTGCCGGGCAGCGCACTCGGCCAGCCCACGCTGCACCGCAACGTCGTCAACGACGGAGCAGTACCAGGAGGCGACTGCCGGGCAGCGCACTCGGCCAGCTCACGCTGCACCGCAACGACGTTCCCACCCCACAAGGCCAGCAACGCACGTACCTCCTCCGACACGACGAACCGGTCCACCCGCGCCAGCCGGACACCCGCAACGACCCCGGGACCGGGACCGGGAGAGGGCACAACGAGCCAGCACCACACCGTCCGCTCCGACACTCCCAGCGCCCCTGCGGCCACCCGCACACGGCCTGCCGTCAGCCGACCCGCCGCCCGCAACTCCAGCAGCCGACCCACCACCGCGCCGCGCATCTAAACCCGCGCGACCTCCGGCAGCACACCCCGCTCCCCCACCACCACACACCCCACGACCGGGACAACCTCCACAGACCCCAAGCCTCCCGGCCGCCACACCCGCCATGGACAAGAAGCACCACTTCCGTGTCAATGGAGACCGTGGTGATGTACCGCCCCATGACAGCGACAACCACCCCGCGCACCACTTCCGTGTCAGCAGCGGACACGCCTCCAGGCCACACCACCAGCACAAACAACCCCGACTGACAACCCGTCACTACCAACCCCCACTAACACCAAACCGACACATCGCACCCGGGACCGACTTGGCCGCGGTCACCGCCGACCAGGTCCGCGAGGTCGTCGAACGCCTTGTCGCGGCCGGTCAGTGGCGGCGGGGTGATCCCGAGGTCCTCATCGTTCTCGACGCCGGCTACAACGCACCCCGCATCGCCCACCTCCCCCTTGTGGTGACGATCGCGATCACTACGAGAAGGAGGGCGGCCGCCGCGGCCACGAGGCGGGTGACGGTCCAGACCGGGCCCACCACCGCCCCGTCCGACCCACCGGCCTCGTAGGTCAGCCGCATGGAGGTCTCCGCGATGACCACGGCCGGGATCAGCAGCCGGAAGGGCAGCCGCAGAAGTGGCCGACGGGGACCGGAGTCGGAGCGGGAGAGGTGTCCGGCGAGTCCGCAGAGCGGCCCCAGTACCGTGGCGAAGAGACACCACACCACGATCATGGACAGGAACTCGTTCCATCCGAAGAACTCGGCCTTGTTCGCCGGGTCGTTGAAGTCCGGCACCCTGAAGTCGCCTTGGATCGCCTTCGTCACGTAGTAGGCGAGGACAGCGACCAGCTGGGCACCCCAAGCCGTGAGGGCGGCTCCCCACTTGGACCGAGCCGCCCGTCCAGCGCCGAAGGCGATCAGCGCGTACATCCACCCCGAGACAAAAGTGATGCTCGCCGCATGGGTCAAAGGGTTGTCCATTGACTCCAGGAGCGGTCCGGCGATTCCGACGGCCAACCCGGCCGAAGAGGAAAGCGTGACAGCCAAGGGCGAAAATCGCACGTACGAAACCTCGATATACATCGAAAGGGGATTCGGAATCTACCTTACCGGCCTTTCCCTGCCTACCGGGAAGACGACGGAGGCACCGAAGGCCTGACCACTCGCGGCATCGCCACGACCGGCCAGGCTTTCGGTCAGCAAAGGGCGGGTGATTTAGTAGACACCCCAGTAGGTGCTGCACTTGTAGGCCCAGCCAGTCGTACGGGAAGCTTTGGCCCAGACGTCAGCCGCCTGAATGTCCTTGTCCGTCAGATCCCCGATGGCGACGCTGGCGGAGTGCTTCTTGTCGGGGTAGATGTAGTTCGAGTAGCACTGCTTGTAGCCACCGTCAGCCCTCGTACCGTGATGCCAAGTACCCCCGCCGACACTCTCCTTGGTGAGCGCGCCGGAGCCCTCCACGAAGGTTGCCACACCCCACTCGACGGGCTTTTCGCCGTTCGGACCTATGAGCTCGACCGGCGGGATGTCGCCCTTGGCCGCACTGAAACTCTGCACCTGCGGTGCGGCCGAGACGGCCGGCCCGGAGGCGACCACCGCCCCAGCAGCAACCAGTACCGAGACCACGCCGAGAGTCAAATTCCCAGGCTTCTTCATCAGGTTTCCCAGTATTTCCTGTTCAGAATACTCAACCGCAGGCTCGCGACTGACAGCGGGAGGGGGTGAGTCAATTGATCGAGCGTGGCTGACATTTCCGACCGAAGCCACGCCGCGGATTCGATGATTTCCCTCTCGCAACTCCGGATCGCCTTTTCGCGACCTTGCAGGGAAGACTACCGAGACGAAGATCCACTTTGGTCGAGTTCCCATTCACCTACGATGCGTCGAGCGGCCGTCCGGGGCCCGCGCCCGCAACCGGGTCCCCTGGAGGAAGCATCCATCGGCCACGGCCGGGACGCCGACGGAAGCTCTGGGAGCGCGCTCTCGCGTCAGCGCAACCAGCGTGTGCGCCAGGCCACTTCACCGCTGTCGTCCGTGGAAACGTGATCCCGCTCGACCCCGAGCTTCTCGAGGACGCGGAGCGACGGTGCGTTCCACGCACCGACGGTCGCCCAGAGCCGGTTCCGCCCGGTCGCGGCAGCGGCATCGAGCACCGCGCCGGCCGCCTCGGTGGCGTAGTCATGCCCGTGCGCGCGCTGGAACAGCTCGAACGCGATTTCCGGCTCCTCCAGGGTGGAGCGGCCGGTGATCAGCCCGCAGTAGCCGATGAAGTCGCCCTCGTCGCGGCGCTGAATGGGCAACAGGGCGATGCCCGTCGCCTCGGTCGCGGTGAGCAGCTCCGCGATGGACGATCCAGGTCAAGGGCGCAGCGGGACCGTACGGCCCACCGCGCGCAGCCGACCGTGCCCGTCACGGCGGCCCAGGACGAGGAACTGCGGGCGGGTAAGAGTGCCGGTGATCGCGCCGATGATGGCTTCCCTGATGATCTGGTGTGTTCAAGCGCATCAGGAGGGGTCTAGTTGAGCGAGTGGCACGTGGAGTGGGTGCCGGATCCAGGCCGGTGGGGAACGCTGCCAGCGGAGGGTGTTCTTGGGGTGCAGGACCTGCCAGAGGCGGTGGCCCGCATCGGTCTGAGGCCGGGCGATCCGGTGTACTTACGGCCGGACGGCATGGTGGACCGGGATTTCCTGGATTTCGTACGGTCTGAGGTCTTTCGGAATCTGGAACGGGAGACGAAGCGGAATTACGGAACGGATTATCGGCCGCTGCTGAATTTCCTGTCCTCGCGTGGGCTGTCGTGGCGTGAAGCAAGGCGGCAGGATCTGGCGGACTACCGGCACTGGCGGTGTGATGCGCCAGAGAACCCAGGCAGGATCGGTGGTTCGAAGTGGGACCGTGAGGCTGCCGCGTTCACGAAGTTGTTCAAGTGGGGCAAGGTCTATCCGCTTCCGGTGGATGTCTCCCGGCACGAGGACAGGGCCCCGGACTCGGTGAGCGCGCGGGTGTCGTGGCTGACGCCGCGGACCTGGGATCTGTGGTTGGACATCGGACTGCGGGGCCATACCCGCGCTGGCGTCGCCGTGCTGGGCTGGGAATCGCGTACGGAGCTGCGGAACACCAGCTTCGTGCAGATGGTACTGAGTTCTGGGTTGCGTCGGCAGGAGTGCGGCTCGTTGCTGACGCTGGAGCTACCCACGCAGAGTCTTCGCCGCGGCCGCTACCTGCATGGCCAGCTGGCGGGTGCGTTGACGAGGTCGAAGAACAGCCGGACCTATTACGCGTCGGTGGATTCGGTCGGCCAGGTCGAGGCTTACGTGGAGTCAGAGCGGGCGTGGGCGATTCAGCGAGCCCAGGAGCGGGGCCTTTATGACCGGCTGCCGGTCGTGCGGCTGATCACCGAGGTGACCCGCGGGTTGAGGCCGAAGGTTGAGTGGGTAGACCGGAACGGGGTCGTCGGTGCTCAGGAGTTAAGTCGGCTGGGCTGGCGTGAGCGGCAGTGGCTGTTCCAGCCGGGCCCGGACGGGCCGGAGCCGGCGTGGCTGTGGCTGACCGAGCAGGGTCTGGCGATGGCCCCGGACCGGTGGAACGGTGTGTTCAGGGCGGCGAATCTGCGCTGCGAGCAGGTCCTGCTCACCGAAGAGGACAGGGCGATGCACCGGAGGTTCCGGCTTGCGGAGGTGCGCGGGAAGAGTCCGTACGCGACGCCGCACTCTGGCCGGCATTCGTTCGCGCTCTACATGTTGATCCTGCTCAACGAGCTGTTCGAGAAGCGTTACGGGCTGACCAAGAAGGATCGGAGGGACTTCGCCCAGCTCTTCGGTGATCCGTGGTGGCTGGTGAAGACGCTGCTGGGTCACTCGGACGTGGAGACGACCAAGCGGCACTATCTCGCGCCCGTGTCCCACCTGCAGCTGGAGTCGATCCTCGCTGCCGCGGAGAGCACCGAGGAGGGCCAGGACATCGAGGACGCGGACGGGGTGTTCGCCCGGCTGGCCCGCGAGACGGTCGGCATCCAGGATATCGACACGATCGTCGAGGTGGTGTGGTGAGCGGGCGTGGCCGCAAGGCCGTCCCACCGCCGCCCGACCACCACGTCGAGCCGCCGCTGGGCCCGGATGGGCTCGTGGTGACGGTCACCAACAAGGCCGGGTTCAAGAAGGAGTACGACTTCGCCGGATTTCCTGTGGCCGGGCCGACGCAACGGTCTCTGGCCGTCGCGTTCGCCAGCCAGTCCAGGAACTGGACAAGCCACCGGTCAGCTCAGACCTATTGGTCGAGTCTGAAGTTGTTCGCGGACTTCCTCTCGGAGCTGGAGAGCCCGCCCGAGGACGTGGACGGTCTGACCCTGGCCGTGATGCAGAGCTGGCGAGAGGCGAACAGCGGCACCAGCGCCGGCACGAACAAGCAGTCCATGGTTCGCACGGTGCTGCGACAAGACGTGCGGTTGGCAACCGGGCTCGTGGCAGAGGAGCTGGCCCGTCGGGTCCCGGCCCAGAAGCCGAGCAAACAGTCGTTTGAGGATGCCGAGTGGGAGCGGGTAGTGCTGACCGCTCAACGGCAGTTTCGGTCGGCCTGGCTGCGGATCGGCGAGAACACACGCCTGCTGAACAGCTGGCGGTCCAACGAACTCGCCGCGGGAAGCCGTGGGTGGAAGATCGGGAAGATTCTTGATCACCTCGCCCGCACCGGCGATGTCCCCCGCACTCTGCACCCCAGTGGAGACCGCGGCGTGAGAAGCGGCCGTCTGCTGGGCGGCAAGGGGGCTGAGCAGACGTGGGGGCGGTTGTTCTTGGCCCGCGGTGAACTCACCGCGCTGGCCGTGCTGCTGACGGACCGGTTCGGGTGGAACCTGTCGCAGTACGACCGCATGCCAGTGCCGACGATCGCGCCGTCAGTCGGAGAGACCACCTCGCTGACCTACCAGGTCCAGGTCGAGAAGCGCAGAGCAGGCAGCGGGCGGTGGTTCTCCACCGAGAACATCACCGATTCAGGAGCCGACTCGCCGGGGAGGCTGATTACCCAGGCCCTGGAGGCCACCGCTCATGCACGGGCACTGGCCCACCGGCTGAAGCCGGGCGTCGACCTGCTGATGGTTGCTCGCGTCCGCCGCCCTGAGGACGAGCACACCGACCTGGACCGGCCGGCCGTGCACTGGCCCCTGTCCTTTGGTGTCTCCCTCGGGATGAGCAGGTGGTGGGCCGCAAGCAGTGGGCTCGGCGGGTCGCCGTTCCAGCGGGCTCGCCGGACGACGGTGACGAACCAGGGACGCCCGCTGCAGCACACACAGGGCACGCACGAGAGTGTCTACGTGCTGCCCGACAAAAGGGTTCAGCGCGCTTCGCGCCAGGTGTTCGCCGACGGCGCCCTCGAGGCCCTGAACCAGGCCCGGGCTGTCGTCTTCGGCGGGACGATGGCGAACGAGCCGAATCCGGAACATCAGCAGACGGCAACGGTGGACTGCGAAGACGAGGAAGCCAGCCCCTGGCCGGCTGGCGAGGGCGGCTGCGGGGCGGATTTCCTGCTCTGTCTGGCCTGCGCCAACGCATACGTCCATCCCGGCCACCATCCCCGGCTCGCCCACCTGCACCAGCAGATCACGAGTCTGCGGTCCGTCTTGGAGGAGGACGTGTTCCGTGAACGGTGGAGGGTTCATCTGACGCGGCTGGAAGACCTGCGAAAGAGGGTCGGTCCGGTCGCCTGGAAGACGTCCTTGGCCCGTGTCAGCGAGGCCGACCGCACTGTTGTCCGGCTTCTGCTGAAGGAAGGCCTCGGCCCATGACCAGCCCTGCTGCCCAGTACGACCCGTACGTTCTGCCCCTTCCCACCCCGCAGACCCCGGTAGTGCTGCCCCAGTGGATCAGCGCCGGTAATACCCACTCCAACTCCCGCTACTGCGATGCCGTCTGGCCTCTGGCACCACTGATCGACAACCCCAGCACCTACCTCGTCAAGATCCACTGGAGGCAATGTCCGGCTCTCCTGCTCGGCGAGATGAAACTCATCACCTGGACGATGATCAACGGCAGACTCCGGCCCACCCACCTCAAGGCCCGAGGGGCCGGAGCCAGGGCCCGAACATCCGCGCATGACCTTCGGGACACCCACGGCGAGTGGATACGGCTGGCCCGCTGGCTGCACGAACGCCGCATCACCCGCCTGGTCGACTGCACCGACCATGTGTGGCGGACCTACATAGTCGAACGCTGCAGCGACGTCTCCCGCGGTCATGCGGAGAAGATCTGCTCCATGTTGACCGATTTGTGGGCGTTCGATCAGCTCAGCGCCGAACCCGTCGGTGCCACCCGGCCTCCGTGGGACAGCGAGGGAGTCGACGACTTCCTTCCCCCGGCCGGCGGCTCGGACCGCGGCGAGAACAGCACCGAGCCGCTGGACCCGCAGGTTCTCGGCCCTCTGCTGGTCTGGGCGATCCGTTTCGTCGACATCTTCGCCGACGACATCCTGGCTGCCTGGTCCGAACGATGCCAGCTGTTCGCCGTAGCCGCAGTCAACCAGGCGTCCGCCGAGAGCCACGCTGCCCTCGAAGAGTTCCTGCTGCCCCGCGTTGGTTCGGGCGCCCCGCTGCCCTCCATCCACTTCAAAGGCCGGAGTGCACTGGCCCGCACCTACATAGCCGCTCTCACGGGCGCGAGCACCATCCAGGTCAACCGGTTTGCCACGAAGCACCAGCTCCACGCCCTGGTCCCCGAGCGTCCGGGCGCGTGTCCCTTGAACGTGCCTATCCTCGGCCAGATCGACGGGAAGCCCTGGCGCGATCACATCGACGTCGAAGAGTCCGCCGAGTGATGAGGCACCTTGGCACAGCCGCAGTGATCCTCTGCCTCTATTTGACCGGTATGCGCCCGCAGGAGGTGCAGGGTCTGCGATCCGGCTGCTGCCCTGATCCTGAGCCCACGGCCGATGGCGCCGCCGGGCGGCATCTGATCCGCAGCCGGCACTACAAGAACGTCACCGACGAGGACGGCAACCACATCTCCGCAGGCGAGGACCGCGACATTCCCTGGGTGGCGATCACTCCAGTCGTCCACGCAATCCGTGTCCTGGAACGCATGGTCCCTGACGGGGAACTCCTCCTCAGCGCCGGTCACCATGCTTTCGCCTCCAAGCGTGGCCACCACGGAGCGTTGAAGGGCGGTGCGCTGAACGACCAAATCGAGAGATTCGTCGTCTGGGTGAACCGCGAGGCCACCTCGCTGGGGCTGTCCCATCAGACCATTCCCGAAGATCCGCATGGAGCGAGCGGCATGTCGCGGTTCCGCCGCACCCTGGCCTGGCACATCGCCCGCCGTCCGGCCGGGCTGATCGCGCTCGCGATCCAATACGGGCACATGCGAACCGTCCTGGATGCCCGGACCTCCAGCGGCTACGCCTCCCGCAGCCAGCGTGGTCTCCACAGTGTCCTAGATGTCGAGACGGCCCTTGCTGCCGCGGACACCGCCGCCCGGCTAAGTGATCGGATGGCCTCGGGAGAGAGGATCTCCGGCCCCGCCTCCCGCAGGGCCATCGCCGCGGCAGCGACGACTCCGAGGTTCGAAGGCCGCATTGTCCCCGCGAAGTTCGCGGGGAAGGCCGCCAGGTTCCTTGCCCGGGACGGTGTCGTCCTCTACGACAATCCCGACGCGTTCTTGATCTGCGCGTTCAAGCACGACAACGCGCTCTGCGAACCCGAACCGGGGGCGACAGCCCCGCGGCAGTACGCCTGCCGGCCCGGCTGCGGCAACACCGTCCGCACCGATACCCACGCCCGCCAGCTGCGGACACGGGCTGATGAGATCGACCAGATGGCCGCCGCAGCACCCGGCCCGCTCGGCAATCGACTCCGAGCCAACTCCGAACGACTCCGGGCGACCGCCGACGCTCACGACACCACCGCCCAACCTGCCGAGGCCCTTACATGAACGACCAGCACCCCGACGAGCGCACCCGCATCCGCGAAGCCATCGACCGACTCCTGGCCGGGCAAGCCGTCGCCTCCAACGGCAGCCTCACCGTCGTCGCGCTGGCCGCCGAGGCTGGCGTCCACCGCATGGCCCTGATGAAGCGGCACGCGGATTTGAAGAACGAGTTCTATGAACGCGTCCGCGAAGAGACCAAACAGATTCCAGAAACGGAGAAACGACTCAGGGAAACCGTTACCAGCCTCAAGAGGACTATCGCCAACCAGAGAGCCGAGATCGAAGAACTCCGCCGACTGGTAACCAACCTCACCCTTGCCAGCGCCGTGCTTACCGAGGAGCAGAGCACGTCAACGGACCCCGCCCCGCCTCCCGACAACGTCATCCTGCTTCGCCCACCCACCACCTGACATCTGCACCCATTCGGGGCCGCGCCCGGTCGACGGAGCACCGGGGCGACCCCGTCGACGCGAGCGTCATCCGCGCTGTCGTGGGCGCTGCTTCTCGCCCAGCGACTTGTCGTCAAAACGGCAGAACAAGGTCGTGCTCACTGATTGTCCTGGTCACGGTCGGCTCGGCGTCAGGCCAGGCACCGGGAATCGCTTCGATCGCGCGTTGAAGATCACCTTCCGTCTGACCTGTTACAACCAACTCCGTCCCCTCGGAGCCGGGCTCCAGACGCAGCAGCAGGCCAGCGGCAGAAAACCACCGGACTCCCGGTCCCATCGGCTCAAACCACGCCGGATAGGGCGGCAACGGGACACGCGCGAACTCCGTTTCTAGACAGGCAACTACCTCAGGGGTCGCCTGGCATGCGCGCCCTTGTCGCCACCTGCCAACGACAGCCTCGCTCAGCACGGTTTCGACACAAGCCAGCGACAAGCGATCGAGAAAACGACGCCGTCCGGAGTTCGGCAGGCGATCGGAAAACAGAGCGACCGGTGGGTCCTCCCGATGCAGGTCGGTCAGAGACACACCCCAACCGGCGCAGCCTTGATTCTCACTGCGGAAGACCAGAAGTTCGCCGGAAGGGTCGAACAGCAGCTCCTCCGGCTCCAGCAGCGGGTCCTGCTGCGCAACCAGATCTCGCCGTCGACCGAACAGCGTGTACGCCTCCCGGAGAGCAACAGGAAGGTGAACGCCGAGGCGGTCCTCAGCTCTCTGTACTTGATCCAGCGTGAACCCATCAGCCGGTGACAACGGAGTGAACCAGGAGGCGGCAAAAGCGCTGACAAATGCCCACGCATCCGCCCGTTCCCTGCACCCACCCGCCAGGAACTCAGCTACGTCGAACGTGTCAGACATGCCACTGACCCTATGCGGTTGCCAGCCTTCCGCCGATCGACATTGCGACACGACGGAGTGCCCATCACAGCGGACTGAAACGGAAGCCTGAGCAGTGGCCGCGGGACTGAACAGAAGAACTTGACAGGGAAGACCGCCTCGGTGGTGTCGCGGCGTCTGATCTTGTACCAAGCTCTCGATCCGGGGAGGTAGCGCTGGTTCATTCCCTTCACCAGGATCCCCTCCACTCCGGAGACGTCGGTCCACGTCTCCAGCCACTCCCTCGCCTTGGCGAGGTCGGTGGTCATCGGGCACAGCGTCCACGGCGCGCTCAGCTGGTGGGTGTCGAAGAGATCCTCGAGGATGCGCCGGCGCTCACGGTAGGGCCGGGTGAGGAGTTCGGTGCCGTCCTGCTGGAGGACGTCGAAGGCGATGAAGAAGGCCGGGGTCTTCGCGGCCAGTGCGGCGGCGGTGCGCCCGCGGGCGGCGGCCCGGCGCTGGAGCGCTTCGAAGGACAGGCGTCCGGCTGCGGTGTCCCAGACGACGAGTTCGCCGTCGAGGACGAGGCCGTCGGGCAGCTGCTCGGCGGCGGCGACCAGGTCGGGGAAGCGGTCCTGGACCAGGGAGCCGCGCCGGGTCTGGAGCAGCACCCGGCCGCCGGGGCCAGCGGGGGTGAAGAGGATGGTGCGGTGGCCGTCGAACTTCTGCTCCAGGGCCAGGCCGCCCGCCAGGACACCAGGTCCGGGGACGGACTCGCCGGCCTGGGCGAGCATCGGCTCGAAGGGAGGGGTCAGGACCACTCGGGGTTGGCCTCCTTCACCGCCACTCCGGGCCTGGCCCCCAGCGTCACCGGCCGGGCGCGGTCCAGCGCGCAGGATACGGCCAGAAGGCCCCGCGACGTCAGGCTCCGGGGTGGGCAGGCTTCTTCTGTGACTCCGGGAGCCGGGCGCGGCACTCCTGGCAGAGGGGGTTCCCGCCGACTCCATATCGACAACATGTTCGGTCTGTTGACTGCACCAAGTTAGAGATGCAGTGGTGTTCAGGCTCGTGGATGCTGAGGATCTGGGGCAGCTGCGCCTGACCGTCGACCGCCCGCGGGGCACTTCACCCGCCCTGGGGCGCGGCGGTGTCGCGCGCGACGGGGATGTGGATGGGCTCCTGGAGGTAGAGCCCGGAGAACCCGCGCTCGTCGAGCGCGCGGGCGAGGTGGGTGGGTGGGTAGATGATGCGGTCGCCGATGAAGTTGGTCGTGGCGATCCGCATGCTGCTGGCACACCGAGGCGTGGGACGGCCGACGTACGGCCGTTCCACGCCTCGGGGGACGGCCTGCTCGGTCAGGGTGCGTTCAGTCCGAAAGCCTGGCGGCTGGCGTTGCTGGCGCCGGGGCTGTGGATGTTGTTGTTCGTGGTGATGTTGTTGAACATCGGGATGACGCCGGTGAGGTTGACGGGGAGGATCGACACGGGGCTCCCGTCTCCGTCACCGTCTCCCTCGTCTCCGCCGCAGGTGCCGCCGGTGATGGTGGTGGGGTCTTCGGCCGTGTCGCCGACGTCCCCGGGGACGAGCGCCACGGCAAAGTTGTCGACGGTGCACGGGGCGTCCTCGGCGACGTTGACAGTGAAGGTGAGGGTGTAGCCCTCACCGGGATCCAGCGGCTCGCTCTCGCAGTTGACCCTGTTGTCCCCCTCGAAGGTGCACGAAACGTTTACATCCGAGTCGATTACCGTCCCTGTGACGAATGTGACCCCTCCTGTCTGGATGGTGTCTTGCATGACCGTCCCGCTGGCGGTCGTCTGATCGCCTGGGTTGGTGACCGTGATCGTGTAGACGCCCTGCCCGCCCCTGGGGAAGCTGCCGGAATGCGTCTTTGTGATGTCGATCAGGGCCCGGGCGGACGCGGGGGTCGCCCCCAGGGCGAACGGGAGGGCGATGCCCAGTCCCAGGACGGTGGCGAGGGCGGACATCCGCCGCCTCAACGTGTGCGTGACCATGCTGGTCTCTCCTGTCGTGTGAAGGTCGCCGTGCAGCGGCCCCGCCCGCGAAGGGAGGGGGGAGCGCAGTTCACACGGGACGCCTGCACGACAGGAACGCATCAGAGGACGGCCTGATCACGGGCGCGGTCGCCGGTTCACTCGACCGCCTCGCCGCCGGGCGAAGTAAGCGGTGTCTTCGCCATCGGCCTTGCGTACGACGGTGGCGTGCTTGATGTAGACGGTCTTGCCGGTCTTCTCCGCGAGCCGGAGCAGCGGGTCGGGCTGACATCCTTTCGCGTCCACCCATTCGTTGAGCTGACCTCACCGGCGGTGGTGCAGAGAAGATGGCAGCGCACGCACGGTCCGGACTGGGATGGGGCCCAGGTCGCGACCGCGGGGCGTGGGGTGGGGGTGCTCATGAGCGGATTCCTCTCGGCGGCGGCACTGTAGTGAACCGTTTCGCCGACGCGGCATTCCCGCCGACACACAGCGGCAGACGGACGCCACAAGCAGTCACCAGACCGTGCTCCAGTATCTGGGTAGCAGGGGTCCCGGAAGGGGTGCAACACGGCGGTGCAACGCGCTCGCGCAACAGCGCGTTGCACGCGTTGCGCCAGGTCAAGACTGCAACACACGGTTGCGTTCGACCGCGTTGCACCGCCCGTGTTGCAGGGGACCCGCGTGCAGACGGCGGGACTACCTCCTGCCGTCCGCGCCCCAGCCGCCGAGGAAGTCGGCCAGGGCACAGCGCTGGTCTTCCTCGCGGGCGATCTGCTGCGCGAGCACGGTGCGGTCGATGTAGGGGTCGACGGCGGCGAGGACCAGGCGCTGGAGTTCGGCCGGCTCCAACGCCTCCACCTCCCACTGCACCGGGCGGCGGAAGTCGAAGCTGTAGCGGCGGGCCAAGGCCGGCCACCTCGGGTCGCCGCTCTTGCCCTCGGTCGCCGGGAGTCCGTACGCGCGTACCTGCTCATCTTCTTCGCGCTCGGTATGTCTCATGAGACATCCAGCCGACGCAAGCCGGTGCCTGGATCTGCAGGTTACTGAGATTTGATGCGTGATGTCGCTGGGTCGACGTCTTGAATTGCGAAGACGAGGGTTCGCCGCGCGGCATCATGCGAAGATCACCAGTAACGGGCTCTCCCGCATTGGTCGTAAGGCGTGTTGGCCTGGCTCCTGGGGGAAGGGCCCGCTTCGCGGAGCTGCGCTAGTAGTAGCCCTTCGTGCCGTCGAGTAGCTCCCGGACGATGTCCGCGTGCCCCGCGTGTCGCCCCGTCTCCTCGACGAGATGGATCAGTATCCAGCGGAGGTTGGCGCTGCCGTCGCGGAAGTCGGGGTGGCGGCCGACATCGTCCAGGTCGGCCGCGGCAACGATCTCGTTGCTGCGGGTGCACTGGGCCTCGTACTCCGCGAGGAGCTCTGCGAGGGAGCGGCCGTCGGTGTGCCAGTCGGCGTTCTTGCTTGACTCGTCGAATGCGGGGTTCTGCTTCTTATCGCCGCCGAGGAACAGCACTTCCAGCCATATGTGCTCGGTCCAGCGCATATGGGAGATGAGACCGGCCATCGTCATGGCCGGTGAGGTCGGGATGACCGGACGGCGCGCGTCCTCGTCGCTCAGCCCTTCGCATTTCCAGCGCAGGATCTGCCGCTGCAGGTCCAGCCAGCCGATGAGCGCGGTGCGTTCGTCCGCTTGGAGCGGGGGGCGTTTCAGTTCCGATGACATGCCGGCGCACGCTACCAGGGCGGTCGGGAGGGGGCGCCTGGATGACGGGCTCTTCCGCGATTTACGATCTTGGTCACGGTTGGGGACAGCGGGGTATTACTGCTGATCTTCGCATGATGCCGCGGGGCGGGCCCTCCTCTTCGCAGTTCAAGGCACCCAGTGACATGACGCATCAAACCTCAATAGCGGGGCTGACGACGCCGGCGGGGCCGGATCGGGATGACGGTGGTTGAGACGTCCCTGGCGAGCTGCTGGCGGAGGGCTTCGTTGTCGTGGTGGAGGGCAGCGATCGCGGTGGCAGCGGCCTTGAGCTTGTTCTCCAGGAGGGTGCATTCCTGGGTCTTGGCGGCCAGCCGCTTCTTCAGGTCGGCGATGGTGGCGTCGCGCTGGGACTCGCCGGGGGTGGTCTTGCCGTGGGTGGCGATGTGGGCGTCCCAGTCGGCGAGGACGGCGTAGGCGCGGTTCATTGTGGCGCGGCTGATCTGGGCTTCTTTGTAGAGGTTCTCTTTGGTGAGGTTGATGATCTCCAGTTGTTTGCGCCCGTGCGAGTCGTAGAAGGGCAGCTGATCGGAGGTGATCATGCTGTTGCCGCACCGGTCGGGGCGGCAACGTTCGTGGAGGGGCCCCACGTGGCCTTCGGGAACGACGGCGTTTTCCAGGCAGACGGCGCCGACGGGGTTGGTGTGGTCGGCGGTGCAGTGGTTGAGCGCGCCGAAGCGGATGTGGATGCGAGCGGTGTGCAGGAGGGTGCGGGCGTCGCGGTTGCGGGCCTTGACGGTGGCGGTGATCTTGTCGAAGGTGTCTTTGACGCGGTCGGCTCCGCCCCCGAATCCGATCTCCTCGCCGGCGGTGCGGCGCTGGTAGAGGTCCTTGATCTTGCGGAACTTGGCGCTGTCGAGAGCGGTTTGCAGGTATTTTGCCCACTGCTTGTCGGAGGCCGCGTAGCCGCGGGTGCTGGCGTTGGCCAGTGCGCGGGTGGCGAGGTGCTTGAGCTGGATGCCGGTGGCGATTTCCGAGCCGGGGAACTGGTCGGCGAGCATCGCCATTGTCTTGCGGAACATGTGGGGGCGGATGTAGGCCGGAGGGATCTCATCGAGCCCTGACCAGCGGCGTTCAGCATTGACGGTCGCCACGAACGACTCCAGCATCTTGACGCCGTCGATGGTTCCGTCCGGGCCCGTGATGTGGACGGGAGCGAAGACCCGATCGGGGTGGCTGGAGATGGCTTCGGCGACGACGAGGGCCTCGGCGACCGGGTCGGCGATCCACCAGTGCTTGCCCGGCCGGTCAACCATGCCCTTGATCTTGGTCGATGCGATCGCGGGGGTGCTGTAGTGCTCGACGACGGACTCGCGCAGGATCTCGTGGATTTCCGAGTCGCGCATCATGGACAAGCCCACGACCAGGGCAAATGCAGCATCACGAAGCGCCGTCTTGAGTTCGATGAGTGGCCGCGGGCCGATGCCGGGGTGCCACGGGCCTGTGCTGCCGTCCGGTCGGGTGACCTGCACCAGTTCCCCACTCAACGCATGGGGTGTAAAGCGGCCGGCGGCCACTGCGTTCTCGATCAGAGCCCGGCGCCCCTCTGCCGCTGGGCTGAGCTTGTTGGTGAGCATCGTGCGGCGGCGAGCCTCATAGCCGAGGAGCAGGGTCATCAGGTCCCAGTTCACCCGTGGTGCTTTCCCCTCGACGGTCGCGGCATGGACGGGAACGTGTTCCGAGGATCGGCCAGCCAGGCCCGCAAGCGGGAGTCGGCGCCCTTCACCGAGGGCTGGGCGGCTGCGTGGAGCTCGCGTAGCCGCTGGTCGGCGCGTAGGACGTCGGGGGCGAAGGTGTGGATGTATGCCCAGGCTGCGCGGATCAAGGGGAACCACGCCTCCGGGGGAACGGCGGGCGTGGAGATTCCAGCTGGGGTGGTGAGGTCCACTACTGCCCTGGCGCTCTGCCCGGGCCAGGGATCCCCGGCGGGCCAGGGCAGGCTCAGCGCGGGCTTCACCGTCGCCAGGGTCTTCAACGCGCTCACATGTCCCGCGAGTGTGCTCTTGGCGGTGCCGTTCGCGGCCAGGTCGCGGATGCGCTGACGCAGGTCGTCCGACGTCCAGGTACCGGGATGAGCGGGGAGGCCGTTCTCTTGTCCCCATCGGGCCAGCGTCCGCAGGCGAGAGGCAAGTTGGATCAGGGTCTGTGGGTCGGCAGGGGCGCCGAGGGCGACACCGTGCCGCAGGACGGCCGGGTGGTGCGGGTTGGACAGCACCATGAAGAACTCGCGCGCCAGGCGGTTCCAGTACGGGTCCTCCAACTCGATGCTGAAGCAGACCTTCCAGCCGCTGACGTACACATTCGCGGGACGCTTGAGTGCGGCATTGAAGTCCCATACCTCCCTGTCGCCGAACACGGGACCACTGGCATCGGGCAGAAGTGCCCGGCCCCGCAGGACAGGCTCGTCGTCGCGGAATAGCGACGGGCGTCGCTGTTGGGGCAGAGGCTGGGTCATGCGTCGAACTCCGTGTAAGCGCTCAGCGGCAGGTCCAGAGTCGCCCGGCTGGCTTCGATGTGCTCGCGGGCCTGGGCGAGCTCCGTCGGCGTACGGTCTTCCAGCACCGCTCGCAGGTTCTTCCAGCGCTGTCCCCAGACCTTGTCAAAAACCTGCGGGGGCAGCCGGGAACGCACATGTTCCAGGTGTGTCCTGAACAGCAGCAGCTGCGGCAGGTTGGAGGGAGGAATCCACGCGTTTCCGCATTCCAGGCAGCTCAGGGGCGCGACCGGACACAGTTCCCCCGGACGCCCGAAGGGCGACTGCCGCGGGCTCCTGCAGTGGCTGACGCCCATGTCGAGCTGGCCGTTCATGATGTCCTCGGCCTCTTGGACGGACAGTCCGGCGGCGCGGAGCAGGTCACTCTCGACCTCGCTCTCGGCGCCGGCGACCACAGTGGGGCCGTCGACCCGGGTGAGGGCCTGGTCGAACCAGTGCTGCTGAGCGGTGACGATGGTGCGTCCGGACATGATCCGCAGCGTGGTGCCCTGGGCGTAGTGCCCGGCGAATGTCTCCTCCGTGTGGTCGTCCGCCGCCGCGCTGATCCGTCCTCCGGTGACGATGGCCTTCTCCACCTTCGTGGATTTGCGCAGGCGTCCGATGTGCCGGTCTCCCTGGATCTCGACGCCCATCGCCTCGGCCCAGTGGCCGAACCCCTCGCTCGTGACCGCGGGGTTCCAGCGGTCGAACACCAGGCGGTAGTCGCCCCGGACCGTGGCACGGACGAACAGGGTGTCGGTGACGTCAGCGGCGTTCGTGCGGGCGCGCGCGGTGAGGTCCAGAAGCTGGCGGACCACTTCGCTCGCCTCCCGTCGCGGCATGTCCAGGGTGACCGGTCGTCCCTCCGCGTCGTCGTCCTGTGGGGGTGACACGGCCGCGGGGGCCTGGTCGCGGAAGGCCCGGTGGCGTCGCCAGCCCGCGCGCTGCTTCAGCAGGGTCAGCCGGACGCCTTTGGGCAGGAACTCCACGTCCGACTCACCGAACGCGGTGACCTCCTCGGAGGCATGCCCGGTGGCATCCATCAGCAGGACACGGAAGGCTTGCAGGTCAAGGGTGGTCGGATACAACTGGGCGACGAGGCGACGACACAGCTGGAACCGTGCCATGGATCTGCTGGAGGTCCCGTCAGGTCTGGCGGCGAGAGCCTGCAGGGGCGCCGGCCACTGCCGCAGCGGGGGGACCGTTTCGCGCATGTCGCCAGGAGTGATCTGCTCGTGGGCCAGGCCCCAGAGGAGGTCCGGGATGCTGGTCCAACTTCCCTGGTCGGGATGGCGCCCGGTTGCCGCCAGCGCCCACCCGTCGTCCAGGCGCTTGCGGGTGGCGTGAACGCTCTGCCAGGCAGCACGGACCAGGGCGCGCTTCTCCTTCCGCGCGAACTCGTCCCGCTCCGTCGACTCGCCGGTGCCGATGAGCACGGCGCGGCGACCCAGGCGGGCCAGCGCAGGGGCGACCGCCCGGTCCCGGTGGTCATCGCGACGCACGATCAGCAAGTGCATCGCCGAAGCCAGCGCTGAAGGAACCGTGGATCCCGGTTCACAGCCTTCGGGCAGAGCGGTCTCCCAGGCCACCAGTGTGTCGAACAGCTCCGGGTCGCTCAGGCTCGCCTTCTCGGCCGCCGGCCCGAGAGCCGTGTCGACGTATCGGCACAGACTGTCGATCGCCTGCCGGTAGTACTTCGTTTGCGACCCGAGGGCGGTGACGGCCACGTACTCGACCCACTCGTCCGCCAGCTGCCCGGCCAGCCGCGAACAGACGTAGGCCGCAGGATCAATACAGAGCAGGTTCCGGGGGATCTGGACAACGCGGGGACCGACTCCGCCCGCCGGCACCGGATTCTCCAGGGCCGCCAGGAGACGCTCACGCTCCTGCTTGGTCCGCCCCACCGTCACCGACCGCCGTTCGTGCTGGCAGCGACGCCCGCGAGAGCATGGGCTGCGAACTCGGCCTAGGTGGCATCGTCGTCGCCCACCCAGCCCCGAAACGCAGCCTCGAACTCGTTGACCAGGTCATCTGTGTACTGCAGGTACTCATAAGTGGTCGATGGATCCGCATGCCCCAGTCTGCGGCTGACGATCAGCAGGGGGTTGTGGCGGATGTGCCCGGTCAGATAGGTGTGATGGCGGCGACTGCGGGCCTTGGGGTCCGGCTCCTCGCCATCCATTAGGTTCTCCAGGTAGGTCAGCAGTTGCAGGGCGTGAGTGTGCCTCAGGTCGTGCCATCTCCACCTGCGTGCGGGCAGGTGCGGCGTGGTGGAGTCGGCGAGGGCGGTCATCCACTCCCAGGCCCGGTGCCGGTACCCCTTCCAGGCGTCTGCCCCGGGCATCAGCCCGCCCCGGCAGACGAACAAGGTGAGGGCCTCCAGGCCGAACTCGCCCTCGTAGACAGTGATCCGCCGCAGCTTGGCGGACATGGCCGACATACGGAACTCGCGGTCGACGCCATCCAGCGTTCCGCGCACCACGCCGCCAGCGACGTCGACACCGGCGACGACGAACAGGTCGCGGGCCTTGCGCTCCAGGGTCCTGGCGGCGGCGCGGACGATGTCCGGACGTTCGAGCACGCAGAACAGGTCAGCGGACGCGGCAGCGTCTTCGGGGACGTAGAGGGTGCGGGTCTTGCCGTACTTCGCGCACGCCTGCACCTCGAACTCCGAGCTGCCGCCCTGCATCCCGGGCCACAGCCCCATCTCGGGCAGCAGCACTGTGGCCCACTCGCGCCATCGCGCCCCCGTACCCAGGGCCAGGTCCGACCCGGCCCGGTTGCGCAACGGAGCCCAGCCCCGGTAGCCCCGGTTGACCTGCTCGTCCGGCAGCTGCCCGCCCAGGCCGACGTCGCGGAAGTACCGGTACTGCTCGAAGGTCAGGTGCCGGATGTCCATGTTCGACCGCACGCCCGGAGCCAGGGCGTTCCGGCCTCGGGCCGCCAGCCGCACCGGCTGGGCCGGCAGCGAGCCGCGCGCGACGAGGAAGCCGTAGAGATCACCAGGATGGATGCCTCCTTCCCCCAGGTCCTGGCGGCGACCGGCTTCTTCTGCCACAGACGCCGCCAGTTGCGGTAGGCGACCAAGTCGGCCTCCGTCGCGGACAGGACATCGCTGCCCAAGCCGGCGAGATAGCCGGGCCGCCATCCGCCCGTAGTCCCGCAGCGTGGTCTCGTCGAGCAGTCCCGTGGACAGGTACCGGCCCCACTCGGACAGAGCGGGCAGCGGCATCATCGTCCAGGAATACCGGCATGCCATCCAGCAGTCCCCGCCGCTTCAGCAGCGCGGCCACCTCTTCGGCCGAGACCACCTCACTGTCGAGGTACCGGCCCAGCAACCCCGACTGTACGAAGGCGAGCTCCACCCTGATCCCTCCCGGGGCCACGGCGCACTCCCGTCAGCCCAACTGCCTCATGTCCCACCCGTCACTGGGACTGAACCACAGGCTCCGTGAGACAGAAATGAACAGCGGAAAGAACTCATCAGTCAAAAATTCCACTGGCATGTGCGGACCGTAGGCAGGCCCGACCAATGACCGACGATCTTCGTGCGAACCCGCACAGCGGAGTGATCATCCGTGCTAGAGGACCAAGATCAAGTGCTTAGCGTTAATGGCTGTTCCGTTGGTCCCCAAGGCCGGGAGTGCCGAGCATGCGCCCATGGCCGACAGCCGCCGCCCTGTACCCCGCGCATTGCCAGATCGGCCGGTTCCACCAGGGCCAGCAGTGCCGGGCGTAGTCCCGGGTCCAGGTCGACCACCCGTTTGCGGCCACCACCGACCCGGCGCACCCGCCCCAACGGGGCCTCACCGGAGTCTAGTTCGGTGACGCCCCGTGACGCCGTTGCCTCGCGCACGCCAGCGGCCCGGGCGACCAGTCTGATTCCGCCATGACCGATGGACCGGGCCTCGGCCGCCAGCAGCACACGGCGCTGGCGCTCATCCAGATGCGGCAACAGCACCATGAACTTCGCCGCCAGCACCGCCGCTATGTCTTCGATCGCTTCCATAGCACACCAACGACCATCAAACCGGGGAGCTGCGGGTAAATGATCTGCAAGCCCTAACTCCGCGGTCTTGGGGTCCTTCCTCGGTGCGGCCCCCGACAGAGTTCCTCTCATGAGTCCCATCTGCCCCCCTGTCACCACCCGCCGCATCCCGGGGGAACCTCAATGGGGCTATTGAGCCGAAACCGATGGGGTTCCCGGCTTGTTGGTTGGCTGTGATCGAGGGTGGGGGCGTGGTGGCGAGGTGCCGGGACGCCCTACCGGCCCCTACGGGCAGTTGATGGTCGCGCCGGCGCCGATGTTGGTGGTGGTGCAGGTGTCCGTGCCGGCGCCGCCGTCGACTTGACCGTCGGCGGGACCCACGATCAGGGTGGTGCCCCCGATCCCACGGATGATGTCATCCCCATCGTCGCCCTCGATGGAGCTGGGGACCCCGAACGCGCCGAGACTCACCGCTTCGATCACATCTGGACCCGCACCACCACGGACTAGGCCGGCGTCGTCAACACTGCCGACAGTGATGGCATCGGCGCCGTCGCCCCCGTCGACGCGATGCCGGTCCCTCACAGCTGCGATGGCGCCGGTGGTGATGGTGTCGTTGCCCGCGTCTCCGAGGACGACGCCGATTCCTGTGACGGACCCGGTGGTGATGATGTCGTTGCCAGACCCGCCTGCGGCGAGTCCGCCCAGGACGCTCCCGGTGGTGATGGTGTCGTTGCCCGCGCCTCCGAGGACGTCGCCGTCGCCGGGGCCGATGAGGGGGCCGGGGGCGATGTCACCGACGATCCTGATGGTGTCGTTCCCTCCGCGCCCGTCGACGGTGAAGTCGACGGAGCCCGCACAGATGATGACGTCGTCGTCCTCGGTGCCGGTGTTGCCAGGGAGGCCGTTCACGGTACATACAGCCTGCGCGTGCGCGGGCGGCGCCAGGGCCAGAACACCGGCGGGCAGCGCCAAAGCGGCAGCCAGGGCGCCCAGCCGGGTACGACGGGATCTGACGGACAGCGTCATGGATGTTCCCGCTTCCTGTATGGGTTACCGGGCGGCAACCCGGCTGGCGCGCCGTGCGGACCTCCCGGTGCCACCATCTATCTACCATCTGGGCATACCTGCGCAAACCACTTGTTAACGGGCAGTCAACGCCGTTGCTTGAACTCGTCAAGTAGTTCGTGACATCGGGGCAACACGGTCGTTGGGCCTGGTATGCATCCGTGAGCGTTTTCAGCGTGGCCACTGATCGGGTGACGCATGAGGTTGAGGTGAGGGCCGCAACGCACAAGGCCCCCGTGCCGTTGGGGGAGGTGTTCGACGTCTCAACCCACCGGCACAGGAGCCCTGTTGGTTCCCTATCCTGCCGCACTCGACCTACCGCATGCCCTCGTCGAGTGGGTCACGGAGTGGGTCACGATGCTCATCGCCACCCGTGAGGGTGACCGACGGTGCAAGCTCCCGCCGCACCAGCGGGCGCTCGTCGCTCTGGTGTACCTGCGCCGCCACGACACCCTCGCCCGGATCGCGTCCGGTTTCGGGATATCCGTCGGCACCGCCCACGCGTATGTCACCGCCGTGACCGGCCTGCTCGCCGACCGGGCCCCGGGCCTGCTCAAGACTCTGCGCGAGCATGATCCGGAGTTCGTCCTGCTGGACGGGACCCTCGCCGAGTGCGACCGAGTCGGCGACAGCCGAGCCGATTACTCAGCCAAGCACCGCCGGCACGGCGTGAACGTCCAGGACCTCACCGACCCCTCCGGTGAGGTCCTGTGGATCTCGCCCGCGCTGCCGGGCCGCACCCACGACCTGACTGCAGCCCGCACCCACCACATCATCCGGATCTGCGAGCGTCAGGGCGTCCCGATCCTCGCCGACCGGGCCTACCAGGGCGCCGGCCACTGGGTCACCACCTGACTCAAACGGCCACCGGGCGGTGAACTCACCCTCACCCAGCGCACCGTCAACCGCGCCCTGGCCGCGGCGAGGGCACCGGTCGAACGCGGCATGGCACGGCTGAAGTCCTGGCAGATCTTCCGCAGATCCCGCATCAGTCCCAACCGCATGACCGTCATCACCAAAGCTGTCCTCACCCTGGAGAGGCAACGCTGAAAACGCTCAGTGACAGATGCAAGGCGAACTCCGCAGCCATGCATCAACCGGAATGGAATGAGGGGATGACATCCGACGGCGCATCAGATGATCAAGAAGATCCTACGGCGGATCCGATTGACCATCGCGTACCCGCTGATCAACTTTGGTAGCTGTTCATCCATCGCCGCTATGCCGGAGACTGCCGCCATCACCGGGCTCCAGCGGGCCGGGGGCACCTGCTCGCCGAGATCGACGAGACCGGACTCGCTCGGCTGCGAGCGGCCCGCGAGGTTGCCTCGATGGCGATCGGAGGTCGTTGTCCGAGGCGGGAGTGCCGAAGCCTGGTTGTAGCGGCTGGCCCCCGCCTCCAACCGCCGCCCCCACCACGACCTCACTCCCGCCCAGAAGACCGCCAACCGCACTCGCCCGAACCCGAGCCCCGGTCGAGCGCGGCGTCGCCCGGCTGAAGACCTGGCGTTGTGTGTTGGACGCGTCTGGCATCGGTGCGATCCGGGGCGCAGGCCCTGCCTGCAGGTGCACTGGCGGGGCTGGAAGTTCAGAGTTGCACGTGAGTACTCCAGGCGCGGGAAAGGGCTTTGAGATCGTTCTGACGTTACGCGAGCGATTCCTGCGGGCGTCGCAGGTGGCAGTCCAGGATGTGGATGTCGCTGCGGAAGGGGGCGAAGCCGATGCGGGCCCACGTCGCTGCGAGCTTGGCTTCGGCTTCCCGGCCCTGCGCCTTCGACAGCTTCCGGCCGTCGGCCGGGGCGGGCTGGCAGACCACGGCGGCGCAGCCCTCGGACAGTCGGCGGATCGCCGCTCCTGCGAGCATCGGCCCGAGGCCGAACCCGCGCCAGGCCGGCTCCAGGACGACGCGGTCCATGACCAGCAGGTCGCCGACCGGGTTGGCGAGGGTCTCCTCGAAGTCGGGGGCCCACTCGCCGGAGTCGACGTCCAAGACGGCCTGTCCGATGTGGCACAGGTCGCCTGTGTAGTCGTCCATGGCATGCCAGGGATTGTCCGGACCAAACATCCGCACCCGGACGAACGACATCCGGCCCACCCGCAGGTCCTTGAACGCGTCGAGGTCGTTCTCGTCCGCGTCCCCGCCGGCCTGAGCGGCGGAGGCCAGCGTGTCCGCGTCGATACGGGCGTGCACCGTCCACACCTCCCGCGTCTCCTCGAAGCCGTAAGGGACGACGGGGTGCTTGTGCTGGTAGATCAGGGTAATGAGCGCCGGATCAGCGGGAAGCCGGGAGACATCGGGCAGCGCTACCGTCACGACGCGACGGTAGCGCAGCGGTCCGTCGCCGCGCCGGGGAACAGCCGTACAGCCACAGCGGGATCACCACACCCAGCGGGAGCCGTGATGATCGGGGTCCCCTGCCTCACCGGAGCCAGCCCAGCCAGCCGTTCCCCCGCCGACGGCCTGGGCGCGCCAGGGCGGGAGAGCGAGCGTTTCGGGGACCTGAATCCTCAGCAGCTGGTAGGGGGTGAGCAGTCCGGTATCGACGAGCTCGGGGCGTTGCACGGCCGGGTGGTGGGTGCCGAAGGCCGGCTGGGCGGGCATGTCGACGTCCCAGATGACGAGCGCCTGCCGGTCGCCGGGGGCGGGCAGGTCGCGGGGAATGGGCGGGGTGGCGATGGGAGAGAGGCAGGTGCGGGCGAGGATGCCGTCGTCGTAGTGGATCGCGGCGTGCAGGTTGTCCTGCGTGATGACGCCTTCAGCGGTGCGGCGGGCTTCTTCGACGACAAGGTGTTCCCAGTACGGCAGGTGGTGGTCGCGGTGGCTGCGGGCGATGAGGACGGTGTCGAGGTGGCGGACCACAACCAGGGCGCCGGGGGGCTGCTGCGCCATCCATGCAGCCAGTTCGCCCGCGACGCCGTCCAGCCGGACGCCTGCCCTGCCGCTGCGGGTGGGACGGATACTGAGGCCGGCGAGCGGCCCCTTGCTGACCATCCGCCAAGTCCTGACCGCCTGGTGGAGGCAGGCGGTGTGGGAACCGAGGAGCAGGCAGGCGGGGCTTGCGGCCTCGTGGACGGCCACGGCATCCGTCATGGTCTTGTCCGCCCCAGCGGGCATGGTGAGCAGTATGCGGCTCCCGCCCTGGAACGGGATGTGCGGCAGGGCGTTGCAGTAGCTCCTCCCCGTCCTGTTGCAGTACGTCGAAGGCGACGAAGTAGGCAGGCCAGCGGGCGGCCAGGGAGGGGGCGCTGCGGCTGCGGGTGGCGGCCCGGCGCTGCAACGCCTCGAAGGAGAGCCGGCCCGCCTCCACGTCCCATACGAGCAACTCTCCGTCGAGGATCAGGCCGCCGGGGAGCTGCTGCTCCGCGGCCGCGACCAGGTCGGGGAAGCGGTCCTGTACGAGGGACCCGCGCCGGGTCTGGAGCAGCACCCGGCCGCCCGGGTCGGCCGGGGTGAACAGCAGCGCCCGGTGCCCGTCGAACTTCTGCTCAAACGCCGCGCCGCCCGCCAGCACCCCCGGGCCCGGGACCGACTCCGCGGCCTGCGCCAGCATCGGCTCCACCGGCGGCCTGAGCACCATCCCCGAGCCCTCCTCGCCGATCCGCGCTGCCCAGGGCCAGCCTGACCTCTGCAACGGGCCGCAGCCCGGCAGAAGACGCCGGACGGCATAGCGGCACCCCGTCCGGCTCGTTGGTCCGGGCATGACGACAACCGACGAGAACACCAGCACGACGACCACGCTCGAGGAGCTGCGCCGGCTGATGGCGCTGCCGGTCGGCATCGTGTGGATGTGCCGCGCCTGCCCGCAGCAAGGGCACACCGTGCACCCGAGCGTGGACGCGGCCCGGCACGACGCCGTCCGCCACGCCCTCGCCGTCCACCGCGACTCCGTCGCGCTCGCGGACATGGACCTGCGCCTGGTTGACGACCGCGACGTGGCCGTCCGTCGGCAGCAGCGCCTCCCCGGCGCCGGGGCACGGACCCTGACGCCAGTAGAGGATCTCTTCACGCAAGAACCGCTGTCCGACGCCCAGGAGCAGTTCCTGTGCGACGTGCTCGGATGTGACCCGCAAGCCCGGGACCGCCGACGCCGCCTGGCATGACCCGCCCGTCGGCTGCTGGGAAGCAACCCGTCTAGCGGGGATCACGGCTTCCTCCTCGGGTTGAAACGACACGGCCCGCTTCAGGCCCGCCTATCCTCCCGGCGTCCGCCGTAACTCCTCCCACCCCCTTCCCAGCCGCTCCACTCCCCCTACACCCCAAAAATAAAGTCCGGCTGGTCACCACTACCGGAAAGGGCACCTGAACAGGGCAAATGCAAGGTGGAGTGTCAGTGCAGTATCCCGGGCAGTTTCCCCCTCCTGCGTCCCCCATAGCCTCCCCCTCTTACGTCCCCCGCAGCTTCCCCCTCAGCCGCCCAGACCGTGCACCGGACGCAGGGCGTCTCGGCAGGGGCGGCGGCGATCGTCAGGTGGGCTTCACGTGGTGCGTCGATATTGGTGACGCGCACATCGACCAGTTCGAGGCCGGCCTCCTGCAGCGCCTTGCGCGCCGTGTCGTTCAGTGTGATCGCGGCCAAGTACTGCGTCACCTGATCGCGGCCGAAGGCTGCCGCGACGGTCCTGGCGATCGGACTGCCGCCCAAGCTGCCCGGGCCACCCTCGGCCAGGCAGCCACGATGCCTCCTACACCAGTGCGGTCCACAATTCCCTGGCTTCACTCGCGAAGACCAGCAGCCCACCGCCCAGCACACCGCCGAAGCCCAGGTACGCGAAGGCGGCCCAGAAGCGAGCAGCACCCCACTCCTGAAAGGCGGCAGCCCCTGCTGCCAGCAACACGATCGCGGCCACCAGCTGCATAGCCAGAATCCCCACTGCACACCCCACATCGCTCGGACCCGAAGGTCCACCCATCATGCGCAAGTCCCCACCGCGGCACGCCGAGCCCGAACGGGGCTGCCGGCGAGCACACACGGCGTCACGCTCAGTTGGCCGCTGCTGGCGGCCCCGCGACGAACTGTGGGACGTCGCCGGCGGTCACGTCCAGGCGCAACCGCTTGAACCTGACCGGATACCGGAAACGCCCCCACGCAACGGCTCGATCAGCGCTGAACCTCTCAGAGGGCGGTTCGTGAATCTTTGAGTGGTTCTGTCGTCGCCTGATGGTGTAGGTGCGGGCGGAATCTGCTGGTCCGGGGCCGGTGGTCTGTTGGGGTAGCGGGGTGAGTGAACGCAAGCCTTACCCGAGCGACTTATCGGACGGGCAGTGGTCGTTGACCGAGCCTGTGATCACGGCATGGAAGGACCGGCACCGCTCGGTCAGTGGCCACCGGGGCGCCTATGCGATGCGGGAGATCGTGAACGCGATCCTCTACCAGGGCCGGACCGGCTGCCAATGGGCCTACCTCCCGCACGATCTGCCGCCGAAGAGCGCGACGTATTACTACTTCGCCGCCTGGCGCGACGACGGAACCGACCAGGTCATCCATGAACTCCTGCGCTGCCAGGTCCGCGAGAAGGCCCGGCGTTTAGAGGACCCGACCCTGGTGGTCCTGGACACGCAGAGTGTCCACGTGGCCGCCGGAGTGCCCTCCTCCACGACCGGCCTCGATCCGGCGAAGCGGGTGCCGGGCCGCAAACGGGGGCTGGCCGTCGACGTGCTGGGCCTGGTCATCGCCGTCACCGTCCTCGCGGCGAACACCCACGACAATGCCGCGGGCATCGCCCTGCTGGACCACGTCGCCGGGCAGACCGGCGGCACCGTCCGCAAGGTGCTGGTCGACCAGGGCTTCAAGAACCAGGTCGTCGCGCACGGCGCCGGCCTGGGCATCGACGTTGAGATTGTCGAGCGCAACCCGCAGGAGACGGGGTTCGTCCCAATGCCGAAGCGATGGAGGGTCGAGCAGACCTACGGGATCTTGATACTGCACCGGCGCCTGGTCCGCGACTATGAGCACCGCCCGGCCTCCTCCGTGTCCCGCGTCTACTGGGCGATGGCCCACGTCATGGCCCGCCGACTCACCGGCACAAGCACTCCCACCTGGCGCGGTGCACAGGCGGTGGCCGCGTGAACATCCAACTCCTCCTCGAGGCACTCGGCCTCCAGGAGAACGCGGCACAGACCCTGGCCGACGACCTGCGAGGACAGATCGCCAAACTGCAGGGCCTGCTGCGGGACGCCGAGACACACCTCGAACACCTGGCGATCACCCGGAAGACCGTCACCGCTCTCGCCGACCAGCTCCCCACCCAGGACGCCTCGGCCGACCTGCCCGAGCACCCGGACTACCCCCGCATCCTTGCCATCTTCAACCAGGCCACCAGCCCCCTCAGGGCCCGCGACGTCTGCGAAGCCCTCGACCACGAACTGCTGCCCAAGAACATCGAAGGCACCCGGGCCAAGCTGAAACGCCTGGTCAAGGTAGGCATCCTCACCGAGATCGACACCGGCAACTTCGCCCGGCAGTAGTAGCCGCTCAGGCCCGCGACCAGTAGCCCTACCCCAACCTCACCCCGAAACAGCTCAACTCACGAACCACCTCTGAAAGTAGGCGTCGCGGAAATCTGATCTTGTGCCACCGTGTGCGCCAGTTGCAGGATAGGCCCAACAGGTGATCACAGACCCCGAACCTTCCTGTGGCACGCCCCCATAGCTCCCCGCTGCCGCCCCGTGTGCCGCCTTCAGACCCGCCAGACCCCTGAACAACGAAAATGAGGTCCACCAGTGAACGCATCCCGTACTGCCCGGATAGTAACTGCAGCTTCCCTGACCGTCACAGCCCTGGCGATCACCACCACCGCCACGGCAAACATCATGCCCACCAGCACTGTCACCACCCGCAACACCACCAGCAGCATCCCCTCCCCAGGCGAAACCGAAGCCCCCACCAACACCGCCACCGCCCAGGACACGACCATGAACGAACCCGTCAATGTCGTCCGCTCCATGCCCTATTAGTCCATCTCGGGACTGTCATGAATCAGGTGTGGGCCTCCACGAAAGAATCACCTGATGAGGACGACGACTGATCACCTGATCGTGAGTGAAGGCGGCGTGTCGCTTGCCGGGGCGCTCAAAGACGCCGAGGGTGCCGACGCGAAGTCGATGCCGGTGTCCGCGAACGGACTGTCCGCCGAGCCGCTGGAGGAGCTGACCGCGCTCGCGGTCGAGAAGACCGCCGAGGGCGGACTCCTGCTCGAGCCGGCCCAGCACCTGATGCAGGCCGCCCTGGAGGCGGAGATAGACCAGCACCTCGCCGCGGAGGCCGGCCGGGGTGGGCGGGTGCGGGTCGCGTTCGGGCGGCAACACCCGCAACGGCTACCGGGCGAAGAAGGCGATGACCGAGGTCGGCCCGGTCACAATGCAGGTCCCGACCGGCCTGGCACTTTCTCGCCGCGACTGCTGGCGAAGTACGCCCGCCGCACCGGCGCCCTGGATGTGCTCTCCGGCTCAAACGGCTTGCCGAGCGCGGCATCCTGACCGAGACCGAGCAGGGGCTGTTCACCCAACCGCAGCCGTAACCTCCCGGCGAACCCGCGGCCAGCCTGCCCCCCCAAAAAAGGGAAAAGCGGGCATCAGCTCACGTACCGCCCTCTCAGAACTTCGCCGGGGTCACGTGGACCGTGGTGCTCGCCTCCGCCCCGGATTCCAGGCCGCGGGCGGTGTAGGTGTGGGGGCCGACGCTCGGGTTGTGGCTGCGGGTGAAATCGAACCGGCCGGTCTTGTCGGTCCGGAGGAAGGGGTTGAAGATGGGGTACCCGTCGAAAGACAGCTGGATCTTCTCCCCCGGTTTGAAGTTGATGCCCTGGACGGTGCAGTTCTCGAACCTGGCGAAGGTTCCGCAGCTGGTGAGCACGGTCTTCCCCTGCGGGAACCACGGCTTCGGCGGGGGCGGCGGGTCGATTACGGGACTCTTGGGACTGGGGCTCTTGGGACCAGGAACCTTAGGACTGGGGCTCTTCGGACCCGGGTTCTGGGGGCCGACCGGCTTCGGCTCAGAGCTTCCCGGGGCCGGGTCGCCCTCGACCTTGATCTGGCAGCCGGCCACGGCGAGGACGGCAACAGCGGCGGCCGCGACGGCAGCGGCCGCGAAGTGTGCTCGTGTCATGGTCACCACGGTCGTCCCCGTAGAGCGCCCGGGACATCCGTACTGCCACTGAACCGCGGTACGGAGCCGGCGCCGGCTCCGGCAGTGCGTTCCTGCGGGATACTGCCGACGTGGGAAGCGAATTCGTCGGTCGGGCAGCCGAGTTAGCGGTGCTGGCCCAGCGGTTCGAGGCCGCCGGGCGGGGCTCTGGATCCGTGGTACTGCTCGCGGGGCCGGCGGGCATCGGCAAGAGCACGCTGGCGGCCGAGGCGCTGCGTCGCCATGCAGGTCCCGCGGGTTTCGCGGTCGTACGGGGCCACTGCCCCAGGGGCGCGGTGGGGCCGCCGCTGTGGCCCTGGCAGCGGGCGCTGCGGCTCGCGGGAGCGGCCCCTGAGGTACCCGGGCAACGGACGGCCGGGGCGGCCGTGGGGGCGCAGCCGTGGAGTGCGACGGTACCGGCCGACGCGGCGGCGGTGCGGTTCCTGGAGCTGGCCCGGATGAGTGAGGCGATGGCCGCCGCGGCCGCCGAACGCCCCCTGGGCATCCTGCTGGAGGACCTGCACTGGGCCGACGCCGCCAGCCTCGACCTGCTGCGGCAGCTCACCGGCGAGGTCGACGGGTCCGCGCTGCTCGTCCTCGGCACCTTCCGGGAACCGGTGCCCGAGGAAACCGCCGGAGCCCTCGCGGACCTCGTCCGGTACGGTGCCACCACCCTGCGCCTGGCCCCCTTCACCCCGCAGGAGGTCGCGCGGTTCGTCGGCGAGGCGGACGCAGCGCAATCCCATCGGCGGACGGGCGGGTTGCCCCTGCTCGTCACCGCGCTGCGCACGCACGCCGGCAACCTGGGAACCGTCGTCAGCGGCCTGCTGGCCGGACTCACCGCCGAGCAGCGCGACGTCGTACGGGCTGCGGCCGTGCTCGGCGAGGAGTTCGACGCCGATCGGCTCGCTGCGGTCCTGCCGGAATCGGGCGGGACCGCCGTCGAGCAGGCGCTGGAGGCGGCCTGGCACGCCGGAGTCCTCACCGCGGCCCGGACCACCGCAGCCCCGACCCGGGCAGCTGGGCGCGCCTACCGGTTCACCCACGACCTGGTCCGCGACGAGGTGCTCGGCCGGACCGCCCCTGCGGCCGCCCGTGCGCTGCACCAGGCAGCCGCGCGGGCACTGGAGCAGGCCGGGGACCCCGCCGAGGCGGCCCGGATCGCGGCGCACTGGCGACAGTCGGGCACCACGCCCGAGCACCGCGCCGCCGCCGCGCACTGGTCGCGGATCGCCGCGGACCTGGCCCGGGAACGGCACGCCCACGCGGATGCCGCCCGACATCTGGCGGACGCCGTCGCCGTACTCGACGCGGTGGACCCGCAGCGCGCCCCGGCACTGATCGAACTGGCCCGCGCGGAGTACCTCGCTGGGCGCTACGAGGCCAGTCTGCGCCACTGCGACGAGGCATCGGCCGCGGCGGTCGCGAGCGGCCGCCCGGCCCTGCTCGCCGAGGTGGCCCTGGTGCTCCAGGGCGTCACCTTCCCCCACGCATCGGAGGCCATCACCCGCCTGTGCCGTGCGGCCCTGTCCGTGGAAGGCGTGCCGGACGCGGTCCGGGCCCGGCTGCTCGCCCAGCTCGCCACCGCCTCGGCCGAACTCGACTCCCCCGCGGAGGCGGCCGAGCAGGCCCGCGTCGCCCTCGAACTGGCCGGGGCCACCGGTGACTTGCGGGCCGAACTCGACTCCGCCCGGGCGGTGCAGATGACCCTGGCGCACCCCGACGACACCGCCGAACGCCTGCGCCTGGGCGAGCTGACCGTGTCCCGCGCCGAGCGGCTCGGCGATCCGCTCGCGGCCGTACTGGGACACCAGTGGCGTGTCCAGGCCGGATACCTGCTGGGCCGGCTGGACCTGGTGGACGACGCGGTCCGCGGCATCGAGTCGGTGGTGGCCCGTTCCCCACTACCGCTGACCCGCTGGCACCTGCTGCGCCTGAACGCGGCCCGGGCCGCGCAGGAAGGACGGTTCGCCGATGCCCGCCGCTGCAACGAGGAGGCGGCCGGGCTGGCCATGGCCAGCGGGGACCGCTCCGCGATCGCCCTGGGCCACGCCCTGTGCCAGCAGCTGGCCCAGGCGCGGGGCGACGCCGGGGAACTGCCCCGTGAGATGTGGCACGACCTCGACCGGGCCCCGCGGCACCCGCTGCTGCTGTCCATGCGGGCCCGGGCGCTGTTCCTCGCCGGGCGGCTGAACGAGGCGCGGGACGTCTACCGGCAGCTGCGTCCGCTGCTGCCCGTGCCGATGACGAATCCGCCGTGGCCGGCGGTGCTGCTGAACCTCGTCGACGTAATCGCTCTGACCGGCGACGCGGAGGCTGCGCGCCTGGTGTACGACCAGCTCGCGCTGTTCCGCCCATATCCAGGTGCGCTCGGCACACCCACGGCGTACTTCTCAGGTACGGTCAGCCGCGACCTCGGCCGTCTCGCGCTGACCGCCGGCCGTCCGGCGCAGGCCGAGGAACTGTTGCGCGAGGCGCTGGTCCGCAACCAGGCCCTGGGCGCACAGCCGTTCGTGGCGCTGACCTGCCTGGACCTCGCGGCGCTCCGGCGCGACGGCAGTGCCCTCAGGGAAGCGGCCGACCTCGCCCGGACGGTGCTGGACATCGCCGACGAGCTCGACATGCCAGGTCCCCGCGCTGCTGCGCAACGACTCGCCGACGAGATCGCCGCCCGCCGGCACGGCACCGACCCGCTCACCCCTCGCGAACGCCAGATCGCCGGGCTCGTGGCCCTGGCCCGTACGAACCGCCAGATCGCCGACGAGCTGGTCATCTCCGAACGCACGGTGGAAAGCCACGTCCGCAGCGTCCTGGCCAAATGCGGCTGCACCAACCGCACCGAACTGGCGGCAGGATGGGCTGATGACCGGCAGGAACGGCCCTAGGTGTGTTGTCCCGGGAGGTTGGTGACACGCGTGCTGGGTCGCTTGAACGGGGGAGGGCCATCTACGGCGCTCACCCGGGCCAACTCGAAGGTTCTGACCGCGGTCCGTGACGACTACGCCAGAAGGACTTCCCGCGTCCACGCCAGGCAGCCTCCGCGTAACCGCCTGATGAGGAGCTCAGCCTCTGTCTCTGAACGCAGGCCCGGATGGCCCGACTCGGAGAAGGGGCTACCCGGGCGTCTGCGCGTTGCCGTGTCTTCAGAGAAGGCCTTCGGTGGCCGTGGCCGCTTGCAAGGTCATGACTTCTGTGTGCAGGCGTTCCAGGTCGGCATGGTCGGCAGTGGAGATGTCAGGGTCGGGTACCGACTGGTCGGTGTCGCCGTTGCCGCCAGTAAGGCGCTGAAGGGCGGCACTGAAGATGTCCGCGGCGTGGCTGTAGTCGTTCAGCAGCTTGCGTTCTGCGGGGGCTGAACGACGAGATGTTGGCGGTCATCCGGTGCACGGCGACCGGTGAGGTGAACCCGGGCGCGTGGACGGGCATGCTCACGGGGTAGGCGCCGATGAGGTAGCCGTCAGGGCCGTGGTTTTTGGCAAACTCGTAGAACAACCAGCCCGTGTAGAGGCCGGCGCACAGCCTGGTGTCGAGCCTTCCGAACTGGTTCGCCGGGATGTCGAGCTTGGTGGTGTCGGAGCTGGAGTTCTTTACGGAAGTGGTGTTCATGGTCGACTTCGACCACTTCAGGGGGCCGGTGCGCTTGACCCCGCCCGACGCCCTTGAGTTCCAGTGACGCCTCGACGGCCAGCCCGACCTCCCAGCCCTCGATCGTCGACTCGGTGACGGTGACCTCGAACGAGTCCGTGTACTCCTTGCCGACCGGGCCTTCGTCTGGAGTGGTTCAGGTGACCAGGGGGGCACAGCTACCACGCCAGCCCGACCCGGCCATCCAACCTGCGGCTGCACGCTCTCGCGGCGGCCGCGGCCACCCTTCCGCCCGGCGCCCTGATCCTGCCGAGTGCCCGCGAACTTGGCGCCGCAACCCAAGCAGGACCGGCTTTTGCCGAGCCATCCGCGCGGTCCCCACAGGGGCATCCTGCTGTTGGAGCACATCCCGCCGCAGCCCTGGAGCCGGTCCGGGGCCCACACCCAGTCGGCGCCGTAACCGCCCAAGCAGCCGGGCTTCCTCCCGACGACAGGCACCAGCCCGTACAACCGCAGCTGCCGGGACGGCAGGACCAGGCGGTGACCAACGACCCGCGCCCGCACATTCACAACCTGGCCACCGCAGGCCGGCACTCGGAGGCAGCCACGCTCACGCAGGCATGGGAGCAGTACGTACACCAGACACACAGGCCCACCTCGCCCGAAGCCCTGCAGTGGGTGGAAATCCGCGCTGACCTCGCCCGCATGGCTGGCGACTTCCGGCTCGCAACCCAGCTGTGGTCCAGCGCCGCCCGAACCCGCCTCGGCTTCCAAGCCCCGGACGCCGCCGACGTACACGCTGCGGCAGCAGCCGGAGCACTCTGCTGCTGGACACAGCTCAGGGACCCGGGCGCGGCCGTCGGCACTGGACCCGACCTCATCCGCCTTCTGCGCGCACTGCCGGCCCTCGATCCTCAGCACTTGAAGCTCGCCCAGCAGCGCCTGGAGTTCCTGCACCGCACGCCAAGCCGCCGCTGACGGGCATACGACCACCATCCCCCTCGCCACCCGGAGCTGCGGAGAACCTGAGGCTCACCGGGCTCCTCCACGAGGCGGTGCTCGCCGGCCCTTCTTGGGGTGCCGTTAACGAACGGCGAACCAGGTGACAGCTAGGCCGTGTTTTAGAACTGGGGTCCGTGTCTCGCCTCGTGCCGTGATGATCTCGGTGTGGGGCGAGGGGATCTTTCAGATGACCAGTGGACGGCGCTGGGGCCGTTGTTGCCGGTCGCGGGGGTGGGCAGGCCGTCGGTCGGCCGACGGCGGTTGATCGACGGGATCCGCTGGCGGGTGCGGACCGGGGCCCCGTGGCGGGATCTGCCGACGGAATACGGTCCATGGCAGACGGTCTATGGGCTCTTCCGTCGCTGGCAACGCGATGGTGTCTGGTCGGCGGTGTTGACTGGGTTGCAGGCCCGGGCGGACGCCGCCGGTTTGATCACTTGGGACGTGAACGTCGACTCCACGATCTGCCGGGCCCATCAGCACGCGGCCGGTGCCCGGCGCGACGGCCAGACGCAGAAGGAACCGCCAGGCGGCGATGCGGCCGAACCCGACGATCACGGCCTGGGCCGGTCCCGCGGCGGCTGGACCACGAAGATTCACCTGGCCTGCGAGCAAGGGCAGAAGCCGTTATCGCTGCTGGTCACAGCCGGTCAGCGGGGAGACAGCCCGCAGTTTACGGCCGTGCTGGAAGCCATCCGGGTTCCCCGTCTCGGGCTGGGACGCCCAAGGGTCCGTCCGTTGCGGGTGCGGGGCGACAAAGCGTATTCGTCACGCGCGAACCGTGCGTATCTGCGTCGGCGCGGGATCCGCTGCACGATCCCGGAACCTGCCGACCAGGCCGGCCACCGCAAGCGCCGCGGCTCGGCCGGCGGGCGGCCTCCGGCCTTCGACCGTGAGGACTACAAGGCCCGGCACGCGGTCGAGTGCGGCATCAACCGGCTGAAGCGGAACCGGGCGGTGGCCACCCGGTTCGACAAACTCGCGGTCCGATTCGAGGCCACCGTGCTGGTTGCCGCGATCGGTGAATGGCTGTGACCCAGCCGGGGTGTCGGTTGCGCATGCCATGCTGACCGCGACCAGGTTGACCATGTGTGAAGGGGAAGGTATCAGCGATGGGAGCTCGGCTCTACGGCGCTGACAGCGAGAACGGAGACCGCATCGACGACCCGTCCGAGGACGCGCTGTTCATGATGATCAGCGACCTCAACGACACCGACAACACCTTCGTCGTTGTCCAGCCCGACGAGGACGAGCCGGTCTGGTTCGCCTCGGTGGCCGTCCTCGACGAGGGAGGCTACGAGGTCGTCCGCCGCGATGCCAGCCGCCGTGAACACGAGGTCACCACCTCGACCAGCATCAACGACATCGCCCGCGAACTCACCATCTGGATGGCCATCCGCCACCGCCCCGGACGGCCATCCAAACCGATCCACGACTTCTAAAACACGGCCTAGCAGGACTACAGAACAGACACGGCCGTCGCCATCCGTGACGACCATGGTCTTGACCGCGTTCTGCTTGCTCTTGCCGGAGATGAACTTGTCCCGGTCCTTGCGTCCGACGGCCGGACGCCGGACCCGGATCTCGGTGCCGTCGATGATGCCCGTCTTCCCGCTGGAGCCGAGATAGTCGACGACCTGGGCCAGGCTCTTGAGCCGCACACCCGGGCTGACGGTGCACCCTCGCTCGGCAAGCAGGGGCCGGACCTCGCCGACAGCCCGGGTGATGGTGGAGCGGTCGACCCCGAACCAGCAGGCCAGGACGTCGTGAGTGGTTGCGTGGCGGAGATGAACGAGCGTGGCGAGCAGCCGGTCGACGAACACCAGCTGATGCCTCGCACCGGCGCCCAATGCCCGCTTCCGCGGCCGTGACGTGAGCCTGGCCTGATGCCGTTCGTGCCACAACAACCCAAGCTCGGAGACCAGTTCAGCAATCACCGTGGCCGACAGGCCCGTGACCCTTCGGTCGCCGATGATCGCTGCACGAGTCGCGTTCCCCACCACCCAACCATGATCGACGATCCCGATCTCGACATCTCACCGCCAACCGTGCACGAGCTCGTAAGGGCTGTCCCGTAAATGATCTTTGGAGGGGCTCCGAGTCGTTTTTGACCATCAACCGCCGATGCGATCAACAGGTGACTCCCCCGTGTGGGGGATCCTGATCGTCCGCGAGGCCGACGCCCTGCCGTCGAGGTTCGGCGACGGTGGGGTCATGCCGATCAACCTTTCTCTGGGCGACACCGAGCGTCCGGTTCCGCGTTGGGCGCTCCGGCTCGCGAAGGCCCTTCCGTTCGTCGTCCTGCCGCACTGCCTGTGGCGGCTTCCGTTCGCCTTCGGCTTCTCGATGGGGACGGTAGATCCGTCGGCACCGCCCATGCCGTGGTGGGCCCCGGCCTACGTGTTCGGGCTGAGCGTGCTCACCGAGGCACTGGCCCTGCTCTGTACCGGCCTGGTCAGCGGGTGGGGCGAGAGAGTCCCGGACTGGGTGCCACTGATCGGCGGTCGGCGAGTCGCGCCGCTCGCCGCGATCATTCCGGCGGCCTTGGGCGGACTGGGCCTAGTCGCGCTGTGGGACACCATGCCCCTTGCCTGGTTCGACCTGCTGGGCTTCCACGAGGTCGCCTTCAGCAACAACTGGTGGATGGTCCTGGCACGTGTGTGCATCAGCCCGGTGACGCTGTGGGGCCCGATCGTGCTCGCCCTTACTTACGCCTACTATCGACGTCGCAGAGCAGTCTGACGCTCACAGGCCAGGCCGGCGTGAATGTGATGATCTTGACGTGGCTGGTGTGATCACGGCGTCGGAGCCGTCCTGGATAGCCCCGTTCACCGGGTTGAGCCCGTGTGCCTTCGGGAAATTGGTTACAGTTCTGCGGCGCGAGGGTGCGGACGCGATTCGCAAGGGCCGGCCGTGGAAGCTTCCGCTGGAGGACCGGGCGCTGCTGGTAGCGGCGTACTGGCGCACGAACCTGACGATGCGGCAACTCGCCCCGCTGTTCGGGGTGTCCAAGTCGGCGGCAGACCGCATCATCGACCATCTGGGGCCGATGTTCGTGCTCCGGCCCCGCGAGCGGTTCGCCAAGGACACGGTGTCATTGTGGACGGCACCCTGGTTCCCACCCGCGATCACACCGTGGCCGAGCGGTCGAAGAACTACCGGTACTCCACCAACCACCAGGTCGTCATCGACGCCGATACCCGCCTGGTCGTCGTGGTCGGCCGGCCACTTGCCGGGAACCGCAACGACTGCAAGGCGTGGGAGGAGTCCGGCGCCAAGGCCGCCGTTGGCAACACCCTCACGATCGCCGACGGTGGCTACCCGGGCACTGGACTCGTCATCCCGCACCGCCGGGATCGCGGCCAGGCCCAACTCCTGGACTGGAAAGAAGAACACAACAAGTTCCACAAGCAGGTCCGCGCCCGTGTCGAGCACGTCTTCGCCCGCATGAAGACCTGGAAGATCCTCCGCGACTGTCGCCTCAAAGGCGACGGCGTCCACCACGCCATGCTCGCCATCGCCCGGATGCACAACCTCGCCTTCGCCGGATAGATCGGCGGGCCGGACGGTGATCAACCGCGCCCGAAGGAACCCGAAGATCATTTACGGGACAACCCTTAGGGACGCTGCCTTGGCCCCTTCTGCGCCTGCCGGGCCAGTGCCGCGCTGGCGGCCGGGACGGGCTGCTGCCGGACAACCTTGGGCTTCGGCTTCGGCTGCTGCTCGGCGGCGCGGCCCTTCGTCTCGGCGTTGTGCAGTTCCGGGTACTTCTCGGCGATGACCTGGCGCTGCTTCTGCTCCACGGCCGCGAGTTCGGCGTGGCCCCGCGCGTCGTCGGCCTTCTTCGCCTGTGTGCGGGCGGTCTTGCTCAGGTCGGCCAGTTCGTTCTCGTCCAGTTCGTCCTTCCGGTGCCCCTGCTGCGGCAGGGCGGCCCGCATCTCGGCGAACTTCTCGGCGATCTCGTGCAGCTCCTTCGGGGCGAAGCGGCCGGCGGTGAAGGCCTCGGCGTACTCGCTGTCGCGGACGGTCTCCCACGCCTTGGCCTTGGCCTTTTCGCTGGCCCGCTTGGCGCGCTTGGCCTCGTCCTCCCCGGCGATGGCCTCGCCGAGGACGTGCTCGTGCACCCCCTTGACCTCCTTCTTGCTGGTGAAGGCCAGGCGCAGGCTCAGCCGCGATGCCTTCAGGCGCTTCTCGACCTCCGGAAGGATCTCGCGGGCGCCCTTGGCCTGCTTCTCGGCTGCGGCGAGGGCCTCGGCCTCCTTCACCGCTTTGGTGAGGTGGCCGACGGCGGTGTCGAGGACAGCGCCAGCGTCCTGCGCCCACTTGGCGCCGCGGCTGGCGCCTTCCTCCCTCTCCTGCTCCATCCGCTCGTGGAGAACTCGGAACGCTTCCACTGCCTCGGCGGCCCTCTCCTCGGCCTCCTCGGCGTCATCGAGGAACCCGCTGATCGCCGCCCGCAGGTTGCTGTCGCTGTACGTGCCGTACGGGCGCAGCTCCCATCGCGGAACGGCCCGCATCTCGCTGTCCAGCCTGAGCCGGTCCAGCTGCGCGCGCTGCGCGTCGCTCATCTCGGCGTGTTCGGCGGCTTGCTCCTGGTGGTCCCCGGCGACGTCGCCGACGACGTCGGGAATGCCGGGGGCGCCGGCGGGCTGGGGGTCCGGCTCGGGGGCGAGGCCGGTGTCGACGAGCGGCGTACGCAGCTGGGCCTGCCGCTCGGCCTCGCGCCAACGGGCTTGCGCGACGGACGGGGACACCGCCCGTGCGGCGCGTGCGGAGACGCGCCGGGGTGGCGGGCCGGGTGCCTGCTCCGGGAGCTGGACGTGCTCGGTCTGCCGGGGTGCCGCCGCTACGGGCTCGGCCGGGGCCCGCAGTTCGTGGCTGATCAGCCCATCCGGCGTCGACTGGTTCAGGAAGTGGGCGAACGCGTTGATGGCGCGGTGCAGCTGCTCGGTCTCCGAGCGCGCCCTGCCGTGCTGGGCCCGGGTGGTCTCGCCCTCGATGGCGGCCAGGGGCAGCCACAGGTGGTTCGCCTTCTTCGCCCGGGTGATTCCCGGGTACGTCGCGAACGCATTGGCCCCGTGGCCGTAGAGGACGGCCCCGGGGATCAATGGAACCGTGGCTGGCGCTGAGATTGATCATGGTCTTCGTGAGCTGGCCCGGAGATGCTGGCCAACTCCTTCGCGCTTCCAGGCGCCTGTCCCGGAAGGCCCCCGACGGCCTGGAGGGCGGCGAAGTCGGTGTGCGCCGCGGTGACGGCTTCGGGATACGCCACGCCTCCGTCCGTTCCCTGGAGCGGTACGCCCGCCCCGGCGTCGACGCGGTCGCCCGACACGTCGCGCAGCGTGATCCCGCCGCACGCCGCCGGGCTGAACCGGGTACCTCGGCGGGGCGGAACGTTGTTGAGGTGTGACGACAAGCTGGCGGGCGCCACCGCGCCACCCTCAGGTGCCCAGGTACTTCTGTGGCCAAGGACTGATCGGCACTCGGCGGGACGCTGACACCGGGTCAGCGGGGGCGTGGCGGGACCAGGCCGGCCTCGTACGCGGAGATGGCCGCCTCCACCCGGTTGCGCGCGCCCAGCTTCGCGAGCACCGCGCTGACGTGCGCCTTCACCGTGCCCTCGACCAGGTGCAGCCGGCTCGCGATCTCCGCGTTGGACAGCCCCGTCCCGAGTCCGGCCAGCACCTCGCGCTCCCGTTCCGTGAGTCGCTCCAGCGAGCGGTGAGGATGTGCCGCCCGGTGCGCGCGCAGCCCGGCGATGACTCGGCCGGCGACCCGTGGGGACAGGTAGGCCCCGCCGGCTCCCACCGCCCGTACCCCGTTGAGCAGTTCCCTCGGGTCGTCCGCCTTCAGCAGGAAGCCGTCGGCGCCCTCCTCCAGGGCGCGGGTGACGTACTCGTCCTGACCGAAGGTAGTCAGCATGATCACACCGACCGCCGTCGGCTCTCGGTGGAGGCGCGCCGCTGCCGTCAGCCCGTCCAAGCCGGGCATCTGGATGTCCAACAGGACCACGTCCGGCCGGTACCGGCGGGTGAGCGCGATGGCCTCGTGCCCGTCACCCGCCTCGGCGACCACTTCGACATGCGGGTCCCTGGTGAGGATGGCCCGCACACCCGCCCGGACCATCGCCTCGTCGTCGGCCACCAGGACCCGGACCGGTCGGCTGCTCGGTGTCGTCTCTTCCACGCGGCGAGCCTACGGCCGACGCACCACCGTGCGAACGGCAAGCCCCACAGATCCGCCCCGGGTCGGGGCACACCCCCGACGAAAGGCAGGACGCAGCTGCCGTTCGACCGATGGGCGCCGACGCCGCGGACTCCTAGCGTCGCTTCCGTACGGGAAACGAGGCGTCCGCCCCCGGGCCAGGCCCACCACGCGTCGGCCGGTGTGCACCACCGTCGACTTCCGCGTGCTGTATTCCGCGGTCCGCCACCGACATGAAGGAACTCCGTGATCACCCTCCAAGGACTCACCAAACGCTATGGCGACACCCTCGCCGTGGACGAGCTGACACTCAACGTCCAGGCCGGCCGCGTGACCGGCTTCCTCGGCCCCAACGGGGCCGGGAAGTCCACCACGATGCGCATGATCCTGGGCCTGGACCACCCCACCCGCGGGCAGGCCCTGATCGCCGGCCGGCCCTACGCGGACCTGCGACGGCCGCTGTGTGCGGTCGGCGCGATGCTGGACGCCCGGGCCGTCCACCCGGCCCGTACCGGCCGCACACACCTCGTCGCCCAAGCCCGGGCAAACGGCATCCCGGTACGCCGCGTGGACGAGGTACTGGAGACGGTGGGCCTGACCAAGGCGGCCCGGCGGCCGACCGGCACATACTCGCTCGGCATGAGCGGGCGACTCGGGGTGGCGGGCGCCCTGCTCGGCGATCCGCCGGTACTCGTCCTGGACGAGCCGGTCAACGGCCTCGACCCGGACGGCGTGCGGTGGATCCGCCGGCTCGTCCGTGACCGGGCGGCGGAAGGACGCACCGTTTTCCTCTCCAGCCATCTGATGAGCGAGATGCAGCTGACGGCCGACCATCTCGTCGTCATCGGACGTGGCCGGCTGCTGAGCAACATCTCCATGACGGAGTTCCTCGCTGCCGCCTCTCCCGCGTCGGCGCGCGCCGTGGTGCCCGACGCTGGGGAGCGGGCGACGCTGGTCCGTCGCCTGATGACGGCTGACGGGGTGAGTGTCGAGACGTCCGCGTCCGGCGAACTCACCGTCGAGGGCCGCACCGCCGCCGAGATCGGCGACCTGGCCCACCACTGCCGGGTCCGGTTGCACCAGCTGAGCGACGTCCGGGTTTCGCTGGAGCAGGCCTACATGGACCTGACCGCGCGCAGCGTCGAGTACACAACGGGCGGCAGAGGCGCGGACACGACCGACGCGGCCGCAGCGCCGAACGAAGGGGGACGACAGTGACCACGACGACGACAGCCGACGGGCGGACGGCCCCGCCCCGGGCCGTGCCCGACACCCCTGGCCGGGGCGCACCCGGTGGCTTCGCCGGGGCGATCGCCTCCGAATGGACCAAACTGTGGTCCGTCCGATCCCCCTATCTCTGCCTTCTGGCGGGCCTCGCGATCACCGGCGTCTTCACCTACTACTACGCCTCGATCGCCCGCATCAACGGGCATCCGATCCAGCCCGTCGGGAACGCGGCGGCCTCCTCCGCCGTCCTCGCCCAGTTCGCCGTCGTCGTCCTGGCCACGGTCGCGGTGACCTCCGAATACTCGACGGGGAGCGTGCGGGCTTCCTTGCTGTGGGTGCCCCGGCGGCATCGGGTCCAGGCGGCGAAGGCACTGGTGGCGGCCGTGGTCGCGTTCGTCGCCGGCACCACGTTCGCCGTCGTGGGCACGGCGGTGGCCTGGGTGGCGTTCGACGGACGGGCTTCCTTCGAGGCAGGCCCGAGCCTCCGGCAGGTCCTCGCGGTCGGTCTCTACCAGGCGTTGGTCGCTGTCCTGACCGTCGGGGTGGCGTTCGCCACGCGCCACCCGGCCGGCACGCTCTCGATCCTCGTCACACTCCTGTGGGCACTGCCGAGCGTGCTCCTGGGGCTCGGAGGCCGGACGCTCGCGGACGTCAACGACCATCTGCCGCACGGATCCGGAGACCACTTCATGCGCATCGGCGCCGAGGCCCCGTACACGCCGGGGACGGCGGTCCTGATCGTGGCGGCGTGGGCCGCGACCGCGCACCTGATCGGCCTGTACGTCCTGCGCCGCCGGGACGCCTGACCCCGCGTCGGAACCCGCCCGGACGCCCTCACCGTGCCCACCCCCTCGTCGGGCGTCCGGGCCCGTCCCACAGAATCGACCCGGGCAAGTGAAGGACGTACATCGAAAGGACAGTCGACGCGCCATGCTGCACACGCGCATACCCCCAGCCAGGTCCATACGCGGTGACGTGGCCCTGTGGGGCGTGCTCGCCGCCGCCACCGGCTACGGGTTCCGGGAAGCGGGCGCGGCGTCGCTGGTCCTGGACCTGCTCCTCCCGTTGGCCGTCCTGGCGGTGGCCGTACCGCTGTCCCGCCGCCGACCGGGGGCTGCGGTCGTCCTCGTCAACGGGCTGTGCGCGCTGGGCCTGGCCGACTCCGCGACCCCCGCCAACGCCCACGTCCTGTCGTTGGCCGCCGTGAGTTGTCTGCTGGGCGCCCGGGTCGCCGCGGCACGCCGCCCGCTCCTGGTGCTCGCCGGGTGCCTCGCGGCCGATCTCGCGACGTGCGCGGTGCTGCGGACGCAGGCCGTCTGGTGGTTCTACGCGCTGACCGTGCTGCCCGCCGCCCTTCTGCTGCCCTGGCTGGCCGGACGGCACTGGCGCGGCCGGCGCGAACTCGTACGGGAGGGCTGGCGGCTGGCCCGGAGCCTGGAAGAGCGGCAACACCTGGTCGCGGAGCGGGCGCGGCTGACCGAACGCGCGGACATCGCGGCCGACATGCACGACTCCCTCGGCCACGCCCTGAGCCTGGTCGCTCTGCGCGCCGGGGCCCTGGAACTCTCCCCCGACCTCACGGACCGCGACCGCACCGACGTCGCCGAGCTGCGCGGGACGATCGCGGACGCAGTGGAGCAGCTGCGGGAGACCGTCGCCGTCCTGCACGACCCGGCTGGCACGCAAACAGGTGCGGGCCTGCCTCTCAACGACACCGTCGAGGACCTCCTCGGACGGGCGGTCGCCTCCGGGGTGCCGGTGCGCTGGGAGCGGCGCGGGGCGGTGCCCACGCTGTCCCCGCTGGTCGAGCGCGGGATGTACCGGGTGGTGCAGGAGGCCCTCACCAATGCCGTGAAGCACGCGTCGGACAGTACGATCCGGGTGCGGATCACACACGAGGCCGACCGTACCCGCGTGAGCGTCGTCAACGCCGCCCCGCCGGCTGACGGACCGGCACACGCGGCCGAAGACCAGGCGGGCGGCGTCGGCCGCCGGGGACTGACAGGGCTTCGGGAGCGGGTGACGGTCCTTGGCGGCTCCTTGCGGACCGGGCCGTACGAAGGCGGGTTCCACGTCACCGCCGTCCTCCCGCACCAGGCCACGGCCCGCCTCGGGACATCGGCGTCGGAACCCGGGGCTGCGCCCGAAACGCCGGCCTGGACCCGAGGGCAGCACACCGGGTCCGCGTTGCCGTCCGAGACTGCTCTCCACCCGGACAGGGACATCGTCACACCGGAGTCCGCCAAGCGGCTCGCCTACGTACGGAGCGCCGCCCGACGCCGCTCCGTCGCCGCCTTCGCGGCGCCTGTCGCCGCAGCCGCCTTCTTCGTGCCCGCCGCCGTCTACCTTGCCTGGCAACTGACGACGAGCGTGCTGCCGCCCTCCCGGTTCGACGAGCTGACCACCGGCCGGCCGCGCACCGAACTCGCCCCTCTGCTGCCGGCTCGCGCCTTCCCCTACCCGCCCGACCACGCCCGTTCCGCACCCCGGCCGCCCGGCGCCACATGTGAGTTCTACCGTTCCGGCCGCGACCTGTTGGACCAGGTCGACCTCTACCGGCTTTGCTGGTCCGGCACCACGCTGGTGGCGAAGGACACCGTGCCCGCAAGCCAGCCCTGACCACCCGTCGGGGAGGGTTTCTCAGTGAGTCACTGCGGGTGCCTGGTGTGTGCGAAGTGACGGCGAGCACGATCGCGGTTGCCGCAGTCGCCTTTGAGGCGGCAGTCGCGGAGGATCTTCCAGGTCTTCATGCGGGCGAAGACGTGCTCGACGCGTGCACGGACCTGCTTGTGGGACTTGTTGTGTTCCTGCTTCCAGTCGGGCAGGCCTTCGCCTTTGCGCCGACGGTGGGGCATGACGAGTCCGGTGCCTGAAGCTTCTTTTGGTGTCGGTGGTCGGGGCCTCTCGAGCTCTCCGTTCAGCCGACGGAGCTCTCGTTGAGGAGTGAGGCGAGGCCGTCGAGGAGGCGCTGGAGGCCGAACTCGAAGAGGGCGTCGAGGTCGAGGTCGTAACCGGCCGTGGCGAGGCGGGAGAGCATGGGGAATCGGCCGGTGCCCAGAATCGCCAGGAGCGCGGGCTCCTGGGTGTCCATCCACTCCTCGCTGTCCAGGCCGCTGTGCGCCTCGGCCTCCCGCTCCGCCTCCAGGTTGACGGCGATGCCACGGGCGTAATTGAGCAGCGTGAGGTGCGCGGTGAAGGCGGACTGCAGGTCGAGTCCGTGCGCGTGCAGGGTGGCAAGCATCCACTCGCTGTACGGCAGTGCCGAGGTGATCATCTGAGGGCGGGTCACCGACAGGGCCGGTGCGAGCCACGGGTGGCGGCGGAACAGGTCCCAGAGCTGCCGGGCCGCCAGTTCGATCGCCTCCCGCCAGCCCGCCGGAGCGTCGGCGGGCAATGGGTGCTCCGCCATGACACTGTCCATCATCCGCGTCAGCAGGTCGTCCTTGTCGGCCACGTGCCGGTACAGCGACATGGTCGCCACCCCGAGCTCGGCGGCCACCCGGCGCATCGAGACCGCGGCCAACCCCTCCGTCTCGGCGACCGTGACGGCGGCACCGACGATCCGTCCGAGCGTGAGCGCCGCCTGGACCGAGGACGCGTCGGACGGCCCACCCGGGTGTGCGGCGACAGCGGGTCGGGCGGCCCGCACCGGGCGGCTCGGGGCCGCCACGACCGTCCCGACGCCCGGGACGGCGCGGACCATGCCCTCGCGGCGCAGTTCTGTGAGCACCTTGGTCGCGGTCGCCATGGCGACGCCCCACTGCCGGGTGATCTCGCGGGTCGAGGGCACGCGATCGCCCGGCGCCAGTTCGCCCGTCTCGATCCGCCGCCGCAGTTCGGCGACGATCTGGCTGTATCGCGGTACCGCCTGTCCGCCCACCGACACCCTCCGCACTAGTGCACCCGGATGGGCGTCATCCTATCCTCCGACGCCGGGCGATCCCCGCATCCGAACACTTTCCCGCCTTTCCGCACTAGTGCAGCACTGCCCAATACCTCATGCTGGAAAGCGATTTCATGCTTGCGCACTACCTTGCGTACGGCGTACGTTCGCATCATGCCGAACAAGGAGATACTTATCTGCGGTGCTGGCATCGCAGGGCCCGCGCTGGCGTACTGGCTACGCAAGGGAGGCTTCACGGTCACGATCGTGGAGCGCGCGCCGACACCCCGGCCGGGCGGGCAGACCGTGGACCTGCGCGGCGCCGGCCGCGCCGTGATCGAACGGATGGGCCTGATGGACCAGGTCAGGGCGGAGAGCGTGGACCAGCGCGGCCTCGCCCTCGTCGACACCGCCGGCCGGACCACCGCCCGACTGCCAGCCGACAGCTTCGGCGGCGAGGGGATCGTCTCCGAGATCGAGATCCTCCGCGGCGACCTCGCCCGTCTGCTGTACGAGGCCACCCTGCCGGACACGGAGTACCTCTTCGACGACACCATCACCGAGATCGATCAGGACGCGGACGGGGTCACCGTCACCTTCGAGAAGGCCGCGCCGCGCCGGTTCGCGCTCGTCGTCGGCGCGGACGGGCCGCACTCGGTGGTGCGCGCGCTGGCCTTCGGCCCGGAGCGGGACTTCGTTCACCCGATCGACCTCTACACGGCCTGGTTCACCGCCCTCGACGACCTGGACCTCGACGGCTGGTTCCTGATGCACAACGCGCCCGGCGGCCTGGTCGTCTCCGCCCGGCCCGGCCGCCTCCCCGGCGAGATCAAGGCCGGCTTCAGCTTCCGCACACCACCGCTCGCCTACGACCGCCGCGATATCGCCGCCCAACAGGAGCTCGTAGCCCGGCGCTTCGCCCACGTCGGCTGGGAGACCCCACGCCTGCTGCGGGCGATGCGCACCGCCCCGGACTTCCTCTTCGACTCCATGGGTCAAGTCCGCCTCGACAGCTGGTCGCGCGGCCGCGTGGCGCTGCTCGGCGACGCCGGATACTGCGCGACCCCGCTGACCGGCCTCGGGACCAGCCTTGCCCTGGTCGGCGCCTACGTCCTGGCCGGTGAACTCGCCGCTGCCGAGGGCGATCACGGTGTCGCCTTCTACCGCTACGACACGGCGATGCGCCCGTACGTGAGCCAGGCGCAGCAGCTGCCGCCCGGCGGAGCCGCCGGGTACGCACCGTCGGGCCGGCTCGGCATCCGGCTGCGCGACCTCTCGATGCGGTCGATGACCCGCTGGCCGATGCGGAACCTGCTCGCCGCGCAGTTCGCCAAGGCCGGGGACATCGCACTGCCGGAGTACAGTCTCGCCGCGGACATACGGGATCGGCCCCAACCACAGGTCAGCGAACGTGTAGACAGGGTCGAGCGCATACCAGACGGCCTCGACGCGCCCCACCAGATGAGCGTCAGGGCAGAGGACTGATCGAGCGGCCCGCGCCCGAAGAGCGGGGCGACCTGGCGCATCGTCAAGTTCGTCCGCCAGTACGCCGCGGCCAGCAGTGTCCGGTCCTCCCGCGGAAGGCCCCATGGTCGTTTCCTGCGGACCGCAACCGCGCCATCGCGCCGCAGTGCGGTCAGCAGCTTGCCGAAGCAGCGCGGGCTCAGCCCGGTGAACGGGGCTATCGAAGACGGCTCCGACGCCGTGATCACACCAGCCACATCAAGATCATCCCCTGTGATGGAGCAGCTCTGGGCGACGTCCCGCGGAATCCGGTGGTGCGACGCAGCTTCGGCGTCAAGAATCGGCGGATGCATGAAGTGAAGCTGTCCGACGGGGTCATCACTCTGTCTCCGCTGCGCCTTGACGATGTGGAGGCGCATCTCACGGGGGAGGATGAGCTGCTGGTTCGCTGGCTGAACGGCGGCCCCAGCACGCGCGAGGGCGTTGAAGAGTACTTCCAGCACTGCTGGGAACAGTGGGACACTGCCGGGCCACTCCGCGCTTTCGGAATCCGGGTAGCCGCCGACGAGGCGCTCGCAGGCACGATCGACTTGCGGTTCGCAGGGGAGGGCTTGACTCCCGGCCAGGTGAATGTCGCCTACGGCCTCTATCCGTCCTGGAGGGGGCGTGGCCTGGCTACCCGCGCGGTCATCCTGGCGTCCCAGTACGCGGCCAGTGAGGGCGGGGAGGAGGCGGTGATCCAGGTCGAGCCGGAGAATCCCGCATCCGCCGCCGTCGCGCGGCGGGCAGGATTCACCCCCGGCAAGCAGCCGCACAGCAAGGACGACACACGGTTCGACTGGTACATCCGGGACCTGTGCGTCGCTCCCCAGTGACGACCAGCAGGTGCGGGACAACCCTTCGGCGAAGTGCGACCGACCACAGGAGTCGCCTCGGACCGCTGCTTCGCCTTCGGCTCTTGCTGCTGTGAGTGAGGCCCTTGACCCTCACGTGGCGTCAGGCTGCATAGTCGCTGCCGTGGAAGATCACTGGACCGTGGGGCGCGTGGCCGAGCTGGCCGACGTGAGCGTCCGCACGCTGCATCACTATGACGAGATCGGGCTCGTTCGGCCGTCGGCGCGGACCGCGGCCGGGTACCGGGCCTATTCGGCGGGCGACGTGGAGCGGCTGAGGGAGGTGCTGGCCTATCGGCGGCTGGGCTTCGGGCTGCGGGAGGTTGCGGAACTGGTCGGCGACTCGTCCACCGACGCGGTCGCGCACCTGCGCCGACTGCGCGGCCTGCTGCTGGAGCGGCGTGATCGCGCTGACGCCATGGTGGCGTCCATCGACAGGGAACTCGAGGCACGGGCGAAGGGACTGAAGGTGACACCGGAGGAGCAACTGGAGATGCTCGGTGCACAGCTGTACGACAAGATCGGCGGCGCCTACACCGCGACACGGCGTACCGATCCGCGGATCGCCGCGCAGATCCGGGACGCGCTCGGGGACGCGCAGACGGTGCTGAACGTCGGTGCCGGCACCGGCTCCTACGAGCCTGCTGATCGTGACGTGACCGCGGTGGAGCCGTCGGCGGTCATGCGGGGGCAGCGGCCTGCCGGCTCGGCTCCGTGCGTGGCCGCCGCCGCGGAGAGCCTGCCGTTCGAGGACCACTCCTTCGACGTTGCGATGGCCGTCTCCACCGTCCACCACTGGGGGGACCCGATAGCGGGGCTGCGCGAGATGCGGCGCGTGGCCCGCCGTGTGGTGGTGCTCACGTTCGATACCGACGAGCCCGGATGGCAGGACCGGTTCTGGCTTACCCGCGACTACCTGCCCGAGTTCGCCGGCGTCCTCGCAGGATTTCCCTCGCTTGCCGGGATGGCCGACGCGATCGGCGCCAGCGCCCAGCCGGTGCCCATCCCGTGGGACTGCGCCGACGGCCTGTTCGAGGCGTACTGGCGCCGACCGGAGGCGTACCTGGAGGATCACGTGCGCCGCGCGATGTCGGTATGGACGAGAGTCGGTCCGCAGGCCGAACAGCGGGCGGTACGAAGCCTCGGCGACGACCTCGACTCCGGCCGGTGGGCCGAGCGCAACAGCGACCTCGCCGACCTCGACGCGGCAGATCTCGGCCTCCGCCTACTCATGGCTTGAATGGACGCCGGTCGCGGTCCTTGACCTGGCGTCCGCCAGGTCAACGGTGACGCGTTCCTCCTCCTGGCCGGGATGCTCCACAGCCACCCCGTCAGTCCTCCGTCCCCTCCTCGTCACCGAGCCCGGCCGCGACCGGGTCGCGCAGCGGGCGCAGGCCGCCGCCGTCCGGGGCCGGTCGAAGTCCTCCTGTGCTTTGGCTTCCTGAGTACATGAGGGTTGTCGGACCTTCGACGACCCCTTGCCCGCCCGGTCTGACCTGCGGATATGCCCGGCTTGGCGGGACGGGGCGCGGAGGGGGTGATTGAGGGGTCTACGGAGGGGGTCTTCGGGGCCTGTTCGGGGGTCTGTTCAGCCTCGTCGGCGGTGCTCGCCACAGGTGCTCCTGGAGGGGTGAGGGCGGGCCTATCCCGCCATTCACCTGCTACAGGTAGGTTTTTCGGCCCGGGTGTGACGCCGCCCTCGGAAAACCTCTCCGCCGTGATCGCATCGTGATCAACCCGGAGAGGGAGAGTTCTCCTCCTCTCGGCTCCGGACTCTGTCCACAGGGCCCTCGTTCGAGCATCGGTTCGTGGCCGCCGTGATCCGCGCGGTGGCCCGTACAGGAGGAGCCGTCATGCCCGAGATCACCACCCTGCTGCTCGCCCCGATGACCCCGGCCGCGGCGATCAGCGCGTTCAGCTACCTCCGGGCCATCCAGGCCGTTGAGTTCGAAGCCGCCGCCGAGTTCGCCGGCGCCGAGCCGCGGATGGCCGAGCTGCTCGTCGACGTCCTCGAGCGGATCGTCGTCCCCGTCACCTCCCTGGCCGGGCCTCTGGGCGATGAGCCGTGCGACGCGGCCTTCGCCCTGGAAGCGGTCGGGCGCGTCCTGGTGCAATCCCTGCGTGTCTGGGAGCAGGCCGGCCCCGGGGCGGCGGAGGGCATCGCCCACGCCGTCATTGAGTTCGTGTTCCACGTCCTGACCGAAGACCACGAGGACGTCGCCGATGTCCTGCGCCAGCTGGAGGCGGTGGGAGTGGGCCAGGCCCTCGATGCCCACCCCGCACCGGCCGGTGCCCACCCGGTGCGCCTGTCCATCATGTAGTGCGCACCGGGGACGGCGGTGGTGCGCACCCGCGCCCATCGGGTGGCCTCCACCGCCGAGCACCGCACCGCACCGCACCGCACCGCACCGCACCGCACCGCACCGGGGCCATGATGCGCACCACCCTGCGGCCGCACCAGGTGCCCGGCCACGTCGGCGGGCCCTATCACACACCCCCTTGACCAGGCCCTGATCGGCGACCGGAACCTGCTGTGTCAAGGAGAAACGTGCCGGTGGAGAACCTGGTCAAGGGGGTCGACCGAACCTGGTCAAGGGGGTGGCCCGTGCTGGGCGGGAGTGCACATCAGGTGCGGCGCACCGGGTGCGGGCGAGAGCGCCGCGCATCGTCGGATGGGGCGCACCCGGTGCGGTACGGGACATCGTGGTGCGCCCGAGAGTGGAGCCCACCGTCAATCGGTGCGTACCGCAGTGGACTCCACCCGGTGGAGCCCACTTGATGGGCTCCACCCGGTGTCGGCATCGGGCGGTCCACTCGGTGGACGATGCCCTGCGTCGTCACCACAGCCAGGCGTTCGAGTGCCGCATCCGGAACAGGGCGCGCGCGTCGCGGCGGGCGGCGGCGCTGCCGATGCGGTTCTGCCGGAGCCGGGGCCGGCGCGCCTGGGCGCCGTAGAACCGGCGTATCCCGGCCGCCTTGAGTCGCTTGCGCTGCTTGGCCAACTCCGCCTTCTTCGCCTTGACCGTCTTCGGCTTCCGGGGCCGCTTCCAGATCGGCTGCCAGTCCGTCGGCGGCGCGTACGCCTCGGCGCGTCCCTGGGAAGCTGCCTTCAGCCGGGCGGCGACGGCTTCGATCCTCGGGTCCGCGGGCGGCGTGGTGGTCATGCGATTCCTCCGGTGGGTGTGGTCCGGCCCGGCGCGGGATGGACAGGCTGCTGGGCGCTCGGCGGCAGGGCCGTCGCGGGCTTGGGGGAGCTGCGGCGGGCGGCGGCTCGTTCCCGGATGCCGGCCTGGAGCCGGGCGGCCATCTCGGCGGCTGCGGCCTCCAGCGTCCGGCTGGTCTGCTCCACCGCGGCGACGTCCGTCATCGGCTCAAGGTCCCGGCCGGCCCTCCGCCCCGGGCGCAGGCTCGGGCGTGGGCTCTGGGTGGTCGGCACGGCGACGGTGTGCGGCCGGGCCCGGAAGTTCAGGCGGTCCGCGCGGCGTAGCGCGTGGACGCGGGCGGTCAGCGCCCCGGCGGCGAGCCGGGCCTGCTCGTACGGAGAAGCGGACCGCTTCCGGGTCAGCGCGCGCAGCACGGCCTGGTCCCCGATGTCGTGCGGGCACAGGGCGCGGAGGTCGGCGGTCATCATCCGCCGGCTGGCCGGGCGGGTGTAGCCGTCGATGGCCGCCTGGACTATCTCCTCGTCCAGGCCGGGCTGGTGGGGTCGCCCGCGCAGGACGTAGGAGAGGTGGCGGCGGGCTTCAGCGAGGAGGTGGTGGCGCTTGAACCCGCCGCGCATCACGGACACCACGGCGGCGACGTTGACGGCCGCCAGGGCGACGTCGACGACCGGGCGCACCCGCGCCCATATCGCCGCTGCCGCTGCTCGGGCAGGCGCCGCCAGCCCGGCGACGACGTCGGCTCCGTACGCCCGGGTCGCCGAATCCCGCCAGACGGCACGCAGCTCGGCCAGCGAGCGCAGCTCCTTGCGCTTGGGCGAGCGGGTCCGGTCGGCGGCCTGGCAGGCCAACGCGTAGGCGGCCCGCTCCCCCGGCGCATGCCCCTGCCGCTCCTCGTACTTGGCCACCAGGACGGGGAGGGCGTCCTCGATCTGCTGGCGGCGGGTGGACTGCCAGCCGATGAGCCGCTGGTCGATCCCGGCGATCTCCATGACCGGGCGGCGGCCGGGCGTCACCTCGCGCGGCTCCCACGCCCACCCGAGCCGGGCCGAGACCTCCTCCATGAAGTAGAGGGTGTAGAGGGTGTCGGCCGAGACGATGTTGGCCAGCATCGAGTCGGCCGACAGATTGCCCCACGTACCTGCTGCGTCCGGCCGCCGGGCGCGGATCGACACGACCGCGTGGTCGTGCAGGAGCGGTTTCGACTCGGCCGCCCGGGACTCGTAGTGCCGGAACACCGCGACGATCAGCCCGTCCCGGATCGGCTTGCGCTGCTTGCCGCCGCTCTTCCAGCGGATCTGTGCGACCGCGTCCTCGAGCCACGCCAGCGTCTTGTCCCGGGCGATGTCCTGGCACAGCTCCAGCACCAGGCGGGTCTCGTCGTCCCCGAGCGCCCACGCGATGTGTGCCGTCGACGGGGCCCGGAACACCAAGTCCATCGCCAGCCAAGGCGTCCGCTCTTTCGCCTTCTCGGTCTCGGGCGACTGGTTGTGCTCGATCGGCCTGCCCAGCACCGTCACCCGCCGCGCCTTCGCCGGGGTGTCGCCCGCCTCCAGGCGCTCGCGCTCGATCCGGTCGGCGCCCGGGTGCCGGCCTTCCCCGAGGAGGAGTTCGGCCTGCCGCTCGGTCACCACATCCCCGGCCGTGAGGCCGACCGCGGCAAGGCCCCGTCCCTTCCAGACGCCGGGCGGGACCCCGGCCTCGTCCTGGGCGGCGCGCAGCGGCCTACCCGCCGGTCGCTGGCCGTCACCGACCATCACACCGCGGAAGAGATAGCGCCACCCGCTCCCCGGACGAACCTTAGCTTCGCTGATCACCGAGCCATGGAACCTCGCCCGTGACCTGCGAGAAAGCGCGATCCGGCCTCCGTCCCGCCGGGCGGGAAGCCATCACCAACTCTTTGCCCCCGGCGCCCGCCAGGCGGACCGCCGCGGCAGCCCGAGACGGTATCCCGTGCGCGTGCGCACAGTCCACCGCATGTCGAACGAAGTGATCTACGCAGACTCCTGCCCGCTGCGCTCTCGGCTGCTCCGCCCCCAGTTCGGCCGCTCCCGCGAGTCCGGCCAGCAGGACGGCCCGGCCCGCGTCTGGTTCGAGGGGTACCGCTGCGACGACTGCGAGGCCACCCGGCCCCAGCAGTTCTGGGACGCGATGCGCGCCCGCTACGAGAACTGAGGCGGACGTGCGAATGCTGCGCCCCGGCCACCGGAGCCCCACCCACCCCGGAATCCCACTCCAACCCAATCGAGCGTCATCGAACGCACACCAGCGCACGACAGCCCCAACCAACCGACGCCGCTGAGCAGACCACGTCACCGACGCCCTTCAACACGAACAGCCACCCTCGTCCCCGGTCACCGGCCGGGGGCTTCGTGCTTCCTGGAGGAGTTCACCGTGCCCACGTACGAGGCCCTGCCCCGCTTCACCGCCGGCCTGGACCGCCTGACCCCAGCGCAGCGCCGCCGTTTCCGCCAGACCGTGTCGGCCTTCGTCGACGACCTGCGCACCGGCTGCTTCCGCGCCGGCCTCCACCAGTGAAGGGCGTTCGGCTCACCCCCGGGGTCTACCTACTCACCTGAGCGCCGGACGGGCGCACGACGTGGTCGTACGGCTGGGAGCTGCGGTGCGGGGCCCGCCACATCGTGTGGCGGCGGATCGGCACTCACGCCATGCTCGCCGACCCCTGACCGAGGCGGTCTTGCGGGCGGCGGGCGCTGATTGGTTGGTTCATCCTTCCGGTAACCAGGAGGAGCAGCAGTGAGTCAGCCCTGGTTGTGAACGAGTTGGGGGCGCACAGCCGGATCCCGTACTCGCGTACGCGAGGGGAAAATTCACCGCTGCGGGGGACCCCGAGGCCGGCTCCGGACACTCGACAGCGCGGGCCGCCACCGGTGTGGTGGCGGCCCGCGCCGGGACCGTACGAGAGCCGGCGGTCAGGACGCCCGCTCGAAGGCCAGCACCGCGTTCGGGCAGTTCGCCGCGTACCGCAGCAGCGCCTCCCGCTCGGCCTGGTCCACGGCCAGCGCCCACCGGTGCTTCGTGGCCACCACTCCCCGATGTACCGGCAGTGCACCGCCGGGGCCGGCATCCACGTCGCCGGGTCCTGGTCGCTCTTCTGCCGGTTGGAGCGGGCGGTGACGCCGACGAGGGTGACGTCGCTGCTGATGTCGTTGGCGTACTTGCGGCGCCGCTCGGTGGTCCAGCCGTAGCCACCAGCTGGCGGGGAGCGTCATTCGAACCGTGCGGTATTCCAGCTCCGGAGCACCTGATAGGCCAAGGCAGGGGGCGTCAGGGGTGGTCGCGACGCCACTCGTAGCGCCACGCCGCCTCGAGGTAGCCCTCCTCTTCCAGGGAACCGCGCTGCGGCGGGCCGAGAAGGCGTGCTGCTTCCACGCACCGTTCGTCGTTGTGGAGGGCGAGTCCGTAGACGGCGGCTAGCTGGACCAGGCGGTCCGCGTCGCCCAGCACAGCGGCCATGGCATCGGCGAGGACGGGATCGTTGTCCCTGGCCCCGGCAACCGTGCAGCAGGCAGTCTTCCGAACCACGGCGTCCGGATCGGCTATCAGCCGCAGCAGTGCCTTGCGAGCGTCGCCAGACAAGGCCGGCGGCGACGACCACTCGCTGAATCCCTGCGCCACCGCACGCCGTACTCGGGCATCGGGATGGCCGGCATGAGGCAGAAGAGCCGCCTCCGCGCGGGGGTCGATGTGTTCACCAAGAGCGACCAGCACCTCGGTGAGCACGGCGAGGTCCGTCTCCTCGGCCGACCAGTCGGTGAACATGTCCAGAGCGGGACCAGCGAACGCGTCCTCGTCGCTGTCGTCGAACAGATGGGTCAGCCGGAGCACCTCGGCACCGAACAATCGGCGGGACGGGTCCGGGTCCGTCCGCAGCGCTGCGGCAGCTGTCCAGGTCGCCTCATCGCGTCGGCCGCCCAACAGGATGGTGACACTGTTCCATGTCGAGTGGTTCTCCTGGTCGGCGTGGGCCAACGCGCGGTCCATCAGCTCCTCGAACGAGGTCCGGACCCCGAGCAGTTCCTCGGCAAACGTGAGGATCGCCCCATGGCCGTCTCGCACGGTCATGCCACCAAGGGTGAACTCGTCGACGCTGTCGTACTCGTCGTCTTGAACCTGCGTACGGACGATGGCATCCCGGGATCCTGTACGGCGTCGCAGTTCGGCCTCGGCCCCCGTCTCGTGCCAGCGGCGTGCGAGGTCCCGCGCCTCCAGGAGCTCGGTCTCGGGATATCTGCCCCGGATCTCGTGGCCCAGGAGCGCCTCAAACAGAGCGGGCGAACCCGAGTCGACCCCCTCGCTCAAGGGGATGAGGTCCTCGGGCCTGCTCTGGCCGGAGTCCGCACCGTACTGGAGCAGCAGTTGGGCGATGTGCCCGGCGTGCATCCGGACGGCCAGGCAGAACGCGGCGTCCAGGTAATCGGGGTCGCTATTCTCCCGGAGAAGGGTCCTCACCAAGTCGGTGTCTCCAGCCCGGACCGCGGAGGTCACGGCGCACTCGCCGTCCACCGCATTGCTCGTACCCGTACCTACGCCCATGACCCTGCTCCCCCGTAGCGTTCTCGCAGCTCAGTGTAGATCTGCCGGATCGGCCCGACGGGGGTAGCAAAGCTGGCACGGCCCGGCGGGCTTCCCTGACGACCGGATCAGTGCACGGGGTGTGGAGGCCCGTCGGTAAGGGCGCGCTGGCGTGCTTGGAGATAGGCAGTCCAGTCTGTGGCGGCGCGACGACGCCACTGGACGGCCGTGATCGGGTGGAGGCCTAGCATCGGGCCGAGGACCGCGGGCGGGAGGTCGCACGCGAGGGCCACCAGCGCAGTGGTCCGGGTGGGCCGGTTGGGGATGTGATGGGCAGCCAGGCGTCGGCTGAGGGCGGCGGCGGAGATATGGGCGCCGGGCAGGTGGCCGGGGAACAGCCATCCTGCGCTGGTGTTCGCGGCCCAGCCCTGGGGAGCGGGGCGGTCGGCGAGGGTGGTGAGGATGTCGGCCAGGGTGGTGGGCAGCGGGATCGGGGTCCGGCCCAGGGTGAGGAACGCCGTCCCGTCGTGGGTGGTCAAGGCGGTGGTGGGCAGTGTTGCGATCCGGGTGAGGTGCTGGCCGAACAGCAGGAGGATCCCGCCGGCGGCCCGGACGTCGAGGTCGAGGCGGGTGTCGGTGAGGCACTGGTGGAGGAGGTCCCAGTGGGAGTCCTCGTCCAGGCCGACCGGGTCGGCCTTCGGGCGGTGCGGCACGAGGAGGTCGCGGGCGTGGTGGCGGCGGTGGGCCCAGACTACGAAGTCGCGGACTTCGTAGCGGGTTCCTGGGTTGGCCGCGAGCCAGGCGTCGAGGCGACCTTGGTCGAGGGTGGCGATGGTCAGGCCGTGCCCGGCGGTCGTGGTGAGGAGTTCGGCGGTGCCGGACGATCCGCACCGCGAGTTCGTCCCGGGGCTCCAGGACCTGGTAGGCGGTCAGCAGGCCGCGCAGATACTCGGCGGTCATCGCCGTGGATCGGCCGTCGATCGTGGCGTCGAGGTCGGTGTGGGAGAGCGGGCGGCCTGTGGTCATGAGGTCGTGCAGGAGGCGGGCGGAGCGGGAACCGCGCAGCCAGTTCAGGACCGTTCCCGCATCCGAGGCCTGGGCCAGCGCCGCCCGCATCGCCGCGAGCGGCCCGGTGCCCGCCGCTTCGGGCACGTCGGTGAACAGGTCCTGCAGGTGGTCGGCGACGGCGCAGCGGTCGCAGAGTCGGCCGACCTTGTAGGAGCGCGGTCCGGCGCAGCGTTCGCAGGCGTAGGGGTCGGGGACGCCGGCGCAGGGCCCGCAGACCCGGCGCAGGTCGACGCGGCCGATCAGCACCCGGGTCCGCTCGCAGAGCAGGCAGGGCATGGGGTGGCTGCGTGCGTTCCGGTAGCAGGGGGTGCAGACCGGGCCGAGCGGCCATCGTGCGGTCACGGGCGCGGTGGTGTGGCAGAGCCACCTGCCTCCAGCCCCATCCACCACGACGCCGTCCACGTCATCGACGAATACCTCCCCCACCGAGCTGGCGCTAGCCCCGACAGCGGCCACCTCTTCACCACCGTCAACGGCCGCCCGCTCGAACCGCAGTCGTTCATCCGGATTTCGTGCACGGTTGCCGCCACGCACCTCGAAGAATTCGCCCCCAAGCTGCCCGTCGAAGCGGCTCACCCACTCGCCGTAGACCGCGCTCCCGTTGCGGTTAGGCGTGTAGGTCTTCTTGTCGACGGGGGTTATGGCTGCACGTGAGGGTTCTTGTGTTTGCCGATGTGCGACCGGGAGTAGACCGGGGTGGGCTACCTGGTCACGGGATTCAGCCGGCCCCGACGCAGAAGGGCCTGGGAGGCGCGCCTCCTGCTGATCTGTGAGGGCTGCTACCAGCCCGGGACTCCCGACCCCGAGACGGAACTGTCCCGGCCGGCACGGAGCGCAGGACCGATATAGCGTTCTGGACCGGGCTCACCGACCGAGGGGAGGAGCTCCCGCCCGCCGTGCGCGGGGTGTGGACGGCTGGTGGTATGCCGCACCGAGAAGCTGCTGGCGAGAACCGCGTGTTCGCGGTCCTGCGCGACGTCTCCCACGCGTAACCGTAACGCGGGCCGGGGATCCGCCCGACCCTGCGGGCATGCTGCCACCCAAAACTCCCCAGGATGCTCAGGTCCTGGTCGATGTACGCATGGCCCGTCAGGCCATCCTGTCCCGTACGGACAGAGCTTCCTCAAGCTGCGCGCGGTCATTCACCAAACCGAGCTTCGGCAGGAGGTCCGCGGCTCCATCATGCTCGACCAGCTGGAACACCTGCTTTACGGACCAACATCACCATCCAGGTCATGCCGATGTCCGCGTCAGCGCACCCTGGGCTGCTCGGCCTGTTCAGCGTGGTGAACTTCGAGAAGCCCTGGCCTGCGGTTGTCCAGCTGGAGACCATCCTCGGCGGCACCTTCGTGGAGGCCACCGAACAGGTCTAGGGCCTGTCTCTTGGAGGTGCGGTGCGCATGGTGCTGCATGCCGGATCCAAATCCTGTGGCAGCAGCGCTCGCCCCGCAGCGGCTGATCGAGCGGGTCGTGGGCCTCGACGAGGCGGCAGCGCTGCTGCCTGGCTTCTACCGGCCTCCCCCCGCCGGATGACGATGATCGATCCGCTCCACGGCTGAATCCACGGCGGACACGGCCGGGGCGGCGGGCGTGGCGTCGGGATTTGTACGGGTTGGCGGGTGATGATGGCACGGTGCGACTTGATCACGTGTCCTATGCGGTGGCCCGCGACAGCTTCGTCTCGACCGTCCAGTGGATCGGATCGGCCCTCGGCGCCGGGTTCGTCGACGGGGGCGTGCACCCGCGATTCGGTACCCGCAATTTTATTCTCCCGCTGAGCGGCGACACCTACGTCGAGGTCGTCACCACACTCGACCACCCCGCCGCCGACCGCGCACCCTTCGGCCAAGCGGTCGCGCGCCGCGCCGCCGAGGGCGGCGGCTGGCTCGGTTGGGTGGTCTCCGTCGACGACATCGCCCCGGTCGAGGCCCGCCTCGGCCGCACCTCGGCCGAGGGCCACCGTGTCCGCCCCGACGGGTTCGACCTGAGGTGGAAGCAGATCGGCCTGCTGGAACTGCTGGAGGACCCGCAACTGCCCTACTTCCTTCAGTGGTTGGTCCCCATCGAGGAGCGCCCGAGCGCCGACCCGCGCACCTCCACCACCATCCACGGGGTCTCCATCGCCGGCGACGCCGCCTCCATCGCCGAATTCCTCGGCGAACCGGCCGACCACCCCCTCGACCAGATCGACGTCACCTGGGTCGAGGATGAGGAACCGGGCCTGGTCTCGGTCGAGTTCGCCACCGCCCACGGCCCGGTCACGATCTGACCAGGGCCCGACTGCCCCGCGGGAGCAGCCGGCTGGGGTCTCCTCGCTAGCGCGTGTACCGGCGGTGGAACCGCCCGCCCCACGCTCCCGGTACCGCTGGGCCGATGGCGGTGGCCCGCGCTGGCCTGGTGCGCCACGGTCACGGCGATCGCCGTCCTGACCCCGCTGGCCACGCTCGGCTACTGGTTCGCCGTCGGCAACTCCGCGACCTCGGACCCCTCCCGGCTCCTCGACACCGCCGGCACCACCCTGGGCATCGCCGCCGCGGGCGCCGCGCTCACCACCCTGCTGGCCCTGCCCGCCACCGCGGCCGCGCCGCCCGCCTGCTGGATCAGTCCGCCTACGCGGGGCACTCCCTGCCGGGCATCACCGTCGCGCTGTCCCTGGTGTTCTTCGCGGTCCGCTACGCCGAACCGCTGCACCAGGAACTCCCGCTGCTGGTCTGCTCCTACGCCGTGCTCTTCCTGCCCGTCGCCGTGGCCGCCACCCGCGCGGCCGTCCTCCAGTCCCCGCCCGTACTGGGGAACGTGGCCCGCTCGCTGGGCCGCTCCCCGCTGCGCCTGCTGCGCGAGGTCACCGTCCCGCCGGCCGCGCCCGGCGTCGCCGCCGGAGCCGCGCTGACCTTCGTGGTGTGCATGAAGGAACTTGCCCGCCACCCTGCTGCGGCCCACCGGCATGGAAACCCTCGCCACCCGCCCGTGGACGGAGACCGGCAGCGGATCCTTCGCCGCCGCCGCGGCGTACGCCGCCGCGCTGATCCTGCTGGCCGCTGTACCGTCCTACCTCCTCGGAAGGCACCGCACATGACCGACCTGCAGATCACCGGTCTGGCCAAGGCCTACGATCCCGGCGCCGCGGTCCTCGACGGGCTCGGCCTCACGGTGCCCGGCGGCGCGCTGGCGGCCGTCCTCGGCCCCTCGGGCTGCGGCAAGACCACGCTGCTGCGGATCATCGCGGGCTTCCTGCGCGCCGACGCGGGCACCGTGACGATCGGCGGCCGGACCCTCAGCGGCCCCGGCGTCCACCTGCCGCCCGAGCGCCGCCGCATCGGCATCGTGCCCCAGGAGGGAGCGCTCTTCCCGCACTTGAGCGTGGCCAGCAACGTCGCTTTCGGGCTGACCGGCCTCGACCGTGCGGCGCGGCGCCCGCGCGTCGAGGAGATGCTGGAGCTGGTGGGGCTGGCCGGTTACAGAGAGACCGGATGCCGCACGAGCTGTCCGGCGGCCAGCAGCAGCGCGTCGCCCTGGCCCGGGCACCGGCCCCGCGGCCGCAACTGGTGCTGCTCGACGAGCCGTTCAACGCCCTGGACAGCACGCTGCGCACGGGAGTGCGGGCCGACGTACGGGCCGCGCTGCGGCAAGCGACAAGACGGCCAGATCAAGTACAGCCTCCGCGACATGCACCACATCGGCCAGCTCTTCGGCATCGACCCCCTGGTCATGGCAGCCGGCCTCGGCTCCTGGCTCAACGACATCAAACCCGAAGACGTACGACGCCGCCTCCAAACCCACCACCCATAGACACCACAGCCCACAGCTGAGACAACTCCGCCGGGTCGAACGCCAACCAACACCTCGGC